>NC_008312.1:0-4597500 GCF_000014265.1 Trichodesmium erythraeum IMS101
TGTAGCGATATAAAAAGAGGCTAGCAGTGGAAATTTATCTAGATAATTTATGGGACCAAGTTTTAGAAAGGCTCCAATTACAGTTAAGTAAACCAACTTTTGAAACTTGGATTAAAACAGCAACTGCTGAACAATTAGAAAATAATTGTTTAGTAATTCGCGCCCCTAATCCTTTTGCTCGAAATTGGTTACAGAAATACTATATAAAAACTATTGCTGACGTTGTACATGATATTTTAGGTTACCCAGTAGAAATTTATTTAACTACTTTTTTAGTTGAAGATAGTAGAAAAAATGACTCGGGACTCATTTGGTCTGAACATAAGTCCGTAAATATTCTGGGAGAAAATTTATCTATTCCAAAACCATTACCAGCAAATCTTAATGCCAAATATATGTTTTCTCGGTTTGTAGTAGGTCCAAATAATCGTATGGCTCATGCCGCTTCTTTAGCAGTGGCAGAGTCTCCAGGACAAGAGTTTAATCCTTTATTTTTATGTGGTGGAGTCGGTTTAGGTAAAACTCATTTAATGCAAGCTATTGGTCATTATCGTTTAGATATTTTTCCTCATTCTCAAATATTTTATGTTTCTACAGAAAAATTTACTAATGATTTGATTGCTGCTATTCGTAAAGATAGTCTGCAAGGCTTTAGAGAACATTATCGAGCAGCAGACGTTTTATTAGTAGATGATATTCAATTTATTGAAGGTAAAGAATATACTCAGGAGGAATTTTTTCATACTTTTAATACTTTGCATGAGGCTGGCAAACAAGTAGTCTTAGCTTCTGATAGACCTCCCAATCAAATTCCTAGTTTACAAGAACGTCTTTGCTCTCGGTTTTCTATGGGATTAATTGCAGATATTCAAGCTCCAGATCTGGAAACTAGAATGGCAATTTTACTAAAAAAGTCTGAGTATGAAAATATGGTTTTGCCTAGGGATGTAATTGAATATATTGCAACTAGATATCCTTCAAATATTCGGGAGTTGGAGGGAGCTTTAACAAGGGTTGTTACTTATATTTCTATTTCTGGTTTGCCTATGACTGTGGAAAATATTGCACCTATTTTAAATCCAAAAACAGAAAAGTTAGAGGCTTCACCAGAGGCAGTTATTAAGGTTGTTTCCGAAAATTTTAACTTATCTATAGAGGATTTGAAGGGTAGTTCTAGAAAGCGAGAAATTACTTTAGCAAGACAAGTTGGGATGTATTTGATGCGACAACATACTGATTTGAGTTTACCAAAAATTGGAGAGGTTTTTGGAGGAAAAGACCACACCACTGTTTTGTATAGTTGCGACAAAATTAGTCAGCTACAAAATAGTGACTTAAATTTAGTTCAAACAATTCGACAATTGAGCGATCGAATTAATTTTTCTAGTCGTCATTAGTTAGTATAAATAAGAAGGAGAAGATTAGGTAACTAACAGATCCATCCTTTAGGATTTTTAACATATGGTTATTTTCAATAAGAATGAGGCACTATTTTGTACAATAATTACGCATAATTTTATCAAGAGATGTATTGATAGGTAAATACATTCTAGCTCTTTTTAATGCACTAAAATCATGTTCTATGTCATTTAAATTAGGAGAGTATTTTGGCAAAAATAGTAATTGATGATCCTCTGCTTCTACTAATTCTCTAATAACTTTTTTTCTATGAATTGGTGAATTATCCATAATTAGCACAATGGGAATTTTTAATGATGGTAATAAATGTTAAGCTAATCATGGTTCAAATCCCACGACATTTAGGGTTCCTTTCAATATAATTAGTGCTATTAAATCTTTTTCCTTTTTTCTTATCTCCGCTACTAAATTTTCTCTTTTACCGCGTTTTTCCTCTTGCTCACCATAAACTTTTTTCCCTTTTTTTGAACAGGTATAAATATAGTCTTGATTGTCTTCAAATCCTGATTCATTAATAAATAAAAGGCTTTTAATCCCAAATTTTTTGATAAAATTTTGTAGTTTCTGATAATATTTTATTCTTTATTTTCTATTTCTTTCCCTATAACGAAGTTGTTTTTTTTCAAGGAAAATTCATTCTTTTCAAAGCATAAAATATAGCTGTAAGATTAACTCCAAAATTTTTAGCTCTGTCTGACAATGAGCGACTCTGGATTTTGTTTTACATCTTTTTATAATTATTTCTAATCTAATTTTATTCGATGACATTTTACCTTAGTTGCTGACAATTTTGGGCGAGATAACCATCTATATATCGAAGCTCTTCCTATCCCAAATAAATGAACTATACTTCGGTAATCGTACCACCATTTTCTACAAAATTTATTACTTTTTGTCTGAATTATCAACTGTAAGCCATGGTGAAAAATAGTTGCTAGTTGACTTAAAATTATTCTACTTAATTTTTGTCTCAATCTTAATTGAAACAACTATAAATATATTTAGTCAAGGATACCCTGAAACCTTAAATTTTGAAAAGTGCTGCTAAAAGTTTGATAACTATACCTCAACTTTACCATAAGCATCTGCTGGGATAACTAAAATTTTATGTGGGGAAACCTGAAAAAATTTAATTTCTCTGACTATAGAACATAGATATAAAGGATTGGAAAACTTAGCTAATCAAATACTAAAATACACTCTCTTTGAAAGTTGTCGTTGGGCTATGCAATGTTTTTTATCTTTACCTCAAGTTAAGTTTGAAATTTTGTAGTTTCTACTGTTAAATGAGTGGGTTGAATCAAATTTTTCAGACAATTAAATACTATATTCTCTCTTGACACGAATCAATTTTTTGTAGTCAACCTGTTAGTAGTTAACTTAATTTATAAGCTTCACATTTTGCATATATATATCACGAACATTGAAAAAAAGTAATAGTATTTTTTTATATATAATAATAATTATTATTCATAAATTTAACTCTATTTACTAGTTATAAAATAGTAATTTTATGAGATATAAATTTGTAATATTAAACTATATAAATAATGAAAAATATCAAGAAAAAACTAGTTTTAGTTTGATTTACAAAAAAGCATATCTATAATATCAAAAAAATAATGACTTTTCGGCATTTTCATTACATAATTAGGAATTCAGAAAGTTGTTTTTTGATTTATTTCATAGTTGTTAAACTTACCAAAAATTATAGTTTTAGTAAGTAAATTTTATTCGTAAAATAAATAGAATAAAAAAATCGGATTTTTCTCCATAATCACCTTTATTTATCCTCATAAATATTTAGGAATTAGATTATATTTTAATTCCTTAGCCCAAATGAATGTGCATTGAATAGATTTTCAGTAATTTTGAAATAGGAGGCTATAATATAGAAGAAACTAAAATTATAAGTTAACGCTAATTTATTTAATATTATTAATTACTTTAGCTGACGCTAAGTTTATTATTAATTGCACCAAAATCGGCTTTTTTGGAGTAGCAAATTATGCAGAAAAAGGTAGAAAATATAGATGAAATAGCTATTTTGAGACGGAAAATAAAATAGAGGGCAATCTTAGTAAAATTTCTCTAGAAGTTTTGCCAAAAAAAAGCTAAGGAACTGATAGCCAATTGTCTTAACATCAGCTCAAATATCGAAAAGGCAAGAGGGCGATACTCATTATCCAATTAATATTTTAGCTTTCTTTGTCACCCCTTCAGGTTTAATGTAAATTTTATATCTACCTACTTATTAAGGAATAGCAAAAATAAATTATCCAATTATTGAACTGGACTTATTTATTTCGTTGCCTTTATTGCTTACCTTCTAAATTCTATTTGTTTTGATGGGAAAGTCCCTAATTATGACCTTATAGTTTTGATTGGTAAAAAATTTTTGGTCTGTGGAAAACTTGGGGAAAACTTGTGGAAAAATATAAAATCTACAATTTCATCGGCCTTAACCACTTTAAATCAAATAGCAAAAGTCTTAATCTAAACCTCAAGGTCTGGGTTTGGTATGTGAAGTATGAATATTGAAAATAGAGGGTATGACAGAAGCCAGAAATGGAAAGCAAATTTCAGAGTTTGAGGTACAAATCTGAAGAGTAAAAATCTTGTATTGTGAGAATTTTTCTTACTAAATGTGTACCTAATAACAACCAAAAGTACTGTAAATTGGCTCTAACTATATTTGAGATATGTGAGAATGTTGCATTTGCCCTAACTACTTTTATATCTTATCAGTTTGGAGTATCTCAAAATTTGAAGTTATGAAAAATCTCAAACTTTCTCTTGAAGCAAAAATAAATTTTTCCACAGGTTTTCCACAGGTATTTATTGGTGAAATCATTGATATAGTAAAAAAAAAATTGGAGTTTTCCACATTTTCCACAGATATTAACCTGAGATTTTATTACTCATATCTTTCGTCTAATTTTAGAGGTCTAGATTATTCAAGTTAAGAATGTTAAAATTTCGATCTGAGGTAAGTTTTATTGAAAAAACCTCAGGTTCTTAATATGAATAACTAAACTCAAATGAAATTAACTTGTACTCAAAGTGACTTAGTGCGACTCGTTGGCTACTAAGACTGAGGAAACAGTTATAAATAGCCATTCCAAGTCAATACATGAGGACAACCTCGACTTGTGGATAACTCTTATGTCCTTAGTGGTGAAATTCCGCCGCCCTGTTGTTGGGTAGAAAGCATAGGCCACACGGCAGCGAATGAATATCAAAACTGTGAAGCTGGCCTAAATGAGGTCAAAGCTTTAACTACCAAATAAGTGAGACCCCTAGCAGAGACTGACAAGTGGACAAACAGGAAGTAATTAAACTCTCGTAATTTGAAACCATTTCAAAGGTAGCTATGGAATGTTGGACTAAAGTCAGGGGGTCAATGGATAATCCTATTAAGTCAAGATTATCAACAACCATACCGAACCCTCCGGGAGATTTTACCTCACTAAATCAGTCGTAATAAAGGAGTAAGGGAACGAGGAAACCTCTCTAAGACACCTAAGAATATAGGTCGAAAACTTAGGAAGCCATTCAAGGCAAATCTACGCATAGGGTCGTAGGTTTTAGGGAGAGTAGGATTGGGTAAGAAGCATATCTATGCAGACGTACCCACTTTTAGACGTAATGTAAGGTAATGATTAGCAATGAATAAGGCTAAAACGCTAAAAAGAATATTGGGTAATCCAAAACCCTTTTTAAGTGTGGCATGGGGTACAGACTATATATTGTCCCGTGTATGTGTCAATCTTCACTTGAAGTGGAAAGATATTGACGGGAAACGGGTCTTGAAGAATATGTTTAAGTTGCAAAAGTTAATTTACAAAGCATCCAGTTGTGGTGAAATTCTCAATAGACGTAGATATCAAAAACTTCTGACCAAAAGTTATTACGCAAGGTTGTACCTGTTAGAGGCCTGAAACAGGATAATCAGGGAAAGAAAACTACTGGTATAGGTGGTATTAAAAATCTACGATATCAACACTCTGATATTATTATTATAAGGTACATCAAACTTAAAGGTAGTAAATAACAATTAGATGTTGACTGGATCTATTTGAGTAACAGAATGGGTAAAGATCCGGGTATAACGAAAGAAGTGACAAGAAACAGCAAAAGAATAAATGCACATCTTATGGATTAACCCTCAGAGATACTGTTTTAAGGTCAGTAGACTACATAAAACTAAGGTCTTAAGGTGGTGACAACACTTAGAAGGATCAACAACTGTTATACCTAGATTGCCACGATACTAAAACTGCCTCAGATCAGAACACATATTCAAAACTAACAAGGTTACAGGACTTAACTAGTTATTAATTATGGGATATGTAGATTTTAAGGTAGGGATGTACCCTTCAGTTGGGACGTTTAAGAGGGGAGCCGTGATGAGGTGAAAGTCTCACGTCCGGTTCTGAAGACGAGTTGAATGAGGTAACTCATTTGGCTTAGTTTAACAGCAGTAACCTTTCTCTAGTTAGTCGTGCAGTTCCTTCTCGACCTAATCACCCAGGTGCGACTCGTTGGCCACTAAACCACAAATGGGTATAAATGGCCGTTCAAAGTCAATAATATGAGGACAACCTCGACTTGTGAATAACTCTTATGTCCTTGTAGGTGCAATTCCTACCACCCTGTTGTTGGGTTGACAGCATAGGCCACACGGTAGAGACTGAACATCAACCCGTGAAGCTGGCTTAAACGGGGTCAAAGCTTTAACTATCAAATAAGTGAGATTTCTAGCAGAGACTGACAAGTGGACGAATAGGAAGGTAATTAAACTCTCGTTATTAGGAAAATTCCAAAGATAGCTATGGAATATAGGACGAAAGTTCAGAGGGTCAATGGATAATTCTATCTGGGTGGAATTATTAACAACCATAACCGTACTCTCCGGGGGAATTTACCCCACTAAATCAGTCGTAACAAAGGTATAAGGGAACGAGGAAACCTCTCTAAGACACCTAAGAAGATGACTTAGGAAGCCATTCAAGGTCAATCTATGTAAAAGGACGTAGGTTTTAGGGAGAGTAGGATTGGGTAATAAGCACAATTAGCAGACGTACCCACTGTTAGACGTAATGTAAGCTAACAATTAGCAATTAATAAGGCTAAAACACTAATAAGAAAGCTAGGTTAACCTAGACTATTTTTAAGTGTGGCATGGGATACAGACGATATACTATCTCAAATATCTATAAATCATGCTCTTAAGTTAAAAGAGATAGACTGGAAATGGGCCCTGAAGAATGTATTTAAGTTGCAATAGTTAATTTACAGAGCATCCAGCTTTGGCAAAATTCGCAATATCATTAAGTATCAAAGATTTATGACTTCTAGTGATTATGCTTTGTTACTAACTGTTAGGCGCGTGAGCCAAGATCATTAAGGTAAGAAAGTGGTGACAATATCTAATAAAAACAAATAGTTATTGCACCGGCACTGCCATGATTTGAAAACTGCCCAAGAGTAGCAATTATACTTTAAGAATTAGTTAGCTCCCTTGGTGAATTTCAAAGGGTGTACTTATAAAAAGGGACGTTTAGCAGAGGAGCCGTGATGAGGTGAAAGTCTCACGTCCGGTTCTGAAGACGAGCAGACTCTATAAAGGATAGCCGGAAATGGGCTTGCTTAGTTTAACTACTAGCAAATGTTTTATTAACTGCAGATGTTGATTCTCAATGTCTAGAGTTAACAGGTTTTGACTTAGGTTTAGGAATTCGTTCCAGCTTTCCAGCAGTTGTAGAAACCAGTGGAAGTTTTACTTTACCTGCCAAATTATTTAATGATATTGTTTCTGTGCGACTCGTTGGTTAGTTAAAACTGATGAAACTTCGGTATAACAAGCCTTCCATGGCATATTTTGAAGGAGGTTAAAGATAAGGCTAGTGGAAAACTCTTATGTCCTTGATGGTGAAATTCTATCCGCCTTGTTGTTGGGTTGACAGCATAGGCCACACGGTAGCGACTGAATATCAATCCGTGAAGCTGGTCTAAATGCGGGAAAATACTAGTTGCCAGGAACGATACCGCTAGCAAAGGCTGACAAGTGGACGAACAGTAAGGTAATTAAACTCTCGTTATATCAAACCATTCCCAAGGCAGCTATGGAATGTAGGACAAAAGTCAGAGGGATAATGGATATAGGGATGGAAACCTTTATATTAACAACTAGTATGAACCCTCCGGGAGATTTTACCCCACTAAATCAGTCGTAATAAAGGCATAAGGGAACGAGGAAACCTCTCTATGACTCCTAAGTAAATAGTTGATAACTTAGGAAGCCATTCAAGGTCAATCTACACGAAAGGTTGTAGGTCAAAGAGAGAGTAGGATTGGGTAAAAAGCTTTGATTGCTGACGTACCCACTGTTAGACGTAATGTGAAGTAACAACTAGCAATGAATAAGGCTAAAACACTAAAGAGAAATAATGGTAATCCTAATTTATTTTTAAGCGTGGCATGGGATACGGTCTATAATATGCTTTTCTAATTGAGTATCAAGCCAAAACCAAAATGGAAAGATATCAATTGGAAATGGGTTTTGAAGAATGTATTTAAGTTGCAAAAGTTAATTTACAGAGCATCCATTAGTGGCAATATCTGCAAGATGCATAAATACAAAAAAATTCTGACTTCTAGTTACTACGCTAGATTGATAGCTGTTAGACGCCTGACCTAGGTAGACCCGAGAAAGAAAACTGCCGGGGAATTTGATAGTTCAATGAAAATTGACTTGATTTATCTAAAGTTACACATATATAGCGATATTGTAGCAGTATGAGTAATAAGCAAAAACTATGTTAAGAAGTAGCGATTGCTTCTTTACGATTGTGTTTCCTGCTTGTGAAGATAAATTACAGGCTGCGGTCAGTGGTATGGGGGTGAAACACGGAAGTTAGCTCCAAAGCTTATGTAAATCCTGAGGGATGTAAGTTTGGGTAAGTTTGATAGAACGGAATAAACCTGGATTCGATTTTCGAGGTTTTACCATCAGATAAGGTCAGGTAAAGACAGCAAAATTAGGATTTAAGACTCTGATTAAATAATCTTTTGAGAGTATCAAAATTCATTATTGAAGATTAGCAGTTTTATGTAACTCACATAAAACTGCACCAGTAGAAGCACTGATAGCTAAACTGGATTAGGTAATCAGAAGATAGGCCAACTATTTTTCAGGCGTAGTCAGTAAGAAAATATTCAATAAGTTGGATAATCTCTTAGGTTAAAGACTAGGTCGATGGGCAAGGTCGTTGGCATCCAAATAAGTCAGTCAGATGGATAAAACAGAAGTATTTCTCCAAAGTAGGGATGCGGATTTTGTAAATTGACCTTTAGATCGATAGACCTAATAGAGATAGATCAAAAAATATCAAGGTCTAGAGTTGGTGAGAACACCTACAAGAACAAACAACTGTTGCACTGATGTTGCACTGATATTGCCAGGATACTAAAACTGCTTGAGATCACAAAACATCTCCAAATCTCAAGTTACATGACTTAATATCTTGAGACAATGAGCAGGGATGTACCCTTGAATTGGGACGTTTAGGAGAGGAGCCGTGTGAGGTGAAAGTCTCATGCACGGTTCTGAAGACGAGCCGGGTAGGGTAACTTACCAGGCTTAGTTTAACAGACTACCAGAAGGTAACATTACCATTGATGATGATGCAGGGGAAGCGATCGCTACTCTTACTTCTACATCTGGTCGTTATCAAGTTAGAGGTATGGGAGGAGAAGAATATCCAGAATTACCAAATGTGGAAGCTGGGGAAGTTATCAATTTACAATCGGAAGCTTTAATTGATGGCTTGAGAGGAACTTTATTTGCTACAAGTCCTGATGAAACCAAACAAGTATTGACGGGAGTACATTTAAAAGTACAAACAGATGGTTTGGAGTTTGTAGCAACAGATGGTCATAGGTTGGCTATTGTCGTGCGACTCGTTGGCTAGTAAAAACCTCCCTTAAGCAGGTATAGCAAGCCTTCCACTACAAGTTTTAGAGGAGATTAAACATAAAGCCAGTGGAAAACTCTTATGTCCTTGGTGGTGAAATTCCATCCGCCTTGTTGTTGGGTTGACAGCATAGGCCACACGGTAGCGACTGAACATCAATCTGTGAAGCTGGTCTAAATGAAGTCAAAGTTTCAATTAGCAAATAACTGAGACTTTTAGCAGAGGCTAACAAGTGGACGAACAGGAAGGTAATCAAACTCTCGTTACCAACACCTATTTCAAAGTTGTATAGGTAATATAGAACTAAAGTCAGAGGGTCGATGGATATAGACATGGCAATATCTATATCAACAACCATATAGAATTCTCCGGGAGAGTTTACCCCACTAAATTAGTCGTAATAAAGGCATAAGGGAACGAGGAAACCTTTTTAAGACACCTAAGAATATAGGTCGAGAACTTAGGAAGCCATTCAAGGTCAATCTACACACTTAGTCGTAGGTCTTAGAGAGAGTAGGATTGGGTAAAAAGCAATATTAGCAGACGTACCCACTGTTAGACGTAATGTAAGGTAACAATTAGCGATGAACAAAGCTAAAACACTAAAAATAAATTTAGGGTCACCTAAACTATTTTTAAGTGTGGCATGGGATACAGACAATATACTGTTTTAAGTCAGTGTTGCTCGAATTTTGTTGTGGAAAAACATAGATTGGAAAAGGGTTCTGAGGAATGTGTTTAAGTTGCAAAAGTTAATTTACAGAGCATCCAGCCGTGGCAACAAGGTTTTTGATGGGTTGACAATATTGTCGGCACACTCAGTAGGGAATGTTGGCACACTCAGCAGGGGTGTACCCTTGAATTGGGACGTTTAGGAGAGGAGCCGTGTGAGGTGAAAGTCTCACGCACGGTTTTGAAGACGAGTTGGGTAGGGTAATTTACCTGGCTTAGTTTAACCAGACAGAAAGTGTAATGCAGGAGGGTGAGGAAGAAATAGAGGAAGTTACAGAAATAGAAGAGTTTGAAGTAACAATTCCGGCGAAAGCTTTAAGAGAGGTTGAACGTATGATTAGTATGGGTAAGTCTGGTTCTTCTGTGACATTAAAGTTTGATGAAAATCAGGTTATTTTTGAGTTGGGAAAGCAGCGTTTAACTAGCCGAAAATTAGAAGGCCAATATCCTGCTTACCAACAATTGTTACCTAATCAGTTTACTAATCAAATTAATGTAGATCGAAAAAAATTTTTAGGAGCTGTGGAAAGAATTGCTGTTTTAGCTGACCAAAAGAATAATATCTTGAAGTGTACTATTGATAGTGTTAATCAAGAAATTTCTTTATCTGTAGATGCTCAAGATGTGGGAAGTGGTCGAGAATCTATGGCAGCACAAATCTCTAGTGATGAGCCAGAAGAAATTGCTTTTAATGTGAAATATTTGATTGAAGGATTAAAGGCTATTCCCTCAGCTTCTGAAATTTCTATTCAGTTAAATACTGCTACAACTCCAGTAGTTTTAAATCCTTTGGGAGGATTTCAAATGACTTATTTAATTATGCCTGTCCAGTTAAGATCTTAGAGGGTAAAGTTTTCATTATATATTTTTTGGTGGGTTGAAGTATTTTATATGCTTGAAACTGCTAAATTTGAGATTGTTATTATCTCATTGAATTTGTTTACAAAAATATCTGAATTTTTCAGTATTTGAGTAGGAAAAATTATAATTTTTGGTTAAATAGTTGGCAGAAAACCTGTGCTTTCCTATAAGGTAACTTCAGGAGGATGTCAACTATTTATGTATTTTTTATAAGTTCATTAATATTGCCATGATAACTCTATTTTTGTTGTGTCTAGAATCTTATTATACCAATTTCCTAAAGTCCGACTACACATAATGCTTCAAGAATAAAATCATATCCTGTACAAGAAGCAATATCTTTTTGACTAAATCCAGTTAATATATTTCTCAGGATTCTGCGTCAGAAATCTAAGGAATCGAAAACTCGATTTTTCAAGAATTTTTTCACCTCTTTCCACAGTCTTTCAATGGGATTAACTTCGGGACAATAAGGAGGTTGAAATAATAAAATGATGTGATCAGGGATAGATAAATCATTCCCTAGATGCCCTCGCCCGTTATCTAATTGAATAATATGAATCTCTTCAGGATATGTTTGAGAAAAAAGCTCTAAAAATCTTTCAAAGCAAGGAGTATCTAGATGACTAAATTCATAAAAAAAGGAATCTCCTGTTTTTGGTTCTACTAAACCATAAAGCCATAGATATTTAAATAGCCATTGATATAAACCAATGGGCTTAACACCGCAAGCAGTAATGACTTTACCTGTTATAGTTTTTAATCCAATTCTAGTCTCGTCTTGACACCAATAGCGAATTGGCAGTTGATTTTCCGAATATTTATTAATTAACTTAATTTTCTCTTCTAGTTGAGATGAGAGTTTTTTTTAAAGTTTTCTTGAGCTTCTTTATTTTGTTTTATGTGATTTGGACGTGGAACTTTTAATTTACTTTTTAATTTATATCTGACTAATTGATGAACTGTTCGATAAGACAGCTCGATGTCAAAACAAGTCGTTAACCACTGTTGAATTTCACCATAGCTTTGGAAACCTTCCGGGTTTTGCAATTCTGCTTCTAATTTCTCGATTACATTTGGTGGAATTGAACTTGGCCTCCCTCCTAGATTTTTCTTTGGTTCTAGTAAAAGATTCAGTCCACCTGTACGATATTTCCCTAACCATTTTTGTACTGTGACTCGATTGCGTCCTAACATTATCGCAATTTCTTTTACTGTTTCTACTGTTTGAGTTTTCAACCAGTAAATAGTTTGAAGTCTTTCCTTTTCTTGAGCTGTACTCGCACTTTTTAAAAGTTTTTTGAGAGTTTCTACCGATTCATTTATCTCAATTTTTACTACTCCTGACATGGGGACATTTTCTATAATAGGTTACTTCTAAAAGTGTAGCTTAAGTTTATGAAATTAGTATTACTTTTTAGGAATAGGTTTTGATAAATCGGGTTAATGGGTAAGAGATTCAGAGTTTATTTCTATTTTTGGTAATTGTGATAACCCATAGGAAGATTGCTATATATATAGCAGTTTTTTAATCTATAAGGTACAATCTTATATCTCCCTCTAACTCATGTTAAAGCGGATAAGCTTTTCAGGTAATTCCTGAAAAATGTAGGCTTTATAAACCTCTTTCTTAAACAAAAAACTTGGCACAATTAAAAATTAATGTGTTTGTAATTAAAGGGATATTTATTAGCATTAAATTTTTTTAAAAATGTGTTTTTTAAAACCCTTTTTTTATGTCATTTTCCCTTTATAAAAACTCCATATACTTATCCATTCTTGAGAAAATATTTGAAGTTTTTTATGATAATAGATAGATTACAAATCTATATTTATGGGTATCATAAATGTGCAGATAACTATGGGAATTGGGATAAAAAATTAAATTAATTGGTTAAAAAATATGGCAAATGAATTAAGAGAAGGTGACAAAACTCCTGTTGACTATAGTAGTTTATTAAAACAGATTTTAAATGAATTACCAACAATGAATCCATTTAAAGTATCTAGTAATAAGAAAATTTTAGAAATAAATATTGATGATATAGCTGCTTGTATTGCTAAGACAAAAGTTGAAAATCCTATCAGTAATACTATATCTGTTCGTTCTGCCACAGTAAATTTTGCTAGTGAAAAAAGTTTTTCGGAAAAAATTCAAGAAATAAAAGGTTGTCTAGAAACTCATTTCAGTTCGGCTTTACAAGGAGAAAATTTAGTTTATTTTATTGAAGGTTTAACTACTAATTTAGAATCTTTTCAGGGACAAGCAAATAAGTTAGGTTTGTCTTATCCTTTTAATGAAGAATATAAAGGACTACAAACAAAAGAATTAATTTTAGATTCTAATAAAAATGGCAGTGATTCTATACTGAGGTTTGCTAAACTAACAATTACAGTAGAGAATACTAAAAAGTTTATATCTCAGCTAGAAACAGGAATTAAAAATCATATATCTGATTCTTTTGAAACTGATAATCAAGGAGAAATGGAAGGTGCTTTAGATATTTTAAATAGTCAGATAAACGAAGAATCATCAAATTTTAATTTATTGCAAAAACTGGTGGATCAAGAAACTCTAGGAAAACTGAAAAGAGAAGCAATTATTACCTATTTAAAATATATTGAGCAAAATGTTGACAGCAAATATAAAAATACTAAAGGTTTTATTTATCTACAGGATTTAATTCGGCGACTAAAATTAATAGAAGAATATCTAGACGAGCAAACTGATGATTTTGAAGTTTACTACGCTGGAGTAACTGTTAATTATAAAGATGTTTTTGCTCGTGGGGAAGCCTTTGATGCTCTCCCAATTATTCCTATTATTGAAGGCAATTTAGGGGAAAGTAGAGATAAAGAAGTAGGAAAAGTTCAGTTTACATTAGGTTTAAAACTTAAGTTGAATGGCAAGGTACAAAAAGATAGAGGTAAAACTTCTTTTGAGTATAATTTAGATATTATTAACCCGGAGAATTCTGAGCATAAAGCAAAACTAGCTGATCCGGATATTCAAAGTCGAGAAAGTTTTGCTAAGAAGGTATTAATTAGAGTGTTTTTATACTATTTTATATTTGCCTGTGATCCTCCTTCATTAATGAATGATGAACTTCTTTATAACCCTAGGCTTAAGTTCGAGCAGGTTTTAATTGATTTAAAAAGTAGTAAGCATGATGATGAAAAAAGGAAAATTTTCCGGGGCATAGTCAAAGGTTTTAGTGAATATCGTGTTCAAGAAAAAGTTAATAGTCTATGTCAATTTTTAATCAATTTTATCAACAAAAAGAAAAGGTTGCCAGTATATCATGAAAATCAGGTAATTAGTATTAGTAGAGAAATCCTAAATAAGGACTTAGATAGTATTTCTATAGGAGATTTTTTTCAGGAAGATTGGAGAGAAGGAAAGAAAATTCTTAAATATATTTTCATTGATAAGCCTGGGGTAAATTCTTATACTCTATGTCAAATACCAGTTATTATCAAAATAGAAGATATTCGATATTTTCAAGGAGATAGTAATCCAAAAGAATTCAAGTTTGAATATGACATTCAAGGAATGAAAACATTACCTATGTTTTGGATACCTAATACTAACCCTTGTTTAGATAATTATAAAGCTTATTTTGAGAAAGAATACAAACACATATTATTTTATTATGATAATAAACGCTTAAATCAAGATAGACAAAACCAAGAACATTTCAATTCTACACAAATATTTCTTTATCGTTTTACTTGGATATTATTGTCTTATCTTTGTTTATATATTCTTCTTGAGGAATGTAGTGAAGAGACGAAGGAATTATTATTTATCCCTATGGTTAGACTACATGAGGGAACGCCGGCAAATCCATTTCATACTGAAAAATTTTTAGCTGATCTTTCCAAATTATTATGTCATATATTCAACCAAAAATATCTATGTAATTCTCAAGGGTTCCGGGTAGAAATGAATAAAAGACCTAAAAATTTTCAGATTAGAAATGGCTTAAACTCTCTATATTCTGTATTATCTAAAAAGTTTACCTTAACAGATACTTCTAAATTTTTAAACCTGGAAAAATTAGCAATTATTATTGTATCAAGTCGAGAAAGTGATGCCAAAAAAAATAATAAAAATTCTAATGATAGGATCATAACTTTAATAGGAGAAGTTATAGGTATTGAAAAACTCGAAGATGGCAGTGTAAAAATTCAACCATTAATAACTTTTGATAATAATTATTATCTCAGAAAGATGTACGAAAAGCCACCGATTTTAAATGAAACTGTAAAAGACCTTTATGTTCAGGGATACCAAAATTTTTTATATGTTGCTCAAGCAACTTACACTAGTACTTTACATATTACTCAACAAGAACAAGATGAGAAACTATATTTTATGTCGCCTACTATTATTAAAGATATGAAGCAAGGTCAGAAAAATATTAAAATATATCCAGTATTTTATGATAAATATTATGTACATCCTTTTAAAAGTTTGGATAGCCATTCTTTTTATATCCAAGACACTAAACAGTTAATGAATATTTCTGAAGATAGTAGTCAAGAAGCGGTTGTATTTTTCAATCTGTTTAATGGTATTTTAGTGGGAAATAACGAACGATTTTATAATGGGGTGATTTCATATTCGACTTTGTTAGGAAAATTTTATCCTGGAGTTATGGATGATGCTGATATTCGAGAAGCTTTAGTTTTAGACTCTCAGCTTAAAAATGACATTTTACAATATCTGACGTTTTTCCACTTTTCACGATTTGAAAGACAAACCAAAGTTAGTTTAAAGTTAGACCCATACGAAAATATTATTGGTGATAAATCAGTAGGTGCTTTATCTATATTTCCTCACCTTACAGAAAACATAAATTTTAATGCATTAGCTTTTTTAATAGAGGTTAATAAAGTAGTAGATGTATATTTTTAAAGGAAGAAAAAAATGAAGATGACATATCAGTTAGGATTTTGATTGGTGGTAGGTTTTAATATTGCCATTCTTGTAAATATTAAATTCCACGAATTTACAAATAATTTTGGTAATTGATATCTTCAATATTTGCATTTTTTAAAATTATATAATTATTATGCAATGGGTGAATAAAAATATTCAATTATTACTATTTCAATTTTCAATATTCTCGAAATCCACGGTAAATACAGCCTGTTAATACTCAAGCTTTGTATAGTTATTTCAGTATATTTACTCGACAAACATAAAGACTGAATTACATACTAATAAAACTATTGAATGGGCTATATTTTATTTGTAATTAGTTTCTAGCATAGCAACTTGTGTTGGTATGTTTGTATAAGATAAAGTGTCACTCGTGCTGCACGAATGAAAGTAATGTTAATAGTAGCAAAAATTTCTAGTATATTTAAAGATAATAGTAATATGTAAATATCTGAGCCCTATTGCTATAGTATGAAATTTTGCCTATAAAGTCAGTAAAAAAATCAAGCAACATAAAAATATTATCAATTATGAGTAGTTAGTAATTCGTCTGTATTAATCACACATAAAAGATACATTTTAATTTAATAAATTAGTATTTTAAATCCGGGTGAATAAAATCTTTTATTCGATACCTTGTTTATATTCCCTCATATTACATAAAAGATAAATTGTCATAAATTAGTATTTTTGATAGAGTTTACTAAAATTCTAAATATAGATTTTTAAAGAGAAGCAACAATTTACATAAAAGATAAATTGTCATAAATTGGTATTTTTGATAGAGTTTACTAAAATTCTAGATATAGATTTTTAAAGGGAAGCAAAAATTAATATTACAGACAAGTTAGAATTTTGATTTTAGGTAGGGTTTAATGTTCTTATTATTGTAGATATTCAATCCCAAAAGTTTACAAATAATTTTGTTGATGTATATCTTTAATATTTGCAGTTATTAAAATTACATAATATAATGAAATGGATAAATAAAAATTGATTAAATTATTAATATTAAAAGTTAAAATATTATCGAAATATTGAGTAAATACAGCCTATTATTACTCAATTTTTGTACAGTTATTTGAGTATATTTGCTCGACAAATAGAAAATATCAATTTTAATAAATTAGCATTTTTGATAAAGGTTACTAAAACCGCAGATTTAGATTTTTAAAAAGAAACAATAATGAAGATTACAGACAACTTAGGATTTTTATTTGAAGTAGGATTTAATATTGGTATTCTTGCGG
The DNA here is from genome assembly GCF_000014265.1 of Trichodesmium erythraeum IMS101. Classification (NCBI taxonomy): domain Bacteria; kingdom Bacillati; phylum Cyanobacteriota; class Cyanophyceae; order Oscillatoriales; family Microcoleaceae; genus Trichodesmium; species Trichodesmium erythraeum. The sequence continues at coordinate 17,190 of NC_008312.1, forward strand.
ATATTCAACATCAGAAGTATCAAAATAATTTTGGGGATTTGTATGTTCGGGATTTGCAGCAATTAAAATTGCCGAGGATGGTTAAACGAATGAGTCAAAATCATAGCATTATTGACCCTGAAAGTATTAAAAATCTGGAAATATGGAGTCGATATTTTATATTAAAAGGATTTCTAGGGGGATTAATTTTTTTCCGCGAGTATATTAAGTCAACTAAATGGAATTTAGAACCCAAAAAACTAAAAATTTTGTATTACCAATGTTGCTTTCATGGAGATAATAGTTTAGGTACTAATAATAAAGATAAATTATTAGGAATTGAGGAGTTATTATCTCAATTTTTATCTGTTGATGACTTGAATACTAATTTAAATAGATACGTTAATCAATATTTGGGAAAGAAAGGAGAATTTTTACAAGCAGATACATTAATTTTGTTGGGTGATGACCAACAGTTGAGAATTATCTGTGTAGATATGTCTATATTTTCAGTCGCTTCCGAAAAAGATTTGGTACCACTGAATGATAATAAGTTAAACAATTTACGTAAAATTTTGATGACGGATATTAAACATATTCATTCTAAAAGTGTCTTTTCTAAATTGCGGATAGATACAGGTAATACTAAGGATTTTGATTTTGTGTTTTCCTCAGATTTTAAAAGCTTTTTTACTGCTTTTAAGCGGAAGGATAAGGAAACTACTAAGTTAATTCAAGCAGGTGCTTATGCTGAAAGTTTTTACAATTTTCTGCTAAAGGAAACACAAATAATTACAGATAAAAAATCTGTTCTGTTTAATATTGTGGGATATAGCGATCGCAACATTAGTACTTTATGTTTACGCCCAGAAAATCTCAATATTTTAACTACTTGTTCCGAAATATATAAGAAGGAAGATAAAAACAAAGAAACTAAAGTCGCTCGTCGCAAAGTATTAGATTTGATTAAGAACAGAGCTGTTTTTAGTTTTATTAATGGCAAAGCTCTTACTGAAAATTTAAAGACAAAAAAGTTAAACTTTTCAGGGGATGGTATTGCTCGGGTTATTCATGAAGAAAAGTTGAATGATTTTGTTAATTCTATAGATGTTATCTCTGATAAATTAGCAGCAAAATTGGGTTTAAAGTTAGGGTTAAACTTAAGAGATGCTCATGCTGAATTAATTGAAAAAGCCCTAATTAGTGATAATACTTTTGTCTTTTTGACAGGTAACCCAGGTATAGGTAAAACAACAGCTATTGCTAATTTTTTAAAGTCTCATTTAGAGGAAGGTTTTCTCTTTTTTTATATTAGCCCTCGGATTCAAGTTAATCTCGATCTAATCCATAAGTTTAAATCTGAAAATGCTCAAGATCAGGAGCTTTTTGACGACAGATTATTTTGTATCAACACCAATTCAATTATAATTCAAGAAAATGATAACTATTCCACGGTTAGATATTATTCTAATCAACGTCAAGATGATTTTACTTCTAAAAATGTCCGGTTTATTAATTACAATTCACAAGCTGAACCTAGAAAGCAACGTCAAAGAAATTTTCATAGAATTACCGTAGATAAAATTGAAAATAGAAAAAAAATAACTGCTGGAGTTCTTGATAGTGTCTGTAAGGGAATATATGCTATTATTAATGACAAAATATCTAATAATATTGTTGCTACGGTTTCAACTCAATCTTTAAAAATTACTCCGAATGGTAGAGATACTATTGAACATCTTAAGACAATATTCAAAAGTACTTATGACAGAAAAAGAGGTGTAAATCCTGATAAAATGTACGAAATTTCTCAGAGGATAAAGCACTTATTTATAATGATTGATGAAATTACTGGTGATGATAGTGGAGTTCATTTTTTAAAGGGAATTAATAAGTTTTTGGGGCAGTATCAATTAACTAATTCAGAATATGGTTTTAATACTAAAGTTATTGTAGCTGATGCTTCTATTGTGGAACAAGAAGTTATTCAACAGCACTTATCACAAGAGTCCCCAGAACCAGATAAAATTTATTTTAGAGCAGCGAAAAGTCAAGCAGAAGCACTTTCAGTACAGGATTTTCAATTTAAAAATAAACGAGCTGTAACTATTAATGCTAATTCTTACCCAGCTAGTAGTTTAAATATTACTTATAAAGTCTTCATTCAATCCATTAACTTTAATCAATATGACTGGAAATTTAAAGAAAAAAACCAGTTGACGAAAGAAGTCGATTTAGAAATTTTATCAGATATAAAATACTTCTTAGAAAATTATAGTTCTAGTCAGTTATTAGTCTATATTCAAAACAAAAAACGTTTAAAGAGTTTGATAAAAAATATTAAGGAGTCACATAAAAATTTTGATGAATATACAGACTATCTGGAAATACATGCTAGTTTATATGATGAAAAAAGAAAAAAAATAGATAAGTATAAGCAAGATGTAAAAATCGTGTTTATGACATCTTCAGCAAGTCGAGGTTTATCTTTCCCTAAAGCTAAAAAAATCTTAGTTGAAATACCTCGTTTCCAGATCGAAAAAAATCTTATGGAAGTAATTCAAGTAATTTATAGAGCTAGAGGTCAGTATCAAGAAAATGGAAAAAAAATAACTTTAGATGATCAAGAAAAAGAAATAATATTTTATTTTAGTGATTCCGCAATTTATTATCCTAAAGATAATGATACTTCCCTGGAAAATTACGATGAAGAGAGAACCCTTTCTTTGGAAGAAAGTACAATGAATTTATTAGATATGTTATTAATTCTCAAACTTTCAATAATGACTAGGATAGTCGGTGCTGGTAATTTGGGAAGTAAAAAATTTCTGATGGTTCCTATTGGTGGAAAATCTATTTCAACAGCAGGAAATAGCTTTTCAGAAAAGATGACTAACCTAATTCGAGAGTTAAAAAATGAACATAACCGACATCCAGAAAAACAAAGTCTTCAGTATGTGTATTCTAGTCTGACACAAATTCTTAAGGAGGCAGTATTTTCTTTGCCTAATTCTAATTCTGATTCTAAAAATATTACTTATCTTTCCCTAATAGGTTTTTTAAAGACTGAACTTCCAACATTATTTAACCGACTCGATAAATTCTTAAATTTTGGTAATATCGAAACTGGTCATTTGACTGGTAATTTATTGGTAGTACCTATTTATAACCAAGCATTAGAAGAGACTTATCAAATAGAATTAGAAAATCAAATTAGAAGGTTTGCTAATAATGAATTAGTTAATAAAATGTTGTCAATTATGAAAAGTAAAGATTATCCACCTAATATTAAATCTGCAATTGAAAGTCCTTTAGAGTTAATCAAAATTCTTAAGGGTGACAAGGGTAATATTAATACAACTCAATGGTTTGAACAAAATAGTAATAATTTAGACCAGTATTATGCTGTGCCTTTGTTTGTATTTATCAGTGGAGAATTAATGAGTAAATATTTTAAGCAGGAACTTGAAGAAGAAGAAGAAGAAACGGCATTTAGAACTCTCTTATCCAAATATATTCACTCCCTTTATCCCGCATATAATACTCTACCTATTGGTCGGAAATATAAGGAGTTTCCTTTTATTGTTTTTCGCAGCTATAGTTTAAAGGAAATACGAGAAAAAATTTATAGCGATCGCTATCTTTTAACTTCTAATGAGTTGAATGTTCTTAACTTAATTCTTTCCCGAGAGGAAAGATCATGATACTAAACAATTAACAAAATTAATACTATATTTACGCGACGCTTCAATTATTAATTAACCCTCGCTGAAAAAATCTTTTATTCAGTTAATAGAAAAGGGAACAGTCACTATTACAATGGATGTAGTTGTTAATTTTTCGACATTAAAATACCTAAAAAAAAGCTAAAAAATTAAGGATTAAAAACTCAGTAAAAATCCTAGAATTCAAAGCTAGCTGCTGAAATAAATTTAAAAGTATGACAAATGTTGCTAAAAACCACATAAATTATGTCTACTTTTAATTTTATATTATAGGAGTAGACTGACAAATAATCTTTCTGCTTTAAACATAAAGAAAAAAATCAAAACCTGCTCCTACAAAAAAATAACTATCCTAAACTTTTGCCACTTCAGCAAATCTAATTTTCAAATAATCATCCTCCATTTTTGCCCCCACAGGTTGCAATGATGCTAAAGCTTGAGGTAAAACTAAATTCCGACGATGATTACCAATTCTAATATTCAACTCATCTCCAGTTTTATTCAATTGAATTTTCTCTTTAGGAATTCCTGGCAAATATAATTCCAAATTATAATTACCCTTTTCTTGCACTACCTTAACAGTATTTTCCTTATAATAAACCTGACTGGGATCTTCATCTCCATAAAGAGTTTCTTTCAACCTCTTCAAAGCAGCTAAACCACACATTTCTTCAGAATAAAGAGGTACTTCCTTCACAGGTAAAGGTCTAAAATTATCGTGAATTTCTTGCCGATATTGCTGTTGATTTTCCTTCCACTTTTTAAAGAAAGGGTCACTTACAGAATCAGGAATAATTCGATTTGCTACTACTAAATCTGTCGAAACATTGTATAAACTTAAATAAGCATGAGCGCGTAAAGACTCCTTAATTACCATTTTTTCAGGATTAGTAATTAAACGCACAGAAGTCTTAGTATTATCAGTTAAAACCTTTTCTAAAGCCTCAATTTGCTCATAAAATTCATAAGGAGCATCCATAACTTCTTTATCTGGCAAAGAAAAACCAGTAATAGGTTTAAAAATAGGCTCAAAAAGAGGTCTCAATGCTACCGACATTCCCTGCAAAGGTTTATAAAACTTTCTCATATACCAACCCCCCACTTCTGGTAAACTCAAAAGTCGCAAAGCAGTACCAGTTGGAGCAGAATCAATAATTAAAACATCGTATTCCCCCTCGTCATAGTGACGCTTCATCCGCACCAGGCCAAAAATTTCATCCATTCCTGGCAAAATTGCTAACTCTTCAGCTTGTACACCATCCAAACCGCGTGCCTGCAAAACTTGAGTAATGTAACGTTTTACAGCTCCCCAGTTTCCCTCTAGTTCCATCAAAGCATCCAACTCAGCACCCCAAAGGTTTTCCTTCACTTTTCGAGGTTCATGGCTCATTTCCATATCAAAGCTATCTGCTAGGGAGTGAGCTGGGTCAGTGCTGAGAACCAGAGTTTTATGGCCTAACTCTGCACAACGTAATCCTGTTGAGGCGGCCACTGATGTTTTGCCAACACCACCTTTTCCCGTCATTAATATTACACGCATCAATTATTTAACCTTTTCTGAATGATGTTTACATATTTTAACTTTAGCGGGTTTTTTACTTTTTCAGTGTTGAGGAGATTTTACATACCAAAATTGTATTTTTTTGTCAATCAATATATCTACATTGTCGAAAATAAGCTGATAATTATTTACCGAAGAATAGATCTTAATTATATTAATTATTGTCAATATGTGAAGCCTCAAACCACCCAATACCAGAGCTGCTTAGTATTAATCATCGCGCCTTTACACAGGGAAGGATCTTAGTTGAAAAAGCTGTTTTAAAACGTCCAGTCGAGAGATATCCCAATAGTCAATATGACTGTTAATTAGTCCATCTGCATTCAGTTTTAATTCACTCCATCCTGGAATTGCCATTGGAGGTTTCCAGGGGACAGGGGCGGTCCAGCTAAGTGTCCAACGAGTTTTAATCACATTTCCTGACTGACTAATATCGTGCAAGTCAAGTTTAATATCATTAAACCAATTGTTCATAAAACCGATCATTTTTTGATAACGCTCTATGCCTCGAAATTTATTTAGTGGATCTTCAAAGTAAACATTTTCTGCGTAAATACTATAAGTTTGGTCAGCAGGAAATTTTTGATAATCTTGTTTAAGTCTTGAAATAATATCCATTTTGTTTCTTACCTTCTCTTTTTCTTCCTTGTTAAATTAAAAAATTATTGAGTATTTTCTTTAAGTAGTTATGCAAAATTAATTACACATACCTGCTTATGTTTAACAGCCTAAACGTTTAAAAATAATAGTCAAGAAATAATGGTAATTAATTTTCCCTAGGTACTTAGTAGGTAACCATTCAGGTGCCTTCAGTGTAATCACACCATTGATTACCAGAAGCGAAATTATCGAATATTGTTTTTCTTGACAAAAAGAATAAACTAGGGTAAGATTATAGAGTTATTCAATCATAGATCCGATTAAATTTCTGAATGTCGTAAACCATTGTCAAAAACTGAACTGGTTAAAACGCTATTGACTTAACAGAAAGTTATAGATAAACTTTAGGAACTCTCTTGAGAAATTACAACAGACTTAAAACTTAGATAGTAAGATATTCTCCAAGCCTCCATAAACTGATATACTGAAAAAGTCCGAGGATGCTTTAGCAAAAGAGGAACCTCCAAATGATAAGAAAAAGAGACTACCAGGAGGAAAAAATTTTTTTTTACCTTTGGCGATCGCTCTTATTATTTGTTTTCTCAAACTCATTGTTTATTTCAAACCTTACTTTTTAGGAAAATCTTCATCATATAAAGCTTTATCTCAATTTTGAGCAGACTTAACTTGCTCAATAGTCAGAGCTTGAATGCTCCTAAAGTCAGCCTGCAAGAGGTCCATATTTTAGCAATTAACGTTTGGCATATAAGCTTTACTGAAATTAGCTTCATTGAGTTTAGCTCTCGAAAAATTTGTTCCATCTAAATTTGCATTTGATAAATCTGCTTTTGAAATATCAGCAACTTGAAATTGAGCTTTTGGTGCATGAGCAGAGTTGAATTTATCCTCTTCAAGATTAGGCTCTGATAAATTACTTCCATTGTCTCTTAGGATTTTTCGTAAGTTATAGTTGATTATAACTAAGCTAATATTTTCACTATTAAGGTAAGTTATTAATTCCCAGTTATCTTCTCCTAAATTAGTATAATTTTTCACCCGAAGAGTATATGCTTTTAAGTTTTCTAGATTAATTAATTGAATAAAAATTTGCTCTAACTTTTTTCGCTTCTCATCATTTAACTGTTCATATACCTCCTTTGCATGGTTAGCAATTGATTTTTTTACACCACCAATTTCTTCATAAATATTGTGAGTTAATTTAGCATTAGTTTGTTTGTTCCATAGTTGTGTTAAAGTCAATTCTAACAAAGGCAAATTTTAAGCTTTATTATTAAGATTCCCATAAATTATCAAACTATTCAGCAATACTTGATTACTAGACGTAAGAAGCATTTATCCTTATCTATACAAACTTATACTACTATCATAATTATTTGAGCCCTTCTACCTCTTCAATCAGTTTTTCTATTACTTATTATTGTTGCTAAACCAGTTTCCCTAGAGCTTCTTTAAACATTCATTCTAGGTTTTTCGGTATTTTAAGATATCTGGTGGCTTAAATTTCATTTTTCTACTTTAATACAGACCTTTACTTTTTTGTTAGCCTATTATTCTTTAATCATGCTTTCTCAAAAAATAGCTCTAACTCCTATTACTCCTGCCTCCTACCTTCATTTCGCCTATTTCTTTTACTCTCAAGCCGTAGCTCCGATGCAGGTTGACGTCTTAAAGACTAATGCACCCACCCCTAATAGAGGTGGGCAAGGCAGGGCGATCTGTCTATTTAAAATCTGGGAATACCCGAGGGCGACTTACAAAAAAAATTTATGGGTCTTTATTTGTGCTTTAGTGAAAAGAAGCTGCTCCGAAATCTGAAAGCTTCCCAAGTTAAATTCTCAACTTCGGAGAGTTTCGAGGAACCTCTTCTTTTCTACAGCATTTTATGAGATAAGGCACGTATAACAAACCCTACACATTAATTAATTGAAAGTCGCCCGATGGGCGGGCGAGGTAATAAAGCAAATTTTTCGGTAAATTTGGGTAAGAAAAAAGAGCATTTAGTCCTTTAATAATGATGACCAAACTTACAGAAACTTTTATGAGAAAGTCCCAATTACTTTTTTTAGTAATCAAACTTTCTACCCTATTAAAAGAGGCTTTTTCTCTTTTTTTGTACTTTTCTACTGGTCTTTGACATTTCCAGGAGTTGAAACATTCTGGTGTCTCTTGCAAATCAACCGAAAACAGGATTTATCCACATTTTGTTTAAGTCTGTCAACATATTTCTACTGATAATTTAAACAGCTGTCCAGACTTTAACTGGTAATTATTTAACTATAACTATTTAATTAATAGTAATGAGCAATAATACTCAATGTCATGATCGTTACCTTCTTGGGCTCTGAATAAATCAACTAATATATTTTTAGCTCATCCATTCCAGAATAGCTTCTTCTTTTTTATTGGTATGACGCTCTGGAGTTTCACGAGTGAACTGCATATGAATAGAGCGGTTTTGTTCACCATCAACTGCTACTGCCATAATTGGGTAATCAATCAAACCATCAGGGAAAGCCATCTGGAAGCGGAATGTACCATCAGGGTTCAGTTTAATGGGTCGTCCACCGATGGTAACAGTAGCATCAGGTTCAGTTGCACCGTGGATAATAAGTTCAGCATCAGCAACTAACCAGAACTTGCGGGGGCGAATTGGTGGGATGGAGCCAGCAATACCTGACATATTCATACCCATACCCGAAGCAGTTAAACCTACTCCTGACATATTCATACCCATACCCGAAGCAGTTAAACCTACTCCTGACATATTCATACCCATACCCGAAGCAGTTAAACCTACTCCTGACATATTCATACCCATACCCGAAGCAGTTAAACCTACTCCTGACATATTCATACCCATACCCGAAGCAGTTAAACCTACTCCTGACATATTCATACCCATACCCGAAGCAGTTAAACCTACTCCTGACATATTCATACCCATACCCGAAGCAGTTAAACCTACTCCTGACATATTCATACCCATACCCGAAGCAGTTAAACCTACTCCTGACATATTCATACCCATACCCGAAGCAGTTAAACCTACTCCTGACATATTCATACCCATACCCGAAGCAGTTAAACCTACTCCTGACATATTCATACCCATACCCGAAGCAGTTAAACCTACTCCTGACATATTCATACCTACACCCGAAGCAGTTAAACCTACTCCTGACATATTCATACCCATACCCGAAGCAGTTAAACCTACTCCTGACATATTCATACCCATACCCGAAGCAGTTAAACCTACTCCTGAAGCATTTAAGCCTACACCCGAAGCAGTTAAACCTACTCCTGAAGCATTTAAGCCTACACCCGAAGCAGTTAAACCTACTCCTGAAGCATTTAAGCCTACACCCGAAGCAGTTAAACCTACTCCTGAAGCATTTAAGCCTACACCCGAAGCAGTTAAACCTACTCCTGAAGCATTTAAGCCTACACCCGAAGCAGTTAAACCTACTCCTGAAGCATTTAAGCCTACACCCGAAGCAGTTAAACCTACTCCTGAAGCATTTAAGCCTACACCCGAAGCAGTTAAACCTACACCCGAAGCAGTTAAACCTACTCCTGAAGCAGTTAAACCTACTCCTGAAGCATTTAAGCCTACTCCTGACATAGTTTGACCAACCCCTGACATCATTTGATTGCCACAAGAAACATTGCTACCAGATGCCCACATCCCTAGACCTGATACCATAGCATAAGAGCTTAGTGTTTCTTCAATCATCTGGCCTGAACCTGGAACCATTTGAACAGAACCAAACATAGAACCAGAAACCCGTTTATCCTCAGCCTCAGCTATGCCAAACATTCCTTGATAAATATCATCATGATTATCATGAAAAGTAATTTGACGACTAGCAGGAAAAAGTTCCATAAAGGTTTTTCCACGCAAATCTTCATCCCAACTAACTGTGATGAATTGCTCGTCAATCCAATCTGAAGGATAAACTGGGGGAATATTTACTTCCTCAGAACGAGACAAAACTAACCAACGACCATCAGCACACCGATAACCTATTTCCACAGTATAGTTGCGATCGCTTACCGGAATAGGTATGTACCATTCACGAGCTAATTCATCACAAGGATATTCCTGAATGCTATGAGGACTTTGAGAGTCTAAGTTAATATCCGTGACATCATATGTACGGAGAGCTAACTGTTGCCCTCCTTGACTACGTAGCTCTTCTTTAAGTTCATTCGAAATATCCCAGTAAGCGTATGCCCACTCTGGGTCCCTTGGCATTAGTACTATTTTACTTTTAGCATACCCGTTAGGCAAGTCAGTTAAACCTTCATCAACTGATGAAAAAAAATCATCAATATTATTTTCTTCGCCTGATTCAAACTTTTTTGCTTCCGCTCTTTCTTGTACTTCTAATTTTGAAAGTGGAGCGGATGAAAGATTATTCATACCTTGAGCCTCTATAACTGCTGCCAAAAGTTGTGCTTTACGCATTCTGCTGTAACGAGAGATACCTAGCTCACTAGCAACTTTGCGTAGTTGCCTTAAAGTCATCTCTTCTAAGGGTGGACGTTCTTGAACCATTGTGTATATTCTTATATTTTTTCTTTCACTGTTTTATATTCTATTTCCCAAAACCTAGCAAGTTATTACAAATAATTCCTTATTTCTTTTGATAACTAATTAAGTGTCACTTAAACCAATTAATGATTTAGGTGAATCCATTAGAACTCTTAGGAGTTTCTAGACATTTGGGATCGCCTTATAAGTTTATATCTTGCAGAAAATCTTAGGTTTGGTGAAGGGTCGTCACTCAAAAATTATGAGCATATATTTGAATTCATAGGCAATTTTAGACTTATAATATTATTTTCCCTTAACTTAACTTAATTTTATGATAAATTCAAGCAAATTGGTTAATAAAATTGCTTTATAGTTTTATTCAAAGTTACTAATACCAACTCTGATAAATGTTTGCTATGAACGTCTAGTAGTCTATCAAGATTGATTTTATGCCCCTTGTTTATTTTTACCTTTTGTTTTCTCAATTTAGTTTTAACTCATAAGCATGAAAATTGACAAACCATTTAGGAGCTTCTTGACCTAACTCAGAAGTTAAGATAGAAATATTCTCAATCTCTATCTATAGTTAATAATTTATCTTGTTAGTCAAAGAGGTATCTTATATAAATTATTGTTATAGCCAAAACTAATTCCAAAATATTCTTCTTTTACCCTTGGTATAATAGATATATCCCCAACAATCTTAACCATTTACTATAACTATACTTTAGCACTTTTTATGTCGTGTACAAAAATGCTATTGTCTTCTTTATCATTATTTTCTACTAGTATTAATAATTCTATTCTTGAGCAGAAAAAAAACTTCTGGTTCAAATTACCTTTTTATAAATTTTATTCTTTCAATCTTTTTCTCAATCTTTTCCCTTGCTTTTGAGATTAATTTTACTTTATTTATTATCTACTTTTTCCACTTATTTAACTACACTTTGTTTCCCTTAAAGATGCATAATTTTAGATTCAAGAGTAAATTAAAATTTCTATTTTATCAGATTATGAACTAAACAAAGCAGTTAGAGAAAACTTAAAAAAAATTTATACATTACTTGAGAATCAAGTTACATTCATTATAAATCTTATACAAAGCAACTACAAATAAATTCATGCTTTAGTGTCAAGACGAAACTACAATTAAATTAAAATTATCACTGGTAAAATTATGACTGCTTGTGGAGTTAAAACCAATCAATAGTCGGAAGATGGTAATCAAACATATGATTACTATTCAGAAATGGTATTAGCACTACTTATCTTAAGTCTTAGTATCTTTTGTCCCTTATTCTGAGAAAATTAAATACATAACACCATATAAAAAATACTATGCCAGAGAATTTGAGAAGTCAATTAGTCACCAAAGGAGTACAACGCGCTCCCAACCGAGCTATGCTGAGAGCTGTGGGTTTTGAAGATTCAGACTTTACCAAACCAATTATTGGGGTTGCCAATGCCCATAGCACTATTACTCCCTGCAACATGGGTATTAATGATTTGGCCATGAGAGCTGTAAGTGGAGTGAAAGAAGCTGGAGGAATGCCGCAGATATTTGGAACTATTACTATTAGCGATGGAATTTCTATGGGTACTGAGGGGATGAAATATTCTCTGGTTTCTAGAGACGTTATTGCTGATTCCATCGAAACAGTTTGTAATGGCCAAACAATGGATGGAGTTCTAGCTATTGGTGGATGCGATAAAAATATGCCAGGAGCAATGATAGCGATCGCTAGGATGAATATTCCTGCTATCTTCGTATACGGTGGTACTATTAAACCAGGCAACTACAACGGTAAAGACCTAACAGTTGTAAGTGCTTTTGAAGCAGTGGGAGAATATAGTGCTGGAAAAATTGACGAAACAGAATTAACAGAAGTTGAACGTAGAGCTTGCCCTGGTGCTGGTTCCTGTGGAGGAATGTTTACTGCCAATACTATGTCTTCAGCTTTTGAAGCAATGGGTATGAGTCTCATGTATTCATCAACAATGGCTGCAGAAGATGCAGAAAAAGCAGATAGCACAGAAAAATCAGCTCATGTTTTAGTAGAAGCTATTCGCAAACAAATTTTACCTAGTCAAATTATTACCCGTAAAGCTATCGAAAATGCAATTTCAGTAATTATGGCTGTAGGGGGTTCCACTAATGCAGTACTACACCTATTAGCAATTGCTTATGCTGCAAATGTGAAGTTATCTTTAGATGATTTTGAAATAATTAGGGCCAGAGTACCTGTATTATGTGATTTGAAACCTAGTGGTAAATACGTTACAACAAATTTGCATCAAGCGGGTGGAATTCCTTTAGTAATGAAAATGCTTTTAGAACATGATTTACTCCACCCAGATGCTTTAACCATAACAGGTAAGACTATTGGAGAGCAATTAACAAATATACCTTCTGAACCACCTTCTAATCAAGACGTGATTCGCCCTTGGAATAATCCTATGTATGCTCAAGGACACTTGGCTATTTTAAAAGGAAATTTGGCGACAGAGGGAGCAGTTGCTAAAATTACAGGAGTGAAGAACCCAGAAATAACAGGACTAGCAAGAGTATTTGATTCGGAAGAAGCTTGTTTAGAAGCAATATTAGCAGGGAAAATTCAAGCAGGGAATATTATTGTAGTTCGCTATGAAGGTCCAAAAGGTGGACCAGGTATGCGAGAAATGTTAGCACCAACTTCGGCTATTATTGGTGCTGGTTTGGGGGATAAAGTGGGATTAATTACTGATGGTAGGTTTTCTGGTGGTACTTATGGTATGGTGGTTGGTCATGTAGCTCCAGAAGCTGCAGTAGGTGGCACGATCGCTCTAGTTAAGGAAGGAGATATGATTACTATTGATGCTCATAAGCGTTTACTACAGTTAAATATTTCTGATGAGGAATTAGAAAAGCGTCGTCAAGTATGGAAACCACGAAAACCCCAATATACTAGAGGTGTATTAGCTAAATATGCTAAGTTAGTTTCTTCTAGCAGTGTTGGAGCAGTAACTGACGCTGGATTAGGTTGAAATTTAGTTAATAATTATTAACTTTTGGTTTGATCGTAATACCATATAGTTAAATACCATAGAATCCATTTTGTATCTTTATTTAAGCGAAAATTAGCTTTTGAAGTGGCTAGTATATTTAATAATTTTGGATGCTTATAATATCCAATTTTGAACTATTAATGTCAAAAATAACTAAACTAAAAAACTTGAAAAGCTTATAACTAGACAAGGAGATATCAAATGGATTCTATACAGTTGAGATAGTTAGATAATGAGATAATTAACTAAAAAAAAAAGGAAAAACTATGGTTACTTAATTAATTTTCTTCTTAAGAAACCGTATATAATCAGTGAATCTAGGCAACCCTTCTATAATCAGGTTCTAATTTTAGGGTTGGTTACCTCTAAACAATATAAATACCATTTTTACTAGTCAATGTTTAGAGTATTACTGAAAATGCAAATGTGGAACTTAATAGTACAAAATTTATAAGTTAACCCCGAAAATTAATTTTGCAATTAACAATACACTAATTATTTTATCTATATAATTTTAAGTAGGAAATAGAGTTCTTACAAATCATATTTTTATTGCACAATTTTTGATTGATATAGATTGAAAAAAGATACTAACAAAATACGACTTTCAGTGGAAATTTTGTCTCAGCTTAAGAAGTTCCTGTACTAAAAAATTGCTTTGTTGTAAAGTTTAATAGCGAGAATAATAAGACTTGGGAAAATAACAAATTTGATAATTAATCAACCAGCACTAAGTAAATCGGGTAAAATATATAATTGGATATATAGCAATCCTAAGTAGGTTGCGGCAAAATTTCATACTGAAAAAGTTTTGGGAAATTGAATATTTGACCATCCGCAAAAAACTTAAATAGCCACTTAACTACTTTAAAAGAACTGCAAAGATGATAAAAAGTAATACTGAAATTTTTGGTTTGTAACCAAATATCTTCAACAGGATTTTGCTCCGGAGCATTGGGAGCAAATCTTGTACAATTTATCAACAATTCTTCTTCTGATAAGTATTGATTAATTGTCATTAAATATTCTCGAAATTCTTGAGAGTTATGGTAAGTTGCCCCATCCCAAAATATTGCCAATTTGTTGCCCGGTCTTTGCTTCTGCAAATATTTAATAAATTCAATAGTATTTTTAGTATTTCCACTCTCATATTCTTGCACAAGAAATTCCTTGGTTTTATAGTCTAAAGCTCCATAATAAGTCTGTCTTTCTTTTTCATTTTTAATTGCAATTTCTATTCTTTCATCTGTTTTTCCCCAAGCATAACCTAATATGTCTCCCCATAGAAGATGACATTCATCAATCATAAACACTGTAAGCTTTCCAGTTTCTATTTCTGGTTGCCATTTAGCTAAAAATTCCTCTATTTCTTTTCTTTTAACTTCTACTAATTCATCATTTTTAGCAGGATTCTTTTTTTGAGTTTTTTTCCAACTTATGCCCGCTTCTTTAAACAAGTTATAGTAACTTTGATTAGACTCAAAAACCACATCATATTGCTCCTGTAAGTAGTTTTTTAAATCTGATAACCTAAGATAATCTTGTGCTCTCAACCACTCAATTGTTTTCTCTTTTTCGACCGTTTTTAAGTAACCTTGTCTCCCTTGATACTGAAGCCTTAAACTTTCTACACCATGAAATAATGCTTGGTTTTTCCATTCACTAATAAAACTGTGAGAAACATTTAATAATTCTTTGACTTCATGGTAGGATTTTCCTGACAAGGTCATTTTTACGGCCAAGGCCCTTTTAATTTCTTTAGACTCTTTTGTTTGATTAATAAAATTATTTAGTTTATCTATAATATTCATTTTTTGTCTTTTTCTTAGATCTGTTATTCTTACTATTATATCTGTTGCGACCAATATGGGATTGCTATAACATAATTTCGGCGAGTGTCTGAGGAAATATATTGGTAAAAACGGTTATCGAAGAAACTAAACAAAACTAGATTTGTGTCCAATCTATTTGTCAGTTTGTTAAAGTATATGATAAGCTGGACATACTTAAATTTATGAAATCTCTGTGACTTAAATATGTAGCTTAATAGCTAGAATATAGATATTTTAAGAAAACATTAATTTTAGATAAAAAAAATCCTGTATAAGATTTTAACCTTATTTTTAGCCTATTTTTTCTTCAATTCCTGCTAGTAGGTAAGATTGACATCAAGAAATGGAGTATGGAGAGTTATAAGACAATAAGGTTTATATAAGACCAAAACTCATAAAGAATGAAGGAGAGTTATAAGACAATAAGGTTTATATAAGACCAAAACTCATAAAGAATGAAATTTTAAGATGAGTTTTTTAGATTACAGAACTGTCGAAAAAAATCCTTAACTGAAATGTATTTAGTTATGGAACGAAGGTAGATTTTTCTCTATTATCTATTGCTTATAGTTATGAATTATTCTCAGCCTCTTCGTAATTCTCAAACTATTTTGGGTAATATTACCCAGATGATAAAAACTATTCATGCTAGTGTCAACTTTTCTAGACTAGCAATTAGACCTAATGCTAGAGTACCTGAACTATGGATAGAGGAAGGAAAAGCTACTCCAACTAAAAAATATCCTCTTTTGGGTGATCGTTATTTGCTCGGACGCTCCTCCCAAGCTTGTGACATTGTTATTCGTAATCACCTAATTAGTAAGATTCATTTATCTATCTCACGAAACTCAAATAAGGCTGACGCCCCTTATATAATAAAAGATGAAAACTCTCGTAATGGTCTCTACAATGGCAAAAAAAAGATTTATAGTCTGATTTTACGTCATGGTGATATATTAACTCTAGGACCACCTGCATTAGCTGATACTGTTAAAGTTCGGTATATTTATCCTCCTGCGTGGTATACTCAAGCCTTTCGTTATAGTTTACTTGGTATTTCTGGATTCACTGCTTTAGTGAGTTTAATTATTCTACTTGAATGGACAAAATTTCAGGTATACCCTCTACCTAATCCAATTACAGGCCCAGTAGTTATCTATGCTCGTGATGGACAAACACCTCTACGTCCAGTTTATACAAACTCCCATTATGAATTGGGGCGGATATCTAAATTTTCTAAATATTTACCAGACGCAGTCATTGCTTCTGAGGATAGTCGCTTTTATTGGCATATCGGTATAGACCCTATTGGAGTTGTCAGGGCAATATTGACAAATTTACGTTCAGATGGTAGACGCGAAGGAGGTAGTACAGTTACTCAGCAGCTAGCAAGAAGTATATTTCGAGATTATGTAGGCACCGAAGACTCTGCCAGCAGGAAAATACGAGAAGCGATAGCGGCATTAAAATTAGAAACTTTTTATAGTAAAGATGATTTATTATTAGCTTATCTAAATAAAGTCTATTTAGGATTAGATTTATACGGATTTGAAGATGCTGCAAGATTTTATTTTGGTAAAAGCGCTCAAAACCTAACTTTATCAGAAGCAGCAACATTAGTAGGAATATTACCAGCACCTAATATTTTTAATCCAGTACAAAATTATCAAATAGCTATAGAAAAAAGAGATGGGGTTCTTTATCGAATGCTTAGTTTAGGTATGATAGACCAACAGGAAGCAGATAGAGCTAGGCGATCACTCATAGAAATTAATCCGAAAGCTATAGAAATTATCCAAAGTACAATAGCACCTTATTATTATAGTCATGTCTTTAGTGAACTAGAAAATTTACTAGGAGAAGACCTAGCTAAAGAAGGAAATTTTATTGTTCAAACGGCTTTAAACCCTGAAATTCAAAGCTATGCAGAAAGAACTTTGCAAGATACAATTAATCAAGTTGGTTCTTATGCTAGCTTTTCTCAAGGAGCTATAGTTACAATAGATTCAAGAAATGGAGAAGTCATAACTCTGATTGGAGGTGTAGACTACAAAAAAAGTCAGTTTAATCGAGCTACTCAAGCACAACGTCAACCAGGTTCTACTTTTAAAGTCTTTGCTTATGCCGCTGCTATAGAAAAGGGTATACCACCAAAAAAATTATATTCTTGTAGTTCCTTTGGGTGGATGGGTCAAACTTATGAAGGTTGTCAACGGAGTAGTGGTAATAGAAATATGTATGATGGCTTGGCACTTTCTGAGAATGTGGTAGCTTTGCGGGTCGCTCAACAGGTAGGTTTGGATAGAGTGGTAAAAATGGCAAAGGGTTTAGGAATTAAGTCTCAGTTAAGTGCTGTACCTGGATTGATTTTGGGTCAAAGTGAAGTTAATGTTTTGGAAATGACTGGTGCTTATGGGGTATTTGCTAATGGTGGAGTGGCCAATAAACCCCATACTATTAGAAAGATTATAGATAGTAGTGATTGTCGCGATCGCAATAATATTTACACTTGTCGCTGTATTTATTCATACATACCAGACACAAATTGTGAAAACCCCAAAGGAGATATTCAAGCAAACCAATCTATTATACAACCATATATAGCAAGTATTATGACTCAAATGCTCCAAGATGTTATAAGGCATGGTACAGGTCGTAGTGCTAATTTGGGATGGGGAGAAGCAGGTAAAACTGGTACAACTAACCAAGGAATAGATATATGGTTTATTGGATATATTCCTAACGAAAGTATGGTTACAGGGATTTGGCTAGGAAATGATGATAACTCTCCTACTTATGGTAGTAGTGAACAAGCCGCACAGTTATGGGGAAATTATATGAAAAAGGTTGTGAATAAGTAAGTAGATAGGCGTAAAAAAAATTTGGCTATATTAAGATTTGTATACTGACTTCAAGCTCCTCTACATAGTTGATTTGAGTTAAATTTTAATTGTTTTATATAGGGACAAATTTCAACACAGACATACTTTATGAAAAATCATATATTCAATATTTACTTGAGTACTTATCTACAGACAGTTATAAACCGTATCTGCCATTTTAAACTATTAAGACTTTACCATCCATCAATGGGTTAATTGTCATTAATACTATGACTTTTGTGAAGCTAGTTGCTGTAATAATTGTAATTTTTAGGCCACGATAAAATTGTGAATAATTTAATACTCTAGTACCAGAGCCTATTGGTGTAGAATTCTGTCGCCTTATTTACTTCTAATAAAATACTAATTTAATGTACTGTTAATACTAAGTTTTTAGGCTCTATCTTTTTCATTTTTTCCCAATATTCAAACCTCAAAATTTATACTTTTTCATTAGCTGACGAGGTTCTATATATAGTTTTTTCTGGTAAGATTGTATTTTTTTTAGGAGTTCCCGAAAAATCTCATACTGTTTCTAAAAAAAATTCTACATTTTATTTATTAGGAAAGCAGGGAATTAGGGTAGTAGAGAAGAAGTAAACATAATAATAATTTACATGAATTTAGGGAAAGATAAGTAAGTTAGTGTTGAAATTAGTACTATATAAAAAATGCAAATTTACCTCAAATTAACTCTATAGAGCAGGGTAAGCTCATCTTAATTTATATAAAATGTACTTGACAAAAAAGTAAAATATACAGGTGAGGAATAAAGAGACTAAGAATGAAAAAAACCAAGTAGAATGAAGGTTCTCACACATTAAATAATTAGCTCATGCCCCAGAGCTTTGCCTCTCTTTGACCTGCTGAAAAAAAAATATAGGTTCCAACAAAAAACAAAAGGAAAATTTACCATATCTTGATAAAATTCAAAACAATTTATTAGGCTATATTCTTGAAATTGAATATTCTAGAGTACAAACAACTCAAAAACACATATTCTAAGATATATTGTAGTTTTATTGAAGATATTCTTTTTCTTCATCCTAGAACTAAAAAGTAATTTTTGGGATTACCAAATAAATATTAAACAGGTGGTCTTCAACATTTGATGGCTAAACATATTAAATTAGAAGTACCCTCAGATACATTCAATAATTATTTTAAATTTACTGTTATTAGAAACCCTTGGGATAAAGTAGCCTCACAGTTTTGTTACACTCAAAAAACAAGACCTGATTTACTCAAATTACTTAATCTATCTAAAAATTATTTTGTTCAGGAATATCTCCACAAAATTTCAAAAAAAACCATGCTCAGTGGGAGGAAAAATATAAATTTATAGAGGATAATTTTGGGTAAATATTAGTAGATTATACCTATATATTTGATAAATTAAAGTTAGATTTTTAGAAAGTTATATGAAATCTTGATCTAAATCCTTGGCTATTTGAATTGCCTCATACTAATCAAACTGAAAGAAAGTACTATTCCCATTATTCTGATGATCAAATTAGGCAAATAGTGGTAGAAAAATATAAAACTTGTCTAGAAAAGTTTGGGTATTTATTTGAATTAGAAATTAAATATAAATTTGATAAAAATTATCAGATAAAAATATCTATTCCCATTTATAAAAAGTTTATGGTTCCAGTGATTAATAATTTCATTTCAAAAGCTAATAAATTAAAAAAAGAGGAGAAGCTAGATGAAGCGATCGCTCTTTACAAACAAGCTATAGAATTAAATCCCGGTTTTCCTTGGTATTACTATGAACTAGGAGAAACTTTAACAGAAAAAGGAGATTTAGATGAAGCAATAGCTCAGTTTTTTCAAGCTACTAAAATTAATCCTAACTCTGCCTGGTTTTGTTATGAACTGGCAAAAGCTTTACAAAAAAAAGGTGAGTTAAATCAGGCAATTAATTATTATAGACAAGCTATTGAAAGTAACCCAGACTTTTATGGATTTTACAATAGTCTAGGTTGTTGCTTTTTCCAGAATAAAAATTATCATCAAGCTATAATTAATTTTTTAATCGCACTGGAATTAAACTCCAGTTCAGTAATTAGCTACGAATATTTATATCAAGTATACTTACAACTTGGTTTGACTAAAAAATGTATTGATAATTTGTTTGGTAGATTTAAACAACCTAGTCAAAAACCTACTTTAACTATTCGCATAAAAGAAAAATCTGTCAATTCAAAACAGGAATTATCGAAAACAAAAATATTTGGAATTGGTTTAGGAAAAACAGGTACCACAACTTTGGGAGCTTGCTTAAATAATCTTGGATATAAACACTATGGTTGGTATACTTTGACTAATCACAAACTGCTTTACCAAATTAAATTAGATAATTTTGATGATGTTCATAGAGTAGTCAATCAATATGATTGTTTTGAAGATTATCCGTGGCCTTTGATTTACAAATGGCTCGATCAAAAATACCCTAATAGTAAATTTATATTAACCATAAGGAAATGTTCTCAAACTTGGTTTAAAAGTTGTTTAAATCATTATTTTCGACTACAAGATAGAGCAGCTTATCTCTATGATTTAATCTATGGTTTAGGTCATCCACAGAATTGTTCAGATGAGTATATAAATTTTTACGAAAGTCATAATCAACAAGTTATTGATTACTTTCAAAGTAAACCGGATAAATTACTGATAATTTGTTGGGAAAAAGGAGATAGTTGGGATAAATTATGTGGTTTTCTCGGAAAAACAGTTCCTGAAATTCTTTTGCCTCATTTGATGAAAAGTCAAACTAATTAATCAAGGATATATTTTTAATAAAATTGCTACAGGAGATTTAATGATGCAGGGAGATTAACTCAAATATGAGGGAAAGTTAGATTCGCGTTTCGCTGCGCGACATGAAATGCGGGGCATGGTATTAGCTATATCCCTCTCTATATAGAACCACTAAACTTATTTTTTACATTGATTTTCCTTTCTGCAGCATTCCTAATCCCTGAGAAACTATACTATTTTAGTTGAATAAAAAGTCATGCGTATAGGCGAACTTAGCCTTATAGTCTTTATAATATCACAATTTTTGTGGGAATGCAGCGGAAAATCTTTTGGCGCGCGATTTTTTGGAGCTTCAGAGAATGAATATATTGATGGCTTTCCACTGAGGAGGGAGGGATGGAAATATTTTAGTGGGTAAAATCCAGCATATTTATGGGTGCTTCACAACATGAAAATATTTCTGGTGTTGCTCCTTGAGAAAATTCTTCAATGTTCTGTTATCTCTGAGAGTGAAAATTTAGTTGAATAAAAAGTCATGCGTATAGGCAAACTTACCCTTATAGTCTTTATAATATCACAATTTTTGTGGGAATGCAGCGGAAAATCCTTCGGCGCGCGATTTTTTTTGGAGCTTCAGAGAATGAAAACGTTGATGACTTTCCACTGAGGAGGGATGGAAATATTTTAGTGGGTAAAATCCAGCATATTGGGTGCTTCACAACATGAAAATATTTATGCTGTTGCTCCTTGAGAAAATTCTTCAATGTTCTGTTATCTCTGAGTGTGAAAATTTAAGTGTGAAAAGTTAGTTGAATAAAAAGTCATGCGTATAGGCAAACTTACCCTTATAGTCTTTATAATATCACAATTTTTGTGGGAATGCAGCGGAAAATCCTTCGGCGCGCGATTTTTTTGGAGCTTCAGAGAATGAAAACGTTGATGACTTTCCACTGAGGAGGGATGGAAATATTTTAGTGGGTAAAATCCAGCATATTGGGTGCTTCACAACATGAAAATATTTATGCTGTTGCTCCTTGAGAAAATTCTTCAATGTTCTGTTATCTCTGAGAGTGAAAATTTAGTTGAATAAAAAGTCATGCGTATAGGCGAACAACCCCTTATAGTTTTTATAATATCACAATTTTTGTGGGAATGCAGCGGAAAATCTTTTGGCGCGCGATTTTTTTTGGAGCTTCAGAGAATGAAAATGTTGATGACTTTCCACTGAGGAGGGATGGAAATATTTTAGTGGGTAAAATCCAGCATATTCATGGGTGCTTCACAACATGAAAATATTTCTGGTGTTGCTCCTTGAGAAAATTCTTCAATGTTCTGTTATCTCTGAGTGTGAAAATTTAAGTGTGAAAATTTAGTTGAATAAAAAGTCATGCGTATAGGCGAACTTACCATTATAGTCTTTATAATATCACAATTTTTGTGGGAATGCAGCGGAAAATCTTTTGGGGCGCGATTTTTTTGGAGCTTCAGAGAATGAAAACGTTGATGACTTTCCACTGAGGAGGGAGGGATGGAAATATTTTAGTGGGTAAAATCCAGTATATTTATGGGTGCTTCACAACATGAAAATATTTCTGGTGTTACTCCTCGAGAAAATTCTTTAATGTTCAATGATAAATTACTGATAAGTTGAGAGGAAAGAGATTGTTGGGATAAATTATGTAGTTTTCTCGGAAAAACAGTTCCTGAAATTCCTTTGCCTCATCTGATGAAAAGTCAAACTAATTAATCAAGGAAATATTTTTAATAAAATGACTACAGGAAATTTAATCATACAAGGAAATAAACTGAAACGTGAGGGAAAGTTAGATGAAGCGATCGCTCTCTATACACAAGCTATAAATTTAAAGCCAGACTTTGCTTTTACTTATTATGAATTAGGGGATGCTCTGGAAAAACAAGGTAATTTTGCTCAAGCCATTATTGAATATGAAAAAGCTATTGAACTGAATCCTAATATAGATTTTTTTCATCAGAGTCTGGAAACAATTAAAAGTAGGAAACTTGAGCAAAATATTGATTTGACTTCCAATCAAATTAACTCAGATTTTTTGGTTGTGGGAATTTCCATGATTAAAAACGAGGAAGACGTTTTAGAAACTTTTATTCGTCATAATTTGAACTATCTTGACTTTTTAGTATTAGCCGATAATGGTTCTACAGATAATAGTAGAAAAATCATTAACAAACTTATTCAAGAAGGTTTCAACCTTTGTGTAATTGATGACTATAAAATGGCTCATAATCAAAATAATAAAATGACAAATTTCTACAGAAGAGTAGCTACATCATTATTTCCAGAATTTATTGTTCCAATGATGCAGATGAATTAATTCAGTCACCATCAAAAGAATCATTTATTAATTCACTTTCAGTCATTCCTAAAAATGGGATAGGTATTTATCCTTGGAAAACCTATATTCCTGAACCTACTAATACAAGTCATTTACTATCAAATTTTAAACACAGAAGAACAAAAGAAAATCCACAGTATTTTAAAATTATCCTCAAAACTAGCCGTAGTATTAATTATCAACTTAAAATCGATCAAGGTAGTCATGGAGTAACAAGCAAAAATGGCGATATACCCAGTGTTGAATTATCAGATATTTGTCTAGCTCACTTTCCTATCAGAAGTGTTAATCAACTTTTCAAAAAAATTTTACTAGGATGGTTAGGTGTGCTAGAAAGATTTAAAAGTAGAGATACTAAAGGAGAATGTTATCAATGGTATGACCTATATATAAAAATTATGCGAGGAGAAAAGTTTTCTAACTCAGACCTAACATATATAGCTCTTAACTACGCACAAAAAGTTGAGGTAAAAGAAGATTGTTTAAACCATGTTGAATTAGAACCTCCTACCATCAAATCATCGCAACTTTCTTATTCCGATTTAATAGCTAAAAATGATTACCGGACCAATGTCATTACAACTATTATTAAATCTTGGGAAAATCAAATTATAAAAATCCCTCCTTTAATTTCCAGAGAAGACTTAATTCCCTTCAGCGAATCACCTACTTCCCCATCAACAGATAATCATCAACATGGCGTCTTTGAGCCAAATTTTCACTTAGAAAAATTATTTATTGATATTCCACCATTCGAGTATATTTATCAGAGATTTTTGCCAGAAAATATTCTTGATATTGGCTGTGGTGTAGGTCAATATCTGAAAATTTTCAATAAACGAGGAGTTACAGAAATTATCGGTGTAGATGGTTTTATCCCACAACAAAGTTTCTTAAATTAAAATCAATATATTTGCCATGATTTAACTCACCCATTAAATTTACAACGCAAATTTGATTTAGTTATGTGTTTAGAAGTAGCTGAACATTTACCACCAGGCAAAGAACTTAACTTGATAGAAATATTAAATAATCATGCCTCCAATATTTTGATATTTTCAGCAGCAGAAATAGGTCAACCAGGAAACGGACATATTAATTGTCAACCCTTTGAATATTGGGTTGACTTATTAAAACAAAACTGGTCGCCAATGTTAACTGAGACATTATTTTTCCGATGTATCTCTAGTTTTTCTTCGTTCAGGAGAAACCCTATCGTACTCCAGAAAAAAACAGAATTAACCTCAGAAAATAGTTCTTTAAAATCTTGGGATAAATTAATTGTCATATCTCAAATACCCTACAAATGGTACGGTCAAAAATCTCAAATTATTTCCGAGATTCTAGAAATAGATATACCTGATGATATATATTCTTATTCTACTAAATAGCAACGGAAATACTAATTATCAATCATTTAAATATTGGGTTTTCTTGTGAAAACAAGACTATTTTCCAATGTTGACTGAGACATAATTTTTTCCATATATCTCTAGTTTTTTTTAGTATAAACCAGAGCATACTTCAGGAAAAAAAATAGCTTAACTTCAGAAAATAGTTATTTAAAATCTTCTAAAAAAAATTGATTTTTATATCTCAAATACATCACAAAGAGCATACTTCAGAAAAAAATAGCTTAACTTCAGAAAATAGTTATTTAAAATCTTCTAAAGAAATTGATTTTTATATCTCAAATACATCACAAATTGTTTGCTCAACAATCTCAAACTATCTCCGATATTATAGAAAAATAAATGCCCGATAATGTATATCTTTCTTATACTTAATAGCAGCAGAAAGAAGTCAATCAAGAAATAGATATATTAATTGTCAATTCTTTGAATATTAGGATAAATTATTACAATCAGACTTGTTGCTCATATTAACTTAGAAATAATTTTTTCTATGTATCTCTAGTTTTTTTAGGTTGAGGAGAAACTAGAGCATAATTCAGCAAAAATCAGTCAACTTCAGAGAATATTTATTGAAAATATTGAGAAAAATTTAATTTTTAGATCTCAAATTATCTCTGATGTTCTAGAAAAAGGAATACCTGATAATGTATATCTTTCTTATGTTTAAGAGCATCAGAAAGAGGTCAATTAGCAAATGGATATATTAATTTTAAATTCTGTGAATATTGGGTTAACTTACTACAATAAAACTAGTTTTCAATATTTAATTATAGATAATTTTCCGATGTATCTCTAGTTTCTTTGTTCAGGATAAACCAGAGTATAATTCAGAAAAAAAACTAGTTAACTTCAGAAAAAAGTTATTTAAAATTTGTAAAAAAATTGATTTTTATATCTCAAATATCTCACAAATTATCTAGTGAAAAATATTAAATTATCTCTGATGTATTTTGTTTTTTATCAGTCCAGTAAAAATCCTATTGTACTTCATAAAAAAAACTCGAGTTAACTTCATAAGATAGTTATTTAAAATCTTGGAAAAAATTGATTTTCATATCTCAAATACATCACAAATTGTTTGCTAAAAAATCTCAAATTATAGTCGTTTTAATCAAGATTGAGACAAAAATTGAGGATAAGAAAATCAAGTCAACTAGAAACTACTTTTAACTATGCCTTAGAGTTTAGACTTAAGACAAAAAGTAATAAATTTTGTAGAAAATAATGGTATGTTTACCGAAGCAGCTCATATATTTGGGATAGAAATAGCTTCGATATCTAGATAGTTATCTCGCCCAAAATTGGAAGCAACTAAGGCAAAATATTGCCTAATAAAATTAGATTTGAAAGAATTAAAAAAAGATATAAAACCCAATAAATAATCGCTCCTTAGCAGACACAGATAAAAAAAATGGAGTTAATCCTAAAGCTATATTTTACGCTTTAAAAAGAATAAAATTTCCTTAAAAAAAACAACTTCGTTATAGAAAAATAAATAGAGAAGAACGAATAAAATATTATCAGAAACTACGAAATTTCATCAAAAAATTTGGAAGTAAAAGCCTTGTATTTATTGATTAATCAGGATTTTAAGATAATCAAGACTGTATTTATGCCTGGTTAAAAAAAGGGAAAAAAGTTGATGGTGAGCCAGAAGGAAAACGAGGAAAAAGAGAAAAGTTAGTAGCTGGGAGAAGAAAAAAGGAAAAAGATTTAATGGCACCAATTATATTTAAAGGAATCCTAAATGCCGTGAGATATGAACAATGGTTAAATTAAGATTTATTACCATCATTAAAAATTTCCAGTGTACTAATTATGGATAATTAACCAATTCATAGAAAAAAGGTTATTAAACAATTAGTAGAAGCAAGGGTCATCAATTACTATTTTTGCCAAAATGCTCTCCTGATTTAAATGACTAAGAACATGATTTTAGTGCATTAAAAAGAGCTAGAATATATTCACCTATAAACACATCTCTCGATGAAATTATTCGTAATTATTGTGCCAAATAGCGTCTCATTCTTATTTCAAATGACTATATCTCCGATATTCTAGAAAAATAAATACTCAATAATGCATATCTTTCTTATACTTAACAGCAGCAAAAAAAAGTCAATAAGGAAATGGATATATTAATTGTCAATTCTTTTAATATCGAGCTAACTTATTACAACAAGACTGGTCACCCATGTTGAATTAGACATAATTTTCCCCATTTTTTTTTGAGTATAAACCATAGCATAATTCAGAAAAAAAGCAGTCAACTTCAGAAAATAATTATTGAAAATATTGAGAAAAAATTGATTTTTATATCTCAAATATTTTGCAAATAGTCTGGTAAAAAATCTCAAATTATCTCTGATGTATTTCGATTTTTTATCAGTTCAGGAAAAACCCTATTGTACTTTATCAAAAACTCAAGTCAACTTCAGAAAATAATTATTTAAAATATTAAGAAAAATTGATTCCTATAAGGATAAGTTCAGATAACTATAATGAATCAGGAGATGTAAAAGTGACCATTAAATAATTTAAAAACTACACAGATAATTATCCAGATTCGGTTCATGGAGACCCAATTTACAGAGTCGCGCGCGAAAATAGAAAATTTACTTCATCTGAGAGCTATTTTATGGGAGCTATCTGCCGGTTTGTTGAGCACCCAAAAATATTGATAAAAAACATATGAAACAAGCTAAATTAGATAAAAGATTACGTAATCATATTGAGGGTCAACTTGGGCAATACGAAAAAAATATTTAGTCTAGTCAAAGTAATAGCAAAACTTTCTGAAACTTCCACAATTATGTACGCAATTACTTTTTTACTAATCAACCTTTCTACCTTCTTGCAAGAAACTTTTTTTCTTTTTTTACACTTTTTTTGTTTTGGTATTTTTTTTTAATTACTTAAAATTATATTTTCATTAAAGTCTAATAATCAATATTTATTATTTTTTTTGAATAAGAAATAAAGCATTGTCTAATTTATTCAGCAAACCCTATTTAGCGCTAGCTGATTAATTCTAAAAGTATGACATATAAAGCCTTTAGGATTATTTGCTAAGCAAAAAGTACCAGCTTTTTAGTAGTTTAAGCTCATCCATGGATCGGATTTCGCACGAACCATTACAGAAAAATCAAAGGACAATTCTTGCTAATACCTCCTCGTGACCGTACCATTAATCCTAACTTGTGACTTACTATTCCCTACTTACCACTCCCTACTCTCTCCCTAAAAATTAAATCAGAAGGGTTAAAGATAAATTTTAAAAATCTACTTTTTATAACCTGTGGAGAAATTTCCCCATTCTTCTGTAGGGATGTTTTATGCAACGTCCCTAGCCACCTCTTCAGGGCGTTTTTATTCTCTATCTTACCCCTAATTAAGTGAGGAATCTAAAAATATTTTATAATAAGCGATCATGCTATTTTTTTCTCAAATGAGACATTGAGAGAGAAAAAAATATTAAACTGCCTTCAATTTTGGTAGTTATGCGATAGCTTTCTTTGAGAATAAAAATGCCCTGCCGACCCCCCTACTCCTTAAAAAGATCAAGAAGAACAAACCCTAGTTATTTTCGGCTTTTGACTTTGTGGATTTCCTACCACGAGCAGATTTTTTACTACTAGCCTTAGCATGCAAAAGCTCTAGAGCCTTTTCCCAAGTTACATCCTCAACAGACATATCCTTAGGCAAAGAAGCATTAACCTTACCATGCTTCACATAAAGTCCATATCGACCATCATAAACACCTACTGTTTCTCCATCTTCAGGATGTTTACCCAAATCTTTGAGGGGAAGTACAGCTTTAGCACTACCTCTCCTCGATCTTTTCGGTTGAGCTAATAACTCCAAAGCACGTTCCAAAGTAATAGTCAAAACATCATCCTTAACCTTTAAAGAACGATAGTCTTTACCATCCTCCTTTCCCTGGTCGTGAACGATATATGGGCCAAAACGTCCTAAATTAGCTTGAATTTTGCAACCAGTTTCTGGATGAGTTCCCAAAGTACGAGGTAAAGATAATAACCCTACCGCTAGATCCAAAGTTACATCCTCCATATTGACACCCTTTGGCAAAGAAGCTCGCTTTGGTTTCCTCTTACTACCCTCAGAATCATCACCCAACTGCACATAAGGACCGTAACGACCAGTCATTATATAGATAGACTTATCTTCTTCTGGATGAATTCCCAACTCCTGCGGACCCTCTGTTTTTTGCTTCAACAGTTTCTCTATTTGTTCTGGGTCTAGGTCTGATGGAGTTAAATCTTCAGGAATAGAAGCTTTGACTATATTCTCACCATTTTCTGCCTCAATATAAGCACCAAACTTACCAATACATATACGATAAGTCATCTCTGAATTAGCATCCAAATTATCTAACTCAATAGTTCGGGCCAACTTAGGGTCAATTTGATTTTCCTGTTCCTTGATTTGAGTATCAAGTCCACTTTCCCCAAAATAAAATTTTTTAAGGTAAGGTACCCACTGAGCTTCACCCATAGAAATGTCATCGAGGGTTTGTTCCATACGGGCAGTAAACTTGACATCTACAAACTCAGGAAAATGTTTTTCCAGTAAAGTTGTAACAGCAAAAGCAGTAAATGTTGGAACTAAAGCATTACTCTGGAGTTTGGCATAACCACGATCAACAATAGTACCAATAACAGTAGCGTAGGTACTCGGACGGCCGATACCTTCACTTTCCAAAGTTTTTACCAAAGACGCTTCGGTAAACCTGGCAGGTGGCTGAGTTTCATGACCCACTACTTCTATTTCTGTGCAAGCAGGATGGTCTCCCTGTTTTATAGCAGGCAATGGTACTTCTTGGTTTTCCAAAGATACTTCGGGGTCATCAGACCCTTCAACATAAGCCCGGAGGAACCCAGGAAAGTCTATCCGTTTTCCATTAGAACGAAAACCAGCATCTTCTACTTGTAAATTAACTGTAATATGGGTTTGACGAGAATCAGCCATTTGACAAGCTACTGTTCTTTTCCAAATTAAGTCATAGAGAGCAAATTCTTGATTTTTCAATCCTGTTTCCTGGGGAGTGCGAAAAGTTTTACCTGCAGGGCGAATAGCTTCGTGAGCTTCCTGAGCCCCCTTACTTTTAGTAGTGTATTGCCTAGGTTCAGAACTTAGATATTCCGGGCCATACATTTTCTCAACACAACTTCGGGCAGCAGCGATCGCCTCATCAGACAAATGTACTGAGTCTGTCCGCATATAAGTGATAAAGCCCTGTTCATATAAATTTTGGGCTGTCCGCATTGTTTGCCTAGCACCCATTCGTAGTTTGCGGTTAGCTTCCTGTTGTAAAGTAGAAGTAGTAAATGGTGGAGATGGTTTACGTCTAACAGCTCGTTCATCAAAACTATTAACAGTCCAAGGCTTATGTTGCAGTTGTTCTTTGAGAGCTTCTGCATGAGCTTCGTCCAATAAAATAACATTACGACCTTCAACTATTTTGCCTGTATTTTCATCAAAGTCATTACCAGTAGCTATTTTTGTCCCCCCAAGGGTCACAAGTTTAGACTCAAATGGAGTTTTTTCTTGTTCTAAACTAGCCTTTAAATCCCAATAACCTCCTCGCTTAAAAGCCTGACGTTGGCGTTCTCGGTTAACCAAGAGTCGGACTGCTACTGACTGTACTCTACCTGCAGAAAGACCTCTGGCAATTTTTTTCCAAAGTACAGGTGAGAGAGTATAACCGTAGAGGCGGTCTAGAATACGACGAGTTTCTTGTGCCCTGACTAACTGCTCATCTATGTTACGACAATTATCAATTGCTCTACGGATAGCTTCTGGAGTAATTTCATGGAAGACCATCCGTTTAGTAGGAACTTTTGGTTTTAGTAGTTGCAATAAATGCCAACTTATACTTTCTCCTTCACGGTCTTCATCTGTGGCTAGAAGTAATTCATCAACTTCTTTCAGAGCATCTTTGAGTTCTTTGACAGTTTTCTTTTTGTCTTTGGGGACAACGTAGATTGGTTCAAAATCTGACTCTACATTTACCCCTAACTGTGCCCACTTTTCTCCTTTGAATTTTTCTGGTATTTCCTCGGCAGAAGGTGGTAGGTCACGCACATGACCCATAGATGCTTCCACGCGGTAGTCGGAGGGTAGATAGTTGCGAATGGTGCGGGCTTTAGTCGGAGATTCTACAATAACAAGGGTTGACATAAGACCTTATATTAGGTATTATAAGAGATTAATTTTTGTATGTTAGTATTAGATTGAATAGATAGTTATGTACCTGTCATAAATGTTTCGGGTGGTTGATTCTATAATTTTTGCTTTGATTTGGCTTTACAGCATAAAGCTTTTTTATTCCACCCAATCTTAATTTTTATTTCTGGCAAAACACGTATTTGATAAACATTAACTTTACAGCTATCCTTATTAATATCTGCTAGCATAATCAGTATTTAATGTCAATAGTATGGATATCTTGTTGCTCAAATTAAAATGAAAGCTTGCATAAAAGATTGCTGCTAGCTTCTCTCTGTATCAGTTTAAAATCCTAAAGTTTGGGGAATTATTGCTTGCTTAGAAGACAAATATCCTTAATTCAATTATCGGACAAGAAGTGGATAAGCTAAAAAAATCATTAATACTTCTATAAACTATCAATAACTAAAGTGTATAGTATAATTACTATCACGATAATGTCTTACTAAGAAGGCCTAAAGTAAATCTATAAAGGCCTAAGGTTAATACCTAAAGTTATTTAAGTGTTCTTAATTTATCTGTAGAGTTTATGTTATTGTAATAAATCTGTGTTATTCTTCTAGGAATTAAGTAATCGGCCCTATTTTGTAAAAAATTTGATTTGCCTGAAGTGAAGCTCCTAAAAATTGATATGTCATCTAAATTATGAATAACAAAGTCCAATTAGAATATTATTTTTAACAATTTTTAACAACTACTTGAATTTACTAAAAGAAAATATTCAATAACTCAGACGTTATAGTTATGACTATCTCATTTGTAAGTACAACAAAAGCTGCTTTTTTACTGAATATATCTACAGGTAGATTAAGAACTCTACTAAATCAAGATCGTGTTCGAGGTGCTCGTAAAGCCAAAAGGCTTTGGCAAATTCCGCTTAACTATCGAGGAATGCCAGAAATTAAACCAGGTCGTCGTGGTCCTCAAGGAACTTGGAATAAATTTCAACGCCAAGCTAAGACTATCATCCATGTTCTGCGAAAGACTATAGACTATAACCGAGACAATGGAACCTCTTATCCAGCAGTAGCGGTGAAAGTAGGAAATAAAAAAGATTATTGCCACGCTTTAAAAATTGATGGTTCTTGCCAAATAATTTATCAGCCCCATCAACCCAATAAAAGTCAAGCCGGAGGTGCCCGTCTGTGGATTGAAGTGGAACCGGAAAATATAGTAGAACGAGTATACTTCAGTGATGGAGATTATGGTCCGCCACCAGAAGTTCTTCAGCAGCGAGCCAGAAGTAAAGAGAAAAAATAAAACATGAAAGATTATAGCAATTGAAGCAAAGGTTAAAACCTCAACTTAACAACATAATCAACTCTATTTCTAAAATCTCCTATTGTTTCTTCTGACTTTCTGAAAAGGTTTTTAATGGAAAACCAATAATGTTCTATTTCATTTAAGTAAGGAGAATATGGTGATGAATGTTCAATTTCACAATCCACTGACTCAATTAATTCTTGAATTTTTGGGGGCTTGTGAAAACTTGTATTGCCATAAAATATTCATAGTAGTCATGTTTTTATTTATCGCAACAATTTTTATGTTAACCATTTTTCAAAAACTAAATGGTTATAAGAACTATCAAACGAATAAAGCAATTAATTTTCCCTGACACAAACCACTTATAATACTTATCCTCAGACTTATTCTTCCTAATTGTCAATCGTAATATATTTTTCCAATTGAATTCCATCGATCAATCACCATAATCTTCTCACTTTATCAATTTCAGGATTTATCTATATATACTAAATATTATAGCTTTTTTTCGCGGATTTTTGTCAGAAATTCAATTCTATTCTCTTCATCTGTTTCTCTGTAACTGTAATTTTTTGTATGTGGCAAATTGTTTTTTTTAAGGCTTTACCTATAGTGTGTTTGTGCAGCAGAAGGTCGTTCTATCGCTAACTGATTCTAGCCATAAAGGGTGACATTTTTTTTTGAGTTTTACTACCATTAATGTAGACCAATTCTTGCTCATTATTCTAAATCTGGTATTTTAGGATTATCTCCTTTTTTATCATCTGTTTTTGCTCTTATATACCTAGTTTCTATTCTTCCAAGTAACTAAATATTAATGGTATTACAACTAATATTAAATATAAAACTTGTTTCAGTTTTACTCATCCCATCATCAATTACATTAATAACTTTTTATCAATAGTCGTAGGTATAAGGAACATGCATAATCTTTTTCAGATAATTTTTCGAGCATTATTTCTATATCTTTACTTCGACTACTACTAAGATAAACAATTACCTATTTCCCTCACACATATTATAATCATAATTTTGAGTAGACAAGGAATGTTAAAAATCTTTGAATCAGGACTTGGGCAAAGATACTATATATATAGGGCATGACAATTTTGACCACCTGCACTATAGCTTTGTGTGATACGGATAACTCCACGGGAAGCGAACGCTTAAATATTTTATTTTATTCAAAAAAACCTTCATTGATTCAAGTTAAAATTTGCTTCATTATAATTAAAAGATATTTTCATTATGAGATAAGACCAATTCAATAATAATTAGTGGCTGTTCTTGAATGAATACTTTTTATTATTTAAAAAGCAAATATTTTTAATAATTTCTATACGCTTGATTGCACAAGCAATATATTTTTTTTAATTATTCGCAGGCGATATTGGCAAAATTATAAACTTGTTAATTACTTAATTCTGTGGTGATTTTTTTTAATGTTCTATTTAGTTTGAGTTAAAATTATAAATCATCAGCGTGATGATTTATTTAGATTCTTAGTGACAATATATTCTGCTGAAGTTGGCAGACACAGTATCCCAAAATATTTTTAATTTTTTGTCTTGTGGAAAACCTTTGATTTTCATTCTTTTTCCCAAGACTTTTTCAGTCTCATTCCAATTTAATTATTGAATCTTTTTGTATTTTTATACCCCGCCTGTATCATAAACTAAGCGATTACTTTTTAAATGACATTAATAGATATTTTTTTCTAAATTATCTATTAATGTCATTAATCTTTGTATTGTATACTTACTATCTATTAATACAGTTTGAAATAGTACTTTTTTTTGTTTATAGCATTAAGTACTATTTTTTTTTACATTCATTATCTATATGATCTATAGCAATGCCCATAGCTATGAGGTACAGTAACAAGAATTGTTAAACCAATTGCGAATATCTTGTTGACTAACTTTTAATATAGTTGAGGTAATGGCATCAATTAAATCTTTATAATTTCTTACTTTAACTATTCTTAGAATAGCTTTCATATTTGACTAAAAGTTTTCAATTGAATAAAAATCAGGTGAATAAGAATGTAAAAATAACAGACTAGCTCCAACTTATTCAATAACTTCTCTCACCATTTAGGAGAAATTAATTTTCCCATTTTCCATTACAACAGGATCTCCTTTTCACAGTCATGGAAATACTTATTTAACAATAAAAGCCTCAAAAGTTACTCCATATAATGCTCCATCAATATTTATTTTTGCCAAAACTTTTTCTCAGGATATAGCTCCTATGATTGAG
Organism: Trichodesmium erythraeum IMS101; assembly: GCF_000014265.1. Lineage (NCBI taxonomy): Bacteria > Bacillati > Cyanobacteriota > Cyanophyceae > Oscillatoriales > Microcoleaceae > Trichodesmium > Trichodesmium erythraeum. Next base: position 51,702 of record NC_008312.1, read on the forward strand.
ATATTTTTTCCTAGTTTTTGAGGTTTTATCCTCTGACTCTTTTCCCTTTTAAGGCTCTAGCATATAATCAAAGCATTGCCAAATTTACTCCTGATTCATCTATAAAGACTAAATTATTGATCTTTATCCCTCTAACTATTTCCCAATACTCTACTCTCTTATATTGGAGTTAAACATTTTCTTTTTCAGGTACATACAATGTTTTTTTTGAGACTGTAGTTTAACTTTTCAGTTATCCAATGATTGTACTTTTTCCTACTTTTACTCCTGTAGCTACTTCGATTAATTCTCATAATTTCTCATTAGTTGCATCATTATTTTTCCCCATTATTTCTACTAAGATTAATAATTCTTCACTATTGAGCTGAGAAGGAGGACTTCCTCCTTGAGGTAAAGGTTTAATATCTCCAGTTTATTGATATTTTTTGGTTAAGGTTTGAATAAAATTTTGGCTGACTCCAAACCTATGATCCAGCTTCCTTATAGACATTTTTTCGGTAGCTACAAATTTCTACAATTTTTTTTCTAAAGTCTATAGAATAAGGTTTCATCAGTTTCGCGATCGCTATAAAAATTAGCCCTACTAGTGTATCTTATGACTATGGGAAATACTATATTTTTGTTTTTTTGTTTTCTTGTCAGTATCTGGTTCATAAATCCTGTAATCTATAATTCATAACTGTTCAGTTTGAGAATTAAAATATATACAATTAACTATTCCTATACCACGAGCTTCGTAGCTGAGAGAAAGCAAATAACTGTATGTTCTTTACCACTTTATTTTTATCGCGTAAGTGCTTCTAAGAGAGGAGGTACGCCATCAATTTTTAACCCATACTTTTTATTAATTACTGTGTCATCAAAGATTAAATATACTGATATACCTGAAAAAAATTATTATTTAATATTTCGTCATAAATATTGTGAATTTAAAGACTATTTTCTTAAATAATGGTTTATTTTATCATGTCTAATATTTTTACTTTGCTGTTCTCAAGTTTGTTTTTGTATAATTTGTGTGATATTGAAGTAAATATTAACTAATTACAACATAATTAAAATCCATGTTTTTTTGAAACTAATATAATTATGCCATTGCTGTCTAACTATAAAATTTTTTTAGCAATTCAATTTAACAATTTATAATCTATAGCAATCCTAAATCATTTATGAAAAATTACTAGTATTTTGAAAAATAGCTCTAATCACTGTTAATTATGGTTTCTCTCTTCAGCATAAGTATCTTATAGCTACCGATCTCTTTCACTTTTCAGATAGGATTACTATATTTGTTTAGACATATTCTTTTTTTCTTACTAGATAATATATATCAAAAGTATAGTTTTTTAAATTAAGATTAAGACAAAAATTGAGTTGAATAAAATCAAGTCAACTAGCAACTATTTTTAACTATGCCTTACAGTTTATACTTCAAAAAAAAGTAATAACTTTTGTAGAAGATGCTGGTATTATTACCAAATAAGCTGATATATTTGGGATAGGAGGAGCTTCGATATATAGATGGTTATCTCACCCAAAATTGGAAGCAAGTAATGTGAAATTTTGTCCAATAAAATTAGGTTAGAAAGAATTAGAAAAGGTAAAATTTATTCAAATAAAATTAGATTGGAAAGAACTAGAAAAGGTAAAATTTATTCAAATAAAATTAGATTGTAAAGAACTAGAAAAAGATATAAAACCAAATCAATAATTGCTCATTAGCAAACAGAGCAAAAAAAAATGGAGTTAATTCTATAGCTATATTTTATGCTTTGAAAACAATTAAGTTTCATTGAAAAAACAACTTTGTTATAGAGAAAGAAATAGAGAATAAAGAATAAAATATGATCATAAACTACGAAATATCATCAAAAAAAATTGGAAGTAAACGCTAATTATTTATTTATGAATCAAGATTTGAAGATAATTAAGACTGTATTTATGCCTGGTCAAAAAAAGGGAAAAAAGTTGATGGTGAGCCAGAAGTAAAACGAGGAAAAAGATAAAATTTAGTAGCTGGGAGAAGAAAAAAGGAAAAAGATTTAATGGCACCAATTATATTTAAAGGAACCCTAAATGCCGTGGGATATGAACAATGGTTAAATGAAGATGTATTGCCATCATTAAAAATTTCCAGTGTACTAATTATGGAGAATTAACCAATTCATATAAAAAAGGTTATTAGACAATTAGTAGAAGCAAGGGTCATCAATTACTATTTTTGCCAAAATGCTCTCCTGATTTAAATGGCATAGAACATGATTTTAGTGCATTAAAAAGAGCTAGAATATATTCACTTATCAACACATCTATTGATGAAATTATTCGTAATTACTGTGCCAAATAGTGTCTCATTCTTATTTAAAATGACTATAATATCTATAAAGTATATCTATCCGAAAAAAACTAATTTAAGTAATTGACAATTCCCGAGTTGACAGTACGCTATATATAGCGTACCTGCGTAATTTCTGTGAATGTGACTACAGGGACTATCATATTTAATAGGCAAAGGAAAACAAACTGCAAGCCTTTAATCTGAACTAAGGTGACGATAGTTTTAATAGAATTAGTATTCACTAGATTTGGAGTAACAACTTTTGCCTCTTTGGCTAAAGAACTATAGCCAAAGCTGACATTTAAGGCCATGTACCGAGAGTAATTAACCCTACCTCAAATTACCTGACCTAGAAAGTTATTCCCTAACCAAGAGGAGAGGAATTTAACCTCCAAGGAATTGGGAGTTATCATCTCATATCACCTCTAGTAATTATTAGAGATATCGGCTATGTTATACTAATTTCATAAACTTAAGCTACACTTTTAGAAGTAACCTATTATAGAAAATGTCCCCATGTCAGGAGTAGTAAAAATTGAGATAAATGAATCGGTAGAAACTCTCAAAAAACTTTTAAAAAGTGCGAGTACAGCTCAAGAAAAGGAAAGACTTCAAACTATTTACTGGTTGAAAACTCAAACAGTAGAAACAGTAAAAGAAATTGCGATAATGTTAGGACGCAATCGAGTCACAGTACAAAAATGGTTAGGGAAATATCGTACAGGTGGACTGAATCTTTTACTAGAACCAAAGAAAAATCTAGGAGGGAGGCCAAGTTCAATTCCACCAAATGTAATCGAGAAATTAGAAGCAGAATTGCAAAACCCGGAAGGTTTCCAAAGCTATGGTGAAATTCAACAGTGGTTAACGACTTGTTTTGACATCGAGCTGTCTTATCGAACAGTTCATCAATTAGTCAGATATAAATTAAAAAGTAAATTAAAAGTTCCACGTCCAAATCACATAAAACAAAATAAAGAAGCTCAAGAAAACTTTAAAAAAAACTCTCATCTCAACTAGAAGAGAAAATTAAGTTAATTAATAAATATTCGGAAAATCAACTGCCAATTCGCTATTGGTGTCAAGACGAGACTAGAATTGGATTAAAAACTATAACAGGTAAAGTCATTACTGCTTGCGGTGTTAAGCCCATTGGTTTATATCAATGGCTATTTAAATATCTATGGCTTTATGGTTTAGTAGAACCAAAAACAGGAGATTCCTTTTTTTATGAATTTAGTCATCTAGATACTCCTTGCTTTGAAAGATTTTTAGAGCTTTTTTCTCAAACATATCCTGAAGAGATTCATATTATTCAACTAGATAACGGGCGAGGGCATCTAGGGAATGATTTATCTATCCCTGATCACATCATTTTATTATTTCAACCTCCTTATTGTCCCGAAGTTAATCCCATTGAAAGACTGTGGAAAGAGGTGAAAAAATTCTTGAAAAATCGAGTTTTCGATTCCTTAGATTTCTGACGCAGAATCCTGAGAAATATATTAACTGGATTTAGTCAAAAAGATATTGCTTCTTGTACAGGATATGATTTTATTCTTGAAGCATTATGTGTAGTCGGACTTTAGGAAATTGGTATTACTTATGGGGTTCTTTAGCCCAAGAAGTCGCACTCAGCAAATCCTAAATAAAGTGATAAAGTAGGTGAAAGTCTAGTAAAGTTTCTATATTTTTATAGACTATGGACTGTGGCAATGAGAAAGCTATCATTCCATAAAAAAATAAACGTTTTACGAAAAACTGCAAATTATTCTGATGGTAAAACTATTGAACAAAATACTAAATCTGGAGAAGCTCCCAACTTTAATAGTATCTCTACTATTACTAATTTTGGCAACTATAATACCAGTATCCTCTGTATCTGCAACTGGAGTTTATCAAATGCCCAATTTAGACACAGGTAATCGTACATTTATTGTTGATGATGCAGATGTTCTCAGTCGAGTTACTAAGAATAAACTAAACAATACTTTAGAAAATTTGGCTAATTTGACTGGGAATGAAGTTAGATTCGTTACTATCCGTCGCCTAGATTATGGTGAGACTGCCGATAGTTTTACTGAAAAATTATTTGACAAATGGTTCCCTACTCTAGAAGCAAAAGCTAATCAAACCTTAGTAGTATTAGATACTCTCACCAATAATGATGCAATTCGTATAGGTGATGCAGTTAAAATATTTATGTCTAATGATATTACTCAGAGTTTAGTTAATGAAACTATTCAAGTACCTATTAGAGATGGTAATAAATATAATGAAGCTTTCTTGGCAGCTAGCGATCGCCTAACTGCTGTATTATCTGGAGAACCAGATCCAGGTCCTCCGGATATTAAAGATGAGCTTTCAGCACAAGTAGCAGCTACTTTTAAATCAGCAGAGGAAACTAATGATCAAAGTGCAACTGTTTTGGTTGTTGTATTGTTAGTTATTGCTACAGTTGTACCTATGGCTACTTATTTCTGGTATCAAAGCTTTTCTGGCTAGTAATTCAAGAAAATAGCAAAAGGTTTCATTTATACATAATTTCTGTAAATTGAGTTAATCTTGAATATATTCTTTACCACTTAATAAAGCAATTTCAGCACGGACAAATTCCCGCCCTAAATAAGCAGCATGATCTAACATTGTGATGTGACAAGGACGGGTTTCTTCAAATATTTTGACACACATTTCTTTTGCGGTTTTTGCAGTAAATATTGCATTTTCCTGACGTTCTACTTTACCTTTAGCAGGAATAGGTTTTCCTGTTTCTGGATCGATAGCTAGACCTCGGCTGTCAATTATATTAGTAAAATGTTTTGCAAAAATAAGACCAGCTTTTTTGTCGATGAAGATAATAAAATAACCACCAGGGTCTAGATCTATGTGACGTTTTGAAAGCTTTTTATCAATTGTATTTAATTCTTCAAAGGTGATATTCATAGTTCAAATTTAGAATTGCTTGTATTTTATTCTACATTTTTCTTGGTTGTTTAACTCAGTTATGGCATCTTAAAATTTATATAGCAATTCCCATAATTTTTTTTTCGGGCAATACAGTTGAGTTAAGATTTTTAAGGTTATATTCATAGTAAAAATGTAGAATTGCTTGTATTTTATTCTACATTTTTCTTAGTTGTCTAACTCAATTATAGCATTTTAAAATTTATATAACAATTTCCATACTGTTTTTTTTTCGAGCAATACAGTTGGGTTAAGATTTTTTTTTGCAATTTTGTAATCTGAACAGCTTATATCATAGTTCAATAATATAATAGCAGTACCTTGATATTTTTGAAGTGCCAAAATGCTATTAATTGTTCTTTTGGAGTAAGGGAAATATAAAGCTCTTGCTAAGAAAAGCTTTAATAAAAGATAGATTACTATCCACAGTTTATCAAAAGTAAAGCCTATATTTTATAAAGCTTTGATAATATTTTTATTTATGTTTTACTCACCTCAGTTTTGCCTTGCTCTAAAACGTATTGTGTTTTAGGGAGTAGAAAATAGTAGTTGCACCACATTATTTTCTGGTACAAACTGACTTTTCCTAGGTCATACTGCACAAATAAGATATTTTTCTGTCACAAAAATGTTTCGTATAAAAGATTAAAAAAATAATGTTACAAATAATCGGGGGTAAATTTATCGGAGAATTTAATCAGATTTCCCTTTCTATAAAATAAGCTATAGCAATCCGTGGGTAGGTTGCGACAAAATTCTATACTGAAAAAGTTTTGGGAAATTGGATATTTTACCATCTGCAAAAAACTTTAAATAACTTAACTACTTTAAAATAACTGCAAAGATAATAAAAATATCTAATAAATTTTTTGGCTTGTAACCAAATATCTTCAACAGGATTTTGCTCCGGAGCATTTGGAGCAAATGAGCGTACAGTTTATCAAGCATTCTTCTTCCGATAAGTCTTGATTAATTGTCATTAAATATTCTCTATATGCTTGAAAGTTATAATAAGTTACTCCATCCCAAAATATTGCCAATTTATTACCTGGTCTTTGCTTCTGCAAATATTTAATAAATTCCATAGTTTTTAGTATTTCCACTTCTTTAATTCTTGCACAATAAATTATTTAGTTTGATAGTCTAAAACTCGATAATAAAGTCTGTTTTTCTTTTTCATTTTTCATCGTAATTTATATTCTTTCATATGTTTTTACCTAAGTATAACCTAATATATCTCCCCATAGAAGATGACATTCATAAATCATAAATACTGTAAGCTTTTCAGCTTCTATTGCTGGTTACTATTTATTTAGCTAACAATTCCTCTATTTTTTTCTTTCAGCTTGTACTAATTTATCATTTGTAGCAGTTTTTGAATTTTTTTTCAGCTTATTTATGCTTCTTTTAAGAATTTAAAATAACTTTAGATATACTCAAAAAAAATCTCATATTGATTCTGTAAATAGCTTTTTTGACCTGATAAAATTAGGTAATATTGTTCCCTAAAATACTGATTTTTTTTTCTTCCTTTGCGACAGCCTTTAAGTCACCTTTTTCCCAATATATAGTCGTTTTAATTAAGATTTAAATAAAAATTGAGTATAATAAAATCAAGTCAAATATAAACTATTTTGAACTATGCCTTACAGTTTATAATTCAGACAAAAAGTAATAAGTTTTGTAGAAAATGGCGGTACGATTACCAAAGCAGCTCATACATTTGGGATAGCAAGATCTTCGATATATAGATGGTTATCTCGCCCAAAATTGTCAGCAACTAAGGTAAAAAGTCGTCAAAGAAAATTAGATTGGAAAGCATTAGAAAAAGATGTAAAACCAAATCCAGAGTCGCTCATTGTCAGACAGAGCTAAAAAATTTGGAGTTAATCAATCAGCTATATTTTATGCTTTAAAAATAATGGATTTTCCTTGAAAAAAAACAACTTCGTTATAGAGAAAAAAATAGAGAAGAAAGGATAAAATATTATCAGCTTTCCCTTGAAATTTTATCAAAAAATTTGGAAGTAAAAGCCTTGTATTTATTGATAAATCAGAATTTGAAGATAATCAAGACTGTATTTATGCCTGGTCAAAAAAAAGGGAAAAAAGTTTATGGTGAGCAAGAGGGAAAACGAGGTAAAAGAGGAAATTTAGTAGCCGGGAGAAGAAAAAAGGAAAAAGATTTAATAGCACCAATTATATTTAAAGGAACCCTAAATGCTGTGGGATTTGAACAATGGTTATACCAATTTCCTAAAGTCCGACTACACATAATGCTTCAAGAATAAAATCATATCCTGTACAAGAAGCAATATCTTTTTGACTAAATCCAGTTAATATATTTCTCAGGATTCTGCGTCAGAAATCTAAGGAATCGAAAACTCGATTTTTCAAGAATTTTTTCACCTCTTTCCACAGTCTTTCAATGGGATTAACTTCGGGACAATAAGGAGGTTGAAATAATAAAATGATGTGATCAGGGATAGATAAATCATTCCCTAGATGCCCTCGCCCGTTATCTAGTTGAATAATATGAATCTCTTCAGGATATGTTTGAGAAAAAAGCTCTAAAAATCTTTCAAAGCAAGGAGTATCTAGATGACTAAATTCATAAAAAAAGGAATCTCCTGTTTTTGGTTCTACTAAACCATAAAGCCATAGATATTTAAATAGCCATTGATATAAACCAATGGGCTTAACACCGCAAGCAGTAATGACTTTACCTGTTATAGTTTTTAATCCAATTCTAGTCTCGTCTTGACACCAATAGCGAATTGGCAGTTGATTTTCCGAATATTTATTAATTAACTTAATTTTCTCTTCTAGTTGAGATGAGAGTTTTTTTTAAAGTTTTCTTGAGCTTCTTTATTTTGTTTTATGTGATTTGGACGTGGAACTTTTAATTTACTTTTTAATTTATATCTGACTAATTGATGAACTGTTCGATAAGACAGCTCGATGTCAAAACAAGTCGTTAACCACTGTTGAATTTCACCATAGCTTTGGAAACCTTCCGGGTTTTGCAATTCTGCTTCTAATTTCTCGATTACATTTGGTGGAATTGAACTTGGCCTCCCTCCTAGATTTTTCTTTGGTTCTAGTAAAAGATTCAGTCCACCTGTACGATATTTCCCTAACCATTTTTGTACTGTGACTCGATTGCGTCCTAACATTATCGCAATTTCTTTTACTGTTTCTACTGTTTGAGTTTTCAACCAGTAAATAGTTTGAAGTCTTTCCTTTTCTTGAGCTGTACTCGCACTTTTTAAAAGTTTTTTGAGAGTTTCTACCGATTCATTTATCTCAATTTTTACTACTCCTGACATGGGGACATTTTCTATAATAGGTTACTTCTAAAAGTGTAGCTTAAGTTTATGAAATTAGTATTAGATAAACATTTATGACCATCATTAAAAATTCCCAGTGTACTGCTGCACGGATAATTCACCATTAATTACGAAAAAAAGTTATTATAGAATTAGTAGAAGCAGGGGGTCACCAATTACTATTTTTGCCAAAATACTCTCCTGATTTAAATGACTAAGAACATGATTTTAGTGCATTAAAAAGAGCTAGAATGTATTCACCTATCAATACATCTCTTGATAAAATTATTCGTAATTATTGCGCCAGATAGTGTCTCATTCTTATTTAAAAGAACTATATCTGAAGCATTAAACTTTCTAAACCATGAAATAATACTTAGTTTTTCCATTCGCTTTCTAAACTGCTGAGTTACATTTAATAATTATTTGTTTTCATGGCATAATTTTTTATGAAAAGATCATTTTTACTGCCAAGGCTATTTTAATTTCAAGGCTATTTTAATTTCTTTGAGCTCTTTTTTTTGATTAATAAAATCATCTAGTTCATCTATAATTTTCCTTTGTTTTCTTTTTCTTATACCTGTTATTTTTACTATTATATCTGTTGCAACCAATATGGGATTGCTATATTTTTATGGGACCAAAATGTCTTGCATAAAAGGTTAAAAAATAATGTTACAAATAATCAGGGGGATAAATCAAGAGGACTTAATCAGATTTCCCTTTCACTAAAAAAGGATATTCAAACCTTTATGATGATTTTTAATGCTAGGGGAGAAAAAATAATGCTTAACCTGGATGAAACTTCAATTATTAAGAATTAACACTCTACTAATAGCTTTTTTTAATAATTAGTATCCCAAAAGAATGTTGATTTTATAAATATTGTACGGGTTACCCTTACTGAAGAAAATGTAACAAATATTGGCGTTGCTGAATTATGGAATGAATCTGATTGAAACGGAAACATCCTGAAAATGTAGCTAGTGAATCAACAACCAAATATCATACCCCTGCATGTCCAGAGATTTAAAATAATATAATGTTTTTCGGTACAATCAGGCCAAGTAGTGTCGCAAACGCATATTTTCCCCTTCCACTCTAGTCCTGTAGGTCTTGATCAAGATTTGGTCTCGATCAGGAATAAACTGAGGGTAGACTTTATAGCGATCTTTGAGATAGAACAAGCAAGGCCATTGTCCAACTCTTGACCATAGGGAAGGGTCGGTTCAGTCACTATAGCCACCCAGCACCCAATCCAAAATTCCAGCCTTAAAATGGTTTATAGCCATCCAAACCCAGACTTTTTTTTTGAGCCTACAAAAGTTTGTAGTTCATCGAGTTCTCCTAGCTCTGGAACTGTGCCTTGTTCATAAGCATCAGGTAACTGATTACCCATCTGCAGTACTCAGCCAATCACAGTAGTGTGATATACCTTTGTGATTTCCTAAATCCCTCGAAAGCTCATGCCATTCACAGATATCTTCAGGCAAGTTCGACCAACTTCATCGCTTTAACTTTTGTGAAGCTTAGGGTTGCCTACAAACTGGCAAGAAAAACTGACACAGATATGATTTTTGTTTACCTGGTCTAATGCCATTTGGTATTCTGGACTTTATTGTATAGGAGAATCTTGAATCATTTACTCTTATATTTTGTGATTCATCCCCTATTTCAGTAACGCCGAATTATTTGTATAATATTTAATGCTAGTCTAAATAATTCAAATGTCGTTGCACAGTGACAAATGATTAGGAATATTGAGGAATGTGCTGATTTTTCAAATAATAGATAAGCAAAAAAATTGACTTGCATAACATGTCAATTGACTTGGAGTAGCATAAAGTTTTACTATGTAAGCTGGCTAAGTATTGTCAATTACGGTAGTTTTCTCCTTATACTCAGGTCATAGCTGTTTTACTGACCTTGCGCTCGCAATTCTCAATTAAGTAAGGATAAACGTTGTAGCCATAAGTAATATAAAGAAAACAAGCCCAATCTTGAATCATCTGCCACAATATTGTGAAAGTAACGGTCCAGCGATCGCCTATCACAAACTTAAGAATTCCTGACATTTGGCTATTTACGACCGTCCAAACCCAAAGTTGTTTTTTTTTGAGCGGATAAAAGTCTATAGTTCATCTATTTGAGTAGTTTCAGGATATCAAAGTTTTCTTCAAGAATCTGTGTCCCAGCAAGTCGTAACCAGTTAAGCACTGTCCAACAGAGAAATACCAGTCACTTTCTCAATAGCTCGGAATGCCATGCCGTTAAGGGACATTTTGACACACAGCTCTTTAATATCAGAACTGTAGCCCATAATGTTATGACTCCTGAGTAAAGCCTCCTGACTCAATAGTGGTCGCCTAAATTATCAGTAAAATATTAATTTTCACCTTAGCTATACTAGCCTACACTTCAATTAGGAAAGTATAGGCTTTGATTAAATATAGGGTCGCTATTGCTATTACCATTACTAGCGTAGACTTTCTCAGGCCTCTCAAACTTAGTCACAGCAACAATTTAATTGTTGACTTCTGACTTTAGTTATGGCTTTTCTAAGTAAATATACTTAAAATCCGACGAAAAAGTATATTTACTTAGCTAAAACTTAAGCAATTACCTTTTCTAAGTTTTCTTGAGTTAAGCTCATTAAAACAAATACTTTTTAATAGGACAATGGAGTATATTTACTTGGCCAAGACTTGAGTGATTACCTTCTCTAAGTTTTCTTGAGTTAAGCTCGTTAAAATAAATACTTCTTAATAGGACAATGGAGTATATTTACTTGGCCAAGACTTGAGTGATTAACTTTTCTAAGTCTTCTTGAGTTAAGCTCGTTAAAATAAATACTTCTTGAACTGTCTTTCCTTGTCTGGCAATAAGTTTAAAACCACCACGAATAGGCACTGATATTTTTAGCTTTATGTGGGGAATATGACTTTTGGATCTGCCGATAACCCCTGGAGTAACAGTTTCAATACCCTTATGTTGGGTTAATTTATCTAAAATTCGTATTAAGCCTTCAATATGGGTTGAATGATTCCAAACCAGACGACCTTTAGATTTAGATGATTTTCTCATCGGATTTTCTCCTTCTCTACATACCTAGTTTAATCTAGGGTTTGCTGAAAAAGCTGAAGAGTGAGGGCAGAAAATGGGCAATAGTTGCAGCAGATTAACTTTTTCCACTCAGATCAAGGAAAATCTAAAGTGGCCATATTAATTTATTAATTTTTTGTCGCTTTTCTCAAAGTAATATCAAGTCTGATTACGGGGCGATAACTACTTCAAAACCATTGTGGGATAAAAAAATCAGGATAAATGCATAGGAATAAAATCATTTTTTTTTGTTTTTAATAATAATAATTATTTATATGAAAAGGGGTACATTTCCTCAACATAGATAACCATTATGACTTCATTTAAATTCATTTTTATGTCAATTATTAATACTAGCTAATTGTTGGTTTTTATATGATTTGAATACTTACTTATTACTCAGTTTATTTTTATCTATTATATTTGTTGCTAATATAAATATCCTTACTTTCATTTTTTCCGTAACTATAACTTCTTCTTTTGTTTCTATTTCACTTTTTACTTGATATTTTATTTCAACTTAAAAAAATCATAATTATAAAATCTACTTTAATCTCTGCGGAATCTGGGTTAGGATTAAGATTTTTTTAATTAACTGAAATTAAATTTTCTGACGGCTATTTTGTTGAAAAATCAATCAATAAAATTTGATAGTGCGGGTGAGCAAAGCAACATTTTTGCTAAGAATAATTATCATTTTTAGGCGAACCGTAAGTTTATAAAAGAGTGAATCTTCTTTAAAACTTTTCTTTAAAACCTTATCTAGTAATAGTTTTGAGGTGCTTATAAACCCGTGTTCTTACGTACTTATTTTTAGTCCAAGAGACATAGAAATAAAGTGTTTTTTAGCTATCAAATAAAACAGGACTTCTTTGAAGATATTGTAGAAAAGTCCGACTTTAGAAGTTCGGTTGCACTGACTAGAGTAATTCCAAAATATCTTGTTAATATATAACTAATCTTAAATAGTTGTATTTATTGGAGGTAAATATTATGAATAATATTCCCGGCAGTCCTTCCAAAAATTTTTTCAGTCAATCAAATAGTAGTAATTTACTATGGCAATATGTTCAATCTATGAATCCAGAAACTGTTGCTCAACTTTCTAAGCCAGCTCCAGAAGTAGCTCAAATTATGGAACAAAATTTAAGAGGAATTTTGGGGAATTTGCCACCTGAAAATTTTTCTATGGCAATAACTACAAGTCGAGAAAACCTTGGTCAACTTCTAGCTTCTGCAATGATGAGCGGTTATTTTTTAAATCAAGCTAAACAAAGAATGGAACTTGAAAATCTGTCGATTCCTTTCACAAACGATAAAAATGAATAAGTATTCAACTTAAGATAATAATTATTCTGATTTTATGTTGTAATATTTTAGTATAAATAGATAAATAGATAATTAGTTTTTCTAGATTCAAAGCTTTGTTTTTTTTCTAGTTGACTAAGAACAATAGTATAAATATATAGAGTAGGGATAGGTTTAACTGTCAAAATAGAAATTATTATTCATCTATTATTACCTATCCCAGTAAATTTTTGTGAATTAATACTATTTTTTGATTATCACAACATTTCTAATGCTTACTTTAATTGTTTATAGAATTAAAATATTGCTGGAAAAATTGATTAACTTATCCCCAAATTCTTGGTTCGTTGGCATAACATTCCCTACAGTATGGTCACTATCAATATGTATTAACTCTACCCAAGGGGGTTTAGCTACAAATTATTAGCTATTTTGAATAGGAATTACATAATTATTTAAACCATGAAAAACTCAAACTTGCAAAGAACGTTAGATTTTTTTCCTGATAAATGCATAACCAAAATTATTTACCTATTTTAATTAAAACTTGTTTCTGGAAGTTTTATAGGTAAGACTAGAAGGTAGGTCGGCAAGATTAAATTGAGGGAATATGAGGTATAGATATAGTCATTTTCAATAAGAATGAGATACTATTTGGCACAATAATTACGAATAATTTCATTAAGAGATGTGTTTATAGGTGAATATATTCTAGCTTCTTTTAATGCACTAAAATCATGTTCTATCTGAATATTCCCCACTGATTTATGTCTCTCTTCAGGAAAAACAAGCTCGTAAGCTGACCCAAAATCTGTATAACAAACTGCACACGACCTTAAGACACCGTGGGTTAGAATTCCATAATCTATGCTGCCCCTTTTTCTCCTCTTTCCCCTAAGTAGAAACCCACAATTTCTTTAGTTTCTATATCAATCGCTAACCACAGCCATTGTTTATTATTTTTATTGCCTACAAATGAGCACATTTAATCACATTGAATAGTGATTTTACCGGTTTTTTTTAGTACATTTAATAGAGCGTGAAACCTCAGCATACTTATTATTGACGTAATTCTGGATCCATTTTTTGACACGCCTGTTACACAGATTATACCAGCAAAACTAATTTTTTCTCTATTTTAATTTATCAATCAGTTCTTGGGTTTAATTACTAATATAATCTATTTGACTATTTTCGACAAATTGTCTCTGACAATTTTGACATTGATATTTTTGTTTTTTATTGTGAATAGTCCCATTTTTGACAATATGATTACTGCCACAACTAGGACAGATTAATTTATGAATGGAAATCTGAAATATATAGATTTTTTCTTATTACTGTTATAGATAATAGCATACTTTTTTCATGATAGTTGAGCTTAATTCCTGATAGTTTGATGACTAATTATTATGTAGCGATAGCCCAGATAAAAATTTTAAATTATTAAGCCCAAAAAACTTAATCTTTTCAAGATTAATGTCAATAAATAATCATTTATATTGGCTTATCACTACATATACAGGACCACCCCTATTTTTACGCAAGTTTCTTAAACATTCTTTTTGTAAATTGTTATAACCATGTACGGACGTTGCATACAATATCCTGTTCTTTGTGCTCTATAATAATTATGAAAAGCCTTGTAAGTAGGGCTTGCTAATTACAAAGCATGTACTAATATTGGTGTTTAGCTTTTATGGATAGACAAAAGTGCCGATTTTCCGGTCTAAAAAGCTCAAAACAAACCTATACCTAGTTCAAAACGTAATATAAAAAATCATCTCACTTCTGACTTTTGATTTTTAAGTTATGCTCGAAATTAGGTAGTGTATTCAGCATTAATCTTTACATAATCATAACTAAGATCACATCCCCAAGCTTTACCACTACCAACACCGTCCCCAACTTTGACAGTGATTAATACAGTATCATCTAAGAGATATTTTCCAGCTGCCCTTTGCTTAAGATATTCCCTAGCAGCAGCTAGGTCAAAATCTAAGGGTTGCCCATTCTCCATTAGCAAAATATCTCCCAACTTTACCTGTAACTCCTTGTGATCAAATTTAACTCCGGCGCGACCCGCAGCGGCAGCTATCCTTCCCCAATTAGGGTCGCGACCAAAAATAGCTGATTTCACCAGAGAAGATCCAGCAATAGTTTTGGCAATTTTATTGGCAGATACTTCATTAGATGTTCCAGTAACTTGAACTTCTATCAGACAAGTTGCCCCCTCCCCATCCCGAGCTATCGCTTTGGCTAAATAAATACAAACCTCTGTTAACATTGCCTCCAACTTTTTTGCCTCTGCTCCCATATTAGTAATAGCAGATGTGCGAGACTGACCATTTGCCAGAGCAATAACTGTATCATTGGTACTGGTATCCCCATCAACAGTAATTTGATTGAAACTACGATTAACTGCTGTAGTTAACATGTCTTGCCATAATTGAGGAGAAACTGCTGCATCACAGGTAATAAATGACAGCATTGTTGCCATATTAGGATGGATCATACCAGAACCTTTAGCAATACCACCAATACGAACCACGCGATCGCCCATTAGAGTTTCTAGAGCTATTGACTTTGTAACTAAATCTGTCGTGACAATAGCTTTTGCTGCTGCTTCCCCTCCTTCTTGAGAAACTGTAGACACTAATTTGGGAATAGCTGCTTTGAGAGCATCCATTTTAATTCGTTGACCAATGACTCCAGTGGAAGCTAGTAAAATTAACTCTGGAGAAATATTTAGCGCTTTACCCAATTCTTTAGCACTTTCCACAGCATCCTGCCAACCTAAATCTCCTGTAGCAGCATTTGCTTGGCCAGCATTACACAAAATTGCTCTAGCACTTGGTTTATTCTCCAAACATTGGCGACAATAGTCCACACAAGCAGCTCTGACTTGAGTTGTTGTAAAGACTCCAGCAGCAATAGCATCTACGTTTGATAAAATCAAAGCCAAATCTTCTGCCCCAGAAGGTTTTAACCCCGCAGTTATTCCCGTTGCTTGATATCCTTTGGGAGCTGTTACTCCACCAGTTATTACTTGCCAGTCTGACATTTTTTTCCCTTTATTAGATAATTATGAATGGTGATTATACTAATTACTTAGGAGATACTTATTTAAACTTCATCATAAATCTAGATTTTTGGGATGGAGAAGCTTTGTTATTGGTATCTACACATTTTTAGGTTGACAAATCTCTGAAATTAAGTCTATAGAAGCAAATTCTATTAAACCCGGTAGTAATGGTTAAATTTTTAAGTGTTTTATATTTTGTTGTTCAAGCGATCGCTATATAGATTAACTTTTAAAAGTTAATACTATTGCCTAAGTCCTGATATTTGCGCTCCCAAGCTACTAATGATGCTACGATGTAATAAGGTGTTGGCGCCCTTACCACTATTATGAGTAACCCATTAGCTGATAAGTTTAGCCCTGCCTGCTTCTTGCCAATATTCTAAAGATACCTGTAATATGTAGACAACAAAGGCGACATAAGTTTTTTTCCCGTAATTCTCAATTTTTTGACAGCATCCCTTACATTCTGCTGGGTTACTTCTTCTCCCCACAACTTGGCTATCTGTTCTTGGGCTTTGTGCCCATTCTGCTCCATAAACTCTCGGATTTTTTCCAGGTCTTTAATTGTATGTTGCCCTCCTTTGATAAACCCGGGATTTTAACTTGTTATTCTCCCTCTTCTTTTCGGCACTTGAGCCAGGCACTACTAAGTATTTATACTCATACCGGACGACTTACTTCCCTCTGACTTTGTCTCTTGTCGACAGCCTCAAATAATTTTGGTTATAAATCATGGCTATAAGTTACTGGCCTGGGGTATCTATCGGCTTATCTACTCTGTATTATGTATCTACTTACTCTACCTTATAATGACTATCTCACCGAGCTAGCGCCATCTCCAGTCTAGAAATCAGGTGCATGCCTGGGTAAGTCCTAATTACTTTATTATTTTTGATTTTTAACTTTTGATATAAGAAAGTTACCTGTAAACCCGATAGTTGACTTGAGGAAATATATTATCGATCGCCTCAACCTTTTCCAACCAACCAGAGTCAATCTTTCCCTGTAGAATATCTTCATAGAGCTTGTTAAAACGCATCAAATGTGATCGTGTCCTCCGCACAGCATAAGAAACCATAGTACCCGTACTCATAATAAATGCCCAGTCTGAAGATTGAGCCAGCAATAATTCTCGGCCTGCCTGATTTAAAGCCTTTAATACCAATTCATCTTGTGCTTCGTATTGTGCCAATTCAATCATCCGTTCTGTGGCCTTATGCAAATGAGGATAAATCCAAGAATTAGTATGATTAAGCCAATATTCATGAAAACCCTTATATCCCCAACTAGACTGGGCTGGAAGACAAACTTGATGTTCAGGATGTTTCTGTAAATAATCTGCCAAATGAGTCATCCGATAAGTGCTTTGGTCATACCAAGTTTTGCGGAATAAGAAATCCAAAAACCAAGGCCCTTCATACCACCAGTGACCAAACAACTCAGCATCGTAGGGAGAAACAATTATCGGGAGTTGCTCCATAATTTGATATAAGTGCTCAACCTGACGCTCCCTATTAAACATAAAATTACCAGCGTGTTCTGCTGCTTTTTCTCTGGCCCAGTATGGGTCGTAAAGTTGTTTATCTCCTAATCCCAGACCACGACCTGTAATTTTATGGTACTTAATGCCAGTATTCTTGCGCTGGCCATCAGGCATAATATAAGGCTTAATATATTCATATTCTGCTTCCCAACCCAAATCCTTATAAAATTCTCTATATTCTGAGTCTCCTGGATATCCTACTTGGGAAGACCATACTTGTTGAGAAGATTCATGGTCTCTAGAAAAAACGGCAACTCCTGTTTCTGTAAAAATAGGAGCATAACTCCCATATCTGGGGCGAGGTCTAGCGTAGAGTACACCATGGCTATCTGTTAAGAAATAACGTATACCAGCATCTGCCAGTAATCGCTCTAGACCTTGATAATAAGCACATTCTGGCACCCAAATACCTGTGGGGCGACGACCAAAGTTTTCTTCATAATGTTGACAAGCAACTTCTATTTGGGCCCATACTGCCTGTGGATACATTTTCATTAATGGAAAGTAGCCATGGGTAGCTCCACAGGTCATAATTTCTAGGTTGTTGCTGTCTTGAAACTGCTTAAATGCAGTAATTAAGTCACCGTCATAACGTTCCCAAAGTTTCCGAACATTATTGAAATGGGTAACGTAATGTTCTGCCAGGTAGCGAAGATGACCATTGTGGATATTGTGGTCAATTTCTTTATCTGCTAATTCTTGGAGTAAGGTTAAGTGATGTTCATAGCGGCCTTGTAGCAGGGGGTCTCGTAGCATGGACACCAAGGTTGGTGTCAAACTCATGGTTAATTTAAAATTTATACCATCTCGCTTTAACCCCTCAAACATTTGGATTAGGGGGACATAAGTTTCTGTAATTGCTTCAAATAGCCACTCTTCTTCTAAAACATAATCCCTTTCTGGATGTCGCACAAAAGGGAGATGGGCATGAAGCACAAAGGAAAGATAGCCAATAGCCATAGTATCTTAATAATTAATGAACTAAAATCTAAATTGAAAAGAATTATAATATTTCCTTCGATTTTATTTAAGATTTTGACATCCTCCCCGGCCTGAAAGGACAGGGACTCCTACTGAGCCGAAGCTCCTCGGTGGATTGCCCAACTGCGACAATAATACTATAGGTTGTGTCTTCTTGCTTAATTAATTAAAGGGTCTAGACAATAATATGAATGTGGGTAAAGTTAGGATACCATGCTAACTTTTGTAAAGTAATATGATGGCTATAGATTAACCAAACTGAATATCAGCGACTGATTTCCTGAGGCCAGTATATTGAAGAAAACTTCAATTATTGATGACAAATGACTTTATTTTAGTGCCGCTAGTTCATTTATCCTTTTTGGACACATCACAGAATAATAGAATATAATTGTAGGCAATTTCTTGCTGATCTGAAGTTTTTTTTATGGCTGGCCCTACGTTTATACGGTCTGTTTAAATTCTTCTGGCTTTCACCTTTAAATGCCTGTAGATCAGTAAGTACGGATGTTCTTAGCTGAAGTGGGAAGTAAACATGAAAATTTTACTTCTTATGACGTTTTATGTCGGTTTTATGAAGCAGAATATAAGGCTAAGACTTATATACTTAACCAAAAGTGAGCTGTTGGTCAGCTCAATAACTTCTGAACTGAGTGAATTAAGATGATGATCAAAATTGAAATTCAAGGCCAAGATGCTGTCCTAGCTACTGAGGAAATGCTAGCAATTAATGGACTCCAAGGTAGCTATTAAACAATTAACGAGGTTGAGAGAGAAGGAGTATTGACAACTATTGCCACAATAGTTGGTCTTGTTGGCGGTAGTTTAACCATTGCAGAACAGCTTTACGAGTGGAAAAACAAATATCAAAAATCTCTTCACACTTCGGCCCAACCTCGTATAGAGAAAGTTTTGGTTGTTGCTCCCAATAGTGGAAAACGACTGTTACTTAAAGATGCAACTATAGAGGACATCAAAAAGATTATTGAAGATTAACTAAGGCAATAGTACAGTTATGCAAATTCTACACCTGAATCTTAAGCTAAAAGGAGATGATTCTGTTGAATTCCGTTTCTATTGGGATAACCTCCTCGAGTTTCAACCTGTTTCGCGCAGTCTAGGAGAAATCTCAGACTTAATTAAAAAGTCAGAAGCTGAGTATTATACTTACCTTCCAGTAGACTATACCCAAACAGGTCAAAATCTCTACAAATGGCTAAATGGAGATAAACGGGATCTAGACAGAGTAATTCATGATGGTTCATCAGGCGAAGGAATTGTTCTAGCAATTGCAACATTCGAAGGGCTATCACATCTACCTTGGGAACTGCTGCATAATGATGAAGATTTCTTAGTTAATTCTACACCTGCAATTGTTCCCGTTCGTTGGGTGCCTAATTCAGGAAGCATGAAAGTACTTACTATGGATGATAAACCCAAGAATGAAGCATTGAGTGTGGCATTTATGCCAGCTTCTCCTCACAATAAACCAAAATTAGACCTTGTAGAAGAGGAAATAAGTATTTTAAAAGCAAGCCAAGAGTCCCCTTTCTCTCTAGAAATAGAATATAGTGGTTGCTTGAATAAGCTGAAGGGTTTGATAAATAAACATGATAAAGGCTTTTTTGATGTGCTTCATCTAGCAGGTCATGCAGAAAACTCTTATTTGATTACAGAAACAGAATCTGGAGAGGCTAAATATAGTAGTGCTGAAGATATTGCTGATGCACTACTATTTAAAAATCCTCAACTGATTTTCTTGTCGGCTTGTCGGACTGCTTATTCACGGGAGTCATCTATTCCTTCGATGGCTGAAAGTTTAGTAAAAAATGGTTTTAAAGCAGTTTTGGGCTGGGGCGATCGGGTATTAGATACTAGCGCAATAGCGGCTGCAGAAATATTTTATCAGAATTTGTCATCAGGTTCTACAGTAACCCAAGCTTTGGCTCAAACTTATCGGAAACTAATTGAAACAGAGAAAGGTTGGCACTTGTTGCGATTATATGTCAAAGAAAGTTTACCGGGAGCATTAGTAACAGCATCGGCAACACTTGGACGAATACCACCGCATCGGAAAATAACGACTCTACCTGTAAAAAATTGTTACTATCAGCTGAAACAATGTGTATCTATCCTAAAACAAGATAGTAAAAAAGGTGTCTTGATTTTAGGAAAAAGTAATATTACTTCCTTATTTACTGATGGACTATGTGAACGTTTACCCAAGTCTAAGATTGTTAAATTGGATCAACAAATTGATGAATACGAATTCGTTAATAAACTAGCGAGTGAATTGGAAAATTCAGAGCAGCGTAATGCACTTCGTAATGCATTTCAACGCGGTGATAAACTTAAATATCCACTAAGAGATTTATTTAAAAAACGGAATGAAACTGGACTAGAACCTTTAGACATCTCCAAAAATACTCAAACATTTATCCTAACTATCTTTAGTGGTGCGATCGCTACTTATGAAGATAGTTAATTTGTACAGTTTTATGGGCATCAGAGATACTTCGTGTTACTAATTAAAATATTTATTGTACTTTGATTTATTATTTTTATCTCGGCTTTTGATGGTTTATACTAATATAAAAGAGCCAATTCTTAGTCGCACTAAATCATATATTATTAAGATTACTTTTTGATAATTATTATCTTTTAATCTGAATCTTTCTCTAGCAATTCTAAATATTTTAATTAATCTTATTATATGTTCTAAAAATATTCTCTTTCTGGCTTTTTCTTGATTTTCTTCTTTGATTTCTAGCGGCATTTCTTTTTTTCTTGGTTTCTTTTTTGGTGTAGTAGTTCTTTCTACTCCTTCATCAGCTTTATCTCCTTGAAACTTTTGTTTTTTATCAAATTTATCCTGTTGTTTTCTTAATATTTTTACATCACTTACTGGACCTTTTTCTCCTACTATTACATCTACTATTTCTGTTCCTTTTGGTGTCGTTATTATTTGATTTTTAAAAGTATAATTTTTCTTTTTTCATATTTGATATTTTTCTTGGTCTTTATATTCACTTGGTCTTTCTATACTTTGTTCTGTACTATCTACAATTAATTATAATTCTGTTAATATCTCCTTTACCCATTCCAATTCATTTTCTTTTTTTTTACTTGTTCTAATAAACTTGCTGGCAGTAATTCTCTGAGAATATCTATCCAGTAATGAAAAATATTATTAGCACTTGATTCACTTATACCAAAGTTAATTCCTAATGTTTGAAAAGTTGGTATTTGATGTAAATAAAATAACGTTAAAATTATTTCTTCTTCCTTTGTTAAATTCTTTTTTCTGACTCCACCTGCTTTAATTAATCTTTTTTCTGTTTTGGCGATCGCCTCCTTTTTCTCTGATTCTATTACTTGGGCCTTTGCTATTAATTTTATTAGCTGTTCATAAGTAATGCCAATAATTCTTTTTGTTTCTTTTGGATGATTATAAATATATTCTAAAGTTGGATTCATTTGGGAGACTTTATACATAAATGGTTTTGATAATTTTACCTTATTTTCTATTTTGGAGATGTTTAATGAAGAAAATCTCCAACCCTAACACCCAAAGTGAAGCATTAAGCCATTTAGGAGTTACCATAAAAAATCATCAGTTAAAGATTGAATTTTCTGAAACTGGGAACCCTTATGCAGAGCCAGATGGCGATCGCACAAAAGTCTCTGATACTTCAACCCAAACTGTTACGGTAGAGCTAATACTTGATACTCCTCCTCCATCTACTCTTAAACTTCAAACTGAAGTTTCTCCATTTACACAAGGGTGGTCCTGTATATGTAGTGATAAGCCAATATAAATGATTAGTTATTGACATCAATCTTGAAAACATTAAGTTTTTTATGCTTAATAATTCAAAATTTTTATCTAGGCGATCGCTACATAATAATCAGTCATTAAACTATCAAGAATTAAACTCAACTATCATGAAAAAAGTATGCTATTATCTATGACAGTAATAAGAAAAAATCTATATAATTCAGATGTCCATTCATAAATTAATCTGTCCTAGTTGTGGCAGTAATCATATTGTCAAAAATGGGACTATTCACAACAAAAAACAAAAATATCAATGTCAAAATTGTCAGAGACAATTTGTCGAAAATAGTCAAAGAGATTATATTAGTAATGAAACCAAAGAACTTATTGATAAATTAAAATAGAGAAAAAATTAGTTTAGCTGGTATAACCCGTGTAACAGGCGTGTCAGAAAAATGGCTCCAGAATTACGTCAATAATAAGTATGCTGAGGTTTCACGCTCTATTAAATGTACTAATACCAATTTCCTAAAGTCCGACTACACATAATGCTTCAAGAATAAAATCATATCCTGTACAAGAAGCAATATCTTTTTGACTAAATCCAGTTAATATATTTCTCAGGATTCTGCGTCAGAAATCTAAGGAATCGAAAACTCGATTTTTCAAGAATTTTTTCACCTCTTTCCACAGTCTTTCAATGGGATTAACTTCGGGACAATAAGGAGGTTGAAATAATAAAATGATGTGATCAGGGATAGATAAATCATTCCCTAGATGCCCTCGCCCGTTATCTAGTTGAATAATATGAATCTCTTCAGGATATGTTTGAGAAAAAAGCTCTAAAAATCTTTCAAAGCAAGGAGTATCTAGATGACTAAATTCATAAAAAAAGGAATCTCCTGTTTTTGGTTCTACTAAACCATAAAGCCATAGATATTTAAATAGCCATTGATATAAACCAATGGGCTTAACACCGCAAGCAGTAATGACTTTACCTGTTATAGTTTTTAATCCAATTCTAGTCTCGTCTTGACACCAATAGCGAATTGGCAGTTGATTTTCCGAATATTTATTAATTAACTTAATTTTCTCTTCTAGTTGAGATGAGAGTTTTTTTTAAAGTTTTCTTGAGCTTCTTTATTTTGTTTTATGTGATTTGGACGTGGAACTTTTAATTTACTTTTTAATTTATATCTGACTAATTGATGAACTGTTCGATAAGACAGCTCGATGTCAAAACAAGTCGTTAACCACTGTTGAATTTCACCATAGCTTTGGAAACCTTCCGGGTTTTGCAATTCTGCTTCTAATTTCTCGATTACATTTGGTGGAATTGAACTTGGCCTCCCTCCTAGATTTTTCTTTGGTTCTAGTAAAAGATTCAGTCCACCTGTACGATATTTCCCTAACCATTTTTGTACTGTGACTCGATTGCGTCCTAACATTATCGCAATTTCTTTTACTGTTTCTACTGTTTGAGTTTTCAACCAGTAAATAGTTTGAAGTCTTTCCTTTTCTTGAGCTGTACTCGCACTTTTTAAAAGTTTTTTGAGAGTTTCTACCGATTCATTTATCTCAATTTTTACTACTCCTGACATGGGGACATTTTCTATAATAGGTTACTTCTAAAAGTGTAGCTTAAGTTTATGAAATTAGTATAACTAAGATGACAGCTGAAGAGCTAGCAATAGATCAAGAAACTGAATAATTTAGGGTTTGCTGAAAAGGTCTTTTTAAAGAATAGGTAGGTAAGTTGTATGCAACGCCCCTACGGAGGAAAAAAAAATTTACCCACCCCTAATCTCGACGATGGAAGGATAGATGGAAGAATTGTCCCTTAATTTTTCTGCAGTGGTCAGCCCAAAATCCTAACTTTTTGAGCTCTCAGAATCGAAAAATAGACACTTTTTTCAAGTCGCAAAATGCTGAAGCCTTTATGTGTCAATGCTTTAATCTTTAATCAGAAAACCATAATTTAGCTGTAGTGATAAGTGAGTAAATCAACACAGAACTTACGCGATCAACCGTAGAAACCAAGCTTTTTCCTAGATGTCTATTGTTAAAAACAACAATTTATTTAAAAAACCGGGTTTATTTGCGCAAGTCCTAAAACATATCGGTACAAGTTTTTATTGAATGGAGAAAAAAACTTATGGTTACTCAAGCAGATCCAAACCTAAATATTTCTAAGACTGGATTAGAAGCAAATTTTTTTATTCTAGAAAAACGATCTTTCAAGAATAGACCTGATTTACTTCCAGAAAGTTCAGAAAATAATTTACCTAATGAAAAGCCTTTTGAGACTCTTTATGACGCATTTGAGAGATATAAGCGTTTAGTACTTTTGGGAGAACCGGGAGCTGGAAAAACAGTAGCTTTACAAGAATTTAAGAAAAATATATCTAAGAAAGAGAGACAGGCAGAAAATAATAGCCTGGTTATATTTGTATCCATTCAAAAATGGAAGTACCCAGCAGATATTGTTACGTTTTTAGCTAAAGAGATTGGTAAAATAGAGGAGGATTTCCGGAAAGAAATACAAACAAAAAGACTTTTATTACTTTTGGATGGATTAGATGAGTTACCTTCTAATGTGTCAAAAAGGTCAGAAAGCAGAGATGCAGAAATCATAGACTATCGCGTTCATTTTCTCTCGAAGTTATCAGATTTTTTAAGAAATTTAAATCCCAATAATATTTCAATTGTGATGACTTGTCGTAACGGGACTTTAGTGAAAAAATAGTAAAAAAAAGGGTATAATGTATACCTGATATGTATTTTACGTTAATTACTGGCCTGGGAAAAGTTTGATGAAAGAAACAACTTCAGTGGCCATGCCCTCTTGTTTCCATCGATGGTGCGATCGCTTTAACAATGTCTTTAAAACAAAAGCCCAAAAAACAGGGTTTAGGGAATATATAGGAGGATTACTCTTGAGAAAGCGATCGAAAAAACTTGTCTCAAATTGCCAACAACACTGTAGGTCACACGTACCACAAATTACGGCATTTTCTAGTTCGAGCAAATTGGTCTGTAGATGCTGTGAATGAGCGTCGTCTTCAAGTAATGTGGGAACGTCGCCAAACAAAACCTTCTCGATCCTATTGCTTTAATTATAGACGATTCAGGCCACAGAAAAAGTGGTAATTTTACTGCAGGAGTAGGGCGGCAATATATAGGAGAAATAGGAAAAACAGATAATGGTGTAGTCGTGGTGACAACTCATCTTTATGATGGAGTTAAAAGTCTACCTTTAGACATAGCTTTGTATCAGAAAGCTGATTCTTTTCCAAAAGGAAAAAAAGACCCAGAATTTGTCAAGAAACCAGACGAGTGCAATGTCTCTAGTAGATCAATGTTTGTCCAGAGGACACCAACCAGAAATTGTGTTAATTGAAATTTGGCTATGGTAACAATACATCATTCTTAAATCAACTAGAGAAAAGAAGTTTAACTTATATAGGAGGATTAGCTAAAAATCGAAAAGTCATCATTAAAAAACAAGATGACATTAAAGAGGAAATTAGATTAGACAAGCTGGCAGAAAGTATACCTCAGAAAGCTTTCAACTTAGTTCAACTAAGTACAAAAAATGCTAGAGAAGTTTGGGTAGCTACATTAGAAGTAGAAATATCTAGGATGTCAGGTCAAAAAACTATAGCTATCGTTATGAATGCTAAAAGTTTTTCTGAGGCCACTGATATTAACTATTATATCACTAATAGAGAAGACAAATATGTAACTCCTGAGTGGATATATTCTACTTATTCTCAAAGAAATTGGGTGGAAGTTTTCTACAGGGAAGCCAAAGGATGGTTAGGATTAAGAGAATATCAAGTCAGAGATAAAATCAGCCTTAAAAGGCATTTTATTTTAGTATTTTGTGCTTATACATTTATTATCTGGCATCAGTTAACAGGAGGTATAAGAAGGCGTTGGGCTAACAAACCATTAAATACGTTTACTGATACTTTAGAAGCATTTCGTACCGCAATATCTTATCGTTTTGTTGAGTGGTTAGATGAAAACATCGACGTATTTACCGCTCATAAAGAGAGTTTAGGGTTTGTTTGGGCTTGAAATTTGCTAAAGTCCCGGTAATAGAGATTATGAAGAAATACGGCGCAAAATTCAGGAAGAAAAAAAGGATTTTAAGAATATTTTTCATGGGTTAGTTGTTCTCAACCGTTTAAAAAATGATGAAATTAAAACATACTTGAAAGAGATTAATCAAAAAAAGCTGAATAATTCTTTAAATGGTGAAAAAATTGATTTTGATTTACTATGGAATACTATTCAAGTAAAGAAAGATTTGTTGGAATTAATTCGGACTCCATTTTTGCTGTATGTTCTATCATCCACTTTAGTGTCAATTTATCAACAAAATCCGAGTTCTATTTCTCAAGGGATAGAGGCTATTTATAAAGCAGTCAGTAATTTAGAAAAATTACTCGATAAATTTGTTAGAGAACAGTACAAAAGAGAGTCTGGAAAGTCCAAAATACCGATACCATGGTCACTTAATAAAGTCAAGAGATTATTAGGTCAAATTGCTGTATTAATGATGAGCGATCGCGAGCCAGATGATAATGAAATTTTGCCAGAACACTTCAATAAAGTAATTCAAATTCAAGAAGACATTAAAAAATTTATTGATTTGACTAAAAATCTATATTTATTAGAATCTGAAGAAAAAGCTAATAATCAGAACCCAACTTCAACCTATAAGTTTCGGCATTTAACACTACGTGATTATTTTGCTTTCGACTATGGTTCTAATTTTTTTGATCAACAAGAGGATAACTTCAACCAAAAATCTGAAAAATTTAAATTAGAAATAGAACCAGAACAAGTCGTAAAAGCGATTGGAAAAATCGAAAAAGAGCAAGTAGTTAAACTATTAACTAAGTTACTCGATCATCCTGATCCAGATGTACGTTACGAAGCTATAAAGTCTTTAGGGGAATTGAGAACGCTAGTATATGTTGAAGGCTATAACAGCGATTTGAAAAATCAAGTTGTCAACTACTCTCTTGATGAATTTGATAAATCCCTAATTAAAGAATATTTTAGCGAAAAGAAATATTTTGAAATCAATGATAATGAAGCCAAAAAAATATATCAGTACAGTGGTGGAAATGTTTGGATAATAGAGCAAATAGCTACCATGTTTGGTGTAGTTTCTTTAGATGAAATATTAGGTGTTGATGATGTTCCCATGCCTATCGCAGCTAAGAGTCCTGATGAACAAATTTTGGCAACAACTGTTCAACGTTTGTTACATTACTGTGTAAACAAGGAAGATAAACGCGCGGTTTACTTACTTGCCATAGCATATTGTCCAAATCCTGAATTTCTGAAATTCATGTTAGGTTGTGAAAACCTAGATGCTAAATTACAGGAATTACACAATAATTACCCATTTATCTTGCCAGAAAAACAACAGCTAGAGGAGATACATCAGAAGTTTACGAAACAATACTTACTGTCACTGAGAAATGAAAATAATTTCAACAAGTATGAAAGTGAATCTCAAAAAATAGCTAAAAATCTTAATCGTAAGGCAGCACATTATTTTCAGGATAAGATAGAAGACTTAACTGGAAAACTAACAACAGCAAAACAGCGTTTTCGGAACGAAGAGTTTCCTGATTTTATAATTAATTGGTTTTATCATAGATTCTGGCTAAGTAGTAAAGATAATGTGGAGTATATATGGAATGATATGATTCCCTATTTAGTAGAAGGGTGGCGTTATAATAATAATTTTGTGATTGAACTTTTAAAAATTGCTGGTGAGTTTGATAAAGACTATGAATTTTTCCAACTTTTCAAAGCTGTTTTCATGGAAAGAAAAGATCCGTATTCTCTTGTGAAAAAATTGGTAGAGAAATCAGATAAGACTACAAAAAAAGACGAATGGGTAGCGATCGTACTGCTTATATATTGTGATTTTCTATACGAAGAAAAGAAGTATTCAGAAGTTTTAAAAAGATGGGAACAAGCTCAAATATTTATACCTGAAGAAGCAGAAGATCTAAGAAGGTCATTTGAAAAATTACGGAGTCTATCATTTAAGCAAGAGAAGAAAAATGATTTTAAAGAAGATCAAATAGAAACAGAATCTAGTCCACCAATAGACCTCTCCAAAAATATAGATTTGGGAAAGGTGAGCTCTGATATATTATCTAGATTAGAGAAGTTAGAGAATCAGCGTAATACATTTTCTCAACAAGCAACTCAAAAGGAAGAAAAAACAGAGTTGCAGCTAAAGCAAAATTATCATCCAAATGAAGAAAAAATAGAAGAAGATAAAGAACAAAAATTTAACTCGCAGACATGGTCAGAAAAACAAGCAAATATTCCTAAGAAAGAAAAAACAGAGTCGCAGCTAAAGCAAAATTATCATCCAAATGAAGAAAAAATAGAAGAAGATAAAGAACAAAAATTTAACTCGCAGACATGGTCAGAAAAACAAGCAAATATTCTTAAGTCTGATAATGAAAAACTAATATATCAATTAAAATTTTGGCATTTGATAGTGCTAATATTCCCGTTATATATTATTATTTTAGTATTTTTCTTTTTAGTATATTTAATATATGAACAGAATAATATGCCGGAGAAAATTCAGATTAGAAATGAACAGAATAATATGCCGGAGAAAATTCAGGCTAGAAATGAACAGAATAATATGCCGGAGAAAATTCAGCCTAAAAATGAACAGGAATATAAAAAATTAAATGAACAAGAAAATGAAAATTTGATTGAGTCAGCTATTTTTTTTGCTAAGAATAATAGAGTTGATAAAGGATTGGAAAATCTATGCGAAATACCTAGAAATTCTAATTCATTTAGGGAGGCTAAACAGTGGATAAATAGATGGTCAAAAGATGATTACTGGGGTCCGCAATTACCTTCAATTATTGAAAAATTTCAAGAAGAAGGATTATCATGTCCTGCTGCAGAAGACGCAGACCTAAGAAGGTATTAACTTAATCGGATAAAAACGATTTAATATGAAAAAAAAGCATTCTATTAGTCATAGATAAAATTCATGTCTTTGACACACCAATGACTAAAGTTGCGTAAATTATTAAGGGTCATAAATTTAACCGAATAAAGTTATATTAAATAGTAAATAACAGAATAGATATAGGCAAGATAATCACGATAAACAGAAAAAATATTACTCTGGAAAAAAACAAAAATTATACATTTACTAACAATGATTATTTGTAAGGATATACAGTACCATCGGGTAAAATTGCACCTTTTAGTTGAGCATCAATAAAGCTGGCATTATTTATATTAGTATCCCGCAAATCTGCGTCTCTTAAATCAGCATTCCAAAAAATAGTTTCTGTTAAATCAGCTCCGCGTAAATTTGCCTTCTGGAGATTTGCTCCCCAAAAGTTTGTTCTCTTGAGGATAGATCTCTGTAAGTTAGCTTCTTGTAAGTTGGCACTGTCGAATTCTGCTTCTGTTAAATCTGTATTGGTAAAATTGGCTTTTTCAAGATTTGTATTAGAGAAGTCAGCATTCTGTAATACTGAACCAGTTACATTCATTTTTTTATAATTAGAATTACTGAGGTTAATCTTGGAAAGATCACAATAAAAACATTCTCTTGAGCGTTTTAAAGTTTGTGCTTGCCACTTTATGTATGCAACTACAGGTTTGGCAAAAGCTAGTGAAACTAATAGATTTATTATTAATATTTTGAGTTTGATTTTAGCCATGACAGCATTTTTTGAGTTAATAGAAAAAAATGAGATCAATAGAGAAGTATTATGGCTGAGGTTAGGAATTAGGAATAGAGAGGTAAGTTGTATGCAACGTCTGTACATAGAAAAGGGAATTAAATTAGGGTGTAATTGGAAGAATTACCGTTCTGTTAAACTTACTCAAAGCAAAAGAAGCAGGAAGTACATAAGCTTTAGAGAAGTATTATGGCTGAGGTTAGGAATTAGGAATAGAGAGGTAAGTTGTATGCAACGTCTGTACATAGAAAAGGGAATTAAATTAGGGTGTAATTGGAAGAATTACCGTTCTGCTAAACTTACTCAAACCAAAAGAAGCAGGAAGTACATAAGCTTTGGAGCTAGCTTCGGTGTTTCACACTTATACCACTGACTGTAGTCTATAACTTATCTTTGCTCTTCAGGCAACAAAATAGCCAGGAAGCTAAAGCTAGTTATTTACATTGTTTCGCGTTATCGTGAGCAGCATCAAACCCTTTTTCAAATGAAAGGAAAAATCTCTATAAATAGCTACAATTAAAATTTTTGTAGGAATTTTCAATTGAAAATTCCTACAATTGGTTCTATAATTTTAGGTATTTGTCATCCAAAAAACTTTAGAATCTCAAAGGAGAAAAGCGCCATACTTTAATTGTGTCATCAAAACTGCCACTAATTAATGTTTTTCCTCTAGGATCAAAGGTTAAATTTACCCAAGCAGAATGTCCTTTAAGGGTTCCCATCAAACCACCTGTCTTAATTTGCCAGAGTTTGATTGTACCGTCAAAATCTCCACTAGCTAAGGTTTCACCGTCTGGACTAAACTGGAGAGATTGTACTTTCTCAGAATGACCAATTAAAGTACGTTGAGAACGTCTAATTACTCTTTGAAAACTATTATTATTAATCTCCCAAAGTTTAATCGTCTTATCCCAACTACCACTAGCCAAAGTCTTACCATCGGGGCTAATAGCAACCGACCACACAGGTTTTCGGTGTCCCTTCAGTGTGCTGAGTAGTCTACCATCACGCCAATTCCATAGTTTAACAGTACCATCATTGCTACCACTAGCTAAGGTTTTGCCATCTGAACTAAAAGCAACAGACTGAACTACATCTAAATGTCCATAAAGAGTATATAACAACAAACCACTATTAATATCCCACAGTTTAATAGTTTTGTCTTTACTGACACTGGCGATCGTATTGCCGTCTGGACTAATGGCTACAGACAAAACATCTTGAAGATGACCAGATAAGGTATTTTTCAATCTACGAGTGTAAAGATTCCAAATTTTGAGCGTACTATCACCACTAGCACTAACGAGAGTACGACCATCTGGACTAATAGCAACAGACCAGATGGGTCCATCATGTCCTGATAATTGACCCAAATTTTGCCCGCTACGCAAATGCAATAGTTGAATACTCCCGTTTGTACTACCACTAGCAACAATACGACCATCGGGGCTAGTGGTGATCGACCATACTGGACCGGAAGTTGTTGCTAAAGTTCGTAGTGGAGAAAGTTTGTCTCCTACTCCTGTATATGGTTGTAATGATGGGAGTGTGTTTTTATACTCCTCCTTAATTTTTGGTCTGGGGAAACTTCGCTCTTCATTAGGAATAGTAGTAGTGTTGGAAGATGGAGAAAGTGATGGCCGAGGTTTGGCAGATGGTACACGAGAGCTAATTACTAATGATAACATAGCGATCGCTACTCCCCCCCAAATAGTTACATTCCAATTTTGTTTTTGCAGTATAACATCTGCTGGTGTTGGTCCATACTTGATATCTTTAATAACTTCTGCTGCAGACTGATATCTTTGACGATGATCTCGTTGTATCATTTTATCTAAGATACGACCAAGATGTCTACTTATGGGATGTTTCAAATAGTCTTGCCACACCCACTTTTCGGCTTTAATATCAAACAGTTCAAAGGGTGAAACCATTGTTAATAGATGCAGACAAGTTACACCTAAACTATATATATCACTGTTGGGGTAGACTTTCCCCTGTGTTTGTTCTGGGGCTGCATATTCAGCAGAACCATTAATACTTCCTATTGAGAATAAATCTCCAGTAGCGGAGATAGTTACTCCAAAATCAACTAAAACAAATTCCTGAGTATTTGTTCCTTGCTTTCTCCGACAAATTATATTTTCTGGTTTAATATCTCCATGAATCAAGTGATGGTCGTGGATCAACTCCAAAACTAGTAATAATTGATTCAATATTTGCCAAATTTTACTTTCACTAAAGACACCATATTCTATAAGTTCTGTGGCCAGATTTGAGCCTTCAATGTATTCTTGTACTAAATAATGGTGGCCATCATGTTCTATAGATGCTAATAGTTCCGGAATATGGGGATGTTTGCCAATTTTGTCTAGCTGCACTGGGTCACAGCTAAAAAATGTTGGAATAACTTCTTGACTCTGAAAAACTAGGTCCTTTATGTCGTCTAGGTTGACAAATTCTTTGATAATACACGGTGGTTTAGAAGGTTTATCGTGGTCAATAGCGAGAAATGTATGGTTCCAGACACTTTCACCCAAGGGTTTGATCACTTGGTAGCGTTCTTTGAGTATAGGTGGACATTTGGATGTTCCCACTATTGTCTCATTTTGACTGACAATATTCTTGTCAGCATCTTCTGGATTCTGGTTTTGAGAATTGATGCGATAATTCATGATCAGCAATCAATAAGCATATTTGTTCTATGATAATATTTATCAGATTTTATCTACAAACATCATGGAATAATTGGTGGTTGTATGAATTTATGGTTGTTAAAATGACAAAGAAAAATTTGTAGCAGTAATCCGATAAAATGGTTGTGACAATTCAAAAACTAAAAATAAACTCCAAAACTCCTATCCTTCTACCCACACTTATCCAAATCCCCATTCCCAAAAGTTGCCAAGTTTTGGACAACATAAAAATAGGATTGCTATAGTATCAATACCCTTAATAATATATATTATTAACTAGCTGCAAAAGTAATAATTTTTTTGTATTCTAGTTTAAACTCATAGTCACTAAAAATTAATTATGCCCCTAATCCATATCAAAAAATCTTGGGAAATTCCTGAAAGAGAAATTACACCAGAAAAAGTT
The DNA here is from genome assembly GCF_000014265.1 of Trichodesmium erythraeum IMS101. Taxonomy (NCBI): domain Bacteria; kingdom Bacillati; phylum Cyanobacteriota; class Cyanophyceae; order Oscillatoriales; family Microcoleaceae; genus Trichodesmium; species Trichodesmium erythraeum. The sequence goes on from NC_008312.1 coordinate 84,998, forward strand.
TATGTAAACCGCCGTCGGTTTATGAAAAACCTGATAGGTACTGGTATAAGTTTTACTGCTTTATCTACTCTTACAAGCTGTGCTGAAAACTCAAAAAAATCTCCAACTTATGAAGCAGTAAATTTACCAAAAATTAGCAATTTTACACCTAATTATAACTTCGCTAAACTTGAAAGTTCAATAACTGATGAAGCTTTAGGAACAAAATATAATAATTTCTATGAATTTGGCGGTACTAAATCTATTTGGAAAAATGCTCAAGCTTTACCAACTGAAAATTGGCAAGTTGAAGTTACAGGTTTAGTCAAGAATTCTCGTATTTATGACATAGATGAACTACAAAAAAGGTTTCCTCTCGAAGAAAGAATATATAGATTTCGGTGTGTCGAAGCTTGGGCAATGGTAATACCTTGGCTTGGCTTTCCTATGAAGTTATTAATGGCTGATGTAGAACCAACATCAAAGGCTAAATATGTTCGTTTTACATCTTTTTATGACCCACAAATTACTAAAGGTCCGGGTTTTTGGGCAAGTGATTATCCTTGGCCTTATACGGAAGGTTTAAGAATAGATGAAATGGCTAACGAATTAGCTTTTTTTGCTATGGGAATGTATGGTAAGTTATTACCGAAACAAAATGGAGCACCTCTAAGAGAAGTTATTCCTTGGAAGTATGGTTTTAAAGGGGCAAAATCTATTGTAAAAATTGAATTTTTAGAACAAAGACCTGCAACATTTTGGAATACTCTGATACCAAATGAATATGGTTTTGAAGCAAATGTTAATCCTGAGGTTCCTCACCCTCGATGGTCACAAGCAACGGAAAGAATAGTCAGTGAAGGTGCTAGTTGGTCTTGGGAAAAACGCCCGACTTTACTTTACAATGGTTACCAAGAGTATGTTACTGATCTTTATAAAACCTATTAGGGATAGCTGTACACAATACTATAGCTTAAGGCATAAGGCGCAAAGTTAATAGTTTGTAAGGACGAAGGCTATTTCCCTGTGTATTCTGACTCTGAATAAATTTGAGATGAGCTAGAATGTCTGGCCTAATAATATTAAATAATACCAATTGCTATATCTGCTAACTATTCGATAATAGCTAGTTAAAAGCTGAATAAAAAGAAGGTAGTCCTGTATAGTAATGCTAAGATATAAAATGGTATAATTTAGACAAATACTTTTAAAAAAATCAGCAAAGATATAATAAATCCTGATTTAAAAGTGTTAGATTTAAGTAGTCAATTAAGTTGCTAAAAAAGAGTTGCACTAATACAAGATTTATGGCTAAATGTCCAAGAGAAAATTGTTCAATATTTAGAAGGATACTTAATTTTTGATGATACAGTTATTAATCAAAAATATGCGGAAAAAATTGATAGGGAAGCTAATATGAAAGAGGTACTTGTGCGACTACAATATAGTTAGTGGTAATCCTAGATATCTCAAAAAAAAAGCGATCGCCAAAGACTAAATCCTTACCTTGCCTGAATTTGATTAGCTAAATCTCCTAGTCTCCAGAATGAAAGTAAAAATTATCATTGATTAAAGATTTGCTAAAAGTAAAACAAGTTAAATTTAGGGTAAAATAATTAATTATTTTGAAAAAAATCATCAAATTAAAGGTAGTGCTAAACAAGTAATGATTAATTATAGTGATGAATAAAATACCAAATTTCACTAATGTGATTTTTCACAGATGACAAAAAGGATAAAGTTTTTCGTACTAGCCTGAATAACCTTTGTCAAAAGGGTATTATTGAGTCGTTAAATATAAGAAGTCTTTCCTGTTTCTTTTCCTACTGCTTGATGTCTTTTACTAGTTAAAACAACATTTAAGGCTGCCCAAAAATTATCTTGTGTGATCTAGCTACCGCCACCATCCTCCGCCAACACACAAGATATGATAAACAGAGAGCAAGGACAGCCACAAAACCTTAGCTGACTCTTCATCCCATGACCCAATAGAGTTGTTAGGAAATAAGATAAAATGATTCAAGAATAAATTGGCCATAAAAATGCTAAATCTTGAACGAGTCTTAAAACAGGATAGGTTACTCAGAGCATTAACACTGATTAAACGGTAAAGCATTTGAATCTTTGTTGGAGTCCTTTGATCAAATGTATGAGCAAACATTTGTATGAGCAAACATTGCACTCGCTCACCTCGTCAATGCTCTGTTGGAAGAGCCCTTTTGGCCCGTTTACGCACCAATCAAGAGAAATTGTTCTACATTCTTTTCTACTTTAAGTGTTACTCGACTTTGGATTTAGCTGGTATCTTGTTTGATATAGACTGTAGCTAAGTATATTACTGGGTTCATCGCTTACAACCTATTTTAGAAGCAGCTCTGGGAGAAAAGAAGACGCTTTCAGAGCGTTAAATTAACAGTGTCCAATAATTATTGAGGGTTTCCCTGGAGTAGAACGAGTGATAATAGATGGCACAGAACGGCTAGTACAACGACAAACTGACTCAGAAAAACAAAAACTGATTTATTTGGGAAAAAAAAGCGTCACACTCGCAAACATTTAGTCGCAGTCAATCAAAACAAGAAAGTGCTGGTATTGATCTAGGGATGAGAAGGAAAGCTACCTTGAACTTTTTAAAGCTGAATATCAAGAGGCCACTATAGAACTATGGGAAATAGATGAACATTGTTTGGGTTTAAAGTCAATTTGATGACGAGTATGGACACCTGTTGGAGTAGAACTAACTGCAGAGGTTAACTGGCGAAATAAAGTAGTTTTGGCTCTATGGGTTTGTATCTCCGTGTGGCAAAAGCAAACTAATTGGTGGCTCCTGCCCAAAGTTAATAGTCTTTGCTGAATTCAGGTATGATTTGGGAATAGAGCGATCGCTAAACTTAAAAAGAATTTATATTATTTGAATAAGAAGTTGGCACATCTCTAAATTTTAGATAGTGAATTAATAATTTAATAAAATATTTGAGCATTTCTTCGAACTTAGAATAGCAAAGATTTGAACGATGTAACCTTGCTAAATAATGTCTTATAAAGTGTATTTTACCTTTAACTCAAACCATTTATGTTTTACTAATAATTTGATCTCCATCAGGAATAAAATTTGGGTAAACTTTCTATCCATGTGTCACATAAAAATAAAATTTCCATTTACTAATAACTTCCTATAATGGAGCAAAAATTTTGGTATTATGGTTTCCTAAAACCCATGCAAAAATACCCCATTTAAAGTTTTTTACTGCTTTCCATAGCCAAATTTGGTTTTTTTTGAGCTTACAAATGTGTCCAATTCATCTAATTCTCCTATTGCTGGAGTTTCCTCTAGAGCATAACAATCAGGTAATAGTTTTCCTACTTATTTGACCAAATTAATAATTGTGGTTTGATGCATTTTCTTGACTCTTTCAATACCTCTAAACCACATAAAATTTACATACATTTTTAGACATTCTTGTTTAAGAGCTTGAGAGTAACCTCTACCATATTCATAGCATTCTATGAAGTGTCAGCCACAATAGACACTAAAAAAGTTTTGTTTTCCTTTTTTAGGACCATTTTTATTGATATGACCTAATTTACATTTAGGACATTGCATAATTTTGAATTCTAATAAGTTGACTTTTTTGGCGATCGCTCTGTCCCCAAATCATACTCTAATTCAGCAACGCTAGTTAATATTAATATTTTTAACCAAGTGTTGTCTAACTTAGCTGAACATTTTGGTAACAGAAACAGTAAGCATATGATATTAGTATCAGACAGGGCGGGTTGGCACAGTAGTTAAAAACTAAAAATTCCAGAGGCATTGCACTTGGAGTTTCTACCAGCCGATACACCTTAACTACAATTAGCAGAACGACTATAGCCAATAATTAATGAACCTATAAGTAATCAAAACGAGTGAAAATTTATCCCAGATAGGAAATATAGTCTTTGAGCGATGTATCAACTTAATGAAACAGCGTTCGCGGTAGCGTTGCGTCGCAATATCATTTATTCAGGGTCTCACTTGTTTTCATTAGTGGCCTACTGATAATCTATCAAGTGCTTGAAGAGTGGGGTTCGCGGTAGGGTTGCGTAGCAATATCTCTCAGATTTTATATAAACGATGTTACCAGACATGATATAATATTTATCCAACTACAGAAATTACCAAGCCGAGAGTAAACAACTCCCAACATGAGAATATTGTATTTATGTTTACCAAGCTGCCACTAAGTTCAGTAATTACTCAAAACCCATTTTTGCGAGCAGTCTATGATGGCTATCACAGCCTGGACAAGTTCCCTAGTATCTATGTCAAAGTGTGGGAGAAACCTTTGTAAGCGTTTGTAGTTAGAACTTAACTTGGGCATTAGATGAAAATACAGTTGCTATTTGTGCCAAGTTGATATTTTTCTAAATACAGCCTAGATAAATAAAGGGATAAATTTAATTCTGGCTCTATGGCAAGAAAAGTGTTAGTTGAGTGCGTTGGTGAATTAAGGTATGATTTGAGTTTATAGCGATCGCGATCTTAGGCAGAAAAATTATAGAATGTCCAGAATGTCAATCAACTCACATCAATAAAAATGGCCAAAAGAAAGGAAAGCAAAACTACATCTGTGTTTATTGTGGTCGTTAATTTATTGATTGCTGAAACTTATACAGTTTATAGTGATCAACTCACAGATGAATGGTTAAAATGTATGTTAATGCTATGGGTTTAAGAGGAATATCAAGAGTGAAAAAGGTACACTGTACTACAATTATCAACTTGATTAAATAAGTAGGAAAACTATTATCAAGTTCTTACTCTCCTGAAGAAACTCCTCAAGTAGGATAGCTAGAAGAATTACAGACATAATTATGCTCAAAAAAACCAAATTTGGCTATGAACGGCAATAAATCATTTTAAAAAAGGAATTTTAGAATGGGTTATTGGAAATTGTAGTGGAAAAACATTTTATCCTTTATGGGAACAAGTTAAAAAATAGGAATGTCCTCCTTTAAGTTACAGATGGATGGAAAGTATATGCCAAGGCCTATTAATGATGGGGATAAAATTATCGGCAAAACCTATATGACCATTGTAGTTGGAGAAAATACTAGACTTCGGCAATATCTTGCCAGATGACATCGAAAGACTCTTTGCTCTCACGGGGTGACAAGTAAGCTTAATGATAGATATAGTAATTATTTGAGAGAATAAATTGAATAATTAATTCAATTAAAAAAGAAAGCTTATTGAGTTTGAGAGGTAGCGATCGCCAATTCACTCTTATCTACCATCTGAGTTGAATAATTATCCAAGCTGTATGAGAATATAATATTATTAAAAAACTCACATGAATTAATTTATTGTTAATCAAAAATTACAGTCTAATTAACCACTGTATTCATCGCTTTGAGTCCCCTTTGATAATATAGTAATTTATGAGGATTAAGGCTCATTAAATTTTCTACTAATCCCCAGATAAAATCATAATTTATTGCCCAATAAATCATAGATAATTCTACAAGAAAAATACTGTTTCTTCTTTTTTTATTCTCACTTTTTCATTAGTTATTGATATATATTTTTAACCACTTTATTTTTAATTTTTTTGGACTTGAAATGAACTAATTGTGTATAAAATAGCTATTAATAAAATTAAATTACTTAATCTCGTTTCATTAGCCTTAGCTGATTTTAGATTGTAACCACAAGTTTTATATTCTTTAAAAATTGCTTCATTTCCCATTCTCTGACTATATATTTTTTTAATCTTTTCAGGAGATGATAAATTGGAGAGAATATACCATTTATCTAGAACATATTTTTGACAATATTTCTGTTTTTTATACACGAGTAAATTATATGTTTTTGCCTTCAAAATTTTGGGTAATACATGCTTCAATAATAGTTTAGTCTCACCGAAATTTACTTTTAATTCTGAGGTTTTACAATATTTTTTACTTCGTTTAATTATCGTCGATTTTGTTTTTAGAAAACAAAATATACATCTTGCTTCTGATATTTTTTCAACCAGTGAGATAGAAAAATACTATGGAACTATCTATCTGCTGTCATCATGATTTTCTGGCTTTTTAATAATCTTATAACTGGATAAATTACTGCTTTTTGTTCGGTTAAATTACTAGCTCCTTATGAGTTAAAATTTTCCAATATAATGGTATTTTCCTCTTTTTTAAAGCTAAACTAATCATTAATATATTAGTATTTTGCCACTGAGTTATATCTAAAATTAATACTAATTCTGAGGAAATACTAAATAAATTTTCTATGATTTTTTTTAACTAAAGGAAACTAAAATAAAGGTAGGCTTAACTATTTTAAAGTTAAAAACCTTTCGCATAAGTTTTCGCTTACTTTCTAATTTTATTGGTAGGGAAAAATAATTACTTAATTTTGATATCTGTACAGTTTTATGTACAGATACTTACGTATAATAATATTTGTAATGTTATTACTTGAGATGGACTCAATTTTTGCTTAATATGGCTTTTATAAAAGCCTAATATATTCACTTTTATTTATTTTTTTTGTAATTACTAACCCTTTTTTATCATATTTTTAACTATTTTCAAAACTTTTTAAATGAATAAATAATAAACTCAGATGGTGGATAAGAGTGAATTGGCGATCGCTACCTCCCAACCTCAATAAACTTTATTTTTAAATTGAATTATTATTTAACTTATTATCTCAAATAATTACTATACCTACTATTAAGCTGACTTGTCACCCCGTGAGCTCTTTGCTACTCAAAATAATTCCGAGAAGTTCAAGCATTTAATTCGCTTACTGATTCAGTAAACATCAATTTTGGGATGTTCCAGTTCCTTATAGATATTCATAGCGATCGCTATAAACTCAAATCATACCTTAATTCACCAACGCCCATAAGCATTACTATAGTTATAGTCCCAGTTAAACTTTTGGTTTCTACTTCTATATTAGCTTGATACACTCTATCACTCTTGTGTTGAGAGTAGTGATCAATTATTACCTACCCCATCATATTGAGTAAATACGAATTTTCCTTGTTGGTTTAGTACTTTGCCCTCCAATGGTTATCCGAGGGAACAGATAGTTTGACTCACACTTGCTAAATAGACAAAAGTATGTAATGGCTACTTTTGACTAAATTCTTAAATGCTCGATCACCATTTACAAGACCGTCGAAAATTGAGCCTTTTGTCATATGAAACCAAGTGTTTTATAGACTTCTGCAAAAATAGTCAAATCAATACTATAACTATCTTAATTGGAGCGATCGCTATTTCAAGAAGATAGTTAATTTTTACAGTCTCATAGGTATTAGAGATAGTTAGTATTAATATATAGCCCTAATTATAGTATTTTCACTCAAGAATTTTTTCAGAAATTATTGGCAAATTTATTAAGACAAAATAACCGTCCCTATTCCCAGTCTTACAAGTCCACAAATAGTCATTATTATTTGCGTATATTTATCAGAATTTAGCCTGAATCTTTCCTAGGCTACTCGAAATATTTTGAGTAATCTAATTACATGTTCTACAAAAATTCTTTCAGATGCCAGCTCTTTATTTTGAGACTTTTCCTTACTGGTTAATTATTGAATAGGGGCTTTTTTTTTAGGCGTTTTTATTGCTGGTTCTCCCACATAAGCTTTGTCCCTGGTAAATTTTTGCTCTTGATGGAATTTTTCTTGGGTTTCACGAAAAAAATTTATCTCACTTATTTGACCTAGTTTTCCAGCTTCGATATCAACAATATCTTTACCATTGAGTAACACAATCACCTGACTTTTTCTTGTATGACTTTTTTTCTTTCCTGAGTAATATTCTTTTTGTTTTTCAGATTTTTATAGCCTTTCTATACCCTGTTCATAGCTATCTATGATTAACTCAATATGCTGTTAAAATTTACTTAATAATTTCTTTGTCACTTGAGTTTTTTTTACCTATTCTAGGAAACTTGATGGTAACAATTACTTGTCCTGATATAATTTTTTTTTTACTATCAATTCCTAATTTTTGGTTAATTATTTCTACTATTCCCATCTCATCAATTAGTCCTGCTAGTATTCCTAAGTGGTGGATATTTTTGACTTTTATTTCTTCGCTTAAAGACATTCTTTTTATATTAGAGTTGTTGGTAAATAAGTGAAAATAAGTTAAGTTAAGAAGAAATTGACGAAGAATGCTAAATCTTAAACGGGCCTTAAAACAGGATAGGTTGCTCAGAGCATTAATACCGATTAAATCGTAAAGCATTTCAATCCTTACTCTTAACCTTTACTCAGGTATATGAGCAAACATTGAGGGATAAACCTCGTCAACGTTCTGTTGGATGAGGCCGTAAGGCTCGTTTACGGACTTTTGAGCACAAATAAATTTTTTATATTCTGTTCTATTTTAAATGCTACCCTACCTTTGATTTAGCTGGTATCTTGTTCGATATAGACCTTAGCCAGGCACATCATTGGGCTCATCGTTTACAGCCTATATTAGAAGCCGCCTTGGGAGAAAAAAAAGGCACTACCAGAACGCCAAATCAATAGTGCCCAAGCATTTATAGAGCGTTTCCCTGGAGTAGAACGAGTGGTAATGGATGGCACATAACGGCCAGTAAAACGGCCTACTGACTCAGAAACACAAAAAATAAATTATTCGGGAAAAAAAAGGGTCTATCCCGTAAACATCTAGCAGCAGTAAACCAAAATAAACAAGTGCTGGTATTAAGCCAAGATAGAGTTGGACAGTTACATGACAAGAAATTCCTAGACGAAGAAAAGTTGATAGGAAATATACATGGGGAAATACCAATTGAAGTAGATACTAGCTTTCAAGGTATTCAACAACAGTATGAAAGTATCCGCATACCCCATAAAAAACCAGAGGGAGGAGAATTAACTCAACAGCAAAAGATCGAAAATAGGACATTGAGTCAATAAGCGGGTGATATGTGAAAATGACTTCGCGGGTGTCAAGCACTATAGGGCTGTCAATCAGATTTACCGTAATTATATTGATGGATTGGACTTTCAGCTTTGCTTTATACTCTGGACAGTTTGATATACTATAGAAGGGAAGATCCATGGCAAGTTCTGAGAAAGTTTTAGTAGTGAAAATGTGGTTGATAAATCTGAAAAGCTCCGTAAGTAAAGAATAGGGCAGAAAAGGAAAAAATAGAACTATAATAATATTTGTATTTAGTGGGTGTCAATTTTTAAATTTTTGTTTCAAAATATTAAGTAAAGATGAGTTGAGAGTATTGTCTATGTTTCCATTCTTCGTTAAGTCCTGCTGTGGTGGGGACTTTTTTCAACCAGAAACTCGTAAGGCCCACCAGGAGAATAAACTTAAATTCCTTAAGTGGATGCGAGATGACTTAGAAACCAGATTGGCCGGACTTAATGCGGCTATTCAAACTATAGAACGGCAAATAAATCAAGATCAAGATCAAGCTTCCTAAGCTATCTAGAGTAGCTCCAGCTTTATTTCTTAAACTTTAACTACAGTTATCTATTTGATGGGGCGTAATATTTTTCGCCCCTTACTTTTATCTCCTAAGATTGATTTTGTTACTTGAAAGTAGGTATCTCTGAGGTAAAGTAATGACTTGCAATGCCTCAAGCCATTCTACTGTAGATGAAAGGCGCAAAGCAAATATATTAGCAAGACAGATTAAGATAATCTACTTATAAACACTTAAGAAAAAATCAACATGGAAATTAAAGTAGGTAACATACCTCAGTTGAAATGGGCCGGAGATGCTCTAGCTATTGGTTTATTTGAAGATGCTATAAAATTAACTGAAGATGCTATAGAATTAACTGAGGAAATGGCCGAATTGGACGAAATGCTATCTGGTACTTTATCTGAATTAATTAAAGAAACAGAATTTAAAGGTAAAGCGAATAGCAGTGTCTCAACTCGTGTCGGTATAAAAACCTCTATTCGGAAAATTATTGTAGTTGGCCTAGGTAAATTAGAGAAGTTCAAATTAGATTCTCTGCGCCAAGCTGCAGCTACCTGTGGACGCTTGGCAAAAAAGGAGAGATGTAAAACTTTAGGGATTAGCCTGCCAATGTGTCAGGATGCTGATTCTACAGCTATAGCTATTACAGAGGGTATTGAGTTAGCCCTCCATCAAGATAATCGTTTTAAATCTGAACCAGAAAATCTAGGGCCAGATCTAGAAAAAGTGGAGTTAATTGGTTTGGCTGCTTCTGATGAAGCGATCGCCCATGCTCGAAAAATCTGTTCAGGAGTCATCTTTGCCAGAGAACTTGTAGCAGCTCCTGCTAATTCCTGTACCCCAATAACTATGGCTGAAACTGCTCAGACCTTAGCTAAAGAGTTTGGTCTAACTCTAGAAATTTTAGAAAAAGAAGATTGTGAAAAACTAGGAATGGGAGCTTTTCTTGGAGTTGCTCAAGGTTCTGACTTGCCACCAAAATTCATTCATGTAACTTATAAACCAGAAGTTACTCCTCGTCGCAAGCTAGCAATAGTAGGAAAAGGTTTAACTTTTGACTCTGGTGGGTTAAACTTAAAAGTCTCTGGTAGTGGCATTGAAATGATGAAAATTGATATGGGTGGTGCAGGTACAACTTTTGGTACTATTAAGGCGATCGCTCAGTTAAAACCAGATGTAGAAGTTCATTTTATCAGTGCTGTAACTGAAAATATGGTTAGTGGTCACGCCATACATCCCGGTGACTTTCTGACTGCTTCCAATGGTAAAATTATTGAAGTTAATAATACAGATGCAGAGGGACGTTTGACTTTGGCAGATGCATTAGTCTTTGCTGAAAAGTTGGGAGTAGATGCAATTATAGATTTAGCGACTCTCACAGGTGCTTGTGTTGTGGCATTAGGTAATGATATTGCTGGTCTGTGGAGCCCTAATGATAATTTAGCTGCAGAAATAACAGCAGCAGCAGAAAAAGCTGGAGAGAAAATGTGGCGGATGCCTTTGGAGGAGAAATATTTCGAGGGTTTGAAAGCTATGCATGCTGATATGAAGAATACCGGTCCTCGCCCTGGTGGTGCTATTACTGCAGCTTTATTTTTGAAGCAATTTGTTAAAAATACGCCTTGGGCACATTTAGATATTGCCGGTCCGGTTTGGGTAGATACAGAAAATGGTTACAATAATCAAGGTGCAACTGGTTATGGTGTTCGGACTCTAGTGAATTGGATTTTGAGTTAGTGGGAATTAGACAAAACAGTAGCAGAAAATATACTCAAGTATAGACAAGTAAAAGTTTTGACGTCAAAAACATATAAATCCTTAATAAGTATGGGTTTTAGCCATTTTTAGGGCATTGACGCAATTCCCTTGTATAAATTGACTTTTCCAAATGCTGCACAAACAAATAGTTTTTTCCAAGAAGTACCACTAAATTAATATTCAAAATTTTGGGGTTTCCTTCACCTAATATCATGTCCGTTGGTATAGTCTAGTGTCAAAGCTAAGGAAATATCTAATTTAAGGTTTTTCCTTTTCTTGAACCTTCTCTCCTAGATAACTAGAACCTTATTTCTCCTTCCTTATTTTCCCTAATAATGATTCTACCGGACATGATATAACTGAAAAAAATACCAAAAAATTAATCAATGTAACTATTGCCCACTCCTTTCCCTGGCCAACAAATTTTGATCATATATTTATTTTCAAAAGAGAGATATTTTTGTTTACTTTCCTTAGCCAAGCAATAACTAAATTTAGAGCTGGCAAAGAAAGAGGTCAAAATTTATCCTTCTTTGAAGATAATTCAATATTTGCTGGTTCTACTATTATTGACGACTCTAAATTTGATTAGCTTCTAAAAACAATGAATAATTTATATCACGATCAAACTGCAAGGCTGTTTGTCAAACAAATCTTAAAAACGGCATGAGTTTTTAGTACCAAGCTTTCGTAACATCAATCTAATTATTGCAGTCTAAATCAGATATTCACTTATCTCAGGTAGTTATTTATACTCCACAGCTAAACGTCACTTCTGAACTAGCCATCTTCTAGGTAAAACTTCAAATTGTTGAGTATTACCCTTGACTATTTCCACTCCTGCTGAAATCAGGTCTGCGATCACCATAGCCAATTTCGATCCTCTATAACCAGACTCAGCCCAAACTAATTCGTCCTTCTGAAATATTTTCATTCTGTTCCATGACCAGGACTTTAGTCCATCAGGGTTCTCCCATATTTGCCTCACTTACCACTACTCCTAGTAGTCTTCCTTGATTAGAAAATAAGATACGACCCTTCATAATTTTTACTTTTTTACCTACTATCTAAGCCATACACCTCCCTCTTTTTGCTGTTGTTTTTACCCTATAAAAGTCAACAACTGCTGTAGTAGTTTTTGGAGTCGTACTTCTTAGACTCTTGTCTCTAACCGTAGAGTATAATTAATTTATTCCCAAACACTATATCCGTAGTATTTACGAAATTTTATTGATAAAGTTTGCAAAATTGGTAGCTTCTGGGGAAAAGAACGCTAATGAAAACCAGAGTAAAGGATATATAATATACCATTTACTACTTCTGTGAGATTAGCATTTAGTTTGGGCACTGCTTGAGAGAGGTTTCGGTAGCAGAGGTTCGAGTAGTTCCCACTCGCGAGGGCTTAGATCCCTGGCTAAAGATTTTCGCGACATTTATTTGGCAGTGATCATTATTTTTTTATTTTCCTACCTTCAATATTTCTTCATAGCCATCTTTTTTTTACAACCAGTCTCTGAGAAACTCTAACCAAATAATTACCTTCTGACAAGAAATTAAGAACTATTCTTTCATCAAAATTACCAATATTTTTCGACTCTTCAAAAACCTCTAAAATTTATATATACAATTCCATTACTATTGATATATTTAATGCTGCAACTAGTAGTCTATCTTACTAAAATTCGCCATAATTACAAACTTAACTAGAGAAATATAAAACACAAAAAACGCATATATTTTTTTTACAAAAAAGTATATTTTATTCATAAAAAATCTGCTATTTACGCTACTTTTGCACTCCAAAAACCTACAAAAATAATTAAATTTCTTCTTTCCTCCTTCCTTTTTCCTTAACTTAAATAAGACTGACATATCCACTCCAAAAGAATTCCCTTGAGATTACTATCTTGACCGACTGCGACCCGAAGACTGTCCCTCGTAATGAAAAAAATATATTGCGCGTGGGTAAGTCCTATTAAATCCTAAAAAAAATCTTATGTATATTTCAAAATATGTCATTATACATTGATAATCTGGACACAAAAGCATATATTTTACTCCAAACTATCAAGAAACTATCAAGGTATGTACGAAAAAATAACCCCCCCAACCACAGGGTCTAAAGTCACTTTCAGTAACGGCCAACCCATCGTTCCCGACGACCCTATTATCCCATTTATTAGGGGCGATGGTACTGGATTAGATTTGTGGCCAGCATCTCAAAAAGTCTTTGACGCAGCGATCGCTACTGCCTATGGAGACAAACGCAAAATTAATTGGTTTAAAATCTACGCTGGTGATGAAGCGTGTGACAAATATGGCACTTTCCAATATTTGCCGGAAGATACTCTAAATGCCATAAAAGAATATGGTATTGCCATTAAAGGTCCTTTAACAACACCCATAGGTGGAGGTATTCGTTCCCTAAATGTCGCATTGCGTCAAATTAATGATTTATATGCTTGTGTTCGTCCTTGTAGATATTACACGGGTACACCTTCTCCTCACAAAACACCGGAAAAATTAGATGTCATCATTTACCGGGAAAATACAGAAGATATTTATCTGGGAATAGAATGGCGCGAGGGAACTGATATTGCTAGCAAATTGATTGACATTTTAAATAAAGACTTAATTCCTGCTACTCTCGAACACGGCAAAAAGCAAATTCGCTTCGACTCTGGTATTGGTATTAAACCTGTAAGTAAAACTGGTTCCCAACGTTTGGTTAAACGTGCTATTCAAAATGCTTTGCGTTTACCTAAGTCCAAACAAATGGTAACTTTGGTACATAAAGGTAATATTATGAAGTACACCGAAGGCGCATTTCGTGACTGGGGTTATGAGTTAGCAACTACAGAATTTCGTCAAGAATGTGTCACTGAAAGAGAATCTTGGATTCTTTCTAATAAAGAGGAAAACCTTAATATTAGTAGTGAGGAAAATTCTCGAAAAATTGACCCTGGTTATGATGCTTTAACACCAGAAAAACAAGCAGAAATTTGCCAAGAAGTTGAGGATGTATTGGCAGCTATTTGGGATAGTCATGGGCATGGAAAATGGAAAGAGAAAATCATGGTAAATGACCGAATTGCTGATAGTATTTTCCAACAAATTCAAACTCGACCAGAGGAGTATTCTATTCTGGCAACTATGAATTTGAATGGGGATTATTTATCCGACGCAGCAGCAGCTATTGTTGGTGGTTTAGGTATGGGTCCAGGTGCTAATATTGGTGATAAATGTGCTATTTTTGAAGCCACTCATGGTACTGCTCCAAAACACGCAGGTTTAGATAGAGTAAACCCTGGTTCTTTAATTCTTTCTGGTGTAATGATGTTAGAATATATAGGCTGGCAAGAAGCTGCAGATTTGATTAAAAAAGGTATTGAGATTTCTATTTCTAATGGTGAGGTAACTTATGATTTAGCAAGATTAATGGAACCATCTGTGCCGGCTTTGAAATGTTCTGAGTTTGCTGATGCAATTATCAAGCATTTTTAAAGATTAAAATCAAGAAAAATTGTGAAAGTTTAGAGGTTGAGAAAATAGGTATTGTCTGAGGATTAATATCATGTCTTAAAAACTTTTATATATTTTGAATAGCAGGGGAGTGGGATACAAGTAAACATAATAAAAATCAACATTAAGTTAGCTAAAATTATGTAAGAATTTGTTTTCCTAGTGTTAATTACTGAAATTTATGAACTGTTCCCTAAGCATAGTATCAATGGGAATTGGTGGAAGTCAAAATTTAAAATTAATTTCTGAATAAGTTTTTCCGGCTTTAATGCTCCGCAAAAAAGGATTGACAAATGTCCGCGCTCTAAATGAATAGTTCTATAAAATAGAGTTTAGTGGTTTGTAAGTTATAATTTATTTGACCTAAAAATTAACTGCATACTTCAGAGGTTAATCTATGCCCTAAGCTGTCTTACAGAAATAATGAAAATAGCCATAATATTTTCTCATATTCAATCTGATTTAGGCGGAAAGACCATTTCTCAAAAACTTTTTTACATTTTCTTGACTGACAGTAGGGATGTTGCATACAAAGTCCGAGAGCAAAGTAGGAAATTTGCATGTTAATGTCCCGACAAAATATGGATAATTAATTTAACTGGCTAGTAACTATAAAAAATCTATGTATTAATGTTAATTACTTAATAATTCAAGTGTCACCTAAGTTGAGCATCAATACACTGTAATTAGTAGAATTTTTAGTCTGGTTTGTATACCTAATAAATTAATTATACTAAAGTTAAAGCTGGTCAAATTAAATTTTAGGTAAAATTTTCCTTATTCCCTATTTCCTATTTTTATATGTCAAATCTTCTTGAACAGGCAAAAATTGCTGCCCAAAAACAAAACTGGTCTTTAGTCAATTATTATCTACAGCAATTTATCTTAGAGAGTAAGTCAAATAAAACTCCTTTAATATTCCCAGACAACAATGTTGTTATAGATGAGGTAATTGACTTAGCAATAGAAGTTATGGAAAATGGAGATTTTCAAGAAAAATGGGATATTAATAAACTGTTTAAGCAAATTGGAAAACCAGCTATCGCTCCCTTAATTGAAATTCTTAACGCCCAAGAAGTAGATCTAGAAGAACGTTGGTTTATAACTAGGATATTGGCAGAGTTTAACACTGAAGAATTCCTAGAAGTTATGGGGAATATAGTTATTAGATCAAAGCCAAAAGATATACAGGAAATAGCAGCAGAAATAAGAGCAAATTGTGGTAATTCGGGAGTTGATTTATTAACAAATTTATTAGCAAAGCCAGAGTTAAAATTATTGGTCATTAAAGCTTTAGCTAAAATTAACTGTATTAGTATGATTCCAGCATTGTTAACTTTCGTTAAAGATGAAAATTATGAAGTGAGAATCATGGGAATTTCTGCTTTGAATAATTATTGTGACTCACGCATTCCTATTGTATTAATTTCGGCTTTAAAAGATAGAGTGGCAAAAGTTAGAAAAACAGCAGTGATTAGTTTAGCTAGTTATGCTAATTTACACCAAGAATTAGGTTTGGTGAAGTTACTACAACCCTTACTATGGGATATGGATGTTGAAGTTTCTCAACAAGCAGCGATCGCTCTGGGAAAAATTGGTACCAATTTAGCAGCAACAGCTTTATATGAACTATTAAAAACTGCCACAGTGCCAATATTTTTAAAGATAGATGCAGTGCGTGCTTTAGGTAGAATTGAAACTCAAGTATCCTTAGAATATTTGCAAAATTTACTAGAGTATAATTTCTTAGTTGAAGATTATGATATGGCACAAATTGTTAATGAAATTATCACGGCATTGGGTAAGTTAGAAAAACCTGAATTAAAACTTCAAGCAACAGATATTTTAATTGAATTTATTACCAGTCATAACTCTAATCTAGAAAATATTTGTGTGAAAAAATCTTTGGCTTTAGCTCTGGGATACTTAGGAAATATTCATGCTTTAGAATCTCTAATTCAATTATTAGAAGATGAAGATAATAGTGTTAGACTTCATTCTGTAGCAGCGATGAAACAATTAGATTCAGAAAAAGCATATCAAAGACTTATTTTTTTATCTGCACAAGCAAGCCTTAACTCACAGTTAAAAACAGGAATAGCAATAGCTCTTGCAGAATTGAATAATTAACTAAATCTGAATTATGATTAATATCATGCTCGGTTTAATAGTTATAAATAACCAAGAGAGGAGTTAGGAGTTATATCAAATCTGAGAAAATAATTAAACATTACCAGAGCATCGTGTTCTGGGTATGTTCAGTAGGGGAAACCTGTAACTCTGAGGATTTATTTAGGAATAGAAAGCTTCGAGAAATATCGGTCGAACACTTACAAGATAAAATTAACACAGTTGAAGAGGGCACATAAGGTCTTGGCTAGAATCTGGTATTATCTGTGATCAAAGGAAAAAGCCAGGTAGGAAATTATCTCCTAAATAAAAGTAATAATCATTTATCGAACAAATGAAAATTTCACAAAATCATCCAAATTTGTCAACATTTTTAAAGGCTTACTAAATTATGTGTCATAAGCAAAGCGCCAAATCTCTCTATTTTAAATTTCATTGAAAAAGCTGAATTTTTGTAAATTTTGAAATCCCTGAAATCGGGATTATTAAAATCTACAGTACACAGTCCACAGAATTCAGGCCTTGTTAGGTAAAACTTAACCCACCCCTAATACTCCTCTCCAGGGAAGTAATAAAGGTGGGTAATATTTTATTTTCTGCTTCAAACCGGGGAGTTGGCTCCAAACAGTTTACAAGCATAAATTCGGCGGGTGCAGCCCACCCTAGTTCTAACATTGACGAATCCATATTGGGATAACATAATTGTCACATTTAAGTCCTAGTCTATAATTATTCTACTGTCGGAGGACAGTTGAAAGTACAGTCCTTTGACTTTAATTCTTCATGAATATGACAGCAATTATGGTAAGTTTTGGATGATAGAAACTATTAGTTTCCCTACCCAAACCTTCTAAGTCAAGCCATGTAGATTTCATACTTAGTCATCCACAATTTGAGCCCAATCTGGGAAAGAAGGAGGAAAAAAATTAATATCGTACTCAGACTCTTCCCACTCATCAACCCATAATGGCACTACCCCTACCCCTTGTATAGGAGTTCTTGAGAATACCCTTTCCCTTGATTCAATAGTGTGAAATATCTGTTTAAGGGTATCTCCTAAATTAAGATTGAAACTTAAGAGTTCGTCCAATTCAGGGTCAAGTCGTTTGACTCTTTGTTTATCATCCTCAACCCACAAAAGTTTTAAAGACTTGAGGGATCTTGGACTAAGCTGAGAGCGATAATAAACACGCTTAAGTTGAGCTACAGGCTCCAAGCTTCTTTCTACTCTCCTAATTTGCTGTAACCGAAGAAAGTGCCACTCTGCCAAATGTTTTCGCTCTTCAGGAGGTATTTTCCCTTTGCTAGTAGCGTGTTGAAAGGCATATCTGGCACAACTACATCCAAGATTAGCTAACAAATGGATTAACTGTTTCTCTTTCGGAGTTGCTTGTCTTCTTTCTGCAGTTCTCGTAATAAGCCTTTTTCTGCGTGTAGTAGTTGTTGTATCCATTATTTTGGTCAATAATACTAATCAGAACATATTACTAGAATAATCGAAGGTAGAACTCTAATCGGTCAGAGAGAGTTCTACCAAATTCTAAATCTAGTTTAATCTGTATGAACGATTCTCCCGGAATTTATTTATACTTTCGGTGTATATTTATGGATTTGTCTCTATGACCTCTGCGTTTCCATCTTCATCATTTCCTTCGTAAGGTGGTTTATCACTAATTAATATTTGACTCTCTTCAATCGTTGTCCCATAAGATAGCCCTAAGTTCCAGGTAGTAGCCTTTGGCATTTGGCCAAATGTTAAGCCTGCGGAGGCTATTAATCCGAAAGCGATAATATTCTGTTTCATGGTAGTAGATGAACCCTGTCTAGTGCTTGGAATTAACCACTAATGCTTTTGCCACCTGTAAAAAATGGGTTTTTGCAAAAGCCCTCTTGTATTCCAAAGAATCAGTCTGTAATTATATAAGAAACATAGGCACAACCTGATGGATTACAAAAAACTGGAATTGAGGTATTAGTAGTCTTATCACTATATTCTCCTAAATCCTAATATTTGGGATGTGGATTATAAACCATTAGGGAGTTAAGCCATCAGGTAACTAGTCCATCTAGGAGTTGTCCATCAGGGGCATCTACTTTTCATCTAACTATCAGGGCGTATCTTTCATCTGCAGTTCTAAAATCGCTGTCTATTCTTTCAATAGGCAGTATTTTTTTTATGATACCAATTCCTGAACTTAATACTCAGATTGATTGTAATTATGTCATACCCAAATATTTATGTAATTGTATAAATAGTCGGCAATGAGGATATTCCTGAAGTAATTGTTGGACTAATGGTAAAGTTAGATCATAATTATACTACTCTGCTTATAGGAAAACAGGAGTCTTATTCTTTACTAATAAAATCTTACTATAAAATTCTAATTCTTTACCTGTTTCTATAACCAATTTGATTTTTGAAGCTCTTGTCCACATTGACGGGACAATTGGATATTTATGACTAATGTGTTCTTTAGGGCTAAGAGTTACCCAAGGGTTAGGGGAAATATTTTGCCAGTAGCAACAGTTGGTTTCAATTATTACTTGTCTATCGGTCTATAAGGTTTGAAAGTTTGAGGTTGACCTCTTCTACTCATAGCTCTATCAACATACGCTAGTATCATGGGTCAGAGCACCTACGACTAGGCCACCTGCAAGAGGAATAAAATCTGCTGCTGTACTTGCCTAATAACCTATAGTTTTTGGGTATGTTTCATGGTGGAGACCGATTAAATTTCCTGTAATTTCTCAGGTTTTCAGAAGTAGGGCTCAAGAGTGGCCCGAAGAAATCTCCCCCAAAATCAATACTAACTTTTCATCATCAGTAAAAACTGGGTTTTTGCAAAAGACCTCTTGTATTCTAAAGAATGAGTCTGTAATTATATAATAAGCATAGGCACAACCTGATGGATTACAAAAACCACAAAGTGAGGTGTTAGTAGTCGTATCATTTATCTTCTTCTAAAGTCCTACTATTTGGGCTCTTAATTATTAACAATTAAAACAATTAGGGAGTTAAGCCATCAGGTAACTAGTCCATCTAGGAGTTGTCCATCAAGGGCATCTAATTTTCATTTAACTATTCAGGGCGTATCTTTCATCTGCAGTTCTAAAATCGCTGTCTATTGTCCCAATAGACAGCATTTTCTAATTATACCATTTTTTCAGTCTCATGCTCATGATTATTTAATTATTTTATGCCTAAATATTTATGTAATTGTATAGATAGTCGGCAATGAGAATATTCCCGAAGTAATTTTTGGACTAATGGTAGAGTGAAATCACGGTTATACGACTCTGGTTGTAGGAAAACAGGAGTCTGATTCTTTACTAATAAAATCTTACTATAAAATTCTAATTCTTTACCTGTTTCTATAACCAATTTGATTTCTGAAGCTCTTGTCCACATTGACGGGACAAGTTGACCTCTTCTACTCATAGCTCTATCAACATACGCTAGTATCATGGGTCAGAGCACCTACGACTAGGCCACCTGCAAGAGGAATAAAATCTGCTGCTGTACTTGCCTAATAACCTATAGTTTTTGGGCATGTTTCATGGTAGAGACCGATTAAATTTCCTGTAATTTCTCAGGTTTTCAGAAGTAGGTATCAAGAGTGGCCCGAAGAAATCTCCCCCAAAATCAATACTAACTTTTCATCATCAGTAAAAACTGGGTTTTTGCAAAAGACCTCTTGTATTCTAAAGAATGAGTCTGTAATTATATAAGAAGCATAGGCACAACCTGATGGATTACAAAAACCACAAAGTGAGGTGTTAGTAGTCGTATCATTTATCTTCTTCTAAAGTCCTACTATTTGGGCTCTTAATTATTAACAATTAAAACAATTAGGGAGTTAAGCCATCAGGTAACTAGTCCATCTAGGAGTTGTCCATCAAGGGCATCTAATTTTCATTTAACTATTCAGGGCGTATCTTTCATCTGCAGTTCTAAAATCGCTGTCTATTGTCCCAATAGACAGCATTTTCTAATTATACCATTTTTTCAGTCTCATGCTCATGATTATTTAATTATTTTATGCCTAAATATTTATGTAATTGTATAGATAGTCGGCAATGAGAATATTCCTGAAGTAATTTTTGGACTAATGGTAGAGTGAAATCACGGTTATACGACTCTGGTTGTAGGAAAACAGGAGTCTTATTCTTTACTAATAAAATCTTACTATAAAATTCTAATTCTTTACCTGTTTCTATAACCAATTTGATTTTTGAAGCTCTTGTCCACATTGACGGGACAATTGGATATTTATGACTAATGTGTTCTTTAGGGCTAAGAGTTACCCAAGGGTTAGGGGAAATATTTTGCCAGTAGCAACAGTTGGTTTCAATTATTACTTGTCTATTGGTCTATAAGGTTTGAAAGTTTGAGGTTGACCTCTTCTACTCATAGCTCTATCAACATACGCTAGTATCATGGGTCAGAGCACCTACTACTAGGCCACCTGCAAGAGGAATAAAATCTGCTGCTGTACTTGCCTAATAACCTATAGTTTTTGGGTATGTTTCATGGTAGAGACCGATTAAATTTCCTGTAATTTCTCAGGTTTTCAGAAGTAAGGATAAAGAGTGGCCCGAAGAAATATTCCCCAAAATCAATACTAACTTTTCATCATCAGTAAAAACTGGGTTTTTGCAAAAGACCTCTTGTATTCTAAAGAATGAGTCTGTAATTATATAAGAAGCATAGGCACAACCTGATGGATTACAAAAACCACAAAGTGAGGTGTTAGTAGTCGTATCATTTATCTTCTTCTAAAGTCCTACTATTTGGGCTCTTAATTATTAACAATTAAAACAATTAGGGAGTTAAGCCATCAGGTAACTAGTCCATCTAGGAGTTGTCCATCAAGGGCATCTAATTTTCATTTAACTATTCAGGGCGTATCTTTCATCTGCAGTTCTAAAATCGCTGTCTATTGTCCCAATAGACAGCATTTTCTAATTATACCATTTTTTCAGTCTCATGCTCATGATTATTTAATTATTTTATGCCTAAATATTTATGTAATTGTATAGATAGTCGGCAATGAGAATATTCCCGAAGTAATTTTTGGACTAATGGTAGAGTGAAATCACGGTTATACGACTCTGGTTGTAGGAAAACAGGAGTCTTATTCTTTACTAATAAAATCTTACTATAAAATTCTAATTCTTTACCTGTTTCTATAACCAATTTGATTTTTGAAGCTCTTGTCCACACTGATGAGACAATTGGATATTTATGACTAATGTGTTCTTTAGGGCTAAGAGTTACCCAAGGGTTAGGGGAAATATTTTGCTAGTAGCAACAGTTGGTTTCAATTATTACTTGTCTATCGGTCTATAAGGTTTGAAAGTTTGAGGTTGACCTCTTCTACTCATAGCTCTATCAACATACGCTAGTATCATGGGTCAGACTACCTACTACTAGGCCACCTGCAAGAGGAATAAAATCTGCTGCTGTACCTGCCTAATAACCTATAGTTTTTGGGTATGTTTCATGGTAGAGACCGATTAAATTTCCTGTAATTTCTCAGGTTTTCAGAAGTAGGTATCAAGAGTGGCCCGAAGAAATCTCCCCCAAAATCAATACTAACTTTTCATCATCAGTAAAAACTGGGTTTTTGCAAAAGACCTCTTGTATTCTAAAGAATGAGTCTGTAATTATATAAGAAGCATAGGCACAACCTGATGGATTACAAAAACCACAAAGTGAGGTGTTAGTAGTCGTATCATTTATCTTCTTCTAAAGTCCTACTATTTGGGCTCTTAATTATTAACAATTAAAACAATTAGGGAGTTAAGCCATCAGGTAACTAGTCCATCTAGGAGTTGTCCATCAAGGGCATCTAATTTTCATTTAACTATTCAGGGCGTATCTTTCATCTGCAGTTCTAAAATCGCTGTCTATTGTCCCAATAGACAGCATTTTCTAATTATACCATTTTTTCAGTCTCATGCTCATGATTATTTAATTATTTTATGCCTAAATATTTATGTAATTGTATAGATAGTCGGCAATGAGAATATTCCCGAAGTAATTTTTGGACTAATGGTAGAGTGAAATCACGGTTATACGACTCTGGTTGTAGGAAAACAGGAGTCTTATTCTTTACTAATAAAATCTTACTATAAAATTCTAATTCTTTACCTGTTTCTATAACCAATTTGATTTTTGAAGCTCTTGTCCACACTGATGAGACAATTGGATATTTATGACTAATGTGTTCTTTAGGGCTAAGAGTTACCCAAGGGTTAGGGGAAATATTTTGCCAGTAGCAACAGTTGGTTTCAATTATTACTTGTCTATCGGTCTATAAGGTTTGAAAGTTTGAGGTTGACCTCTTCTACTCATAGCTCTATCAACATACGCTAGTATCATGGGTCAGAGCACCTACGACTAGGCCACCTGCAAGAGGAATAAAATCTGCTGCTGTACCTGCCTAATAACCTATAGTTTTTGGGTATGTTTCATGGTGGAGACCGATTAAATTTCCTGTAATTTCTCAGGTTTTCAGAAGTAGGTATCAAGAGTGGCCCGAAGAAATCTCCCCCAAAATCAATACTAACTTTTCATCATCAGTAAAAACTGGGTTTTTGCAAAAGACCTCTTGTATTCTAAAGAATGAGTCTGTAATTATATAAGAAGCATAGGCACAACCTGATGGATTACAAAAACCACAAAGTGAGGTGTTAGTAGTCGTATCATTTATCTTCTTCTAAAGTCCTACTATTTGGGCTCTTAATTATTAACAATTAAAACAATTAGGGAGTTAAGCCATCAGGTAACTAGTCCATCTAGGAGTTGTCCATCAAGGGCATCTAATTTTCATTTAACTATTCAGGGCGTATCTTTCATCTGCAGTTCTAAAATCGCTGTCTATTGTCCCAATAGACAGCATTTTCTAATTATACCATTTTTTCAGTCTCATGCTCATGATTATTTAATTATTTTATGCCTAAATATTTATGTAATTGTATAGATAGTCGGCAATGAGAATATTCCCGAAGTAATTTTTGGACTAATGGTAGAGTGAAATCACGGTTATACGACTCTGGTTGTAGGAAAACAGGAGTCTTATTCTTTACTAATAAAATCTTACTATAAAATTCTAATTCTTTACCTGTTTCTATAACCAATTTGATTTTTGAAGCTCTTGTCCACACTGATGAGACAATTGGATATTTATGACTAATGTGTTCTTTAGGGCTAAGAGTTACCCAAGGGTTAGGGGAAATATTTTGCCAGTAGCAACAGTTGGTTTCAATTATTACTTGTCTATCGGTCTATAAGGTTTGAAAGTTTGAGGTTGACCTCTTCTACTCATAGCTCTATCAACATACGCTAGTATCATGGGTCAGAGCACCTACGACTAGGCCACCTGCAAGAGGAATAAAATCTGCTGCTGTACCTGCCTAATAACCTATAGTTTTTGGGTATGTTTCATGGTGGAGACCGATTAAATTTCCTGTAATTTCTCAGGTTTTCAGAAGTAGGTATCAAGAGTGGCCCGAAGAAATCTCCCCCAAAATCAATACTAACTTTTCATCATCAGTAAAAACTGGGTTTTTGCAAAAGACCTCTTGTATTCTAAAGAATGAGTCTGTAATTATATAAGAAGCATAGGCACAACCTGATGGATTACAAAAACCACAAAGTGAGGTGTTAGTAGTCGTATCATTTATCTTCTTCTAAAGTCCTACTATTTGGGCTCTTAATTATTAACAATTAAAACAATTAGGGAGTTAAGCCATCAGGTAACTAGTCCATCTAGGAGTTGTCCATCAAGGGCATCTAATTTTCATTTAACTATTCAGGGCGTATCTTTCATCTACAGTTCTAAAATCGCTGTCTATTGTCCCAATAGGCAGCATTTTCTAATTATACCATTTTTTCAGTCTCATGCTCATGATTATTTAATTATTTTATGCCTAAATATTTGTGTAATTGTATAGATAGTCGGCAATGAGGATATTCCTGAAGTAATTTTTGGACTAATGGTAGAGTGAAATCACGGTTATACCACTCTGGTTGTAAGAAAACAGGAGTCTGATTCTTTAATAATAAAATCTTACTATAAAATTCTAATTCTTTACCTGTTTCTATAACCAATTTGATTTCTGAAGCTCTTGTCCACATTGACGGGACAATTGGATATTTATGACTAATGTGTTCTTTAGGGCTAAGAGTTACCCAAGCGTTAGGGGAAATATTTTGCCAGTAGCAACCGGAGGTTTCAATAGAAACTTGTCTACCTGTCGCTTCTATTCTGTTTATTAAAGCTGGTAGTTGTTTATGAATAAAAGGTTCGCCACCAGAAATAACAACTCTAGGAGAAAATAACTCATTAATTAACTTATCCAAAGTTTGAATTTGACGAGGTAAACTAATGCCTCCATCTGCATAACCAGTATCACAATAATGACAACCTACTGGGCAACCTGCAAGACGAATAAAATCTACTGGTGTACCTGCCCAATAACCTTCTCCTTGAATAGTTTTTTGGAATGTTTCATGGATAGGAATAATTAAATTTTCTGTCATTTTTAAGATTTTAAGAACTAGGGAGTAGGAATTAGAGAGTAGGGAAGATAGGCAGCAGAGAACAAGCAAAAAAATAAATATAAGTTGTCATTAACCTTGGCGCGCAACTACACAAAATTATTGAAAAAGTACGATGTTTATACATAGATTAGATTTCAGTTTCTTGATAAGTATCATTTATTTTGTTTACCCATTTATATTAATTCCTGATTTTAATCAATTACAGGTTTAAGTTTTTCCTTTTCAATTGTTAATTTCTTCGGCACTATAACTGCTAAAGCTAAAGGAACTATTTGAAAATAAGCCGGAGTATAAGTGACAATTTCTCCATCAGTATTAATAGGACGAGGTTTCCGAGTATAAACATTAATAAAAGAAGCAGATAAAGAACGAAAACCAAAGCTTTCTTGATATTTTCCTTGCCATATAGAAGGTAAAATACCAACAAATTGCCAACAATATTTCACTTCTAAGCTATATAAATCTAGCCTTTGGTTGTCAATTGTAGCATCATGAGCGATAGTCATTCCACCTCCATAATGTCTGCCATTTCCTACGGCAACTTGTAAAGTCTTAACTATTCTTGATTCACCATTACAACTAATTTCTGCTGTAAAAGGGTGACTTTGTAAAATCATTTTAATGGCAGCAATAGCATAAGCTAGTACACCCCACCGAAGCTTTGCTTCTTTCGTTAAATGATTAGTAATATCTACACTTAATCCAATACTAGCAACATTGAAAAAATATTTACCATTGACTAAGCCTAAGTCTATATAACGTTTTTTACCAGTAGCGATCACTCGACAAGCTTCAAATAAAGAAATAGGAATTCCTAAAGTTCTGGCTAAATCATTAGCTGTTCCTAATGGTAAAATTCCCAAAGGTAAACCTGTTTTAACCAGAGCATCTATGGCTAAATTTAATGTGCCATCCCCACCACCGATAATTATCAGATTTACCTGATTTTTATAGCTTTGAATAAAATAGTTAAAATCTTGGGGAAATTCAACTTTTTTGTAGATAATTTCTAGCCCAAAATTTTGTAAGTAAGTTAAGGCTAAATGTAGATTTTTTTTAGCTTTTCTGGCATGAAAATTTACTAATAAAAGAGCTTTTTTTGATTCTATTTTATTTAGATTCATAATTAAGTTTTGCTTAAAATGCAGAATATAAAATTATAAAGATTGATGATTATTTTGGCAATTTTAATTTTAATTAAAAACCGTAATTTTATATTTTAATAAAGATATATTGCTAGTTGCTTTGTATCTAAAAATGCCAGAAATTATATATTTTTTGGAGATATCTATTATATTTACTAAGATATTTTTGTCAAATTTTGTGATTATCCCTAAAAAACAATTTTTAATATGTTTAGACAAATAGTTGATTCAACCTGAGCAAAGTTTCACTATTGGAGCAATTCTTCTCTCGGCAGTAACTATTGATTTTTGAGAAGAACAAAAAAGGTGAGGCGCAAGTAACTTTGGTGCCGTCATAACTATGATAGTAACATTTTTTCTGTCTAATTTAAGAATTAGACTGATTGATGTTCCTGCTGATAATATAGTTTGCTCTTTTATGGTTTTCTTTCTATTTCTATTTCTCTACTTTAATTTCCATGTGAATCTGGGCAAGTTTTAATTTATTATTTTTATATTATTTGAAATTTTTTTTCTAGTAAACTACCATGTTTTTTGACTAATAGAAGTGAGTTATATAGGAAATTAGTTGGAACTTTATTGACTACTTATATAGGTGGATATATAGTTTTTTTATACTGCTCCAATTATTGAATTAAATTTAGATTGTGCGATATTTTTTAGGTACAGTAACAACAGTAGATAATTTGACTATAACCTAGTTTTTTATATTGTTATTTACTTGACTTTATCGGAAACGGGTAAAACAAATTTTTGTTGGTAATAATTTGCTTTAAGATACAAGCTTTATAAAATAAAATGAAAGGAATTGTTATGAGTTACTAACACAATAATTATCGGTTATAGAAGTGAAGTTGCATTATTATTTATATAAGCTAATTAGGACTTAATGAATAGGTTTATAGGTGAGGGGGAGAATGCAAGGAGACACGATCTAATTGGAGCTGCACGGATAAATGGGAATTACAGAGTATGTAGTCGGAAGTATTTTGTTTCAATTGTTGTCCCTCTAATACTTTAATATCTTCTATTTTGAGCAAATTATTGCAATATTATTGCACATTTTTTCCACAACAAAAGCTCTTAGTAATATTTAAGTAAATGGGTTGAGTTTTTTTCAGCGAACTGTAATTAGTTGAACTCATAAGAATACTAATAATTTAGTTTTTATAGGTGTTTAATGAATTTGGCACGATTACTTAGATAAGTTAAGAATTAGCTATTAGTGGGATTTAGGTATAATATTATGTTAGTTTTGCTAGTTTATTAGGCATTTGTAAGGTAACAATTTAATTCATCTATCTTTTTTAGTTTCTCTAGCCACAAAGTTTTCAAAATATTTCTAAAAATCAAGAGTAGCAGATTAAATTAGTGCTTTGTTAATGCAGATATTTTTTTGCTGTAATTGGAGCTAGTGCTAATATCTGGAAAGTTATAGAATTTGCACTAGTTGTATTTATTTTTCCTGGGGTAATTTTGACTGTTCATTTGCTTTTTATGTTACTAGCTAGTAAATTATTAAACTTATAATTAGCTGAGTTAGTTGTAGCAAGGAAATTTAGGATGCCCTACTACTGCTGCTATAGAATGGCAAAAGCAAAAAATTTTTATAAATTAGTTACTTTTGCCATTCTTTATCGTGTTTTTAGTTGTGCTTTAGCTAGTTTTGTTAAAGTTAATTTAGCTGATTTTTGGAATTAAAAAATGTCTGACAAACTGAATTTATATTTATTTTTGAAGCTGAAATTCATCAAATTTTACGACGTCAGAATTAGGTTTTCTAGTGTCAAAATAGTAACTACTAACTTTTCCTGTCTCTGTGTCAAAAATACTAAAAGCTGTAATATCATTACTAGCAATAAAAGCCTGATTTCTACCATTTTCATCTAGTAAAGGAGCAATAGTTGGAATTATTGCTTCTAAACCATTAGGATTACCAACTTCAGGATATTTTTCCTGATAATTTAGAGGAATATTGCGCTTTGTATTTCCTAAATAAGCTCCATAACTATTACCCACATTTGATGTTTCTAGAAAATGCATTCCACCAGGACTAATAAAACGATTCCAAAGATGAGAATGCCCGTAAAATACTAACTGTACACCAGCAGTTTCTAATAATGGTAAAACATCTCGAATAATATAGTCGTTTTGTTGGGGATATTCATAACGAATCATGGTAATTTTACCATTTTTATCTCTGTCAATATATTGGATAGGATTAGTATAAGCAGGAATAATATTTTCGCCAAGAGAATGAGGCGGATGATGAAACATAACTATTTTATATTTTGCTTGTTTAAATTCCTGACTTGCTAGTTCTTTTTCTAGCCAATTATATTGTTCGCTACCTTTAATAATAGGTTCAAAAATATGCTGACCGTAACCCCATTCAGCGGGATTATTAAAATCCTGTTTTCTTTCCCGATATTTGCCTCTAGCATTATCCTTTAAATGGGGCACTCGCCACATATTTGTGATATATAAAGCTACTAAATATATATCACCAAAAGTCAGGGCATAATAATTTTTTTTCTCTGAACTATTTTGAGGCAGACTAAAAATTTCTTGGTAAGTTTCTGTATTAAAAGAATTATTTTTTAGCCAGGTATCAGGGCTAATATTTTGAAATTTTTGTGGGTTTTGTTTATATAAATCTTTGGCAGCTTGCCTGGGATATGACTGACTAAATTGATAGTTCAAAGAAGTTTCCATGGAAAATATTCCCATAACTTCATGGTTTCCAATTGCTGGAAATAGAGGCATATTTTGGATTAATTTACCACCTTTATAAATAGTTTTTTTGCCATTTTTTTCTAATTCATAATTTGCCCTACCTTGGAGATTTGGAAAAAAAGCATTTCCTCGATTATCGTCAAACCATTCTGAGGCACGGTCGGGAATATTAACTAAATCTCCAGCAAAAAAAATAGCGTCTAATTTATCAAAAGTTTCTGTTACTTTTTGGAGATTTGCTGAACTCATTGGTTTTAATTGATGATCGGAAGTTAGGAGAATTTTTAAAGGTGTACCTGGGGTTGGTTTAGGAGCAAGATGAAAAATTTTACTTTTTATATTTTCCCCATTTTCTCTTTCACTAATAACTCGGTATGGCACATAATTATTAGGAGTTAAACCAATAACTTTGGCTTCATGTCGCCAGATATTTCGTACAATAGGTTGTTGATAAATTAAGCCTTTTTCTGTTTGTTTTCCGACAAAAGAATCTTGGTCTTCACGAGTACGACTAAGTTTAGTAGTATTTGCTTCAACAACTTGATTCAAGTTTTCACCATAAACAACAAGATTACGTTTGCCAGGAAATTCAGTAAACCAAACAACTTGTATGGAATTTTTTGTGGGAACTTGGAGAAATGGGTCTGTTAAAAATTTGGATTGATATTCTAGAGAATACATAATTATAAATAGGAAAACAACAACAATAATTAAGATACCAAAAATCCAGGGATTAAGATAATAATTTCTGGGATTTTCAAACAATTCTGGATCAGGATGGAACATAGAAATAATAAATAATTATAATGATGATTTTCTCTATATTTTCAATATTTTAATTAGATTGAATATAATTTTCAAAATTATCTTGAATTACTCTTTCATATTCAAAGGAAGGAATCTCAAATAGCCTATCTTGTACTTGCTCAGTTTTTACAGGATAATTTATCAATTTCTCTAATTTAAACGGATATCTAATCGGGCGATCGCTCAAGGCATATCTTATTTATTGAATACTAGAAAGTTGACTGGCTCCATATACTTGAAGTTTCCCTTTTTCATAGCAAACACTAGCTTCAATTGTATACTAAAAAAGTCTAGCTATTTCATGTTGTATATCTTGGTCATTAACATTTTTTCTAATTATATATTGATTGCCTAAATATTTTAAAAAGTTAGAATAAATTAGGAAAAAAAGTAAGGGAAGATGACCAAAAATATCATGCCAAAGATTGAGAAGTCGAGAAAAATTAATATCAGTATCCGATCTGATAAAAGTTGCTATGGCAAAATAACGATGAGAAAGCAGATAAAAAAATGTGTCTGCTTCTAATAATCCTATAACTGGCCATAATTGCTATCCAATTTGTTCTTGTAAAAAGTCTGAAAGATGATTAATATTAGGAATATCTTGAATCAAATTTTTGATTTTTGCTAAACCTGCAATAAATTTTTCATTGCTCGACTTTCAATAGTTTCTAATTGTGTATTTAAAGGTTGTTTCCAATTACGATGGGCTTGGGTTTTATACTGATAAAAGTTCTTTTCCAGCAATAAATTTTTCATTGCTCGACTTTCAATAGTTTCTAATTGTGTATTTAAAAGTTGTTTCCAATTACGATGGGCTTGGGTTTTATACTCATAAAAGTTCTTTTCCAGCCTTTCATAAAGTAATTTTTCCAAAGTTATGGATTGCATATTTACTTCTATTAAGTTATTCTGACTTGAACTACAATTATAAATTTATAGTCAAAATATGATCAAAAAAATGCTTTGTAAACTACTAGTAAATTTGTTATAAACAGGAGCTTGCTTTGATGAAAAAAAGTATAAAACCAAGCTATAAACTACACAAAAATTTTCGCTTACCAATGGGATTTACTCCAGAAAATTTTGACTCTGGAATTACATATCAAGCTCAAGAAAAAGATACTTTTATTGTTACTTATCCTAAATGCGGAACAACTTGGACTCAACATATTATTTGGATGTTATCCCACGATGGAAAACCATTACCTTTAGATAAAAATATTAATTTAGAAGTTCCTCATTTGGAAGAAGTCGGAGGTGATTTTGTTAAATATTTATCGAAACCTCGTTTTATAAAAACTCATTTAACTTATAATTTAACTCCCTATAATCCTGATACAAAATACATTTATGTAGCTCGTAATCCTTTTGACTGTGCTGTTTCTTTTTATTATCATACTCAAGGATTTATCAAACATTATGATTTTGCTGAAGGTACATTTGATGATTTTTTTGAATGTTTTATTACTGGAGAAGTAGACTGGGGAGATTACTTCGATCATTTGCTTTCTTGGGTTCAACATAAAAATGATCAAAATGTTCTGTTTCTAACTTATGAATCTATGAAAAATGACCCGAAAATGAATATTATTGCTATGGCAAAATTTTTAGGTGATAATTATCTAGAAAAAATCGAAAATCTACAAATTCTAGAAAGCATTCTTCATCATACAAGTTTTACTAGTATGAGCCAAAATCAAAGTCGTTGGTCTAGTCAACGTCCTGTTAATATGACTCCATTTATTCGTCAAGGAAAGGTGGGAGATTGGAGGTCACATTTTTCAGTTTCTCAAACTCAGAGATTAAGTCAAAAATTGAGGATGAAAACTGCTGGTACTGAAGCTGAAAATTTATGGCAAATTCCTGAATAGTTATGATTTTTATTCATAGAAAAGTAAGGTAATAATAAATTGTATTTTTCAGTTTATTAAACTCAGAGATTAAATCAAAGGTTGAGGATTATAAATGCTGGTGCTAAGGCTAAAAATTTATGGTAAATTTATAAACAATTCGTAAAAAATGCTCATAAATAATAAAAATAATTTCTCAAAATTAACTAATATAATTTTTTTTAAAAAAATGGTTTTTTTTGATATGATTAAATCTAAAAATTTGGGTAATAAATTTAATTAAAAAAATGGTTAATCAATATAAAATAATTACTAATTATTAGTATTGATTGATGATTTATGGTTACTATAACTATGATGATAGAGCTAAACTAATATACTTAATTGTAGGTAATAATTGTCATATTTTGAACTAGGAGTAGGAACGGGATTACTTGCAGAAAAGTACATGAAACTTGACAATACTTGTGAGTTTACGGGGGTTGATATTACACTATGGTTTCTGTAAATTACTAAAAAATGTTTGGGAAATAAAGCTAAAAATTTGGGTAATAAATTTAATTAAAAAAATGGTTAATCAATATAAAATAATTACTAATTATTAGTATTGATTGATGATTTATGGTTACTATAACTATGATGATAGAGCTAAACTAAGATACTTAATTGTAGGTAATAATTGTCATATTTTGAACTAGGAGTAGGAACGGGATTACTTGCAGAAAAGTACATGAAACTTGACAATACTTGTGAGTTTACGGGGGTTGATATTACACTATCGTTTATGTAAATTACTAAAAAATGTTTGGGAAATAAAGCTAAGTTAATTGTAGCTGATGCTCTAACAATGGAACTAAATACAACTTTTGATGTTGCTATATCAAATTGAGGAGTTTGGCTATTTGTTAGTTGTGGCGATCGCTTAGAGTTAGTCAGTCATATTCCTGATGTTGAAACTAACTATTAATAACTCAAAAATTTAGTTGGTCATTTACGAAAAGGAGGTTCATTTTTTGAAATATACAAAAGTTTGGAATTGATATCGTAAAAAAAAGCTATTGCCTTAAGAAAAGGCTGAATTTTTAGCTCAAGAAAAAGTAACTATTATCTTGTTTAAGTTGGATACTTATCAGAAATCATTCAATGAAGTAGGGTTTGATTTTCAAGGTATTAATAATGATAAAAGCTTGGTAATCTACAACAATAAATAGATCTACTAGACAGTAGATATCTTACCTAAAGCACGAAAAGATTATCAAATCCTTATCCTACCATTTAAAACTTAGTATTTTTTGGAAATGTTTAATTTAGTCGGTAAAAGTGTAATGCATTTTCTCGAAACAGTTTACGCTTTTGTTCTGGAGTACATTCATGAATAGCTAATTCTAATACTTCTACCTAACGAGGATACTCGGTAGCAAGTTGAAACACGGGCCAATCACTACCACAGAGAACTCGATCCCAGCCGAAACAAGTGATTGTCCAATCTATATAAGGTTTTAACTGTTTTTCAGTCCAGTTTTGATGATCTGCTTCAGTTACTAGTCCCGATATCTTACAATAAATATTGGG
This sequence comes from Trichodesmium erythraeum IMS101, assembly GCF_000014265.1. NCBI lineage: Bacteria > Bacillati > Cyanobacteriota > Cyanophyceae > Oscillatoriales > Microcoleaceae > Trichodesmium > Trichodesmium erythraeum. Next base: position 118,529 of record NC_008312.1, read on the forward strand.
AAATGCTGCTAGTTCCTGAATTTGTAATTTCCAGGGTTCAAACAACTGGTCTTTAATATTTGGTTTACCAATATGGTTAAGCATAAAGAATACTTTGGGACATTTCTACACCATTTTGATGATATTCTCCAGGTGCTTGTGGTAAATGCAAATATTAAAACTCAAATCAAATTCAGGCAATAACTGGAGTCCCTGAATAAAATTGGGATTTAAATAAAATTCTAAATCTTCTTCTTGAATAAGTCGTCGAACCCCCTTAGCCTTTGGAATGGCAGATAATTTTTCGAGTGGTAGATCTAATCTGTTGACCTTTTTCCAAACCACAGAAAACTACAATTCTTTGAATAATAGAATTTTCGGATGCTAATGAAGCTACCCAATTTGTTTTATCTATCCTTTGGGAAAGATTAATTTCACATTCAACAAAAACCATTGTATCGACTATAACTGGATTACAGGCGTTTTGAAAATCAGGCACAAGAAAAGGATGCTGGAGTGGTGGACAATTCTTCAACCACAAATAGTCAAATTGTTGAAGGTTCCACAAATGGACATGAGCATCGACAATAGGAAAATTGAGAATAGTTACTTTAGGGAAAATCTATTTCAAGTTAGCTATTCTGAGTAATAATATCACTAAAATGGCCAGCGATCGCTTAGTGGTATTTGCCTGAATAAATTAGGTAAACAAGTCATCAAAAAATCTAGTAGTAGGATTGGAAGGTAATACCCAATTTGTAGATTTATAGCTAACTTTAGCTCCATAGTTAATCGAGTTAAAAAATTTGAACACAAGAATTTAAAATTAATACAATTTATCTGTTAAAAATCTAATTCTTAAATCAATATGCTAATAGTCCAAAAATACGGTGGCACATCAGTAGGGTCTGTGGAAAGGATTAAAGCCGTGGCCCAACGTATTGCTAAAACAGCTAGCGATCGCTCAGTAGTAGTAGTCGTATCAGCGATGGGAAAAACCACAGATACCCTAGTCAAACTAGCAAACGACATCTCCCCCAACCCCTGTCGCCGAGAAATGGATATGTTACTATCTACAGGAGAACAAGTTACTATCGCTCTAGTGAGTATGGCCTTACAAGAGTTGGGAGTACCAGCTATTTCCCTCACTGGAGCCCAGGTAGGAATAGTCACAGAAGCTCAACATTCCCGGGCTCGTATTTTACATATTCAAACCGAACGGATAGAAGAACATCTGCAACTGGGAGAGGTTGTAGTTGTTGCAGGTTTCCAAGGTATTAGTCAGACTCGCCATCAGGAAATCACAACATTAGGTAGAGGTGGTTCAGATACTTCCGCAGTTGCTTTAGCTGCAGCACTCCAAGCACAAAGGTGTGAAATATATACAGACGTACCCGGAATTTTAACAACTGATCCCCGCATAGTACCTGAAGCACAGTTAATGTCAGAAATTACCTGTGATGAAATGTTGGAGTTGGCAAGCTTAGGAGCAAAAGTGCTACATCCTAGGGCTGTTGAAATTGCTCGAAATTATGGAATGCCATTAGTAGTCTTATCAAGTTGGAGCGATGCACCAGGTACCCGTGTAGTTTCAGCAATACCCAAACGTCCTGCCTTGCAAGATTTAGAATTAACTAAACCTGTAGACGCCGTAGAATATGATACTAACCAAGCTGGAATTTCTATGCTGCGCCTTCCGGATCGCCCTGGTGTGGCAGCCCAATTATTTTCTGGTATTGCTCTACAAAATATAGATGTAGATTTGATTATTCAATCTATTCACGAAAGCAATACTAATGATATTGCGTTTACCGTCAGTAAAGATGTATTGAAACAAGCAGCAGCAGTTGCAGATGCTATGCTGCCGGCTTTAGGAAAAAATGCTCACCCCAGTTTGGGGGAACCAGAAGTTAAAACAGAAGAGCGACCTATTGCCAAAGTTAGTCTTGTGGGTGCGGGAATGATCGGGCGACCAGAAGTAGCAGCCAAAATGTTTGAAGCTCTGGCAGCAGCAGGAGTCAATATAATAATGATTTCCACTTCGGAGGTTAAGGTCAGTTGTGTAGTAGATGCAGAAGACTGTAAAAAAACAGTTAATTCTTTGTGTCAAGCATTTGATGTGGATGTTGCAGATATTTCCAGTAGCTCTACTGCTGGTGAGTCGGAAGAAGTGCCCCCACCAGTGCGAGGGGTGGCTTTGGATATAAAGCAAGCAAGACTGGCAGTGCGTCAAGTTCCGGATCATCCAGGAATGGCAGCCAAGATATTTGGTTTGTTGGCGCAGCAGAATATTAGTGTAGATATGATTATTCAATCTCAACGCTGCCACAGTGTGGATGGAGTTTTGACTCGTGATATTGCTTTTACTGTATCTCAACCAGAGGGAGAAACTGCATATCAAATTTTGGCAAATACAGCGGCTGACTTTGGTTGGGGAGAAGTGGTATTGGAGAGTAGTATCGCGAAAGTGAGTGTAGTTGGCTCCGGAATGATTTCTCATCCAGGGGTAGCAGCACAGATGTTTGAGGCGTTGGCAGCAAGTCAAATCAATATTTTGATGATTACCACTTCGGAAATTAAAATTAGTTGTGTGGTAGAAGAGGAGGATGGTGTGAAGGCATTGCAAGCTATTCATAAAGCTTTTTGTTTGTCTGCTAATGAGGTAGTTAAAGTTCCAGCTTAAGGGTTCTATAAGGTACAAAAATCATAGTCTAACCTCTGTGGTGCGGCCATCTTACCCGCCACATAGGGACTTTATTTGAGCAGGGTATTTGTCTAATCTTTTAATCAAAAACCAGGCTTTTTTGAGTCTCGAAATATATCCAACATTGAAGATCTCAATGGATAAATTAAGGAATTAACAGGCCAGAAAATTTTGTTAATGTTGTCATAGAAAAAATCTCCAAAAATTATATTGGTTGTGGGATAGAGCGTGTGGATTTTTTTCAAAATATTTGCTGTAAAAATAGGAAAAAGTTTTTATAAAGAACAGCCACGAATTGTGATCAGAATATTTGCAGAACTTAAATTGAAACATCATTCAATTAAAATGAAGCCAATTTTAACTTGAAGAACTGCAGTTTTTTTTGAATAAATAGTTAAGCGATCGCGGAGGGTAGCGGAGTGCTGTATCTTCTAAAATAGAGGGTAAAGATTGATCTTATTTTCATACACTATATATAGTGTTTTGGGGTAAGTCCTGACTAATAAAAATTACAATCCATCAATTTGATAATATTTTTTTATTTTATATATAAAAATATTATACTAAGCTGTTAAGCATTTCAACGAATTATCATAAATTTTAGCAAAATAGCCAATTTTTTACTGTACAAAGTTTTTGCTTGAATTGGTTGTTATTAGAATAAGCAATCTAAATAGTTAACAGCTTATGCCCATGAAATTACTTAAAATATAACTAAGCAATTAAACAATCATTGTAATCCTAGTATAGTTTTATGTAATATCTACGTATAAGATGTTCAGCTTAACAAAATGTATAATTAATTTTACGTACCTGTTGATTCAACTAAAATCACTAGTTAATAATGCCTGTCTAAATTCTTCAGCAGTTTTAAAATAAATTTCTGGCTCATCAATTAATGCTAAATCAATTACTTCTGCTAATAATTGGGGAATATAAATATTTCTTTGTCTAATTGGCACAGGTTTAGTTTGCAATATAGTTAAAATTGGGTCTTTCCCAACAAAATCACGGGGATATTCACCAGTTAACATATTATATAAAGTTGCTGCCATTGCCCAAACATCTACTTCCGGTTTTATATGTTTAAAATTAATTATTTGTTGCCTGGGCATAAACCGAAAAGTTTCACCTTTGTTTCTTGTGATTATTTGCCTACTAAAACCAGCTAAATTAAAAGCTTTTGCTATTCCATAATTTGCTATTTTTACCACTGTTGAGCTATTTATATTACTTATAAAAATATTAGCTGGTTTAATACGCCCGTGAACTAAACCTTTCCCTGTACCAAAACTACCATCTGCTTTTTGAATGTAAGGAATTTCTGCATTATGAGCATATTCTAAACCATCTAAAGCTTGTATAATAATTGCGACTGACATACTAATAGATAATCGATCACCACAACGGTCCAACAAATCCTCAATACTATCACCATTACAATATTCTAAAGTCAAAAAAAATCTCTGCTCACTATAACTATAATCCTTCAATTTCACAACATTCCTATGATTTAAAGCTTTAATATTTTCTATTTCTACTAAAAAACGATTTATAGCCTGAGAATGGATAGCAACTTCTGGCAAGATTGTTTTGAAAACCATTAATTTTTGAGTAGATGTATTTCTGACTAAATAAACTTCTCCCAACCTACCTTTATCTAGTAATTTTATGAACCTATAACCTTTGGGAATTGTAATGATGATATTATTGTTTCCTGATTTTGTTGATTTAGCCGATAATTCAATAGTTTCTGTCTGGGTAATTTTAGGTATAGAAATCGTCTCTGGAGGAATCTCTATTTGAGTTTCAATACTTAGCTGAAAAATAGTTGTACCTAATTGAATTTTGTCTCCTGATTTTAAATCATATTCAGGAAACTGCATTTTTGCCGTAGCTTCAGATTTATATTTTGCTTGAAGTTTTCCAATTTTTTTACCATTAATATAAGTACCATTTTTACTGCCAAAATCATATATTTGTACATAAGGATAATTAATGTCAAGTATGCAATGATAACGAGAAATAGTACGATGTTCTTCATTATTTGGTAGTCTTATGTGACAGTTGTGATGACGACCGATAATACAGATACTTCTTTCTTCAAATATAAATTCTTTGCCACTCAGACTTCCTTGGATAATAGTCAGTTTGACTTGAACAAACATAATAGAAATTACACAAAAAATAAGTCAAAAAATAGGTTCAAATATATATAGATAAATGCTTTGAATAAAAAAAAATTAATTCTTCATTGCCAATTATTATAGCCATTTTTAGGGAACCAGGATAGTTTCCTTGCCTAGACTAAAATTTAGGCATTTTTTATTCCAGAAAACATCTAATAACAAGGGTGAAAAAAGAATGTTTTCTAATAACAAGGACTAGAAAAAGACTTGATAATAGGTGTTCCTTTAATTAAAAAATATCAGTTATAAACTAAGAAGTAGTATCGAACCTATTCCTATTTGACTTAGTCCGCCTGACGCAAAAAAAAATTCCTAGCTATTTGTAGCAAATATTTATCAGGATTAGTATAATATCAAATCTCAAAAGTATTGCTGTATCTTCTTGAGAGTAGGTAGGAACCTTCCATGTAAAAAAGCTAAGTCCTGGGGCTGAACGAGTAAATAATAATCGCCTTCTTTGCTTAGAACCATTAAAAACATTGCTCACCTTGTTTATCACTTAATTCTTGAAGTTTTGAGAAAGTATAGCATTATTTTCGGGAATTAGCATCCGCATCAATAAGACAGTTATAACTTTGATATTTTATATGTTTATAATATTAATTATTGTATAATTATATTCTATAATATTATTTCTACTTAATTAGTGCTCACAAATAATTTCATCTTTTACAATTTAATTTTTCTTTTATTCCTTTCTCTTTATTCCCTAATTATTGATTTATAAGTATTCAACCGGATATCATATAAACACTACTAATGCTTTTGTTAAAGATGACATTATGGTAATTTTACAAAATGTTAATTATCAGTTATCATAACATTTATGATAGTGACTTTTCATTGAATAATAGTTATTTTTGATTATTATTTTTATGCTATTCAGAGTGTACAATGACTTCGATTAGATGGTATAATTTTATTTTTTTATGGTTTTATTTTAGGGATAGAAGAAGACTAAACTAGGAATGATTAATCTAATTATCTGTGTATTTACTTTAAACAAAATTTATACTAAAATTATCGCTATTATAATATTATAATTATATTTTTTTTGTCCATAATTTGGTCAACAAAAAACTATTGAGTGTCCACCTCTATGTAGGAATTAAACGATGCCCCCTAAACTTGTGAAAATTCTCAATGATAGCTATCAAGCTGTGAAAAATGATGGAGAAGATGTGATTAGAGGATTAAGTAGAAGTCCCAAGAGTTTGCCACCCAAGTATTTTTACGATGATCATGGTTCTAAACTCTTTGAACAAATCTGTGAGTTACCTGAATATTACCCGACTCGTACAGAAACTTCTATCTTAAAAGAATATGCTGATGAAATTGCTCAAATAACTGGTAGTCGTGAACTAGTGGAATTAGGTAGTGGCAGTTCTACTAAAACTCGCTTATTGTTAGATGCTTATCAAGAAGTAGATAATTACTTTACATACATACCAACTGATGTGAGTGGAGGAATACTCAAAACTAGTGTATTAGACCTACAAAAAAAATATCCAGATTTCACTATTGAGGGATTACTTGGAACTTACCAACAAACTTTAGCCTACCTAAAATCAACTCCTAAAAAATCACGAACAATTTGTTTTATCGGAAGTTCTGCTGGTAATTTTCCTAGACAAGAATTTGACAATTTATTGAATCAGATTACTAGAAGTTTACAGCCAGAAAATTATTTTTTGCTAGGTATTGATTTGCACAAAAATCAAGAAATTTTAGAATCTGCCTATAACGATACTCAAGGAGTTACGGCTGCTTTTAATCTGAATATTTTATCTCATTTAAATTGGCGTTTTCAAGGAAATTTTGACCTCAATTTCTTCAGTCATGAAGCAATTTATAATCAAGCTAAAAGTCAAATAGAAATGTATCTATATTGCGAAGAAAATGTAACATTTTCTCTGGATATTCTAGATTTAAAAGTTAATTTTCAGGCAGGGGAAAGTATTCTAACTGAAATTTCTCGCAAATTCAATCTAGCACTTTTACCAACAGAGCTTGAAGCTAAAGGATTAAAAGTTAGGAAAGTTTGGACAGACCCTCAAAAGTGGTTTGGATTAATTCTTTGTCAAACTTAACTTCAGGAAATAAATAAAAAAGTATGGTAAGCACTTCACTGTCATATCTCAGTTATTAGCTTTATAAATAATGAATTAGTTATGTTATTTTTTTTCTACTCAAATAATATTCTTAGCTATAGTTAAAAATACATTTACTAACCTTAACTATCCATACAAGTAGGTTTCCTAATTAATTCAAAAAAGCTTTTGCTGAGTCTTGATACCTGAATGCTTACTAATACTAATTCACTTTAAATATTTCAGACATAATTTCCTAGAATGACTGAGAACCTCAAAGTTTTTGATTTTAAAAATCTTAATAAATGAATCTATAAATTCCATGAAATAGTATAATTATCTGGAATTTAAATATCTTAAATTGCAAAATTTAGAGATTAAATTTTTTTCTATTTATAACAATTATGAACAGTATAAAATCTACTACTCCACCAAAACTTGATAGTTGTCATGCTGACCTTGATTTTCGCCAATATATCCTTGAATATTTTAAGAATGCTTGGGAAATTGAAGATCTTTTAATGCATAGTTTAGTGGGAGAAGAAACGTTTTATTCAAAACCCGATCCTTTGAGAAATCCTCTAATTTTTTATCTCGGACATACGGCGGTTTTTTACATCAATAAATTAGTTTTCGTGGGATTATTAGAAAAGCCTATCAACTTTAACTATGAAAGATTATTTGAGTTAGGAGTAGATCCAAAAAAATCAGAAGAGTTAGATCAGGCGATCGCTCACATTAACTGGCCTCAACTTGAAGATGTTTGGCAGTATCGAAAAAAAGTCTATCAAAGCGTTATAAGCCTAATTGAGAAAACCCCTTTAAATCTACCCATCCATCAAGATCATCCTCTTTGGGCATTGATGATGGGTATTGAGCATCAACGTATTCATATTGAGACTTCTTCAATGTTGTTTCGGCAACTACCGACTGAAAAACTAAGACGTCCTAGTAATTGGCAATATGCTCCTACTAATGGTGAGGTGGTTGAGAATGAGATGATAGAAGTTTCTGGTGGAGTAGTTAAACTGGGTAAGCCAGAAGATGATCCTACTTATGGTTGGGATATTGAATACGGCGATCGCCAAGTTAAAGTTGCACCTTTTGTTGCTAGTAAATATTTAATTACTAATGCAGAATTTTTAGAATTTGTCAAGGGTGGTGGTTACGAAAATCAAGATTATTGGACTCAAGAATCTTGGCATTGGAAAAATGAAAATAATATCAAACATCCAAAATTTTGGATACCTGAAAATGGTACATCTATATATAGATATCGAGCCATGTTTGATGCAATTAATTTACCTTTAAATTGGCCTGTGGAAGTCAATCATTATGAAGCAATGGCTTATTGTAGTTGGAGAGGTAAAAATACTAGGTTAATGAGTGAAGCAGAATATAATTTAGCAACTTATGGTAATGGTAGAAAAGTAGAGGTAGATAATTACAATTTGAATTTAAAATTTGGTTCTCCAACTCCAGTTGGTTTATTAGAAACTGCAAAAAATGAATCAGGATTATATGATTTACGGGGTAATGTTTGGGAATGGTTAAGTGATAATTTGAATCCTCTTTCAGGATATAAAACTCATCAACTATATGAAAATTATTCTGCTCCGTTTTTTAATAGTAGACATAATATGATGTTAGGAGGATGTTGGATAACTAGCGGTACAGAAGCTTTCAGATATTATCGTAATTGGTTCCGACCTAACTTTTATCAGCATGTTGGTTTTAGAATAGTTCAGGGATAGAAAGATGTATAGCGTTTCTCAGACTAACGAGGTAGACCTATCTTTACAGAAGTGTTGAATGTTTTAATGTTGAACTGTATCTCACTATCTTGAAAAGTGCTGTAATTATTTTCAAATAGTATAAAATGAGTTGAGATTTAGAATACTAAAGATACAAAAGTTATTTGATTTTTATTATGAAATATAATTTCATCTAAAAATTGCTATTAGCGGCACAATTTTCAGCAGGTATTATATTTTTTATTAAAGCATACAAAGCTTAATTTTATAGCACAAATTATTGTGTACTGGACTATTGGTTCTATATCGTTTTATTTTCTTGGCATTCTCATTAAAAAAGGAATTAATAGCAAGGATAATTTGAGAAATAAACTAACAATAATAGTGAATAAAATTAAGAAACAACTATTTCCTTCGTTTACTCTAAAAGGAATTTTTATAGGACAAACAGAGGTGATATCCACACCCTATAATCTAGTTATTTATAGTGTTTAAATTAATAACTATAATATCCTGTTGCTTCCTAGGATTTTCCAGGAAATACTTGCCCTAATTAATATAGTAAAATCATGATATTTATTAGCTAAAAAATAGACTTTGCTTTCAAAAAAATATTTGGCTCTACTTATAGTAAAGATATATTAATTAGTTTTTTGAATGCTTTAATATATTCTGGTAAATCAATAATTCAAGATTTAGAAATAATCGACCCCTATAGTCCGGGAGATGTCATTAGTTTAAAAGATATTTATCTAGATGTAAAAGCTCTCTTAAATAATGGCTCGAATGTGATAATTTCAATGCAAGTTTTAAACGTTTCAGTATTTGAAAAGCGAGTAGTTTATAATCTATGTAAAACTTATGGGAATTAATTAGATACTGGAGAGGGATATCGAATATTAAAACCAGCAATTGCTTTAACGATTAAAGATTTTAAAATGTTTGAGAAAACAGATTAATATATTAATCATTTTTTGTTTAAGGAGAAAGAGAAATCATTTGACTATATAGATGAAGAAGTAGCAATGATATTTGTTTAATTACCAAAATTAATGAAAACATTAGATGAGCTAGAAAACATCACAGATAAATGGATTTATTTTGTGAAATTAACTCCAAGTCTAGAAGTAATTTTCACTAATTTAGCAGAAATAGAAGAGATATAAAAAGTTTTAAATATTGCTAATATGACAAATCTATTAAGAAAAGAATTAGAGGAAGTACACAAGGGGGAAGTATTTTTAGAAGACCGTGCGGGTCAAATTATACTAGCTCGACAGGAGGGACGAGAAGAGGGACGAGAAGAGGGAGGGCAACAAGGAATAGAGCAAGGGTTAGAAGCAGGTAAGTTGTGAATGTAAAGGCTAATATTAGGTCAACTGGAGAGAAAATTTTCAGCATAAATTTTTGCTATAATTAAAGAGAATATTCAATATTTATCTCTGGAAAAGTTAGAAAATTTAGGGATAATAATTGATGGTTTTAGCAGATTAGAAAATTTGTCTAACTGGTGTCAATAATTAGAAAGCTGTAGGTGTTCAACAATTAATAATTAATAATTAATTATTATCTCTTTTTGTAACCCAAATTTCCCACGAAAAGCATACTAAAACAGTATTTTTTAAGGAAGAAGGTGGATGACAGCTTCTTTGATTAATAATTACTATCAATAGTTTTTATAATATTTATTTTTACTTATAAACTTCATGGTTATTCCCAGGCAAGGCTTTCAATGGCTAGCCTAAAATATTACGTTTTGACGTGGGGAATGTAGCTTATAAAAAAGAATAGAATTAAGCTAAAAAAAATTTTTATTCATAAATGGAGAGGCTTTATACTTTAAATTTTTTCGGTAAATTGCTGTTAAAATATTATAGTAGAAGGGCATGCATAAATTATGACTCAAAAAAAGGTCTGACTTAATAACTGACCTAAGTATTATTTGTCATTATCTGTTTTCTAAGTAAATTGAAGTTTTTGAATGACAATAAGCATAACAATATTAATCCCAAGTTTCCTTGGGATTAATTTAACTATATGAAATAGAAAAAATCCTAGATAAATTAACATTAACTACTCTCAAATTACGTCCTAAAAAGAATTAAAAATTACAGGATAATTTTTGCAAATAAATTTTATTTATTAGGCAGAATGTAATTATTGATTATAGCCAATTACTGATTCTCACCAGACAAATTATGTTCCTGAAATTTATCGCAATATTAAACCCATACCCTGAAGTTATTTTGTCAGATATGGAAAAATAATTCAGCCTCAGATTCCAAAATCTCAAAAACTATGCGAAACTGTGAATCAAGTTATTAAAAATCTAACAAATAAACAACTTTTTCCTTGACAATATCTCAGGTTGGGTGCAATACTAATATTATTGAAAAAAAAGGTAAATATCCTTGGCATTATGCTCGAAATATTATTACAGCTTTGTTGTATTTGAACAAAGTTGATGGAGGAGAAATTGCATTTTATCCTAATTATAGAATTATTTTACCCAAAGCTAAATTTTCTAGATTTCAAAAAGTGATAGATAGGGTACAAAAATTTAGTTTTTTTCGTCATACCTTTGGCAAATAAATTATTATTATACATCAGCCTGGTTTACGGTTAGTTATGATGGGTGATAAATGTCTACATATTGTTTCTCCGGTAACAGAAGCAAAGGGGTAAATTAATGTTTTTATGAATTAGGATTTACCTAATGCTAGTTTTGTAATTAAATACAAACTGAATAGCTATTTATATAGTTCAGAATAGGTGTTAAATACAGACATAAATTGCTATTAATATTAGATCTGCCAAATAACCAGCAAAATTGAAATATATAAATAGAGATATAAGTATCATGATTTTCATCTATCTTTTATTTTATATTTACTAAAAATTACAAATTTTGTTTGCTATAAAGTCTGAAATTTTGATTTTTTAACTGATAACTGAAATGACAATGAAACCAAATCCAATTCCACCCCAACCAGGCCAAGAATCAGTTTGGGATTATCCTCGTCCAGCTCGTTTAGAAGATACAAATAAATCTATTCGAGTGATTTTTAATAATGTAGTTTTGGCAGAAACAAATAAAGCAAAAAGAGTATTAGAAACTAGTCATCCTCCTAGTTATTATATTCCTCCTGAAGATGTTAAAAGAGAGTATTTAATTCCTAATCCCAGGAAAACTTTTTGTGAGTGGAAAGGTTACGCTTCCTATTACGATATTTCAGTAGAGGATAAGTATGTTAATTATCCAGTCTGGCAATATTTGGAGCCAACCCCTGATTTTCTACCTATAAAAGGATATTATAGTTTTTATGCTAATTTAATGGATGCTTGTTATGTTAATGATGAGTTAGTAAAGGCTCAATCTGGTAATCTTTACGGAGGATGGATTACCTCTGATATTGTCGGACCATTTAAAGGGGAACCTGGTACAAGATGGTGGTAAATAATTGATAATGAAAAGGAGAGAAATTCTGTTAAAATAAAAGTAATTAAAGAAGTTTTTCGGGTGAATTTATTTGATGATGAAGATTTATTGTGGATATTTAAAGCAATGATAGGTTGATTAACTCATACTTTTTTTGAATGTATTGGGAAAATTGATGAAAGTTCCTTGATGATGAAAAAATGTCTGTAAAAATGTTTCTCTGGAAAAGTACTAAATATGTTTTCTGAACAGGTTGGCTTAGATACTACTATTGACTGGGAAAAAATAGATAAAAAATATAATTATGTGTATGGAAAAGAACACGCAATTCTAGAATGGTTATTTGAAAAGACTAGGGAAAATTTGTAAATATAATTAATAATCAAGGGCAGAGAAAAAAAGGTAAAAAATGATGATGGATAGTTTGGAAAAGTCGGCGATCGCTAATTTACTTTCAGACGAAAAACTCAAGCTCGTTAAACTGGATGAGCAAGAATATATGGAAGGACAAATTGCTTTTCGCAGTCAGCAAAATGAACAAGAGATGATGCTTGAAGCTACATTTCAAACTATAAAAAAATATAAGTCTTCACAAGAAAACTACAGTATCCTTAGTATAGGTTGTGGCAGTGGACTTTTTGAAAAACCTTTTTTAACAGAGCTCCTTGAGTTGAATAAATCTGTTCATTTTGTGGGAGTAGACTCAAACAAATTAGGATGTATAAAAATCAAAGAATGGTGTCAGGAACTTAGTAAATTTAAAGTGGATAAATTTAGATATCAAATTCATCCAGTTGAGTTTGAAAAATTTGAATCATCCCCAACTTTTGATATTATCCTATTAATTCATTCATTTTACTATTTTTCAGAAATAGAATCCTCTTTCCAGAAAATTTATGAACTTCTTGGAGAAGAAGGGATAGTAATTATTGCAATAGCTGTAAAAACAGAATTAAAGGAGCCTAGTTACTATGTAAATCAGCGACTTGATCAAAAGCAAACAGTTTGGAGCCACGATTTATATCAATTCTTTTCTGAACACCATATTTCTTTTCATAAAGAAGTTATAAACTCTTCAGTAAATATTGCACAATGTTTTCAGAAAGATTCTCAATTGGGTAGACATTTATTAGATTTTATAGTTAGTGCTAAGACGAGATATTTTTCTCCTTCACAATTAAAAGTATTGCTGGATTATTTGAGTAGCAATTCAAAAGAGTTGGAGGACGGAAAAATTATGATTCCAAGTTCTGTAAGCCTTTATTATTTTCAAAAGAAAAAGGAAGAAGAAGTCAAGAAAGGAACTTGAGAAAAATTGTGAATCTAATCAGTTATAAATCTATGAATCAAACTATGCCAAATTAAACCAATAAGAATTAATCCTAAACCTACTAACCAAATTTGCTTTTCTACCCAAAAAGCTAAAAATAAACAAGAAGCTAAACCTAGCCAACCTAACCATTTAGGATAAAGTCTTTCTTCTGGAGAAAGGTGGAGGGCAGCAAAATTAGTAATAGCATAATAAATTAATACATTAAAAGCACTAAAAGACCAAGTAGTTTTCACATCTCCAATTAAAACTAAACAAGCGATCGCTACTCCTACTATTACTACAGCTATATAAGGTGTAGTTTGCCCACTATCCAACCTAGCAACAACTTTAGGTACATCTCGTCGCCTCCCCATTGCTAACAAAACCCGCGACAACCCCAAAATCAGATTTAGCAGTACTCCCAACATTGCCGTAATAGCACCAATAGCAATTAACTTAGGAATAACAGGAATACCCAAACCTCCCACTTTAGCAATAACTTCTAAAGGTGCAACTAGACTTACATCTGCCTGAGATAATTTTTGAATTACTTCTTGACCCGCAAATACACTAACTATAGCGGTAGATATGTATAATACACAGGTAAAAATCATAGTTAGAGCGATCGCTCTAGGAATAGTACGTCGTGGTTCCTTTACTTCCTCGCCCAAAGTGGCAATACGACCATAACCAGTATAAGCGACAAACATTAAAGCAGTGGCTTGCAGTAAAGATGCTATAGGTTTATCCCCTGGAAAGAAAGGCATTAAATTCTTCCCTTCAGAGAAGACCACTTGAGGTACCCCTGCCAGAATAAACAGAACTAGAGAAAATAAGGTAATAGAAACAATAATAATATTAGTAACATTAGAACGACGAATTCCGCTTAACACAACTATAGTTAATACAACCACCGCAGTTAAAGCAGTCAATACTAACCAAGTGTTATTATTCACACCAAAAGCATTAAGGAAATAACCAGCAAAACCTAAAGCAGCAGTAGCAGCAGAAGCACTTTTAGCGAATAGAAACATCCATCCGGCAATAAAACCCAACCAATTATTTAGATATTTGTAACCATATTCATAAGTACCCCCACTCACGGGATGGTTTGCCGCTAACTGGGCACTATTAAAAGCATTGCAGGTAGCAACAACACCAGCTACCGCTACTGCAATAATTACCGACGGACCTGCAATGCTAGCAGCAATACCAATACTGACAAATACTCCGGTACCAAGAATGGAACCATTACCCATGAGGGTAGCGCCAAACACGCCAATTTCTCGCCGAAGTTGAGGTGTAGATGCCATTTAATTTTTAATTTTTATCGGCTTTGTTGTATAAAGATAGAAAATATGGTAACAATAAGCGTGTGGCACAAGAAACCTATAGTAAGGGTAGAGATGAGTAAGTCCAAGTCCAAGTCTAAGTACCTCTTCAGCAACTGGTCGTAGGTCTGATGCGTCCCTAAGACAGAGAGGGAGCCTCACATTTTGGTTGAATGATGAAGTCATAGAGCAGTGGGTAAATCAACAAAAAACTGGACGTAGGGGGGCATCAAATACCTATAGCAATACGGCCATTGAATTTATGGTCACTATAGGCTTTGTTGTATAAAGATAGAAAATATGGTAACAATAAGCGTGTGGCACAAGAAACCTATAGTAAGGGTAGAGATGAGTAAGTCCAAGTCCAAGTCTAAGTACCTCTTCAGCAACTGGTCGTAGGTCTGATGCGTCCCTAAGACAGAGAGGGAGCCTCACATTTTGGTTGAATGATGAAGTCATAGAGCAGTGGGTAAATCAACAAAAAACTGGACGTAGGGGGGCATCAAATACCTATAGCAATACGGCCATTGAATTTATGGTCACTATACAATCATTGTTTGGTCTGGCCGGACGACAGACTGAAGGTTTTGTCGAATCTATATTTCAATTGATGGACTTAGATTTACCAGTACCAGACCATAGCACTGTATCCCGTCCCTTGCTCAAACTGAATATCCAACTGCCAGTTATACCAACTAATGAAACTATTCCGTACAGTAGTAGACTCTACAGGGGTGAAAGTTTACGGAGAAGGTGAATGGAAAACAAAAGTTCATGGTGTCAGTAAACGGCGTACATGGGGTAAATTACACCTAGGAGTAAATGAGGCTAAAGGAGAGATTGTCAGTGGAGTAGTGACTACCAATGATGTCAGTGATTCACAAGCATTTTCTGAACTTGAGAAATGGAGTAGATGGGGAAATAGCCCAAGTATCAGGAGATGGAGCAGAGCACAAGTATAAATGTTACGGGAAAGCTAACCAACTAGGAGCAAAAGTAACAATTCCACCCAGGAAAAATGCAGTAATAGGTCAACACGGCAACTGCAAATGCCCACCTCATCCCAGAGATGAAAACCTCAGAAGAATCAGAAAGGTAGGACGCCAAAAATGGAAGCATGAAAGTGGTTACCATCGGCGTTCTCTATGAGAAACCACAATGTTTAGACTCAAAGTGAGCTTTGGAGGTCAGTTACGACGAGGAAAATTCGAAAGCCCAAGCAGTAGAGTTGTTCATACAATGTGCCATGCTGAACCGTATGATTCAAACAGGTAAACCCAAAAGTCACAAAGTGAAAATCTAGTTAACTTCCTGATGGAAGTTTTTGGCGATCACTACTTTCATGCAACAAAGCCATTCCACCCAGGAAAAATGCAGTAATAGGTCAACACGGCAACTGCAAATGCCCACCTCATCCCAGAGATGAAAACCTCAGAAGAATCAGAAAGGTAGGACGCCAAAAATGGAAGCATGAAAGTGGTTACCATCGGCGTTCTCTATCAGAAACCACAATGTTTAGACTCAAAGTGAGCTTTGGAGGTCAGTTACGACGAGGAAAATTTGAAAGCCCAAGCAGTAGAGTTGTTCATACAATGTGCCATGCTGAACCGTATGATTCAAACAGGTAAACCCAAAAGTCACAAAGTGAAAATCTAGTTAACTTCCTGATGGAAGTTTTTGGCGATCACTACTTTCATGCAACAAAGCCCAATAATGGCATAAATATATTATTGGGAAAAATATAAATTTTTAACTATAACGATTTGCTGATATAACTGAAAGCATTATTAGGTAATATTAACAGCAGCTAAAGTTGAGAATATAAATTTTCTCATCTTGATATTGCTGAAAGCTTTCATTGCCAATATTTATACCTAGGATTTTCGCGGTCTAGTTAAACAAGAAATAATCCTTTAATATTTATTTGCAGTAAATGTTGATGGTGATGGAAATATAGATTTTCTGAGTGCTTAAAGCTCTGAAAAAAAATCGCCTTGTACCTCAACAATAGCAGCAATAACTTTACATCAAAGATGATTTGTACTAATACTAATGGTAGCCCTTCAGTCTTTGGAGTATAATATTTGGAGACAATGATGAGCAAATTTTGATCCTTGGCCAAAGAGACGATAGCATCTACGATGGTAGTCGTGATCAGGAACGAGATCATAAAGGAAACGATTCTAAAATCATAAATATAAGTTTATATAAGTTTCATCAAAGTTTATCAGTCTATTTGAGTTATCTTTAATTATACTAAGAACAAAATCAATAATAAGTAGGTCACTTTTGAAATTTGTCGCTATATAACAAAATGTAAGTTCACCTCAAATCAACTGTGTAGATGAGCTTGAATTTAGTATACAAATATTAATATAGCTCGGTTGGTTGATAGCTATTTACTTAATATTATAATAGAATAAGTATCTTTTCTAAAAAGTCAAACTAATAATGTTAGAATTTTTATTTACAGATAACAGCGATCTCTCGCCAATATCTGATGTATTGAATGGAGTAAATACTCAACCGGACCCAATTAAGCTACAAGAAGTAACTTTACAAACTGAGTCAAAAAGTACCAATTTTGAGGTTGATAAATATAATGTAGAAACTGCTTTTATTCCTGATAAATATCAAACACATTTAGATAAAACTTTATTTACAGAACCAGAAATTCTTAGTAAAGAATTAACAGAAAAATCTGTTGTTTTGAAGTATGCTAGTCAAAGCCAAAAAGACCCCCTAACAGGAGTAGAAGATGGAGAACAATTAGTAGGAAAATCCATAACTCAAGAACCACCTTTACTATTTACTGAAGTTTCTGAAAAAGGAAAGGTAAAAAGAAACTTTAAAAATTCACCTATAATTCGTCAGCGACTAGTTGAGTTAGACTTTAATCTTCTAGATAACACAGATGAATCTGACAAAATTATCAGATTAAACTTATTTTCAGATGTTACTCTAGATGTCAAACTTGGGAAAGTAAAAAGTTCGCCAAATCAGCAAGATTGGGTAAGAACGGGTAAAGTTATAGGAGTCGAAAATAGTCAAGTTATTTTGATTAGTAGTAAAGATGAAAATAATATTTTAGGAGAAATTAGACTGGACTACATAGAGCCAGGAAAACAAGATCAATTTTATGAAGTTCGTTCTACAGACTCAGATAAATTTGTAGTCAATCAACTAGAAAATCCTTCTTTCTATCATTGTTATATTTGTGGTGGTATTCATGAAATATCCAACCATCAAAATAACGAATCAAATTTAGAAGATAACCTTGGCAATGGCCATTTTGATAGTGTTTTTAATAAAAAAGTCCTAAGAAAAACATCCCTATTATCTAGTAACAAAAAAATCAACGGTTTATTAACTAAAACACTTTGGGATACAGAAGAAGAAAATATAATTACTTATAGTTTTTTCTCAGAGCAAGCAATTAATTCATATTATGGAAGAGAAAATCCATTACCAGTAACTGACCCTATTAAAATAAATGTCAAAGATATTTTTAATCTCTTTGAACAATATATAGATGTTAGGTTTCAAGAAGTAGGAGATACAGCAGATAACTACGGTCAAATACGAATAATGTTATCCAATGGACCATTACAAAATGAATCCCGTGGTTATGCATATCAACCACCAGGTACATCAGAAAATCCTGCTGATGGAGATATACATTTATCATCTGTTTATCAAGACGAATACGAGGATGTTCCCGGAAGTTATGGTTATATAACTATCGCCCATGAAATAGGTCATGCTTTAGGCTTAAAACATCCTGGTAATTATAGTCCTGGAGAACGAGCTCCTTTCTTATCTTATGCTCAAGATAACAATACTAATACCATGATGACCTACATTGGTTTAGGTGGTTTAAATCAATATTCTACGACACCAATGACTTATGATATTCAAAGTTTACAATATTTATATGGTAGAAATAACAACTTTAATGCTGAAAATACAACTTATTCATTTGATAGGGTTTATGGATTTTTTGATGGTAATCAATATTTAGGCAGTTCTGACACAGAAACAAAACTAACCCTGTGGGATGGGGGTGGCTTTGATACTATCGATCTATCGAAACTTCCCGATTTAGAATTAGCAGATTTTACTTATGATTATCGCATAGATTTAAGAGAGGGTGGGTTAATTACTACTACTGATGCTTATAACCAACATGAATATATTGCATTTCAAGATACTAGTGGTAAGAAATATAAGACTTCTACTTCCGGTACGGCGATCGCTTATGGTGCAGTTATGGAAAATCTAATTAATTCTCGTGGAGATGATTTGATTTATGCTAATAATGCAGCCAATAAATTTAGTGGTTATACACCAGGAAAATATACCGGAAATGATAAAATTTTCAGGACAAATCAAAAGGATGTTTTAGACTTGTCAGAATATAGTAGTTCCCAAGTTAAGAGAAGGCGAAAGAAGAAAGATTTAATCCTTGACTTAGGTGAAGAAAATGGTTCAATTACTATTTCTAATTATTATGGAGTTAAAGCAAAAAAACGGATTGAGATATTGTATGAGAAACCAACTAAACCAGAAATTACTATCAACGATATTACTGTAAATGAGGGTAATAGTGGAACACAAAGACCACAATTTACAGTCAATCTTAGTGAACCTAGTGAAAGCACCGTAAGAGTTAATTTTGTTACCGTAAATAATAGAGCTAAAGCAGGTTCAGATTATCGACGTCGTAATGGCACTATTACTTTTAAACCAGGTCAAACCACAAAACAAATTACTGTACCTGTTTTAGGAGATACTGTTGATGAGTTTAATGAGAAATTCTTTGTCAAACTTAGGAAACCCCGAAATGCTACTATTGCAGATAATAAAGGTGTTGCAACTATTAAAAATGATGACTTAACAACTATTTCTATTAGTGATGCTAAAGTCACCGAAGGTGATAGTGATGAGAACAACGGTAGCTTTCAAGTAACTCTTGACCAAAAAAGTCCGAGGACAGTAAAAGTAGATTATGAAACTAAAGATAGTACAGCTATCAATGGTTCAGACTATCGTTCTAAAACAGGTACGATAAAATTCAAACCTGGTCAGACAAAGAAAATAATTCAAATACCTATTATTGGTGACGAAAAAGTTGAAAAACAGGAATATTTTTGGGTGGAATTAAGTAATTCTCAAAATGCAGACATAGACAATAAAAACCGTGCTGGTTTAGGAACTATTCAAGACAATGATGAATAGCATTTCTCAAAAACTTTTCTAATTGGCACTTTAATTAGGATACCCACTCCTAACCTCAAGCCTAGTGGGGGAGTGGGGAACTAAGAGAATAGGTGTAGGGACGGTTGCATAAGGGCATCTATACAACAGAAGAATAATTAATACACTTCTGGGGTAATAATTATCACAAAGGTGATCGTAGTCTGTTGTTAATTACTTTCATATTTGATGTGTTAACCTAAATATAGGATGATTTTAGGAGATTGGTTTAATAAATTAAAGTGGCTTTGTTGCATGAAAGTAGTGATCGCCAAAAACTTCCATCAGGAAGTTAACTAGATTTTCACTTTGTGACTTTTGGGTTTACCTGTTTGAATCATACGGTTCAGCATGGCACATTGTATGAACAACTCTACTGCTTGGGCTTTCGAATTTTCCTCCTCGTAACTGACCTCCAAAGCTCACTTTGAGTCTAAACATTGTGGTTTCTCATAGAGAACGCCGATGGTAACCACTTTCATGCTTCCATTTTTGGCGTCCTACCTTTCTGATTCTTCTGAGGTTTTCATCTCTGGGATGAGGTGGGCATTTGCAGTTGCCGTGTTGACCTATTACTGCATTTTTCCTGGGTGGAATTGTTACTTTTGCTCCTAGTTGGTTAGCTTTCTCGTAACATTTATACTTGTGATCTGCTCCATCTCCTGATACTTGGGCTATTTCCCCATCTACTCATTTCTCAAGTTCAGAAAATGCTTGTGAATCACTGACATCATTGGTAGTCACTACTCCACTGACAATCTCTCCTGTAGCCTCATTTACTCCTAGGTGTAATTTACGCCATGTACGCCGTTTACTGACACCATGAACTTTTGTTTTCCATTCACCTTCTCCGTAAACTTTCACCCCTGTAGAGTCTACTACTGTACGGAATAGTTTCATTAGTTGGTATAACTGGCAGTTGGATATTCAGTTTGAGCAAGCGACGGGATACAGTGCTATGGTCTGGTACTGGTAAATCTAAGTCCATCAATTGAAATATAGATTCGACAAAACCTTCAGTCTGTCGTCCGGCCAGACCAAACAATGATTGTATAGTGACCATAAATTCAATGGCCGTATTGCTATAGGTATTTGATGCCCCCCTACGTCCAGTTTTTTGTTGATTTACCCACTGCTCTATGACTTCATCATTCAACCAAAATGTGAGGCTCCCTCTCTGTCTTAGGGACGCATCAGACCTACGACCAGTTGCTGAAGAGGTACTTAGACTTGGACTTGGACTTACTCATCTCTACCCTTACTATAGGTTTCTTGTGCCACACGCTTATTGTTACCATATTTTCTATCTTTATACAACAAAGCCATAACGGACCAAAAATTGAGAGGCAATTTTTCCAACTACCTCCTAGTTAATTCCTATTTAGACCTAGGTCTGTTCCATGCAACCTCCCTACCTACTCTTAAGTTCTGAGTTCTAACCTTACTCATAAAACTTTTTCACTCAAGCATAATTAGGACAATAAAGCCCGCTTCTTGTTTGGATATTTAAGTTCTGAACCACATCTTTTCTTTTTTCAAACCCTAATAATTCAAACTTAGTCTACCAATTTACATCAATTATGGCAAATCAAATAAAAGAATTTCTCCATTGGACTTAGTTGAAATAGAAATATTTTGGATTTCACTTAAAGCAACACCATCTCCAGCGTTGAGAGATAATTTGTTATTAGTATCTACTTCAATATCTACTTCCCCACGAGCCACTTGCACCCATCCATAACGGTTATCTTTAAAAGAATAAGAAATGCGATCGCCCTCTCTCAAAACACTTGCAAATAAATCCACATCTTGATTAACTTTTAGTGCGCCATCCCTACCATCTACAGCAACTACTAAGTTTAACTTACCAGAGTTTTTTTCTATATTAAAAGAGCTTTGATGATATACTGGTTTTACAGCATTAGCCTTTGGCAGTAGCCATATTTGTAAAAAATGAACATTTTCTGATGTTGAGCGGTTATATTCACTGTGCATAATTCCTGTACCTGCACTCATGTGTTGTACATCTCCAGGAGATAATACACCACCTTGACCTATAGTATCTTTATGTTCTAATGATCCTTCTAAGACATAAGTAATAATTTCCATATCTCGATGTCCATGAGTTCCGAAACCATTACCAGGAGTAACCGTATCTTCATTAATTACTCTGAGGCAACGAAAACCCATGTGTTTGGGATCAAAATAATTTGCAAAAGAAAATGTATGCTTAGTATTGAGCCAACCATGATTTGCGCCTCCTCTTTCTGTACCTTTTCGTACTTTAACCTTTTCTACCTCTTGTAGTTGAACCATTTTTACTAACTCCTGTAAACTTTGATGATTTTTACCTAGATTAAATTGTAGCTATTGATCCTTAGTTTATCCTTAATTTTAACTAATAAAAAAAATTAATAAATAATTGGATCAAGTTGATAAAATTATGTGATTATCTACATTTTATTACTTTTTAAGGATATCGCAAATAGTTTCAAACTGTAAATATCAAATAATTTTTTGAAACTATTGTATTGTCAAATTTTTTCCTGGATACAATTGAGCCTTATAACTTTGGTGAAACACTCTAAGCACCCAAAAATCATTGAGTTTGCTGATTAATTATCAAAAAATTGGCTGATATTGGCGAATACCTTTTTGAGTCAAAAAAAGAGTAAGCTTTTAGGTCCAAAAGCTCACATAAATTGGCATTTTAGAGTGATTATGGCAGACAAATCAAGGGACAAGTATATCCCACTGCTTTATCTATAATTTTTATTTATCCTTACTTTTGACTATTCTTTTAACTATACATGCTTTTTAAGTAACACTTAATTAAGGATTATTAAAGTTAATCGATCCTTGATAGCCAGATAACTTGGCTAAATTCTCTAAAGAAATTACACCCTCCTCAAGCTGACCGTCAATATCCCAACTTGGATATGCCCTAATACCTGCTGCCACACATAGCTGGGTTTGAGAATTTTGGCCTTTAGGATCGCACTCAATATAGTTGAGTTTACTAACAGCTTCTTTACCAAATAACTGCTTCTGATCCTGACAATGACTGCACCAATAAGCACCATACATCTTTGCACCTACTTTTGTTAAATGTTCTGCTAATGCGACTTTTGTCGGAGTAGAAGTAGTCGTAACCCCAGAAGCACCTGGTTTCTCAGCAGCGGGGCTATGAATTGGAGCATAAACTGCAAATGTTCCTACGATAGTAATCATCCCCACAATAATAGCAGTAAAGATTAACTGTCCAATATCTTCCCAATTACGACCAATTAGTGCCAAGATAAGTAGAGATAGGGAACAAATAGCTGAACTAATACAGTAAAGACAGAGAGATTTAATCTCAAATGCCATGATGTACATCAGGTAGCTACTGAAGATGGTCATAGATACGCTACCTACAAATATTAATAACCAACTCCAGTTTTCTAGTTTTGAGCGTAATTCCTTTTGAGAATCTGGGTTAATTAACCAAGGTGCGATCGCTGTTGTTCCCATACCAGCATAAGCTAAAAAGCCAAACAGAGCTAAAGGTAAGCCTAAAACAATAGCGTAGGGACTTTCAAGGACTTTATCACAACCAGTCACAGGGCAAACAACTGTTCCCCCTGTTAATTTTTCTATAGTAAGATAAGCTGTAATTGTAGCACCTACTGCTGTAATACCAGCAATAATAAAACGTGAATTACGATGAATCCAGGGTTTAGAGCGTTTACTAACCATTGGTATCTCCTATTTAATGTAGTTTCTCTTGATCCTATTGGCTCTCTGGGTGAACTGAAAAGTCTATTTAGAGAGCTCTATAGTAAAATATTTTATCTATAATTGATTAAACGTATATATTTTATTGCTCTTAATTTACCAATTCACTTCAATACTGACTCTTGATCAAAAAAGCTATTGAGCATTTTTTTATTTCTTAATAATTGAAGCATAACCTCAGTACATTATTATTACATAATTATTGGTATAACAGTATATCATACTAAAAAACAATAAAACTGGTATTTCTGTATAGTAATGGTAAGATATTAGATATTTAGAACAATAAAATTCAGTTTGTACTAGATGAATTGTCCTAAATGCCAGTCTACTAAAATTATAAAGTATCGGCATACTCACCCATCGGTTACCTCGCTCCCGTTGTCCCCACGATGAGCCGACAATTTGTGGAATATCCTAGCAGAACGTCTATTGATGAGGCTACAAGAATATTAATTGATAAAATATTGCCAGATCCATTCGCATTGGCTGCAATTCCCTATGGGATGCTACGGAAAGGCCAGAATTACTAGTGTTTTCCCACTTATGGCTACAGATGTATGTAAATAATAAATATGAGCAAGCTCAACAAATAGGAAGTTGATGTTACAAAAAAAACAGGCAAATTGACAACTTATAAGGAGGAAATATGCTCTTACGTCGGGTATAAAGCTAATAAGAAATGGATTTTGCATGCTTAAGATATTAGCGATCGCTCAATCTTAGTCCCATATATTGGCGCAAGTTATCAAGTACGACAGCTACATTGCTCTAGACAATTAGCTCAAGGTTTTTGGGAGTCATTACCTTCAGTATATCGTCAATGTGCCGTTTGCTATAAAGATTTTGGGGGGCAACTCTGAGGAAGTTCTACCTTCAAGGCGACATCAAGCTGTCGGTAAGGAAACAGGTAAAAATAGCTATATAGAAAGACTTAACAATCTCACGGGGTGACAAGCTAGTTGAAAGCTATATATAGAAAGGAATTTGTGTTCGGGAACTGAAGAATATTTCAACAAAAAGAAAACGCTTATTGGACTGGGAAGGGGTGTAGTGCGAGCGCTCTGCGCTCGCACTACACCCCCTACCCATGGTTGATTATTTATTCATTACAACATTAAAAAAAACTGTTAAAAATATGATAAAAAAGGGTTAATAATTACAAAAAAAAAAGAAGAAAAAGTGAATATATTAGGCTTTTATCAAGACCATATTAAGCAAAAGTTGAGTCCATCTCAAGTAGTAACATTACAAATATTATTATACTTAATTTCAGTACATAAAACTGTACAAATATCAAAGCTAACCAATTATTTTCAGCTACCAATTAAATCAGAAAGTAAGCGAAAACTTATGCGAAAGATTTTTAACCCTAAAGGAATTAAGTTTACCTATATTTTGGTTCCCTTTAGTCAAAATAATGGTAAAAAATCTCTTCAGCTTTACCTCAGAGTTAGTGTTGATTTTAGACCGCACTCAGTGGCAAAATATTAATATTTTAATGATAACTGTAGCTTGGAAAAAGACAGCTTTACCTATATATTGGAAGATTTTATCTCATAAAGGAGCTAGTAATTTAACCGAACAAAAATCAGTAATTCGCCCTGTATTAAAATTATTGAAAGCACACAAAATAATTCTCACAGCACCCTAGAATTCCACAGTATTTTCCTGTGCCATTGGTTGAAAGAATATAAAAAAAAAGACGTATATTTTGTCTTAAGACAAAAAAATCAACTATGATAAAACGAGGGAGAAAATATTGTCAACTCTCAGAGTTAAAAGTAAATATCGGTGAATCCCAACTATTATTGAATCAAAAAATTACCAAAATTTTGAAGGTAGGAACATATAATTTACTTGTATATAAAAGACAGAAATATCGTCACAATTCTGTTTCAGAGAAATGGTATATTCTCTCCAATTTATCATAGTAATGTGGAAAAGTTAAAAAAATATATAGCCAGAGAATGGCTATAGAAGCCATGTTTAAGGATTATAAAACTGGTGGTTATAATCTAGAATCAGCAAAAGCCAACGAAACTAGACTTAATAATCTAATTTTATTAATAGCTATTTCATACACAGTTAGTTCATTTAAAGGACAAGAAATTAAAAACAAAGGAGTTCAAGAATATATATCAAGAACTAATGAAAGAGGTAGAAAAGAAAGAAGAAACAGTAGTTTTTGCTTAGGGTTATCTAGTATTTATTGGGCAATAAATGATGATTTAATGTGGAAATTAGTAGAAAATTTAATGAGCCTTAATCCTCATAAATTACTATATTATCGCAGGGGAATAAAAGCGATGAATAAAGTGGTTAATTAGACTGTAATTTTTGATTAAAAATTAATTAATAAAGTTAAGTTTTTTCATGATATTATTCTACTGCACAACTTGAATTATTATTCAACCCAGTTAGGGGGTGTAGTGCGAGCGCTCTGCGCTCGCACTACACCCCCTTCCCAGTCCAATAAGGATTTTTTTTTATTGAATTATTCCTCAGCTCCTGAAGGTAAATCCCTTTATATATATAGCTTTCAACTGGCTTGTCACCCCGTGAGCTTAACAATACAATGCAACATGGAAAAGGAAGTTTATAGGGAAAACATTATCCTTTTCTAAAAAGTTAAGTAATCACATTTGAGTTATATAAAAACTTATATATCATTACAATAATACAATTTGTACTTGACCATTACTATGTAAAACTACTAAAAAACTTTGCTACACTTAGGTTTTATATTTATAAATACTATTTATTGACATAATTTTATTTTTACCTAAATTATATAATCTTTATATTTATTTTTAATACTTTCTAAGTGTAACATTTTTTTTGAAAAATAATATTAAGTAGTTATACAAAATTTATTGCGCATTTATACAAACTAAATTCTTAGCTTGCTTGTGATTTTAAATAATTAGAGTGATCTGAAAAAAACTAAAGGTATTTACTTAAGTGTTGCTCAAATCAAACAGCTCAGGTGCATCTCAATTAAGGGATAAGTAATTGTATTCAAGAAGAGAGAATGCTCAAGCCACTGCGTTAATTTACTAGTAAACTTGAACTATAAAGCATTGTTATTTTTGGGGTTTGGCGATCGCATTTATACAACATGAAAATCCAGCAGCAAAAGCACCATTAAGATAAGCACAATGATGCTGGAGTATAAGGGAAACATTTTTTCGTGACCATTGTGCCCCTGGCAATTTAACCCGTAACCCAGTTTATTTGACTAGAAGTTCAATTAATCCTAAACCTATTGAATTTCCTGTTGCTTTCCTGGCTTGGTAGTTAATAATGACAGATTGATGCTTTCTCAAGTTAAGTCAAGTCATTTCTAGTAACAACTCTTTTATTGTCTCTTTTTTTTCTCTCTGTTTTCTTGAGTATAATTATTATACCTCATTTTTGAGTATAATTATTGATCGCTTAATTGAGATACATCCAACAGCTATCCTTAGATTGAACAATTTATTCTTTGATATTTTGAGATCAATATTGTGTTTATACAGTTCTTTATTTGCAACTCAAATCTGACATTTTGCATCAGGATTAGTTGTATAATTGCTTACTTTTTCTAAGTAAATAACTAAATTAATTAAGGTCGAGTTTATGTGACAAATTAGTAAAAATTGGTATGAGATAAAGATGATTAAAGCCTATATTGTTGTTAAGAAAAATCAGTAGTAGATTAGTTATCTATTAAGTTAGGATTTTTGAGGAATTATTTTAATGCTTTGTTATAAATATATAGATTAATAAGTACGCTATATAGATCCTACTTTGGTAAGTCTTTATCTTGATTGAATCGGTCTTCATATTGGTTAAGCATTCAGCTATTAGCGTTTAAATCTTAGCTTTTTAATAAATGAACCATTTAAGTATATTAAATGTCATAAAACTGACATTCAAGAGTTATTATTGAACCATTATTTATTGCAAATTAAATGTTTATTATTTCAGAATATAGATAATTTTGATATAAATAGTCATTTTAAACCCTTGACAATTCAAGTATATAAAGGTAAAATATTATTCACAATCATGATAAAATTAAAAACCTAATTATATCATAAAAATTATTTTTTTTATTGAAAATCAGAGATTTGTAATTAATATTAATTTATTCAATTTTTAACTAAGAATTTATACTTAAAAAAAACAAATTATGTTCACAAAAAATTAATAAAAAGCTGTAAATAGTATTGTATTTAACAATAAAAAATATTCATTTAGAGATATAAAAAGAATATAGATAGTAATTAACGATCTAAACAGCAAAAAAATCAGGAGATTACAGTGAAAAGTTATTTTATCCTCTCTGCATTAGCTTGTCTAGGTATCTTCTTACAAGCAGGATCAGCTAATGATCAGTATAATTGCGATTTTAAATACAAAATAGGTAATAATGATTGGGTTCAAGATAGTGCCAGTGGAACAACTCGTTCTTTAGCCAAAGTTTCAGTTGCAGCTTTTCTAGAAAACAAAGAATCTCAAGCGAATAGTTCTGGCCAAGATTTTGAGTCAGCTCAATTATTTTGTAATGATATACTAAAGGATTAATCTAAACATTGTAATTGGGGAAATTAAAATTCTAGCTATGAGATAGCTTTCCAGCTTCAAATAGTTGTTGAAATTTGGGTAATAAAGTGAATTCATTTCACAATTAAGTTTCTATGCCCTGCCAAAAATTGAAATTAATACTTCCAAAGTAGTTCCTATTAACAGTACTTTAACATTTATAAAAACGCGAAAATGCTTATTCTTACTAAGCATTGGGGGCACGAAAATACGCAACTATTGCTACGAATGGCTCAAACCTAGATAGGTCATAGAACAGGTTAATCAAATTTCAAACCTATATATAAAGCTTTGATGCTATTTTTAGCATATTTTTCCTCAAATTTTTACTCAAAGTATTAAATAGGAGTTCCCATTGAAAAACGGGAACTTTTTTTTAGTTCTCAAAACTTAAGGCATTGACTGCCATAACACTAAATCTTTTGGTTAGGACTGGAGAATTTGGCTTGTAAGGGAATAGGAAACAGGAAATAGAGAACAGATAAATATCCTAAGGTATTTGCGTAGTGCTATATAATTACTTTTGAATGCATCGCTTTTTGACTTGCATCGCCAAACATTGGTTAATTCTGTTTCCGGAAAATTAAAGTCGGAAAAACTCACTTCATTAATTACTTTTGAATGGGTGGGTTCCCCTTTTAGGGAAGAATAGGAAGGTTGAATTGTGACTGGCGCATAGCGCTATAATATGATATCCAAAATTTAATTATGTCCGAAAATCAACTTTTATTAGCATCAGGTACTCTCACAGAAAGACTCAAACAACAAACTAAATATGCTCTCTATTGTGGCGCACTCCAACCGATACCCACAGAATATGAATTTGTGGAACAGGATAATATTCGCTTTGTGGTGCGCATTTTGTCTAATTTATCGGGTAAAGAGCAAGCTAGAAAACAGCAGGAAAAAAATATTATTGTTACTGGCCAAGATTTTAACCCTTTTCTACCTTATGAGAAAGACTTATTTGTTGCAGACATCTCTACAACTCATCTGTGTCTGTTGAATAAATATAATGTTGTTGATTATCATTTACTTATTGTTACTAGAGAATTTGAGGAACAAGAAAGTTTACTTAATTTGCAAGATTTTCAAGCTTTGGGTAGTTGTATGGGAGAGTTTGAAGGTTTAGCTTTTTATAACGGTGGTAAAACTGCGGGTGCGAGTCAACGTCATAAACATTTGCAGGTAGTTCCTCTTCCTATGATACCTAGTGGAGAGAAAATACCGATAGATAGAGCGATCGCTACTGCTAAGTTTAATAACGGGATAGGTATTACGTCACAATTTCCTTTTAGACACGCTATAGCTAAGTTAGATGTTGCTTGGGTGCATTCTCCGGTTGAGTCTGCTGCTGAAATACTGGAATTTTATTTGACTTTGCTCAAGGCAGTGGGGATAGAAAGTCGTGATGGAATGAATGGGAAACAGTCTGGTCATTATAATCTTTTGGTAACGGGAGAATGGATGTTAGTTGTGCCGCGATCATATGAATATTTTCAGTCTATTTCTGTAAATAGTTTGGGTTTTGCAGGTGCTTTGTTGGTAAAAAACCAGGAACAAATGAATATTATTAAGGAGCAGAAACCTTTAACTATTCTGCGTCATGTTGCTGCTGGGTAATGACAATAATATAGTTTTTTGGGAGGAGTAAAGAAAAGAAAATTATCTTTGAGGAGGCATTCTCAAAATTTCCAGAAGCAATCTTTTTTACAAATATGAGAGACTTCTCCTACAGTATCAAATAACTACCAAATTATTGTCATATCTAATAGACATCTGCGGAAACTAAGTTCTTACCCAGGTATTTCAAAGGCTTTATATTAATTATCGCAGATGTCTAATATAAATCTAGGCAAAACATTTTCACTAGATCATGTTTCAGGTAAGTCTAATATTTCCCATCTTTTACCAGTACGATCAACTACCGGATAGTGCTACATAGTATAGCAAAGTGTGCTGGTATATTGACAATTTTTCTTGATGATGGGTTATTTTAAAGGGTTTGAACTATAAATATGCCTAATCTCACTGCTATCCCACAAATGGTTTGTGATTTAATATAGATGCCTAAGTCCTGAACTTGTGAATATGAAACACAAAAAATTGTGCTATTGCCCTACTACCCTACTTCCTTGCTTCCCTGTTACTATAAAAAAAACGGTGTTGCTGAAAAAGTTATGAAAATGAAAATTGAATGATGAAATAACTTTATTCAATAGTTTGGCAATTACTAAAAAATACAAATCATATCCACCCATCAGCAACGCCTAAAAAAAAACTAACTCAGTCCTACCAACTTAGAACTTAGTTCCCAAAGTTTAATTGCCTTATCATCATCACTGGCTTCATCAGAAACCTCTTGTACAAAAGACTTACGATCCTTCTTTTGACGATTTCCCCAGCTCCAATAGATGCCAGACTCCTTATACTCAGGATCTTTAACCACAGCAGCAACCCTTTCCCCTGCCAAATCTTGAGAAACATATCCTCCAGTAATGTTCTTTTGAAACAGTGGGAACAGTTTTTGGAATAAAGGATAATGATTTCGAAATAGAGGTGTATCTGCCACACATCCAGGATACAGAGAACTAAAAACAATTCCCGTTGATTTGTAATAACGCCGATGCAACTCTCGCATTGTCAACACATTACAGAGTTTGCTATCTTTGTAAGCTTTGCCAGACTTAAATTTCTTAGCGTTAATCATTGAAATAGGAGTTTTGAAACCCTGTTCAAAGCCCTGCAAGTTTCCTAAATCTGGAGGTGCTGGAATCGGGATTTTTCCTCCTAACTCTTTCGGGTTAGCTGTTACAGTTCCTAAAATTACTAATCTTTTATCTTTAGCAGGAGACTTTTTCAAATCCTCTAACATCAAATTACAGAGGAGAAAATGCCCAAGATGATTTGTAGCAACACTTATTTCATATCCATCTATACTCCGCATCGGTTCTTTTAATAATGGCAAATATACTGCAGCATTGCAGACTAAAGCTTCTAGAGACCTACCACTTTCTCTAAAAGTCTTGACAAACCTTTTTACAACTTCTAAACTGGCCAAGTCTAGGTGCATAACAGTGTAACTGTCTTGTGTCATTCCTACTTCTTGGGCAACTTTTTCTGCTTTTGAGATGTCTCGACAGGCCATTACAACATACCATTCACCTGTTTTAGCTAGAGCTTTTGCAGCGTGTAAACCTACCCCTGAGGATGCACCTGTAATTACTACTGTTGATTTATGATTTTCTTTCATTCCCAATGATATTTTGTAAAATTCGATTGACTAATTGCTTTATTTTACAACAGGTTTAGCCAAATCAAAAATCAAATGTGAATCACTAGAATAAATTTATTTTATAGGCTTACTGAAAGAAACTCGGTTGCTAGGACCTTGGACTGAGTTGATAATTTGCGTTATGTAAGCGATATAGTATTAAAATCATCTCAAATAACAATGTACAGGACTTACGCAAGCACGCTATATATAGTTTGCTGTCATATTCAATTATTTATACTATAATTAGTTGTTTTTCGGATACATATCACTTTGAATATATATGATCTAGTGCCAGTAAAAAAGCAAAGTTTTTCCAGGAAAATAGATTACAAATTGTTCAATTAATTTGCTAAAAATCTTTAATTATTAGACAATAATGGGGCTTTGTTGTATAAAGATAGAAAATATGGTAACAATAAGCGTGTGGCACAAGAAACCTATAGTAAGGGTAGAGATGAGTAAGTCCAAGTCCAAGTCTAAGTACCTCTTCAGCAACTGGTCGTAGGTCTGATGCGTCCCTAAGACAGAGAGGGAGCCTCACATTTTGGTTGAATGATGAAGTCATAGAGCAGTGGGTAAATCAACAAAAAACTGGACGTAGGGGGGCATCAAATACCTATAGCAATACGGCCATTGAATTTATGGTCACTATACAATCATTGTTTGGTCTGGCCGGACGACAGACTGAAGGTTTTGTCGAATCTATATTTCAATTGATGGACTTAGATTTACCAGTACCAGACCATAGCACTGTATCCCGTCCCTTGCTCAAACTGAATATCCAACTGCCAGTTATACCAACTAATGAAACTATTCCGTACAGTAGTAGACTCTACAGGGGTGAAAGTTTACGGAGAAGGTGAATGGAAAACAAAAGTTCATGGTGTCAGTAAACGGCGTACATGGGGTAAATTACACCTAGGAGTAAATGAGGCTACAGGAGAGATTGTCAGTGGAGTAGTGACTACCAATGATGTCAGTGATTCACAAGCATTTTCTGAACTTGAGAAATGGAGTAGATGGGGAAATAGCCCAAGTATCAGGAGATGGAGCAGATCACAAGTATAAATGTTACGAGGGTAGTCCTGTATATGTAGTGATAAAATTACAGTGAAGCGATCGCTTCATTATAATGATTAATGAAATACCAAATAGCTCCTAGATGGGACCGAAGCTTTTTAGAAAAGGATAAAGTCTTTCTGACCAACCGAGAAATTCTTTGACGCAAAGTATTATTCAATCTTTCTATATAAGCTGTTAAACCTGAATATTCCCCACTGATTTATGTCTCTCTTCAGGAAAGACAAGCTCGTAAGCTGACCAAAAATCTGTATAACAAACTGCACACGGCCTTAAGACACCGTGGGTTAGAATTCCATAATCTATGCTGCCCCTTTTTCTCCTCTTTCCCCTAAGTAAAAACCCACAATTTCTTTAGTTTCTATATCAATCGCTAACCACAGCCATTGTTTATTATTTTTATTGCCTACAAATGACCACATTTCATCACATTGAATGGTGAGTTTACCTGTTTTTTTTTAGTACATTTAATAGAGCGTGAAACCTCAGCATACTTATTATTGACGTAATTCTGGAGCCATTTTTCTGACACGCCTGTTACACGGGTTATACCAGCTAAACTAATTTTTTCTCTATTTTAATTTATCAATAAGTTCTTTGGTTTCATTACTAATATAATCTCTTTGACTATTTTCGACAAATTGTCTCTGACAATTTTGACATTGATATTTTTGTTTTTTGTTGTGAATAGTCCCATTTTTGACAATATGATTACTGCCACAACTAGGACAGATTAATTTATGAATGGACATCTGAATTATATAGATTTTTTCTTATTACTGTCATAGATAATAGCATACTTTTTTCATGATAGTTGAGTTTAATTCTTGATAGTTTAATGACTGATTATTATGTAGCGATCGCCTAGATAAAAATTTTGAATTATTAAGCATAAAAAACTTAATGTTTTCAAGATTGATGT
The DNA here is from genome assembly GCF_000014265.1 of Trichodesmium erythraeum IMS101. Classification (NCBI taxonomy): domain Bacteria; kingdom Bacillati; phylum Cyanobacteriota; class Cyanophyceae; order Oscillatoriales; family Microcoleaceae; genus Trichodesmium; species Trichodesmium erythraeum. Next base: position 152,229 of record NC_008312.1, read on the forward strand.
CAATAACTAATCATTTATATTGGCTTATCACTACATATACAGGACCACCGTTACGAGAAAGCTAACCAACTAGGAGCAAAAGTAACAATTCCACCCAGGAAAAATGCAGTAATAGGTCAACACGGCAACTGCAAATGCCCACCTCATCCCAGAGATGAAAACCTCAGAAGAATCAGAAAGGTAGGACGCCAAAAATGGAAGCATGAAAGTGGTTACCATCAGCGTTCTCTATCAGAAACCACAATGTTTAGACTCAAAGTGAACTTTGGAGGTCAGTTACGACGACGAAAATTCGAAAGCCCAAGCAGTAGAGTTGTTCATACAATGTGCCATGCTGAACCGTATGATTCAAACAGGTAAACCCAAAAGTCACAAAGTGAAAATCTAGTTAACTTCCTGATGGAAGTTTTTGGCGATCACTACTTTCATGCAACAAAGCCGTCCGTTATTCTGCCCAAAAAGCTAATACCAATTTCCATGCATTGATTATAATTTTATTGTAAAACTTTAGTGGTTAAATAATTCATGACTTTTTGACTATTTATAGCTAAGTTAATGCTAATTATGATTATGTTTACTTCTCCTCTACTACTCTACTAACCTACTTTCCTACTCAATAAAATGTAGAAAAGTTTTTGACCAATGGTATAACATCAATGAGCTATGCTCAAGTGACCTGAGTGATTTAGAATGGGAGCCCCTCAAACCTCTTCTACCTAAGCCCAAGGAATTTGGGGTTTGTAACTGTTGGCTAAAATCTGAGATTATCTTTTAAAATCTAAAATTATCTGTTTTATGATACTAGGATTCAAAACTGAATTACACCCCACAAACTAGCAAAAAAGGCTGCTGGCCAAACACGCGGGTGTAGCGCGTCATGCTTACAATTGGGGATTATGGTTAACTAGAAATATCCTTACTCACAATTCCAATAATCCTGATAGTAAACTTAAATTTCCTACTGCAATATACCTGCATAAACTTTTAGTAGCAATAGTTAAACCTAATAACTATTGGTACTATGAAGTATCTAAAACAGCGCCTCAATATGCTTTAAGGCATTTATCCAATGCTTGGAAGGGTTGTTTTAGTAAAGTGTCGGGAGTACCTAAATTTCAGAAAAAAGGTAAAGACGATAGCTTCACTTTAGATGGTTCAATATCAGTAGGTTTTAATCATATCAAACTACCTCGAATAGGATGGATGAAAACTTATGAAGTTTAGATCGATAATGTAACTCCTAAATCTGTAACTATTAGCAGGAAAGCTGATAGATGGTTTGTCAGTTTCAAAGTAGACAGAGAATGTCAAATTACTGAGAAATTGGCAGGTGTAGTTGGTGTAGACTATTGAGTTAAAACTTTGGCAACATTGTCAACAGGGGAAGTGTTTGATGGTGCTAAATCTTACAAAAAGTTAGAGTCTAAACTATCACGACTGCAATATCAATCACAGGCATAAAACTAAGTTTTCCAATAACTGGAGGGCAGTACAGCTAAAAATAGTGCTCGTTACATAATAGAATAGCTAACATCAGGAAAGATACACTGCATAAACTAACTACTTATTTGGCTAAAAACCAGAGTCAAATAGTAATAGAAGACCATTATGTATCAGGAATGATGTCAAACCATAAGCTAGCTAAGGCTGTTGCCGATATGGGTTTTTATGAGTTCAGAAGACAGTTAGAGTATAAGAGTCAACTATACGGATCTAAGTATATCGTTGTTGATAGATGGTTTCCTAGCTCTAAGACTTGCAGTAGGTGTGGTCAGGTGAAACCTTCTTTGTCTTGCTCGGAGCGTGTATTCAATTGTGAATATTGCGGTTTCAGTTGCGATCGAGATTTGAATGCTAGTTTAAATCTAGCTATGGCGGTCAGTTCGACCGTGACAGCCTGTGGACTGGATAACGCCGACGTTGCCAGAAGGAAGCAGGAATAGAACAGATAATCAAAGATTTCTAAAGATTATCGTAGGTTTCTAAGAACAGCTCATATTCAAGTGGATGTCTGAGAGACTTCTTGGATAGTATATTTTATGTACAAAGAACGAGATGCCAATGGGAAATGATACCTCATGACTTGCCACCTTATACAACTGTATACAGACAGGTACTTCTAGAAATGGCAGCATTGTAGTTTCTGGCAACTTTGCGCCCGACAAGTCCGCCAAAAATGAAGAACACAATTAGATATCCGATAATTACTCGACCGTTGCGATCGCTGATTCTCAATTAGTCAAAACAACAGAAAAAATGTCTATATCTACTAACCCCATGTTTTTATCGTAACCATAAGATTCAAAATCAACTTTATATAAATTTGCCACTGCTTTTTTAACTGTGTCGTCATAAAAATTTTTTGAAGGTGGAAAAGCCACATCTTTGTCTAAAAAAGTAAAGTGTTCATCTGCAAAACAACCCTCCAATTCTGCTAATCTCTTTGAATGATGTGCGGATTTTTTTAGCTCGTCAAAGTTGCTCGTATTTAGTCCCAAATCTATTTCTATTTGCCTTTGTTGGGGCAAAAAACGATAATATTAAATATAGAACTATGGAACTGATTTTTCGTTCTGCTAGAAAGTAATCTTCTGGTGTATTTTTTGGGCTACGATAACTAATAATGCCGATGACTAAAGTCAGGAGTAAATATACATAAATACATAAGTATTTTTAAAATACAATCTACTGGAACTCACCAAAAAATAGCTGGTTTTTGGGCATCAAAAATATCAGTTTACATTGATCGCCTGAACTTGCCATATTTTATCCCTAGACAAGGATTAATTAAGACCATAGATTCGGATAAATCTTCATAGCAAAGTTTTTAATGATTAGTATAATACCTATCTATATCTAATTTTCTAAAGATTTTAAGATCGACTTTAAAGTTGCTGAAAAAAATTCAGGAGAACATTCAGTTTCAACTCGCTTCATAGCATTTTTTCTCAGTTCATTCCATAAGGCTGAATCTTGATAAAGCTTGACACATTGTTGAGCAAAATTTATCTGATCATCACCAACCAATAATTCTATTTCATGTTTCCATCCTAACTGTTGACCAATTAAAGATGTGCTAACAATAGGTAAACCGTAAGCTGCTGCTTCGTGAACTTTATGGGAAATACCTGCAGCAAAGCGAGTCGGTGCAACGAATATTCGACAGTTGTTATATAAATCTGTCAAATCTTCAACTCGACCTAACATTTCAATTGAACTATTTCCTAATCCTTCAACTTTTTGTTTTAAACCTTCAACCTCATTATTTCCAGCTATTAACAACTTAACCTCTTGACCTAAGTAACTTTGTATTTGAGGAAATATTTCTTGACACAGCCAAATTACTGAGTCAGCATTAGGAGAATCTAATTCATAAATAGCACCTACAAATAAAATATTCTGGCGCTGGAAAAAACTATTAACTGTAGGATAAGGCGTCATAAAATGTCCGATAACTTCCACTTTTTCATATCCATATTCAATAAATTTCTGCCTTTCTTCTTCTGAAACTGAAATAATATAATCGCTAGTTTCTGCTAGTTTTAATTCCTCATAAATTAACCTTTGCATTTCCTCTGATGAGATTTTTTCCCCTTCTAATTTTCGTCGCTCAAACTCTCTCAAACAGTACAGAGCTTCCGAATCATAAATTATCTTTGCTCCCTCTAATAAATTTACCTTTAATAATATCGAATTTAATTGTTCTATATTGTGAGGACGGCTGACAAATACTATATTGTAATACCCTTTTCTCTCTCGGAGAAACTCATTTAACTGAGGCAAACCATAACCGATAATGACTTCAACTTCTCTGGATATATCCCCATAAGTAGTCACCCATTCTTCTTGATAAAAAGGGTCTCCAGCATAGAATGTTACCGCGTATCCCATATTAACTATTTGAGATAAAATACTGTGACTGCGGCTATAACCAGAACCTAAAAAAGGATGAGGTATTTTATCATCAATAAAAAGCAGTTGTTTCCTTATACTTAAAGTGAAAGGATTTTCCCTAGCAGTACGAGCTAATAAAACATTATTAGAATCAGGTGGATGCTGAAACTGAAGCCAATCTTGATGTTTTTCTACAAAGACTTTTTGGTTGGTTTCCATCAGTTTAAACCCTTGTTCTCGACTAGAACTAGCAAACTCGTAGTGAAGAATATTAACATTAGGTTCGTAAATGATTTTTTTACCTAACTTCTGAAGTCGAACACAATAATCAGTTTCTTCATAATAAGCTGGTTGATAAGCTTCATCAAAACCACCCATTTCTAGAAACAAGTTACGAGGAGTTAACAAAAATACTCCCGAACAATAATCAACCGATCGCCTAAACATATATTGGGGTGCTATTGGAAAATCACCCCTTCCGTAACAAAAACAAGAACCATCTTGCCAGATAATATTTCCTGCTTCCTGAAGAGTGCCATCGGGGAAAATAATTTTGCCACCGACAGCACCAATATTGTCTGAATATTTGATAGTTTCAACTGCCGCAGTAATGCTATTTCCTAAAATCTGAGCATCGTTATTTAAAAATAAAATAAAATCACCTTTAGCTAACTTAGCTGCCTGGTTACAAGCTAGAAGATAATGATAATTTTCCGGATTAAAAATAATATTTACTCCTTGAATTTGTGACAGTAGTTGCTGAGTTTTATCTGTAGAACAGTTATCGACAATAACTACTTCAAAGGAGCTAAAACTATTTTTTAGAATTGAATTTAAACAGCTTAAAGTTAACTCTGCACGATTATGTAAAATCAGAATAATACTAACTAATGGATTCTCTATTTCAGGAAAAATGATTTGAGAACCTGTGTTTAAAAATACTTCTAAGGCTATTTTACTTAAGTTCTCTAAATATTTTTTAGATTGTTCTAGTGATGATACTTGGTGAACTTGAAGATGAGAGTTATTTTGTTGTTGGTTTAATAGGTTCTCTAATTTTAAAGTTGCTTCAGGATGAGTTGGTTGTAGTCGAAGTACCCTTTTATAGGTGTTAATTGCCTGATTAATTTCTCCCTTTTTAGCTAAAGCATTAGCCAAACCAAAACAGAATTCCACATCATTAGGTTGAAGTTCTAAAGCTCGGTTATAAATCTGAATATTGTCAGGGTTTTGCTGAATTTCCTGTCTATAAGTATTTAATATTGCTATGCGATCTGTGGTTATTTTTTGTTGAAACGCGTCACCCAGTTTTTGATAGATATTAGGTAAATTTGAATTGAGTTCTAAAGCGCGTTGGTAAGCAGCGATCGCCTCCTGCCACTGTTCTAATTTGATTAATGCCTCCCCTAACTGATAATGAGAAAAATCTAAATTTGGGTTGAGTTGGATAGCATGACGGTAAGCAGTAACTGCATCTTGCCAACTTTCGATCTCCAACAAAGCATTTCCTAAATTTTGGTAAACTTCCCAGTTATTAGGTTGCAGTTCAGTAAGTTTTTTATAATAGAAGATAGCTTCTTCCCATTTTCCTTCATCAGAGTAGTTTTTGCCATGTTTTAAGTAAGTTTCAGCAAGTTCCATCTAAATTAAATTAATCAAAATAAAGACAATTACAAATAGAGAAAAACTCCCATTTATAACCTCCTAATTTTTCTTGAAAACTAAGGGGTAAAAATGAGAGTTATATCATTCCTAAAAAACTTTTCTACATTTTCTTCACCAGCGCATTAGGAGAGTAATAAACATAAGAATAACTAACATTAACTTAGCTTGAATTAGCCCAATGGTTATTATACCTATATTAATCATTTAATAACTCAAGTGTTACCTAAGTTGAGCATTAATGCATGGGAATTGGTATGAGAGCAAAATATATTGAAATTGATCCCCATTTATTTACCGTCGATTTAGCTAAATTGAAGTAGCTTTTTGGTAATATTGATCAGCTTCAGTCGTCCGACCTTGTTTTGTCATTAAATCGCCCATCAAACGATATAAACCGGGAGCATTTGGATTGAGTTCTATCGCCTTTTGATAAGAATTGATTGCATCATTGAATAAGCTTTTTTGTTGTAAAGCATTCCCCAGATTTTGGTAAGCAGCTACAGAACTCGGATCTAACTCAATTGCTTTTTGATAAGTAGCGATCGCTTCGTCTAGTTGCCCCTGTTTGAGCTGGGCTTTCCCTAACTTAGTATAGACCCCTGCACCCAAATCTGGTTTTACTTCTAATGCTTTTTGATATGAAACAATAGCTTCCTCAAAGCGTTCCTGTTTTTGCAGAGTGTCAGCCAAGCTAATATGAACCTGTGGGGGGAAATCAGGTTTCAGTTCCACAGCTTTTTTATAAGTCGCGATCGCATCATTAGCCAGAGCTTTTTGGTTTTCAGAGCTTTTTAGTTGAACAAATATATCTCCTAATTGCTTGTAGTCTTGGGCTTTAAGTATGTCTTTGTCTATTTCAATGGCTTCTTGAAACGCAGCTATTGCCCCATAGAGTTTATTTTGTTGTTTTAGAGCTCTGGCCTGTCGGAGATATGCCCTAGCATTAGTGGGTTGGAAAGCCACAATTTTTCTGCAACATTTGACTACTTCTTCCCAGTTTTCTTGGGCTTCATAAATCGAAGCCAACTGGTTCAAAACCTGTATGTTGTCTGGGGTTAGTTTAAGGGCCATATTGTATTTGGCGATCGCTTCTTTGAACGAACCCTTCTCTTTAAGCTGTTTGCCCATTTCCATATTTTTTTGAGCCACAGCGACTTCTTTGAAAGATGATGACATAATTAAAACTTAATAATTTGTTCTAGCTTAAAATACACAAGACTTACGCAAAATATTAATATATACACCATCTGTATGGTTTGAAGACCGTTAACCCATAATAGATACAGTGCTTCTGCGTAAGTCCTGAAGATATAACTAAAGGTGATTAGCCAAGGTTAAAAGAGATTTGCTGTTGCAAGACCAATCATATTTGTATCTATCGCTGCAATTTCATCCTCAAGATTGTTTGAGGCAGGAATTACACCATCGTCATTGAGATCATGATTGAACTCTTTCTCTAAATCATCGAGGGAGGTTTCGTCAGATATCCAACCTGAATTGCCCACAATTTTACCATTCTCATCAGTATCCCAGACAAAGGCTTGACCTTTTCTTCCTTTGTCCCCGTCGAGAAGGAAGCGATAGCCGCCCTCTTCGCCCTCTACAGCTTCCGCAGCTGCACCGTCCCAGTGTTGGCTACTTTCGTCATTGTAGGTTGTGCCATTCTTGTGATGGAGTTGGAACTGATCTTGTGTGTCATTATCGATGATCCAATAGGTTTTATCTTTGTCTTGGGCGAAGGATGCTGTGCCATCATCTTCTATGATCGTTAGATCAGGTTCGCCAATTAAACCATCATCATTTAGATCATGATTGAACTCCTCCTCAAAATCATGGAGGGAGGTTTTGTCAGATATCCAACCTGAACTTTTGATGATTTTACCATTCTCATCAGTATCCCAGACAAGGGCTTGACCTTTTCTTCCTTTGTCCCCGTCGAGAAGGAAGCGATAGCCACTATCTCCAACTTCCGCAGCTGCACCGTCCCAGTGTGGGTGACTTTCGTCATTGTAGGTTGTGCCATCCTTGTGATGGAGTTGGAACTCATCTTGTGTCTCATTATTGATGATCCAATAGGTTTTATCTTTGTCTTGGGCGAAGGATGCTGTGCCCTCATCTTCTATGATCGTTAGATCAGGTTCAGCTTCAAGAGCCAAATTTCCGAAGTCAATATCATCAAATGTTTCACCATTATCTAATTCTACTTTGTGATACTGACTCTCTACTGAAGCTCTTACTGTCACATCATCAATGTACCACCCTTCATATCTATTATATATCTGATCCCCAGTATTAAACTCAAAACTGATCTTAATTGTTTCCCCTACATAGTCATTTAGGTCAAATGTAGCATTTATCCATCCCGTAGTGGGGTCTTCTAATTTATTATCATGATTCGATGCAATCTCCTCAAAATTAGTACCACCATCTGTTGAAATAAGTACTTTTGCTGAATCCCAAGGAGATAAATCTTCCGTCTCTAAAAAATAGTTAAAGGAAAGCTCAGCATTACCTTGATCACTTAAGTCAATATCTGGAGAAATAATTCGACCGGCGGTATGTCCTTTATCATAGTCACCTGTTGCTTCGTCTCCATAGTACATACTATCTTGAGCACTGTGACCTGGTTCATCACCACGTCGGGTGGATAGATGCCACAAGCCTTCAGTTGGGTTTCCGCGAAGGGTACCAGGCCCATCACCGGATCGGGATAGTATATTCAACGACTGCTCTGGGATAAAACCATTGTCAAGAGTAAAGCCATCCAAATCTGGTTGGTTATCATCACTACTGAAGTCTGCCTCAAAGATTACTTCAAGCTTAGAAGGATAAGTTTGCTCCCATCCATCTTGGATGACTTCAGTAATAGAGTAAGTTCCGGGATCAAGACCCATGAATTCATAATAACCATTTTCATTAGTGGTAGTAGACGTTTCTCCATCGTCCAGTTGACCATTTTCATTCTCATCTATGTATATTTTCCAGCCTTCTAATACTGGTTCACCATCGTCCCTTTGACTGTTACCATCAAGATCATGCCAGTTAACACCAGATATTGAACCGGGAATAATTTCTTGGTTGCCGAAGTTGATATCAGTAATAGTTTCGCCAGAATTCAATTCTACAGTATGAGTTCCGGGGTTTTCAGGAGGACTCCCCATTGCAGATAAGGCATTGTCTGCATTCAATCGACCCCCCGTTAATGTCTTGCCATTAAGTGCTGAAATAGAGTCAACGTTATCAAGAATTATTTCTTTGACTTCTGCGTAACTCAAGTCGGGATTTTCTGCTAACACCAAAGCTGCCACTCCAGCTACATGAGGAGATGCCATAGAAGTACCGCTGTAAGAGGCATACCTTTCTCCCGGCACAGTGCTTAAAATACCAGAACCAGGGGCACCTAAATCTACTGTAGTAGCTCCATAGTTAGAGAAACCAGACATATTATCGTTCTTATCCGTGGCAGCAACTGCAATAATATTTTCTAAGTCATAGCTAGCTGGGTAACTTGGACTGTTATCGGTGTTCCTACTGCTATTACCTGCTGCTGCAACAAATAAAGAATTTGCTTCCCCTGCTGCTGCAATTGCGTCATACAATCCTTGAGAAAAGCCTCCGCCTCCCCAACTGTTGTTGGTTATGTCTGCTCCCATCATTGTGGCATATTCTACAGCCAAAATAGCGTCAAATGTACTACCAGAGCCTTGATCATTTAGGAACTTAATCGCCATCAAGTCTGTCTGATGATTAACCCCTACTACTCCTACTCCATTGTTGCCCTCTGCTCCAATAGTTCCCGCTACGTGAGTGCCGTGACTCTGACGATCCATTGGATCGCCATCATCGTAGGCAAAGTCGTAACCATAATAATCGTCTATATAGCCATTATTATCGTCATCGATGCCGTTACCAGGAGTTTCACCAGAATTAGTCCACATATTGTTGGCCAAGTCTGGGTGACTATAGTCGATACCAGTGTCTATAACTCCTACTACGATATCTTTACTTCCTGTTTGAATGTCCCAAGCATTTAGCGCTTGAATACTGGCCTCAGGCTTTGTTTCATTGTCAAGGCCCCACAAATCCTTGAACATAGGGTCATTAGGAGGCTCAGAATTTGTCTGAACTTTATAGTTCAATTCGGCGTATTCTATTACAGGGTTTTCTTGGAGTTGATTTAGAACGTCTATTGTGTCCCCATCAAATTTCCACAGTTGCAGACCTTCTAATTCTGATGTTTTTGTTTCCTTGACCGTCCTTGCTCCGATCTGAGTTTTGAGATTTTCAAGAACACTAACTTCAGAATCATTGAGTGAATTGTTGATCTTAACAATTATCTCATTTTCAACAAAGCTATTTTCTAAGCCTAGGTTTTCTCCAGTAAATTTTGTCTCAGACTCACTCGCAGATACTTGAGACCCATCGGCTGCTGTATTTTTTGTATTGCCATTACTTATAGTATCTGTTTCAGAGAAACTACTTAAAGATGATTGAGACCGTAATGATGTGTCTATCTCTGCTTCTACTTTAGGATAAGTTTGTGTCCATCCTTCTTGGATGACTTCAGCAATAACGTAAGTTCCGGGAGCAAGGTCTTTGAATTCATAATAACCATCTCCATCAGTGGTAGTAGACTTTTCTCCATCATCTAGTTGACCATTTTTATTCTCGTCTATGTATATTGTCCAGCCTTCTAATACTGCTTCACCATCGTCCCATTGACTGTTACCATTAAGGTCTTCCCAGTTATAACCAGATATTGAACCAGGTTCTTCCTCTTCAAATTCATAGACTAAATCATCAATAACAAAATGTACATTAGATTCAAATTGGACTTCATCTACGTCAGTAAAATCAAATTGAACCAGAGTTGGTCCCTGATTATTCACAGTGACAGTCTTGGAATGCACCTCCTGTCCATCATTAAGACCTTTTAGCTGAATATCTAAGTTATCCTCCCACGCCGAAGTCAAATAGGCACTATTTAATGTAAAGTCTTGATCTGAAGTAATGCTTACTGGATTCGACCAGCCATTAAATGCAGAGTAGGGTGGAGAAACGTTCCCATATTCATAACCTGATCCAGGATTAGAATCTTTATGGATAACCGCCCAATCTTCACTCCAGAAAAAGTCTCCAACCTTTTGTCCACCGAATCCTTGCGAACCAGTTGTGTCTGAAATATCATCAAAGTCAAACAGCACCTGTCCCTCAGCAATGACAAGTGGTTCTATTGTTACATTTCTATTGACATCATCGGTATTCGTGATGATGTCATTTAAACGAGCTTCTGTTACCCCTAAGATGTCCATATCAAGTTCCGACATTTGCATGTTTGTAACCATTATTACATTATTATTATTATTATTATAACATACATTCCGCACTTCTTAACATTAAATTGATAAGTTTTATTAATCAGGCTTAATAAAACTTATCAGGACTTACGCAGTACCGCTATATATAGTGTATTTTTGATAATTATCTTAGATATTTACACTATAGTTAGTGCCTTTCCGTAAGTCCTGTTAATCTATCGCCCCGAATGCTATCCCTGAAAGCCTTATAGCTATGGGCATGGATTTTCCATATTATGTTTGTTGGTAATTACTTTAGGCCAGCGTCAACTTCGTCAAACTTTAAACCGGACTAAATCTACTGTAAAAAATCAATTGGGCCAAAAAATCAATTGGGCCGTCCTACTAATAGGCCAACAAAACGATTGGATATTTCAATGTTTTCAGTCGATTCATTTATTGATTAATTCTGGATTTAAGAGTATATCTAACCTCACTCCGGAACGTTTAGAATTATTGAAGTTTTTTCCTCCAAGTTGTCAAAGATACTATCTACTCAGTTGAGAAACTTGAGATGAAAACAGGTAGAGGGCCAAAATAATCAACGATTGAATAGTAGTAGAATAAATCCCTTGGCAATTAGTGCGATCGCACTAGGTGATAGAGGAACTTTGGCAAATTTTGAATTGGTCATTGGTAAATTCCGGCAACTGATACCATTCTATTGAGAAAGCGATCGTCTCCTACCCCATATTATAAGTATAAATACTTGCTCGACTTTCCCCCTCTTTCTGTGCTACATTTTATCCTGCGGAATGTAGGTTTTAAAATAGGAAAAAGTATTTATCAAGTTAAGCACGGATTATTATCAAAATATCTAACCTCAGAATTGAAACATCTTTCAATTAAAATGAAGGTTATTTAACTTAAATAACTAAAAATTTTTTGAATAAAAATAGTTAGGCGTTCGCGGAGCGTGGCGTTAGCCGTATCCCATAAAGCTATAGTGAAGGTCGTCAAAATTCTCATGCACTATATATAGCGCCTTTGCGTAAGCCCTGTATAAATTATATTGATTTATATCATATCATAGATTATCTTTAAGTAAATGATTGGTCAAAATTAGAGATTGGAATTTATGAATTTTTAATTCACCCCATTTCCTGCAGCACAAAATTTATAACGTCATGTTTTTATCGTAACCATAAGATTCAAAATCAACTTGATATAAATTTGCCACTGCTTTTTTAACTGTGTCGTCATAAAAATTTTTTGAAGGAGGAAAAGCCACATCTTTGTCTAAAAAAGTAAAGTGTTCATCTGCAAAACAACCCTCCAATTCTGCTAATCTCTTTGAATGATGTCCGGATTTTCTTAGCTCGTCAAAGTTGCTCGTATTTAGTCCCAAATCTATTTCTATTTGCCTTAGTTGCTCGTAGCTATTCTCTAGGTGAACGACATAATTTGGTACAATTAAACCTACTTTTTCGCTCTTGTGCTGTTGTATCCGCCAGTGAATATTGCATAAAAATATATCTAAACTTTCTAAATATGCTACAAATTCTCTAAAGGAAAAAGTGTCTTTTTCGTTCACTTCTCTGCCTAAAAAGTTCCTAATTTTTTCTGTATCGTAGTTGTCTTGAGCAGCTGTAATTCCCTTAATTGCTGCCAGATAAGAACTAACAACCCTAGAGAAAGGATTACATACAACTTTGATAATCTTGATTTCACCGTCGAGTAGTTCTGCAACTGTATTCCTATTTTTTAAATATCTTTTATACTCAACAGACTCGCAAAATACTTGAGTTCGAAAACAATGAATCCAAGGGTGATAGAACAGAGCCATATCAAGAAACCCTATTTTATCAAAAAACCACTTAACGGAAAAAGTACATCCAGCTTTGGCCGACCATAGTAGAGCTAGGTTATGTTTTTTTGAAAATAAAGGTTGGGGTGCAATCTTAAAAAGATTCTGGGGAGCTGGAGGCTTCTTCGGTGTAACGATCGAGCTTTTTTTGTGCTCCTCATTCCTGCGCTTCTCTTCCATTGATGAATTAATTAACATATTTTTTAGCTATTCCTAATATTTAATAATACCTTTTGTTTGCGTAAATAAATTATTAATAATCTTCCCTTTTTCTGAACATAACATAAATCATAAAATATAGGAAATTAACAAAATGTACTTTTTAATATTTTTCTAACCAATGAGTTGTCTTTAATCCAGTTAATTCATCTAATTTGGCTAGGTCCTCATTAAACTTTTCTAAAAGTTCCTTCATTGTCTCTCTATTTAATTGAAAATCTTTATCTCTATCTTTCGGCGAAGAGTTAGCTTTATACAACTCTTGTTCGACATCCTCAATAGCCAAAAACTGATTAATTTCTTTTAATACTACTTTTGAATGCTTCTTTAGTTGATCATAAGTAATTATCAAAACATTTTCCTTCCCAAATTGCTGGATATATCTCTTTACTCCCTCAAAATAAAGAGATTGCGTCATGTTTTTAACAGGATGAAACCAATTAAGTTGGTATTTTTTTTCTTCATGGTCTCTAAGTATCTTCAGACCCTTTTCACAGTATTCATTAAGATCATTTATTTGATGTTTATCTAAATGGTGTTTATAATGAGATATCATTCTTTCTATAGGATCTCGAATAGTAATCAATATCTTAATATTTCCCAACTTTTCATTTATCAGAGAAGCACATTCTGGAATACCAAGATAAATAGGAGAAATTTCCCCAATACATTTTTGACTTTCTGCCCCCATAAAATAATAGAGATATTCCCTAAAAGTTATTCCATACTTATTTTTTTCAGTATTTCTGATACCAAAGTAATTGATTTCCTTCACTGGAGACATATAAACATCTTTATGTGCTGCTAAATATTGATATAAGGATGTAGTTCCACACCTCCCTGCTCCTACTCCAATTAAATTAGGTTTATTAAGTATCTTATTTCTTTGCTTGTGCAAAGCAGCCACATCAAACTTCAGAATAAATTGCTCTATATCTTTACTATCCATTATGAATATTTGACCTTATTTTGTTTAATTTGATTACTTTTTTTGTCTTAGACCAGAAATACTTTTGCCACAGGCTAACTTCATAATTGGATCTTTTTTCCTATCATTTACGGCAGTCATCTCCATAAGTCTTCTGTTGTCCCAAACCTTTGCTTCTTATCGGATTACCTCAAATTTTGCATCGTCAACAGCAATAAAATTTCACAAGAGTGAAAACCTTTTGAGGATTTCCTTTTAGGTATTTTTTCATATTTTTGATTTTAACCTTGATTTTAACCTTGATTTATGCATACCTACTTACTATCTAATATTGGCGATCGCCCCTGTCAGTTTTTTTGAACTATAAACGTATTTGATATATATCCCTCCCCTGCCCAATTATCCTCTGTAACTTCAATTAACTTAGCATCCATTTGTCTAATAATTGTAAAAATATCTTTTTGAGGTAGAATATGCATTTCTATTTGATTATTTTCTGCTTCTTTATTAAGATCATTCAAATATTCTTTCAAAGAAAATTTATATCCATGTTTATAGGTGGGAACTTGAAAAAAAGCTACACCCCCAGAGTTAAGAGAATTCATAAATTGTTTAATAATGAAGGCAATAATTGGAGGAGGATTATGTTGTAAAACTATTACTGAATATATGAAATCTACCTGAGGAAGTTTTTTGAGATCTCTAAGAGCAACCAATTGATTTAACTGAACATTTTTGATTTCTACCTCAGTCATATATTGATGAGCAACCTTCAAGTGGGATGAGGATATATCATAGCCGTAAACAACTTCAAACTTTTCAGCCAACCATCTTGTAACTCTACCAACTCCACAACCATATTCAATAGCTGACTTAAATGATTTATAATCCAATTGATTTCTATCTAAGGAGGCAAATAATTTTGATACTTCATTTTTACCTGTTTCGTTAAATAAATTAATTGTCTGTGAAATATTATCTTGTTTAAAGTTTTCTGCGGACAATACAGACCAATGAGGTTCTGTTTTACCTAAATAAGACCAAGTATTTTGAATATGATTAAATAAAAGGGCTAATTCTCGTCCTGGGGCTACATTTTCTACATAGACAATACTTTTATCAGTAAGTTGTGGTAAAGGTTTATGCCACTGATTTTTGGCTTTAAACTCTTCTGAGTTTAAAAAAATATCTCTTAAATCTCGACAATTTTTTATTCTTCTTTTTTTATCTTCTATGGCATCCTGGTTTTCAACTTCCCTATCTAAAAACAAGCGATAAGCCCACTTAATAAATTCCTCTGGTAAATCTTCATATAATTTACCATTATTACTATTTTCCATTAGATACAAAATACTCCTATTAAATTAATATAAAACTATTTTCATTAAGAGAAATTATGAAAAATTTTCTTAAAAATAGATGCTACAACAACTGCTGAAAGTTTATCCTTAATACTCTTACAAGCATAATCACCATATTTTTCCCGAACAGAGCGATCGCACAGAAATTTCATAAACTCTGCTGCTTGATCCAGATCTGGTTCTGCCCACCGAGTACCTCTGGGATAAGCGCCATAACTCCTATCAGTTTCAATAACCTCAGCTTCCACCAAAAAAGAATTAGAATTATCCATAAAGTCTAAATTGGCTGAGTATTTGGTAGCAATAACTGGTTTTCCCATTGCCATCGCCTCTGCCAAAGTCAATCCAAAGCCTTCGGACCTGTGCAAAGAAACATAAACATCTAAACAGTTCATTAGTCTGAGAGTCTTAGCTCGATGGTAAGTTTCCTCTATCCAGATAACATTCAAACCATCTGACTCTAATTTTAGCATTTCATAATCATAATTACCGGGGACTGGAGAACTTACCTTTAAAAGCAATACCACATCCTCAGAACTCTTAAAAGCTTTTTTAAAAGCTTTAATCAGTCCTCGCGGGTTTTTTCTCTCCAGACTACTTTTCTGGTCAAAGAAAAAGCCAAATAATACCTGATCTGTGGGTAAGTTAAACTCACTACGATCAGAAGTTATAGAATCTAGTGCTGCAAAATCTATAACATGAGGAACTACTCTAACAGGTTTATCTACCTTTTTGCCAATAGCTGCTGCTGAATATTCACTAGGTGTCCATATTTCATCAAATCCCTTAGCTGCTCTTGCTTGAGAGGTAGGTAACTCTTCTGTTTCCCAAACCCAATAACCAATATTTTTTCTACCTTGCCAATAAAAATCTGGTAGAATTTTGTGAACCTGCCCCACGCTATCAGCATTTACTACTGTTATGTTAGCTCCCTTGCCTGGTAGAGGCCAACCCATCAATAGAAGTTTATTTTCTTTATCAAAAAAGGTATCTTTATCAATGTAGGTATTAGGAACTATTATTTTTGAATAATTAACTTCGACTGCCTTGAGAGTATGCTCCATAGACCTAGCAGATTGTCCCATACCTGTAGTAGCGTCGAAATTTCCTGCTACATTAACAACAAAATCGTCCCCATAGGTTTGAATTTCTGCTTCTAGTTTATCTATCCATTTTATAACTGCTTTACTTTGGGATGGAAGATTATGAATATTGGGGTTTTCCTTGAGGTAATCATGTAGTTCCTGAAGATTTTCTTTCGATTGAAAAGCATCTGGAAATAAATGTTTTAGCAGTCCTTGACTCCTGTAGAAAGCCTCTAGCTGAGATAAGGGAGTAGGGGCTTTTTCTGAGGCTAAAAATTCTATAATTGCATTCTTCTCCTCCTGATTTTCTGCCAACTCTAAACTTTTGATAATTTTGTCTATTTCAAATAAATTGGCAGTACTACCAGTTAATTGTCTTAGATAGGAATTGTACAATAAATTAATGACTGTTAGCTCTTTTTGTTGAACTTCGCAGACTAAATCAAACCACAAACATTCATCAATATCTATATTTGGCAAAGAAGTTAAATTAGACTTTAGCCATTCCAGGAATTTCTCACGTACTTTAGGAAGATGAATATTACAAAATGCACTTTGTAAGTCAGGGCGTAAAAAGTAAAGATTGAGAATTTTTAAATACCCACCACGAGCTTTTTTAAACTTTTCTATTTCTTCTGTTTTTAAATTCTCTTCTCTAGGGCCAGAATTTTTTAACCAAGCACAAAAGCGATCATAACTTTGAGGGTCACTAACAAAATTTGGATATGCTGTAACTACATCTGTTCTTCTACGGAGAATTTTCTGTAGATCTTCAATAATGTTTGTTTTAACCCAATATTGTTTAAATTTATGACATAATTCGTCAATATTGTGTTCTGTGGCTCCCCTTTCTTCTAGCCAATTAATAAATCCTTCATCCAAAAAATTATTAGAAGCATTAGGAAAAGCAGCCGCTACATCAGGTCTAAATTTTAAGAGAGATGTTATGATTGGGGGAGTATTTTTTCCTGATAAATATGGAGATGGAGTCATCAAAAATTTACAAAACTCATCTGCTTCAAATTTAGGACTAGGAAAGGGTATATTTTTGATAATTAGTTGCCTGAGAGTGTAATTAATTAGCTCGCAAGCCTTAATACCATTAGGTAGTTTTCCATAGGCATAAGGAAAATTTTTAGCTTTTGAATAGCCCCACTTCAACATTTTATTTGCATACCCGTCACAAAGTTCTTTAACCGTAGGTAGATCATATAAATTATGTCTTGTTTGATGCTTAGATAACTTATTTCTGTTTTTGGGAGAGTAACCGCTAAAGTGGAAAAAGGCTAAAGGTCTGCCATCAACTAAATATTCATCGCCGATTTTTTCTACAGTGCGATCGTGTAAATTCCAATATGCCACATTGTAAGAGGGATCATGAAGAATATAGGTATCTGGAAAATACCCGGGAATCAAATCCATCCATTTTTGATCTACAAAAAGACCATTAGGAATATCAACCACACAATCCAAATGTAATTTTTCCATCCACCACTTGAGTAACTCAAGAGAATGTTGATTCTTTTTGAGACCAATAAAACCTAGATTATAAGTTCCACTTTGTAGAATTTGCACTTCTGAAGGGGAATAATTGTCTCGAAATGGCTTTCGCATATGAGGTATTAAAACTGTCGTGTTAGTTCTTAAAGCATTCCAAATTGCATCTAGGGGACGAAATATCTGAATATCAGGATCAATGTAAACCAAATTTTCTATATCGTCGTATTTCTCCAACAAATATTTAAGAACGAAAGGTTTAACAGCCGTATTGAGTTCAAGAATGGTATAATGATAAGGAAAAGTATCGGCGGAAGGCAGAGGAACGTCTTCCATTGTTAATAATTGAAACTGTTCCTGAGCTGGCTCAAAATAACCATCTACCTGATCGACTAGCAACACAAAGAAACGAGCTTGGGGATGATGCTCAAGGAAAGTTTCGCATAAAGTTCGTGCTTGAGGCAAATAATTTTTAGATACCATGGTAATAGCAGCAATTGAAGTATTCCTCACCCTCTCTACTTCATTTCCGTGTGGCAGGTGAATTAAATCTCTTTGAATTTCCTGGGTAGAATAGTTACTATTTTCCTCTATTTTTTGCTGCTGGTTTTGTTGGCTATAAGTTTCTTTAAGACCTGTTTGAAGTTCTTGATTTTCTGGAATTTGCTTCAGTCCCTGTCGATAAACAGAAATAGCTTCTGACCATTTTTGGCCATCCCTGAAAACTTGACCCAAAAGTAAGTAAGCTTCTAAAAAACTGGGGTTTAAGGCGATCGCTCGGCGATAACAAGTCACAGCTTCTCTGTGCTGCTCTTCTTGTAAAAACTCACTTCCTAAATTAAAATGTTGTTCTGCCGTTGCCAAACTTGCCTCTAAACTCAAAGCTTTAAACCATGACTCCCTAGCTTCTTTTTCCCTTCCTTTTTCCTGAAAAACTCTAGCTAAGTTTTGGTAAACTTTTCCCAAGTTAGGATTAATGTCAATTGCTTTTTCGTAACTAGTAATTGCTTGGTCAAATTCCTTTTTTTCTAGCCAAACATTTCCCAACCCAAAATACAATTCAGGATTATTTGGTTCTATCTCAATTGCCTTGAAATAGTTCTCTACATTATTTGGTTCTTGTTCAATAGCTCTAAGATAATAATTCAGGACAGACTGCAAACCAGATTTGACTTTTTGATGTAGAGCATTATCTAACTTTTGTTTGGCTTCCGGCAGCTCTAACTTGAATTCTAAAGCCTGACTATAAGCAATAATAGCCCCTTCCCAATCTTCCAACTTCACCAACACATCTCCCAAATTATAATAATTCCAAGGAAAATCCGGATTCAACTCAATAGCCTGATGATAAACACCAGCCGCTTCTGGCCACTTCTCTAACCTAACTAAAACATCCCCCAAATTATTATAAGACCAACAAAAATCAGGATTCAACTCAATAGCCCTACCATAAGCACCAGCCGCCTCCGACCACTTCTCTAACCTAACTAAAACATCCCCCAAATTATTATAAGACCAACAAAAATCAGGATTCAATTCAATAGATTTCCTATAAGCATTAGTAGCTGCTTCTAACTTCTCTGTTTCCTGGAATAAACTACCTAATTTATGATGTACTGTCCATAATTGAGGCTGAATTTCAATAGCTTTTCTATAAACCTTTATAGCCTCTTCTTTCTCCCCTTTATTTCTTAAAATATCACCCAAATACTGATAAGCCTCAGCCAAATTGGGGTCGATGAAAATTACTTTCTGGTAAGCATTTATTGCCTCAGAAAGTTTCCCTGACTTAGCTAATATTTCAGCCAATTTTAAATAAGAAATAGAAGAACTAGGATTTAGTTTTATAGCATAATATAAAGCCGAAATTCCCTCTGAAAAATTTTCTTGCTCAATTAAAATATTCCCTAAATTATGATAATTTTCCCAGATATTTGGCTGAATTTCAATCAATTTTTTATAGATAATTACAGCTTTTTTAAGCTGGTTTTGGTTGACAAAAATATTAGCTAAAGAGTAGTAAGCCTCTGTCAAATATGGATCAATTTCAAGAGCTTTATAGTAATAAGTAATAGCCTCTTCTAATTTGCCTGGTAAAAGAGCTAATATATTTCCCATCTCATAATTAGCACCTGAGTCGTTAGGATTTAGTTTCAGTGCTTGAGCATAACAATTAATAGCATTATCTAATTGATTTTTCTGTTGAAAAGCTTTCCCCATTATCTGATAAGCTTCTGAGTTTTTTTCAACTTTAATTACTGAATAGCAGATAGCGATCGCCTCAGAAAACAATCCTTCTAAATAATAAGTCTTAGCTTGTTTTAATAGTTCTTTAACTTCTGCTTTTTGAGAATAATTAATCTGATTTGTCACTATCTGATTCAACTGCAGTAATTCACCACTTTTCCGTTCAATTTCTGCTGCACTTAGTTGATGACCATTCTGATATTTATCTTCTAATTTTGCTGAGATATTAAAATTCACATCACCCTTTAAACTCTTCTGATTTTGATTTTTATTTTCCCAAACTTTATCTTTAATTTCTGCTGCACTTAGTTGATGACCATTCTGATATTTATCTTCTAATTTTGCTGATGTATTAGAATTCACATCACCCTTTAAATTATTCTGATTTTGATTTTTATCTGCCCCAACTTTATCTTTAATTTCTGCTGCACTTAGTTGATGAATATTCTGATATTTATCTTCTAATTTTGCTGATATATTAGAATTCACATCACCCTTTAAATTATTCTGATTTTGATTTTTATCTGCCCAAATTTCCTTAGCTTTATGGTAATAAATAACTGCTTCATCCCATCTTCCGAGACATTTTAATCCCAAACTAAGATTATAGTAAACTGTACCCAAATTAGGATTTAACTCTATAGAATTTTGATAACAAGATACTGCCTGAGCAATTTTTCCTTTCTCATACAATTTATTTCCTAAATTAAAATGGTCATTAGCAGTTACTTTTTTAGGTTCTAAAGAGTAAGCTTGGTACCAAAAATCTAGAACTCCTAATGTTTCACCTAACTCAGTCAAAACCATCGCTAATTTGTAATAATTCTCAGCCACCTTTAGTTTTATTTCTAACGCTTTTTCATAACAATAAATCACCAAATTCAAAATTTTATACTCAACATATAAATTGCCTAATACTATATAAATTAAACCATAACTTTGCTGAATTTCCAGAGCTGTTTTGTAACTGCTCTCAGCTTGTTTTATTTCCCCAATTTTTTTCTGAGAATCTCCGATAATTATGTAAGCTGCTGCTACATCTATTTTAAGAGAAATCGCTTGCTGACATTGAGAAATTGCTTTTTCATAAAATCCCTCCTCATAATATTTTTGAGCTTCCTGAATATAAACATTAGGAATATTTCTCACACCATTAGATGTCATATCTTTTAAAAGAAACGTTGAATTTATTTGTTTTACCTCATTGACTTTGGAAATTTCTTTCAGTTTTAAAGTGGAGTGAATAATCTGATTATTATTAGCTTTTTTTGGACTATTCATAACGGTTTTTTCTCCCTCTATATTCCCATAAACATTAGTGACATCTGCTTCGATGATTAGAGGTTTATTGGGAGCTAAAGTTTTCGTAATTTCCTTATAGTTTGTAACCCTTTTATCCTGACTATTTTCTAACACAGATAAAGATGATTCTAGATAATTAACAGAGTCCGATAAATCACTTTTTAAATCAAAAGTTGATATCACTCTACTAACTCCTTTACTAACAACTCTTTGAAAATTTTCAGGTTTCTGAATAATATGAATTGTATCATCAGCCCGAACCTGCTGAATTATTCCCTGACTATTTTGGTGATTTTCTCCTATTAGTAAATTGAGAGAATTTTCGAGATTTTGCCAATAATTAGGAAACACTTTTGTAGTAGGTTTCTTTGTTCCTTGCAGTTTTAATGCTTCCCCTAAACTTTCATAAGCTCCTAATAAATTAGGATTTAATTCTATCGCCCGACAATAGCACGATATTGCTTGAGAAATTACCTTTTGTTGCAGCAGACTATTTCCTAATATTAAATGTTCTTCTGCTGTAGCTTTTCCAGGCTCTAAACTGTAGGCTTGATACAAACAGTTATCACCTTTTGTCTTCTTACCAACTTTTCTCCAAGCTATAGCTAGTTGACGGTAAGCATCAGCATAATTTGGCTGGATAACCAAAGATTTTTGATAACATTTAATTGCTTCTATCCATTGTTCCTGTTGAGCATATAAACTACCGATATTCAGATAAATTTCTGGGTCATTTTTTTCTAAAGAAAGAAATTTTTTATAGGACTGCCAAGCTGCTTCTACTTCCCCTTGAGATTGCAATCTTTTGCCTAACTTTTTGTAGTATAAAGTTAATTTTATGGCTTGATTTTCTGGAGTTATTTTTTGATTAACAGGTTCTAAATATTCAGCCTTTATCGAAAATTTTTCCGCCTCAGTATAGCTGCCAATTTTTTGATAAATTCTGGCTAAGTTTCGGTAAACTCCGGCAAATTTTGGTTGAATTTTTAGAGCTTTTTGATAATAACTTATTGCTTCTTGCCACTGTTCTTTTTTTACAGATAATGTGCCTAAGTTAGCATAAGCTTCTGCAAAATTTGGCTGATATTCTATAGCTTTTGTATACCAATACCAGGCGGTTTCTATTTGACCTTGAGCATAAAAAACATTCCCTAAAGTTTTACAAGCTGGGCTATAATCTGGTTGAGATTTTAAGGCTTGAGTACAGGTAGTTTTGGCTAATTCTAATTCTTTTTGCTTTAAGTATAATTCTGCTTGTTTATTTAACTGACCAGCTATTTCTTGGGAGTTAACTTTTAATGATATTTTTTGACCTACCTGTTTCATCGGTAGCTTCTTCTTTTCCTGAGATATTTTTTTCCTAATACCTACTTGTTGTTCTTTCTGAATAGACGCTTTTATCTCACTACTGAAAACTGTTTCTAGTATTTTTTTCTTCTCAATAATGCCAAGAACTTTTAGAGCTTTTTCTAAAGAATTAAGATTCAGGATAATATCTTCTGTCAGAGGATTTTGATACATTAATTTCCGGATGGGAGCACAACCAAAATCTTCTCCTTTTAAATAGTAATGTTCCAGTCCTATTTTTTGGCTAATCCCACAATAATAATGTCTAATATAGTTAGGTGATACTAATTCTATAACTTTAGTTCCTCTAGGAGAAAATATAATATTTGTCAGTCCACTACCATGAGCTCCAATAATCACTTTGGCATGAGAAAATATGGCTATCTGCTCTTTCAAATTCATTGAGTCTGGCTGAATACAAACAAAACCTATTTCACTTAATTTTAAGAGTACTTCTTCTTCATTGAAAACTCGTCTATATCGTGAATTATTTCTACTTATATATATCCTTTCTGGATAGAATGAGCTGGTTTTATTTTCTGTAAATATCTCCTGTTTTATTCTTGATAAAAATACCTGACGGTGAAATTCTAAACTCCAGGATGTTAGCCTACCTAAATCTCCAGGAAATGAGGGAACAATTAATTTTTTAGCTTGGATATAAGGGTGCTGTTCGCTGGAGATAATTTTATTTTGGGGAATACCTAATACATTCAAACTTTCCCTTTGAAATGGCATCTGATAATTACTAACTAAAAAAAAATCTATTTCTTTTAAGTCTATGCCATGAAGCTTTAGAATTTCTAACCTCGGCAATATATCTACCATCCAATGAAAATATACATGGTCATATAATCCTGATAATACTGCTACTTTACCATCTATTTTTTCTAATTCTGGTAGTTCTTCTAAGTCAAAAATTTCTTGTTTATTTTCATCAGAATTTTGACATCCTAGCTGACCTGCTTCGTTCCAGGAAAGCTCTTTTACAAGTTGATTATCTTGATTGATAATTGCTATTGCATTATTAATCATCCCATATTTTTTCTGGGGTACAACCCATGCCCTACCTGATAGTAGTTGAGCTACAAATGTTTCTGTTTCTGCTCTTTTTAATGAGTTATTTTGGCTGAGAATATTTGTCGTTGTTTGATTTTCTGAACAGCTATAAATTCTACTGCCTAAGTGGAGCATATTAAATTCTTGAAAATTTTGTTCCCACCATGGTCTACTGTTTAATCTTTCACAGGATGATGATAAAAATTTCGGCTTTTTCTGAGCTTTTTTTGATTTTGATAAACTCTGCAAATTCTCTAATATTTCGGGATGCTCTGGATAAGTTTCTAATCCTAGATTAGTAATAATAATTGCTGAATTTATCAGATTTTGCTTGACTAAACTATTACCTAGCTTGACATAATCTTCTGCTGTTACTTGTTCCAGTTCTAAAGCTTTTTTATAATAAATTTTTGCTTGTTCATCCAGGTCAGATTCTCCTGATACATTCCCTAGATGTAGATAGATTTCTATCAGGTATTGAGAAATTTCTTTCAGAGATAATGAATTGGGAAAATTAGAGTTTTTTAGAGCTTTTAAAAAGTTGGCGCCGGCTACTTTCCCTTTGTCTAATTCATCTGTACTTTCTGCTAATAAATTACTCCATTTACAGTAACCTTCCACAAAAGAATTGTTCTGAATAGCTTTTTGTAAATTAGTCATGGCTTCTGAGAGTTTTCCTTGTTCCATTAGGGAATAAAAACTCTCACTATAAGCTGTTAGATTTTCTGGTTCTAGTTCTATGATTTGCTGAAAATATTTAACTGCTTTTTCATGTAATCCCTGACTTTGATATACTTGACCAAGATGATAAAGAGATATGGTAAATTGAGGTTCTAACTTTAGGGATTTTTTCAAGTAAGTTATTGCCTGGTCTAATTGACTTTTTTGTAATAGGGCTTGACCAATATTATTGTAGATAGTAAAGTCGTCTGGTTTCAGCAATAAAGCTTCTTTAAATACAGCAATTGCTGCATCTGATTGACCTTGATGCAATAAAATACAACCCCAATTACTGTAACAATTAACTATAGTTTCATGAGGGTTACTTTTCTCACTTTTTGATAAGTTTATTGCTTGCTGATAACTATCAATTGCTGAAATTAATAAACCTTGATTTTGCAAGACAATGCCCAGATTATAATAAGCGTTAATATCGTCTGGTTTTAGGGCAATTGCTTTTTTATAGCTCTGATATGCTCCTAATAAATCTCCCTGTTGATAGTGTATAATCCCTAAGTTATAGTTAACTTGTTGTAAATTTGGATTCTGATTTAGTGCCTGTTGATAATAAAATGCTGCTTCTTCTAATTGGCCTTTTTCCTGGCACAATGAACCTTTAATTGCGATGTTTTTAGCTTCATCTATCAGTTGAATAACAGGAGTATTTTGCATGTATTATTTTTCTCCATTATTTTCTAAATATGTTTAGTCATAACTGAACCATAACTACTGTCTTTAGTTGGTGTTTAATAGCTAGCCCTACCTATCTAAACATGAAGCACTCTTACATATAGTGTAGACTTAATTTAATATGCATGGGAAAGTCTTGATAATAATTGTTTAAATATTCTTTTTGGATAAAAATAGCTTAGGTTTTATGATCTTCTACTCTTGATTTATTAGGCTTATAGAATAAGTATTGAATAGACTAGTGTGATTAATTTACTTTTCATAAACTTAATTTAAATACTCCATTGTCTCTATTTTTCCCACTATTATTTGATTTTTACCTTTTTTTACGTTGGCAATTTAAAACGGGGCAAATAAATATTATGGTAGTAATTAATGATTATAAACTAGTATAAACACTGAGGCAATTAGCAGTTTTCGCAGTATAAAGCCTGATAAACATTTGGGTAAACTTCGATGATATAACCCGATTTTAAGGTTAAGTAAGGTATGGTAAAAATTACCATCACAGCTAAAAATATTAGTTTTATTGGTTGACTGGGGAGGCTATTTGCGATTAATTCGTGTATGAGTAATTCAACTTTTTTCTTTACCTAAAAGCTAAACTTTATAACCGATAAAATAAAATGTAATTCTAACGAGGGTAGTACTAAGTCTTATTATTGGATAATAACTTATACTAATGGGATAACTAGCACCAGAAAATAAACGAAAAGCAAAGGTACTAAAGTTGGTTGCAATGATGGTAAAAAATAGAACTATGGAAGGATTTTTTCTATATGCTAGAAAGTATAGTCGTTTTAATTAAGATTGAGATAAAAATTGAGTATAATAAAATCAAGTAAACTAGAAACTATTTTCAATCAGGCTTTACAGTTTAGACTTCAGACAAAAAGTAAGAATTTTTATTTTGGTGGAAAATAGTGGTAAAATTAGATAATTTTCTTATATATTTGGGGTAGGAATACCATTATTATATAGATGGTTTTTTCGCCTAAAATTGGAAACAATTAAGGTACAATGCCGTTCAATAAAATTAGATTAAAAAGCATTGGAAAAAGATGTAAAAGAAAATTTAAAAGCTAAATTAGCATATACATAATTTGAAGTTCATCTAACTGCTATTCAGGCTGAGTTTGGGACGATATATACAATTTTAGGTTTGATATATAGACTAACGGTGAGTTATGATTTATTCAACGTGGCCAAGCAATTTCAGCACTGACAGCAAGATAACGAGCTACAGCACCAGCACCATAACGGTTTAAATGACTGGGATCAAAGAAGTATTCATTTTTGGCTAGTTGAGGCTGATATAAATTAAAGTTCAGAAACCTAAAGCCATTTTCTCTCGCTTTACGTTGCATCCACGAATCAAATTCTTTTTCAGCGGACCAACGTACAGAGTCTAAATAACTATCAGATAGAGGTAAGTTAACAAATACTAAAGGAATATTTCGAGATTTAGTAAAGTTAACAAGGGAATTTAAAGCTGCTCCTTGAGTACCTCCAAGATAAAAACTGGCATAGTCACCATCGTAAAGACCTGCTACATAAGGTCGTTGTCGATAATAATAGGAAGGATTAAATTGTCTATCTATTGCCAGAAAACCATTAGCGTTAATGGCATTAGCAGCATTGGCGATCGCTACTGTTTGTACAGGTAGAGTATAGTTTTGGGTATAAGAGGTTGAGTTTGAGGAATTTTCCCTAATAGGCCTTTCCAAAAATACTGATTTGGGAACGGGAGTATAAAGGTTTGAAAACCTGTTATGGGGAACTTCAATGGGTTCATAGAAATATTTTATATAATTACCTAATTTAATATGGCTATCCTTAACCTCTATTGTCTCCCCTACCGATGTATCCCAAGGAAAATTGGTACTGGGTGAAAATACGTTATAGGGTTGAGGAAACTGATAACAGGTAGAAGCAAAATTAGATTGAGCTTGAGGTAACTCGGGACGAATGCCAGAAAGCAATAGTCTTCTACCCTCAGAAGCAATAATTGAATTATAAGTTCGATCCACTCGCCCACTATTAAAAGCTCGTACTCCATCAGCCCAGATAATTAATTTTGGCAGTTGGTTAGTGCTTAAAAGTTGTCGGAGTTGAAAGTCAACTACTTGAGCTGTAGCCCCATTAATACCAAAATTAAATATATTTAACCGAGGATAACCTTTAGCCATTAAATATTGTTGTAGTTGTTGGGGGGCGACCCCATGTAAAGCACGGGAACTCCCAACAATTAAAACATCTGGTACACCGATAGTGGCAATGTAAGATAAATAAAGTTTTAACTGGATATCAAGAATATTACTATTGAAAGAAACAGGGTTAAATTTAGAGGGAGCAGAAGCCGCTTGTTGTTGAGAATAAGCTAGGTTTCTCATATACTCAGCAACTTTTTTCTCAGCAAAAACACGTCTAGGGTTTTCTGGGGGCACTGCTTGCATCCAAGCTACTGCTTGCACCCACTCTTGTGCTACTCTATCCCATTGTTGTTTGGTTCTTGCATATTGAGCTAAGTTTGCGGCTTTTGTAGCAAACCTAATTGCTTGACTAAAAGGGTCAATGGAAGCACATTGTTGACTAGAATTAGAGTTTTGAGAAACGAGAAAAGTTTGGGAGTTATTTTCTGTGTGTGAAGTTAAATGACAATTATTAATTAAGATCGGGTTTTTCTCTAAGGTGGGAGATATTTTGTTTTTAAACTGTTGAGTCGACATACATCCAACAGTTAGGGTGAGCAAAGTTATGGTTACTGTAAAACGTTGAAGCAAATTAATTAGAATTCCATCTACTACTGTTAGTTTTATTTTCTATCTTAGAGTTTTTGGGTGTGGGAAAATTAAATAATGCTCAAAAACTTACTATATAAAATTTTCAGAATTTCAGGTTCGGAAAAACGCTATCAATATTGACTTAATTTAGGTTTGAGCTATCTTTTTAGCTTAATTCCCAACAACTCTATTTTTTTTCCACATAAGTTTAGGAGTGGCATGATATAAATTGATTAAATTAATTCTAGTCACCTAAATTCCTTTACAAACTAAACTGCTAAAAATCTTTGGATCACCTCTTGAGTTAGTTCCGTGGTATTTCCTGATGCAACAATTCCTCCCTTCTGCATTGCATAGTATCGGTTTGCTTTCCGTACAAAATGGAGATGTTGTTCTACCAAGAGAACAGAAATATTTCTACTTTCAATAATATTTCTGAGTGCAGTTTCTATCTCTAAAATAATAGAGGGTTGAATACCTTCAGTTGGTTCATCTAACAAAAGTAAGTTTGGTTTACCCATCAATGCACGAGCGATCGCTAGTTGTTGTTGTTGACCTCCACTCAAGTTTCCTCCCATTCTAAATAACATTGTTTTCAGAGTAGGAAACAATTCAAATATTTCTTCAGGTATTTCATCCTTTCTTTTTCTACCTTTTTTTCTAGCTTCTAAACCTAACAATAAATTTTCTTTTACTGTCAATCTGGGTATAATTTCTCTACCTTGGGGTACATAACCAATACCTAAACGAGCCCGTTGGTCCGTTGTCAGTTTAGCAATACCTTTACCCCATAATTTAATTGTTCCTTTCCGTGGTTTTATTAATCCCATTAATGTTTTTAATAATGTTGTTTTACCCACTCCATTTCTACCAATTAAACATACCATTTCCCCCTGTTTTACACTTAAATCAACATGACGCAGAATATGACTTTCTCCATAAAATACATTTAAATCGGATATTTGTAGGGCGAAATAATTCAGCTGATTTTTCTCAGTTTTATTCTGGATATCAACATTCATTTTTTTTATTTTTTTAATTTCTTATTTTAGTCTATAATAAAGTGCTACAAAATTTAACCCTAACTCTTGGCCACCTAAATTATAATACCGTTTCACAGAAGTTATGTATTAAGATTTTATAAACTCAAAAGGCATCAAAATATGATCGTGATTTCAGAGTAATTAGTCGTCGGGAGCCCACATCTCAAGTTGACTCAAATTGTGGCTTTAAAGGAGGAAAATTAGATTTATCAATTCATCAATGGGAATGTCCTCATTATGGTACCAAATACGACCACTGCAGAAAATACAACAATAAATTATTAGTCACGGCCGGGCAGTCACCAGACAAAAAACGGACAAACCAGGCTAGGGTAGCCCATTCCCATCCCCTCGTTGGGAGGGTAGCAACAGAGGTGGGTCCAGCAGCGAATGAAGCCTTAAACCCCCTAAAAGCTTAGGCTCAGTAGGACTCTCTGTGACTAATAGCCGGAGAGGATGTCAGCCCTAAATAAACTTCTATAACCCTGGGATCATTTTGTACCTCATCCATAGTTCCCTCACAAAGTACAGAGCCTTGATGTAAAACAGTTACTTTTTCGGCTATTTGACGCACAAATTCCATATCATGTTCAATCACAATAATTGAATGACTAGAAGCCAAATTTAACAAAATAGAACCAATATTTTCTGTTTCTTCATCAGTCAAACCAGCAACAGGTTCATCTATTAATAATAGGTCAGGAGATTGAGCAACTAACATACCTATTTCTAAACGTTGTTTTTCACCATGAGATAAAAAAGCAGCCTTAATATTTGCTCTTCCAATTAAACCTATTGTTTCCAATAAACCAGCTACACTTCTAATTTCTGCTGCCGGAATTTTACGAAATAAAGTAGCAATTACTCCTTTATGACGATTAATAACTAAATCTAAGTTTTCTCTAACAGTTAAATTCAGATATACTCTGGGTGTTTGAAACTTACGCCCAATTCCCATACAAGCTCTTTTATATTCTGGAATTTTAATTAAATTTTTACCTCTAAATAATACTTTTCCTGTTGTTGGTTTAACTTGACCAGTAATCACATCTAAAAAAGTAGTTTTTCCGGCTCCATTCGGACCAATAATAAATCGTAATTCACCAGTATCCATGGTAAAATTTAGTTTATTCAGAGCCTTAAAATTATCAAAAATAACAGTTAAATTTTGAATTTCTAAAATTTTTTCTACCACTTCTTTTTTACCTCATCTGAACCTAATTGTTGTTTTTCTACTTCTTCCCTTTCTACCTGAACTTCTGGATTTTTATCTATATTAGGGTAGGTCATAATTGACTGAGAGTAACCAAGAAGCGATCGCAACTTTAACCAACCATATTCTTGCCACCAACCAACAATTCCATTAGGTAATATTGTCACAACTAATAAAAATAATACTCCTTGAAAAAATAACCATATTTCCGGAAATTTTTCACTTAAAAAAGTACGCCCAAAATTAACTAATAATGTGGCAATAATTGCACCAACTAAAGTTCCTCTACCTCCCACAGCTACCCAAATAACCATTTCAATTGAAAAAGCTACTTCCATATAACTAGGGGTAACAATACCACTTTGAACTGTATATAATGCTCCAGAAATTCCGGCAATAGCACCGGAAATAGCAAATACTAAAACTTTAAATTGGGTGGGATTATATCCAGAAAATCTTACCCTAGTTTCATCATCTCTAATAGCAATTAATAGGCGACCAAACCTACCACTGGTTAGCCAACGACAAATCAAATAAATAATAATAACACTAATAATTGTCACTTCATAAAATATTAATTGTGCTTGTTCTGATCCTGCTAAAATACCGAAAAATTTTTCTATATCTGTTTTTAAACCGTTTGTACCATTAATTAGTTTTTGTTGACCGTTGAAGAAGTTAAAAAATACTAGTAAAGCTGCTTGAGTAATAATAGAAAAGTAAACTCCTTTAATCCGATTTTTAAATACTAGATAACCGAGAATTGCCGCAGTGACAGCCGGAATAATTATAATTGCTAAAATTGTTAGAGGAAATGAGTGAAAAGGCTGCCAAAATATAGGAAGTTTTTCTACACCATAAAGAGTAAAAAATTCTGGTAATTCTCCTTCTGGTAATTGTAGTTTTAGGTGCATTGCTAAAGCATAACCTCCTAGTGCAAAAAATATGCCATGACCTAAACTTAATAAACCAGTATAACCCCATATTAAATCTATACCTAAAGCTACAATTGTTAGAGAGAGAAAACGCCCTAATAATTTTAGTCTAAATCCTGATAAAGCTAATGGCATTATGATAGCAAAGATTACAGCTATCACTACTATTATGCCAGTTTGAGTTAATAATTTTCTATGTTGACTTTTAAGCTTTAAAATCATATTTTTGATTAACAATTTGTGGTTGTTATATTTAGCAATTATATCGGAAAAGTGAGAACTATGGGCAGCACTTATGGAGGATACAGAAGGCAAAAAAAACAGGATTTGGAGCTTTTTTGTAAGAAAGCTGATGATTTTATATTTAGGATTTAGGATTGCTATATATATAGCAGAAACTTGCTTATAGATTGTCACAATTCCATAAGTAGAAATAAATTTATCAGCTCTTGCCCATTGACTATTTTCTGTTCTCTATTGTTAAAAATATGGTAATATTTTAGAGGAAAATAAAATAGGATTACTATAGTGTTTTCTTACTTATTTAGGTTCAGTTATTTTTCTGAAGTTTTATTTTTACACAATAGGAATTATACCAAATCTGTTTTCAACAGAACCAATATTTATCAAGGTAAGGTACTTATGAGTCAGGCAGGGGACAGAAGGGTTAGAACGGAATAAAAAAACGTGGTTTTGATAATCTGATTTGCTATTACTAATCTGTAAAAAAATTGCATGGAATATATCTGCTCAAAAAGACGAATTTTGTACTCAAATTTAGATATAATAATTACTATGGATATAAATTTTTGTAGAAAAACTTTCCTAGTTTAGTAGGTACTTTTAATTCAATATTTACCCAAAAACTATAATTCTACTCCTCGACCTTTTTGCGGGAATAAACCTGCTGGTTTAAGTTGTAAAAAAACAATAATTAAAACAAATACTATTACTTTTGCCATAGAAGTAGTTGCAAAAAAATTAAATAAGTCAGTCAAAAATTTGAAACTGTCCGTATTTCCCAAAATTAAAGCTATAGCTCCTGAACCAATCAAATAATTAATAATACCAATTCCCATAGCAGCAATGACAGTACCAAATAAATTACCTACTCCACCAACTACTACTACCATAAAAGCATCTACTATATAATTCTGTCCCGTATTTGGACCAACTGAACCTAATAATGTAATTGCACAACCAGCAATTCCGGCTAATCCTGAACCTAAAAAGAATGTAATACTATCAACCTGATTTGTTGGGATACCTAGACAAGCACTCATGCTTCTATTCTGAGTAACAGCTTTAATTCTTAAACCCCAATTTGATTGGTTCAAAAATAAGTAAATTCCTAGCAAACTTATAGCAGTTAAGATAATAATAAATACGCGAGAGTAAGGTAATTGAAAATCACCAATAGGTAATCCGCCTTGTAACCAAATAGGAGCAGTAACATCAATATTTCTAGAACTAAACCAAGGTTTTACTAATTTAGGATTTGTTAATAAAAATCCGCAAGTAATAGAAATTCCTAAAGACAAGAAAAAAATAATTGCTCTTGCTAAATTTTTAATTTTATCCCAATCAGACCGACGTTTTTTAAGAAAGTAAAGATTCCCAAAATATAAAATACAAAAAATTGTTATACCAATAATTAAAACTCCATTTACACTCCGTACAAATTGACGCAAAATCAGACTAACTCCCCAAGTTGCTAGTAGAGTTTCTGAAGGTCTACCATAGAGAAAACGTATTACGCTTTTTTCTAAAATTAAACCAGCGATCCCTACAACTATAAATGCAATAGGAATAGTCAAAAAAATATAAATATTAGCAATAGGTTTACCTATACTATTACAAATATTTTGAACTACAAAAGTCGTATAAGCACCTAACATTATTAATTCACCATGGGCTAAGTTAATTACTCCCATTAGTCCAAAAATAATGGCTAATCCTAGAGCGACTATTAACAAAACTGAACCAATACTAATACCGTTAAATATAGCTATTAATAATTCTTGCATTACAATTAGGGGTGAGTTTTTAGGAAATAGGGAAAATGGTCACAAGGAAAGGACAACAGATACCTTATAAGACCTTCAGCAATAGGGAAAATTGGAAAACTAAATATTTATGCTCTCCTGGCTATTTTATGAATACCAAATAAGGAATTAAATTACATCAAGTATTACAGCAATTGTTAAGATAGTGAGGTTAAATTTTATCTCCATCTTTTTACCTATTTCCTATTTCCTAAAACCGTAAATAGTTGTACCTCATTGGATTAAAAACTGCTGTAAATCTACAGAGTCAGACCATATTTTCAATAAACTAGGGAAAGTTATAAATAAACCTAGTCCTATTATGCTTATTGACAATTGATTTTATATATATAGCAATTCTAAATTCTGCATAGAAAATGATAAGCCTTCTGAAAAGAATAGCTCCAAATCTTAGTTCCTGCTACCTTCAAGCCATCCATTGATTTTACTCTTCAGATAGGATTTAAATAGGTTTTAATATTTGATTTAACGCTGTTTAGTTTCCAAAGCTAAGTGAAAACGGGACTTGGAAACTAAACCTCTAAAGTTTTATTATCACATTTTATTATTGATTATTATATAGTGTTCATTAAACTCAATAAACACTTCTATTAACTCCAAATAGGTTGTGACAACTCAAGAACTAGAAATCAAATTTGAAACTATTATTAATTACCTATTGACTCTAAACTATTATCTCAAAAAGCAGTAAAATTTTACACACAAATAAAATAAAAATAGGATGGCTATATATATATAATTAAATGCATTTAACCTGCTGTAAATATTAATAATTACTAATTATTATGGAGTTTCCTAAGTGAAATTTATGAGAAATATTAATATCAGGATTCAGCTATCAGCTTTTAGCCTTAAACTAGATTATAATTACTAAGTATTGTATTTAAAAAAAAATTATTCTTCCTCTATTTAAGATAATTTATAAAATAAATAGAAGCAACTTAATTAATATAATTTTTCTACAACAAATCCTTACTTAATTCATCAAAATTTTGAGAGCTAATTACTAAAAATTAAATGCTTAATTGTTAACTATTAACTGTTTAAGTTTTAAATTTACCGCCTTTGTTAGGGTCACTCCAATCACAACTAAATCCCTTAGTTGCTGGCACAAATTGATTCCAGGGTACAGGTGCAATGGGTTTTTTAGTAGACCAAACTATATTAAATAAACCATCATCACGAACTTGACCTATTCTTACAGTCTTAGAAATATGATGATTAACATTCATCGTAACCAAACCTTCAGGAGCATCAAAAGTTTGTCCGATAGCCGCTATTCTTACTGCTTCCAAATTATCAGCTGTACCAGCCTTCTCTACTGCTTGCTTCCAAAGATAAACCATAATATAAGCAGCTTCCATCGGGTCATTTGTAACTCGGTCTGTACCATATTTTGCTTTAAAACTTTCCACCCATTTTTTATTAGTTTCTGTCTCAACAGTTTGGAAATAATTCCAAGCAGCATAATGACCTACAAGAAAATCTTTACCAATTTGTCTAACTTCTTCCTCAGCAATACTCACCGACATAACAGGGTATTTTTCAGGAGTAATACCAGTGCTTTTTAACTGCTTAAAAAATGCCACATTACTATCGCCATTAAGACTATTAAAAATTACTCCACCATTAGGTAAAGCTTGTTTAATTTTAGTAATAATTGGAGTAACTTCTGTATTTCCTAAAGGTAAATAATCTTCACCAATAGTCGTACCTCCTTTAGCCTTTAACTGCTCTTTAATAATTGTATTTGCAGTACGAGGAAAAACATAATCAGAACCAACTAAGAAAAATTCTTTTCCCTTATTTTCTAATAACCAATTTACAGCAGGTTCAATTTGTTGGTTAGGAGCAGCACCTGTATAAAAAATATTTTTGGAGCATTCTTGACCCTCATATTGGACGGGATACCAAAGCATATGATTCTTAGATTCAAAAACAGGCAAAACTGACTTCCGGGAAGCAGAAGTCCAACAACCAAAAACAGTAACTACCTGGTCTTGATCGATAAGTTTATTTGCCTTTTCTGCAAAAGTTGGCCAGTCAGAAGCACCATCTTCGACAATTGCTTCTATTTGCTTACCTAATACACCACCAGCAGCATTTATTTCTTCAATTGCTAATTTTTCAGCTTCAACTACTGTAGTTTCGCTAATTGCCATTGTGCCACTGAGAGAATGGAGAATACCTACTTTAATTTTGTCATCTTTAGTTGTGGTATTATTATTATTACTACAAGATTTGAGAAAAATACTGGTACCTAGAGCAGCCGAACTATAAATTAAGAATTTCCTACGTTTTAATCCTTTATTCATAAAAATAGAACTCTACTATGATGAATTACAAACTTAACTGTACTATAATTAATGACAAATTAAACTTGATTATCAATAATTATGCAATACCACTATATATGGTGTGTTTTACTGATTAATTCCTATTATTTAAACTACAATTAGTTCCTTGGCGTAAATGATGTGAATAGTATAGTTTCGTAGTTCATATATGATGGAAAATAATAATTAATTTGTCTATATTTATCTACTGTTAATACTACTAAAATTTTCAATTAAAAAAAAGATTAAGAACTGAAAAACATTAATTTCTCCAAGTAGCTCTCAATCTTAATTTGATATATCGAAAACTGAATAATATCCCCTTCTCCTAATTTTTAACCAAATAATGAAGTTGTTTTTTTTGTAACTTTGATTTTTTTTTCAAAGCATAATATATAGCCCTTAGTCTGACTCCAAATTTGTTAGCTTTATCTATTAATCTCTATTTCTAAACCTTCTCTAAAATATATTTAGAAGGCTTTCCCATTTAATTTTCAATTTTGGTAAAACTATCGACATTTTCTAAATAATCAATTGCTCTTTTATTTAAGTCTAAACTGCAAGAAATTTGAGAATATTAAAGTTGAAAATTATGGTGTTTCTCAGAAGCTAACCCAGCTTGTAGATTTTTGAGAACTTCTGCCATATCTCTAGCTAAAAGCGCTGAAACTGCTAGCCATAATCAAAGAAATATAAGGCTTTGAATTATGTTATTATCCAAAGATAAGCTCATTTTTTATCCCGTAAGTTAATATTTGCTGTACTAGCTGCTCTTTCGGCCACAAGTTCGGGTGGCCCTTCAATATATCCATCATTACTCAAGCAGGACTGCCCTCCACACTGACTATCTATGAGTAAGACTGCATCTGCTTGGGGTTCATTGTCAAGGTCGAGTGGCACCGTAGGATTATCTTCCAATCTTACACTAGAAGTCACTACTTTATAATTACCCAACCAAATTATTAAATTAGCATGAGTTTCGGCATGAGGTTCAAATCTTAATGGTGAGGCCATATAAACTTTTCCTTCAATAAGTTGGGCTTTTTTAGCTGTGGCATTACATTGTAACGTCGCTCAAATTCTAAGGAGGTAAGGCTATCTCCATTTGCTAGGGGGGGGAATAGAAATTATCTTTTTTTCTCTAGGTAAAATTGTTGTCATTTTTGCCTCTTAGTAATTATTACTAGTATTAGTTTAACTTGGATTTAAGAGTTTTTTTAATTATGCACAAAAACTCAATAATAATTATTTTTATCAATCATTTTATTAGTATACTTATCATTTATTTTCCTATTATTTAATCTTAGAAACAATTAATTTACAATTAATATCTTAGACATTAGACTGATTAGGTGTAAATTATTATCCTCTTAATGCGCATAAAAATTTAAGTATAAATTCTTCTAAAAATTAGGTTATATTTTCGGGATATTCTCCTTATTTAACTTAGATTAAAGCAAGATATTTTGATAACTTTAATTTTCTTAATCTCGGAATTATTGGTTAAACCATAGTAAAAGTTTTCAGATGAGATTCACTTTGCTTATAAAGTTATTTTACGTTTTGCCATTTATCATTTAGGTGCTATTCAACTTTTTTTATATCCTTTAACTTAGTTTGAATTTTTTGCTCTAGATCTCGTTTAATTTCTGTATTATTAATATCATCATATCTGATATAGTTATATTTTTTTTAAATTCTTTATAAAAAATATAATAATATAATAAATTCCTCTGGCGAAAGTTTTTTTGTTTGAATTGATAATGATTAACTAAGAGTTATTTACATCAAATATTAGCCTCAATTATGCCTTCTGCTTCTAAAGCAATAGCCCTCAATTTATCCAAAGTTTTTTGATTAGCTAACTGCCATAAACCTCGTTGATTTGCCTCTAATAATCTTTCTGCCATATCACGCAATGCCCAAGGATTTTTTGCCTGAATAAATGATTGTACATTTTCATCAAAAATATAAGCTTCAGCTACTCCTTGATACATAAAATCTTCTACACATTTTGCCGTCGCATCATAAGCAAATAAATAATCTATTGTAGCTGCCATTTCAAAAGCTCCTTTATAACCATGACGCATAACTCCAGCTATCCATTTAGGATTAACAACTCGCGAACGATAAACCCTAGCAATTTCTTCTTTTAATTGCCTAACTTTAGGATTTTCTGGCAGAGAATTATCTCCAAAATAAGTATGAGGATTTTTACCAGTTAAAGCACGAACTGCAACAGTCATTCCCCCTTGGAATTGATAATAATCATCCGAGTCTAATAAATCATGTTCCCTATTGTCTTGATTATGCAAAACTATCTGCATTTGCTGGAGACGTTGGGAAAATACTTCGGGAGAATTTATAACTCTTTTTTCGGGATTATAACTATTATTAATTCCCGTATAAGCATAGCTGCTCCAATTAATATAAGCTCTAGCTAAATCTTGGTCATCTTGCCAATTTTGAGATTCAATTAAACCTTGTAAACCAGCACCATAAGCTCCTGGTTTAGAGCCGAATATTCTATATTGAGAACGTGCTTTTGCCTGAACTTCAGTTAACCCTAAATCTTGCCAATATTTAACTTCTTTTTTGACTTGACTAGCTAAAGGATTTTCGGTTTCAGGTTCATCTAAATTAGCTACAGCAATAACAGCTTGGTCGAATAAATCGATAATATTAGGAAAAGCATCTCTAAAGAAACCAGAAATTCTTAAAGTTACATCTACACGGGGTCTTCCTAATATTGAAATTGGCAAAATTTCAAAGTCAATAACTCTGCGAGAAGGTCTATCCCAGACTGGTTTTACTCCTAATAAAGAAAGTGCTTCAGCAATATCATCTCCACCAGTTCGCATCGTCGAAGTTCCCCATATTGATAACCCTAAACTTTGAGGATATTCCCCATTTTCTTGAGTGTATCTTTCAACTAAATTTTCTGCTGCTAATTGCCCTATTCTCCAAGCAGTTTCTGTAGGAATAGCACGAATATCTACAGAGTAGAAATTCCGACCTGTCGGCAAAACATCTGGTCTACCTCTTGTGGGAGCGCCGGAGGAACCACTAGGGATATATTTACCATCTAATCCTATTAATAAGTTGACTATTTCTTGATTAGTTTTTTGCAGAGAAGG
Organism: Trichodesmium erythraeum IMS101; assembly: GCF_000014265.1. Lineage (NCBI taxonomy): Bacteria > Bacillati > Cyanobacteriota > Cyanophyceae > Oscillatoriales > Microcoleaceae > Trichodesmium > Trichodesmium erythraeum. The sequence goes on from NC_008312.1 coordinate 190,920, forward strand.
TAGGAGTTTTTGGCGAATCCATTCTAATTCTTTATTTGTCTGTTGTAAGGGAGAATTAATCAGATTTTTTTCAATTAAATTTCCCACTAAATTAGCTGCTTTTTCTTCCAATAACTCAACAGCATCACCCACAGTACGACAAGATTTTTCATCTATAACTAAGCTCTGATTAATAATTGTAGCAAAATCGTCAGTGAGAGGGTCAAAGTCTAAATTTAAATCTTCAGCTAAAGCACGAGTTAAACCTAAACGTGTGGTACTAGGATGACGAGCAATGGCTATGATTAAATCTCGCAGTTGTTGACCTTGAGGAGATTGACCAAATATATGTAAACCATCACGAATTTGTGCTTCTTTTAATTCACAAAGATAACCATCTATATTAGTCAGTAATTTTGCAAATATAGCATTTTCATCATTTCCAAATTTATCTCCTATTTTTAGAGATAATGAAGATGTCAATAAATCTTCTTTTGAACTAGATAAGTCGGAAATTACACTTTCTTTTCCTCTAACAAATTTATCCTTATTTTGCTCGAAAGGAGGAATAGAATTATAATTTACGTTTTCTACTTCTGTGGAAAATTTATCCCTATTTGCCTGAGAATTTGAAAGGAAGTCTGAGTCTTTTTGTAAAAAGGATAAATCTTTATCTAAACCTTCTTTTTCTATGAGATTAATTATCCTTTCTCCAATCACAGATAACCGAGATGGGTCTAAATTTTGCGCCTCATAATATTCATCAATTAAAGTTTCTAACTGTTGTAAAGATCCATAAATTTCAGCACGAGTCATAGGTGGAGTTAGATGGTCAATAATTACAGCTTGAGACCTACGTTTAGCTTGAGAACCTTCTCCAGGGTCATTAACAATAAATGGATAAAAATGTGGCAAAGCACCGAGTGCTATTTCTGGAAAACATTCTTGAGATAAACCGACACTTTTACCTGGCAACCATTCTAAATTTCCATGTTTTCCCACATGAATAATTGCATCTATTTTAAATTTTTCTCTTAACCAATAATAAAAAGCTAAATAATTAGGAGTTGGTTCTAAATCTGGAGCATGATAATTTAAACTAGGGTCAATATCATAACCACGGGAAGGTTGAATACCGACAAAAATATTTCCTAGTTGAAGTCCTGGAATGGGAAAATTATTTATTTCTTTTACTTCCCTATCTTTCTGAAATTCTGAAAAACAACTAGATATAGATTTGATAAAAGATAGAGGAATAACTCTAGAATTAATCTGTACATCTGTGCTCAAGTTCGTGTCATTCTTATTTCCCCATCTATGAATAATTTTTTCTCGTATCACTTCCGGCAAACTAGCAAAATATGTTTCAAATTCTGCCAACGATAAAGACTGGAAAACCGGACGTAAATCACGACTTTCCCAATCATTTGTTACTCCAGAAGTCAGACGTTTAATTAACTCATCCCCTGTTGTCGGAATACTTTCCAAATAATAACCAGTTTCTTGTAAAGCTTGAAGAATTTCTACACAACTGGCAGGAGTATCTAACCCCACTCCATTAGCAAGACGACCATCACGGTTAGGATAATTTGCTAATATTAATGCGATGCGACGTTGAGACGCTGGAGTTTGTCGTAACTTAATCCAATTAGCAGCTAATTCTGACACAAACTCAATCCTATCTTCAAGCGGAAAATAACTAATTACATCTGTTTCTAAAGCGGAATTCCAAGTTTGAATTGCTTTAAAAGAAACTGCACGACTAATAATATTTCCATCTACTTCTGGTAGTGCAATATTCATTGCCACATCCCGTGGTGAAAGACCTTGAAATTGACTATCCCACTGCTCAAAGTTACCACCACTAAAAATTACTTGTAAAACTGGTATATCTAAATTTTTTCCCTGCCTTAATAAATGATGATTAGTATATATTTCTCTCTCTAAACCTCGATCATTTACAACAGAGACAGCAAAACTGGTTGTGTTTAACAATAATTGAATTGCTTCAGTATTTTTAGGTTGAAAATATTCCAATATTTCTCTTTGTACTTCTACATCTCTAGGAGAAGAAATAAATACCGGAACAGGATCTAAATTTTTTTCTATTAAAGCTTTACAAAGAGCATCTATAGGAGCAATATTTCCAGATAAATAATGAGCCCGATAAAATAATATTCCGACTTTTGCTTTTGTGCTTTTTTCTTCTTTTTTCCTAGGATAAATTCCGACTCGTGGTACTGATATAGGTGAGACAAAATCATAATTCTTTTCCAGACAAATATTAGCGACAAGTTTGAGACCATTAACAAAATTATCTACCCCACCTTCTATTAAATATTGCCAGAATTGATTAACTAGAGAAATTGAAACATTAGAATGACTAATTAAATCTGGATCTTGGCGGTCATCTCCAGGAACAACTATTAGTTTTGCCCGTTCTTTTTCTATCACTTCTAGCAATACTTCTAAGCCATAAGACCAATAGGAACGCCCCCCTAAAAGTCGAACAATAATTACTTTTGCCTTGGATAAAATTTCATCAGCATAAGTATCAATAGTTAACTGTTGTTGTAAGTGAAGTAAATTAGCAACTCGCAGTTGCGGAAAATCAAAAGGTAATTTATTAACTGCTGCTGCTAATGTTTGAATATCTGTATCTGCAGCAGTTAAAAATATTATTGGTGCGGGAGTTTGTTTGATAAAAATTACTCCTTCTGCTTGAGGGTTCCAACCACCAGGGATAGCTGCTATTCGGTGCATATATTTATATTCTTTAAAAGACCTAATAATTCTACCATATTCTTTTTTTTCTTATCTATTAATACTTAGGCTCAACTATAAGCTTTTGAACTCCCGGATTTTTTTACTATCCCTGTATCTTAAATATAATAGTAATTAAATTAATTTTGAAATTAGAGATAAAAATAATATAAATAAACTTGATAATTTGGAGAATATTATTCATAGTCTTATCAATGTTTGTGGTAGTTTTCAGTGGTGTGAGTAATTATCTATTGACTAAATCTCAACTATCTCAAATTTAATCAATAATAATGGAAGTTTAGGAAAGTCGTCGTCTAATATCTTTAATAGGTAAATTTATAGAAAAAACCTTAGAGTAAAAATTATGGGTCTTAAATAGTAGGAGATAGTAATTATTATTTCCTAGATGTGTGGGATTTATAAATATAAAAATTCTATGCTAAAGAAAGTGTAATTCTACTTGCTTCAAAGGGAATAATTTTTGCAAGTTGTGCCAAATATACTAGAAAAAAAGTGTAACTCAAATGAGAATAGGTACATCTTATTCTAAAGTTACTTCAGTAAAATCTTTCTGAGGTAAACATAATATAATTTCATCATTTTTTTTATGAAAGTCTAGTTATTTACCTAAGAGATAAAAATTTACTAGCTCCAGTATTTTTCCTCACCAAAGTCTGCAAAATTTGTACCTTTTACCTTCTAGTATTTATTCAGTCTAATATTAGCCAAAAAATACAAAAGTTAGAGTAGCTATTTCTAATTTATGGAGTGACGCTTTGTCCTAAAATTAAATAGTCTTGGTATTGACTTGAGAGGAAAAAATTTACTTTATTCCTTCTTTTAACCAGATATATATGGTCTATAAGTTTTATGTTTAAACATTTCCTCAAAACTTTTATTTCTGATATTTTCTGACTCCTTTCCCCATTTCCATAAACTTTCATAGAAAAAGAATGATACTCCCGCAAAATTTCTTTTCCGCACAACTTCTACCTGTTCTTCAATTGTCTTTATCGGAGTAGAATTATCTTTTAAACCAGTCAAAATTCCAATAGCAAAAGGGATATGATTTTTTGCTAATTTTACCTCTGTTTGTTCCAACTCATTCATAAAACGTTTAATATCTGGACGATAAACCTGTAAAACAATTTCATCAATCCATTTTTCCCTTTCCCAAGTAAACCAATCTTGCAAATAAGCAGATAAAGCAAAGTGTAAAGGATTTGGAGATACAGAAATAATATAGTCCGGTTTTATCGCTTTTATTTCTTTAGAAACCCGCTCCATAAAATTATTAATTTTATTTGCTCTCCAACGAACCCAAAAAGTTTCTTTATAATCATCAGAAGGCAATAAACCAGGAAATTCTTTTTCATATAATTTTACTGTAAAATCATCATAACCAAATTCAGAAGGTAAGCCAAAATGATCATCAAATTGTATTCCATCTATATCATATTTAGTCACAATTTCTATGACTAAATCTAAAATAAATTGTTGCACTTCTGGATGAAAAGGATTAAGCCAAACTCTAGGATATTTTCCTTCCATTTTTATAGTAGTTCCATCCCTACGTTTAGTCAGCCAATTAGGATGTAATCTTGCTAATTCTGAATCTGCAGGTGCCATAAAACCAAATTCAAACCAAGGAATAATTGTTAAACCTTTTTCGTGTCCTTCACTAATAATTTCTTGTAAAACATCTCGTCCTTGTAAACCAGTTTCAGGATCTAATGATTTGCCAAATACTTGTTGAGCTACTTGACTAGGATAGAGAGTATAACCACCTTGCCAAATAGTGGGATAAAGTGTGTTGAAGTTGAGATTTGCTAAACGATTAATTGCTGTTTTTGTCTCTGAACTAGAAAATAAAACCTCGCTGTCAATGTTGGTTATCCAAACACCACGAATTTCTGTTTTTTGTGCAGATTTACTAATTTGATTAGATGCTAATACAAATGTGATTGTGGTGAAAATTGCCATTAGTGTTAAGGTAATGATTCGGTAAATTGATTTGGATTTAGACATGAAATTTTTAGGGGGATTAAATTTTTTATAGTTGAGCTTTTGCTCAGATTCAGGTATTGATAATTAATCTAAATATCAATAGGATCATTTATTCAATTTCTGACATATTCTCAAAATATTATAATAGAAATAAGTATTAGGAGGATAATTGGAGAAATTAGTTGGTATTTAGGCATAAAATTTTTATAGGGATTAATTTTTTTTAGGTGAGCGATCGCTTATATTCAGACATTAATAATTAATCTCTGCATAAATAGTACAAATTAAAGGTTAGTTTTAAGTAAATATTTAGCTATTAGCTCGATCTATTTTCCTTAGTAATGCTGCACAAAATATGTATAAAATTAATAAATAAAGAAGTTTGGTTTATCATCTTTTTCCTTTCGTAATTTTAATTATCATTAGTGGGTAATTTTTCCTTATAGCTGATAGTTAATGGCTGACAAATTAATACTTACAGTATTAATACCATACTTCTTGATAGTAGTTGTCAGTTTTAAGTAAAAGTTATCAATCTTATTTAATCTCAGATGGTATAATCAAAGTACAAAAAAGAGGGGGTAAAATATATGGTAAATAAAGAAAATTCAGACAAATATCAAGAGGAAGAAAATGATGAAGAGGAAGAATATGAAAAGGATGACTTAATTTACGAGCCGGAGGAAATTAATATTATTACTAGAGAACCTACAATTGAACAGTTGGTGAGAAGAATAGATGAAAAAGTTCTTGATTTAGCTCCAGATTTTCAGCGTCATTCTGATATATGGAAAGATGACGTTAAAAGTAGATTAATTGAATCTATTATTATTAGGATTCCTTTACCAGCTTTTTATATTGATGGTACTAATGAAGACAACTGGTTAGTAGTAGATGGATTGCAAAGACTTTCAGCTTTAAAGCAGTTTATGATTAAAAGTAATAATAATTTACGGTTAACAGGTTTAGAATATCTTGGGGAAGAACTTAATAATAAAAGCTATGAAGAATTACCTCGTAAATATCAACGTCGTATTCAAGAAACTCAAGTTACTGTCTATCTAATTGCGGCAGGTACACCACCTAAAGTTAAGTATAATATTTTTAAACGTATTAATACAGGAGGAGAACGTTTAACTCCTCAAGAAATACGCCATGCTCTTAATCCTGGGAAAGTCCTCAAATTATTATTTTACCTTGCTAAATCTCCAGAATTTACTAATATTATTAAGCTTGGTGAATCACGACTCAAACGTATGGATGATAGAGAATTTGTATTAGGTGCTTTAGCAGTTATGCTTACATCTAATTCTTATGAAAATTATACAAAAGATGGCAGAGAAGAATTTTTAGATAATGCGATGAAAAAAATTAATGGTTTATCTGATTCGGAAATTAAAACACTTGAAAATAAATTTAGAAATACTATGATTATTTGCCAAGAAATATTTGGCAACGAAGCTTTCCGCAAGCCAAAAAAACAAAGAAAAAATCCAGTTAATAAAGCATTATGTGAAACTTGGTCATTTCATATTAGTCAGCTTAATTCTCAACAGATTCAGAAACTTAAAAATCGGAAGCCAGAATTATTAGATAAATTTGCCAAATATATAGATGATGACAAAGAATTTTTGATGTCGATATCTCAAGCTCAAGATAAGATAGAATATCGTTTTAAAACTATTAAAAAAATTATCGAGGAAGTTCTAAATGATTAGTTTATTACGTCTAAAAAATTTTAAACCTTTTTCTAATCAATCTCTATCATTTAGACCGTTAACTTTACTTTCTGGTCTGAATAGCACTGGTAAATTTTCTACTTTACAAGCATTACTATTAATGTGTCAATCTTATCAACAAGGTCTCTTTGAAAATCAAGGTTTATCTCTAAATGGTGAATTAATTCCTATAGGTACTGCTCAAGATGTACTATTTGAAGGAGCAAAAGACGATTTTATTAGCTTTGAAATTGTCTGGCAAAATGGCGTTCGAGGAGTTTAGAATTTCTCTTATGACCGAGAAAAAGATGTTCTAAATCTTAACTCGCCATCTGTTGCTTTTAATATTTATAAATCCAGTCTTTTTAATAAAAAAATTCACTATCTGCAAGCTGAATGTTTAGGTCCTCACTTATTTTTATAAATGTCATATTTCCAATTTCAACAACTAGAAAATTTAGCCACTAAAGGAGAATACACAGCCCATTTTTTATCTGTAAATGAAAGTAAAACTATACCAAATCGTAGCTTAGGACATTCACAAGCAAAATCCCTAGTTTTAAGAGATCAAGTTGAAGCTTGGATGGGAGAAATTAGCCCTGGTACACACTTACAAATAAATGTTAAACAAGATATAGATTTAATCAGTCTTCAATATTATTATGGAGATAGTAACCCTTATCGTTCTACTAATGTTGGATTTGGAATTAGTTACACTTTACCAATTATTGTAGCTATTCTTTCATCCCCACCAGAAACTTTAATTATAATAGAAAATCCTGAGGCACATCTTCATCCGAAAGGTCAAGCAAAAATGGGAGAATTATTAGCTCTTGCTGCTAGTTGTGGAATGCAAATTGTAGTTGAAACTCACAGCGACCATGTTTTAAATGGAATTAGATTAATAGTTTATAGAGAAAAAGTTGACCCTAAAAAAGTTCAATTACACTATTTTGACAGCCAAAAACGAGGAAGAGAATTTATCACTGAAGTTATATCCCCACAGATAGATCGAAACGGACGGATCGATAAATGGCCAGAAGGTTTTTTTGATGAGTGGGATAATAGTTTAGAAGCTCTTTTGGAACCCAGGGAATAATAAATATAGATTTAGAAATGGCGCTTAATGAACTTTCTCTACAGACTCCTATTGCTGATATTTCCACAGCGCAAAAATTAATGTCAGAGTTAATTCAAACTTTACGCCAAGTAAAAAGCCTAGGTATAAGACTGATACTTCGGACTCACAGTAATATTAACAATATAGAACTTGTTTGTGATTATCCTATAGCAAGTTTGCGTAACGACAAAATAGTAGATTTAGAGGAGCGTAGATTTTTCCGTAGTCTAACTCTAAAAGCTCCTTTTTGTGAGGATGTTGTCCCAGAAATTAAAAATAAATTTGATGTGTCTGAAGTTCGGCATCAAGGAACATTAGTAGAGGGTCTTCATTTTGCTTTAATTAGTGATTATCTTGCGGTTAGTTTATTATCTGAACCCAAATGGGATACAGATTTTTTGGATATTCAGGTAACAGAATTAGACGAAAATATAGAGTTAATTGACCAGTCCGAAAAAATTGTTCATGCTAGTCGCAGTCGCCATGTAAAACAACATACCGAATGGATTAAAAACCACATCGAAAATAAATTATTTGCCGGGCAAGTTGATGGAGAAGTCTTATGGGAAAGAAGACAAGAATTTTTTCCGAATTTAATCTTCTGTGAACAAGTAGAACAACAGTTACAACAACTAAAGAGTGGCGACTTAATTTTGCAACAAATAAAGAAACGGTTATTAGACTTAGAAAAATACTGTAAACTTTGGAAAAATGGAGCTTTTAATCCCAATATTTTACCAAGCAAAACAACTCCAGAAAGTGACTCAAGAATTCAAAAGTTTAGACAAGAACTAACTATTAAATGTCCGGATACTAAAGAAAGTCTTTTTAGTTGGCATCTACGGATGACTCCTGGTGCTTGGCGACTTTATTTTTCTGAAGAGTTAGGACCAGGAAAAATAATCATTGGCTATATAGGTACTAAGTTACTTTAGCTAAAATAGTGACAATATTTTTGAGAATAAAGTGCATATTGTTTTTTTTAAATCAGATATAAATCTATATTCAGGTTTTTTATGATTCTAAGAAAAAAGCCCTGAGCGCGAATACTTTATATCCTACTTTTGCTACTATTTAATGCTTTTCTCCTTCTTTACTATTTTAAGAGTGCCCTTAAAGCTATTCCCTTTTTAATAGCGCGAGTTTTTCACATCCCGAATAAAAACACTATATATTCATATTAACTAAAATTAATGAGCAAAAATTACAACTTTCTCATTACCCAATTTTCCTATGTTTTTGGTATTCTCAGCATTTTAACTTTATTAGTATGGATCCTAAGAGGGTGGAAAGTCCTCTCATTTTTACCAGGAGGAGTGCTTTTATTTCTAATTTTTATATCCATAGTAACTGGCGTCATTAGTCTATTACAAAGACCACGGTAACTACAACTTTTTTCAAATATTTACTTATACTATTTTTTACTCTTTATAATTCTCGGTCTCTTGCCATTACTTCTCCTACTGTTACATTTAATTGTGATCCAATTAACACTACAAATGAACTAATATATAACCATAACAACAAAATAATAAAAGTACCAATAGCTCCATAAATTCGGTTATAATTACCAAAATAAAAAACATATAAACGAAACAAATTAGAAGCTGCTGCCCACATTAATGCTGCAATAATTGCACCAGGAATTATAGGTGTACCTTTCCTTCTATAACTCGGGCCAAAACGATAAACAAAAGCAAAAGCTATTGATACTATTCCTAAAGTAATCGGCCATCTTAATTGATTCCAAGTCTCTAATAATCGCAACTTTAAAACACAATTATTAATAGGTTTTTGAAATAAACAACTAGCAACCTGATCAGAAGGGCAGTTAGGTAAAATTTCTAGTAAGCAACTTTGTCGGGAAATCATGTATACAATTAAGTCACTAACTAATACTAATCCAGAGGCAATAATTAATAGTATTAGAGTACCAATAGTCAGTCCTAAAGAAACTAACTTTGCTTTCCAAAAAGGTCTTTTTTTATCAAGAGGAACTTGATGAATTTCATCAAGTGCTGCCATTGCAGAACTAAGTACACTAGAAAATAGCCAGATCGATAAAATAAAACTGAAAGAAAATATTTTTTTGTTGGGAGACCTCTGAATTTCATAGACAGCACTGCTAATTAAATCTTGCACTTGATTTGGCACTATATCTATTAGTAAACTTCCCATTTGAAAAAGGATTGAACTCAAAGATTCAAAGACTCCAATTGCCGCAATTATTGTTAATAATGCAGGAAATAAAGCTAGCATAGCACTATAGGCCATCTCAGCAGATAAACCTGATAATCTCTTTTTAGCAACACAATTAAAGACTTCCTTAATAGTCGTGAAATTCAGATGGAGAATAAAATCAAAAAAGTGGGTTATTCCTCTTAGTATATATTTAATGATAGCATTCAATATTGCCAATAAAAACCTATATTTATTTTGAGCAATTAGAGTTAATAAATATAAAAAATGTCGCCTATTTGTGCGCTTTAAAAATTCCCGCAATGTTACACAATTAAAGTTACGTAGAAAATTTATAAATCTCATTGCTTTTACATAAAAAATATCATAAAAATTATGGGTATTTGAGAATAAATGAGTGAGTAACTACAACTTAAAAGTAAAAATTAATTATAGTAAGCATTTATATATTCGGTGCAGAATAGTTTGCAATTCAGCTTTTGAACATATTCAAGGAATTATCAAAAGTTAGCTTATCACCAATTTCATTTCCTAGTTGATACTGTAGAAACATAACTTTTAATTCTCCTTGAAGACTAATTACTTCTGCCTAGATAATGAGTAATAACTGATAACTATTTGAGTTTAGTTATCTGTAAAATAGTAAAGTAGATTCAAAATGGTGATAAATATTTGATAAATTGTTTACCAATTATTTTTGAGATTTTTTTTTATCTTTATCTATGCTTACCTGTTTAACTGATAGCTGATAGCTGAATGCTTACAAATTATAAATTGATCAATCTCGAAATATTGACCAAAGTAAATTATTGATTTTTTTCAGTTGAATACTTATTATTAATATAGTAGGGTACTAGCAGTAGTAGGGAATAAATTGGAATATATCTAGCCCTTTATCCTTGATTTTATTTTCATAACTACTTGAGATGAAATATTTATCCTGGGTTATTCCTCTAGGTGTAATAAATTTTGTTTTCTACCTATAGTGGTTTTCACTTTATGACTACAAAACTTCTCCCCTCTGCTTTATAGCTTCTGCCTTGAAAACAAAAAATGTGTGTATTTCTTGAATCATGAAAACTGCTATAAGTAATGATATTAACTTGGAGCTTGACTTATGCAAAGCAAGCCCAGAAATCTAGTTTTTTTATTTTGGGTTATGAATGTTAAAAACAATGATTTTTTTGTAGAAATAGAATATAAGCGTAGGTGAGTTCTATTTATATAGTGCTAAATATATTTAAGTAACGAAAATATAAAATAGGGAGTAAGGATGAATTATAAGTCTTTTTTATAAACTAGAATTATTATAAAATATTAAATTAATTGTAATCCAAAATTAGCCATAATAAAGGGTATCAAAAATATTACCTACTATCTATTCCCTATTCCTTCTTGTCTACTACCTAATCACAACCTCTTTGCCACTAACAAATTAATTCAAAATTAGTTTAAAATTGTAGTGGTAACCTGACTTGAAAGTATCACTCAATTAAATGGACACCTTAGAATCTCAAATCTGATATGACTCAGGATATAACCCCATGGTTAAATGAAATTAAAGCTCTTCAAGAAAAAATAGTTGAGCTACAAACAAAAGTAAATGTAACTCAAGATACTGTTTCTAAGTGGCTTAAGCTATATAATATTGAGGCTAAACAACGAAGAAATGAAGCTCAACAGAGTCAAGAAACTATTGATAACTTAAAAACCAAACTTCAGAAACTACAAAAAGGTTTTTCTTTTGCTAAAGACAATAGAGATGAAGTTATGACAACTATTGAAGAGCAAATTGAAGATTTACAAACCTTGGATCAATTTAAGGCCAAAATTATTGAGGTGAGTCAAGAACGCGATCGCTATCTTGAAAAACTCCAGGAATTAACCAAATGTCTTCAGCAAGAGCAAACCAGTCATGGAAATACTCGTAGAAGTTTAACAAATGCCTTAGCAGATGCAGTAGATCTTTTGGCCAAAGCTAAAGCAGCTAAACAGCAAAAATCAGAAACTACTCCTAATATTCAGCTAAAAACAGAAATTAATCATCAAAATCAAACATCTGTCCAATTGCAGGAACGCTTTTATCCTGATATTTCCCAGTTATTAAACAACGAAGAACCATCCCCCCGCTTACCTGAATATTAAGTGATTAGCCTTGCCCTTCCTTATTTGATTATCAGCATGGTAAAATAAAAATAAATAAGTTCCACGCAAAATTAAATACCAGAACCGACTTTCTACATACAGTATTTTCCATTATTACAGGGTATAGTAGAAATACTTAGTAAACCATTTTTTTCAAAATTAATGATTTATTAACACCAAGTTCACATAAATGGTTATATAAACCATTTGTGTTATAGTTGGAGGTAATAATTAAAGTATCTAAAATCCAGTAATAGAGTGACTTATGAAAATCACTGACTCAGCAATTTAATAGTATCATTCTCAATAATGACGAAAATAAAAGCTTGTAGCCATTTATAATTGAGAATATAATTAGGAAAGTAATGACTAGAAATGCTTATAAGTAAAAACTTATACCATGTACCGTTGAATACTTAAACTTTGGAGGCAATAAGGCAGGACGCTCTGTGACTTTCAGCAGAATGATAGAATTGGTACTTACAGTCGTTAGTTTTTTTGATCACTGATTATCCGGACATGATACTATCAACTTTTAAATAAGACTTAAATGCTTAAAGTTGAAAAAAAACTTCGTCAAAAATATTTCAATTGCAACCACCATAATTCAATGGAATAAGTCACGAGAGTATGGAGATAAACTTAGGACTTTAGCCCTTATAAATTCAACTATATCTTCAATTAAATCTAGTTTGTGTGCAGGTAAATTATCCATAACTACAACTCCTCTAACCATAATTTAAGTAGTAAAAAATACTCAATAAATGCTTCAAATGTTAATAGTAAAATTAAATTATTTATCCTCGTTAATAGCTACTATTTTTTTATTAGTTATAGCTTAAATTACTGCAACTTTTTTACCTATAAAAATGCTTGACTTTCATATTATTTGCAACCATTATCTGAACTTGTATGAGTTCTTTTCAAACCTAGTATAAACCTAGTATTACTTCTATTTTATATAAAAATATCAAGTTTGATTTATTGCTTTATATCTTTTACCTTTTACCGCTACTATACTCTTAATTTCGGCAATTTTTTTTGTTGCTGCTTGTCTACTGTTCAATATTTTGTTTATTTTACGGCTTAATTCCAGTTTTTGTAAAGCTCGAAAAATAACAGTCAGACTTAGCAAATTTTCCGCTTTAAATGTAAATAACTAACATAATTCTACCTTAGTTGCATCTAGATTTTATGATGCTTTTCCTCTGATTTTTTTAAGATTACCAAATTTTGTTTTCCCATCTTTTAATAGTTATAAATTGTTATATTATTTATATTGTTTTACCATTTTTTTTCCAACCTTTAGTGACAATAAAAATTATTGCTACTTGCCGAATTAATATTTTCTAATTCAGACGTGATGCAACTATTTTGTATCAGATATTTGTTGAATATAATTTCATAACAAATCATCTTAATTATTGTTTCTAAGTTTACTATCAAATCCGCGGAAGCTTCTATAAATTTTTTACTAAAATTATTAATGAAAACTAAGTAATAGTTTTAAAGAACTTTAATGTTTCTCGAGTACTTAAAAACCGTAACTATCTTCTAAGTTTTTGGTTGGTGTTGGTTGATTACCCCGTGATACCAAATCCAGTTATTAGTAGCTTAGTTAATTAAGTAAAAAATCCTGATCAGATTTGGGTTTTTAATTTGTGAATACCTCCTAATTCAATCATATTTGGTATGAAAACTCAAACAACCTAATAGCTAAGTCTATAAGTCTAGTAAAGGAAAGAATCCCCATACCTTTAGGGCTAATACAGTTCAGATAAGACCAAAACTATTATATTATGGAACTATTAGAGTAGCTCTTCAGACTACTGAAGTGCCAAAAAAAGACTTAACTGAAACCTATTGCCTTGAGGTCGGGGAAGACCTCAACAATTGGTAAAGATTAGAGAAAAAACTTAATTGTCAAACCCAAAATATTTTTCTTCTGGGAACTTTGTCATAATCCCATAATTTTAGCAACTGCCTCCGTAGTTGGCTCTATTCCCTGGGAAAAGTGATCATTATGGCTATGTTTAATTGCTACATCTGGGTCTTTAAGACCATGACCAGTAAGCACACAAACTATCTTTGCTCCTCTGGGAACTTGGTCTTTAATCTTGAGTAAACCAGCAACAGAAGCGGCACTAGCAGGCTCACAAAAAATCCCTTCATTAGAAGCCAATAAACGATAAGCTTCTAATATTTCCTCATCAGTAACAGCAGTAAAACTTCCCTGACTAGCTTTTTGAGCTTCTATTGCTTTTTTCCAACTAGCAGGGTTGCCAATCCTAATAGCACTGGCCACTGTTTCTGGATGAGCTATAGGATAGCCTTTAACAATAGGTGCTGCTCCTGCAGCCTGAAAGCCCATCATTTTTGGTAGGCGATCGCATTTTTTACTTTTATGGTATTGACAAAATCCCATCCAATATGCAGTAATATTTCCGGCATTTCCCACAGGAATACATAACCAATCTGGGGCATCGCCTAAAGTATCCACCAGCTCAAAAGCACCTGTTTTTTGACCTTCCAGACGATAGGGATTAACTGAATTGACCAAAGTCACGGGATATTTCTTAGCCACATCCTTGACAATTTGTAGGGCTTGGTCAAAGTTTCCCTTTATTGCTAAAACTTCAGCCCCATATAACAAAGCTTGAGCTAACTTTCCTAGAGCTACATAACCATCAGGTATTAAAACAAAAGCTCGCATCCCACCCCGTAAAGCATAAGCTGCGGCAGCAGCAGAAGTATTGCCTGTACTGGCACATATTACTGCTTTAGCTCCTGCCTCTTTAGCCTTAGATATGGCTAAAGTCATGCCTCTATCTTTGAAACTACCCGTGGGATTGAGGCCATCATATTTAACAAATACTTCCACCTGTCTGCCTATTTTATCGGCGATGGCTGGCACAGGAATCAGAGGAGTATTACCTTCTTTCAGTGACACCACAGGAGTTTCTTCTGTGACAGGTAGATAGGATCTATAGGCCTCGATCAAGCCAGGCCAACCTTGTAATTTTGACTGATAGGGGGACAATAATTTTGACTGATATGATAATTCTAAAGTCATCTTTAAAGTTTTGAATTGTTTAATTTGACTACTCTTAATACTGAAATTAGAGGAATTATAAGCTGACACTTCGCAACAAGATAAATGAGCCTTAGAACTTTTCTTCTTCGCTGACCAGATTTATATTCTTTGGGGACTAGTCAAAGTAACCTTACACAATAAAACCTATTAAAAATCCTTATAGGCATTATGTTTTGTATAAATTGGTTAGATATTAGATGAAGATTTACGGCAGATTCCAAGTATATGAAGTACTCATATTAAAAAATGCCTCGCCGGAGTGGGTGGGGTTTAAATAAAACCTTTGTATTACAGGCACCTTAACTACGACAGCTATACTTCACCCTTGATGAAATCGGCTGTATTACTTTTTCAGGATTTTCAACATATTTCACCAGTTGGGCATACTCTCGAAGCTACTATCATTTGTATTGATTAGGCAATAATCAAAACAGCTAACTTACTTGACGAGAGTTTCAGGCTTACTAGCTTGGTTGAACGTATCGTATAGTTAATAGTTTTAATCGTAGTAATTTCATTTTTTAGTCTCATTTAATTATACCACAAAAAGTTTATATCTATTCTGGGAATTGGAATTTAACTTTACTCCTTCTAATTTCTGACTTTAGCTATATCAGTGGGTTACAACGCACAAATTCTACCTAGTATCTAGTTGCAAAAGTTAATTTATTTATAGAATACTGCGAGTAGTTATATTTTTTTGGCCATTAAGTAAGCAATTGAGGAGTTCACAGATTCGTAACTTGAGAATCTCAAGCTTTTTATTTAGAAAAAAACGTGAACTCAAAGATTCTCGACTCAAGAATACTATTACTAATTTTTACAATTAGACACTAGGATGAGCAACTATTGTTGGCAATTTATTGTTGGCAACTGGCAAATCTACCCTAAATAAGAATTTAACTTTAGTGTTAATCAAGACTTTCTCAATAACTTTTTGGTCGATAACTTAAGGGATAAAAACTTAATCAAATTTCTATAAAGTCTACTAAAATCTCACTTACTTACCCCAATACAGCAATTGGAGCAAATGGTTGTAAAAATTCAAACACTAGAAATAAACTCCGAAACTCTTGCCCCGGCAGTCCCAAATCCTATTCCCTATTTCTCAAGAATCAGCAAGATTTTGGACAATATCAAAATAGGATTGCTATATTTTATTAATTGTTTAGTATTAGCTTAATTGAACCCAAGATCTAATTTTGGAGGTTAAATTTTGATTTAATCAAGGTTAAATAGCTTAACTTGCTGTAATCTATTCTTAGATAAAAACAATTTTAAGTGGGTATAAATGGCTAATAACTTACTGATTTCTGAGAGCTCATCTAGTTTTTCTAAAGCTGATTCTTCTTTAGATGCTGCTAGAAAAGTACATGAAGAAGGAAAATCAACTAATCAAACCCGTACCTTAAAACAGATGAAGTCCTTATATCAAACAGATCAACAAGTTAAGTTGCTTCACCTTGAGGCAGAAATAGAAACTCTCTTATTAGAATTACGAACCATTAGAGAACGCAATTTAGTCTCACTGATTGAAAAAGAAGTCAGCCTATAAAAATTCTGAAGGCTATTATAGCTAAACTTGAGCAAAAAAAAAGAAGTAGCAAAAGCAACAAAATTAATTAATCTGGTTAGTAAAAAGATTATGATATAATTAAGAAGTATCTTGCTACATACAGCCACCATTGTTTTGAACACAATTTACTAAAAATCACTAAATACTATTAGTTCTAAGCATTAGCTGTAAAAATATTTCTGAGCTCAAAACCGCCAGCAAAGTTTTTGAGCTGGCGTGTTTTTTTGGAGTAATAAATTTACTACATAACTATCAAAAAAAAACGGGGAATTTAAACAATTTATGACTGTATCAATTAAAGAATCTGCTCAGGTCAATTCTAATGGTCAAAAGCACCAACTACAGCTAAAAGATATTGTAAAAACTTTGCCGCGAGAAGTTTTCATCAAAGATCGATGGAAAACATGGGCAATGGTGACAACCAATATATTCATGGTAATTTTAGGTTATTGGGGACTAATAATTGCACCTTGGTTTTTATTGCCCCTACTCTGGGTTTTCACTGGCACTGCATTAACAGGGTTTTTTGTTATTGGCCATGACTGCGGTCATCGCTCTTTTGCTAACCGTAGGTGGGTAAATGATTTAGTTGGTCATTTGGTGTTTTTACCCTTAATTTATCCCTTTCATGGTTGGCGAATAGGCCATAATCATCACCACAAACATACTAATAAGATGGGTGAGGACAATGCTTGGCAACCTTGGTATCCAGAAGATTATGAGGTTGCTGGTAGTTCGATGCAGTTAGTGTATAGGGTTATGCGTGGTAGACTCTGGTGGTTAGCTTCTATTGCTCACTGGGCAGTTGTGCATTTTGATTGGAGAAAATTTGAGAAAAATAATAAGGAAGATGTAAAGTTTTCTGCATTGGTAGTTTTTGGGTTTAGTGCGATCGCATTTCCTTTGTTAATAGCTACAGTTGGTATGTGGGGTTTACTCAAGTTTTGGTTCATGCCTTGGTTAGTTTACCATTTCTGGATGAGTACATTTACTATTGTTCACCATACAGTACCAGAAATTCCCTTTACTCCTGTCCCAGAGTGGAATGAAGCAGAGGCTCAATTATTTGGTACAGTACATTGTGATTATCCCCGTTGGGTAGAATTTCTATGTCATGATATTAATGTACATATTCCCCATCATATCTCAACAGGAATTCCTTCATATAATCTTAGGCAAGCACATCAATTTTTGAAGGATAAATGGGGAGATAAACTTTATGAAACTCATTTTTCTTGGTCTTTAATGAAAAAAATAACAGATCAGTGTCATTTGTATAATCAGACTAAGTTCTATCTCAGTTTTAAAGAATATGATGCTCAGAAAGTTTCCCAGTAATTTGAACTACACTCAGCTATCAGCTTCTAAAATTGTATAACCGGGTTTGAATCTTAAATGTAGCAGTGGTATTATCTCATTATGGAGAAATTAATCAAACAATTATAGGGTAGTCTATACCTTAACTTACGCTTGTGAACTGGACGAGGTCGGCCTCCAGTGGTTGAAGCAAGAAGCAAATATCTTTGACCACGCATTACCTACTTTTGCCTAGTGAGTGACGGAATTGTATAGGTATTGTACAGCAGAAAATACAAGTTTGCAGGCCTGAGAGATTATTGAGCTCGGTTATATCACAAGAAACTGTCCTATTCCCTCGAAAATAGAGAGACTCAAACGTTCTGTACAACTATTAATTCACTATCTGAAGTTTTGGGATGTGCCTATTGATAAAGATTCATCCCGTTCTTTCAGCCACACCTAAACTTTTATATAATCTGGCATTTTGACCTGATTTTTTTTTGTGGAATAATACCCAAAAATACAATCAAACAAATTTCGTATATTATTGACATCAATTAACCCATTCTATCAAATTAGATGATTGAATCAATGAAAAAATGACAAGTTAAGAAATAATGAGCTTCAGTTTTAATCCAGATTTATGTCGCAATGAAAGCGAAGTAGAAAGCAAACTAATTGTTAGTTATCTACTGCCGAAATTAGGATACAGTCTCGAACATTGGCATCAAGAAGTGACCTTAGGTAATATCCGTTTAGACTTTTTATCATTTGCTGCTCAGGAATTACCTTTCTCTTTGAATGGAGACTATCCTTTAGCTTTAGTAATGGAGGCAAAACACCCAAAAAAAAATTTAGACCGCCATCAACGACAAATTAGGCGATATTTAACAAGTTTGAATGTAAAATATGGCTTGTTAACTAATGCTAAAGAAATTAGGATTTATAAGAGAGAAAAAAATGACATTAAGTTAGTATTTAAGTGTTGGGGAAGTGAAGTCGATTACAAAATAGAAGAAATTAAAGCATTAGTAGGTCGAGATTATTTGGGTAAAAATGTGAGTTCTGAGCAACCGGAAATTCGTCTAGAAGAAGCAGGGTTAAGTCACGCAAACACTACTCAATATAAGACAGAAAAAAATCTTATCAACACCCCTGAAAATAAGGTAAATGAAATGAATAAAAATAGTATTAATTCGATGAAAGTAATCGCTGTTTATCATAATAAAGGTGGAGTTGGAAAAACGACAACAGTAGTTAATTTAGCTGCTGCATTGAGTAAAAAAGGTTATCGAGTTTTGGTTATAGACTTAGATAGTCAGGCGAATACAACTTTTGCAACCGGTCTAATTAAATTTAGTGATGAGCAATTTGATGATATAAAAGACTCCTATATTTATCATGTTTTGAGGTATGATGAATATTCTAGTATTTCGGAAGTATCTAGAGTTTCTAGGTTTAATGATCCAGAAATTGATGTAGTTCCTTCTCATATAAATTTAATGGATGTTGAAGGTGAGTTGAACGGTCTAAGAAGTACTCAAACTGCACTAATAAAAAAATTAAAACTCGTAGAAGAAAAATATGATGTTGTTCTA
The DNA here is from genome assembly GCF_000014265.1 of Trichodesmium erythraeum IMS101. Classification (NCBI taxonomy): domain Bacteria; kingdom Bacillati; phylum Cyanobacteriota; class Cyanophyceae; order Oscillatoriales; family Microcoleaceae; genus Trichodesmium; species Trichodesmium erythraeum. Next base: position 210,421 of record NC_008312.1, read on the forward strand.
ATAGATACCCCACCTTCTTTGAATTTATATGCCTTTGTTCCTTTAGTCAGTGCTAACTATTTAATTATTCCTTCAGACTTAAAACCATTTGCTAATCAAGGTTTATTTAATGTTAAAAATTATCTTCAGCGGGATGTTAACCCCTTTCGGCAAATGATGAATAAACCAGATATAGAAATATTAGGTGTACTGCCTTGTAAAATTAACCCTAATCATAGATTTGTACAACATACATTACCAAAACAGATTCAAGCAGTTTCTAAGCGTTACGATCTTAATATTATGGAAACGGTTATATTTCAAAGAGAAGAACTTGCTAGGTGTGTTGATAAAACTCGTGAAGTTGGAAATTTGTTGATACCTGAACCTAGCTCTATATTTGACTATGCACTAGATTCTTCTTCTTCCCAAGAGTTTGAGTCATTAGCAAAAGAAGTATTAAACAAAATTGGACTACAATAATGTTATTATCTCCAGAATTTTTACTTGTAAAAGAAATTACTTCTAATGTATCTCGTTCCGAGTTTTCAGAGTCAGATTTAGAACAAGTTGCTCGGTTAATTTTAAAAGCTGAAGGTACAATTAAACCTCTAGTTGTACGTACTATTGGTTGGGAATCTTACGAAGTAGTTAACGGACATTTTGAGTATTATGCTGCACTTAGAGCAAAAGAAATAAATCCTCGTGATGGGGAAAGAATAGGAGCATTTATTATTGAAGGTCATAAAGCAGATGTGTTAGAAGAACAGGTGAAAATGCTCAGGAATATTTATCCTATATCTGAGGACTTTATGAAAATTCCTAGAAATATTTCTCCTGTATCTGAAGCTCCTACAATTCAAGAAGAAGGTAGAATCAATTTAAGTAATTTAGATAAGCTGCTAGATCAAAAATTGCAATTAATAACAACAAAGTTAGATCGATTAAATGCATCATCTCCTATTGATTATCAATCTCAAGAAAATAAGATCATAGAGCAAAAACTGGAGAATATTGAAAGTAAAGTTAACCAGTTATTACCAAAAACAAATATCACAGAAATTGAGGAAATTCTGAATAATAAACTAGAAATTATACGTCAAAAAATTAGTAATCTATCTAAGCAGGAAGCTTTAGATATATTAGCAAAAAATAAAACAGCTTTAAATCGATATTTAGAAGCTATTGATCGTGAATCTAATCAACTACAAAGAGTTAATTTGTTAACAGTAGAAACAGAAGAGGAAATCCAACAAGCTTTCCAGCGTAACAATATAAGAGGAGGAAATGAGGCATGGAAAGCAATTGAATATTGGCGAAAACCAGGTAAAAAGCTGACATGGGAAAATTTAGAAAAATCAGCAAAGACAGCAAGAAAAGGTCATCAAGATAAAATACAAGGATTTGCAAAAGGTACTTACAACAATTTAAAAAAGATTGGCTATATACCTGATTAATTGTGAAAAAATAATTACTAATTAATAAATAATCAGCTTTTCTTTTTTTTTACTTTTGGTAAAAAAAGAATGCTTAACTTGGGTGAAACTTCAATTATTAAGTAATTAAAATATGCTTAATAGCTTTTTTGATAACTATAGCAATTCTCAATTATTTTAGAGAAATTATTATATGTAGTCAAATCAGGTACCCTAAACAATTGTACTTTTCCATGATACCTCATTATTTATCTTCAAAATCATTTAGGATTAGTATAGCAGATCAAAAGAGTGTTTTTTTTCTCACAGGGTGATATGAAATCTTTTCCTATTCTAGAAGTCAAGAAACCTTGTCTTGTACTTAGAAATGGGTTTCTATAGCAAATCCAGAATAGAGAGAGCATCCTAAGTTTTTGTTAGATCGCTATACTATTCATGACTTGTAAATCATTAGACATCTCCAATAACAAAAAAGACAGGACTTACGCAAAGACAATATATATAGTTCATGACAAAAAAAGCGCGATCTTCATGCTCTGCTTTATCCGCGCTCGGTACTTTGCCACACGGAGCAAAACCTTAACTATTTTTATTCAAAAACACTTTAGTTATTCTTAATTGAAGGATATTTCAATTCTGAGGCCAAACTCATCTGATAATAATTCGTTGCAATTCTTGGTAAATATTTTTGCCGGAATTTATGTGCAAATGTTTTTCAAAAATTTTATACGTTCCATCTCACAAGCCTAAAGATTTTTTGAATTATCTCCAAACATCACCCTACATGCGTCTTAGACATGTTAATTGTTTAATGCTAGGGTAAAATTCTTCAATTTTCCATCTGGTTTGATATTCAAATTCATAGCTTTTAGTGATGATTGACTTAAGTCATTAGTTACAATATACTCGGCTGTTGTTGGTAGATACAGTTGCCTGTATGGAGCTTAACTTTTTGTTCCGAAAGGAATTTCTTTTATCTTAATTATTTTACCCACTATTTTCTCGGAATTATTCCAATTTCATTGGACAACTTTAACTTCCCACCTTCTGCGTTATAAATTCTGACTTTTGAATTCTGCCGTAACAACTCTCATCGCTGAATTTGATTTTTGTATATATTCTCCTCTTTTACAAAAGCAGCATCTAGTTGATCCAATAATTTTTCAATCTTTTCCTTTGCCTGTTTGCTAGTAGATGGTTGTTTATTTAACCATGACATTGCCCTTTTTCGGCCTTTTTGACTTGCGACAATTAGAGTACCCCAAGCTATCGCATTCATTTCCTCTCTATTTACTTTAATAGTTGCGTCAACTCTTTTGCGGAGACGACCAGTATCATTTTGCAGTAATTTAGCAATATCATAATTGCTGCTCAAATTATTTTCAAACACATCTAGACTTTGTTGCCAACGACCATCTATTAAACCAGCTAAAACTTTTTGACTTGGGCTTGCCCAGGAGGCGATCGCCTGAGCTTCTGTAATATTGGCATGAAACTTAATCAAATCAAACTGAGCTTGTGCCTTTTTCGACCATTTAGATTTATTTATTAAATTCTTTCGCAAAGGTTCAATTAAAGGAAAAGCAGGAGACCATAAACCATTACGAGCTAACCCCAGAGCATCTCTATAATATGCATCCCCAATAGGAGTTTCATCAAGGGAAATTTTCTCCAACTCAATGGGATTAAGTATAAACTTTCGCGGTTGAATCCAATAAATATCAAAATTAGGATCTAACCCCACAGTTTGCTCGATCACTAGTTCTGGATCTTCCCCACCAGTCATTTCCTGCCAGATCGGAGCTTGACCAGCAGCACTTTTCCACTCCAACATGGAACTTAAGTAATTTCTAGTGGGATTATAATTAATAATTTGCCCATAAGGAATAGCTTTATTATTTTGTAATCTCTGACCACTGACAGTAAACCAAACTCCTGAGGCAGGAACTTTGCCTTGAAACTGACGTACTGTTGTTATAGGTAAAGGTTGATTTGAACCTAGAAGAGCAGAAGCAGATTCAATAGTAGATTCAATTACAAAAGATTCAGCCGGACCTTCTAGTGGTAATTTATTAACTAATCGAAAATATGGTTTACTGCCTTCTCGTTGATTAACAGATAAAACTGATTGATAGACCCGCAATTCTACTACTTCCCGACAGGGAGTTTCACAGGGCAAAGATGCTCTAGATTCAATTTGCTTCATTACTGGCACTAATAGATCTGAACTAGAATCTGTTGTTTTATTAGGAAGAGAAAAAGTTTTTCCAGAGCTAAACCCTTCTTCTTTAATATTAGATTTAATTTGCTCAAGAGTTTTTAAAGATTTATTCCCAGATATGTAGAATTGAGTCCATTGTGGTAATATTTGATTGAATAAGACCATAGCGTTTGGATCAGAAATTAACTTGACACTAAGCCATGCTCCCACTGCCATTAAACTAGAACCACCAAATAACAAAGTAATTCCTATCCATTCAATTATCCATTTCCGCCAAGGTAAAGATAGCAATTTCAACGAAAGTTTTTGAGACTGAGATGGTCGTCTGCGACGTCTCCTAGATTTTGTAGTAGAGGTAATTTGACTAATTTGTGTAGCTTTTCTAGTTCTAGGATAATAGTTTTTCTCAACTGTTTGAAAAGCCTTAGGAGATTTCTCTTGTATGTAACTAACTTTGGAGTTGTAAATCTTTTTTTTCATTATCCTAGTAATACCCTTTCATACCGCTGACCTTGAATTTTCCAAGTATACTCGGTTTCTACCAGTGATCGCCCGTTTTCTGACAACGTTTGTCTTAACTGCCTATCCTCAAATAACCGACCAATGGCTTCTACATATTCTTCTACATAATTTGCCCTTAATGCTCTTAGTGGTTTACCTGCACCATCAACTGCTAATCCTTCCAAACCACGATTGCTGGCCACAACAGGTGTACCTGCTGCCATTGCCTCTAAGGTTTTATTTTTAATTCCAAAACCAGTGCGCATAGGAATTACACAAATTGTAGCCTGATGTAAATATTCTGCTATTGAAGGTACGCGGCCCGTAACTTTTACCCCTGGGCGAGTCGAATATTCCTGTACTTCTCGTACTGGTCTTGCCCCTACCAATGCTAAGGTTGTATCAGGATAACGTTCTTGTACCCTAGGCAATATCTCTAGAGTCAGAAACCGAACTGCATCAATATTAGGAAAATTATCTATAGCTCCCACAAAAATTAATTGCTTTCCTCCTGGGTCGCTACTACGACAAGGAAAATGACTAAGATCTACCCCATTCGGAATAACTGAAATTTGACTATTGGGGCTAAATTCCTTTAGTTGTTTCCCATCTTCTTCAGTTGTGGCAATTATAAAGGAAAATTTTGAGCAATAACGTTTTTCATAACGCAGGAGTAGGGGAAGATTCAGTCTATCTCGCAAAGGCTTCTCTGCTATGCCAGTTTCCAACTGTTGCCGACAAGTGCCATAAACTGAACTGTGGACATTAACTAGGGTTTTGACTTTCTCCTGCCATTGATGACGAATATAAATTTCATTAACGGAATGTTCGCAAGTAATGGCCTCACATCTACCTGCTCCCACAAACTCATCTACCCACTTTTGCATTTCTGGCGAATATATAGAGATAACGCTGGGTGGAGTACCTTCTATTATAAAATTACTAAAACGTCTTAGTTTTGCAAAATTTCCTTTTTTAGGCTCTTGAGGGCGGGGAAATATGGCCAATTCTTCTACATAAGATCTCAATGAATCTACTTCTAAATTATTGACATCTGGAGAGCTTTGTGTTAGCAAAGTAACAGAGTGTTTCTTGCTCAAAAATTTCAGTAGATTAAATGTTCTAACTTGTGTACCGCCTTTGCTAGGAGGATAAGGAAAAGTAGAGGAAAGCATTAAGATTTTCATAAGGATTCAAAATTGTTTAACTCACATATAATGAGGACGATCAAAAGCTTGTATTATGAACATTATGTTAATTGGGTATTATGGCTATCATAACATTGGAGATGATTTGTTCGTTAAGCAACTTACTAATTACTTAGCTAGCAAACAAAAAGTTAAAAATATTTTTATTTTAGGTGCAGAAAACTATTATAAATTTGAGAGTACAAAGGTTTTTTATTTTGCTAATAATCAATTATCAAAAATTAAGAGGGCTTTAATACTATTGAAAAGTGATTATATTGCTTGGGGTGGAGGAAGTTTAGACTTAGAAAGTAAACCAGGTAACTTATTGAAGTTGCAAACATTATCAAAATTAATGGGTAAGCGTTTTGGCTTTCTTGGAGTTGGATTGGAGTCTGTACTTAAGGAAAATAATAGCAAAAGCAAGATCGTCAATATTTTTGAAAAATCAGACTATCTATATCTTAGAGATGACTATTCCTATGAAATGGTATTAAAGCAGCTTAAATTTAAGCAATTACCAAGTCTAGGAGGTGATTTAGCTTTCTTAGATTTGACTATTTATGAAAAATTTTTAAAGCCATTAAACCAAGAAATTAATATTGCTAATATATCATTTTCTGGCAAAAACTGGTGGGGTGAGAGCAGAGCTAAATTTTATTCAAAACAGTTAATGCCTCTAATTAAAAATTATAATTGTGTTATTCATTTGCTGCCTGGACATGTAGGAGAATATAGGGAAAGAAATGATAATCGTTTCCATGAATTGCTGAAAAAATATCTCCCTTCTACTAATTATAAAATTCATTCCTGGAAAGAACCAGAAGATTTTCTAGAAATTCTGAGCTTGATGAATTTCCATATAGGAAATCGTCTCCACTCAATTATACTTGCTGATATACTAGGCATTCCAAATATTGGGATTGGTAGTTATAGATCAAAAATTTTCAATTACATTCATAAGACAGATACTCTAGTTAAAGAAAGATTAGTAGATTTTATGAAACCAATATCTATGGAAAGGATAATGACAATTTTTCGTCAATACAAAAAACCAGAAAAGTTTATATTAAAAGAATTTTCTACCGCCAGGTATTGCCTGGAAAAAATTTTCTTTTCTTAATTATTTCTTTATCATTTAAGGATGATTTTAGAGCTAATTTCTCAGTTCAAGCAAAGTCCTTATTTACAAAAGTTTTACCAATAAAACCTACCTATAGCAATCCTAAATAATATTAGAGAAAGTCTCTATAAAAAAATTTAGTTAAAATTTGTAAAATTAACAATTGAGCTTTTCCATGATACCTGATTTATATTCAAAATCATTTAGGATTAGTATATACTTGATCAGCATCTATAAAGTTTGACAAAAAGATTAAAACGTGGGTTGTTGAAAAATATAGTCCGTGGGATGTGCTCGTGAAAAAGGATTGCAGATTCTCAAAAAGGATAGACCCAACATGAAATAATGCCCTATAATTATAAAAATCAAGATTACCCTTCTACGAGTTATAGAATCTGGCTTAATTGTGTTCAATAAATTGATAGATAAGCCAATTTTAGAAAATATTTTCAATCGCCTCAGTAAAAGCTAGAGAGCTTTAACATCTATTTCACCATCACTAAAAATCTTCCCTTATCGGCAATAAATGCGCGCTATTTGAGCAAGGGTTATTGGTAGTATTGATTCAGTATAAATCTGCTTGTGTATTTTAGTTACAGTACTTTCCATTGCCGGTGAGGTCAAGTTTTGCCAAGCATATGCCTGCACTACAAAACTTTTGTTACTCAGATTTGTACCTCATTTGTCCGAAACCTGCTGTATCATTCAAAATTAGGTTAATAATAGAGTTGTTGTGAATTAAGGGAAAAAAATGGCTAAAACCCAAAACAAGTCCAGGTTGAAGTGTGCTTTTGAGTCCTACAATTTTGAAAATTTTTCAGAGTAAGCTTTTGAGTATTTTCAATTTTCCCACACCAAATAACTCTAATAAGTACTTTCCGCTGTTATTAAGTATACATAGCAAGTAAGATGCAAGGGCTACAAGAGTTTTACTATTTAAGCCTTGTACCTCATGTGTCCGGAATCTGCTGTATATTAAAGTTCCCTCATAAATTCTGTAATTTTTTATGGCAAATGATAAAAGTTAGTGTTTGCATCCCCACCTATAACCGAGCAAATTTGCTCCCCTATGCAGTAAATAGTGTTTTGAATCAAACTTACAATGATTTTGAATTAATTATAACTGATGATGGTTCAACAGATAATACTGCTGAAGTAGTTAGTCAGTGGAATGATTCTAGAATTCGTTATATTAGGCATCCACAAAATATTGGTAAAAGCAATAATATGCGCTCTGGTTTTAATGCTGCCACAGGTGAATACTTTATCAAATTTGATGATGATGATGGTCTGACCCCAGATTTTTTGGAAAAAACAATTTTCATTCTAGATCGAAATCCAAGTATTGATTTTGTAGGAACTGACCATTGGGTTATTGATATTAACAATCAACGAGATCAAAAAGTAACCGATAAAAATTCTCAAAAATGGGGTAGAACTCAACTTTTAGAAGGAAGAGTAAACAATTTACTAGAAATAGTATTTATTAATCAAAGTTTTCAAATTGGTGCAACATTATTCCGTAATAGAACCCTACAAGAAGTAGGATTTATGCGTCCTAATATACAAAATTGTGAAGATAACGATCTATTTGTCCGTCTAGCTCTAGCAGGAAAAACAGGTTATTATTTGCCAGAAAAATTAATGGAATATCGTTTTCATCTAGAACAGCATGGAATTAACCGGGCAATTCCTTATCTAACTGATAAGCTAAATTATTTACAACAATTTAATTTTAAGTTGAGTAAATTAGAGTCACTTAGAAAGTCAAGACTAGCAGAAACTCAGCTAATGTTGGGACTACTACTAATTGAAACAGGTAAAACTCAAAAAGGAAGGCATATGGTTTGGGAGCAAAAATCTTTTTCTCCACTAAGAGCGTGGACTGGGCTAGCATTATCTATATTACCTATAGAAACTCGTGAGCTTGCTTTCAAATTTATACGTAGGCTACGCAGTTAACAGTCGACTACTGATTAGACTGATTAGGCAGGCTAAGTTGCCTGCACTATAATAAATAGACTTTTCCTCCAAAAAGTTTTTCAACCCTCATTCTCCCGTTCCTAAATCAGTATTTTTGGAGAGGTCTAATACTTGGGGTTGCATACTTACGGGATGATAATTAGACATCTCTAAAAACTAAGTTTTAGCCTAGTAATTACAAAAGTTTGAGATTAATTTTCAGAAAGGTCTATTAAATTTATATAAGCTGAAACTATTGATTTTGGGACAGACTTTTGGCATATATCAAAGTCATCCCATGATCGTACAACCCCTAATTACTTAACTTTTGATATTCAGGATTAAGCTGATCTTAACTAGCAGCAGCATCAGCTTCCCGAAGAGCCTTGAGAATTTCCGGGCGTTTCATTCGCGCATAACCACGTAATTTCCGCTCTTGGGCAATTTTCTTAAGTTGTCTGAGTGATTTGGTATCGTAGTCATCAACAGGAACTTCTGGTTCTACCTGAGATGCTGAGTTAGCTTTAGTCTTTCTAGTACTTGTTTTGGTGGTAGTCGCCTTAGACCTAGAGGTTGTCGAGGTTGGCTTGCTCTTGGTCGTTGTCTTAGGTGCTGTCTCAGTTTTAGCTTCTACTTCTACGGTAGAATCTAGTTCTGGTATTGCCTGCAATTGACGTCGAACTGCTGAGACTTGAGTTTTTAAGTCATCTTCAAGATCTTTAATAGACTGGGAAAACTGATTAACTGTTTTTACCATCCCTTCAAGTTTTTTTTCTATTTGTTTGTCAAGATCATCAAGCTGTTTTGATAATAATTCCATTTTCACTCCTGTAGAGCTAGATATTGTCTTTTTAGTTGTTGAATTTGTGGTTTTTCTTACCAATGTTTCTACCTTATTATAAACTTAATTTTCTAGGACATGTAATCATTTTTAAAATGCTCAATTTGAGCAATATCAATGCTTTGCTCCAGCAAAGATGTTAATTGATTTCTAATAACCTCCTCATTTTTATTAATTGATTGATCGATTTTTTTCTGGTGAGACAATCTACCTTTTGATCAAATGATACCTCAAGTTGTTGTAATAGATGATCAAAGTTGAGTGTTTCTACTAGCTTTTTTGCTTGAGTTAATTTCTCCATCTGTAGTCTAGCTATCTCCACTTGTTCATCTTTCCTCTTATCAATTCAGGCCCATATTTTATTGGTTTCAACTTCTTTTACAACTTAACAGATATCAGCACCACGAATGATTTCGTATTGCTGTTCATAGTCGTAGTTATCTATTAGAGTTGTTGGGAATTAAGGATAAAAATGCCTAAAACCCTTATCAGTTGATCCTTAAGCCTGGATTCGACCTAAAATAATGAAAGTCTTATATAGTAAGCTTTTGAGCATTTTAAATTTTCCCACACCCAAATCTCTATTAATCTGACAAGTAGTGGTATCAAGCTACTATCTTGATCTATAAGACTATTAAATAGAGCTTCATCTCTTTCTGGAGGAAGATATTTCTCCTGAGACTCTGGTAAAGTAATTTGGGATATAGAAATCAATTCCAATTCCAAATTTAATGGTTGTACCGATAACTCTTCTTGTCGATTTTTGCGCTCTCCTGAAACCATTCCCTTATAACTTTCCTTAATTCCTAAAATCAAATCAAATATAAGGTATGATGCTGGTAACATCTAGATAGAAGGAGATAAATTACATTAACCTTGTTAGTCCTTTTTGTAACTTTTGATAAATTTAGGATTTTTTACTTTTCCAGCTATTAGAAATATCCTAATTCAATCCCAGGTAAGACAAAAATAGGATTAGGTGGTCAGAGGGAGTGAACTGTCTAGTGCTGCCTAAGCGATCCTAACAGGTTTATGGTCAAATGTGTGGGAATTTTAATTCTCAGGCTAAAAGCTCATATATCACCAAGCCCAACAGTGTTTTTAGTTATTGATTTTTGCCATGTCTTTTGTGATTTTTTCTCTTACCCAGATTTAACTTTTATCAGGCTACTTTAGCATACTCTTTTTAACTACAGTTGACAAATAAATTATGATCTTAGTAGCAGTTGACTGTATGCTATGAATTCAGTAAACACTTGTCAACATGTGTTAAGTTATTGCTCTAGTCCTAAAACTTGATTAGGTATAGCTAGGGAACAAGCCAAGAGAGGTCGCAATCATAAATTACTCTGAAAAAGATGGAGCTTACGGCATAAATTTTATGGCCATATTAGGTCGCGATCGCATAATTCTATTAAAGTGGCTGAAGTTATTTTGTAACTTTTTTGCACAAAATAGTCAAGGTTTACCTATTTGATTAATAATAGTATTAATTGGCTAATTTTTGCAAGTGGGGAGAAGATGATCGCATGGATCTTAAACATCTAAAATTTATTTTAAAATTACTAGGCTACAAAAACTATCGAGTATCTATTAATAAAATTCAGCCAGAGCATGGAATGAAGGTTTCTGAGAGGGATGAAATCTGTTACCGCCTTTGCGATCAAGGTTTAGTAGAGTTTACAAGGGAGGTTACAAAAATTAATATATCAGCCCAGGGAAAATCATTTCTAGATAGTAAAAAAGATAGCAATTCACTAACCTCAGAAGAGTTAAAAGTACTCAAAGCAACTGCTCGGGGTGCTATTTCTCCGGGAGCAACTGGTATCATGCCTAGCTATAGAGAAGCTGTCATTACAGATTTACTAGACCAGGATTTAATCAAAGTTGTTGCTCAAAAAATCAAAGAAGTTTGGCTAACAGAAAAAGGAAAGCAATTTTTGTGCCAAGAATATTCATCTCACAGTACGGCAAAAGAAATCTCATTGAAAATGTTAAGTGATTATCTCCAGTTAATGCGTACAAACTACAATCAGGAAAAAAAACCGTTGTTTTCTGGAGATTCAAAAAAAAAACAAAAACCCAATGACGATCAAATTTTAGCAGAGATTTGGTCTTTAGACAATCGTCATGGTACAGATAAGTACTTACCGATTTTTCATCTACGAGAAAAGCTACAACCCCGTTTATCCCGAGAAGAACTAGATCAGGCACTCTACCGTTTAGAAAGAAATCATCAAATAGAATTAAGTTCCCTACAGGAGGTAAGATCCTATACACCAGAGCAAATTGAAGCAGGTATCCCTCAAAACATTGGCGGATGTTTATTTTTTATCATTCTCGACTAATACAAAATTACCAAAAAATCTTTACAGTTAAAAAAAAGAGCAGATAAGGACGTTCCATCGAACGTCCCTAAGTCTTAGGGAATAGGGAAAATCCTTGCTATCTATTTAATTTTTCTGTATGGCAAAATCCAGGTCTTCCCTAGAAATAAAAAAAAGTTAATCTAGCAGTATTTTTAGAAACTGGTATAAATCTTCTTATATCTGCTATCGTAATTCTCTAAGCATCCTTAAAAATACTAACAATTTATATTATGGCATCTATAGATCAAATTATTCAAAGAGAACTTAATCCTTTCGATCCTGTAACTCTTTATACTATTAATTTTTGGCAAGAGCAACAAAATTCTAACCTGAATGTTGATTCTATCCATCAAAATATTATCACTGATATAGAAACTGTACTAGAGCAAGTGGCTCAGGAACATCACCCCCGTACTTTGATACTTACAGGTGACTCTGGTTCTGGCAAAAGTTACCTTTTGGGGAGAATTAAAAAATTATTCAATACTAAAGCTTTTTTTGTCTATGTCGATCCTTGGCCTCATAGTGATTATATTTGGAGACATATTTTACGTCAAACTGTTGACTGCCTGATGAAAACTCCAGATGGTAAAACAGATTCTCAGCTATTACTATGCCTCAAAAGTCTATTAGCTTTCCCAAATAGTAATTTGGTCCAAAAAATTCTTGGTGAAAGAAGAGTATTCATTAGAAACCTTAAAGCAATTTACCCTTCTGGGATTTACAATCCTAATGATTTTTTCAGTGTCCTCTATCATCTACTAGATCCCCAGTATAACGCTGTTGCCTGTGAATGGTTACGAGGGGATGATTTGGATGAAGACGATTTAAAATCTTTGGGCATTAAAAATAGTATAGATTCTGAATATTCTGCGCAAAAAATTATTACTAACTTGGGAATTATTTCCGCTGCATCTCAACCTATTGTTTTATGTTTTGATAATCTTGATAATATTCCTCGCTTGTTAAATGGAACCTTAGATTTACAAGCATTATTTAATGTTAATTCTAGTATTCATACTCACTATCCACAAAATTTTCTGATAATTATTAGTATTATTACGAGTACCTGGAAACAAAATTCTAAATTCATTCAACCAGCAGATAAAGCCAGAGTTAATGCAGGATATTTCCATTTAAAACCAATTACTTTAGAACAGGGTGAAGCTATATTAGCAACTCGTTTAAATACTTTACATTCCCAGGCAACAACTAGGCCTAAATCAGCTACATTTCCTCTGTCAAAAGAAATATTAGAACAGCAGTTTCCCAGAGGAATAACTCTACCTCGGAATATACTAGAATTGGGACGTAAAGAATATGAGCAGTACAAATTAAAATTATTGAATCAGACACAGAATAGTCAAGATTTAACACCAGAAACACAATTGGCGACTTTTAAGTTGATTTGGCAAGACCACTACAATAAGACTCAGAAAAAAATTAGCAAAATTACTGATTTAGCAGCACCTGAATTGATTCGGATGCTACAAGAAGTATTAAATTCTTTACAATGTCAGAAGGTAAAAACTAAATTATTAAGTGGGAAATATGCCAGCCATTCTTTGAGTTATCAAAAACAAAACCAAGAGCAAATTATCGGTATAGTTTGGACAGAAGATCCAAATATGAATAGTTTTTACAATACAATGAAGGCTTGTCAGAAAGTAGTGAATAAAAAATTGTGTCAAACTTTATATTTACTGAGAACTTCTGAGGTAGGAAATTCTAAAAATCTTAGCAATAAAATATATAGAAAAATTTTCCAAGGTAAGTCAAAAAATATTCATATTAAACCTAATTTAGAATCGGTGCATTTTTTAGCTACACATCATAGTTTGGTGAATGCTGTCCTCGCTAATGAATTAGTTATTGAAGGTAAGATTATTAATTTGAAAAAGTTTGAAGAAATAATTGGTGAATCACAAATTTTCAATAACTGTAGCTTATTAAAATATTTTTCTGTAGTTGTTTCTGTAGGTACTCAAGAACAGGAAAATGATCTAGATTTAGATGAGGTCAAGGATTTTGTATTAAATTTAATTAGAAAACAAAGTTTGATGGAACGCAACAGCATAATCGAAAATACACTAAATCAATTTGTCAAAATAGAAGGTTCAAAAATTGATATAATAATAACAGAGCTTGAGGGAGAAAATAAAATAAAAATTATTACTCCTACATTAGGATTAGATGAACAATTAGTTTGTTTTGTTCCTGGTTAATAAGGAATTTATAACTGATTATTAGAATGATTAACTATTTTTAATATAAACTATAGTAATTCTCATCTCTGAGTGAAGTGCAAAATTCTTTCGTTACGCGCAAGTAGGTAGGGACGTTGCATGCAATGTCTGTAGGTCATAGCAATTAGTGAAACAGGGAATAAAAAAGAAAAAACAACTGTACCTCAGTAGATTGAGAAATGTTATAGATAAAACTGATAATTATTAAAAATTGTTAGTTACGTTAATTGCTTGAAAAAAACAGGAAAATTAAAATAGTCCGTCAATGCCAATAAGTAATAAACCGCAATTACAATCTCCACCATTTAGTATTAATAATGTTAAAGTTGCTTTTGATTGCCCGCGTTTGTTTTATTTGAAACATAGTTTTGGAGGTAATCATCCGTTTTTTCCCAAGAATTATATCCAGGAAATTGATAATGCTTTTCTTGACTTAGCTAATCAGTTAATGAATATGATTTGGCAAGAATCTAGAATTAAAGTTTTGTTTGCAGGACAATTTGAGGGGTTGGTGGTAGGGGCGATCGCTAATCAAATACAGCAATTATTTTATGGTTTGATTTTCTTTCCTTATTTACAAACAATAATTACAAAAGATGCTACTTTAACAACAGCATTGTATCAAATTTGGCGGGTTTTAACTAAAATGATTTTTAATATATCTAAAATCATTGTTAAAAATCGGCGTTACTGTCATGAAAGTGTTGTGCTTCATCGCACATTAATTATGGGAGAAACACTAGTAGATTATACTTTTAAAATACCAGATGGTAAGACTCAAAAGTTAACGGGAAAAGTTAATAATTTAATTTTTGATTTTGAGTCTCGTCGCTTGTGTGTGGTTCATTTTCAAACTTATGAAACTGTGGAAGTATTGTCTCATTTAATAGGAGTTGCTCTCCATAGTTTTTTGCTTAAACAAAAGAAAAAAGTGCCTGTTGATGCTCTTGTTTATTGGGTTTTGCCTGAGTTGGGAGAGTATTATTATTCCTGGGAAAAGTTGGAGAACGTAGTGGAGAGTTTAGTTCCCAATAAGTTGGAAGAGATGCGGGAGTGGTTGAAATGGGAGGAGTTTCAACCTGGCTCACCTCCACCTACGGAGAAAGAGTATTTATGTGATATTTGCCCTCAAAAGGAAAGGTGTCAGAGTTTTTTTGATGGGGGTGGGTAAAGGTGTTAACAAAGTCAGAACTTACAAATTCAGAAGTTGTTTTTGTAATGGAGATTTTGATTAACCCTCAAAAAACATTTTGCCTGGTAGTTTTAGATTCAATAATTTTGATAATTATTAGGTTACCACCGAACGAGTATGATTCGTTTGGCCTGACAAGCTCATATAAGTTAGGCCACTCCCAAATTGAGTATCACTAAGGGTAGTTATGCAGGCTAAATTCCTCCCCTGACCAGATTTAGAGTAACTTCCGTTGCTCAAGTACCCTTAGTAACAACTTGCTCTGAAGTTACATGAGCTATTAGTCGTCAAACTAGCAGGCTTGATCTGTTTATTGCAGGCCTTGGAAGTTAGATAAGGTCAATGGACAGTCAATCATGTATTACCGCTTGTTACACAAAATTGGTGAAATTAAGCCTGATAAAACAAACCCACAACGGGATGACTCAGATGAGTGATAATGTCATTCAATGTTATCGCATCTACCTAGGGGCTAGGTGATACTAAGAGACGTATTGCAATAATAAACGATACATACATGGGAGTCGAAGCAGCCCCTTTAATACTTTCAGCTCTCGACTTTGCTCATCGGTGGTCATATGATAGTCCCACAGGGGGTGACTTCGTTCCCATAACTCATTTCTTGTGAGCTTTAGAGGTCCTAAGTCATCCTTTGATTTGCCCGCTAGCCCTTTAAGTGGTTGAAGACCTAAAGGGGCGTCATCTACACCATTTTGGTCACAGGAGATACAAGAACAATTAATGGAACTTACACAACTTTTAAGCCCAAATATAACCCAAACTCTCTCTGTGAGAGGCAAATACGTCACGGTTATTAGTCAACCAATTAAAAAAACGGAAAGATATAGCTGTACGAAAAGCTTCCAAAGCATCAGTAAACGTCTTTAAAGGTTTATTTGCCCATCGCCTTTGTAATCCTCCAGTTAGTTGATGGCAAATGATAAAAGTATAAGCACAAAATACCAGGATAAAATGGCGTTCTAGACTCCATTTATCTCTTACTTGATATTCTCTTAACCATAAGCATCATGAGCACTTCTCAATAAAAAACCTCTATCCAATTTCTGGAGGGAGTAACTATTGACTATCCATTCAGATGTCACTTTTAATGGCTCAACATTGGTAATAAAATAATCAATTTATGTGGCATATTCTATAGAAATAGCATTCATAACGATAGCAAATTTTCTTTCTTTAAAAAGGCTTGAATTTGATGTTGTAAATGTCGTTACCCAAACTTTTTTTGGTTTTTCTAAACTTAAGATAACTGGCTCAAATTTCTATGATGGCAAAATTTTAGCTAATTCTTATATTATAATTTATATTTCATCAAGGAATTTTAGTTTAACTATTATTTTTCGGTTTTTTGCGTTTTTCCTAAGTATTTTAATTCTCTTTCTTTGAGTTTGTTCAGGAGTGTTGTATTCTTGCCATAACCACCATTAATTAAAACTATTCCGGGACTCATAACTCGGCTAATACTGCGGTCTATTAGCTCTATTCCTATATCTAGTTTTTTATCAAAGAATTCGTCATCTTTTCCTTTTGCTAAAGAACTTGAATGTTGATATAATTTAATATCTAAAGGGAAACTTTTTTTTCCATCATAATAATGAGTTGTTACAGTTACTATGACCTTATCTGTTTTACCGATTTCTCCAATATATTATATTGTCGGCCTACGACCGATGTAAAATTCCCCTTTTTCGGTGTTCCGAATCATCTAAAATTAAACTACATCCTTTCTTGAATTTAGTTTGAGAACGTTTGTTGATTATTTCTAGGCGACGTTGATTGATTTGAGTTGGCTCGATTATGAGAATCTGCGATGAAATGATGTAGCCGATTATATACTACTCTAATAGAGTTATTGGCCATTTGGGGTATGTTTTTCCTTTTGCTTTCCCCTAGTAATCCAACCAGATAGTGACGGAATCCTGTTTTTTGGGGTGGGTTTTTCCAACAATCATCAAACTGTTTACACTACCTTTCAAAGCAAGGGGGCATTGCAGTAGGGGTCGTTTATTTCATAGAAGAGCGATCGCGAAGCGGACTGGAAGTCTATCGCTTCAACGTAAAATTATTGTAGACTAAACATTATAGTCTAATTTGGCCAGTTAAGTTGTATAAGTCCCATTAATTAACCTGATAGTGGTTGATGTTTGCTTAGCATGACCTAGGAAACCTTTAACAAAATTCATCTTCTTCACTAATACTTACTTCTGTTGCAGCATCGTCCTCAGTCCTTAAGGCTTATCAGCTTTTACCCCATGCACCAAGAGTAATATTTGTTAATTCATTAAACCTGAGCTATTAAGTCACTCCCTAGCTGAGAGGGAAGGAATTAAACCTCCATGAGTCGCACTCAAACTAACAAAGCCAATATTTGGTATTTTGGGGGGTGAGAATGTGATGACGTCACGATCTACTAATTTAATAAATGTTTGTTACACTTTACTTGGGTAGGGGAGCAGGGCACTTACCCCTGACCCCTTCTAGGAAGAGAAGTAGGTAGGGACATTGTATAAGAGCGTCCGTACCTCACCGAGTTAAAAGCCACTCAAAAGCATTGTTGGATAAGGGTTTAAAGAATATAAGTGAGGGTGAAGAATTGACTGATTTTGTGATACGGGATAATCATTCTTGTTGGTAGTGTGCTTCGCTCACCCACACCAACAATCTGCATTGATTTATTATTCAAGTATATGAATCTTAGAACATTTATGTAAATCAATTAAAAAATTTGAGCGATCGTCGTCTTTTATCTTTTCTCTTCACCTCTCTCTGTTAATCTACAAATATAGTTTTGATACCCATGTTTTTTGATAAGTTTACCTGGAGAAAATGAAGTAGTATAGCACTACGCATTCAAGTTAGGAAATATAACAAGTTAGGACATATAATTAAAATGGCGATCGCTAAATGGGAAGGGGGATAATTATTAAAATAGTCCAAATCCTTCAATGCTCCAACTATCTACTATACCTGAACTTCCCCCTAAGAAAAATAACACAATGCCCAAGCCAAAGTAGTTGAGCGCGATTTTTTCAACTACCAGTTACTGGGTAGAATAAATGGGCTTTTAAGGCCGATATAGTACATTTGTATGGAAGGAAGTTCAGCTATGGAAAAACGTTAGGACAATTCTTAAATGCTCCATCAACGCAATCTCTAATATTTTCAAATTCGTTTTTTCTTTGTTTGATCCATGTCTTCAATACTGCCCACCAATTTTCTATGTTGTTTAAATCGGATGAATAGGTTGGCAAGTACCATATTTCACATCCGTCACTTTCCACTATCTGTCTAATATTTTCACCTTTATGAAAACTAGCATTATCTATTATTATTACATCTCCTTTTTCTAACTGTGGTATTAAGCATTATTATAATTATTTTTCAAATAAGTATCGATTATATCCACCTTCAAAAGTTAATGGAGACAAGATTTTTTTCTCTCGTAAAGGGAAGCGTCCAACTGAATCTCTCTGCTCTTTTTCCTGATTTTAATTCATAGCATCTTTCCCCTTTTGGACTATAACCATAACCATAAACCAGTACAATTATCAAAACCTGCTTCATCTACATAAACCAGTTTTTTTTGATCTACTGTTAATAGTTTTTCCATAAATTTTTGTCTTTCCACTTCATTTCTTTCTTCATAACCGTAAGTTTTTTTTCTAGTTATACCCAATTAATTTTTGACAAGCTTTTGATACATTTTGTTGTGTCAAATTATCTCCCCATAACTCTGCTATTTGAATTTGAGTTTTGTGATTATGCCTCAAAACAAATTGTTCAAATTTATCCTAATCCTTAATTTTTAGTTGTTTGCCCTCTGATTCATTATTAATAGCCTCCAAATCTCCAGTTTCCTTTTTCCTTTTTAACCATAAATAAAGGGTATTTCTGCTAATGTGAAAAAGCCGACAAATAATACTTTTTTTTCTCTCTTCTTTCTACAGAAGCGATTGCCTTCTGTCGTAATTCATAACTATATGGTGCAGGCATGAAACAATCTTAAAATAAATTAGCTAATACCATTTTAACTTGTCCTAACCCGAATGCGTAGTGCTATATCGGCCTTAAAAGCCCATCTATTCTACCCAGTAACCGGTAGTTGAAAAATCGCGCTCAACTACTTTGGCTTGGGCATTGTGTTATTTTTATTAGGGGGAAATTCAGGCATAGTAGATAGTTGGAGCATTGAAGGATTTGGGCTATTTTAATAATTATCCCCCTTCCCATTTAGCGATCGCCATTCTAATTATATGTCCTAACTTGAATGCGTAATGCTATAACAACTTTGACAATTTTTTACCTCAAAAGTTCCACAGTTTATATTAGTTTTAATTCATTAATTAGGATTTGCTAAAAAAGTCTATTAATAAGGGAAATGAGTACGCAGCAATTGCATAATATTAATTTTTTTGTATTTTTCCACTCAGGTAAGGGAAAATCCTAACCTAAGTGGGAGAATATTAATTTCGTAACTTTTTTGTATGTTTTTCAAGGTAAGCTACAACTTAAACTGATAATATATAAAGATTCTATATGGCGTTGCTCAAGTTACTAAGGTAGCGTTTTTTTCTTCTTTTCTATATCCTGTTTTCCTTGTTTACTAGTTTTAAGTAACTTTGCATTCAGCTCCCCTACTAAAACAAATAAATTTTCTACCTCAACAGTGTAGGAATTGCTATATTGGTTCAGCTAGTCATCTTGATATAACTTCTGCTGTGCAGCCCATAAACTTATTTATTAACAAATCAAAAAAGAATCACTTTGTAATTCACCTTATTGACTTCTTTATTCCTAACTGTTAATTTAATTTCCGCCTGATACTACTCTTTAAATTCCGCAGTAAACCTTTTAATCTATTCAAATTAACCTCCTTACCACCATAACGCCATTCTACATAAGCTTGCGAAATTTCTTCTATTATTTCTGCTTCATTCCTAGAGTTATATCCCTTAATAGCCTTAGTATATTCAAAAGGGGTCTGAAAACCATGTTTAACTAATCCCTTACTCGCCATCAAATTCAACATTTGTTGATAGATACTCTCCATAGGATATAACCTTCCTAACCAACGACCATAATGCCATTTTTGCCAAAAAATATATAATAACCAACCCAAAAAACCTAAAGCAGTAAATAATATTAAACCAGTAAATATGCCTTGCCAACCTTGAGAAAATAAAGCAAAAAACCAAGCAATAACTCCCAATATCCAAAGGAATATTCCACCAATAAACCTCTCCAAAAAACCAGTTACAGGAGAAGGTAACCAACCAGCTACCCACTTCCAAAAAACCATTAACCCAGTAAAACTTTGATTTTTTTCAATGGAAGGAGGAATTAATGGCATTCCCGGAATAGGATTAAAAGCAAACCACCCATACCCCGGAAAATATACCTCCGTCATCATATAGGCATCTGTATTTTTGACCACATATAAACCAGTAAAAGGATTAAATTCACCAGGAGCATAACCGGCAACTAATCTCGCAGGAATTCCAATAGAACGTAACATTATTGTCAAAACAGTAGAAAAATGATCGCCATAACCACCCGTAATTTTTTCCCCTTCCCGGCTATTTTGGTAACCAAATAAAAAAGCTGAGACTAAATCTTCATCTTCTGCTAAAAATGGTGGTGCTTTTTGAAGTTTATAATTTGGGTTTTGCTTAAGGTATTGAGCTAAATAAAGAGCTTTTTCGTAAGGAGAAATAATAGGTTTAATTTCTTGAGCAACTTTATTTTTATTTGCTAAAATATCTTCTGTTTTTTGTCTGACTTTTTCTAGTATTTCAGAAGGAATCTGTAAATAATATTCACTAATACTTTCTGGATAATTTGTTCCCGCTTGACTCAAAATACTACGATTTCGATAAGGAACATTAGAAATTACTGTATAGGTTAAACCTTCTCTAAGTTCAAGAGGAGAACGTAAATTTCCATCAAGGTCAATGGCTACTTTTTTAGTAGGAAAATATACTTCTTTGGCCTGATATAAAGCTGGAATTAAATTTGGTAGCGGAGAAACTACTGTATAATTTTGAATGACTTCTTTAGTTTCATTTTTATAATTCTTTCTCTGTAAACCCACAGAAAATTGATAAGAAAAACTGCTACGATCTAAAGTAATAGTCTTATCATTTCGAGAAATTTCCCAACCTTCACCAGTATATTTATCAAATGCTAAAACTCTCCAAAAACCTTCAGCTTGCGACCTAACTCGCATCACAACTTGAGGCACTAATTGCCCACGCAAATTTTGGTTAATTTTAGTATTAAACCCGTAATAATAAGTATCATTTAAACTTCCAGGACCTGATTCTTGGTTAGTTCCATTACTATTTCCAGAACCATCTCTATTTCCCCTACCTTGACTAATATAACCAGGATTTGTAATTGTTCGCCCATCGAAATTTTCTAAATCAAAATTAATCGTACTGCTCACAGGAAAAGTTCGTATTTGATATCCAGGTAACCTTGGTAAAAAAGCAAAAATTGTCATGCCCAAACCAAGAATTACTAACAATAATATTGTTAATCGCTTGGGAGACAAAGTAGCATTTAACAGAGATATTTTTTTTTGCTGTTTTTGCCTTCGAAGCTCTAATTTATTACTGGACAATCTTGAGTACAAACCTAACCTAGAACGGTAATCTAAAACAAGACAAGGAATAGCAAATATAGTAAACACTATTAATACAGGTCCATAAGTTAAAGTTTGGCTAATAGTGCCTGCAACCCCCAACAAAATTAGCCCTATAACCATTGAATAACCTAAGTCTTTTCGCCTAGGTAGATCGAAGCTATGTAAGACTTGAAGTTGAATTAATAATTCAGCCAATACCAGTCGTGTATCATTTAGCTCACCAAATAATCTACTCAAAAAAGCAGCAAAAATTAATAACATTCCGATCGCCAAGCAGAATTTAGCTAGCACATTTCTTTTGTAGCGATTATACCAACTCCAAATTGCTCCTATAATACTTAGTGGTCCTGCCCAAACAGTTAAAGGTAGTTCATCTGTTGCTACCCCAGCAGCCACGTCAATTGCTATAATACCTACTATTACCAATGCCTGTACCATTACTCGTAATAGAATAGAATCTTCAGCAATAGGTTTAGGTGCTGCTTGTACTTGTTTCCACAGAAGTCCTAATATAGGTAGATTTCGCACTTTCCATCCAGAAAAATAATTAGACATAATTTTATTGGTAGAAACTGAGGGAATATTAGTTTTTGATTAAGATCATTCACTATTACTAAAAAATAAGAGTCTAATATACTAGAAAACTGATAATTTAACTCTAGTAAATCTCTATGAAACCCGAATTTTAGCCAATAATAAACTAGCTAAATCAATTAGTAGATAGTGATTTTATCCATTTAACCTATAGCTAGAATATAGAAGAAAATAGTATAATTTTCAACTAGCCTTAGCTTGATAATACAAAGTTTATAATCGCCTAAAATTATTTTTGGTAATGCATCAAGAAATTGTGAGAATGATAAGATTATTATTATCCCTAAATACTCTTAATTATTCTAGAATTGCCTTCTGTGTTGCCATCAGAAAACTTATAAACATGGAAAGACTAGTAATTTTCTCAACGATATTATTGTCCTGAATGTCTACAAACTTTCACCGATACTTTAACACTCTCTATTATCGGCGAAAAATTGGTCATGAGAAAATCCCATGGTTTTAGAGGCTCATGTTGAAGGTAGTAGTTTAAGAGGAATTCGTCGAAAAGTGAATCTGGTTTATAATACAGCAGTCAGTTTAGTCAAGGCGCGCTCTAAAAAAAGACAAATGTCAAGACTGGCCATGTAAAAAATCTTAAAACCTCACAGGTTACCAGTAATGAATTGTAGTCATTTGTTCAAAAAAACAAAAACATTGTCACATGAATAAATTGGCAGAAGATAACTGTTTGATAGTCATGCTTCAAGCTTCATCCAGCGGATTAATTTTAAGTGAAGTGAATAAATAAATATATTGACTAGTTTATTAAAATTAATTTTCATTTCAATACATAAGGAAAAACTAGCTGTAAACAATGGGATACAGGTAATTGGATAGGGTAAGACTCGTTCATACCCCCCAGAATTAAAGTACATCATTGGTCAATACCAAACCCAGCATAAAGAGCGAACTGACAAATTGTCATGCAGCTAACGTTTAGGTTGGCTCACGCTTACTTCAATTGGATTTAGATCTATACTCGTAAAGACAATACAGCGGTAAAAAGGATAGGATGAGCGGCACACCCTGGAGTGGGACAACTAACTAACTCATCCCAGACCTCGTGCTCTGCACTACCTTCTTTTTTGTAGTCAGGAAGTATACTTATTGCCTTGCTTAAAGCCTCTTTTTGTACAGACTTCCTTGCACCACTTAAATATAATAGAAATTTTTTTAGAATTTTATAAATATTAATGGTTAGAAACTAAGGCTTATTATATCTACTCTAATCTCCTGGAAGCTGTGAAAAAAATTATTACCAATTTTGAAACTGAATATACAGTTAATTTTGTTTAGGTAGTTAACATTATTAGTTAATTGAATTTTCATTGACTTTCTATATATTTTTTATGGTATGATAAAGCACTTATTTATTATTATTATTATTAATTATTCCTTATTTACAATATCTAAGGAATGTCTTTTTTTCATTATATATTGAATTGGTCTGCTATTCAGTGAAAGAGAATATTGCTAATGGAATGTTTAAATCAATTATATAAATGTATAACTATATAATTAAACATTTTGTTTTATTAATTTTTAAATTAAGGGTAATGAATTATTCTATGGAATAGATATCTAAAAAATAAAGGTCGTGCTATGATCACAGTATAAATACAAAAAAGATTAGTTATTGAACGATTAATTCAACTACAAAGATATCATCAAAAAAAAAGATATCATCAAAAAAAGTCGATATGATTAATTATTGATATTCATTTTTAAGGTTAGCTATATTTAGCCATACAATTTTAAAGCAGATAAGTTGATAATTTATTAATACATATCTATCAATATCTGCTGTGTTATATAATGCAAATTAGTATGGGAATTGACAATATCTTCTTACCAAGTTTTATTTCTTGTAATTTTTTCAGCTCGTTGAGCTAATACTAAAAGTAAATACACGGTAAATATATAACCAGTTGCCAGAATAGGAATTATTACAGGAGTATGATTGTAGTTCATAGTTTTACCAAATTGTGAGGAGCGTTTTGCTTTAAATAAAGAAGTAACTAATATAACTTATGTTAGATATTAATTAAATTAATTCTAAATACAGAAGTTATTTTTACTTAATTTTTAGAGTCAAATAAATTTGTTGATAATTTTTTTAACTCTTATGTTTTACTTACATGTTTTGTTGCTAAATATCAGTTAAAGCTTGTAGATTTTTTTTTATTTATTTCTACAATGTTATGTATTTTTTGAAGTTTTGTTGAGTTATACTCTACTTGAGTAGTCTCTGTAATTGATATATTAAGCTATCAGCAATTACCTATTACTACTAAAAAAAATATTATTAAAGATGGAGGCATTTAAATAAATGTCGCCCTGGATTACTAGATTTTGCCCTAATAAATATTACTTGATTTGATAAAAAATACCTGCAAAATTAAGTATTTTTTTTTAGATAGATTTATGATTCAAAGCTATTAATCAATATTAATTTAATAGTTGTTAATAGCAAATATCTTCCTGGTTTTGATTAGATATTAATCTAAATATACTAGCCTGATCAAAAGTTTTCATACTGAATATTCTCAGTGCTTGGGAAGGTAATTTAAATCTACTTCTGCTATTAAGTTGTTAATAATTTAAACGACGTATCGTATTGTAAATTTTACCAAAACTGCAAAATTATTACTGTACAAAACTTTAACTTGAACTAGTTGTTGTTAAAATAGCCAATTCAAATGGTTAATAATTTAAGTTGTCTGCATATATATCTCGTTCATATCATGCAGTATTTAACTGATTTACTTATAATCATACAACTTAATAGCTGATTCATACGATTAAACATCAAATTTTAACAAAATCATTATCATTCCTAAATTCTATGTATTCATTTCAGAGGTTCTTAAATACTTTTCACAATAATGACTAAGTTCTCACTATTAGAGACTGAAAAACCTATTTACTTTTTTTTAATTCAAGGTTCAATCAGTATCTTTTTTCTATCTTGATTTATTAAAGCTATAACATTTTCAAATGATATATCAAATAAGAGTAAGTTATTTATTAACTGTAAGAACATGAGGCAAACCTTCTTTCCTGTTGCCTCTTCCACACATATCTTTTACCTAAAAGCAACTAAGTTTTTGACGTGAATCAAATGAAATTGCTATTTTGGATTAATTAAAATTATAGCACAGTTAATGCTATTTGTATAGATTATTTTGAGATTAGCTTAACAGTTAGATACAATTTACTACTAATAATACTAACATCAACCTATATTTTTGTTACCGCTTAAGTAAAAACTGAGTTGATCTAAATTCAGATGAGAACGAATAAAACAATAAAATAATCAAGACAATAAACCGTGTTTCCTTATAGAATGAGCAAGTCTTATTTGTTTGTTTTTTAAAAAACAATTTCATGTGACCATCAAGATTTCCAACTTTCCTATATCTAAAGATAGTTAGTTGATACCAATTTTCTCAAGTATGGCTATACATCATACTCAACAAAAAAATCATCAGGACTTAAGCAATTAGGCTATATGTAGAGTACTCAACTGTCATTTTTCACCATGGGGATCCGCTGTGCAACACAACCAGAAGAAAGTGTAAAATTAATTCTTAAAAAATTCTAATTTAATTATTTCTTAAATGATAATTAACTTTTTGGAAAAAGATAAAATGGATTAAATTAGGATAGAACTGAATACTGAAAAAGCTGACTTTAAAAGATCATAAAAATACTGGCTCTTGATCAAACACAAAACAGAATATTTAATTAACTTTGCTTATGGACTTAACTGGAGTTTTTTATTAATATTTGGGCGATCGGAATGGAAGAGCGATCGCCCAAAACAGAGTTTAAATATTGTGCCTTTTTGATCATGCAATATACATAGTGTCTTTGTGTAAGTTCTGGTAATTAAAGAAAAAATAGCTATCTAGAGCGATCACCGAACAAAAAAAATGGCCAAAACATACTCATTCTCCCATCTATATTCGTGTGATATGAGCAAATTCAAAATTAAGAAGGTTCTCAACGTCACATAGTGCAAAGATTTCAAGTTAGTTTGGCTTTTGTCTTTGATTTATTACGGCATTATATAACCCAATTGAACTGTGAATCCAAAGCAACATAGAGAAATACCAAAGATTCAAATGGATGGCCATGTTAATTCTTTAATTCAGCAGCAAATCGAACAAAAACCTTATATTTTACTTTGTAAATTATGTGAATCTTTATAAATTAGAACTAGAGTGAAAGTGAGTGTATCAACGATGTATCGAATCAAAAAAAGTCAATATAAGTAGAAAAAAAGTCTTTATGCTTGTTGACCAACACAAAGAAGATATTAAACATGCAATGCACTTGTGTATCGAAAATAGCTGGCTAGATTTATGTAGATATAAATAATTTGGTTTTTGTTGACGAATTAGGAGTTAAGAACGAATCACTGGTCTTTATGATCGAGGGAAGATAGAAGAGAGACTAGTTAGCAATACCCCTATAAATAAATGACAGTAATTGGTAGTACAAATAAAAATGTATTTGAAGCATATATAAAGTAGATTTTAGTAACTCTACTTAGGCCCAGGGTAATGGTACTAATAGATAATTTAAGTTTATACAAAGGTTCTATAATTCAAGGGTTAATTTCTTTAACAGGAGCCAAGTTAATGTTCACACCCTGGGTACTCACCTGATTTTTGATCCATCGAACTAAACTATGTTAGTCAAAATTCAAAGAGTTTCTCTGCCTTCATCAAGCTCTTTCTTCAGGAACAATTATATTGAATTATATAAGAAGCGATCGCTCAAATTACTAAAATCGTAGCATAAATTTTTAGAAAAATAGTTTATTCAGATAAAAACCGCTGTATAATAGGGTACAATGATTTAAAAAAGTTGGAAAATTATCACGAAACTCAAATAAATCGACAGAAAGACTTTGCCAATTTTTGGAAATGTCTAATGAAGTTAGCTAAAAATTCCCAATTTACTCACTCAAATCCTAATAAACTCGTTGTTTATATTTAAAATCAGTTGTTTTGTATTGATAAATTTTTGCTTACATATCTGAACTTTTTTCTTATACTAAATTTGAGATAATTTATTAAATTTTAGATTTGAGAACTAGAGAAACGGTTAGTAAAAAGTTAAAAGTCTTGATGGGTCAACCTTTAAAGATTTTGTTACTGATTAGTTATTTCTACCATCCTGCATTAATGTTTAATTGTATAAATTAATATACTTATTGAGCCACTCAAAAAGCTTTGATCCAAAGGGAGGTCAGAAAAAAATAATATTACTAACCTTTGCAACTAAAAACTGGTTAATTTTTAACGCCATTCCCGGAAAGAGGACTAATATTAACCCAACACAATTAGTGCTATTTGTACAGAGTATTTTGATAACTTCTTAATAATTAGATACAATCTACTACTTCTAATGGCATTGACTTATAATATGGCTTATTTTTTTGAAAATATTTTATTTTAGAATCAAGATTTTTAACTTTCCTATATCAAGGATGCTTAGCTTAGAATAGGAATATAATTTGTAAAATTTTGTTAACTTGTAGCTTGATTGGTTAATCCATGACCACTTCCACTCTCCTATTCTCTCCAGTAGAAGCAGACCTTCAACTGCTAACGAATAACTTAAAACAATTGGTAGGTGCCCGTCACCCTATATTGTACGCGGCGGCAGAACACCTATTCCGCGTCAAGGGAAAGCGGATAAGACCAGCTATTGTCCTATTAATTTCACGGACTACCATGCTAACGCAAGAAATTACTCCTAAACATCGTCGTTTAGCAGAAATTACAGAAATGATCCACACTGCTAGCTTAGTTCACGATGACATAGTAGACGAATCAGAAATCCGTCGAGGCGTCCCTACCGTTCACAGTTTATTTACTAATCGTATTGCGGTACTAGCTGGAGATTTTCTATTTGCTCAATCATCTTGGTACTTGGCCAACCTGGATAATCTAGAAGTTGTGAAACTTCTTTCAAAAGTAATTATGGATCTTGCCGAAGGAGAAATTCAGCAAGGACTACATAGATTTAATACTGATTTATCCATAGAAGCTTATCTAGAAAAGAGCTATTACAAGACATCTTCTCTAATTGCTAATAGTTCTAAAGCTGCAGCTATTATTAGTGATGTCCCACCAGAAATAGTCCAAGATATGTACTACTATGGAAGATATATAGGTTTAGCATTCCAGATAGTGGACGATATACTAGACTTTACCAGTGCTACAGAATCTCTGGGAAAACCTGCTTGTTCAGACCTCAAAAGTGGCAACTTGACAGCACCCACATTATATGCTTTGGAAGAAAAGCCTGCATTAGAAAAACTACTGGAAAGAGAATTAGCCCAAGATAGCGATTTAGAAGAAGCTATTCAATTGATTAAAAATAGCCGAGGTATTAAAAGGTCTCAAGAGTTGGCTACTAAATATGCCAAAATGGCTGTTGAACATTTACAATCTTTACCAGATTGTGATTCTCGTCAAGCTCTAATTAATCTTACTGACTATGTTTTAAGTCGCCTGTCTTAGCTTTTACTATTGTCCAATAATTAGTTAGTAATAATGAACGAATACTATTAATTAGTGTATGGCTAACAAACAATATTTATATTGATACTAACTAGGGTTTTTTTGAGCCGATTTTAAATTATCGTTTCCAATTATAATTTTTATATATTTGCTTGAGGTAATTGAATTTTTAATAATACAAAATCCAGAGTGGGAAAATATTTCAATATCTTAAGCAATGTCTGGAGGAATTTTACTAGGATTGGAACTAGAGGATGCCTGATACTGTCTGAGATATATACTTATCATTTTCTGGACATCCTCTCTTTTAACTTCCGTAGCTACTGTTAAATCACCAGGTTTTTCAAAGAAAATAAGGCTGTCTAAAGGTTGAATTGCTATCATTTGAAAAAGTATATGAATAACTGGCATAGGTGTCGCTACAACATTATCTTCCGAAATAGATGATGAGGCATCTTTCAGTGTAGGAAAAGCATAAATAACGCGTTTTTCTAAATCCAATTTACTGCGATGACCTAAAGTAGTTAAAACCCAATTTTGCGACAAAGTTTGCAAAATATAGTATTGCAAGTGCTGGAGTTGTTGAGCTAACAGTTTTAAAGCAGGTGTAATAGCCTCAACAATTTGTGGTGTATTACCATCTTGGGGTGCATTTTTAATAAGTGTTTGTATTTGTTGCTCTAAGTACATAATTTAGTGTTTTTCATATTCTCATAAATTATCTAAAAAGTTAGGTGTATTTGTGATGACTTATAAAGTTTATTAGTAGTTAATTATTAATACAATGATGGGGGAAATCTGCCAAGTTGGCGAAGAAATCTTAAAGCTACTCCTAGATGAATTTCAGCAGTCTACTCGTGGGTCAAGGCAAAATTGCCGAGAGGTGGCAGAACGTATTACACACGAAGTAGATAGGATTTGCACAGAAAGTAAAAGAATTCAAGCTTCGGGAGAAGTGGGTAAATGGGCTAAAAATTTAGCTCTACATCGCTTGAAACGATGTATACATTACTACCAGCTTCGTTCTCAAGAAGGAAGAATAGAATTACATAGCACCTTCAGCGCTATTATTTATAGATATATCACTCCTGCCCAAATACAATCAAGTTATCAGGCCAAATTAAATCTGATAGAAGATTTTTTACAACAATTTTACCTGGAAACTTTGAATGCTTTTCGGCGAGAAAGTGAACTACCAGCAACTTATCGTCCCCGTACTTTGTTAGAACTTGCAGAGTATATGGCCTTTACCGAACGTTATGGAAAGAGACGTATACCTTTATCTGGTGGTCGTAGTCAACAATTGATTATTTTACGGGCACAAACATTTTCCCAACAACAACCAAAGGAAACATTTGTAGATATTGACCAAGCAGCAGAAGGAACAACTACTGACTCAGATAAGACTTGGAACGATAGATCTATCCAAGAAGTTCGAGAAGCAATGGTTGCACAAGACCCAGGTAATAATATTGCTTCTTTGCGTCAGGTTGTGATTGAAGAACTAATGGCCTATCTAGAGGAACGTGAACAGAAAGACTGTGCAGATTACTTTGCATTGCGTTTACAAGATTTATCAACTGGAGAAATAGAATCTATCTTAGGTCTAACTCCCCGAGAAAGGGATTATTTACAGCAACGCTTTAAATACCATTTGCTCAAATTTGCTATGGGACATCGTTGGGAACTGGTTCATCAATGGTTAGAAGCAGATTTAGAACAAAATTTAGGCTTAACTCCTACGGAGTGGGAAGCCTTGCATCACAAAATTGATTCAGAGCAAAAAAATTTGCTAAAATTAAAACAACAAGGTATTTCCGATGATGTGATCGCGAAAACTTTAGGTCGTAAAATCAACCAGGTTAAGAAAAAGTGGTATAAATTACTCGAACTTGCCTGGGAATTACGAAATCGTTCAGGTTCCGGAGCAGGGGCATCAAGTGATGAATAACGAAACGAACAAACAGGTGGAAATTTTTGAAAAAAATTTCTTTGATTGGCTTCTATCGAAGCCAAATTCTACAGAAATATCAACAGTAATAGATAGTCCAAAGTCCATAAATAATATGGAAGCAGAAGTCAAGGAAGAGTTGGACGAACTCTATCCAGATGATTCCGAAGAAATTGGCTGTCTCAACTGCAACGGACGTCCACCAATGCCACTGGGAGAAGTACTAACTGTGTATAATCGTTTCGAGTCATTGTTACAAAAACGGATGAAAACTGAGATTGAATCTAAACCACCACTGTTTCCTTGGGAAGAAGTGGGATACGATACTGACTATCCAGACGTTGAAGCTAAAGATTTAGTTTTCCCAATTCCTCCTTGGGCATCACAAATGAAAAATATCAAGTGGAGAAACTTATCTATACCTTTAACATATAGTGTATTTACTCGACTTTTGCAGTCTTGCCAAGAGATTGTGCAATCCAATTTACTACCTGGTAGTAGATTGGTTAAAGTTGTAGATAATTTGTTCCCTGGCCAATCTCAGTCCCTAAATCATTTAGCCAGCTTAGTCTTAGTGGGTCAAACCCGTGATGGAGAGTTGCCTTCCCTGGAAGTTATAACTTACAATAGTGCAACTCCAAGACAACAAATGTTGTTGTCTTTACTTGCTGCTAAAGAGATTCTATCATCTTTAACTTTGATCTGTTATTTAAACGGGTCAGTGGTAAGAAGACAGTGGGAAACTGCTGTAGGTTTGATTAATATTGAGGCTGAATATTATATTGCTGAAGATAAGTCTTCTGCATCTTTGAGATGTAAAGGGGAATTACCAGAAGCAGCAAGTCTAAAACTGCAAGGTGGAGAAGCTCAAACAACTGCTCAATGTTCTGAGGCTGGTACTCTATTGGTAGAATTGTTTGATCCAGAACCTGAGCAAAAATATGAGCTAACTGTTAAGTTTTCAAATTGGGAAGAACCTTTAAAATTTGCTGTTTGTCTTCAAGACCTTTAATGACTAAATTTGTAGCTACAAAATTCTAGTGACAAATGGCTAAGAATAATAATATACTGTGCCTATGCTGGTAAAATCTTAAATAGATGCTTCTAAAAATTAATTAAAATGTCACTGGCTATGAGATTTTAATGTTTATTCCTGCTTTGACGGTAATACTCGGCAGCAGGATTTTCACAGGTGTTAACGGTTCAGCTAAACGTATTCATTAAATTAATATTTGCATACTATACCCCATCTTATAGATATGCCAGACCTCGTTTAATCATAACTTATAAGGCTTAATAGCATATCTTTTATATAAACAGAATTAATTAGAATAAATCTGCCTCTGTGAAGTCTATATAGAAACTAGCATTAAATTACTTTAGCATAGCTGGTAAAGAAATTACTTGTACATCTGGTTTGTAACCAAGCAATTGTAATGATAAATCAGCAAATTTTTGTGGAGAAGAACTAACTACAAATTTTGTTGGTTTTGGTGTTTTATCGTTTTCCAAATTCATAATTTTTAACTCTCTAGCTACTACCTTAACCAGAGAAACTGCAGGATCTACAAAAATCACCGACTTAGGTAATAATGAACGCAATATTGGTTCTAAATAAGGATAGTGAGTGCAACCATAAACTAATGTATCAATTTGTTGCTGTATTAGAGGCATTAAATATTCTTCTGCTATCTGATATGTGTAGGGATCATGTAGCTGATTTTGCTCTATTAATGGTACGAAATAGGGACAACCAACTTGCCAAACTTGAACAGAAGCATTTGCTTCTAAAATAGCATAACGATATGCATTACTAGCAGCAGTTGCAGGAGTCGCAATAACACCTATTCTCTTTCCTTGTTTCACTGCAGTATTAGCTCCAGGTACAATTAATCCTAGAATAGGAACATCAAATTTTGATTTAACTTTTTCTAGAGCCAAAGCTGAACTGGTATTGCAAGCCATCAACACCATTTTTACTCCACTTTTGACTAGCCATGTAATAATTTCATCTACAAATTGTAAAATCTCTTCGGTAGTTCTTGTTCCATAAGGTAATCTTGCTGTATCGGCAAAGTAAAGAATAGATTCTTTGGGTAACTGTCTATATAATTCTCTTAAAACAGTTAAGCCACCTATCCCACTGTCAAAAATTCCTATTCTTTTTTGTCTGGTTTCAGTAGTCATTATTTGAGTATTTACATAAATCAACTATAGCAGTCCTCGGGGCAGTTAAGAGCTTCTCACGCCTCTCAAATTTAGTCTGTGTTGCGAATTTAACCTCTGACTTGAGCTACATATCTCCTAACCACTTTGGCTGTTTCTATATAATTCAATTCCTCAGTTTGACATACTCCAGACATTTTACTTAGAGTACACTCGGGAACTTTAAAGCTTTGACCATAATTTTAGTGGTGAGTTAATATTCTCCCTCTCTGCTATATTCACAGTAATTATACACACCCCTATTAGCCTCACAGAGGTATGTTTTTAATAAAGGGACAAGTAATGACTTTTATCCGGAATAAAATTTCAATAAAATAAAACCGTACTTTTTTATACAAAAAAAAGTATAAAATTTCTCTGATATCCTTCTCTTTCGCCCCTTCCACACCCAAGGGCATAATTAAAACATATACTCTTTTCATCCCCTCTCCGCTCCTGGGAGCGGAGCTATCGGGGTAATAGACTTATTTTTCTTATCTAGTTCCTGTCCAAGACTACTACAAGAATGCCAATCCTTAAATAAGCTTTTAAGAATTTTATTAAAGTATTCCCAAGTAGCTATAACTTAAACATAAACCAGGTTTATCAACAAAATTGCATATTTGTGGGCAAAAAAATAATCAGAGTAATAAAGCCAATTTATGATCAGGATAGGTAAGTCCTGTTAGGATTATGTGAAAAATTAAAAATATATAGCAGAGTAATTTGAAAATATTGTTTTACTGCAAAGCCTTTAGCCTTGTATTTAAGAGTTTGACACTACAGTTAACAAATCAAATATAATTGCTATATGAACAGAAAGAAAATTTTTCATTACCTACATTATTGTTTATCTCAGCCTAAAAATAAGAGACTACAACTATCCCACAAAATCTAATCTAGCTGGTTTGTCTTTTGGTGCTTCTTGACCTTTGAGAAAAGCTAATACTGTATCTGCATCAGATACCTCAAATGGGTCATCACCATAGTTGTCAGCAAAACCTTCCTCAACAAACATCTTTTCAATTGTGCAGTCATTCACAACCATTGCATAGCGCCAAGAACGCATACCAAAACCTAGATTGGACTTTTCTACTAACATTCCCATTTTGCGAGAGAATTCTCCATTACCATCTGGTAGTAGGAATACGTTTTTAGAACCTTGCTGTTTACCCCATTGAAACATCACAAAAGCATCATTTACTGATAGACAGATAATTTCATCTATTCCTTGTCCTTTAAATTCATTGTATAGTTCTTCATAGCGGGGTAGGTGAGTAGATGAGCAGGTTGGTGTAAAAGCACCGGGTAATGCAAATAAGACAACACGCTTGCCACCAAAAATTTCTTGAGTAGTTTTGTCTTGCCACCGGAAAGGATTTGGCCCATCAACTGACTCATCACGGACACGGGTCTTGAATACTACGTCAGGAACTTTGTCAATAACCATAACTTAAACTTACCTCTGGATAATTTAGTAGATTAGCAATTCAATCTATATTAGCTTTTACTGATTTGACACTCCCCTTACACTGAAGATATGGGGAATTCTTGGTTTTGCCACCGTAATTAAAATCTCAAAGAAAGGGAAAAATTTAAGGCTTCCCCAACCTCTTTTGAGTATTAAGACTCAAGTGATACAGTGTCACACAAGTATTGACTACACTGTTCCCATGTGCCTCACGGTACAGTTTGATTACTATAATAAAATAGTTTCGTACTCTTGTGGATTTAGTGAGAATCTATCGGCCATATTAGAATACTTTCTTTCCTAATTTTTGACCTTTTGATTGATTTCACCTTCTAGATCAGAATAATTATTAAATAAGAATATGTCAATGATATTAAAGAAAAATTTTATTTTCGAGTTTTTCAGTAGAAAGTGCTTTCAAATAAGGTTTTATTATCTTTACTATAGATAATTTGGTATATTTAAGAAGGAAATTAAAAATATTATATTTTAACACAATTGACTCTCGACTTACAATTTTCCACTCATCACTTACTAATATCACTCTCTGAATAATTGGTTATTTTACACTTTAGAAGTTAGGAGAAAGGAAAGCAAAATTTATTGTTTTGAAAGAAAATAAATAACACAAATAAGTATATTTAGTCTGAATATATAGGAGATTTCATCAATGGTTAGGTAAAACTATGCCAGTTAATAGAATTGAAGTACAAAGGTTTTATCAACAAAAACAATAATATACCAATTCAGAATAAGTTATGGCAGATATCATAGTAAAAATAATATCTTCAAAAAGCATTTATAGCAGATTTTATAGTAAAAATAATATCTTTACTTCACTGGAAAAAATTTAATATTATAAATGAACTAGATTATTTTTTACTTTAGATAAAAGAAGCCAAGTTAATAACAGAGGTAAAAAAAATAATAAGAGTTTTGGGCTCAAGATGATTTGGTGGGAAACTGTAGGGGTAACAGACAGAAATAAAAAGCTGATATGACAAAGTGTGCAGGTCTTCTACCTAGTCGTGATAATTTAGATGTTTTTGAGGGCAAACAGTCATTAATTATTCTGCAAATTTATCAAATATTTCACAGAAATTAACCAATATTGACCTCTATTACCTGTCTAAAAATAGCTATATTTTCAAGATTTTATTGAGACAACTTGCATAATTGGCTACTCTTTTTTGATAAATCACTTTTCCTTTTTTTAAGTATTAAGAGTAAGTCAAATTTATTAATAATGTGACCGCAATTAATAGTTCTATTTTTACCTGAGTTACTTCTAATTTATGGCCTGATTTATTGAAATATCTGAACATTTATTCAATACCTATTCATTTTTTATAGGTATTTATTTTGGTTTTGTTCAGCACAAAAGTTTGGTCATAATTAACCCGACCTATTCTGACATATTACCTCAATATTTATTTTCTACTTACTCACAAAATTCACAGCTATAAAAACCTGAGCTTGAGTAATTTTTACTCTTTTTAAATACATTTATCTTCCTAATTTTATTCCTACTTCTCTTAACGCTATCCTAAGTTATTTTTCTATTTCTATATACTGGATTATTTTCAATCTCAGACAAAAAAACATTTTTTTTAAATTTTAACTATTTTTATTGATTTTACCAAAAATTACTAACTTGATATCCTAGATTATTAAGCATAACTCTGAACAATGGTAGACTTAAACCTATTACATTTGTGTGACAACCATCTATCTTTTCTATAAATAAACCACCAATGCCATCTATAGCAAAACAACCAGCACATTTTAAAGGTTCTTCAGTTGCAACATAAGCTTCTATTTCTTGGTCATTAACATGGGAGAAATGAACTTTAGTCATTCGACAAAGTACGATAGTTTTATTTTGGGATAAATCAATTAATGCATGACCAGTGTACAACTGACCTACTTGACCACGCATTTTTTGCCAACGAGTGATCGCTTCTTGCTTATCATTAGGTTTACCATAAATCTGGTCTTCAATAACTAATACTGAATCACATCCTAAAATTAAATTTGATTGCTTTTCAGGTAATTTTTCCTTCATTATAGAGTTAGCTATTGTTTCTGCTTTAGCCTGAGCTAAAGTTTCTACTAATTGTCTAGGTTCTTTTAATTTAATTGTTGACTCATCGAAGTTACTAGGCATAACTATAGGGTTAATACCAACAGTTTTTAACAAGCGAAGTCTTGCTGATGAAGATGAAGCTAATATTACGCTGGGAATTTTCATATTTTAAAGCATGGGGTTCATAAAGTATTCAAAATTAGAATTGAATAATTTTTTAGGACTATAGTCTATAGTTTTAATGGTATTTATTATTATTTTCAATTGGGAAAATTACTATCCATTCCTTGGATTAAATCTTCCTATTGATGTAGGTAGGCATAAAAATTGCTTAACTCTTAATTAAATTTTAAAAGTAACTCCAAGTTCATCTAGACAGTTGATTTGAGAGGTAATTTATATTTTGTTACATGAATATATTTTCTAACCTAGCCACTTAATGCTAATTCCCAAAAATAATGCAAGAAGAAGGTTCAGGCTTAAGCTATTAAGTGATAAAAGAGTAAGACCAATGTTTTTAACAATTAATTTGCCAATTTGCCAAAGTGCGAAGATATCTTATTCCTAAATCCTACTCTCTACTCCAACTGTCTCAATAGAATGTGGCATTATTTTTTTTTAATAGTATAAGAGACTGCTTGTAAAATAGGTTAAGTATTAATATACTTGTGGATAAATTCAATCTTAAAATTGGAATAAGGTTATAGATAGAAATCAATTTACCTTTAGGGAGTATCCAGCCTTTATACTTTTAAGGTTATGGTAATAAACTCAATGGCAAATAATTGTATTTTTGCCTATTCCTTACTCCCTATTCCCGATATTTTTTTTGATATTTTCTAATATATTCAGTCTCTAATATACAGAGAAAGAATTAATAACTTGCTGAAACTTATCATTCACTTTTTCCCACCGCTTTTCGGTAGTGGAAATATTGATGGTGAAAAGCTTGCCTCGACTAACTGCTACACTTGCTAAGTTATGACGTTCTCTTCCATCAGCAAGTTTAACTGCATACTCCAATTTATAATATGTTTTAGTCTTATACTCTCGTGCTTCCGCGTTAACTAATTCTGCTTCCCGACCTGAGTCTTTTGGTGCAATGGCATTTTTGCTAAGTCTATAGCCTACATCGGTAGGAGTACCCAAATCACTCAAAGTCTTTTCTTCAACCATGGGACTAATAACTACGCTAACATTCTCAGTAGCCTCAACTAGGTCATGGAAGACTACATCTGGGCCATCAGAAACTTTGACTTCGATCCAACCATTGGGATAGAGGAACTCGTAACCATCTGTTGTATCTACAAAGCTTTGGAGTCCACCGCCTACAGAAACACAACCTGTTAGTGTAAGAGCGATCGCTACTAAACATAAGGCCACAATTTTTTTGAACATTTTTTTTAATCTAGACTCTACATAGCTGCAGTGGAGTTGAGTTAAAGTTAAATTCAACTCCTATTACTCCAGTAAATTTATTCTCTCATTAAATCTTGATTAATTTAACTATTTGTTCAGATTAATTAATTTTAACAATCTTTAAAGTTTTAGTTAAATCCAACACTTTTAGTAATAGAATTAATTTTTGTACAGCAATAAA
This sequence comes from Trichodesmium erythraeum IMS101, assembly GCF_000014265.1. Classification (NCBI taxonomy): domain Bacteria; kingdom Bacillati; phylum Cyanobacteriota; class Cyanophyceae; order Oscillatoriales; family Microcoleaceae; genus Trichodesmium; species Trichodesmium erythraeum. The sequence goes on from NC_008312.1 coordinate 248,591, forward strand.
ATATATATTTTCCAAGTTTATTGTTTGTTCCATACCATAGATTTATCACCCTTTTATTATCAAAAAAACTAAAGTACGCTAATTTTAGTCAAGATAGGAAAAAATTATCATAGTCATACCAATTATCCCCACAGATTTGAATTTTATATAAATGTTATTTGTTGAAGTAAATCTAGTATAATCTGAAACTTTGTGAATATTAACTTTGTTGTTTCAAGAGTTGTCATTAATATATAATTTGATGATAATTTTGAATTAATTTGAATGATTAACTATCTAAAAGGCAAAGTGGCAAATGTGTACAAAGGCAGTGGTTTTCGTATGACTGTAATTTTAGAGGTTAATCAAGTAGGTTATGAGCTACAAGTTCTACCTCGTTTAACTCAGAGTTTACAGGAAGGGAAGCAGGTGCAAGTTTTTACTCACCAACAAATGCGAGAAGACCAAATGGTCTTGTACGGTTTTGGTACTTCAGCTGAAAGAGACTTATTTCGTCAGTTAGTAAGCGTAAGTGGTATTGGGGCACAATTAGCGATCGCTCTATTAGATACTCTGTGCGACTTGTTGGCCACTAAACCTTTAATTAGGATATAAATGGCCGTTCCAAGTCAACACATGAGGACAACCTCGACTTGTGAATAACTCTTATGACCTTGTAGGTGAGATTCCTACCGCCTTGTTGTTGGGTTGACAGCGTAGGCCACAAGGTAGAGACTGAACATCAATCCTTGAAGCTGGTCTAAATGGGGTCAAAGCTTTAACTACCAGATAAGTGAGACTTCTAGCAGAGACTGACAGGTGGACGAACAGGAAGGTAATTAAACTCTCGTGATAATAGACCATTTTAAAGGTAGCTAGTTTATGTAGGACGAAAGTCAGAGGGTCTATGGATAATTATATAGAGTAGTAATTATCAACAACCAATACGAACCCTCCGGGAGATTTTGCCCCGCTAAATCAGTCGCAATAAAGGCATAAGGGAACAAGGAAACTTCTCTAAGACACCTAAGAGTATAGGTCGAAAACTTAGGAAGCCATTCAAGGTCAATCTACGCAAAATGGTCGTAGGTCTTAGAGAGAGTAGGATTGAGTAAGAAGCTCATTGAAGCAGACGTACTCACTGTTAAACGTAATGTAAGGTGACAATTAGCGATGAATAAGGCTAAAACACTAAAAATAAATTTAGAAAATCCTAAACTATTTTTAAGTGTGGCATGGGATACAGACGATATACTCTCCCAAGTCTCTATCAAACTAGCCCTAAAGTGGCGAGATACAGACTGGAAAAAGGTTGAGAAGAATGTATTGAAGTTGCAAAAGTTAATTTACAGAGCATCCAGCCGTGGCAAACAAAATTAGCAAGATGCGTAAATACTAAAAACTTCTGACTTCTAGTTATTATGCTGGGTTACTAGCTCTTAGGTGAGTAACATAGGTAGACTTGGGGAAAAAAATGTGGCTGTGGATAGCATCAAAAATCTACCTCATAAGCAAAGATTTAACTTTGTAAACTTATTGAAATCAAATTACTTCAAGGGAAGTCCGACCCTTAGATCCTCAATACCAATACTAGGAAGAGATGAAAAGGGACAGCTAGGATCCCCAAAGATGTAGGAGAATACATTACAAGCCCTGGTAAAATTAGGTAACTCACCAGAATGGAAAGCAGGTTTCGAGCCTAACAGTCATGGTTTTCAACCACGACGATCAACACATCATGCTATTAGTGCTATCTTTGACAGTGTCAAGCAGAAAACTAAAGATGTGTTAGATGATGTGTTAGATGTTGATATATCCAAATGTATAAGCCTAATTAATCATGATGCACTGCTAGAAAAGATGGTAGCAAAGTCTACAGATAACTAATCAAAAAATGCTTAAATTCTGGGGTATTTGACTATAGGAAATTAGCGGATATATATAATTCTCACAAATCTGCTTCCATTAGAGCGCTAATAAAGAAACTTAATCCAGTAATTGGAGGATGGGGTAATTACTTTTCTACCCAAGTCAGTAAAAAGATATTTAGACTCACTGAATAATCTCTTGTTGAAAAGAATAGGTTGATGGACAAATAGAAGGTATCCAAACGAGTCAAGCAACTAGGTCAATAAAAAGTATTTGCTTAATATTGATAATGGCAATTTGATTCTGGAAAGGCGTAGATATTTACCAAATCAACACTTAGAGATATCTACTGTAAGGCATATCAAGGTGAAAGTTCACAAATCATCTGATTGTGACTGGACTTATTGGAATAGTAGAATTGCTAAACACCCAGGTGTAAAGACAGAAGTAGTAACACTAATAAAAAGTCAGAAAAACAAATACGTATTTTGTGGATTAAACTTCAGGCCAACTGTATAAATCGAAGTTGACTACATCGTTCCCTGGTCTGAAGGTGGTAACAAAACACATAAGAATAAACAAGTGTTATGTTTACATTGTCACTATTAAAAAAAAACTGCTGAAGACTTGAAAGCAGTGAGCCTATTAGACTAATTAGATTTTAGGTGGAATTTCATTGGGTGTACCCTTGAATGGGACGTTTAAGAGAGGAGCCGTGATGAGGTGAAAGTCTCACGTCCGGTTCTGAAGACGAGCAGACCTTATAAAGGATAACCGGAAATTGGTTTGCTTAGTTTAACAGAATTACCCGACTTAGTTCAAGCTATTGTTGGTGGAAATACTCGTGTATTAGCCAAAACCCCAGGAGTAGGAGCAAAAACAGCAGAACGTATTACTTTAGAATTGAAAAATAAATTGGCCGAGTGGCGACAAGATGCAGGTTTAACTACATCAGTACCAGTGGGAGTTATGCCTGCTATTCAAGAAGAAGTAGAAATGACTTTGTTGGCTTTAGGATACACAGGTCAAGAAGTAATACAATCATTGCAAGCAGTTAGTAAAGATGCTAATATGTCCAAAAATACAAATGCAGAAGACTGGATTCGAGAAGCTATTAGTTGGTTGAGTCGTTCTACTCAACTGTAAAAATTTCATATAGGTATTTATAAGAATTAATTTATGTGATATAGTAACAGTTTGTAGTATTTTTTTAAAGGTTAATAAATAAAGTATATGGCTCTCAAACAACAGCGTAAACAAGAGATTATTGGTGAGTATCAAACTCATGAAACAGATACAGGTTCGGCAGATGTCCAAGTAGCAATGCTGACAGAAAAAATAACTAAATTAAGCGCTCATTTAAGAAATAATAAACAAGATTATTCATCCCAAAGAGGCTTGTTAAAGATGATTGGTAAACGTAAGCGTTTATTAACATACATTCAGAAGCAAAACCAGGAACGTTATAAAGCATTAATTACTCGCCTTGGCATTAGAGGTTAAAAATTAATTTATGTCTTCAGAATCATCACGCAAACCCTTACCTTTTGAGCCTGCTAAAAGTCGGAAAAAGCAAGGTAAGAAATTATCTTCTTCACCAAAAACAAAGGTTACAGAAAAACAAAGTACTCCTAATCTAAGTCAAAAGAGTAAAAGAGTTAGAGCAGAAAGTTCTATTCCTGAAATAGTTAGTCGGAGGATGATTAGCCGTATGGTATTATTATCTGGAACACCTCTACTACTAGCTTTGTTAACTTTTGTTTTTGGCTATTTTATTATTATAAATGATCTGTTTACACTACCAAACCAAGTAATTTTGCTAGTTAGTATTAGTTTTTTTGGTTTAAGTGTTATTGGTTTGAGTTATGGTATTTTTTCAGCGTCTTGGGACGAAGATAAAAAAGGTAGCTTATTAGGTTTGCAAGAGCTAAAAACTAATTTTCAAAGGATGAAAGAAGCCTGGAAAGAAGCTAAATCAAAAAGCTAATTTCTTTCTATAATTTAGTAGTTATAGAGATGAAAATAAACTCATCTTATAATTCTAGTCCCAAACTTTATTTTATGGTTTTTTGAGAAAAGCTAGACTATCATATCTACAGAGAAAACAGGGCTTTATATTAGATATCTCCAAAAATACTAATTTTTTTTGGAAGGTCATTCAGTGAGGGCTTAAGAACTTTTTGGTGGAGAAGTCTGTTGATGATTCAAATTTGGTTGTAGACTTGTCCTCACTCTTTGTTAGTTTTGGAAGGAAAAGCCAATATTGATATCTGAGACACAACATATTAAGCTCTCGAGAATTAATTTCCCAGGATTACTCCAAATGATAGTCTATCTTTCTGCCTATGAAAAGTCTAAACCAGGAGAGAAGAAGTTTATTAATTCTAAGCTACAAAAACAGTTTATTACTCAAGCTAAAAAAATTAGGATAGAGAATGATTATCATGAGTTTATGTTATACCATTCCAGTAATCTTTAAATAATTTCAACCAAGATTACCAAAACTTTTTTACATCAACCAAAGGTAAGAGGAAAGATAAATCTATCAAACTTCATCAATACTTACTAAACTTAAAACCTTGAAGTCATGAGCTAGCTGCTAGATTTATAAAAAGGGGGGTTAAAGTTAGTCAATATAAAGTTTCTAGTATAGCTAAATTTGGCAATTTCAAAATATTTGGGTCTAGAGATTTACAAGGGTGAAGCATTATAATTAACTATTATTAAAGACTCTCCTAATAGATATTTATTAAGTTGTATAAGTAGAAATTAATCCAAAAACTTTACCTAAAACTAATGATTTAGTAGGTATAAGTTTTGGCGTTAAAACTTTTGCGAGGGTAGGGATATTGTATTAGGGCGTCTTTATATGTGGTAAAAAAATTGATTAAAAGTTAGCCTCTTTCAAAGGAGCTTTGAATGGCGAAAATTAAGTAAGTTATTCTGATAGAAAAACTAGAGACTTTAAAGGATAGAAAAAGAGAGATAAAGGCTTGCTAAATTGAAGACAAAACTAAAAGATATTAGAAAATATTTTTGGCATAACATAAATTATCTACTAAAATAAAATACGAAAACTAAGTAATAGTTTTAGAGATATGATATGTTTCTGGAGTGATTAAAAATCGTAAATTATTCAGAGAAATTATTGATATACATTTGCAGATTTATATAAATACTTCTAGCTAGAAGGTAAAGCAGAAGAATACGGTATTAATTTTATAGTAATTAGTTGTTGAGATTCAATATCTCAAATTTTCTCATGTTATGGTGTCTAAGGTGAAAAGTTAAACTTTCAGGTGCGAGAGAAGGTTTGGTTGTTACTCTATGACTTTAGGCCCGAAAGGATATTAATATTATAGAGATATAAACCGAAGTATAAATATTTTGATTGCGGGACTCCCAGTGACAATTTTTTGGAGTAGCCTTAAAAACTTCTGAAAGTAAATCTAGGAATATGGGTTCATTGAAGTAGAAAACTGCCTATCAGTAATGTTAAGGAATCATTTGCGGTTCCTAAAACCAGTATTAAGAAAATTTTAATAAGAAATTACTAGGACTTTACTATTTCAACTGATAGTTAAGGTAACCTTATATTGAACTTATACCTATTTGAGTGCAAAAGTATAAATGATAATAGTAACAAAAATCGGTTCTCCAGAAGTAGAGATAGATCGTCTTTGTCAGGAACTCAAAACTAATTGGGGTCTAACTCCAGAAAAAATTGTTGGGCGCTATAAAGTTGTTATTGGTTTAGTAGGAGATACTGCAGACCTGGATCCATTACAATTACAGGAAATGAGTCCTTGGATCGAACAGGTAATGCGGGTTGAACGTCCTTACAAACGAGCAAGTCTAGAGTTTCATAACGGAGAAGCTAGTACAGTAGTAGTATCTACTCCAGATGGACCTATACCTTTTGGCCTTCATCAAGATCTAGTTGTAGTTGCTGGACCCTGTTCGGTAGAAAATGAGCAAATGATTATAGAAACAGCTCAACGGGTGAAAGCTGCTGGTGCTAAGTTTTTGCGTGGAGGTGCTTATAAACCTCGTACTTCTCCTTATTCTTTTCAGGGACATGGTGAGAGTGCTTTAAATTTGTTGGCTGCGGCTAAAGAAAAAACTGGTCTGGGAATTATTACAGAAGTAATGGATGCTGCTGACTTACCAAGGTTGACTGAAGTTGCGGATGTGGTGCAAGTAGGTGCCCGTAATATGCAAAACTTTTCTCTATTAAAAAAGGTCGGTGCTCAAGATAAACCAGTGCTTTTGAAGCGGGGAATGTCAGCTACTATTGAAGAGTGGCTAATGGCTGCAGAATATATTTTAGCAGCCGGAAATTCAAATGTAATTCTTTGTGAGCGCGGTGTTAGGACTTTTGATCGTCAGTATGCTCGTAATACTTTGGACTTGTCTGCAATACCAGTTTTGCGATCGCTGACTCATTTACCAATTATGATTGACCCTAGTCATGGTACTGGTCGAGCTGAATATGTACCTGCAATGGCAATGGGAGCTATTGCTGCAGGAACAGATTCTCTAATGATTGAAGTCCATCCAAATCCAGCAAAAGCTCTGTCAGATGGCCCACAATCTCTAACACCAGATAAGTTTGATACCTTAATGGAGGAAATGGCAGTTATTGGTAAAAGTGTTAAACGTTGGCCACAACCGGAACCAGCCATTGTATAGCTTTGATTAAAAATTGATTGATTTTATCTGCAATACAGCCAAAAAATTAAATCTTGATTGACAATTATTAGTCAGTTAATAACCGAGGCGATATCAGAGTAAAGGTGCTTACAAGATTTTCTTTCTTGTAGACATTGAGAGATATCCCATCAGTAGATAACCCTCTACTTTGCATTACTAAGTATTTGGAATAAACTGATAGTATGGAAGCCGTAGAATTACAGCTAATTTCTCAAGCTTGGGGTACGTTTGTCATAGGTAAGATGCCTGTGTTACAAATATTTTATCTTTAATAAAAATTTTGTACTTTATATACTTGAAACCTACTATAAATTTCAAGCTTGTTAATGAATGGCGTGAAAGAGGATATTTCGTAATTATTTAGTAGTTAGCTATCAGTTATATATGAAATTATGATAGTTGACTACTGTTACTATCTATGAATGTTAATAACTCAAGACTAAAGGGAAAACAGGTTCATTTAACATTGAAACTTAAACATAAACTATTTAAATTTGAGTTTTTACCTATTTTAAAGGTATCTTTACTACATCAAAATAAATTTTCTACTTTTTCTAAGAGTAAAGATTCTCTCCTCAATAACTGTAACTTTGCTTTTTACCCATAATTTATAGGCGTTAACCTCAAAGTCTAATAATAGTAGATGATGATTTTTAGAGATTATTTTAAATATCTACTTGCTGATTTTTTTTAAGATAAATTAGATACAGTTGACTGATGATTTTCAGCTTATTGATAATAGCTTCAATTTTCTTTTGCTCTAAATTTTTAACTAGAGATTTTATAACTCCATTTTAATTTCAAATAATTATATATTGGGATGATTTTTGTTAAAAATAAATTCTGCCAATTCCTGTCATGATTATCAAACGAACTCCGGTAGTTATTTGACAATTTTTGAGTATTTAAAGCTGTTATAGTTTGAAGATAAATAGTTTTAAAATAACTGGAGTAATAGATTTCCAAAACATGAAAATTAACTAGGTAATTGCCATAAAAACAACTTTAAAAACAAACATTTTTTTTATATCAAATCATCCTATTATTTAGATTAAATAAATAGTTTTTAATTCCCTTTTAGGATGCTTTTTGTATGAATAATTGTTCATAATATCTGGGATAATATTGAACAAATAGCTATAAGTAATTAGTTGCAATTCATTATAGTTTTCTTCTAAATAATTATTATGTTTTCTATTGCTATTATGATTTTTTTGCAACTTATAAATGTAGTTTATGGCTCATGAATTAGGTAATTAATTTACATCAATAATATAAATAATTATAAGCAATTTGTATCAGCATACGTGAATATTATCACAGATATACGACTCTAATCCTAACTGATGACATAGTTTATTTATCATAATAAATACTGCTAAAGTACACCATTATTTACTAGGAATAAACTTTATTTAGTTTTTTGAGAAATCAGCTTTTAGAACTGTTCCGTAAAGATTGAGCATCCAAATATAATTGAGTCCATTCACTAATAACTTGATTAGTTTTTAGGTTTAACTCTTTAGCTATTTCCTCTAGAGTTGCACCTGACTTTAAAGCTTCAACTAAATGACGTTGTTGATGATTGAGATTTTGCCAATATTCTCGCCATTTACTAGGAGTCAAACCTAGGCTATTATCATTGAGAGAAATTTCTAGCCAACTAGCTATTAATTCTGGTTGTTGCTTGAGTGCAAAAACGCGAATTGCATGATAACTAACTTTTTCTCGTAGCCTATATATCTTTTGAACGGGGATATTTAAAGCTTTAGCAATTTCATACTGAGTATTGCCTCTAATATAAAGTCTTAGCCATTCTACGGCCTTTTGATCAACTTTTTCTGCTAAATATTTCTCAAATTCTTCTAGGACTTTAGACCGAAGTTGATATTTTTCTATTGTTTCCCCATCGTTATACTCTGATGTGACCACAGTGTCCAAGAAGCTTACTTTATCTTCGGTATCACCATAACTAATATCGTCTGAGATGAATTTTACCCATTCTTTGACAGGTACTTGAGTTAAACCACCTTTTTGAGTCCGACGTAGATAATTAACAAATCTATAAACCAGTAAAGGTTGATTACGAATTGGTCTGACACAATACTCTTCTACACTGGCCAACAATAAAGAGTTTCGGAGATGGGGATTTTTTGTACATTCGGCAATATTGGCCATTTGCTGTTGTAGGTAGCGATCGCTATTTAACATATCTTGGACTACTTCTTGGAGAACATCAATTGCACTTCGCTGGCGATCGCGACTAGTACTTACCCATGCTCGTATTTTTTCTCGCAGCATCACTAAACCACTCAAGCGCTGCATCAAGTTTTGATAAGCTTGTTCTGGTGAAGCTTCCAAATATCTTTGTCCTAGAATTCTATAAAGAAATTCTCTTCCTTGAGATGTTATTTCTTTTTGGACAGGAGTAAAGCTATCTAACTTATTAGAATCATTTCCCAATAGCCAACAAATAATACTATTGTGGACATCTGAGCTATGGTTTGGGTAGTCTTCTTGAAGTCTAGTTCTCCACTCTTGTGCCAGTGCTTCGGCGAAAGTCATTATATTTTTGATTCTAGATATTCAATTTTAGCTAATGGGCTAATGGAGGGAGTTAACCTCTGCCAAATTTTGCTAAAGTTGATATTTTCAGTTATTTTACTAAGATCTTTGACTACTAATTTAATATATAGTTTCAGTTGATTGTGTAGAGAAAGTTTTTGTTTGAGTTAAGTATATTTATGCAGTGGGAAGTCAAAACTAGTAGGAGGTAAAAATTTTCTATTAATTTCTATCTCCAGTATGGGAATTTTTAAATGAGGGACATTTGATTTATCTATAAACTTAAGTTATAGGAATTATTAAGCAAAAAAATTTTATCAACTAAAATAATCTTAAATTTTACTTTTAATAACATAATCTAATATTGGTTAAATATACAACTTATTTAATGAGAAATTTTTCAAGTCCTCAAGGTAATAAGCAAAAAATCTGGTCTCAAGCTTGCCCTTTTAAGTAAGACTTTTTCATTCTCCAAAACTAGTAATTAATTAAAGCTTCTAGTGCTGCTAAACTCTAGAATAAATTTGTGTAGGTACTTATTCAAGTTTATTGAAAAAAAATCAGAATATATTCTTTCATTATTGCTCTTCTAACTGACTCATTTTTTAAAAGTTATATAACTAAAATTTAATCCTTTACCCATGTCTAGAATTGTTACTTATAGTCCAGCTTATACAATAGTTCCTACTTATGAGTGTTTTAATAATTGCAGCTATTGTAATTTTCGCTCAGACCCCGGTAAAAGTTCTTGGTTGAGTCTATCAGAAGCAGAAAAACAATTATTATCTCTCAAAAATAAAGGTACAATTGAAATATTAACTCTAAGTGGTGAAGTTCACCCGAATAGCAAATACAGAAAAGCTTGGTTTCAACTAATATATAAATTATGTCAACTAGCTCTATCTTTAGGATTTTTACCCCATACTAATGTAGGGATACTTACTAGGTCAGAAATGGAGGAGTTGAAACAGGTAAATGTTTCAATGGGATTAATGTTGGAACAGATAACACCTAAATTACTAAAAATAGTCCATAAAAATTCTCCTAGTAAAATACCACACTTACGTTTACAACAATTAGAATGGGCTGGGGAATTAAGAATTCCTTTTACTACTGGTTTATTGTTAGGAATTGGAGAGACTGTAACTGACTGGAAAGATACTTTAGAAGCAATTTCTAATATTCATCAAAAATGGGGTCATATTCAAGAAGTTATTATACAGCCATATAGTCCTGGTTCGGAAAATAAATGGGTTTCTGATGGTTTTAATGTCAATTTATTGCCAGAAGTTATAGCGATCGCTAATGAAGTTTTACCCTCAAATATTACTCTACAAATTCCTCCTAATTTAGTGAAAAAGCCAGAAATATTATTGGCTTGTTTGGAAAATGGTGCCCGAGATTTAGGAGGGATAGGACCTTTTGATGAAATTAATCCTGATTATCCTCATCCTCACTATCAAGCTTTAATAAAAGTTTTGGAGTCTAGAGGATGGCAGTTAACTAAAAGATTACCAGTCTATTCTAAATATGATGATTGGTTACCAATAAATTTAAAAAATATTGTAAGTGAATGGCGTATAAAATTATCTATATATTGATAGTTTTTAATTTGTTTAAAAGTGGAAATAATTAAGTTTTGCTTGAACTTTCTTCTTTAAAGGCAGGAAATTAGGACGGGTGAAGCTAAATCTTGATTTTGAAGTTTCAATATGTCCCAGAGACAAGGTTATCGGTTAACCTAATTTGAAGTTTCAATATGTCCCAGAGATAAGGTTATCGGTTAACCTATATAAGTAAATTTAACAAGGTTTGTATTTGAATTTTTAGCTAACTATTGTTCCTCATAATGGTTAGAGGTAGAAATAAAAACCTATAGACTTGTTGAACAATCCTTACTTGACAAATAAAAGGATATATTTTAGAATTTACTGAATTATTTGTGGTTTAGATAACTCTTAAGCCTCTGCCTAACAATCAAAAATACAAATGGTTGTAGGTAAAATCAAAAAACAATTAACCTTTAACTTTTGCCCCTTTCTTTTTTATAAAGATGAAACCTATATTTCGGGCTATTATTCTAGCCTTCCTGGCATTAACTTTAACAAGTTGTTCATTACCACCAGATCAAATTGCCTCTCGACTAGAACCTAGTCTTGTTAAAGTATTTTATAAAAATCAACCCGGACATGGAACTGGTTTTTTTGTACCTGGAGAAACAGGAGTTTGTAAGGTACTGACGGCAGCTCATGTTGTGAACAAAGAAGGGGAAAAATTATTACAAACTAAAGATGGTAATGTCTGGGATGCTGCATCTGTTGAAATGTTTTCAGATGATATAGACTTGGCTTTAGTAACTTTTGAGCCAGAGAAAGAAAAATGTGATTATCCTACTCTCAAAATAGGTAATTCAGAGGATATCAAACAAGGTAGTTCTATATATGTTTCTGGCCTTTCTAGTCGGGATGGGAAGATGCTATCTCAATTTGTTAAAGGAAATGTTACGGCTTTGAATGTTTTTCCACAGGGTTATAGGGTTTCTTATCAAGCTTTGACTGTCGCTGGAATGAGTGGAGCTCCTGTTATAGATGAGAGGGGTAAGGTGGTGGCAGTTCATGGGATGAGTGATGTGGAAACAGTTAAAGGTTTTAGTTCTTTGAAAACAAGTTGGCCTGAGTTAGAGTTACAGACTACCTGGCAAGCTGAAGAAGTTGTGAATACTGCTATTAAACATTTGACTTTTTCTTGGGGTATACCTATTAGTTTCTTTAGGGAGTCTCCGTTTTACTATGACTCTGGGGATATCTATGGGTTAAGCTGGTGGATATTTTTGTCTGGTGCAGGAATAGTTGCTGTTAGTTTTATTTATGTTGGTTTCAGGTATTTAAATGTTTCACCATTTATTGCTGAAGTTAATAATTTGAAAACACAACTCCAGGATGAGGAAGACAAAGGGGAAGAGGTTCAGAAAGAGTTAAAGTCACTAAAAAATAGTTATAAGGGGTTGGAAAGAAAACTGGAAGCGGAAATATCGGAGAGATCTGAGGCTGAGGAGCAAATTCAAACTCTACAAGTTGTTGTGGAAAAACAAAAAGTGTTGGAAGTGCAACTAGAAATTGAGATGTCAACAAGATATCAGGTTGAGGAGCAAATTCAAACTCTACAAGTTGCTGCACAAAAGGAAAGGGAGTTGGAAAGGCAGTTGGAGTTTGAGTCTCAAAATACTGAAGATAAGTCTGGTGTTGATTTATTTCTGGTTTCTGAGGTGGTCGGTGACTATACTAAGTTGCGTGATCTATTGGCGGCTAAACAGTGGCGCGAAGCAGACTTAGAAACATATAAAAGAATGTTAGAGGTGGCGGGCAGAAACTTGAAGGGATCTTTGAGGGTTAAGGATGTGTATAATTTTCCTTGCAAAGATTTAGTGACTATTGACGAACTGTGGATAAAATATAGTGATGGTAAGTTTGGCTTGTCTGTTCAGAAGCAAATTTATGAGAGCATGGGTGGTACGAAAGACTATGACTATAAGGTAATAGAAGATTTTGGAAATAGAGTTGGGTGGCGTCAAGATGGAAAATGGTTGAGGTATCATTATTTGACTTTTAGTGAGAAGTATGAAATGGGGTGTTTACCAGTAAGTTTTTATCTTGAGAGGGTTGCTTCTCTTCTGTTTGCAGGAATGTGCAAGTTTATAGACTGTGATCTTTAGTTGTTTCACTTTTGTTTTTTGATGATTTTTTACTCTTTGAGTTTATCTGATGTTTAGGATATGCTCCTCTTTTACTACTAGAAAAGTGGCTGGGAAGTTGAGATTTTTCACACAAATTTTTTACACAGTTTTTTCACATAAATTTTTCACACAGTTTTTTCACATAAATTTTTCACACAATTTTTTTACACCACCAAATTTTTTTACACCACCAAATTTTTTTACACCACCAAATTTTTTTACACCACCAAATTTTTTTACACCACCAAATTTTTTTACACCACCAAATTTTTTTACACAAGTTTTTCACACAAGTTTTTCACACAAGTTTTTCACACAAATTTTTCACACAAGTTTTTCACACAATTTTTTTAGACCGCCAAATTTTTTTGGTCAAAATATTTTCTGGTTCTAAGCGATCGCTTCTTTTATTATTCTATTAGTACTCACTTATTGTCATGGTTCTAGGTAATAATAGAGAGTTAAGGGTTTGATACGGCGATCGCTTCTATTATAACATAAAAAATTTTGATATTCTCAAAGAAAATAAGTTGATGTTCGGGGGCTGAAAATAAGATAGTTTAGATGTTCTCAAAATAGGTAGTTCTTTCTATATTTCTGGTTTTCCTAGTCGGGGTTAAAGGCTCCTAACCCAGTTTATTGAAAGTGATGTTTCTGGTTTGGAGCGGTTGGCGCGGGGTTCTGGAGTTTCTGCTCAAGTTTTGAGTCTGGGTGGAATGAGTGCTTCCCCTGTTATGGATATGAGGGGTAAGGTTTTGGGAGTTTATGGGATAAGTCGTCTGGAAATTATCAAGTCCTTTGTTTTACAAAAAGGAGGTTTATTGACTCAGAATGGTTAGCTACTTACGAGGTTGTGCAACGAGTAGAAAGGGATGTTCAAAGTTTGACTTTTTCTTGAGCTCAACTTATGGTTTTTGACTTGACTAGTACTATTTTCCTGCTAAAAGATCTTCTTTTGCTAAAAAAGGCTGCAAATAGATCACAGATGACTCTCTAGAAAAATTAGGGTTTTCCTGTTTTCCTTTAGTTACTTGATGAACAATGGTACCGAGATGTAGGGCATCGGTCATTTTTCTCAAGGCTTGATAACCATCTACTCCTACGTCTAAAGTTAACAATAATGGGCAGTTGCTACTTAATTTGGTGTTGACACAAATGACTTCTTGTTTGGGAGTGTTAGGATCTTTGCGATAGTCTAAGGATAGAATGCCATCTTCGCGAAAATTTTCTAGTCGTCTTTGTATTTCTTCACATCGTTTAGCGGGAGACCAACCTCCTCCCATGGGTATCACCATACCTAACCAGGGTTTTTTGCTTTGATCATCGTCGTATGTTACTGTCCAAACTTTTTTGCCTTGTGTTGTGTCTGTTAGTAGCTCACAATAAAAACGGTTGGTTTTTTTTACTAACAAAGTCGGTCTACCTTGCACAATATCAATACTTAAACCTATGGCGTCTAATAATAATCCAATTATGTAAATTATTAGGCCTACTGCTGCTATTCCTGTAATTTTTTTGTTTCTTATCATTGGTTTATCCTAAATTATATCTATATATAAGTTGTGATAATTATGCAAAGTTAATTACACGTTTGCTTTTAAAAAGTTAAGTTTCAAAGGTTAAATTTTAAAGGTTAAATTTCAAAGTTTAAATTTCAAGGTTTAAATTTCAAAGGTTAAGTTTCAAAATTTACTAGAAATTTACGTCAAGGGTCATTCAACTCAAGGGTTAAAAGTTAGTAGATAAGTTGAGCGATCGCTTTTTGATAACTAGAAAAAATAGCTCTCTGTTTTTGGTCAAATATTTTTCTGGTCAGCAGCAACCTCCCTAATAATTTCTATATTAACTACATATCTGCTTTTGAATTTTGATTATATATATTGTGAAGCTCAAGAGCAACTTTACCTAAAGTTTTCTTCAATATCAGCTCAGGAATTTCCAGAAATTTCCACTTATTAGACTAGAGGTGAATTTTTTCTGTTATTTATTTTTCGGTTGTCAGTTTTTGATGGTCAATTTATTTGATTTTTGTAGTTTGTTTTTAATCATCAATTTTTTTCTTTGGGAAAGCTTCCCTAAATAATTTTAGCAATAAAAATAAGTTGGGTCTCAGATGGTAACTAAACTTTTGAGAATAATTTTTTCTGTGGTGACTTATTTAGTGAATAATAGGTTTTTTTGACTTAGCGATCGCTACATTAAAATTTTATCTAAAAATATGACTTAATAACTATATAATGGCATAGATAGATAACATAAGTTAGTCAAAAAAGAAATATGAAACATAATTATTTTTTACTTTTTTTTGTATTCTTAAATATTATGCTTTTTCCTAAAAATGCTTATGGTGACGAAACGTGGACGACTGAAGAATATAAGGTAATTTATCTCGAAGACAGAAAAAACACTGCAGTTTGGAGGTATGGAGATAACGTTGGACATGTTTTTATAGATGGTTTAGGGGGTAAAACTGAGGGCCGAGGGTCTTATCATGGTTATTGGGTACAAAAATCCTCTTCTCGTCGTTGCGATACTTATCGGGAAGATATAAATGGTAAGCCTACTTATTATTGGGGTAGATTTGAGATTAAGTTTATTGACCCTAATTTTCCTTCCCGTTGGCAAGCTAAGCTTGGTCTTTGTGATCAAAAAACTACTATTATTCTGAATGGAACTCCATCTGTTCTTGACAATTAGAAAAAGTTGTTTTATTCTGAAGGTAGATGAGTATTATAGGAAAATAGTGGCTCTTTTTAGGGAGTGGTCATTTAATCAATTTCTAGGTAAAATGAACAAGGCTTAATTTTAATACTTCCTAACTGCTGCTCAAAATGAAATCTCTACTTCGTGCTTTTGGTTTGACTTTCCTGTCACTAACTCTGACAAATTGTTCTTTGTCTCCAGAAAAAATAGCTTCTCGGTTAGAGCCTAGTATTGTTAAAGTATTTTATCAAGGTGAACCAGGACATGGCACTGGTTTTTTTGTGCCTGGAGAAAAAGGGGTCTGTACTGTACTCACGGCGGCTCATGTTGTGAAAAAAGAGGGGGAAAATTTATTAAAAACTAATGATGGGAAGGAGTGGCCTGCTTCTCAGGTCGAAATATTTCCTAATAATATAGATTTGGCTTTGGTCAGTTTTCAGCCGGAAAAAGGAAATTGTAATTATTCGCCACTGAAAATAGGTAACTCAGATGGCCTCAAACAAGGTAGTTCTATCTATATTTCTGGTTTTCCTATTAGGGATGGGTACTTGGTATCACAGTTTGTTTTGGGCAGTGTTTCTCGTTTGGATAGGTTGGCCCAGGGTTATGGGGTTTCTTATCAGGCTTTGACTGTGGGGGGTATGAGTGGTGCCCCTGTTGTTGATGTTAAGGGTGAGGTTGTGGCTGTTCATGGGATGAGTGATGTGGAGGTTGTTAAGAATTTTGCTTCACTACAGGCAAGTTTGTCTGAGTCGGAACGCTCTGTTTATCAGGATGCTGTGCGACGGGTTGAGGCGGGTGTTCAACGTTACACTTTTTCTTGGGGTATACCTATTAATATGCTTGAAAATTATCGCGGCGAGGCGATCGCTCTGGGCATGGAAGGACAGGAGGTTGAGTTACAAAAACAACTTGAGTTGGAGCGGCGGAAGCGTGAGGAGGCGGAACGACGAGTGGAAAAGCTGGAGGCGGATCTACAAAAGGAACTTCGAGAGGCTGAAAAGAGGGCTAAAGAGGAACGGGCAGTTGAACTACAAAGGCAACTAGAGGAGGAAAAACGCCAGCGTGAAGAGGCGGAGCGACGAGAACGAGAGCTGGAAGCTGAACGACAACGGCAGAAAAAAAATGAGGTTTCTCTAGTTTCAGCTAAGGGGGTTGACTATCGGAAACTGCGTGACTTATTGAAGGCTAAAAAGTGGCAGGAGGCAGACGCAGAAACAGAGAGGGTAATTTTAAAAGCTGCGAGTAGGGAGTCGGAAGGATGGTTGAGAGGGTCGGATGCTAAAAATTTTTCTTGTCAAGATTTAGGCACGATTGACAAACTTTGGGTAAAATATAGTAATGGAAAATTTGGATTTTCTGTGCAGAAGCAAATTTATCTGAGTTTGGGTGGTACAAAAGAGTATAATAGAGATGTGTGGGAAAAGTTTGGAGACAAAGTAGGATGGCGTAAAGGAGGTGAATGGTTGTCGTATAGTGAATTAACTTTTGATGATAAACATTATGTGGGGCACCTGCCGTGCCGGGCGTTGGGCGTTTGGGGTATTTTTTTTATTGGCTGGGTATACCGGCTGCACCTTTTCGGTCGCTGGGTTATTCCACCTGTAGATTGTAACATATATTATATCTGGCGTCAAGGGGAAAAATTGGGGAAAGCTTTTTTAACGGTTTTTCTTAATTTCGGCGATCTGATACCTGGCACCAGGGGGAAAAAAAAGGAAAAAAAGAGGGGGAGGGCTCAGAGAAAAAAGTCAAAAGTAGAATTCAGTCAGCCAGAAGTTGGAAATGTTGTCAGAAGTCTCACCTAAAAAGTCAGAAGTCAGATTTTAATCTTAATTTCTCTTTTTTGAGCATCAAAAAATTGCATGACCACCTGTGGGTCATATATTAGGTATTAGGTATTAGGTATTAGGTTAATGGTTTTAAGTGTTAGTTTTTAGGTTTTAGGTTTAAAAATTAACTAAACACTTTAATTTTGGCCACACTGCGATATGTCATTACTGATCATCGAAAAATTTCATAGCCGCCTCCGGGTCATAACAATTTGCCAAAACAAACTGCCTGGCTACCTCCGCCACCAAATTTGAGGGAGGTTCCCAGTCTGCCCAAGGAAGTCGCATTTGTCCTGGAGAAACCTTATTCTTTTTCTTTTTTTTCACCTTAGGCAAAAACCTACTACCCCAACGACTACGCTTTTCCGGTTTTGGTCGAGGTTTGTATTTGTGACAAAATTTCCTATAGTTTTTAGCACATTCATCAAGAGTTTTTCCCAGAGACAAAAAAGCAGGATGCCACTTTGTGAGACCATCATCAGTGAGGCGGTCATAAGTGCCATAGTTAGAAAAGTCATAGAAAAACCCAGACTGCATATTAGCTGCTTTTGGGTTAGCGTGAATATAGCGAAGAGTATTCAAAGCTCGTTTTTTATCAGTATTTTCAAACCCGGTACTATGGTATCTCTTCTCCCAAAAATGCCCGGTACGGTTAAGCATTTGATTAAAACACATAGCCGTATACCAGTTTAACCAGTGCATAATTTTCGGTAAGTCTTCCCGAATGGATGGCTCTAGTAAATAATGAATATGGTTACTCATAATGCATAGAGCATAAAGTTTAAAGCCAAACTTATCCAAAGCTTTTTTTAAGGCAAACAAAAAAACCTGACGACATTGGAGACGAGTCAAACGAAACTCTCGGTTGTTGCAACGACAAGTAACATGATCGGAATATTGAGGCAAAAGTTGACGTGGTTTTCTAGGCATTATCAGTTAAGAGATAGTCGGATATATTTGAAACCCAACAGAATTAAATATGTTAAGTTTCCCCCGGTTCTGCGGCAAAACATTATCAGGGTGAGTGCGTCTTTTCCTGAGAATGTCAACAGTCTATCAGCGGGTTGTTTTTGTGGTTGAGCTTGTTGTTTTTGTGGTTGAGCTTGTTGTTTTTATAGTTGAGCAAGTTTATATCCAGTTAATAAAACATTTTCTGATGAGTCAAGCTAGGGTAAATAGTCATATTCTTTACGTTCAAAAAATCCATGCCAAATTGTTAAAGCTAATCAAATTTTTGGCAAAAAAAATTATCTGATTTGACATAAATATTATTTCTGAGTTCATAAATTTGAAAAAGATTTCCCCCAAGTTATTTAAGTTGGTAAAAAGAATAGGCAGTAACTGACTCCAGCAGTAGGATATTTTTCGATTTTACTGCCTAATTCATTGCCAATTTTTTCGAAAAAATTTCAAAGGCGACTTCAGTTTTTGATAAATTATTGACTCTTTTGACAGCTAAATAACAGTCAGCTTTTGATAAATTATTGATTTTTTTTGGTGAATTATTTTCTACAACTTACTGCCTTACGAAAAAGAGATATTAATTAGTTTTTGATAAATATTTTTTTCCATTCAGTTATTAGTTATGAGTACGATAAACCTAGATAAACTCAGATAAAGAAACCTAAAACTATAAGGCAAAGTAGTAGCTTTCTGGCTATTCCCCTTTGTTAGGTTTTACTGATAACGATGTGGTTACTCCTCCATGAAAAGCCCTATGTGAAAATATTTTTTATGTGAGAATATTTTTGTAGCCTAAAATTACTAGGGCTGCATAAGCTTCCGCTTGACTGGCAAAACCACCAGGGTATCCTAATGCTTTGCCGCCTGTTACTTGTAGCCTTAAGTAAATGTCAGGTTAAAAGAGACTTTGATATACGCCAGTAAAGTTACTTGGTGAAGCGATCGCTTCCTTGATCTGATATTTGCTAGTGTCTGACCGTAGACTTCAAAATGAGGTCAAACTTCTCCAAAATGTGGGAAAAAAATCACAAAAATATTTAACTGTTGTTGGTTTTGGGGCTGTTGCAGTCGTAGCAATTTTCTTGTATAATATTATTTATACCTCAAATTAACATTGATAACCCATGGATGCCATTATTTCCTTGTACTTGAGGTAGTAATAAGTCTGGGTTAATTAGAATATCTAAAAGATAGCTAAGTTAAGAACATAATAATGATAAAATTACCAGGTCCAAAATCTCCGGCTTTAACTCAAATTCTACAGTGGACAGCTAAACCCATAAAATTTATGGAAAAATGTGCGAGGGAATATGGCGACACATTTGAAGTAAAATTGAACTATCCAATTGTATTTATCAGCCATCCAAAGGCTATTGAGGAAATTTTCAAGGCTAACCCCAAAAAATTTGATTGTGGCTCGAGTAATAAATTAGCGCAGCCATTATTGGGAGATTATTCATTACTGTTATTAGATGATATTCCTCACCAACGTCAACGCAAACTGTTGATGCCTCCCTTTCATGGGAAACGAATGCAAGCTTATGGAGAATTAATTTGTAATGTTGCTCAAGAAGTAGCTAGCAAGTGGGAGATAGGGCAGGTATTTTCTATGAGAGAATTTACTGCAGAGATATCTTTAAAAGTAATATTACAAGCTGTTTTTGGTTTATATGAAGGAGAAAGGTACTCTAAATTAGAGAAACTTTTGGGGTCACTTCTCGAGTCATTAAGTTCTCCCTTGAAAACAAGTATGTTATTTTTCCAGTTTCTACAAATAGACTTGGGTCCCTGGAGTCCGTGGGGAAATTTTATTAAGAACAGGGAAGAAATTTACGAGTTACTATGTGCAGAAATTTCTGAACGTCGTCAAAAACTAGACCCGGAACGCTCTGACATTTTGACAATGCTTTTATTGGCAAGGGATGAAGAAGGGGAAGGTATGAGTGATATAGAATTGCGAGATGAGTTGATGACCTTACTCATAGCGGGACATGAAACCACAGCAACGTCATTATCTTGGGCTTTTTACTGGATTCACCATCAACCAGAAATTTATCAGAAGCTATCACGAGAATTAGAAACTTTTGGGGATGATCTAAACCCAATGACAGTTATTAACTTACCCTATATGAATGCTGTTTGTAGTGAAACCCTGCGTATTTATCCAGTGGTAATAATAGTTTCTCCACGAAAAACAAAATTACCAATAACAATAATGGGTCAAACATATCCAGCAGGAACAGCTTTAACTCCCTGTATTTATTTAACTCATCACCGAGAAGATCTGTATCCTGAACCAAAGAAGTTTAAACCAGAAAGATTTTTAGAACGTCAATACTCCTCTTACGAATTTTTACCTTTTGGTGGTGGTAACCGACGTTGTATTGGAGCAGCATTTGCTATGTTTGAAATGAAAATTGTGTTGGCAACTATTCTAAGACGTTACAGTTTAGCATTGGCAGAGAAGCAAGAAGTAAAACCATTACGTCGCGGTTTAACTTTAGCTCCAGCGGGTGGAGTGAAAATGGTTATGACTGGAAAACTTATGCAGACAGAAAAAAAGTTCCCTTCCGTAGCAACTGTATAAAATCAGGACTTTAAGTAAAATATAAAAAAATCGGCCATCTGTAGATCCCTATGTAGATCCCTAACAAAAATTATCCCTACTTGTTGAGCGATCGCTTTTGGTCCATATTTATTCATAAGTAATAATTATAATTCAAGTCAGGAAGACTATCTTCAAACCCCTTTACAAACCAAAATAAAGTAGTTAAAGTATCTATAACGGTCAAGGAAAACAAATCCAAAAGACCGGTGCATCTTGAAAACTTCATATACAAAGCACAGCAATCATAAATTAATTATGACTACAACATTACAACAGCGTGAAAGCGCTAACGTATGGGAAAAGTTTTGTAGTTGGGTAACAAGCACAGACAACCGCATATATGTAGGTTGGTTCGGTGTATTAATGATCCCTACTCTCTTAACTGCAACCATCTGTTACATCATCGCATTTGTAGCAGCACCTCCAGTAGATATTGATGGTATCCGTGAGCCCGTCGCTGGCTCTCTAATGTTCGGAAACAACATAATTTCCGGAGCAGTAGTACCTTCCTCAAACGCTATCGGTCTACACTTCTATCCCATCTGGGAAGCAGCTAGCTTAGATGAGTGGCTATACAACGGTGGCCCATACCAGCTAGTAATTTTCCACTTCCTCATCGGAATCTTTACTTACATGGGTCGTGAGTGGGAATTATCTTACCGCTTAGGTATGCGTCCTTGGATCTGTGTAGCTTACTCTGCACCAGTAGCAGCAGCAACAGCAGTATTCTTAATCTATCCTATCGGTCAAGGAAGCTTCTCTGATGGAATGCCTTTAGGAATTTCTGGTACTTTCAACTTCATGATCGTATTCCAAGCAGAGCACAACATCTTAATGCACCCATTCCACATGCTAGGAGTAGCTGGTGTATTCGGTGGTTCTTTATTCAGTGCAATGCACGGAAGCTTGGTAACATCTTCCTTAGTACGTGAGACAACTGAAACTGAGTCTCAGAACTATGGTTACAAGTTCGGTCAAGAGGAAGAAACTTATAACATCGTAGCAGCTCATGGCTACTTCGGTCGTTTAATCTTCCAATATGCTTCATTCAACAACAGCCGTTCTCTACACTTCTTCTTAGGAGCATGGCCAGTAGTAGGAATATGGTTCACAGCATTAGGTGTGAGCACAATGGCCTTCAACTTAAACGGTTTCAACTTCAACCAGTCCATCATTGACTCCAGCGGTCGCGTAATCAATACTTGGGCAGATATCATTAACCGCGCTAACTTAGGAATGGAAGTAATGCACGAGCGTAACGCTCACAACTTCCCTCTAGATCTAGCAGCAGTAGAAGCACCTTCTATCAAAGGTTAATCTCTAACTAGACTTAAATAGTTAAAAAAAAGCTCTCCAGATGGAGGGCTTTTTTTATTTGTTTAATACCCAAAAAATTAGCTCAAGGGTAAAAAAAAGAAAGCCCTTGGTAAATTAAACATACTTTAAGAACAAATATGGGAAAAGTGATGGAAGTAGGGGTATGTGTTTCAATATTTGGTATAAAAGCTGATTTAATATTTCCTGTAGCCAAAAAACTGAATAGATATAACTGACTGAAGTGAAAGGTTAATTCAAGGTATTTGTATATTTGAGCCTAGGGAGATTAATTCATAAGTAATAATTATAATTCAAGTCAGGAAGACTATCTTCAAACCCCTTTACAAACCAAAATAAAGTAGCTATAGTATTTATAACGGTCAAGGAAAACAAATCCGAAAGACCGATGTATCTTGAAAAATTCATACATATTAAACAGCAATCATAACTTAATTATGACTACAACATTACAACAGCGTGAAAGCGCTAACGTATGGGAAAAGTTTTGTAGTTGGGTAACAAGCACAGACAACCGCATATATGTAGGTTGGTTCGGTGTATTAATGATCCCTACTCTCTTAACTGCAACTATCTGTTACATCATCGCATTTGTAGCAGCACCTCCAGTAGATATTGATGGTATCCGTGAGCCCGTCGCTGGCTCTCTAATGTTCGGAAACAACATAATTTCCGGAGCAGTAGTACCTTCCTCAAACGCTATCGGTCTACACTTCTATCCCATCTGGGAAGCAGCTAGCTTAGATGAGTGGCTATACAACGGTGGCCCATACCAGCTAGTAATTTTCCACTTCCTCATCGGAATCTTTACTTACATGGGTCGTGAGTGGGAATTATCTTACCGCTTAGGTATGCGTCCTTGGATCTGTGTAGCTTACTCTGCACCAGTAGCAGCAGCAACAGCAGTATTCTTAATCTATCCTATCGGTCAAGGAAGCTTCTCTGATGGAATGCCTTTAGGAATTTCTGGTACTTTCAACTTCATGATCGTATTCCAAGCAGAGCACAACATCTTAATGCACCCATTCCACATGCTAGGAGTAGCTGGTGTATTCGGTGGTTCTTTATTCAGTGCAATGCACGGAAGCTTGGTAACATCTTCCTTAGTACGTGAGACAACTGAAACTGAGTCTCAGAACTATGGTTACAAGTTCGGTCAAGAGGAAGAAACTTATAACATCGTAGCAGCTCATGGCTACTTCGGTCGTTTAATCTTCCAATATGCTTCATTCAACAACAGCCGTTCTCTACACTTCTTCTTAGGAGCATGGCCAGTAGTAGGAATATGGTTCACAGCATTAGGTGTGAGCACAATGGCCTTCAACTTAAACGGTTTCAACTTCAACCAGTCCATCATTGACTCCAGCGGTCGCGTAATCAATACTTGGGCAGATATCATTAACCGCGCTAACTTAGGAATGGAAGTAATGCACGAGCGTAACGCTCACAACTTCCCTCTAGATCTAGCAGCAGTAGAAGCTCCTTCTATTAAAGGTTAATCTCTAACTAGACTTAAATAGTTAAAAAAAAGCTCTCCAGATGGAGGGCTTTTTTTATTTGTTTAATACCAAAAAAATTAGCTCAAGGGTAAAAAGCCGTTTCAGTTCAGTAATGGTAAGTTCGGTTAATGAAATTAGCAAGACTAGTTAGACTAACCCAACAACCATATATCTTTCAGACTTTTTGGTCTGATCAGGGATAGCTAAATATAGATATAAATAAAAAATATGGACGTAACAGAACTCGAATCTGTGACCCCCACGATGTCAACGTGGTGCTCTAACCAACTGAGCTATACGTCCCGATAATTATAGATTATAACACACCTTTACTGAACTTGCAACCTCTAAAAGATATAATTTCCTACCAAAACCTAACTCACCTTGTGCCAAACACTCAAACTTCCATCCCCACAACTCGCTGCCAACAGATGACCATCCATACTAAAAGTCACCGTATTGACTGTCGTATCTTTACTCAATAGTCCTACTTTCTCCATTGTATAAGGATTCCATAAATATAAATTCCCATCCCGACAGCCACTTGCCAAAATCAAACCATCAGAACTGATAGCCACACTATTCACAGCATCAGGATGCTGTAATACTCCCAACAAATTTCCCGTGCCTAACTGCCACAACCTCACAGTATGGTCACTACTGCCACTAGCTAATATCTGACCATCGGGAGCGATCGCCACACTCCGAACTACATCACTATGACCAGTCAAATTGAACAACAACTTTCCTGTCTGAACATCCCATAATTTAATCATCTTATCTCCACTGCCACTTGCCAAGACCTTACCATCAAGACTAATAGCAAGAGACTCAACCCATGCAGTATGACCTTGCAAAAACCCTCGCATTTTCCCACTGGCGAGATACCAAACCTTTACCGTCTTGTCATTATGACCGCTTGCCAATATCTGACCATCTTGGCTAATAGCGATCGCATGCACAGCACCCCACTCTTGACCAAACCAACCTTTCAAAGTACGCACCAACTTTCCAGTACCCAAATTCCAAATTTTTAGGGTACCATCATTACTGCCACTTATCAAAGTCTGACCATCCGGACTAAAAACGATCGCCTGCACCCATCCGGAATGACTAAACATCCAACCTCCTAAAGTCTGAGGCTCGTTCCCAGTTCCCAAAGTCCATACCTTAATATTATTATCTTCACCCCCACTCACCACAGTTTGACCATCAATACCAAAAGCTAAAGTTCTGACTTTATGACCATAACTTTCGAACCTTTCCAAACCTGCCCAAGAACTTACCAGTGTTTGCATTAAATCTTTCAGAACCTCTTCTATAGAGTGATAACGTTCCGACAAGGAAACTTGCAACATTTTATTAATGATATTACTCAAAGACTTACTCACCGGTCTAGGTAAATGTTGTTGCCATAAAAACTCCTCACCGTAACGCAAGTCAAAAGGGTTTAATTGAGTCATTAACTGAATACAAACAATACCCAGACTGTAGATATCACTAGCAAATACTGGTTTACCCATTAATTGTTCTGGAGCTGTATATTCTGGGGAGCCAATAATAGTATCAGTTTTGACTGTGGGGTGAATGGAAATAGCTTTAGCAGAACCAAAACCAACTAAACATAAATTATCCCCCCAGCCATATCCTGTTTTATCAGCGCCACGACGAATAATATTTTCTGGTTTAATATCGCGATGAATGACTTGATTTTTATGTATAAATTGTAAGACTGGCAGTATTTCTTTGAGAAACTTTCTAATTTTTTGTTCATCAAATGTGCCCTGTTCTTTTAACTCTTGAGCTAAGTTTTTTCCTTGTATATATTCTTGGACTAAGTATTTATAAGACGAGACAAAAAAGTAGGCTAATAAACTAGGAATTTGAGGGTGTTTTCCGAGTTTATCTAATTGTAAAGCTTCTCTATGAAATGATATTGATGCTTTTTCTATTTCATTAATATTTTGTTCTGCATTTTTACCGGGAGTAGCTATTGGTAGAAATTGTTTAATTACAGATACTGATTTTGAGGGAATATCTTCATCAACTGCTAAAAATGTTCTACTAAATGTGCCCATTCCGATTGGTTTGAGGAGGCGATAATGTTCTCTCAAAATTAGTTTTGAACCACAACTTTGGCAGAATTTATTTTGATCAGGATTTTCAGGTTTTTTGCAAGTAGGATTATAGCAGTAACTCATACCTTTTCACGGAAGTCAAAATCAAAAGTCAAAACTCGGAACTCGGATTTTATAGTTTCAAAACTTTAACGTTACAGTAATTTCAAAAAAATTATTTTACATTGTTAGTTTGAAGCTATTCATAATAGATATTAGGCAGAACTGCCATATCTATATAAAGGCAAACCGCCGGAGGTGAAACTACATATGCTGTATCATCTGATATGCATGCCTAAGTTTTAGATAATATTCTTTTTTTTATACATTATCATATTTTATACCAAATCCGCAGCAAAATTATTCTATTACATTTCAGAAACTGTACCCTCAATCTATTTTTTAATCTTGAGGATAGTATTATTGATTAGGCTAGGGAAAATTTAAACAACCTTCCAAATATTCCAGACTCTTAAAATCTAACTAATTTTCTCCTCAACTTTCCAAGTATTCAAAAAGTCAATTTTAAACTTTTACTACTTATTGAAATAAGAATATATTTAAATCATTTTTTCAGTAAACCCATAATAAAATCGATAAGTTTAGCTTTTTTCGGTGGATAAGTCCTGATGATATGTGTTTTGATTTGATAATTTTTTTGCCATCTGTTTAGAGATAACTTTACTGTACTAGCCAACAAATTTTTCCAGAACTGAAGTCAGATTTACCATGACCAAATTATCTCACTTCATCAACCATATATAAAAATCCTTCCCCCCCCCCCCAAATATTGCGGAAAAAATGAATCTTAAAATCTGGGTCATACCTATCCGAAAAAACTCTCGCTGTTAACCCAATTTTTCTTTAATAAACTAAATTAAAACTCCACTCCCCACAAGATAAACAGTTTCCAAATATAGCAATCTTCTTGTTAATTTAGCTACTGTTAACCTTTGAGATTTATCTTGTTTTTCAGCGAACTCAACCAAGGGAAAAATTTTACTTGTAGAGCTGAATATTTAATCTCATCTACAAAATTAAGTCATACCAATTATTATAGAATAAACTTCTTCTTTGTTTAGCTAAGTGAATATTAATTATTCTTATGTCGTAGGGAAGTTTTATACAACCCCCCTACCCTTACTCCCCTACTAACTTATTCAAATAAAAGCTTTAATTTCTGCAACTAATTTATCAATTTCTGCCTCTAAACTAAAATAATGAATAGAAGCTCTCACACAATCTGGGTTAATAATAGTTCGCACCATAATATCCTGGTTTTCTAAAAAATTCACTAACTCTTGATGTGATTTACCATTAGTTACTTGAAAAGAAACTAATCCAGCTTCTGGCGGTGATGTGGATAAACATTTAACTTCAGGAATTTTGATTAAATTATCCCATAAATATTTACTTAACCTTTGAATTCTATCATACCTTTCTATTGCATTTCCCCATTGATTATGTAGACTTATTGCTTGCCTTAAACCAGAATATAAAGGATAAGCAGAAGTAGAAACTTCATAACGTCTACCATCAGGTTTCCAGCCAATTATTTGATCAACTTTATCTCTCAAAATACTCCCCAAACCAATAAAAGTAGGAATTAAACTTTCCCTAACTTTAGGACTTACATAAAGTCCCCCTAAACCTTCTGGTCCGCACCACCATTTATGACCAGTAAAAGCATAAAAATCTACCTCTGTTTCTGCTAATTGTAAAGGTAAAACTCCTACAGATTGAGCAGCATCAGCTAAAACTTTAATTGGAGATTTAAATAAAGAATGGCACAATTTAACAATTTCAGTTAATGGTAAAACCTGACCTGTATTCCACAAAATATGACTGATTACCAATAACTTTGTATTCTGACGTAAATTTTCTTTAATTACTGTTACAGGGTTTCCTTTATTCAAGGTTTCCATTATTGGACAAGTAGAAACCTCTATATTAAAACGTCTTTGAATCTCCTTAATTGTAGCAATAATTCCCGGATGTTCACAGTCAGAAAGTAAGATATGATCTCCCTCCTGCCAATTTAAACCCCAAAGTGAAATATTACAACCTACAGTAACATTTGGTGTCAAAGCAATAGTATCTGGAGAAACTCCTAACTCAGTAGCGATCGCTCTTCGCATTAAAGCTGCTTCATTAACCACCCACTTACCAATTTTTCCAGAAAAAGGTCCGAAATTTTGTACTTTTTGATAAGAATCATAAATTGCCTCTAAAGATATTTTAGGCATAGGTCCTTGACCACCATAATTAAAATAATTTTTATTAGCTAAAGCCGGAAAGTTTTGTCGATAACTTGACAATTGAGAAATCTTCTGATCCATAATTTTTTTGAAGATAAATAGCAAAATTATACGGTCTTTAATTATATCATAAATGTTAATTAATTTAAATAATTAGATAGATAAAAATAAACCTTATAATCAAAAACATAACAAAACTTATAATCAACTTATCAACTAGTTATAACTCTTTTAAATCTCTATTAATATTTTAAAGATTATTAAACCTACCTAACTTATTTTCTAATTATTATATTTAGTATTAACTAACTCATTTTTTAATTTTATTAATAGTTTTTCTGCTTTAACACTTCCCCAAAAAGTTTAGTTTTTTTTCAATACCAGAAGTGAATTTTTTTTCTACTAAAATTTTCATAATATCCACAACTTTTGTCTTCTGTATTGAAACTAAAATATCTTTATTTTTAAATAATAAAAACTGCTACAATCAATCTTTTAGTACATCTGCTTCACTCTCTATTAGTCTTTCTTCAGAAATACTTGGGAGAAATTCCTAGTCTACTATAAGAGATATATAACTTTTTGAGGCCATCCGTAGTTACTCATCCACAAGTATTGACTGATTTTGCCTACCGCATTTCTTATATATTCAAAAAAACAACTAGTCCCTTAATTATAGAAGAAGCTTTAAACCCAATTTTTTAGCTAAATTGATATTTTAGGTATTTTTTTTGCTAGAATTTGATTAACTATAAATAATTCTACGACTACCCTGAGTCTGAAAATATAAAACACTGTAAAGCAGTAAGTTAGAGATAAATTTTGTAATTTTTTTATATTTGACAGTTTTGTAATTATAAATACTTATTATTTTTTCTCTTTTTGGTGTAATTTTATTTTTATTCTACTAGTGGGTTGAAGTAAATAGAATAAATATTTATTTGTTTTACTGTAGATTTTTAACTGCCGTTAAGCCCCTGACTTATGAACTAAATAATTCATGTTTATCACTGACTCTCAGCTACTTTCTTATCAACGCTGTTCTAGAAAAGTATTTTTAGATGTTTATGGAGATTTTAGACAACAAGAATCTCCTAGTGATTTTCGACTGAAATTAATTAAAGATAGTTCTGCATTTAGGTCTAGTATAGTCGGTAATTATAATTATCAAAAACCGGATTATCCTCAGGGAAATTTTATTGCTGGGGCAAAAGCTACAAAACTATTAATGGCATCAGGTGTTGATGTGATTTATCAGGGAGTATTAATGATTCAGAAATCTGCCATAGAATCATCCCTAGAAAATCAAGTTCAGACAGATAATTTTCTATCGACTAATTTTGTTAGCTATCCAGATTTATTAATTAAATATCCTGGTTCTTCTAGCTTCGGGAATTGGATTTATATTCCCACGGATATTAAATTAAGTAAACGTCCGAAATTAGAATATCAAATAGTTACTACTTTCCATGCTCAAATATTAGCTAGCATTCAAAAAACTTGGCCAGAATTTGCTTATTTAATTCTCCGAAATAAAGGATTATACAAAGTTAATTTACAACAGAGAATTCAGGCAATGCAGCAAGCTATTTCTGAGTTAATTTTTATGTTGCAAAATTCTCTAGAACCAGAAGTTTTTATCTCTCGTCAAAAATGTAGTCTTTGTGCTTGGTATAATACCTGTCATGCTGTTGCTAAAACTGAAAAACATTTATCTCTTTTACCAGGAGTTACCTCTAATAGATATGCTGTTTTGAAGAGATTGAATTTAACAACTTTAGAATCTTTAAGTCAAACGAATCCTAATGATTTAGAAAGTTACCCAGAATTTGCTGATGGAGTCGCAATAGAAGTTGTGCAACAAGCTCAATCAGTACGAGAAAATAAAGTTATTTTAAGAAATGAAAAATTCACAAAACAACTAGAGATTCCAGCTTTATCAATTACTGATTATAAATTAACTAAGTTAGTAAATGCTCCTGTTGAATTGTACTTTGATATTGAGGCTCAACCAGAAATTAATTTGGATTATTTACATGGTGTTTTAGTAGTTAATAAACGTTACAATACAGAAAAATTTTATGTTCATTTAGCAGAAAATCCTTTAGATGAAGAATTGATTTGGCATCAATTTTTAGACTTAGTTTGGAAGTATCCTATCGCTCCAATTTATCACTTCTGTGAATATGAAATTCAAACTGTCAAAAAATTAGCTAAACTCTATAATACTCCAACATATAAGTGGAAACCATTGTTGAAAAGATTTGTGGATATTCATAAAATTATTACTCAAACTATTACACTACCTATAGAAAGCTATGCCTTGAAAAATATTGCCCGTTGGTTAGGTTTTGAATGGCGAAATCCTGAAGCTAATGGCGCTCAATCTGTTTGCTGGTATGATCAATGGTTAGCAACAGGCGATCGCTCTTTATTAGACGCAATTATTATTTACAATGAAGATGATTGTTATGCTACTTATTATGTTAAAGAATGGTTGTCAAAATTTTTAGAACAGGAACTAGGAAATAGGAAGTAAAGGATAAGTAAATATACAGTATTAGCTCTAGCAAATGATTGACAAGGCCTAAATGGTAAAACTCTTACATTTATAATTAATTGAAGAAATTTAAGACAGCTATATTTATGATTTATCCCATTTTTTTTCAAAATTTATGTTCCTATTATGTATAGCAATTTTGAGATAAACTATAGAGTTTATATCAAACTTTTATGCTATTTATATGAAATTATGAAAAATCCTAAAAATCAAAGATATAAATATTTAATTTCTACCTTAGTTACTTGTTTGGTTATTCTTCTAATTACAGCCATATTGATTAAATCAATGACTCAAGCAAATATTCCTAAAATAACTTTTTTAGGAGAGGTGAATTTTCCCACAGGTTTAAAATTTAAAAATACAGAAGTAGGTGGACTTTCTGGCATAACCTACAATCAAGATAAACAAATTTATTATGCTATTTCTGATGACCGTAGTAGGAAAGCAGCAGCGCGATTTTATACTCTTAAAATTGACCTAGATATAAATAAAATTTCGGAGGAAACTGTAACTTTTATAGATGTTACAACTTTATTAAATGAAAATAGCCAACCATTTCCCTCTTTAAGTATTGATACAGAAGGAATTGCTTTGACTGGAGAGAGTTTATTTATATCTTCTGAAGGAGATAGAAAACGTCAAATACAACCATTTATTAGAGAATTTTCTTTAGCAGGTAAACAACTACAAAATTTACCAATTCCCAAAAAGTTTCTGATACAAGCTAAAAGTGGAATCAGAAATAATCTAGCCTTAGAAAATTTAACTATTACTCCTAACAAAAAATACCTCTTCACTGCTACAGAAAATGCTTTAATTCAAGATGGTGTAAA
Organism: Trichodesmium erythraeum IMS101; assembly: GCF_000014265.1. Taxonomy (NCBI): domain Bacteria; kingdom Bacillati; phylum Cyanobacteriota; class Cyanophyceae; order Oscillatoriales; family Microcoleaceae; genus Trichodesmium; species Trichodesmium erythraeum. Next base: position 280,161 of record NC_008312.1, read on the forward strand.
AGCAAATGTTTCCACTGGTAGTCCTTGTAGAATTTTACAGTATGATTTAATTAAAGGTAAGCCAGAAAAAGAGTTTTTATATATCACAGAACCTATTACTTCTAAATCTAATAATTCAGGTGTTTTAAAGATTAATGGCTTAGTAGAATTAATGGCGTTAGATGATACTCATCTTTTAAGTCTAGAAAGATCTTTTTCTCTAGATACTGGAAATGTGATTAAACTATTTCAAGTTGATCTGTCAAATGCAGATAATATTCAAAAAATTAATAGCTTAAATACTCATTTAACTCCTATTTCTCCAGCACAAAAAGAATTATTATTAGATTTGAGTAATCTAGAATTAATCTCAGACAATATTGAAGGAATGACCTTTGGCCCAAGATTGGCAGATGGTCGGCGATCGCTCATCCTAGTCAGCGATAATAATTTTAACCCCTTACAATTGACTCAATTTCTCATTTTCAGCACTAAACTCTAGCTGTTCAAGTCAAAAACCATTTTGGTTATCAGTTATTAGTTATTAGTATCTAGTTGTGACCAAAACATTTTAAAGTGTCATGCATAAATTATGTATTTTGTCAATTTGTCTATGTGAAGAAAAATGTTGATAAAGCATAGTCTTTCTGGGGAGGGAAGTTAAAAGTCAAAAATCTAAGAAAGACATTGGAGGATATCTCAAAATACCTCAAGAAAAAAACTTTCAAAGTTTTGTCGGGTAAAGGTTGTGGCTCAAGGAAACAGGAATATTGAAAAAAAATTGGATAAATGCTTGACAAATCAAGTAGAAAGAGTAATAATCATATATGGCATACGGAAAGGGACTGTAGTTCAATTGGTTAGAGCACTGCCCTGTCACGGCAGAAGTTGCGGGTTCGAGCCCCGTCAGTCCCGTATAATCAATGAATAACTGAATACTATTAATAATTTCATAAACCTAATTAATAGAGCTTTTTGACTGATAAAAGCCTAAATTTTATGATGAAAATATCAAGTTAATTTAGTATTAGAATTAATTAAGTCAAAATTAGAGATTTATACTGACTATGGTAAATTATATATTTAAGTACGGTTCAGTTAGGATTTTTTTGTAGTTCTGTAATCTGAAAAAACTCGTCTAAGTACTTCAATACCATAATAGTTTTGGTCTGATCTGAACTAAATTTGGATTAATAATATTCTCGACCTTTAACCAGAAGTTAGAATAAAACCTAAAAACAAAAAAACTAAAATATAAATTAATATGAGTGTTAGAGTTCGTCTGGCCCCAAGTCCAACAGGAAACTTACATATAGGTACAGCCAGAACTGCTGTATTTAACTGGTTATTTGCACGAAATCAGAAGGGAAAATTTATCCTAAGAATAGAAGATACAGATCAAGAGCGATCACGTCCAGAGTATACAGACAATATTTTGGAGGGACTGAGCTGGCTAGGATTAGAATGGGATGAAGGACCATTCTATCAGTGCCAACGTTATGAACTATACCAGAAGGCAACTCAAAGTTTATTAGACAAAGGATTAGCTTATCGCTGCTATTGTACAGCAGCAGAACTAGAGGAAATGCGGGAAGCTCAGAAAGCCAGAAAAGAAGCACCTCGCTACGATAACCGCCACCGAAACCTCACAGATCTGGAAAAAAAAGCTTTTGAAGCTGAAGGAAGGCAAGCAGTAATTCGCTTTAGAATAGATGATGATCAAATAATTACTTGGAATGATATGGTCCGCGGGAAAGTCACCTGGAAGGGAAGCGACCTAGGTGGAGATATGGTTATTTCTCGTGCGGCAGGAGGAGATGAGGTAGGACAACCCCTTTATAATATGGCGGTGGTAGTAGATGATATGGATATGGAAATTACCCATGTGATTCGAGGTGAAGACCATATTGCTAATACAGCTAAACAAATATTACTTTATGAAGCCTTAGGGGGGAAAATACCGGAATTTGGCCATACACCTCTAATTCTCAATAAAGAAGGACGAAAATTGTCAAAACGAGATGGAGTAACTTCAATTTCTGATTTTCAAGAATTGGGTTTTACTCCTGAAGCACTGGCAAATTATATGTGTTTGCTGGGGTGGACGCCTCCAGATGCAACGGAAGAAATATTTACTTTAGCACAGGCAGGACAAAACTTTAGTTTTGAAAGGGTGAATAAAGCAGGAGCTAAGTTTGATTGGGATAAGTTGGATTGGATAAGTAGTCAATATTTACATAATCTACCAGTAAAACAACTGACAGATAAATTAATTCCCATTTGGCAAAAAGCAGGATATGAATTGGATCCAGAGGGCGATCGCTCTTGGTTAGAACAACTAGTAACATTAATAAGACCAAGTTTGACTCGCCTCACAGATGCAGTGGAAATGAGTGAGTTATTCTTTTTTCCTACTGTAGAACTGAATGAAGATGCCAAAACGCAAATGCAGAATGAAGATTCTGTTAAATCTATTAATTCTATTCTAGAAATAATAAATGCTGATGCACCTCTACTAGTAGCTGATGTAAAGCAAACTATTAAAAAGGTGACTCAGAAGGTTCATGTGAAGAAAGGCGTTGTTATGCGATCGCTAAGAGCATCCTTGACAGGTGCAATGCAAGGGCCAGATTTAATTGAGTCCTGGTTACTGCTGCATCAAAAGGGCTTTGATATATTACGCTTCAAAAAATCTATAGGTCAGGAAATTGAGGACACGAAGATTGAGGACACGAAGAAAGCAGAAACTACTCCTCACAAGAGTAAAGGTGAAGGTAATGTTTTGCTAAAAACAACAACTCCAAAATCTCCTGCTTTATCAAAAGAACAAACTCAGACAACAAAACCACCTAAAAAAGGACAAACTGCAACTCCAGTGGCAACTACTCCTACCGCTACTGATGTAACTGAGAATACTTCAGTAGGGACTCAAGAAACACAGAGCCAAATTACAACTCCAGTGGCAACTACTCCTACTGCTACTGATGTAACTGAGAATACTTCAGTAGGGACTCAAGAAACACAGAGCCAAATTACAACTCCAGTGGCAACTACTCCTACTGCTACTGATGTAACTGAGAATACTTCAGTAGAGACTCAAGAAACACAGAGCCAAATTACAACTCCAGTGGCAACTACTCCTACTGCTACTGATGTAACTGAGAATACTTCAGTAGAGACTCAAGAAACACAGAGCCAAATTACAACTCCAGTGGCAACTACTCCTACTGCTACTGATGTAACTGAGAATACTTCAGTAGGGACTCAAGAAACACAGAGCCAAATTACAACTCCAGTGGCAACTACTCCTACTGCTACTGATGTAACTGAGAATACTTCAGTAGAGACTCAAGAAACACAGAGCCAAATTACAACTCCAGTGGCAACTACTTCCACTGCTACTGATGTAACTGAGAATACTTCAGTAGAGACTCAAGAAACACAGAGCCAAATTACAACTCCAGTGGCAACTACTCCTACTGCTACTGATGCAGAAACCAGAGAACAAAAAGTAGCTACTCAGGTTGAAACTTCCATTTTAGATGACCAAAAACCTGTAGATACAGTAACCAACCAAACAGTAGAGGTTGAACAACCCAATAAGATTAAAGAGCAATTTATTAATATCTTTTTTAACTTTCCTGACTATATTAATCAATTATATCAACAATACCAAGGTCAGCTTAAATTATTTGGTTGGTTAGCCTTAGTAATATTAACTTTTACGTTCATGGCTGTTGTTATAGAAGCTTTAGATGGAATTCCTATTCTATCAATTATTTTTGAATTAATTGGCGTTATATATTTAGTCTGGTTTGTTTACCGTTATTTACTCAAGAGATCTAATCGACAAGAATTATTGGATAAAATTGAAAATATAAAAAGAGAAATTTTTGGTAAGCCATCTTAAATAAAAACTTGATGTACTAAAAAAAAGAAAGGGAAAATTAAAAATATTCAAGTGAAACAGCAAAATATGTGATTTATATTTTCCCCTATAACTTTTTTAACATTTTTTATGAGAAAACAGCACTCTACAATGAATATAAATAAATACAAAAAAACGATATTATTTTTAGGAGTATTGTTTTCATCAGCAGGAATGCAGAAAATCACCCCAGTTTTATCCCAAAATTTACAATTGACACCTATATTTGAAGATGTTAACTTGTATCCAAAGTCTACTCTAAACCGAATGATTATCAGAGGGTTAAGTGGAGGACCTATATCTGCAAAAGAAAAAACAGGTAGAGAAAATACTGTAACAGGACCATGTGTAGGTTTTATTGATAGAGAACCAGATCATAGATTAGTTTTAAATGGCTTTTTTAAATCTCTGAAACTTGAGGTTCAAAGTAGTGAAGATACAACTTTAGTTATTAGAGGTCCTGGAGGTAGTTGGTGTAATGATGACTTCGAGGGAAAAAATCCAGGAATTACAGGTCAATGGTTTTCAGGTACTTATGACATTTGGATAGGTTCTTACCAAAGAAATAAATACTATCCTTATGTAATTAAAATTACTAAAGAATAAAGATAAGTAATAATCTTAAGTTAATTTAATTAAGTTTTTTTGTATGAATTATAAGTATTTATAGAAAATTTATTTGTATATATCGTACCATTCTTTTTTTTATTGGTATAACAGTTTGGTTTGTAGATATTTTGTGCAGCTTGTTGTCAACTACAAGAATGGGATAAAATTGATTTTTCAAGTAACTTGAGTATAGCTATCAATATTTCTAGTAAATGTTTTTCCCAATTTGACTTAATTTAAAAAAAGGGGCATTCAAACTAATATAACTGCCTCAACAAAATTAATTATATATTTTCCAGCAAAATTATCAATAACTTTACTCCTAGGATAAAATGATTTAGGATTACTATACCTTTAAGATGTATATTCCTGTCTTTCTAATAGTTTTAAATAAAATGTTTGAGATAAGTAGGTAGGCATGAAAAAAACTTAGCTATATTAATATTTGTATACTGACTTCAAGCTCCTCTACAGAGTTAGTTTGAGGTTAATTTACATTTTGTTACATAGCAACCAATTTCAACACCGACTTACTTAACCTTTGAGTTTACCAAAACTAATTTAATATTTAAAAATATTAAATAAAAATACAGCAAAAAACACAGAAAAATCATTGACCAATTAAGAGTATTTTGCTGATATAAAAGTAACCCTATTTGAATTGATTTTTGTAGGAGAAAAAAATGTTTTGGAAGCTTGGAAGTAAGATTTTTACTTTAGCAAATTCTGAAGCTGTTTCTAGCTTGTGTTTACTAGTAGTTACTGCTATTAGTTTGTATTTGGTGAAACGCAAACAATAGTCAAATATCTTATTAGATTAGTTTACTATTATATCAGATTTGGTGATTAATTTTGTACAATCAATAGAATTAATATATTTAGCTTATTTCTTGCTCTACTCCCTCATACCAACTCCAGAAGTGTTTGTTACACTTTCTGGAGTTATATACCCGTCCCTAAACCCTCTAGTATAGTGGAAGAGTAGGGATGTTGCATAAAGGAGTCCCCACAAAATTTATAAAATTAACACGCTTTTAGAGTACTAATTATTAAATAAAGTTATCGTGGAAGTGTTAATTACTTAATAATTGAACTGTCAGCCAACTTAAGCATTCTTTTTTCACACTTGATATAAAAGTATATTTCTTGGATGTTATACTCAACACAAATAACTCATCTTTAATTCTATTTCCATTCATTCCAAGAATTATTAAAAATAGAAGTTTCAGGAAAAGCTGTGTGATTCCCATTTTTATTTAAATCACCTTGTAATATTTCTAATTCCCATTCTTTAGAAGGCATATCATCAATTAATTCATAAGGAAAAATACCTCTTTCTAAAGCAAAATCAATTGTTGTACCAGCAGCAGCTCCAACAGACCATTCAAAAGAATGAACTCGATAGGCAGCAGCAGCAATATAACTTGTTGCAATACTCTTTCCAGCTACTAATAAATTATTAATTCTTTGCGGGATCATTGCTCGTAAAGGTATTTGAAAAGGATAGGTAGCACCCTGACCTTTCCTAATGTCTTTTCGTTCAGAATTATTTGGTACTTCTGGCGGGCTTTTTGTCATGCAAGGATGAAAATCTATGGCATAATGACCAATTCCTACACTATCAGGAAAAACAGTTGCCCTTGCTCGTTGAGGGATTTTTTCTACTGAATTAATTTTTGAATTTTTAGGTACAAAACCACCAACTATTCCCCAAAGATAATTAAACTCATCTGACCTTAAATTTTTTTGATAAAAATCATCCCGAAAATTCTTTTTAGCAATATCAACCTCCACCACTGTAAAACCTCTTGGATGAGTTTTTCCAACACGACCAATAATGCGTCGTCCTTCTCGAATATAAGGATATTTTGATAACCCATGGGCTGTTCCCATCGGTGTATCAAACCCACTCAATAAACGATAATTTGGATATTTTTGCTTCACTCCTTCTCCTAACTGGGAGTCAGTAGTACCTTCAACTAACCAATAAAAATAACCAAGAGCATTTTCCTCACCTCGACGGAGGGCTTCAGTACGCAAGCCGCCCATCCAGCCTCCCGGTTGTAGTTGACCTGTAGCTTGTAGTTGCCCTCGACTGTAAATTAAATTATCATCCTTGTTTCCAGGGCGGTAGTCATTACCCCAAGTCCAATTTTGCATGGAAATATCACCGGGATAAATAGTTCGTTTTCTGTAGTTACCTGGTTGAGGTGCGTCTGGTTTCGTCGACCAAATTTGTCTATAGCTGAAAACTAGGTTGAAATTAGCTAATCTAGATAATTCATAACTATAGTAGGGGGAATACTGAGAATAAAATGGCGGTTTGACATGGGCTTGAGGTGTTTTAGTCGCCTCCATCGCAAAAGTGTAAGTGAAACCTTGAGTGCAGTAGGGGTCTGTGGTATCAATAGGAGATGAGGGGTTAACGTAGGTTTGGGGATCGATACCCAGACGGTAGGGAACATCTGCCAGAGCAATAACTTCTCCGGTTTCAGTTGCTTCAACAACGTACCAGTCTGCACCACCTGTTTTTTCTGAAGATGGTTGAGGTACAAACTGAATTATAGTTTTATCAAATCTTGCTGAATTTTCGTAAAGGTAGGCATCTTCGATAATTTGAGATAGAGGTTCAATGTTTATGGGTGGGGTATCATCTGCTGGTTGATGTTGGATAGCGATCGCCTTATTAATTTGGTTCTGAGAAATGTCTAATTGTTTGATAACAGTATTGGGAAACCATTTTAATGTACCGCCACCTTTTTTGGCAGCATTTTCTAACATCTGGAATAGGATAGCGTGACCATCGTAAGGCATAAAACAGGAAACACTTACCCAACAGTTGCCAGGGTTTAATCTACCATATTTTTCTTTAATGCGTTCGCGTAACTCTAGATAACCACGGGGATAAAATAGAAGACTGCGTTGAGTTCCGCGTTCGTCAAGAGCAGAGGTGCCTTGAGAGGAAATTTGACCGCCTACCCAGTCAGTGATTTCAGTCATACAAACGGTGCGCCCTGCTAATAATGCTTCATAGGCGGTTGCAGCTCCTGCTAACCCACCACCGATAACTAAAATTTCGCAGGTTTCTTCTTGATCTGGGGTAGAGGGTAGCGCGGCTAAAGTTGGTGTAATAGCTGGAGCCAGGGAAAATAAGCTGAGAATTAGGCTAGCTATTGGGTTGGTTTTTATTGGCATAATTTACAGTTAAATATGAAAAGGCAAAAGTTCACTTATAGTAAATTGGTATAATATCTTGTTGTATTATCTTATTAACTTAGTATAGTACAAAATCCGGTTAAACAAAAGTACCTTTTTAAAATTTTTTTCTCAACATTTTGCATTCTTTCTTCCTTGTATCTGACTACCATACAATTTGTCAAACATCCGCCAGGTAAGTCACCTTACCCGACTCGCGCGCAAAACTGTGCGTGAGATTTTTACCTCACACGGCTTCTCTCTTAGAGATCATTTGTCATAGGTACATCCTTCTTATTCTAGTATTAACATATCATTTACCCATATACATCTCTCAGGTAGATCCTGTAATTTTGGTTTTTGATATGTTTTGCTATCTAAGACTGTTTTAGTGTCGTGTTTGTTTTTATATGTGTTGTCACCACCTTCAAACTTAGGTATTATGAGGTCTACCTCTATCAAGTCCGATGGTTTCAATATACTTCCACAGAATAGGATAACAAAGTCATCAGCATAAATGCCAGTAATACTGGTTCGGTGTTTCAAGTCCTATTAATTAGCTACAATAAGAATGCTTTTCTCACATCAATTCCTCTCAATTTTTAATTTCCTAATTTTTTTTCACAGTAGATATTCTAAAGATACATGAGATTAAACGATCCTCGTTCTTGACAGGTTCAGTTCAGAAAATATTATCAAAAGTAATACTGCCCTTAACGGCTAGTCAAAATAACCAGAGAAACAATATAGGTTGGTCAACAATGAAATTACCCTAATAAATAGTACTTAGATATATTAAATTTAAGTACAGCAAAATTTGTGATAATTGATATAATAGGGTGTAGGAAAATTTTAAATGCTCAAAAGCTTACTCTGTAAGGTTTTTAGGATTGTAAGTAATGAAATAACCCTTAAACCTGAACTGATAAAGGTTTTAGGTGTTTTTTTTCTTAATTCCCAATAAATCTATTATATAGAAGCTTATGAATTTCTATATTGTTTTCCATTAGTTATGATTATAACTTAGGTACCTACCTAAATTATACACTATTTTCATGGTTTACTACCCTTGACTCCTACTATATATGATGGTATATTTGTAACTACTGATTATAAATGTTCTGAAGAAAAAAATCGTAGTTTTTGGGTTAAAATAGGAGGAATAGCTATCATAAATTAATAAATATAATCAGGAGATCAATTATGACTAATCAGTCAGTCATAGCCAAGGAAAAAAAGAAGCAGAAGTCAGAAATTAGACTAACGGTAAACCAAAAAAATTGGCTCATATCTGCTCATGTTATTTCTGGAGCAATTTGGTTTGGTACTGCCCTTTCGATATTAATTATTGTGGTTAGTAATTTTAATACTACTAACGGTGATCAACTTTACGGAATTAACTCTGTTGTAAAATTATTAGATGACTGGGTAGTTGTTCCAGCAGCTAATACTACTTTAATGACTGGAGCCTTACTTTGCTGGTTAACAGTTTGGGGTTTTTTTAAATTTTATTGGGTAATTACTAAGTGGATTATTACTAGTATATTAATAACCTTTGGAACATTTTGGTTAAGTCCTTGGACTAATGCTATGACTGATATTGCTGATCATGAAAGGTTAAAAGCATTAAGTAATCCTCTATTTATGTTTGATACTAAAGCTATAATTATTGGCGGAGCAATTCAAATTTTGAGCCTAGTTTTTATATTTATTATTTCTTTTTTGAAGCCTTGGGGCAGACAATATATTATACCCAAAAACAATATTAAAATTTCAGACAAACAGGACCAGGTATTAGGTGGTAAGTGACGCAGTTTCAGACCAACTTTTTTTCATCTATAAACTCTACATTAACCTAGGATTTACCACCTATTATACCAAGGGCAAAAAAAAAGAACTTTACGAATAGTTTTAAACTTTAGTTTAGATGTCAAATAATTTCCTGAGACTACTTAGGGAGTCAAAGTTTTGTTCAGAATAAATCTTATTTATTTATCCCCAAGGAGGTGGTTAACTTTTGACTTCCATGAAATGCCTATTAACATCCATGTTTCCTGTTAGTTCAGCATCTCGAAAGAAAAAACTCAAGCTTAGTAATAATAAATTAAATTGAACTATTCCAAGAAATAGTATTAGTTGTGGGTAATCCCCAACTCTTATTATTTCCTACAGTTTCATTATCTAAAGTATCAACAACTTTCTGATAAACTTCCTCTGCTTGTTTAGGAGAATTACCAATACTTGTTAAGCCTAATTTGCCAAATTGTGATAAACAACCCATCATATGAAATAACGTTCCTGTTTCAGTACTACTATCAAAATGTAATCTATTAAAAGCCACAATATCCATTAAATCATTAGGCAATAAACCCCGATAACAAATTTTTTGTAAATTGTCCGTAGCTTTGTAAAATTTTGCAGGCCCGTGCTGACTATAAAATAAACCAGTTTCATAATCATAACTTCCATTTGTTAATAACTTTAATGTCATAAATGGATGAGTTGTACCACCCCGACGTAAGTTAATTTCAATCGCAAATAAATCCCATTTTGGCGATTTATTTGTACCTTTATTTACAGCGATAAAATCTACTCCAAACTTATCCAAAGCACCTTTTCTCGCCAAAACTTTTCCGATTTTTATACCTAAATTTTGTAAATTTAATCGGTAAGCTTCATCAGCAGGAAAACGACAACCGATAAAAATTTGCCCATCAGGTCCCCCCAAAATTTGGTCATGGGTAGAGATAATTTCAACTTCACCTTTAGGTGTAATTCGAGCTTGCACACTGGGCGATCGCTTCACATCTCCCTCTATAAAAGCTTCTGCTATTGCCCCTAGTTCAAAAATGCGCTTACTAAAATTTTCCCAAGTTTCATCAACAGACTGAAACCGCAGTGTCCTAAAACTATTAAGTATAGCTTTCACCCTATCACTCTTCCCGACTTTTTGTAGTGGTTGTAAATCTAACAGGGCATTACCTTCTCCTGAAAAACCCTCATTCAACTTAATAACTATCCGTTGGAGGTGAGGTTGCCGTTCCCACAACTGGGATGTTACTAATGCCAAATCATCAACATTCCAAACTAACTCACTACCATCAGGATGAGGAATATTACATTCAGTAAAGATTTGTCTACTACCACTTTTAGTACCCCAATAACTCAAATCTGGGTCTGTCCCTAATAGAGGAATACCTAAGTGCACAGACAATTCTCGTTCAAGTGGAGTACAATTATAACAAACCATGTAAGATTTTTCCTGACGCAACGCCAGATGAATACGCTCAATGAGACGGGGGCGTTCTAAAATTTTTTCAGTTAGAGGCCTGCTAGAAGCATCATAAGTAGCAAATAGGAGCAAGCGATCGCGAGCGTGAGAAAAAGGAATTCCTGGTAATAGTTGCAAATAGTAGTCAATAATGCTGGGATGTAGAGGTTCAGAAGTAACATAAATTAATCGGGTGCGGGGGTTACGCAGACGTATTAAAGAAAATAGATGTCGTTCTTCGTAATTGTGAGCACCCTGTATTTTTAGCAACTCTCGTTGGTCTAGGCTTACAGAAGGGATAATCAAAATATCCGAGTCACCCTGGTCAGGTAAATCTATATTTTGCCAGCGATCGCATAAATGAGTTTGTAGTTCCCTGAATAGTAAGGCTTTTTCTCTATTAGCAGTATCTAATTTTGTCATAGTTTTTATCAATTATTATTGAGTTTGATAGAACTAATTTGACATCTATAATAATCAGCATTTAGTGCCTTTGGGTAAGTCCCGTTTATCTAAAATGGCCCTCGCTATCGTCCCCAAGCCAAGGGATGAACAAACCCATTCTACTTTGTAAACCTTTAAGTTTGCCCGTAACTTTCTGGTTTTAAATTACCCAACCCTCTTGCTCCTCTCTCACCGAGAGGATAGGGGTTGGTTACCCTTTCTCTTACCTAGGGATGTTAGATAAAGGCGTCGGTACAAAATCAATTTTTATCAGCTTGGATAATAGATAGTTTAAAAATTGCTGCTATAGCTAAAGAGCACTCAGAAACCTCTAATAACCACTCTAACCTCTCTCACTTCTTGAGTTTTTTTTCGCTTGAGTAATAAACTGTTTGTATAGCAAGGGAGCTAACAGGTTTTTTCTGTTTTGATTGATACTTTTCACTTTTTTTGCTAAACTATTATTTCCAACAAGACGGACACAACCATTTGCTCCTTTTGCGCTCTCGGTATTTTTGTCCCAATGTTGGATATATACGGCACTTAAATCTCGCTTTCATAAAATAAAATGGATTTGTAACTCACAAAATGATAACATAATAAGAATAACCAAAAAATTACCGTAGAAAGGTGAGGCTTTCAAGCTAGTTTTTTGGTAATTCAAGCTAGTTTTTTGGTGAATTTTCAGAGTGATAACTTCTGGGAAGTGATTTTTCAACTTAGCTAAAAATTTCAGAGTTGTTAGATTGTAAGACCTAGGCTTGGGAAAATGCCAAAGGAAAACAGATCTAGTTGCCTATCTCTTATATTACCTAATTTTTAGTAATCTGTCTTAAAATTTGACATATACTTTTATATGCCTAAGTAGTTTAATTACTTGAAATCCAATATTAATCAGGAATAAAGCATAATATTCTTTTAAAAAGAATTTTTATCTGAACTGAAAAAATATTAGAAAGAAGTATAACAAAAGTCAGAAACGAAGATGATAAAAGAATTTATTGAATTACTCAAGAGGGGAGACTACAACCTAAGAGATCTATCCAATAAACTAGACCGAAACAGTTTTAAATTATTACTTTAATCAAAATAATTCATATCATCATCTTTGTTACTACGAGCGTACTTAGAAGGTGGGCGATCGCTACTCCAAGCCCACCAACTAGTATTACAATGACAATAATAAAATTCTTGCCATTTGCGACGACTATTTTCTGTATATACAGGCGATCGCCGATTTATCCATACAGCTTGTGCCTCCATTGTGCTTGCCCCACATTTAGGACAACAGAAACCAAACCCATGAATTGCTGAGTTAGTCCATTGGGGAGAAATTGGATTAAAAGCTTCCATTATTCACTTTATAATTATCAAATATTATTTATGTAAATATCTTAACTCAAAACTAGACAAAAAATTTACCTTCCATAAGAAAATTTTATCTTGAATAGGAACCAGTAGACATCTTGAAAAATGGGTCACTTATTAAATTAAATTTTTTCCCTTGTATACTTTACGCTCTTTTCTTCTCAACTTAGTTTTAACCCATCAGCATGAAAATTGACAAAATAGTGGTGAATAGGGAACAAGTAAAACAATATTTACCTTCTCATTTGTATCACATTAATCTGCAACCTACTGTAAGCTCTAATATATGTAGCAATCCCAAGTAAATCATAACAGATATAATAGTAAAAATAATATCTTTTTTTGGTGTTTCATCACTGCGGGATGATTTCTAATGAAGTAGAAAATTTTAATTGACGTATACCCCCGCCCAATCATGAAAATAAATTGTCTAAAATATGACTCTAATAACATTATAAAAAATAGTCTAAGAAGGGGGGGAATTTATCAATATCAGAATTGTAGCTGCCAAGTTATTAAATATTATTCTGAACTAGGCAGCAAAAACTTTATCATATAATCTGAGTTAAATTCTGTAATTATTATTTGGAGCGATCGCTATTTTATTAAAACCTTAAAATTAGGAATAAATTACATATAATCTTGCAATAGTACAGTACCAATAATCCTACTAAAAATGATTAATTAGTGAAATAAAACAAAAGTTATAGAGGATAAATTGGCTAAATAGCAACTACACATATAACTCATAAAGCAAGCAATATTTATGATTAACAATATCATCTGCTATGAGGATATATTTTAAGTTATGGTTGAGAAACAACAGATAAAAAAAGAGAAATTTTACTTTACTAATAAAAAAGAAAAGTCGACTTATTCTGGTACCTTAGACTATCAAAACCCAGAATTTATTCATCTTGAAAAGATGTCGAAATACTGCAAATACCATAAAAAATATTTAAGTATTTACAGCAGCAAAATCCCGGAAAAATATCAGCAATATTTGGGCATAGAGCAACTGATCATAATTTGATATAATTCTAATTAACATTTAATGATAATTAATACTCAAAATCCGAAGCATAATCCTGGATAAATTGTACAAAATTTGTTCCGATGCCTCGGGAAAAACCCTGTTAAAGATATTTGGTAACTAGCCCAAAACTTCATCAGACAATTTGCTCATCTTTGTAGTTATTTAAAAATAGTTAAGTTATTTAAAGTTTTTGTTACCGATATTTGAATATTCAACTTTTCCAAAGTTTTTAAGTATGGAATTTTGCCACAACCAATGTGTGGACTACTATAATTATTTCACCACTTATCAATAACGAAAAAACCACATCGCATAATCTTCTAATAATTGAGCATTAACAGAGTTTTCTGCAACCGCTTCTAAATCAACCAATGGCAATGTAAACTTTAAATTATCTGTAGTACGTTCTAACACACCTAAAATTCCATCTTCGACGTCTAATTTCTGGTCTAAATTTAAAAGATTAAACTTATCTGTGTAAGATGGTTGTGTCTTTTTGAGCTTTTTATATTCTTTTGTACTTCCTGGACCCATCGTATAATATTCTTCCCATTCAAACTCTTCCATACCTTTAACTAAACAAGGAATTTTTAGATTTTTCTTCAGATATTTTAAATACTTTTTTAAATTACTTCGATTAACTTCTAAATTTGTAGTGCCGAAAACTTCTTCTAATTTTTGTTCAAAAACTTCCCTCCGATTTTTTTCTTCTTCATCATTATCTTTTACTATCTCTTCAAAAGCATCAATATGCTGTAAAAAATCTTCAATAGGCGCAGTTCTACCTAAATTTTCTCTACCATTCAGTTTAGATGTTTTTCCTGATACAATAGTCTCATCAATTTCAATTGGTTTCAGGTGTATATTATCAGGTTTAGACTTATTTTTATTTGGTCTTTGATTAGATTTTGGCATATAATTCTTACCTTATTCAGGTTTATCATTTAAAGAGTATATATATAGAATAAAAAATTCCATTAATCTATCTGACGAGTAAACTATGACACAAATAACACAGTCCCCAGAACCAATAATTTATCAAGGACAGTTCGGAGATTTTACTATAACTAAAAGCGATCGCCTTAGTGTAATTATTTATCGTAGTGGCTTAATGATAGCTGCTCTTAGTTTTGCATTAGGCAGTGTCCTAGTATTATGGCTTGGTGAAAACCCCATCATCATTAAAGCACTTACGCCCATCATTGGCTGTTTTTATCTAGCTAGTGCTGTAAGTTTAACCACTATTCATATTTATATGGCCAGCTTACATCGACTACTCCAACTATTTTGGATCATAGGGACTATTACTACAGTAATCTTAGCAATTAAAAGTAGTGACCCACTTGCATTAACAGTTTACAACAATCCTGTCTCTATTTTCGGTGTAGGTTTTACATTTGCTGCTTTGACTGGTATTTATTTCAAAGAAGCTTTTTGCTTTAACCGTTTAGAAACTAAATTACTCACACCTTTAGTACCTTTTTTACTCTTATCTCATTTGGTTGGTTTTTTATCAATTGAAATGAAAGAGTTTTTATTAGGAACTTGGGCTTTCCTATTTATGATTTTTGCTATCCGAAAGGCATTTCAACCAATACCTCCAGATATTGGGGATAAGACTGTTTTTGAATATTTACATCAACAAAAAAAATTGGAAAAAAGCTGATCATCCTTAGACAATAGTTAGGGTGGGCAAATATTGCTTAGTTTAACATAATATGTACTACTAAAAAATTGCCCACTATACTAATTAAAAAACTTGAAATCTAGCTTTTTTTATTTGCCTTTTCCCTCTTGTCTGTCATATATCAATGTCGCTGAAAAAAACATCAAAAGCAGTTTAAAAATAACCTCTGTTAAAGTAATTTTTATTAATATATGTTCTTGAAAACTCCACCCTAGTCGTAACTGAATGATTGATTAAAATGTTTTTATTTCAGATATTTACAGCAACGGTTTGTGGAAATTAAACATTATGGATTTTTTAGCCATATTTACAGTAATTATAGGGATGATTTTGATAAAAAACTCCTCATAACTTGATAGCTGATTAAATGTAGCGATCGCCCACAATGAAATTTTCAAATTTTAAGTCCAGATAAACGTAATATTTTCAAGATTAATGTCAATCAATAATCAATTATATTGACTTATCACTATAACAGAGGACTACCAAGTCTTCGATCAAAATAAAAATATAATATGCTATTTTTATCTACTGTAGAATTCTATAATACCTCATTTATCTTCAAAATTATGATTAGATTGCTTGCTATACTAGTAACAAAAACAGAACTTTATTAATTGACTTTCACTTAATAACTAACTACAGCTAGAAGGGTAGATACTGATATGGTTTTTACGAGTTCCTTCGGACAAGCACAAGTACGAGTATAAGTTATGTGTTTCTGAGCTCATCATTATTTACAGATAGTTCCCTAATTTTAAAACTTTTTCTAATTGTAGTTTTGTTAAGAGGATTTGACTTAGACTTGAATTTCGACTTAACGAATCTTAAATTTTGGACTTAGATTCTAGTTTATTGTACCATTTGCTGTTATTATAAGTAGGTCGGTGTTAAAATTTGTCGCTATGTAACAAAATGTAAATTTACTCAAATAAACTGTATGGAGTAGCTTAGAGTCAACACACAAATCTTAATATAGCTAAGTTTTTTTTTCACCCTTACCTACTTATTATCCTAATTTCTCTTTCTTGTGCAACAACAAAACCTTGTAGTTGTAGTTGCGATCGAGACTAGAATGCTAGTTATATTCAAGCAACGGCTGTCAGTTGGATCGTAATAGCCTGTGGACTGGATAACGCCAACTTTATCAGAACAAAACAGAAACAGAAATAGACCAAAATAAAAAAAAAGGAAGTTTTAGATTTCACGCCGTTAGACTAAAGCACTCAAGAGTGATAGATGAAATGACTCTCATGGGAAATTACTTTTGAGTTCTAGGAAAACTTACACTTTCTTGGTTTTGGTGAGGTATAGGTATGAAATCTAAATTTGTCAAGTTAAAAATGCTTTTTAATTAGGAATTGGGTGGTCGCTATTTCCAGAAAAATCATAGTCAAAATTATCAAAGCTGCTTTCTTAATTACCAGTTTGTTGTTGAATACGAATTAATTCAGCTTGAATTTTTTCTCGCCAAGTTTTATCTTTTCTTTGGATCTGTGTAATTTCATTAAACCGAGAAACCGTCAAATCATTTCCTTCAATAATTTTTTTAGCTTGCTTGCAGTAACTCATAGCAATTACCTGAATATTTTTTGGTAAAGCATTAACACTACTTTTCTCATTACAAATTATTGGTGGAACAGACCCTCCGGGACTTCGTTTTTGAAATTCATTTTTAATTTCTCTATATACTTCTATTCTTAGATTCTCAATTTTTAATACTGAAAAAGCATATTTATTTATTTCTTCAGGAGTAATGGCTTGATCTGTGAGTAATTCTTGAGCATAGACTGCTGTAGTAAATATAGAATCTAATGAAAGGTTAAACCATCTAGGTGTTATATTTATCATTAAACCTAATGTAGACAAAGTTACTACTAATACAGACCTGGACAACAACCTCTGGGGACATAGTTGAATAGTATGAGCTAAAGCTTTAATTTTCATACTTCTGATCAAAAATAAGAATTAAACTATAATATATAGAATTGTATTAACCTGAAAAAGTTCCAGATTAGAGAGTATCTGTAAATCAAATATTAAATCTTGATTTAGAGTGAGTTAGGTGCAGATGTACCCATTCAACCTAATAATCTCTGTGATTAGCCTGTAACCCAGGGAAGCTTTGACTTTGAATAGACCTGAAATTTATTTACACATACCTTCTTAATTAATTATATTTAATGAGAGTAGAGAAAATTTAATTAACTTAATATCTGTAATATTATCTCTACTTTCCATAAAAAAAATTAATTAGTAAAGTCTATATAAGTGATAAAATTAGTGTATTTTAATATTTTATTTTTAATAATTTGTGTTTTAAAACCTCAAATAATTTGCTAATTTTAGTAGAAAAATACCAATTATAGATACTAAAAATCGAAAAAAATTAAATCACTAACTAGGCTTTATAAATGTTTGGTATCAATAAATTTTAGGGTAATAGCAGTAAGTTTGAGATGATAACTAAATCTTCATTTTATCTGATTAGTAAATTAATAACTTTGTCCTATTTTTCAGAACAAAAATATGAATTTATAGTTGAATTTTAATAGTAAAAATAATAGTAAGACTATTTTTATAGATATAATACTAAGAGTAACCAATGTTTTTGACAAATGGTAAGGGCATATATTGAATAGAGCTAGGTCAGAAGGAAGAAGTAAGAAGAAGAAAATATTGAAAAAAAATGTATATAATGATAGGCATATATATCTCAAATCAATTGGAGCAGATATTTTTAAAGATATCAAATTAAGATGCACCTTTTTGTAGCATTCTTTTTTCAAAGTGGTATAATTAATTATCTACATTGACTGAATTGTTAGTATTTAGTTTACAAATCATAATGACTAATATTATATTAGATATTCGTAACCTCAAAGTTCAATTTACAACTGAAGAAAAACTAGTAACAGCTGTTGATGGTATATCCTTTAGGATTAAAAGAGGCCAAACCTTAGGCATAGTTGGAGAATCAGGTTCTGGAAAATCTGTCACATCTCTGGCAACTATGGGTTTACTACTGGCGAAATCTTGCCAAATTCAGGGTGAAATTTGGTTCAATAATTTAGCAGAAAACGCGTACAACTCTCAACCAGTCAACTTATTAGAATTATCAGATCAGCAAAAACAACAATACCGAGGTGGGAAAATTTCAATGATTTTCCAAGAACCTATGAGTTCTTTAAACCCAGTTTACACCATAGGATTTCAATTAACAGAAGCTATTAGATTTCATCAAAATGTTTCATTAGGAGAAGCACGACGTCAAGCAGTATCCCTACTTCAAGAAGTAAAGCTTCTTCCTAATGATGAGGTATTGCGACAAAAATGTCTAGAAGAAATAACTGAACATAGTCAAGACTTACTACAAGCAAAATTTAAACGGGGACGAGCCAAAATAGTAGATGAAGATAGCAAACCTGCTGTTAGGCTAGGACAGGAAAGTGAAGCTGTCGCCAGGCTCCGTCAACGCAAAATCATGGTGAAAGTAAATCAAAAAAAGTTAGCCATGTTAGATCGTTACCCCCACGAACTTTCTGGCGGTCAAATTCAAAGGGTAATGATAGCAATGGCAATTTCTTGCAACCCTACCTTACTAATTGCAGATGAACCGACAACAGCTTTAGATGTTACAGTGCAAGCAAAAATTTTAGACTTGTTACGAGAATTGGGAAAAAGCAGAGGAATGTCTATTATATTTATTTCCCATGACTTAGGAGTAATTTCCGAAGTAGCTGATACCGTAGCAGTAATGTATCAAGGGAAAATAGTTGAATATGGTGATATTAAGCAAATATTTTCTCAGCCACAGCATCCTTATACAAAAGGTTTATTAGCTTGTAGGCCTCCTCTACATAATAAAGTTTTGCGTCTACCTACTGTTTCTGATTTTATGGAAGAGGTGATCAACTCTAGTGGGGAAATAGAAATTCGCGAAAAAAACACGGCAGTAGCACAACCACAAAATCTAGATTTGCCAGAGAAAAAAGCACCTCAAACAGCTAAAAATCCTATCTTGCAAGTTAACCATTTGCGAGTCGGGTTCCCAATAAAAGGAATGTTTGGTCAAACTCAGCGCTTATTGATGGCAGTTAATGATGTTTCTTTTACTGTTTCTCCTGGTGAAACTCTGGGTTTAGTAGGAGAGTCTGGTTGTGGTAAAAGTACCTTATCGAGAGCAATACTCCAACTGATTCCAGTTACCAGTGGGCAGGTATTTTTTGAAGGTCAAGAAATTACAAATTCCCAAACAGGTAAGTTAGGAATTAAGAAGTTTTTGGGATCGCTAAAAAACCTTCAGTCAAAAAGTGGGAACAATTCTAATCAAGAAAAATATGAGCAAATGTTGCGAAGGTGCCGGCGGGATATGCAAATTATTTTTCAAGATCCTTTTGGTTCACTTGATCCTCGCTTAACAGTTGGCGCAGCTGTGATGGAACCAATGTTAATTCACAGTGTAGGTAATAGTTTTAAAGTGAGGCGCGATCGCGCAGCACATTTATTAGAAAGGGTGGGATTAACTGCTGACTCCTTAAGTCGCTATCCTTATGCTTTTTCTGGGGGTCAGCGCCAACGGATTTGTATTGCCCGTGCTTTGGCATTGAATCCTAAGTTAATTATCTGTGATGAGTCCGTTTCAGCCTTAGACGTTTCAGTACAGGCACAAGTTCTGAACCTATTAAAAGAATTACAGGATGAGTTTGGGTTGACATACATTTTTATTTCCCATGATTTGAGTGTTGTGAAATTTATGAGCGATCGGATAATGGTAATGAAACAAGGCAAAATTGAAGAAATTGGTCTTGCCGAACAAGTTTATGATCAACCGCAACGGGAATATACACGCCAACTTATTGCTTCTATTCCTATGGGAAAGACTTATACCAATTAACATATCGCCTATAAGAATAGATAGGACTTACCTACGCCAACCCTCAGTTTCTGGGATAAATGTTTGTTTTTCACAAAAAACACCTAGAAAAAAAACTTCGTTTCTAGGTTTACCTTTTTTGTTTCCTTTTCCAAATGGAGACCAGGTAGATTTTGGTTTAGTAAATTGATTCATTCAGTTAAAGAAACCATGAAGCAACATAGTTCACATCTCTCAAAATAATCCATAGTCATCATTTCTGATGACTCACAATTTTTGATTAGGTTATACCACTTTCCTAAAATCAAACTACACATAGTAGACTTGTTGGGAATTAAGGAAAAAAATGGCTAAAACCCTTATCCTTTCAAGTTTATAGTGCTTTGACATATCTAAAATCATAAAAACTTTATATATTAACCTTTTGAGCACTTCAAATTTTCTCACACCAAAAAACTCTAATACTTATTGAAGAAAATTATACTCGGTTACAGAAGTGATATATTTTTGACTAAATCTACCTAATAGTTGTTGTGAAAGAGGGTAAAACGACTCAAAAATTGCTAAATATGAACGAGTCTTAAAACAAAATAGTTTCAAAATCATTAACACCTATTAAACCATAAAGTACTTGAATTCAAGGATTAAAGTCTTTTCATCAGATATATTAGTAAATATTATTCAAAAAACATCATTAAAGGTTTGTGGGAAGAGGTATTTTAGCTCAGTTACACACTAGTAAAGATAGATTATTCTACATTATCTTTTAATTTAAACATTACCCAACCTTGCTTTGAGTCAACAGAATCTGAAGTGTTACTGGGAAAAATTAAGAAATCACACAAAGGTATTTCACTAATCTTTAATTCCTCACAAAAAGCTCAGGTTAAAACTAGTTAAAATAAGATAAAAGCTAAGAAAAGTAAA
Organism: Trichodesmium erythraeum IMS101; assembly: GCF_000014265.1. Lineage (NCBI taxonomy): Bacteria > Bacillati > Cyanobacteriota > Cyanophyceae > Oscillatoriales > Microcoleaceae > Trichodesmium > Trichodesmium erythraeum. Next base: position 301,481 of record NC_008312.1, read on the forward strand.
AAAAAATCTTAGAAAAAATGTAAGGTTAGTGGGTAATTTTTGCATCAAAAAAAAGGGTTTTTGATGATTATTTAAATCTTAATAATAAGGAGTATATTATTAGTTTAATGCTTTAGAAATACAAAAATTTAGGTAAATAATATGAATAAAAAAAGCTAAGAAAAAGAAAAATTAAAAATTGTATATCTGGGGTAAAAATGATTTATATGACTTAAATAGAGTAAAGTTTAGTACAACTCCTAGGGTAATAAATGCCAGACTATATTTTGAAAAATACTCAAAGATTCCCAGTCGCCATAAATCTCCCAAGCTATATGAATGTTAATATAATCATGGATCTCCTCCCAAATAATCATCGAAAGTTATGTTTCAACTGCGAAAATTAATTCTAGAGAAATTATTTTTTGTATAAAGACTTTTTTTATACTGTAAATAAATCTACAGTGATTATTTTATATAAATCATTTATCCACATAAATAATGAGAATTTTTATCAATTGGAAGAGTGCTTATTTCAGCAAACTACTATTTTTGAAGTATCTACTTATTATCCACAGTTGAATTTGAGATAAATTTGTAAAAATTTTGAGTTGAATAATTGGAAACCGTAGTGCTGAAAACTTTATTTAGCTCCGGCAAATATACCCTTGTTAGCCATACTATTTTTTGGTCAGTGATGGAAATCAAGTCAATGAGTATCTATTCCTAAACAAGGCCAGATTGTTAATAATACCAATTATCAAAAATTTTACTATACTTATTTTTTTAATTTTTAAATACTATAGCAATCCCATATTGGTCGCAACAGATATAATAGTAAGAATAACAGATCTAAGAAAAAGACAAAAAATGAATATTATAGATAAACTAAATGATTTTATTAATCAAACAAAAGAGTCTAAAGAAATTAAAAGGGCCTTGGCCGTAAAAATGACCTTGTCAGGAAAATCCTACCATGAAGTCAAAGAATTATTAAATGTTTCTCACAGTTTTATTAGTGAATGGAAAAACCAAGCATTATTTCATGGTGTAGAAAGTTTAAGGCTTCAGTATCAAGGGAGACAAGGTTACTTAAAAACGGTCGAAAAAGAGAAAACAATTGAGTGGTTGAGAGCACAAGATTATCTTAGGTTATCAGATTTAAAAAACTACTTACAGGAGCAATATGATGTGGTTTTTGAGTCTAATCAAAGTTACTATAACTTGTTTAAAGAAGCGGGCATAAGTTGGAAAAAAACTCAAAAAAAGAATCCTGCTAAAAATGATGAATTAGTAGAAGTTAAAAGAAAAGAAATAGAGGAATTTTTAGCTAAATGGCAACCAGAAATAGAAACTGGAAAGCTTACAGTGTTTATGATTGATGAATGTCATCTTCTATGGGGAGACATATTAGGTTATGCTTGGGGAAAAACAGATGAAAGAATAGAAATTGCAATTAAAAATGAAAAAGAAAGACAGACTTATTATGGAGCTTTAGACTATAAAACCAAGGAATTTCTTGTGCAAGAATATGAGAGTGGAAATACTAAAAATACTATTGAATTTATTAAATATTTGCAGAAGCAAAGACCGGGCAACAAATTGGCAATATTTTGGGATGGGGCAACTTACCATAACTCTCAAGAATTTCGAGAATATTTAATGACAATTAATCAATACTTATCAGAAGAAGAATTGTTGATAAATTGTACAAGATTTGCTCCCAATGCTCCGGAGCAAAATCCTGTTGAAGATATTTGGTTACAAACCAAAAATTTCAGTATTACTTTTTATCATCTTTGCAGTTCTTTTAAAGTAGTTAAGTGGCTATTTAAGTTTTTTGCGGATGGTCAAATATTCAATTTCCCAAAACTTTTTCAGTATGAAATTTTGCCGCAACCTACTTAGGATTGCTATATTTATTGATGTAATTTTATTTTTAACTAACTTCTGTTATTTCTCTAGTCCTAGTTGACTACCTTTTAAAAATAGTATTATTTTCTAGAAATAGTATAAAAACTACATGATGAGGGCAAAATGAGAAAACACTCATTGAGGAAACTACTGAGTTTTACTGTCGCGAAAATATGAGGGCAAAATGAGAAAACACTCATTGAGGAAACTACTGAGTTTTACTGTCGCGAAAAATCGTCGCGCTACTCACATATACGGAGATACCAAAGCATTCCATCAGACTTTTAATTCATTATCTCAAATTTAGAAATTTACCTGTTGCTATCTAATTCATCTTTGAATTTCGCCCTCTAAATTGAAATTGCTGACAACGACCAAAAACTAAGCAAAAACCAGCTAGCAGGAAAGGTGGAATCTAGTAGTACGAATGGCGAAACCTTAAACTTATATCTAGTATTAGGTCGCCCTATAAGGATCACAACCCTCATGTACAGTGAGTGAAGGAGAGATCAGAGGCGGAATATTACCCGTCGAGTTTATGAAGAGTATAAATATGTTTGGGTAAGAATCAGAAATACTGAGTCAGGAGGCACTGGAATTATGGAAAAGATAGGAGTAACGGAATTTTAGTGAAAAAATAGTCAAAAAAGGAGTAAAGTATATACATAGTAAGTATTTTATGTTAATTACTACAGCGACGAAAGTACAATTAAAGAGACAACTCCAGTGGCTATACTATACCAACTTGTTTCCATAGATATTATGATCCCTTTAATGATGTTTTTAAGGTCTCGCCGAGTAACAAACTGGTTGAAAGCTATATGTGGAGATGGATTGAATTTCGGGGCATGAGCAAAAATTACTCATCATAAGTCCTGTATGATTTAAGATTATAATATAATTCCAAGGTGTTCAGTAAGTTAGTGAAACCTCTAAATTACTCAACTTTCTTTATTGTTTTTATTAGAAGAACTTGAATCACTGTAAATATAGTAATATAATAGATTAGTAAGAATTAAGCAAAAAAAATGAAATGACTAAAACCGTTATCAGTTAAGCTTTAAGCTTGCTGTCAAGTATTAAAATTCTGAAAACCTAGAGTAGGCTTTTGAGAATTTCAAGTTTTCTATGGCCAAACAATCCTGATTGTATTAGGGTTTTTTGATTCTTACTTATTTACTTAAACCTATGCTATCATATAGGATTTTATTAACTGCAGGGAGCCAACATTATGGATGAAAATTATCTATCTTGGGAAAATAAAGTCAAATCTTTCTTTGACTGTGATGCACTAAATTTTCAGATTACAAATCGTTTCGGAGAGCAGATTAAATACATTAACTTAGATAATGCTGCCACAACAACACCTTTAGCAGGAGTGAAACAATATGTTGACCATATGTTAAATGCTTATGGCAGTGTACACCGGGGAGCTGGCCAAAAATCCCAGATTTCAACTCAGAAGTACGATCAGAGTCGGGATATTATTCGTAAATTTGTAGGGGCTTCTCCAGAGAATTACGTAATTTTTGCTCAAAATACTACAGGAGCAATTAATCAAGCAGCATCACTTTGGGCAAAACGACCAGGAAAAATTCTAGTCTCTGATATTGAACATTCTTCAAATCTATTGCCTTGGCTGACATGCAATAATGTAACTCAATACCGCACTGCTCCAGATGGAACTATTAACCTGGCAGAAATTGAGAAAATTCTCAAGGAAAACAAAGAAAAACCTGCGGAAAAAAGAATTAAATTAGTTACAATTACAGGAGCTTCTACTATTACAGGATATAAACCACCGATTTATGAAATTGCCAAGTTAGCCCACAATTACGGAGCGAAAATTTTCGCTGATCTGTGTCAGCTTATTCAGCATGAGTGTGTTGAAATGCTTCCCGATGCTGACCCATGTCATTTGGACTTTGTAGCCTTCTCTGGACACAAAATGTATGCACCTTATGGTACAGGGGTTTTAATTGGGCCAAAAGAGTTTTTTGATCGTGATTTTCCTTATCAAATAGGTGGTGGAAATTTACCCTATATTACTAAAAAACTAGAAATTAAGAGATTTTATACTGAGCGGGCGCATGACCCTGGAACTCCAAATGCTATGGGAGCAATTGCTATTGCACAAGCTATTGAAGTTCTTGAGAAGATAGGAAGAGAAAAAATTGCTGAGTATGAACATTTTCTGGTGGATTATACATTTCAAAAACTACAAAATATTCCAGGTGTTATACTTTATATATCGGGAAGTTCCCTAGCTCATGTAATTCCTTTCGACTTGGAAGGTTTTGATGGATACTTAGTTGCAGAAATTCTAGCTCAAGAATATGGCATTGGTCTACGTTCAGGGGCTTTCTGCACATACGAATATATCCGAAAATTAAAAAATATTTCCGACCAAAAAGATCAAGAAATAGCTCAAGAAGTTGAAAGGGGAATTACATGCAATATTCCTACTATCATCCGCGCTAGCTTTGCAGTCTATAATACTCTGGCAGACTGCAATAGCTTTGTTGAAGCTATTTCTCAAATTACTGCCAATGGATTTAAGCACTATCTGTCTGACTACGAAAAAAATGAGATAACAGGTGTTTGGAAACTCAAAGAAAATACTCCTATCTCAATTGCTAGAAAACAGATAAATAGAGGCCAAACACTTTTAGGAACATGCATAGAGTAAATTAAAATACATTGTGAGTTATGGGAAAGTTTGATAAGCTAAAAACAACTTTAACCAAATTTATATAAATAATTTGTGCTACTTAGCTCTTGAACTTTTTCTCTTTTAAGGTTTGAAATACTTTTTGAAGTCGGTGTTTTTTTGACTTAACCCTAAGTGATTTTTCAACTATCAAGGATAACTTTACTAAATATGTTTATTCAAAAAATACTCACAAAATCTAAACCTTTTGGTGCTCTATTGTCATAGAGTTGTTTGGTTTTGGAAAAATCAAAGTTATTAAAAGCTTACTATATATAATATATAAGTTTTTGATAACTTTAAGGATAAAAAGCACCTTTCAACCCGGATTTGTTTTGGGTTTTAGCTATTGTTTTGTCTTAATTATAAACAACTTTAATAATGACCTATTGTAGTTATTTTATTAAGGGAAGCGACACAGCAATGTATTATGCTACGCTTACTTTGGCGTTTTCTATACCTATCTACTATTACGGGAGCATGACAACCAAAAATCTAAAATATTAATTAAAAAAAAATTATGAGCCTATCCAAAGATGTGACAAAGTCTATTTCTGAGCTTGATATTCCCTTAGACCGAGATGTGTTTTTACGAACTTTAATTCGAAAACTATCAGGAACATTAGAGAAAATTGTCGGTTTGGAAGAAGCATCAGGTTTTATTAGTATTGTTGGTCAAACTATAGGAGATGAACTTAACTCCGATTACAAAGAAGCACTGAAAGTATCTCAGTTGTCTAGACAAGAAGTGGCTCAAGTGTTAGTTGATTTAAAAAGAAGAATTAAGGGAGAGTTTTACATAATTGAGGAAAATGATGAAAAGATTGTTTTTGGGAACCACAATTGTCCATTTTCTGAACAGGTAATTGGTCGTCCCTCTGTATGTATGATGACCTCCAATGTTTTTGGCTCAATTGTGGCTGATAACTTGGGGTATGGAAAAGTTGAACTGCAACAAACAATTGCAGAGGGTGCTTCTGGCTGTCGGGTAGTGGTTTATTTAGAACTAACAGAAGATGCAGAAGAAGCTGAGGGGAGAGAGTATTTCAAATCCTAATGTAATTTTAAGGTGTTAAAAATGACTCCGGAACAGTTTATCGAATTAGCGAGGGTCTTGCCTGAACCCTCTTTATTCCTTACTCAAAAAGGGGAAATATTGGCCATGAATAAGTTAGCGTCTTCAATCTTTGGCTATCGGAGTAAAGACTTACAAGGGCAACAAATATATGATTTTGTCAAAGAATCTGAAAATATTGTTACTGAATATTTACAAGCTTGTTCCAGGAATCGGAAAATGGTTATAGGTTCTTTAACAATTTGCACCGCTGATGGAGCAAACGTTGTTTGTCGTTCTCGAGGGGCAGTTGTTGAACCAGCTTCTTCTGGGTTACCAGCTAAAATTTTTTTACGTTTAGAAAAAAATAATAATGCCAATAATAACTTTATTATACTCAATCAAAAAATTGAACAATTAAAGTCAGAAATTGGGCATCGTCGCAAAGCCGAACATCAGTTGAAGGACACTTTGAATAAGCTACAAAAAACTCAAATTCAATTGATACACCAAGAAAAACTTTCTGCTTTAGGTCAAATGGCGGCTGGTATTGCCCATGAAATCAATAACCCAGTAAGCTTTATTCATGGAAATATTTTACCCGCTAAAGAATATGCTGAAGATTTGTTAAGATTAATTCGATTATATCAGAAACACTATCCTAACCCAGTACCAGAAATTCAAGAAGAAATTGATGAAATTGATTTAGATTTCCTCGTAGAAGACTTGACAAAATTGCTGAAATCAATGAGTTTTGGAACAACAAGAATCTGTGAAATTGTCAAGTCCATGCGAACCTTTACCCGTTTAGATGAAGCTGAAATTAAACAAGTGAATATTCACGATGGTATAGATAGTACATTAATGATTCTTCAACATCGTTTGAAAGAGATGTCTAATTTACCACAAATTCAAGTTTTGAAAAACTATGAGGAAATACCTCAAATAGAATGCTATTCGGGACAACTTAACCAAGTTTTTATGAATATTTTCAGCAACTCTATTGATGCATTACAAGAATGTTATGAGCAAAAAAGTATTCAAGAGATTAATGAAAATCCACCTCAAATTAGAATTCAAACAGCAGTGTTAAATCATGATTGGGTTACTATCCGAATTGCGGATAATGGCACAGGAATAAATGAAGAAGTCAAGTTAAAACTGTTTGATCCTTTTTTTACCACTAAAGATATTGGCAAAGGAACAGGATTAGGTTTATCAATTAGTTATGGAATTATTGTAGAAAAACATGGTGGCAATATATTCTGTAATTCAGAAGTGGGGAAAGGGACAGAATTTGTTATTCAAATCCCCATCCAACTATCAATGATTCAAGCTGCATAGTACCAATTTACAATTCACATTAAGAGTAGGTACACAAATTTAATTACATATTTTGTCAAGCTGAATTTATTATACTGCATGTTTTACATACATAAAATTAGGTAATGCCTGCAATGAGCGTTTAAATGCTAATGACATCCAAAATATTAAATATTATTACTATGGTTTAACCTTCTGAGGTTACCCTTAAAATCTTTTCCCTAATTGTATAATTATAATGCCTAATTTTATTGTTATGTTTTGGACAAAAAATATCAACTAATAGTTCATCTATGTAGTGCTTATGCAAAATTAATTCCTGATCTTATTAATAGTAATTAATAACTTTTCACTAACAATCACTCTCTAGCAGCAAGCTTCCCATCATAAATCTATATTAGCTGATTCCGGAGTGCTAGTCAGGGAAAAGATAATAGATAAAAAAAAGATGAGATATAAGTATTCATTGGAACGAGAAAGATTGGGGGTATTATATCAAGTCTCATTAATTAGCTATAAGAGATAATAAAAATATTTTAATCACATCAATTGCTCCCAATTCCTAATCTCTTAATTGTTATTCTATTTCCTCAGTTATTACTCAAGTTTTTCCGTTACTAGTTTTGAGGGTTAATAATTGACTTAACTCTCGTATTCAATCTTGACATAACTATAGCAATCCCATATTGGTCGCAACAGATATAATAGTAAGAATAACAGATCTAAGAAAAAGACAAAAAATGAATATTATAGATAAACTAAATGATTTTATTAATCAAACAAAAGAGTCTAAAGAAATTAAAAGGGCCTTGGCCGTAAAAATGACCTTGTCAGGAAAATCCTACCATGAAGTCAAAGAATTATTAAATGTTTCTCACAGTTTTATTAGTGAATGGAAAAACCAAGCATTATTTCATGGTGTAGAAAGTTTAAGGCTTCAGTATCAAGGGAGACAAGGTTACTTAAAAACGGTCGAAAAAGAGAAAACAATTGAGTGGTTGAGAGCACAAGATTATCTTAGGTTATCAGATTTAAAAAACTACTTACAGGAGCAATATGATGTGGTTTTTGAGTCTAATCAAAGTTACTATAACTTGTTTAAAGAAGCGGGCATAAGTTGGAAAAAAACTCAAAAAAAGAATCCTGCTAAAAATGATGAATTAGTAGAAGTTAAAAGAAAAGAAATAGAGGAATTTTTAGCTAAATGGCAACCAGAAATAGAAACTGGAAAGCTTACAGTGTTTATGATTGATGAATGTCATCTTCTATGGGGAGACATATTAGGTTATGCTTGGGGAAAAACAGATGAAAGAATAGAAATTGCAATTAAAAATGAAAAAGAAAGACAGACTTATTATGGAGCTTTAGACTATAAAACCAAGGAATTTCTTGTGCAAGAATATGAGAGTGGAAATACTAAAAATACTATTGAATTTATTAAATATTTGCAGAAGCAAAGACCGGGCAACAAATTGGCAATATTTTGGGATGGGGCAACTTACCATAACTCTCAAGAATTTCGAGAATATTTAATGACAATTAATCAATACTTATCAGAAGAAGAATTGTTGATAAATTGTACAAGATTTGCTCCCAATGCTCCGGAGCAAAATCCTGTTGAAGATATTTGGTTACAAACCAAAAATTTCAGTATTACTTTTTATCATCTTTGCAGTTCTTTTAAAGTAGTTAAGTGGCTATTTAAGTTTTTTGCGGATGGTCAAATATTCAATTTCCCAAAACTTTTTCAGTATGAAATTTTGCCGCAACCTACTTAGGATTGCTATATATAGAAGCATTGATTCTATGTTTTCTGACCAATGAGGTTAAATGAATAATTCTCATAAGCTTGTTTCGTTTTGATCCAATAGATAACTTGTAATATCTTTTGCTTTTAAGGAATCAGAAAAAAACATTTTTTTAAATACATTTGCTCTTCCAAAATATCTATCTAAACAGTCAACATATACAGCAACTTCTATAGCTTCTATTTCCGGTAAGGTATACCAATTGTGGACATCTTCCCTGCAATACAATATTTTCACCATTTACCTTGTACGTCATTTGCTTGCTCAAATGCTGTAACTTCTCTATTTTATCAAGTTTGATATTAAGAAAGATTTTGATAAAGCATAGTTATGTAAGAGCTAATTTCTAAACTTAGCTGAAAGTTTTATATTACCTAGCTCTTAGTAATTTAGGGCTAGATTAGCTATAAGTTATCAATTCTAAGTATAGCAAGGATAAGAACTTTTTAATATTTACTTTATAAATCAACTCTCATAGTAGAAGTGACTATTAAAGTGCATCTGCCTTTTCTCTTTCTAATATTTCTGTATTGAGTCCAGAAATAATCAGTTTAACTTTTCTATAAAAAAAACCCCCACCTATGACGGTGGAGGTCGTATATCAGGGTGCATCTACTTTTTCTCTTTCCCATGTTTCTCTGTTGACTCCGGAAATAATCAATTTAATTTTCTTCTCCTATTTTGATTTTATTGATGTCGATGAACCATTGTTGCATTAGCTTGATCTGTGGGGACTACTAAAAGTTCACTAATATTGACGTGAGGCGATCGCGTCACACAGAAAAGTACTAAATCTGCTATATCATCTCCTGTCAAAGGCATCAAGTTTTTGTAAACATTCTTAGCTTTTTCTGTATCTCCATGAAATCTAACTTCACTAAATTTTGTTTCTACTAAACCTGGTTGAATTTCAGTTACTCGGATGGGAGTTCCTAATAAATCCTGTTTTAAACCCTCAGAAATTGCCCTAACAGCAGCTTTAGAAGCACAATAAACATTACCTTTAGGATATGCTCCACGACCAGCAATAGAACCAATATTAACTACATGACCCCGACCTCGACTGACCATTTCTGGCACTATATAACGAGTAATATAGAGTAATCCTTTAACATTAGTATCAATCATTTCTTCCCAATCCTTGAAATCGCCAATATGGAGTTTATTTAAACCCCTACTTAAACCAGCATTATTAATCAAAATATCAATCTTTTTCCAAGGTTCGGGTAAAGAATTTATGGCTGATTCAACTGCTAGGCGATCGCGTATATCTAAGTTTAATAAATAAACCTTAGTTTGGTATTTCTTAGTTAGTACTTCAGCAAGTTTTTCTAGTTTTTCTTGGCGACGAGCCAGCAAAATTAGTTGAGCTCCTGATTGAGCAAATATCTGGGCACAAGATTCACCAATACCACTACTAGCACCTGTAATTAAAACTATCTTATTTTCAACAGATATCATTTTTACTAGAATAAAATTTTGCTATTTTTTATAATTTTTTCACAACAGTATTATTTCTTTCCTGTTTCTTCTGAAATAACTCGTAGACGATAGGTACTAATAGTAATACCTCCTTTTCGCATTAAAATTGCTGATAACCATTGACTATCTAAATTTTCTGTAACCTCACCAATTTTAAAAATGCCCCCAGAAGATAAAATTTCTAGTTTAAATTTAGCCGGTTCAAAAGTATAAGAATTTTCATTTATAGGTTCTGTCAAAGCAGTTCCTAACATCATTTCTTCCCCCAAAGGCTCTTCAACAACTACATCAAAGTTATACTTTTCACCTATTTCTACCTCTGCCGGTAAATTAACACTAATAGTAGGTGGTGTTTTTCCTGATGTTACCTGACTACGCTCCGTTAAAATTTCTTGTTCAACAATCTTTTCATTTTCATAACGTTGTTTAGAAGTAATAGTAGACTTTAAAGTTAAATTTCTATCTTTCATTTCTTGAATAGCAGTAATATAGGTGATAGTTTCCACCACAATAGTATCACCATCAGTTTCCCAAGATTGAACTTTAGTACGATATTTAACTGATTTATAAAGTTGCCAAAAATTTTTTAACGCTACTTCTAAACTTTCCCGATTTAAACCATCAGAATTAGTAAAATCATTACTATAAAAATTCATGACATCTTTTAAGTCTTGACGACTAGCAGCCTTGTCAATTTTTTCTAATATTTCTGTCAGTTTTTTAGGTGTTCTATAACTACTTTGAGCTAAAGTTAAATTCTGGGAAAAAACTACTCCTGAAAAAACAGTTAAACCCAACAATAATGAACTAGATAATTTTGTTAATAATTGCTGAAATTGCATCAAAAATTTCCTTTGTGGACAAAATGGGATTTGAAAAATAATCATTTTTAACTTATAAAAGTTGTTAGTTCAAAATTTGCAGGTTATTAAAAACAAGTATTGTGGCCATTATTTAAACAAGTGGTCAACAATCAGCATTTAGGAATCAGTAGGACATTTTTTTTGAAGTGAACGAAAGAGATTTAAATCCCCAGCAAACCATCAGGGCTAATAGTTAGTTGCTAGAGGTTTTCATTTATAGCTCTAAAAGCTGGTAGCTAGTTAAACTTTGCCCAATTAATTGCACTACCTTAACTAGCAATAATCGGATATTAGACATTTTTGCAAAACTAAAAGTCAAATAAATTACAATACAGAAATTATGAGTTTATTTCGCTTTTAGCTTTTAACTTCTACCCCAAGGGAATGGGCAAAGGGGAGTTTACTTTTAACTTACTTTGTTGTTATAACAGGGAGGCAGAAACCTTGACCAATAAACCAGTTAAATTACTAATCGCAGCAAGTGGCACTGGCGGACACTTATTTCCAGCGATCGCTATTGCCAATCAATTAAAGGATTATCATATTGAATGGCTAGGAGTTCCTGACCGTCTAGAAACTAAGTTAATCCCATCCCAATACCCTCTCCATACTATATCAGTTGAAGGCTTTCAGCAGAAGTTGGGCATAGAAACCTTAAAGGTTTTAAGTAGACTTATCGGATCTATCCTAAAGGTAAGACATATACTTAAAGAAGGAAAATTTCAAGGATTATTTACTACTGGTGGTTATATTGCAGCTCCGGCAATTATTGCAGCTCGTTATCTAGGCTTACCAGTTATTCTCCACGAATCTAACGTTTTACCAGGAAAGGTAACCCGCTGGTTCAGTCGTTTATGTAATGTTGTAGCAGTAGGATTTGAGGAAGGGACAAAATATCTATCTTTTGAGAAGACTGTATATTTAGGTACTCCTGTAAGAGAAGAATTTTTGTTTCCCCAATCATTAGACTTACCCATTCCAGAAAATGTTCCTGTAATTGTAATTGTTGGGGGTTCTCAAGGAGCAGTAGCAATTAACCAATTAGTAAGAAAGTGTATTCCGGCATGGGTAGAGAATGGAGCTTGGATTATTCATCAAACAGGGGAAAATGATCCTAATGCTTTTAGCCTTAAACATCCACAATATTTTACACTACCATTTTATCATAATATGGCCAGTTTATTTCAGCGAGCTAATTTGGTCATTAGTCGTGCGGGTGCAGGTAGTTTAACAGAATTAGCAGTTACTCATACACCATCAATTTTAATCCCTTATCCTTATGCAGCAGATAATCATCAAGCTTATAATGCTAAGATTTTTTCTAATCAGAATGCTGCCTTAGTTTTTACTGAGGGAGAATTGACTCCAGAAAAACTACAAACTGAAGTTTTAGAATTATTACAATCATCAGAAAAGTTAGAAAAAATGTCTCTAGGGGCAGAAAGTTTAGCTGTCAAGGATAGTCATAAAAAATTAGCAGGTTTAGTTCATGAAATTTTAAGTCATTAAATTATACTCAAAAAGGTAAAAGCTAATCAAGAGATTGGCATTAAGAAGTCAGATAAATAAGTGTAAATCATGAATTTCAACATCAATTGTTTTGGAAATATTTTGATTATCTATCAAGCCAACCTGTATTAGTTTTCTCATAATTCAGTTTAACCAAAACATCATCAAATAGGGCCACAAATCTTGCTGTGTGAATTGGTTTAAAATATTCTTTCCACTGCTGCTTTTTTCCTGACCTTATATGTTTTCTATTTGACACCAAACCTGAAAACAGACTATTATTGTAAGCTATTTTTAATAGACTCGCCATTATCTTCTTATTGAAACCTAGAAACTGAAAAATATTTCTAAATAAATTCATATCAATACCTTGAATTAAATCTTCATACTTTATTTCTATAAACCGTGAATTATTATAGTTCCAATCTTTGATATCTTGAATTATATTTATAGATAAATTCTTCATTTTAAATATTAACTTATCGTCAAAAAATGAATAAGAATTTAGTTTTTATTGATAAGTCAAGCCTCAAAACTATTCTCTTTTAATATGTAACCATTTTTCTGGTGATTTATGATGATAAAAAAGCCAGAAACAATTATATCTATAGGGTCTCTAATAAGATGCAATCCTGTGTAATTATAAAGCTTCTGAAAATCAAAATATGATTGATATTGAAAGAAAATATCAAAGTTACTAGATCGACATATCAAATATTTGTTGCCTCTATTTGCATAAAATTTTCAGTCATAATAGGAAGCAATAGAATTAAATATACTTGACATCCAAACAGCTCCAGTTTTGTGGTGAGTTCCAATCAAAACTCTATTATCTAGAATTTTCCCAAACACTAAACCCTTATGAATAATTCCTAGGGATTTATGAATACAAGATCGAGTTAGCTTTAATAGTGATTTCATTCCTCTCAATTATATTAAAGTTTATGTTAAGATTAACAGATTATAGTAGTAAAAAAAAGATCGTGCTAAAAATTCAGCAAATTTTAGTACATCAGTTTTTCCACATCAATAGTTTATAGTGAAATATTTATTAGTAGTTTTTGAGAGTGACTATGTGGCATAAATATTTGTGGCTAAAGTTAAAAAAAATAGCAAAATTAGAACTACCAAATTATCTTAAAGCAACAAATAATCCCTTAACTTTTCCAAGCAAGAGAGAAACTAAAACCCACCAAAAGCAAATCGCCAAAATATTAATTATTGCTTGTTTAATACCTTTACTATTTTTTATAATACCAGCTTGGGGACAAGCCATTGATAATTATCTAGAAAAAGCTCCAGTAGAATTGAATGGTCAAAAATTATTTGAAGTAGCAGGTAATAAAGAAAAAAATTTGACTGCTATTGAACGAGCGGCAATAATTAGCTCAAAATTAGAAAATATCTTCAGCTCAGATGAATCTATAGAGGTAAATATAGATAAGCAAAACAATCAAGTAATTTTGCTTACTAATAATAACTATTTACTAACTATAACTGCTGCAGATGTTAAAGGAAGAATGAAAACAGAAGAGCAAGCAATCATCTGGAAAGATAAGATTGAAGAAAGTTTTAAAGCAGGCAAAAAAAACTCTCATTCTCCTTACTTATTAAAAGAATTATCCATTAGCATTGTTTTAATTTTAGCAGCTTTAAGTATAGAGCAATTTTGGGGTTTATTAAAGTTTAAAATTAGCAATTTCTGTGAAAAAAAATATCCTCAAATTGTTAGTTATTTACCAAAATTTTTGCCATTAACGATAATTTCTATCCGAGTCATAGTATGGATAAAAATCACCCTATATATCACCTATCTACTACCATTTACTCGTGAGCCTAGTGAGAAACTATTAAGTATTTTATATAATAGTTTTACTTCTCGTATCTTTGACTTAGGCAACAAAGGTCTTTCCATTGTTGATTTGGTATTTTTAACTGGGTTAACTATTGGAATGTGGAAAGGAGTTGGGTACTTTATTGATATTTTTAGAACTAAAATTGTAAGTTTAACAGGAGCAGAGCGAAGTGTTCAAGATACAATCAGTTTCTTAGCTAAATATGGATTAATTTTTTTTGGTATACTAATTATTCTACAACTTTGGGGTGTAGATATTAGTTCTTTGGCAATTATTGCTAGTGTTCTTGGTGTAGGTATTGGTTTTGGTCTACAGAATATTGCTAATAATTTTATGAGTGGTATTATTCTAGTTTTTGAGCGACCAATTCAAGTGGGTGACTTTATTGAAGTAGGAAATTTAGTAGGCATTGTAAAAAAAATAGGTTTGCGTAGCACTTACATTACAACTTTAGACAAAGTTTCTTTAATTGTTCCTAACTCTAGATTTCTAGAAAATGAAGTTTTAAATTGGAGTCATGGTAACCCTATTTCTAGGATAAAAATACCGATAGGTGTTGCTTATGGTTCTAATGTTAAGTTAGTTAAGAAAGCTATATTAGAAGTAGCAAAAAGTCATCCAGAAGTATTATTACATCCCTCCCCACAAATTTGGTTTCAAGAATTTGGTGATAGTTCTCTAAAATTTCAATTGTTGATTTGGACTAGAGAACCACAAAAACAATATCAACTAAAAAGTGAGTTAAATTATCGCATTGAGGCAAGTCTACAAAGATATAAAATTGAAATTCCTTTTCCTCAAAGAGATTTGCATTTAAAATCTCCCAAAATAGAGCAAATGATAGAGATTTGGATGCGGAAAAATTCACCTCCTCAAGAACAAATTTACTATCCGAATAGCCTTAAGTTTAAGTTTGAAAATAATGCTTCTCAGTTAGATATAGATGAGGAGGATGAAGCCAAAGCATTGACTAAAGATTCTCTCAATAATCAAACCAACAAAAATATAAATATAGATACCTTAGTTGAAGAAATGCGTGGTCATAATGGAGTATCAATTAAAGATCGTCAACATAGGTGGGATGTCTACTCAAAATGTTTTGTTGGTTCTGAGGCAGTACAGTGGTTAATGAGAACTCAAAAACTTAACTTAAGTCAAGCAATTTCTATGGGTCAATTATTAATAGACCGTGGCTTAATTCATCATGTTGTAGATAAACATAGTTTTAAAAATCAGTATATTTTCTATCGTTTTTATGAAGATGAAAACTACTAGGGTGAATATGTTTTTAGTAAACTAAAAATTGTCCGTAATTATTAGTCACTTTAATATTTGAATAATTAGTTGTAGGGTTGAAGGGATACTGGAGAAAAATTAAGCTACTATCTAAGATTTGTGAATATCTATATACTTAATTTATAACCTATTAATTGTAAATTGTGGTACACTAATTTTAGTAGATTTTATTAACAAGAATGAACGCTTAATTCCAGACTGCAAAAAATATCTAAGAAGCTAATGTAACTCTATCTTATAAACTACCGAGTTCTATGTATGACTCATCTAAATGGAAAAAGTTCCCATTCCCATCAGGGAACTTCACAATCTTCAAAATATTCTTATGCTAATTGATTGGAGCAATTTTGTTAGAGCTTTGATTTTTACAATTCAGACCGATAAATTATCACGCATAACAAGGAGTTTTAGGATTACTCAGTAGGTAGGCATAAAAATTTATCATTATGTAATATAATAAACTGTAAATTTAATCTCAAATCAACTGTCTAAAGAAGCTTAGAGTTGCTTGACAAAATTTAATATAGTTAAGCTTTTTTGTAGCTACCTACTTGAAAAAAAATTATATAACACAACCCATTTAAGGTGCAGACATAATTTTAATCCCGTTTAACGATCATAATTGTGACAGGATTAAGAGGATTAAATCGAGTTAAATTAGCTACAGGTATAGAACGAGATAACTGCACTTGCAAAAGACGATAACTCCAAGAGCGATCGCTCCTTCTTCTCTCTTCTACCCAACTTATAGCAGTATGCAAATTTTCCAAAGTTGTAAATGCTAAAACTATTACCCCTTCAGGCAACATTCTAATTCCACAAACTCCCAGAATATTTCTGAGTTTACCACTACTACCCCCTATAAAAACTCTGTGGGGAGGACGTAGATGATGCAAAATTTCCGGAGCATTACCATGAAGAGAAACGACATTTTTTAGTTGAAAGCGACGACAATTTTCTTCAATTAAACTTGTTCCTATAGCAGTTTTTTCAATTGCATATACTATAGAACTACTGCAAAGGCGAGCAATTTCCACTGCAACAGAACCGGTACCAGCACCAATATCCCATATTATTTGTCCTGGTTGCAAACTCAACTCAGCTAAAATTAACACCCGGACTTCCCGCTTACTCATCAAGCCTGGATGGTCATCATAACTTAAAAAATAATTATCTGGTATCCCCAAAAGAGGTAAATCAACTAAATCTACAGGTTGATTAGCCATTCTAGCTTTACGCAACAATACCACCAAATTCAATGGTGCAAATGTTTCTTTTTGTATTTCATCTATAGACCATTGTTGGACTCGTTCATCCTCAGCACCAAGATTTTCACATACCCAAAATTGATATGTAGCTGGCAGATGTAAAGATAGTAGCAAATTAGCGATCGCTTGTGGTGTATTGGTCGGGTCTGTGAGTACAGCAACCTTCTCAGCTCCTTGCTGTAATGCTTTAATCAGCTCATCCATAGGACGACCATGAACACTAATTATTTTAGTATCTTGCCAAGGAACTTTGATCCGGCTAAAAGCTAATTGTACCGAACTCAGATGGGGGTAAAACCTTAATTTTTCTGCAGGAAAATGTGCTACTAATAACCTCCCTAAACCAAAAAATAGGGGATCTCCTGAAGCTAAAACCACTATACAACTATTAGGAGTCTCTAAATGCTGTCGTATTTCTAAAATTGCCTCAAGTAGATCTTTAATTACAATACTTTCAGCGTTATTATCAGAAAAATAACTGAGATGGCGATCGCTTCCTACCAACAAAGTCGCTCTTTTAACAATTTCTCGTACTAACTGATTTAGTCCAACTACTCCATCTAAACCTATACCAATAACATTTATAGTCACAATAATTATGTTTTTTCCCTGCTTTTCCCTGAGTTCTGGAGCTAGTTTTTTCACTATAACCAGAATAGAATTTACAACAGTTTAATCGGATATTAAATCTTAACCTCATACAAGAAAACTGATATAAAACCTTACTGGTTATAACATTTCAATGTTTACTTTATGTACCCATCCCCCTCATAGCTATTCCTTTCTCCATTTTCCCATTTTACCCGAATATATAGTATCAACCCAATTTTGTATAATAATTGATCAATGAAATAACCGAATATTGGTAGGGTTACCATTTGACGATACAAAAATTATATTTAACAAATTTTTTATTTATTAATTAACGGCATTACTGAAATATTACTATCAAACCATTATTTGGCCAAATATAAAATGCTTTTCAGTTATATCTTTAAAGATTTTCGGCTGTCGCCGATATGAAAAGCATTATTGATACAGAGCATTATTGCCATTAAAGAAAAATCATAGCCATGCATTAGACCATAATTAATGCCTAGTTAATTATGGTCTGATTTGATCATAAATCTATAACAGGCCAATCAGACTCTCGATAGTATTTAGTCATATTATCAAACTTTCGTAGTTCTGCCCGATGTACCAAAATTTCTGGAGTAGGCTCCAAGAACTTATTATTTAAATTTGAAATAGTTTCCCCCAGACCAGGAATATCTAAATTTGATGGAATTTCCCCAAAATATCCCAAGGTAACATGAGCAGTCAAATGATATTGCTGTTCAATGCCTAGAGCAATGAAATTAGGATTTTGATAAATTGACCGACGTAATTTGAGAACTTGTTCATAAGAAACTTCATCTTTTGGAACTAAACAAACACCAATTGATCTAGTCATGACTATAATTCCGAAAATTTGCCAGTTAACTTTATGGCCATTATCTGAAACAGATAACCCCTGAAAACTTTCTGCAATACAAGAATGTAATTTTTCTTCAAATTTAGAATTATTCTGACTAGCATTTAGAAAGGCACTTTCCCAAATTAAATCCGCCAAGGTAAAATGAAAACTATTGCTAGGAACTGGAACCATTAAACTTGTGCCTAATAGTTCTATTAATTCTTTTTGACACTCTTGTAAACACTTATAAAAATTACTGTTTTGTGAGTCCTCATCCTCTGGTGGAGTAATAACTGAATAGCCGGGAAAGTTTTCAGCCTCAACTTGGCCATCAATGAGTTTTTTAAACTTGGGAGAAGGTTGAATATATTCCAACTGAGATTTGTAACTTTGTGGTAGCGTCATCTGAGCTACTCGGTTAATGTAATTCTGATATGTATCGTCCAATCTTAATTTCCCCTTGTCAAAAATAGCTTTTATGTCAATTTACCTCTACTTTGGCGAGGATGAATATTCAATGATGCAAGCTGTTAATGCTTTACGTCAATCTTTCCTAGATCCTATCTGGACTAGCTTTAATTATGACAAAATTTTGCCAACAACAGACGCACCTCAGATTGCATTAAATCAGGCCATGACACCACCGTTTGGTTCTGGTTATCGTTTTGTATGGCTAGTAGATACTACTATAACTCAGCATTGTTCAGAAAGTTTATTGGAAGATTTGGAAATAACTTTACCTCAGGTTCCCGAAACAACCGTGTTATTATTTACTACCCCTAATAAACCCAATCAAAAACTTAAGTCCACAAAATTGATCCAAAAATGGGCTAAAGTTCGAGATTTCTCTCTTATTCCTCCTTGGAAAACAGAATTACTGGAACAGCAAGTCAAAGAAATAGCTCAGGAAATGGGAGTTAAGCTTACTCCTACTGGAATTACTTTTTTAGCAGAAGCTTTAGGTAACGATCGCCAAAAACTTCATAGTGAGTTGACTAAATTGCAACTTTATATTTCTCAAGATACGGTTTTAGACTTAGAAGTAATTACTACTCTAATAGGGTCTCAAACTCAAAGTAGTTTGAAGTTGGCCGCAGCTATTCGTTCAGGAGAGACGGTTAAAGCTTTAGAGTTAGTAGAAAATTTAATTGCCCATAATGAGCATCCATTAAGAATAGTAGCTACTTTAGTAGGCCAATTTAGAACATGGTTGTGGGTAAAACTAATGATAGAAATAGGAGAAAAAGATGAAAAAGCGATCGCTCAAGCTGCAGAAATAAACAACCCGAAGCGGGTATATTTTTTACGGCAAGAGGTAAAGTCTCTATCATTAAATCAGTTACAGAAAACCTTACCCTTATTGTTAGAGTTGGAAGTAAGTCTCAAGCAAGGAAAAGAAGAAATATCTATTTTAAAAACTAAAATTATCGAACTTTGTCAGCTTTTGAGTTCAAAAAGAAATTTCTAGAAAAGATCGTCAAACTATTAATTAAAATCATTAATTTATAACCGATTACTAATCATGATTCAATTCTATCTTAGAGCTGACTTGTCAATTTAGCTCATAGTAATAAATATTACCTATATTTTATTAGTTTGGGGTTAACTGGATAAAACCTTTGGCAACACTCAAGAGAATATTTATAAACAAAACCATTTGTAGTTTTAAATTTAGGGTGAGGCAGACTTATCACTTCATTATGGGTTTGAATCTCCTAACCCATAAATAGTAAGATTTTTTACTTAAGATTTACTTAGATATTCCCTATCTAAGCATAGCAATAAACTCAGCATCTGAATATTTACTTGATCAATTAGCTTTTAAATAACTGTTCTTATATATTGGTAAAATTAATATTATCCTAATTATAGAATCAAAGTATTTATTAATTTTATTATCTATAGTTAGGAGGAATTTAATATTTTATTCTCGCTTTGTAGTATAACACCTTATTTTACCAGAGGCATGAACAGATAAGAAAGAAATTGTATTTTTTTGCTCTTGTAAAAAAATTATAATTCCTGCTAATATCAGAGTAGATAGATTATCTCAGATCAAATAATGCTCTGACTATATATGATAATCTACACTATAAGTTTAAGTTGTTTTTTTGTTCTTGATCTCCCTAATCCCCTGCTCACAAAGATAGGTTTTGGAAAATAAATAACGTTAGTTCGGGTTAAGGCTACGGGTGTGAATTATGGACAAACTAATTGTACTTACAGCTAACTATAGAATCAGGGATTTAGTTGAGACTAAACTCAGGTTAAAGAATAGAGATAATAGGGTAAAAATTAGTAGATAAGAGTGGAAAGTTAACAAGGAAATAGAAACTTAGAGAATTAAAACTCGTAAAGATTTAGCTATCTATCACCCAAGCATTGTTTTTTCTCCCTTGTCACTAAGTTCTCCAAGCTTAGTAACAACTAGAAAGACAAAAAACATATCTTTGTAATACCAATTTCCTGAAGTTAGACTACATATAACTTGACATCTTGGCTTTCAAGTTTAAAATTATTACTTTGACAAGTAAAGTTTTAAGTTTATAAAAAAGGTCTCATTTTTCTTAATTCTACATATTTATACTTTTAATTTATACCATTTTTATGAATTATTGTTTTACTTTTTTAAATAAAAGATATACCTCTAACTGATCCCAAGAGTATTAGGGACGTTCCATCATGGTATCCGTACAAGAAAAGGATAATTAACAAGCATTTTGGCTCTCTATTCTCAAACAGTACGACTCTTTGGCCATGACAGCCTTGAACTAGAATATAAATGACTGTTTCCAGTTAACACATGAGGATAACCTCGACTTGTGAAAAACTCTTATGATCTTGTAGGTGTAACTCCTAACGCCATCTTGTTTGGCTGACAGAATCAGCCTATGTTAGAAGGTAGCCACTAAAGATAAATTCGTGGAGCTGTTAAAGCTAAAACACTCAAAAGAAATAATGGTAATCCTCAAATATTTTTAAGTCTGGTATGGGATACAGTGGTATGGGATACAGACGAAATACCGCAGTCTTAATCCCAATCTAAAATAGAAAGACATAGATTGGAAACAGATTCTATTTAAGTTATAAAAATTAAAATTAAATTAATTTACAAAGCATCCAACCGTGGTTAACTCCATTTCAGGGCGCAAATACTACAAACTTTTGACGAAAAGTTACGATTCTAGGTGGCTAGCTGTTAGGCCTGTAATATAGGATGAGCCTTGATCAAAAAACTGCCAGAGTAGATGGCATGAAAAATCTATCAGCAATGCAAAGATTTAACCTGGTCCACCTACTTAAATCACGCCACCTTAACGCAAGTCTTATCCGTAGAGTCACTGATACCAAAACAAGAATTGGATTAAAAGCGACCGTTGGGTAAGTAGGAGGCATCCAAATAAGTTAGACACCTGTAAGAACAAAAATATTTTCCCAAATGATAAACAAGAAATTGGATGAAGCCCGGGAGGCGAATAAATTAAAACCGATACTCAGATATACCTATCTACGATCAGACATCTCAAAGTTAAAGGTCATAAATCACCATTAGATAATGACTGGACTTATTAGAGTAGTAGAATTGGCAAATGTCCAGGGGTAAGAAAGGAAGTAACAACCCTACTTAAGCGACAAAAAGGTAAATTTGTATATTATGGGTTAACCTTTAGACCAACGGATATTATTCAAGTATTATTCAAGTTCACCAGATCGCTCCGAGGTCTAAAAGTGATGATAACAAATATAAAAACAAACCACTGTTGCACCAAAATTTTTAGGACGTTAAGACCACCAATAGCTTAAAATTAGTAAACCATTAAGACTTATTCAGTTGCTCGGTGGAATTTTCATGATGTACCCTTGACTTGGGATGTTTAGGAGAGGAGCCTGACGGGATAAAAGTCTAACGTCCGGTTTTGAAAATGAGCAGACCCTATAAAGAATTACCGGAAATAGGTTTATTTAGTCTAACATTAGGGAGATTCTAAACCCAATATATTTTTTGCTAAAACAAGAATCTACCGTTAAAACAAACTATGAAAATTTTCAACCTTGGCGGTAAGAATATCAAAATTGATTATAGTAATTAAGTAAATTAACTATTCGCCCTCCATTCCAAAGGAGCGCTAGTCATGACATCAAAAAATCTACGGGAACTTGCTAAACAAGGAGATCCAAAAGTTATCTCCTCAATTATTAATCATTCACTACAAAAAAAGGGTATTAATGTCCAAGTAACTAAGGAGAATGATTCTCTTGAAATTAAACTGGAGTCGGATCAAGTTTTTAATCAACAAGCCTCTCTTGTTGAATTTATCCAAACTGGAATTAAGAAATTGGGAGTTGAATCAATTAATACAGTTAAGGTATATGGTGTTCCAACTGGTAATGAAATACCAGTCTGGGAAGATGAGTTTTTTTTGGATACATCACTAAAGACTAATACACCTGAACTTGAACAAGAATTGGAAGTAAGGGATTTTCCAAAAACTGCTGTAGATAAGTTGGATCAAGAATTGGAAGCAGCATACGAAACAGAAACAGATGAAGACTACGAGGAAGGAGAATACGACGAAGAAGTTGAAGATGATGATTATGATGAGGAATTATCAGAAGACCCTAACTCTCAAAAAAAGAAGATCCCTTTAATAGCAACAATACTACTGTCTATTCTGCTGGTGCTAGTCGCTGTCGGTGCTGCATTGCACTTTAGTGGGATATTTTCACTCCCATTCCTCAATAATTCAAAGCAGCCAGACGCTAATTCTAATAATGTTAACTCATCTACACCAAACACTTCTCCTGATGATTCTCCGGATTCAACATCTGCAACAACAGACTCTACAACTAGTGTTTCAAATCCTTGGTATTTTGCTGTTAAGAGCGCCCAAAGTGCTGCTAAAAAAGCTCAGACTGCTCAAACTAAATCTGAATGGAATGCAGTAGCTAGTGACTGGCAAAAAGCTGTCGAGCTAATGAAAAAAGTACCGGAGTCCAACTCAAATTATCAAAGAGCACAAAAAAAAGTTGTTGAGTATCAAAATAATTTAGATATAGCAAAGCAAAGGGCAGATAAAGCTTTTAATTAGGAGCCAGTAAACAAAAACATGAAACTTTTTGTACCAGGTCGCCTTTGTTTATTTGGAGAACATAGTGATTGGGCAGGAGGGTATCGTTCTATGAACCCCCAAATAGATAAAGGCTATACAATTGTAGTAGGAGTTGATCAAGGAATTTATGCAGATGTCAAACCCCATCCTACTCATTTAATTATCAAGACAACTTTGAATAATGAAAGTCTGATACAGTCGTTTAATTTGCATAAGCATAAAGAAATATTATTAGCAGAAGCTCGTCGGGGAGGAGTTTTTAGTTATGTAGCTGGGGTTGTATATCAAGTTATTAATAATTATTCAGTAGGTGGTTTAGAAATAGATAATTATTTCACAGATTTACCAATTAAAAAGGGTCTATCATCAAGCGCGGCTATTTGTGTATTGGTGGCTAGAGCTTTTAACCTATTGTATGATTTAAAACTAAATATTCGTTCGGAAATGGAGTTAGCTTATCAGGGGGAAGTTACTACTCCTTCTCGTTGTGGCAAGATGGACCAAGCTTGTGCTTATGGTAAGCAAGCAATTATGATGATATTTGACGGGGAAAAAACGGATATTATTGAACTTAATCCACCAAAAAAAGATTTATTCTTTGTTATTGTTGATCTAGGCGCGAGCAAAGATACTCAAGAGATATTGACTAGATTAAATAAATGTTATATAGAAGAAGCTAATAAAGTAAATGAGAATGTACAATATTATCTTGGAGTTATTAATGCTGATATTACTAAACAAGCAGCATTAGCCTGGCAAAAAGGGGATGGAGAAAAAATTGGTAGTTTGATGCTCAAAGCACAAATTGAATTTGATAAATATATGATACCAGCTTGTCCTTCACAATTAACATCTCCAGTACTCCATTTATTACTAAATTATTCACGTCTCCAAGAATATATTTGGGGTGGTAAAGGAGTTGGTTCTCAAGGTGATGGAACAGCTCAATTCATTGCTAAAGATGAGAATAGTCAACAGAAGTTAATTGAAATAATTAACCTAGATTTTCCTAAAATGCAATGTTTTAAATTAGTAGTTAGGGCTGAATATAGCAATTCTAAATGATATTAGAGAAAGTCTCTATTAAAAAAAATATAGTTAAATTTTGTAAGATAAACAATTGAGTTTTTCCATGATACTTAATTTATATTCAAAATCATTTAGAATGAGTATATCTAACCAATACATTGAATTATAAGCTTCCCTTTTTTTTAGCTGAACCTTTTGCTTTCTAGTTACTTATGCATATTTCTCGTTAATCAAAAAAATTAGGTGGATAGCCTTTCCTTTAAAGGTTTGGGACAAAAGTTCCCTATTAGTATTTTAAGCCTATTATTTTAGCTAGAAGTATTGATAACTAATAACTGGCTAAACTGGTAATAACTTGAAATGACATAACCTTGTAGCCATTGCTCCGAAGCTTAGAATAAATAAAGAATTCCAGCTAGTAAAATCCTGATCTTAAACAGTTGGTAAGTCAATACACGAGTAGCTTGATAAATCAGCTTCTGGGTAGGTTTTTCGACATTTTTTCCACGTTAGGAGCACAAAAACCTCTGCTTACCGTTGTGAATATGGCCATTATTTAGATTTTTTGAAGATGGACACTTTAGACAAATAGCCATAGATGAAGAATATCAATAGTGACTTTTATTCCTCCATAATTACTTATGGAACACTACCTTAATGGTCATATTGCTTAACAAGCAGTATTAGCCTGAAAACAAGTGGATGAGGTGCATCTCAATTAAGCAATAAGTAATTGTACTCAAGAAGAGGAAATACTAAAACCACTTGGTTAATTCACTGGTAAAATTGAATTATAAAGCATTCTTATTTTTGGGGTTTTGCGATCGCATTTATACAACATGAAAATCAAACAGCAAAATTACCATTAAGATCAGCACATCGATGCTGGAGTATACAGGACACATTTTTTCGTGACCATTGTGCCTCTGCCAATTTAACTCCCTTGATAGTTAATAATGAGAGATTGATGCTTTCTCAAATATTGAATCAAACCATTTAAACCTTGACATTTATGTTGACTTAGATAGCAGATGACGAGACAATACCAAACTTTATCCATCTGAGCCTGAGTACCTTGCACTTTGTACAAGTTTTCCATGGTTATGATAGCAGTCCAATATTTCTTCCCGCTGCTCTGCTGTTCCCACCTTAGGGAAGATATTCCATACTCCGTCATGGCCGTCTCCCAAGCAGGCCAACTTTTCACCTAGAATCTGACCATTAATTCCAGAGAATAATCCTTCATGATCTTTGAAAAATTCTACCTTGACTTGAGTGTGAATATTAACTGCTTTGTATTCTCGCCACTCACTTATCTCCCCTAATGGGATGGGTAAGCTCACCATTCCTCCATCCAAGCTGATTTCTCTGATATGCTTTTTGAGAGTTATTTCCTCCCATTCCTGTCACCCTACAATGTTTTGATACAAAAAATCCCAGTTGGGGAGTGATTTGTTCTTGGACTAAACTTTTGAGCTGTTTGTCTATTTCTTCCATACTTTTGAATTCAGTAGCGTCAGCTTCAGAATAGAGTATTTTAGCGATCGCCTCTAGGTGTTTATTCAGTTCAGCATAATTTTGAGCATCTATAAATCAAGTCATTCCTGATAATAAGTCTTTTATTATCCTTTTTTTGATCTCTGTTTTCTTAAGTACAACTATTCTCCCTTATTCTTGAGACAATTAACTACTTATCGCTTAATTGAGATGCATCCAGTGGATAGAAAAAGAAACTGGTAATTTAATGCTAAAAGCACAAACCTGTTTTTGATAAATATTATGATACCAGTTTTACTTCACAATTAATATCTCCTGTAGTGCACTCATTACTAAATTATTTACTCCTCCAAGAATATACTTTTTGGGGTGGTAAAGAGTAGATTCCAAAGGAAATATAACAGCTCAATTAACTAGACATCTTGTGAAAATCTTCAAATACTTACTCTAACTATTATTAGAAGAGTTATCACTCTTCACCTTTGGCTGTTCCTAGCTATCTAGAATTAACTTAAACTCTGTTGAAATTTATTTAACTCTTTTCCGAGTCACTTAAATTTTTTCACCTTTTATAACAGGCTTTATGATAAGATATATCCTATTATCGAAAACCACTAATTAAAAGCATTATTTTAATCATGTTTGACTCACTCCACATTTATTAAGTTTATATGTTTAAATTAATGTTAATATAATCTTTTATAAAAATAATAATTGTGGTCTTCCAGCACCACTACTTGCAATAATTATGAGCTTTTTTTTTGATTAAGATAATTTCTGTTGAGAATATATAATATTCTGTCTTAAATTATTACTTTTTTTGAAAATTATTATAACTATTCATGCTTAGTACGTAATAAATACCGTCTTTCTTGATAACAATTCTGGTACAGTTAGAATATATTACTAATTATTTGTTAAATTATGTGTTAATAAAATGCAATTATTTAATATTTTATGACGATTTATTGATTTTTAGGATATGTCTATCCCTAAAGGTCAAAAGGATAAACAGCAGTTAATTATTTTAATTAACCTAGATTTTCCTAAAATGCAAAGTTTTAAATTAGTAGTTAGGACTTAAGATATCGAACAATTAACTAACTTTACCTCAAAGCTAGAAAAAAATTAGGGAGAGGGAGGGGAATATCGACAACATTGACACATTAACTAGGTAATGATTTTAGAAGTAAAATTAGCCTCTAGTTCCAGTAAATTCAAATTCCCTGACTCCCCATTTTACTTATTCTTCCATCTCCGAGTCATAACCATTAGTCTCATGGTCTTTCTCATTATCTATTTGTTTCAAATGAATATGTTTGTATCCTAGTCTGATTTCAAATTCATCTCCTGGTTTTAATCCCATAGTTTCAGTATAAGTAGCTCCTATAACAATTTGGCCATTTTTATGAACACTAACTCGATAAGTTGGTTCCCTACCCCGACCATCTTTATTACCACTCTTGTCTAAAGGAACCCCTTTTGCTGCTAAAATTGCGTCATAAAAATCTGTAAGATTAACACGAGTTTCATCACTTTTTGTGAGTGTGTAATATCCACAACGTTTAGCAGTTTCCCTTCGCGGTAAGTCAGAAAGTTCTTTTACCTTTTGCAGCAAAGATTTTCCCGTCAGTGGAGTTTCTGTATTTTCAACCATAGTTCTTGATAATTCTCCTTAACTCTATAGCTACTATAGTAAATCAATTTTAGTAAAAATTGTTAGGGTTATTAAAAATATATACTTAAACTTATCAATTGTACAAAAAAAATTTTACTAAGCCTGAAGGCCAATAATATTTTAGTAAATAATCTTGATTTTCTGAATGCACAACTTACCTTTCTAGTTAAATTTAAATTATCTCCTAATTTGTCATATAACAATACTA
The DNA here is from genome assembly GCF_000014265.1 of Trichodesmium erythraeum IMS101. Lineage (NCBI taxonomy): Bacteria > Bacillati > Cyanobacteriota > Cyanophyceae > Oscillatoriales > Microcoleaceae > Trichodesmium > Trichodesmium erythraeum. The sequence goes on from NC_008312.1 coordinate 329,522, forward strand.
TTTTGATGTTGTCTAAAATCTTGTAACTTTTTGGGGATAGGTTTGGAGTAATCCTAGAAATGAGCAAAAGTCTCGGAGCTGATTTTTAGTTTTTAATTGTGATAACCTAAAATATAGAGGCGATTGTTATAGTTATTATCTGATGAATACAGTGGATTTTTATTATCACAAATTAGTCGTCAATTTTGGGAAACAATTGTGCTTTTATATCTAATGTTGCTTAATTTTAATTTGACTAATTTTGATTTTTGTGAAAAAATAAATAGACCTATTTCAAAAAAATACTTATTGTCATGGCTTTAAAACAATAGACTTTTCTTTTATTATCATTTTTGATCCCGTTAATTTTACTAAAAATCTATTTTTTATCGTGATTTTAAGTGAAAAATATCCTTAATTTATTTCAATTATTTCCTAACCAATACATTCCTGTATTTATTGATTGGATACCAAATTTTGCCAAATAAATATTCAGAATCATTGTCAAAAAAAAGTGCGATATTCCGAAGTGCTTGTTGCTCTTTTATTTTCTATTTATTTTCATTAAAAGTCACATCTAGATCACAATGTACTTGATTTGATATTAACCAATATTCTCTAGTTTTTTTCCCAAATATTTTTGATGTTAATAGTTGACCACTAATATAATATAAAGTTAGCTACATAGTTCTAAGGTCTCAAGACAGTAACAAAACCTATCAAAACAAACAAATGTTACACTAAATTGCCACGATCTTAAAACAGCCAAGGATTTGAAAATAATTAACTATTAGGAGTTATTAAGCCAAAGGTAAAATTTTAAGGATGTGCCCATAACACCATAACAAGTTGCGTTTAAGGCAGGAGCACATGTGGAAGTGAAAGTCTGACGTCTTACCCCTGTTTTTCAAAACGATCAGACTCTATAAAGGGCAACCGGAAATGGGTTTGTTTAGTTTAACTAATCATGTTAATCAATTTGGTTGCTTGATATTAGTACTAACTTTTAATTACTAAAGACTAAAAATATACTAGACAAATATCTACAAAATGTCTCTGCAAATTAAAAAAAATCACCAATTTGCAAATAGGGCATATAACATTATTGACATTCCGACACAGACCATGCTATTATTATATAATATATAATTATAATTAAAATATCAAAATCCTTTGAAAATCTTAGAAGTAAAAAGATATTTTTGAGGAACTTGGAGAATTATATTTACGAATAATCGAATAATAGATTTTATAAGATTTTTGTAGATTTCTGAGAACGGTAGAAAATAGTATCCAAAGGTTGAATAATTGATTGGAGTGACATAGGAGGAAAATGCACAATTTTATCCCACCAGATAGATTTTTTCCCTATCTGACCTGGCAAGATATTGAGACAATGCCAGATAAAGAAAATGTAGTAATTATTCAACCAGTAGGTTCTATTGAACAACACGGGCTTCATTTACCCTTAATTGTTGATTCGGCGATCGCCACTTATGTTACAGGTAAAGCACTTGAAAAACTAGAGAAGAATATCCCTGCGTATGCTTTGCCCACCCAATATTATGGCAAATCTAACGAACATTGGCATTTTCCTGGTACTATTACCCTCTGCGCCCAGACTTTGATGGCTATTTTGACAGAAACAGGAGAAAGTCTATATCGAGCTGGGTTCCGCAAGTTGGTATTTTTAAACGCCCATGGTGGGCAACCTCAAGTTCTTAAAATTGTGGCACGAGACTTGCACCAAAAATATGAGGATTTTTTACTATTTCCGCTCTCAGCTTGGAGGGTACCTAACCCTTGTCAAGAATTATTGACCGAGAAGGAAATGGAATTAGGAATTCATGCCGGAGATGCTGAAACAAGTGTAATGCTATCAATGTTGCCAGATGTGGTGAAGATGGATAAAGCGGTGTGTGAATATCCTCAAGGTTTGCCAGAAGAAAGTATGTTGAGTATGGAGGGAAAGTTGTCTTTTGCTTGGTTGACGCGAGAGTTGACTCATAGTGGTGTATTGGGCGATGCCACGGTGGCGACTAAGGAAAAAGGCGATCATATACTTGACGGTTTGACTAATAGTTGGGCGAAGTTGATTAGAGATCTTTATAAGTTTCGGCAGCCAAGTTTAAGTTAAGGAATTCATAAGTCAGAATTCAGCAGTTTTTTTTTGAACGGTATGGTAGTGAGGAACCCTCTATAAAAAATAAATAGATTGAGAATAATATCATGTTCGGATGATCACTTATAATAAAGCCAAAATCATTAAATTAGATATGTTCATATATTCTGGCCAAAGGAATTGCTCCCTTACCCTGCTCTTTGTACAGCAGTATTCTCAAGATCGAACATGAACCCACGTCTAATTGAGATAGCTCACGAGCAACCTTACTGTTACCTTAGTTTACTAGTTTACTCCTATTTCTTACCAAATTTATTTTGTCAGCGATCCCTGAGGCCTATTTGTTGTCAGACAATTCCGTTAGTACGATCTAATTGCTCCGTTTGATCTTTTCCAATTATGTGTGTTCTACTTCTGGAGGTCAAACTTGTTAAGACCTACTTTAATTAGACCTATGCCATTTTATTACAGAGGTTTTTCCCTTCCGTATTTAAGGGTCAATTATTTAATAAACTGGTCAGAATGTTTACCCACTCTAGCACTCACAACTAATCCTTATGATGAGGTTTGAGTCATACCTATCCAACAATTACCTGGTGTCAATTCATTCATCTGATAATATTTTTGTTGTTTGGGAAAAATGACCCAAATTCATTACTGCTGACTTGTGCTGAATTGTGAGGTTTCTATATTTTGTACATAGGCACTATGAAGTATTTGTCCTTTTTGAGAAGCTACTAGATACTAAACTGATTACTATATTATAGGCGAGTTTCACCGTACAAATAATTTCTCTTAAGCTACTGCCCTCGACATGAGCTTGTAGAACTATGGGTATTTTTTCTGGAATTAATTTGCCGACGATAGTATAAAGTATCAAAAGTTTCAGTGAAAGTTTATCCAAATTCGCGACAATAGTACTATTGGGGTCTAATAGTAGTTTTTCTATGCTTATGGGGTTTATGATTACCACATAGAGAACGCTCCATAATAATTTATACGGTTGAGGAACTATATTCATCTGATCATTCCCACACTTTCTTGCCCACACTTTCTTGATGAATTACCAAGATTTACTAGCCCCGGGAATGCCAGGGGAAAAAATGTCACCGAAGGTATCCACGAATAAATAATATCATGTCCGGAAAATTAGTGATCAAAAAAAACTTTCGACCGTAAGTGCTTTTTTTTCCTCCTGCCTTCTCTCTCCTGTATCAGTGCCAAAATCCTCTAAAATTTAAATATTAAACCGAACATGATATAACTATTTGCCCGATCTAGCACTTTTGTCTATCAATTAAATCTGACAATGACGTTGTAAACCTGCTGTTTCCTGATTATATGCTTCCATATCAATTTTCACAGGATCAACATTCCATATTTCCTGACAATATTCTGAGATAGTACGGTCAGCAGAAAACTTACCCATATTAATCGAATTAATAATTGACATTCGAGTCCAATATTCTGGGTTACGATAAGCCTTATTTACTTCTTCTTGACAATCAATATAAGATTGATAATCAGCCAACAACATATATTCATCTTTTTCTAGTAAAGATACTATCAGTGGCTGGAATAAATCTGGTTTACCTGGTGAAAAATAACCAGAAGCAATACGGTCAATTACTTGTCGTAATTCTTTGTTATCATTATAGTATTTCTGAGGATTATATCCTTGATATTTTAATGCTTTAACTTCTTCAACAGTTAATCCAAATAAGAAGAAATTATCAGCTCCTACCGCTTCTCTAATTTCAATATTGGCTCCGTCAAGAGTACCAATAGTTAAAGCACCATTGAGGGAAAATTTCATATTCCCAGTACCAGAAGCTTCTTTTCCAGCAGTAGAAATTTGTTCAGAAAGATCGGCAGCAGGATAAATTTGCTGGCCAAGAGATACAGAAAAATTCGGAATAAAAACTATCTTGAGACGATGGCGCACGTCTGGGTCATTATTAACTATTTCCGCTACAGCATTAATCAATTTAATAATTAACTTTGCCATAGAATAACCAGGGGCTGCCTTGGCTCCAAAAATAAAAGTGCGGTGCAAAATATCTGTATCTGGATTTTCTTTAATCCGATTATAAAGAGTAATAATGTGAAAGACATTCAACAGTTGACGTTTATATTCATGGAGTCTTTTTACTTGAATATCAAACAAAGAGTTAGGATTAACTACAACCCCAATATTTTGTTTAATATAAGTAGCCAAATCTTGCTTATTCTCATACTTAATCTGACTCCAATTATAGCGAAATTCTTGATCATTAACAAATTGCTTAAGTTGTTGAATTTCCTCCAAATTATTAATCCAATTTTTGCCGATTTTATTTGTAATTAGTAATGCCAGCTTGGGGTTACTAATTAATAACCAACGACGGGGAGTAATGCCATTAGTTTTATTCGTAAATTTCTCCGGCCAAAGTTTATAGAAATCTTTCAAAACATCTGTTTTCAAAAGTTGAGTATGTAATTTTGCTACACCATTGATAGCATGAGCCCCGGTGCAAGCCAAATGAGCCATCCGTACACTCTTTTCAGGCTGTTCTTCTATTAGTGACATCCGTGCTAAACGTCGATCATCACCAGGGTAGCGTTTCTTCAACTCTTCTAGCAAATGGAAATTAATTTCATAAATAATTTCGATATGTCGTGGCAGCAAACTCTTGAACATACTAACTGGCCAACGCTCTAGGGCTTCTGCTAACAGAGTATGGTTAGTGTAGCCAAAAGTATTTTGGGTAATCTTCCAAGCTTTTTCCCATTCCATCTTATGTTCGTCTATCAGCAGTCGCATTAATTCCGCAACCCCAATGGAAGGGTGGGTATCATTCAGTTGAATGGCTACTTTTTTGTGGAAATTATCTAAATTGCGATTTCGCGATAAGTGAGTACGGATGATATCTTGAAGAGAACAACTAACAAAGAAATATTGCTGCTCTAACCGCAACATTTTGCCTTGGAAAATGTTGTCATTGGGATAGAGAACTTTAGAAATATTTTCAGAAACAGTCTTATCTTCGACGGCGCGGTTGTAGTCCCCAGAATCGAAAACTTGTAGGTCAAATTCATTACTAGCTTTAGCACTCCACAACCGTAGGTTATTAACTGTGTTGGTGTTATAGCCTGGTACTAGAGTATCATAGGGCATTCCGATGACTGTGCGTTCAGGTATCCACCTAACACGGTAGTTGCCTTCTTTGTCTGTGTAAGTTTCGGTGTCGCCACCCAGTTTAATTTCTACTTTCTCCTCATAGCGGGGTATTTCCCAAGGGTTACCCAGACTTAACCATTTGTCTGGTTGTTCGACTTGGAAGCCGTTATGAACCAGTTGTTTGAAAATCCCAAATTCATAACGGATACCATAGCCTACTGCAGGAATTTGTAGGGTAGCGAGGGAGTCTAGGAAACAGGCAGCGAGGCGGCCTAAGCCGCCGTTACCTAAACCTGGTTCTGGTTCTTTTTCAATCAAGTCATGCAGTTGAAGACATGATTCTTCTAGAGCTTGACGCGCTACTTCCCAACAACCAACGTTAACTAGGTTTTTGGCTAGTTGGCGACCCATGAGAAATTCGGCTGAGAGATAATATACTGTTTTAACGTTTTGGTTGGAGTAGGTTTTAGTAGTTTGTAGGTGACGGTGGAGCAAGCGATCGCGTACTGTATATGCCAATGCCATGTAATAATCATAAGGTGTGGCAAATTCTATGTTTTTTCCCTGTAAATAATATAAGTTATCTGCGATCGCTCGTTTAATAGTGTCAAGACTCGTACCTGTGCGATCGTCTTCTATTTGAATTTTTACTTTTTCTGTGTAAGGTTTTTCTGGCTGTACTTCTTGCATAATTTTATAATTTACTAATCATAACTTTGGGCTTTGCATAAGTGGGGGATAATTTGAATAGTTTTGTAAAACGAGCATCTTGTTTGTTCGTTATATTTTTGGGTGGGTAGAATATTTACACCAATTATTTATATTCGTCCCTTAATTCAGCACCACCTAACTTTGAGATATCTAGAGGTTAAAACACTCTAGCTTGCCTTAATGGGACCTTGAGCATACCATCAGTAAACTCAACTCAATGTAGGGGACTCTTAACATATTAAAAAGGGATGTTTTTCGTTAACTACAAACCCCAATTTATTTGCATCACGGACTACAGAATTTGTTTGAGGCCAGCAATTTTTTTGGCTGGTTATTTGGCTGTAGTTCGGCTTTGAATCCAAGTAACATGAATCAATATCATTACAGATTATCATAGATAATACCAGATTTATAGCCAACAGTTACGAGTCATCAAAACAGATTGACAAGGCTTTTTTGAGACTTAGTAGTAGTCAGTTGGATATTTGCTAAGATTTCCCCACAAATACTTATAGAGATAAGTTTAGTTGTATTAATTTATTTCTATACTAAATCAATAATATTTTAGTATAAAATAATCACATTTTCCTAAATAATTGATTAATTATCAATTTTTTTTTATTAACAAGTTTTTATTTTTTGCAAATCCCAAAGAAAAAATAAAATATTACACAAATTTTAAAAATTAGTATAATATTATAGTGTTATTTATTAAATAGTCATAATTAAAACTATTCGCATAATATCTGCTGTGTAATTATTAGTCTCTCACATCGTTAAAATAGTATAAGATTGTATTTAGTGAAATATAGTTAGTGTAACTATTTAACAATAGTCTTTATTATAATTTTACTATTACCAATAATTTTACCCGATACAGATTATTGGCTTGGTGATAATTCTGCTAACTAGACTGAGGATAAACACATAAGTTTGGGTTTTTCTGACTATACAAATGACCATAGTTTAGACTCAAGCATTTCGGCAGGTAGCTATGTATATGGGATTTATATAGTATAACTATCATATAGTTATGTAGGTGTTATAGACCATAATTATCGTAGTTAATTTATCTAATATATCCCGTTTAGTATTGGCTATTTTGCTATGTAATCTAGCTATCTTAACAGAAGCTTTTTTAGAATAAGAAAACTTAGTTTGATGTTGGTTTTGAATATTGTATAAAAGAGAGTTTAGCTTCAAACTTTCCATAAGACTTGGCCTTAATAAAAATACTTTACCAGTGGATAACATAGCCTTAGATTCGACTCCATTATTTATACTAACTAAATCTACTAAGAAATTAGTAAGTGATAGATTATCTTTCTACTTTGAAGCCGAAAAAACATTTACTACTTTTTCGACGAATATTTACTAACTTGGGATTAATATTATCAGGCAAGAGTTCAAAAGTTTTAACCCATCTAATTCGAGGCAATACCCACCCATATGTTGGGGAGGGCATTGAACAATATAAAGTGAATTAGAACCGAATTTTTTAACTTTTCTAGTTAGCTATGTTGGGCTTTTTATTTTTGTTCGGACTTACTGATAAAATCTTGATTTATCTGCGAAAAATAAAAAGCTTGTATTTTCTCTTAAACATAAATACATGATTAATTTAAATCACCATATTCCAGATTACTATATTTTCAAACAGTTTAAATAGAAAAAAAATTGACTTTATCTCAGCATTTTATAAATTTATTTAAGCACCAATTTTAAATAAAGAACCCACAACTTGAGGAATATTTTCTAACTGCATTGCTGCCATTGCTGCTGTTGGTTCATAACCACAATGAACCATACAATCAGAACATTTAGGATTCCCACTTTTATAACCATAATTATTCCAATTAGTTTTCTCTATAAGTTCTTTAAAAGTAGCATAATACCCTTCATTCATTAAATAACAAGGTTTTTGCCAACCAAGCACACTATAGCTAGGACTACCCCAGGGAGTACAATCATAATCTTTTTCTCCCATCAAAAAGTCTAAAAATAGAGGATTATGGTTAAAATTCCAATTCTTTTTACCAGTTTTAAAAGGATTCAGAATTTCTTGAAATAACAATCGTGTTTGCTGTCGCTTCAGGAAATTATCCTGGTCTGGTGCCCACTCATAACTATAACCAGGAGAAATCATCATTCCATCAATATTTAAACTTTCTAAAAAATCAAAAAATTCCTGCATTTGTTTCGGGTCTGTTCCCTCAAATACAGTAGTATTAGTAGTAACTCGAAACCTTCTCGCTTTAGCAGCACGAATAGCTTCAACTGCTATTTGAAAAACCCCTTTTCTATCTACACATTTATCGTGATTTGCCTGTAAACCATCAAGATGAACACTAAAAGTTAGATAAGGAGAAGGCTCAAATTTATCAAGATTCTTTTTGAGTAATAAACCATTAGTACATAAATAAACAAATTTTTTCCGGTCAACTAACCCTTTGACAATTTCAGAAATTTGTGGATGTAATAAAGGCTCTCCTCCTGGAATAGAAACTACAGGAGCACCACATTCTTCTACAGCAGTAAAACATTCTTGAGGTGTAAGATGTTGTTTTAATATTTCCTTGGGGTGCTGAATTTTGCCACAACCAGGGCAAGCTAAGTTACACCGAAACAAAGGTTCTAACATTAATACTAAAGGAAAATATTTGCGCCCTTTGAGTCGTTGAGTTAGAAGATATTTTCCGACTTCTAGAGCTTGTTGAAGTTGAATTGCCATAATTTAAGTAATCTGTTTTGCTAGATTTGCAATTGAATAAGTAAAACCAATTTTTAAAGAAAATTCGGTATTGCTGATTCTAGGTATAATATAGATAGCTGAAAGTTATAAATCTAATTCAAAACCTAGAAAAATTATAAAGTTATTCAGCAAGACCAAAAATTTTTAAAGGCTATAAGTTATGGAGTAGTGCATCAAAAAAAGTGTGGGAATGATCAGATGACTATTGTCCCTAAATACTTTCCATGATCATGGAATAGCATCTGTGTGGCCATCAGCAAACTATGGTATGAATTATTGTCCTGAATGGCTACAAACTTTCAATAATACTTTTGACACTCTATACTATCCCAGAAAAATTCCTAATGTAAGTAATAGCTAAAAAAAAAGACATAAATTATAGAATTAAGTCTTTTTTTTGATCTCAAAACACTAGGGAATGGACAAAAATAGGACTTACCCAGGCAGATGAAATTCTACATCATTTGTATGGGTTAACGGAGTGCTCCGCAACATGAAAATTACTACTATATATGATTGGATAACTGCTCTATCAAACTGATACAAAGATTCACATAACGTGATAATAGTTATGTTTACTTCCTGCTGACCCTGAGGCCTTAAGTTACTCAGCTACAGGGGTCGACGCTCAAGTTGAGGGCATTTCTCACCCTTTATGCTTGGGTTTAATCTCGATCTATTGATAAGCTACATTCAGGGCCGTTATGAATTCTCAGCCTTAATGGCATATCTTCGACATGACTGCAGTTAGAGCAAGTTTTTTGATCACAGAAAGAATATATTAACTACGACAACTTACGGCACTATTGGCACTTGTACTCAAATTGTCTCCTGAATTGATAAAATCTTTGGTCTGCATCCACCTCTGTTGTTCCCTTCCGACTGAGGAGATGGGGCTGGGTTTTGGTTGGCTAAAATATTGCTGACATTCAAATATTCTATGATCAAGACTTACACAAATTTACCTTAAACTCAATATTGAGGGGCTTTCTGGAATTTGCTATCACGCTCATGTAGTGCCTGTGGGTAAGTCCTGATGATAATCATATCCTAGTTCTGGGCTAAATATGTTATCAATTTATGAACTGGATCTTTTCTGTAAATAGAGACATAATTATGTCAGTTATGTCTTTTTAATTTCATGAAAATGCTTGTCAGGCTCCTAAAATTTTGTCAGTATAAATAGATAAGTAGTGATTAATAATTTATATATTTAATTGAGAGGCGAGTTGAAATGAAGTTTGTCTTAAACTCTCGAAATGTCTACGACTATTTAGTAGAAAATGGTTTATGTGATTCCCTACAGGAAGGGGAGCCATATCCTTCCCAGAACTCTCAGAGTAATGTTGAGCTAATTAGTGCTAAGAATTTTAATTTATTGGTGACTTTGCCAGAGGGTCGAAAGCTTCTGGTTAAACAAGAACAATATAATTCTCAAGGAAAAACCCTTGGTGAGTTGTTTGGAGAATGGCGAATTCAAAAATTCTTACGGACATTTCCTGAACTTGACCATTGGCGTGTCTTTCTGCCAGAGTTGTTATTTCACGACCCTGAAAAGTCTATTGTGGTCTCTACTTACCTGGATAATTATCGAGATTTAAGTGATTTCTATTCTAAGGAAAATACTTTCCCTACAAAGGTTGCAGCTCAAATCGGTAATTTTTTGGGGACTGTTCACCGCGATACTTGGAATAGAGAAAATTATCGAGAGTTTTTTGCTAGTGAAGTTGTTAGTACTAAACCTGCAGTCTCCCCACTTTTGGTGGATAGTCTCGAAAGGATAGGACCAGACATTTTTGGTATTGCTCCTGTAGATGGGTTGAGATTTTTTGCTCTTTATCAACGATATGACAGTTTGGGGAAAGCGATCGCTCAACTTCGCGAGACTTTATCTCCTACTTGTCTGACTCACAATGACCTGAAACTAAATAATATTCTCATGGCTCAAAATTGGGAAAATTCCGGTGAAAATATTGTGCGGTTAATTGATTGGGAAAGGTCTAGTTGGGGAGACCCTGCTTTTGATTTGGGAACGGCTATCAGCAGCTATCTGCAACTTTGGTTGGGTAGTTTGGTTATTAGTAATTCTCTGAGTATAGAAGAATCTCTCAAATTTGCCACCACTCCCCTTGAATTACTTCAACCGTCTATTGCTGCTTTAGCTAAAGCTTATTTTGACACTTTCCCAGAAATTTTGGCATATCGTCCTGATTTTTTGAGACAAGTAGTACAGTTTGCAGGTTGGGGTTTGATGACAGGAATTTTGTCAATGGTTCAATATCAAAAGACTTTTAATAATACGGGTATTGCGATGCTTCAGGTTGCCAAAGCATTATTATGTCGCCCTGACTCATCAATGTCTACAATTTTTGGTGTTGCTATTGAAGAAGTATTGAGGAGTCAGGAGCCAGGAGTCAGTAGAATGCATTAGTACTACAACGCTTTTTAATGAACTATTACAGGTAATATAGTGGTTGAGAATTGTCATAGGGAACGATAGTAAAGCTATCTCTGGGCAACTTTTCTTTTGCCACATTTAAGATTAAACAGTCCACTACAATAATGCTTAAAAAATTTTACGAGGTTTAAAATTATGCAATTACTTGAGTTTCCAAGTTATCACTTCCCTACTGGAGTAACTGGGCGATTAAAAGAAGTTTTATTAGACATTGTTGAGAGGGTAGAAATTTCCTCTGATTTTTCTATTCGTCATCCTGAGTATAAACCTTTAGATTTGCCTGCTGAGGTGGTTGCTCGTTTTCAGGCATTGCCAAAACAAATGCGGGATAAATATCTGAGTCTACAATTGCGTAGTTTTCTCTATGGTATCTATTATAATGGTTCGATGCAAACTTCCCTGGCATTGGATAGTGAGGAAAATAGTCGCCCATTAGATTTGGAGAATAATACTTTTCTTGGGGTAGAGATGGAGTTTTATATTCAGTTAGAAGAAAGTAATAGGGGAGAGGGGTATTTTGATTCTGGTTGGTCGGTGTTGAGGGAGGAAACTGATGGTGCTTTAGCTGTTACTAAGAATGGTTTGCGACTGCATATTGAACGAGAAAAGCATCTTCAAGAATCTCAGAAAGCTGCTGTTGTGGGGGATTCGGTAGCAATTCGGATGCCTAATAATTTGGTGCAAAATGGTTTCTATATGGCGGTTGGTAATTTGGGTAGTCAGAGTCAGGTAGAGTCGGAAAGTCAATCTGGAGTGGTGCGAGTTTATTTTAACTTTACTTCTGAAGGTGCAGTAGTGGTCATGGGTAGTTTGACAGAGAAATTAAATGAGGTTGCTGTTCCTTTTAGTTTTAAAGTGTTGTATGCTCGTGATTATTATGATCGCTACGATGCTGGGGTACTCTATTTTGATAAGGATAATTATGAGTTGGTGAGGCAGGTTTTGTCGGATGTTTATGGGGAGAATAAATCTTATTTTAAATCAGAAATACCTTTATTTACCATGGAGTTGGCACCGGGTTTGGGATTAGCTGAAGAGCCAGACAGGAAGTTTGCTAGTCAGGAAAGTTTTGGTATGAATAGGTGTCAGATGATAGCAAATGGATTATTGAAAGCTTGGGACCAGGGGGATAATTCGACTGAAGGAAGAATGAGGGCAATTTTGGAGCAATTTTCTTTATTGGGAATTGATTTGCAGCGTCCTTATTTGAATGCTAATTCTGAGGATGTTTATAGGGTGATATAGTTTTTTTAGGTTGGGTTAAAGGACAGCGCCACCCAACAAGAACTCGTAAAGATTAATTTTGAGATCAGGCTAATTATTTGTATGTGTTGGGCTTTGTTCCTCAACCCAACCTACACTATTTTCAATAATTTTTCAGTGGAACTGGGTTGGGTTAAGGGATAGGAAGTGAACAAAAGGTGGTATTTGTGAAGGTAGCGATCGCCTAAATTAACATGATTAATAGAACCGATGTTTATTAAAGAATAGTCTGGTGTAGGTGGGGTTAAGGGACAGCGAACCCAACAAAAAGCCTAACTAATGAAAATGGCGATCGCTAGGATCAGACAAAGATACTAAATGGTTCTACATTTTCTTCTAGTCTGGTGTAGGTTGGCTTAAGCGATCGCGCACACAACAACCTATATCTGTGGTGTTTGGTTCTGGTGAGCAAACCCACGCCCCAGTTCAATAATAATTTTTCAGTTCAGCTCCAGCTCAATTATGGGGCTGTTTTTTTTTGACTTTTATTGTGGTTCGATACCATCAGAAAATAAAAAAAAGACATAATTGTGTGAGTTATGTCTCCAATAATTATCTTTTTTGATTTAATTAACTAGCTTTTAGCTAATTTTGAGTTAAAATGGATGATTATTAGTCGTTATTTCGAGACATAATTGTGTCAATTAGATACACTTTGATTTTGTTCAACCCCTTGCATTTATAAGAAAGTTAGGTAATAATATAAGTGGAAAGAGACAAAACCAAGTCTGATTCCAAATCAACAAAGTTTATCTACTAATTTTACTTAAGGAGTAACTTAAAAATGGCTAACATTAACATCTCTGATTTAAGTCCTGCTGGTGCGGACTTGTTCTTAGATTCTGAAAGCTACCTCAATGATTTGACTGAGGGAGAAATGACGAATACATTGGGTGGTAAAGGTAGCTTCACCTTTTGTGGTAAACGGATCTCATGGAGTATCTGCTGGGGGTACTGATCATAAAATTAAGTAAAAAAAAAAGAAGAGAGTGATTTGGTGATTATTCCATCTTAGTATAAGTGAGAACTATGTCAACAATTCTTTCCTACCTTTTCTGACAGTTGATTTACTGTGACTAATTGACTAACTAATCTTGCTAGTTCCTCACTTTTGGTTACCTGGCACCATAGGCACAGCTAAAAAACTGACCATCACTAATAAAAGGAAAATACCTCTTAAAAGTTTGCTACTTTAGTAATACTTTCTTGAGGTATTTTCTGTGCCTTATGTTGACGACAAGACAAAAAAGCTGGAGGATTAGAATTTGTAGGTTGCAGGTTATCATTGTAGAGGTGTAGGTTAGGCGATCGCGCACACAACAACCTATATCTGTGGTGTTTGGTTCTGGTGAGCAAACCCACGCCCCAGTTCAATAATAATTTTTCAGTTCAGCTCCAGCTCAATTATGGGGCTGTTTTTTTTTGACTTTTATTGTGGTTCGATACCATCAGAAAATCAAAAAAGACATAATTGTGTGAGTTATGTCTCCAATAATTATCTTTTTTGATTTAATTAACTAGCTTTTAGCTAATTTCGAGTTAAAATGGATGATTATCAGTCGTTATTTTGAGACATAATTGTGTCAATTAGATACACTTTGATTTTGTTCAACCCCTTGCATTTATAAGAAAGTTAGGCAATAATATAAGTGGAAAGAGACAAAACCAAGTCTGATTCCAAATCAACAAAGTTTATCTACTAATTTTACTTAAGGAGTAACTTAAAAATGGCTAACATTAACATCTCTGATTTAAGTCCTGCTGGTGCTGACTTGTTCTTAGATTCTGAAAGCTATCTCAACGATTTGACTGAGGGAGAAATGACGAATACATTAGGAGGATCGAGGTGGTGGAACAGATTAAAAGATTGGTTTCGTACACGTTAAGCAGCACTAAGTACTTTTACGTGAGTCCTGATTAAATCTTAGTATAGGTTCAGAACTGTGTCAACAATTCTTTCCTACCTTTTCGACAGTTTCTTTGCTGTGACTAATTGACTAACTAATCTTGCTAGTTCCTCATTTTTGGTTACCAGGCACCATAGGCACAGCTAAAAAACTGACCATCACTAATAAAAGGAAAATACCTCTTAAAAGCTTGCTAGTTTAGTAATACTTTTTTGAGGCATTTTCTGTGCTTTATGTTGACTACAAGACTGCGTGACTCAACCCAAGCTACCCCATAAAAAGATATGACCCAGTGGAAAATGTGATGCTCAACTGGGTGATATTTGGCATTGACATCGGTTGGACTGAGGAGTAGAAAGCAGTAGTGTTGAGGGCGACAAGATCAGATGATGACGCCACCCCAAACCCTATAACTACTCCAATGAGACTATGCAGCAATAAGTTTACTATTTAAATCTAAATCAATTAAAACTTCAACCGACTCAACTTGCTTCTTAAGCCACTCATCAAACAACTCCGCAAAAATCTGAGAGCGCAACTTATTATCTAACTCTGCTGAAATAATTTCCTCCACAAAAATCAAATGTACCCCCTTAGAAGTCACAATAGGTTTAATCATCTGGGGAGGTTTAGCCGCAAAAACAGCCGCAGAAATCTCTGGTTTCAAATCCTTACGATACAACACCCCTCGATATCCCCCCTGACGACGTAACTCTATATCTTCAATGTATTCATGAGCCACATCATAGAAACTTGTTTCCCCTTCCTGAATAGCATAGAATAATTCCATCCCTAAATCTTGATCATCCAAAACCACCTCATACATCACCACACCAGCATAATTCAATTGATTTTCATAAAAATATGGCTCAACTTTATCTGCAAACAGATGAGCCACCAATTTTTGAGCAACAACACTTATATAGACAACTTCCTCAAAATCATCAATAGATAGACAAAACTTTTCTAACCAAGCAAAAGTGTCTTGGGCGCTATGAAGTTTATTTACAAACCTCATAGTATCTGCCGCTTTCTGCAGTTCTTCAGTCTCCACTTTTATACCCGCTTCCTTCGCTGCATTCAGAATAATCTCGCGAGTAATAATCTCTTCTTTCAGCTCAGAAGTTTTTAAAGATAACTTAATGTGCTTCAAAATATCTTCAGCAGTAATAATAATAGATTGTAACATAATTATTCTCCTAATTAATTAATAAAAAAAATGAGTATCAAAAGTCATCTAAAAATGACTTCTACTATAAGCAAAAAAATGAATTTCTTGGTGGTAACTGAGCGCCCAATGACCCGCAAACAATTTATAACAGTACAATTTTTTTGTTTGTCCCAGGGCTTTGTCTATTGAAATATCCACATTAGGGCTATTGCCTTACTACCAGCTTAAATTATAACTATTCAAACCAACATAATATTATCAACTTCTGGTAACCCTAATTAACCGTCAATCATTAATTATTTCTACAACTCTAAACCTCCTTTTTGTAACTTCTTAAACGGGTCAAGAATAAAATCAATCAAAGGACGCTGACGCACAACAACCTCAGCCGTTGCCGTATCCCCCGGACGCAAAACAACACACTCATTAGCAGTAGGAATACAATACTCATCCAACTCAACCTTTAACTCATAAATAGCCACATTTCCCTCAGCAGTTTCCTGCATTTTTGAAGTAGGAGAAATCTCTTTCAACCATCCCCCAACTACACCATAATCCTGAAAAGGATAGGCATCAAACTTCATTTTTACCTCCATTCCTTCCCTTAACGAACCACTTTCTGTAGTTGCCATATCCGCCTTTAATAAAAGACTCGTTTCCCTAGGAGCTATCTCCACTATCATCTCTCCTTGTTGCACAACATCTCCCACACCTTTGATGGGGAAATTAAAAATAGTACCTCCCTGTTGCGCCCTAACTACTCGTTGCTCTAACTGAAAATTTAAAGAATCAATCTCTTTATTTGTCTGAGCAATTTCTCCTTGAATACTAACAATTTGACTATCCATACTCTGAAGTTGCTCTTGTATTTTTGATATAGCAATTTTCCCAGAATGAGTAATAGTTTTAGAGCTATTTTCTTGCTCATTCAAACGTAATTCAGCCTGCTTAATATCTGCCTTAACTTGATTAATTACCATTTCATAACTACTCTTTTGTTCTGCCAAACGTAACTCAGCTTGCTCAATATCTGCCTCCCCTTGATTAATAATTCTTTCATAACTACCTTTTTGCTCTGCCAAACGTAATTCAGCTTGCTTAATATCTGCCTTTCCTTGATGAATAACCCTCTTATAACTACCCTCTTGCTCTTCTATTCGTAATTTAGCTTGCTCAATATCTGCTTGACTTTGCTCCAACATTCTTTGTCTTTCTCGCCCAATATTTTCATGCTCAACTAATTGTATTTCCGTCACCACACCCTGGTCCCAAAGACCACGATAACGTTCTACTTCTTTCATAGCCTTTTCCCAGCGAATTTCTGATAATTGATAAGCAATTTGACTATCTTTTAATTGTCGTTTTGCTTGATTGAATTGAGCCATTTTTTCTTCTTTCTGTAAACTCAACGCTCTCTTAAGAGCTCCCAAATTTTCTTCTGCTTGATAAACTTGTACTAATTTTTCTTCCCTTTGTAAATTTAATGTTCTTCTGAGAGCCGCCAAATTTTGTTCTGCTTGATGAACTTGGGTCAGTTTTTCTTGTTCCTGTAAATTGTACATTGTTTTAAGAGATTGTGCGTTTTGTCGTGCTTGCCCCACTTGAGCTAATTTTTCTAATTTTTGAGATTCATTTTGTCGTTCTTGGGTACGAAGTTCAATTTCCAATTGATTTTTTTGTTGTTGAATCTTACTAAGTCGATTTTTCTGATTTTGCAGTTGAATTTGGAGTTGAGCAAGTCGGTCATGAATAGGGCGAGATTCTAATTCTATTAAAATATCTCCAGCCTTAATTTTATCCCCTTGTTTAACATAAACTTTCTCAACTTTTGCCGTTTGTGTATATGCGGTAAACGTTAAATTTAGCTCTTGTTTAAAAGTACCACCTTGAGGTTCTAAACGTCCTCTAGCTGAACCAGTTTCATCTACTTGAGAAAACATTCCCCAAGGGAGAGCGATCGCTACAAATCCTATTAAAAGATATAGTAATCCTCGTGTCCAACGTTGTGGTAAAGCATCTAATAATTCTTTAGTAGCAAAAGACCAATCATCAACAGATTCATCTAACTTTGTAACTGCTGTTTCTTGATAGTTAGAATTCTTCAAACTTTTTTCTAATGTTACTAAGTCAACCTCTAAAGGTTTATGACCATTTGACTCTAAAGTTAAGTTCAATTCTTGTGGCATAACTTTTATAATAATTGTATTTTTTCTAGTAAAATTTACCCTCTACTTTTGTACTGAAGTTGTATGCAATATCCCCACCTACTTCTCCTCCAGGTCCGGGTTAGAAGTTAGTTGATCAGAGTTACAGCAGTTTTTATTTCAGTAGGGGTTTCTGGCTATTCAGCCTAATCTCAAAAGTGCTGTCGGCGTAGTTACCTTTCTCCAAAGACCCCGTAGAAAAGTTTTTTATAAATGGTAAAATCTCGTGCCTTATACCGTTTTACGGAAGTTAAAAGTTAAAATCTTTGTTAGGTTTCACTTCGTTTTGCCCAACCTAAATTTTTATTCTACCTACCCAACATCTAACTGTTGACGATTCAAATAATAATAATGTCCCCGTTTCGCCATCAACTCTTCATGATTTCCCTGCTCAATTAATACCCCCCGATCCAACACTAAAATTAGATCAGCATTTCTCACAGTAGATAAACGGTGAGCAATAATTAACGAAGTGCGACCCTGGAGAATAGTATTCAAATTCCTCTGAATAATTCGCTCCGACTCAACATCCAGATGAGAAGTAGCCTCATCAAAAACCAAAAAACAGGGTTTTCCTAACAAAGCACGAGCGATCGCTAATCTTTGCCGTTGACCACCAGACAACAAACCCCCACCTTCCCCTATCTGAGTTTCATAACCCATCGGCAACCGTTGAATAAACTCATCAGCACCAGCTAACCTAGCAGCATCCACAATATCTTCAAGAGTTGCAGAAGGACAAGCCATAGTCAAATTTTCCCGAATAGTGCCACCAAATAAAAAAGTATCCTGATCAACCACACCCACTTTATTCCGCAGGGATGGCAACGAAATCGCCGTGATATCGTAACCATCAATCAAAATTTTCCCATCAGTAGGCGGATACAACCCCAAAACCAACTTAGAAATTGTTGTCTTCCCAGACCCAGAGCGCCCCACCAAAGCCACAGTTTGTCCAGCTTTCACCTCAAAACTCAGATTTTCCAAAACATTAATATCGCTTTCTGGGTGGTAACGGAAAGTCACATTATCAAAAATAATATTACCCCGTAGCTCCGTCAAATACTGACGTGCCTGAGATTGTAAATCTTCCTCAGGCTCAGTATCAATCACATCATTAATACGCTCCATGGCAATAACCACCTCCTGTAACTGATTCCACAAAACCGTCAGTCGCTGAAAAGGGCTAATCACATTACCTATCAACATATTAAAAGCCACCAACTGCCCAATAGTTAACTCTCCCTGAATAACCAACCAAGCTCCAAACCATAGTAACCCCGTCGTTACTAAAGATTCAATAGTTAAGCTAAACATTTGCAGTCGGTTACCCATCACCTGTCCAGAAAAGTTTTTTCTGATTGACTTATTCAGAAGTTCCTCCCACCGCCAGCGTACTGTTTGCTCAACTGCCAGAGATTTCACAGTATTTACACCAGTCAAAGATTGAATCAGATAACTACTTTCTTCAGCTAGAGCGGCAAATATTTCTCTAGAGATTTTTTGGAGAAAGGGTGTAGCAATAAGTGCTAATAAAAAAAACGGTGGCACAATAACCAATGCTAGCAAAGCCATCTTCCAGCTATACCAGAACATTAGCCCTACATAAACAAATACCGTCAGCAAATCTAAGACAATAGAAAGAGCTTCTCCAGTTAAGAAATTCTCAATTTTCCGGTTTTCTTGAACCCGAGCAATAATATCCCCCACATAACGAGACTCAAAAAAACTCATGGGTAGTCGGAATGTGTGGCGAATAAACCCAACGATCATGGCTATATGTACTCTATTAGCCGTGTGATCAAGGAGATATTGTCGCAAACCCGTCATAGCCACCTGAAATAAGCCAAAGAGCACTAAACCTAATCCCACTGCTGTTAGAGTTAGAGTGCTACCTTGAACAACTACCCGGTCTAGTAGTAGTTGGGTAAATAGAGGGGTAATAAGTCCAAATATTTGAATTACTAGAGAAGTGATAAATACTTCCAATAGAACTTGTCCATGAGGACTGACCAACTCAAAAAATTGCCAGAAAGGAGTAGTGGTATCTTTAAGTTTTTTGATTAATGCAGTAGGTTGTAGGAGTAAAGTATAGCCAGTCCAACCAGCTTTAAATTCTGGATAAGTAAGATGGCGTTGACCAATAGCGGGGTCAGCGATGATCACCTGTTTATGGGTGACCTCATAGACTACCACATAATGTTTACCTTCCCAGTGAGCGATCGCTGGTAATTTTTGTTTAGCTAATTGATCAAGACTTGCCTTAACTGGTCTGGTAGAATATCCAATGCTTTCTGCAGCAGCAGATAATCCTCGAAGTGAAGCACCGTTACGGTCTACATTAGCAATATCGCGCACCCTATTCACGCTGAAATTTTTGCCCCAGTAACGAGCAACCATGACTAAACAAGCCGCACCACAGTCAGAACCGCTTTGTTGGGCAAAGAATGGATAGCGTCTGGTAATACGCTGCCAGAGATGACCTACTCTTTGGGTGGGACTAGGGAAATAGGCTTTGTTAATAGCTTTTTGTCCTATAACCTCTGGTTGCTCATATTCAGTCCTGTTAAATTCTGGCAGATTTTTACCCAAAGAATTGGGAATTTCTGGCTCCGCTTTTTTCTGTAGAGCATTAAGTTTGAGAGCAACTTGGTAAAGATGTTCTCGAATTTGAGGATGTTTTTTAATTAGTGGGAGTAGAGCTTCTCGAGAGAGATAGGAAAGTTTGAGATTTACTGATGCTCTAGCAGAGTAGGATAAAAAAGAGTTATCTGGAAATAGGGTAGATTCCCCAAATGAAGCTCCAGCAACAAGGGTAGTCATTAATTCACCCTCAGTATCTAAGAGTCTAACTTTGCCTTTGGTGATTATATATATGCCGGTTTGAGCATCTGCTGTTTGCCAAAATTGACCGACTTTGGGCGTTAAATTTTCCATATTTTTCAAGCAACTTTCTATTTCCTGCTGTGAAAGTTGATATCCTAAGACATCACTAAGCTGCTCTTGAGTTAAACTTGGAGTGGATGCAGTTTTAACCATAACTCAAAATTTTAGTTATTAAATATTTATTTTGATTAAATTGGAGTTGAAAATTAAGATCATGCTGCTTTGTTGTCAAAAAGCCTCAGGGAAAAAAGCGTTTGATTCTTATTTTAAATAACTAAAGTGTTGAAAGTTAACGTTTCCAAATCAGAGTTAACATTTTGCTCTGAGGTCAGGTCGCGAATTGCAATGTTTTTTCTCTTGGCATTTTGACTAATAGTTTCATCAGTTTGAGCTGATAATGTTTTAGTAGATAATCCCATCTTTTTGATTAAACGGTTAATATGGCGATCGCTAAATTCTACCCCAAATTCTTTAGCTAAATGTTTCCCTAAGCAATTAGCAGTCCACCGCTCAAATGCATAACCACATTTCTTAGGACTATTAGTTAATAACTCTTTCAACCGCTCTAAATATTGTTCATTAACTTCTTGAGGACGACCTATAGGGTGATTCTTCCATTGTTGAGCTTGACCAGACTGAGCAATAAATATCCAGTATCTAGCTGTAGCTAGAGAACAACCTATAGCCTCACGGATCTGGGTCTGGGTTTTGCCTTCATCTGCTAGAAGCATGATTTCTATTCTCTGGCGATATTGCCTGGTCAACTTCTTATCTAGACTTTTTTCTAACAATTTACGCTGAAAAGACGTCAAGCAGCTGCCGTGTAAACTTGACTCATTCATTGTGATTTTGGATTTTGAGTGATTGTATAACATAGGTTTATAATTATTTTTTGACACTCCAGTTTTTCTCACAGAGATATTTCTCAACGAAATTTATAATCTCAAAAACCCAGTGGTGCAAAGCGCAAAGTGTGGGTTCAATAACTAGATTATTCCATTCCCAAACGGCAAGAGCTAACCAGGCCTTTTGTACCGCAGTATTTTTCTTTACGAATGTGGATCCAGAAATCCAATTGAAGTAACTGACAACAAACTGAGGTAACCGTAAGGTTTGTAGTCATATTTTCCCAAACTTATTCTGTCGCCGGTGCCCAAGATCTTTTTGCTGTCTAACAATTCCATTGGTTCTCTCTAGTTGCTCGGTTTAGTTTTTACCTGGATACCTGAGTTTTGTGATGGCCACACAGAAGACATTCTATAAGAATTAAAAGTATGGAGGAACAATAGTTACATTACTATTCCCACACTTTATTGACGCATAACCTTCTTGAAGCTATAATACTTATTGTTAAATCACAAACTTTAGGCATAATTTTGTCCTTGCTAGTTGAATTGTATTATTTTCTGAAATTAGTCACTATCTTCAGAACAAATAATTAACAATAGACTTGTTGAGAACTAAACTAAAAAAAGTAGCTAAGATCCTTATTATTAAAGGGTAAAGTCTTTTTAAAGCTTAAAAAGCTGAAAGGTTTATATATTAAGTTTTTGAGTAGTTTCAGTTTTCCTTTCCCAACGAATTTAATTATAAATCAGCTTTTTTTGAATAGATCAAAAGTGAAATAAAGTCTCTCCTCTAGCATAAAGTGAGGGAAAAGGTGAAAATATAATTCACCTTTTTACTATTAAGCTAAATCTTTCTCAAACAATAATTTGGCATTTAGTGTGAAGGGCAGCCATCGCTTTTCTGGTACTTTAATTCTCCTCATATTGAGACTTACACAAAAAAAGCAGTAAAAAATACGCCCAAATATAGACAACGGAAAGTTTGAACTGTAAAAAAGTACTAATCCTTAACAAGCAAGGGTTTTAGCTATTTTTATGGTACATACTGTGATTTCCTTATCTAAATTAACATTCAAGGGGTTTTTCTGTGGTGAAAATACCTAAGTACAATAGGGACCTAAATGCTGCATGTAGAATCATGACTTCTTAAAAAATAGCTCCAACTTCTTTTACTTTAGCACAGGCACCTTCTACCTCCTGCCTTAAAAGGCCATTATTTTGATTCTTGAGATAGAATTGCTATAATAATACCTTGAAATATTATAATCATTTAATTTGAACATATGCACCTAAAGAAGAAACCGGATTTATGAGGATCGATTATTGTCTTTATCAAAAACTATGAACATTAAGAATAGGTAGAAAATATGTGCTAAACTGGCAAATAAAAAAGTTATGAATAAAGAAATATTTGAATATATTTATTCCTCTCAATTAACAAAGAATGACGAAAAAACACTAAAGTTATTATTTGCTAATAAGCAACGTAAAGAAATTGCTAAAGCCCTCAAGTGTGTAGAGACAAATGTTAGTCACAAATTCAAAGCGATCGCTAAAAAATTCAACTATTTAGAATCTAATCAGAATTGTAAAGCAACAGAATACTTAGTTAAGATATTTAGCCAATATAAACCTGATATGGTTGATCAACAACTAATTAAATCTTATGCTTCTTATCCAATTTTAATGCCAGATAAACCTGAAGAACCAGACTCCCCTTTTTATATAGAACGTCATCAGATTCCACGTCGTTCTGTTGAATCTCAATGCTACGAGACTATAGAAAGACCAGGTTCTTTAATCAGAATAAAAGCACCCAAAAAAATGGGTAAAACTTCTCTGATCAATCAGATACAAGCCAAAGCAAATGACAATAATTATATTTCTCAGTATCTGAGATTCGATCTTTTGATTGAGCCCCCAAATATCAGTAGTGTTAATAATTTTATTAAAGCATTTAATAAAATCATCAAAAGTCGGTTCCCAGATGTTTCAAAAGGCTCTAATTGGGATAATAATAATGCTAAAATTTCTTGTACTAAAGATTTAAAATCACTATTGCTGAATTTACAGAAAAACTTAGTTTTAATATTAGATGAAGTGGATGAAATTTTCCAATATCCAGAAATAACTAAAGATTTTTGTGGGATGTTAAGACATTGGTATGAAGAAAGTAATAATGTCAAAATTTGGAAAAATTTACGAATAGTAATTGCTTATTCTACAGAATATCATGGCAAATTAGATATTTATCAATCTCCTTTTAATGTAGGCAGCTCAATAGAATTAAAGGAGTTTACAAAAGAAGAAGTAACTCGATTAATATTCTTATACCAACTTGACCCCAAAATAGTGACTGATTTAATGTCTATGGTAGGAGGGCATCCTTATTTAATTAGGTTAGCTTTATATAGAATGTCTCAGGAAGAATTGACAATTGAAAAATTCTTAAAAGAAGCCCCCACTGATAGTGGAATTTATCGAGACCATTTCAGCAGACATTTAGAAACTATAGACAAAAGGTCAAAAATTAAAACAGTTTTTCAAGAAATATTAAAAGCTAATGAACCAGTCAGTTTTTCTGATAAAAATAGAGAGGTACGTCAGCTAGAAGCTATGGGATTAATTAAAATTGAAGGTAATAAGGCTAAAACTGGTTGTCAGTTATATCAAAAATATTTTGGAGAGTTTTTATTAGGCATTAGGTTTTAGGTTTTAGGTATTAAGCGTTAGATTTAAAAATTAACAAACTTTACTCTTTTTTATTTTGACTGAATTTGTTCCATTAAACCATGTAGAATAATGCAAATTTATTGACATTTATTTAATAGGTTTTAGGTATTATTTATTAGGCGTTATATTTAAAAATCAACAAACGTAACTATTTTTTATTTTGACTGATTTGTTCCATTTAACGATGTAGAATTATGCCAAATTATTCAAAGTTTTTTTAAGACGACTTTGATTTAAGGTATCAGATTTAAAGTTAACAAATTGATAATGTATTCTTACTACCAAAATCATCATTTTGGTCTGTCGTTTTAATAATTCTTGAATTCCATAAGACCCCGTCCTTAAGAAGGGAGCTAAAATTATTTCTGTTAACCTGAAACCTGAAACCTGAAACCTGAAACCAACTAAAACTTAACATCTGAATTAGTGCTAATGGTTAGATATTAACCCTTCAACTCCCAAGGAACTTCAGATCAGTAAAACCTTGCTGGGAGGCGAGGACATCAAATATTTATTAATGAAATTATTATGTATCATGATACTGGAGGAAGCTTATCAGCAGACGACCCGACTTATGTAGAAAGGAAACAAGATAGAGAACTATTGGAAAAACTCCTAAAAGGAGAATATTGTTATGTGTTTAATGCTCGTCAAATGGGTAAGTCTAGTTTGCGGGTAAAAGTTATAGATAGATTAACACATCAATTAAGTTCCCAAGGTTGCCAATGCATCTCAATTGATATGAGTATGTTGTCTGATTTTTCGATACCAAAAGAATCTTGGTATGATGGTTTTTTAATTGAGCTATTAGATAGATGTGACTTAGAAAATAGTAGCAATTATCAAGACTGGATAGCTACTCATCGAAACTTAAAAATTAATAATCCTCAGCGTTGCAAACTGTTTATTGAAGAAATTTTATTTATTAATTTTCCTACTCAGAAAATATATATTTTTCTTGATGAAATTGATACATTGGGAAAATCTTATTTTAAACAAGAATTTTTAGGTTTTATTCGGTCTTGTTATAATCGCCGTGCTGAGGATAAAAATTCTGATTATCATCGATTAGTTTTTGTTTTTTTTGGTGCAGTTACTCCAGGAGATTTAATTCGAGATATAAGACAGACTCCTTTTAATATTGGCTATGGAATTGAGTTAACTGAATTAAGTTTTTTAGAAACCAAGAAAAAATTAATTCAGGGATTAGAAGAATTTGTAGAAAAGCCAGATATTGTGTTAAAAAAAGTTTTTGATTGGACTGGAGGCCAACCTTTTTTAACTCAAAAAAGTTGTCAAATTATTGTTGATTATGCTGATACTACTCAAGTAGATGTTGATAGTTTGCTAGAAAAAAATATTGTCAAAGATTGGGAAGATAAAGATAATCCTATTCATTTAAAACATATACGGGATTATTTACTTAGTGACATTGAATTACTGAGACTATATCAAAAGGTTCTTAAGAAGGGAGAAGTTAAATTTAATAATAGTAAAGTACAGATGTCTTTAAAGTTATCAGGTATAGTTCTAAAAAAACAAGATAAATTAGTTGTTTTTAATAAGATTTATCAGAAAGTTTTTAATCCAGATTGGGTTGAGGAACAGTTAGCAAACTTAGAAAATAATCTGGATTTACCTAAACTTAAAAGATTAAGTTCAAGTTGGGTTATTGTTAGTTTAGTATGGGTATTAGCCATTATTATGAGAGCTTTAGGTTGGCTCCAACCATTTGAGTTAAATGAGTTTGATCGCTTAATGCAATGGCGACCCAAAGAAAAACGAGACCCTAATATTTTAATTGTTGAAGCTACACAAACAGACATTAAAAAATATGGTAAAGGTGGGACTTTAAAAGATAAGATATTGGCTGATGTAATAAAAAAAATAAATACTTTACAACCGGCAATTATTGGTTTAGATTTGTGGCGGGAGAAAGCTTTAGGTTCTGAGGCTGATTATCAAAATTTATTGACTCTTTTGGAAAATAATCAGAAAATAATTGCTGTTTGTAGTACCAGTGAAAATAGCCCAAATAAATCTGGTACAAGACCTCCTGAAGGAGTGCCAAAAGAACGTTTAGGTTTTACTGATGTAGTTCTTGATAATGGTCAAGTTGACATTGTCCGTCGCCACTTAATGTTTATGGGTTTAGAAGAGAAAGATCCTTGTAAAACACAGTATTCATTGAGTACTATAGTGGCCTTAGATTTTTTGGAAATTAAAGGAGTTAAAGCCAAAAATATTTCCTCGGAGAGTATTAGAATTGGTAATGTTACTTTCAGGAAACTGAGAAAAGGAAATGGTATTTATGAAAAACTTGACGATGGTGGATTTCAAATTTTACTTAACTATAGAAATTCTCATCATATAGATAATAGAGTAGCTCAAAAAATTAGTATTTCGGAAGTTTTGGATGGGAACATTAATGATTCTTTAGTTAAGGATAAAATTGTCATTATTGGCATTACAGACCGTACTTCTGGTGACAAGTTTTATACTCCTTATAGTAATGTTCAGCCTCCTAATCAAAAGCAAATGCCTGGTGTTATTATACACGCACACAAGGTCAGTCAAATTATTAGTGCAGTTTTATATGGCAGACCTTTGATTATTTTTTGGAGTTGGTGGGTAGAATGGCTATGGATTTTTGCTTGGTCTTTTTTGAGTTATGTGATCGGACATTTTTTTCGAGGTTTTTTATTTTTCTTATTTGTAGGAGGAAATATTATTGTTTTATATTCGGTTAGTTTGTTTTTTCTAGTTCAAGGTTTTGTAGTTCCATTAGTACCATCTATTTTGGTCTTAATTGTGAATACTGTCATTATTTTCGTTGATGATTCTCACTTTTTTAAGACCAGGAAGCTCCCAGGACCGGTAGAAGAGGAATAGGGAGAAAGAAAAGAGTATAATAACTAAGTTCAAATACTTTAAGTCTTCAAAAAAATGTATTTAGAGAATACATTTTTTCTCCCACAAAAGCCTATTAAATACTTATACATAATATGCTTATTTTGTCAAGCTTTATTTTCATAAAAAATATTTGTAAAGCATAGCTTGGAAAGAGGGAAGTTAGATGAAGACATTTTATTTATCCAGGCCATTTTGGTAAATTAAATTCTTCCATCTATTGAACAAATTGGTATTACAAAAAGTTTTTTTTGAGGGATAAAATTCTATGAAATATAAACAAGTTATTATTTGTGCTTTGGGATTATTGGTAGGAATGACTCAACTAGTTTGGGGGGAATTTCAAAACCCACAAACAAGTAGACCAGGGAACAAACGAGATCGGGGGAATCACATGACAGAAAGTAGACCAGAGCAGAGGAAAAAGAAGCCACCAGTTAATATGCCAATAAAGCATAAACCGTTTGAAAGCCCACCAATAAGTAGACCAGGGAACAGAGGAGATGCGGGGCATCAGGCGATAGAACCTCATGGAGATGGACGGACTAGAGGTCCTAATAATCCTGCTGAATTATGTCTTCAAATGGAAAAGCCTCTTTTGGCTCTCATTCCTCAAAGCAACTTCGGATACACTTTAGCAAGTCATCCGACTTTTTGGTTATATCTTCCTGGCTATAACAACTCTATTAATTTCACTTTGAAGGATGAAGATACTGGAAAGGAAATTTATCAAACTAAGTTTAATGTTGAATCTGAACGGGGAATTATTAGTTTGAAGTTACCTTCTGCTGCACCGCGTTTACAGGTAGGAAAAGAATATCGTTGGCAATTTGTTTTTAACTGTAGAAATGAGTCCAAGAATTTATCTGTTGAAGCAGTGGTTGCGCGGAAGGCAACTACCGAGAGTTTGACTAGTCAGTTGAGCTCGGCTACAACTGTGATGGAAATGATAGATATTTATGGGAAAAATGGTTTGTGGCATGAGACTATTACGACATTAGGAAACTTGCGCCGGAGTTATCCTAATAATGTAGCGATCGCCACTAGATGGAATAGTTTATTGGAGCAAGATGGTATCCGTTTTCCAGACTATGATTTGACTAAGACCGAGATTCAAAATTGTTGTAATGTTTCCGATCAGTAGTACTAACAGGACTTACGCAGAATTATTATATCTAGTAGGGTTTAATGACTATTAACCTCTACAGGCAGTGTATTATCTACAAGTTGGTATAAGTCTTATTTCCCTAAGTAGCTTGAGTCAAAAACGATTTTCGTAGCCTGGGTCGTAGATAAGTTACAGACAACATTCAGTGGTATATGTTTGAAATACCGAAGCTAGTTCCAAAGCTCAAAATATGACTATTGATAAATAACCAGGACTTACGCAAGGACCCTATGTATAGCGCATATTTAATAGAGCGATCGCCTACTATTGGTGGCCTTATTACCATAAAAACCGAAATAACTTAAGGCTTAGGTATAGTTAATTTTTCTAAGCTCTATAAGTGTTGCTCTATGTAAATAAATCTTGCCCAACAACTCTTGCCCAAAGAATAATTTTATTTTTGGTTTGAGTTAATAATATGAATTTTAACTACCTTGATTATTATCAATAGTTACTAAATTATCATACAAATTATACCATCAAAAATTAATCAAATTACTTAGAAAATATTAGCCATAATAAAATTAATCGTTATTTCAGAACGTAATCTTTAAATTCAGAATACTTATGGTCACATTTGAGAGAAAAAATTATCCCAAATACAGCAGTATATCTAATTTTTAATGACACAGTAATTAACAAAAAATACGCGAATAAAATTTAACTTGTGTGACGGCAATATAGTAGTAATTAAAATCAAGTAATTAATCGTTATTTCAGAACATAATCTTTAAATTCAGAATACTTATGGTCACATTTGAGAGAAAAAATTATCCCAAATACAGCAGCATATCTAATTTTTAATAGCATAGTAATTAACAAAAAATACGCGAATAAAATTTAACTTGTGCGACGGCAATATAGTAGCAATTAACATCAAGTAACTCGAGGAATAGGAATAGTTAATTGTATATATTTGAACCCCAAAAATGAACAATTTTTAGTATTAAATTACCGCATATATAATCCAGATAGTAACAAAAAAACTAAAATACACCATGTTAAAGAGATGAAATTTAATGTAATAAATCAGAAGAATTTACCATTTAAAACTGTATTAATAGATAGTTGTTATGCAACACAAAGATTAATAGCATTAATAGATAATATGCGAAAAATTTATTATTGCTCTGAAAAATTAATCCAGAGCATAGATGATACTTGTGGTGCAGAAAAATTTGCTACATTAAGTTGGAATGAATCAGAAAGAAAATCAGGTAAAATAATAAAAATTAAAGGAATTATTTTGAGATAAAAAAATCAATCTATTCTGGGCTACTATTTCTGCCAAGAGGACAGAATACATTGTCACTAATGACTTAAGTCAATCTTCTACAGATGATGTAGAATTCGAGTAGCAAACTAGATGGAAAATCGAAGAATTTTACACCAGAATCAAGTATTTAAAAGAAATATAATTTTGTTAATGTCATCTGGCAAAAATTCTAAAAAATCATATTGCTTACCCTATGTTTATCTGGAATCATTTGAAAAAAATAGCTTATATTTTGGGTAAAACTATTTATCAGCTCAAACATCAATTATTATCTAAGTATCTAGTATCTCAACTTAAATATCCTGCAATTAAAACGACAGCTATTTAAGTTTTTTTCAATGAAAAACCAATTATAGCGATCGCTTAATTTTTCATCCGCTATATATAATGTCCTTGCGTAAGTCCTGAGAATAAAGTTGCCAGAAGTTTTCGCGATATTCGTTTTACCAATTAAGGTTAGAAACATTCCTAGTGATTTTTATCAAGAACTTCCTCTTTCACTCAGCTATCAAATCAAGTTACTAACGAGGCAGATTCTAAATTTACTATTAATTTTAAACCAAACTCTTTTTCAAAGGCCTCCTTCTTATTTTCCAAACTCCACAATTCTAAAGCACAATCATCTTTAGGGTTAGCAGGCCGTAACCAGAGATGAAATTCCTGTTGCTTTGTGTTTAACCAACAGGTCAAATTAGCTATCGCCCCTTTTTGTCGCCTATCTAAAGCTACCGCTAAACGTAACAATGAACTCAACTGAGACACCATTTCTTGATATCTTTTGGGTAAAATTTGATAATGGTCGTGTTTTTTCTTGCATAAACTCTTGCGGTGATAACGAGCTAAATTAGCAATAACTTCAATTTCAATTTGAGTATACCCCAATAACTCCCCATTTCTGATCAAATAGTAGGAATGTTTATGATGTTCTGAATGATTTACATATATACCACAATTATGCAAAATTGCTGCTGACCATAACAATTCTCGTTCCTCACTTCCCCAGTTATGCAGAACTCCCATAGTTTGGTCAAATAAATATAACGCCCAAAAAGCAACCCGTTCGCTATACTCCAAATTAACCTGGTATTTTTGCGCAATTTTTAGAGTATTTCGTTGGCGAATTGAACTTTGGAAACGAAGGTGATCCTCAATCAAACCATGATTCAACATCCAATCAACTATTACCCCCTCTCGCAAACTGCTTTCACACACAGTCACCGACTCCATCTCTAATAAACTCATTGCTTCGTGTAACACTAAAGCACCCGCCAAAATAATTTCTGCTCGCTTTTCGGACATTCCCAGAATTTCTCGTCTTTTAGAAATAGGTAACTTCCTCAACTTATTAACCAACTCCTCTAATTCTGTCAAACTAAACTGATAACCACCCAGGGGAGCTGGTACATTACCCAATTTTTCATAAGCATTAATAGTCGCTAAAGCTTCAATAGTACCAGCAGTTCCGACTAACTGAGGTTTTTCACCTTTCTTGATATTAGCTAATATGTTTTTGGTCGGGCGTTCTAATAAGCCTCTAATGTAAGCTTGCAGATAGGCAAACTCACTCTTACTAACGGGATTTGTGGTAACAAATTCTTTAGTCAGACGTACTGCACCTACTTTTGTACTACTTAGAGTTCTCAGTGTATCACTATCACCTAAGATCAACTCTGTGGAACCTCCACCAATATCAATAATAACATGGGGTTGGTTATTAAATTCCATTGCTGAAAGTACCCCTAGATAAATTCGTCGTGCTTCTTCTTGACCAGATATCAAGTCAACATATAGGTTTAACTCATCAGCTATTCTATTGAGAAATTCTTTACCGTTAGGTGCTTCTCTTACAGCACTAGTAGCAACTGTAATGATTTGTTTAGCATTAGCACTTTTAGCAATTTGTTGGAAACGCTCTAAAGTAGCGATCGCTCTATCCATCACTTCTGGTTTTAAGTTACCTTTCGTGCCGCACTCTCCTAGTCTTACTGTTTCTTTATCTTGGTCAATAATAGTAAAAGTCGGCAAATTAGGATCAATTTTTACTACAACCAAGTGCAACGAATTTGTACCAATATCTATTGCTGCTAATATCGGGTTTTGGCCTGCTAGTGGAGCAGGAAATCTAACTAAAGGAACTGATGTAATCATATACAACGTATTTTAAATTGCTGATACAACGTATTTTAAATTACTGATACAATGTATTTTCAATTACATATATCCGAAATTTTATATTAAAAAATGTTATATATTTAATTATTATATAACATTAGTAAAATTGACATTTGTTCTTGACAAACAATATTTTTTAAGGTATTTAAAATGAAAAAATTAGAAAATAATCTTAAGTGTTACAACATATTCTGAGTCTGTAAAGTAAAAATATTAACCTTCTAACCTTTATCCTGTGAATACCTTGGCAGCTAGTAATCTACCTGACTGAGATAAAATGACCATACATATAAGCTAGAAAAATATTGACCCAAAAATAAGGTCTCAAACTTCTGACTTTAGTGGCCAGTAATAATAACTGATAACTAATATACCTCTAGGAAAATTAATCTCAAACTTTTGAATTTACTAGGCAAAAACTTAGTTTCCGCAGATATCTAATAACTAACAACTCATAACCAATAACTGAAATGACCCAAGCCGCTTCACCTGAATCAACCTTAATGAAAGTCATCAGACTTCTCAGATGGGATAAACCTGCCGGGCGTTTTATTTTAATGATTCCTGCCTTGTGGGCTGTTTTTTTAGCGACCCATGCCATGCCACCTATACCATTAGTCGGAGTAATAGTAGTAGGAACATTAGCTACCAGTGCTGCCGGTTGTGTAGTTAATGATTTATGGGACCGAGATATTGACTCAGAAGTAGAGAGAACTCGTGATCGCCCCTTGACATCCCGCGCTCTGACCATTCAAACAGGTATTATTATTGTTATTATTGCCTTTGCTTGTGCTGGAGTTATAGCCTTATATCTCAACCCTCTAAGTTTTTGGCTATCTGTAGCAGCAGTCCCAGTAATTATTTGTTATCCCTTAGCAAAGCGATTTTTTCCAGTACCCCAGTTAGTATTATCTATTGCTTGGGGCTTTGCTGTTTTAATTAGTTGGAGTGCTGCTGTGGCCAAGCTAGATAGTGCAACTTGGATATTGTGGGGTGCAACTATTGTTTGGACATTAGGTTTTGATACAGTGTATGCTATGAGTGATCGTGAAGATGATCAACGTTTAGGCATTAATTCTAGCGCTTTATTTTTTGGTAAATATGCTAATAATGCTGTGGGTATATGTTTCTTTTTAACTACTATTTTCTTAGGGCTATTAGGCATAAAAATGGAGCTACATACTGGTTTTTGGATAACTCTTGGAATTGCTACAGTTTTTTGGTTTATTCAATACAAAAAATTAGGGCAAGAAGATATTTTGAAACCTTATGCTCAGATATTTAGACAAAATGTTTGGATTGGTTTTATCTTATTAGCAGGTATGATTACAGGTTTAATATTTTGAACAAAAATTATAAAAGTACTATAGTAATAGTATATGTAGGAATTCGATGACTTAGATAAACTTTAAAACCTACATTTAGAGCTACAAAACTTAGTATTGAACAACGATAAAATTTGAGTAACAATTTAGATTAATTAAAAAAAACTTGAACTGTCTTTGTAATCTCATTAAGGTAGGAAAAAATGGTAAAAAAACATCATTAGAGGTAAATAATTTAGACCATTTAAGATTAGTAGAAAGAATCCTTTATAAAATAGGCATAGGAAAGAAGATAAATGAGTTAATTGGAGAATCAACAAATGAAAAAGTAACAGCAGTTCAGGTATTTAAAGAAATGCTCTTGAATGGGTTAGGTAAGGTTTTATCTCCACTATATTGATTTAACAGATTTTTTCCTGGGAATTACCATAGGAAATTTAATTAGACCAGGAGTAAAAGTAGAGTATTTTAATGATGATAAATTGGGAAGAGTATTAGACCAGATATATCAAAAAGGATTAAGTAAAATTTTTATGTATGTGGTGTTAGAAACAATGAAAACTTATCAACTAGAAACAGATACGGCTCACTCTTGTTTCAAGTTCATTATATGCTCATGGAGATGATCAAGTAGAAAATAATGAAGCTACTGAAGAACAAGAGTTAAAAGTTGTGAAAATATTTTTTGGATATTCTATAGCTCAACGACTAGACTTAATCTCTACTGGAGACCGAGGCATACGTTTATATATAAGAATAAGAGATAGAAATGAATCATATCAAAAATAATTTCCTCTAGTAATTCAAAGAATTTAAAAATAAGTTTAATTATGACAGCTTAATAGTAGCAGATAGTCCAATATAATACTCAATAAAATTGAGATAACAAATATTAAATGCTTATGTCAAGCTACTTTTGCAAGAAAATCTACAGCCAAGCTGATTGAAATAGATATATTAAAGTAATAGATAATACTATCAAGATTGTGTGTAATAGATATTTTTCTTGATAATCTTTATAATTATTATTAAGTAAAACCTTGAATACTTAATTTAATATCCTAAGCTTGGAAATATTTAATATTAGTTTTAACATAATTGGAATACAGAATTTGCTTTTGGTTTCTGATAGCGATCGCTGATTTTACTGAAATAAGCACCTCACAAAAATTTATTATATCCATTTGTGATACCAAAATTTTTATGCTGTATGACTCACTTCAAATTAGAGTAAGAAAACAATGAATGTAATGGTGCTTAATTTCAACTGTAAATAATTATTTTACTCAAAAATATAATTATCTAAAATACCCAACAAGTCCTCAATACTAGCATTATGATCTAGAAAAGAAAACAAATGTTTGTAGCAAAGTCTACCCTGTTTATCCAATACAAACTGCCCTGATAAAGGCGCCCCTAAAGCTTGACCAACCTTGTAATTTTTAAATACCTGACAGCTAGAATCACTAAGCAATGGCATTTTTAAACTTAAATCATTCACAACTATCTTACTTTGCTTCTCATCGGTACTAGTAATCATTAATACTTCTACTCCTCGTTCTAAAAACCTTTCATAATTTTTGTTTAAAGCCAAAATATGAGGAAAACAAAACGGGCAATACTGCTTTTCAGTAAAAATACGAGTCAAGGCAACTATGACAGGAGTTACTCCCCAATAGTTAGATAATCTAACCAACTTACCATTTGTAATATCTGGTAATTCAAAATCTGGCGTTCTTTTACCATTATCCAAATCATTAATAGCTGGAATAGGTAATAAATTTTGAAAAAAACGTTGATTTAGTAAACCCCTAAAATCATAAGAAGTTAGCATAATCAGAATTAATTAAAGAGTCAACATTTCAAATTTATAACTCCAACACTTTGAGGTCAAACATCTCAGCCATAGTGTTGGAGTGAATATTTCTGGAAATTATGAAGTACTTTCTCCAGTAGCTAAAACAATTTATGAAACAGCAGCAAAAAATTCTTTAGACTTAATTGGATCAGAATTCATAGTTTTATCCCCTGGTTTCCAGCCCACAGGACAAACTTCATTTGGGTGAATTTGTACATATTGAATAGCTTGTAGAGTGCGGATAGCTTCATCCACATTGCGGCCAAAAGCAAAATTATTAACAGTTGCGTGCTGGATAATACCTTCTCTATCAATAATAAATAATCCTCGCAGAGCAATACCAGCCTCTAGATCTAAAACATTGTAGGCTGTACTAATTTCTTTCTTTATATCAGATAATAGGGGGTAATTAAGATCCCCAATACCTCCAGACTTACGATCTGTTTGAATCCAAGCTAGATGTGAAAATTCACTGTCCACAGAAACTCCTAAAATTTCAGTGTTAAGTAACTCAAACTCTTTATAACGATCGCTAAACGCTGTAATTTCGGTTGGGCAAACAAAAGTAAAATCCAAGGGATAGAAGAACAAGACTACATACTTACCACGATAATCAGACAGTTTAATTGTCTCGAATTCCTGATCCACTACAGCTGTAGCTGTAAAATCCGGAGCCTTTTGGCCCACACGCAGGCATTCGTCTGTCATGATTTTTATCTCCTTAATTAAAATGAGTTGATAATTTTTTTTACTATTAGTTAATCTCAATCTAATAGTTTTAAAAGCTTTGAGTTTTAATTACTGATACCTTCATCAGCAAACTGTTATTATTACAGTATTTAAGACCATCAAAAAGTTGATTATTTAACAGTTAACTGTTTCACTTCTCAAGATATTAATCATAATGGTTATAGATTTTATTTTAAGAAAATTACTGTTAAAGTTTTTCCACTTAACAAATTGTACTTTGTCGTCTGACAGCCATAAAATAGCTAATTTATGTAATATGAAGAACCTACCCAAGGATCAACACATTTTGTGAATAAACCAGGAGTAATTATCAATAGACATAGGTTTCTTGTACTTGTTAACAATATATTTTACAAACATAATGTTTATTCCATTAAAAATATAGAAATCAGCAAACTAGATGAGTTTGCCCTGGAAACTATCCTAAAATCATAAAACAATAGTAACCATCTCTTAAATGGCCTGAATTTAACAGTACACTACAATAGTTATCCAAACCCCAGAAATCTTATTTACTTGGAACAAATACAAATAGCCTTATTTAATATTTTAGCATATTTACCCTATAAGATAATCCTGTATATTATTATCAAACCAATTGTTAAAACTTATGATAACTTTCGGACTGAAGATTTTTAGCTAAGTAGGTACTCACAGAAATTGCTAAACTATATTAAATTTTATAAAGTCACTTCAAGCTCTTCTAGAAAGTTAACTTGAGATAAAATTTATATCTTGTTACATAGCACAAATTTTAACGGCTACCTAGGCAAATAAGGTGAATAAACAAAATGATTTACCTATTATAATAACTTGTTGAATATGTTTTATGGGTAAGAGAAAGAGGCAAGGAGACACAAAATATTGAGTCACAGAGGTATGGCTAAATAAGAACTACACAGGATATCGTCGGAAATATTTTATTTCAATTTTTCTATCCTTAATAGCTTTAAATTATCCATTTTTGGCTAAGTTTTGCCAACTTATTCTAAATGTTTTTCCCACAAAATTTATTAATAATATTTAAGTAAATGCTTTCATTTTTTTTCAGCTAACCCTAATTATTCGATCTCACAAAAACGCTAAAAATTTAGCTTGTATAGATTCGTAATTAATTTGATACGAATACTTATTTTCCTAAACTCAACTAATAGATACTTAAAAGTCTTGTTCTACTGAATTACGGTTCAAAAATATCAGTAAGGTGTTTGAGAGAAAAAGATGTCAACAAAATCAATCTACTTGGAGATAATCAATAAATACTATAACAATTATAATTTCAGGATATATAATTAAATAAATATAATTCAAAGATATTTTTTTCCAACGTCTTTTCTTCAAAACTCAGCAATGGTAATTAAAAAACAACAACTTAGTAATATCCCAATATGGATTAAAAAGGATTAACCTACGGATTACCTGAAGTTTTCCAAGGAGTATTCTTTATGAATCGAAACCCTCTTCCTGATGATTCTATAACTATGTATAACTCACAATGGGATGCTAAAAATTTAACTTTGTTGCTTCAGGTTTTTGCTCTCATACAGTAAACATTTCACAATTCCATTACAGGACATTTTTTAATTTATCTTGTAAAACTTTTTCCCTTAACTTACGAGTTTTGTTTTGAGGATAAAACTTTAAAGCTAGCTCATATTATACCCACACTATTAGGATTTAAGGTTCCAAAACTTATAATCAATTTTGTAATAGAACGAGATGAGAATACTCCGAATAGAGATATTTAGTACAGAACAAATATATTGTTTCGATATTCCTCTTCTGATGCATACACTCTAAAAAGAATCATTGATAAAATAGACATTACACATCAGCTTTTTCGGATATGCAATCTAAGATTAATAATGATTGTTTGGTGATTAGTAAAGACTAATTTATACTTGCTATAAGAAATATATAAAAAACTTCAAACTAATAATTTATGGCATTTTTTCATCATAAATTGTGCATTATTTGCATCTAAAAAAACACATCAAAAATAATATATCTATTTACACAATCATTTACATAAAAGTGGGTCAACCTGAAAGTTCACTAGAAAATTTTTAACTGCTGTTAAATGGAAAATTATCCCTAGAAAAACCCTCTATAATGATAGCCAGTTGAACTCCTTTGTAATAATTTCAAGAATTTATAAATTTTTCTTAGTAAACCCTAATTAGGGCTAGCTGATTAGATATTAAAGCATTAACTGAATATTAGCTTTCAGGCTTTTGGGAATCGAAAAAACATTCAGTGATATGACGCCAAAAATTATCACAGAAGTTATAATATTAAGTAAAAAATAAAAAAAAATTAAGGTATAAATATATCCTTTGTATGTCCTGTATAAACTTCCTGTTCCGAACTAGATCTATTCCATGCAAAAAAACTACCAGGCGACTTTTTAGTTGTTTTTTTGAAGAAATATGTCATGTATTAATTAATTATTCCCGTGCAGGTAGTTCGAGACAAAAAACGCAGAGGCACCAGGCAAGGATAGTGGTTTAGGGTGAGTAGCGCCGAGCTTATACTTGCAAAAGATGAACCTGCTTTATAACTTTCGCTCAGTAGAAATACCCCCACAACTAAAAGCTATGGGAAACTTTAGAAATTACCTTAAAAATAACTTTTAATAAAAATGGCTCAGGCGGGATTTGAACCTGCGACCTTGGGCTTATGAGTCCCCTGCTCTAACCACTGAGCTACTGAGCCTAGTTTTTAACCATTTATAACAATAGCATAAATTATTATATTTTTGTCAATCATTTAAGAATTTTTTTTTCAAAAGATTAGTTTTCAAGCCTCATCTATAAGTTGCTGAATTTTTAGTTGTTTTTTTTGAAGACATATTTTGTCATAAATACTAGTTAATTACTTGTTCCCTGGTAGTCCGAGACAAAAAACTATACAGAGGCCAGTTATAAGTTAGGTCTAGTTGTACTATGAGACATGAACAATAGCAACATAAGAAACTTCAATCCGCCATTGGACCTCTGCTAAGTAGGTATATCCGGAGTGCCTAACGGCCGGGGAAGATTTCAAAGACTAGATTAAACCCAAATACAAACTTTACCCGTTTATTAATTCTCATTCCTATAACTATACATAGGAATTATTACACAACAGTATAGTCTCAGGTTCTCACCTCCCAGTCCCACCCTTACGCCGGACACCAGAATAATCTAAGGAGGAAATTTACCGATATCCTGTTTTTTATATTTCTGTTTGGGTTTTGATTGTGACACATCAAGTGCTGTAGCGTCTACAACCATAGATTCTTTCTGATAATTCTTTAGGGACTACTGTCACATAGTTTGATTCATCTGAACTTTTACCATTTTGATGAACAGTTCTT
Organism: Trichodesmium erythraeum IMS101; assembly: GCF_000014265.1. Classification (NCBI taxonomy): domain Bacteria; kingdom Bacillati; phylum Cyanobacteriota; class Cyanophyceae; order Oscillatoriales; family Microcoleaceae; genus Trichodesmium; species Trichodesmium erythraeum. The sequence goes on from NC_008312.1 coordinate 368,533, forward strand.
GTTTTCAGTCCAACATTCTCAGCTTTGAAACTTAAAATAGTTAGGAATTAACAAAAAAATTAGGTAAATAGCAGTCTCTAGGACTAGGAATGAAAAAATCAGCTTCAATATTTCAAGACTCTTATTTCAGTAGGGCCTACTTATAACCAAACTTATCCTATCCCAAATAGTTAATTTATTTACTCAATCTGTTAACAAAGAATCCTTTTGATATAAATGAAATATAAGCGCAATTAAATCGATAATAACATCAATTTTTACAAAAAGGACAAAAAATAATATTTGTAAATTAATGGGGCATTAAGCCTCATTAATTTACCGTCAATTTATCTCACGAACTGCTCACAGATTATTCTGCTAGATTTCTCAATACTCTAGCTAATTAGAGGCAATTCTAGAAGGAAGATAGGCCATAGGGTCTACTGCTCCATTCCCCTGAGGATGAATTTCAAAGTGTAAATGTGGTCCAGTGCTACGGCCTGTACTCCCCATTTTAGCGATTAGCTCACCCTGAGACACTTTTTGACCTTCTCTAACCAAAATCTCGCTGTTATGAGCATAAAGTGTGAGACTACCATTGGGATGCTTAATTTCCACTAGATAACCGTAACCACTGCCGTCCCAATCAGCATAAGTAACAATACCAGGAGCTGCTGCAACAATTGGAGTCCCAGTAGGTGCTCCTATATCAATACCCCTATGCATTCTTCCCCATCGCCAACCATAACCTGATGTAAGAATTCCTCTTGCCGGCCAGGTATACCCAGTAAATTGCATTGAGCCACCAGGTAAATAAGAATCAGGTTTACCCAAGGGTGGCAAATCTGGAGAAACCATTTTTCCGATTGAAGGATTATTAAGAATCTGCTCTGGGTTATAAGTTTCTGGTGCTGCTGCCATACGCGATGACTCTTGAGATTCACTAATTTCATCTTCTACCACAGATCCAACTGGAATATAAGTTTCTGGTGCTGTTGGTATAAGGGATGACTCTTGAGATTCAATAATTTCATCTTCTTCCATAGATCCAACCAGAACTATAGCAGTATTTTTTCTTTCTAGTCCGTTAGCTGCTATCTCTTCAGGCCATTGTCTGGTAGTGGGGTTACTAATTTCTCGTTTCTCAGTTGGCTTGAAGGATCCATTGTTAAAGTTCTGATCTATAGGAAATTGATCATTAACAGATAAATTATTTTCTGAAGATAGTGCTTCAGGTACTGAGGTATTTATTGATTCTAAATTGGTGAGCTGAGATTGTTCAAAATCTTTTTGATCATTATATTCCTGTCGTAACCTATCAATTTCTGACCTTAAACGATTTGTATAAGGATTTTCTTGATTATCAGTTATTGTTAATTCACGATCTTGAATATCTCTATCCATTAGCAATAACTGAACAGGTTGCTTGTTACTAAGATGGATTTGGTTTTCTAAATGTGTAGAAGAATTTGACCCGGATACTTTTGATGTTAGATTAGTAGGCCAGACTTTACCATTAACGAGAGGAGTTTTGGGGCTATATGTATTAACGGACTGTCTTGAAGTTATAAATTCTTTTGACTTATGATCTATTTGATAGTCTTGGTCTGTAGCTTGAGGGGAAGAAATCAGATGTGAACTGTCTTTTATTGAAGCTAATGGTTCACTTGTATTAAGTCTATTATATGATGGAGCATCAGATTCTATTATAGATGTCTTAGCTTCTGGAAAATCAAAGTGATTGTTTGTCGTCTCAAGAGTTGGTTGTACAAATTCTTGTTTTTCAGAAGAATTTGATTCTAGGTGAGTAGAGTTTCCACCTCTATAACTTGTTAGAGTTAATGATTGAGAAGGTAATTGCTGAGGAATTTTCAGTAATTTTGCAACTTCAATTCGGTCTGGATCTTGAATTTGATTAAATTTAGCCAATAATCCAACAGATACATTGTGCTCATTAGCAATTAAACTCAATGTGTCCCCAAAACGAACTTTGTACATTAATGAAACTTGTGTAGATGTTATCTCTGAATCAATAACTACTGCTTCTAGTTTTCTTCCTTCAGTTTCAATGGACTCTTGAGAAATATCTGTTTGATTCTCAGCTACTTGTTTAGTATCAGAATTATTATTTAGCTTAGGGGAAGCAATTTCTAGTGATGTTTTGGGAACAACTAAATTTTCTGATTTCTGAGATATATTTTTTTCTAGTAATTTCTTTTTTGATAAGTCAAAAGGCTTGTGTACAGGCTCAGAAACAAACTCCTCATACTTCGACTCCACCAAAATTTTTGCTGGGGGTTTTTTTTGTTCTTGAATAGGGTTAATTCCTGTTTTGAACTTCTCAAATAGCTTGAAATCATTACCCAGAGCTTTCTTACCTTGTAATTTGCCCAGAGATCCTAAAGAAGGCAACTTATTGATTTGTCCTGGTATCAACTTTTTCGGTTTAAGTTCCACAGGGGAAAAAGAAGCCCCTAGTTTTTGGCCCAAAGGTAAAACGGTTTCAGATTGAGTTACACCTGCTTCATAACTACTATTTCTTTGAGTATCTAGATATCCCAATTGTGTCAGCAGTAAACTTTTTTGGCTATTAACCCCAGCACCATTTAGTTCTAAAATTCTTGCTTGATAAGAATATGATTGAAGTTTATCTACTTGAGGAAGTTCTGCTGCTACTGCAGAGTCATCATCTCCAGGGAAGATCATGACTGATGTACCCATTGTAGTTGAGATAGCAGCAAGTCCAATCATTGCAGCTGAGGAACAAGCCTTAGTACTATCTACATTTGTTTGTTTGAGCTGTTCCATACTTGCTTTTGTGTGAAGTTCACACTGAGCAACAGACTTAGTTTGATTCGGAAATGTTCGTTTCATAGAACGACCTCCTATTGAAAAACGTTTAAATGTCTTAAGCCTTATTTATTAAGAATGATCTGGGTCACTTAAGTTTATATGTCCAGATCACTTTTAGTTAGAGACTTAGGCTAGGTTATCTTGCTTTGAGAAAAAAAGCAAGGATAATTTTAACTGAATTTTCATGTTATGAGCAAAATTAAAGAAAATAATTAACTTTTGATGAAGTATCAGCCTATTATAGAGCCTAATTTTTGAATCTAGTTTTCTATTACTCTATTTTCTATTGATAATTAGTCCAGTTATTTTTTTCTATATTTTCTTTTGTTTACTTCTACATAAAGAACCCTCTACTTTTGCAGGAGGATTTCAGGAAGAAATATAATCTAAATTATTGGTATACAACAACTTGTTGTTTTTAACAATTGCTAGAGTAATAAAAATTTTTTATATGTATAGACTGAGGTTTGCCAATCAACTATCAAAGTCTTGGTAAATGAAGGTTTTAGTCTTGGGCCGTAGAAAAAAGTCTGAGCTTTTCTGTAGCTCTTGCTCAGATAAGTTAGCATTATGAACAAAATAATTTTAGAAGGCAGCAAGGGACAAATTAGATATGACTACCTCCTCTATAATTTAATCTTCCTACTAAGTGTATAAACGCCCTTATGCAATGATCCTACCTACTCCCCTTACTTCTTCAGGAAACCCTAGAGTAGAGATCACATAACAGTTCTTATGGTAGCTGTGTAGAAAAATCTGTAGAATTGCTCAACAGCTCCACAGGGATTTTAATTTTTGAGTAATAAAATTAAGATTCTAACTCAGATAACCCAATTGACGCCTGGCCTCAAACAAACCTAACGCAGCACTTACAGAAAGATTTAAACTACGAACGTTTGGCTGAGTCATTGGTATATATAAAGTTGCACTACAATAGTTCAAGACATCTTTTGGTAGTCCATTAGTTTCGGAACCAAATAATAGCCAATCATTTGTTTGATATTGAAATTTGGTATAATTTAATTTTCCCATCTTACTGAAGCCAATGAGTCTTCCACCAAGTTTATGGTGATAGACTTTAAACTCTGCCCAGTCATTGTGATAGTTAAGTTTGACATAAGGCCAGTAGTCTAAACCAGCACGTTTCAAATAGCGATCGCTAATTTCAAAACCTAAAGGTCCGACTAGATGTAATTCGGTTTTGGTAGCAGCACAAGTACGAGCAACATTACCTGTATTTTGGGGAATTTGTGGATAGACTAGGACAATATTAGGCATGAAACGAATGAAATATTTTGACGTCCATCAAATCAGAACGAGTAAAAAGGTTTATTGATGGATATATATTTTGACAGGGAATCAATTAGGGCCGCTTTAACAAATCAGGAGATTCAAAATCCCAAGTAGAAACTTTCAAAAAACTATATAGGTTTTGATCCAGTCAACCCTTTTCTGATTTTTTGGGAGCAAACCCTAATTAATTAAGGGTAGCTAATTAATCTCAAAAACTTATATAATCAGTATTTGAAGCATTTTTATCAAAAATTGTGCTTAAAGTTGCATAAATTATAAATCAAAAACTAAGGCATCTATTTTATATGGGCTAGTGCGACTCGCTGGCCACTAAACCAGGAAACTGGGTATAAATGGCCGTTCTAAATCAATACATAGGACACCCCGATTTGGAATAACTCTTATTACCTTGATAGTGTAATTCTATCCACCTTGTTGTTGGGTTGACAGCATAGGCCACAGGGTAGCGACTGAACATCAATCCCTGAAGCTGGTCTAAAAGCGGGAAAATACCAGTTACCGAGGAACGATACCGCAAGCAAAGGTTGACAAGTGGACGAACAGGAAGGTAATTAAACTCTCGTAAATTGAAACCGTTCCTAAGGTAGCTATGGGATGTAGGACGAAAGTCAGAGGGTTAATGGACATAATTATTAGTTCGATTATGTCAACAACCATATTAATCCCTCCGGGAGATTTTACCCCACTAAATCAATCGTAATAAAGGAATAAGGGAACGAGGAAACCTCTTTAAGACACCTAAGTAAATAGGTCGAAAGCTTAGGAAGCCATTCAAGGTTAATCTACACAAAGTTGTAGGTTTTAAGGAGAGTAGGATTGAGTAAGAAGCATATTATGCAGACGTACTCACTGTTAGACGTAATATAGAGTAATGATTAGTCATGAATAAAGCTGAAATACTAAAAAGAAAATTGGACAATCCAAGGCCCTTTTCAAGTGTGGCATGGGACACGTACGATATACCTAACCAGGTTTGTGTTAATCCCAATCTCAAATGGAAAGACATCAACTGGAAAAAGGTAGAAAAGTATGTGTTTAAGTTACAAAAGTTAATCTATAGAGCATCCAGCCGTGGCGAAATCCGCAAAATGCGTAAATACCAAAAACTTCTGACCAAAAGTTATTATGCAAGGTTGCTAGCTGTTAGGCGTGTGACTCAGGACAACCAAGGAAAGAAAACTGCTGGTATAGATGGTATAAAAAGCCTTCCCCCAATGCAGAGGTTGAACCTGGTAGAAATGTTAGGGTCACGATTTCTTAAAGCAAGCCCAATCCGTAGAGTCTGGATACCAAAACCAGGTAGAGAAGAAAAACGTCCACTAGGCATACCCACTATGTATGATAGGGCACTTCAAGCACTGGTAAAGTTAGGCATGGAACCAGAATGGGAAGCACTTTTTGAACCTAATAGTTATGGTTTTAGACCAGGACGGTCAACATACGATGCTATTGCAGCAATCTATGTCAGTATTAACCACAAACCAAAATATGTTTTAGATGCTGACATATCCAAATGTTTTGACCGAATTAACCATGATGCACTGTTGGGAAAAATAGGAAAATCCCCATATAGAAAATTAGTTAAACAATGGCTAAAATCCGGGGTATTTGACAATAAACAATTCTCAAACACTGTGGAAGGTACACCACAGGGAGGGGTAATATCACCCTTGCTAGCAAACATCGCCCTACACGGTATGGAAAAATGCCTAGAAGATTATGCAGAAACCCTCCCAGGGACAAAGCGTGATAATCAAAGAGCATTATCCTTAATACGATATGCCGATGACTTTGTAATCCTACATAAAGACATCAAAGTATTGTTACAAGCAAAAACTGTAATACAGGAATGGTTAAACCAAGTAGGGTTAGAACTAAAACCAGAAAAAACCAAAATTGCCCACACTCTGGAAGAATATGAAGGAAATAAACCCGGATTTGACTTTCTAGGATTTACAATAAGGCAATGGAAAGGTAAGACAACCAAACAAGGATTCAAAACACTGATTAAGCCATCATCTAAGAGTATTAAAACTCATTATCGGAAGCTGGCGGATATAGGTGACACCTACAAAACCGTCCCTACAAAAGCTCTAATAGCTAAACTTAATCCGGTAATTAGAGGATGGGCCAACTACTTTTCCACCGTAGTCAGTAAAGAGGTATATAATAAATTAGACTACCTTCTATGGGAAAGATTAGGTCGATGGGCAAGTAGACGGCATCCAAACAAGTCAGCCAAATGGGTCAAGAATAAGTATTTTCCTCGCTGCAAAGTCACCAGAAACTGGTTACTTAACGACGGCGAATATATACTTAACCAACACTCAGACGCTGCCATAAAAAGGCACGTCAAGGTAAAAGGCAATAAATCCCCATTAGACGGTGATTTGACTTATTGGAGTAGTAGAATCGGCAAACACCCAGGTGTAAGGAAAGAAGTCACAACGCTGTTAAAACGGCAAAAGAATAAATGCGCATTTTGTGGACTAACCTTTAGATCAAATGACCTCATGGAAATAGACCATATAAAACCAAAGTCTGAAGGCGGTGATAACTCAATTAAAAACAAGCAACTGTTACACCGACATTGCCACGATACTAAAACTGCTTTAGATAATAAAACATACACAAAACCTAAGTTACAGGATTTACCTGATGAATACCTATGGGTAAATGATATGTTAATTCTAAAACAGGGATGTACCTATGAAAAAGGACGTTTAGGAGAGAAGCCGGATGAGGTGAAAGTCTCACGTCCGGTTTTGAAGACGAGTCGGGTAAGGTAACTTACCTGGCGAATGTTTAACTTTACTTCAGTTGTGGGCTAACCTGATACCGGACTAGAAAATTTTAAACTTTTGTTGAATGTCCAATTATCCACATACCAATTTCTAGAGAATAATGGCTAGCTTTAATTCCTTGGTCTTAATGGACTAATGAAGCCGAATCTGGAATTAATTTTTTATTATTGAGCAGATCCAGAATTGTTTTTCATAATAGCACTGGGAGCCTGAGTAGGAATGAAAAAAACTAGGGATAAGTAATAGAAAAACAGCAGAGCAAATTATAGAAAACTCTGATTGACAAGAGTTATATCACTCAAAAATACTATATAAATGAAGCTGTATTGTTAAACATTCGCCAGGTAAGTTACCTTACCCGACTCGTCTTCAAAACCGGACGTGAGACTTTCACCTCATCCGGCTCCTCTCCTAAACGTCCTTTTTCATAGGTACATCCTTGTTTTAGAATTAACATATCATTCACCCACAGGTATTTATCAGGTAAGTCCTGTAACTTGGGTCTTGTGTATGTTATATTATCTAAAGCAGTTTTAGTATCGTGGCAATGTAGGTGTAACAGTTGTTTATTTTTAACTGTGTTATCACCGCCTTCAGATATTGGTTTTATATGGTCAATTTCCATGAGGTCGTTTGATCTGAAAGTTAGTCCACAAAATGCGCATTTGTTCTTTTGTCGCTTTAACAGCGTTGTGACTTCTTTCCTTATGCCTGGATGTTTACCAATTCTACTGCTCCAATAAGTCCAATCACCGTCTAATGGGGATTTATTACCTTTTACCTTGACGTGTCTTACTATAGCAACGTCTGAGTGCCGGTTAAGTATATATTCGTCGTCGTTAAGTAACCAGTTTCTGGTGACTTTGCAGCGAGGGAAATACTTACTCTTGACCCATTTGGCTGACTTGTTTGGATGCCGTCTACTTGCCCATCGACCTATCCTTTTCCAAACTAGGTGGTCTAACTTTGAAAAGGTTTCTTTACTGACTACAGTGGAAAAGTAGTTGGCCCATCCTCTAATTATCGGATTAAGTTTAGCTATTAAAGCTTTTTTAGGAGCAGTTTTGTGGTTATCACATATATCCGCTAGCCTCCGATAATGAGTTTTTATACTCTTAGAGGACGGTTTTATCAGTGTCTTAAATCCTTGTTTGGTTGTCTTGAATTTCCATTGCCTTATTGTGAATCCTAGGAAGTCAAATCCAGGTTTGTTACCTTCATATTCTTCCAAAGTGTGGGCAATTCTGGTTTTTTCTGGTTTTAGTTCTAATCCTACCTGGTTTAACCATTCCTGTATTACGGTTTTTGCTTGTAACAATATTTTGATGTCTTTGTGTAGGATTACAAAGTCATCAGCGTAACGTATTAGGGACAATGCATGTTTATTATCACGTTTACTCCCTGAAAGAGTTTCGGCGTAATCTTCTAAGCATTTTTCCATACCGTGTAAGGCGATGTTTGCTAGTAAGGGTGAGATAACCCCTCCCTGTGGTGTACCTTCCACAGTGTTTGAGAATTGTTTATTGTCGAATACTCCAGATTTTAACCATTGTTTGATTAATCGTCTGTAAGGTGTTCGCCCTATTTTTCTCAATAGTGCATCATGGTTAATTCGGTCGAAACATTTGGATATGTCAGCATCTAATACATATTTTGGTTTTTGGTTAATACTGACATAGATTGCTGCAATAGCATCATGTGCTGACCTCCGGAAAAGACCATAACTGTTAGGCTCAAAAAGTGCTTCCCATTCTGGTGACCTACCTAACTTTACCAGTGCTTGAAGTGCCCTATCATACATAGTAGGTATGCCTAATGGGCGTTTTTCTTCTCTACCTGGTTTTGGTATCCAGACTCTACGGGTTGGGCTTGCTTTAAGATATTGTGACTTTAACATTTCTACCAGGTTCAACCTCTGCATTGGGGGAAGGCTTTTTATACCATCTATACCAGCAGTTTTCTTTCCCTGGTTGTCCTGAGTCACACGCCTAACAGCTAGCAACCTTGCATAATAACTTTTGGTCAGAAGTTTTTGGTATTTACGCATTTTGCGGATTTCGCCACGGCTGGATGCTCTGTAAATTAACTTTTGCAACTTAAATACATATTTTTCTACCTTCTTCCAGTTGATGTCCTTCCATTTAAGATTAGGATTGACACTACATAGGTCCGGTATATCGTTTGTATCCCATGCTACGCTTAAAAATGGTTTAGGATTTTCTAAATTTCTTTTTAGGGTTTTAGCTTTGTTCATAGCTAGTCATTACTTTACATTACGTCTAACAGTGAGTAAGTCTGCATCTGCAATGCTTCTTACTCAATCCTACTCTCCTTAAGACCTACTAATTTCGTGTAGATTAACCTTGAATGGCTTCCTAAGCTTTCGACCTATTTTACTTAGGTGTCTTAAAGAGGTTTCCTCGTTCCCTTATTCCTTTATTGCGATTGATTTAGTGGGGTAAAATCTCCCGGAGGGTTTGATATGGTTGCTGACATAGACACATTAATATCTATGTCCATTAACCCTCTGACTTTCGTCCTACATCCCTTAGCTACCTTTGGGATGGTCTATAGTGTCGAGAGTTTGATTACCTTCCTGTTCGTCCACTTGTCAACCTTTGCTCGCGGTATCGTTCCTTGGTAACTGGTATTTTCCCGCTTTTAAGCCAGCTTCAGGGATTGATGTTCATTCGCTACCCTGTGGCTTATGCTGTCAACCTAACAACAAGGTGGGTGGAATTTCACCACCAAGGTAATAAGAGTTATTCCTAAGTCGAGGGTGTCCTCATGTATTGACTTGGAACGGTCATTTATACCCAGTTTCCCGGTTTAGTGACCAACGAGTCGCACTAATGCTTCTATATTGGTTCTTTTGATAAAAATATGTGCGTTATGGGCGTTAATAAAATATTCTTATGTTGTCAAAACGAAGGGTTAAAAAAAACAAAATGCGAAGGAAAAAAACTTAGAAAAAGACAAGAATCAAGTTCAATTAGTGTCTGGATGGAATTTATGCTAATGCTGATATCATCTATCCCACAGACTAAAATATCCTCAAGTTAATTGATAATTTTCACTGAAAAATCATAGGTGTTCTTGGAGGATAACAAAAAATTATAACTAGCACTATAAATAATGGTATATAGGATTGTTCAAGGAAAGGTCGGTACAGTTTTTTTCTTTTTTTCTATACCCTGTTTTCCTTGCTTACTAATATTTAAGGGATGTTGCATGGGTATTCCCTACTAAAACAAATAAATTTTGTACCGATTCAGTGTGGGAATTGCTATACTTAATTAGTAAATAAGAGTCTATTGAAATAGTAAAAATATAACTATTGCAGGGAATGTTTATGGGTACTTTGGCAAAACATAAGCTCTCAAATAGCATCAAACGGAAATCTTGTCTAAGAGAGTCCCTTGAAGAAAAAATGAATCCTTATCTATCTTTGTTTTTTTTGAGCCATTTTTAGCAATAGCTGTGTATTTCCCTTACTCCAAAAGCGTGATTAATACAATTTTCGTCCTTTAAAAATACCAAAGTACCCCTTAGGAATTTCCCCGCACAGGAACGAGAAAAAATAAATAGTGGTATGATCAAAAATCTCTGGTTATGCAACCATTGATTGACACAATTTCTCTTCTAACTCTTCTTCTTGTTGTGCCATTTCTAAAGTTGCGGTTTTAATTACACTTTGAATGTCCAAACTACTCTGATATTGCCGTAACAATTTTTGTGCTGTATTACCTTCGCGAAGAATTTTTTTAATAGGTGAAAGAAAGCAGCTAAAACCACGATTTTTAGCGTAAGGTAAAACCTGTTGATAGATTTCCTCTATCCATTGTCTGGCTAGAATATTTCTACCGTCTTGCCAATGGCAGAGTTTAGCTTCTAAGCTATTATGAGCTACTGCAGTTTCATTATGATTTGCTAAAGCTACTAAGTCTTGCGAACTCTTAGTTCCAGGAAAATTACTTTTTTCTAATGGATCAAGATGAGGCTGATCAAATAATTGCCATAAACGAGCTTCTAAAAAGGCAACTAGGGCTAGTTGGATAACTGGGTTGTCTACAAAGTCACAGATTCTTAGTTCTAAGCGATTAAGATTATAAGGACGACGGTCCCCATTAGGGCGCACAGAAGACCAAAGATGACGGACATTTTGCATAAGACCTGCTGCAATTTGCTCTTCAGTCCATTTTATGAAATGACTATGACTTTCAAACAGAGGGACATCAGTTGGAGTTTTAGGAAAAGTAGCCCAACGAGTAGAGTGAAACCCTGTAACTTGAGTATCTAAAAAAGGAGAAGAGGCACTAAGAGCTAAGTATAAGGGAGCTTCCATCCGAATTAAGCGAATAGCCTGCATCAGTAATTCTGGGTCACTAATACCAATATTGATGTGAATACTGGTTGTAACAATTTTGGTAGAGTAGGTTTTCTCTATATATTTGTAATATGGGTTGTTTGGGTCAGAAGGATAAAAAAGATTACTATTTCCAAGGGATAAGGTGCTTCCTGGAATTATAGTATAATCTCCTAAAGTGGTTAAGTATTTTCGCAGTTCTCGTCTTGGCTTGACTAGAGCACATAAGAGTCGATCATAGCTACACAATGGTGCAGTAGTGTACTCTACAATTCTACTATCTGGTTCTCTAGCAAACCCCTCTAATTTTTCCACAATTTGCTCTGAGAGGCCAACTATGTTTCCTTGGGATGTGCCAGTGTAGATTTCTAGTTCAAGTCCTTTTGATAGCAACACGACAGGCTCCTGAATCTAATTTATTGATATTTTTTATCCTATCGCGTATTTGTACTTTAGTAAGTTATGATTTTAGTTTTATTGAAAGTTGGGAACTTGATATTTAATGAAAGCTTCATTGTCAATAAGTTGGGGATAATTTTCTTGAAGTTATGACTTTGTTTAATATAAAACTTTTGACTTTATGGCTTGGACTTGATTTTAAAATTAAGTTAGTTTTATTAAAATTATAATTAAATAATGACTGTATTCTATATTCTAATTAACTATAGATTGAAATTCACTGGAAAAATGTCTTCTTGTTCTTGCTGTTGAAAGATGTAATCAAAGTCAAATCGTAAACCTTTCACGTGGCGAGTGATGATGAAACCACATTTATTAACTTTCTCAGAAGTAAAAGTTTCTATGATTAACTTTACTAATTTTTTAGGGGATATCTCAGGTATTTGTACATAGTAATCTCTTTTAGCAAAAAATATACTTTTATCTTTAGGTACTATAATACTATTAACTTGATGGGCAGATTGAATAGGCTTTATATATGTATTAATAAAGGTTTCTTGATTTGTCTGAAGCCGAGCTAGTCTCTCGTGTTGTATCCAACTCATTGTGAACATAATTTTAATGAACTCAAATCCTAATATGTAGTTGAATATTTGATTTCTTTTTTCTGTATTCATGACTAGCTTCATGGCAGACTCTAAATACTGTTGAGTTTGAATATGTACATTCTGAGTTACATGAAAATAGTATAATCTAATGTACCTTCGAAGTACGTGTTCATTGATTTTTGTTCTGGCATGAAAATGTCTAAGATATTTGTTAACTCTGTTAACTGTATCTATATCTTGTAGCATTTTTATTGCTAAACCATCTGCTATATAATCATCTAAAAATTCTGCTTGTTTCTCAGGAGAAGAAGCACACAAAATATAGGAAAATGATAAAACATAACGACGTTGATGCCAAGGTAAGCTAGCTGCCCATTCCTTCACTTCTTGAGGAAGTTTTTCTAAGATACCATCTTCTTTATTTGGCTCTAGAAATTTTTCTTGATACTTATCTGTATGATTCTTCATTGGTATCCTTTTTAATTAGTATAAATATTGATATAATATGTCTTATTACTTTTTGTGTTAAGGATCACATGAAAATAATTTTCTTGTCACAAGTCATAGTGAGTGTTAATCACAGAAAAGTTGAGATATAATCATATAAGATAGTAGATGATGATTCCATGCTATAAATAGTCTAAATTTCATAATTATAGCTGCTTGAAAAGAAGATTATGGAAAAAAATTATATGATAATTTATCGTCAAGAATTGTTATTTTTTTTGACTATGTGCTCAACCTTAGATGTATTTTAATATAATAAAATGCTAGAGTTCATATGTCAAATTTATCAATATAGAAATCCTCTTTTTATTTGGTCCAAAACATTGTTATTTTTTGAGAATAGGGAATAAAAATATAGTAAATGGCTAATAATGTGAGAATTTATGTTTAGTTTTTTTAATTGTGAAAACTGCTTGATATGATCCCCATAGTAAATGCTATAAAATTTGAGGACGGAGAGAATATACTTATCTAAATAATAATAATCTAGTTATCCCAAATAATTGATAAATAAATCTAGAGAATAAAGTTTATTTTTAACTTTATAAACTTCCTCTGTACTTTATTATGCAATTTATTTATTGGTAAATTACTATATAAATTTAAACTAAATTATCAAATATCAGTGTTTTAGTTTCCCTAATTATTCTTGCTTAACTTTAAATAACCGTGATTTTAGCTCGCGATGACTAGGAAGTGCTATGGCTGGAAAAAATCTATAACGATAGATAAAAAGTATGAAAATCTTATGCCTTGTTCCTAATATTCAGTTAAATAAAAATTACTGACGTAGGTTGTATTCATGAACGAGGTCAAAAAAACGTGATTTTAGAGAACAGGTTAATGGAGCAGAAAAAATAGTGAATTATTCTGATTAATTTACTAATATAAATACAGAAGTTTATCAAATATCAAAAAATGAGCTTAGACTATCTGTTTATTATAGTAAATAAGAATAAGTATAAGTTGACAAAAACAGTAAATTCAAACTAGGAGACTGCAGATGTTTAACTCTACTGAACTTTTGATTGATGCTTTCATACAACGGCTGATAAGTGGCTATAGTCATACTTATGGTGGATATAAGCCAGATTATTCTGATATTATCGCCTGGGCAGCTGGAATGGCATTGGAAAATATTGCTAACAGTGATGCTCTTTATCACAATGTGGAACATACGGTTCTTGTAACTTTAGTGGGACAAGAAATTTTACGAGGGAAGCATATCCGTGAGGGAGGGGTATCTTGTGAAGATTGGTTACATTACCACATTTCTTTACTTTGTCACGATATTGGGTATGTCAAAGGTGTATGCCGTCAAGATCGAGAGGATTTAAGGTTGTATGCTACGGGAGTAGATAATATGAAGGTGTCTTTACCAAGAGGTGCTACAGATGCTAGTCTTACTCCCTATCATGTTGATCGAGGTAAGCTATTTATTGATGAACGTTTTGGAGGTCATAAGTTAATTGAGGCAGAAATGATTAAGCATAACATGGAACTGACTCGTTTCCCAGTACCAGCAGATAAGGATCATCAAGATAAGAATAACTATCCTGGTTTAGTGAGGGCTGCAGATTTAATTGGTCAGTTGAGTGACCCCCGCTATTTACAAAAAATTAGTGCCTTGTTTTATGAGTTTGAGGAAACAGGTCAAAATAAAGTACTAGGATATAATAATCCTGGGGATCTACGTCAGGGTTATCCTAAGTTTTATTGGAATGTAGTTTATAGTTACGTTAAAGATGCGATCGGTTATTTGAATTTGACTCAACAGGGAAAACAAATTATAGCTAATCTAAATGCTAATGTATTTAGAGTCGAACATGATAATTCTTTACCGGAGATAGCATTTATCAGGTAAATAGGCTCTTGAAACAATTTAGGCAGTTGTTAGTAGGGAAACTGGGTTTATATATCTGCTAAGGATGGGAAACCCGGTTTTTTTCATGATCAGGACTTATGCAGACTCCCTATATATAAGGTATTGCTCACTGAGTGGCAAGGTGGCTAAAGGCTATATATAGAATCAAATTTGTTAATGCAGCACCGCCCCGTCTATTCTCAATAAGGGTTACTTTTCTTTTGAGGTATTCTTCAGTTTTAAGAGGCAAGTTCTTCTCTACATATAGCTTTCAACTGGTTTTTCAACTGGTGAGAGAACTTTGCTCTAAAGGTACGAGGAAAAAGTACAAAGTTCTTAGCTATTGGTATGAAAAAATTCAAGAAGAAATAATATAGAATATAAAGATTGAAATGGCTATTGATTTTAATAATACAAGTCAACTAAATTTTAAGGGTTTTATTAAGGTGTTTAAATCTCTTGGTCTTATGGGTGTTGTTATGGCGATCGCTGGGCTAGCTATTTACCCATTAATTAATAACAAGTCTCTTAATAACATTAAAGCTCAGGTAATAGAAACAAGGACTCAGTTTCAACAACCTTTTTTATCTCCAGCTTCTTATACTATTGTTATGGGTAAAAGTGACCGTGAGGTAGCAATTAAATTTGATAATCAAAACTCAGATTTACATCTTAAAAATATTGGTATTGATGATGATAATTGTCTACTAAATGGAGGTAGAGTTAATTGTGTATTACAAGTAGCTTATCAGTCTAAAATAGAGCTAGTACAAGAAACTAATAAGTCTACTAATGAGACTAAATTTAAACAGCTAAAGTTTGACTTTTTGAATATAAAAATTACTGAAGATACAATAGATATGTTAATAGTAACTATTGGAGTTATTTTAGTTTTGTTATTAGGTAAAAAAGTTAGTAGTAACAAGTAATTTATCTGACTTGGGAAATATTACTACTATAGTAATAACAATTATTGCTGTGAAAATATGATAGTGATGTTAGTAATAATTAAGTTTATAAATGTAAAAATTATCATAAATTTTGATTTTTTTTTACAGAAACTAGCATAATTAAGGTTCATATTTTTACTACTTATACAGCATATTTTTGCTATGTAAATACAGAATAAATAGTAAAAAATATTTATTTGAGGCATCTTGCTTCTCTGGGTATGCTTGATAAGAAGGTAAATATCTATATAATTATTGGATTATTATGTAATAAATTAAAAGCTTATCAATTTAATTTAAATATCTGTGTTTTTTTATATATTTTGTAGTTTTATTTTTACTAGACCATGTATCTTTTAAGTAATATATATCAAAAAAAATAACTAATTATAGTATTGACAATTTCATATAACAGCACTCTAAATAATGCGTGCCTCCGTGAGTCCTGATCAAACATGCTTTCTCTAATTTATACTTAGAATTCTCTATGACTAACCCTTCTCATAAACTTTTTATGAATATCCTTACCTTCTGGTTTGGAGATATCAACTCCGATGGAACTGTTTCTAAAAAAATAGCTGCACGCTGGTATCGAAAAGAAAAAAGTTTTGACAAGGGTTTGGGAGTCTATAAATAAGTCTAACATTTCTAATTGGACAGTTTCTCTAGTAGGGAAACTTGCTTTAGTCATTGTGTTAGATCAATTCTCTCGAAATATGTTTAGAAATTCACCAAGATCATTTGAGAAAGACTCTTTTGCTCTAGAATTAACTCTATGTGGGCTGGAGCAAAAAATGGATCAACAATTCAAACAAATTGAGCGTCAATTTTTCTATATGCCTTTGATGCATTCTGAGAATATAGAGCATCAAAAAATATCTATCCAATGTTTTGAAAGGCTTGTGGCAGAAAGTACTGGTTCTCTTCAAGACAGGTTTAAAAATACCTTACGTTATGCACATCTTCATGAAGAAATTATTCAACGTTTTGGTAGATATCCACATCGAAATGAGATACTTGGGAGAAAGTCAACGTCAGAAGAAGTTGTATTTCTCAAGCAGCCTCATTCTAGGTTTTAGTTTAATTTGTTGGTCTTTTTTTTGCTCAAAATAAAATGGTGGAACGCTCAGGTAATTTGCACAATGATGGTAAGTTTATATATAGTTTTGAAGTTGGCTATAAAAAAATACTACATTATAGTACGTTGTCAGGAAAAAAATTTTCGCTCCGCTTTAGCGAAAATTAAATAGGGCAAGAGGGCAAAAGTGCAAAGGGCTATTCAAGAGTCCTGGGGGGGAACACTCAAAACACGAAAACCAATATCATCGTCGTTCGCCTTGAGGGAGAAATAGAAGCAGCGGTTCGCAGAGCGACAACACCCAGGATCAAAGCTGCAGGAGCCTCCACGAATTACTCTCCAGTCACTATCACCTCCAGTTTCCCAAGCACTTCCATCAATAGGTGCTCCATCATAACAAAGATGCCAAATATCCTGACACCATTCCCTGACGTTTCCATGCATATCATATAGACCAAAAGCATTAGGAGGAAAACTTCCTACATCTGTTGTTTTTTCTCTGTATTCTCCTTTTGGACCATGAGCATAAGCATGGCGACCATTATAGTTTACTAACTTAGTTGTGATAGTTTCTCCAAAATAGAAAGGTGTAGTTGTTTCTGCCCGACAAGCATATTCCCACTGACTTTCACTTGGTAAACTATATTTTTTACTTAGTACCTTAGATAATTTTTGACAAAACTCTGTTGCATTGTTCCAACTTACACATTCTACAGGGCGTTTTTTTCCTTTAAAATATGAAGGATTTTTACCCATAATTCTTTGATATTGTTCTTGAGTTATTGGATATTTACTCATATAAAAAGGGTGAATATTTACTTGATGTTGCGGGCCTTCAAAATCCTTTCTTCCACGTTCTTTTTTTGGAGAACCTATTAAAAAACTTCCCCCAGGAATATAAACCATTTCTAACTTAATACCATTACCCAAATCTTCTATTTTTTGCCTAGCACTTTCTTGGCGACGATTAATAATCTTTCCATAATGATCAACTGTGACTACCTCAAAAGTAAATTTTTGAAGAGATAAATAATTAGTCTCTAATACCTCAGAATTAAAAGTCTTTACGACGCCAGAAAAAGTATTGTTAATATTTTTACTAAGTGGATAATTAGGAGTTATTTTATTCTGCTTTAATTGCCACCATTCTTCAATATTTCCAAGGCGATTTTCCTTTTCCAAAGCCAAAGCGGACATTACTAATTTATACCAAGATGATTCTAAATCTTGAGGTCGCCAATTTTTCCCGTCTTTAGATAATGAACGTTTTAAAGCATTAGGAGGTAACTTTCCAGTTAACATTTCATAAACCATCATTCCTAATTCAAAAATATCACTTTCTACTCCTAATTCTCCCCCGAAAATAACTTCTGGAGCTGCATAATTTTCAGTAAAAGTTCGAGTACTAGAAGTACCAATTATAGTACCAAAGGTTTTTTTTGCTAAACCAAAATCAATTAATACTAGATGTCCTTGTGGAGTTAAT
The DNA here is from genome assembly GCF_000014265.1 of Trichodesmium erythraeum IMS101. Lineage (NCBI taxonomy): Bacteria > Bacillati > Cyanobacteriota > Cyanophyceae > Oscillatoriales > Microcoleaceae > Trichodesmium > Trichodesmium erythraeum. Next base: position 386,741 of record NC_008312.1, read on the forward strand.
AAAATGTTATCAGGTTTTATATTTAGATGAAATACTCCTTGTTTGTGTACTGTAGATAATGCTGATACTATAACAGTCATTATTTCTTCAACTTTTTGAGTGGAAAACTTTTTGTTAGGTTGAGAGTCTAATTCTTTTCTAAGACTTTTTCCTTTTACCAGTTCCATTACTAAATAAACTGTTTCATTTTCTTCAAATAAATCAGTAACTCGAACTACATTAGGATGATTAAGCTTGGCTAAGATTCTACCTTCTTGTATAAACCTTTTTAAACCCTGTTGAAATATTTTCTTCTGGTTTATAGGAATTGTAAAGCCGCCAGTAATAGGATGTCGTAAAGCATAATTTTTAGGGTAATATTCTTTAATGACTACCATTTCATCTAAAAGTATATGATGACCTTGATAAGTAACACCAAAGCCTCCATGACCTAAAGCATAATCTATTTGGTAAGTTTTATTACGAAGTTGGGTACCTGGTTTTAAAAGGTCTCGATTAAGTGATGGTAAATATACACCACATTCTTTATTAGGACATATTTCTGTGTTGATTGGAATACCATCAGTATAACAATTTAAACAACGCATAATTATCTTTAAATAAAAGAATTAAGAGATTTTAACCTTAAGTTATATAGCTCTTAAGGTATGACTTTTGATCGGCTAAAAGCTATAGCTTCTTTATGGATTATACCTAAAGCTTGATGATTAGTTTATTAAGTTAATATAAAGCATATATTTATCCGATGAATAATAGATTGCTTTATACTAAACTCCATAAATATCTTGTTAATAATTTCCCAATTAATAGTAGCAATTTTACTTGGAAGGAAGTGGGAGAAGTTTGCCTCAAAGCTTGCCTCTGCCAGGACAGCCCGGGGAGCTATTGACGAAGGTGTTATTGAGAGTTTAGGCATAAAATTTTAAGGTCATGAGTGTATATGTATTAATGATTTAATGACTTTCTGGCTGTGGGAAAGTTGATAAAGTATTGATACTAGTTGTCATGGCTGTTTTTCTAATTTACTTTATCAATAAAATCTACATCTAGCTGAAGAATAGATGAAGTACTTGAGTCTTCATTGAGAAGCTACTAAAAAGTTGTTTAAAGCTTGTTAGTCTAAGTTATTACTATCAACAAAGTATCAAATAAAGTTTTAATATTTCTCACAGTCAATAAAAGTTGGGTGCTTCACATAATTTAAGTTTGTTAAGTTTACTTCTGAATAGATGGAGTTAGTTTGCAATCTTAACTATGGTTTGAAAAATGACAAATGAATGGCAAGGGTATGTAGATGAATATTTACCACTATGGTTGTAATGTTTATTTGTTCTTTAATGAAAGAAAATACTATGTTTTTTACGGAGATTTATAAGTTTTAGTTTTATAAGATTATGAGCCTTAATATATTGCTTTAAAGTTATCAATTATTTATTCAGTTTTTTTTGTAAAAAAAGTTTTAATCATTATAAATTTTGCTTCTATTCAAGTATTTTGATGATTTTATTAGGGGAGTTTTATTATGATTAATGGAGTGTAATTTTTTAGTATTCATTCTTGAAAAAAAAGATATTGAAATTCAATTATTTTGAATAATATTATGCCCTCAGCAAAAGCTAAAGTTTACACTAAAAAGTTAAGAAACGCCAAGTCTTTCAACCACAATGACGACAAAGGTTAGGGTGAAGGTTTTGGTGTCGAGCCAGATATTGGGAAGCTAAAGGTTCTATCCATCAAGGGATGTGAAGAGTAGACAACAGAGTCAGAGCTTTTTGCTATCGTTGTATGCCAATGGAAAAAGGAGAAACACAAGCTTGATGTCGACAGTACATGCATGGTTCTCGCTGGTTGTGGTGTTTCAGTTGCTAATTTATTTACCCACAAGAGGAAAACAGTGCAAGATGGGAGTTGATAGTTATATTGTTGTTGATCATGCTGTTGAGAGTTAGTTGAGGTGGTTTCTTTCAAAAGTAGGAAGAGCATAAAAAGAAAGAGTTAGCAGCGAAGTTGCAAGTAAAATTACTTGAAATTTTTGATGATGCTTACAGATGTACTCCATCTATTTAAATATATGCTCAGTATTTTAATTATGATCACAAAGTTTCTTATGGTTTAGTCTTATAGGTTAGATCGGTTGCTTGCACAGGTGAAGCTGAGTTTGTAGCTGAGTTGCATCAATTTTTGATTATTAATTCTGCTCACACTGAAGTGATAGATGGCAGTCAGTTTTATGAGAAAGGTCTTTTAGTTTTATCAAGTGGTAGCTGTCGACTGAGAGAAATATGCAGATGAAGGTAGAGCAGGATGTTTAAGGAAAGATCGCAATAAATATATCAAATAGCTTAATTCTCAGGAGGTGACAAGGTAGTTGAAAACTATGTTGAGAGAAGAGTTTGCTTTTTAACACTGAAAAATAAGTCGACAGAAAGGGAGTGCTTGTTGAAAGTAGATGGAGGTGTGGTGCGGTCGCGGAGGGTGGTTTCAGTAGTATCGGATCACACCTCTCGCTTGTGTTGAATATATTCTCCACTAAAATGGCTAATAATATTAGAAAAAAAGTTACTCTTATTAATTTTAAGGTGCTGATAAATTAGGGTATGATGTTTATATGTGTAGTTAATTTTGTGTACTTGTTTCATATTATTTATTAGTCAAAATATTGTAAGATTTTTAATATAGATTAGGTATTAGATAGTTATTTGATTCCAATTTTTTAATTTATTGCTGATTACTATCTGATTAAAATAACCATGAATTAAAGTAATTACTAGGTGAAGCATTATCCTGGAGAATTGGAACATTTTCTAAATTAAAATTTGATGATTCTTCTATTACTTTTAGATTATTTGACCTATCTACTAAGGGAAATGAAAACTGATGAGAATGTTGAAGTGATTTAGCTTTTTCTCTAATTTCTTTTTTGTCAATTGGACGGTTCCGAGTACCAATAATAATAGTATTTCCGCCACTAGTATTACAGATATAAAGATGTGGAAAGACAGTTTTAATAGTTTTCAGATATTCTACCTCAAAACCATTATTTTTTAATATATTGACAACTATAACTCCAGATTTTGATAAATTGCGATCGCAAAGCTGATAAAATTCTTGAGTCGCTAAATTATAAGACATATAGCCATTACCAAAAGCTACATCAATCATTATAATATCATACTTATCTTGGCAATTTTTTTGTTCTAAATATTCCCTACCATCCTGAATTTTTACCCTTAATCTCTCATTTAATTCTACTCCGAAAAAATTCTGAGCAATTGACAATATATTAGCATCTACTTCCGTACATTCTATTATTACCTCTGGAAAATAGTGATGTAAAAATTGAGGAATACTACCCCCACCAAAACCTGCAATATAAATTTTTTTTGGTTGACTATTCCAAAGTAAAGCTAACATCATGGCCTGAGTGTAAGGAAAAATTAAATATATAGGGTCATTCAAATTAAGTATAGATTGAACCCAATCCATTTTTAAAGTTATTTGCTCTACTAAGACTAACTGAATAATGAATTTAACTTTTTTTATAGTTAAAAAATGTATACCAGAAGGTTGAGAAAAAATTATCCCATCAGGTTGTTTGTGGAGCCAATAAATTCTTTCCCGAATTCCTTCTAAATTTTTAACTTGCCAATATCTGTAATTATTCATTTTGAAAAAAGAAGCCAGATTTAATCTGGTAATTTTGTTATCATTCAAGGAGAGAAACTAGGTTTATATTAGTTACCCTAAAATACTCACATCTGTCTTCCATAAACTCGGTTTATTATAATGATCTAAAGTCAGGATATCTGATATTATACTAATTGCCATAAATTCTAAAATACCAAGATAACAAAAATCAATTATTAAGTAAGCTTTTTTTTGTTTTAAACGACTTATTTTTGTCTGCTTCCTTTAGGTAAAAACCATTTTTTATTATCAAGCAAACGTTATAAATTACTAAGACATATTTTTTTTATACGTGTTTTTATAATAGAAAATTTAATCATCAAAAGTATATTTTTAATTTCCTATACAGCGATTATTTTTGCATTTTTTTCCTGTTTATATATCCTGTTTAGATAATTAAAATTTCTCAACTTTAACCTTTTTTTTATTTCTGCCTTCTGCCCTATAATTTCTTTATATTAATATAATTCATACTTTAATAGTGTACAAGAAATCGGACCATTATAAACAGGTATTCTCCCAGAAGTTCTTAACCCCACCTGTTTAGATAACTGCTTATTTCCTGTCAAAATAAAAGCCGTCCAACCAGTAAAACGTTGTTTAAAAATATCCCCCAACATTTTATAAAATTTACCCAATTCTTCCACTTCTCCTAAACGCTCTCCATAAGGAGGATTACAAATAATTATTCCTTTTTCAGCGGGAGATTCTAAATTAGATATATCTGTTTGGATAAACTTAATTTTATCTAAAACAGCACATTTTTTAGCATTATTACGAGCTTGAGAAAGTACCTCCGGATTTCGATCGCTTCCCACAATTATTGATTTTAATTCAGTCAATTGACTATTCTTAGCTTCTGTCAATAAATCTTGCCAAATCGACTTATCAAAATCACGCCAATTCATAAAAGAAAAATTATTTTTCAACAATCCAGGTGCAATATTTAATGCTTTTAAACTTGCTTCTAAAGGTAAAGTTCCAGAACCACATAAAGGATCTAAAAAAGGCAATTCTGGAGAGTATTCTGCCATCTCCAATAAAGCTGCTGCTAAAGTTTCTTTTAGAGGAGCAAATCCCATTGCCAACCGATAGCCACGCTGATGTAAACTACTACCAGAACTATCTAAACTAAGGATACAATTATTATGTTCAATATGACCATTAATTAATATCTCAGGATTTTTAGTATCAATATTTGATCTATAGCGAAATTTTTCTATTTGTTGCTCAGTAATAGCATCCTTTATTTGCAGAGCAGTATAATGAGTATGCTTTAATTTCTCATTAGTTCCCGTACAGTGAACTGCCAATGTATTTTTAGGAGATATATATTGCTGCCAAGGAATTTTTTTGACTTCTTTATATAAAACTTCTCGGTTAACACACCTAACTTGTGCAATAGGAACTAAGACTCTAAAAATAGTTCTAGCCCAGAGATTAACCCGATAAAGTAAAGTCTTATCTCCAGTAAAACTTACCCCTGTAAATTCTGGAGATATATTTTGAGCTCCTAAATTTTCTAATTCTTGAGCAGCAATAGTTTCTAACCCTTTAGCAACTTTTGCATAGTATTGATTCATTGCCTAAAAATAATTTTTGTATTTAGTATAAAATAACTTTATTTGGTATTATGCTTGAAAAAAATGCATAAGACTATCAGTTAAATAATTGATTAACATTTTCAGTGTTATAGTTTTACAATTTCCTATTACTGTACTTTAAAAAAACCAATAAAAAAACTCTTTATTTAACTCTTTAATGATACTATAAAAAATCAAAAACATGAGATAAAACTCAATTAAAACTTCAGCTAGCTATAATCACTTAATTTCTCAAATATTTTCATAAAACCCTTACAATGGCTTTGATTTTCAACAATATCCAGAAGATTTATAAGGTTGGAATAGCAGATATAAGGTGTTTGCTCAAATTATATCTGAAGTCAAGCCTAAAGTTATTATTAAGGTTGGAGTGTGGAAAGGACAATCTACGATCCACATGACAGAGATAGCTAAAGAAATTAATCCCAAAGTAATATTAATCGCAATAGATACTTTTTTGGGTAGTCCCGAGCATTGGAAAGCAAAATACCCTATTGTCGATATTACTGATGAGATAATACTCATTAAACCTAATAAAATTAAAACATTTATACTTTTTTTCTATCCTGTTTTTCCTGCAATTAAAATTATAAATAAAATTATAAAATAGGAGAACAATCTGAAATATATATCCTATTACTATCTCTAGAAACTATATATCCTTGATATGGACTTGTTAATTCTATAAATCTTTGAGTCCCACTACCAATTTCTTCGTTTCCTGTAACTTCTATTCTTTGACCATTTTCTACTACCCCAAGTTTACGACTTGCCGAGTTACGTGCCTCAAAAATATATAGTCCATTTGGTCTTAAAACATAACAAATTTTTGACTTAATTCTTCCCTTTGCCTGGTAATTAATTACAGGTTCTGTGAAGCTATTCTGTATTCTTGAATATACATGATATTTGTCTGGGCCAATAATATGTTCATTCCCTTGTACTGGGTCATAAGCTGCCCAAGAAGTATCTCTTTTGATAGCATTACTAACAATCAACCAATCTTGCTCAGTTCCGTTTTGGGGATATCTAATGAATATATACTCACCTTGGCCAGTTTCGCAAATATTGATCCTAAAGTTTGTAGTTTCATAATTTGCCCTCTCAGCTCCATATCCATAACAGGTTTGTCCCTGGGATGGCAGAATTATAGTCCCTAAGACTAAGGCAGTTGTCAAACTTCCAACAGTGGCTAATTGGTGTTTCATTCTTTTTCCCCTTTTTGCCATTGGATACCAGCAAAACTAAATAATCCTAACAGAAGTTGAAAAAAATATCTATCCTCAAAAAGGTAAATTAAGTTTAATTTGACATTCTTAACTTTATATAAACTTTTCTATCAATAACTTGGCAGTTTCTTAAGATTTACTTAATAAATTAGCTCTTATAGTTAAATTACCTAAAAATTTTCACAACCAAATAAAAATAATTATTTTATGTTGGAGTTTTCTGATGATAGGAGTAAAATATCAAGTAAAGAATAGACTCACAATTAGAGAAAATTGATCAACTAAAAAGTTAAATTAAAAAGTCAGAAGTTACAAATAGTAAGAGAGAGAAATTTTCTACTAATTTTAATTTGCTTAACTGAAATTTATAGTAGGATTTCTTCAGCTTATTTGAAACCCTGGGAAATAGAAAGTTAAGTTTGAAAATTATTTATGAAAAACTTCTAAGATATAACTTCCTATCGTTGTTTAGTAGAATATTATGGCATAAAAGTATCGCCTTTTACCTGCATTATTATAACTAATTACCAACAATAACAAATGGTGATCAATAATAAGGTTTCTTGTATTCCTCTGAATTTAATTTAATCTCTCCTTTAATAAATTTAATTTGAACTTGACATAGTGCTTCTGCCTTTCTCAGTTATCAACTATTAGACTGCTGTGAACTATCAGACTGCAACTCCAATAATTGTTCATAAAATTGTTTCATTAATTATGCTGTCGAGGTATCATTTACACTCCATAAACTCCCTAAAATACTAATAGCTCCTTCCCGAACTGCAACTCCAGCCAAACCCAATGCTGCTCCTTGATCCCCAATTGCTGTCTGACAAGCACTTAAACTTAATAACTCTATAGCTCGATCCGATCGCTGCAAATTATCACTCTGGAGCAGTTGATTGAAATCTTTAACATTAATAGGTTGATCCCATGCTAAAATATAAGTTTGATAGGAATTAAAACTAAATTATCCGTGAGTTGCAATATGGAGAATGTTAAAGGGCTGAGAATTAATTTTGTCTTAAATTGTAATTTTTGTGAATTTTTCATCTACTAATTCCTCAGACTGTCGCATTGTATCATTGATAGCCTCTAGTTTCTGTTCAACGTTAGGTAAACTATCATAGCCTTTCCTCTATAACTTGGTGCTTCTTTACCTATTCCAGCAGTTAATACTCGTACTTCCTTTTTTAATAAGGGTTTGGGATCAAGCAATTTCAAACTGGGAGCTACAGCGATCGCGTATCGTTCCACTACATATCTTTCCCGTTCACTATCATATAAAACGGATATAGGAATATTTCTGAGTTTTCCTTCCCAGACAAAAACTAGGGTTTTTATTTAACTCGCATCATGTTTTAGATCTATTTCCAAATATCCCTCAAAAGGTTTAATGAACCAATTATAAAGTTGATTTGACTGGGATTTGATTTCACTTATTAGCTTTGGTTTTCGAGGACTAAGTGTAATATCAAACCTGAGTCTGAAAGGTTTTCCTCAAATTTAGCTTGAAAGTCACTCTCACTTACGGTAGCATAACGAAAATCATCAGTGCCAGACAATTTAAGAATCACACTTAATCTATCCTTGAATAAGATTGGATAAATAATAGCTGCGCTCTGATAAATTTTATCAATATTAATATCCTGAGCATTCACACAAGCATCTTGGAAAAAATTATCTAATTCTGCCAATTTTAGAGATTCAATTACTTCAACAGCAACTCTAATATTTGCCACATTGGGTTTATTTGAATCGAGTTCAGGTTGAAGTAATAAGTCTAGAAAATTTCTATACAAAGGTTCAATACTATCACGAAAGTTAAACTGAATATCTCGATTTAATGCTACTAAATCCCGTCGTAAAACTTAGAGATTATTAAAAGCATATTTGTCAGCTAAGAGTGCTTATGAATAATTTTCTTGTTCAATGAAAATATATCCTAATTGTTATTGAAATTGATGAAAAATATCATAATTAGATACTTTTTGGGCATTCAAAAATTCTTTATTTGTCAATTTAAGTGTTTTTTATATAGTTTATTTTTTGACATTAAATCTTGCCTATGCGCGAATTTTGTAAGCTTCTAAACGGTAATTATTAATATCTTTTGCTTGTTCAATTTTCCGTTTTAATAACTCGTTAGTCAAAGTTAATTTAGTAATATTATCTGAGATTAAACAAAAGCTAATTTATCTTTAATTTCCTCAATATCGGGGTCAACAATATTGATAAAAACTTCTGCTAATTTAGTTCTGGCTAGAATTGATTTAGGAGTGAGAATAATTTGATTTAAAGAATTAATGATTTTTGGTAAAGTATTAATGTGAAATAGAACATCAGTATCTAAATCACCAATTTATTTAGTAAATTTTAGTAGCAAACTAAGATTATTAATAGTTTTTTGAATTTGAACTAATTTGTCAGTATAAATATTTACAGCTTCTTGATAATTAGATAAATTTTGATTAACTAGGGTTTTAAGTTTTTGATCATCGGTGGAGAGTCAAATATTAGCCTCAATATTAGCAATATTTTTGGCTTGATAAAGTAGATTATTACCTAAATTAATCAACAATTGAGCTTTAGTATTATTAGAATTTGCCCACTTATAACTTGCTTCTAATACCTTTTCAGATAACTCCAATTTACCGAATGCCAGTAGTCCATTTCCTAAAATTTGTAACCACTGAAAATTAAGGCTAGTATTTGATATTTGAAACTTTTGCAGAATATTTTCTAAGTTATTTTCAGTTAGCGGCCGTCAACCATTACTTGCAATGTCTAATTAACCAAATTCTAAAACTCTTTCTCTATGTTTGGCTGTTTTTTGGTCCAACAACAACTTTTTTAGCACTTCTTCTGACTCTGTAATATTAATTTTTAGTACTCCAGACATAGATTTCTAATATTATGCGATCGCTTTCGTTATTTGTAACATTCTTTTTCCACCCTTGGTATTATGCAAGTCAATTCCCTTCTTGATATTTTATTTGAAAGAACAGCAAATTCCTCTATCCCCTTAATCATTCGTTATTGTGCAATGCTCCTTTCTCCATGATGGGGAACCAAAACAAAAGTTAAACTAAAGAATATAATGCTAACAACTGTTGAATGTGACAGCGACGACTTTCATATTTAAAGGGCAGAGGAAAATAAGCAGCTAACATGCCCTATTTTGATATTTTTTCGGACAGTAATTAACCAAACTAAAATTTTTCAAGTTTGGATTTTAGTTCTAGTCAAAATTTTTTGAAAATGTAATTTATAGAATAATAAAAATTGTATTTAAATTAGTCTCTTTGTGTAAACATATTGATTTTTTTTACCATAAAATGTAACTAATTGCCATATAATAAAGTGATTGTTTAAGATTTTTTTCTTAAGTCTAAATACTTACTCAAATTTTCTGGCTTTTATATACTATATTTTGTAGTATATAAACTGGATTGAATAATTGATTTCGGGGTGTGGAGTAGCGATCGCTAATTTACTAAATGCCATACCAATTCAATTATGTCATAACCTGGACTATATTTAGACAAATACTCTAAATAGATATTTAGAATTTATGTTTCAATTTTATTAATATATTCTGCTTTCAATTTAAAATAATCTAGAGCTAAAATAATTACTATTTTGGCTCCTTTTTGGCAATTTACTCTCTTTTATCATCAGCTTTTATCCATTCATTTATTATCTCTTAATTAAATATTTTTAACACTTCATCAAAACTTTTGCTATTGCTGATTTTCAAAAAATCTATGAATCTTTAATAATTTTAAACATCGTCTCCAAACATTGCATTTACTCTCGGTTTTATTCAATCTATTCTTACTTTTTTCCTTAGCCCTTGATTATACCAATAAACAATTTTTGATTACTCTTAAATCCAATCCACTTTCGTCTTAAAATCATACCGAAAAACTTTTTTTATTAGTATTTTTTTATTTTTAAATACTCTTCTATATTTCTTTAAATTTTTTATTTTTTCAAGATTATTATAGAACTCCCAGCTATATTTTCTCCTTATGTAAACGTACCTTTCTCTTTACTTACCCCATTTCCCTAATTATTGTGTTTAAAATAATCAGAGTCGGAAAATTTATTCAAACAATCTAATTTAGCCTTTTGTCCTAAAAAATGTACTTGATATACCAATCTATTATGATATTAGAGAAAGTATCATATTTAGTAAAATCAGGTATACTAAAGAATTGTACTTTTCCATAATACCTCATTTATATTCAAAATCATTTAGGATTACTATAGTATATTTATAGAGTTTTATTATCTATGATTTATCAATTTTACTTTTGGCTTTTAACTACATTATTATGCTTAATTAATCCACTGTTAGTAATCCAAGTTAATGCTCAATCTGAAAGGATAAAAATTCCTACTTATTCTATTACACAAGAAGGAAAAGAAGTTTGTCCGCCACCCGCTTTATCTCGCCTTCAGCGCCATACCATTGCTTCCGGAGAGAGCATTAAAACAATTGCCCAACAGTACAACCTCATTCCCTCAACCTTATTAGCATTTAATCGTCTCCTACAGCGAGGACAAGTAACCGTAGGTACTGAAATTATTATTCCCCCCTATAACGGTATCGCTATAAAAGTACCTGTTGGTAAAACCTGGAAAAATGTTGCAGAAAATTATAATATTCGGGCTGACACTTTATATGAAGTCAATGGTTGTCCAGAAACACCAAACCAACAAACACCAGAAATAGTTTTTTTACCAGGGGTAAATTGGTCTCCAGGAGGAAAAAGACCCCCAGAAATATCTTCATTAACAGGTTATCCTTTACCTTTTGAAGCTAGGGTAATTTTAGGTTATGGTTGGTTGTTACATCCAATTAAAAATCGAGTAGTTTTTCATAGTGGTTTAGACTTAATTGCTGATAGTGGAACATCAGTTTTTTCAGTAGGAGAGGGAACTGTAGCATTTGCCGGGAAACAAAGTAATTATGGAAATTTAGTAGTTATTAATCACGCCTCTGGTAAACAAACTCGTTATGCTCATTTAGATTCTATTCAGGTTAAAACTGGTCAAAAAATTCTACAGACAGAACTTTTAGGAACAGTTGGCCAAACAGGAGAGCCTGATTTTGAAGAAGCTCATCTACATTTTGAAATTAGATATAATTCTCCTTTAGGTTGGGTAGCTGAAAATCCAAATTCTTATATAAAAGTTATTTTTAAGTAATTGAAATTAGTATGATCTAAACCGTATTGTTTTATACTAAGTACCGAAGAAAGGGCAGAACAAAATCCTACTTTGGTCAAAAAAATTGGAAATACCGCCGACATCCTTAAGCAGGTGAAAAAGCTTTTTCATTTTGACGACCAATTGATGCTTTGATTTGATTTTTTCAATTACGATAGCAAGCGGGTCATCGAAAATTTTCGATGAATTTGAGCATTATTCATAATTAATACTGAAAGAATTAAATATGAAGGTAATAAATATATAGAAATTTTTGGGTAGATATAGCAATTCTAAATCATTTATAAAAAATTACTAGTTTTTGGAAAAATAACTCTAAGCACTGTTACTTTTGGTTTCTTTCTTCAGTATAAGTAATTTCTAGCCACCCATCTCTTTCGCTTTTCAGATAGGATTGTTATATGTATGGTTAATTGTGGGTTATTCCTGGGGAATATTTAGTTGAAGTTGTCACAGATATGATTAATTTAATCCTCAGAAAAAGTATCCTTATTAAAGGTAATTAAAATCTCGATTAATGTAAATAATATTTATTTATACTCAAAATTTTAACCTGATCATTAAAAAGAATTAATTAACTTATAGAAAATTGAGAATTTCTACTTAATTTAACAATCATTGAACATACGGTTTAGCTTGGCTATACCAGCAAGAAAAATAATTATAATTTTCATCAAAAATGTTATTTTTTTTCTTCTATGCTGATATCATTAAAACCCTGATTTAATAATATTTTTCAGATTATATAAAGCTTTTTTTTCTATAGTTAATCTATAGTTTATGTTTTTGTAAATAGTAATAAAAACCCTGATTTTGGTATTGCAAAATATAACGGTTATCTAATAGATTGATATTACCATAAACTTGCAAATTTTCTTGAAATATTGGATCAGAATCTTTTAACTCTATTAGATCTATACTTACTTCTTTGTCAACTTGCTGTAGCTCTTGTAATGTTTGAGGTAATTGCCAAATAACTTGAGTCGGATAATTAGCGATCGCTAAATAAAAGTTTTTATTAGACATAACTACTTGTGGTTGAATTGATAATTTTAATATTACTTTTTCCAACCGTGAACTATAAGTATATAAACGTTGATACTGTCGCCGTTGGAGATTTTTTAGTTTGTGAAAAGTCACAAAGTTTGAATAACTTAAACAAAGACAAATTCCTAATCCACTAGCTACTACTTTTTGGATTTTTAATTGTGGTATCAATAGCCACAAACTAGTCACAGATAAAATTGCCATTAATGGAGAAAAAACTGATAACCCTCTTGTTGCATTAATATATTGATAAAGTAATAAAAATGCTAGTAAAGCTGACATAAAATTAATTAAACTAAAAACACATAAATGTGTATATTTTTCCCATTTTTGTAATTTTTTTTGATGACTTGCTGTTGCTAGTACAGCTAAAGTAATACTCCATAACAGAAACATTGAAATAGTAATTGTTCCATAGACTGGAAACCTTTTAAAATTAATTACGAGAGTACAATTAAATAGAAAGTTTTCCCAGATCATTCTCAGCATATCAGTCAAATTAGATTGGGATAAAATTCTCGTTGCTGCATAGGGATAAATTTCTTGATTTTGAGAAAGGGGAATTAAAACAGTAACAAACAGTAATCCAAAAGAAAAAAGTAAGCTTAATAAAGTTTTTTTGTAATGTTTACTTTTCTCAATCCACAAAAGAGTAGTACTGGTAATAAACAAAGTCAATAAAAATGGTTTAATTAAATATGCTAAAGCTATTGCTAAACCTAAAAATAGCCCTTTTAAAAAACTTTCTTTTTGTAGAAACAAAATAGCAACAACTACCATAATAACAGCGGCAGCCGATATTTCTGTCATGACTGAATGAGTCAAAACTAAAGTATAAGGATAAACCAAATAAATCAAACTAGCCCCAAAGCCCACCCATTGATTCGCAATTAATCTGCCAACTGTAAAAATTAAAAAAATCGTCAAAATAAGGAGTAGATAATTAACAAAAAATGGTGTAGCCTCATTAATTCCACCAATCAAAAAACCAAAGGCCAATATGATGGGATAACCAGGGAGATGAGTATCCTTAGTTGGATAGCCTTTTTGAATAATACTACTAGCCAAATAATGATTACTATTAAAATCAAAATGACGGACAATATTTTGAGCTACAGTATAGTAAAGTGTTTCATCATTCCAGCGAATTTGTAGAGAGACTGGTTTAGTAATGTAGAGAGCGATCGCCGTTATTATAAATAATAATATATATGGAAAAAGATGAGTAAATAGATTTCTACGAAAAGTCATTTTTGAAGTTAGAAGAAAGAAACTATAAACAAAGTAAGAATAGGTAAATAATATAACTTAGCTTTGGGGTAAGCAGGTTAATACTTGAGAATTACAGATTTTATTAAACTGAAATCCAATCCTTGTAGAAACATCACTTTTATCAATAATTTTGTGGAGGTACCTATAAATACTTGAACAAAATTATTTACCCATTCTAATTTTCTAGAATTTTTAGAAGGCAAACAATTCAGCTTGTATAAATGTGTAATGAATTTTGTGTACCTACTTAATAGACATACAGCATATTTCGGGCAGATAAGGCACAATCTAAATAGTAAAAATCATGTATTACTCGTATATTGCTTACATAGGTGTACCTCACCAGCCAAGGAAAGCGCTGTATCTCTAAATTACATAAAATTTCCTCTAGGCTACCTACAAAAGTAGCCAATAAAATGAATCACAGGCAGGTAGCAAAATATCTACTCTGCTGTATATATCCCTTTTTAGGGAATAGATTCTATTTATAAATTAATATAAAATTATAAAAATTAAAAATATAATTTTTTAGGTATAATAACTAATAAATATAGAATAGGTGTGGTACTATGGGAAAGACTAAGTCTAAATCTAACTTACCAACAAAAATATGTCCTGTATGTAACCGCCCTTTTAGCTGGCGAAAAAAATGGGCCAATTGTTGGGATGAAGTGAAATATTGTTCCGAAAGATGTCGGCGACATAAGTCATCTCCGTTATTAGCACCTCCTAATTAAGTAGGAGGAAAGACGCCGAAATTTCCTTTTTTATCTCCTAGAAAAAAACAGGTAGAACTTATTTATTGGTCAAGATTGACAAAAAAACGAGACTTACTTAATATTATATCTCAACTAAGTTATTCTGTAGTTAATACAAGAAAATGCAGCCAAAACTTATTATTCATGGTGGTGCTGGTAGTTCCCTTGACGAAAAAGGAGGATTAGAAATTGTTCGGAAATCTTTACATCGAATAGTAGATGAATTATATAACCTACTTCTAGGTGATACCGCTGCTCTAGATATAGTTATACGTGGTTGCCAAATGTTAGAAGATGACCCAATTTTTAATGCTGGCACCGGTTCAGTGCTCCAATCTGATGGACAAATTCGGATGAGTGCTTCGCTGATGGATGGTTTAAATCATCGGTTTAGTGGGGTGATCAATGTCTCCAGGATTAAAAATCCCATTGATTTAGCCAGAGCATTGCAAGAATCCCCTGATCGCGTATTATCAGATAGTGGGGCGGCTGAATTTGTGCGGGAATTACAAATGCCAGTTTACAATCCTCTGACAGATAAACGATTAAATGAATGGCTTGAAGACCGCAAACAAAATTTTAATAGAAAAATGGCAAACGTGGTTACAGTATCTCCAGGTACTGGCACTATTGGTGTAGTAGCTTTGGATAAAGAGGGTAGATTAGCTGCAGGTACGTCTACTGGTGGGAAAGGTTTTGAAAAAATTGGTCGGGTTAGTGACTCGGCGATGCCTGCGGGAAATTATGCTACTGATAGTGCTGCAGTAAGTTGTACTGGTATTGGAGAAGATATTATTGATGAGTGTTTGGCTGCAAAAATTGTGATTAGGGTAACGGATGGTTTTTCTATTAAGGCAGCTTTTGAGCGTTCATTTGCTGAGGCCCATGAACATAAAAGAGATTTGGGAGCTATCGGTATTGATGCTGGTGGTACAATTAACTGGGGAAAAACTTGCGATGTAATTTTAGCTGCTTTTCACGATGGGGAAAAAATTGGTGATAGTTTGGAAGCTGACAAGGGAAAATCAACTTTTTCTGTTGAATAAAGCCAGGGCTTACCCATCTAAACAAGGAGGTTTGTTCCCCTGGTTTTTTATTGTGATTCAAACCAATAAACTTCCTTGATATATCCGTTTTCTGCATAAGTCCTAAAAACGCAATGTAGCCAAGATCAGAACCCCGTGCTACATTGTATTTCATATTCTAATTAAGAAAGTATTTTAATTTCAATCCAAACTCCTATTTTTTTAATATGAGGAATATATTCAATATTAAGCTTAGGAATACAACTTAAGCGATCGTCTTGAAGTACACCCGCACCATTTAATGTTAAAGCATCAAGACAAGCTCCTGCTAAATTATCTAAATCAGAATTAGTGCGATGTTTCCCACAAAAACTAATAGAAATAGCTGCTCTTTGAATTGGCAAACTTACCTCTAAATTAAGTTTAGAAACTTGACGGTAGATTTCTACTTCTGCCTGATTTCTCCAGATACGATACCGAGATGGTAAATAAGTACCATTAGCAGTAACTCGTGGACGTGCTTTAGGAACTATTTTCCCAGGAATATACAAATTAATTATTGTAGAACTTTTATATTCTTCAGACTTGGGAGGACAAGTGGTAAAATCATTAGTATTATCCAATGACGGAATATTTTTGTTAACTTCCTTCCCTAGCTTCTCTAGTAAATTATCTTTTGATTTAGAGGTAAAAAATTGCATTTGGGATTTATCCTCAATAGCAGATAAATCAACTTTTCTGTAAGTATCTAATTGTCTCCGGAAACTAGGCCAACTTTTAGCTATTTGTAAATAAGTTTCTGTACAGTTTTCCGATAAATGGCAATTATTTTGTAGCCACGATTGCCATTCAGTAGGAGAAAATAAAGATTTAGTTTCTAATAATAATTGACCTAAAGAATAAGCATAAGCTATAGAATTCTTATGGTAATCTTGGCATTTTTGATGTTTAAAATTAATATCTTCTATTAAGTATTGCCAGTTAATTAATACCATTTTTGTATAAAATAAGTAAATATAAAAACGGAGAGAAATAATAAAAATATGGGTACAGAAAGTAAGTATTAGGGAAAAAGAGATACTCTGTTGAAATATAAAAACATTTTTGTTATAATTAAATAATCAGATACTATATAAATTATCAATAGGATATTATAGCATTTTTTATTATTCCAAAAAAACAGATATTTTTACTTAAAATTACTGATGAGTCAGCCATTTTTTTTGATTAACATGATTAGAAATATTTAAAATACAAATTAAGGTAAAATTTTAATAGTAAATTATATATAACTTATTTCATAATAAATAATGTATTAGAATATATTTATAGCTACAAAAAAAGAACAAAAATAATTCTTGGTATTACAGATAAAAAACTAAAAAAATTAATATAAAATGCTCAAAAATTTGAATAAAAAAAGACAGGTGAAAGCCAGTCAATAAAAAAGATTAATCAAGGTAAAAAGAGGTCAAAAACAGCTTAAAAGTCGAGGAATAAATCACCCTAACTATATGCTATATAAGTCAAATTCCTACATTTACTCATACTAGAAATATCATTTGATATCAGTGAGTTAACAGCAAATAATATTTTCAGGCTTTGGATAGATATACTACAAGAGTTATTGTCTCCCCACCCCCATCCCCTTGGTAGTAGGAGGGCAAGAGGGGTAGATAAAATTCCGAGAAAAAGAAGAGCAATATTTGTGGATACAATAAATTTTAATATAACAAGAATTAATTGTAGAAAGTACAGAACAAAGTATACATAAAACAGATAACTATGATAAACACAAAAAAATATTAGAGTTGTTGGAAATCAAGGGAAAAAAGTGCTTAAACCAAAGACGAGTCCAGGTTTAAGCGTGCTTTTGAGATTTGAAATCCTGAAAAATTTATAGAGTAAACTTTTGATGATGTTCAATTTTCCCACACCAAACAACTCTATTAATTAATTTTTACAACTATAATTCAGATAAATCTCATAAATTTATCGGCGTCGTCTACTGTTCCGACGTGAAGGTGAGAACGACCCACCACTACCAAAACTACGAGGTTGTTGACGAGGTTTTGCTGTATCTGAACGACGCAGATCGCTGGCACTAACTCCACTCCCTGTAGAACGATTTGTATTTTGTTGCTGTTTAGGAGTTTTGGTGCTGCGAGTGGAATTAGTTACACCTGTTGAACGTAAAATTTGACGATTTTTCTCCGCCACTGGTGGAGCTTGATAACGTTCTTGATAACGGTTAACAGCTTGGTTGTAGTTGCTACCATATCCACCATAACCAGTCATTACTCCACCCGGTTGATAAACTGGTGGTACATAATATTGAGGGGTGAACAACATACTACTAATAGCTCCACCAACTACTTGACCTGCTACTGCTCCTGCAAAAGGTGTCCAGAAGTTAGACTCACGGCGCACAATAACTGTTTCTTGTCTACCTGTTTGTGGGTTAGTTTGGGTTTCGGTTACGTTGTGTACATATTCAATTTTAAAATCTGGTTTAATATGTAAACTAGCTTGATTACCATTAATGTTAATATAATTAGTCTTGCCTTCCTGAATTTCTTCATCAGTTAAACTTGCCATTTGCAAATCTTTAGTGTTATAAATTGGGGGTTTACCAGGAGGAGTATTCAATAACATCAGGGAATATTCCCCATTGGCATCGTTATAGGTTGCTTGCTGTACAGGATATTCTCCTTCAGTTACTTGGTTACGGTTTTGATTAGATGAGACATTGGGATTTGAGTTTTGAGATGAGCTAGTGTTGGAGCTGCCACAAGCGATGGTTGTCCAACATAATGTCAAGCATATAAACAAAACAGTTAATTTACGCAGCATACAATTATATCTCCTAAAATAACTTTGAGTCAGTTATAGTTATTATTTTAGCTTGATTTGACTTTTGAAAACGGAGCGAAGCAAAATCTAGAATAGAGAACTATGAATTAAGAAGCGGTTTGTAAACAATTATGAAGTATTAGTAGCGATCGCTAACCGTTTGAGCATTAAACGAATCATTGAAATATGAATGAAGGCTTCGCTGTTTTGAGGATGTTCTTCATAATCTTTAGAATGTATGTTAATGCTATGGGCTTAAGAGGAATATCAAGAGTCAAAAAGCTACACCATACTACAATTATCAACTCAATTAAACAAGCAGGAAAACTATTACCACGTTCTTACTCTCCTCAAAAAACTCCTCAAGTAAGAGAGCTAGAAGAATTACAGACATAATTAGGCTCAAAAAAAACCAAATTTGGGTATGAACGGCAATAAATCATTTTAAAAAAGGAATTTTAGAATGGGTTATTGGAAATTGTAGTGGAAAAACATTTTATCCTTTATGGGAACAAGTTAAAAAATGGGAATGTTATTTTTAAGTCACATATGGATGGAAAGTATATGCCAAGGCCTATTAATGATAGGGATAAAATTATCAGCAAAACCTATATGACCATTGTAGTTGGAGAAAATACTAGACTTCGGCAATATCTTGCCAGATGACATCGAAGGACTCTTTGCTACTCAAAATAATTCCGAGAAGTTAAAGCATTCAATTCCCTTACTGATTCATTAAATATCAATTTTGGGATGTTCTAGTTCCTTATAGATATTTACAGCGATCGCTATGAACTCAAATCATACCTTAATTCACCAAAGCCTTATTATTTAACAACTACATTGTTTAGTGAATTTATTCAATAAAAATTAACAAAATCTTACCTGCATTTATTCTCTGATTACTACTAGTACCAGGACTGAGATTAAAGATAGTATGTATGAGCTAAAAAACCAGGAAGTAGAATTGAGCTGAATTCACTAAGAAGATACGCGTTTATGTAATGTGCCTGGGTAAGTCTTAATCATATAAATCTATTATCATTGGTATAATTCAGTATTGATAAATAATTTTTGGGAAAGATTTAATAGCACCAATTATATTTAAAATAACCCTAAATGCCGTGGGATTTGAACAATGGTTAGATAAACATTTATTACCATCATTAAAAATTCCCAATATACTAATTATGAGAATTAAGCAATTCATAGAAAAAAGGTTATTAGAGAATTAGTAGAAGCAGGGGGTAATCAATTACTATTTTTGCCAAAATACTCTCCTGATTTAAATAACTAAGAACATGATTTTAGTGCATTAAAAAGAGCTAGAATCTATTCACCTATCAATACATCTCTTGATGAAATTCTTCGTAATTATTGTACCAAATAGTGTCTCATTCTTATTCAAAATAACTATATTATTTAGATACTTCTCCACGTCCAATCTTATGTTGATTGACCCACTGCTCTATTACCATTACAGTGAGCCAAAATATCATACTCCCTCATTACTTTACAGCCCTTTTCAGATAAATAAACCACAATGATATAACCAAGCAAAGCCATCATCTTCAGTAATTTCAGTGATCGCTTCTGTTAAATAGGGCTGGCTAGTTAACTTTCAAAAGACCTTTCCATAAAAGGTTATCAAACCCTTGCCCCGCCATTCCCAAATCAGCGTTTTTCGAGATATCTAAAGTATTGACACAATTATGCTTTAGCCAAATTTTGCACAAGGCACGAAAAGTACCAGAAGTTTCATAGCTAAAGCTCATGTATGGATAAGATTTTGGGCATACCTAGGCCTAAAAAATCAGGGGACAATTCTTACTACACCAGACCTGATGACCAAGCCATTTATCCGTACCTCAGTTCTGACCTGCTCAACCTGCTAATAAAACAACCCTCACCCCATTAGACAATAGATATGCTAACCCGAAATTTGGCTTTTGAGGTGCCTGTCACCCCGTGAGATAGTTAACTTATAAACAAAAGAGCCTGTATCTTTGATACAAGCTCTGACAAAAAAGTCTAGAAATATGATGTAATTTTTAAGCAAATATTATTTACTAACATTTTCTCAAAGATAACTATTTAATTTCTACCTTAGCTCCTGCTTCTTCTAATTGCTTCTTGATATCTTCAGCAGCTTCCTTGGCAATTCCTTCCTTAAGTGGCTTAGGTACAGACTCTACTAACTCTTTTGCTTCTTTCAAACCCAAGCCTGTAATACTACGGACTACTTTTAAGATAGCAATTTTCTTGTCTGAAGGAAATTCAGTAAGAATTGCATCAAACTCAGTTTGCTCTTCCTCTGGTTCCGCCGCTGCTGCACCAGGTGCTCCTGGCATAGCCATAGGCATCATCATACCACCAGCAGGAGCAGCAGCACTAACACCAAAAGCGTCTTCAATTTGTTTAACTAATTCCGATGCTTCTAGCAAAGAAAGTGACTTAAGTTGTTCAAGAATTTCGTCAGTTTTTGCAGACATTATTAATCTCCTATGTATTATTAGTTTACAGTAGCTTTGTTGGTGATAATTTTGACTATTTATGATCTGAACTAAGATCTAAAAATTGATAAAATATCAGTGAAAAAAATCATTTGATTTGTACAGCAGTCAAATATTAGGTGCAGATATTCATAAATCCTGAAACTGATCAGAGATTACTTTTGAATTTACCCCTTCTGACTTGCATGTAGGGCTATATTAAGCAGCATCACCTTGTTGCTCTTTATCTGAGATAGCTTTAATTGCTCTGTTTACAGAAGCTGGAACCTCATTAATACCAGTAGCAAGCTGGGTAGGTACAGCATCCAGACTAATAGCCAACTTAGTAGCTATATTATTAATAGCACCAGCAACTTGAGCAAGTAACTCTTCCTTAGATGGCAGATCAGCGATCGCTTTCACTTGATCTTTATCCAGCAGTCGCCCTTCCATGACGCCACCCTTAAACTCAGTTTTCTTGGTGGCTTTTTGGAAGTCTTGGTATGCTTTAATAGCACCACCAATATCATTTTTCAAAAATAGGAAAGCATTAGAACCTGCAAGTAAGTCTTCCATAGGTTGCCAGTTGCTATCTTCTTTAACGGCAATTCCCATCAAAGTATTTTTAGCAATTGAACAAATACTACCTGTAGGTATTAGTCGCCGACGCAGGTCTGTAATCTCAGCAACAGATAGTCCTTGATAATTAATCACCAAGGCTAGCTGACTTTCACTCAAGTTTTGCTTGATACCTGCTAACATTTCCTCTTTTTGTTTTTTACTTTTGCCCATCTTTATCACCTCCTTAACAAATTGACATTACATAAATGCAGGATAATTTTAATAGTTTTATAGAATGGACATCTTGCCTGCTAATTATATTTTCAGACGGGTATAGTCATGGACAAAGTCCTCAAGACATTTTTGCACCTCTCAAGTTTAGTCCGTGCTGGCAATTTAACTCTTGATATTATGTCCGCTCATAAGATTAAGTAACAATTAGAAAAAAAGCTTTTGATTTTCTTCCACCAAAGTGTAAGTATTTAAAGAGGTATAATACACCATTGGATTGGGCAAATGATGTACAAAGCGTGAATGGTAAAATCATACTAGTGAGAATATCTAGTCCGTAGGTGTATACCTCACGGGCAGCGGAAGTGCCATATTACTTCTGACATCTGACTTTAGCAAAAGGGATGCTTACTCCACTTATATTCACCCTACCTCTGAGCAATACCCAAATCAAAAACCCTAGCAGATTTAGCTATCTGCCAGGGCTAAGAATTATCAAATCCAAATCAAGCAATTAAATTAGGGTCTTTAATAAAACTCCCTATTGTTATCTTTGAATAATTAATTCTTGAACCTCGGCAGAAAATTAAGCTATTAGCACCTGCTGTCTTTAGCTCTTGAATTTGAAATTTTTTGGAAAATTTTTCAGCTTTTTTATATTGACATCAAACTGACTTATACAGTTAACTAAATTGTTGACATCCTCCCCGGCTTGTTAGAAAAGGGAAAAAACCGATTCTTAGATCTAATTTAGGTTCATGTCTAATAGACTGTTGCAGCTACCCTCAAAAGAGGTAGGTTAGTCTGGTCGATCCGTCCATTTAAAGTCTCGGAATGCCCAAGCGCAACTTACCAAAAATTCTTGTGGGTCTTTATTTGTCTATTCAGATTTGAACTGCTCCGAAACCTGAAAGCTTCCCAAGTTATGCTCTCAACTGAAGGAGTTTCGACCTAATCTTCTTTTCTACAGAATTTATGAAACAAGGCATGTAAATAACTCATCTTATTATAACATGCAAAGCCAACCAATAGATGGGCGAGACTTTCAACTTAAATTTTTCGGCAATTACTGAGTGCTGATAGCTTTTCAAATTAAGCTGCTTCAGTTAATTTTAGATCCTGTAGGGAGCTAACATCAATTTCAATTGAAGGACCCATCGTTGCCGATACAAATATAGTACGCCAATAGCGACCCTTGGCTCCAGAAGGACGGTTACGGTCAATACACTCTTGTAGAGCTTTTAAATTTATCAGTAAATCTTCTACTGAAAAGGAAGTTTTACCAAACATAACATGAACAATACCACTTCGGTCTGCCCTAAACTCCAACTTACCTGCTTTAAATTCGTCAATTGCCTTAGTCAAGTCAAAAGTTACAGTACCGCCTTTAGGAGATGGCATTAAACCTCTCGGTCCTAGTAAACGTCCTAGTTTAGCTACTTGAGGCATCACATCAGGTGTAGCGATTAACCTGTCAAATTCCATCATACCTTTACTAATTTGTTCGATCAGCTCTTCTGAACCTGCTAAGTCTGCTCCTGCTGCTAGAGCTTCGTTAACTTTCTCACCCTTGGCAATAACGGCAATTCGGATAGTTTGACCTGTTCCCTTTGGTAAAGCTACTGTAGTTCGTAGTTGTTGATCTGTGTATTTAGGATCTATCCCTAAACGAACATGAGCTTCTGCAGCTTCTAGAAATTTGGCTGTAGCTGTTTCTTTTAAAAGTTGGAGTGCCTCTTTTGGTTCATAAGGTCGCTCTTCTACTTTTTTTCTTAATTCTTGCAATCTACGAGAGATTTTTTTTGGCATTTCATACTCCTGGGGTACTTAGCGAAGCTTGGCTTCTCCCCCTATATCAATTTACTTTTGCTTTTATTTCTACTGTGAATAATGTAGATTAATTAGTATATTATAGTTAAGTGATTAATTTTATTCATCAATCACTGATGGTAATACCCATATTTCTTGCTGTACCTGCCACAATTTTCATTGCAGCTTCAATATTGTTAGCATTGAGGTCTGGCATTTTCGTTTGTGCGATTTCTTGGAGTTGAGCTTGCGTAATAGAGCCTACCTTTGTTCGGTTTGGTTCACTTGAACCACTTTCTACACCTGCTGCTTTTTTTATTAATACCGCTGCAGGCGGAGTCTTCAAGACAAAAGTAAAACTACGGTCTTCATAAACTGAGATTTCTACTGGTACCACTGTACCAGCTTGATCTGCTGTTTTGGCGTTATATTCTTTGCAAAACGCCATAATATTTACACCATGTTGACCTAAAGCTGGACCAATGGGCGGAGAAGGGTTAGCCTTTCCTGCCGTAATAGCCAACTTTATAACTGCCACGACTTTTTTTGCCATTACTTATGCTTTTCTACCTGATTAAACTCTAATTCTACTGGCGTATCACGTCCAAAAATGGATAGTAGCGCCTTCAATTTATTTCTTTCTGGGCTGACCTCAATCACATCACCTTCAAAGTCTTTAAATGGCCCTGAAAGAACTGTAATATGGTCTCCTTCTGCCACTGTTACTTTTAAATATGGCTCTTGTTCTTGAGCTCGCCTAAAGATCCTCTCCACCTCTGAAGAACTTAGAGGTAATGGCTTAACATGACCACGACCTCTTCCATAGCGACGCTTTTGTTCAGCTCCTACAAAGTTAATCACATTTGGAGTACTTTTGACTATTTGCCATGCCTCATCATCAATTCTCCATTCTTTCTGTTCCTCATGCCAATTTAGCTTCATTTGTACCAATACATACCCAGGAAAAACTTTTTCTTCACTATGTTGGCGACTACCGTCTTTACGAAGCTTAATTGCAGCTATGTGAGGTATTTCTACTTTAAATATTTTATCTGTAATATCAAGGGTTTGAATACGCTGGCTTAAATTAGTCTTAACCCGCTTCTCACAACCAGAAGCGACTTGTACTGCGTACCATCGCAATTCTCCTTTAGCAAACTCTGTAGTTTTTTCTTCTCCTTGGTCTAATTGTGTTGTCTGTTGTGTTTCTTCTAAAGATAAATTCATCCAAACACCACCTGGGCTCCCCAACTAAAAAACTCATCTACTAGGTAAATGATTGTTGCTGATAGAATAACCATTAATAGTACAGCTACAGATTCACTGATTAATTGTTCTCTGCTTGGCCATACTACTTTATCTAGTTCTTCTTTTGTTTCTTGGAAAAAAGTTACAGGACTTAAACCTTCTTTATCTTCTTGTACTTTTATCCCCTCTTTTTTTACCACAATAATTTATCTTCCCCCTAAGTTTGTGATGTTATTCCACCGTTCACGGGACCAAGTTATAGTTGTAGTAGGCAATATGCCTGGGCTACAAAAGTAGTATGTTTAATACTTGCACTTCATTATGCTTAGAATTTACTATCGAAAATTATAGCATAATTTTTGGCGACAGAATTAAAGTCAAAGTTTCCCTTAAAAAAGTATAGGGAAAATTCAATAGAGCCAGTAGAGCAGAGAATATTTTTTTCCCATACTTTGCCCTATACTTTAATGTCTATACTGTTTATGTTTTTTATTAATTCACCGCGCCCTGGAGGACTCGAACCCCCGACATCAGGTTTTGGAGACCTGCGTTCTACCAACTGAACTAAGAGCGCATATCAGAGGTGATTAGATTTAATCTAAGCAACCTCACTTTTTTCATTATAACATAACTTTTGAGAAAATGGGGAAAAATTTTTGAGATTCTTTTTGAAACTATAAAGAACGATCAAATCTTTGCTTGACACGAGTGGCCTTACCAACACGACCCCTCAAGTAGTATAGTTTGGCTCTACGCACCTTACCTCGACGGATCAACTTAATATTAGCAATCCTGGGAGAATGGAGCAAAAATACCCGTTCGACCCCTACACCTTGAAAAACACGACGAACTGTAATAGTTTCGTTTATCCCTCCATTCCGCATGGCAATAATAGTTCCTTCATAGGGCTGAACTCGTTCTTTTCCTCCCTCTATAATTTTGACTCCGACTTTGACTGTGTCACCTACATAGAGTAGAGGAATTTTCTTTTTCGAGTTTTGCTTTAATTTTTCTATTTCTTCAGCTTCAATTGAGGAAATTATTTCTTGGGCTTTCATAATACTTTTTTAATCTGACAATCTATATATTATAGATCAAAGGTTAGGGAGTAAAGAGTAGGGATAAAGAGATGATTAGGATATTGGATATTGGACATATAATAATTATTATATATTCATTGGGCTACATTAATTTGGAATATTTTGTATGTTAAGAATATTCTACTGAAGCATTTAAGCATTACTGTTTAAGTTTTTAGTCTTGTTAAAGGAAGTATTTTTTTGTTAAGCCCGACTAAGTTAAAAGAGAAACTGCTAGCTCTCTCAATTAACTATATGTCCCAAAAATCCTGGGCAAATTCAGCTACATAAAAGTCAAATCGATGAAAATGGGACATTATTCGTTATTTTATAGGCATTATTAATAGCTGTCGCTGAGGTGCTTAGGACATTCTCAAACTATCAGATTTAGTCACAGTAGGAATTTATGGTGTAATAGTCATTAATCTGTACTAAGTTCTGTTATAGTTTGGCACTCAGTTCAATATTGATAT
Source organism: Trichodesmium erythraeum IMS101 (assembly GCF_000014265.1). NCBI lineage: Bacteria > Bacillati > Cyanobacteriota > Cyanophyceae > Oscillatoriales > Microcoleaceae > Trichodesmium > Trichodesmium erythraeum. The sequence goes on from NC_008312.1 coordinate 413,347, forward strand.
TCTGTTGCTGAGACTTCTAGGATGGAGCAATAAAAGTATTGTGAGCTATTGTTAGCAAAGATGGAACGGAAAATGGATACTCAACCTTCAAATCAAGGAGCTTCAACTCCTCATACAGCAGAAGAAGTCCTGAAATTAGTGATTCAAGACTTGGACAATTTTCGTCAAGATTTGACACATCAGTTAGGGCAAGATGTAAGTAGATTAAGAGCTGAGAAAGAACAGCTCAATGAGGATGTTAATAAATTAAGAAAGCAATATGAACAGTTGCAAGTTCAACAACTGGAATCTCTTTCTCAACGACAAATAGCCCAGCAACAATTATGGCTGAAACAACTGGCCCAAGTACTGGCAAATAATTTACAAAAACAGTTAGGCCATAAAATTAAAGAGTTAAAGGAGAGTGTTGACCCAGGATTACAACAAGGTGTTTCTTCAGGAGGAGGGTTACCAATGACTAATTCTCCAGATAACTATTATGAATCTGCTAATGAGTTGGGCTCTTCTTTGTCTGCTACTTTGAGCAGAACATTTGATACTCTAAAAAAGGAGTTGGATAGTTACGAAAGTGACCTTTGTGTGCAACTAAATAATATGCGTGGTATGGAACAGCAGAGTGAGGTGATTTTAGAAACCTTGCTCAGTCGTCTTCAGGGACAACTAGAAGGTAATAATGTAGTTTTATCACGAAATTTTCAAACTTTTCAGTCTGATCCCAGGAATTCATTAAATAATGCTTCTAGTGAAATATCAACTCCTATTGAGTCCCCAGAAATAGCACAAATAAGCAAACCTGAATCTACTGCAAAATCTCAAAAGTCTCCTTCTCAAGTTCAGATAGGTTTAATTTTGGCTTTGCTCTCAGCAGCAGTTCTATCTTTATTTAATGTTTGTGTAAAGATAGTTTTCAATACACCACCACAACCATATCAAGTTTTCGGTGGTTTATTTTCAGTATCAGGATTAATTAATCCTGATGTTTGGAATTCTTTGTTAATTTTATTACTACGGCAAGGGGTAGTAATGTTATTGATGCCTTTGGTTGCGACATTTCTTTATCCTGCTGTTTGGAGTGATATTGAGCATTTAATCAAATCCAAAAATTTTTCGTTATGGTGGAAAGTTATTGGTAGTGCTTTCTTTTTGTTTTTATCTCAGGTATTAATATATATTTCTATTGGTAATATACCTACTGGTATTGCCATGACAATTTTCTTTATTTATCCAATTATTACTGTTTTATTATCTTGGGGATTATTTGGTGATTCCCCTTCTGTTTTAAGAATTTGTGCGATGGTTATTATTGGTTTGGGAGGAATTTTAGTTATTCCTGGTGGAGTTGGTAATTATCAACCAGGAGTTATGGCTGGAGTTGCTGCTAGTATTACTTTTTCTGGATATATTTTACTAACACAAATGTCAGCAGGAAAGCTTCATCCTATTCCTTTTAGTTTAATTAATTTTGCTGGAATTTTTGTATTTTCGGCTTTGGGAATGATGATGCCTAAACCTGTAGAATGGTCTGCTAATTTTGATCCTAGTCTGTGGTCTAATTTAATTGTTATTAGTATTATTTTAGGGGTTTTAACCATTTCTAGCTATGTATTAAATAGTTTTGCTATTAAATTTGCTGGAGCGGCAAGAGCATCTATTATGGGTACTTTGGGTCCACCTTTAACTGCTTTAATTGCCCTTTTTACTATTGGAGAAGCATTAGGAGTAAAAGAGATTTTTGGGATAATACTGGTAATTATTGGTGTGGCAGCGATGAGTTTTGAAAGAATGTTTGGAGTGAAACGAAAGCCTAGTTAATATTGAGTGCTTACTATGTCTTTATACATTCATAATTGAGGCTATAAAGTTTGAATTTTCCTTTTTTTATATTCTTAAGAGGGGATGCTTGAGACTTTATCTATTGGTAAACCTAATAGTTAAAATACAGAAGTAATTAATATTCATGCAAAATTAATTACACGTTTATACAAATTTGTATAAAATTAATTATTTGCCTTCTACAGAGTACAGATAATTACAATGGGTAAATAATTTTGCTGAGGTACTTATGAAGTATCAAAGCTAATATTTCCTAGTTGCTTTATATATAGAACTATGGTGACTATGGTTTTTAGGTACTGAATTTATACTGTTCTTCTTAAAGGCGTGAGTTACAGCTATTCTTCTAACAAAGGAATTTACGGGGGATTTCCGAAATGGGTGAGCTACAGCTATATCTGGCGATGTATGAACGCTACAAAGGTTTGATTATTAATAGGGTTGTGGGGAATTAAGCCTAAAAAATTCCTTAAACCCAAAACAATTTCAGCTTTAGGAATGCTTTTAAGAATAAAATCCTAAAAACTTTATAGAATGAGCTTTTGAGAATTTTAATTTTTTCTACAGCTAACAATTCTAATATTTGTATCTCATTATACTTGGTATTTCCCATAATTCTCACCCCTCAGTTACAGGATTTTTGCGACTTTTGAGTTTTAATTTGTGACTTTTGACTTTTAAATGTACGGTTTCCACTAACTAGCACTCTATTGTATAGAGTGCTAAATTTTTATTTGGAAGTAATAGGAAAAAGTATATGGCTAAAATTGTAGAATTTGATGATAAGTCCAGACGCTCTCTAGAACGAGGTATCAATACTCTAGCTGATGCGGTCAGAATTACTATGGGCCCAAAGGGTAGAAATGTATTACTAGAGAAAAAATATGGCGCTCCCCAAATTGTTAATGATGGTATTACAGTAGCTAAGGATATTGAACTGGAAGACCCTCTAGAAAACACTGGGGCTAAATTAATTCAAGAAGTGGCGTCTAAAACTAAGGATATTGCTGGAGATGGCACAACTACAGCTACTGTTTTAGCTCAGTCTATGATTAAAGAAGGCCTCAAAAACGTAGCTGCTGGTGCGAACCCAGTGGCAGTTCGTAGAGGGATTGAGAAAACTGTTAGTCTGCTAGTGAAAGAAATACAAACAGTTGCTAAACCGGTAGAGGGAGAAGCGATCGCTCAAGTTGCTACGGTATCTGCAGGTGGTGATGCAGAGGTAGGCAGAATGATTTCTGAGGCCATGGATAAAGTTACCAAGGATGGGGTAATTACTGTTGAAGAGTCTAAGTCTCTTTCTACAGACTTAGAGGTTGTGGAAGGAATGCAAATTGATCGCGGTTATCTTTCTCCTTATTTTGTGACTGATCAAGAACGGTTAGTAGTCGACTTTGAAAATGCTCGCATCTTAATTACTGATAAGAAAATCTCTTCTATTCAAGATTTGGTACCGGTACTGGAAAAAGTTGCTCGTGCTGGTCAGTCTTTATTAATTATTGCTGAGGATATTGAAGGGGAAGCTTTAGCTACTTTGGTGGTTAATAAAGCAAGGGGTGTACTGAATGTTGCTGCAGTGAAGGCTCCTGGTTTTGGCGATCGCCGTAAGGCAATGCTCCAAGATATTGCTATTCTCACGGGTGGTCAACTCATCTCGGAAGAGGTTGGTCTGAGTCTAGAGATGGTAGACCTAGATATGATGGGTATTGGTCGCAAAATTTCTATTAACAAGGATAACACAACTATTGTTGCTGATGGGGGAACGGCTGAGGAAGTTAAAAAGCGGATCGCTCAAATTCGCAAACAGCTTGGTGAAAGCGACTCTGATTATGATAAAGAAAAGTTACAAGAGCGCATTGCTAAGTTAGCTGGTGGGGTGGCAGTCATTAAGGTTGGTGCTGCTACTGAAACTGAGCTTAAAGACCGGAAGTTACGCATTGAGGATGCTTTGAATGCGACAAAGGCTGCTGTAGAGGAGGGTATTGTCCCTGGTGGCGGTACTACTTTGATTCACTTGTCTACTAAAGTGGAGGAGCTAAAAGGTAGTCTCAATAATGAAGAAGAGAAAATTGGTGCTGATATTGTTAGACGTGCTTTAGAAGCACCTTTAAATCAAATTGCTAATAACTCTGGTGTAGAGGGTTCGGTAATTGTAGAAAAAGTACGTTCTACTGATTTTAGTGTTGGTTACAATGTGATAACTGGCGAGTACGAAGATCTGATTGCTGCTGGTATTCTTGACCCGGCGATGGTGGTACGTTCTGCGTTGCAAAATGCGGGTTCTATTGCTGGTATGGTCTTAACTACTGAGGCTGTGGTTGTTGAGAAGCCTGAGAAGAAAGGTGCTGCTCCTGATATGGATGGCGGCATGGGCGGCATGGGCGGCATGGGCGGCATGGGCGGCATGGGCGGCATGGGTATGCCTGGTATGGGAATGATGTAATTTTGCCTATCTACCTAAAGTCAATGTATCAGTTAGTCTGTTTATGGAGGGCTAATAGGGGTAATTGGCAATAAAAAATTAATGACATCAGGTTAGACATAACTAGATATTTATTTGATATTCTAGGTTTATGTCTAGCCTGTTAGTTTTTTTGTCTGACAGCAAAATTTATGTAAATTTGAGAGTGCTATAATTGTTCTAATTAACATTGATATTTTTAACAATTATGGCTGTTAAACTGTTGGACGATTTTTCGAAATCTCTCGGGTTGGAAACTGTTAACGGTGGGGCTAACCTTGTTAAGGCGCTTTTTAAATTAGCTGAGACACTAGAAAAATATAAGGATACTCAGGAATTAAAGTCTGCTATTGAAAAGATTAATATTGAATCTCTGTTGGATGCACTAAATTCTCCATTGGGAAGTGTTGTTAGAGATAGTGTACCTTTCTTGCCTATTGCAACTGGAATTATTTCTTATATTGTTAAACAAAGTCGTCAGGAGCCTACTTTGGAAGATGAGGTGCAGTTGTTGGTTCAGGTGGCTTTTTTAGAAAGTTTTCGACAATTTTTTGTAGAGCATCCAGAAATTAAGGAGCAGTTCACAGACACTGAGGCTTCGGAGGATGTAAAAAAACAGATTAAGAAGTTGGGTAAAGATGGTTTTAATCGCCAAGATGCTAAGGATACTTTGATTTGTTTTTATGATTCACCGTTGAGAGAAAAGTTTGATAATGTTGTATTGGCACGCTTAAAAGAGTCTGGTTTGGATGAAAAAACGGCGAAAATAGTGACTGAAAGAATTTCTCGCAGTACCCATCGTTATATGAAAGAAGCGGTATCAGAGGTGAAGGATGATGCTAAAAAATTAGCGGGAATTTATGGGTATGGCTGGCAGCAAGATTTGGAGGTTTATGGGAGTGTTGATGGGTATTTGAAAAATAAAGTTGCTCGTCTGCCAGAGGAAAAAGTATTTGATGAAAGTTTCTCTTTTCAGGATATTTATGTACCACTTGAGGTCGAGTCTGTGTCCGATGGAGAGGTTGATAAAAATGCTGAATCTCAGAATATTGAGAAGTGGGCAAAAACAATTTTGTTACCTCAACACTTTGATGAAAATTTTGATGAAAATTCGCGGAAAAATAATGAGGAAAAAGATAAAAAAGATAAACAGGTTTTATTTATTCAAGGGGGGCCTGGAAGAGGAAAAAGTGTATTTTGCCGGATGTTTGCTGACTGGGTGCGGCGGGAACTACATCCTATCTATACCCCTATTTTGATCCGGTTGCGAGATGTGAAAAATTTTGCAGCAAATATTGATCAGACTCTGGCTGATGCTGTGAATTACGATTTTGTGAAAATTGATGGGGGCTGGTTGACAGACCGGAATACTCGGTTTCTGTTTTTGCTGGATGGGTTTGATGAGTTGTTGTTGGAGCGGGGGGCAAGCAGTGAGTTGAAGGTGTTTTTAGATCAGGTAGCACAGTTTCAGAAACAGGCAGCGGAAAATAAGGAGCGCGGTCATCGGGTTTTGATCACGGGTAGACCTTTGGCGCTTTATGGTATTGAAAGGTTGATGCCTCCTAATTTGGAGCGGGTGAGTATTTTGCCGATGGATGATGATATCCAGGGACAGTGGTTTGAGAAGTGGCGGACGGTGGTGGGGGATGAGGAAACAGAAAAGTTTGGGGAGTTTTTACGGAGTGAACAATGTCCGGAGCAGGTTAACGAGTTGGCGCGGGAACCTCTTTTGTTGTATTTGCTGGCTTCAATGCACAGGGGTGGGAAGTTAAAGGTAGAGATGTTTGCTAATACTGATGTTGGTGAGACAAAGGTTTTAATTTATGAGCAGGCGTTGGAGTGGGTACTGGAAAAACAGCGGGTAGAAGAGGGTAAAAATATTAATCTTGAAATTACGAAGTTGGAGCCAGAAGATCTGGAGGTTTTATTGACAGAGGCGGGGTTGTGTGTGGTGCAGTCTGGTGGGGAATATGCTGCTATAGAAATGATCGAGGAGCGGCTGGTGAAAAAGGGAGATAAGGAGTTAAAGCGGTTAATTGAAAATGCTAGGGAAGATAAGCGGGAGGATGGGTTGAAAAATGCTTTGGCTGCTTTTTATTTGAAGTCGGCAACGGGGGCAGAAAATTCGGTGGAGTTTTTTCATAAGAGTTTTGGTGAGTTTCTCTGTGCAAAACGGATGGCAGAAAGTCTGGAATATTTTACGCAGAAAACTAAGAAAGGACGCAAGTTTAGTTACTCTGTTTCTGATGAGGAGTTGGTATGGCAGGTTTACGATCTGTTTGGTTATGGGGGTTTAACCGTGGAAGTTGTGGAGTATTTGATGGCTTTGTTGGTGAAAAGTGAAGCAAAGCTGGTGGTTTTGTTTGAGCGCTTACATGAGTTTTATCTAGACTGGTGTGATGGGAAGTTTATTGAGGCGACGGAGGAAACTTTACCTCAGAAAAAGGCGAGGGAGTTGCAGCAGTGGCGTATTAAGTCTGGGCAACGCCAAGTGGATATTTATACTGGGTTGAATGTGATTATTTTGTTGTTTGAGCTGGATCGTTATGGGCAGTCTCAGGAGGAGTTGCGGGAGCAGTTGCGTTTTTATCCTTGCGGTCAACATGGTAGTGAAAATTTTGAGGCTCTAAAACTGTTAACAATTATTGGCTATAGTCAATGTTTAGGAGTTGGTGCGTTTTGGGAAACAGTAGGTCAGTTTCTAAGTGGTGCCGACCTCAGATATGCCGACCTCAGTGGTGCCTACCTCATAGTTGCCAACCTCAGATATGCCGACCTCAGTGGTGCCTACCTCATAAGTGCCGACCTCAGTGGTGCCTACCTCATAGGTGCCAACCTCATAGGTGCCGACCTCAGTCGTGCCGACCTCAGATATGCCGACCTCAGTGGTGCTAACCTCAGTGATGCCAAACTCAGTGGTGCTAACCTCAGTGATGCCAAACTCAGTGGTGCCGGCCTCAGTGGTGCCGACCTCAGATATGCCGACCTCAGTGGTGCTGACCTCAGTCGTGCCAAACTCAGTGATGCCGGCCTCAGTGGTGCCAACCTCAGTGTTGCCGGCCTCAGTGGTGCCGACCTCAGATATGCCGACCTCAGTGGTGCCGACCTCAGATATGCCGACCTCAGTGGTGCTGACCTCAGTGATGCCAACCTTAGTAATGTCAGATGGAATAGTCAAACCAAGTGGTCAAATACTATTGGTTTACATGAAGCAATAGAAGTTCCAGAAGACTTACAACAAGATCCAGAATTTGCCGCAGCAGTTGCTGAGTCGGAAGCAGCAAGTCAAGAACAACAGTACATTTTTTGATAGTGAAAGACTCCTTCATTCATTCTGGATCTAAACTTGAAGTTTGAGAGATAGTCAGTTTGTAGGTTGGTTTGACCCCAGGAAACCCAACTAAAATTTGGGGGTGTTGGGTTTCCCCAGCTCAACCTAGGGAACAGGAAAAAAAACTGGAAAATTCTGAGTGATAACAACATCCGATGAACAAAAAACTGGTGTTGGGTTGTGCTGGGTTTCGCCGGCTTAAGCTTACCTACGGGAGTGGGAGCTTTCAGTAAAGAGCTGGGAAGTTATGAGCGATCGCTACTTGGGAAAATTTTACCCCCAAATATATCTGTTGGGTTGTGTTGGGTTGGGCGGGCTTAAGCTTACCTACGGGAGGGGGAGCTTTCAGTAAAGAGCTGGGAAGTTATGAGCGATCGCTACTTGGGAAAATTTTACCCCCAAATATATCTGTTGGGTTGTGTTGGGTTGGGCGGGCTCAAGCTTACCTACGGGAGGGGGAGCTTTCAGTAAAGAGCTGGGAAGTTATGAGCGATCGCTACTTGGGAAAATTTTACCCCCAAATATATCTGTTGGCTTGTGTTGGGTTGGGCGGGCTTAAGCTTACCTACGGGAGGGGGAGCTTTCAGTAAAGAGTTGGGAAGTTATGAGCGATCGCTACTTGGGAAAATTTTACCCCCAAATATATCTGTTGGGTTGTGTTGGGTTTCGCCGGCTTAAGCTTACCTACGGGAGGGGGAGCTTTCAGTAAAGAGCTGGGAAGTTATGAGCGATCGCTACTTGGGAAAATTTTACCCCCAAATATATCTGTTGGGTTGTGTTGGGTTTCGCCGGCTTAAGCTTACCTACGGGAGGGGGAGCTTTCAGTAAAAAGCTGGGAAGTTATGAGCGATCGCTACTTGGGAAAATTTTACCCCCAAATATATCTGTTGGGTTGTGTTGGGTTTCGCCGGCTTAAGCTTACCTACGGGAGGGGGAGCTTTCAGTAAAAAGCTGGGAAGTTATGAGCGATCGCTACTTGGGAAAATTTTACCCCCAAATATATCTGTTGGCTTGTGTTGGGTTGGGCGGGCTTAAGCTTACCTACGGGAGGGGGAGCTTTCAGTAAAGAGCTGGGAAGTTATGAGCGATCGCTACTTGGGAAAATTTTACCCCCAAATATATCTGTTGGGTTGTGTTGGGTTGGGCGGGCTTAAGCTTACCTACGGGAGGGGGAGCTTTCAGTAAAGAGCTGGGAAGTTATGAGCGATCGCTACTTGGGAAAATAGCACTAAAAAATATATCTATTGAGTTTCAGCAGCTAAAGCAAACCAACAGAAACTCAAGAAAACTGAAAACCATAAAAACCATAATTATTTCTTAAGAGCAATAAAAGAAAAAATAATAACCATAAAAATTGAGAGAACTATCAAAACTAAACTTAATATGAGATAGTTTAATTATGAGTAAAAAAACAGTATCTCAAAACATAAAAAACTCCATCAAAATTTATCAAGATTCTAATTTTCAGATTATTATTGGAATCATTTCAATGGCAATTTTAGGTGGTCCTGGTATAAGCCCTCTTTTACCTTCAATAGCTAAAAATTGGAACATTTCTCCCGAACATATTGGTTGGGTAATCTCAGCATTTTTTATTCCTATTACTATAGGTACTCCAATCTCTGGAATATTAGCAGATCGTTATGGCAGAAAACAAATTTTGATACCTGCCTTAATCTTATTTGCAATTAGTGGAACCCTTTGTTCATTAGCTCCCAATTTTCAGACCTTAATAGGGCTTCGTTTTGTACAAGGAATTGGCGCAGCACCACTAGAGTCATTAACTTTAACATTAATTAGTGACTTTTATAGCGGTAAGTTGCTAACAACAGCCATGGCTTTTAAGACCATGAGTGTTGGTCTTAGTTTAGTGATTTATCCTTTAATTAGTAGTGGATTAACTACCTGGGGATGGCGGTATCCTTTCTTATTATATTTAATAGCTATTCCCTTAAGTATTTGGATTTTATTTTCTTTAAAAAATCCAGCTATACCTAAGCAAAAATCATTTAACTTAAAAAAATATTTGAGAAATATTTGGCAAAGTTTTAATAATTATCAAGTTAGGAGTTTATTAATAGTAATTATTGTAAACTTTATATTTTCATTGGGTCCTTGCTTAACTTATATACCTCTATTTGCCGATCGCCAGTTAGGAGCTTCTTATATTGTCATCGGAATTATTTTAGCCAGCAGAGGTATTTTTTTAGCATTTGCTTCATCTCAATTAGGGATATTTGCCAAGTACCTATCTGAACTGACCCTGATAAAAATTTCATTTATTATTTATTGTATTGCTTTTATAATGATTCCCACAATAAATAATATTTGGCTGTTATTTATTCCTGGCATTTTATTAGGTTTAGCTCATGGTATGTTAGTTCCCTCAACCCAATCTTTATTAGGGCAATTATCTCCCGAAAATTATCGAGCAGGTTTTATGGCAGTTACTTCATCAGCTTTATCTTTCGGGCGAACTTTAGGTCCAATTCTAGCAGGAAGTATGTTTTATATTGGGGGAATGGCAGGAGTATTTTATAGCAGTTCAATTGTGAGTTTAGTTATTTTTGTTTTTATCAGTTATCTAGTTATAAATACCCAATCCATAAAAAGTTAAAAGCAGTCAAAACAGAGCAGCTAAAAAATATTTAGGTAAGACTTATCTATAACTAAAATATATAGTACAATAATGCCAAAATAACACTAAAGCTGTTATAATATAAAGCCATAAAATGAGCTTTTAAAGTTACAAAAATTTGCCAAAAATTCTGAAATTAATCCTACTTATATATAATATATTTTAACAGTAATTCACCTCAATAAATAATGTATAAATTTATTTTTTATGTAAGTTATGATATAGTTTAAATGCTAAACAGCTAAGTTGAGGATTAAGATTATTATCTAAAACTGAAGATGTCAACAAATTCACTTATCCTGATACACTATGTCTATCAATTTATCTCAAACTTCTGAACCAAAAATGAACTGTATACCCCGTTCATTTGATGTAAATGCAATAGAAAATTTTTATACTACCACTTTTATTACGAAGAGTGGAATAGAAAATGTATTTAATCATTTTGTACCTAGGGATAGTGATATTTATGTAACAACCTATCCAAAGTCTGGTACAACTTGGACTATGTCAATACTTGAACATTTAGTAAAAAAAGTTAGTGAAAAAGGTATTTCACTAGGTTTTAGTACAGAACATTTTTGTCCTTGGTTAGATAGGGCTGCAAGTACAGAAAACTGGCGTTTAATATTTTCAAAATTTGAAAAAGCTACATCTCCACGATTTTTTAAATCCCACGCTAGTGTAGGTTTAATCAAACAACCAGCAAGAATAATTCAATGTTTAAGACATCCTCTAGATACATTTGTTTCTGCATGGCATCATGTTAGGGGAAAAGAAGAAGTTTTTAACTATAACGGATCTTGGCATCATTTCTTTTCCAAAATAGCACTAAAAGGAAAATTTGAGAGCAGTGACTGGTTTGACTATCATGAAGAATTTCTGAAAGCTTCTGAAGAAGGAAAAATTGAGGTATTATTTTTAAGGTATGAAGAAATGAAAAAAGATAATGCTATTTCAGCTATACATAAACTTGCTGAATTTATTGGGGTTGAATCATATGATGCTGAAGAAATATCAAGAGCCACAAATTTTACAAAGATGAAAGAAAAATCCAATCAGGGACATATAGAGCCAGATGGAAGCTTATCTGATATGTTGGTTTCTCAAGAAGTTGGTGATAAAAATACCCCATCTAAAGCCCATATACGCAAAGGAATTGTAGGAGATTGGAAAAATTACTTGAGCGATAGTGAACTCAACTTGTGGCAGAATTATGTACATATCAAAAAAGAAACCTGTCCCCGTGTGATAGATTTCTTTTCATTAGAGGGTTTACTTTGTTAATTTTCTAGAATTTTTGCTGCTAGCAATTATTTAATAAGGGAATTTAATTAGGGAATAGGGAATAAGTAATTGAGTAGAATAATTAGTTGCTTACTTACTATTTACTTTTCTCTGCAATGAGAGCTTACCCATGTGTAGTAGCAATTTTCGATTCGCCCTTACAAGATATGAAGCTTGGTGCGTAAGTCCTATCAAATAATAGAAAATAAAAAACCCACGCTAAAACTTGCTAACGTGGGAAAATATTATACACTCTCAAACTGATATAATTTTTACTGTTACTATAGACGCTCCTTTAAATGTTCCCCTACTCGTAAAGCATTAGCAATAATTGTTAAAGCAGGAGTTATAGCAGAACTTGATGGGAAAAAACTGCTATCTACAACATATAAATTATCTACATCGTGGGTACGACAGTTAATATCTAAAACTGATGTAGCTGGATCTTCCCCAAACTTACAAGTACCGCACTGGTTGGCAACTACTTCGATAGGAGCTTCTCCACGAGGGTAAACATTACCTCCTGATCTTGCAAAGAAAGAATTTCCAACCGCTTTGTCTACTGACTTTAATACCTCTATCCAACGATGAACTAGGCGATCGTGTGCTTCCAAGTTATTGGGAGTGTAATGGAAGAAAAGTTTGTCTCCCTTAACTTCAATGCGGTTATTAGGATCTGGTAATACCTCCGAATATGTCCACCAACCAACAGAACGTAATGCTAACCGCTTCAAACCCACCTCAGGCATTGCTTTTGCTAAAATAGACAAGATAGGTGGAGATTCAGCAAAAGTAATATCTTGAAGTAACCCACCTGTATTCTGAATGTGACCCATGGGATAAGAATAATTTTCATCTCCCCAATAAAAGTCATTTACACAAACGCTTCTGAGAAAGTTGCCAGAATTAGGTTTTGGACTAGGTTGCACTACAGCAGTCATTTGATGTTTCATCAGGTTGCGCCCAACTTGTCCAGAACTGTTTGCTAAACCATGAGGATGTTTTTCGTTAGCAGAACGTAATAACAATGCTGCTGAATTTACAGCTCCACAAGCAACTACAACAATATCCCCAAAAAATAGAAATGATCGTTCGTCAATTTCAACTTCTACTGCTTTGACAGTATTACCAGAAGAGTTGGTAAGTAAACAGACTACTTTAGCATTAGTTTTAATAGTAATGTTAGGAGAATTGAGCAGTGGTGCAATACCAAATACTTCTGAGTCTCCTGTGGGGTCTTCCTGTTCCCGAGTCAGAGTTAATGGTATGTTTTCTGGATGTAGACCTTGGCCGGCGATAGCGTTGACAACTGTTTGAATTTGTGGGTCGTGGTCAACTGCGGGATAAGGATATTCTTGACTATGATGAGGTTCATTAGAATTATTGCTTGAGTGACCATGAACTTTATAGAGTTGTTCTGCTTCAGTGTAATAAGGTTCAAAGTCCTTGTATTTGAGACACCACTCTGGAGAAATTCCTTCTTGATGTTCCACTGCCTCAAAGTCTTTTTCCCGCATCCGAATTAGGGCTGCTCCATAAATTTTTGTATTACCACCAACAGCATAATTTGTCTGAGGAGAAAATGCTTCCCCTGCATCATTATACCAATTTTCATGGGCACGGTAAAGTTCTTTCTTAAAGATATCAACATTAACTCGATTTTGGATTTCTAGAGGCATAAAATCACCTCTTTCCAGAATCAGAATTTTTTTGCCAGTGGCAGCAAGTTTATATGCTAAAGTACCACCGCCTGCTCCTGTACCGACAATAATTACATCATAATGTTGGTCGTCAATAATCATTTTTCTCTTCCTGTAGTAATTTTTTTGAGGTGTATTGAAGAAGGAGTTATACCAATTATTAAAAGCAATGCTATACTTAAGCAAGAGTTCAACTATTAAGTTATGAACATCTACTCAATAAATGTTTTGATAATAAAGATCCAGTAGAGTGTTAATTATTTTTCTGACAGTACGGATCTTGTATAGAAATTCCCTACCTACTCTCAATAAAATGTTGAAATGTTTTTGAGAAAAAGTATTCTAACATTTCATAGAAGTCAACAGAAGTCCTTCCCTCCTCAACCAGGAAAGTCATCCATTAAGATTTTATAGGGTCAAAACTTGGAAGCCACAAAATTTGAAACTATTTGTAACCTTCTTTTTTCTAATTGGTATTAGGAGCCATGAAAATTCAATTTTTAAGTAGTGGGAGCGTCTTGCTCCCGTTTTTGAGTTGCATTTTTAATTAGTTCTACTGTTGCAAACATCAAATTCCCGCAGTTGAATGCCTTTTCATCGGGGGTGAGTGAGACGCCCACACTATTAACATTTCACTGCCAAATATAGATAAGAATAAATAAAATAATCCAAATTACGTCAACAAAATGCCAAAATAAAGAAGTAGCATTAATGCCAAAGTGACTATTATCATAGTTGCCAGGAATAAAAGAACGACGTAACATAATTCCTTGTAACAAAATGCCTGTGATCACGTGCAGGCCGTGAAAACCAGTCAACAAATAGAAAGTGCCACCGAAGACCCCTGTAGTAAAGCCAAACTCTAAAGCACTCCATTCAATTCCTTGACCCACCACAAAGTAGGTTCCCATTGCCATGGTTGCCACCAAAAATATGCGAAACCAAGTTAAGTTATCCTTTTCTAGAGCTTTTTCCGCAAAGTAAATAACAAAACTACTGGAAACCAAAATCACTGTATTAATTGCAGGTTCTCTCACTTCCAGACCAGAAATACCGGGCGGTAACCAGTCAGGCATTGTGGTTTTGTAGATAATATATCCGACAAAGAAACTCAGGAAAATCACGCTTTCCGAAAGTAGGAAAACGATAAACCCAAACATACTATTGGCTTCTTCGTCGTGATGATGTTCTGCAACTCCTGAGTGCAAAGATCCATGCACTTTTTCTGAAGTTACTGCACTATTCATATGATAATTCTCCTTTAATTTACTGGTTTTATCCTCATATCCTGCTTCATCAAACTGATAAACGTCACTAGTTATGACATTTCAATGCTTATTATTGCTAGGCTCGTTCACTGTCAGTCGTATTACTTCCACAGGCAAAACGCGCTCAAACAAATTCCATTTATATCTCTTTATACTTGATACTTGCATTTAAGTCTCGGTCTACAGAGAAACCAAACTTCATGCCAGTCAAAAATCAAAAGTTTTAATGGTATAGCTTTTCAGATAGATGAACCACATCGCCGCAAGCAAAACCATTGATAGGCAACCAGTACATTCTTACTGTGACTAAATTTGAGAGGAGCAAGAATTTCCTAACTGCCCTGAGAAATGCTATATTACAGATAGATATTTTTGTTGGGTTGCGCTGTCGCTTTTAATATTGCGTAGCAAAACCCAACCCAGGACTGTTAACCATTAACTGATAACTGTGTATGACCATTAGGGTTATTAGCAGTCAAAGGTTCTGATTTCCCATAACCATAGGGTTCAGAAATAATTATAGGAAGTTCCTCAAAATTCTCCACATCTGGTGGGGAAGAAATCATCCACTCTAAACCTATTGCTCGCCAAGGGTTAGCAGGTGCTTTTTTACCTTTGATCCAGGAACTAACCATATTTAAAATGAATGGCAAAGTAGACATTCCTAACAAAAATGCTCCCAGACTTGCTAGCACATTCCATAATTCATATTGAGGTGCATAGGAAGAAACACGACGCAACATTCCTTGCAAACCTAATGGGTGCATTGGTAAAAAGTTGAGGTTAGTGCCGATGAATGACAACCAAAAATGTAATTGCCCTAAACCTTCGTAATACATTTTCCCAGTCATCTTAGGAAACCAATGATAAATGGCGGAATACATTCCCATAGTCACGGTGCCGTAGAGAACATAATGAAAATGACCGACGACAAAATATGTATTGTTAACGTGAATATCTACAGGAACGGAAGAGAGCATAATGCCAGTAATACCAGCAAACACAAACATTACTAAACCGCCTAAAGAAAACAGCATGGGAGTATTTAGTCGAATTTTTCCACCCCAAATAGTTGCTACCCAGGCAAACACTTTAATACCAGTTGGTACAGAAACGCACATAGTTGACAACATGAAAACCATCCGCATCCAAGGAGGTGTACCACTAGCATACATATGGTGTACCCAAACCAGACCACTTACTCCAGCAATGATCATGGATGAAATTACTACCACTTTGTAACCAAATAGGGGTTTACGACTATAGACTGGAAAAACTTCTGAGAAAATGCCGAATATAGGTAGGATGATAACGTAAACTGCAGGGTGGGAATAAAACCAGAAAAAGTGTTGGAATAAAACTGGGTTCCCTCCATTAGCAGGGTTAAAAAATCCTGTTCCTACTGTAATGTCAAATAATAACATTACTGCGCCTGCTGTTAGTGCTGGCAGTCCGAATAATTGAATTATTTGGGCAGCAAATACTGTCCAAACAAAAGCTGGCATTCGGAAAAAAGTCATACCTGGAGATCGCATCCTCACAATAGTTGTGACAAAGTTGACCGCTCCCATAATGGAGGAAACCCCAGAAATTGCAACCGCAAGAATCCATATTACCTGACCAGTAATTATGCTACCCGTAGGGTTTTGGATACTTACAGGAGGATATGACCACCAACCCGCTTGGGCTGGTCCACCAGGAGCAAAGAAACTAGCCATCATTAGGATACCGACTACTGGCACCATCCAGAATGCAGCAGCATTTAAACGAGGGAATGCCATATCTCGCGCTCCGATCATTATGGGTACGAGATAGTTTGCCAGACCAACTAGGGATGGAAAAGTCCACAAAAATAGCATTACTGTGCCGTGCATTGTGAACATTCCATTGTAAATGGTGCGGTCTACGAGGTCTGATTCTGGTGTCATTAGTTCCCCTCGTATCACCATGGCAAATATTCCACCGACAAGGAAAAAGAGAAAGGAGGTAACCAGGTATTGGATACCGATAACTTTATGGTCGGTGCTAAAACTGAAGTATCGTCGCCAGTTTGGTGGTTGTTCTGGTTCTGGTTTTTCTATGGCATCGCTGATGCTTTCGATTGTTATTTCTTTCATAGAAGATTCTTTTCCTTGATTACAGGCTAGGGTTCAGTAATGTTTTTTTCGTTTGAAAAGAGTGAGGATATCTGAATTCGTTTTAACTTTAGTGAGCCTTATCCCTAACTATTATGATAATTAACAATAGGAGGTGAAGCAGGTCTCACTGAAGGCCAACCTGGTTGCACAGGTGCTTCTAATTTTTGAATATATTCAGTATGTGCTTGATTTTTGGCAGGAGATAATTTATTATCCGTTACTTTTGCCAGCCAATTTTTGTAATCTTGAGCAGATTCAACAACTACATCTGCTGCCATTGTGGCAAAATAAGTACCGCTATATTGAGAATCAGTTAGACTATATTTGCCAACACGAACTGGAGTAAATTCAAAATCTATTGGATGGTTGGGAATAATATCTTGCTTCAGTCGAAACGCAGGAATATAAAACCCATGCAGCACATCTTCTGAATTTAACGCTACCCGCACACGCCGATCTACAGGTAAGTGCAGTTCGGTGCTAGTCACTCCATTTTCTGGATAACGAAATACCCAAGACCACTGTTTAGCATAGACTTGAATTTCTTCTACAGGTTCAGTTACAGGTTCTAATGGATCTGCATAAGCTGATTCCATTTCTAATGGTGTATGCAAATGCACTAATTCCATCGGTCCTTGAATAGCCATTTTTTCATAGACATTGTAGCTGTAAGCAGCAATCCAAAATACTAGAAAAATTGGTATTGCTGTCCAAACAACTTCTAAGGTAACGTTACCCTCAATATGTGGCCCATCGCTGTAATCATATTTAGCAGCACGTTGGAAAAGAATTGAATACATTATAGTTCCAGTGACACCCAGAAATATGAAACTACCAAGAGTGACCAGAAAACTAAATAACTCATCAATTAACATAGATTCTGCTGCTGCTTGAGGAGGCAACCATGAGTAGGAGAGTTGCCCGATCCAAATACTAATAGCAGCTAACAAGAGAGCGATCGCCCCCAAGGTTAAAATAGTGCGGGTTTTCATATCAATATCCTACTAAGATTATTTCAGGACAATATTAGGATCTTTGCCTAGTTCTAACAAGGCATCAGCAGTATTATGTACTCCAAACTCTGCTGCTAACTGTGCGCCCAAAGTACCATGAACGTACATAACAAAAAGGATTACTAAACCTACTGCTAAATAACTCCATTGTACTTGTAGGAGTTTATCCTGAGACCAAATATAACGTTGAAATCCCCTCCAAATCGTCATACCTATAATCATTGCTAATAGCAACACACCGCCAATGCCATGCCATAACATTGTATCCATTGCTCCTAAACCCCATACACTTTTAAGTTCAGGAGATGGTGTCGCTAGCATGATTTCATAAAATCCTGCTGCTACGGTGAAAAATGTGATAATTGATGAAGCTAACATATTGTACCAACCTACATCAAAAAAGTTGGAACGAGTAGCAGATATCGCTAAAACTTTCAGGACTGGTTTTTGTAGAGGGAACAATATGCCAACAATATCAAAAGCAATTCCCATAATAAACAGACCTAGAGTCAGATGAACTAAGTTTGGATGAATTGGGATAGCGTAAGGAAGCCCATTTGCCCCAACTTGGGCAGTCAAACTATCTATTAATTCTAGGTTCATTGTAAAATTCCCTCCTTTATTGCTTCCACTACTGGCACTGTGTGTAGTCCATAAACCCAAACTAATTCATCTCCCAAGTAAACTTGAAGGCAGACTATTCCTACTAGTACTAATCCTAGTCCTAGATATGGCATCGGTAATTTTTCTGTGTTATTAGAACGAATCACATAACGCCAAGCAGTGAGAGCCGCGATAATTCCTGAGAGAGACCAACCAATTAATGTATGTAAGTTTAAGATAGGTTCAACCGCTTCGTAGGGTTGTGCCAGACCAGCTTCAAACTGACCAAATATTATGGCAATAAAAATAGAAATGGTGGCGAAAAACATGTTCCACCAGCTAACTTCATATAAACGGAAATTACGAGTGAAATAACCAATAATGTCACATAGTAACGCAAATAATACCATCGCAATTACGAAGTGGACAACGATGGGATGTATTGTATCTGGATAGGGTAAATTATGTTCGTTTAAAGGTGGTAGATACTCCCACATAGTCTTCTCCTTAAGTAGATATAGATATGCGTGAAAAAAAATTAAACTTTACGAGTTGTTTCAGATAAATATTTTCATCAACTCTTGCTCATAACGTTCTAATTGCAATTTAAAAAAAATATCTATTTTTAACCGTATCAATACTCACAATTTTCTAAGAAAAATATTCCATTTTTTTTTGATAAAAGTTGAGAATTTATGTCTTTAAGGCGACTGAGTTTTTTGAATATTTTATGGTTTGCCAAGTTGCAACTAAACTATTTTCCCCCATGAAAATGGGTTTTGCTGTATACAACGTTGCTGTAGGATAGATATAGCTGGAGCACTTTCTCAGAATTTCATGATTGTGCAGCAAAACGCAAATTACTTCCACGGGAGGGGAGAGCAAATGTTTATTTGATAACTTTTAGGTTTACCATTCTCTATCGTGAGGTTTAGTATGGGGTATTAAATGAATAATTTCACTGCAAGATTTGTCAAACAATTGTTTTCTCAACTTCCCCCTAAATAAAGCGAAGAAGTCTGTCAATTGTAGTTTATGATAGAGAACTATATGGTAGCCACTTTGACTCTTCTGCATATTCCCTCCACAGATGCCAATGGGTCTCAGGTTTTCACCTGTTAAATCGGGAATCACTCTACAGTTGCCATATTGTCATTTACCCCCATTTGTTGGTGGAGGAATTATTGTTTTACTAGTTGTTTAATTAAAATTAAAGACTTCTCTATAATACTGTCACTAAATTTACAGAAAAATTTAAATTTATTGGTAAGAAAAGTATTGGTATTGAAAACTTTTTTTTAGCTGTATCAATTTAGTAGGATTAGTTTTAATGAAGAGATAAAATTCATAAAACCTAAAAAAAATTCATACATATAAAAGTATTCTATCAACAAAATTTAAGAAGAAACTTACTAAAGGATGCAAAAGTAATATTCCTCTAGGGCGTTACTAAAATAACCTGTGGAACTAGTAGGCGAGTAAGTGTTAATAGTAAAAAAAAGGTCCTTTAACTACTAACGACTAACTACTAACTACTAAATTAAGAACTATCAGGAATTAGGAATATTACCTAACTCCTGAGGATAAAATTAGACAGCAACTTCAGTCCTTGATGTTACTGTTTCATTTTGTTTAATCCATTCAAAAACTCGATTCCATGCCCACCAAATATCAGGATCTTGGGCAAGCTTTTGACATGATTTGTTGCTAATATGAGCTACATGACCACCGTAACGAGTTAAAATCAAATCAATAGCAGAATTATTTTGACAAATAGTTTTTAATTCTGGCACAATTGTTGGGTCAAATAGTGGATCATCTTCCGCATAAATAATCAATGTTTTTTTCTGAAGATGAGGCAAAAAATATAAAGGACTTGTTGCTTTATAATAAGCTTCTACTGATGAGAATCCTAAGCTTTTGATAATAAATTCTGCATCAAATTTCCAGATAGAGTTAGCCCGTTCTATTGCCTCTATATCTATAAAATCTGGATGATAATCGTGAATTAACCAAGCTAATTTTTTGAGGTTTTTAGTAATTCCTTTATCTAAGCGTTTTCCTAGAGGAAAACTATTTAAATAAGAGAGAGAACGTTGAGCTTCTAGACTGGGACAAATAACTGCACAACCACCAATATCTGTTTCTGCTAATCCTAATTCTGGAGCCAGACTTTCTGCTACTTTAGCACCCCAAAGTGTTAGTTGTCCTCCCAAAGAATATCCAGTAAACCAAAAATTAGGTGGACAACCCATTGCTTTTGCTTGAGCAGCAATATGAACAAAATCTTGCCCTTCATAAATACCGTCTGAAGTTAGAGTTGGTGATAGTAATGCTGTCTTACCGTGGGCACGCCAATCAAATAAAACAACGGCATAACCTTGAGCATAGGCTTTTCGTCCCAATAGCTTTAAGAACCATTGATTATCTAAATCTCCTGTAATTCCATAAGTCCCAATAATTGTACCTTTTGGGTTTTCTGGGATAGCCATCCACCCAAAAATTGGTACATCATTTGCACCAATAAAAATTATATCTTGGTAAGAAAGCTTAGAAAATTTAATAGTCTCTTCCCAAAAACGGGGTATCCAAAACGTTGCATAGAGAGTCATTGCTAAACCGTTTTTTAAGAACCACGGAGGGGAATAAGAAGGATTACCCATAGATGAATCTTAATCTCATAAAACTTAAATTTGTTAATCTGAAAGTATATCAGTATGGTAATCAAATTACAGTAGATTCTAAGTATATAAAGTGTAAATCTTAAAAAAGATGTCTACCGATCAGGCCTGGTTTAAATAAACCTTTGTTGAGTAGGCCTATTGCTGGGGATAACTCTTTACAAGTAATTTAACCACCACTTACCTCGGTGCTTTTTCTTATACTTAGCAAACCTCTCACAAATAATATATAAGATAACAGTCATTAACAACCAAATTAGATAAACAATTGGTAAATCATACCCAAATGCTTTAGGTTTCCAACTAATGCCTAATTGGGAGAAAGTAAAAGGTGTTATACCATATCTAGACAAAGCAAATAAAATAGCAGTTATATGAATTAACCAAAAGTGGATGACATAGAAAAATAATGGTTGCTGACCTAAGATAATTAATGGCTTAAAATAACGTATTTCTGATTTTTCTAAAAAATAAAGTAATAGAATTGCCAAACCAAGTGTTATTAATAAATATAGCAAAGAAGGTGGATATTTATGACAGTTTATAAAGGATAGTAAGGTATAAAAAAATCTAGACTGAATTAACCAAGGATTGGGGTCACCATAACTATTAATTACTCGAATAATAATAAAAGTAACAATCATACTTAAACTTATTTTTCTTAATAGCTGAAGTCGCCGATTTTTTTCAATTTCTAACAGTGTTCCAAAAGCATAACCTACTGCCATGACTCCGATCCAAGGAATCAGAGGGTAAAGGATAAATAAGCGAAACCCGGAAGTTAGTTCCAGAATTTTCCTTTCGTGAAGTATTGCCCAAACCCAACCAATATTTCCTAGTTGTTCTGCTTGTACATGATCGAAAAAATTATGTCCGACTATCATCAAAATTCCGATCGCTGCAATTGTACGAGTAGGAAGATAAATTACTGCTGCCAAGAAAACCATCGACTAACCGATCGCCCATAAGACTCCGGCCACAAAAAAATTGTCCCTCAGGTTAAAACTCCAGCTAAAAGTTACTACTGTTAAATCTAGGAACACTAACCACAGTCCTCGGAGCAACAAAAACCGACAAAGTTTTGGCTTGCTTTTGCCACGTTTGAGAGAAAGATAAGCTCCTATTCCTGCTAGAAAAATAAATGTAGGGGCGCAAATATGAGTCACCCACCGGGTTAGAAATAAAGGAATGTTTGACTGGGTAAGATCTAAGGGGTTAAAGTCAGCATTAGAGAAAAAAAATCGTACATGATCTAAGGTCATCAACACCATCACGACTCCAGGCAAAATGTCAATTGATATTACTCGTGGAATGGGACTTTGATTTTGATTTTTAGATCCCAAGATGAATTGGTTTGTATTAGGTGTTTCCATTAGCTTAAGTGTTATTCAAATTAGAACAGGTAAAAAAACAAAGTGGTCATAAGGAAGCCAAACAAATAGACCTCTCCAAAATACTGATTTTGGAAAAGTCCGATAAAGGTTTCAGAGCCTTTTGATGTCGAGCTCTAATATTAACGGATGTAAACCAATAGCCTGAATACATAGATAGTGTATGTTAGAACACAGAAACATCTAAGATATCATATTAACTTTATATTTAAAAGTTCAACGAAAATTCAATATGCCAATGTGCCATTATTTCATCCTGTTCACATAGCATATGCTTATAATTGTCACAATATTTTCATACTCCCCAGAGCTCCAAATTATATAATAGTTATTTATATAATGTATTCAACCAGATTTGATCTTAAAAGGTGGGGCGAGGCACCCCAATGATTTTGATCAAGTTTTACATAAGTTTTATGAAGTGACAGTTATCAACTAAAATCTAAATAAGCAACTTATTCTAAAAAGGAGAAACAAATGGCTAAAAATTTGCTAGAACAACTACGAAAAGTAACCATTGTAGTTGCTGATACAGGCGATATTCAAGCAATTGAAAAATTTCAGCCACGGGATGCAACTACTAATCCCTCATTAATTACTGCTGCTGCTCAGATGCCACAATATCAAGAAATTGTGGATGAAACTTTGAAAACAGCAAGGCAAGAATTGGGAACAGATGCAACCGCTTCTGATGTGGCAAATTTAGCATTTAAGAGATTGGCAGTTGCTTTTGGACTCAAGATTTTACAAATTGTTCCTGGGCGGGTATCCACAGAGGTTGATGCAAGACTATCCTATGATACAGAGGCAACAATAGCTCAAGGAAGAGATTTAATTGCTCAATATGAAGAGGCTGGGGTTTCACG
Organism: Trichodesmium erythraeum IMS101; assembly: GCF_000014265.1. Lineage (NCBI taxonomy): Bacteria > Bacillati > Cyanobacteriota > Cyanophyceae > Oscillatoriales > Microcoleaceae > Trichodesmium > Trichodesmium erythraeum. The sequence goes on from NC_008312.1 coordinate 436,557, forward strand.
TGATCGTATCTTGATTAAGATTGCTTCTACTTGGGAAGGGATCAAAGCAGCAGAAGTGCTGGAAAAAGAAGGTATTCACTGCAACTTAACTCTACTGTTTGGTTTGCATCAGGCTATCGCTTGTGCTGAAGCTGGTGCGACTTTAATTTCTCCTTTTGTGGGAAGAATTTTAGACTGGTACAAAAAAGAAACTGGACGAGATTCTTATCCCCCAGCAGAAGACCCTGGTGTCTTATCTGTAACTAAGGTCTACAACTACTACAAAAAGTTTGGTTACAAGACCGAAGTTATGGGAGCTAGCTTCCGTAATACAGGAGAAATTACGGAATTAGCGGGTTGTGATTTATTGACTATTTCACCAGGGCTATTGGGTGAGTTAGAGTCAACAATAGGTGAGTTACCTACTAAACTTTCTGATGAGAAAGCTGCTCAGTCTGATGCAGAAAAAATTCTCATGGATAAAGAAACTTTTGATCAGATGCACGCTGAAGATCGGATGGCATCTCAAAAGTTAGATGAAGGTATTAAAGGTTTTTCCAAAGCATTAGAATCATTGGAAAAACTATTAGCAGAGCGGTTGACTCGCCTAGAAGGAGTCACCCATGCAGCAGAAGATATTTTCTATATCTATGACCTAGATGGTGATGGTTTTATTACTCGCGAAGAGTGGGCAGGAAGTGATGCTGTATTTGATGCTCTCGATATCAATAAAGATGGAAAAATTTCTCCAGCAGAAATGGCATCTGGTTTGGGAGCAGTGTTTGAATTAGCTAAGGTTTAGTTCTTAATTAGCTATCAGCTTTTAGCCATTTAGGATTCCAAGTGTTCAATGGTTGACAGCGGTTTTAATGTAGCTAGACCACAGCAGGGAGCCATGGAGCGTCCCAGAGCGGGTGAGCATTTTTTTTTAATGTTCGCAAGCTGAAAACTCTTACAGCAGTTTTCAAATTATTGAAAGACGACCGTTTCAAGATAAAATATAGCAATTCCTATATTAGTGAGGTACGATTTTGTGCCTCATTATTTATGGGAATTGTTATAGAATAAGATGAGTTGTAATCATCTCCCTTTGAAAAATAGAGTTTCACTCTGTGTAATTTCTCAATTGAATAAACTCTATATCCAAAAGTAAAATAACTCTAATAGATATCTCCAAAATTTAAAATTAGAGAAAGTTAGGCTTAGTTAGACTAAATAATTTGCTAGTTTATATTAATATAAATTCTCAAAAATTGAGATAGAAAATAATCAGAAAAAGTAGAATAAATATTTATATTAGTAACACAAAGTATCTCTGAGTATCTCTGATACTTATAAAACCTTACAACTTAACTATCTTGATTAGTGGCGATCGCTCGACTCAAGATAGTTAGGATAGTCGTTTGAGTACTTTTGGAGATGTCTAATTATAATCATTATTCATACCAACAGAAATAAACTTTTTAGTTATAAACTAGGGTCAGAAAACTATAAAAACCATTGACTGGCTTTGTTTTGTTTCTGTTTATTTTCCTATTTTTTTCCCATTTTTATTTCCATCGTTAAACATAAAATAGAAGTTAAACACATACATAAAAAACCATTGACTGGCTTTGTTTTGTTTCTGTTTATTTTCCTATTTTTTCCCCATTTTTATTTCCATCGTTAAACCTAAAATAGAAGTTAAACACATACATAATTGAAATAATTTAATCAGGTTATCTAATTTATTTTATATGCGATCGCGATAACATATATCTATTGAGCAAGAGTTATAGAAATGAATTATTCCCGAATTTTGTAGTAGTCACTTGTATATATATTTCCTCATGAATAATTAAACTTTTATCTATCCTGTACATGAGCAATAATCTACACAATTCCCTATAAGTTAATTGACTAATTTTTAAGTATTTTGCTCAAATAAATTGAATATTCTAAATCAAAGGTTATTTTATATTAATTCCTCAAACTTGACTTCCGACTTCCATAAACCGAGAATAATTAAAAGCTGTCAATAAGGAGTTAGATTGATTATTCCAAATTAAATCAGCTATCAACATTCCTGTTACAGGTGCTAATAAAATTCCATTTCGATAATGCCCAGTTGCTAAAGTCAAATTATCATAATTACTTTTTCCTAATATCGGCATTTCATCAGGAGTATTAGGACGAAAACCCCACCAAAATTCTAAGATTTCGTAATCCCTTAACACTGGATATAATCTAATTGCATTTCCTAATAATTGTTGAATTCCTACCGGAGTATTTCCATCAACAAATCCGATATTTTCACAAGTTGCACCAATAATTATTCTGCCATCTTTGCGGGGTACAATATAACAGTGACTTCCATATATAACTTGTTGCAAAGATAGATTTTCTCTACTTACATATGAGGGCACTTTTAATGATAACATTTGCCCTTTTGTCGGAAAAATGGGAATTGGTAATAACTCCTGCGACCATGCACCTGTAGCTAAGACATAATGTTCTGCTTCTATTTCACCTATTGATGTTTTGAGACTTTTAATTTTTCCTTTTTTCCGAATTATTTCTGTCACAATTCCTGATTGAATTTCAACTTTCAATTCTTTAGCTGCTGCTATAATTGATTGGTATAAATAACGATTATCTACTTGCCCATCTTGAGGGTAAAACCAGCCCCCAATTACTTCAGGACTTAATCCTGGTTGATATTGATGGATTGCTACTTGATTTAGCCATTGATAATTCAGGCTTGGTAAAGCATAATTTTCTCTATCTTTTAGAGCATAAACTGGGGATAAAATTCCACAAGACCAATAACCAGTTTCTAAACCACTAATTGATTCTATTTTTTGTACCCATTCTGGATATAATGTTCGACTTTTTAAACATAAATCTAACATTTTTCCAGGGGGAATAGCTTCAGCTTGGGGGGCTAACATTCCGGCAGCAGCATTTGTGGCAATTTGCTGAAAATCTCGGCTAATAACTGTTACTTTAGCTCCGCGTAACTTTAGTTCTATTGCTATTGATATACCGATAATACCGCCACCAATAATGATGATTTTGTTTGATTGACTCATAAGGGTAAACTCAGGACTTTTTTACACTAATTAACTGATACTTTTACGAATAATTGTATAGATAATTATCAAGAAAAGTTAGAATTAATACCATTTCTTAACAAATTTTTAACCTGTATATTCTGTCGCAAACTGTCAATATTTAGGGACTTTTTTTGCCATTTTATCTCTAATAGTAATTAACATTAATTTAGTATTCATCGTGCAAAAAGGAAAAAAATATAAGTCAACTATTTAATAACTGAAGTCATACCTAAGCCTAGTCTAATTTTCTAGAAATTGGGATAAATTAAAATGAAATAGCATAGATTTTTTAGACTAATTTACTGATACTTTAAAAATCATTGTAGATATATTAATTAGGAATAATAAATACTTATTTATACTATAAATTTTAAATATTTTTTATCTCTTTATTTTATCTCTTTATTTTATTTTTATTAGACCAGATATTGGGGATTATTTTTATTTAAATATATTTAATCTATCTTGATCAAGATAATTGGTTTGCACAACTCAAACTTGGAATTTTAAATATTTTTTAAGGGGGTGTTTAAATCCTCGTTGTACTCATTTTCTAAAGTTAGATTACTATAAGTTTAACTCTTGGCTTTGAAGACATGATAGATTACTTTGGCAAGTGAATTTTTAAGTTTATAAAATACGTATTACGAAAACAAACTATGATTTTGTTAACCTGTCTAGAGTCCAAAACATCTCAAAACACTTGCCCCAAAAGCCACTATATTTAGTATTCTTGATATCTCCTAAAACTTTCACTTAAAAGGATAATTTTTTCTGATAATTAGGAGAATAGGGAGGCGAAGAAAATTTAGTTTTTTCTCGAATTTCTTTCCTTGAGAAACTTCTTCTTCTATTTCCATAGCGCAAGTGGCACAAGTACCAATACTAGGAAAGTTAATAATTGAGGCATTGCCATTATAAACACCAACATTATTTTTGATCAACATAGATGGTGGATTTGCACCAGAATTACAAATTATAATTTTATTCTGAAGTCTAAATTATAACCATAACAAATTACTTACTATATTGAATAATATTAATTATATATTAACAGCTAAAAATTTACATAATAAAGTAAGCTGGGCAAATATAGCAATTCAATCAAAGGGTTGTAACAATTCAAAAACTAGAAATAAACTCTGAAACTCTTACCCATTACTCCTGTGGACAATGTAAAAAGAGAATTCCTATAGTGATTCCCTGATGTTCTTGGTAAGCATAATGTGATAAAGTTTAAATTAACTTTAAAAATTTTTTCTGTCGCAACTATAACTTGCTTAAAACCAGATTATATGATATAATAGATTATTACCTAAGCTCTGAAATCTACCATCAACTACCATGAACAAAATCTGGATTTACGATACAACTCTGCGGGACGGTGCCCAACGAGAAGGATTATCCCTATCCTTAGAAGATAAATTACGTATTGTCCACCAGCTCGACAGTTTAGGGATTCCCTTTATCGAAGGCGGTTGGCCTGGAGCCAATCCTAAAGATGTACAATTTTTTTGGCATCTCAAAGAGCAACCCCTAACTCAAGCAGAAGTCGTAGCATTTTGTTCCACCCGACGTCCTGGAAAACAAGCAGCATCAGATCCTACTCTCCAACCTATCTTGTCTGCGGGTACACGGTGGGTAACAATTTTTGGTAAATCTTGGGACTTGCACGTTACTGAAGGGTTAAAAACTACTCTTGAAGAAAATTTAGAGATGATTTCAGATACAATTTCCTATCTGTGTAGTCAAGGTTGTCAGGTTATTTACGATGCTGAACATTGGTTTGATGGTTACAAACATAACCCCAATTATGCTTTACAAACTTTAACTGCTGCCAAAAATGCAGGGGCTCAATGGTTAGTTCTATGCGACACGAATGGAGGAACCCTACCACACGAAGCTACTCAAATAGTAGCAGATGTTTCTAGAGAGTTACCTAATACTAGATTAGGTATTCACACTCATAATGATTCTGGTACTGCTGTGGCTAATGCCTTGTCTGCAGTGATCGAAGGAGTACAGATGGTGCAGGGAACTATTAATGGTTATGGGGAGCGTTGTGGTAATGCTAATCTCTGTACTTTAATTCCTAATTTACAAATTAAGTTGGGTTATGATTGTATTCAATCACAAAAACTGGAAAAACTGACTCAGGTCAGTCGAGGTATTAGTGAAATAGTTAATCTTGCTCCTGACGACCATGCACCATTTGTAGGTTTATCAGCTTTTGCTCATAAGGGTGGTATTCATGTGTCTGCGGTGGAACGTAACCCTCTAACTTATGAACATATTCAACCCCAAGAAGTAGGTAATACTCGTCGTATTGTGATTTCTGACCAAGCAGGTTTGAGTAATGTGTTAGCAAAGGCAAAAAGTTTTGGCATAGAACTAGATCGCCAAAACCCAGCTTGTCGAAAAATTTTGGATAAGTTAAAAGAGTTGGAAAATCAGGGGTATCAATTTGAGGCAGCGGAGGCCAGTTTTGAGTTATTAATGCGAAGTGCTTTGGAGCGAAGGCAGCATTTTTTTGAGATTAAAGGTTTCCAGGTACATTTAGATAAGGAGAGTGCTAAGGTTTCTAATTCTCTGGCAACGGTGAAGGTTGCTGTTGATGGTAGGGATATTCTCGAAGCTGCTGAAGGAAATGGTCCGGTTTCTGCTTTGGATACTGCTTTACGGAAGGCTTTAGGAAATTTTTATCCAGCGATCGCTAATTTTTACTTGACAGACTATAAGGTGAGAATTTTGGATAGTGGAGCGGGTACTTCTGCTAAGACTAGGGTGTTAATTGAGTCGAGTAATGGTCAACAACGGTGGACTACTGTGGGAGTTTCTACTAATATTTTGGATGCTTCTTATCTCGCTGTTATTGAAGGTTTGGAGTATGGTTTGATGTTGGAAAGTCAGTCTCAAGAAAATGCGGTCAGTGTAGTGATCGTAAACTGAGTCTGCGGACTTTAACTTTTAACTTATTTATAAGTCTTGAAGTTTCCATTGTTATTCACTGCAATGGAATTCTTTTGTGTTGAGCTTTCACTATCCTAGTCAATAGTCAAAATGTTCTAATATAAATAATGGTATTATACATCGAAATTTATGTTATTAATGTATCATCACTAGAGCAGAGTAATGATTGATGACGAGTTACGGCTAAGTTTAAAGTCTAGGCTTCCCTAAGTCATGGCTTTTGAATTTATAAATTCTAGGAAACTCACATACATTTCTTCTTTGTTTGGACTAAGTGAGCTAAAGTTTTCTCTTGCTACTTGGCAGGTAGGTAGTTCTAAATTGTCTGAGCCTAAAACCTCTTGAGCAACATATAAAAAATTATAATTTCGTTTTAACCACTCCCACTCATTCAGGGAGCCACAATTAATCATTGCAGTAGCATCAAGAATTATTCGGTTAGCTGATAGCATAAGCCTCAGTTTATTGAAAACGCGCCCGTAACTCTTCAACTTTACTATACAAAAATTCTGTTGCTTTTTATTCTGAGATTTTTTCAGGTCAAGACTTGGTAAAATAAGTTGTTGATTAAATTATTTTTATGGATAATATTCCCCCTTTTATACCAATTAAAAACAGTTTTTCTATACTTCAAAGCTAGCAAAAACAACTTTTTTTCCGAACTGAAGTAACCCAAATATTCAGTATTGGAGCCAACAAATAATCTTTATAAATATCAAATGTGAGTATAGAACAGTTGATAATAATTAGTATTAGATTTAGTTGAATTTTTCAGAAGAAAATGATTATTTTGTTTTGAGAATTTGCTTTAATTTTATGATTTTTTTTTGCCTATAGTCAATAAAAACTATAGTGTTATATAATTTAATCATTGAAGCCATATCTTTATTATTGATAATTATTTGTAAATATCCCTTAAAATATCCCTTAACTTATGATAAGTAACCATAGCAAAAACCATTACCAAAATATCGCCAATATTTACGATAATCTCTGGTCATACTCTCCTGATTACATTAAATTTACCACTCAAAAAATTATCCAATATCTACACCTAAATGCCACAGACACTTTAGTGGATATTGGCTGTGGAACAGGAATTTATAGCAAAGAAATTCTCCATCAAATTCAATTACAGCAACCGATTATTTGCGTTGATAATTCTGCTGAAATGGTAGGAAAAATTCCAGCAAATAGTCGATTAAACCCCATAGAAATGGATGGAGTAAAATTCTCTCAAAAACTAGGAATTTATAACAAAATTTTATTGAAAGAAGCTATCCATCATATAAAAGAAAAATTTATTCTATTCCAGAATTTGTACCAAAGATTAACTCCTGGAGGAATTTTTCTATTATTGTTATGGCCACCTACTATTGAGCATCCTTTATTTACGGAAGCACTAGAGTCTTATGAAAAAAAACAACCTCATTATCAAGAAATGATTAATTTACTTCAGCAAGTAGGTTTTGTTGTTGATATGGATATTATTGAGTATCCTTTAGAATTGCCAAAAAGTCAGTATTTCGAAATGGTAGAAAATTGTTATATGTCTTTGCTTTCTGAATTTAATGATGCTGAATTGGCAGAAGGTTTAAAGGAAATAGAAGAGAAATATCAGGATAAGTCAGTATTGAAATTTAGCGATCGCATGGTTTTTATCATAGCAACTAAGTCTAAGTAAATACAGCAGCTCCAGTGATTAATGTGTTACAACTGACGGAATCAATATTTTTTTCCTTGTTCCTATAATATGCATTTTTATTATTTCCTATTTTAATAACTTTTATACTAACATTTTAATATGAGGAATCTTTCAATATGGGAAAAAAAAGTGCAAAAATAGTTCCTTGACTGTAGTTTTTTTTGGAACTGATAATTATCTGTTGATATAGCAATCCCATATTGGTCGCAACAGATATAATAGTAAGAATAACAGATCTAAGAAAAAGACAAAAAATGAATATTATAGATAAACTAAATGATTTTATTAATCAAACAAAAGAGTCTAAAGAAATTAAAAGGGCCTTGGCCGTAAAAATGACCTTGTCAGGAAAATCCTACCATGAAGTCAAAGAATTATTAAATGTTTCTCACAGTTTTATTAGTGAATGGAAAAACCAAGCATTATTTCATGGTGTAGAAAGTTTAAGGCTTCAGTATCAAGGGAGACAAGGTTACTTAAAAACGGTCGAAAAAGAGAAAACAATTGAGTGGTTGAGAGCACAAGATTATCTTAGGTTATCAGATTTAAAAAACTACTTACAGGAGCAATATGATGTGGTTTTTGAGTCTAATCAAAGTTACTATAACTTGTTTAAATAAGCGGGCATAAGTTGGAAAAAAACTCAAAAAAAGAATCCTGCTAAAAATGATGAATTAGTAGAAGTTACAAGAAAAGAAATAGAGGAATTTTTAGCTAAATGGCAACCAGAAATAGAAACTGGAAAGCTTACAGTGTTTATGATTGATGAATGTCATATTCTATGGGGAGACATATTAGGTTATGCTTGGGGAAAAACAGATGAAAGAATAGAAATTGCAATTAAAAATGAAAAAGAAAGACAGACTTATTATGGAGCTTTAGACTATAAAACCAAGGAATTTCTTGTGCAAGAATATGAGAGTGGAAATACTAAAAATACTATTGAATTTATTAAATATTTGCAGAAGCAAAGACCGGGCAACAAATTGGCAATATTTTGGGATGGGGCAACTTACCATAACTCTCAAGAATTTCGAGAATATTTAATGACAATTAATCAATACTTATCAGAAGAAGAATTGTTGATAAATTGTACAAGATTTGCTCCCAATGCTCCGGAGCAAAATCCTGTTGAAGATATTTGGTTACAAACCAAAAATTTCAGTATTACTTTTTATCATCTTTGCAGTTCTTTTAAAGTAGTTAAGTGGCTATTTAAGTTTTTTGCGGATGGTCAAATATTCAATTTCCCAAAACTTTTTCAGTATGAAATTTTGCCGCAACCTACTTAGGATTGCTATAGTTATTTAAATACGATAATTTATTCAATTTTTACATTCACAGCCAAACATTCTAAAAGAGTAGCACGAGCATAAAAAAAATCGTTTTTTAACAAGTATAGTGATTTGAAAAATGATATAAAACTAGTATAATTATATCATAAATTTATATTAGCAAATAAAATTATTCAGGATCGGGATGGCAAAAATCATATACATATAAAAATACTAAAATTTTAACAACAGCAATATCTAGTTCAGGTTATGAATTAGGAAGAGTAACTAGATGTGCTTTGTATATTTTTGCTAGACTTGGGAACTTTTTTCGCAAATATTCCGCAACAAAATTAGTCATTTTCCCATATCAAGGTTTTTGGATCGACATTTCAATAGTTTTTCCTTCTCATAATTCTAAGTAGCGATCGCCGAGAATGCCTGTATAAATCATCATATAATCTTGTATTAACCATTTAGTTAAAATAATCATATTGTGTTTATGAGTAATTTAAGCCTGTGGCCAACAAGTAAATAATCTATCAGGTGAAAACATAGAATTAAAATTAAATTCTGAGAACAAATTTATCTAAATATATGTCAAGATACTAAATAAACATTAAAATATTCAACTTTATCAAGATTATCACAGGGTAAAATCATGATTTTGTCTCGTTGTAATTCTTTTAATACCTATTTCTTAGGTACTGCTACTCTTGGAGCAATTGTTATTACTATCCCAACAGCAGCAACTGCTAAAACTGCTCAACAAGTAGCAGAAATAGCTGCACCAATTACAGTACAAATTAATAGTAACTTAGGTGATGGTTCTGGTGTAATAATTGCTAAAAATGGAAACATTTATACAGTGCTTACTGTTAACCATGTCCTTGAAGATTCTACTATTAAATATAGTGTGAGAACTTATCAAGAAAAAGACTATGAAGTAATAGATATAGTTAACTTACAAATAACTGATGAAGAACCAGATTTAGCAATACTTAAATTTGAAAGTTCACAAACATATCCAGTAGCAACTTTAGGTAACTCTGAACAATCAGTTATTGGTTCTCAAATATATGTTTTTGGTTATCCAGCAACTGGTGGTTTATTTGGTACTGATAGAGCACCAGAATTATCTCCAGGATTAGTAACCAGCCGCCCTAAAAGTCGTCCTGAAGGTTATACTTTACGTTATCAAGCTGTTACTTGGAGTGGCATGAGTGGGGGTCCAGTTTTTGATACAAATGGTCGTATAATTGGTATTCATGGGCAAGGAGAATTTGGATTTGCTCAAACTAATTCTGGAGATGTAGCACCAATTAAAACTGGGTTTAATGCGGCAGTTCCTATTAATAGTTTTATGAGAAAATTATCTACTGCTGGTATTGATCGTTCAGACTTGATTTTTGATAATACTCCAGTAAATACCAATCCTATTTCAACCATTAATCCTCAAAGTGCTGAAGCTTTATATTTTAGAGGTATAAGTTATTTAGATCAGGGAGATGCTTGGGAAGCGATAACTAATTTTAATCGTGCTTTAGAAAAGGAACCTGATAGTCCAGAAATATATTTTAATATGGGTATTGCTAGAAGTTTATTAGTTAACCCTTATGAACCAATAACGAGAGGTCCAAATCCAATTAAAGATTATACTAAGGCAATTGAATTGAATCCAGGTTATGCTGATGCTTATTATAATCGTGCTAATGCTTATTATCAGAATAGCCTCATTTATAAAAGTCTTAAAAATAAGAGAAAAGCTAATCAAGAACTTCTAAAGGCAATAAAAGATTTGCAAAAAGCAGGAGAACTTTATCAGGAAGGTGGTCGAATTAAAGCTTATAAAGAAAGCCTATATTTAATAAAAAAGTTACGGAATTTATTATTAGTCTAATTTGCTAAGATGTCTAATTTGACGTTGATACTCAGTTTTAATAGATTTAATTTTTAGTTGAAGCTGAGTATCGTAGTTTTGCTTTAATAATTGAATTTTTCGCTGAAACTGGTTTTGATTTTGAGAAGTTATAGACCTCATAATTTCTAGTATTGATTCTTGGTTCATTTCTTCTAATTCCCTAATCTGATTTCGGAGTTTATTTTTATGTTTTACTTCTAAAGATTGAATAGTTTTTTGTATTTCTTGATCGTGTTTATTCTCTAACTTAGTAATTTCCTGCTGATGCTTTTCTTGTAAAAAATTGTTAATAGATTGAATTTTTTCCTGATAAATGTTTTCTAATTCTTGAAACTTTTTATGATACTCTAATTGCCAAAAACTATTATTTTCTTGTATTTTTTGTTGATAATTTCTTTCTAATTCTATTTTTTGATGAGAATATTTATCCGTCAACTCTCTGATAGTTTCTTGCGCTTGAGATTCAGCAAATACTAAATTTTGTGTTTGTTCTGCTTGCAATGATTTAATCTGTGTCTGTAATTCGTGCTCCAATTTAATTTTATCTGTCAATTTTTTTTGATGTTCTACTTCTAAAGCTTCTATTTTTGCTTGTTTTTTTTCTAACTTATTTTTCAGTTGTTGAATTTGCCCTTGATGTTCTGTATGTAATAATTCAATTTTTTGTGCCCATACTTGTTCAACATTATAGGTTTGTTCATGGGCGGCTCGTAACTGTCCGTTATAATTTTGAGCTTGTTTTGTTAAGCGTTTTTCTAATAACCAATAAGCAAAACCAAGACCTGCTAAACAACTAATAATTGTAGTTACTAAATATAATGTTATTAACATAATTTTACCTATCCCCTAATTTTTGATAACTACCTATAATGATATAGCATTCAGTTATTAGCTCCAGTCAAAACCATTAGTTCTCAACAATTTCAATTTTATTGATGTCCTATTGTGGTCATGTAAAAGGTATGCTCATAAGGCCGAAAACTTATAGCTGACTTCGGACATCAGGAGGTATAAGGCGTTAGCACGGTTATCTTACTTAACTTTTATGTCTAATAACAGGGGAAAGTTTTGTATGATATCAAATTTGATAGTATTGGTATAATTAGATAGTTAATTAGGAGTCAGTACTCAAAACTTAAGAGGGAAGAGAACTTAGTAAGATTTAAACTTTTGCTGCTCCCAGAAATTTTTTTGATGCTAAATTAACCTGATTTGATATAATACCTCGGGTTTGTTGCATATCTATAGACGGAGTGTGAAATACAAGTTTAATAGTGAGGAATGGGGTGGGATAAAACCTTTTAATATCTGTAGATAAGTAATACCAAGTCTAAAAAAAATAATATTACAAATAAATTGAGAGAATTTAATCAGATTTTCCTTTGATTAAAAAGTGGTATTGAAAGTATTTTTTTAACTTCTGAATACTTTCTCCTGACTCAATGGTGATAGTCTCAATTTCATTGAGCAAAATTGAGCTGAAGTAGTATAATTGCTTATAATTGCCAACGCCTAAATACTCTTAATTTGACATTTTTCAAGAGCAAAAATTCCTATCATTGCTCAGTTGATGTAAGGGCAATACCCAGGTATTGCTAAAAAAATGGCTCAAACCTAAATATATCAGGAACATAGCTTATTAAAATGTAACCTATACTATATAAGGGTTTGATGCTATTTTGAACTTATGTTTTACCACATTGCTGCTACTTGAGAAGCTAATTTAGCTTAAAAAAGATACCTGTAGAGGTTCTATAGTAGTCGAAGCACTGAGGCCTGCAAATTACTCAATGCTATTTGTGCAGTATTTGCGCACCAAAAACTAAGTCATATATGACTTCTGAGTTTGCCCTTTCTAACTTCTGAGTTACGGGTAGCGCCATACCCGTCCCTACATTAAGATCCCAAGAAAACTAGCCTGAGCTCTGAGATCGGATAAACCGCTCTAACCTGTCCATCCCTTTTTCTATAGTTTCTAAGTCAGTAGCATAAGATATCCGAATATGGTCATCTGCGCCAAAAGCAATACCAGGAATAACAGCCACATTCTGATCCTCTAATAGAGCATTACAAAATTCCAGAGAACTACTACTAATCTTGCTAATATTTACAAACATATAAAAAGCGCCCTCCGGTTGATTACAAGAAATACCAGGCAGAGTTTTCAGTAAATCATAAATTATCTTGCGGCGTTTAGCAAAAGCTTGACGCATCTGTTCAACACAGTCTTGAGATGACTCCAATGCAGCGATCGCTCCATACTGAGCAAAAGTACAAACATTCGATGTACTATGCCCCTGAATTTTTACTGTGGCGTTAATTAATTCTACAGGTGCTGCTAAATATCCTATTCGCCAACCAGTCATGGAATAAGCTTTAGCAAAACCATTACTAATAATAGTATTTTTAAAGATTTCTGAATTTACTGCACCAATACTCAGATGTTCGGCATCATCATAAATAATTTTTTCATAAATCTCGTCAGAAACTACCAAAATATCCTTCTCTACTAATACTTCTGCTAATGCTTTAATTTCTGCTGGTTGATAAACCATCCCAGTTGGATTAGATGGCGAATTAAGCACAAATAATTTGGTTTTATCAGTAATACTTTGTCGCAGTTGCTCTGGTGTCACCTTATAACCAGTTTCAGGATCGGTAGTCAAAATTATTGGTTCCCCACCTGCGAGTTTAACCATTTCTGGATAACTTAACCAATAGGGAGCCGGAATAATTACCTCATCTCCTGGTTCAATTAATGCTAACATCAGGTTAAATAAAGAATGTTTTCCCCCGTTAGTAACAATAATATTTTCAGCTTTGTAGTTTAGGCCATTTTCTTGAGACAGCTTATGGGCGATCGCTTCTCTAAGTTTTGGTTCTCCGGCTGCTGGGCCATATTTTGTATAACCAGAGTCGAGCGCTTTTTGAGCAGCTACTTTTATGTGTTCTGGAGTATCAAAATCAGGTTCTCCGGCACTAAAACTACAAACATCTTTTCCATCAGCTTTCATTGCTCTTGCTTTAGCTGAGATAGCTAAAGTTAGAGACAGTGGTACTTTGCCAACTCTTGCTGCTAGTTTCATTTTTTATCTTTTTGAGTTATTTAATCTTCCATTTTATGTTGAACAATAATTGGGTTCAACCTAGACTATTAGGAAATATTGACATTCAAAGTAATAATTTTAGCACTAGGCATTCAGGGCACGGGCAACCTTAGAGTACTTGTCCCTAATATATTCAGTATATGCTTAGTCCCCTATTTTGCCCAGACAACAATGACTATTCATTGCCCTTCATATCATGCCCCAGCCTATGGTACAAATACTATTTGCAGATCATTTATGCACCTCAAACTTAGTTAAATATAACTTTTGACTTTTATTATTTGACTTTTGACTTAGTTGTAGTATTGATTATTAGCTATTATAATAATTAAAGAATTTACGGAAAGACATTATATGTATATAGTGTTTACTACTCTGAAATATTGATCTATTTGGCAATCGGATAAAAAACAAAATATAAAAAACTTAAAATTTTAATTCAAGTTACTTGAGATTATTTGGTATGCTAATAGTTTAAAATAAATTATTTGTTTGTAAATACCTTAAAGATGAATTTTGATTATATAAAATATTGTCAGTATTTAATAATGTAGTCATAAAAATTACACCCTGACAAATCTTACTGACTATCATCAAAAAAGTTAGCTACTATCAAATTAACAGTTATTTGAAAAAAATGGTAAATCTATAGGTGGAAATTTTTGATAAACTGAAACATCAATTATGGCAAAATATAAACGTATCTGAGTTCAAATATCTGACTATTAAAATGACAGTTATTGAAGTTTTATAGATTTGTAAAAATCAGTAATAACGGGCGATCGCTATAAAAATTTAAGCGATCACCTAAATTGGTGGGCACTATATGTAGTGTATTTGTGTAAGTCCTGAATTATTCAACTTCTCTGGTATTACAAACTGAATTACACCCCACTGACCATTAGTTAACCACAGAGGGTCTTGTTCATTTAATATTTCGATTTGATCTGGTTCTAAACTGGTTGCTACTTCTGACTTGAGGGTACGCAAAGCGACAAATGGTGCGGGAAAATAATTAGCAATATCTGACAAAGGTGTAGTAAATAGCCAATGGCGATCGCCCAAAATACGCCGATAGTTAGCATCTCCCTTAATTACAACTAAACTAGCCTTAGCTAACTCTTCCCTTAAAGACTCTGGCATTTCCCAAAAAGCTAGAGGAGCATTCCAGAAAAGGTTATCTTGACAAATTAAACAACCAGTAGCAATGTACTCCTGCAAACGAGCTGCCAAAATTCGGACATTTTCTGAGGTATCATTAGCTAACCTTTCTAGAGTGTAAAAGACATCCTGATGTATAGCATCAGAAACAAAAGTTGGATATGCTTTCAAGTGTAGATAAACAGTATGAGCAGTTTGAGTAGATAAAAGGAAGTCTATCAAAAAAAAATCGCCAACTAACTCAAAACTTGCGTTATCTGTTATAATTAGATATATTCGTTGCCCTTGAATATTGCTTAAGTAGTTGAGTAGATTATAGGTATCATCTACTAAAATGTGAGTTTGTTGCTGTGTAAGATATCTATTAGTATTATCTCCTGCTATAGCTTGCCATAAAGTGAGATCAAATTGTTCACCCCATAAAACAGCTTGAAGCACAGTAGTTATAAAAGTTTGATAAGTCTGTTGTTCAGATTTTATAGTACTTAAAGTAGTCAAGGAATATTGCTGCGCCACCCTAACGCTATCACTTATAAATCTAATAGCATCCATTGATTTTTCTAAACTCAAGCGTTTTTGATAACCAAATGGGTCTATGCCTTGCCAAATTCCAGGTACAAAATAATTAGTTGCCTCAAGCAAACGCCGGAAAAAATAAGCTTCAGCAAAATAAAATGGTAAATCAAACCAACTTTTCCCCTCAAAAGGTTTTAAATAGGATTCCCAGGCAACTAAATCTGGCCCTTGATCATCTTTCAAAGGACGCACCCATCCTTCAAATAAGTCTGTTACTAAAAATTCTAATTCTTGCACAATGGGAGGAGGAAAATTATTGTCTTTGATGACTCGTTCGATAACACCTGGTAGTCTACAAACAATTGTGTAATGGGCAAATGTATTTTCCTCTGAAGGCATTACTGGTAAAGGTAGTAAAAAATCAGAGGTTTCAAATTTATTCATATATTTAAAAAAATCAGAAATAACCTAAAATATAACTATCAGGACTAACAGCACAATAACCATTGCTTTGTCCAAAAATATTAATAATTATACCAAATGTCCAGTATTTACTCTGAAATTGAAAACAATTCCAAATCTTTTGAGTTACCAGGTGCGAGGCCACATTATAATCCTGACCGTCCAGGCCAAGTAGAACATATTTTCCTTAACCTAGAGCTTGATATTCCTAACAAAAGTTTTCAAGGGATCTGTATCATTAGCTTAAACCCCATACGGAGTGGTATTGATAAGTTAACTATTGATGCAGTTAATTTAGAAATTAAGTCTGTTAAAATTGAAAACATAGAACAAACTTTTGACTACGACGGCAAACAACTAGAAATTTATTTACAAGTACCAACAACTGTAGGCCAACTAGTAAAAGTAGCGATCACATATAGTGCCAATAACCCGCAACGAGGCATCTATTTTATTGCTCCTGACGAACATTATCCAGACAAACCAACCCAAGTATGGACTCAAGGGGAAGACGAAGACTCCCGTTTCTGGTTTCCTTGTTTCGACTATCCTGGTCAACTATCAACATCAGAAATTCGCGTCAAAGTCCCTAATAAGTTTATTGCTATTTCCAATGGTGAACTTATCCACACTGAAGAGAGTGAAGATAATAAAATTTATCACTGGATACAAAAACAAGTTCATCCTACGTATTTAATGACCTTAGCAGTAGGTAAGTTTGCCGAAATTCAAGATGAATGGAATGGTATTCCTGTCACCTATTATGTAGAAAAAAAATACCAAGATCATGCTCGACGGACTATGGGCAAAACTCCTCAAATGATAGAATTTTTTAGTCAACAATTTGGCTATAAATATCCTTATCCTAAATATGCTCAAGTTTGCGTCAATGATTTTATTTTTGGCGGTATGGAAAATACTTCCACAACTTTACTTACAGACAGATGTTTATTAGATAAAAAAGCTGCTTTAGATAACCGTAGTTCTGAGAGTATAGTTGCTCACGAACTCGCCCATCAATGGTTCGGAGATTTAATCGTAATTAAACATTGGTCTCATGCTTGGATCAAAGAAGGAATGGCATCCTATTCGGAAGTATTATGGACCGCAAATGAGTATGGTCAAGATGAGGCTGCTTATTACCTATTGAAGGAAGCTCGAAGTTATATTGTTGAAGATAAAGGTCGCTATCGTCGTCCAATTGTAACTAATATTTATCGGGAAGCGATTGAACTTTATGATCGTCATCTCTATGAAAAAGGTGCTTGTGTTTATCACATGATTAAAACAGAATTAGGAGCTGAGTTATTTACTAAAGCAATTCATGATTTTGTGCAAGGTAATGCTCATAAAACTGTTGAAACTATTGATTTATTAAGAGCAATTGAACAGACAACCGGGCGGAACTTATTATCCTTATTTGATCAATATGTTTTTCGGGGTGGCCATCCAGATTATAAAGTTAATTATGCTTGGGATGGCAACAGTAAATTAGCCAAAATTACTGTCACACAAATCCTACCTAAAAATGACAAAAACGGTGATGTAAGCAAAGGATTATTTGACCTCAAAATTCCTATAGCTTTTGGTTATATCCAAGCTGAAAAACCAGAACTAATTAACTTTACTGTCCGCATACATGAACAGGAACAAACCTTCTATTTTCCCCTCTCAGAAAAACCAAAATTCATCAGTTTTGATGTGGGTAATAATTATCTCAAAACAGTGAAACTAGAATATCCATTGGCGGAACTGAAAGCACAATTAGAATTTGATCCAGACCCTATATCTCGTATTTATGCTGCTGAAGCATTGGTGAAAAAGGGCGGTTTAGAAGTTGTGAAAGCACTTTCACAAGCACTGATATCTGAACCTTTCTGGGGTGTGCGAGTTGAAGTCGCCAAGCAACTAGGAAAAATTAAATTAGACCAAGTTTTTGATGGTTTAGCTATAAGTTTAAAAGATGAGGATCCTCGTGTGCGCCGTGCTGTGGTAGAGGCTCTAACACAAGTAAAAACTCATAAAAGTTATAAGTTGCTCAAGTATCTAGTAAAAAATGGGGATCCCAGTTATTATGTTGAAGCTATTGCAGTTTCTGGTATTGGAGATATTGCTGCTGCTCATGCTAATTCTGATGAAAAACCTACTGAGGAAAAAGCAATTAAGTTGTTGAAATGGGTATTACAAAACAAACAGGGTTGGAATGAGGTAGTACGTGCTGGTGCAATATCAGGTTTGAGTAAAATGAAGACTTCAAAAACTGCTCTGAATCTGATCTTGAAATACACTGTTCCTGGTGTGCCACAAGGGTTACGTTTGAATGCTATCCGTGTTTTGGGAACTATTTCTACTGCTCAACCTCCTGTTAACTTGGAACGAATTTTGCAACGACTCACAGAATTGTCACGAGAAACGTTTTTCTTGACTCAGGTTTCTGTAGTTGCTGCCTTGTCGCAAATGCAAACTTCTCGAGCAATTGAAATATTGCAAAATTTAGCTAACCAAACTCCTGATGGCAGGGTTCGTCGTCGAGCTGAGGAAGCAGTACAGAAGGTGCAAAAAAATATTGGTTCTGACAAGGGGATAAAACAGTTGCGTGATGAACTGGATAAAGTGAAAAAGGAAAATCAGGAATTGAGGAGTCGTTTGGAAAATTTGGAGGCAAAGGCTAAAGTTTGAGTAGGGTTTGCTGAAAAAGTCTAAAGTTTTAGGCTCCGAGTCACTCATCAGGAGTCAGGAGTACCTAGGGACGTTGCAGACAACGGACTTAGGTAGAAATGAGAATTAATAGGAGGTAGTCGAATATATTTGTCCCTTGATTTTTGGGCAATTATTCGGCTCTTAATGCTAATATCTATGAGCAAGAGTCACTGAAAAGCTGACACTTTTTTCGACCTAAAAAGCCTAAACCATTAGCAGAAAATTTCACAGGTCACACTAAACCGGGGTGTCTGTGAAGTGTTTTTACACATTCTCTGATCATCACATCCCAAATTTTTAACGTACTATCCTCACTACTACTTACTAAAAATTGCCCACCTGAACTAAAAGCGATCGCTCTCACATTATTTGTGTGCCCCTGTCAAGTTTGAAGAAATTCTCTAGTTCTAATGTCCCAAACTTTAAGAATGTGGTCATCACTACTCCTGGCAAGGTTTTGCCATCGGGGTTAAATGCTAACCTTTCAAACCAACTTTCATACCTTTCCCAAACAAGATAACTACTCGCATTCATATTCCAAATTTTAATATTTGCATCCTGACCTCCACTAGCTCAAATTTGACCGCAAGGACTAAAAGCTACCGTCCAAATTCCACCTTAATATTGTTGAGTAGGATATCGCCAAATTTGCCTACGGCAAGATGCATTAACATCCCAAAGCATAATATTTTTATCATCACCACAACTAGCAATTTATTTACCACCCGGACTAAAAACCACTGCGAAAATTAAACTAATATACCCCCTCAAATCTTGTATACACTCTCAAGTTTCCACATTCCATAACCTATTCCCTAAGCTAATAGCAGTGTCTAAATGACTGCTAGCAATTAGTTTCTAATTTAGACTAAGAGCAACAGAACAAACTGAATTAGTATAACCTGAAAAAGTTTTCAGGAATTTTCCCCCAAGAGTCTCCCATCATTTAATTATCTGGTCATGATCATCTATTCACACAATTGTGTTATCGCGACGAAAAGCAATAGTTCGGATGGGAGCTTGATGTTCCTTTTCTGTTACTAAACATTCTCCAGTTTCCAAATTCCACAAGGGGAGAATGGCTTTGGTAGTCCTGTAGATATAGTGATACTTATAAATAAACCCTTTTCATGCTCAGGAGTCTAACTACAAAAATCACTACTTGTACACCACTACCTAAAAAATAAAATTAATTATCGCACTTTTATTCATTAGTTTTTTTACCCTGCTTTGTACTCTCTTTTTTCCAGAGATGTCTATTATTATATAATAATATTTACTTCTTTTTCCTGATTTTTTATTCAATTATGAATATACCTAACTCAATTACTTTTTCTCGTCTTTTGGGAATACCTATTATTCTTTACACTCTCAAAACTCCAACTAATCAAAATCTTTGGATATCTTTAGTGATATTTTTAATGGCTTCAGCTACAGATTTTTTAGACGGTTATTTAGCACGAAAACTCAACCAAGTGACTGACTTAGGTAAATTTTTAGATCCTTTAGTAGATAAATTATTAATTTTAGCACCTCTATTAGCATTAATTGAATTAGGCAAAGTTCCGGCCTGGGGAGTATTTTTAATTTTAAGTCGGGAGTTAACTATAGCTGGTTGGCGTGTTAATCAAAGCAAAGTTTCAGGAGCTAATATTTGGGGAAAATTAAAAACTGTAAGTCAAATTATCGCTGTTGCTCTATTAATTGCTCCTTTGCCTAAAACTTGGGCAACTTCAACAATAATTATATTTTGGGTTTCTGTTGCTTTAACGATCATTTCAGGGATAGTTTACTTATTACCTACTCAAGAAACTAGCAATACATAATACCATTTATTAAAAAAAAATTTTACTTGGCTATTGACCTGGATAGGAAATTTGTAGACAACATTCTTACTGTCAAAGGAGTAATTTATACGCTTCTAGTTAATAATTAGAAAAAAGGTTATTATATCTGTGTTAATTACTTGATGATTGAAGTTTTACCTAAGTATAGTGTTCATCTATAGTAATTTGTATAAGTTGTATTTTTTTTAGTAATTTTTAATACCTATTAATCACTAAAATTATTTTTTTAATGAATAGATGGAGAACAAATTTATATAGTATAATAACTATATTTAAGTAAATATTCAGCTATTAGCTGATATTAAAAATCATCCTTAAAATCAAATATTTTTTACAGCGTTTGCTTTAAGCTATAATTCATGTATAATCTAAATTATAGTTGAATTAGTTAAAAAAGATTATTGTTTTATAGTTGATCATAAAATTATGAGTATGTTCACACTTCAATCAGTCAAAAAAGACTTTGGTATCAAAGAAATTTTAAAAGATGCCAGCTTCAGTTTAGATCCTAAGGACAAAGTTGGTTTAATTGGTACAAATGGCTCAGGAAAATCAACTCTTTTAAAAATGATTGCTGGTTTAGAACCCACAGATAGCGGTGAAATTTTAGTTAATCAAAATGTGAGGATTATTTATTTGCCTCAACAACCAGATTTGAATGAAAATAATACTGTATTAGAACAGGTTTTTGCCAACAGTGGTAAACAAACGGCACTGATAAAAGAGTACCAAGAACTATCAGAAAAACTAGCTCATTATCCAGAAGATAGTCAGTTAATGGCGCGTTTTTCACAGGTAACTCAAAAGATGAATTATACTAATGCTTGGGAATTAGAAACTAAGGCTAAAATCATCTTGAGTAAATTAGGAATTCAAGATTTTGAGGTTAAAGTTGGTAATTTATCTGGGGGTTATCGTAAACGAATTGCTTTAGGGACAGCCTTACTTTCTGAACCTGATGTTTTGTTAATGGATGAGCCAACAAACCATCTAGATGCTATGTCTGTAGAATGGTTACAAAGTTACTTAAAGACTTTTTCTGGAGCAATTTTATTAATTACTCACGACCGTTATTTTCTTGACCGGGTTACTAATAAAATTCTGGAAATAGACCGAGGAGATATTTACACTTATTCTGGTAACTATTCCTACTATTTAGAAAAAAAAGCTTTAGCTGAAGAATCTATCGTAAGTTCTCAAAAGAAGCATAAAGGTCTATTACGTAGAGAATTAGAATGGTTAAAACGAGGACCAAAAGCTCGCAGCACTAAACAAAAAGCTCGAATTCAACGCATAGAAGAAATGCAAGGAAGAGAATTCAAAGAATCTTTAGGAAAGGTAGATATTTCTACTGCTGGTCGTCGAATTGGCAAAAAGGTTATTGAGTTAGAAAATATTTCTAAATCTTATAATGGTAGAACTATAATTAAAGATTTTACTTATGAGTTTATCCCAGAAGATAGAGTAGGAATTATTGGTAGTAATGGTATGGGAAAATCAACCTTAATGGATATTATTACAGGTAGGGTAAAACCTGATTATGGCAAAGTAGAAATTGGGACAACAATACATATAGGTTATTTTGACCAATATTCAGAAAACTTGCTGGATGCTGGGGCTGAAAATCAACGGGTTATAGATTATATAAAAGATGTGGCAGAATATGTTCAAACTGCAGATGGTACTCAAATTAGTGCTTCTCAAATGTTGGAAAGATTTATGTTTCCAGGTAATCAACAATATGCTCCTATCTATAAACTTTCTGGTGGGGAAAAAAGACGATTATTTCTGTTGAAAGTATTGATGAGTGCTCCTAATGTTTTGATTTTGGATGAACCAACTAATGATTTGGATGTACAAACTTTGGCGGTGTTGGAAGAATATCTCGAAGAGTTTAATGGTTGTGTAATTGTGGTTTCTCATGATCGCTATTTTCTTGATAGAACTGTAGATAGAATTTTTGCTTTTGAAGGGGTAGGAAATTTACGACAATATCCAGGAAATTATTCACTTTATTTAGATTATAAAGAAGCAGAAGCAACAGCAAAAAAATTTTCAGAAGTTGAGGAAAAGCTAAAAGAAAGTCAGCCTAAACAACAAAAATCAGAAAGAGTTTCTCGTGATCAAAGGGGGCAAAGAAAATTATCATCAAAAGAGAAACGAGAATATGAGAACTTAGAGAAAAAAATTGCTCAGTTAGAAACTGAGAAAGCTGAAGCAGAAAATGAACTTTATAATTCACCTCCAACAGAGGTTAGTGAAGTTCAAAAACTTCATGAAAAGGTAGAAGGTTTAGGACAAGAAATTGATATTGCTACAGAAAGATGGTTAGAGTTAGCAGAGATAGATTCTTAAATTATAGTATAATAAATAATATTTAGTAAAATATAATTCAGTTATTTCAGTTATCAGGATAATTTAATGGCATGAACTGTCAAGAACTCTTAAAAAAATACTCTGAACAATGGCAAGCAGCTACTGTACATCCATTTTTAAATGAATGTAAATTAGGTACTATTAAACCTAAACAATTTAATACTTGGCTAGTACAAGATTATTTATTTGTTGTGGAGTTTACTCGAATGGTAGGTAGAATTTTAACCTATGCTCCAACTTCTCATTTTGATGTGATTCTTATG
The DNA here is from genome assembly GCF_000014265.1 of Trichodesmium erythraeum IMS101. Taxonomy (NCBI): domain Bacteria; kingdom Bacillati; phylum Cyanobacteriota; class Cyanophyceae; order Oscillatoriales; family Microcoleaceae; genus Trichodesmium; species Trichodesmium erythraeum. The sequence goes on from NC_008312.1 coordinate 459,933, forward strand.
GGAATAAATGCTTTGCAAGATGAACTAAATTGGTTTCAAGATAAAGCCAGAGAAAGACAATTAAATTTGAATATTGAAAAACAATCTACTTGTGCAGAATACGGCATTTTTATGAATAAACTAACAGAAATGCCATACCCAATACAAGCAACTGCATTATGGGAAATTGAATTAGCTTATAATCAAGGTTGGCAATTACCAGGAGAAATGTTAATGCCTTATAATGAATTTGCCAATCGTTGGGGAAATCCAGAATTTACAAACTATGTTAAACTATTAGAGGCACAAGCTAATGATGTATTGGCAAGTGCCTCAAAAACAGTACAAAGTCAATCTGAAGCTACTTTTTTAAATGTCGCTAGACTGGAAAAAGATTTTTGGCAAATGGCGTATAATGCGACTAATTAAATTTAGGAGAAATTAAAAAAATGACACGAGCTATCATGGAAACAGAGAAGGGGACAATTAATCTAGAATTGTTTGATAATGATGCTCCTAATACTGTAAAAAATTTTGTTGAATTAAGTGAAAAAGGATTTTATGATGGCTTAAATTTTCATCGTGTTATTCCTAATTTTATGATTCAAGGAGGTTGCCCAAAAGGTACGGGTACAGGTGGTCCTGGTTATAAAATCAAGTGTGAAATTAATAGTAATAAGCATTTAGCTGGCACTTTATCCATGGCTCATGCTGGTAAAGATACAGGTGGCAGTCAATTCTTTATTTGTCATGCTCCTCAACCTCATTTAGATGGCGTTCATACAACTTTTGGAAAAACTGAAGATATGGAGGTTGTCAATGCTATTGGTCAGGGTGATAAAATTATTTCTGTAAAGATTGAGAAGTAATTTAAATCTACTCCATCTATATCTATAATTTTTGATGTAGATGGGGATTGTTTATAGAATTAGTTTGATGTCTATAGCATACAATTTTTGAATTTTAGGGAACAGAAAGCAGGAAAGAGAAAAAAATAGAATACTTTATTAATATGAGAAACTCTTTATAATTTAATTTTTTACAATTAATAAGGGCTGAGTTAAGTATTAGTTTTTAATGATTAGATAGCTATCAAATTAGATCTTTATTAAAGGAATAGATTGAAAGGATAGTATATTTTTCATAAATTCTAGATAATAAGGTGGTCATATTTTTTAAAACATTTAGTAATAAAAGTAGAGTTTTGATTTAAATGTCTATCTAAATATTTTACTGGGAGATGCTGGAGACGATCGACTTTATTTGAACTATTTTATTGTATTTACTCCCAGATAATACCTCAGACAAACAACGATTAAATAAGAAAATTGTTCTATATTTCTACTACAAATTACTAAATTAATATCAATATCTTAATCAGGTAAGGGGAGCTATTCAGCTAATTTTTGATAATAACCAAAGTTTTCATAATATATCATTACTGAGTAAAGAACAATTTCGATTAATAGGATATTCCATAGAATTAAAAATGTATTTTTCTAAGTAATACTGCTCTTGATATTATCAGTAGGTGTAAGCATTCAGTTGTCAGCTATCAGCTAGAAGGAAAAATTAAAATCCTACAGGAAAAATATGATAAGCTTTACATAATTATTTGATTACTTTTATGTATCTTTTTCCGCAGCTAGACGGAGGAAAAACTCTGGAGCTGACTGCTAAGGTGCTGAATTCTTGCTTTTTTTGACATCCTCCCCAAGCAAAAGGTATGGATATTTCTACTTAGCTAAAGCTCTTGGCTAGGGGTGAGCCCGAGAGATCCATATCTATTTTTTATCTCGGACTATCCCCCCAGGAATCATTAAGAAATTACTAAAATAGTATATAATATATAAAAAAAACTCAAAGGTCTCTACTTATGAGTGGGGCTTTAAACCAAGTTTTTAGGTCAAAATGTTAATAGAATAGAAATAACCATTTTTTTTAGAAAGAGGTCTCTGATGGTAGCAATAACAGATCCAGTCAAAAATAGACTGACAATAGAGACAAATAAAATTGCCTCTGATACAATGGCCATTCGTTCTCTAGATTGGGACCGCGATCGCTTTGATATAGAATTTGGTCTACAGAATGGTACCACATATAACTCCTTTATCATTCAAGGAGAAAAAACTGCTTTGGTGGATACATCCCATGGAAAGTTTCGCCAATTGTACCTAGATACTCTATTGGGTCTGATCAAACCTACCGAAATAGATTACTTAATTATTAGTCATACTGAACCCGATCATAGTGGTTTAGCTAAAGACATTATTGAACTAGCTCCACAAATTACAGTAGTTGGGGCAAAAATAGCAATTCAATTTTTAGAAAATTTAACTCATATACCATTTAAAAAACAAATTGTCAAAAATGGAGATCAACTGGATTTAGGTAATGGTCACGTTTTAGAATTTGTTTCAGCTCCCAATTTACATTGGCCTGATACAATATTTAGCTATGATCGTAAAACCCAAACCCTATTTACCTGTGATGCTTTTGGGATGCACTATTGCTCAGACAAAACTTATGATGAAACTCTCAGTGATATAGAAGCAGATTATAAATTCTATTATGAATGTCTCATGGCCCCCAATGCTCGCTCAGTTTTAAATGCCATGAAACGCATGAAGGCACTGGGAGATATCAATACTATTGCGACAGGTCACGGTCCTCTCCTACGTCATAACTTAGTAGAACTAACAAACCGTTATCAGGAGTGGAGTCAAGCAAAAAGCAAAGCAGAAAAAACAGTAGCAGTATTCTACATTTCTGATTATGGTTATAGCGATCGCCTCTCCCAAGCTATTGCCCATGGGATAATCAAAACAGGGGTAGCTGTAGAAATGATGGACTTAAAGTCTGCTGATCCCCAAGAGGTTAGAGAACTGGTAGAAATGGCCAAAGGAATTGTGATTGGAGCTCCTCCCAGTACAGGTCCTATCGCTACTACTGCGGAAATAGGCATCAGCACTATTTTAGCAGCAGCTAATAAAAAACAAACATTTGGCTTATTTGAATCAGGTGGAGGGGATGACTTATCTATTTATCCTCTTGCTATCCAGTTTAAAGGACTAGGGCTCAAGCAAGCATTTCCTAATATTACAATCAAAGAAACACCCTCAGAATTAACTTACAAGTTGTGTGAAGAAGCTGGAACAGATGCAGGACAACTTTTGAGTATCAAGGAAAATATTAAGCAGATGAAATCCCTTGATAGTGGCCTGGATAAGGCTTTAGGTCGCCTGAGTGGAGGTTTGTATATTATTACTGCTAGTAAAGGTGAGGTTAGTAGTGCCATGTTAGCTTCTTGGGTAGTGCAAGCTAGTTTTAAACCATTGGGAGTTTCTATCGCAGTAGCAAAGGATCGAGCTATTGAGGCACTAATGCAAGTAGGCGATCGCTTTGTCTTAAATGTATTGCGAGAAGATAACTATCAATATTTGATGCGACATTTTTTGAAGCGCTTTAAACCTGGTGCAGACCGTTTTGCAGGGGTAAATACTCAAACTGCTAATAATGGTAGCCCCATTTTGAGTGATGCTCTAGCTTATTTAGAGTGTGAAGTGGCAACTCGGATGGAGGCAAGTGACCATTGGATTATTTATGCGACTGTTGATAATGGGCGAGTTAGTGACTCAGATGTTTTGCCTGCAGTGCATCATAGAAAAGTAGGTAATCATTATTAATTTAAGCCTATAAAACTGTAAAAATAAACACCAAAATATTTAGCTGCCACAGTTAAAATTGTCTTGTTTGATTCTGATTTGATTCTGAATATAGTTGCGAGTATCTTCTATTATCTAAGGAAGATGCTCGCACTTTATTTAGGGCTAGTTGATTAATTATCAAAGCCTTGACACAAGTTATGCAAAAATCCACACTTTGAATTTCAATAGGAACTTTTTTCCTTAAAGATTTATTTTAATGAGTGAAGTACATATTTTAAATAATAACATTAATTAGGGTACGCAAAACGTACCCTAAAAATATAGGTTTTTTTTGTTAGATGAGGTCCCCTAATATTCTCCTTTTAAAGCTGGAATTTGAACTTCCAGGGACTTAAGGGGAATCAAATATCCGTACCTCACAAATTAAAAAAATTGCTATAACTACTTCACAACCAACGTCGCCGTTGCCGATCGCCCAAATTCTTCGGGGGCATATTGTAACCGCGCTTCTGCTCCAGGCCATATAAACGTTCCGGGAGTCACAGACCTAGCTAAATAGTGTAAGGTATATACCCCAGGCTTTAAACCCTCAGCGTAAGCTTCGATACGATCGCTATATATCTGTTGATATTGTATTTGCCAACTATCAGCTTTTGCCTTCACAGCAGAAGTGGAAGTTTGAAAACTGGTATCAACTGCTTCTAAACCTGCTGGCAGTGGGTCCCTGATCACTACATGGTCTACAGGGTGGTCTACAATAATTTCGACTCCAATATCAAAGACTTGACCTGCAACAACATCTAATGTTGATGGAACCTCAGAGATATCCATCCGTTGCCATATTTCCTCTTCATTTGCCAGACTAATTTCACGTGCTACTCGCAGACCGTTATACTTTCCTGGCTGGTTTCCTGGGAGACGATAACTATACTCAACTAAATAATGCAACTTCCCTTCCCCTGATTTTTCCAAGACTAGATCTGATTTACCTTTTGGCAACCCATCCATTGCCACATTCACAGATAGATTTTGATTTTCATAACCTTGAAAACGGGTAGTATCTAGCTGTTTACCAGATAAATTGGCGGTTGTGACAAAGTCTGGTGGGGTGGGTTGAGTATTGCTATAAGTAACCAACGCCCTCAATGCTTCGGCATTATCATAAGTTGTACGCCAGGTGCCATCCCGCCGCAAGTTGAGCAAACTTTGTAATATTCGGTCTATTACTTCTGGTTTGGCGTCGCGGGTAATAAATAGTCGCAATGCTTGAGCTTGACTTGCGGTAGTTGAATTCATCCATCCCCAGGTAGGTGGTAAATTCAATGTGGCACTGCGCCCTGTTTCATAAACACTGTTCTGAATTTCCCTAAATATTTCTTCTGACTGCTGACGCCACTGGGGGAAACTAGATAAATAACGCCCTAGTCTAATTTGGTTGACTAGTGACAATTTTTCCCGTTGTTGATAAATATCTGACAGGAAATTCTTGCGGGTATAACCTAATTCTGACAATGCTATTAAGACATTTAACCGCACCTGATTTTTACAGGGTTGTTCGGTACAATAATCATATTTACCTGGGTTTGCTAATAGGTTGTTTAAGTAATTCCGTAGACCATTTAACATTGAGTCATTCACTAAATTTGGAAATGCTTTTTGGGCTTGAGCGATCGCCTCCCCGGCATAAGCAGTCAAATAAGGGTTAGAAATTTCCTGCCCTGGATAATAACCAAAACCGCCATCTGGCAGTTGTAACTTTTCTAATTTTTCTAATGTTATTTTTGCCTGTTCCTCTGGGTTAAAGTCTACAAATGCTTGCTCATATTTTTTACCTAAAATTTGTAAATTAGAAGCGATCGCTAACTGACTAGCCACAGGTTCAAGAAATGGTAACTGGTCTTTTTTCAACACTGCTTTTGCCGGAGCAGTAATTTCTGGTATCAAGGTACTTGCCATAAATATTTCCAGACCTCCCACATCTGGCATCACATTCTCAGTAATATTCAGAGGAATTTGCACTTGAGACTCAGTTATACCAGACTCCACCACAGTTTCACTTGCTGCCAAAGACCGAACGGGTAAAGCAACTTCAAACCCATCAGTGTCAAGGTCATTCAAGCCAGTCCTAAACTGCACTTTTGCCTCGCCAGGTTGTTTTGCCTCCATGGGAAAGCGGTAAGCATTCGTGCCTGGGTCTGCTTTTATTTTTAGAGTTTCTGTAGTTTGGGAATTTTTAGTAAACAAAATATTCTGACTAACTTCCCCATTTATTTTTAGACTTCCTTTTTTGCCAGTATTATTCGTAACGGCTACACCACCCTCAAACTTGTCACCAATACGAGCAAACTGAGGCAACATAGCATTTGACATTAAAGGTTGAGTCGTAATAAAAGTCGCCTCTCCATTGCCAAAATGTAAATTCCCATCTGTGGCAACAGCCATTATACGCCAGGTTGTTAAATCATCTGGTATATTAAAACTTACCGTTGCTTTACCTTGATCATCCGTAAGAACAGACCCATTATAATAAGCTAAAGACTGAAAATATTTCCGAATGCGAGTACTAACACCGCCAGATGATATCCCATCTCTAATATTCTCATTTGAACTTGATATGTAACCTGTACTATTCGATCTTGCCATTGTCATTTTTCTTGCTTTGCAGTTATCATTGAAACGAGTAGATATTGCTTGCTGCGAGTAGCGGGTAGATATTGGTTGCTGCGCGTAGACAGTCTCAACCAAATTTGGTGGTCGATAACCACTCAGTTGTAACACCGCTTCATTCACTACCATCACTGTCAACTGACCTTTTATCGGTTGCCCTTGATTATTTTTCAGTGCCAACTCCACATTTTCCATTGCCCCTGGTTGTAACTCCAGACTTTGGGGTGTCACTTCCACCTTTAAGTATTTGTCCGTCAAATCAATTTTCAATGGAGTAAAACCAACTTTCATCAAATTTTCCACACACCCAGGTTCCACATCTGGCAGTGGTTGACCTTGCGGGACTAACACTGCCTCCACTGCAGCATTAGGTAACATATTTTCTGTAACTTGAAATTGAATTTCCGGTGCGCCACTTTTAACTTTGACAATTTTTTCATATAGAGGTTTATCACGCACGACAGCAAAATATAATTCCCCTTCTGGATAGGGCGACTGAATTAAAGCAGTTGCAGTTTCCCCTACTTGGTAGGTGTCTTTATCGAATTTTATTTTTAGACGTTCTTCCTTCTGGCTTCCCCAATAAACTCGCCCTGCTCCCGTTGCCCAAACCTGAATATCAGTAGCAGTAATGTCATCCTCAGCATTGGCAAAGTTGGCACGAATGCGATAACTGCCTGGTTCTGGGGGTGTAAGGTTGACGGTCTTGGGTTTGTTGTTGCTTATAACTTTTTCGGTAGCAACAGTTTTGTATTCTACTTGGGCGACAGCACTCTGGGTGACTGCACTGTATTCCATTTTTTGTAATTCCAGTAGAATATTTTCCCCAGAAAGTGCTTTTCCTTGAGAGTTAGTCACAATAATTTCTACTGGAAATTTTTTATTCGCATCAGCAACAAATTTACTTTTTAAACCTATTAACTTCTGACTTGTTAGAGCAGTAAATGTTTGAGTATCTGCTACAGAAAGATTGGATATATCTGTTACTTCCAGATCTACTTGATAATTCATTGGATAAGGTAAATCTTTCCCAACTGTAAATATTTGATTATCGCCACCATTATTATCTAGTATTACATTTTTTGTCAGCACATTATTAGGAACATTTGGTATTTTTTCCGGCCAAAACCATTGACGACCAAAAGAAAATTCTTGCCAATTTTTTGGAGAAAATTCTGTTTTTGTACGAGTCAGATAATATTTAGCTTTTCCCCCTTGCAACGGGGAACCAAACAAATAATTACTTTCAGCTTTTACCCCAATTTTTTCACCAAGTAAAACAATTTGTTTATCAAGTTTCAAGTCAACTTGAAAATTAGGTGGTTGAAATTCAGCGACACGAAATAGTCCGTAAATTTCTACACCATTTTCTCCTTTTGCTTTTACGGTGTAATAACCGAATAGCTGATTACTATCCAGAGGAATTTCGAGAGAAAAAGTACCAAATTTATTAGTTGTCTGAGTGCCTAAGTTTTTATTATTACCATCTGGATTTATCAGAGTAATTTGATAATCTGTATTTTTGGCTTGTTTCAAGTTGCCATTTTCCAAATAATAAGCAGCTCCAGTCAACCAAACTTTTTCTCCTGGTTGATAAATTTTTCTATCTGAAAAAATAGTACCCCGCGATTTAGGTTTTCCACTATCCCAACCATAATTAATGTCATAATCATAGTTTATACTATATTCTTTAGTTATAGTAAATGCCCAATCTTGATTTTCTTTAGCAATTACTAATAGTTCTGGTGGTTGAGAAAAAAGCTGACCGTTCATACATTTTTTTAAGTCTGTTTTAGTTAAATTTACCAGACCATTTTTATCAGTTTTTCCAGTAGCACAAGGAGTCGTTTGAGATTGAGATTTAGAATTTAATTGCAATTGATAAATCTCCACATTTGCCACAACTGGAGAACCATCATCTAGATGATTTACTCTAATAATTCCCGACTCTGGAAACCACTGAGCAAATACTCTTAAATTTGTTAATTGTATTAATCCATAAAATTCTGGTTCTTGCCATTTTTCCTGACCGTTTTGTTCAGAAAAACTCGTCCGAGCTTGTACTCCATAAGCTAACATTCCGGTCTGACCACCCAATTTTTCTTGAAGGGGAATTGCTACTTCTGTTATTTTATTTTTTTCTCCAGAAACAGGATATTTTTGCCACTTTTTATTTATCGGTAATAAGTTCTTCCGATTATTTATAGGATAGGCTGACTCTGTGTAAACTAAATCTGTTGGTTGTACAACTTTATAGGTTGCTTTATATTCTGATTCTGGCAGATTTACTGTAGAAATTTTTAGTTGTAAATCTTGACTAGACGCGAAAATTTTTAACCCTGAAGGAACAGAAATATCTCCTAATAAATCTCCTGTTTGATAATCTAAGACAACGGGCTTTCCTAGTATTTGCCCAAATTTATCTTTGGTATTAGAACCAATAGTAATTTTATAATTTGTATCGGGTTCTAACAGCAAAGGATTAAGACGAACAATGTTATAGTTATTGTTAGCTTGAATCAGATTTTTAGTTTCTTTTGGTGCGGGCTCAATTGTAATATTTTTAACCGCTGAATCTTCTACAATTCCATGATTAAATTCTAATATAGGATTACCTTTAACAAATATACTCCTTCTCTCGGAAAATTTGAGTTGAGAAAATTCAAAATTAGAGTAGGTTTCTACTTCACTAATGAAAGGTGTTTGACTAGGTAAATTACCTTTCAATGTTTGAATACCTGAGTCAAATTCTAGCCGATATTTAGTACCTTTTTCTAGAGTTACTTGGGGAGTAATTAAATAATTCCATTGATGCCAAGAAGGGTCAAATTTTTCTCTGGGAGATTGTTCTTTTTCAGAATTTTCTAATTTTTCTAAACTAACTACAAAGGGTAAGCTTTCTGTCTTACCATCTGGCAAAAATTTTAATTTTTTTGTAATTGAATCTAAATCCAATTCCACATTTGAGGTGAATTTTAAAGTTGGATTTATATTAATTGGTTCTTTTCTGCTACTCCTTGGTAAATTTGTTAGTTTGACTGGTTCAGTATTAAAAGTCCAGACTAAATCTTGATCTAATTGATGATTTTTTAAGTCAGATAAACCAGATTTTAGAGTAACTTTAAATCTGGTGGATTTTGGCAAGGCTTCTTCTGATTGAAAACCTACCATTTTCGGAGTCAAAAATCGGAATTGACCAGGTAATTCCGGGAAAATTTCAAACTGCTTTAATTTTTCCTGTTGTTCTAGAGAACCTACAGTTTCCAAAGGAATTAAAGGTTCTTTAAACCGAATCAGAATTTGACTTAAAGATTTTGCTTCTCCCGTGGGAGTAATTTGTTCTATCCACTCGGGTAGTGGAGCAGTAATTATTAAGTCTACCATTGGTGATTTTTCCTGTTTTGAACTTAAGCTAAAGCTACTAAATATTCCTATGGTCAATACTAAGCATAATCCTATGAGAAAATATTTCCAATATTTAAGAACCATATTTTTATGATTTAAGGATAATTTTTACTGACAATTATTAAAGGTCTAATGACTGAAAAGAATAGGCTATTTAATTTATTAATCTTAAACCATTATATCTCTAAGAGTTAAATACTCAAATAGTTGAATAGTTATTAAATCGTCAAGTCTAAACTATATAAATTTTAGCAGAAATAGCACAGATACTTTTTCGGAAATAGTCAGTCATTTTTTTTACTCCAGAACATAAGAGCGATCGCTTAATTGAATCATAACTGGAATTAATTTTTTAGTCATAGGACATTAAATAAATTCCAGATTGTGGAAAATTTATAAAAAGTAAAACTCTAAACAAAAAAAACTAATAATTATGAAATATATAACAATCATATTTTTATTTTTTCCAAAATTTTACCGCTTTTGGCGACAAGAACTTGGGTGTAATAGCTAAGAGCTTCAGAACAAATTACTTTAATTATTAAAGAATAGCTTTTTCTCCGGTTATTTCTGTTTTTTGCCCTCTACTTCCTTCCTAACAGTCGCCAATTTTTTCACTTTTTAGATAGCATGACTATATTTAATAAATTGATAAAAAATAAAAATTTATGGTTTAAATATCAAATGGTAAATAACTAGTTAATTTTTGTAGAGTAATAATTTATGATAATACCTAAAGCAAAATTTAATATACTTTGCTCAAAAATGTTGATGTTAGAAAAGCGGCTCAGGATTTGAGCAACTTCTTTTGAGATATCTATTAATTTATATTTCTCATGAATGGAATAGTATCACTATTAAATAGTTTTAATTATGGGTAAAGAGGCTGTAGTTTTTGGAATTAATTGTTATCCATTTTTGAAAAAATAAAAGTTAGGAGATTTTGATTTTAAAGCTCCTGTTAAAGATGCCGAAGGTATTACTAATATCTTGGAAAAATATGGTAAGTTTCGATTTCAACACTGGCCAAAGAAGGATGATGAGGAAGGTAAAAAAATATTTGGTTCTAAGGGCAAGGTTATAATTAATGACCTCTAATATTAGTAACTTCTTTGGAAAAAGATGAGATAGAGGAAGCAATTAAGAACCCAGCGGAATTAGTGGGAATGGCAGTAGAAGCTAAGTTAGTTACTCAAAAAATTGACCTTGATACTAATACAAAAACCAGAGAAACAGACCCCCAACTTGTAGCCAACAAATTTGCTGCTCCTGCCAAAGTAAAAGAAGGTAAAAAATTAGCAAAATAGGGAAAAATAAAACAGACAATTTCTATCTTCAAAAAATCTCTAGAACTGGAACCAGAAATTGACCTTGATACTAATACAAAAACCAGAGAAACAGACCCCCAACTTGTAGCCAACAAATTTGCTGCTCCTGCCAAAGTAAAAGAAGGTAAAAAATTAGCAAAATAGGGAAAAATAAAACAGACAATTTCTATCTTCAAAAAATCTCTAGAACTGGAACCAGAAATTGACCTTGATACTAATACAAAAACCAGAGAAACAGACCCCCAACTTGTAGCCAACAAATTTGCTGCTCCTGCCAAAGTAAAAGAAGGTAAAAAATTAGCAAAATAGGGAAAAATGGAACCAGCAATTTCTATCTTCAAAAAATCTCTAGAACTAGAACCAGAAATTGACCTTGATACTAATACAAAAACCAGAGAAACAGACCCCCAACTTGTAGCCAAAAAATTTGCTGCTCCTGCCAAAGTAAAAGAAGGTAAAAAATTAGCAAAATAGGGAAAAATGGAACCAGCAATTTCTATCTTCAAAAAATCTCTAGAACTGGAACCAGAAATTGACCTTGATACTAATACAAAAACCAGAGAAACAGACCCCCAACTTGTAGCCAACAAATTTGCTGCTCCTGCCAAAGTAAAAGAAGGTAAAAAATTAGCAAAATAGGGAAAAATGGAACCAGCAATTTCTATCTTCAAAAAACCTCTAGAACTGGAACCAGAAATTGACCTTGATACTAATACAAAAACCAGAGAAACAGACCCCCAACTTGTAGCCAAAAAATTTGCTGCTCCTGCCAAAGTAAAAGAAGGTAAAAAATTAGCAAAATAGGGAAAAATGGAACCAGCAATTTCTATCTTCAAAAAAGCTCTAGAACTGGAACCAGAAATTGACCTCGTTCCTAATACAAAAACCAGAGAAACAGACCCTCAACTTGTAGCCAACAAATTTGCTGCTCCTGCCAAAGTAAAAGAAGGTAAAAAATTAGCAAAATAGGGAAAAATGGAACCAGCAATTTCTATCTTCAAAAAACCTCTAGAACTGGAACCAGAAATTGACCTTGATACTAATACAAAAACCAGAGAAACAGACCCCCAACTTGTAGCCAACAAATTTGCTGCTCCTGCCAAAGTAAAAGAAGGTAAAAAATTAGCAAAATAGGGAAAAATGGAACCAGCAATTTCTATCTTCAAAAAATCTCTAGAACTGGAACCAGAAATTGACCTTGATACTAATACAAAAACCAGAGAAACAGACCCCCAACTTGTAGCCAACAAATTTGCTGCTCCTGCCAAAGTAAAAGAAGGTAAAAAATTAGCAAAATAGGGAAAAATGGAACCAGCAATTTCTATCTTCAAAAAACCTCTAGAACTGGAACCAGAAATTGACCTTGATACTAATACAAAAACCAGAGAAACAGACCCCCAACTTGTAGCCAACAAATTTGCTGCTCCTGCCAAAGTAAAAGAAGGTAAAAAATTAGCAAAATAGGGAAAAATGGAACCAGCAATTTCTATCTTCAAAAAATCTCTAGAACTGGAACCAGAAATTGACCTTGATACTAATACAAAAACCAGAGAAACAGACCCCCAACTTGTAGCCAACAAATTTGCTGCTCCTGCCAAAGTAAAAGAAGGTAAAAAATTAGCAAAATAGGGAAAAATAAAACAGACAATTTCTATCTTCAAAAAATCTCTAGAACTGGAACCAGAAATTGACCTTGATACTAATACAAAAACCAGAGAAACAGACCCCCAACTTGTAGCCAACAAATTTTCTGCTCCTGCCAAAGTAAAAGAAGGTAAAAAATTAGCAAAATAGGGAAAAATGGAACCAGCAATTTCTATCTTCAAAAAACCTCTAGAACTGGAACCAGAAATTGACCTCAATACTAATACAAAAACCAGAGAAATAGACCCCCAACTTGTAGCCAACAAATTTGCTGCTCCTGCCAAAGTAAAAGAAGGTAAAAAATTAGCAAAATAGGGAAAAATAAAACAGACAATTTCTATCTTCAAAAAATCTCTAGAACTGGAACCAGAAATTGACCTTGATACTAATACAAAAACCAGAGAAACAGACCCCCAACTTGTAGCCAACAAATTTGCTGCTCCTGCCAAAGTAAAAGAAGGTAAAAAATTAGCAAAATAGGGAAAAATGGAACAGACAATTTCTATCTTCAAAAAATCTCTAGAACTGGAACCAGAAATTGACCTTGATACTAATACAAAAACCAGAGAAACAGACCCCCAACTTGTAGCCAACAAATTTGCTGCTCCTGCCAAAGTAAAAGAAGGTAAAAAATTAGCAAAATAGGGAAAAATGGAACCAGCAATTTCTATCTTCAAAAAACCTCTAGAACTAGAACCAGAAATTGACCTCGATCCTAATACAAAAACCAGAGAAACAGACCCCCAACTTGTAGCCAACAAATTTGCTGCTCCTGCCAAAGTAAAAGAAGGTAAAAAATTAGCAAAATAGGGAAAAATGGAACAGACAATTTCTATCTTCAAAAAATCTCTAGAACTGGAACCAGAAATTGACCTTGATACTAATACAAAAACCAGAGAAACAGACCCCCAACTTGTAGCCAACAAATTTGCTGCTCCTGCCAAAGTAAAAGAAGGTAAAAAATTAGCAAAATAGGGAAAAATGGAACCAGCAATTTCTATCTTCAAAAAAGCTCTAGAACTAGAACCAGAAATTGACCTTGATACTAATACAAAAACCAGAGAAACAGACCCCCAACTTGTAGCCAACAAATTTGCTGCTCCTGCCAAAGTAAAAGAAGGTAAAAAATTAGCAAAATAGGGAAAAATGGAATCAGCAATTTCTATCTTCAAAAAAGCTCTATAACTAGAACCAGAAATTGACCTTGATACTAATACAAAAACCAGAGAAACAGACCCCCAACTTGTAGCCAACAAATTTGCTGCTCCTGCCAAAGTAAAAGAAGGTAAAAAATTAGCAAAATAGGGAAAAATGGAACCAGCAATTTCTATCTTCAAAAAAGCTCTATAACTGGAACCAGAAATTGACCTTGATACTAATACAAAAACCAGAGAAACAGACCCCCAACTTGTAGCCAACAAATTTGCTGCTCCTGCCAAAGTAAAAGAAGGTAAAAAATTAGCAAAATAGGGAAAAATGGAACCAGCAATTTCTATCTTCAAAAAACCTCTAGAACTAGAACCAGAAATTGACCTTGATACTAATACAAAAACCAGAGAAACAGACCCCCAACTTGTAGCCAACAAATTTGCTGCTTATGCCAAAGTAGAAGAAGGTAAAAAACTAGCAAAATAGGGAAAAATAAAACAGACAATTTCTATCTTCAAAAAATCTCTAGAACTAGAACCAGAAATTGGCCTCAATACTAATACAAAAACCAGAGAAACAGACCCCCAACTTGTAGCCAACAAATTTGCTGCTCCTGCCAAAATAAAAGAAGGTAAAAAATTAGCAAAATAGGGAAAAATAAAACAGACAATTTCTATCTTCAAAAAATCTCTAGAACTGGAACCAGAAATTGACCTTGATACTAATACAAAAACCAGAGAAACAGACCCCCAACTTGTAGCCAACAAATTTGCTGCTCCTGCCAAAGTAAAAGAAGGTAAAAAATTAGCAAAATAGGGAAAAATGGAACCAGCAATTTCTATCTTCAAAAAACCTCTAGAACTAGAACCAGAAATTGACCTCGTTCCTAATACAAAAACCAGAGAAACAGACCCCCAACTTGTAGCCAACAAATTTGCTGCTCCTGCCAAAGTAAAAGAAGGTAAAAAATTAGCAAAATAGGGAAAAATGGAACCAGCAATTTCTATCTTCAAAAAATCTCTAGAACTAGAACCAGAAATTGACCTTGATACTAATACAAAAACCAGAGAAACAGACCCTCAACTTGTAGCCAACAAATTTGCTGCTCCTGCCAAGGTAAAAGAAGGTAAAAAATTAGCAAAATAGGGAAAAATGGAACCAGCAATGAATCTTTATAATCAAGCACAAAAATTAGATTCAGATGTCGAAATAGATACGAGTAATTTAGGATACTTATATTTTTTTTGCAGCTTAAATAATCAGGCTCAAGATATAATTTTTGCCTGTGAAAAAGCCGTTAAACTGGAGCCTAATAATAAAAAAAACTCAGTTTTATTGAGGTTTAGCAAGAGCATTAACAGGAGATTATTCGGGAGAAATTGAGGGTTTTTAAGTATTAATATATTCTCTCAAATATTAGGTTTAAAAATCCAGATTTTAGGTTAGGATATAAACTTTTACAAAAGGAGAAAAATCATTTAATTATGAGGTATTGAAGGAGTGGAAAAAAGAGGTAAATATACTAATAAATAGAAAGTCTTGAAAAGTCATATTAGGGAATCCCGTGCTGCCTCATAGGAGCAGCCTCGGGAGGATATTAACCACCAATTTGTGACATAGTTCGACTATAAATTCCAGTAGTGCCAGACTCTCTTTGCTTAAAATTAATTTCTGGTTTTAGACCTAATAAATATTCCACCTGCTGCCGTAACTCTTCCACAGAAATTCCATTACGCAAACTACTTTTTAAATCTATTTGACCGATTTCATTTAATAGACAAGGTCTTAACCATCCATCTGCAGAAAGACGCATTCTATTACAGCGATCGCAAAAGCATTCAGACATCTGACTAATAAACCCTAAAGTTCCTTTTGCTCCAGGAATTTGAAATATATCCGCCGGTCCATTTCCCGGGACAAAAGACTCTGTTAGCCCCCATTTTTTCCTAATTATTTGCCTTAATTCTTCAGAAGAAATCCAACCCTTATTATCAAACAATTTATCATTACCTATAGGCATAAATTCAATAAATCGAATATGCCAATTACGGTTAATAGTTAAAGCAGCTAAATCTAAAACTTCATGATCATTAACCCCAGGAATAATAACTACATTAATCTTTAAAGGATCAAAACCAACCTCATAAGCCGCTTGAATACCATTCCAAACTAGCTGCCAATGACTACGATTTTTATTTCCAATAATTAAATTAAAAGTATCTGAATCAAGAGTATCTAAACTAATATTAATTCTTCTTAAACCAGCTTTATATAAATCTTTTGCCATCTTTGATAGTAAAAAACCATTAGTAGTCATAGATAAATCTTTTGTTTCAGGAAAAGAAGCGATCGCCTCAATCAAACCTATAACATTAGGACGTAATAAAGGCTCGCCTCCAGTCAAGCGAAACCGAGTAAAACCTACAGGAATAAACACCTCTTTAAGCAGACTTAATAACTCATTATCAGTTAACAAATCTTGTTTTAAGATATAATCTATTTCTGCACCTTCTGGCATACAATATTGACACCGAAAATTGCAACGATCTATCAGACTAATTCTTAGATAATCAACTGTGTTCATGTTAAAAATATTCTGTTAATATAATTTTAATTGTACTTTACCTGCTAGATATTTGCTAGTTATAGCCACTTTTTTGAAACTTTAATTTATCTCAATATTACTAATTTTAGAAAAAATATTCATAAAAGTATTGCTAATAGAGAAAGGTGTCAGTCTAGAAAGTCTAAAAAATAGACAATTGCATTACTTTTTTGGACATAATATGAAGTATATTCTCAACAAAAATAGATATAAAATTACAAATAAAATAACAAATAAATGATATAATAGTAATTTTAAATAAACTTCACATACGTCCAATAGTGAGAGGAAAAACTAAAAAAAACACAGAATTTGGAGCAAAACCTTGTGCAAGTTGTATAGAGCAATATGTATTTTTACATCGAATAAGTTGGGATAACTATAAAAAATCAGGAGATTTAAAAGTAACTGCAAAACGACACAGGCCGTCACCCAGAGTCGGCTGGTGCAGAGCAAGTTTACAGATCAGCAAGAAAATCTAAAATTCTGTCAAAAGAAAAGTATTTTATAGGAGCATTATTTCCCTGTGTTGACCACCCAAAAATATTGATCAAATAGAAATATTCTAGGTCAGGAGCGATCAAAAATTGCCTAACTATATTGAGGGTAAATTTTGGCCACTACAAAAGAAGATTTAATCTAGGACAAGTGATGGCCAAACTTTCTGAAACTTCCACAACTTGGATAGAATAACCTTTAGCAGCGCGATCGCAATTACTTTTTTTAGTAATAACCTTTCTACCCTCTTAAAAGCAGCTTTTTCTCTTTTTTTGTACTTTTTTTTTTCAGTCTGTTTAACTATTTTTCCTTATAACTAAATGAATATATAATAATAAAAAATTATCACTCTCTTTGAATAAGAAATCAACGATTTTCAGATTTATTCAGTCATCATAAATTAAGTCCATAATTTTTGTGAAAGAACTCAAATGATATAGAGCTTAGGTAATTTTTTTTGTGTAGATCATCAAATTATCGTTCCTTTACTTGGGTTAGGTTGACCCCTCCAAATACTCTTCTCGTCCTTTCTGGGTGTCCCAGTTGCCCTTCTGTTTTTCCATAGCTGTAGTCCAGTTCCTTCTTAAGTGGGGCTTTTTCTCAGGGCTGGCCCAGGCCACTAGAGGTTAGCAATAATGAGATTTGAGGATTTTTATTCAGTTTTTCTATTACTTGTTACTATTGTCCAACGAGTTCAACTAGAGCATTCACCGACAGTAATTCTTAGTCTTTTCTCTCTTTTGGAATATCTGGTGGAATTCATTTCTCTACAATACTCAAGAGCTTTCCCTTTTTATTAGCTCCCTACCCTTCAATGCTTACCCCCTGGAGTATCTAAAAAATTCTTTGCCTTCCTATGATTAGCCAACTTTAAACCTAATTTTTTCTGTAATCAAGATTTACTAAAGTATGCCCCATATTTTTCTAATAGTAAACTCAGAAATTTAGCCGACTGGTTACCGACAAACCACTACAAAAAATAGAATAGTAGCTAGCCTAATTTGGGATTAATAATTGACAAAAAATTAATCAAAATATATTAATATAATAAAAATTGTAAAGAAAATTCAAAAAAAGCAATGATCAAAACACATTAGTTGTTCATATAGCCTATCCCTGTCCAGGGATGAATTTGTCTAAAGCTTCCCAACTATTTGGGAGAGAACTAACAAAACCTGGCTAGCTAGATAGCTAAGTTGATCATAAAAAAAAGATAATATATATTACGATATTTTAAGAGGTACCAGGATTTGAATACCAAATTAAAAGTATTAGTTTCTCAAAATACAGTTTTAATATCCATTGCACTCTTAGTCTGGAGTACATAATCTTACTAGGAGCAACAGAAGCATTTTCCTATTTACTAAATAATTGGGAAATAGCCTTAACAATGGTCTTTGGGTCAGCTATAGCTGGGGGTACAAGCTTGGGAGGAGGAGCTGTGGCATTTCCAGTTTTTACCAAAATTCTACACATTCCACCTTCTGATGCTAAAATATTCTCCCTTGCCATTCAAAGTGTAGGTATGACTGCTGCTGCCACTACCATTCTTTTAACTGGAATTAAAGTAGAACTACGAGTAATTTTGTGGGGAAGTCTGGGTGGCTTTTTAGGAGTATTTGTAGGTTCAGCCTTTTTAGCGCCTTTTGTCCCCCCTGATGTGATTAAAATGTCTTTTACTGTTATGCTGACCAGCTTTGCTATTACCTTATTAAAATTAAACCAAAAGCCAAGAGAATTGTATCAAGTCATGCCAGTTTGGAGAGTGAAAGAGCAGAGAATTTGGTTAATAGTTGGTTTTCTCGGAGGAGTTATGAGTGGTTTAGTTGGTAGTGGAATTGATGTATTTACGTTTTCTGTAATGGTAGTTTTGTTTGGCCTTTGCGAAAAGGTTGCTACCCCCACTTCTGTCATTCTCATGGCAGTTAATGCTATAGCTGGATTTATTTTACAGGTCTTTGTCTTTCAGGATTTTATCGACCCAGTGCGTAGTTATTGGTTTGCAGCTATTCCAGTGGTTGTTGTTGGGGCACCTCTGGGGGCAATATGTTGTAACCTGTTACCTAGAGAAACCATTGCCAATATCCTGATAGGTTTAATTTGTATAGAAGTTATTTCCTCTTTACTTGTGATTAACTTAACATTTATAGTTATCTACTCTAGCTTGATAGCTTTAGTGGTATTCTCTTGTTTGAATTACTGGATGTACCGCACAAAAATCTTTGCTCAAAATCAAAAAGAATATTATGGTTAATAACCTTCTAAATAAAAGTATTGAATAATTGCCATAGCAAAATTTCATCAGTATTGCCAATAGTTTTTGGATGAGGAAATTACAGATCAAATTGTCACAATATGACCTTTTGTAACAGTTTTATGGAGCAGAAATGCAATGACTATTAAACGTCAGTATAGTTTACCTAACTGCAAATTGATTTTGCAAGGCTGGAGTGATACTGGAGAAACTCTTAATTTAAGTCCAGGGCAAGGGCAGGTATTATCTACATTAATGAGTGCTGAATGTCATCTTCATGGCCAAGAGTCACCATTGACTGGAGGACGAGATTTTTTTGAAAGTTTGGTGAGAGAAGTTAGTAGCTATACTCAGGAATTTCTGAGTGGAATATCTAGCCCTAAACACCATAGTCAGAGTCCAGAGTTACTGCACTTACAAAAAATAGATGCCAATGTACACAGATTAACACTTTCTGATAGCAATATTTCCCCTAAAAAACACCAACAACCAGAAAGAATTATTGACTTAACCACAGTTGAATTATTTGATCTTGTTGAGGCGATCGACCAATTTATAGCTGATACTCTAACTTTACCAGATTTTTCTTTGTCACTCATACCTGTTTCCCGAAAGCTGGCCAACTCAGGGGAACCTCTAGCTTCAAAGGTTATGCCTGCTGCTGTGGGAGTCTCCGGGCTAGCAATAGCAGCATTAGCTTTATTCTTTATACCTATTCCAGAAATACAACGTCCCAAAGATCCTCAACCAAAATCAAATGATAGCGAGAGCGTAGATAATTTAGAGACATCCCCTACCGGTACCCCAGAACCGGGTTTTAATCAGACTCCCACCCCGAAAAGTCGGGAATATTCTCCCGAGTCAACTACTAATAATTCATATGAAAAGAAACTATCTGAAAAAAATTTAGAGTCATCTTTAACTACCAGTTCAGAAATTACTGATGCAAAAGAGATTGAAAGATTACAGAATTTACTATCTAAAACAATTAATAATAATTGGAGAACAGAAATAAACACAAATTTGATTTATCGTGTCAAGGTCGCTGCCGATGGTTCTATTATTGGGTACAAACCAATAAGTTCTACTGCGGCTGATGAAGTGGATAAAGTTCCTCTGCCAGATCTATTAAACCAACAAGCACTAAGTCGAGATAATAATCAATCTACGACTGAGTTTAAGGTGTTGTTTACCAAACAAGGTTTCGTAGAAGTAGAACCCTGGTAAATATAGCTGAAGTCAGATGTTAAACTAGCAGCATCAATTAAATTTGAGAGCTGTGAAAATGTCTGTCTTAGTAATGGCGACTGATATATAGAAATCATTTGGTATTTTTGCCAACATTAAGTTTTTTGAGTAGGAGTCAGGAGTCAGGAGTAGGGAAAAAAAGGGTTGGGTAAAGTGAGGAAGAAATTATGAAAGAGGAATTTTTTTCCTCAAAACTTATACTTAAAAAACTAATTTTCCCAAAATCAGATCTAAAGCTAAATTAAAAATATCGCCAATAAAAAAACTGTGAGTAAATTGTCTCCTGATCGAATTCCCCCTAATTCTCCGGGGATAGGTGTGTTAATACTATCCTTGATATTTCGCTTGTTAGTGCTTGGGATAGCTAGCAGTTTTTCCTGGGTGCTGGGAATGGCGATCGCTTTTCAATATCCCTCTACTTCTCAAAAGGTACCCATAGCAGAAAAACTCCTTAATAATTTTAAGAGTAGAGTATCTGAAAAACAGTTGCCCCTAGTTTCAACTACTCCTCCTGCACCTATTTTAGAAACTATAAAACCCCGCGTTCAACTCACTGAGGCAGAAAAAATTGAGTTAGAAACAGAACTGAAACAATTACAAGCACAGCTCAAAACTCTTATTGTTCGTACTACAGCTATAGAAAATAAACTAAATATCACTAGAGGTGATATAGATCTAGAAACCAGGTTAAATATAATTGCTCAAGAGTTAGCTGCTCCCCCTTCTGCAAATAAAAATAAACAGAGAAATCAATATTCTTCACCAGTTTTGACTAAAGCTGACATGGTGACTCTTCCTAGCGATATTTTGTTTGAGTCGGGTAGTAATAAAATTCGTTTTGATGGCAGAGTTATTGTAGATAATTTAATTCGTGAATTGAGAAATTATCAAGATGTAATAATTAGCGTTTCTGGTTATACTGATAATAGAGGAAAAGCAAAAGTCAATCTAGAAAAGTCATTTTTACAAGCTGAAGTAATAGCAGAATATTTATCAAAAAAATTAGGTCAGGGTTATCGTCTGTTAGCTATTGGTTATGGAGAGTCTCGCCCCATCGCAGAAAATGACTCTCAGACTAATAGACAACGTAACCGTCGCATAGAGGTGAAAGTACATCTGAGAAAAAGGTAAGGAGTTTGAAATATGAATTTATCCCACTAATACTAAAACGATGATATTATGATAAGCGTTACTAAGTATATGTAAATTGAAAGAAAATGCCAGGTAGATTTAAGAATTAAGTAACATAGAATGGAAGTTATTTGAAGATATTTTTCCTATTTCACCAGAAAAAAGAGGTAAAGGTATGTCTCATCTCACGGGGTGACAAGCAAGCTGGAAAATAGATGTATCAAAGTTTTTACAGGTTTAACTGAATAATAGTCCAAGTCAAATAGAAAACTGCTTGAGAGTATAGTAGCTTTTGGCTTGAATTATATGTTTTTTCTTAGATATTTTATGATGGTTTTATCCAAGAATGGGTAGAAAATTTAATGAGGCTAAATTATCATAAGTTACCCTATTATAAAAAATGAATTCAAGCCATCTCAAAGATTAATACACTGTACAATTGTTGATTTTTTATGACTAATTAAAATTAATAAGAGTTACCTTTTTTCTAATATTATTTGCTATCGCACTAGAACTATTTTTCAACTAAATGGAGGGTTTCTTTTAGTTGAAGCATTCTTCATATTATTTGGCAAATCTCCTCCTATATATAGCTTTTGACTAGCTTTTCAACCAGTGAGATTTGCTTGATATAACTATGCTGATAGACCGCCACCCGAAGCCTGTCCCTCGTCATCACAGAAATAGATTACCCGTGGATAAGTCATGTAAATCAAAAATTTAATCAGGGCAAAAAAAAGACATCAAATTATTTGTATAATAACTTTTGGGTGGAATAACATCTGGATTCATTTCTAGTAGACTGAAACTTCTAAAATAAGAACTAACCATGGTAACAGAAAAATTTTTTTAACAAGACATTCAAGAAAAAATAGAAACAAAAACATTCCAGTGGACAAAACAATGGTATCCAGTTGCAGTTGTGAACCACACTGACCCATCTCGGCCATTTCCATTCCAGTTACTAGGGAAAAATCTACTTCTGTGGCGGGATAGTGGCAGAAAATGGTCTTGTTTTGAAGATGTTTGCCCTCACCGACTTGTTCCTTTGTCCGAAGGTAGGGTAGAGTCAGATGGCACTTTATTGTGTGCATACCACGCTTGGCGGTTTAACTCTGAGGGAAAATGTGTCAGCATTCCTCAGTCTAAAGACAAAGAAACTGAAGCCAAACATTGTGCCAATAGTAAATCTTGTGCAACTGTCTATCCCACCCAGGAACGTCAAGGTTTGCTTTGGGTGTAGCCAGAGTCAGGAGAACAAGCTCAAGCAGAAAGTCAGTTACGGGAACCTAGGGTTGTTCCTGAATTGGAAAATCCATCAGACAGAGTTGTCAAACAATTTTGGAATATGCGGGAACTTCCTTACGGCTGGGATTTCTTTATGGAAAATGTTTCAGATCCTGCTCATGTTCCCGTTTCACACCACGGACTTATGGGTAGTAGGTATACTGATAATAAATATTATGACATGATTCGAGTTAGGGAATTTTCTACCCAGGAAGGCTTCTCCTTTAAAATCCAACCAATAAATACACCTGGTGTCAAACAAGCTATCCATGATTTTCAACCACCCTGTCACATGAGAATTGTCTCTGAACTTGAGAATGGGGGAAAATCCATTTTCGCTTTGTATGCTAGCCCCTCTCGCCCTGGTTGGTGTCGTACCATTGGATGCCAGGTATTTGTAAAGGACGAGCAAGGAAAGCGAGGTAAAGGTCTAGCATTCTTTGGTTTACCTATGCCTGAATGGTTGAATCATCTGTTAGGTCCTCTATTTTTACATCAAGATTTAGTCTTTCTCCATTACCAAGAGAAAATTTTGGCAAATAAACAGGAAGAAAAATACCTGGATGCTGTCTATACACCTAACCCCCAAGATAAAATGGTTATTACTTTCCGCAAATGGTTAGAGAAACGTGCTGGAGGTGGGATACCCTGGAGTAAAGAATGTAACCCTGAACTACCAACACCAGAATATGACAGACGTAAGCTTTTTGATGTGTGGGAAACTCACACAAAAAATTGTATGGTTTGTCAAAATGCACTCAAAAACATTAATCGCTTCAAGATTTTGACTTATGTTGTGGCGGTTTTGTGTCTGTGTTTGGGTATAATTATTGATGCGCGGGCGATCGCTATTCAAGTAGCAACAGCAACGATAACTGAAACGGGAACATCGGTTTCAGGTTTTCCACTTCCTCCACTAGGGTTTTGGTTTGCTTTAGGAGGTGCAGCTTTATTTGCTTTTAGTGGATATAAATTGCAACAGTTGATCAGACTGTTTTATGTTTATGAATTTGAACATGCGGATAATCATTAGGAGAGACAGGACTAAGGAAAACTAACAGATTTCCGTCCGAAGCAATTTCAAACTTCAAAATTTCCAGGACTTATGCGGTAGAATTCAGAAACCGCATTTCTTTTGGCAAGTCCAATCTCAAGAACAATTTGATAGTTTTTAGATCTATCTTTTCAACCTAGAAGTTGAGCAAATAGCTTCTTCTGAATTTGATTTTAACAAAATCACTCAGTTATTACTTTAACTTTAGCGATCGCCTCTGATACATTATTTTATAGACTCACTCATTACCATTACTTTACCTCACAAGGGAAGAAAAGTGTTGTAAGTCAAATTAGCATGAATAAATATTTTATGATTACACAGTCTGAAAACTTTCAATAATCACCATTTCCTTGACCCATAGATATTCCCATTATCTGTGTTTATGGGTTGAGTTTCCAATTCAGCAGGATTATTTATATTCATACCTCTAGTAAACTTATTGATTCCAAGCCCGTGACAACATTATATAGGAGCAATACGAGGTTTTGCTGCACTATTAGCAACAGTTGTTATTGCTTATGCAGAACATCAAGCATTTCCCCTATTACGAGGATTTCGGAAAATTATCCCTCAAATGCGTACCCTTACCTTTTGGTGAACCTGTTTGTCATTTTTCCCCATTGCTTCCAGAAATTTGAGGTACAAAACTATATTACAACCTAGTGAATACAGACAAAAAGCTCGGACTGGACTACTAAGGCACAAGCTCCACAAATATGTCTCAATTTGTATCAAATTAATACTTTTGATATTAGCAAAATTTCCTAAGCGCCTACTTGGAAGTCAGTAACAGTCGTAAATATAATGCTGGTACCTTTAATTCTTTTACCCTTGAAGAAAAGAAAAATCTACATTAAAAGGCGATCACTAATAATTCAAACACTTACTATATTAACAGATTGAAAATGGTGTCCTGTAACAGATTTTGACAACACTTTTTATAATTAGTAAACCACAAATTAGGGACGTCCTTATGCAACGTCCCTACAAAGTATCATTTTTTGTATCTAGTTATATGTAGCGCTAGCATCTTCTCTGCTACACAACAATTTAACTTCTTAATCCGTTGACTTCTGACTAGTAATTTGCGATGTATCCCTCCCTGCTGTCAGATTTTCCACAGTAGCAGGTATATCAATACCAGCAGTTTGCTTTAACTCCTCAAAGAAAGCAGCCATTTTTGTAGCATTGCTCCCACTTTGAGCATTAATTACAGTCACATTATCTACCTCAACCTCAGGGACAGTAGACACTATAATCTTTAGCAACTCTTCCAACTTCTGATACAGAAAAACATCCCGTGCATTTGCACCTGCTGCTTTCCAAGATTCCGCCAACTTGCGAATACCCTCAGCTTGTGCCTTCCCTGGTTCCACAATAGCAGCAGCATTTCCTTTAGCCCGAGCGATCGCCTGCTTACATTCAGCTTCTGCCGGAGCCACCACATCCGCCTGTAACCTTTGTTTTACTTGTTTGATCTGCTCGTGCTGTACCGCTACCTCAGCCTTAGTTCGTGCTACTTTTGCTCCTATCTCTGCTTCTGCCTCAGCTACCACAGCTTCCCGTTTCGTTATCGCATCTTGAATCCGTTTTTCTGCATCTGCATGAGCAATCTCAATTTCAGCTTCAATCTTTTTGAGAGCAGTATTTCTCTGGTTTTCTGCATCCTGTATAATTGATTCAGCCTGACTTTTAGCTTCAGCGATGCGAGAATCTCGTACAAGTTCCGCCTGTTGCTTACGACCAATAGAATAAAGATATTCCACTTCATCGGAAATATTCTGAATTTTCAGAGTATCTAATACCAAACCTAACTTTTCTAAGTCGTCTTCTGCCTCTTCTAGTAAGTTTTTTGCAAAAGCAATTTTATCCTCATTCACCTGTTCCGGTGTCAAAGAAGCTAAAACACCGCGCAAATTTCCCTCTAGAGTTTCCTGAGCTAGTTTTTCGATCTCCTGGCGAGATTTTCCTAGCAACCGTTCGATCGCATTATGAATCGTAGGTTCCTCCCCAGCTACTTTGATATTTGCCACACTTTCCACTGTCAGGGGAATACCACCTTTAGAATAAGCATTATTAACCTTGAGTTCAATAATCATATTACTCAAGTCCATGCGAAAAGCTTGTTCTAATAGAGGTACACGAACACTACTACCACCTTTTACTAAACGATATCCCACTTTTTGCTTGCTGTCTCCAACACGGTGACGACTACCAGCAAAAATTAGGACTTCACTTGGTTGGCAAATGTAATAAAGATTGCGAATTACAAAGAGACCCGCACCAGAGCCTAATCCGAAAACTGCCAGTAATGCTAATATGATTTCCATTATTTTTTGACTCCGTAATTTTAGTTAGTAATACCAAGGCTGAAAAAATAATTTTTATAAATAATCGGGGATTAATTCAGCAGCATTACACTCATTGTTTACCTAGTCTAGTTTGACTAATTTTTATAGTACAAAAAGTTCAGTATCACATATAAGTGTAATTAATTTTGTGTTACTGTTTAAGGTAATTTAATCAGATTTACCTTGGATTAAAAAGGAATATTTTAACTATTTATTCTGAATTATGAGTACTCTCTCCTCACCCAATAGTGTTAGCTTCAACTTTATTTAGTAATTTATATTCTTGGCCTAATAGGGAATAGAGAATAGTATTAAACTGTACCTTACTCTCCTTAAAAGTGCTGTAAATTTTAGTACCTTTAATATACTTACTGACAGCAAGATAGTTAAATAAAGTTTATTTTTCATCTCTATAAATACAACCATTTTTTTCATTGAAACTGCTTGTAAAAAATACCTATTATCAAGGTTTATGAAGCAAATTATCAAATAAAAAAAACTCTATTTTTGAGTTCCCATAAATTCAACTTTTTTACTATTATGACTGCTTAAATTTCCTGTTACATCAATGCCAAGAGTTTGATTAACATTTTTGAGGAACTGGCGGAAGATTTCCGGATAGGCATTTATTAAACTAGCGATCGACTTACCATCCCCACTATCAATAACATTAATATTTTCCAGTTTAACTTGCCCTGGAATCTTAGCAGACTCCCGCAAAATCATGCTAATCTGCTGTAAGTAGAATAACTCAGCAGCATCCTTACCAGTCTCTTGCCAAACTAACGAAAGTATATCGTTAACTAAAGCTTCAGCTTTAGCATTTTCCGAGAGTGAAGTGGCATTTCCCTTAGCTAATAATTCTTTAGCTTCCCTTTGCGCTTCTGCTGGCAAGACTTGATCTGCTTCCAGACGTAACCTTTCTAATTCGGCGCGAAATGTTTGCAATAATTGTTCTGCTCTCGCTCTAGCTTCTTTGCCTGCTGCTATAGTTCGTTCTTCTTCCGAACGCGCTTGCTGTTCCAATTCAGCTTTGATTTTACGAAGTTCGTTTTCTTTCTGAACTATCAATGTAGCTGCCTGAGTTTTAGCAATTTCTGACTCTCGTTTGGACTCTGCTTCTACCTGGTCTGCTTCTGCTTGAGCATTAGATTCAGCAATTTCTGCATCTCGGCGAACCATAGCAATTTGTTTGCGACCGATGGAGTTTAGGTAGTCTACGTCATCAGAAATGCTTTGAATTTTCAGGATATCGAGTTGTAGACCCAATTTAATTAAGTCGCGACTTACATCTTCGGCAATACGTTCGGCAAATTGGAGACGGTCTTCATTTAATTGTTCTGGGGTAAGAGTAGCAACAACACCTCGCAGGTTTCCTTCTAAGGTTTCTCTGGCAACACGGGTAATTTCTGAGCGATCGCGTTCGAGAAATCTTTCTATAGCATTGCCTACTATTTTCGGATCACTCGAAACTTTAATATTAGCGATAGCTTGAATATTTAATGGAGTACCTCCTTTGGAATAGGCATTGCGCACTTCCACCGGCACTGGCATTGTTCGCAAGTCCATGGTTTTAGTTGTTTCCAGAATGGGAATGGGAATTGCTCTGCCACCAAAGATTACGCGATAACCAACTGTTTGTCCTCCTTTAAGTCGACGTTTACGACCGGATAAAATTAGAATTTCATTAGGTTTACAAATTTGTATAAATGTATTGATAAACCAGATGAGTATTAATACTCCAAATATAGATAGAGCTATGGGTAAAGTAGAATTTTCACCTTTCAAATTATCAGTTTGACTACCATCTATTACATTAGGAGCTTGTGCTATTTCTACAGTTTGTATTTTGTTTATTTCTGACTCTAAAAATCTATTTTGCATGAGCTATATTTCCTGAATAACTTATTTTGAAATAAATTATCAATTTTTTAAAATGACAATTTAGTATCATTAACTACTCATTTTTATTTATTGTAGTAAAAAGATGATTTTTAAACCACCCATACCTAATTATTTTCCATACTTAATAATAAATACTCTTTCCCCCTTAGTAAATTATTTAGATTGTTCTGTACGAGCAATTAACTCAAGACTAGATTCTTTAATATTTAGGTTGACTTTACCCCTACTATTAGTATTAAATGTAATTTTTACAGTGCAAGTTAAACCAAACAAACCTTGAGGAGTAACCAGACTATTTATAACTTTTCCTTAGCGAAAAATCCACAACAAAAATACTATTAACATCCCGCCAAATATTTTCACTGCCACTGATATATAAGCTAGCATTAGAGTTTGATTTTTCATCTTGATTCGTTTCTTAGCAAAAAAATTCTAAGATTTCTCATCATAAGATCTAGCTAGGGAATCTTCTGATACTACCAATACCCTACTATTTTCTACTCCTACTATAAATACTTTTTCTTTTTTAGTAAACTCCCTGTTTTCTTCAGTAAAAGCCGTAAATGCTACCACAGATCCCTTAACACTTACTCTAATTTTTCCCTTACTATTTCTATCAAAAGGAATCTCAACCGTTCCCCAAAGACCGACTAAATCATTACTACGCACCAAACTATTAACCTGACTATTTTTTAGAGTATGTAATACCCATGCCATAATTGTGCCACATAAAATACCAACAATTATAGAAATAATAGCAATTATTTTTGGTGAAAGGTTGGGAGAAAGATAGTGTAATAAAACTCCAGTTAAGCCAAAAAAGCAACTCCCAAAAGTCCAAAATTTTAAACTAAATAATGGTAGCCATAGCCGCCGACCATATTGATATATTGAGGTATTACCTTGTTTATCTCCTTGGTCAGTTATTTCTAGGTCTGCCTCAAAGTCTTGATCAAAGTCTACACCATCTAGACCTGCAAATGCCGAAAGTGCAACAAACACTCCCCCAATAACTAGACAAAAAACATAAGCTGATGCCATAAAATGTCCTTCATGATTTTTTTGTACCCTATTATCTATTTATATTCTGGCAAATTAGTTTCTCTATTTACACACTTTGTAAAAAAAATTTGTATTTTTCTAACAAACTACTTATTCTTTTTCCAAAAGAAATTCCATTGGGTCCAAAGTCAACAGACGACTAATTTCATCTGTTTGAAATCCTAAAGCCATTGGTCGTTGAACTCCTGGTAATATCTGTACGTCGTATAATTCTGTAATTACTCCTTCTAAGCGCAACCATTCAACTATACTACCTGTATTAATATCAATTACCATTAAACCACAACGAGGTTTCACATCTTTAGCAAATAAATTTTCATCTAATTCTAAACCCAAAAAAGTTCTATCCCTGGGTTTAGATAATCCTACGATCGCCCAATTTTTCCAAAAAGCTAAACCTCGCAAAAAACCAGGGCAAAAAGTTATCGGTTCAAACCTACCCGTATTTAAATCAACTACACCAAAAAAACCTTTTCCAGAGTTCAATAACCACAACTTTCCTTGATAAAATCTGGGGGAATGAGGCATGGATAAACCACTCATAATAATCTCGTTTGATGCAATATCAATTACACAACCACCATCCCTTCTTCTTTCTCGCCAACCATCAATTACATCTGAAGTACTAACAGAAGTAACATATGAAGGTTTTCCTTCTACCATTGCTAAACCATTTAGGTGACAACGGTCTTCATTAATAATGTCAGAAATAAAAGGTGGTTTCCATAAGGGAGTACAACTATTTTTATGGCTAACTGTAGCTAAACAGTTCAATAAGC
This sequence comes from Trichodesmium erythraeum IMS101, assembly GCF_000014265.1. Taxonomy (NCBI): domain Bacteria; kingdom Bacillati; phylum Cyanobacteriota; class Cyanophyceae; order Oscillatoriales; family Microcoleaceae; genus Trichodesmium; species Trichodesmium erythraeum. Next base: position 489,950 of record NC_008312.1, read on the forward strand.
TACTAACAAAAATGATTCTGTCATTCTTGTCAACAATAATATCATGAATATCTAAATCCCCAGTTGTATAAGCTATTCTGGGAACATAAAGTTTATCATAACCATTGTAAAATTGTTCTTTTTGGAGAACATTATCTAACTGCCACAGTTGATATTTTGAACTCATATATAATCGTTCTGAAGTAGCATATAATCCCATGGCACGATTAAACAAACGCTCAAAGCCAGAAAATTCACCTTGGGGATTAACTCCTAGCAAAAGTAATCTAGAAGTTTTATAAGTGCTAAATGCTAGACTAATTTTTTCAGTTTCTAACCAGTTAATAAAAGTTCGAGAAGCTACTATTTGTGGACTGGATTTGTTAGCGGAATTATTGCTGTCAGATTGTTGTGCCATTTTTATTTAGATAATTTCTTAGTGAAGTTTTTTTGAATGAATCTCATGTATTTATTTATGAGGTTCATTTAATTCCTACTTTTTTTCTGATTCAAAGTTTTATATAGCTAGGACTTACCCAGAAACCTGATTATAAAACGAAATTTCCCTAAACTGCAGAAAAACAATAATCAGAGCAATAAACCCGGTTTCTTATTTGGGTGCCTAAGTACAGTTGTCTTTTCATTTTCTTGTTTCCTAAAATATAGAACTTTGTATTTAACGAGTATAAAAATTTCTATGACAATACAGAATGCTGAAAATTAGAATTATAATCAGACAAAATATTTATAGTAGTTTGAGTTACTCGTAAAGTTAATGATAGTTTAACTTTACCACTTGTATCACATATATATCGATCAGTAACTTTATCTGTAAACATCACAAATATACCAAGTTTAAGCAAAACTGGTATTGCTTTTATCTTCATGTATTTTTAATTTCAAATAAATCATTTTTACTTAACTTAAAGTGTCTATTTTTTTCAAAGATAGATAGATACATTATTGTTAATATTAGCATTATGTATAAACTCAAAGCCTTTAATATCATTGAGTTAATTTAGGGCAATATAAACATTAATTGTCTGACCTACTCCAGAAAGTAACTTATTACAATAGTTTCTATTTACAATAGTTTCTATGCTATAAGGTAATTAATTTTTTTGTGGGATAATTTACCCATAATACAGAATACCATAAGACTAATTTTTTCCTTAAATACTCTGGCAATTTTAAAAATAAATTTCCATCCTAACATAATTTCCATACCCCCGGAAAATTAAGATGTGTTTCCATATAAAAATGCTGACTTTCCAATTTAAATTAATAATAGAAAAGCAGCACAAATTTTGACATTAAATAGGAGACACAAAAACCTCAACTTCAATATAATATAATGAACAATTTGTATACAATAGAAATATTACAACAAATACAGTTAACTCTCAAATCATCAATGCTATTAACCAAAGCCATACTAATTTCCTGGGGGATGATTCTGCTCAATTAATAAAGCTAGTCTATCAAACCACAGCCCATTGTGTAAGTTTGATTATACACAATAGTTATACCTTCAGAATAGGTCATACTTCTTGATCAAGTCATACCTTCAAACTAGATTATATGGCTAAAGTTAGAAGGGAAGAAGCTAGAGGTACAGGACAATGGCCATTTGCCCCTACATTCTTATTGTTACTAAATTTCAGAAGCGCAAGAATGTCATAACCGCCTTGGCGACTGCTATAACCAACCTATAAACGCTACAAAATGTAATTTGACATCCTCCCCAAGCTTTTAGGCGGGAGGCTTTTGCCAGCCAAAGTCTAAAGCTAAGTTGACGTTTTACACTTAGCACGCACTCCCCTCTCGGGCAGACTATAACCACTCTTGCCCCCTCCCAGCAGGGGATGGGAGTGGTGCCTCCGCTTTCATTTTGTATCTCGGACTGCCTGTGCACGACTAGTTAATTAACATTCAGGATAACATTGGACTAAAAGCAACTAAAAGTCCCCTGATAAGCGCGAGAGGTTTTCAACCCAATTTTTCGGTAAAAAATCAGAAGTTAGGACTCAGAAATCAAAATACAGCGGCTCTCGTTGCCAGTCAGGTACACAAATTGCGGGCAAGTTATGGCACTACAATATTTTCACCATTTACCCTGTAGGTCATTTGCTTGCTCATCTGCTGTAAATAGCTTCAATACCATTTTTTAATTCATAACTTATTTTTTTAGTCAAAAATACATCTCCTATCAAGTTTTTTAATTGCCCTTATTATTCTTACATTCTTGTTTCACTCATGGTACGATAAATATCTACAAAAAAAATCTGGTTTCTGGGCTTGTTTGCTTCAGTCCTGATACTTTCGGTGGGTAGGATTACTTTTTTAAAGTTGTAGAAATTTTGGTCACCCTTTGAGTAGTTTATGATAGCATTCAATACTAGTGATAAATCTCATTATTATCTTTAATAATAACTCATCAGTAGACAAATATAGTAAGAATAACTATAATAAAAATAACAGCCATATAAATAAGAAGTTCTCCAGTCAATAACCATGAATGAACTCAAGTAAAATAGCAAACGAGCCCAAAATTATAAATTGTGCGTTTTTCAGACTTTAACTAAAATACTGCGGGTTTCCTAACTACCAAGAATTTTTAAATGGTACAAGAATATCTAGAACTTTCTCTATCTCCAGAAGATTACACCTTGTTAACAGACCTCTATCAATTAACAATGATAGCTTGCTATGTTGGAGAAAAAATAGACCAACGACAAGCTAGTTTTGAGCTATTTGTGCGAAAACTACCTACAGGTTTTGGCTATCTCATTGCTATGGGTTTAGCACAAGCATTAGACTATCTCGAGAAATTTAGATTTAGCTCTGAGCAAATTGACGCCTTAAAGTCAACGGGAATTTTTGCTAATGCCCCTAGTGAATTTTGGTCCTTACTAGCAGAAGCTAAATTCACTGGAAATGTATGGGCGGTGAAAGAGGGAACAGCCATTTTTCCAAATCAACCCCTACTGCGGATAGAAGCACCGCTTTGGCAAGGGCAGTTGGTAGAAACATATCTACTAAATACAATGAATTACCAAACCCTGATAGCAACAAAAGCAGCGAGAATGCGGGATATTGCTGGAAATAGCACCAAATTACTAGAATTTGGCACAAGACGTGCATTTAGTCCCCAAGCTAGTGTTTTGGCTGCTCGTGCTGCTTTGGCAGGAGGAATGGATGCTACTTCTAATGTTTTGGCAGCCTTGAAATTAGGTCGGAAACCAGTAGGAACGATGGCTCACTCTTTGGTGATGGCAATATCTGCAGTGGAAGGTAGTGAGGAGGATGCTTTTAAAAGTTTTCAGCGATATTTCCCTACAGCCACTTTATTGATAGATACTTATGATACTTTATCAGCTACTCGTTTATTGGCACGACGAGTTAAACAGGGTGAAATGCAGATAAGTGGGGTCAGGTTAGATTCTGGAAATTTGGTTGAATTGTCCCAGAAGGTGCGATCGCTACTGCCAAAAGTGAGGATTTTTGCTAGTGGAGATATAGATGAGTGGGAAATAGCTAGACTTCAGAAGGAAAATGCTTGTATTGATGGATATGGTATTGGTACTAAGTTGGTAACTGGTGTTCCTGTGAATGGAGTTTATAAACTGGTAGAAATAGATGGTATTCCTGCGATGAAAAATACTACTGGAAAAGTTAGTTATCCTGGTCGAAAACAAATATATAGATATTTGGAAAATGGTCAATTGAAACAAGATTATTTGGGGTTAATGGCTGAAGATGTATTGAGTCAAACAGAACCTCATACTGATTCTTTTGTAAAATTAATGATACAAGTAGTTAAAAATGGGGAGATGCTGCAAACATCAGAAAGTCTAGAAGCGATCGCTAAACGTACTGCTATTTCTGTTGCTAGTTTGCCACCTGAAACTCGTAGTTTAGAAAATCCTATTTTGCCACCAATGAAAATTTCTCATAAATTACAACAACTTACACAAAAAACTCAAGCTAACAGCTCTTAAAAATTAAGCATTGCATATTTATGGGATGAATGATACGTTAAGAGAGAGAATAAAAGGAAAAAAGTATAAGATGCCCGTATGGCTTGTAGTTTTGGGGTTTACCTGTTCCATTTAGATACCAAAAAGTTCTTTCAGCAACATTATTTTTTTCTGGTGAGTTCTTTTGGATATGATTTCATAACTATATCATCAAATTCTTCTTCTTAAATGTACCTCATATCATAGAGCGCGAAAACTTCTGTACATTAAATCTAGTATCTCGTTTAGCAACTGCTATCTGGTAATATCAAATTCGGTAGCATGGGTATTATATAATTAAACCTGATAAACATTATTTGAATAGTTTGAGAGTTAATCAGCCAGTCATATAAGCAGGTACACAAAATTAATTAAACCTATATTTGAGACTGAATCTCTTATATTATATACCTGACGTCAAACTAGAATAGGTAAACAATGAGTATAATGTTGCTTATATTATTTCTAATAATATAATAATAACTATTAAACTGGACATGATATAATATTAAATCTTAAAAAGATTGCTATACTTATATTTTATATTTCTAAATACTATTTATTGACCATTATTTATAAGTTAACTTACCTCTGTGATTCATCTAGTTTTTTGTCTACCTTCTAATAGTAGCATTAATACATAAGAAATAATATAACTTTTTATCTTGGAACAAAGAATTAGCCTCCAAAGAGAATTAAAGTTATGTAGCGAGAGTATTTCGTGGCAAATAAAAAGGTCATTAACTAGCCGATTTTAGTTATTAAATTTAAAAGCAGTTTGCGTAGCATAAACCAGACTTAAGGTCTCAAGCCCGCCCTTCCAAAGGAATGAAAAAAAATCGGTTTTCAAGGAGCCTAATTTATTAGGAAGTATTGATAACTGACAACTAAAATCACACAGGAAAAGCTGAATTTAATAACTAAATACTTACAAACTTATCTAATCTAAAAAAAATATAGAATAATGACAAAAATAGCCTTATTTGGAACTAGTGCAGATCCACCAACAAAGGGTCATCAAGCGATTATTAAATGGCTGTCTAAAAACTTTGAAAAAGTAGTAATTTGGGCATCAGATAATCCCTTAAAAAATCATCAAACATTCTTAGATAAACGCTCAAAAATGTTATCAATTTTGATTGAAAATATTGACTATAATCAAAACAATATTTGTCTACATCAAGAATTAAGTAGTTGTCGTACTTTAGAAACTGTTGAACTTGCTATAAAAAAATGGAATGATGGAGAATTTACCTTAGTAGTAGGTTCAGATTTAGTCAAACAATTACTAAGTTGGTATCACATCGAAGAACTTTTACAGAAAGTAGAATTATTAATAATACCTCGCCAAGGTATTACAACAGAAGAAGAAGATTTACAGAAATTAAGGGAGCTAAGTACAGAAGTAAAAATAGCTTTTCTAGAAGTTCCAAATGTTTCCTCATCTGCATATCGTGAACAAGGAGACGAAATGACCATTACACCTCCTATTAAAGATTATATATATCGGCATAAGTTATACCAATGGCAAAAAACGAGCACAGAGAAATTATAAATAATAAGGCAGACTTTAACGTAAGAGTAGATAATGTAATTTTTTCAGTTGACACCCAACAAAATCGTCTTTTAGTATTATTAATAATGCGACAAAAAGAACCATTTATTAAATACTGGAGTTTACCAGGTACATTAGTAATAAAAGGAGAATCTTTAGAAGCAGCAGCATACAGAATATTAGTGGAAAAAATTAGGGTTAAAAATCTATATTTAGAACAATTATATACTTTTTGCAGTCCTGATAGTGAGCCTAGAGAATCTATTGATAATTTTAAATATCTATCCGTCAGTTATTTTGCCCTAGTTAGATTTGAAGAGGCAGAATTAATTGCTAATGGGGTGACAAGTATTTGTTGGTATCCCATTGATAAAATTCCTCAGTTAGCATTTGACCATCAAAAAATTATTGAGTATGGATATTCCAGATTACGCAATAAACTTGAGTATAGTCCTATTGCTTTTGATGTTTTACCAGCAGAGTTTACTTTAGGAGAATTATATCAACTTTATGCAACTATTTTAGGAAACAATTTTTCAGATTATTCTAATTTTCGTGCCAGACTATTAAAGTTAGGTTTCTTATCTGAAACTGGCGTAAAAACATCACGAGGAGCTGGTAGACCTGCTAGTCTTTATCGGTTTGATGTTAAAGCATTTGTTTTAGTAAAAGATAAGCCTTTAATGTTTATTTGATAAGAATAGGGAATAGTTATAATGCTTTGAGGTTGAGTTATATTAAATTTGTTTGCTTCACGGTAATATAACTCTTTTTCCCAAAAGTATTTTTTGCTCCGTGGAGTAATTTTTTCATCTATTTCGGTTGTATGTATTGAAAATATTTCCTTCATTAAATGAGGTAATAACGGTAGTTGTCAATGACTAAAAAAACAAACCCTATTGTATTTTAATTTGTAAAAATAGAATAGATCTGAAAATAAGTTCTTTACCAAAAAAATTTGCAACTAACTAATTTCCCATTTTAGTAATAATTAGTTCAACTTTTGTACATAGAGTCATGCTAGAGCCAAAAACCTTACTCTCATCTTGCAATTAATTTTTTGTTGGCTTCCCCAAATATGCTTTAGCCACTTCCTTGTTAAGTTCCTTTTTATTAATAGATGCCTTTGCCGAATTTAATAATGTTATAGTTTTTTCTTCACATCAGCAGGAATATTAGACTCACTAATTTTTGCGTCAAGTTTCCCTAAAAGTTGATATTTACTTTAGCTTTTTTCTTAAGTTTTTTTAGACAAAATCAAAAATTTTTACTAGATAGTATTATGTATAGTATAATAATCATATTAATGTCAAAATGAAAGCGATAAATATCTGTTTTGTAGATGAAGAACATCAAAAAAATCTAATAAGCTAGCTAATTTTTAGAGGACTATATTAACTAGTTTGTTTGTAAGTGAAGATACTTAATTATCCTAGCTGAGTTTTTCGAGGTAAATTTATGAAAAAGCAGAGAATAATCATCTTTTCTGAACAGCCTAGTTTCAAATAAATGTAAAAACTTTGAATAATTCTAGCTATGTTTTTCATTATTTTTATATCTTTATTTTTTTTGTTATTTTACCTTGCCTAATGAATAGAAAAAAGCTGCTTTTAACTGGATTATTTTTAACAACTTTCCTCCTAATAATAATCAACTTATTCTCTGTACATAACTCTGAAAGTAAATTACAAAAACCTCTCTCTCTTGGTTTTAAAATCATTAGTAATTCTCAGGGAATCACTCTTTATAAAAAAGATTCAGATTATCTACAGCTTATTGATTTATCTGAAGGTGCAAAAATTGATTTTATCTATGGAAAAATTACAGATTTAGGTACGAAAAAAGGAGCTTACGGTGGTAATAATCCACAATTTGAACGTCAAACAATATCACAAGTATGGTCTAATTTATATTCAGAAAATTCAAGTTTATTTTGCATTACTAATGGTCAATTTTTTAGAAATGATAAAAGCTCCTCTACAGCCTTAGCATTTCCTCTAAAGTCAGATGGAATTATAGTTAGTGATGGTTATGCAGGAGAAATAGAATTTTCTCATGAAAAGTTAATGCTAGAAGTCTGGAATAATAGAGCGTTAATTAGTAAGTTTCAGCCAAATAATTTGCAATTCTCAATAGCAACTAATTTTATTGTTGGTTTACAGGAAAATGCTGATAAAGGAGTTGAGGATCAAACAGGTAGAACATTTATTGGAGTGCAAGATAAAGATGGCGATCGCCTCTATGAAACAATTTTAATTTTTACTTCTAAACAAGCAACTCAACCTCATGCTACTAATGTTTTGAAAAGTTTTGGTGCAACTCAAGTAATGATGTTAGATGGTGGAGGTTCAACACAATTAATTTGTCAGGGAAATAACTACATAGATTCACAAAGAACTATTCCTCAAATGATTGCTATTTTTAGTGGAGATAAAGTCTAATTAATTCCATTATTATAACTATATTTACTTAAGTATTCAGGATTCAGTTGTTATTCTTTTTTTTCTATTCCTTACTGGATATCAAAAAACTCCCAGTTTTTAGAGACTGGAAGTTCAGATAAAATTTATTTTACTTATTCTAATTATCAAATTATTTCAAAAGAGAAATTTCTTTATCCGCGACAACTTTTGATTCTATATTATCAACCAAATTATCCTCAACTAAATCTAGTTGGCCACCAGGTGCTTCTGGATGTTGTTGTACAAATGTTTGTTCTGCTGGTACTTCTTTTGATTCATCACTAGCATCAATATTAGCTTCTGCTTTACGAGTAATATAACGAGTAGTAAAAAAAGCACCTAACCCAGTTAAACCTAGAGAAGCAGCAGCAATACCAGCAATAGCAAAGTCAGACCTATTAGGAAGTTTTTTGCTTAACCAAGAATTTGGTGAAATTAAAGATTTTTCTGATGTTGAACCATGAATTTTCTTCAAAAGACAAGCTTCTACAGAATTAGCACAAAGTACACTACCAGCGATCGCCACAGTAGACAAAGCAGTGGCCACAATGTTCAGCTTTTTCATGTTAGTTTAGTTGATAAAATATCCTTAAAATAATTATATTAACATCATTTTCCAAAAGTAGCAATAAAAGTATTCAGCTTAACTTTATTAATCTCCAGAAAGCTCAGTTTTTTCTTGGTTAGGATTAAGACAAGTAGTTAATAATTCTTCTGTCGATAATCCTAAATTAGCATTTAAACCAATAACACAAGAAGAAAAACTTTCTGGCAATAAACTAATACGACAACTTTCTAAGATATTCTCTTGATTAGATGTATCTTGAACTGATTTATTAATCCTTTCTACACAAGTTCCTAATTCATCAACTCTTCTCACTTTTTGACAATTCAATAAAATCTCTTCTGCGGAAAGTTCTTCTGTTGTATTGTCATAGATTTTTGTGACACATTTTGATAAATCTTTTGGTTTAAGAGCTGCACTACAAGCATTAGCAACCTCTCTTTCAGATAAACCTACACTTAATAAATCTCTGGAGCAAATTATAAATGATTTTCTATTTACTTGGGCTGTTGCTACTTCAGGAATAGCCATCAATAAACCACAGGTAAAAAGTTGTATTGTTGTTAAATATACCCAGGGTTTACTCAAGTATTTCTGAGGTTGATATAAGGGAGATTTATCAGATAAAAAATGATAAAAGTTCATATTAGGCATAACAAATAATCAAAGCTAAACTCAATCGTGAAAAATTGACAAAGTAGTAATTCAATAGTATATGATATAGGATTGTGGCTAAATTTTATGTTAATGAGGAAATTATTATGTCTAGGTATAGAGGTCCACGTTTAAGAATAGTGCGTCGTCTAGGTGATCTACCGGGGCTAACTCGTAAAAGTGCCAGACGTGCTTATCCACCTGGTCAACATGGTCAAAATCGCAGAAAGCGTTCAGAATATGCGATTCGACTGGAAGAGAAACAGAAACTACTATATAATTATGGTGTTTGTGAACGTCAACTCCTACGCTACGTAAAAAAAGCTCGTCGTGCAGGAGGTTCCACAGGAAAAGTATTACTAGAACTTCTGGAAATGCGTTTAGATAATACTGTATTTCGTTTAGGAATGGCTCCAACTATTCCTTCTGCACGACAGTTAGTGAACCATGGTCATGTCACAGTTAATGGTAAGGTAGTAAGTATTGCTAGCTACCAGTGTAAACCTGGAGAGGTAATTAGTGTTAAGGAAAAAGAAAAATCTAAGGAAATGGTCAAGACTAATCTCCAATATCCAGGTTTAGCTAATATTCCTAGCCATTTAGAATTTGATAAAAACAAGCTGGTTGGTAAAGTTAATGGTATTGTGGAACGGGAGTGGGTGGCGCTTCAAATTAACGAACTGTTAATTGTGGAATATTATTCCAGACAAGCTTAGATTTTTGTTTTTCATCTCTATGGATGTATTTAATATCAAATCTGTTGGCTTCGGAGTAATATAATTTCTTTGATCGTCATAGAATAGGTAAGGGGGTTTTATTGCGGAATACTACGCAAATATATTGCGGGGCATTCATGGCTATTAGCCCCTAAGTTATAAACTATGCTTCTTTAATACTAAATAACACCTATGCTACCGGATTTAATATAACAATTAAGCGGGAGACATATAGCATATTTCTGGTTTATGAGGTACGCAAACGCGGGCTAGATGCCCGCACTACAGATTTTTACCAAACACAGCTATACATTATTTGCCTGAAATTAGCTGTAATTAAACAGACTAGGTTGGGTGCGATACAAAAATAGGAATTAACTATTTTGAAATTACTTCTCCCCCGACCCTTCTTCTCGCAGGAGAGGTGAGGGGACAATAAGTATCATTAATATAAAATTTTTACGGAAAAATTAGGTCTCTATTACCTCGCCCTTATAGGGGAACTTTTTAGTTTGTTTTATTTTAATATATAAGTTATCCTAAATGTTAGTTAAAAATTCAGCTCATGACTCCCTAAATTTCAGTCAAGTATAGCAATAATGCATAGGAATTAGTATGAGAAGAAAAACATGAAAAATACAGTCATTATTTTAGAGTAATTAATGGTTAAAAAATTATTTAAGAAGCTAGTGTGACTGTAACTCATAAACCATTAAATGCGCTGTATTAGTTACAGGGGCTAAGTCCGATAAAACCACAGAAATGAATATCAGTCGAATAGCAGGGTCAAGCTTTGCGATAGCTGGGGAAAAATTACAGCAGTCAATATTAGGGAAGGGAGTGCGTGCTAAATATAAAAAGTCAATCCCCCAAGGAGTGTCGTCCCGTGCTTAATGTCAAAGTCTTTAATCATATTTGAACCTATCCCACTAATAAAATGCGATTAATCCACATAAGTATAGTGGCGAGGGCTACAATTGCTTCAATACAAGCAGAAATAGACTCCCATCGTATAACTAATTGAGGTGATTACTAATTAATAGCTATTTACAAAATATGGGAGGAAATCAATTTAGATTTAAGCAGTTTACTATCAGACAAGATAGATGTGCTATGAAGGTGGGTACAGATGGTACTTTATTAGGGGCATGGGTCGATGTTTCTGGAGCAGAAAAAATTTTAGATATTGGTACAGGTACTGGTTTAATTGCTTTAATGCTGGCACAGCGTTCGTCTCAGCTGAAGGTTGATATTGATGCTGTAGAAATTGATATCAACTCATCTATTCAAGCTAGGGAAAATGTGGAGCGATCGCGTTGGTCAGATAGAGTTAAAGTTGAAAATTATTCAATCCAAAAATATATAGATATTTGTCAAAAACGTTATGATTTAATAGTCTCAAATCCACCTTTTTTTGAAAATGCTTCTAAACCTGTAAAAAAGGCAAGAACAGTTGCCAGACATACTGACTTTCTCTCACAAGCTGATTTATTGCAGGCAGCAGTTAAGCTTTTATCTGACACTGGCAAATTAGCTGTAATTTATCCCGTGGAACAAGCTCACAATTTTCAGGAAAAGGCAGAATATTTGGGATTATTTTGTCAGAGAAAACTTGATGTTAAACCTATGCCAAAAATTCCTACAAAACGAATTTTGATGGAACTCAGCAAAAAAAAATTACCATTACAAAAAAATACTCTGACTATTGAAGTCAAACAATATACATATACACCAGAATTTATTACCTTAATTAAAGATTTTTACCTAAAATATTGACTTCCTTTGTCAAGGCTATTGGTTGAACTAAAAAATTCAGGTATCAAGTCTCTCAATTCATAGAGAAAAAAATAAAAAAAAATCTTTTTAACTAATGTTTCAGTTACAGAAAAGATAATTATTAATTCTTGAAACACCTCGAATTTTTTTTGAACATTTAGACCTACCTAATTATACTAAAGTTATTTATTATTGATGTCAACTTATTTTTTAAAGCTAAATAAAAGAGTTATCTCTTGAACTAGATAGAGTTAAAATTTAAAATTATTCAATCTAAAAATATACAGATATCTGTCAAAAAAATTATGATTTAATAGCCTCAAATCCACCTTTTTTTTTTATCCTTATAAAGTTGCTAAAAAAAAGAGGACAGTTGCCATACATACTGACTTTCTCTCACAAGCTGATTTATTGCAAGCAGCAGTTAAACTTTTATCCAAAACTGGTAAATTAGCTGTAATTTATCCCGTAGAAAAAGCTCAAATTTTTCAGGAAAAAGCAGAATATTTGAGATTATTTTGTCAGATAAAACTTGATGTTCAACCTATGCCAAAAATTTCCATGGAACAAATTTTGATATAACTCACCAAAAAAAATACCATTTACTTCAAAAAACTTTGAACCTTGAAACTAAACAATATATATATGCTTTATTGCTTACTTACTTATAGCCTTTTGAATAACAATTAGGTATACAGACTCAAGTAATAATCTTTTGAAAACATCAAATTTTTTTTACTCATTGTTATCAATTTACCAATTAGTCATGCAAAGTATTGTATTTAATTATTACTAATTTAATGTAATTTAAAATTATCAAAAAATTAGGTCAATAGCCTTCCTTTGGATAGAGGATGAAAAAATAAACTTCAGTTTTTCTTGGCTTTGGCTTCATTTAGAAGTACTGATAACTGATAACTGAAATGACTGAACCACTAGAAACAGAACTATATTTAAGTTCAGAAAAAGACGAACTATTTGAAAAAGGTCCCTGGCCGAAACCTTTTGCCTTTAATGCCGAAGTAGTCAAAGTTTTCGATAATATGGTATGCCGTTCGGTGCCTCTATATCGAGAAGTTGTTGCTGGAGCAGTCCATTGGACACGAGCATATTATCAGCCAAAAACACGCATTATTGATATAGGTTGTTCTACTGGTACATTCCTAGAATTATTAGGGCGATTTTTGAAACAACCAGCAATTTTAGTGGGAATTGATAACTCTTCAGATATGTTAGATAAAGCTAAAGAAAAATTAGCCCAAGTAGAACAAATTCATCAGATAGAATTAATTTGTGAAAGTGCTGAAAATTGTTCTTTTGAAAAGAGTAGTGTAGTCGTTATGAACTATACCTTACAATTTTTATCTCTTCCTCAAAGACAAAAATTATTACGAGCAATTTATCAAGGTTTAGTTCCTGGCGGATTACTATTTATAAGTGAAAAAATTCGTTCTGATTGTCCTCAATTTCAAGAAACAATTACTCACCATTATGAAGCTTTTAAGGCTAAAAATGGTTATGCTCAAAATGAAATAGAACGGAAAAAAGAAGCACTAGAAAATGTATTAATTCCACTCAGCGAAGCTGAACAATTACAGATGTTAAAACAGAGTGGTTTTTCATACATAGAATCATTAATTAAATTGCATAATTTTGTCTCATTTGTGGCTTTCAAATCTGATTGAATCAAAAAAAATTAGAGGTGAAGACAAAAAAAATATTTCTACCAGTTAAAATTTAAGTGTTAAAATTAATAATACCTATACTATTAATAAAACCATGAGTTTTCTTAATGTTGACCCTTGATCACGCTCCCATATTTCCTAACTCCCGTCGTGTCTGGGTAACACTACTAGAAAAATGACTTAAGTTTGAATTGGTAGAAGTTAAACTCAGTGGAGAGCAATTTTTACCTGATTTTTTGGAACTTAATTCTTTCCACCACATTCCTGCTTTAGTAGATGATGGTTTTAATATAATTGAATCTTTGGCAATTCTTGACTATATATAAGCCAAATATCCTACTCCTAATATGTTACCTAAAGAGGTCAAAAACTTAACAATTGTGCAGATGGTAAAAATGGTAAGTATTAATGAATTGTTGCCCGCTATTCATCCACTGGTAGAACAAATTTTAGATTTACCTGGAGAAAACCCAGAAAAAGCTGAGAAAGCAGAGGAGAAAATTGCAACAGTCCTGACATTTTTTTGAGAAATTATTGAGCGATCGCCCTTATTTTGGTAGTGACAATTTAACTTTAGTAGATGTTGTTGCTGTTACTATCATCTCTATGTTGTCCTTTAGAGGCGGTATTTCTTTAAATAAATATCCTAAAATTAGTGCTTGGTGCAGTAGCCTAATAGCACGTCCAGCATAGCAAAATTCTGAGGCGACAGAAGAAGCATTTGCTGAATTTAGATTTAATATGTTAGCTAGAATGCAGCGAAACTAAAGAAAGTATACTACCCTCATAAGGGGTGTGAATATTAGTAAATGCGAAATTTTCTCGTTGTGTAAGTATTATTCAGACGTTAATTATACTAATTATCAGTACCTCTAGCTTAAGCTAGAGGCTTAATATCTGAATTTTTTAGTCAAATTCAATCATGACTTACCCACTTCAGCAAAAAATTGGGTTTATTATCTTTTATCTAAGGTTATAATAGGCTTAAGTTGCCAAGATTCGTTCGCAGTAATTTCTAGTAATTGTTGATGATATTTTTTTAAAGTCGGGCGATGTCCAACACTAATAAATGTTATGGATGTTTCTTGCAATTGTTTATATAAAATTTCCTCAGTTGGCACATCTAAAGCACTGGTGGCTTCATCCAAAATTACATATTTAGGTTGAGTTAATAATAATCTAGTAAAGGCAACTCTTTGTTGTTCTCCCACTGACAAAACTTGACTCCAATTTTCTTCTGCATCTAAACCACCAAATCTTTCTGCTAATTTGGTGAGATTTACTTTTTCTAAGACTTCCTGTATTTTTACATCAGAAATGTTTAGATTACTCTGGGGATATAAAAGCTGTTGACGGAGAGAGCCTAAAACCATATAAGGTTTTTGAGGCAAGAATAATATTTCATTCAATTTAGGTCGATAAATAGCTCCTGTGCCAGAGTTCCATAGACCAGCGATCGCTCTTAAAATTGAACTTTTGCCACAACCGCTAGGTCCCATAATTAATAATCCATCTCCTGGTTTTATTTCTAAGGAAATATCTCTGAATAAAGTTCTTTGATAATTGGGAGTTTTTAATGTTAAATGTTCTAAAGCTAGACAAGAATTTGTTATTGTATCAATAGCTAATTCACCTTTAGGAACTTCAGTAGATGATTGAATAGCCTCAGAAAAAGTAGATAAACGATTAATTCCAGCAGCAAATTCTGTCAGTCTATCCAATTGACTAACAATAACTGTTAAGGAACTTAAGATGATACTAAAAGCTACTCCGGCTTGAGTAATTACACCTATTTCTAATTCACCAGAAAGCACACGGGGACCAATAATTATAGATGGTAATGCAAAAGTAATAAATTCATAACTATTTCTAAAAATATCCAAATATAGTTGCCATTGAATTAACCGATTAAAATTATTAAAAACATCATTAAATATGTTCTTTGCCTGTTGTAGTTCCTGTTTCTCTCCTCTATAAAAAGCTATAGATTCAGAATTTTCTCTAACTCTAATTAAACCAAAACGAAAATTAGCTTCTCGCTTCAATTGTTCAAAATTAATCTCTACCAAAACCTTACCAAATACTCCGGTCGTGATAACTGTACCAGCAATAGCATAAGCAATTACAAAAAATACTAATGGTTTAGAAATTGACCATAATAAAGTACTAAAACCAAATAACTGAAATATGGCATTGAGAGTAATTACAAGAAAACTTAGAGATTGGTCTGTAAAACTTTTAATATCTTGAGCAATACGTTGGTCTGGATTATCAATTTCTGGGTGGTAACTAATTTTATAGAAAGAGCGATCGCTTAAATAACTTTCCATAAAACTCTCAGTCATCCACCTTCGCCAAAATACACTAAGTTTTTGTCGAACAAAAGAATAGGAAGATACAAAAGGTACAGCAATCACAACTGCGCCAAAAAACTGTATAATTGATCGCCAAAATCTCTCAGAATTTTGAGAAGATAGTGCAGAAATAAATTCTGCTCGTTGATTTGTGAGGAATAAATTAAATACAGTAAATGTTCCTAATAAAACAATTACTAGTAACAATAAACCCCTAGCTCGCCATTTCTCATTTTTTGAGAACCAATAAAGTTTAGCAATTGACCAAAAATCTTTTAATAAATTTAAGTGATTTTTTTTTTATTCAGCATATTTTTAGATATTACTAATGTGATTTTTAGTTTATTTCCTATATATAATTTATCATAATATTAGCCGATTGTCAATCAATATACCCTTGATAAAATTGGTGAGAGATATAATTTTTTATTCTTAGATAATAGGCAATAAAAAAAATATAGATTTTGTCAAGTTACTGAAACAGAATTGTTTTTCTTATTTTCTATTCATTGCTTCCCTGTACAGACGCCCTTATGCAGCCCTACTTACTTTTTGTAAAACTTCAGTTATTAAATAATTATTACACAAGGAATAAATTTTTTTTTATCCTCTTCAGCTAAGTTAATTTTATAGAGCTACTTGCTCAGGTACTTAGAAATTCTAATTCAAAGTTTCTTAAGGGAAAAAGAGTACAAAAAATAATGTGTAAATATGCCAGAGCGCATTGCTATAATTTTATCAATATTTACTTGTCCCCCACTTCTTTGAAGCTACAAAAGTTTTCTGCAACATCTCTACTCTCACTCAAAATACAATTTGAAAAGTTTTTGAGAAATGGCATAATAATTTCAGACTTCTAGCCCAAGTAATGGGAACGCTATCTTTGAGTAGAAAAAGCACTATTTCGAGAAATTATTTGCCAAAAATAGGGAAATTTCTACAACAA
Organism: Trichodesmium erythraeum IMS101; assembly: GCF_000014265.1. Classification (NCBI taxonomy): domain Bacteria; kingdom Bacillati; phylum Cyanobacteriota; class Cyanophyceae; order Oscillatoriales; family Microcoleaceae; genus Trichodesmium; species Trichodesmium erythraeum. The sequence continues at coordinate 506,661 of NC_008312.1, forward strand.
AATTCCTGCGATACAAGCAGTCATAAAACAAGCAATAGATCCACCTATCATTGCTCGAACTCCCAACTTTGCCAAATCACCCTGTCGTGATGGTGCAATGGTACTAATTCCACCTATCTGTACAGCAATGGAACCAATATTAGAAAACCCACATAAAGCATAAGTAGCAATAATCTGCGATCGCTCAGAAATCACATTTACCATTTCACCTTTTTGAGCATTTTCAATGAGTGTCTTTAAATCTAAATAAGCGATAAATTCATTCAAAATTGTTTTCTTACCCAACAAGATCCCCACTTGAGGACAGTCTCCCCAAGGCACTCCCATCAACCAAGCAACAGGAGCAAATAATAAAGAGAAAACCCACTCCAAGGATAACTGAGGCAACCCAATACCATTACCTATCCATGCTAATAGTCCATTGACCATTGCTACCAACCCTAAAAAAGCAATTAACATTGCTGCCACATTGACAGCCAATTTTGCTCCCTCTTTAGCACCTAATGTTGCTGCATCAATAACATTTGCATAAGTCTGTTCTACCTCTACCTTGACCGTTCCTGCCGTCGGAGACTCTTCTGTTTCTGGCAACAATATTTTTGATATTGCCAATGCTGCAGGTGCTGACATTACCGAGGCAGCAATTAAATGTTCGGCAGGTACTCCAAAAGAAATATAAGCTGCCAATACTCCTCCAGCGACTGTAGCAAAACCACCTGTCATCACTGCGTGTAATTCTGATTTCGTCATTGTTTTCACATAAGGTTTAATCATCAACGGTGCTTCTGTTGACCCCACAAAAATATTAGCGGAACAAGCGAGAGACTCTGTGCCAGAAGTTTTCATAGTTTTCAGCATTATCCATGCAAATGCTTTGACTACTTGTTGTAAAATTCCATAATGATATAAGATAGTAATTAATGAAGAAAAAAATATAATTGTTGGTAGTATCTGGAAGGCAAAAAAGTGTTCGAGATAGTTTTCTCCAAATACAAATTTAGCCCCGGCATCAGAAAATTTGAGTAACTGACTAATTATATCGGCAATAAATTTAAACACTGCTAAACCTGTTTTGCTTTTTAAAATTAGCAGTGCAAATAATAGTTGCAAACCTATTCCCCATAAAACAGTTTCCCACTTAATTGCATTTCTTTTTGCCGATAACAGAATAGCTAAACCTATAAAAACTATTAACCCCAGTGCTGATATTAATCTTTCCACAATTAATTATATATCCCTTAATTTATTATACTATTTTCTGAAATTAATCATCACGAAATATCTGATCATATTAAATATTTACTATATATTTGCTATATAAATTATTATAATGAGCGAGGTAGAATTTTTTTATGCTTTAAGGAATCAAAAAATAAAGTCAGTGTACTTCATTAATCTAATAAATGCTATATACAGAAATCCTAAACTATTTTTAAGAATTTTTATAATAACTAACTTTAACTGAAAATCTTAAAAATTATGACTCCAGACTTCTAACTACTAACAAAATATTAAAACTTATATAGGGTTTCTGTATTTATTATAACCTATTTGGAATTGCTATAACAATCCTAAAGAATTTGTTCAAAATGCAAAAATAGATAAATAAAAATGTATCAAACTCTTCCCCATTGCCCATTCCCCATTCTCTGAAAAGCCTAGATGTTTATCCGACAGAGCAAGTAGGATTGCTATACAATGTATTTTTTACCTAGACTTTATATCTAGATTTTGAAATTTACAGCAGAGGCTACCATAACGAAGAAATTCAGTCAACAGTAAATATATTGATAAATATATTGATTAAATGTAAAAAATTTGCAAAAAGCAGATCGAGGAACTAGACTAGTTGTATTAATGATAGCAGAACTAGATCAAAGAGAAAACCTGATCCAAACTCAACAAAATATTTAGACATTTCCCTACAATGACTTAATTATAGTTGATATACTTTGGTTTCAATCTAGTCAAAAATGTTTTGGCTTTAGAATTATCAATAATATTTATGAATAAGTGCAAGGAAACATGGATTAACTAGCAAAAAATTATGACAATACAATTTTTTTTATATCAGTGCCCCAACTGGACATTTCCCTTAGAATAAGTTAGTGGCGACTACTTTCGGGATGTACTGGCAAGATCGTTTTACTAGTGTAGCTTGGGAGTTACTTTAATCTTGTTTTCATAGTTTTCAAATATCAGGGAATTAAAGAGCGAAACATCTCCAGAAATTAAATAATTTTTTTCAAGTAACTTTTGCCAGCACATTCCCTAAACTATTTTTGTTCAATGATTTTTTTTGCTTAATAAATTATTTAAAATGGAAATTACCCTTTAGTAATAGTTCATCCATTTAGATTATTAATATCTTTAGATTATTAAGATATTTTTTGGTGGGGATGCTCAGATTTTTGATTGGTTAAAACTCTTAAATTATTGCTATAATTAAAAATTGAATATTTTTGATTTACCTAAACTAATTAAAATTAACTATGCCCTTACCTATTGTAGCTATTATTGGCAGGCCAAATGTGGGGAAGTCCACAATAGTCAATCGCTTGGCTGAAAGTAAAGACGCCATCGTCCACGATGAACCAGGAATAACTCGCGATCGCACCTATCGAAATGCATACTGGGAAGACCGGGAGTTTCAAGTTGTAGATACAGGAGGTTTAGTATTTGATGACAATACAGAATTTTTACCCCTAATCCGCGAACAAGCTATGGCAGCTCTAGTAGAAGCAAGTGTAGCAATTTTTGTGGTAGATGGACAAACAGGTCTTACTGGAGGAGATGAAGAAATTGCCCAATGGCTCCGTCAACAAACTATTCCGATCCTCCTAGCAGTTAATAAATGCGAATCTATAACAGAAGGATTGACCCAAGCTGCTATGTTTTGGGAATTAGGTTTAGGAGAACCTTATCCTATTTCTGGTATTCATGGCAATGGTACTGGAGAATTATTAGACGATTTAATTACCTACTTACCAACCCAAGGAGAAATTACTGAAACTAATCAAACTAAAATAGCAATTGTTGGTCGTCCAAACGTTGGTAAATCAAGTTTATTAAATTCATTTATTGGAGAAAAACGTGCAATTGTTAGTCCTATTTCTGGTACAACAAGAGATGCTATTGATACTGTAGTAGAACGAAATGGCAAAACTTATCGTTTGATTGATACTGCTGGAATTAGAAAGAAAAAAAATGTCGAATATGGTGCCGAATTTTTTGGGATTAACCGAGCTTTTAAAGCTATTCGTCGTGCTGAAGTTGTTATGTTTGTAATTGATGCTTTAGATGGAGTAACAGAACAAGACCAAAAACTAGCAAATCGGATCATAGAAGACGGTAGAGCTTGTGTTATTGTAGTGAATAAATGGGATGCCATAGAAAAAGATAATTATACTATTTATACTTATGAACAGGAAGTAAGGTCGCGACTATATTTTGTGGAATGGGCAGAGATGATTTTTGTTAGTGCACTAACTGGAAAACGAGTGGAGAAAATTATAAATTTGATAGATAATGCAGCCAATGAATATCAGCGTCGAGTGACAACTTCTGTAATCAATGAGGTATTAGAAGAAGCAATTAGTTGGAATTCTCCCCCCACTAATCGTCAAGGTCGTCAAGGTAAAATTTATTATGGAACTCAAGTAACAAGTAAACCACCAACAATTGCATTATTTGTCAACGATCCTAAACGTTTTCCTGAAAATTATCGGCGTTATATTCAAAGTCAATTTCGTCAACATTTAGGATTTACAGGTACACCAATAAGATTACTTTGGCGTGGTAAAAAAGCTAGAGAAGTAGAACAAAATACTGTTAATAGAGCAACTCGTGTCTAATATGTTATCTGCAAATTAAATATATTGATAGCACTACAGGCAACTCAAAAATCAAATCCCCCTTACTCCCTAAAGGTTATTCATGATTACGAACTCCTAAAAGCATTTTCATTCTAGAGAGATAGAAGCTGGGAGCAAGGGAAGCACCAAATCACTAAATGATAGAATTTGAGTATTGATAAATGTCCGCGCTCTAGCATACATAGTGCTATATTTTATAGATATCTTATTCAGCGATCGCCCATAGATAGATAAAAAAAATATAGAGAAAACCCCCGAACTTATCTCAATTGAAATAAAATAAATATTTATTTTCAATTAATTCTATGAGTAAAACAAAATGGTCTGATTTATACAAATTAGAAGACTGGTGGGCAGTCTGGATCGGTTTGTTACTGTTAGCAAGTGTATTTAGTGGATGGGTAACACTTGTACCCAAAATTCCTAAATGGAAAGGAATAGATATTCTGGCTGCACTCCCGATAGATTTAATTCCTAGCTTAGTATTATTAGCGATCGCTCTGTGCGCTGTATTTACATTTGGCAACATTTTGATGCAGGGGCGTAGGGCAAATGCTATGATACCAGGATTTTTGGCCATCTTTATCTTAGCTACTCTCGCTTATGTATTGGGAAATTCTCAAGCTGCAAAAGCAATAAATCTCGGTTATGCCTTCTGGGCACTACTAATAGGATTATTAATTAGTAATACAGTAGGTACGCCAGAATGGTTGAAACCTGCCGTGCGCACCGAATACTATATTAAAACTGGGTTAGTCATTTTGGGAGCAGAAATTCTGTTTAGTCGCATTGTCGAATTCGGACCCTATGGTTTAGCGATAGCCTGGGGAGTCACGCCAATAGTAGTGATATTCATGTATTTATTTGGCACTCGCATCCTGAAAATGCAGCAAAAAACATTAGTAATGATAGTAGCAACTTCAACCTCTGTCTGTGGAGTCTCGGCAGCTATTGCAGCTGCAGCAGCTTGTCGCGCAAAAAAGGATGAGTTAACTTTGGCCGTCGGAATGACTCTGATATTTACAGTCATAATGATGGTTTTCATGCCCTTGTTTGTCAAAGCTGTCAACATGAATGAATTAGTGGGAGGAGCCTGGTTAGGTGGCACCATTGATGCTACTGGCGCTGTTGTTGCAGCAGGCGAAGCATTGGGGGATGTGGCCGGAAAAGCGGCAGCTTTAGTAAAAATGATTCAAAATATGTTGATCGGAGCGATCGCTTTTGCCATAGCAATTTTTTGGGTTACATCTGTGGAAAAGCAACCAGGATCTTCTACTCCTACTTTAAATGAATTATGGGTGCGTTTTCCTAAGTTTGTTTTAGGTTTTATTGTAGCATCTTTATTAGTTTCTTTTGTATTTTTACCCGTTATAGGTTTGAATAATGTTCAAGCTTTATTGAAGCAGACTAAAAATTATCGTGGTTGGCTATTTTGTATGGCGTTTATCTCAATTGGGTTAGAGTCTAATTTTCAAATTTTAGCCCAACAAATGCGAGGCGGTAAACCGATGATTTTGTATATTGTAGGGCAAAGTTTTAATATATTGCTAACTTTGGCTGTGGTGTGGTTAATGTTAAGTGGAAACTTCTTTCCAGTTCCAGAATTAGGAGGGTAGATAGTCCTACTCCCGTAATCGTTTTTGAATAAAACAGGGAGTAGAGTAATGGGATGATGGGGAATATTTTTCGCGGTTTGGGATCCTGTATATTGAGTTTTTCCCTAAAACGATCATGAAAAAATTGTCACGTCCCATGTCCTTCACCATTACTATGCACCAATACCTACAAAAAATGTACAACTGGTCAACTTTTGTCCAATTATTTTATTTCAGTAGTTAGCGCTTATTCTCTTCAAACAAAATTCTGGAGATTTGGTGAGTGTAACCTCACTCATCAAACCCCCAATATTTAAAACAATATTTCAAAGACAAATTAACACTCTAGTCTTTCGTGAGATAGTAAATATTAATTAATTAGGGCTGGCTAAATAAATAGATTTGGTGAGTGTAACCTCACTCATCAAACCCCCAATATTTAAAACAATATTTCAAAGACAAATTAACACTCTAGTCTTTCGTGAGATAGTAAATATTAATTAATTAGGGCTGGCTAAATAAATAGAGTGGTTAGGAATTGAGCCAAAAAAATGGCTAAAATCAAAAACAAGTCTAGTTTTAAGCATGATGCTTGAAAATGAAAATTATGAAAATTTTATTATAGTAAGCTTTTGAGCATTTGAAATTTTCCCACACCAAACAACTCTAATACATAATCCTGATAATCCATCAGTTTAAGTGATGGCTTACCTTGAGAAAAGTGCCAAAACAAAAATTTATCAAATTAATATTCATGCTAGTTATAATTTTCCCTGACCTGAGGCCGAAAAAGAAAAATTAACATATTGCAAATAAGCTTTCGTCTATCTATATTTTATATTCCTCTTTGCCTGTTAACTCTAACTCATTACTTTTGACAAGAATTGAATATATCATTTAAATACTGAAAAGCTTATTGCTTATTGTCCTTAAACTTATTTAAGGCCCTCACTCTTCAACTTTTTTAGCCAAGCCTAATTGAGCATTATTTATTCAGCAGCAGTAGCCAATTCTGTACTGCCAGCCGTGCGCTTTCTTGTTAAAGTATTAAATAATAAGGTACCAATAGCCTTAATTAAATTACCCTCTAATTCATTGAACATTTTCATATTCATACCAAAAGCAGCATTTGCTTCATCTACTATTCTACTTGCTGTTGCCTGATCGATAGGTAAATCATTCATGGCCTGACGATAGTTATTCTTAAATGCCTTCTCATCCAGAATATCTGGGAATTCATAGAAAGCAGTACCTTCTCCATCAGTTAAATTCATGCCTCTCTGAGCAATTTTCTTAAGAATTTGACCACCAGACAAATCTCCCAAGTAACGAGTATAGGAGTGAGCTACTAATAATTCTGGTTGTTTTTCTGATATGTCTCTAATTCTCTGTACATAAGCTTTACCTGCAGGGGAGGGAGCCACTTGCTCCCGCCAACCATTACCATAATAGAACTTTAAGTCTTGCTCTAAACTTTGCTTACGGTTTAGTTCTGGAAAGTTAATTTTGGAAATGACTGGATGTTCTCGGTGACGTTGAATTTCTTCTTCCATTGCGGAATAAACGAAGTAAAAATTCTTAACTAAATTTCGGTAGGAAGTCTTTTCTACAACTCCTTTTAAAAAACACTTGACAAAACTTACATTTTCTGCGTTTGTATGAGCTTTTTTAGTTCCTTCACGCAATTGAGTTGCCAGGTTTAAATTCATGCTAAATATCCTTACTGATACCAAACTATATAATTGGCCGTATAAATTCCTACAGAAACTGAGAAATTAATTGCCTATTTGAATACCTTAAAATGAATGGATGAAAATTTACGTTAAGAATAATTAAGTAAAAAGTAATTATTAACTATAGCTATATCCTTAAAAGCTATCAGCTATATGCTCAAGTCATAAATATTAGTTGTAAAGAATTTCAACTTTTAAAATGTCCTAGCACTTTTTTATAAAACTACAAACTTTTCACTATTATATACCTGTTTCATAAACTTAAAACTTCACTTGTAAAAGTAATCTACCAAACTTGAAAGCCAAAATATCAAGTTATATGTAGTCTGACTGTAGGTAATTAGTATTACAAACTTAGACAAAACTTAATTTTTTTTTATTTTTCATTTCAAATAATTAGCTATTTTAATCACTATTGACTAGGTATAGTACTAGCTATATTTTATAGCTTATTTAAATCCTGATAACTAATTATCAGTAAGTTGGGCTAACAATTTACCCTATGTAACAAAATTTCAAGAACCCCTCAACTTAACTATTTGGAAGAGCTTGGAGTTAGTATATAAATCTATAAGCTAGTTGATGCTTATCTATTGATTATGTCTATTAGTAGAAATTATTTAACATCCTCCCCTTTTGTTAGATGGGGAGTTCTTGCGAGCCATAGCTCTGATGCAGGTTAATATTTGACAAGCTGGTGAATTTATTATCGCCAGCGCGAAACTTAACGGTAGCCAAAACCTGTGCTTGGTGCGTCCTTTTTTTTCTGAAACTTCCCGACCGCGACTAATTAATATAATAATAACATATATATTAGATTCAAAAAAAGAATCAAAAAGTCGTCCGATGGGCGTGTCCTGCTTTAAACCAAATTTTTTGGTAAAACTTGGAGAAATATCTACCCTAATACCAATTTATCAAAAACTTTTCTAGCTGTATCAACAGCCGGGAACCTAACCCTAACCCCAACCATAAAAGGTTAAGGAGTTTCCATACAACGTTTATACAGTAGGGACATTGCAGACAATGTCTGTAGAACATTGATAAAATTAACACCACTCTAGAGGGTTGAGCGTGCAAGAAGGAAAAAGAATGGCTATGTTAATTACTTAATAACTGAAGTGCTACCTAAATAATTCATTAGAGTTGTTGGGAATTGGTATAAGATTAAAATGCTTAGAAATGAGAATTTATTGCAGAAAAGTTTTTTGCAGAAAAACCTTTTACTGCAATACTCCTAACCAATATTGTGAATCATATTTTATCCTTATTGCGTGCTTGACTTACGAACCCATAGAGACAGCATTTGTGTTTCATCTGTGTAAGCCTTGCAGTCCGTGGCTGATAGCTTAACTATTCTAACATACATAAGTCCTGATGCTGATAATTGAAAGCTTTTCAAAATCAAACTCATAAATTTATCTGACATAATTATGGAATTACGTGGTATTTGGCTGACAAATGTTGATAGCAAAATTCTCCATTCTAGAGACAAAATTGCTGAAGCAATGAATTTTCTTGTTGACACAGGATTTAATGTTATATTTCCTGTTGTCTGGAATAAAGCATTTACTCTCTATCCTAGTCAACTGATGGAAACAACTTTCGGACAAGAAATAGACCCCTTATACAAAGGTCGCGACCCTCTCGCAGAAGTCATCATAGAAGCACAACGAGTGGGTCTCAAGGTTATTCCCTGGTTTGAATATGGGTTTGTTAGTTCTTATAAACAAAATGGAGGGTTGATCCTGAGCAAAAAACCGGAATGGATAGCTCGTGAGCGTAAAGGTAATTTACTAGTGAAAAATGGTTTTGAGTGGATGAATGCTTTAGATGAAGAGGTGCAAAATTTTTTGATTGATTTGGTTTTGGAAGTTGTGAGAAATTATGATATTGATGGTATTCAGGGAGATGATAGAATGCCGGCCTTTCCTTCTGAGGGCGGTTATGATGCAAAAACAGTAGGGCGTTATCGCCAACAATTTTCTTGTCATCCACCCCAAAATAATAAAGATCATAAGTGGTTACAATGGCGGGCGAATATTCTGACAGATTTTTTAGCTCGTTTATACGGAAAAGTGAAAGCAGTTAAACCTAATATTTTGGTCTCAATGGCACCCAGTTTTTATAAGTGGGGTTTCAATGAATATCTACAAGACTATCCCACTTGGATAAATAGGGAAGTTGTTGATATTGTTCATCCTCAACTTTATCGTCGTGACTTTTCTAGTTATAAGTCTCTTGTAGAACAGTTGGTAAAACAGCAATTTATTGCTACTCATTTAAATAAGATATTTCCGGGAATTTTAATTAAAATTGGTTCTTATCGTATTAGTATGGATTATTTGTTAGAAGCGATCGCTTATAACCGTTCTGTAGGTATTAATGGAGAAGTGTTATTTTTCTATGAAGGTCTGCGAGAAAATAATGATGTTTTGGCTAAAGCATTGAGAAAATATGTTTACAATTAAAGTAACCATTCAGCGGTCAGCTATTAGCTACCAGCTACAAGTTATTAACTTATTAGAGTTATTGGGCTTATTTCCAAACAACTCTAATGACCATCCAATTTATTTGCTATCCATTGCCATCATGCGATCATAAACATGACGAGACAATTTAGGAAATATTTCTTCATCATTAGAATAAGCAGCATCTTCTGCAAAAATTGCTAAAATATAAATAGCTTGATTATCTAAAGTTCTGACAAAGGCGACATCCATACGATCTTTAGAAGTCAAACCAACTTTAGAACCGAAATAAATATTAGCAGGCAGAGACTCTCCCAGAAAACCTTTGACTCCATTGTAGGGATCATTCTGCCATACTTGGGGTCTTAAATCTCTCGTTAATAAATAAGCCATTCTCGTACTATACTTTCGTGAAACTGCCTGCCTAGTGTATATTTCATATATTAATCTGGTAGCCTGGTCAGTTGAAATCAAATTTCGGAGAAACTTACCATCTTGCTTTCGTAGTTGGCGATCGCGACCTACTGGACCTGTTTGACTAGGAGAATATCTTGGATAGTTTTTTGTACTAACTATTAAATCTTGGTAACCAGCTTTTTGAAAAAATTCATTGACTGATTTTCTTTTTTCTAACCAAGTATTTAACTTTTTGCCTTCCAATTTAACCCCTGATTTTGTATCAGTAATTGCATCTAAAATTCTACTAGCAGAATCATTATGAGATTTCTGCATCATTAATCTTAAATCTTCATAAAACTTCGGTTCATTATCAATTAAACTTTGTTCAACTGCTCCATAAAATGCAGCCATCCAAAATAATTTGGCTACACTAGCAGGGTATCTTAAAACTTGATTTTTATATCCAGCATATGTGTGAAGATCTGGGTTACTAACATCAATTAAACTAATAGATAGAGGCGCTGTAGGCAGCCCTTTTTCTTTAGCAATACTGAGTAATTCATCAACTATTTCTTGTAACTGCGGGCTATTACGTTTGTATGTTTGTCTACGAACATTATAGGCAAATCCTAAATCTTTTGGAGTTTCTTCAGGAACTGGGGGTACATAGGGTGGTATTAGGGTAGGTGATACAGAAGATGCAGGAGTAGGTAAAGGTTTCTCTGAAGCTGGCCGACCTCTAAAAGGTAAGGTAATAATCCAGCTCACTGTCATTAATAAAGCAACTAAAATAAATATATTTTTATATTTTAACTGTAATAATATTAACTGTATATTTTTGGTTTTAACTCGCCGACGAACTTTAACTGGCCGTTTTTTTACTGGACGATATCGTGGACGAACTCGACGAAATGTTTGGGATACTACCTTTTCTGCGTGCATTTGAATAGGATATGAAAAATATAAGTATTGATAATTTTATTGCTTTTGAAGACTATAATATCTAAAAGTATTGGTTAAAAAGATATTATCTTAACCATTGATAAAGCTCAATATCATACAAGTTCTGAATTAAAGATTTCTTTGGCCTAGCACTTGGGAGTATTTTCCAGTCTACTCACTTTTATTTAAAACTGGCAGAGCGTTTATGGCCTCTAATTAATGAACCTATAGCAAATCATTCATTAGATTTGTTGCTTCATAAGTTAAAGTAATAGTTGTTATATATATTTAAAAGATCAAATAAGAAAATGCTGGACATCAATTGAGTGTTCAAAGAAGATAGACTGTTAAAGGCATTAACGGGACTAAACCGTAGGGCATTTGATGAATTGTTGGAAGCTTTTTCTGTCCAGCTTGACTTGGAAGCGATCGCCACTACCCAAAAGCCTAGACTTTGAGACAAAGGAGAAAGTTATTTGCCAAACTGCGAGAAGCCAAAGAGCTGCTATTTTTTATTTTGCTCTATTTTTAATGCTATTCTACCTTTGATTTGCTGGAGGTATTATTTGACTTGCATCCCAGTCGAGCACACCCTTGGATGTTAATACTACAAATAATACTGGAGAAGTCCTTAGGTCAAAAAAAGGCCCAAATAGAACTTAAATGGGAAAGCGTTGGAGAATTTATGAGGAAATTTCCTTCAGCCTTAGAAGTAATAATTGATGGTATAGAACGTCTAATTCAACACCCAAAATAGCAACAGAAGCAGAAAAATAATTACTCAGGTAAAAAAAAGCCTCATACTTGTAAACACTTAATTATGACAAATAAGAACAAGAGAGTTTTAGTGCCTTCAAAATGACGAGAGGGTAAGGTACATGATCAACAGCAACTAGATTAAGAAAAACTTGTAGACTTTGTGATATATAAAGTGAAAATTCATCTGGAATCAGGTCTTTAGGGATTACAAAAAGAATTTGTTAACATCAAAATACCCACAAAAAGCCAAGAAAGAAAGAAAGAAAGAATTAACAAATAAACAGAAATAATCAAACAGAAAAAAAGTAGCGTTCTCCTTGCTGTATGAACACAAAATATCAGGAGTAAAAAGAGACAATGCAACAATAGGAATAATTAGAAATAAGCTAAAAGGTTTAAATGATTGCCTGATTTTAACTGCTGTATAACTATAGAATTTATATTTAATGGCAGCATAAGTTAATGGATGTAGCCGAGGATTTAATAATTTTGTTTTTCCACTTTCCAGTTTCCAGGTTTTATTTAGCGACAAGTCTATTTGCTATTCTTAAGGAGCTAGAAAAAGTTTTGTTTAAATATTTTCAAGTTCTTTTAAAACAGTAGTTTCTTATCAAGGCTATAACCCAGTATGTATGTTGCTGAAAGTTATAGTTTAATTAGACCGATGCTATCTAATTTTAAATGACTCAATATTTAAATTATTAAAATATAAGATATCTTTTGAATGATTCGTCTTCAAATAGATAAATTACTTCCTAGTCTTAAAAAAGTTTAGCTTTCTTTTTTTATTGATATTTGTGGTCTTTGTAAATATTGACAAATAGTGATTTATCAAACTAATTTATCAAACAAAGACATTATAAATACGAGAAAATGGAGATAATCTCTGGCTGTGAGGCGCGGGGAGTTTTTGCCAGTCAAAGCTCAAGGGATGGTTTACTTAAGTCTTGTGCCTAGTGTTTTTGGTCTTGGATATTACATTTCCTTCCAGGTCTGTTTTTTTTCTTCGGACTGCCCGCATGCCAATAATATATCAATTATTTAACATATGTGTTTAAAAAAAACAAATAGAAAATAAAAAATTTATGGGTGATGGTTAAGAAGCAATTTTTTTGGTAATTTTGCCAAATACAGATAAAAGTGGAGTTTATACAGTAGCAGCAAATATTCAATCAGTCATTAAAAATTTAGTTATTGTTCTAACAAAAGTTGAAAAACAAATATTTAGCTTCAAGTTAGATAACCTTACTCACAGATATTATTAATTGAGTAAACACCTCAAGAATTGAGACTTGTTAAAGCTTTATATTAAGACTAAATTGTCCGAAATTGCCATATACAGTCCCTTAATGATTTTAAAGGAAAGAAATATTTAGTGTCACCATTCTCAGAAAGCCAAGAATTAAAAATTTAATCTCAAAAGTATTAATAATCAATACTTTGAGTCTTTTTAAATGGACACCTGATTTTACAACTCACCGCACTAATTATAATATTATGTTATACCCGTTTAAGTAACTAATAAATTATATCATGTCCGGTAGCATAATTTGTGTATAAAATTAAGTCATAAGATGAAAAATATATATTCTGGAAATCGTTTGATATTTATCAAAAATACCCAAATGCGAACAACCCTTATGCTACAATGGCTGCTGCCAAGTATACTCAGCATTTTTGTCTTAGGCAGTCCCTCAGAAGCTGCAACTCTAGAATCTTGGCAATTTAAAGTTAATCAGAACGAACTGTCCTTTACTACAGAAGGTGGGGTTCAACCAAAGGCCCAATTAGCAACTAATCCAACTCGGTTAATAATAGACCTGCCAGGAACAACTTTAGGTAGTGTAAGACCTTCTCAAGCTATAGGTCGAGCTATCAAAGCAATAAGAGTAGAACAATTTGATTCTCAAACAGCTCGGATAGTGGTGGAATTAAACAATGGCTATACCATTGACCCAAAGCAAGTACAATTTCGGGGTATTTCTCCTAGTGAGTGGACTGTACAAATACCAAGTCCTCAACAAATTACCTCTACTACAAATACAGATATTAATTTTGCGCCTCAGTCTTCACCCCCACCTCCTCAAACTCTACAACAGCCTTCACCCCCACTACTCCTAAGTCCTCCTCTGCCTTTTCTGAAGAAAGAAAGATCAAGTAATCAAAATAGAACAAGACCTACTAACTCTCCTCTGGTAAATCAAGTTACAACTACTGGTACACCAACTCTTGTAGAAGATGTCCAAATCAAAAAAGAGGGAGTAGTTCTCAAAACAAGTGGTAGATTACCAGAAATTGAACTAAAGAAGAGTGTTGATCGTACCTGGATGACCATTGATGTCCTCAATTCTACTCTGACTGCCAAGGGTCTCAAGCCCAGTCAAAGATTTAATGAATCAGGATTAACAATTACTCAACTAACTCAACTTTCGACTTCACCAGCAGTAGTTCGTCTTACACTAAGTTTGCCAGATAAAAGGACTCAATGGCAAGCTCGTGCTTATGCAGGTGGAATAGCAGTATGGCCTGAAGGAGAAGTACAACCTACAATTAATGAAGCTACTGGTTTTGTTTTCCTTAAGTCAGTGGAATTAAAAAATGGTACTGAGTTAGTGGTTACTGCAGATAAGCCTATTAACTATACTAGTGGTTGGGATTCTGAAACAGGTGCCTATGGAATTACTATATATAATGCTAAGATAGATGACCGATTTAGGTTACCAAAAAGAGAAGTTGGTAGCCCTTTAATTTGGGCAAAAATACGTCAAGAAGATCCAGAAACAGTTACAATTCTGGTCAAGCCTGCTACTAATGTTAAAATTGCAGAAGTCACTCAGGTTACGACTCAACAGTTATCTTTACTTATGGGTTGGGGTAATATTGGAACTGCGCCTCCAGGTTGGAGACCCAACTCTATAGAGCCATCTTCTAGTTCAAAACCTTCACTATTCCCAAGGAGATATAATTCGTCATCTCCAAATTCATTGGGGGAAAATTCACTACCTCAGAATAGATTACCTCGGAATTCTCCTGAAAATTTGCGTCCGAGACGCTGGCCTTTTACTTGGCCTCGTCGCAATAATCAACGCTCATTAAATAATGATCGTCGTTTTCCTTTGCAAAATCAATTACCTCAAAGTGATGGACGAGTAATGATAGTGATAGACCCTGGACATGGGGGACCAATGGATTTTGGTGGAGTAGGTTTTGGTGGTATGCGGGAGAAGGATATTGTATTACCGATGTCATTGGAAGTAGCTCAAATCCTGGAGCAGAATAATATACAGGTGGTTATGACTCGTAAGACAGACCGGGATTTGGATTTACCACCACGCTCAGAGTTGGCTAATAGGGTTGGAGCAGATTTATTTGTGAGTATTCATGCTAATGCTATTAGTATGAGTCGTCCTGATGTGAATGGTTTAGAAACTTTTTATTATCAAAGTGGGCAGGTTCTAGCACAGTATATTCAGAATAGTATGTTGGAAGCTTTTCCGACGATGAATAATCGTGGTGTGAAGCGAGCTCGTTTTCATGTGCTAAGACATACTAAGATGCCTGCTGCCTTGGTAGAGGTAGGTTTTGTCACTGGTAATTATGATTCTCGGATACTTGCTGATCCTGGCCAACGGAGTCGTATGGCACAGGCGATCGCTCGTGGCATATTGAAATATGTCCAAGTTTATTATCGGTAAGGGGAGTTGTCTGAGATATCAGTTCTTAGTTAATCTAGCTTGAAATAATATGGGGAATTCTATAAACAGAGTCATCTTTGATATGGTTGAAGCCATAAACTTAGGGATTTCAATCCTTGAGGATTGATTTTTGGCTGAAGTTTTGTAGCTTTTTCATTCCCGCATAAATGAATTTTCTAGGCTGAGTATTAGAAGTTATTTCTCTCATCAGTTGTCAATTCTTACTGCCAACTATCAGCCCTCAGAATCCGCCCACAAATACTATGGAAACTAATATATAGTAGTTTTTCTGTCGGGAACTTTTCAAAAATGATCACCCCCTCTAAGACATTACATAGAATTTCCCCACTTTGTAGTCTACTCAGTAGAAAAACTTACGTTTTTCATGGCTGCTCTAAGATTACCTTGATACTCAGATAAAACCCTATCCCCTTCTTCTTTTTTTAAGTTACTCCAGTGCATCAAAAGTGCTAACTTAACTGAATCACCACTTTTATTCAATAATTCCTCTGCTTCATCCCGACTTAACTCGGTTAAGTCTTCAATAATTCGTAAGGCCCGATCCCGTAACTTACTATTTTTTATAGCTACATCAATCATGCGATTACCATAAACTTTTCCTAACCTCACCATTACTCCGGTGGATAAGATATTTAAGGCCATTTTTGTGACTGTTCCTGCCTTCAGACGGGTTGAACCTGATAATAGTTCCGGACCAACCAACAACCTAATATCTACATCTACCTTGATGCTAAATTGTTCTACAGGCACACAAGTAATAAAAATTGTTTTTGCTGCCCTTTGTTTTGCTCCTTCTAAAGCACCGTGAACATAAGGAGTTGTACCACCTGCAGTGATGCCAACTATTACGTCTAGATTTGTGATATTGTGCGAAGCGATCGCCTCATTACCATCTTCCCAGCTATCCTCCAAATCTTCGGAACTGCGAAGTAAAGCATTTGCACCTCCAGCAATAATTCCTTGTACCAACTCTGGAGACGTGCAAAATGTTGGTGGACATTCAGCGGCATCTAATACGCCTAAACGACCACTAGTACCTGCTCCCACATAAAACAATTTACCACCTTGACTTAAAGCTTTAGTAGTCATGTCTACTGCCTGAGCTAGTTGTAAACGGGATGAAGCGATCGCTTTCAAAGTTTGCTTATCCTCTTGGTTAAACAAGTCTACTAATTCTAAAGAACTTAACTGGTCGAGATTATGACTATTTGGGTTAACCTGTTCGGTTAACAAATGACCTCGCTGTTGTAAATTTTTCATATCAAACCTTGACAAATTATACAAAAAAATATTAGCGTCTCCATAAATCTTATCTCTTAACTATTATTGTGTTAAAACTCGGGTATAAATCGTGTTAATTGAGGAAATTCTAATAATTGAGCTAATAAATACTTTGATCCGCACCTATGGCTGGCTATGGGGTAGATGAGGTAGGTGAGGTCTGCCCCACAATAGTTTTGTTATTTATGCCATACCTCTTTATTTTTCATAGCCCCACAGCAGCTTGAGGGTTTATTATTCTATATTTTCATGGAGATGGATGAACTGAAATTAGTTCTTTTGATTAATTCTCTTGAGCAAAAAAATTTGAGCTACGATGAGAACCCCTGAATCTATTTACATTGTCCACTGGTAAATCCTGGCTTCAGATGACTAGAAAGACTCTAGCTATTCTTGGGACTTATCTTGATTCAATTTAATAATTGAACTATGGGTTATTTGTCCGAAATCTGCTATTACTGATAACTTATAAAGACGATAACTCCTAACTGAAATGGCTTATAAAAGGCCTTCTAATTGACGCCTAATTTTATCTAAGTCTGCTTCAGTGTTTTCAGAAGCTTGATTTGCATCTTCTTGCCAATTAGTTTTTTCTACATTATGCTCTGGAGGAATTTCTAACTTACCTGATGGTATAATCTCCCAATCATAGTCCACACTCTTGCAGAATTCTATAATTTCCTCTTGGTCAAACTCTTCAACTGTGGGAGTAGGAAATGCTTGAGCTTCTAGTAATACACCGAAGCGAGTCGCATCATCCTCAGATTCAAACATCAATACTTTCTGGCTACTGTCCATCTGAATTGTATGTATTCCCTCATTTTCAGTTCTAGCATTAAACAGTAAAACAAATATTCGCATAACTTTTCCATACCTTGAAGATAGCTTAATTTTGTCTATATTAGCTGATAGGTGAATGCTACATAAATAGGGTTTTTTCAATTATTGGTTATCAGTTATCCCTTGATAAAGGATAGCCCTTTTCATCTTGATGAGCTTACCTCATAACCAAAACTTTGTAGAAGCGTTTGACTTTGGGAATGCTAGGCAAATATCTTGAGAAATATTTATGGCTATTTGTCCCTAATGTAGCTGACTATGAAAACCGCTATGATCTAAACAGTTAAAAGAATAAAAAAAACCCGCTATTTTACTAATAGAGTTTCTAAGTAGTCCCCATTAATAGGAACAGGGTAGAATTTCAGTGCTCAGTTTACCATTAACCCAATAGGTTATTTTAAGACGGGTCCTTATTTTGTAGTTCTTTTCCATGGAATGTCCTCACCTAACTCCATCTTTTGGAGCTCAAGAAAATGTAAAACAGTTTTTGAGTCTAGGGTATTACTTATGAACAATAAATAAGGTTTCAAGTCTCCTCTTCTAAAAGGATAAAAAAAGAAAATTCTAGGTTTCCAGCTTTCTACTTTCGCTTTATGCTATCAATATCTTTCTTGAGAGCATACTTGACAAAAAAAGCAAGTTATGTTTTTATTTCAAAGAGATCTTTCCCGGAAAAAAAGTGTATTGGATTAAGGACTTAAGTAGTTTTGTCTAGCTACTATACTCTTTCTCCTTTCTCTCTTACTTCCCCTTCAAGTTTTGGGTTAGTTCCTACAAAGTTTTCAGAAGTTCCTAATTAACGATAGGAATGGAGCCGGAGGTACTGATAACTGATAACTGATAACTAATAACTAAAATGACAAACGCCCCAAAAAAACTTAATGACCAAACCAACGTTTCCACCTCCAGAAAATGGATACGAATAATTATTATTAGTGGTATAGGATTAGGTACTGTCTCGGTAGCAGGAGGAATAGTAGGAACCTGGTTTGTACAGAAACAACTAGCTCCAATGGTCAGTAAGAGTCTAAGCAAACTAATGCAAAGACCAGTTAAAGTGGGGGAACTGAAAAAGTTTGGTCTCGGTTATATAGAGTTTGGTCCTTCGTCCTTACCTCCAAACTCAAAGGACTCAATTAGTGCCTACACAGAAGTAGTCAAAGTCAAATTTCCTCTTAGATCAATTTTATTCAAAACCTTAAAACTGGATATTACATTTGGAGAATCTCAAGCTTATGTACAACAAGAAATTGATGGTTCATTTGCTATACCAAAATTGGCAGGGGACTTACCTGATCCACCATTAGATATTGAGATTAAAAAGGTAAATTTCCCAAAAATAAATGTTTCTATTCAGCCGTCGGAAAAAGGAAAATCTTCTACCCCAATTCTATTAGATTTAAGTAAAACCGAAGTTCGCTCTTTAGATAAACAACAACGTTGGTTAGTGAGTCTTAATGGTAGGGTTATAGATGGTGGTAACTTTAAGGTTAACGCTGATGCTAATATCAAAACCTGGGAAATTGAAGCTAATATGGTAGCACAAAAGCTGCAGCTGCCAATATTTGCAACCTTAGCATCTGCACTAGAAAATATTCCGACTCTAAATATAGAAAGTGGGGAGTTAGATGCAAACCTCCGCGCTCAGGTTAAAATAACTGATAATATTGCAGATATTGTACAAGATGTGAGAGGAAGGGTTAGCTTACAGAGGTTGAAGGCAAACACTGATATCCTCAGCAACCAAGTTAACTTGAATACGGTTGCTAATATTTCTTGGCCAAAAGTTAATGTGGAAAATTTGGATGGGAACTACGGGAATATTGGCTTAAAACTAAGAGGTGCAGTAGAAACAACAAGAGATTTAAATTTAGAGAATATTAAACTTGATTTCCAGGGGACTGTTTTGCCTGTTTCTTTTGAGACTTTGTTTAATACTGCGACAAGAGAGATTAATTTACTCTCAAATAATACTACATCAGCGGAAACTAAACAACAGTTACAGCAGATCAATGGTCAAATTCAAAGTATCAAGCCTTTGTTAGCAGGGAGAGTAAAAACTGATATCAAGTTTTCTGGAAGTTTACTCGAACCATTGGTATCAGGAAAAATTGAGACTACTGAAGTTACTAGGGTTGATAGGTTAAGGTTTAAGAATATTGCTACTAAGTTTACTGTTAGTTCTCAGTTAAACCAAGATTTTCGACCTGTTAATATGGCTGCTAGTTTCTCCGGTTTGCAAATTAACCCTATGTTGGGAGGTAAAATAACTGGTAAAGGGGCTGTTTTAGAAGTAGACCTCCCCATTGCTACCCCCAAGGCGAGCAGTAAAAAACTAGAAGTTGGCACTCAGGCTGTAGAAAGGTTCCAAGAAGTATCTCTAAAGAGTCAAGAGTCAGAAACGAAGTTTAACCCAACAGTTGACTTAGACTTGCGGGTACAAAATTTACCTGTGGAAGCGATCGCTCAACAATATAACATTACTTCACCTCTTCCTATTGGTGAATTTTCCACGGAGGTTAAAATTTCTGGTCCTCTTGAAACTCTTAAAGGGCAAGTTCAATGGCGGCTACCTAAAGCAGTTTATCCTTTAAGTGGTGCTGTTGATATTATTAATAGTCAGGCAAATATTAAAAATACTATTGTTAAAATTGGTGGCGGAACCGTTAATATTAATGGCAATGCTAACTTGGAAAACTGGCAACTAAATGCCACTGTTAACCAAGTTAATTTAGATAAGAAGTCTTTACAACCTTTAGGTTTACCATCAGGATTAGAAGGTATTTTTAATGGTAAAGCTAATTTTTCTGGTCTGACAAGTAAATTTTCAATTAATAGTATTAATGGCAATGGAAATGGTATTGTTAATATTGCTGGTGGTCAAATTAATCTGAATGGTAAACTTAATAATGGTAATTGGCAAGGAAAAGGAATAGGGAGTCAAATCAATTTAAGTGCTTTAGAAAGAATTGCTATAAATTCAGATATTCTAAGAACTCCTAATTCAATATTTTCTAGTAAAAACGACGGGATAATTAATGGTGAAGTAACTTTATCCGGGAATTTAAATAATTTAAGTTTAGCAGGAGTAAAGGCTAATATTAATGGCAATCTTAATCTTGCTAATGGCATAATTAATGCTAATGGTAAAGTTAATAATGGTGGATTTAAAGTGTTAGTTAATACTGCAGAGTTACCAATTAATCCTTTACTAGATTTAGGCTGGTCTGCAGTTAATTCAGGAATTATTAATGACCAAGAAAAATTAAATCTGATTAAGAAAAATATTCCCCGATTAAAATCTATCAATGGTAAGTTAAGTGGTAAGGTTAGTTTATTGGGAAATTTGACTAACCTTTCTCCAGAATTTTTACAAGAAAATATCACTGGAGATTTCACAGGAAATCTCAAGATTAAAACAGGAACAATTAACGCTGTAGGTAATTTAAAAAGAGGTAATTTCCAAACTATATTTCAAACAAATCAAATAGCTCTAAGTGCTGTAGAAGATTTATTGAAAGAAACCAGAATAGTTTCTCCTAAAAGCAATATTGTACAAAAAAATACTGACGGACAAGTTAAAGGTAGAGCTACAGTATCTGGAAATATAAATAATTTGACTCCAGAAGGAGTGACTATTGATGGATATGGCAAGGTTTTGATTGCAGGAGGAATAATTAACGCTCAAGGAAGATTAAGTCAAGGAAATTTTCAAGCCTCAGTTAATAGCAGTAAATTAAGAGTAAATCCACTTTTAGATTTGGGAAAGTCAGTTTTAGTATCTGGATTAATACCAGTCGAAACTTATAAAATTAAAACTTTAATTCGTCAAGTTAATACTATTAATTCGTTAAATAGTCAAGTCAATATAAAGGCTAATTTTTCTGGAAATTTGACAAATTTTACTTCAGAAAGAATAAGCGCAATGGCTAAAAGTCAGCTATTTATTGATGATAATTATATTGATTTTGATGGAAAACTTAACGGGGGCAACTTTTTAGTAAATGTAGAAACAGCAAGAATTAGTTTACGCCCTTTAGAAAAAATAATCAGAAAAACTGATTTAGTTTCTCTTCCTCCTAGCGCAACTTTACCCCCAGGAATTGAAGGAGAAATATTGGGAAAATTTAGCGTTTTTGCCAATATTAATAATGTTAATCTTCAAGATATAGCTGTTGATGGAAGTGGAAAATTAATAATTGGAAATAATACAATTAATGCTACAGGTAAATTAGAGCAAGGAAATTTTGAAGCAGTAGCGATCGCTGATCCTATTCCTCTAAGTTTTGTCAAAAAAATAGCCAAGGAAACAGAGGTAGTTTCCTCAGAAAATTTACGTTATTTAGAAACAATAAATGGGAATGTTTTTGCGAATGCTAAATTAGCAGGAAATTTAGATAATTTAAACCCAGAAGCTATCGCTGCTTCTGCAGAAGGAAAACTAATTTTTGCTGATGGTGGAGCCATAAATATTACTGGGGAATTAGTAGGTAAAGAATGGCAAGCTGCCGTAGTAGGAAACCAAATTCCTTTAGAGCAATTTTCAGCTGCTTTAGAAAAACATGAACAGGCAAAATCTGCTGTTGCTGCCATTAGAAAAGCTCAAAAATTATTAGGGCAAGCTGAAAATTTACCTGTAATTGGAGGGTTATTTAATAGCAAAATTGATTTGTCAGGAAGTCTAGCAAACTTAAATCCAGAAGCGATTCAAGCTCAAGCAAAATTAACACTTTCAGAGTTACCAGTGATTGATAAATCCTTCAATGGTTTGTTTAGCTGGAACCAGAAAAGAATAGAAATAACAAAAGCTGCTATTCCCCCAGAAGTTAATGTTAATGGATTAGTAGATGTAGATTTTACAGCACAAAAATCTCCTACTATTTCTGGAATTAATATTGATGTCAGTTTGTCAGATTTTAACTTAGCATCTTTGCCAATAAAAAAGTTGATGGAAAGTTTACCTGTAGAAAAAAAAGGTGAATTATTAACAGGTAGAGTTAGCTTTGATGGGAAAGTTATTGGAAAATCTATTGCAGATTTAAACTTAGTTGGTGATGTAGTTTTGAGAAATTTATCAGTAAATAAGGTAGATTTTGATTCTGAGTTATCAGGAAAGTTAAATGCAGGAATTACTCAAGGGATAAACTTTAAAATTGCTGGTAAGAATGATTCTTTGGAGTTGGTGTTAGATGAAACTTATTTTCCCACTGCTTTTTTAGTGAAACGAGACCAGGCAAAACTCGCTGGTGTTACTGAAGGAGAAAACTTTCTAATAACATTAGCAAAATTTCCTTTGGAGTTGTTAGGTATAGCACCAGCAAAGCAGTTTGATATTGGCGCAGTTTCTGGAGAAGCATCGGCAAAAATAGCTGTATCTAATTTGAGAACGTTTGATATTAAGTCTATCAAAGCAGATGGAAATTTAGAGGTGACAAAACCTGGTATTGGTTATATAGATGCTGAAAGTTTTAGAGCAGATATAAATTATGCTCAAGGGAAAGCAAGTATTAATGATGGCATATTGTTATTAGGAAACAGTCGATATGTCTTACAGGGAATGGTTGATCTTAATTCACAGGGTGCTACTTTTGACCCCTATTTTGCAGCTAACCTCAAAATAGAAAAAGCAGAAGTGCAAGATATTTTGACTGCTCTCCAATGGTTTGAGTTAAAAGATATTGCACGGGGAGTGGCAACTCCAAATTATGCTAAGGCGGCAGACTTACAAACATCAGCAGTGGGTTTTTATGAAAAGACACCAGTAATGATGCAGTTGCGTCGGCTTGCTGAAATTAAGGTTTTGCTCAAACAACAGGAAGAAAGTCAAGAACCAAAAACTCCCATACAGATACCACCTCTTGCTGATCTTGATGTTACTTTGTCTGGAGAAATAATGGCAGAAGGATCTTTGCAGTCTGGTGTTGATGGGAAGTTTGATATCAAAGGTAGCGGTTGGAGTTGGGGAGTTTACAAAATAGATAATTTTCTTGTACAGGGTAAGTATGAAAATGAAGTCCTGACTGTCAAACCCCTAGAAGTGCAAGTAGGAGAAGCGTCCTTGGCTTTTAATGGAGATTTGAATACAAAAAATCAAAGTGGGAAGTTACAGTTAAAAAATATAGATTTGGCAGAAGTACAGAAGTTTGCTCAGAGTTATGTACTGCAAAATAGTAATATTAATATTACGGGAAAGTTGAATTTAGAAACAGAATTAAATGGAAATTTTCAAGACCCCAGAGCTAAAGGTAAAATTAAGATAGTAGATGGAACTCTAAATGAACGACCTATTGAAAAAGCACAAACTGATTTTAGTTATAAAGCTGGGCGACTGGGTTTTAATGGGGATCTTTCTATAGTTGGAGATCCTATTTTATATGAAGGTGATGTACCTATTAATTTACCTTTCGCTAAAGTTTCTACAGATAACAATTTAATTAATGCCAGGGTCAATGTTAAAAATGATGCTTTCAAAATAGTAAATATTTTGACTGACCAGGTGGTTTTAGACTCGGGTGAAGGAGACATATCATTGGAGGTTAAAGGAACATTAAAACAACCACGAGTAGAGGGTACTGCTAAATTTACAGATATTAGTATAGCTGCAACAGCATTTCCTGAAGCTTTAACAGATTTAGAAGGTACAGTTTCATTTAATGGCGATAGCATAGAAGTTGAAAAAATTCAAGGAAATATTAGTGATGGTGTGGTTGAAGTTACTGGTGTCTTACCTATTCGCGAATCATTGGGCAGGGAAGACTCTGATATCAATAACCCTCTTACCATTACCTTGAAAAAACTTAATGTAGATTTTAAAAAGGTCTTTAAAGGTGGTATTGATGGTGAGGTAATAATTACGGGTACAGCTTTGGAACCTGTTGTTGGTGGTAATGTAGAAGTATCCAAAGGTAAGATATTTTTGAATCAAGCAGTAGGTTTAGCAGAAGGAGCAGTAGGAGAAAAGCAAACAGATGGGGTAAGCTCTGGTTTGGGAGAATTTGAGGTTGGTTTGAATGATTTTCAGTTGATGTTGAGCGATCGCCTAGAGATGTCTTTTCTAGGAATAGCTAATTTTCAAGTGGCAGGTGGTTTACTGATAAATGGTACTCTCAAGAATATTCGTCCCAGTGGTAAAATTAATTTAGAAGGAGGTACAATTAATTTATTTAGTACAGAGTTACGTTTAGACCGCAGCTATAAAAATATAGCTGAATTTAATCCCAATAATAGATTTGACCCTATGCTAGATATACAATTGTTAGCATCAGCCTTTGAAACTAGTGGCTCATCATTATCAAGATCGAATTCAGCATTTTCCGCTGAAACCATAGATGCTCCATCTCTAGGTACATTGAGTAGTAGTCAGAGAATAAAAATTAGAGCTAAAGCGAAAGGACTGCTATCAGAGTTAAAAGATAACTTAGAGCTGACAAGTTCTCCACAGCGAACAGAGACACAAATAGTTAGTTTATTAGGTGGTAATATTGTTAATACTCTTAGTGCGGGCAGAAGTTTAGCATTAGCAAATGTGGCGAGTACTGCTCTATTTACTAACATAGAACAGGATATTATTGAAGGAACAGGATTAAGTGAATTTCGGATATTTCCTGCCAATATTCCTAACAGTGGCTCGGAACGTGCTAATAGTTTGGGTTGGGGTCTAGAAGTTGGTATTGATCTGACTGATAAAGTGGGAGCATCTGTTACTATACTTGAAGCAACAGAGTTGTCTTTAGATTATCAAATTAATAATAAAATACGTCTCCGGGGTAATAGTAATTTCGATGAGAATGCTGTGTTGTCTATTCAGTATGAAACTAGATTTTGATTGAACAACTGCAAGCTAAAATTAAAAAGTCAAAAGTTAAAATACCTGTAGGTTGGTTTGAGGGACGAAACCCAAAAAATAACCCTTGTAGTCAGTCAAAAGTCAATCCCCCCCCTTTTTATTCCCAGGGGGAAAGTTATACTAAGTTCCTTAAGTATGGCTATAGATTATACTCAAGAATGAAATCATATAATCTTATTAATATTAAGTAATGTAGCCTAAGTTTATGAAATTGGTATTAGTTGCTCGTAATAACAAACCCTATTTTTTTCTATTTTTTTTCCACTCAGCAGCATTAGCTTAAATATTCCTTTCTACCGGCAAAGCCTCTTAATATTCTTCTATCCATTCCCCAAAGTTTTCTAACTTCTAATTAAATTATTATGAATAATATCTAATAATCTTCCTGCCTCTAACTTATATTTAGTAATTAATCGATTATTTAGGTTCCCTAAGTTATCACTAACTTCCAATAAAAGCTCTAAACTATATTCTTAATTAGACAATTTTTACAAAATTACTCGTCGGCGAATATATGTTACTTTGAAAAAATTAAGTAACTGTTTCCCATGCTCAACTAATTCTAAAAATATCTTTTTAGTAACTGACTTTTTCTCTTTATTCAAATTATCAAAAACTGCATTAACTTGCTTTGTAAAAGTACCCGAAATTCCATCAAACTTTTCATAAGTTGTTAGAGTTAAATATTAACTTTTATCTTCTCCCTGTATAGTAGATTTCCATAGAAAATCAAAATTACATCGTAACAGAGGTAAACTACCAATATTACGCAAAAAATCTGAAGTTATTTGAGCAGCTAATTTAGCTTCTACTTTCATTTCTACTAATTCCGCCAGCTTCTTAATTGCTTCCTCCATCTCATCCTTTTCCAAAGGCTTTACTAATAATTGATACTCCTTAATTTTTGTTGCTAACCCTAAAGATATTGAAAATTAGTAGAGAAAATATTCCTGGATTTATTAGACCAAATAAAATTTATTTTAAGTTTTTTTATTTGCTAAAATAGGCGAAAAAAATAAAAAAATTAGACATTTTTTATGCTTTTAGCAGATAATAAAAGAATCCTAAAGCTTGTAAATTACAATCAATAATTTTTCAGCCTTCTAACAAAAAAAATTGTTTTTTACCTGAATTTGGCATAATAAATTTTTGAAATAATCTAAATATATGTCATAAATATTTCTTTTTAATTGCACATCACTGGTTACTAAAAACTCTTATCGAATCATCTAGCTTGCCACTAAAAATAAAGCAACAGCAGGGATTTCATTTTTTGAGATAAAATCAAATAAATTACTATTTTTTTTGAGGTATTTTTTATTAATTATGCCATCAGATACAAATATTTTTTTTAACCTGTTTTGCAATAATATTTTGCAGATTTTAAAAATAAAATTTGTCATATTTTCTAAAGTTTAGCAATAAACTTAACATCTTTAACTACATTTTTAGGGTTAAATATTGCTTAAATAGATATTCATTAATCCTAAAAATAAAGGCTTATATACGTATTTTAAAAAAAAATTATTAGTAATAATTTAATTTTTGATAAACCATTTTTTTAAAATTACAAATACACATAATGCCTCAATAAATTAATTATATTATTTACAAAAATTAATATTTTTTCTATTACACCCAGCTAATATATTTATCAGAATTATTGGCAAGTAATTAAATAAGTAAATAATCTACATTTAAATATTTTTTACATCTTTGAATAGTATTTTAATGATATTAATTTTAGACAAATCAGGAGGTTTTAATCGTAAAATAATATAGATACCCAATAGATAAATTATTCCCTATATTATAAATATTCAAAAGATATATTTTTTAGAAAAAACATCAAATAAAATAACTTTTAAACATAAAGAAAGAAATATCTTATTTTTGATTTTACTAAACCATACCCATAATGACAGTCAACAAACTACTTTTATGGTACTATAAACACATAGAAAATAAACAGGCTTCTCCATACAAGGTTCTCAAACCCTTATGCTCCAATTTAAAAATTAGTATGCATTTTTAGATTGGTATGTATTTTTAGAGAGGTCTAATGTAACAAAAATAATCTCTATGAAAAAATTAAAATTTTTAATTACTGGTGTCACTGTCATTGCAGCAGGTAGTTTTGCTACATATCTTTACTTTAAAAATATAGCAATTAAGGTATCTAGTCCCCTTAACAGTGGCCAAATTGTGCCAGAATCAGCAATTATGGCTGCTTTTTTTCATCCTAATCAAAAAGCCATCACTAAATTACAACAATTTGGTACTCCTGAAGCAAAAAAGTTGATTAGTCAAAATTATGCAGAATTTCAGCAAGAAAATTTAGCTGAGGCTAATATTAATTGGGAAAAGGATATTCAATCTTGGTTGGGAGGAGTAATGTTAGCTTTTGTACCTGGTGAGGAAGGACAAGATATGGATCCTGTAAATCTTTTGATGGTAGTAGGAATTAAAAATAAATTAGAAGCTTTAAGATTTGTTAGTAAGTTCAAAGGTGAAGGGGAAAATAGGGTAATAAAGAGAAAATATCAAGGGGTGACTATTCGAGAAATTACTGATGAGAGCAGGAAAACTTTTAATGTAGCAATTTTGGGAGATTACTTGGCGATCGCTCCCATCCCAGCAGTAGTAGAAAGTGCTATTGACACCTTTCAGGGTAAGAGTGTTTCTCTGAGTCAAAATGCTCCTGAAACTTTACAGCAAAATACGGAGCTTGAAAATACTATTGCTACTATTTTTATTCCTAACTATATTCAGTTAATCACACAATTTACAGATGATTTGCCAGAGGATCAAAGTTCTTCTAGTACTGGTTTAGAGCAATTCCAGCAAATAAATTCTGTCGTAATGGGAATAGGGGTTGATGATGCAGGTGTGCGGTTGCGAGCGGTGACTAAGTTAGTTTCTCCATTGCCTCTAGAGTTAACTAAACCTGCATCGGAGAAAATTTTGCAACGCTTTCCGGCGGAGACAATGATATCGCTCAGTGGCATTGGAGTTAGTCAAAGTTGGTCCCAGCTTGTAACCCAAGCACAGGAAAATCAGGATTTGCAGGATGCTTTGGGTATTGTGAGAAATTCTTTTAAAGAAGTAGGCTTTGATGTAGATCGAGAGGTGTTTAGTTGGATGGATGGAGAATTTGCCCTTGGTTTGATAGCATCAAATAAGGGAATATTAGCAACAACTGGGGTTGGTGCGGCAATGGTTTTTGAGACTAGCGATCGCTCTACTGCCGAAGCCACATTGAAAAAGTTAAATCAGATGGCGAGCCAAAAGAAAGGTGTGGTGGTTGAGGAAAAACAGATAGGAGATCAGTTGGTGACGGAATTGCAAATGCTTGGTATTGGTACATTTTTGGGATATGGGTGGTTGGATAATAATACGTTGTTTGTAGCAATGGGGAAACCATTAATAGAAGTAATGATGAGTATGCCTGAGAATAGTTTAATTGGTAGTGAAAGTTTTGAGGAAATTAGGAGATCTTTACCCAAGTCGAATCAGGGGTATTTTTATTGGGACATCAAGCAAAGCATGGTTTGGGTGAAGCGTTATCCGTTTGTAAGTGTCTTGATACCATCGGAAGTGAGAGCAATTTTGAATTCAATTCGAGGTATTGGGGTTACGGCGAGTTGGTTGGATGAGTTGACAAATGAGATGGAGATGTTGTTGGCGTTGTAGGAGGAGGATATTTTTAGGACTAATACAGTTTCATAAAACCTCCAAGTCAAAATTCAAAACTCATCCCTGACTGAATTTCAATATTGAATAAAGATACAACTGACTTCGGGCAAGTGATGTACAGCTATATTTGATAAAAATTATGTAGTGTAGGATCTTATCCGCGAGACGTAGCTCATAAACCTAAAATATGCTGTAATTATAGATGATCATAAATGATGCCAGATTATAGCCAAAGGCTTACGTGCCCTTGCTACCCGTCCGGTGACGCTGGATATGACTGGATTTTTTTATTGATTATAAATTCAATTCCTTAGCGACTGCTTTCCATTCGGCTCAAATTGGTTCCATTAATGGTGAATGAAATGCATGAGATACCTGCAATATTTTGGATTTAATATTTTGGATTTAATATTTTGGATTTAATATTTTGGATTTAATATTTTGGATTTAATATTTTGAATTTAATTTTTTCTGATTCTAAAGCGCTGACAATTTCCTTAACTTCTGTTACCTCACCAGAAATGACCACACTTTTCGGTTCATTTATCCCTGCGATCGCTAATTTATCCCCATTAGCTGTTAATTTTTTTTTTACCTTGGCTACTGTTGCTATCACAGCTACCATTTCTCCTTCTGGAGGTAATGACTGCATTAACCTTCCTCTAGCTGCCATTAGTTTCAGACCATCTTCTCAAAAGAAAACTCCGGCTACTGTTGCTACCACATATCCTCCTACACTAGGATCCATCACTACATCTGGTTGACAGCATTTTTCATATCGGTAAACCACAATAAGGAGGTTAAATGCAACCTCCCTACAAGGTTTTAGTTATGACGATATAGTTCACCAATTTAAAAAGTGCTATAATTCCCCAGGTCGATCATAAGTTGGCTAAAACATATTCTATGACAAATATAGCAGGTTGGATATAAGCTGTTTAGCCAACTAGAGAATTGGTATGACAAATAGCAATAATAATTCCAAGACTTCTAACCTTATAAGTGATGACTCTTTGATCAAAAAGAGCAATTCACCCACATAAATGATAATATTTCTCCTAATTAAGTCCTAACTAATGACTTCCAACAATAATGTAAATATTTGTAGAAAATATTTATCATAGCTGCTATAAGAGACAATACTAACTATTAACAAACTCTAGTCTTGATGTTAAAAATCTATCCATCCAACCTTCGAAATAGGCTTGATTTTCTGCTTGTTCCTCTAGGTTTTCTGTATCTAAAGGATGAGGTGTTAAACCCAAAACTGCTGCCGTTGTTACACAAAACATTGACTTTTGAAAAGTGGCACAAATTTTCACTCGTAAATTATCTGTACCCCGGTTAGTTTTTTGATAAAATTCAAGAAGATAATCTGGTATAAAATGTCGCATATCTTGCATTAATAATGTGGGTGGAATTCCTGCACCACCAATAGGTAAAGGATCTGCATACAAGGCACCATAAGTAAATTGACTTTGATCAGGGTCAATTTGTTGAGCTTGAGCGTTATATGAAACTGTTCCTGAAAATGGTGTTCCTCGGAAGAAAATTGCTTCCACATAAGGAACCGCTGTATCTGTTAAAAACGTTAAACCTACTGACTTAGGAATTATATCATGAGGTTTACCTTTAATATTTACAGCAAAAGTAATTGGTAAATTTGCTTCTGCGACTAACCCTGATAAAATATGATTGACTACTTCAGGAATAGATTTTATTTGACCTTGGTCATATTGATCAGATAAGGTGATAAAGATATCACTCATTACCCGCCAAAATTGACCTAAGGCACTGTAATAAGCTTGTTGACGTACCATATCTGGTAAAAATTCTGGAAATAATTGATTGAGTGGCATTAACATCAAATTCCCGGAAATTTTAGCATCTATTGCTGCTTTTGCTAATTGTTTAAACTCAGCTGAATCTAAATATGTATCCAGACCTCCCCCTCCATGCCATAACATTCCCCTCATGCAATATTCTGCATATTCATAATTAATTCTGTCATGAGACCAAAACTTGAGTAATTTACCTAATGAAATTTTACCATTAAAGTATTTGAAAAAGGGAAACATTTCTAAAAATTGATGTTCGGCAATGTAATTAAGATTTTGGGAATAAGCATCTAATACAATGCCGTAACTTTTTAAAATTCCGACAACTTCTAAGACATTTTCTGGGCTATCCTTGAGCAGAGCTTGACCAGATTTTAAGCGGTTTATATAAGCTGAAAGTGGATGAGTAGAAGATTTTAAAATAGTGTTTGTCATAAGCTTAGTGTTTCCTAAATTCAATTCTTAATTGACATCCTCCCGGCGCTGCTGTACTTGAGACAGCAAGGGATTCTTTAGCATCAGTGTTAAGCGCTTTCTGCTTCATAGCACTTGCCCTCTGAGATTTACTCTCTTCAGGTCTTACAGTCGCGACCCAGACTGACACTGCCTGCCCAGCAGCCAAAATGTTTATACTTGCGTTTATGTCCCTGTCATGGTGACTAGCACATTCAGGACAGTCCCATGCTCTAATATTTAAAGGTAATTTTTCTACTACATGACCACAATTAGAACAACGTTTAGAACTGAGAAAATATCTCTTAATTTTTATTAATGTACCACCATACCATTCAGCTTTGTATTCTAATTGTCTCAGTAATTCTACCCAATTAGCATCATTTATTGCTCTAGCTAATTTATGATTCTTGACCATGTTACCTGCAGCTAGATCATCAACTACAATAGTTTGGTTTTCTCTAATCAGTTTAGTTGTTAGCTTATGGGTGTAGTCTAGTCTTGAGTCTTTAATTAAGGCGTGTATCTTTGCTATTTGAAGTCTAGCTTTCTGATAATTATTAGACTTTTTACCTCTTTTTCTACTTAGAGACTTTTGATCACGCCTTAATTTTTTGTGTAACTTTTGAAGATTCTTTGGGTAGGCGACTTTTGCTCCATCGCTAGTAGTTACTAAGCTGTTGATTCCTAAATTAATATAGACTTGGCCATCTTTACACTTAAAGGCTGCCTTAGTCAACTCAGTACTGCCACCGTGGCACTTTTTTTTTAATTTAGGATATTTAGTTCGTCCGCTAAAAAAGTTGTTGAAAGCAGTTTGTAAGTGTCTTAAGCCTTGCTGGAGCGGTACAATACTTACTTCAGTTAGAAAATCTAAATCTTCCTGTTTTTTCCAGTTGATCAGCATAGGTGAGGTTTGTTTGTAACCTACTCGTTCCTGGTATTCATACCAAGCTTGAGTTCTGACAGCTAAAGCTTTGTTGTAGACTAAACGCACACAGCCCAATGTTTTCCTCACCAGACTTTCCTGCTGAGGAGTTGGGTAAAATCTAAATTTGTATGCTTTTTCAACCATCTACTGCTTACTTTTCAACATCTAAATTCTAACAGATTATTTGTAAAACCGCAAGATTGATTGGCATTCATCCCCCTTGGAAAGCTATCGCTTATAAGGAAATCTTGAAACATTTGTGAGAGTATTGGGAAGAGTGGGAGGAATAATTCTGTCTACAGCCTTCACTTCTTTGTGTCTAACTCAATACATTTTTCTCCCGCAAAAGCTAGGTCAAAACCTACCCATAACTTGTCAATTTTGTCAAGTTTTATGTGAATAAAGATTTTTGTAAATCATAGCTGGGAAAGGGGGTAGAGGGGATAAGGTCTGAAAACAAACTCAGTTTCTAAATTTATTCACCCTAATACCAACAAATTTGATATCAAAAGTCAAAAGTTAAAAGTAATCTCTGACATCATGTCCACTGGCATCCTTTGTATAAACCTAAGGGTGAATATCTACAGGAAATTTAATTTTTTCCAGCTTTTAAGTCTTCTTTGCTGAATTCAGGACTTACACATAACTACCATATTTAGTAGGGGTTAGTGGCCGTTAACTCCTGCCATTAATTCCTATAGATATTGTATTATACCACATCCTCCATTCCACTGTGCGATCGCCATTTTGGATTCAACCGGCCAATACTCAGTTTCTAGAATCTCACTCTCTCTTAAGGTTATAATAGTATTTTTCCTCAGACTGCTACACCCCACTAAACTTAATATCATCAGCCCAAGCAATTTTTGGGAAGAACCTGTTTAGCAAGCCCATGGTCAAACTTTTTGGACTGTAGAAGTTTGGGCAGTTATCTCCTCAATAATTAGCCCTATTTCATCAATAGTAATGAGTTGAGAATGAGTTTAGCTTTTTCTACCTTGCTTAACCCCTCACTCATTACAGCGGTTTTCTGTCCATTTCCTACACAAATCTCAAAATTATAGATTAATTAAGATCAAAAAATTCCGTAGTGTTATATAAGCAAAAAAGAGAAAGAATTCTCTAAGTAGGTAAGCATAAATAGAGGTTAATATAAAAAATATGAAAAAGTAGCTATAACCCAGTTTCCAATTTTTTACTGTTTTGAATTTTTCTTGCTATTGTACTAATAATTAAGTAGACCTACTTACTAAGAATTCTGAGCAAAATTTTTCTTAGTGTTGAAACTGTAAAATCTTAATGCATGACTTTTAACTTCCTTGAAATGGAGATGGGGTAGCGATCGCAGATTTGTTAACTACCTGTGAGACTGTAGTTTTACTAGTGCTCATACTATTTGCTTCAGTTTCAGTCCAACGCACCACCCAATTAGGCTGTATTCCTAGAACAACGATCATAACTGCTAAAACAATTGCTGGTATTCTATCAGACCATTTTACTGGAGGCAGATTGATTACTGTTTCAGATAACCTACCAAAAAATACTCGGTTAATTAAAAGCAAGAAATAGGCTGATGTTAATCCTGTTCCAATCATACACAATAGAGTTGGAATTCTAAAAGCATTAAAACTGCCTCTAAATACTAAAAATTCAGAAATAAATCCAACCATTCCTGGAATACCAGCACTTGCCATTACTCCTAAAATCATGAGACTGCCAACCATTGGTAAACCTTGTTCTGGGTTTAATAGACCTCGCAATAAATCTATATCCCTTGTACCAGCTTTTTTGTAGACTATTCCCACTAATAAAAATAGTAGGCCTGAAATTAGACCGTGGCTAATCATTTGAAAAACTGTGCCCAAGATACTGAGGGGAGTTGCTGCTGCACTAGCTAACAAAATGTAACCCATGTGACCAACTGAACTATAAGCCACCATTTTTTTCATGTCTTTTTGAGCGATCGCATTAAGTGAACCGTAAATTACACTTACTACAGCCCACACTGCTAACCAGGGAGAAACATCTGCCCAAGCTTCAGGAAACATATTTAATCCAAATCTTAGCAAACCATAAGTTCCTAATTTTAATAGTACTCCTGCTAAGAGTACAGAAACTGGTGTAGAGGCTTCAACATGGGCATCTGGCAACCATGTATGAAAGGGAACTAGGGGAATTTTAATTCCAAACCCGACAACTATTGCTCCTAATAATAATAGTTGAGTTCCTAAAGGTAGAGTATGGACAACTGCTTGGTCATAAGCAAAATTTGACGAACCACTTAACCAAACTACTCCAAGAAAGCCTACTAAGATTAGGATTCCTGAAATTGCTGTATAAATAAGAAATTTAGTGGATGCGTAACCCCGTTTTAGTCCTCCCCAAATTGCAATTAATAGGTATAAAGGAATAAGTTCGAGTTCATAAAACAGGAAAAACAGTAGTAAATCTTGAGCAAGAAAGGCTCCAAATACACTAAGGGCCAATAATAATATTAAGGAGTAATAAAAACGAGGTCTATTAATTGATTCATCTGTAGCATATATGGCAATAGTGGTTAATATACCGTTTAATACCACTAATGGTAGAGATAAACCGTCTATTCCTAAGGAGTAGTTTAGGCCTAGGGAATCTATCCAGGGAACCATAACAACAAATTGTTGATTTGGATCTTGTGTATTGAATTGGGTAAGTAACACCAAAGACCATAAAAGACTAATGATGGCCACTATTAAAGCTAGTTGGCGGGCCAATTTTGGCGATAGGTAACTTGGCCAAAAACCAATAATACCAGCACCAATTAGTGGTACTAAGATGAGACTATTGAGCATTTATTTATATTTTCCTTTAACGTCAAGATACAAATTGATTAACTACAAATAACTTATTACAATATAATAGTATTCTTTGTGTCTAAAAGCAGATTATAAGAATCAACGTGATCAAATTGAACTAAATATGATAGTCTGAAAATAAAATCCATCTATTCATAGATTTGACCTCAACTAAAGTCAGACAAGACTATACTTTAGTTCTGTTTAAAAAATCATCAATAAAAATTAACAACATTGTTAATTTTAAATTAACTGTTAGTAGGGCTTAGGGAAATCAATATGAAATAGGGTTTATTGCCCTGATTATTGTCTTTCGCGAATAAAATACGTTTAGTATAATTAATAAATTTATTGTTAGCTATAAACCTCAAAATAATTACTAAAATTACTTTCTATTATAATTTTAATTTTGATATATTTTTTATGCATAGATTATGGGAAGTTGGACAAACTATATTAGGCTTAATATACCCCCATCCTCTTACGGATACTAGTACAATAACTATTTTACCATTAGGCCAAATAGTTTTAGTTCGTCTTCGTGACAATAATCAATATACTCTGCTAGGAGGTATGGTGGAATAGGGCAAGGATGTTTCGACTACTGTGAAAAGGGAGTTATCTAAAGAAACAGAGTTATAATTAGTAAAAACTATAATTATTGATAAGGGATATATTTTACACTAAATCTGGAGCCAA
Organism: Trichodesmium erythraeum IMS101; assembly: GCF_000014265.1. NCBI lineage: Bacteria > Bacillati > Cyanobacteriota > Cyanophyceae > Oscillatoriales > Microcoleaceae > Trichodesmium > Trichodesmium erythraeum. The sequence goes on from NC_008312.1 coordinate 542,569, forward strand.
TAGTAAATTATATGAATATTCTGCTTGAGGCTGATGTGAAGGAAAATATGGATTTTAAAGACAACTTAGAGATTAGTGATATTTAAGGTTTTGAAATGACATCTTTACTACAGGATTGATCATCATTACTATCGATGATCAAGGATTATCTGAGTTCTTGACAGTTTTGGCTTAAATATTTCTTTAATTATAGCAGTTTTGAAATTAATTAGGTATCAAGTTTTACGGATTTAGGGAATAATAAATAGAGAATAAACATTAGTATTAAACTCTAACTCACTATCCTCAAAACTACTAATAAAATCAGAAAAAATTGTGTATAAAAATATATATTTATTCCTCAGTGTGTATGAATAAAAAAAAATTAATTTGTACTAATTATTGAAAACAATATTATGTTTGACTGTGTTATAAGTATATATAGAAATCCACCTATAAGTTATCAAAATTCAAAAACTATAAATACACTTCAAAACTCTTGCCCCTTGCTAGGATTATTATTTCCAAAAAGAACAAATATTTTAGATATAAATAAAATAGGATGGCTATATCCAACATTAAAATTTTATCACCTCCTAATTCCTAAATTTTCACAACTACTTTTTAATACTTCAGTGTTTTTTCCCAATAATTAACACCTCAAACCTAGCACCTAAAACTTTTGTTCAGGATATCTACCATTACATAGGTAATGTTTAGGTATTTAGGTCAAATATTTGTGAAATTTTCCCATTAAATATTTATGCAATCTGTATGGCTTAATTCTCGTGTAAAATTGTCTGATGGACTATTATTTTGGCGTGAAATTGGTACTGGTTCAAAAAATATAGTTTTTCTACATGGAACTTGGTATGACAGTAGTCAGTGGTTATCAGTGATGGAAAAATTAAGTTTACATTACCATTGTTTTGCACCAGATTTACCTGGATGTAATGAGTCGAAATTTTATTCTACTTATTACTCAATTAGTCAAATGGTAGAATATTTAGCTGAATATATAGCTGCCTTGAAATTAGAAAAAGTTTATTTAGTTGGTCACTCTTTAGGAGGTTGGATAGCGGCTAGCTATGGTCTTAAATATCCAGATAAATTATTGGGTTTGATTTTAGTATCCCCTGAAGGAATTGATATTGCTGATGTAAAAGTACGTTGGCAGTGGTATCGCTGGTTAGCTCCGAAAGTTTCTTTGTTGTATTGGATGTTGCGATTAATATATCCTTTTACTAGGCTACTAGGTCTTAATAAGAAGGTTAAACAAATACTACAAATAAGACAAAATTTGCGTCTTAATTCAACAGTAAATCAAATTTTATTCCGGCGCCGTTGGGCACAGATAAAACATGAATTATTAGCAGAAAATTTAGGTTATTTAAAAGTAGCAACGTTGGTTTTACAAGGTTATAAAGATACGGATATTACTCTATCTATGAGTAAATACTGTGCTGAACTATTGCCGAGGGCTAAACTTAGTTTAATTAGTTCTGGGGAGAGTAACTTACCTGAACAAATACCAGATATAGTAGTACAAAAAATTATAGATTTTTTGAGTGACGAAGATAATTTATTATAGGAGTAGGAAGTAAAAGGTAGGTTTTAGGAGTAATAAATAATGGCGCTTTTCGCCTATAATTATTAAAGATATCGTTATTATTTACTTATTACTTAATAACTAAAATTTTGAGTAAGGCCTTGGGCTATTTTCTGGAATTGGTATCACTGACTCAAATTAATTAATGCAGCTATTAATTGCTGAAGATGACTTGTTTCATGGGTAGACATTAGAGAAATACGAATGCGACTGGTATTAACAGTAGGCGGGCGAATGGCAGGAGCAAATATTCCTTCCTGTTTTAACTTTTCTCCAACTTTCAATGCTTCGACTGCATTTTTAAGGGGAAAACAAATAATTGGTGATTCATAATTAGAGGTTTTCTTACCTTTGTGTAACAATTGACTTTCTGTTTCTAGTAAATTAATAAAAATCTCTAAATTCTGCCATAGTTTCATACGACGTTCTGGCTCTTTTTTAATAATTTTTATAGCTGTTAAAGCTGCTGCAGTATCAGCAGGAGTTAAACCTGTGGTATATATCCAAGTGGGTGTTCTATTTCTGAGAAATTCTATTAAATTTTTTGACCCGGCAACATAGCCGCCTAAACTTCCTAATGCTTTACTCAAAGTACCAATTTGAATTAATTGTTTTCCTGTACAGTTAAAGTGTTCAACACAACCTCCTCCATTAATTCCAAATACTCCTGTTGCATGAGCTTCATCTACTAAAAGCATACTATTATATTTTTCTGCTAAATCTAATAACAATGGCAATTTACATAAATCACCATCCATACTAAAAACACTATCTGTAATTATTAAACTGCGGCGATAATTTTCTCGTTTTTGTTCTAATTTATTTTTTAAATATTCAATATTATTGTGGCTATATTCGATAATTTTGGCACCACTAAGAATAGCTCCATTTTTCAGGCTAGAATGATTATATTCATCTGATAAAATTAGGTCACGTTGACTGACAACCGAAGAGATTACACCAATATTTGCTAAATATCCTGAACTAAATACTAATGCTGATTCTGTTTGTTTTAATTTGGCTATTTCTCGTTCTAATTCCTGATGTATTTCTCGATGACCTGTTAATAAACGCGAGCCTGTACTACCGCTACCAAATTCTTTTGTTGCTTGTATAGCTGCTGCGATTAAACGTTCATCTCCTGCTAATCCTAGATAATCATTACTGGCAAAATTTATTAGTTTTTTTCCTTCTAATTTAATTATTGCACCGGGAATACTTTCAATAGTTTTGACCGAACGATACCAGTTAGCTTTATGTATTGTTGATAGGGATGACTCTATCCAACTATAGGGGTTATTTTGCATTTTTAAGGAATAGGAAATATGGAATAAGAAATAGGGAGTAGAGAGAATAAAGTAGGGAGTGGCCAAAAATTAAATTATTTATCACTTAACATTTTTAAGGATTATAAATACCGAGACTCCCTATCTAAACTCTAAATCTAAAGAGTGTTAAAATAATACTATTACAATATATTTTTGCTTTACTCCACAAGGTTAAAAGTTAGTAAAGTAAGTTTGGTTCATTTTGTACAATTTGCTTTCAAGCCCCGAAACAATCTTTGAAGAATAAGGGCCACGGTTTAGGACTGTACTAAGTTTGTCAGCTTATGGCTTTTGGTAGGGTCTTTCTGAAGTTGCTGCTAATAATATTCAAATTTAGGGACTATTTCTAGTCCAATTTTCTTCCTATTGAAGGACAACCTGAAGGCTGAGGCTGAAGGACTAAAGATCACTAACTTGCTAAAAACTAGATTTAGGGAAGTTGACCAAAAATTATTAGATCGTGTAGAAATTTTGTTAAGTTATCTTCTTCGAAAGGAGAGCCCGAGAGATGGTAACCAGGTCAGAGTAAATTAGATATCTCCAAAAATTAAAAATTAAATCAATACATACTCATTACGGGATGAGAACTATTAGGCATTAAATATAGCATTACTATTCAGAAATGCTATAATTAGAGATAAAACTATGGCAGCAATTTTAGTATAATTTAGCAACTTAATTATTAAAGCGATCGCTTAATTCAGTCTCTCAAAAAAACAAAAAAAACAGGCGCAGAAGTTGATATTCTGGGAGCAAATAATGACAACACTTGACACAAATATAATTTTGTTCACCTTTTTCTAGATTTAATGGCTGTGGTCTTACGGATACTCTATTGTATTTTTCCTTGAATTATACACAATTATTATTGTATGAATTCTCTCAATAATTTGTCAAATTACTGAGTCTCTTCTTAAAAAATAACTCTTTTTTGATTTCAAGATTTATATTAACTAACTACAAGGATGTCGGTAAGATACTGATCAACATTTTAGTAAGAAAAAACTATGAAGACAAAATTAGGTCACCCCATGCTACCACAAGCTAATAATGATGAATTAGCACGGCAAAATTTTCAGTTTGAGAAAATATATGTTTAAAAAAATGCTCCCTGAATTGAAGGTGGTATAGGAAGAAACTGTCAAACCACAATTTGAAGTAGAAAACCAACGTCTTCCTAAAGACCGTTATGAAATTCGGCGGGGTATGAAGCAACAACAATGCTATAAATGGTTTAGTAGCTTAAAGCGGACTATCCAAGAGATGATGTGGGAGTCAGTTGCGACTACAGTCGAACGTCAGCTACCAGAATTGATAGAACAAGCAAAAGATCGAGAAGCACCCCAAGGAACAGTTACCTTAGACCCTGAATTGAAAATACCAGCCTACCAAACTGCGGTAGATATTCATTGTATGCCTGGGGGATATAATGGTGAATACACTCAAGATGATATATCTGCTGGTGCTATCTATAATTTAGGTGTTTATATATATAGTCTGGCAAACCGTGACTCCATTCGCGATGACAGAGTTCAGACAGTTATCCACAAATTCTTGAAGCAGGAATACCCAAATTTTCAGCCTGGAAAAATTCTAGATATGGGTTGTACGATAGGTGATAACACTTTGCCTTATGTAGATGCTTACCCAAATGCTGAAGTTTATGGTATCGATCTAGCTCGGGCTATATTACGCTATGGTCATGCGCGAGCCGAGTTTTTAGAAAAACGGGTGCATTTTAGTCAACAGAATGCCGAGAAAACTAACTTTCAGGATGAGTCATTTTATTTGGTGGTAAGTCATATTTTACTACATGAAATACCTGTACCAGCAATTCAGAATGTTTTCCGCGAAAGTTATCGTTTGTTAGCTCCAGGTGGAATAATGATACATCAAGATGCGCGTTTGTATTGTCATCTAGATGTATATACTGCGTTCCTCTACGATGAAGAAACAACTAATAATAATGAACCCTTCTGGAGTTCGATGCGAGATTTAGATTTAGTAGCTGTAGCAGAAGAAGCAGGTTTTTCCAGAGATAGTCTCATTGAAACGCTACTGGTAAAAAATAATGGAATGCAGTTATTTATTATTGTTGGTACTAAATAAAAAAAAAAGACAGAAAAAAAATGATTCCTAAACAAGCAAAAGGTAAACGACCAGTTTATTTAGATAATACAGATAACGATCAATTACTGGCAATAATAATGGCATTGGCAGGAGAGGTGTCAGTATTGCGATAACGCCTAGATACAATTGAAAAATTAGTAGTAGCTAAGGGTATTATGTCTCTTGAAGATATTGAAAATTATCAGCCAGATGTAAAAGTAAATGAGGAACGAGAACAATGGCGTGCTGATTATATTAATAGAATACTGAGAGTTATACAGAATCTTTAATTGCTCTCAGATAATGAAAAAAATTGTTGAGAAATTTGCCATTGTTGGTGCAAAATTAGATTTTTAAGTCAGCCTAAAATAGGGATAGAAGTTAGTAATGGTTCTAATTTTTGCGAGTGGTATATATGGGGATAATAATCAGGTAAAATAGTACAAAATCAAGATAAATTTGAGAATACATGAACATGAATCTACAAGAACAAAATTGGATAAATTTATTCGGAGATCTTTCTCCAGAAGGAATAGCTTGGTATGGTATTTGGACTAGATATTCTCCAAAATTAGAAGTTATAACATCTTTTCAAGGTATCAGAAATTTGTCAGCTAATAATAATAAAACAGTAATTACTCATCGTAATAATTATACTTATGCTGATGGTAGTACGAAAGAAATACAATGGCTTCTTGATAAAGAAATTGCCAATCAACCAGATGGAATAATTCATTCGGGAGCAGAATCTATGAGGGTATTATCTTTCAGTGAAGAAGCCAAAACTTCGATATGCCCACAATTAAAAATAGAGAATCCTTTCGGTTGTGAATTGTTTTTCCAACATCAAAATTTTCGGACTAGCGTTGTCGTTATTTATGGAGAAAATGGCGAGCTAGCAAGATTTACACAAATTCGCGAACATCTAAATAGTTATCCAGACCAAAAACCAGGAGCAAATTTAAATAATATATCAGGAAATTGGGTTAGAAAAAAACAATCTATGACTCCAGATTTACAAGTTTTTCAAGAACCAGAGATGAGAGAAATTGAGTTAAATCTAACTACAGGTAAAAATCAAACATTTTTCCTACCTGATGCTATAGTTATCAATGTTCCTCAACAGCTAAAAATAGGAGAAGAATTTGAAATTTTAGTAGGTAAGATGGTGATAGAAAATAAGTATAAAAGGATGATTGTTAAATACGATAAAAATGGCAAATTTATCCAGTTAATTTCTGAAGTTTTTGACCGGAAAGATTAAACTGGCTGGAAAAGTAGTAATTTTGGTTATTAGTTATGGGTACTTTTGTAAACAATGCATTAAAAATAGCATCAAGCCTTTATATAGTCTAGGTTTGAGATTTAATAAATCTGTTTGATTTTTTCCTAATATATCTAAGTTAGAGCTATTTTTAGCAATAGGTACCTATTTCCTTGACGCCAAAAGAGCAATGATAAGCTAAAAAAATATCAAAGTACCGTTATCAGTTATTAGTACCTCTAAAATCAAGCCAAAAGCTGAAAATACTTTATTCTTTTGATATTCTCCTGAAAGGTCAGCTGTTTACCTTACTTTTTGTCAAAGGTAATTCTTTTAGGGGGAGTTGCCAGAAAAAGAGCGATCGCCAATTGATAATAGGAAAAAATTGACTAAAAATATAGAATATGTTATATTTAAAATCCTTATTTTTTATAATAATATCCTCAAAAAATAGAGATATTTGATAGAATACCTTTGCCATATAATTACTGTCTACTTTTTTTCCTTTATAATATACTCAAGAATCAATTTATTATACCAAAATTTAACAAAAAAATATGTTTTAATAATCAGTGTGATTAAAGAAGTTAATAGGATATTTTCCTTGGAAAAAAAAATAACTTTTGACCTAAAAAATAGTGTTAAAACTATTTGAATGTGACTCCTGAATCCTAATAAATATTTTAGTCATTTCTAACAAATATTTATCACATTTAGTCTAATAAATTAGAAAGGATAAAATTCAGCAATGGTAACAGATATATTCCAGAATAAACCCCTTCCTAACTGGGAAGAATTACTACAAGTTGCCCAACAAAATACTACGGCAAAATGGATATTAAGAACAGATAAAAGTCCTAGCACTGCAACAATATCTAGTTATATTGCTCGACTAAACCCTGAGGAAAAACCCTCTGTTTTGCTTTATAGAGATAATAATGCTTGGTGTCCTTTTTGTGAAAGAGTTTGGTTTGCGTTAGAAGAAAAACAAATCCCTTTTGAAGTTGAGTTAATTAACTTAGCAGATAAACCACAATGGTACAAGGATATGGTGCCAACCGGGTTAGTTCCGGCAGTGAAAATTGAAGGAGAGTTAGTCTATGAGTCGAAAAATATTTTACTTGCTTTAGAAAATAAATTTGATAGGCTTCCCCTATTACCTAAGGAACCCCAAGAAAGGTCTGTAGCTTTAAATATGATAGAAGCTTTTGACAGTAATGGTTTAGTTAAATCAGGATATGAGTTTCTCTTTAATTCTGTGAAATCAAAAGAAATAACACCTGAAGAAAAAGAGGCACAGCTACTGAATTTGCAAACAATTTTTGAGACTAGGTTAGACCAGTTGGAAGAAACATTAAGTCAGTATCCTGGTGCTTATTTTTTGCACGAGTTTAGTTTGGTGGATATAATATATACTCCTGGTATTACGAGATTAGCAGCTAATTTACCTGTATTTCGGGGGTATTCTATATATAATAACGATCGCTTTGCGAGAATTAATCAATGGTTGACGGCGATCAATCAGCGTCCGGCTTATCAACATATAAAACCAAATTCTCAAACTAATAATTTGATCATACAAAAAATATTTCATTTGCCGGCTATTTACAACAGTAAATCAGAACCTCAAGCAAAATTTGAAAGTCAGGAACAAGACTATCGGATGGAGGCAGCCGGGAGATTAAGTAGTAACTACAAAACTGTTGTTGCTGATATTCTCAAAAATTCGGGAATTCAAACATGGGTGAGTCAGGAGAGTTTACCAAAAATTGAATTGGTTATTGACTTTTACTTGAGACGTTTAGTTTATTCTTTAATTGAGGGGGGCGTCCCATCATTTTTTACTCACTCAATTGATGCCAAAACTGAACAACACAATGAAGTCAAAGAGATAAATTCTGCTGATGCTGCCCTTGGAGCGATCGCTCTAGCTTTTCTCAGAAATAGAGTTTGTGTACCCCGTGACATGAGTGCAAATGCTGCAGTGGCTTTTCAAACAGCAATTGATACTATGTTGTCTTGTCTCTATTAAATTTATCTTCAAACTAAAAGTTGAACAAATAGCTTCTTCAGGACTTACACAGGTGAACCTAGAGACCGAATTTTTTCATTAATATTTATGATTAAAAACAAAGACTTATCTTAGAAACCTAGTTTATTCAAGTAATATCATGTCTGGATAATTCAGTTATCAAAAAGTTTTTTTAGGAACTTTAATTATAACTATGTAACCAGACATGATCCAAGTTCTCTTCTTCTGATTATCTCTTATATTTTCGGTTCACTTGGAACCACATAATAATTCCTGTTACTGCCAACATTAACATTCCAAAGGCATTTAAAAATGGATAAATCATCTCTAAATTAATTCTCCCAAACTTGCCTCTATGCCATTCTAATAGCCAAATAAAATCACCAGCTTTACCTGTAATGACTGATATTTGAAATAGGGAACCTGTAATTAAACTAAGTAGTACAGGAAATAACATTACTGGAGCAAACCAATAGTGAAGTTGGCGCAGTCTTGCTTTATTAATTTTCATAGCTTAAAAATTTAATCGCAGGCAAACATCCCAGATGTATTATACAAATTTATCTCAATAAATACGACTTCATTGAAAATAGTAAAAAGGGGATTATAAATAATAGTAAAAAAATAATTTCTCCAGGTTGTACCAAAAAATTATTCATTTGAGCTAGGTCAGAGACATTAATAGCTTTTTGCTCTACAAGTGTTTCTACTTTAGTTTCTACCTTTGGAGAAGATACTTGTGGTATTTCATTTTTCGGTTTTTTATTGACAGAATTACTTTCTACTTGTTTTACTTCTGGGTTTGAATTATCATTTTTACTAGGTACATGCAGTTCTGGGGCATGAGCGAGGAAAGATATAGTGTGCACTATTTTTTTACTCCTATCAATTTCAGTCATATTCGGAGAAAAGGATAATTACATTTAGCTCCTAAGACAAAAAAATATCTTGATTTCATTATTTTACTCGATCATCATAGTAATTGGCTAAAATAAAATGTTAAATCAAATATAAAATTCCCAAAATATTAATTGTGAAAAAAATTAATCGAAGAAAATTTTTCATCCTAAGTTCCAGTGCGATGGCAACTTTAATCACTCAATGTAATATAAATAATACTCAAAAAAATCAACAACTTATATCATCATACCCTCAAATACATCAGAGCCAAGATGGAATTCTAGAAATTGATTTGACAGCTAATATTAGTCAAATAAATCTGGGAAATAAACAAGCTTATGTATTAAATTATAACGGACAAATTCCCGGACCAAGATTAGAAGTAAAACCAAGAGATACAATTAGGATTAATTTCACTAACAATTTACCCCAACCTACAAATATTCATTATCACGGACTACATATTCCCATGACTGGAAATGCTGATAACGTATTTCTGAATATTTCTCCAGGCGATCGCTTGACATATCAGTTTCAAATTCCTGAAAATCACCATGCTGGAATGTTTTGGTATCATCCACATCTCCATGGTTTAGTAGCAGAACAAATTTTTGGGGGGTTAGCTGGATTATTTATTGTCCGTGGAGAGCTCGATGAAATTCCCGAAGTAAAAGCTGCTTCAGAACAATTTTTAGTGTTGCAGGATTTTGCCCTAGACCAAAAAGGAAATATACTCCCATCTCATGAGCTTTCAATAATGACAGGAAGGCAAGGAAATTTGATCACTGCTAACGGTCAGTCTAACCCTAAATTAACCATTCCCCCTCAAAATTTATTAAGAATTCGTATTCTTAATGCTTCAAGTTCCAGATTTTATCGGTTATCTTTAGAAGAACACCCATTTTATTTAATAGCTACTGATGGAGGAGCATTAGCTGAACCTGTAGAAATGTCAGAACTATTATTGACTCCTGGAGAACGTGCAGATGTATTAGTCCAAGGTAACCGAGAGCCAGGAAAATATCGCTTGTTGAATTTACCTTATGAACGAGTGGGTATTGGTATGATGGGGAGAAATGTATCTGAAAGTCAACCACAAGTTTTAGCAACAGTGAGTTATGACCAACAGTCCACTGCTGTGCCACTGCCAACCAAACTCATCCCTGTCCCAGCATTGCCCGAACCTCAAAAAGTACGTCGTTTTCAGATGAACCATGGCATGATACCTGGTCAAGGGATGGCATTTTTGTTTAATGGTCAGCCATATCAACCAGAAAGAATTGATACTCAAGTTCAGCTCAATACCGTTGAAGACTGGGAATTAATTAACACAGGCATAATGGATCATCCCTTTCATATTCATAGCAATGCTTTTCAAGTTTTGAGTCGGAATGGCAAACCAGAACCCTATCGTGCCTGGAAAGATGTAGTCTTAGTCAGACAGGGAGAAACAGTTTTAATTCGGATGCCATTACAAGATTTTGCTGGAAAAACTGTTTATCATTGTCATATTCTTGACCACGAAGATTTAGGAATGATAGGAAATTTGGAAATTAAAGCAAGACTTTCTATTTAACCAGAAAATTTATCATTACAATAGAGTACTATAGATTATTTAAGGTAATAATTATGAAAAAAGTTTTCTCTAATTGGATAAAGTCTTTAATTGCTGGTGTTGCAGTTGCTGGAGTTTTAGGGGCAACATATTGGTATTTTGTCGGTTTACCAGAAAATCCTACCTTGAGTACAAAAACTCAGACTGTTCTTAACTCTAGTTTATCTACCACAGACTTAGCACCACCAGTCCTTAATGTCACTGTCTACCGTACTCCTACTTGCGGATGTTGTAAGGGTTGGGTGGAACATATCAAGCAAAATGGCTTTCAAATAACTGATATTGTCAAACCTGAGTCAGAAATTAAAACTATTCGCCAGAAATATAATTTACCCTCAGATTTAACATCTTGTCATACCAGTGAAATTGCTGGCTATCTTGTAGAAGGTCATGTTCCCGTGGCAGATGTCAAAAGTTTAATCGCCCAGAAACCAGATGTTGCTGGAATTAGCGTTCCTGGAATGCCCATTGGTACTCCTGGCATGGAAATGGGCGATCGCAAACAATCTTTTGATGTATTTACCTTTGAAAAAGATGGTCAGACTAAAGTTTTTAATTCCTATAAATTCTAGAATAGGGAATAGAGAATAGTTAGAAGTAATTGATACTTTTTCGATGGTAATTAATTTTATCTTTGATTTTAGGAGAGTTTTAATAAAATAAATTAGATAAATATTTTATCCAGCTATAGAGTAGGGAATTTAACTAAAATTTTCCTACTTTATAACTAATTTAAACATACAAATTTATCCTAATTTTTGCCTTGATTAACTTGTTGTAAAACATAATTATAGACAGGTTCAATTCCTCGAAAATATTCAGCTTCATCAGCATTATTTGAGACAAAAAACAAAGTCAAACATTTTATTATTTTCCCCTCATCTTTTAAATTATCATTACCCACAAAAACTTTCACTGGATGTTCAGAAAATCTCTCATTTGTCAATTCAGCTATTTGATTAAAAGTATTAAATAAGCATTGATATTCCTCCTCATCCCGGGGCATAACTGCTACATACCTCTGCCTCATCCCTGCATCTTCTCTAGAGAAATGACCTTGACAACTAGAATAGGTTATACAATTTAATTTCAGAATTAGGGCAATAGTTAAATCTCTAACTCCTTGTTCAATTGACTGTTTAAAATAACGATGATATTTAGTAAAAATTGCCGAATCACAACAGGCAGCAGTTCCATCACTATTAATATTACCCTGAGGACTGTGTTTAAATATGTCAAACTCTGTTACTTCAACAAATCTATCTTCCCAAGAATCAATAAAGGATTTAAAATCACTAAATTCAGTCATAATTTTAAATATTTTTTTAATGCCAAAACAATAGTTAGCTAGATAATTATATAGTATGTATAGCTTAATTCAGAAGGCGAAAACTACAAAATAAGAAGGGAAAATATTTGAATTATTACTGTTACTAAACTTGAGGTAAGCAATAATTTACGCCCTAGTAATGGGGACTACTATCAACAGAAAGTATCTTAAAAAAGTATCTGATTTATTCTGGGTAGTTTAAAAATTAAAAATATTCATCTTCAATATAAAAAATGAAAAATATAAAACTTTTTTTCGGTGCTTTTCAGAGTCTTTGGTCAATTGGTAAAGTATATTAGTGGGACTTTTCAAAAACTTTTCAAGAAATTATAAATATCACAGAATATTATCGGTTTTATTGCTTAAGAATTGGGATATATTTTTGTGACTAGATTAATTTAATAATCTTTCATCGCAATTGAATTATAAAAAAGACTATTTGTCAATGATTTTGTTAAAATGAAATGACCCTACTACTTTTTTAGCTTAATTCCCAACCAGTCTATTCTATTGATGAGCGATCGCTAAGTCTACTTGCTTCAACAAAGCTTCTAAGGTAGAGGAATTATCCACAACAATATCCCCCTTTTGACATTTTTCTGATAGGGACATCTGATTATTAATTCGAGTGTAAGCTTGTTCTTGAGTCAAACAGTCACGTTTCATTAATCTCTCTATTTGTTGTTGGAATGGAGCATATATAACCCAAATTTCTGTTACTAAGTCAGTCATCTTAGCTTCAAATAACAATGGTATTACTAATACCGCTGTAACATCTTGAGAAGTAATTTTATGGGATGTTACCTGTATATAATTTGTCTGCTCAAATTCACTATTTTTGGCAATAAAATACTTAATATTCTGCTCAAAGCGATCGCGGACATAAGGATGAATTTGTTTTTGTAACCAGAGTAACTCTTTTTGATCATTAAAAACAATCTCTCCTAATTGTCGTCTATCTAAATTACCATTAGGTAAGACAATATTTTGACCGTAGTGTTCTACTATGCTCTTTAAAATTGATGAACCAGGTTTTACAGCTTCTCGCCCATAAACATCCGCATCCCAAATTGGAAACTGATAGTTTTTACTCAAATAATTAGAGACAGTAGTTTTTCCTGTGCTAATACCACCAGTTAAACCAATTAAGCGCATAATTTTTAAGTTAAAATTTAAAAGTCAAAAGCAAGAGAAACAGTAGTAGCCCATAATAGAAAAGTTCCATGGAACAGTTCTAGAAGGGCAAAACTCAGAAGTCGGGATAAATGGCCACTACCCGTACATTCTCAGTACGGACTAGATTTCAGAGGCGCGAGAAAGTCCTAACAACTTTGGCAACTGCTGTGTTTTTATGATTTAGTTTTAATCATGAAAACTGTTATAGTTATGAAGTTGAGGTTGATTTATCCAGCCATTGGATAGTCCTACCATATTATTTTCAACCTTATATACCTAGAAATGATTATCGGAACAACCTAACTTCTTATGAGAAGGATAAAAAAAATATTCTTGGCTAAAAAGTTATTTATTATTAAATAATATATCACAAACTAATGAACTATGCACCCTTTGATAAAATTTACAAAATACTCATAGCTATCCCCTTAACTGGACTTTGGGTATTTGATATTGCTACACTCTTACCATTCAAAAACAGCAAAAATAATGCTAAACTCGGAATAATATCACGGGAATTATTTTCCCCTAAAACCACATTAGCTCAACCATCGACTGAACCAATAGTTCCTGAAGCCAACTCAACAAACACAGTAGTAACTCCAGTAACACCATCAAACAATTCTTCCCAAACTCGCTTCGATATTACAGGTGGAAAGTATTCGGAAGATAATGCTAATCTTTTCCATAGCCTTACTAAATTTAATCTGGGAGAAAAACAAATTGTTAATTTTATATCTAACCCCAATATCAGAAATATTTTAACTCGTGTTACAGGTGGAAATATTTCTATAATTAATGGTTTAATTCAGGTAACAGGGGGAAATTCTAACTTATTTATTATGAACCCTGCTGGTATTATTTTTGGTCCAAATTCTAGATTAGATGTACCTGGATCTTTTGTTGTAACGACTGGTTTAAGTATTGGTTTTGATGATGGTTTGTTTAATTCTACTGGTGAAAATAACTACGATATTTTAACAGGAAATCCCAGTATTTTTTCCTTTCCTATAAATAATTCGGGAGTAATAATAAATGAAGGTGAATTCACTGTTAAAGCAGGAGAAAGTGTAGTTTTATTGGGTGGAACAATTATTAACACAGGTAAAATATCTGCACCTGGTGGTGAAATTACAATTTCTGCAGTCCCTGGAAAAAATTTAGTCCGCATTAGTCAAGAAGGACGTTTATTAAGTTTAGAAATACCAACGGAAAGTGAAGAAAACTCAAGCACAAATTCTGCCCAAGAATTAAAAACGTTCAATTACTTATCAATACCAGAACTTTTAACTGGTAAAAGTGAAGCTATAGAAACAGCTACTGGAGTAATAGTTAATGATGATAATCAAATAGTTTTGGTAGGTTCTAATCAAGTAATTCCTACAGATTTAGGTACAACTATTGTCTCTGGATTCCTGGATGTTTCTTCAGCAGAAAAATTGGAATTTGCAAACACAGGTAGAATCAATATTTTTGGAGAAAAAGTAGGATTATTTGATGCCAAGCTGAATGCTGGTGGTATTTATGGGAGTGGAAGTATTCAAATTGGTGGAGATTTTTCAGGTGTAGTAAATATTCCTAATGCTACTCGTACTTATGTCGATGAAAAAACAAAAATATTTACTACATCTTCTTTAGGTGAGGCAGGTAATGTCATTATTTCGAGTGCAGAAGAAACTATATTTTTGGGTAAAATAGAAGCTATTAGTGATGCCACAGAAGAGTCTATAGCGGAAGAAAAAAACTCTAGCAAAAATATAGTAGAAGTTTCTAGTCAAGGAACTTTAATTTTTGATGGTACTATTAATTTAGGTTCTCCAAATACTTTAGGAAATTTATCCTTAAAGTCGGAAAATATTAATATTGTAGATGGAAATATTGCTCTAGAAGATAATCCTTTAACTGGAGAAGCAGAAACAGAATCTCAGATTGCTAAGTCATCTATAGAAACTATATCAAATACAAATATTAGGATTGAAGCATCAGATAATATAACTATTAATAATTTATCTGAAGCTGAGTTAAACTTTTCAAATGTCAGAGGTAAAATATCATTTATAGCAGATAGTGACAAAAATAATTTCGGGTCATTTAGAATAGATTCAGAAAATACTATTAATACTCAAGGAGCAGAAATTAGTATTTCTGGAAAAACAATAAATACAGATAATATTAATACAAAAGGAGGAAAAATAAGTCTGAGTAGTAGTCAAGGTTTTGTTATGACTAATAACTTATCTACTAGCAACTCCAATACAACAGTAAAAACTAATGGAGGAGATATAGATATTAATGCTCAGGGAAATATTACTACAGGAGAAATTAATTCTAGTGGAGAGTCCAGTGGTGGAAATATTAATATCAATAGTCAAACAGGTAGCATTAAAATTACAAGAGTAAATATAGATACTACTTCTTCAAATGGCCGGGGTGGAAATGTCAGAATGAATGCTGCTACTAATATTGACATAGAAAATATTAACGCTGAAGGTAAACAAAGTGGTGGAAATATTGAACTGAGATCTGAAGACACTCTCAACCTTAGGGTAATATCAACCTTAAGTGATAGCAGAGAAACTGGCAACATTTCTATTATTGGAAACGAAATCAACCTTTTAGGTGGAGAAAATAGCATTAGTAGCAATGGAAAACTGAACTTACACTCAGCATCAGAAAATCACAATATTACTCTGGGCGGTTTTCAAAATACAGCAGCACTTAACCTCAAAACATCAGACTTAGCAACTTTTGCAAATGGTTTTACATCTATTACCATTGGCAAATCAGAAAATTCTGGTACTATTACTATATATTCTCCAGAAAAAAGTAACAACAATGGAGTCATATTTCGCGATCCGGTGACTCTTCAAGGAGAAAAAGTTACAGGTCAAGGTAAAATAACCGGAATAGATGATGCTAAAATTACGATAAATGCTAAAGGTGACATTCTTACTGGCAATATTTCTGTGCCTGGAGACATTAGTCTTCGAAGCACTCAAGGAAATATCAAGACTGGGAACATGGCTGTAAATATATCAGAAAATAGCATTGGTAACATTGATATTGTTACTGGTGGTGCTATAGAAACAGGGAAATTAACCACTACAGGAACAACAGCCGGAGGAAATATAAATCTCCAGGCAGGCGCTCACTTAACTACAGGTATAATAAATTCTAGTGCGACACCAGGAAATGCTGGAAAAATTCAACTGAGTGCGGAAAATGATATTGAAATTATCTCAATACAAGCAGAAGGTGGAAATATTGGAGGTAATGTAGAAATTAGTACGAGAGATGCTTTGAGAATAGCAGGTACTTTTTTAAATCAAAATCAGGAGCTGGTTAGCATTTCTACCGCCGGAGAATTAGCAGGGGGGAATATTAATATCAGCACAGGGAAAACACCTTTTACTGTAGGAGATATTACGACTAACGGTTCTGTAGGAGCAATTACAGATGGAAACCTGATAATTTCACCAGATCGTTCTCTACCCAATAAGTTTAATCTCATTGATATCCAAAAGAGGGAAAACTCTCAACTACAGGATAATAACTCTAGTGAAACTCAAAAAGAAACAGAGTTACAGACTCAAAAAAGTCCACTCCAGCCAGACTCAACCGCGGATAGCAGTTCTAATAAAGATAACCAAGCTTCTGTAGTTACTCAAACTAAGTCTAGTAATTCTAAGGAAGAAAATCAAACCAGTGTAGTGACTCAACAAGAATTAGTTGAGCCATCAGACAATATTAAGATAGATCAGGTAGAAAAAACTCAAAGTTCTATTGAGGAAAATAATAAACCATCCTTAAACACAAACCAAGAAGTACAGACAGTATCTCAAGAACCTGTTTCTATTGAGGAAAATAATCAACCATCCTTAAGCACAAACCAAAAAGTACAGACAGTTGAGAAAAATAATCAACCATCCTTAAACACAAACCAAGAAGTACAGACAGTATCTCAAGAACCTGTTTCTATTGAGAAAAATAATCAACCATCCTTAAACACAAACCAAGAAGTACAGACAGTATCTCAAAAACCTGAAGCAAGTTCACAACGTTTAGACAGTTCTGAAGTGACTCCCTCTGTTATAGAAAATGTAGATAATATCAAATTATCAAGAAGCTTAGAAGAGCAAACTTCTCCTCCCCCAGTACTTGTAGTAGAAAATCAAAATACAACCACAATAGAATTAGAAAAAACTGATAATTTTCCACCTGTTCCAGAATTCTTAGAAAATCAAGAAGCAAAAATTATTGTGGAGGATATCGAATATAGTGAAACTCCAGCAGCTTCTAATAAAATTTTAGAGGATACCACCTCTAGTTTAAATTCAGCAGTTTCAAATCAAACAGTTGCTATAGAAAATCCTGCTCAAGGTAATTTTTCCCAGAAACCAACTCCAACGATAGTTGTAGAAGAAAATATTACAACTACTGCTTCAGAAATTTCTCCCAAGAATAATTTCCATCAAATTAGTTTAACAGATACCATATCTCAGATAGAGCTAACCAGACGCAGAGAATTTACTAATTATTTAGGAAAAAACATTTCTAAGAGAACTGCTACAGCAACAAATATCCGCAATACTCTCAGCAGTGTTGCCAAAATAGATATCAGACCAGCAATGATATACGTCTCCCCACAACCCAATTATTTAGAACTACAATTGTTTTTGCCCAATGGTAAACCAGTTGTTAAAAGCATTAAAAAAAATAGAGATGAGGTAATTGAGGTTGCAAAAAAATTCACTAACCAAATTAGAACTCCTCGTCAATTAGATTCTCACAGCTATTTATCAAATGCTAAAAAATTATATAAATGGTTGATTGCGCCAATATCTCAAGAATTGGTAGCTTATAATATTAACATGATCGTTTTTTCAATGGATAGTGGTTTGAGAACTATTCCCATAGCAGCTTTACATGATGGTCAACAATTCCTAGTAGAAAAATATAGTTTGGGTTTAATCCCTAGTTTTACTTTAACAGATACAAGATATTTGGGATTAGATGGTTCTCAAGTTTTAGCAATGGGAGCATCTAAGTTTTCTCCTAATACCAATGAAACTCCTCTACCTGGAGTACTTGTAGAACTTAAAGCTATTGTGAATAATCTTTGGCCGGGTAAGTATTTTTTGAATCAAGAATTTACTCTAGATAACTTGAAGTATGAACGCCGAAAAGAAAAATTCAAAATTATTCACTTAGCTACTCATGTAGAATTTCATCCAGGGGGTGCTGATAATTCTTATATTCAATTTTGGGATACTAAGCTACCCTTAAATGAATTACGACAGTTACGTTTGCATCGCCCCCAAATTGAATTATTGGTATTGAGTGCTTGTACTACTGCAGTGGGAGATGAAGATGTTGAATTAGGTTTTGCAGGTTTGGCAGTGCAAGCAGGAGTCAAGTCGGCTTTGGCAAGTCTTTGGTATGTTAGCGATGCTGGTACATTAGCTTTGATGACTGAGTTTTATCAACATTTATCAAAAAGACCTATTAAAGCAGAAGCATTACGAAAAGCTCAATTGGCAATGTTAAGGGGAGATTTGCATTTACAAGATGGTCATATACTCCGAAATGGTAATCAGGGTCTCCCTTTACCACCGGAGTTAGCCATAGGAGGTAGGAGAGATTTATCTCACCCTTATTATTGGGCATCATTTACCATGATAGGTTCACCGTGGTAAGAGGATTTTGTTTCAGGGGTTATTGAAAAAAAGTTTCTACCTTTAAGCAAAAATACCAAATTGATAGCTGGCAAGACCCAGGCTTAAAATATAGGTAAGTATTCAATAGATGGGGAAATGGGATATATTGAAGTATTTTTTTACCTTTTTTCTGTATTGCTTCTTTTCATAGATGACTCTGTGACTCAAAAATTTAATTGCGGGTACTGTCGGTATACTATCAAGATTTAAACGTTAATCAATATTTGGAGTTCCTTATATAACTAAAGTAGAGGGTAAAAACACTTGTTTAAGAATTTATTTAGCAATATTAGAACGAAAAACGATTAGTTACTTGCACATTCCTTAAAAATGCTTAAGTATTCCATTTTCTTACTACTATACTACTTAAAATTTAAGACTGTGCCAATTCCTACAATCATTATTACACATTGACCAAAGCCAAATATATTACCATTACTATGCAAGACTACAAAAAAATTTTCTTGATTGGAATAGTTTGTTTGATCCCTCTGTTTTTATGGGGAATGAATATAATTTTAGCCAGAGGTTATTTAGGCTCAGTAATGTTGGATATTTATGAGAGCGATCGGGATGCCTCAGCTATTTTTTGGACAGATGTAGAGTAGATGGGGAGTGCAAAGAGTATATTAGTCAATCAATATTTTTCAACTTGATAATTTTTGGTTAACTTAAGAGAAACTATTGTTTATATTATGAATAACCAGCAAAAAATGATATTACCTGAAACTTTAAATAAGTAAGTATCATTTTGTTTAGCTTTCCGATAACTATATTTTCGGTATAAAAAATTTTTGTCTAACTTTTTTTGTAAAATTTAAGAGTAAGTTTACTTTAATTTACAAAGATAAATAAATTTAAAATCACCTAAGCATAGGATTTTATAGGTATAGCTGTAACAACCATCAGTCCCCAAATAAATCCTAAACGAAATTTAGTTGCATTATGTATTTTAAACTCAGCAGATACCAATAACTGATGTAATTCAGCTTGAGTATAGCATTGTTGATGAGCAGAATCGAAAATTCGTAAGAACCAGTCGCATATTCTGCAAAAAAAATAATCTTTGTTCCAGTCAAGAATTATTACTTTGCCACTGGGTTTAAGCACCCGTTTAATTTCTCCTAATGCTACTTGAGGATAGTCAAAATAATGAAAAGCATTAGCACATACAACCACATCAAAAGAATGACTGTTAAACGGTAGTGAATGAACTGAAACTTTTTGAAACTCGACATTAGAATTAGTTTGATATTTTTTCCTAGCTATATTTAACATCTTCTCAGATATATCAATTCCGATAATTCTCTGTGTCGGATTTTTTTTGAGCAAGAGTCGTTCAAATTCCCCAGTACCACAAGCAACATCTAGAATCTTTGCCTGTGGATCAATTTGTTCCCAAGTGTGAAGAAAACTCAGAGTATTCATGATATAACTTTGCCAGCGCCAATCATAAATATTAGCAATTTGATCATATTGTTTTTGGATTTTAAATTCGCTCATATCATTTCAGTTATCAATTATCAGTTATTAGGAAAATCAGCTAAACCCAGAGGATAAAAAAATAGTCAATAGGATATTTTAATCCTACGAAAAAAATAGGATTAAGACATAATTTTTCATCAAATTTTAAGATTATGCCTTACACATACTTTTTCAATATCTAAATATATATATAATCCCTAAAGATATCTTTTTTTAGCTAACTTAGCTTCATAAGTAGGTAGTATATTAAGTAATATCAGAAGTTTGTAATAGTTGAGTAAAAACTATTCATAACAAAAATAATTAAATTTAGAAAATCTAAGGATAATAACTAGGCAAGGATATATCAAATGGAATCTATAATATTTCTGGGCATCTAGATAAGAAACTTATAAAATATACTTGAGCATATATTAAGAATAAAAGTAAGCTCTAGAAAAAATTAGTTAACCATTTAACCCATCAAGCATTATGATCTCTCTAAATAAACTGGGTGTGACTTACCCAAATGGCACAGAAGCTTTACACAACATTTCTATTGAATTGAATCAAGGAGAATTCACTGTAATTTTAGGGTCTTCTGGAGCTGGAAAATCTACTCTCTTACGCTGTATAAACTTTCTTACTTATCCTACCAGTGGAAAAGTCATTATTGAAGGTAATGGTGATTTAAATCACCCTAAAATATTACAAAAACATCGTCAAAGGACAGGAATGATTTTTCAACAACATCAATTAATTCCTCGGCAAACTGCTCTCAAAAATGTTCTAGTAGGTCGTTTAGGTTATCATTCTACCCTGAGAAGTTTATTTCCTCTTCCTAAAACAGATCAGTATATTGCCTTAAATTGTTTAGAAAGAGTAGGTTTATTAGAAAAGGCTTTAACACCTGTTCAAGCTTTAAGTGGTGGACAACAACAACGAGTAGGAATTGCTCGTGCTTTAGCCCAAAAACCTAAATTTATCTTAGCCGATGAACCCATCGCCAGTTTAGATCCTGCTAGCTCTCATCAAGTTTTATCTAATTTACAAAAGATTTGTCAAGAAGATAGAATTGGGGCTTTAATTAGTTTACATCAAGTTGATTTAGCTTTACAATATGCCCAGCGTATTATTGGATTAGGTAAAGGGACAATTCTCTTTGATTGTAATCCTTCAGAGATCAAAAAACAGCAACTTGAAGAAATTTATCAAACTCTATCCTATAATCCTATAAGTAAGACTATATAACTATATACATATTGTCCGTCATACAATACAGTTCAATCAACGATTTTTTGCACTTCTGTAATCTGAACAGCTTATTTGTATATACTAAAAGTTTTATACTATAATAGTATTGGTATTATCTAGACTATATTAATTAAAATAAATGTACTAGAAAAAAAAAGCTTAGTAAAGTTAAACTGTCGCAAACCCATTTCCAAATAATTATTTATAAGGTCTGCTCGTCTTCAAAACTGAAGATGACACTTTCACCTCATCTAGCTCCTATCCTAAACTTCCCTTGTTATAGGCACATATTTTAAACTTTATCTCAGATCTAATGAGTTCACATTAGTTGACTGTTTGAGGTAATTGACAATTTTAGAGTCATAGTAATATTGATGCAATAGTTGTTTGTTTTTGTATGTGTTTCACCGCCTTTAGCTAATTAATTTTTCAGGACATAAAGATTATGTTAGGTTTAATCCTCAAAAAAAATTTGTTTACAGTGCTTTTTTTGGCTTGCTTAAGTTTAGTTAGTTGTAGTAATTCTAATATTCAAAAATCAGAGAACAAAGCTAATCCTCAAAAATTAGTTGTTGCTTTATTGCCAGATGAATCTGCTGCTACTGTTATTCAGAATAATAAAGGACTTGAGATGTACCTAGAAAATAAGCTAAATAAAGATATTGAATTATTTGTTAGCACTGACTATTCTTCTATGATTGAAGTAGCTAGTAAAGGACGTTTAGATTTAGCTTATTTTGGTCCCTTATCTTACGTTTTAGCGAAAACTAAAAGTAATATTGAACCCTTTGCTGCTTTAGAAAAAGATGGAAAAAATACTTATCAAGCTCTAGTTATTGGTAATGCAGAAGCAGGAATTAATTCCTATGAAAAAATAGAAGGAAAAATCATGGCCTATGGCGATCAAGCTTCTACTTCTAGTCACTTAATTCCTAAGTCAATGTTAAAGCAAAAACAATTAAAAGCTGGGGAAAATTATGAAGAAGTTTTTGTGGGTGCCCATGATGCTGTTGCTATTGCTGTTGCCAATGGTAAAGCGCAAGCTGGAGGGTTGAGTAAACCCATTTTTACTGCCTTAATTGAAAGGGGAACAATTGATAAAAATAAGGTAATTATTATTGCTGAATCTAAACCTTTTCCTCAGTATCCTTGGACAATGCGCTCTGATTTAGATTCTGAACTTAAAACACAAATTCAACAGGCATTTTTAGAGTTGGAAGATAAGGCAATACTAAAACCATTTAAAGCAGATGCTTTTACATTAGTTACAGATCAAGATTATGATGTGGTTAGAAACTTAGGAGAAGTGCTAGAGCTTAATTTTGAACAATTGAATAAATAAGAGACTAAACCTCAGAAAAATTAGTCAATCTTATTTAAAAATTATCCTTGAAAGATATGAAAGTTACTCCTAAAATTACGCCCAATAAGTTTGATACTTTACTCCGTCAACAACAAAGAAGTTGGTATATTTTTTTGACTAAAACATTGATATTATTAGGTATTATTTTAGTCAGCTTTGGGACTGTAGGATTATTGGATGGACAACGATTATCTGAGGGTATTCCTGATTTAATTGGGATGGTTGGAGAAATGTTACCGCCAGATTTTAGTCGCGCTTTAGACTGGATTAAACCTTTAATTGATACTATTGCTATGAGTATTGCAGGTACAGGTATGGCTATTGCTCTTTCTATTCCTCTTTCTTTGGGAGCTGCTCGCAATACTACTCCTCATCCTGTTGTTTATTTTCTCTCAAGAATGATTCTGAATATAGCTAGGGCAATTCCTGAATTAATTTTAGGAATAATTTTTGTTGCAGCAGTTGGATTTGGCACACTTCCTGGGGTATTAGCATTAGGATTTCATTCAATTGGTATGGTGGGAAAATTTTTGGCTGAAGCTATAGAACATACGGATAATTCTCCTATTGAAGCTGCAAAATCTGCCGGAGCTAATCATTTACAAATTATTTTTCATGGCATTTTTCCTCAAATTTTTCCTCAAATTGCTGACCTAACTTTTTACCGTTGGGAATACAATTTTCGAGCCTCAATGGTATTAGGTGCTGTAGGAGCTGGCGGCATTGGGTTTGAAATTATTGGAGCCCTACGTTTACTAAAATATGAGGAAGTTTCTGCACTATTACTGGTCGTGTTAATAATGGTTACTTTAGTTGATAGTTTAAGTAACTATTTGCGTCAAAAGTTTATTTAAAGCTTTAAGTAAGTAGTTCAAGTATCTAGTTTTTTCTACTGGGGAGAAGGAAATATAATTTATTTCAATATATTCCCTACTTCCCACTATCTACTCCCTTAATTTCTCAGGTATTCAATATGGATAAAAAACCATTAGTTGTTATTACCCATTGGATTCATTCTCAAGTTATTGATTATTTAAGTAAAACTTGTGAAGTTATTCTCAATCAAACTCAATACACATTGTCTCGTGAAGAAATTATCAATCGAACAAAAGAAGCTGAAGGTCTAATGGTATTTATGCCTGACTTTATTGAATCAAGTTTCTTAGATGCTTGTCCTCAATTAAAAGTTATTGCAGGAGCTTTAAGAGGGTATGATAATTTTGATATAGATGCTTGTACAAAACGAGGTATTTGGTTCACAATTGTTCCCGACTTATTAGCAGCACCCACAGCGGAATTAACTGTTGGATTATTATTGGGATTAGCTCGTCGAATGTTAGAAGGCGATCGCCTAATTCGTGATGGTCAATTTCAAGGATGGAAACCAAAACTTTACAGTAGAGGATTATTACATCAAAATCTAGGAATTGTAGGGATGGGAAAATTAGGAAAAGCTTTAGCCCAAAGATTGGTAGGTTTTAACATGAATTTATTCTACAGTGATTCTATTCCCTTATCTGTAGAACAAGAAACTGCTTGGAAAATTTCTAGAGTTTCTTTAGAAGAACTCTTAAAGATTAGTGATTATGTAGTTTTAATGGTACCATTAATTCCTGATACCTATCATCTTATTAATCAAGATACCTTAGCCAAGATGAAACCAAAAAGTTTCCTGATCAATGCCTGTCGGGGATCAGTTGTAGATGAGAAAGCGATCGGGTCAGCAATTCAATCAGGACATTTAGCTGGATATGCTGCTGATGTCTTTGAGATGGAAGATAGGGCTATCCCTCATCGCCCTCAAGGGATTTACAATACATTAATAACTGAAAAAAATAAGACTTTTTTGACTCCTCATCTGGGTTCTGCTGTTGATGAAATTCGCCATGATATTTCTTTTGAAGCAGCCAAAAATATTGTGCAAGTTTTATCAGGAGAAATTCCTCAAGGAGCTGTTAACAAGCTATAAATTAAAGAAGATAGTAGTCCTAAAATAAAATAGTAAACAGAAAGGAGATTATAACTATTAACTAACTCCGGTACTTTCTATTTATTGTTCTCTGTGTTCTAGTTCTGATTATTACTTATTTTTTCTTATGATAGTAAAGATTATTAAAAGTATCGGTGAAAGTTTGTAGTTATTCAGGACAATAATATTCTTGACAAGATTACTGCTTTTTTCCATATTTATGAGTTCTCTGATGGCTACATAGAGAAAGTTTCATCATCAAAAGGATTAAAGGAAAATAATTATATGACCATTCTCATAGTTTCTTGATGCACTACCGAAGGTTATTGTTGCCTATATTAATTACTTAATAACTGAAATGTGATCTAAGTATAATATTAATGCAGAAAAACTGGTATAATGGTCTAATAGAGACTAGAAGTAGATATACAAAACCTCTAGTCTCTGTTTAGTAAGCTAATTATTCAACATGTTAATTAACCATTAATTCACAGCTTGACAATATTCTTCATAAACACCATCAAGCAATAAATTCAAAGCATCCACCGCTGTTGCTGCTGCTGCCAACGCTTCCTCTTTCTGAGCATCAGTTTCACATAGTTTTACTAATGCTTCTTTTGTGACTTTGCTGTGAATTTCATCAGCTTTTTCATGTACTTTAAAAAATGATAGAGCTGCTTCAGAATTAATCCCATAAAATTCTTTTAAACCAGCAATTTTAGTACTAGCAACCTCAGGAATTTGTGATTCATAAGCATAAAGAGCAGCTAAACCTTTAGCCGGGTTTTCACTCCCAGCTAATTCCTTGAGAATACTTACAGATTTCTTGGTTTTTGCTAAATGTTCCCGCTCTTTAACTGCTTCTCTTTTTACATCCAAACCTTCAGCAAAACGTAACCATAACTCAGGGTGATTTGCTGCTCCCATTTCTTCTTCAATCAGATTTTCTAAGAGCATTTTACGAATTTCTAAATCATCACAAGCTGCATGAGTAGCGCTAATATAAGTAGGGAAATAATGAACTTGTAGATAATATTCCTGAGCGTACTCCTGCAACATTTTTAAAGATAATTTTCCTTGATTCCACATTTGGTAGAATGTGTGCTTAAGTAAATGTTGTTTTTCAATAATCTCATCCAGTAAGGACATGAAATCTTGTGCAGTCATTTGTTTGTCTTGAAGCAACATACTTATTCGCTTAACTAAATATTAAATATCAATGCTAAAATAACACAACTTTCTGGTTTGTCAAGAATATAAAATATTTTTTTTATAAACTCAATTTAGACTCTGAATATTTTATCTATAGTTTTAAGGACAATATCTATAGAAGGTAGAAATAGAAATAAATAATTGTTTTTATAGGAAGTACTGATAACTGATAACTGAAATAACTAAAAAAAGTAGGTCTTAACCCTTCCTGTTCAAGGTTTGGGAAAAAATAAACTTCAGTATCCTAATCCCGATACTAAGTGTTGTCAAGTACTAATAACCAATAACTTAAATGACCAGCTACTTATTTTTATTAGCTGACCAGACAGGATAAACCGATCTAATTTGCTGATTCCTATATATAGTTTTTTTAAAATTAAATATATATAGGACTTACGTAAAGACACTAATTGTAGTTTAAATATCGGAAATAATTATCAAAAATACACCACATATAGAAACAATACGTAAGTCCTGATATATATATAGAAAATACAACAGATTTCGGGCAAATGATGTATAGCTGTGTTTGCTAAAAATTATTTACTGTGAGCATCTTGCTCCCGTGAATATACCATTAAACAACGCAAAGCCCTGTATATTATCAACAAGCGCCATAAAGCTTTATTTATTGATAATAACTCCAGGTTTATTGACAAAATGCGTTTACCCTGGTGCTAGCAAGAGAGAGATTTTTTTTGCGATTTTTTTGTACAAGATGCGTTTGCCCTGACACTGGCAAGATGGGAATTTTCTTGGCGAATTTTTTGTAATTTAGCTCCAGATAATTTAACGTTTGCATATTGATTTAGCCAGGAATAAA
The DNA here is from genome assembly GCF_000014265.1 of Trichodesmium erythraeum IMS101. NCBI lineage: Bacteria > Bacillati > Cyanobacteriota > Cyanophyceae > Oscillatoriales > Microcoleaceae > Trichodesmium > Trichodesmium erythraeum. Next base: position 569,713 of record NC_008312.1, read on the forward strand.
GTTTAGCTGCTATCAAACCTAAACCCATGGGTTTAGAAGTAAAACCTGAACGCAAATTTTTACGAAGTTGAGTTAATGTCAAACCTTGCTGTAGTAAAAAGGGAACAATATCAATTAATTCTTGAGAAATATTTTGTGGTTGAAAACTAGATTCTGGGTCTGCTTTCAAAGTAAATCTGCGACGACGCTGATAGTGATGCTGCCAAAACCAACTATAATGATCGTTATATGCTTCATGAGTATCAATAATAGGGTCTGAAGTTTTTATAGTATTAGGATTTTCCCACTCTAGCTTTTCTGCAACTATAAATACTAAATCACAATAAAGATTACTAAAGTTGGGAAAGGTGTCACCAGAAACCCAAAAGTTTATATTGCCAACTTGTGGTGACATTTGAGTAATGTGGCAATAAGTATGAAGAAACTTTTGATTCCAAACATAGGGATCTTGATTACCATTTGTGTTGTCGTGGTAAACTTTCGTAGTTTCAAAATTTGAAACTACACGAGGAGGGTGATAAATAAGATAACCGCTCAAAATTATATGCCTCCTAAAAATTTAATTTATACCATTTCTTGACTCGAATTTGGTTGATTTGTTTCTATCCCAGATTCCGTACCTCAAAATGTAGTATTTAAGATCACCTATTTTAAGCCTTGTCTGATCATAATTCTGAAATTTATAATTAAAAATAAATATTAGATAGACTATTACTATTAATTATTAATATTAATTATTAATAATAGAATCTGAAATCTACAAAGGCACTTGCCTTTATATGTCAATGCTGTGAAATTTAATCAGTAAGCCCTAAATAATTTTAGCGATCGCAACAATCATTTCTCAGTTTCTCAGGACTAATGCAAAACCTCTATAGTAGTGGCTTTATGGCATTTACTCCCTACAGATAGGGTATTATCTAGGAGACTTGCGTAAGTCCTGTTTCTAAAATAAACGTTTATGCTCCTGACTCAAAAATAAAATACCCATAGTAACAATAGCAATACCCATAATTTGCAAACCATTAATAGTTTCTTGAATAGTTAACCATGCTAAAATTGCTGTCAGACTAGGATTAGTTGCTCCAATAGTTGCTGCAGTACTAGCACCTATCAACTTAATTCCATAATTAAACATTAAATGACCGCTCAAAGTAACGATCGCTGATAAGAAACCACCAACCCACATAGGAGTCCAGTTAAGGTCTGCATTATCTCCTTGCCAGATTAACAAACTTATGGAAGATAACCCTAAAGTAGTAGCAAAACTAATCCAAGTAAAGGGAACTAGGTGTATAGTTTCAAAACTTTTTTGTGCATTTACAGTATAGAGAGCATAAGCAACTGCAGAAGCCAAGGCAAAAATTACTCCAATTCCGTTGTAGTAATCATCAGATGTTGTCTGAGTGTAAGGAATAGTCAGAAAAGTACCAACTAATACAATTACCATGATCATCCAGCGAAACTTTGTAGGAGGAATACCCAAAAATATCCAAGAAAATAGTGAAGTGAATATTGGGTAAGCAAAAAACAGAGTTAAAGCAATTCCAGTTTCAATTAAACCGATAGATACATAAAGTAGTGCTAAATAGAGAAACATCAAGACTCCACCAAGAAGCGATCGCCCCAACATAGGATATGCTTCATGATTTCCTAATTTTCTAATATCTTGCCAGGTAAGCGGGTAAAGTTTTGTCGCGAAGGATGCCATCAACGGAACTACTAACACCATCCGCATAAACATTAGTAGAAAAGAATTTTGTAGGTTAGGTATAACAAATCCACCGGTTTCAAATATCCCTAAAATTGTCTGTTCATTAAAGAGAATTCTGACAATGACATTTTGGAAACAGAAACAGAAGGATGCCAGTAAAACAATGATCAAACCAAACATAGACTAGGTTCAAATAAATGGTAGTTTTTGGGCTTAAAAAAATTAATAGTTTATACAATAGACATCTCGAAAAACGCCGATTTAGGAAAGGCGGGGCAAGGGTTTAATAACCTTTTCTAGAGAAGTCTAATAACTATTATAAAATTTTCTTCAGCCTACCAAAATTAAGTCTTTTAGTACAAAAAAATGCTGTGGGAAAATTGTTAATAACTTACCTCTATTATTTCGGTAAAAACTTGCCGCAGATTCGGTTATTAATATGTATTATTACTCTTTCATTCTTCTACGACTGATAGCTATTTAGAAGTAAACTTCTTTCACTTTCACTCCAGAGAAATGTAGATTTCAGAAATAACTGTAGTTAAAATAAATCTTGTAATTATATCTGTAAAAACTAACTTACCTATATCCTATTATAGGAAAACTGATAAACTATATAACTGCTTTATAGCTAATCAATCAAAAAAATACTACAATAACAGATATTAGTAGAAATATAACATAAAAAAGCAGAACTGCTTATGTTATTATTTATCTTTAAATACCCCCAAGGGAATTCGAATCCCTGTCGCCTCCGTGAAAGGGAGGTGTCCTAGGCCTCTAGACGATGGGGGCTTACTTCTTTCTTTTCACCTTTATAAGAATAGCGAATCTCTAAATAAATGTCAAGGGTTATGAAAAAAAAATTTCTCTGGCATTATTTAGCTACATTGAAACCATCAGGAACAAAGGTCTGGATTGGTTGCTTGACATACTCCTAACCTAGTTTAGGAGCACAAACTATTAACCTTCTTACTATAAATTCCAACTAGGATTGTCCCTTGGCCTCCAAGACCATCTGAGCCGATATACCATCTTTCTGGTCCCCAAAATACCATAAGACAGCAGCAGCCTCAGCCCGACTTACAGTTTTATCTGGCCTAAACAATTTAGTATAACCAAAAACCCGGCGAATATTAGAAAACTTATTCCCACCATCTGCTAATACTGCCTTCAAAGCAATAGGATTAATTTTAGAAGCGTCTTGAAAGTCCCAAACAGCCTTAATTTTCTCTATTGTAGCTTCTGGTAATGGCTTGCGAAAATCTAAGGGCACTTTCCAAAGAATTAAATCCTCACGAGTTAAAAAATCATCTGGGCGAAACTTGAGCAAATTAACATCTCCAAATAAAGGACTAGGAATTAAACCGGCCTCTGCCAAACCTTGAATTACAGCAAAGTCAGGGTCAGTTTTTGGCACATCTTGAAAAATCTGTTTTTCATTTGCTCTAGCTAATCGGATATGTTTAGCAGAATTATTAGTAAACATCTTATTATTTGCACTGACTAACCATCTAGCATATACACGCCGACTCACAAGATTTTGAGGTTTAACTAACATAGTTGTCCCATCGGGATTATATTGATTGTTAAGTTCTTCCTGTGGAAATAGCCCCAACTTGGACAAATCTGCAATGTATGGACGTAAACCTGTAGGCACATCCTTAAGAGCCATTTTCAATGGACGAGAACTTGAAGGTATGGGAGTAAGTACTGGAGGGATAATATTAGGGGGAGATGATGTCGGTGTTGATAGTGCCGATGCCGTGGAAGTAGGTAAAGGTGTGGGCAATACTTGGGGTAATGGTTGAGTTTTTGCTTGGGGAGTTGGTAGTAAAGTTGAAATTCTGGCAGGTTCAGATTTATCCAGCAACTCGGAGTTAGGAGTTGGGGAATTTTCTAGAGGAAAATTAGTCGGAAGTTGTACTGTTTTTTCTGTTTGTTGGTTGTTTGGGCTAGAGCTTTGAATTAATTGGTTAAAGGGAGGATTATTTTTTAACTGGGGATCTGCTGCAAAAATTTGCTCTAATTCTTTGCTGGCAGGATTATTGGCGCAAGCACTCACAGAAGCTAATAAACAAATAGTTAGACTAGCAAATATCTCAGGTTTATTTAATAACATATTCATACAAAGAAATTTACTTAGTATTTTTAGCTAAATCATTGGTTCATCTCATACCATAATTTTCAATTTGGTGTGAGATGAACTGATAAAGTAATCTTACAAATAATGAGACTAGATTTGCGAGGATCAGAAACTTAGTTTAGCTGTTCCAGAAATATTAAGCTTTACTTGGTGCAAATGGGCTAGTTTCTTTAACCTTATTTTATTAGCATCTCCTTTGACTGTTCTTCTCCTTCCTCTAATCCTTTTTCAGTTTTTTCTTGATCTTGTATTTTTTTGAGGTGGATATTACTCATCGTATTAATAAATTTAGCCATAGCATCTCTTGTCATTTTGTAACGTTCCTTTTCTTCGGCATTACGAGGAATTCTATAACCTGTAGTTACTGCTAAGAGAAATTTCTCTTTTTCTGCTTCTAAATTTTCTACAGCTTTTTTAGAAGACAACCAAGTTTCTTCAAGAGGAATCGAAGTTGAAAGACTAGCAATAATAGAAGCGAATGCTGGCAATATTACAGGTAACCATTTTAACCAAGCTGGACTTGTTTCTGACTTTTCAACCAGAACTAAAATCGGAGTCACTGCAGAAAAAATTATTGTTACTATCTGCAATACATAGTAAAGGGATTTTGCCTGTGAACTAATTTTTTTATTATTGTCTATTAGCCGTTGAGCGTACTTTAAAGCTGATTCTACTCCTTCCATTATCTGTTGATTTTTTGGAGAGTCTTCTAGTTGTGACACTTTGATATACATGTCTCTATCTTTAAGTAAATTATAGTTCTTAAGCTTTTTAAGATAGTTGATCTTTAATTCCCTAGAAGTCAGGAAGAAAAAAACAAACAAACTAATAGAAACTACTAAAATAATCAACAACAATTTAATCTCATTTGGTAAGAGAAAAGTTGTAATACCTGAAGCAATAGCTATAACCAAAGATAGATAGGTCAGTATTCTAAACAATAGCAATATATTGGGGCTAGGCGCTTGAGATTTAGAGATATCTACTTGGATTTTTTCTGACTGAGAATTAATTATTTGAGAAGAAGTTGTCATACTTTCCTTTATTTCTGAATTGCTCATAATTTTCTTCTTTATTTTGATTGAATAACCATTTTATAATATACTATTTTTAGTCAAATAGCCAAGATTAAATTACCTTTAAAGTATCTTGGATAAATATGGTTTTCAATCTAAAAATATTTTGGAGATAATCTTAACTATTAGTAAGCTATTTTTAACATTAAATAACTACCTTATTATTCCTTTTATGACTCCATAAATATATTTATTTAATATAAAAAAAAGTCATACTTTATAAAAATTGCAAATCATTTTTTATGACTAAAATGATGCTTTGCCTGACAATATATTTCGCACAAGTAACAACTTGATAGTTTTTCACTTATCAACTCTACTTTTACTTTGGCACTATAGTTTTCAGACAATATTTATAAATAGGGGAACAATAGTTAGCGAAAAACCAAAACACAAACCTTTTTTAAATTACTGACATGTAATTATATATCTGGAAAAAGATATCCTTTAAAATTTAGTCAATTACTTGAGAATAGCTAAAAAGTGAAGTCATAATTTGTAAAGTTAGTAACTTGTTGAACAGGGAGAGACTCCCAACCAATAAAGGAATAAAACCCATCAAAACATATGGCTGGTCCTAAGTTAAGCAGCATCAAAAAATAGACATCGGTGTTGTTATAGTGCTATGTGCGGGCAAGCAACATGATCCAAACTATCAACCATAAACGTCTTGGTCTTGGCATCAAACAATAAGACCATGCCAGTAACAGCTCTCACTTTGGATGGAGTCATGCTTGCATATTTAATTTAAGGTGCAAGCTTTGAGTAGAGACTTTGTTGCACAGCTAGAATAGTTAATAATATTAGGTAATGACAGGAAATATTCACCTAGTCTAGTTGAATATTTGTTACTCTTGCCATTCCCCAAAAAATTAAATCAGGTGCATCTATAACTATTGCAGCTAGTTGAGGAAACAGGGTTGTGAAATGAGTAAATAGTATGGAGTGATCCCCTCCAGTAAATACTATTTTACTTTCAGGAAATTCTTCCAACCAAGATACAACGTAATTTTTCATACCTGCCAATATAGTGTAAATGACTCCACTTTGAATTGCTATTCCTGTTTCTTTTGCCCACCGAGTGGGTAACTCTACAGGTATATCAGTTAATGGTAACATAGCTGTTCCCTTTGCTAAGGATGATAACTGTAATCTTAGCCCTGGTAAAATAGCTCCTCCCATTATTTTTTTTTTGCATTGGCACCAGTAAAGGTCATTGCCGTACCAGTATCTATAACTAGTATAGGCCAACCAAAGTTTGTACCTGCACCTAACACTGCCAAAGCTCTATCTATTCCTAGAGTAGGATAAAGTCCTTGCAACGGTAACTTATTCAGGGTAATCATATCGGAATCAGGATAAGTTTGCCAAAGTGCTGTTTGCTCAGGAACTACTGATGCTATTAATAAAGGTATCCTATGATTCAAGTTTATGTTCTTAGTTTCTAATATATTTTTGAGGCTTTTTTCTATTCCCTTTTCCTCATTTATATGAGATTTAATTTCTATTTGTTGAAGATGATTAGCATCCCAAGTATTCTGAATTATTTTATCAGTAAAATAACCAAAATGTAACCGGGAATTTCCAATCATTAGACCTAACCATTTTTTACTTTCAGGCATCTAAAATTTGATTTTTTTTAGCAAAAGGTTAACAATTAAAACAATATTTTTTTTTACTAATAGTTTTTTTTCTACAATATGATGAATTTATAAATATTTTTTTCTAAATTATCTAGACAGTTTTTGATAAAACAACTTATTACTTGGGTCATCTTATTTTACTTTTTTTTGCTACATACAAAGATATAATAATCCTATCTAAAGAGTGAAATAAATGGGCTGCTTTAAGGCAGAAGACAGAAGACACTTGTACTGAAGTCACAGGAGTTAGAGTTATTTTTTAAGAAGTCCGGTGATTTTATATAATATTTAGGATTGGTATACATAAGTATAAATCAAAGAAATTAGGCAGAACAAATGTCTGGATAGATAATGGTGCTGGTTACTTATATCAAATCTTAAAAAAAAAATAGGGGAATGGGATGGGTCAACCCAATACCTGCAGTTTTTTTTCTCATATCTTGTTCCTGATTACTATAACTGATTTAATCTCCTTTCTATTATTCGTAAAATTAATTCTTTTTTTTATTTGGACTACATATTTACTATCTATTATTATTAGAGAACATAATATAATAAATATGAGAATTTTTGGGGATTTTAGAATTTTTATATTATCTGAATCTAAAGGCTTCAAGAATAGTTAAATAGATTCAAATATAGTAGGCCATAAAAAACATATATTTCTATCATTTTTACATTTGTTTTCAATATATACTGCTTTTCTCTTTTTACTTCTGACCTAGAGTCTTTATAACATAAAAATAATTAATATTAACTTAGCTAAGGCGAATCAGAAAGTTATTATGCTTGTTTGAATTACTTAATAACTTAAATTTTACCTTAAGTATAGTATTAATGCATGAAAATTTATATAACTACTAAATACTAAATATTCATTATATTCATTTTTTTTTTAAGTGTTGAGGGTAACTATTCTTAAAGCCTCACAATTTTTACTGCATATACAATTAATTATATTTGAATCCTATTCAATTAAATGATTAAGCTAAAATCAGCTAAAAAACCTTTTATTTAAGTCCAACACCCAAACCAAAAGTATATATAGCAACTGCCTTATATTGCATATTAAAAACTACTTTAATTCCTGTTTTATTAGGATTCATCCATTTATAAGCATCCTTAATTTTATCCTCTTCTTTCTTTTCATTTGGCACTACTGGTTCCTGAGCAAGTAAGTCTTGGCGATAGGCAGTCATATTGATTTGCATTTTTCTTGCTTCTCTTGATTTTTCAAAAGCTTCTGGATCAAATTCTGTATCTAATTCTCCTTCCTTTGTCAGAATATTTTTAATTTCTTGATATGTCATTCCTAGCTGCAATTTTTCATATTTTTCTCGTGTAATGGTATAAACTGGTAATGGTTTATTCCAGAAAGGATTACCAAGATTGTAGGTATTCATATTTTTCGTTCTAATAGTCATAACTTTCTGATTAGAATCAAAAATTATAGTCATATTTGTACCATCAGGATTAAGCCAAATATATTCAGTAGTATTACGATTATTTAAAGGATTATCTCTAGTTGGTTGTTTTTTACCTCCACTGCCAATAATTGTTTTTACTTCATCATAAGTCATACCAACTTTTATATTTTCCCTATTTAAACTTGTAACTACTGGGGCTTCTCTATTTATTCCAAAGCTATTAGTATTCAAATTTTGAGCAGTGAATTTAATTAACTTATTCTCAGAATTAAATACGGCAACTATTCCTGTACCATCATTATTTATCCAGCGATAAGCAGCCCCAAAGTTTTCAAGATTCGGGCTATTATATTCTGTATAAATTTTACCTTCTCTACCTAATATTCTCTTGACTTCATGATATGTCATACCAATTTTTAAATTGTCATAATTAGCCTTAGTAATTGAGTTGGCAAAAACTGATTTACATTTCATAGGTAAGGCATATATTAAACCAGTAATAACTGTTGTTAATAAAATCTTTTTCATATTTACTCTATCAATATTTGCTAGATTGACTGGTAGTTTATAAATAGTACTCTACTAATAAAAATACTGATAAATTGTGGATAATTTTCTTGGAAATAAGTAAATTATATTATATACATTTAATCAAAACAATTATGTCTAAAATCTCATATATTAATACTAATTTTTTTTGTAATCTTGGTCAAAATTTATATCACAAGAAAAACTTATACTTTCTGACTTGTAATTTGTTTAATTACCTCTTTTTGACATCCACTATAAATTAGTATATTTGCGGAAATAGCATCGGATTTAATGATGATTTTTTAGGATATTAAATTGTTCATAATTAATCTTGTTAGACTCATATAAAGTTTGAGCAATTTCTGTCAAAGTCAATACTGAGTGACCTAGATATCCATGGTCTTGTAACTTATCCTTTACTCCTCGTTCATGGTCAATAAATACAACAATATCTTCTACTTTTAATCCCACTGATTTTAGTTTCTCTGCTCCCTCCATTACACTATTACCAGTAATCATAATATCATCCACAACTACAATTTTTTCCCCTGGTTGAAAATGGCCTTCAATTAATCGGCCAGTACCATAAGCTTTTACCTCTTTGCGAGGAAATATCATTGGGCGTTCTAGATGTAAAGCTAAACCTGTTGCAGTGGGCAATGAACCATAGGGAATACCTGCAATTCTATCAAATTCCAAATTCTGGATAATTTCAGCATAAGCAGTAACAATTTTATGGAATATTTGGGGAATTGAGATGATTTTTCTTAAGTCTATATAGTAGGGAAAAATAGCTCCCGATGCTTGTACATGATCGCCAAAAATAATACAGCCAAGATTATAAAGTTGTAAGATTAAATCCCGGTGTGGTTGATGTTGTAAAAAACAAATATCTGGCAACCACAATTCACAAGTTGGACTACCTTTAACCATCTTTAGACGTTGTTCATTTATCGTGCTTATTAAACTTTTAATAGCAGTCTTAGGTTCTGCAGTTCCTAATAATTTTGGTGGTATTGGTAAAAGTAATCCTTCACCATTAATATTCAAACCAGCAGCTAAAAGTTGATTTAATTTTTGGGGATTATTAATATCATTTTCTTCTGCTATATCCCCTTGAATTAGTATTAGTCTTTCTGGAGCAACTTGTCTGATTTTGCCTAGGATATCTGGCATTATTCCTACTTCAAAACCTAGTTTTTCTGGTGTTGCCCATCTTTGAGCTTCTACTACTAATTTCAAATAAAGAGGTTGCTCTTGATTAGGATATTGTTGTAATACTCCTGCTGAAGCATTTGCTGTGGCACAAAGTAGAAAAACTGCTTTACCTGGATAAAGTAAAAAAGGTACAACTAAATCAAATCCTGTATAGGGTAAAATTGTACAAGCATCTACTTGCAAATCTGCAAATATAGACTGAGCAAATACTGTGCTTGTTTTTAAGTCACTGTGTTTAGCATCTAAGATAATTGGAATTTCAGAAGGAATAGTTTTTAGGGTTTGCTGAAGTAGTTGTAAACCTGGTATGCCGAAAGATTGATAATAGCCTAAAGAAAGTTTATAAGCACATACATATTTTTCTGTTTGAGTTATTAAAAAATGGAGCCATTCCCACCAATCTTGAATTAGTTCTTGATTATCTTTTTCTGGATGTTTAAGAAGCAAATATTTTGCTGGAATATTTTTACCCTCAGCTTGTTTGGGTAAACTTTCTGGATTAGGGTCTAATTCCAGATAAAGTAAACTTTGGTTCTTTTCTATGCTAGTTAGTAGCTTATCAAAAAAGTTCATGATTTTTTATTCTGCTTTTTTAGTTATGTAATTATTTAAAATTATATGATATTATAATTGTTTTAGGAGTTAGGCAGAAACTGGATTATAATCGGAAATTTCGTGAGAGTGAATAACAATAATTAAGGTGAGAAACTGGGTTTCTTGTTTGGGTACATAAGTTCTGCATTTATTAGTTAATTTATATTACCTATTATTATATTTAGGTGCTGAGTTGGCAAGTATTTTACTTGTTGTTCATGTCTTCTAGCGTTTTAATACGGTTATGGCATAAACCTGAATTATTGAGCAACCCTTTCCCAGAGTTTTTTTGGGGGGATAAAACTTTTCGAGTTATTTAACAAATTGATATTAACAGTTAATCAATAATAATCTATGGAGGAAATGTTTATTTTGTCAGCTAGGAATATCAAGCTACAGTTAAAATATTTGATTTAGGAAATATCTTAAGTAGACTTATATTTAGTAAAAAGATTAGATGAAGTAAATAGATGGATTAAATATTTAAAACTTAGTACTCTGAAAAATAAAAATTTTGTGATACTATTTTGGCAAATAGCTTATTCAAAATTATCAAATTTTTCTAATTATCAAATCTATCCCAAAGAACATTGAGGGATAATTTTAATATCGGAAAATGAATCCTACAGAATAATATTGATATAGGGAATTATTTCCAAAATGGCTATAATAAAAATACGCATTATTTTAGATTGGGAAATAAAAGCTAATGTCAGGAGAGTTGACTCGGGAAAATAGGGGAATAATTAAGGCGATCGCTAATTAAATTGAATTGAATTAAGGCATATATTGACAAGGCTATCCTGTTTATTTGTTAATGGTAACTGATATTATTTTTAGTCTTATTCAAGAGAAACTATTACATATTTAAGTTACTAAATTGTCTAAAAAATTTGCTTTAAATAAGCAATAAAAATAGAAATATACTTTAGTATTTTGGGTAATTAATAGTTTTTTTTCAGCTATGCTCTTTGGTAAGAATATTTTCAAAATCAATTACTTAAAACTACATTAAATAAAAGCAAAACCTCCATCAAGTGATTATTTAAAGTATACTTTATAAAAGTAAAGTTTATAACTGAGTGTAAAGTAACTAAAGAAAAATATTAATATTATGGTGACAAACAAAAAAATCCGGTAGAGAAATTAGCAGAGTTTACAAAACTATTATAATTAACTCTGATTTTATTGGTTAATATTTTAATTTATAGTTAATAAACAGTAGGATTTTATGTAGAATATATTGATTAAAATTGGTATAATAATATATAGTTTAATTATATGACTTTTTTTGCTTCAAAGTAATTAAATAGTAGCAGTAATATTGAGAAAAATATCAAGATAAAAATCTATATCGGAAATGACTTTAGAGTTATAAAAAATTATTTTATCGTGAAGAATTGGCACTTAACTTACCTAGTTTGCTTATCTATAATATCTATAATTATGTGAACTATATGATTTTTTATCGCCCTGTGAAAAACGGCATAAAAAATGCCATAGTTAGAGAGCAAATGCAACATTTAGGGGGCAAATGCCATTTACTCCTACTAGATATGGCGTTTGGTGCGTAAGTCCTGATAATATTAAGTTCTGGTATACTATCATTTTATTCCATCTTTAAATATGAATACAAATAACCGTCACTATCACATTACTACTTTCGGCTGTCAAATGAACAAAGCTGACTCCGAACGCATGGCAGGTATCTTAGATAATATGGGTCTTATTTCTTCAGAAGACCCTAACAAAGCTGATATCATTCTATATAATACTTGCACTATTCGCGACAATGCTGAACAAAAAGTCTATTCTTACCTGGGTAGACAAGCAAAACGTAAACATAAACAACCAGACCTCACTCTTATTGTTGCTGGATGTGTGGCTCAACAGGAAGGGGCGGCACTACTGCGGCGAGTTCCCGAACTTGACTTAATTATGGGACCTCAACATGCTAACCGTTTGCAAGATTTATTAGAACAGGTATTTAATGGCAACCAAGTAGTCGCGACTGAACCTATTCATATTGTGGAAGATATTACTAAACCTAGACGGGATAGTAAAATTACTGCTTGGGTAAATATAATTTATGGTTGCAACGAACACTGTACCTATTGTGTTGTTCCTAGTGTACGGGGTGTAGAGCAGTCTCGTACACCTGAGGCTATTCGCGCTGAAATGGAAGAGTTGGGGCGACAAGGTTATCAGGAAATAACATTGTTAGGTCAAAATATTGATGCTTATGGACGGGACTTACCCGGGGTAACAAAAGAAGGGCGTAATAAATACACTTTCACAGATTTACTTTACTATGTGCATGATGTACCAGGTGTTGAACGTATTCGCTTTGCCACGAGTCACCCCCGCTATTTTACAGAACGTTTAATTAGAGCTTGTGCTGAGTTGCCTAAGGTTTGTGAACATTTCCATATTCCGTTTCAGTCTGGAGATAATAAGTTATTGAAGGCAATGGCTAGGGGTTACACTCATGAAAAATATCGCCGCATTATTGATAAAATTCGGGAACTGATGCCGGATGCTTCTATTAGTGCTGATGCAATAGTTGGGTTTCCTGGGGAAACTGAGGCACAATTTGAGAATACTCTGAAGTTGGTGGAGGATATTGGGTTTGATCAGTTGAATACTGCTGCTTATTCTCCTAGGCCGGGAACTCCAGCGGCTTTATGGGAAAATCAATTGGGTGAGGAGGTGAAGTCAGATAGACTACAACGGTTGAATCATTTGGTTGGTGTGAAGGCGGCCGATCGTTCGCAACGTTATATGGGTCGTATTGAAGAAGTTTTAGTTGAAGACATGAACCCTAAAAATGCTGCTCAAGTTATGGGTCGTACCCGTGGTAACCGTCTGACATTTTTTGAGGGAGATATTGCTCAGTTGAAGGGTAAGTTAGTTAAGGTGAAAATTACTGAAGTACGTCCATTTAGTTTGACTGGTGAGGTGAAGGAATTTGTGCTAGTCTAGGAGTTTTGACTTATAACGTTTTCATATTAATGAACCATATCGTCATAAGCAAAACCAAGCTGGAAAATTGTTGTAGCCTGCGTATGAGTAATATCATGTCTGGATCATTAGTCATAAAAAGCATGTGGTTTGTAGTTGGGCAAGAGCTCTATTTGCACAACTATACTTAGTCCATAAAGGGCTTTTGAAATTGATGAACCACATGGTGATAACCTAAACTGTGTAGAGGCGTTCAATAGAGCGTCCCTACTGTGGTCTACTGAAATAAAAACCGCTATAAGTTTTGAAAGCTTTATATAGATATGCTTATCCATTCTTAAAGTCTAGTATCTAAATAGCGATCGCATAATGTATTTTTCTCGTCAGCCCCAGCTTGACAAGCCTGGTTCCCCAAAAAGGAATAAGTGGTCTACCAGAAAGGTCAAAATTTAGGAGAAAGTAAAACCTATGTAATCTTTGCTCCATAAAGATTATCATAGTTTATTGCTAAGCAAATATCTGCACTTAGGGCTAAAGCTTTACTACAAAATTTAATTATAACTATTCAACCAGGCATGATATAATTCTTAAAAGCCTCAGTTAAACTAAGAAAGAAACATTGAGGTTTTATATCAGTTTTATCAAGTAATATATAAAGGTAGAATTTAAGTGTTTGAGAAATTTTCCCAGGAAAGGTGGCTAATTTTGCCCATATTTCTAACTGTTTTGGGGAGCCCTGTTAAAGTGTCTGCTCATCCGGTCTTGATTTCTAGTCAAGATCCAGAAATAGCTAGGACTTTCTGGCTATCTCGGACTAATACTAGCTCTTTGGCTCAAGTTCCTGCTCCCATTCCTCCTAAAACTCCGGAACCCCCTCTTCCTAAATTTCCTATTCAGCTAGAGTCTCCCCAACTTGATATTACTCCACCCGGAGCTTCAGAGAATGAATTAGAAAACTCTGAACCTTATCTACGGGTGAAGATTAATAAGTTTGAATTTGTCGGTTACACGGCATTTACCAAGGAAGAATTAGAGGAGGTGGTTAAACCTTTTACTGAGCGACCTATTACCTTTGCTGAACTCCTCCAAGCTGAGAAAGCGGTGACTGATAAATACGTTCAGGCCGGTTATATCAATTCCGGAGCCGTAATCTTAGCTGGACAAAATCTCAAGGATGGGGTAGTAAAGATAAAGATTATTGAAGGGGAAATAGAAGATATTCAGGTAACCGTAACAGGACGCTTGAACCCCAACTATGTCCGTAGCCGGTTAGCTCTAGCTACGGAAAAGCCCTTTGATCAGAATAAGTTACTTCGGGCTCTCCAATTATTACAGCTTGACCCCCTAATAGCTATTATTAAAGCAGAGGTATCAGCTGGACCCCTTCCCCAATCTAGTTTGCTGACTGTCAGTGTTACCCAGGCAGACTCTTTTAGTATTGAATCTTTTGCTAACAATAGTCGCGCTCCTAATGTGGGCAGCTTTCAACGGGGTCTTCGGTTAAAGCAGGGAAATTTATTGGGTTTTGGTGATGGACTAAACGCGAGCTATACAAATTCTGACGGTAGTAACAATTTTAGTTTTAACTACACTATTCCGTTTAATGCCCGCAATGGTACGATTCAACTTACTACAGAATTAACTGATACTCGTGTAGTTGAATCTCCTTTCGATGACCTTGATATTATGGGAGAGTCCCAATACTACGAACTGACAGTGCGCCAACCTATTATCCAATTTCCTACCCAAGAATTGGCTCTGGGTTTAACTTTTTATCGACAAAACCGTGAGAGTGAACTATTGGGAGAACCTTTTCCTCTATCTCCTGGTGCTAATGAGAAGGGGGAAACACGAATCTCGGCGATTCGACTTTTCCAAGATTGGGTTAAACGGAATCAGGCAGAAGTATTTGCTGTTCGTTCTCAATTTAGTTTGGGAGTGGGGGCTTTCAATGCTACCATTAATGATGACCTCCCCGATAGTCGCTTTTTTAGTTGGCGAGGACAAGGACAGTATGTGCGACGTTTAGCTAAGAATTCGGATTCTTTGCTGGTGGTGCGCACAAATATCCAGTTGGCTGATAGAGGTTTGTTACCTGTAGAACAGTTTCGTATTGGTGGTGTTAATAGTGTTAGGGGTTATCGCCAAGATTTATCGTTTACTGATAATGGACTTTTTTTAGGCACTGAGGTCCGACTGCCTATTATGCGCTGGGATAATGTAGAGGGAGTTTTGCAGATAGTTCCTTTTGTGGATTTTGGAGTCGGTTGGAACAGTTCTGATTTGCCTGAACCAGAGCACAATAGTCTGGCAGGAGTCGGTTTTGGGTTACTATGGCAGATGAGCGATCGCCTCAGCGCCCGCTTTGATTGGGGTATACCTTTGATGGACGTTACTTCGGAGGAAAAAACGTTACAGGAAAATGGTCTTTATTTTACCATTGATGCTAAATTTTAGAGGGATAAAATTATGGACAAATTTCGATGTCAGCCTAAATTAAGTGCTTTTGTTGCTTTGGCCTTTTCTTTGTCGCCAATTGTTGCGACTGCCCAAATTGTTCCTGATGACACTTTGGGTAAGGAGAGTTCGGTGGTGGTTCCTGATAATATTAAAGGTATTCCCAGTGAACGTCTGGAAGGAGGGGCAATTCGTGATGGTAATCTGTTCCACAGTTTCGGAGAATTTAATGTTGGGGAGGGACAAGGAGCTTATTTTGCTAATCCTGCTTTGATTGAGAATATATTCACCAGGGTGACTGGGACTAATGTGTCTAACCTTCTGGGAACTTTGGGAGTGTTGGGTAATGCTAACCTATTTCTGATTAATCCCAACGGCGTTATTTTTGGTCCTAATGCTAGCTTAGATTTGCAGGGGTCTTTTGTAGTTAGTAGCGCTGAGAGTTTTGTTTTCAACAATTTTGAGTTTAGTGCCTCTAATCCCCAAGCACCACCTTTATTGACGATAAATATTCCCCTGGGTTTGCGGTTTCAAGAGAATCCGGGACCGATAAGTGCTAGGGCTACTAGTGAGCTTAAGGTAGGACCAAGGCAAACTTTGGGGCTGTTGGGGGGTGAAGTTAGGTTGGATGGTACTGTCATTGAATCTCCGGGAACTCAAGTAGAGTTGGGGAGTCTCGCTGTTCCTGGGGTAGTGGAACTAAATGAGGATTTAAGTTTCATTTTTCCTGAAGGGGCGGCGCGAGGGGATATATTTTTAGGGAATGAGGCGGTAATTAATGTCCGTAGTGGAGGGGGTGGAAGTATAACTATCAAGGCCCAGAATGTAGATGTTGTGGGCGGAAGTGAACTTCTGGCAGGAATAAGTGAAGGGTTAGGCTCCCCTGAAGCTCAGGGAGGTGATATTGAGATTAATGCTACTGGTAGAATTAATTTAGCTGATAACAGCTTGATTGATAATGAGGTCGAAGAAAATGCTGTGGGCAACAGTGGTAATATTAAAATTAAGACTGGTGCACTTTCAGTTAATAATGGCTCAATTATAGGTACTACCATCTCCGGAGAAGGAACTGCTGGCAGTGTGACTATTGAAGCGAGTGACGCTGTAGTCTTGGATGGAGTAAGAGACTTAGACATTTTAACTGGAGTAAGTAGCAGTGTGGAAGAAGGAGCAGAAGGGAATGGAGGGGTTATCACTATTACCACCGGCTCTCTGGAAGTTAAAAATGGTGCTGAGATACTTTCCATTAACTGGGGTAAAGGAAATGCAGGGACTGTGAATATTAATGCTACTGAGACTGTCGTCTTGGATGGAGGAAACTCAGAATTTTCCACTGGAATAGCTACCAGTCTGGAAGAAGGAGCAGAAGGGAAAGCAGGGGTTGTCACTATTACCACAGGCTCTCTGGAAGTTAAAAATGGTGCTATAATAGATTCCCTTACTTTGGGTAAAGGAGACGCAGGGGCTGTGAATATTAATGCTACTGAGACTGTCGTCTTGGATGGAGAAAACTCAGAATTTGCTACTGGAGTAAATAGCGATGCGGATCCAGGATCAGAAGGGAATGCAGGGGGTGTTACTATTACCACAGGCTCTCTGGAAGTTAAAAATGGTGCTGTGATAGGTGCCGTTACCTTTAGTAAAGGAGATGCAGGGACTGTGAATATTAATGCTACTGAGACTGTCGTCTTGGATGGAGGAGACTCAGAAATTTTAACTGGAGTAAATAGCAGTGTAGCACCAGGAGCAGAAGGGAATGCAGGGGGTGTTACTATTACCACCGGCTCTCTGGAAGTTAAAAATGGTGCTGTGATAGGTGCCGTTACCTTTAGTAAAGGAGATGCAGGGACTGTGAATATTAATGCTACTGAGACTGTCGTCTTGGATAGAGGAGACTCAGAATTTTTAACTGTAGTAGCTAGCAGTGTAGCACCAGGAGCAGAAGGGAAGGCAGGGGGTGTTACTATTACCACCGGCTCTCTGGAAGTTAAAAATGGTGCAGAGATAGAAGCCAGTACCTTTAGTAAAGGAGATGCAGGGACTGTGAATATTAACGCTACTGAGACTGTAGTCTTGGATGGAGAAAACTCAGAAATTTTGACTGGAGTAACTAGCAGTGTGGAAGAAGGAGCAGAAGGGAAGGCAGGGGGTGTTACGGTTACCACCGGCTCTCTGGAAGTTAAAAATGGTGCTCAGCTACTTGCCGTTACCTTTGGTAAAGGAGATGCAGGGACTGTGAATATTAATGCTACTGAGACTGTAATCTTGGATGGAGGAGACTCAGAAATTTTAACTGTAGTGGCTAGCGGTGTAGCACAAGGAGCAGAAGGGAATGCAGGGGGTGTTACTATTACTACCGGCTCTCTGGAAGTTAAAAATGGTGCTGGGATAGCTGCCGATACTCTTCCTGAGTCCACAGGGAATGGTAGCGACATCTCCATTGACGCCACCAAAGTTACTATCACCAATAGCTCTGAAATAGTTGTAAGCAGCGCAGGACAGGGCAACAGTGGTAATATATTCCTCAGTGCTGGGGACCTCTTCCTTGATCGTGGTTCTAAAGTCTCTGCCATTACTGCTAGTGGCCAAGGAGGTAACATGACTTTCAATATTGCCAATCTCTTCAGCTTGCGAAACAACAGTCCCATCTCAACTACGGCAGGAGGGACAGGTAATGGTGGAAACATCAACCTATCGACTGAATTTTTCCTCGCCAGAGACGACAGCGACATCACTGCCAATGCTTTTGAAGGCAACGGTGGCAATATATCGATTGCAACTCAAGGTATTTTTAGCTTCCCTAATAGCACCATTGATGCTAGCTCACAACTAGGAATTGATGGAGTTATCGAAATCAATACCCCTGATATTGATCCTAGTCAGGGATTAATTAAGTTGTCAGAAAACGTGGTAGATCCTGACCAATTGATTGCCCAAAATCCATGCCTACAGGGAGAAGAAAGCGAATATATCATCACGGGGCGAGGGGGTTTGTCTCCCAGTCCTGCTCAAACCCTAAACAGCGACCCCTTAGAAGTGGGATTAGTGGAAGCAGCCACAGGGACGGCAGCCACTGTTACCCCACCGCCACCACCGACTTCTACTGCCCAAATTGTTCCCGCCAAAGGGTGGAAACTTAATGAAAAAGGTGAGGTGATCTTAGTGAGTTACGACCCCACTAATACCCAGGTTCAAAAGCACAGAGCTAATCCTGCTACCTGTCAGCCTCGCTGAGAAAATTCACAACTGACAACTGATGAGGAAAAAGAATGAAGCCCAAAAATACCCCAAATAATTGGAAATTCCTTAAAACACTAATTAACCAACGGCATTTCCTCCAAAGTCTGCTGTTGTTAATTTTATTTTTCATAGGCCTAGCAATTCCCCCAGTGGTTGCTCAGATGAGCCCCCAAACTCCCATATTCCAAATTCAACCTGATAGCTTCAGCCTGGAAAAACAGGCTAGAAGCCTCTATCAAACCAGAAACTTTCCTGAAGCCGCCAGATTTTGGGAACAAGCGGTAGTCGCCTTTGCTAAACAAGGGGATCAACTCAACCATGCCATGGCACTAAGCAACCTTTCCCTAACTCGTCAACAACTTCGAGAGTGGGAATTAGCACAAAAGGCTATTGACGAAAGCCTAAATATCCTACAAACCCTAGAAAAAACACCAGAAACACAGCGCATCCTCGCTCAAACCCTGGATATTCAAGGAAAGCAGTTGCGGGAGGTAGAAAAGCCGGAAAAAGCTCTAGAAACTTGGCAACAAGCTGCTGACCTGTATCGGGAAATTGACAGACCAGAAGCAGCCGCCCAGAATGAGTTTAACCAAATTCAGGTACTCCAAGACTTAGGACTTTATCCCCGCGCTTGCAAGAGTTTATTATCAATAATAGAGCTGAATGTTCAAAATTGTCAAGCATTAAGGAAATTAACCCCAGAAGATTTAAAGCAACAACTCCAAGTATTTGCTCAACGCCCCGCTTCCTTACTCGAAGTCCAGAAATTGCGAAATCTCGGTGATGTACTGCGAGTTTTAGGTCAGCCAACTAACTCGGAAGTTCTATTAGAAGCTAGTTTGGAGGGAGCTAAACAATTAGAACCTTTCCCAAGCAAAAACGCCGAAATTGCTGCTATCTATCTCAGCTTAGGCAATACCGCTCGTGTCCAAGGCAAAAATGACAATGCTAGAGAAGCTTTAACATTCTACCAAGAGGCAGTTAAAGCAGCTACTGAGTCAGGAACAGCTACCCTCATAATTCAAGCTCAACTCAATGAACTGAGTCTGTTGGTGAAAAAGCAGTCCTGGCCTCAAGTGCCAGATTTGGTGTCTCAAATTGAACCCCAATTAAATAATTTGCCTCCTAGTCGCGCCGCTATTAATGCCCGACTTAATTTCGCCCAAAGCCTATTCTGCTGGAAAGAGCCAACCCTCAGTCAGGAAGAACGTCAACTCTCATCTCCTATTATTGAGCAGTGCAGTTTAGCCAGGGATAGAGAGAAAAATAATCAACTTCAGCCCTCAGATGTTCCGAAATGGGAAGATATTGCCGAAATAGTTACTACCGCTGTCAAGCAGTCTCAAACCTTGGGCAACAAGAGAGCAGAGGCTTATGCTCTCGGTTATCAGGGCAGCGTTGAGCAACAAATGGAAAAATTTTCAGAAGCTCAAGATTTAACCATAAAAGCTCTGAACATATCATCATCTTTCCAGTTGCCAGACATTGCCTATCTCTGGCAGTGGCAACTGGGGCGCTTGCGGGAAATTCAGGGAGAGGAAGATGACGCGATCGCTGCTTATAATACCGCCTTTGCCACCCTTCAGTCCCTGCGGGGAGACTTAGTTTCTATTGATCAGGAAGTTCAATTTACTTTTCGCGACAGTGTAGAACCTGTCTATCGAGAATATGTCGATTTACTCTTGCGAGGGGAAGATATCTCTCAAGACAACCTTAAACGAGCTCGTGAGGTGATTGAAGCCCTGCAACTAGCTGAACTGAATGACTTTTTTGGCAATGCTTGTTTGGAAGCAAAACCCAAGAAAATTGACACAGTGATTAAAGAAACTTCCTCCCCAACAGCATTCTTCTACGCAGTTATTTTGAAAGACCGTTTAGAAGTAATTTTGGCTTTATCAGGAGGCAAAGAATTACAACATTACCATACTAACAAATCTCAAGATGAAGTTAAAGCAATCAAAAAAACAATAAAAGACCTACGCACATTTCTCTCCAATAAGACGACGGCTTTGGAAGATGTGAAAAAACAATCCCATAAAATATATGATTGGCTAATCAAGAAAGCTCAAAAACAACTAGAAACAAATGGGATCCAGACCTTGGTTTTTGTTCTAGATAGTCCATTACGTAATATTCCTATGGCAGTTCTATACAATATCGAAACTGAGCGATATTTGGTAGAAGACTACGCCATCGCCTTCACCCCAGGCCTGCAACTTTTGAGTCCTCAACCTGTCAAACAATTTCGCTTAAATGGGTTAACAGGAGGTGTGAGCGAAGAGCGAGAAACTGAGTCAATAAATTTTGGTAGAACGAAACCACAAGATTTTACTGAAATTCCCTTTGTCAAGGAGGAATTAAAAAAAATTCGCTCAGTAATATCTAGTTCAACAGAAACTCTATTGAATGAGAAATTTCTTAAAGAGCGACTGCAAAATGAACTCAATTCAGCTAACTTCAACACCGTTCACCTATCAACTCACGGCAAATTTAGTTCTAATATAGAAGACACCTATCTTTTAGCTTGGAATGAACTACTCAAAATGGAAGATTTAGAAAACTTGTTCCAAATTAAACTGGCTAATCAGTCAATTCCCATTGAATTACTCGTCCTGAGTGCTTGCCAAACAGCCAAAGGCGATGAGCGAGCAATATTGGGAATGGCTGGGGTAGCAGTGAAAGCGGGTGCCCGTAGCACACTAGCCACCTTGTGGCCAGTCTTTGATGAATCCACGGCCGAATTCATGTTCTTATTTTATCAGCAGTTAATCCAGAACCAGGCTCAAAATATGACCAAAGCTGAAGCACTTCGTCAAGCTCAACTAAAATTATGGGCTCAGAAAAAACCAGGAAAACGGTGGAATCACCCCTATTATTGGGCTCCCTTTATTTTGCTAGGTAATTGGCTATAAGCTTGAGGATACAAGCCATTATTTTTCCGGGATACAACAGGATAATATAGGTTCTTCCGCGAAACTTTCTAAGCCAGCAGCCTTCAACAACTTCTTCCAGTATCCTTTCAGTTCGGGTTCTTGTGGCTCACGACGGCGGCGTTCAGCTAAATCAGTCAGAGCATCATGCCAAATACCTTTATTAGCATAGTCACTATAAATCTGGAAATTAGAATTCCCCTTAACCCTTTGCACGTAACCTTCTAGAACAACGTTCGCATCTGTATCTTCTTGATTACAGAAAACTAGGAATAACCAAAGATAGGGACGTTCAATTTCCAGACTCTTCGGTAAATTATCCGGCAGGGGAATACTGACAATTCCAGGAGTAGCAGAAAAATTAAAAGTAGTTCGGTAAATATCCCTTTCTCCTTCTTCATCTTGGAGGACAAATTGTCCAGTTTGTACCTCCTGAGAATTGTAAGGAATATAAAACCAAAATGTAGGAGAATTGCTAACTGTCAAACCCATGTTTTCCGGGACCAAAGCAGTCATCGGCGGATCTACTTTTGGGCAGTCAGGATTCTTAGTTCCTCCAGAGGTTCGTGTATTTGGTCTCCCTGTCCCAGAAAAATCGATGTTATCAGAATCGTTTTTTTTATCGGTTTTTTTTTCGCTTAAAAGCTTTACCTTAACCGAGTCAGAATTGAGAATTAAGCTAGGTTCCTGTCCCTCCGCTGAGGGAAAATATATAATTAAGCTAGCAACACTCCAAGCAATAGTGAAAGCAGCAAAAGAAAACCCTAACAAAACTAATTTATTTTGATTCATTACTCCTAATCCTATATTTATGTAACTTACAGCAATTCCCGTTGTTATTATATACACCAACGGGAGCAATATAGTTGCACTACAAGATTTTCATTATTTACCATGTATATCATTTTACAGAAACATGGTGTCATTAATTGTTTTATTAGAGAAAATTATCGCTATCCCAGTTAAAAAGAAACCTAGTATCGAGGGAACCAGTGGCAGCCATCCGCCAATTTCTATAAAAACTAAAAAGCAGATTCCCCATAACGTAACAGGTACTGCTACTACAGTTATCCCAATGAACCACCTTCCAAAAACTTGCCTGCTCCAACAAATACCCAGTATTCCTCCTATAAAAGACCAACCCCAAACCCAAATATTTTCTAAGGCCTGCGGCCACCACCACAAAAGTGTTCGCCCATCTAAGACAGCACTGAGAATCTGACTGATCATGTGACCATGAATCATTATTCCTGGTATCTTCTTATTATAGGGAGTCAAATGCATATCTTCATAACCAACCTCAGCAGCATCAGTCCCAATGAGAACAATTTTGTTCTTGACCAGATGGGCGAGTTTAGAGTCACGGGATCCATCAAGTAATTCCTTAAGAGTCATCGTTTCCGCAATTTTCTCAGAAGAACGGTAATTGAGAAGAATTTGATAACCTAGTGCTTCCCTTTTAGGCAAATGATATCCCCCAGCATCCTTCTCTAATTTATGGAAAAGGACCTCATTAATTTTTAAGTTACCTTGATTAAATTCTCCTGCTCTCTTTTCCATGCCTTTTTCTTTTAGATAACGAATTGCTATCCTCAGACTAAAAGAATAACTTGAACAAAGGGAGTTTTCAGGAATTGACATCCCCAACAACTGACGTCGAATAACGCCACCAGAGTCTTGAGGAAAATCAGCAAAACCTATTCGTTGTTTTTCTTGAATTTCAGGAGGAGGTTCTATGCCAATACTATTATTTTTTTCTTCCTTAATTTTACATACAGCGATCAAGCTTTTATTCTGGGCGAGCTGAGTTTTTAAATGTTCATCTTTAGCAGGAAAATCTCGAAAGATATCTAGACCGATAACTAGAGGTTTATAGGTATTTAATTTGTCTAAAACTTTAATAATTGCTTGGTCTGATAGTGATTCTCCTCCTATTTCCCACCCCATTTCCTTTTGATATTTAATATCTTCTGGAGTAACTGTAACAATTAGCAAGCGTTTATCTGGACCTTCATCTCTCCTCCATCTTATCATCTGATCGAAAGCCTGTAGTTTGAATTGTTGTACTCTCTCTGGAGGCTTTGTTACTAAAGTAGTTATGAATATGCTTATTAGCAGTACAATAGACAGAATAGTATATGATTTTAATATTTTAAAAAAATTTTGTTGATATTTGCCTTGATTTATCTCTCTTTTCAGGTTAATGTTTGGTAATTCTTTAAAGATTATTTCAGGCTCTTCTTGGGCAATTCCTAATTTATTTTTTGGTTTTTCTATTTGATATTTACACTTAAATAAATTCTCTTTAGATTCATTTCTCCTAAACTGTAACTTTGGCTCTAGTTGAGTTTTTGCTAAAACAATATCATAAGCTTCTCCATGTAAAATGTGGATTTCTGGTTTCATACCACCGCCATATTTGAATTTGGGGATATTCTCTTTAACATATTTCGGTATATTAACTTCCAAAAACTTATAAAAAGAGTCAACTGTTACTTTTCCTTCTTCGTTAGCAGCATCACCATTTAAAGCTAATTGAGCATAGTAAGTAAAGATAGAAAGATCAGACTGATTTTCCATAAAATATGATTTTTGATCCCCTGCTGAAGAAGTAATAATTACTAATCCTTCTTTTTGTTTAATTTCAACTGAATTATCCGAACTTATTCCCTTAGATATGGCTTGATATCTTTGTTTTTGATTTAACAACTGTTGAATTAGTAAATTCTCTGCTGAATCATTTTTACCTTTACTGTATCCTCGAACAAAAGCGCCTGAATAACATAAATCTAACAGCCATACTTGAGAATTAGAAGTACAATTTTTTATTTGTCGGTGGAAATAACTTGCTTCAATAGCTCCTGTAATTATTTCTGTATCCCTATCATAACTTGTCTCAGAAGTTGCGATATAAAAAGTTCCTTCTGCATCTGTAATACCGTGACTTGAAACATAAATAAGTAAAGTATCTGATTTTTGAGACTCGTAAAAAAACTTGTTGATGGCATATTCCATGTCTTTTCTATCAAGATTTTCCTCCTGGATAACTTCAAACCCACCCTTTTCTTCCAAGCATTTTTTCATAACTTGAACGTCTTCTAGTGTTGGGGAGAAGTTATCTAATCCTTCACCAAATATTGTTATTCCAATTAATAAAGCACGTCTTCGTTCCATAACTTGTTGATGACATATTCCCTGTATTTTTTTATCAAGATTTTCATTCTTGATAACTTCAAATACCCCCCTTTTTTTTAGCATTTATTGATAACTTAAATTTCTTCCAGTGTGGGGGGGGAAGTTATCTAATTCTTCACAAAATGTTATTATTCAAATTAATAAAGCACGTCTTCCTTCCATATCTGTTAATCCAGATTTTAGATCATATTCTTAACTTCATGTAGTAAAGTATAAAACTCTTTATCAGAACAATTTTGTCTTTCTGCTTGAAAAATTAAAGTACCATCTTCTCTGAAAAATTGTACTTTATACTTTCCATTTGTTTTTTCATCTACTAAACTCATTGACCGAGTGATTCTCTCTTCTTCTGCTTCTAATTCTAGCTCTATAATTCCTGGTAAGTAACCTCCCCCTTTATTTGGTTCAGATGAATTTGATTCAGGCTCAAGAATGCGTTTTACTTTTTCAATCACATTCAAAAGTTTTAGCTGTTTCATTTGTTTCAAAAGCTTTATTGTTTCTGTCTCTAGTCTATTTGAATCAATATGTATCAGAGTTATAATAAGTTTAACATTTGAAATATTATTCATTAAGCTATATTTAATAAATTGAGTTTTTAAGTAAGATTTATGATAACATATTTATGGCAATAAAATCAACGAAAAATTCCCCCTTATGGCAAGGCTTTAGAGCTGATTTTTTTATTAATCTATTACTGATTAATACTCGAAGGTTTCCAAGTACAAATATTTCCTTGGCTATTGCTACTAAGTAATCTTTGAGAATGTTGACTAAATACAAGGCACTGAGTATAATTTGGATATGTCTCCAAAGTTTGTATAACATTGCTTTCACGCCAATTATGAATCTTAATAGTCTGACTGTAACTAGCACTAGCCAGAGTTTGAC
Source organism: Trichodesmium erythraeum IMS101 (assembly GCF_000014265.1). Taxonomy (NCBI): domain Bacteria; kingdom Bacillati; phylum Cyanobacteriota; class Cyanophyceae; order Oscillatoriales; family Microcoleaceae; genus Trichodesmium; species Trichodesmium erythraeum. The sequence continues at coordinate 595,736 of NC_008312.1, forward strand.
TATCTGGACTAAAAGCCAATGAAAGAACTGCTTTTGAATGTTTCTCTAACTTTTTTATGAAAGTTCCCGAATTGAGATTCCAAAGATAAATCTCACCATCTTTCCCTCCACTAGCCACAACTTCATTATTTGGACTAATTGCTAGAGAAGTTACCCAATCTGAATGTTGTTCTAAACTTTCTGATTCTGGAAAAGATATCCAATCTTCATAGTACTGATGAGGTTGATTATCTTTAGAAGGTACTCCCCAAGAATAAACCTTGCCATCTTTTCCCCCGCTAACTAGCATGCCACCATTTGGGCTCATAGCTAAACACATAACTCCATCTTTATGCTTAGACAAACAACCTACTTGTTTTATTTCTTTAGGCAAAGACCAAACCTTAATTTGCTCACTCTCATAGGAATTAATAAATAAATACTCTCCATTTGGACTCAGAGACATAGATTCAATAGCATAAGGATTAGACCCCAATTCTTTTTGATGCAAAGTCCATTTAACTTCTTGCGTCTGTAAATTCCAAATTTTTATTTTTTCGTCATAACTGCCACTAATTAATTCTTCCTCTGAACTGAAAACAAGACATGAAACATCTTTTTCATGAGCTTTTAATGAACATTTCACTTTTCGTTTCTGTAAATCCCAAATTTTTATTTCTCCGTCATAACTCCCGCTAGCAAGAGTGTTTCCATTTGGACTCAGAGCTATACTGCCAACACTATTTGCATGACCTGTGAGAGTATATTCATTTTCAAGTAATGTATTTTCCCAAGGATTTGAGACAAACTCATATTGATCTATTCCCAACGACTTCCAATCAGTTACTTTTCTCCAATCAATATCAATAGCTTGGCATAAGGCAATGTAACCTTTAACTTCGATTGGCTTTTTGCTCTTAAATCGCTTCAATGTTGATACAGAAGTAACCCGTGCTTTATTATCAATGTGATTAGTAGCTTTTTCAAGCCAATCTAAATCATTCCAACTTGGATTATTTTTTTTTATTCTTGCAATATTATTTTTAATAATTTCCAACCCTTGTTCAGACAATTGTAAAGAACGCGGCCAACCCATAATTTTATCCTTTTACTTTCTTTATTGAGGTTAATTTTAGCCTCTTTAAGTATATTTGGGAAAAAAATCTATTGGACTATGGAGAGGGCAATTTGATGCTCAAGCACCAGGGCAAGCTAGACTATCATTCCAGACAACACGGACACAACCTAGGTCACCTTGCTAATCGGTGTTTTTGTCCTAATTTGGATATATACAGTACTTAAATCTTGCTTTCATAGAATGACTTTGAAACTAAAAAGCATAATCACATAAACATAACCAGTGGAAAAAAAATAAACTAAAAATTAACCCGCTTATGGGCGAGGCTTGAAACCCAATTTTTCAGTAAATTATAACTTCGCTCTGACCTAAAAAGCTTGTATGGAGGGTCTCTACCTAACTCCTAAGTTCTGAATTCTACTCTCACCCATAAGACTTATTCAGTAAGCCCTATTTAGCTTTTTTTTTAACAAATAGTCTCTAATAAATAGTTAGGTTCAATTCATAAAAATATGCTGATCATATTCCATGTATTGAGACAAGTTCAGTAATGGTTCAGTTAAAGTTCAGTAATGGTTCAGTTGAAATTCAGTAATGGTTCAGTTGATATACATCTACTAGAAAAATCAACTAAATTTAGTCAAAAATTGACCCTCAACTGCTCTTGTTTTTTAGGGAAAAATCAAGTATTATTAAGCTACTTTAAAAATCAGAAAGTCTGGCAATTTTAAAAAAAACTAGTGTATCTAACAATAATTTTTTGTAATGTTAAACGAACAGAAAACAACTAGAAATATTGATTCACTATTTTGGCTAGAATGGCAAAAGCATCAAGAGTATCTCTACCGTTGCTGTGTCAAATGGATGGGAGGTAATTCTACAAATGCTGAGGATGCTTTAAGTATGGCCATGCTCAAGGCTAGGGAAAAAATACAACAGTCTTCCAGAAGAATTGAGAACTTAAAACCTTGGCTGGCTAAACTAACCTATAACCTTTGTATGGATCTACTGAAGGAGTCTGCTCGATATAATCAAGGGGTTGAGGATCTAGACTTGGTTATTTCTGGCGCTGATGGGAGCACTCAAGGAGGAGATCCATTTTTTGTTGTTGCCTACGAAGAACTAAAAGATTTTTGTAACTTGGCCATTGATGATTTGCCAAAGAGACTACGAGAAACTTTTGTTCTCCTTTATCAGAAACAATTCTCTTCTCAAGAAATAGCTGCAGAGTTGAATATTTCTGACTCTAATGTCCGTAAGCGTATTTCCCGGGGGCGGGCTATTTTGGAAAAAAGGCGCCAGAAAGAGTACGAAAAACAAGAAGAAATAGTTATTGTGGAGAATCAAAAAATAGAAAGTTCCCAACCTCAAGAGTTGGATACAGAAATTGTTACTGCTGAGATACCCCAAGAGACTATTTTATCTGAAGAGAAAAGTGAGCCTATTTTAGTTGAGGCCACGGTTGAGGAGGAGTTACGGGAAATAGAGACTTTTGGCAATGGAGGACAGCAGCTCTTTGCTCTATCTGTATTGTTGAAATTACTTAGGGTAGAGAATAAAAAGCCCAAGGGTGAGAAACAACAAAAATGTGGTCTACTTAGTAGATGCACAAATATAGGACTGGCATTGCTGAGGGGCAGGATGAATATAAGTGGAGTCCGCATCCTGCTAACCCAAAAATATAAGAAACGGCTCAAATGGCTCACCCACAAAGTGATAGAGGCTCAACCACATTATTTATACAATTTTGGCAAGGGGGAACTAAAAGCTTTAGAAAAACAGTTGAATTGGTTAATAATGGAGAATTTCCTAGGGCCTTCAGCAGCAAAACTGGTATATAAAGACTGCTGCTAGTGGGCTTTTTCGCAGCTAAAGCCATTGTTGTTGAGCCACTCTTAAGTTCATAGTTGAGCGATCGCTATTTGTGGTCAAAAGCAGGCCTCTAGGATACCTTTGGCTAAAATTTATCAACGGTTTAATCACAGCTGCTAGTTGGTTTGGACTGCTGTTAGATTTATTGTGCTCATTTCCTAACTAGAAATGTAGAGCGATCGCTATTTGTGGTCAAAAGCAGGCCTCTAGGATACCTTTGGCTAAAATTTATCAACGGTTTAATCACAGCTGGTAGTTGGTTTGGACTGCTGTTAGATTTATTGTGCTCATTTCCTAACTAGAAATGTAGAGCGATCGCTATTTGTGGTCAAAAGCAGGCCTCTAGGATACCTTTGGCTAAAATTTATCAACGGTTTAATCACAGCTGGTAGTTGGTTTGGACTGCTGTTAGATTTATTGTGCTCATTTCCTAACTAGAAATGTAGAGCGATCGCTATTTGCCATCAAAAGCTCGCTTACAGAATACCTTTGGCCTAATATAGAGTCAAGGGAACTTTGCTATGGGAAAATAAGACTTTCAGGTAAATGAGATTAAATCTATTCCCATTGGCACAGCATCTCGTCGGGAAAACGCTGAAGTTTCTTCTCTCTCAACTCTCAAAAAAAAAATTCACAATTTCTTACCTAAAACAGTCATTAATATAGAGCAAGAAAATTTTTATCAAAAATGGAGTTGAAAATAATGAAGAGTTCAATCATTTCTCGTTTTGTTGTAGTTAGTGGGCTAGTTGTTTGCAGTGCTTTGGGACTTGCTACTGTAGCTCGTGCTGGTGAAGGTGGTACTGCAGGTTCTGCAGCTTTTACCGTTGATAGTGATGGTAAAGTTACAGGCGTAGCTGTGTCTGCTGCGGTAGGTAAGGAAAATGCTTCTTCTGCTGCTTTTAACTACGAGGCTGGTAGTGGTGTACAGAACTCTGCTTGGTCTTTAGGTACTGCTGGTACACAGGAGTTCACTGCTGTGGGTGATGCTAACGGTTTCAATGCTACATCTACTGAAGATAGCGCTCGGGGGACTGACATGACTAATACTTTTTCGGCTGACCCTTTTAGTGTAAACCTTGGTACTACTGACGGAAACTCTTTAGTTGACTAGTAGACCTCTCGAAGATGAACCAGGAATAGAAGTGATTCTTTATAGAAAATAAAAAATTTATGTAAATGATCCTAGGTTTCTCGGAACGGTTCATCGGTTTCTCTTCGACTTCTACTCGACTAGGACAGGAATTACACGAAAAGACTAACCTGTAATGCAAATATCTGATAAAACTGCCAAGATGCACTATCAATGAGCCAGGATAGACTTACTTAAAGGAATTAACGATTAACTTTAATGACCTTTTTGATGGTAACAGCGGCAAAGATATCCTCCAAGATACCGTTGCTGCCTATCTTATATAAGGTTTAGCTGAAGGCAGAAAGCAAAAGGAGCAAGGCTTGGAGCTATTTTTCTTGAAAACTACTGGTTTTCACAAATGATTTAGGATGGCTATATAACCGGATTATATCTAACAATGGAAAGCACTGTTGTATTTGTACTACAATAAGTGTCTTTGGGTAAGTCCTAATATTTCAATATCAGGCAAGCATTTATCTATTAACCTATTTCCTACAAAAAAACTATGAAACTAAACACAAAAAGTATAGTAATAATAGATGCTAGTGTAGAGAACTACCAGCAATTATTAAACGGAGTCATTCCCGGAGTTAAACCTTTTCTCCTCGGCGGCGACACTGACGGTATCCAACAGATAGGGGATATCCTCCAAAAACATCCAGAAACGGATACTCTTCATATTATCTCCCACGGTTCTCCTGGTTGTCTGTATCTGGGAAATAGCCAATTGAGTTTGGATACTCTCAAAGGCTATGAGCCCCAACTACAACAATGGCAACTGGACAACCTTCTGCTCTATGGTTGTAACGTCGCTGCCGGGGATGGGGGAGAAGAGTTTATTGATAAGTTGCATCGGTTGACGGGGGCTGAGATAGCGGCTTCTAAGTCTTTGACTGGGGCGGCAGTTAAAGGGGGGAACTGGGAGTTGGAGGTGAGGACGGGCCAAACCAAACCCTCTCTGGCATTGCAAGTAGAAGCGATGGCTAGCTACTCTGATACTCTTGAACTGCAATTTGAATGGGCTAAACATATCGGCGGTCAAGGTTTGACCTATGTTTATCGCATAACCACAGATAGCATCGGCAATGTTTTGGTGGCGGGTGTTTTTGATGACAATATTGATATCGATGGCGACGGGAACAATGATTTTACCTCTAATAAGGATAGCAGCACCCGGGATGCTTATGTAGCCAAGTTCGACAGCAATGGCAATTGGATCTGGGCTAAACAGATCGGCGGTAGGGGTTCTGAGGATATTAAAACGATAACCACAGACAGCAGCGGCAATGTCTTGGTGGCGGGTGGTTTTGGTGGCAACATTGATATCGACGGCGATGGAAACAATGATTTTTCCTCTAATAATGATTCCTCTAATAATGATGCTTTTGCGGCTAAGTTAGACAGCAATGGCAATTTGGTCTGGGCTAAACAGATCGGCGGTAGCGTCACTACAGGTAACTATATTTCTGGCATAATCACAGACAGCAGTGGCAATGCCTTGGTGGCGGGTACTTTTAAGGGCAACATTGACATCGACGGCGATGGGAACAATGATTTTACCTCTAATAATGATGGCAGCAACGATTCTTATGTAGCTAAGTTTGACAGCAATGGCAATTTGGTCTGGGCTAAACGTATTGGCGGTAGCAATGGTAACTCTTCTGGTGCCATAACCATAGACAGCAGTGACAATGTCTTGGTGGCGGGTGGTTTTAAGGGCAACATTGATATCGACGATGATGGGAACAATAATTTTACCTCTAATGGGGAGGCGGATAGTTATGTAGCCAAGTTCGACAGCAATGGCAATTTTGTCTGGGCTAAACAGTTCGGCAGTATCCGTGCTGACTATATTAATAGCATAACCACAGACAGCAACGGCAATGTCTTGGTGGGGGGTCTTTTTAATAGCTACATTGACATCGACGGCGATGGGAACAATGATTTTACCTCAATTAGCGACATCGATGGTTATGTAGCCAAGTTAGACAGCAATGGCAATTTGGTCTGGGCTAAACAGTTCGGCAGTAGCCTTGGTGGGGTTGTTAGGAGCCTGACCACAGACAGCAGCGGCAATGTCTTGGTGGTGGGTAATTTTAGTGGTGACGTTGACATCGACGGCGATGGGAACAATGATTTTACCTCTAATGGTAATGGTAACCATACTTTTACAGCCAAGTACGACAGCAATGGCAATTTGGTCTGGGTTAAACATAATCTACACAACGCCTACACCATAACCACAGACAGCAGCGGCAATGTCTTGATGGTGAGTGATTTTAATGGCAACATTGACATTGACGGCGATGGGGACAATGATTTTACCTCTAATGGGGACAGGAATGGTTTGGTGGTGAAGTTCTCGGACGATACTAACTCCCCTCCCACGGATATCGCCCTCAGCAACAACACCATCGACGAAAACGTAGCAGCGAATACCCCGATAGGCAATCTCTCCAGCACAGACCCCGATACTGGAGATACCTTTACCTACAGTTTAGTCTCAGGTGCCGGAGACACCGACAACGGAACCTTCAACATCAGCGGAGACGAACTAACAATTAAAAGTTCCCCCGACTACGAAAACAAACCGAGTTACAGCATCAGAGTTGAAACCACCGATGCAGCAGGAGAAACTTATCAGAAGGAATTAACGATTAACGTTAACGACCTTTTTGACGGTAACAGCGGCAACGACATCCTCCGAGGCACCGCTGCCGCTGATTCCATCTACGGTTTAGAAGGGCGCGACAAGTTGTACGGCAAAGGCGGTAACGATATCATATCTGGAGGAGCAGACAGCGATATCGTTAAAGGTGACAGCGGTGACGACCAACTCAACGGCGATGATGGTCGGGACAGGCTTTATGGTGGTACCGGTAACGATATCATATCTGGAGGAGAAGACAAAGACATCGTTAAAGGTGACAGCGGCGACGACCAACTTAACGGTGATGCTGGTCCAGACAGGCTTTACGGTGGCACCGGCAACGACATTTTACTCGGAGGAGACGGCAACGACTTACTTTATGGTCAAGGCGGAGACGACGAGCTTAATGGCGGACCTGGCATGGACAGACTTTACGGCAGTGACGGTATTGATACCTTTGTCTTAGGGGAGGGCCAGGAACGCGATAGCATCTACAATTTCGCGGTCGGTACAGATAAAATCAAGTTAGAGGGCAGTCTGAGTTTTGGCCAATTGCAGATTTTCCCAAGGGGTTCTTCTAGTTTAATTGAAGTCACTGCTACTGGAGAAGAATTGGCTATTGTGTTGGGGGTTAATGCGGCGGATATTAACGACGGCAGCGTATTTATCTAGTAGCTAGTGAACTGTTTTATCTCAAATATTTAGGGCCTGCTGAGAAAGTCTTTAATGCTAGGAAATCCCGCGCTGTCTCCTAAGAGCAGCGCCGGGAGGATGTCAAGAACACATTATTAACTAGTTAATTTTTTTGAGACATATTTGAACAGCCATTCAAAATTTTCTGGTGTCTGCCCATATTGCTCCACTTTTTTGTACATCGTTGCAGCAAATATATCCTTGACTTAAAGATCCAAGTTTTTTGAATTTCTTCAGCCAGCCCTAATTATAACCAATGCTACCAAAGCCTCATCTAGGATAATGAGCACCTTTTCCCAATTCACCCCTACCCTAACACTTAGCTATGCTATCATTTCCACTATTCTAACTACAGCATATTTAACTCCAGTATTAGCAGAAATTCCCAAATGGTCTACCTCAGCAACAGACCTCAAACCCCCATCAAAAAAATTAGCATCCGAAGCCAGCCCCACACCACCTTCATTAAAAAAAAACGAAAAATTCAACCACACCCTCAGACCCAAATTATATTATCCCGCCAAATATCGCTGCCGATAAAAAAATTAGCCCTATCACTACAAGTTTACCCCTCAACGATATCCTTATCAGTCACCTCACAAAATGGCAGTTTAGTAGTTCCCAAGCTTTTGCCAATACTGCCAACAATGACATTATTTTAAATGGTATCTTTAAACTTAACGGTAGAGTTATGGAAAGCTTAACCCGCGATAATATTTATACCGTAGATCAAAAGGCCAGTTATTTACAACTGCGAAGTGTTTCCCTAGATAGAAAAGTTACTACCAGAACAATTGAACCCAAAAGTCTGACCGGGTTAGAAATTTCCATGAGTTTAACAGCAGATTGTATTTTTCCAGATACTCCCAACGACCAAAAATGTAGCTATACCCCTAGTATAATTACAGATCGCAATAGCATAGATTCAGATTTTTTAGTACCCACCCGCATCTCACAAACTTCTCAAGCAGGGGAAATTGTGAAACCAGAAACCTTAGCCTTCATGGAGCGCCCCGGTTTTCAAGCAGGAACAAGCACTCAACCTATAGGACTAGAGTTGTATTTTCCCAATGCCGGTGCTTTTCCTGGAAACACTCAATCTCAAAAAACTCAAATTGAGCGGAAAGAAGAAAACAATTATACAGCTTTCACCATAAACTCACGAATTCGTCAAGTTGTCAAAGCTAACGATACAGAAGCAGTTCTCGGGCGCACAATTCAGGGTTTTGTATTTTTTGACGATGAAAACCAGGGGTTAAATACAACCATTCAAGGGGTGGCGCAATTTTTACCCGATATCATTCCCGACTTAAAAGGCAGTGAAAATCCTGTCAACTCCAGGATCAACCGCCATTTATTTTTAGCCCCTAACAATACTCGTTTACCCGGCAACAGTTATACCATCTATTCCGCTGGAGTAGGTAGAGCCAAAAGTTTAACACCTGATATCACCAGCTTAAGTCAAGTTCCCAAAGGAAGTTATCATAGTATTTGGTTAGGTCTTTCCCCCATTATTGACCGTAGTATTAACCAAGGCCGTACATTCTATGACCCCACAAGTCCACAAGTAGCGACCACCAGTTCTGGCAGTGAAGGTGGGGAAGGTAGTAATGTAGATTTCACCTCTGCAATTAATCAAGACACATTTTCCACAGTTAGTCAAGACACATTTTCCACTCCCAACCTCCGTAATTTCTATGTTCAAGTTTATCTCCAATTTTTAGAACAAGATGCTAACCTCGTTCAGGAAAGTATTTATCAGGAGAAAACAAGTTACTATCCCCATCTGAGCTTTGCCGGAAACTGGACTGGTCCTCAAGATCTTTTCCGTTATTATACTGGTGCCATTGCCTCTGAAAAAATTAAGTTTTACCTGGGTTTTGACTATACTATTAGTACAGTAAATGGTTGGAAGTTTCGCACTGGTGGCATCGGTTATATTAATCCAGATCGGGATTATTACAGCCAAATTTTTGGCAATGCTACCAAAACATTTCGGATTAGTAAAAATGCTAATTTTACCTTGTCAACATTCTTTAATTATGCTATTGATCGGGATACTAAAATTGGTAGTGTTGTCAGCAATTCACCTGCTAGCGCACTTGCTGCCAGAGCTCGTTTGAATTGGATAAAAGGTTCTGTTGGTGTCACCTACTATTTTGGTAATGTTATACCCAATTCTTTTGAAAACCGCTTATTGCTAGAGTTGAGTATTCGTCCGCTCAAAACAGTTACTTTTGGTGTTACCTACTCTTGGGCTAAAGTTATACCCAATTCTTTTGAAGATCGCTTATTGCTAAAGTTGAGTATTCGTCCGCTCCCAACAGTTACTTTCTCTAGCTTTGTTGCACCAATTGATAAAACTTCTAATTCCTCTCCCTATGGTGCCAGTGTAACTTGGAAACTGAAAAATAAATATAACAGTCCGACCCTATCTTTGAATTGGCAAAATCAGAAACATAATTATGCTGATGACCCTTTTGGAAATGAAATTATCGTAAATGATAATAATTTTACAGTCATGTTTCGCCTTAGTAAGTAGAGGCAATTTATGAATTTCCCCTAAAAAAGTTAAATTTTCAACTAACCCAAGTTTGTTATCGTACTAATTACTAATTCCATAGTTATACCAAGTTCAGCAATTAATAAATATTGACCAGTATTCATCGCATTCCGAGGAACAGTTAAACGTTATAAACAATAAAAAAACTTTACATTTTAGAATCCAAAAAAACTAAATTTGAGTAATTACTATCATAATTAATAGTCAACTTTAAATTGCGACTTTTATCAGTAATTATAGCTGACTGTTTTGCCAAATTAATAAACGCCTAATCAATTTATTCAGAGTTAAAATCAAACCCTCAAAAAAAAAGTATTAACAGTTTTTTTTTCTTTGAAATTATACTTATTGGAAGGTAAATAAAACTCTAATTTACTCTTATCATTAACAGCAAAATAACGGTGAATACCTGTAGAAAATGGCATAGTTTTTTGATAGAAATTTGTTTGATAAAATCCCATTTTCAGAATATTACCCCGCAATATATAGGTATAATTAAATTCAAACAGGACTTATGCAAAGGCGCTATGTAGTGCATGACAATTTTGACAATTTTCACTATAGCTTTAGGGCTTAGGGGAGATTAGCCTTAGCGATCGCCTAACTATTTTTATTCAAAAAACCAATAGTAGTTCAAGTTAAATAACCTTTCTTAAAAAAACTAATTATAGTATTGATAATTCAGTATGACATTAAGCTACATATAGCGTACCCGTGTAAGTCCTGATTAAATTAACCCGTTTACCTGTATCAATTTCACTACCTAAAATTGAAGCCGCCCGCACATTCGGAGCAAAAATATCAAGGGTATATCCTACCATCTCCGGTAATATTAAAGGCACTACTGCAAACATGACAACTTGAGATAAATTTGCTCTAGTAGAACATAAACTCTCATAAATACCAACCGTTGCCAGTTCCATACTCTGAGAAAAACTTACCTATTATACGATCGCTTTCGTTCTTTATAACATTCTTTTTTAAAATTGGTATAAGCAGCTTTTGTAACAGAAATTACTGAACTTTCTTGTAGAAACTTTTTTTGCTATTTTTGCTAGTATGATAAAAGTTATTGTAAAATCAATTTTAAGAAACCTTCATAATAAGCATCCAATAAGTTAAGCTAGTCTATTAGAAAAATTATTGGGTGTAACAATGGAGGTAATAGGTGCAAATTACTAAACGTAACATTAATTTAACAGTTGATGACAGTTTAATGCGTGTATATGTGGCAACCCCTAAACCACCAGGAACTTACCCAGGTATTATATTTTACAGCGACATCTATCAGCTAGGAGGCCCAATAATTCGTCTAGCTAACTATTTAGCAGGATATGGTTATGTAGTTGCTGCCCCAGAAATATTTCATCGAACAGAGTCAATAGGTCTTGTTATTGAGCCAGATGACTTAGGGCGGATGCGGGGTAATGATAATGCACGTCGAACAGCAGTATCTGAGTATGATGCAGATACCCAAGCTGTTATTGAATTTCTCAAAGCAGAAAGTTCTGTTGCCGCGGATCAAATAGGAGCTATGGGTTTTTGTATTGGTGGCCATTTAGCCTTCCGGGCTGCTTTTGAAAAAGAGATTAAAGCTACAGTGTGTTGTTATCCCACCGGCATTCCTAGTGGCAAGTTAGGTAAAGGAGTTGCTGATACTATTAAACGAGTCAGTGAAATTAAAGGTGAGATACTTATTGTTTTTGGTAGTAAAGATCCTCATACACCAGAAAGCGATCGCCAAACTATGATTCAAACTCTAGAGCAAACTGGTGTAACTCACAAAATTTTCTTATATGAAGCAGAGCATACTTTCATGCGTGATGATGGTTATCGTTATGACTCTGTTGCAACGACTAAAGCTTGGTCTGAAATCACACCTTTTTTTAATAGTGTGTTTAAAAATAATGGTAATAAATAGATTAGGAGTTACCCCCGGGAGCCCTCAGTTTTTAGGATAAATCCTTATTTTTAAGAATAGACACCTAGGAAAAAACTAAGTTTCAGGGCTCATGTGGGTGGTTTTTGGAGATATCTCCAGAATTATATTAGTTAAGACTTACGCAGAATAAAGTAATTCTTTCATTGCCAGGGAGAGTCTTTGGGTTTCATCTGGGTAGCAAAGTAGTCTGTCAGGATAGTAGTCTCGAACATTTAACTGAACTTCAGCCCTAATAAAAATCGCAAAATCTCCAGCCGAAGGTAGTTAAACGGTTTTTTTCAACTATTCTGACTGTGGGTACAATAGCTAGCAATACTTAATCCATGGAGTCTTTTGATCTACTGTATCTATGTAAATGAGGACTTACCCACCAAGCGCCATTTTTAGTAAAGTTTAATGGTATTTTTCCCCTACAAAACGGAAAAACAACGGATAGAGTCTACGTAGTAGAAAGAATAAATTTAGAGATTGATAGATTAGTTGCTCTAGCTACAAATAAGCCTGGTGTCAAACCACTGCTTGTGAATGGGAAGCCACTAAAAAGTGTCAATTAACTATAAAACACAAGGGTAAAGCTAAGTACCAAAGTGTGCTCAAAGACCAGAAAAAAACTAGCCATAAGATTGAAGGGTTAACCTATCACCGAAATCGTTTTGTGGAGAATTATCTGCATAATACCAGTTTCTTAGTGGTTGAGTATTTAAGCACAAATAATATTGGTACTGTAGTCATAGGCAAAAATGATAATTGGAAACAAGATGCAAACATCGGTAAAAAAAAACATCAAAACTTTACCCAAATACCCCCCTATAAGCTAATTCAACAGATAACTTATAAATGTCAACTAGCTGGGATAAAAGTCATTGAAACGGATATTGTTACACCAGTCAAACTTCTGCACTTGACCAACAGCCACCAATTAAATATGAAACTTATGGAAGTAAACGAGTCAAACGTTGTTTATTCAGGAGTGCAACTGGTATAGTCATTAATGCCGATATCAATGGCAGTCTTCAAATTTAAGACAATAAATTCCCAGAGGCATTTACTGCCGAGGGAATAGTGAGTTATGCGGTAGAGCCTGTATTGGTTAATCTAATATCAAGATAAAAGCTGTTAGGATTTTCTACAGTTTTTTTTCGTACAGTTAAGAGCAAATTGAGAACACACTTCTTTGAACAAAAACTCTTCTAGGAAGACCCTTACAGTTGTCTACCATGAGAAAACTGCTATAAGTCCTGTTAGACTTTTCTCAAAGCTTTGTAGTAATCGTTTTTCCCTAAGATGAAATAACTATAATAATCCTAAATGATTTGTGAAAAAAACTCTAGGGGTTTGGTCATATCAATCCTATTTTTGGTTAGGTAATGAGAGCAAACCCCCTTAGATAAAACATTACAACCTATTAGGCGAATAGCTGTATTTAGGCAGATACTTGATCTGGGAAATATTTCTTGAGTTTTTGTAATTTTGGCGGAATTGAAAATACACAATAAGGTTGATAAGGATTCTTGTTAAAATAGTTTTGATGATATTCCTCAGCTCTATAATAATCCTTCAAATCAACTACTTCAGTTACAATGGGATTTTCAAATGTTCCATTATTACCCAAGGTCGAAATTACTTCTTGAGCAATGTCTTTTTGTTCTTGGGAATGACACATAACAACTGAACGATACTGAGTACCAACATCATTTCCTTGTCTATTGGGTGTTGTGGGGTCGTGAGTTGCAAAAAATATTTCTAAGATTTGACTCAGTGATATTTTCTCAGTGTCAAAGGAAACTTTGACAACCTCAGCATGACCAGTTTTTCCAGAACATATAGACCTATAGTCAGGATTTTTAGTATTTCCTCCAGCATAACCAGATTCTACTTCTTTTACTCCCACCACAGATAAAAAGACAGATTCTACGCACCAGAAGCATCCACCACCTAATACTATTGTATCTAACATTATTGTCATCTCCAAACTTTGGTATTAAACTCTATTCAATATTCATTGTAAACTGATTACAGAGCAATAGGTTTTAGATCAAGATAGTTATCAGCCTTTGTTGAAAAAATTGTTAGTGGGACTTACACAACTTCATGAGTTAAATTAGGCTATAATGTTTGTTAAATAAGAGTTTTACCTCAAAGCTTTCTGAAGATAAGACAAACAACCCCTAATGATATGCCTCCTTACTTTTAAAGGAGGTGCCAACAGTTTGATAATTGTTAGAAAAATCCACCTCAAAAAATAGGATTCCGCCATTATCTAGGTGAATGACTAGGAGAGAATTAAAGGAAAAATATATGGCAAATGGCCAATAACTCTATTGGAGTAGTTTATAATTGGCTAAATCATTTCACTCCATATTCTCCTTGGGAGAGTACTCAAATAAATCAACCTCTCCTAAAAAGAATGAATAAACCTTCTCAAACTAAATTCAAGAAAGGATTTAGCCTAATTTTAGACGATTCTGGACACTGAAAAAGTGGTAATTTTACACCTGGAGTAGGGCGACAATACATTGGAGAAATGAGTAAAAAAGATAATGGGATGGCAACCGTAACAACCCATTATGGCTGATGACAAAAAAAGTTTCCTTAATAACATTAAATTAGATCAACATTCAAGCTTTTTACCACAGGTCAAAGATAACAAATTATTTCAGAAAAAGCAGGATTAAGGAATAGTATAAATAGACTCTACTTTGACCAGAGCTTATTGTTTAGTAATAGTCTTAATTGATTCTGCCTTTAGCAATAATACAAGATTTTTGAAAAAACTCAAAGACTGGGAATTAAAATATGCGCGGAGGTATGGTCAAAAATCGAAAAATAGTAGTTAAACAAAAATCATCTCAAGAAATAGAAACTAGAAGAGATGAATGATGAATTAGGTAAAACCATACCAAAATAGGACTTTGAGCGAGTGATATTAAGTGTAGAAAAACTAAAAAAAGTTTGGTTTAGCACATTTAAAGGTTCAGTTTCACCCCTTCAAGGAGAAAGAACTTTCCCTATCGCTATGAATGCTAGTTCTATAGAAAAGGCAACATAAATTGATTATTTTATTACCAATGTTGACAGGTCAAAAATGACATCTGAATGGATAGTAAATACCTACTTAAACAGAAACTGGATAGAGGTTTTTTACTGAGAGACGCTTATGATAGTTGGGATTAAAAGAATATCAAGTAAGAGATAAATAGATACAAGATAGCGATTTTATCTTAGTATGCAAGTGCTTATACTTTTATCACTTAGCATAAGCTAACTGGAGAAAGACAAAGGCAATAGGGGAATAAATCTTTGAAAACATTTACTGATGCTGATAAAGCTTTTTGTACAGCTATGTATGCACCGTTTTTTTTGATTGGTTGAATAATAATACTATTGGTTTTTGCCTCTCACAGAAAAAGTTTGGGCTATATTTTGGTTTAAAAGTTGTATAAGTTCCACTAGGTTCAAAAAGTGCTTCCCACTAGCTGTGACCTACCTAACTTAACTAGTGTTTGAAGTTCTCTATCATATATTGTTGGTATGCCTAATGGGCATGTTTCTTTTCGTCTTGGTTTTGCTATCGGTGACTTTGCAGGTAGGGCTTGCTTTCATAAAATGCGATTTTAGAAGATATACCAAGTTAAATCTTGGCATGAGGGGCAAATTCTTAATGCCATCAATTCCAGCAGTTTTCTTACCTTGGTTGTCTTGGGTCACACCTCTAATAGCTAGAAATCTTGCATAATAACTCTTGCTCAGAAGTTTTTGGTAATTATGCACGCTGGGGATATCGCCACGGCTGGATCCTATGTAAATTAACTTTTGCAACTTAAATACATATTTTTCTACCCTCTTCCAGTTAATGTCTCTCCATTTAATGTTTGGGTTGACACTGGCTTGACTGGATATATCATAAGTATCTCATACTACACTTAGAAAGAGTTTTGTGTTATTCAATTTTATTTTAAGTTTTTAGCTTTATTAATTCCTAATAGTTACCATTAATTGCGTCTAATACTGATTACCTCAGCATTACTGCTTTTTAGCCAATCCTACTCCTTCTAAAACCTACAACCATTGTTTAGATTGATCAACAATTGCGCACTTTTGTTCTCGATCAATATATTTAGGTGTCGAGGGAGGCGTTTCCTCGTTCCTTTATTCTTTTATTGCGACTGGTGGGCGTGGGGTAAATTCTCCGAGAGGGTTCGGTATGAATCTCTAGCACATAAGATTATTCATTGACCCTTTTCGCCCTACACTCCATAGCTACCTTTGGAATATTTCCACATGACAGAAGTTTGATTACCTTTCTGTTTATCAACTTGTCAGTCTCTGCTATCATTATCGTTTCTGATAACTGTTACTGTCCTGTATTTAGAACAGCTTTGGGGGTTAATATTCAGTTTCTACCCCGTGGCCTACGCTGTCAACCTGACAACAAGGCGATAGGAATTGCAGTTATAAGGTAATAAGGGTTATTCTCCAGTTGAGGTTGTCCTCATGTGTTGATTTGGAACAGTCATTTATATCCTAATTAAAGGCTTAGTGGCCAGCGAGTCACACGAGATCAAGTCAATAAGCAAAGTTTTTAGATTTACTTTAGATAAATTAGCAATGGTAATTGATTTTAAATTCACTACACATATAATCCTTCTAACAATTTACAGAAATTGAATAAAATGCCAATTTTTTAGCTAAACATTTAACCTTGCAAGTTTTAGTAACCTGCAAGGTTAAATGTTTAGTTTTTTGTGATCAGTAATAGATTTAAATTACTTATCAGATTTTAGCTATTGAATTTCGTGTCATACCAGTTTTACCTTCCCAGTAAGGTTAAGAATTAAGCTGGTACAACAATGTTGTTATTTAAATTCTGACCCAAAGGAGTATTTCCTCCAGCTATTCCTGGAAAATCGTCCGCGTTTATGAATTGACCGCTACCGCTAGGGAATTCAACAAAAAGTTGACCTGTAACCGAATCTTCTATTTGATTCAACTGACGACCTACTGGACTAATTCCAACTAAATTAGGCAGTACGAAGTTGTTAACTCCATCTCCTCCATACTGATTACCCACGATATTAAACAACTCATTATTACCAGTAATTGGCAATACTTGACCTTCAAGAGAGAAGAAACCAGGTGGCACAGATAGGCCAGGCCACAAAACTATTTCTCCAGTTATAAAGTCTGTGGGAGAGTTGTCTCCAGCAATTATATACCCGATAGGCAATGTTGGGATTCCAGGACCGATAGGACCAGTTGGACCTACAGGACCAGCTGGACCTACGGGACCAGTTGGACCTACAGGACCAGTGGCACCAATAGGACCAGCCGGACCTACAGGACCTACAGGACCAGTAAAACCAGGAGCACCATCAGCTCCAGCCGGACCTACAGGACCAGTGGCACCAATAGGACCAGCCGGACCTACAGGACCTACAGGACCAGTAAAACCAGGAGCACCATCAGCTCCAGCCGGACCTACAGGACCTACAGGACCAGGGGCACCACTTGGGCCTATAGGACCTACAGGACCTATTGGACCAGCGGGACCAGGAGCTCCAGCAGGACCTACAGGACCTATTGGACCAGCGGGACCAGGAGCTCCAGCAGGACCAGCAAGACCAGGAACACCATCAGCTCCAGCCGGACCCACAGGACCTATTGGACCTACAGGACCAGGAGCTCCAGTTGGACCTACAGGACCTACAGGACCTACAGGACCAGGGGCACCACTTGGACCTATAGGACCAATGGGACCAGTAAGACCAGGAACACCATCAGCTCCAGCAGGACCTACAGGACCTATTGGACCAGCGGGACCAGGAGCTCCAGCAGGACCAGCAAGACCAGGAACACCATCAGCTCCAGCCGGACCCACAGGACCTATTGGACCTACAGGACCAGGGGCACCACTTGGACCTATAGGACCAATGGGACCAGGAGCTCCAGTTGGACCTACAGGACCTACAGGACCTACAGGACCAGCAAGACCAGGAATACCATCAGCTCCAGCCGGACCCACAGGACCTATGGGACCTACAGGACCAGGGGCACCACTTGGACCTATAGGACCAATGGGACCAGGAGCTCCAGTTGGACCTACAGGACCTATTGGACCAGCAGGACCAGCAAGACCAGGAACACCATCAGCTCCAGCCGGACCTACAGGACCTATTGGACCTACAGGACCAGCAGGACCAGCAAGACCAGGAACACCATCAGCTCCAGCAGAACCTACAGGACCTACAGGACCTACAGGACCTATTGGACCTACAGGACCAGCAAGACCAGGAACACCATCAGCTCCAGCCGGACCCACAGGACCTATCGGACCTACAGGACCAGCGGGACCAGGAGCTCCAGCAGGACCAGCAAGACCAGGAACACCATCAGCTCCAGCGGGACCTACAGGACCTATTGGACCAGCTGGACCAGGAGCTCCAGCAGGACCTACAGGACCTACAGGACCAGCAAGACCAGGAACACCATCAGCTCCAGCCGGACCCACAGGACCTATTGGACCAGCTGGACCAGGGGCTCCACTTGGACCTATAGGACCAATGGGACCAGTAAGACCAGGAACACCATCAGCTCCAGCCGGACCCACAGGACCTATTGGACCAGCCGGACCAGGGGCTCCAGTTAGACCTATAGGACCTACAGGACCTACAGGACCCACAGGACCAGGAGCACCAGTTGGACCTACAGGACCTACAGGACCAGCAAGACCAGGAACACCATCAGCTCCAGCCGGACCCACAGGACCTATTGGACCTACAGGACCAGCGGGACCAGGGGCACCACTTGGACCTATAGGACCAATGGGACCAGTAAGACCAGGAACACCATCAGCTCCAGCTGGACCTACAGGACCTATTGGACCAGCCGGACCAGCGGGACCAGGAGCTCCAGTAGGACCTACAGGACCTACAGGACCTACAGGACCTACAGGACCTACAGGACCAGCAAGACCAGGAACACCATCAGCTCCAGCCGGACCCACAGGACCTATTGGACCTACAGGACCAGGGGCACCACTTGGACCTATAGGACCAATGGGACCAGTAAGACCAGGAACACCATCAGCTCCAGCCGGACCTACAGGACCTATTGGACCAGCCGGACCAGCGGGACCAGGAGCTCCAGTAGGACCTACAGGACCTACAGGACCTACAGGACCAGCAAGACCAGGAACACCATCAGCTCCAGCTGGACCTACAGGACCTATTGGACCAGCCGGACCAGGGGCTCCAGTTAGACCTATAGGACCTACAGGACCTACAGGACCCACAGGACCAGGAGCACCAGTTGGACCTACAGGACCTACAGGACCAGCAAGACCAGGAACACCATCAGCTCCAGCCGGACCCACAGGACCTATTGGACCTACAGGACCAGCGGGACCAGGGGCACCACTTGGACCTATAGGACCAATGGGACCAGTAAGACCAGGAACACCATCAGCTCCAGCTGGACCTACAGGACCTATTGGACCAGCCGGACCAGCGGGACCAGGAGCTCCAGTAGGACCTACAGGACCTACAGGACCTACAGGACCTACAGGACCAGCAAGACCAGGAACACCATCAGCTCCAGCCGGACCCACAGGACCTATTGGACCTACAGGACCAGGGGCACCACTTGGACCTATAGGACCAATGGGACCAGTAAGACCAGGAACACCATCAGCTCCAGCCGGACCTACAGGACCTATTGGACCAGCCGGACCAGCGGGACCAGGAGCTCCAGTAGGACCTACAGGACCTACAGGACCTACAGGACCAGCAAGACCAGGAACACCATCAGCTCCAGCTGGACCTACAGGGCCTATTGGACCAGCCGGACCAGGGGCTCCAGTTAGACCTATAGGACCTACAGGACCTACAGGACCCACAGGACCAGGAGCACCAGTTGGACCTACAGGACCTACAGGACCTACAGGACCAGGGGCACCACTTGGACCTATAGGACCAATGGGACCAGTAAGACCAGGAACACCATCAGCTCCAGCCGGACCTACAGGACCTATTGGACCAGCGGGACCAGGAGCTCCAGCAGGACCAGCAAGACCAGGAACACCATCAGCTCCAGCCGAACCTACAGGACCTATTGGACCTACAGGACCAGGGGCACCACTTGGACCTATAGGACCAATGGGACCAGTAAGACCAGGAACACCATCAGATCCAGCCGGACCCACAGGACCTATTGGACCAGCGGGACCAGCGGGACCTACAGGACCTATTGGACCAGCGGGACCAGCGGGACCACCAGCGGGACCAGCGGGACCTACAGGACCTATTGGACCAGCGGGACCAGGAGCTCCAGTTGGACCCACAGGACCTATTGGACCAGCCGGACCAGGGGCTCCACTTGGACCTACAGGACCTACAGGACCAGCAAGACCAGGAACACCATCAGTTCCAGCCGGACCCACAGGACCTATTGGACCAGCGGGACCAGGAGCTCCAGCAGGACCAGCAAGACCAGGAACACCATCAGCTCCAGCCGGACCCACAGGACCTATTGGACCTACAGGACCAGGAGCTCCAGTTGGACCTACAGGACCTACAGGACCAGCAAGACCAGGAACACCATCAGCTCCAGCTGGACCTACAGGACCTATTGGACCTACAGGACCAGCGGGACCAGAAGCTCCAGCAGGACCAGCAAGACCAGGAACACCATCAGCTCCAGCCGGACCTACAGGACCTATTGGACCAGCCGGACCAGGGGCACCACTTGGACCTATAGGACCAATAGGACCAGTAAGACCAGGAACACCATCAGCTCCAGCCGAACCCACAGGACCTATTGGACCAGCGGGACCAGCGGGACCAGGAGCTCCAGTTGGACCTACAGGACCTACAGGACCAGCGGGACCAGGAGCTCCAGCAGGACCAGCAAGACCAGGAACACCATCAGCTCCAGCCGGACCCACAGGACCTATTGGACCTACAGGACCAGCGGGACCAGGAGCTCCAGTTGGACCTACAGGACCTACAGGACCAGCAAGACCAGGAACACCATCAGCTCCAGCTGGACCTACAGGACCTATTGGACCTACAGGACCAGCGGGACCAGGAGCTCCAGTTGGACCTACAGGACCTACAGGACCTATAGGACCTACAGGACCAGCAAGACCAGGAACACCATCAGCTCCAGCCGGACCTACAGGACCTACAGGACCTACAGGACCAGCAAGGCCAGGAACACCATCAGCTCCAGCCGGACCCACAGGACCTATTGGACCAGCCGGACCAGGGGCACCACTTGGACCTATAGGACCAATGGGACCAGTAAGACCAGGAACACCATCAGCTCCAGCCGGACCCACAGGACCTATTGGACCAGCCGGACCAGGGGCTCCAGTTAGACCTATAGGACCTACAGGACCTACAGGACCTACAGGACCTACAGGACCTACAGGACCTACAGGACCAGCAAGACCAGGAACACCATCAGCTCCAGCTGGACCTACAGGACCTATTGGACCAGCGGGACCAGGGGCTCCACTTGGACCTATAGGACCAATGGGACCAGTAAGACCAGGAACACCATCAGCTCCAGCCGGACCTACAGGACCTATTGGACCAGCTGGACCAGCAAGACCAGCGGGACCAGGAGCTCCAGTTGGACCTACAGGACCTACAGGACCTACAGGACCAGCAAGACCAGGAACACCATCAGCTCCAGCCGGACCTACAGGACCTACAGGACCTACAGGACCAGCGGGACCAGGAGCTCCAGTTGGACCTACAGGACCTACAGGACCTACAGGACCAGCAAGACCAGGAACACCATCAGCTCCAGCCGGACCTACAGGACCTATTGGACCTACAGGACCAGGGGCACCACTTGGACCTATAGGACCAATGGGACCAGTAAGACCAGGAACACCATCAGCTCCAGCCGGACCTACAGGACCTATTGGACCAGCTGGACCAGCAAGACCAGGAACACCATCAGCTCCAGCTGGACCTACAGGACCAGCGGGACCAGGAGCTCCAGTTGGACCTACAGGACCTACAGGACCAGGGGCACCACTTGGACCAATAGGACCAATAGGACCAGTGAGACCAGGAACACCATCAGCTCCAGCTGGACCTACAGGACCAGCAAGACCAGGAACACCATCAGCTCCAGCCGGACCCACAGGACCTATTGGACCTACAGGACCCACAGGACCAGGGGCACCACTTGGACCGATAGGACCCACAGGACCAGGGGCACCACTTGGACCTGCAGGACCAACAGGACCAGGTGAACCTGGTATTATTGGAATTGGGACTTCTATAAATAGAGAGGGATCAGCAATTGGGGGCCCATTAACTAACTCAAAACCTGGTACAGTTATTGATTCTCCAGGTACAAGAGTGTTAATAGGAGTGCTTTGGAAAGAAGAAGTATCTGGAAAAACAATTTGATCTAAAAAATCTTCCATTTCTTTTCTCAAAAAAGTAATTTTTACAAGATTATAAGTGAGAACTTCAGTTTTGAGAATAAAAATTTTGTGATCTATCTATTCAAGTACTATGCAAATCTAATGAGTTACAACAAATTTTAGTGGCCCAATACTTTTTATCTGTACACCTAAATTTTTTTTGTTAAGTAAAACCTTTAAATTATTCCAACTTAACTGAAATTAAAATAGATGCTCTATCTAGAAACTCAAAAACTAATTATGCTTTACAACCAACTTTATATAGCAGTATCCTGAATATAAAAACATCAGCTTTCATTCCATATTCTTATTATTCTTACTCCTAATAGTTTATTTACTATTTACATCAACCCCATTCAATACTCTTAACTTTTCTTGATATAAAAAAATTCAAAATACAAAACTGAAAGGTATAAAAAAATAACCGTAAAAAAAATATTTAACTAGTAAATTAGATAATAAAAATTATTACAGAGACGTTCAACTTTTTATAAAGTTCCCTAGTTAGGAAATAAAAAGATTTAATTGAAAATTTGATTTTGAACTTGAAACCCTGAATTTACACTAATGATCAAGAAATAAGCTCTCAAGTTAATCGTTGAATGTGCTACAGTTTTTTGCGCTATCAGGGAGGGGACTAAAATAAAATTATGGTTTCCCGGCCTCTGACTTGACTGGCCAGTACTGAGATGCCACTACTTGCTCAGGTATTTACAATTTTCAACTCAAAGTATAGTCTATAAAAAAAGATGTACAGAAAATAATATGTCAATATGCCAGAGCGCATTACTTTAACTGAAATGACTCACTCATTGGACATTACTACCTTGGCACCTTTTTGGTTAATCACCAACTTCAGTAACCAACAACAAGCTTTTGAGAATCTACCCCTTTTTTTCCTATATTTGTGTCTGTATCCGTCCACTTACACATCAACTACTTAATGAACTTAGCCTAAATTTTATTAAGTCCGAATCCTGAAATTACTTCCTTGAGAAGACCATATACATATTGAAAACTACCCTGTTGAAAACTACTTTATATGAATGAAGAAAAAAAATTAGCAGGTTCTATCACACCTCAATGACTAGAAGAACTAAAAACAGAACAAGTTAAAAAGTTACAAAATAGACAGGTAATAGTTTTAGAGGTAAGGCGGAACCAGGAAAAGGCTCTAGAGTATTCTCTTTAGGGACTAATACCTATCTCAACACTCACTTTCAGATAGATGAACAGATAAACAGAAATTTATTAACCATGACACAGCGTCTGACCCTGAAATAGATAAATAGCTATGGTAAGTTATTGCACTAGTTTTTCATTTGTTCCTTGGACTAGCTTTACTGATGAACTTACCATTTGACTAATAAATAAAGTTAATAGCTTAACATTTAAAGGGGAGAAAAAAGGAAATTTTGTATTTTCTGGCCTCTGACTTCAGTTGTAGATCATGCTTTCCATAAAGGAGACAAAAAATAAAGCTACGACCCTAGAGGCTAACCAATAAATTAAAAGACATTTCCTTGTCATGTTACTATACATGGCCCAAAAATTGAAATGTCGATTGGATAAGATGTTGCTACATTAAGTTTTTTTGTCGGTGATAGCAAAACTTTTAGTGGAGTGACACGTCTAAAAATATAGGCCATTGTCAAGTAAGTGTGATTCGTGATTGCAAACAAACTCCTATATAAGTCAGGCAAGTCTTCAACTGAGGATAACTAAGCATAGTTATACAGGTTAAATTTCTATATTAAAGGATGCAGAGTAACTTTCATCGCTTAGGTTTAGTCTGAAGGTCCATGGGCTATTAGTTCCCAGCTCTTAATGTCTAACCTTTGATACGCAACAAGCCCTTGATTTAACCGGAGAGTATCAAGATAAGTTTAATAAAATGTCAAAAAATATAGGCAAATATCTTCAGATAATTTAATAATATGTACATGATCAAATTATCTGATGCAATGCAACACAAAAAGGTGTCAGTTATTGCACTGTTCAGAGGATGTGGAAATATGGAGAATTAAAATATCAACAACTTCCGTCGGGGACAATAATTATTGATACCTCTGATGTATTAGATGGTATTTCTTTTCCCCACGACGGTTTGATTTGTCAATTGAAATACAAATGCGAATTAAAGCTTCAAGGTGACCATCACTAGGAGAGTTAAACTACAAAAGTGTTCTTTTCTTTCTTAGGGATCATGAAAAACATGAGACCTATGTGGGTAGACAAGTCAAACGCAGTTTATTCAAATCATCCTAAGACATCAAATACAATTCAGATTTAAATAGTGCATTGAAAATTTTACCCAAGGATGCGCTGGTAACTCCGTCTTTGATGGAAAGCTGGTCAAGAGGCTTGTAGTTATTTCTATAAGGTTCAAACCTGACAAAGCTTGAGTAGATTTATCGACAAAATTAGTAACTATCAAAAAGTGCTAATACCTGATACATTAACCAAATATTAGTAAGCAAGATTCAAAGTAAATTTATGAAAGTCCTAGTAATTGGTGGCGATGGCTACTGCGGTTGGGCAACCGCTCTTTATCTTTCCAATCAAGGTTATGAGGTAGGTATTTTAGACAGTATGGTTAGGCGACACTGGGATCTACAACTTCAAGTAGAAACCCTCACACCTATTGCCCCTATTCAACAACGCATCCAACGTTGGAAAGACCTCACAGGCAAAAAAATTGATCTATATATAGGAGATATTACCAACTACGATTTCCTAAGTACAACACTACATCAGTTTGAACCAGAATCTATAGTTCACTTTGGTGAACAACGTTCTGCTCCATTTTCTATGATTGACCGGGAACATGCTGTTACGACTCAAGTTAATAATGTTGTTGGTACTCTCAATATTCTTTATGCTATGAAAGAGGATTTTCCAGACTGCCATTTAGTTAAACTGGGAACTATGGGAGAGTATGGTACTCCTAATATAGATATTGAAGAGGGTTATATCAAAATTGAACATAATGGACGCACGGATACTCTACCCTATCCAAAACAACCAGGGTCTTTCTATCATCTCAGTAAAGTTCACGATAGCCACAACATTCACTTTGCCTGCAAAATATGGGGTATCCGGGCTACGGACCTTAATCAAGGAATTGTATATGGTGTTGCTCTAACTGGTCTTCTAAATGATGAAACAATCCAAGATGAACTTTTGATTAACCGTCTTGACTATGATGGAGTTTTTGGTACAGCTCTCAATAGATTTTGTATTCAAGCAGCAATTGGCCATCCGCTAACTGTTTATGGTACAGGTGGACAAACTCGTGGCTTTTTAGATATTAGAGATACTGTCCGTTGTATGGAAATAGCGATCGCAAACCCAGCACAACCAGGTGAATTCCGAGTATTTAACCAATTTACTGAAATGTTTAGTGTACTAGACCTAGCAGAAATGGTAAAAACAGCGGGTAAAACTATGGATTTAGATGTACAAATTAATCACTTGGATAATCCTAGAGTAGAGTTAGAGCAACATTATTTCAATGCTAAAAATACGAATTTATTAGAGCTTGGTTTAAAACCTCATTATCTATCTGATTCTTTGTTAGATTCTTTGCTCAATTTTGCTATTAAGTATAAAACAAGAGTAGATAAAAACCATATTTTACCTAAAGTCTCTTGGCATCGAGAAAAAACTCAACAATTAGATTCTGTAAAAAGTACATTAATATCCAAAACTGAGGAAAAAAACAAACAATCAGATTCTGTAAAAGTACAATAGTATCTAAAACTGAATAACAAATCTATCTTCAATAGGTTTATACTCAATTGTTTTATTAGGGATGTTTTATGTAACGTCCCTATATATTAGTATTTGGAAATAGACAATAGAACAGAATCAAAATAACTGTACCTCAGTAACTTGGGAAACGCTATATAATAATTGTTTTCATACTTGAACCTGAATTTTATAGCCATCTACTCATAGGTCGTAACAATAAAAAAAATAGAAATAAACTCCATAAATATTACCTATCACCTAGAGTATTATCCCTTATTCCTAAAAAGTGGCAAGATTTTGGAAAACGTAAAAATAGACTTGCTATATCTACATTCACCACACTCTACTTAAACCTATTGCTAAATCAAAAAATTAATGAATTAATATTTTTTATAGTATTTTTCCAGCCAATAAATTTATACTTATTAATCTATGAAGATAGCTCTATTTACCGAAACCTTTTTACCCAAAATAGATGGTATAGTTACGCGTCTATGTCATACTGTCGAGAATCTACAACGTTTTGGCGATCGAGTCCTAATATTTTCTCCCGCAGGAGGGCTAAAAGAATATCAGGGATCACCAATTTGTGGCATTGAAGGTTTTCCTCTACCCCTATACCCAGAATTAAAATTAGCTATACCAACTCCCACTATTGGAGAAAAACTAGAACAGTTTCAGCCAGACATAATTCACGTTGCTAATCCTGCAGTATTAGGATTGGGTGGGTTATTCTATGCCAAAAAACTAAATATTCCACTTGTCGCATCGTACCATACCCACTTACCTCAATACTTACATCACTATGGTTTAGGAATGCTTGAAGGCTTACTTTGGGAATTACTTAAATCCGGTCATAATCAAGCAGACCTCAATCTTTGTACCTCTACAGTAATGGTAGAAGAATTGAGAAACCATGGCATTGAGAGAGTAGATTTATGGCAGCGGGGAGTTGATACAGAATTATTTCAGCCCCATTATGCAAATCTTGAAATGCGCAATTACCTTAGTCAAGGTAAACCTAATAATAAGATTATACTATATGTTGGGCGATTAGGGGTAGAAAAAGAAATTGATCGTATTAAACCAATCGTAGAAGCTATCCCCAATACTTGCATAGCTATTGTAGGTGATGGCCCTAACCGACAAAACCTAGAACAATATTTTGCTAACACCCCCACACATTTTGTAGGCTATTTGCGGGGCCAAAAACTTGCCTCTGCTTATGCTTCTGCCGATGCTTTCATATTTCCCTCTCGCACGGAAACTTTAGGATTGGTACTTTTAGAAGCAATGGCTGCAGGCACCCCAGTAGTGGCGGCCAATTCAGGAGGTATTCCTGATATTGTTACTAATGGAATAAATGGTTATTTATTCGATCCAGATGATGAGAAAGGAGCCATTACAGCTACTCAAAAACTTTTTGCCCACTCAGAAGAACGAGAAACCTTGCGCAAAAATGCTAGAGCTGAAGCGGAACGTTGGGGATGGTCAGCAGCAACTCAGCAATTAAGAAACTATTATCAAAAAATTATCTCTGCCCATTCCATAGCATTAGCTGCATAATGGGACTTACACAACATTAGGCTTATAATGCTTGAAAGACAAGGATTATAGCTCAAGGACGTTTTGACTCTAGTGTGCAAGTATCTATACTTTTATCCAGTCGGATAGGTTAATAAGAGGCTAACAAAGGCAATGCTCTAAGAAACCTTTGAATACCTTTACAGCAAAGAATGGGTGTTTTTCATAGAGTGATGTCTTTATATTTTTTTAGTTGCTTGACATTAAATATGAAGGTATTTGCCTATCAGAGAAGGGGTTTAGGCTAAATTTTTGCTGAAAATTGCTGTAAGCTCCAATAATAACATTACCTGGAGATTTTATAGATTTTTGTCTAAAATAGTTGGCAATATTTGAATTTATCCAGAAAAATCTTCAATCTTCTGAGAAAGTAGCCAAAATGATTTGGCCGTATCCACATTTTAAAAACATTTGTATTATGTTACTATACGATTAGTTATAGTTTGCTGCCTAGCTTTCTCTAGTTTACATAATCAAGTTTTTTTGATCATTGAACTTTATACAGTACTATCAGGCCAGTATTGAAAAAGGGTTCAGCAATCACTAAGCATTAGACAAACCAGTCCAAATGAAATTCTCGAACCCTGCTGGCAGTATTCTGGCAACATTGACTCAAGTTGAGCGTATGGGTCTACTTGTAACTCGTGTCAAGGATTTGCCGGTAGAACATTTTGTTTGTCTGCTGGACTTCATAACTGCAGAATTTTATCAGTATCTACAGGCTATAGACTTAATTAATAATGAAGGTATTGAAACTGTATTTGAACAACTATTAAATGCTTTTACCTTAAAAATTGGCCAAGTCCTGAAAGCAGATCAAACAACTATTTTTCTGGTTAACCAGGAAAAAAAACAACTTTGGTACAAGAAAATTTTAGAAAGTACAGGTAAATCTCAAGAGTATCACTTACCAATTAATGTTGGTATTTTAGGCCATGTGGCTACTACAGGAGAAGCACTTAATATTGCGGATGCTAAGAGTCACCCACTCTTCAACGAAGAGGTAGACCAACCTCAAGGTTATGAGACTCGTACTATCCTCTGTATTCCAATTTTTAGTACTATTAATTTTCTCCAACCAGTGGCAGTGGTACGATTACTGAATAAAGTAAGTGATGTCCCTTTTGATGAAGAAGATGAAAAACTATTCCGGTCTTTTGCGGACTCAATGGGGATTATTCTTGAAAGTTGTCAATCTTTTTATGTTGCGGCTCGGAATCAGCAAGGAGTATCAGCATTACTGAACGCTACCACAACTTTAGGACAAAGTCTAGACTTGGAAACAACTTTAAGAGCTGTAATGGACCAAGCTCGTAATCTGATGCAAGCAGATCGTAGCACTTTGTTTCTACTTAGCAAAGAAACAAATGAACTTTGGACTAAGGTAGCAACAGTAGATCAAACAAGAATGGTAGAAATTAGAATTCCGGCCCATCGTGGTATAGCTGGTTATGTTGCTTCTACTGGGCAAACTTTGAATATTCCTGATGCTTATCTAGATCCTCGTTTTGACCCCAGTACAGACAAAAAAACAGGTTATCAAACAAGAAATGTTCTTTGTATGCCTGTGTATAATGCTAAAGGTGAATTGATCGGAGTAACTCAGTTAATTAATAAAAATCAAGGTAGTTTTACTACTTCAGATGAACAATTTCTACTGGCTTTTAACGCTCAAGCAGGTATTGCTCTGCAAAATTCCCAGTTGTTTGAAAATGTTTTAGTCGAAAAACAATATCAGAAAGATATTCTACGAAGTTTGTCTGATGTTGTAATTTCAACGGATATGCAAGGCCGAATTGTGACTATTAATGAAGCAGCTTTAGAAATGTTAGGATGTCCAATTAATCAAGAGGTAAAAGGTCAAACAAATAGAAAAGTTTGGGAGGAAAAACTTATTGGTAGATATCTATGGGAAGTCATACCAATTGAAAACTTGAGGTTCCGTTTAGAAGACAGTCTCGATCATGGTACTAGACAATATGTTCCAGAACAAAATTTACGAGTAGGGTTGTTTGTAGAAAAACAGGATCAATTTGAATCAACTTATATTTTAGCAATTCCAGATAATAAAAATCCTAATATTTATTTGGCTTGGGGAGAAAAAATAGCAACAAATATTCAGACAAATCTCATGGATAATAATCACAAAAATCTTAGCAAATCCATAGATTCGTCAAAAATAGATAAAGTATTTGAACGGAGTCTAAATTTAACAATTAATCCCCTAACTAATCCTGAAGGTGGCGTGCGTGGTGGGTTGGTAGTTTTAGAAGATATTAGTCAAGAAAAGCGAATGAAAAATGCTATGTATCGCTATATGACTCCTGGGGTAGCAGAACAAGTAATGGCTTTAGGTGAAGATGCTTTACTTGAAGGAGAACGTAAAGAAGTTACTATTTTATTTTCTGATATTCGCGGTTATACAACTATTACAGAAAATTTAGAAGCCTCTGAAGTAGTTAAGCTTCTGAATCAATATTTTGAGACAATGGTAGAGGCAGTATTTAACCATCAAGGAACTCTGGATAAATTTATTGGGGATGCTTTGATGGCGGTTTTTGGCGCACCATTATCGATAGAAGATCATGCTTTAATGGCTGTAAAAACTGCTTTGGATATGCGTTACCGTCTCCGGGAATTTAATTTGTCTCGTCCTCATGAAACACAATTTAAAATTGGTGTTGGTATTAGTTCAGGAGGAGTGGTTTCTGGTAATATTGGTTCCCAAAAAAGAATGGATTATACAGTAATTGGTGATGGTGTAAATTTGAGTTCCCGTTTAGAAGCAATTACTAAACAATATGGCTGTGATATTATTTTGAGTGAGTTTACTTATCAACTTTGTAGTGATTATATTTTGGTCAGGGAGTTAGATAAAGTTAGGGTTAAAGGAAAACAAAAAGCGGTGAGTATATATGAACTAATTAGTGCTAGTTCGGAACCTATTACTCTGGAAACAGAAAAGTTTTTAGAACTTTATATTAAAGCTAGACAAGCTTATATGAAAAAGAAATTTTCTCAGGCACTAATGTATTTTGAGCTGGCGCAAAAAATTAGACCTGAAGATAAAGCTGTTGCTATACATATTGAGCGATCTCTTGATTATATAAAAATTCCACCACCTAATGATTGGGATGGTATTCATACTATAACAACTAAATAGATATAGTTGCAAAGAGTAATACTTAATATATAATTTCTACCTTCTACCACATATATAAAATTTTAGTCTATTATAAGTTATGGGGCTTTTTATAATTAGTAAAGGAGATAGAGAGAAACGCTATATACAAGGCCCCAAAGCTGGTGATTATTTTATTTGATATGGTTCATTGGACTGAAAACTGTTGTTAAAAATTATCTATTATCTATTAGATGAGATTTACTGGCTTCAGTGTATTATAGGAAACCGGGTTTGTAGCAGATAAATATCAGTATTGTAGCCTATCTAAATACAAACTCGGTTTCTATGGTTTATTTGTACTTATTAGTTTGTTAGTTTTTCAATTTTCATGCTGATCGGTTAAAACTAAATTGAGAAGACAAGGGGAAAAAGTAGACATGGGGTAGATTTTATATAGATTACTTATAAAGTCAATCTGGAGAGACCACTATGCTACCGATTTTGTTATATAACTATGAGATAATAAAAATAAATATTTTTATGTTGACTAATAGTTGATAAGTGAATTACTTCAAATACTAAAGATGAAACTACTAATATTGGCAATTATAATTATTGTCTCCCAAGGTGGTTGGATAAATTTAGCAAAGGCAGCCAACCCAGGAGCTATTAGAAGACTATTAGAGACTAATGAATGTTCAGGATGCGACCTTACTCAAGCGAACCTATCTAATGCTAACTTGATCGGAGCTGACTTAGAAGGTGCTA
The DNA here is from genome assembly GCF_000014265.1 of Trichodesmium erythraeum IMS101. Lineage (NCBI taxonomy): Bacteria > Bacillati > Cyanobacteriota > Cyanophyceae > Oscillatoriales > Microcoleaceae > Trichodesmium > Trichodesmium erythraeum. The sequence goes on from NC_008312.1 coordinate 627,321, forward strand.
ACCTCCGAGGAGCAAATTTGTCTGGCGCTAACCTAGGGGTAACAATTCTTTCTAATGCTAATCTTTCTAATGCTAACCTTTCTAGAGCAATAATGAATGATGCAGATCTTCGAGGTGCAAATTTAACAGATGCTTACTTAAGTAATGCTAATTTATCCAGAGCTTATCTCACAAAAGCCAATTTAGAAAATGCTAATTTATTTGAAGCAAATTTGATTGAATCTCTTGCTAGTGGAGCTAATTTATCTAATGCAAATTTACGTCATTCATATTGGTTTCGAGCCAATTTAGAAAATGCTGATTTGAGAGAATCTGATCTTTTCAATGCTAATATGCATCAAGCAAATTTGAAGAATGCAGACTTCTCTAATGCTAACCTTACTACAGCCAAATTGATGGAAACAAATATAACGCTTGCTAATCTAAGTGGAGCAACTTTAGAAGGGGTTAACCTTCGTGGTACAAGTATAGGTTCAAGTGTATGTTTAATTACCAATTATATAGGTTGTGCGCCACCAAAAGTAATTCCTGAAGTTAAATAAAAAGTCTATAAATAGAATAAAATTTTGAGTAACCAGGTGTCGTCTCATATTCAGACAATTAATTATCAAGAAAATATTTTTGTAGCGACGTTTTATGAATCTTTCCTGATACCGCAGATTTCATATCAGTGAGGTACAGCTATCGTAGGCAAGATGCCTATGCTACAAAGGTTTTATTATTAATACTCGAATCTTAATTAAAGAAGCAATGGAAACTGAAACTATCGTTTTATTATCGAAAAGAGAAATAGAAAAAATGCGTCAAGCAGGACGTTTGGCAGCAAGGTTGTTAAATCATCTTGAGCCTCTTGTCAAACCAGGAGTAACTACTTTGGAATTAGATGAGGAAGCCGAACGTTGGACACAAGCTCATGGCGCCCGTAGTGCACCCCTTGGTTATCGTGGTTTTCCTAAGTCTATTTGTACTAGCATTAATGAAGTAATTTGTCACGGTATTCCTAGTGAAAAACAGGTCTTAAAAGAGGGCGATATTATTAATATTGATGTGACACCCATTCTTGATGGTTATCATGGAGATACTTCTAAAACTTTTTTCGTTGGTACACCTTCTCCACTGGCAAAAAAACTAGTTGAAGTGACGGAAAAATGTATGTATTTAGGTATTGCTGAAGTTAAGCCTGGAAATAAAATTGGGGATATTGGAGCTGCTATTCAAGAGTATGCTGAAGCACAAGGTTTTTCTGTGGTTAGAGATTTTGTAGGTCATGGTGTGAGTAAAATTTTTCATACTGCACCACAAATTCCTCATTATGGCACTAGGGGAAAAGGAAAAAAGTTACGAGCTGGAATGGTATTTACTATTGAACCGATGATTAATGAAGGTACTTGGGAAGGTCTAGTACTTGAGGACGGTTGGACTGCTATTACTATAGATCGTAAGCTATCAGCACAATTTGAACATACTGTGGCGGTAACAGAAACAGGGGTAGAAATATTGACTCAGTATGAGGGGTAATTACTGAGGTCAAAAGTTGGATCAAAATTTACATCATTGTGTATAGATGTCTAATTTCTTAGAAGGAAATCAATATTGCACAAAAAAATGCCATTAAACCTGAAAAATTACAAATGTAAATGTTGGAATGGGTAGTTTTGAGGTGTCAGACAACTAAAGCTATTTTTATCAGTGGCTTTAGTTGCAGGGAATTTAAGCCTGCTATTGAAGATGAATTACAGGCTGCAGTTAGTGTTTTTTTTATGAAACAGGGACTGATATGCGAAAGCTGATAGTATTATATCTGGGTGATTTTGGGCAGGTTTAGTGCAAGAGTTATTAGCTCTTGACTTGAAAGCTAAGAAACTTGGAGAATATGCTTGATATTCACAAGAGTATATAAGTCTGACGGGGTGACAAGCTAGTTGAAAGCTATATATAGAAATGGATTTGCCTTGGGGGGCTGAGGAATCATTCAATTAAAAGAAAACTATTATTGAGAAATGTTGGGGTGTAGTGGGAGGGCAGAGCCCTCCTAGTACACCCCCCACTTTAAGTTGATTATTTATTCATTTTAAAAAAGTTGGAGATAGTTAAAAATATGATGAAAAAGGGTTATTAATTACAAATAAAAATCAATAAAAGTGAATATATTAGACTTTTATCAAGACCATATTAAGCTAAGATTGAGTCAATCTCAAGTAGTAACATTACAAATATTATTATAGTTAATATCAGTACATAAAAGTGTACAAATATAAAAATTAAGTAGTTATTTTCTCCTTCCAATAAAATTATAAAGTAAAGGAAAAAATATACAAATATTTTTAACTTTAAAATAGTTGAGACTGCATTAATTTTGGTTTTCTTTGGTAAAAAAACAATTGAAATTTTATTTAGTTTTTCCTCAGATTTAGTATTAATTTTAGATAATACTTAGTGGCAAAATACTAATATATTAATGATTAGTTAACGTTGGAAAAAGAGGGCTTTACCTATACATTAGAAAATTTTAACTTATAAAAAAGCTAGTAATTTAATCGAAGAAAAAGCAGTAATTCGTCTAGTTATAAGATTATTAAAAATCCAGAAAATTATTCTGACAGCAGATAGAGAGTTCTATAGTATTTTTATATCTCACTGGTTGAAAAAATATTAGAAGCAAGATGTATATTTTGTTTTGAGACCAAAAAAAATTGATGATGATTAAACGAGGTACAAAATATTGTCATCTCTCAGAATTAAAAGTAAATATCGGTGAAACTAAACGATTATTGAACTATATATTTCCCATGGAAAGATTAAAAAAATATATAGTCAGAGAATGGGAATTAAAGCAATGTTTAAAGACTATAAAACTGGTGGTTACAATTTAGAATCAGCCAAGGCTAATGAAACGAGATTGAGTAATTGAATTTTATTAATAGTTATTTCATACACACTTAGTTAATTTAAAGTTCAAAAAATTAAAAATAAAGGGGTTCAATAAGATATATCAATAACTAATGGAAAAAGTAGAAAATAAAGAAGACACAGTAGTTTTTTTTGTAGGATTATCTAGGATTTATTGGGCAATAAATGATGATTTTATCTAGGAATTAGTAGAAAATTTGATAAGCCTTAATCCTCATTAATTACTATATTATCGAAGGGGAGTTAAAGGGATAAATATAGTGGTTAATTAGACTGTAATTTTTAATTAACAATCAATTAATTCATGTGAGTTTTTTCATAATATTATTCTCTCATACAGCTTGAATAATGATTCAATACAGTTAAGGGGTGTAGTGCGAGCGCTCTGCCCTCGCATTGCACCCCAACATTTCTTAATAAGCGTTTTGTTTTTGTTGAAATATTCTTCAGTCCCCGAAGATAAATTCCTTTCTATATATAGCTTTCAATTAGCTTTTCACCCCGTAATATAAGTAATACTATATTCCCTAAAATAATGCGATCGCATATATGTCAAAAAAAAATTACTCATGTATGTAATTGGGGATAGTTGCCTCAGCAAGGTCACAAAAACTATGGGAGGCATAATTCAAGGGCAGTTAAAAAGGCTTATATATGATCATCAAGTATAGCTGCTTTTCGGTTGTTCTTAAAGTATAAACTCCCATCCTATTAATGAAGCTACAAAATTATGGTTAATATTTAGTAGTATTAGGTTTTTGGGCTTTGCTGATGCTTGGGTATGATTTGTATTTTTGGTAATTGCTAAATTATTGAATAAAAAATATTTCAGATTGTTCAATTTTTATTATAATACAGCAAATTTCGAGCAAATGATGTACATGGTAAATGATAAAAACTATTTAGTGCGAACATCTTGCCCGTGTGGGTGTACCTCATTAGTAAAAGAAGGTGCTGTAAGACCTTGAGTAACAAAACTGTAATAATAAGCAACAATTATTAAGCGCATTGTTACAGAGAAATGGTATTAGTAAAAGCAGTAGAAGATGTCTTAAGAAATTTTGGTTCAAAATATACTATTAATTTTGCCTAAGTACTTAGTATCTAAGATTAAATTTATATAAAAATTAGGACAAACACAAATTTATATCTAGTATTTTTTAAAGAAAAAACTATTTTTTTGAGAAAATAAATTATGTTACCCAAACCAAACAAAATCTGGAACCCAAAAATATGGGCAAGCTGGAAACCCTTCGGTATAGGGGAACAATACCCCAATAACTACTGGGAACTTATCCGCGCTGGAATAGAAAATATCGACCAACTTCCTTATGCCTGGAACATACTCAACAAAGGGGTTTGCGATGGTTGTTCCTTAGGTACAACTGGCATGAAAGACTGGACTCTTGATGGTTTTCATTTATGTAATGTCCGCCTCCGACTATTGCGCCTGAATACTATGCCAGCATTTAACCCAGAAATATTGGCGAATATTTCTCAACTCCAAAATAAAAGCAGTGGAGACCTTCTCCAAATGGGGCGACTACCTTACCCCATGCGCCGCGATAAAGGTGACAAAGGGTTTCGACGAATTAGTTGGGATGAAGCAATGGCAGTAATTAGCGATCGCCTTAAAACTACCCACCCAGACCGTATAGGTTTCTACCTTACCAGTCGTGGTACTGTTAATGAAACTTATTATGCTACTCAAAAAGCTGCACGGGCGATCGGTACTAATAATATTGATAACGCTGCGCGCATTTGTCATTCCCCTAGTACTGGAGCATTGAAAACTACTATTGGTGCTGCTGCTACTACCTGTTCCTACAAAGACTGGATAGGTACAGACTTATTGGTATTCATCGGTTCTAATGTAGCAAATAATCAACCTGTTACAGTTAAATATTTGCACTGGGCTAAAAAAGCAGGCACAAAAATTGTTGTTATTAACACTTACCGGGAACCGGGGATGGAGCGTTATTGGGTACCATCTATTCCAGAGAGTGCTTTATTTGGAACTAAATTTGCGGAAGATTTCTTTTTAGTTAATGTCAATGGGGATATGGCATTTATCAATGGTACCATTAAACATTTAATTGCTAATGACTGGATAGATAAACATTTTATAGATAATTATACTAATCAGTTTGAGGAATTAAAGGCTTCATTAGATGCCCAGTCTTGGTCAGAATTAGAACGCTTTTCTGGAAGCACTCAGGATGAAATGTATGCCTTTGCTAAAATGGTTGGGAAAGCAAAAAAAGCAGTCTTTGTTTGGAGTATGGGAATTACTCAACATGAGTGTGGGGAAGATAATGTTAGGGCTATTATTAATTTAGCTTTGACTAAAGGTTTTGTTGGTAGAGAAGGCTGTGGTTTAATGCCAATTCGGGGTCATTCTGGGGTGCAGGGTGGAGCAGAAATGGGATGTTATTCTACAGTGTTTCCTGGAGGGAGAAAAATTAATCCTGAAAATGCTGAGGTGATGAGTAAATTTTGGGGTTTTTCTGTGCCGAATAATCCTGGTTTAACTACTTCAGAAATGATTGATAATGCTTCAGAAGGAAAGTTAGATGTTTTGTTTTCTGTAGGGGGCAATTTTTTAGAAGTTTTGCCAGATCCAGATTATGTAAAAGCTGCTATGAAACGGGTACCTTTGCGAGTACATCAGGATATTATTTGCTCTAATCAAATGTTAGTTGAACCTGGAGAAACAGTAATATTATTACCTACTACAACTCGTTATGAAATTCCAGGAGGGGTGACAGAAACTACTACGGAAAGAAGGGTGATATTTAGCCCGGAAGTTCCTGGTCAAAGAATTGGGGAGGCTCGCCCTGAGTGGCAGGTATTTATGGATTTAGCAAAGTTAGTCCGTCCAGAATTAGCTGATAAGTTAGAGTTTAAAAATACTGGGGAAATTCGTCAGGAAATTGCTTTGGTAATTTCTCAATATTCGGGTATTCAACATTTAAAAGAACCTGGAGATAATTTTCAATATGGGGGTGCTCATTTATGTTTTGGCTGGAATTTTCCCACACCTGACAAGAAGGCGAAATTTTCCATACTTTCTCCACCAAAAGAGGAGTTATCAAAGGGCTATTTTTTAGTGGCAACTCGACGAGGTAAACAGTTTAATAGTATGGTGCAGTCTCAGAAAGATGCGATTACTGGTGCTTTACGAGAAGCGATTTTAATTAATCCTTTTGATGCTCAAGAATTAGGGTTGAAAGATGGAGATAATGTGCGGTTAAAAAATGATTTTGGTTTGTTTTCTGGGAAGGTGTTTTTAGCTCCGATGAAACCTGGTAATTTACAAGTACATTGGCCGGAGGGAAATGTGTTATTGGATAAGGGTAAACGTTCTGTTGAAGGTGTGCCTGATTATAATGCTTTAGTCTGTTTAGAAAAGTTGGGTTAAGTTATTTTTTTTAGAGTATTGAATTTGAGATTTTTATCATCGCATTATTTAATTGATTAGATAATAATAATTGATAAAATTTAGAGAGATTCTAATCTTAATAAGCTATGGTATTTTTGTCTTTTCTTTGTACCTTTTATAAATAGTATTAAGTACTTGAAAAACATTTGGCAAAAATATATTTTTTCTCAAATTTAGACAAGCTTCTCAAGTCAACAATTATTATTTTTTACTTGAAGGAGCTTTAGATAGGGTAGCTAAATATGGGAGTAAGTTTGGGTCTTACTCCTAGAGCTTTTTAAAGTAGCAATTTTCGGAGTGGCGATCGCCTCAACAATAAAGTTTGACAATATGCTTTTGTGGAAGGGCGATCGCTTTGCCATCGTTGAAGGTACAATTTTAGCCAACAAAAATGTTGTTTCCTTCAAATATTATATTCTCAATTTTAACTAAAGTGTCGTTAAAGTCGTTTGGCTTCTCAACTTCTACCCCCAGCAATTTTCCACTAGAACCATCTTCAAATCCTAGCAAATTCATACCCAAAAAGTTAGTTTTTATGGAAGCCGCCTCAGAAGCTTTTGAACTCAAGGTCAAGCCGCCTACAAGATTAGTCGATCCACTGAGTTCTAGAGGCCCTTCCACACGAGTTTCAAACTCAAGTTCAGTACCTATAGGGAATGTTCCTATGGATTTCCACTTGAAAGCATCATTATTAACACTGACGAAACTATTTGGGGCAGTACCAATAAACTTTTCTTCTGGTGAAACTAGGTACAACTTACTGATAGCCCAAGGATTTCCCTGGGGCTGAAAATAGACTCTTACCTCCTTTTTTTCATCTTTTTCATCTTTTTCGTCTTTTTCATTGCACCAATTAATACCTAGACCCTCACGAATTTTTTGCATCAGACCATCAGAACTTTTACTGTTTTGATTCTTATTAGTAATTACTTCTGAGGTTTTGAGAATTGAAGCAATGAAATCATAAGTATTTTTTCCTAATTCTTCACCTTTTTTGCCAAGATAAAAATCTTCCATCTGTTTAAAAGACTCATCTCCAAGAGGCTTAAAAATTTCTTGATCATATTTGTTCCCGATTATTTTGCTAACCAGCTTGCGAGTTGGACTGGCAACAGCTTTAAATAATTTACTTCCTATTTGGCTGAAAACATTTCCAGCTACTTCACCTATTAAATTATTAACCAGATCAGTGTCATCACCGTACAAAACTAAACAACCATATCCAAAAACTTTAGCTCCAAGAGCCACAGCCCCCAATGGTCCTGATGCTACTGTTCCGACACCAGTAAGAGCAGTTACTGCTGCTAAACCACTAGCGACATTATCGAGAATTTCTACACTTTTACAAATGTTTTGACCTGCTTCACATAAAGTCCCTTGAGAAATAGATTGCTCTATATTTGACTTCATTTCTAGATCAACAGGAACTTCTGCTATTTTGGTTTCTCCTGTAGCTGTTTTCTTGATCAGATCTACAGTGTTTTCATCTCTTTGGTTGTCAAATATGTAAACAGTTGGGGAGTCATCAAACTGTAACTCAATTCGAGTTCCTTCTGAATTAACTTTAGCAGTAAAAGGTTTATTACCCTTCCGTTGTTCTGAAGGAGATGGTGTGTATCGTAATGACTCCTGGTGTGTTCCTGTATCAGTTTTTTTGATGTTAATAACAAAATCACTTTTGTCACTACCAGTTAACTTCATTTCATAGGTGTCAGAAGATTTTTGTTCAACGGTGGGAGCATCAAAAGTTACTAAATTTTCAATGACATTAGGTTTGCCATCTACAGATGTAAAATTCCATTTGAGTTCTTGAGGCTGAACACCTTGTACTACTCCCAAAATTTTACCTGTTTTTTTGATTTTAATTACAGTCGAGTTGCCAGATAACTGTAAATTCAGATCATTCTCAGTAAGACCGCTATCTAAGCCAATGGTATCAAAATTTGGCTGAAAATCTGTGATCATGTCGGCAGCCGAGTTGTTATTAACTGCACTGTTTTGTTTTAAGAAAAATACGTCATCTCCTGCACCACCAGTTAAAATATCTTTGCCAAAATTGCCGACTAGAACATCATTACCATCATTGCCAGTAAGCACATCATTACCGTTTCCACCGTCTAAAAAATCGTTACCAGAACCACCAATTAAATTATCTTGAGCGTTGCCACCGTTTAAAGTATCTTTACCCGCACCACCGTTGAGTTTGTCATTGCTGCCTCCACCATTTATTTGATCATTGCCACCGCTACCATTTAAAGTATCTTTACCCGCACCACCGTTGAGTTTGTCATTGCTGCCTCCACCATTTATTTGATCATTGCCACCGCCACCGTTTAAGGTATCTTTACCCGCACCACCGTTTAAGGTATCTTTACCCGCACCACCGTTGAGTTTGTCATTGCCACCTCTACCATCAATTTTATCGTTACCACCCTTACCGTTAATGGTGTCTTTTTTAGCAGTTCCTTTGAGATTGTCTTTTTTATTGGTACCCTGATAAAAAGCCATAATTATTTTCCTTGTAGTCGATAGTTTTCAGATTTTCCCATATACATAAAACTAAAGCTAGTGCAAAAAAGTTAAGTTTAGCTTGAATTTATCTTGACATATTTATATTCCTCAAAACAAATTAGGAATCAGAAATTTTAAATTTAAACAGGTTAAATTTTGACCATTAGCACTCCCAAATATGTTGATTTTCAGTAGGTTTGATAGTTTGGTGGTTTGGTGGTAAAGAGTAAAGATAAAAAATGATTGAAGTAAAAAGTTATCAATATTTAATGGCCCAAAATCAATGGATTTGGTAGTAAGATATTATCAATTTGTTGACTTTTAAACCTGACACCTGACACCTAACACCTGAACCATTAATCAACAACTAATTCTATTTTTGCATAACATCAGTTAAATTTTCTAAACTGCATATCTTCTTCCTTAGTTGATATCTTTATTCTCCTCTGACAATACAAAATCCAGGTGTGTACTTTGGGCAACAAAGGTAGTTGATTTTGAGATGGTATAATAAGCAGTTAGCCTGCCCAATAATAAAAATTATATTATACTACTTAATTATGGCTATCTTTTTGATTGATATAGGTAAAATCTGAGGGTAGGATGGATAAATAAAGTTGACTTTAGAATATATATAACCTATTTTGCCCCATCTAAATATAATCATAAAACTGTACTAATTCTTGCTTTGAATATGATCAGAATCAATTGTTTATCAAACAGCTATTTAGGCATTAAATTGCTGAAAATGCTAAATCCTAAAAAGACTATTTTTTTTGAATAAAACAAACTCAAACTATTTCTAGATTTCTAGCTGTTTTATGACTCGATAAATGTTCCCTAAATTATTACACATGAAAAATTCGCAAAGTAGCAAAACAAAAGCAAAAATTTGGGTAGTGGAAAATAATAATTTTGTTACTCATTCTGACCAATTAGCAACAGAAGAACCTTTGGAAATTAGGCTAAATTATCCCAAACAAACTATAGCAGTGACAATGCGAACTCCAGGAGCAGATTTTGATTTAGCTGCTGGATTTCTCTATAGCGAAGGAGTCATCAAAAATCAAGAAGATATTGCTAAAATTAGTTATTGTGTAGATCCAAAAGTTGATGGAAAACAACGCCAAAATATTATTAATGTTAGCCTTAAATCAGAATTAAACCCAAATTTAACAACCCTAGAAAGACATTTTTTGACAACTAGTGCTTGTGGAGTTTGTGGCAAAGCAAGTATAGAATCTTTGCAAATAAAAGGGTTTTCGGCTATTCCTTTAGGATTAGAAGTTTCTGCAGAAATTATCTATAGTTTGCCAGATAAATTAAATACTGCTCAAAGAGTGTTTAAATCTACAGGAGGTTTACATGCTGCTGGTTTATTTAATAGTGAAGGAAAACTGTTAAAGTTACGGGAAGATGTGGGGAGACATAATGCTTTAGATAAGTTGATAGGTTCAGAATTTTTAGCAGGTCAATTACCTTTAAATAATCTTATGGTTATGGTAAGTGGGCGATCGAGTTTTGAGATTTTACAAAAGTGTATAACTGCAGGTTTGCCAATAGTTTGTGCTGTTTCTGCTCCTAGTAGTTTAGCGGTAGAAATAGCTAAGAGATTTAATATTACTTTGGTCGGTTTTTTGCGTGGAAGAAAGTTTAATATTTATTCTGGTGTAGAAAGAATAAAGTAAGATATTGCTAAAAATAGATCAAACAAAAGATAGATTACAATTCATAGTTGATTAAATATTAAAGCTAGACTATATAAAAGTTTGGTGCTTTTTTAAATTTATATTTGCTTAAAGTACCGTTAGTATGAATAGCGATCGCTATTCAAAATCACCTTTATAGCTTTAATATAGTTTTAATAGCTTCTGTGACGGAATACTTTGAAAACAGCTATCAGTTCAAGTTAAAACTATTGATGAAAAACTAGAAATTTATTTCCATATTTATATAGCAGTTATCCTAAATGTTATGTCAACAGATGCTTTTTAACAACAGGACTCTAACTCTTGTTCCTTTAGCATAAGTGCTTCCTACCTTCTAGTTGACCATTTCTTTTACTTTTGAGAAAGAGGGTGCAATGCGCGCTTTTCCCGATCAAAGACTACAGTTAGTATAAGCAACCCAAAAGCATTTTCCTACCTCTTACTCTCTGTTCCCTAGAGCAAAAGAATTTGTTAGTCGACTTAAATAAAAAATGCTGTAATGTATAATACCATTCTCAAAAACTTTTCAATCCTTATTTTCAGCAGAAGTAGGGACATTGTATGCAACGTGCTTGGGTCAAGGCAAAAAGTAAATATTTATACAATTAACATTAACTTAGCTAAAGGCAGGAAGAAAGTTATTGGTGCTTATATTAATTATTTAATAGCTGAAGTGTTATTGAAGTATAGTATTAATGGATAATAATTGGTATAGTATTAGGCTAATCTAGTTAATTAAAAGATTATACTATTTGTAAGAATTTATCTTCAATCTAGGGAAATAATCATAAATTCCCGAGGAAAAAAAATACTGATAAATGAAGTTTTATGCTTAAATTCTTACCTTTTTACTTAAATATTAATAACAATGAAATCAGAAATTTTAACCCTCGAAAAAAAAGGCACAAAAATCAAAAATATCCAAGTAACAAAAGTAGTTGATGGTGATACAATTAAAGTCCTATTGAATAATAAGCGAGAATTTATTAGGCTTGATTATGTTGATGCGGAAGAAAGTTATTCTGAATATTCCAAACCTGTTACAGAAATTGGAAAACAAGCAGCAGAAATGGCAATACAATACTTCACATCACCTAACGGTGAACTTGCCGAAGTTGATATTGAATTTGATACAGATGAACCGACAGAGAATTGTTTAGAAAAGTATCGTGACCATCAAGGTCGCTTAATCGCTTATGTACATAAAAATGGTGAAAACTTTAATGTTAAACTAATTAAAGAAGGATGGAGTCCCTATTTTATTAAATATGGATATTCTCGATTATATCATCAAGAAATGATGGTAGCAGAAACAGAAGCTCAAGCAAATAGTCTTGGTGTTTGGAGTTCTCAAATAAATAAAGGAAAACGCAAAAGGAATTATAATTTACTGGTACCTTGGTGGACATTAAGAGCTTCCATTATAGAAAATTATCGTAGTTATGGAATAGCTGCAGGAGTCCTAGAAGTTAGACTAGATTTTCCGAAAATTTTAGCTGCAGCAAAGATTGGAGAGTATATTACAGTTTTCTTTGATTTACAGAATGGAGTTTCTAAGTGGTTAGATAATGGTGCTTTAATTTACGATGGAACGAAAGATCATCGTTTAAAGTTATGGATTCCAGATACTAATAGTAGAGAAATGAAGCCATTATTACAGCTGTTAAAAAATCGTTATTTTGGTTTATCTAGAGGATATGTTTATATTAGTGGACAAGTAAATATGTATCGGGATAAACCAGAAATTATCCTTTCTGATATTAAACAATTATCAGATTTTCCTCCTACAGCTTGAGGATTATTATGAGGATAAATTATAGTTACAATAACTAAGGTAGGAGCATAATATTATTGGACTCCTACAAAGTTTTGCTCTGATAATAATCATTGAGAATTATAATCCTCACAAATTATACTATTTATCAAAAATAATGCTCTATTTATAATAGAAATGAAAACAGTAAATAGTATGGTGTGTCTTGTTAAACTAGATGTTCTTGAATCTGGTTCGGAATTAAAAATAAGGCGTTACACGATGACGAATGATTACGAGAATTGAGGAATTTGCCTATATTTCAAATAATAGATCAGCAAGTCCATTTATTTGGACAATGTATCAATAGATTTCGAGTAGCACAAAGTTTTGCGATGTCACCTAGCTTTGCTTTTAGGGTGTCTCATACGAGACTCAAAAATTAGAGAGAACTAATTGTTTTCTCAGATAGCAAATAGGTATCGAGCATCACTGACAGAATAAATTTAGTAAGATATGGGTAGATACAGAGATAACAGTGAGGTTGGTGTTTCGGCTGTCACCGAAATGAAACGCGGAGCGTGTCGTCGGCCATGGGTAGCAGCCATCTCGCCTATTAAATTAGATTTTGGTTCATAGTCGTCAAGAAAATACTGCAGTACAAAGAGCTAAATTGGCGTTAGTGGAGCAAGTGCGACAGCTATATCGATCCTTGGAGTTGGAATGACCTAATTATTGATCTTACACTTTGCTGAGGTACTACCAAAATTTTTATGGGCTTATTTGGACTGGGAAAATAAGTTTGTAATAATGCTCCCTATCCTGCTTGCGATCTTGCTGAAACAATGCTGCGCAATTACACTTATAATAGAGTTGTTGGAAATTAAGCAAAAAAAAATGGCTAAAACCAAAACAAGTTGAGGTTTAAGCGTGCTTTGAAATATTAAAATCATGAAAATTTTATATAGTCAGCTTTTGAGAATTTTAAATGTTCCCACACCCAACAACTCTAATGTTAATGTTTCATTCATGGTTGATCAAAATGGAAGTTGGTACAACACAAGGAGCATTTCCCCTCAAAATTTCTAGAGCTAGAGTACGAGTCTTACTTAAAGAAGGTCGAATTCAGGGCACTTGCAAAAATGGGTGGTCTTGGTTAATTTCTTTTAATAGTTAAGGTTTACCAGAAATAATATTAGCTAGGCGTAGTCGAGACGGTAACTGGAATAAAGGATAGCGTCAAACTAAAACGGTTGTTCATGTATTACCTTTTGTTATTCAAGCTAATCAAAAAAATACTACTTTTTTGCCAGCAGTTAATATTTGGCAAGGCGATCGATATAATTTATGACACGAAGCAGAAATTCTTGGACTTTGCAAAATAGTCTATCAACCTCATCAAATTAATAGTACTCAAGGTAAAGAAAAAAAATTATTGATAGAAGTAGATCCCAAGATACAAATCATTCATAAAATATTTTTTGAAGTGAATGATAATTCTCAAGAATCTCAGGAGTAGGGAATTGGCTATTCGGAGTTTTTCTATTTCTAGAAAACTTTTCAATCCTTATCTTCAGTGGAAAAACTACCCTCAACGCAGACCTGGGAGAAAAAAATGGCAAGTAGATACGGCTATTGGATACAGCCTCTGTACAATACAATGTAAGAATTGTGCAAGAGAGTTACTCCCTTTGTATTAATTATTTCACAACTGAAATGTTACCCAAGTAGAGCATGAATGTATAAAAATTGGTACTATGGCTTAAAACTACCCTTGGGATAATTGGATCAGGAAAAAGCAAAAACATTGATCCTGTAAGTGCAATAGAGCAATCTCAGATTCGAGGTGAGATTGCTTCATAGGGTTCGGACTACTTTTGAGTTGGATATTATGCTGAATACTTTAAGTAATTCATATCAGAAATTTTCCAACTAGGAAAAATTTTATTTAGTTGCTCATCACTAAAATCCTTAATAGATATTTTCGCCCCTGCCTCTACTAAAGCTCCACGTTCATGGGTTGAAGCAACTCCTATTGTACAAATTCCGGCTCCTACCGCTGACTGAATTCCAGAAGGAGAGTCTTCAAAAACAATTGCCTCTTCTGGAGAAATTTTCAATTTTTCTAAACATAATTTATAAGGTGCCGGGTCAGGTTTTCCTACCGGCATTACTGCACCTGATATTAGTAATGGAAAAGTATCTTTTAGACTCAAAAAACCTAGCAGAAATTTAGCATTTTCTGGAGGTGAATTTGTCACAATTGCTTTCTGGAGTTTGTTGTATTTAATCCATTTGATAAAGTCTAATAATCCTGTTAATGGCTGTAAACTTACAGCCATTTCTCGAAATTTAGCTTCCTTCTCATTTGCTACTTTTTCTGCCTCTGTAGGTGATAGTTGTGGTAATAAATTTTGAATAATTGCTGGATTAGTTCTACCACTAATATGTTGTTTATAGAATTTAGGGTCTGTTTCTACTCCGTAATCTTTTAAAGTTTCTTTCCAAGTCTTATAATGCAAGGGTTCTGTATTTGCTATGGTGCCATCGAAGTCAAATAAAATTGCTTTTAGCATCTTAATTTATATATATTAGGTATTTACTTTTGGGGTCTGAGCTGAAATTTCAATGTTTCAGAGAGCTGAGAACATTGAAAAGTAAGTCTAAAAAATTTAATAGACCACAGTAAAGACATTCTGTGAAACATCTCTACAAAGTTTTGGTTGTGAGGATCTAGTTCATGATCTCAAAAGTGCTGTAAAAATTGTTACCTAGCAATTGCTGGTTTCTAGGGAAAATATGAGAGTATCAAACTTCCTCCCCTAAAAGTTATCCCTGATCAGGAACCTCTGAAAACCTTGTAGCAAGGATAAGTGGGTATTTACTTTTTACCCCTCCGGTGGAGGGGGATTAGGGGAATAACGGAGAAAGAATTTAGTAACTTGGCAGAACTACTTTAAGTTCTTTAAACAAATGTATTTAAAAATACACATTTTTTTTAACAAATACTTTTTAAATCATCACATAACTTGTGTATTTTTGTCAAGTCTTATGTAAATAAAGATATTTATAAACCTTATGTAAACAAGGCAGGGACTAGAGTCTAGGAAAAGTAAATATCTTAGAATGATCGCGCTGTAGTCCTGTAGGTTGGGTATTCAGAACAAAGCCTAACAAATTAACGAACCCTTTGTAGATTCCTTTGAAGAGTGATTTGTCCTGGGGGAAAACATGATATAGAGTCCCGGAGAAGATACGGGGGATCAAATAGTGATCGCGATCTCCGGTTTAGTTGATTACAATTAACTGGGTCAAAGAACCAAAGTTCTATAATTTAAGTTCCATATAATAATATATACACTCGCCATAGATAACTACTTGGTATGGGATCTCTCCCATTACCCCCCCCTTTAGAAAAACTATCCCCACCCTATTACTACTAGCAGAGAAAGTGAAAAATTAAGGGTTTGCTTGTTTGTATGGGGTTTCCCCACTAACCTTCTTTTGAAAGCTATCCCTAATAAGGAACTTCTAAAACCCTTTGATGATATGGAGATGAGGGAGTTAAAGGATAAAAGCCAATTTAAAAATACGTTCACTTTCTTAATATCTATTGAATAAGGTTTACATGATTTATCTCTTTTGTCAAGTTTTATTTCAAAAAAAATGTTGATAAAACATAGTTTAGAAAAAGAGCAGAGGCTGGAGTCTCTGGAAAAAAAAGATTTTAGGGAGATCGCCTGGTAGGTTATATTTAAATATTTAATATTATTGAAACTTATGTTAAAAATAAAATAAACAAATAAAATATGGCCATTCGGAAAAGAAGTGACAGATTAAGGATTTTTTTATTATTGGCCATACTACCCCTCCCGTGAGAGATATCACCCCGTAGGTCAGAGCAATAAACATAATTTAAACTTATATAAAACATAATTTAAGAAAAACACTTTATTACCATTATGGAGAGGAAGTGACAAATTAAGGATTTTTTTATTTTTGGCCATACTACCTCTCGTGAGAGCGATCGCTTTGTAGGTTGGGTTGAGTGCGACTCATTGAGTCAAAGAAACCAAGACTGCAAAATAACCCTTTTATCAATGGTAAAAAACTCACATGATAACTCATGGGAAGTAAGTATTGGCGAAGAACATGAATTCTGTTAGACGTTTCCTCAGTCATACTCGCAAACGCCATTATTAGGGTAATTATCCTTGTATCCCTTGTGAGCAAAATGTTATAAGGGAGAAGTGAGGGATAGGGATATCCTTATCAACTGTATGGGAAAAAGCGGAGATGGGGAGATCAGGAGATAGGAAGATGTGGAGTACAAAAGAGTGATCGCCACGTAGCTTTTTTCTCAGAAAGAAACCCAACAAATAGGCTAGCTTTTTCGTTGGCTCAAAGAAACCAAAAAGAAACCAAGAGGAATAATAGTTGACATCAAACCTTTTTAAACATTTTAAAACTCCTAATATATTGTTAGTAAGCTTTGAAAAAGTATGAAAAAAAAATAGATCACGGCAAAAGAAGCAGCAGCACATTACAGAGTCAACATCAGCACCCTTAGACGATAGGAGAATGAAGGAAAGCCCGATAGCATCAAGACTCTAAGAAACCAGGAAATATTCTGGCTCTCAGAGGAAGAGTTATTGCACTGGCTCCTGAAGTGCGTAAGTTTTTGACTAAATATAACAGCAAACAAATTATTGAAGTAGGCAATAAGGATATGGGAAAATTCCAAGGCTTTGTTTTCAGGTAAGGTCAGTGAATGATCACAATTAAAGCCTACTGCTATTACCTTGTCCTGGTGGTTGAGGGTGGCGATCGCTTTTTCAGTCTCTTTATTCCAGACGAGGACGGTTTTGTCACAACTTGCAGTAGCAATAGTTTTACCATCAAAGCTCAAGGCTACTGCTATTACCATATACTGGTGGTTGAGGGTGGCGATCGCGACTTTCAATAATTACAGGACTTAGGCACACTCGTAGACCATACCCTCTCTGTAGAGGAAAAATGCCAGAAAACCTCTACTAGATCTGTTGCTTAGAGTGTAAGTCCTGAAATTAATTATTGTGGTAGGTACAGGAGTAGCTGTTACTGGTTTCACAAGAGATCAGACAAAATAAGAATGCTAGAATATGTTAAAGACTTGAAAGTTAGATAGTGAATTTTTATTTGATCAAGATATATTAGTCTATAAATTTATATTAGTTTTAATTGGTAGGTTATTAACTTGGCTTTTCAGAAAATATATATTCAAGGAATCATAAATTATTTGGGAATACTGTAGTTGGGTTTCCCTAGGTAATTAGTTATAATGATCGTAAGCATTCAGCTAATATTATCCAGCAGTTAAGAGGGAAAAATTTCTGCCATCAACTCTATTATATTAGAAACTTTTTTTCTCCTAATATTCCAATAAAATCATAAAATAAACCACAAAAACTAAAGTATAAAAACCCTATTTATACAACTTATATATGAGATATTTTACACCCCGAATTCATGATTTTTTTAGTATCTAAAAATTGTACTACTAGATTTAAAGCTAATAACTTTTCCCGGACTAAAATATTTTGACTTTTCCTGTCATTAGTTCCTAGTAAATCTAAAAATTATATCCCTATTGCCAGAAAAGAATGAGAGCAATAAACTTCTACTGAAGTTACATCATCTTTCATTTTTCAGTTATCATCTAGCAAAACATGTTTTTTGAGAATATCTTTACGACTTGCATTAATTATACTCCCATCTTGCAATTTAATTCTTTTTTGTAACTTCAGGACATATTTGACATAAGTTATTGCTCCAGCAATTATCATTCAATCAATAGGTAATACTTGTTCTCCTAACAAAGAATTTAAGAGAGTAGATTTACCATGATTAAATCGGTCAAGATAGGAATTTTAAAATCTGGCTAAACCTTATTTTAAAAATATAAATTACATCTTTTATCAATTAAAAACATGGCTCAATATTTAAAATTTATAGAGCATTATTAAAATAATTGTTCAGGTGCGTAATCTTATTTTTGTTGTATGTTGTTTATAAAGCAAAATTCATTTATCAGTAATCAGTTAATATCAAATATAATTTCAAGACATTTTTTTTGATTGGAAGAAAAATAGGTAGATACATTGTATAAAACATACGTACAAAATAAGAAAATTAACAATTTATTGAGCTAATAATTATCAAAATATCGTTACACCTGTGTGAGCGACTTAATAATTAAAACATCACTTAAGTATAGCATTCTTTTCTCAAAACTTTTTCCCAGAAATTGCAGAAGCATTAATAACTGAAATAACTTCAGCTATAACCACTCCATCTGTTGCTGTAAACAAGCTAAAGCTGCCTCAGTTGTCACTTGAGTAAACTTGCTATAAAACCGACTCACACTGACGAACGGGCAAGGAGTTTCCAACACAATTAAGCGATCGCAAAACTGCCTCAACTCTTCAAGTAACTGTCGAGGAGCAACTGGTACACAGATCCAAACAGTATTAGGTTTTTGTAACTGAATAGACTTAATTGCAGCTATCATCGTCATTCCTGTAGCTATTCCATCATCAATCAAAATCACTAACCTATCTAGGGAACTAATACCAGGTTTTCCCACACTCAGCTTTTCTAATTGAGATAAAGCCCTTTGCTGTGTTTTTTGAATCAAAGTATATTGAACTTCTAAACTTCGTGGTTTGTACTTTGACCAAACTAAACAACCATCTGCCGTTATAGCGCCCAGTGCTAATTCTGGGTTAGACGGTAAAGTAATTTTCTTGGCTACTACGACACTCAATGGACAACCTAACCGACGAGCTACTGGCACTGCTACTGGCAACCCTCCTCTTGGTAGAGCATAAACAATGGGGTTGAGTTGCCAATTTCTCGTCAAATTTTCATCGCCAAAGCTGGAAAAAATAACTTCAGCCAATTTTGTTCCGGCATCAGTGCGATCATGGAAGATATGTATAGATGACATAATTTGGGTCTCCAACTACTAGTACAGAAGTGACACACCTAAAAAATTTAACTTAGGTATAATTATAGTGAAACCTAACACCAATAACTGTTTGTTAGCTTACTATGACGAGAACAAAGCTAGAGTTTCTATACAGTCAACAGGGGTATTACTATCCCTCACCTCTGCTTCACGCGCCGTGGGTGAGAATGTGACTCCTCAAACGGCTCTTGCTCTAGAATTGCATGGTTTTTTCTGAGATTTTTTCCCTATAACCGAGGTTATTTGCTATTTTTGGCGTTTAACGGTTCATGTCAGACTTTCTCTCTCTGTGTGTTAGACACCTATCCTACGTCTGCATATCCTATTAATTTCTAATAGGCTTTGGCTTCTTAGGATATTCTTATTCCTTGTATCTTTTGCTTAAGCTTTCCCTACCCTCATCAGAATACACAAGAGATTAGGTAGGGAATTTCCATAGCCAGTTTATTGTTAGTATTAGGTGTCCTGAGTCACCTGAAACTTGCCAGCTAGTCCTTAAGGGAATTGAAAAATTAAAGGGACATGAGCTCCACCATTTTGGCTACAGGAAATACCAGGGCAATTACCCTGTTTTAGGTTGACTTTTGCGCAGCATGACCTAGGAAATGTTTAACAAGATTCATCTTTTTTCACCTTAACTGACTTCTCTGGTAGTCTTGCACTTAGTTTTTAAAACTTATCTGCTTTTAGCCCATGCACGGAGAGTAATGGTTGCATATCCGTTAAACTTGAGCTACGAGGTTACTCCCTAGCTGAGTGAAGAGGAATTGAGCCTCTATCAGCATGAGTTTTAACTATTGGTTAAAGGGTCTTGTTGTAATCTTAGCTTCTTTGACCCAACTAATGACAGTCAACCTTAATCTACAATCTATTTGTACTTACATTTTAACTAATGGCCTTTAATTTTGAAACTTTCTATTTATTTTTGACTTTTGCATTTTGATAACTAAAAAACGACAACTGACAATTAATAATTGACAACTAATAACTGAATTATGTCTAGTGAAAAACAACTCAGTCTTTTTGAGTGGTCAAACAATGATGACTCCTTAGTATCTACCCCTAATTCCGACTTGGAATTTAATCTTATTCCCACAGATGTTAAGATTCCTATTCCATCTGGAGTCTATAAAACAATGGAGCAAATAACATTTCATTGTAACCAATGTCGTAGATGTGAACTAGGAGAAAACCGGACTAATGCTGTCATTGGTCGTGGCAACCCCGAAGCAGAAATTATGGTTATTGGGGAAGCGCCCGGTCAAAATGAAGATGAACAAGGTCTCCCTTTTGTAGGTAAGTCTGGGCAACTGCTTGATAAAATTTTGCAGTCTGTGGAGTTAAGTAGCGATCGCCACGTTTATATATCTAATGCCATTAGATGTCGTCCACCAGAAAACCGGACTCCTACTCTCAAAGAAGTAGGAGCTTGTAAACCCTACCTATTGGAACAAATACGTCTTGTCAACCCGAAAATTATTCTTTTAACTGGGGCAACGGCAGTTAAAGCTTTAACAGGAGATAAGCGAGGTATTACTAAAATTCGAGGTCAATGGATAGAATGGGAGGGGCGACTTTGTATGCCTATTTTTCATCCAGCTTATCTTTTGCGTAACCCCTCTAGGGAACCTGGTAAACCAAAGTGGTTGATGTGGCAAGATATTCAAGCAGTTAAGCAAAAATTAGAAGAGCTTCAAAGTGATAGTAATTCTTTTGATTTTTGAACAACAAATCAGAATTAATTAGATCTATATAGCAGTCTACCCATTGGTTGTGGCAAAATTCCATACTAAAAAAGTTTGACAAAGTTGAATATTTGACCAGAGCACAAAAAAACTTCAAATAACTTAATTATTTTCAAATAACTACAAACATAATAAATCAAATTGTTTGATGAAATTTTGGGCTGGTCAACAAATATTTTCAACAGAATTTTGCTCCGAGGTATTCGGAGCAAATTTTGTATAATTTATCCACCACTATTTTTCGGGTTTTTCAGCGATTTTTTGTCATTAAATATTATCTAAATTCTCGGAAATTATTATCCGTAAATCTATCCCAAAATATTGCTCAACTTTTGTAAAAATTTAATAAAGTTCATAGTATTTTCAGTATTTCGACTTCTTTTATTAATCAATAAATTATTATGTTTAATAGTCTCAGGTACCAGAATAAGTAGACCTTTATTTTTCATTAGTAAAGTTGAATTTATATTTTTTAATTTGTTGTTCTCCAAACATAACTTCATAGAAACGATTTGAAATTACTATATATCCTAAATGATTTGTGAAGAAAAAGGGAGAGTAGGAAACCCCACCCTAACCCCGACCTCAGAAATTACTTTTGACTTGCGCTTCGCCCTACTATCTTTTTCAAATAAATAAACATCATCTTTTTGGTAACTAAGCTGAAATTCTGAATTAACCTTGAGTTTATCTACTAATTTTCGCGCATATTCTTGACTACTTTTCCAACCAGGATGACGTACATTTATTAATACATAGTCATACTCAGCTAAGGCTTCATCTCTAGGTAATTCTTCTTCTTCAATAATTAACTTAATAAACTGACGATGACTTAAATGAGGAGTAATTTCTGAAGTAGTTAAAACACTACCTTTTGTCTGAATTATATTCACCGCAGTTCGTGTAGCTTGCCAAGTATCTAAATAATCTAAGTAAATAGACCAAAAATAACCATATTTAGCTAAAGCTAAAAATCCGATACAAGACCAAATTATGATAAATTTTGGTAATAGTTGACTAACAATTGTAGATATATTTTTAGCTTCTTTTTTTTGGGATCGGCGTAAATTCCATAGCCAATACCATAAACCACATTTACCATCAGCAATAGTATAAATTACAGCCATTAATAAAAAAGGCAATATTGGCAAAGAATACTGATGAATTAAATCTCGTTGAGCATCAATATCGGAGAGAATATTTAGTGCCAAAACTGGAGAAGCAGCTATTAAAGGAGCTAAATATTTAGGAGCAAGCCACCAAATTATCGGTAGATTTAGCAAAAATAAATATTCTAAAGTTTTAAGAGAAATTAATCTACCAAACACCAGTTCAGGTCTTAAAAAAAGATTCAATAAAATTTCTGGTATGGAGTTACCTAAATATCGATAACGTCCTATTCCTCCTGGCGGTTGACCATCCTTAAAATAAGGTATTAGTATTTGAGTAGCGATAATAAACCAAGTCACACCAGCAAACAAAGCTATGGCACCACATACTCGCTTTTTTTCATAGAAATATAACCAAAAACCCATAGCAGCTACAGGTAAAGATAAGGCATCTTTACAGCCTAAAACCCAGATAATAGCTAAACAAAACCATACGGTTTTATCTAATTTTGCTGCTAAAATTGCTCCTAATATTGCTGGCAATGCCATTACCTCTGGATGAAAATCAAATAAGTTGAGATTAAACACTACTGGGTATAATAAATAAACCATTACTATGGCAAAAGCTTGTTTTTTATTTAACCCTGAATAACGGGCTAAACTCCAAGTAGGTAAGGTTCCTATTGCTAAACAAATTGCTTGTATTAGTAATAGCCAATAAACTGAAGGATAAATTTTATAAAATAATGCCACTGGATACATTGCCCAAGCAGCATGATTTCCCAAATGATGTACTTCTAAAAAGGAAGAAATTGGAGGTAAACCTTGACTTATTAAATAAGTAACTTGGTCATAAATTCCCATTTCAAAAGCAGTAGATTGAAATAATAAGTGACGCACTGTGCTACAGATAAATAAAATTATGGCAGCAATAATAGTTATTTGAAATATAAAATCAGATTTTAATCGTTTAATAATTACCATTTGAGTAGTTATAATTACAGATCGTAGTGTGACTTGATTCCTAAGTTATAGATAGGGCTCAAGTTATAATAAAAACAAATAATTGGATATTTTTTGAGAGATAAAATTAGGTTTTAATTATTTAATTATTGCCATTTTAATAGTTATAATTCAAGCTATTAATATGGCTAAATTATAATATATCTTAGGAATTAAGGCATACTAAAAACTATTTTTTTAGCAGCCTTGTTTTTTTTCAAAGATAAATTTTAAATTTTAAATTTTAAATTTTAACTTTTAACTTTTGAATTCTTTTCTTTGAAATACTATTACATCATTTTTTTGATAACTTAATTCCCATTCTTGGTTGTTTTGGAGATTTTTAGAAAGGATAATACCAGTATCCTTAGTATCTGGCCAGGGATGACGTAAATTCAAAACTACATAATCGAATTCATCTAAATTATCTGGCTCTATTTGATTCAATAACTTGACCATTGAACGATGAGTAAAATGAGGTGCTAATCGATTATCTGTGAGTACCCCACCTTGAGTTTTAATGTAAGTAATTGCATTATTGGTAGCTTGCCAAGTATCAAAGCTACGAGGATAAGAAAATAAACTGGCTACATTACCAAACAACAGAAATATTAAAGTAGACCACAAAATAATTATGCGGGGGTATTGAAAATTTGGTATTGGTAATCTCAGATTAAATTTAGGAATTTCTAACTTAATTATCCAAGTTGATTTTATCTGAATACTTTGATTTTCTATTTCAGAAGCTGCTGCTAGACAGGAAATTATTGTTAATAATAAAAAACTAATTGCAGGTAAAGAATACTGATAATTTAAGCTTTTCTGAAATGATACTTCAGACAGAGCATTCAAGATAATTGTCGGAATAGTTGGAATGAGAGGGATAAGATTAGGTAAAACAGCCTTATTTGTCTGAAGTAATGGAAATATTCCCCAAATTACAGGTAAAAATAACAGAAAAATATATTTGATACTTTCCCAAGATAATATTCTGCCTAACACTACTCCTGGTTGTAGGAAAATATTAATTATAATTCCCACAACAGAATCTCCCAGATAACTATAACGCCCGACTCCAGCTACTTCTTTACCACTGAAAAAAGGAATAATTCCTTGAGTTACAACTATAAACCATAAAATGCCTAAAAAAATAGCAATTAAACCGCAAAACTTACGTTTTTCAAAAGCGAGTAACCAGAAACCCATAAAAACTATAGTTAATGATAAAACTGCTTTACAACCTAATACCCAAATAATAGCTATACAAAACCATAAAACACGTTTTAGTCTCGCTGCTAAAATTGCTCCTAAAATAGCAGGTAAAGCCATTACTTCTGGGTGAAAATCAAATAAATTAATATTAAAAATTACTGGGTATAAAAGATAGGAAATGGCGATCGCTACTGCTTGTCCTTGATTTAACCCTGCTAATCTGGCCAAACACCAAGTAGGCCAACTTCCTAAGGCTAAACATACAGCTTGTAGTAAGAGTAGCCAATGAATATCAGGATGAATCATATAAAATAATCCTAAAGGATAGACAGCCCAAGCAGCATGATTTCCCAAATGGTGATATCCCAAAAAAGAAGAAATGGGAGATTTTCCTTGACTAATCAAATATACAACTTGGTCATAAATACCCAAGTCAAACCCAGTAGAGCAAAAGAAGGCGTGACGTAAACTACTACAGATAAAGAAAATTAAAGTTGCTAGAATTATTATCCTGCTCACAATAAGTGGTGGCAAAAGCATCATATTTTTAAGTCCCACGTTCCCCAAGTCAATTTGTAACAGAAAAAGTAGCACAAAGTACAAAAACTGGCGACTCTATAAGTATTTATACTTTATCAATTATGTTTACTGGCCTTTGTAAGAGTTAAATTATCAGGAAAATATTAAGTATAAATAATTTCAATAATTAATTGATTTCAACTATTGGGGACAACTACTCCCTCCTAACTTCTCTAGGTGACCAATGCGATGGTTTCCCTATTTTGATTTTTTATATTAGGTTTTGAAGCATGAAATGTGGTAGATTCAGAGATCTAAAATTTGGCTTTACAAAAGATTTTTAAATGCCTTTTGATTAATTATCAAGTCATAATACTTATGAATTATGTAATTTTTAATAAGTGAAATAAATTCACGTATTTCCTTGACTAAATTATTCATATTTCACAGAAATTATTTTTTATGTAATAGCTTATTGGGAAAATACTGGAAAGATTTACTCAGTTTTTAAAGTCATAAATTAATAGGGTTAAGCTGAGACTAAAACTATTATAGTATTGTGATTAAAATAATGATTTCCCTTTTTATATTAAAAATCTGAATGGCTAAAATTTATGACTCTAGCAAACTAGCTCTTAACACAAAATGACCAATGAATCGTATAGTGGAATTGTGGACAATTTCCTAAAAACAAACAATATGAAACCAATTACAATCTTAGGATCTACAGGGTCTATTGGTACTCAAACTTTGAACATTGTGGCTCACAACCCAAACAAATTTCGAGTTATTGGGTTAGCTGCTGGAAGTAATGTAGAAATATTAGCCCAACAGGTCAGACAATTTTGCCCTCAAATTGTTGCTATTAATGATAAGTCCAAATTTAGGGAACTACAAGAGGCCATTGCTGACTTGCAGCCTCAGCCTATATTGGTTGCTGACCAAGATGGTGTTATACAAGTAGCTAGATATGGGGAATCAGAAGTAGTCGTAACTGGTATTGTTGGTTGTGCTGGTTTATTGCCTACTATTGCTGCTATTGAAGCAGGCAAAGATATTGCTTTAGCAAATAAAGAAACACTTATTGCAGCAGGTCCAGTTGTTAATCCTTTAATTGAAAAATATAGAGTCAAATTATTACCAGCAGACTCAGAACATTCAGCAATTTTTCAATGTCTTCAAGGTTTACCATTAGAGGGTTTGCGCAGAATTATTTTAACTGCTTCTGGTGGTGCTTTTCGAGATTGGCCGATTGAGAAATTATCAAAAGTAAAAGTGGCAGATGCTATTAAACATCCTAACTGGTCAATGGGTAAGAAAATTACCGTTGATTCTGCTACAATGATGAATAAAGGTTTGGAAGTTATTGAAGCTCATTATTTGTTTGGATTGAATTATGATAATATTGATATAGTAATTCATCCTCAAAGCATAATTCACTCTTTAATTGAGTTACAAGATACTTCTGTTTTAGCTCAACTAGGTTGGCCGGATATGCGTTTGCCTTTGCTTTACGCTTTATCTTGGCCGGAAAGAATTTATACTGATTGGAAACAGTTAGATTTAGTTAAAGCTGGAAGTTTGACTTTCAAGGAACCTGATAATTTGAAATATCCTTGCATTCAGTTAGCTTATACAGCTGGTCGTATGGGTGGTTCTATGCCTGGAGTTTTGAATGCTGCAAATGAACAGGCTGTAGCATTGTTTTTAGAAGAAAAAATAGCATTTTTGGATATTCCAAAATTGATTGAATATGTCTGTGAAAAGCATAATTCAAATTATCAAGAAAATCCTAGTCTAGATGATATTTTGGCAGCAGATAAATGGGCAAGAAAAGAGGTTTTAGCAGCAAGTAGTATAGTAAATAATTCTCTAATAAATTTAAGTTTGGTTAATCTTGAGGAAAATCCCACAGAAATATTTACAAAAATCGAAAATGAGCAGATAGAATTTAATGATTTTTATCAGCGGGGATTAGCTAAATATGAACAACAAGATTATCAATCAGCTTTAGCAGAGTTTGATCGAGCAATAGATATAGACTCCAGTCATATAGATGCTTATATTTATAGGGGTGATGCTAAAGATAAATTAGAAGACTATGAGGGAGCAATTGCTGATTATAATGAGGCAATTAAAATAGATTCAAGTCATCCAAAAGCTTATTATAGTCGGGAAAATGTACTGCGAAAAGCTGGAGATAGTAGGGAAGCGATCGCTGATTATGATCAAGCAATTAAACTAGATCCAAATTATACACCTACCAAGAATTGGAGTCATGTTCATGTTAACTCAGAAACTACGGAAAAGTTACGACAGGAGTAAGTTGATATAATCATTTTTCTAGAAAGATAAAATAATGATTCACTTAATTATTATCAGCAATATCTGAAGTTAAAAATAAATTAATTAAGAAGATTTTATTGGGGTAAGTAATTAGGCAAATATATACTAATCCAAACTGGAATTATTATCTACTATTTAAACAAAACAATCATAGTAGTAAAAAATTAAGTTTTTAAATTATTCAAACAATAGTTATAAACAATAAAAAAAATAAACAAGGAAGCTATTTATTTCGAGAATAAAATAATTTTTCTATATATCTATAGGAAAACTATTACTTTTGACTTTTAACTTTATACTCTCATATAGATTATGTATACAACATCCGAAAATACGACTACAATAATAGTAGCTTTAATTGCTATGGGAATTCTGGGCTGGGGATACTACAGGGCTAGGCCTTATGGAAAAACTGGCATTTTAGGTTGGTTACAATCAGTAGTATTAATGACACCTTGGCTAGTGTTTTTTGTTCTATTTGCTGCGGGAATTTATCTGAATTTAGTATTGATTCTATTTATGTTAGTGGCTTGTACAGGATTGTACATCTATTTGGGTTGGCAATTACGAATAATAGCAGCTCAAGAAACAGAAAATAAACCTGATATTAAACCTATTAGTAACTCCTTACAAGAGTCTTCTAGTGAAGAGAAAACTGAATTAGTAAATAGGGAAGAGAAAAAAGAAGAAACTCTAGAATTTCTTCCTATTTCCACTGAAGACTTACAAAAAGTAAAAGACATTTTTGGTATTGATACCTTTTTTATTACCGAAACTATCCCCTATCAAGAAGGAGCTATTTTCAAGGGTAATTTACGGGGAGATATAGAAAAGGTTTATACTAAATTATCAGCAAAATTGGCCGAAAAACTTGGCGATCGCTACAGACTATTTTTATTGGAAAGTCCAGAAGCTAAACCAGTAGTAATTCTTTTACCAAGCAAAAATGACCCATTACCTGCCACTACATCCCAAAAAATTCTGGCAGTTATTCTATTACTTGCGACTATTGCCACCAGTTTTGAAGCGGGTGGGTTATTGTTGGGGTTTGACTTTTTCAACCAACCCATGAGATATCAAGAAGCATTACCCATTGTAATTGGTCTGTGGATAGTTTTGGGTGGTCACGAAATTGCTCACCAAGTTTTAGCAAAACTTCACAATGTTCGCTTTAGTTGGCCGTTTTTTCTGCCCGCTTGGCAAATTGGTAGTTTTGGTTCGGTTAACCGTTTCGAGTCAATACTCCCTAACCGAAAAGTTCTATTTGATGTGGCTTTTGCCGGACCTGCTGTTGGAGGAATAATTTCTTTGGCAATGCTATTAGGGGGTTTGTTACTTTCCCATGAAGGTAGTCTGTTTCAGATGCCATCAGAATTTTTTAAAGCTTCTGTTTTGGTAGGAACTTTAGCACGGGTGATTTTAGGTCCGGCAGTACATCAGAGTATAGTAGATATTCACCCACTAGCAATTATAGGTTGGTTGGGTTTAGTTATTACAGCAATTAATCTGATGCCAGCAGGTCAGTTAGATGGTGGTAGAATTCTGCAAGCAATTTATGGTCGGAAAGTGGCAGGTAGAGCAACATTATTTACTTTTATAGTATTGGTATTTGCTTCTTTGGTTAATCCTTTGGCGTTGTATTGGGCGATTATTATTTTGGTATTACAGCGAAATTTAGAACGGCCTTGTTTAAATGAATTGGTAGAACCGGATGATGGTCGGGCAGGTTTGTGTTTGTTGGCTTTATTTTTTGCGATCGCTACTTTGTTTCCTCTAACTCCAGGTTTAGCTGGTAGGTTGGGTATTGGTAGTTAATCTTGGGCTTACACAAGTCAAAAGTTAACCCTCCCCTACTCTTTTAGGGGGGGCTGTTTCTTTCTAAAATTTGTTGTCTATTGAAGGTTTAGAAAAAAATAGCGCGATAGTTTATTATGAGAGGCTTTTAGAGCTCTAAGCAGAGATAGATGGGGTGTAGAATGAAAACAGATGAGGTTATATTATGTTCGGATGATTACTTATAATAAAGCCACAATTATTACAGTATAGATATATATTCAGATTGATAGCTAAATGCATGGTGCTCGCCAACCACCTAATATTATGTTCCGGCGATCGTTTATAATTGAACAGCCCTAGTTTGAGGCCACCAATGGAAACAAGTTTGTCCTTTCTTGACTCCTGTAAAGCTTTAGTTTTAACCTGAGAACTGTGCTTAGTTTTTTTGTGAGGAGCGTTTGTGTCCTTGTAGGAAACGACATATTGTAGGAATGCTCACCTCACGGGGTGACAAGTACTTCAAAGCTACTTTGGGATAAGGGTTTCTTGGATTAAAGCTCTGTAGAAAATATGGATTTTTCGAGTCAGATCATGATAATCATTCTTAGAGGAGGGGTGGGTTTGCGAAGCAAGCCCACCCCTTCTCCCCCAATTTTAGTTAATTTTTATTTCAATCAGTAGACTATGGCCATCAGTTACATTTTATGCTAAACAAAGTCAGTCCACTTACACATATAGACTGACCCAAATGCAATTTTTATCCAATTTTTATCATGGTATGAGCTCTCACGGGGTGACAAGCTAGTTGAAAGCTATATATAGAATATTTTGCGTTTAGGAACTGAAAAATATTTCAACAAAAAGAAAATACTTATTGAGAAATGTTGGGGTATAGTACGTTCCTTCTTTGAAAGCACTATACCCCAAAATTTTGAGTTAATTTTTTATTCATTTTAAAAGTTTTTTGAAATAGTTAAAAATATGATAAAAAAGGGTTGGTAATTACAAATAAAAATAAATAAAAGTGAATATATTAGGCTTTTATCAAAACCATATTCAGCAAAAAATGAGCCCATCTTAAGTAGTAATATTACAAATATTATTAGTACATAAAAACGTACAAATATCAAAATCAAGTAGTTATTTTTTCCTACCAATAAAATTATAAAGTAAGCGAAATAAAAAAGAGTAATTCGCCCTGTGTTAAAATTATTGAAAGTACATAAAGTAACTATAACTACAAATAAAGATCCCCATAGTATTTTTCTATACTATTGGTTGAAAAAATATTAAAAACAAGATATATATTTTATTTTGAGACAAAAAAAATCAACTTTATCATCTGTAGTTAAAGTAAAAAAAACTATGGCCAGAGAATCAGGATAGAAGCAATGTTTAAGGATTATAAAAGGGGTGATTCTAATTTAAAAGCAGCTAAAGCTAATGAAAGAAGACTGAATAATTTAATTTTATTAATAGCTATTTTATACACAACTAGTTTTTTAAAAGGACAAAAAATTAAAAATAAAGGAGTTCAATAATATATATTGATAACTAATAAAAAAGGTTAACAAGAAATAAATAAAGAAAAAAACTAGTTTTTTGTAGGATTATCTTGTATTTATTGGGCAATAAATTATGATTTTACTGGGAAATTAGTAGAAATTTTAATGAGGCTTAATTATAATAAATTTCTATATTATTAGATGGGGATCAAAGCGATGAATATAGTAGTGAATTAGACTATATTTTTTGATTAACGATTAATTTAAAAGTGAGTTTTTTCATAATATTATTCTTCAGTACTACTTGAATAATAATTTAACTTAGCTAGGGGGTGTAATGCCTTCTTTCTTTGAACGCACTACACCCCAACATTTCTCAATAAGTGTTTTCTTTTTGTTGAAATATTCTTCAGTTCCTGAAGGTAAATCCTTTTGTATATATAGCTTTTAACTAGCTTGTCACCCCGCGAGCTATAGAAGTTAAAAAATTGGAAATAACTATACATAATATGATTGAGACAAAACTCCCAACAAATACGTGGGTAATAGGTACCTAGGATGAATTTATCCAGATGAAGGAAAACCTTACCTATAAAAAAGCTAAGTGCTATTACTACAACGAGCGCATCAAAATTAAAACTATGGCAATAAGGCCTGACCATTCCAAAGATCATGCAACTATTCTATTTGCAATTAATCTTTTTTGCACTATTAAAAGTACTGTTTTCAATAGTTTGGATAACTGTAGTTATAGGATGACAGATATTAGAGAGTGTCAACCAGATATATCTTAGTTATATCGAGGAACGTGCGGGATTAAAACCAAAGGGAACAGCTATTACTAATCTTGATACCACGCAACTACCAGATTTAGCCATATAAATTGCTGACTCTATTTTATCTCATGATATTGGTTAAAAAGGTTGCTTTACTCTCATGAGTCAATAGTGGTAGCGTAAATATTTATAGCAAAATTTATAGCAAAAATTTATCTTCCTGGTATTAGTTTGCAAAGATAAAAAATGGAAAATAAAAACTATAAGACAAATTTAAAATTCAGCTCCAATACTTTATAGTTACTTAATGTTTGACAAATTGTCTTTTGACAAAAAATTTAGAGAGAAATTAGGATTCCTTTATTAGAAATTTTTATCAATTTGAGGATTTGTCAAGATGAACTCAATCTTAAAAAAAGCTACAGAATCAATAGAAATCAACCAAAATTTGCAGCAAGTGCGACAGCAGAAAAGATTAATGGTAATTGACACGAGAGTGGAAAATTATCGCCAGTTAACTACAGGAGTTACTCCAGAAACAAAAGTAGCTTTAATTGACCCTAAGCGTGATGGTATAGAACAAATTACCGAACTTTTATCTAATTACCCAACTAATAGTTTACATATTGTTTGTCACGGCGACCCTGGCATTTTATATTTGGGAAAAACACCAATAAGCGAGCAGAATCTTCCCAAATATACCGGATATCTCCAAGAATGGGGAATTGTCGATATATTACTCTATAGTTGTAATATTGCCAGTCAATCAGATAACTTGCTCCAACTTTTACATAAATTCACTGGAGCCAATATTGCTGCTTCAAAACATCAGGTAGGCAACCCATTAAAAGGGGGAACTTGGGATTTAGAAAGTCGCATTGGTTCAGTTGCTTCAGAGATAGCTTTTTTACCACAAGTTATTCAGGATTATCCTGGAGTATTTCACGGCTTACAATTCTATCTTGGCCAAGATGAAACAGGTAAAGTCAGAGCCTATCTTGGCAAAGATGATATGGTGAGTAACGGCTACACAAACATATTTTCTAATGACTATCTCACTTTAGGTTCAGTTGGGATTTCGGATCAGCGATTAGTACCAGAATCAGATACTGCCTTTGAGTATAGCTATACTGATAATGCATCCTCTTTTCCAGGGTTCACACCACAGGCATATATGTTCTATGAGACTCCTTTAGACGGGAGTCCCGCCGATGATTCTTTCGTTCCCGAACGCAATACCTATTTCCAAGTCAACTTTCTAGATGAACTGAAGGTATGGAATGGTGAAGATTTTGTGGCTACAGGTGGAGAGGTAATGACCTGGTCTCAACAAAAAAAGTCAGTCATCAACGAAGATCAATTCAGGGAATTGGTAAATGAAGTCACCACAGGGGAAGGTGTTGTAAAGGGAGAACCTTACTATTATTCAGAAATTCGCGAGGCAGGTAGAGACCACTGGCATTACATCATGGAATTACAGGAAGGGACTTCAACTACAGGTATTGATGACGGACTTTACCTCTTGGAAGTCGAAGTTGAGACTAACGTTCCTGATAGTATTCCTTCCGATCCTATTTATATTCTCTACAATCAAAACCTCTCTCCCGCCCCAGATGCAGACCAAAATACTATTCTGGAGGCTCAAAACTATTTGCTGGAAAACTTCGGGATAACTGAACCTGCTCAAGAATTTAAAGCTTTCTTAGATAGCAGTCAAAACGATGGAGTAGAGTCAGATGCTACAGGAATTGCAACTTTTAGGCTGAATGCAGACCAGACAGAAATAGAATATACGATTGAATTAAATGGAATCGATCTAATTGAAGACCCTGCAGAACGTACAGCTGATAATGCAGTCACCAAAATCAACCTTCACCACCGCGACTATGGTATTAATGGGGATCACGTTTTTAATATCTTTGGGGTGGCGTCCGAAGATGACAATGATATTGAGATCGACTACGAAAATGAAACGATTACAGGTAAATGGGATTGGTCTGATGCTGCTACCAATTTTACTCGCCATTCTGAGCCGAAATCTGGTGGCACTTATGGTGATAGAAAAAGCCCTGAATTAAAAATTGAAGTTATTGAGGCTTACGATAATAGTAATGGTACTTTAGGTATCAAGCTGCAAGATGGGGAACCTCAAGATGAACTTGACATTTTTGAGGGAACTAAACTTAAATTTGAGAACGGTACTACAGTTGAGTTCACAGAAAATATCACTATATTTCAGGAATTTCAGGAAGAAAGCAGCACTGCTCAAGTAAGTCTCCTAGAAGGAGATGATATTTTGGATGGGGAAATAGCTATTTTACCTCCTGCTCAAAGGTCGGCAACTACTCCCGTGACTACTTCTCTAGTTCACCTATTTCATGGGAATCTCTACGTTCAGGTACAAACAAAGCAAAATTTTGACCCTGGTGATATTCGGGGCCAAATATTACCTGTGAGAACTTTAGCAGATGCCGAAGATGATGTACTTTCTGGCGGTACAGGTAATGAATTATTTGAATTGGATGCCGCTGATGTAGGAGGTGTTGAGATTAAAGAATTGGCTGGTCGCGAAACTTTGACTCTTGAAGGTATGGAAACTTCTATGTCAAATTTGCATAGAGAAGATAACGATCTAATTATAGATGTTAACCAAGATGGCAGTTTCCAAACAGCGGAGGACCTGACCCTCAAAAACTTTTTTGCAGACGAAGTAGGAGTAGTTGGCAAAGGCTATATTGAGTTAGTTGATGAGATTTCTGGTAATGAAATTTTAAGAGGTGTTTCTTCTAGTGGGAAGGATTTAGTCCATGGAACTTCAGAAGACGATATTCGGCAAGGTAAGGGGGGTAATGATGTTATTTCTGGCTTTGGTGGTAATGACGAACTCTATGGTAACCGGGGTGATGATCTTCTCAAAGGTGGTGATGGTAACGATATTCTCAAAGGTGGTTATGAAAACGATACTTTAAAGGGGAATAGTGGTAATGATACCTTAATTGGTTGGCAAGGTTTCGATATTTTGCTTGGTGGCAGTGGAGAAGATAATCTGAAGGGTGGTATCGGTCGCGATCGCCTGAATGGAGGAAAGGATGACGATCTGCTCAGTGGTGGAGCGAGTCAGGATAAATTTATCTTTGCTGCCAATAAAACATTTAGTGAAGCAGATTTAGGTGTGGATGAAATTACTGATTTTGTATCTGGCCCAGATAAAATTATCTTGGATGTAACAGTGTTCACTGCCATTAAGACTACTCCTGGAGAAAGTCTAGATGAAGGCGAATTTGCTGTGGTGGATAATGAAACTGATGTATTTAGCGCTGATGCTACGATCGTTTATAACTCAGCCAATAGTACATTATATTATAATCCTAATGGAGTTGAAAATGGCTTGGGAGATGGGGGTAGCTTTGCCCTGTTATCTAATGAAGCATCTTTGAGTGCAGATGATTTCCTAGTCAGAGCTTGAGGGAATTTGAGCAGTTGAGAGCAGTTTTCATGAAGTATGAGTACAGAGATGTTGGCACTCAGCAGGAGCTATGTAGTCTGCAAAAGTGAAAACTGCTCCTAGGAAAATATTCAAGGTGTCATAAAAATTGATGGTAGTCCTGTAAAAGTAATAATAAAATTAGAACATCCGGAGATTTTATGGTCTCTAATTACAGGATTTTTCATGTTAGTAGACCACAGTAGGGACGCTTTTATGCAACTTCCCTACATGTAAGGTCCCTAAAAGGTTGTGGTTATGGCGTGTAGTTGACAATTTGAAAAGGGCTGTAATGAACCGATAGCAAATCATTCATTTGTTAGCCTAGAAGACTTAGAAGAAGTTTGGTTTGAGTGTTGTCCAATAGTTTTCAAAGAGCAGTTTCTCTGAAAAGCTATCACCTAGGACTATTGGAGGCTAAAAATTCAAGCTGAATTAATCCGATGCTACCGGATTTGATCTTAAACCTCTCCAAAGATTCTCAAGCATTTACTATAATATTAATCATCAAAAATTTTGCTATACTTAGATTGTATATTTTTAAAGATTATTTATTGATGTAGTTGTATTTTTAAGGTTTTATCTGTGATTTATCCTGTTATTTTACGAACTATCAAGAATAGCATTACTTTCGATAAATAGTATAACTATCTTTTAGGGAGCGATCGCTGTTCTCCTCCAGATAGTAGATAGTCATTTTTGAGAGGTTTTGGAGTATTCAAAATTATTATTAGAGTTGTTGGGTATGGGAAAATGTAAAATGCTCAAAAGTTTACTATATAAAGTTTTTGCTAGTTGGGACATAAAAGCACTCTGAAACTTCAAATTATCAGGGCTTTAACCATTTTTTTCCCTAATTCCTAACAACTCTATTGTTAATTATTTACCATCTTTATCCAGTTTTTTCTGGCTTTCTTTTTCGCCATAAAGTATGATTCATACTAAAATTAATGCTACTATTCTGTAAGCATTCAGCTATTAAATGCTTATAAAAGGTGGATGAAAGTAGCGATGTTGCATCTGCAATACTGGGGGATAGAAATCCGTTCCGCTAACCCCATAGCCTCTGAGATATGATAGCAGTACTTTGATTGATTTGACTTAATTCACTAATCTTATACATGAAAAAACTAAAAGTAAAAAAATAAAAATATAAGCTTTACTTATATTTATCTTGGCCCTGGTGGAGCATTGACTTAATCAAAGAATGATGATATAATGTAATTAAAAATATATTATTTAAAGAAACTTCCCTCATGCATACATGAAATGCATCAAAACAAAGCTCAAACTTAATAACAAACAAAATATAGACCGCGATTTGAGTGAGAGTATCAATTTAAGAAATACAGTCTGCTTAAGAGTTAATATAAGAGTTAATATCTATGGAAGTCCTGCTGCTGACAGTTCTGGTGGAAGCAGAAAGTCAACATTAAAATATCACTATAAAGAATGTTATAATACGAAATATAATGGGTGCTAACGCTATTTAAGGAGATAGTCAATGACTGTAGAATTTAAGCACGTGATGTTGATGGTAAAAGATGTACTGGCATCAGTAAAGTTTTACTCGGAAGGCTTGGGACTAACGGTTAAAACTGCTAGTCCGGGCTGGGCAGAACTAGATGCGAACGGTACGACTATTGCTCTCCATGCAGCGGAAAATCCACAAGGCAGTGATTCTCCGATTCTTAGTTTTCATGTAGATGATGTACAAGGGGCGATCGCAGCTTTGGAGCCGATGGGGGCTAAATTAGAGGGAAGAGTTCGGGAACCATCATTCGGGAAAGTAGCAGCAATGCGCACTCCAGATGGTTATCTAGTGAGCCTTTTGCAACCCACAAAAGTCAGTAAGTAGTAATATATATCTATTTATCCTAGAAACCAGGTATATCTGAAAAACCTGGTTTCTTGATGCAAAGACTATTGCCTGCCATAACGGTTGAAAAGTATCAGCGCTGTGGTTTCCTACTACCAAAACTAGGATTCCCAGACGAAAATGTTCTACTGCAGTCCACAACCACACCTTGTTTTTCTTATAGAAGCCATTTGGGATCTTTCTGAAAGACTATAATGGATAGAAAATGCCATATTCTAGTAGCTTGACAGATGAGGAGTGGGTTATAATTGAACCCCTGTTACCCAAAAAGAAAAGAACTAAACCCCCCAAATGGACTAAAAGAGAAATATTGGATGGTGTTCTCTACCAACTTAAGAATGGTTGTAACTGGTGTGATTTACCCAAGGATTTACCTCCTTATTCGACGGTATTTTGGCACTACAAACAATGGCGTATTGGAAGGGGTAATTGAGAAGATTAGAGATGTTTTACATGGACAACTGCGTCAAAAGGTAAAAAAAAAAGCGCTCCGGGACAACTTTAATCATCATTGACTCACAAGCAGTCAAAAATACTTGTAATGCAAGTACAGAGTCGAAAGGATTTTGCTTTTACAAGAGTACTAATGGAATCAAGCGGCATCTAGCAGTAGATAGCCTCGGTTTTCCTTTTTTTACTCATTGTACTAAA
Organism: Trichodesmium erythraeum IMS101; assembly: GCF_000014265.1. Classification (NCBI taxonomy): domain Bacteria; kingdom Bacillati; phylum Cyanobacteriota; class Cyanophyceae; order Oscillatoriales; family Microcoleaceae; genus Trichodesmium; species Trichodesmium erythraeum. The sequence continues at coordinate 664,659 of NC_008312.1, forward strand.
GCATCAGTCTCTGATGATGTGGGATTAATTGAAATGTTGTCTGACAATATTAATTACTTCAAATCTAAACCTGTCAATATTCCTAAAATCACTATTCTTCAGACATACGGATATCACCCGGAAAAATTAACGATTGAGTTGAAAAAAATTTATCCAGCGATTATGACCAAGATTCGGTTTAAGCTCTCACCTAAGCCCTCGAAAGCCCTCGAAGAAGAAGCAGGGACAAAGGGGTTTTGTACCCGTCAAAGCTAGATGGGTCATTGAAAGAACTAATTCTTGGATGGAAAGATGTAAGAGTTTAGTCAAAAACTTTGAAAGAACTCTTGAGAATGCCACCACCAAGATTAATCTTTGTTTTGTTAGACTTATGCTTAAGAGATTGGCGATCGCCTGAACGGCAAAAAGATCCCAAATAGGTTCTATAAATAACAAAAGTTTCGAGTTCATCAAGTTCTCCTACTTGAGGCAGTTGTTCTGGGTCGTAGGTATCAGGTAAGCGTTCCCCGGAGTGTTTGATCCAATTGATAATAGTTGGATGTGTAATCCCTGTCACCCGGGCAATTCTTCTAATACCCATACCGTTAATGTATATTCTCAAGCACAGCCTCTTGATATCATCGCTGTATCCTCGTGGGTGAGAAGGTTCGATGAACTGACGGCTACAAGCAACGCAAATATAGTTCTGCTTGCCTCGTCAATGGCAATTTTTGCGGATATGCTGGCAGGCATAGTCAGGATATTACATAGGTTGAACTATCACAGGTTTTAATGACGTTAACTATTATAAACCAAGAAGCTATTTTTTGAAATAGATTCATCCCGCTATCTACCAACGCCGAAAAAAACTGGATAAAGAAAGATGGTAAATAATTAACAATAATTATCTCGAATACTCCAAAACCTCTCAAAAATGACTATCTACTATCTGGAGGAGAACAGCGATCGCTCCCTAAAAGATAGTTATACTATTTATCGAAAGTAATGCTATTCTTGATAGTTCGTAAAATAACAGGATAAATCACAGATAAAACCTTAAAAATACAACTACATCAATAAATAATCTTTAAAAATATACAATCTAAGTATAGCAAAATTTTTGATGATTAATATTATAGTAAATGCTTGAGAATCTTTGGAGAGGTTTAAGATCAAATCCGGTAGCATCGGATTAATTCAGCTTGAATTTTTAGCCTCCAATAGTCCTAGGTGATAGCTTTTCAGAGAAACTGCTCTTTGAAAACTATTGGACAACACTCAAACCAAACTTCTTCTAAGTCTTCTAGGCTAACAAATGAATGATTTGCTATCGGTTCATTACAGCCCTTTTCAAATTGTCAACTACACGCCATAACCACAACCTTTTAGGGACCTTACATGTAGGGAAGTTGCATAAAAGCGTCCCTACTGTGGTCTACTAACATGAAAAATCCTGTAATTAGAGACCATAAAATCTCCGGATGTTCTAATTTTATTATTACTTTTACAGGACTACCATCAATTTTTATGACACCTTGAATATTTTCCTAGGAGCAGTTTTCACTTTTGCAGACTACATAGCTCCTGCTGAGTGCCAACATCTCTGTACTCATACTTCATGAAAACTGCTCTCAACTGCTCAAATTCCCTCAAGCTCTGACTAGGAAATCATCTGCACTCAAAGATGCTTCATTAGATAACAGGGCAAAGCTACCCCCATCTCCCAAGCCATTTTCAACTCCATTAGGATTATAATATAATGTACTATTGGCTGAGTTATAAACGATCGTAGCATCAGCGCTAAATACATCAGTTTCATTATCCACCACAGCAAATTCGCCTTCATCTAGACTTTCTCCAGGAGTAGTCTTAATGGCAGTGAACACTGTTACATCCAAGATAATTTTATCTGGGCCAGATACAAAATCAGTAATTTCATCCACACCTAAATCTGCTTCACTAAATGTTTTATTGGCAGCAAAGATAAATTTATCCTGACTCGCTCCACCACTGAGCAGATCGTCATCCTTTCCTCCATTCAGGCGATCGCGACCGATACCACCCTTCAGATTATCTTCTCCACTGCCACCAAGCAAAATATCGAAACCTTGCCAACCAATTAAGGTATCATTACCACTATTCCCCTTTAAAGTATCGTTTTCATAACCACCTTTGAGAATATCGTTACCATCACCACCTTTGAGAAGATCATCACCCCGGTTACCATAGAGTTCGTCATTACCACCAAAGCCAGAAATAACATCATTACCCCCCTTACCTTGCCGAATATCGTCTTCTGAAGTTCCATGGACTAAATCCTTCCCACTAGAAGAAACACCTCTTAAAATTTCATTACCAGAAATCTCATCAACTAACTCAATATAGCCTTTGCCAACTACTCCTACTTCGTCTGCAAAAAAGTTTTTGAGGGTCAGGTCTTCCGCTGTTTGGAAACTGCCATCTTGGTTAACATCTATAATTAGATCGTTATCTTCTCTATGCAAATTTGACATAGAAGTTTCCATACCTTCAAGAGTCAAAGTTTCGCGACCAGCCAATTCTTCAATCTCAATACCTCCTACATCAGCGGCATCCAATTCAAATAATTCATTACCTGTACCGCCAGAAAGTACATCATCTTCGGCATCTGCTAAAGTTCTCACAGGTAATACTTGGCCCCGAATATCACCAGGTTCAGGATTTTGGTTGGTATGCACCTGAACGTAGAGGTTGCCATGAAATAAGTTGAATAGAGAAGTCGTAACGGGAGTAGTTCCCGGCATTTGAGCAGGAGATAGAATGGCTATTTCCCCAGCTGGAATATCGCCCCCTTCCAGAATGCTTGCTTCAACTATACTACTTTTTGCCTTAGATATGGTAATGTTTTCTGTTATTTTAACCCTGGCACCGTTGTCAAAGTTGAGCTGAGTTCCCTCAAAAATGTTGAGTTTATCTTCAGGTTCTTCATCTCGCAATTTGATGCCTAAAGCACCATTATTGTAGGCTTCAACAACTTCAATTTCTAATTTAGGAGCTTTCCAGTCACCATAAACACCATCAGATTTAGGCTCAGAATGGCGAGCAAAATTGGCAGCAGCATCAGACCAATCCCACTTACCTATAATCCTTTCATTTTCGTAATCAATCTCAATGTTATCATCATCTTCCGATGGTGTCCCAAAGACGTTCAAAACGTGACTGCCATCAGTGCCGTAGCCGCGGTGGTGAAAGTGAATTTCGGTAATGGCGTTCTCAGCTGTACGCTTTACAGGATCTTCAATTAGGTCAAGTCCATTTAATTCAATGGTATATTCTATTTCTGTCTGTTCTGCATTCAGGCTAAAAGTTGCAAGTCCTGTAGCATCTGAATCTACTCCATTTTGACTGCTATCTAAGAAAGCTTTAAATTCTTGAGCAGGTTCAGTCATTCCGTACTCTTCTAGCAGATAATTTTGAGCGGCCAGAATAGTATCTTGGTCTACATCGGGGGCAGCAGAGAGGTTTTGATTGTAGAGAATATAAACAGGATCGGAAGGAATGCTATCAGGAATATTAGTCTCAACCTCAATTGGCAACAAGTAAAGCCCGTCATCAATACCTGTAGGTGAAGTTCCTTCCTGTAACTCCATGACGTAATGCCAGTGGTCATTACCTGGTTCGTCATATACTGCATAATAGTAAGGTTTTCCCTTTACAACACCTTCCCCTGTGGTGACTTCATTGGCAAATTCTGCATACCATTCACCTTTATCATTAACATCCCAGTTTTCTTGAGACCAGGTCATCACCTCTCCACCTGTAGCCACAAAATCTTCACCATTCCATACCTTCAGCTCATCTAGAAAGTTGACTTGGAAATAGGTATTGCGTTCGCGATCGAAAGAATCATCAGCAGGACTCCCGTCTACAGGAGTTTCATAGAACATATCTATCTGTGGTGTAAAGCCTGGAAAATAGGATGCGTTATTAGTATAACGATAGTCAAAGGCAGTATCTTTTTCTTCTATTTCCCGGTCATCCCAAATCCCAACTGGACTTAAAGTGAGATAGTCATCAGAAAATATATTGGTGTAGGCGTTACTCACCCTATCATCTTTGCCAAGATAGGCTCTGACTTTACCTGTTTCATCTTGACCGACATAAAATTGTAACCCGTGAAATACTCCAGGATAATCTTGAATAACTTGTGGTAAAAAAGCTATCTCTGAAGCAACTGAACCAATGCGGCTTTCTAAATCCCAAGTTCCCCCTTTTAATGGGTTGCCCACCTGATGTTTTGAAGCAGCAATATTGGCTCCAGTGAATTTATGTAAAAGTTGGAGCAAGTTATCTGATTGACTGGCAATATTACAACTATAGAGTAATATATCGACAATTCCCCATTCTTGGAGATATCCGGTATATTTGGGAAGATTCTGCTCGCTTATTGGTGTTTTTCCCAAATATAAAATGCCAGGGTCGCCGTGACAAACAATATGTAAACTATTAGTTGGGTAATTAGATAAAAGTTCGGTAATTTGTTCTATACCATCACGCTTAGGGTCAATTAAAGCTACTTTTGTTTCTGGAGTAACTCCTGTAGTTAACTGGCGATAATTTTCCACTCTCGTGTCAATTACCATTAATCTTTTCTGCTGTCGCACTTGCTGCAAATTTTGGTTGATTTCTATTGATTCTGTAGCTTTTTTTAAGATTGAGTTCATCTTGACAAATCCTCAAATTGATAAAAATTTCTAATAAAGGAATCCTAATTTCTCTCTAAATTTTTTGTCAAAAGACAATTTGTCAAATATAAAATAACTATAAAGTATTGGAGCTGAATTTTAAATTTGTCTTATAGTTGATTTTTTTATTTTTTACCCTGGCAAACTGAATTATAATAATCCTTCTCAATATAAAGAAAAAAAAAGGGGGAGAGAAATTCCCCTTTTGCCCCCTTTCAAAGGTTTTTTTACTTACATTTTAGAGCTAGATGCACTACGACATTCTTTTTCACCTCTAGCTCTAATGAATTTCGGGTTCTAAACCCTTCAACTCACAAACCATCCCAGAACAAGCAGGATCTTGAGGTCCTGTCTCTGGTAACTCACTCGCTAACACATAACCATTCATCAACTCGGAGAAATTATGAGACTTACGTCGTTGTAACACATCCTCTTGCATTTTTTCATATTGATCCTTAGAGATATGTTCAAAGGGTAACCGAGGGAACGGTGCATCAAACCGTGCTAACAATGCTGAGGAAATATAACCCTCATCATCGCGAATTGCTTCATAAATGCGTTTGCCCAAAGGTTCAATTTCTGCTTCAGTTAACAAAATGGTACTACTACTATTATGAGTCGTCCAATTTTTCTGTACTTCCATGTAAAAATCAAACATAGCAGTAGCACTAAACTTCTCAATAGCAATCTCTTCAACCCCAGGCAAATCTATCCAAGATACCTGTACTGGAATTTCTACTAACCATTCTTTAGCCCGTTCGTCAAAAGGATCGTTAAGTAAATTTCCATTTTCATCTTTGCCTGACTGCCCAGGAATTACAGAATAACCATAGTCAAGACAAGCTAATGCTACGGGATCATTTTTCGCAAAAGTAATCCGTCGCACCCAGCGTAACCCAAAAGGAGGATGCCAACCAGGGGAAGCATTTGTTAACAGAGACTTGGTGTTATGTGATTTCAAAGCACCTTGCCAATACCAAGAGTCATTATCATTTATACCTTCAATGGCAAAATCATAAGAATAATCACACACTGCACCAATATTAACAGACTCAATTTTGTATGGTGAATAATTCAACACACACTTAGATATAACTACAGGTCCTTCCTGACATTTGATACTGTTATGGTTGAGATAATCTAAAGCATCAACATTAGACAACATAGGACTCAAACATAATCCCCATGTATTATTGTGTTGATTTTGTAAGTTCTCCCCTTTAGTATTCTGATATATACTAAAACACAGTCCGATAGATTCCCCTATTTGTTGCAGGTTGTGAATAAAATCAGAGCTAGCTGAAGCTATGGATAGTTTTCCATCCTGAGGAACATATCCATTAGTATCTATCAGACCACAGAAAAATGATAGCAAAGTAACTCGTGAAGAGCGACGTAAACTCAGAGGTATTCGTTCTAAATCTTCACTTTTCTGTGTTTTGACAAGCTGGTTTAAGTGCAGCCAGTAGAATAACTGTCGAGAAGCAAAGCATAATTCAAAACGACCGTTAGCAAAGTCATTTAAACTGCCTTTAATACCAAATAATTTTTTGCCTTTTTCTTGGAGACCATACAAAACATCAAGTCTGCTATGATAAAAACAAACTTGATATTTGTTTTGAACAATGCAACCATTGCCGAATAAACAACCTAAAAAGTAAGCTAAGTCTGAAGTCATACTTGCAGGAGTCATGATTTTTTTTGTCAAGACACCACCGTTATGACCTAAAGTTTGAGAGTTGTTAACCTCTGTATAATCTTCCAACTGTAAAGGTATTAGTAAAGTATCTTCTCGTTTTTGATATTCACCAATACTGTAATCAAGCAACATTCCTGGCTTAAGATTACAAGCATGTATCCACTTACCCTTGACACTCATCCGATGATTTGGAGTCATGCGTAATTTCCGGCCATTAGCCAGTTTTATTTCTACCAGTTCCATTGGTTGATTAGCGATCGCTGTCGAAGCTCCAATACCATTACGAACAGTTAATCCTAATCCTACTGTTTCTCCACTGCCAGGTGTGACGACTTCATCTGCATAGAGCAAACCTTGGTTAAATATTCTCAATGCTGTTTTGTCAAGACAACCGGAAGGTTGAACTGTTGTACAACGGTTGGGACGCTTAAGGTTATGACGATCGCAATAATCCCACACCACCCGATGCACTATTTCCCGCCAACGAGTTAAATATTTTGCCTCCTGTTGTTTAAACTCCAGACCTTGAGCTGTTGCCGGGCGACCTGCTTGCCACCAACGCAACCATTCAATGCCAAAAGCTTTTACAAAAAAGTCAAATAAACCAGTAAAAGATACTCCTACAATAGGGTCTAATTCTCGACTATAACGATAGCGAGGTTCAAGGAACTCATGCTTAAGTAGAGTTGCCACAGAAAGGGCACCAGCAGTAAAAGCTTCCTCCTGTTCTTTATAGTTATTTGGTTCAATTTGATTGAGATGAATTTCCGATAAATTACAATTTCCTGTCAAGGCATTGCCAAAAACACCTTTATGAAATTCCGGCTCTTCAAAACAATAAGTGTCATGTAATCCTGGTAATTCTTCAACATTTTGAATTGTTTGATATTTACCTTGAAATTTAGCTTCACACACCTTAGTTGTATCTAGTCTTTGACAAGGAATTTCTCTACAATCAGTAATTTGTAAATAGTAAAGGTCTTGATTTCTTTCTCCTAAATTTGTAGTACAACCGCGACTTGCCATTAAATTGACTGATGCACGAATACCACATTTTGTCAACAATAATTGCAGTCTTTTTGCTCGTTCATAATCAGATACAGAAATTTTAATTCCATTACCTTTAGTCTCAGAACCATCTGTATCTGCTAATCCTGCGATAAAAGCAAGAATAGCGGATTTATTCCAACTAGCAATAGTATTTAAAGCATCAGGTTCAGTTTGTAGACGACGCAGTAGTTCTCCAGAAAACCCTAAATCTATAACATCCACAAAAGAAGGTAGATAATTATATTGTCGTTCCAGTGATTTATTACCAGCAAAAATTAATTCAGCTTTGTGAGAATAAACCCGAATTTTACCATTACTATTTTGGTCTATGGTTCCATTACCTAGAGCCGCACCCAATGTATAAGCATAAGATAAATTGATAGAATCTCCATCATGATAATCTATGATAAAAGGTTCCACATCTAAAGCATATTTGCTATGAGTTAGCAAATCCTTTGTTTGTACTTCTTCATACTTTTTACCAAACCGATCTTTCACAAAAAATCTGTGATATTCTGTCACATCAAGATAGGAACCATCCCCAAATCTGACCCGGTATAATTTTCTGTCTTTTCCTGTTTTCAAAGGAATTACTTGACTCCAATTTTTGCCGTTCCAAATTTCAATTTTTTGACCAACAACATCTTTTATTTTGTGAATACTATCGCGAGTAATTAATAGAGTATCTCCGCTCACACAGTGAAAATTTGAACCAATAATTTCTCCGCAATTGTGAGTTAAACAACCATTAGCGATAAAAGAATTAGTTAAAGGAACATGTAAATCATAAACAACTTCCTCTCCAAATTCTTCAACTTTTTTCACCTTTGATATGAACTTAGAATTAATAGTTGACTCAGAATAATTAGCTAACGTTTGTACTAGCAATTTTTCAGCCTTAACATTTTTACTTGGCGATAGCGGAAAGCCAATTAATTGTTGAAATAAACTGAAGCTAAAACTAGAAATCAATAGTTCATAACTACCCCGGCATAAACTAACTTCATGAGTTACATTAACAGTCCTATAAGGTACACCTATGTAATCTTTTTCCCTAACTAATCCAACTGTACTAATAATTCCTAAATTAGAGAGAATTAATTGAATTTGTTGGAGAAGTTTTTCCGAAACCATAGTTAGTTTGATTCTTCTTGAATCTTCATATACTATGCCATCTGCACTAAAAATTCCTTGTAAAAAACCAATTAAAACTTCCTGAGATTGACTAAGAAAATTATTAGGAAGTTCTTCTTTTCCAACTATACCTAAATCAGCAAAAAACTTTTCTAATTTAGGATATTGGGTTGGGAATTCATAGACTCCTTTATGTAGTTTAGTTACATATTCTCTTTCTGTAATTGATGCAACTGCTTTTTCAACAACATTGTAGGCAGTTTCATAGTCATCCTGGTCAAAAACAAACCCTGTAGCAAAATAATCTTGCTTCCCGCCATGACTATGACTACGAGCTTTTATCTTAACATTATATCCATCCCTGTACCACCAACCAAGCATTTGAGCTTGAGCAACAGAAATAGTACCTTTGCCAAATTGACCCGCTCCTCCTTGAATATAAATATTGTCATCATCAGTTAAATCTCTAGTACTAACCCAACCTCGACTAGTAAAATGTTGATGGTCTCCAGTACATCGCATTTGCATTCCATTATTCAGAATAACTTGGTAGGTAGTTTTAACTCCCGTAGCAAAAGCGATCGCATCTGTTAACCTGACACCAGATAAACCTATAGAACGCAAATCTACCAATGCTTGAAATTGTTTACCTACTAAATCCTGAATTGCAATTAAACCTTGGTCTGTAGATACTAAAGTATCCCCTGAATGACAAGGGTTAAGTCCTAATCTCGCTAACCGATGTTCCAGTTCATCATTAGTAATATTTGGATAGTGTTCTTGAAACCACTTTTTAGCATTATTTTTTTCATACGCTTTCAAGAAATCACTCTTTATTTCTGGAGTAAAAAGTAGATCACGATTAGCACGAGCAACCGCTTCACCTGCCCACTGAATGGCGCCTTCACCAGAATAAAACTGTTTTCTCACTGCCTCTACACATTCTTCTAATGTTGGTTTGTAGTGGAAAACATGAGTATGATTTGCCATTCGCAGAGCATCTCTTTTAGGATCGATACCCCAGTTACCATTTTCATCTTGTCGCCAGAGATTATCCTTCGCTACAGTAAAGATATGATCGCTATTACTCCCCTGCCTGATACCTGCTGAATTTGAAACTAAAATTCCCTGGCAAACAAACTCATGAATACTGGCAACTTCAATATCATAAGTTGATGCTTCCCTCACATCCATCTCAACCTTTTTCACCTTCACCGGAATTAAATCTGTCGCATCAACCACAAACTTTTTCACAGAAGGAAAAATCATCTGCTTGTGAACTTTGCCCAAATGATCTTGAGAAGTCTTTACTAAAGGTCTAACCATTTCCTTTGGAAACCCCTGGTCTGGGAAAAACTTAAGGTGGTTCGGTTTTTGCACTGGGAACTGAGTCGAGTAATTCATCATCAGTTTTTCTACTGCTTCATAACCACCCTCACTTACAGTTACCAACTCACCTTCCCATGTTCCAGTTGGCTTTTGCACCGAACCACACAATCTTGTAGTGATTCCTAAAGATGCATATAATGCTTGCACCTGTCGCAGAAAGCCTTGGTCAACTGAAGTTAAAAGTATACCCTGAGAATGACAACCATCTGCGTCTACTAAACCTGCCAAATAAGCTTGACGAATTTCTGTTGTTCCCATCAGAATACACTCAGGAATACAAACAGAGTTAGATGGCTGTTTAAACTGTGACAGATATTTGTTAAGAGTGCTGCTATTTAACTCAAGTTCATAAGCTTGAGTTTGAAATTGTTCCAGCGTTCTCAGTCTATGTGTTTCCAAACCAAACTCTTGAGCAACATTAATCAGTCGCTCCAGAATTTCCGGACTATCTTGGGAAACTCGAAACCTAACTTGCCCTCCATCAGAACCAACCGATCCATTTCCAGACAAGTATCCTAGAAAATAAGCAACTTCGCTCTGTAGAGCGGGTATCGTTATGAGTTTGGCCTCAGATGATGGAACAGCTTTTAACTCAGGTAGTTCAGTGGGAGTACCCGGTATTGCTTGAGGGACAAAAATTAGGCGATCGCCTTCTTGTAAGTCTTTAGCCTTAATCATTTTATAGTTACCATACAAATCTTGTAGCACAGCAACTTTATGATCAGGAGTACATTCAAAATATCCATCTTCTGTTTGAATACGACATAAAGACTGAATACCCTGGTCAAAGAAGTTGGTCACAGGATAAAATCCTTGGCTCGTTAATACGCGATCGCCAATCCGAATTTTTTCAATAGCTACCAACCCTGAAGCTGTATGTACTAAAGCACCTTCAGGTAAACATCTTCGAATATTCCCGGCAACTATTGTGACTGCTGCTTCGTCAATAAGCAAACAACACTCCACAGAATTTAATTGTCGCCCAACTGCTTGATTTAAAATGTTCCCACAACGTTCATATAATTCTGGGTTAAACTAAGCAAGTTCATTTCCGGTTACCCTTTATTGAACCTGCTCGTCTTCAAAACCGTACATGAGACTTTCACCTCATACGGCTTCTCTCTTAGACGCCCCAATTCAAAGGTACATCCCTGCTTTATAGAGTTACCATATTGTCTACCCATTGGTATCCTTCTGGTATTTCAGGAGCTTTATTCAATCTTCCGACTGGGATGTCTCCCTCTCTAGTGCAGTTTTAGTATCGTGGCAGTGTCGATGTAATAACTCTTTGTTCTTGCTTGTGCTATTACCCTTTTCAGACCTCGGAATGACATGGTAAACCTCCATAGTATCCGTTGGTCTGAAACTTAGCCCACAAAATGCGCATTTACCTTTCTGCTTTTTCAACAGAGTCGAAACTTCTTTCCTTATGCCTGGACTGTTAACCATTCTACTACTCCAATAAATCCAGTCACCATCGTAGGGCGATTTATTATCCTTAACTTTAACGTGTCTTATAATAGACACATCAGAGTGTAGATTTAGTATATATTCCTCATCCTTAAGTACCCAACTTTTGGTTCCTTCTCTGTGAGGAAAGTACTTCTCTTTCACCCAGGCTGCTGACTTATTAGAATGTCTCCGGCTTGCCCATCGCCATATTCTCCTCAATAAGAGATGGTCTAGCTTTTGAAATATGTCATTACTGACTACCGCTGAAAAGTAGTTAGCCCATTCTCTTATTATCGGGTTTAACTTAGTTATCAATACCTTGACAGTAGCACTTTTATGAGTATCACATACCTCTGCCATTTTCCGATAATGAGTATTAATACTCTGTTTGGATGGTTTGATCAGCGTTTTGAACCCTTGCTTGCTTGTTTTTACCTTCCACTGCCTAACTGTGAATCCTAGAAAGTCAAATCCGGGCTGGTTCCCTTCATATTCTTCTAGTGTGTGAGCAATTCTGGTTTTTTCCGGTTTCAGTTCCAATCCTATGTTATTTAACCATTCCTGTACCACAGCTTTTGCCTGCATTACTACCTCAATATCTTTGTGTAATATTACAAAGTTACCGGCATATCTTACTAAAGATAATGCTTGTATATTATCCCTTTTATTTCCTGGTAGTGTTTCAGCAAAGTCTTGTAGGCATTTTTCCATACCGTGTAGAGCGATATTTGCTAGCAGGGGACTAATTACCTCTCCTTGTGGTGTACCTAACTCCAAGAGAGGTGGATCGAATTGACTCTTGTCAAATACTCCAGACTTTAGCCACTGTTTGACTAATTGTCTATAGGGAGATTTATCTATTTTTCCTAGCAGTGCATGATGGTTAACTTCGCTCATACATTTGGATATGTCAGCATTCAGTACATATTTTGGTTCGTCGTTGATACTGAGGTAAATCGCCTGAATAGCGTCATCTGTTGACCGACCCGGCCTAAAACCATAGGTATTAGTTTCAAAGTGAGCCTCCCATTCTGGTTCCATGCCCAACTTAACTAAAGTTTGCAGTCCCAAGTCGTACAGCGAGTGAATGCCTAACCGGCGCTTCTGGTTTCTACCAGTTTTTGGTATTGAGACCTTCTGAGTTGGGCTAGCTTTAAGGTCACGTGATTTTAACAAATCCACCAAGTGGAGTCGCTGCATTGGAGGTAGATTTTTGATCCCATCTATCCCAGCAGTTTTCTTGCCCTGGTTGTCCTGGGTCACATTTCTAACAGCTAGCAACAAGGCGTCATGACTTTTGATCAGAAGTTTTTGATATTTGCGCATCTTGCGGATCTCACCACGGCTGGATGCTCTGTAAATTAACTTTTGCAACTTAAATACATTCTTCTCAACCTTTTTCCAATCTATGTCTCTCCATTTCAGATTAGGATTAACACAAATTTTATCCGGTATATCGTCTGTATCCCATGCCACGCTTAAAAAGGATTCTGGCTTGTCCATTCTTCTTTTTAGTGTTTTAGCCTTTTCCATTACTAATTATTACCTTACATTACGTCTAACAGTGGGTACGTCTGCATGATTATGCTTCTTACCCAATCCTACTCTCCTTAAGACCTGCAACCTTTGTGCAGACTAACCTTGAATGGCTTCCTAAATTTATCGACCTATTTTATCAGGTGTCTTAAAGAGGTTTCCTCGTTCCCTTATGCCTTTATTGCGACTGATTTAGCGGGGTAAACTCTCCCGGAGGGTTCTGTCTGATTGTTGATAATATCAAATTAATAATATTACCCATTGACCCCCTGGCTTATTGCCCTACATCCCACAGCTACCTTTGGGATGGTTCCCGGTTACGGGAGTTTTCTTACCTTCCTGTTCGTCCACTTGTCAATCTCTGCTAGAAGTCTCACTCTTTTGGTAGTTAAAGCTTTGACCCCATTTAGGCCAGCTTCAGGGATTGATGTTCAGTCTCTACCCTGTGGCCTACGCTGTCAACCTAACAACAAGGCGGATGGAATTTCACCATCAAGATCATAAGAGTTATCCATTAGTCGAGGTTTCCCTCACTTGTTGACTAAGGACGGCCATTTATATCTAGTTTCCTAGCTTAGTGGCCAACGAGTCGCACTAATTTTACCGGGTTCGCAACACCTCCAAATCCCTTTAAAGGCTCTCCCGCAGGTCTAACATGACTCAAGTCAATGATCACATTAACTTTTCCTGAAAACTGCTTATCTGTTGACAACTCCAACAAAGCTCGATAAGACTCTACCCAACCTTGACGACTATCACCAACAAAAATTTCTGCTTTTGCTTTGTCTTGATGACATTTTACTTCTGTCAGCTCACGACGTAACTCAGCAGGAGTAGTACCAATGTCACCTCGCAATACAATATTTAGATAATTGTGAATCGGTGGTAGTTGATTTATATAGTTAAACTAAGCAAACCCATTTCCGGCTGCCCTTTATAGAGTCTGCTCGTCTTCAAAACCGTGCGTGAGACTTTCACCTCACACGGCTCCTCTCCTAAACGTCCCAATTCAAGGGCACATCCTTAAAATTCCACCTAAGACCTCATGAGTCCTAATAATTTACTGCTTTTAAATCCTCAGCAGTCTTAGAGTCGTGGCAATGTTGGTGCAATACCTATTTATTCTTATAGGTATTATCACCACCCTTAGACTTAGGAAAAACCCGGTCAACCTTGATTTATACCTTGGTCTAAAGTGTATTCCACACCATGCGCATTTACCTTTTTGCCATTTTAACACAATTGTAACTTCCTTTCTTACACCTGGGTATGTACCGATTTTGCTAGTCCAATAAGTCCAGTCACCATCTAATAGTGATTTCTTACCTTTAACTTTGATGTGCCTTGTAATAGGTACATCTGAGTATTGGTTTAGTATATATTCCCCCCTTTTAATAATCCAATTGTTATTCTAAATTTTGGGGAAATACTCTTATTTAACCCATTTGTCTAACTTATTTGGATGCCAACAACCCTGCCCATTGACCTAATCTCTGTCATAAAAGCACCTTCATTTTATCAAAGAGCTTTTTACTGACTACAAACGTGCATCCCTCAAAAGGTAACCTACCTAGTTTCACCAGTACTTGTAAGACCCTATCGTACATCAAACAGGATGCCTAATGGACATTTTTTATCTTTACCTGGCTTTGGTATCGGTGACTCTAGAGTTGGACTTACTTTGAGATAACCTGATGCAAGTAGGTCTATCAGGTTGAATTGTTGAATCTGTAGTAGATTTTTAATACCATCTACACCCACAGCCTTCTAACCGGGTTAACTGTGTCACCCGTTTAACAGCCAGCAACAAGGCGTAATAACTTGTGCTCAGAAGTCTTTGGCATTTACACTTTCAATGGAATATCGCCACGGCTGGATGCTCTGTAAATTAACTTTTGCAACTTAAATACATTCTTCAGGACCCGTCTCCAATAAATGTCTATCAATTTAAGGTTAGGATTAACACTTACTTGATTCAGTATATCATCTGTATTCCATGCCACACTTAAAAATGCTCTAAAGTTTCCTAGCTTCCTTTTTAGTGTTTTAGCCTTGTTCATCGCTAATTGTTACCCTACATTACGTTTAACAGTGAGTACGTCTGCATAGATATGCTTCTTACTCAATCCTACTCTCTCTAAGACCTGCGTCCATTTGCGCAGATTGACCTTGAATGGCTTCCTAAGTTCTCGACCTATATTCTTAGGTGTCATAAAGAGGTTTCCTCGTTCCCTTATACCTTTATTACGGTTGATTTAGTGGGGTAAATTCTCCCGGAGGGTTCAACATGGTTGTTAATAATCTTCCACATATAAGATTATTCAAAGACCCCCTGACTTTCGTCCTAAACTCCTTAGCTACCTTTGAAGTTGTTATTAGTTACGAGAGTTTAATTACCTTCCTATTCGTCCACTTGTCAGCCTTTGCTAAAAGTCTCACTCATTTGGTAGTTAGAGCTTTGACCCCATTTAGGCCAGCTTTAGGGATTGATGTTCAGTCTCTACCCTATGGCCTATGCTGTCAACCCAACAACGGGGCGGATGGAATTTCACCATCAAGGACATAAGAGTTTTCTAGGCCGATGTTTCAAATCATTTCTTAACCTAGAAGGCTTGCTATACCTGCTTTTAGCAGTTTTTACTAGCCAACGAGTCGCACATGTGGTTCCAATACGGCACCCGTACCACAGCCCATCATAGCTAAGTCCATCAATAGACCGAAGGAGTACCAATCTATAATATTAGTGGACGAACAGTTATAAGCCCCCGAAAAGTTTCCCTGTTGTAAAATCCATTCTGTATTACCCTAAGCCACCCCATCGCTGTGGTGACTCGGCTTCAGAACCGTGCATGAGACTTTCACCTCACACGGCTCCTCAATGATTTGGCTTTTGTCATAAGTACCGTCTCGTTTGGTTTTGATGTCATGGCAGTGATTATGTAGTAATTAGTAATTTCTGTAGTTATCTTTACTGTTTTCCTAAACTTACCCAAGCTTACACATACATGATTACACAAGCTTTGGTAGCTAAGTTTCTATTTCACAGAAGACCAATGACAGCAGTCTGTAACTTATCTTCCCTTTCCATTACATCTTCATCTGGTGAAGTACATACTACATTCTGTATATTTTCCTGATTGTTTCTTGAGCACTTTGGCAACTTTTGTTGGTCATTCAGCACTTTTTCCCATACGGGTAGTCCAGTAGATTAGATTTCCATCATATGGACTACTCTCTCCCTTTACCTTCACAAAGTTTTTGATCTGAAAGTCTTCGTGATATACAAGACAGATTCTATTACCGTTTTCAATTGTTTTGAATATCCAATTGCTTTTACCTTTGGTGCCAAAATATTTTTTAATCGTCTCTTTTATCGACTTGTGATGATGTCTAGACTTACCCCATGCAATTAATTTTAAAGTTAAGAGGTGGTCAAGCTCCTTAAATGTTTTAGCACTATTAACTTTTGAGTAATAGTTACTCCATCCAGTAATAATTGGATTTAATCCCTTGATTAAATCTATCTGAGATTTGCAAGATTTGAATTTGTCAATCTCAGAGGCTAATCTTTGATAATGAGCTTTGATTTCCTCTTTACTTGGCATTATGTAGGTTTTGTATCCTAATGGTTTTCCGTATGTATTTTTGCCTGTTGTATATTTTCCTACTGGATATTGACGAATGTTAAAGCCAAGGAAATTAAAACCCGGTTCCTCTTCTCCTACCTGAATGAGTGTATGAGTTAAACGAGTTTTTTCTGGTTTGAGTTCTAGCCCCATTCCTCTAAGAAATTCCTCTACTAAGGCTTTTGCTTTTGTAACCACATTCAAATTCGGGTGAAGTATTACAAAATGATCTGCATATCTTACCAAAGTTATTTCTTTCTCATTTTTAACCTTTTTTCCCGAAAGACTATAAGCAAATTCCTTAACAATTTTCTCCATCCCATGTAAGGCGATATTTGCCCATAACCCTGAGATTACTTCTCCTTGGGAGATACCTTCATCCATTAGGAACCACGACTCATTGTCATATACTCCAGACTTGAGCCAAGCTTTAATCTGTCTCCTGACTTTTGGAAAGGTTCCAATTTTATCTAACAGCTTTTCGTGGTCAATATTATCAAAGCATTTGGCAATATCAGCATTCAAGACATATTTACTTTTCTGCTTTATTGCTGCTTTAATTCCTTCTACGGCATCCATACAACTTCTGCCCGGTCTGAAACCATAAATATTAGGTTCAAATTTAGCTTCCCATTCAGGTTCTATTGCCATCTTCACAAGCCCTTGCTTTGCTCTTTCAGATATTGTCAGAATTCCTAAAGGTCTTTTTTCTGTCTTCCCTGGTTTGGGAATCCATATTCTACAAGTAGATTTGGCTTTATGGCTCATTACTAAGTTATTGGCCAAGTTTACTCTTTCTTTGAGCGTTAGACTTTTCTTGCCATCAATACCCGCAGTTTTCTGACCTTTATTATCCTGTATTACTCTGCGAGTCGCCAGCATTTTAGCCGACCAAGAATTTAACAGGGTCTTTTGCAGTTTTCTTACCGCCTTGACATCTCCCCTTTGAGCAGCTTGATAGATTCTTTTTTGCAACTTGTACACCACGCGTTTTAGTTTTCGCCAGTTCACAGGTGTCCATACCACCATCGGATTTTTCCGTGTTTTAGTCATTATTCATTGCTATTCAAAACTCCATCTTCCAAATCATCGGGAATTTGTCTGCATATCCTATTTATTACAAATAAGCATTAGCTTCTGATTCCATCTCTTCCTGTAGTGGCATACAGTTGATACCTACTCAAAAATCGACCTTTTAGAGGGCCAATACAGGATTACTTCGTTCCGTATAACCTTTGCTTGAACATTTAGGATGGTACTACTCGGCCGGAGACTGGAGGGCGTGACCTGATAATGGTGGTATTTTCAGGTTCCGTTTGTCTCAGTGTCTTTTGACTGCAGCGTATCAACCATTCTTTTCGCTACTTACTGGGTTACGACCGTTCAGACATACCTTCACTTTCGTTATCCATGTGTTCTTGCTTGCTGGGATTTACCTTATGGTTCGGTATTACCAGCGTTTATCCCCGCTTTATCCTTTGATAATCAGTCTCTAGATAGGGGAAATGCTTTCACTCCCACGCTTTGGAGGGTAGGACTTTCACCTACAAGGTTATACAGTTCTCAAGGTTCCATGGTTTGTAGGTTTGTTAAAAGATAATTAACTTTTACTACAAATCCTTTAAGCCTTGGGAGTCATCCTCGTAGTTTATTGACTTAAAGTGTCTTGTGCACTACGTTTCGACTCAACGAATCACACGCCACCGACCCATAACCAACGACCAGAGGATAAGGCCTTCAGTTGGCTTTGCATCCGATAGAGTAAGTCTGTTTCTTCCTCTGTGAGTTGGCCCAACTTTCTCAGGCCATCAATTGTGCGATCGCACACTTCTACCCAAGTCTCACGGCCAGTTTTTGTCTTACGGCTATAAGTTCTGTAAAATACTGGATTAGCAGTGGGAGCTGCTTCTGGGAACTCCCTCTGACGTATTTTTTCTACTTCTTGTACCATAGTCAAATAGAAAATATAATTATTTTCAAAAAAAATTAACAGTCTACAATGGTAGCAATTTTTTATATATACTGTCAAACTATTGACAGATTTACTCAATTACTATAAACCTTAAAAATTGCTAAATGGCGCTTTTAATTTTACTTTTGACTTTTAATTTATGCCATATATTTTTAACAATTTGAATAGTTATACAACCGAGAGGCTAATTGTTTAAATTAATAACTGCCATATTTTCTGGTAAACTTTCCTTGATAATTCGGGAATCATCTTGTCTTAATGTAACAGTGATAATCTAATTTCATTAATTTTTAAAATTACCAATTAATTCTAATTATTTGAGTAAATAACTTGACATATCAAAGTAAACTACTAATAAAATATATCTGTTAAAATTCAAGTCTTCCCTGATGTTAAACTGTCAGGAAATAAACTATAATAACTTATTTTAAAATTCTCCATTTTTATTTAGATTCAACTCAAAAATGTTAGTTATTTTTCCGTATCCCTAATTTTTTTTGTCTAAAATATTATCGCTTTTTTGCAAAAGAAAATATGCCATGGGCAATAATTTTTCCAGACTTTATTTCTAGTTTTTTAATTATCACAAGCTAATTTAGTATTACTATATTTTCCCAGTATAGTAATTTTCATAAAAAGATCAGTGTCAACACAAACTATCACCATTTTTCCAACTCTAAAAATATTCATTCGACATCACTTAATACTTTCCAACTTAATCCGAGGGTCTACAACTTTCAATAATAAATCTGCCAATAAATTACCAATAATTAACATTAAAGCTCCCATCATTAAACTCGCCATAACTAAATATAAATCCTGGTTTCTTACCGCTTCTAAAATTAGACTTCCTAATCCTGGCCAGTTAAAGAAATATTCAGCAATAAACGAACCACTTAACAATGAAGCAAACTCAAATCCCAATAATGTTACTAAAGGGTTAATAGCATTTCTCAAAGCATGAACATAAATCACTCTATTCTCTGGAAGACCTTTCGCTCTCGCCGTTTGAATATAATTTTGTCGCAAAACATCCAATAATTGCCCCCGCATTAACCTCTGTAAACCAGCAAAACTGGTAATACTTAAAGCAATAGTCGGTAAAATCATATGCCAACCCATATCTAAAATTTTACCCACAAAAGAGAAGTCATCATAGTCAATACTTTGCATTCCTCCAACTGGTAATAAAGGAGAAATATTTTGGGCTAAAAATAATAATAATAGAGCAGTAATAAAACTAGGAAAACCTTGACCAGTGTAACTAATTAATTGTAAAAAACGGTCTAAAATACGGTTTTGATTAACTCCAGCAATAATACCAAGAGGAATAGCGATCGCCCAAGTCATGATTAAGGAAGAAATAGATAAAACTAAAGTAGCTGGTATTCTCTCCCATAATAAATCAGCTACTGGTTGCTGAAAAACAAAACTTCTGCCAAAATTTCCACTTCTAATAATTTCTCCTAACCAACGTAAATATTGTTCTAAAGCAGACTTATCTAACCCAAATTGTTGCTCAAGTTGTTGAATAGTTTCTTGAGATATTTGGGGATTTTGACTTAAAGTATCTAAATAATTGCCTGGAGCTAATTGAATTACAGCAAAACAAAGAGCAGATGCTAAAAATAAAGTCAAAATTGCCTGTAATAATCTCTTCAATATATAAGTAAAAATTTCACTAGCAATTAGTTGTTTTGCCTGTGGTAATAATAAAATTAAAATTGCCTGTAATAATTTCTTCAAAATTGCTTGTAATAATTCCTTCAACATATAAGTAAAAATTTCACTTGCAATTAGTTATTTTACCTGGTTATACCTCAATTTTCTATCCACCAAACTAACATAAAATACATCAATATTTTCTACCAAAGATTGATAATTGATAGGAATATCCATTCATACCAAGGATAAAGTGAGGGTCAACCCTCCCTATTGCAAAATTTACTGCTTACTAAAATGTCTAGTATTCAATTAAACTAATAATTGGCACTTTTGGTAATTTTTCACGGCCACCTAATTCCTTTAACTCAATAACAAAAGCAAAACCCACTAAATTACACTTTGCTTTTTCAATTAATTGAGTTGTAGCTCCTGCAGTTCCACCCGTTGCCAGCAGATCGTCAATTACTAAAACTCTACTACCTGCTGGCATTGCATCTTGGTGTACCTCTAGACTGTCTTGGCCATACTCTAAATCATAAGAAACTGAGTAAACTTCTGCGGGTAGCTTTCCGGGTTTGCGAACTGGAATAAAGCCTACATTCAACTGATAAGCTAAAGGCATACCAAAAATAAACCCTCTGGATTCGATGCCTACTACATAGTCTGGTTTAAATTCTAAGCATTTTTCTGTCAAAATGTCAATAGTGTAATGTAGACCATCTGTATTGCTTAAAAGAGTAGTAATATCTCGGAATATAATTCCAGATTTAGGGAAATTTGGGATTTCGCGGATTAAATTTTTTAGTTCCATTGTTGTTCAAGTCAAAAGTCAAAATTGAAAATATATTAGATTTGTAGCAACCAATTGTAGTTGCTTAATACTATTCAGATACTAAATACTTATTAAAATCATTGGGTCAAAAACCCGGTATTTTAAAGCAAAATTTTTTTTGGGGGCACCTTCAAAATCTCCGTCACAAAAAACAACTTCTAATTTGTGACTTTGTTAAAGGTTATATAATTATTAGAAACTCATATTCGCAATTGTATCATTAAAGAAAATCTCAGTAATAAAAGCATATCTATTTTTGGGACATACTCCCAAACTGATTAAACCAATTAGTTAGGGTTAAATAGTAGCTCTACGATGTAGACATCGACTGATAATATCTCTAATTGTACAAATTAGTAATAGTATTTTTTAATTGAGAATCTTTAACTTCACGCTTTTTTGCAAATAAAAAGCTTGAGGTTCTCGTATTATGAATCTGTGAAGTACTCAATTACTTTCTTAATGGCCATAAAAATATAACAATTAGTAGTATTTTGTCAAAAAGTTAACTTTTGTAATGAGACACAAGGCACGCCCCACAACTCCATTAATTTACTTATGTGTAAATAGTACTCCTTGATATCCTTCAAATTTTAATAGTGCTAATAAATATTTCAGCAAAAATTTGGCTCTGTAATTGATATTAATTGTAGCATTCAAATTACATCTAATTAATAAATTATATTGAATAAAATTATGTTTTTTTTAAGCCAAAGGTTTATTGACTACATGACTACAATTACTGTCTTAATTTAATCTACCATGAGGTTTGATTGAATATAATTAAGCCTGGTCTTTCCTTCACCTTTTAAGATGATTTTAAATTACTCCATTCTGCATTATTTACAGGCTTAACTAATCATTAATTAGGCATAAGTTTAACATTTAGTTTTGAGACTAAAATAATATGATATTTTGATAATAATTGATTAGAATTTTTATTGTAAAAGTCTTTTCTAGTATTAGCTAATTTTCTATGTTTCTTAGCTGACTTAGTTTTATTTCAAGTACAGTTCTATTCTCTAGACTAAAAGTAACAAAGTAAGCATTATATTTTTTGGTAAATGATATGGTAAATGATATATTTTAATAACAAATCTATATAATATTAATGATATTTGAATAACTACCTTGACATTACCTATTTTAGATATTTTAACTTAAAAATCGACAAAAATTTTGACAAATAAATGCTGCTTAAACTAATCATAAATAAAGGTTTTATACTGACATTTACCATTAAATATAAGTTTGCCTAGTCTTTTACTGTTCACATCATCTTTAATCCATTTATTAATAGCTAACTAAAATATTTTCGGTACTTATTACAATAGTTAATAATATCTTTCTTTGTACCACAGCCTATCTATTTTTAATTGAGTTAATGATTTTTTTTTGAATATACTAAGTGAGTTAGTCTTTTAACTCTGACAAATAACAAGTTAAACTATTAAAATTAATTGAGTATCTATCTTGTTCCCACAAACCAAATCTTTGAGTTAACATGAGTAATCACTACTACTTATTAATTTAACTGTTAACTGTTAATTAACCAGATAATATAGAATATAAAAGTTTGAAAATTGACACTCATTGTAGAATGCTAGAACCCATTCATTCTAAACTGATTCTATCATTTTCAGTGCAGACCTTCTGCTAAACACAACTAAAAACTCTGAATATAAAACTTGTAATTTCAGTGTTATTATTTAGTTTTTTTTGAGCATAGATAGTTTTTTAACTGTCTTGATATTTTTACCAAAATAGTGTAAAGAAGTATAGAATATTGCTGTAAAAGTAATGGAATTAAAAACTTCTCCCAATCCATCTAAACCATTGATATTGGATAACCTACCAAATATATCTCTCCCTAATAGTGGGTGTCCCCGAAGAACTAAGACTCAAATCGATTTAATGCTTTTGGCAATTGAAGCCCTACAACTAGGAGGAGCTGAAGCTATGCTGAAAGTTGTCAAAGAACTGGAACTACAAGAGATTATTCTATCTCGGGTAGTTTTGTGGCGACTGCGTAGTACAAATCCTTTACGTCAAAACAGCCAACGCCTTCCCTTGACACTGATCGAAGCGAAAGCCCTAGTAATTATTGTTTGTTACTTGGCCAAACGCTTAACTGTTCCAATTAGGAAACTTTTGCTTGACTATCAGCAGTTAAGCCAAAAACAGTTACCGATAGAAAGTCATTTACAATTATCCTTTTATTTAGAACAGTTTAGAGTACACTTTCGTAGCCGTATGAATCCTAGACGCTCTGGTGTAATGGCCTATAATTCGGAGGAAAAGTTAAATCAACTAGGGTTAGAATTATTGAGTAAATTACTATTTTGTACTGGTACCAGAGGTATGCAGCGGTTTTGGATAAGTCTGTTTGATGGAGAAGTTACTTGATATCTTCCCCTGCTATTAGGTACAGGGGAGTTAGTGGTAACCGAACCTCAAGGGCGGACCGAGGTGTTGCACTTACTAAGTGCTCCGGGTTGTTTGTGCGGCTGTAATTTCTCGTCACTAGCATAAAACTTGATTCTATTCTTATCCTTGCCTCCTAATTGAGAGCAAATACTGGTAATTTATGCGCAAAGGTTTATAGTTTCTTATAACAAAGACTACTAATAATTTTAATATCTATTGTGTCATCTTTCCTTAGAGGTACTTTGGCCTTTATCACTATGAGTGGCCAAATTATTGATAGGTCACCTCACCCCCTGGGTCTTGCGAATGAACTTCTGTGAACTCCAATAACTAAACCGACATATTTAGTAAGAATAATACCCAAGAAAATCTTGTAAACATTGGGAAAAGCCTCCAATGTAGAAAACTTTTTACTGTGCATTGCTAACAAAAGTTAGCACTCATAGTATTGGTCATACAGACAAATAGTTTGATATTTTATATAGAATTTACCAAAAATCTTGGGTCTAGGGTCTAGGGCAACGTCTTTTATGAAAAGCTTTGTATTTTTAGGTAAGTGGCTACTAAATTAGTATTTGTATCCTGTTTTATCTGGAGATGACTAATGTCATATCTAATTTTAATACTATTAGTATGGATTTGGAACTATTTAAGTTTTTAGTAACCAACGAAAGTGAATTTATTCAGGGACACAAATTATTCCAAAATAAAGTGAGGATCCCTGAGAGTTTATGGCTAGGAATATGTAAACAAATTTACGTTATTTTTCCCCTTATTTATTATTCCTAATCTTCAACTATTTCAATTTAGACAGACAGAGAAATTACAGAAGGATAATTTTTTCCTGAACTAACAGTTATCGTAATAATTTTGGAGTCAATTAATCTTACTTCCCCTGGTGATTTATCTATTCCTGGATTAATTATATAAGCAGGAAAACAAGCTGCGCTTAAGCTCAATCTTATAGCATTACCTTTCTGAATTTTCATACAAGTTGGTTGCAAACAAATTGTCACAGGTAAATTATTATCAATAACCTTGATATAACCTTGAGTAAAATTGTAAACATTCCCATTTTTTGTCACTTCAGATAACACTGCAGAAAGGTCAAAACTACTTGTATCTGCTGTACAATGTAAATCTACAGAAATGTCTCCTGCTATGTGTAAATCTTCCTTGAAAAACTCAGAAGTATAAGTCAAAATATCTGTACGACAATCTAATTCTGAACGTTCAAAAGAACCAGCAGGAAACGTTGCATGACCCCCTAATGCTGGAACAGGTCGCCAAGGATCATGTACGAATTTATCATCAGCAGAAATATTAGGACAGCTTTGCGTGAGACTCCCCGAATCTTCTCTAACATTAGCAAGTCCTGTACTAGCCAAATAATAGAACTTGTAATTGTTACTCGGCCAGGAATTTAAATTACGCCATTCATTACTTCCCATCTCAAATAAAGAAACAGGCGATCGCTCAAATATACCTGTATTTATTCCTTTGAGAAACTGATTAAACCATAATATTTGTATATCATCTATAAAACTAGAAGCTCCTAAACCATAATTTACAGCTCCTACTTTTCTGCCCCAAGGAATATGAGACCAAGGACCTACAATTAATTTTTGTAAGAATTTACTCCGACCAGCCATTTCTTTATATAAATGAATTGTTCCCCGTAAATAAGTATCAAACCAACCGCCGATATGTAGAATTGGTAGATCTACATTTTTCATATTTGGTGATAAGTTTTGCCAATATTCACCAGGTTGATAATTTTCTATCCACTGATGATAAAAAGAATCTTTTCCATACTCATTAATCACTTCAGGTAAAGCAGGAATTGTAGTAGATAAAGGCAGATTTTTCGAAGCTTGATAAAGCTCTTGATAGGCTTGTTCATCTCCTCGTAAATGAGCAGTTTCTGTTGCTAGTTGAACTGCCCAACCTAGATTTGTTTGTAGACAAAAAGCCCCTCCTTCATAAGCCCAGTCTGTATATAAATTATAACCAATCATTGCCGGACAAATTGTTTTTATAACAGGAGATTTAGCACTAGCAGCATATAGTTGAGTCATGCCTTGATAAGAAAATCCATACATTCCTATTTCCCCAGTGCTACCTGGTAAATTTGCAGCCCAATTAATAGTATCAATTCCATCTTCAATTTCATGGGCAAATAATTCAAATTCACCCTCTGATGTACCCCGACCCCGCACATCTTGAATAATCACAATATAACCATGAGCAGCATACCATGTTGGGTGAGCATAGACTACCGTTGAGGCGATCGCTCTGCCATAAGGTTGTCGCATTAATATTACTGGAAATTCACCTGCTGCATCAGGGCGATAAATATCAGCATCTAAACGTATACCATCTCTAGTAAATATAGAAGTAGTTTCTTTGGGTAAGATTTTCATTTTCATATTTGTAAATAGGGTTTGCTAAAAAAGTATTTTTAGGGAGTAGGGAATAGGGACTTAGTAGCAAGGATAAAAGCAATTATAAAACAATATATAGCAATCCCATATTGGTCGCAACAGATATAATAGTAAGAATAACAGATCTAAGAAAAAGACAAAAAATGAATATTATAGATAAACTAAATGATTTTATTAATCAAACAAAAGAGTCTAAAGAAATTAAAAGGGCCTTGGCCGTAAAAATGACCTTGTCAGGAAAATCCTACCATGAAGTCAAAGAATTATTAAATGTTTCTCACAGTTTTATTAGTGAATGGAAAAACCAAGCATTATTTCATGGTGTAGAAAGTTTAAGGCTTCAGTATCAAGGGAGACAAGGTTACTTAAAAACGGTCGAAAAAGAGAAAACAATTGAGTGGTTGAGAGCACAAGATTATCTTAGGTTATCAGATTTAAAAAACTACTTACAGGAGCAATATGATGTGGTTTTTGAGTCTAATCAAAGTTACTATAACTTGTTTAAAGAAGCGGGCATAAGTTGGAAAAAAACTCAAAAAAAGAATCCTGCTAAAAATGATTAATTAGTAGAAGTTAAAAGAAAAGAAATAGAGGAATTTTTAGCTAAATGGCAACCAGAAATAGAAACTGGAAAGCTTACAGTGTTTATGATTGATGAATGTCATCTTCTATGGGGAGACATATTAGGTTATGCTTGGGGAAAAACAGATGAAAGAATAGAAATTGCAATTAAAAATGAAAAAGAAAGACAGACTTATTATGGAGCTTTAGACTATAAAACCAAGGAATTTCTTGTGCAAGAATATGAGAGTGGAAATACTAAAAATACTATTGAATTTATTAAATATTTGCAGAAGCAAAGACCGGGCAACAAATTGGCAATATTTTGGGATGGGGCAACTTACCATAACTCTCAAGAATTTCGAGAATATTTAATGACAATTAATCAATACTTATCAGAAGAAGAATTGTTGATAAATTGTACAAGATTTGCTCCCAATGCTCCGGAGCAAAATCCTGTTGAAGATATTTGGTTACAAACCAAAAATTTCAGTATTACTTTTTATCATCTTTGCAGTTCTTTTAAAGTAGTTAAGTGGCTATTTAAGTTTTTTGCGGATGGTCAAATATTCAATTTCCCAAAACTTTTTCAGTATGAAATTTTGCCGCAACCTACTTAGGATTGCTATAGTTCATATCAGACGAAATTTATAAGGCATAAAACCATGATGTTCAGCTTTTCAAATTACATAATTGCAAAAAAAAATAATTAACTGAACCATATTAAATTAATTAGGAAATTTCCATAATATCAATTTCCAAAATAATAGTATATTTAAATAGCACTTTAAATATTAATTAATCAATCCTAATTGCTATTTATTAAAACTAATTTTTTTTCAAAATTTAGTTATTAAATAATTCATATAACAGGAATATTTTTTCCTCTCTCGCACTAAGTTAATGTTAATTATTATTATATTTACTTCTCCTCGACTCCCATACTAATCCACCTTCTGGGTCAATAAAATGTAAAAATTTTTTTGAGAAATAGTAATACAAATGACTAATAACTTTTCTTGTGATAATTAATAGAGAACTAAGTTTGTTAATTATTTTTATGTTGTATAGACACAATTATGCAATATCCCTAACCCTCTTCCCCTACTCTCCTACTCGAAAGCCAGGGTAGAAAAGTTTTTGAGAAATGGTATAAAAATTGTCCCTTAATTTTTATGCTTTTGTCGTTCTAAAATGTTAAGGTGCTTGAACTTAGAAAAACCGAAAGTTAGCATTTTTTTTTGACTCCAAAATACTAAAGTCCCTAACCCCCTAACAGAGAATTTAGCATTTTTTTTTTGCTCCAAAATACTAAAGTCTCTAACCCCCTAACAGAGAATAAAGGAAAAATTAAATTAAGTAGGATCAATAATAAAAAGCTTTTTAATAACTAATTGAGTAAATATACTAGAAAAATTTTATTTTCAAATAGTACTTCTCAAATAATGTGAAGTAAACTTTTATCTTCCTTTTCTTTTTAATCAAAATTTATAAAAATTTGAGCTAGTCAAAACTTGGATATCTTCTTCATCTAAATCTACTGGTTTTCCACTGCGAATTAGTTCTGCAAAGTCTTCATTTGGCACCATAATACACAAGGCATAAAGACGAGTGGAACCAGTATTTTCTATAATATGATTACCCGTTGGTGGCATAAGAATACTATCACCAGCACAAATATTAATAGATTTTCCATCACAGCTTGCTTTTCCTTCTCCTTTGAGAATAAAAAACATTTCTACAGCGAAATGATGTTGATGTAAAGGTGTTTTTCCTCCTACATCAAAAACTTCTAAACATACAGTTAAAGAAGCATTGGCATTGGCTGGGCTGAAAATAATTGCTAGTCTATTATTATCATTAGGACTAATGCGATATGCTTGATAGTCTTGGGGAGACTTAACAACTGGAATCATGCAACGAGTAATCATTTTCTTATAAGTAATAGTGTTAATTTATTTAGATAATTATTGATTATTATAGCTACATTTTAAAGGTTTTGACTTTTAGCTTTAGGTAGCACAGTAAACTTTTTTTACTTATTACTTATTACCCTTTTAAATTAATGTAGCACTACTCATTTATAGCAGCGCGGACATTAGGAAATTATGAAGCTTGCTCAGGTTTGGGAGTAAACCTTGATAACTGTGAAATAGGCGATCGCCTATTTTAATTAAATTTTTGTTCATAGTCTATCAGGAAAATAGAATAGCACAGAGGGAAGGTTTGGCGTTGACGGAGCTGATGGGCAGCTATATCGCTCCTTAGAACTGGTATCAATTAATTCTTATCCCACACTTTGCACTCTCCACTACTAAAATCTTTTAGTGGGAAGCCTAGCAGTGTTTATAATTTATAAATGTTATCTCTTCTGGGGATATCTTTTGGATTATATTTGAGGAATAACCGATAACTATCCCATTCTCTGTTTTACCAATTTATCGCAAATATTTATTTGCCAACGACTTCAGTAAAATTATCACTTTTTCTATTTCCAGAATTGTCAATTATCAGAGCAAACCCATTTATAATTCTAGTTTGATTATGTCGATTTATAGTTTTTTATGCAACACTCATTTATCGAATCTTCTTGTCATTTAGCATACCTAATAAAATGATATATATTATAGTATGAAAAGACAATAATGTTTTCACTCATTTGAGCAATATTTTTCCTTTTTGTTTTTCTTAATGTTGCGGTGATGTACAAGATTAATCAAAGGGTAGGGCGTTTACTCAAGGCATTTGCTACTCTTATTAAGTTTTATTCAGATATCACACTAATTCTTAAAGGCAGAGATACTATTTTTTCTTCTAAAAATTTTATTGCTAAAACCGGTAAAGTCGCACTTAATGATACAAAGATGGAAATAATAAAATCTAGAATTATTTGTTTTGGTCAAAATCTTTCTTTTAGGTAACTTATCAGTATAGCGGTTACTTAGTAGGATGCTTTCACACCACAAACTACTCTTATGTTCTAATTTGACCAAAATTTGTAGAGCTTGATAATTATAGCTATATCATCACCATAAACTTGTATCAGCAATTCAGTAATAGTTAAATAATCTCCCCATTCATTTTTTTTTACTACCTACCAAGCTACTAAAAAATTTATATTTATCCTAGCATATTTCTTAAAAAAAACAACTAAAAAGTTGCCCCTTTATGCAAGGCAAGCTCATATAAAATTTTCTTGACAAATCAATGTTTTTATTATCTGCTTGCAATACAAGCTTTTCAAGGAATTATAAATATTACATAATTTTCATATTATCGGTTTTCACGGCTTAACAATTAGAATGTATTTTCCTTACTAAATTAATCTCAAAATCTTTTAGGGCAATAGGATTAGAAAATATACTATTTGTCAATAATTGTTAAGATGAGCTGACCCTGTCCCTTTATGGGCAAAGCAATAGAGACCAGATTTTTTGGTAATTTAGGTTTTCTTCCTTTCAGAGTATTGAAGTTCCTATTATAATAATTGTACTGGCCTAAGGAGAAAGTAATATCTATTTCTATTAGAACAGCTTAAATTTTAATTTAAAGGTAAAACATGACTACTTTTTTTGTCATTAATACCAATTAACAATCAAGATTAACCTAATTTTAGAGGAAGACTATGCAATTAACAACTACTCAGTTAGATAACTCAAATATAGACACCCCAAAACATGGTTTACCAGTGACAATAATTACAGGTTTTCTGGGGAGTGGGAAGACTACTTTACTTAACCATATATTGCAAAACCAAGAGGGTGTTAAAACTGCTGTTTTGGTAAATGAATTTGGAGAAATTGGGATTGATAATGAGTTAATTGTTTCTACCAATGCAGATGACACAATGGTAGAACTTAGTAATGGTTGTGTTTGTTGCACTATTAATGAGGACTTGGTTAATGCAGTTTATAAGATTTTAGGAAAATCAGAAAAATTTGATTATATGGTAGTAGAAACTACTGGTTTAGCTGACCCATTGCCAGTAGCTTTAACCTTTTTAGGCACTGAGTTAAGAGATATGACTCGCTTAGATTCAATTATTACTTTGGTAGATGCTGCTAACTATAGTGTTGATTTGTTTAAGAGTCAAGCAGCACATAGTCAAATTGTCTATAGTGATATTATTTTGTTGAATAAAACTGACTTGGCAGATGAAGCATATTTAGATTTATTGGAAGTGAAAATTAGAAATCTTAAAAAAGATGCTAGAATTATTAGAACTAAGAAATCACAAGTAGCTTTACCATTAGTTCTGAGTGTTGGTCTATTCGAGTCAGATAAGTATTTTGAGTTGGCAGAAGTTGATCAGCACCATAATCATGGCCATGACCATCATGATCATGATCATGAACACGAACATCATCACCATGACCATGAACACGAACATCATCACCATGACCATGGACATGAACATCATCACCATGACCATGGACATGAGCATCATCACCATGAACACGATCACTATCATTCTAACCATTTAGAAAATGATGGATTTACTTCTATTTCTTTTCAAAGTGATAAACCTCTTTCAATGAAGAAATTTCAACATTTTTTAGATAATAAATTACCAGCAAATGTTTTCCGAGCTAAGGGTATTTTATGGTTTCAAGAAAGCTCTTTACGACACATATTTCACTTAAGTGGTAAGCGGTTTAGTATTGAAGATGATCAGTGGAATGGTAATAATCATAAAAATCAGTTAGTTTTCATTGGTCAGAACTTAGACCATGAGAAGTTGCGATCGCAATTAAAAGATTGTGTTATCTCCTAAAAAGTAATAAATAATGGCAATGGTGAAAAACCAATTTGTTCAAGTAATAAGGGCAGTAAAAAAAACTTGATTATGGGTGTTTATCAGACAAATAGGATAAGTTATGAACTGAAAAATAGCAGAAAAAGTATTTTCATTTAACTTCTTATTTATAACTCCTAAAAAAAACTCTAGTTGTTTGTAGCCAAAATTTATCACCTAAGGAATAAGGTAATAAATATAGGATTCAGCACTTAGTAATCACTACATATTTGAAAGCTGAGTGCTGAACCCTGAAGATTATCAAGAGCGGGCAGTTAAATTTAAAAATATATTCCTTGATTAAGTATAGCAATCAAATAAAAGCTCAGGAAGCTGAACTATTCTGGGTTTGCTCATATAACCAAGGTTAATGTCTTAACCTATGCTTTAATTTGCTTATAAAAAATTCCTATAAATCAAAATAAATAATGATTTTTGACTTTTGACTTAAATAAATTATGCGAGTTGTTATCCAAAGAGTTAATTTTTCTCAGGTAAAAGTAAATGAAGAAATTGTTGGTAAAATTGGCAAAGGATTAAATTTGCTTGTCGCTATTTCCACAACTGATACAGAAGCAGAAATAGATTGGATAGTACGTAAATGTCTAGATCTGCGTTTATTTCCTGACCCAGATAGTAATAATAACTTTTGGGAAAAATCTGTCAAAGATATAGATGGTGAATTGTTAATAGTTAGTCAGTTTACTCTATATGGAGATTGCCGTAAAGGTCGTCGCCCATCTTTCGATAACTCTGCATCTCCTGAAGTTGCTAAACAACTTTATCAACTATTTGTAGAAAAATTAAAATTGAGTGGTTTAAAAGTAGCAACTGGTATTTTTGGAGCAATGATGCAAGTTGAAATTGATAATGATGGTCCCGTAACTTTCTTGTTAGAAAAAGAAGCTAATAATAAATAATTATTATCAGTTAATAATATGGTAAAGGAAAATATAAATATTAAAATAGTAATTAATTTGTGAGAATAATCTAGTCATAAATTATCTAATAAAAAATGTAGTTATTATTTATAAAGCATTGATTCATGCTAATAATAGTATACTAAATAAATTTGAATAATGGCAGTGAAAAAAATTGGAATATTGAGATTTTCTACCTACTTATAGAAACCAAATATAATATCAATATTCTAGATATTTATTAAATATAAATGGATTAAAGTAGAGACAATTAACCACTATAAAAGCTGATTTTAATGAGTCAAAAAAGTGCTTAATAAAAAACGGAATGGAATATGTAATTAATTTGGCTTCTGTACTTATCAAATATCATTAATTAGCTATAATCAAAAATGCTTTTCTTACATCAATTGCTATCTTTTTCCAATTCCTAATTTCCGATTACCTGATTTTTTTCCACAGTGGGTATTCAAAGAGACATGATATTAGCAGTCAACTAACAGCAAATTAATGAATAATTCTTTCTAAAGCTAAAGTACGCTACTTTAGTAGTAACTTTTAATTCTCTGTGAATTTCTAAATTGCTGTAGTTGCTCCCAAATTAATAGCTAATAGGAGATGACTGAATGTTGATACTACTATAAATAGAATTTATGGTTTTACGAACTCAGATATAGGTATTTCCACACCATACTATTCTGGTTCAATATCTAGGGAAAATTAATGTTATACTTAATAATAAGTAACAATACTAAACTGTTTAGTTTTTGCCTCAAATTGATGTCATAATCGTCAAATGTGGTATTGGCTTCCAGTCTGTAACCCAAGTTTATAGCCTGCCGGTCAAAATTTAGTTGATATAATTTTTATTTTAGAAAAGGAAAGTTATGGGTTTTTTTGATTCAGAAGTAGTGCAAAAAGAAGCCAAGCAACTATTTGAGGATTATCAATCCTTAATTATGCTAGGAAGTAATTATGGCAAATTTGACCGAGAAGGTAAGAAAATGTACATTGAGCAAATGGAAGCTATGATGGATAGGTATAAGATTTTTATGAAACGATTTGAACTGTCGGAAGATTTCATGGCTAAAATGACTATGGAACAACTTAAAACTCAGTTAAATCAATTCGGAATTACTCCTCAACAAATGTTTCATCAAATGAATGTAACTCTAGAAAGAATGAAATCAGAATTGAATCATCAGTCCTAATTTAATTAAGATAAATAACCGCTTATTAATTGCAATTTCAGGTAGTACTCCATAAGTAACTATAAATATAAATTAGTAAAAGTCACTGCGGATATTATCCATTTTTGTCTACCTGTCCAAAGTTTACGTCTTTAAAAAACCTTCAAAAATGGTTATGTCCACAACAGTAAACAGATATTTTTGTGCTACTAATGTGGACAACAATTTTTTGGGAAACTCTTCCCAAAAACTGATTGACTAAGCTACTTACCTGCTGGTTCACTGACTGTTAAGATAAAAATTTAACTTGCTGTAATCTCTCGTTATGGAGAAGGCAAAAGCCATTGATAAATTGAGAAAGAATTAAGATTTACTTCAAAGCTCAGGCTCCTTTAAGCACAAGAAGTATTCATTTAAATCTCGTCTCGCCTTTAAAGCAGGAAGTATGATTGCTGAAGCCTTGAGGTCTGAGAGCCGAATACTTACTCTTTTGTGAAACTGACATAATGGGACTTGAGAAAAAAATAGGTTAAAAATAAGCTAACAACTTTATACAGCAATTTTTTTACCCTCAAATCGTATTTTTTTATAGATCTATATTTCTAATTATTCTTAGCTTTTTAGCGGTATTTATGGATTTAACTGGACTTGGTTTGAGGTTATTTTTGATGTATTTAATTTAAATCTTAAAGTACCGATAACATATCTCTACTGAACTAATTCAATACAAAAACACTAGGGCCTATCAAACTTATATGCCGGAGGAAAATATTCTTTGCGCATACCACTCATGGCTTGATTCATAAAATCACGCCAGATAGGTGCAACAGTAGTACCACCAGTAGCTCCATAGTTGAGTGGTCGGTAATCATCGTTACCTACCCAAACGGCAGTTGACAACTGAGGAGTATAGCCAACAAACCAAACATCCCTTTCTGAAGAAGTCGTACCAGTTTTTCCAGCAGCTTGACGACTTATTCTCGCCCTAGTAGCCGTACCTTGTTCAATTACTCCCACCAATATACTATTAAGTGATGCTACAGCCCACTGATTGAGAACCAATTTAGGTTTAGGAGTATTGTCCAATAAGACATTTCCACTAGTATCTGTCACCTGGACAATAAACGTCGTATCAGAATGCCAGCCATTATTAGCAAAAGTGGCATAGGCACCCGCCATTTCTAGAGGTGTCAAGTCAACAGAACCCAATGGTAAAGAAATCACGGGTTCCATGGGACTTTTAATTCCCAAGATTCGACAAACCTCAATCACCTTATTAAGCCCTACAACCTGACCAATTTTAACAGCAGGTATGTTCAGAGAAGATTGTAAAGCCTTACGAATACTTACTGCTCCAGAATATCCGCCACCATAATTTCGAGGAGAATAATAACCGGTACCATCTCGATAATTAACAGGAGCATCTATAACCACTGAAGATGGGGTAAATCTACCCGAAGCAAAAGCAGTATAGTAAACAAAAGGTTTAAACGAAGAACCAGGTTGCCTGAAAGCTTGAACAGCGCGATTATATTGACTTGTTTTAAAATCTGCCCCACCAACCATCGCTTTGACAAAATGAGTGCGTGGGTCAACTGCTACTAATGCTAATTGACCTTTGTCCCAACTCCGATAAAGCCCACGATAATATAAGATTTTATGCCATTCACTTACAGTTTTCTCTGCCATCTTTTGGAAGTTCATATCAATAGTAGTTTGTATGCGCATTCCTCCCTTCAGAACAGCATCTTTACCGAACCTCTCAGTTAATTCCTGAATAACTGCACTGGTAATATAAGGAAGTTTACTCTTACCAAAAGAAGTAACTTTACCTACATACAATGGTTGTTTGAGAGCTTCTGCTTCCTCTTGAGCGGTAATCCAATTTAGTTCTCGCATCCTGGCTAGAACTGTTGCCTGACGCTGTTTAGACTTTTTGTAGTTAATAAAAGGGCTATATTCCTCTGGCGCAGGAATCATACCTGCCATCAAGGCCGCTTCCGCCAAGGTTAAATCTTCGGAAGACTTATTAAAATAGCTTCGAGCTGCAGTTTCAACTCCATATAAATTATGGCCCCAGTAAATTTGGTTGAGGTATAATTCTAAAATTTCATCTTTGGCCATAATTTGTTCCATTCTAATTGCCAAAACTGCTTCAGCTACTTTCCTACTAAGTTTGGCTGTTGGGGAGAGAAACAAATTTTTTACCAATTGCATGGTCACAGTAGAACCACCTTCAACGGTTTTACCCCGCTCTAAGTTAGCTACAAGAGCACGCATAATTCCAATGGGATAAATCCCTAGGTGATTGTAGAAATTACTATCTTCGATTGCCAAAACTGCTCGTTTGAGGTCTGGAGAAATTTGCTTTAGAGGCATGACTTCTCGGTTGGCCTCATCATGGAGACTTGCCAGGGGCCTACCTTTGATATCATATATACGAGTTGTTTCTGAAGGTGTATAATTTTTGAGCAGCCTTACATCTGGCAGATTACGAAAGCTAATGGCTAAACCTACTAATCCACCAGCAACTAATGAGCTAGTCAGCATAGTAATGCCTAATACTGTACCTGTTGTAACTTTACCGACAGACTGAACAAACTCGAAGACTGGTGCAGATTTAGATAATGGTTTTTTAGTTTGCTTGTTTGGGAGAGTGTTGGTGGACACTTTGATTTCACTTCCTTGGATAGACTTCATATTTTTGATCAGTATAATTAGACTTCTCAGAGAAGACTAATAACTGAAATGACCCTCAGAGTTAAGCTGTATATATTCATTAAGACTAGATGATGACTGATAAATTTACATGGCTGCATCGTGGTATTAGCGAAATATTCCCAGATCAACCATATTCTCAAGACCCTAATGAAAACTTAATCCTGAAATTAACCACATTAGACCGTCCTTTGCGGGTTAAGTTAGGAATTGACCCGACAGGAGTTGATGTCCATTTAGGCCATAGTATTCCGGTGAGAAAACTCCGGGCATTTCAAGATGCTGGACATACAGCAGTATTAATAATAGGAGATTTTACCGCAAGAGTTGGTGATCCGACTGGAAAATCTGAAGCCCGACGCCAGTTGACTCCAGAGCAGGTACAGGAAAATGCCAAAACTTACTTAGATCAAGTCCGACCAATATTGGATTTTGATACCCCAGGACGGCTAGAAATTCGCTACAACTCAGAATGGCTATCTAAACTAGATTTGGCAGATATTCTTGAGCTTCTGGCGACTATGACTGTGGGGCAGATGTTGGCGAAGGAAGGTTTTGCCCTTCGTTATCAACAGGAAAATCCTATATATATCCATGAGTTTCTTTATCCTCTGATGCAAGGTTATGATTCTGTAGCTGTGGATGCTGATGTGGAATTGGGTGGTACTGACCAAAAGTTTAATATTGCGGTGGGGCGAGATTTACAACGTCATTTTGGTAAGAGGACTCAGTTTGGTTTGTTAATGCCAATTTTGTTGGGGACTGATGGAGTCCAGAAAATGTCTAAGTCTCTGGGAAATTATGTGGGTTTGTCGGAGGACCCTTTGAGTATGTATTCTAAGTTGGAGAAAATTCCTGATGACCAGGTAGAAAACTATTTTGAATTATTGACAAATTTAAATATTAATGATATAGATAAAAATCCTCGTGAAAGACAAAAATTGTTGGCTTTGGATATCGTGTCTCAGTATCACAGTCAGGAAGCTGCTTTGGAAGCTCAACAAACTGCAGTGAAAATGGTAATTAAGGGGGATATGAGTCAAACTGAGGCAGTACCAGAATTTTCTTTGGCTTCTGTGGAGTTTCCAGCGAAGTTGTTTTATGTTGTTAGCGCTAGTGGTTTGTGTAAGAGTAGCTCTGAAGCTAGGAAAAAAATTGCTGGGGGTGCTGTACGTTTGGATGATGAGCGTATTTCAGATCAGAATTTTACTTTAGATTCCCCAGCAGACCTTGATGGTAAGGTTTTACGGGTTGGTAAAAAGAATTTTGTTCGCCTGGTAAAAAATTAACTAATACTTTTGCTTAAGCTCAAACTCAAAGAAAAACTTCTTAGTTTTATAGCTTGACTGCTCAGAAATAGAAATGTGAGAATTTTTCAGACTTTGGTCTAGACTTTATAGCACTTTCCTTTAACAGAATTTTCACAATTTACTTTGTACCTAATATTCCCGAAATATGCTGTAAGTTACAAAAAATTCAAGGAGGGAAAATTTCGGAGGAGAAGGGAAGTAAAAGTACCTAAAATTTCTCACTCTTTGGGAAAGTCTTGAGACGGAAATTATTCAAAAGTACAACGTCTTAGTTTTATAGTTTGACTGCTCAAAAATAGAAATGTGAGAATTTTTCAGGCTTCAGTCTAGACTTTAAGTCAACAAAATTCAAGAAGGGAAATATTCTGATTGAATTTCTCTGGTCTAAAACTATAGATAGATATTTGGGAAAATTTTGGTAAATAAAATACCTACTTAGATTGATAAGACTTACGCAGTCAAACTATATATAATATATTTTTGGTAATTGTTTCAAATGTTTATACTACGATTAGTACCTTTGCATAATTGCTGATTAAGTTTGAAAGTCTTTGGTCTCTACAGCAGTTTTTGTCGGAGGCTCAGATTAAGCTAGAAATTTTATGGTCTCCTATATCGTTTCCTGAAATTGATGAATATTGATAATATTATAGTCCCTTTGGATGTTCCGAATGAGGCAGCAGCGATCGCTCTGATAGAAGAACTACCTGAAATAATCTGGTGGAAGGTTGGTCTAGAATTGTTTGTTAGTTGTGGCCCTCAGATTTTCTCAATTCTTAAACAACGCCAGAAAAGGATTTTTCTAGATTTAAAGTTCCATGATATCCCTAATACTGTTGCTGGAGTTTGTCGATCTGCTGCTAGTTATGGGGTTGATTTGTTGACTATTCATGCTACTGCTGGTAGAGTAGCTCTGAGTAGGGCACAGCAAGCTGTTCTGGAAGGGGCAAAAATTATAGGGCAAAAGCCACCAAGGTTAATAGCTATTACTATTTTGACAAGTTTGACTTCTCGTGATTTAGCTTTTGACCTCAAAATTCCTTTGGAGTTACCAGAATATGTTTTACAGATGGCATTGTTGGCTCAGGAAT
This sequence comes from Trichodesmium erythraeum IMS101, assembly GCF_000014265.1. Classification (NCBI taxonomy): domain Bacteria; kingdom Bacillati; phylum Cyanobacteriota; class Cyanophyceae; order Oscillatoriales; family Microcoleaceae; genus Trichodesmium; species Trichodesmium erythraeum. The sequence goes on from NC_008312.1 coordinate 703,173, forward strand.
CTGGTTTAAGTGGGGCAGTTTGTTCTCCCCAAGAGGTAGAACAGTTGAGGCGGGTTTGTGGAGATGATTTTTTGTTAGTTTGTCCAGGAGTGAGGCCAAGTTGGGCTGAAGTAGGAGACCAGAAGCGATCGCTAACTCCTGCTCAGGCCATTAAGGCTGGTGCTAATTATCTGGTTATAGGCCGACCTATTACTGCTACTGCTGACCCAAGAGAAGCTTTGAGGCGCATTTGTCAGGAAATTTCAGGTGATCAGAAAGAGGGGAGTTAGAAGTTTAGTCCTCAGTTATTAGTGCCTTTGGCTAAAGTATTGGGATTGAAATTAGTATTACATTCAATAAAGATAGATTATCTCACCTGGTAAAAAAACCTTGTAATGACATTCCATGAATTTTTTCTACTGTGGTATACCCATCAAAAAAAATCACTGTATATTAACAGTTGAAAAGTTTTCTTTGTGAATTCTTTGGAGTAATTTTTTTTAAATATGATATTAGTAGAAAATGGAAAATACTGGGAATAACTATTGCAAGCTAAGGCTTTTAGCTATATCAAGGTTATAAAATTTATATTCTCAACTAGTCAGATAAGCTAATGCTTTTGTATAAAAACTTTGATGAGCTGCAATGATATTATAATTACGTTTTTATTTTTTTCTAAAATGTTTTGATTTTTTGGGAAGAGGGGTTTAGAAATAATAGGCAATTAGCAAGATTTTCAAAGTTAGTTTATATGTTTTTAAATTTGATAACTATTTCATAAGAATTTGAGAACTAATTAGGTGATTTATTAAGTACATTAGCATTAGCTTTTTTTATATTTTTTGAAGTATTAAATTAAGTTTTATTCTCTTTATTTTTCAATCTACTATAATTGCTTGAGCAAACTTTTATGGAATAGACTATATAATTTTGAAAGACTGTTCAAAATAAAAATAATAGAACCGAATGTTATTTTATTTAAAAATATTTATTTTCTTAGTCACAATTAGTAGTACAGTTAGTTTAGATTTATTTTCACCTAACTCTATATTGGTTACTATCAACAATAAAATAATTGTAAGAAGTAGAAAACCTAGACGACCTAGAAGAAAAATAAGAGAACAAATACAACCTGCTGAAATGGAAAAAAAAAATCTGTTTGCCCTGAAAATTCTGATAATTTAGAAATTTTAGTAGCAGCTTTAATTTTAGATTTACCTAGTTATGTTAATCGAGAAATTCAACGCGATCGCCAACCAAATCAGAATTATATAAAAAGGAATATAGTTATTGCAGGTCGTCCTGAGTTTGAGAATTTACCCAGATCTTATACGCCTTCTATACAGGAAGATATTAAGCAAATATTTTTAACAACTCTAGAAAGACAATATCAAGGTACTCAGGTAGTTGAATTACAAAGATTTCATTGGTTATTTATGAAGCAAAATGAGACACAATGGAAACTAATTAATATGTTTTCTATAGAAGAAAGTTTATCAGAAAATATTCTACTCCAACCAGAAGATACAAGTGATGGAGTATTTGCTAAAGGTATTAGAGCTTGGTTAACAAAATGTTATTTTTAGGAATAAAATAAGAGTTAGCATATAGATAGGGTGGCTTAATTCATAAACTCAAATATACACCGTAAGTTTTAAGGTTTTACTTCAGGAACTCAACTTTGATGCAAAGTAGTAATTTTTCTAAGATATCTCTTGGTTTTTCAAACTCACTAATACAAGTTTTTATTCCTATTTATAATCATGGTAGACTAACCACAGGTTCTTGGTTAGTTTTGTTTTATTTATTTATTTATTTATTTATTGTTGTTGACTTTTAGTATTAAAATATTTGATTATTATGCTTTGGTATATAAACCATCGGAGCGAATATTATATAAACAAGACATTAATTATAAAACTCTTGTATTGCGTTTATTTAGCTCCCTAAATTTATACATCTTCAGCAGAGTGTAATTCGACCTGTATAAAAATTTAAAGTGAACTTTTTTTTACTTATAAATATTATAACTGATAATCAGTAAATTTTCAATATTTGTTGAGATAGATCTAATTTTGTCTAATTATTTGACTTCTTATTTTACTTCTGTAATTAGCTCTATTACTTACTTCCTAAATGACTGAATTTTTGTATATTGCCTCCCACTTTATTTATCTGATCAATCATTTGATATAGTCTGCCTATGTCCTTGTGGTTAAAATGCATAACTAAACGTGGTAAGTGAAAGGTTTTATCTGCGGACTCTTCTGGTAATACTTGACTTTTCTCTATATTTCCTACAGTTAAAATATCCCTAAATTCTTGATTCAAAAAGTCTACATCTTTGTCTGAAATTTCTGATTTAAGACGAATTACAAACTTTTCTCCTACATAACGACTAGAATGATAAACTCTATAAAAATTGGCGATCGCTTCATAAGCTGATTCTAAGTTATCTGTAATAGTGTAAAAATTATAATCATTTGGACTTATCAAACCTCGTAGGAGTAATTGTTTATTTATAAAATCATTCCAGTCATACCAATAGTTTCCACCAGGATAATCTATTAATATTACAGGAGCGGGGCCAAATTTACCTGTTTGTACTAGTGTTAAAGTTTCAAATGCCTCATCTAGGGTACCAAAACCACCTGGAAATAAAGCTATAGCATCAGTTTCTTTCAGGAAAAATAATTTACGAGTAAAAAAGTATTTAAAGTTAATTAATTTATTGTTACCTCTTATAAATGGATTAGACTCTTGCTCAAAAGGTAACTGAATATTGAGACCGAAAGATTTGTTGCTTCCTGCTCCCTCATTACCAGCTTGCATTATCCCAGGACCTGCACCGGTCATTACCATAAAACCTTGTTTAGTCATATGATGAGCAAATTCTACTGCCATTTTATACTCTGGGGTATCTGAGGATACTCGTGCAGAACCAAATATAGTAATTTTAGGTATATGGCGATAGGGATAAAATGTTTTAAATCCATTTTCCATGTCTTGTAAGGAGGCCGCTAATATCTTCCAGTCCAGGTACTCAAGTTCTTCTCCTGCGATATTAACTATAGTGGAAAGCGATCGCCTTATCCATTTTTGCTGTTTCAAGTTGGGCAAATTTTTGAGTAATTTGCTTACTTCTTGCTCAATGAACTCAATTGTAGATTTGTCAAGATTTGAGGCCATAGATTGTTTCTATATCCTAGACAACTTTATTTATTTATACCAGAACAAAGAGAGCACAAAAAAGAAAATTAATTATTAATATCCTGTTGCAACTCTTGTACATAAATAATTTGTTGAAAAAACTGTAGGGTCAATTAATGACAAATAGAGAGCGATATCTCTGTTGAGTTATCAATTCTCAGCTCAAGTCAAAACTATTAGTTATAAATGATTTCAATTTTATTAATGTCTTAATACCTTTTTCTAGTATTATATATATAATCAAAAAAAATATATATAAGTTCGTGTATTGGCTGATAACTTTTCTGACACAATTCTTTTTACTCCGAAGGCTCTTTTAATTTATTTTATCTCTTTTTTATAAACTATAAAATAATCTAGTTCAAGCTCGAATATTCATTGTTTTTCTTTTCTGAAAAGATGTTATTATTAATATTGTAACTATTACAATTTATTTATAAATATTATATTATATATTTATCTTAAGGATTGTAATTTTCAACAGTATATTAGGTTATATTTATTTCCACTAATTTACTATACTAAATTTATGAAAAATTGATGAAATTAATTCAATGTATTCTGGGTTAAAATATATTAAAAAGAAATATGGAGATAATATTTATTGTTCCAAAATATTTATTTTAATAAAACTTTATAGCTAAATATTAATATGTAAATTTCTGATTTTTTTCAATAAAATCTCAATTATTTAATAATAACATTTTATATTTTATTTAGTTGAAAAACTAGTAAAAAAAAAAGAGGGTTTTTTAGTGGCATTCACATTATAATAAACATATTTTTACTTGAGAAAAGCTACAGGATTAAATGTTTTTATTGATTCGAGGCTAAAGTAATCAAATATCATCCATAATCACTCTGTTATCATAATTATTTAAACTCTTTTTTTCTATTGTCACTGAGCTCGAAATACTACTCCCTCATCCCTAAATTAAACAAATTTTTGACCTCACTCTTGATAAGATAATAACTAGATTTAATCTTAGACAAATTTTAAAGCTTTCCTATTGCTAGAGAACCTCTTTAATTAGAGGAAATTTTAGAAATGTTTAAATTAGATAGTTATTTTGATGAAGCTCCGAAATACTACTCCCTCATCCCTAAATTTTATCGGGAATTTTGTCGGGAATTTCTATTTCAACTTCATTCTTAACAGGATTATAAATTGAGATATTAGTTTCTAGAGCTTCAAAACTCACAACAAGAGAATATGGAACATCAGCATGTGGATCGTTATTCCATCCTTCATGTCCGACTACTGCAATACAAAAAGCTTCTCTAAGGTTATATGAATTAACAGTTGCCCAATCTTTTTGAAGAGTTCCTGCAGTTCTAGAAACACCCTTAACTTGACCATAATTTCCCTGTTTACCGAGAGTCCATTTAAATGGATCTTCTCCCTTGTCTGAATCTTCTGGAGCATTATCATCCTTTAAAATTCTTGCTAAAAATCTATCAGGATCTTCTCCTTTTTTGCTACACTCCCAATCAAGCCATGTTGAAAGATATCTTCTTCTATTTCGTCTAGTGCGACGGGGTTGAGCTTTGTAGGAAAGTGTAATTTCTACTAGAATTTCTAACTCTTCCCCCTGAGAAAGTAATTTTTCTGGTAATTTCACTTGATAAACATGAGCTTGTTTAGCTTTAATTCTTTGTTCTCCTCTTGTAATTAAAGTGATACGGTTGGCAGAATTTCCTAAAGCACGGTCAATATTAGGAATTCCATAACCAATTTGACGTATAATATTTAACTTGTCGATATTTTCATCTCTTGTCCATTCAGGCCATCTAGCTGACTGCACAATTAAAGCACGATATAAAAGACAATTCTCATTGGGTAATTCAGCAGCTAGACAAGCTGCAATATGGCTAACTTTTGGTGCCGCAAAAGAGGTTCCTACTTGGTTAGAAGATATAGCAGGGCCACCGCTCGGGGTTGAACGTACCAACTCAGGACAAATTACAGATTCAAAATAAGTAATCTTTGGGGGTGTACTTTCATCCTTGACTAGATCGCCACCATACTCAACTACTTCTGGTTTAATTGTCTGCCAAATTCCCCATCCTGAACAGGAAAAAGCTGAGGGCATATCTGTTTTTGATATTGAACTATAAGGTGGAGAGTTGTAGTAAATGGAAGCAACTGAACCAACAGTTAGCGCTTGGAAGCTTTGAGCAGGGTTAGCAATTCTGCAAGAGTCTTCTAAAAGATAATCAGGATAGGGGCGGTTTGCTTTGAAGTGATCTGTAACTGACAATCTTGTAATACCTATCTTGCTATCTGAAGGTTTATCTAAAGGTAAATTACCAGCAGAAACAATAAATAGAATATCATTAAGCCAAGTAAGTTGGTCGATAGCAGCTGCCCAAGCACTCATGTAGACTTGGCGACTAGGAACTGCTCCAGTAATTGAATGATTAAATATTCGTGTTTCTGTTTTCTTGTATAACTCAACTATTTCACTCAGTAAACTAGGTGGAAATAACTTTTCTGGAAGCTTACAATATTGATTTAAAACTCTAGCATTTTGAATCCAGCAAATAGCTTTTTGAGTACCATTCCGAGGTATATTTCTGGGATAGAGAATAGCACCCGCTACTCTTGTTCCATGTCCGCCATTTTTAACGTAGTCAGAAGTTTGATCAGTTTCCCCAGGAACCCAGCCAGAGGAGTTTTGTTGATCAATAGCTGATTTTAACAAAGGATGTCTTTCTTCAATACCACTGTCTATTACGCAGACTTTTGGCGCATTTAATTCAGGTGCTTCTAAAACAAAAGAAGGCTTATCCGTTTCAGATGAGCCTGAGTTTTGAATTAATTCACTAAATTCATCAGGTTCACTAACATCAAATATATAAGGAAAGTTCAAAACTAGATCCTTTAAACCTTTACCTGAAATCTTCATTCGACATGAAAAGCTATCTGGTAACGATGCTCCTGCTACAATTTTCCCGTCTATGAAACTTTGAATGTCTGCGTTGTAAAAACTCACAAACTTTTCCAGTTCATCTTGACGTTTTAGTTGTAGTTCATCCCAAGATTCATAAGTCATATCACGCTTGTCCATCCAAGTCTTGACTCTTTTTTTATATTTATCTTTACTTTCATCATATTTTCGATTCGGATGCTTGGGCAACATTGATTTCGTTCCCAGACAAGCAATTCCTACATCAACTGTATAAATTTGGTCGCCCTTTACTCTATCCCAGTGAGAACAAAGTTCAGGAGAAAGAATCAACTCTGGTTTCTTAGTACCATCAATTATTTCCCATATTCCAGCAACTGCACCACTTTTATTTTCTTCTGCAATAAATTTCTCTATTTTTGTCTGTAATTCACTAAGCTCTAAATCTACTGAAGCACCAATGATATATCCTTCTTCTAATTCGGCAATTAACTCTATTCCATAACCCTATTGTCTTTCTACCATTTGAACTTTATTTGACCCTATTTTTAAACTTTAACTCCAATAAGCTTTTATTTCTGCAACAACTTCCTCCAAATGTTCGTGAATCACCAACTCTTCCCTTTCCAGGATAGCTCTTTTAGCTGCATTTTGACCTACTTTAACAGCTTGAGCAGCAGAAAAATTACTCATTTGTTTAACAATTAAATCCCATTTAATAGAACCAACTGCCACAACAGATAAAGTTTGTTTTAATATTCTCTGAAGCTCATTTTCCCCTGGTTTTGGAACTAAAATTAAATCGTCAAATCTTCTCCAAAGAGCAGTATCTAAAGACTTATTTAGATTTGTTGCTGCTACTACAAGACCAGAATTTGAGCTATACTCATCAAGAACTTGTAGAAATGTATTCACCACCCGCTTAATCTCTCCTACTTCCTGACTATCTTCCCGCGATCTAGCAATAGAGTCACATTCGTCTAAAAATAGCAAACACGGACTTTCATTCGCCATATCAAAAACCGATCTTAAATTGCTGGCCGTCTCACCTAAGTAAGACGAGATCATTGCATCAAAGCGAACTTTTACCAAAGGTAAACCTGTATTCCACGCTAAACGTTCAGCACCTAAAGTTTTACCACAACCTGGTGGCCCATACAACAGAATTTTTTGTCTATAGGGCAAACCATAATGGGCCAGTCTATCTCTGGCAACATACTCACGTTCAATTCGCCGGAAACGTTTTTCTACAGTTTCCGGTAAAATCATATAATGCTGCAACTTATCCCTAGATATATAAGAGACCAAGGGATTTTCAAACCTCTTACTTTTGGGAAGTTCACTTAGAGGTCGTAACTCATTCGAGTTCTGTGATAACGTAGTTCCTGGCTTGGAGGTACTAGACTTCTTTCTATTTTTAGTAATATTCTCTAACTGTTCAGCAATTCGGGTATGTCCTTTTTTGCGTTCCTCTTCTATTGCCAGAAACATCAATTTCTCAACCGCTTCGTTATCTGAACTAGCGATCGCTCTAAACAGTCTTTTGAGAAGCTCTGCTTTCATTTTGCCCCTCAATATTTAGTAATATTGCCTTCAATAAACATTATAACTTGATTATTTTATCAATAACAATAAGAATATTTTAAACCACATTCGGGACGTCAACTTGTAACATTAAAAGTAGTAGCTTGCTAAGTATTTATAATATATAAATCATCTTTTTTATGAAGTTAACAATTTGTTATCCATAACCTCGCACCTGTTGTTGTCATTAGGTTATTTTATATTAGAAAAAATTAAAATCAATTGCCTGATATTTCCTTCATTTTTAGTAAAAAGTTTAGCCAACCTTGGTGCATTAGCCAAAACATATAAAACCCTACTAAAAAATTACTAATAATAATCAGAGAAAAACTTCTAATTTGCCATGCTATAGCTATCAACACACCCAATAGCAAAGAAATTACAATTACAGTATACAGCTCCAGCATTATTTAAATTTTCCTTCATGAAATCTAAAAGGTTCCCTATTTCTAGAGAACCTTTTAATTATAATTGATAATTTGAGATAGCTAATAGGCAGATATAGCAAGCACTACAATTAAGGCATAAAACTTTACAGATAATAGCTTAAAAATTTAAACCCTAACTGATAGCCGATCGCTATAAACAACCCACCATCAAAATTAACCCAACAATGCCTTAGCCTTAGCTACAATGTTATCAACAGTAAATCCAAACTTTTCCAGTACCACACCGCCAGGAGCAGAAGCACCAAAAGTATCAACACTCAAAGTCGCACCTTCATCAGTCACATAACGATGCCAACCAAAACTAACACCTGCTTCCACTGCCAAACGCTTCTTCACAGACGCAGGGAACACAGACTCCTTATAAGCTGCATCCTGCTCTTCAAATAATTCCCAACATGGCATAGAAACTACCCGAACCTTCTTACCTTCAGCACGAAGTTTTTCACCAGCTTCCACACATTGGTAAGTTTCACCACCAGTACCAATAAGAATAATGTCAGGAGTACCCTCGCTGTCACTAAGCACATAAGCACCTTTAGCAACCGCATCAATAGAACTACCAGCTAAATTAGGTAAACCTTGACGAGATAATGCTAACAGAGTCGGTTGAGGATGACTTGCTTTAGCTTTTTCTACTGCAATCTTATAAGCCCCAGAAGTTTCATTACCATCTGCTGGACGAATAACTATCAGTTGTGGAATCAAACGTAAGGATGCAATATGTTCAACTGGTTGGTGAGTCGGTCCGTCTTCACCCAAAGCGATGGAGTCGTGAGTCATTACCCAAATAACACCAGCTTCAGCTAAAGCAGATAAACGGATAGAGTTCCGCATATAGTCAGTAAACACCAAGAAAGTTGCACCATAAGAAATTAACCCAGAACCGTGTAGAGCAATACCGTTACAAATTGCTCCCATTCCATGTTCCCGAACCCCAAAGCGCACATTTCGGTTTTGGTATTGACCTTTTTGAAAATCTCCTAAACCCTTGAGTAAAGTTTTGTTAGAAGGAGCCAAGTCAGCAGAACCACCAATTAATTCTGGTAAAACTCCAGCTATTGCGTTGAGTGTTGCACCAGACTGGTTACGAGTAGCATCTTTCTTACTTTCAGGAGTATATTTAGGTAGTGCATCCGCCCAACCTTCAGGTAGTTTACCACTTACCATCCGTTCTAAAGTAGCTGCATCTTCAGGATACTTAGACTTATACTCAGAGAATAATTGATTCCATTCTTCCTCATATTTAGCTCCTCGCTCAACTGCTTTGCGGAAGTGACTGAGAGCATCTGGTGGAACCTCAAACTCTGGATATTCCCAACCAAGATGTTTCCGAGTTGCTGCCACCTCATCAGGACCTAGTGCCGCACCATGTACATCGTGAGTATCAGCTTTATTAGGAGAACCGTAACCAATAATAGTAGTAACTTTAATTAGGGAAGGTTTGTCAGTAACTGCTTTTGCTTTTTCAATAGCTTCAGCGATCGCTTCTAAATTAGTATTACCATCGCTAACGTGCTGAACGTGCCAACCATAAGCTTCAAAACGTTTACCTACATCTTCAGTAAAAGAAATATCAGTGTGACCATCAATAGAGATATGGTTATCATCATAGAAAGCAATTAACTTACCTAAACCCCAGTGTCCGGCAAGGGAGCAAGCTTCACCAGAAATCCCCTCCATATTACAACCATCACCCACAATTACATAAGTATAATGGTCAATGAGATTACAATCTGGCTTATTAAATACAGCAGCTAAATGAGCTTCAGCTGCAGCTAATCCTACAGCATTAGCAATACCTTGTCCTAGTGGCCCAGTAGTAACTTCAATACCTTCAGTAATATGATTTTCTGGATGGCCAGGAGTTTTAGAATTCCACTGACGGAATTGTTTAATTTCCTCTATAGGTACACTGTCATAACCAGTCAAGTGCATCAAAGCATACTGTAACATACAGCCGTGGCCAGCAGAGAGAACAAAGCGATCGCGATTTAACCATTTAGGATTTTTGGGGTTAAACCGCATCAACTTATCCCAAAGGACAAAGGCCATTGGTGCCGCACCCATTGGTAGTCCTGGATGGCCAGAATTAGCTTTTTGGACTGCATCAATTGCTAAAAAGCGAATAGAGTTAATGCAAAGTTCTTCAAGTGATTGAGTTGCAACAGCCATAGTTATCGTTATCTATATAATTAATCAAGTGTGTAAATGCCAGAGCTGATCAACCAGATATTTTTCTACAGTGATATTTGTCTGGAATGTTTCTCAAGCCATATACATTACAGATCATCTCACCTGTGGGGAACTCTAGGCAAGAGAAGTTATCAAGTTAAAATTTTTCCGGCCATCTGCAGTTAAACTTATGATATTGACTATACTTATTATTGTTAAATGAAAAGTTAATTAACTGTTGCTTAAGTTACTTTGGAGAGTATTTGTCAAGCAAATATTAAGAAGGTTAGAAAACTTTCCTTGCAATACTTATGGAGTTTTTGGAGGTTTTTCCTACGACAATATTTTTTCGTATCTTTTACTGGTTGAGTGAAAAAAAGTTACATTTGGCTTTGATGTATCATAAAGCATCAGAATTAATACTTACATACCCAAACAATCAACTGGGTTTATTGTCCTAATTATTTTTGTTCTCTCTCCTCACCTTCTGCTGATAACCTGGTTTCTACATAATTCCTACCTAATGATCATATTGATTATCTAAAATTGTAGTGAAGTAAATTCTAATTAATACTGTCTATATCACCCTACTTTTGCAACTCTTATCAAATATTCAGTAAATATATATTTTGCTAGTTTGATAATATAAACTCATGTAGTAAATTTTATAAAATCTGATACTTCAATAACTATCCCATTAAACTAGAGTTTCTAAAATATACAAAAAACACAGGGGATGACTTTCTAAATTTAACGCTAAAATTAAATATGTTTGTGCCTATTTTAGACATAGTTTTTATATTAATTTAGTCATAAAATGTTAAATAATTTTGCTATAAATATCATATTTTCTGGTATAATAATCATCATATCTAAACCCCAATATCTTTTTGATAAAAGCTTTCATGGTTTATATCATTAATTTATATGGGAGAAAATTTGCGGAATCGAACTGAAGCTAAGTTTGATAAATATAGTATATAATTTATAGTTATAAACATATAATAAACCACAAAAATAAAACATAGATTTTGTAGATTGAAAGGTATAAATAAAGAGTTAAATGTTAAGAAATTAAATTATTTTAACTTCAGTTCATTCCATGATAGAGATATTAATGAAACTATTAACATTTTGAATATAGCTTCACCCAAAATCTAGGTTGAAATAATCAAGAAAATAAGATAAAAAAAAACCAGTTCAACTATTACTTTTTGTTTGTCTAATAGAACAGAGTTCTATGTTCTATCCAGTCGCAGAGGGACAAACCGAGATAATTAAATAGAAAAGGAGGAAACGTCAGACTGCCTCTAAGTCAACAGATTTTAATAAGTCGTCAACTGACCCTGACTTTAGCCAACTTTAGTTATTTTGATGAATAGGACCCTCTGTTGTCTCCTAGAATAACCGAGGGAGAATATAAATCTAAATGCTACTCCCCGATCCAATTGTCGTTATTCCCAGTATTCCTAATTGCAGCATTAAAGTTATTAGGCCATTCATACTTTATAGTCAGTGGACTTATCAAAATTATGGAATTCTTGACAGAATACATCTGAGATTTTTTATCGAAAAATTGGGTTTAAAGCTTCCTCCATAAGCAGGGGATTTTTAGTTGTTTTTTTTGAATGTATATATTAAAGTTTTGCTAATTAATCTTGTGCCTATATTCTAGTATGGGGTTTTGTGGTTAATGAAAAACAATCCTTTTTCATTGCTTCTCAAATCTCTGAAGTCTAAGATAAAATTTCCCATTACTATTAGACTTATATAAGCTTTTAGTTTAGATTAAACCCAAAAATTGCTATCCTGCCTGAGGTATTATTATCTATTAGTAGTATGCTTTATTTGATTGTGAATACTGTGGCTTAATTTGTGAAGCGTGACTTAAATGCTACGTGACTTAAATGCTAATTGAAATCTAATTATGGAGTTCATTAACTAAAGGTTTGCCAGGGAAGTTTGATAATGCCGATGTAGCTAGGTTAAAGCAGGAAAAGAACTCATATCAGCAAGCATCTTCAGAGATTTATGTAAATAATTGTAAGTTTCTTAGAACAGTAGTAGTTATGCATAAAATGGGCATGGAGTCAAGTATAAGGCTAGGATCAAGTTTCCTCTCATCGGAATGAAAAGTATTAACTTTTTACACATCAAGGGACTGAAGACTTTCTACTGTCAAGAACCCCTCCGGGTCTAACAGCTAGGGAGTATCAAAAAATTGTATAGCAGATATATTTTTGTCTGATTTGAAACCTATTGTTCCATAACACTTATACCCCATGTCAAAATTTAGTATTTCGTATGAACCATTCTTTGCTTTGTCTGAAGATAACTATGAAAATTATAGGTTAAAATATTTATGACATTTTAATAATAATAATTTTTGTTATTATTAATAATAGAAGCGGTAATAATTTTTTTTCTAACAACTGATACGCAGCAACCTAACTTAATCCTTAACAACCTATACTATTACTTTTAGTGCTAAACATACCTTGAAAATTCACCGTATAAATTTATCTACTGAGAGGTTATCTTAGAGAAAACCTATCTAAATTTGCTTGTAAGTACTATAATTTTAAGTAAAGTATATTGTTAAAAAGCAAGGGTATACCAAGTTTATTGAGATTACCCCAGGTTTATTAACAATATGCATTGGCCCTGGGGAGTATATCCGAATTTTGACAAGCTATTCTTGTAAGCCTTTGACTACATATGTCCTTAAAGTGATCGGCACTAAGAGAAGCTCATTAGCAAAACTCAGGCACGGAAAATACTTAAAATACTTATCAGGGATTAGGCCACAAGATGATTTGATCGTCAGCATCCCTAATCACGAGCTAAATGTTATATTCAGGTATGATTATTAGCTTTAGATTCCAAACTATAAACCTTCTTTTAGTATTTATCGATATTTTTTAAATGCCAGAGTCACATTATGGCCTCCAAATCCAAATGAATTAGATAAAGCTACTTCTATTATTTGAGAGCGACTTTTTTTGGGGACATAATCTAGGTCACACTCTGGATCAGGATTATCCAAATTAATAGTTGGTGGGATTTTATCATTGGCGATCGCCATTACTGTAGCGATCGCTTCAATACCTCCAGAGCCACCCAATAAATGGCCAGTCATTGACTTAGTTGAACTAATTGCTACCTGAGAGGCACTTTCTCCTAGTACCTTTTTGATGGCTTTTGTTTCTGTTGTATCGTTTGCTCGTGTACTGGTACCATGAGCATTTATATAACTAATTTGTGCAGGAGTTAAGCCAGCGTCTTTCATTGCTAATTGGATAGCTCTAGTTGCCCCCTCTCCATCAGGTACTGGGGAAGTCATGTGATAGGCATCACAGGTCATACCATAACCGACCATCTCTGCATATATTCTTGCTCCCCTACTAAGAGCACATTCTAATTCTTCTAAGATTAGAATACCTGCACCTTCACCCATGACAAAGCCATCGCGATCGCGGTCAAAAGGACGACTGGCAGAAGTGGGGTCATCATTACGAGTAGACAAAGCCTTAACAGAAGAAAATCCTGCTAATCCCAAAGGTGTTACTGGAGATTCAGTTCCACCACAAATCATTGCTTGAGCATATCCTCTTTGGATCAAACGGAAAGCATCTCCTATAGCATTTGACCCAGAAGCACAAGCAGTCATAGTACAAGAATTTGGTCCTTTAGCCCCAGTATGAATTGCTGTTAGACCTGCGGCCATATTAGCAATCATCATCGGAATCATAAAAGGACTACACTTATTAGGGCCACGATTTAAATATATTTCTTGCTGGTCTTCTAAGACTTTAATGCCACCCACCCCAGTACCAATAATTACTCCCACCTGTTCTGCGTTTAGATCGTTGATTTCAAATTTTGCATCAGCAATTGTCTGTTTGCTGGCTGCAACTGCAAACTGAGTAAAGCGGTCCATGTGTTTTGCCTGTTTGCGATCCATATGTTCAAGAGGGTCAAAGCCTTTGACCTCTGCCGCAATACAACATTTGTGTTTAGAACTATCAAATAGGGTTATTTTGTCTACACCACTTTTACCGTTTAATAAACCATCCCAATATTCAGACAGAGTGTTGCCAATTGGTGTTATTGCACCCATTCCTGTGACAACTACCCGTTTAAGCTCTTTGTTTGTCATATTTTTTTTATTTTTAGTTTTCAGAAATTCCACACGTAGAACCCAGAACCCAGAAACTTTGGGCTTAGACGTTTTATAGCGTTATACTTCTTGAACTGGACTTACACATTACTGCTATATATAGTGTATTTTTTGTAATTATTTCAGATATTTCTACTATGATTAGTGTCTTTGCACAACTACTGTTGAGGTATAACCCTAGTTATCTCAACCTTATAGCTCTCTGCTTCAAAAGTTGAAAAAAGCTATGGTCTCCACAGATAGAAAGAATTAAATCTACCACCTTCTTGTATCAGAAATTCTTTGACTCACCTAACACCAATAGAGAGTTTTAGATATTCATGCCTTAAGGCATGAATATCGGAATTTAAGGCTATACTCTATCTTAATTATTAATATTTTGTGAGAGAGTTTCATAGTTACTACTACTGAGTAAGTTTAATATCATAGCATTAATCGTCAATAGAAAAGGACTTACCTATCCAAATAATGAACAGTATTTATTGACCTAATTATTATTTTTTTTGCTCTGGCGGATATTTTGTGGATCAACTAGGTTTCTGGGTAAGTCCTATCTAAAAAAACACTCAAATCTTGGCTACCCTTTAATTTTCTGAGTCCCCAGAAACTAATAGCCCGTTAAGCTAAAGCTATAACGGGATACTATTTTCCAACACATTTAAAGTAGTAAATAATTATTTTTCCAGTTTTATTTTTCCATCATCCATCTTGTTTTGAATATAATCCACAGCAGCTTGGACAGTAGTAATTTTTTCTGCTTCTTCATCTGGAATCTCTGTACCAAATTCTTCTTCCAATGCCATGACTAATTCTACAGTATCTAAAGAATCAGCTCCTAGATCGTTAGCAAAACTCGATTCTGGCGTGACTTCTTTTTGGTCTTTTTCCAGTTGTTTAGCCACAATTTCCATGACTTTCGCCGGAACACTATCGTTGGTCATAAAATTTTCTCCTTACTTGAAATTATTTAAATGTTGCGTTTCCAATTTTATCTGAAACTAGGTTAAAACTAACAATTAATTATGGCAATTGAGTATCTTTGACATCGTTTCCAGCTTAAAGCTAAGGAGATTACTATCGCTCCTTAACTATTGGGTAGGCTAACGCTTTAGGCGATACTGCTAATTGGCATTAGTCTTTCCTTTTCCTGTAGGTCTATTTTTTTATTCTCAATGCTTTCGAGAGACTCAACAAAATCTGTTGCAGCATTTTGGTGTTTATCATGTTTGCTGCCATATTTCAAACATTTCAACTAAAGTTTCTCTACAACAGAGAAGCTGAAAACCTATTTTTCAGTTAATTTCTTTAATTTTTTACTATTATCACAAGCTTATTACTTTTGTCAAAGTATTTTCTTGGTTTTGGCGCAAATTATTTATGATAATCATAAACCTATATTATAAATCAATATAGAATAGATTAATATCATTAAAATCATCACATATATTTTAACAGCTAATTTTTTAGTTAATGTAATGTCTGCTCAAATACTCAAATATGCTTACTTTCCTGGTTGTGTAGCTCAAGGTGCTTGCCGAGAGCTTTATCAGTCTACCCAAGTTCTTACCCAAGTCCTGGGAATAGAGCTAGTAGAACTCAAAAAGGCTGCTTGTTGTGGGTCTGGTACTTTTAAAGAAGACTCTCAACTATTAGAAGATACTGTTAACGCTCGTAACATAGCTTTGGCTGAGGAACTAAATTTACCCTTATTAACCCATTGTAGCACTTGTCAAGGGGTTATTGGACATGTGGATGAGCGTCTTAAAGAATCCCAACAAACTGAACCAGCTTACTTAGAACAAATCAATGGCCTCTTACAAAAACAAAGTTGTTCTCCTTATCAAGGCAGTACAGAGGTTAAACATCTACTATGGGCATTAGTGGCAGATTATGGTCTTAAGGAAATCCAAAGTCGTGTCACTCGTAAGCTCTCCGGCCTCAAATGCGCTGCTTTCTATGGTTGCTATTTACTTAGAGGTCAAAGTAATTTACTTTATGATGACCCTTATCAACCAGAGTCTATGGAAAATGTGTTTCGGGCTATTGGAGCTACCCCAATTTATTATCGAGGACGGACTCAATGTTGTGGTTGGCCTCTTTCTAGTTATGCTACTAATCAGGCTTTCCAGATGGCCGGAAATCATATTAGTGAAGCTATTGACAAAGGTGCAGATTGTATGGTAACCCCTTGTCCTTTATGTCACTTAAATTTAGATTCCCGTCAACCAGAAGTAGAGAGAGTGATTGGCCATAAGTTAGGTTTACCAGTATTACACTTACCCCAATTAATAGCTTTAGCTTTAGGCATTTCTCCAAAGGAACTAGGATTAGATCGTCATATAGTTTCAACTCGTCCAGTATTAGAAAAGTTGGAACTTTAAATAATTCACTAGTTACTACTAGATAATTGAGATACTTTAAGTTTTTCAACAATGTTTATCAGTGATCAGAACCAGTAAGGTAAACTAAATCGAGGCATTAACATCTAAAAACTTGCTGTTATATCTGCCTTTGAGTAGATAAACCAGAAAAATTTTTTTGGGAGAACTTATTTCATGTCTCATTCAGTAAAAATTTACGACACTTGCATTGGTTGTACTCAGTGTGTCCGTGCTTGTCCATTAGACGTTCTAGAAATGGTACCTTGGGATGGTTGTAAAGCAGGTCAAATTGCTTCATCTCCTCGTACTGAAGATTGTATTGGTTGTAAGCGTTGTGAGACTGCTTGCCCTACTGACTTTTTGAGTGTCCGGGTTTATCTGGGTGCTGAAACTACTCGCAGTATGGGCCTAGCTTACTAATACTAACTTCCCTCTATTAATTTTTGGTTGGAAATTTAATAGGAGGGAGGGAAAACCTTATGTGACATACTCCCGCACTAAGCTGAGGCTATAGTGTGGGCTTTTTGTTTCCCAGTACTCCTCAATAGGTTAAATAAACTCCAAGATTTTTCAGGACTCAACGCCCTGTCGCTGTATTTTTTATATTTATTGCCACCTTTAGATCGTGGTCTATATACTATGGCACAAGGCCAAAATTAGTTTTGTGGGATACAGCATTTGGCCACAGTTAGAGCGGAGAATGCTTAACTATTTCTTTAAAAATAACAAAAAAAGTTTAGTTATTCAAAGTAAAATTTGCTTCGTTTGAATTGAAGGATATTTCAATTCACCAATGGGCATATATTTTTAGTTAATTTACTTAATAAAATTAAACCATGTTTTTTCTAATTTTTTTTCTGATTACCACTAGAAAATGACTGGTATTAAAAATTAGGTAAAAGTAAGACTAGGGTCAAGTCTGCCGATCGCTACTTAAGTTGCATAAACTCTGTGAAAAGTCAACTCCTATCACACCTTTGAGTGGCTATAACTCCTCACGGCTAATAGCTCGGGAGGATGTTAAATGAAACATAAATTCTGTGATTCTTAAATGGAGAATGGTTTGAGCTATTTGCATCTATTTTCCGGCCCTAAAATAATCAACTGGCAGATGGTGTTGTAGTTCACTCTCTAGTTAGGGATGCTGGAGCCCTTGCTCCTATAAGTGGCCTAATTTCTGATAAGTCAAAACCGATCTGGGTTTTGCCAATTAACTGTTTTGAGTGGTAAAAGCACTTACAAAAAGAGCTTGTCAACTTTGGGAGATACCCTATCAGTAGACAGCTTTCTACTGTGTATTGTTAAAAATTTAGAGGACACTAATACTATCGGGACTAATTTACCCCTATTTTTTGATTTTTTTGGCCATTGGTCATAATTCCATAAACATTTAACTTATCCTGTGGAATAAGTAAATTTGAGGGAATATATCTTAAATAGTGATTAAAAATTAATAGGAGTAAAAAATTAAATGTGTGGAATTGTTGGTTATGTTGGTACACAGTTAGCTACAGAAATTTTACTATCAGGATTAGAAAAACTAGAATATCGGGGTTATGATTCTGCTGGTGTGGCCACTATTTGTAATGGTCAAGTTAAATCTGTTCGTGCTAAAGGTAAGCTATACAACCTACGGGAAAAATTGGCAGGAGTGGAAATGTTAGCTAATGTTGGCATTGGTCATACTCGTTGGGCAACTCATGGTAAACCGGAAGAATATAATGCTCACCCCCATACGGATGATACGGAGCGAGTCGCAGTAGTAGAAAATGGAATTGTAGAAAATTATCGGGAGTTACGCAAAGAATTGGAAAGTCAGGGGCATAAGTTTGTTTCTGAGACGGATACGGAAGTTATTCCTCATTTAATTGCAGAATTTTTATCTAATTTTGCGGGAAACGAGAAAGGGAGAACGAAGAACAGGGAAAATTTTTTAGAGGCAGTGCGTCAGACTGTGAATAAGTTGGATGGGGCATTTGCGATCGCTGTTGTTTGTGCAGACTATCCGAATGAAATTATTGTTGCTAGACAGCAAGCACCTATATCTATCGGTTTAGGTCAAGGGGAGTTTTTTTGTGCTTCTGATACTCCTGCTCTTATATCTCATACTCAAGTTGTTGTCAGTTTGGACAATGGAGAAATGGCACGGTTAACTCCTCTGGGAGTCGAAGTTTATAATTTTGATGGCGATCGTATCAATAAACTACCTCGTATTCTTAATTGGAGTCCAAATTTAGTTGACAAAAACATTTTTAAGCATTTTATGCTTAAGGAAATACATGAGCAACCAAATGTTATTAGGAATTGTTTAGAAACTTATATTAATAGTGATTGGGATGTGAAAAATATTCAGATTTCTCCTACTAATTTAAACTTGTCGTCATCTTTATATAAAAATTTGGAACAGGTGGAAATTTTTGCCTGTGGTACTAGTTGGCATGCGAGTTTGATTGGTAAGTATTTATTAGAACAATTAGCAGGAATTTCGACTACGGTAAATTATGCTTCTGAAGCTCGTTATGCTCCTTCTCCTCTGAGAGCAAATACTCTAACAATTGGTGTTACTCAGTCTGGTGAGACGGCTGATACTTTGGCAGCTTTAGCAATAGAACAACAGCGTCGTTTAGATAAACCTGTTGAATTCACGTCAAGATTATTAGGAATTACTAACCGGGTAGAAAGTTCTATTGCTAGTTTAGTGCATCAAATTATTGATATTCGGGCAGGTGTTGAAATTGGGGTTGCTGCAACTAAAACATTTGTGGCACAGGTAATAGCTTTTTATTTTTTAGCTATAGATTTAGGATGGCAACGAAAATATTTATCTGGGGAAAAAATCGCAGAAATTATTAATGGTTTACAAAAAATTCCGGCACAGATGGAACAGATTTTAGATTCTCAAAATAGTCAAATTGAAGATTTTGCTCACCAGTTTAATAACACTCAAGATTTGATTTTTATAGGTAGGGGAATTAATTATCCAATTGCTTTAGAGGGTGCTTTGAAATTGAAGGAAATTAGTTATATTCATGCGGAGGGATATCCAGCGGGTGAGATGAAACATGGTCCGATCGCTTTGTTGGATGATCAAGTACCTGTGGTGGCGATCGCTATGCCTGGTTTGGTTTATGAAAAGGTGCTTTCTAATGCTCAGGAAGCTAAGGCGAGGGATGCGCAGTTAATTGGGGTGACTCCTGAAAGTACGGAGGTGGATATGTTTGATAATGTGTTGGCGGTGCCGGCAGTGGATGAGTTGTTGTCGCCGATGTTAACTGTTATTCCTTTGCAGTTGTTAGCTTATCATATTGCTGCTCATCGTGGTTTGGATGTGGATCAGCCACGGAATTTGGCGAAGTCGGTGACAGTGGAGTAATATTTTGTTAATTTGCGTTACTGATGTGGGAGGATAGACATATTCCCTAGTGTAAACGCGCGGGGAATATGTCAACAAAACTGGTGTTTTCTTTAAGTGATAAAGCATGAAATGGGAGTAAATGCAAGTAGCAATGGGGGGTTAAAGTTAGTTTTTTGCACTCTGTGGGAATTTGCTGAATAGTTTGATCAATATATAAAATTTTTCCCAGCAGATGGAGGCAAGTTATTAGGTGATGCTGCCAATAATTTTATTGTTATAGGCTTTCAGGTGGTTGCGTGTCCATTGCTCTATTTTGCTGATCAAATCATCTGATAAAATAGTAGGCTGGTTAGTTTGCTTAGTAATAATGAAAATAAGTAGCTTATCGGTTGTGATATAACACTGAATAATTGCTACACGATCGCTTAAATTTGAACTACATGGCTCAAATTGAAAACCTGAAATAATAGGCTGGTATTGGTTTTGCAGTTTGTTATGCTCTTGTCGAAGTTGTTGGAGATGTTGAGCTAAGTTTGTTGTGTTTCACTTTGTTCTACAAGGGCTGATATTTTTCTTGAGATACTCACTGCATTTTTCTTGACATACTCACTGCATTGGCTTTAATATTATAATGTGGGGTTATGAGCTCAGATAATCAGGACTTGAGTATAGTCGCAGGTAGTGCGTTATTTATGGGTTGGTGTAAGTTCTGACTATTAGACTTTGTTTGGTTTCACTTTTTCTGCCTAACCTACACATAAAATTACAGATAAGACTCTTGAAAATATGGTTCAAAATATTCAATAAGGGCTAATAGTAATTTGTTTATAGTTGATGATATTTGAGGGTGAACTTTTGCTCAGATATTATTTATAATTGTTATATATGATAGACTAGGATAAATGTAAATTTTTTTTATCAATATAAGTCTATTGAAAGTAAAATGACTAATTACACAAGCTTACACAGTGATAAAGAATGGTGGACTCAGCAATGGATAGATTTGTTAAATTCTTATCGGTATAAAAAACGATTAGAACGAGCTAGAAATTATGCTCGGCAAGGCAATGTTCTCAGCTTAGAATTTAAGGATCAAAAAATTATTGCTGAAGTTCAAGGTACAGCACCTGAACCCTACAAGTTATTTTTATGGTTAGATACTTTTACTGATGAAGACTGGAGTTATATTATTCAAACTATGTCAGAAAGAGCAATTTTTACTGCTAAATTATTGGCTGGAGAAATGCCTCAAGATATAGAAGAAGTTTTTGCTGCTAATGGTTTAAGATTATTTCCTTTTACATTAGATGAAATTCATTCTAAATGTAGCTGCCCAGACCCAGCTAAAGTTTGTAAACATATTGGAGCAGTTTATTATTTATTAGGCGATCGCTTCAGTGATGACCCATTTTTATTGTTTCAATTAAGGGGTCGTACTAAAGAAAGAATTTTAGAAGAATTACGTCAAAAACGTGGTCAAAGTGAAGATGAAAAAGTTCCAGAAGCGAAAAATTTTAAGTCTAAAAAAACCAAGGTTTCGGATTCCTTAACTGTGGCTTCAGCTACTCAAGAATCTCTAAGTTTTGAGAATTTTTGGCAATATAATCAACAGTTAGATCCTTCCTTAGTAGTGATTAGTCCATCCCCTAGTAATGAAATAGTTTTAGATGTTTTGGGGGATGTTCCTTTCGGTTCATCTGCTAATGTTGTTATGAATTATTTCCAGAAAATTTATCAGAATATTAGTCAACAGGCGGTAATGACAGCGTTAAACCAGGGAGAAGATAAAAAAAGAGGTTTTTAATAGGATAGCTAAAAAAAACTTAAAAAAAATAAAAGCGCTTTTTTTTATATCAATAAAAAAAGAACGCTTGCTTTATTTTATATTACCCAGATATTTGAATGTACTTATAGTACTGGAATATTTTAAAAAAGTCAAATCTTTTTCCCAAAAAATTAAGTAAAGTTATGTGAGGAAAAAAGTCCAAATCAATTATATTAAAATTCAGTAATATTAAGGACCAAAATAAAATTGCTTTACCCAAAATTAACTACTGGTTTTGGAGGGTTAAAAGCCTCTATCTCTAAGGTTATATTTGATTAATATTTTTGTTTTTTTGAACATAAAAATTGACAAAGGCAAGAAAATATGTTAGCTGCTATTAAACAAATATTTCAGAAGAGTAAATATATGGAAAAAAATGGTTTGAAATATATGTTTTCTCCCATACTATAATTTGACGCTTTCTTTACCGCCTACCCCCCCATTCCCTGGGCAGATAAGGGAAGTAGTGGGGATATTTTAAACCAACTACAAAAATGAACAAACTATTAATTTGTCACTTCCTCATCAACTCCCCTTAATACACCAAACCCTTCCCTATTTTTTTGATTAAGTTAATACTTTCATTTTCAATTTAACCAAGGGCGAGTAATTTGTTCTAATTGATTAAATTCTTCTTGAGTCATTTCCCAACCTATTGCTCCAATATTTTGTCGAACTTGCTCAGAATTTTTACAGCCAGCAATAGGAATTACACTATCTTGAAAAACTAACCAATTAAGTGCAACTTGTGCCGGAGTTTTGTTATATTTTTCCCCAATTTGGTTTAACAAAGACATAACGGGAGCAATTTTTTCTAAACCACTCTTTTGAAAACGAAAATCAAATTGGCGAGCCCCAGTAGGTGACTTTTCTAAAGTGTATTTTCCAGTTAATAACCCTTGAGCTAAAGGACTATAAGCTAAAATTGTAATTCCTAATTTTTTGGCTGTATTTAAAATTCCTTTAGTTTCTATTTTACGGGAAAGCAAAGAATATTTCACTTGATTTGTGGCTAATATTACCCCTCGTTTTTCCAAAATTTTATGAGCTTGACTCATCTCTTCCTCAGAATAATTACTAACACCAACCGCTTCAATTCTACCCTGCTTAACTTCATCTGCTAAAGCATTTAATAATGTTTCCTGACTCATCAAAAATGTAAAAGGCCAATGTACTTGATAAAGAGTAACTTTGGGAACTATTAATCGTTTTAGACTAGCAGTCACAGCATCAGCAACTGAGTCTGGAAAAAGTCGCCAAGGTAGAGGACCATATTTAGTAGCAATTTGCACAGGTCTTTCAGTTTCTTGCATAAATTTTCCCAGCAATTCTTCTGATAAACCATTGCCATAAACTTCGGCAGTATCAAAGAAATTTACCCCAGCTTCTAGGGAGGTTTTAAAAGCGGCTTCTACTTCATTTGCTCCATAATTACTGCCATAATTCCAAAAAAGTTTATCCCCCCAAGCCCAAGTGCCGATACAAATTGGGTTAACAGTTATTCCTGTTGTACCTAGAGTAGTTGTTGCCATGGTAAAAGTTTTCCTAATTACTGTATAATGTCTGGAAATTGACGATGAATTGTCGGTTATATTTCCATCTAAATAGATGTTAATTCAGTTCTCTTAATATGGCTATGGCTAAAAAGTAGGTTCTGAGGTTTTTCCTTTTACCTAAAGCAGTTGTTGCCATTGTAAAATTTTTATTAATTAATTTTCTCAATTACTGTATAATGTCTGGAAATTGACGATAAGTTGTCGGTTATGTTTCTATCTATAGATGTTAATTCAGTGCTCTTAATATAGCTATGACTAAAAGGTAGGCTCTGAGGTTTTCTCTTAGATAGGAGATAAAAAAAATAAGCTTCTATATTTTTAGCTGATGATTTTAGCTAGAAATGCTTATAAATAATGACTGATAACTGATAACTGATAACTAATAGCTGATAACTCATAAATGAAATGACAAGTAAAGATTTAAAAGGTACAAAAATCGATAATATTGATATGGAAAAAAATTTTCCTAAACTTAATTTATTCACTATGTTTAGATTGGGTTTCTATCAAATGGGATTAGGAACAATGTCAGTTTTAACTCTTGGAGTTTTAAACCGAGTTATGATTGCTGAATTAAAAATTCCTGCCACAATAGTAGCCATAACTTTATCGTTATATCAATTTATGGCTCCAGCAAGGGTTTGGTTTGGTCAAATGTCTGATACTAAGCCTTTGCTTGGTAAACATCGCACTGGTTATATGTGGATAGGAGCGGTTTTTTTTACGGTAACTGCTTTTTTTGCTGTGCAAGCTATGTGGCAGGTTGGTGATAGTTTAAGGGTTAATGGTTGGTCTAATTCTACTTATTTTTGGATTGGTATTTTAGGCTTAATGTTTATATTTTATGGTTTGGCTTTAAGTGCAAGTTCTACACCTTTTGCTGCTTTATTAGTAGATATTTCTGATGAAGATAATCGTTCTAAGGTTGTCGGTATAGTCTGGTCAATGTTGATGGTGGGAATTATTATTGGGGCTATTACTAGTAGTTTTTTATTGAAACAAGTTGGTGTGGATGCTCCGTTAGAAACTGTTCAAGTTTCTATTAATAATTTGTTTATTATAATACCGGCAATTGTTTTGGTTTTTGCTTTTATTGGTACTGTGGGAGTTGAGGAAAAATACTCTCGTTATGGCAGTCGTTCAACTATTGCTAACCGGGAGGATCAAGTTACTATGGGAACAACTTTAAAAATTTTAAAGGCTAATAGACAAACTGGTTTGTTTTTTACTTTTGTGTTTGTATTAATTATTAGTTTGTTTATGCAGGATGCTGTTTTGGAGCCTTATGCTGGGGAAATATTTCTGATGCCAATTTCTGAAAGTACTAGGTTGAATGCTGTTTCGGGAATAGGAACTTTAATTGGGTTAGGTACAACGGGTTTTTTAGTAGTACCAAGGTTGGGAAAGAAAAATTCTTTGAAGGTTGGATGTGTGGCAACAACAATTAGTTTTATTTTGATAGTTATGTCTGGGTTTACTGGTAAGCTTTCTTTGTTTTTAAGTGCTTTATTTTTGTATGGTTTGGCTGCAGGTTTAACTACTACTGCTGCTCTTAGTTTAATGTTAGATTTAACGGCGGCGGAAACGGCGGGAACTTTTATTGGGGCTTGGGGTTTAGCACAGGCAATGGCACGAGGTTTATCTACGGTTATTGGTGGTGTGACTTTGGATGTTGGTCGCCGTTTATTTAATGTTTCAATGTTGGCTTATGGGTTGGTTTTTCTATTAGCAGGAGTGGGAATGATACTTTCTATTTTCTTGCTCAATAGGGTTAATGTTAGAGAATTTCAAGATAATGCTAGTGTGGCGATCGCTACTATTTTAGAGGGAGAATTAGATTAGAAAGTTAGGGTTTTAATTTGCTGGGAGTTTTACTTTTCTCAGACTTATTTTGTTTGTTTATTTCTGACTCTGGATATGGCAAAGAATGGGTTGAAAATTGTTGAGGTTAAGTTTAAGTATGAAGGCTATAACTAGACTGTTTTTTTCTGATATTTTTTGTCTCTGAGGGTTTTTGGTCTGGTGATGATCTTGCTGACAATGTTCAGGGTCAACACCATGACTCTGCTTTTCCTGACTATACAAATGACTATGGTTTTGACTCTAATATTTCACTACCTAGCTATGTGGGTGATATTGACTGTCTTTTTTATTTCTTAAATTGAATTTAGAGGACGACGACTACAGGGCTGATGGTTTCAGCGACTATGGTTGGGTAAATAATGATTTTGACTCTGGTTCTTTTTCTGGTCATTTTTTGATATTACAAGGGCAAGTTATGAAACGGATGTCTATTTAGATATTGAGAATAATTGAGTTCAGGTTCGCGATAGTCCTGTTCTCTGCTTCAGGGAGGGGTTAGCTGCTGTTGTAGGTCGTTGCTATTACTATCCCCAGAAAATACTTTTAGATAATTCTTGGGAAAATGGTGGTGATGGTTACTGATCATAGTATCGCCTCTGCTTTGAATATTTCTTTTTGAGTAACTGCTGTTAAGTCTTCCGGAGTCGGTTGTAGAAAATCTCAAGTATTGGCAGAATTTTCTGAAAAAGCAGGGTCTAAAATGACTATTACCCTCTTGGTGGTCGGTCTTGTAGCAGCGATCGCCTGTTTATTTTGGGAGTTGTCGGCTTTTCTTGAGCCCTCCAGTTTTCTTCTAAAGTTTCAGTCAGACTTTGCCTAGGCATCACCATTCGTTTTTCTCACTCACTTTTCCCCATGTTCTTTTTGATCAAATATTCAGGCTTTAACTGCCATAGCTGTGAACCCCTCTTTCTATCTAGATGTTTTGTATAATTTGCTACATTGTCTCTGAGTCTAAAAAAATTTTTCCCGCAGAGCGGGAAGGAACCACAAAGGGCAAGAGGGCAAAAGGGCAAAGGGCTATTCAAAAGTCCTGGGGGGGAAACTCACAAGACGAAAACCAACAGAGTAGTTGTCCGCCTCGCCCGAGAGATAGCTGTCGCGGTCCGCAGAGCGACACCTCCTAGGAAAGTAGTCCCAGGAGCCGCCACGACAGACTCTGCTACTACTATCACCTCCAGTTTCCCAGGCACTGCCATCAGTAGGTGCTCCATTATAGTTTTCATGCCCAACATCCTGACACCACTCGTACACATTCCCATGCATATCGTACAAACCAAATGCATTCGGTGGAAAAATTCCCACATCTGTTGTTTCTTTTCGATATTTTCCTTTCGGAGCATCAGCATAAGTATAGTTGCCATTGTAGTTAACTAACTCAGAGGTTATAGTTTCTCCAAAATAAAATGGTGTTGTTGTTCGGGCTCGACAAGCATATTCCCATTGGCTCTCACTGGGTAGACTATATTGTTTTCCTGTTATTCGTGAGAGTTTCCGACAAAATTCTGTCGCATCATTCCAACTTACTTTTTCCACAGGACGGTTTGCACCTTTAAACCTAGCAGGGTTATTTCCCATAACTGCTTCCCACTGTGCTTGAGTAACTGCATACTTTCCCATCAAAAATTCTGGCACATCTACATAATGTTGGGGACCTTCATCATTCTTTCTTTCTGCTTCCGTCTCTGGAGACCCCATCAAAAACCTACCTCCGGGAATTTTTACCATTTCTAGAGAAACTCCATTACCAATATTTTCTGTTATTACTTCTGCTTCACCTGGAGCGCGGCTTATTATTTCTCCTCTGCGGTTAACTTTCACCGTAGTAAATAGCTGAACGGGAATTTTTGGTGGTGGTGGAGGAGTTGGTGATGGTGTCGGCTGGGGTGTTGAAATATTTTCCCTAGGAGTTTCTTTTCTCAGGTCAGAACTAGAAATATTTTCTGGAGATGGTTTCAATTTTTCATTTAATAATGCTCCCACAAACCCACTTCCGGCTAAACCCACTAATATCAATATTTTTCTTCTCGTTTTATTACCTAACCTTAGTTTTCCTGAAGTTTGAACATTTAATGCTTCCATAGCTTCCATCGCATTTTGATAACGTTCTGAAAAATACTCCCGCACCATCTTATCTAATACATTTGCCAGGTCGTTACTTACCTCCGCTTTATTTCGCCAAATTATATTTCCTGTTTTTGGGTCTGTTGGTAAACTTTGTGGGTCTTTTCCCGTCAGTGCTTTTATTCCCACCATCCCCACTGCATATATATCGCTACTTAACTTCGGCTTACCGTTACTTTGTTCACTCGGGATATAACCAGGAGTTCCCACTGCAACTGTTAAAGTTGTTGCACCTTGTTGGGTAATAGTCAGTGTGCTTATTTCCTTTACCGCCCCAAAGTCTATCAATATCACTTTATTGTCTGAGCCGCGACGCATCAAATTTTGGGGTTTTATATCTCGATGAATTATATTATTTTCATGAGCCACCACTAATGCTTCTAATATTCCTTTCAATAAAGCGATCGTATCCGACTCACTTAATTTTTTCCCCGGCGTCAGTTCTCGACTTATGTCTTGCCCTTCTATATATTCTTGTACTAAGTAAAATTCTTTTTCTTCTTGAAAATGGGCCAATAATCTAGGTATTTGGTCTGAGTCACTACCTAACTTGTATAAAGTCTCCGCTTCTCTTTCAAATAATTTTCTAGCAATATTTAGAACTATAGGGTCTGAGCTTTTCGGAGATAAATGTTTAACCACACATTTAGGTTTTCCTGGTAAATCTGAATCTTGGGCCAAATAGGTATCCCCAAAACCTCCACTACCCAAGGGTTTGATGATTTTATAATGGTTTCTCAAAGTGGTTCCAGACTGCATAGTATTTTTAATCTATAATGAACGGGCAAAAGCTGAAAATTATAGCCTTGTGGGATAACTTATCAAAATATAGTTACACAAGACATCCTTTTATTTTATAGCTCTTATCCTAACTCGGTGAACTACAACACCCATTTTTATAATGAAATGCACAAAGCAGGTGAAACGTCATAATTTTTTAACTGCCCCCGGAAAAATTTCCCAATATTCGGAAAAAAAAAGCCAGGGTAAAAGTCAGTGGTTATGTGGTTGAAGTCCTGGGGGGGAAACTCACAAGACGAAAACCAATATAGAAGTTGTCCGCCTCGACCGAGTTATAGAGGTTGCGGAGCGCAGAGCGACACCACCAAGGATAGTTGAGCCAGGAGCCGCCACGATAGACTCTTCTACTACTATCACCTCCAGTTTCCCAGGCACTGCCATCAGTAGGTGCTCCATTATAGTTTTCATGCCAAACATCCTGACAAAACTCCCACACATTCCCATGCATATCGTACAAACCAAATGCATTCGGTGGAAAAATTCCCACATCTGTTGTTTCTTTTCGATATTTTCCTTTCGGAGCATCAGCATAAGTATAGTTGCCATCGTAGTTAACTAACTCAGGCGTTATAGTTTCTCCAAAATAAAATGGTGTTGTTGTTCGGGCTCGACAAGCATATTCCCATTGGCTCTCACTTGGTAGACTATATTGTTTTCCTGTTATTTGTGAGAGTTTCCGACAAAATTCTGTCGCATCACTCCAACTTACCTGTTCCACAGGACGGTTTGCACCTTGAAACCTAGCAGGGTTATTTCCCATAACTGCTTTCCACTGTGCTTGAGTAACTGCATACTTTCCCATCAAAAATTCTGGCACATCTACATAATGTTGCGGGCTTTCATCATCATCTCTTTCTGCTTCTGTC
Source organism: Trichodesmium erythraeum IMS101 (assembly GCF_000014265.1). Taxonomy (NCBI): domain Bacteria; kingdom Bacillati; phylum Cyanobacteriota; class Cyanophyceae; order Oscillatoriales; family Microcoleaceae; genus Trichodesmium; species Trichodesmium erythraeum. Next base: position 732,427 of record NC_008312.1, read on the forward strand.
TCTGGAGACCCCATCAAAAACCTACCTCCGGGAATTTTTACCATTTCTAGAGAAACTCCATTACCAATATTTTCTGTTATTACTTCTGCTTCACCTGGAGCGCGGCTTATTATTTCTCCTCTGCGGTTAACTTTCACCGTAGTAAATAGCTGAACGGGAATTTTTGGTGGTGGTGGAGGAGTTGGTGATGGTGTCGGCTGGGGTGTTGAAATATTTTCCCTAGGAGTTTCTTTTCTCAGGTCAGAACTAGAAATATTTTCTGGAGATGGTTTCAATTTTTCATTTAATAATGCTCCCACAAACCCACTTCCGGCTAAACCCACTAATATCAATATTTTTCTTCTCGTTTTATTACCTAACCTTAGTTTTCCTGAAGTTTGAATATTTAACGCTTCCATAGTTTCCATCGCATTTTTATAACGTTCTGAAAAATGGTCGCGCACCATCCTATCTAATACATTTGCCAGGTCGTTACTTACCTCCGCTTCATTTCGCCAAATTATATTTCCTGTATTTGGGTCTGTTGGTAAATTTTGTGGGTCTTTTCCCGTCAGTGCTTTTATTCCCACCATCCCCACTGCATATATATCGCTACTTAACTTCGGCTTACCGTTACTTTGTTCACTCGGGATATAACCAGGAGTTCCCACTGCAACTGTTAAAGTTGTTGCACCTTGTGGGGCAATAGTCAGTATACTTATTTCCTTTACCGCCCCAAAGTCTATCAATATCACTTTATTGTCTGAGCCGCGACGCATCAAATTTTGGGGTTTTATATCTCGATGAATTATATTATTTTCATGAGCCACCACTAATGCTTCTAATATTCCTTTCAATAAAGCGATCGTATCCGACTCACTTAATTTTTTCCCCGGCGTCAGTTCTCGACTTATGTCTTGCCCTTCTATATATTCTTGTACTAAGTAAAATTCTTTTTCTTCTTGAAAATGGGCCAATAATCTAGGTATTTGGTCTGAGTCACTACCTAACTTGTATAAAGTCTCCGCTTCTCTTTCAAATAATTTTCTAGCAATATTTAGAACTATAGGGTCTGAGCTTTTCGGAGATAAATGTTTAACCACACATTTAGGTTTTCCTGGTAAATCTGAATCTTGGGCCAAATAGGTATCCCCAAAACCTCCACTACCCAAGGGTTTGATGATTTTATAATGGTTTCTCAAAGTGGTTCCAGACTGCATAGTATTTTTAATCTATAATGAACGGGCAAAAGCTGAAAATTATAGCCTTGTGGGATAACTTATCAAAATATAGTTACACAAGACATCCTTTTATTTTATAGCTCTTATCCTAACTCGGTGAACTACAACACCCATTTTTATAATGAAATGCACAAAGCAGGTGAAACGTCATAATTTTTTAACTGCCCCCGGAAAAATTTCCCAATATTCGGAAAAAAAAAGCCAGGGTAAAAGTCAGTGGTTATGTGGTTGAAGTTCTGGGGGGGAAACTCACAAGACGAAAACCAATAGCGTTGAGGTTGGGCACGACAGAGCCAAAGCCGATGCGGTCAGCGGAGCGACACCTCCCGGGATAGATGATCCAGGAGCCGCCACGACAGACTCTTCTACTACTATTACCTCCAGTTTCCCAAGCACTGCCATCAGTAGGTGCTCCATTATAGTTATCATGCCAAACATCCTGACAAAACTCCCACACATTCCCATGCATATCGTACAAACCAAATGCATTCGGTGAAAAATTTCCCACATCTGTTGTTTCTTGTCGATATTTTCCTCTCGGAGCATCAGCATAAGCACCGTTGCCATTGTAGTTAACTAACTCAGAGGTTATAGTTTCTCCAAAATAAAATGGTGTTGTTGCTCCGGCTCGACAAGCATATTCCCATTGACTCTCACTTGGTAGACTATATTGTTTTCCTGTTATTTGTGAGAGTTTCCGACAAAATTCTGTCGCATCACTCCAACTTACCTGTTCCACAGGACGGTTTGCACCTTGAAACCTAGCAGGGTTATTTCCCATAACTGCTTTCCACTGTGCTTGAGTAACTGCATATTTTCCCATCAAAAATTCTGGCACATCTACATCATGTTGCGGGCTTTCATCATTCTTTCTTTCTGCTTCTGTCTCTGGAGACCCCATCAAAAACCTACCTCCGGGAATTTTTACCATTTCTAGAGAAACTCTATCACCAATATTTTCTGTTATTACTTCTGCTTGAGCTGGAGTGCGGCTTATTATTTCTCCTCTGCGGTTAACTTTCACCGTAGTAAATATCTGAACAGAAATTTTTGGTAGTGGTGGAATAGAAATATTTTCCCTAGAGGTTCCTGTTATCAGTTCAGAACCAGAAAAATTTTCTGGAGATGGCTTCAATTTTTCATTTAAAAATGCTCCCACAAAACCACTTCCGGCTAAACCCACTAATGTCAATATTTGTCTTCTCGTTTTATTACCTAACCTTAGTTTTCCTGAAGTTTGAATATTTAATGCTTCCATAGCTTCCCCTGCAGAAGTTTGAACATTTAACGCTTCCATAGCTTCCATCGCATTTTTATAACGTTCTGAAAAATGGTCGCGCACCATCTTATCTAATACATTTGCCAGGCCGTTACTTACCTCCGCTTCATTTCGCCAAATTATATTTCCTGTGTTTGGGTCTGTTGGTAAATTTTGTGGGTCTTTTCCCGTCAGTGCTTTTATTCCCACCATCCCCACTGCATATATATCGCTACTTAACTTCGGCTTACCGTTACTTTGTTCACTCGGGATATAACCAGGAGTTCCCACTGCAACTGTTAAAGTTGTTGCACCTTGTGGGGCAATAGTCAGTGTACTTATTTCCTTTACCGCCCCAAAGTCTATCAATATCACTTTATTGTCTGAGCCGCGACGCACCAAATTTTGGGGTTTTATATCTCGATGAATTATATTATTTTCATGAGTCACCACTAACGCTTCTAATATTCCTTTCAGTAAAGCGATCGTATCCGACTCACTTAATTTTTTCCCCGGCGCCAGTTCTTGACTTATGTTTTGCCCTTCTATATATTCTTGTACCAAATAAAATTCTTTTTCTTCTTGAAAATGGGCCAATAATCTAGGTATTTGGTCTGAGTCAGTACCTAACCTGTATAAAGCCTCCGCCTCTCTTTCAAATAATTTTCTAGCAATACTTAGAACCATAGGGTCTGAGCTTTTCGGAGATAAATGTTTAACCACACATTTAGGTTTTCCTGGTAAATCTGAGTCTTGGGCCAAATAGGTATCCCCAAAACCTCCACTACCCAAAGGTTTGATGATTTTATAACGGTTTCTCAGGGTTGTTCCAGACAGCATAGTACTTTAATCTATAATAAACGGCCAAAGCTGAAAATTATAGCCTTGTGTTACACAAGACGTCCTTTTATTTTATAGCTCTTATCCTGACTCGGCCAACTACAACACCCATTTTTATAATGAAATGCACAAAGCAGGTGAAACGTCATAATTTTTAACTCCCCCCGGAGAAATTTCCCAATATTCGGAAAAAAAAGCCAGGGTAAAAGTCAGTGCTTATGTAGTTTAATTTCTGGGGAGGAAACTCACAAGACGAAAACCAAGACCGTTGTTGAACGCCTCGATGGAGACATAGTAGCCGCGGAGCGAAGAGCGACACCACCTAGGAAAGAAGTCCCAGGAGCCGCCACGAAGGACACTGAAACCACTGTTACCTCCAGTTTCCCAAGCAGTGCCATCAGTAGGTGCTCCATTATAGTTTTCATGCCAAACATCCTGACACCACTCGTACACATTCCCATGCATATCGTACAAACCAAATGCATTCGGTGGAAAAATTCCCACATCTGTTGTTTCTTTTCGATATTTTCCTTTCGGAGCATCAGCATAAGTACCGTTGCCATTATGGTTAACTAACTCAGACGTTATAGTTTCTCCAAAATAAAACGGTGTTGTTGTTCGGGCTCGACAAGCATATTCCCATTGGCTCTCACTGGGTAGACTATATTGTTTTCCTGTTATTCGTGAGAGTTTCCGACAAAATTCTGTCGCATCATTCCAACTTACACTTTCCACAGGACGGTTTGCACCTTTAAACCTAGCAGGGTTATTTCCCATAACTGCTTCCCACTGTGCTTGAGTAACTGCATATTTTCCCATCAAAAATTCTGGCACATCTACATCATGTTGCGGGCTTTCATCACTAGATCTTTCTGCTTCCGTCTCTGGAGACCCCATCAAAAACCTACCTCCGGGAATTTTTACCATTTCTAGAGAAACTCCATTACCAATATTTTCTGTTATTACTTCTGCTTGATATTCAGTGCGACTTATTATTTCTCCTCTGCGGTTAACTTTCACCGTAGTAAATATCTGAACAGAAATTTTTGGTGGTGCTGGAGAAGTTGGTGATGCTGTTGCCTGGGGAGTTGAAATATTTTCCCTAGAGGTTTCTGTTCTCAGTTCAGAACTAGAAATATTTTCTGGAGATGGTTTCAATTTTTCATTTAATAACGCTCCCACAAAACTAGAAATATTTTCTGGAGATGGTTTCAATTTTTCATTTAATAATGCTCCCACAAACGCACTTCCGGCTAAACCTGCCAATATCAATATTTTTCTTCTCGTTTTATTACCTAACCTTAGTTTTCCTGAAGTTTGAATATTTAACGCTTCCATAGTTTCCATCGCATTTTTATAACGTTCTGAAAAATGGTCGCGCACCATCCTATCTAATACATTTGCCAGGTCGTTACTTACCTCCGCTTCATTTCGCCAAATTATATTTCCTGTGTTTGGGTCTGTTGGTAAACTTTGTGGGTCTTTTCCCGTCAGTGCTTTTATTCCCACCATCCCCACTGCATATATATCGCTACTTAACTTCGGCTTACCGTTACTTTGTTCACTCGGGATATAACCAGGAGTTCCCACTGCAACTGTTAAAGTTGTTGCACCTTGTGGGGCAATAGTCAGTATACTTATTTCCTTTACCGCCCCAAAGTCTATCAATATCACTTTATTGTCTGAGCCGCGACGCATCAAATTTTGGGGTTTTATATCTCGATGAATTATATTATTTTCATGAGCCACCACTAACGCTTCTAATATTCCTTTCAGTAAAGCGATCGTATCCGACTCACTTAATTTTTTCCCCGGCGTCAGTTCTCGACTTATATCCTGCCCTTCTATATATTCTTGTACCAAGTAAAATTCTTTTTCTTCTTGAAAATGAGCCAATAACTTGGGTACTTGGTCTGAGTCAGTACCTAACCTGTATAAAGCCTCCGCCTCTCTTTCAAATAATTTTCTAGCAATACTTAGAACCATAGGGTCTGAGCTTTTCGGAGATAAATGTTTAACCACACATTTAGGTTTTCCTGGTAAATCTGAATCTTGGGCCAAATAGGTATCCCCAAAACCTCCACTACCCAAAGGTTTGATGATTTTATAACGGTTTCTCAGGGTTGTTCCAGACTGCATAGTACTTTAATCTATGATAAACGGCCAAAGCTGAAAATTATAGCCTTGTGTTACACAAGACATCCTTTTATTTTATAGCTCTTATCCTGACTCGGCCAACTACAACACCCATTTTTATAGCCAAATACATAAGTTACCTGCTTTTCTTAATAAAACTTAAAATAAGCCTTCAGATAAATATTTGATTAATCCTTTCCTGGCGCCAGGATACTATTTTCATTTTATTATTGCTACACAAAAAGCAAGTAAATTATCATTAAATTTAATATTAGTAATCAGCAAAACAGAAGCAAAACAAATAATAATAGACATTAAATTGCTTTAAATAAATAAAAAAGCATTAAACTAATATTTATTATTTAATAGCTGAAGTTGCATTAAAGAGTAGCTTTTTTTTTAGAATATTTGTACTAAATTCTAAAAAACCTACAATTATTTATATCAACCTTTGATAATATTTAGATAGGCTGTTCTATTCCTATTTCTACCTGGCAACGTCCGAATTTCCAGAGCCTCCAGCACACGGGGAAAAACTACCCGCCTGAGCTTAATTCAAACTAGCATTTAAATCTTGAGCGCAACTAAAACCACAATTTTCACCGTTCATCAAACGCCCCGTTCAAGACAGAAATTATTTCAGTTTTTCACAGTTAGAGCAAGTCTTAAAACTAGGAAACCATCACTCAAAAATTCCAAACATAAAAAGCCACACCAAAGTGTTAAACTACAAAGTTTTTTGCAGGTTATTTGAGTGTAGTTTAGCTTTTAATTTTAGTAATATTATTATCAATATTTCTCACAACTGTATTAACTTCTTCTTGTAATCTTTGTAATAGTGCTTTAGACTTTTTCGATTTAGAATTGTAAAGCCTAGCCGAAAAAGCCGTGATAACTTCTAGTAAATCTTGAGCTAGTTCTTCTTCAACAAAACGTAATTGCTCACCTTTATTAATAACAACTATCTCGATCCCCTGAAGTTCACAAACAGAAAATATCAACTCAGCACCAAATCTTAACAACCTATCTTTATGAGTTAATACTAATCGTTTAGTTTGCTTTCTTAAGATTTTTTCTAATAATTTTTGTAACCCACTTTTGTGATAGTTCATACCAGAGCCTAAATCTTGAATCATTTCAAATTTCCACCCTTGACTAACACAATAAGCCTCTAGTATTCCCTGTTGCCTTTCTAAATCTAATTTTAGCTCGTGGCTACTGATCCTCGCATAACAAATAGTAGGACTATCTGCACTTCCTAAATTGATAAGCTTAGAAGAATCATAGAACCTAGTACCACCCTGACTTTTTCGGTCTGGTATCAATTCTCCAGACACCTCCCATTTTCGGAGTGTATCAACAGACACCCCTAATAACTCTGCAGCTGCACCTATTTTAATAAATCGACTAGTCATGATCATAAACTGTACAAAATAACCAAAGATTATAAAAGATAATCATAGATTCTGTCAACCTTTTATTTACCCTCCTACCTCATCATAAGAGCTTCCCAAGGGTAACTATTCAACCAATAACCAATAACTAAAAACCAAAAACTAAAAAAGGGGCGATAAATAGCGATCGCCCCCAAATTATTTAATAATCAACAGAAGCTATACCTTAACAACAGCCTGACTTCCAGTCTCAACCTTTGCTACAGCCGTATCAGCTTCAGAAGGAGGTACAACTTGATAAAACTTCGGCAAACACTCAGACCAATTAGCCCAGATCATCTTTGCCTTTGGACTACCAGTCTTTCCAAAATGTAATGAAATCAACTCTTTCAACTGCGCCTCACCTGCTGATGTAGACACCCGCTGAATAGAAACAATTTCATTATTCACCCTAGCCGGAAAATCACCATCCTCATCAAAGAAATAAGCAATTCCCCCAGTCATACCAGCACCAACATTACGGCCCGCCTTACCCAAGCAAACAATAACACCACCAGTCATATACTCACAGGCATGATCTCCAACACCTTCAATAACAGCCTTAGCCATAGAATTACGAACAGCAAAACGTTCCCCAGCTTGACCATTAGCCAAGAGAATACCACCAGTCGCACCATATAAACAGGTATTACCAACAATCACATTTTCCTCTGAGTTATAACGTCCCTCTGCAGGTGGTTTAATAATAATCTCTCCACCATGCATTCCCTTACCAACATAATCATTAGCCTCACCTTCCAATACTAACGTCATTCCTGGCAAATTAAACGCACCAAAACTCTGACCAGCACTACCATTAAACGTGAGATTAATCAACCCTTCAAAACCAGTATTCCCATAACGAGAAGCGATCGCTCCTGCCAACCTTGCTCCCACAGTACGGTCAGTATTAACCACCTTTATTCCCGTCTTATAAACAATACCCTGGTTGCAAATTGCACCTTGAATTTTCTCATCATCCAATAGCACATCATCTAAAACCGGACCATTGCTATGAACAGTATCATGGTTTAACCAACCACGGTTATTACGAGTATCTGGCAACTTAAGCAAACAACTTAAATTCAAACTTTCTGTCTTAACTAACTTCACATTTTCCCGTGCTTTCAGCAAATCAGCACGGCCTAAAATTTCATTGAGGGAACGATAACCCAACCTAGCCAAAATAGTTCGTACTTCCTCAGCAATAAACCAGAAGAAATTGACTACATTTTCAGGCACCCCAGTAAACTTATTACGCAACTTCTCCTGCTGAGTTGCCACACCAACTGGGCAAGTATTAAGATGACAAATTCTAGCCATAATACAGCCTTCAGCAATCATAGCAATAGAACCAAAACCAAACTCTTCAGCACCCATCAAAGCAGCCATAACTATATCCCAACCAGTTTTTAGGCCACCATCTACCCGAAGAAGAACGCGATCGCGCAGTTGATTTTCCATCAATACCCGATGTACCTCAGTCAAACCTAATTCCCAAGGACCACCAGCATGCTTAATTGAACTCAGAGGAGAAGCACCAGTACCCCCATCATGACCAGATATCTGAATAATATCAGCGTTAGCTTTAGCTACACCAGCCGCAATAGTACCGATACCAATTTCTGCAACTAACTTCACAGAAACACCAGCATTAGGATTAATTTGGTGGAGATCAAAAATTAACTGTGCCAAATCCTCAATAGAATAAATATCATGGTGAGGAGGAGGCGAAATCAAAGAAACCCCAGGTTTAGAACCACGTAGTTTAGCAATATAAGCACTCACCTTTTTACCAGGTAAATGACCACCTTCACCCGGCTTTGCCCCCTGAGCAATTTTAATTTCAATCTGTTTAGCACTCATCAGATATTCTGGAGTCACACCAAACCGACCAGAAGCAACCTGTTTAATAGCAGAAGAAGCAGTATCATCATTTCGCAGTCCCTTGAGATGAGGGAATAACTGAGACAAACCTTGATTATCAACATCATTTAAGATTTTAAATCTTGTAGGATCTTCTCCACCTTCCCCAGAATTAGACTTACCCCCTATTCGGTTCATTGCGATCGCCAAAGTTTCATGTGCCTCCCGTGACAACGATCCCAAGGACATTCCACCAGTACAAAAACGCTTCATTATTTCTGCTGCCGGTTCCACTTCCTCAAGAGGTATAGAAGGCGAAGAGCTATGAAAATCTAACAAATCCCGCAAAGCCGTTATTGGTCGCTCTTGCAAATATTTCCGGTAAACTTCATAGTGATCATACTCCGTTAGATCTATATTTTTACCATTACCATTACTACCATTAATCGCAGTAACTGCCTTATGAAGCTCTTTTGCCATTGCCGGACTATTCATGTGATATTCCCCAGTAGGGCGATATTGCACAAACCCATAATTTTCCAGCTTTTTAATATTCAGTTCTAAGAACCCCCGACCGTGGAAAGAAATCACCTCTTGTGCCAACTCTGGCACAGTTAAACCACTTATCCTAGAAGTAGTTCCTCGGAAAGCTAACTCTAATAAATCTCCACCAATACCAATAGCCTCAAAAATCTGTGCCCCCTGATAAGAAGACAACAAAGAAATTCCCATTTTCGACAGAATTTTTAATAACCCTGCTTCCACTGCTTGGCGATAATTTTTCTGAGCTTCCTCAATAGTAATTTTTGTAATTTTACCCCGTTCCATTTGGTTTTGCACCTTGGAACTAGACCACCAAGCACGCACAGACTCTAATGCTAAATAAGGATAAACCGCACTAGCTCCATAACCAATTAAACAAGCAAAGTGATGAGTACTCCAACACTGACCTGTTTCCACCACCAAAGATGCTTTCATCCGCAACCGTTCTTGAATCAAGTGATGGTGAACCGCACCTACAGCTAACAGAGGTGGAATATAAGTAAAATCTGCATTTATTCCCCCGTCACATTTGTCAGATAAAATCAGAATTTCCTTACCATTCTCAACCGCTTTTACTGCGCGATCGCACAAACTCTTCACTGCCCTGTTCAAACCTTCTGGCCCATCAGCTACAGCAAATATAGTAGAAATAGTTTCTGTAGCAAATTCTGAATCCCGAATTGCTTTTAATTCTGACTCATTTAATACAGGTGATTCCACCTTTAATAACCGTGCATTTTCCCCACTAACCTCTAATAAATTACCACGCTTACCCAGCAACATATTCAGCGACATAACCATTCCCTCCCTCAACGGATCAATAGGAGGATTTGTCACTTGAGCAAACCTTTGTTTAAAATAGTCATATAGCAAATGAGGACGTCCCGAAAGCACTGCTAAGGGAATATCATCACCCATACAAAATGTTGGTTCTTTCCCTAAATTTGCCATATCAGTAATGATTAGATCCAGATCTTCTAAACTATAACCAAATGCTGTTTGTAGTTGCAGTAAACTTTGTGATTCTAGTTGAGAATTTGCTATAAATGGTTGCTTTATGATCTGCTTTCTGTTTTTTAACCATTCTCTATAGGGTTGTTGTCCACTGATGCGTTTTTTAATCTCCCAATTTTTGAGAATTTCATTAGTCCTTAAATCTACAGCAATCATTTGTCCAGGACCGAGGCGACCTTTTTCAAGTATTTCTTTTTCTGGTATCTCAACTACTCCTGCTTCCGATGCTACAATAACTAGATCATTATTAGTAATGCAATAACGTGCTGGTCGCAGACCATTCCGGTCTAGAGCTGCCCCCACTTGTTTACCATCACTAAACGCTAACAGTGCCGGACCATCCCAGCCTTCCTGCAAACCGCTATAATATTCGTAAAAATCAGTAATTTCTGGATAGTCTATCAAATCTGGCTGATTTTTATATGCTTCTGGCACCATGATCATCAACGCTTCTAGTGGACTACCTCCTGAACGCACCATTAATTCCATCACATTATCTAGATTTGCCGAATCACTATTTTGATTATCAACAAAAGGTTTCAACTCATCTAGTCGTGACTCCCATAAAGAAGAACTCAGACTTGCCTCCCGTGCTCTCATCCAGTTAATGTTTCCCAATAGAGTGTTAATTTCTCCATTGTGACCGAGTAAGCGCATAGGTTGGGCAAGAGGCCATCGGGGCATCGTATTCGTACTAAAGCGTCGATGATAAACCGCAAACGAACTTTTATAAGCTGGATTTTTCAGGTCTGTGTAAAATTCTCCCAGAACCGCAGAGCGCACCATACCTTTGTATACAATAGTGCGACAAGAAAATGAACAAATATAAGTATCTATTCCCCAGCTCAAACCTTCTTCTTCTATCACACGTCCAATATTACGACGGATTAAATAAAGCGATCGCTCCAACTCATCCCCTTGCAACTTATCTGAACTGACAACAATTTGTTCTATCTGTGGTTGATTTATTTTAGCTTGTACTCCTAATCTTTCTGGTACAACTGGTACAACTCGCCAACCCACGACCTCTAGACCTTCGTTCCTGATTTTTTTTTCAATTATCTGACGTACTATTGCCGCCTTTTTTTCCGTTTGGGGCAAAAATATCATTCCTACACCACAGTTATCAGGGTTTAACTCTAAGTTTTCTGACAGCAACTCCCAAGGAATTTGAGTCATTAGACCCGCTCCATCCCCTGAATCTTTATCTGCGCTGCAACCACCGCGATGCTCTAAGCAAGTTAAAGCAGGCAAAGCTTTCAATATAATTTCATGGCTTTTTTTCCCTGATGGGTGAGCAATAAAACCTACTCCACAGGCATCCCGTTCTTCTACCAACCATCTTTGGCCTTGATAAGTTCCTTGATCCGCTTTGAGATTTGTATGAGATTGATTCATGTCAGTTATAAGTTATCATTAATCAACTATCAGCACCTTCAACTCAAACTAGAGCCTGCAAATACTGAATCGAATGTTTTTTCATTCCCTTAAAAGGGCACAGAGGCTTGAAACCTTATTTTTTTTCTCTTCCTTTATATAGAAGTTTTCATTTGACATACTTTCACATTAACCTTGCAGTATAATGTAAGTTTATCCCTTACTAGCCCGGCTGTTGCCTAGGATACAGGCGATATGCGAAGGACGAGATGCCCCACCCCCCTATATTTTATATTTCTGTTTGCCTCTTCATCGCGACACATAACAATGTCACAGTATAGACAGGAATAGCTTCTCCCTAATAAGTCTTTAGGGACTATTTCTCGACAATTTGAGCAATCTTGACTTATAGCATTTGGAGTTACAGTTATTGTTTTTTGTCCAGCATTTTCAGCTTTGACAGTCAAAATAGATAGGAACTGTCCCCATCCTGCATCATTAATTAGAGCTAGCTGAATAAACATAGAATCCTGATGAAACATCAGTTTAAGTCCTGCTCAACCTTGATAAAAGTGCCAAAAAACTACAAAATTAATATTTAAAAATTGGCTAAAAATTAGTATTTTCCCTGACCTGAGTGGGAAAAATGCAGAAAAATTAACATCCTGCAACCATTGAGCATTACTCATTCCTTAGCCTCACTAATCAGACTTTTTTGGCAAACCCTAATTGATTTACTCAAATTGAAAACTTGGCCAATTGTTTTGTGAATTCCTTAAAGCAAAACTACATAACAAATTGAACAATAGAATGAATTAGATTTTAACGTTATTTGAAACTTGATACAATGGAGAGCAACTTAATAATCTTAGCCTCCAGTTAGCACCCAAGTCAATACTACTATTTTTACCTTAAACCTACTCAATGACGCCATGATGAGCTCCAGCATTTTCATATTCTAGGAGAAGACCTTTATTTTTCCCCTAAAGCGAGCAAGCCAATACTTATTGTTTCAGTTATTCCTTCAATTTTCTTAGTTTTTGTTTTGGTTGCCAAATGATGCGCATCTTTCTTTTCTCCAAGACAAGTTTCAAAGCCCTTCCAATAATCTGTACAATACACTGTCGTCTCCTATTAATCAAGGGTTCGAGCAGTCTTCATTAAGTCTCACTATCACGATCTCTTAACCCCCTATCCATTAGTCACTGATGATCACGGTCATAGTATATTGAGATCCAAACCCGTTTTTTTTGACTCCACAAAATACCATAACTGATTCAACTCCACTAAAATTATCTTTTCCGGCTCCCGCTTTTCACGAGTTACCTCTGGGAAAGTTCTTTACCCAATACAGGGCTGATTAAGTAAAAACCTCAAGATTTTGAGAAATAGCATTCTTCTAAAGACCACTTATGTAGAGGAGAACTACTTCAAGATTCATCCATAATTTCACCCCCACTTTATATTTTCAGTTATGAACTAGTAGCATCAGGATTTGCACTTGAAGCTTGATTTTTGTCCCACAAATCTATCCTTAGCAACATGAGGGCGACTACACTTGGGACAACATTCAAATATTGAACTATACTTTACGCTCAACAATGGAAATCTATTTTAGAGCATCATTACTAGCTAGATTAAAACTCTCTGATTTTGAATTCTTCATAATACCCAAAATATCCCAATATACCCAAGACCCACCATAATATAATTTGGCTAGCTGACGTCCTCTTCTTCCCATAGCTTCACTTTCCTTTAGCCTAGACTATAAGTAATCTGCATTATTTTCTGTAAACGCACCCGTATTTTAATAACATATAATTACAATACTATTTTTCCCTAGAATAATTACTTTTGGATTTCCCTCTCTAGCAGTAGTAATGGCACATAGTCCAATTATCATGGCCTCACTATGCCCTCCAGCTAGAGGCTCCTTCCATCTAGATACACATACAGATGTATAATCTAAAAGGCACTAGCAATTTTGTACAGACTAATAGTATCTTTAATGTTATCAATTTTAACTTAATATTTTCTTTATCATTATAACATATTTTACAACATTTTTTATCAGCCACAAAAAAAATTCGACAACAGACAATAATGGAATAAATTAGATCTTCAAATAATAATTCTTGATTCTCAACAACTAGCAAGTTTAGCAAGTACTAAGTGAACTAATAGCATAGCTAGAGAGATATTTGAGGTCAGATAGCAAAACAAGTTTAAGCACCCCCCCCCTGTAAGTGATGGACTATGAAGTTAGAATTTTTTTTTATAAATTATAGTCCAGTGTTTCCTCTATCAACCGAAGCTCATATAATACTTTTTCATTTTTTCACTAAAGCTATATTTGTATTTTAGATTTTATCCAAAATCCGGCTATTATATAATGCTTAACTCAATACAACACTTACTCCCAACTTTGAGGTCAAATTTACGGGAAAAATAGCCACAATACAAGAGTTTTACTATTCACCTTTCGTACTTATGATATCCGATCATATGCTGTATCTAAATCTTGATCAGACAAATGTTTTGAATTTTTAGAATATCTCTTTATGTCTGTATCCAACTTATCATAATACATTTAAAAGCCTTTTTTTTCCTTGATTCCTTATTGAACAAGGGCTGTAACTTTAATAAAACCTTCTCACACTTCTTGCTGATTTGGTATTATACTTACAACTTTATTGATTACAGCGGTTTCTTATGGGTAGACTACAATAGTAGAGATGTTCCATGGGAACTCCTGAGAAGGAATTGAATATCAGCTCCAATAATTTATTTGGGCGAAAAGCGATCTTAAAATTAATCTCAAAACTCTTACTACATGGTTCGCTGAAAAAACATGCATGAGTTAGTCTATCCGTCAAGGCTCAGGAGCATCAACTTATAACTCAGGAAAGATGGGAATTAATTAGGAGGCAGTCCGATATATTTGTCCTTTGCCATCCTTTACCATGGTCAAACCAAAATACTAACATGGACAACAAACCTTATCCTTCAAACAATGTGCACTCTTTCCTCAACGAAATAGTAACATGGGTGAGTTTCTTGCACTGAAACAATTAGAGATATCAGAAGTTATTCCTCTAGTATTAATTGAGTTAAAAAATAAAGAGTATCTTAGAGAGGATGACATTATTAATTGTCAAAATAATTATCCTCGAACAAACTCCTTAAATATACTTGTAAGTAAAAAAAAATTTTTAATGATTAACTTAAGTGCACCAGCAGCCCAAGAGATTATTCCTCTTCAGTCCAAACAAAATCATTCAAATGTCTTATTTCATCTAAAAGTTAAACCTAGTGGTTCCTAGTTAAACATTCGCCAGTTAAGCTAACCTACCCGACTCGTCTTCAGAACCGGACGTGAGACTTTCACCTCATCCGGCTCCTCTCTTAAACGTCCTTTTGCATAGGTACATCCTTGTCTCAGAGTTAACATATCGTTTACCCATAAATACTCATCAGGTAAGTCCTGTAATTTTAGGTTTTGGATATGTTTTATTGTCTAAGGCAGTTTTAGTATCGTGACAATGTCGGTGCAACAGTTGCTTATTTTTAAGTGTGTTGTCACCACCTTTAGACCTTGTTTTTATATGATCTACTTCCCATTTGGTCGGTTGACCTAAAGGTTAATCCGCAGAATGCGCATTTATTCTTTTGCCGTTTTAACAGCGTTGTTACTTCTTTCCTTATGCCTGGATGCTTTCCAATTCTACTACTCCAATAAGTCCAATCGCCGTCATAAGGAGATTTATTGCCTTTCACTTTAACGTGCCTTATTATGGCCACGTCGTTAAGTATCCAGTTTCTGGTTATTTTGCAGTGAGGGAAATACTTTTTCTTTACCCATTTGGCTAACTTGTTTGGGTGCCTCCTCATTGCCCATTGACCTATTCTTTTCCACAAAAGCATATCCAGCTTGCTGAATGTACTTTTACTAACTATGGCAGAGAAGTAATTGGCCCATCCCTTTATTACCGGATTAAGTTTAGTTATTAAAGCTTTTGTGGAGGCATTTTTGTATTTATCACATATATCCGCCAGTTTCCGATAATGAGTTTTTATACTCTTGGATGATGGTTTTATGATTGTTTTAAATCCTTTATTGGCTGTCTTAACCTCATATTGCCTAATATAGAATCCCAAAAAGTCAAATCCGGGTTTATTTCCTTCATATTCTTCTAAGGTGTGAGCAATTTAATTTTAGTTTTTTCTGGTTTTAGTTCTAATCCTACCTGGTTTAACCATTCCTGTATTACGGTTTTTGCTTGAATTACTACTTTGATGTCTTTGTGTAGGATGACAAAATCATCAGCATAGCGTATTATAGCGTATTAAGGATAGTGCCTTTTTATTGCCGTGTTTTTTTCCCGGTAGGGTTTCGGCGTATTTTTCTAGGCACTTCTCCATACCGTGTAAGGCGATGTTTGCTCTTTAAGGACTAATAACCCCTCCTTGTGGTGTACCTTCCACAGTTTTTGAGAATTGCTTGTTGTCGAACACTCCAGATTTTAACCATTGTTTGATTAATCGTCTGTAAGGTGTTTGACCCATTTTTCTCAACAAAGCATCATGATTAATTCGGTCAAAACATTTGGATATGTCAGCATCTAATACATATTTTGGTTTCTTATTAATGCTGAGATAGATTGCAATAGCATCATGTGTTGACCGCCCTGGTCTAAAGCTATAACTGTTAAATTCAAAGTGTGCCTCCCACTCTGGTGACCTACCCAACTTAACCAAGGCTTGTAGCGCCCTATCATACATAGTAGGTATGCCTAATGGGCGTTTTTCATTCCTCCCTGGTTTTGGTATCCAGACTCTGCGGGTTGGGCTTGCTTTTAATCGGCGTCTTTTTAATAAATTTACCAGGTTTAATCTTTGCATTGGGGGTAGATTCTTTATACCATCTATACCCGCAGTTTTTTTACCCTGGTTATCCTGAGTCACCCGTCTAACAGCTAGCAACAAGGCGTAGTAACTTTTGGTCAGAAGTTTTTGGTATTTACGCATCTTGCGGATTTCGCCACGGCTGGATGCTCTGTAAATTAATTTTTGCAACTTAAACACATACTTTTCTACCTTTTTCCAGTTAATGTCTTTCCATTTAAGATTAGGATTAACACTACATGGATCTGGTATATCGTTTGTATCCCATGCCACGCTTAAAAATGGTTTAGGATTTTCTAAACTTCTTTTTAGGGTTTTAGCTTTATTCATAGCTAGTTATTACTTTACATTACGTCTAACAGTGATTACGTCTGCATTAATATGCTTCTTACTCAATCCTACTCTCCTTAAGACCTACAACTTTTGTGCAGATTGACCTTGAATGGCTTCCTAAGTTTTCGACCTATTTACTTAGGTGTCTTAAAGAGGTTTCCTCGTTCCCTTATTCCTTTATTACGATTGATTTAGTGGGGTAAATTCTCCCGAAGGGCGCTATATGGTTGTTAACTTAAGCAAAAAAATACTTATGTTCATTAACCCTTTGACTTTCGTCCTACATCCCATAGCTACCTTTGGAATGGTTGCAAGTTACGAGAGTTTTATTACCTTCCTGTTTGTCCACTTTGTCAACCTTTGCTTGCGGTATCGTTCCTCGGTAACTGGTATTTTCCCGCTTTTAAACCAGCTTCAGGGATTGATGTTCATTCGCTACCCTGTGGTCTATGCTGTCAACCTAACAACAAGGTGGATGGGATTTCACCATCAAGGTAATAAGAGTTATCTCCAAGTTGAGGTTGTCCTCATGTGTTACTTGGGACGGCCATGTATACCTAGTTGTATGGCTTAGTGGCCAACGAGTCGTACTAATTTATCTTACATAATGAATCCAATTTGATACATAACAGAATAGTAATGATCGAGTTTATGATTATGGCCAAGTAAAAATAGCCCATGTAAAGATTTGATATAAATTATAGAAAAATTTCAAATAGGGAATGATAGTAGCAGAGGTAACTTTACTATGGTTGATATAAATTCCCATTTAACTCGAAAAATATTTATCTATCAGTATGTAATCTGATAATACCTCATATAAAATTTATATTCATACTATATCATTAATAGTCCATCAGTAAAGTGGACAAGTTTAACATTACTATTGTTTTTTGGAGAGCGTCAAAGAATGGTAAAATATAATCAAGCTAACCTTGCTCCTAAATTATCTATACCTTCTAACTTACAAGGATTTACTCCTACAGAACGTCCTTGGGGATCATTCACAATTTTAGAAGAAGGAAATAGATACAAAATAAAGCGCATAGAAGTAAAACCAGGCCATCGACTTAGCCTACAAATGCACTACCACCGTAGTGAACATTGGGTTGTAGTGTCAGGAACTGCTAAAGTTACCTGTGGTAACAAAGAAGAAATCCTCGAAAACAATCAATCTACCTATGTACCTCAATGTACTCCACATCGCTTAGAGAATCCAGGAGTTATTCCTCTGGTATTAATTGAGGTACAGAATGGGGAATATCTTGGAGAGGATGACATTATTCGTTTTCAAGATGATTATGCTCGAACAAACTCATAAATTATACTTGTTGTAAGAAAAAAAGATTCTCAATGATTAACTTGAGTGCAACAGCAGTCCAAGAGATTATCCGTCTTCAGTCCAAACAAAATCAACCAAATATCTTATTTCGCCTAAGAGTTAAACCTGGTGGTTGCTGTAGTTTATGTTACACAATGCAATTTGATACACAACAGGATAGTAATGATCGAGTTTATGATTATGGCCAAGTAAAAGTTGTAGTGGATTCTCTACAACTTAACTACCTGAATGGATTAATCTTAGATTATTCTGAGGATCTTATGGGTGGAGGATTCCGATTTAATAATCCGAATGCTAAAGTAGCTTGCGGTTGTGGTAATTCTTTTTCTGTTTAGTATTGACAAATATATCTCACTGATTTAAGATAAAAGACTGTCTGTAAACTTATAGGAAACTAACCCTGTTATTTTCCCGAGACTTCCTAAAAATTGCGCTGTTGCACCAAATAACCCTATGAGTGTAACCATAATAAATGATGAATTTAACCGAGAAATATACCTCATAGCAAGCTGTAAAATCTTGTGGCAGGTTTTTCTGTTATGTTCCTAAAAAAATAGGAGGCTTAAAGCACTTTAAATATTGGCACTGGGGTCATTCGATGCAGCAAAGTTAAAATTGCGCTTTGGGGATTTTCCTCAAAGCGTTGTGATTTATATAATGTGTGATAATTATGCTGTATATATGGCTATTAAGAGTTTGATCATTTTGTAGGTAAAGCAGGGTGAGATTAATTTAAACTAGTGAATTATTCCCAAATCTGATAATTTAATTAGGGTTGGTAGAAAAAGTGTTACGGCTGAGGGCCGCAAATGGCTCTTAAAGCTCTATGATTAGGGTTAGCAGAAAAAGTGTTACGGGTGAGGGAGGGCAATGGCTCTTATGCACTATAGTAATGGTTGGAATGTTAATTTTTCTACATTTTTTCTTCTGGAATACTAAGGTAAATATCTAATTTTTAATATGAGTTAACTAATTTTATAATACTTTCAGTCAGTAAATTTAGCACTTAAAACTTGGAAAATTCTGTGTTTGTATATTTATTCAGCAGACCTTTAATTAAAATTCCCAGGATTTTAGGTATTATGCAAATAATATAACTTTACTTTCGAGAAACAACAAAATATATCAGTTCACAAACTGAGTATCATAATAGTAATTGGCCTAAATGTATAGATTCGGTTTTGAGAGTATAGAGAAAAAAATTGGTCAAGTAAACTTGCCTAGAATTATTCTGTGGCGAAAATATAAAAACAATTAGACAAAACTGTTGCTAATGCCCACAATTCAACAACTGATTCGTTCAGCTCGTCAAGATACAGAAAAGCAAACCAAATCTCCGGCACTGAAAAGTTGCCCTCAACGTCGTGGAGTATGCACAAGGGTGTATACAACGACACCAAAAAAACCCAACTCGGCTCTACGGAAAGTAGCTAGGGTCCGTCTAACTTCAGGCTTTGAAGTGACCGCTTATATCCCTGGTATTGGTCATAATTTACAGGAACACTCTGTAGTTATGATTAGGGGGGGTAGGGTTAAGGATTTACCTGGAGTAAGATATCACATAATTCGTGGCACATTAGATACTGCAGGAGTAAAAGACCGCAAGCAAAGTCGATCTAAGTATGGAGCTAAAAAGCCCAAAGCTTAAATTAGTAAAATGTAAAATTCTTGAAAGTCCTGGGTAAAATTTAAGTAGGGTAGCAAATATTGAACTTTACATAAAGCTATTACCCATTGTTGAAAATTAAATTTATTGGTTTTTATTATGTCTCGTCGTAGAGTTATTCAAAGACGTCCTATTCCTCCAGATCCTAAGTACAATAGTCGGTTAGTTACCATGATTGTACGACGCATAATGCGTCATGGAAAAAAGTCTGTAGCCTATAATATTGTTTACGATGCCTTTAAAGCTATTGAAGAAAGGACAGATTCAGATCCACTAGAATTATTTGAAAAGGCAGTTCGGAATTTGACGCCCCTAGTAGAGGTTAAAGCTCGTCGTGTAGGTGGTGCTACTTATCAAGTGCCAATGGAAGTACGCTCTGATAGAGGAACTACTCTGGCTTTGCGTTGGTTAGTTCAATACTCAAGATCTAGAGGTGGCAAGACAATGGCCATGAAACTAGCTAATGAGTTGATGGATGCAGCTAATGAAACGGGTAGTGCTATTCGTAAGCGAGAAGAAACTCACAAGATGGCAGAAGCGAATAAAGCCTTTGCTCACTATCGTTACTAATAGATTAGGATTAGAGAAATTTGATGGTTGTCCCAACAGTAGGCAATTTTAATCAACTCTAAAAATGGGTAGCATAGATCAACGAAGGAGGTAACTGTGGTAAGAACTATGCCCATTGAGCGTGTGCGAAATATTGGTATTGCAGCTCATATTGATGCTGGTAAAACAACAACAACAGAAAGAATCCTATTTTATTCTGGCATAGTACATAAAATGGGAGAGGTTCACTATGGCACCGCAGTTACCGACTGGATGGCTCAAGAGCGTGAACGTGGAATTACTATTACTGCGGCTGCTATTAGTACCAAGTGGTTAGACCATCAAATTAATATTATTGATACTCCAGGACATGTAGACTTTACCATCGAAGTAGAACGTTCGATGAGGGTTCTCGATGGTATAATAGCTGTTTTTTGTTCTGTGGGAGGAGTACAATCTCAATCAGAAACGGTTTGGCGTCAAGCTGACCGTTATCAAGTGCCTCGTATGGCCTTTATCAATAAAATGGACAGAACAGGGGCTAACTTCTTTAAGGTGTATGAGCAAATTCGTGATCGTCTCCGTGCTAATGCAGTTCCTATTCAAATTCCTATCGGTAGTGAAAATGAATTTACTGGAATTGTGGACTTGGTGGCCATGAAAGCTTTGATCTATAATGATGACCAGGGAACAGATATTCAAGAAACAGAAATTCCAGCAGATGTGGAAAAATTGGCTCAAGAATATCGTCTCAAGTTAGTAGAGTCTGTAGCTGAAACTGATGATGCTTTGACAGAAAAGTATCTAGAAGGGGAGGAACTAACAGCAGAGGAAATTCGTAAAGCTCTACGTCTTGCTACTATTTCTGGTACAGTTGTACCTATATTATGTGGTTCTGCTTTCAAAAACAAAGGTATTCAGCTTTTGTTGAATGCGGTAGTGGATTATTTGCCCGCTCCTCAAGAAGTTCCAGCAATTCAAGGTACATTGCCTAATGGAGAATTGGATGTGAGGCCAGCAGATGATGAAGCCCCTTTAGCATCTCTGGCATTCAAAATTATGTCAGACCCTTATGGTCGTCTCACTTTCCTCCGGGTATATTCTGGAGTCCTTGCTAAAGGCAGTTATATTTTAAATTCTACTAAAGATAAGAAAGAAAGAATTTCTCGTTTAATTGTTCTGAAAGCTGATGACAGAATAGAGGTCGATGAATTGCGAGCTGGAGATTTGGGAGCAGTTGTGGGTTTAAAAGACACCTTGACAGGAGATACGATTTGTGATAAAGATAATCCAATTATCCTAGAGTCTCTTTATGTCCCTGAGCCAGTTATATCAGTTGCTGTAGAACCGAAAACCAAGCAGGATATAGATAAATTGTCTCAAGCTCTTCAGGCTCTTTCTGATGAAGACCCTACATTTCGGGTGAGTGTTGATCCTGAAACTAATCAAACTGTGATTGCTGGTATGGGCGAACTACACCTAGAAATATTAGTAGATAGGATGCTTCGGGAATATAAGGTGAAAGCTAATGTAGGTAAACCACAGGTAGCGTACCGAGAAACTATTCGCCAACAGATTCAGGCAGAAGGTAAATTTATCCGTCAAAGTGGTGGTAAAGGTCAGTATGGTCATGTGGTCATAGAGCTGGAACCAGGAGACCCAGGTAGTGGCTTTGAGTTTGTCTCTAAAATTGTTGGAGGGACAGTACCTAAAGAGTTTATTAGTCCAGCAGAGCAAGGAATGAAAGAAGCTTGTGAAGCCGGTGTTTTGGCTGGTTATCCATTAATAGATGTTAAGGCTACTCTAGTAGATGGATCTTACCACGATGTGGATTCTTCGGAAATGGCTTTTAAAATTGCTGGTTCTATGGCAATTAAGGAAGGTGTAATTAAGGCTTCACCTGTATTATTAGAGCCTATGATGAAGGTAGAGGTAGAAGTACCTGAAGATTTTATCGGTAATATTATCGGAGACCTAAACTCTCGAAGAGGACAAATAGAGGGTCAAGGATTAGAAACAGGTATGGCAAAAGTAATGGCAAAAGTTCCTTTAGCAGAAATGTTTGGTTATGCTACTGATATGAGGTCAAAAACTCAAGGTCGCGGTGTGTTTTCGATGGAATTTAGTAATTACGAGGAAGTGCCTCATAATGTCGCTGAGACTATTATTTCTAAAAGTAGAGGGTATGTTTAGTGGTTTGGGAAATTTTGTGTTTTTTAGGTTAAAATTCTAGTTCTGAGATTAGATAATGTAAGAATCAAATAACTGATAAATAAATGAAAACTTGCAATTTACTGAAAAAGTTAGCAATTAATTGTCTAAAGCAAAAGCTAAAAAATATTAGGTAAAGGAATAAGCATGATTTTCAGAGTTTATCTTATTATTAATTAGTGTATCAATTTCCTAATTTAAGGGAAGCAGAATTAACTACGAAAAAAAAGGAAAAAGTTATTAATGGCACGTGCAAAATTTGAAAGAAATAAACCTCATGTCAATATTGGAACTATTGGCCATGTAGACCACGGTAAAACAACCTTAACTGCTGCAATTACAATGAGTCTAGCAGCGCAAGGAAAGGCTAAGGCAAGAAATTATGCAGATATTGATGCAGCTCCAGAAGAGAAAGCACGGGGTATCACAATTAATACTGCTCATGTAGAGTATGAAACAGAAGGACGTCACTATGCTCATGTAGATTGTCCAGGACATGCTGACTACGTAAAAAATATGATTACAGGTGCAGCTCAAATGGATGGTGCAATTCTAGTAGTTTCAGCTGCAGATGGCCCAATGCCCCAAACTCGTGAGCATATTCTGTTAGCAAAACAAGTGGGGGTTCCTAATATAGTTATCTTCCTTAACAAGCAAGATATGGTAGATGATGAAGAACTTTTAGAACTAGTGGAACTGGAAGTTAGGGAACTTTTAAGCGACTATGATTTTGATGGAGATAATATTCCTATCGTGGCTGGTTCTGCTTTACAGGCAGTAGAAGCACTAACAGCAAACCCAGGAATAGGAAAGGGAGAAAATGAATGGGTAGATAAAATTCTCTCTCTGATGGATGAAGTTGATGGGTACATTCCTCAACCAGAACGTGATGTTGATAAGCCATTCTTAATGGCGGTAGAAGACGTATTTTCTATTACGGGTCGCGGTACTGTAGCTACAGGACGGATTGAACGTGGTAAGATAAAAGTTGGGGAAACTGTAGAATTGGTTGGAATTAAAGATACTCGCAATAGTACTGTTACAGGTGTGGAAATGTTCCAGAAAATTCTGGACGAAGGAATGGCTGGAGATAATGTAGGATTACTACTACGTGGTATGCAGAAAGATGATATCCAACGTGGTATGGTTTTAGCTAAATCAGGTTCTATTACTCCCCATAAGAAGTTTGAGTCAGAAGTATATGTTCTCAAAAAGGAGGAAGGAGGCCGTCATACACCTTTCTTCCCAAATTATCGCCCTCAATTCTATATTCGGACAACAGATGTGACTGGTGCTATTGAGTCTTTTACTGCTGATGATGGTAGTGTGGCAGAGATGGTCATGCCTGGTGACAGGATTAAAATGACAGTTCAACTAATCAATCCAGTGGCCATTGAACAAGGTATGCGTTTTGCCATTCGTGAAGGTGGGAGAACTATTGGCGCTGGTGTTGTCTCTAAGATTGTAGAGTAGGAAAACGTCCTGAGAAATTAAGTAGTAGAAAAGCAGTTATGTAAGTTATTGATTTTTGCTTTTCTGCTGCTTATTTAACGAAAGTCTAAAACTTCGCCTTTTAAGGGGAAATGTTTTTAGAGGATTGCTGACTCATCCCTGTTACCAAAAAAACTTCTAACTTCATATTAGTCCTTTGCAAGTAAAGAAAACTAGCAATTGATAATTGAAAAATTAAAAATCTGAACCTAGAAAATTGAAAATAAATGGCCACAATTCAACAGCAAAAAATTCGTATTCGTTTGAAAGCATTTGACCGCCGTTTACTAGATACATCTTGTGAGAAAATTGTAGATACGGCAAATAGAACAGGAGCAACAGCGATTGGGCCAATACCTTTGCCCACAAAAAGACGTATTTATTGTCTGTTGCGATCGCCCCACGTTGATAAAGATTCACGAGAACATTTTGAAACCAGGACACATCGTAGAATTGTAGATATCTATCAACCTTCCTCAAAAACAATTGATGCTTTGATGAAACTTGATTTACCAGCAGGTGTAGATATTGAAGTGAAGCTATAGATAAACTAAGCCATGAGCAAATAGATAAGAGTTGATACTTGTTAATAATGCCATAGCCTTAAGAAGTAATTTGCTAATCTACAGTTTTTGATATCTTAGAGTTAGATTTACTTTGATAAGGTAAATATTAATCTTAGGGTACTGTTGAGGATAGTGTTGAAGATAGTGAGGTATATTTTGATATTAATCTCTCTTAACTATTCTCTAAGCTCCTAAAACTTTGTAACTAATAAACTCTAAAATAGCTGTAAATTAATATTTGCTCCTTTAAGCAAGAGCACGGGTTTTTAATTAACCTTAAGATCTAACTAAGGCAATATCTCAAAACCTTGGTGATCCTCAATTTTTATCTCAAAATTATCAAAAATCTCAAAATTATCAAAAATATTAAGTATATATATATCCAAGGATAGAAAAATCCGCTTATAATAAGTCTAATTACTAAGACTCTATTAAAACTGGAAAATGGCATCCTCTTCTGTAGCTGTTCGAGAACTTCCCCTATTTCCCTTACCAGAAGTAGTATTATTTCCGGGTAGGCCATTACCACTATATATCTTTGAATTTCGCTATAGAATTATGATGAATACAATTCTAGAGAGTGATAGTAGATTTGGAGTTATGATGTGGGACTCAACCCAAGATCGAGTTGTGGCAACTGGATGCTGCGCTAGAATTGAGGATTATCAGCGTTTACCTGATGATCGAATGAAGATTTTAACTATAGGTGAGAAGAGATTTAGAGTTTTAGATACGGTTAGAGAAAAACCGTATTTAGTTGGTTTAGTTGAATGGATAGAAGATGCTCCTTCTGAAAAGGAGCTTAGAGAGTTAACAACAAAAGTTGATCTCTTACTGAAAGATGTAGTTCATCTTTCGGGAAAATTGATGGATCAGAGGATAGAGCTACCAGAAGATATTCCTAATTTACCTAAAGAATTATCCTACTGGGTAGCTAGTAATCTTTATGGTGTGGCGACAGAACAGCAAGCTCTTTTGGAGATGCAAGATACTGGTGCTAGACTAGAAAGAGAAGTAGAAATTCTCACTTCTACCCGCAATCATCTTGCAGCTAGAACTGTTCTTAAGGATACTTTAAATTGACATTCTCTCAAAGTTACTTACTCTCAAAGTTGCTTAACTGCAAAACCTAATGTTTTTTTTGATTGGACATCATCTCAATGCTGCTCTATGAGACAGCATTGAGGTAAAAAAATATACCAAATGGGTTTAGTTGGAACGTATAAAGTAGAGTATTATATACTGTTTGTTAAACTGTAACATTGTTGGCAATTTCTTATGTAGATCCCGTGAGCTCTGAAGAAAAGTATAAATGCTAATACATCAAACTTATGAATTATATCCCTTGGCTACTAGGAGATAAAATAGGATAGTTTTTGTTCTTGATTAAGTCCTGGGTTTCATCATTAGCCCATTTATAATAATCTAGTAATAATTGATGGGTTAATCTTTGTTTGATTGTCATTAATACACTTTTGAGTAAACTATTACCAGTTGTTTCTAAGACTGGTAATGGTGTCAACAATAATGGAGGGGGTAATTCTACTTTAACTTCTAAATCAGCTTGACCTTTGAGATGAGTAACTCCTTTCAATTCTAGGGTATCAAGGATACCAACCAGATTCAGGTTAAAGCGTTGGTTTATATACTCTACACCACGAATTTCACATCTGTCTGACTTTAAGTAAATTTTGCCTTTAGTACTAGACCACAAGCGCATATCTACAGTTGGTTGAATGCTTAACATCATAAAGTGTAGTGGACGCATTTTTAGGCGGAAACAATTTTGATCTAATTGCTCTAATCTTGTTGGGTCAACTAAAGCATTAACTAAGCGCTTTGGTTGACGAAGATAATGTTGAATAGGAACTTTTTGTTCTACTACAGGAATATCTACTGATTGTGAAGCAGTAAATTTACAAATCATAATTTTAAAAAAAAATCAATAGCTGATAGCTAAAATATAATATTAATTAACATTGAAATAATATTAATTAACATTAAAGTTTGTTAATTTCATTAATTTTATATTAAAGTATATAGTCAAGTTTGGTCAATAACTAACATTCAGATTTAGGTAAAATGGTAATATTGATTAATTAATTCTCATAAATGATATTGCCTCACAAATGGGAAGTAAGTAAACAAATGTAATTTTATTTTGCAAAAATGTAAATTATTTGTACTTTGTAAAAATTTTGTTGGATGTAAAATTTCAAATAGAGTGAGGTTCTTATTCAAGGGGATAAAAAAAAGTCATTTTGGATTTTCTGGCCTCCGGTTTCAGTCAGAGGTACTCATAGCTGATAACTGATAACTTATAACTGAAATGACTATATCTATTGCACATCTTGGTCCTGCTGGAACTTATACAGAAACGGCAGCAGTGGCATTTTCTGAAAAACTGGGCCAGCATGGTCAAAAATCTATTCTGTGTCCGTACCCTAGTATTGCTCAAACTTTATCGGCAGTTTCTCAAGAGCAAGTGAATTTGGCAGTTGTACCTGTAGAAAATTCTATTGAAGGAAGCGTTACTGTTACTTTAGATACGCTTTGGAAACTGGATATTTTAGAAATTCAAACAGCATTAGTCTTACCTATTTCTCATGGGTTGATATCACTAGCTACTAGTTTTGAGGAGATTAAAATTGTTTATTCTCATCCACAAGCTTTAGCTCAATGTCAAGGTTGGCTAGAAAAGTTTTTACCGCAAGTAAAGCAAGTTCCAGCTAATTCTACTACAGAAGCATTAGAGCATTTGGAAAAAGAGCGGAGTGCCGGAGCGATCGCTTCTCATAGAGCTGCTAAAATTTATAAATTACCTGTATTAGCTTATCCAATTAATGATTATTCTGATAATTGTACTCGCTTTTTGGTATTGAAAAAAGGATGTACAGAAATGGAAAATTCAGCTTTTAAACTAATAATTAATACAAGAGATAAGCCAGAAAATTTAGTTTTTACTTCTTTAGGTTTTACTGTACCTGCAAATGAACCTGGAGCTTTAGTTAAACCATTGCAAGTATTTGCTAAAAGGGAGATTAATATGAGTAGAATAGAATCTCGTCCAACAAAACTATCTCTAGGTGATTATTTATTTTTTATTGATATAGAAGCTAATATTAATCATAATTCTGTTAAGGTAGCGATAGAAGAATTAAAAACCTATACACAAACCCTTAAAATTTTTGGCAGTTATATTCTTATGTCTATCAATTAATAGTGATTAGTATTTAATTACCAGTTTGGTTTTGTGATCTTTCCTGACTGTTGATCATAAATATATTCTATATATCTAAATACTTTCCTAATATCTAAATACTTTCCTATTTTATATTTTTTTTTAAAATCAATGCTTCGGTTTATTTAGTTGTTATCCTATATCTCTATATACCCATTAATATATTATACCACTTTAAAAAGAAGAATGCATTTTATGGTCGTGTATTTTGATAAAAGTAGCTGAAAAATATCAAGCACTGTGGCAATTTATTTGAGACAGGTACATCGAGCATTTTTCGCTTTTTTCCAAAATTTACTAAAATCTCGCTCTTTCTTCTAGCCTCGAAACTAGGGAGGTTCTACATAAGGTCTCTACAATTTGGAATAAATATTTATTATGTTTTTTAGCGCCAGGATATATAGCAAAAATTCCTGATATTTAGTATTACTATTTCTTCTTTTTTACTAACTAATTTAGATTATATTTTGCAGCGTAACTAGCAGACGTTGAATTTGTTTTTCCCAAGTTAAATCTTGCATAAAATTCACAGCAGCATTACTCTTAAGTTTAGCATTTTTTGGATCTGAATATACTTTTTCTAACATTTCAACTACTTCTTCAACATCAGATTCCCCCCAACCTTCTACACCTGGAAAAAGAGGGGTAGGTTTGACAGATTTTTGACAACGTAGTGGATAACAATGAGAGTCATTAATAATATCTAAATGCCCGGTATTAGCAGAAATAATTGTTGGAATACCACAGGCAAGACTTTCCATTGCTACGAGATTTGTACCCCCTTCACAACGATTTGTAAATACAGCAACATCAGCTTCTCGTAATATTTGTCCAACCATATAATTGGGAATAATACCGACATCAATAACTGCACTGCTAGGAATATCATTTTCTAGCAACCATTGAGTAATTTGTAAATGTTTATTTGGACTAATTTTAGGTAGTCCAACAACATTTCCAGTTTGCTCAATTCCTGCCATAAATTGAGGCCAAAAATTATGCCAAGCTGTAATTAATAGTGCTTCTGGATGACGTTTTTGGAAAATTTTAAAAGCTGCTATAACAATATCTTGACCTTTGCGATATTCTAGTTTTCCACCAGAAAAAATAACAAAGCGATCGCTAAAAGTATTAGATTTAGGTGCTGGATGAAAAATGGTTTGATCGATACCTTGTAAAACTTTTTGTAGAGGTTTTATACCATTACTTTCTAAAACATTAGTATTCCAAGTAGAACCTGTAATAATCAAATTGTATGCTTGGGCACGATTTATTTGTTCTGAAGTAAATTTAGTATTTTCTGAGAAAATAATTCCAATATTTTGGGTGCCTATAAGATTGTTACTAATAGAAAAATTACTATTTAATGCTTGTAATATTGGCAAGTTTACTTGCAATTTTTTACCTTGTTGATTCTTGAGTTGATTTTGCAAATTTTTTTGCTCATTAAAAGCTGGATTTAGTAAAGCTTGATGGAGAGGGTTTAAGGTTCCAGGTTGAATGGAAGGAGGTGTTAATAGTAGGGGTTTATATCCTGGGGTTTGAAGTAGTTGGAGAGTAAGATTAATGCCATAAATACCCCAGCCAGTATGATGGTTTAACGGCCAGTTAATAGCAATTATTTTGATGATTTCCGAAGTAGATTTTTTTGAATGTTCGGGTTCTTTGATATTACTATTAGTTGCTGGAATTAAACCTTGAGTTTGTAGATTTTTGGGAGAATTTATGAAGGTAGACGAAGGCGTGTTTTTTGGTAGTTTACTAGATTTATATTGTGCTAAAGCTTTTTGAATGGCTTCTTCTGGCAATTTAATAGCCGTTCTTTCAGAAATTTTATTGGTTGGAGAATTATGTTCTAGTAAATTTTCTAAGCTCTCTTTAACTTGCTTCAATACACTATTCCAATATCCTATTTTTGCCTGTCTAAATAATCTCATTGTCGGATACCAAGGACTATCTTTGCGGTCTGTTAACCACCGCCAGTCAGAATCAAAATTTAACATTACCCAAACAGGTTTACCTAATGCTCCTGCTAAGTGAGCAATAACTGTATCTATTGTAATTACTAAATCTAATTGTTTTATGACTGCTGCTGTATCAGTTAGGTCATTAAAAGATGAGCTTAAATTATGTATTTGAGTTTGAGATTTTAACCATTCATTATCTGCGACTGAGACTTCTTTTTGTAAAATATAAAAGTTAACTGTATCTATATTGATAATTTCTTCTAAATATTCAACCGGACAAGAGCGTCTTTGACTAGTTTTAATAGTACTACTTGTTTGCCAACATATTCCTACTTTGAGATTGTTTTCTGGAGCAAGTGGAATGGGAAAGTCGATTGATTTTGGTACAGATAAATAAGGAATTTCAGTAGGTATAGTTTCTAGAGTAGTTTGGAAAATTCGAGGTAGGCTCATCAATGGAATTTGCAGGTCAAAATCTGGCAATTTTTCACCTTTAACAAATAATTCATCTATTTCTGAAACTGTAGTAAATAATAATTTTAATCCAGCTTGATTACATTCAACAATTACACGGCCTCCTAATTTTTTTACCAGAGGAATATAGCGGATAAATTGAATAGAATCTCCTAAACCTTGTTCTGTATAAATGAATAAAGTTTTTCCTGGAAAATTTGAGCCATCCCATACAGGTTGACCAAAACTACGAGTTTCATAATCTTGACGTTTGCACCGCCATTCATATTCAGAAAATCCTTGAATAAAATCTCCCTGTTTTAGAAAAATTAAGCTGAAACCAAAGTGAGCATCAATATAATTCGGTCTGATACTCAGAGCTTTTTGATAGCAACGAATTGATTCTGTAATTTCACCTTTACCTTTAAATATTTGCCCTAAATTATGCCAAGCTTCAGCATAATTTGGTTTCCTAGAGAGCGCTTTTTGATTATGAATAATTGCTGCATTAAATTTATGCTGATTTTTCAGAGCAATAGCTAGATTAAGATATGTTTGTTCATTATTCGGATTTAAGCTAATTGCTTTTTGACAATAAGTAATAACTAGATTAGTTTTATCTGTTTTTTGGGCACATAAACCAAGTATTTCAAAAGCACCAGCAACATCCGGTTTATCTTGAATAATTAGATGGCATATCTGCTCTGCTTCTTCAAAGTTTCCAGCTTTATATTTTTCTAAAGCAGTTTGGAGTAATTTACTATAATTATTGACTGTTTTTTTGAGCTTATTAGATGTGTATTTTCCTAGAGCTTTCTTGACTCCAGATTCTGGTAATTTGAGACTTATAATTCTGGATTTTTTTTCGACATGGGCAGCATTTTCTACTAAATCTATTAGACTATTTTTAATTTGTTTAATTATACTATGCCAATCTCCTATTTTTGCCTGTCTAAATAATCTCATTGTCGGATACCAAGGACTATCTTCCCGGTCTGTTAACCAGCGCCAGTTAGAATCAAAATTTAACATTACCCAAACAGATTTACCTAATGCTCCTGCTAAGTGAGCAATAACTGTATCTATTGTAATTACTAAATCTAATTGTTTTATAGCTGCTGCTGTATCAGCTAGGTCATTAAAAGATGAACTTAAATTATGTATTTTAGTTTGAGATTTCAGCCATTCATTATCTGCGACTGATACTTCTTTTTGCAAAATATAAAAGTTGACTGTATCTATATTGATAATTTCTTCTAAATATTCAACTGGACAAGAACGTCTTTGACTGGTTTCGGTGGTACTACTTGTTTGCCAACATATTCCTAATTTAAGATTGTTTTCTGGAGCAAGTGGAATAGGAAAGTCAATTGATTTTGGTACAGATAAGTAGGGAATTTCAGTAGGTATAGTTTCCGGGGTAGTTTGTAAAATTCGAGGTAGACTCATCAATGGAATTTGGAGGTCAAAATCTGGTAATTTTTCACCTTTAATAAATAATTCGTCTATTTCTGAAACCGTGGTAAATAATAATTTTAATCCGGCTTGATTACATTCAACAATTACACGGCCTCCTAATTTTTTCACCAAAGGAATATAGCGGATAAATTGAATAGAATCTCCTAAACCTTGTTCTGTATAAACTAATAAGGTTTGACCCGGAAAATTAGAACCATCCCACACAGGTTGAGATAAATTACGACCGATAAAACCTTGAGTTTTCCACCGCCATTCATATTTAGAAAAACCGGGGATAAAATTTCCCTGTTTAAGTAAAGCGTTTGCTAAACCAAAATGAGCATTTACATGATTTGTGTTTAGTTCAATAGCTTGTTCATAATATTTTTTAATAGCTTGTTCATAATATTTTTGAGATTCAGCAAGTTTTCCTAATTGGAAAAAAATATAGCCTAAGGAATGATTTGCCTCAATATAATCTGGATTTAGCTCAAGAGATTTTTGACAATATTCAATTGCCAACTCAAATTGACCTTGTTTTTGCAAAATATTCCCTAGTCTACACCATGCTTCGGCATGATTAGGGTGAATTTCAATTGCCTTTTGATAATAGGTATTCGCCTTTGGTAAGTTTCCATTTTTTTCCCACACAAAGCCTAAATTAATATTGATCCATGAGCTGTTAGGATTAATTTTTCTAGACTTTTTATAGTTAATAATTGCTAAATCAATTTGACCTTTTTGTAAAAAAATCCATCCTAAACTTGAGTAGTTACTACTATTATTCGGTTCCAGTTCAATAGCTTTTTGATAATGAGCGATCGCCTCTTCTAAACGACCTTCTTTTTTCATTAGTTTGGCTAAGTTTGAATAAGCTTTAGTGAAGCCAGGATTCAAATTAATAACTTGATTCAAAAGCTGAATTGCTATGTCATTTCTACCTGCTAAATTTTCTAGTACAGCTAATAAATTGAGTACCTGAAAATCTTGAGGTTTTTCTTCAAGTATTAGACGGCATATTCTTTCTGCTTCTACTAAATTATTTTGTTGATAATATTGATATGCATTCTCAAAATTTGCTGGTAAATCTGGTAAATTTTTCTGAGATTCTATAAATTCCATTAATGCTTCTTTTACCTCAATAAGTACACTATTCCAATCTCCTCTTTTTGGCTGTCTAAATAATCGTGCTGTGGGATACCAAGGACTATCATTTCTATCTAACATCCATCGCCAGTCAGGTACAAAAGGTAATAATATCCACACAGGTTTACCTAATGTTCCTGCTAAATGTGCTACTGCTGTATCAACAGTAATTACTAAGTCAAGTTTAGTAATAATTCCAGCAGTATCAGCAAAGTCATTTAGCTGACTACTTAAATCTAATATAGGCAATGTTTTTAATAATTTAAGATCTACTCCAGGTTCTTTTTGCAGACTATAAAAACTTACTCCTGCTACGTCTAAAAGATACTGAAAATTCATTAATTTACAAGAGCGTTTAACAGCAGTTGGACTGTCCTGGTTTGTCATCCAAACAATACCAACTTTCAAGTAATTTCTTTCTGGAGATTCTAATTTTATCGACGGAATTTCAGGTATGTTTAAATTTTTAATTGGTGGAGGAATATTGTCTAAAGTAGTACCAAAAATACGAGGCAATTCTAACAATGGTGCATTAACATCAAAAGTCAAATTTACTATTTCTTCTAAACATTGCTCAATTTCAGGAATTTTTTCGAGCAATCTAACTAAAGGTTTTTGACAAGCTAGAGTTATGCGCGCTCCCTGTTTTTTAACCAATGGAATATAACGGATAAATTGAATTGTATCGCCATATCCTTGTTCGGCATAAATAAGGATTTTTTTACCTTCTAAGTTCGACCCATCCCAAAGCTTTTCTGGCTGTATTAAAAATAGAGCTTTACTAGCTTGCCAACGCCAATTATATTCTTGGAACCCTAACTTTAAATCTCCAAGAAGTAGCCAAACTAAGCTTAAATTTAGATGTACTTCAGGAAAATTTGGTTCTAGTTCAAGAGCTTTTTGATAAGAGGCAATACTGGCAGTGAAATTTCCTTCTTCCTCAAAAGTAACTCCCAAACTATTGTGTGTCATTGCATAATCTGGATTTAGCTCAAGGGATTTTCTAAAATATTCAATTGCTAACTCAATTTGACCTTGTTTTCGCAAAACAACCCCTAAATTGCACCATGCTTCGGCATAATTAGGGTTAATTTCAAGGGCCTGTTGATAATAGTTACTTGCCTTTGATAAGTTCCCCTTTTCTTGAAAGACAAATCCTAAATTATTGTATGCCTGAGCATAATCTGGATTTAGCTCAAGGGATTTTCTAAAATATTCAATTGCTAACTCAATTTGACCTTGTTTTAGCAAAATAACCCCTAAATTGCACCATGCTTCGGCATAATTAGGGTTAATTTCAAGGGCCTGTTGATAATAGTTACTTGCCTTTGATAAGTTCCCCTTTTCTTGAAATATTAATCCTAAATTATTGTGTGCCTGAGCATAATCTGGCTGTAAATTAATTGCTTTTTGATAATAGGTGCTTGCCTTTGATAAGTCTCCCTTTTCTGCCCAAGCAAAGCCTAAATTGAAGTTTCCTTGTGAGTTATTAGGATTAATTTCTATAGACTTTTCAGAGTTAATAATTGCTGACTCAATTTGACCTTTTTCTAAAAAAATAAATCCTAAATTTGAATAGTTACTACTATTATTTGGTTCCAGAGAAATAGCTTTTTGATAATGAGCGATCGCCTCTTCTAAACGACCTTCTTTTTTCATTAGTTTGGCTAAGTTTGAATAAGCTTCAGTGAAGCCAGGATACAGATTAATAACTTGATTCAAAAGCTGAATTGCTATGTCATTTCTACCTGCTAAATTTTCTAGTACAGCTAATAAATGAAGTACCTGAAAATCTTGAGGTTTTTCTTCAAGTATTAGACGGCATATTCTTTCTGCTTCTACTAAATTATTTTGTTGATAATATTGATATGCATTCTCAAAATTTGCTGGTAAATCTGGTAAATTTTTCTGAGATTCTATAAATTCCATTAATGCTTCTTTTACCTCAATAAGTACACTATTCCAATCTCCTATTTTTGGCTGCCTAAATAATCTCATTGTTGGATACCAAGGACTATCTTTGCGGTCTGTCAACCAGCGCCAGTCAGAATCAAAATTTAACATTACCCAAACAGGTTTACCTAATGCTCCTGCTAAGTGAGCAATAACTGTATCTATTGTAATTACTAAATCTAATTGTTCTATAGCTGCTGCAGTATCAGTTAGGTCATTAAAAGATGAACCTAAATTATGTATTTTAGTTTGACATTTCAGCCATTCATTATCTGCTACTGATACCTCCTTTTGTAAAGCATAAAAGTTGACTGTATCTATATTAATAATTTCTTCTAAATATTCAACTGAGCAAGAACGTACTTGACCGGTTTCATTGGTACTACTTGTTTGCCAGAATATTCCTACTTTAAGATTATTTTCTGGAGAAAGTGGAATGGGAAAATTGATTGACTTTGGTACAGATAAATAAGGAATTTCTCCAGGTATAGTTTCTAGGGTAGTTTGGAAAATTCGAGGTAAACTCATCAATGAAATTTGAAAGTCAAAATCTGGTAATTTTTCACCTTCAACAAATAACTCATCTATTTCTAAAACCGTAGTAAATAATAATTTTAATCCTGGTTGATTACATTCAACAATTACACGACCTCCTAATTTTTTTGCCAAAGGAATATACCGGATAAATTGAATAGAATCTCCTAAACCTTGTTCTGTATAAATTAATAAAGTTTTCTCAGCAAAATTAGACCCATCCCATGTAGATTTTGCAAAACTACGAGTTATATAATCTTGACGTTGACAGCGCCATTCATATTCAGAAAATCCTACTAACAAATCTCCTTGTTTAAGAATAATAAATCCTCTAGCAAAGTGAGCATTGATATGATTAGGATTTAACTCAATACATTTTTCATAAAGAACTTTTGCTTCTGTTAAATTACCCTGTTGTTTCAGAATATTAGCCCAAGAGTAATAAATATAAGTATTATTTGGTTGAATCTCTAGAGATTTTTGATAACAACAAATTGCTTCTGGAATATTGCCTTGAATCTTAAATATTACACCTAAATTATGCCAACCAGAAGCCTCATTTGGTTTCAGTTCAATTGCTCTTTGATTATGAACTATTGCCTCGTCTAGTTTTTGTTGTTTTTTCAGAACAATAGCTAACCCTAAATGAGTTTTATAATTATTAGGGTTGAGGTTAATTGCTTTCTGATAGTAAACAATTGCTAAATCAATTTTGTCCGTTTTTTTTGCACACAGAGCAAGTATCTCAAATGCACTAGTACAATTGGGTTGCTTTTGAATAATAAAGTGACATATTTCCTCTGCTTCTTTCCAGTTTTCTACCTGATATTTTTCTAAAGCTATTGTCAGTAAGTCCTGAGTTGTAACTGATAATCCTGGTTTAATTATTGATGGATAATCTGTCTTTTCATATTTATAAAAAGTCAGTAATTTAGAATATAAAGCACCAAAAACTTCTTGAGAAACTCCTTGCCAATCTCCCATTTTTTTCTGTCTAAATAATCTCATTGTTGGATACCAAGGACTATCTTCACGGTCTATTAACCAACGCCAATCAGAATCAAAATTTAACATTACCCAAACAGGTTTACCTAATGCTCCCGCTAAGTGAGCAATAACTGTATCTATTGTAATTACTAAATCTAATTCTTTTATGACTGCTGCTGTATCAGCTAGGTCATTAAAAGATGAACTTAAATTATGTATTTTTGTTTGAGAATTCAGCCATTCCAAATCTTCAGGAGAAACTTTTTTTTGTAAAATATAAAACTTAGCGTTATCTACATTTAAAATAGATTGTAAATCTTTAACAGAACAAGAACGTTTTTTGCTAGTCTTGGTTTGGCTATCTGTTTTCCAGGCTATACCGATTTTGAAACTATTGACAGTTTCTAAAAATTGATTTTTTTTTGATTCTGGTACAAATAAATAAGGAATTTCAGTAGGTATATTCTCTAGGTTAGTACCAAAAATTCGAGGTATGCTCATTAATGGAATTTGTAGGTCAAAATCTGGGAATTTTTTACCGATAACAAACAATTCATCTATTTCTGAAACCGTAGTAAATAATAATTTTAATCCATCTTTATTACATCCAACAATTACACGGCCTCCTAATTTTTTTACCAAAGGAATATAACGTATAAATTGAATAGAATCTCCTAAACCTTGTTCGGTATAAACTAATAAAGTTTTCCCTGGAAATTTTGATCCATCCCATACAGGTTGAGAAAAGCTATGATTTATATAATCTTGACGTTTACAGCGCCATTCATATTCAGAAAAACCTTGCATCAAACTTCCCTGTTTAAGCAAAACAGCAGCTAAACCAAAGTGAGCATTGAGATAATTTTTATCTAGTTTAAGAGCTTCTTGATAATACTTTTGTGATTCCGAAAGTTTTCCCAGCTCTAAAGATATAGTACCTAAACTATGATATACTTCAGCATTATTTGGTTTAATTTCAAGAGATTTTTGATAATGCTCAATAGCTGCCTCAAATTGGCCTTTATCTCGCAAAATAAGTCCTAAGTTATGCCATGCCTCAGCATAATTAGGACACAATTTAATAGCGATTTTACAGTGACGAAGGGCAGCATCAATTTGCTGATTATCTTGAAGTGCAACAGCCAAATTATTATGAGTTTCTGCATAATTATAATTAACTTTTAAAGATTTTTGATAATAAGCGATCGCCTGTTCTATTTGATTGTTTTTATAAGCACATAACCCTAAAAGTTCTAAAACTAAAAAATTATTCGGTTGTCTTTTTATAATCTTATGACAAATGTTTATTGTCTCTTCCCAGTTTCCAGATTGATATTTTTTAAAGGCTTGTTTAATTTCACCATCATCAAATTTGATGTCCATAGGCTTTGACATTTTCTTTTGACAGTAATTATTCTCCAGCAATTTTTTTTAATTATCTTTCACACCTTAAAATAGATTTTCTCAATCTATAATTTTTGACCAAAAACTTAGGAATAGCAATTCTCAATTTTTATTTCTGTTATCCCCAAAAACTATAACCCAATATTTTGATTAATTAATTTAGTTCTAAATATTAAATTTTTAACTAAAGTTAACCCCATATAATTTTAGTTTTAATCTTGCTATTGGGAGTTTTTTTGATTTCTTCAACTATTAATAATTTTTACCCTAATTACTAGGCACAAAAAAAACTAAAAATTATCGTAGCTGTGCCAGGTTATCCCATCAAACAAATAAACAAAAAAATGTGTTATAATAAAATAATAACCATATACATACTATCAGTACATTGATCATAAAAAGGTCATAGTTAAAAATAGTATCAATGTCGATAAATATCTCAAATAAATTCCTATTTAATTGCAGTAAATATTAACCAACCCAAAGACATTCAAAACCTCGGAGTAAATAATCACCCAAAAGGTTTTCATATAACATTTTCTTCTAGGACTAGAAGCCTTTATAATTAGAGTCATTAAGTCAAAGGTTTTTTGATTTAAATAAATTCCTTTATTGAAATCAGTAGTAATTCTTTAGTGCTACATAAGTATTTAGATATAGTCTATAACGCACCAGCCCACTTTGCTATGGCTCAAATGATGATAATTTATGAATTGGCCTTTCAGGATAATTAATAAATTTATTGTGCTTACTGAGGATTTGGCAAAAATTCCCCAGTTATACTTATATTTATATCTTCCTCTCTATTTTTTGTAACCAAGAAACAGTTATACCCCCTTAGTAGGGGTTAAGGGGACATTAACTTCTGACTTCAAACAGAGAAGGTTGACAAGGACTAAACGAAAGACGATGTTGAGGTGACACCCCGTAATTTATTATTCCTTGTTTATGCTTTTTTGTACCATAACCTTTATTTTTCGTCAAGTCATAAACAGGATATTTTTTTGCTAAGCGCATAATCAAAGTATCACGCCAAACCTTAGCCACAATACTTGCAGCAGCGATCGCCAAACACTTACTATCCCCCTTCACAACAGTCCTTTGAGGTATAAATAAATCTCTAATCTCTTGATTTCCATCAACCAAAACCAAATCTGGTCTCAATTTTAGCCTCAAAACAGCCCGCTTCATTGCCAACAAAGAAGCCTTGAGAATATTCAAACGGTCAATTTCCCGTACAGAAGCAATACCAATTTGACAATCCCAAGCCACTGTCCGAATCAGAGAAGCCAAATGACAACGACGTTTTTCCGTCAGCTTTTTACTATCTGTCACTCCAGTACTAGCCAAATCATCCAAAACATCTTCTGGCAAAATTACCGCTGCTGCCACGACAGGTCCAAATAAGGCTCCACGCCCCACTTCATCCACACCAGCACTTAGAAATGAGTATAAACCATCAATAATTAAGTCAGAAGAATTCTCGATTTCCACCTAATGAAACCTCCTCAAACTTACTCAAATCAAAATAATTAAATAGGTTGTTCACTTACCTATTTCATATAACCCTTAACAGACTTGCTGTTAATAGGTTTTTACTCTGGAAACTTTTTATTTTTGAGTAAGCTCTTGGTAGCTGAATATTTTTTGAAATTAATACTTGGGTTTCAGTCTTGCTTCCAGAGTCATAGAAATCCTCAGGGGAGTTAGGAAATTGCCAAATTATCGAAATTTACTCACAATAAGAATCCTACCTCTGATGTCTGAGTTACTGATACCCAACTTCTCACTTCAGCCATACTCCACACTCTCAACTCTTAATAATCTTGTCCAAAAGCCAAACTTTATGCTTATTCTTCCGCTGTAACTGCCGAAGAACGACGACGACGGCGACGAATTGGCCCAGAATCATCAGAGTCATTACTATCAGAATTCAAATCAACATCTGAATCACTCAAATCTAAATCATAGTTACCATTTTCCTCACGAACATCAAAATCATCATCTTGAGCAGAAGAAACAGATAAATCAAAATTATCTAATTCCTGATCATCATCATTTTCCTCATAGTCTGCAACTGATTCAACTTCAACCTCTTCCTTATCTACCCTTGTTCTGCTCAAATGATTCTCTCCTTCCCCTGGTTGTTTAATAGAGATAATGACTGATTTAGGATTTTTTACCATTCCCTCCTCTACAAGTGTTAATGGAGAAATACCCATCAAAGCATATACATCTTGTTCATCAAAAGTCATTTCTACCGTTACTATTTCTGGAGCTTCAGTAATGGGTCTAATTATCTCTCTTCCTGAACGTCTCGTATTACTTGTCAGAGAATATCCCTCCGAAAGGATAGGATACTCCATTCCCGATCCTAATTCTCTTTCATGCAATTCCAAACTCTCATCCTGCATTGTTTCACCAACCCCTACTCGACGACGACGACGACGACGAGTTTCCTGGTAACTAGGATGGTTCAACAATTCCAAATCAGAAGCATTATTAGCATTCTCCCCTTCTTGATATCCTTGTCTAGTCTCCCAAGAATAGTTTTGAGCCACACCCACCAAAGTTGGAGGAGTAACAGCTACAGGTTTAGTTAATTCCTCAGCATCTACATTTCGATTAACCACAGACAAATTAACATCCCCAATAGATACTTCAGATTCACCAGGTAAATGAACTAAATGTCCTAATCCATTACAACTAGGACAATTACGACCAAATAGCTCATATATATTTTGACCTTGGCGTTTGCGAGTCAATTCGACTAAACCCAATTCTGACAACTGAGCTATCTGAGGCCTAGCTTTATCAGCTCTGAGAACTTGATTAAAATGTTCCAGAACTTGCAGTTGGTCTCGTCGTGAGTCCATGTCGATAAAATCAACAATAATAACTCCTGCAATGTTACGTAGGCGTAGTTGACGGGCTATTTCCGTAGCCGCTTCACAATTTGTCCAAAGTACAGTTTCCCGAGCTGTAGCAGACCGTGTAAAAGAACCAGAGTTGACATCTATAACAGTTAGTGCTTCAGTTGGTTGGATAATAACATAACCACCAGAAGGTAAATCTACTCTTGGTCTGAGAGCTTCTCTAATCGCAGCATTCACCCGGAAGTATTCTAGAATAGGGATGCGATCGCCATGATGGTCAATTAAAACTTGCAATGGTTTACCCCCACTCCAGTTGAGCAAATGTTGCTTGACTCGCTTCACTCCCTCACTATAGTCCACTACAATTCGATTAACATCAGTACTATACATATCCCGCAGTACCCGTTGAATAAAATCATTATCACGATTTAGTAGTGCAGGAGCTCTGTTAGAATTAGCTTCAATTTGGATTATTTCCCATTGTTGCTGCAAAACCTCTAAATCTTCCAGAATTGCCTCTTCTTCCATACCTTCTGCTTCAGTACGAACTAACAGGCCCATACCTGCTGGTTTGATTAAAATTGCCAACGCTCTAAGACGATTTCGTTCACTCTCAGAACTAATACGCCTTGATAGATTTACACCCCTTCCATAAGGCATCAAAACTAAATAACGACCTGGTAGGGTTATATTACCTGTTAAACGTGGTCCTTTTGTAC
This sequence comes from Trichodesmium erythraeum IMS101, assembly GCF_000014265.1. NCBI lineage: Bacteria > Bacillati > Cyanobacteriota > Cyanophyceae > Oscillatoriales > Microcoleaceae > Trichodesmium > Trichodesmium erythraeum. The sequence goes on from NC_008312.1 coordinate 773,915, forward strand.
CAGTGGGTTCTTTCATCACTTGCACTAAGACTTTTTGTTGGGGTGTAAGTAGTTCTGTAATTGCACCAGAGGATCGTTTCAATCGCAATGGGCCTAAATCACTGACATGAATAAATCCATTGCGCTCAGGATCTCCAATATTGACAAAAGCTGCATCTATTCCAGGTATTACGTTTTCTACGGTTCCGAGATAGATATCACTAACTTGATGGCTACCTTTAGCAACAACAAGTTCTTGTATTTGGTCTTCAGAAAATACGGCGGCAATTCTGTGCTGTTCAGCGATAATTATTTGCTTCGGCATTCAATTTCCTCCTGTGCAGACTTGCTTACCAAGTCTTTCCCTTTTATAAAAATGTGGCGTTTTGACATTCTCCCCGGCCTACAACTACGGAATTCCTAGCGAGCTGAAGCTCTTCGGCGAATTGACGTGCATGCTTACGCAAGTGCGCTAACAATATGGTCGGTGCTACCTTGGCGGTAGTCTGACCCTTCCTTCCACGTCTGTTTTTTGTCTCCATTTCTCTTTCCTTTCACGATCTAAAAAACGTTTTGCTGCGCGAAATGAAAAGCGAATATCCTCTACAAGAAACAACTCATCCGTAGGATGCCTGCCCAAGGAACAACTAATATATTTGTGACTGCATTTTTATCACGGTAATATTTACTACCGCAATTCAAATCTTCTCATTCTCGCTCCTGAAAGGTCTAACTTTCCACCTAAAAACCCACAATAATAGTGGGTTTGATATGCTGCTTCCCATCTATTAATTACCCTAAAATAACGACGGTATTTTTCCCTTTTTCTTTCTAGAAATGTTCGGAATTGTCCCTAACTTAGATCGCTAATTGCCTTGGATAATTGACTATGTTTTGGTGCGTTTTTCCTTGCAACTATTATTATTGCAAGGTTGCACCACTTCTTGAGCATTTCAGACACATTAGAAACTTCCAGTACAATTATTTGGTTGTAGTTAATAATACTGGTTAATAACTTATGCAGAAAGTCATATCTTGTATCTTTAAGTTGATTATGAAATTTAGTAACTTTCAATCTAGCTTTTTCGTACCGTTTGGAACCTAAGCATTTTTTAAATAATGACTTACTCTGTAATATATACTTCTTAATTAGTTTCTTCAAAGGTTTTGGTGCATCTATTTTTTTACTATTACTTAAAGTAGTAAAAGTTTTGATGCCTAAATCTATATCTACTGAATTATCAGTTTGAGGTAATAATTCTCGATTAATTTCTACCAAGCTATAATACCTTATGGAATCATGGAAAAAAGATTTTTGTAAATAAGCCATTTAATTGTAGTAGCTGATCACTCTTGTCAAGTATCTATAAAATAAATCTTAAAGAATGCTCAAAGCTTACATTTTATAAGATATAGAGAATTACATCAACTCACCATTGAGTTTCACTATAAATGTACGCCTTTTATTTTTGCCCTTTCTTTTTGCGCTTTTGATACTCACCCCATACCATAATTTAATGTTTTACTTATAGATACCCTCTTAATAGGTTTCCATTAACATTAAATTTTATTACCTCAAAAACAACTTTTGCCTATGAGTATATACCAATTCAAACTCTAGCTTACTGACTTCTTTCAGCATATAAATTATATTTTGTGGTCTTAGTAAAGTTCCATCATTCTGATAGCTTCCTACATAACGAATAATGGCATCAGTTTCATAATACGAATTAGACTCATAAGACCAAGGTATGCAAAAATTTAAGGTTGTTGGATACTCTAAAAACTCCAATTCAAATAAACGATCACGTAAGTTAATAACTTTGACCTTACCCGACTTTGTTTTTTGTTCCCAAAGAATTAATTCCCTATTTTTAATTGCCTCTACCCACCCTTGCCAATTTAGGTTAGAACAGTCATTTTCCTCAACTTCTCTTATAGTATTGCAGTCTTGTATCAAATCTTTTGTAGAATCATTAGTTTTACTGACCCTCAAAATATACTCTGCTTTCTCCAATGTCTGAGATAAAGAAGGACTCTTAACTTCTACCTCTTCTACCTTATATATAGGTATACCAACTGGCAATTGACTCTCTAGCTTCTTCTGAAATCCTAACACATCTATTGTTTCTGTCAACTCAAAATCCACTACTTCTCCTGTACTAGTTACTCCTAGAGATAAAGCACTAGCTAGAACAATTCGTGGACTTGGATGATATCCTCCGCTAAAGGCAATAGGTATATTACTCCGACGAACAATACGAGCAAATAACCTCGCTAAATCTAGATGACTTACTAAGGCCATTTCTCCTAATTTCCCAAACCAAACTCGTAGACGTTGTACCCGATTTTGATTAGGGACAAACTGACCTACAAACTTGGGAATTGGTGGTGGTGGAATAACAATATTATGACCTAGATCTGGACCACAAACACCACAATGAGAACAAGTCCCAAAGGAGCAATCAGGAACAGTTACTTCTGCCAAAGCTTTGTGCAAATCTTCTTTGAGCCAATTTTTATCAATTCCAGTATCTATATGATCCCAAGGTAGGGGTTGGTTAAGTCGGGAATTGACTTGGTCTTCATTCCATATATTAAAATTTTCTTCTGTATTTGAAAATACATTCCACTCACCCTTTTCTACTTGACGGTACTTCCAACTCAAGTCTGATTCTGCAATAGCATCACTCCATGCAGCAAAAGCTCTATCCAAACTTTCCCACCAAGAGTCCATGCCAGCGCCTCGTTCCCAAGCACGCAGAATTACAGATGCTAAACGGCGATCGCCTCTACCCAGAAAATCCTCCATTGCTGAGAGACGGACATCGGTAAAATTGGCTTTTACACCTTTCATCCTCCGAAATTCTGCCTTTAGCAATTCTTGCTTACGTTCAAACTCAGTCACAGAAACCGAATGCCATTGAAAAGGAGTATGAGGCTTCGGGGTAAAATTAGAAATTGTTAAAGTAACCTGTAGCTTTCTCCGACCTTTAGCTCGGCATTCTTGCTGCAACCAATTAACTGTTTCGGCGATACCTAACACATCAGCATCAGTTTCTCCAGGCAAACCAATCATAAAATAGAGCTTAACTTTATCCCAACCTTGGTCATAAGCAGTTTTTACTCCCCGTAAAAGTTCCTCATTTGTCAATCCCTTATTTACAATGTCCCGCATTCGTTGGGTACCTGCTTCTGGAGCAAATGTCAAACTACTTTGGTGACCACCACCAATAATATTGGCAATATTTTTATCAAATCTATCTACTCGCTGACTTGGTAGAGATAAAGAAATATTTTCATCCTGGAAACGGTTTCTAATTTCAGTTCCCACTGCTGGTAAAGCCAAATAATCAGAACAACTCAAGGAAAGTAAAGAGAACTCATTATGTCCAGTTGCAGTTATACCTTTTTCAATAGTATCCACTACTTGTTCTGGTTCCACATCTCGTGCTGGTCTAGTTAACATACCTGGTTGACAAAAGCGACAACCTCTAGTGCAACCACGTCGAACTTCTATTACCAGTCGATCATGGACTGTTTCTACATAAGGAACCAAACCTATAGAATAAGCCGGCATAGGAGTTGCAACTCGACGCAGTATCGTTCTTGGCACATCATGACGAGTTGGGAAGACTGAGCCATCTTCAGCCATGCTATAAAATTGTGGCACATAAACACCGGGAATTTGGGCTAAGTCCAAAAGTAATTCTTCTCTGGTTAATCTACCCTTCTTACCCTCGTCAACTATTAGTCCAATTTCTGGAAGTAACTCTTCTCCATCTCCTAAAGCAATAAAGTCAAAAAAGTCTGCATAAGGTTCAGGGTTAGAAGTTGCTGTTTGGCCACCTGCAAAAATTAAAGGAAATTTGTCTTCATCTCTATTCCCTAGTTTAAGCCGTTCTTGCCAAGTTAATGGGATACCAGCCAAACTTAGCATCTCTAGAATATTTGTCGCTCCTAATTCATAGCTAAGATTAAAGCCTAGAATATCGAAATGAATCAATGATTGCCTTGATTCTACAGCAAATAGTGGAGTTTCTGTGGCCCGCAATTTTTCTGCTAAATCTGGAGCTGGTAAATATGCGCGATCACATAGTTGTCGTGGCTGAGAATTCAAGATATTGTAAAGAATTATATGTCCTAAATTAGAAGCTCCTACTTCATAAACTTCTGGGTAACTCAATACCCAGCGCACTTGAGAACTGTCCCAAGGCTTATGAAAAGCACCAAACTCATTACCAAGGTAACGAGCTGGTTTGTGGATATGGGGTGTAAGTAAACTCTCTAATGCTACTGCCACTATTAGTATTTAAGGTATATTTTTAAGTTATACATATTATCAAGATAGCACCAAAACTTATGGTGTTAAACTAGAATTCATAGACCTTCCTCATTTTGGCCTTAGGGTCTTAATGACGAATATCACTTTCTCGTATAGTATTGAATCACCTATAAGGTTAAATATGTACCAGAGAATTTAACTATATAGAGTTTTTATTTAGATTAGCCATGGAACCAAACTGTGTGATTCGGAAACTTGTATCTAAAGCTCTCTATTTTCGGCGATTAACCCCTGAAATCGAAAATCAAATCAACTCTGAGTTGACACGACTTGGCTATATTTCCGATGTAGACTATGAGGCATTAGAATTATTAATGGAAGAGATGGATGCAGGACGAATTCATCTCGTCCCTACTATGTAAGTAATTGGAATTTTTTTTATTTTTACATTTCTTCTCCTTAGCAAAACATTTTAACAGCAAAAATAATCTTTTGCATGGATATCAGTTATTAGAAAATAAATCTTTAGTAAAACTATCAAGTTAACAGTAAAATTCAACAAAGCATGAACTGAAATAGATATAATTTCCTGCGTATTTTTTTGTATATATTTTAATAATTCTTAATTCAGTAGATGGTAAAACCGAAACACAGGAATGACTAAATAAATAGTTATGATACTAAATAGTTTACCTTTTAATTAACCCCTCTAATCTGTTTTCAGCATAAATGATTTCTACCTTTTGCCTTATTCTCCTTATCAGTAAATAAATAGTTTGCTAATTTAAGTAGTATATTCTTTTTACTGATTCTCTTAATATTTTAAGACCATTAAATTCTTTACTTGATGTAAACTTTAGTTGGGTATGGTACATGGTAATCTTATTATAAACATTCAAATGCTCACATCTGCTTACATCTCATACTTAAAAATTATGTGTATTAATTTTAGATTGTTTTTGTATTAATCGGAAAAAAAACTATAGGGTGTTTAACAGTTGTATAAAAAAAGTATGACATTTCCCATACTGTTGAAGTACAAAATTAATTTTTTTTAGTTAGGAAGCTTCACATAAGGTACCTTAAAGAGTAGTAAACAAGGAAAACAAGATATAGAAAAGAAGAAAAAAACTGTACCTCAGTAACTTGAGAAAACTGATGTAGAATTGCCTAATCAAAATGTTTGGAAAAATTGTTGTTATACTTAAATATATTTTTTGAAACCTAAATCTAGAAAACAAAAATTGACTAGCTATAACTGAACAATATTTTAATTTTTATTTAAGAAAACTACCTCAGCAACTTTCAAAATAAACTGTACTATGTCCACATTAATTAATTGCAGGAGCTAATAAAAAATAATCATGGAGTTTGCCAAAAAACTAGAAAAAATATCGCCTTATCCCTTAACCGAAATTAACCGTAAAAAAAATGAATTAATCGACAGAGGAGTTGACATTATCAATTTTGGTGCAGGAGATCCAGACCAACCGACACCAAATCATATTGTTCAAGCAATGCATGAAGCAATTAAAGATTCAACAAATCACCATTATCCTCCTATAAAAGGTCTAAAAGAATATAGACAAGCCGCAGCAGATTGGATGAAGCGTAGGTTTGGCATTGAAGATTTGAACTCAGAAACAGAGGTAATTTCCTCTATAGGTTCTAAAGAGTCAATTCACAATCTTTTTCTGGCTTTTGTAAATCCAGGGGATTATGCTATAATACCAGACCCTGGTTATCCAGTTTATCGGACATCAACAATTTTTACATTAGGTCAACCTTACTCGATGCAACTTAGGGCTGAAAATGGATTTTTACCAATTTTAAGTAATATTCCTCAAGAAGTAGCTGAAAAAGCTAAATTATTGTGGATTAATTATCCTAATAATCCTACAGGTGCTACAGCTAGCTTAGAGTTTTTTGAAGAATTAGTAGGTTTTTGTAAACATTATGACATATTGTTATGCCACGACAATGCTTATTCTGAAATAGCTTATGATAATTATAAACCTCCTAGTATATTACAAGTTCCTAACGCTAAAGATATAGCAATTGAATTTCATAGCTTATCCAAAACCTATAATATGTCAGGATGGCGCATTGGTTTTGTAGCAGGAAATAGTCTAGGAATAAAAGGATTAAGTCAAGTAAAATCCAACATAGATTCTGGAGTATTTCAAGCCATTCAAAAAGCTGCAACCGAAGCTTTTGTTTCTACAACCGAAAAACACTTACAAAGTCTAGTGGCAGTTTATCAAAAACGACGAGATATTCTCATCAAAGGTTTGCAATCTTTAGGTTATCCCATTAAAGCAAACTTAGCCAGTTTATATGCATGGGTTCCAGTTCCTAAAAATTATACATCTCAAGAATTTGCTACTCTTTTACTAGAAAAATGTGGCATTATCGTAGTGCCTGGAAACGCTTATGGTACATCAGGAGAAGGATTTATTCGTATTGCGTTAACAGTAGAAGACAAAAGAATTTCTCAAGCATTACAAAGAATTAAAGATTCAGGTCTTAATTACATATAAATATTTAGACAAAAAAACTATCCTTTTAAATTGAATTACTATATTTAAGTTTTATTTAATTATTCTCTATTTTTTTTCAACTATTTTATTATCTATACTAATCTTATTCTTATATTTTTCATCCATCTTGCAAATTTTTGAGATGGGGGTTTGGAGGAGTGGCACCAATGAGCAATATTTCAGAGCTTATTTGTAGTTTTTGGACTTGTAAAACCCCTTGATGGAATTCTATATTTTTGTCATCTTCCCCGGTTTTTAGGCAGGGGGAGAAAGTTGATTTGTATATCTGATGAGAGCTGACCTCTCATCACCGGCATAACCAGCTCCTCTTAGGGGAGATTTTAGCCGGCATCCAAGTCTATTTAAAGTCTCCAAATACCCGAGCGCGACTGACCAAAAAATATTGTGGGTTTTTATTTGTACCTTGCTGGAAAGAAGCTGTTCCGAAACCTGAAAGCTTCCTAAGTTCTCCTCAAGGTCGTGGGGAGAGTTTTGAGGCACCTCTTCTTTTCTACAGTATTTATAATAAATAGAAGAGGGGTAAATAATCAATCTTATTTAAACATGGATTGTCGTCAGATTGGTGGGCGAGGCTTTAAACTCAATTGTTCGGTAATCAAAAAAATAATGCTCTCAATACTAGACTGTTTCATTTTAAATGAAAGTATGTATGTTAAGTCGGTATTTACAAAAAAAAGCTTAATTATATTAATTTTTATAAATCAACTTCAAGTTTTTCAATTAAATATGTTCTCAAACTTTTTATAAAAAGGCTAGCGTAAATGCTAAGATATGCGCCATTAGTTTTTGTTTAGATGTTAATTCTGAAAAAAATGAATGATGAAAAAACTGTGATTGGTTCTAACTATTCTGGTATTTCTTATCTATTGGATAATAATCATAATCAATTTACTGTACCTGTAAATTTACTAATTCCATATTCAGCAGGTCTACAAGCTTTAGATGGAAATGATACAATAATAGGCTCATTAAGCCCTGAATTGATTAATGGTAATCAAGGTAACGATAATATTTTTGGTGGAAGTGGTTCTGATACTTTACGAGGTGGTAGAGGTAATGATTTTATTGAAGCTGACCAAGGTAACGATCAAGTTTTTGGAGATTTAGGTAAGGATACAGTTTATGGAGAAATCGGAAATGATCAAATTTATGGAGGGAAAGGAGAGGATATTTTATTCGGAGGCAATGGTAATGATACAATTTATGGGGATTTAGGAAAAGATACATTAATTGGAGAAGCAGGCAATGATATATTTGTTTTGCGAGATTCACCAAATAATAACAATTTAGATACTGCAGATATTATTTATGATTTTAATCCTAATTTTGACAGTATTCAAATGCCAGCAAACTTAACAGAAAGTGACATTCTATTAAGAGAAGATTTTTATTATGGAGGTACATTAATTCAAGTTCAGGCAAATGGTTCCATATTAGCAATAGTTAAAGACATATCTAATACAAACGTTAAAAGTGAGTTAATTTTTGGAGATACCGCAAATACTAATGAACTTTTACAAACGAATAGTTCTGTAAGACCAACCTTTAATAATATTTTTGGATATGGTTTAGTCGATGCCTCAGCAGCAGTAGCCAGTGCTATTGGTAGTACTTCCTTTCCAGAAGTTCCTGATTTAGGAGGAAATCAGTGGGGACTAGACTTGGTTAAAGCACCCGAAGTTTGGAATCAAGGCTTTCTGGGAGATGGTATTGTAGTAGCCGTTATTGATAGTGGTGTAGACTATACCCATCCAGAATTAACAGGCCAAATTTGGAAGAATAGCCGTGAAATTCCTAACAATAATATTGATGATGATGCTAATGGCTATGTGGATGATTTTCAGGGTTGGGATTTTATCAATGATGATAATGACTCAAGAGATGAAAAAGGTCATGGAACTCATATTGCAGGCACTATAGCTGCCAAGAGAGATGGGATAGGGACAACTGGTATAGCTCCAAATGTCCAAATTATGCCTCTCAGGATACTTAATGATCAAGGAACAGGTAAAGTTAGCGATGGTATAGAGGCTATTCGTTATGCTGTTGATAATGGAGCAGATGTGATTAACTTTAGCTCTGGTGATAGAAATTTAGTTAGTGGGGAAATTGAAGCTATTCGTTATGCTGCTGAACGAGGTGTTGTATTTGTTTCTGCTGCAGGTAATGGTAGTTTAAGTAGTCCTGATTATCCAGCAAAGTTAGCTGATAAACAGGGAATTGCGGTTGGGTCAGTAGAGAAAAATGGGAAATTTTCTTCTTTTTCCAATGAAGCTGGAAACCAACCTTTAGATTATGTCGTTGCTCCAGGGGGGGATGGTTTTCCTGAAGATGCAGGAGATATCTATGCCCCTGTACCTCTTTCTATAAAAGGTAATTTATATAGTTTCTTGACAGGTACTTCAATGGCTACACCTTATGTTACAGGTATAGTAGCTTTAATTAAACAAGCTAATCCAAGTTTGTCTGTTGAGGCCATTGAAAATATAATTACTTATACTACTAACTCAGCAGATGTGATTGTCTAATTTAGACTACTGAAGAAAATATGAATGGGAAAGGGACTGGGAATATCCTGGACAGATTTTTATAAAATCCCTGTATACTGGGCGCAAAAATACTTAAGTCAGAGGTCAAAAATTGTCCTGGTCCAAAATTAGTTTTATTTTTCATAACCAAAGTTGCCCTCTATTTCTCTATAGGCTTTATGATCATGACTGTGTGTGGTGTGAAGTGAAGGAGTAAGATGACTGCCGATAGCCAATTCATCTCTGGTAAAGTAATTAGAGGATTTACAGGGCGAGCTTTTCAGCCTTTCCTCCCCAGAGATAAACACAAAAGTCAAATTCATCAAGTCCTAGAAATAGGATTTTCCAAACGATTATTCGATATCCTGTTTTCTCTATCTGTTCTCATATTGTTTTCCCCTGTTTACGTCCTGATAGCTTTGCTAATTGCATTCAGTTCACCAGGTTCAATCTTTTATGTTCAAGAAAGAGTAGGTAAAAATAGAAAGCTATTCCGTTGTTTAAAATTTAGAACCATGGTGCAAAATGCAGATGAAGTGTTAGGAGAAATTATGGAAACTTGTCCTGATCTACGTCAAGAATTTCAAGATAGTTTTAAATTAAAACATGACCCTAGAATTACATGGATCGGTAGATTTCTAAGAATTACAAGTTTAGATGAATTTCCTCAATTTTGGAACGTTTTGAAAGGTGACATGAGTGTAGTAGGCCCGAGACCATTAGTCCTTGAAGAACTAGCAAAATATGGTCATCACATGGATAAAATTCTTACCATTAAACCAGGAATAACTGGTTTGTGGCAAGTTTCTGGTCGCAATGATATTCCTTATCCTAAGAGAGTTCAAATAGATCTTTACTATGTAAATTTCCGAAATTTTTGGATAGATATATGGATCATGTTTAAAACTATTGGTATTGTTATTTTTCCAAAAAACAACGGTGCTTACTAATCCTGAATCATTAGGACTAAGAGATTTCAAATTATCTTAAACTATTGTAGGGTTAGAGGTTGGTGATATTTTTACAAATATTGAACCTCTAACCCAAATTTATAACTTGAAATAATAGACGTTTTATTTAGGAAGATAAATATTTTGAAAGAATACAAGTTGATAAATTAGTAGAGAGTCAAACTTTGCTATGGGGTAAAAAATAAAAAAATTTATCAAAAATTAGCCTCATAACCAGTAACAAATGTGATAAACTCGCGGGTACAGATAATTGCTTCAATATGATTAAAGGATAAATTTCACTAAAAGCTAACTGCTAAAAAACGAGTTGTTGTCTGTATAGATATTGATATAAATACTCTAGTAACTTGTAGTGATGGAAGAAAAGTATGCTAATGTTAAGCACATTGTCCGACTCGTTCAATTTGAAAAACGATTTGTATTGTTAGCTTGAGTTTCAAGGGATTTTAAGCTTGCTCTAGAATATAAGTTGCAGGCTACCCTTAGAGTTTTTCTATAAAACAGGAAGTTAAAGTCCTGAACTTAAAGTAGACCCTGGGTAAGTTTGGGAAAGTTCAGTAGAATGGCTTGTATTATAGTAAAAAGAAATCTTAAATGTTACAGAAATTGGTGTATCTAAGGCCGAGAGTATGTAACTACGTTGCGTTATGAATATTAACTATAATGAGTGAAAGGAAACGAGCGCTAATTACTGGTATTACAGGTCAAGACGGTTCATATTTAGCTGAACTTTTACTTGAGAAAAACTATGAAGTTCATGGTATCATTAGACGTAGTTCTAGCTTTAATACAGATAGGATAGAGCATATATATCAAGATTCTCATTATCCAGATGCTAGATTATTTCTCCATTATGGAGACTTAACTGATGGGACTACTCTACGTCGAATTATTGAAGCAGTTAAGCCATTAGAAATATACAACTTAGGTGCCCAGTCCCATGTTAGGGTGAGCTTTGATTCTCCAGAGTATACGGTAGATTCAGTGGGAATGGGCACTCTACGTTTACTCGAAGCAATACGAGACTATCAACAACGTACTGGGATTGAAGTTCGTTTTTATCAAGCTGGATCTTCGGAAATGTTTGGTAAAGTTCAAGAAATACCTCAGAAAGAAACTACACCTTTTTACCCCCGTAGTCCCTATTCTTGTGCTAAAGTTTATGCCTACTGGCAAACAATAAATTATCGAGAGTCGTACAATCTATTTGCTTGTAATGGTATATTATTCAACCATGAAAGTCCTCGTCGAGGTGAGACTTTTGTAACTCGTAAAATTACTCGTGCTGTAGCTAGAATTTTAGCAGATAAACAAAAAAAACTTTATCTTGGTAATCTTGATGCTAAAAGAGATTGGGGATATGCAAAGGATTATGTTCGAGCTATGTGGATGATGCTACAGCAGGAAGCACCAGATGATTATGTGATTGCTACTAATGAAACTCATTCTATTAAAGAATTTCTAGAAATAGCATTTACTTATGTAAATCTAGAGTGGCAAGATTATGTGGAGTTTGACCCTCGTTATCTACGTCCTACTGAGGTTGATTTGTTAATTGGTGATTGTACAAAAGCACGAGAAAAGTTACATTGGAAACCATCAGTTACATTTACGGAGTTGGTACATTTGATGGTTGATTCTGATATTAAGGTTTTGGAAAAAGCTGTTATTAATAGTAATGGTTTTGATTAAAAATTTAGGACTAAGTTATTAAGAGGGTTAAATTATTGAGGTAATCCTTAATTTTTTTGAGGTGATAGTGCTTTTAGTTGACTTTTAGCACTATCAAAATTAACTAAATTTATGATTAAAAAGTAGCTAAAAAGAGAAAAAATTATCCCATGTATCTAAATAATATCTAAATGAGTCAAAGTAGATACTAATTCAATAAAAATATTTTTAGCAATAGAATAAGTATGAAGTGTAACGTTGGGATCAATATAGGATAATATTTAGTTACAATCCTAGCTAGATAATAGTTTATAAATTATTAGTCAAGTTTGGGATGTAAATTTTTTTTCTATACCACTACATATTTAGGGATCGGAAATTAGTAAATTATTTTGATGTTTTCCGTTTTTACTGACACAAAAACCTGGGCAATATAAATGGGCAGAATACTACAGGAAAAGATTTGGGTACCGAAAATTGCTTCAGAGATTAGTTGAGATTTGTGAATATATTACTGTTGAATTCCCGTAGTTCTATATACAGCGGTTTCCTTTGCCGGTGAGGTATTCTAATTGAGAGTAAAATATTGCACTACAATATTTTCATTATTTACCCTGTACGTTATTTTGTCTCTCAGATGCTATGTCATCGACAGAAAGTCAAAGTTTCTGCGAAACTCATTAGCTGAAACAAAATATTGAGTAGCTATTAAATCCCAGTCATAAGAAATAAGAAAGATTATCAAAAACTTTGCTATGCTTGGATTTGTATTTCTCAGTACTATTTATTTACTATTATTTATGTTTAATTAACCTCTATGATTTATTTAGTTATTTTTACTGCCTTACAAAGATAGCACTAGCCCATAAAAAATAATATGTTAGGCTTTTGTATTTTTAAAACTTAATACTAATGAAAAAAAAGAATGTGACAAATGAACTGTTGTAAATCACTTCTGAGAAAGCCTTAGACTTTGGAGGAATTATTCAAATTGGTATGACAGAATTACTGTGGCGAATGTGGCAATGATTTTCATCTACAATACTTGAAGGCTTATGATTGGCATAAATCTCGGAGGCTTTTGATGATTAAATTAGAGTTAGAAAACAAAAGAATTTTAGTAACCGGTGGAGCTGGTTTTCTTGGACGCCAAGTTGTAGATAGACTTCATAAAGCAGGAGCTAATCCTGATAATATTACTATACTGCGATCGCGTGATTATGACCTTCGGACTCTAGGAGCTTGCCAAAAAGCTGTTCAAGAACAGGATATTATAATTCACCTTGCTGCTCATGTAGGAGGTATTGGTCTAAATAAGGAAAAACCTGCTGAATTATTTTACGATAACTTGATGATGGGAGCACAATTAATTGACTGTGCCCATAAAGCAAATGTAGAAAAGTTTGTATGTGTAGGTTCAATATGTGCTTATCCTAAATTTACTCCTGTTCCTTTCAAAGAAGAAGACCTTTGGAATGGTTATCCAGAAGAAACTAATGCTCCTTATGGTATTGCGAAGAAAGCTCTTTTAGTTCAACTGGAAGCTTATCGTCAACAGTATGGTTTTAATGGTGTTTATCTTTTACCTGTTAACTTGTACGGACCTGAAGATAATTTTGATCCTAAAAGTTCTCATGTAATTCCTGCTTTAATTCGGAAAGTACATGAAGCTCAAGTAGGAGGAAAGAAAGAATTATCTGTTTGGGGTGACGGTAGTCCGAGTCGTGAATTTTTATATTCTACAGATGCGGCCAGAGGAATTGTTATGGCAACTCAATTTTATAATGAATCTGATCCTATTAATTTAGGAACTAATCATGAAGTAAAGATTCGTAATTTAGTAGAGTTAATTTGTGAGTTAATGGATTTTCAGGGAGAGTTAGTTTGGGAAATTGATAAGCCAAATGGTCAACCTAGGCGATGTTTAGATACAAAAAAAGCCAAGGAAAAATTTGGTTTTGTTGCTGAGGTAGATTTGAAGCAAGGGTTGAAGAATACAATTGAATGGTATCGCCAAAATGCTGATTAAGTTGAAAGGTATAGACTTTATTGTAATCAATTGATATAGTAAAAAGTTGGAGGTAATTTACTTTCCAGCTTTTTTCTATATAAAAGCTTTTATAGTTAAAAATTACTACTAGATAAAATTATAAACAAATCCTTTGTTGAGAAACAGCTTCGGTACTTTAATTATTGTATTAACCTCCACAAGCATTTATAGGTTATACCAAATCTGCAAAGTGTGAGTGATATTTTTTAAAGTTATAGCTATTGCTAAATAAGGGATTGGGCGATGAGAAAAATCTGCTTTTATCCCTGTATTGGGTATAAAAACTTCTCATCAATTAAATAATGGGTGAAAAAGGCACTGAAGTCCTGTTTCAAAACTCTTTGGAATAGAGAATTTTAAGTTACGAAACTATGGTAGTATCTAAGTCTATTAGGTTTCTTGGGTTGAGGAAATTTTAACGATACTCAAAATTTTTTTTAACACAAACAAATCCTAGGAGCTATATTAAAACTTCACCCTTAAGAGCAAGGACTTTATTTTTAAAGGGGTATAGTTACATGATAAAAAAATTAGGATAAAATACCTATATCTAAGGTTAGAAAAATGGTCGATCAGAATCTTCTGGAAAAAATTAGTAAACTTCTAGCTCTTACTAGTTCACCTAATGAACATGAAGCTGCATTAGCAGCAGAAAAAGCAGCAGAGTTATTGGCTAAACATAATTTATCTGTAGCAGATTTAGGACAAGATAAAGATGAAGATATTACTAAGAGTATTGTTGATAAAACAGGTCGTTATGTAACCTGGAAAATGTGGATTTTAGCAGGAATTGCTAATGCTAATGGGTGTCAAGCAATGCGTTCTACTTACAGTGGTGAAATGAGAATAGTAGGAACAGAGACTAATATTACAGTTTCTAGGTCCCTTTATGAATATTTAACGGCTGTAGTTGATAAATTAGTTAAACAACATAGAGGTAAAGGAAGAGTTTTTATTAATGCATTTCGGGTGGGTTGTGCAACTAGATTAAGACAGAGATTAGAGCAGCGACGAAAATATATGGAGGAAAAGGGTATAGCTAGTAATGGTGATGATGATTCAAAATCTGCATCTGCTATAGTTGTGCGTTCGATGTTTGAAAAACATACTTTAGCTATTCAAGCATATTTGAAACAAGAAGGTGTAAAATGTAAAACTCAGAAATCAAGTAAAGTTAATAGTGATTTAGGTTTTTCCTTTGGGTATATTGCTGGAGAAAAAGTCCGTTTAAATTATTGGAATCAAAATTTACATCAAGATAAATTTATCAAAAAAGTAAAGGTGTGATAATTAGCACATCAGTTATTATTCACTAGCTTTTTTTACATCTTAATGTAAGACTCTAAGGAGTGATTATTATGAAAAAAATTACATTAGATAAAATATTAAAAGAAAAGATTAAATAAGCTTGATATTAGACAGTGTAAGTGTTAAAGTTTTATGAGTGAATATTTCAACGTAAATAGAGAAAATGGCTAAAACAACAACAGAAAAAAATAACACTTCAGAAGAATCAAATACTCAACTAATTGGTAAAGCATTGTTGAAAAAAGTTAAAGATCTTTCACATAAGTCAAAGAAAGAAACTGCTATTGCTTGCGGGTATTATACAACTACAAAAGATCAGCAGAAGCGAGTAAATCTTGGCAAGTTTTACGATGCAGTTTTACAGGCAAAGGGGGTAAAATTATATGAGAGGGATACTAAAGATGGAAGAGGACGTGCGCCTACTTATCGTGCTTGTGTTCATAAAAATGGACAGTTAGTAATAGGTGCTAACTATACAGATGAAATGGGACTAAAACCCGGAGATGAATTTAACATCCAGCTAGGACATAAACATATTCATCTCAGGCAAATTAACACTGAAGTTGAAAACGAACGTCAAAATAATGAGGAAGAATAGATAAGTGAGGTGGGAGATAGCTATTGTCTCCAAATCTCTGAGTATAACTCACTGAGAGCTGATTTATAAAGTAAATTTAAGGTGCTGAATTAATTGCTATACTTAGCTTTCAAAAATTTTGTTCATTCAATTTGCTAATTGCCAAAAAGTGGGTAATATAATACTTCTAGTAAAGTTTACAAATCAGCTCTGATATATATCAAAATGCTGCAAAAGACTAGAGTTATTTACAGTATTTGAAATCTAGTTTTTGCAGCCAAGATATTTTTATAAGTACAGTATATTCTGTATTCTATGAAGTAGAGTAATGCTACCTTTAATATGATTTTGTGAAGTATTAAGTTAAAATTCCATTTTTGCTAGGAAAATTGACTATAGTTATCCTAAACAATGGGTCTGGATCTTCGTCTTTTTAGAGAAAGTTTTTATTGATGAAAATAGTAATAAATATGGTATTATATTATTAATTTATATCATAATTGTGAAAACTATATTTAATAGTAATTATTGTTAATTAGCCATAATAAAAATGCTTTTGCATTTCAAATGGCTCCTAATTCCCAATTCCTAATTACCAATTTTCTAAAATTATTCCACGGTGGTTATTTGAACAGACATGATATAAGTATTGTATTTATCCTAAACCGATACAAAAAAACTAGAGAGTTTAAAGCTGTAATACTTTAGCTTACTGTCTGGAGTTATACAAATTAGGCTTCAATAAATCATTATTATCTAAGCGGTAGAAGTTATTTATGATTCAAGCTAAAAAAACTGAATATAGAAAACGGCTAAGATTAAGATTTTGATTATACTATAGAGATAAATCATTGAATGATTTGAATGATCTGAGGGTTTTCCTTCGGAATAGTGGGAAAAATATTGCGGATCACTCAGGGCAGGTCGGCTTTACAAACTTTTTGAGCTTACTAAAGTAAGAGAAAGGTAAACCTCTTCAACCTCTAAAGTTCAAACTTAGGAATTCGCCCACAAAATGCTAAGTTTGTCTTGAGAGGCTTTAGAGTACATCAAGAAAAATTCTATTTGGATAACATTAGAAAGCCTAAAATTTTTGGGTCAAGAGAATTAAGCATTTAAACAATAATTTTTATTCACCCTAGTTGTATTTGAGATATAGAGTAAACGGATTTAGCATAACATATAGGTGTAATTAATTTTCTACAATGCTTACCTACTGCTAGATTATCAGTAATAGTCATAAGCATCATTACACTCATTTTTTGCCTGATCTAGTTATACTTGAGTTATATAGTATGAGATTATAAGAGGTTAAGTATCGCAAAATGTATAATTAATTTTGTGTGCCTACTTAGGATTAATATATTTTTTGTCTTATTGGGTGATGCTTGTGGTATGGAAGCACGAAAGTACAGAGGCATGGATAAATGGCTTGGTAAATAGGTCTGGTATAGTAAGAATTGTCTCTTGATTTTTCAGCCTAGGTATGCCCAATATCTTCTTTATGGATGGGCTTGAGGCACGGAAAAGCTGGTACTTTTAAAAATTAAAATTTAGCTAAAACTTTATATCTGTCAATGCTTTGAGAATTAATTAGCAACTCTTACTTAAAAGATTTAACTAATAGATATTTTATCCGTTTTGTATTATAAGTGAAGTCATAAATTTAGCCTCAAAATGATGAATTAATAGAGATAGATATATGAATTAAATTTTTTGCTATTTTGAGTGATGGCAATTGAAAAAAAAATTGTAAGTCTAAACCTTTAAAAAACGATTAATAAGCAACCTATTTTAGAGGATATTTAAAGGACGAAAGTTCAGAAATTAAATCTTTATATTAAAAAAACTATAGGGTCTTAAAGCTCTTAAAATACTAGGGTAAAAAATTCTAAAAATCATGCCTATTTATTAATTTCCTAAAATTTTTATTGTGGCATCATAGTAATTAAATTTTAACTTTAGAATGAAGATTGATGATAAAAATAAAAACTTATAGGAAAGAGATAGAAGCATTTTTTATATGTTTAGAAATCATTATAGGATTTTAGGTATATGATTATAATTAACTTATAAATTAATAGATAAAAAAAATCAATAATTACGACAAAAGTTAATAATAGAAAAGTTATGTCTTTAACAGAAAAAATTCTCGACCAAATTCCAGGAAACCCTTTAGAAGGTCTGCGACGAGTCGATCAGATTTGGCAAAAACTTCGTTCAGAAAGTATAATTATTCCTAGTACTATTAGTGAAGAAAATAAACCACTAAAAGAAGATGAATGGGATGTAGTAATTTGCGGAGGTACTCTTGGTATAATAATTGGTGCTGCTTTGGCAAAAAAAGGTTGGCGGGTTGCACTGTTAGAACAAGGTATTCTTAAGGGTAGAAAACAAGAATGGAATATTTCTCGCAAAGAACTAGAAACATTTGTAGAATTAAACCTTGTATCTCAAGAAGAACTAGAAAAAGCGATCGCTACGGAATATAACCCTGCTCGAATTAGCTTCCCAAATAGTCCTGAAATATGGGTCAAAGATGTCCTCAATATTGGTGTAGATCCAGTTTATCTTTTAGAAACTCTGAAACAATGCTTTTTAGAAGCAGGGGGTCAACTATTTGAAAATACATCTTATGAAGCAGCAGTAATTCATCCAGATGGGGTAAATATCCAAACTAGCAATGGTAGATCATTCAAAACTCGACTACTTCTGGATGCAATGGGTCATTTTTCTCCTATTGTCAAACAAGCAAGGGAAGGCAAAAAACCTGATGCTGTTTGTTTAGTGGTTGGTACTTGCGCTACTGGATACCCAAAAAATGATACGGGGGATATTTTTGCCTCGTTTACTCCGATCAAAAATCAATGTCAATATTTTTGGGAAGCATTTCCTGCTAGAGATGGACGAACTACTTATCTATTTACTTATTTAGATGCTCATCGAGATAGATTTTCTTTGGAATTTTTCTTTGAAGAATATCTACGTCTATTACCTGAATATCAAAAAGTTGAACTTAGTCAACTTAAATTTCAACGTGCTTTATTTGGTTTTTTTCCTTGTTATCGTCAAAGTCCCTTGAAAACCCCTTGGAATCGTATTTTGCCAGTGGGTGATAGTAGTGGAAGTCAGTCTCCTCTTAGTTTTGGTGGTTTTGGCTCTATGGTACGTCATTTGAAACGTCTGATGGTGGGTATTGATGAAGCTTTGCAAACTGAAAATTTGTCTGCAAATGCTCTGGGACTTTTACAACCGTATCAACCTAATGTATCAGTTACTTGGCTGTTTCAACGTTCTATGAGTATAGGGGTAAATCAATTTGTTGAACCACATCAAATTAATGAATTATTGGCAGGGGTGTTTCAGGTAATGGAAAAATTGGGTGAACCTGTACTGAAACCTTTTTTGCAAGATGTTGTACAGTTTCCTGCTTTGGCGCAAACTTTATTTGTTACTTCTTTAAAGCAACCAGGTTTAGTAATAAAAATTATCCCTCAAGTGGGAATAGGAAATTTGTTAAATTGGATGAAACATTATTTAAATTTGGGAGTATACAGTTTTTTATATCCTATTGGGGGAGTTATGGAAGGTTTAACGGCAAAAATGTCAGAAGAACAAAGGTATTATTATAACCGTTGGATTGAACAATGGAAATATGGTTCAGGAGGAGATTATATTGAGTGACTTATCTACACAAACCTATCCGTTTTCTGTATAGGCTTCTGATGCTTTTTAAGATTTAATGTTGCAGGGTGTTTCATATTAGTTGAAGATACACCCGCAACAGGAAAGATGTCTATGCTATAAATGCATTACTAATTAATTAAAAGTTCGACTACTTTATTTAACTCTACAGAATGAGAAGCCTTAAAAAGAACCCGATCACCAGGCTGTAAAAACTCCTGTAAATATTTGGCTAAATTATGATGAGCATTATCAGCAGTGATATTTTCTACCTTGATAAATTGCAAACTAGCAGCACCTGTAGCCATTGCTTTTGCTTCCTCAAAATCAGCTAAAATAAATAAACCATCAATATTCAAATTTTTGACAACATTACCAACTTGTTGATGAAATAAAATTGATTTGTTTCCCAATTCTTTCATAGTTCCCAATACAGCAATATGTCGTTTACCAGGAGTTTCAGCTAACAAATTGAGAGCAGCTATCATTGACTCTAATCCAGCATTATAACTTTCATCTAAAATTACAATATCATTCTTTAAATCATATTTTCTTGCCCTACTTCCTGGTAATTGAACGAATAAGTTATTAGTCAAAGATTGAAACAGAGTTTTTGCGGGAATATTTTTTCCATGAAGCACTTTTAAGACTGCTAATGCTGCCAAATAATTAGAAGCATTATGACTACCAGGTAAAGGTAAAGGTAAATCCACACCCTCAACATTTATCGTTTGAGAATCAATTAATTTTCCTTGTAAATTTCCACCTTCTAAACCATAAGTAAAAGTTTCTCCAGACCAAACTTTAGCCGCAGTTTCTATCAACCGTTGATTATCATAATTCAGAATAGCAATACTACTATCAGACATTTCTCTTAACAATTCACACTTAGCTTCAGCAATGGCTTCAACAGAACCCAAACGACCAATATGAGCAGTACCGACATTAGTAATTAAACCAATTGTCGGGTTAGCAATATGTGTTAACTCTGCTATTTCTCCTGGTCCCCGCATTGCCATTTCTACTACTGCATAATTCTCTTCATTAGAAAGTTGTAGTAGAGTTTTAGCTACACCTATTTCATTGTTATAATTAGCTTCAGTTTTCATGACTTTACCCTGAGTTGCTAAAACTTCAGCAATTAATTCTTTAGTAGTTGTTTTACCTACTGAACCTGTGACCGAAATAACAGGAATATCAAATCTATCTCGCCACCAACGAGCAATTTTTTGGTAAGCTTTTAAAGTATTTTCTACTTGTAATATAGGTATATTATTTGATAGTTGTTGAATCTCACTATTTAAGGTATATTCTTGTTCAACAATCACACAAGAAGCTCCCTTTTCGATTGCTTCGTCAACAAAATTATGGCCATCAAAATTATTTCCTCGTAATGCCAAAAATCCTTCACCAGGCTGTAAGTTACGAGTATCTGTATTTATGCTTGTAATTAATGTTTTTTCTGGAGTATGAAAACCTGTAAGTGTTGTAGTAGTTAATATTTCGGTCAGTTGAAATAAAGTCATGCAACAAACCATAGCTATTGGCAGTTCTCCTAAAAGATATATTATAATTATAGAAGAGTACTTGTGGTTCTTAAACTAAACTTATTTTCTGGGAATTAGCTGATTAACCAAGGCAAAATCAAAAGTATAATAATTTTTTTTAAAGTTAGTAAATATACTGATAACTAGTGAACTCAGATAGGGGAAAATAGTTCAAAGAAGCTTACCCTAATTTTAAGGAAAATTATGACAGGTTAGACGTTAATATTTTTGCTAAAGTTCCTAAAAACTATTAATTTTTTTTTAGGATATATCTTGGCTTCCTATGAATAATATTGGTATTAGTTTAGAAGTTAATATTATTTATAGCTATATATAGTGTTTCTTAAGCAACTGAGGTACAGTTTTTAAGTCCGCAGTTTCGGGAACTTTTATAACCTAAGTCAGTTGTGTGGAACGTCCCTATTAAATAAACGAATTTAAGTACTAACTGCTTATGGGAATTGTTTTAATCTACTAAAACTTCATAAAAACCTAAATATATTAGTAAGTAAGTAATGATTAATTAGAGTTATTATAAAGAAAACACCAAATATTACCAATGTAATTTTCAATTTTGGATAAGAGATAGATCTGGTTTTTCACACATTCCTAGGATATCCTTTGTCTTTATGCATTATTGGATCGCTCAATTTTAGAAGTCTTCTCTGTTTTTTTTCCTACTGCTATGTCCTTTACTGGTATGCAGCCCAAAAATTAGTATATGCTATTCCACATAGAGGATAAATAGTAAGTAAGAACTAACAAAAACTCCCAACAGCTTTTCCCTCTCATGAGTTTATATAAACACAAATAATCTCATGCACATCTACTTCCATTACAAAACATACTCACTGCTTGTTACTTTTTTGTCTATACTCTGATTATAATTTATCACATCAAATCACATTGAATTGTGAGCCTCTATTTTTTTTGCTTGAACCTTTACCTTTCCGGGTAGCTGTGCTTATGTCTCATTGACTAAAAAAGAAAATCAATTAAATATAATGAGATTAAAGAAATTATACCAATTTCATAAACTTAAGCTACACTGCTTTACTTAATAAGATTACTGAATTAGGGTTATATGATTTCATTCTTAAGTATGATGTGTAGCCATACTTAAGAAAATTGGAGTTATTAAATTGCATAATTATATTATTTATCAGGGTACTATGATCTAAAAAAAATCAATTAGGAAATATATCAAATGAAAAACTTTATAGATAGAAATGAACAAGAAAAATCCCAGTATCAACAGTATATCTATAACCATTTTCTCCAGTTGATAGATATAGAATCATCAGAAGAGATAATTAAAAGGTTTAGAATTTTATTTATTAATTGTTCTGAATATCCTGATAGAAAAGTATCTAGAGCACTAGAAATAATTATCGCATTATTGGAAGATAAAGAAGAATTTAATTTTTTCTTAAATCGTTGTTTTCATATAGTTATTAATAGAAAGCAACCTTATAACTATAAAAAAGATGTGTTGCTAGACTTAATTAAAATTTTTGATAGCATTAACAATAAACCAATACACCGCCACTACGGTTCTCGTAGTAGTCAGAAACTGTTAGACGTGGTTCGAGCATTTACAAAAAGTGAACAGTATTTTAGTTTAAAACGTTTAGCAGAAGTAATAAACCAAGAAGTAATAAGTTATAGAAACAATGATAGTGCTTTAGTTGAACCTTTGAGAACTTTAATTCCACGTTATCCTTACTTATATCAACATTGTTTAATTACCTTAGACAATAGCTATGAACATCAGGAAGCTATCAAGAAGATGCAACGACAAAAACAAAAAAAATTTGAAATAGATTTATCCCACTACATAACTCATCAAATTAGACATGGGGTAACAACTACTTCAAATTTTCAAAGTTCAAGTTTTACAGAGTCTAGTTGGGAAAACACGAATAAAATTAAAAATCCTACTCTTTTGAATGACCGGGAATTATTATCAGCTACTAGACAATTTGTAGGTAAAGTTGAAAATGGCAAGAGCTACCAAGACTATGCCAAAAGTTTTCTAATTTATACCAAACAACCTCAATCCTATAGTAGCTTTAAAAAAATCTTCTACCAATACTTAAGCACATCCTTTAATGTAGGCTCTAGGTATGTTAAGGATCATTTCAAGAGAGAACTATATAATCAACTCAAAAATACTATGTCTCACAATGATAATAAAAAATTAAATGACTTTTTAGTGATGAGAACCTGTAATAAAATATTAGGATTTTTAGTGGTAGAAAGCACTAAAAAACCAGAGCACTTTTTCTTTGATAACCTGATATCTAATATAGGTTCAATAGCAACTACTAGCCTTCTTCTCAAAATAGTTTTAGTTTGCTATAAAGTCAAATCATACTTAGAAAAGCGATTTGCAATACTCTTTAACCATTATGAAAGAAGCACAAGAGAATCAGTTAAGTGGTTAGTAAAGGTATTAGAAAATCTACAAGTTGCATTCAGTACCAACTTTGGAAAAGTTGATTTATCTTTTATTTGTTAGAAGATTTAAAACCTTTATGACACACTCCCAATTCCCAATTAAATTTGAAGGTGCTCTAGTGGAATAGCACAAAATCACTGAAGTTTTCAAGTATCAAGGCTAATATTAAAAATGAACATTCTTTATTGACAGCAAACGTACAACTTTGTCTATTTTTTGAGAAGGTGTTATATGATAATAATAAAAGAGTCCCTGAAGCTAAGTGCTAATAGGTAAACTATTAAAAATTAATAACTAATTTGTTCAAGAATAGAATAAAAAGTAATGACCCAAGTGTTACTAGGCGAAAACGAAGGTATAGAGTCGGCCCTCCGGCGATTCAAATGTCAAGTTTCCAAGGCAGGTATTCTTGCAGATGTTAAAAAAAACGTCGATTTTTTGAAACCCCTCAAGAAAAACGTAAGAGAAAGGCAGTAGCAGCACAGCGAAAAAAACAATTTTATTAAAGTGTTAATTTATGGCTACAAAATCAGAAAATTTAGACTAGAAGCTAATGAGGCTTGAAAAATTTTAGCCTAGAGTTTTTTTTTGAGCTCACCTCCAGTTTAAAGGTGTGGATCTTCTATCTAATCAATAGTTACCCAAATTAAATCAGAATAACTGAACAGGCCTTAGGGAGGATTGACATTTTGCATTAGCTCTACTAATAAAGAATCTTACATTCAGGCCAACCCAACCAACACTTTAGGCGTTGGTGGAGAGCTACAATGATGGTTATACTTACATCCATATCTTTTTTGATATCTCGATCGTCCCCTTACGAGTAATATCACTGAACATAGTTGAGTAGTACTTGACTAATAATTTAATTACTGGATTTAAAGGGATTAATGCCTTGAGAAGGATATATTTATTTAAGTCACATATTTTTGCCAGTTTCCGCGCGGGAATTTTTATAATCCTGAAGAATGGTTGAATTAAGGTTTTAAATTCTGGTTTCTTCCCTATATATTATTTTGTCGGGGCAACTTTGGTTTTTTCCAGTTTTAGTTCTAATCTTACTTACCTTAACCATTCTTGTATTAAGGCATGAGCTTGTGTTACTACTTTGATTTCTTCCTGTAGATAGAGTAATTAAAATTCCATGTTTAGATCTGTGTTCCAGTAAAAGTAATGTTATTTATTTTCAAGCTAAAAATATAAGTAAGAAATACCGGAAAATGAATCTCGACCGAGAACTAGACGAAACAATATCAAGCTTTGCAGATATTCAAGCAGAACTTAATATCTGTAATGCGAAAGATGCCTTAAAAGAAATCGTAATTAATTTAGACTTAACTCCGGAGGAAAGGGCAGGATTAGACTCTGAAATTTCTGGGTTAGAGTCAATGTTAGAAAAGTTAGAAAAAGCTTCTGTTTATATTGCTGTATTTGGCATGGTAGGCCGAGGTAAGTCTTCACTTCTTAATGCTTTATTAGGAGAAAAAGTATTTGAAACTGGTCCAATTCATGGTGTTACTAAAACGACAAAAATTAGACAATGGCAATTAGGAAGAGATAATTTAACGGAAATAGAATCATCATCTACAAATTCTTTAACTTCCTACAGAATATCTCAAGTGGAATTAATTGATACTCCTGGTATAGATGAAGTAGACGGAGAAACTAGGGAATTAATGGCCCGACAGGTGGCAAAACAGGCAGATTTACTTTTATTTGCTGTAGCGGGAGATATTACCCAAGTAGAGTATGAAGCTCTTTCTTATTTAAGAGATGCTGGTAAACCAATTTTACTTGTGTTTAACAAAATAGACCAGTATCCAGAAACAGATAGGTTAGCTATATATAATAAAATTCGCAATGAGCGAGTTCGTGAATTACTCTCACCAAATGAAATAGTTATGGCTGCTGCTTCTCCACTACTTCCTAAAGCGGTGCCAGCTTCTGATGGTAGTCTCAGAGTAGAGATGGTGCGAGGAGAACCTCAAGTAGAAGACTTAAAGCTGAAAATATTGGAAATTTTAGATGGAGAAGGTAAGTCTTTGGTGGCCCTCAATAGTATGCTCTATGCTGATGATGTGAATGAACAGTTAGTACGCCGGAAAATGGAAATTCGCTCTCAAAGTGCAGATGGGGTTATATGGAAGGGGGTGATGACAAAAGCAATGGCGATCGCTCTCAACCCTGTGACTGTGGTAGATATTCTCAGTGGGGCGATTATTGATGTATCTATGATATTGACTTTATCAAAGTTATATGGTATAAAAATGAATCAAAGAGGAGCATTAGACTTATTACAAAAGATAGCTATTAGTATGGGTGGTATAACTGCGAGTGAATTAGTGGCAAATCTAGGATTAAGTTCTGTGAAAGGATTATTGGGTTTAGCTGCACCTGTTACTAGTGGGTTATCTTTAGGGCCCTATTTGTCTGTAGCAGCGACTCAAGCAGCAGTAGGAGGTGTATCATCTTATGGAATTGGGCAAATAACTAAAACATATCTTGCTAATGGTGCTTCTTGGGGAGAGGAAAGTCCGAAAACAGTAGTTAATAATATTTTGGCATCTTTGGATGAAAATTCGATTATGGGTCGTATTAAGGAAGAATTAATAGCTAAATTAAATATCAAAAATTTTAGTAATCAATAAGAATAGAGACTTTTTCAGCAAATCCTAATTATAGTAAAACTTTCAAACAATAAGGCTCAAAACTCCAATTAATTAAAAGTATCTAGTATCATCTCTACTATTAAGTAGGGTACTTTTCTATATCATAATGATATTAGTTGTAAGATCCGCCTTGTTTCATCAATACTGTAGAAAAAAAGATGAGGTGGAAATTGCTTAAGTGGAAAAACTTACAATAGCTTATAAGTTATCTGTAAAATTATGGGTGATTTATTAAATATTTTCGTGACTTATAAGAGATGGTAATTGATAGTCAAAGAGGGAGAATGGGTTATGGAACTTTGATATTTCCCATTCTCCCTGGTCAAAAACTCTGGCAGAAATTTTAACGACTATTTTTTCTTATTAAACTGTTCTAACCATTCTTGAATTTGAGAAGAAGCAATATCTCGTCCTCCCAAACCAAAAGCTAAAGCAATAGCTACAGCCATTGCTCCCATGAAGAGTCCAAAAGCTAGATTGACAATACTAGGAGCAATACCCATTTGTTGCAGAGCCATAGCTGAGACTAATACGATAATTCCAATTCGAGCAAGCTGCCCTAAAAGTTTTGCTTGGGAACTACCAGAACTAGTAATTAAGTTGTAAGCAAAGCTAGCTAAACAAAGACCTATAGCCAATACCACTAAACCGTAAAGAACTTGACCAGCAATATAGATTAACTGATTAACAATTAAACTCAGAGCCTGAAGTTCCATAATTTGAGTAGCTGAAACTGCAGCAAAAAGGATAATACCCACAAAAGCTACAAAGCCAGCAATTTGTGATGGAGTCCGAGTAATATCAGGTTCACCCTGAATTACAGTTGTATTTGGGTCTTTAGATGGGGAAGATGATGGAGTCGAAGTTAAACCAAGCCAATTGAAAAAGTCATCAAACCCAATACTGGTAAGAAGATTAGTAATTAAATCTTTAACAAATTGACCAACAAAGTAAGCAATAACAAGTACTACAAGAGCCGCAAAGATTTTGGGGAGGAATGTCAGAATATTGTTAAGCATTGCCACTGCTGGAATGGTAATTGCCTCAATATTTAGAGCACTCAGAGCAGCGATCGCTACAGGAATTAATATCAATACATAAACAATTGTACCAATAATCCCAGAAATATTTTGACTGCTACTGGTTTTATTCATACCCAACTTGCTACCCATTTGGTCTACACCTGTAGCAGCAAGTAGATTAGTAACAACTTTCTTAACAACAGTAGCAACTAACCAACCAACTGTAGCTAAAATAACAGCCTTAAGAATTCTAGGCAAAGCTTGTAAGATTTGATCTACTATGCTTTGAACAGGTTGTAAAGCAATCTGTAGTTGCAAGGCTTCCAGGATTAATGGCAAGAATAGCAGGAAGATCAACCAATAGATAGCATTAGCAATAGTATCGCTAATATCTAATTGACTTTCTTCTTGTCCATCACTGATCTGCTCATTCAGACGGTCATTTAGACCAAATGTTTTCAGTCCTCTGCTTGCTGCTAATTTAGCTATACTTGCTACTGACCAGGCAATACCCAGCCAAATGAAAGCACCAGCTATCTTAGGTAAGAAGCTAGTTATTTCTGTGAGGAAGACACTTAGAGGTTGAGAAACTGTTGTGAGATTAAGCTCTTCAAAGAAGGCCACCAAAACAAAGATCATAATGATCCAGAACACCACAGAGGATATCCATTTCTCCACAGGTAAATCCTGACCGTTTTCCTGACTACCTGTCACCCAACCAGCAATTTTGTTATCAACACTGGTCTTTTTTAAGAGTCCTCCAACTATAACATTAGAAATAAACAAAGCCACAAGCCAACCTATGAATAAAGTTCCAATAGCTATAGCTATTTTCAGGATTGGAGCTTGGGACAATTGATTTAAAGGATTTCCATTAGCTTGTGCCAAAATATGTGAGGCTAAGATTAGATTAGCCTGAATTGGCTCGTCGAGGTGAATTAATTGTGTAATATTTTGCCAAGTGCCATTCATGGTTTTCTTGGGTTAATGTGAGTGTTAATTAGCAATCATTTAGATTGCTTGTATATGTCTAATAGCTTGAAGGTAACTATGCCATTTAGTCAAGTTTTCGAGCAATGTATTTTAATTTATGCCAGTGCCACTACTGTAGAACGTTGTATTACGGATCAAATTCTTATGCATAAGTGGTTAAATCCAATGTTGCGTTGTGAACCTGTGGGTAATTGGAATACATTTGTGGGGAGTCGTAGTAGATTTATCATAAATATTCCTTTTTTACAACCCTCTTTATATAGTGTTGTAGCTGAACGAGAACCTGGTTTAATTGTTTGGGAATTTCAAGGTTTTTTCCGAGGCCGCGATCGCTGGGAATGTCGACCGGAGCCTGAAGGAACTCGTTTATTAAATCGTTTTGAGTTTGAGATACCTAATCCTATAGTAAAATTTGGTTTTAACCAGTTTGCTGCCTCGTGGACAAAAGTAGATATGGAAGCTCAACTAAGACGTTTGAAAAGGGTAGCAGAGGAGCAATACTATTTGTAAATTAATTCATAATTAGGAGGTAGGCAACCTTTTTAGGGACATTGGATACAACTTCTGTACAAGTAGGGATAGATGAGAATTATAGAGTAAGTTATTGGATGTAACTCAATGACTACTTAATTGTCTCTTTTTCTCTCTACTATAGTCAGCTTTAAATATTAATTTAACAGATGATACTAGACACTTTATAGATTAATATTATACCAGATATTCGGAGGTGAAAGATAATTATAAAGCTTATTGTGGGATAAGTCTAATTAAATAATCTTTTCTTTTTAAGAACTTGCTTATAATATTAAATTAGCTTGAATAGTTATTATATAGTTGAGGGGGAGGGAAGTAGGGTAGACTGAAGTAATTATAGAATTATAAAAACAAGACTTTAGCCACACATATAAAATCATAAAATATCTATAGGTTTTAACGGCTGTTAAACCCTAATCAATAGGATGGTTATAGGTAAGTCCAGCAATACTATATTAAGCAATATTAACCAGATTCTATATAAGGATAGGGTTTAAGAGGAAGTTTTCAATTGTTAATTATTGAACTATAACTAGGGTAAAAATTGATGCTGAAATGGAGTTAGTAAGATTTAAATTCGGTACACAAAATTAATTACATATTTTGTGAACTTGAATCTCAATTACTTTATGTCTCATATAAAATTAGGATAAGCATCCAATTAGTATTTAAGTACTTAAAGGGTAAAAAAAATGATTTTTTGCGCAAAATAAGCGAATCATAATTATTAACTCCTACTCCCTACCCCCTACTTACTAAAAAAGATAAAATGATATCAAATATACTTAATTTGGGATCAAAAAAATTTTCATTTTTAGCCATCTACTCCAAGAATAATTTCTTGTTCCAATGAGTTCTTGGTTTGAACTCCTAATTAACTATGTAAATTATACTAATATTAACAGATTTGTATTATCCGCAAAATATTTTTTGCAGGGAGGGTTGTTCTCTCACAAAATCTATTCCTCTTTTGGCAAATTCTATGGTTTCTACCAAAAATGTTTCAATACCTTTAGCATCAACGACAATTTTATCTGTCCATTTAAAATTTTGTATCAGCTCTAAAAATGATACTTCTCCATCAGCAATAATGTTGTTAATTGTATCAAGAATATTATCAGTTATTTTAGATACATTACTATCTGGGAAAAAATGGCGACTAAATTCGTCAATAGCAAGTTGACCATAACGAGATTCTAATAATTTATTCAGCAAATCTGGTTTTACCTGTAACTTATAAATTAAAATTGCCTGAATTGTATCAATATTTTTCTGACTAGCATTCGTTGTTAAAAATAGTGACTTTAATTGCTCAGACTGTTCTCCTGTATCTGCAAATTTCTCTAAATCAGAAATAGTTATTGTTATATTAATTGATTCATAAATAATTTGAATTTCATCTATCCCATCTGCTGGTTGAGCAGTAAATATTAAAACACTAGGAATAATTATCAAAATTCCTACCAAAGAAACATAGAAAAACTTTGATAATTTTTTTCTAAAATCTGCAAATTTGAAGAAATTTTTGAGCAATTTCCGTAAACTTAAAATACTTTTCATTTTGGTATTTATCACAAATAGATGAACATATATATTTATATGTTTAATAGCTTTTTGCTCTTATGCCTAAAGTCTGAAATATCTGATTTTAGGTTACCCATATTGGTAATATTTATACTAATTCACTTATAGCTAATTTATAAGGTCAATATTAACGTGCTAAATTAATTGCTATACTTAGCTGTTGAACATTTTGTTGATTAAAGTGCTAATTGCTAAAAACTAGATAATATAAGACTTATAGGAACCTTTATGAGCCAGCTCTTAAGGGCGTATTTCATTAAAATAGATTAAAAATATCAATTTTTTAATAACTCTATATTAAATTTAAGAGTACTTATTTCTAATACCCCTGCTCTTTACTCCCTATTCATGACTCCTTACTCTCAATAAAATATAGCAATACTTTTGATATTTGTTATTATTGATATTGACTAATTTTAGCCAGTAATTTTCTAATTATCTCTGCATCATCAGCTTGAGGAAGATTAACTATATAACTTTCTAGATCTTCACGAGCTTTTGCCCAAATATCTAGTTGATAATATAATACACCTCGGTCTCGCTTTTCCATAACTGCATTTGGAAATAATAGTAAAATCCTATCAATAGCTGCAATAGCTTTTAACCTCTCATTTTGACTCCAGTAAATTCCTTTAATATTTGTTAACATTCGTGCTAAAAATTGCTTATTACTTACAGTTGCCAAAAACTGAGGTTGTAGTTTTAGTGGTTGACCATAAATTTTGGCTAACTTTTCTTGACAGTCTTGAGGAAAAAGAATTTCACCTTTATTAAAAGCATCTACATATATACCAGCTTCTTCAAAATTAGGTCTAATTAAAAAATGTCCTGGCATTCCAATACCTACCATTGGAAAATTAATTCTTTTAGCAATTTCTAGATAAACTAGGGATAAAGTAATTGGAATTCCAGTGCGTCTTTCAATTACTTGATTCAGACAACTATTCCTTAGATCATAATAATCAATTGTGTTTCCAGAAAAACCTAAATCATTATAAAGATAGTTATTAATACTCTTAA
The DNA here is from genome assembly GCF_000014265.1 of Trichodesmium erythraeum IMS101. Lineage (NCBI taxonomy): Bacteria > Bacillati > Cyanobacteriota > Cyanophyceae > Oscillatoriales > Microcoleaceae > Trichodesmium > Trichodesmium erythraeum. The sequence goes on from NC_008312.1 coordinate 805,359, forward strand.
TAATTTGTAAAGGATATAAAGTTGCTGGTAATGTTTCTTGTACTTCATTTGCCATTGTATTAAGAGCATCTAAATACTTATTGGGTTCAAATTCCTTATCATCTTCCAAAGCTAAATAAAGAGCAGCTTTAGCTAAATCTATTTTTTCATCAGATTTATTAACTTCTGAATAAAATAATTGTCGATATGGGGAAAGATTCATATTAGTTATTAGTTATTAGTTATTAGTTATTAGTATCTCTTATCAAGGAGGATACCTGAAACAGATTTTTTTTAGTGGTCATTAAAATGACAGAAATCACCTATTTGATAAAGTAGGTATATTGATATTTTTAGGAATAAGGAAATAAGTAAGTATCTCTAGAAAAAATGAATCAGAGGATAGGTAAGAAGTAAAAAATATTTACTGTTCCAATTTCACCAAATTAATTACTAATAGAGTAACTACTAGATTGGTGAAACTATAGTTAAAAATTAGGGTATTATGGATAATAAATCCGAAAAATTGGTTCTCTATTGCCTTCCCCACTCATGGAGTTACTTTTTAGTTGTTTTTGTTATTTCTTTTTAAATATATTTATTAAATACATATTATAAGTGTTAATTAATTAGTCGCAGGAAGGGATTCCGAGACGAAAAACTGAGGACAAGACAGGGGCAATATAAGGGTCAAGTTTCCCTGGGGGATAAGAGTATGTAAATATTTTTGCCTAGAAGGATGTGAATTCTTGAATTATTTTCAGTTAAATTTTGCCTAGATACTTCCTTAAATTGATCATCTAGTAATTAAGAAAAATATATTTTTTTATCCTTGCTATCTGCTAGTTTTTCAGAGTTATGAAATAGAGTTATCTATTAGTTTTATTATAACTTGATTTATCATTATTTATCAAATATTTTCGTATCAGGTAATCAGTCAATAGTTAAGGTTTTTTCATTTTGATAATTGGTGCAAAATCTTAAATTTATTTATTTTTGCTTTTTGTCTTTTATTTTAAATACCATGACTTTTTCCAATCACCCAATTTCGACGAAAGAAACGAGATAAAGCTGATTCTTCTAAAGGTAAATAAATTGGTCTACCGTGGGGACAAGTACGAGGGTTATGGGTAAGTTGCCATTTATTTAATAAACTTTGCATTTCCGGTAGGCTTAAAGGAGTTCCATTTCTAATAGCACTACGACAAGCAGTGGCTACTTTAGCAGATTCTAGATCGCCACCTTTACTAAGTTCAATTAAAGCATCAGCACAGTCATTTCTTTTTGCTAACATTTTGGGAGCACTACGAGCAGCCCAAAGTAAATCTCCGAAGGTTTCTATGTCTATATTTAAGCGTTGAAGTTGTTCTATTTGAGCTGGGGATAAATGATGTAAAATAATCGGAGTTTCTAAAAAAATTATTTCCCAAGCATCACATAATTCTTCATATAAAATTCTTTCGTGGGCAATATGTTGTTCAATCAACCAAATGCCACTTGGATGTTCTGCTACTATATAAGTATTGTGTAATTGAGCGATCGCTTTTAATTCTATTAGTCCTAATTTTGATTTTTTTTGTTCTGTATTATCTGGAGAAACTTCTATAGCTCGACTAACTTGATAATTCCCAGTATTTTCTGAGACTTTTAAGAGTTTTTCCACTCTTTCTGACAAAGGAAATTCTGGCATAATATCCGAACTAAATTGTAATGCTTTACCAATTACTAAATTGATTTGTTGTTGCCAAAATTTCAAATTATCTAGATAAATTTCTGTTTTTGCCGGATGACGGTTCCAGTTAATTTGATAGGGAAAAATTTGTAAATGAATGAAACATAGAGGATAGCGATCGCCAGGACAAGTCCGCGCTAAAGAACGAATAATTGTTTGTTCTAATTCTGGCACTTTTACTACCCTACCATTAATACCAACTTTTACCCAATCAGGTCGTCTACGATGACATCTATCTGGCAAACCTAACACTAATTCTAATGATTGTCTATCCAAAAGTTGAGAATCTTGAGATTGGGAAAAACTCGATGTTTGAATATTTAATTCTTCTGCTTCTTGCTCATCAATTTCTTGTTGAATATACTGTAAATCATTCAATCTTACTGTAGATAAAATTTGAGGTAAAATTTGTTTTGCCGTAGCCCCAGGACTAATTTGTATCCATAATTTACTACCCTGCCAAATTTGCCAAGTAACATCAGGATAGCAAAGGGCTATTTGCTGAATAATTAATTGTATACCTCGCATTTGTTGTGGGGGAGAAGGCATTCCTTTTCGACGTACAGGCCATTTACCAAAAATATGAGAAACCTTAACAATAGTACCAGGAGCAATGGCAACTCTTTCAGCTTTAACAGATTTTCCTTGCTGATCATAAACAACTCGCCAACCTTCATTTTCATTTTCTGAAAGGGGTGACTTAGGACGACTTAATATTTCTAAATTTGAGAGATTAGCTAAACTATGAAGTGCTTCTCCACGAAATCCTAAACTACTAATTTTTGTGAGGTCTTGAAGATTAGTAATCTTACTGGTGCTATGAGGATTTGCTGCTCGTTTTAAATTGGCTAAATTCATACCCATTCCATTGTCAGAAATTTGTACTCGCCACTGTTCAGAAATGATAGAAACTATGATGCGAGTGGCTCCAGCATCAAGAGAGTTTTCTACTAATTCCCGCACAACTGCTGCTAAAGAATCAATAACTTCTCCAGCAGCAATTAAGCTGACAACTTCTTTAGGTAAGGTTTGAATTTGAGATTGCATTTATATAAAAGCAGTAACAAAAAGTTTCTAACTATAGTTAATAACAGGAGGTAATTTTGTTTTTTAACCTATGTATTTTCAGGATCTTAATTAGACTAATATTCTCAGAATTTTAAATCTTAAAATAATCGTAAATTAAGGTTAAAATTATATTTTGTGGTTATATATAAGAAACTATTACTGTGTGTTAACAGTGAAATATAAGATTAGATATAAACCAGCCTTTGCTGCTATTTTCGTCACCTTATATCCTGGTGATAGTATTATAGCCGAACCAGGAGCAATGACCAGTATGGATGGTCGTTTGTCCATGAAAACAAAATTGTCTGGAGGCTTTTTCTCGGCTTTATTAAGAAAATTTTTAGGGGGTGAATCCCTATTTGTTAATGTTTTTGAGAACAAAACCTCCCAACCTTTAAATGTTACGTTAACTCAATCCATTATTGGGGATATTGACTGTTTAGAATTAACGGGAAATGAGATATGTTTTCAACCAGGGGCTTACATTGCAAGTAGTCCTAAAATTAAGCTAGGAGTAAGGTGGGCAGGGTTTGCTAGTTGGTTTATGGGAGAAGGGTTATTTAAGTTAAAAGTAAGTGGCCAGGGACAAGTTTTTTTTGGGGCATATGGAGGATTGAGTAAGCAAGATATTGCTGGGGAATTTATTGTTGATAATAGCCATTTAGTAGCTTATAGTCCCAACATTAAAATGAGTATAGGGTTATCAGGTGGTTTAATTAGTTCCCTCACTTCTGGAGAAGGATTTGTTAATCGACTCAAAGGCAATGGTGTTATTTATTTGCAATCTCGTAGTATTGAGGGTTTAGTTCAATTCTTAAAACCCAAAGTCCGTTAAAAAGTTCAAAAAATTATGGATATTCAATTAATACATCAACCCGATAATACGATCGCTAAAGTTAGCTTAAATAGAGGAGAAGAAATCGTTGCCCAAGCAGGTTGTATGGTTGCTATGAGTGGGTTTATCAATACTAGTACTACCCTCAGACAAGGAAAAGGAGGGGGAATTATGGGGGGTATAAAACGAATGTTAGGGGGTGAATCTCTATTTTTAAGTGTTTTTCGTTCCCCTAGTCCCGACGGCCAAGTTTTTCTCGCCCCTAAATTAATGGGAGACATCCTAGTTTATGAAATGAAGGGTCAAGAATTAGTTGTCCAAGCATCCTCCTATCTTGCTTCTGATAACAATGTAGATCTTGATTTAGGGTTTCAAGGGATAAAATCTTTATTCTCAGGAGAATCTATTTTTTGGTTAAGTATTACCGGTTATGGCCCAGTAATTTTAACTTCTTTTGGAGGAATTTATGAAATAGATGTTAAGGGTGATTATATTGTGGATACTGGCCATATTGTCGCTTTTGAAAGCAGTTTAGATTTTCGTATTGATAAAGCTAATTCAAGTTGGTTGGGGGCATTTTTTGGCGGTGAAGGTTTTGTCTGTCGTTTCCAAGGCCGAGGCAAAGTTTATTGTCAAACCCATAATTCAGGGAGTTTTGGATCTCTCATCGGTTCTCAATTGCCTCCTAAAAAATAAATCATTTTTTGAAAATGACTAGGCTCAAAGGAAGGAGAGAGGGAGGTCGTTTCAGTTATAACCTAATCAGTTATCAGTACCTCAATAGAATATTTTGGCTTAAAACACTAAATTTTTTTTATTTTCTTTTTTACCTGTTTAAGGGGAGACTTTAACCCTGATCTTATAGTAGTTTTAATAGTTAAAAATCAATCAGGAATGAGAATTAAATAAAGCCCTGAAGGGGAAAGAACTCAGATAATATCAAGTTGAGACAATTTAATTTGTGTCAATCAGAAAATACTCATTCCTAAATATATTTCTCTCTTCTCTATTATCTGTTTTAAACTTTAGTATTTATCCATAAACTAGGATGAGTATATATGTCAAAAATTGCTTATAAAATTGAACATTCTCCAGCTTATGCTTCATTAATTATTGATTTGCACTCGCAGCAAAAAGTATTAGTAGAAGCCTCAGCTATGGCTGCCATGGATACCTCAATAAAAATGAAATCTAAAATCAAAGGTGGCTTAATGAAAGGAGTCGGTAGGATGTTGGGGGGTGAATCCTTATTTATTAATGAATTTAGCACTCAAAACCAGTCAGGAAGATTGTATATTTCCCCTGGTGTTCCTGGAGATATTCAACATTATTATATCGAGAATGGTTGTGGTTTATTCGTTCAATCATCAGGATTTGTTGCCTGTAGTGAGACCGTAGAAGTAGATACTCAATTTCAAGGATTTAAAGGCTTTTTTAGTGGAGAATCTTTGTTTTTATTAAGAGCTACTGGAAGGGGGGATTTTTGGTTTAGTTCCTATGGAGGTATTTTAGAAATTCCTGTGGAAGAAAGTTATGTGGTAGATACTGGTTATATTGTGGCTTTTGAAGATACCCTAAATTATAATGTTGAAATGATTGGAGGTTTATCATTTAAAGGTTTAAAAACAGGAATTTTAGGGGGTGAAGGATTAGTTTGTAGGTTTAGTGGCCAAGGCAGTTTATGGATTCAAAGCCGCGGGATTTATCCTCTATTAAATTTTTTAAATCCTTTCCGTCCTACCAAGGGTAGTGATTGAGGTTTTTCGGATTAATTATTAATTAAACTTATGAGCAATCGCAATCCTTCACCAACTAATCGTCAACTTTTAATTATATTAGGAATTTGGACGGGGATTATTGTCATAATGATTAGCTTAATGATTAGCTTTGTATCCCTGTTAGCTGATTGGGCAATTACTCATATTCCTATTAGTTGGGAACAAAAATTAGGAGAATTAATAGTCCCGGTTTATGAACAAAAAGCTAAAGATTCTCCTCAACAAGAAATCTTAAATAATCTCTTAGATCGTTTAGAGTCTCAACTCAATAATAAATTACTAAAAAATAGAGATTATCGAGTTATCTATATTCCCGAAAAAAATGTTAACGCTTTTGCTATTCCTGGGGATGTTATTGGTATTTTTGAAGGGCTAGTAAAAGAGGTTAAATCAGAAAATGAATTGATGATGATTTTAGGTCATGAATTAGGACATTTTGCTAATAGAGATCATCTTCGGAATTTAGGGAAAACTTTAGCTATTCGAGTTGCGATCGCTAGTCTTTTTGGAGATAATGCGACTTTAGCTAATAGTGTTGGAGTTGTTATTGAAACTATTAGTAATGCTCGCTATTCTCAGGAACAAGAATATCAAGCAGATGAATTCGGATTAATATTATTAAATAAAACCTATGGTCATGTAACAGGGGCAACGGATTTTTTTAAGAACTTTAAAGAGAAAGAAAACCTAGGCTGGGACTTTTTTTCTAGTCATCCTGCCGGAAACAAGCGTGTCAAAAGACTAGAAAAATTAATTAAACAAAAACAATATAAATTAGGTGAATATTCTGATTTAGAGTTAAATTTACAGTTTAGTGATCAGGAGTTTCGGAAATATAAGCAGAGATAATTTTTGATTTTTCGTGATTGTTGATTAATTTAGATGACAGTTTCTAAATATTTATGGCAAATGATTTACAGGGTAAATGGTAAAAATTATATATTCCAGGAATTTTACTCCCAACTTATTAATGTACCTCGCCAGTAACGGGAAATGCTGTATCTTTTTTTGTTAAAAAGAGGTATTTTTTCGAGTCTGTTTTATCGTTTTTATTAAAAGTACCGGGAGCAATAACAATTATTTGAGTTTCAGGGGAATTATCTCAAGACGATCAAAATCTCTAGAACTTTTGATTGTTAAGAATTTATGTTTTTTTGAGGTTAAAGTCTGTTTATGTGATCTCGAAAGTTTATTTTATACTTCTTTTTTGTATCAGTTTCAATCGAATTTAAATTTATTTTTATGACTTTAGTTAAAAAGCAATCTTAAATAATGACTCCAATAAATCTGTTGATTTTAAGTATAGGTGGTCTAGGTTCGGGTATTCTAGCTGGAATTTTAGGAATTGGCGGTGGTACAGTTATGGTACCCCTATTAGTAGCATTGGGATATCAACCTATACAAGCGGTTGCAACTAGCGTTTTAGCTATTACAGTTACAGCAACTTCTGGTACCCTACAAAATTGGCGTATGGGTTACATTAAGCCTCAAAGAGTTCTTTTGTTATCCTTACCAGCATTATTGGCTACTCAAGGTGGGGTTTATTTAGCGGAAAAATTTTCCCCCACTCTATTGTTGTTAGGTTTCAGTTTACTAATGTTGGTTAGTATTTATCTATTAGAGTTACGCAAACGTGTTATTGCTCAATACAAGAATGCTGGAAAAAACGGTGAAAAACAGCAATGGATAAATCCTGCTATTGCTAGAATTATTACAGGAGGAACAGTAGGGTTATTAGCTGGTTTGTTCGGCGTTGGTGGTGGGGTAATTATGGTACCTTTGCAAATTATTTTACTCGACGAACCTATTAAAGTTGCTGTTCAAACAAGTTTAGGTGTAATTGTTATTACTTCTATCTCTGCTTCTTTAGGTCATTACTTTAATGGTAATGTTGTTTTTATTGGAGGTCTGTTTTTGGGTTTTGGGGGTTTGATCGGTGCTCAAATTGGTACTCGTTTTCTACCAAAATTATCTGATTCAGTTGTGAGTTTTGCTTTTAAGAGTTTGTTGATAATTTTAGCTGTTTACACTTTTTGGAAAGCTTGGCAAATATAGGAACTGCTAAGGTGGGTACATTAATAACTTTCCATGCAACGTTTGTAAAAAATTTAGAAAAATTCACACGCTTCATGGTTAATAATTATCAAAAAGGTTATTACACCTGTGTTAGTTTAGCGATCGCTACACCTTACTTAAAACTAAAGCGGCATTTTGACCCCCAAACCCAAAACTCAAACATAAAACATTTTTCACCTGAGACTGACGAGCATACCTAACCAAGTCTAGGTCAAATTCTGGTGAATTCAAACCAACACAGGGAGGTAAAACCTGATGTTTGACCGCCATCAAACAAAATGCAGCACCTAATGCTCCAGATGCTCCCAAAGTATGACCAGTCGCCCCCTTTGTCGAACTAACTGCTACTTTGTGAGGAAAAATTTGCTGAATTAAATTAGCTTCATGGCGATCATTTAATTTAGTTGCCGTTCCATGAGCATGAACATAGTCAATTTCTTCAGGAGCTAAACCACTTCTTGCTAAAGATCGAGCGATCGCTAACATTGCACTTTTACCACTCAAATCAGGAATTACACTATGAATTCCATCATTTGTCAAGCCAAAACTGCGAATTTGACCATAAACTTTAGCACTTCTTTTCTTAGCAAAATTAGCAGACTCTAGTAGCAAAATAGCTGCTCCTTCCCCCAAAACAAATCCTTCTCGAGCTCGGTCAAAAGGATAGGCACCTATTTGAGCTAAGGCTCCCATTTTTCTAAATCCTGCTATAGTAAGAGGTGTAATAGGAGATTCAACAGCACCCGCTATAACCTGTTGACATTGGCCAGTCTGAATTAATTCAAAACCACGAGCGATCGCTAATATTCCTGTAGCACAGGCTGCCATTGGAGACAAAACAGTGCCCTTTGTACCTATCTGACTCGCAGTTAAAATAGCAGGCTGATGAGGCCAAAAATTAATAAATGATCCATAATCTTTTTGACTATGATCCTGACCATCATCAACAAACTGCTTTTTGGCTAAATTTTCTAGCATTCTTTGATAGGCACGGCTCGAACCAATAACGACACCACATTCAGGTAATGGAAGCTTCAGACCGGAAGACTTGACAGCAGTTTCCACAGTTTGCTTAATTAAGTTAGTTAAATCTACAGGCTGAGAATTAATTAAACCCAAAGGTAGGGGAGGTAATTCTGCAAAAGGTTTAACTAACCGAATAGCAGACTTACCATCAAGTAGTTTTTCCCAACTTTGAAAGAGGTTTCCCAAACTAGAAGTTAGCCCAATACCCGTAACTAAAACTTTCATAGTTAAGCTATGATTGGTTACGATTAGTTTTTATGGTTAAATTTTCAATACCCTCAACTACTTTTGCTGACTCAATACGATCACCAGCTTGAATTTGATCAACAACTTCTTTCATCCCTTGTGTCACATTACCAAATACTGCATAGCTACCATCAAGGAAAGGAAGGTCAGTTAAAGCAAAATAAAATTGGGAAGAAGCAGAGTCAGGAGGCTGAGAGCGAGCCATGGCCACAGCACCCCTTTTATGATATAAAATAGGCTGCTGTTGAATACCAGCTACTTCAAAGGTTTTGCTGTAAACTGGTTCTTTAGCTTCTGTGGGTTTAATTTCTAGAGGGATATAACGCTCCCTTGAAGTTTTTGGATCGATAAAACCTCCTGTACCTAAATTATTTAGGGGAACATTGAGGTCTTTACTTTGAGGATCCCCACCCTGAACCACAAAAGGTTGAGGTTCACGCACTACCCGATGAAATGCTAACCCATCATAAACCCCTTGTTGAACTAGGTCCACAAAATTACCTGCTGTAATAGGTGCGTTATCACCATCTACTTCTATTGTTATAACAGAGGAATTAACAATCATTTCCACTTTTGCCTTACCGTTGAGTTTAGGTAAATAATTATATTTAGTGGCGAGTTGTGTTTGACTTGATGAATTTGAGGTGGAAACTTCGGCATTAGAAACTGAAGTACCACTACATCCTGTTACTAATAAAGTTACAATTAGGAACAGTGGCAATAACCACTGACTAATTTTTCTTTGCATTTTCACTAAAAATTTAATCTTAATTGTTTTGAGACCTACCTACTAGCTGGTCGAATATTGTGAGTTAAAAACTATTACCGTTTTACTAAACTTAGGTTTGAGTTCAAGCCGGAAGCCGGAGAAATTAATTAAGGTTAAGATATTTCCCAGGCACAAACTACAAATTTCCGGTCTTATCTAATTTATGTTCCTTAGCTAAACTTGCATAAGTAGGAATTACATAAGCTTTGGAGCTAGTTTCGGTGTTTCACGCAGATACCACTGACTGCAGTCTGTAAGTTATCTTCGCTCTTGAGGCAACAAAATTGTAAGGAAGCTTAAGCTACTTATTCATATAGTTCTCTTTCATTACTCATACTTCTAGATTATCCATATATCTGTATAAGTTTAGGTAACTATAGTGAATTTTTATTGAACTGTCAAGTCCTCTCTCATAACATCTTTCTATCTCCCTATCTCCCTATAACCCCTCCAAAGGAACTTGCAGAAACTTTGCAAGTTGAGCAGCTTCATTCTCTAATTTTGATAAGGCCAATGGCTGACCTACACGGGTAAGGGGTATTTGCCGACGATCTTTGAGGCAGAGATATATAGCTCTACGAGGATTAAGGCCTTCCTTAATATCTACTTTAATAGATTGGACATTTTCAGTAGTACAATTAAATTCTACTTTACGGTTCTTACCAGGAAATCCCCGGCGAAAAATCATAATCTGGCCACTCTCTTGGTTAAAGTCATTGTAACCACCGCCAAGATCCCAAATCACTGTTAACCACAAAAATATTCCATATATAGTACCAAGCAGGCCATAAAAACTCATAGCTATTCCCTGGGGTAAGAAGTTGAGTTGGGTAGGGTCGGCAACAATTAATAAGTTAACTTTTAAATAGCTTGAGATTCCTGATAAAAGAAAGCCGATACCTCCCATGGTCACAATTATGGCCCATAAGTAATTGCTAAGACGACGAGAACCAATAATTTCTTGATGTACTAAGCGATCGCCAGTCGAAGTTTGAGTAGTCATAAACCTTCCATAATATTTTTCTCAAGTTTAATTTTTTTTAGCTAGAGTGTCGATTAATCTTATGCCATAATCACTCAGCAGTACTAGAGATGAATTAACACTTTAATAGTGTTTGATACCTTGGGTGAGAAGAATGTTAAAAATAATAAATTTGATTAAAAGACTTTACAGGAGATGTCCCTTTAATCAAAAAAATAATTTCCAACCGAAAAAATAGTAACGATTATTGCCAAATTTATTAAATATATATATACTTATGTTAAATTGCTTTACAAAGCAAACTATGGCCTCTGGTCATTCAAAGTTTAAAAAGTTGATTCACTTTGATTAGCTTCTGTCTAAGTTCAGATTGAAATTACCCATTTATTTAAAATAGGTATTTACAAAAAATTTGTAATTGATTCATTAAATCTCTGTGCTTTAAGGCCAGAGAGAACATCAAGGGCAGACAAAGCTCCAGAGTTAGAAACATTTTATACCAAAAATAATTTGCTGAGAGAGGACATCCAAACTGTGATAAATCCTTAACATCAGCTAGATAAAAATTTAGTATTCCTATGGGAGGTTATACTGCGTGGTAACGCTGTCTAATTCTATAATAGGGGGTCGTGACCAACAATCCACCGGTTTTGCTTGGTGGTCTGGAAACGCCCGTCTAATCAATCTATCTGGTAAACTGCTTGGTGCTCACGTAGCCCACGCAGGTTTAATTGTATTTTGGGCCGGAGCAATGACTTTGTTTGAAGTTGCTCACTTTGTCCCAGAAAAGCCAATGTATGAACAAGGCTTAATTCTAATGCCCCACGTTGCCACTATAGGCTGGGGTGTTGGTCCTGGTGGTGAAATAGTTGACATTTTTCCATTCTTTGTAGTAGGCGTTTTACACCTAATTTCATCTGCTGTTCTGGGTTTGGGCGGAATTTATCATGCCGTTCGTGGCCCAGAAACTTTGGAAGACTATTCTTCTTTCTTTGGATATGACTGGAAAGATAAGAACCAGATGACTAATATTATTGGCTACCACTTAATTATATTAGGTTTGGGCGCATTCTTATTAGTAATCAAAGCTGTGTTCTTGGGTGGTGTCTATGATACTTGGGCACCAGGTGGCGGTGATGTACGAGTAATTACTAACCCTACTTTGAATCCTGCTGTTATATTTGGTTATCTACTTAAAGCGCCTTTTGGTGGTGAAGGCTGGATCATTGGCGTTAATAACATGGAAGATATTATCGGTGGTCATATCTGGATTGGCCTAATTTGTATCTCCGGTGGTATTTGGCATATTCTAACTAAGCCTTTTGGTTGGGCACGTCGCGCTTTCATCTGGTCTGGAGAAGCTTATCTATCCTACAGTTTGGGCGCCCTGTCTTTGATGGGTTTAATTGCTGCCGCTTTCGTATGGTTTAACAACACTGCTTATCCTAGCGAATTCTATGGTCCTACTAATGCTGAAGCTTCTCAAGCTCAGTCTTTTGTGTTCTTAGTCCGTGACCAAAAATTAGGTGCTAATATTGGTTCTGCTCAAGGTCCTACTGGTCTTGGTAAGTACCTAATGCGCTCTCCCACTGGTGAGATCATATTCGGTGGTGAAACAATGCGTTTTTGGGACTTTCGTGGTCCTTGGTTAGAGCCTCTTCGTGGTCCTAACGGTTTAGACTTGAGTAAACTGAAGAACGATATTCAGCCTTGGCAAGTTCGTCGTGCTGCTGAGTACATGACTCATGCTCCTAATGGTTCTATCAACTCTGTAGGTGGTATTATTACAGATATTAACGGTTTCAATTATGTAAACCCTCGTGCTTGGTTAGCTGCCGCTCACTTTATTCTTGGTTTCTTCTTCTTAATTGGTCACTTGTGGCATGCTGGTCGCGCTCGTGCTGCTGAGGGTGGTTTTGAGAAGGGTCTGGACCGTCAAACTGAGCCAGTACTATCTATGCCTAACCTTGACTAATATCTAGTCATTGTATGTAGCTCGTTTATTGCTAGAATTCTTAAAAAGCCTCACCAAAATTTAGGAGAGGTTTTTATCTAAATGTTGGCAGGAGACCCGCGCTCTCTCGTAGGGGAGCGTCGGGATGAATGCCAATAATTTTATGGTTTTACAAATAATTTGTTGAGAATGTAAATGTCGAAAAGTAGGCAGTAGATGGTTGAAAAAGTGTACAAATTTAATTTTACCCAACTCCTCAGAACTGTTAGTATGCTGAGGATAATCTTGGGATGTGTACACGCAAGTCTACAATAAGGCCTTAGCTACCAGGACAGAACTTAAGCTTGGTATGAACACCAAAAACAAGTGAGCTACAAAAAAACCTCAGCTATGCTGAATAACTGAAAAAAACAGGAATATTTAGATTTTCAACAGTGAAGTAAGTAGTCTACCACTCCAGCAAGGCTTAAGAAACTTACAAGCTGCTTTCACAAACTTTTTTAGGGGACGGCTGAATATCCTAACTTCTGACTCTTAATGAGTAAAGTTAGCAACTCCTGTTTGTAATTATGCTACTCATATTGATGATGTGCCTAGTTTAAAATTAATGGTAGAAAAAATTCCTCACCGCCATGTACAAACTCATGTACAACCAGAATAATATCCGATGCTGTGAGAATTTATGCCGGAAGCTATGCAGGATGTTTGGGGAGAGCTTGCAGACTCAGAAGTTATAGCTGCTTGGGCTGCAAGCTGATCATATATTGGCGGAAATTTATTATTTATTGACCGGGAAAATCAAATATATGAGAAGGAAGGTGTCTTCTAACTTAATTTTTATGAGTCAAAAAAAAAGGCTATTAACTATTAGCTATAATTAAATAATAACCAACTTTTTGTTTTATGGAACTAAATATGAAAGTGCTATATAGTAATATCATAATAGTATGAGTAATGAGTGAAAACTATGTAATAGCTTCATCTTCTTGAGGGTAAAATGCCTGGGTTGCAGATCAGTTAGAGACTGCGGTCAGTGGTATAAGCTTCGAACACCGCAGCTAGCTCTAAGGTTATGAAATCATGCTTATGTAATTCTGAGTAAGTTTAGTAGGAAGGATGATGACAAAAGTAGCAATTATAGGTTCTGGACCTTGCGGTTTATCAATTTTACGATCTTTTCAGCAAGCTGAAGAAAAAGGACAAATAATCCCTGAATTAGTTTGTTTTGAAAAACAATCTAATTGGGGTGGTTTGTGGAATTATAGTTGGAGAACAGGATCTGACCAATATGGTGATCCAGTTCATAATAGTATGTATCGATATCTCTGGTCAAATGGACCAAAAGAATGTCTAGAATTTGCTGATTACTCTTTTGATGAACATTTTCAACAACCTATCCCTTCTTTCCCTCCTCGTGAAGTTTTGTATGACTATATTTTAGGTCGTGCAAAAAAAAGTAATCTTAAAAAATATATTAAATTTAATACAGTAGTAAATAATGTTGTTTTTAATGATGATCAATTTGTAATTACTTCTTTAAATAAAAAAGAAAATTCAATTTCTCAGGAAAATTTTGATTATTTAGTTGTTGCTACTGGACATTTTTCAGTTCCTTATGTTCCTGAATATGAAGGAATGAATTCTTTTCCAGGAAGAATTTTGCATAGCCATGATTTTAGAGATGCAGAAGAATTTAGAAATAAGGATGTAGTTGTTTTAGGCAGCAGTTATTCTGCAGAAGATATAGCTCTTCAATGCTATAAGTACGGCGCCAAATCAGTAACTATTGGCTATAGAAATAACCCCATAGGTTTTGAGTGGCCAGAAGGAATGAAAGAAGTTCACTATTTAGATAAACTTGAAGGCAATAAAGCAACTTTTAAGGATGGTCACACTCAAAATGTAGATGCTCTTATTTTATGTAGTGGTTATCTTCATCATTTTCCTTTTTTAGAAGAAAGTTTAAAATTAAAAACACATAATAGACTATATCCTCCTAAACTCTATAAAGGAGTTGTTTGGCAAGATAATCACAAACTATTTTATCTTGGTATGCAGGATCAATTTTATACTTTTAACATGTTTGATTGTCAAGCCTGGTATGCAAGAGATGTAATAATGGGAAAGACTCAAGTTCCAGATGATGCAGAAATTGAAAAAGATATCAATAATTGGGTAGTAAAAGAGGAAGCTTTAGAGGACTCCATTCAAATGATTGACTTTCAAACTGAGTATACAAAAGATCTTCAGGTTGCTTCTGATTATCCCAAAATAGATTTTGAATTAATTAGAACACATCTTAAGGAATGGAAACATCATAAGGAAGAAAATATTATGACTTATAGAGATAAATCATTTTCTTCTCCAGTAACAGGAACGGTTGCGCCACTTCATCATACACCTTGGGTTGAAGCGATGGATGATTCAATGACAACCTTTATGAAAGCTAAATCTTCTTAATTTTATACTATTAAAAGAAAAAAAGATGCAATAGAATATTGACTTAATTGATAATAAATATTTCAAATACTAATAATGGGGTACAACTAGACAAAAAAGCGCGAAACTATTGGCAAGAAGCTAAAGTTAAGGAAAAGAAGGACTTTGCCATTTTTTGGAGATGTCTAATGTTGAATGTAATTTGGTATTATTTATAATAATAACAAATTATCGATTTTATGCTGCTAGGGTTTAAAACAGAATTGCACTAAATAAGCAGGAAAAAAGTTTTAGGATGCCCTGCAGTCGACGGTTATGGTTAAAGCAAGAATAAAGAACAAAGAAGTGATCATTAATTTAGATAATCTTATGTTTTCTTGATTTTTTGTGATAGATTTTTGGGAACAGATATATTGAGTTTAATAATTGCGGGTGAGCGTAGTGGAGTTGGCAAAACAACTATTACCTTGGCGTTACTAGCTTATTTAAAACGGCAAAATCTTAAGGTGCAATCATTTAAGGTGGGACCTGATTACATTGACCCGATGTTTCATCAATATGTGACGGGTAAACCGTGTCGGAATTTAGACCCGGTGCTGACTTCTGAAGCTTATGTACAACAATGTTTTGAGCGTAATATTCAGGATGTTGATTATGCTTTGGTGGAGGGAGTGATGGGTTTGTTTGATGGGGTGAGATCTTTGGCTCCCCCTTTACTACCATTAGAAAGTGAAACGGAAGATGATAGTGATGGGTCTTTCCCTGATTTTGCTTCTACTGCTCATATTTCCCGGTTGCTGAATTTGCCTGTTTTGTTAGTGCTAGACTGCAGTCGGTTGTCTACTTCTGTGGCAGCGATCGCTCATGGTTTTGTTTCTTTTGATCCTACTATTAATTTTGCTGGTCTGATACTTAACCGGGTAGGAAGCGATCGCCACTTACAACTACTACAAAATTCTTTAAGGCATATAAGTTTACCTGTACTTGGGGTTTTTAGACGGCATCAAAATATTAGTATTCCTGAGAGACATTTAGGTTTAATTCCCACTGATGAAATGCCGGAGTTAGATATTTTAATTAATGGCTTGGCTAATTTGGCAAAAACTTGTTTTAATTGGCTAAAATTACTGGATTTTTTAAAGGTTAAAAATGAAATGTCTCAGCAGTTTTTATCTACTCAGGTTGGCTCTGAGCAGAAAATACATTTACCGAGGTTAGTTGTGAATAGTGCTGAGAAAAAAAAGTCAGAAATTTTAATAGGGGTAGCTCGTGATCAAGCATTTAATTTTTATTATCAAGACAACTTAGATATTTTAGAAGAGTTAGGAGCAAAAATAGTATTTTGGAGTCCTTTAAAAGATAACAATTTACCAGTAGGAATACAAGGTTTATATTTTGGTGGTGGGTTTCCAGAAGTTTTTGCTCAACAGTTAAGTGAAAATTTTCTGATGAGAAAAGCGGTTCAGGAAGCAATTATTTCCGGAATCCCTACTTATGCAGAATGTGGTGGGTTAATGTATTTATCTGAAGCAATTATTGATTTTAATAGTAACTCTTGGGAGATGGTAGGAATTTTGCCGACTAAGGCAGTAATGGGTAAAAGTTTAAAGTTAGGATATCGGCAAGCAATTACTAATATTGATACTCCTCTTTTAAAAGCAAATACACTAGTTTATGGTCATGAGTTTCATCGCTCAGAATTATATGAAGCACCCCTAATGCCACTATATAAAATGTGGCGAGTTTCTGAGAAAAAAAATCAGAGTCAAGCAACTTTTGAAGGCTGGAATTTTTATCAAGTTCATGCTTCTTATCTTCATCTTCATTGGGGAAATAAATTAGATATTCCGAGGCAGTTTCTCAGGCATTTTGAATAAGGCAGAAAAAAAGATTAAAGTATATTTTTCTGTAAATTAAGGGACAGTTTTCTATGGCTAATATCTGATATTTTATTCATGATCTAGCTATTAGCTATTTAGTCGTATTTTTTGATACTTGGTGTCATACAAATTTTAAGAGATAATGTATTTTACTAGGTACATCTAGATAAAAAAAGTATTAAATAATCTGCCCCAATTTATGTAATATGGCTATTTATATTATTTATTCTTTTTTTTTAATGTTTACTTTAATTTCGATGTTCCTTCTAGTCTAGAGAAATTGTATACAAAGTCCATAAAATTTTTAACAAACATTTATTAGTATTTTGACATTTTTTAAGGACGAAAATACTGATCATTGCTCTTTCAGGATAAGGCAAATATGAAGCTATTGCTAAAAATTTATCCAAACTAGATAGGTTATTTCAGTTATCAGTTGTCGGTTATCAGGAAATAGTGTTTTTAAATGTAAAATAATTATTATATAAAAGTTTAATATTATTTTAACATATTTTTTCTAAAGTACTGTTATTAAATTGGTTTAAGTAAAAAGAGACTAGAGGTAAAATATCAGATATATTTATATAAAAGTTCCTACACTGTTGAGGTACAAAATTTATTTGTTTTAGTAGGAAAGCTGTATGGAATGTCCTTTAAAGATTAGTAAGAAAGGAAAACAGGGTATAGAAAAGAATAAAAAAAACTGTTCCTCAGTAATTTGAGAAACACTATATTAATTTCTAAAAGTAATGTTAAGCAGACAAACAAAATAAATTACACATTCTTAGAAGCTGAACTTCCTATCTTGTGTAAACATCGCCTTTTGCAAATAATTTTGTGTAGGTACTTAGTATTAAAGGTATGAACAAGTATGCTTTTTTTATACAAATTTTTGGTAAAATAAAAGTAGTTCAGCGCTAAATTAAAAAATAAAATGATTATATTTGTAGAATTTATTGAAGAATTGAATGAGTAAACTACAGAAGCTAGTATTAAATTTTTCTTAATTTTTTTATTAATTAAAGTTTTCTACTTGCCTAAATGAATATATTATATTTTGCGGCTGTAGCGGCAATTTAATGTAAAAAAAAACTGTAGAGTAAATTAGATAAAAATTGAAACAATAAAAGGGATAAAAAATGAGTAAATTGATAGTAGTTAAACAACTGGTTGCCCAGAAAATTACATCACATAATTTTAAACCTTTTGGGCAAGTAATTTGGGCTTCAAAAGATGGTAAACAATATGACGAAGATGATGCTCAATTAAATTTAGAGAATGGTACTACACGATTCTATATTATGAGGTTGGAGAAAAAAGGTCGAAACTTTACGGAAATTACTCGTCATGTGAAATGTAGTCAATGTTTAGGTTCTTTAGAAGGAAAGGAATGGTTTATAGCAGTTTCTCCACCTTGTGCAGAGAAAGAACCATTATTAGAAAATATAGCTGCTTTTAAAATTCCAGGGAATTGTTTTATTAAATTAGAGGTAGGAACTTGGCATGCAGGACCTTATTTTGATCAAGATTTTGTGGATTTTTACAATCTGGAATTAAGTAATACAAATGTTGTGGATCATTTTACTCACGACTTTGCTAAAAGTCATAATTTAGAATTCAAAATTGTTTAATTTACTTGACTAAAAAAAAGATATAAATAATATTAGTTGTAGTAATTTGTTTCAGTTTTAGGAGGTTGATTAACAAAACTGCTTTTGGATAAAAAAGCACTATACAAGCTTTTCAATTAGTGTAATTATCAGATTTTTGCTCCTATGAGCTCAAATCTTTTTCTCAAATTATTCTATTGCTGTGATTGGTATAAAATATCTGATTTTTGTAACATTAGTATGGAGTTTTTAACTGTATCTTACTAGAATTAGATGCCTTACGTTTATGTCTACTATATTTGGCAAAGTGTATAAATTCTTCTATGAGACGTTATTTTCTATATGAATTTTTGGCATTCTTAAAAGTATTGTTGGAAGTTCTTATAGCTAATTCTAAGTTAACTTTTTTAGGACATTTTGAGGAAATTAGTTAATGAAACAGGAAATAAAAATAATTCAAATAAAATATATTTAGGTCTGGTTGTCTAAGGCTTTTTCAGGAATAGATGAGTAAGCCCCTAAACTTGACTGTAGATGGTTTGAAATGTTCTATGAAAGTCTATAGAGAGTATTTGGGAGGAACAGGGAATTTATAGAGAAAATAGTCGAATATATTTGTCTCTTACTGCCCTCTGTTATAGTCAGCCCAAAGCTATATTTAACTCAAGTTTTTTAGATTAATTTTGAATAGGAGAAAAAAAATGGTTCTTTATCTTGACTCAGCAATAGTAACAGAAGCAAGAGTGGCAAGTAAATTTGGTTGGATATCTGGGGTGACAACTAACCCGACTTTGCTGGCAAAAAGTGATTTGTCTCCAGAAGCAACTTTAAAGGAACTTTCAGAAATTATTTCTGGAGAATTATATTATCAACTTACTGCTACTAGCTTTGATGAGATGATAGCGGAAGGGAAGGCTGCATCAAAATTAATTGGCCATAAAATAGTTCTGAAAATTCCGGCAACTGCTACTGGTTTTCAAGCGACATCTCATTTGTCTAAAAATATTGACTGTTCGGTGACCGGAATATATCATCCTGCTCAAGCATTAGTGGCTGCTGAAACAGGCGCTAAATATGCGATCGCTTATGTTAACCGGGCAACTAGGCTTTTGGGAGATGGTTTAAAACTGGTGAGAGAGATGGCAAAAGTACTTGAAGGTAGCTCTACAGAAATTTTAGCAGCAAGTGTGAAGTCTCCTGATGAAGCTACTGAAACTTTATTGGCCGGTGCTCACCATCTAACGTTACCATTTTCTGTGTTGCAGACAATAACTACCCATGAGTTATCAGAGCAAACTTTTAAGGAGTTTAATGAAAAAGGAAGAGGAATTATGTATTAATTGAAAATGATAAAATATCTATAGGAGAAAGCTGATATTGAGGAGAAATATATTTTTTTTAAGTTCATAAAAGGCTTGCTCCTAGATTTAAAATTTATCATTCATACCTATAGTTTTTTTTAAAAGGTCATTTGAAAAATATTTAATATGAATATTAGCATTTATTTTATAATGATTTTCATTCTAAATTAAGAAAAATAAAATAATAGAAAACAGGTGATTATAGTTTCATAAATTAAAATATAAATGTTATAAATTATAGGTGCTTTTTATTGCTAAATATGGGCAAGTTACAAGGGGTGACTGTTAATTTAATAGCTATATAATTGTTAGTATTCAATGCTCCTCTTTTGTCAATTTTTCTGTTGCTTTACCTACTGCTCTATGAGACTAATTCCTAAGTTTTTTATTACTCATTCATTATCCAGAAATAATATTATTTTAAGAGCTGAAATAAGAATCCTGAATTTGGGTTAAACTTTAATTATAAACTATGTAATCAGGAAAATATTTATGGTTAAATATGTATTTGAAGCTAGGAGAAATTACTAGGATAAACTATCCTTACAAAAATTAAATTTCTCCCCTTAAGATAAAAAATGTTAGCTAAAAACTAAATGAGGAAAATTAATATGAAAAATGTTGAAAAATATGTAGAATTAACTGCGGAATTAATCAATTTACCATTACAGTCAGAACATTTTCCAGGGGTAGTAGCAAATATGGAAAGAATTGCAGCGATCGCTCAATTAGTAATAGACTTTCCCCTACCACCAGAAATAGAACCTGCACCCAAGTTTGACTTAGAAGAATAGGAAATAGGGGAAGGGATAATTTATTTTATTTCATAAAAATGAAGGAATAGGAAATATGGAGCAGGGAAAGAAATTATATACTTATGAGTTGTTTTTCACCATAACTATATTTGATGTCATACCAATTTCATAAAATATTGAGCGGTGCGTCAGCAAAATTTTGTAGTACATCAAGAAAGTGTGGGAATGGTGATATAATCGTTGTCTTTAAATACTTTCTATTATCATGGAATGTCCTCTATATCAGGAATTGACAGAAGGGGATTTTTGGGTTGGCAAGCCCCTACGCTTCATCCAGTAGATTAATTCTGAGTGCTAGAGTAACTAAACATACTGACCAGTTCATTGAGGAATTGCTCGTTAACACAGAAGGGAAAACTAGCTGTAAAAAATGGCTAACTGATTATTGGGGAGGGTCTGAACGAGTCTTGATCCCAGAAATAGAACACATTATTGGTAAAAAGTATACACAGCAATTGGAAGGCACAAATAGAATTATCAGACAGTAGCTCGGTCGATGGCATCGCCGATAGAATAAATTTGGCAAGCTCTGGCAACAAACTGAGGTAAAAGTAAGGTTGGCGAGGGCCTAATTTAATTGGATTTTGGTTCATAGTTGCAAAGAAAATACTGCTGCGTAAAGAGCTGAGGAACGCGATCGCTATTTGGAGTTAGAACGGCTTAATTACTTATCCCATACTTTACTGACGCACTACCAGATATTCTTAGGCGGATAATTTGATAAAGAACCAAAAATACCTTACTAAAGATACACCAGAAGGTAAGCGAGCATGGTCAAATTTGGTAAACAGCCTTTTAGCGGACATAATTGATGATCTATCCAGGTCTGCACCTGTTAAATTAGCGTTATAGAGTAAAGTATTACTTAGATTTGTATTTCTTAAATCTGCCCAGGATAGTTGGGCATCTTTTAAGTTGGCTCGGCTGAGGTTAGCCCCTTTCAGATTAGCTGAGTCCAAGTTAGCTCCTAACATTTTTGTTTTATGTAATTGTGTGTTCATTAATGAAGCTTCACTCAGATTCACTTTGTTGAGATTTACTCCGGTGAAGTTGATCCCATCTAATTTGGCTTTGAATAAATTGGGCTTAATTAATCGAGTTCTGCGAAAGTCTTTTCTGCCCTCTTCGAGAGCTAAGTGAAGCTGTTCATTGTTCAGGGTTTCTATGCCAAGTAGGTTATAGAAACCTGTGGCTAAATTCTCAATGAAATTTTGTTTTTCTTGCTTACTTGGAACCATTTTTGTGCTATCATGATCAAGTTTATATTTGAAATTTACTGGTAATTTTTGGGTAGACATTAGTGATTTCCTATGATGGTGTTATATTTTTTTTGAATAGCTTTCTTTAGGCGATCGCCTAAATTAATACTGGAAGTTAATAGCTCTTGCAGGTAGCCAATTTGGCGAGTTGCTAATGATTGATTTACATGGGAATGTTGTAGATATCCTTGTACATATTGTATTGTTTTAATTAATTCCTTAACCTGAGATTCCGTCTGGAAGTATTCTAAGGCTAAGAGTATGATAGAATCACATCCTTGATGAATAAGGTTTTTAGCATCGTTAGCGGCAGTATTTTCTGGGTCGTTGATACTATCTGTTAACTGCTGAAAACCATTTTTAATTTGTTCTACAGCAGTTTCAACTGTTTCTATATTGTCTCTTAAATGCTGGGATTTTTCGATATCTCTGGCAAATTTGACGTACTTAACAAAGGGTGGATAATTGCACTTTCCAGTGCGTCTTAGCTCGCTAAAAAATCCTCTTAACAGCTTCTTGTCCAGTTCTTGCATGTCTGCTTGGTTGTTGTCTAAGCTAGAAATAGTCTTATTAATGAACACATCTCTGGCGTTAATTACTGCTGTACTTTTAGAAAGTTGAACATCTTCTCGTTTTGAATAAGAAATGGTGATCCAGATAGCTACAGTTGAGGTGATCACGGATATGCTCATAACAAATAGACTCTGTCCGAGGTCTGCCCACTGAAGGCTAAATAATTTCTTGGTGAATAATACTATTGCTACTCTTGTTGCTTCTGTTCCAGATTTAATTTCTCCTTTTTCATTAAACCGTGAGTCATAAATTTTGGGTCTAACCGCTTTGAGGTAGACTAGATCACTACCATAGTTTTTGACTTCTTTTATTTTTTGCTGGTACTTTTCCTTGGGAACTTTGAGATCGTTATCCCTTATAGCTTCTAGCTCGTTAGCTTTAGGACATGCAGGCCATTGTTCTATGTCCTTGTTTTTATAGTAGCTATAACCGCCCAGGTTAAATCTATCTGCATATGGACCATGAGCAGCTAGGTAGAGTTCATCCCTTTTGGGGTCGTTGGGGGGCAGTTGTTCGAGCTTACGCTCTAAGGTATCACATCTGTTGCGAGTTTTCTCCAGAGTTTTATTATTTTGAATATCTGAAATTTCCTTTTCCAAAGGTTCAAAAATAGATTCTTGAACTAACTGTTCTCCCAATTTTCGACTCAAACCGGATTGATTTAATAGTAGTTCTGAACCGACTCCTGATGTGATGGTTAGGATGAGGTTGATGGCAATGAAACCGCTGCTACCAATTCGAGCAAAGCGTATGCTTATGGGTTGATTGGAGGCGGCACCGGTAGCGAGAGCGTTGCCTAGTTTAATTAGCCCTATGTTAGCCAATACAGCAATAGGCCAGGTGAGTATTCCCATGCTGTCGAACATAAAAATTAAGAATGGCAAGGTTGTGAATGCATTCCACCAATTGGCAAAGGTTGTAACGGAGGCTGTTACTAGAGAGGATTTTTCTAATTCTTTAGATACATAACCGGTGCCATGTAGTTCATTGGGATCGACGCAAACCAGATTTTTTAACCAATAACACCAGAAAAGAGGGTTCTTTTTAGAGGTTTTGTTCACAGACTCTAGGTTTTCAAGCTGTGAGGGGCTTTGGAATTTTAGCCAAGAGATAATATTTTGAGTATTCGGTATTGTCGGTTGTTGTGGTAGTTTCATGAGTTGTGTTTTTTTGGTTTTATGGGTTTGATCAATTGGGTTGAGTGAGGAATATTTTTCTATCGGTGAGAAAATTGATTTTGTTGCAAAAATAATTTCATGGTTTTGTTTGGTTCGATTTTATAGCACTACCTATTTAAGGCGGTGGGCGGTAAATGCTGTTTACGAAGCATTGCTGTAGAAAGAATTTGTCTCAGGGATTACTTTTGAATGCATTCTTGTGTTTAGCACTATATGGGTTTGATATAGTGAGTTGAGTTAGGGATATTTTTCTATCAACAGAAAATGAATTTTGTTGCAAAAATAATTTTCTGGTTTTATTTTGTTGGGTTTTATAGCACTACCCATTTAGGGCAAGGGTCTTGGTAAGTCATGCTTGCGGAGCGTTTGCTTGGAAATACCGAAATTTAATAAAGAATTATTTGCCTTAGAAACACTCAGCAATAAATGGATATATTTTTGAAGGGCTGAAAACCTGGTAGTTTTTTCGATAAAAAAAATGGTAATACCAATATGAATTCATGCTTTTATTCGGCAAGCCCTAGTGAGCACCAAAAAACTTTTTTATAACTTTTACTTATTAATCAAAAAAATTAGATGATTAAAAATAATCAAAATACTTGCAACAACAAGGAAAAAACTCTGAGAGAAGAATATGGGCTTTAGGTTTTCTCTGAAAACTAAACAAAGTAGGAAGGGGCGATAAGTAAATATGGTCAAAACCAAAAACACCCTTTTGTCTCATACTGATTTAGTAAAATCCTATTTGGACATTGAAGTACTAGGGCAAGTTATGACAAAAAATTCTGACTCACAAGATGAGTATCTAGCTAAAATTAGGAATGTTTGTAATGGGAGTGCTGAAGATTTAGAACTATATGAGGCGATCGCTAACTTTTGTCGGCAAACCAATGATAGAAAGCGCCGTCTAGCATTTGTTCCTTTATTTAAGAAAATTGAAAAATTAAGAGGACTAAAAAAAGTTAGCAATTCTAGCGAGTATTATCATGACTACCAAGATATATTGCAGGAGACTTGGGAAGAGTTTTACAAAAAGTTTCCCGCTGAGTTTGAACCTGCAGGCCAATCTTTAAAAGGAAGTTTGGTAACTTGGATTAACGAAAAACTGCGTTTGAGATACAAGGTAATAGACTTATATCCCAAGTCTAGAGATGACAATAAAGGAAATAAACCCTTAACCCCAAAACAGAGATTTAACCAAATAATCAGAAGTAAACCAAAATCTCTGGATGCTCCTAATAGTACCAATGATTTTGATAATGATTTGACCATTGGCGATTTCTTAGAGAGTGAGGACCCTGGACCTCTGGAGGAGGCTATTGGGGAAGAGCAAAAACAAAACATTAATATGTTCTTGGAAATAGTCAAGGATAGTAAATATCATATGCGCAGCTGTCCCGAATGTACTTTTCAGGCTGTTGCTCAACGTCTTTTTTTTGAGGAACCTTCGAAAAATTTGAAGCAAGTTGCATTGGAGTTCGGAGTTAATTATAGTAGTTTACGGACTTTTTGGCTACGGACTTGTAAGAAAATTTCTCAGGAACTATCCCCAGAACTATAACAAAATTTACAAGAATTAATTCAGGAGAAATAACTATGCAAACAGAAACTTTTGGGCTAAAAATACCTATTACTGAAGATGCTCGCCGATACGCTGAAAAATTTGCCGCTGAACAAAAAGGTAAAGCTAAAAGAACTAAGGTTTATTTAAACACTTTAGCTGTATGTGCGGTGCATAATTTCCTAAAAATTGTGCAGATAGAAACTGATCTAGAAAATAGTAGCGCCTGGAACCCCATAGAGCGTCTTTGTTATGATATAGCAGATTTATTTATTCCCCACATAGATATTTCTGTGGAATGTCGCCCTGTATTACCAGACCAAGAAGAAATAACTTTGCCACCGGAAGTTAGACGGGATCGGCTCGGTTATGTTTTTGTTAGGTTTGATAATGATTTACAGGAAGCAGAATTATTGGGATTTTTGTCTATTATGGATCCAGATGATGATTTTGAAGATTTAGAATTAGAGGAGTTGGAGCCTTTGGAGAATTTCTTGACTGTCTTGGAGCGAGTTGAGTATATGTCTCAGGTTTATGAGGACCCTGTGTTTGCAAAGGTTGAGGAGTGTTTAAATATAAAATCTCGACTGGAGTTGGTCCTTCAGTTGGAAAAAATACACCGCATGGAACCGCACTATTCCCACACGGCGAAGGCGACTGCGGTATTTTATAATTATCGCCCAGAGAGCAATTTGGCGACCGCGAGCAGAAGCAAGGAGAAAGTTAATGAGTTCACTGATGAGGAGTTAGAACAATTGCGAGAATTAGGAGATTTAGCGGAGGCATTAATGGAGAAATTGGCGCAGGTTTTGCCACAGAACTAATGGAGATTAGGCGATCGCTCACATCGCTATCATCACAACTTTGTAGGGATGTTCGGTGCAACGTCCCTACTGTGGTTTACGGATATGAAAACTGTTGTCAAAGAGATGTTATTTTAGAGTAAAGTGCTTAGTTTAATGCAACACTTCTGGGAGTTCTATTGATAGAGGTTGGATTACTTTTAAATCAGAACGGTTGTATAGCTTTTATATTTAGCAAGTGCAACATTTTTTTATTTCCACGGATAGTTTAATTATCATGTGAAGTTATTAATATTTTTAAAAGTATGAAAGTTAATTTTTCGGAAGTGAGCCAACGCCATATCTGCATTGCTCTATTTATATTTTGTTCTCTTTTACAACGTTCGATTTCTCCTTTATTTTTACTTCCTTTGTTGTTACAAGAAAAACGTAATTTATTGGGACAAATTGCTGAGGTTAAATTTAATAACGATAATAATAATTTACAATTTTTACAGCAACACAGTCAACAACTGAATAATTTAGAGCGTCAATTTCAAAAGGGACAAAAAACTGTTGATAAACTACAACATAAAGTTCAGACTCAGGACACTCGCCAGAATTTAATTTTATCTAAAAGTAGTAAGCAAAGTAATCAAATTTGTTTGTTGGAAGATCGGATTAATTCTATTCAGGAAAGGTTTAAGTCGGTGCCTTCAAAGGTTGTGCCGATTCAACGTCGTACCCTATTGGCAATTGATTCTGCAAATTTGGATGGTGCTGCTAAAAGTTTGAATATGAAGGTTGATTATGAAAGATTAAAACGCTATGTTAATGTTCATTTTGGTTCTCTGGAAGCTCGAATTTATGTGGGGAAGTATGATAATAGTTCTCGGCAGAAATTGTGGTTTAATTACTTAGAAAAAAATGGATATGTGGTGAAGACAAAGCCTGTTACGGTCTATGGAAATACAGTTAAGGCTAATGTTGATGTGGATTTGGCTTTGGATATTAGGGAGCATGGGGTGAATTTCAAAAATGTGGTTTTATGTAGTGGGGATGGTGATTATTTGCCACTTGTTGAACAATTACAAGGGTTGGGTATTAAGGTGATAGTTCTTGCTTCCCCAGGACATACTAACCACTTTTTGCAAAGGCAAGCGGATGAGTATATTAGTTTGATTGATATTATGGGGGAAATTAGCGATCGCTAATCAATTATAGGTATAAATAAGTTAGGAAAAAGTAGGGGCAAATCGCAGTTTTACTGGTGGATATTAAACGCCCCTAAATGAGTCAGAATAGAAGAGGGGTAAGTTTTTTTATTACTAATTATTTCCATATAATATTATATCCTAATAATCCTTTAAAATGGTAATCAAAATTTAGTGGTTTTCTAAAAATTAGAGGAGGTAATTATCGAATGGATATCATCAGTAAATATCAACAAATAATCGAGAAAATAATCGGCGACTATGCTAAGTTGCGCTATTCCTATAGCGAAGTAGAGAGAAGAACGGTTTTCGACCGAGAACAAAAGCATTATTTATTAATGATTTTGGGAGTGGAAGGTCATAAAATGGTTCATGGTTGCATACTTCATTTGGAAATTAGAGATGATAAAATTTGGATTCATCGCGACGGAACTGAAGATGGTATTGCAAGAGAATTGTTAGCAGAAGGAGTTCCCAAGGACAAAATTGTTTTGGGATTTTATACTCCTGAAAAACGCAAGATAACTGATTTTGCAGTTTGTTAATTTGATAAATATTTAAAGGAGAAAATTTTATGAGATTTATTAGTCCGAAAACTGACTTTGCTTTTAAAAGAATCTTCGGTTCTAACCGCAGTCAAAAAATCCTGATTAGTTTTC
Source organism: Trichodesmium erythraeum IMS101 (assembly GCF_000014265.1). NCBI lineage: Bacteria > Bacillati > Cyanobacteriota > Cyanophyceae > Oscillatoriales > Microcoleaceae > Trichodesmium > Trichodesmium erythraeum. The sequence continues at coordinate 833,135 of NC_008312.1, forward strand.
TCAATGCTATAGTTTATGACAATCAAAATATTATCCAATCTCTAGAAATTATTGACCCCTATAATGCTGGCTATACTAGCACTATTAAGGATACTTATCTGGATGTGAGAGCTTTATTAGATAATGGTTCAACAGTTATTATTGAGATGCAAGTCTTAAACGTAGAAGGTTTTGAAAAACGAGTAATTTATAATTTGGCAAAAACCTATGGAAGTCAATTAAGTCTAAGAACGGAACAACCAAGATTACAACCATTTATAACCTTGATAATTACGGATTTTTTGCTATTTCAAGAGAGTGGCAAAATGATTAATAAATTTAGATTTAAAGAAGACACAGAGTTCTTTAATTACCGAGATGAATTAACTTTAATATTTTTGGAACTACCGAAATTTAATAAAGAATTATCTGCTTTAGAAACACTCAGCGATAAATGGATATATTTTCTTAAATCTGCTCCTAGTTTGGAGATAATACCCTCTTCATTGGGAGAAGTATCAGAAATAGAAGCAGCATTAAATATCGCTAACCGAGCTGATTTAAATAATCAAGAACTAGAGGAGTTACATAAACAAGAAATATTTATTGGTGATAGACAAGGAGAGGTGATTTTAGCTAAACAAGAGGGCGTAAAAGAAGGAGAAGAACAAGGGAAAATTCAGCAAGCAATTAAACAAGTATTGCGTCTAGCTCGGCGAATATTGGGGGAAGTTTCACCGGAAATTCAGGCTCGAATACAACAGCTATCTTTAGAAAAATTAGATTTATTAGCAGAAGAGATATTTGAACTGACTACTATGGAAAATCTGGTGAATTGGTTAGAGACTGGAACAGAAAGTTTGGAGAAATAGCTCCAGAAGTTCGGACTCAAATAGAGGGGTTATTTCTAGAAAATTTTAGATTTTTTAGGTGATGATTTTTTTGATTTGATTTAGCAACTATGTTAGTTTGGAAGAACTACTTAAATCAATAAATCAAATCGCTGAATATAGGGAGGGATTTATGATTTTACCTGACCTATGCGGAGTTTACTATAAGTAATATTAATTTCGCAAAATATATTACAATTTTTTTATGTGAGTGAAGTTAATGAATAATAATCAACAAAGTTATCATCGTTTAATTGCACAGTTACGTCACTGCGCGGGTGAGGCAGAAGTTAAGCAGGTTTTAAATAGCTACCTTGAACTAAATACTTCGGAGTTATTAGAGGTAATGGCTCAGGAGGTTGAAGGTTTGAGAGATAATATGGACTGGGATGGGGCTAATTCTCTGTTAAGTCTGGCCCTAGAGGTGGGAGATGTGTTGGGAAGTTCTGAGAGGGAGGTTTCTCTAAGGAAGGAAATTGGGGATTTTTTGAGCAAAATGGGGCGGCGTGAATATGAAGTTAGTCAGTTTTCTTGGGCAGTGCAGTTTTATGAACTGACTTTAAGGATATATCGAGAGATTAAGGACCGTCCAGGGGAAGTTGATGCTATTAATGGTTTGGGTAATAGTTATAGGTTTTTGAGAGAAAGGGAAAGGGCAACTGCTCTTTTTCAAGAGTCTTTGGCTATTGCTAGGGAAATTGAATATGGCCAGGGGGAGGTTGATGGCCTCTATGGTTTAGGTGCCATGGAGCATTTTTTGGGAGAATATGAGTCGGCAAAAGCTTATGTTCAAGAGGCTTTAACTATTGCAGAGGCGATCGGGTATACAAAAGGGAAAGCTAATGCTTTTGATGGTTTGGGTCATGTTTGTGGAGGTTTGGGAGAATACGAAGAGGCGATTAATTTCTATCAACAGTCTTTACCTATCTTCCGAGAAATCAAAGATCGTAAAGAGGAAGCCAGTGTCCTGAATAATTTGGGTGCTGCTTACTATTCTTTGGGGAAATACGAAACGGCGATTAATTTCTATCAACAGTCTTTACGTATCTGCCAAGAACTCAAATATCGTAAAGGGGAAGCTTATGTTCTGAATAATTTGGGTCTTGATTACAATTCTTTGGGGCAATATGAAACGGCGATTAATTTCTTTCAACAGTCTTTACCTATCTACCGAGAAATCAAAGATCGTAAAGAGGAAGCCAATGTCCTGAAGAATTTGGATGATGCTTACTATTCTTTGGGGCAACACAAAAGGAGGATTGATGTCCTTAAACAGTCTTTACCTATCAAGCAAGAACTCAAAGATCGTAAAGGGGAAGCCAGTGTCCTGAATAATTTGGGTGTTGCTTACCATCATGTAGGGCAATACGAAAAGGCGATTAATTTCTATCAACAGTCTTTATCTATCAATCAAGAACTCAAAGATCGTGAAGGGGAAGCCAATGTCCTGAATAATTTGGGTTATGCTTACGATAATTGGGGGCAATACGAAACGGCGATTAATTTCTATCAACAGTCTTTACCTATCTCCCGGAAAATCAAAAATCGTGAATATGAAGTTTGTGTCCTGAATAATTTGGGTGTTGCTTACTATAAGTTGGCGCAATACGAAAGGGCGATTAATTCCTATCAACGGTCTTTACCTATCTCCCGGGAAATCAAAAATCGTGAATATGAAGTTTGTGTCCTGAATAATTTAGGGGATGCCAACTACTATCTAGGACAACACCAAGAAGCCATCGACCTTTACCACAAATCTCTCGCCATCTCCCAAAAATACCAATACCGTTGGGCAGAAGCAGACTCCCGCAACGGTCTAGGCCGCATCTACTACTCCCAGGAAAAATACCAACCTGCCCTAGAATTTTATCAAGAATGCTTTGCCATCAAAGCAGAAATAGGAGACATTCCCGGAGAAGCCAAAGGCCGAACCAACGTCGCCCTCGCCTACAAATCCCTCCAAGAACCCCAACGAGCCATCGAATTCCTCCAACAGTCCTTAGAAATTTTCCAACAAATCTCCGACCCAGAAGGACAAGCAGACTGCCAAAATCACTTAGGAGTAGCCTACCAAGACCTAAAACAACACCAACAAGCCAGAAATCACTACCAAGCATCCCTGGAAATAGCCACCCCCGAAGGAATGCCCACAATTTGCCTCAATGCCGGCCAAAACTATGGCCACCTAGAATTTCAAGAAAACAACTGGTCAGCAGCGATCGCTCCCTACCAAAAAGCCATCGAAGCAGCAGAAATACTGCGAGTCCGTTCCCTCACCGATAACCGCCGGCAAAAAGTAATGATTGATGCCATAGAAATATACGCCAACACCATCCAATGCCACATCAACCTCCAACAATACGACCTCGCCCTCGAATACACCGAACGTTACCGCTGTAAACAACTAGTAGACCTAATAGCCAGTAAAGACCTCTACCAAGACGAGAAAATGCCCGAAAAGGTGAGAAACCTAATGCAAGAATTCGAAAAACTCCAAGGGCAAATAGAAAACATTCGCGATCGCGACACCAGGGAAGACAGTAACAATAACCGCAGTAGCATCCTCCCCGCAACCAGATATTGGCGTGCCCAAAACGAAATTCGCAACAAAAGCATCATCGAAAAGGAAATCGCAAAAAGAAAAATCTTGGAACAAATCAGAAAACAAGACCCAGTCATCGCCCAAGGCATCCAAGTAGCCCACCTAAAATTTAGCCAACTGCAACAACTCATCAACAACGAACATAGTGCCATCCTCAGTTTTTACAGCACCAAAACCGACACCCACATATTCATCCTGCGGCAAAACAGCATCCAGCTCCACTCCTGTCCCCAGCAAGGCAGAGACAACCTGCAACAATGGCTCAAAGAAAACTGGTTCAACCTCTACGTACCCGACAAAAACAAAAACGACAACGAGAACAAAGAAAACTACCAAAAATGGCAGCAACAAATGCCCGACCTTCTCGCAGAACTAGCCAACCGCTTAAACATCCAAAAACTGATCCAGAATCACCTAGAAGATATCGAGGAACTGATCCTCATCCCCCACCAGCAACTACACCTAATCCCCCTAGGCGCCCTGCCCATCAGTGATAGCGAATATCTCCATGACAAATACCTCATTCGCACCTTAGCCAGTTGCCAGATCCTGAGTTTTTGCCAAGACCGCGTTCAACTCCAAACAGCTCCCACCTACGGCATCGTGGAAAACACACAACTCGACCTACCCTTCAGCCAATTAGAAGCCGAAACCGTCGCCCAACTATGTCAAGTCAGCCCCGACAAACATCTCCAAGGAGCAGAAGCCACAGTCCCCAAATACAGAGAACTCTTAAAACAAATCAACCGACTCCTATCGAGTCATCACGCCGTATCTCGAATAGACAACAACCTAGAGTCAGCCCTCATGCTAGCCGAAAACCAAAAAATAACCTTAGGAGAACTCCTCACCCCCGCCTATCGTTTCCCGGAATTAGAAGAAGTATTCCTCTCGTGCTGCGAAACCAACCTAGGCACCCCCCAACCCACCGACGACATGCTCACCCTGAATACAGGTTTCCTATCTGCAGGTGCCCGTGGAGTGATCAGCACCCTCTGGGAAGTAGATGACTTAGCATCCTGCATTTTTTCCATTATCTATCACCGACTGCGGGCAGAAGGTATAGACAGAGTCAGGGCAGTGCAAAAAACCCAACAAACCATGGTCAAGATGACAGAAAAGCAACTCCAACAAGAAATCAAAACATTCAAAAAGCAACAGAAAAAAAGATACAAAAGGGAATTAGAAGCACTCACCGAGGAACAAAGGGACCTCGAAACTCAAGAACCTCAAAGCAAAGATTCTCCAGAATACCAAGCCTGGAAGGAAAAGCTAAATAATGCCATCCAAAAATACGTTCGCAAAGACCAAGAACAACGGGAGTTTGAACTTCGCTTAAAAGAAGCCCGCAAAAGAGAATATCCATTTTCCCATCCAGTGTATTGGAGTAGTTTTATTTGTGCAGGTTTGAGAGATTAAAGACAGGGAGTGTTTAATTTCTTCAACCTAGGTCTGGCTGAGGGAGGAAAACCAATTACAATAAAATTTTTCAGGAGTATTGACTTAATCCTAGAATAAGGATATTATAAATTAATAAGCATACTATTACACTGCTAATACTTATAAATAAAATCCATAAGAACTAAGCTCAAACTTAATAATAAGCATAAAAGCCTGATGTCTCAACACGCAGGTGATAGCAGGTAGTGTTCAACTGGGGGTTAAGCTTGACCGAATGCACCTGACCGGAATGGTTGTAAACCTACTATTCTATTAAATTTATATTATGATGACTTCACAATTCTATAGTTCAAAATATTTCTCTGAAACTTATAACGAAGCCAGAAATAAATTTTGTGATGCCGCAAAAGCTGCAAATGCAAAACTTGAAACAATCGAATTATATTCTCAAAATTGCCCAAATAATTCTTTATATACTGATATAGCATGGTTAGGAAATTCCAAGCCTCATAATGTAATCTTGCATTCTTCAGGTTTACATGGAGTCGAGGGGTTTGCTGGTTCAGCAATACAAACCTGTCTCTTAAAAAATTTACCCGTTTTAAGGGATGAAGATGCATTAATTCTAGTACATTGTTTAAATCCTTATGGAATGATCAACTTGCGTCGTGTTAATGCTTCAAACGTTGATTTAAATCGAAACTTTTTATTTTCCAGTGACGAGTATACCGGTTCTCCAGATATCTATAGTAAGATTAACTCCTTAATTAACCCTGACTCTCCTCCAGCATTTGATTTATTTTTTCTCAGAGCATTAGCAATAATTCTAAAATATGGTTTTGTAGCTGTTAAGCAAGCAGTAGCAAATGGTCAATATGATTTTCCCAAAGGATTATTTTTTGGTGGAATAGAACTTCAGGAAGAATTAGTAAATTATAAGGAGTGGCTTCTCAAAAACTTACCTTTAGTCAAAAATATTTGTGCCATAGACGTTCATACAGGTTTAGGTCGTTTTGCCGATGATTTACTTCTTATAGAAGAAAATTGTTCTCATTCAGATTTGGAAAAACTGCAAAAACACTTTGGTAAAGAAAGAATAAAAACACTAAATCCCAATAAATCTGTAGCTTATAGCATAAAAGGTAGTATCTCTGAAGCTATTCCTCAACTTTTAAATCAAGCAAAAGTTAATTTATTAACACAAGAATTTGGCACTGTTTCACCTATTTCGGTTCTTTTTGCATTACGAGAGGAAAATAGAAATTATTATTATAGTAAAAATGATCAGTCCTATTCATCAGTTAAGACTAGACTTAAAGAGGCTTTTTACCCTTCTTCAAATATATGGAGAAAAAAAGTTTTGTTGAAAGGAGTTCAATTAGTACACCAATCAACTAAATTTATCTCTTAATACTTATTATTACCTTATTAATAAAGAACTTTAACTATAGCTATACAATAAACTATACACTATAAATTAAAACAAAACTCAAACATTTAAAGAGCTGTAAAACAAGCTTTGCAAATCTTAGAGTAAAATTAAAAAAACCAATTTTTTTATTTGTTTCATCAATAAAACTAGATGAAAGACAAACAAATTGTCCTGACTGTGGTTTATCAATCTTATTGAGACTTAAACGCCAGTATAAATTTAAGAAATGCGGTTAGCTGGACCGTGAATGCCTGTGGATGAGTCACTGCCGACGGCCTCAGTTGAAGCAGGAAGTAAACATCAATTTGTCCGTTATGTGAGGCTTTGTATCAGTTTTATAGAGCAGGCCTATTAATATTCTTAGACTATTCAATGACAGAGTTAACAAAAATGACTATGTACTCACTCCTTTAGCCTAAGTATTTGTACCAAAAATTGATATTTCTCGTGTTAAGACTTACGTATTAAGACTTACGCACGCAGATAAAACGATACATCGTTTGCAGGGAGTTCCTCACTATATATAGTGGTTATGCATCCTGTTATCATAACTGAGTATCCAAATTTGATCTGACTGAGTTTGAGAATTTATAAAAGTCCGCGCCCTGTTTGCATAGTACTATATTACTAGACCAACACAGCTAAAATATTGCCATAAGCGTAAGTAGAGTTTCAGAACTTAGCCAGATATCATGATATGAATTCCCATGCATGAATGCTATGCTTAGGCAAAAATTCAGAAATTTAAGTAATTAACACAAAAGGAATAACTTTTTTATACCATTAACGCTCTTGAATTTTGTTAATTATTATTATGTTATGTGAACATTGTATACAGCATCCTTATTGCCACTTTGTCACACCCCATAACCCCATACCCTCAAACCCTCACAGTTTTATACCCTCACACCCTCAAACCCTCAAACCCTCAAACCCTCACACCCTCAAACCCTCACAGTTTTATACCCTCACACCCCCCCACTAAAGAAAATGCAAAAAAATTTTTGAGAAATGGCATTAGAATAATTCACAACACCAAAAAAAATGAGGTAGGTATCTGGGTTTAACTTTTATCTTTAAGGGCCTATATTTGAAATGGAGTTGATATAATAACAAAAGTTAAATTTAATTAAGATTAATAGTAAATCTGAAGATTTTCTATGCAACGACCAATTGGTATTGATTTATTTGCAGGCGCAGGAGGTATGACTCTTGGATTTGAACAAGCAGGATTTGATATACCTATTTCCGTAGAATTAGACCCTATTCACTGTGCTATTCATAAGTTTAATTTTCCCTTTTGGTCCATATTATGTCGTAATGTTGTCGAACTCACAGGGAATGAAATTAGAGAGAAATTAAATATTCCAAATAGAGAAATTGATGTAATTTTTGGAGGTCCTCCATGTCAAGGATTTTCTCAGATTGGAAAACGTGCTTTAGACGATCCTCGAAATGCGCTTATATCTCATTTTTTACGAATAGTTTTGGAATTAAAACCCAAATATTTTGTCATAGAAAATGTTAAAGGTTTAACTGTAGGAAAACATCAAATTTTTCTTGAGGAAGTTATTAATAAATTATCTAAAAATAGTTATCAACTACAACTGCCTTACCAAGTTTTAAATGCTGCTAATTATGGTGTACCACAACACCGAGAAAGATTATTTATACTAGGATGTAAAAAAGGTTTAAAATTACCAAATTATCCACAAATTCAAATACATAAAAAATCAGAAGCCTATATAAATGTCTGGGATGCAATAGGAGATTTACCAGAAGTAGAAAATTATCCAGAATTATTAGAAATAGACTGGGTAAAAGCAGAAAATGACTATGATAAACCAAGTGAATATGCTAAAAAACTCCGTGGAATTGAATATTTTAACAATGATTATTCTTATGAACGTGAATACGACCAGACAATATTAACCTCTAGTTTACGCACAAAACATACACAACAATCAATAGCAAGATTTGATGCTACAGCACAAGGAAAAACTGAGCCAGTAAGTCGCTTTTATAAACTGAATCCTCACGGTATTTGTAACACACTCAGAGCAGGGACTCCAAGTAGTAGAGGTTCATATACTTCTCCTAGACCAATACATCCATTGACACCCAGATGTATCACAGTTAGAGAAGCAGCAAGACTACATTCATATCCTGATTGGTTTAGATTTCATGTGACAAAATGGCATGGTTTTAGACAAGTAGGTAATTCAGTTCCACCACTATTAGCAAAAGCAGTTGCTCAAGAAATTATTCATGCTTTAAATATTCAACCATTTAAACCTACAAAGACAGAATATGAGTTAGAAAATCTCAAAAATTTAGAGCTTAATATGTCTAGAGCCGCCGATTTATATGGTATTGATAGATATACTATTGCACCCAGACTAAGAAAGTTAAAATTAAATAATTAATTAATAATTAGTCAGTTAATTTAGGAGTATATTATATCACAATAAAAATTATAAAAAATGGAGATTATAACAAAATAAGATAATTTTTATTTATAGATAAATATGGATAAAAACCAGAAGTAAATCAAATAAGCTTTAGTGTGAAAGAAGTCAAAAATCAAGCTATCGAAGTATATAGGAATAAATAAATAAAAACATCTTTATAAAATTCACCTGACTTACTTTATACATATAAAATTAGATCGCCTTTACCAAGAATGATTCTAGATACAGGAAATTGGATTATAGAAGCAAGAGGAAAAGGGAAATTATGCTTTTGTGAAAATAAAATAACACCTTATTAACTGGCTTTTGTTTTCAATCTCATAAGCATCTACACAAAATTATTTACAAAGTATGATTTTTAAATAAGGATTAGATTTCAGCGTATTTCAATATATAATAATAAGCCTCAAAAATATTGCTATACTTGTATTTTATATTTTTAAATACTATTTATTGACGTAGTTTTATTATTAACTAACTTCTGTAATTTTTTCCAGTCCTAGTTTGCTAACTTCGGTGAGTAGCATCAAGGTTTGATAAATATATAATTGACTTTTTTCACCACCTATTAAGACTTTTATTAGTAATATAAAAAAAGTTTAAATAGATGACTTATATATTATAATTGATAGAAATAGAATTAAGTATATCACCCCTTTAGAAACTAAAGGCACTTACTTTTGAAAGATATAAATTAGACTTGGGTTCAAGTGTCAAACTTCGTAAGATTTGCTAGACAATTTTTCCCAAAACTAATTTGTCAAAATGTGGTAGCAAAATCTATAGATAGAGACAGAATTTATTTAACAAAATTCAGAGAAAAAATAAACTAGAAAGAAACAACGATTCAAAAAATAGAATAGAAATGTATAAACTAATTATAAAAAATACAGGTAGTTAATAAGTTTACCGATAATGAATTCTGCTTTTGCTCAATCATCTTTTGAGGAATTAAAGTTTTTTTCCCCTTGAGATTCTATGCCATCAATTTTTTCTTTAGCTTCTGTGATTACTTCCTGAATTCTGGTAGAAAACTTATCTATAATTAACTTATTTTTTAGAGTTTTTTTTTGTGTAGAGTAACTTGGAAAATATTCCTGTTTTTGTTCAGCTTTTTCGGTCACAACATCTTGTTTTTCTTGAGCTTTTTTTTGCATAACTTTAGCTCTTTCTTTAAATCTTAGAGCTAATTTATTTGCTTGATTCTGTGCGATATCAATATGTTCTCTAGTTCTAACTAAATCCGCTTGTAAAAAGTTCTGAATAAGACTTAATTTTTGAGCCACTCCTCTATCATAATACTGAGAATTATCTAGATAATTATTAACTACTATTACCCGTTTATTACCCACACTTGAAATTGCTTCTGGATTCAATAAATAAATACTATTTAAAGCACCTTGCAAACCATTATATTTAAACAAATAATTAACTATTTCACCTGTTTTAATATTGAGAAGATATTCTACAATAAAACCTACTTTTTCCCCTGTATCAGTCCAAACTTCATTTCCAATTATGTGAATAATATTATTATAATTTTCTAAATTATTTGGCTGTGATTTTCCATTAACTAGAGTAGCATCAACACCAATAGTCTCAACTTGTTTCCAAGTAAAATATTTTTTTTGTCTACCAAAAAAACCAGATTTACAGATAAAACCTATAACCTGATGAGATTGAATGTTGAGGCATAATTCTTCTATACAACCTTGATCTTCAACTGTTTCAATATCAAGCACTAACCTTTTTAATAATTGACTATGTTTGATTACCTCTGGTATTTTGTTCACAATTTTATTCCTCAAACAGAGCTTTGATAAATATATATATTTAATTTAGGAATAAGTAATACCATTTGGAAAAAATATTATTACAAATAGTATCAGCTCCAAAGAAGGAAGCTTTAATACCATATATCTTTGAAGACTAATTGTGGAAACATTTTAGGGAATTGGGAATTGGGAACTTGCAATTGAAGGCAATTGATGTCAGAAAAAAACTTTTATTATGGGTAATTAATGATACTTGATATCAGAGAAGGAAGAACCTTAAATTTAGGGTAGATGTTACTCCCACTTTTACACCGAACCATAGCAACGAACATGATGTACGAATACTCTTACCCGTTTGACCTGATAGAGTTGATAAAAATGAAGGTTTCAACTACCCCAAACCTTAAAAGTATCTGTCTTTCTCTATGAGTGAAAGTTAAATAGGATCTATATTCCTATAATTTCCATCCCCTAGTTTTGTAATATATTGAGTATTATACTTATTGTTCTTTTTGTTTGCGCAGCATTCTACAGAAAAGTTGGGATCACCTCTCATACTGCTTATTCCCTCGGGACTTTTGTCATTGGAGGGTCTAACCCCTTTTTTTCAGATTTCTTAGGTTTACAGCTTATCTATTCCTCTCTATGCCTAGGGTTTGGGTTTGCAAGCCTTTCTATAAAACATAAATCTGCCAGTACAAATAGTTAATCCAGTATGTTTTACTGAATCTGTATACCCTGCATTTTTATTTCATAGATGAGCATAGATTAAATTTATCCTAGCATTAAACGATAAAAATATAACGAATAAAACTTATATGTAATGCTACTTGTATTAAATAGCTATTCCAGAAGGACGAAGCTTTAGACTCTAATATAGGTAAAAATAAAAAAAATCAAAATTAATTCTATTAAAAAGATAAAACTATTTTTCTATCTGTCTTTTTAGATTTTGTATTTTTAAATAATTCTTGTTGCTGAGATTTGGGATCAAATGTTGTGCTTAATAGGGGAACTTCAAGTTTTTCTTTTTTTCTTTGTAAGTAATAATTTTTCCTTTGTTTCAAATTAACTTCTTTTGATTGCTCCTGGAGATATATAGCAACTTTAGGTCCACTCATAGCTAAATTAATTATCAACCCATTGACTAGCTTAACTTTCGTGATTGGTTTACCATCAATGTATGTACCATTGCGACCTAAATTAATAATTTCCCAGTGATCATGATCACTTTTTAATTCAACATGATAACGAGAAACCACGGAACTATAAAGAACTACGTCATTATTTGGAGAACGCCCAATCTTAATGATCGGTTGATGATCAAAAGTCCAGCTTCTAACTGGCATAGCCTGAAGTGGATGCACTAGTGTTATTCTCATCACATCTGTTATTTAAGGTTTTAGTAGAGCAGTCTAAGACAATTGTAGATGATTTAGTTCAGTAGTGCTAGAAAACTAATGACAGAAAGTGGGAAAAATTTTATCTTAGTTTTTGGGCAGTTAAAATGCCTTCAAAGTAGTGAGGGGTAAAAGACATAAATATTTCAGAATAAAAATAGCTCAAATCTAGATATATCAGGAAACAGGTTAATTAAATTTAAAAGTTTTGGATTATAAACCTTTGATGCTATTTTCAACTTATGCTTTTGGCTAAAGTACCGACATAAAATTACTTAATGACTAAAATCTGATAATTTATAGGATGACAAGGTCCAAAAATGCAAATCTCAAAAAGCTTGTTATGTGCTTAAGTGAATCTTAGGGAGTAGGGGAGTAGGAGAAGATGACAATCAAATACAGCATTATTATTCAAACATGGTATTTATAAGTAGAATTATTTTTCCTATATCATCTTAACTGAGAACAGTGAATAGAAAACACTGGGCTCATGAACGTCTCCTACTCCAATTGAAATCTTTGTATTCAGGTAATATAAAAATCATAAAATCCCCAAAAGTCCTTCTTTGTGGCACAGACTTGCCTAATACATCTGATACCAAAGTTATTTCGCTACACAACATATGAAGTATTTATCAACCATGACAAAGTTTTAGGTTAGTTAAATATTTTTAATGTCGCGCAGCGAAACCCTAACAAACCTGAGGTTCTTCTAAAAAAACCGAATTATATATAGAAAAACCATGAGCTAAGGATTTTAATCAAGCCATGGTCTAACACTTAACTAAGAAATTTGAAAAAGGAATGAAACTAAGTCTCCTTTCCCTAAAGATATCCGATCACCTGGTCTTAACTTATGTCTATTTCCTTTTGTCAAAGGAGTATTATTGATATAAGTACCATTGGAACTACCAGTATCTTCAATATAATAACTATCTCCTTCTACTCTAATATCAGCATGACTCCGAGAAACTACTTCAGAGTCAGGAAATCCTGAAACATCAATATCTGGAGGTACCTTGTCATTAGGTTTACCAACATGAATCACAGATAAATTAATTGGTAATTCAATATTTGTATCTGTTCTGACGTGGAGCAACTTAGCAGACATATTTTGCAACTGGGTCCTTACCGGAATTGCTTTTCCGCCATTGGGAGCAGGAGAACTTACTATTGGAGTAGCCACAGGCGTGCTAACAGTATTAGTTGTTGTTGGGGGCTCCTCTTTCTGAATAGGAATTGGAGTCTTAGGGTTGCTAGATTTTTCTAAGTTAACTGTTCCAGAAAGCAAAGGTTCTGGTGTCACTAATGGTTCTGGTAGGTCTAGCTGAGGTATGTTTATAGGTATATTTGTATCTGGTTCAGGCATGGCTGATACTGCAGTTGGCACCGGTATTGGATCTGTTTGGGATAAAATTTGACCTTCCTCTGTATTAGCACTACCTTTCAGGTCTACACCACATTGACCACAAAAGGCAGCATCAGCTTGAACTATTGCCCCACAATTATAACAATTTGTAGTCACTGGTAAGGGAGTGTAACAGCTTTCACATTGGTTTGCTCCATCAGGATTCTGATAGTTGCAATTAGGACAGACAATCATTTATCTTCTCCTTGCTATCGCTCAGATGATTAAAATACAAAATTGACATCCTGCCAAAAGTATAATTAGGGGTTAGGGGGCACTGCGGGATTCCTTGTGATTCGTTTAAGATTAATTACCGAAAAACTGGGTTTAAAGCCTCGCCTTTCCTGGGCAACTTTTTAGTAGTTGTTTTTTTTAATACATATTTTATCATATATCTTATAATAAATGTTAATTATTAGCCTGGGGAAAGTGCGAGGCAAAAAACAAATACACCAGGCAAAGAAAACACCCCACTCTTAAGAAGTGGGTGCAATAGCCTGAGTGAGCTAATGCTAAGTGCCAAATGTTAACTCACACAGCTAGGCCTCAGCTCAGTAGAACTCCCCCAGGCCTAACAGCTACTGGAGAATGTCAATTCTCAAATATTAACACCCGTTAATAACCATTGTAGCTCTCCTTTAGGTTGGATCAGGCGACTGGGATAATTCATATCATCACCTTTTTCTGCAAATACTTCGTCTAACGCGGCTTGTTTGTCTGCACCAGCAACTAGAAAGATTACGCAACGTGCTTGATTGATTAATGGAACCGTGAAAGTTAATCGCGGTTGGCCATCTTTATTTCCTACAGTAATTAGGCGATCGCTTACTTTCAAAGCGTTTGTATGGGGAAACAAGGAGGCTGTATGACCATCACCTCCCATTCCTAGTAAAATCAAATCAAAGCTCGGAAACTCCCCTGTAGAGACTTGAAAAAAATCTCGCAAATGAGCATCATGCTTTAAAGCATCAGCTTCCGGGTCTCCCGACCCTGTTTCCATAGGATGAACATTTGTTGCTGGTATGGTTACTTGATCTAGCCAAGCTTCTCTGGCCATTTTTTGATTACTATCCGGATGGTCAGGAGCTACATAACGTTCGTCGCCCCAAAATACATGAATTTTATCCCAATCTATATTTTGATTTTTTATGAACTCATAAAGTGGCCTTGGAGTATTTCCACCAGCTAAAGCTATTGTACATTGATTACGTTCTCTGATCGCCTCTTGAATTTTCGCCAAGCAAATGTCCAAAGCTTGTTTGATCAACTGTTCTTTATCTTCTAGTAACTTAACTTGTTTTTCCATTTGATTTGTGTTAAGATTAAAAGTTTACACCCCAAAAAATAGTATTTTTTCTAAATTTGGGTATCACGGCCATACGGTAGCGGTTTTGATTGAGATTCGACAGTTCTCTAGTTCTTCAGGCTCAAGAGAGTTAAAGCTCTATTCCTAAAGTGGTGTGCTGTGGCCTGGAACTTAAAAGCTATCATTAAGCATTAAGAAGTAAAAATAGATTTTTTTTTAAGTATTTGTAAGCTTTGAGGGATTTACCTGCAAACAATTTAGCACTCATAAGTTGATTAAGTTTAGGGTCATAATACAATTAAAGTTATAGTTATAGTAGATTTCCGACAAATGGGTTACAGGAGGAAATAGTAAGACTTTATTTATTATTGGCAGCCTAACCGGCCTTATGTACCTCACGATCAGTGGAAAGGGCGAGAAGTGCTGTAAACTTAAAGATTAGAGATTAAGTATCTGAAGCCAAAAGAACAATAGGGAAAATATTAAACATATTAATGTTTATTAAGACTAGCAACATTTAGAGGGCAATATGCAAAAAAAAAAGTTTTTGAGTAACAAATAACATTTCTCTACCAACGAATCCCAAGCAAGTATTTAGACATCTCTGAAAATGGTCAAATATTAACTCTAGCTATCTATATTTTGATTAGGGATATAGTTGTCGCATTTGTGAAGTATGCCCATATCCCGCAGCAAAATGGTATCTTCATAAGATAGTTAATTTTTATAATCAAATAAGTTTTGTAGATATTTACCTATTAAAATTATTAATATTAACTTAGCTAAAGATAGTCAAAAAGTCCTGTTTTTTATATTAATTATTATTATGTAAATGTTTCAGGTTTTAGGTTTTAGGTTTTAGGTTAAGGGTTGAAAAATCCACAAATTGCTCACAAGGGCAAGACTCACCGCTATTCGTGCTCTTAAACGCTATCTTTAGAGGCTTTCTGGCATTCGCCCTGAGGATCATGTAGTGATCTTTGTGTAAGTCCTTAATATGTTACTACCAAATCCATTAATTTAGGCCCTGGTTTTTCCATAGGAACTTTTTACTTCAATCATTTTCTATCTTTGCTCTCTACCACCAAACCTAAAACCACCAAATCTAATAACTATTTTTGTTGTTAACTATTAAATCACCAAGCTACTAAAACTACTAAAATTTAACATATGAATAAATGGAAATAATCAGTTACTAAGAAAAAAGTTATTCTAATTTGAAACAATAAAGCAGAGGTTTATGAGTAAATAAATCTTTAAATAAATAAAAAAGGAAAATTTATGCCTTATCCCAAAAAATTACCCAGTTCTATACGCTACTTCCGAGCCAGATTTAGTCATTTGACAAAGGTCTCAGTTTGGGGACCAATTGGTGTAGTTTCTCTAGTGCTCTTATTTGTTTGGGAATTATCAATGCATCCAGAATGGTTAACCCTTGAAAATGATGATAATTCAGTATCAAACGGCAATACAATCAGCGAAAATTTATCTGCTGAAGAAATTTCTATTATAAGTGATATTGACAATTCATCAGTTTTAATTGAAGAGTTAAAAAGTAATAAAAAACTGCTAATTAATCCTATATTAAGTAATCAGAAAAATTCATTATATCTACCCCAAAAATACAAGCAGAAAAATGTTATAAACCAAGAACGAGATTTAGTTGACTCTATGCCAGAAATTAATATTTACGAAGAAGGGAAAACTAAGAATTTTTATTCTATAAATCAACTACAAAATAGCAATTTATCTACTTCTCCTCTATTACGCAGTATGAATTTATTAGATCAAGCAAACCAGGAGGAAACTAGAGTTGAACCTGTCTATCCTCTAAAGAATGCTATGGATAATTATTTGAGTTCCAAAGGTAAATCTGAATCTCCCTCCAATTATAACTCTCAAAGCAGTAACTTTAACCTTTACCCAACTGAGATAAAGCCAAGAGATATTACATCTTCTCCTATCATTAATAGCTCAAAATCTAATCTTTCTAAATCTGAGGAAGGAAACAATTATAATCCGCCTTTACCTTCCATTAATGTGACTCCTCCAAAGCCTTACTATACTAACTTATCAGGAGTAAGGAACCAGACAAATAAGCCAACTAATTTACCAGGGTATAATTATTCTCTTGTAGGACCACCTACTGCTCCAAATCTGCCTCCATTAACTCCAGTAGTACCATTAGGATTAGCTAATAATAAAAATGGGGTAGATGTAGTTAAGAATTTGGAATTTCCTGACTCTTATAATAATCAAGGATATCGGCAAAATCAGCCACAATATTACTATCAAGTGAATCCTAATCAGAATCAAAATGTACTAGCAACTCCTTCAAGTAATCCTTTTTCTAGTAGAAATAATAGTTTTTATAATTCTGGGTATAATCAACGTTGGAATAATCCTTTTAGAGAATAGGGTGATGGAGGGTAGGATAGGGAACAAGTAAAAAATATTTAATTTACTAATTACACCACATAAATCTAGAATCTGATGTAATTCAAGTCTTATGTTTGTGATAATTTTTAGGATTATTAATACTCAATTTTATCAACTCATTTGTAATACATGATGTTGATAATAATGTTATTCGCTTACTGCTTAATACACTACAAATTTCCATGGTTGTTGATAATGCCGGGATCATATTTTGCTCCAGTTGATAAATAATTGAATCTGCTAAATTATACTGACGAATTAACTGTTTATCAGCTACATATCTAGGATTATAAGCAGTTAGATCGAGCAACCAAAAATCAACCCCATAATTTTGAATAAAATTATTAACTTGTTCTGGGTTAGGAGTATATTGAGCCTGAATTAAATCAATGGCTCTTTGACTAAATTGATTATAATATCCTACGTGATAGGGTAAGCTATATTCTTGGGCTACTAAGGTCGAACGTTGAGCAAAGGTAGGAATATTATTTGATTCCTTAGATATGGAAGCAATTAATGTATCTTTAGGTTGTACTAATAAGTATTCATATAATTCTTTTTCTTTGCCTTTAATGTAGGATTGATTATCTATTGTTAAGTCTGTGGAAAAAGGAATAATACTGAATAATACTAATAACAAAGTTGTACATCCGAGGTATATTCCCTGTAGACAAGTAAAACTATTTTTTATCTGATAAATAGTTGCCTTTAAATAACTATCTAACCAGATTATTAAGGCAATACCAGCAGTTATTGCCATCGTCACTCGTATACTATGGTAAATATATCTATTGGGAAAATGAAGCTGAAATAAAAAGATATGAGCTAGAAAAAATAATCCTACTGATGCTATGAAAATTTGAACTAATATTCCTACTTTTTCCGAAACTTGTTTTCCTAGAGGAAATTTTTCTTTTTTAAGTAAAAAAGGTAATAGTAATGAAGCTATAGCCAGTGGTGAGAATAATCCTACAAATAAGATACCACTCCTTGGTCCTGTGAGCCAAAAAACTAAGGGGTTATGATGAAAAAAGAATGCTCTGCCATATTTACTATCAGCATAATTGAAAATAGGTTGTATTTTGGCTGCGGTAGTAGTAATAATTGGTCCGAATTCAGTAGCAGTTAATTTGTATGGTAAAAGTATTATGGCAGCAGTTATTATTGCTCCTAACCAAAGTAAATAATTTAGTTTAATTGAGGTGAATTTTAACCGCTTTTGCTGATAGGAGAATAGTCTAATAGTTAGGATGCTTAGTGATAGTAAAACAGTCTGGGGATAAAAAATTGCTTGGAGAGCGATCGCTACTAAAACAGGAAATAAGGAACCTCGGAGTAAGTAATATAAAAATGCTAAAAAAAGTGGATAGAAAAATGCTCGGGGAGTAGCAGAAACTAAGTCATCTTCCATCCATAAACTTTGGTTTAAAATAAATGAGCTCAAAAATCCGACGGCGGGAATTGGCAGAATTTGTAAACTGATTCCAAAGCAGTAAATTGTAGAAATTAATCCCAGAAATATTGGTAATAATTTACCGAAAAAAATTGGGTCGATACCTAGAGATGTTATTAACCAATAAAAAGTTTGATAACCCCAAGGTGCTACTGACTGAAAATAGTTAGCTATTAAGTCTTCGGGAAATAATTCTGTATCGAAAAAACGACGCATCCAAAATATATGTTGTCGTGCATCATCTTGGATTATATATTTAGTTTCAAAAGCTGCTTTTAGATATTCAATACCATAAATTAATACAACTGCTATGGTTAAACTTAACCAAAATATCCTGCTTCTATTTATTAAGTTTTTATGTAAGAATAATAAAAATCTAGTTATTTTTGATTTGGATATTAAAGTATTTGACATCTTATAACAATTTGATAAATGTTTGTTATAAATAGTAGGGATATTGTATGCAACGTACCTAGGAATAAGGAAATAAAAAAGAAAGACTAATACCAGGAGGATAAGTTTTTGCTCAATTAAATTGAGGCTACCAATATGGAGTCAGAAGATAGTACTCAGGAGTGATAATTTTCAAATAGTTTAAAGATAATTATTAAGGTTTGAATAACCTTTTTTAATCAAAGGGAAATCTAATTAAATCTTTGTTGATTCCCCTGATTATTTATAACATTATTTTTTCATCCTTGGTGTAATTACTGAAAAACCAATACAAATAAAATGGCATGTTACGAGATATTCTTGAATACCTTTGACAGCTGAAATTTTGCTAATCAATACGCACCCTGAAATAATAAAACTCTTGAATTATCAAAATAATCAGGCTAATTTTTTTTAGATAATTGCTCAATATTACCATTATAAAAATAACTTCTCACTTGATTAACGTGAGACCCTTGCCAATAAGAATACTGCTACTCCAAGACCTAGAAAATTTGGTAACCATCCAGCCAAAAAAGGAGTTAAAATTTCTTTTTGCCCCATTGCTCCTGTAATAAATGAAAGTAAATAATAGGCAAAAATAATTATCACACTAATACCAAAGCTAGTACCTCGATTAGCCTTTCTTTGCGGTCTAATTCCTAAAGCTGCTCCTACTAAACCCATTACTAAACATACAAATGGTAAAGCCAATTTTTGTTGAATTCTGACTTGGGTTTTAACAACTTTCCTATAATTCCCACTTAGTCGCATTAATTCTAAATATTCATAAGATTGAGAAATATTCATTTGTTTGTAAGTACGTCTTTTACCGGCTAAATCTAAAGGGGCAGTAGAAAGCTTTAATTTTTTATGGTCAAATTTTACAATATTACGATATGAGCCATCTGGAGATACAAGATAAATTGTCCCATTAAATAAGTCCCAAATATTTTCTGCTGAATTCCAAGTTGCTGACTCAGAGGACACTATTTGATCAACTCCATATTGGGAACGGTCTAGGATAGTTACCCCTTGCATATATTTACCATCAAATTTTTCGGCATAGAATAAACGGGTCAGTGTATCGTCTTGACTACCGTCTGGTTGCTTGACTTTACCAAATTCTGGATAGAAAATATTTTCTTCTTTGAAAGGAGGATTTTCTTGCTCTAGGGTTTTTTCTAAAATGAGAGATGCTTGATAGTTGGCACTGGGTACAATTATTTCATTTAGGGCAAAGCTCAAAGTAGTTACTGTCAGACTTAATATGATTGTAGGTATAATCATTCGATAGATACTAATGCCACAGCTACGGAGGGCAACTATCTCGCTATGGCCGGACATCTGACTGTAAACCATGAGGGTAGTAAGTATCATTGCCATGGGGAATGCCAAACCAATAAATTCTGGCATTTTTAGGAGAAACACTTGAATGGCAATGGAAATAGGTAGTCCAGATTCTGTTACTTTTCGGACTAACTCAAACATGGCCCCAACTGTTATGCCAAGAGATGAAAATAATCCTACACCAAAGAGGAATGGCCCAATTAATTCTGCGATGATGTAGCGATCCATGACTGAAATTTTTGGTTCCAATCTTTGTAGGAAGAATAAAGACTTTGAGATGCTACGCTCCATATTATTTCAGGTTTAAGGTCAACTCTACAATAAAGAAATTAAAAGCAAATAAGGCTTTTAATTCTGTCCTGATGAAACAGATGTTTAGGATATTATTTCAGGTTAACTTAATTAGGACTTACCACGGAAAATCCGGTTTTGTGGAACCACAAAAAAAAATAGCGTTGCACAATGACGAATGATTAGGAGAATTGAGGAATTTGTTGATGTTTCAAATACAAATAATAGATCAACAAGTGAATTGATCTGTACAACATATTAATGGACTTGGAGTAGCACAAAGTTTTGTGATGTAACCTAGCTAGATAGTGTCTCAGACCGCAGTTTTCTCCAACTACAATGGTCATTACTGTTTTGCTTACTAGGTGCTCCCAATCATCAATTAAGCAAGGATACACTTTGTAACTATCTGTAACAACCGAGAAAACAAGCCCAACCGTGAATCATCTGCCATAATACTGTAAAGGTAGCGGCCCAGCGATCGCCTATCACAAACTTTAAAATTCCTGGCATTTTGCTTTTTAACACTGTCCAGACCCAAATTTGGTTCTTTTTGAGCCGATAAAAGTTTGCAGTTCATCAATTTGAGCCGTCTCAGGATTTTCTAAGTTATACTAATTTCATAAACTTAAGCTACACTTTTAGAAGTAACCTATTATAGAAAATGTCCCCATGTCAGGAGTAGTAAAAATTGAGATAAATGAATCGGTAGAAACTCTCAAAAAACTTTTAAAAAGTGCGAGTACAGCTCAAGAAAAGGAAAGACTTCAAACTATTTACTGGTTGAAAACTCAAACAGTAGAAACAGTAAAAGAAATTGCGATAATGTTAGGACGCAATCGAGTCACAGTACAAAAATGGTTAGGGAAATATCGTACAGGTGGACTGAATCTTTTACTAGAACCAAAGAAAAATCTAGGAGGGAGGCCAAGTTCAATTCCACCAAATGTAATCGAGAAATTAGAAGCAGAATTGCAAAACCCGGAAGGTTTCCAAAGCTATGGTGAAATTCAACAGTGGTTAACGACTTGTTTTGACATCGAGCTGTCTTATCGAACAGTTCATCAATTAGTCAGATATAAATTAAAAAGTAAATTAAAAGTTCCACGTCCAAATCACATAAAACAAAATAAAGAAGCTCAAGAAAACTTTAAAAAAAACTCTCATCTCAACTAGAAGAGAAAATTAAGTTAATTAATAAATATTCGGAAAATCAACTGCCAATTCGCTATTGGTGTCAAGACGAGACTAGAATTGGATTAAAAACTATAACAGGTAAAGTCATTACTGCTTGCGGTGTTAAGCCCATTGGTTTATATCAATGGCTATTTAAATATCTATGGCTTTATGGTTTAGTAGAACCAAAAACAGGAGATTCCTTTTTTTATGAATTTAGTCATCTAGATACTCCTTGCTTTGAAAGATTTTTAGAGCTTTTTTCTCAAACATATCCTGAAGAGATTCATATTATTCAACTAGATAACGGGCGAGGGCATCTAGGGAATGATTTATCTATCCCTGATCACATCATTTTATTATTTCAACCTCCTTATTGTCCCGAAGTTAATCCCATTGAAAGACTGTGGAAAGAGGTGAAAAAATTCTTGAAAAATCGAGTTTTCGATTCCTTAGATTTCTGACGCAGAATCCTGAGAAATATATTAACTGGATTTAGTCAAAAAGATATTGCTTCTTGTACAGGATATGATTTTATTCTTGAAGCATTATGTGTAGTCGGACTTTAGGAAATTGGTATTATGATCACTCTCTCTGTGCTGTGTGCAAGTCGTACCCAATTAAGGACCGTATTATGGGAAATACCAGTCACTCTCTCAATGGCTCGGAGTCCCTAGGCATTAAGGGACATTTTTACACAAAGCTCTTTAACATCAGAACTATAACCCGCAGGACAGGGGCCATCTCGAAATTGACGGCCACACTCACGGCAAAGATAACTCTGTTTTCCCTGACGATGACCATTTTTCACTACTTTATGGCTTTGACAATAAGTACAATCCATCTCTCAATAAAATTCTAGAATATCATTCTCTATTGTGCAATACCCTACTTTATGGTATAATCAAATGAAAAGAGCATAAGGTGTGAAATAATTTCCGGAAATCACTAGGCACCTCAAAGTTTTAAGGGTATAAAATCTTACTTTTAACTCGTTTAGAGGCGAATAGCCATTCGCCCCTCCTGTTGACTTCATTTAGCTGTCACCAACTCCATAGGCAACCGTTTCAACGAAAGTCGCTCATTTTCAATATCTACAAAAATAGTATCACCATCATTAAATTCACTACGCAAAATACTTTTAGCAATTTGCGTTTCCAACTCTCGCTGAATTGCCCGCTTTAAAGGTCGAGCCCCATACACCGGATCATACCCAACATCTGCCAAAAAATTAATAGCAGCATCAGTAAGCTTCAATGACATCTTACGTTCAGCCAACCTTTTCTCTAAACGCACAACCTGCAACTGCACAATTTCTCGTAACTGCTCTTTCTGCAACCCATGAAAAATAATCGTCTCATCAATACGGTTGAGAAATTCTGGGCGGAAAGCAGCACGCAACGCCTCCATTACCCGACCCTGCATTTGCTCATAATCATCAGTAACATCTAAAATATACTGAGAACCAATATTACTTGTCATAATAATCACACTATTCTTAAAATCAACCTTGTGACCTTGACTATCAGTAACCCGCCCATCATCCAAAATTTGCAGCATAATATTAAACACATCCGGATGTGCTTTTTCAATTTCATCAAACAAAATCACCGTATATGGGCGACGGCGAATAGCTTCAGTTAACTGACCACCTTCATCATAACCCACATATCCAGGAGGTGCCCCAATTAAACGAGACACAGAATGTTTCTCCATATACTCAGACATATCTATACGCACCATCGCATCTTCAGTGTCAAATAAATATGCTGCCAATGCCTTTCCTAACTCTGTTTTACCCACACCAGTCGGACCCAGGAAAATAAAACTAGCAACTGGACGGTTCGGGTCAGCCAAACCTGCACGCGATCGCTGAATAGCATCAGAAACAGCACTCACAGCTTCATTCTGCCCAATAACTCGCTTATGCAACTCCCCTTCAAGATGTAGCAGTTTTTCTTTTTCTGACTCTACTAATTTACTGATAGGAATACCAGTCCACTTAGAAATAATCTCAGCAATATCAGCTTCTGTCACCTCTTCTCGTAACAAAGTCTGACCACTAGTTTGAGTTGTTGCCAGTTTAGCCTCTGCTTCCTCCACCTGTTTCTGTAAATTAATCAGTCTACCATATTTCAACTCAGCAGCACGGTTAAGGTCATAATTTCGTTCTGCTTGCTGAATCTCAATATTAACTTTATCAATTTCTTCCTTGACAGTCTGAATTGTACTAATGATACCTTTTTCTGATTCCCACTGAGCATTAAGAGCCCGTTGCCCCTCTTTTAAATTTGCTAAATCTTTTTCTAGCCTTCCTAACCTTTCTTTAGAAGCAGTATCACTTTCCTTTTGCAAAGATAACTTCTCCATTTCTAGTTGGAGAATTTTGCGGTCAATTTCATCAAGTTCCTCAGGTTTAGAAGTGATTTCCATTTTAAGTTTAGCAGCAGCTTCATCCACCAAGTCGATGGCCTTATCTGGGAGGAAGCGATCGCTAATATATCTAGTAGATAAAGTAGCAGCAGCAACTAAAGAACTATCAGAAATTTTTACACCATGATGTACCTCATAGCGTTCTTTGAGACCCCGTAAAATTGATATTGCATCTTCCACACTAGGTTGATCGACATAAACTTGTTGGAAACGACGTTCTAAGGCAGCATCTTTTTCAATGTATTTACGATACTCATCAAGAGTCGTCGCCCCAATACACCTTAGTTCCCCCCTAGCTAACATAGGTTTCAGCAAGTTACCTGCATCCATTGCCCCTTGGGTTGCACCTGCTCCAACAACAGTATGAATTTCATCTATAAATAAGATAATTTTGCCCTCTGAGTCAGTAACTTCTTTGAGAACAGCTTTCAGACGTTCTTCAAATTCACCCCTAAATTTAGCACCCGCAATTAAGGCACCCATATCTAGAGCGATAAGTTTACGGTCTTTTAGAGACTGAGGAACATCAAGAGTGATGATCCTTTGTGCTAGACCTTCAGCTATCGCAGTTTTCCCGACTCCAGGTTCACCTATTAAAACTGGGTTATTTTTAGTACGACGACTGAGTATTTGAATAGTACGTCGAATTTCGTCGTCACGCCCAATAACTGGGTCAAGTTTACCTTCACGAGCAAATTCTGTCAGGTCGCGACCGTATTTTTCCAGAGCTTCATATTTGCCTTCAGGATTTTTGTCTGTTACTTTTTGCTTACCTCTAACTTGGGAAATTGTTTTTTTGAGCTTTACTTCATCCAATTTGAATTCTTTATAGAGATTTTTGCCAAAGTGATCGTCTTTCAGGTAAGCGAGTATCAGATGTTCAATAGATATATATTCATCTTTGTATTCCTGGCGATATTTTTCGGCATTATCTAATAAGGCATCTAGACTACGACCTAAGTAAATATTATTGGGTATATTTTTGACTTTGGGTTGACGCTTAATAAATGAATCTGTGTATTCTTGTATTTTGGTAGTTGAAACACCTACTTTGCTAAATAGACTAGCTACCAGTCCATTTTGTTCTAACAAAGCTTTCATTAGGTGTTCAGCTTCAATTTGTTGATTTTGAGAAGTTTTAGCAATGTCAGGGGTACGGGATATTGCCTCCCAAGCTTTTTCTGTAAATTGGTTAGGATTATTTGGCTGCATAATTTTTTTTATTTTTTGCCTATACGTTATATTTTTATTTGATTTTAACTTGTAGTTATGAATAAATTTTAGTAGAAAAAACCGTTTTTTCTTATTGGGTATTTACTATTGAGTATAACTTTCATAAAATTTAGTTAATTTTATTTTTATCTAATCAAGTACTGGTCATTTTAGTTAACTCTAAATGAAGCTTGAGGTTTTAAATATGTACGGATAATATTTTTTTATCCTCTTGAATAGAGTTGCTTTAAACCTGATTTTTTTAGTTATATTAATACCTTTTCAGGAAACCAAACAGTAAATGTAGACCCTTTTCCTAATTGACTTTTTACAGTAATTTCTGCTCCCATTCTCTCACATAAACGTTTACATATTGCTAATCCTAAACCAGTACCACCATACTTACGAGTAGTAGAAGTATCTGCTTGAGTAAAAGGTTGGAATATATGTTTTAACTGTTCTTCTGTTATACCAATACCAGTATCTATTACCCGAAAAACTATATGGTAGTTTTCATTACTTAATGACTTTGCATTGTGATTTTGATTATTTTTTTGTTGATTATTTTTAACTTTTTCTACACTGAGTGTAATTGTACCATCTTCTGTAAACTTAGCTGCATTACTTAGTAAATTTATCAGTACCTGTTTCACTTTTGGCATATCTGCATACATACTACCAAGATTTTCTCCTAAAACTAATTCAAATTTATTACGGTTTTTTTCAGTAATATTTTTAGCTGTACTGAACACATCTTTAACTAGCTTATTAACCTCAATACTCTCTAAATAAAGTGTAACTTGACCTGCTTCTATTTTTGAAATATCTAAGATATCACTAATCATTTCTAGGAGGTTTTTACCTGCTAGCTTAATTCTTTCTATATCGGGAATAAAATCTTTATATCCACCTTCTAGAACATCCTCATAAAGGATATCACTATAACCAATAATTGCATTTAAAGGTGTACGTAGTTCATGACTCATGGTAGCTAGAAAAGCACTTTTGGAACGGTTTGCTGCTTCTGCTTTGAGTTTAGCTTCCTGGAGTTGCTCTGTGTATTCTGCTACTTTACTAATTAACTCATTTAAAGATTCTGTTAATTCTCCTATTTCATCATTTGTAGTTACAGGAAGTTGGAGTTCAAAATTAGCTTGTTCTGTAACTTCTTCAGCCACTTTAGTTATTACTTTTAAGGGAGTTATGATCGAGTTTGTGGTATAAATTGCTATTATTACTGTAGTTATTGCCGACAGTAGTAGACTACATATTAATATATATATTCCTAATTTTTCTACTTTTTGATAATCCCTATTTTGTTTTTCTACTCTCTGATTAGCTAGTATTACTAATTGTTCTGAATCTTGCGATAAGTTTTGTAGTTGTATTGTAATTTGACTATTAAAAATTACATTCAGTGATTCCAATG
This sequence comes from Trichodesmium erythraeum IMS101, assembly GCF_000014265.1. Lineage (NCBI taxonomy): Bacteria > Bacillati > Cyanobacteriota > Cyanophyceae > Oscillatoriales > Microcoleaceae > Trichodesmium > Trichodesmium erythraeum. The sequence continues at coordinate 860,014 of NC_008312.1, forward strand.
AAGCAGTTTCTACTGTTTCTTTTGTTTGAGGCGGTATTTGTTTAATGTCTTGAACTAAGTTTTCTAATTGATTAATATAAATTTTTAGAGGATTAAAATAGGTTTGGATAAATTCTTCAAGCTGAACATCATCTGTATTTTTAGAGATGTTTTTATCTCCGGTTTCTAGTGTTAATTTAAGTTGTTTGAAAATTGTATTAACCTCATAAAAACTTGATAATTCTAGGGAGATTTTTTTTTCTAAAATTTTCCAGTTATTAACTTTTTGGGAAACATCTTTCTGAATTATAATTATTTTTAATACTTTTTTTGTAAGATTTGTTAATAAGTCTACCTCTTGTTGACCTTGCTTTATCTTCCCTCTAATTTGATATTTATAATTGAACTCCAATATCTGCCCTGTTAAAACTCCTAACATTACAATAATGATTCCCAGAGCATAACCGAATACTATTTTTTTTCTGATTCCTATAATACTCAACAAATGTTTGAATCCACTTTTTTGCTGGTGGATAGACTGTTTTTTTGATCTGGAAGTTAATGACATCTGTTCTAGTATTCCTTAGCCCTCATCGTATATAGCATCCGACATTGCTTGTAATAATATTGATAACAGTTAATAATAAGCTGAAAACCTTTTAAATTATGACTCCTGACTCTTAGCTTTAATTATTGTCTGACAACTGAAATAAGATTGTTATTGGTATATTTTATTATAATCTAAGATTTATAATGGCCTGATTATTGCGTAATTAATTTTAGGAGTTAATAATAATACAACATAATTTTTACCATTACCATGAAATTCACTTTTTTACAATACACTTACTACTTTACTTTCCCAGTATCAGTATATATAGCAATCATATTCTTTTGATGTCCAAAATGTTGTCGCTTTTTGGGAATTGGTTTGGGAGCAATGGGCAAGAGTTTTAGAGTTGATTATTTTTTAATCTTTACAACCTATAATCATATTTATTAATTCCTTAGCCTAGATAATGATCGAAAATAAAAATAACTTTCTAGTTAAACTTTCTAGTTAAGTTTTTTTGCTTAAGTAGATAGACATAAAATTTACCTTTTTACAAAAAAAATAAAACAGAACCCACATAATGAATTTCTCAAATGGTTTTCACTATTTATTATCTCTCGTACTATTTTACAGGTATGGATAATTATTTATGATAGTACTATATCAACATATTTTAATAACAAAAAAGTCTAGAAAACGAATCGTTGCTTTGAAGTCAAAATTTAAAAATAAAAAAACAAAATATAAAAATACAAAACTCATAGGGTACGACAGCTAAAATTTAGATAATGAAAAATACGTCTTTTTTAACAAGCTATTTTAGTTGTATCAGGAGTGGAATGAAACGGCTAATTTAGTGGGTTTTTTTTGGGCCTATTTTATTTCATCTGATAGCTAAACTCGTTATTTAAATTAGAATATAACCCTACCCAAAGTGATATTTTTAATGTATCGGTACTAGGTATAAATGAATAGATAGATAAATCAACATTATTTATAAAACAATCTGACAATAACCCAAATTTGCATCTGAACCTTCCAAATAGTTCTCACATTTGGCAAATTAAATTGCTATTTCAGGGATAATTAAATCTGCCTACTTATATACTTAATATAATAATGTGAATTTTATTAAATTTAATTAATGATTTGGATAAAAATAGTTTTTTTTTCCGGAATTAATTTTTATTTATTTGTTGGCAAAACTTAAATATATATAATTCCTCTGGTAGTTCAGATGCTATATCTATATTAACACTTTTAGGGGCAAATAAAACCATGCCAAAGTCACATTTTTCAGTTGTACATTTATCTGGTCGTGCAGTGATTTTATAATCACTATTTTCAGCAGGAGTAAAAGAAATTACCGAAATATCATCTTGTTTTTCATCATTAGCTATTTTGTCACCTTTTTGATTTTTTAGAGTTAAATTTAAGTCACTACAATTATTATCACATACCCCAAGTATAGTGTAAGATACATCAGAAGATAATCGTGTTGTAAATGGTACTTCTACTCTCTCTTTAATTTTTCCAATTAATGGCCAAAAAACTAGTTTTTTACCAGCTTTTTCTTGTGCTTCTACTGTCTCTTTCAATTTACATATTACTTGTTCTTGTTCGAGACTAAGTTCTACGCTGGCAGCATTAGCAACAATTGCACTACCTAATATGGAACCTATCATACCCAAAACTAATTTTTTAGTACCCATTAATTTACTGAAGGAAAATTTTACTTAACTATACTCAAGAGTTTAACATACTTTTGTACAATAATAGGGACTAGGAAATAGGGGAATAGGGGAATAGGGGAGTGGGAGAGTAGGGAAAGAAAATATAGAAAAGTTTTTGATAAATATTATAAGTCTTGTTTGTTACAAAGAGCAAGCTTAAACTTTGATCTTATAACTGATAATTGAACAGACTCTATTTAGTCTCCATCCAATTTTTACCTCCATGAATATCTACTATTAGAGGTACTTTTAAAGTAACAGCATTTTCCATTGTAGATTTAATAAGTTGTTGCATTTTTTCTAACTCTGATGGTGGAACTTCAAATACTAATTCATCATGCACTTGCAATAACAGTTTTGTCTGATAATTTGTCAATATTTTGTTCAGTCTAATCATAGCTATTTTAATAATATCTGCACTTGAACCTTGAATTGGTGAGTTAGCTGCTGATCTTAAAATTTGAGCATCATTTTGACTGAATTTTAATTCCTGTAAATTAATTTCCTCTGGTTCTTTGTCCTTTAAATCACGGATAGTTTTAGATTCTAATTCAAAATAACGTCGCCGACCCAATATTGTTTCTACATAACCTTTAGCGATCGCTTGTTTTTTCAACTTTTCTAAATATGCAAAAACTAGGGAATATTGTTGTTTATATTTTTCTAAAAATTGTTTGCTTTCTTTGACTGTTATTTTGACAGACCTTGCTAATTTTTGTGCTCCCATGCCGTAGATAACGCCAAAATTTATAGTCTTACCGACACGCCTTTCTTCTGATGAAATTTCCTCTTTTTCAAATAATAATTTAGCTGTAACTGTATGTACATCTTGATTATTTTTATAGGCTTCTATTAAGACTGGTTCTTGACTCAAATGTGCTAAAATTCTTAATTCTATTTGGGAATAATCTGCAGCTACTAATAACCAATCTTTTTTTGGTAGAAATGCCTGACGAATTTGCCGAGAAAATTTTGTGCCAATAGGAATATTTTGTAAGTTTGGTTCAGAAGAAGATAAACGCCCTGTATCTGTTTGAGTTTGATTAAAGTTTGTATGTACTCGCTGAGTATCGGAACGAACTAATCTTGGTATTGCTTCGACATAAGTAGAAAAAAGTTTATATAAAGTTCGATGATTTAATATTTCATCAATAATGGGATGATGTTCAGGTTCTGTTTGTAATTTTTCTAGGGCTACTACATCTGTAGAGTAACCAGTTTTTATTCGGCGAGATTTTTTATGATTTTGATTGAGTATTCTAAATAAGAGTTCACTTAATTGAGATGGGGAATTAAGGTTTAATAAATCCCTGGTTTCTACTTGATTGATTTGGCTTTCAATATTTTCTAGATTTTGTCTATGCTCTTTTAATAATTTTGTAATATATGCTTTAAGTATGGGGCTAGATATTGCTTTTTTTAATTCTTGTTGATTACTAAATGAATTAAAGTCTATCTCATGAATTTCTGTTTGTAGATATTTTTGTAAAACTTGACTATCTACAGTTTTAAAAGCTCTTTTTTCAATTTCTTCTAAATCTTCTTTTAGTTGGACTGAGAACTTTTTTAGATATTCAATATCAATCCTAATTCCCTGAAATTCCATTTCTGCTAAAACAGGTTCTAACGGCTGTTCTACATCCACTAATAATCGATATAAAGATTTCTCGGTAGATTTATTTTTATCGGCTTTTTCTAATTCTGTTCTTAATTTTTCTACTAACTGAAATGTCACCCAAACCTGAGTACCACAATAGTCAGCTACTTTGAGAATATCTAGGTCGGCAATAGTTTGATTTTTTGACACTACATCCTGATAACTCTGTAAATTTATTCCCACATTTCTAAGGTATCTAATATATATTTCTTCCAGACTATGTTTTGCTTCTGGATTTAATACATAACTAGCCAACATTGTGTCAAAAAAAACTCCAGTTAATTTAATTCCTTGACAGCGAAAAACTAATCTATCAAATTTTGAATTTTGAAATACTTTTGGATATTCGCTACTTTCTAAAACAGGTTTTAAACTCTCTAATACTGTCACCTTATCCAGATTTTTATCAGTTTTATGTCCGGTAGGAATATAGGCAACATCTTCCATATTTTTTCCCCAACAACAACCAATTCCAACTAACTCTGCATCTCGTGGTTCTAAAGATGTTGTTTCCGTATCCCAAGCGACGGGAATATGAGGATTTTTCTGTTCTTTTAAAATATTTACTAATTTGTTTAATTTTTCTATAGTATCAACAATTTGAGGTTTTATTTTTGATTTTGTTGAAGTTTGCTGTTTAGCTACTTTTGTATCTTCTGCACTAAAAAACCAATCATCACTCCCGATTTCAACCAAAGTATTTTGAGATATTTCTTGCTGCTGAATTCCTGACTCATCCAGCCCAGACTTAACTTCTACTAAACTATTAAATTGCTGTTCTAAATGGGGAATTTTATTTATAAAATGTTGTAATTCTAGCTTTTGCAAAATAGGTTCAATTTCTGAGGGATAAATCTTTTTAAATTTACAATCTTCTATGTCAATATTTAACGGCACATTTACTTCAATTTTTGCCATAAATTGAGAATGCTCTGCCTCAGTTTTTCCTAATACTAATTTTTTCTTATTTGCTCCTTTAATTTGTTCCAGAGAAGCATAAATTTCGGAAAGACAACCATATTCATTCAATAACTTAACAGCAGTTTTTTGTCCAATCCCTCTAACACCAGGAATATTGTCAGACTTATCTCCACAAAGAGCTTTATAATCAACAACTTGAGTAGGTAAAATACCCAATTTTTCCTTAACTTCTTCAGGAAAAAATTCTTGAGGAATACTACCTTTGCCCCCAGGTAAATGTAAAACACTAATACCTTTTTCTGCATCTATTAATTGAAATAAATCTTGGTCTCCCGAAAGAATTTTTACCTTAAAGCCAGTAGCACTAGCTTTTTTTGCTAAAGTTCCCAATATATCATCAGCTTCATAACCAGGAGCAGTAATAACTGTTAAATTAAAAGCTTTGAGAAGGTCTTGCAAATTTCCTAGGTCAATAATTAAATCTTCTGGTGGTTCTGGCCGATCTGCCTTATAGTTTTTATCAGCTTCGTGGCGAAATGTAGGTTTTCCTAAATCAAAGGCGATCGCTAAATATTCTGGTTTTTGGGTATTTATTACTTCTAATAAAGATTTGAGGAACCCAAAACAAATACTTGTAGGAATACCTGTAGAAGTTTTCAAGCCTCCATTACGACTTTTGGCAAAAGCGTAGTAGGAACGAAAGGCGAGAGAATGACCATCAACAAAAAGAGCTATAGGAGAGTGATTAACCATTTAAAATTTAGACTTTAGGACAATATTTTATTATAGCTTAATTAACCATTAATCTTTAGTTAGAACCACCAATAAAAATTATTCCAGGGGAAGGAGTATTTTTAAGCAGAGAATTTTTTTTAATGTACCAAAAATTAGAGATTTTAAAGCACATGGTGTGGCAGGTAAAAATCAGCCTCATATTTACGAAAATCAACATTGGTATAGTAAAGCCAATTATCTTAAATATAAACCTGATCACAAATTTATTTTAAAATTTAAAGTAAATAAATCTTTGTTCTTGACTGCTAAAGGTTATTATTGTAATAATAATTAAGTAATATATTGTATAGCTTAATAGTCTCTTCTATATGCTGATATTATTGATAGTTATTAAATACTAGAAACATATTTTCTCTGAGCCACAATATCTAAATTATGGCGGTTTTTTTTAGTATGTAAAAGTGGCATTAAGTAAATAGCATTTAAAGTGCCCTAAATAATAAAATTCTAATTTGCACTGTACCAAAAACCTCTAACTATCTATAAAGATGATAAAAGTATTTCTGAGTTTCGTCAATCTGTAGTTAAATATAAGTTTTGTCTTGAGAATATTTAGAATATTTAGTGAAGGTATTTTTAAGCTTTAATAGTTGGGTTGATTTAGAAAGTTGCTTAAAGGAACGTTTATAGGGAAAAATACTACTATGAAATTTATTAATCCCAAGTTTGATTATGCTTTAAAAAAAAAATGTTTGGTTCTCAGCAAAGCAAAGATGTTTTAATTAGTTTTCTGAATGCGATAATTTATGATGAAAAAAAACTATTAAGGGTTTGACAATTTTTAACCCTTTTTATCCTGGTAAAGTTATCAATTTAAAAGATACCTATTTAGATATAAAATCTGTTTCATTTAATGGTTTTGTTGTAGTCATTGAAATGCCAGTGGCACGGATGACTGCTTTTAGTAAACGGGTAATGTACAACTTAGTTAAAGGCTATGGCAACGAGTTAGAAACAGGAGATAATTACCCCTTTGGTTGAGTTAAAAACTTTGGCAGATAAGTGGATTTATTTTCTTAAAGAAGCTACAAAATTTGATGATATTCCAGATATTTTAGGGGAGGTTGCCGAAATTGAACAAGCTTTAAATATTGCTCAGAGAATTAACATGAGTCCAGAATAATTAGAGATAGTTGAGGGTCGGGCAATAGCATTGCAAGATGAAAGAGGAAGGATAGCTTATGCAGAATAAATTGCGCGGCTTAATCAAACTATTGCTCTTATCAAGCTTTTAATAACTCAACGTTTTGGAGAGGTTAATGATGAGATTAGTAGTCAGATAGAAGGTTTGCCTTTGGCAGATGTGGAGGATTTGGTGAAGGTATTTTTAAGTTTTAATAGTTTGGCAGATTTGGAAAGTTGGTTATAGGAACGTTTATAAGGAGCAATACTACTATGAAATTTATCAATCCTAAAGTTGATTATGCTTTTAAAAAAATCTTTGGTTCTGAGCAAAGCAAAGAGATTTTAATTAGTTTTCTAAATGCGATTATTTATAATGGAGAAAAAACTATTAAGGATTTAACAATTTTTAATCCTTTTAATCCTGGTGAAATTATTAGTTTAAAAGATACTTATTTGGATGTAAAAGCAGTTTTATTTGACTGCTCTATTGTAATTATTGAAATGCAAATGGCACGAATGACTGCTTTTAATAAGAGGGTGGCTTACAATTTGTCTAAAGCTTATGCTAATCAGTTGGATAAAGGGGAGAATTATCCTTGATTAAATCCGGCGATCGCTCTGACAATTACGGATTTTATTCTGTTTAAAAATACTGATAATAATATTAATAAAGATGATTATATTAATAAATTTGTGTTTCAGGAGGAAACTAAAAAGTATAAATGCTTGGAAAAAGAATTGCGGTTAATATTTGTGGAACTGCCGAAGTTTAAAAAAAGTTTGTCGGAGTTAAAAAATTTGACGGATAAGTGGATTTATTTTCTGCAAGAGGCAGCTAGCTTTGATGAAATACCAGAGAATTTGGGGGAAGTTGCGGAAATAGAACAGGCATTAAATATGGCTAATTTTATTAATATGACTCCAGAAGAGTTAGAGATAGTTGAAAACCGAGGGATAGCTATGCAAGATGAAAGAGGACGGATAGCTTATGCAGAAGAACAAGCACGGCTTAATCAAACGATCGCTCTTGTCAAGCTATTAATAACTCAACGTTTTGGAGAGGTTTCTGAAGGTATTAGTAGTCAGATAGAAGATTTGCCTTTGGCAGATGTGGAAGATTTGGTGAAGGTGTTTTTAAGTTTTAATAGTTTGGCAGATTTGGAAAGTTGGTTACAGGAACGTTTGAGGTCTTAATTCAGCGCTTTTCAAATTGATAAACTACATCGCTATAACCAAAACCTTGTAGGGACGTTGCAAACACAAAAATGCGTTTCATGTCGTATTCGCGTTACGTCCCGCTCTGTAGTCTACCGATATGAAAACTGCTGTTGAGTGATGCGATCGCTCATCATCTCATTCCGTCGCTCATCGTCTTATTCCGTTTCGAACTCGCCAACATTACTTTGTGAAATAAGGATTTTTTGGGATATTGGTAGCTGGTACTGATAACTGAAATACCACGGCGAGTCCCATTCTTCAATGGAACTCGCCGTTAGTTGATTCAGGTTAGAAGTGGAGTTCAGAGGTTAGAGTTGCTAGGTTGACATCCTCCCGAGGCTGCTCTGACGAGGCAGCGCGGGATTCCTTAGCATCCCTTATATTCTAGCTCTATTTATATTTTTTTTATTTCCCGTTCTAAGCCCTATACGATCCGCCCGCTAGTTCGCTGGCGCCTACGACTTGCTTTCATCCGTGCGGATCCATCATTGAGGTTTATTGTCAGCAGTCGCCATGTTATGTTGTAGGCGCTTACTTCGAAGCCGAACTGTTTTAATACTTCGAGAGGTAAACCATCTTTTAATTTGACAACAGAATATGGAGGTCTTGGGTCCCTCTGTTCTGTATCCCTTGCGATAATTATTCGATTGTTTCCTTCCTTCTCCATGATCGCGCTGACATAATACTGCCATACGCGTACTTCGGGACTTGACATAATAACATCAGGATCATCAAGACCCTCGGTCTCTTTAAGCGTACGTATCCCATCTACTCTATATCATCTACACCTATAGCACCCCGAGAACGTTTGCCCATGATATCCAGACATAAATTCCGAGTCAGGGTCGTCAACCAAGCTGACAAATTAGCGATTTTCCCAGCGAACTTCCGCACCTTATCCCATGCCTTCACCATGGCCTCACTTAGAGCATCCTCCGCATCTGCCTGGTTAAAGTTCATATACTTCAGACAGCAGCAATTTCATCGAAATCCTCATGCGCTATAGTATAGTGTCTTTGCCTAAGTCCTGTATATATTGCGGTGCTGCGTAAGTCCTAATATTTTTATTAATAGTTACTAAATCTATAGAAAAATATTCCTTGACCTAGTTTTAATTAAGGCTCACCATTACGGGGTGAACTACAACACCCATTATCCCATTGCTAAAAGCGTTTGGGATTGCTTTTCGTAATATGTTTAAACTTCCATTGACATCAGCATTGTATTTGAGACCATTTGAAGCTTTATAAAGTCTTCTTCTCACTCGTTTACCACTAAATCTATATTTGACACGTTTTTGATCAACTTGTAGATCGTCCAAGTCTAAAAAACTAGCAATTGAAGACCCACTAATTTGACTTGCCCTACTGGGGAGTAAGGGAGTAAGGGAGTAAGGGAGTAAGGGAGTAGGTTAGTAGGGGAGATGATATGAATGGATGTTGAAAAAGAACAGACATTAAAAAACGGGTTGACTATAAAAGTGGATTAGAACTCTTTTTTTGGCCACATATAGATGCCATATAGCCAATTATTCAGTAATTAGTGAGGTAAAAAGCTCGGCCAATAAATCAACAAGTTTATAAATGTCCTATTTCTTAATGAATTAAGACTCCTTCATCTTAGTAAAAAAATTTACTATAAACAAAGTAAGAAATGGAAAGAATTATATAGATGAATGCCAGGAGGCGGACTTGAACCGCCGACACGAGGATTTTCAGTCCTCTGCTCTACCAACTGAGCTATCCCGGCTTTTTTTCACTTTTATTATAGTAGCAGACTAGATATAATTTTGACAAGTATTTGAGATTTTTTTTTTATTATTAGCTGTAATACATACTATATAATAATCTTAGCTTAATTTGCATAATTGTTATAAGCCAAAAGTCAAAAATAAAAAGTTAAAAGTCAAAAGTAAGAATTAAAGTAATGAGATGACCAGAAGTACTGATAACTAATAATTAATCACTGATAACTGATAATTGATAACTGAAATGACTTTTATCTCCTTTAACTATGCTCTATTTTTATTAATAGTATTAGGAATCTACTGGTCAATGCCACGACAGTCTTGGCGAGTATTTATCCTCTTAATTGCCAGTTTAATTTTCTACGCTACAATTCAACCCCAATATATTCCGCTGCTATTCATAATTACCCTATTAAATTTTTACCTCGCTCAAGCTATTGGGGAACCCAAAGACTGGCGCATTGCCAATACAAAATGGAACCGAGGTCGCTTACTATTATTGTGGTTAGGTATAGTTTCTAATATCTTACTTTTATTAAGCTTTAAATATATACCTTTTATACTTAATAGCATTGGCATTTTTTACAATCAACCTTTGATGTTAGAAACTGCATTTTCCGTTAAAAATAATTTGATAGCTCCTTTAGGACTAAGTTTTTTTTGTTTTGAATGTCTAGCTTATTTAATTGATATTTATCGAGGTGCCCCTGCCGCTACTTCTTTACTAGAATTTACATCTTATAAATTATTTTTTCCCAAACTAATTTCTGGTCCAATTACTCGCTATCATTATCTACAAAATCAGCTAGGAATGACTAGCAAAAAAGATAGTCAAGTTTCAGTTAAAATACCAGCCTTAAAATTCCCAAGTTTAGAACAAATAACCGAAGGAATTTGGTTAATTGCAACTGGGGCAGTAAAAAAAGCTTTAATAGCTGATAATTTAGGAATTTTTGTAGAGCTCAGTTTTAGTAATTTGCAAAGAGCAGGAAGTGGTGATTTGTGGTTAGCAACTGTTGCCTATGGATTACAACTTTATCTAGACTTTACTGCTTATGTTGATATAGCTCGTGGCACTGCTTTCTTAATGGGTTTAAGTTTGCCACAAAATTTTGATTTTCCTTATTTTAGTACAAGTATTTCCGAATTTTGGCGCCGGTGGCATACGACTTTAGGAAATTGGTTGAGAAATTATTTGTATTTTCCCTTAGGAGGTTCCAGGGTAGGGTTATTTCGTACTTGTTTAAATTTGTTAATTTTGATGTTAATTGCTGGTATTTGGCATGGTGCTAGTTGGGGTTTTATTGTTTGGGGTATTTTACATGGTTTAGCATTAGTAATTCATCGTTTAGTAGAGGCAATTTCTAAAAAAATTAATGCCGAGAAAATCTGGGAAAGTTGGTTAGGAATTTTGGTGAGTTGGTTGTTAACTCAGAGTATGGTTTTTGGGGGTTGGATATTTTTTAGATTACCAAATCTGAGAGATTCTATGTGGGTAATTTATCATTGGTGGGGTTATGATGCAGATGTTCAATTTGTGGATAAAGTTTATCTGGAAGCAATGGGTTTAGAAAGGTTACAGTTGGTGTGGTTAATTGGTGGGGTTGTGATGGTTATGGCGATTAATTATTGGTTTCATTGGGGTTTAAAATTACAGTTAAATTGGCAGTTAAAAGTTTTATTAGTACCTGTATTTTTCTTTTTTGTTTGGTTATTGGCGCCAGAAGGTTTGCCTTATATTTATTTTGATTTTTGACTATTTTGATATGATTAATTTTGTGAAATAGCTAATCAAAATAAATCAAAAAAAAAGGGAAAAAGAACAACAAAGAAGAAAGGCAAATACTAATTTTTTCTTGTTGATTAAATATAAAAGTTATCACTCATATTGGTCTGAGGCTTTTTTTCATGACTTAAGTACTTAGTTTTCAGTCATTCAAGCTGAAAAAGTTAGTATTTTGGGAACTCCCATAAAGAAAAATAAAAGGAAAAAGACATCCGAGTTCTCCTCCTGGTAGGGCTTACCGGAGAGTATATTTCTTGTTCTTCTGTAGGGAGGTTATATGCAACGTTCCTAGCTATTCTATTCTTGGAATGAAGTAGGGAATGTGAGATGTAATATTAGATAGAAATTCCCACACTGGTGAAATAAAAATTTTTTTTTGTTTTAGTATACACTCTGGATGATAAATTACTTTAGATAACCAATTTTAAAGCTCAGAACTAGTTAATTTAATATCTGCTTCAGACCAAGCTTTTTCAAACTCTTGTTTAACTTCTGCAGCTTCTTTTTGTTTACCTTGTGCTGATAAACTTTCTACTAACCCATATAAAGACCAACCATTATTTGGATGCTGTTGTAAATCTTTACGATAAACTGCTTCTGCTTCTTGTTCCCTATTTAACTTTAACAAAGCTGCAGCTAAAGATTGACGCACAGGATAATACCAATAAGGAGGTTCCATATAAGGTAAATTATCTTGAAGTTTTACAGCAGTTTGGTATTCAGAAATCATCTCTTTATTTTTCTGTTTTAGTTCTGCCATTTTTCCTACTAATAAATGATTAGCAATTGAAATTATATTTGTAGCAGGAACATTTGCTGTTTCTAAACTACTAAATTCTGAATTTTGTAATAAGTCTTTAATTTTTTGATTCTCAAATTCAGCATTTTCTAAATTTCCCTTACCAACCCATGCCATACCTCTTGCATAATGCCACATTGCCATGGTAAAGGGAAACTCATTTGATGGTTGAGATTCAGTAAGAATTTCATCCCACTTACCAAATTGCACCAAGGAAAAATAGGGAGTAGGTAGAAAAATTTCAGAAAAAGGAATTTGCTTAACTTCCAGAAGAGAAACTTTATCTACTAATTTTCTAGCCGCTTTAATTGCATCTTCGCTACGTCCTTCCATACTAGCTGCTGACCAGAAAAAATGAATATTATGAGGATAATAAAGTGCTGAATATAATCCCTTTTGTTGAGAAGTTGCTAGAAATTTTTCATCTGCTTTAATTGCTTTTTGGTTCACTCTCGCTGCATCATGATAACGACCAATTCTGAGATAAAGATGAGACGGCATATGTACTAAATGACCAGAAGCCGGAACTAAATTACTGAGACGATCGGCTGCTTTTTCTGCCTTTTCTGGATATGGAGAAGCTTCGAGGGTATGAATATAATAATGTATTGCTCCGGGATGATTTGGATTTTTTTCTAATACAAATTCTAATGTTTTAACCAGTTCATTTGTTAAAGGTTGAGGTTCACCATTTTCTTGCCAGTAATTCCAGGGCATTAAGTCCATTAAAGATTCAGCAAATAGGGTTGCTGCATCTAAATCACTAGGATATTGTTGAGAAAGTTCTCTCATGGCATTAGCATAAGCCATATCTAAAGGTTGACGATTTTCTAAATTTTGATCAGAATATCTTTGAGATAAAGCTTTAATATAAACTTGTTCTATAGGAGTAGTTTTAGTAGAAAGTTTTTGAGCTTTTTGGATAGCTTTATAAGTAGTAGGAATAGATTCTTGATTCATTGGAGCATTAATATTAGGACCTTCTGATAAAGCCATGCCCCAATAACACATAGCACAATCAGAATCTATTTGAGTAGCTTGTTGAAAAGAACGTTTAGCTTCAGCATGGTTGAAGCCAAAAATAAAGGTTAAACCTTGATCGAAATAACGTTGAGCTTGAGGAGAAGTTGTTGTAATTTTATGGTGGATATTTCCTAAGTTGTTCCATAAAGGAACTACACTATTTAATTGATTTTGATTTTTCTCAGTAGCTGACCAAGAAGGATTGAAAGTTAGTGTAATATAAATGCAAGTAGTGACACACACAGAGAGAATAAAAATCAATTTTTTTTTGTTTTTTATATTCATAAGTATGGTTTTTAATGATTGAATAAATTGGTTTTGAATCTGAGATTATGCTTAACTTTATATTAGCATTTTCAAGATTTTTTTTTCCTTATTCCGATATTATGAGTAGACTTCAAATGTTTAACAATGTACAGTAATATTAACCTGAACAGTGGGTAGTTCCCAAGTAGAAAAAATTATAACACTATACATAATTAAAATTATAAGGGTTTCGTGTAAGTCCTGATCAAGGGGAAAATATTCATTACCAACTAACAACTTTCTAACAACTTTTTTACCGCCAACACTATTCAGGATTTATCCAATAAAACTTATATTTTCACAAGTTATCGCTTCTGAAATATCTAAAAAAAAACTTTGCTATATTCAGTAATTTTATGGCTCAATAAAAGTTCAAATATGTAATCTATAAAAATTAATATATAGAGACATAAAAGTTAACTATAAATTTATATAAAAGACTACATTTTAAACTATAAATATTTATTATATTAAGTCTTCACTACATAGTTAATTTCTAGATTTTTATATTTGATTTTCTAATAGTAAAATACTCAACCATAGATAATATTATTATTTTTTTAATTACTATTTATTACTTTACTTAATTATCTAGCAAATAAGAACACCAATCACTCCAACTACCTGCATAAAGTTTTCCTGTATTAATACCAGCTATTTTTAAGGACCATAAGTTTACACAGGCAGTCACACCAGAACCACAATAAACAACAATATCCTCAGCATTTTTTACCTCTTTCCAACGAGAAACTTGTTCCGAAACTTTAGCCTTGCTATTGTCACCAGTAACTTGTTTCCAAGGATAATTAATAGCCCCTGGAATATGACCAGCAATAGGGTCAATAGGTTCATGTTTTCCTAAGTAGCGATCGCTATCTCGCGAATCAACTAAAACAACTCCCGACAAATCTTTTTTGGCTTTAACTGTTTCTATATCTACCACCATTTTTTGTTGAATTTGAGGTTGAAAAAAACCATGATTTTGAGTAGGAATTTTATTTGTAACTGAATATTCTTTTTGCCACCCAGAAAAACCGCCATCCAAAAGACCTACTTTTTCGTGGCCCATATATGTTAATAACCACCATAAACGGGAAGCAAAGGCAAAGCGAGAATCATCATAAGCTACTATGAGAGTTTCTTGATATTTAACACCTATTGTTGCTAATTTTTGTGCCAGTTGATTAGGATCAGGTAGTGGGTGACGCCCACCATGTTTTTGTACAGGGCTGGAAAGGTCTTGGTTGAGGTCTAAATAGAATGCACCAGGGATATGACTTTCTTGATATTGTTTGTTGCCTAATTCTGGATCTGCTAAGGAAAAACGGCAGTCAATAATAATTAGATTTGGGTCACTCAGATGATTGGCCAGCCACTCAGGATCAATCAAGAGATTTGTACTAGTTATGTTCATGTTAAATTAGGTTTTATTCTGTTGGTAATACTTCTGGATAAGTTGTACCCCTGTTAGGAGTTTGTGATGATTGCTTTACTAAATTTTTCCCAATAAAAACAACTAAAGATATAAATAATATTATCATAACTATCCCTAAAGTTAGGATACTTATTCTGAGATTATTTAAACGTTGATTTTTGATGGGATTAATTTTATTTTTTTGAGAAAATACACTTTGTTTATTATCAGAAGAACTAGCTAATTTTAAACTAGATAAAGAGTTTAACTTTAAATCTAATGTTTGACCCCAGGTAGGATACTTATCAATGTATCTTTTGAACGATAATTTGACTATTTTAATTGCATCCAGTTTTACTTCTAGTAGTTGATTTCTGACTATATATATAATTATACTTCTCTCTGGCAGTTCATCAGATTCTAGGAGTATGTATAAGCAATTATTAACTACACTAACTTTTGCATTAATACCTTTAGAATGTAATTTATTATTTAATAGGGTAGCGATCGCTTTAGAATTTCCTTGTCTGGCAAGCTGAATAAATCTATACTGAACCATCATTAATTACCTTTGTTTTAGGGAATAGTGAGCAGGTCGGCACTTTGTGTGCAAAATTATTACAGAGAAAAAAAGGTAGTAGAAAATAAGAAAAATCATTGTAATTTAGTAACTGAATAAATGCTATATCGTAAGCATTCAGCTATGAGTTTCATTCCCAATAGTTAATAACTAAAGCTCATCGTTATTGTGACATAAGACTCTCTATCTTGATCAGATTCTATTTACGACTTTTCTGCATAAGCTGTAACTCTAGTAATATTTGATAAATTAGTATTATTTCTCTTTTTCTTCCTTTGTTTTACCTTTACCTATTAGTTTTCCCCACTCTAATAGCATAATTAGTGTAACTTTGATATTCGTTAATTTTTTTTCTAGCTTTCTTATATTTAGGATGAGATGGAGGGACAATTTTCATTAATTCTGTTGCGTCTTGCCACTGACTTGCTACTGCTTCCCATTCTATTTTAGATTGGGCAGACTGTGCCATTTCTGCTGCATTCATAGCTCGGTTAACTGCTAATATAAATGGGTCAGGTGGTGGTAAAACAATAGTTTTTGTCGTCACGGATGCAGATTGTTTTCCTGGAGAAGATAGAGATATAGATTTAGTTTTTACCTCTCTAACTTCTGGGTTTTCAGAATTAACTTTTTTTGGTATTGACGAAGGAATTTCATTTTCTACAACTACAGCAGTTTTAGAAACTAATTTCCATGTAGAAAACCAATATATACCTAATCCAAGTATGGGAAGAATTAGTAATATTAAAAAATTACGTTTAATAGTTTTCTGTATTTTTTTTATATAAGAATTTTGAGATTTATTTGGTTTTTTACTGTAGACAATATTACGGGGACGTTGTGATTTTTTGATTTTGTTTACTCCATAATAAGTGCTATATTTTGCTGGTTGATTATCTAGATTATTAACATTAATTTGGGGTTTATTTTTATTTTTGGGATAAACTTTGGAAGTTTTAGCTGGAGCATAATGATTTTTTTTACTTAACATATTTTTTTTGTTTGATATAAATTCAAATTGATATAATTTAGTAGCGACTATTAGCCAAACACTAACAAATACAAATAAAAGCAACTTATCAATAACTGAATTAGGATATAAAAAACGATTGTTTTCTAAGATAAAAACTGTGTAATTTAGGTTAAACCAAGGTAGGATCAATGTAGATACTAAAATAGCTGCTAAGGTACTAATAATAGTAACTAACCAGCTATATAAAGCTTTCCACCAACTTATAGTCACTGGAAAAAAAAATAAATTATAACGATATCTTTTAGAAAAAGTTTGCCGAATAGTATGAAAGAATAAAATAAAAAAATGATGTGCAAATGCAAAAACAGGAATCCAAAAAAATAAAATAATAATACTCAAACAAACCAATATTTCTAAACTGCCCCCGAGTTGTTCCTCAAAATATACTCCTAGTTCAAAATCTCTAATTATGGTGATAATAAAAGTCAAAAAATAAAGCATAATTAAAGCTTTTAAGCAAGAACTAGGATGACGAAAACATATTGGTAAGTAGTATTTTTTCGGTTTGTTCATGATAATTAATGTTCAGGAGGAAGAATTGAAAGATTACAGATTTATACCACAACTAACAGCAGATGGCTCATGGACCTTTTTTTCTCCCGAATTTGGTGAAACCTTTCACTCTTATTTTGGCGCTCAACAAGAAGCAGAATATAAATTTGTTGATCCAGTTCAACTATTATCTAGAGTAGATAGATCTGTAGTTTATTTACTTGACGTTTGTTATGGACTAGGATATAATACAGCTTCAGCTTTGGCAGCTATTTGGAGAATTAACCCTAGCTGCAAAATCATACAGGTAGGACTAGAGTTAGACCCAGAAGTACCAAAAGCAGCGATCGCCAAAGGTCTTTTAGATAATTGGCCTGATCCTGTGCCAGAATTATTATCTACATATGGCCAAACCCATGAATTACAAACAGAGAAAATAGAGGCCAAGCTCCTAATAGGAGATGCAAGGACAACTATTCAACAATTAAGTAATTTTAGCTTCCATACAGATGCTATATTTCTAGACCCCTTTTCACCACCCAGTTGTCCTCAACTCTGGACAGTAGAATTTTTATCTTTAGTGAGTAGTTGTCTAAAGCCTGATGGTATTCTGGCAACATATTCCTGTTCTGCAGCAGTCAGAACAGCATTACTTGAAGCTGGTTTAAAAATTGGTTCTACAATACCAGTAGGTAGGCGATCGCCAGGAACAGTGGCCAGTTTTGTGGCTCAAAATTTACCCCCACTTTCAGACAAGGAAAAAGAACACTTACTTACTCGGGCTAGTATTCCTTACCGTGACCCACAACTATCAGACTCTAGTGAAATTATTGCGCATCGCCGTGAGTTAGAACAACAAAAATCATCCTTAGAACCGACATCTCATTGGAAAAAACGCTGGTCTAGAAAAGTTAAAAGTTAAAAGTAATAATGCAGCCATAAAAATTTTTGAGTTACCACAAAAAGTTTCTCATAGAAAAGAGATAATAGGATAAACCAAAGACGACACTAGGGGAAAGTAGACAAGGCAGTAGAAACAAGGAAAACTGATACCTCATAAAAATTTAGGGATGTATCAAAAAGTCTTTAATGCTGCAAAGTAAAAAACCTACTCTGATAAGATGTTTCTTACTTTCTACTCCCATAGCTCTAATTGTCAGTCAAATATGAGAATATAAATACTGTAGATTCGTGATTAAACGTTTCTCAATTCAGAAAGCAAATAATTCAAAAATTATGGTAGCGGTAGCAATTTTAGCGGCTGGACGTGGCACTAGAATGAAGTCAGACTTACCTAAGGTATTACACCAATTAGGTTCTTGTACTTTAGTCAAACGAGTTATCAAAAGTTGTGTTTCTATTCAACCATCAAAAATAATGGTAATAGTTGGTTATCGTGGGGGCCTTGTACAAAAGTCTCTCCTAGATAATAACAATAATATTGATAATGATAATACTCCTACACTAGAATTTGTAGAACAGACGGAACAATTGGGAACTGGTCATGCTATTCAACAATTATTACCTTATCTGAAAGATTTTTCTGAGGAGCTGCTGGTCTTAAATGGAGATGTACCATTATTACGACCCGAAACTATTAAGCAGTTAATTGATACCCATCAGCAAAATAAAAATTCAGCGACTATCTTGACTGCTAATCTTCCTAATCCTAAAGGTTACGGTAGAATATTCTGTAATACAAATAATTTTGTGACTCAAATAGTAGAAGAGCGAGACTGTACTGCTGCCCAAACAAAAAACCATCGCGTTAATGCCGGAGTTTACTGTTTTAACTGGCCTGCTTTAGCAAATATATTGCCTAAACTAAAAGCAGACAATGACCAACAAGAGTATTATTTAACAGATGTGGTTCCTCTTCTTGACCCTGTCATGGCAGTTGATGTGAATGACTATCAAGAAATTTTTGGTATTAATAACCGTAAACATTTAGCTAAAGCTCATGAAATTTTGCAGGTGCGGGTCAAAGATGATTGGATGGAGGCCGGAGTCACGTTGATAGACCCTGATAGTATTACAATTGATGATACAGTTTTACTACAGCAGGATGTGATTGTTGAACCACAAACTCATATTCGGGGTTCGAGTATAATTGGTTCTGGTAGTCGCATTGGGCCGGGAAGTTTGATTGAAAATAGTCATATAGGTAAAAATACTTCGGTTTTGTACTCTGTGATTTCTGATAGTATGGTGGCCGACAATACTCGTATTGGTCCTTATGCACATTTACGGGGTGACTCTCAGGTGGGTTCTCACTGTCGAATTGGCAATTTTGTGGAATTGAAAAAAGCAACGGTTGGCGATCGCTCTAATGCAGCTCATTTGTCCTATTTGGGGGACGCGACTTTGGGAGAAAAAGTAAATATTGGCGCTGGCACTATTACAGCTAATTATGATGGGGTGAAAAAGCATAAGACTAAAATAGGCGATCGCTCGAAAACTGGGTCAAATAGTGTACTGGTTGCTCCTGTAACTTTAGGAGAAGATGTGACAGTAGCTGCAGGTTCGGTAGTGACAAAGAATGTGGAAGATGATAGTTTAGTTATTGGTCGCGCTCGACAAGCTGTAAAAAAAGGTTGGAGGTTGAAGCAGTCCGATGAAAGTAAGAAAGAAGAAAATAAGTCATCGCCCTGAATAATTTTCAAGTTTATGATCAACCGCGAAACTTCAATAACTTATGAGATCATACATAGCCATCAGTAACGCCTAATTTTTTTTTAGATGTTGGTAGAAAAAACAATAGGGTTTCCCCTGATCAAACCTGAAAGATATTAATTAATTTAATATCATATTCCCTTCTACCCTCTGCCTTCCTTCTATAAGTAAATAAATACTTAACCAGATTAATAATTAAGTATTTTGTCATACGCAAACTTTGGAGATAATTTTATGAAAGCTTTTGAAGTTAGAGAATTTGGCAACTTAGTTTGTACTGAAAGACCACAACCAGAACCAAAATTTGGAGAAGTTTTAGTGAAAGTTAAAGCTGTCTCCCTTAACTATCGAGATATTTTAATGGTTAAAGGTGCTTACAACCCCCATCTACCTCTACCTGTTATTCCATGCTCTGATGGAGTTGGAGAGGTTGTGTCAGTGGGGGAAGGTGTCACTAAAGTGAAACCTGGAGATAGAGTTGCTAGCATTTTTATGCAGAAATGGTTATCTGGTAACTTGACTAGAGAAGCAGCCAGGTCAGCTTTGGGTGGTGAAATTGACGGAATGTTAGCAGAATATGTAATTTTGTCGGAAGATGGAGTGGTAAATATTCCATCTTACTTATCTGATATAGAAGCAGCTACTTTACCTTGTGCGGCAGTAACAGCTTGGCACGCTTTAATAGAAGCTGGTTTAAAACCAGGGGAAACAGTATTAGTAATGGGAACAGGTGGAGTTTCCTTATTTGCCTTACAGTTTGCAGTGATGGCAGGAGCACGAGTCATCGCAACTTCCAGTAGTGATGAAAAATTAGCGCGGGTGAAACAGTTGGGTGCATCTGATATGATTAATTATAAATCTGTACCTAAATGGGAAAAACAAGTGTTAGCCTTGACTGAGGGCACTGGAGTTGACTATGTTGTGGAAGTTGGTGGAGCCAAGACTTTGAGTCAGTCTTTAAAAGCAGTAAAGATAGGAGGTCAAATAAGTTTAATAGGTATATTGGCAGGAGCGCAAGCAGAATTTAATATTTTACCTGCACTCATGAAAGAAGTTCGGATACATGGTATTTTTGTGGGTTCCCGTCAAATGTTTGAAGCGATGAATAGGGCGATAGATCTTTCTCAGTTGCATCCGGTCTGTGATCGCATTTTTCCATTTGAGTCAGCTCCAGAAGCACTAAGTTATATGGAAATAGGTTCCCATTTTGGTAAAATTACAATTCAATTTTAGTTTTTGATCAGGAGGTAAAGATGAAAGCATTAGTTTTAGAAAAACCGGGAATTCCTGATAGTTTATATATTACAGAAATACCTTTACCACAACCGGCAGCAGGGGAAATACGGGTACAAGTTCATGCTGTCGGACTAAACCCTGTTGACTACAAACTTGCTGCTGGGGGTTTTTCAACATGGAGTTATCCATTTATTTTGGGGTTAGATGTGGCAGGGGTTGTGGATGCTGTCGGTACTGATGTGACTGAATGGCAGGTTGGAGAGCAGGTTTATTATCATGGAAATTTATCTAAACCAGGAGCTTATGCAGAATATACTAATGCTAACGCTTTAGCAGTTGCTCCACTTCCAGAGGGTATTTCTTTTACAAAAGCTGCTGCTATTCCTTGTGCTGGTTTCACTGCTTACCATGCTTTGCATCACCGTTTGCATATTCAATCAAAACAAACTATTTTAATTCATGGTGGTGCTGGTGGAGTTGGTAGTTTTGCCCTCCAGTTAGCATCTTTGGCAGGTTTGGAGGTGATTACAACTTGTTCTCAGAGTAATTTTGATTATGTGCAAAAGTTGGGAGCAAAGCATTTAATTGATTATAAAAATCAGGATGTAGTTATAAGAGTCAAGGAAATTACTAACGACCGTGGTGTTGATGCTATTTTAGATACGGTTGGTTCGGAAACTGCAACAACAGGTTTGAAAATGTTGGCATTTAATGGTGGAATTGCTTGTATTGCTGCTTTGCCTGATTTTAGTAATTTCAAATCTTTTAGTCTTGCTGCTTCTATCCATCAAATTGCTTTAGGAGGTGCTTATTTATCTGGGGATAAAAAAGCGATTCAAGATTTAGGAAAAATGGGGAGAGAAATGGGAGAATTAGTAAGAGAAAAGAAAGTTAGTCCGATGTTAACTGAAGTAATTAGTTTGGAGGAAATACCGAAAGCATTAAATCGTTTGAAAGGTCGTCATGTAAGAGGAAAAATAGTTGCTGAAATTCGATAATGTCAGGTTTTATTAAGTGTTGATCAGAAAAAAATTGCACTTCTAGGCTTAGTTGTTCGCATTAGTATTGGGAAGTATCGAACGTTTGCCCAGCCTCTCTGTTTCCCTACCCGACATATTTGTGAAGTATTTCGTTAGAAAAAGACTAAGCCTAGCAGCAGCAAACAAGAGAAAGCCCGAATCTGCTAAAATTAAATCGAAACCTTAATTACCAGGACAAAAACAATAGTAACAGTTCCCAAACTAGATAAAATGATTCCCCAAGAATACCTTGACTGGGAGGAGAAACAACCGATTAAATATGGATATATGAACAGTCAGGTTTTGGCTATGACTGGGGGAACTATTCCTTATAATGAGATTAGTCTTAATTTGGCGACGGCCTTAAAAGCTCAGATGCGGGGTAAAGGGTGTAAAGTATTAATGGCGGATGCCAAACTGGGAGTATCAGGAAAAAGGCCTTTTTATTATCCTGATGTCATGGTAACTTGCGATCAAAGAGACCGACGTGCTACTAAAATTATTTATCATCCTTGCTTAGTAGTAGAGGATTTTGTCTTGGAGGAAGTAGGGGAATACTAGAGTATGGGAAATTTAGGGGTTTTCTATACAATGTCTGTACTGAGTTCATTAATCTGAAAACTGCTGCATAATAACTATAAAAATTGAGAAAATTTTGCCCTGGCTCCAATCTAAAACATTATGGAAAATTATAGTGACATATGTCTTCCAAACACCCAGTTTCTTAATAATGAGCCAAAGCAATTAGATTACTTGCGCTGCAGTCGGGAACCTACAAATAATGCGCCTACAGATAGTAACCCTAGAGTCATTCCTGGTTCTGGAACTGCTGTTCCATCTGCCTCAGAGGTAGCTCCCCAGATTTCTTGAGAATTCAAGCCAGGAATTTTCCTGACGAAAGTTCCAACACCAGTTCCTAGATCAAGTTCAAGTTGGTCTTGATTTGCAGTATAGCCAAATAGGGATCCATCATCACCAAAAGCAAGACCATAAACTCCTCCGTATCCAATATCACCAATTTTTGTGCCTACACCATCTCGTGTAATACTCCATAGTGAATCGCCAACAGAGGTTGCCCAAAAAATATCGCGAGCCGCATCAAAAACAATATCCCCACTACTGGAAAAACCTGAGTTGGAAGATATACGCGATGCTCTTCCCGAGCTAGTGTCAATAGAGTAGAAACTGGAACCCCCTGTGCCATAAAGCTTGCCATCATTGCTAAAACCTAGAGCATTAAGGCTTTTTCCTTTTCCTAAACGACCAACGTAGTTATTTGTTCCTGAATCTAAATCTACTGAATATAGTTTATTGAAAGTAATACCGAAGAGTTGCTCCGAAGGCGAGAGAGCAATATCAGTAAAAGTTGGAGTTGATGCTAGCTGAGTGTAAGATCCAGTTAAGTCATCGAATGCGCCAATCTGATTATCGTTAGTTGACACATAGAAAGTCCCAGCTTGAGCAGAGGTTGTCAGTGCAGATGTAGCTGCGACACTTAATAGTAGACAAGACAGTAGTTTTTTCATATCTTTATTAATTATGTTAATACTTCAAACGTTTGCATTTGAGTTATTGCTCCGCCACAGACCGATAGTTCAGCCCAACTTCAAAACATGAGTTCCTAAATTGGGTCTGTTGGACTCTGCTTGAGAATTATTCAAAATACCACTCAGGAAAATTGTTATATGTATGCAAGCATTGCACAAAGTTTTTGTAAATCCTTCTGTTTGACGTTTTTATTGTCTATCCAATAGCGCAAACAGCTATTTAACCATGAATTGACCTGTAAGAATCATTTCATCTAAAACTTTGTATTGATTTTGGGTGCCTTTTAATTTAGCCTCAATTACTAGCAAAGCTTTTCTTGATTTTTTTATTTTTATTATAACTAAATTTAACCAAAATGTCTACTGGATAAACTATTAAGATTTGTATATAATTATTGATGTGATAATTATATACTTACCATTCATCTCTGCACGCACATCACGCGCTAACCTTCTGGTGATTTCAAAGCAAAAAGTAAAAATTTACAAACCCTATTGAAATCGCAAATATCTTATGACATAAGCATTTCTGAGCAAAGCAGTTATAGTAGATCAACTTATAAATAACCAGGAATTTCAGGAATTACACGTAGCAGTGCCTAAAAAGTTGAACTTTTCAATTTAAGTTAAATTATTTACTTATAAACCATACCTTAACAGTTTGATTGAATGTAGACGTAATTAAAAGATTAAAAAAATCCACTTTCTCAGGTGTTTTGCTTGAGAGATAGAGAAAAACATTTTGTTCCACTAACTTTTGACCAAGTAACTGCTAAGAAATGTCTAATATTTATCAACTGTATTTTTCCTGAGAGTAAATGTAGTAAAGATTTTAGTTCTGGGATTTGTATTTAAAATAAAAACATTGGTGTTATCTTTACCTCTTGGTACAGGGTAAACTCATCTAATTGACTTATTCTTATATAATACAGCAATTAACATATTACATAAAGGATTAAAGGAGGTGGGCATTATCTTGTCTGCTTGTGGAGGCGTAAGACATTAGCCAGTCTATGAAAAAATAAACTTCAGCAAACGACGTAGAAATTGTCTCTGTTTTAGAAGCTCCCGTTATCATCTCTGATTTAACCGGAGAGAGCTTCACTAGTTCAAGATTTAAATCAAGTATTAATTTGATAAATGTGGTTGGGCAAGACCTATCAATACCTGTAGATGACTAGCCATAGACCGTATAAGGTTCAACAGGAAGTCAACATCAGATTGTCAAGAGCTATACGACCCTTTGTCTCAGTTTTAGAGAGCAGTAGTTTATGCATTTAATTGATTATATTATCGTCGGGTTATACCTGTTCGCAATTGTTCTGTTTGGCATATTTCTCCAGCGAAAAGCCTCCGCTGGTATAGACTCTTATTTTCTGGGTGATCGGAATATGCCTTGGTGGGTATTGGGAGCTTCCGGAATGGCTTCCAATACAGACATTGCCGGAACAATGTTGATAACGGCTTTAGTCTACGCCTTGGGAACAAAGGGATTTTTTTTGGAACTCCGGGGTGGCATTGCCTTAATTCTAGCAATGTTCATGATTTTTATGGGCAAATGGAATCGTCGAGCCCAAGTTATGACCTTAGCAGAGTGGATGCATTTACGTTTTGGAGTCGGACGAGAAGGAAATATCGCCCGCATAGTTAGTGCCATTGCTGCTATTATCTTGACCATTGGTAGAATTAGTTATTTTGCCATAGGTGGGGGCAAATTCTTAGGAGAATTTATCGCGGTCGATGCGCGCCTCGCCTCAATTATCATTATCTTCCTGGCATTGATCTACACTGTTATCAGTGGTTTTTATGGGGTAGTCTTAACAGACCTATTTCAGGGAGTATTGATTTTTTTTGCCATCATCTATATCTGCGCGATCGCCATCCAACTGCCCCCTCTCCCCGAAACATTTGCTATCTCTATTCCAGGCACTAATCAATTGCAGGAGTGGAATTTTAGGGAGTGGAGTAGTATATTCCCCTCCATGAAAGTAGACTTGCCAGGAGACTATGGCCGTTTCAACTTATTCGGCGCTATCCTTTGCTTCTATCTACTGAAGGTATTAATGGAAGGGTTTGGGGGTATCGGTGGTTATATGATGCAGCGATACTTTGCTGCCAAAAGCGATCGGGAAGTGGGGTTAATGTCCCTGTGGTGGATCTTTTTGCTTTCCTT
This sequence comes from Trichodesmium erythraeum IMS101, assembly GCF_000014265.1. Lineage (NCBI taxonomy): Bacteria > Bacillati > Cyanobacteriota > Cyanophyceae > Oscillatoriales > Microcoleaceae > Trichodesmium > Trichodesmium erythraeum. The sequence continues at coordinate 885,823 of NC_008312.1, forward strand.
TCGCTGGCCTTTAGTAACAGCTTTTGCAATCCTGGGCATTAATTACGGCATTACTAACCAAGTAATTTCTGACCCAGAACTGGTCTTACCAACAGTCATTGCTACTTACCTACCAGTAGGAATTAAAGGATTGATATTAGCTTGTTTTATTGCCGCCGGAATGTCTACTTTTGACTCCCTAATTAATGGTGGTGCTGCTTACTGGGTGAAAGATATTTATCAAGCTTACCTTGATCCCCTAGCTGATAACCGCAAACTGATGTTTCAAAGTCGTTGGGCATCGGTAATCATAGCTATGGTAGGATTACTATTTAGCTTCAGTATCTCCAATATCAATGAAATTTGGGGATGGTTGACTTTGGGACTGGGCACAGGTCTGGCGGTTCCTCTGCTGTTAAGATGGTATTGGTGGCGGTTTAATGGCTATGGATTCGCTACGGGTATTGCCGCTGGCATGATAGCCGCAATTATTACTAAGGCCATCGTCTTACCTTCTTTACTGGATCTGCAAATTGCCGAATTTATCCAATTTCTAATTCCTAGTAGTTGTTCTTTAGCAGGATGCATTGTTGGAACTCTGTTAACTCCAGCAACAGAAAGGTTAGTCCTGGAGAATTTCTATACTATCACTCGCCCCTTTGGTTTCTGGAAGCAGATCGCCACTAATGTGCCCCATTATCTCAGGGAAAAAATCACACTAGAGAACCAACAGGATTTGCTGGCAACTGCGATCGCAATTCCTTGGCAAATAGTTTTGTGCCTTACCGGAATTATGTTTGTGATGAAACGTTGGGATAATTTCAAAATTCTATGTTTTTTATTGATTATACTTTCTATCTGTTTATACTTTGCCTGGTACAGATATCTAAAAGTTAAAAATTGAGAATTGTCCCATTTTGAATTTGCCAGGCGATCGCTTTCACTAGATCAGGACTTACCTACACAGATCAAAATATACACTATCTATAGTGGGTTGACAGCGGCTACTAGATAATTGGTTCTGTGTAAGTCCTGTATGAATATTATTTAAATGCTTATGATCAAAAATTGGCACTTCCAAGTTGGGCTTCGTTTTCATGTACAACCTACAATATTATAATGTGGTTGTTCCTGGGAACTTTTCCCCCATGACTTCCCACAGGCCTTGACTGTGTATGGTGGTTTACCAAAAATGGCAGGAGTCTTTGACTCTAGCAAGGAATTTACCATAGCCGATGGGCTAATGTCTGCCAACAAGAGGGACGAAACCCAGAACCCACAGGGGGGATAGTTGATAGCCAATCAGTAAAAACAACGGAGAAAGGAGGGGCAGAGGGGAGCTTTCATGGAAGCCAAAGGTCAAAACGCGGAAATGCTACATCCTAGTGTAAACCTTGAGACTGGTATTAGTGGTGCTGGTTCATGTTGCCAATATATCAGATGTCACAGCTGGGAGGATATTGCTAGCAGAATTTAGTCTGTCAGTTCCAACTCTAAAAAAGGTTTGAGCTGAACGAGGTTATAGAGGCCAGGGGTTGTAGCAAGCCGCGGATGGATGGGAGCTTCATCAGGGGGTGGTTGAAGGTTATCAAAAAAGTTTTGGGTTTGAACTTTGAGGTTGGGTGGTGGAGAGAACTTTAGGTATGCTCGGACGCCAAAGACGACTTAGTAAAGATTAGGAGGGTTTAACGGAAGTAAGTGAATCTGTTGTTTATATAGCCATGATTTTACTGATGTTAAATTGTCTTGTCCCTTAAGGTTTTATTTACAGATATCCTCTTACAATAATTCTTTAACGAATGAATAAGTTGGTGTTGAAGCTAGGAAAAAAAAAGGAGATTTTGAAACCCAACCCTTAAAGTTTATTGAGGATATGTGCTATAAAACTAATTGAAGTTAATTTTATGGTTGACTTTAAAGGAGATCTATTAAATAGATGCTAAATTTGTCGTTTCAAGAATGGCAAGTGAGGCAGTTTTTTTTGATTACGGGATATCAAGACTTAGTGAAATGATAGAATTAGAAAAAAGAGAATTAGAAAAAAGAGAATTAGAAAAAATAGTTCTTGTTTATAAAGAATTATTAGAAAAATTAACAGCCCCCAATGCTTCCCTATCAGAGCAAGAAGCTTTGAAAATTTTATTGGCTAGAGATGCTATTAGTAATGCTTTATATAATAACCTTGAAAATTGTAATTTGGCAGTAATAGAAATTAAAAAATTAGACAAAAAACTCAAAGATAATTCTGATAAATTAATTGATTTTATTATATTAGATGAATATCGAAATAATTTCCCGAGTTTACCGAAAAATTGGTGGTGGTATTTGGATATTGATGTTGAGAAAAAAAGAATCGAATCTCACCCTTGGAATCGTTTTGATGGGTTGATTAGAATTATAAGAGTTATGGTTTGGACGGTAAATTTAACTCTTTTGGGAACTTTGGGTAGTCTTTTTTTAGTCAGTGGTTCTGGGTTACAGGGTGTGTTAGCTATTACTTTTCCTGGTATATTATCATTACTGCAAGCTCAAAGTGAGTTAACGGAAAACGGAAAAAAAGGGTTTGATAAGCTTTTAGAAAAAATTAAACTCCCTCAACATTATCAGGAGGAAGCAAAGCTTGGTTCTACTCTATTAATTACAGGATTATTGTTAACTATTTGGTTAAATTTACCATCTATTTCTAATAGCTACAAACTGAGGGGTAAAAAATCAGAAGAACAGGAAAATTTAGCGTTAGCAGAAGAGTCTTATCTACAAGCAATTAACTTATATCCTGATAATGTAGATGCTCGTTATAAGTTAGCCAAGATTTATGAACAATTACAAGATTTTGATAGTGCTAAGAAACAACATATACTTGCAGCTCAAGCTGGGTTTATAGATGCCTATAATGATCTTGCTTATTTGTATATTCAGGAAGGTAAGAATGGGGAAGCGATAGATTTGCTTCGAAAAGCTTTGGGGCTTTTAGAGAAAAAAGAAAATCAATTTGAGGAGTTAATGGATAGCGAAAAGCTGAATTTGAAGACTCAAACATATAATATTTATAAAAATTTAGGATGGGCAAGATTTGAACAAAATCAATATGATGATTCTGTTTCCTATCTTTTACCGGCAATGGCAATTGCTCAGAACACCAAATATAAGCAATATATTCGGAGCCCAGGAGCAGCTTTTTGTATATACGCTAAAATATTGTCATCAACAGATGAGAAATCCTCTGGGACTCAAAAAACTTGGCAACAATGCCGTGAATTGCTTGAATCTCGTTTAGCTGCCGGTGAAAGTATTAATCCTGAAGAGGATACATGGTTATATGAAGCTAAACAACAATTAAATAATTAAATAAATTAAGTAATGGAAATAAATAATGATAAATTATATGTTAAATTGAAAAGAAAAATATAGGCTGCATTGACTGTAATAATTGTGGGATAAGGAATGCTTCTTTTAAGTCATCCTTCCCATATTTACCCTTTATGTTGGGCGAAATCCTCAATTTATTAAAGGCGCAATGGAAGAACTTTCGCCCAGCTGGATCTGCTATCACTCTGAGTAGCGAGAACAACACTAAACTAAATAGTAATACTTAGGTAAGAGTTTTAGAGAGCGATTTTCCGATCAGGAAGGAAAAAGCCTTCTCTTCTTTATAAAAAAAAAACTTATGAGACTAACATTAATAAATATTAAATATACTATAATCTTATAAGATACAAGTAGTAAATAAAAATTACACAACAGAAAAGCAACAATGGTAAATTTTTCCCTGAGTTTGAAAAGAAAAATCCAAACTGCATTGACCTTAACAGTAATGGGATGGGCTATGCCTGCCTTCAGTGCTCCCACTCATATCTTAATTAATGTTGAGGGCAATGTCCAAGTCAAAAAGTCAAAATGGAAAGACTTTAATAAAATTGAGGCTGGTATCACTCTCAACAGTCAGGACAAAATTAAAGTAATAGATAATGCTTCGGCTACAATTTATTGTAGTGATAAAACTAAATGGATAATAGATAAACCAGGAATACATTCGATTTCTGACGGATGTTCAGAAGGAAGCAAAATTTCTTTATTAGATCAAGGTAATAATCATTCCACCCGCGGCCCTAAAGCTCCTGCATTTGAAGAAAGTCTAGAAAAACTGCCTTATTTGGTTAGTCCTCGTAAGACTTATGTTTTGAATGCTCCATTGACTATTCGTTGGAATGAAGTTCCCGGGGCTACTAACTATAAAGTTAAGGTGGAAGACTGGGAAAGAGAAACGAAGGAATGCCAAATTAGTTATGATGGGGAATTGGAGCCTGGTGGATATTATCGTATAACTATAGTAGCGAATAATGGGGCTACTTCTCAAGATGAATATGGCAGCGAGGAGAAAAATAATAATTGGTTTATGGTATTAGAGGATGAGGAAGCAGAGGCTTTACAGGAGGAATTACGGCAGAAGCTAGAGGCGCTCAAGGAGGCTGATAAAACTCAAGAGGAAAAAGATTGGAGTTTAGCCATGTTTTACCTAGACAAAGAATTAAATTTTGACGTTATTCAGATATTGGAAGGCTTAGTTAAATCTGGAAGTCAAAAATTAGAGGTTTATTATTTGTTGGGAGACATATACCAAAAGCTAGGGTTGAATTTAATGGCAAAAGACATTTTTCAGCAAGGGCTGGCTCTGAGTGTGCAGCAGGGGAATAGTGAATATAAGGGGAGCATCCAACAGAGATTAGAGTGGCTGGAACCTTCTTTGGGTATTATTAACAAAGCAGGAGAGTTATTGAGGAGGTAAATAGAAGTTATTTAGTCCCCCATAAACTGATTACTCAATTAATAGGAGGAAACTAAATGATAGTAGTTAATGAGCTAGCAGTCAAAAATATGGCCTGCAAATCAAGAAACACTTCTATTACTTCCCAAGAAATAATTCTCATGGATGGGTAGTGATGCTAACTGGAGAGGGTTAGTTAGACATTTCAACTATGGAGCAGAATAGTACGGACAGGAATTAATCAAAACTAATAGGTACTTTTCTATTTCTAAGGGTTGCTTTCAATACGTTTACGTAGCAAGAAAATGGTGTTTAACTGTAACAGAGTAGTTTTTAGAGTAGGGTAGTTAGTATGATCATGATATAAAAGTCGGTAGAAATATTTTGGTTGCTGGGTTAGCAAAGTCAGTTTATGGAGGGACTGTAAGACTACAAGGAAGTAAATATATGAAGGTGGAAGCATTGAAGGAGAAAGACTCTACAGCTCAATGTTACGGACTCTCGGCATACCTCATGAACCTACCTCGGGAGAATGTCAGGAAGCAACTTAATCAAATTGTCTATATCTTAATTTATTTGCTGTTGTTAGGGGCATCTAACTACCTTAAGTAGGCCAAGCTAATGTATACACTAATATAAGCGCTTATGATTAAAATGACAAATAAATTTTAAATAATTTCTTGATTTTTGTATGGTAAGGATTTATAATAATACCTATAAATTAAATAAAAAGTCAATATAATTTTCAACATCTACCACAATAACAAAAGCCTGTGATGAAACCTAATAGCTCAAAACTCTGCACCATAAAAGCTCTGAGTTTAATACTAGGCACATTAGCCACCACTCCCGCCAACTCCCAGCCCATAACCCCGGCTAAGGATGGCACCAATACTACTGTTACTCCACAGGGCCAACAATTTAATATTAAAGGTGGGACTCGCAGTGGTGCTAATGTATTTCACAGCTTTGATAAGTTTAATGTGCACTCTGGTCAAACTGCCAACTTTGTCACGACCCCGGATACTCGCAATGTTCTCGGACGAGTTAAGGGAGGCGCTTCTTATATTAATGGTCTTATTCAGGTTCTAGGTAGCAGCTCTAACCTCTTCTTAATGAACCCCGCAGGCATAATGTTTGGCCCAAACGCCAGCCTCAATGTACCTGCGTCATTCAGTGTTACTACTGCTACTGGTATTGGTTTTGACCAGAATAATTTCTGGTTCAAGGCTATGGGGACTAATGACTATTCAAATTTGCTCGGAAGCCCTAGTGGTTATAGGTTTGATGTTTCTAAACCTGGTTCTATTGTTAATGAAGGAAGTTTAACTTTAAATTCTGGAGAAAATTTAACTTTATTAGGGGGAACTGTTGTTAATACAGGGGAACTCTCTAGCCCTGGGGGTAATATTACTGTCACTGCTGTCGAAGGTGGTAGTACCCTGAAAATATCTCAACCAGGACATTTGTTAAGTTTAGAGGTACCCCTAGAGGATGGAGAAAATATTTCTAATATTGATCCTCTATCTTTACCAGAGTTATTAGCTGGTGGAGGAGATGTCGTTGAGGCTACATCTGTTATTGTTAAAGAGAATGGTGATGTGGTTTTGACCGGTTCAAATACTATGGTGGCTGAGACTCCGGGAACGGCAACTATTTCGGGAAAGATAGATGTATCAACTACTGCTAGTTCTCTCCAAAATGAGGGGGGTGCTAGTTTTGGAAGCCAAGTTAATGTGTGGGGCGATCGTGTGGCTCTTATAGATACAAATATCAAGGCTGATGGCAAAAATGGGGGTGGAACTGTATTAATAGGAGGAGATTTTCAAGGGTTGGGTATAGTTCCTAATTCTCAGCATACTTTTGTTAATAATAATTCATTTATTTCTGCGGATGCTATCACAAATGGTGATGGAGGTCAAGTTAGAATTTGGTCGGATGGTATTACTAATTTTGCGGGAAATATTAGTGCTAAAGGCGGCACATCTTCGGGAAATGGAGGGTTGGTTAAAATTGGGGGAAAAGAACAATTAATCTTTGATGGAAAGGTGGATGTTACTGCGGCTTTAGGGACTGAAGGTACGATTTTATTGGACCCAGAAAGTGTGACGGTGGGAGAGGATAATTCGGAAGGTGAAAAGGAAATTGTCGAGGATAATTCGGAGGTTTCTGAGACAGAAAATACTGATAATTATGATGGGGAAATTATTGAGGATAATTCCGAGGTTTCTGAGACAGAAAATACTGATAATTCCACAACAAAAAATACTGATAATTTAGAAGATAAAGAAACAGAAAATCCTCTTGATCCTTTTGCTGCTGATGAGAATTCTGATGTGACTATTTCGGCGGATAATTTAGGGGAATTATCGGGGAATGTGATTATTGATGCTGATAATGATATTACCATAAATGAAAGGATAGAAACTGATTCTTCTGTGGAGTTAAAGGCGGGTCGAAGTATTAATATAAATGCGGATATTGATACTAAGAGTGGAAATGGAAATATTGATTTATTGGGTAATAATGATGAGATGAATTTGGCTAACCGTTCTGATGGGAAAGCTTCGATAAATCAATTGGATGGAACAATTTTAAATGCTGGAAGTGGTGGAATTAATATTAAGTTGGGAAGTTTAGGAGAGGTAGGTGATATAAATCTGGGAAATTTAAGGACGACAGGGAAGGTTTTGGTTGATGCAAATGGGGGAAATATTGTTAGAGTTTCTGAGAATTCTTTGATAAATGCGGGGAGTGTTTTGTTTAGAACTTCTGGGAATGGAGGTATAGGTTTTGTTGGTGAACCTTTGCGGTTGGATGTGCAGAATTTGGAGGCGGTTTCTGGTAGTGGTGGGGTGTTTTTTGATGTGGGAAATGTGAATATTGGTGGTGTGAGTGAGGATGTAGATGGTATTGCTACTTTTGGAGGAGATGTTGATATTAAGAGCGCGGGAAATGTGACTTTAAATGAAACTATTTCTAGCAATGAGGTTGTAGAGAATAATTCTGAGGCGACATCTACAGAAAATACGGAGGTTGTTGATGGAGGTGGTGGGATAAATATTGAAGCGGCGGGAGATATTGTGGCTACGGGTAGTGGTATTAAAGGTGGTGGGGAAGCTGTTTCTTTGTCTGGGACTAATATTAGGATAAATGATGAATTTGATGAGACTTCTGGGGATGCGGATGTTAAGTTGTCGGCGACAAATGATATTGTTGTTGAGGATATAGAGGATGATGCATTGGAGTTTATGCCTGGGAGGGGGAAGATAGAATTTCGTGCGGATCTGGATGGGGATGGGTTTGGTCTTGTGGAGATGTTGGATAATAAGCCGGATGTTGGGAGTAACCCTGATGTTTTTGATAATGGGGCGGATACTATTAAGACTAATGGGCGAGGTTTGACTATTGCTGGTGCTGGTCTGGTTTTGGGGAATGTTGATACTTCTTGGTTGCCTGTTTATTCTGGTGGGGAGTTGTTGAAGGCGATCGATGTGGATGAGGGGGGGCCGATACCTCCGGGAGTGGAGGATAAAAGTGGATTAATTTCAGAGGAAGATTTTGATTGGTCTTCTTCGGGGGTAGATGATGAAGGTCGTTATTATGGTGGCAAGATAACCATTGACGGCCAATCTTATAATGTTTATTATGATGGTTATGATGATGAGAAGAAAGTATCGAAATATACTATTAACGGCCAATCTTATTATCAAGCTGGAGTTGAAGGTAAACTTTATTATGTGCCTGCTACGAAGACTTGGGAAGATACTGCAACATTTACTTTTACTGTAGATGGTGACTTGGGAACTGTAAAAAATATAGATGTTCGCTTTTCTGCGGCACATACTTACAATAAGCAGTTAGAGGTTAGTCTGGAATCACCCCAAAAAACGAAAGTACAATTGTTTACAGGTGTTGGTAGTTATGGAGGAGAGAACTTTCAGGATACTGTGTTGGATGATAATGCTTCTAGAAGTATTGATAATGGCCTTGCTCCGTTTGATGGTACATATCGTCCCCAAGGAAGTTTAGCAGATTTTAATGGAGAAAATCCTAATGGAACTTGGACTTTGACGGTAAAAGATACGAATATCGAATATGGTAACGGCACTTTATACAGAGCTGGTGAGACTGCTCACTGGGGAACTACTGCCATAGGTACACAACTGTTGCTGCGTAATCCTCTTGTTCAGATTGCTGCTGGAGGAAATGGTGGAGCGATCAACCTAGAAGCAACTCATGGTGATATTAGTGTGGGAAATATTCGTAGTTTGAGCGAAACTGCTAATGGGGGAAGAATTGACCTGAATGCTAATAAGGATATTATTTCTGGCCTGATTAATTCTAGTTCAGAGCGAGGCAATGGAGGTGATGTCAACCTTAATGCGATCTCTGGTGAGATTAGTACTTTTTCATTGGATACTTCATCATTTGATGGAGATGGAGGTAGTGTGGAGATGAAGGCGTTAGGGGATATTACTACTAAAGCAGAGATGATGACTGATTCTGGTGAGTTTTTTGTTGATGATTATGGATATGTAGAAAATACCAGCGGTGGTGGTGGCAATGCTGGTAATATCAAGATAGAAAGTACAGAAGGTTCAATTGATACTAAAGCAGGTTCAATTTCTGCTGGTTCAGTTTCAGGAAATGGAGGAGCCATTGATTTGGATGCTGGTGGCGATATCAAGACAGAAAACCTCTATCCCGGGTCCTATTCCAGGTCAGGCAACTCAGGAAATGGAGGAGCCATTGATTTGGATGCTGGTGGCGATATCAAGACAGAAAACCTCTATCCCGGGTCCTATTCCAGGTCAGGCAACTCAGGAAATGGAGGAGCCATTGATTTGGATGCTGGTGGCGATATCAAGACAGAAAACCTCTATCCCGGGTCCTATTCCAGGTCAGGCAACTCAGGAAATGGAGGAGCCATTGATTTGGATGCTGGTGGCGATATCACTACACAATACCTCTATTCCAGCTCCTATTCCGAATCAGGCAACTCAGGAAATGGAGGAGCCATTGATTTGGATGCTGGTGGCGATATCAAGACAGAAAACCTCTATCCCGGGTCCGATTCCAGCTCAGGCAACTCAGGAAATGGAGGAGCCATTGATTTGGATGCTGGTGGCGATATCACTACACAATACCTCTATTCCGGGTCCGATTCCTGGGAAGACAACTCATATTCCGGGTCCTATTCCGGGTCTGGCAAGTCAGGAAATGGAGGAGCCATTGATTTGGATGCTGGTGGCGATATCACTACACAAGACCTCGATTCCAGGTCCTTTTCCTATGGAGGCGACTCAGGAAATGGAGGAGACATAACACTGAATGCAAAACAAATTAACCCTCCAGAAGACGGAAATGCAGAAAAACTAACAATCTATACATTTTCTGTAGGTAGCACTGACTCTAAAAAAGCTGGAGACGTTAACATTACCACCAACAATCTCAGTAACACAGATATATTAACACTATCCTCCCACTCTGAATCAGGAAAAGTAACAATAAAAAGTAAGACACAAGAACCACTTCAAATCAAAGACTCATCCATTATCACTAGTGAACAAGTAACAGTAGAAATCTTCGGGGAACAAATACAAATAGAAACAGGAAATACCCAATCAGGCGACGTCTTCATCAACAGTGACGGCGACCTCAACCTAAACAACGTCACCATAGAAAGCGACACCAAAAGTAACCAAGCCGCCGGAGACGTCAACATCTACAGCCGCGGCAACATCACACTCGAAAACACCGACATCATCAGCACCACCAACTCCCAAGGCAACGCCGGCCAAATCACCTTAGAAACCAACGAAAACATAGAACTCACCAACAACAGCAAAATCCTAGCCAACACAGAAGGAACCGGAAACGCAGGTCAAATAAACATAGAAGCCAACAACCTCATCCTAGACCAAAACACCAAACTCATCACAGAAACCGCAAGGGCCGGCAACCCCGGAGACATAAAAATCCAAGCCAACACCATAGACATAGGAGAAGGCGCTAAAGCCAGCACCACAGTCTTAACAGGTTCAACCAGCACCGGAGAAGGAGGCAACATCACCATCAACACAAACAAACTCAACGTCACAGGAAAACTCGGAATATTTGCCGAAACCGAAGCCAGCAAAAACGCCGGTATCCTTCGCATCTCACCCTACAAAAACAACCCCGACCTAGACATCACCTTCAAAAACGACGGCTTCATCTCCGCCTCCACCTCATCCACAGGCAACGGAGGCAACATATTCATCAAAGCCCCAGAAAACATCAACATAACAGGCCAAGGGTTCATTGCCACCAAAACATCAGGCACAGGTAACGCCGGAATTATCGACATCAAAACCAACAACCTGAGAATATCCAATGGAGTCAAAATCAATGCTTCCACAGAAGACCAAGGCAACGCCGGCGCAATCAAAATCAACACCACAGACTTCACCCTAAAAAAAGGAACAAGTCTGACAACAGAAACCAACAGCGCCGGACTAGCCGGAAACATAGAAATAAACACCAAAAAACTCACAATAGGACAAAACGCCCAAATAAGTGCCACAGCACTAGAAGGAGCCAGCAACAAAGAAGCAGGCGGCAACATCACCATCAACGCCAATAACCTAGACATATCAGGAAAACTAGGAATATTCGCGGAAACCGCAGGAGAAAGCCCCGCAGGCACCCTCACCCTGAACCCATATAAAAACAACCCCAACCTAAATATAGAATTCAAACAACAAGGCTTCATTTCTGCTCGCACCACCTCCAGTGGCAACGGAGGCAACATAAATATTCAAGCACCAGAAAAAATCAACATTACAGGAGACGGAAAAATATCAGCGGAAACCACAGGGAGTGGAAATGCAGGCACCATCAATATCCAAACAGAAAACCTCAACCTATCAGAGCAAGTAGCCATAAGTGCCGAAACCAACAGTCAAGGTCAAGCCGGAAACATTGAAATTAACTCCCAAACAGTTACCATAGGAAAAGGCACAGAAATAAGTGCAACAGCCGGAAAAAAAGCAACAAGCACCGGAGATGGAGGCAACATCACCATCAACACCAACGACCTAGAAATCTCAGGAAAACTAGGAATATTCGCGGAAACCAAAGGAGCATCAAACGCCGGAACCTTAACCATCACCCCTTATAAAACCAACCCAGACCTCAATAGCAAAACCGACCCAAACATCAATATTACCTTCACCGACCAAGGCTTCATTTCTGCTAGCACCAAATCTCTAGGAAAGGGAGGCGACATCAATATATTAGCACCAGAAAACATAAATATTACAGGAGATGGTCGGATAACAGTTGAAGCCAAAGGTAGTGGAGACGCAGGCATTATTAACATTGAAACAAAAAACCTGACAATAGCCGAAAACACAAAAATATCAGCATCCACATCCGACAGCGGAAACGGAGGCGAAATCAAAATTAATTCTAGTGAAACATTCCAACAACAAGGCCGAATATTAACAGAAACCACAGGAACAGGAGATGGAGGCATTATCAACATTGAAGCAGGAGAAATAACTGCGCCTAACAGCAAGATATCAGCTAAAAGTACCGGGGCGGGCAACGCAGGTACAATAGATATTACTGCCCAAGGAGATATTACCACAGGAGTTGTTACCTCCGCCGCCAAAAATAAAAGAGAAACTGCTGACGGAGGTAGCATCAGTATTACCAGTCAACAAGGAAAAATTAACGCCACCCGAGCAATTCAATCATTTTCAGAAGGAGGCAACGCCGGAAATGTTACCCTCAAAGCCCAAACAGACATAACTGCCAATACCATAAGTTCTCACGGAAAGCAAGAGGGTGGTCAAATAACCATCAGATCAGAAACCGGAAATATTGACACCAGTAGTGGTAAATTCTTAGCCAACTATTCAGGAGGCGGTGACGCGGGAGACATTACAATGGAAGCACCCCAAGGAAATATTACCACAAATAATATCTATTCCTACGCCGACGGAGACGGAGGTCAAATAAACATTAAAGCCGGAAACAATATTAATATAGAAGCAAACAGTAATATTATTTCTGCATCAGAGCCACCAAGTGAGGGAAACAGTGACAAACAAGGAAAAGGAGGAGATATTACTCTAGAAGCAGGCAACAATATTAATACTACAGCAGCTAATATATATTCTGGTGCCAACGAGGGCGACACAGGACAAATTGATATTACTGCAGATAACGCAATAGAAACAGGTAAAATAGACTTAGCATCAGGTTTTGTCAGACAAGAAACAAAAGTAAACCAAAACCTGGTCCTCATCCCTAAACCAGGAGAACCAGCCACCAAAGGAAAAGCTGGAGACATCAGACTCCGCAGCAGAAACAGTACAATAGACACCACCGGTGGCACAATAAATTCTCGTTCCCCAGACGGCACCGGAGATATTATTATCAATGCCAAAGGAAATATTAGCACAGGGAAATTAGAAGCCAGCGCCCTTAACCCAGACAACCCTACCACAGGTGGAGACGTTAATATTACCAGCGAGCAAGGAGAAATTAATGCAACTCAAAACATAGAAACCTTCTCAGAAAAAGGTACAGCAGGAGATGTAAATATTACTGCAGCGGGTCATATCAATACAAACACCATTCGTTCAGATGGAATGGAACAGGGAGGAGATATTAATATTAGGAGCGATAGTGAAAGTAGCATAGATGCAGCAGGAGCATTACAAACATATTCAGATGCAGGAACAGCAGGAAACGTCAACCTCACATCCCCAGGGAATGTTAATATTAGCGGCATTCGTTCAGAAGGAATGGAGCAGGGAGGTGATATTACACTGAAGAGTCAAGGAGGAGAAATTAACTCTACAGGCGATATAGACTCCTATTCAAAACAAGGAAAAGGAGGATACGTCAAAGTAGATGCCCCAGAAAGAGTAAATTTAGCAAATGTATCATCCTACGGCATGACAGAAAGTGGTGACTTAATTACTCAGAGCCAACAAGCAGAAGTTAATACAGGAAATGTCACAACACAAGCTTCAGAGGGAAAGAGTGGACGTATAGTCATCAACGGAACAGAAGTAGGTACGGGAAATTTAAGTTCTATCGCAGGAACAAGCGCCGGGGAAATTAATGTAGAAGCAACAGATGGTTCTATTGCCACCTATGATATAGAAATGACATCAGGTGGTACACTAGGAGCTTTAACACTGAGAGCACCAGAAAATATTAACACAGGAGACATTCGTCAAAAAGCAGGAGAGGGAGATGCGAATGCAAATATATTTTCAGGAGGAAACCAAACCACAGGAAATATTAGTCAAGAAGCAGGCAATAATACTAACCTAAATCAAAATGCAGGAGAGAATATAAATGCAGGGAATATCGAACAAAATGCTGGTAATAATACTAACCTAAATCAAACTGCAGGAGAGAATATAAATGCAGGGAATATCGAACAAAATGCTGGTAATAATACTAACCTAAATCAAACTGCAGGAGAGAATATAAATGTAGGGAATATCGAACAAAATGCGGGTAATAATACTAACCTAAATCAAACTGCAGGAGAGAATATAAATACAGGGGATATCGAACAAAATGCGGGTAATAATACTAACCTAAATCAAACTGCAGGAGAGAATATAAATACAGGGGATATCGAACAAAATGCGGGTAATAATACTAACCTAAATCAAACTGCAGGAGAGAATATAAATACAGGGGATATCGAACAAAATGCTAGTAATAATACTAGTATTTATCAAATTGCAGAAGGAGAGATTAATACACCAGTCATTAATCAAACTTTCGGTAATGAGACTACGCTCAATCAAATATCAGTAAGAGATGTTAATACACCAGTAATTTCTAATAACAATATACCTAATAATCAAGGACTTAATCAAGAAAATTTCTCTAATAATAACAATAACAATATTGAGAATAATTCCACTACAAATTCCTCAAACAATAAAAACATTTCATCAACCCTTACCCAGTCTCAAAGGTCTGAATTAATTTCAACTTCTACCCCCAGCAACAATAACCAAACAACTAATACAAATACAGCCCAAGAACAAACAGAATCATCTATTAATAGTACAACGGATACCCAAAAAATCTTAAACATAATTGATACCGTCAATACCAATTCCTTGACAGTTGCGACTGGTTCAGACCAAGTAATAACAATGTTAGAACAAAACCTTACTAACGAATATTCTAATTACTTTGGAACAGATTTTAAGGAACAATTTATTAACCAAAAAACACCCCGAGAAATCTTAACCGATATGGCTGCTAAAACAGGAAAAGAATCTGCAGTTGTTTATATTAATGCTTATCCAGAGGAATTACAAATAATTTTATATACCAAAGATGGTCAACCTATTCTTAAAACTATCCCGGAAGCTAACCGTAAAAAATTAGAGAAAGTAGTTATAAATTTCCTCAAATTAACGACAAGTCCTGCCTATCGTGATTTTAATAGTTATCTATCACCAGCAAAACAATTATATGATTGGTTCATTGCACCTATATCAGCAGAATTAGAAGCAGCAAATATCGATACCTTATTGTTCAGTATGGGTGAAGGTTTACGTATTTTACCAGTGGCAGCATTACATGATGGAAAGCAATTTTTAATTGAGAAATATAGCCTAAGTTTAATTCCGAGTATCAGCTTAATGGATACAAATTATCGCCCACTTCAAGGTACTCAAGTATTAGCTATGGGAGCTAGTAAATTTATCAATGAAAAACCTTTACCAGCAGTACCTGTGGAGATAGAAACAATTTCTGAACAGTTATGGGAAGGTAGTAAATTTTTAAACGAAGAATTTACCAAGAATAATTTGTTAACTCAAAGAAAAAATTATCCCTATCCTATTATTCACTTAGCTACCCATGCAACATTTAATAGAGGAAAACCTAGTAATTCTTACATTCAGCTATGGGGTAATGAACAAATAAAGTTAGACCAAGTGCGGGAGTTGGGTTGGAGTACCCCATCGGTTGACTTGTTGGTATTGTCTGCTTGTCGCACTGCTGTAGGAAATAGAGAAGCGGAATTAGGGTTTGCAGGGTTAGCAGTAGCAGCGGGAGTGAAGTCAGCCTTAACGAGCCTTTGGACTGTAAGTGATGAAGGGACATTGGCATTAATGACAGAGTTTTATACTCATTTGAATGATGCTAAGATCAAGTCAGAGGCATTAAGACAGGCGCAGTTAGCAATGCTGCAAGGGCAGGTGCTTATTACAGGTGGGGAGTTGAGGGGAAGCAGCACTCGTGGTGGGGTGGAGCTACCTTCGGCGTTCGCAAATGTAAACAATCAAAATTTATCTCATCCTTATTACTGGGCAGGGTTTACTATAGTTGGTAGTCCTTGGTAATAAAAATGACCAACTAACATTCAACATCTTCAAATGTAGTCAACTTATTCGTAATTTTTGGGTTCAGATCATGTGGATGTGTAATTAATTTTGTACGACGGCTTCTTTAGCAAACCCTAAATATTAATTGATAGAGGGAGGGATTTTTTGATCACATTTGTTATGTGTTGTCAATTATCGACAAAATCTCAAAATATTTGTGTCAACGACAATATATCATTTAAACGTTGAAGCGTCAATAGTAGGAATAGCACTGATAATATTGACACTCTCAGTAGCGGTAGTAGTTTCACGGGTTTTGTTGAAATAACAGATACCAACAACTATTATCGCTTTTATCTAAGTGGGGAAAGGGAGTTTGAGCTTACTCTCAAGGACTTAAGCGGTTATGCATACGTATAATTACTCAGCAGCACTGGTGCTACTATCATTAGTTCTACCAAGACTGGTAGAAGTTCTGAGAGCATCAGTAAAACTTTTAATTCGGTTACATATCATAACCTTGGATGAAAAAGATACTAAATGGTTTCTATACAACAATTTCAAGACCCATAATTAAAATGACAAATAAATTTTAAATAATTTCTTGATTTTTGTATGGTAAGGATTTATAATAATACCTATAAATTAAATAAAAGTCAATATAATTTTCAACAAATACCATAATAACAAAAACCTTTGATGAAACCTAATAGCTCAAAACTCTGCACCATAACAGCTCTGAGTTTAATACTAGGCACATTAGCCACCACTCCCGCTAACTCCCAGCCCATAACCCCGGCTAAGGACGGTACCAATACTACTGTTACTCCACAGGGCCAACAATTTCATATTAAAGGTGGGACTCGCAGTGGTACTAATGTATTTCACAGCTTTGATAAGTTTAATGTGCACTCTGGTCAAACTGCCAACTTTGTCACGACCCCGGATACTCGCAACGTTCTCGGACGAGTTAAGGGAGGCGCTTCTTATATTAATGGTCTTATTCAGGTTCTAGGTAGCAGCTCTAACCTCTTCTTAATGAACCCCGCAGGCATAATGTTTGGCCCAAACGCCAGCCTCAATGTACCTGCGTCATTCAGTGTTACTACTGCTACTGGTATTGGTTTTGACCAGAATAATTTCTGGTTCAAGGCTATGGGCACTAATGACTATTCAAATTTGCTCGGAAGCCCTAGTGGTTATAGGTTTGATGTTTCTAAACCTGGTTCTATTGTTAATGAAGGAAGTTTAACTTTAAATTCTGGAGAAAATTTAACTTTATTAGGGGGAACTGTTGTTAATACAGGGGAACTCTCTAGCCCTGGGGGTAATATTACTGTCACTGCTGTCGAAGGTGGTAGTACCCTGAAAATATCTCAACCAGGACATTTGTTAAGTTTAGAGGTACCCCTAGAGGATGGAGAAAATATTTCTAATATTGATCCTCTATCTTTACCAGAGTTATTAGCTGGTGGAGGAGATATCGTTGAGGCTACATCTGTTATTGTTAAAGAGAATGGTGATGTGGTTTTGACCGGTTCAAATACTATGGTGGCTGAGACTCCGGGAACGGCAACTATTTCGGGAAAGATAGATGTATCAACTACTGCTAGTTCTCTCCAAAATGAGGGGGGTGCTAGTTTTGGAGGCCAAGTTAATGTGTGGGGCGATCGCGTGGCTCTTATAGATACAAATATCAAGGCTGATGGCAAAAATGGGGGTGGAACTGTATTAATAGGAGGAGATTTTCAAGGGTTGGGTATAGTTCCTAATTCTCAGCATACTTTTGTTAATAATAATTCATTTATTTCTGCGGATGCTATCACAAATGGTGATGGAGGTCAAGTTAGAATTTGGTCGGATGGTATTACTAATTTTGCGGGAAATATTAGTGCTAAAGGCGGCACATCTTCGGGAAATGGAGGGTTGGTTAAAATTGGGGGAAAAGAACAATTAATCTTTGATGGAAAGGTGGATGTTACTGCGGCTTTAGGGACTGAAGGTACGATTTTATTGGACCCAGAAAGTGTGACGGTGGGAGAGGATAATTCGGAAGGTGAAAAAGAAATTGTAGATGATAATTCCGAGGTTTCTGAGACAGAAAATACTGATAATTATAATGGGGAAATTGTAGATGATAATTCGGAGGTTTCTGAGACAGAAAATACTGATAATTTCAAAGACAAAAAACCAGACACTCCTAAAGACAAAAAACCAGACACTCCTCTTGATCCTTTTGCTGCTGATGAGAATTCTGATGTGACTATTTCGGCGGATAATTTAGGGGAATTATCGGGGAATGTGATTATTGATGCTGATAATGATATTACCATAAATGAAAGGATAGAAACTGATTCTTCTGTGGAGTTAAAGGCTGGTCGAAGTATTAATATAAATGCGGATATTGATACTAAGAGTGGAAATGGGAATATTGATTTATTGGGTAATAATGATGAGATGAATTTGGCGAACCGTTCTGATGGGAAAGGTTCAATAAATCAATTGGATGGAACAATTTTAAATGCTGGAAGTGGTGGAATTAATATTAAGTTGGGAAGTTTAGGGGAGGTAGGTGATATAAATCTGGGAAATTTAAGGACGACAGGGAAGGTTTTGGTTGATGCGAATGGGGGAAATATTGTTAGAGTTTCTGAGAATTCTTTGATAAATGCGGGGAGTGTTTTGTTTAGAACTTCTGGGAATGGAGGTATAGGTTTTCTTGGTCAACCTTTGCGGTTAGATGTGCAGAATTTGGAGGCGGTTTCTGGTAGTGGTGGGGTGTTTTTTGATGTGGGAAATGTGAATATTGGTGGTGTGAGTGAGGATGTGGTTGGTATTGCTACTTTTGGAGGAGATGTTGATATTAAGAGTGCGGGAAATGTGACTTTAAATGAAACTATTTCTAGTAATGAGGTTGTGGAGAATAATTCTGAGGGGGGAACTACGGAAAATACGGAGGTTGTTGATGGAGGTGGTGGGATAAACATTGAAGCGGCGGGAGATATTGTGGCTACGGGTAGTGGTATTAAAGGTGGTGGGGAAGCTGTTTCTTTGTCTGGGACTAATATTAGGATAAATGATGAATTTGATGAGACTTCTGGGGATGCGGATGTTAAGTTGTCGGCCACAAATGATATTGTTGTTGAGGATATAGAGGATGATGTGTTGGAGTTTATGCCTGGGAGTGGGGAGATAGAATTTCGTGCGGATAAAGATGGGGATGGGTTTGGTCTTGTGAAGATGTTGGATAATAAGCCGGATGTTGGGAGTAACCCTGATATTTTTGAGAATGGGGCGGATACTATTAAGACTAATGGGCGAGGTTTGACTATTGCTGGTGCTGGTCTGGTTTTGGGGAATGTTGATACTTCTTGGTTGCCTATTTATTCTGGTGGTGGGGAGTTGTTGAAGGCGATCGATGTGGATAAGGGGGGGGCGATACCTCCGGAAGGTACAGAAGGTACTGCAACATTTACTTTTACTGTAGATGGTGACTTGGGAACTGTAGAAAATATAGATGTTCGCTTTTCTGCGGCACATACTTGGGATGAGGACTTAGACGTTAGTCTGGAATCACCCCAAGGGAAGGTAGTACAATTGTTTTCACGCGTTGGTGGTAGTGGAGAGAACTTTCAGGATACTGTGTTGGATGATGATGCTTCTAGAAGAATTATCAGTGGCAATGCTCCGTTTGATGGTACATATCGTCCCCAAGGAAGTTTAGCAGATTTTAATGGAGAAAATCCTAATGGAGCTTGGACTTTGAAGGTGACTGATACCTATCCCTGGGCAGATGATGGCACTTTATACAGAGCTGGTGAGACTGCTCCCTGGGGAACTGCCATAGGTACACAACTGTTGCTACGTAATCCTCTTGTTAAGAGTGGTGGAGGAATAGGAAGTGGAAATGGTGGAGCGATCAACCTAGAAGCAACTCATGGTGATATTAGTGTAGGAAATATTCGTAGTTTGAGCGAAACTGCTAATGGGGGAAGAATTGACCTGAATGCTAATAAGGATATTATTTCTGGTCTGATTAATTCTAGTTCTGTGCAAGGAAATGGAGGAGCCATTGATTTGGATGCTGGTGGCGATATCACTACACAATACCTCAATTCCTGGTCCTCTTCCTGGGAAAAAGGCAACTCAGGAAATGGAGGAGCCATTGATTTGGATGCTGGTGGCGATATCACTACACCATACCTCAATTCCGGGTCCTCTTCCAGCTCAGGTAACTCAGGAAATGGAGGAGCCATTGATTTGGATGCTGGTGGCGATATCACTACACAATACCTCAATTCCTGGTCCTCTTCCAGCTCAGGCAACTCAGGAAATGGAGGAGCCATTGATTTGGATGCTGGTGGCGATATCACTACACAATACCTCAATTCCGGGTCCTATTCCGGCTCAGGCAACTCAGGAAATGGAGGAGCCATTGATTTGGATGCTGGTGGCGATATCACTACACAAGACCTCGATTCCGGGTCCGATTCCTGGGAAGGCAAGTCAGGAAATGGAGGAGCCATTGATTTGGTAGCTGGTGGCGATATCACTACACAAAACCTCGATTCCAGGTCCGATTCCAGCTCAGGCAACTCAGGAAATGGAGGAGCCATTGATTTGGATGCTGGTGGCGATATCACTACACAATACCTCTATTCCGGGTCCTCTTCCTGGGAAAAAGGCAACTCAGGAAATGGAGGAGCCATTGATTTGGATGCTGGTGGCGATATCACTACACAATACCTCTATTCCGGGTCCATTTCCTGGTCAGGCAACTCAGGAAATGGAGGAGCCATTGATTTGGTAGCTGGTGGCGATATCACTACACAATACCTCTATTCCGGGTCCTATTCCTGGTCAGGCAACTCAGGAAATGGAGGAGACATAACACTGAATGCAAAGACAATAAAATTCAACTCTCCACAACACGCAAATGGAGAAAAAATAAAAATCCATACATTTTCAGTAGGAAAAAAAGAATCTGAGGAAGGAAAAGGTGGAGACGTTAACATTACCACCAACAACCTCAGCAACACAGATATATTAACACTATCCTCCCACTCTGAATCAGGAAAAGTAACAATAGAAAGTAAGACACAAGAACCACTTCAAATCAAAGACTCATCCATTATCACTAGTGAACAAGTAACAGTAGAAATCTTCGAGGAACAAATACAAATAGAAACAGGAAATACCCAATCAGGCGACGTCTTCATCAACAGTGACGGCGACCTCAACCTAAACAACGTCACCATAGAAAGCGACACCAAAAGTAACCAAGCCGCCGGAGACGTCAACATCTACAGCCGCGGCAACATCACACTCGAAAACACCGACATCATCAGCACCACCAACTCCCAAGGCAACGCCGGCCAAATCACCTTAGAAACCAACGAAAACATAGAACTCACCAACAACAGCAAAATCCTAGCCAACACAGAAGGAACCGGAAACGCAGGTCAAATAAACATAGAAGCCAACAACCTCATCCTAGACCAAAACACCAAACTCATCACAGAAACCGCAAGAGCTGGAAACCCCGGAAACATAAAAATCCAAGCCAACACCATAGACATAGGAGAAGGCGCTAAAGCCAGCACCACAGTCTTAACAGGTTCAACCAGCACCGGAGAAGGAGGCAACATCACCATCAACACAAACAAACTCAACGTCACAGGAAAACTGGGAATATTTGCCGAAACCGAAGCCAGCAAAAACGCCGGTACCCTTCGCATCTCACCCTACAAAAACAACCCCAACCTAGACATAACCTTCAAAAACGACGGCTTCATCTCCGCCTCCACCTCATCCACAGGCAACGGAGGCAACATATTCATCAAAGCCCCAGAAAACATCAACATAACAGGCCAAGGGTTCATTGCCACCAAAACATCAGGCACAGGTAACGCCGGAATTATCGACATCAAAACCAACAACCTGAGAATATCCAATGGAGTCAAAATCAATGCTTCCACAGAAGACCAAGGCAACGCCGGCGAAATCAAAATCAACACCACAGACTTCACCCTAGAAAAAGGAACAAGTCTAACAACAGAAACCAGCAGCGCCGGACTAGCCGGAAACATAGAAATAAACACCAAAAACCTCACAATAGGACAAAACGCCCAAATAAGTGCCACAGCACTAGAAGGAGCCAGCAACAAAGAAGCAGGCGGCAACATCACCATCAACGCCAATAACCTAGACATATCAGGAAAACTAGGAATATTCGCGGAAACCGCAGGAGAAAGCCCCGCAGGCACCCTCACCCTGAACCCATATAAAAACAACCCCAACCTAAATATAGAATTCAAACAACAAGGCTTCATTTCTGCTCGCACCAGCTCCAGTGGCAACGGAGGCAACATAAATATTCAAGCACCAGAAAAAATCAACATTACAGGAGACGGAAAAATATCAGCCGAAACCACAGGGAGTGGAAATGCAGGCACCATCAATATCCAAACAGAAAACCTCAACCTATCAGAGCAAGTAGCCATAAGTGCCGAAACCAACAGTCAAGGTCAAGCCGGAAACATTGAAATTAACTCCCAAACAGTTACCATAGGAAAAGGCACAGAAATAAGTGCAACAGCCGGAAAAAAAGCAACAAGCACCGGAGATGGAGGCAACATCACCATCAACACCAACGACCTAGAAATCTCAGGAAAACTAGGAATATTCGCCGAAACCAAAGGAGCATCAAACGCCGGAACCTTAACCATCACCCCTTACCAAACCAACCCAGACCTCAATAGCAAAACCGACCCAAACATCAATATTACCTTCACCGACCAAGGCTTCATTTCTGCTAGCACCAAATCTCTGGGAAAGGGAGGCGACATCAATATATTGGCACCAGAAAACATAAATATTACAGGAGATGGTCGGATAACAGTTGAAAGCGAAGGTAGTGGAGATGCAGGCATTATTAACATTGAAACAGAAAACCTGACAATAGCCGAAAACACAAAAATATCAGCATCCACATCCGACAGCGGAAACGGAGGCGAAATCAAAATTAACTCTAGCGAAACATTCCAACTACAAGGCCGAATATTAACAGAAACCACAGGAACAGGAGATGGAGGCATTATCAATATTGAAGCAGGAGAAATAACTGCGCCTAACAGCAAGATATCAGCTAAAACTACCGACGCCGGCAACGCAGGTACAATAGATATTACTGCCCAAGGAGATATTACCACAGGAGTTGTTACCTCCGCCGCCAAAAATAAAAGAGAAACTGCTGACGGAGGTAGCATTAGTATTACCAGTGAACAAGGAAAAATTAACGCCACCCGAGCAATTCAATCATTTTCAGAAGGAGGCAACGCCGGAAATGTTACCCTCAAAGCCCAAACAGACATAACCGCCAATACCATAAGTTCTCACGGAAAGCAAGAGGGTGGTCAAATAACCATCAGATCAGAAACCGGAAATATTGACACCAGTAGTGGTAAATTCTTAGCCAACTATTCAGGAGGCGGTGACGCGGGAGACATTACAATGGAAGCACCCCAAGGAAATATTACCACAAATAATATCTATTCCTACGCCGACGGAGACGGAGGTCAAATAAACATTAAAGCCGGAAACAATATTAATATAGAAGCAAACAGTAATATTATTTCTGCATCAGAGCCACCAAGTGAGGGAAACAGTGACAAACAAGGAAAAGGAGGAGATATTACTCTAGAAGCAGGCAACAATATTAATACTACAGCAGCTAATATATATTCTGGTGCCAACGAGGGCGACACAGGACAAATTGATATTACTGCAGATAACGCAATAGAAACAGGTAAAATAGACTTAGCATCAGGTTTTGTCAGACAAGAAACAAAAGTAAACCAAAACCTGGTCCTCATCCCTAAACCAGGAGAACCAGCCACCAAAGGAAAAGCTGGAGACATCAGACTCCGCAGCAGAAACAGTACAATAGACACCACCGGTGGCACAATAAATTCTCGTTCCCCAGACGGCACCGGAGATATTATTATCAATGCCAAAGGAAATATTAGCACAGGGAAATTAGAAGCCAGCGCCCTTAACCCAGACAACCCTACCACAGGTGGAGACGTTAATATTACCAGCGAGCAAGGAGAAATTAATGCAACTCAAAACATAGAAACCTTCTCAGAAAAAGGTACAGCAGGAGATGTAAATATTACTGCAGCGGGTCATATCAATACAAACACCATTCGTTCAGATGGAATGGAACAGGGAGGAGATATTAATATTAGGAGCGATAGTGAAAGTAGCATAGATGCAGCAGGAGCATTACAAACATATTCAGATGCAGGAACAGCAGGAAACGTCAACCTCACATCCCCAGGGAATGTTAATATTAGCGGCATTCGTTCAGAAGGAATGGAGCAGGGAGGTGATATTACACTGAAGAGTCAAGGAGGAGAAATTAACTCTACAGGCGATATAGACTCCTATTCAAAACAAGGAAAAGGAGGATACGTCAAAGTAGATGCCCCAGAAAGAGTAAATTTAGCAAATGTATCATCCTACGGCATGACAGAAAGTGGTGACTTAATTACTCAGAGCCAACAAGCAGAAGTTAATACAGGAAATGTCACAACACAAGCTTCAGAGGGAAAGAGTGGACGTATAGTCATCAACGGAACAGAAGTAGGTACGGGAAATTTAAGTTCTATCGCAGGAACAAGCGCCGGGGAAATTAATGTAGAAGCAACAGATGGTTCTATTGCCACCTATGATATAGAAATGACATCAGGTGGTACACTAGGAGCTTTAACACTGAGAGCACCAGAAAATATTAACACAGGAGACATTCGTCAAAAAGCAGGAGAGGGAGATGCGAATGCAAATATATTTTCAGGAGGAAACCAAACCACAGGAAATATTAGTCAAGAAGCAGGCAATAATACTAACCTAAATCAAAATGCAGGAGAGAATATAAATGCAGGGAATATCGAACAAAATGCTGGTAATAATACTAACCTAAATCAAACTGCAGGAGAGAATATAAATGCAGGGAATATCGAACAAAATGCTGGTAATAATACTAACCTAAATCAAACTGCAGGAGAGAATATAAATGTAGGGAATATCGAACAAAATGCGGGTAATAATACTAACCTAAATCAAACTGCAGGAGAGAATATAAATACAGGGGATATCGAACAAAATGCGGGTAATAATACTAACCTAAATCAAACTGCAGGAGAGAATATAAATACAGGGGATATCGAACAAAATGCGGGTAATAATACTAACCTAAATCAAACTGCAGGAGAGAATATAAATACAGGGGATATCGAACAAAATGCTAGTAATAATACTAGTATTTATCAAATTGCAGAAGGAGAGATTAATACACCAGTCATTAATCAAACTTTCGGTAATGAGACTACGCTCAATCAAATATCAGTAAGAGATGTTAATACACCAGTAATTTCTAATAACAATATACCTAATAATCAAGGACTTAATCAAGAAAATTTCTCTAATAATAACAATAACAATATTGAGAATAATTCCACTACAAATTCCTCAAACAATAAAAACATTTCATCAACCCTTACCCAGTCTCAAAGGTCTGAATTAATTTCAACTTCTACCCCCAGCAACAATAACCAAACAACTAATACAAATACAGCCCAAGAACAAACAGAATCATCTATTAATAGTACAACGGATACCCAAAAAATCTTAAACATAATTGATACCGTCAATACCAATTCCTTGACAGTTGCGACTGGTTCAGACCAAGTAATAACAATGTTAGAACAAAACCTTACTAACGAATATTCTAATTACTTTGGAACAGATTTTAAGGAACAATTTATTAACCAAAAAACACCCCGAGAAATCTTAACCGATATGGCTGCTAAAACAGGAAAAGAATCTGCAGTTGTTTATATTAATGCTTATCCAGAGGAATTACAAATAATTTTATATACCAAAGATGGTCAACCTATTCTTAAAACTATCCCGGAAGCTAACCGTAAAAAATTAGAGAAAGTAGTTATAAATTTCCTCAAATTAACGACAAGTCCTGCCTATCGTGATTTTAATAGTTATCTATCACCAGCAAAACAATTATATGATTGGTTCATTGCACCTATATCAGCAGAATTAGAAGCAGCAAATATCGATACCTTATTGTTCAGTATGGGTGAAGGTTTACGTATTTTACCAGTGGCAGCATTACATGATGGAAAGCAATTTTTAATTGAGAAATATAGCCTAAGTTTAATTCCGAGTATCAGCTTAATGGATACAAATTATCGCCCACTTCAAGGTACTCAAGTATTAGCTATGGGAGCTAGTAAATTTATCAATGAAAAACCTTTACCAGCAGTACCTGTGGAGATAGAAACAATTTCTGAACAGTTATGGGAAGGTAGTAAATTTTTAAACGAAGAATTTACCAAGAATAATTTGTTAACTCAAAGAAAAAATTATCCCTATCCTATTATTCACTTAGCTACCCATGCAACATTTAATAGAGGAAAACCTAGTAATTCTTACATTCAGCTATGGGGTAATGAACAAATAAAGTTAGACCAAGTGCGGGAGTTGGGTTGGAGTACCCCATCGGTTGACTTGTTGGTATTGTCTGCTTGTCGCACTGCTGTAGGAAATAGAGAAGCGGAATTAGGGTTTGCAGGGTTAGCAGTAGCAGCGGGAGTGAAGTCAGCCTTAACGAGCCTTTGGACTGTAAGTGATGAAGGGACATTGGCATTAATGACAGAGTTTTATACTCATTTGAATGATGCTAAGATCAAGTCAGAGGCATTAAGACAGGCGCAGTTAGCAATGCTGCAAGGGCAGGTGCTTATTACAGGTGGGGAGTTGAGGGGAAGCAGCACTCGTGGTGGGGTGGAGCTACCTTCGGCGTTCGCAAATGTAAACAATCAAAATTTATCTCATCCTTATTACTGGGCAGGGTTTACTATAGTTGGTAGTCCTTGGTAATAAAAATGACCAACTAACATTCAACATCTTCAAATGTAGTCAACTTATTCGTAATTTTTGGGTTCAGATCATGTGGATGTGTAATTAATTTTGTACGACGGCTTCTTTAGCAAACCCTAAATATTAATTGATAGAGGGAGGGATTTTTTGATCACATTTGTTATGTGTTGTCAATTATCGACAAAATCTCAAAATATTTGTGTCAACGACAATATATCATTTAAACGTTGAAGCGTCAATAGTAGGAATAGCACTGATAATATTGACACTCTCAGTAGCGGTAGTAGTTTCACGGGTTTTGTTGAAATAACAGATACCAACAACTATTATCGCTTTTATCTAAGTGGGGAAAGGGAGTTTGAGCTTACTCTCAAGGACTTAAGCGGTTATGCATACGTATAATTACTCAGCAGCACTGGTGCTACTATCATTAGTTCTACCAAGACTGGTAGAAGTTCTGAGAGCATCAGTAAAACTTTTAATTCGGTTACATATCATAACCTTGGATGAAAAAGATACTAAATGGTTTCTATACAACAATTTCAAGACCCATAATTAAAATGACAAATAAATTTTAAATAATTTCTTGATTTTTGTATGGTAAGGATTTATAATAATACCTATAAATTAAATAAAAGTCAATATAATTTTCAACAAATACCATAATAACAAAAACCTTTGATGAAACCTAATAGCTCAAAACTCTGCACCATAACAGCTCTGAGTTTAATACTAGGCACATTAGCCACCACTCCCGCTAACTCCCAGCCCATAACCCCGGCTAAGGACGGTACCAATACTACTGTTACTCCACAGGGCCAACAATTTCATATTAAAGGTGGGACTCGCAGTGGTACTAATGTATTTCACAGCTTTGATAAGTTTAATGTGCACTCTGGTCAAACTGCCAACTTTGTCACGACCCCGGATACTCGCAACGTTCTCGGACGAGTTAAGGGAGGCGCTTCTTATATTAATGGTCTTATTCAGGTTCTAGGTAGCAGCTCTAACCTCTTCTTAATGAACCCCGCAGGCATAATGTTTGGCCCAAACGCCAGCCTCAATGTACCTGCGTCATTCAGTGTTACTACTGCTACTGGTATTGGTTTTGACCAGAATAATTTCTGGTTCAAGGCTATGGGCACTAATGACTATTCAAATTTGGTCGGAAACCCTAGTGGTTATAGGTTTGATGTTTCTAAGCCTGGTTCTATTGTTAATGAAGGGAATTTAACTTTAAAACCCCAAGGAAATTTAACTTTGTCGGGTGGAACTGTTGTTAATACAGGGGAACTCTCTAGCCCTGGGGGTAATATTACTGTCACTGCTGTCGAAGGTGGTAGTACCCTGAAAATATCTCAACCAGGACATTTGTTAAGTTTAGAAGTACCCCTAGAGGATGGAGAAAATATTTCTAATATTGATCCTCTATCTTTACCAGAGTTATTAGCTGGTGGAGGAGATATCGTTGAGGCTACATCTGTCGTTGTTAAAGAGAATGGTGATGTGGTTTTGAATGGTTCAAATACTATGGTGGCTGAGACTCCGGGAACGGCAACTATTTCGGGAAAGATAGATGTATCAACTACTGCTACTTCTCTTAAGGAGAAGGGGCGTGTTCCTAGTCAGAGAAAGAAGGAGGGTGCTGCTAGTCCAGGAAAGATAGATGTTCCTCCTTCCCTCAAGGAGAAGAGAGATGTTGCTAAGGCCGGTAAAGTTAATGTGTGGGGCGATCGCGTGGCTCTTATAGATACAAATATCAAGGCTGATGGCAAAAATGGGGGTGGAACTGTATTAATAGGAGGAGATTTTCAAGGGTTGGGTATAGTTCCTAATTCTCAGCATACTTTTGTTAATAATAATTCATTTATTTCTGCGGATGCTATCACAAATGGTGATGGAGGTCAAGTTAGAATTTGGTCGGATGGTATTACTAATTTTGCGGGAAATATTAGTGCTAAAGGCGGCACATCTTCGGGAAATGGAGGGTTGGTTAAAATTGGGGGAAAAGAACAATTAATCTTTGATGGAAAGGTGGATGTTACTGCGGCTTTAGGAACTAAAGGTAGGATTTTATTAGACCCAGAAAGTGTGACGGTGGGAGAGGATAATTCGGAAGGTGAAAAGGAAATTGTCGAGGATAATTCGGAGGTTTCTGAGACAGAAAATACTGATAATTATGATGGGGAAATTATTGAGGATAATTCCGAGGTTTCTGAGACAGAAAATACTGATAATTATAATGGGGAAATTGTCGAGGATAATTCCGAGGTTTCTGAGACCGAAAATACTGATAATTCCACAACAAAAAATACTGATAATTTAGAAGATAAAGAAACAGAAAATCCTCTTGATCCTTTTGCTGCTGATGAGAATTCTGATGTGACTATTTCGGCGGATAATTTAGGGGAATTATCGGGGAATGTGATTATTGATGCTGATAATGATATTACCATAAATGAAAGGATAGAAACTGATTCTTCTGTGGAGTTAAAGGCTGGTCGAAGTATTAATATAAATGCGGATATTGATACTAAGAGTGGAAATGGGAATATTGATTTATTGGGTAATAATGATGAGATGAATTTGGCGAACCGTTCTGATGGGAAAGGTTCAATAAATCAATTGGATGGAACAATTTTAAATGCTGGAAGTGGTGGAATTAATATTAAGTTGGGAAGTTTAGGGGAGGTAGGTGATATAAATCTGGGAAATTTAAGGACGACAGGGAAGGTTTTGGTTGATGCGAATGGGGGAAATATTGTTAGAGTTTCTGAGAATTCTTTGATAAATGCGGGGAGTGTTTTGTTTAGAACTTCTGGGAATGGAGGTATAGGTTTTCTTGGTCAACCTTTGCGGTTAGATGTGCAGAATTTGGAGGCGGTTTCTGGTAGTGGTGGGGTGTTTTTTGATGTGGGAAATGTGAATATTGGTGGTGTGAGTGAGGATGTGGTTGGTATTGCTACTTTTGGAGGAGATGTTGATATTAAGAGTGCGGGAAATGTGACTTTAAATGAAACTATTTCTAGTAATGAGGTTGTGGAGAATAATTCTGAGGGGGGAACTACGGAAAATACGGAGGTTGTTGATGGAGGTGGTGGGATAAACATTGAAGCGGCGGGAGATATTGTGGCTACGGGTAGTGGTATTAAAGGTGGTGGGGAAGCTGTTTCTTTGTCTGGGACTAATATTAGGATAAATGATGAATTTGATGAGACTTCTGGGGATGCGGATGTTAAGTTGTCGGCCACAAATGATATTGTTGTTGAGGATATAGAGGATGATGTGTTGGAGTTTATGCCTGGGAGTGGGGAGATAGAATTTCGTGCGGATAAAGATGGGGATGGGTTTGGTCTTGTGAAGATGTTGGATAATAAGCCGGATGTTGGGAGTAACCCTGATATTTTTGAGAATGGGGCGGATACTATTAAGACTAATGGGCGAGGTTTGACTATTGCTGGTGCTGGTCTGGTTTTGGGGAATGTTGATACTTCTTGGTTGCCTATTTATTCTGGTGGTGGGGAGTTGTTGAAGGCGATCGATGTGGATGAGGGGGGGCCAATACCTCCGGAAGGTACAGAAGGTACTACAACATTTACTTTTACTGTAGATGGTGACTTGGGAACTGTAGAAAATATAGACGTTCGCTTTTCTGCGGCATATACTCACACTGGGGACTTAGACGTTAGTCTGGAATCACCCCAAGGGAAGGTAGTACAATTGTTTGCAGGTGTTGGTCGTTGGGGAGATAACTTTCAGGATACTGTGTTAGATGATAATGCTTCTAGAAGTATTGGCATAAGCAATGCTCCGTTTGATGGTAGATATAGTCCCCAAGGAAGTTTAGTAGATTTTAATGGAGAAAATCCTAAGGGAATTTGGACTTTGAAGGTAAAGGATACCAATATATTTTCAAATTTGGCTGATGGTAATTTATACAGAGCTGGTGAGACTGCTCCCTGGGGAACTGCCATAGGTACACAACTGTTGCTGCATAACCCTCTTGTTAAGATTGCTGGAGGAATAGAAAGTGGAAAAGGTGGAGCGATCAACCTAGAAGCAACTCATGGTGATATTAGTGTGGGAAATATTCGTAGTTTGAGCGAAGCTGCTAATGGGGGAAGAATTGACCTGAATGCTAATAAGGATATTATTACTGGTCTGATTAATTCTAGTTCTGCTTCTGTGCAAGGAAATGGAGGAGCAATTGATTTGGATGCTGGTGGCAATATCACTACACAATCCCTCAATTCTAGGTCCTATTCCTGGGAAGGCAACTCAGGAAATGGAGGAACCATTGATTTGGATGCTGGAGGCAATATCACTACACAATCTCTCTATTCCAGCTCCTATTCCGGGTCTGGCAACTCAGGAGATGGAGGAGCAATTGATTTGGATGCTGGTGGTGATATCACTACTACACAAGACCTTGATTCCAGCTCCTATTCCTGGGAAAGCAACTTAGGAAATGGAGGAGCAATTGATTTGGATGCTGGTGGCAATATCACTACACAAGTCCTTGATTCCAGATCCTTTTCCTGGGAAGGCAACTCAGGAAATGGAGGAGCAATTGATTTGGATGCTGGTGGCAATATCACTACACAAATCCTTGATTCCTGTTCCTATTCCGGGTCTTACGACTCAGGAAATGGAGGAGCAATTGATTTGGTAGCTGGCGGCGATATCACTACACAAAACCTCTATTCCGATTCCTTTTCCAGGTCTGGCAACTCAGGAAATGGAGGAGCAATTGATTTAGTAGCTGGTGGCGATATCACTATACAAGACCTCTATTCCTTCTCCTATTCAGGATCTGGCAACTCAGGAAATGGAGGAGACATAACACTGAATGCAAAACAAATTAACCCTCCAGAAGACGGAAATGCAGAAAAACTAACAATCTATACATTTTCAGCAGGAAAAAAAGAATCTGAGGAAGGAAAAGGTGGAGACGTTAACATTACCACCAACAATCTCAGCAACACAGACATATTAACACTATCCTCCCACTCTGGATCAGGGAAAGTAACAATAGAAAGTCAGACACAAGAACCACTTCAAATAAAAGACTCATCCATTATTACTAGTGAAAAAATAACAATAACAATGCCTTGGGGTGAAGAAATACAAGTTGAAACAGGAGATACCCAATCAGGGGACGTCTCCATTAACAGTTCCGGCGACCTCAACCTCAGCAACGTCACCATAGAAAGCGACACCGAAAGTAACCAAGCCGCCGGAGACGTCAACATCTACAGCCGCGGCAACATCACACTCGAAAACACCGACATCATCAGCACCACCAACTCCCAAGGCAACGCCGGCCAAATCACCTTAGAAAGCAACCAAAACATAGAACTCACCAACAACAGCAAAATCCTAGCCAACACAGAAGGAACCGGAAACGCAGGTCAAATAAACATAGAAGCCAACAAACTCATCCTAGACCAAAACACCAAACTAATCACAGAAACCGCAAGAGCTGGAAACCCCGGAAACATAAACATCCAAGCCAACACCATAGACATAGGAGAAGGCGCTAAAGCCAGCACCACAGTCTTAACAGGTTCAACCAGCACCGGAGAAGGAGGCAACATCACCATCAACACAAACGAACTCAACGTCACAGGAAAACTCGGAATATTTGCCGAAACCGAAGCGAGCAAAAACGCCGGTATCCTTCGCATCTCACCCTACAAAAACAACCCCGACCTAGACATCACCTTCAAAAACGAGGGCTTCATCTCCGCCTCCACCTCATCCACAGGCAACGGAGGCAACATATTCATCAAAGCCCCAGAAAACATCAACATAACAGGCCAAGGGTTCATTGCCACCAAAACATCAGGCACAGGTAACGCCGGAATTATCGACATCAAAACCAACAACCTGAGAATATCCAATGGAGTCAAAATCAATGCTTCCACAGAAGACCAAGGCAACGCCGGCGAAATCAAAATCAACACCACAGACTTCACCCTAGAAAAAGGAACAAGTCTAACAACAGAAACCAGCAGCGCCGGACTAGCCGGAAACATAGAAATAAACACCAAAAACCTCACAATAGGACAAAACGCCCAAATAAGTGCCACAGCACTAGAAGGAGCCAGCAACAAAGAAGCAGGAGGCAACATCACCATCAACGCCAATAACCTAGACATATCAGGAAAACTAGGAATATTCGCGGAAACCGCAGGAGAAAGCCCTGCAGGCACCCTCACCCTGAACCCATATAAAAACAACCCCAACCTAAATATAGAATTCAAAGAAAAAGGCTTCATTTCTGCTCGCACCACCTCCAGTGGCAACGGAGGCAACATAAATATTCAAGCACCAGAAAAAATCAACATTACAGGAGACGGAAAAATATCAGCCGAAACCACAGGGAGTGGAAATGCAGGCACCATCAATATCCAAACAGAAAACCTCAACCTATCAGAGCAAGTAGCCATAAGTGCCGAAACCAACAGTCAAGGTCAAGCCGGAAACATTGAAATTAACTCCCAAACAGTTACCATAGGAAAAGGCACAGAAATAAGTGCAACAGCCGGAAAAAAAGCAACAAGCACCGGAGATGGAGGCAACATCACCATCAACACCAACGACCTAGAAATCTCAGGAAAACTAGGAATATTCGCCGAAACCAAAGGAGCATCAAACGCCGGAACCTTAACCATCACCCCTTACCAAACCAACCCAGACCTCAATAGCAAAACCGACCCAAACATCAATATTACCTTCACCGACCAAGGCTTCATTTCTGCTAGCACCAAATCTCTGGGAAAGGGAGGCGACATCAATATATTGGCACCAGAAAACATAAATATTACAGGAGATGGTCGGATAACAGTTGAAAGCGAAGGTAGTGGAGATGCAGGCATTATTAACATTGAAACAGAAAACCTGACAATAGCCGAAAACACAAAAATATCAGCATCCACATCCGACAGCGGAAACGGAGGCGAAATCAAAATTAACTCTAGCGAAACATTCCAACTACAAGGCCGAATATTAACAGAAACCACAGGAACAGGAGATGGAGGCATTATCAATATTGAAGCAGGAGAAATAACTGCGCCTAACAGCAAGATATCAGCTAAAACTACCGACGCCGGCAACGCAGGTACAATAGATATTACTGCCCAAGGAGATATTACCACAGGAGTTGTTACCTCCGCCGCCAAAAATGACATAGAAACCGCTGACGGAGGTAGCATTAGTATTACCAGTGAACAAGGAAAAATTAACGCCACCCGAGCAATTCAATCATTTTCAGAAGGAGGGAACGCCGGAAATGTTACCCTCAAAGCCCAAACAGACATAACCGCCAATACCATAAGTTCTCACGGAAAGCAAGAGGGTGGTCAAATAACCATCAGATCAGAAACCGGAAATATTGACACCAGTAGTGGTAAATTCTTAGCCAACTATTCAGGAGGCGGTGACGCGGGAGACATTACAATGGAAGCACCCCAAGGAAATATTACCACAAATAATATCTATTCCTACGCCGACGGAGACGGAGGTCAAATAAACATTAAAGCCGGAAACAATATTAATATAGAAGGAAAAAGTAATATTATTTCCGCATCCAAGTCACCAAGTGATGGTAGCAGTGATATGCCAGGAAAAGGAGGAGATATTACTCTAGAAGCAGGCAATAATATTAATACCAGAACAGCAAAAATATATTCCGGTGCGAACGAGGGCGATACAGGAAAAATTGATATTACTGCAGATAATGCAATAGAAACAGGTAAAATAGACTTAGTATCAGGTTTTGTCAAAGAAAAAGAAAAAGTCAACGAAAACTTTACTATTATTCCCAAAGGAGAAGGAGAAGCAACTCAAGGAAAAGCTGGAGACATCAGACTCCGCAGCAGAAACAGTACAATAGATACCACAGGCGGCACAATAAATTCTCGTTCCCCAGACGGCACCGGAAATATTATTATCAATGCCAAAGGAAATATTAGCACAGGGAAATTAGAAGCCAGCGCCCTTAACCCAGACAAGCCTACCACAGGTGGAGACGTTAATATTACCAGCGAGCAAGGAGAAATTAATGCAACTCAAAACATAGAAACCTTCTCAGAACAAGGTATAGCAGGAGATGTAAATATTACTGCCTTTGGTCAGATCCAGACAAATAACATTAGTTCCCAGGGAATGAAACGGGGAGGTGATATTAATATCAGGAGTGATAGTGAAAGTAGTATAGATGCAGCAGGAGTATTACAAACATATTCAGATGCAGGAACAGCAGGAAATGTCAACCTCACATCCCCAGGGGATGTTAATATTAGCGGCATTCGTTCAGAAGGAATGGAGCAGGGAGGTGATATTAATATTAGGAGTGAACGGGGAGAAATTAACTCCACAGGTGATATAGACTCCTATTCAAAACAAGGAAAAGGAGGATACGTCAAGGTAGATGCCCTAGAAAGAGTAAATTTAGCAAATGTATCATCCTACGGCATGACAGAAAGTGGTGACTTAATTATTCAGAGCCAACAAGCAAAAGTTAACACAGGCAATGTCACAACACAAGCTTTAGAGGGAAAGAGTGGACGTATAGTCATCAACGGAACAGAAGTAGGTACAGGAAACTTAAGTTCTATCGGCACAACAAGCGCCGGAGAAATTAAAGTCACAGCCACAGATGGTTCCATAAAAACCTATAATGTAGAAATAAGATCAGATGGCACAATAGGAGTTTTAAGCCTGAAAGCAACAGAAGATATTAACACAGGAGACCAAACAGCTATTGCTGGAGAGGGTGATGTTTTTATTGATAACGATGCTGGAGATGACCTGACCACAGGAGACCAAACGGCCATTACTGGAGAGGGTGATGCTTTTATTGATAACGATGCCGGAGATGACCTGACCACAGGAGACCAAACAGCTATTACTGGAGGGGGTGATGTTTTTATTGATAACGATGCCGGAGATGACCTGACCACAGGAGACCAAACAGCTATTACTGGAGGGGGTGATGCTTTTATTGATAACCATGCCGGAGATGAACTGACCACAGGAGACCAAACAGCTATTACTGGAGGGGGTGATGCTTTTATTGATAACGATGCCGGAGATGACCTAACCACAGGAGAGAAAACAGTTATTACTGGAAATGTTACTGCTACTGTAACTAATTTTATTCAAAATGATGGAGTGGATCAAAATCTAGATACTACTGTAACTAATTTTATTCAAAATGATGGAGTGAATCAAAATCTAGATACTACCTCAGTAATTTCTAATAACAATATACCTAATAATCAAGTACTTAATCAAGAAAATTTCTCTAATAATAACAATAACAATATTGAGAATAATTCCACTACAAATTCCTCAAACAATAAAAACATTTTATCAAATCTTACCCAGTCTCAAAGATCTGAATTAATTTCAAATTCTACCCTCAGCAACAATAACCAAACAACTAATACAAATACAGCCCAAGAACAAACAGAATCATCTATTAATAGTACAACGGATACCCAAAAAATCTTAAACATAATTGATACCGTCAATACCAATTCCTTGACAGTTGCGACTGGTTCAGACCAAGTAATAACAATGTTAGAACAAAACCTTACTAACGAATATTCTAATTACTTTGGAACAGATTTTAAGGAACAATTTATTAACCAAAAAACACCCCGAGAAATCTTAACCGATATGGCTGCTAAAACAGGAAAAGAATCTGCAGTTGTTTATATTAATGCTTATCCAGAGGAATTACAAATAATTTTATATACCAAAGATGGTCAACCTATTCTTAAAACTATCCCGGAAGCTAACCGTAAAAAATTAGAGAAAGTAGTTATAAATTTCCTCAAATTAACGACAAGTCCTGCCTATCGTGATTTTAATAGTTATCTATCACCAGCAAAACAATTATATGATTGGTTCATTGCACCTATATCAGCAGAATTAGAAGCAGCAAATATCGATACCTTATTGTTCAGTATGGGTGAAGGTTTACGTATTTTACCAGTGGCAGCATTACATGATGGAAAGCAATTTTTAATTGAGAAATATAGCCTAAGTTTAATTCCGAGTATCAGCTTAATGGATACAAATTATCGCCCACTTCAAGGTACTCAAGTATTAGCTATGGGAGCTAGTAAATTTATCAATGAAAAACCTTTACCAGCAGTACCTGTGGAGATAGAAACAATTTCTGAACAGTTATGGGAAGGTAGTAAATTTTTAAACGAAGAATTTACCAAGAATAATTTGTTAACTCAAAGAAAAAATTATCCCTATCCTATTATTCACTTAGCTACCCATGCAACATTTAATAGAGGAAAACCTAGTAATTCTTACATTCAGCTATGGGGTAATGAACAAATAAAGTTAGACCAAGTGCGGGAGTTGGGTTGGAGTACCCCATCGGTTGACTTGTTGGTATTGTCTGCTTGTCGCACTGCTGTAGGAAATAGAGAAGCGGAATTAGGGTTTGCAGGGTTAGCAGTAGCAGCAGGAGTGAAGTCAGCCTTAACGAGCCTTTGGACTGTAAGTGATGAAGGTACATTGGCATTAATGACAGAGTTTTATACTCATTTGAATAATGTCAGTATTAAAGCAGAAGCGTTAAGACAGGCGCAGTTAGCAATGTTGCAAGGGCAGGTGCTTATTACAGGTGGGGAGTTGAGGGGAAGCAGCACTCGTGGTGGGGTGGAGCTACCTTCGGCGTTCGCAAATGTAAACAATCAAAATTTATCTCATCCTTATTATTGGGCAGGGTTTACTATGGTTGGTAGTCCTTGGTAATAAAAATGGCCAACTAATATTCAACATCACCAACAATGTCGACCCCGACGAGGATGGCAATAAGGCCTTTACTATTGATGGCGATCGCCTCCTAGTTAACGACAGTGACGACCTAAATTATGAAACTAACCCCATTCTCAATATTACCATTGAAGCTAGTGATAGGGAATTGACTGATGCAGCTTTATGTCTGGACTAGCAATTCTGAGGGTGTGGAAATCTGGGGATGCTCTGTTACCTCTGGAACAGGAATTTAATATTGACCTGAATGGAGACGATATAATTTTCTAGTACTCATTCCTATGCACATAGGTTAGGCGATTAAAAAATTATAATGCACAAAAGGGGGTAATATCATCTCCAGATAATCAGTGATCAAAAAGTATATGGTTTGTAGTAGGGCAAGGGCCTTATCTGCACTTAGGGCTTTGACCTTATTACAAACTTTAATTATATAGTTATTTTAAATAAGAATGAGACACTATTTGGCACAATAATTACGAATAATTTCATCAATAGATGTATTGATAGGTGAATACATTCTAGCTTTTTTTAATGCATTAAAATCATGTTCTTAGTCATTTAAATCAGGAGAGTTTTTTGACAAAAATAGTAATTGATGACCCCCTGCTTCTACTAATTCTCTAATAACCTTTTTTCGTTAGAATTGGTTAATTCTCCATAATTAGTAAACTGAGAATTTTTAATAATGGCAAGAAATGTTTATCTAACCATTGTTCAAATACCACGGTATTTAGGGTTCCTTTAAATATAATTGGTGCTATTGAATTTTTTTCCTTTTTTATTCTCCCAGCTACTAAATTTTCTCTTTTACCTCGTTTTCCCTCTTACTCAGCATCAACTTTTTTCCCTTTTTTTGACCAGGCATAAATATAGTATTGATTATCTTCAAATCTTGATTCATCAATAAATATAAGGCTTTTGCCTCAAAATTTTTTGATGAAATCTCGTAGTTTATGAATAATATTTTATCCTTTATTCTCTATTTATTTCCCTATAACGAAGTTGTTTTTTTTAAGGAAAATTCATTTTTTTCAAAGCATAAAATATAGCTGTAGGATTAACTCCAATTTTTTTATCTCTGTCTACCAATTTAAACTCTGGATTTAGTTTGATATCTTTTTCTAATTCTTTCTAATCTAATTTTATTCGACGAAATTTTACCTTATTTGCTTCCAATTTTGGGCGAGATCACTATCTATATATCGAAGTTATTCCTATCCCAAATACATGAGCTGCTTCGGTAATAGTACCACCATTTTCTACAAAATTTATGACTTTTTGTCTGAAGTCTAAATTGTAAGGCATGGTTAAAAATAGTTTCTACTTTACTTAAAATTATTATACTCAATTTTTGTCTCAATTTTAATTAAAACAACTATAACTATTTAACCGGACACGATATGACCGGAAATTACCC
This sequence comes from Trichodesmium erythraeum IMS101, assembly GCF_000014265.1. Classification (NCBI taxonomy): domain Bacteria; kingdom Bacillati; phylum Cyanobacteriota; class Cyanophyceae; order Oscillatoriales; family Microcoleaceae; genus Trichodesmium; species Trichodesmium erythraeum. Next base: position 925,118 of record NC_008312.1, read on the forward strand.
TTTTAAAGCAATGGTTTATAAATATCTTTTTTAGCATAAAACTTGACAAAAAAGAGAATTTATAAATTTGCTATTAAATGGATATTTTGAAAGAGTAAATGTGTTTAAAAATATATTTTTTTTCTACCAGATGTAGTTTTGAGATAATTCTCCCCCCCCCCATCCCCTTCCAGGTCAGGTAGAAAAAGTTTTAGACATTCCTGATCAAGGATAGCCTTTTAGAAGGAATTTAGGGGCTAACTACTGAAGCCGAATAAGAGCGACAAAGTGGGAGAAATATTAAGAAATTTTGTCCTTGACATTATGACAATTCTAAGCTGTAAAATTATATCTAAAAATCTTAGAGAAAGGTAAAATTATGGGTTCTTGGCAAGATAGGTTAAATAAATTTACAGGTAAAACTCGATTTGTTGTCTCTCGTTTATTCATTCACTTAGCAGGTTCAGAGGTAACACCCTTATTAGGTGTTTTAAACAAAGCTGCTAGGGAAGCCGTTGGATCAGAAGGTGACTTACAACAAGTAGGAGAAGAACTTGTGGAAGTCTGTAAAACTCTACTACAATACGACACCTACTGGCAGTCCGCCGCTAATGAAGGTGATGTTGTTTGGGACGAGGCAGAAGCAGGAGACTTTTTTGATGAACTGTTTACAGACTCTGCCCAACGCTATCTAAGTTCTGGGGAAAATGAAGACTACGGAGAAAATAATGAACCTTTAACCTTACCTCCCACCGGTAATTTAGTCGTAATGATAACAGCTGCTTTTGAGGGAGAAGTGCCAGACATTGAAACTGACCTTGCGAGTATAGAAGCTATGACTCAGGCATTAAAAGCTTTAATTAATTTACATTATCAAGAAAAATTACGGGGTATTCAAATACATTTTTCACCAGCACGTTTAGGAGATGAGTTAGATAATGAACAACTATTAGTCAATTTTTCTGAATTAATTCCCTTGTAATATCAAGCCAGTTGAATACTTATTAGAGTTGTTGGAGGAGGTGGGGAGGTCTGATACTAAAAATAGTAGGGACTTTATATACAAAACCCATAGGTCAGACCAAAGTTGGAAAACTAAAGTTAGAGTAAATATTCAAAAAAAAAAGGAATAAACTATAGAGATAACTGTCTTAAATTAACAGAACTTACACACCTAAACAAGAAACCAGGTTTATGACCCTGACCATTATTGTTCAAACCAGGGAGTTTCCTCAACCCGGTTTCTACATAGATCATGACTATATAGCATCAATTTCCGGGATTCAATTTATACTAATTTGATCAAGCAGAATTTTCGGAGTAGAATTGACTTGCCCAACTTCGAGACTGACGCACAGGGCCATCATTTTGATATAAAAGTGGATTACGAATATTTTTTTTATTCTCTAAAATACTCACATCTTGTTCAAAAGTTTCTAAAACATCCTGTTTTAACATCTTATTTAAAATCAAGCTTAAAGGAAAAGGTAGAACTTTTTTCACACTATAAAATATAGCAATATCAAGATACTCATTATTTATTGGTGTTCCTGTAAAAATAGTTAGCAAACCTAGCTTTAACTTTCCTTCTGTCCAGTAAAAACTCACATCATAAGCAGGTCCATAATAAATAGTAGTAACTGAGCCATCTTCCAATACTAATTTTCCCGCTGCTAAAGAAGATAAATTATATTTCTGGGACATTCTATGAGTTAACATTGGTCCGTCAATTTCTACACCATAACTATGAGCGCTTTTAAAAGTACGGCTGTGCAAATTATATAAGTGAGAGACATCTACACTATTGTCCATATAATCTTGAAGAGTAGTGCGTACTTTCCACTGACGGACTAAACGTAGAGGAGTCCATTCCTCAGACATTAGTTCTGGTATTTGCGGTATTTCCCAGTCTGGTAATTTTCCTTGGTGGTGATGATACATCATTATTAGACCATTCAGCTCAAGTACAGGCCAATTTTGTATTTTGACTTGAGGTTTTGCTTTATTCGGATAAGGAGTCGCAGCACATTGTCCATTTGTATCCCAAAACCAACCGTGGTAGGGACATCTTAGAGTCTGGCCTTCTATTCTACCCCCATGAGCAAGATGAGCCCCTAAGTGAGGACAATGGGCATCAAAAATATGGGGTTTGCCATCTTCTGTACGAAACAGTACAAAGTCTTTTCCAAAATAATGAAGTGGTATAACTCCTTTGGTAGATAAATCTTCACTTCTAGCAACACGAAACCAGCTATTAGGCAAATTTGAATACATAATTATTTTTTTTTGAATATAGACAAAAATCAGCTATTAGTTTATTTGGATAGCGATCGCTTACCAAAGCTAAAAATTAAAAAATATTTTATGCAAACTATCAAAGTAGAAAGAGTCACAGGAGTTAACGACATTCTCCCAAGTACCTACCAGATAGATCAACAAATCAAAAGTATACTGAGTAGCAATTTTGAGTCCTATGGATATCGACCCATAGATGTACCACTCATAGAATATACCGAACTCTATCTAAAAAAATCTGGTGAGGATATTATTTCTCGTCTCTACGACTTCATTTACCGCAACCGTCGCCTCTGTCTAAGACCAGAATTTACAGCTTCAGTGGTCCGTGCTTATTTAGACAATTTACAAGAACTACCCCTGCCAGTGCGACTTTATTATATGGGGCCAGTATTTCGTTATGAACAGCCCCAGAAAGAAAAATATGGACAGTTTACTCAAATGGGAATAGAGTTAATAGGTGCCACAGGAGCGATCGCTGATGGGGAAATTATTTCTATGGCCTGTCAAGGTTTAGATCGTCTAGGTTTAACTGAATATCAAACATTTATCGGCCACGTTGGAGTCCTCAATAATTTTCTTGACCATCTTCAGCTAGACACTCGTCTTCGTAGTTTTCTACTTACTCAGATGGAAACTCTAAGAATAGAAGGTAAAGAGATAGTAGAAAGTCGACTTTCTGAAATCTATCCTGCTTTTAAAAAAAATAATTTTTTGGCAGAACAACTAGATACAAATACGACAACAAAAAAAATCACAGATATCCTACAAAATTTAGAAGAAAATGAGGCAAGAACAGCAATTTTTAAGTTGCTGGAAAGTATGAATATAGAACTTACAAGTACTCGTACACCAGAAGAAATAGTTGACCGTTTGTTAATTAAAATTAAACATCAAGATCAAACTAAAGAGCTAAATCAAGCATTAGAGTTTATGACAGAATTGAGTCAACTCAAAGGAGAGCCTCAAGCCATATTCAAAGAAATAAAAAAACTACTTTCGGCTTATGGTATTGATGATTATGGTTTAGCAGAATTACAAGATATTTTGAAAAGTTTAGAAGCTTTTAATATTGACAAAAATCGTATTAGTCTTGACCTGGGAATTAGTCGGGGTCTTCAATATTATACAGGTATGGTTTTTGAGATTTATGACAGCAAGTTAGGAGTAGAAAGAAAATTATGTGGTGGAGGTAGATATGATGATTTGGTTGTCAGTTTAGGAGGTAAACAGGAAACTCCTGCCACTGGTTTTTCCTATCTCATGGAAGAACTCAGAAAAGAATTAACAGAAAAAGCTCATTTGAGTTTCAATAATTATCAATTTGTTGAAGCTCTAGTAGTTGGTTTGACTAGAGAAGATTATAGTGATTCTGTGAGAGTTGCTGAAAAATTAAGAAGCCTAGGCTTGCGAATAGAAACTGATGTTATTGGAAGAGATATTCAGAGTAATATTGAGTATGGAAATCAGCAGAAAATTTCATTTTTAATTATTGTAAACTCTACCGAAAAAAAAGGTGGTAAGGTGCTTTTGCAAAATCTAGATTCAGGAGAACAAAAAAAATTAGAGTTGCATGAAGTAGTACATCAAGTTAGAAATATTAAAGATAATACCAATTGTTAAAATTAATGCTATACTTAGGTAATACTTCAATTATTAAGTAATCAACATCTGCTCAATAACTCTTTTGAGAATAATGAGCTAGTAGTACGTTAATTATTATTAGATGAAAATTATACGTAAAATCCTAACTATTATCAATAAAATGTAGATTGTTTTTGATAGATTGTATCAGCATTCAGCTATCAGCTTGATAACAATTTTTGGGTTAATAAACTAGATTCAAAAAAAAAATATAATGATGCAAAACTATTTCATTTGATTCAAATTTATATTGGTTCATATAGTGAGTTTAAATCTTATCTGTTACTCGCTTACTACCTTCATTAATTAGATATTCAAAACACGAATTTCTGGTTAAAAAAGTAGTAGAAATTAAACTAATAATTGCTGGATTCATGAAAAAGCCGATAGCTGAATTATTAGTAAATATCCTTAAGCAAAACCACCAAAAAATTAGATTTCAATTTACCCCCTTTCAAGGGATGAGAAAAATATTAAATTCAGTATTTGAATACTTATAATTTAGCAGGTAATACTAATAACTAATAACTGAAATGACAAAAGATCAAACTTTAAGAATAGCCTTACCAAGTAAAGGTGCTTTGGCAAAGGGAACAATGAACTTATTGTCAGCCTGTGGTTTGGGTGTATCTAGACCCAATGAAAGACAATATTTTGGTTCAATTCCTGCTTTACCACAAGTAAAAGTTTTATTTCAAAGAGCAGCAGATATTTTTACAAAGGTAGAAGAAGGAAGTGTAGATTTAGGAATTACAGGTTATGATGTGGTTTGTGAAGAAGGTCAATCACATGATGATGTAATAGTAATTTGGGATAAGTTGGGTTATGGTAAATGTAAATTAGTCTTAGCTGTTCCTGAAAGTTGGGTTGATGTTTCTTCTATAGAAGATTTAGCAGAGTTAACTCTCTTATTTAGAGATAAAGGAAAAAATTTGAGAATTGCGACTAAATATCATCATCTAACTCAAAAATGGCTCTATGAAAAGTTAATTGTACATTTTTCTTTAGTGGCAGTTCAAGGTGCAATGGAAGCCGCACCAAGTATGGGATATGCTGATATGATTGCTGATATAACTAGCACTGGTACAACTCTCAGAGAAAATCGTTTAAAACAAATTGAAGGAGGTACACTTATAGAATCTCAAGCTTGTTTAATTGGTAATAAACGCTTGTTACAAGAAAATAAAATTAAATTAGAAACAACTCAAGTATTTTTAGAGTTGCTCGAGGCACAAATGGAGTCGAAAAAGTATGTTTCAATAACAGCAAATGTAGATGGAAAATCACTAGATGAAATAGGCGATCGCCTCATGTATAAAAGTCAATTAACTGGTATTGCTGGTCTACAAGGACCAACTATTGCTAAAGTATATTCTAGGGAAAAAAATAGCTTGTATGCTGTGACAATTGTAGTTAAACAAAGTATGTTATTGCCAGCAATTAACCATCTGAGAAATGTAGGTGGTACAGATATGACAGTTTCTTCTCCTAGTTATGTTTTTGGTTCCCAGTCTCAAATTTATGAGTCATTTTTGTCAAAGCTAAAATAATCTTTTATCCCTGGATAAATGAGCTCTTTTTAAGGAAAAATATTTACTTGATCTAGCCTATCTTTCATACCATTTATAAAAAAATTCTACATTTTATTTAGCTGAGGATATGGCAGATGAGGTAGTAGCGTTGCATATAATTTTCACACAAACAAAATAAGAATAATTAATACCCACTCTGACTAATAATAATCATAAAGGTTATTTACCCCATGTTAATTCTTAATAATTAAAGCCTTGTTTAAGTATAGTATTATTTTTTTCATCCTTTGGTATAATATAATTTTTGAATTAATAAGTTTAAACTTTTAAATAAACTAAAATGCCACATACAATTGTTACTAATATTTGCGAAGGTGTTGCTGACTGTGCTAATGCCTGTCCAGTTGCTTGTATCCATTCAGGGCCAGGTAAAAATAATAAGGGAACTGATTGGTATTGGGTTGATTTTGATTCCTGTATTGACTGCGGAATTTGTTTGGAAGTTTGTCCTGTAGAAAAAGCAGTACTTGCTGAGGAAAGACCTGAATTACAGCAGACTCCAGAGTAGCTCTTAGATGGGAAGAATTTAATTAAAAAATAGGGATAAACTTAGTGCTAGTTTGCGATCGCTATTTGATATTATAACAACCATTATCCTATAATAAATTATATGTAAAATTTGACATTTATACATAATTGAAATTTGTAGAAATTTAATCTCCAAATCTCTACCTAGTAAATAGATTAGTTTAATTATCTGAGCTATATTTCCTGAAAGCAAAAAATAATAATTAGGGCAATAGACCCAATTTCTTTTTTTGTACTTAATATCATTTATCTTTGAATACCCACTTTGGAAAACTCTAGGGAATGGGGAATAGAAAGTAAAACGAATAATTTTTGCTTTCTAACCCACCCTAAAAAAATCTATAAACAAATTCTTAACTGAACCGTATTGACTTTAAATTCGACTTAACAATTTACTGGCATAGAGTTCTTTTGGCATATCCTCAACTCTAGCTCCTTGCTGGTGCAGCTCTAGCTTCATATCCTTGGACAAACCGATAGCAAGAGCAAATTTTGTCTCAGTCACATTCACTTTAGTTATCTTTATATCTCTGAGGTCAGCACCACTTAAATTGGCACCACTCAAATTAGTACCAATTAAAGTTGCTTTATGTAAATTAGTACGACTCATGTCAGCATAACTGAGATGAGCATAACTTAAAATTGCCCCACTCAAATCTGCAGCACTTAAGTCAGCCCCACTTAAATCTGCACCAGTTAAATTTGCACGAGTTAGGTTAGCACCACTCAAATTTGCACCACTCAAATTTGCACCATATAAATTAGCACCTATCAAAGTAGAATTATACAGATTAATACCAATCAAATTCGCTCTAAATAGATTAGCTCGGAACAAGTTAGCACGAAACAAATTTACACCAGCTAAACTAACATTATTAAGGTTAGCTCGAAATAAATCAGTATCTCGAAAATTTCGTTCTCCGGCAGCATAACGTTCTAACAACCGTTCAACTTCCATAATTTTTTTCTCTTAATATTTTATTCAAGTTTTTACCTTAATATTTGAAATAGACTTCTCTTATTTCAAACTTTAAAAACAAAAGACTTATATTAACCATTGTGGAACGTTGTGAAAAGTTAACCTAACTTTTATAATATTTTTTTATAAAAATTAAGATATCTTAAATAAATTGATAAATATCAATATAACAAAACACTATAATTGAACCATATTTTCATGGTCTAAAAGTATTTTTAGAAAATAACTATAAATTCTATAATTGGTCAGTTTATTAATTAAATATAACTAAATTTTTATTGAAAACAAGATAAGTATTAAGGCAAATTTTGCCAACAATTATAAGTAAAAAATTATCTTATTTTGATAATAAATGGGAATAGTATTATAAGCAAGTGAATCATAATCATATATCTCAATACTATCCATTATAAATCTTATTATTAAGCTTATTAAAGCCTTATTATCATTTTCCTAAGTATGTATTTTTGGAGATATATATTGTGTATTAAAAGACAGAAAAAAATTGCTATTTGCGAAATATGCCTTAGGAAAAAACATTATATTGCAGCAATTATAGTTATGTGGAACAATCATAATGTAGGCACTACAAAAGTGATTAAAAATAGAACTTTAATAACAGTAGAGCAAACTGTTAAATAAAAAACTTGTGGAGGTGGTATAGTAGAAGTACAACTCAACTTGTTTAATTCCTTATCTAGTTAATAATCTCTTAAACAAGAATCTCCCATGATAATTAATCTTATTTAATGTTTAATGGTGAGAGTATTAAAATTCAAAATTTTCTATTATTGAGAAATAATTCGTGACTATTACACCTCTAAATCCAACTTCCACTCAACAACCAGATTCTCTAGGCAGATTTGGCAAGTTTGGCGGTAAATATGTCCCAGAAACATTAATGCCTGCCCTATTGCAGCTAGAGACAGCCTGTAAAAAATACAGTCAAGACCCTACTTTTAAACAAGAACTTCAACAACTATTACGAGACTATGTAGGTCGCCCTAGCCCTCTTTACTTCGCCGAACGTTTGACAGCTCATTACACCAAACCTGATGGTACAGGGCCACAAATTTACCTGAAAAGGGAAGACCTTAACCATACAGGAGCCCACAAAATCAACAATGCTCTAGGCCAAGCCTTATTAGCCCAGAGAATGGGCAAACAACGCATTATTGCTGAAACAGGTGCAGGTCAACATGGTGTGGCCACCGCTACAGTTTGCGCTCGGTTTGGCTTGAAGTGTGTCATTTACATGGGCATTCACGACATGGAACGTCAAGCTCTAAATGTATTCAGAATGCGACTGATGGGGGCGGAGGTGCGACCAGTAGAAGCTGGCACCGGTACCCTCAAAGATGCAACTTCGGAAGCTATTCGCGACTGGGTGACTAATGTGGAGACAACCCATTATATTCTAGGCTCCGTTGCTGGGCCCCATCCTTACCCAATGATGGTGCGTGATTTTCATGCTGTCATTGGGGTCGAAACCCGCGCTCAATGTTTGGAAAAATGGAATGGTTTGCCTGACATTTTGATGGCTTGTGTTGGCGGGGGGTCTAATGCCATGGGATTATTCCATGAGTTTATTAATGATCCGTCGGTGCGGATGATCGGTGTGGAAGCTGCTGGTAAGGGAGTTGATACGAATAAGCATGCTGCGACTCTGACTCTTGGTCGAGTAGGTGTGTTGCATGGGGCAATGAGTTATTTGTTGCAGGATGAGGAAGGTCAGATAATAGAACCCCACTCTATTAGCGCTGGTTTAGATTATCCTGGAGTAGGACCTGAGCATAGCTTTTTAAAGGATAGTGGTAGAGTCGAATATTATAGTGTGACCGATAATGAGGCGGTGGCAGCTTTTCAACGTTTGTCTCAGTTAGAGGGTATTATTCCAGCTTTAGAGACTGCTCATGCGATCGCTTATCTAGAAACTCTTTGCCCACAGTTAAGTGGTAGTCCCCGCATTGTCTTTAATTGCTCCGGCCGTGGGGATAAAGACGTGCAGACAGTAGGGAAGTTTTTGGAGGGGTAATTAATTCTTAGAGGTTTGGACACCAAACCTCTACCCATAACAGAAATTTCAGATTAAAGGCACTTATGCATTTACAGCAGATTTCAGGCCAATGATGTACAAAGTAAATAGTAAAAATTATCTACTGCCCGCATCTTGTCCCCGTAGCTGTATCTTATAACAACGGAAAGCGCCGTATGAGTAAAACATAATCAAGACTTACCCAAGCATGCTATGTATAGAGTACTGTCATATTTAATTTTCAATACTATAATTAGTTATTTTTCGGATAGATATTACTTTGAAGATATATAATTGCATTTAGCCATATTCCCATCAACTAATTAGTGAGCTACTCCATCAGAAAATTTTATGATATTAACTCAAAAGCCTTTACTAAAGACTATAATCTTTGCATTTGTTTATCTTAGCTTAATTCCTTTTGCCAAAGCTTTGCCTGTAGCTAAAACTCCCGAAGAAATTGGACTTTCTTCATCTAAACTAGAAGCAATTACAGAAGAACTGGAGCTACTTGTAAATACCAGGCAAATTGCTGGAGGAGTACTCACAGTAATCAGAAATGGTAAAGTAGGTTATCGTAAAACAGTAGGCTTCAGAAACTTAGAAACCGAAGAGTTAATACAAGTGAATGATATCTTTCGGATTGCTTCTATGACCAAGATTATAACTGGTTTTGCAGCTTATCTTTTAAAACAAGATAACTTGATTGATTTTAATGATCCGGTCTCTAAATACATTGAGAGTTATGGGAGTCTGAAAGTGTTGATTCCTGGAAAATCTGGAGAAGCAAGTGATTTCACTACAGTTACTGCTAAAAACCAAATTACTATTCAGCATTTACTAAACCACACTTCTGGATTAAAAGCAGGAATTTCCAATAGCATCTCTGGTAACTCTGCAACAATTGGTGAAGCAATGGAGAAACTTGTAAATATTCCCTTGCAATTTGAACCAGGAAGTGCTTTTCTCTACAGTAACTTAAACTCGGATTTATTAGGCTATTTAATAGAAGTAGTATCAGAGCAGACACTAGCTGAGTTTTTTGAAGCTAGAATTTTTCAACCACTAGAGATGAAGGATACTTCTTTTTTTGTCCGTGAAGAAAAATTAGACCGTCTCACCACTGTATATACTCCTAAGAATAATAATTTGAAACCTCTTGTTAACAATGCTGACGTTTTTAAACAGACCTATTTCTCTGGAGGAGGAGGTTTATATTCTACTATTAACGACTATTCTCGTTTTCTCCAAATGCTTCTCTCACAAGGCCAGTTAATTAGCAAAGATGGTCAAACAGTAATTCAGGTGGCTGACGCAAAAACAGTAGAAGAATTTCTTTCAATTAAACCCGAAGATTTAGAAATTAACCCATTTTTTCAACAATTATTAGGTGGGGCTAGCTATCGTTTCACTAATGGTATGGCCGTTAAGTCAGCACCTAGTGAAACAGTAGCTTCAATAGGTGCCTTCAAATGGTTCGGTGCCTACAGTACTTATTATTTTGTTGATCCAAAAAAAGAGTTGATTGGTATATTAATGACACAAATTCCATTTGCTCCATTTCTATTGCAAACTAACTTGATAAATAAATTTGAATCTCTTATTTACAATTCGCTTTGTAATAATTGTCAAGATGTAGAACCTTAGGCGTATTAGTCAAGTAGGGCGAAAGAAAAAGAAGCATGAAAGTGGCTACTATCGATACCCCTTATCTATTTACGCAGAATTCCACAAGGAAAACAACTTTTTATTTTTCCATAAACTAATGCTTAGAATTGTCCTAATTTAGTTCAAAATTATTATATTCTGAGTTTTTGTTCTGCCTCATATCATGGGCGTTAGATGATGTTAAAAAGCAGTTGAATCTCTATAGGAAGCAATTAACAATTAATCAATAGAAATCAGTGTTAGAAGTAGAGAAAGCTTTATTAGCAGAAAAAGAAAAATTTGATGAGGTGGTAAAAGCTAATGAAACATATAAAAATAAACTTATAAAATACCTTTTGCTGATAAATTCTCTAGGATCTGAAAAGGCTTTGTTGTATAAAAGTAAAGTTGCGATCGCAGCAAACCCCCCTTGTGGAAGTTAACTAGAACTAAACCCATGTAACTTTTGAGTTTACCTGTTTGAATCATACCTTTCAACATGGCACATTGCATGAATAACTCTACTCCCTAAGCATCAAATTTTCCTCGCCGCAAATTACCTCCAAATGTTACTTTTAGCCTAAACATAGTAGTTTCGGATCAGGAGCGTCGATGGTAGCCACTTTTACCCTTCCACTTCTTTTACCCACAGATATGAATACCTCTGAGATGTTCATCTCTAGGATGATGAGCCCCTCTACAATTGCCATAATGCCAGATAAACCCATTTTTTTTCTGGCAGACAGACCTTAAGGATAAAGACGTGCAGACGGTAAGGAAGTTTTTTGGAGGGATAATTTATTGTAGGGGTTTACTCTCTAAACCTCCACTGAAATTTTAGCAAAATTTATAGTGCACTGACAAAATTGAAATTCAGAATCACTATGGTATATCTTTAAATAACAACTATAGGAAATTGGGAGTAATTTAAAATAGAAAAATATTCTTATTATGGCTAACTAATTAGACTTAATATTATTAAAAAATAGTCAAGTCTTGCCATAACAAGAATTATCAGAAAAAAGCTAATCCACTATTTTAGCTGTGTCGGCCTAGTAGCCAAATGAAGTTTTTTATTTAAGTGCTTACGAGAAGCAATACATAAATTAAGCTGACTCCGGTTTAGGCAAAGACGAAGGATGCAATAACAACTCTGCAGTTGATCGCTTTTCCACCATTTCCTTAGTAATAGTGCAACGACTCACATCCTTCCGTGATGGTAGCTCATACATCACATCCAACATCAACTCCTCAACAATACCCCGCAAAGCTCGCGCCCCAGTCTTTCTCCTAAATGCTTCCTTCGCGATCGCCCGTACAGCATCCTCCTCAAACTCCAACTTCACATTATCCATCCGTAACAGCTTTTGATACTGCTTCACCAGAGCATTCTGAGGTTTCGTCAAAATTGCCATCAGAGTCTCCTCATCGAGAGGTTCAACGACAGCCACCATAGGTATTCGCCCAATCAATTCTGGGATCAAACCAAACTTCACCAAATCATTTGGTTCCATTTGCTTCATTAAATCTACAACTTTTTTCTCCTTAACCTGATAACTGTCCCCACTCTGGTGAATAAAGCCCATTGACTTTTTACCAATTCTTTGATCTACTATCTTTTCTAAACCAACAAAAGCACCACCACAGATAAATAAAATATTACTCGTATCGATCTGAATACAATCTTGATAGGGATGTTTCCGACCACCTTGTGGAGGAACATTAGCAACAGTTCCCTCCAACATCTTTAATAAGGCTTGCTGCACACCCTCCCCAGAAACATCTCTTGTTATAGAAGGGTTCTCACTCTTACGAGCTATTTTATCAATCTCATCAATATATATAATTCCCCGTTGTGCTTCATCCACTTCTAAATCTGCTACTTGTAAAAGTCGTAGCAAAATATTCTCCACGTCCTCCCCAACATATCCAGCTTCAGTTAAAGTCGTCGCATCTGCCACGGCAAAAGGCACATCCAATAAATCCGCCAAAGTTTGAGCCAACAACGTTTTTCCACAACCTGTGGGCCCAATCAACAAAATATTAGACTTTTGTAATTCCACCTCATCTTGAGAGGACTTACCACTTTTTTTGGCCTCTAGAAAACTCAGACGTTTATAGTGGTTATAAACTGCCACTGATAAAACCTTCTTACCTTCCTCCTGACCAATAACATGAGCATCCAGATAATTCTTTATTTCCCTAGGCTTAGGTATTTGACTAATAGATAATCTCTTAGTACCAGTCCCTCGTTTTTGGGGTGCTGGTGCTGGACGTGGTATTGGTGGTTGTGCTCCTGTAGCATTGGAGTCAAAAAGCTCCTCATCCAAAATCTCATTGCACAACTCTACACATTCATCACATATATAAACTCCAGGTCCAGCTATCAATTTCCTAACCTGCTCTTGAGACTTGCCACAGAATGAACATTTTAGATGGGAGTCGTATTTAGACATAACTGCCTCTTATTGCATTGCAGGGACAGACTCTCCTGGTACAGGAAGATTCTGTCTAGTAATCACTTGATCAATCAGGCCATAGTTTTTAGCCTCTTCTGCGGACATAAAAAAGTCACGCTCTGTATCAACCTCTATTTTTTCTAGAGGTTGACCTGTATGTTCTGCTAATAATTCATTTAGCTTACGCTTATGATAAAGGATTTCCTTAGCTTGAATCTCAATATCTACAGCTTGACCCTGAGCACCACCTAGAGGCTGGTGAATCATAATTCTAGAACTAGGAAGAGACATTCTCTTACCTTTTGCTCCACCAGATAGAAGAAAAGCCCCCATACTTGCTGCTAAACCATAGCAAATTGTAACTACATCAGGTCGTACCTGTTGCATCGTATCGTATATAGCCATTCCTGCAGTCACTGAGCCTCCAGGAGAGTTTATATATAGTTGGATATCTTTTTCTGGGTCTTCAGCATCCAAGAATAACATTTGGGCTGTGATGGTATTTGCCAAATTCTCATCTACTTGAGTTCCCAGAAAAATTATTCTTTCCCGAAGTAGTCGTGAGTATAAGTCAAAAGCCCTCTCTCCCATGCCTGACTGTTCCACAACCATTGGCACAATATTACTAGGGCCGGAATAAACTTGTGACTTGCTATAACTACTATTAACTAAATTATCAGAATATTGAGATAGAACCATCATAAACTGGTTTATTTATCAATTTTAATTTTTGGCTCAGTATATTTCGAGCTAAATATCATTATGCCGTATTTTTACTAATTTTAGTAATCCAACACTTATCTTGCTCAAAGCTAGTGCTCAAGCCATCAACTTTAAATCTTCATGTCATTAACAGTTAAAGCGATAACTGTTGGATACATTGTTTTGCTTAGAGTACTAAACCCCATCGCTAAGATTTTAAGGACCATTTGCTGACTTTAATCCGCACAGTGGTCACTCAGACCTCCATTATTTAATATCGCTTAACCTACGGCCGATACTATTAAGTACCAACAATTGTTAACAATGCACAGAAGGATTAACCGGGCTCAGAGGTTTCCCCTAATGTCTACAAGAGAACTTGTAGAAGCTTTTCAGAACTAGCATTGCCTTGCTTATCGACCCTCACAGAAGTTTCAATTACTTGATTATGGGCTTAGGTACCTGATCAGGAATTCGGTTAAGCAGTGGCCAGGTTTGATACCAAAATCTACTTATCAAATTTTACCATAATCTATATTACTTAATAAGTATAACATAAGTATAACTATATCCCTGATATACAAGCTTATGTGAATAAACATTAGTAAATCAACAATAGTTAACTAACCTTGGCTCCCAAAATAAATTTTGTTTCTTGGCCTTACAGGAGTGTTATCTTGTCTAACAAGCTACTCACTATCCCAAGTATAGTTTACTTTTTGGCTTTTTTCTGTTTGATGCTAAATAATTACCTAAAAATTGTGTTTAAAACCTCTCCCGTAAGATGGCTACTTTTTAGTTGTTTCTTTTTACATACATCTGTTATAATAAGACTTAATTAACTACTGGCGGGGGCCGTTAGGAGTCAAATAGATTAAACGAATCTAGCAGATAATGGTTTGAAAATGGATCAAGTTTCCCTGTCGTGACTCTAATTGCAGTAGCATATCTGAAACATCAACCCCCACAGGGATTTCACTCCCATTATATCTAACCCCGCGGCGGGAATAACCGTGGGTATATCAGTCAATCTTCTGCCTCCTATTCCTGAGAATTTTCTACAGTAGCTACTTCCTCTGCCTTTACTTCTACAATAGTTTCACTAGCTTGAGGTATTTCTGACTCTACCTCTGTTTCTAAGATTTCTGTAGTTTGAGGTGTTTGTGATTCTGTATGCAAAGTTCCTTCAGGGACTAATTCCACAGTGCCATTTGCTTCTAGCCATTTGATAGTTTTTTCTTTCAACAATTCTTGAGTAACTACTTGTCTTAACCTATCTGAATCAAAATCTTTTTCTTTGAGCTGCTTCACTACTTTCTGTGACTCTGCTTTTATTTCTTCTTCGTCCACGGTAATAGACTCTCTTTTTGCCACTGTAGCTATGACCAAATCCCTTTTTAATCGCTCAATTGCTTCAGGTCGTGTACGCTCTTGCATTTCCGGCAATTTCTCACTGCTGAAGAATTCTTTAACATCTATTCCATACTGACTCAAATCCATCGCACTTTGGGCTAACATTTGCTGAACTTCATTTTTAATTAAAGTTTCTGGAATTTCTACTTCTAGATGAGTCACCAGCTCGTCTATAATAGCCTTTTCCTTATTTTGTTTTGTTTTTTCCTCTTTTTCTTTAGTAAATTTTTGCTCCAAAAACTCTCGTAATTTGTCTATTGTTTCAAACTCACTAATCTCTTGAGCTAAATCATCATCTAATTCTGGTAATTCCTTTTCTTTGAGTTCTTTAAGAGTCACAGTAAATACCACTGGCTTACCGGCTAAATTTGCCTCACTATATTCCGAAGGAAACTGTGCAGAAATTTCCTTTGTTTCCTGTAACTTCATCCCCACTATTCCCTCAATAAAGCCAGGAATAAATTGTCCTTCTTTTAAATCCATTTGGAAATCTTGAGCCTTACCCCCCGGCACTTCTTGTGCTTCTTCTCCTTCCGTCTCTGATGGAATTATACCTACAAAATCCACTATGGCCACATCTCCCATCTCAGCAGCTCTTCCTTCTATAGGAATTAATGTTCCCATTCGAGAGCGACGTTCTTCAAGAAATTCATCCACAAGGGCTGAGTCATACTTAGCTTCTTCCGCCTGAACCAAGAATCCCTTATAATCCTCAACCTTGGCCTCTGGCTCTACATCTACCTTGGCCGAGAAAGCCATTTCTTTTCCTGGTTCAAAATCTTTTACTAACTCTTCAAACTCGGTTTTTAGTTCAAATTGGCCTATTGCTTTGATGCTTTCTTGTTCCCTTGCTTTTTCTAAGCAATTATTGATTAAGTCATCTAAGGCCATGGCCTTAATATAATTTTTTCCTAGTCTTTGGATCAAAATGTTTCTAGGTACTTTACCTTTTCTGAAACCAGGAATATTGGCCGAACGGATATATTTCTTAATTATCTGCTCATAAGCATTTTTGGACATTTCTGGTGAAATCTCAATTTCTAGACTTATTTGACTAGCTGGTAGTTTTTCCTGAGTAACTTTCATCGGCTTTTATAATTTTAGTAAGTACTATAGGTTATGATTTTTTTTAAGCTATATGAATATCTATTGCTTAGGTAGTTTAGTATTTCCCTTTATTTATTTGTGCATATTATTATATTATTCCTCCATATTGGTCATTAAAACTTTAATCTTAGGACTTTTTTAACTTTATTTTTGTTGAGCAGAGTCAGTTTAAATGTTGTGTGTAAGTTATGGCAAGTATGATAAATAATATATGTAATATCAATTTCCTTAAATATAACTACACATTATGCTCAAGAATGAAATCATAATAATCTTATTAAGATTAAGTAATGTAGCCTAAGTTTATGAAATTGGTATAAATGTCACTAAAAATAGACATTTTGTAGCAAAATCTCATCAAGATATTTTTTCAATAGTTCAGTCCTGATAACCTTTTGTCCATAGCATTTTAAAGTGTGTATAGTAATCCTATTTTTATGTAGTCCCAAATATTGCAATTTTGACAGGAATAGGGAATAGGAATCTGGACCATGGGCAAGAGTTTCAGAACTCATTTCTAGTTTTAGCAATTTTGAAAACCCAATGATAGGATTGCTATATAAAACTAACTTCCATCTAAAAAGAAGTATTGCCCTCTAAAAAAGTCCGGGAAATTAATGGCAAACAACCTGTTTCATTTCTCAAATATCTGGTAAGCATTCTTGGTTAGATTAGTTGAGAGATATACTATACCCCTAAAAAAAATCATAATAATATATTATTATGATTATAAATTCTGTTGATTTTATATAATAATTATAGGTTGAGGTTGATATATGCTTAAATCCTTAAATAGAAACCCTATTCTTAGGTAGCTCAAAATATTGTATGTTTTGGTAAAGAGGAAATAGTAATCTGGGCAATAGTTTTGGAGTTTATTTCTAGTTGTTTGATTTTGACAACCGTTTGATTAGATTGCTATAATATAATTAACTTATTGATTGATCAGCTAAAAGATTGTAAAAACTGCTTCTGTATCTAAATAAAATTGTGGCTCTTGAGAAGAGAATCGTTAAAATCAATTCTGTCTGAGGCAGCAGAGTTTTTTTTAAACTTATTTATCGAGTACTCTAATAGATATTTTATTCAATCCATTAAAAACTTAATATTAATAAGTTAGATATGATGTCGTGTCATTAAAAAAAATGCACTTCATGGGGTAAGGTAAGATAGATTGATTTTTTAGGTATAAAGCAAGAAATAAGTACATAAGACATAGATGAAAATTTTGCTTGTATTTGAACTTGATTAAAACATGAAATATATATTATCAATAAGCAACTCTAAAAATAAACTTCTGAAAAAGAATATAGCATGATGGGTAAAGTGGAAATAATTATTATAGAATAATCTAATAATTATTAGAAGTGAGTATAGTTGATAAATATATATCAGTAAAAAAATGAAAATTTAAGGTAAAAATTAGTCGAAAAAATTGAGATTGACAGCAATTTTATTTGAGTTGCGTAAAAAAGTAGGCTAGTTTGAGGAAATACCCAATATTTAAGAAGATTTGCTAGAATTTTAACTGTAATTACATAATCAACTCTTATATGAAATATAATTTTAAAATCTTATATAAAAAATTATTATATTTAGTTAAAAACTCTAGATTAAAATAAAACTGTTTAAAATTTAAACTAAAGGAGGAAAATAATTTGTCAGATTCATACAGAGTAGCAATATTAGGAGCAACTGGTGCAGTAGGTACGGAATTACTAGAATTACTGGAAACTCGGAACTTTCCAGTAGGAGAATTAAAACTCTTAGCTTCAGAATTTTCAGCGGGTAAGACCTTAAAATTTAAGGAACAAAGTTTACAAGTAGAAGCTGTAACAAATGATTCATTTAATAAAGTAGATTTAGTGCTAGCATCAGCAGGTGCATCTGTATCAAAAGTATGGGCAAAGAAAGCAGTAGAGGCTGGAGCTGTAGTTATTGACAATTCTAGTGCTTTTCGTATGGACTCCCAAGTACCTCTTGTAGTCCCAGAAGTTAACCCAGAAGCAGCGGCTTTACATAAAGGTATAGTTGCTAACCCTAACTGCACAACAATATTAATGAGTGTAGCAGTGTGGCCATTGCACAAAATCCAGCCAGTCCAAAGGTTAGTAGTGGCCACTTATCAATCAGCAAGTGGGGCCGGGTCAAGGGCTATGGCAGAAATGAAAATTCAGGCCCAAGAAATCTTAGATGGAAAAACTCCAACAACAGATATTTTTCCCTACCCATTAGCATTTAATTTGTTCCCTCATAATTCTCAACTCAATGAGCAGGGATATTGTCAAGAAGAAATGAAAATGCTTGATGAAACCAGAAAAATATTTGGCTCTAAGGAACTGAGAATTACAGCAACTTGTATTCGAGTACCAGTATTAAGAGCTCATTCAGAAGCAATTAATTTGGAATTTGCTGAACCATTTAGTGTAGTTAAAGCACGGGAAGTATTAAGTCAAGCACCAGGAGTGACACTGGTAGAAAATTGGCAAGAAAATTATTTTCCTATGCCTATGGTTGCAAGTGGTAAAGATGATGTATTGGTGGGGAGAATTCGTCAGGATATTTCTCAAGCTGAGGGGTTAGAATTATGGTTAAGTGGAGACCAGGTAAGAAAAGGAGCTGCCTTGAATGCAGTACAAATAGCTGAATTATTGGTGGCAAAAAATTGGCTGAGAATACCAGTAGGAACATTTTAATTCAGTATGCTAAAAAAAACAAAAAGGGGTCATAATTGAGTGCCAATTTCTGATTTTTTATATAGATGGAATAGGTATACTGAAGAAAGTGATAACTTGAGGAGAATTATCCCAAGGTTACTTATGATCAAGTCCTGATTAAAGCTTAAATTCCAAGCTTTCTTAAAAGCTTAAGTTACGACCTACTAAAGTAGAATTAACTCTAGGGTTAGAGAAAAAAATTTTGGCAGTACAGACTGTAAGGTGATATGAATCTAAAAAAAAATTAGGTCTATAACGTAAATACGGTTCATTAGTATATTTTTTTGCAGTTCTGTAACCTGAAGAGCTACTCTCATGTTTTGATACCATAATAGTTTTGGCCTTATCTGAAGCGTATTAGTCCATAGTCCATCAATAACCCGAAAAACTAAAAATACTAAGCAAAAAAAATCTAAATAATGCCGATCAAGGAGTGGAAATAGTGTGGTAAACTTTGGTAGTGTTCTGACTGCAATGATTACACCGTTTAATCTAGACGGTAGTGTTAACTATGAAGAAACAGAAAAGTTATCAATATGGTTGACAGAAAATGGAACAGACTCATTAGTGGTATGTGGAACAACAGGTGAGTCTCCGAGTCTGACATGGGAAGAAGAATATGAGTTATTTCAAGTAGTTCAAAAAGCAGTGGGAGGAAAAGCTAAAGTTATAGCAGGTACTGGGTCAAATTCAACAAAAGAGGCGATCACAGCTACTGAAAAAGCAGCTAAATTGGGTTTAGGAGGTTCATTACAGGTGGTACCATATTACAATAAACCACCACAGTCAGGACTTTATCGGCATTTTCAAGCGATCGCTCAAGCCACGCCAGATTTCCCAATCATAATATATAATATACCAGGGCGTACAGGTAAAAACATGGAGCCAGAAACTGTAGCTAGACTGGCGGAAATTCCAAATATTGTCGCTATTAAAGAAGCAAGTGGCAACTTAGACCAAGTAAGTCAGATTAGAAACTTGACGGCACCAGAGTTTAAGATTTATTCTGGAGATGACTACCTAACTCTACCATTAATGGCTATAGGTGGCAATGGGGTTGTTAGTGTAGCTAGTCACCTGGTAGGAAATAAACTACAGGAGATGATAGTAGCGTTTAAAACAGGTGAAGTACAGCGTGCGACAAAAATTCATTTAGAACTATTCAATTTATCTAGAACTCTATTTGCCACAACTAATCCCATTCCTATAAAGGAAGCTATGAATATGTTGGGATGGAATGTAGGTAAGACTCGCCTTCCATTATGCGATCCACCAGCAGAGATTACTGAAAAATTAAGGGTAGAAATGGATAAATTAGGTCTATTAGCCAGATAGTTTCATAGACAAAAGATGATGACCATAACTAATATATTTATATTATTGATATATTTGTATTATCGAATTAACTCTGACTTTTGAGTTTATGGTTCCAGCAACAACTTGAGAAATGATTACTGAATACTTATTGTTATTACGAAAATATTGTGTATAAGAGGTTAGTTTTCCTAAATTTTAATAGGTATAAAGTATAATTAATAATTACTCAAAATCAAAAAAAGTAAAGAAAAATAAAAATAGGATAATTATGATTAGAAAAAAATCATCCTCTGCCTTAAAAATTATTCCCCTTGGTGGATTGCATGAGATAGGCAAAAATACTTGTATATTCGAGTACGATGACGAAATTATTATACTTGATGCGGGATTAGCTTTTCCCACAGATGGAATGCACGGTGTAAATATAGTTTTACCAGATGTAACCTATCTGTATGAAAATCGTCATAAAATTAAAGGCATGATTGTCACTCACGGTCACGAAGATCATATTGGTGGCATACCTTTCCATTTGAAAAATATGGAAATTCCAGTCATCTATGGACCAAAACTGGCGATGGCTCTACTTTACCATAAATTAGAGGAGGCAGGAGTTCAAAATCGTACAGAGTTGAAGACTGTTTGCCCCCGTGACATTGTTAAATTGGGTAGATATTTCATTATAGAATATATTCGTAATACTCACTCAATGGCGGATAGCTTTACTGTAGCAATCACAACACCAGTGGGAGTAGTTATCCATACAGGTGACTTCAAAATTGACCATACTCCTGTAGATGGAGAAAAGTTCGATCTGCAAAAACTTGCGGAATATGGAGAGAAAGGAGTTCACTGCCTAATTAGTGACTCTACAAATTCAGAAGTACCAGGTTTCACTCCTTCAGAAAAATCGGTTTATCCAAGTCTAGACCGAGTATTGTCTGAAGCAGCAGGACGTGTGATGCTGACAACTTTTGCCTCTAGTGTACATAGACTACAAATAGTTTTGGAGCTAGCAAAAAAACATGGTAGGTTAGTGGCAATAGTAGGACGATCTATGCTGAATGTGATTGCTCATGCTCGCAATCTGGGTTACATTAAGTGTGAAGATAGTTTGTTTGTACCTTTGCATACTGTCCGAAGTGTGCCTGATGAAAAATTGTTTATTTTGACTACGGGTTCTCAGGGGGAACCAATGTCAGCACTTACTCGTATTGCTAAAGGTGAACATAGGCAAATAAAAATTCGCCAAGGTGATACAGTGATATTCTCTGCAAATCCTATCCCTGGTAATACGATCGCTGTTGTCAATACTATAGATAAACTAATGATGCTAGGAGCAAATGTTGTTTATGGAAAAGACAAAGGCATTCATGTTTCTGGTCACGGTTGTCAGGAAGATCAAAAATTAATGTTAGCCCTAACTCGTCCGAAATTTTTTATACCATTTCATGGAGAGCATAGGATGTTGGTGAAACACAGCCAGACGGCTCAAGGTATGGGAGTTCCGCGAGAGAACATGGTTGTGATTCAAAATGGAGATGTGGTGGAACTGACTCAAGATTCTATTTATGTTGCAGATAAAGTATCTTCTGGTATTGAATTGCTAGACTCTTCCCGTTCTGGTATGGTTGAAGACAAGATTCTCAAGGAACGCCAACAACTAGCAGAGGATGGTGTTGTTACTATAGCCCTGGCAGTTGGTTTGAATGGTAAATTGATTGGTCAACCTCAGTTACATTTGCGTGGTGTTGTGAGTTCTGTGGACAAAGTAGAGTTGCAAGAACTGGTGATTAGGGTATTAGAGAAAGAGTTGAGTTCTTACTGGTCTGAGTA
This sequence comes from Trichodesmium erythraeum IMS101, assembly GCF_000014265.1. Classification (NCBI taxonomy): domain Bacteria; kingdom Bacillati; phylum Cyanobacteriota; class Cyanophyceae; order Oscillatoriales; family Microcoleaceae; genus Trichodesmium; species Trichodesmium erythraeum. The sequence goes on from NC_008312.1 coordinate 947,365, forward strand.
TGTTAACTCTAATGGTCATGACAATACTCAAGTTGATTGGTCTAGGTTGCAAGATCAGCTTGAATGTAGTGTTCAGAGAATGTTAAGACGAGAGTTTCAAGGTCAACCCTTATTGGTTTTCTTGATGCAAACTCCAGATGCGGAAGGTCAAGAACGTGAAACAGATATTAAAGTGAAACCTGTGGGAAGACGGCGACGGAGATCTACTGCTAAGGTAGCATCTTGAGTGCTTTGAAGTCAAAACTCATCCATTCAAAGGTCAAAAGTAAGGTTTTTGATGGATGAAAACTTTGATAATAGTAGGAAGTTCTAATGGAGAGGGAAAAATCTTTTTCCCTTTTTTTTATGTTTACTCTTTCTTATTTCTTCCCTCTGGCTTTGAGCTTTTATATGGTTTCTGGTTGAATACTTACAGTTTCAAGGTTTTTGGCTGGAGGTCAGGATATAAAGTCAATATAAATTATTGGATGAGGCTATGATAAGGGCACAGTTTATTAGAAATAAGGCTGTAAGGTATTGGAGCAACAACGAAGAGGTAAATAAGTCACAGTTTGACTTGGTTATTGCTGTAGCAAATATTCTTGAAAAATCGGTTTGACGACGAATAGAGTCGATTTTTGCACTTCAATTTTTTCTAGTAGCGATCGCTTTCCTAAAGACATAATGGCATTCAAAATATTGGAATAGGAGCGATCGCTTCCCTCCTGCAACCAAGATATGGAAACTGGTTCTTTTTGATGGCTAATTTGTAGTAAAATTTGACTCTCTAATTCCGATAGCCGACTTAAATGTTGTTTTAAGATAACTGTCAATTCTTCTGCTAAAAATAGAGGTTTGTACTGCAAATATTCTCCTACCCTGCCACCAAATAAATCTTTGATACCTGTTGCTGTAATTTTTAACCAGTGGGGGTTGCCTCCATAAATATTGATTAATTCGGACCATTTTTCTTGATCTAATAAATCTGCTTGTTGTAAAATTTTATTGGCGGCTTTTCCCAAACCTTCTAGTTGTAAGTAGGAAACAGGAGCATTTTTATTTTTTAAATTGAGAATTTCTAGGGGTAATTCCCAGGTATTGAAAATTATACAGCTTTGATGGGATAGTTCAGCAATGGTTTCAAACAGGTTTTTATAACTTTCGTATCCCGGTTGATAATGACCAACTAATTTATCTTTTTCTAAAACTTGATGGAGGTCATCTAATATGATTAAACAGCGGTTATTTCGTAAGTATTCTATTATTAAAGATAGTTGCTCTTCTTCTTTTTGATTTTTGCGACTTTGGAAAGTTTGATCAAAAAATTGAATTAAAGATTTGAGGGTAGTTTCTGGAGTCGGGGCACCGCGAAGACTCCGCCATATTATATGGTCGAATTCATCTTCTATTTGGGATAGTAATTGAAGGGCGATCGCTGTTTTCCCTATGCCGCTAATTCCGGAAATGGCTACTAGACGACTCCGTTTTTTGAGGAGCAGGTTTTTTAGGGTAGCCAGTTCTGCGGGGCGATCGCAATCATATTCTAGGTCTGGTGCTTCGGAGCGATCTATATGGGGTTTGCTGTTATTTGGGGGTTGAAAGCGATCGCTCTGTTGTTGCTTGATAACTGCTGGTCGATATGAGGTGTTTCCGCAGACGCTGACATGACTGATATGTGGGATATCTCTGAAATGTGAGATATTTGAAACTCGCCACCTTTGGAATGTCGAACGCAAATTTGATTTATTTATTTGTTTTCCATCTCCTAAACTTTGTGAGAGTGTTTTCCACAAGAGAGAAGCAACCTTTTTTACATGAACCTCAGTACAATGATAGGACTTAGCGATATGGGAGTATTTTTCACGTTCCCAGGTGCCACACAAAATAGCTTTTTGGAGGTCGTCTAAAGGTTTTCCAGTGTGGGCCAAAACCTGCTGCTCTGCCCAAGTTAATAATTCTTGGAATTCCATAAGAGTTTAGTGAGTCTGGTAGATGTGGTGGATGAGATTACTATATCCTACTTTATGCTACCTTCGACAACTGTAGCAATTTTTAAAGATCTTAGGCAAGACTTATACTAATTTAATCAGTAAATTTTCTGACAAGACTTATCAAATTAATACTAACTGGGGTGCTCATGATCAAAGTTGTTTATTTAAATGGAAAAAATGAAAATAATACAAGGGCATAAAAGTTGAAATTGTTTGTTTATTTGGAAAGTTTAAAGTTTGGATAAACTTAGTTTTTCCTATTTGTTAAGTAAACTGATATGACCGTTTCCTTAAACATAACTTTTTCCTGCTTAGTAGGGCAAAACTCAACCTCATAAATTACCTACTAAATCCAACTTTATTCTACTGACAATATTAAGTTTTACCAATAAAATGCTTAACTAAACTGTGTAACAAGTATTTTACTTTTGCGCGAGTTAGTGTTTCTAAGTAGCAGGTAAAAATTAATTATACACCCTAAGACACAATAAATATGTTCTCCAGGTAATTTAACGTGTAAATCTTTTTGTCTACCTACTTATTAACAAATTGCCAACAAAATAGATAGGGGAAACTATGCTGAATTTATCCAAAAATTGTTCGGTCGGTGAGGCTTCCTGCCTAGCTCCACCACCTCAAACTTTAGTGGCGATCGACTCCCGAGTTGATAACTCTCAAATATTACTTACAGGAGTTAAACCCGGAGTTAAAGCTGTAATTATAGATAGGGAGGAAGATGCTATTCCTCAAATTACTCTAGCTTTATCGAAATATCCCGCCCGTAATTTACAAATTGTTTGTCACGGCGAACCGGGTATTTTATATTTAGGCAAAACCCCTATTACTGCCCCTACTATGGAAGGATATTCCCATTTGTTAGCAGAGTGGGATGTAGAGGATATTTTATTATATGCTTGTCAAGTGGCGGGTCTCTCCAACAATACCGTTAATTCTTTATTAGCTCGACTGCATCAATTAACAGGAGCAAATATTGCTGCCTCAACCCACCGGGTAGGAAGTCAACAGTTAGATGGCAGTTGGGAGTTAGATACTTTTATCGGTCAGGTTAATTCTGAGTTAGCTTTGTTACCAGAAGTGGTGGAAAGTTATCCGGGGGTATTAGCGACATTTGGTGAACCTACTACTTATCCTACAGGTGGACTTGAACCTATCTACTTAAAAACAGGAGACTTGAACAACGACAACATTCCTGATGTTGTGACTGGCAATGGTGAGTCAGATAATGTCTCTATATTTTTAGGTAAAGGTAATGGTACTTTTGAAGTAGCTACCCGCATTCCAGCAGGAGATGGACCTACTGGCGTCAATATCGGTGACTTCAATAAAGATGGCTTTAATGATATTGTTGTTAGTAACTTTGATGAAGATACTGTATCAGTCTTTTTAGCTGATGGTATGGGTAGTTTTTTAACTCCTCAAACCTTTGCCGGAATAGGCGCTCCTACTGAAATTCAAGTAGCAGACTTTAATAAAGATGGAAATCAAGATATAGTAGTTACAACCCAGTCTAGAGGAAATAGCATCATTACGCTGCTAGGAAATGGGAATGGTGACTTTAATCAATTAACAACTCAGGCGACAGGTGCTTGGTTGTCAGCTAAAGGGGATTTTAATCAGGATTCGATCCTAGACCTTGCCACTGTTCAAGCCATTGGTGGCGGTTTGACTTCTTATGTTTCCATCTATTTAGGCAACGGTATTGGCGGTTTTTCTACTCCTGCTCAATATAATACAGGTGGAAATTCTGGTGATGTGGAAGTAGGTAATTTTAATAACGATCGCTTCATTGACTTGGTTACCACTAACGAGGAGTCAGACAATATTTCTATCCTATTAGGTAATGGAAATGGTACCTTTGAGAACCCTCTCTTACTTGATGCCAGCGATGCGCCAGATGGTGTGGCTGTAGCTGATCTAAATAAAGATGGTTTTGATGATATTGCGGTAGCTCACAATAGCTCAAATAATGTTTTAGTGTTTTTAGGAAAAGGGAAAGCTAAATTTGCTTCACCTATTGATCTTCCTACAGGAGGCGCTGACGCCAGAATTTTAAAGTTATCCGACCTTGATAGTGACAATGACTTGGATATTGTGGTGCCCAATAGAGACTCTTCCAATATCTCAGTGATACTAAATACATCCCTCATCGGTAACAACAAAAATAACACCCTCAAAGGAAATAACAAAGCCAACTTCATCAACGGTGTTGGTGGTAAAGATAACTTAAAAGGCAGTGGTGGTAACGATACCATATTAGGAGGAGGCGGAAACGATCGCCTAGATGGCAACAGTGGCAATGACACCCTTACTGGTGAAGCAGGGAACGATAGCCTCAACGGTGGCAGCGGTAACGACAAACTCAACGGTGGTGGAGGCAATGACATACTCAACGGTGGTAGCGGAAGAGATAGACTTGATGGTAGTGGAGGCAACGATATACTTAATGGTGGCAGCAGCAATGACAAACTCAACGGTGGTGGAGGCAATGACAAACTCAATGGTGGCAGCGGAAGGGATAGACTGATCGGCAATAATGGCAAGGACATCCTAACCGGCGGCAGTGGTAACGATACCATATTAGGAGGCGGTGGAGACGATGAATTAATTGGGGGTAGTGGCAACGACCTACTAAATGGTGGATCCGGTGACGACAAATTTATCTATAGTAGTCGCAAAGCTTTTAACAGAAAAACCTTCGGCAAAGACAGAATAGCTAACTTTGCCCCAGGATCCGATAAAATTATCTTAGATAAAACAACATTCACAAGCTTAGATAGCACAGCCGGTGAAAGCTTCAGCAATGACAGCGAATTTGAGATAGTCACCAACAACTCTGCAGCATCCAGCAGTAGCGCCGAAATTGTTTACGTTTCATCTACCGGCAACTTGTATTACAACCCCAACGGTAGCGACGCCGGTTTTGGTGGTGGCGGGCAGTTTGCTAAGTTGCTCGGCAGACCCGCTCTAACAGATAGCGACTTTTTAATTGAAAATTAGTTGTCCATACTAGAAATTCTAATAGTAGAAACTGGGGTCAAATGATAATTCTGTAGGGACGTTGCATGCAGCGTCCCTAATTTATGAAACGCTCCTACTGTTGAATTCCTTCTTTAATAAGGATTTGAATCTATTTTTCCATTCTCAACACTAACCTCATAATAATCATCATTTAATGCTCTATTTCTCAAATCAAAAGTTTCACCATTTCCCCTTTTCCAAATTTTAAACCTACTAAAAGTTAGTGGAGTTTGAGGTTCACATTTCTCTGGCAGATGGTCTCCTGAGACAAAATAAACAAACCCATCTCTTACCCCTACTACTTCGGCCAAACCATTTTGATCCACAATTAAGGAAGTATTTTCATCAACACCAATACCTAAAGCATCAGAAGCCCTTCCATCCCTGAGTAAACGAGCAACAAACGTCATCAACCGACCCATGCGATCGCGTTCAGAGAAATGGGTATCTATAATAGTATCCTGCAAATTCTCCCAATAAAAAAAATCTTGATTAAGAGTAATATCCTCGTATGGACTTTCCAATGCAGTTTCACTGATAACTTTATCAGAACAAGCATTGAAGACAAAATCACTTTGAATCATTGCTCCAGCACTAGTCCCACCAACTGCTCCACCTCTAGCAATGACAGATTTAATAGCTCCATCAACTCCCGTGTTTAGATAGTTCCGCAAATATTGACACTGGTCGCCACCAGCAAAGAAAATTACTTCAGCATCCTCAATATCTTCTACAACATTCTCTCTTGTAGCCTCCTCTCGATCTGAAATAATCAAAGTCTTGGCCGAGCTTACCCCATCCATAGCCAGAATTGCTTCATTATAAGCATCACTACCGGAGTTACGAATTATAACCACATCTACTTTCTTCTCACAAGAATAGCATCCTCGGACTTCATTAATCATCCACTGAATTGCTTCGTCCACATCACGACCACCACCACCTAGATCGTAAACTGGACCAGCATGTTGTAGACCAAGATCAGCAGAATTGTTCTCTAAATAACCGTAGCTTTTTACCTGGGGAAGAAAAACTAATACTGTAGCAACTATTAAGAATAAAACTAATGTTGCTTTTAGTGATTTGTTAAATAAAGAAGTTAAAAACAAATTTAACAAGAAAAGAAACCTCATCAATAGATTCCTAGATACTAATACTAAGATAATTTTATTTCAATCATTAGCTATCATCAACTATTTTCACCATTCATTTTTTTTACTTAAAGATAACCAAAATTTAACCAAAAATTTGTAATCTAGTAATTAGAAATAATTTATAAAAATTAAATTTTAGTGTTAATATTTATAGTGCAATTCCCATTATCTGAAGGGAAGATTAAAAGAAAAATATTTAGAGAAAACTATTTTATACAATTTGATATATAATAGTTGTGACAAGTTTTTTATTCATATTCATTTCAGCAATAAAAACCGTATATTGAAAGTTTATCAAAGCACCATTAACCTTAATTAATAAGTCCAAAAATCAGAAATATATTCAATGTAAAGACTCATCATTTATCAAGATTACCTAATTTATTTTTCTTCAGCAGCCACTTATAAAAATTAATTAGTTTGCATATTTTGATAGTATATTTTGATTGCAGTTATAAGCCTGAAGTTAGGAGTCAAGAGTCATAATTTCAAAGCTTTTTAGTAATTAATTAGATTAGATAAGGAAGGAACTCTGACACAAAGAAGGAAAGCTCATGAATAATAGACAGGAGGGAAAAAAATAAGCATAAATACTTAAATATAAATACTTAAATATAAATACTTAAGTATAAATACTATAGCTAAAATAGACATAAAAATGTTATTCTAGACACGTGATGAGAAAATTTGTCAGCATACTAGCAGCAAACAGTAAACATGAGCTTTGTAAAATAAGAACTAATATTACTCTTTGCAAAAAGTAAAGCTTTGTCGAAAAAATAAGAATTGAGCAGTTTTGATACTTGCCACTCTTCTCACCCATCAACTTTATAATAAATATAAAAAATATATGTCACAAGATATAAAAATAGTACCTTACTACCAAGGCTATCAAAAAACAACAAAAAGCACAAAGATAACTATTATTAAGGATAATGGTAATGTTTACATTCCTTTTAAAGAGGAACTTGACAAAGTCATGAATAGCAACATAGTAAGTGATGCACTAAAAGAAGAAAAAGAGCTGAAAAAGAATCAGGAAAAACTTAGACCCAAAAAACCGACAAAAAATGTAAAACTAACGTCTTGCTACGAAGGTGATCAAAAAGCAGCAAAAAAGATGAAGACCAAAGAGAAAGTTAGTATTGGCATTGGTAATAATAACAATACACCGAAAAAACACAAAGCAGTGAATATAAATCAGGAACAAAAAGAGGGAAAGGACAATAGTAGATTAGTCTTTGAAAGTTATAAAGGTACGGGAACAGAAAAGGCCAAGAAGAAAGTACCTATGAATCTTACTCAAAGACCTACGTTCCGACAAGAGCGGGCAAATGCCTTAAGATAATTGAGGGTGGTAGCTTATGTGAAAACAAAATTTCAAAACTCTTTCCTAATTGTGCTTCGGCGCTCTATTAGCTAAAACAAATTGACCGACTATCCTTGCTAGTTCTTCTTGTTCAATTATCTGACAGGAGCCGAAAACAAATCAGGAAGCAAAAGTAAGATAATTGATGATTTCTGCTTTGTAGACTGATAACTTAGCCCATTAAAGGAAAAAGCAATACCTCCTAAAAGCTTGTTTTACCAGTAGCACTTTTCAGTTGTATGAGTGTTTTAACTTGTTTTTACTACAAAACTTTTATCTTTGTGGCCACATCCAGAGAGCTTCCTGGCTAATTCCAAGAAAGCTGAATACTAAAGTATTATCATCTTTTTTGAGTTGAGCATAAGCTTCAGTTGGCCCAATAATATTTGCTACTATTTCTGGATTTCCTACCACAAAAGTTGCACTTTCTTTAGTCACAGGAAAATCATAAATAGAAGTAATATTGACAATAATTTCTCAAAATATTTTCCCTTTAATCTAATTTTTTTGTAGCAATGCTACCCATGTTAAGTTAGTAAAAATAACTAGATAAATCACAGAAGTTTGTTAACAAGAAAATTATGTAAATAAACAGTATTTAGAAAGAAAAATTCCAAGTCGAGGAAAGTTTTTGAGAATTGTCTTAGAGGAAAAATTGGATTGCGGAGGTACAGTCAGAAGAAAAATCTGACTTCCTCATAAAGCTATAGCTACTTTTGTTTTTTCAATTTCACAAACACATCATAATTAGTTGTGCGATTATTAAGGATAATAGATGTTACTCCAATAGACTCAATACCATCTACCCAAATTTTTTGATTAGCAGGTAACTGGGGAAGAGAAAGATTTTTTTTGCTGAAAGTCCGACTAATATCAATGAAAAAATTACCATTCCAAGCTTCTCTCTCTAATGGGAGGGTTTTTTGTAAAAATACACTTTCCGCCATAGAATTTGTCGGAGCAGGCAATATTTGATTTTCCACAGATCCTCCTAAAGTGAAAAATACTACATTCCCATTCAACCAACCACGAACTACAGTAAACCCACCAAATGGAGAAGTCCATTTTACCACAGGTCTTCCCCTAGCAATAGCTTCACCTACCTGAAATTTATTCCTCTTCATCACTTGATCTAATTTTTTCAGAGAGTCTTCAGCTACACGGCGATCGCTTGCCTTAACCATAAACACAAACCCCGCAAAAAATTTTTGTAACTGCTTCTTATCTTTAGAAACAGGCAGTAAAGATAGAGAATACTCTGCTCCCATCCAGTTGATAAATTCCTTATCTAAATCCATGCCAGTTGCATTTTTCATGTTTTGACGTAATGTCTCTGGGTTAATAGGTGCTAAGGGATTAGCCACTGCACCCTTAACATAATCAGACCACATTCGCTGTAAATTACTGCCAGATAGCATCATTAAAGCATTTCCAGGAACCTTATCTAACATTTCTGTAGCATTATTTTCTACAGTAAACTTTTTCTGGCTATTAGGTTTAAGCCAAGAAACTGCTTTTAAATTTATACCTTCAGGAACTAAGTTTAAAGTTGCTGCTATTCCCTGGTTATCCTCAAATTGTCTGAGATTTTCCTCAGAAAGAGAAGTAACAGATTTACTAGAGGTATAAGCAGCAGCAGCAGGGATATTCACATATACCTTAGCAAAAGATGGAGCAGTTTCCAATTTATTAATTGCTTGAGTTAAACCCGGAGCTTTTTCTAGAGAATTGTCTCCTTTATATATATCAACCACTCGGTTTATTGCCCTTGGAGAATTAGTAACCACCAAAAATTTTTCTCCCAATGCTGCTACAGAAAAATCTTGGCTAGCTACTTCTTGAGTTTCTGTAATTTCAATACCTCTGTAGGTACGTTTAACTAATTTACCTTCATTAAGAGAGGGCGGTTTATCTAAAATTTTTTTAGCTGCAATTGGATCAGCGATCGGCAATACCACCATAGTTGCTTGTTGAGCCGGAGGGGGTGGTGAAGAACCGGGGATATTTTCGTTACTGGGTTCAAGAGTAGATTGGCGTAAGAAAGCGATCGCTACTTCCTTGCCTACCCAAGGTTTAATATCTCGTTGATAATTATAACCATAAGTAGTTAGGAAGCGATCGCGCAAATTCCCTAAAAACTTTTGGAAAGCAGTTTTTGACTCAGAAGTACCAAACTCTTGTAATTTTTTCCATTGATTATAGTCAGTAGAAACATGTAAAGTTATCATTGTATCCTGGGGGAGAACCTCAGCACCCACAGGTAAATTTTTAACTGTTTCTTTCCTATACATTCCCATGTAGGCGGTGACACTACCGACAATTATTAATATGGCTGATCCTATTATGGTTAAAGGTAAGATTTTATCTTGCTTTTTCATTCTTAGCTAAGTAGAAATTAGGGATTAGAAGTTGGCATAAAGATAATAATATTTAATATTTTTACCAAACAAGGGCTATGGGCAAGGTAAAAGTCCAAAATACAAAAGTCAAAAATAATCTATTACTGAGCTTGATAATTTAGAACTGTTTTAACCTGTGCTTTAATTGCTATAGAAAACTGGATTGACACTCTCACTGTTAAATCAAAAATTATAAAGGGAGTGTCCTTAGGGCAACATTTATGATAGATAATAATATCTTCATTGAACATTTTTTCAAATGGTATTACAAATATAATTTACTCTAGTCCATTAAGTTCTAACCTTTGACTTTTGACTTCTACGCTTAAGATAACCGCTATAAAAGATTTTATCACTCATATTTGGACTGAATAATACTAGTAATCTCCTACAAATTTAACTTCTAACTTTTGACTTTCTCTAATTTTATAGGGGTCTATGCTTTATAAACATTTTTCTTTAGGTAATACTTGACAAAATCTCAAAAAAATGTAGCGCATTAAAAGACTGTTTCTGGAAAAAAGTATATGAAAAAAAGTTTGTCTCTTAAACATCAGTACTTGTATTTAGTGAGAACAAACTATGACACTCTTATAATATAGTTAGATAAGTTTTAAATTAAATGTAGTAGTCATCAAGTCAAAGGAATAGACATTAATATTCTTGGTAAGGTAGCTCTAAATCTAGGAATTTGGGGACATTGAATTGGAGAGAATTGCCACTTACTTCAAAAATAGCTCTTGAGACTTTACTTCTATATTAGCATTTATCTGTTAGGGAATAAATTAATTTAGGCGCACAGTCCATTAAAACCACCTTAAATAGTTAGGAAAAAATCTCCCTTGACCTAAAATACTAATCAAGGGATAGGCGTTTTGCAGAGGTTAATTATGACAATAGCAATAGTTCTTGCAGCAATAATAATCAGTCTTATAAAGCCACAGCTATTCAAAAGTATACTCTCAACTTCTATCTATTAACCAACTATTAATTTAGCTTAGTCTTAACAATTTCTTGAACTTTTTTACCATCAGCTTTACCCCTCAACTGTTGCATTACCGGGCCCATAACTTTACCCATATCTTTAGCAGAACTAGCACCCACCTGGACAATAATTTCATCTATTACCTGAGCAATTTCATCATCAGATAACTGTTTTGGCAGATATTCCTCAATAATAGCCAATTCTGCTGCTTCTTGATCTGCTAGTTCCTGACGACCTACTTGAGTATATTGCTCTATAGAATCCCGACGTTGTTTGGCCAGCCTTGCTAGTATGTCCATTTCTTGAGTTTCTGTCAAAGACTCCTTTCCGGCAGCCCTAGCATTTACTTCCTCCTCTAGAATAACTTTTTTGATACTACGAACTGTCTCCAGACGCACCTTTTCCTTGGCCTTCATAGCTGCTTTAATATCTTCTGTAATCTTATCCTTTAAACTCATAATTCCTATCCTGAGCAAAATGAACTAGCTATTAGCTTTTCAATAAGGAATGTTCCACAAAAAGCATTTAAAAAATTTAAGTGTAACATTTTACCCCAGTATATTTGAAAAGCCCGTGTTCCACGTTAATAGGTCTGTAAAACCAATACTGTATTATATCTGTTTAAATACCCAACAAAAAAAACTTTAGATAGTAGGGAATAGGGAGCAATTGATATGAGAAAAGCATTTTTATTATGGCTAATTAATTAAAGTAGCAATAATTAACTAAAAACCTTAATAAAAGCTTTTAAAAGTCTTGACATATAATTATATAGCCTTAAAAATATTTTTTCGAAAATTTGGTTAATTCCTTAAGAAAAGATAAAAAGTAAAGTGGGGTCTTGAAGTGGGAACTTGTAGAGTTAGTAAATTATTTTAGCAAGGGAAGACTCCCATGCAACGAAGAACTAAAAAGCATCAAAATAGATAGCTGTTCATTAAGTTAAGGGAAATTAAAAAATGGACGCTGGTGTTGTTATATTGAAAGAAGCGAGGCAGGAAAGAGCCTCCAAAAAAAACAAGCGTCTTATCCTCAAACAATAAGACAATGGCTGAAACAGCCCTAACTGTAATCAGTGATACTATGCAGATTAAATCTGCATAACGCAAAAAGAGGTTATATTTTCCACAGTATTCTCTGAGGATATTTATTAAATAAAGAAGTATTTCTAAAAACAACTAGTAGCTTGTCAAGATAGATTTAATGGGTAATCTATTGAGTTTTTCTTTTTGTCTAATTTCTTTCCTGGACCTCTTTAATCATGTTTTAACCCATCAGCATAAAAATTAATAAATTAATAAGTTTCTTTAGTATAAATCTTAATTTGGTCAGAAAAATAATATTTGTTTAAGAAATTTTGCTTTTTTCAAAGAGTTATTGAATTTTATTACTAAACATTCAATTATAAAATTTATATTAAGTAGGCAAAGAACAGTGTATTGAAGATTAAATCATGTTTTTATCAACAAAAACACGGAGAGATATTTTGCTTTTAAGATGATAAGATCACCATGAATAAAGGTTCTACAAGGGGTTGCCGTGATCCATGCGACTTTACCAATACAGGCTCCTATACCTGCTATTGTTAACGATCATAATCGACTAAGACTGTTTTCAGGTTCTGCTAACGTTCCTCTCTCTACAGAAGTAGCTAGATACCTAGGTTTAGATCTAGGCCCAATGGTACGTAAGCACTTTGCTGATGGAGAGCTATACATTCAAATTCAGGAATCAATTAGAGGTTGTGATGTTTATCTAATTCAACCTAGTTGTCACCCAGTTAATGATAACCTGATGGAATTGTTGATAATGATAGATGCTTGTCATCGTGCTTCTGCCAGACAAATTACCGCAGTAATTCCTTACTATGGTTATGCTAGGGCAGACCGTAAAACTGCTGGAAGAGAATCAATTACAGCGAAATTAGTGGCCAATTTAATTACTGAGGCGGGAGCTAGTCGTATTCTAGCAATGGATTTACATTCAGCTCAGATTCAGGGTTATTTTGATATTCCCTTCGATCATGTTTATGGCTTACCAGTAATTTTAGATTACTTATTAAGTAAAAACTTATCTGATATTGTTGTTGTTTCTCCCGATGTAGGTGGAGTAGCAAGAGCTAGAGCTTTTGCAAAAAAGCTAAATGATGCTCCTTTGGCAATTATTGATAAGCGTCGCCAAGCTCATAATGTAGCAGAAGTTTTCAATGTGATAGGGGATGTTAAGGACAAAACTGCTGTTTTAGTAGATGATATGATTGATACAGCTGGGACTATTTGTGAAGGTGGGCGACTATTACGGGAAAAAGGGGCACGACAAGTTTATGCCTGTGCTACTCATGCTGTATTTTCCGGTACAGCTATTGAGCGCCTTTCAAATGGAATATTTGAAGAGGTAATTGTTACTAATACTATCCCATTCAATCAGGAAAATTCTTTTCCTCAGCTAATAGTTCTTTCAGCAGCAAATTTATTGGGTGAGACTATTTGGCGTATTCACGAAGACACTTCAGTTAGTAGTATGTTTCGCTAGAATTAGCTATGTTTACCGCAAAATTGGGTCTCTATTCCCTCGCCCATAAGCAAGCAAAACCTGAGTTTATAGTGGGAAGACATAAACTATAGTATTATATCACGGCTGGACTATCTGAGACATTAAACGTACCTGGAGGGAAGAGAAGAACTACCGTCATCAAGATAGCAGCAACCAATAAAACGTCAACCCACTTGAGAGCTACGGCTCAGTATAAATCTCCGTGCCTTCAGCCAAGAGAAAATCTCAGTTAATCTATATGTTTTTTCCTATTCTATATATTAGGAGGTCAGAATAGTCAGTATGAAATGTTGAGAAATATTTAATAGAGATTAAACTTTTGCAAGGTTAATTAGTTGACAGTAGAGTTTGCTTCGGCAATTCTACTGTTACTGTTTATAGGTCTTGTTAGACATCTGTGGGTTACAGTTTTATGGGCTATAAAAAAGTCTAAAATATACAAATAATCTATCTCCTAATTAACTATCTAATTATACGTATGCTACTGGATTTAATATTACTTATACTCACGATACTTTTGATTCCTATTTATTTAAAAACATTGTTAAGGATAAAATATTTTATCATTTCTCTTTGAATAACCACTGTGAAAAAAAATTGAGGGAATTGAGATAAATTGATATGAGAAAAATATTTTTATTCTGGATAATTAATGAGACTTGATACTAAAGCTATTGAGGTAATTATATGGCAACTATTGAATCTAAAGGCATGAATTTAGAAAAGTTATTTGATGAATTTTATGTTATTCCTGATTACCAGCGCGAATATGTTTGGACACAAAAAGAAGTCAATGAATTTATTCAAGACATCTATGAAGAATTTTCTGAACAAACTCAAAACTCTTACCCTGAGTATTTTATTGGCAGTATAATTGTTTGTGGTCGCGGGGAAAAATTTTATGAAATAATTGATGGCCAGCAACGAATTACTACTGCTTACCTTGTACTATGTGCAATTCGGGATTATCTATTAACTATTAATCCTAATGAACCTATTGAAGCATTAAAAAATAAGATTGCTGCTTTGTATACGGATAACTGGGGTAATGACCAGTTTAGACACAAAGTAGAACTACAATATCAGGAAAGTCGAGGAATACTAGAAAATATAGCTCTACAAGCAAGTGTAGAGACTCTTAGTCCAACTCGCTCTGTTAAAAATATTCAGAATGCTTATACTGAAATTAGAAGTTTTCTTTACCAATATTTTCAAGTAGATGAACTTGTTGTTTTTAATATCAAAAAGTTTTACGCATATTTTCTTAAAAATGTTAAGTTAATTCGAGTCAAAACAGCTAGTGTTTCTCATGCTTTGAAAATATATTCAACTCTAAATCATCGTGGTTTAGCCCTAGATGATATGGATTTACTCAAAAATTTAATTTTTACTAAAGCTAAATCAACAGATTATGATCAAATCAAAGTAAAATGGAAAACAATGATAGACTTGCTTTATAATCATCAAGAAAAACCCATGCGTTTTTTGCGCTATTTTATATTAGCCAAATACGCAAAAGATGGGAACTATATTTTGGAAAAAGAAGTCTATGATTGGTTCCTAAATAATGAACATATTTGTAGATATAAGACTGAACCGATTCAGTTTGTGAATAATTTACTGAGCTCGGCTCAAGCTTATGTAGCATTTTTAATAGGTAATAATGTTGATGGTACTGTTAATCGGTATTTGGTAAATATTAGAAATCTTAGTATAAATGTTAGGCAGCATTTAATATTACTTTTAGCTGTTGATAAGTTGCCTAAAGCTTGTTTTGTTGATCTCTGTAGACAGATAGAGAATTTATTATTTTTGGCAATGTTAACTAGCGATCGCCATAAAAAAGCATTTGATGGCATGATAATTAAGTGGGCAAGTGAGTTACGTACAATTAGTTCACAAGAGGATTATGATATTTTTATTGCTCAGGAAATTATTCCTAGCAAACAGGGAGTAGCTGATAAATTTGAAAATACGTTCTATCGACTGAATAAATTATCATTACAGCTATATCAAATTCGATATATTTTGGCAAAGATAACACAATATATAGATGAAATGGCCTGGGGAACTGTGGGAGGAATTGATGATTTAAGAAACTATGTTTTTAAATTAGAAGTAGAACAAATTTTATCAGAAAACCCTACAAAAGAAGTAGTTTTTGATTTTGATAAACCTACTGAAATAGTAAACTATAGTCAACGTTTAGGAAATATGACTTTGTTAGAAAGTTCTATTAAATCTGCTATTTTAAATGCTAGTTTTACTGAGAAAAAATTAGGTTATACAAAATCTAGATTTTTGTTAACTAGAACTATTGCTGAAGAAATTTCGGTGGGAAACAATACAACTATTAATTTGGCTGTCAAGGATTTAAAGACATTTGAAAAATGGGATTCTCAAGCAATAGAAACTCGTCAAGAAATTTTAACTCAATTAGCTAAAAAAGTTTGGGATGTTCCTGAGTAATCTCCAACTTATTTTATGAAAAACTCTTTATAGTATGGTTTAATTAGCAAAGGTCTACTATGCTACTTTATCTAAAATCTACAAAATAACTAGGATAAAGGGCAAGATATGTATTCCCAAATTATTCTCTGGGAAAAAGCTAGTAATGGGTTCCCAAATTCCAGCAAAGCAACTATAATCTACATTAATTATCAATCAAACCTTAAACCCAATTATGGCAAATGGACGAGGACTTCCAAAATAATACTCCATACTCTCCCGGGGAGAAAGACTGCCTCTTCCCACTAGAAATTAACTATCATACTGGTCTAAACCTGGACCCTGAAGTCGCAAGTCCCCTCATAGAAACTGCCTGGTCTCAGGTCAAAGACGAATTAGTTGACTTTATCTTGCTCCCAGAGTTTAAGGCCAATATTGAAATAAGCTTTGATGAAAAAGTAAATGTGGATTTGGTCAAAGATAACATCAAAGATATTCTGACTGGGGAAAATTTGCCTGGTATTCAAGTCTTGTCCGCAGCAGACATGAATCCAGCGGTGGGTGCATATGACCCTTTGACAGGTGAGATTTATTTGGCTGATTCTTTATTAGGTGGAACTGCTCAAGCAAAAGAGCAGGTCTTGTCAGATCTATCTGGTGTATTGTTGGAAGAGTTGGGGCATCATTTGGACCCCCAGTTGCCTGAGTCGGACTCTCCTGGAGATGAAGGTGAGTTATTCCGACGTTTGGTGAGAGGAGAGACGTTAGATGAGTCGGAGGTTTTACAACTTCGGGCTGAGGATGATTTTCGAGAAATTAGGGTATGGGGTGTTTTGGTTGAAGTTGAGGCTACTCAGAAGATAGATTTTGAGGAGTTTGGTCCATTTGAGGTAGATGAGAGACCTAACTGGGTAGCAGTAGGAGAATTTAATGGAGATGAATTTTTAGATTTGGCTGTGGCGAATGAGAACTCAGATAATGTATCAGTTTTACTAGGAAAAGCTTACAGTAGTTTTGGCCCAGCAACTAATTTTGATGTGGGAGATAGACCTTGGTCAGTAGGAGTAGGAGAATTTAATGGAGATGACTTTTCTGATTTGGTCGTAACAAGTGGCCCATCAGGTCAAGTGTCTATTTTACTAGGAAAGGGTGACGGTGGCTTTGGTCCAGCAACTAATTTTGATGTGGGAGATTCACCTCGTTCTGTGGTAGTAGAAGATTTGAATGGAGATGGCTTTTCTGATTTGGTTGTGGTTAACCCATGGTCAGATAAAGTATCGGTGTTATTAGGAGAAGGTAAGGGTAGTTTTGGTTTAGCTACTGACTTTAATGTGGGAGATGAACCAGAGTCGTTAGTAGTAGGGGATTTTGATCGAGATAATATTCCTGATTTGGCTGTGGCGAATAAGTTTTCCGACAATGTATCGATACTATTAGGAAGGGGTAATGGTAGTTTTGGGCGAGCTAATAATTTTGATGGGGGAGATGGACCGAGTTCTCTGGCAGTAGGAGAATTTAATGGAGATAGTTTTTTAGATTTGGCTGTAGGAAACTATTTTTCAGACAATATATCAGTTTTACTAGGAGCTGGTGATGGTAGTTTTGGCTCAGCTACTAATTTTAGGGCGGGAGATGAGCCGACTTCAATAGCGGCAGGAGAATTTAATGGAGATGGTTTTTCTGACCTAGTTGTGGCAAATGAGAATTCAGATGATATATCAATATTATTAGGAAATGGAAATGGTGGTTTTGGTCCACCTACTAATTTTGACGTGGGAGATGAACCAGAGTCAGTGGCAATAGGAGATTTTAATGGAAATGGAATTGCTGATTTGGCTGTGGCGAATGAGTTTTCAGGGAACGTATCTATTTTGATTAACCAAACTTCTATCACTACTGTCCCTAACATTACTATCTCTGATACGAAAATTAAGGAAGGCAACAGAAATAAAACGGCGGAATTTACAGTAATTTTAGACAATCCTAGTAATGAAATAGTTAAAGTTAACTATACTACAGCTAATCAATCGGCAAAAGTTAATCAAGACTATAGACTGGCCAAAGGGACTCTGATTTTCCAACCGGGAGAAACGCAACAAACTATAACGGTTCCTATTTTGGGAGATAGGCGTGACGAAGCTCAGGAAAAGTTTAAACTTAATCTCAGTAGCCCCCAAAATGCAAATCTTAAAGATGCACAAGCTATAGGAACTATTCTTGATAATGACCCACTTCCGAAAATATCTATCGGAGATGCTAAAGTGACTGAAGGAAATAGGGGTCAGAAAAAGATGACATTTGAAGTGAGGTTGAACAACCCTAGCGGTAAGACAGTAAGGGTTAATTATGGAACTGTTGAGGGCAGCGCTAAGTCTGGAGAAGATTATCAGGAGAAAAGAGGGGTTGTGAAATTTAAACCAGGGCAGAAGAAAAAGATAATTAATATTCCGATCTTTGGAGATACTGAGGATGAACAGAATGAGCAGTTTCAGGTAATTCTTAGTCGTGCTAGAAATGCTAAGTTCTCAGATAAGAAGGCAGTAGGTATGATTCGGGATAATGATGAAGCGGTTCCCAAGGATGAAATAATGCCCCAAATATCTATCGGAGATGCTAAAGTGACTGAAGGAAATAGGGGTCAGAAAAGGATGGAATTTGAAGTCGAGTTGGATAGTGCTAGTCAGAAAATGGTAAAAGTTAATTACTCTACAGTAGATGGCAGCGCTAAGTCTGGAGAAGATTATCGGAAGAAAAGTGGGGTGGTGACATTTAAGCCTGGGCAGACGAAAAAGATAGTTAATATTCCGATTTTGGGAGATACCCAGGATGAAGATAATGAGAAGTTTCAGGTACAACTCAGTGGTGCTAAAAATGCTAAGTTCTCAGATAGAAAGGGAGTAGGTATAATTGAAGATAATGACAGACCAGTACCAGAGGTTTTTGAGGATGCTATTGATCTAGGAGTTCTTTCCCGGGAGCCTATTTCAGTCGTTGATAAGATTGGGTTTACTGTTGGCCCTGTGAATCGCAATACGGAGGATTATTTCCGCTTTGAGGTAGAGAAAGAGGGTTCGGTAAGTATTTTTGTGGATAGTTTTGTTCAAGATTTGGGCATTAAATTATACGATGAAGAAGAAAGTCTACTTAATCAGTCAAATAAGGGAGGTGACTTAAAGGAAATTGAAACTATTTTAGAGTCTGGTGTTTATTATTTGAAAGTTGTCCCAGTGGGAGGTAGTAGAACTAAATATAATTTGAGTGTCAATATTGTTGAGTTTTAATTGGTGACTATATCAAATTTGCTAGAGTTTGAGTTTTTCAGTATTCAGGATGAAAAATTTATGGTCTATAATTCAGGACTAATGTAGAAAAACTATATATAGTCTATAAGTTTATTTTATATAAAAGTGGGTTTGCTTATTTATAATTTTTGTCGATAAATACTTACGGTCAGAAGGTTTGGAATGTAAATATGCCAGATATAACTTACTACTTTATTTTAAAAATTACCCATTAAAACATTTTCTTAAAATTATTTAATGATCATTATTTACTTTTTATAGTATAAGATTATAGTATAAGGTTCTAAATCAAAATCATGACAAGCTATGAATTACGAAACAGAAAATTACGATCAAGATCAAGGTAGTCAAAACTATCAATATCAAAGTAGTGAAAACTATCAAGATCAAGGCAGTGACAACTATCAAACAAAGACAGTCAAAGAAAATCCAGTTGCCAAAAATGTGGCTAAAAAGGGTAGGCTTCGTGGTTTAACACAAGCCGATGTGGACAGAAAAGCTGGAAAGGCTAAACGCCGTAAAGATATGTCAAAAAAAATTGGTGGTTATGAAGAAAAGGATGCTGAAAGGCGAGGTGAGTTGAAAAAGGATTATGAAAACAATACAGATCAGATAAAGAAAAACGAAGCTGAACGTCAACAAATTGCTGAGGAAGACGCAATCAAACGTCAGGCTGACACGGAAAATAGGCGCAACAAAGTAGCAGCAGATCTGAAGGAAACCAACGAGGTACGTCTAGAAAATTCTGCTGAATGGGACAGCACGCGTCAAGCTGAATATGCTGCACTAGTTCAAGCTGTAGCTGACAAAATTGCTGTTTTCCAAGCAGAGATTCTTCAAACTAAAGCTGACACGAAAGATAGGCACGACAAAGTAGTAGCAGATATCAAGGAAACCAACGAGGTACGTCTAGAAAATTCTGCTGAATGGGACAAGACACGTCAAGCTGAATATGCTGCACTAGTTCAAGCTGTAGCTGACAAAATTGCTGTTTTCCAAGCAGAGATTCTTCAAACTAAAGCTGACACGAAAGATAGGCACGACAAAGTAGTAGCAGATATCAAGGAAACCAACGAGGTACGTCTAGAAAATTCTGCTGAATGGGACAAGACACGTCAAGCTGAATATGCTGCACTAGTTCAAGCTGTAGCTGACAAAATTGCTGTTTTCCAAGCAGAGATTCTTCAAACTAAAGCTGACACGAAAGATAGGCACGACAAAGTAGTAGCAGATATCAAGGAAACCAACGAGGTACGTCTAGAAAATTCTGCTGAATGGGACAGCACGCGTCAAGCTGAATATGCTGCACTAGTTCAAGCTGTAGCTGACAAAATTGCTGCTTTCCAAGCAGAGATTCTTCAAACTAAAGCTGACACGAAAGATAGGCACGACAAAGTAGTAGCAGATATCAAGGAAACCAACGAGGTACGTCTAGAAAATTCTGCTGAATGGGACAAGACACGTCAAGCTGAATATGCTGCACTAGTTCAAGCTGTAGCTGACAAAATTGCTGTTTTCCAAGCAGAGATTCTTCAAACTAAAGCTGACACGAAAGATAGGCACGACAAAGTAGTAGCAGATATCAAGGAAACCAACGAGGTACGTCTAGAAAATTCTGCTGAATGGGACAAGACACGTCAAGCTGAATATGCTGCACTAGTTCAAGCTGTAGCTGACAAAATTGCTGCTTTCCAAGCAGAGATTCTTCAAACTAAAGCTGACACGAAAGATAGGCACGACAAAGTAGTAGCAGATATCAAGGAAACCAACGAGGTACGTCTAGAAAATTCTGCTGAATGGGACAAGACACGTCAAGCTGAATATGCTGCACTAGTTCAAACTGTAGCTGACAAAATTGCTGCTTTCCAAGCAGAGATTCTTCAAACTAAAGCTGACACGAAAGATAGGCACGACAAAGTAGTAGCAGATATCAAGGAAACCAACGAGGTACGTCTAGAAAATTCTGCTGAATGGGACAGCACGCGTCAAGCTGAATATGCTGCACTAGTTCAAGCTGTAGCTGACAAAATTGCTGGCTTCAAAGCAGAGATTCTTGAAAGCTTGAATACAGCTATAGAAAAGGCAACGCAAGAGGAAACTCAACGTAAACAAATTGCAGAAGAAGACAAGCAGGAAAGGGTTGATGCAAATAGTAAACGCCGTAAAGATAGGAATGATCAATTTGTAGATTTCATAGAAGTCTCTTAGAAGGTTTAGGCCATTCTCTGGGATTTATCGTTAGATGAATAAGTAGTTAATTAAGTAGGTTTGATGCCTACTTAATTAACATAGATAATCTGGATTTTTCTGATTTTTAATATATCTTTTCAAAGTAGAAGTTTTGACTCCCCTAAAAGAAGCAATAAGAGAATAGCTATTCTATAAACATTTTTTCAGTAAATAGGGTTGAATAACATCAGATAGCTTTTGGTAGAATGAAGCGCCCTACTTTTAATTTTTAACGGATTTTTTACTTTTTGATCTACTTACATCGTGCTCAGTAAAACCGAATCAGGACGAATGGCCAGAAAGCCGCTACTGTAGAAAGTTGCCGTAAATTCTAAGTTCTAAGCTTTGACTTTTGAATTATATTGTTTGACTTTTAATTTGACAAGTTGATTAAAAAGTGCTATGATTGTTGGTTAAGCTTTTTTCTGATTTAATTTAATACTATGACTGAACCCTTTGAAGAAAATAATTCATCGGAGCCTGAGTTTCCGGATGACCCATTCCCAAGTGTCCACTATCTCCCTGGGGCTGACTCGAACCCTGAGGTTACAGACCCGATGATACAAGGTGCCTGGGGTGAGGTTCGTGACGAATTGGCTGATTTTATCTTGGCCCCGGAGTTCGATGACTATATTAAAACGGCTTTTGGTGAAACTGTGGACCCGGAGCTGGCAAAGGAGCAGATCAAGGATGTTTTGACTGGGGAAAATTTGCCCGAGGTTATTATGTTGCCGGCGGCGGATATGGAGCCGGCGGTGGGTGCCTATGATCCTTTGACTGGTTCAATTTATTTGGCTGATTCTTTATTGCCTGATACTGATGGGGTTTTGGTGGATGTGCTGTTGGAGGAGTTGGGGCATTTTTTGGACTCTCAGTTGTCTGAGTCGGACTCCCCTGGAGATGAGGGTGAGTTATTGGCTGCTTTGGTGAGGGGTGAGGAGTTGACTCAGTTTCAGGTGATGATGCTTCGGGGTCAGGATGATCGGGTAGATATTTGGGTCGGGGGTGTTGAGGTTGAGGTTGAGGCTAGTGAAAAGGTTGATTTTGAGAAGGCTCGTAATTTTAAGGTGGGAGACAGACCTTGGTCAGTAGCAGCAGGAGATTTTAATGGAGATGGCATTCCTGATCTGGCTGTGGCGAACGTTGGTTCAGACAACGTATCAGTGTTATTAGGAAAAGGTGACGGTAGTTTTGGTTCAGCTACTAATTTTCCGGTGGGAGACGGACCTGCGTCAGTAGCAGCAGAAGATTTAAATGGAGATGGCATTCCTGATCTGGCTGTGGCGAATATTGACTCAGACAACGTATCAGTGTTATCAGGAAAAGGTGACGGTAGTTTTGGTTCAGCTACTAATTTTCCGGTGGGAGACGGACCAGAGTCAGTAGCAGTAGGAGATTTTAATGGAGATGGCATTCCTGATCTGGCTGTGGCGAACTGGTTGTCAGACAACGTATCAGTGTTATTAGGAAAAGGTGACGGTAGTTTTGGTTCAGCTACTAATTTTCCGGTGGGAGACAGACCTGCGTCAGTAGCAGCAGAAGATTTAAATGGAGATGGCATTCCTGATCTGGCTGTGGCGAACTGGTTGTCAGACAACGTATCAGTGTTATCAGGAAAAGGTGACGGTAGTTTTGGTTCAGCTACTAATTTTCCGGTGGGAGATCAACCTTTGTCAGTAGCAGTAGGAGATTTTAATGGAGATGGCATTCCTGATCTGGCTGTGGCGAACAGATCTTCAGACAACGTATCAGTGTTATCAGGAAAAGGTGACGGTAGTTTTGGTTCAGCTACTAATTTTCCGGTGGGAGACTTTCCTAGCTCAGTAGCAGCAGAAGATTTAAATGGAGATGGCATTCCTGATCTGGCTGTGGCGAACTGGTTGTCATACAACGTATCAGTGTTATCAGGAAAAGGTGACGGTAGTTTTGGTTCAGCTACTAATTTTCCGGTGGGAGATCAACCTTTGTCAGTAGCAGCAGAAGATTTAAATGGAGACGGCATTCCTGATCTGGCTGTGGCGAACAGGGGGGATAACAACGTATCCATCCTCATCAACAAAACCCCCATAACCATCATCCCCAACATCACCATCTCCGACACCAAGGTCACCGAAGGCAACACAAATAAAACCGCCAAATTCACCGTCACCCTAGACAACCCCACAACCACCACAGTCAAAGTCAACTACACCACAGCCAACCAAACCGCCCAAGTCAACCAAGACTACAAACTCACCAAAGGCACCCTCACCTTCCGACCAGGAGAAACGAACAAAAACATCACAGTTCCCATCTTGGGAGATAACCGAGACGAACCCCAGGAAAAATTCCGAGTCGCTCTGAGCCGCCCCCAAAATGCCAACATCAAAGATGGGAGAGCTACAGGCACCATCGTTGATAACGACCCAGTTCCCCAAATATCCATCGGCGATGCCAAAATTACGGAAGGAAACAGAGGTCAGAAAAACATAGAATTTGAAGTCAAATTAAACAACCCCAGCGGGAAAACAGTGAGAGTAAATTATGGAACCCAAGAGGGCAGCGCCAAGTCAGGAAAAGATTTTCGAAATAAAAGGGGAGTCCTGACATTCCAACCAGGGCAGACCAAAAAAATAGTGAACATTCCCATTTTAGGAGATCGGGTTGATGAAAATAACGAGGAGTTTCAAGTCAAACTCAGCCGTGCCAGAAATGGAAATTTGTCAGATAAAACAGCGGTCGGCAGAATTATTGATAACGACGAAACAATACCCCAAATATCCATCAGGGATGCCAAAGTGACGGAAGGAAACAGGGGTAAGAAACAGATGAAGTTTGAAGTCGAGCTCAACAACCCGAGCACGAAAACAGTGAGAGTAAATTACGCCACAGTAGATGGCAGCGCCAAGTCAGGAAAAGATTTTCAAAATAAAAGGGGAGTGGTGACATTCCAACCAGGGCAGAGGAAAAAGATAGTGAATATTCCCATTTTGGGAGATCGGGTTGATGAAAATAACGAGCAGTTTCAAGTCAAACTCAGCGGTGCCAGAAATGGTAAGTTGTCAGATAAAACAGCGGTCGGCAGAATTATTGATAACGACGAAGGGGTTCCCAAAGATCAGATAACTCCCCAAATATCCATCAGGGATGCCAAAATTACTGAAGGAAACCAGGGAGAGAAAAACATGAAGTTTGAGGTCAAGTTAGATAATAGTAGCAGTGAAGTAGTGAAAGTTAATTATGAAACTGTTGACGGTAGCGCGAAGTCAGGAAAAGATTATTTGAAGAAAAAGGGAGTCCTGAAATTCCAACCAGGGGAGACGAAAAAGACAGTAAATGTTCCTATTTTGGGAGATACTGTTGATGAAAAGGATGAGAAATTTCAGGTGAAACTCAGCGGCGCTAAAAATGGTAAGTTATCAGATGCAAAAGCAGTGGGTATTATTCGGGATGACGAAAAACCAGTACCAGATGAATTCAAAAATGCTGTAGATATAGGAATTCTGGAGCTAGAGCAAATTACCAAGGTTGATGATATTGGTTTCTCCGAAGGACAACAGCGAAATACAGTAGATCATTATCGTTTTGAGGTCAAAAAAGAAGGTTCAGTGAATATTATTGTAGATGGCTTCTTTCAAGACTTAGGAATTAAATTGTATGATGATGATGGCAGTCTACTCAACCAGTCAAACGAGGAGGGCAATATCACCAAAGAGAAAATTCAAACTATTTTAGATCCTGGTTTTTATTATTTAGAAGTTTTTCCTGTAGGAGCGGGTGCAACTGACTATAGGTTAATTGTTAATATTGTTGAATTCTAATTAGGTTGCTCAATTATTTTAGCCTAGAAATTAGGTTTAGATCAATAAAATTGTGTAATGTTTGGATATTATATGGTAGTCAAAAGTCAACCTCTGCCTTTATCCCCTCCCCAGGCATAGAAGTCAAACCTCACCTTTTATTCCCCCATTGAGGAGAAGTGAAAAAGTTGCTCTAGAAGGAGGAGGTTTTAAACCAAATTTTTTGGTAAATGAAGATAATTTTTATAGTATAAATACTGAACCAAATTACGGGCTTTATACTAATTTTCATGTAACAAATTGAAGCGCGGAATGTGGGTGAAATGTTTCAGCAAGTCCATCCTATTGATAAACCCTAGATGAAAAGTTTTTCATCCAGGGATAAAGAGGTTTTGTCTAGTTGGTAAAAACTTCTCCAAGTTTATAGCTTTCCAAAAATGCCAACTTAAAAAGAGCAAGATAAGAGAATTAGAACCTTTTCTAGACACATCTAATGATGATGATGGTGGTGGTGACCATGATGGTGATGATCGCCGTGAGAATGACCATGGTCTCCATCGTGACTATGACCATGAGTCGACTTTGCCTGTGCTAGGGCCAAAGAAGGGTTAACAGCTAAAGCATTTTCACTCAATAATTCCTCAATATAAAGATTGGCCCACTCCCCAGCCATCTGCAAAAATTCTGAGCGGTCATTAACACAAGGCATTTGCCGATAAGTTACTTCAGGATATTTTCGACGCAAACCTTCAATAATATGCTCAACATCTAATAAGGTTTCGTGATTTTCCGTAGCAAAACCAATAGGCATAAATATAATAGCTGTTGCACCTAATTCTATCAGATTTTGAGCTGCAGTTTTAGCATCTGGTTGAGTCCATTCAATAAGTGGAGTATCATGGTTTAACCAACCCACAGAAATTAAAGCAAAACGATTAATTAAACGTTCCCGCACCAACTCATAAAGTGTTTGACTTTCATCAATTCCAGAAGTAAAACCTTTAGCTTTATGAGGGCAGCCATGATTTGTTAAAACAATACCAATTTGAGATGGTAAATGAGCAACCGCTAAATCATTAGCAATCTGTTCTTCTACCATTTTTGCCATTAAATTAATATAATCAGGTTCATTATAAAAAGAAGGAATATAACGTTGACCTTTAATCCAATGTTCATTTTTATCTGCTAATTTTACCAATGCTTTATTAACTTGTTCAACAGCAATACCACTAGTAAAAATAGAATCAACTACTAACAAAGGATAAATCAATAACTTATCAAAACCTTCAGATTTAATTTGATTTAATACTTGTTCTGGTAAGTAGGGAGCGCAGAAATTAAAAGCTTTAAAAACTTTAACCCGATCGCCCCATTTATCTTGAAGATTTTTTTCAATTCCTGCTCTTTGACTTTCAAAAATAGCATTATGAGGAGAGATAAAATTACCATGTTGATGACTCCATTCATGGAGGTCAAAAATAGCCAATAACTTTGCTAAAGGAGGATATATCCAGGTAGGAACAGGAGCAAACTTAGCGGTCAGTAAATTTAATGCTTGTTCATTATAATTGGCAAAATCTTCATAGCTTTCTACCTCGCCATATCCCATCAATAATACTGCGACTCTGTCTTGTCTGTTTTGGTTTGGAGATATAGAATTTTTTCGATTTTCAATTTTTTCTGGGGTTGTAACCACGTTTTGCTCCTTTAGTTATATTTATTAATTAACTTAATTAAAGAACATGAGTAATTTGACTCTTGAGTTAGTTTAGCATTCCCCACCGGGGGGATGGGTGCTCGAATAATTGAGATTATATAAAGTTTTTAAGTTTTGTTAGAATCTGCCTTTAGTAAAATCTAGTATAAATTTTAATTATATAAGTTGGTTCTTAAAAAGTAATATTAGAAATTTATTTTATTGTATTTTACTTATTTTGAAACAATTTTACTATGTTTCTCTGTCAGTTTCTCTCGAAAAAAATGACTCTATACACCCTTTATTTTTTTGGTTAAGGTAGGAAACCAAAGCAATATTCCTTTGTCAGTTTTTGTAGATAGAAAATTCCTCTAGTTTTCTCATACAGTAGTTTCACAGTTTTGAGCAGATGAAATTTTCATCTATTGACCCTTAACTTTTAACTCTTAACTTTTGAGTTTTGAGAGCTGAGATAATTTCATGAAATTACAGCTCATGTGGGAAAAATGATGTTGTGGGGGGCATCTTGCACCCGTGGGCGTACCTCATAAACCTGAAATATGCTGTAATTTAGCGCCACAGTTTTAAGCCAAGAAAATATTTATCCACAATTTTTAAGTTTTGAGAGCTGAAATAATTTCCGGAAATTAATTTAGTGTGACAGTTTTAAGTCAATAAAATCTTCATCCATAACTTTTTACTTTTAACTTTTACAGCATATTTCGGGAAAATGATGTACAGAGTAAATAGTGAAAATAATTTAGTAGCTGTACTTGATAACAACAAAAAGCGCTGTAGCTTTTAACTTTTAACTTTTAACCTTTAACTTTTAACCTTTAACTTTTAACTTTTAACCTTTAACCTTTAACTTTTAACTTTTAACTTTTAACTTTTAACTTTTAACCTTTAACCTTTAACTTTTAACTTTTAACTTTTAACTTTTAACTTTTAATTTTTAACTTTTAATTTTTAACTTTTAACTTTTAACTTTTGAGTAATGGGAAATAATTTCCTGAAATTAATACTGTGTCAGTCTACTAGAATAATTAAAATCGAACAAAAATAGTATTTTCAATTTTAATTTTTCAATTTTGATATGACCATAGTAATTTGCCCAGGAATACATGAGCCAAAGCTAACCGATCAATTCTTGGAAGGTTTATCTATTAATTGGCAGAACCTCTCTCATTCTGGAAAGCTCTTAGTATGCCCAACTCAAGACTATACCCCCTACTCTACCATTGACATATCAAAATTTTTATGGAGCTCAAAATTGATAAGGACAAATACACCATTACTATTCATTGCCTTTAGTGCAGGAGTAGTAGGAGCAACAGGAGCCGCTTGGACTTGGCAACTAGGAGGGGGACAAGTAAAAGCTGTTATAGCTATTGATGGATGGGGAATGCCTGTCAAGGGAAATTTTCCCATCTATAAAGTCAGTCACGACCATTTCACCCATTGGAGTTGGGGAATTTTCAGTAGTGGGGACGAAAACTTTTATGCCTATCCATCTGTAGAACATTTAGAAATATGGCGATCGCCCCAAACAACTAGAGGTTGGTGGCTACATCAAAACATTATGGAAGTCAAAACAGCAACACCTGCAACAGCCAAAGAATTTATCATAAAAATATTAGAAAACCATGAAGAATTAAGCAGTATTTAAAGTAATAAACTTAGGGTTTTGCAAAAGTTATTTTGATAGAGATAATTTTCAACAACCCTGCCCAAAAAATTCAGAATATACTAATTCCCATATATTAATACTAAATTTAGATAGGGCTTCAGTTATTAAGTAATTAATATAATAAGTAATTAATATAATTAGAATAACCTTATTGCTCTTCAATAGTTAAGTGAATGTGAATTTTATAAATATTTACTACTTCCTCTCCTGGTCAAGGTTAGAGGTTACTCCCAGGTTATTGATAGGGGTTAAAAAGTTTTTGATAAATATTAAAAAAAAGTAAGGAATTAGACACATTACTTACCTTTACTAATATCCTACTCCCCTAGTCCCCTTGTTAAGAGAAGTAGGGATAAGTCCCCAGCTATTAATACGAGCTAAAAACTTTTTAATAAATAGTATAAAAAAGTAAAGTATTAGGCGTAATTATTTTAATCAGAGTAATAGCAATTCACTTTGTTATATAATCTATAAATTAAAAAAAAATCATCAAAAATCAGGAGCTAGTTAGAGTGAAAATAGGAGAAAAAACATCTTATATAAATATCAACGGTGTTGAACATTACTATGAGTGGATCAAGACATCAAACTCTAGAGAAAAATCAAAACCAGTAATGGTATTTTTGCACGGATGGGGAGGTTCTGGTAGATATTGGGAAAGCACAGCGAAAGAACTTTCCCATAAATTTGATTGTCTAATTTACGACTTAAGAGGATTTGGTCGTACTTCTTTACCTAAAGATAAATCTACAGGAGAAAAAAGGATTTCTTCAACTACAAAAAATCTTATTAATGACTATGACTTAGTAACTTATGCCGAAGATTTAAAAGTTTTGTTAAATGCTTTAAATTTAGATCAAGTTTATATTACTGCTCATTCAACTGGAGCATCTATTGCTATTATATTTTTGAATATGTATCCAGAGAGATTAGAAAAAGCAATTTTCACCTGTAGTGGTGTTTTTGAATATGACGAAAAAAGCTTTTCTGCCTTTCATAAATTTAGCCGTTATGTAGTGATGTTTCGCCCTAAATGGTTAGTTAAAATTCCTTTTATGGGTCGTATTTTTATGGCAAGATTTTTCCATAAACCTCTGCCTAATAGTATGTGTAATATTTTTTTAGAAGATTTTCTCTTAGCAGATTTTGATGCTGCCTATGGCACAGTTTTAACTTCCGTAAGTAAAAAAGCAGCAGAATGGCTACCAGAAGAATTTAAAAAATTAACAGTACCAGTTCTATTAATTTGTGGTGAATATGATCAGATAATTCCCTTAGAGATGGGTAGGCAAGCAGCAAAACTAAATGAAAATATAGAATTTATTGTGATGGAAAATACAGCTCATTTTCCTATGCTAGAAGATCGAGAAAAATATCTACAAAAAGTCCTAAATTTTGTAGCATAAATTAAAATTTAAGAGTCAAACTGAGTCAGGCAAAGGATATAACCTAGAAGACATAAAGGAACAAATATCAAGCCTCATTAATGAGCTAGAATCAAATGCTTTTCTCAGGTTAATTTATTTCAATTTCTAACTGTTCGTTTGATTCCAAAAGGCTTTTGGGATTAATTAAATATCCGGCTAATTTTTTATGTTTTCAAAACACAGGACTAATGGATCTGGGTGACATTCAAAGCCATAAACTGGAGCATCATAAGCAGGATCTAGTGTCATTGAGTCAATGCATCACTAGCTCCGAGCTCTAAGATAGTTTTGACTTTAGCCTGAGAAATGTGTGTGATAATCATAGAATGCAAATAAATACCAGAGTTTCCAGTTGACATCAATGAACCTCCTAATTACTCATAGTTTAATTGGCTCAAGTTTCAGGACAAAACCCCCGTCTTTTAAAAGGGTAATTCCATCTAATTTTAGATATTAATTTAACACCGACATTCCGCAGATATTCATACATCTTTATGTAGATTGACATTTTCTAAGTAGATACGATAAAATATAGTATTTAAAGAAGTAAAAACTTGAGTAAGTATTTAGACTCAATAAAAAAAAACCTCAAGCTGTTATTGTAGATAACAAGGTGGAGAATAAACAAGAGTAAAAAATATCAATAGAAGTGACTAATATAAACCACTTAGGTAATGTAGTTAGCGTAATATTTATGCTAACTACATTTTCTTTTTGTCTAAAGTCCAAATATATCCGAAAAACAATTAGTTATAGTATTTACAATTCAAGATAACGGTACATTATATATAGAATACCTGCCTAAGTCCTAATAAATCTAATATAAATCTAATATAAAAGTTAATATTTGGTTCCAAAATTAATATTAGAAATCTATTAATTTTATAGATTGCTATTAGGCAAAATTCAACTTATATTAGTATCTGTTGATAATATATATTGATCAGGTGTATTTACCTTAAAATAGCTTGAGCTGACTTAGGATTTTCTGGCCTGCTCTTGTCTTGCTTACTTGATACAAACAGGGATCACTAGACATAGTTGAACCTATAACATTAGATGCTTATAAACCCTTTATCAAAGCTAGTATTGATATTGCCATGAGTTCCAATAATCAGGACTTAGGCACGGGAACTGCATCCTATGAGAGCGAATATGATTTGCAACTATGGTCTTGAGATTACCTATCCAGTAAGGGCGATTTGAAACTCTACTCATTTAGCAGCATAGCCTCAATTACACCTGATCGTTTATCTAGTGGAAGTTGAACTATGAAGTTCTAAAAACGAGTTTCTTAGACAAAACTTCAGGGAACACTTGAGGATATAGTTTATCTAGTAACAGTCAGGCTACTTCACACTTATGCCAGTCAGGAATGGTTTTGTTGCTTTTATTGTGATTGGTTTTACTGCAATAAAAATCCATTCCTGGCTTATTTCTAGTAATTCTCTAAACTGCAACACAAGCAAAGGAGTAAAAAAAAGGAGTAAAAAAAAATAGTGAAACGAACTTTCTGCAGAAGCTTGCCAGCTTTTTTGATGACAACTGTGTTGATGCTAATAATTGTGTTATAGCCCGCCATTACAGCAAATGGAGCCATAGCTTAGACTCAAAAGAGTAATTATGCTCTCGATCAAACCGGAGCAAGCTTGGTACATTGCGATCTACACTTTGTAGACAAAGAGGATAAGTTCATTGATATTAATGCAGATACTGAAGAGGCAAAAAGACCCATATGGACTGCATATACAAGGGATAATTTCAATCAGGAAAGTATCGAGGATCTAAAACAATATTCTTTTATACATATCTCAGGAATATTGTTTCAGATAGGTTCCGCCAAGGCAAATTCACCCTAATTTTTTTTCGGAAGTGATTTAGACTTAAAAGCTTATCCCACAAACTTTTTAACTTGCTATTCTCCTTGGGTACTCTATAAACACCAAGGTAATTTTTTGATGGGCCCTCGTTTCCGGATTTTTCTCACTCGTAAGCAAGAAAAAAAACTACTGAAACTTAGAACTGAGGATTTACCACAGAAAGTTAAAGACCGACCAGAGGTCATCAGCTTTCTGGGAATGATGACAATTCAATACTTTCCGGATCCAGGCATTACCGCTATACATAGTGCAAAAAATTGTTATTTTTCCGATGAAGCCACTATAATTAGTTTAGTGACCTGAATCCTGACTTGACTTTTTGTACAATGCCTAGTAATTGAATAAATAAAAGCAGTAATAAATTTTCGTAGAAATTAAACCGTACCACCACCCCACCTGAAAACTGACACCTACCACTTACTAGGTTTTTAGGCGTCTTGTCACCCTTTCAGTGTTTTTACCTTGAATTAACCGTTTTTCTGACATACATAATAGGTTTTAGCTATTTTTATTTCCCTTGGTATTTCCCTTGTTAATCATGGTTTGGTGCCGTTTTCGGTATCAAAAATCTTAAATCTCAAATAGCTGCAATGCTTACTCTGCAAACGTTTCATTATAATCATAAATAATACCAAGTTCGCCAAATGTGAGAAGGTATTTTTTCAAGTTACAGCCTTTACTCAATGTCCTGTTAGGGAATGGGATAAGCCTGCTTTTATATCCGGATATCACCTGAGCACAATTAATTTACTACATATACAAGACTACCGGAATAAACGAGTAGAGAATAAATCAAGAATAAAAAAAATTAAATACTTTTATAGAAATAATATCAAAGAATCCGGAGTTTTAAATTATATCATAGGAAAATAGAATATTAACCGACTAACAATGGAAATGCTTACCAAAGTAAAAAATTATCAATTTACAATTTCAAATAGCAACCATTAAGGGCAAAATCAAATAAAATTTATATAAAATCTATGCACAATATGCAAGCATATTTTTTTATTGACAACATTTTAGAGAAAAAATTGTCATATAATCAAAATTTTCTTTCTTGGTTAGAAGATAAAATTTTTACTCCCTCTCCAACTATACCCATTGATGAAACTTTACCATTTTTACTAGAGGCATTAGAATTAACGAGTAACTCTCAAGGTGATCCTCAAACTGTTTATCCTCTAATTGCCGAAAATCTTGATTTATTAGAACCCCATTTTATATACATTTTACGCAAGTGGGCAAGGCAAACTTTTCCCAATATCTCTCAAAATAGAGCAACTATCATTGCCAATACATTAGTAAATTTTGCTGGGATTATTTGGGCACTACCTGAGGGAGATTCTGATGTTAACTTAGAAATTGCTTTAGCTTGCTGCGAGCTAGCTTTGGAAGTCTATTATTTAGATAAATTTCCTAAACAATGGGCAATAGTTCATAATAATCTAACTATAATTTATCAAAGTCGTTGCTATGGAGTTCCGGCTCATAATTTGATAAAATCTCTTGAACATTATCAAAAAGCTAATCTTGTATTTTCCCGCCAAAGATTTCCTAAAAAATGGACTGATTTAAGTTGATATTATGTAATACGAAATAACTTAGAGCTAGCTGATAAATATATATATAATCCTTTGATTATACAACAGTTTCAGTATCAGAAATTAAACTTGCAAGACAGACTATCCATTCTTGCGACTGCTATACATAATCTTTTTTATTTGAGTGCCAGACTCCAAAAAAGAGAAAGGGAGATTTGATGAAACCTCTCTAAAAAAGCAATTTGATTAATACATCCCTATAGCAATTCTATTCTATTTTATTTGTGTCCAAAACCTTGTCGCTTTTGGGGATGAGGGTTATAGGGTAATGTTCAATGGGCAAGAGTTTGGGAGTTTATTTCTAGTTTTTCAATTATCACAACCTATGAAGGAATTACTATAGTTAAAATTAGCTATAGATTAACTCTATTAATAATTCCCGGGGCACCAATCTCTAAATACTTTGACACATTAAAATATAACATAATTAGTAGAAACTATAAACCCTTAAAGTCCATTTCCTATCAAAATAAATGAGGCCCAGTAGTAAGGATTACTATCTTCTTGATCATTTCCAGTAATCATACTTATTTGAGCTTTGCGTAATGCTTCTGCTTTGCTTTTTCCTTCTTGTAAAACTGTGTAAAAAGTATTCATTAAATTATCCGAATCATCGTTAACTCGCCACAAAGAAGCTATTATTGTTTCTACTCCTGCATTTTGCATTTGATAACCAAAACCAATTATTTCTTCCCCATTACCCATACGCCCACTAATATTAGTTTCAGCAGCACTTAATACTACTAAATCCACATTTGGTAATGACCAATTTTCCATATTTGATAGAGTAATACGATCACCATCTCCAAACAAGATAAAAGAGTCTTCCGGTTTGCCACTTCCTTCTTTTTTTGTTAACAATGCCACAGGAGTATCTAAATGCAAAACATTGTAATCTTTAATATTATTAACTATTGCTTGTGAACTAAACTCACTATTAATAAACTGACGACTACCAGGAATTATTTCAACTAAATTTTCGACTAATTTTCCTGTTGTTGGTCTCAAAGAAACTTCGCGAGATCCGAGCCGAACCTTATATTCACCTTCTGTTAAAGCAGCTGCTAATACACGAAGTTGATTTTGAGGTTGAGTCTCAAAACTTGTCAGACTAGCTGCAATAATATTATTAATAATAAATCTTTCTACTAACCATTGTTCTCCATCATAAAGTGCAGCTAAAGGTAGATAACGTAGTTGCTTATCCGGCACATAAATAATTGTATTAATTTTAGCTTTAGTCAACTCATTTTCTATTGGTTTTATCAACCAATTATAGAGTTTTTCAGAAGATTTTTTAACATTGACAATAGGATTAGAAATTGTGCGGCGAAAATCAGCGATCGCTCGTTCAACTTCTTTCCCTTTTACCTCTACAGTTTCATGTACCGTTTTTCCATCTGCCGTAATTAATACCAATTCTAACTTATCTGGCAAAATCAAAGGATAAAATAATGCTGCTCCAGGTAACTTTTCCAATTTAAACTGCAGACTTTGAAACTGTGAAAAATTTGCCTTAAGATCATTTTGATCAATTTCCAGTTCTAAAACACTTTTGCTTTTCTGAGCCAGAATTTTTTCTTCTACACTTAGCAACTTTATTTTTTTCGCCCTTACTTCATTACCCTTCACATTTCCGAAATAATTATCTAATTCTTGCAGCCTCAGCAAATCTAAAACTTGTTGAGCTTCAAAAATACGTTCTTGTTGTAATAGTAAACCTACTAAATTACTGTAAATTTCTTTTGAATTTTCCCAGAAACCTTTCTGATATTCCTGACTCCCTATAGTCCGATAAATATTAATAGCTTGTTTATAGAAAACTACTGCCAATTCAGGTTTTTCTTGAGCCACTAATATTGTACCTAAATGTTCATAAATGCGACCAACTTTAGCAGTATTTCCAACTTCTTGATATCTAGCTAATGCTTTCTCTAAATTTTCTAAAGCTTGAGGATATTGTTTAAGCTTCAAGAAAGAATCTCCTATTCCGTGATAAGCTATAGAAACAGCATTTTTATCATTTTTATCAGGTAAATTCTTTAAAGCAAGCATATAATAATTTAGAGAAATAGAATAATCCCCAGAACTATAATAAACCTCTCCCAAACCATTCATATTATCAGCAACAACCGACTTTTCTCCTGCTGTCTGATTAATAGATAAAGATTTTAGTAAAATTTCTTTGGCTTTCTGATTTTCTCCTAAACGGTTATAAACCTTTCCCAAACCAATCATACTTTTACCTTGACCAGGGGAGTCTTCTGCTTCTTGGTAAAGTACTAAAGCCGCTTCATAAGTTGACTTTGCTTTAGTATTTTCTCCCATTTCATAATAAGTATCACCCAAATAATTTAAAGCTTTTAATTGTCCAACACCATCCCCAGCAATTTTAGTAGCTTCTAAACTTTTTTCATAAGCTTCTAAAGCCTTAGTTTCCTCTCCTTCTTTTTGATAAAGCATGCCCATGAAACCATAAATTCGTCCTACACTTATTTGGTCACCAACAGTTTTTAACATAGCAACTGCTTGCCGGAAATATTTGAGAGCTTCAGAATTTTCACCCTTTTCCCTATAGACAAAACCGATATTATTTAATAACCTGCCAATTCCAGCACTATCATTAATTTCTCGCCGTGCACTTAAAGCTTTTTGATATTTTTCCAAAGCTTTGTCATAATTACCTTGGTTGAAGTAAACTACTCCTATATTATTAAGGGTTCGGCCAAGATTTCGAGGATCGCCCACTTCTTCTCGGATAGCAAGTGCTTCTAAGTAAAATTGCAGTGCTTGGTCAAACTGTCTCTGACTTGCTTTAACTACAGCAATATTATGTAATGACTCTCCTTCCATAGAGCGATCGCTAGCCCCTTGAGAAATCTCCAAAGCTTCTTGATGTAAACTTATTGCTTGAGAAAGCTCACCTTGTTTCTGATAAACAAAACCAATAAGGTTTAGACTTTCTGCCACACTAGGACGATCATTTATCTTTCGGTGAATAGCTAAAGCTTCTTGCAAAACACCCATTGCTTCTGAATATTTTCTTTGGTTAATATATACATCCCCAATATTGTTAAGAACTTGGCCTATTCCCCCAAGGTCTCCTAATTCTTTACGAATATTTAAAACTTGTTCGTAGTTTTCCAGAGCTTCATCAAATATTCCTTTCCGAAATTGTTCTACACCTGTTTTGAACAACTTATCTCCCTTGGCCTTAGAGGCAGATGATTCCTGGGAATTTTCCGTCTCTAGGGCAGGAGTTTGGGCCAAGACATGGGGAATAATTACAATGCTAGGTATGGCCGAAATTGTCATCACCATAACAGTCAAATAGCTATAGTAAAGATATAAATTTTTCACCGTGAAAGACCTCCTTATTCAAAACAAGTGATGGGTTTGAGATAAAACAATTATTTCAAATACTATGCCCTTAAGAAAGGAGTTAAAATAAAGTAAATGCAAAAATCACCACAAATATACACTATAAATATATTTGTATATTTTTTAATTTTTTTTCTCTCCAATTTCTAACAATATATACAATCATTATCAAGAAAATGACCAGTTATGAAAATAGCAACAATAAACTTTTTGATGTGTTTCTCAATGACATACCCGATAAATTTACAGGAAAGTTAGAAGTAAAAAGTTCTCGCCAAAGTTGGACAATATTTTTGTGTATCGGTCATCTAGCTTGGGCAATAGGTGGCAAACATTATAATCGGAGATTTTACAAAATATGGCATCAATTTTGTTCAAATGTTCCTCTAGAAAAGATTAAATTAGGAAAACAAGATACTCTTTTCTGTGATTACTATCATATCATGTCTGTTTTATCGAGGCGAAAAATATTAACTATCCCTCAAATAAAAGCAGTAGTATTGGGAAACTTAGAAGAAGTTTTATTTGATATTTTACAGGAGGAATCACAAGAAAAATTAACATACGATGTATCCAATTCTGGATTCGACAAAACTTCGACCATAATTTCTTCAATTGTTAGATTAGAAACTGTTATTTCTCGAGTTAATAAGTTGTGGAAAAATTGGCAAAATTCTAATTTAGCTGCATATTCTCCTAACTTAATTCCTACAATTATCAACTATGAAAAGTTACAAAAAATAGCCAAAAATAACACTTATAAGACAATTACTAAGTTAGTTGATGGCAAAAAATCACTGCGAGAAACTGCTGTCTTGTTCAAAAAAGATGTGCGGGAGCTAACTTTGTTTTTAATTCCTTATGTTAAGAATAAATTAATTCACTTCAAAGAAGGAGCAGACAAAAAAAATCTAGAGAGAAGTACTCAAGATGTGCATAAAAAAACAATACCCAAGCAATCTCAAGCATTAATTATTTGTGTAGATGATAGTAAAGAAACTTGTTATATCTTAGAGAAAATAATTAAAAAAACGGGTTATAAATTTATGGGAATTCAAGATTCTATTAAAGCATTATTTATGATTATTGAATCTAAACCGGATCTAATTTTCTTAGATTTAATGATGCCAATTGCCAATGGTTATGAAATTTGTACTCAACTGCGAAGAGTGCCTATGTTTGAGAATACACCAATAATTATATTAACTGGGAGTGATGGAGTTGTAGACCGAGTTCGAGCGAAAATGGTAGGGGCTACAGGGTATTTGACTAAACCTATTGAACCGAAAAAAGTTTTAGCTTTAGTCAAGAATTATTTACAAAATCCTCGCTCTCCTGATACTCAAATTAAATCTGATGAATCAGATTTATAATTTAATACAATTCAACTAATAATTTTTTTAGTAATTGCTGAAAAATTAAAAAGCTTATCTAATATTTCCAAATTATAATAAAGTAATTCTGCAGAAATAGTGAA
Organism: Trichodesmium erythraeum IMS101; assembly: GCF_000014265.1. Classification (NCBI taxonomy): domain Bacteria; kingdom Bacillati; phylum Cyanobacteriota; class Cyanophyceae; order Oscillatoriales; family Microcoleaceae; genus Trichodesmium; species Trichodesmium erythraeum. The sequence continues at coordinate 985,747 of NC_008312.1, forward strand.
ATAACAACCTTATACCAGAGTAAAAATGAACTATGTTATCTTCTCATAATTCATTTATTATTTCTGTAGTTTTGGTCTAATATGAAGCACCTTAATCGATAAAAAACAAATAAAAAAACAATGTATTTGATAAGTACATCAGACAATAAAAACACTTTCAAGAAATATATATTATAGTAATCAGATAAATTATTAAGTATATAAATTGCATCAAATTTATTTCTATTTTACTACTAACTTCTAATTCATAAAAAGAATCTGTAGCTACTTTTTATCCAATATTTATTATACTTATTATTAGACAGCAAAACATCCCAAAATAACTCAAAAAAATCATCAATTATCAGGCAGAATTATCTTATAAATTACGATTTTTATAAACCCTTCTCAATCACTATTAAAAATATAATCAATTGGAAAATTTTGAATATGAAGTGAGGATTAAACATACTTAAAAAGGTTTTTGACAAAAGAGAAATAATAGGTTAAATAAAGTAAATAATAAAAGAAAGTAGGCTATTAAATAAAAACAGGATAAATTAAAACTAATGAGCCAAATAACCACAAGGATATTTCTGAACGGCTGGCAAAAATTTCAGTTTCTTGGTCAAGTACTAAAGTTGCATAAATTTACTTATTACCTGATTATTAGTAACAATTATATCTAGTACATCCAACTTCAATACAAAAAAATTATGGTTATGGTTGGCTTTTGTTCTCCTGTGAACTTCTAACTCCTGAAAATAAAAATTTATTTATAATTATTGAAGAGGACATTATATTAATACTTCCTATAAGGCTTTAAGCAAAATAAATTCTGCTATTTTTAAATCTAGAGGAGTTGTCACCTTTAAATTAGTTTCCTCTCCCTCCAAAATTTTTACAGGTAAACCACATTTTTCAAATAAAGCAGCATCATCAGTAACTTCCCAACCTAAAATTTGCCCCTTTTTATGGCATTCTTTCAACAGCTTAACATCAAATCCTTGGGGTGTTTGAGCAGCCCATAAATTGCGACGATTTGGTGTATCCTGAATTATACCTGAAGGGTCAACAACCTTAATTGTGTCTTTAACTGGCACAGAAGCAATTATACCAGGGCATTTGAGAATCTCCACCGCACATCTGTCCAACAGTTCAGGAGTAGCTAAACACCTAGCCCCATCGTGAATTAAAACTCGTTCTGCTGCGGATGGTAAAGCCTGTAAACCATTATAAACCGACTCCTGACGAGTAGCTCCACCCTCAATTAGCTCTATGTGCTTGTCAGTAGATAAATCTGAAATATTTTTTTGAAAATCAGGAAAATCAATAGGTTGTCCAATAATACCAATCCAAGTGATATGATCAGATTTTACCGCAGCTTCAAGAGTCCAACTCAATAAAGACTTGCCCAATAGAGTTAACAAAAGCTTATTTCGGGAACCTCCCATGCGTCGCCCTATACCAGCAGCAGGAATTAATAGATTCATTTTTTCCTCAAGCAATCATATTAAACCAGATATTTAATTAGAGTTTAACAAAACTCTGACACTGAAAAATTTGCAAATTTTGGTAAATTTCCTTATTCCTCTATCTCCTTATCTCCTATTCTTACCCCCATCATTGAATTTAAATTGTATGATCATTTGAAGGAGATGGATAGTGTGAGTATAAAAGCTAACCTTAGAATAAATCATCAAATCTAGCTATGTAGTTTATCAAAACTTATGTACCTCTAAAGTCATCAAGGTTTGTTGAGAGACTGATTTGTCGAAAATATGAAAAGCATACAGTGTTTATGATTAAGGAATTTTTACTAGGGAATGCAGATATATTTTAGGTTCTGCTTGGGGAATAACAGATAAAAAAATCAACATTTTGCTCAAAAATGAAAGAGAAATACCTACTTATTCTGGTGCTTTAAAATCTCAAAGCCAAGAATTTGCTGCTCTTAAAAAGAAGTGAAAAATAATGAAAATACGATAAAAAAATATTTAATTATTGACAGAAATCAAAGCAGGTAAAAAGACGAGAAATATTTGTAGATGGATCCACTGATCATAATTTGAGAGAATTTCGATAATATTTAATGACAAAAAATAGCTGAAAAACCCGAAGTAGAATAGTGGATAAATTGTACAAAATTTTATCCCAATGCCTCAGAGTAAAACTTTATTGAAGATGTTTGGTGACCAGCCAAAAATTGCATCAGATAATTTGTTAATCTTTGCAGTTATTTGAAAATAGTTAAGTTATTTGAAGTTTTTCGCACTCTGGTCAAATATTCGACTTTCTTAAACTTTTCCAGTACAGAACTGGGCCATTGCAAATAAGCAGACTTCTATACTTGAGTTGCAAATGCTTATATTTAACTGTATTTACATATAATATTCATCATACTTTACTTAAAATTGAACTGATAATTAACTTTAACTCTTAAAAATTATGAGAATACTAGCCCTTGTCCCAGGTGGAATAGGCGACCAAATTTTATTCTTTCCTACTCTTGATGACCTTAAACAATCCTATCGTGAATCTCAAATTGACGTAATTGTAGAACCTCGTTCGAAGGGTGCATATCAAGTCTGTAAGTCAGTGCGAGATGTTCTAACCTACGACTTTAAAGATGCCAATAGTCTCGCCGACTGGGGCAACCTCTTAGGTATAATGCGCGATCGCGAATACGAAGCTGTAATTTCCCTGGGACAACGCTGGACAGTTGGCTTATTGTTATGGTTAACAGGAATTCCTAAACGGGTAGGTTATGCAGGTAATGGAGGAATATTCCTCTCAGACCCTATACCCCTGAAAACTGAACAATATGCAGCCCACATGTACCATGATTTGTTGCAAGGGATGAATATTAATACTACTTTTAAAGGAATCTCAATTAATGTGCTCAAGAAAGATATTGCTTGGGCCGAAGCTGAACAGCAAAGATTAGGAGTTGCAGAAAGTGGGTATATTTTGATTCATGGTGGTTCGAGTAAACTAGCTCAGATTAAAGGTATTGATAAAATTTACCCTACTAATTACTGGCTCGAGATTATTTCTCAACTGCAACAGAAACAACCTAACTTACCAGTAGTATTGGTTAAAGGTCCTGAAGACGGAGCTTGGAGCAGTGAAATTAGCCAATCTTCTCGAGATGTAAAAATAGTCATACCTGGGGATGTGGGTAAATTAGCTGCTTTTATTGCGGCAGCCAATTTAATGTTATGCACTGATAGTGCGCCAATGCACTTAGCAGTGGCAGTTGGGACATATACTATTGCTCTTTTTGGTCCAACAGATCCAAAAAAATTATTACCCAAGAGCGATCGGGTAATTGCAGTTAAATCTTCTACTGGGAAAATGGCAGATATCTTACCCCAGCAAGTCTTACAGAAAATTTGGGGCACAGAGGGTTAAACAAGGAAAGAGGAAATATTCTCGGCTCTGCATAGATAGGCAATGATTTTAATAATTTTGTAGAAAAGGTTTAATGCCATTATGGTGTTTCTTAAGTATGTTCTGGTCAAAAAAATGTTTCAAAACTAGTATATACCAGGGAATTATGTCGATGCCCTAAAAAATCTTGAACCTTTACTTATATCCTAATTTATACCTTTTTAACGTCAAAGCCCAAGGCCTGTCTATATTTCAATTTGTTTTCTGCCTCCCTGGTGATTTTTGTCCCATTATTCCTTATATTTTTGGGTGGGCATCCTGTCCCACTTATATTTATCTCCCTCCTCAGATATATCATATTATTGATTGCCTTTAGTCTGGAATTGATACAAAAAATTCCTCTGTCAAATCATACCCCAACATTTGAGACATGGACATTAATCTGGATTTACTAGAAATATGATGTTTATTTAACCAGTTTCTCAAAATAAAAATTTTGTGCATCAAAAATATTTCTAATGCTTCTGGGTTATATTGGATACCTTCAGTTCGATGAAATTGGTGAGGTACAAGCATTGCAGTATAGCGAGACAGCTCTCCCATTTTCCAGTTGAGCAGAAATGGCAACCAAGGATAACAACTGTCTAAACGGATAAACCATAAACGCACTTCTGGAATTTCTGAAAGTTCCCTTGGATCTTGGGGTTCTTGGTAATAGTTAATGGCAAAATTCAGCTGCTGTTCAGAAGAGGCGATCGTTCCTTCATTAAGTATTGGATAAATTACACCTTCAAATGGGGATAAATCTAAGTTATGGATCTGTTCAGTATTAACAGTGATCGTAATTGTCATTCTGGTTGTAGATAATTATAAAGTTCCTTTTGTTGTCAAAAAAATGTGGGATTCTTAAGTAAGCCACACTCTTACATAAACTGCCTAGATACAAGACAAATTATTGATGTTTATGTACAATTGCCCTGACTATTGAAAATTAAAAATTGAAACATCAACATTGAGTCAAAATTACTAACTGTTGTATAGAATTTTGAGGTTAGTTCTGTCTATATTCTGCACAACAACGGTAAAAAATTAAAGATAAATAATTTTTCAACCCAAGAGTATAATAGGATGATATCTAAAATTTTGCTGAGTGATACAATCAAGAATAATTTATAATAAATGTCTACCTTATGGTAGAACAAAAAAACAAATAGTTTTAACTGAAAAACATTTAAGCGAATTATTTTAAGATTATCTAATAATCAAAAAAATGACTTTCATTCAATAAGTGGTAAATTTGCTATAGTAAATATTTTTAACTTAGAGCTGATTGAAAAACTTAGCTGGGATTTTTATCCTGCCTAGATTTTAGTAATTTGGGGTGTACAGGACAAAAAATTGCACAAAATTTAAGGGTAGCAATAAATTTAGCTTTTTAATATCTACTTAATAAATCAGCTCTTAAAACTACCAAACCCTTAGCTTTGATCAACTCCTTGGAAATTCTTGAACCTAAACCTAAGTTAAAGTATTCCTTTAGAGGTGTTAAAAATACTCTGGGTGATGGAAAAGGCTAAAAAATTTATTTCAGCAAATTATCCTCACCTGCTTAAAAATTATTACCATTTGCAGAATAAATTTCCTTATGTCATTAGAAAATTCACAAACAAAAAACCTGGAGGCAAGTTCTGATAGCTCCTCTGAAAATGGAGTAAACAGCTATAATAGTAATTCTCTAGTAGAAACAGAAGCGGTAAATACTACTTCAAAACCTTTAGAGGAAGAACAAAACGATAACTTAGAAGTTGAACCCCAAAAAAATTCCCAAAAATTAATAGAATTTCAAGGAAGAAAAGACAAAAAAAAATATTGGGGATGGCAACTAAAGTGGTGGAGTATTGCAGCTAGCTTTGGAATTACAGCTGGTGTAGCACTTCTGTGGTTACTGGTTATCCCTGCCGAACCAAACTGCGAAAAAATTTCACCATTATCATCAGATGGCAAACGACTTTACTGCGCTAACAAAGCGGCCGAGTCACGAGATCTAGAAGAGTTAGAAAAAGCTTTCAATTTAGTAGAAAGTTGGCCAGAAGAACACCCCCTCTATCAAATGGGTCAACAAATGACAGGAGAATGGACAAAGTTAATCATCTCCATTGCTTATCAAAAGATTAGAAAAGGGAACTTACAGGGAGCTCTAAATGCAGTAGAGAAAATTCCGGAAGATAGTCCGGCTTACCCTAGGGTAGAAGAAGCAGTAACAGATTGGAAAAAACAATGGATAGAAGGTCAATCTTTCTATGACAAAGCTACAGAAGCTATAAAGGCTATGAATTGGAATAAAGCTTCAGATTATTCCTTGACCATGTCAAAGCTAGATAATGTTTACTGGCAAACTAATAAGTATAGAGAATTATTAGAGCGCATTGTATTGGAAAAAAAGGCTTGGCAAATCCTTAAAGATGCTCGTTATTTGATATACAGAGAAACAGTAGACGAATATGGAGAAGCGATCGCTTTAGCCAACAAAATAGACCCTAGTCTTTATATTCGAGCAGAAGCTGAGAAAAATATTCAACAGTGGGTTCGTACCTTAATCGAAATTGCTACTGAATATATAGAAGAAAAAGATATAGAAGGGGCCATTACAGCTATCGAATATATTCCTTCAGGGCATAAACTGAAAAAAGAAGCTAAAGACTTAATATTACTAGGCCATGCTCAAGCAGCAACTTGGAACAAATCTGAGGGAGAGTCTCAAATTGCCAATATGGTAGATCTCATAGAAGGAAAAGCTGTAGCAGCTCAGATTACTTTAGATAGCCCATATTATACACAAGCTCAGACTCAAGCTAAACAACTCCAACAATATTTAGACAACTTAACTCGTATTCAGCTAGCTAAGGCGATCGCCAGCATTGGTCAACCACCAGCATTACAATTGGCCATAGACCAAGCTCAAATGGTTGGTCTGAAACAACCAGGACGAATCCAAGCTCAAACCTTAATTGCTAAATGGCGCAAAGATATTCTCAAGATAAAAGACCGACCTTATGTAATTTTAGCTAAACAACTAGCTAAACAAGAGACTATTGATAGTTATACAAAAGCTATTAAACAAGCTAGTTATGTTGCCTTGGATCGTCCACTGAGAATAGAGGCTCAAACTCTAATAGCTGAGTGGAATAAACGAGTACAAATTATAGAAGATTCACCATTATTAGCAGAAGCTAGAGCTTTAGCAAAAGAAGGAAACCTAGGTCAAGCTATTGATGTTGCATATCAGATAGAACAGGGTCGTGCTCTATATAGGGAAGCTCAGGATGAAATTTATAAATGGACAACAGAGCTACAAATTGCCCAAGATCAACCAATTCTTGATCAAGCTTATAGCTTGGCCAAGCAAGGTAGTCTGACTGCTGCCATTAACACAGCTTATAAAATTGGCTATGGACGTACTTTGTATTATGAAGCTCAAGATGCTATATCTCGTTGGGAGTCTGAACTAGATGCGATACGGGAATCACAAAGAGCTGAGCAAGCTCGCAGAGAGCAACAATACCAACTAAGGCAGGAGCAACAATATTATTCCCCTGCTCCAAGTACCCAATATTATTCACCAGCTCCACAGAGGTCTTATTCCCCTGCCTCTAGTCCTCAATATTATTCTCCTGCCCCGAGTCCCCAATATTATTCCCCTGCTCCACAGAGGTCTTATTATTCTACCCCAGACCCATCTCCAGCTCCAGCCTCCAATAGGTCAGATGCCTATCTACTTCAAGAATAATTAACTATTAAGATTGAAGATTTAATCAAGATATTAAAGAAACTTTCAGTTTAATTTTTACTGGTTATTATAATCTTAAATATCTCAAGCAAAAACAAATTTATGAATAGTGAATCAGCATTAAAATTGCTGCTCATCGATAATGACCCTATCTTTCGGATGGGGTTAAAATTTTCCTGTGAGCAGTTTTCGGATATAGAAATAGTAGTTGAGACAGAAGTAGGCTCAAAAGCATTAAAAATTATTCACTCTTTGAACACACAAGAGAATAATTTTTTGGTAATTCTAGACATAGAAACCAATAATTTGCTTCCTCAAACTACAGAGAAAATTACAATTTCTGGAATTGACTTTTGTCAACAACTTAAAATTTCGTACCCAGAATTACCAATATTATTATTAACATATCTACAAGATAACCTATTATTGACATTAGTAAAAAATTTAGGTGTTAATGGTTATTGTCCAAAAGGAATCAGTATTTCTGAGTTAATAATTATTATTAGAAAAATAGGGTCCGGCCAATATCATTGGCAAAATATTATTGGGGTTGAAGCTATAGAAGAAAACTCTAATAAACTAGCAAATTTAAATTCAAGAGTGCAAATAAAAAAAATTTTTAATAATATTTTTGGTAACATCTGCAACTCGGGGATAAAACAAATAGATTCTGCTCTCTCAGAAGTAACATCTCAACTGAATGAAAGAGAAAAAAAATTAGATATCAACAATTTAACTTCTCTACTCAATATGGCAATAACTTCTGGGCAACGCCGAGAATTGCTAACAGCTAGATGGATACTAATTCAATTTTCAAGTCAGTCTTTTAATACTTATAATAAACAGGAGCAAATAGATTTAAATGAAGATAATTTTGACTACTCAAAAACACAAAATATTACCGATTTACAAACTAATAAGCTCATTGGTTTAGTTAACAATAATCGGGAAACTTTTCTGAATACAAATGCAGAAGTTATTTCCCAAACTTCCACTGATAAAAGCAATGTACAAACAGCAGTATTTGAAGCAACAGTAGCTAAATTAAATTCTAATTTAATCAACTTCAGTGGGTTACCTATGGAAATTGATATATTGCGAGGTTCTAAGAAAAAAGAACTAATTTATATAGCTTTATGTAAGTTTGAAGATCTTCTTGATGAACTACGTAGTGCTTCTACTCTGAAGGAAGAAATCATAAAAAAGAGATATGATATTGTACATAATTTGTGGGAATTAACGAGCCAGTTTTTTTGGGATGAATACCATAAATTAGAAATCAGTAATAGCATAGAATTAGTCAATTGTTTTTCAGAAAAAATTAGAGTAGAAGTGATGCCAGTCTTATTAAACGAGGCGGATAATGTACATAAGTTTATTCTTGATAAAATTCCTTTAGTTGAAGAATTAATAGCTTACTTATTATTTGAAGTTCCTTTGTTAGTTGATAATGTATCTTTTGCCGTAGGTACTCCTGAAGCTATGGAACGTTCTGAAGCTTTACTGCAAAATTTATTAATTTCAGTTGCTAACAGTGTTATCCAACCTTTATTAAATAATTTTGCCCATGTAGAGGAAATTAAAAAATATTTTTATGATCAACAATTATTATCCACACGAGATATTGAAAAGTTCAGAAATCGCTTATCTTGGAAATATCGCATAGAACAATATATAGAGGAACCAAAAGCAATTTTTGAGAGTAACTTTTTCTTATTTGTGTTAAATGAACGTGGCATTAAAAGAATATCTATTTATTCACCCCGTAGACATGAATTAGGAAAACTATCAGGGATTCCATTAACAGTAACATTACTTTTAGAAACTCGTGATGCAATAGCTCCTGGTATTAGAGGAACTATTTCTTTTATTGGCAGTGGAGTTGTGTATTTATTAACTCAAGTAATTGGGCGTGGTATAGGTTTAATTGGAAGAGGTATTATTCAGGGCGTGGGTAGTTCTTTTCAAGATGCTAGATTTGGTAAAAATAATAATATGGGACAAACAAGAAGAAATCATGAACAAAGCAGAAGGCAGAAAGGGAGTATCTAGGGTTATAAAGTCATGCATTTATATATTCATGTATTAATCTATGACTAAGTTTAAGCTTGAAAATTTGTTAGCCTATCAATGTTTCTTACTTGTCGACTTTTGTATGAATTTATATAACTCAGTTATGTAATATTTTTACTTAAATTGGTATGACTAATAGCTATAATATCTGCAAATTAAAATGATAATTTTTAGTAGTTAGGAAATACAGCATATCCCGTGATTCATCTGGTACAACTAACAGGGTAAATATTTGTTGCTTGTTTCAATTCCTATTGCTGATCTTCCCTATTTTCTATTCCCTAAAAATGACAAAATATAGACTCTCTCAACAACACCTAAATTTACTGACAACTTGTCCTCGCAAATTCCAATACCTCTACCTAGATAATTTAAGTGTACCGACAACACTCATAGAGCAAGAAAGAATCAATTGGGGAAGCCAGTTTCACTTATTAATGCAACAAAGAGAATTAGGATTACCAATAGAATCTTTGATAGTAGAAAATCAAGAAATGCAGCATTGTTTTGAAAATTTTTTCCAAGCTGCACCAGAAATATTAAATTTTGACACTCAAGATGGTTTAATCTTACGTCAAGCTGAGTATAATCGTAGCATTAATTTTAATGGCTATATTCTGACAGTTATTTATGATTTATTAATTACTAATTTTCAACAAGCACAAATTTTTGATTGGAAAACTTATAGCTACCCTCAAAACAAAGAAAAAATAGCTGAAAACTGGCAAACACGTCTCTATCTTTATACACTAGTGAAAACAAGTAACTATTTGCCAGAAGAAGTTTCGATGAACTATTGGTTTATCCCACCAAAAAATAAACAACTACCCTATAAATGGAAGTTTTCTTATAATCAAAAACTACATCAGAAAACTGAGCAGGATTTACAACATATATTAGATAATTTAAATGAATGGTTAAAGCATTATCAGCAAGAAGGGGTTGAATTTCCTCAGGTAGAGATTCTTGATACTTGTGATAATTGTCAATTTGCTAGAAACTGTGAACGTTTTTCAGAAGTTCAATACCAAGAGAAATCTGTTCAATCTGGAGATATTCAACCTAGTTTTATATTAAATCTAGAGAGCATTCCAGAAATATCAATTTAGTCTAAAATTATCAAAATAACTAGTTCAAATTAAGGTTACGATTAATATTATTTTGGATTATAAGTCATATTTATCTAATGCCACGGTTAAAAAGGGCTTTGGTTTACCTAGTTTCCTTTCTAGTGATTTAGCTTTATTAATTCCTGACATTACGTTTAACAGTAGGTATATCTGCTAAAGTTTGTTAACTCCTCAGTACTTACGCAAAGACAATAGGGTTGTTGGGTGTGGAAAAATTTAAAATGTTTAAAAGCTTACTCTATAAAGTTTTTAGATTTTTTTGATCTTGTAAAACACCCTTAAAGATAAACTTGTTTTGGGTTTTAGCTATTTTTTAGGCTTAATTCCCAACACATCTAATATATATACATAATAATATGACAAAAAAGCGCGACGTTCATTATAGCTTTATGTGTGCCCAGCCCTCCGTCATAAGCAAGAGGGTATATAGGACAAATACTTATCTAAGATAACAAATTAAGCAATTGAGCTGTTTATACCGATTTCTATAGAAATCAAAAATACAGAGATATTAGCTTAAAAGTAGAAGCTAGAAGCCAGAAAACTGAGGGTAGAAGTCAAGTTGAAATGACAGTGAAAACCGCTATAATTTGGACTTTTACTCTGAAACCCAATAAGTAATTTTATGGTTAATTTAGGCAAAATTATTAGTATTAAGACTATATGATAGCATATAATTATTAGTTACAAGTAACCTGAAGTAGATTTAGAAATTAATGTGGTATGACTGACGTGGTATAGCTAAAGTTATAAGTTAGGTATAGGAGCAGTCGGATAGGCAGTTTACAGAAGTTAAATTAGCACCATAGACTCAATGTAAGAGGTGTGATAATGTCCCCACTGCAAGTTAAAACTACTGTTTTTTCCCTATCTTCCAACCCATATTTCTTGTTCTATAAGAATGTTGCATCGAAAGTCCCCACTTATCCCTTGCTTCTTAAACCATCAACGTAGCTGTCTAATAACTTCGTAAACGGTTGTATAAATTAAAAACAGTTGGCTTATTAATCAGAATATCATGTCATCAAAAATACTTGTTGTAGATGATGAACCAGATTTTGAATCACTGATCATCCGTAGCTTTAGAAAGAAAATAAAACAAAAAGAGCTGGATTTTATTTTTGCCACAAATGGTATAGAAGCACTAGAAATTTTGTCAGAGGGAGTTAATATAGATATAGTATTAACTGATATTAATATGCCCTTAATGGATGGGTTAACTTTATTAGATAATCTTCGAGTTTTCTATCCTGATATTAAGGCAGTAATTGTTTCTGCTTATGATGATCTCGATAAAATTAGGTCTGCGATGAATAGAGGTGCTTTTGATTTTTTGACTAAGCCTATAGATTTTCAAGATTTAGAAATTACAATCCAAAAAACATTAGAAAATGTTCAACAGCTCAAAGAAAATAAGCGTTTAAAGCAAGAAAAACATGAGGCAGAAGCAGCTAATCGAGCAAAAAGTGTATTTCTCGCAAATATGAGCCATGAATTACGAACACCATTAAATGCTATTATTGGGTACAGTGAAATTTTACTAGAAGATGCTCATAGTTTAGGTTCTAAAGACTTTATTCACGATATTAACAATATTCATACTTCAGGAAAACATTTATTAACGATAATTAATGATATTCTCGATCTTTCAAAAATTGAGGCTGGTAAGATGGATGTTCACTGGGAAAGTGTTAATATTATGGTATTAATTGAAAATGTTTTAGCAACTATTCAACCTTTGATTGAACAAAATAATAATATATTAGAAATAATTTGTGAAGATAACCAAGAACCGATAATGGCAGATCCTAATAAAATGCGTCAGGTAATTTTAAATCTTTTGAGTAATGCAGCTAAATTTACAGAAAATGGCAAAATAATTTTGAAAGTTAAAGTTGCTAATAATGATGAAGATTTTATTTCTCAAAATAGAGACTGTAATTTTACAGATAAGGTGTTAATTCTAAGTGTTGCTGATACTGGTATAGGTATATCAGAAGAAAAAATAGATAGTTTATTTCAACCATTTACTCAAGCTGATAATTCAACAACACGAAAATATGGAGGAACAGGTTTAGGTTTAGCTATTAGTCGTCACTTCTGTAAAATGATGGGTGGGGATATTACTGTAGTTAGTGAAGTCAATAAGGGTTCAATATTTACTGTGAAATTTCCTGTTCCTCAAATAATATCTATTGATTCATAAAAAATATTAAATAAAAAATTAATATATACCTTACGATTAAGAAAAAAAATTATCTTTTTAGCTTTTACTATACATTAATGCTTTCATTTTGAAACGACTTTGTACTTTAGGATTTTTCTAAAAGTTGTTAAGTCTACTACTACCTGATACAGCTTCAAATAAGTTAAAGTTTAATTCTCCAGATGAGGTAAATTATACATATATCTATTTAATATTTTATAGGTTTAATTAGGGTTTTCTAAAAAAGTATGAAAACAGTTGATTTATTCTTATACTAATTTCATAAACTTAAGCTACACTTTTAGAAGTAACCTATTATAGAAAATGTCCCCATGTCAGGAGTAGTAAAAATTGAGATAAATGAATCGGTAGAAACTCTCAAAAAACTTTTAAAAAGTGCGAGTACAGCTCAAGAAAAGGAAAGACTTCAAACTATTTACTGGTTGAAAACTCAAACAGTAGAAACAGTAAAAGAAATTGCGATAATGTTAGGACGCAATCGAGTCACAGTACAAAAATGGTTAGGGAAATATCGTACAGGTGGACTGAATCTTTTACTAGAACCAAAGAAAAATCTAGGAGGGAGGCCAAGTTCAATTCCACCAAATGTAATCGAGAAATTAGAAGCAGAATTGCAAAACCCGGAAGGTTTCCAAAGCTATGGTGAAATTCAACAGTGGTTAACGACTTGTTTTGACATCGAGCTGTCTTATCGAACAGTTCATCAATTAGTCAGATATAAATTAAAAAGTAAATTAAAAGTTCCACGTCCAAATCACATAAAACAAAATAAAGAAGCTCAAGAAAACTTTAAAAAAAACTCTCATCTCAACTAGAAGAGAAAATTAAGTTAATTAATAAATATTCGGAAAATCAACTGCCAATTCGCTATTGGTGTCAAGACGAGACTAGAATTGGATTAAAAACTATAACAGGTAAAGTCATTACTGCTTGCGGTGTTAAGCCCATTGGTTTATATCAATGGCTATTTAAATATCTATGGCTTTATGGTTTAGTAGAACCAAAAACAGGAGATTCCTTTTTTTATGAATTTAGTCATCTAGATACTCCTTGCTTTGAAAGATTTTTAGAGCTTTTTTCTCAAACATATCCTGAAGAGATTCATATTATTCAACTAGATAACGGGCGAGGGCATCTAGGGAATGATTTATCTATCCCTGATCACATCATTTTATTATTTCAACCTCCTTATTGTCCCGAAGTTAATCCCATTGAAAGACTGTGGAAAGAGGTGAAAAAATTCTTGAAAAATCGAGTTTTCGATTCCTTAGATTTCTGACGCAGAATCCTGAGAAATATATTAACTGGATTTAGTCAAAAAGATATTGCTTCTTGTACAGGATATGATTTTATTCTTGAAGCATTATGTGTAGTCGGACTTTAGGAAATTGGTATTAATAAAAATTGATATTATCAAAAATTATTATCATTTATTCAACTAGAAGTTGAAATTATTAAAAACAACTAGACAAAAAACTATAAAAAAAGAGAAAAAGCCTTTTTTAAGAGGGTAGAAAGGTTGATTACTAAAAAAGTAAAAAAAAGTAATTGCGATTTCAGTTGTGGAAGTTTTAGAAAGGTTAGCCATTACTTTTTTTATGACTAAATCCTTTTTTGCCGCCGGTCAAATTTACCTTCAATATGGTGACGTAATCTTTCATCGCTCCTGAGCTTGTTTTTCTGTTCTTTATCAATATTTTTGGGTGCTATTCCCTAATGAACCACTGATTCTAATACCTTTGTCTTTATATAATTTTCGGTTTTCTCATGTTAGCTAAATTTGGTCTGCATTAACTAACTCTGGGTCATAACCTATGTAGTTTTTCCACTCTTCAACATCAGCCTTTAAATCTCAAGATTCGTTATAGTTATTCCAACTTATTCTATGTAAAAATATATATCCATCCATAGAACTTGCAGATACTTTGGCTCCAAATTATGTATCTTTTCCACTTTTTACTGTTACTATTTAATGTACATTAGTTTGATTTAAACTTACTATTATCTCATCTATTTGTTGTTCTTTGTTCTCTTACATCAATTTTTGTTGACGCTAAATTTCACAGAAATCCAACAATGTTTTATATTGTCTAATACTCAAACTTTTATGACAGACACCATTCTCAATTAATAGCCTTTTGGGTACTTAAGTTTTTACTTAAATATTTCAGTTTTTTTTGATGGTTTTCCCGATAGTCCTAGAAGTTCGTGGTCTTTTTTTGCCTACCTTTAGATATTTTTTTCTTGCTGTTTAACGGTGAGTAATGGGTTTTTGGTAAAACTGGCTTTTAATAGCCTTTTAAGAGAATATCTTAGATGATTTCGGTTTCAATTATGCCATGATTTAATAGATTTAAGTCCGTCGGATAGCTGGGAGTGCAGGTGGCATATTAAATTAATTTACCTTAATTTTTACACTCCTTTATCTCTTCTAATAAGGTTCTTTTTTTTTCTTCATATTACTTATTTTTCACCATATATGAATTAATTTTATTGATTAAATCTGCGCCTATTATTTTTCTAAAATAAACCAAAATTAAAGCATAAAAAGTCTCTTATTTTCTATATAATTTAAGATAAATAAACTATTGTAAACAGGGGTTTTCCTTAATTTATTATACTTTTTTACTATCCCTTATATCTAGTTTTTATTTAATAATTAACGCCCCTAACTCTATTCTAAAATTTAATCTAGGTGCTCCTAGGCATGGTATAGAAAAAGATTGCATATACATTTTCATATTTTTCCCAAGGAATTAAACTAGCCATTACTACCCA
This sequence comes from Trichodesmium erythraeum IMS101, assembly GCF_000014265.1. Classification (NCBI taxonomy): domain Bacteria; kingdom Bacillati; phylum Cyanobacteriota; class Cyanophyceae; order Oscillatoriales; family Microcoleaceae; genus Trichodesmium; species Trichodesmium erythraeum. The sequence goes on from NC_008312.1 coordinate 1,001,114, forward strand.
AGGATTTTCTGGGGATAATTAGGCATTGAACGGCAGTTAAAAATATTCTGCTGGAGTGTCATGTTAGCCTACTTTTCTGTACATTTTTTGTACATTATATATACCTGGTTATTAGTCTATTTTAGCTGAAAATTGGATACTATTTCTGATTAAAAATATCTAAAATTATTATTGTGTAATTTTTTGAGATTTATTCAGCAAACCCTAATTACTTTAACTAGACAGTAATATACAATTTGGTAGCATTGGTATAATTAGATAGTTAGTTAAACTCATCACTCAAAACTAAAAACTCACAAGTCAGGAGGAAAAAAAACTTAGTAATATTTGAAGGCTGGGCTGAATATGAAATATTTTTTCACACCAAATTAAGCGGATTTGATAGGATTTTATAAAATCATTTTACATATTACATATATAGTTTATTTGAAAAATATTTGTAATATTATTCTTACAATTAGTAAAACATAGTTGTTTTCATAAATTCATAAATAGTTAACAGGATATTTGATATGAATATTAATTTTTAATTGGGAAAAAAATTACTACTTGTCAAATAAATAAGAAGAAAGAGATAGTAATTAGCTCGTAGGCTGTCACAATTAAAAAAACTATAAATTTAAATTAACTCCGAAACTGGTATTATTTTGTTCCGCAATTCTCTAAAAAGCCAAACCAAAAATTAGCAATATAGGTGGAAAGTATAAAAATAAGATTGTTATAGTCGTGATAATGACTGTTGTGATCTACTTAAATTATTTGATGGTAGGTTTCGTTACTTAATTGCGTAAATAACTAAATGTTATTCCTTCTGTAATTGTGTTATTCACAGCAATAATTTTACTTTCAACTTACTTTCGGACTAATTCTATATTTATATGGTTAACTATAATGTTTATATTCTATTCATTAGTACAATAAATTGCTAAATAAAGATGTCTCAAGAAAAAAAATATTGGCAAATCCTGAGTTCCAATCATCCACCTTATTCATTTATTGAATCTTTCAAAAGCTATGTACCAGAATTATCGGGAAAATATCTAGCACAATTATTATGGCAACGTGGAATTAAAAATCCTGAAGATATAGCATCATTTTTAGATCCGAAACAATATAAACCAGCTAGTTTTTCAGCATTTGGCTCAGAAATTAATAATGCCGTAGCAAGAATTATTTCTGCTAGAAATAATCAAGAAAAAGTTGCTATCTGGGGAGATTTTGATGCAGATGGGATTACGTCAACATCTGTACTATGGGATGGATTAGGAGAATTTTTAGATAAAATAGACCAACTAACTTATTATATTCCTAATAGGTTTACAGAATCTCATGGTTTGAATTTTTCTGGAATAGAAAGGTTAGCTAAAAAAAATTATAGTTTGATAATTACCTGCGATACAGGTAGTACAAATATTGCCGAAATAGAATATGCAAATAGTTTAGGTATAGATATAATTGTTACTGATCATCATACTATTCCCACAAAACGCCCACCGTTATTTGCTATTATTAATCCTCGCTATTTTTCTCAAGATCATCCCCTATATAATTTATCTGGAGTTGGAGTAGCTTATAAGCTTATAGAGGCACTTTATTTAACTCATCCGGAAATACCTCAACTTCCCCTAACAGAATTATTAGATTTAGTAGCTATTGGTTTAATTGCAGATCTAGTTGAACTAAGAGATGACTGTCGTTATTTAGCACAAATAGGTATTGAAAAATTAAGGACACAATTACACAAAACTACCAGGCCAGGAGTTGCTAAACTTTTAGAATTGTGCCAAAAAACAGGCGATCGCCCTACAGATATTTCTTTTGGTATTGGCCCTCGAATTAATGCTGTAAGTAGAATTATGGGAGAGGCCAGTTTTTGTGTGGAACTATTGACAAGTCGTAACCCTCAACATTGTCAAAAACTAGCGTTACAAACAGAGTTGGCTAACTCTAGGCGCAAGTCTCTAGAAAAAGAAGTAGCTAAAGATATTGCCCAAAAATTGACAAAACTAGACCTTTCTACGACTCATGTCATAGTTCTGAGTGATCCTCAATGGCCTGTTGGTGTGCTAGGATTAGTGGCAGGCCAAATAGCTCAAAAGTATGGTCGTCCTACTATTTTATTTAGTGAGGAAACTGAAGTTACTAAAACTTCTGAAAAAAAATTATTAGCTCGCGGTTCTGCCCGTTCTGTTGGTAATATAAATCTTTATGAGTTGGTGAAAAATCAAGCACATTTGTTACATAATTTTGGCGGTCATCCTTTTGCTGCTGGTCTGAGTTTACCAGTAGAAAATATTTCAATATTTACAGATGCTATTAATCAGTTATTGGGAGAAATATTAGGGGTCACTTTTAACCAAACCTCAGTAATAGAAGTAGATTTAATTATCACTGTATCTGAGTTAGGTAGAGATTTATTTCAAGAACTAAAGCTTTTGGAACCCTGTGGTATGGGAAACCCGGTGCCTAAACTTTTAATTCAAAATTGTTGGTTTACTGATATTTGGCATCAGAACCAAACAGACATGGAGGGAAATAAAGTCAGATATATTAAAACAAATTTTGAAATTTGCGATAAGTCTATAGATAAAGGGTTTCCTGGTATTTGGTGGGGTCATTATAAGGAAGAAATTCCTGAAGAAATATGTGATGCTGTTCTAGAATTAGATTTCAATGCTAAAAAAAAATGTTATGAAGCTCGACTTATTGCTGTACAACCCAATTCCCAAGATAGTCAAGTCGTAGCATCGAACACCGTAAATTGGATATTAGACTGGCGCAATAATAGTCAACCTCTTTTTGAAAATAAAAACTCAAAGTTCCTAAATAAAAATTATAGTGACACGAATGAATCTAAGTTATCCCTTCGCGAAAATGAAAAAGACTTAATTGTTCTTACCCAATGTCCCACAAACTGGAATGATTTACGCATCTGGTTCCGACGAGCAATAAATCAACAAAAAAAACTAGCGATCGCTTACTCCCAACCTTTTATTACCCACCCTCTACAAATCTGGCAACAACTTCTGGGAATTGCCAAATATCTTAGCCGTACAGGTCAACCTGTAACTCCTGATCAATTGGTAAAAAAGTTAAGTATTAGTGATACTACTCTTAAATTAGGTTTAATAGCATTACAATATTTTGGATTTAATGTCAAGTATAAAGATAAATATTTTTACATTATTCAGAGTCAAAGCCAAAATCAAAAATTAGAAACTTTATCCCAAACAGTCCAAAAGTTCCTCGCAGCAGTATCAGAAGAACAATTTAGGGAAAAATACTTTTGTGAAGTGCCCCTAAAAATAATAGAAGCGATCGCAATTCAAACAATTTTAGAAGATGCTAATAGTTCTATTCCCTTCTAGTTGCTCTACAATAATTAAAGTTGTGACACAAAATCGCTACTAATTATGCTCATTTGTCCCCAATGTGAGTTGGAAAATCCTGATAATCATAGATATTGTCAAAAATGTGGTGTATCCTTAACCCACAAAAATTGTCATCAATGTGGATCGCAAGTCTCCTTGAAAGCTCTACAATGTCACAACTGTGGAGTCTATACAGGTCAAGTATGGAAGGCCATTATTTACTATCAAAAAGAAGTAGCCACTCCTAGTATACCAGAGATTAGTGTTAATAATCTCAGCCAACAAGAATTCATGACAGGAGAAAAGCCCCTAGATAATGATTCTTTAGAATCAGCAACTAAAATTATTGGAGAAGAATCTGAAAAAATTTTAGAATCCTCTCATAATTTGGACGAAAAAATTAAAATAGAAGATGATTATCAATCTAATAATACTTTTGGTACATCAGCTTCAGATATAGAAGTAGAAGAAACTCAACCGAAAGCAATAGGAAACTCAGATAATTCAGAATTAACAACTACAGATATACTTAATCTAGTGTGTGAAACAGTAAACACAGAGAATCAATTATCCTTAAACGATACAAAAATTCTCTCTACTCCTTCAATTGAAAAATACTTAGACCCTAAACAACGCTACCAAGTATTGGAAACTATACCAGTGAATAACCAAGGTCAAAGAGTAGTTGTGGAAGTATTAGACCGTTACCCACTAGAAGAAACCCCAATTCGAGCTTGGTTGAAAAATAACTCTGATAGCTTTAAACAAATAACTCCTAAAGCTATGGAAGCTTTAATTATCCCCATAATTGCCCAACCTTATATAGCTTTACAGACCCAAATACCTCAAAATTTGCCAACTATTCACGATAGCTGGCGATCGCACTCCATAGAACGTTTGCGATGTCACTCCAAAGAAATACTACTTTTGGCAGACTATAGCAGTTGGCCACGATTAGTTGATCTCTGGGGAAACCAGCAGTTGCCCCAACTACAAATTTTATCGTGGTTGGAACAAATGACCGAACTGTGGATAGCCTTAATGCCCTGGGATTGTTGTCAAAGTATACTCGAAGATGAAAATCTCCGAGTAAATCAAGTAGATAATAATTATATCAAGTTGCAAAGCTTGTACTCAAAACCTGGAGAACCTAAAACTCTAGAAGATTTAATGTTATTCTGGCAGCGGTTATTTGAGCAATCCCAACGTACAAAATTTGGTTGGATAACAGCTTTATTTCAAGATTGGCGAAATGGTGAAATACAAACTATTGAACAATTGCGATCATATATAATGAATACTCAAGATAATTTACAGTCTCAGGCACCTGCTAAATCTGCACCGACATTTTTGCAAGCAGATAATTCTGCCTCAAAAATACCAGATGATGTTGAAACTCAAGAAACTGAGCTATTGCCAACACAATTGATTAGTTTGGAAAGTTCGAGTAAAAGTGATGTAGGCAGTCAACGTGATCATAATGAAGATGCTTTTGGGATTCAAACTCAGATAGAAAGTCAGGAAACATCAATTGAAAAAATTATTCAAGCTAAAGGAATTTATATACTTTGTGATGGTATGGGAGGACACGCTGGTGGAGAAATAGCTAGTCATTTAGCAGTAGACAGTATTAAACAATATTTTCAAACAGAAAGTAGTTGGTCAGTAGGTTTGCCTTCAGAGGAAACAATTCGTGAAGCAGTTTTACAGGCGAATGAGGTAATTTACGATCTTAACCAACAAGAAGCCCGTTCTGGTAGTGGTCGAATGGGTACTACTTTAGTTATGGCAATGATTTATGATACAGAAGTAGCTGTAGCTCATGTAGGGGATAGTCGTTTGTATCGTTTTTCTCGTGAGGGAGGATTAGAGCAGATTACTCTAGACCATGAAGTAGGTCAAAGAGAAGTTAATCGCGGAGTTGAACTACAGATAGCTTATGGTCGCCCTGATGCTTATCAATTGACTCAAGCTTTAGGACCACGAAATGAAAATTTTGTGAGGCCAGATATACAGTTTTTGAATCTCAAAAATGATACTTTATTAATCTTGGCGTCTGATGGTTTAACAGATAATCAGCTTCTGGAAAACAATTGGCAAACTCACCTGAAACCACTTTTAGACAAACAAGCTAATTTGGAATTGGGTGTAAGTAAATTAATTGATTTGGCAAATCAATATAATGGTCACGATAATATTACAGCAATTGTTATTCGTGCTTTAATAAAGCCAGAAAAAGATTAAAGAAATTATGACTTAAGTAGATCGAGTAGATCGGAAGTATTCGGTAACTCCCCAAAACTTGATTAAGGGCGTTGCGCAATTACGAATGATTAGGATAATTGAGGAATTTGCGTATCTTTCAAATAGAGCAAAGTGCGCTGGTGTATTTACAATTTTTGTTAATGAGGGCCTATTTTAAAGGGTTTGGACTGTAAATATGCCTAAGCTCACTTCTATAGTAGATCAGGAAAGAAACTGCCAATTCTCAACATATCAATTGACTTGGAGTAGCATAAAGTTTTGCGATATAATATCAAATCCGTTGGTTTCGGGGTAATATAATTCCTATTGTCATTAAGGACAAACGGTTGCTCATTCCTAGAATTTCAACTTATTACTCCTCAATATGGAATTATACCAATGCTACCGGGTTTGATATAAAAAACCCACACCATCTGTCTTAAACGGTAGTATTCTTCTACTCAAGGACTTACCCAAAGGCACTATATATAGTGCATGACAATTTTGACGATATACACTGTTTTAAATGGTATTTTCTTATAGTTTATAGCCATTTTATATCATTTATTAAACACTTTTTTATTTTTATTTTTTTGTCAGTATCTGGTATAAACTGCATAATATATAATCCATAATTGTTCATTCCTTGATTAAAATATATACAATTAACTATTCCAAGACCCACTAACTTCACAGCTAATATAAAGCAAATAACTTGATGTTCATTACCACTATATTGTCATGGTATACGCTGAATATTATACCCATATTTTTTATTAATTACTGTGTCATAAAATATTAAATAAGCTGCTGTATCTGTACAAATTCTTATTGAACATTTCCCCAGTTTTTCTTGTGAATTTAAAGACTAATATCTTAAATAACGGTTTATTGTATCTATGGCTAATATTTTCCCTCTGGGTTTGCTAAGGAGCATTATTGTATAATTCTTGTGATATTTAAGTAAATATTGACGAGTTACAACAAACATTAAAATCCATGTTTTCTTGCAACTAATATAATCATGTCATTATTGTTTAATAATTAAGGATTTTTAGCAAATCCATTTAACAAATGTAACCTGATTTTAATATATATTAAAAGTAATATCTATGCGAAAAAAACTAATTATAGTATTGACAATTTCATTTTGGCAGTATACCAGATATAGCTTACCTGCGTAAGTCCTGTACTCTTGTCATCGCTGTTTTGCTGGCCTGGTGGTTACAATCATCTTATAAGCAAGGATAAAAGAATACGCGTCAGAGTTGGTGGAATCATCTGCCTATGCCTTATAAGTGTGAAGTTAACAGCGGAGCGATCGCCTATCACCAACTTCAAAATTCCTGGCATTTGGCTATTTACAACTGTCCAGACCCAAATTGATATTTTTTTTTAGCTCACGCGCATTTTAAAGTTCATTAAGAGTAAGCAGTTTCAGGATCTCAAACTTCTTTAGTTTTAATATGTACTTAGTACAAGCTCTACCCAGTTAAGCACCGTCCAAGAAGGAAATATCAGTCACTCTCTCAATGGCTCGAAATTCCATGGCGTTAAAGGAGATTTATAAACAAAGCTCTTTAAAATCATAACTATAACCGATAGGACAAAAGTTTTCTCACCCATTGACGGCCACACTCACGACACAAATAACTCTGTTTTTCCTGATAAAGGCCATTGTGCCTACTTTATGGCTTTAACAATAAGGACTATCTATTTCTCAATAAAATTATAGAATATCATTTTTTCCACGATCCAATACCCTTTTCTTTTTAAGGAAAGGTAATTAGGGCTTCCTAATTAAATCCCAAAGCATTAACTAATATTTACGAAACGCTTTTTTTTTGCATTTAAAAAGTACTTGGTATCATCTTCAAAACTTTTACATAAGTTAGAATTTTGGGCAGAATGATTGTGGAGGGCCGTAAGGGACAAATATCTCCGACTATCTCCACCTCCTATATGATTCGACCTTCCTCTGTACAGATTTTGTATGCAAAGTCTTTACCTACTCCCCTACTTTTTAATAAGAGCAAACCCTCATTAATTCTTGCTGACTATGGCAGTTTTCATTACTCAAAAATGCAGAGATATTAGCTTAAAGCCAGAAGGCAGATAGCAGAAGTTTTGTAGTACAAAAGTGAAAACTATCCTTCGTTTAACTCTCAAAGCATTGACATATTGTATCTTTAGACTTTTGAAATTAAAAATTTGCAAGCTGTCTACGAATACCCACTGTAGAAAAACTTTAGGGAATTGGGAATTAGGAATTGGAAATTGGGAGGAATTGATGTGAGAAAAGTATTTTTACTAGAGCTAATTAATGAAACTTGATATTAATCAGGTGTGAATGAGACTCACACACTAAAAAAATCGGCAAATTTTGGTCAATTTCCCTCATCTTCCCCACTCGGATACATCATTAACTTATAATACTTTGAAACAGCCATGCTAATTATTAAGTATTAATTGTTATATCAATTCATAAAAATAATGCTATACTTTCCTAAGGTTTTATTTATTAAGTAATAAGTAACCAAGAACAATGTTTTTTAGGATTTGTAGGCATAAAGTGTAAAGATATCTTATGCGGTCGAACCCTACTCCCTACTCCCTACTAATTAGATCGTGATTAGGTTAACCCTCCTAGACCCTAAAAAAAATACTCCTTTAAAAGATTGGGACTTTCAGAACGAATCAATAATTAAGGTTGGTCGCTCTACAGATAATCATATTGTTTTATCTGATAGTTTAGTTTCCCGATACCATCTAGAGCTACATAAAATATCAAAGTCCCCATCTGGAAATATTTGGCGCTTAGTAAGCCTTGGGACAAATGGAACTTTTGTCAACGGAGTTTTGATGTCTCAAGGAATTGTTTCTGATGGTTCCCTGATACAGTTAGCAAGAGGTGGCCCGACCTTCAAGTTTCATGTTCAGGCTTTACCTGCTGCAAAGATTTCCCAGGAATGTTGTCCTCGCGCTAGTGAGAACTCACCAGGGAATCTATTCTGCATCTATTGTGGTAAACCAATTCAGGTTGAAAAAATTATTCGTCAGTATCAAGTTTTACGGATATTGGGTCAAGGAGGCATGGGTACTACTTATTTAGCTTGGGATCAGGAGCCACATAATTTTCAAGGTATGGCCGTTTCCCCTGCTGCTGCTTTGGTGGTACTTAAGGAGATGAATGCTGATATGGCTCAAATTCGTAAGGCTCAAGAATTATTTGAAAGAGAAGCTAAGGCTTTGAAATTATTAAGCCATCCAGGTATTCCCAAGTTTTTCGATTTTTTTGTCGAAGAAGACAAGAAATATTTAGTAATGGAAATAATTCATGGGCAGGATTTGGAGAAACGCATTATTACTCAAGGACCGATTTTGCCGCAACAGGCTATAGGGTGGATGGTTCAGACTTGTGAAGTTCTAGAATATATTCACTCACAAGAGCCACCCCTGATTCACCGGGATATTAAACCTGCTAATCTTTTAGTGCGCCGTCGTGATAATCAGATAGTGGTTTTGGATTTTGGAGCAGTGAAAGAAATTGGAACACCTTTAGGTACCAGAATTGGAGCAGAAGGCTATAGCGCCCCCGAACAAGACCGCGGACAACCTTTGACTCAATCTGATTTGTATGCAGTGGGTGCAACTCTAATTTTTTTGCTGACAGCTAAAAGCCCAATGCATTTCTATGATAATCATGGGAATGGTTATCGTTTTTATATTGAAAACGTTCCCAATATTACACCACAACTAAGAGAGGTTATTGAAAAAGTCACACAACCATTACCTAGAGATCGCTATAAAACTGCTCCTGCGTTAGCAGAAGCATTAAATAGTTGTCTATGATACTCCCAAAGTTAACTCAAAAAGGTAAAATAAGGGTATATCAATGTCATAATTTAGTATTTTACATACCTTTTTGCAGAAAACGCTACAGGATCTGTAAGTGCCTTAAGAGGAAAAAATATGTATGTTCTCATAAATCAAGAAAAATTAATAAAACTTATAATTATATCAAGTTTTAATTAGCTAGTACTAAATCTAGTCTGGATGTGTAATTTCTCAAAAAAAATAATATCAAATCCGCTTGTTTTGGAGCTTGAGAATAAACCGGGTTCATGGGAAGTAGGCTTAGTATGGTAGAGCATTTAATATTTTCCCGGGGTTTTCTCTACTTTCTTGTACAGATACTACCGGATTTGATACAAAGTGGGAAAAATGATCAATCTTTTTGGTCAATCGAACTTGGCATCAGGAACTTCAAGGCATCTTTGAGTTCTTCACAAGGAATCTTTAGTAGTGCTTGAAACTATCTCATCATCCATTTGAAAGGAGCAATTATTATAATTCGTGCGCCGTTTAGAGTTCTTGTAATTACAATGTTACACTTGGGGCACTTAAACAATCTTGAGCAACCAAGTTTTTTTTACATGACCACGGTTGCCACAAGGGACGACAACCATAAGGAATATTTTACCTGAAAGCTATAATCTCTTTAGCTGCTTACCTTAAGCCTAATTGGGAAGGTGAGTAAATTAATCCTCTTCCCAAGCTTCTACAGCTAATAGTTCACTAATTGGATCTTTCATAGAAAAACCAAACTCTTCTAGTTCTTTTTTCCAATAAACCCATTTATCTCCAAAAAGTAGAGCTATCTTCCAGATACTATCTGTTGGCTTAATTATGTTAGATTCCCGAAGAGAATTTACCTGACGTTGGAGTTTATCCATCGGGTGTATGACCTGTTGGCTCATAATACCTCTTAATTTTTAAAATTCTGCTAAATACAGCATCTCCATTCTCACTTTTACCGATCCGTAGATTTTTTGTGGCCTTGGAGAAGGTACTTTAAATTAGTACGTTTTATAGTTTTATAATTTAACACACTTGCTTTTGGCAAGCAAGTATATGGAAAAATCAATTATAAAAAGTATATTATAAGTTTAGTTTATATAATTGAAATTTTATAAGTTTTCCTACTTGAAAAAAATGAATTAATATGATAATCTATAAGGCTATCCTGAGTTATTAAACTATCTCTGTTTATTATTATATAGATATGATAACACAAAGTAAATATTTATCAAGATTCACAGCAATTTTGATATAGTAGACCAAAAATCTTGGTCAAGCGGAAGTTGCCAAATCGAATAGGTGAATAAATCTAAAAAAAAGTAAAAATTTATGTTAAACTAGGGAAGCTTCTTTCTAAAATAATTGCTATGTAAAACCTGCTTGTCTTGAGAAAGGGACGTGAGGCTTTATCTTCATCTCGTCTCGTCTCCTAAACTTCTCTTTTCTTATGTATATCCTTAAAATTCCACTTTGGACCTAATGAGTCTTGAGAAAGCTTACTACTTTCAAATCCTCGGCAGTTTTAATGTTGTAGCAGTAGCGGTGTAGAAGTTGTATGTTTTTGTATGCATCTTCTCTATCTATAAACCTAGCAACAATATAGTCAACTTCGATTTGTACCTTTGGTCTAAAATTTCATCCGGAAGATGTGCATTAGTTTTTCTGACTTTTTAATAGATTCGCTACTATGGTTTTTATGCCGGGATATTTACCGACTTTATTACTCCAAGAAATCTAGTCACCATGATAGATTTGATTTATTACCTTCAATTTTATTGAACTGTATAATGGGTATATCCGAATGAAGGTTTAGTATATATTTACCTTTGTTTAGAATCTAGTTTCTGGTTTCTGTTGATGATTTGCCAGCTTTTGTTACATCCCCTGGAATTTTTCAGATCCAAGATCTGGGGACACTCCATAAGTCTTTATTCCATACTACTTAAGAATATGTTGGTAAGTACTGGGCTTATATACCCCTGCCTGTGCTGTTCCTTCCAAAGTGTCTGAAAATTATTTGTTATCAAAAACCCAGGATCTTAACCATTGTTTGATTAAACGTTTATATGGTGTTTTCCCAATTTTTCTTAATTGCTATATATATTTGGTATAATCACTAAAAATCAGTTAACAATCTAAGTTTTCTGAGAACAAAAGTTAGCACGGTCTCTTGGGAAGAAATAATATCAGCTCGACCTTCCATTCCTGGTTGAATCAGATATTGACTACCGCCTTTGACTAAGTAAGGTTTTTCAGGTTCTATAGTGACCTCATAATAAGCTTCTTTAAGTACTTGATGAGCGATAGCATCTGGAGAAATTGAACGTACAGTTCCTTTGAGAATACCATAATCAGGAAAAGGATAAGCTGAAACTCGAATTTGTACGGGTTGACCTATTTTTACTTTGGCAATATCTGCTGCTGTCACCCTAGCCTTAAATACTATATGCGCGTTGTTAGGGACTATCTGAGCGATCGCTGCTCCTGATTCGACAGTTTGCCCAGGATTACGCAAAGATAACTTAAATATAGTACCATTTGCAGGAGCAATGATTACACTATTATTAAGTTTAGCATTTACCTGTTCTAGTTCTCTGTTACCAGCAGTCAATTCTTTAATTAATTCGGTTCGCTTAACTATCAGGTCCCGTCTATCTTTAGCAAACTGTTGAGCAACTTTAGGCAAAGATAAGGATAGCTCTAAAATAGCTGACTCAATAGATGATTTATCTATCTTATTATTTTCTGCTATGGTAAATTGTGACTGATACTGAAAAGTTTGAGGTCTAGCAGTAGCTAAGATTTGAACCTCTAAAGCAGATATTTGTTGATTAATTTGCTCTAATTCTATGTCGCACTGTTGGATTTTTTCTTGTAGTTGAGTTTTTTGACGACTCAGAGCAGATTCATCTATGCGTGCGATCGCATCTCCTTCATGAACTACTTGGTTTTCATTTACTTCTATACTGTCAATTTTACCCTCTGTAGGTGCTTGAACAATTCTTACGTCTCCTATTGGTCGAGCAATAGCTTCTGTTCTCACAGTAGGGTTATACTTTACTAGGCTAATTAGGGCAATAGCTGCACCAAATGTACCCAATAAGAACATTCCACCTATCTTATTCCAACGACTCATAGGAGGGAGAAATTCATCACTTTCTAAGGGTTGTACTTCTGTAGAATCAAAATTATTAAACATAATTTATTTTTACTTACTAAAATAATTTTTTTGAGGCTAAATTGAGAGATGAATATTAAGTTTAGATAGTTACTTACTAGACTGACACATATTTAATATTGCGTTACGACAAATTTTTAAATACCTTTGGTAATCTAAATTTTAGGTTTAAATATACACTCTACAAGCTTGGCACTAAATTAGCTGTATTACTCCACCAGAATGTGTCATGGTCAATGAGCTTATATAAAATACAAAAAATTGTGCTAAGCTCCGAATGTCATCCGGAACCCTATAAATTTTTGGTAGCACATATTAAGACCAATTTCCATGTATTAATACTATACTTAGATAGCACTTCAGTTACTACATGATTAACACCAAGGGAATAATCTTTTTGCATGATAAACATTCTCTGATTATGTTAATTTGATAAATTTTGTACGAAAATTGCATACAACATTTTTACCCATAATACTCTTAATTCACTATTAAATTTTGATATTTACTATCGGCAATTTGGCAAAAAATAAGTAAAAAATGCTATCAAAGCCTTATATAGTAATTGTTTTATACTTAATTAATTTGTTTGCTAATTGATATTATTTATCTACGTTTCAGCCATTTTTAGCAACAGCTACTTATTTCCCTTGCCTCTATTAGCAATGACAGGAATTTTCACTATAAAAAATGTCAAAGTACTGCTATAAGTTATCTTACTTACCTATTTTTTACTTTCTAGCATAGGGAATTATTGAGCTTAGGAGTTATTTTGTAAGTGATCCGGATAAATTTAAAAATTGCAGAAATTAGGATTAAAGTTAATATTCAAAAGAAGGTGATTAATTATAGAAGTTAGAAAAATCCGGATACTGTAGGTTATTTGGGAAGTATAAACTCAACTTCCTTCAGAAGTTAAAGAAATCAGCAAAGATTACTATTATTTTATGAGAACTATTAACCATGAGGAAGCTGATCATGCAACAATCTCAAAAACAGCAACTTTTTACAGAATTAAACTTAGAAGAATCTATTATAATCAATGGTGGTTATAATGAAAATTATAAATATCATCGTAGTTTTTTAGGCTTTCAACTTTGCCCTCGCAGTAATTACAATTATAACCGTTATTCTCCTAACAATAAACGTTATAATTATAACTACTATAAGGGGAATACAAGAGGCTATTACTAATTAAAATTATTCTTATTTTACTACTGAAAACCTATTAGTTAAGGTTAATTGCTGACTACTCAATGATTACTTTTGACTCCCAGGGACATTAACAAAAATCCTGTGATAGCCTAAGTTAATTTTTAACATTCTTTTTTCACTCTTGGTATATACTAAACATAATATTGCTTAAAGTTGCTCAATCCCCAAACCTTCCTGATAGATTACTATTGCCTTTTGGCTTTTGACTTTATCATAGGGTTATATTATACCATTAAAAAAAAGAATAAAAAAAAGAATATTACGAAAAATTCTAAGTAGTTATACAAAATTAATTACACATACTTTCAAGCTAAAAAGCATATATTTCCTGTAATTTGGGAATAAATAATGGAAATTAATTTTGTATAGACAATTTTTACCTCTATGACTTTTATAGTTTATTTCTAGTATTTTTACATAATAATTATGAAAGTTTTAGCTATATAAAATCAGGAATATCTTCGTAGATATAGCAATCCTAAATAGGTTGTAAAAATATAATTGCAAAAATAATATCTCTACTTCACTAGACAAAAAAATGAAGATTATAGATAAAATAGATAATTTTATACTTTAGAAAAAAAATCCTAAAGAAACAACAATAGCTTTAGTATTAAAAATGATTTGGTGAGTAAATACTCTTATAAAAACACCAATAATTATTAAAGGTTTCTCACAGTTTATAGATCTGAAATAAAAAAAATTAGCACTTTTTATAGCCCTATAAATTTTAATAATTTAGCTATATTTTTTTAAAAAACCACATTAATTTAAGTAAAAAAAGAGGAACCAATTTCTGGGTATTGAGCAAAAAAATATTTTAGAATATCAGGCTTAAAAAACTATTTACAACAAACAATTTAATGTAGTTTTTAATTCGCATAAAAGTTATTATAATGACTATGAAAAAGATGTTTATTCATTGAAATAATTCCCCAACCAAGAATTATACTAAAAATGATTAATTTGTGAAAGCAAAAAAAGTTAGAGAGGATAAATTGGCAAAATAGCAACGAGAAATAGAAACTATAAAGCTGGCTATGTTTATGATTAAGGAATGTTATATCTTATGAAAAGACTTTTGAGTTTATGGTTGGGTACCAATAGATAAAAGAATAAAAAATCCACTCACAAATGAAAAAAAATCTACTTATTCTGGCGTCTTAAACTACCAAGCCCCATAATTTATTGATGTTAAAAAGAAGTGGAAATACTGAAAATACTATGAAAAATATTTAACTATTTACAGCAGCCAAGGCAGGGAAAAAATGAGCAATATTTGGGGATAGAAGCACTGATAATAATTTGAGATAATTTTGATAATATTTAATGACAAAAAATAGCTAAAAAAACCGAAGGATAATGGTGAATAAATTGTATAAAATTTTCTCCGAATACCCCGGAGTAAAACCCCGTTAAAAATATTTAGTCACAAGGTAAAAATTTCATCGGACAATTTAATCATCTTTGCAGTTATTTGAAAATAGTTAATTTATTTGAAGTTTTTTGCACTCTGGTCAAATATTCGACTTTCCCCAACTTTTTAAGTATTAAATTGTACCACAACCAATACACGAAATGTTATGAGTAGTTAAGATGAATCTAAATATAGAACACTCTCTAGTTTAAATTAAAATAAAAATATATTTTTAGTAAAAATTAATGGGATAAAAATGACAATAAAAAGACAAGTTATTGTTCAAAAAACATAAACAGAAGTTTTTGTACTAAAAAAATAGAGAAGGTTACTTAATAATTAAAATTACACCCAAGTATAGCATTCTTTATTCACAGTTATTATAAAACTGTATCTCATAGATTAAATGAATACTATTATCTTAATTTATAAATATTTAAAAGAAACATAAAAATAGAAAAGAAAAGCAGATAAATTTTGTAAATAAAACTCTTTATTTTAATATCAATAAATATTTAAATCTAGTCATGATATGGTCTAATTTTTGGAAATCATTATGACTGAAAATACTATAAATAAATATTGATTTTTTTTATTTATATGTTTTATTACAATAATAATTACTTAATTAAAAAATATTTGGCTAAGTATTTATCCGGATATTACTAAACACTTAGGAATAATGAATTGTAATTCCCAGTAGTCAACATAAATTATTAAAGGTTACTAATGTAGTTAATTAAGGTTAAGGATAATTTTTATGCAAGAAAGACAAGAAACAAAAAATAATCAACTTTTTACTGATTTTTCTACTGAAGAATCTGCTACTATTAATGGCGGCCATAGATATTATGGTAGTAACAGTCATCGCGGTTATTACAGTTATGGCTATCGTAATTATTATCCTCGTTATTATCGTCGATCTGTACGTTACTATTCCCATTCTTCCTACTCCTATAATCCCTACCATCACGGCTGTTACTAATTAAAAATTTTTCATAGTAGTTTTCTCCTGATTAATTGAAAAAAAGTAATTTTTTTAGTATTTTTTTATCTGCCATTTATGAGAATATAATCAGGAAAAAAATATCCGGATGCTAGAAATAAATAAAGAATAATAGATAGGAATTTATAATATATTTATAATTTTTTAACTATCTTATAAACCCAAATAAAACAGAGGATAGTCTTATGCAAAAAACTCAAAAAAGCGAACTATTTTCTAACCTTTCTTCTGAAGAATCTGGCACTATTAATGGTGGTCATTATTATAATAATAATTACGATTATAGTCGCTCTGTACGTTACTATCATCGTCCTATTAGCTACCACTATCGTAGCTATAGCTACTATTATAGTCGCCCTGTCAGTTATAGCTACGGAGGCTATTATTATTGCGACTAAAAGTTAATGTAAAAATCAAAAAAATCTCCTGAAGCTTCACCTGATAAAAAGAATAATCTATTACAAATCATCAGATAGTTTCGTAAACAAATATAACTTAAACGACCTTATTGATTAAATTATATTTAAGGAAAAAAATGATGCAAAACACTCAAAATAAAGAGCTATTTTCTGATATTTCGACTGAAAACTCTGCCACTATTAATGGTGGTCATGGTTGTGTTTGTCATAACTATAGATCCAGTCGCATTGTAAATTATGGCTATGGTCGTGGCGACTATTATTATGTTCATTATAATCGTCCTATACGTTATGGCTATCGTCCTAGTGGTTATCGCTACAGTTATGTTAACTATTCTGATAGAGGATGTTACTAAAAGCGATATTATGGTGAGATTATAACTTTAATTAGTATTTCATTAAACTCGGCACCTGTAGATTTATAGGTGTCTTTTTCTGATTTTATTGTTTGTTAATAGAAAGAATTATTTGGTATATCAAAATTAATCAGTATAGTTATTTTTAAATTAAAAATTAAGTTATTATGTTAGACATTGTACCAATACCAATATTACCAAAAGCATCTACTGAACGTAAAATAAATAACTTTAATAAATATCCAATAATTCTTCAACAAAGTGAGGAAGATTGTGGAGCTGCTTGTTTAGCTTCTATTGCTAAATATCATGGTCGTATTTTAACAATTAATCGGATTAGAGAAATAATAGGTACTAATCAACAAGGAACTACATTATTAGGTTTAAAACAAGGTGCAGATACTATCGGTTTTAATGCTAGGTCTGTGAAAGCTAATCCAGAAATTTTAAATCAAATTGACCGTGCTCCTTTACCAGCAATTATTCATTGGCAAGGTAATCATTGGGTAGTTTTATATGGCAAACAAAGTGATAAATATGTAATTGCTGATCCTGCTATTGGGATTCGTTTTTTGTCAGAAAAAGAATTAGCTGAAGCTTGGGAAGATTGGATTTGTTTATTAACAGAACCTGACCCAAAACGTTTTTTTTCTGAGGCTGATGAAAAAGTTAGCAATATTAGCAGATTACTCAGACGAGTTTGGTATTATCGCCAAATTATTGTTCAGGTATTTTTGTTGAATATTGTCTTAGGTTTACTTTCTATTGCTTCTCCTTTCTTGGTGCAAATTTTAACTGATGATGTTCTAGTTCGGGGTGATTTTCAGTTACTTACTAGTGTAGTAATTGCTGTAATTATCATGAATATTTTTAGTAGTTGTCTGGAGTTAGTTCAATCCAATATGATTTCCCATTTTGCCCAACGTTTAGAGTTAGGAATAGTAATGGAATTTTGCAGACAAATTTTACGTTTGCCATTAAATTATTATGAGACACGACGTAGTGGTGAAATTATTAGTAGACTGACAGATATTAAAGAGATTAATCAATTATTTTCTCAAGTAATTGTGAGTTTACCTAGCCAATTTTTTATTGCTTTAGTCTCTTTAATTTTTATGTGTATCTATAGTTTTTCTCTGACTATAGTTGCTATTTTTATGGCAGTAGTTATGACATTATCAACTATTGCTTTGTTACCGATATTACAGCAAAAAACTAAAAATTTATTGGCTTTAGAAGCAGAAACTCAGGGTGTCTTAGTAGAAACTTTTAAGGGGGCAATGACTCTTAAAACTACCTCTAGTTCTCCTCAGTTTTGGGAAGAATATCAAGGTAGGTTTGGCAAGTTAGCTAATTTGAGTCTTAGAACTACTCAGATTGGGATTGTAAATGATGTATTTTCAGGTTTAATTAGTAATATTGGTAATATTTTTATGTTGTGGTTTGGCAGTAATTTAGTTATCGCTGAACAATTAAGTATTGGTCAGTTATTAGCTTTTATTGCTATGAATCAATATGTATCAAGCTTGGTGAGTACATTGGTAGGATTGATGGATGAATTAACAAAAGTTCAGACTGCTACTAGGCGACTTTCAGAAGTCATTAATTATCTTCCAGAAACGGATGGAAAGCATCAAAAACCGGAGGCTAAAATTAAGGATAATGATGATATTATTTGCTCTAATATTAGCTTTCACTATGCTGGTAGAATAGATCTATTAGAAAACTTTTCTGTGAGGTTTCCTGGTAGCAAGTCTATTGCTTTAATTGGTGAATCTGGCTGCGGTAAAAGTACAATTGCTAAATTAATTGCTGGTTTATATCCAGTCAAATCTGGTAATGTTCAAATTGGCATTTATAATTTGCAGGATTTAGATATAAATTCTCTGAGAAAGCAAGTTGTATTAGTACCTCAAGATGCTCATTTTTGGAGTCGTTCAATTATTGAAAATTTTTATTTAGCAGCTCCGGGAGTAACATTTGAAAAAATTGTTAAAGCTTGTCAAATTTCTGGTGCTGATGAATTTATTAGTTGTTTGCCTAATAAATATCAAACAGTTTTAGGAGAATTTGGAGCCAATATTTCTGGGGGTCAAAGGCAGCGTTTGGCAATAGCTAGAGGTATTGTTAATGAGCCACCTGTATTAATTTTGGATGAGTCAACTTCTGGTTTAGATCCGATAGCTGAGTCTGAAGTTTTGGAGAGATTATTGTCTTATCGTCGGGGTAAAACTACTATTTTTATTAGTCATAGACCTAGGGTAATTAGTAGGGCTGATTGGATTATTTTATTAAATCGTGGCCAGCTAGAATTGCAAGGTTCTCCGGCATCTTTACGGGCAAAACATGGTAATCATTTAGATTTTTTGAATCCTTAAAACAGATAAGTAGGAGATTAAATAGGAAGGTTTTATATGACGTTCATAGGTTATAGCAAACATAAGAAGAATTCAAACTAATTATCTAATAATTATCAAAAACTTAAAAAAAGACTGTGTTAATTGCTTAAAAATTTAAGTATCACCTCAATATAGTATTACTTTTGGTTATTGCTATAAAATTGTTACAGATTTAGTCTTTTGTTGCCACCTCAAGAGTGAAGTGTTAAAATTTAGTCTGTTGTCAATAAATTCAATAATAATGACTATAGCTAATCCTATTAAAAAGGTTAACCAACTACTTCGGGAAAGAAAATTTGATGATGCTTTTAAAGAGTGCCAAAAATCTATAGAAGTAAACCCTAATTTTTCCTGGAATTATTACTATTTAGGAAAAATATTAGCTGCACAAAATAAATGGCAAGAAGCACTTATCCAATATGAAGAGGCAGTTAAAATCAATCCTAACTCTGCAACTTTTTACTATAGCTTGGCTAAAACTTTAAGACATCAAGGTCAATTAGATGAAGCAATTAAATATCTAAAAATAGCTATTTCTCTAAAAAATAATGTGATTATTTATCAACAAACTCTAGCTGAAGTTTATGAAGTTAAGTTTGATTTTGTGGGCGCATTTAAAATTTGGCAAGAAATTATTGCTATTAATTATAATCATCCTGTAGCAACAAAAAAAATTCATTGGTTACGAACAGATATTGTTAGAGATTTTGTCGAGAATGGGGATAAGTTAAATAAGGAAGGAAAAATCAAGGAGGCTGTTAATTTTTACCAGCAAGCATTAACTATAAATTCCCAACAGCCTATGCCTATTTATCGTAATTTTGGGAATAATTTAATTACTTTAGGTAAATTTGAGGAAGCAGAAACGGTATTTAAGCAATTAAAAGAAATGTATCCAGAGCTAACAGATGGTTATGAGGGTTATGCAAGGTTAACTCATAGTTTAGGGAATTGGGAGTTGGCATTAAAGCGTTGGGAAAATGCTATAGAAAAGTTTCCAGAAAATATCGGTTTTCAAACTCAGAAAGGCAATATGTTGATAAATTTGTCTCGGTTTGATGAGGCAGAATCAGTTTTTCAAAGTTTAAAAGAAAAGTTTCCTCATCAACCTCAAGGTTACGATGGTTATGCCAGATTAACTCATAGTTTTGCTGATTGGAACTTGGCTTTGAAGCGTTGGGAAAATGCTATAGAAAAGTTTCCAGAACATATCGGTTTTCAAACTCAGAAAGGCAATATATTAATAAATTTATCTCGGTTTGATGAAGCAGAATCAGTTTTTCAAAGGTTAATAGAAAAGTTTCCTCATCAACCTCAAGGTTACGATGGTTATGCCAAATTAACTTATCGTTTTGCTGATTGGAACTTGGCTTTGAAGCGTTGGGAAAATGCCATAGAAAAGTTTCCAGAAAATATCGGTTTTCAAACTCAGAAAGGCAATATGTTGATAAATTTGTCTCGGTTTGATGAAGCAGAATCAGTTTTTCAAAGGTTAATAGAAAAGTTTCCTCATCAACCTCAAGGTTACGATGGTTATGCCAGATTAACTCATAGTTTTGCTGATTGGAACTTGGCTTTGAAGCGTTGGGAAAATGCTATAGAAAAGTTTCCAGAAAATATCGGTTTTCAAACTCAGAAAGGCAATATGTTGATAAATTTGTCTCGGTTTGATGAAGCAGAATCAGTTTTTCAAAGGTTAATAGAAAAGTTTCCTCATCAACCTCAAGGTTACGATGGTTATGCCAGATTAACTCATAGTTTTGCTGATTGGAACTTGGCTTTGAAGCGTTGGGAAAATGCTATAGAAAAGTTTCCAGAAAATATCGGTTTTCAAACTCAGAAAGGCAATATGTTGATAAATTTGTCTCGGTTTGATGAAGCAGAATCAGTTTTTCAAAGGTTAATAGAAAAGTTTCCTCATCAACCTCAAGGTTACGATGGTTATGCCAGATTAACTCATAGTTTTGCTGATTGGAACTTGGCTTTGAAGCGTTGGGAAAATGCTATAGAAAAGTTTCCAGAACATATCGGTTTTCAAACTCAGAAAGGCAATATATTAATAAATTTATCTCGGTTTGATGAAGCAGAATCAGTTTTTCAAAGGTTAATAGAAAAGTTTCCTCATCAACCTCAAGGTTACGATGGTTATGCCAGATTAACTCATCGTTTTGCTGATTGGAACTTGGCTTTGAAGCGTTGGGAAAATGCCATAGAAAAGTTTCCAGAAAATATCGGTTTTCAAACTCAGAAAGGCAATATGTTGATAAATTTGTCTCGGTTTGATGAAGCAGAATCAGTTTTTCAAAGGTTAATAGAAAAGTTTCCTCATCAACCTCAAGGTTACGATGGTTATGCCAGATTAACTCATAGTTTTGCTGATTGGAACTTGGCTTTGAAGCGTTGGGAAAATGCTATAGAAAAGTTTCCAGAAAATATCGGTTTTCAAACTCAGAAAGGCAATATGTTGATAAATTTGTCTCGGTTTGATGAAGCAGAATCAGTTTTTCAAAGGTTAATAGAAAAGTTTCCTCATCAACCTCAAGGTTACGATGGTTATGCCAGATTAACTCATAGTTTTGCTGATTGGAACTTGGCTTTGAAGCGTTGGGAAAATGCTATAGAAAAGTTTCCAGAAAATATCGGTTTTCAAACTCAGAAAGGCAATATGTTGATAAATTTGTCTCGGTTTGATGAAGCAGAATCAGTTTTTCAAAGGTTAATAGAAAAGTTTCCTCATCAACCTCAAGGTTACGATGGTTATGCCAGATTAACTCATAGTTTTGCTGATTGGAACTTGGCTTTGAAGCGTTGGGAAAATGCTATAGAAAAGTTTCCAGAACATATCGGTTTTCAAACTCAGAAAGGCAATATGTTGATAAATTTGTCTCGGTTTGATGAAGCAGAATCAGTTTTTCAAAGGTTAATAGAAAAGTTTCCTCATCAACCTCAAGGTTACGATGGTTATGCCAGATTAACTCATAGTTTTGCTGATTGGAACTTGGCTTTGAAGCGTTGGGAAAATGCTATAGAAAAGTTTCCAGAAAATATCGGTTTTCAAACTCAGAAAGGCAATATGTTGATAAATTTGTCTCGGTTTGATGAAGCAGAATCAGTTTTTCAAAGGTTAATAGAAAAGTTTCCTCATCAACCTCAAGGTTACGATGGTTATGCCAGATTAACTCATAGTTTTGCTGATTGGAACTTGGCTTTGAAGCGTTGGGAAAATGCTATAGAAAAGTTTCCAGAACATATCGGTTTTCAAACTCAGAAAGGCAATATATTAATAAATTTATCTCGGTTTGATGAAGCAGAATCAGTTTTTCAAAGGTTAATAGAAAAGTTTCCTCATCAACCTCAAGGTTACGATGGTTATGCCAAATTAACTTATCGTTTTGCTGATTGGAACTTGGCTTTGAAGCGTTGGGAAAATGCCATAGAAAAGTTTCCAGAAAATATCGGTTTTCAAACTCAGAAAGGCAATATGTTGATAAATTTGTCTCGGTTTGATGAAGCAGAATCAGTTTTTCAAAGGTTAATAGAAAAGTTTCCTCATCAACCTCAAGGTTACGATGGTTATGCCAGATTAACTCATAGTTTTGCTGATTGGAACTTGGCTTTGAAGCGTTGGGAAAATGCTATAGAAAAGTTTCCAGAAAATATCGGTTTTCAAACTCAGAAAGGCAATATGTTGATAAATTTGTCTCGGTTTGATGAAGCAGAATCAGTTTTTCAAAGGTTAATAGAAAAGTTTCCTCATCAACCTCAAGGTTACGATGGTTATGCCAGATTAACTCATAGTTTTGCTGATTGGAACTTGGCTTTGAAGCGTTGGGAAAATGCTATAGAAAAGTTTCCAGAAAATATCGGTTTTCAAACTCAGAAAGGCAATATGTTGATAAATTTGTCTCGGTTTGATGAAGCAGAATCAGTTTTTCAAAGGTTAATAGAAAAGTTTCCTCATCAACCTCAAGGTTACGATGGTTATGCCAGATTAACTCATAGTTTTGCAGATTGGAACTTGGCTTTGAAGCGTTGGGAAAATGCTATAGAAAAGTTTCCAGAACATATCGGTTTTCAAACTCAGAAAGGCAATATGTTGATAAATTTGTCTCGGTTTGATGAGGCAGAATCAGTTTTTCAAAGGTTAATAGAAAAGTTTCCTCATCAACCTCAAGGTTACGAGGGTTATGCCAGATTAGCTAATCATTTGGGGAATTGGGAATTAGCTTTGAAGCGATGGGAAAATGCGATTAATCATTTGCCCCACCATTTTCATTTTTATGTACAGAAAGGGAATGTTTTAATTACTTTATTTAGGTATCAAGAAGCAGAAACTTTGTTTGAGGAACTTATCTCAAAATATCCTCATCAACATCATGGTTATGATGGTTTAGCCAGAGTATTAATGCACGCCCAAAAATGGGAATTAGCCTTAACTTGTTGGCAAACTGCTATGGATAAATTTCCAAATAATCTTGTGTTTTTAGTTGGTAAAGCTAATGCTTATATAGAACTACATAAGTTTGATTCAGCTCAGGATTTAGCAGATAGAATATTTCGCCAATATCCTAACTATTATCAACAAAAATATGGTCTCCAAAAAAATATCATATTGCGTCGTTATGCGCTTGAAAAAAGTATCGCTTCTCTAAGCAAAGTCGAAGATTATTTCAGATATTTGTTGTCTGAATCAGAGGTTTTTCCTATTGCTTATTCTTGTGATCAAATACTTTTAGAATCAATAAATAATCTTACTCAAACTATGCACCATTTTATTACCCTTGGCATTATTGGCATAGCCGTGAAAAGATTATTAGATGATTACTTTTTAGAGGTATCACCTGGAGAGATATTAGCTTGTACATTTAAAAAGTTAATTACTCAAAAATTAGGGAATGAAAATTTTGACTTACAGCAAGCAGAAATATTATGTACTGAAGGAAATTTTCGGGCTGCTATTGATATTTACCTTAATCTAGGAGATGAGATAATAGAAGAATTTATTCCTGACTATCCAGAACATATTGATAGACTATTTTATGGAATAATAGAGCATAATATAACAGCAGATTTACCAGAAAAATATGGCAGTTTATCATTAGCAAAGGAAACCCTAGAAGCAGACTTAATAAATGCTGATTTTGATGGCGATAGTATTAGTATTTACTCTCAACTGGGTTATTTATTAGTACATCTAGGTGAAACTGAGAAGGGTTTAGCGTATTTAAACAAGGGTGTAGAAATTTCTATTTATAGTCAGGATGCCTATATCAAATTGGGCTACGCTTTATTAAAAATAGGAAAAAAAGATTCGGCATTTGCTAATTATAAACAGGCGATTAAATTAAATTTTGCTTTGGCTTTATTAAGTGCGACTTTAATAGAATGGGGAATATCTAAGTCTCACCAATTAATCAATAGTGGTTGTCAAAAGTTTGAAGTCTATCAACAACTTTCAAATTTGTTGATTCAAAAAGGTTTGTCAAAAGAAGCTTTGGAAGTTGTTCATAAAGTTCAGAATAAATTTGGTGATGGACACTATGGCAAGAAAAATTTAATCCCTATTTTAGTTGCTCAAGGAAATAAGCAGGAAGCACTAAAATACTATCAACAAGTATTAATAGAAAATCCTAAATCTGCTGATAAAAATTTGAGTGTTTTGAGAAGTTGTTCCTCTTTGGAAAAGTTTGAAAATCAAACTCTGCTACAAGCAGTAATGTGCGATAGATTTAAAATTGCTTATGCTTATATTCCTAAATGTGCTTGCACTACAATAAAAACTGTCATCAAGTTCCTATCATCTGAGCTTAAGAAGGATAACTATAGAATAAATAAAAAAATTAGTACTCTTAAGTATCAAGATCCAATGGAGATACATCGATTCCAAAAAATTTACTTGATAAATATGGGAAATATAACAACTAATTATTTTAAATTTGTAGTAGTGAGAGAGCCAATTAAGCGTTTTTTATCTGCTTTTTCTAATAAAATATTATACTCTAAAGAATCATTAGAAAGAACTAAATTAACCGCCATTCAATATCTATCAATGGCTCAGTTAGGAGTTAATCCCGAAATAAATTCGATGATTGAAAACTTAGAATTATATTCAGAAATGTCTGATAATTGGCAACTTCATATCAAACCGCAGCACACTTTTATGGGCAATCAAATAAAGGGATTCGATCGTATATTTCAAGTAGAGCGTTTAGGAGAATTAGGGAAAAAATTATCAGAAATAACTGGGTTTGAAATTAACTTACCCAGACTTAATACTGGAGGTAGAAAAATATCATTAGCAGAGTTGTCAGAGAAGTCTATAAAAAAATTAATTGACTTTTATTCCAGAGATTATGAGTTACTAAAAGATTATTATTCTCCAGAGAAAATTTGGGATGAATATCAAGCATTAAAAAGATAATACTAATCAAGATAGTTGCTTATGCAAATCAAACATTTAATATGACTCAAAAGCAAATATGTTGAGAAATTTGTCTCCGTTCTATGAGGGGTAAGCTAGTTTTTTTATAGTTCCCAGAAAAATATTTCAATTAACCCAAAGTGCTCAAACTCATAGCTAGTTAACTCCTCATTTTTTCCTGATAAATTTAACTTTAGAATTCTCGAAAAATTTCCGATAAAAGTTTCCCAAATATACATATAGTTTTGACGAATCAAAAGCCAATATGTTGATAAAATTCTCTCACTTCGATAAGGAGTAATCCAGTTTTTTTATAATTCCCAAGTTACCATAAAAATATTTAAATCAACCTAAGGTGCTCAAACTTATGGCTAGTTAACTCCTGATTTTTCAGGTGTAAATTTAGCTAAATAGTTAGCATTTGCTAATTATAAATAGGTAGTTAAATTTAATTTATTTTTAGGTTTATTAAATGCGACTTTAATCAAAGAGAGAATATCTAAGTATCGCCAATTGATCAATAGTTGCATTTAAAAATTGCGAGTATATTAACAACTTTAAAACTTATTAGTTAAAAAACAAAAAAACTGTATCAAAAAAAGCTCTGCAAATTGTTCATAAAGTTAAGACTAAACTTGATTATCTATACCAAGGTAAAAATATATCCAGAATTTATCCCCCAACTACCTTATTTAATTCTTGTTCAATTCTCACTTGTTTTAATACCCTCACTAAAATCTGAGAAAAGTTGCTTTTGCTTTTCAAGAGATATATTTTCATCACTTCCTAATCTATCTAAAATATCTAATATTTCCCGTTCAAATGTCACATTAGCACGATTAGTTTTACCCCCTATATAAAGTCGCTCACTCTCTTGAAAAGCCCAAATTTGAGAGTGAGAAACATAACTCATTAATACACTCAACATTAATAAACCAAAACCTAAATAAACAATTGGAATACCAGGGTCAGCTTTAATTTGTAAGCCTGTACTACCTATAATTTTGTCAATAAATAGAGTGACACCACTCACCTCTATAAACATTCCTTCCCGCACACTAGCAACTAACTTACCAGAAGTATCATAAACTAATACATTTCCTTGTAAATCTTTGGCAAGTAAAGATACACCTTCACTTAAATCTGGTTTTATAGGAACCCAAGTACCCCAAATTTTACCCCCTCCTTCTGTATTTAATTGTGCCATTGGTAACCGAAAAACAGGACTTTTATTAACCCTAACTTTAACTGCAGCGATCGCCCAATCTGCTTGATACATTGTCACCCCATGATAACGCATAGGTTGATTAACAAATATGGTTTTCCTATCTACTTCTTCTCCACTTTTATCTAATATTGATAAGTCAGAATAAAACTGGTCAATTCCTCCAGAAGGAGTATAATCAATCCAGAAACGATTGACTCGAACTGACCAATTTTTAGGAATTTGTGACTTAGCAAAAATTCCCGCATCAATAATATTTTTTACTTGAAATGTTTCCCCACTCGGCACTATTTCTTGACCAAGAAATCCAGTCATTGAGCCGATTATTGAACCTGCTAAAATTATTAGCATACTAGCGTGAACTATTATGGGACCAACTTTGCCAATAATTCCTTTTCTTCCATAAAGTTTATCTCCTTCTTTAGAAGTTTTATAGCCCCTTTTCTGTAATATTTCTTCTAAAGAATCTAGAGAAGCTGTTTCTATTTCTGCACTTAATGCTAAGTTTTTAAATTGTTGTTTTTTATTATAAAATTTCCAGCGGTTCGCAGATTTTAGGGCTGGTAATTGTCTAGTAAATGTGCAGGCAGTTAAACTAGCTCCGAATAATATTAATATTGATAAAAACCACCAAGTCCGGTAAACATGATCTAATTCTAATAATAAAATTACTTTCCAGGTTAAAAAACCAAATAATGCTGGTTTTTCTGGATAGTTTTCTTGATAAAAAGCTATTGACTCACCTTGTTCTATAACTGTGCCTGAAATACTACAGATAGCTATTATTAAAAGTAGAGCGATCGCCAAGCGTAAATCAGCTAATAATGGCAATATTTCTCGTTTAAATATTCTTAAAGGATTTATCAGAGAATTTTTATCTGAATCTTCAACATCCATTGATTTAATTACTATTAGTTTCAATAATTTTTATTGTAGTCAATAAGTTAGGTATAACTCAACATTAAAAAAAATCGCCCGGTGGTTTAACTAAAATTTTTTATAAATTAGCACTTTATTCCTAACAACTATATCTATACTCCTTAGGCTTATTTCTACTTGCTTACTTTATGAGAGAAGTATTAATATTCCTAATATAACTTATATTAAATCCATTAATTAGGTATAAAAAAACTGATAACTAAATGCTAATAGCTGCAAACTTACACTGGTATAATCCTAGATAAAAGTGAAAATACACCAAAACCAACTAATAAAATTCCACTAGCAGGTGTAATCCAACTAGACCATTTTCTAATTTCCAAAAATTTTTTAATATTAGCTGTAAAAGCTCCTGCTAATATCAAAGGTGTGACATAACCCATAGCATAAAATAGCAAGAAAAATCCACCTAAAATTAAATCTCCAGTAGTCGAAACCCAAGCTAATAATGTCGCTAATACAGGAGTGCTACAAGGAGATGCTATTAAACCAAATGTTAAACCTAATAAATATGAACGTACTCCTTTAGGTAAATCTTGAGATATCCATCCCATACTGTCAAAAGATGGCATTGGTAATGGTAATGCTTCTAGTAAGTTAAGACCCATAAAAATAGCTATTATACTAACAACAATTGGTAATCCTACACCTACTTGACCATAGACTTTTCCCAGCAATGATGCTATAATACCTAACCCAGCTAAAGTTGTAGCTAATCCTAGAGAAAACCAAGCAGATTGAACAGTAGCTTGAATACGACTTTTAGCTTCGTATCCGCCAATATAACCAATAGTTATTGGTAGCATGGAAAGCATGCAAGGAGTAAGACTGGTCAGTAAACCAGCTACAAAGATAGTTACTAAACTTACCCAACTTAGGTGTGTTAGTTGAGTTTTTACTAAACTATTTGCATATTGGGCGGTTTCGTAAAAGAAAGTTAGGATAGTTTCCATTGTTTGGTTACCTTAATAAGAGTTGTATGGCTTTTATACTTATAGAATTTTTGATAGCTTCATTAAATAATGGTATTTTATAGCAAATTTCAACAATCAATGCTACAGCTACAAAGTTTGCTACCCTATCTCCAGGGTATTAATTTATTAGCTTGGTCATCATAGCTGAACTTTAAGTCAACTAAAAGCAAATTAGTATTATGATAATTTGCTTGAGGCGAATCCAATTGTATTATCTTGATTATGAGTGTAGGTCTGTCTTAAATGATTTATACCTTTCAAGTTTTATATATGTGGAGCCAACTTTTTTAGATTTTAGATTTTAACAGGATTTAAGGTTTACTCTGGAATTCTCTGAAATAAATTTAAATCTAGTATGTAGAATAACTTTTAAATATTAGTAAGGGGGAATTAAATTATTTTTAACAAATTAAGATCTTGAGACTTTTCCAAAAGTGTATTGACAGTAATATGACCAGTGATTATACTAACAAGAAAGTCAAAGTATAGTTATATGGCCACTGTAAAAACTGCAATATCACTACAAGAGTATCTGTTTGAACAAGCTGAAGCAATAGCAGCAGAAATGAAAATTTCTAGAAGTCGTTTAATTGCCATTGCTCTAGAAGAGTTTATCCGTAGGCATCAAAATCGAATATTGCTAGAAAAAATAAATGCTGCTTATGGAGATATTTCAGATACTGAAACATTAGCATCAAGAAGTACTATTCTTGAAAATCATAAAAGTATAATAGAGGACGAGTGTTAATTAATCAGGGCGATATATTCTGGATAGAGTTAGGAGAACCATCCGGTTCTAAGACTAGCTATAGACATCCTCATGTTGTCATCCAAAACAATGTTTTTAATTTTAGTCTAATTAATACTGTTGTTGTTTGTAGTTTAGGTTCTAATTTGAAACTTGCTGCAGTTCCTGGTAACATTGTGTTGTCACTAGGTGAGGCTAATTTACCAGATCAAAGAGTTGTAAATATATCCCAAATATTTACAGTTGAAAAAGCTAAACTAATAGATAAAATAGGTACTCTTTCACCAGAGAGAATAGAACAGATATTAAATGGAGTAGAACTTTTACTCAAACCAACAGATATGGAATCATAAATTATTTTTTTTAGCTTTTGCTAATAACTTTATTTCCTTGATTTAATTATCAGTAATATTCAGTTCATTATTTAGGTATAGTTATTGTCAATAAATTAGGGATATTTGCCAAGGTATAAAAAATTAGTTATTTATATCCCTACTACATTTATTTTTTTACCTATTTTAAAGAATGTATAGTATTTTTAACGAATATATCAGGCAAAGCAAAGATTAGGACATTTATAAATGCTTATGACAATCGCCAGGGATTGCTTCTAACTTATAAACTTACCTTAATGCCATATTCTATATCAGTATAAAATGACTGAAGTAACTTTGTATTTTCCTGCCAGTTAAGATGAGTTTTGGCAAAATTAACTGCTCCCTCACTTAACTTTTTATAATTAGAATCAACATTCAACAATTTTTTCACAGAATCAACAATATTAACTGCATCAACCACAGGTAAAACTAAAGCATCTTTGTGATTTTCCATGACCAAACCAATAT
This sequence comes from Trichodesmium erythraeum IMS101, assembly GCF_000014265.1. Taxonomy (NCBI): domain Bacteria; kingdom Bacillati; phylum Cyanobacteriota; class Cyanophyceae; order Oscillatoriales; family Microcoleaceae; genus Trichodesmium; species Trichodesmium erythraeum. The sequence continues at coordinate 1,031,732 of NC_008312.1, forward strand.
TAGTAGCAGGCAAAATTACAGGTTTACCCATTGCTAAAAATTCCGGCAATTTACAAGGGAAACGATAATCATTAAATTTATCAGGTCTACCTGGTTGAATTAACACACTTGCTAAAGCTAAAATTTCTGGCATTAAACTCCGGTCTACATATCCTAATTCAATAGCATGTTGTCTTGCCCAACTATCATCATCTCCCAAAAAATTACAGAAATCTCTACCAGTTCTAATTAAAACTGCAGGTTGACCTTCTCGGTTTAATATTGCCACTGCTAAATATAAACTTCTCACCTCATAGGTATTAGCAGCATGAACATTTCCAGTGTAAGAAAAAACCAGACTATTGTCAGGGACACCAAATTTTTTAGCTATTTCTGGATTAGAATTTCTCGGATAAAAATGCTCAGTTTCTACACCAGGCCATAAAATTAAACTCGGCACATTATTGGGCACAAATTTTTTTAATTTTTCAATAATAACTGTCACTCCATCCGCACTTGCGAGAAATTCCTGATATTTTTGAGGATGAGAAAGATTATCAGGAATTTCCAGACTTCCATTAGCAGTAATAATTTCTTCAAAAGGTTTATTTAAGTATTTTTCTAAGACATGTTCCTCATTATCTTCCAAGTGAATAACTAACTTAAAGTCATAAATTTTCCGGAGTTTATAGCAGTAATTTCTAGTAACTTCCCTAGGAGTCCAAACATGAATAATATCCGGTCCTTGTTGATTTTTAAAGCATTCATTTAAGCGATAAAATTCTCCATATTCTGTCACTTGATACAAATTTGCTAAATGTTTTCCGACCATTGAAACAGTCTGTTTATTTTTAGGTACAGCTACCACACAATCAAAACCCAATTTAACCAAATTATTAGCAAAATGATGCACATGCAGCGCACTATTAGAATGGAAATCTTCGTACAGAACAAATAAAATATTTTTCATTAAAACTATATCTGGGAAAGTTAGATTTTTATTAACAGTATTTTTAAGTGATTTTATTGATAGTAATTCCTACACTTTATGAGCTACAATAATAACAATGTATAAACTTGTCATGAATGTTTTTTTGGTAATTTGTAACAGATCTTAGGTAATAGATGGATTAAATATTTATCCTTTCTATTCATAATATTTTTTTTTAAGAATAGCTAGAACCATTAATAGTAAATATTAATAAAGGGAAAATTTCGGGATCGGCAAGAGGTCAATATAAGGAATAATAAACTCTTCAATAACTGCTCTGGCTATCTCTTAATAATGAATTTTGGCATTATCCATTATCACACAAGGTTTTATCCATAGTAATAGGAATACCTCTTAAACTATAAAAGCTTTCCTAAAGAATGAAATCTACTTCAAAATTACTTCATACACTGCTACATAATTATTAACTTTATGCCAAAACTTTTTTTCTTAGATTTAAGCCACTCAATGCCGAAATATTTTGCCCTTGCCCGTTGAGTTTTTCTCCTCTAGCCCTTGTTCTTTTTTATCCCCTAGATCATGGAAAAAAGTGCCTTACTAGATTCATTCCTAATTGATCTAGAACAGAAAAACTAAATTATCTAATTCTTATCCTCTGACTATTCCCTAAAAATCTGCCCTTTTATATGGCATTTAATACTTTCTTTTAACGTATAGTTCAATTTTTTACCTCTTATTACCATTATACTTTTTCTCTCTTTAACTTCTGTGGCAGCCTCCATTAAATTACATAATTATTCATTAGTTAAATGATTATTTTTATCCATTATTTCTATTAAGATTAATAATTCTTAACTATTTAATTTAGAAGGAATACTTCCTCCTCGAGTTAAAGGTCTAATATCTCCAGTTTCTTGATATTTTTTGATTAATTTTTGAATAAAACTTTTACTAACTCCAAACCTTTGAGCTAGTTTTCTTATGGAAATTTTTTCTTTTTCCCAAATTTCGATAATTTTTTTTCTTAAGTCTATAGAATAAGGTTTCATCAATTTTATTTTAAATTTATGGCCATAAATACTATACCTCTTAGTCTACCATTAGACTCTGGGAATTACTATATCTAGTTAAATCCAGTTTGGCATTTACCACAAACAAGTAAACTGCAATCCATATATATTAAGCTTTTCTCAACTAAAATATATGATCTATAGTAATTGGATTTGGTATGATAGAGAGCGTTTATTATAGAACTGATATGGCATATTTTTCAAGTCTTATTAGCTTCTTTATTACAAGAAAATCAACTAAAACGTTGCCTTAAAAGCTTAAAGCTTTGAGGCTTTAGATAAAATTTTTCGGTCAAATAAAATACATAATTATGGAGAAAAATTAATGGATCTAGTCAAACTCCAAAAGTCATTGGACAACATCTCGTTTGGTATCTTGTTTGCCACAATGCTTATTTATTGGTTGGGTGCTGCTTTTCCTCGTATCCCCTATCTCTCAATTTTAGGTTCTACAGGAATGGCGATCGCTAATCTCTGTATTGCCACATTACTCGGAGCTCGCTGGTTAGAAGCTAGTTATTTCCCTATTAGCAATTTGTACGAATCTTTATTTTTCTTGACATGGGGAATTACCACTATTCATCTTATAGCTGAAAATATGAGTGGCGCTCGCCTGGTTGGAGTATTTACCTCTCCAATTGCTATGGGTATTTCTGCTTTTGCTGCCCTAACTTTACCCTCCAATATGCAGATATCTGAGCCCTTGGTGCCTGCTCTAAAATCTAATTGGTTGATGATGCACGTTAGTGTCATGATGTTGAGTTATGCAACCCTTATAGTAGGGGCATTATTGGCTATCGCTTTTCTTATAATAACCAGTGGCCAAAAAGTTGAACTTAGTGGTAGTTCTTTTGGCACTCGTTCTTCTAGAAATAATCATTTTGTGAAGTATCAAAAAAATTGGCAACTACAAAAAGAAAGACCATTACTGAAGGAAATCAAAAACAACTATAAACCTTTTCCCCAATCTACAAAAAATGACCATAGTCAAACTTCAGTCTTGGAAATAACCGAGGTTACTCAAAAAGTTGATCCAGAAATAATACTTTCACCAGAACGTTTAAATATTGCTCAAATCCTAGATAACATTAGCTATCGTATCATTGGTTTAGGATTCCCACTACTAACTATTGGAATTATTGCTGGAGCAGTTTGGGCAAATGAAGCTTGGGGTTCTTATTGGAGTTGGGACCCAAAAGAAACTTGGGCTTTAATTACTTGGTTAGTGTTTGCAGCTTATCTTCATGCCCGTATTACTAAAGGATGGCAAGGGCGAAAACCTGCTATTTTGGCCGCTACTGGATTTGCTGTAGTCTGGGTATGTTATTTAGGAGTAAATCTTTTAGGTAAAGGTTTACATTCTTATGGTTGGTTTTTGTGACATTCTCCCGACCCCGACTTCTGAAGGATAAAGCGCGGGCTTCCAATATCACTCTTAGACATTCCTATCCTACGCCACTGATCTAGGTAAAAATGCTCTCGACAGCCCGAAGCTTAGGTAAAAATTTAGGAAATCATAAGGACTTTATTTGTCCATACTTTTTGATCTAAGGAAATCCATAATCTAACTTTTGAAAAAAAGTCCCAAGCATTGTGCAATCTTCGAATAGTTATCTGCAACATCTCAGAGAGAAACAACCCTAGTAGTGGAAACTGCTTGTTGCCCTTGGGGAGGTTATTTTGCTGTTTGTGATATCCATAGAACAGATAATTAACCCTCATAATATACCCACACTCCAAACGACACCTGCTTATTGGGCACTTTCATGAAGCAATTTAATCCTTGAGTTCCCGAAAAGTATACTTATAAAAACTATGACAGGTTTCGAGTCATTCATTCAATAACTCGACCTATTTTTCTTAGGGATAAATTAGATAAGTGTAGTTGAGGGCTATCAGAGCTCAAGTGATACCAAAAAAACAATTACAGTAAATGCTGATTTTAGCCTCTCAACTCAGGTCAAATATGCTTAGGGGAGTCCATGTATACTGACGCCAAATGGTAGATTATGAGATGTACTCCTTATTCCCTTTTTTTTTAATTCTTACCTTATTTCACTCAAAATAAATTCTAGATAATTATTATGGAAACTGAGGTTAATCTACTAAGTAATGATGATGTTTTGTCTACAGGTGCGAGTATTTTGATGTTTCAATGTACATTTAAAGTTAGTGAATATATAACTATGATTTTAGCAAAACTAGAGTCGGAAAACCTATTTGAAGATGGGTTAGAATGTCAATTATTAAAACCTGGTTATTACTGGAGAAAAGGAAAGGTAAAACTTCGTTTAGAATTTCTGACAGAAACTTCTGATACTGTTTCAAAAAAATGGTTGTCTCGAAGTGTTGTTAGTTCTATTAGTTATCCTGAAGAAGTTGTAGAAGATGTAGGAATGTGGAGTTAAATTTCAATAGATTATCAATGTTGAGTTAGTAGTTTTTATAGTGTTGCTCAAGTTACTGGAATACAGTTTTTTTCTTCTTTTCTATTCCCTGCTTCTCAAATTACTATTCCCTATTCCTTACTCCCTAAAATAGCAATGGAAAATGAACTTAATTTTCAAAAAAAAAGTAGCTATGAACTCCTACTCTATTTGGCTTTAAATATAAAAAACTTTCAAATATCGCCTAAAATAAAATTAGAAACTGACTTACCCCAGAAAGTTAGAGACGATATCAAAACTTATTTTTGTACTTATAAGTCTGCTTGTCAATTTGCTAATCAAATATTTTTAGAAGTTTATCAACCAGGAGCGATTAAAAAGTACTGTCAACAAAGTAAAATAGGGAAAAAATTACCAACTGCTCTTTATATTCATATTTCTGCAGTTGAACAACTTCATCCCTTACTGCGACTCTACGAAAATTTAGCTCATCATTTATATTATAAAGCAGTTTCTAGAGAAAAAACTGATGCTAAAATTACCACATTAATAAAGTTTAATTTTGACAAACCAACAATTTCTTATTTACATTATCCAGATTTTGATATTGACCCTCATCCTGCCTTAAAAACTAGCATTTCCATTAATATGAATAATGGAAAAGTTGAGCATAGAAACTACAGTAATCATAAAAACCCTCCCGTTTTGCATCGGAAAGAAACTTTTGTTACTCCTAAATATCCCCAATACGAAAAATTCGCTAAGTTAACTTCTGATGAGGTTCAACTAGGACTATTAGATAATACTTGTTTAATTGGTACTCGTCAAGGATGGTTAACGCACCTCAAAAATCATGGAATAGAAATTCAAGATCATCATGTTATTCAGCATACTATTGAGATGCCAATTCCTCAAATAAAACGTCATAAAGCTGCTATAGTTCGTAAACAAATTTCTAAACCAGTACGTTTAGCTATAGAAGCAAATCTATTTACAGAAGGTAGAACTTTTTTTGACTATGGTTGTGGCTATGGTGAGGATATCAAATATATTGCTAAAAAAGGTTATTTAAGTGCGGGTTGGGACCCCTATTATTTGCCAGAAACTCCTTGTATTGCTGCTGATATTGTTAATCTTGGTTATGTAATTAATGTAATAGAATCTTTGACAGAACGTAGGGAAGCTTTGATTAAATCTTGGGGGTTAACTAAACAAATTTTAATTGTTTCTGCTATGGTGCTAATTGATGATAGTAAAACTGAGGGAAAACTTGCTTATGGAGATGGCATAATTACAGCTCGTAAGACTTTTCAAAAATATTATGAACAGGAAGAATTAAAATCTTATATTGACCAAGTGTTGAATGTAGATTCGATTCCTATTGATTTAGGAATTTTCTTTGTTTTTAAAGATGAAGCAGAAGCTCAAAATTTTCGGGCTTCTCGCTTAAAAAGTCGTTTATTAACCCCAAGAATAAGTTGCAAAAATAAGCGGTTTGAAGATTATGAAGAACAGCTTATTCCTTTAATGAATTTTATGAGCGATCGCGGTCGTCTACCATTCAGGGGAGAACTTGTGGAAGAGACAGATTTAATTGCAGAGTTTGGTACTTTTCGTCGTGCATTTCAAGTGATTATGCAAGTAACAAACTATCAAGAATGGGATGAAATAACAGATAAACGTCGTCAAGATTTGTTGGTATATATAGCCTTGACTAAGTTTGGTAATAGACCTAAGTTTTCCCAATTATCAGTAGTAGTCAGAAATGATATTAAAGCTTTATTTGGTAGTTACACTAAAGCCTGTACTTTAGGTGATTTAATGTTATTTAGTTTGGGTAATTCTGACTTGATAAGTAAATGTTGTAAAAATAGTTTTATTGGTTATAAATATACTAATTCTCTATTGGTTCATATTTCTGCTGTTCCAAAACTTGATCCCTTGCTGCGACTTTATGAAGGTTGTGCTAATCGAACAATTGGTAGGTTAAATGAGGCAACTATCGTTAAATTTTATTATAAATTACCAATAATATCTTATTTATTTTACCCCGATTTTGATACGGAAGCTCATCCAGTTTTACGTACAAGAATGAATATTGATTTGCGAGACTTGAGTGTTAGCTATGAGGATTATAAAAATGAATATAATCCACCAATTTTGCACAGAAAAGATGCTTTAGTAACTTCAGATTATCCCCACTATGAAAAGTTTACTAAACTTACATTACAAGAAGAAGATAGAGGGCTTTTAAATAATTTAAAACAAATTCAAAATAGACTGGGATGGCTAAAATGTTTAGAGGAAAATTTTGCAGAAATTAAAGGTCATCGTGTTTATTGGCGTACTAATGTTGACCCTTATCAGTTAAAAATATTAAAGTCTGCTGATGCTGCTCGGAAGCGCAGAAGAAAACAACAACTAAATCAGAAATGAAAATTTAGCAGTTGAAGATGTTTTATACCAAGCGTCAAAAAGAATGTTATAAGTAGTTTCAAACTATATATATCGAATAACTTCCTCAAATGACTGAGAGGGTTAAAGTTTGGAATTTTCAAATCTTAATATATGAATATATAACTTCTATGAAGTGTAATTAGATATAGCAATTTTTATTTCTGAGTGAGCTACAAAATTCATTTATTTTACAAGCCAAAGAGTAGCTGGGGAGATTATATGCAATGTACATTATTAATAAGCACCTAAACAAAATTGTTGACCTATTTGATGTGAGACTTGTATTATAATAGATGAAGGCTAAAAATAATTTGTAATTAATCTTGTGTACCTGCTATTTTCTGGGGGTTTTAGGGGAATTCAAAAAATAAAAACACTATACCTCACTAATTTGATAAACCTTATAAAAATTAATACTCAGCTATCACTCTATTGCTCATACAAAATCTGAAAAAATTTGTATATATTCTGAAAAAAATGCTTAGTAGTAAGTATGATAACAATAGTGAAAAAAATGCAACATTTTCTAGAGATTAGGGAGTAGGGTTTTAGAATAAACATTAATCACGCTCTTTACTAATAAATCTCTACAGAAATTACTCTTACTGACTTATTACTTAATGATTAAAATCTTGAGAGAATATTGGAGGAAATCGTTATTATATCAGGTCTCATTAATTAGCTATAATAAATTGTCTAACTTGAGTAATATTTGGGTGATTTGTATTATTCAGACCAGAAGTTTATTTCTTGATAAATTAACAATATGATAGTTTAAAATATAGAGTTTTTTTTAAATGATATATAAATTTATATTCAAGTTTTTTTTGATCAAAGAATGTTGTATTAAATACTCAAAATTTATATTGTTAACCACTATTTAATGCTTTTTCCCTTGTTTTCTATTGCCAGAGTGCCTCAAACCTATTCTCTTTTTAATAGTACTCGGTTTTTATACTCCATATAAAAACTTTACATATTAACAAGATATAAACTATAACTAAAACAAATGAACAAATTATTTGAAAGATTGAATGCCCAGGTTACAATTTTGGGAAGCATTATTGCTATTCTTTGGATTGTACAAATTATTAATGCAGAACTTTTAGGAGGAAAACTGAATTATTATGGAGGAATTCATCCTCAAAGTTCTATTGGGATTACTAATATTTTTTCTGCTCCATTTTTGCATGGTAGTTATACTCACTTAATAGCTAATATTGTACCACTAATTACTCTGGGATGGTTAATCATGTTACGGGGATTTAGTGATTTTTTCTTCGTGAGTATTGTTACTATAATTATTAGTGGTCTAGGTATTTGGTGCTTTGGTTCTCCAGATTCTATTCATATCGGTGCTAGTGGATTAATTTTTGGTTATTTTGGTTTTTTATTACTCCGAAGTATATTTGACTTTAGCATTTTATCAGTTATATTTGCCTTGACTGCTGGTTTTCTTTACAGTGGTTTAATTTGGGGTATTTTACCTTCTGATCCTAATATATCCTGGGAGGCACACTTATTTGGTTTTCTCGGTGGGATATTTGCAGCTCAAATATTAGGGAAACGCAAAAGGAATAAGTAAGCATTTAGCTATTGGTAATTAACATTTTATTCTGAACAGAACCATAAATAAAATAAGTAAACACTGATTTACTTTGAGATAACTTACCCAAAAACTGAATTGATAGACAAAATTTCCTAATAGTAAAAAAACAATATCATAGCAATAAATTAGGTTTCCTGTTTGGCTTTATAAGCACTCTTACATTATTTGGAAGTACAAGGTTATGTGATAGGTATATCAAGTTATATTTCAGTTAAAAATTTTGGGAAAAAACCTAAAAAAAATAGTAATATCTATAGTTTTGAATGGGATAGATATTCAAGATTTTACAGTTGTTACTCCAATAAATTTGCTATACCAAAACTGAAAAAATAACGAGGTTTTGTGTTTGTAATTAGTAGCATTAGAAAACAAGGAACGTAGATATTTTGGATAAGGTGGTGTCTAGTCCATAAGAATAACTTCATAATTACATCATAGAAGTTCTAAATGACCTAGAATAATTATGCAAAAGTATACAAAATTCTCACATAATTAGAATTATTCTGTTTTGAATCCCTAGAAAATTATTCTGCTGTTATAAGAAGGAGATTATGGTCAAGTTTATTTATTTCAAAATTGATAAAGGGTCAATAAGTACCTCAGAAAAATTATTTAGCTCTTTTAATTATCTGTGCTTTTTAGAAGGTAAATAATTAAGCTTATATAAATGTGTAATTAACTTTCAACGACTACTTAATTGTTGATATTTATGTGTAATTAAACATATTTTTCCCAGTTCAAAAAAAATTATCCTTTTATGTGAAGGGGAAAAAAATCTTTGATGAAGTTCTGTTCTATCAAACTCTCTAATTAAAAGTAATTATATATGAATTTACCTTCTTTTCTGTGGCTTTGGAAAATAGCAGCTTGGTCTATGGGTTTTTCCCTGTTTACCTATTCATTATTAGCTGTAAGTGGCGGCTGGATGTTTTTTGCTCGCAACAACAAACAAAAACGCCCTAAATGGTTACGACCCTTTCATTATATTATCGGAGGAGTAATGGTATTTTTAGTAGTTTTATTACTGATAATTGGCTTAGTAGGGACTCTTGGCTATTATGGTAACTTAGGTCATTCTGCTCATTTACCTGCTGGTTTAATTGTTGTGACATTGGCGTTAGTTTCTGCCTGGAGTGGAACTCAAATTAATCCCAAAAAACCTTGGGTGCGATCGCTACATATCACAACTAATATTATCCTATTATTTAGTTTCACGACAGTATCTTTGACAGGTTGGAGCGTTGTGCAGAAATATTTACCTTGAAGTAAGTTTTATACAATAGCCTTTAGAGTCTTTGGATAGCTTTGTTAAGTATGATGAGAGAAAGATATTTAATTTTTCCATATACTAAATTTCTCTGTTTAATTAATATCATGTCTGCTTAATTAGTGATTAAAAAAAGTTTTTGCTCCTAATACCTTCTTTCTAACTCCTGAGTCTTGACTCCTCTCTAATTATCTATAACTATTTATCTAGATATGATATTTCTTATCCCCTAAAAAATTGAAAATAACTATATTTAAAAAAACTACAGACTATTATCAAATTCTCTTGAATAATTATTATGTAGTTGGGGGTGGGGAGTAGGGGAAATTGAAGATTTAAGTAATTATAGAATTATAAATAGATCATTATATAATTAGGTCTTATTTCTAAATTGTGATATTTTTTTTAAATCATACTATATTAAGCGTGAATTTATTCTCTGTATAATATTCTTTTAGTATAGATGGCAGACTGTAGAGATTTTCTTGTTTTTCGATCAGGGAACGACGACACAAAGATTGTAATATGTTGAGTAAAGCTGATGGCGACGTTTCTGTAGTTTCTAAAAGTTTCGCCAAACTAATAGGTTGATTTTTTGTGGCTAAAAGTGACAGAGTGTATTTTTCTGCTTGGGAAAGGCGATCGCATTGCTGTTGTAAGTTATCTTTCAAATATTCTGGCAATAAGATGATATCACTGGGCAATAACTCAATCAAACTTTCTTCCAATTCTTGAATTTGAGTCGCTACAATTTTTAACCATAGAGGGTTGCCTTGATAGAGATGAATGAGTTTTTCTGAATGTTCAATTTTTGCCAAACCATAATTTATGAGTATTTCTTTGGCGCTTTTGATATCTAAACCAGTCAGTTGCAAAATAGGAATGATAGTTTTCTTGCTTTTGAGTTGGAGCAGTTTAATGGGTTCCCAACCTATTAATAACAGGCAACTTTGATGAGATAGTTTTTCTATCTGTTGGAAAAAGTAGTCATATTCTTCGTATCCTGGTTTGTACTTTCCAGCTAACTCCCCACTGCTGAATAGGTTATGAATGTTATCCAAGACAACTAAACAGTGATGCTTCTGTAAATATTTGATTAAGTCTAAAGGTTTATGTCTGTTTTTGAGAAAATTTTGTGGTTGAGACTGGGAGAAAAACTCAATTAAGTCAGCTTGAAATTCGGCAAAATTGGAGGTTTTTTTGAGGCTGCGCCAAATTACATAGTCAAAATTATCTTTTATTTGTTGAATGAGTTTTACCGCTAATGTAGTTTTACCGATACCACTGATACCCGTGAGTGCAATGACGGGAAAGCATTTTTCTAAAATCCAGGTTTTCAGGGTGTAGATGAAACTCACACAAAATATCGACAAAACTGGAAGTTTTTGAGTAGGCAAAACATTAATTTATAGGCAATTATAGAAAGATGTCTAACATAGATCTAGAGTTAACTAATGTTAACAACTAATTTTATTCATTTAGCGATCGAGCCAGTCACAACTACAATGGCAATAATGTTTTTGGGAAAAGCCCTAGGGGTGTGTGGCGCTGGAGTAGGTGGAGGAACCCTTGGAAATGCTCTAAGTCAAAAATTTAAAAATAAGAATAAAAAAATTGATTGGGGTAAAGCAGCTTCAAAAGGTACAACAGTGGCCACGAGCGGTATATCACTTGTTAGCAGATTAGATGGTGTTATTTCACCTCAAAACCCGCAAGACGAAAACAAGCCTAGTAAATGATTGAAAACTATTTCTCATGAAGTCTGCTGTTACTTGTATTAGTAGACTTCTTCTCTTTAGTTTTTTACTCTTTTGACTACTTGAACTATGAGACTTCCCAAAAACGTACTTCCTTTTATTGTACTTGTCCTGATCGTCTTTATTGTTTGCCTGCTTTTGGCTCTCTTGCAAGGACTAGGCTAGAGGCTCTAGAAGTTATAGGTTTGATTAAGGGATAGGGTAACCAAACAAAGACCATTACTATATCTACAATTAGATTATGTTCGGTTTGGTTTCTCTACCCAACTATGCAGCAGAGCGCGATCGCGACCCTACAATAAAGTAGTATCAGAAGCTGTAGTTTGGGTTAAGCGAATGCGCAACCCAACAAAGACAATTACTATATCTATAATTAGATTATGTTAGGTTAGGTTTCTCCATATTAACTACATCAGTAGCGATCGCAACTCTACAATAAAGTTATATCACTATCACAAATAGATTAGGGTGTGTTCATCAGATCATCCTGATTTTTCCTTTGTGATGCTGAAGCTTTTCATATTTAGCTAAAACAAACCCTACTACTATATTTATAATTAGATTATGTTAGTTTTGCTTTCTCCACCCCACCTATATCAAAAAAAGCATCACTATCACAAATATAGTAGGGTGCGTTCATCAAATTTAACGCACCATAAATTGACATTTTCCCCGGCGACTCTGGAAAACAACTGAGCCGTAGTCTGATACAGGCTGATGTTTCATCGACTGCTCTTACCTTGACCCTAGCCTTATACAGATTTTCACATCCGTCTTTTGTCGCGGACTACCCATCCCCTACTAACTATTTCCACATCCGTCTTTTGTCGCGGACTACTCATCCCCTAAACTAAATTTATATAATAAAAACATAATATATTCAAAAAAAAACACCAAAAACTCGCCCTAGAAGGACGAGATTTTAACCCCAATTTTTTGGTAATTTCAAGTTTTTTAGGAGCTTCAGAAAATGAAAAGACTAAGATCTAGCTTTTGCTAGCAACTGTGAAACTTCATTCCATCTAGGAATCTCATAACTTAGAAAATCATAAGCCATATCAGTATTAGGAAAAATAGCCCGCGCCTCCTGCAGCAAATCATCCAACAAAACCGAATTTCCAGGAGCATACCTAGGACTAAAATGAGTCATCATCAAATGCTTAACACCTGCAGCTAAAGCCACCTGTGCCGCCATAGTTGAAGTAGAATGCAATCTTTGAAAGGCCATTTCAGCATCCTGATGAGAAAAAGTAGCCTCGTGAACAAGTAAATCTGCCCCCTGTGACAATTCCACAGCCCCATCACAAAACACAGTATCAGTACAATAAACAAACTTCCGGCCGACATGGGGTGCGCCACACAAATCAGCCCCATTAATTTTCCGCCCATCAGGCAAAGTAACAAACTCACCCTGTTTCAGCTTCCTATAGATAGGGCCAGGAGGAATCCCTAAAGCCTTTGCCTTTTCCACATTAAAATGTCCTGGTCGATCCTTTTCTGTTACCCGATAACCAAAAGCAGTAACCCGATGCTTCAAATAAGCACAACTAACAACATACTCATCATCCTCATAAATCACACCAGGCTTACTCTTATGAACTTTAATTGGATAAGCTAAATGAGTTTGAGAGTATCGAAGACCAGCTTGGAGATAATCCTCTAAAGCAGGTGGACCATATAAAGTAACACTTTTAACATTTCCCCCTAAACCACAACTAGCTAACAACCCCATCAAACCAAAAACATGGTCTCCATGCATGTGGGTAATAAAAATACGACTAAGTTGACTGACTTTAAGATCACTACGGAGAAACTGATGTTGAGTTCCTTCACCACAATCAAACAACCATAACTCAGCCCTTTGAGGTAAACGTAAAGCAATACTTGAAACATTACGTGATCGCGTTGGAACACCAGAACTAGTTCCTAGAAAAGTTATCTGCAAAATCTAAAACTTCCTCAATAAAGTAATGTACTCCTACGCCAACTTTACAATATGGGGTTACCTTCTCGTTTTCTAGTCCCGGTATGCCGTCGAACTCCACGAGGTTTTAAGAATAGTGTAATTATTTTCTTCATGTTAATAAAAAATAGGGGGAATGGCCCCATACTTCCAGAATAGCTTTTCTAAAATATTTTTCATATTTAAAGTTGGATCCGCTAAATTCTTAAAATTATAATCTCCATAGCTTGAGGCCGAAGAGTATTTCAAATTATTGTATCGTACTTATTCCGGCTTTGTCTTATTGATTTGTCAAAAGGATTTTGTCAATAACTTTTTGCGTTTTTTCCCCTCCTTGGGACAGCTATCTGGAATCATTGATCTCTGAAAACTTTGTGGGGAGAAAGCCCAGACCGTAGAGTGGGGGAACCAAAAATATGGGAGCTCAACAAAACTACTTAAGTCTTCAAAAAAATATATTTTATCAATGTATTTTATCAATGCACTTTTTTCTGGAAAAAGTATATTTAATACTTATGCATAAACTATCTATTTTGTCAAGTATAATCTTAAGAAAGATACTTATAAAAGAGAACTTTTTCTGCAGGTTAGTGGAGAGATCAAAGCCTTTAATAATAGAGTTGTTGGGAATTAAGCAAAAAAAATGGCTCAAATCCAAAAAAAGTTCAGGCGTAAGGGTGCTTTGCAGTATTTTAATCATGAAAAGCTTACTATATAAGGTTTTCATGATTTTAAAATTTCCCACACCTAAAAACTCTAATATTTTGAGTGACAACTACATTAATTCTCTCAAATTTGACACCCTCCCGACACTACTTTAGGGGCATACCTGGAGGGGTGACAGGTAAGACTAAAAAACTCACATAACATAGTTTACAGCTTTTATACATCTCTGATAATTGAGCCCTTTTTAAGACCAATTGGCCATCAATTCCTCTGCTTCTCCTGCAAACATGAACAAGAAATTTAACCAAGATTGACCTCTATTTCCTGTATAAAAATGGCTATGTCGTCGATATTTTCTTCCTTTTTCAGTTGGACAGTTTATATAATTTGCTACTCCTTTGTATAGAACGACAACAGCTCTCAAGTTTTATATATTTTGGCATTTGATTAGCCAGAGTTTCTCAACGTATCCATCGGTGTTCTTGAATTATAGTAATCAAAACTTTCAACATTAACCAAACATTGAATTTTAATTGACTTTTTAAATGTTTATGGTACAAGAAAGGTAATTTATTCATTTTTATTAAATTAGCCTTATTGACAATATCTAAGTTCATCTTTTTTGTTCATGTTTTGGTTAATCCCTAATACTGAAGGCTTTTTGACTTTTTTTTCACCCCCCAGAGGGCATAGTAAATATTCCCTATAATGACTAATACTGACTTTAGTCCTCGTACACCCCCCTCCTTTGATCTACTCTCTTGTGGTATTACAGTCGCTCCACATATTCATACCAATCGTATTTTAGAACAATATCTATACTTATGTTAATACCACAAGTCCAAGACAGTGGAAACTACTTTAGGGTAGTTCCATTGGCTTATAATTTATAGGTGATTTTTCTAGTATGTATACATAATTAGAACAACATTTAGAGCGGGGCAAATATCGGTCAATTTTGATTAACCTAAAACCATACCAATTTACTTTAGTACTACTCTTAAAAACTGATAAAACGTCTTGTTTTTTACATAAGGTAAACATAGCTGAAACTTGAGCAGATCCTACTTGTTTTTATTTCTCATACTAAGCTTAAGTTTTAGCAGCTCAAGCTTTATTGGAGATAACTCATTAGCAAAGCTTTGTCTGAGCAAAAATAAGCTAAAGTTCTTTACAATAACTTGTCCTGTTCTAGATTGACATTTTCCCTGGGAGTTAGGTGCAGGGGGAGTTATAACGAACCGAAGCCCGATGTAGGTTAACATTCCTTATACTGCTGCAATGAAAGTCGCAAGTAGGAAATTTTACCCCAGTCTTCTGCTAGCTTCCACTTCCAGTTTTTTTTTCAGACTGCCTGCCCGTAATTAATTAATCAATATAATCATGACATTGTTGTATTTAAAAAAAACAACTAAAAATTCTCCTGATGGACGATGTTCGATTAAAATACAAATTTTGTAACATGTTTTTCGAGCATTTATGGCTTACTATTTACTGCTTACTGATTAAATATATATATTCTGAGGATTATCTATTTATATTAAAACCAGCATTTTGATTGGTTTTCCCTTATGACGTGCCCTTACAGGAGATTAAGAGTCTTCAACCAACATTGAGATCAAATCAAAACATTAAACAAACATGAGTTCTGGATTACTATTTACTTTTTTTGTTACTCGTACTACTAAACTTTTAAAAGCCTATTGGTGGACATCTATTTTAGCATGGGTACTAATGATTACCCCTGCCCAAGGCTCCCTAATATTGCGAATTGCCATAATGGAAGGAGTTAAAGAAGTTAAAATAGGGAGTTCCACAAACGCAATAGTTAGAGATGGTTCCGGTAGGGAAATTGGGGAACTACAACCAACTAAAGGTTTTCTAGCAGAACTTCAATCAGGAAAAGTAGCTTTAGCCAACTGGATATCCGGTCAAATGTGGATCGAACCCAAAGCAGAAGGTTATGTATGGATAGGCGATCGCTGGTATCGAGGTCGCACCCATATTATTCCCCACAAAGGAGGTATCACTGCTATTAATTATGTCAACTTTGAAGAATATCTCTATAGTGTCATTGGAGCGGAAATGAATAGTAACTGGCCACAAGAAGCCCTCAAAGCTCAAGCTGTTGCTGCCAGGTCTTACGCTCTGAAGAAACGTCAAGAAAATAGTAACAATTTTTATGACCTAGGCGATAACCAATTCTGGCAAGTCTATCAAGGAATTAAAACAGAATCTCCAGGAACTTATGCTGCTGTTGATGCCACCCAAGGCCAAGTGCTTACTTACAATGGTGAAATTATTTTAGCTTTATTTCATTCATCCTCTGGAGGGCACACAGAAAATGTAGAAGATATTTGGTCAAACCCACTGCCCTACCTCCGAGCTGTTCCTGACTTTGATCAAGATGCCCCAGTTTATGAATGGACTAAATCATTCTCTCAAGCAGAACTAAGGCAACGAATCTCAGGAGTTGGAAATATTATTTCCATGACACCCCAGACTACTACTCCTCACGGTAGTGTTATTTCTATTAAAGTTTTAGGTGATGCAGGGGTTAAAACTCTTAAAGGCACAGATATTACAGCAGCTCTAGGTTTAAAAAGTACCAGATTTACTGTTAGTGGCAAAAAAACTGTTGCTCAACAAATTCCTACCAGTTTTCAAATTACTGGAAAAGGCTTTGGTCACGCTGTAGGAATGAGTCAATGGGGAGCCTACAGTTTAGCCAGGAATGGATATAACTACTACCAAATTTTATTGTACTATTACCAAGGGGTAACTTTAGCAAAAATTGACGTTCGATAAGATACTCCTCGCCAACTTTACGATATTTGGTGTAGGGTTGTTTCATCGTCCCGGCATATTATCAGACTTAACAAAACTCTAATAACGGAAGGCTCTAGTACCCTGTTTTTTGATATTTATTGCTCCATTTACATCTCAGTTTATTAATATGCTGTAATAGAGGCAAGAATTAATTTTATTTTTAAGTTGTTTCTTTACTTTTTCAGCAGATAAACTCTGGCCATTTCCGGCAAAAGCTTTTGTAGCAGTTTAACAGGAGAACTATTGAGACAGATCGTACTTAAAGCGTGCTTTTCACCAATTCCCCAAAGCGCTGTTCCAATCTCTCGGCATTGAATGACCATAGTGTAGACCTTTGAAATACTTCAAACCTCCTAAGTTTTGATCAACATGACTACCACAATTAGAACAATCTTGGCTAGTGCTTTGGGGACTCATGAGCTTTCGCCTTTTTATCCAGCACTTTCGACTTTGAAGTCAATACCCACTATGAAAAAGCAAATTATGATTTTAGTAAAAAAAACATTAATTTTGACTATATTCTCAAAATTTATTATATTATTAATCTTTTGAACTTGAAAGATACCTTTCTACTTATTTCTTTTTGCTTATTTCTTCTTCATTGGTAATAGTTTTTGTCATAAATATTAATCAATTATTTGGTATTACCAATATTATATTGATAAATAATTAGGCCTATTTCATTGACTTGATAACTGCTATATAAGATTTAGAGTTTCACATATTAATTAAATAGATTATAAATAAATTAAGCAGTCTCAAACCCAAGGTTCTATTAGGCATAAAAAACCTGATAGATAATAAAAGGCCGGCTAATTGCTAGAAAATTATATCAGCCCTCACATCTCTTAAAAATTATCTTAGAAATAGTTCCATATTTTTATATAACAAATGCAAAAGTGGGAATATCTATTAGCAGAAGCAAGCCCTTATCCTTTTGGAGATAAGCTGATTAGTATATATATAAATGGTCAAGAATGGCGAGAATGGAAAAATCAAACATTATACGAATTCGTTAATTATTTGGGTGATCAAGGATGGGAATTAGTCACTTTTAGTCATAACTCAAAATCTGATAATAATTACCTCATATTTAAACGCCCGAAAATTACAATGTAAATTATGAATGCTTCACAACTTTTACTAATATTTTAAACATCTGATTGATTCAATCTTTTTTGCCATTCAGCATCAATTTTATCTGTCTGTTCAGCTTCCTGTTCTAGGATATTCTTTTCCGTTGTATAGGCCAAATCTTGATTACTAATAATTGTTTCTTTTGCAAATTCTCTAGCATAATCAATTTTCCGAATTAACAGATTACTAGCTTGGTTTAAAGCAATAGTTCTGTTTTTTCTTTGTTGATTTCTTTTCTCAACTTTACCATTACGCCATTGTACCCAAAAATAACGAATGAATGGTAATACTAGAAAACTAATACCATAAGCTAGTAGCACAGGATAAATAACTTCAACAAAATTAATAATCCACCCAATCTGCTCTATCATTCTATCATCTTCTAACAATGAACCTAAAACTAAAGCACCAATAAAATTAACAGCACCTAATCCAATTGCCAACATAATTTGATTAGAATTGGCTTTACTAAAACGCAATTTTTTTTCTATTAAATAAGTAGAAACAGGTTCAAAATGCCATTGTTTTGCTGTTGTTTGTAAATCAGGAAAATGATAAACAATTTGACCATCAGGACTAACTTCTGGTCGACCATTAAAACGAATTAATACTGGTAAAATATACTCTTCATATTCTACAGCATATTCTTTCCCTAAATCATCTAAATAAGGAGCAATTTGTTCGGCAACTACTGCACCTTGATTATTTTTAATTACAGTAGCGATCGCCTGCCAACGTTGCTCATCTAAATTGTAATTAGGGTTCCCGTCTCCAAAGAGAAAAGAAAATATAGCCTCCAAAAAATTCATTTCATTTTCTTTTTTTGGAATAAAAGATTTATTTGTTTTTCTTTGATTTTTACGTTGATATCTATAGGGTTGATCGTAGTATCCCCAATCAAACAACCACAACCAATAAGGATTAAATCCAAACCGCGGAAAAAATCCCATACTAGCGCCCGAATTATTTTCCCCTTCACATGAGTCATTTTGTTCACTACTAGAGTTAATTGAAATAACAATGATGGCAATAGCAACCATTATAATTATTATAGAAAGTATCAATAAAAATCCGAAAGAAACTCTAATTAAATAAAACAATATTCGCCAAACTTTTTCCCACCATTCTCTCAATCTTAAGCGCCAGAATTTATTGCGTAAAATACTTCTAAAATTATTGGGAAATAAATAAGCAATTTCTCCTGATTCTGATACTTGTAAATGACCACCAGCATCTGTAGCTAAAGCTAATAATGCTTGTTCTGCGACTTTAATATCTAATCCAGCTTGAGCTGCTACATCCCCTAAAGTAACACGGTAGTCCAGATTCTCCACAGCTGTCATTATTGCAGGATTTGGAGTCATAACATTACCTCAAACTTAATTGACCTATTTTAAATTATAAGTAAATATGTCAAAGTATCCAATATTCATCTGGATATTGTCTACAATATGATCAATTGTAAGTGGATTGAGTTTTCTATAAAATAGTAATGGAGATTCGCCCGCAGCTAATTTATAGTCGAAAAGTTGGTTATGGGTTATTTTTATTTTTTTTATACAAACCTTTGTTTATATCTACTTACTTACTTGAATGAGACTATAAACTTAAGTCCCTAAATAGGCTAATATACTACTATAAAAAAAATGTCAAAATTGCTCACAAAATATTTTCATCTTGTACACATATATCACATATTTGCATAGCATTACATAGTATTATAAAACTTATATGAGTGATACTTAGCAAACAAATAATTTCAGTATTTGATAATATATAAAACCTATTTAATTTTCAATATTTTTCTATATTTATCACATGACATTTTGCCAAAAATATAATTTTTTTTTAATTATAAGAAAATCAAGCATAACCTTAATTGGTAATTTTTATGTATATATAATAATTATAATTTTATTTTGAATGCATCCAGAAAAATTGGGGATTCAAACTATACACTCAAAAATAATTTTTGACTTTTGACCTAACTCACTTCAAGCAATTGAAGAAGAATAAAAGTCAAGAGCAAATATTGAATCTGATCTTATTCCCTATTCCTTCCTTGAATAAATGCTTATATCTCTTCGCATTAATAACTTTGCCCTCATAGACCATCTCGAACTAAAATTAGGTTCCGGTCTAAATGTCTTCACAGGTGAAACAGGTGCCGGAAAGTCCATTATCTTAGATGCTCTTAATGCTGCCCTAGGTGCTAAGATAGACCGTCGTATTATCAGAACAGGAACTAGACGAGCTATTTTAGAAGCAACCTTTAAAATTAATCCAGATCTAGCTGAATGGTTAAGAGGTCAAGAAATAGATCCGGTAGATGATACATTAGTAATTTGTAGTCGCGAAATTATTGTAACTCAAGACTCCCTGCGCACAAGGTCTCGTGTAAATGGGGTTCTAGTTAACCGGAAAATAATAGACCAACTTCGCGATCGCTTAGTAGAGATTACAGCTCAAGGCCAGACTTTACAATTGGGAAATACTAATCTGCAAAGAGAATGGCTTGATTTATATGGTGGTTATTCCCTACTCAAATGTCGAGAAGCCGTAAATATTAGCTATCAAAAAGCTCAAAAAACCAAAGTAGCGTTAGAAAACCGTCGCCAGTCAGAGCAGCAACGTTTACAAAGAATAGACTTATTAGAATACCAGGTACAAGAATTAGATAAAGCTAATCTTACTGAGCCTCAAGAATTAGAGCAACTAATACAAGAAAGTCAACGCCTTAGTCATGTAGTTGAACTGCAACATCAAAGTTATCAAATATATCAAGCTTTATATCAAAATGAAGGTGATAATTCAGCAGCAGCAGATCTTTTAGGAAAAGCAGAAACAATATTAAATGATATGGTAAACTACGACTGCACATTACAATCAATATCAGAAATGATTAGTGAAGCTCTAGCTCAAGTTGTTGAAGCTAGCCGACAAATTAGCAGTTATGGTGAGCAATTAGAAGCAGATCCTCAAAGATTACAGGATGTAGAAGAAAGAATTCAAGAACTTAAACAAATTTGTCGTAAGTATGGACCCACTCTAGAAGAAGGCATTAATTATTATCACAGAATACAAGCAGAACTTAAAGAACTACTTGAAGGAGGAGAGTCCCTTGAAGCACTAGAAAAAGTATATCAAGAAGATCAGATTGAATTACAAAATAAATGTCACGAACTTAGTTTGCAACGCCATAGTGCTGCTGCTAAATTGGAAACACATTTGGTAGAAGAATTAAAGCCCCTTGCTATGGAGAAAGTGAAATTTAAGGTACAAATTACTTCTATTACTCCGACAATTACAGGTGCTGACCACCTTACATTTTGTTTTAGTTCTAATCCTGGTGAACCACTACAACCTCTAAATTTAACTGCTTCTGGAGGAGAAATGAGTCGGTTTTTATTAGCACTGAAAGCTTGTTTTTCTCAAATTGAAGCATCAGATACTCTAGTTTTTGATGAAATAGATGTAGGAGTTTCAGGAAGAGTAGCAGGAGCTATTTCAGAAAAGTTACACCAACTTAGTCGCCAACATCAAGTTCTATGTGTAACTCACCAACCTATAGTTGCTGCAATGGCAGACCATCATTTTAATGTTAGCAAGCAAGTAATTCAGCAAGTAGCTAATGTTGATTCAAATGATCACAATTCTGAGGAGAGAACAATAGTTAGAGTGAAAAGCCTGGATAATTATCAACGACGAGAAGAGCTCGCACAATTAGCTAGTGGTAGATCAGTTCAAGAAGCTATTGCTTTTGCAGAATCTCTTTTAACTCAAGCCGCAACTAAACGCGAGAAAAATTCGATTACTCCTATTTCTAGTTCCAGTTTTGGAGGTGAATAGTAAATCTTTGACATCCTACTGATATTGCCCTTAAGTGACAAAACATAATCCCTGAACCTCACGGTGAGGGACACTCCTCTGAAGGAGGCTAATGGTTTATGTTTTATCGCACAAAAAACCAAGACTAAACCTATTTGTAATTTAATCGTCACTCCACAGACTAATACTGCTACTCCCTTCCTGCTAGAAAATTACCTATTATTTAACATATGTTATTACATAATAGGTAATAAGGGATGAATCATGATTAAATCTTTAGGGAATAAAACTTTTAGGTTAGGCGATCGCTAATTAAATTTAGAATTGTGGCCATAATTGTACTACAAGTGTCAACAAGAATATTTAAGGAAAAGATTCTTGGCAATTCAATACTTGTATGAAGGAAAAACTAGAACAGAAGTATCAGATTTATTAGATTGTCATTATCAAACTTTATCTACTTGAATAGATTAATTTTTAGAAGGAGGATTAAAGAATTTAGTAGCACCAATCACTCACCAAGTATCATTAAGATTAAAGATAGAGCAGAAACAGGAATTAAAAAGAATGATACTGGAAGAATTGCCTAGAGATTATGGGGTAGATAGAAACAAATGGAGCTGGTAAAATTATTAGTAATGTTATTTAATTAAGATAGGGAGTAAAACTGAAAATAATGAGAATATATGAAGTTTTAAATGCATTAAATTTATCAGTCAAAAAGCCCATATAAATTATGCTAATGCCAGCCAAGAACAGCAAAAAACATTTATTTTAAGTCTAAAAAAAATTGGCATCTAAAAAAGAGAAAGAAAAAATAGTATTTTTTGATGAATTTGTTGTTTATGAGCGCTCAAGTATTTTTTACAGATGGGCAGAAAAAAAATACAGCTCCCGAAGTACCCAGTAATGAGAAGGGAGGTAAAAATAAATTGAATGGAATGATTTCAGTTGATGCCTTTACAGCTCAAGAGTATTTAAAATTCAAAGAAAAATCTAAAACAGAGGAAGTTTCGGATGACTTTTTACAATTAACTCAAGATTTTTTAACAGAAGGATTTGATAAATTGACTATTATTTTAGCTCTGGACTAGACAGATAAAAATAAAATGAAATTTTAATTGAAATTTCATCTCATTAATGCTCAAATATTCAGATAAAATTGTTGTAGATTTTATTCATACTCCAACATATTCTCCTAATTTTAATTGAGTTGAATATATTATTCATCTTTTAAGACTTAAACTGTTAAATCACTTTTCCTGGGATGTAAATATTCAACAAGTTTAAGGGTATATTAGAAAAAATTTTCCAATTTAATCAACTTCAGACAACTGAACAAGTCCAAAATCTAACTCGGTATATTTGTACTTTAGCGTAGCTAGATTAAAGTAGAAATAAGTACCAATAATTGTTCTGGTAAATATTCTTTTTGGGGTTTGTATTATAGTTTTTGCCATAATTGAGTATCTAAGATCGCGATCGCTAGATTGAACCATTCTATCAGATAAAGGTTTTATCGTTTTGCTGCTCTAATTAGCTTTTGTAATGTTTATACTACATGATAGGTAATCTTCTAGCGGGAAAGGAGTAGTGCGGATATTACTGGTTATTTTGGGAATAATGATTAGGGATTGAGTAAAAATATATCAAAAATAACCTCTAAATCTTATATATTAATGGTTTAACCTCTAACAAACAAGTTAGTTAAGTCAGATATTTAAGGTTTTACCCATTTTTAGCTTATTACCGTATTTTTCTTTTCCCTTTTAGATTAACTTCTATTGATTTATGCCCTCTAAAAATTGGTAATTTACCTTGAAAAAGCAAAAAAAACCTTAATAGATGAAATAAATTATTCTTCATTAAGAACAAAAAAATTAAATCTAAGTATCTATAGATACTTTTGTTGCCATTAATGAGAAAGTAGGGTAGAAGCCCATTATTTTGATAAATACATAAGAATAAGTTATGAAAACTGAACCAATGAAAATTACTTGTTATGTTAAACTATAGTATAGTTTTTTATAGAAGCTTTAAAAGCCTTAAGTTCTTAATATTAATTAACAAATGGAGTGAAAATTATATAAAAATCTTAATTTTGCAGACAAAAAATAGCATCCAATGTCAATACTTATATCAATTAATTAAAACGTTATGACATCTACATCTTCAAATCAAATAGCAAAAGAAGATAAAATTCCAATAGAAGTGAAAGTAGTTGTAGAGGGTAGTAGCCATGATGTTTCTCTCCCTCAAGATAATTCTGGTTATAAAAATTCTCAAATTAATAGCAGTAATGGAGATAATTCTCAAAGTAAATCAACAGTTAACGAAAATAGTGCATTAGTTCATTCTGGTTCTGGGGCTAATTTTTCAGAATTTCTGGCTCCTTTAACAAAAGATACTTTTGTTGGAGTTGTTAAAGATGTTGAAGAAAAACTAAAGACAGTGAATCAAACCCTTGGGATGCTCAATAATTTGTTAGAAGCTCAAGGATTTGATGCTATTCTCCATGAAATGTTACGTTCAATTACTCTCAAAACAGGAGAATTATTGAATGCAGACCGAACAACAATTTGGTTATTAGATGAAGAAAAGAATGAACTTTGGTCAACAGTTGCTCAAGGAGCTAATGGAAAACCATTAGAGTTAAGAATTCCAGCCAATGAGGGAATAGCTGGCGAATCAGCTCAAGCAAAAAAAGTCATTAACATACCTTATGATTTTTATGATGATCCCCGTTCAGCGAGTGCGAAAAAACTCGACAAACAAAACGGATATCGAACTTACACTATGGTAGTACTGCCATTATTAAAAGAAGAAACTGGAGATTTAATTGCAGTTGTTCAACTTCTAAATAAGTTAAAACAAGATGTAGAAAAATATGAACTCTTAGAAGACAAAATAGATGTCAATGGATTTACCGAAGAAGATGAAAGAGTATTTAATGAATTTGCTCCTTCTATTAGTCTCATACTAGAATCTTCTAAATCATTTTATGCAGCCACCCAAAGACAAAGGGCAGCAGAAGCTTTAATGAAAGCTGTAGACTCCCTTAGCAAAAGTAGCCTAGACTTAGAAGATACCCTAGACAAAGTCATGTATCAGGCCCGGGAACTGATGAATGCAGATCGTAGTACCATCTGGCTTATAGATAACGATAAAAATCAACTCTGGACAAAAATCTTAATTGATGGTAAGCGAACCGAAATCCGAATAGATAAAAACCAAGGTTTCGTTGGTATGGTTGCCACGTCTGGTGAAACACTACTAATTCCTTTTGATGTTTATAAAGATTCTCGTTCAGTTACAGCCAAAGAAACAGACGAAAAAACAGGTTATCGTACCTGCAGTCTATTGTGTATGCCTGTTTTTAATGATAATAATGAACTAATTGGTGTGACTCAGTTGGTTAATAAAAAGAAACAAGGAGAGTATCCAGCTTATAACCCCGCTAATTGGCCTAATGCACCAGAACAATGGAAAGCTAGTTTTAATCGTGATGATTTAGAGTTTATGAAGGCTTTTAATATTCAAGCAGGGGTAGCTCTTCAAAACGCGAAATTATTTGATACAGTCAAACAAGAACAACAAAGGCAAAAGGATATTTTGCGCAGTCTGTCCAATGGAGTAATATCTACTGACAAAAAAGGTCAAGTCATTGCTACAAATGAAAGCGCTAGAGATTTACTAGGTATTAGTTATACAGATATACTAGAAGGTAAATCTGTAAAAGATTTGGTTCGCCTTAAAGAAGGTGAATTTTCTAAATGGTTAGATGTAGCACTTTCCCCTAATGAGAGTAAAGAGTACCAGCAGTATTACCCAGATCAAACTTTATTGCCTCAAGGAGATTTACCTCCTCAAAGTATTAATTTGTCAATTAACTCAATGATTGATGTTTTGGAACCGGAGAGGGTGAATGGTGTGTTGATAGTGATGGAAGATATAACAGGAGAAAAGCAAGTTAAAAATTTGATGTATCGTTACATGACACCAAAAGTCGCAGAACAATTATTAGCAAGTGGTGACACTGGTTTAGGAGGTAAACTTCAACAGGTTTCTGTACTTTTCAGTGATATTCGTAGTTACACTACTTTGACAGAAAACATGAGTGCTGAACAAGTGGTCAGTTTGTTAAATGAATATTTTGAAGAAATGGTAGATGTTGTTTTCAAATACAAAGGCACTCTTGATAAATATATAGGAGATGCGATAATGGCAGTCTTTGGATCTCCAGCTCCGTTAGAAGATCATCCTTTATATGCCATGCAAACTGCTGTAGAAATGCGCCAACGCTTGCAGCTGTTTAATAAAGATCGTCTAGCTAAGGATAAAAAGGCCATCAGTATTGGTATAGGGATTCACTCAGACGAAGTAGTTAGTGGTAATATTGGCTCTAGTAAACGTATGGAGCTAACTTCTATTGGAGATGGTGTTAACCTGGCCTCTCGCCTTGAAGGTACAAGTAAACAGTATGGTACAGATTTGATTATTAGTGATAATACTTATCAACCTTACAAAGAATTGCTTTGGGTTCGGGAGCTAGACTTAATTACTGTGAAGGGAAAAAGTAAACCTGTCAAAATATATGAACTTTTGGGCTTTAAGGAAGGTGATCTCAAACAAGAATTGACTGACAAACAACATCAGATTGTTGGTCACTATCATCAAGGACGGGAGTATTATTTGAGGCCATCCAAAGAGAAAAACTTAACAGATAATTCTATTAAAGAAGCTTTTGCACTTGCTGAAGCTGAATTTAGAGAAGTTCTGAATATTGACCCAAAGAATAAAGCAGCCAAGTTACACGTTGGTCGTTGTCAGCTATTTCAGGCCGAACTTCCTTCAAAAGATTGGGATGGGGTCTGGCAATTAACTGAAAAGTAAAAATTTCCCTCTCAAAAAAATGTTACTTCTCATATTTTGAAACAAATTAGCACTAGTTATGAATAATTTAAATTCCCATTACTCAGATACTGACTGGATAGAGAAAGTTCATCAATTGTTGCTTGAGATTGCTCGTGCTTCTGTTTCAGATCAACCATTACTACCAGAAAATGTTGCTGAAAGAGCTCTACCACTGGCCAATAAAGCTAAAAGTATCCAAGAAAAAGCTGATAGTCTAATTATTCCTTCAGATTCCCTAGAATGGGTGGGAAAGGTACGTCAACTTTTGTTGGATTTATCTCGTGCTTCCTTAGCAGATATACCAAGACTACCTGTAGATATTGCGGAAAGCTCTTTGACTCTGGCAAAAACAGCTAAAGAGATTAAAGACAAAGTTGCTGACAAAAATCGTAGTTGTCAATAATTCAAATAATGGTGAACTTAAAGACAGCATCTATATCAAATTTGTACTACGGTTGATAATTTTAAGTTTTTTAGAAATTTCCTAAATATGGAATCATATACTCAACCTGCCAGTTACTGAGATGATCAACCTCTTGAATGGATTATTTTATGAACGACAATGTCTGTATGAACATTAGTATTATTTTTATTAGTCATTATTTATTATTTTAAGAGTAAGATTAACTTCATTTCTCAAACTTCTTATGAATTATCTGGCTATGAATGATTTCTAACTAAATTTCTAAGAACTTTACTTAAAATTTCTATAATATTTTGTCAATACTCCTTTTCTTTATAAGGTTAATAATTAAACTACAATCATGTATTTATCCATAAATATCAAGTAAATTGATGTAGAAATTTGATAATTTTTTTAATCCCAAAAAATTTATAAAATATTTTGTTTAAATCATGGTAAATATAGTGGAATTACTACCTTATAAAAGAAATCAAAAATATTGACAAGCTTATATATATTGGAATGATTTAGATATTGATATCATATCTCTCTGAATACCCACAATAAAAATTGTTGAAGTCCTGAATAAAAAATTCAATAAATGGAAAGTATAGAGAATATTAAAGAGTAATGTAAAAATAGCTTTAACAATTTTTATATTTATTTATTACCTATATAACCTAAGTAAGTAGGTTTAATAATCAATGCAATAGCAAGAAAAACTTAAAACACTGAAAACTTTTTGAGGAGTTTCTTTTATACTCTTTTTCATATTTTTTATTTTAATCTTTATTCATGCTGACCTACTTAGAATTTGCTGATTAACTCTAAAAAACTTACATAGTCATAATTTAAGGCATTTATAATCATAAATTGTACCTGATTTTCAGCTACAATAGATAAAAAACTAAGTCTCTATACTGCACTCACCATGTACAAAAAAGTAGGCCAGCGTGAAACTCTACCAGAAAATTTTGAACTACCGTTTAATGACAAATTACCCCCAGAAAATCCTTGGTTAGTGATGGCTAGTTTAATTTAATGGTCGGAATTTGGAGATAAATATGCAGTTAATTTCTCTATAGGGCGTTGCATATTTGTAGGATGAATGATAAGTCGAGAGATAGGGAATAAAAGGGAAAAAGTATAAAATCTCCAGAGTGCTAATCCCAACATATTCGTAAAAATGCTAAGAAACGCGAGAAGCAAAATCACATTTGTGTCAATACTCTTAAAAGAGGCTTTTTCTCTTTTTTGTACTTTTTTGCAGAAAAAACTGTTCTGGCGGTGTGTTCAATCATTTCAAATTATAGTTAAATAAAAGATAATAATAAAAAGTTATTTTGAGTTTTTTATTGAATAAAAAATCAACTATTTTCAGGTTGATGCAGTTAGATAATGCAAACGTCATCAATCATTACCCAAGTATTAGTTTATGGAGCTTATATATCAGCACAAGTGTTATGAAAAAGCTATCCAGCTAGGGGTAAAACGACGATTGAGCAACGAAAAGATGCAGTCTAACATGGTAGCATGGGAACAATAAAGAAACTCCCTATTGTAGAGATGAAAACTTGAGGCGGTTCTGGCAAGCTGGATGAACATAAATGTAAACGTAAAAGTAATTGCTATTGATGCCTTAACTTTAGTATAGTTTGATTTGTTATCAAGCTTATAATATTTCCAGACGTTAGCAAGGGTGAGTACCGAAGTGTTGGCGGAGCAAGTCTGATAGCTGTATTGCTCTGAGATAAATCCTTACGAATAAATTGAATGAAACTTTGAGTTGTCAATAATAAATTTATTTAGTCCGGGTGAGCGAGTTGCACCTCAGAAAGTGCCAACCTTTCAGAATCAGCGTTCGTATCATTTTTTTTCTAAATGATAAAAAAAAGAGAGCAAATAGCCAATTAATTCAAAGGATAGGCGATCGCAAACATTCAGAATACAAATGCCCACCCCTTATTTAAACTTGGTCTTAGCTGTTATTTCTATTGCGAAAGCCCCAAGCCATTTCCAAAAGTTTAGCCCAATGCTTCTGTAACTTTTTAGGAGTACATTTGATAGCAGTAGCAATCGCTTTTTCATCTTCACCTTTTCGCTTAAGTTGTAAAATTTGCTGCTCCTCAGTTGAAAGTGTAACTAAGAAAGCATCCCATTGCTCAGTAGTCATACCTAATTTTTGGTCGATATCAGCACCTAACCACTGATGCACTAGCTGCCAATTTTGAGAACGAGCAAACTTTTCCACATGATACTTAAAACGCTGCTGTAAATAATCCCGTTGGCGAGAAGTTATACCCAACTTTTGATCAATATCAGATGCTTGATAATCTTGTAGTCTTAAGCGCAGATAATCAATACATTGCTCTTGACCAGCCGCGCTCAAGTAATTAATCAATTCAGAAACCACGCGATCGCGTAATACAGCTTCAGCGGGGTCAACAGTTTCAGAAACCATTTGTTCTCTAACTTGTTGTACTGCATAAGAACGACTAAAACTTTCTGCCTCTTCACCTTTGGGAGACTCAACCGCCATTTCAATATCAAGAGCAGTTTCAGGAGGTTGACCTTTTGCAAAACCCTGCGCTCTGAGCACAATTAATCTCTGACGATTTCTACCAGGCAAACCGATTTGACGTTTAGCATACTGCTCAGTAAACGCCATATACTCTGCCAATTCTAACTTAAATTTAGGAGTATAATCTTGCTCTAGAACGTGTTCTCTGCGGAAAGCTCGTAGAGACTCAATATAAAACCCTTGTAAAAAATCCTCAATTAGGTTATAGCGACCTTGGAAATTTAACTGTGTTGCCAAAGAAGCAATATGACGATAAACTATAGAAGCTAACAGAGAGTGTAATTCTACTCGACCTTGTTTAGAACCGAGTTTGTAATATTGTAAGCACTTTTGCCAGCGATGACGGGCTAAACTAAGTTGCCAAGAACGAACTTCACCAGAATTTTGAATCCGATGACTTTTAAAGCAAACTCGTTCTACTTCTTTAGCTATACGTAAAGCAACAGTTTCAGCCTTTGCCGGTTTAGTTTTGGCAGCGCCTTGCAATTCTTTTAAGACTACAGCAGCTAAAGTTTCAACATCCATTGCGAGTAAATTATTTGCTGTAGTTTGATCTTCAACTTGGATATTACTAACTTCTAGAGCAGTAGTAGAGTTGTTGGTTAGGGAGTTAAAAGAGTAAGTAGTCTTAAGAGTCATTTTATTTTATCTTTTGAAAAAGCAACCTAAGTTTACAAAATAGTAGAGTTTTTGATATTGATTGAAATCTATGTGATTTGTTCCTTGCCTCTACATTTATAACTATAGGAAAGCTCACCCAACTATTTCCAAAGGAAAGTTCCACTTTTATAATGTGGTTTTATTACTCATAATGAATTCTTGAAGTTCACGATCAGAAATATATTTTCCGGATTCATGTCAAAAGCCTGTGAAAGGTTTATATAGATTGAAAATAAAAGCTTTATTCATCAAACCGAGTCAATTAGAGCAACTGTGACAATTATTCAATTGACAGTAACACCTGTGTATCTGTTAGAGAGGTGGCATATATAACGCTATGGATAAGTCAGAAATCAGAAGTTAGAAGTAATTTATGACTGAGTTTCAACACTTAGCAATATTAGACCACTCCAGAAATACCAATTTTAGAACAGCGGAGTAAAGGCCTGATTACCTTTTCTGGAGATATCTATTAAGATGCTATGGAACGATAGTGCTACAACTAAGTGCTTCATTAAACTATTGTAAAACATTATTGGTTATGATCTTTGTAACATTTACTTCCTCTTTCTACGTAAGATTTGGTAGTAATATCTCTACAGGCATTCACGGGTCTTGCCTCAGATTAGTAGGAAAAACAATAGTCAGGGCAGTAAACCCGGTTTTTTGTTAGGTTTTGTAATACTAATTATTATACAATATTTTTGAAACTTAAGTCATACTTAAATTATTGAGTAATTAACATAGGCATAACAACCTTTTGGATAATTATTGACCAGGAGTATCTCAATTATTCTTGTGTTATATAGGCATTGTATAGAACGTTCCTAGTCTTCCACTATTGGGGCTAGGAGTGAGTCCCCTTACTCAAATTGCAAGTAAAAAACTTTTTGAGAAATGCTATAAGCCCTCAAAAAGCAAATACAGTATCTGATCGTACATCATAAGTACAAGTTGTGAATAGTAAAACTCTTATGGTGTAGGAACATTGCCTACTAAATGTTAACCCTTCCAGCAGTGAGAATTGCTGTATTAACTAATCAGAGATATTACAGCCTCAACTCCAAGACCTTGACGAATCAGATTTGGCTGATGGCCAGTTAAGTCAAGGATAGTTGATACTTGATATATTGAGTCAGAACCATCATCTACAATTATATCCACAAGATTTTCTAGACAATCAAACAACTCTGCTTTACCCGTGACTACTTCTACCTTTATTGGAGCTATTCCTTCTGCATCACTGGTAATGTTAGCTGATGTGGAAATAATAGGATTGTCTAAGGCCTTTAATAAGGTCAAGCAAACTTGATTATTAGGAACCCGAATACCGGTTGTTTTACGTTTTGGACTCATAACCAGACGTGGGACTAACTTGGTTGCAGGCAGCACAAATGTGTAAGGGCCAGGAATTAGACGTTTAATAATCCGGTAGGCTGAGTCATTCACCACAGCATAATTGGCAATGTTGGACAAAGAGGAACAGAGGAATGTCAGAGGCTTATCATTAGACAATTGCTTAATTTGTCTAACTTTTTCTACAGCAGATTTAACATAGAGGTCACAACCTATTGCGTAAACAGTATCTGTGGGATAAAGCATTACTGCCCCATCTTTAAGATCATTGATAATTTTTTCTACACGTCTATTTTGGGGAGTATCAGGATGAAGTTCGTAAAAAGTTGCCATTTTTTTTAGCCAAAAGTTATTTCAGTTATCAGTTATCAGTACCAACCATTAAAACCTTATGCTTGAAATACTGAATCGAATATTTTCTTCATCCCCTTAAAAAAGGCAGAGACCTTATTTTTTAATCAAAAGTTAAAAGTTAAAAGTTAAAAGTTAAAAGTTAAATTGAAACTATTATCTTTGGGTAGTCCTAAAATATTAAGGATAAAGGCTCTCCTTATTATAAGAAGATTCTAGTATTTTTTTGCCTCCTAATTCAGTAGGAGTTACTCATAACTGATAACTAAGTTCCCTAATTTATGAACAAAATAGCTTATTTTGAATGTCCCACTGGTATTGCAGGCGATATGTGTCTGGGTGCTTTAGTCCATGTTGGTGTTCCTCTAAACTATCTAATAGAAAAACTAAATCTGTTGGGTATTTCTCAAGAATATCAGTTAAGTGCTGAGAAAGTCCATCGTAATGGTTTAGTTGCTACAAAATTTCATGTTAGACTTATTCATGCAAATCCTGAAGACGGGGAACCTCTGACTTTTGATCATCACCATGACCATCATCACACTCATAATTTAGAAAATAAATCTAGCACAAAAAAACATCATCATACTCATCACCGCCATTTGCCAGAAATTGAAGCATTAATCAAAAAAGCAGGGTTGCCCCAACGTGCTGAAGATTGGAGTTTAAAAGTGTTTCGTAAGTTAGCAGAAGCAGAGGGGGCTGTACATGGTATTGCCCCAAAGCAAGTACATTTTCACGAAGTGGGGGCAACTGATGCAATTATTGATATTGTAGGAACTTGTTTGGGGTTAGATTGGTTGGACATTGACTTACTGTATTGTTCACCTCTGCCTATTGGTGGAGGAACTGTTAAAGCAGCTCATGGTCGATTACCTGTACCTGTACCAGCAGTGCTCAAACTTTGGGAGTTGCATAATGTTCCGATTTATAGTAATGGTTTGGAAAAAGAATTGTGTACTCCTACAGGTAGCGCGATCGCTTGTACTTTTGCTAGTAGTTTTGGTCCACCACCGCCAATGTTTTTGGAACGAGTAGGTTTGGGAGCAGGTTCCCAGAATTTAGCTATTCCTAATATTCTTCGCTTATGGATCGGTGAAGGAAAAGCTAGTACTCAAAATTTTCAAATTACAAAATCTGATGCTCCCACTTCTCAAGATATTCACCTAGAAACTGTGTCAGTGTTGGAAACTCAAATAGATGATTGTTCTCCTCAAACTATCGCTTATACTTTTGATGCTCTGTTTGCTGCGGGAGCCTTGGATGTTTTTAGTCAGCCTGTAACTATGAAGAAATCTCGTTTGGGAGTTTTACTAACTGTTATTTGTACACCAGAAAAGTTGTCTGCTTGTGAAGAAGTAATATTTCAAGAGACTACGACTTTGGGTATTCGTTGCTCTATTCAACAACGGAGTATTTTGAAGCGAGAAATTCATCAGGTGCAAACAGAATATGGAGCCATCCGACTAAAAGTAGCAAAGAAGGGGGAGAAAATTGTGAATGTACAACCGGAATATGAAGATTGTGCTGCATTAGCTAGACAGGAAAATATGCCTTTGATAGAAGTACATAAAATGGTATTGCAGAGTTGGCAATTGCACTACTCAGAAGGTTTGAAATAAAATCCACCTGAGACCCTAGGGTTCCAGGTTAGAAGTAATAGTTAATCCCTGATTAGGTTTGAGGATTTATAAATTTCTGCGCCCTGTTTACATAGTCTTATACCAATTTAATTGATAATATCTAAAGTCCATATTTCTGTAGATATAGTGATGTTTACAATAGTGTCAACTACAAAAATTACTATTTATACACAACTAGTACACAATTAGTCTGACTACAAAATAATATTTATGAATCTAAATAAGTATTTAGGTTCATATTTTTAATTGTATCACATTTTAAGCAATTTTTGTGATTATTTTTGATATTTATAAGGCAAAAAAATATAGTTTAATTGCTATTTTTAGGTGAATTAAATAGCAGAATATTTTTTTTTAATGTATATCAATAAGAAAAATATTTAATGATTTTTTTAATGATTATTTGACTAATAACAAAAAAAATAATCTGACAAATAATTGAAAAAAAAGTATGATATTTTCATGCTATTTTTCTTGTATTAAAAATTAATTTTTAAGTCAATATAATAATCTTTAAACTATTTATTTTTATCCCTGAGTATTCGACTCCTAAATCAATAGTGTTTAAATCTTCATTGCCAGCTAAGGTTGATTTTCTTAGTCTTAAATATAAGTTTTGATGCTATTAGTAACATATTTTATTTTAAATTACTGTTATGCTGAAAACATATTTTGAGATGTCTAATAGGTTTTCCTAGCCCTAGTATTTTGAGGTATTTACATATTAAAAATTCACTCAAAATAAAATAAATTATGAAGAGAATATCACTATTTAAATTTAGTGACTATACTAAAAATATATTTGTAGACGTAGAAGAGGTTTTCCTAACCCTAGTATTTTTAGGCATTTACATACTAGAACAAAAATTATTCACTTAAAATAGAATAAATCATGAACATAATTATTGCTATATTGGGTATTAGTACACTCTTACTCTCTTTTACCCATGTTGCGAAAGCACAATTAAATAGTCTTCCTCCTGAAGCAACTGTATCCGGAGACTCTCTAAAAACAGTAGAAGGTAGATCAATTACTAATGATAATTATCGCAGATATATTGATGAATCAG
The DNA here is from genome assembly GCF_000014265.1 of Trichodesmium erythraeum IMS101. Taxonomy (NCBI): domain Bacteria; kingdom Bacillati; phylum Cyanobacteriota; class Cyanophyceae; order Oscillatoriales; family Microcoleaceae; genus Trichodesmium; species Trichodesmium erythraeum. The sequence continues at coordinate 1,066,611 of NC_008312.1, forward strand.
AATCTAATGGAATTAAACCCTATGAACTGCGTCGTCAACAGGAAGATATAGAAGTTATACCAGGGGTATCTATTCCTAAAAAACAGGATAAACCTAAATTAGGAAGTCCTTTCGAAGAAAGTGCTGTAGACGGGGAAAAATCTGTAAAAGGATTCAAATTGAAATTAGGAATTTAGAAGTTGTTGATGCCTACAAAGTTTGGGAAATACCTTGGAAATTATAGATTTCAGAAAAAATGGCATATCTATTGAGGGGCTAATAATAATCAGTTCCTCATTTTTGATTAGATTGAAATAATAATAAATATAGCGTTGTACTCTCAAGTCTTTAAATCTTAAGGCTCACAGTGCAATTATTAAAAGGTATAATCTTTGATTTGAGCCATCATTGCAGGATTATCTCAAGAAAAAGGTACTTATTTAAGCTTACCATTTTCATTAATCTCAGACTCATTCCCTCTGCAACTTCTTGCTTACTATTCAGCAAGTACACAAAATTAATTACACACTTTTTCAGCCCTGAATACTTTATGCTGCAGGTGAAAAAATAAGTGTAATGGTGCTTAAGCGAAGCAATTCATTAAACACTGGCCGTTTGTAGCCAATCAAATATTTGGTCTAATTGTTTCAATGTTACGAGACCATATTGCCAAAGTATCATGGGCAATTGATTACAGCCTTCTTCCTGATGCCGTAAAGCAGTAGCGATCGCAGACTCTGAGATGGACAGCTCCCACTTCAAAAAATTGATTAATTGGGCTTGTTTTTTAGACATAATTAAAAGTTGTTTTCAGTAGTACCTTAAAAAAATCTCAAATAAATATTATTTTCTTATAACTACATCTAGTATGAATAGTATAAATTACTATTCAGTAAGTCTTAGTAACTAAGATCTTTGATTCCTATGAGATATTTCAGTTATTTTCAATGATTCAAATCACAATTTTATTGTATAGAAAACTCAATTCTCGTAGTGTTGAGTGTCAATTTTCTATTAATTTTTTTGACTCAACCTTGAAACATTTGAATATTTCAGGGTTGTTATTAATTTAATGATTTAGCAGAGGTATAGATAGAGCATAGGCTTTTTGATAAGTAGTTAATATATTTTTTTCATGTTTCAAATCTCAATTTATTAACTTTAAAACAATCAACTTTAGTTTTTCTAGGCTGTCGCTGTAACAGTAGATAAGATACTGTTAGCTTAGTTTTTCCTCTAGAAGACTAACGGATAACTGATAAGTTAAGTAACTGAATTAAAGTTCCGTGGTAACTTTTAGTAGGGTGATGGTTGAGGAATTTTATAAGTTTATTACAGGAAACTATAATTACATCACCCTTAGCTATACTACCCTTATAAGCAGCAACACTTTTGATTACTAAATTTATACTAGACTAATACAGTAAATATTTACAGATAGAGACATTTAATAAATTGGGAATCAAAATCTGTTTGGGAGCTACTTTCTGGATCTAGAAAGATGGTTTAATTCTGACTCCGCACAACTGAATGCTTGATCAAGGATAACACGAGCTTTTTGTGCTTTATCTCTTGCTTCCCTGTAACGTAAATTAGCTACAGCAAAAGTTTTTAGTATCTTAAAACCATCCCTAAGGTTAGCAATTTCCTCAACTGTTACAGTTTCATCTGTAAATAGTACCTCAATTGCAGACAGAATCTTTAATGCTTCTTCTCGAGATTCTACAACTTTAATCTTAAGTGCAGCAAAATCACTAAGCGTCTGTACTGCTTGAGCAACAGCATCTTCCTCCTCAGAAATAATCTCTTTGGTTACTTCTTTTGATTCTTTGACCTCAATAAACTGTTCCGGACTAAATCCATTTTCTAACTCTGTTGGTATTTCACCAGAGTCCATCATTTCTACAAGCTTATCCATAGCTTTTTGACGGGCCCTGTCTGAATCTTTACCCCTAACAGTTATGATTGTATCTGGATTTTGAGCCAAGGTATAACTAACCATAATCTGACTAAATGTAAACGTAATGGTATAAACATAATTAATATACAGCAAAATTAATTAGGGTTTACCGAAAAAGTATTTTTATGGAGTAGCCAATAGGGAATAATAGGAAAAACAGGAACCATAAAACATACAGTTCAGTTAAATATTATTCTGGATAGTATAATACAAATATAATCAATATAACCAAAAAATTCATTAGGGTTTGCTGAATCAGTGTTTTTACGGAGTTATACGAATCTTAGGGGAATATGGCTCAGTTAAATATTCTTTTTGAGAGTATAACCTACAGAATAGATATATACCAATAATTTATGGCTTGCTCAAAAAGTATTTTTAGGTAGCACAGGATAGGAGGTCAGACTAGAAACAAATATTCTAGAACAACACGGTTGAGTTAAGGTTTTTTTTGGCGCTTGTATGTCACTGAAAAGCTTACAGCTTATGTTGGATAAACGATATACAAGTTTTAATAGTATAACTTTTATAACACAGATACCATACTTGTTAAATATATACCTCATGGTCGGATTAAGTTTTGTATCTAATACTTCCATGCCATAATATTTTTGCTCTGATCTGAATTGTATTAGGTTAATTATTCAGTTAATTAGGAGGTAGGAGCAAGAGTTGTCTGTTCCTGAACTCTACTATGGTTGCTCAAAAATTCTAGTTTGTGTTATGTGGGTTTTAAAGGCTCAAAAGCTGATACTTGGTTTGTTGATCAAAATTACAACTAATGTCAGTAAATATCTTAAGGGCTTCGAGGACTGCCTACAATTAATAATATCACCCTACAAACAAGCACGAGGATATTAAAGTCAAGCTTTTCTACAACTAATACTTTTGATTTGAACTGATGCTTATTTGTAGGGTGTTAATTACTGAATGATTGAAGTTTCTCCTAGGTTCAGTGTTCTTTCTTTGCCTATGGTCTTTAGTTGTACTATATTAATGACTGAGTTTGCTTTTAGATATAAATTTTCACATGAGAGAAAAATTAGTTAACTGGTTAGATACATTTTTGGTAATAGATGTATTTTTAGTGATCATTGCTTTTGCTTGGTTCGCGATCGCTGTTATTGGTCGTTATTCTGGGGTGTCTTTAGGTCTTGACCTTTGGCATAGACTGTGGGAACCAGTTTTTACTCCGGCTATTGGAATTTTAATGGGGGGTGCTATTCTTAGTGGTATAATTAAACAAGTTACTAAACGCTTCAATTTGTAAGCATTTTACTCCTCCCCTGTGGAGATTTTTTATCATTTTGATGAATAATTTTTGGTAGGGCAAGGGTCCTGAACAGGCTTTCTTGCTCAATTATTGAGTATAAGCTTTTAATACTCAGCTAATTTCAGGTTTATGAGGTACCTTTACCGGGGGAAGATGCCCCCACGATATGGTTTTTACTAAATACAGCTATACATGGTTGCTCCGAAGTTAGCTGTGACTATTTAACAGAAGATGATGTGAGGCGATCGCTAAATTTATGATAATTTTTGGCTTGACTTTCTTCTGAGTTCTTATTTTTGCCTGGTCAGTAACAGAGCTAGATACTCCCAAGTTCCCTGGTCCTAAGTCCTATAGCGGTTTTCATCTGGATAGACTACAGTGGGAACTTTTCCATTTTTGTGATGCCAGGTCCCTACAAGGTTTTGGTTATGGGGATGTAGTTGATTAATTTGAAAGGTGTTGTTAGTCCCTTCCTGGGAGTGGTTAGGGGGGGCTTCTCCCTTTTGACTTATATTTTTTGACTTTTGGCTTGGAAATTTTCCTAAAAAGTACTATAATATTATTTCAGGTTTGCTGCCAATTTAATTTAATACTATGACTGAACCCTTTGAAGAAAATAATTCATCGGAGCCTGAGTTTCCGGATGACCCATTCCCAAGTGTCCACTATCTCCCTGGGGCTGACTACTCTAACCCTGAGGTTACAGACCCGATGATACAAGGTGCCTGGGGTGAGGTTCGTGACGAGTTGGCTGATTTTATCTTGGCCCCGGAGTTCGATGACTATATTAAAACGGCTTTTGGTGAAACTGTGGACCCGGAGCTGGCAAAGGAGCAGATAAAGGATGTTTTGACTGGGGAAAATTTGCCCGAGGTTATTATGTTGCCGGCGGCGGATATGGAGCCGGCGGTGGGTGCCTATGATCCTTTGACTGGTTCAATTTATTTGGCTGATTCTTTATTGCCTGATACTGATGGGGTTTTGGTGGATGTGCTGTTGGAGGAGTTGGGGCATTTTTTGGACTCTCAGTTGTCTGAGTCGGACTCCCCTGGAGATGAGGGTGAGTTATTGGCTGCTTTGGTGAGGGGTGAGGAGTTGACTCAGTTTCAGGTGATGATGCTTCGGGGTCAGGATGATCGGGTAGATATTTGGGTCGGGGGTGTTGAGGTTGAGGTTGAGGCTAGTGAAAAGGTTGATTTTGAGAAGGCTCGTAATTTTAAGGTGGGAGACATAGCTAGGTCAGTAGCAGTAGGAGATTTTAATGGAGATGGCATTCCTGATCTGGCTGTGGCGAACTTTTCTTCAGACAACGTATCAGTGTTATCAGGAAAAGGTGACGGTAGTTTTGGTTCAGCTACTAATTTTCCGGTGGGAGACGGACCTATCTCAGTAGCAGTAGGAGATTTTAATGGAGATGGCATTCCTGATCTGGCTGTGGCGAACCTCTGGTCAGACAACGTATCAGTGTTATCAGGAAAAGGTGACGGTAGTTTTGGTTCAGCTACTAATTTTCCGGTGGGAGACGGACCTATCTCAGTAGCAGTAGGAGATTTTAATGGAGATGGCATTCCTGATCTGGCTGTGGCGAACGACGGGTCAGACAACGTATCAGTGTTATCAGGAAAAGGTGACGGTAGTTTTGGTTCAGCTACTAGTTTTCCGGTGGGAGACGGACCATTCTCAGTAGCAGTAGGAGATTTTAATGGAGATGGCATTCCTGATCTGGCTGTGGCGAACAGGTTTGTGGCGAACCTCTGGTCAGACAACGTATCAGTGTTATCAGGAAAAGGTGACGGTAGTTTTGGTTCAGCTACTAGTTTTCCGGTGGGAAACGGACCTTGGTCAGTAGCAGCAGAAGATTTAAATGGAGACGGCATTCCTGATCTGGCTGTGGCGAACTTTTCTTCAGACAACGTATCAGTGTTATCAGGAAAAGGTGACGGTAGTTTTGGTTCAGCTACTAATTTTCCGGTGGGAGACCGACCTTGGTCAGTAGCAGCAGAAGATTTAAATGGAGATGGCATTCCTGATCTGGCTGTGGCGAACATCGGTTCAGACAACGTATCAGTGTTATCAGGAAAAGGTGACGGTAGTTTTGGTTCAGCTACTAATTTTCCGGTGGGAGACGGACCTATATCAGTAGCAGCAGAAGATTTAAATGGAGACGGCATTCCTGATCTGGCTGTGGCGAACTTCAATTCACACAACGTATCCATCCTCATCAACAAAACCCCCATAACCATCATCCCCAACATCACCATCTCCGACACCAAGCTCACCGAAGGCAACACAAATAAAACCGCCAAATTCACGGTCACCCTAGACAACCCCACAACCACCACAGTCAAAGTCAACTACACCACAGCCAACCAAACCGCAAAAGTCAACCAAGACTACAAACTCACCAAAGGTACCCTGACCTTCCAACCAGGAGAAACGAACAAAAACATCACAGTTCCCATCTTGGGAGATAACCGAGACGAACCCCAGGAAAAATTCCGAGTCGCTCTGAGCAGCCCCCAAAATGCCAACATCAAAGATGGGGAAGCTACAGGTACCATCGTTGATAACGACCCAGTTCCCCAAATATCCATCGGCGATGCCAAAGTTACCGAAGGAAACCGAGGTCAGAAAAACATAGAATTTGAAGTCAAATTAAACAACCCCAGCGGGAAAACAGTGAGAGTAAATTATGGAACCCAAGAGGGCAGCGCCAAGTCAGGAAAAGATTTTCGAAATAAAAGGGGAGTCCTGACATTCCAACCAGGGCAGACCAAAAAAATAGTGAACATTCCCATTTTGGGAGATCGGGTTGATGAAAATAACGAGGAGTTTCAAGTCAAACTCAGCCGTGCCAGAAATGGAAAATTGTCAGATAAAACAGCAGTCGGCAGAATTATTGATAACGACGAAACATTACCCCAAATATCCATCAGGGATGCCAAAGTCACGGAAGGAAACAGGGGTAAGAAACAGATGAAGTTTGAAGTCGAGCTCAACAACCCGAGCACGAAAACAGTGAGGGTAAATTACGCCACAGTAGATGGCAGCGCCAAGTCAGGAAAAGATTTTCAAAATAAAAGGGGAGTGGTGACATTCCAACCAGGGCAGAGGAAAAAGATAGTGAATATTCCCATTGTGGGAGATCGGGTTGATGAAAATAACGAGCAGTTTCAAGTCAAACTCAGCCGTGCCAGAAATGGTAAGTTGTCAGATAAAACAGCCGTCGGCAGAATTATTGATAACGACGAAACCCAAATATCCATCAGGGATGCCAAAATTACTGAAGGACAACAGGGAGAGAAAAACATGAAGTTTGAGGTCAAGTTAGATAATAGTAGCAGTGAAGTAGTGAAAGTTAATTATGAGACCGTTGACGGTAGCGCGAAGTCAGGAAAAGATTATCTGAAGAAAAAGGGAGTCCTGAAATTCCAACCAGGGGAGACCAAAAAGACAGTAAATGTTAGTATTTTGGGAGATACTGTTGATGAAAAGGATGAGAAATTTCAAGTGAAACTCAGCGGCGCTAAAAATGGTAAGTTATCAGATGCCAAAGCAGTCGGTATTATTCAAAACAACTCAGCGCCAGAGGATATTAAAAACCCTGTAGATCTAGGAATTCTGTCTTCAGAACAAACTTCCAGGGTTGATGATATTGGGTTTGCAACTGGACCGGTCGACCGTAATACAGAAGATTATTTCTCTTTTGAGGTAGAAAAAGAAGGTTTAGTCAGTGTTTTTGTAGATAGTTTTGTGCAGGATCTGGGAATTAAATTGTATGATAAAGATGGGAGTCTACTTAACCAGTCAAATAAGGAGGGTTTTGCAACAGAGAAAATTCAAGTTATTCTAGATCCTGGTGTTTATTATTTGAAAGTTTTCCCAGTCGGAAGCGGTCGGACTGATTATAATTTGAGTATTAATATTATTAATTAGGTGTTAGGTTTTAGGTATTAGGTTTTCGGTTTTCGGTTTTCGGGGAAAAGAGAATTTAATAAAATTTGCATAATTAAATAGATTTGATATTAGCTATTATAAATAGTTAATAATTTCAGAGCTTAAGAAAAATAGTATTATTGACCATGAACAAATCAGTTGAAACAGAAAAGTTTAACCCGTGGAATTATAAACCTTGGTGGTGCCAACCTTGGTCAATACTTTTGACAGGAATTACTATTATTAGTAGTAGTTGGTTAATATTTAGAACCATTTGGTTAACAGTAATTATTTCTATTCCTATATTGACTTGGATGGGATTTTTCCTAATAGTTTGGCCGAAGTTAATGGCAGAGTCAAAAATCTCAAATAAAGTTTAATTGTGATTTCAAAATCACCTTTTCTGGTTGGGGAGTATTCTGAGAAACCGGGCTCATAAATAGAACCAAAAAATTGTAGGGACGTTACATAGAACATCCCTACTCATAGAAAATCTACTGTGGTCTACCGTGGAGGAAAACCCGTCAAAATTTAACTGTCATATTATTTAATCTCAGGGGCACGGGTCGGCAACTCAGACACATCTGTTAACGCCACTTTTTCAGGCCCCATCAACACAGGCACAGAATCTCGTAACCGCGCTGTTAACTGTACAGTCGTCGCATCATATATCTGAGTCACAATTTTAGGATACAAGCCTATACCAATTATTGGCACTAACAAACAACCAATAATAAACACTTCCCGGGGTTCCGCGTCCTTGAGAACCTCGTGTTCAACCAACTTCTTATTCTCAGGACCATATAAAATCTCCCGCAACATTGACAACAGATAAATAGGAGTCAAAATTACCCCAACTGCAGACAAGAAAATCACTAAAACCTTAAAAGTTGAACTATAAGCATCACTGGTAGCAAAACCAATAAACACCATAACCTCAGCCACAAACCCACTCATTCCGGGCAAAGCCAAAGAAGCCATAGAACAAGTCGTCCACATAGCGAACACCTTTTTCATCTTCTGACCGACACCACCCATTTCATCCAAAATCAAAGTATGAGTCCGGTCATAAGTAGCTCCCACCAAAAAGAACAAACTCGCCCCTATCAAACCATGGGAAATCATTTGCAGCACAGCTCCACTCAAACCAATATCAGTAAAAGAAGCCATACCTATTAACACAAACCCCATGTGAGAAATAGAAGAGTAGGCAATTTTCCGCTTCAGGTTTCGTTGAGCAAAAGACGTCAAAGCAGCATAAACAATATTTACAACCCCCAAAATTACCAACACCGGAGCAAAGACCGCATGAGCATCAGGTAACATTCCCGCATTCATCCGCAGTAAAGCATAACCACCCATTTTCAGCAAAATTCCAGCCAGCAACATATGAGCAGGTGCCGTTGCCTCCCCGTGGGCATCAGGTAACCAGGTGTGTAGTGGGAAAATAGGCAACTTCACAGCATAAGCAATTAAGAAAGCTGCATATAACAACAGTTGCAAATTGAAAGCATAATCTTTGAGAGCGATCGTCCTCATATCAAAACTAACAGTATCCCCATAGAAGGCCATTGTTAAAGCCGCAATCAAAATAAACAATGAGCCACCCGCTGTGTAGAGGATAAACTTAGTTGCCGCATATAGCCGGCGTTTACCACCCCAGATGGAAAGAATTAGGTAAACAGGCACTAATTCTAATTCCCAAACCAGGAAAAATAGCAACATATCTTGTACAGCAAATACAGCAATTTGACCGCCGTACATTGCCAACATCAAAAAGTAAAATAGCTTCGGCTTAAAACTTACAGGCCATGCTGCCATAATTGCTAGAGTCGTGATAAAGCCAGTTAGGATAATTAATGGCATAGATAAACCATCCGCCCCCACTGACCAATTTAAATCTAGCTGAGGTACCCAAGGGTAACTTTCTACCAGTTGAAGTTCAGGGTTATTAACATCATATCCTGTGCAGAAAGCAGCAATAATAATAGCAAAATCAATTAATCCAACTATTAAGGAGTACCATCGCACCGTTTTGCCGTCTTTATCAGGAATGATCGGAAGTAGCAAAGATGCAACTATTGGAAATAGGATAATTGTAGTTAGCCAAGGAAAATTAGTCATCATAAATGTTAAATCACTATTAAATCAATTCAAAAATATCCTAGAATAAATAATGAGGGTAGTTGTCCTATTTCTAATGCTATTACAGCATATTCAGTTATTATGAGGTACAGCTACGCGGGCAAGATGCCTGCACTACATTATTTTCACCAAATATAGCTATGGATCATAAATCAGAAATTAGCTGTAAATTTACTCTTGCTATCTTAATAGGAAATCATTTTCAAGATATCAGAAATAGTTTCCAACTTAAAATTTCAAATAATTTCTTTAAATTACTTTATTGTCAAAATTTTGACTTGAGAATTTTAAACTTTGACTTATGTGCAATAGTATTAGTTCCTGAGTATCACCTATGACTCAGAGGTCAGATAAAATCTCCTTATTTTGGGAAATAGGAAGATAAAAAATATTTTTTCAAACCTCTCTCCTAGAGGTAGAGAGGTTTTCAAGGGCTTATTCCAGAAAAAGGAAAATTGGGTAAAGGGAAAAAGACGTAATAGTTTTCCAATAGCTGCTAAAATATTATCATCAGTCTTAGTAAAGAATTCAAGTATTGTAGGGGTTGTTTGAGCCAAACCCTACAATATTGAATTGTAGCGACACTACTAAATTTGAAATGTTCCCTATAAACAGGAAATTAACAAAAAAAGTATTCCACCAAATATCACTAGGAAAACTACTAGTCAATGATAATTAACTAGGCACCAGAGAAAACAACGAAGCCCAAAACTGCCACAAATACAATTAAGGCATAAAACTGAGCTCGACCATTTTCTAAATACTTCAAACCTTCCCCACTCAATAGGGTAATAAAGCCTGTCAAGTTAACAGCTCCATCAACTATCTTGTAGTCCACTTCCAAAACTTGCCGTGCTAGACGACGACTACCTTTAACAAATAGAAAATCGTTGATATTATCTAGATACCATTTGTTGAGGGAAAAGTTGTAGAGAGATGGGATTTTTTTAGCGATCGCATCTGGGTCAATTTTATGACTCAAATACATAAGTGAAGCAAAGGTAATACCAATTAAAGCAATACCAACAGAGTTACCCGCCATAATCAAAAATTCATTAAGCTCAAACTCTGCCAACTCCTCCAGGACTTGTGCCAAAGACTCTCCAGGAGCATAAATAAACTGTTCAAAATAATTAGCAAAAGGTGTTCCCAATAAACCAATAACCATCGAAGGAATTGCCAAAACCATTAATGGTAGAGTCATGCTCACAGGAGACTCATGGGGAGAGTGGCTATGATCATGGTCGTGGTCATGGCTATCATGGCCATTTTCCAACTCTTTGGGAGCTATAGCCCCAGGGCTAAGTTCCATCAGGGGTGCAGCATTTGCCAGCAATAATTGATCCTTAATTTTTGTGTTATTACCCCTAAATTCTCCTTCAAAAGTAGAGAAATACATACGGAACATATAAAAAGCAGTCATGCCAGCAGTTGCCCAACCAATGAACCATAAAGCTGGGTTTGCTCCAAAGGCACTGCCTAAAATTTCATCTTTTGACCAAAAACCTGCAAAGGGAGGGATACCACAAATTGCCACAGTACCAATTAAAAAGCAAGTAGAGGTAATAGGCATATATTTCCTGAGTCCACCCATTAACCGCATATCTTGAGCCAAAACTGGATTATGGCCAACCACTGCCTCCATTCCATGAATTACAGAACCAGAACAGAGGAACAGCATAGCTTTGAAATAAGCATGGGTCATTAGGTGAAATAGTCCAGCGCTATAAGCACCCACACCCATTGCCATTACCATGTAGCCCAACTGGGAAATAGTCGAATAGGCCAGACCTTTTTTAATATCATTTTGAGTAATAGCGATCGTTGCCCCCAGAAAAGCTGTAAAGGCTCCCGTCCAAGCGATAATATCCATTACCACTGGCAGATGTTCAAATACTGGATACATCCGGGCAATTAGGAATACTCCAGCAGCTACCATCGTTGCTGCGTGGATCAGGGCAGAAATTGGAGTCGGGCCTTCCATTGCGTCGGGCAACCAAACATGCAGTGGGAATTGGGCTGACTTAGCTACAGGTCCTAGGAAAACTAAGACACCGAAAAGGGTAGCTAAACCAATGCTTAGGGCTCCTGTTTCTACTAGTTGCTCCAAGCGAAGACCCATAGCCTCAAATTCAAAGGTACCAGTGGCCCAGTAAATTCCTAGCATTCCCAGGAGTAAACCAAAGTCACCGACACGGTTGACAACAAAAGCTTTTTGACAGGCTTCTGCTGCTGCTTTACGGTCGTACCAGAAACCAATTAGTAGGTATGAGGATACACCAACAAGTTCCCAGAAAATATAAATTTGGACTAGGTTTGGAGAAATTACTAGACCTAACATTGAGGAGCTAAATAAGCTCAAGTAAGCGTAAAAGCGTACATATCCAGGATCGTGAGCCATGTAGCCATCTGTGTAGACCATTACCAAGAAGGCAACGGTAGTGACTATGACTAACATGAGGGCAGTCAAGTGATCGATGGTGTAGCCCATACTGAGCTTGAAGTCACCTGCTGCTGCCCACTCAAACATTTGGGTATAGATTTCATGGCCATTTATTTGGCTCCAGAGCAATGCAAAGGATAAAACCATTGCAGTTCCCAACAGAGAGACAATAAATATTGCGGCTCCCTGTCGTAAATTACTTGTGGCTCGGCTATAGGAAATTAGGCCAAAGCCAACTAAGGTTGCTCCCAGTAGCGGCAGTACTGGAATTAGCCAGGCATATTGATAAAGTGTTTCCATAACTTATGGTTACTTTACATTTCTTTACTAAGTGGGCAAAACTAATAAGCATTCTTACATAACACTTACTTGATTATTGATGTCAAAGACAGATTTTTTAAAAGTTTATTAAACTTAAAGAAATAAAACTTAAAATTTAAAAGTCAATAGATTGAGGAGGTTTTTTTTGGTCTATCATAGTTGTTAATTTTTGTCAAACAAAGCTTTTATAGTTAAATTGTAGGGCAGTAGCATATTTAGGGTTAAATTATTTAAGAAAATATCTACAAAATAAGTCTTAAGATCTACTGCAAATATCTACTCTGAAGTCTAAGTTTCATTAGGTTATGGCTCATCATAGAGATTATTAATTTTAAAATGGGGAGATCTGTGGCTAACTTACCTAAAGCCAAGATTTAATATTTTATTTACAGATATTTTCTCAGAGATGACTTTGATATGTGCCCAAAAATTTAGCCTTATTGCTCAAAAGTTTTAGATGCAGATGGGTGGAAGTTTAATAATCATCGCCTAACTATATAAACCCAGTAGTTAAGTTGTTAGAATTAATTAACGTTAACTTTTAATTCAAAATGCTCCTGATGTTAACTCACTCACTGATTAACAGTTCCTAATCAACAGAGAAATATACTAACTAAAAAAAATAATTAGCTTTCATGGCATTTAAATCTTTGTCCCTAAACCTGGGTAGAATATTTAGTAAGCTTTCTTTAAAAACTATTTTAATAGTACCCTATGTTATCCAAATTCTTGGTGCTTTTGGAGCATTAGGATATATAGCTTTTCTGAATGGGCAACAAACCGTTGATGATTTGGGCAAAAAGCTAACTAACAAAATTAGCGATCGCATTCAACAGCACGTTTTGGGATATTTAAATCAATCTCATCAAGTTCTGAGGATCACTAATGATGCTATAGAAAGTGCAAACTTAGACATCTATAATTTTGTCGCACTCAGGCGATACTTTTGGGAAGTCGTAAAAGAAAAAGATTTACAGGATTATTTATTCTTTGGCAACGAAGAAGGAGAATTTATTGGCGTCGAACATTTCGCAGAAGGAGAAATTTACCTAAAAAGTTGTAAAATCCCTACCCAAAGCCTTTGCGAAACTTATCTGCTTAATAATCAAGGTAACATTAGCCAATATTTAAACAGCAAAGAGTACGACCCCCGGGATACTCCCTGGTATTTAGTAGCAAAAAAATTAGGCGAGCCCACCTGGAGTCCAATTTTGTCCTCATTTTCTGGTCAAAATAGCTCCCTCGACATCTTCGCAGTTCAACCTATTTTTGACTCAACAGAGAATTTATTAGGAGTTCTCTCAAACAAAACCACCCTGGTCAAACTCACAAATTTCCTCAAAAACTTATACATTAGTCCCAACGGTCAAAGTTTCATTATCGAACGATCGGGAAACTTAATTGCTTCTTCCGAGGTTATGGAGCCTTTTGTAATTAAAGGAACTCAGGAAAATCGAAAAATAGAACGCCTACCCGCCACTGCTAGTGAGAATAAGATAGTAAGCATGACGACAAAACATCTACAACAAAAGTTTAGTAGTTTTGCCGAAATTACTCACACTCACGAAATGAATTTTCCTATTGAAGAAGAATGGTACTATGCTAGTGTTATACCAGTAATAGACGGACGAGGTATTAATTGGCTAGCAGTAGTAGTTATTCCTGAAGATGACTTCATGGAAAAAGTCAATATGAACATTCGTACTACTATTCTATTAAGTTTTGCTGCCTTGACAATAACCGTATTATTAGGAATAGTCACCACTAACTGGATAACCAAGCCTATCTTACAACTTAATTCTGCTGCCAAAGAAATTTCTCAAGGAAAATGGGAAACCCAACTCAAAATTTATCGCGAAGATGAATTAGGGGAACTGGCCAACTCCTTTGATCAGATGGCAAGCCAGCTCAAGAAATCCTTTGAAACCCTAGAAGCCCAAAATAAACAACTCACAGAACTAGATCGCCTTAAAGATGAATTTCTTGCCAATACCTCCCACGAACTCCGCACCCCACTAAATGGTATTATCGGTATTGGAGAATTTCTACTAGAAGAAAACACTAAAAATTTAAACTCTATAACTACCTCTAACTTAGCCATAATAGTTTCTAGTGCTCGTCGTCTCTCCAACCTCGTCAACGATATTCTCGACTTTTCTAAAATTAGATACCACAAATTAGAATTACAAGTCAGAGCCATTGATGTTAGGATAGTCGTTGAATCAGTTATCACCCTAAATAGAGTATTAGTTGGCAAAAACAAAAATCTGCAATTAACAAATGCTATACCGACAGACTTACCCCCCGTTTTAGCTGATGAAAACCGTCTACAACAGATACTCTATAATTTAATTGCCAATGCTATCAAATTCACTGAATCTGGGAAAGTCGAAATCTCTGCTTCCCTCTACTCCCCTAAAGAAGATCAAGATGAAGCCACTGAAATTATTATCATGGTATCTGATACTGGTATCGGTATTCCCCCTGATCAACTAGATCGTATCTTTGAATCTTTTGAACAAGGAGAAGGTTCAATTATAAGAAAATACGGCGGTACAGGTTTAGGTTTGGCTGTCACCAAAGAATTAGTAGAACTCCAAGGCGGTCGTATTTGGGTTGAGTCTGAAGTTGGTGTAGGTTCCCGGTTTAACGTGACCTTACCCATATCTAATCAACTCGTACCTAATTCCTCTTTAAATTTTCCTAGTCCTACTGTTAATAATATTCACTATCTGATCAAGAACATAGAAACAACTATCAGGAGTAAACCCCTAGGAAGTAAAATACCTAATGGTGATTTCCACGTTTTAGTTGTTGATGATGAACCGATAAATATTCAAGTTTTAAACAATTACCTCAAAGCCAATAATTATCAAGTTACCCAGGCATTAAGTGGAAAAGAAGCTTTGGCGGCTTTGGAGAATAATCATAATTTTGACTTAATTTTGCTAGATGTAATGATGCCAAATATGTCTGGTTATGAGGTATGCTCTCAAATTAGAGAAAAATATCCGGCCCAAAGTTTACCTGTGTTAATGTTAACAGCTAAAAATCAAATTGCTGATTTAGTTATGGGTTTCCAATTTGGTGCTAATGATTATTTAACTAAACCTTTTGCTAAAGATGAGTTATTAACCCGGATTCAAACTCATATTAAATTATCAAAAATCACTAAAGCTTACGAGCGTTTTGTTCCCCACGAATATGTTGAGTTACTCTCAAAAGAAAGCATTATTAATGTTAAACTAGGGGATCGAGTTAGTACTAAAATGGCAATTTTCTTTTCTGATATTCGCTCTTTTACGACTATATCTGAGCAGATGACTTCTCAAGAAACTTTTGCTTTTGTGAATGGTTATTTAAAGGAGGTTTGTCCAGAAATTCGCGATCGCAACGGTTTGATTATTAAATTTCTGGGAGATGGTATTATGGCAGTATTTCCAGATGGAGCTGATGATGCATTGGAGGCAGCTATTGCTCAACTCAAAAGATTACAGGAATATAATCAGGTTCTATTATCTACAGGTTGGATGCCTATAAAAATTGGAATTGGTATTCATTGGGGTCACATTATGGTAGGCATAGTTGGAGAAAAGGGTCGGATGTCAGGAGATGCATTTTCTAATAATGTGAATTTGACATCTCGTTTGGAAGGTTTGACTAAGTTTTATGGTGTTTCTTTATTAATTTCTGAGTCAGCTTTTAACTATTTAAAAAATCCGCAGAAATATCAAATTAGGTTTTTAGACCGGGCATCTGTTAAGGGTATAGATGAACCGATTAATGTTTATGAAGTTCTTGATGGTGAAGTTGATGAGATACGAGAGTTAAAATTACAAACTCAGGTAGATTTTGCATTAGGTTTGGAGTCTTATCGTGTAGGAGAGTTAGTTGATGCTAAAGATTATTTTGAGAAAGTATTAGCCGTTAATTATTCAGATAAAACAGCTCAACTTTATCTGGAAAGAATTGATGATTTGATGGTAACTGGTGTGCCCAAAAATTGGAATGGGGTTTGGGCATTTACTCAGAAGTAATGTTAAATTATAGAAATTAAACTATAAGGTTCTTAATCTGGAAAACACTAGGCAATATGCTTATAGTACAAAGATTTTATTATTAATTAATAATTAATTACTACCTCTCCTTATTATCCTTAATTGTATTCTAAAAGATAGTTTTTAGGTTCGTTATCCTATTATTCTCTACAAATCAAAATAGTGTATAATTTAAGATTAGTGCGTAAGTTTTGTAAAAAAACAGAAAAATTGGATATTATTCAGGATTACTTTCCGTGGCAAAAAAATCTCTCAAGCAATTAAATAAGAAAACCAACTTTTTAGAAGAAATACCTTTAACATACTTCTTAGTTATTCCTTTCCTCTTGCAGCTTTTGATTGTAGTCGGATTAACGGGATGGTTATCTTTTCGCAATGGACAGAAAGCTATCAATGCCCTAGCTAGTAAATTGCGTAAACAAGTTGCTATTCATATCGTTCGAGAAGTAGATAACTATTTACAAATCCCTCATCAGATTAATCAATTAACTGCTTATGCTATTAACGAAGATAATCTGAGCATATTTCCAGTCCGAGGTCAAGGTCTTTTTTGGCTACAAATGAATTTGTTTAAGTCAATTCAATGGATTTATTGTGGTAGTCCTGAAAAAGGTGAATATATGGGAGTAACAAGACTACCTCAAAAAAGTGAATATATGGGAGAACAAAGGTTAGGAAAAAATGATATGTTGTGGCTGGCTTTTAGTAATGAATTAACTAATTTTTTCCGTTATGAATATGCTCTAGATAGCCAAGGTAATATGACAAATTTAGTTATACAAGGCTCTAAAAAATTTGATTCTCGAAATCGTCCCTGGTATCAAGCAGGTGAATCTGCAGGTAAAGCGACATGGAGTGAAATTTACAAAGACTTTGCCACTGGAAAGCTTACAATTACTGCTACTTTGCCAGTATATGATCGCGAAAACAATCTCAAAGTAATATGTGGTGTTGATATTTTCTTCTCTGAAGAACTAAGTCTATTTCTCAAAACTATAGAAATTGGTGATACTGGAGAAGCTTTTATTTTAAATAACAAAGGTATTCTCATAGCAAGTTCTGTAGTAGAAGACAAAGATAAATTAGGCTTTCAAAAAGCCATAGATAGTAATAATCAACTAATAAAATCAGCAACACAATATTTGATAGAACAATACAAAAACCTCAGTCAAATTGAGACGACAAAAAAACTTAATTTTATTCAAGATGGTGAAAAAATATTTATGCAAGTTTCACCTTATAAGGATAAACATGGTCTTCATTGGTTGACAGTAGTAGTCATCCCAGAAAATGAATTTATGGCACAAATAAACGAAAATACTAAATCAACTATTCGATTATGTATTTTAGCTTTGGCAATAGCTTCAGGTTTAGGGCTATTAATAGTGAATTGGATCACTAAATCAATTAAAAAATTATCAACAGCAGCTTACGCAATTTCTCATGGAGAAATTAATCAAAATGTATCAATTCAAGGATTCAAAGAGTTGGTGATTTTAGCTGAATCTTTTAATAAAATGACAAAAGAGTTAGCAGAATCATTTAATCATCTAGAAAGAAAAAATCAAGAGTTGCAACACTTAGACCAACTTAAAGATGAATTTTTAGCCAATACATCCCATGAACTGCGTACACCTCTAAATGGAATAATTGGCATAGCAGAATCCATGATGGATGGTGCTACCGGTAATATCTCCGAATTGCAAAACAAGAATCTATCAATGATTGTTGTTAGTGGACATCGTTTAGCCAACTTGGTCAATGATATTCTTGATTTTTCCAAACTACGTCACCACAGCATCAAACTAAAAATGTCTTCAGTAGGAATGCGAGAAGTTACTGAAGTAGTTCTCACCTTTTCTCGGATTATTTTAAAGGAGAAAGATGTACAGCTTATTAATGCTATTTCATCAGATTTACCACCTGTGGAAGCAGATGAAAATCGCATTCAGCAAATTATGCATAATTTGGTGGGAAATGCTATCAAATTTACGGAGGTCGGTGTAATAACGATTTCAGCAGAATTAATTGACCTTAAGAACAATCCAAAAATGGCAATTACTGTCTCTGACACTGGTATTGGTATCCCTGAAGATAAACATGAGGCAATTTTTGCATCTTTTGAACAAGGAGATGGATCTACAGAACGTCGATATGGTGGAACGGGTTTAGGTTTGCCAATAACCAAACAATTAGTTGAATTACACGGTGGTACTATTTCGGTAAAATCTAATCCTGGTGTTGGTTCAGAGTTTACTTTTACTCTGAATATTTCTAAAGAACCTGTGCATTCTTTCTCCCTTAAAAATGTTAATAATCTTATTGAAGGAGTAGAAACATCCGTAGATATTAACAAAAATGAAAATCATCTAATCCCGAATAATGGTAATTTCCATATTTTAGTTGTTGATGATGAACCGATAAATATTCAAGTTTTAAACAATTACCTCAAAGCCAATAATTATCAAGTTACCCAAGCATTAAGTGGAAAAGAAGCTTTGGCGGCTTTGGAGAATAATCATAATTTTGACTTAATTTTGCTAGATATAATGATGCCAAATATGACTGGTTATGAGGTATGCTCTCAAATTAGAGAAAAATATCCGGCCCAAAGTTTACCTGTGTTAATGTTAACAGCTAAAAATCAAATTGCTGATTTAGTTATGGGTTTCCAATTTGGTGCTAATGATTATTTAACTAAACCTTTTGCTAAAGATGAGTTATTAACCCGGATTCAAACTCATATTAAATTATCAAAAATCACTAAAGCTTACGAGCGTTTTGTTCCCCACGAATATGTTGAGTTACTCTCAAAAGAAAGCATTATTAATGTTAAACTAGGGGATCGAGTTAGTACTGAAATGGCAATTTTCTTTTCTGATATTCGCTCTTTTACGACTATATCTGAGCAGATGACTTCTCAAGAAACTTTTGCTTTTGTCAATGGTTATTTAAAGGAGGTTTGTCCAGAAATTCGCGATCGCAACGGTTTGATTATTAAATTTCTGGGAGATGGTATTATGGCAGTATTTCCAGATGGAGCTGATGATGCATTGGAGGCAGCTATTGCTCAACTCAAAAGATTACAGGAATATAATCAGTTTCTATTATCTACAGGTTGGATGCCTATAAAAATTGGAATTGGTATTCATTGGGGTCACATTATGGTAGGCATAGTTGGAGAAAAGGGTCGGATGTCAGGAGATGCATTTTCTAATAATGTGAATTTGACAGCTCGTTTGGAAGGTTTGACTAAGTTTTATGGTGTTTCTTTATTAATTTCTGAGTCAGCTTTTAACTATTTAAAAAATCCGCAGAAATATCAAATTAGGTTTTTAGACCGGGCATCTGTTAAGGGTATAGATGAACCGATTAATGTTTATGAAGTTCTTGATGGTGAAGTTGATGAGATACGAGAGTTAAAATTACAAACTCAGGTAGATTTTGCATTAGGTTTGGAGTCTTATCGTGTAGGAGAGTTAGTTGATGCTAAAGATTATTTTGAGAAAGTATTAGCCGTTAATTCTTCAGATAAAACAGCTCAACTTTATCTGGAAAGAATTGATGATTTAATGGTAACTGGTGTACCCAAAAATTGGAATGGGGTTTGGGCATTTACTCAGAAGTAATGGTATGATTTATCTTGGCACTAAAGCTTGGTCGAGAATTGCTTGGGAAATAGGCACTAAATCAGGAAACACGAAACAAATCCTTGAAATGCAATGGAAGAGTTCTTATTTAATTAAGCAATAAAAGAGTTTTTTTTACAGAAGAAAGATGAGTCAGATACATCTACATCAAATTTAAATATATTAAAAGTATATTGTCGGAATTGATAGAAAAGCTAAACAGCAGAATAAAACCTTATAAAAATATATTGAGATACTAATCAACTCCATCAGAAATTTTCAACTTACTGAACTATTAAAAACTCAAGTTTTAATGAAAATTGATACTATATGCGATAAAAATTTTTCTGTAATTAGGATAACTATTCCCCCTCAAACAAGTGTTTCTTTTATAGGTGAGAAAGTTTTTGTTAGAGAAAACTCCTCAAGGGTAGAAGTTGAAGGACCGAAATTACTTGCCGTTAGTGAATATTTTGTAAAATCACTAAAAAAAACTGCTCAAGCGTAGAAGTTGAAAGACAGAAATTACTTACTGTTGGTAAATACTTTCCCAAATTAACTCTTAAAGTATAGATGCTTTGTAAAAGAGTAGGGTGAGCGATCGCCCACCCTGATCTAGCAACTTACCTACTTAGCCACAACAACTGGCGTTTCCAAAATATCCTCAGTGTTAGGCATCTCGTCCAAACTGACCACTCGACCTTCGTCCTCAAAACCAGCAATTTGATCGAAATTCAAATACCGATACAAATCACCCGCAAAGGGATCTACTTTCTCCTTCATAATATCCAAATACTCATCCACACTAGGTATTCGCCCTAACAGCGCACACACCGCCGCTAATTCTGCAGAACCCAAATACACACGAGCACCTTTACCCATACGGTTATTAAAATTCCTGGTCGAAGTCGAAAACACTGTCACCCCGTTTTTAACCCGTGCCTGATTTCCCATACACAAAGAACATCCTGGCATTTCCATCCGCGCACCAGCAGCAGCAAAGACACCGTATATTCCTTCCTCCCGTAACTGTTTCTCATCCATGCGAGTAGGTGGACATATCCACAATACACCCTTAACTCGTCCTGCACCTTCCAATACTTTCGCAGCAGCGCGATAGTGACCAATATTTGTCATGCAAGAACCGATAAATACTTCATCAATTTTATCCCCCGCACATTCGGACATCAATTTAATATTATCGGGGTCATTGGGTGCCGCCACAATAGGTTCCTTGATCTCATTCAAATCTACTTCAATAATTTCTGCATACTCCGCATTCGCATCTGCTGACATCAACTTTGGATTTGCCAACCATTGCTCCATCTTAGAAACCCGACGCATAATTGTTCGTGTATCCTGATAACCCCGTGCTACCATATTCTTTAACAAAGTAACATTAGAACGCAAATACTCAGAAATTGTCTCCGCACCCAACTTAATTGTGGAACCAGCACAGGAACGTTCCGCCGTCGCATCCGTTAATTCAAATGCCTGCTCAACCTTCAAATATGGCAAACCTTCCATTTCCATAATTCGTCCGGAAAAGACATTTTTCTTGTTCTCCAGAGCTACAGTCAACAACCCTTTTTGAATCGCTACATAGGGAATAGCATTCACAATATCTCGTAGTGTTACCCCTGGTTGTAACTCACCCTTAAATCTCACCAAAACAGATTCTGGCATATCCAATGGCATCAAACCTAGAGCGGCTGCAAATGCTACCAAACCAGAACCCGCAGGGAAAGAAATTCCCAGAGGAAAACGGGTATGAGAATCACCTCCTGTTCCCACTGTATCCGGTAACAACATTCGGTTTAACCAAGAATGAATAATTCCATCTCCAGGACGCAACGCTACCCCACCCCGAGCAGAAAAGAAATCTGGTAATTCTTTATGAGTGTTAATATCAACTGGTTTGGGATAGGCAGCAGTATGACAAAAACTCTGCATAACTAAATCAGCGCTGAAACCAAGGCAAGCAAGTTCTTTCATTTCGTCCCTGGTCATTGGTCCTGTAGTATCCTGAGAACCCACTGTTGTCATCAATGGCTCGCAAGCAGTACCGGGTCGAATGCCTGCTAAACCACAAGCTTTACCTACCATTTTCTGTGCCAAGGTGAAACCTTTACCTGTGTCTGTTGGTAGTTGGGGACGAGTAAATACAGAACTGGTTTCTAACCCTAGAATATTACGAGTTTTGTCAGTCAGAGTACGCCCAATTAATAGAGGTATCCGCCCTCCGGCTCTAACTTCGTCTAACATAGTTTCTGGTTTTAGGGTAAAGGTGGAAATTATTTCTCCTGCTTCGTTGATAATTTCTCCTTTGTAGGGATAGATAGTTATGACCATGCCTGTCTCCATTTTTGTGACATCGCATTCGATCGGTAGTGCGCCGGAGTCTTCTGCAGTGTTGAAGAAAATAGGAGCAATTTTACCTCCCAGAATATAACCACCAGAACGTTTATTGGGAATGAAAGGAATATCTTCCCCAATATGCCACAGCATGGAGTTACAGGCAGATTTACGGGATGAACCTGTACCCACAATATCTCCAACATAAGCTACTGGATGACCTTTTTGCTTTAATTGCGCAATTGTCTTTAACCCTTCTGGCATTTTTGACTCTAGCATTGCTAATGCGTGAAGAGGAATGTCGGGACGAGTCGTGGCGTGGGGAGCTGGTGAGAGATCGTCGGTGTTAGTTTCACCTGGGACTTTGAAGACGGTAACTGTTATCGCTTCTGGAAGTTGGGGCCGAGTCGTAAACCATTCTGCTGCTGCCCAAGAGTCTACTACTTTTTTGGCATAGGGGTTGGTTTCTCCTAATTTGATCACGTCATTGAAAGCGTCATATACTAGCAGAATTTTACTTAGGGCAGTAGCTGCTGTGCTGGCCAATTCAGAATTTTCCGATTTGAGTATGTCAATTAGAGATTGGACATTATAACCACCAACCATTGTTCCTAATAGTTCCACTGCATAGGTGGGGGTGATAAGAGGGGTGGTTATTTCTCCTTTAGCAATACCTGTGAGAAATCCTGCTTTGACATAGGCTGCTTCATCTACTCCTGGTGGTACACGCAAGCGTAGTAATGTCATTAACTTCTCTTCTGTTCCTATCGGTGGACTTTTCAGTAGTTCACATAGGTCTGATGTTTGTTCAGCATCTAGTGGTAAAGGTGGGATACCTAGGGTTGCTCGTTGTTGGATCTGATTGTTATAATTTTCTAACATTGTTATAGTGTCCTTCTACTTAACTCAACATTAATTTTACAGTTTTGATATTAATTTGAACTAGATTTTGATATAATATAAAAGTATGGAGTTTCTAAATCAAGGTATGGGAATAAAAATTGAATAATTTGAAATGTTTGTTATTTAATAATTGAGCAATGACCAAAAATACAAGTCCTATCCACCTATCATCAACCCCCACGGAATACTATATTTTTTTTACTTTTGTCTTTCAAAAAGATACGATTAACTATAATAATTGTATCTCAAGATTGAAAGATTGAAGCTGCTATAATGCAGGAGGAAAGAGGTACTTAATATTTATTTTACAGTAGTTGGAGCTATTTTCAAGAAGGTATGTGATCTTACTAAAGATTGAGGATGAATATATAAATTCTCAAACTAACTACAATTACTAGATATTTATAAATTATAGTTAAGATAAATACTAGTTAATATAGTGTTGTTGCATTATTACTTATCTATTCTAATTAGGACTTGCTCAATACATTTTATGGGTCAGGGTGGAAACTATTGAGAGAGAAAATATTGAAGTGGAGAGGCGCTGATAAATTGAAATTACAAAAGATATTGAAGTGGAGAGGCGCTGATAAATTGAAATTACAAAAGATATAGTCGGAAGTATTTCAATTTTTTGCCCTTAATAGCTCAAAATCATCAATTTTTTCGGTGGAACAACAAGCTTGTAGATTTTGTGCACAAAAACAAGTTATATCCTTTATTGGTAAATGGTTTGAGTTTTTTCAGCTAACCCTAATTATTTGAGCTCACAATAATGTAAAGAATATAGTTTGTATGCTTGCATAGATGTGTAATTAATTCTGTACCACTACTTACAAAATTAATTACATAAGTACAATAAGCCGATCTCTTATCCCCCACTAGCAATTTTGAATGATTGGGTATTGAAAGTTTCTGCACTTACTGAAGTATTACTTCCTGCTTGAAGAGGTACTCTCACCCTCAACTCCTCCTTCAGTCTTTGCTATCTGTCATCTGCTTCCCCAGCCAGAAAATAGTTGTCGACCCTCTGGCATTATCTCCGGTCACGGTACTCCTATGGGCCATAAAACATAAAATTAAACGTTGCTAATGCATGGCTATGATTAATATTTTTGGTAATTGCTAAACTATGGAATAACAAGTATTTCAGATTGTTAATTTTTTCTTTTCAGAACCTTTTGAGCTACCTTGAAAATTACATTAAGAACCTCTGACATATCGAAGCTAAGGGTTATTCCTCTAGTTTTTGCCGGGGCAATTAGAGGTTCTAACATTTGCCACTAGTAAGATGTTAGGTCTGTGCAAAAAAAAACTAGTATTTTTGATGATATATATTACACTCTATAGTTATGTTATAATAATATATATCTCTACATTGATCTTGTATAATTTTTTAGATATTCAAAATATTAATAAGATTTTAGTAAGCCATGGAAAAGATACAAAAAAAATCTGAAGAACTATGGGAAATTTTTACTAAGTTAATTCCAGCAGCAATATTGATTAGTCGTGCAGTTGATGGTATAATTATCTTCCACAATGAATTTTTGGGAGTAATTTTTGGCCTTTCTAATTATAACTTTATCGGTTTTCCAACATCTAATTTTTACTTTAGCCCTCAAGAATATGAGTTTTTGTTAGCAAACTTCTATGGAGAAGTTATGCTGCCGAATTCCAAAAAAAAACAGACATTTGATTGCGAGGTATACTTAAAAAAAATAGATGGCACACCATTTTGGGCTAAAGTATCAATGTCTTATATCAAATTCAATGGCGAAACTGCAATACTTTCTGTCTTGTCACCTTCGTTGGAAGATACACTTATTCAAAGATCACTGCAAAAAAAAGCTTTAATTTTTGAGTATCTCTACGATGGAGTAATTCTGACAGATACTCAGGGTAATATCGTTGACTGGAACTCAGCAGCAACCCGAATGTTTGGTTATAGTAAAACTGAGGTATTAGGGAAGAGTCCAGCTATTTTACACAAACCAGAAATAGCATCTGTGTTAACAAAGGAAATCATAGAAAGGATCAAAGTCAATGATAAGTGGATAGGAGAAATTAATTTTATTCGCAAAGATGGCAGTGAGGGTATATGTGAAACAACAGTTGTACCAATATTAGATCAACAGAATCAAATGGTTGGAAGTATAGGAGTTAATAGAGATATAACTCAACAAAAACGAGCGCAAGAGTTTGCACTCCAACAGGCAGAGGCAGCACTCAAAGAAAGTGAAGAACGTTACCACCGTTTGGTCAAGAACTCACCAGAAGCGATCGCTGTCAACTACATGGAAAAAATTGTCTATATAAATGCTGCTGGAGCTAAATTATTTGGGGCAAATTGCCCAGACGAAATCATTGGTCAATTACTTCGGAAATTCATTCCTTCAGAGCTTATAGAAACAGAAAAACAGCGACTGCAACAAGTTCAAGAACAAGGCATGGAAACACATTTACAAGAAGAAAAGTTGATTAAACTAAATGGAGAAATCATAGATGTAGAAATACTGGGAATACCTTATACTTATGATGGGAAAGCAGCAACACAGATAATTCTTAAAGATATCACCCACCGCAAAAAAACACAGGCTAAACTTGTTTATGATGCACTTCATGATACACTCACAGGTTTACCAAACCGAGCATTGTTTTTTGAACGATTAAAATTAGCATTATGTCGGTCTAGAAAACAACCAAACTATCAATTTAATGTGCTTTTTCTAGATTTAGATCGCTTTAAAGTTATTAATGATAGTTTAGGACATACTATTGGAGATAGGCTATTAATAGCGATCAGTAAGCGGCTACAAAACTGTATCAAAGCTTCAGATACTCTGGCCAGATTAGGAGGAGACGAATTCACGATCTTACTAGAGTCTCCATCTAATTTGCAAGATGCTACTAAAGTAGCTGGGAGAATTCATCAAGAACTTGTTAGACCAATTTACTTGGAAGGAAATGAAATATTTACTACAGCAAGTATTGGTATTGTTACTAACCGCAGAAATTTTATTGAGGATATTGATGAAAATCATCCCCTTATTTGTCCTATTTACAACAAGCCGGAAGATTTGCTGCGAGATGCAGACATTGCTATGTATCGAGCTAAGACTTTAGGGAAAGCAAGGCATGAGGTGTTTGATTTGACAATGCACAGGGAAGCTATCTCTTTATTACAACTGGAAAACGATCTACGACGGGCAATAGAAATAATTAAACAAAATCCGGTAAATTCTCAATTTATCTTAAATTACCAACCAATTATCTGTTTAAATACAGGTATAATTACTGGTTTTGAATCTTTGCTACGTTGGGCTCATCCTACCAGAGGCTTGATTTATCCAGGACAATTTATCCCTCTAGCAGAAGAAACAGGTTTAATTGTACCTTTAGGAATGTGGATATTGCGATCTGTTTGTCATCAGTTAACTACTTGGCAGCAAGAATGTAGTACTAAATATGATTCTGGTTGCTGTATGTATTCTAGTTGTCAATTTCCTACTGATAATTTTACCGTGAGTGTCAATCTTTCTAGTAAGCATCTTTCACAACCAAATTTATTGGAAGAAATTAACACAATTTTGGAAGAAACAAATTGTCAACCTAGTTATTTGGAACTGGAAATAACTGAAACTTTAATTATGGAAAATGTTAGTTTAGCAACTCAAATTTTGAATAAACTGAAAAATAAAAATATTAAATTATTAATTGATGATTTTGGTACAGGTTATTCATCATTAAGTTATCTACATCAATTCCCTATTGATAGTATTAAAATTGATAGGTCTTTTGTGAGTAGATTAGACTCGGATACAAGTGGTCAAACTTGTAAAATTGTGGGTGCTATTATTGGATTAGCTAATAATTTAGGTTTAGAAATAATTGCAGAAGGAATAGAAACTCGAACTCAAATGCAAAAACTTAAGAAACTTCAATGTAACAAAGGACAAGGATATTTATTCTCAAAACCATTGGAAGGTGAGGATGCAACTAAACTACTTCGTAATTTTAAGTTTCAAGTGTAATGTGTTTAAACTTTCAGGAAAGAAGAAGTAAGCATAAACTATACAGACAACATTCCTAAAGAAATGGAATAGGTAAATATAGCACGACACGCAGCTTAAAAATTAAAGTTCAAAAGTAATTATTTACTAAGTTTGAGTAATTAGAATGTCTGTGCTTTTTGCTTATACTATTATAATTGATGATTTATGTATTATTAAATATTTATAATTCGGGGTTCCTCAATATAAAAGCATCGACATAAAAATAAAAATTTTAGTCTTTTTATAGCTTTAAAAAAACACCTATTTTTTCATCATTTAATATCATTATACCAAAGACTTTAATGATCATCACTCACCCAAACATAATATTAAGGGTAGCTCTCCTACTTTAAAAAAAGACTTAGAGAACTCACCCTATAATTACACTACAGCTAACACACTTGTGCTACAATAAATCAACGCTGAGACGGTAGTTTGTGCGACTGCTGCCTTGGGGATATACCCGCAGAAAATAAGTGTCTGGGTCTAATATGGTACTAATACTTTCTGGCTTAACACCCTTATTTTTCGACTGGTTAATCAATTCTTGCTCACTACCATATAGATCAACATCAGCATTTTTTAACAGATCATCAAGAACCAACACAAAAGTACCTTCTTTATCTGTTTGGAAACGGAAATAGTCATTTGTATCCCGCTTTATTCCCTCAGTAAAACCAATTGTGTCACTCACAACCTGTTCCCCTGTGAGTATGTCTAAGTTGATCGCTGTCTCAAAACTATCTCCTGGTTGGTCTCCACCCCGATCATTATCTTTAATAAGACCAACTCCACGTTTATCTCTCAGTTTAGCATTTTTAGGTCTGCTAAGGTTGACTCTAAATTTCTCGTCGTCTTCGTTGAGAGTATCCCCCAGGATGGGAACTGTTATAGTCTTTTTCTTCTGGTTAGGTTTGAAAATGAGTTTGCCCTTGGTTTGTTGGTAGTCGGAACCTTTTTTGGCAGTCATGTCCGCGGTGGCGTAATTAACTTCAACTCTTTTCTTGACTTTGGTGTTGAGGGTGACATCGAATTTTAGTTGTTTTTTGCCCTGGTCCCCTTCAGTTATTTGAGCGTCGCCAATAGATAGCAGGGGCTGATTTTTATCGTCGTTGCGGATGGTGGCAATGCCGCGTTTATCTTTGATTTTCCCATTTTTGGGTTTGCTGAGGTTGAGCTGAAATTTTTCGTTTTTTTCGACTATAGTGTCGCCGAAGATAGGAACATTGATTTTCTTTTGGGTTTGACCAGGTTTGAATGTGAGAGTACCAGTGGTTTTCCGGTAATCTTTTCCGGCTTTGGCGCTACTATTAGCAGTTGCGTAGTTGACTTTGACTGTTTTATTGCTTGCGTCGTCGAGAGTGACAGTGAATTTAGCATTTTTCCTGCCTTTGTTGCCTTCAGTTATTCTGGTGTCAGAGATGGTAATGTTGGGGTCGGCGACTGCAATTTTGCTGGTATTAGTTAAGATGGAGATGGTATCAGCTTCACTGTTTGTTACAGCAATATCTTTTTTGCCATCATTATTAAAGTCTTCTACTACAACGATATTGGGCCCTTCTCCCACCCCAAAATTAATCGCAGGCTCGAAAAGTCCTTTCCCTTTTCCCAGTAATACGGAGATATTATCAGACCCTCTGTTTATGACAACAAGATCAAGTTGGCGATCGCCATTCAAATCTTCAATGGCAACATGTTCTGGTAGAGAACCTACTGGAAGGTTCGTGGGAAAAGCAAAAAATCCATTTCCTATACCCAACATTACCGAAACACCATCTGGATCTAATGTGGGTAAGACAAGATCGAGTTTCCCATCTCGGTTCAAGTCCTTCCCTGTTATACCATAAACTTTTCCTCCTGCCGGAAAACTAGTAGGCAAGCCAAAAGTACCATCTCCATTTCCTGGCAGGACAGCAACGGTAGCAGAGTCAACATTACTTACCATAATATCCGGGTTGCGGTCTCCATTGATATCTTTAATAACTACGCCCTCAGGCTTAGAGCCTCCTGTTGTAAAATTCGTAGCGCTCATAAAAGTACCATCCCCATTGCCCAACAATACAGAGACATCGTTAGAGTAATAATTAGGGGTAACGACATCCAGGTTGCCGTCTCGGTTTACGTCTGCTACCGCTAATTCTAATGGATTATCGCCTACAGCAAAATTGCTAGAACTGCTAAACTGACCTTTCCCATTTCCAAACAACACTGTCACGCTATCGTTCCTGAAATTTGCCGTCACGATATCCTGGTTGCCGTCTCGGTTCATATCTCCTACTGTAACGAGAGCGGGCACAACACCTTCTAATTTAGATAAGAATGCAGTTAACACTCCTCCTTTACCATCACCCAAAAAGATTGATATGCCATTTGCTACTCCAATGTTTGCTACTACAATATCCTGAAACCCATCTTGATTAAAATCTGCTGCTGCCATCCCTAGAGGTTGATCACCCGTTGGGAAAGTTTGAGTCTCAAAAGTCAAATCTGAATTAGCCTCCACTATAACCGTTCCATTTAAAATCTCCCTCCTATCATCCTCACCCCGCAACCGAGCAATTTCCCCCTCGCTCAACTCATCCCCATTCACCAACGCTGCCAAATACTCCCCCTCATCTCCTGGAGTATCTGTGAGATTTAACTTCCACTCAATAGAGTGTGCTATTTCCTCGGTAAGTACACCAACTAGATCAAACTCCCTTGTTTCACTCCCCACAACAGACAATGGCTCAACCAAACTATCCCCTAAATACACCTCACCAGTCAGAGGGTCAAAACCTCCTGCCGCACCATTCATCAGTGCTGCTGGCACAACATTTATCTGTGGCCAGTCCTCACCCTTTACCAAAGCATCAATAATAGTCCTTCCCAAATCAACATTTGTAGACTCCCCAAAGACACTCAACATATCCCTCTCAAAAGTCTCAGAACTAGCAAACTCAGCTAAATTGTTCCGAACCTCACTCCACCCCTCTTCAATTATCCCCATAGCCCCTAGTGGTTCCACAGAAACTTGGGCCATAAAATTGACATCTGGGACAGTAAAAGTGACATCTGGAAAAGTACACCCATCATCAATCATAAATTTCTTCCCATAGAGTTAAATATTAGAGATTAGTATAGTATATTATTCAAACATAATAATTCTATTGTATTAAGGACTTACAGTAAAGAAACCAGGAAAAAAACCTAGTTTCTGAAGTGCTCCTATGTACATCCTGTTATTATTAAATGCTATCCTTTTCAGCTTTCTTATAGTGTCTATCATCAGCACATTTCCCAATATTTGGCTCCAAGTTTTCCTCGTCGGTGGATGGTTAGGAATTATTTTAATCTTTGCCGAAGCACTGAACCGTTTTGCCAAAGTCGACCCAGAGATATCGCGAAAAGTCGTTCATATTGGCACAGGTAATGTAATTCTATTTGCTTGGTGGCTAGAAATTCCCCCCTGGATAGGCATTACTGCCGGAATTATCTCAGCAGCGATCGCCCTTATTTCCTACCGACTTCCCATCCTTCCCAGCGTTAACAGTGTAGGGCGCAAAAGCCTAGGAACATTTTTCTACGCAGTTAGTATTGGTATTCTCATCGGTTGGTTTTGGTCTATTCAACAACCTCAATATGCCGCCATAGGAATATTAACCATGGCTTGGGGTGATGGGTTCGCAGCTATCATTGGTCAAAACTTTGGCAAACATCCCTATCAAGTCTGGGGAATGAACAAAAGTTGGGAAGGCTCCCTAGGAATGTGTTTAGTTAGCTATACCGTTTGTAGTCTAATTTTATTAGCAGTGCAAGGCAACATTTGGCAAACCTGGATAGTTGCTATTCCAGTCGCCTTAGCTGCTACTGCTTTAGAGACCCTATCAAAAGTAGGTCTGGATAATTTGACCGTACCATTAGGTAGTGCTGCCCTTTGCTTTTTCCTCAATCAATTTTTTTAACTAGAATAGAGCCAAGACACCTTCCCGACCTCGCTCCAGGAAACAGCAGAGAACTCCTATGCATTAATCAAATAAACTCACATCAAATTTCATCCATTAATGCTATAATTAAATAAGACTTCATAAATTTAAATCATTAACACACTCTAGTCATAACTTATTTCCAGAATTTAATCTCACATTCATCTAGAGTAGGCTTTTCATATTTATAAACCACATCATCATAAGCAAAACCCAGTAGATACCTTATGCAAAGTCTCCACTGGGTTTACCATACCAGAAAATTGCTGTAAAATTTCATCAGCTCAAAACTTGAACAGTCTCAGTAACTTCAGGAAATTATGTAATATTTAAAGTTAGAAACTATTTGTGAAATATTGAAAATGAACTTGTATTAGGAGTCAGCGACAATACTTAAACAGACTAGAGAAATTTAAAGATTCTCATATAATAGTTTCCTATTCAAAAGTTAGTTTAGTTAATCAATTATGCAGAAAATCAACTCCAATATCTTTGAAATTTGTCTAAAACTTTGTCACTCTAAGTATTAGCTTTTCTCTACATCTACCATCAAGATTTTTTTGAGCTAATTAACCTTCAAACCAAGCAAAAAATTAAATTTTTTTACCAACTAATTTCAGAGCTTAAATATTTTCAAAATTAGTAACCTTAGCCAAAATTTAAACCCCAAAATCAACATCAATTAAATTATTAGACAATAGTAAATTTTTAACAGGAATTTCTACTACAAAAATAGCAAAGTAACAACCTGCATTATCTTTGATAATAGTGACAGAAGTAGGTATACTAGGCAATTCTCTTAACCCAACAACCTTAAAATTTCCTATCTTTGTTAGATATATTTGATCTTCAGCTATCTTATAGTTATATTTTAAAAATCTAGCAGTTTGTTCTGATTTTTTAGTTTTGAACGTAGGAGGTTTAACCTTAACACCTTTTTCTTTACTAGTACAACTATTAAAGAAACTTTGGTAAGCTTGATCTAAATCTTTAAGACATTGTTTTAATGGAGTATCTGCTACATCTTTTAACCAAGTTAATTCTTTTTTAGCTTGAGTTATAAACTGCTTACTTAAATCAGTATATGAAGGTTTCTTAACAGTATAAACATATAACTGATTACAATGAACTAAAGACTGATTCCAAACATATCTACAACAGCCAAATAATTTATTTAATTTAGCTATTTGCACAATATTAGGTTCTATAGGATATTTATATTTAGCTTTCAATATTTTTCACCACTAAAACTAAAGCAATATTATTATAGTCTTAGTTGCTATTTATCTTGACCCTTCCTTGCACAAAAGCGTAGGTCTTTATGCCAATATTTTGATAATTTAGTTAAGAAAAGACATACCCCAATGACTAGTTATTCCTTGATCATTATTGTCTTGATATTTTCCCCAACTATTAAACTCAGGAGAAGTTCAAAGCAGTCAAAGTCCTTAAGCGAGTGAGGTTTTAGACCCATTACACGCTCTGCGCTCCAAAGACTTCTGCACCCACCCCTATCCTAGCAGAGGAATATTAAGAATGGGTAAAGGCTATAGGGAATAGCTTACCCTTGCTTCCTTATCCGTTCTTGGTTTCGGACTACCCACCCGTAACTAAATTAACTAATAAACATTCAAATATCTAAACCAGTAAAACTTTATATAAATTTGAGCAAGCAAATGAAGAAGCTATAGCATATTAAAGAATTTGATCTAATTTTTCTATTTAAACCATTTCATATTATGTTATTTTTCTTTGCCGACAGATAGAGCATTGAAACATTTAATTAGTTTCGTCAAAAATTATAAGTTATTGACACCATCCCCAGGGCAAAAGCGTAGAGAAATAACCGAGCCTTAGAAACTCAGCGGGTTTACTTTTACAAGCTGTCGCTACTTTTGTAGTAGCCTTACACTTGCTTACCCGTCCGTTTTTTTCTAGTGAATACACAAAGAGCAACTAAAACTAACAATATAATAACTTATTGTATTAAAAAAAAATCCACTAAAAAATCTACTAAAAAGTCGCCCTAGAAGGGCGAAACTTTAAACCAAAATTTTCGGTGAGTTGAGAAATTTACTAATTTTTTGATACTTGCTCTAATCTGCATCTAACCAATTAGGTCCTTGATAAACATCTCCTTCAAAAGGACTTACACCAATCATTGGGTACATATCATCACTAGGACCAAAAATCCGACGAATAGCTTCTGAGATATAAACAACGGCCTTTTCCATAGATTTGAAAATACTCATAATTTTACCTCTTTTTGTAATTAAATTTGATACCTTTTATACTTAATATGAGTTTAGCTCATTCTTACCTAAATTGACTGTAGTTGTAACATTTATTTGAACCTTGTATTATTTCGTAATTATTTTACTGATGTTACGCAAAAATAGAATTAGTTATAGAATTAGTTGTTGATATAAAGCATCAGCTGTATAGTACATTTACTCAATAAAATTATATTTAAATCATCAGTTATAAACAAAATATTTTTGTAGAGACATTCCAGAGAATGTCCCTACTAAGGTCTACCTATAAAAAGCCGGGTGTGGTGTTTTTTGAATCAAGCTATAAAACCATTATTTAGCCAAACATTAAATATTTTTCAGCTAATAGTTAAAGGTTTTCGTCCATCGCCGACATAAAATGCTACAGGATATCAAAGGTTAATTATCCCCATAATAGAAAAATGATCAGCAAAATTAAGACCCCCAACTATCTCCGTAGTTAACTAACATAAAAATCTCAGGGTAGTTAGCAAATTTCCCAATCATAAAATTTAGTTTGTGCAGAGAATTTAAAATTTGACTTCTAACTTCTTAATTTGAGGCTCATTTTTAATAGGCGCACTTAAACCTTCACTAAGTTTAGAACAACCTAATTTTTCTTCTAAAATATCCATAACTTCACGACCAAAATCATTAGGGTTTCTTTGCCAAACCTCCATACAAACCTCACCAAAAAATGCACCTAAAAGTTCTGAGTTCCATAACAACTTTCTCGCTGTCCAAGGTATTAAACTTATAGGGTCATATCCAGGACTCAATATTTATTTTGAGAAAGCATAATCTTCTAAATGAGTATGAGGTTGTAACCCTATAAAAAAAATAGCAGGTTCTACTTTATCAGCTCCAAAAATTTTCTCTAGTTCTCTATGATAAGCAATAGTTTACCTAATTGTTTCATAGGTTTCATCAATTACATTAAACGAGTAATTAACTGAAACTAAATCATTAAAACCAGCAGCTTTTAAATTTCGACAATTTTCCCAAACCACCCGCAAGTTATAACCCATCCGCATTTTTCTAACAAGTTCTTGAGAACCACTGATAATACCAACTTCAAAATAATTCATCCCAGTTTTTGCCATTAACTCCCACAACTTCGGAGTAAGATATCCGCACGAATATATGCTGCCCAGTGAATATCATTCAGCCCTGCATCAAGGATTTTTTCTAATAACTCCACAGCATCATTAATATACTTCCGAGCCGGAATAAACTGAGCATCAGTAAACCAGAAATTACGAATACCACGATCATATAGTTGCTTCATTTCTGCAACTACCTCATCAGCAGAGTTGATACGGACTTGTTTACCTTCAATAACTGTATAGATGCAGTAACAACAGTTATGGGGGCAACCGCGTTTTGTTTGTACTCCAATATAGAAGTCTCGGTCTTGGAGATAATATATAAACTCTGGTCAGATACTATTGATATAGTGATACTCACAAGCAGTTTTCTCAATATAAGTAGGTTGTTCATGGATCATCCGATCACGGGGTAATGTTTCCCCTACCACATAACATCGTTGATCTCTAAAATCTTCTCCTCAAACAATTTAGTCTTTCTAACAAGACCTCTCCTTCCCCACAGATACAATAGTACTAGTGGGTAAGCTACGGCCCAGTTGTTCGTAAAAACACTTACTGCTCCACCAACTACTACTACACGAGCTTCTGGTCGATAAGCTTGAGCTCTTTTTAGACCCTGTTTAATTAGTCCTATATTGCGCCAAAGCTCTGTGTAATAGGAAGTAGCTAACCGTAGACCTCCTACTGCACTCCTAAGTTTAATTAGGGGGTTTTTTCCATAATAAAACTCAAAAGCATTTTGCAGAGGGTTTCCTCCACGGCCCCCGACAGGTGCATAGATCTCGATATCTCTCCAGGAGAATACTAATAGGTTTGGCTTGAATTTATCAATACAGTGATTTAAAGCTGTTCTTTAGCTAGAGGTGGTACGGCACCCACATCAAATATCTTTTGTTCTACTTCTGGGAAGAGTTTGTGGACATTATTTGCTAAATACACAACTCCGATAGGAAAAATGGGATTACATGGGAGCCGAACATAAAGAATTTTATTTTCCATAATGTCTTTGTGATACAAGGTTGTGTAAATCCTTTTTTAAGAAAGATTGTTAGTCTGTCAGAGTCATTTAGTTTTAATCTTAAACTTTCTTAAAATTTCGATCTGCAATCTTAAATAATGTTAGTTAATGAGGACAGTCATTTTTATTTTTTTCTATTCCTTACTCCCTGATGCCTAGCCTCTACTGGAAAAAATATTTACAATAGCAAGCACTAGTTTGTAAGATATTAACGTTTTTTAAAAAAAAATTAATGTTTTTGATCTCCTTTTCCAACTAGATATTTACTTAGTTGATATAGAGATTTATCTTGACCATTGAATGAAAAACTTTAAACTTAAGTATTCAAAATTACAACTCATAGAGTTCAGTTAATGTTAAGCTATCTGAATAATTAAATAACTGTATAAACAAAAAACTTTTGATAGATTAATATGGCACAAATTCTTGATCCCCTACCATCTAAAAGCTCCAATCCAATTATCTGTTGTTACATAAATGCCACAAGTCAAATCCAGATAGCTAAAATTAGTAATATACCTAATTGGTATTTTGAAAGAGTTGTATTTCCAGGTCAACGTTTAGTATTTGAATCAGTTATTGGTGCTTTAATGGAGGTTCACACAGGAGCATTGGCCAGCTCTATCTTGTCAGATACAATACCTTGCGATCGCCTACAAATAAATGAAAGTCCTTATTCTTCAATTTGTGAAACTAAGAATTCTGTAGCAAGATCAGTCAATTTATCTCCAAGACTAACCTCTCCTTCAAAATCAAGACAAGTTTTGAGTAGAGTAGATTAATTACCTTAAGCTCCCAAGAGTTAAATTAAAAACTATGAGGATAAATCAACTTAATTATAGTCTAAATATAAGCTTAAAAAAGTTGATTTACTAGATAATTAAAACTCCAAACAAATGGAGTTGTTTTTGTGTTTCGTATTTCCATAAACCTTAGAGAGAATATGATAGTAATTACTCATTTTCTCTCTATAATTCCTGACAATTTTTGGATAAAATGAATAGATCTTATGTCAAAGTAAATATTACTAAATAAAAACATTTTTCCTTTGCTTTGATTTGTTCATATCCATTTACCAGGACGGTAAAAGACTACCTCCTCAGAAATTATCAAACAAAATTTTAGTTCAAACTAGGTATAATTTTATTATGGTTAATTAGGCGTATTTATTCAGTATGATTGAAAATCAAGACTCAGAAACACTTGTATTTAAAATTTCTCCTCTGATAAAACTAACTCTTTTAAGCTTATATGTTGCATTAACTGTACCTTTGCCTTTTTTATCTCAAGCCACAAATGCGCCAGTACCCCCTTTTATTTTAGTAATAGGACTAACAATAGGAGCGATAGCATTATATGGAGCTCTAGCAGAAAGAGTAATAGTAAATGGTCAAGGAATTCAAGTATCCTATCCAGCTTGGGTACCAGACCTCTTTCGCAAAGGTTGGTATTTACCTTGGACAGAAATAAAAGCTCTCAAACCTCGGACTACAGGCCAAGGTGGTCTAGTCTACTATTTTTTGAATAACTCTGAAGAAGGTTATTTGTTGCCCATGCGAGTAGTGGGTTTTGCCAAATTAGTTCGGATAGTAGAAACTTACACTGGTATAGATACAACTGATGTACGTCCTCTATCACAACCTTGGATGTATTTTATTTTATTGGGTTGTACCATACTTTTACTATTAGTAGATGCTTGGACGATCTTTAATGCAGTTGCAATTTCCTAGCTAAAAAATGGAACAGCAGCAGTCTCAACTATATCTAGAAAAAGTAAGTTTAACCGCCCCAGTTAGCTCCCTGTATTTACTTAAAAATATTTCTTTTGCTGTAGAAAAAGGTGCTCGGGTTGCGATAGTAGGAGCTTCTGGAGCGGGTAAGACATCTTTGTTACGACTATTAAATAAATTGAGTTCTCCTACTTCTGGTTATATCTATTTAGATAATCAAGAGTACTGCAAAATACCTATAGTTCAACTACGAAAAGAAGTAACTATGGTATTACAGGAGTCAAAACTTTTGGGAATGCCAGTAGTAGAAGCGATCGCTTATCCTTTAAAACTTAGAGGACTAAAACAAGCAGAAATTGAGCAAAGGTGCGAACATTGGATACAGCAGTTAAATATTCCTGAATCTTGGTTATCCATGTCTGAATTACAACTTTCAATGGGGCAAAGACAGTTAGTAGCGATCGCTCGTGCTGCTGTAATTAAACCTAAAATTCTTTTATTGGATGAACCAACCTCAGCCCTAGATCTTGGTAATGCTAATCGAGTTATACAAGTATTAGCAAAATATGCAGAAAGTGGAGTAACAGTAATTATAGCAACTACTCAAACACATTTAGCCCAACAGTTTTGTCAAAAGCTAGTATATCTAGAACAAGGAGTATTAATTGAAGATGCCCCTAATAGTAAAGTTAATTGGGTTGAATTGCATCATCATATCATCCAAACACAAGCTCAAGAAACTGAAGAGTGGAGTTAAAGAAGTCGTCACTACTTAGCACTCGACACTCAACAGGAGCATTTTCTTATACCTGAACCAATATTAAGCTGTTGAGCATTCAAAGCATATCTACAATTTTTCTCAAAAATAATCTTGAAACAACAGATAATAGGAAATATAAAACCTAAATAATTTTTAGTTGAAACCGCCCCAGCAACTCAGCTCTCCCAACCATATAATCATATAATAATTAGGTCTTACTGATTAATTCTCAAAGCATTGACACAAATTATGTTTGAGGCAAATTTCGGTTTTTCTAAAAGTACCAGAAGTTAGTCACCTCAAACTCATGCATAGAAATGCATTTGAGGCACTCCCATACCAGAGGGAAGCAAGAGAAAAATATATCCAACTACCTCCTCTATAAAATCCTTGTTCCGACCTAAGTCCCTTCCATGGAAAGTACCTACCCACAAAAGAAAATAATTATTCAACCAGACTTGATCTAAAAGAACTTCAACCCATCCTAAAACATTAGTGGCAACAGCGGTATATTTTTACCCAAAGTAGCTCAAAGCTATTAACCCAGTTTCGACCCAAAAGGCTAACTGAGCTAAAAGTTGATAGAATATTAAGCTGGTGCAACTTTTTGAGGTTGTTGATAGCTCTTCTGATAATTATTATTCCATTGATCTATAGTTAAAATTTCTCTATTAAATCTATAACCAACATTTCTAACTGTCTGAATTAGACTAGGTTGACGGGGGTCAATTTCAATTTTTTTCCGCAGAGATAGTACATGAGTATCTATAGTACGAGGATTATCTATAGAATCTGGCCATCCTCTGTGCAGTAATTCTGAACGACTTAGGGGTATTCCTTCTGCTTGAGCTAACACATAAAGAAGATTAAATTCTTGTGGAGTTAAATCAATCAAATTACCCTTGAAGATAACTCTACGGTGTACCAAATCAATAATCAAATCACCATAATCTAAACTAATGGGTGGGGTAGAACTAATACTTCTGCGACGACGTAGTAGTGCTTCTATCCTAGCCATAAACTCTTGCATACCAAAAGGCTTTGTAATATAGTCATCCGCTCCTGACTTTAAGCCTGCCACAATATCAGCTTCAGTTTTGCGTGAGGATAACATTAAAATTAAACACTGTTGCTGTTGCTGAAGCCATTGGCAAAACTCAAAACTATTTCCATCTGGTAGATCAGTTTCCAGAATTACGAGACTTGGGCAATGAGCGTATATTAATTTTTTTGCATGATCAACATCTGCTGACTGATGAACCAAGTGTTTTGATTGCTGCAAATGCCAAGCAAGTAAGGAGCGCAGATGCACATTACCCTCTACAATTAAAATACAAGCATCTCCCACTTAAATAATTTCCTAATAGATTCTTCTTGAATATTACTAAGTATAAAAATAACATAAATTATTGTGGCGCTTTTGTAACAGAAGCTACTAAAAATCATGCACCTAAAATCTAGATAGATTGATTTCTAACTGTCTGAGTTGTATTAGCATAAAAATTGATTCTAGCCTGATATCCGTACTTAATTTTGCCGAAAAATTGAGCTTAAAGACTTGCCGATATGATGTGGGTAACCTTTTAGTTATTTTTTTGAGCGCGCTCAGTCAGAGACAAAAACGGATATTTAGACAACTAAGTGATCAGAAATTCGGTTGTTTAGTGAGCTGCTTTGACACCACAAACTACTCTTATAGTCTAATTATACTAAAATCAGTTAACCTTGATAAGTATATTTTGGTTAGTGTCTGGAGAATTGGAACGCTAATGGCCCCGATAATTTTTCAAGGGTACTGTAACAATTAATTAATCTTTGACATACTTCTCCGCGTAAACGCGGGGGGCAGATCCAGAAAGCAGAATTCAATATTCAACGAGTCAACTTAAATTAAATTGTGATTACTGTAACAATTAATTAATCTTTGACATACTTCTCCGCGTAAACGCGGGGGGCAGATCCAGAAAGCAGAATTCAATATTCAAGGAGTCAACTTAAATTAAATTGTGATTGCGGCATCTATCTAATCAATCGAATTTTTCTCTTCCCAAGGGCTTGCCCTTTTCCTTGATACTACTCCCGTATTCCTTAAAGTACACCTTCTTTCCTTAAAAAACTTATGTGTTCTGGTACTTGTTGTTTAGAACTTTTCTGACTATAAGCATTACAAATCTAATCTCATAACTCTAGTTAATAGTTTAATATGCCAACGCTACAATGAAATGGTCAGTCGCTTGTTTTGAGAGCAATTTGATAAGATATCCCTTATTTAAATAAGGCACAAAGTTCTCCCTAATAGAGTCCGGCTTTAAACCCCATTTTTTTTGTAAAATTTTGACCCGCTTCCAGCTCCCCGATCTCAAAAAGCAAGAGCCATTTTGGGAGCGAGTAAGGAAGTAAGTAGAAAAACTCAAGAGTAAATGCAAGTCCCCTTGTCAAGCAATCAAAAAAGCCTTCAAGATATTGTTCTAGCTATCCTTTACTTTGCTATATCTAAATAAAAAAGATAAATTTTTGTAACGAAACTAAACATTTCCATACATAAACTAATTAATATATTAAATGTTATGTCTTAATTTATATGTTTTCTTTCGGAAAACATAGGGACAAACTAATCTTGTATAGCAATCCTATCAGCAAGAGTGAAAGATTGAAGCTGTTTTAGGGTAGGTGCCATAAGGCACTAATACTGAAGGAACTAAAGTTATAACTATTTTTTAACAAGTCTAGTAACTTTACATAAGATTTAGGATTGCTACAGACATTTCAAGGACATCCGAAAATGGTGAAAAAATAGAGTGAAGTTAAACTTCAAGGATATAAAAACACGCCCATTCATATATATGTAAATGTTACTGTAACTTACAATACTAATGCTTAAATTAGTTGAAACTAACGTCGAAAAAAAGTAGTATAATTTGCATTAAAGAGAAAATAATATTAACCTAAAGTTAGGTTCTAATAACATTAAGATAACCATTTAGCTTGGGAACAGAAAAGTAATGTTAACTGACACTCTCACAATTCGTCACTATCAAAAACTAACCGACGCCCTCGTCGAAATGTGGAACCGTGGTTATCGCTATGAGGAAATGCGTATATATTTAGATGGCTACCTGGCATCTTTAAGAATCTCTAAAGCGATCGAACCATTTTTAATCAACAGATTGGAGGAAGAAACGACTCGCTACATGTATGACCCTTCAAATTTTGAAATACAATTACAAACTCAACCAGAATTAGATTTGTATTAAATTCTTAAGTCTAAGTAGGGTTTGCTGAAAAAATTTTTATAGGCGAGATTTGTTGTACGGAATTAGAAATAAGGAGGTACGGATAAATGACAATTACACAGGAGGTAGCAGTAAAAATTGTCCCCTGATTTTCGACCTAGGTATGCCTACTCGTCTGATCTATCCATAAACTTGATCCACCGAACTTCTGCTACTTTGAGAAATTCAACGTGTGGTTAAAGCATAATTTGCCTTAAGAATTAATCAGCCAGTCTTAAGTAAGTTTAATAGAGATAAAAAAATGAAGGGTACTTTATTATACCTTTCATTTTTTATCAATTTAGATCCTTAACATTCAATACCATGAGTGCTAAGAGTCGTTAACAATGGACAGCAAGATTAACCGGGTTCGGGGGAATCTCCCAATATCTACAAGAAAACCTGTAGATCCTTTTAAGCACTAGCTTTGCCTTGGATTTGCGGGGCTAATAGAGGTTTCAATTACTTAAGCATAGGCCAATGGTTGCTTATCAGGAATTCGGTTATGCCGTAGCCTAACTTTAACACCACAAGCTACTATATTTGTGGGGTTTTACCATTACCTATATAACTTGATAAGAGCTATCTCAATCTATATAAACTAATGGTTAATAAATATTAGTAAATCAACAATAGTTAATTAACCCCCTGGGCTGTTAGGTGCCAAGAAACAAACTAAACAAAGGGGAAGGTTTGATTTACGTTTCACAGGTTACTACAA
Source organism: Trichodesmium erythraeum IMS101 (assembly GCF_000014265.1). Lineage (NCBI taxonomy): Bacteria > Bacillati > Cyanobacteriota > Cyanophyceae > Oscillatoriales > Microcoleaceae > Trichodesmium > Trichodesmium erythraeum. The sequence goes on from NC_008312.1 coordinate 1,108,516, forward strand.
CCAACCCTAACAAACTTAATCAAGGTCCCCTCGGTTGGAGGGGAGCAAGACGAGTTAATTAAGGTTGCCTGATGGGTCAGTTTTTTGTCTCAGAATATCTGTCCGCGACTAATCAATTAACATACATAACATAATGTATTCAAAAAAGAACAACTAAGAAGCCACCTCCTTAGGGGCGAGATTTTAAACTCTATTTTTCGGTAAATGTTGAGATTTCTAGGAAGCTGAAGCAACTGCTAGTTTTTGCTCTAGCTCTTCTTTTTTATTGTTGTACATTTCAATCATCACATCAGAACCTCCCAAGAATTCTCCGTCGACGTAAACCTGAGGAATTGTAGGCCAATTAGAATACTCCTTGATCCCTGTACGAATATCTTGATTTTCTAATACATCACAAGTTTCATAGGTCACTCCTAAAATATTCAATATTTGAACTACATTATTAGAGAAACCACATTGAGGCATCAACTTATTACCTTTCATAAAAACCATAATTTTGTTTTTAGTAACTAAGTCATCAATTTTTGCTTTTAATTCTGGTGTGAGAGTCATATTTCTTTCCTCAAATAGATGATCATGGAAGCCATCGGCATTTACTATTTAGCTAGCCCTAATTTATAGTTGATATGCTTAAGTGATAGGCGATCGCTTTTTAACTAGAACTTACGCACCAAAACAGGTTGATCAAAGAAATTTCATAGTTTAAAAAAAAATAATCAGGATAATAAACCCGGTTTTTTGTTTAAGTACGTAAGTCCTATTAATTATAGAAAATATTAATTTGCCTGATGTTTAATAGCAAATTATAAGAATTAATTAATTATGGCTAATGTAGCCAAATAATCCTGTCTACCTTGTAACCCAAAAGCAAAAATTAAGCAGTTTGTCCTGCGGTTTTCCACTCTTCGGGAGTATAGGTTTTTAAAGCTAAAGCATGGATAGCTTCAGAAGCCATTGGTTCTTTTACAGCGGCATAAACCATTTGATGTTGTTTTACCAGAGTTTTCCCTTCAAACTCAGAGGAAACAACAATAGCCTGTAAATGGTCGCCACCCCCTGTTAAATCTTGGACTTCTACCTGAGCATCTGGCAACTTAGCTTTAATCATTGACTCAACTTGCTCTAAATTCATAATTTTTCCCCTAAGAAAGTACTGCTATTCTACATTTTAATTAAGAGACTGAGATGATGTTGGAGGTTGACCATCTCCAGAAGTTCTAGGATAAGGAATATCCACAAACCCTAGCTCTAGTAACTGCTGGTAAGCTTTTTTTCCCAAATCACGAGTCGGTTGCTGAGAGCTAATAATTTGAACCAGTAATGGTACTGCTAGTTCAGGTTGATTTTGGGCCCTGTGGACAAGGGCCAACTGATAAGTAGCTTGGTCTCTCATTTGGGCAGTTTCCAGAGCTTTAGTACGTTGGCCATCTGCTAAACGATTGTCAATACCAGAAAAACTAGCAGCTAATTGACTATGGAAATTAGAAAGTTGATTAAATATTTGACGAGCTTCTTGTAGTTTTTGGTTAGCTAAATCATAATTCTCGGAAGTAATAGCATTGTCAGCTTCCTTCATTAAACTTTGGCCTCCCTGGAGACTGAGAAGACTATTCTGTGGATCTAAAGGACGAGCATTTTCGGGTTGGGTAGGTTGTATTGGTTGAACTGGAATAGGAGATGATTTTTCTGGGTTTAGTTCAAGTTGGGTAAGTTGTATTGGTTGAACTGGAACAGGAGAAAATTTTTCTGAGTTTACACTTTCTGATGATTGAGCATTAAGTGGTTTTTGTAAAAGTGTGAAAGCTGCCACAATTGGAAGAGTAAAACCCAAGGTGAAGTAAATAAAACGAATATACTTATTAAATAGCATGATTATGTTAGTTGATTTATATAAATAAAAAACTATTTTTCACATATATTATCACTATTTTTAACGGTTACTGAAGCGCGGGTATAATTTTCGTGCTTAGGAATTAGGAAGTAGTTATAATTTATGTCTAGATTATGTAACAGCTATTTGAAAAATATATATTCTATAGTCTATAAGTTATGTTGATAAAAACGATGGTAGTTGCCACAAATGGGGTTGAAATTCTGTGAGGGAATTGAGAATTTGATGAGCAGAATGAAATAAGTTTTTATCCATGTCAGGATCGGGAACAACAACTACAGACATTCTAGCGGCTAAAGCAGCTTCCATACCTGCTAAAGAATCTTCAAATACTAAACATTTTTCTGGAGAAACTTCTAATTTTTGAGCGGCTATTAAGAATATATCTGGGGCTGGTTTTCCATGTTGGATATTGGGGTCATCTCCTACAACAATATAATCAAATAATTGGAACCATTCTTGATGATTTTTTGTTTTTAAATTAAATGGTTCACGGTAAGAACTGGTGGCTACAGCTTGAGGAATTTTATTTTGAGATAAATGTTGAGTAAGGCTAATTGCACCTGGCATTGGTTTGGCTTGAGGAAAGCGTTTATATGTGAGAAGATTTCTTTGCTGAAGATAATTTTCAGGAGTGATAGGTAGTTCTAATAGTTCTACAATTTTTCTGGCAGAATCAATAGATTTTCTGCCGGTAATTTTACATTTAATATGTTTGTCAAAAGTTTTGCCATAACGGCTTGTTACTTCTTGGTTTACTTGAGCATGAATTGATTCTGTATCTAGAAGTAAACCGTCTAAGTCGTAGATAATATGGGTTATTTTTGGGAAATCATTCATATGAATTTTTTGTCCTAAAAATTGATGGGTTAAAACAACTCAAATTGATACTATCAGGACTTACGTATCCAAACAAGAAACTGAGTTTATTGCCTTGATTATTTTTTTGCCCCAGATGGGTATAAGTCATTTGTCAAATCACATGAAGTCTAAAAAAATAGCTCTAACTCCTATTCTTTCTAACTCCTGCCTTCTAGTCGCCCATTTTTTTCTCTGTTCAGATAGGATTACTATATTCAGTTAATAAAACTTAGCATTTTGAGATAAAATATTGTACTTTTTTGAGACTTCACAAGAAGTTCATAGGAATTACTCAATAGTACTAATTGTAGTGGTCATGTCTAAAATAATGACACATTATGAACGATATAAAGTTGTTAGGGAATCAAAAGAAAAAATTCTCAAAATATTCAGGGTAAGCTTTTCAAGGTTTTAGGGTGTTGAAAAAAATAGAATCTTTAACTAATAAGGATTTTAGTCTTTTTTTCCTGAATTCCCAAAAAGTCTGATGTATGAATTAGGTTTAGCAATTTTTTTTTCGTACAGCTTGCTTGTTTGCTTACTATCTGACTGGTACTTGATTTTTATGCAAGTCCCTAAATACCTGGGCAAAATTATTTTTTCTAAGGATGAGCAGGGAGTAAGGATCACTCTGTCAGAAAGAGTAGAGAATTTGCATTCTCAAATTTGGCGATCGCCGAGCTGTTAACAAATTAGAATTTTCAGTTTCTCTTAAAATAGCTTTAAGAATTCAGTTCTCATGGAACCTCTGGAAAAATGCTGGGAGAGGGAAGGGCGGGGCAAAGATTTAAGAACCTTTTGTGGAAATGTCTATTTATCAGTTATCAGTCGTCGTAGAAAGAATTAAAGCGATCGCCTACTATGAGCCAAACTCAACCCATAAATTTATTTGGCACTGTAACAAAATCTTTAATCCAATAAAGTAAGCATTCATTAGCATCAAACTCACCTCTTAAATTAGTAATCGCTGCACCTCAATTTGTGTTATAATTTAAGAGAAGTTTATACCCCAAAATAAGGTATTAAGTCTCCTGCCCTTTTGAGGGGATGAAAAAAATATTCGATTCAGTATTTTAAGGATCTGACAATAGATGTCAGGACTGATGACTGATAATTGATAATTAATAACTAAAATGAGGGATTTATTTAGATGATAGTACATATAGTTTTATTTAAATGGAACTCAGATACTTCAACAGAAACTATTGCCTCGGTTATGTCTGCTTTGAGAGGAATGAAAGGGAAGGTTCCAGAAATAATTGATTTATCTTGTGGGGATAATTTCTCAGAATTGTCTCAAGGATTTCAAAATGGTTTAGTGGTTCAAGTTAAGGATAAAGCTGCTCTTGATGCTTATGCAAAAAATTCTATTCATCAACAAATTATTCAGACTTTGATTAAGCCAATTTTGGCAGATAAAATTACTATTGATTATGAAGTTTAATCAAATTACAATTGAGAAAATTATCCCTATATTTTAATAAAAAATTATGATTTTGAAACTTGGCATTAAGCATTCAGCTATCAGTTATTAACTCATGATCCCAGGAAGTAAGAATTAGTTGCTTAGGATCATAAAAAAATATTAATGAAATTGGTTTTAGCTGACCTTAGTAAATACATTTGCCTCGACAAAATTTAGCTTCAAATAATAGTTTAGGAGCTGTGGTAACAAATAGCCATCTGTTTAATATGCTTTAGGGGGGCTTAATTATCAGTTATCTCAAGTCTGCTTGCTTTAGAGTGTTTAAGAAACTGGGTTTATGGGAGCTAGATTTCATAGCAAATCAAGAAAAAACGTTACAATTTGACTATTTGGTTATTAGTACTCATGTATCTGAAACTTTAGGCTTTTAATGTCATTAAAAAAAGTACACAAATTATTACTACTAGAATGTGGGGAAAGGGAATAGATTTAAATTCATAAAACTTGCTCTTTACCATTCTCAAATATTACTTGACTGAAAGTTTAACTATTCTAAAAATTACTTAGGAAACACTATATTTAAAATATAGAAAAAAGATTATTTAAAACTTCAACCTAATCATCCCATGACTATTAGGAAAAATTACGGCATTTCACGTTCAGAAAATAGGTAATTTAACTAGTTTTGTGACTAAAACCATGGAAGCAAGGATGAACAAAGTCTGTAAATAGTGGAAAGATAGCAGGCGTTTAGACTAGTGAAACTTATCTACATTTTTTGGTAGTCCTGCATAGAGTGACATAGTATATGACGATCCTAAAATTCTGGGAAAAAAATAATGTTACTCTTTCATAGAATAATAATGGTATGCAGGAACAAAGAAGGTTTAGGATGGGGACAAGATGCTTCCACTGCCATACTTGACGACAAAAATAATACAGCTTATTACGTGTAATTGTGATATAATGGTTTCAGTAAATTAACTCAACAAGAATGAAAACTTAATCCCATACTTCCCCGAATTATTGAAAAAGCTAGTGCGACTGTACTTTATAAACTAGTAAATGCCCGCTTCAGATTTTACTAGCTTTACAATGCACTTTCACTGACTTCAAACTTATTTTTTATGCTTTTCAATACACTTAGATCTGTTCTACCTTCTGTTGTCGTACTAGCTTTTGCCAGTATGATTAAAGCCTAGCAAGTTTTACTCCTGGGTTCCAGAATTGTTGTAATAGTTAAAAATTCAGTAAAACTTTTTAGATCTTGTTTTTGTCTACATTATCAACAGGACTTACGGAAAGGCATCTCTGTATAGTGTGAATATCTGAAAGAATCACCAAAAATATATCATATATAGTGGTGCTGGATAAGTCCTGATCAATTGAATATCAAAGGCTAATAATATAATTTTTGACTTTTGACTTTTAAATGTTGACTTACGCAACTATATAAAGTTCATATTAAAGTTGAGCAACCTCTGACTGAAGCTAAAATAAAATAAATCTAAGAAATTCATATCTAAGAAGTAAAGTTCAAATATGAACAACTAGTCTATTGACTGGAGCTACTCAAGATGGAGAAACTACATATATGGTAAATACCCAAGCTCGGGAAGACCTCCACATTCGTCTGGAGGAAACACAGTTATTGGATCGTGACTGTACTACCTTATCACGTCATGTACTACAGCAACTTCATTTTTCACCGGATGCTCAAGATATAAGCTCCTTAATGAATAGAATAGGTTTGGCCGGGAAGTTAATCGCTCGTCGCCTAACTCGTGCTGGGCTATTAGAAGATACTTTAGGGTTTACTGGCACAGTTAATGTCCAGGGAGAGTCCGTCAAAAAGATGGATATCTATGCCAATGATGTATTTATCTCTGTATTTAAGCAAAGTGGCCTTGTCTGCCGCTTGGCATCTGAAGAGATGGAAAAACCTTATTATATTCCAGAAAATTGTCCAATTGGCCGCTATACTTTGCTTTATGACCCTCTGGATGGTTCTTCTAATCTAGATACAAATTTAAATGTGGGATCTATATTCTCAGTTCGCCAACAAGAAGGTAATGATGAAAATGGTTTAGCTCAAGATTTACTTCAAAATGGACATAAACAAATTGCTGCTGGTTATATTCTATATGGACCGAGCACAATGTTGGTATATTCAATAGGTCAAGGAGTACACGCATTTACTCTAGACCCGAGCCTAGGTGAGTTTATTCTTGTTAATGAGAATATTAAAATTCCAGAACATGGTCCGGTCTACAGTGTGAATGAGGGTAACTTTTGGCAGTGGGATGATAGTATGCGGGATTATATCCGCTATGTTCATCGCCATGAGGGTTATACTGCTCGTTATGGTGGCGCATTAGTGGGAGATTTCCATAGAATTTTATATCAAGGTGGGGTATTTTTGTACCCAGGTACAGTTAAAAAGCCAGAAGGAAAATTACGTCTGTTATATGAATCAGCTCCAATGGGTTATCTAGTGGAACAAGCAGGTGGGAGAGCTAGCACAGGAACTGAAGAAATATTAGATGTAGTAGCAGATCAACTGCATCAACGGACGCCATTGATTATTGGTAGTAAGGAAGATGTGGCGCTTGTTGAGTCTTTTATTAAAGAACAAAAACGCATTTCTAATCAAGGTTAATAGCTTGAATTAGGTTATAGATTGAAAGTTGTTGTCAGCATAAATTGTGATTGCACATAGACTTTACTACTCTTAAGAATAATAGTAAATAAATTTTGAATATCTGCTGAAGCAGATAATATTTGTTATTCTTAAGAAGTATCTAAAAGTACAAAAAACTCCGAAAAAACATAGTACAAATTAAGTTAATATAGCTATGGTAACTAATCATTTGCTGGAAATCGAAAACCTAGGACAGAGTATCTGGATGGATAATCTGAGTCGCAATATAATTGAGTCTGGAGAACTCAAGAGCATGATTGGCAAGAAAGGAATTCGTGGCATTACTTCTAATCCTGCGATCTTTGAAAAGGCGATCGCTGGTAATGCTATCTATGATGCAGATATTGAAGCTGGCATCAAGGCTAGTAAGTCAGTGATTGAAATATACGAATCTCTTGTGTTTAAGGATATTCGTGATGCTTGTGATATATTTATGCCAGTGTATGAAGAGACTAAAGGGTTGGATGGTTATATTAGTATAGAGGTACCACCAACTATTGCTAAAGATACAGAAAGTACTATCAGCGAAGCAATTCGTTATTACACGGCTATCGGTCGCGAAAATCTAATGATTAAAATTCCTGGTACTCCAGAAGGTTTACCAGCTGTGACGCGAGTGATTAGTGAGGGGATAAATGTAAATGTCACTTTACTGTTCTCTGTAGAAAGCTATATAAATACAGCTTGGGCTTATATTGAAGGTTTAGAAGCTAGAGCTGCTAAAGGAGAGGATATTGATAAGATAGCTTCTGTGGCAAGTTTTTTTCTAAGTCGCATTGATAGTAATATTGATGGTTTAATTGATGAAAAACTCAAGAAGGTAACAGATGAAACTGTTAAAGCAAAATTAGAAGCAGTTAAAGGAAAAGTAGCGATCGCTAATGCTAAAATCGCTTATCAAGAATACAAAAAAATTATTCAAAGCGATCGCTGGAAAGCTTTATCAGCAAAAGGAGCAAAAGAGCAAAGACTTTTATGGGCAAGCACTAGCACCAAAAATCCAGCCTACAGTGATGTCATGTATGTTGACGAATTAATTGGACCTAACACAGTCAATACCTTGCCCCCCCCAACGATAGATGCTTGTGCTGACCATTGTGATGTTGACAACCGAGTTGAGACCAACATTGAAGTGACAAAGGAGGTTATGGAGAATCTCAAAGATCCTGATATTAATATTAACATTGATCAAGTAATGGAGCAACTCCTAGTAGAAGGAATTGATAAATTTATCAAACCCTTTACTTCTCTAATCAATTCCTTAGAAGAAAAAGTTAAAAAATTAACGCCTGTTTGACTTTAAAAGAACTTGATATCATCAGTCATCGAAAAAAAGTTATACTTTGACTGATGATAAAAATAGGAATTAATGTAGTTAAAGATGCTGAATTATTGAATAATTCAACATAGGATAAATCATAGTAAATAAATAAATAGCTAAATTTTCAGACAGCAGATGCCAAGTTATCTGAGGTAATGTTCAATCCTCAAGTGTGCGAGAATATAGCTTTAGTGTGGTGATTATGACTGCTAGCACCCCACAGAGATAAAATTCGTTGCTATAAATCAAAAAAAAAGATACTTGGGCAAAAACAAAAGAGCTTCTATAGTAATCAATAGTAATCAATTAGAAGGAGTCAATATAGATGGTAGCAGTATTAGAAAATCCTCTGCGAGTTGGACTACAACAAGACCGGGTTCCAGAACCACAAATTATGATTATTTTTGGTGCATCCGGTGATCTAACCCAGAGAAAACTTGTTCCAGCATTATATCAAATGAAGCTAGAACGGAGACTTCCTCCTGAACTAACAATAGTGGGAGTTGCTCGCAGAGAATGGAGCCATGATTACTTCCGCGAACAAATGAAGATAGGTGTAGAAGAATTTGGTGGTGGCTTACAATCTGAAGAACTGTGGAATGATTTTGCTAAGGGGATTTTTTACTGCCCTGGTAATATAGATCAACCAGAAGATTATCAAAGACTCAAAAAACTTTTGAGTCAATTGGACGAAGAGAGAGGTACGCGAGGTAATCGCGTATTTTACTTGTCTGTAGCTCCCCGATACTTTGGAGAAGCAACCCAACAGTTAGGGGCAGCAGGAATGTTAGTTGATCCTAAAAAGCAAAGATTAGTAATTGAAAAACCCTTTGGTAGAGACCTCAGTTCAGCTCAGGTACTCAATAAAATTGTGCGTCAAGTTTGCCCCGAAGAGCAAATATACCGTATTGACCATTATCTAGGGAAAGAAACTGTTCAAAACTTAATGGTATTTAGATTTGCAAATGCTATTTTTGAACCTCTGTGGAACCGTCAATTTGTTGATAATGTCCAAATCACTGTTGCAGAAACGGTAGGGTTAGAAGGACGTGCTGGATATTATGAAACATCAGGTGCATTGCGGGACATGGTACAAAACCACCTGATGCAGCTATTCTCCCTGACAGCAATGGAACCTCCTAATTCTTTAGATGCTGACAGTATTCGCAATGAAAAAGTAAAAGTAGTTCAGGCAACCCGCCTAGCAAATTTAGAGCGTTTAGAATATTCAGCAATTCGTGGTCAGTATACACAGGGTTGGATGAAAGGTAAAAGTGTACCAGCTTATCGGGAAGAGGGAGGAGCAAATCCTAACTCTACAACACCTACGTATGCAGCACTGAAACTCAATATTGATAATTGGCGCTGGAAAGGGGTACCATTTTATTTGCGGACTGGCAAGCGAATGCCAAAAAAAGTCTCAGAAATTGCTATTCAGTTTAAAGAAGTACCGTTTCTGATGTTTCAGTCAGCGGCAAAACAAGCGAATCCTAATGTCTTGGCTTTACGCATCCAGCCTAATGAAGGGGTATCAATGCGTTTTGAAGTCAAAACACCAGGTAGTTCCCTGCGAACTCGCTCAGTAGATATGGATTTTCGTTACGATACTGCTTTTGGTAAGCCTAGTACAGATGCTTACAGTCGTTTGTTGGTTGACTGTATGTTAGGAGACCAAACCTTATTTACTCGTGGCGATGAAGTAGAAGCATCTTGGCGAGCATTAACACCAATACTTAGCATCTGGGATGCTCCTGCTCCACCAGAAGTCATACCTTTGTATGAAGCAGGCACCTGGGGGCCAGTTGAGGCTGAACTGTTGCTCAACCAAGATGGTCGTCGTTGGCGCCGACTTTGAATTAATTATCATTGATCCGGTTTTTACAGTAATGTCAAATAGGTTCGCTTATCCAAGGCTAACTACTGAAGTCAAAGTTGAACATTCTGCAAAAAAGACCTTTCTACGGTGAGGCACACCGAAAGTAATGCTTGGGGAGACACACCCTCTAGTTGTGTTGGAGAAATCTTACATGATTGTGTTTGGTGAGTCATTGAACCAAGAATTCCCGTTGCGAAGAGCGTGGGGAGTGTCAAATTAGAAGTGTTATAACCGGTTCAAGTTTTTACTTAAGAATTTCAAATTTTGTAGAAATTTTTTTAGGAAAAAGAAGCCGAAACAAACACCCGGTTTAACGCAAGCACCACAAAAGAACTAAGCATTTACGAAAAAAAATGAGTACAACACTTGTTGCCTTACAACAACCAAAAGATATCTCTCTGGGTGAAATTGAAGCAGAACTGAATAAAATCTGGCTCAGTCAAGGTGGAGGCAAGGCAACTCCAATTGCTACCAGAGCAGCAACTTTTAGTATGGTCATATATGAACCCGAAGAATTCCAGCAACTTTTAGCCGGTTTAGGATTCTATAAGGGTGAAATAGATGGTGTGAACGGAATAGTAGCTCGTGAAGCTATTAAGGAAGCTCAAAAAGCCTATAATTTACCAATCACAGGTAGAGTAGACTCTGAAACTCTTGCGAAGTTACGCTCAGAGTGGGCTACAAAGTCACTAGAAAATAGACAATTCCCTAATATAGATGTCAGGGGTTCTAGTGTTAGCGAAGTGATTGCAGCTCAAAATCCTTGTCGGGTTATTACGTTGTGTCCTACTTTCGGAGAAGATACAGGAGTAACAGCTCAAGTTTCTGCTTACTGCCCAGTTCAGAAAAAGCAGTCTTCACTAATTTGTTGTGAATATATTACCCTACATGGAACTAGAGAAGCACTGGAACGGGTGAGTGATGTAGTTACATCGTTAATGATTCCTGATCTACCAAAGTTTGTTTGGTGGAAGGCAACTCCCAACCGAGAACAGGAGCTTTTCCGTCGCCTATGCAAAACTAGCAACTGTATTATTCTAGATTCTTCTTATTTTAGTGATCCAGAATCAGAATTTCTCAAAATGCTGGAGTTGATTGAAAATAAAACCTATATTGCTGACTTAAATTGGCATCGTCTTTCTGCATGGCAAGAGTTAACTGCTGCCACTTTTGACCCGCCAGAGCGTCGTGCTTCTTTAGGTGAAATTGATACTATTACTCTTGATTATGAGAAAGGTAATGTATCTCAAGCGTTAATGTTTTTGGGCTGGTTTGCTAGTCGTCTTGATTGGCAACCTACAACTTATACTGAAACTGGTGGTGATTATGACATCATTCATATTAAGTTTATTGGTCCTAACAATAAAGAGATTTTAGCAGAGTTGGCAGCAATTTCTACTACTGACTATGGTGAAATACCTGGAGATTTAGTGGGCTTGCGTTTGGATTCTAGTAATCCTAGTGCAGATTGTTGTACTATTTTGTGTTCTGAAACTACTGGTTGTATGCGATTAGAGGCTGGTGGTAGTGCTCAATCTTGTCGTACAGAGCAAGTCAGTGCTTTAAGCGATCAGAAGGCGGAATATTTGATGGCTCAACAGTTACAACGTTGGGGACGAGAGGTTTTGTATGAAGATAGTTTAGCTGTAACTGTTGAAATTCTCAAATTGCGTTAATTTTGGCAAGACAAAATATCTAGTAAAATGAATATTTTCTAGGAAAAAAATGTAGATATGTTTCATAAAACATATCTACATTTTTGTTTGATTGCTGGGTCTTTTAACTGGCTATCAGCTTTTAGTATTTATATAGAATCTGGTTATATGGCGTTGCATTACTGCAGGATGATTTCTAATTAAGAAGAAAATTGTAATTTATGTGTTCAAAAAGAATTTATCACCGTTTAACTCCAAGCCAATGACTCTAAATACTCCTTCTTAAGCGATCGCTCCCTAATATTAGTTTTATAAATATTTGCTACCATTTATTGAGTAAGGGAGTAGGGAAGTAATATCATGCCTGGTAGCATCGTTGGTGAACAGATATGAGCTATATTGCTATGCCACGCTACTCTTCAAGCTTGTGATAAATTATTAGTAGACTACTAAGGAAAATAGGTGATATCTTGAATAAGTGAGCGCTATTTCATTATAGCAAGACTTGGATTTTGATTTTAACTTTGATTTGGACTTACTTATCTCTGAACTTGAGTTTTGGTTTCTTGTGCTTCTCACAGGTATATCGTACCCTAATTTCTCTTTTTTGTACAACAAAGCCCTTCATCAATTATCGGCCAGAGTCGTTTGGTTGTTTCTAGTTCTGGTGTATGAGCTGGTAAGAACCCCAAGCAGATATCTCCAGAATAAAAATTTAGGTAAAACCATAGAACGAAACCATGCACATCATGTCTGCACATGAATCAAATATTAGAATATATTTATCATTATCCAAAATAGACAAAGAGAATTATTGGTATTACAGACAAACAGCTAATAAAATTAATAGAAAATGCTCAAAAAATTGAACTAGAAAGAAGACAAGCGATCGCTTTCCTGTCGTTATTTTGGTCAGTCGTTATTTTGCTCAGAAACCCAATTTTCCCTATCTGCCATTTCTACAAAAATAACATTGTCAGGCTCCTGAGAAGTTTACCCCATCACCGACATCACATCATCATCGTTACCAGTCACTGCAACAATTAAAACCCTATTGTCCTGATCATACTTAATGGCCTTCCGTTGTTTAGGCATTAACTTGTAGCAAATAGTTACGCTGCCGTCAGGTTTAGTAATGGCCTTGTCCCAACTAAAACTAACAACGGCATCTTTCTCGCGCGCTCGCTTTGCAAAGTCTATAAATTCTTGCAAAGAACGAGCCCATTGACCAAAAACAATGGCCTAACAATTTAAGAAAGGGGCTTTATCCTTAGTCTTGTGAATGATTTTCTATTCGTAAATATTATTTGTTGGACCAAACAATTAATGTTTGTTAACTTCAGTTATGAAAGAAAATGATTTTTCTCTACTTATATTTATAGCAATACTTTTAAGAATTAGTAAAACTCAGCTTATGTAGAAGATATTACTTCGGTTATGGTATTTGAAGGAGATTAGATAAATAAAAATATTTACTAGCGCGCCTCTGCAAATTTTCAGACTAAATTACCAAATAACGGACTTGATTTTTATTACTGACTGCTGCTAATAGCTAGATACTAGAGTGCAGATAAACAAGCAAATGACGGACAGTGTAAATGGTAAAAATATTTTATTATGGCTTCCTAAACTGGATAGGTGTACTTCACGGGCAACACCAAATTTATGTATATATAATCTTACAATTATTTAGTAAAAATTGTTAGTAATACTGATCCTAATAAGTAATAATTAGCTTGTAAATTTAACCCCGCTTCCTTACCAAATTTTTCACGAGCTGTTGGACTGTAAAGTTTCAAACCACCAGGAGAAATACTCAAATACTGTAATTCATCTTGCCATTTAAAATAGGAATCAACTAAATAAAAATATCCACCATGGCGTAACACTCTATTCACTTCATTAAATACCTGTTGGGGATGAGGATAATGTAAAAAACTAATAGTGTTAAAAACAGCATCAAATACATCATTTTCAAAAGGTATTTCTTCAGCATTTCCTAATAAAAATTTTAAACGCTGTGGATAACAATTACGACTATTAGCTTGACTTATCATTTCTGGAGATAAGTCTAAACCATTACCTTGAAGAGTAGGAAAATTAACAGCAAGACGATGGAGAAGTTTTCCTGTACCACAACCTAAATCAAGTACATTTGCTGAATTTGATAAATCTACATATTCCAGTAACCTTTTATGTATAGCTTGATAAACTATAGAAGGGAATAACCAATCATAACTTGGTGCCCAAAGGTCAAAAAATGTTTGTTTAACAGAAGTCTTATTTGTCATATAATTTCAGTTTTTAATTATCAGTTATTAGTACGTATAAAAAAGCTATAGACTTGAAATACTGGAATTTATAGAGTATTTATTAGGCTAATAATAAAACTATTTCAGGCAATATACTCGCCCTAAAAAGTTTGATCATTAATAATAGAAAATTAATAATTATCAAGCTCCCTATAAGCAATTGCCTGAGTCTCCTAATCATGGAATAATATAACCATATTTATTTAGTCTTTAATCAATAGTGAGGTATATAGTTATACATATCAATTGTATTCATAGAAATATTTAATTTATGCCATATCATAAATAAGTTGGTAATCTTGTCCCATCAAGGTTTTGAGTAAAATTGGTGTAGGGTGACGGGGAGTATTTTTCACATTCTGCTAATCTGATATTCAGTTTTTTCTGCCCTCCCCATGCCTAAATATTTTGACTCTCCTATCTCTTTTACCTAAGACACAAGTACTATTACCAGTAAATTAATTAATTAAAAATTGTTATTTATAATAGAAATTTATATCATAGACTTATTAGCAAATTATGGCGTGGGATAATTGATAGTAAGTTAATCAGGTTCAATCTATTATTAATTGATAAATATTGTTTTTTTACTCTTAGAAAAATTGATTTTATTATAACTATGTTTAAGCTAATTTTCCCAAAAATATGTACTGTTTAATTATTAAAAATTAGAACGAAAAAAAGAGAAAATTTTACTATTTAATAATTGGGAAAACTAGCCTATTGTGGATAGTTTATAATTAAATTTTTAAATAAGTTATTTCTCCTTTACTCTAGTAATTTCAATAGTAACTTTGCCACCAAAATCGGGTATAGGTGCGGCTAATTTAGTTAAACGAACCTTGACATTTTGTACTAGTCGTTGTTGTAAAATATCTGTAGCGATCGTATTCGCTACTTTTTCTAATAAAGCAGACTTAGATTGTTTTACTAGTTTTTGGACAGTATTAACTATACTACCATAATCTACAGTATCTTCTAAGGCATCACTTTTGCTAGCAGCAGTCAAATCTAACCCCAAAGTTAAATCTACTTCAAACCATTGACCTAATACTTTCTCTTCTGGAAAAAATCCGATGTATCCGTAGCATCGAATTCCAGTAATGGAGATTGAGTCCATAATAACTAATTAAAAAATAGTTCCATCATTTTATTATATTAAATGGTTTTAATATTAAATGGTTAAACTATTCAGATAATTTATGAAAGGGTATATATTTATTCCTTCAGTTGTTAGTTTTGAGCAAATGATGAAACGAAACCTCTCCTAAGTTAATTCTTGAGATTTTACTAAGGCATGGCTAAATTCTCCTAACACCTCGAAGATGACAATTAATACAACGGTGGCTTGAATTTATTCCTTATTAGTGCTAATCCAACATTTTCTGGTGGCAAAAAATGAGTTAAATTAATTCTAAATAAGGGAATTAACTTAATGGTATAAAATGATTAAACCATTGGTAATTTATGATTTATGCCTTTTTCCATCTATATTTTATATTTAAACTTATTTTCTAGCCCTATTTTGCTTAAGTGCTATTATACTACAATTTGGCTAAAAATAATTAACTATCCTTTCTGGCCGTGGATTATTAATACAAAAAAAAGGGACTTTGTATACAATATCCCTAACTACTTGTTTAAAAAAACTAATTTTGTACTTTAAGAGTATAGAAATTACTATAAAATTGAGGATTATTGATAAAATAATATCAACCAATCACGAACCAGTAAATTATAAGCGATCGCTCTAAAAATGTCTAATCCTACTAACTTAAAGAACTCCCCAAAAAATCAAGGCCATGTAGCTATTGGTATGGGTAGCAATTTGGGAGAATCCCTTGATACTCTCAAGAATGCCATTCAAACTTTAGATGAAATTGCTGGTATTAAATTAATTACTTATTCTAGTTGGTATAGAACTAAACCTATAGGTCCACCACAACCAGATTATATTAATGGTTGTGCATTATTAAAAGTAGAATTAACCCCTCATAAATTATTAGAAGTTCTGTTAGATGTTGAACAAAAATTTAAACGGGTACGTTTAGAACATTGGGGACCTAGAACTTTAGATTTAGATTTAATTTTATATGATGATTTAATATTAGATACTCCTAATCTGCAAATACCCCATCCTCGAATGAAAGAAAGAGCTTTTGTACTTGTCCCACTAGCAGAAATAGCTCCTAATTGGATCGACCCAGTTTCGGGAAAAGCGATCGCTCTTCTTCAAGAAGAGGTAGAATGTTCTGGAATATCTAAGCTGTAAAATAGAAAATATTAACTTGATTTTCTGGTCACGGAACGTAAATTCAATAATACTGGAAATTTGTAGTTGATACTAAGGAAATCTCTTGAGGGTAATTAATTTTCTCTAGCTTCTGGCTTGTTCTCATTCCTAAGTGAGGTATTTGAAAAAAGCAATCTATAGATAGGGGACTTGACAGTTCAATAAAAATTGACTACACTTACTTAAACTTACACAATACTCAGGGATATTGTAACAGCATGAGTAATGAGTGAAAACTATATGAATAAGTATCCTGAGCTTCCTGGTAATTTTTTTGCCTCAATAGGAAAGATAAGTTACAGACTGCACTCAGTGGTATATGGGTGAGACACTGTAGTCTAAAGCTTATACAATTCCCAAACCATGTAAGTTTGGGTAAGTTTAGTAGAAGGGGAAGAGATAAATTGATCATAGATAGGATTTACTTATTGCAAAGGAATTTTGGGCATTTGAAATTGCTAATTACGGACTGCTCCACAAAAGTTGTTGTTTGCTATTGCCAAGCTGCACTAACGCAATGACAGAATTAGTTTATTTTACATAAGTCCTAATAGAATAATATTATACCTCTTCAAAAATGAGGATTTGGAAAGGGTGGGGCAAGGATTTGAGAACTTTTATTTGAGATGTCCATTAATATTGAATATATTTATGACACAAAACAAATTTTCTGAAGCCGATACAGAGGCATTTTATGATATTGAAGACAGTCTTTATCGTAGTTTTTGGGACTCAGAGGGAAGTTTATACTGGGGCTATTTTGAAAATTTAACTGAGGCAAAACCTAAAAATTTTATCACAGCTTGTAAACGGTGGAACGAATATATGTTGTTCCAGAGTGGGATAGAAAAAGATTCGCGAGTACTAGACCTTGTTTGTGGTAATGGCAATACTGCTATATGGCTATCCCAACAGACAGGGTGCGAATTAGTAGGAGTTGACCTCAGTAGTGTCCGCATTGAGAACGCCAAAACCAAAGCACAGCAGTACCCATCACTCAGGTTGAAGTTTATCAAGGCATGAGCAACTAATCTACCTTTTGAAGATAAAAGGTTTACCCATGTTTGGAGCCAAGCCACATTATATCACGTTCATGATCGCCATCAAGCATTACGATCAGCTTACCGCGTACTTGAGGAAGGAGGCATATTTATATTCGATGACCTGATAAGTCCGGCACAGGAAATCAACGAAATGGCCCGTAAATATGTATACGATAGATTGCTGTTTGAACCAATATTTAGTCTGGACTCCTATAAAGAATTCCTCAGGGAGTTAGGGTTTATGGTCTTGGTAACTAAAGACTTGAAGGAACACCTAAACAAAAGCTATGAATTGCTGTCCCAGTTAGCTTTGGCTAAATACCCGGAACTAAGTGCAGCTTATGATCAGACGTGTAAAGCAATTAAAACTAATCAATTAGGATGGGGATATTACTCATGTGAAAAAGTCAGCGATCGCCTCTCCTGGATTTACAAAAATGGTAAATAACATAACTTAGAGGAGAAATATGATGCCTGGGCAGCTGTTTATGATACAGACTTAGACCAACCTTATCATTGTTCTCCAGTCCATTCGGCTAATGCCTTATGGAAAGTATTGCCAGATAAGGATGCCATCATCCTAGATGCAGGAGCAGGCACAGTTATGGTGGGTGAAGCTCTAGCAGAATTAGGATACAACAATATCATCGGGGTTGACTTTTCCGAACAAATGCTAGAAGTAGGGAGGAAAAAGCAGGTTTATACCGCTCTTTACCAAGGTAATTTGGAATAACCTCTAGCTTTTGGCTCTCAAGCAAGTTATAATCTAATATTAGCAGTTGGTGTATTCACGTTTGGTCATGCTCATCCTCGTGCTTTAAGAAATCTGTCCAGTTTGCTGAAACCCGGTGGATATTTTGTACTAACTGTGCGAGTAAATTATTATGATGATGAGAGCAATTCCTTACACGAGGTACTTCAAGAGTTACCTTGGAATTTAGTTACTCAAGAAAGTTTTAATATTTATGAAACCGAACCAATGTATGTTATGGTTTTGCAAAAGTCCTAATGGTACTTAAACATTTTCTGGTTGAGAAGATGGGTCAAAGTCTGTCTAGACAAGGAAATGACGTCGATACCCTAAAAATGGCTAAAACCTGTGCTGGTTCATAATTTATAGCTTGTTTTACATCGAGCCCTTTTGATGTCTATAATTTGAGTCTGTTTTCTCCCTCTATTTTTTTTAATTCCCACTGGTTGTAAATGTAGACAAAAAAGAAATCATGACTACAATCAAATTAATGCATGCTAAACTTCATCGCGTACGAGTAACAGACGCAAAGCCTGACTACGTTGGCAGCGTGACTATAGACTCGGATTTACTCGAAAAAGTAGGAATTTTGCCTTTAGAAGAAGTGCAAATAGTTAATCTTAATAATGGCCAACGTTGGTTAACTTATGTTTTACCCGGACAAGCAGGATCGGGTATGGTTTGTCCAAATGGGGGTGCGGCACTTCTATGTAAAAAAGATGATATATTAATTATCTGGGCTAATGAACAATGCGATCGGGCTGAAGTCCTAGAAAATGGACATAAAGCAAAAATATTTGTGGCAGATGAAAATAACCACTGCCGAGAATTTCTCTATCAAATTTTAAATCCCAATCAAGGAAGTGTTGAATTTCACTCCCTGCCAGTAATTCCAGAAGGTAAAACATCTGAATACCTCCAACAAATGATCGAAACAAATAAAATTTAATCTTTGGAAAATAACACAGTTGAAAATAATAGGTGAGTAAATATTATACCTAATTTTATTGATTAGATATCTCCAGAAAAAGTTTTGGCACCAGATTCCGATCAGCGAAAAGCTGATTATAAAAGCTGATCATAAATATCTATATTATGCCTGACCCTATAATCAGCCTATAATAACCAGATTTAGTATCAAACCCTGGGCCCGCCGTTACCAAATAGGCATTTTTGGAGAGGTCTATTTGATAGGGAAGTAGGGAGTTGGAGAAGCCATTTAAAAATAAGTTGTACAAATTTAATCGGAAATGAATTGTCCAATCTAGCTTCCATAAAAAAACTGTTCAGGTTATTTTGACACGAGTCTGGGAAGATAAATTTTAAATTAGTATCCCTAGTGATAGGTGCTCAAAAATCTTCTCTAACTACTTACTAATGCTAGATAATACTAGATCGAGAAATTCAAGATTTCAACTATGGGCAATAGTCCATTTATTACAGTAAAAGGAAAACGTTTCTACTACATTTGGTTGCATGATAACTTTCTGAGTTCTTAATCTCGCCATCCTACTTCCGTTCAAAAAATTTATGATATTTCTGAGGTTATAATATCTCCCAAACCTCTAAAGGTCCAGTTAACAGATAATGACCTGATTATAGACTGGGATGAAGAAACTCATCATCGCAATATTTTTCCTATTTCTTGGTTGATCAGTCATGCTTATGATGAAGCAGCAGAAAAAGGGGACTTTCACAGTAAAATCGAACTGTGCAAACAAGAAGAAATTTTATGGGATACTGCACGGATAGAAGCACATTCACCAGAAAAACACGACTTTAATTCATGCCGCCCTCTCGACAGAAGTGACTTATCTCGCCAAGGTTGTGTTGAAATATATACCTTGGGTTTTGCAGTCATCAAAAATATGCCCTTATCAGAGTTAAATAATTTTCTCAGTAGTATTGGGCCAATTCCTTATACAGAGGGGGGACACTTCTATACGGTAAAATCTAAGCCAGCGGCTAATGACATAGCTGACACTGGGCACGCGCTACCTCCCTACACAGATTATGAAAGTTATATGTATGCTTCTCACCTACTGCAATTTCTTTACTTTAAAGCAACTAATGAAGATTCAACACTTGTAGATGGCTTTCGGGTAGCCCAAGATTTTCAAAAGCACCACCCAGACTATTTCCAAATTTTGGTAGAAACTCCTGCTCAGTTCCAGCAGTTTTACACAGAGTGGAAATATTATCACCGTCTAGACTATTTCCAAATTTTGGTAGAAACTCCTGCTCAGTTCCAGCAGTTTTACACAGAGTGGAAATATTATCACCGTCGTAGTCGCCGGATCATTGAATTAGACATAAAAGGGGAGGTTTCAGGAGTTTATTTTGGTAACTCCCACGCTTGTAATTGGGATATTCCTTTTGACAAAATGGAAAAATTCTATGAGGCTTATAGTCAATTCTTCCGTTATTTGAAAAGTCCTGAATATCAGTATCATTTCCGTTCAGAAGCAGAAGACTGCCTAATGATTCAGAATTTTCAAGTGCTACATGGAAGAACAGCTTTTGATGCTAATTCTGGTTCGCGACATCTAGAGGTTTCTTATGTAGCTTGGAATTACTTTACAGGAAGAGAAATTTTTCGGCAGTTTCAACATTTGTACTTGAATGAGAATTATTAAATTAGATGATTTGAGAAGTTGGTTAATGAGGCATCAAAATGAGTATTTGGTAGATACCCACTATATAGAACCTATTTGGGATCTTTTTTTGCCGTTCAGGCGATCGCCAATCTCTTAAGCATAAGTCTAACAAAACAAAGATTAATCTTGGTGGTGGCATTCTCAAGAGTTCTTTCAAAGTTTTTGACTAAACTCTTACATCTTTCCATCCAAGAATTAGTTCTTTCAATGACCCATCTAGCTTTGACGGGTACAAAACCCCTTTGTCCCTGCTTCTTCTTCGAGGGCTTTCGAGGGCTTAGGTGAGAGCTTAAACCGAATCTTGGTCATAATCGCTGGATAAATTTTTTTCAACTCAATCGTTAATTTTTCCGGGTGATATCCGTATGTCTGAAGAATAGTGATTTTAGGAATATTGACAGGTTTAGATTTGAAGTAATTAATATTGTCAGACAACATTTCAATTAATCCCACATCATCAGAGACTGATGCTTTAGTACAATGAGTAAAAAAAGGAAAACCTAGGCTATCTACTGCTAGATGCCGCTTGATTCCATTAGTACTCTTGTAAAAGCAAAATCCTTTCGACTCTGTACTTGCATTACAAGTATTTTTGACTGCTTGTGAGTCAATGATGATTAAAGTTGTCCCGGAGCGCTTTTTTTTTTACCTTTTGACGCAGTTGTCCATGTAAAACATCTCTAATCTTCTCAATTACCCCTTCCAATACGCCATTGTTTGTAGTGCCAAAATACCGTCGAATAAGGAGGTAAATCCTTGGGTAAATCACACCAGTTACAACCATTCTTAAGTTGGTAGAGAACACCATCCAATATTTCTCTTTTAGTCCATTTGGGGGGAAAAGTTCTTTTCTTTTTGGGTAACAGGGGTTCAATTATAACCCACTCCTCATCTGTCAAGCTACTAGAATATGGCATTTTCTATCCATTATAGTCTTTCAGAAAGATCCCAAATGGCTTCTATATATTTAGATATGTATGGTTATAATGGCTCAAAAAATTGGAATTCAATTCTGAAAAGATTCTAGGTAGTTTATTTTAATAAATTTAATGAATCTTAACTAATGCAAGAAGTAGACAAATAATTTTAACTGATGCAGGACTTACGCTAAAATGTATAAGTTATGTTTTTTGTAGGGGCTAACAACAGAAGTTAAAAAGTTTGTGTGTAAGTTCTGTGATGATTAAATTTAATTCTCAAAGACAATGATTAAAAAAGCACTTGTAACGGGTTCAGCAGTTGGAATAGGTAGGGCGATCGCTCTCGACTTAGCTAGGAAAGGATTTGATGTAGCATTTCACTATAACCGAAGTGCAGAAGCAGCCAACCAAGGAAGTCAAGAAGCAGCTACCTACGGAGTCAAGTCTATTGCTCTACAAGCAGATGTTACTAAACCAGAGCAAGCTAAATCTTTAGTAGAAAATGCAGCCGAAAAACTCGGAGGGTTATCTGTTGTAGTTAATAATGTGGGAAACTTTCTGGAAAAAACAACTAGTCAAATATCCATAGAAGAATGGGATGAAATGCTTGATTCAAATTTAAATTCCACTTTCTATGTCACTCAAACAACAATTCCTTACCTCAAGGCAGCAGGTTGGGGACGTATTGTCAACTTCAGTTTCGCAAGTGCCCAACATCTAAAAGCAGATGACCAACAAACAGCCTATAGAATTGCCAAAACTGGTATAATCATCTATAGTAAGTCCCTAGCTCAAGAATTAGTTAAGGATAAAATTACAGTAAATGTAGTTGCCCCAGGAGCAGCAGAAAATACTATTGGTCTGGAGGAAACTATTCCTCTGCTCCCAACTAAGCGACCTGCAACTTTGAAAGAAGTAACTCATGCAGTTGCTTTTTTTGTCAGTCCTGAGTCAGATTACATTACTGGGCAAGTTCTGGAAGTAGCAGGGGGTTACAGGTTGTAGCAATACTTAGCTATTTTCCTTGACAAAGATTGGGAATTTTAGCCGACTGAAAATTGTTATTGATTAAATAAAGGAGTTCAAAAATGCTTACTCTCGCAGAAATCTACGAAATTTATGACAAATATAAAGATGACTACAATACCCAAATAGAAGAGTTCAGTATTGGGAATAAAAAATTTAATTTTAATTCTCAAACATCTATTTTAGGAATCATTAATCTTTCTCAAGATTCTTGGTATAAGCAAACTATTTCTTACACTCCAGAACAAGCAATTCGCCGTGGAAAAGTATTAACACTTCAAGGTGCGGATATTATAGATATTGGCACTGAGTCTACTGTGAAAACTGCAGCTAGGGTAGACGAGTTGAAACAAACAAGTCAACTTTTGCCTATTCTGAAAACTTTCAGTCAAGAAGGTGTGTTAACTTCAGTGGAAACTTATTATCCAGAAGTTGCCAGAGAATGCTTAAAAGCAGGTGCAAATGTCATCAACTTTCTGGGAACTGAGCATAGTGAAGAAATGTATCAAGCTGTAGCTGACTTTGATGCAGCAATTATTATTTGTTATGTAGAAGGAAAACACGCTAGAGATGTAGGGGAATTTGACTTTACTTCAGGTAGAGATATGATAGATGTACTATACAATTATTTTGAAAAAGAGATAGAAATAGCAACGAAAATAGGAGTGAAAAAGATTTTTATTGATCCAGCAGTAGGTGTAGGATACACAAATTTTTACTACCAACACAAAAATGTATCAAATAGAATGAGATATCAAATTGAAACTCTTTTAAATGCTTTTCGGCTTAGAAAATTAGGCTTTCCTGTTTTTAATCAAATACCTACAGCTTTAGAAATTTTTGGAGAAGAGTTTAGAAGTGCTCAAGTGTTCACGGCAGTGTTTGCAGCACTAGGAAAAAATGATATGATTAGAACTCATGAAGTTGCTAAAGTTAAAGCTCTTTTAGAAACTCTGAGTTGCTTGTGATAGTTTAGATAGAACTTAATATTCAAGACAATGCTAAAAAAAGCACTTGTGACAGGTTCAGGAGTGGGAATAGGTAGGGCGATCGCTCTTGACTTAGCTGAGAAAGGATTTGATGTAGCATTTCACTATAACCGGAATGCCGAGGCAGCTAACCAAGCAAGTCAAGAAGCAGCTACCTACGGAGTCAAATCTATTGCTCTACAAGCAGATGTGACTAGGCCAGAGTCAGCTCAATGTTTAGTAGAAAATGCAGCAGAAAAACTTGGAGGTTTATCAGTAGTAGTCAATAATGTGGGCAACTTTTTAGGAAGACCTACTAGCAAAATATCCATAGCAGAGTGGCAGGAAGTTATTGACTCTAACCTCAATTCCAATTTCTATGTTACTACAGCAGCACTCCCCCATCTGAAAGCAGCTAATGGGGCACGAATAGTTAATTTTGCTTGCGCTCATGCTCAAAATGTGGTAGCACGAAAGACAAATACGGCTTATGTAATTGCCAAAACAGGGATTATCATCTATAGTAAGTCTCTGGCTCAAGAGCTGATTAAAGACAAAATTACTGTTAATGTAGTATCTCCTGGAATAGCTGAGAATTCTTTTGACCTAGAAGAAATGATTCCTAAGTTACCTGCTAAACGTCCAGCAACTTTGCGAGAAATTAATCATGCAGTTTGGTTTTTTATTAATCCTAATTCTGATTATATTACAGGACAAATTATAGAAGTATCTGGTGGTTGGAATTTATAGACAGGAAATAGGGAATATCAAAGGCAAAAGATAGAAGCTAGAAGGGAAGAAAAAGCACTTATGGGAGAAGTTTTTTTTATGATTGATGATCCGGATATGATATGACATATATCTGGCAATTTTTGGGAATTTTAGATTCAAAAAAATAGCTGTAATCAAATGGATAGTAGGAAAAAATTTAACTTATTTAGGTTAGTCAGCCTCTGACTAATAAATAAGGTCTTAAGCACTTTTATTTAAGGGAGATAAGAAAGAAAATTTCTGGTTTTTTTGCCTCCGGATGAAACTATAGGTACTGCTTCCCTACGGCACATGAAAAACGTACTTCCTCCCCCACCAAAGCTAATTAATAACTAATAACTGATAACGGATAAATGATATGCTGAATCTTGAAGATTTATATACAATCCATGAACAAAACCAAGATTCTATAAAAGCCAAAGTAGAAGAATTTTCTATTGGTAATAAGCAGTTTAACTTTAATACTGAGAAAGCTATTTTAGGAGTAATAAATCTTTCTAATGATTCTTGGTATAGAGAAAGTGTCTGTTTGAGTGCAGAAACAGCCATTCGTAGAGGAATAGTTTTGAAGTCTCAAGGTGCAGATGTAGTAGATATTGGAGCAGAATCAACTTTAGAAAAGGCGGAAAGAGTAGAAGATATTAGGCAAAAAAGTCAAATTTTGCCAGTTCTGAAAGCCCTTCATCAAGAAGGTGTTTTAACTTCTATAGAAACATATTATCCAGAAGTTGCCACGGAATGTTTAAAAGCAGGAGCTAATATAATTAATTTAACTGGACCCGAAAAAAGTGCAGAAATTTATCAGACTGTATCTGAATTTAATGCGGGGGTAATTATCTGTTATGTTCAGGGAAAAAATGTTAGAGAAGTAGGTGATTTTGATTTTGGAGATGACCCCACAAATTTAATGTATGAATATTTTGCTCAAGAAATAGAAACGGCAACTAAGTATGGTGTGAGAAAAATATTTATTGACCCTGGTTTAGGATTTTATTATAAAAATCTTCAGGATAGTTCTTTACGAATTGGTTATCAGATGAAAACTTTTTTAAATACTTTTAGATTGAGGAAATTAGGTTTTCCAGTATGTCATGCACTTCCCCATGCTTTTGAATGTTTTGGAGAAGAAGTTAGAAGTGCTGAACCTTTTTTTTGTGTCTTGGCTGCACTGGGAAAAACTGACTTATTTAGAACTCATGAAGTTCCTAAAATTAGAGCTGTTTTAGATACTTTGGGATTATTTCAAAAATAAGGAAGTAGGGGGAATTTCTAGTGGTGTACTAACATCCCCAAAACAAAAATGTAGGCCTTTGTAGAATAAAGTGAATCCTAACAAACCTGTTCTCCTCTTTTGGTTAGATTTCGTCCCTCAGCCTAACTAACCTCTATTGCAGCAATTTTAGTTGTGTTAGTCTAGTAGAGTGCCTTAGACGGTTTAATTTAGGCTGTCAAAGGTATTTATAAATATGTTGTAATGCACTATTTTAGTGGTATTATTCTAGTTGTTTATGCCCTGATGGAACTTATCACCAATTTCCTCAAGTTAAGAACATATAACTTGATATCTTATCTTTCAAGCTTGATAGACTACTTTTGGAAGTTAAGTTTTAAGTTGATGAAATTGGTATTATACAAAATAGTAGTAGAAAATAGGGTTAAAGTTAGTAGCAAGGAAGAAGGAATAAAAAACTTAAATTTGAGTAGAGAGTTCCCAAAAGTTGAGGTATGTAATAATAGATATGCTTCAATTTTATTTCTTCCTGATAGTCTTCTTAATTCGTTACCTTTTAGTTTTACTTATAACTGATAGCTGAGGTGTTAAATGAAAAAAAAAAGATGAAAAAGATCAAACTATAAAAAATGAATCTGACTCAGAAACTTGGGTAATAGGTAAAGAGTTTAGGTTTGAAGCTTCTCATCAACTACCTAATCATGATGGGAAATGTGCAAGATTACATGGTCATTCTTGGCGTGGTGTTATTTATGTTTCTGGTAATAAGTTGATAACTTCTGGAGCTAAAAAAGGTATGATTATGGATTATGGAGATATTAAAAAATATCTCCAACCACTACTGGATAATTATTTAGACCATTACCATTTAAACGAAACTACAGGTTTAGCTAACCCAAGCAGCGAAGCCATAGCTAAATGGATTTACGAACAATTAGAAAATAAAATTCCTGGGCTTGTAGCAGTTAGAATTGATGAAACTTGTACCAGTCAATGTATTTATTCAAAAGGTAAAATTAATTTTTTGATTTCTTAGAATAAAGAGTCAGTAATTAGTAGCTAGGATAAAAAAAATACTATATTTTTTTGTTTATTAAATAGTCATCATAAATTGGATTCAAACTTTTTATAAGAGTTAATTTGAACCGAACTTTTTTAAAGTTATTGCTCCTGATTTTTAACTTGTGAATTATTTCTTTCTGTAAGCATTCAGCTATCAGCTATCAGCTAGTGTCTAGTGACAAAAGTTAGTAATATTATTTTTAGACAGCGCTTTTCAAATTGATGAACTACATCGCCATAACCAAAACCTTGTAGAGAAATTGCATATAGGTAGGTTGCATAAGGGCGTCCCTATAGTGGTCTACTGTGGAGAAAAACTACCGTAATTTATACAATTAGACACTAGAAGGAAAAATTAGTCTCCAAAAAGAATTAAAAGTCTGACACGAAAAAGATAATCAGCTTTAAGTAAGTATTTTATTACTTTCATTGGTTTCTTGTCTTAGCAAATGATCAGAGTTATAATGAATCTAATGCCACATACCAAGGGCGAGAAGTTAACCATCAAAGTGCTAAAGGAGCTGCCTATATCGAACGTTTTAATATTTTTTTAAAGCGCAAAGGTTTACCCTTCAGTTATGTTAGTATTTGCGAATTAGTTTATTATATAGGTGTAGTTCATCAGCTATTTTTGTGAAATAAAAATATCCTGAATGACCTTACTTGTTGTAATGAAGCACAGTGGTCTGAAGAAGATGTGCGATGGTGTTGTCAATGCGCAAAATGTGCTTTTTCTTATGCTTTAATTGAAGCCGTAACAGATTATCATTTTGCCTCCCAGGTAGTAGGAAAAGACTTATTTAGCTTAAAAAAAAATTGAGGATATTTGGAAACGTTTATTTGACCCAAATTATGAGAAACCATTTGAGTGTGTTGGTGAAAAACGTGAGACTTTGATGGCTTTAGTTAAATGCCGAAAACAACGTCTCAAAAATGGCGAATCTTTGGGTATTCTGGCCGAGATACCTGAAGTCGAATTTGATAAATCTCTACTAAAAATATCTACTCCTCAAAATATTCCAATTCAACATCAAGAAAAACTTAATTTGGTTTTGACTGAATCAGGTAAATATTCTTAATCATTTAGGGATTTTTAAACAAAAATAACTTATACACTCAAACAAGAAACTGGGT
The DNA here is from genome assembly GCF_000014265.1 of Trichodesmium erythraeum IMS101. Lineage (NCBI taxonomy): Bacteria > Bacillati > Cyanobacteriota > Cyanophyceae > Oscillatoriales > Microcoleaceae > Trichodesmium > Trichodesmium erythraeum. The sequence goes on from NC_008312.1 coordinate 1,136,415, forward strand.
TTATTATCTTGATTTTTCAAGTCACAAAATTTTGCATTATAACCATACTTCTAGGTAACTCCTAATCAAAAAATATTCGATTACTGTGAATTTAAAGAGTAGGAAATAGAGACAGGAAAACAAAAAAGTATATTCCCAAAATTAAATCAAGCATATTCCAGATTACAGGGTAAATATTTTTTGTTTACTCCCTATTCTACTACCTTATTAATTAGGGCTGGCTGATTAAATCAGGACTTACGGACCAAGCGCTATATCTAGTAGGGTTTAACAGCCGTTAACTTCTACAGATCATGTATATTTTCATCTGCGTGAATAAGTCCTGTAAATATTAAAATATTAACTGATATTAGTTACTGTTTTTTAGGGTCGAAAAAAGTACCCGGCTTTCAGTGAAAAATCCTTATACATTTTAGAGTTTTGGGCTGACCATAGCAGAAAAATCAAGGGACAAATATATTCGACTACCTACTCACTATTATGTATTGATGCTGCATAAAAATTCCATACCTACTCCCCTATTTTTCCTCCTGGGAGGGGTTAGGGGTAGGTTGGTTATAGTTAGGGGTGAATACCTTTTTTCAATACTCCTTAAAAATGTTTTTTCAGCAAACCCTATATACTTTTTTGGCAGAGATAAACTCCTTCTTCTTGATTAGCAGATTCCCAATAATTCAACATATTTATCCCATAACTACTGAGGATTTCTTGGAGTTTTGCAGTAGTATAACGGTAGGAAAAAAATAACCCAATTTTATCTCCGCTTTTCCATTCTATCAATTGATTATCCAATTTAAAAGTCACATCATTATTTAATTCAAAATCAGCATTAACTCTTTTTAAATCAGGTTTTTCCTCATCATCTTTAATCCTAAATTTAATGCTCCCATTTTCCCGGTTAACTCCCACATCTTCCAATACAGTAGTTAGCCAATCTTTAGTCAAGTTATTATTATATTGCGCCATTATTTTTTCAATACCTTGAACATAGTCAGAACCAGGTGCTAAATTTGCACTTAATAGCAATAAATCTCCCTCAACCAAAAAATTGTTTAAAATTGGGAAAATTTCCTGGGGATGAAAATTAGGAATCATGCCAAAAAATGTAATAATTCTCCTTTCCTGCTCACTTCTTTTCTGAATCTGAAGCATTAAATTATCACTATGAAGTAAATCACAAACAATTGGTTGTACAGATAATTCAGGAAAAGAACTCCTAGCTTTTTGAGCAGAAATTATTGCTAGAGATAAACTAACATCTAGAGGATAATAAGTTAATTCTCGTCGTTTATTAGATAAGTAGGACAATAACAAACTATCTTTAGTTCCACCACCAGAACCTAATCCAATTAACTGTAAACTGGAAAATTTATCTAGAGTTTCTGCTGTTTTTTGGAAACATTTTTTATAAGTATCAACACAATTTCTATCATTTTGAGAAGGGGAATATTCTTGATGAATTTTTAACCATTTTTGACTTTGCTTAACACTATCATAATGAAACTTATGATTAATTTTTTTCCCCGAGAAACTAACTAAATAATCTTGATAAACTTGGTCCGGAAATTGACTTGGATGTACAAATACTTGTTCAAATGTTGCTGACATAATAATTAAAGATTATTTGATTTAGGATAAGCAAATATTGGATATGATAATAAATTTATAAGTGGAACTCAAGGAATTCAAAATCAATATTAATGACAAATAATTCCTTGATTTTAATTGTTTTATCTTGAACGTTTAATTCCACCCTTGCGTTTAACTTCAAAACCATATCGATAAATATCGGGGATATTAATTCTCCGATCTAAGCGAATTTCAACAATACCTAATTGTTCTAAGTATTGTAAAATTTCTTGGGGCTTTAATGAAGGTGGTTCTTGGTTCCATTTTGTGTTTTCTAGTAAGTTGAGAAATTTTTCTTCTTCAGTTAGAAGTGTTAAATCTTTAAGTTCTTTTCTTAAAGCTTCTAACCAGGGATATTCTTCCTCTGTAAGTTCTTTGATTCGATCTTGAGAGGTATCCATTAAAGCTCCTTGTAAATCAGAAGGTTCTAATAAGCGATTTTCGGGCAATTCTTTTTCGTCAAATTTTTCTAATCTACGCTCTGCAGCCAAGGAGAATAACCTTAAAAAAGAACGAGGAGAAATGCTACGTTTTGCATCTTGAAGGTGATTAGAAATCCAGTTATAAGTGTAGCCTTTGCGAGGATTTTCTCCCATAAATACCCCAACTATTTTTTCCATTAATAATTCAAAACGAGATTCATCTGATGTAGGTAATATACCTAGGATGTTATCTCTTTTTAAAGTTGAAGGAATTAAATCAGGAACTATTTTTAAATAATCATTCATTTCTTCTCCAGAGTTAGCTAAACGCTTTACCAATAACTGATATAACAATGGAGTTTTCCACTCTAAAGTAATTTGATGTCCCCTGAGTTTAGAAGCATCTGGAAATCCTAAAAAATCGTGTTGAAATAAGTCTGTGCGTAGAAATATTTTGGGTCTAATTCGTTCCCAACGACGCCATCTATCTAGCCAAAATGCTAATAGTTCGGCGATGGGAGCCCGCAGTTTTAAATAAGAAGGAACAATTCGATCTAGTTCATCATAAGTGATAAATAACCAGCGATCGTCTGCCAATAATTCTTCATCTAATTTATCTAAAGCATAGTTGATACTTTCAAAGTTCTGGCGAGCATCTGGAAACCAGCCGGAAAGTAATGATAATTTGTTAGTTAAACAACCACGAATGTCCTCTGGTATTTCCTGAGCCCAATTGTGATTTGATAATTCTTTTTCTTGTTGAAATATTACTCCTAATACCAATCCGATCCAAAAAATACGCCAATCACTTCTATCCTTGTCTTTCATGTAGTTTTCTGTTACATCTGGTGTAGGAAATTTTTTTTCCCTAGTCTTAGTACGACCATATCCAGCAATCCAAATTGTTTTTTCTAAAGGGGGTAAGCGTTTAATTGTTAAGTTTTTTACTAAGGCTTTGCGACCATTAGGACTTCCTAGTAAACGAAAAAATTCTGTTTTACCAACACCTCTGCCACCTAATATTAAAAATGTATCAGTGTCCAATGTCTTACGGTAGCGATCTACAGGTAAAAAGTTTTTTAGAAATAAATTTTCATTATCACTTTCATGTTCAGCTATACCTTTTCCTGGTGTAACATTAGCCATAATTTCTAATAGCTTTTTTTTATCAAAGTTAGTCATTTTCCTACCTAATTTTTCAGGTTCAATTTACGGTTAAAAAGACGGCACAGTCTTTCTGCCAGTCGTTGATAAGGTTTACCTGTTAAAATATCAATAATATTTAACAAAGAACTATCTTCTTCAACAGCAGAATATTCAAATAAATTTATTTCTCTACGCAATTCACTTTGCCAGTCTATAACTATTGGGTAAAAACGATCTTCTTGACCATTGGAGTTAGGAACATCTTCGCTAGAGCTATAGTAATGATCTTGAAAAACACTATAAGCGTCCTCTCGAAATTTTCTCAGCTCCTGCTCTCTTCCTGGTACACCTATTCCTGGAGCTAGAGCATGGATGAGTAACAGTGGCAAAGCTTCGGGAGCTAAAGGTTTTGCTAGACGACGAATAACTTGAGTTAGTCCTGCCCAACTTTGACGAGATTGAGTGCCAAAAATGACTGCTGCATGGGAGAATTCAGCGATCGCTAATCCTCCAAGATCGTGAAAACCTGTTCTGGTATCAAGTAAAATAAAATCTAGTTTCCCTGCTGCTTCATTCAGTTCTTTGAACTTATCAGACGCTGCTTCATTCAGTTCTTTGAACATATCAGACCAAGTTTTTTCCAGTGGGTTATTGACATTGAGCAAATTCTGGCAATCAAGTCTTGCCAACTTTTCCAGATAGTTATTATCCACATTTCCTGCACTCAGTATAGGTAAAATTCTGTCTTCATCTCCTAATAAATTTTCATCCTTGAATGATTCTAAATGATCCTTAAGTTCCCAATTCTTACCTTGGATATTTTTCTCTAACAAATAATCAATTATCCCTGGAAGACTCTTCTCTCGATCTGGGAAGAAAAAAGTGAATATACCAGGAGATTCTAAATCTAAATCGACTACAGCTACTTGATGACCGTGACGAGCTAATGTCAGAGCTGTTGCAACTAATGTTGTTGTGCGACCAACTCCACCTTTGAAGGAAAAAAACGAAACTATTGCTGGTTTATGACCTTGATCTACTACTTTCTGAGGCCAAGGAGGCTCAGTTTCTTTTTTATTTGTCCATGCTTGTTTAGCAACATGACGCTCTAACACATACCAACGAGGTTGACTTTCATCATCCCATTCAGCGGAAACTCTTTCCGAGCGGATCACATCTATCAAATTTTTATAACCATCTTTTTCTCCTTGTGGTAGCCAAATATCGTGGCCGTAGTAGGAAACGAGTTTATTCTCAAGGCGTTCTTCTAAGTGATTTAGAATAATATCTTCAAGATTTTTGTTTTCTAGAGGTTCCAGGAAAAGTCTAATCTTTCCCTGCACATCGCGAATTATAGTTATTGATTCTAGTTGGTCTTTTATAGAAGATTCTTCAAAGCATTCTTGCACTTTGTCAAATGTTTCACTGAAAGTAATATTAGTCATTTAAAGCTCCTCACTAGATATCCTACCATCCAAAATTAGTTTGGGAATAATTTCGTTATAGATTTCTGCTGCTCGTTTAACTGCTTCTTTTGCCTTGAATTCCTTGCACCAACCAGACTGAAAATAACGTCGCTCTGGATGATATTCAGCTAAAACTGTCCCTTTTATCCGGGAAATTGACAGTTGAGCATCAAGAATAGGATAAATTATCCGTAATCTTCCAATGCCTTTACCTTGAAGTTGTCTTAAATTGTGACCGAATTTTTGACAAGCTTTATTGTTAATATATTGCTCTACTATAACTTTAAGAGTACATTCTACCACATAGCCTGCCAAGTAAACTGCATTATCCCAACGATGTTGAGCTAGCATAATTTCTGCATCATATAAATGCCTTCCAGCAGCTTGGATAAATGACTCTTTAAAATGACTCTTAAATGACTCTTTGATAGATGAATCTTTTGAATCTTTTGAATCTTTTGACTCTTTTGACTCTTTTGACTCTTTGATAGATGAATCTTTCATATTTTAATCAGCTAAGTTTCTCCCTTTAATGGTTAAAAAATATTCTCATCTGGAACTTCTTTATTTGTATAATAAGCTGTCGCTTTCTTGGCCGCAATTTCTACTGGGACATCTTCTGGCACCAACTGATCACGAATAGGCACTCGCTCCACTATTTTAATACCAGAGTTAATAATAGGGCTATATTTGATATCACTCATCGACACTAAACCCTCAATATTACTCATGCCTAAGCAATGAAAAACATCAGCCATTAATTCCCGAAACCGCATATTTTGTAATCCTACTACACATTCAGTCCCAGGAAAATTATGATTTATATGGTAGTATAATATAAATCTAACTATTAGTATTTAAATCAACATTAGTCGTAAGTCTTTAGCTATCAGATACTGAAAACTGTTGACTGTTGACTGATAACTGAAAAAAATGGAGTATTATAACTCTTCGCGCTATAGCTAATGCCTGAATGCTTATTAATTAAGTTAATTATAACTAAAAATTATTAACTGAAAACAAAGCAGGTAAAAAAGAGAGTTTTGTTACTTATAGCTGATAGTTAATACTTGAATGTTTACTATATTAAATAAACCTAGTAAAAAATATGAATTATATTAGTCGCCGTAAATTTATTTACTATACTAGCCTAGCTGTTGGTAATGGCATATTAACAAGTTGTACTAATACTAATAAATCCAATTCAGTAGCTAAAAACGACAAAAATATTGACAAAGTTACTTATGGAACAAACTGGTATGCTCAAGCCGAACATGGAGGTTTTTATCAAGCAATTGCTACAGGAATTTATGAAAATTATGGTTTAGAGGTTACTATCAGAATGGGAAATGCTCAAGTCAATGGAACTCAGCTATTAGTAGGAGGTGCAATAGACTTTTACATGGGCTCTAGTCTGAGTGCAATTAGTTCTGTAGAAGCCAAAATTCCTACTATTACAGTCGCAGCTATTTTCCAAAAAGATCCTCAAGTATTAATTGCTCATCCAGGGATGGGAAATGACTCTTTAGAACAATTAAAAGGCAAGGCAATTTTTACCTCATCTTTATCTGAAAAAGGCTATTGGCAATTCCTAAAAAGTAAGTTTAATTATACAGACGATCAGAAACGTCCTTATAATTTTAGTGTAGCTCCATTTTTATTAGATAAAAATGTAATTCAGCAAGGTTATCTCACATCTGAACCTTTTACAATTCAGCAAAAAGGAGGCTTTGAACCTGTAGTTATGTTATTAGCAGATGCTGGCTATCAACCTTATGCTACTACTATAGAAACAACAAAAGAAATGGTAGAAAAAAATCCCGATTTAGTCCAGAGATTTGTTGATGCTTCAATTAAAGGTTGGTACAGTTATTTAGAAAATCCCGAACCTGCCAATCAACTAATTAAAAAAGATAATCCAGAAATGACAGATGAATTATTAGCTTATAGTTTAGAAAAAATGAAAGAATATGGTGTTGTTATTTCTGGAGATGTTATTACTAAAGGTATCGGTGCTATGACAGACCAACGCTGGAAATCATTTTTTGATAGTGTAGTGGAGACCGGAATAATTAAGCCAGCTACTAACTATAAAGAAGCCTTTACTTTACAGTTTGTTAATAAGGGAGTAGAAGCATATCAATGAGTTAATTTTTCGGAAATAAATAACCTTAATTAATATAGTAATATTAAATTGGTTATGATTTTTTTATAAACAATTAATTTAAACTAAAAAAGTTTGAAATAATGAATGTAAAAAGCAATCCGATGCTTCCCTTAACTAACTACCCCCAAAATATTACAATTAAAATAGGATTGCTATCTTAATAATTGTTAACTAATAACTTATAAACTGGGATAGGATTGCTATATTAATAACCGATAAGAGGTAAATTATGTCTATTAATCTCAGCAAAGGTGAAAGACTAAATCTTTCCAAAGAATCTCCTAATTTAACACAAGCTGGTATTGGGTTAGGATGGGATATTAATACTACAGATACAGGTTCTGAATTTGATTTAGATGCTTCTGTATTTATGTTAGGAGCTAATGCAAAAATTCCTTCAGAAAAATACTTTGTTTTCTACAATAATTTAACATCACCAGATGGTTCTGTTAAACATTCAGGAGATAGTAGAACAGGAGAAGGTTCTGGAGATGATGAACTAATAGAAATAGATTTAAAAAAAGTAGATCAAGAAATTCAAGAAATAGTGTTTGTCGTAACTATTCATGAAGCGGATGCTCGAAGACAAAACTTTGGACAAGTCAGAAATTCTTTTATTAGAATTTGTAATATTACTACTGGAGAAGAAGTAACTAAATATGAATTAGAGGAAGATTTTTCCCGAGAAACTGCCCTAGAATTTGGGAGACTTTATCGCAAAGATAATGACTGGAGATTCCAAGCTGTTGGACAAGGTTATAATTCTGGCTTACAAGGGTTTATTGATAAGTATGTTTCTTAGCTTAAGATTGTAGAGAAATAATGGTAATATTAACCCATAATTTTTTCTTAGGTATTGACTAGATAATTCTAGTTCTTATAAAGCATAATTCCCATTGATAAAACGAAAAAATTATACGGCGCTTTCCGTTGTCGGTGAGGTAGAGAAATAGCACTTACCAAACTAGTTTTTGCACTAATACTTTTAGTAACAGAATATAAGACGGCAATATATGGGAATTGATATTTTCTGTTGTAAGTGTGTAGTAACTATTTTCCTGGTGAGTTATTTTGGATATAAGTTCATAAGTATATTATCAAATTTTGATTCCTAAATATACCTCATAAACTGCGGAAACTGCCGTATTTTTTTTTGATGATAAATTCTCATATTTATGGGTATTTTCTAAGAAGTCAAATTAGTCATTGACTATAACAGTTGTTATTCTTGTTTTTAGATAATTGATTTAAACAAATTGAAATTTATATAAAGGAGAAAGACTTTATCTATCTCAAGAATGAAATGAAAGTTTGAAGTAATCTTGAGTTAGAGTTGATAAATTATATTAATTCAATTTATTTATACAACTAAATTACAAATTCAAGAGTTGGAGCTAAAAATATCTCAATTTAAAAAACAAAATACACAATAAAAACATCCTTATTTTAATGTTTAAGAAGATATTATTATTATGTAAAATTATGGCAGTTAGCAACCCTGTAAAAACATCTCCCCAAGACAGGGTTGCGCGACTTAATTACTTTAATAGTTTATTGTGAGAGTGTAAAAAATGCTCTAAACTATTTGCTAAGGTAACCCACTCCTGAACAGTTAAATCTTCTGCACGACTTTGGGGGTTAACTTTTAAGTTTTCTAATAACTCGAAAAGGCGATCGCGCTCAACAACTGCTTTGAGGTTATTTCTCAACATTTTCCGTTTACTAGCAAAACCTAATTTAACTAACATTTCCATTTGTTTCGGGTTATTTGCCTGGGGTTCTATTAATTGAGGCCGTAGTCGTATTACTGCTGAATCTACTTTGGGTGGTGGATAAAATGCTTTAGCAGGTACATCACAAATAAATTCACATTTGGCTAAATATTGAATTTTTACTGATAAGGAACTATAAGCTTTTGAATCTGGTTTTGCACAAATTCTATCTGCCACTTCTTTTTGTAATAATAAGACAATTAAATCATAAGTATTGGTTAGAGGTTGGGAAATTGTTCCTAATAGTTTTTCTAATATTAATCCAGTAATATTATAAGGTATATTAGCTACAACTTTATGAGGATTTTGGAAACCTATAAATTGTGCTAAATTTGTTTCTAAATCTAGGGATAAAATATCTCCTTGTAATAATAAAAAATTTTTGACTCTGCCAAATTTTTTGACTAACTTTTGACATAAATCTCTATCAATTTCTACTGCCACAACTGAAGCTGCTAGAGGCAATAAACGATGAGTGAGGACCCCTGTACCTGGCCCAATTTCTAGGATGCGATCGCTCTCAGATAATTCAGCAGCTTGGATAATTTTATTGAGAGCTTTATCACTCAATAGCCAATGTTGAGCAAATCTTTTTCGAGGTTGAATAGTCATTTTAGTTATCAGTTATCATTTATCAGCTACCCTAGCAATAGCAAGAATATTTTCTTTTTTTTATACCCTTAAAAGAGTCATAAATAGAACCAGCCAGATTTTTATATATCATAATATATACAACAGATGGTGAGATAGGTAAACCATCAAATTTGGGGATACCACGGAAATTAAAAGTAATTTTATTTCTTTTTTCTTTCTCAATATCTAATAATTGAAAAAAATCCCGTACGCTCCATTTAGAAGACTTTATAGATCCCTTACCCCATTAGGGGTAAATTGGAGAATGAAAACGTCACGCCGCTAACCCCGCCCCCATCTCCACATTTAGATATATCAGAAAAAAGTTTTATAAGCTTAAGATAATGTATCGTTTCCAAAGCTATAGTGAATGCTTTCGACCTTTTGACCTCCCAACTATATTTCAGTAAAATGTTTATACAATAAATAATGAATAAATTGATAGCGATCGCCTATTCTTTGTAACAATAATTGACTACTAGCATAATTAAGAAAACGACGATAATTCCAAGGAATATGCCCATTATTAAATAAAACAATTCGCAGCACCAATTTTTTTAATCCTGGGAAACCAAGCTTTCCACCAATTAAGCCACCAATAGTACCACTAATTAACCCTTCCTTTAATTCCCAAACATATCCAAAAATAAATCCAAAAGTAAACCCCCAAAATAATATACTAATCAAATTAACAATTAACTTATATGCTTGTAACTCGCCATTAGTATCCAACCAACTTGGCTGTAATTTTTTTATTCTAAATTCCTGAATATTTTCTGCTGCCATTCGTTTTGCTAACCATGCCAACCATCGTCTTGTTTGTTCTGGCAGTGGTTCTTGACCCCTAGAATACCATTTATCCTTATTTTCTACCCCTAATTGAAAACGAACATAAGCATTTAATAAATATTTTTCTCTTATCTGTTTAGAAGTAATTCTTCTCCAAGCAGCAATTAAAATTTCCTCATAAGCTAAAGTCATCATGCTTAACATTAATGGTATTTTAGCTAAGTTCAATAACTCTGGTTCATCCTGAATATATACCCAAAGTTCTCGACTTCTAGACGCCAATAAATAATCTTTAATATGACTGTTTTTTAAAGGTTGTAACAAAACAGCAGCATTCACTCTCAACTTATTGTAACAATTTTTATAAGCTGCAAAACTACTACAAACAACTAAATGTTTAGGTTGAAAATCTACTGATAATTTGTTAATCTCTTCTAAGCAATACTCAGATAATTCTGGGGATACTTGATCGAACCCATCTATTAAAGGTAATATTAGCTTATTTTCTAGCCATTCCCTAGTAACTTTCAAGGATATGTTGTATTTAAACTTAAGTTGATAGACTAACCAATCTGAAATTTTATGATTAGGATTTTTCCATGTGGAAAGATCTAATAAGACTGGAATTGGTAAGTTTTGTTCTTTTTCAGCCCTAATCACAAGCCTTCTTGCTAATTCCAGTAAAGTTGTAGTTTTGCCACCTCCAGGATTTCCTAATATAAGTAATTTTCCTTTCATACGGTCAAAAACTTGTATGATATTTACTTGCTCAGGAAGTTTAAAAATAGGGCGCTTTCCTACTTTTACTTCTAGCTCCCAAGAACGTTTTAATTGTTGTGGTGGTTGCTGACGAACCAGATTAATTATTACTGCATGGTGTATAGACTGCGATCGCAGTTGCAGAACTTCTCTCTTAACTATATTTAATAGTTTATCGCGATTTCTTTGCACCTTTGTATAACTCTATTTTAAATGGTTTAGTTAGCTATTATATTGTTAAAATATTAAGCACTTAAAACTTAATTTTTACTCTCCCCTAGTTTGAGATTAGATATACAGTTTAATAGACTAAAAATGATAAAAAATGTAATTAATTTTGTCTGTCTGCTTAACAGCATATCTTAGCTTTAATAGCTAATAGTAAAGCTTTTTATTTAAATGAAAATTGACTAAAAAAGTGAAATAAAATTAAGTTAATCAAGGAATAAAATTATGTCATTACATAAGAGAAATCTGATTCTTGCAGCCATAACTGGATTTGCTAGTACTGCCTCTATTTTTTATTTGACACTTCAGTCTAATTCTTCACAATTTGCTAGTAATTATTTGCAGAAACAAAAGTTGCATAGCAACCTAGTTTCTACTAAACTACAACCCTCATTTTCAACTCTTAACTCCTCAGATTTAGTTACTCAAGAATCTAGTCCAGTTATAATTACACCACCAACATCAGGATGCAAAATAGTTATGGCCATAGTAGATGATCCTGAAGGACCTCTGAATGTTCGTAGCATTCCAGAAGTAAAAGAAGGTAATATAGTTGGTCAACTTAACAATAATACCTTTATTTCTGTCGCAGATGAACAATCTGGTTGGCTACAAATTACTAATCCTCTTAGAGGTTGGGTTGCTAAGAGCCGAACTCGCAGTAGTTGTGCAAGAGTAGAGCAGACCATTACTTTTTCTCCAGGAAGCGACTTAGCTATTGTTAGAGGTGAGATTATTGGTACTGGTAGTCATAACTACCAAGTTAGGATGATTCAGGGCCAGAGCCTAACTATTAAAAATTTAGGAGATGTCTTTCCGGCAATTATTAGCCCTGATGACCAACTTATGACAAGGGAACCTAAGATTTATATTCAAGGTAATGAAAGTGAATGGACAGGTACTATGCCTGTGAGTGGGGTATACACTTTACAATTAGATTCTAATTTTCGTGGATTTAAATATGAGTTTTTAGTATTAATAAAAGGCAATGATAGTTATTAGCTTAAACTCACAATCTATTAAAATTTTGCCTACTTTATTTTATGGGAATAATTATTTTCAAATAGGAATTGATATTATAACTTATATACCTTTTCCATGATTTGAAATGCATTATAATTGACACAGCAATCATACTTCACAATAATTTGATAAGTAATTTGATAAGTAATTGCTAAATCTAACCCCATGCTTTTCCCTACTTCACTTTGTCTAAAATGAACATTAGTATTTGTTAACAAATCTAGAAAACTTAGATAAAGTTATCAAAAATTATCGCTTTTAATGGGTCTTGAATCGATGTTTAAAGATTTTAAAACAGGAGTGTATAATTTAGAAGGAAGCCAAGCTAGTATCCAATGTTTTACCAATTCGATTTTACTGATAGCCATTTCCTATATATCTTCATATTATCGTGGTCAAATAATAAAAAAAAACGGGTATCAAAACTATATTTGTAGATTTACAGAGTTAAGACGAAAAGAGAGAATAAATAACCATTTTTGGGTAATTATCTATGGTAATTTGTGGACGATAGCTGGGTATTATTTATTTGAGATTGTTGAAAATATTATTAATTTAAATCCTCAGAAAAAGCCTAATTATCGAAAAAGATTAATAGCTATATCAAAACTATAAATTCTTTAATTATATGGAGGTAACTGTCATAATTTATCCGAAGGCTGAAATTTTTAATTGACGATCTCTCAAAATTTTAAATTGCCTAAAATTAAGTTTGTGAGCTATCTTAAATTGAATAATACATCAATTAATATAGGGGAGTCGTTGAGCTTTGCTGAACGACTCCCTTTCTAAATAATGATTATTATTCTCAAAAATTTGGCAATTTTTAACCCTCACAAACAGTAGTTAAACCCTTATTCCACAATAGTTTCCACAATAGTGTTAAGGCGCTTGTCACCCCGTGAAGCTTAAATCATATAGGTTTATAGGTTTAGGAAATTTTGATTTTGCTCCACTCTATATCAAACTTGGCACACAGTTAGTTTGCTAAAGCTGCTTCTTGAATATATTTATTTGCCTTAGCGAGAGCGATCGCTGGCTCGTAAGCCTCAATAGCTTTCTAGTTTTGCCCCCAGTATTCTTTGTTTTTCTGCCTCTCTCTATTAAATAGTATTTATGGGAATAGTCGTCTGCTGCATGTTGTGCCCATAATTTCATTTTTTCCCCGTATGTACTCAGTTGTTCTAGCATTTGATCTCGTTCAGCAACTGATGCTTTTGGGCAAAGAGCGAGTAGAGCTAGCGAACCATAAAAGCAATATACTGGAAAATTAAAGAACTCGGTGGCACTGCCCTCAAAATACTCTTCTACTCATATGACATAATATTTTGATTGATGAAAATTACCAAGGAAACAAGACAGAATTAATTTATGAAGATAGATTTGAAATAAACCATAGCAGTCATTAATATTTTCATAGAAAAGAATAAATTTTTCCTCATTAAAAGCACTGCCTAATAATAATTCATGTTTTTTTTCATAGCCGAGTAAATTTAGTACAGCTTGATGAGAAATATTGGTGTAGTAGTAATTATTTTTTGCCTTAAAATGCCAATGTAAGTCAGCTGTGCTTGAGCAAATATAGAGATAAATTTTAATAATAATAAATTGAAGGAACTTTCGGCTGCACTCAGAGATAATTATATCGTGCGGCATTGTTTGCCAATAAAGTCATACAGAAAACAAGAGTTAGGAGCCAGGAGTTAAGAGTCAGGGGTTAACACTCAGGAGACAATAATGGTCGGTAGTCAGAAAAATAAATCAAGTATAAATACTTAAGAGTTTTCTAAATATGGAGTCCGATAGCAATTTGCTAATTAACTTAGTTTACCGAGTATATCTGAGCATTTTCAATTTTCCCACACCAAACAACTCTATTACAAATTTTTTGCCGAATGTGGGTTCAAATATCTTCTTAATTATCCTGAAATTCAAGCTATAGCAGAAGCAATAACATCTCCTCAGTAAAGTTTCCTGAAAAAATATGTCAGTCAGGGCAGGAAATGGGCAATAGTTAGAGCCATTAATTTTTCTGCATTTTTCCCACTCAGGTCAAGGGAAATGCCAAGTGAGCAAATATTAATTTCGTCGTAATTTTTGCGCAATGCCTCTTAAAGTTTAGCACCACTTAAACTAATGTATGATAAAAATCTTATATTTATTCAACCAGCCCTAAGTAGATTTTTAACCCGCCCATGTTGCATCTGTGGAAACCATTTAAAGCATAAGTATTCCCTGATATAATTTATAACAACTATAGATAAAAATATATATTACAAAATCATTCATAATGCTTATCAATTATCTAGGCTATAATCCATCTTATTCATAAAACTTGTGTAGTATTTTTATGATGCTGAATGTGGGTTTTAAGTATAACCAGATAACCTCAATTGGATTTTACTAAACCATTCCCTACTTATTTACTCATCTCAAATGAAAACTTTATATAAAATTAATTATTTTCAGCTACTTAATAACTTCCCATTGCTTCCGATAGAAAATCCGCCGTAGATTTAACTAGAACGATCGCATTCTCATAGACCATCCTAGTCGGTCCTAAAACTCCCACACTTCCTAGAGGAACTGTCCCATTTCCATAAGTTGCAGAAACTAAGGCACAACCTTGAATAGGTTCCAAAGGATTTTCTGAACCAATTGTAACTCTCACCTGTCGATCTGTTTTTTTAGTAGTACTTCCAAATATCAAAGGCCACAATTTATCTTGTTTTTCTTCAAGTAGTTGAATAATAGTTTGGACCTGTTCAAGTTGGGAGAATTCTGGCAAACGTAGTGCTTCTGCTATACCGCTAATTAATATTCTAGTATATTTAGGCGTTCCACAACGCAGAGTTAAATTTTCCAACAGATTTTTGATCAATTTAGCGTATTTCTCAAACTCCCAGTCTAGCTCACTCCAGTCCAATAAAGATAATTCCCCTATTACTCGTCCTTTTAGCTGACTATTCAAAAAATTTGATAATATTTGTAATTCTCGATCAATATCTTCTAAATTGGGGACGGCAGAATTACCCTGTAAATTTTTGCGATCATTTATCTGATTTATTGTCTTTAAGTCCATAATCAGTGATTGAGTTTCATAGGTATTTGTCACTACAATTAGCATGATTTTCTCTGCTTCCACTTGTACCAATTGTAGATGTCGTAGCTTAGCCGTCGAAGTTTGGGGCATTGTCACCAGAGTAATATAACCACTGAGGCTAGCTAAAATTTGAGCGGCTCCTTGAAGTACAACTTCTAGGCGACCTTCTGGCCAATTTAGTTGCTTTTGTAAAAGCTCTTCAATTTCAAAAGCTAGATTTTCTGAAGGTCTAATTAATTGGTCAACATATATTCGGTAACCTGAGTCCGATGGAATTCTTCCAGCCGAAGTATGAGGTTGATATAATAGTCCGCTTTTCTCTAAAAAGCTCATCCCATTGCGAATTGTCGCTGGACTAACACTGAGATTATACTCTTCTACAAGGGATTTTGAGCCAACTGGCTCTGCTGTCGCAATATAGTGGCGAACTGTTGCCCAGAGAATATGTTGATGACGATTATTAAGCTTAACTTGTAATGACATGGATGTAGGGTGAGTATATTCCGGAAGCTACCAAACAATAATAGAAAAAATAATTTTATGTTTATGATAAGGTTAAATTTATTTTTCTTAATAAAATTTAGTACTTTATTATGATATAATCATATTTTTTATATGAATATGTAGCAAAATGAACTTTCCTGACCATAAATCTTAGTCACCGATCCTAAAAATTTTCTATAATGAGGCTTACAGAAAAACTAGGGTTATCAATGAGTGAGAGCAAAAAAAACTATAACCAGGGCTTTTTATTTTGGTGAGTAAGTTCTGCTGTATATAAATTAACTATATCTATATATAGCTATAGCTAATAACGAGGTATACTTTGGTCTACTACTGATGAGTACGCATCTATACCACCAATAATATTTTTAACATTTGTAAAATCCTGATTTTTCAACCATTGGCACATTTGAGCTGAACGGATCCCATGATGGCACAAAACTAAAGTTTCTTGGCTAGAGTCCAAATGAAGATGAATTTTCTCTGACCATTCATGAAATTCACTTAAAGGTAAAACTTTAAAACCTTTGATAAAAGCTACTTCAATTTCTTGCCGTTCCCGAACATCAACTAATTGTAAATTTTCAGGAATACCGTTTATTAGGCGACTTGCCAGCTCTTGGACAGTAATTTCAAGAATAGGTTGTTTAGAAGACTGTTGTGACATTTTTAGACGCAAGAATCTATTAATTTACTAGTAGTATAAATATACATCAAAGAAAGTCGAATCTTACTCCCGACTCTGATATGTAAAGATATAGTGCTTTGTCAATTTTTAAGATTTGGGTTAAAACAATCAATTGAGAAGACAAGGGGGGAAAGTAGACAAAGAGAATTTTTAATAAATTACCTATCAAATCAACCTTTACAAACCAGTAGTAAGACTTTTGAGTTTGGTACAAGTATCAATGATACACTTTGTTGATAGACTACCACATCTTTGATATTTTTTCTTGGCAAACACCATATTTAGTCCCATCATTTGTGTACAAAACTAAATCACAATCAGAAGAAACCCTTCTGCATAAAAGCCTTCTGCCCTCTGTCTTTTTTTCACAAAAAAACATCTCTAATAATAAATAAAAAATAAAATCAATTATGGCGCAGATATCATTAATTCTTTCCCCCTACTCTATACAGGCATTCCATATAATGTCTCTATTTACTCCCTCTTTTTATAAATGTCTAAATTGTAAATGTTCAAATGGACATAATATTAGCTAGTTTGTGTTTTTTGATTATATTACACACTTTCAAATCTTGTTAAACTAAGCAGACCCATTTTCAGTTTTCCTTTATAAAGTTTGCTCATCTTCAGAAACAGATGCGAGACTTTGACCTTATTGAGCTCCTCTCTTAAAGCTCTTTTTTCATAGGTACATCTTTAAAATTCCACTTTTAGATTGAATAAATCCGAGTGGTTAACTACTTTTAAATTTTTGGCAGTTTTAAAATTTCTCAGTGGATATTTAGCATATACTCCCAATTCCTTAACTACCTACTTTATCATACCACTTTTCAAAAATATTGTAACAATAGAAGAGGTCTAAAACTGTTAAGCGATCGCTACTACTCTGTGGCATAAGTGAAACTACTAAAAACAAAAAATAACTATACAAAAACCATCCATTATCCTGTAGATTTAGGATACTTATAACTGCTAATTAATAAGGATGTTCAGGAAAAAATTATCTGAATTTAATGATGATAAAATTGCTCTATAAGCACAATTAAACATTACTACAGTCACAAAATCAGGAAATGGGGAAGAAGGATGCAAAATCTAAAAAAAAAGACTGAAACTTGAGAACATAAGCTAGATATCAAATACAAGACTATGGGCATAAACTATGGATGAAGATGTCGAAGCTAGAAGTAAATTAGGGTAAAAATTCCAGTCTTTAATAAAGCCTTGAAAATGAAAAATCATCCCTCTATAGATTCTATTGGAATAGACAAATGGAATTATCAGACAGCATATCAGTATCAAGTATCGTAGATATACAGAAATTTTGTAAGCTCTGGCAACAAACTGAAGTAACACCAAAGTTAGCGTTTCGACTGTCGCCAATATGAAACGCGGACCACGGCGTCAGTCATATCGTCTACTTTACTTTAATTAATTGGATATAGCTTCATAGTCGCAAGAACAATACTGTAGTCTAAAGAGCTGAATTAGTTTAAGAGATCAAGTGTGGCAGCCATATCACTCCTTGCAACTGGAATCATCTAATTACCTATCTTACACCTTGCTGACACACTACCATCTATTTCTAGCTTAAAATTTTTGAAATACAATGCTTTAGCCCCCTACTGTCGGTAAATAGCTTTGTAAACTATTAATTAAATCTTGGTCTAAAAAAGGTTTAGTTAAATAGTCATTTGCACCCAAATGTTTAGCTAACTGACGATAGGATAGACTGCTACGAGATGTTAAAATTAATATAGGCATTTCTTCCATAGAATATTGTTTACGACAATGACTAAGAAACTGTAAACCATTCATCTCTGGCATTTCCACATCACAAATAATAGCCTGAATTGGAATATGCTGTTGTAGCTTTACTAATCCTTCTTTAGCATCTTTAGCTTGTACAACATTATATCCTGATTTATGTAAAGTTTGAGAAATAGTTTGACGAGTAGTTAAAGAATCATCTACTACCAAAATAGTTGGTAGTTGAGGCAAAGCTGGCTGTTTTAACTTATTTTTAATCCCCGGAAATTTATAAGTATTTGATTCTCCTTTGTGTAATGTTTTTTCTAATAATTTAATGCCGTCTATAACTGGTACTAAACTACCATCTCCTAAGATTGTGCAACCATACAAATATGATGGTGCTGTTAAAATTTTGCTAAAAGGTTTAATCGTCAAATTTTGTTCCATTAATATCTGTTCAACTTTGATAGCAATTGTATCTGTATCTTCAGAAATCAAAAATAACATTACCTTTCCTTGATATTTTTGACCATAAGGACTTTGACCAAATTCAACAGCTTTTTGTTGAATATCACCTAAAACTATAGGATAATTATAATCCGATACAATTGATGGTGCTATTAATACTTTTTTACCTCGCCAAGAATATATTTCTTTCCCTTCTTTATTAACTTTAATTTCAGTCGGATCTGCATAGATAATAGTTGCTAAAATATCTAAGGGAATAGCAAATAAATTACCTTCCATACGAAAAACTAATAATTTTGTGATTGTCAAAGTCCAAGGTAATCTCAGAATAAATCTTGTGCCTTTACCTCTTTCTGATTGGATAGTAATATTGCCTTTTAATGCTTCTATTTGACGTAAAGCTACATCTAATCCTACCCCTCTTCCTGACAATTCACTCACTTTTTCCTTAGTTGAAAAGTCTGGATAGAATAATAATTGGTATAACTGTTTAGTTGATAATTTTGTGGCTTCACTAGCAGAAATAACTTGCTTAACTATAGCTTTATTCCGGATTTTTTCAACATCTATACCACCTCCATCATCTCGAATTTCAATATAAGTATAATTTCCTTGATAATAAGATTTGATAGTAATTATTCCTACCTCTGATTTACCATTAGCTTGTCTTATTTCTACTGGTTCAATACCATGATCGAAAGCATTTCTTAGTATATGAAGTATGGGGTCATATAATTTTTCTAAAACTACTTTGTCTAACATAGTATTTATCCCAATTAATTCTAGTTTTACCTGTTTTTGGTTTTGTACCGATAAATCTCTAATCATTCTAGGGAATCTATTAAATAATGATTCCACAGGTAACATTCGAGTCTTGTTAAGATTACTTTGTATACGCTGTAAGGTTTGTTGCTTTTTTTTGACAATTTGTTGACTCTGCTGATGTAGTACTTTAATATCGTCTACTGCTTCTCCTATTTGAGCAATTTCTTCTGTAATATTTGGTATTATATTTAGTAGAGATGCTAGTTTATTATTTTGAGGATTTGATGAATTTTTTAGTTTCTCATAAAAAACATTAATATCTTGAAGATTTATCATTAATTGCTTAATTTTTTGCCACCCTTTATCTAATGTTTCTATTGAAGCTTGAGCTTGTATATTTTGGAGCATAAAACTATTTTCTTGAGTAGCTAAATCTCCTACTAAATTATTCAATATTTCTAGGTTTTTCAGGTCTATCCTAATACCTAAAGCATATGAGGGTTGAGAAGTAGTTTGTTTTTGCTCAACTTGCTTTTGATTATCAGTAACTTCTGCCCCATAATCTTGTTGTTCCAAAACATTTCCTGATAATGTTGCAGCATTAGAGTTTTGAGTCTTTTTTCTGTTAGTTATCTCTGCTTTTTGACTTTTATTTTGATTAGCAATGTGAGATTTTTTAGTAGATTTCTTGACTTGTTCTGTCTTTTGATTATTAGTCACTTCTAGTCCATAATCTTGTTGATCAGAAACATTTTCTGATAATGTTGTAGCATTATGGGCAGTAGTTTTTGTTCTGTTATTTATCTCCGCTTTTTGAAGTTGAATTTGATTAGCAACATGAGATTTTTTAATTGGTTGACTAACTTGTTTTTTGTTAGTAGTTCCTACAGCTTTTTTAGGTTTTAACGGTTTAGTCAATTTTACTAATGTCTCATTTAATTGTCCACCTTGAGCGCGATCGCCTTCTAATACTGCTTTATGTCCTGCCCAAAAATCTGCTAAAGCTAATTGAGCAATTTTTGTTGTATATTTTGGATTTACCTCTAAAGCTTTAATTGCAGTTTGAGCAATAGAAGTAAACCCAGGCAAATCAAGCATTGCTCCCAAAGTCGCGAAGACTTCTGCTTGTCTCTTCAATTCATCTTTAAGGGATAAACCATTATCACCTTTACTTCTTCCAGCCAACAAATTTTCCCAACGCTGCAAACCAAAGGGTATTTCTTCTGTAAAGAGAAACATAGCCATATCACCCTGTTCCATTGGCATTTCAGGAAACTCTGCTGCTGCTTCTAGAGAATTCCCAAGTTTATTTTCTAGCTGCTGAAAAACCTGCTTTGCTTTGGCAAGAGCTGTCTTTTTATCGTAGTTACCTGTTTCAATTTGTTCTAGAGTTGCTGATTGCAAACAGTCAAAAGCTTGCAGCAGTAAATTCTCTAACTCCATGTCAAAAACAGTATTTTCCTGATAAAGAGCCCTAATGCCATTTTCTAAGTCATGGGCAATTTTTTGAATTCCCATCAAACCAATACAAGCAGCACCTCCCTTAATTGAATGAGCTGCCCGCATCAATTTATGAAGCGTTTTAATATCATGCTTTTGAGAGATATTAATCAATCCTTC
Organism: Trichodesmium erythraeum IMS101; assembly: GCF_000014265.1. NCBI lineage: Bacteria > Bacillati > Cyanobacteriota > Cyanophyceae > Oscillatoriales > Microcoleaceae > Trichodesmium > Trichodesmium erythraeum. The sequence continues at coordinate 1,157,349 of NC_008312.1, forward strand.
TTCAAGAGTGTGCAGTAATTTTGTAGTTTCTTCTACAAAGAATTCGTAGGCTTGATCGTCAATTTCAATCATTGTATAAAAGTTCAAATTTTAAAGAATATAAACAGCATATTATAACACTACACAAAAGTGTTAGCACATTAATAAAATTATAGTAGCTTTATTTTCCTAGAGATTAGACTACAGTAGGGTTGTTCCTTGGAGCTCCATATAAGGATTTTTATGATTAAAAGCGTGTTCCCAATTTGCTGAAAACCACTGAAATCCAATAAAAACAATAGTTTTGACTTGAGCTAGTAGCTGTTTGCATTCGCATTCTGACACGAAAAGGCTGACAGCACTTTTCAAATTGATTACAAACAAAGGAATTCCCAAGCCTCTCCTCGGATAGGGACTCAACAAAATATTCACCACATTTATTTCAGTCCGGATACTTGAAGTCAGGGGCACTGTTTCGCTACGCAACACAAAAAAACGTAGTTCCTCCTCCAGGAGGCTAACTGTAACAGTGATAATTTAAATGACCTCACATCAGAATCAAAAACTTATAGGGAGTTGTAGGGAGTATATCCCTACTACCTAAGAACCCCAATTAATTTACCTTAAACTCAGCAACATTCTTTTCTAAATCTCCAGCCACTGCTAGTAATTTAGCAAAAGACTCTGCCACAGTCATAGATTGTTCAGAAGTTTGATTAGCGATCGCTGCCACTTCCTGCATTGTTTTTGACAGTGTACTAGAAGTATCAGCTTGAGTAGTAGCAGAAACAGTAATATCCTTTACCAACTCATTAATTTTTCCACTCACATCCAACATATCTGTCAGAGTTTGTCGCGCTCCCTTAACTAACTGAGTACCAATCATTACCCGCTTTCGCCCCACTATCATTGATTTAATAACTTCACTGGTGCCAGACTGAATCTCCTCAACAATTTGCTCTATTTCCTCAGTAGCACTAGCTGACTGCTCTGCCAGAGAACGTACCTCACTAGCCACCGTAGCAAATCCTTGGTCATCTTGCCCCGCTCTAGTTGCTTCTACCGAAGCATTCAATGCTAAAACATTTGTTTGATTTGCCAAATCATTAATCAAACTAAGAACCCGTGAAATCTTCTTAGAAGTTTCCCCTAAACTTTTCACCTTCCTAGCAGTTGCCTCAACTGTTTTCTGAATTCCCAGGATTCCATCCACAGTACGGTTCATGGCAGCATCACTCGTTTGTAGAATCTGATTTGCTTGCTGCACCTTAGTTTCTGCTTGTTTGGCATTAGCTACCACTGCCTTAACTGAATTAGCCATTACCTGAATTTGTTGGAAAGCATTAGCTATTGCTTCTGCTTGGCGTTGAGCTTCACCGGACAGCTTTTTAATTTCTGCTTCATTATCAACTGTAGTCAAACTCACAACATTTGTTGCCGACTGCACCTGCAAGACTAACTGCTGTAAGCTTTCAATCGCAGCATTAAAGAAATCAGCAACAGTTCCCATTACACCAGTTGTAACAGTAGCACGCACTGTCAAATCCCCATCAAAAGAATTTTCTATTTCTGCCAAAAACTTTTCTATCTGAGTTTCTAGTAATTCTTTTTGGTTTTGCTGTTCCATAGATATACCTTCTGCTTTTTGACGAGCTTGTTCAATTTGTTGTAACAAAAGTGCTTGGTCAAGAGCATACCCAATTTGCAAAGATACCTGCTTAAAAACTTCAACATCTGACTCTAACCAATTGCGAGTTTCAGAACATTGATGCACCCCTAATAAACCATATAGAGTTTGGTTAACTAAAATCGGAGCCACTATATTCGCCTTAACTTGCCATTTTCCTAGTTGTTCTTCATGACATGCTGTCAAACCTGCTTTACTTACATCTGGTGTAACCTGTACCCGACCTTGACGATATGGTTCCACATAATCTACCGGAAAACAAGTTACCTCAGTTTCCATATCTATAATATTGATATACCCCTGTTTAACCGCCTCACTAATAATCTTACCATCCCAGTCTTTATCAAAACGATAAACTACTACCCGGTCAGCTTCCATCAGTTTAAGTGCTTCTTCTACTCCTGTACGAAAAATGCGGTTTATGTCAAGAGATTCCCGAATTCTTAAACTAATTTGATTCAGTTTTTTAGACTGTTCTACAGTTGTTTTTTGCCGTTGTAGAAGATTTTCCTGCTCAACTGCAAAACCGATTTGAGTTGCTAATTGCTTAATAAAATCAACTTCTGAATCTTTCCAATTACGGGGAGCAGAACATTGATTAGTTACAAAGAAACCATATAGCTTTTTCTCAACCAGAATTGGAGCTGTCAATGTCGCTTTAATTTTTAGAGGTTCAGCATCTTTTAAATAACATTCAGTATTCTTAGCATCATCAATCATAGTTTGAGAGGGGTCGTGTAGATTATTGAATACCTTAACTCGTCCTCGAAGATAAGCTTTAATATGATGTTCCTTAAAACATTTAGCATCCAATTTTGTACCCATAGCAGTAGGCCACATACTATCTACTGATTCAGCCACAACAGTACCATTATAGTCATCATCTAATTTATAAACCATCACTCGGTCTGCTGTTAAAACTTGGCGAGTCTCAACTACTACTGTATTAAAAATATCCTGTTCATTCAAAGATTCCCGAATCATCGAGCTAATTTCATTCAAGCGTCGTGCTTGTTCAGTTGCGACCTTTTGCTGTTCTAAAAGTCTTTTCTGTTCTAAGGCAGTACTGAGTTGACTACCTAACTGTTTGACAAAATTAATTTCTGATTCTTGCCAACTTCGAGGTTGAGAACATTGGTGAACAATTAATAAACCATATAGTCCTGCTTCTACTAAAATTGGAGCAACAATATTTGCTTTAACTTCAAAAGGTTCTAATAATTTAATCTGACACTCAGATATCCCAGAACCTTGAATATTTTCAATTGTGCTAACTTGCCCACGCAGATAAGGCTTAAAATTTTTGGCAAAGCAAGGGTCAGCTATTTTCTTACCCATAGTTTCTGTCCAACCCTGACCAACTGATTCTGCTACCACTGTACCAACCATATTTTCATCAAACTGATAAATTATAGTGCGGTCTGCTCCCAGAGTATTACGAGCTTTTTCAATCAGAATATCAAAAACTTCTTCAGTATTAGTGCTACTACGCAAACTATTGGCAATTTCGTTTAATAATCGAGTTTGTTTAACTATAGCTTGTTGTTGTTCTAATAAGTATGCTTGGTCTAGAGCATACCCTACTTGAATACTAACTTTTCCCATCAAGTCTATTTCTAATTCTGTCCAAGCTCTGGGACCAGAACATTGGTGAGCAATTAACAGACCTTGTAGTTTCTTCTCAACTACAATGGGGGCAACTAAACTAGCTTTGACCTCAAAGAGCTTAAGCTGATTAATATAAGAGGGAGTTAGTTCAGCTTCTTCTATATTGTCTATAACCTTAACTCGCCTTTGTTGATAGGATTGTACATAATGGTCAGCAAAATAGACATCAGTAATTTTTGCTCCCTGGGCTTTTGGCCATTTGCTATCAACTGATTCAGCAATAACTGCGCCTTTTGATTCATTATCAAATTTGTAGACCATTACTCGATCTGAGTTTAAAATACTCCGGGTTTCTTCGACTGTAGTAGCTAATACGTCTTTGAGGTTCAGGGACTTACGAATTTCGTTCGTTATTTTATTTAATTTTTGAGCTTGTTGGGTAGCTGCCCGTTGTTTTTCTAATAGTAACGCTTGGTCTACAGCATAACTAAGTTGAATTGCCAGTTGCTGGAAAAATTCGATTTCTGATTCTATCCATTGTCGAGGTTCAGCACAATGATGGGCTATTAATAAGCCTATTAATTTTCCACTGGCAAGAATAGGAGCGACTAAGTTTGCTCTAATAGCAAAGGTTTCAAGTTGACTGATATGACAATCATTTAATCCTGCTTCATAGATATCAGCAATTCCCCTTACCCGACCTTTTTGATAAAATTCTACATAACGCTCCGCAAAACAGGGATCGGTGATTTCTTCTCCCAGTGTTTCTGGCCATTGCACATCTACTGATTCGGCAATGACTGTGCCTTGCCAATTTTTATCAAATTGATATACTATTACTCTGTCTGTTTGTAAAGCATATCTAGCATCTTCCACAACAGTTTTAAATATATCTTTAAGGTTGAGAGACTCCCGAATGTTGGACGTTATTTGGTTTAATAATTCGGCTCTTTCTGCTGCAGCTCCTTCTGTTTCTATTAATGATTGAAGTTGATTGATTCTGATATCTATATTAGAGCGCAATACTGCTAAATCTTCTGCTAATGCATTAGTTTTTTCCTTTAAACCTAGTGATTTTTTGGTAGAAATAGATGTTTTTCTAGTATTTGGCTGCCACACTTCTACTGGCACAATTGTTAATTCTTCATTTCCTGATTGAGGTTGTTTAGTTTCTATTGGAGATTTTTTAGAGTAATCTTTATCTTTATTGGGCAGTCTATTGTCTTGTTGGTTTGTTTTTCTAAAACCGGTCTGTGTCATAATTTTATTAGTGATGGTTAATGAGGAATTATAGGGGTTTTCACTTCATTAATACAAAACTTCTACAAATGCCTTGTATTTGATTAAATAAATATCTGTATTTTTGAATAATGAAAACTACTATAATTAATGGATATAGGTAAATTTTGTATTAGTAAAGACATACAAATGTCCTCCATTCAAAATTCAAAAGTATGTATTAGTAAGGCTTTTATAATTAATTTTGTTCCTCACTCCTAGTACCGTTCAAAAAAAAAATTATTACTGATGAATTATGAATTATAACGAGGTTTAAATCTAGGTTTTTTCTATGTATTCGATGATTGCTTTAATATCTAAAATCATCTTTTTTTCTCCTGCTGAATTGCTGCAAGTTCCCTGAATAAACTTTTCTACAAGTGAATTTCTTTTGTGTTTTGTTGACGTACTAATCTCTTTACTTTCAAAATCGATCAATTTACCTACTTTTTGGACCAAAATACCTAGATAACTATCTCGAAATTTTACTTTCACTACTCTAAACTTTTGCTGATAGTATCCAGTAGATAGTAAAGGTTGAAAACCCATCAAATAAGCAAGATCGATTAACCATAGAATTTGGCCTTGCCACTGGAATACTCCTACAACTACATTTGGCATACCTGGTATTTGTAAGATTATTCTATGGTCTAAAGTAATCACTTCATCCAGCTCACGAGTAAATAGTATTACCTCTAAAGTCTTAGTGACTTCTAAAGATATAAATTGTTGACTACTATTTAATGATAGTTGTTTTGCCATTGGCTTTTTTTCATGCTTTAGTCATTAAACAACGATGTTTTTCACACAACTAATTTTTCTAATGTTGCCACAAGTTTCTCTTGATCAACTGGTTTAGTAACATAAGCAGATGCTCCCTGCTTCATACCCCACTGTTTATCAATTTTCTCTGATTTACTAGAACAAATAATAATTGGGATATTCGCTGTATTTTTTTGCTTTTTTAGTTCTCTACACAAACTATAACCACTCTGACCCGGTAATACAACATCTATTAAAATTACATCAAAATTTTTTTCCCTCAGCATCACCTTAGCTGCTTCTGCTGTACCTACATTTAAGACCTCATACCCTGATTTTTTCAAGCACTGAGTCAGAGCAGTAGCTTCTCTGTGACTATCTTCTACCATCAAAACACTTCCCTTTACCATTGATTATCTTTCCACTGTCAAAACTAACTTAATAGTAATTCCTAATGATTACTATTATTTCATATAATCGTAAAAGTTTATCTTTCTTCACAATACAATATTAACTACCAAATGGCATCTCAATAATTGCTTTTTCTTGCTTCTGTATGCTGTGACTTTCCTTTTAAGGTTAGTTACTTATTTGATTTAATAAGTAGTAGTATTCAAGAAAGAAACTTAAGTAAGTAATTAAATACTATTATATTTAAAGGAGCGAATAGCAGTAGTTTTATTGATCAAAATAATTATCGCGACTCAACCCCGCCTTGACAAAATGTTTTTGGAGGTTTGCTTATTCCCATACCGTTTACATAAAACTTTTTTTGACTTCTGAGTACTAAACTTTGACTTCTGACGAGCATTAACCCCACTTCAACCATAAATCAAGATGGTCCAAAGACTACCCAAAAACCTGAAACGGAGTAGTTAAATTTATTAATATCTTTTAATAACATAAGTCTAAGTAACAATAGAGTTATTCTTGATCAGTTAAATTTTGGAGTTACAGACAAATGTTTTTTAATAATTTTTAAAATTGCTTCTGGCTTAGGAGGCTTATTCAGAAAATCAGCAGTTCCAATTAACTTGGCCCGACTGCGATCTATTAAATTATTCTTACTAGTAAGAATGATAACTGGTATTTTTTTAAAAGCTGGTGTATTGTGTAAAAATTGATAAACATTATAACCATTAGCATTAGGCATTTCTAAGTCAAGAAAAATCAAATCTGGTTTATGTTCAGCAATTTTCACAAATCCTTTGATTGGATCTTGTATACCGATCAGGTTATATCCAGCAGGCTCAACAATTTTTCTTAATGTTTCAGCAACTACCTTACTATCATCAATACAAGCAATTAATGGCTTTTTTTTTGGTATAGTCTTATCTCTATTTTTATGAGAATTAGTTTTTGCTAAAGATGATGTAAAATTGGGTCCTGGCAAATCTGAAATTGTTTGTAATTGTACCAACCCTTTCTTGACTAAGGGAAGTAAAGTATGAGTGACAACTAAGATTGATTTTTGTAGTTTACATACAATATCCCACAGAGTTAAATCACCCTGTAAATATTTACCGAAACCAGATAAAGCTTCTGAGGCAACAGGTTTTTTAGGAACAGGAACAAGGTTTAGGTTTAAATTTTCAAAACCTGCTTTTCTAGATAGATATTGTATTTGAGCAACTTTAGCGAAAATTGGTTTTATTTCCGAATAAGATAGAGATAAACCAAGGGATAATTCTGATTTACTACCAGGGTTTTCTTCCCACTTATGTATTAGATCTGGGTAGTAGCTTATGGAAAACAAGATTTCTAGGGTAACAGTGCGAATGACTGCTTTTGCTTGAGCAACAGTGATTTGATTTTTGCTAATTCCATCATACAGGAGTAAGTATTCCCAAGGTTTGTATGGCTCTAGTTGTAATTGTATTTGTGAGGTTATAGGATTCCACTTAGGGCAGTATAACTTTACCCGTCGTTCCCAACGCCTTACTCTGTGGATTTCGCTAGTGCTATATAATATCCTACCATAAGATAGGTTGATTTGTCTTTCTTTTGGCAGACTATTTAATAATAATTTGCCAGTTGCATTTAGTTGGCTAAGTTCATCCAAAATTTTGGCCAATTTGATTAACTGTTTGTTAGCAGACATTTTTTAGTTGTCAGGTTGTAGGATTAAACTCAGGGCAGTGCAATCTGATCTGTCGTTCACAAAGCCTTAAGCATCTGGATATCTCTAGTAGCATACGGAATTATACCATAAAATAAGTTAATTTCTCTTTCCTTTGCCGGACTATTTATGAATATTTTGCCAGTTGCATTTAGTTAGCTAAGTACATTCAAAATTTCGGCAAATTTGATGAATTTTTTTGTTACCGGATATTGAACTGAAAATTATAAGATTCAAATTTAAATAATCCTAATTTTTTGTATATTTAATCACATGTATATATTTCAGCTTCCTTCTTACCACGTGAGCTTCTCTTCACATTCTCAAATTTTATCCAAATGCTAAGAAGTTACTGCTACCGTTTAGCGATCGCATTCCTAGTAGACATCGACGCACCCAGTTAATGGTCAAAAACTTAGCTAAGTTGGGGTATCCTATTGATCCACCATCAACCCAGCGCGCGAAAAGTACCAGGAAGACCAAATATTCCTATAGCCTTATTTAATGAAGGTTATGTGCGTTCGCGCCACAAGAATCTTTTGAACCTTGGTTGAGGGATAATAAACCTACTTATGTTCATTATCAGAAATTTTCTATAATTGAAGGTACTAGTTTACTGCGTAGTTGTGGAGTAGTTCCTGTTTGCGAGCACCCCTATCTATTTCATGGGGGCAAGTTGAGGTTATATTACCTAAGATGATATAAGTTGCTTTGATGGAGCCAGAAGCTTTTCATCCCTCTCATTCTCCGACTCAAGTACAAAATTTAAAAGATTTATCCAAAAAGTATAGGTTGTTGATAGCTGGTGGCATTGACTATCATGGAGTTAATAATTATAGAAAAAAGGAAACTACTTTAAATATGCTTCCATTACCAATAGAGTTGCTTGCACCGATCCAGCAAGCTCCTAGTATTTAATGTGGGAAATAGAGAGACAACTGTAGAGACCTTCCTAGGAATATCTCTGTGAGCTATCCCCTTATTCCCACTATCATAGCGCTAGACAAATAGGTGTTTTACATTCCACTAGAAAGCTTCTGGTATTTCCTGTTCCTTAACAACATTAATTTCCCAGTTCTAACCAAAAGACGTAGTACCATAATTAAAAAAAAATTATTTGACTAACTCTTTAACCTTACTCATAATACCTTCAGGGCCAATTCCTTGATGAGGAAACTGTTCCCAGAGACCGCCACAACCTTCTTTGTGAGTAGCAATATAAGCAAACTTAGGACTCATACCACGTTCTAATAACCAAGAACCGAAACGACTGCCCAAACCAGTACGCCTATTGAAAGCTTCAACTACCAATACAAAAGGAGCCGTACCTACCTTTCTCAACATCTCCTCGTCAATTACATTGAGAGTCGGTTTATTAATCAAGCCAACATCTATTCCTTCGAGCCTCAGACGTTCTAATGCATCAAGAGAACGATATAACGCATCACCGAAACTAACAATATAACCAGCAGTACCTTCCCGAATCACCTCATCTTTTCCAGGAATAAACTTGTAATCTTCGCCAAAAAAGTCTTTACCATTGCTGTCAAGCAGAATTGGTACTTTCGAGCGAGTAGAAAAAATAAACCGCATTCCAGATTGAGTAAACACTGCCTCAACGCAAGCTTTCATTTGATTAGCATCTGCTGGGAAGTAGAGGCGAGTTTCATAAGCATCATCAAGGCCATTGTCAGCAAACATATTGTTTAAACCGAAATGACAAGTATTATCTGCCATATCATCTATACCAGCATGGGAGAAATGGCATAAAATATTAGATTTATTTAAGCGCGCCATTGTAATTTCCGAGATGCACATTTCTAGGAAAGCGCTGAAAGTTCCAAAAATACCTTGCTTACCTGGTTCCATACCAAATCCCGCAGCAGCAGAAAAGTTGCCTCGTTCCATAATACCGCCACTAACAAACCGATCCGGGAAAGCTGTACGAATTTGTTTTAGTCCGCAGGAACCTTCTAAGTCACTATCAATAAACAAGTGGTTGCTACGTTCTGTTTCACTCATACCACTAACAATAGATACCACAGTATCCCCAAAGACATTGCGGTTGGAACCAAGTTTGTCACTTACCCCCAAATAAGTGTAGCTTTGTAATGGTTTTTCAATACTTTCAAGATACTTAACTGCTTCAGTTATTCCTCTATCTTTTAAGTACCCGATCGCTAATTTTAAAGGAATTACGTCATGTCCGTGGATAGAACCTTCTAAACCTTCTATTCCTACACACATTTTCCGCTTATTGACTATAGCGATCGGACCGGCTGTCGTAACTGCTTGACACATTCTTTGGTAAAGACTATCTAAATCTTCTCCATCTCCTTCAAGTACTTTTATACCGTGACCTGTGAGAGTTTTATTGAGGTCATAACCTTTTAAATAGTTGGAAGGATGACCCGCAATAGTCACATCATTATCATCAATGAGTAATTTAATATTAAGATTTTGTGCTACTGCCATTCTCGCCGCTTCAGCATCATTACCCTCTTGTTGAGAACCATCAGAACCAAGGCAAAATACTGCTTTATTAGGATTTGCCATTGCCACACCATTGATGTAAGGCCACATATGTCCCAATCTTCCGGAACTAAATTTTACTCCTGGAGTAAGTCCTAGTTCTGGATGTCCTGGTAGATGGGAATTAGCTGCCCGATAATTTACAAGATTTTCAACGGGAAGGTCTCCTTGTATAGCCGCCATTAGGTATTGGGTAGCTACACGGTGTCCAGCCTCATCAAAGAAAATAGGTACAAACTTTTCTGCTGCACCTCGGAAAAAAGCATCTAGAATCATGACTTCCGGCACTGTATCATAAGGGCCACCGGTATGACCTCCTACTCCTCTAGCAGCGCCAGTGGCAGTGAAAAATACGATCATATCACGACAAAGTTGAATATTTGCTTTGAGGGTTTGTCGTTGTTCATCTGTAAGGATGGAATTTGTGGGGTCCAAAGAAAGAGGTTTGTAGCTTTCTATGTTAATTGGAAATGTTGCTCTAGCAGTTGTCATAGTTAATAAGAGGAAAGTACCTATAATTTATTTTCCCATCATTTATTCCATACCTTTAACAAGGCAGAAAATTTTTAGGGCTAGTTACTGAAGTAAAAAAATTGTACAAAAGTTGGGATAATTCTACATTCTTTTTTAGAATATGAGATTGAAGCAAAATTTTTTGTATTTCATATAACTATAGAAGTTAAAGAACTAGGCATAGTTCTACATAGTTAAATATTGATTGTGCTACTATTTCTAATCTGTTAAATATAAATATGTGGGTATAAATAGTAAACGATACTCAATAGAAATCTGATTTCTCTGTTCTACTAATATCCAGTATGTGACAACTATTATTGGCGATCGCTCTTCTATCAATCTCATCTTATGAAGTGGATAAGAGAATAGCTTAATAATATTAATTCCTAAAAATAATGGGATACTTCTTCAAGAGTTTAGTTATTAACTGTACTAAGCTCATGCATATCAAATCATACCCCTACTAGAGACAGTAGTTCTGCGTAACTCCTGATTCAGTAATAAGTAAGTAAGACAAGTAAGAGAAATGTTTTTAATGAATGATTATAGGCAAAGTGGGAGGATATCTTGTATCTTATTAAGTATTATTTTTCCACTAAGCTTGTGTAAATTTATTTATACATGACTACAGGACTTGTGAAACTAGCTTCCTGTTTCATCTCATAACATTGACCTTAGTCTATAAATGTTTGTGTAATATTGATTTGATTTCAATTAGTGATTTATCTCTTTATCAGAAATTGAACATATATTCCTGATAATGACAAATAATATATAATTGTATCAATCTTTGTCAAATTATTTGAATTTAAGTAGATCTGTGTTTAAATTTGTCGCTATATAACAAAGTGTAAATTGACCTCAAATAATCTGTGTGGAAAAGCTTAGAGTCAGTACACAAATCTTAATATAGCTAAGTTTTTTTTACACCTACCTATTTAGTAGTTAGATCTACTCCCTACTTTCAAGAATATTTAGCAAGACTTTGGCAAATGATTAAAGATGTTGCTCTCAAACCTGAATAGATTTTGGTGGAGTTTTCAAAGTATATATCTGAGTTTCTGTAGCGATCGCCTGTCGTAAATTCAAAGGTATTTGCAACATACCCAATAAAGAAACACCATCCATAAACTTAAAACCGCCTGTAGTTTTTTCTGCCAATAAACGGTCTACTTTTTCTGGGTTTGGTGTAGAAGAAAATTTTTGCTCAGAACAAACAACAAACCCTAATGGACATCCATAACTCGTAGAATAAGGTATCAGGGAATAAACACAATTAAATACACTTTGTAAAGTTTTAACTACACGAGCATGAAGATACATCTCAGCAGGAGAAATTGAACCCCCTTGTATTATAAACGAGCCTAAAGCCGACAAAACTTGGGAAATTTTTTGAAAGTATTCCTGAGTAAATAAAGGAAAAGAAAGACCATGTTCAATAGGATCTGTCAGGTCAGAAATAATTACATCCCAAGTTTCATTAGAAGAGTCTAAAAAATTCTGAGCATCATCGATGATTAACTCTACACGGGGGTCTTCAAAAGAATTTTGGTGCATTTCAGGCAAATACTTTTTGCAAGCTTCTACAACCTTCTCATCTATGTCAACCATAACTACTTGCTCAACTGTTTTCCAGCGTAATACTTCTCGTATTGTTGCTCCTTCTGCTCCTCCAAATACTAAGACTTTTCGTGGAGACCCATGACAAATCATAGCTGGATGTACCAAGCCTTCATGGTAGAGAAATTCATCTGCAGTGCAAGACTGCCACTTACCATCTAATATTAAAGCTTTACCATAAACACCCTTGACAATATAAATTTCCTGATATTTTGTTTTTTGATAAACAAGCACCTGGTCAATACCATGTTTATAAATGTCCCAGGGTGTAATTTGCTCAGTGAAATACAAATCTGTATTAATATTAGTACCTGCCATTGATTATTTGTCTCCAGATAATTTACTGAAAGGGAGTAGGGAAAATGAGTCAAAAAATAGGGAACCAGAAAAATATTTATTCCATCAATTATACCAAACTAATTTAGATAAATTATAATACAATACAATTCAGTTAAATATTTTTTTAGCAGTTTTATAATTCTGAAAAGCCCTTAACCATGGTTTTATACCTTATAATTTTTAGTCTTATCTGAAAGGAATAGCAAATATAGACTAGAGAAAATGGCTTGGAGGGGAACAAGCAAAAAAAATATTTACCCCATTAATAATACACAATTAATTCTGATTATAGCGTTTCTGAAATGACTGGGATTAGAGTTGTTGTTCTTCTTTTTTATTCCCATCGAACCAAAATTACAACTATGTCAAGACTTTTCATGGAACCCTTCTAACTATTCCCTGTCGGGAATTAAAAATAATAGTACTAGATAAAACGCCTCAAATTTAGACTAGTCTTAGCTTTAACCTCAAAATTTTCTAAGTTCTAAATCAGCATAGGTTCTAGTCATTGTTACAGCATCAACATAATTCCCTTGTCTAGGCTAATTTTAACTAATTTTTTCTACCAGAAAATGTTAAGTACTACTACTCCTATTAGCAAAAGTTATATTTTTTTAGCGCAGGTATTAAATATTGAGTTAAAGTAAAAGCATCTACTCCTAACTCTGTTCGTTCTTTTACTGCTAATATTGCTGCTTGAGCATGCCACCAAACTGCTGTTTTTACAGCATTGAATGGTAGAGTTTGAGTTGAATTAATAGCTAATAAACCTCCAACTAATCCTGTAAGTACATCTCCACTTCCCCCTCTAGCTAATGCGGGAGTGCTTTCTGGATTTATTAATATTTTTTGGCTATTAGCAATAATTGTTTTTGCCCCTTTTAAAACTATTATAACGTTACTATTTTTAGTAGCTTTTTCAGCAGCTAATATCCGATTATTCAGTTGATCTACTAGATGAGGAAATAGACGTTTAAACTCTCCTGGGTGGGGAGTAATAATTGTTGGTGCTTGACGTTGACTTACTAAAGAATTATTTGCTAAATTTCCACAAATATTTAAAGCATCAGCATCTAAAACTAGAGGACAATTTACAGATAATACTTTTTCTATTATAGATGTAGGTTCTATAGTTAAACCAGGTCCACAAGCAATAGCTTCAAATTTACTTAAATCTATATCTTCTGGTAATTGTTTTATTGTTCCAGTTTCTGTTTCAGGGCAACCAATAATTAGTGCTTCTGGTAAATGACTATTTAGTATAGGTTTAATTGATTTTGGTACAGCAATTGATAACATTCCTACACCTGTTACTCTAGAACCTAATCCTGTTAAAACTGCCGCGCCACTATAACGATGGGAGCCTACAATTAATAATAAATTACCGTTTGTATATTTATAGGTTGCTGGGGGACGAGGTAGAGGTAAATTTTCCAGAGCAGATGTTTTTGTAATTCTCTCAATTGTTGGAAATTCTCCTAAAACTTCTGTAATATCTGCTAGGGGAATATCAAAGTCAATTAATTCAGATTTACCAAAATATTTTAGAGCTTTGTCTTGTAAAAATGCCTGTTTCCACAGACCCAAACAAAATGTGTAGGTAGCACAAATACTTGTTCCTAAAACTTCTCCTGTATCTGTATGTATTCCCGAAGGTAAGTCAATACTAAATACCTGTTTTTGCCAACTATTAATTTGACTGATACTTTCAGCTAAATCTCCAGATATTTCCCGTTCTAAACCAAAACCAAATAAACCATCTATGAGCAAAGCACAATTTTTGAGCAGGGAAATATTTTTGACAAAATTAACTCCTAAATATTGGAGATATTTGGCATGAGCATTTGTTAGTTCTTTCAGGTTTACAAAAGGGCAGTAAACTATTATTTCATAACCTTGAAAATATAATTCTCTGGCTATGACCAAAGCATCTCCACCATTATGACCAGGACCTACTAATACACCTATTTTACTAATATTAGAATTTAATAATTCTGAGATTTTTCGTGTTACTAATCCTGCAACCTTTTCCATTAATGCTGCTACAGGCATTCCCGCAATAAATATACGTTCCTCTATTTGTCGCATTTGTGCAGCAGTAACTATAAATTTTTCTTTGATATTGTTCATTTTTCCGAATTTTATACCAAATATCAAAAGTATTTTTAGGGAGTAAGTAGAGGTGTTATATGCAACCTAACTACTGAGCAGGGAGTAGGAAAATCAGCAGTAATTTGGCCAAAAAGATATAAAAATAGCATCAAACCTTATATAGTAATTGTTTGATATTTAATCAATATATTTCTTTTTCTATCTAGGTTTAATCCATTTTTAGTAATGGCTGAGTATTTTCCTTACCCAAAAATAGCAATGATAGGCATTTTTGCCCTTGGACATTGTCAAAGTATTCTTGGATATAATATATTTTCCCTCTTTTCCTATAATCTTTCAAAACATTGTTGAACTTTACTTATTAGTTAATAACTGAAGTATTGAGGAAGTGTAGCATTATTTTTGTTAATATTATTCTAATTTAACGAACCTTCCTTCAAAAGAATAGAAAATCATATTAAGTCTGATTGATCAGTATTAGAGGGTTTAGGTTAAGATAGTATCTGTAAATAAAATATTAAATCCTGATTTGAGATGGGTATTCCCAGATTCATATCTTCAACTTAGTAATCTTTGTAGTTTGCCGTAACCCAAATAAACGTCAGCTTTAAGCAGAAGTTAAAATTGGTTTTATAGGGAGCCTCTATTTCAATCAATTTTTAAGCTTATCAAAATAATTGAGTTGTCTAAACATAGCTTTTAAAACCATCCATTACCCACATATTTATTAACATCAAAATTTACAAAAAAAATAAAACAATTTATACACTTACTATGAATATTTTTTTACAGTAAATATCTTGAAAAATATATTTTTATTCAATATGTAAATTCCAATTATTCTCCTTTTTTTTTATATCCTTATATCCGTTTTCATAAAATAGTCATAGGAGCTCATGATAATTTTTTTTTTAATGAGAAGTGTTTTTTAAAGGTTATTTGAATCTCTTTTACCAAAACAACTTTGGATTTCATACCTTTTAAAACTTTAACTTTGTTAACTTCTTTGTTATTCTAACGACCATAATAAATAACTACATTAATAAACCCTGAATCTAATAAATAGCGTTGCCATTTTTCTGCAGTTTTTTCATTTTCAAAAGGTCCTATAGCTACATTTTCTGGTATTTCTGTCACCTGAATACCTCTATCAGGAACTCCTAATAATCCCAATTTATATGTCGTTATAGCTAAATCTTTTGACTGGCTAGGAATTAGTAAATAATAGGACTTACTATTTAGTCCATAAGCTATTGAATTAGTCACTGGAGGATATATAGTAGCTGCTAAAGTTGTAGAACTTACAGGTTTTCCAAATGCTTCACCAGGATTCAACTTCAATCGTTTACCATGAATTCCTTTTTCCTTTAAAAAATCTAACAAATCTAAGGTAAAAAACAACTCAGAAAAGCTTCCGACTTGAATAACTTTTCGGTTATTAAAAAAGCGAAATACTGCTCTTGGTTCAATTATTTGCCGAATAATTCTTAACAAAATTTGACTTTTTGAATCAATATAAACAATATATTGTAAACTTGGAAATGGATTAGGTTCAATGGGGTTAAATATTGGTTCTTGTTGTTGGGCTGAGGGTGTTATAATTAATGGTGGTAAATTTTCAACAGGTCTTTTATCTCTAAAAAAATCTGTTATTAGTGGTTCATTATTTGATGTGTTATTTTGGGAGGTAAAAATTGTATTTTGGCTATGATTTTGATTGGTATTTAAGGTTTGATTTTTGATTGATTTTCCTAGAGATAAAGTCTGATAGCTTAGGGCTAAAAACCATCCTAATATAATTGATAATAACGACATTTTTGATGTTTTGTAGCATGATGTTGTAAAAAAAATATTTGGCATGGTTACTTACTTCAATAAATGATGAATTTTAGCTGATAGCTGAATGCTTAGATAGATATATATTTTTTTTAATTGTATAAACTCAAATCCAATGAATAAAATTATAGTTGGTCTCTCTGGTGGAGTTGATAGTTCCACAGCAGCAGCAATATTGCATCATCAAGGATATCAAGTCGAGGGCTTAACTCTTTGGTTAATGAAAGGAAAAGGTCAATGTTGTTCTGAAGGAATGGTTGATGCTGCCTATATTTGCGAACAATTAGATATTCCCCATCATATTGTCGATACTCGCAATTTATTTCAAGCAAATATTGTTGATTATTTGGTGACTGGTTACAGTGCCGGAATTACTCCACTACCTTGTTCTCAATGTAATAAAACAGTAAAATTTGGTCCCATGTTAGCTTATGGTCGTGAAAAATTAGGTATTGACAAAATTGCCACAGGGCACTATGCACGACTTGATTATGACTCAAAAAGCGATCGCTATCTATTAAAACGTGCAATTGATCGTAATAAAGACCAGTCTTATTTTTTGTATGATTTAACACAGTACTTATTGGCAGGTTCAGTATTTCCTCTAGGAGAAATGGTAAAGAGTGAAACCCGACGCATTGCAGCAGAATATGGTTTGAAAACTGCTGACAAACCAGAAAGTCAGGATTTATGTTTGGTAGAGTCTAGCGGTTCCATGCGGGCATTTTTAGATAAATATATTACTCCCCATCAAGGTGAAATAGTTGACCGAGAGGGACGAGTTTTGGGAAGACACGATGGTGTCCATCATTATACTATTGGCCAAAGAAAAGGTTTAGGAGTTTCTGCCCCTCATCCCTTATATGTGATAGACCTAGACCCAGCAATGAATAAAGTAATAGTGGGCGATCGCGATAGCGCGACTAAAATGGAATCTACTGTGAAGCTGGTTAACTGGGTTTCTATTGCCCCACCAAGTACATCAATACGCGCAGAGGTACAAGTGAGGTACCGCAGTTTACCCGTAGCTGCAAATATTATTCCTTTGGGTGTTAATGAAGAAAAACCTCAAGATGGTTTTCGAGTTAAGTTAATTTTTGAAGAAGCAGTTTTTGGTATAACTCCCGGGCAAGCTGCTGTTTGGTATGAAGGAGATATTTTGTTGGGTGGAGGGATCATAGAAAACGAGAAGTAAGTGTTAGTTTGTAGTCTGGATTTTTTAGTTGATCATCAAAACTGAAAATTCAGACTACTAAATTATTTATTATATAGATTTTATTACTTAAACTTAATACTTTTGCTCTGGGACAAGAAACCATTTTTTGATTTTCGTAAAGTCAGAAAGCGATCGCAACTCCTGTAGTAGTACTTTGATATTTTTTCAATAAAATATTGATCATTGTTCTTTTGAGATAAAAATAGTGATGCAAGCATTGAGAATTTAAGTTATACTTCAACCTTACCACTAAACGTAAGTTAATATTTGATAGTCGAGAGCGATCGCTTAGTAGCAAAAAAGAAAAGTATGAGTCTAGAGACATCAACTTAGTTACAAGTACATAACAAACCCTTAACAGACCCATAAACCAATATCTTTACAGCTTTAAGAGCACCCAAAAATTTTGAGTCTTAAAAATCTTACTTTTAGCCTTTGAATGGATGAACTTTAACTTCCGTAAAACAAACAGTATAACTTTAATCTCAATTCCCTGCCTCTTATTCATCCCACTCAAAAAACATCAACCACTTAACAAACTCTCATACCTTCCCAAAGCCATCAAAGGAAAATACTGTGAATAAAAATGATACTTAATATAAAAATGACCAGGAAACCCAGTACCAGTAAACTCATCCTCCAGCCAACTCCCATCATCATTCTGAGTCGAAACTAAAAAACCCACACCCCCATCAATAGCATCCCTAGCAAAATTACCAGTCCCCTCCCCCGCAGCCAATAAACCAATTAACGCCCAAGCAGTCTGAGAAGCCGTACTTTTCCCCTTCCCCTTCAACGACGGATCATTATAACTCCAACAACTTTCACCCCATCCACCATCCGAATTTTGACAACCAACCAACCAACTTGCCCCCCTCTCTATATAACCTCGGTGACTTTCCCGTGCCATAACAGCCAAAGCCAAAATAACTCCACTCGTACCGTATATATAATTAACTCCCCACCGACCAAACCAACAACCTTCCTCTTCCTGCTCCCTTACCAAAAAATCGATCCCCCGTTTCACCCGCCAACTATCCATAGCTAACCCACAACAACCAACCATTTCCAATACCCGCCCCGTCACATCTGCCGTATTCGGATCGATCATCGCCTTTAAATCTCCATAAGGAGTAGCATTCAACCAGTCTTGATTATTATCTACATCAAAAGCTGCCCAACCACCAGCTTCACATTGCATCGAAGCTATCCACTCCATGCCACGAGCGATCGCCTTACCTTTCAGATCCTCATCAGGCAACTCTACAACATCCAAAGCCATAACCACTACCGCCGTATCATCTATATCTGGATAAAAACGATTCATAAATTCAAACGCCCAACCCCCCGGTTTACCAAATTTATTCTTAAACACCCAATCACCATAATCCAAAATTTGCTGTTGCAACAACCATTGTCCAGCCTTAACCATTGCCGGATGACTAGGAGAAATACCAGAATCAACCAACGAACGTATTACCCAAGCGGTATCCCACACTGGAGATACACAGGCTTGTACCCGATAACTATCCTCATTTTCTATAGCAAACCTATCTATAGCCTCCAGTCCCCGCACCACCACAGGGTCAGCCACATCATATTCCAAGCATTTTAATGCCAACATAGAATTTAACATAGCCGGAATAATACCCCCCCAGTCACCCGTAACCTCTTGCCTTTCTAAAATCCATTTTTCTGCTGCTTTTAATCCTTCCTGTTGCAAAGGCATCAAATTCAAATTTTCTGCAAATTTAAAAGCCTTATCTAGTCCCAAAAATAAATCTGTCAGATCGTATTTACGAGGTAATTCAAAACTAGCATTGTTAATTCCTTCGGCATAAAGCTCATCAAGATTAATAGTGGGGTTAACAGAAAAAATCGGCTTTTTATCAAACACAATTAATAGTGGAACAGTACTACTTCTTGCCCAACTTGACATTTCATAAATAGTAAATGGAAAATCTTCAGGAAGTAGCATTATGCTAGAAGGAATAGAAGGAATACCCTGCCAGCTGTAGCATCCAATTAAAGCCAAATGTAATTTAGTAAAAATTCTGCTGCAACTAATACCACCTTTTTTAATAATAAAATTTTGTGCTTCAATCATAATTGGATCTGTTCTTGAAACACCCAATAATCTCAAAGCCATATAAGCTTCAATAGAAGTGCTTAAGTCTCCTCCATCCCCATAAAATAGTTCCCAACCACCATGTTCTCGTTGTTGAGATATTAGGTAATTTTTTGCCTTATTCAATGGTATTTTTTTATCAGTTTGCCAAATTTTATGTAGTAAAATTATTTCTGCTGTTATTGTGACATTTGATTCTAGTTGACCCCACCAGTATCCTTCTGTTTCTTGTAAACTTAATAAGTGCTTTTGACTAGCTAATATAGACTGTTTTACTTTGTTTTTTTCTATCATTTTTATCAATAATTGAAAATATAATATTGTTA
This sequence comes from Trichodesmium erythraeum IMS101, assembly GCF_000014265.1. Classification (NCBI taxonomy): domain Bacteria; kingdom Bacillati; phylum Cyanobacteriota; class Cyanophyceae; order Oscillatoriales; family Microcoleaceae; genus Trichodesmium; species Trichodesmium erythraeum. The sequence continues at coordinate 1,177,407 of NC_008312.1, forward strand.
TTCAAAGCAATAATTAATCAATAGTAATTATCTCTATTTATCTATGATAATAATTATGCAATGCGAGGGAATATAAATGAAAATTTTATATTTTTAACATCCTTAGGGAACCTTCCCTCAAATTTTATTGTCTCTAGATAACTAGATTCTGTATAGATAGACTAGCTTCCCAGTATGCAACTAGCAAACCTGGGAAGTTTCCTTCTTATATATTCCTTTCTAGTTTATCTCTGCTATTATATAAAATAATTCTTTAATCAGCCCAATTAATTTGTAACATTATTTGATTAAAATTTTAGAAATAATTTATATGATTTTATAAATTATATAGTTACTAATATCTTAATATTCTACAGATTAAATAATTAGTAAAAATCATAAATTTTTATTAAACTGCTACTTCTAACTCCAGAACTATAAGTATAGGAAAATATTTACATCCTTAAACTACAGAATAAAATCGTAATCAAAATGCTGTAGCCAGCCTACTAGGTGTACTCTAAATCCAAGCAATGCATGAGCTTTATCCACCCAAATTATGCTACCTTCATTTTGCTAAAGCATAATTTGTGTCAATGCTTTGAAGACTCATCAGCAAGCCCTCCATAAACACAAATAAATAGCCTTGTGTCAAACAAGACTATCAAAATCAAAAAATTAATTATTAACTTTATTAACGAACAGAACTTTGCATAGTAGCCGTTTCAATTGGCTTCATTAAATACAACTTTAAAAATTGCCAACCATTAGATAAATACAGAGGAAACTTTTGGAAAAACTTCACAAAACCAGGATTATTAGAATTAGCGATCTTCGTCAACTTCTCATTATTCTTTATACAAAACTCTAATCTTGCATAAAACTCAGGATTTTCTACATCCAAAATCACTGGAAAAACCCGCCCTGAAGTTTCATTAGTTTTCTCAATCACATACTTATCATAATCACAGGCATTCAAACCAATAGAAGCATAAAAATCAGCACGTTGAATATCATTCAAATACATAGTAGCAAACACAGAAAGCAAGAAAAATCTACACCACAACTTTGCTTGCCAATCATTCAGAAATTCTGGTCTAGCTCTCATAATAGCATCAAAAAAATCTCCATGACGATTTTCATCCTGACACCAATTTTCAAAGAAACGGAAAATAGGATAAATTCTATCTTCTGGGTGAGCTTCTAAATGACGATAAATAGTAATATAACGCCAATAACCAATTTTTTCTGATAAATAAGTAGCATAAAAAATAAACTTTGGTTTAAAGAAAGTATACTTACGACTTTTAGTCAAAAACCCTAAATCCAAAGACAAATTAAAATCTGACATTGCCTTATTTAAAAAACCTGCATGACGAGCTTCATCTCGTGACATTAAAGTGAAACACTCAGCCAAAATAGGACTTTTATTTTTGAGGCGACGACCTAATTCTTTATAAAGTAAAAAACCAGAAAATTCAGCAGTACAAGAACGCTCTAAAAACTCAACAAATAAACGACGAGTTTCCCCATCAATATGATCCCAAGATTGGGCAAATTCCTCATTCCTCACAAAATGATGGCGATTATAATCTGCACGAAACTCTTCCAAAATAGCCATCAATTCATCCTCATTCACAGAGATGTCCATTTTAGCCATCTCATCAAAATCTGTTGTATAAAATCTAGGTGTGAGGATAGTTTCCTTTGCAGGAACTTTAACACCTGGACGCATTTCAGTAAAGGTTTGTTTTTTGAGAGAATTTACCATAAATTTCGTTATTTTCTTAATTATGATTATGAATCTATGTTTATAGTGAGATATAGCTGCACTCAGCAGTTAACCCCTCCCTTTTCCCATTTGGGGGAAAGTTTGTAAAGTGAATACCAAAACTCTCCTATATTCGGAGCACGAACTAAATTGGAAAGTTTAAGAATGTCCTTAGTACCCTGGTGACGCTATATTTTTTTTAATTGCTCCATTAATTGTTAATTAGCTTTATTTTATCTATAGAGAGGGTAGTAAAAATGACACTATGTTTTTCATCCCATACAGTCTATCAAGGTCTGGAGATTTGAATCACATAATTTGCATTAAGAATTGCAAAGCTATTGTAGTTAATTTGATTAATAGCTAATTTCATTAACAAAAACCCACCAAAATTAATTTGTCGATTTTAGTACTCATTTAGTGTAGCGAATCAGGTTACTACCGACTAATTATAGGGTAAGAGAGAAAGTAAGGCTTAATAAGTAATAGATATAATCTATAATCTAATACGGTTCAAACCCGACTAAAACTCATTAAGATATGAAACCATTAAATAACTACTATAGTCTACAGAACTGCAAAAAAATATTACTAGCAATACCTTGAAATTTTTTACACCAGAAACTATTTCAAATCTAGTATGAGTAAGGGAAATACCTGACATAGCTAAAAATAGCAGAAACCTAAATATATTAAGAGAAAGGTAGGTTAAAAGTAAAAACATTAATGTATCAGGTTTTGACATGATTTTTAACCTATTATTTTCTCAAGTCCAGTTAATAAAACGTATTCATATACAATCAGCTTTTCCTCATTGGATTTGGTACTCATTGTCTACAATTTCAAATATACCAGTCCCTAGGGGGCGAGGATATTCTTATACCTCTTTACCTCTTAAATTTTTTCACAGTAATATCTTAACTTATGACTTCTAGCAATTGTTATTTTAACTTCAGCTATAACCAGCTTGTTAGCATAGTTGTATTATGGTTAATAAATTTTTGGACTAAATATAAACAAATAATATAGGATATAATTACCTATTTTGGGCCGCGTGTTTAGTTGATTTAAGTAGATGTCATCGAATCTACAATGGCAAATTTTTTACAGGTTTAGTTTGGCTCTATACCTATGGCTTATTTGGAGTCGTTCAATTTATTAACTTGTTGTTAATTCCGAGTATGCTCAAATCAAAGTAAACTGGGTATTTCAGAGCAAGGGATATCATTAAATTCATCAAATGAAGTGATCGCCATCAAAGCATATTCACCACAAACCCGTCAACAATTAATGATTGCATTACTTAAAACAGCTTCTACAAAGGGAGGAAAATTATCTGTTGCTCAAGGAGTCATGGCAACAGGATATAGCTTTACAGAATTAGAAGAAACCATGAAAGAAATGCTTAAAACTGGTTACGTCAGAGTAGATAACCATCCAGATACAGGAATTGTTATCTAATTTCCATGAACTCTAAATATTGGAAACAAAGTAATCAATAAGATATATTTTAGTTAAAATTTTAACATAGTTGCTCAAATAATGGTACTATAGTATAGTAATATGTTTGTACAATTATCTGTATTTAAAGAATAGAATAACTTTTATGGCTGTACCAAAGAAGAGAACCTCAAAATCTAAGAAAAATATGCGGAAAGCTAACTGGAAAAACCAGGCAAAACTAGCTGCAAAGAAGGCACTATCCCTAGGTAAATCTGTTGAAACTCAACGTTCCCATAGTTTTGTACACCCAAGATATGAAGAGGAAGAAGAAGAAGATTAACCAACTAGGGATTTTTGGTCAATGTTTTCAATATTAAGATTCGGCCAATCTTGAAAGCCCCTAACCAAAAACATTGCTTTAAAACCTTGCTAATACCCAGGCAACCTTTTAGTTTTTTTTTTTGAATGTATCTGTTAAGATGAATATTAATTAACTAATAGCCTGTAAGCAATCTGAGACCAAAAAGGATAAACCAGGCAAACGTAAGACTAGGGTAAAGTTTGATAGAAACATTTAATCACGGGACATAAAAAGTAGCAGGTTGTATTGTATAACTTAGAGCCTTTGCTAAGTGCAAAACTTAAAACCGCCGAGTAAACTAAAGCCTAAGTATATAGGCACCTCTAAATAGGCTTAATAGCCTGGGAAAATGTCGAGAAATGCCTGGTGTCCTAATTGTCCCAAAATAATCTCCTAAAATATGCACTAGATTTAAAAAAAGCTTGTTAGGTAGACTGTTGGAGGCAATATTCCCACGCTACATAATTTGATTTAATTAACTCTAGCCGATGGTAGAATAAACATTGCATCACCAAAAGAATAAAAGCGGTATTTTTGATCAATTGCATCCTGGTATAAACTTAAAAGACGTTTTCTACCAATCATCGCACTAACAAGCATAAGTAAACTAGAGCGCGGAAGATGGAAATTAGTGATTAAACCATCTACTACCCGCCATTTGTAACCAGGATAAATAAATATATCTGTGTAATCAGAAAATGGTCGAATTAAAGGAATTAAAGATTCTTGAGTGCTATAATTATCATTAGCTAGCGCTGCTGCTTCTATAGCTCTCACTACTGTGGTTCCCACTGCGATAATGCGTCCACCTTTAGCCTTTGTCTGGTGAATTTTATCTACACTCAAAGATGAAACCTCAACCCATTCGGAGTGTATATTGTGGGTAGTAATATCTTTAACTTCAACCGGACGAAATGTGCCAATACCAACGTGCAAAGTTATAAAAGCTCGTCCAATATTCCCTTGTTCTAGTTTATATAGTAATTCATCAGTAAAATGTAAGCCAGCGGTAGGAGCAGCGATAGCTCCTGCTATCTTACTATATACAGTTTGATATTGTTCAGTTAAAGCCTGTGAACCTGTAACATAAGGAGGAAAAGGTATATGACCAAATTGCTTTAACAAATCAAGCCAAGAAACTTCTTGAGGCCAATAAAATTGTAAAACACGTCCACCTGTTTCTTGATCAATTGCTAATACTGTTGCCTGCAACTTATAATCACAAGTAAATGATGAATTAGGTTCAAACTCAATCCTTGTCCCAGCACTAAAATGTTTGCCAGGCTTGACCAAAGCTAACCAAGAATCATTTGTGATCTGTTTCAATAATAATATTTCTACCTGAGCACCACTCGTTTTTTGACCATAAAGCCTAGCGGGAATCACACGGGTATTATTTAATACTAGTAAATCTTCTGGTTGGAGTAAATCTGGTAAATCCCTGAAAATACGATGATTGTGTGTGAGGGACTCTATAACCATTAAGCGAGAGCTGTCTCTAGGAACAACTGGATTTTGAGCAATTAGCTCTTGGGGAAGTTCATAATCATAAGCCTCAATGGACCAATCTAAATCGGTCATTTCAGTTATCAGTTATCAGTTATTAGTTATCATTATCTCCTGTCATCAGGAGTTAAGAAAATCCTAGGTTAGGTTTACTTTTTGATCTTTTTGAAAGTGGAGATCAAACCTTATCAATTAGTCATATTTATTGAAGAAACAATAATGGATAATTAATTGGGTAAAACCCCCCATATAAATATGGGTACTTCTCCCCTAGTAATCTTCAACATAAAGAAGTGAATATAGATTAAGTATAGATATAATGATAAAATACTAGGCAGATATAGCTGTAGTGAAAAATACAACAGATTTTATAGCTGATTTAGACTTTTAAACATTGTAGAACATATACCTAATTGATTTATAGGGAAGCGATAAGATCCGCCCCGCTTCCTATAAACTTTTCCCACTACCTTTAATATTTCCTCTGTAGTAGAAAATAAAACTTAGAGGTTAAATCAGGGTAAAAGGGACAGTTATAAGCGGTAATAGTTTGATATGGAATATCTTTACTTTTTAGGAAATACTAGTCTGTGCCTCAGAGTAGTTGAATACTTAGACAATGCCCATCATTTACAGCTTCGTTTTATGACAGTAATTCATCAAATTGATGGCTGGGTCGTAAAACTTAAAATGAGCAAATACTTGACTCCTCAAAAACACGGAGACTTTAGGGCTTTTATGAATGAATTGGGAATACCTTATGATCCTGATATCCGTGTCAGAATGGCACTATGGGGCTTGGAAACTGGACAATCACCCTTAAGTGTGATGAGACGTTATCAGGTAGCAGTGGTTTCCCATGGAGAGCCCAATCAAGATGATATAGAAGCATTTAGAACCCAATTTGTCAGGGGTTTGGGATATTGCCCAGAAACTTTGGGTTAGTCTTGCTGGAATCTGACTCTAATTTATTTGAATTTGTTTGTACCTATACATCTATAAAAAATATATTGTTAATATTAGTATGGGTACAACAAAAAATAGTATATATTTAATTGATTCTTCACAATTGTCATTTTAATAAAGATTAAATTAAAATATAGTAAAATATCTTTATATCTAGTATAGTATTGGTCAATAAAAAAAATATATCTATACTACAGTACTACTGGCTATCAACATCATAGTAGAAAACTGAACTTAGGGACGTTAACATTAGACTAAAAAGGATTTATACCAAAACTGGTTAATAGAGGAGTCATAAAAAGTATTAATCAATTCCATAACAAAACGAAAACTAAATTCCAGAGTAAATTGAAAAAGGAATTGAGAATACCAAAAAAGATCCCTTAGTAATATTTAATTAAATGCTTTTAGTTTTTTTCACCATACCCTAATTGTTTTAGCTGATAATAAGGCCAATAATTTAGCTCGTATAGATGTGTAATTAATCTGACACGACTACTTTGTGACTATTTAATCCAAGTGAATAATAAAAGCAGAAGCAATGTAATTATGTAAAACCAATTGATAACCTGCTAACTCTACAGAATTTCCAATATCAACAGTTAACTCAGATATTTGCTGTTCTATTGATAGTTTTTTTTGGGCTTGAGAATTTTTTCGAATATAATTACACCTGACTAAAGCTACATCAAATCTACATGAATAATCTACTAATTCTGGGCGATCGCTCAAAAAAATTTCTGCAGTTTTCCATAGTTTTGCTTGTTTTGACTCTGTAACTGCTAGTAAACCATCTTGATCCCAGTTACCGCGACTACGGGTTTTAACCTCTACAAATGCTAAAATAGGAAATTTATAATTAGAGCTATCCCTCAATGAAGAAGTAGTTTTTGTGGCAACAATATCTAGCTCTCCCCAGGGACATTGCCACCTTCGATGTAGTATTTGCCAACCTTCAAGATTTAACCATTTTGCCACTAGCTCTTCTCCCAAAATACCTGTGTCAATTTTTTGGGAAATAAAAGTAGATTTACTAGATGAATCAAGACTCATTTTAGTTTATTCTATATTATGAACTGATTAAAGTAAATTAACCAGAAGTAGCATGAATTTTAGACAACAGAAAACTTCCCAAGTTTTAGTCAGCTTTGTCTTTTCATTAGTAGTTTATATGGTTGCTATGGGGACAATAACTGCTATGACCTTTATTAAGGCTACACCAATTTTAGCTGATGAGTATGACAAACAAATATTAGTAGGTCAAGATTTTTCTGGTAAAGACTTAACTAATGATTCATTTACTAAGTCAATTCTGCGTAAAAGTAACTTTAGTAATGCAAATTTGAGTGGAGTTAGTTTATTTGGCGCTCATTTAGAAGGAGCTAATTTAGAGGGAGCAAATCTTAGTTATTCTACTTTGGATGATGCTGTTTTTAACAAAGCAAATTTGACTAATGCTATTTTGGAAGGTGCTTTTGCTTTCCATACTCAATTTCGTGACGCAATTATTGATGGAGCAGATTTTACTGATGCTTTTTTGCGAAAAGATACTACAAAAGATCTATGCAAAATTGCTCAAGGTAAAAATTCTATTACAGGTAAGGAAACAAGAGATACACTCTTTTGTAAATAATTTTTATTACCCTAACTCGCAGGAATTAAGGAACACAGAATTAGGACAAATAAACTTTAGATAAACTTTATTGAAATTTTCCCTTGTCTACCAACGCCCAGGCAATTAGCACTAAAGATTTGATCTTGTTAGGGCTGTTGCTGGGAATAACTGTAGTATTTATGAGCTGGACTTTCTGCTCTACTAAATCTACCTAAACTTACATATAAATTTACTCAAACTTATATAAGCAGGAATTGCATAAGCTTTGGAGCTAGATTCAGTGTTTCACCCTTATGTCACTGAGTACAGTCTTTAACTTATTTAAGACCGAAACTTCAAATTATCAGGAAGCTTAAGCTACTTATTCACATAGTTCTCCCTAATTACTCATACTGCTACGATATTGCTATGTATGTACTATTTTCAATGAACTTAGTTCATTTTTGTTTGACTGTCAAGTCTCACCCATAAGTTCTGCTGACTTTCAATGAGGGCTTGGCCGAACTACAGTGAATTTCAGCAATAGATATCTCCAGAAAAGGTTATCAAACCTTTGCTATGTTATTCTAAAATCTGCATTTTTGGAGAGGTCTAATAAATAGCACGACTATTTGTTGATGGTTCTTCTCTCAGGGAAAATTACCTTAACCCTAATGGTTAAGGGTAGACTCTTGGTAAATTTATTTTTGGTCATTCCGGCAGGGACTACAAAATTAATTATTGTACCATCAATTTATGCTTTTTATGATAATAGCTACAAGTATTAATATTCTGAGTGAGGTGAGGGGAATGTTACTAACTGATAATTTCGACTGACCTTCTTGGCAGAGTATTGTTTTAGTTTAGTTAGCAGAGTCTTTAGGTGAGGTCTGTTTATCTTAGGGTCATTCTTCAGGCTTGTAGGGCTTCAGTAATGAGTGAACGCCTGGTATTCTCTGGCCAACATAGGTTTTGTCTAAAAATAAGGATTGGATAATGGTTGTTTTTTTTTGTACTAATGCATTTCTCCAGTGAATCTTAAAAACTCCGTTTCTTTGTTCAGAGTTTGATATTTTACCAATAGCTAGACTATTTACTAATAGATAGTTAGACTATGTTTCTAGTTTTTAGTTTCTACTCAAGGGATGTTCTAGTTATTTGCTACTGCACTTATACCTAGTATGAACGCAGCAAATTTCATTTTCCGTCCATTAACACACTCGTCGGAGCAGTAGTTTAAATCGTTATTTCTTTACTGCTGCCTCAATGTCAATCACAGATAGGCAGTCCAGACAAGCACATTTCAATTAGGTTACCTTATTCATTGTTGTTTTTCTAAACTTATTATTATAACTAGTTTAACACATGAAAGATATTCAGTAGCTCTGCTCCGAAATGGTAGATGGGGATGAAAAAAGTAAGATTATCCTACTAAATCTCTCGAAAAATTCCAATAAGTGGAAATATTAGGATATATGGTATAAAAACCTTTTATGGATATTTATACTTCTGTTTTTCTCGACAAAATAATTACAACAGACCAGGATTACAATGGGCTAATTTTATTTGATTTTTTTCAAGTATATATTTATATTTTATTAAACATTGAGTTCTTCCTCAGTTCCTGTACAAATAACCAGAATTATTTTTGATTAAAGTTGCAGCCTATAAAAGGGTTTACCTCCTCTAAAAATCTGCTACTTAACTTGTATGAAACTACTAGAGTAGACAGTAGAAGTCTTGGCTTATTCTGGAATGGAAAAGATAAGCTATATGCAGTTTTTAGGGCTAATTAACTTTGCTATTAAGATTTCCCTTTACTATTTCATAACATAATTCGTTTTTTAGATTCATTAATATTCAAACTCTAAAAATCTGCTACTTAACTTGTATGAAACTACTAGAGTAGACAGTAGAAGTCTTGGCTTATTCTGGAATGGAAAAGATAAGCTATATGCAGTTTTTAGGGCTAATTAACTTTGCTATTAAGATTTCCCTTTACTATTTCATAACATAATTCGTTTTTTAGATTCATTAATATTCAAATATTTACTTGTTTACTCTGAAAAATTTGAAGAGTTATTTTTGTACTATGATTTTAGTTAGTTAATTCCCCTAAAGGTACTTCAATTAAATCTTGAATAGTTGTCAGTCTTAACCTCTCCAATTCCTGAATCCATTGTGATTCACTATAAAATTTTTCTTTATATTTTTCAGCTAATTCTGGGTCAACGGATAAATCAGTTTCTTGCCACATATTCAAGAGAGTACTTTGACGTTTTTTTGATATAATTAATTCTATAGTTGCTACTGAAGAACGAATTTCTAAAGGGGCTCTAAGAATATTTTTTTTTGTTTTTTCATCTAAATGAAAAAGATGCTTTAAATTAGGGAATTTATCTAGATTTTCCCAGTAAGTATCTTGTAACTTTGAAATTAAATCATCTGATTGATTAATTTCATTTTCCGAGATATTTTCTGCAGAAACAATTTGCTGCCACAAAAGTCTATTGTGAGCGAAGCTAAACTGTAAATCTCTTGCTTCCATTGCATCTTTCACCTCTCGACGATAGTTAGGACAATGTAAGTAAATACGCAATAATAAAGACTCAGCTTCTGCCAATAAACTCCCTTTTACAGGTGGAGATAAAACCTCTGGTGAATGATTTTTTTTTCCCTTAGTAAAGTTCCTATTATTTCGCTGATTAGATTTTAATTGTTTCGCTACTAGTAACGGTGGTGATATAAATTCACCCTTAGCTAAGATCTTTTTCCAATTAATAAAAACTTGAGTTAATAAATTTTCATAAATTAATGAAACTCTCCGAGTGTCTTCCTGACTCAAAATTTGCGCACAATATTGAAGATAATAAGTAAATTGATTATCATTAGTTATTTTCGTTAATATTTTAACTATTTCTTGACTAGCTTTAGTATATTCATCTGCCAGACTAAGATTTTTAGTTCTGACTATATTTTGAATTTGCCAATCAATCCATAGAGTAGAATTAACCAATAATTCTTGATATTTTTTACCAGAATAAGTTTTCAAATATTCGTCAGCATCTTTCCCGTCAGGAATGTTTAAAATTCTCAGTTGAACTTCCCCACTATAAGCAAATTTTTCCATTTCTCCAATTGCTCTTTCAGTAGCTTGAATACCGGCTCGGTCAGCATCAAAATTTAAGATGATTTGTTTAGATTCTGTGTAACGTAAAAGTTGTCTAATTTGAATTGAACTTAAGGCCGTACCAAGAGAAGCAACAACATTATTAATTCCTGAAGCATGAAGAGCGATCGCGTCAAAATATCCCTCTACAACGACAGCTTTATCTTGTTTAGAAATAGCAGTTTTTGCTTTATCCAAAGCAAATAAAGTTTTACCCTTATCAAATAATTCTGTCTCAGGAGAATTCAAGTATTTAGGTTGTTCATCACTTAAAGTTCTGCCACCAAAACCAATAACTCTACCTTGAATATCATTGATAGGAATCATTAAGCGATCGCGAAATCTATCGTAATAACCAGTACCAGATTTTCTTGACAAAATTAATCCAGTTTTTTCGACTAATTCTACAGGCAAACCTTTTTGTTCTACCAGATAACCATAAATAGTTTCCCAACCATTAGGAGCATAACCCAATTGAAAATTTTGAATGGTTTCTTCTGAAGTTTGACGTGAAATTTGTAAATACTCTAAAGCAATTTTTCCCTGGGGTTGTCTTAAGGCATGTTGATAAAAACTATTAGCTATTGCCAAGATTTCATAAAGTTTTTCACGCAGAGAAATTTGCCGTTGAAACTCTTGTCTATTTTCCGGTAATTCTGTTTTAATTGGTATTTGATAACGTCTCGCTAAATCTAATACAACATCACTAAAAGAAGACTTACCAATTTCCATCAAAAACTTCAACACGTTACCAGCTGCACCACAACCAAAACAGTAGTACAGTTGTTTAGTCGTACTAACAGTAAAGCTAGGAGTTTTTTCTTCATGAAAAGGGCATAATCCTACATAATCTTTTCCCCGCTTTTTTAATAAAAGATGCTCTGAAATAACATCATAAATGTCAGCCCTTTGCTTGACTTCTGTAATAGTATCTTGATGAAAACGGAAATTATTCATAGAATTTATTAAATAATTTAATCTAAACTTTGAATCTTCTAGTCAAGATTAAGTTTTACTACTCAGTACTTGATTTTTTTTGTGCTTATCTGCCATAAATTATGCTGAATTTTTTTGATGTTCAGATCAATAAGTAGTAGAAGAAATAGTTTTACGAAATCTCAAAAGTATCCTTAAATCTTCTGAAGAGTAGAGAATAGATAGAAACGTTGTATTTAAATAACTTATGCTCTATAATTATTAGTCATAATTAATCTAAGATTTAATACATATAATAGTTAAAAACTTAATTATATTTCTAGTGATAATTAATCTCAAGCCTTTGAAATATCTGGATAAAAACTTAGTTTACAGAAATATATATTTGACTTACTTATTGCTTAATCACTAAAGTCGTGAGGAAACATAGTATTATTTATAGTAATTAGTATATTCAGTAATAATTTTTATTTATTTGTCCAAAAAAGGTTCTTAAACTCTTGTTGTTCCTTTCTTAAATAACTATTTTTGGACATAACTATTGCACTTTATTTGGTGGCTACAAATCTTCTACTAATTAGTTATATTTCTTGACTCTTTCAGAGAGACTTACAGTATATAGGTTCAAATTATGTTTGAAGCTTTTTTTATAGGTGCAAATATTGCACTGCTTAATTATATCACCTAACTCTTTGAGTAGACACTTGCACTATATAGGGAAAAATTATCAATGTCTTGTTAAAACTGGACTTGATACCATAGCACTACAAAAAAGTGTTAGAATTTTGTTAAAATAGAAATCTAGGTCAAATAGTAGTTTTAACTTGATATAAATTGCGCAGTACCCCCCAGGAGACTCGTTGATAATTGCTGGCAGAGGATTCCGGTACGGAAATAGTTAAAGCAATATCAAAGATATTTACATCACAGTTGCTAAAATTATCTATCCATTGTCAAGAATTCAACATTATGAAATGTTAAATGGTTAATTTGAAACCTTAGATATTAAGATATAATAAGTAAGTTTGATTTTAGGCTGGAGTAAAAAATATCTAGCCAGTTATGAATAAGTGGGTAACGGTGTTCAAACGCATAAGGCAGGACTTAAAAAATGACCTAATTGCAGGTCTATTGGTAGTCATACCATTGGCCACCACAATTTGGCTGACTATAACTATTACTTGGTGGGTAATTAATTTTCTCACCAAGATTCCAAAGCAAATTAATCCCTTTGATGGTTTACATCCAATTCTGGTGGGTCTACTAAATTTCTTAGTGGGACTAGCAGTACCATTGCTAAGCATCCTAATCATAGGACTGATGGCCAGAAATATTGCGGGAAAATGGCTATTAGATTTAGGAGAGAAAATATTACAAGCAATTCCATTTGCTGGCTCAATTTATGGCACTCTCAAGCAAATATTAGAAACTCTGCTCAGGGACTCTAACCAGAGATTTCGCCGTGTGGTATTGGTAGAATACCCACGTCGAGAAATTTGGACTATAGCTTTTGTCACAGGCACTATAGGTAACGAAATTAAATCTCATCTAGGAGATTCAATGTTAAGTTTATTCATTCCTACAACTCCAAATCCCACATCTGGTTGGTACGCTATAGTACCAGAAAAAGATGTGATTAATGTTTCTTTGTCAGTGGAAGATGCTTTTAAAGTTTTAATATCTGGTGGAATAGTAAATCCTAGTTCAAATTCTGCAGTTAGTGAAGAAAAAATACTCAACAATAAGCTCAAACCAGCACCTCTAGATTAAAGAATTAAGATCAACAACTTTTTGCTGAAAAGGATTTAACAGATTAGACCAGAATATAATACAAAGACTATGAAAAAGACTCCCCGTTCTACAGCTCGCGAATTAGCTCTTCTTGCCTTAAGTCAATTACCAAAAAAATCAGGGAGTTTAGAAAAAAAGCAACTTCAAGAAGTTGTATTGGCAGCAGTTCGGACTTTAAGAATAGAGGCCCAAGATATTTTAGAAACTGCAGCAGCAGAACTACAGAGAGGGAGCGATCGCCTTCTGAATAGTCAGATAGACACTACTGATATTGAAAGTGCTAGAGTAATGCTTTATGAAGCCATAGAGTTAGGCCAAACAGCAATTAATCGTATTGGAACTGCTGTTGAATTACCAGAAATGCTTCAACTTACTAATCAATTAGAAGTTCGCAGCTATGCTATGGAAGTTCTAACAAAAGTAAATGGTAATAGAAAAGAAGTTGATAAATTACTCCAAGAATCAATAGTGGATTGGCAGATAGAACGTTTACCCAGAATTGACCTAGATATACTTAGAATTGCAGTAGCAGAAATGATGTTTATTGGAATTCAAAAACAAGTGGCAATTAGTGAAGCAGTAGAGCTAGCCAAGCGTTATAGTGGTGAAGATGGGTATAAGTTTATCAATGGAGTGTTGCGAAGAGTTTTTGATAAAATTAATGTAATTTGAGGGGTCAAAGTCAAACTTAAAAGTTAAAAGTTAGATTTGATTGGAGCAGGAATTAGGGAAAAACACTAGCAGTTCCCAGAAACTGTAGTGCCAGGGTATATATGTGTTATTACATCGTGGATTAGAGATAGGAACTCTGGGGAAGGTAAACAGCCTCTCAAGTCTGTTTGTCGGGGGTTTATTACCTAGACAAGTGGCGTGGAGGCAGGAATACTTGCTCAATCTTGAGGTTGGGAAACCCGTACTGTATTCGTAGGGTCAGTGTCGGGAAGATGTCACAATAGTAATATGTAAAATAAATATGGTTTTTAATTGGTTCCGTCGTAAGTATAATGATAGTTCAGACAAAACTTCAAAGGAGAAACCTGCACCTAAAAAAGAAAAGTTAGAAGCAGCTGTTGAATCACAAGAAAAATCAGAGCAGGAGTCTACAGACAGTAAAGAAGATTATTTGAGTTGGGCTAAAGCAGCCTATAAAAATATTCAAGAACAGAAAAAAGCTCAAGATAGTGTTCAAGATGCTACAGGTACTTTTGAAAAAGAGGAAAAGCTAGAAACTCAAACAACTGCTACAACAGTAAAGGTTGATCCAAGTATACCAGAGCCACCCAAAATTAAAGAACAAGAAGATATTGCAGGACAAAAAACAGAATCTACATCTACAAGCACTCAGGCCGAACTAATTCCAAGTGTAAGGGAAACTGCTCCAAGGGAAATAAAATCCTCAGAATTAAAAATTCCAGTAGAGTCAGATTCAGTGTTAGAGACAACTGCAGTAGTTGATAAAGTAGATGAAGATTTACCTTTCTGGGCTAAAGCTCAAGCGGAAAGACAAGCAAGGGTAGAACGTCTTAAAGAAACTGCTATAGAAGAACCAGAACCAGAAATTCTTCAAGAAATAACTGTAGATAACGAAACAGAAGAAATAGACCCGATAATTATTGATGAAGCATTTCTCTGGTCAGCAGAAGTTTTAGCAGCTCAAGGTCGTCGCCCAGATCAGGTTTCTGCTGAAGAAATTACTTGGTTGAAGAAATTACGGCAAGGCTTAGATAGAACTCGACGCAACTTGCTCAACCAATTGAAGGCAATTGTTGGCCAAGGACCTCTAAATCAAGATGCGGTAATGGAAATAGAGTCAATGTTGCTACAAGCTGATGTTGGAGTAGAAGCTACTGACTATATTATAGAAACCCTACAAAATAAGTTGCGCTCAGAAGCTTTACCTCTAAAAGAGGCGATCGCTTATTTAAAAAAAATCTTACGAGACATCCTTGATGAGCCATTCAAAGATTTGGAAGTGGCTAGTGCTGCATATAACTTAACTTTTGTCCCAGAAAAGGATTCCCTAAATATTTGGCTCTTGAATGGTGTAAATGGAGCTGGTAAGACTACAACTATTGGTAAAATTGCTCATTTAGCTACCAAGTCAGATTACAAATGTTTAATCGCAGCTGCAGATACATTTCGAGCTGCGGCAGTAGAACAATTAACAATTTGGGGACAACGAAGTGAAGTAGAGGTAATAGCTAATCCTGGTAAAAATACTGATCCAGCAGCAATAGTTTTTGATGCTATACTAGCAGCTCAAAGCAGAAATACGGAATTGTTACTGGTAGATACAGCCGGAAGACTACAAAATAAGAAAAATTTAATGGATGAACTGAGTAAAATTCATCGCATAGTAAATAGAAAAGCTCCAGATGCAGTAGTAGAATCCCTACTGGTATTAGATGCTACACTTGGTCAAAATGGTTTACGACAAGCAGAAGTATTTGCTAAAGCTGCTAAACTAAGTGGCGTAGTTTTAACAAAACTTGACGGAACTGCTAAAGGTGGTGTGGCACTTGCTGTTGTAAAGCAATTGGGTTTACCTATTCGCTTTATTGGTGTGGGAGAAAAAATAGAAGACCTCCGTCCATTTTCTAGTTATGAATTTGTTGAAGCTCTTATAAGTGGTTAAAGGTTTATTGCTTTGACCATTGAGAATGAGAAACTGTACTGAAGTAGCAGTTGTCAAAAAATCTATGTTTTTATTTTTGGTATTTTGATCTTCCTGTAGCCCAGGTATATGAAGTACCATAGCTGTACTTGACTTTTAATGAAATCCTCTGTGTGTAAGTTAAAGATTGATATTATTTTTATTAGTTATGTTTTTATTTATTTTTAGAAAACTAAATTAGCTATAAGTAGTCTCAAGAATGGGAAGATGATAAAATTGATTTTACAAAAACTCTTAAAGATAACTTATGGTGAATTTGATTCGGTGACATCATATTTATATAAAAACACAAAAAAATAAAGAGTAATACTTAGTCATAAATGATGACTTAAAACTAGACTTAATCTCCTACTAACTCATAAAAATAATAACTCTATAAGTCATGCTTAATAAATTTTAAGCAAGCAAGATTGTAGTTTTCGCATTTTGCAGAATAAATTCAAACATAGTTCCAATCAAAATTATCAACGAAGCAGCAATCTAGGAAAACAATAAATCTCATAATTTCAGCTTATGAAATAATACACACTATCAGGTATCAATAAATTTTAGTCTATCAATCTATCAAAAAAAAATCTATGAATGTACTACCTGTATATGGAAATTCCCCTGAACCTAGTGACCATATTGCTACTGAAAATTCCTCACCAGTAACCTCTGCATCTGCTATTCAAAAAATGGTGGCTCGTTTAAATAAGGAACAACAAAATGTTAATGATTTATTAAGTTCTCTAGGCTTTGCCTTGCGTAGCTTCAATAATCTCAACCAGTTTCTAGAATTAATTCCACTTATGGGCTGTCGAGTAACTGATGCAGATGGCGGGGCGTTGGTATTATTTAAGCCTAATGGACAGGTTAGGTTCCAACAATTACACTGCCAAGAAGGCCAAAAATGTCAGGATATCCGAAAAGCATTAGAAATAGCAACTCGTCAATTGATTGCAGAAACAACCTTGCTTGCCGAACTGCAGGAAGTGTCTATTCAAGCTGCTAGTCTAGACTACCAAGTTAGCAATTATTTAGGAAATGATGTTCAATTATTTGGCACGTCAATTCTAGTAAAAAACTCAGAACGAGGCCGTTTATATGTATTTAGTCACGACCCAGAATATGCTTGGACACCAACAAGGCAAAAATTAATTCGCCTAGTAGCAGACCAGACAGCAGTAGCGATCGCCAATGATGAACTATCTAGTTCCTTACGAGAAAAAGAACGTTTAGACCGAGAAGTGGAAATAGGGGCAGAAATTCAACTCCAACTATTACCACCAAAATGTCCAGAAATTCCTGGTGTTACCCTGGCAGCACGGTGTAAAACAGCGAACCGAGTAGGAGGAGATTATTATGACTTTATTCCCTCTAACTACGACCAGGTTAATTCTAAGCAAAAAAAACAGGACTCCTGTAAGTGGAGTATTGTAATTGGAGATGTCATGGGTAAAGGCGTACCTGCGGGTTTAATTATGACCATGACCAGAGGAATGTTGAGAGCGGAGGTATTAAACCGCCACTCACCAGCACGAGTACTACAACATTTGAACCAAGTTATGTACGCTGATCTGGAAAATTCCCATAGATTTGTAACTTTATTTTATTCAGAGTATGATCCAGAAACTACAATTTTGTCCTATAGTAATGCTGCTCACCATCCTCCCATGTTGTGGCAAGCTGCTAGTAATTCTATTGTGAATTTGGATACTCTGGGAATGTTAATTGGTTTGGAAGTAGATTCTGAATATAATGAAGCACAAGTAAAACTTCATCCAGGAGATACTATCATTTATTACACAGATGGGTTTACAGATGCAGCTAATAAGCACGGCGATCGTTATGATGATATTAAGTTAAGTCAAGCGTTCAAATTTGCGTGTCAAAATTATCAAGAACCACAAGAAATATTAGATTATTTATTTGAGCAAGTGGATCAATTTGTTGGAGTAGAAAATAATAACCCAGATGATATGACTCTAGTGGTAATGAGGGTAAAACTTAATGAAAAATAACGGTAATTAAAAGATATCAAGTTGTTTCTATGACTCTGACAGAATAAATAGATTCTCAAGCATATAATTGATAAATAATTAGATAGGAATATGATTAATAATTACAGTAATTATTGATATTTACTAGGATTAAAAATATTGTCTAGTCAGCAACTTTTTACTTAACAACTTGATGTAGATTTATGGGCAGGCATACAAAAATATGGGAACAAATTTATAAAATGTGGTCAGGGATGAACAATATTTAGTTGTTCTGATAATTGGTTAGATAGTTAAAAGTATTTAACCATAATTACTCGCTATTAATAATTTTATTAAATAGGAAAAAAAATCAGTAAAATGAAGCAAGATAGACAAACATGGAGCCAAAGATTTGAAAAAGCACTGCATCCTATGATAGCTAGATTTAATGCTAGTATTAGCTTTGATATTGAATTGATTGAGCATGATATAAATGGCTCAGTAGCTCATACAAAAATGTTAGCTAAAACAGGTATTATCTCCGCTGAAGAAGGAGAAAAATTATTGACAGGTTTAGAACAAATTCGTCAAGAATATATAACCGGAAATTTTCATATAGTTGAAGATGCTGAAGACGTTCACTTTGCTGTCGAAAAAAGACTGATAGAAATCACTGGAGATGTAGGCAAAAAACTACATACAGCTAGGTCTAGAAATGACCAAGTAGGAACTGATACTAGGCTTTATTTACGAGAAAAAATTGAACAAATTCGGTTTTTATTGATCAAATTTCAAAAAGTTATATTAGAATTAGCTGAGTCTAATATTGAAACTTTAATCCCTGGTTATACTCACTTACAAAGAGCGCAACCTTTGAGTTTAGCTCATCATCTTTTGGCTTATTTTCATAAGGCGGAAAGAGATTGGGAAAGGCTAGGAGATGTTTATCGTCGAGTTAATATTTCTCCCCTTGGTTGTGGTGCTTTAGCTGGTACAACTTTTCCTATTGATAGACACTATACTGCTGAGTTATTAGGGTTTGAAAAACCTTATGCTAATAGTTTAGATGGCGTAAGTGACAGAGATTTTGCTATTGAATTTCTTTGCGCAGCTAGTATAATTATGGTGCATTTAAGTCGTTTGGCTGAAGAAATAATTGTGTGGTCATCTGAAGAATTTAGGTTTGTAACTTTAACTGATGTTTGTTCCACAGGCTCGAGTATTATGCCTCAAAAAAAGAATCCTGATGTACCAGAGTTAGTTAGGGGAAAAACAGGTCGAGTATTTGGTCATTTACAAAGTATGTTAGTGGTGATGAAGGGTCTGCCACTAGCATATAATAAAGACTTGCAAGAAGATAAAGAAGGTTTGTTTGATAGTATTAAAACTGTTAAAAGTTGTCTGGAGGCAATGACAATTTTATTGGAGGAAGGTTTGGAATTTAACAGTGATCGCCTAACAGAAGCAGTAGCAGAAGATTTTTCTAATGCTACAGATGTGGCAGATTATTTAGCAGCTCGTGGTGTACCATTTCGAGAAGCTTATAATTTAGTAGGTAAGGTTGTGAAAACTTGTATTTCTGGTGGTAAATTACTGAAAGATTTAACTATAAAAGAATGGAAGGAATTACATCCTGTTTTTGCAAGTGACATTTATGAAGCGATAACCCCTTACCAAGTAGTGTCTGCACGCAATAGCTATGGTGGAACTGGTTTTAAACAAGTAAAAACAGAAATTGACGTTGCCAAGCAAAAATTGGCAGAAAAATAAATAAATTTGGCTTCAAGCCTCACCCATAAGTGGGCTACCTTTGAGTTGTTTTTTTTGAATAAATACGGATATTATTATTGATACTATGAGTGCTAACAATTGTTAACAATACACAGTAAGAGGCTCCTGACATTCTGGGGAGCTCCCAATGCCTACTGTGAAAAATTCTAGGCACTTTTAAGTACTTATATCGCCTTGCTGGCTGGCCGCTTACAGAAGTTTAATTACAATGTCTAGAAGTTAGGTAACAGAAAGCTTGAGTTCGGTTACTTAGTGGGATGATGTGAAAGTACGAACTAATCTTATACTCTAACTATACCAAAACCAGTGAAGCTTGATAAGTATAGTCATATCAGTATATATAAACTTATATAAATAAATCTCGGCAAATCAGTAATATTTAAATAGCCTACATACAGAGGAACAGGAAATTTATAGAGGAGATAGTCGGATTTATTTTTGACTTGCTGCTCTCTGACTAGGGGCTCACCTAAAGTACTAATTTTTTAAGTTTTCCTAACCGAATATCATGCGCAATAATCGATCCTAAAAAGACTAAAATAAATACTAATCAAGGCTTTGATATTTAATTAGCAAGGCCTAACTATATTATTGATTGTGTTTTAAATCACGAAATTTTATCTCATAACCTGGCTTCTGTGTAAGTCCTATAATTATTAAAATCTAGATGGGATTATCTAATTTTCAAATCTAGATTTGACTATATAATTTTCAAATCTAGATTTTATATTTCAAAATTCATAGTTAAGAACTTTGAACATTAAAATATTAAAACATACTATTCTTCTACAGCACTAGTAGTCTCTTCTGATTGATCGTTACCGTTTTGATTATTACCAGATGTAAACTTAGATGAATATCGCTTTGAGAAAAAACCTGTATTCTTCTTTTTACGAAACTTGCGTGCGTAAGCTTGATTACGTTGTGCTTTTTCTTTTTTTGGATTGCGGCGTTTAGCCATTATAACCTCACTAATTAACATCCTCTGAAAGCCATAAATGGGGATTAGCTTCCTAAAAGCTACACTGAGCTATGACCCAAGATTCCTAAATCTCAAACTGGCGCGATCTAACTGATATTGCGCCTACCTTCCAAAATTGACTCTTTTCAGGCTTTATGGCCGTTACACAGTGGTTTGCAAAAGTGGCCAATATTTTGCCCCCTGTAGAACTTTCCTAGATACTGCTAATTTAACAGTAAAAATATTTGGTTAAATATATCACTTACTTTCTCAGGAAGCAAGAGTTTTTTCAAAATTCTTGATATTAGACCAACTATATACCATTATCAACAACTACTTAATACTCTTTCTCGACCACTGGTATTAAGTTATAAGTATTTTTTGGGCATACATAATTAGGAGAAATCCCTAGAAGGTTTAGAAAATAGATAGAATATTCTGTATTTTCTAATAACATTGGTCTAGCCAAGTCTAAAATATAGATTTGGATTATGAAGGATTTGACGAGTTGAATCTCTAAATTTGTATATAAACTCTATATAAACTTATTTAACAAAAAAACTAAAAACCGCATTATCAAAAAAGCCCAGTTAATTATCTATAGTTTTTTCTTTAAATTTATAAATGATATTATTTTCAAGCTTCTATTAACTCTAATATTAAGTATCTAGAACTACTTATTAAAAAAGATTTGAATCATCTCGAAAGTAATGACGACTATTAATATAATATTTATGAAAATACTAACTGTGGGAAAATTTTAGGAAATGGGAGATTGGGAGCAATTGATAGGAGAAAAGTATTTTTATTATGGCTAATGAATGAGACTTAATTAAGGCTCAAATTTCATCCCATTTTTCCCACTTCTACTATTTGCGGGCAAGATACCCGCATACTAAGATTTCTAAAATTAATATTTGTACCTAACATACAGAAAATCTGCTGTATAATCAATCTGGTAACTTATATTGCTCTACAATTTTCTTGGCAAACTCCGGTACATGAGCGTCTAATTTTTTGGGATAATTCCGCTTTACGTAAAGATAATTACGAGTAAAATGGGAATCAATAGAAAACCGCCCATATTCCAAGCCTTTAGGACCAATTTTTTCAATTACAACTCCCATTAATTTTGCTGCCCACATTGGTAAAGTTACAGCTTGATCATAAGCTGGAATACTTTGTTGAACAGCTTGATGTCTATCTCCCTGAGACATTAGAGGTTGAGTCTCTAATTGATTCATCACCAAATCTAGCATTTGTTTTCCTGTCTCATTTCTAACAGTAATCCACTGCCAACCAAAAGTAGCTCCCATATATCCAACTACTAAATCTGCTAAACCATTTACATAGTCAAAACAACTGAGACAAGAAGGAGCAAAAATATCTTTTAGTTTTTTAGTATTTAAACCAAAAAATGGTACTTTTTCTACTGTTCCATCCTCATGTTTAAAATGTACTCTAAAATCTTGCATAAACTCGTAATGTACAACAGTTTCCGGGGACTTACTTGTAGTTTCCAGGAACTTTTGTAATCCCTCTCTTGTGACATTATCTACACAAGGAGTTCCCAAAACATAGAGTTTTTCTAGATCTAATTTTTTTTCTACTGCTCGTAGTGCTTGAATCTGACAACCAACGCCTATTGCTAATATTTTTTTCATCCCAGATTTTTCAATTTTTTCTAACACTGAAAGATTAGGAGAAAGAGTCGGCTTATTAACTTTTGCTGCCAATACTTCCTCTGGTGTACGGGCAATAACTGGCATCGGTTGAAAGCGGTCTTCTTTGGTATTTTGTACACAGACTACACCTTCAACAATACCTTGGTTGAGCATTTCACAGGCGATCGTGCTCACAATACCAGTCCATTGTGCCCCTTCAATAGGTTGTTTTTTGCGAGATGCTATCATATCTTGATAGACACCAAAATAGGTTTCATTTTCATCCTCCAGGTTACGAATACGTCCATGAGTTTGCATCTCCAGGTTTTCAAATTGTTGATTAAGAAATGCACAAGCTTCCTTGACATAATGAATATAATATGTATCGCACAGACCGCATTCGCTACAGAGTTCTTTAGCAGGGCGACGGGCACCTGGTCTAAGAGCTTTAGCTTTTTTGTGTTTAGGTGTATTTGGAGTTGATATAGTCATTTCAGTTAATAGTTATCAGTTATCAATTATTAGTTATCTCAATAATAGAGAGGCAAAATTAGCAACTTTTATCTAAGATACCGCATTAGACTGAATATAATATAAACTCGGTTTTATATTTTTGTATCTAATATAAAGAAAGGAAAAAGTATAAACCAGGAGAGAAAAAACCTGTTAACTCCTTCCCTACAAAAACAATTTATTACTCAAGCTAAAAAACTGAAGAGGTGAGAGCCGCTGTCATAAGTTTCCGCTATACTATACAGCGATCTTTAAATGTTCTATTATCCAAGCTCATCAAAATTTCTTGATCATGAAAAAAAGTCGCGCGAGTTTCTGGTAAAAGTAGAGGAAAAGTTAGAATACACATAAAAATTACAGGGTTTTTATTACCAGTGAGAAATTGTTCTTTGGCAAGAGGTTCAGAGATTAAATAAAGTACTCAGTTTTGTCTCTAATTAAATTGGCAAACTGGTAAGATTATATTTGCTTGCTTTCCCAAAAAAATTAGAGAGGCAAAGGGTTAGAAGGTTTGTGCGCAAATTGTTGACTTCAGGGGTTACGGTATGCGCTCGCTTCAACAAGCTTAAAAAAATTAAAAATAGTGGTTTAGTTGCTAAATTTGTTGCTTGATATTTTGTGAAATGTCTAACAGATGAAAATTAAAAAATGGATTTCACTGCTATAAGGTTTTAGGTAACTTAGGTAATGCTTCTGAAACTGTGGTAAAAACTATTTTAGGTTTGCTTGAAAATAACGAGCACAATTTGGTAGTGCATCATAATGTTGTAAAAGCTTTGAGTAAATTAGGCAATGCTTCCGAAGCTTTGGTATAAGTACTGTTAAACTTAGTTGAAGATAATAATTCGGCTGTATCTCTGTTTTCAAGGTGTTAGAAAAGCTAGACAATAATTTAGAAACTGAATAAGAGTTACGGAAAAACTCTGTATGTTAGGGGTGTTTTTCTGCACGATGTAAGTCAAAGATACTGATAATGGAAGACAATTATGGCAGAAATTCAGGAGTTAAGCGACAAGGAACAAATGAGTTGATGAATTATTGGTTAAACAGCTCCTGTTATAGCGCCGAATTTTATTAAAAGTAGATGGTTATTCAAAGATGAGTCAAGAGACTCAAGAAAAAATTAATCCTGACCCAAAATAGTTTCTAGTAAATGCTTTAATTATGACTTCTAGAATAGAAGAAAAATCTCGGGGTATTGATATCAAAATTATAACTTTATAGCCATTAAAGAAAAGGAGTCAAGGTTAAGTTTCTCACAGTAATTTCAGGTTACCAAAATCCCAAAATAATTTTCCTTGATAATTAATTAAAAAATCTATCTTTTTGCCAATATATTAGACATTAAATCTAGTATTTTTTTTTACAAAGATTAAAAATGATTGACTATTTGCCTTATAAATTAGTTCATAAAAATTTTATTAATAAATGATTATTACCCCGGTTTAATTGAAGAGATAAAATCCTGAATAATCAAATTAGCTTGTTTTTAGAAATAGAATTTAATGTGGATATTTTGGATTAAATGGTATTTGTAAATTTCTGATTAGTCTAGACCCAGAAAAACTATTTCTTAAATATCCAGTTTTTGCTATTGTAGAAGCTAAAAAAGAAAACTTAAACGGTGGTTCAGGAAAATATCTAGCAGAAATGATTGCAGGGAAAATATTTGAACGACAACAAGAAAATTATATTTTCCTAATTTACTAGGTCGTAAAAACTAGAAATATTTATAAATTTTTAAACTTAAAAAATGCATGATTTTAAATTAATTTAACTGAAGATTTTATTGACATTTAGATATAAATAAAATTTTAGATATTTTATTACTGGAAATTAGTAGTAATTTGCCAAAGCAATTGACTTCTGAGTAAAATAATTCTGTTGAAAATCATACAATGGTTAGGAGTTAATGGCCATTTTGCTTCCCAACATATTTGCGAAGCATTCCGAAGGAAAGTGCCCCGACAATATGGACTTTTATCTTTAATACTGAATAATACCGATGGGATAGGATATAATATTGGGTACTTCCGTAGTATTGGCGATCGCTCTAGCCCAGAAAATAATATCACCACTTTTTCGACACAAGATTCTTCTTTTGTCCAATCAACAAAAATTGTTAACTAGGAACTCTTTCAAAATCTCTTATATTCCGAATTAGACCAATTATCATGCATTGATGCTATGGTTCAATGCTGTTTAGTTAAAATTTTTTTTGCAGTTCTGTAACCTCACAAGTTTATCTAATGGTTCCATACTTTGTGAGTTTTAGTCTTATATAAACTGTATTATGCTATACTTATGCAACACTTCAGTTATTAAATAATTAATATAAATAGAATATAAATAGCATAACTTTTTTTGTATAATTAATGCTCTCGAATTGTGTTAATTTTATAAATGTTATACGGAGGTTGTATGAAATATCTCTACTTTACCGATGTTCCATGTAATGTCTCTACTACTCCAACCTTGGAGTTGTATATAATCAGATTATATAGTATATGTTTATCATTCTATAATTACTTAAATATCCCTTACTTTTCTGCTCGTAATTTCCAACTATATAATAATTATTTAACGGAATTTTATATGAGGAGTAGATATCTTACTAAAGGTGCTAAGTAGATTTTTTTTTGATAAATGATTAGAGTATAATTATAATTTTAATCATAATAATTATAGTGATAGATATAGTTTATCACTAAATTTATAAAGTTAAATAATGGCTCTAAATCATGTTATTATTTTTGTTAAAATTTTAAAACAATCTAGAATTTTAAAAATTAATTCCAGTGAATAATAATCCTCGTCAACTAGCTTTTATTATCCTCCAAGAAATATATCGAAAACAAGTTTTTACTGATGTTGCTCTAGATAGACATCTGAAAAAAAATGACTTAATAGATGCTAACCGCAGATTAGTTACAGAATTAGTTTATGGTTGTGTGAGAAGGCAGCGATCGCTTGATGCTATTATCGACCAATTAGCAAAAAAGAAATCTCCCCAACAACACCCATATTTACGGATAATTCTCCATATTGGTTTATATCAATTATCTTATTTAGAACAAATTCCAGAATCAGCAGCAGTTGATACAACAGTTGAGCTAGCTAAACAAAATAAATTTGCTAAATTAGCTGGTTTTGTTAATGGTTTACTCCGAGAATATATTCGGCAGAACTTAACTATAAATCTCCCAGAAAATCCTGTTCAAAAATTAGGAATATCTTATAGTTTTCCTAACTGGATAGTTAAATATTGGATAGAAGAATTAGGTTTAACTGAAGCTGAAAAATTATGCTATTGGTTCAATCTATCCCCTAGTATTGATTTAAGAATTAATCCACTCAAAACTTCTGTTGAAGAAGTAGAAATAGCTATGAAAAATATAGGTATTTCTGTTAGTAGAATTTTGCAAGTTCCCCAAGCTTTAAGATTAAATGGGGCAGTGGGGCAAATTCAAAAATTACCTGGTTATAATGAAGGTTGGTGGTCAATTCAAGATAGTAGCGCTCAGTTAGTTTGTTATTTATTAAATCCTCAACCAGGAGAAATAATAATTGATGCTTGTGCTGCACCTGGAGGTAAGACAACTCATATAGGGGAATTAATGGGAGATAATGGTAAAATTTTTGCTATTGATATGACTGCTTCTAGGTTGAAAAAATTAGAATCAAATACTGAAAGGCTACAGTTAAAATCTATCTCTATTTCTAGAGGTGATAGTCGAAATTTAACTGAGTTTATTAATCAAGCTGACCGGGTTTTATTAGATGTACCTTGTTCTGGTTTAGGTACTTTACATCGTAGGGCAGATGCACGGTGGAGAAAAACTTTAGAGAATATTGGAGAATTGGCTAAACTTCAGGGTGAGTTGCTAGAAAATGCTGCTAAATGGGTGAAGCCTGGGGGTGTCTTAGTATATGCTACTTGCACAATTTATCCCTTAGAAAATGAGGGAGTTATTGAGAAATTTTTAACTAATAATTATGAGTGGGAAATTGAAGCACCAACTGTAGATTTTATGGTTTCACCTTGTAGGGAAGGATGGATAAAAATTTGGCCTCATAGAGAACAAATGGATGGATTTTTTATGGTTAAATTAAGACGCAAGGTTATTTAGCATTTCTCTGTTTAACTAGCTAAATTTACGATTCATCTAAATATTTCTCAAAATCTATGGTTTATAAATATATTTATTAATATTAAAATAAAAAGTGAATATATTTAGTCAAAAAATTTTTTTATGGTTTACCTCCCTAGTTAGAAAAAAATCCCAGAACAAGATTGATATGGGATAAAATAACCTAGCTATATTAACGTTAAATCAAGTAGGTATGAAACCATTATTAATAAATGGTATATCTTTGAAATCTATCAATCAGTACTAGAACAAAGTTAGAGGCATTTTTTAAGCTCTTCTCAAAGAAAAGAAATCAGGTCAAAGGCTGAAAAAAAATTCTAATAAAAGAGAATTTCAAGTCAATAATTATCTCAGATATTGAATCTAGTTTGATTCTTAATAATCAAATCACTAACTTTTAGAGGATATTCTGATAATTGGCAAAAATTAGGAGTGTAAACAGGATATTAATTTAGGAAAAAAGAAGAATCAAAATATTTTTTAGATAGTCTATGCTAAGTTAATATAAATCTTATATTGTCTAGTAAAAATGGTAATAATTAAGGTAATTTTTAGCGGATAATCTTATACCTAAAAATTAATTTTTATGGATATTGATGCAATTATTGTAAACAAAAATTGTGAGAAAAATTAGTCAACTTTTAGTGAAAAAAGGGTGAAATGGGGTTGGTATCAGATAGGATGTGGAAGATTGATTAATGCTGATGTTAATGGTTCTTTTCTCCTGGTGATGATAGCAACAATCCTAAATACCTTTTACTATAGGAGTTAGGGTGTTGTAATTAACCTATCTACGGGTAACGCCAACAAAATAAAACTATGGCATGTTTGACTATATTTTTATAACTATAAGGTGACAAGAAATAGAGAATAAGTCACAGAATAATGTCCTAGTATATTTGTATAGTCTTATAAATTAGGAACAATAAACCCCGGGGGCAAGAAGCTGCTATTGCCATGCCTCATAACAACAATAATGGATCATCGGTACTGTGTAAGTCTTAATATTTTTTTGCTACAAAATTGATGTTTTTTGTATAAATAAAGACTTTTTTAAATTTATTTTTTGGTAAAATATTTTAGTGAGCTTATTAAATATCTTAAAGACTCTATAAATAATGCAGCTATCACCCCAAGAAAAAGACAAATTAATGATTTTTACTGCTGCTCTACTTGCAGAAAAACGAAAGGAAAAAGGGATTAAATTAAACTATCCTGAAGCAGTAGCGTATATTTCTGCGGCTATATTAGAAGGTGCTAGAGAAGGAAAAACAGTAGCTGAATTGATGAGTTACGGCAGAACGGTTTTAAACCAGAATGAAGTAATGGAAGGGATATCAGAAATGATTGAAGAAGTGCAGGTAGAAGCTACCTTCCCAGATGGTACTAAATTAGTGACAGTGCACAATCCTATTATAATAAAAGAAAATGATTTGGCTGAATAAATATATGATACCCTAATATAGGAGTCAGGTAGAGGAGCGATCGCTCAAGAGAAGTAAAAAGTTCAGAATTTAGCAGGCAGAAAAGGAACAGAAAAGATATTTTTTTCCTAATTTAAGTAGGGATATAAATTCTATCTAATTCGTAAAGTAAATGGGCTACTTGAAGGCATGATAAAGGAGTTGGAGATCAGAAAAAAAAGGAGGTGGAGCTATCTTTTTAAGAAGCCTAGTGATTTGAGAAATAATTGATAATTGCTAGAGAAATAGCTATAATTTAGAATCCTATTTGAGCTTAAAACCTAGATTTGCAGGAATTTTTAACCTAAAATCACAAACATAATTGACATCCTCCCGACATTAAATCAGGATTTTTTAGTTAGTGATAAAAAATGAAAATGAGGTCTCGGGTATACCCTCGGATAGGGAATGAAAAAAAATCAACTTCGGTCTTTTAAGCATGGAGCTTCAACGGTCGGTACAGATAATTAATAACTGATAATTGAAATTACAATGATCCCAGGAGAAATAATTACTCAAATAGGTGAAATTGAATTGAATTCCGGGCGTTCAACAATTCAGGTAATAGTAGCTAATACAGGCGATCGCCCGATTCAAATTGGTTCTCATTTTCATTTTTATGAAGTCAACTCGGCCTTAGAGTTTGAGCGTGAACCTACTAAAGGAATGCGTTTAAATATTCCAGCGGGTACAGCAGTTAGGTTTGAACCAGGAGATGAAAAAGAAGTCGAGTTAGTGGCGATCGCAGGTAGTCGAGAAATATACGGTTTTAACTCTTTAGTTAATCAAAAATTAGAATAAAAAAAAGAAGATTTTTAGGGTCAAAAAATAAGGTCTCAAGCCTTCCGTCTAAAAGGAATAAAAAAAAGAAAATACTGATAATTGATAACTGAAATGACAACAGCAGCTAGGTTAGGAATTGGTGGTCCTGTAGGTAGTGGCAAAACTGCCTTGCTAGAATGCATTGTTCCCCTTTTAACCAACCAAGGTATTGAAGTAGCCATAGTAACTAACGACCTACTTACTACTGAAGACGCAGAGCGACTCAAAAGTGGAGGCATCTTACCTCGGGATCGAATTATTGGAGTGGAAACAGGTAGTTGTCCTCATACAGCTATCAGAGAAGACCCAACCATGAATATTTTAGCAGTACAAGACTTGGAACAATTATTTCCTAATCTGAATCTGATAATGATAGAAAGTGGGGGAGATAATCTTGCTTCTACCTTTAGTTACGACTTAGTAGATGCCTATATTTTTGTGATAGATGTAGGGGCAGGAGATGATATTCCTCGTAAAAAAGGACCTGGTTTTATGCAAGCTGACTTAGTAGTAATTAACAAAATTGATCTAGCTCCTTATGTCAATGCTAATTTAAATTTAATTCGTAAAGAAGCATCAGTATATCGTCAAAGTAAACCGATTGCTTATACCAATTGTAAAACCGGAGTTGGATTGAATGAGGTAGTTAATTTTATTCTAGAGAGAGTTTTATTTCGCACTGCTTTGTCAGTAAAGAATTTGGAAAAGTGATGAGCACAAACAATTTGGATATCAAACTAAATTGCAATAGTTCTGGTCAAACTATAGTAACTCATCAGTATACGACTCATCCTTTGCGTTTATCTGGTGTATTTCGTTTGGATACTACTGATCCGCGTACTGCTTACTTGTACCTTATTAATACATCACCCGGGTTATTAGCTGGAGATAACTTGAGTTTATCTTTACAGCTAGAAAAGGGAACGAGTGTTTATCTTACTGACCAAGCTGCTATTAAAGTTCATGCTATGCCAATGACAACTACTAAAGCAAATACAAATATAAAAATTAAAGTCGAAGCAGGAGCAAGATTAGAATTAGTAGCAGAACCTATAATCTTATTTGCAGATGCAGCATTAGAACAAACTACTTATATTCAACTTCATTCTAGGGCAGAACTTTTTTGGAGCGAGATTATTCTTCCTGGGAGACTAGCTAGAGGAGAGTGGTACGAATTTCGCTACTATTTGAGTCAGTTAGAGATAACCTCGATGACAGAAGAAATATGTTTTAGGGATGCTATTCACTTAGAAGGAAAGCAGAATATATTCAAGCACAGGGATCTATTTGCTGCAAAACCTGTACTTGCTAATTTAATTGTAGTTCAACCACATAGCGATCTTGAAGTACTTAGTCAAAAGCTTGAAAATCTTGAAGCAGCTAATTGTCCTGATCTGCTTTTAGGTAGCTCTATATTACCAAACAATAAAGGTTTATTGCTTCGTGCTTTAGCCAGTAAAACTCCACAAATAAAAAAGTATATTAAATATGCTTTAAATTGTGTTCGTAATTTAACGAACCGCTCTAGTTTGCCCTATATTTCTAAATGAATTGAATGCTCGATCAAACCAGAGAAATAGCACAAACTTATTTAGGTAATTTGACAAAAGATGCAAACCTAGCCCAAAGGGTAAAAACAGCCCACACACTCTCTAATTGTTTAGAGACATATCTGAGTCAAACCGATAGTTCCAAAGGAAGAATTCTCGCTGAATCAACTTCTGGAATAATTGTAGGTATTATTAAAAGTAGAGATTGGTCGATATGCGAAGGAGATGTATTTATTACCAAATCTGGTAAGCTATTATTAATTCATCTACAGGAGCAAAAATTGATGGTATTGAGTTTCACCGCACCTGTAGAAAACCACGCCATACAACTGGTTCATCTAGGTCATGTTTTGGGTAATCATCACTGGCCAATAATTATTAAAAAAAATAGAATCTATATTCAGTTAATAGTAGACCCAGGAATAATTGAAGCTACTATTGCTAAATTTCAAATTCCTGGTTTGAAAATAGATTATGAATTGCGATCTCCCCAAGAACATTTCCAATTTTCCCAGCATAGTCATCATAGCTAATGATTAATTCTGACATATCCGAACAACTTGCCTTAATGCAGTTATCTGATTCTTTTTTTCCAACTGGTTCTTTTACTTTTTCTCACGGACTAGAGACCTTGGTTCAAACTGGAAAAATTCAGTCGCAGCCAGAAATTTTGTATTTCTTGCAGATATTATTACGGAACAAAGTTGGAGTTAGTGATGTGGTAGCATTAATTCACAGTTATCGTGGTTGTAAGAACGGAGATATAGAAGCAGTGAGAGTTGCAGATAGGATGTTATTTGTTCAAACAGCGATCGCTAAAAATAGAGAAACTCAGCGTCAAAGTGGACGAGCTTTACTAATGGTAGCTAGTTCTACTTGGCAAGATGAACGATTAAAAACTCTTAATATAGATGCTGTTAGCGGGAATATACACTGTTTACACCCAGTTATTTTTGGTGCAGTTACTTCGGTAGTAGGTTTAGACGAACGAAACGCAGTGTTAGCTTTTTTGCATGGTTTAGTGACTAATATATTGGGGGCAGCTATTCGTTTAGGTATTTTAGGACATATACAAGCACAGCAAATTTTACTCCAATTAGTACCAGACATTGAAGCGGTTTGGTCAACTGCTGTATCAATGAATCTAGAGCAAATGTGGTCTTGTACTCCTTTTATTGATATTGCTCAAATGCAACATCCTAAATTGGCTCATAAATTATTTGCTAATTAAGGCATGAAAATTAAATAAGATCCAAAAATAAACATAGTAATGATAGGCTAATTGTTATAAATTCCTTTAAGCAAACTAATTCTCCTTTAGCTTGAGTTATAAATTGCGTATATTTTATCTATAGAAATAGGTTTCTTTTGACCGCCAACATATAGTTGATTGCAATATACTAAACTTTAATTCCAAATATATCTGCAACAACCAAATAGCTAATTGAATTTAGTTATTTGAATATGACTAGGATATACACCATATTTATATCTAGCTTTTAATTTAGTGTCTTTGCATAAGCCCTCAAAAATTATTAGGACAAAAACATTGACACCCATAGTAAAATAGTGTACTTAAATTAGGCATCGTTTATAAATAGTCTACTTCCTTTAATGTCCCTGTTTTAATAAATGTTAACTTTTCACCAAATGCCTTGGCGTCGTAAGTCCTGATCATCAAGATTTATAATTGTACAGCTAATTGAAACTTCCATTTTTAACAAAAAGTACTTTTTTTCAACCAAATTCAACAATAAATATCTTTATTGAACAAGCATTTAATAGTAATCTTTGATCATGGAAACATTTTTTATTTAATTAAAACTTTATCAAGTAGGAATTCAAGTTATGAGTTATCGTATGAATAGACGGACCTATGCCGAGACCTTTGGTCCAACAGTAGGCGATCGCGTTCGTTTGGCAGATACAGAATTATTTATTCAAGTTGAAAAAGATTACACGACCTATGGTGATGAAGTCAAGTTTGGTGGTGGTAAAGTAATTCGTGATGGCATGGGACAATCTCCCATATCCCGTGAAGGTGGTGCGGTAGATTTAGTAATTACCAATGCCCTAATTTTAGATTGGTGGGGTGTGGTCAAAGCGGATATTGGAATTAAAGACGGCAAAATTCATAAAATAGGTAAAGCAGGTAATCCTTATATTCAAGATCGGGTAGATATTATCATTGGTCCATCTACTGAAATAATTGCCGGAGAAGGACATATTATCACGGCCGGGGGAATAGATAGTCATATTCACTTTATTTGCCCTCAACAAATAGAAATAGCGATCGCTTCTGGGATAACAACAATGATAGGAGGTGGCACAGGTCCGGCCACGGGTACTAATGCTACAACCTGTACTCCTGGTCAGTGGAATATTTGGATGATGCTGCAAGCTGCCGATGCTTTTCCAATGAATTTGGGTTTTTTGGGAAAGGGAAATAGTGCCAAACCAGAAGGGTTAATAGAACAAATTAAAGCTGGAGCCATGGGTTTAAAACTTCATGAAGACTGGGGAACAACTCCTGCCGCCATAGATACTTGTTTAAGTGTTGCCGATGAATATGACGTACAAGTAGCTATCCATACAGATACCCTTAATGAAGCAGGTTTTGTTGAAAATACGATCGCTGCCTTTAAAGATCGAGTAATTCATACCTATCATACTGAAGGTGCGGGAGGTGGACATGCACCAGACATTATTAAAGTTTGTGCCCTCAAAAACGTATTACCTTCTTCAACTAATCCGACTCGTCCTTTTACAGTCAATACTTTAGAAGAACATCTTGATATGTTAATGGTGTGTCACCACCTTGATAAAAACATTCCTGAAGATGTAGCTTTTGCTGAATCTAGAATACGTAAAGAAACTATTGCTGCAGAAGATATTCTGCATGATTTAGGAGCATTTAGCGCTATTGCGTCTGATTCTCAAGCAATGGGTAGAGTGGGAGAAGTTATTATTCGTACTTGGCAAACTGCTCACAAAATGAAAGTACAAAGAGGTATTTTAGCTTCTGAGAAAAAGGAAGTAGCAGATAATTTTCGTGCTAAACGCTACATTGCTAAATATACTATAAATCCGGCAATTATGCACGGTATTGCTGATTATGTTGGTTCTATTGAAGCCGGTAAACTAGCGGATATTTGCCTTTGGAAACCTGCTATGTTTGGGGTCAAGCCCGAAATAGTTATTAAAGGTGGTGCGATCGCTTGGGCACAAATGGGGGACCCCAATGCTAGTATTCCGACACCCCAACCTGTATATATGCGTCCCATGTTTGGTAGCTTTGGTGGTGCAACTTCCAGTACTTCTTTAACTTTCGTCTCTCAAGAGGCATTAGACGCTGAGATACCTAAAAAAATCAATTTAAAAACCCCTGCTGTAGCTGTGAGTAATACACGAAATATTAGCAAGGCAGACATGAAACTAAATGAAGCTACACCTAAAATAGAAGTAAACCCTGAAACTTATGAAGTGAGAGCAGATGGTGAACTATTAACTTGTGAACCTGCCTATGTTTTACCAATGACCCAACGTTATTTTTTATTTTAAACAAAACTAATCTTTCTATGATTCAGTAAGTATTTATATTTAAGATCTCCCTGAAAATTTGACTCCTGAGCAGATAGACTTACCCAAACTCCTAGATAATACCCTATTTTTAGGGACAAATCGCGAATTGACCCTACTAGATATAGCGTTGGTGCCTAAGTCCTCATACTAACATTTTGGTAGTTTTTCAATATTTTTGGTGGTTTGCTCAATTACTTATACTCCCACTCCATCGTAGTTTTTGGGGAACTTGATATCCTCAGTAATATAATATTGATATCATTAATATCAGTGGCACAGAAGAAAAATTTTTAGCATTCATAAGGACAGCTATAGTTTTCAGCAAACACATCTTAGATAGTTCTACTTCTAATGTAGCTATCCCAACAACTGTTGCATTTTTTGTACATATTTGAACTAAGTTCAAAGCTTTTGGGGAGATACACTCAGCGATCGCTAATCTAATCTAACCTAATTTTCTCTTTAATATTATCCTATTTTTTGATGATAAATTTTTCATTTTTATCCACCCTTCCTATATAAGTTAAATTTTTTTTCTATAGTTGATTAAAGATAGATATATTATTACCATATCCCAAATCAATTAACACCAAAAAAAGTATTTAATAATTAGAACAAATAATTAGAACAACTTGTTTATTACAGGAGATAATCAAAATATTAAATTCGGTAATTTTGAGAGGACTAAGCCAAAGTCTTGATTAATAACTCAAACTTATTTATGTTGTTAAACAACTTAAACCATTAAACCAGAACCTAAAGTTTGATAAGTTCCTATAAACCTATTCTTAGATAAGAGATAGACCCATGGAAACAAATAGAACAGAACCTAAGTTTTAGCAAATTACTGAAAGCTAATTTTAAAAACGGAGAGGGGGGGATTCGAACCCCCGTATGAGTCACCCCATAACAGCATTTCCAGTGCTGCGCCTTAAACCACTCGGCCACCTCTCCAGAAAACAATATTATATAATCTTTAATTTAACCGCAATTACACTATAATAGCAGAAACAACTTAAATTTAGCAACCCCCTGAAAGAAAAAAATTTTCTCTAGGATTTTGGACCAATATCAAATAAGATTAACAGTAGCAATATGCACTAATACCAATTAACCTTAAAGATGTCACAAATAGTTTCAAACATAAGATGTGAAAGAATTTCCTAAAATTACTGAGTGGGTCAAAGTTTTGAATATTGAAAATCTTAATCCATAAATACATGAATTTCACCCTTGGGGAAGGTAAGGGGGGAGGCGACTTTTGACTTCTGTAAAACAGTTAATTGTCTTTGAAATTGGAATAAGCTAAAAAACTTTTTTAATAAACTTTTGCCTTCCGAGTATAAGTATATAAGCTACCTTTTAGTCATATCATCAATAACTAAAGTCAAGCATCCTGAGAAATAACCATAAAATCTAAAAACGTTATGTCCTCTTATCACCAGATTCACATACACGATCGCCAAAATAATAACAATTATAGACTCCAAGTTCCCGAAGATCGCTACATTCTTCACAGCGCTGAGAACCAAGGAGTAGAATTACCATTTTCCTGCCGTAATGGCGCTTGTACTACTTGTGCAGTTAGAGTCATCTCGGGCCTTGTCTATCAACCTGAAGCAATGGGGCTATCCCTAGAGCTACAAAAACAAGGTTATGCCCTTTTATGTGTTAGTTATGCTCGTTCTGACCTATTCGTAGAAACACAGGATGAAGATGAAGTGTATGAACTACAATTTGGTCGCTACTTTGGTAAAGGAAAGATGCGAATTGGACTGCCATTGGATGAAGACTAGAATAATTTATCTACTTATGGCCTCCATATTTTTAGTTAGTTGTCAAAACCATTACTTTAACTCAGACAAAATGACTAGAGTAGAAAGGGTGGTTAGTGGCCAAACTATAGAAATAGCTGACCGTTCCGTGGCTGTACCTGTACTAGAACCAATTCGCCTAATTGGTATTCAAGCGCCAGATATTAGACAAAAACCTTGGGGACAAGAAGCAAAAATTCAACTAGAAAAATTAACTTTGGGGCAAGAAGTATTCTTAGAATTTGATGTTGAGGAGAAAGATAGATTCGATAACCTACTAGCTTATGTTTGGCTAGAAAAAAAACTAATCAATGAATTTTTGGTAAAAGAAGGTTGGGCTTTAGCAAAGCCAGATTTTCCTAATACTAAGTACATGGAACGTCTAATTCATGCTCAAGAAAGAGCTAGAATTATGGGACTAGGTATTTGGAACCCAGACCAACCAATGCGTCAAACTCCTGCACAATTTCGTAGACAAAATCTTGATAAAAAAAGATAGTAGATTTTAGTTAGAATTCTCCAGTCGTTTTTAGGCGCGGTGAGAATTCTATTAAGCTCAAACTCAGGGAAGTTTAAAACTGCAAAAGCAACTCTTTTCAGACGGTGAGCGTGAAACCTTGACCCTAGTCAAATCCCTTGTCTACCTATCATATCAGTTTTTTTGTCTCGGACTAAATATAGGTGGTTAACTAATTAAAATAACATATGTATCCAAAAAAAACAACTAAAAAGTTGCGGCCTTGTGGAAAAGGCTTTAAAACTAACTTTTAGATCAGCTTATCTGATATAAAATACTACAGGTTATAGGTAAATTATTAGTTTTTCGTCTTAATATTAATCAAGTTAATTATTTTTTATGAGTATAGAGGAATTAGAATTTTTCTTGGATATTGCGACTGAAGCTGCTCTTGCTGGTGGTGCAGAGTTAATATCTTACTGGGGTAATCTCCAAAATATTCAAGAAAAAGGTAGTCCAGGAAATTTGGTAACTGAAGCAGACAAAGCAGCAGAAGAGGTGATCATTAAAGTTTTACAACGACATTTGCCAGAGCATGGCATTTTGAGCGAAGAAGCAGGAGAGTTGGGAAGTAGAAAAAGTAGATATCTATGGGCAATAGACCCTTTGGACGGTACTACTAATTTTGCTCACCAATATCCTTTTTCAGCTTCTTCGGTAGGATTATTAATTGATGGAGTCCCACAGGTGGGAGTAGTATTTAATCCAATTCTAGAAGAATTGTTTCGTGCTGCTAAAGGGTTGGGGGCAACTCGCAACCGAAAGCCAATTTCTGTTTCTAAAACTACTACTTTACAAAAAAGTTTAGTAATTACCGGTTTTGCTTATGACCGTCGGGAAACAACAGATAATAACTATAAAGAGTTTTGCCAAATGTGTCATTTAACTCAAGGAGTAAGACGTTCCGGATGTGCTTCTTATGATTTATCTTCTATTGCTTGTGGTCGTGCAGATGGTTATTGGGAAAGAGGTTTGTCTCCTTGGGATATAGCTGCTGGTATAGTGGTTTTAGAAGAAGCAGGAGGAAAAGTGACGGCTTACAATAGTAGTCCTTTCGATATCAAGTCGGGCAAAATTTTAGCTACTAATGGCAAAATTCACGATTTGATGAGTAAAGCTTTGATTGAAACTCCACCTTTAGCTCATTGGAATACGGAATACTAGTGGTTGTAAATTATAATGGTAATCTATTTTCATGATTTGGGTCTAACTAACAATTCATTTCACAGAAAATTTGCATACCAGCAGGAAAATAGGGCTTGTACATTCAGTCATGGATGACTTCTGACTTCTGAGGTAGGGAATGGCAGTGGGAGCGTCTTACTTCTATAGACATCTAAAAAAAATACTGATTGATTTGGGAATGGCGGCGCAAGGGTTTCATCACCGTTTTTGGATGTGTTTCATGTTTGGTATTGTTGATTCACATCTATACATTACACAAGTATAATTACCGTATACTACAGCTATTTTCAGAAATATAGAACATATCCTTAATATCAAATCCGGTTGAAGAGTTATTCTCTAGTTGGAGGTAGGGGGTAGGGTAAATTGAAGTAATTATAGAATTCTAAATATATACTATATAACTAGATTCTATATAAGAAGAAAAATCCTTGTAGGAATGTTTCATAGAACTTCTGTATTTTTGTCTACTAATTATGAACAATACTATAAATTACATTTAATAGAAATTTGAGGAGTATTTATAATGTTTATTTTTTCACAGGGATTATTTAAATTTGATTTTACAGACCATCATGCAATTTTAGGAGTTTCTCTGGATGCGGAGTTTGATGAGATTCGGAAAAGATATATGTGGCTGGCACGTCGTTTACACCCTGATACCTGTCCTTTTGAAAAGGATATAGATAAGGAATTGGCTAATGAGTTATTATCTAAATTTGTGAGTCCAGCTTATAATAAATTTTCTAAGAAAAAGGAGCGCGCTGAACTTTTTGTCGTCCTTAAGGAATTAAGGAATAATATTACTTATAACCGTAGTCAGATTGAACTGAAAACTGATATAGCTAAACAAATTGCTCACGGGGGAAATTACAAAAAAACATATAAATTAGCTATTCAAGAATTGAGCGATCGCCAGTATCAATATTTAGATAAAACTTTAGAAATTACAGGAGAAATTAG
This sequence comes from Trichodesmium erythraeum IMS101, assembly GCF_000014265.1. Taxonomy (NCBI): domain Bacteria; kingdom Bacillati; phylum Cyanobacteriota; class Cyanophyceae; order Oscillatoriales; family Microcoleaceae; genus Trichodesmium; species Trichodesmium erythraeum. Next base: position 1,216,537 of record NC_008312.1, read on the forward strand.
TGAGCTAAACTTAGCTTATCTTCTACGTAAACAAACTCAAAATCAAGATTATGTAATGCCACAGCGACCACCAACACAACCACCTAAAGATAACAATAAATCTACAACTATAAAACCAAAGGCTCAAAATTCTTTGGTAGATCAAGCTTGCCGTCGTGCAGAAACTTTCATTTCTACGAAAAATTATGCTCAAGCAATTTTGGAGTTGAAAGGTACTCTAAAAACAGATCCAAATGATAGTCGTTATCATGCTTTATTAGGATTTTGCTATTTACACCAAAATCAAAATACAATGGCAAAAATTGAAATTAAAAAAGCTCTATCATTAAACCCTAAAGATCCAAAAGCATTAGAGGTACAAAAAATATTGGAACAAGCTAAATCTAGTAATAATGATAGGAAAAAAACAGGTAAAGTAGCAAGTAAAACTAAACAGAAAGTAAATAAAACTGAGGTAGCAAGTAAAACTAAACAGAAAGTAAATAAAACTGAGCAAGCGGGTGGTTTATTTGGAGCTCTTTTTGGCAGGAATAAAAAGTAAGGAATAAAAATGTTTTTAAAGGTTATAGGCTAAGAGCACAGATACCTCATTCCTACCTAATAACTCTAGCTCTTAATTCCTATGACCAGGGGACGACTTTATGCAAAATCCCTACTTACTCTCTGCTCTAAAGAAAAAAATATCTGAGGTTAAAAATGGCAAAAGCAGATAAAATTAATTATAGTTGTCCGAGTGGTTTTCCCGAATTTCTACCTGGTGAAAAACGATTGGAAAGTTATTTAATGGATACAATTCGTCAGGTGTTTGAACGCTACGGATTTACACCTATTGAAACTCCAGCAGTAGAACGTTTAGAAGTACTACAAGCTAAAGGAAATCAAGGGGATAATATTGTTTATGGTTTATCTCCAATTTTACCTCCAAATCGTCAGGCAGAAAAAGACCAAGCAGGAGATAGTGGTTCAGAAGAAAGGGGGTTAAAATTTGACCAAACTGTTCCTTTAGCTGCTTATATTGCTCGGCATTTAAATGCTTTAAATTTTCCTTTTGCTCGTTATCAAATGGATGTGGTTTTTCGAGGTGAGCGGGCAAAAGATGGTCGTTTTCGACAGTTCAGACAATGCGATATTGATGTTGTAGGTAGAGGAAAATTAAGTTTATTATATGATGCACAAATTCCAGCTATTATTGCTGAAATATTTGAAGCTATTAAAATTGGAGATTTTCTAATAAGGATTAATAATCGTAAGGTTTTGACTGGTTTTTTTGCATCTGTGGGTGTGTTAGTAGAGAATATTGTTTCCTGTATTCGGATTGTTGATACTGTGGAAAAAGTGGGAGAAGTCAAGGTAAAAAAAGCTTTGAAAGAAATTGGTTTATCTGAAGATCAAGTAGAAAAAGTTTGGGATTTTACTAATATTAAGGGTACCGTTGATGATGTTTTAGATAAGTTGAAAAGTATGACAAAAACTGTGGAAAATTCTGAGGTTTTAAGTCAGGGAATTTATGAGTTAGAAACAGTAATTTCTGGGGTCAGAAATTTGGGAGTTTCAGACCAACGTTTTTGTATTGATCTATCAATAGCTAGGGGATTAGATTATTATACAGGTACAGTTTATGAAACGACTTTAATAGGGCATGAAGCTTTAGGAAGTATTTGTTCTGGGGGTAGATATGAAGAATTAGTTGGAACGTTTATTGGGGAAAAAATGCCTGGGGTTGGTATTTCTATTGGTTTAACTAGATTAATGAGTCGTTTATTAAAGGCGGGTATTCTGGAATCTTTTGCTCCTACTCCAGCAACAGTTATGGTTGTGAATATGCAGGAAAGTTTGATGGCTACTTATTTGGATGTTTCCCAAAAATTGCGTCGTAGTGGGATGAATGTTATAACAAGTTTTGATGGTCGTGGAGTTGGAAAACAATTACAACAAGCTGATAAGCAGAAAATTCCTTTTTGCATTATTATTGGCTCTGAGGAAGCAGCAGCTAATATGTGTAGTTTAAAAGATTTAAGAACTGGAGAACAAATGAAAGTGCCTATAGGGAGTTTAGCAGATGTATTAAAACAAAGACTGAGTAATATCATCTCTGGTTGAATATTTATAATTAAGTTTTGTAGTAGGGCTTTAGCTTTATTTTTCTTAGGGCTAAGACTCTACTATAAACAATTTTTTTTTGACCACTTACTATTTGGGAATGATGTATCAACTTAATGAAACAGCGTTCCCGGTAGTGTTGTGTAGCAATATGGCTCTTAAACAGGTTTCACTACTTGAAGTTAATTATGTCTCTAGGAGCAGGTGTTAATAGAATTTTAGAAGATCCACATTTACCAGATAATATCTCTATTGTGCGTTTGGTCTGTGAAAGCAAAAGGTTGCAAATGGTAGAGTATGTGACTATGGCTGTTTTGATTTTTCAAGGGCGGTTGCTTGAATATCAAGTATTACAGACATCACAATGTTGGAAATATTTATCTGTACAAGATGCTACTTCATTGACTGTGGGGGTTTTGGTCTTGGGGAACTTTGGCTTGATGGTTGCCAAAAAACTAAAATTGATGGGTTTTCCTGTTCATGGCTGGAGTAGAACTCCTAAAGCATTTGTAGGAGTGGAGTGCTTTCACGGGAAGGAACAGTTTAAGTTTTCTTAGAATAATGTCAGGCGATCGCCTGTTTGTTACTAGTCACGCTACAAACTTAAGGTATTCTTTGCCATAAATTTTTTTCGGCTTTGCCTCCAGGAGCTTATTTAATTAATTAATGTTCCGCGAGGCAAGCACTTGGTAGAATCAGATTTATTCGCTGCATTAAATTCTGGTCAAATTGCTAGTGCCTGTCTGGATGTTTTTGATATTGAACCTTTGCCTATAGAATATCCTTAATTGTAGGGCTAGCTCTGGTGGATGTAGTAACATTCTGTAAGGGTAACCCAGGGACAATAAGGCTTTCTTGGGTTTCATTTTGTTCTACAAAGGCCTACATATTTAGGCATATCAGTCGAGTCGGGATATTCTATTGAATATCCCGACAAAGGTTAGCAAGTAAGCATGAATTGTCATTAATTTTTATCAATTTTCTCTGGTGGAAATGTAAGAAAGTTTCCCACCCCACCAATAGTATGATATCTATTACCATGAAATTCAGTTGTATAAGTACTAAATAATATTAAGTTTTGACGTCTGGTGGCATTATCCATTAATTCTTTAATAGTAGTTCTTTGACTTTTAATTAACTTTTCACAACTCTTAATTAAACTTTCTGTATAATCATTCAAAAAGTCTGGCACTTTAGATTCTTTACAAACAGATTCTTTAATCTGAGTTGCCAGTTTATTAGAAGCATAATTAACATATTCATCTCTAGGAGGATTAGTAAATCCCAATACTGTAGCTCCTACTGTTAAAGCGATCGCTCCTGCTTTGCTTATACCCCAAAATAGGGGTGGTTTGGTATAGCCATTGGATTTCTTATCTTGTAACATAATTAGAAACTCCTGATTGTTTTGTATAGCTGATTGTTTTTTATAGTCTGCATAGAAAAAATTATAGGCTAGTTGTCAGCATTCGGCCATAAACTTTTGAAAGAATCAAGCAATTACTAATAAATAGATTAAATACATTTCTACAATAGTTATATTTTTAACTACATCTTAATATAATCTAATTTCCGGAAAAATTTTTAATTGCTAGTATCGCTCTAGGCAAATATCATAGGATATCTATCTTTTCCCTGACAACAGATTTTTTTTGTTGAGGACAAAAAATTTAGTGCTATGGTACTAGTCCTTTATGGTAACGATATACGGGAAAAAGGAATACCACTGCACAGGAGCAAAATGATCCCATTTGTCTGTTGAAGAAACATGGCGGACAATGCATGACTATGGCAATGGACCACTATCTATAATTCTATTAATTACCTCAATTTCTCCGAGTCCCAGGCTTGCTGACCTGCCGACTTGCTGAGTCCCCTACCCCCCCACTTCCCTATTGCCCTATTGCCCTATTGCCCTGTTGCCCTAGTCCATGTTATCTTGACTTTATCCGGTTAATTTCTTGTTTTAAGTCTTGAATTTCACGACGCAAAGCATCTGCTTCATTTTCTGGAGAGTTTACTTCGACCTCAACAGCACCCTCACTAGTAGCACATTTATAGTTACCAGCATGAATTTGACGATATTCAGCAGAATTTGCCCAGTTTTGCAAGTAGCGCAGTCGTTCTACTGGGAAAGGATGGCTCAACATTAGACCCTGACCACCATTGTAAAGCAAAAATTTATAAACTTGATTTAGGCCATCTTGGTCTAGGCTTTGATAATCATCAGACTGACGAATGAACTCTTCTAGGCTACACTCATTTGCATACTTATTACTGACTCCAGCTACTTTCATCATAGTTTGCATAACTAAATTTAGGTCGTCCATGACTAAAAGAGCAGCTCGATCTGCTGATAATTCAGCTTTGCGTCGCCACTCGTAAAAGGCAAAAATTAACCCACTGCTAACTAAATTACCTAAACCAAAAGTTACGTCTGTGATCGCTGAAGCAATACCCATTGCCCAAGTTGCCATCTGATTTAAGATTGGGTGGCCACACTTAATATGTCCTAGTTCGTGAGCTAGTACGGTTTTTAATTCTGCTTGATTTAATAAGTCTAAGAGACCAGTATTTAAAACGATAATGGGTTGATCTTTGCCTAGGGAATAACTATTTACTTGGGGATCTTGAGAGACGAATAGGGTCGGTTCAGGTGATATGTCTAAATCTATAACACATCCTCGAAATATTTGATAGATACTGGCATATTGACGAGGCCCAACTTTAATTCCATTGCCCATTAAATAAACATATTGTGGGCGTTTATAAATAAATTCTACAAATTTACTGGCAATTAAGTCAAATCCAGGTACGTTGCGTAATGCATCTTCAGCTTGTCGATCTAGGGGATGGCGAAATGCTTCGCTAGAAATTCCGGTATAGGTAGGCATGGTTAAGTTTTGATGACTTAGTAAGAATAAGCCAGTTTTGATTCTGGCATTTAAAGGTTTATATTAATTATGTTGGCAAATAAAATAAAGCAACTGCAGTTTAAGGTTCAGATTTAAATATGGCTCACCTAAAAAAATACGATTCATTAGATCGTTCTTTAGAAAAAGCTTTGACAAATCAACTGATAGATAAGTATTTTGACCATACGGAAAGTTGGCTGAGGGCTATTCTACGAAAGTGCATTTTTTCTCTTGCTTATGTGCATGAAGAAACTATTTTAACTATTGAATGTCCAAATTTGGCTATTGCTAAAAGGTTGAGTCGTAAAACTCATCCTTTTTTATGTTTTGCAGAGTATTTTTCTGACTATCAAAATGATCGGGTTTTGATTTGTTATTTGGATGAGGGTAAAAGTTGGCAGTGTTTTGACTCAACTGAAAAGTTGTGGATGCCTTTGGCTAATTTTGTTTCTTATTCTGCTCAAACTGATTATTAATTTCAGACTTAATTCAAAACTAAAAAGTTGAGAAGTTTTATCTAGTTATAAGTTCTGAGTAATATCAAATCTAAAAAACTTTTCGATGTTTTCCTAAGTAGGGATGTGTGGAAGTTGAGGAGCCGGGAAGTTTAGGAGCTGCGGAGTCCGGGAGCCAGGAAGTTGAAGAGTCGGGGACAAATAAATATCAGAATTATATACAATTATTGGCTAGTAGTAATTCCTCTTAATGTTATTGAATCTTACTAATTGTTTGATGATAAAAGTTTTGCATTAAGTATAGCATTGTTTGGGAGAAATACATCAATTTTTGAAATTTTATTTAATATTATTTAGGTTTTTGAAGTTTCTTAATGGTTGGTGTATTTCCTCGTGTTTTGTTAAGTGATCAACCATTTATCTACATAATAAAATTTAGATCTTTTGCCTGATTAAATTAACCTATTTACTACAAAATTGGGTTTAAGTTCGGGCTCAAGTTCATAAAAGTTTACAAAAATTATATAAAATTTACACAATGAAAATAAAATTAATAGGGACAGAGGAGGATATAGTTTTCTCTTTGCTAGTTTAAGCGATCGCTCTCCAAGAAAGGTCAAAAGTTACCTATTCAAAAGTCAAATGGAAACTATCTAAATTTAACGGTTTGAAAATGTCTTATAATGATGGGGGTTACTATATTTTAATAAACTGCTATATTTCAATAAATTTTATTTTAGGATAAACATTTATGGTTTATATTCATCAACGGTTAGCTGATTTAGAGAAAACGATTAAAATACTTTACGAAAAACTGGGGTCTTTTGAAAAAGAGCTAGCTATTATCTCTCCCGGTAGTGATAAAAAGTTTGAAATACAGCAACGCATTAAGACAGAAGTCTTACCGGATATTTTTCGTTATGAAAAGGAATACTGGGAGCTTTATCCCATGCAGGAGGTTGTTATTCCTGAAGATCAGGCGGCCAGTCAGTTGGTACAAGTTGAGCAAGCAGTTACTTCTCTTGAAGGTTCTTTTGCTGAGTACCCTCCGGAAATGTTGGCTTTGTTGGCAGAAATTCGAGCTAGGTTGGATGGTTTGGAGAGATCAGCTTCTGCTAAATTGAAAGTTGCTATACCTTTAATTCCGGCGATCGCTTCCTATGAATTGGAGATGGATACCGAAGGTGTGATGTCTAAAACCTGGAAACCTCTCAGAGGATTGATCATGAGGTTACATCCTACCTTTTTTCGGAAATGATGGCCAGTCAAAAAGCAATCCACCTGTCAATAATCATCTTTTTAAGCTCCCACTGTCAGATATTTCGACGTTTACTGGGCGCAGGGATGAGCTGAAACAGTTGGAAAATTTACTGCTGTTTCAGGAGGGTGAGAAAGTATGCAGTATTGTGGGGTTGACGGGAGGAGGCGGAGTTGGTAAATCTGCTTTAGCTTATCATTTTGCTACTGTCCATCGGTATGAGTTTCCTGACGGAGTGATAGGTTTGCGAGTGGATAAAAAGGATGTCAATAGTATTGCCCGTCAGTTGGCGAGAATCATTGGCCATCCTATTGATGAGGATGATGATATAGAAGCTAGGGAGATTATGCAAAGGTTCTTTGCTCCCAGGCGGATGTTGCTGATTTTTGATAATGCGGAAGAGGCGAAAATTAAGGTACTACGTCCGGGGGGAAACCGTTGTGCTATAATTGTTACTACTAGAAAGCAGAATTTGCCTGTTTCTTTGGATTTGTCTGAAACTGCTACAATTAGGTTAAGATCGCTCCCGGAAAATGATGCTCTGGACTTACTGAGGAATATTGTGGGTCAAAGTGAGATTGATAATGCCTTAGCTGCAGCAAAACGGATAGCTGAAGTTGTTGGTAGGTTACCTTTGGCCCTACAGGTTGCAGGTGGTACTCTGCGGGGAAAAAGGCGATCGCTGGCTACTTATGCTGATTCTCTACAAAGGCAAAAGGAGCAATTGAGACTTTTACCACGACTACGCTTGGGGGAAGATCCAGATTTTAATGTGGTAGCTTGTTTGAATTTGAGTTTGGAGTTTTTGCAGGAGGAGGAAATTGATTTTTTTGCTTGTCTGGGGGTTTGTGGGGAGGATGGGTTTGCTCTGAGAACGGCAATGGCAGCAGGGGGTTGTGAGGATGAGTTTGATGCTGAGGATTTTTTAAATAAGTTGTATGAGGTATCGTTGTTGAATTCTGAGGAAGTTCAACAGGACCGTTTTGTATTACATCCTTTGGTGCGGGAGTATGCTAGGTCTGTTGCTCAAGATAGGAATTTGCTGAGTTTGGCTCAGGAACGTCATGCTCAGTTTTTTGTGGAGCGGTTACAGTTTGATGATTTGGAGGATGAGACGGTTATTGCGGAAGTTGCTACAGATTTGAGTGATGTGTTCTTAGCTGCTGAGTGGTTGCAGAGTTATTGGGGTCAGACGACGGAGAGTAGAAAGGAAGCTTATGAATTTGTTTTAAAGTTGCAGCCGTTATTTGAACATTATGGCTATTGGGAACAGGGAATTAGTCTGATGGAAAGACTTCAAACTTGGGCAGAACAATTTGATGATTGGTATACAATAGTTAGATGTCAAATGCACCAAGGTCGGTATTGGTCTTTTGTAGAAGAATTTGAACGAGCAGAAGAAATCTTAATTTCTGCAAAAGATATTTCATCTGATGATCAAAAAATTGAAGATATAGATACGCGGGGGAAGCGCCATTCTAAAGTACTAAATGTACTAGGTGGTGTTTATAAGAAACAAGGTAAGACGGAAAAAGCTATTGAAACTTTTAAAGCACAAATAGCAATTGATGAAAGTCTTGATGATAAAAAGTCTCTTACTATTGCTTGGAACCGTTTAGGAGGAGTGTTAGAAAAACAAGGTAAATTCAAGGAAGCACAGCAGGCTTTTGAAACCGAAATAGACCTCGCTAAAAGTATTGATGACAAACATGGACTTGCTATTGGCTGGAATTGTTTAGGAGGAGTGTTAGAAAAACAAGGTCAATTCAAGGAAGCACAGCAGGCTTTTGAAAAGGGAATAGAGCTGGCTAAAAGTCTTGATGACAAACGTGAACTTGCTATTGCCTGGAATTGTTTAGGAGGAGTGTTAGAAAAACAAGGTAAATTCAAGGAAGCACAGCACGCTTTTGAAAAGGGAATAGAGCTGGCTAAAAGTCTTGATGACAAACATCAACTTGCTATTGGCTGGAATTGTTTAGGAGGAGTGTTAGAAAAACAAGGTAAATTCAAGGAAGCACAGGAGGCTTTTGAAAAGGAAATAGAGCTGGCTAAAAGTCTTGATGACAAACATGGACTTGCTATTGGCTGGAACCGTTTAGGAGGAGTGTTAGAAAAACAAGGTCAATTCAAGGAAGCACAGCAGGCTTTTGAAAAGGGAATAGAGCTGGCTAAAAGTCTTGATGACAAACATGGACTTGCTATTGGCTGGAACCGTTTAGGAGGAGTGTTAGAAAAACAAGGTCAATTCAAGGAAGCACAGCAGGCTTTTGAAAAGGGAATAGAGCTGGCTAAAAGTCTTGATGACAAACATCAACTTGCTATTGGCTGGAATTGTTTAGGAGGAGTGTTAGAAAAACAAGGTCAATTCAAGGAAGCACAGCACGCTTTTGAAACCGAAATAGACCTCGCTAAAAGTCTTGATGACAAACATGGACTTGCTATTGGCTGGAATTGTTTAGGAGGAGTGTTAGAAAAACAAGAGAAACTCAAGGAAGCAGAGCACGCTTTTGAAAAAACAATCAAGAATACAGACTTCAATCATAAACAGTCTCTTACTCTTGGCTGGAAGCGTTTAGAAAGAGTGCAAAAAAAGAGGAAATTAAAGGAAGCACAACAAGCTTTGAAAGAACAAATAGAGAACGCTAAAAGTCTGGATGACCAAAAATCTCTTGCTATTAGCTGGAATTCTCTAGGAGAGTTGCTAAAAAAAGAGAGGAAACTAGATGAAGCACAGCAGGCTTTTGAAATAGTAATTAATATCAGCCAAAATTTCAAAGATCAATATTTTTTAACTGCGTGGGCATTACATAATTTAGGCATAATTTATAAATCAAAAAAAGAATTTGAAACAGCCGAAAAATTCCTCAAGGAAAGCGTCGAAATTTTTAAAGATAACAATTATTTACCAGGTTTAACAAAAGTGATGAGTACCCTAGGCAGTGTTCTAGAAAAACAACAGAAATGGAAAGAAGCAAAGAAAGTCTTAGAAGAAAGTTACAGTTTTGCCGAAAAACTTGGGGATGAATTAGGACAAGCTATTATAGCCAATAGCTTAGGACAAGTTATGGCTCATCTGGAAGAAGACGAAGCTCATGAGCGTTCCTTTATGTACTTTAACCAAAGCATTAAACTAGGAAAAAAACTAAATAATGAACCTCACCTAGCAAAAGTATATACAGCAAGAGGAAAAATATTTTGCAACCGCGGACAGAACGAACGCGCTGTTGAAGAATTGTCTCAAGGGTTTGAAATTGATGTCAAATTAGGCAACATCCGAGGTTTAAGGATAATTATTCCCAGTATAACCCGTATTTTATCTACATTAGGAAAACAAGAAGAAGCATTAGCATATTGTGAGCGGGCACTAAAAGTTGCTCCTAATAATACCAGTTTCCAAGAATTATATCACAAAATTCAGAGAGCGATCGCCACAGGTACTCAGCCAACCTTCTTTATAACAGGTTCAGTGCAATACATTCGGTATGATAAAAAAGAAAAGTTATACAGGGGTAGAATTAGTCCAGATGATGGAACCTTAGACATTTTCTTTAACGACAAATACATGAATACTGAGTCTATATCTCAATTAACCGAAGGAGAGTTAGTAGAAGTTGAGGTCAAAGAAAAAAATGGAAAACGCTATGCAAAACAAATTAGTGTAATTGAGGAAGAAGAAGATGATGATTGGTAATTCTGATAATTGTAGTCAATTCTCAAGTTTTATGAATAGATATATTCCCAACAAAAAAGATATTTACAAACTATTTTTATGATTCTCTAACTGCAATAAAAAATCCTGAAATAAATAATTTATGACAGATAGAGAAACCTAACTTATTATCAATAAAATCAGGTTTTAATTCTCCCTACCATTGTACTAATAATTGATAACTGAAATGATACCTACCTATTTGCCAACCAATTAGATAAATCATCAAGATTATTAAACCTTAAAACTGCCTTAGTTAAACTCTCCAAATATGCCAAAGATAGACCATCAAGCTGAGTAGCAATTTCATCTTCTGGAACTTTGTCAAAACGCTCCTTGAGTAAAAGTATTATCATAGCAATTGTCCCTTTAATTCGACCCTTTTTCTCTCCTTTTTCCTCAGCAAAAAGTATACGCCCACTCTCATCTTGTGCCATAATTGCCCGTTGTTCTAGCAACTCTAATTCCTTAACACTTAGATTAATTTCATTAGCAATATTGAGAGCTTTTTCTATCACCGAAACCTCCCCCAAAATTTCTGGAATAACCTCCAAACTGTCCGCCTCTTTAATAAAATAAATCCACTTATCCACTAAACTTTCCAACTCATCCAATGACTTATTAAACTTCGGCAACTCCACAAAAACTAACCGCATTTCTGCCGCTGTATATTTAAAGAACTTTTTCTCATTTAAAAACGCAAAAGAATTAACAACATCCTCTATTTCTGGAAACATTTCAAAATCCGTAATTGTCACCCCAATAACTGGTTTTAAATGCCTGTAACCTTGGCGCGGACCTAATTGAGTAGAATAGGTTTTTGCCAAATTATAAACCACCCGCTTATCAAAAGCAGTAACACTAGCTACCTGCATTTCAATAATCACCTGAGAATCATCATCCAATACTGCTCTAACATCCAAATAACTATCCTTTAAAGTTTGTACCTGAGCGGGATTATAAGGATTAATTATTATTAGAGATTTAATCTGGTTTTTTCCATCATAAATAACCGCATTGAGAAAGCTAATTAATATGTCTTGACTTTGGTCAGAACCAAATATTTTCTTAAAAGCATAATCAGTTTTCGGACTAATAAATGCCATAGTAATTTCATCCCCTAGTTAATTATTAAACCTCTTGTTTTATTATATAATAAACTCAAAAGACACGTATTTAACCGGAGATGATATTACAGTACTACATAAACAAGACGCGCACAATTATAAATCCTCAAACCTATTCAAGAATTACTTTTGAATTCGCGCCTTCTGACTTCTGAGTTCCACCTAGGAGTATAATAACCATTAATTAATTTTCAATACTCGCACAGACTCACCCGCCGGAATAAAATTTTCATTCAACGGTACAACAGCTAAACCTGTCGCTCCTGCTAAATTAATTAAATTTCCCGAATAATGACTACCAACTGCAAGCTTAAATTCATAACCATCATTTCCTAAATTTAACTGACCCCAGAGATAAGTCTCCCGTTTATTCTTAGAATTTAAATCTTGAAGCAGCCGCGCCCTCACAAACTCCGGTCCCCATTCTGCCTCATTCGCTCCAGCTAACTTTTTCAGCGCAGGTTGCACAAACCGCCAAAAACTCACTAAAGCCGAAACAGGATTTCCTGGTAAACCAAAATATAAACATTTAGTATTAGGAAAACTTGCTACTGTTAATGGTTTTCCTGGTTTAACCGCTACAGAATGAACATGAATTTCCGCTCCTAACTCTGTAATAATTTCCTCAATATAATCATAGTCTCCCACTGATACTCCACCAGTAGAAAGTAAAAAATCTGTATTTAAAATAGCTTCAGCAATAGTCTTTTGCAAAATTTCTGGTTCATCTGGCAGAATACCAAATTTTATTACTTCCACCCCCATTTTCTCTAGAGCTATAGTTAAAGCATATTCATTTGAGTCTACTATCTGACCATATTTTAGAGGTTGATCTGGTTTAACCAATTCATTACCAGTAGAAAAAATTCCTACTTTTACTCGCCGATATACGTTAATTTGAGTACATTGGAGTGCTGCTAAAACAGCAATTTCAGCAGCACCTAAGTAAATTCTCGGGTTGAGTACAGGAGTACCTGCCTTGTAGAATGATCCACGATATCGCACAAATGCTTGGGGTTCTGGAGCTTCTAGGATAAGTACCCTATTACCTTCTCGCTGGGTCACCTCCTGTATAACAATAGTATCTGCTCCTATGGGCATACAAGCACCTGTAAAAATACGAGCTGTTTGCCCTGGTTGAATTTGCTTTTGAGGCTTAGACCCTGCAAGAATTTCTTCTACAATTTCCAAAGATATGGAATTTTCTGGGCTACAGTCTTTAACATCTGCAAATTTGAGGGCATAGCCATCCATTGCTGAATTATCCCAGTGAGGAAAATCAAGTTTACTGACAACTGGGTTAGCTAATATCCGTCCTGATGAATTTAATAGGTCTATTGTCTCTACATCCTTGTCAGCATCTAGGGGTTGTACAAGGCTTAAAATGATTGACTCTGCTTGGTTTACTTCTAGCATTTCTAGTTTGCTTACTAGGATTTTGGTTGTTGATAATTATAAGTCTGATTTGACTATTTTGACTATAAAATAAGATGGGAAATTTATTTTTTTAAAGAGATGAAAAAAATTAACTATTTAGCAGACTCCAGTGGGAGGAAATTGCTGTTTTACTTAGCAATATGTTTGGGCGGCATTCTGATATCAAATCCCCTTATAGCAGTTTTCATATCGGTATACTACAGTAGGGAGGTTGCTTTTAGAGAGGTTGTATGCAAGGTATCTACAAAATTTTGGTTATGGCGATGTAGTTGATCAACCTGAAAAACTCTGTAATTCAATATCAAAAAAAGTTTCATCTTCAGGTAAGCCGGAAATTTTTCCTAAGTCAATTTTCTCTTAAGTTTTGACTTCTGAGTTCTAAGTTCTAATCAATTATTTAATTGTACCAATACTCCCGGATTTAATATTAAGGACAATTACCTGATATTCTGTCTCTTTGACTATCCATAATAAAAGTCTTAGGGAATTAGGATCAATGTTCTGGTTTCAGAGGTACTGTTAACTGATAACTCTTCACCGTTAATTGAAATGACTAGGAATTAAAATTAAAGACCAGTAGGGAACTTCAGTTGGTTCAACCTCAGTAATACTAATAATTTTTTGCTCGGTTTGGGTTGCCCTTTCAATATAAAGTGCCCGCTGCAACAGCCCTAACTCATCCAGAATATTGCGAACTTTAGCAAAATGCCTGCCTAATTTGATAATTACTACCGCATCGGCAACAGCTAGGCGATCGCGTAATTTAACCTCATCTAAAGTAGCAGGTATAATGGTCAAGACATCATTGCGGTAAGTCATTGGCACACTGAGCATAGCAGCGCTTGCCGTTATGGAGGAAATTCCGGGCACAACTTCAGTGGAAAACTTTCCTGAAAGTCGCTGAAAAATATACATAAATGAGCCATACAGCATCGGTTCTCCCTCACATAAAACTGCTACATCTTGTTTCAATTCCAGGTATTGACTAATCTGTTGGGCAGCTTGGTCATAATAGGGTTGGGATGACTCGTGAATATTAAAGGGCAAGTACATCGGAATTTCTGTCTGGTCAGAACGAATAACATTAGCTACGATCGCTCGTGCCAAAGATTTGCTGTTTTCTGAAGTAGGGTAAGCAATTACTGGAACAGTAGTTAAAATTCGGTGTGCTTTGAGAGTCAGTAACTCTGGGTCTCCAGGCCCAATACCTAATCCATATAGTTTTCCTAGTTTTGTCATTTCTTAATTATACCAGTTTGAAAAAAGTTTTTTCATAGTTTTATTCTAGTCCCAATTTATTTATTTTTGGGGATAGTCTCAAAGCAAACTAGAGTTAGGATGTACTTAAATATATAAAATTATACACTAAAAGAAGTTTGGAAAATGTACAGAAAAAAAAATTAATTCTACTGTAGCTAAAAAAAAGAGTGCTTTACCTATACGATAGAAAATTTTACCTATATATTAGAACGATTAATATAACAGAACGAAAACTAGTCATTATTCGGGTTTTAAAATCATTAAAAACACATAAAATAATTATAACTGTATATAGAAAATTCCATAGTATTTTCCTATCCCATTAGCTGAAAAAATATCAAAAAAAAGATATATATTTTATTTTAAAATCAAAAAAATTAGCTATGATTAAACGAGGTATAAAATATGAAATACTAGCATAATTAAAATCAAGATCGGTGAAGCTAAATTATTATTAAATCAAAAGATTACCAATATGCAAGAGAGAAATAATTTACTAAATTATAAAAACTAGAAAAATTGTCAAAAATATGTTTCCAAAAAAAGTATATTTTGAGCAATTTATCATCCCCAGAAAAAGCTCAAAAATCTATATCTAGAGAACGGTAATAGAAGCAATATTTAAAAATTATAAAAGCAGTGTTTATAATCTAGAAGTATATCAAGCTAATTAAACGAGACTGAATAATTTAATTTTATTAATAGCTCTTTCATTCACAATTAGTTATTTTTAAGAACAAAAAATTAAAAATAAAATGGTTAAATAATATATATCAATAACTAAAAAAAAGTAGAAGCTAAAGAAAGCAAAGTAGCTTTTTTATTTGATTATCTTGTATTTATTCCCAAATAAATAATAACTTTACCTAGAAATTATCAGGAAATTTAATACTGCTTAATCCTCATAAATAAAGGAAAAAAATTAATTCTGGAACCATGACAATAAAAGTGGTAATTTAGAAGTTATTTTTAGTTAACTAATCTCCCAAATATTCAGGTTTTATGGATATTATGGTTGAAATTCCATGAAGCCTTTTCCTATTCTATAAGTCAAGCTTTTTGTCCTGTACTTAGACTTTTATGTCCCTGGTGGACACTGCTCTTAAGTTGGGTATCAGCTTTTTTGAGTATATCTAAAGATCGCATCTGTGAAGCGGGAATCATTCTTCCTCTGGCAACTATTATCAGTGTTCAAGCTTCTGTTCATTTCTTCAGTTGCTCATGGTCAGCAGAATCATTCCCTACCCCCAATTATTGAGGGGATACACTATGATTGATGCTTAAATGCAAATTTTTGTTTTATCTGAACCGTATTGTGGTATAAGCCCTGAGAATAGGTGTTTAAGAATTGTAGTGAAGCGATCGCTACAACATGATAAAATATAACATTATAGGGGTTTTGTATAAATTAAATAACTAACTATGCTAGAAACCACAAAAAAAAAAGACGTTCAAGTTGTCATAATTGGTCAAGATACAAAAGTACTAAGGTCTCGCACCTGGGATAGACTAAAATTTGAAGTGGAATATTCCCTGCAAAAAGGTACCACTGCCAACTCCTATCTCATTCAAGGAGAAAAAACCGCAGTTATCGACCCCCCCGGAGAATCATTTACTCAAAATTATTTAGAATCATTACAACTACGCTTAGATTTGCATCGTCTTGACTATGTGATTCTCGGTCACTTTAATGCTAATCGTGGAGGGACCCTAAAAGAATTGTTAGCAATAGCACCATCTGTTACCTTTGTCTGCTCAAACCCTAGTGTTTTAAACCTAAAAGACTATTTTAAAGATGAAGAATTGAAAATTAAGGTAGTAAAAGGAGAAGATACCCTTGACTTAGGTAGTGGCCATAAATTGCAGTTACTCACCACTCCCAGTCCTAAATGGCCAGATGGCCTAATGACCTATGACCCCCAAACTCAAATTCTGTTTACAGATAAATTTTTCGGCGCTCATGTTTGCGGAGACCAAGTTGCTGATGAAGGGTGGACTATTTATAGCGAAGATAGACGCTTTTATTATGATTGTCTCCATGCAGCTCAAGCCAAACAAGTACTTTCTACCCTGGAAAAAATTTCTGAGTTAACAGTGAAACTCTATGCTCCTGGTCACGGGCCACTGGTACGTTATGGGATGATGGAGTTAACCAATCTGTATCGGAAGTGGAGTCAGGAACAGAGTTCGCGAGACTTAAATGTAGTTTTACTTTATGCTTCAGCTTATGGTAACACAGCTATTGTTGCCCAGGCGATCGCTAGAGGCTTAACTAAAGCAGGGGTAGCTGTAGAATCAATTAACTGTGAAGTTGCCACATCTAATGAAATAAGGGAAGTAGTAGAAAAATGCGATGGGTTTATTATTGGTTCCCCCACTCTCGGCGGTCATGCACCAACTCAAATTCAAACAGCTTTGGGTATTGTATTAAATACAGCTTCTAAGGATAAATTAGCAGGAGTATTTGGTTCCTTTGGTTGGAGTGGTGAAGCAATAGATTTTTTGGAAAGTAAGTTAAAAGATACAGGCTATAAATTTGGTTTTGAGCCTATTAGAGTAAAATTTAAGCCAGATGATGTGATGATTCAAACTTGTCAGGAAGCTGGTATTGATTTTGCCCAAGCTTTGATTAAATCACAACAACGTCGTTCACCTAAAGCTTCTGTAAGAGGCTCGGGAAGCGATCGCACCGCTCAAGCAGTGGGAAGGGTTGTGGGTTCTTTATGTGTGATGTCTGCCAAACGTGGGGATGTCACTAGTGCTATGTTAGCTTCTTGGGTATCTCAAGCAAGTTTTAATCCTCCTGGTGTAACTGTTGCTGTTGCTAAAGACCGGGCTTTAGAATCTTTGACCCATACAGGCGATCAATTTGTGTTGAATATATTAGCTGAGGAAAAGAAGAATTTACAAAGGCATTTTATTAAAACTTTTACACCGGGAGAAGATCGTTTTATTGGCATTCAGACAAAGGAAGCTAATAATGGTTGCCCAATTTTAGAAGATGCTCTTGCTTATCTAGAATGTAAAGTAGTCAAACGGATGGAATGTGGCGACCATTGGTTAGTTTATGCTCTGGTAGAGAATGGTCAACTATTAAATGATGGAGTGACTGCTGTTCACTTCCGCAAAACAGGCATTCATTATTGATATACTTCCGACGTTCCGCTTACAAAAGCAATACAGGATTATTCAGTCAGGTCAAAACTGACCATGGTTTTGAGGTGAAGCTATTTCCTCCCCTATATTGACCCCGACTATAATCAAATACCTCCTGCTTGTTAAAAGAAGCGGAACGTTTTTTTTATGTAAGTATCCAACTGTTGACGCTGGCTTTCCCTTATAGAAGCCATTTGGGATCTTTCTGAAAGACTATAATGGATAGAAAATGCCATATTCTAGTAGCTTGACAGATGAGGAGTGGGTTATAATTGAACCCCTGTTACCCAAAAAGAAAAGAACTAAACCCCCCAAATGGACTAAAAGAGAAATATTGGATGGTGTTCTCTACCAACTTAAGAATGGTTGTAACTGGTGTGACTTACCCAAGGATTTACCTCCTTATTCGACGGTATTTTGGCACTACAAACAATGGCGTATTGGAAGGGGTAATTGAGAAGATTAGAGATGTTTTACATGGACAACTGCGTCAAAAGGTAAAAAAAAAAGCGCTCCGGGACAACTTTAATCATCATTGACTCACAAGCAGTCAAAAATACTTGTAATGCAAGTACAGAGTCGAAAGGATTTTGCTTTTACAAGAGTACTAATGGAATCAAGCGGCATCTAGCAGTAGATAGCCTCGGTTTTCCTTTTTTTACTCATTGTACTAAAGCATCAGTCTCTGATGATGTGGGATTAATTGAAATGTTGTCTGACAATATTAATTACTTCAAATCTAAACCTGTCAATATTCCTAAAATCACTATTCTTCAGACATACGGATATCACCCGGAAAAATTAACGATTGAGTTGAAAAAAATTTATCCAGCGATTATGACCAAGATTCGGTTTAAGCTCTCACCTAAGCCCTCGAAAGCCCTCGAAGAAGAAGCAGGGACAAAGGGGTTTTGTACCCGTCAAAGCTAGATGGGTCATTGAAAGAACTAATTCTTGGATGGAAAGATGTAAGAGTTTAGTCAAAAACTTTGAAAGAACTCTTGAGAATGCCACCACCAAGATTAATCTTTGTTTTGTTAGACTTATGCTTAAGAGATTGGCGATCGCCTGAACGGCAAAAAAAGATCCCAAATAGGTTCTATAATATGAAGGGTGAAAAAAGAATGTGTTCAAATAGTAAGAAAGTTTAGTCTCAGTCAAATTAATTATTACTATTACTGTTCAGTATAGTTGATATCTAAGTATAGGAAAAAAAGCTTGACTTATAGAACAGGAAAAGGTTTCATAGAACTTCAACCATAATGTTCATGCAGCCTGAATATTTGGGAGATTAGTTGACTACACTGAACAATACAAAGTTCTCGGTAGAAAAAAAACATTCCCCGCTCTTATGTCAGGGAATGGTGAATGCTGGCTAATGATTCTTAAATTTGACCAGCAAATACTCTTGAAATGCACATAATACTTTGTCTAGAGCAAATATTGACCAACTTACGTCCAGTGTTTAGTCGTCATGCCACTTATAAATAGTTCGTTATACTAATTTCGGGCATTCGTTTATGCAACCAACATTCGGCAGTTACAAATGATCGACTTGCTGTGGAACTAACACAACATTTTTACACCGAAGCTTTGCACTGGTTCCATTCCCAGAAGATTAACAGAGAGATTCAGCAAAGTTCGTGGGAGAGATGGAAGTCTTTATAGAGCTTTATAATAGCTAACACAGTCCAAGGCAGCCTCTAATTTTTACGGATGAAGCAGTTGTCTAGTTCACCGGGGATCTTTATGAACCAATTGAAATGCAAGCACCTCAAGATGCTAAAGAAGATTATCACTACACTAGTGAAAGAACTCAAGCTTTGTTTATATTTTTTGATCTCATTAGCGGTTGGCGACTAGTTACTGGATAGCCTTACCAGTATTAATTAGGCGGAATAAATTCGACCATTATTAGAGGTAAATTATCTTAAAGCTGAAAAAGTGAAATTACTTTGGGATAATCTTAATACTCATAATATTGCTTCATGGTACAAGGCTTTGCCCGCGCCAGAAGCACACCGTCTGACTCAAAGATTGGAAATTTATCAGACACCTTGTAATGTTAGTTGGCTGAATGTTGCCGAGATTGAAATAAGTGTTTGATCACAGCAATGTCTGGCTCGACGTATTCCCACTGTGACGCAACTGGCATCAGAATTGAATACTTGGCAATAGGAATGAAATCACACAGCTAGTAAAGTCATTTGGAATTTCACAACCCAAGATGCACGAATTAAATTGAAATATCTTTATCCGATTTTTGAAACTATGACAGACTCAAAACTTTAAACACTTGTTTTCCTCTGCCAATTTTTAGCGATCGCTTCTTTCTTCTTGTCAATTTTTAGCGATCGCCTGATGGTCTGTGGTCAGAACTTCCTGCCCCTAAGACTAATACACTATTGTAAACTTGACACGCCAGTAGTAGTTGATAGATTCTTTCCATCATCAAAAATTTACTTGAGTGAAACGGAGATTTTTCACTTAGCCTGGTATTAGTCGTCTCACTTCAATTACCAAGCTAGACTATATATATTAATGGTTGCAACCAGGATGAATTTTGCTAACAGTATCAGTGCCGATAGCTGGAATATAAAACTTAGTGATGCTACTTGAACTAGTAGTAGTTGATAGATTCTTTCCAATATCCAGACTTATGCAAAGACACTATATATAGTGTATAATAAATTGACTATTTTCACTATAGGTTTGTGGAACAAAGCGCTTCACCACCCCAAGCAAACGCTTAATTATTTTTATTCAAAAACACTTTTAATTATTCAAATTAAATAAACCTCATTTTTTTTTAGGGTATTTTAATTCTGAGAATAGACCCAACAGTTGATTCAACAGTTGATTGTATTATGGCTAATATTTTTTATTTTGAGAATACTAAATTCATTATAGTACACTTGCTTTGAGTAATTGTGTAAATATTGACAATAATCAAAATATTTAAAACTTTATGCTTGAGATTTAAATGCTTTTATTATAACAGTTATATTTTTTTTCGTGAACTTATTTAATAAAATTAAATAATATCTTACCATGATTTATGCTCTAATTAGTATTAGAAAATAATTGCATTAAAGATGGTACTTATCCAGAAAAACCAAGAAGTAGAATCAAGGTAATAATACTTAAAACTTACGCTATATGTAGTGTCCCTAAGTAAATCCTGATCCTAAAAAAATTGCTCTAGTGGAAAGGAGATTTGCTCGTGAAGCCTCGTAATTAGTTGTCTCACTTCAATCACCAAGCTAAACTATATATATTAAAAGTTACAGCCAGGATAATTTTTGCTAATAGTATCACTGGCAACAGTTAGAATATAAAACTCAGTGATACGGTTTAAATTAGTAGTAATTCATAGGTTCTTTCCATCATGGAAAATTTGCTCTAGTATAACGGAGGTCTCCTCGCAAAGCCTGGTATTGGTCGTCTCACTTCAATCACCAAGCTAGACTATATGTATTATAAAGTTACAATCAAGTTACAACCAGGATAACTTTTGCCAACAGTATCACTGGCAACAGCTAGGATATAAAACTCAGTGATACCGTTTGAATTAGTAGTAACTCATAGGTTCTTTCCATCAAGGAAAGTTTGCTCTAGTATAACGGAGGTCTGTTCGCGAAGCCTGGTATTGGTCGTCTCACTTCAATCACCAAGCTAGACTATATGTATTAAAAATTACAACCAACTTACAACCAGGATAACTTTTGCCAACAGTATCAGTGGCAACAGCTGGGATCTAAAGCTCAGTGATACCGTTTGAATTAGTAGTAATTCATAGGTTCTTTCCATCATGGAAAATTTGCTCTAACTGTGGTGATCTATACGGATATACCACAAAGAATGGGAACGTTTGCCTGCTCTTAATGCGGTATATCATTGACCAAGATTTGAATAAAAGTACAAACCTAAAAAACGTGGTCTGGGAAGACTCATCAATAGCTGTAGATGATTACTGCCAAAGGTCTAAGAGTCAGTAGGAAGTAAACATGACTATTGTTGCCTTATGTGACACTTTCTTTGTGTGACACTTTCCTCATGTGAAAATTGATAGAGCAGTATGCATTTTTTCTAGGAGAATAAAATTTATGACATTGTTAGTTGCAGGTGACATTGGTGGTACGAAAACTATACTACAATTGGTAGAGGTAAACCGAGAAGAATCAAAAGCTTCCGTGGAACTACGTAAACTTTATGAAAATCGTTACTTGAGTAACGATTTTCCCGATTTAGTACCTATAGTAAAAAAGTTCCTTGAAGAAGCTAGTGAAAAATTAGGAGAAAAACAAAAACCTGAAAAAGCTTGTTTTGCCATTGCCGGTCCAGTTGTCAACAACATAGTTAAATTGACTAATTTGCCTTGGATAATAGATGCCAAACTTATGGAAAATGAGTTAGGTATATCTCAAATTAGTTTGATTAATGATTTTGAAGCAGTAGGATATGGAATTTTAGGTTTAAATACTAAGGATCTTGAAACTTTACAACCAGGTGAACCTAAAAGTGATACTCCAATAGCTGTAATTGGTGCTGGTACAGGATTAGGACAATGTTTTTTGATTCGAGCAGCAGGGGTTATTAAAGTATATCCTACAGAAGGAGGTCATACAGATTTTAAGGCACGCTCACAGTTAGAATTTGACCTATTAAAATATTTGAAGAAATTACATAATATAAAGCGAGTCTCTGTAGAAAGAGTAGTTTCGGGAATGGGAATTGTCGCAATTTATCAATTTTTACGCGATAGCCTATTTGCTACAGAATCTCCAGAAATAGGAGATCAAATTAGACAGTGGGAAAAAGAAGTAGGTTCAAATCAAATTACTGTAGACCCAGGAGCAGTGATCGGTAAAGCTGCTTTAGAAAAAAGTGACCCCTTGTGCGAGCAAACCTTGAAGATGTTTATAGAAGCTTATGGGGCAGAAGCGGGAAATTTGGCACTGAAACTTTTACCCTATAGTGGTTTATACATAGCAGGGGGTATTGCTGCTAAAATTATCCCACTTATAAATTCAGGTAGTTTTATGGAAGCTTTTAAGGATAAAGGGCGAATGAAACCCTTATTAGAAAAAATACCTGTTCATGTTATTTTAAATCCTCACGTGGGATTAATTGGTGCAGCAATTCGTGCTTCTAATTTATAGGGAGTAAGAAGTTGGGAATTAGGAGTAAAAGGAGGGAGAAATCTTTGATATTTTGAGTTAAGCTATAGTAGAAACAAACCTAATTTTCATATTCAAACCCTTTCTTCTCTCCTGATTTCTCAATCATAGAATAATTACTTCAGAACCTACACAAAAGCACTATAATTGTAGTATTAAATTCTATCTGCTTCTACCTGGCAACATCGGCGTTATCCCACCCAGTTGCTGTTAAGGCTTTTCTGCAGCGCGGAGCATAGCTCTTACTGACCATTTAAGCTAAATTAAAACTAGCATTATTCCCGCTCTGAGTATACTCTTGAGCAAAAAAGAGTATAATTTGTGCACGAAAGAAGCACATCTACCCTGAGTGATTTATAGACTAAAAGAATAGATATAAAATGTGATCGTTCTTCTTATTATACTTGAAGATTTGTCTGTAAGTCTCGACGGACCATTTTTTTTTCTCCTAAATTATTCACAAGAAAAACATAATCTGAATTAGCTTAATAAATATATTAACTCCTATATAGAATCCCATTATATAATATATGTATATGTATGTCACTAAGAACGGGTAGGCATCAAAGCAATGGGAAAACGTTTGAGCATTAAAGAGCAAATTTGCAAATTTGCAAGAAATAAAGAAGCTTTATTGAGACACTAGAGATGTGGTAGAACTATCAGTGGCAGATTATCTGGCTATTGGCTAAAAGTTCAAAGAGTGAAGAAGTAGCGATAGTGACTGGGTTAGCTTTGCAATGGATTCAACGGATAGCCCAACAGTTTAACAAGCATAGGACCAGCAGTAATTGGAGATGGTCGTCACCAGAACCAGATAGCAAAGGTTTGGCTCCCGGACCAGCAGCAAGCTCAACTGGTAAAAGTTTTAGAAGGAGAGCCACCAGGTGGAGGCAGATGGAGTGGCCCAAAGGTAGGGCTCTTGACGAGTGAGTTGCTGGGACCTCCGGTCTCTCCACAGCGAGAATGGGAATATCTAAGGGGGCTAGAATACAAGATTGAAGTGTCTCGGCCATCTCATGCTTTAGCTTCCGAGTTGGAGCACGAAGAATCGAAAAAAACTCCAACAGCGACTTCAAGAATTAGAAATAAAACTAGGTAAACCTGTATGACTGTGGATTATGTATGGATGAACATCGCTAAGGACTTCAACCTGTAATTCTTAGGAGTTAGTTCTCCTGGTGGTAAGTTGGGAGTGCTCCAGTTTACTAGAGATTTGAGTAGTGGCTGTTTGAGTGAGTAGAAACACAAATAATGAGCCTAATTCTCGAAGCTTTTGCCCAACCCCAGAGAATTCATCAGGAGAATCAAAGGTTACTGGTACCCGATAGAGCTGGATAGCAGACCACAGATAAGTTAGAAATCTCGCCGGGTTTGTTTTGAAAGTTCTTAGCTGCTTATTCTCCTGAACTACAGCCTGTAGAGAGACTATGGCCATGACTAGACGAATCAATTATGAATAAAATTTTTGATTCTTTAGAACAGCAACTAACATTTTATCATCAACTTTCACTGTCAGATTAAATTTTTTATGTTTGCCAGGTACTGGAGGTTTGTAGCTCCAATTAACTATCTTAGGATTGGATTATCTCCTGGTATACCTGCGAGTTTGTATTTCTTTTTATTTGACATTTTTAGCTTCTTAAATATAACTTGATTATAACAAAACTACTTGTAAAATTTTTTGATAAAACTATTAATATTTAGCAAGACTACTTTTTATAAATAGCAGTTCTCACTTAAATGAAGTATACTAAAAGCTTTAATTAACAAGCTTTTTACCTTTAAATATGTACCTCACTCTTCAGGAAAATGCTATGTAGTAACCCACATTCCGCAGATATAACTCCAATTATCAATATTAAAAAAAAATGACGATCAGCAAAATTTTATTCGCCTAATTTTACTAATTACTATCATATCTATCATGAATTTTTTCCAGTCTTGTCTTTGAGCTTCTAAGTATCCATGGAATATTTCTATTTTTTGGGATCTACTCACATTTTTTAAAAGTTTTTTGAGAGTTTCTACCGATTTATTAATCTCAAATTTAACTACTCCTAATATGAGGAAAACTTCTGTATAGATTACTTTTAAAAGTCTAGCTCAGGTTCATAAAATTGGTATTATCTTGATTTAATACTTGATATTGATATTGCAAACTTCACTTTATAGTCTTACTTAATATTTCAGTAATGTTAATATAAAATTATTGAATTTTTACTCCTAAATATTTATAGGGAGATGAGGAGATAGGAAAGTTAGAGTATTAACACAATTTTTTTGTATCTCATATATTTATCAAGTTTTGTTTATATGCTAGAGAATAATTATGAAAACTACTACTACTGCTCTTAAAGAATGGAATGTTACTGTTAACGCTTTGGAAAATGGCAGTACAATTATGTTACTAAGAAAAGGTGGAATTAGAGAACAGAAAGGTAATTTTACTATTGCACATCAACAGGTTTTACTCTACCCTACTTTTGAACATCAAAAGCCAGATTTACTCAAACCAAAATATGCCAGCCAAGTACAAATCGTAGATTCTGGTTGGCATCCTAAAAAAATTAAAATTAGTAGTTTTGCTGAGATTACTAATGTTTTACCCGTAAGTGATAAGTCAATTTTAAATAAGTTATTTTTATCTCATATTTGGAATGAAAAATTTATCAGCAATCGCCTAAAATATAAACCACAAAAAATGCTTTATATTTTACTTTTGAGAACTTATAAACTTTCTCAAGCCTATGAATTTTTTTACCGCCCAGAATATGGAGGCTGTCGTTCTTGGATTAACTTAGCTACACCAATCAATATCACAAACTTAACTCCTGTTTTAAATGATTATACTTATCAGAAACTATCCCGAGAAATTTCTCAACTTTTTACAGATTAAACAATCAGGATTAGTTTAAATAGTTGATATTCATTAACCCTATTAACGGGAATTTAGCCAATTTCAATTCTCAACAAACCTCAAACTATTTTTATAAGCTGTAAATAGGGTTTGCTGAAAAAGCCTGAAAATGGTTGGTTTATTATTCAAAAAAAATTGATGATTATTAAAAACTATCATCATTTATACAACTAGAATTTGAAATCATTAAAAACACCCAGAAAAAAATATAAAAAAATCAAAAAAGCCTCTTTTAAGAGAGTCTAAAGGTTGATTAGTAAGAAAGTCAAAAAAATAATTGCGATTGCAGTTGTAGAAGTTTTAGAAAGTTTAGCCATTACTTTATTATGACTAAATCCTCTTTTGCTACCGGACAAATTTACCTTCAATATGGCGACCTAATATTTCATCGCTCCTGAGCTTTTGTTTCTGTTATTTATCAATATTGTTGTGTGCTCTTCCCTAATGAAATACTGATTATAATACCTTTATCTTTACAGAATTTTCGGTTTTTTCATGTTAGCTAAATTTGGTCTGCATTAAAAAACCTCTGGGTAATAACCTATGTAGTTTTTTTCACTCTTCAAAGTCAGCCTTTAAATCTCAAAATTCGTTATAGTTTTCCCAACTTATTCTATGTAAAAATATATCTCTATCCATACAAATTGCAGATATTTTGGCTCCAAATTCTGTATTTTTCCCCTTTTTACTCTTACTATTAGACGCATATCAGGTTGATTTAAACTTACTACCATATCATCTATTCGTTGTTCTTTGCTATCCCACATAAATTATTGTTGACGCTAAATTTCACAGAAATCCAACAATGTTTTATATTCTCTAATACTCAAACTTTTATGACGGACACCATTATCAATTAACAGCCTTTTGGGAGCTTAAGTTTTTACTTACATATTTCAGTTATTTGTTGATAGCTTTCCTGATAGCCTTAGGAGTTAGTCATCTTTTTTTTGCCTACCTTTAAACATTCTTTTTTTTTGCTGTTTGACAGTGAGTAATGAGTTTTTGGTGAAACTGACTTTTAACAGCCTTTTAAGAGAATATCTTAGATAATTTTGGTTTCAATTTTGCCATTATTTAATATATTTAAGTCCGTCAGATAGCTGGGAGCGCAGGTGCCATCTTAAATTAATTTACCTTAATTTTTGCACTCCTTAATATATTCTAATAAGGTTCTTTTTTTTTGCTTCATCTTCCTAATTTTTACTCTAATTTTTCACCACATCTAAATTAATTTGATTGATTAAATCTACACCTATTATTTCTATAAAATGAACCAACATTGAAGCATAAAAACTCTCTTAGTTGTTATAGTATTTCAGAAAAATAAACCATTGTAAATAGTGTTTTTACTTAATTTGTTATACTTTTTCTCTATTCCTTATACCTAATTTTTATTTAATAATTAACGCCCCTAATTCTATTCTAAAATTTAATCCAGGTGCTCCTATGCATCGTGGAGAAAAAGATTGCATATACATCTTCATATTTCTCCCAAGGAATTAAACTAGCCATCACTACCCAAGGATTTTCTAGGAATAATTTGCCATTGAATGGTAGTTGAAAATTTTCTAGTAGAGTGTCACGTTAGCCTACTTTTCTGTAAATTTTGTGTGCATTATAGATACCTGTTTTTTGGTCTATTTTAGCTAAAAATTAGATACTATTTCTGATGAAAAATACCTAAAATCATTACTCTGTAAGTTTTTTAGATCTATTCAGCAAACCCTAAATATGTCGATATTTTCATCTAACCCATCAACAAAACAATAAGATATTGCTGTACAAAATGCCAATCAAATATCAGTAAAAGTATTGAATAGTTGGTTAGCCCAACACCTTCTTATATGTCTATGTAATTTATACCAGATAATAAATGTATAACCACAAAATACTAAAAAAAAATGCCTTGTTAGGCTGATTTAATTTCTAACTTGATATTCTCTTAATCCTAACTATCATGAGTGCTTATCTGTAGAAAACTTCCACCCAATTTCTCTCTTGATAAGCTGAAATAGGGTAATATTAAACAATTATTTCCACAAAAATATGGTCAAAAAAAAATTAAAGACGACAATAAATTCCCAAAATTGAGCTGAGACAATTATCAGAAAATCGAAAAGCAAATAGCTAAAAACTGGGAAGATACTTTAACTTACTTCTCATTAGTAATCCTGGTCATATACTGGAGATTAGTCGCATAAAAAACTTACGGAGACTGAGAAATAAATGAAGAAAAAAGATGGTAATTTATGAAAGAATTATCTAAAATAGAAAGAAAACTGTAAGTTTATGCATTAGATACTGGTATTAGTAATCAAAAAGATTATCCTTATCGAGTATTTTCTATAGGAAAAAGGCACTGTAGTAATCATCGCATAGGTTATGGCAAAATTAAATACTGAAAAAGTTTAGGAAAATCAAATATTTGACCATCTGCAAAAAATTTAAATCGCCATTTAACTATTTTAAAAGAAGTACAAATTGGTTTGTAAACAAATATATTCTATAGGGTTTTGTTCTGGGGCATCGGGATTAAATGAGTATACAATTTATAAATCATTTTTCTTCGGGTTTTCTTGATTAATTAAAATCAAATATTCTCGAAACTTGATTCAAGTTATGATTACTTGTAGCTTCCCAAAATATTGCCTAGCTTTTTCCTGTTCTTTGGTTTTTTAAATATTTAACAAATTCATTCTTTTTTTCAGTAGAACCAAATCTTTAATTCTTCTACAATAAATTATTTATTCTGATAAATATAAGCTCCATAATAAGTTGATTTTTCAAAATATTTTTTCATCGGAACCTAATTTATTTTATCTGTTATTCCCCAATTATAGCTGCATAGATAACCCCATAATAAATGACATTCATCAACCATAAAAACTGCAAGCTTTTCGTCTTCTATTAATGAATTTAAATTTAGCCAATAGTTCCTCTATTTCTTTTTTTTTGCTTTCACTAATTCATCATTTTTAGCAAGATTTCTATCAGTGAGTTTTTTTCCAAGTTATTCCCGCTTCTTTAAGTAAGTTATAATAACTTTGTAAGAGCTTAAAAAACTATATCATATTGCTTCAAATAAGATTTTTGTAAATCTGATAATCATCAGGTAATTTTGTACCCTTATCCACTCAATTATTTGCTCTTTTTCGACCGCCAATATGCTAACCTTGTGTTCCAATATAATTGAATTTTTAAACTTTCTACCCCATAAAATATTGCTTGATTTTTCCATTCACTAATAAAACTGCTGAGTTACATTTAATAATTCTTGAATTTTACGGTAGGATTTTCTCTACAAAATCATTAAGACTTGCCTAGGCTCTTTTTATTTCTTTTGACTATGCACATTTGATTTATAAAATCGTCTAGTTCATCTAAAATATTCATTTTTTTTCTAGTGAAGTGGATATATTATTATTATATCTGTTGCGACTTATGTGTGGATTGCTATATCCCCATCATACAGGTAAAAAAACGGAAAATTTAAGCTGTATTGTGCTGCAATAAAGAAAAAAATTTTTGTTCCTTTAATATAGAAAACTTCATGTAATAGGGATTTATTGGAAGCTTGATTAACTGATTTTTTTTATGCCATTATTACAACTAGAATATATCATAGTAATAGTCATAGATAATGCTATTTTTAATCATGGTAAAACTATATAATGATTAGTGAAATTGAATGAGATTTCTACATATTATTTACTTCACTATTCACCTGATTTAAAAATTGTTTAGTAGCCATAAAAAACATAGATTAAATCAAAATTTTCCGAATTTAAAACAGTGAGATAAAAGTAGATACAGTATTTTAAAAATGTCTATTACATATTTGCATAATGGAAGACCTACAATCTGAAAAGCATATATTTATTATGATTTAGGAATAAATAATAGTAACTAATTTGACTTAATAATTTATACCAATTATTATGGATTAATACTATACTTAGGTGACACTTAAATCATTAACTAAGTAGGTAAGCATTCAAATTTTTTGCTATGTTACAAAATGTAAATTTACTCTCAAATCAATTGTCTATAGAAGCTTGTAGTTACTTTACAAAAACTCAGATAGTTAAGCAATTTCTTTGGTTACCTACCTAATTAACAGAAGTGTAATAACTTTTTTGATAAATTAATTAACTAGAAGAGTGAGAGTCACTCTTGAGACATTACGGATGCTGTATGCAGACTCCCTACAAAAAATCCTCTATTCCCCTAGCTTATCGAAGCTATACCCCCGAATACAAATTTTACCCTTTAGTAAATGGCTACCACTATTGAGTCAGAATAGATTACTCAACAGTCAGAATAAATAGTTAAAATATTATTATATTATAAATTATAGTTGTTTTGAATATCCCTTTTTAATCAAAAGGAAATCTGATTAAATTATCTTATTAATCCTAGATTATTGATAACATTTTTTTTTAGTCCCGTTATTAGTAGAAGTAACTCCTCTACTCAATAGTCAAGTAGAAAATTTTTTGAGAAATGGTATGAAATATTAGAGATGATTTGTAAAATAGACTTATAGCTTGATGACTTAAAAAATCCCCAAATACTTTGTGACTACAAATACTGGAAAAAGTATAAATGCTGGGACTTTTTGCTTTGTCTAGGCTTAAAATTTTTTTTCATCTATGCTAGGGAAAACTCTAAGTTATAGGATAAATAATAGTGTCTTCGCCTATTACTTATTCCCTATTCTCTATCTCCTTTTTTTATTCCCTTTAATAGTATCTTTGACTATTTCCTATTCCTTATAAGCAAGCAGAAATTGTAATAATTATGTCTTTGCTGATTTCCTATACTCTATTCTCTATAAGTAAACTACGAATATCTGATGTTATGGTAAAATAAACGATAACCAATAATTCTTTGAAGATTGAGACTGTGGGGTTTATTTTTGGAAAAAAAACTGTAAAGTTTTTTATTAGAAAAAGAATTATTAATTGTCCCAAAACGTGGTATTGAGTAGGGTAAGGTCAATAATTGTTGCTTCCATCATTCCCAGTCCCCGCTGTCAAATTTATGGCACTACTGCTACTGGTATTTGTCAAGACAGCATACTATCATAGAGAAAATCTAAGGTTTTCTTTCCTAGGCCAAGATGATATGTAGGAATAGGTAATAATAACTACTAAAATAGAATCGTCAATATGATCAGAAATTGATAATTTGTCATTTTTTATCTTGCAAATGTTCGCCAATTAGGTGAGTTAATGGAGCTAATTTATAGAAAACTATTTTATTTTTATGTAAAATTTATGTTGGCAATATTCATGTTTAATAATCAGTTTTTATTGTACTATTTAAAATTATAAAATATGTCTAAATCAATCATGGATACCAATATTAATTATAAATGTCTGGAGTTGGAAAATGCTCGGATCCATTACCTAGAAACTGGAAAAAAAAATGCAGTTAGTGTATTGTTGCTACATGGAGCAAGTTTTACTGCTCATACATGGCAAGAAATAGGTACTCTTGATATTTTGACTACCCAGGGTTACCGAGCTGTTGCAGTAGATATTCCTGGCTATGGTCGTTCCCAAAGAATATCAGTTTCTAACTTAGGTTTTTTGCGAGGAATATTAAATAAGTTAAACTTAAATTTACCAATTTTAGTATCCCCTTCTATGAGCGGTGGTTATAGTTTCCCTTTTGTGATTGATGATTTTGATAAACTAGGGGGCTTTGTAGCAGTTTCCACTGTAGGAATTGAGCGTTTTCAGGATGAATTAAAAGGAATTAAATTACCAACATTAGCTATTTGGGGAAGTAATGATCGGATAGTACCTATAGAAAAAGCTGATTTATTAGTAGAATTAATGCCCAATGCTCAAAAAGTTATTCTGACTGACGCTGGTCATGCTTGTTATATACAAAAAACTGAAGAGTTTCACAAACATTTAATTAAATTTATTAAGAGCATTGACTTCATTAAAGAATAATATGAAGTGGACTGACACAGGGCATACTAGAAACTAAATTTCTATATGTAATTTCTAGTAATTTATAGCACCCTAAGTAAAGATATGGACATTTATAGGATCGGAATGGGGTAAATCGTATACAAGATATAAATGTTAAAATTATTGTAGTGTTGGACTTTTATAGCTATGTGTGTAATTTATAATAGTAGGAGGTACTGTATATAGCATTTTCAAATGAAATGTAAAACAAGAGTTGTTTATTTACTAACAGTAAAAAGTTTGGCAAACCTTCTTATCTCCAGTATGATTAATTAGCCATAATAAACATCCTTTTTAAAGTATCAATTACTATCAAATTTTTCTAAATTGGGGACTCAAATAGACTTAATATTATATTAAATCCCCTTAATTCGGTTCAAAAAAAATGTTTATTACACAAGGTAACAAGCAAGGATTAAGGTAGATATAATGGCACTATTATGAAGATAAACTAAATAATATAATACATCAATACATCAACTGAAAAGAAATTATTGATTTTCGGAGCTTATTGCGAGGCAAGGGTGCGCTACATTCGCCAAACTTTTAGTTTATCATTTATTCATTCAGAATAAATCCGAAAGTGTTTGATTGATTCTTTAAATAAAGTTATGATTTCCTATTATTATAGATTCATTAAAATATAATTTGAAGTGATTAAACAGGCTGCAAAACAGTTTTTCTCCAAAAAAGTACAAAAAAAGAGAGAAACCTCCTTTTAATAGGGTAGAAAGGTTCATTACTAAAAAAAGTGATTGCGTAGGTATTTGTAGAAGTTTTAGAAAGTTTATCTATCACTTTGACTAAATTAAATATTCTTTGTACTTTGCCTAAATTTACCATGAACATGGTTACATAATCTTTCATCGCTCTTGAGCTTGTTTTCTCTGTTCTTGATCAATATTTTTCCTAGTCAACAAGCAGGCGGACCGCTCTGCTGAAAATACTTTGATTAAGTTTTTTTTCCAGCTTTTCCTCTCACTATTGGACATACATCAGCTTGATTTAGACTTACTATCTTATCATCTATTCGTTGTTTTTCGTGCTCCCACATCCATTGTTGTTGACAATCTACTTGAAATGATGTCCAATAAAGTTTTATCTTGTCTATTATTTAGAGGTTTTAGACTGGCATCTTTATCTATAAGCAGGTTCTCTTTAGAGATTAAATTTTTCCTGACTTATGGTATTTGTTAATTCATCTTTTTCTTAATTCATTTACGATATGATGGTATTTTTTTGCTTCCTTAAAGTATGCTTTTAGAGTTATTTAACGGTAAGTAATAGTTTTTTTATGAAACTAGCAATTAAAAGGTTTATAGAGAATATATATTATTTGTTCAGTTTTAATTATGCCTTAATTTAAATGATGGTAAATATACACAAATAGATACTTTTGTAGATACTTGAGACATAAATTATATTATTATTTACGCACTCAAATAAGAACCATAATTATTGTTTTTATCAAGAAATTTCGTTTATAAACCTGGTGTCTGGGTAATTCTTGATGAATAAAATATCATAAATAACTGAAAGCAGGACAGAAACTAGAATATGTTTCTACCGGATAGAAACTTTTTTTTTGCCACATATAATTCTTATGATATTATACTTATGTCTTAACGTAAAAAGATTTTTACAAATCACTAAAGACTTAACCAATTTAACCAATCATCAACATAATTAAAAAATTTTGACACATGGCTACCAACAGTAACGATAGTATCAATGAAGTAATTCAATTAGGTACTCTGTTTCCTCAAACACCTATAACTCGTTCAGGGACAATAAATGATTTAGATAAACTAGACTTATATGGGCTTACAGTTGATGCACCCTTAAATTCAGGAATTGCACTACAAAATCTTACTGGCAATATTGATCTAGAAGTATTAGATAGCAATGGTAATTTAATTGCTAGGGGTAATAATTTAGGGACGTCTAATGAAGCATTTCAGGCAGTTTTTTCTACCCCCGGTCAATACTTTATCAATGTTTTTCAAACTTCTCCTGGTATTGCTAGTGACTATGAGTTAGCTCTATTTCCTAGGGATGCTAATGTTTCCCTATTTACTGGAGATACTAATACTTATAGTATTAACAATAATAATGATGATCCAAGGACACCAGACTTTTTAGGTACTCTAGTTCCAGAAGAACAAATAAGTGATTCCGCAAGAATTAATAATCTAGATCGTATAGACAACTATAGCTTCATAGCTGAACAACCATTGATTGTAGGGGTTGCTTTTGAAAAAAGCAATAGTAATATTGAAATAGCAGTATTAGATAGTAATCGTAATTTAATTGAGCGTAGTCAAAACTTTGATCAGTTAAGTGAGAAGTTTCAAGTGTTTTTACCTAACCCCGATACTTATAATATCACTATTTTTCAGCCTGAGTCTGTTAGTGATGACTCTTTCTCTGATTATGACTTAAGCCTTTTCCCTAGTGCTTTTGATATGAATTCTGACATTATACCTTCAGTACCTCCAGCAACTCCAATATCTCCAGAACCTCCAACAGATCCAGTAACTCCAACACCGCCAATATCCCCGGAACTTCAAGGAGTAAATGTCAGTATTGACAGTATTATAGACCGAACTGATGAAACAGTGAGAAATCGTGAAAATACGGCTTTTGTTTTTAAAGAAGATTATTTGTTAAATGCTACACCAAATACTCCAATAACAATCGATCTGATCAGCAATAATAGTGACTTTGACCCTCTATTAGAAGTATATCAAATTCCTCAAGATTCTCTGTTAACACCTGAACGGAGACAGATACCAATTGCAGCTAACGATAATGGTGGTAACGATGTTAATAATGTTAATGCAAGAATTGGACCAGAAGTAGAAGCAGATATTCCAGAGATTTCTTCTCAGTTAACTCTATTACCAGAATTTAACTATTTAGTGCGCGTAACTTATACGTCTGATCTACCTTTGGATGGAAGTTTTGCCTTAAGTGGAAGTATTGATAATGGTTTTGTTAATTTCCAGAGGGTACTATCCGGAAATCCTATAGGAGAAATTATCGGAGGAGAGCCGTAAATCAATAATTTTGTTTTATTAATGAAGAAAACTTTTTCTTGATAAAGAAATCACAATAATCAGTTGATATACTCCCCGGCTCTTAGGTGCGGGGATTTTTTATTGGAGGTTGTATATTTCTACTAGAAAGAGAAGACAGATACGGGTAATGGTTTTTCTATTTTATGGCTTTAGCCTAGATCCACTAGGATGGTGGATGTGGATAAATATTTACTTTCGAAACTTTTTCAAATCCACATCAAAAATGGCCTATATACAGGTATAGAAGGGACAAAAAAATTAATTCGATTTGGTTGATGCAAAATTAGTTTTTTATAATAGATCATAGTATATTTTGAGACAATATTTATCAATATTTTATGTTATGGGTAGTATTTTTTAGGAGATGCTATGAAAAACTAAATTTTGATTGTTCTTTGTCAACTTTTGAGAAAATTTCGGTGATTTTTTAAATTTATCTTAAGTAGTTATGGAACCGACTAGATAGTAAGTCAATAGTTTTATTCAAGTTTTGCGGAAATACTGAAAGATAAGTTGAAGTTAATTTTAGTTCCTACCAATCTTAAGCAAAAATCAAGGTTTTATATATGATTATTGAAAATTTCATTGATGAATCTAGTTTAAGCTTTTAGAAAGAATAAGAAAGGTAGACTCACTGTGAGTTGAATTTATATAAACACTATATAAACTTTATAAATATAAATCATGTGAAGATGGAAATAATCTTATAATTCCATAGTAAGGGATAGACAAGGATATCCTTATCTAGTTGGATATCTATGTATTTCTAACCTAAGAAGAAAATTATAACTACTGCAATATTTATTAAAGGAGTTTATTAAAAAAATGTCAAAGCTAAATCAAGAAAATAAAAATCAAAAGAAAACTCAAACTAAATTTGGTCCTACTACTTACTCTTCAATGGACACAGTTCGTACCTACTTACATGAGATTGGTCGTGTACCACTTTTAACTCGTGAGGAAGAGATTGTTTATGGTAAACAAGTGCAGCAAATGATGCAATTCCTAGAATTAAAAGAAAAATTAGAGGAAAAACTTAATAGAACAGCAACTTTACTAGAATGGGCAGAACATTTACTAGTAAGTGAAAAAGTACTTAAGCAAGCAATTAAGCAAGGTCAACGTGCCAAGCAAAAAATGATTGAAGCTAATCTTCGCTTAGTAGTAGCGATCGCTAAAAAGTATCAAAAGCGAAATATGGAGTTCTTAGATTTAATTCAAGAAGGTACTCTTGGTTTAGAAAGAGGGGTGGAAAAATTTGATCCTACACGGGGATACAAATTTTCTACTTATGCTTACTGGTGGATTCGTCAGGCAATTACTAGAGCGATCGCACAACAAGCTCGTACTATTCGCCTACCTATTCATATTACTGAAAAGCTCAACAAAATCAAAAGAGTTCAGAGAGAACTAATTCAGAGTTTGGGTCGTAGTCCTACTCCTTCTGAGATTGCCCAAGCTTTAGAATTAGAACCTTCTCAGATTAGAGAATATCTTTTGATGGCCCGTCATCCTATTTCCTTAGATTTAAGAGTTGGAGATAATCAGGATACTGAACTGCAAGAACTTTTGGAGGATGAAACATCTTCTCCGGATGACTACATAACTGGTGAGTTATTGCGTCAAGATATAAATACCTTACTGGCAGAATTGAGTGAGCAACAACGTCGTGTATTGGTATTGCGTTTTGGTCTTGAGGATGGTAAGGAGATGTCTTTAGCAAAAGTGGGAGATAAACTTCAACTTAGTCGTGAGCGAGTTCGCCAACTAGAACATCAAGCTTTGGCCTTTTTACGCCGTCGTCAGGCCAAGGTGCGGGAGTATGTAGCTAGCTAACTGAAGTCAGAAGCCAACTTCCCCTTAGCTTCTCTAAGGGGAGAAATCAGTGGAAACATATATATATTCCACGCTACATTTCCTAACTGCTATAGTATTTTCCTAGCATTGCTCTCTTGTTCTGTGTGTTATTAATCTCAAGTTTTTATCATTTTGGGCTTAGGCTTATGTTTTTTTGCTTGTCTGTCTAACTATCTATAAGAATAAACTCCTTACTTATGATTTATGACTGATGACTGATGACTGAGAAATTATGACTGATGACTTTAATTATACCTTCATCCTATTTTGTATATATGATAATAGTGTAGATAATAATTAAGCAATATTCGTGATATTTAGGTTAGTGGCGATCGCAACCTACTCTATATTGGCCTATGGTGCAGTTAATAGACCAGTCGTGAAGTATAAATCTATTTCCGTTCAGTTTAAGCAAGAAAGGCCAATTTTTTTTTCAAACATAGACAACAATAATATGTTGTATAGAGATGGAATTTACCTTTTTGGTGAGTCTGAAGAATCAGGTAAAATTCAGAATGAGTATTTTGTTTTTGAGCTGAAAGGTGGTAAGGTAATTGGTGCTTTTTATATGCTCCATTCAAGTTTTTACTGTTTTTATGGTATTCATCAAGAAGATAGCTTACAGGTAAAAGTTATAGATAGTTATGATGAGACTGCCTCTGACTACACGGTGAATTTACGGAAATATTACCGGAGAAATCAAGTGAGTGATAACGATTTTCGAATGTTAAAACTTTGTAAAACTAACTATGAATATCTAGTTTGGTGATGCTATTACTCTTTCAAAGAAGTTAAAAGTAATGCATGAATGTATTGATGTATTAAGATTGTAATGGATCAATACCTGAAAGCCCTCAGTAATTTTCGGAAATTATTTCACATATATTTCACATATAAGGCTTGAAGCCGAAACAACTTGTAACATCTTTAAGGTCAACTGGTATGAGAAAGTCTTAATACTCTATACCAGGTTGCGCCTTAACTCCTTGTTCTCTAAAAGGATGCTTAATCATTTGCATTTCTGTAACTAAATCAGCTTTTTCAATCAATTCAGGAGGAGCGCCTCTACCTGTGAGAATAACATGAGAATCTTCTGATTTTTTTTCCAAGCCTGTCAATAAATCTTCTAATTTTAAATAATTTAATTTCAGAGTAACATTAACTTCATCAAGTAAGACTAGTTTAAAATCTGGGTTTTGAATAAAAGTTAAAGCCAAGTCCCAAGCTTCATAGACTTTCTGGATATCGCGATCGCGGTCTTGAGTTTCCCAGGTAAATCCTTCACCCAAAGCATGAAAACATAGTTGTTCGCCCCACTTGCCCAAGACTTCTTTTTCTGCGGGTTCCCAACCACCTTTAATAAATTGAATAATTGCTACTCGATAGCCATGACCTAAAGAGCGTATTACCATACCCAATGCTGCTGTAGTTTTGCCTTTACCATTACCAGTATTCACAATAATTAAACCTTTTTTCCGATCAGCTTGAGATACTCGCTGGTCTTGAACTTCTTTACGGCGCTGCATTTTCTTTTTATGTTGTTCTGGAGTCATTTCAATTATTAGCTATGGTTTTCAGTTATTAGTTCTCATTTTTTCCCACTTAAGTAAAGTAGGAGTCTTGAAATTAGATAATTTCAAATTTTACTAATAAGAAGATTATAACATATCTAAGTTAACATTATTTATTTTGAGACAAGTTATACATAATTAGCCGCTAAATTTTAGCTTAAATTTTGTTTTAGAGAGGTCTAATAATTAACATATTTAAAGTCCTGGTGCTTGAGACTTAGATATTTTTATTATATTAAATAGATTTTTTAGTGAATACTGGACAATACAAAGTTTTTAATATAAAAAAACATTCCCCACTCTTATGTCAGGAAATAGTGCATACTGGTTAATAATTCATTCATTGTTACCAGCCAATCTCTTAGAAGCTTTTGATAAAGAATTATGAAGTATTAGTAGCGATCGCTAACCGTTTGAGCATTAAACGAATCATTAAAATATGAATGAAGGCTTCGCTGTTGTGAGGATGTTCTTCATAATCTTGAGAAAATCTACGATGACCTCCTAAGCAAGCAAAAGTTCTTTCCACTACCCAACGTCTGGGTAAAACTTTAAACCCTTTTTCAGTTCTATTAACAATATCTAATTTACACCCACAAACCATTGTCACGGACTTCTCCAGTTTTTCAGTCGTTTTTACTGACTGTGAATCAATGATAGCCGCCGATAGTTGGGTAGTGCGTCAGTAAAGTGTGGGATAAGTAATTAAGTCCTTCCAATTCCAAGGAGCGAGGGCGTTCCTCAGCTCTTTGTGCAGCAGTATTTTCTTTGCCACTATGAACCAAAATCAAATTAAAATAGGCCCTCGCCAACCTTACTGTTACCTCAGTTTGTTGCCAGAGCTTGCCAAATTTATTCTGTCGGCGATGCCATCGACCGAGCTGCTGTCTGATAATTCCATTTGTGCCTTCCAATTGCAGGGCAATGGTTTTTACCAATAATGTGTTCTATTACAGGGCAATACTCGTTCATACCCTCCGATCATCAGTTAGCCATTTTTTACAGCTAGTTTTCCCTTTTGTGTTGACGACCAATTCCTCAATCAACTGGTCAGTATGTTTATCTACTCTAGCACTCAGAATTAATCCACTGGATGAAGCCTAGGGGCTTGCCAACCCAAAATCTCCTTCTGTCAATTCCTGATACTGGCACTGTTTTCGTTTTTTTGGACGAATGACCAAAACTCATCACTGCTGATTTTTGAGGTATTGATATTCTGGACATGAGCATTATGAATCATTTGTCCTTTTTCAGAGGCAGCTCTCGCCAAACTAACTACCGTATTATCGGCCAAATTGACTGTTCGAGTAATCCCTCTTAAACTACTGACCTCAACGTGAGTCTCTAGAACCATAGACATTTGTTCAGGTTGAATTGTTCTACGATAGTAGAGAGTGTCAAAAGTATCGGTGAAAGTTTGTAGGCATTCAGGACAATAATATCGTCAAGAACATTACTGGTCTTTCCATGTTTATGAGTTTTCTGATGACCACATAGAAAACATTCCATGATAATAGAAAGTATTTAAGGACAACGATTATATTACCATTTCCATACTTTCTTGATGCACTACCAGAACTTTTGCTTGGTTAGGACGTCATCGTAGATTTTCTAAAGATTATGAAGAACATCCTCACCACAGCGAAGCCTTCATTTATCTTTCAATGATTCGTTTAATGCTCAAACGATTAGCGATCGCTACTAATACTTCATAATTATTTACAAACAGCCTCTTCGTAATTAAAAGAATAATCAAAGATTGTTATATAGTAAAATACTAATATATCTTTCCAAAAAATACCAATTTTGGAAGGGAACTATAACGGTTTGAGAACCAATTTCAGTCGAAATCTAATCTTAATAC
Organism: Trichodesmium erythraeum IMS101; assembly: GCF_000014265.1. NCBI lineage: Bacteria > Bacillati > Cyanobacteriota > Cyanophyceae > Oscillatoriales > Microcoleaceae > Trichodesmium > Trichodesmium erythraeum. The sequence continues at coordinate 1,256,416 of NC_008312.1, forward strand.
GAAACAGAAACCCAAAATCTAAAACTTACATGAAAGTATCTCTTAACAATTACCCTAATGAAAACCAAGAAATAAAACCATATATCCTTGAACCTAAGGGAGCAGAAATTATTCTTGGCGCAGCATATTCTAATTCCTTAGTTGTACCACTAACACCCAGTAAAACCACGATGTTCGGACCCCGTGGGGCTTGCCTCATCTCCGAAAACGGCCCCCTGTGGGTAGCTGATACAGGACATCATCGGTTATTAGGATGGCGACAACGCCCCGAAACTGACGATCAACCTGCTGACTGGGTGATAGGGCAACCTGATTTTTCTCAAGAGGGGCAAAACGCTAATGGTCAAACAACCGCAGCAACTGTTAGCGTTCCTACTAGTATCTGTGCTTATGGGGAAGGGTTGGCAGTGGCGGATGCTTGGAATCATAGGGTCTTGATTTGGAAACAGTTACCGGAAGATAATAATGTTCCTGCTGATATTGTTTTGGGGCAAGCAGATTTTTCTGAAAATGAATCTAACCGAAGCAAGTTAGAAACTGCTGCTGACAGAATGCACTGGCCTTATGGTGTCATCTGTCATCACGATCAGCTCTGGGTAGCGGACACGGGTAACCGTAGGGTATTGATGTGGCAGCAATTACCAGAGGTTAACGGGCAACCAGCAGATTTGGTTTTGGGACAAACAGATATGAGTTGTCGCGATGAAAATGGTGGCGGAGAGGCAACGGCAGCAAGTATGCGTTGGCCTCATGATATTACTTTTTGGGAAGAAAGTTTGGTTGTGACGGATGCTGGCAATAACCGGGTGATGGTTTGGGATGGTATTCCTACTGAGAATAATCAACCTTGCTCTGTAGTGCTTGGTCAATCTCAATTTGACACGGTACAGTTAAATCAGGGGGTTTATTTTCCTTCTGCTGTTAGTTTGAGTATGCCTTATGGTGTGGTGGCGACTGGGGAATGGTTGATCGTTGCTGATACTGCTAATTCCCGGTTGTTGGGTTGGCGGGATGTTGTGGGGATGGGAACTCCTGCACTGGCTTTGACTGGTCAACCTCATTTTGAGAGTAAGAGTGAAAATGCTTTGAGTTTACATCCAACTCGGCAAAGTTTGTGCTGGCCTTATGGGATTTCTGTTTGTGGTAATACTGCTGTTATTGCTGATTCTGGTAATAATAGGGTTTTGTTGTGGTCTTTGACATCCTCCCCAACTTAAGGCTCCACCCACCACTTTTGCTGAGGGAGTGGGTATACTTATACTACAGGGAGGGGTAAGAAGCTCCCTAAAGTGCCAACATCGCTTTACATAACTCTAAGAAAGACTTATGGAGTTTGCCTAAACCTTAGATATGAAGAATTCTAGGGGATATCAGAACAGCTAGCAAATTGAAATGCAAAGGTTTAAATTTAATACGCTATACTGATGACTTTGCTATCCTACATGAAGAGATCAAGGTAGTGTTGCAAGGCAAAATCATAATACAGGAATGGTTAAGCTAGGTATAATTAGAACTAAAACCAGAAAAAAATCGTATTGGTTACACCCTATTAATAGAATTTCTTCACCTGTTTGAGAATTTGGGAGCTAATATGTTTGTTGATGTAGGTCAGCTATTGGGATGAATGTATCTAATAAAAGCGCAATTCCTTATTGATAAGAGAAATGAGCTTAACTACAACATAGTTGACCACGAAGAGTAGCTCCAGATAAATTGACTTTTCTCTTGGCCTGGAAGCCATCACTCAAGAAGATATCTAGGTTTGGGTACAAGCGATCGCTAAATTCTCCAGTGTTACCCATAAAATGTACTTAAGCTGAAGCAAACGTAGAAGAAATTGAACATGATCACAAAAAAATTAGGTAGCTTAAAGTATGACACGTTTGTTTGCTGTTTATGAACTAATGTTACAACCAAAACCCTTGAGGAGCATCCCTATTACCGAATTGATTTCCCTTGTATAATTAATTAAGAATCTCAATTATTATTATCCAATGTCTAAAATAGCAGAACAAATTCGTATCTATGGCACTGTCCAAGGTGTAGGTTTTCGCCCTACAGTCTACCGCATTGCTAAAACATTAGGGTTGTGCGGTGAAGTTAGTAATGATGGGCAAGGTGTTTTAATTAAAGTTGTAGGCGATCGCTCGACTATTGACCAGTTGATCGAAAAAATACATTCTGAACGCCCTCCACTTGCCGATATCGAAACCATTACCCGACAGCACTTGGAAAATGCAAATTTCCTAGATTTTATCATTACCTCAAGCAACAACAACAGCGTTCGTACCAAAATAGCACCCGATGCTGCAACCTGCTCCAACTGCAAACATGAAATCCTTGACCCTTTGAGTCGTTGGTATCGCTACCCATTTACTAACTGTACCCACTGCGGACCCCGCTTCAGTATTACTAAAAAATTACCTTATGATCGCAAAAATACAACTATGGCAGATTTTAACTTTTGCCCAGAATGTCAGGAAGAATATTCCGATCCCCTTAACCGTCGCTTCCACGCTCAACCTATTGCCTGTCATGTTTGTGGACCGAAAGCTTGGTTAGAAAGAGCAGATGGTAAACCAGTCACTGCTGATATGTTCTCAATGTTAGATGATGTGGATGCGCTCTGTACTCTGATCCAACGAGGAATGATAGTTGCTGTCAAAGGCTTAGGTGGCTTTCACCTTGCTTGCGATGCCACTAATGAGGAAGCGGTACAAAAATTACGTTATCGCAAACGTCGCCCAGATAAACCTTTAGCATTGATGGCACGAGATATTGAGGTGATTTCCGAATATTGTAGTATTAGTGAGATGGAACACAAATTATTATCAAGTGTAGCTGCTCCTATTGTGTTGTTATCTGCCAACGGTAGCAAACAGGTTGCTCCTAGTGTTGCACCTGGACAAAATACTTTGGGTTTTATGCTACCATATACTCCATTGCATCATTTAGCACTGCGTCGTTTGAATGTTCCCATGGTATTAACAAGTGGCAATTTTTCTGATGAACCTCAGTGTATTGATAATGAAGAAACTCGGGAAAAACTATCAGGAATTGCTGATTATTTTCTCATACATAATCGCCCTATTTTTAATCGGGTTGATGATTCTGTGGTACGAGTTATTAAAGAAGTGCCTCAAGTATTACGTCGAGCTCGTGGTTATGCTCCTGCCCCAATTAATTTACCTCCTGGATTTGCTAATATTTCTCCTATTTTGGCAATGGGAAGTCAGTTAAAAAATACTTTTTGTTTATTGCGTGATGGTCAAGCTATTTTATCTCAACATATTGGGGATTTAAAAAATAGTTTAGCTGTCACGGCTTATCAAAAAACTTTGAATCTTTTTTTGGAGTTATTGGAGGCTAAACCTAGTAATATTGTTGTTGATAAACACCCAGAATATTTATCAACAAAACTAGGAAAAGATTTGGCAAATACTAATAATTCAAAAATTATAGAAGTGCAGCATCATCATAGTCATATAGCAGCTTGTATGGTTGAAAATGGATTAGATATTGATTGTCAGCCTGTTTTAGGAATTGCTCTAGACGGGTTGGGTTATGGGGAAGATGGAACTATTTGGGGAGGAGAATTTTTATTAGCAAATTATCACGGTTTTGAACGTTTAGGAACTTTTAAACCTGTAGCAATGATTGGAGGAGAACAGGCAATTTATCAACCTTGGCGGAATACTTATGCACATTTAGTAGCTGCTTTTGGTGTAGATTTTATTAAGAATTATGAATGTTTGGAATTATTTAGTTTTTTGCAAACAAAACCTCTAGCTTTGCTAAATCAAATGATAGAAAAAAAGATTAATTCTCCCCTGGCTTCTTCTTGTGGACGGTTATTTGATGCGGTAGCTGCTGCGATTGGAATTTGCCAAGAATCTTGTAGTTATGAAGGCCAAGCTGCTATCAGTTTGGAGACTTTAGCAACAGAATATTTGTTAAATGATTCTGAAGAAATTGAGAGTTATCAATTGGATCTGTTACAAATGGAAAATGTAAGTAAATTCCCTCTTACTTATATAGTGCCACAGCCAATGTGGCAATCTTTACTGATAGATACAAAACAAAGTGCCACTCCAGCTCTGATGGCAGCTAAATTTCATCAAGGGTTAGCGAAGGCTATTTCTAAGATGGTAGCTGAATTACATCAGAGTTGTGAGTTTAATCAGGTAGCTTTGACTGGTGGAGTATTTCAAAATCAATTGTTACTTTCTCTAGTGAGCGATCGCTTAATTAAAATGGGGTTAGACGTATTGACTCATCGTCAAGTTCCAGCTAATGATGGTGGTTTATCTCTAGGTCAAGTAGCGATCGCTGCGGCTAGACTGAGAATGTAAAATCAGAGGGACAAGACAAGGAGGAAAAAACAAGGAGTCGTGGACAGATCGAGGAATTTTAAACAATTTTGATTTTAGTCAAAGTTTGATTAATTTATTTTCATAAAAATATGTTTAGGAATTCCTGGTCAAATTGTTGAAATTACCGATATTGTCAAGAAATTGGCAATAGTTGTATTAGTGGGAAAAAGAGAGGTTAATGATGAAGAAGATTCAGTTGAGTCTTGTTTTGGTGACTGGGTATCAGTTCATATGGGCAATTCCTGTGAAGCGTTATTGATTTTAGTAAAAGTTTGATTAACTTATTTAAGAAAAATGTGTTTAGGAATTCCTGGTCAAATTGTTGAAATTACCGATATTGTCAAGAAATTGGCAATGGTTAGTATTAGTGGAGTCAAAAGAGAGGTTAATATTGCTTGCATTATTGATGAAGAACATCCGATAGAGTCTTGTGTTGGTGACTGGGTGTTAGTTCATGTGGGTTTTGCCATGAACCGTTTAGATGAAGAAGAAGCCACAGAAACTTTAAAATTATTGCAGGAAGTCGCTGCAGTAATGAATTAAAAAGTAGGTTTGTTTGAGTAAGGACACATAGGCTTTTAACTTATGGTATAGTTTCTGATCATCTGTAATTATTTTTATTTATGCTACCAGGTTGAATTCAAAACTGAACTGGACCCAAATAACCACTCAAAAAACATTGCTACTCAAACACGAGCTCTGTCACCGGTAGTGCAAATGCAAACACTGCAATGCTCGTGAGTGAGACTTGAGTGCAGCCTTAAATTTAGCAATGGAGTTCACCCCGGGGACCTGGATAACACTCACACTGCCAGCAATAGGGAACAGAAAATTTGTCAAAAATCCAATAATTATTAGATTTTATAAGATTGTTGGAGATTTTTGGGAACGTAAACCTAACATATTATTACATTTATTTCTGATAACTGATATGAAGTACGTTAAAGAATTTCGCGACCCCGACAAAGCACAAGGTTTAGTAAGAGAAATTGCTCAACTCAGCCAAAAGTTAGGATACACCACGGAACACCCACTAAAAATAATGGAAGTTTGTGGGGGTCACACTCACTCTATTTTTAAATATGGCATTCAAGAAGCTTTACCTAATAATATTGAACTAATACATGGCCCTGGCTGTCCAGTTTGCATTATGCCCAGAGGTAGATTAGATGATGCGATCGCTCTGGCAGAAAAACCCAATGTCATTTTTACAACTTTCGGTGATGGGATGCGAGTACCGGGTTCTCAAAAAAGTTTGTTACAGGCAAAAGCTCAGGGTGCAGATATTAGAATGGTTTATTCGCCCCTGGATAGTTTGAAGATAGCTAAAGAAAACCCAGATAAAGAGATAATTTTCTTTGGTTTAGGTTTTGAAACTACTGCCCCCAGTGCAGCTTTAACTATTTTGCAGGCAGAAGCAGAAGGCGTCAAAAATTTCAGTATATTTAGTAACCATGTTTTGGTTGTACCGGCTCTAGAGGCATTACTTAGCAACCCAGATTTAGAATTACAAGGTTTTGTTGGGCCTGGTCATGTGAGTATGGTTATTGGTACTCAAGTATATCACATAATTTCGGAAAAATACCAAAAACCTGTGGTTGTATCAGGTTTTGAACCTTTGGATATTTTGCAGTCTATTTGGATGTTACTACAGCAAATATTAGAAGGTCGTTGTGAAGTTGAAAATCAATATAGTCGCATAGTAAAAGAAGAGGGTAATAGGGTAGCACTTGAAGCCATGAAACGAGTATTTGAAGTGCGAGATACGTTTGAGTGGCGTGGTTTGGGAGAAATTCCCGAGTCCGGATTAAAAATTACTGATGCTTATTCCTGTTTTGATGCTGAGGCTAAGTTTTGTCTGCCTAACAAAAAAGTTGCTGATGCTAAAGCTTGCCAATGTGGGGAAATTCTCAAAGGTGTACTGAAACCTTGGGAGTGTAAAGTCTTTGGTACTGCTTGTACTCCTGAAAACCCGATCGGCACTTGCATGGTTTCCTCTGAAGGTGCTTGTGCTGCCTATTATAAATATGGTCGGTTGTTTAAGAAGGAAAAAGTTAAGGTTTAATGCCAGTGGCTTAGGTTAGGGTTTATAATTGATTCCATAGTGGGACCAATGAACATAAGCCCTTTGTAGGAAATCTCACAAAAAAATCATTTCGTGACAACTGATAAATGATAAATGATAACTAATAACTGATAACTAATAACTGAAATAACTGGTAATCATCATTTAAAAATTTATGCCTACATTACAAGTACTAAAAAACATTAAAAAATCACCCCAAATTTTTCTAGAATAAACGAGAATATTTGGAGTTTCTTGCCCACTATAGTAGGATTATGTTTAATAATTAGTATGATATTTTTGAAGAAAAAAAATATCATTGGTTGGGCTAGTGTCATAAATTAAGTAATATTTTATTAACTGGATATGAACCAGCTAAACAGGAAAATAATGAGTAGATAGATGAGCATAAATTCTCAGGAAAAGAGGTATGAAGCCTGATAAAATTTGACCGTTAATAAATTTAAAAAATTATAATTGAAAAAATTATAATTGAAAAAAAATTGTCTACATCGAAAATACCAATAAATATTGAATTATTCAAAAAAAAATTCGACATTAACCAGAATATTTAGAGTTTATTGCACCGATATTAGTGATGTTATTACTAAAGACAATAGCCCAGTTAAATTTTAATTTATGAACAACAAAAACGATTCTTAACTACTAATTTTTTTTGGTTCCTTTTATACTTATTTACCATTTTTAGCTATTGCCAATATTGGAATATATTTACAGTTACAAGATACCACCATTTGTACTAAATTTTCTCTTCAGTTTACAACTCAAGGTACCGAAGATTGGAGTAACAAAAAAAATCGTTCTTATTTGGGTTGGTATTTTGCTAAACATCCATAAGTAGCTATTGAACCAGATAATTTCATTCGGCTAATATACAGACATCTATTAAAAACTTACTGAGAGTTCATAGAGAAATAAATAATTTCTACAATGAACCTCTATTGGATCGAAAACTCCAAAAACTTTTTAGCAATATGGGTAAGATTCCACCTCAAGTAAACCGTGAATATGTTAATTGTTTAGTAGAAGTACTTTTAACTAATGGAAATAGCGTTGCTTGGTATGCTGAAGGGATATAGAAATCTATAGTAGAAAAATTCGATTCTGAACAAGCACTTACAGCAATACTATCTTTCAATGAATCAAGCATTTCTGCTCGTCTACAACATAAATTATATCAAGAAAAGTTTAAACTTTATTATTGGAAATAATGACAGACTAAAGTTTATATACAGAGAATAAAAAAATGATTTCAAAGTAACAAAAATACAATCCTTCTTTCAATACAATGAAAAATGATTCAGAAATTAAACGTCAGGTTGAAAATTTGAAAAAAATATTATCGTAAATAGATAACTAAATCTAAAAATTAGCAATCTTAATAAAATTGATATTTAAACTGATATTTAATATGACAAACTCTCTATCCAACGAACCCAAACAACATTCTTTATTTAAAAAAATCGAACGAGCGCGACGTCGCCCTACAAAAGTTCGTGACACCAACATTACTCTCGCTTATGGTAGCGGCGGTAAAGCAATGCGTGACCTCATAGAAGATATTTTTGTCAGCAATTTTGACAACCCTATTCTATCTCAACTAGAAGACCAAGCAACATTTGACCTGGCAACCTTTACCGCTCAAGGAGACAGACTTGCTTTTACCACCGACTCCTATGTAGTTGACCCCATCTTTTTTCCTGGAGGTAATATTGGTGAACTAGCAGTCAACGGCACCGTTAACGATCTAGCTGTAAGTGGCGCAAAACCTTTATATCTCTCCTGTGGAATGATTATTGAAGAAGGTTTCCCAGTTGACTCCCTCCGAAAAATAGCAAAAAGTATGAAAGTTGCAGCAGATGTCGCTGGAGTAAAAATTGTTACAGGAGATACAAAAGTTGTTCCTCAAGGCGCTGCAGACAAATTATTTATCAATACTGCGGGGGTGGGTGTAGTTCGCTCTGGTATTTCTATTTCTGCCCAAAATATCCAACCGGGGGATACCGTTATTGTCAATGGTTATCTTGGAGACCACGGAGCAGCTATTACAGTCGCCCGTGGAGACCTGGCCTTAGCAACGGAAGTCAAAAGCGATACTCAAGCTTTAAATGGTTTGGTCGATATTATTCTTGATGTTTGTCTGGAAGTACGGGCGATGCGAGATGCTACCCGTGGCGGTGTAGCAACAGTATTAAATGAATTTGCCATGAGTTCTGAGGTAGGGATACGACTTTTTGAATCTTCTCTACCAGTGCGGGAAGAGGTGCAGGGAGTCTGTGAAATTCTCGGTCTCGACCCTTTATATTTTGCCAATGAAGGTAAGTTAGTGACAGTGGTGCCCAGAGAAAAGGGGGAAGCTGTTTTGGCAGCAATGAAATCTCATCCTGCGGGTATTGATGCTGCTATTGTGGGGGAAGTTATTGCTTCTCCCCCCGGAATTTTGTTCTTGCAAACTACATTCGGCACCGAACGCATTGTGGATATGTTGGTAGGAGAACAACTGCCAAGAATTTGTTAGGCAGGAGCAACACGGAAGTCAAAAGTCAAAATTTAGGAAGTCAAAATTTAGAAAGTTAAAAGTCAAAAGTTAGATTTTAATGGTTTAAAACTTGGGAAGTTAAAAGTCAAAAGTTAGACTTTAATGGTTCAAAATTTTGACGGTTGATCAAAAAAAACTTTTCACTTTCAACTTTTATTTCCCTTCTGCCTTCTGCCTTTCTTTCTCCAAAGTGTAGGTATTTAAAAGCACAGGATATAACACCCATTATCAAATATGCATGAATTAGGAATTACTCAAAATATTGTTGCCATAGTTGCCGAAAATGCTAACAATAGATTGATAAAACGAGTCACCCTAGAAATAGGTGAACTATCTGCTATTATGCCCAATGCTATTGAATTTTGTTTTGATGTTTGCACTCAAGGTACAGTATTGGAAGGGGCAACTTTAGAAATTATCAAAATTCCTGGTTTAGGAAAATGTCGTCAATGTGCAACAGAAATTCCCCTAGAGCAACCATTCGGCATTTGTCATGTTTGTAATAGTGTTGAACTTGATATTATTCAAGGTCAAGAACTTAAAATTAAGGAAATGGAAGTAGAAGAATTATCTGTTTAATATCAAAAGAATTGAAGTTAACTTAAACTTAACTACTTCAACTTTTCCTATTCAGTAAAGTTGACATTGTGTAATATAGTTTTCCCTTTATAACTTAAAATCTCTAAAAAGCTTATCAAAGGTTGAGATAAAGTAGAAGTAATATTATTTTTTTTGAATACCCACAGTGGGAAAATTTTCAAAGAGACATAATATTAGGATTATTTATGGGATTAACTTTAGTAAGTACTTCTAGCATTCAAAAAATTCACCCTCCGTTTCACGAAGTCAATTTATAATTCGTTGCTTTTTTACCACTATCTAATTCTGAATAAAAGTCAACTTTGTCTAACATATTTTCTAATATCAATTGCCACTGCACTGACAATAATTAATCCCTTAACAATAAATTGTAAATAAGGACTTAACTCAATAAATACCAGACCATAATTAATAATTTGGAAAATCAAGACTCCTGTGACAACTCCTGATACAGTACCAATACCTCCGGAAGTAGAAACTCCTCCCACTACACAAGCAGCAATGGCATCTAACTCATACATATTACCAGTATTATTAGTGGCACTGCCAACACGACCTGCTTCTAATATTCCAGCAAATCCGTATAATAAACCCGCTAAAGTATAAACAATTAATAAATACTTAATAACACTAACACCAGAGACAGTTGCTGCTTCAATATTTCCTCCTATAGCATACATATTTCTGCCCAAAATAGTTTGATTCCATAAAACCCAAATAACTCCAATTACTATGACTGCATAGATAATTAAATATGGAATTTCAAAGGAACCTAAAATCAAATCACCTTGAACAAAAGTAGTAAAATTTTCAGCTAATCCACCAACTGGTTGTGCTCCTAAAGGAGGGCGATCAAAATAAATAGAATTTAATCCATAAATTATAATCATTGTTCCTAATGTAGCAATAAAAGGAGGTACTTTAAACATACCTACAACCACTCCATTAATGAACCCAAAAAAAGCACAAATTATCAGAGTAAATAACATCGGAATTATTAAAGGTAATTCCATTAAATTTGGATACATACGGTAAGGATAATCTGCTCCTTGTAATAATGAAGCTGATAATACTGCTCCTACTCCTACTATACGTCCTGCAGATAAATCAGTACCTTGAGTAATTAAAACTCCCCCAACACCCAAAGCAATAATAATTCGAGTCGAAGCTTGAGTTAAAATCAGACGAAAATTATTAACTGTTAAAAAATCAGGTGAAATTATAGTTATAACAATTAACAATAGGATTAACACTAAGTAGATAGCATTATTAAGAGCAAAGTTTATAATTTGTTTAATCATTGGTAAATTTAAATATAATTGTTTTTTTGTTCACACCAAAATCTCTCTCAATTTAAATAAGTAAGTCAAAAAAAAATATATTTTTAAAAGTTTAAAAATTATTTATGAATACTAATTATAATAGTAAGCACTAGTATATTTAGAAAATGAATAAACTTAGAATTACTAAAACTCTTATAGTATGATATTTTCTAATACCAGGACAAGCATTATAAATACAACCCAGATAAACCCATAATTTCCTCTTGAATCCTATTGTTTTGAGTCATTTTTTTTGATTCAACTATACCTGCAACTTTACCGTTACTCATAACTAAAATTCTATCAGTAACTCCCAATAATTCTGACATTTCTGAAGATACCATAATAATTCCCATACCTTCATTAGCTAAATCATTTATTAACTTATATATTTCATATTTAGCCCCCACATCTATCCCTCTTGTTGGCTCATCCAACATCAAAATTTTTGGTTTAGTTAATAACCAACGTCCAATTATTACCTTTTGTTGATTTCCACCAGATAATTTCCCAATTAAAGTTTTTTGTGAAGGTGTTTTTACTCCCATTGAATCAATTATTTCTTGAGTGTGTTGTCGAATTTTTTTTTCGGATAGTAAACCCCAGCTATTCACATAATAATTAATATTAGCAATTGTGGCATTAAAACTTACTGATAAACTATCAAAAATACCCGTACTTCTTCTCTCTTCAGTTACTAAAGCAAATCCCTGAGAAATCACTTTATTAATTCTAGAATTATCAATTTTTTTACCCTCTAAAAGTATTTCTCCTGAACTGACTTTTCTGATGCCAAATATTCCCTCAAGAATATCTGTTCTTTTTGCTCCTACAAGTCCAGCTATTCCTAAAATTTCTCCTGCTTTTAATTCAAAGTTAATATCCTTAATCGAAGGTTGAGTATAAGCAGTTAAATTTTTAACTTCTAAAATAACCTTACCTAGTTGACAAGTTTTATGAGGAAATAAACTAGATAATTTTCTATTAACCATCATCTCTATAATTTCAGATTTGGTTAAATCTTGAGATGGTTTAGTTGCTATACAAAAACCATCTCTCATAATGGTTATTTCATCAGAAATATTTAAAACTTCCTCAATTTTATGAGAGATATAAATAACTCCTACATTTTGATTTTTTAATTGATTAATAATTGAAAATAAATGCTCTACTTCTGTTACCGTTAAAGATGAAGTTGGTTCATCCATGACAATAATTTTAGAATTAGAAGAAACTGCTTTAGCAATTTCTACCAATTGCATTTCTGATATACTCAAAGAACTAACATTTCGTTTAGGGTTAAGTTCTATACTAAGTTTTTCAAACAGATTTTTAGTATCTTTAAAACACTTTATTGTATCAATAAATATTCCCTTTATAGGATATCTTCCTAGCCAAATATTATCCATAATATTCATTTGTCTGACTTGATTAAGTTCTTGGTGAACCATTGAAACACCATACCTTAATGCTTGTTGAGGGCTGAAAATTTTTACCCTTTTTCCAGACAAATAAATTTCACCTGCATCCAACTTATAAATACCAAACAAACATTTCATTAAAGTTGATTTTCCAGCACCATTCTCACCAACTAATGAATGTACTGTACCAGGTCTCACTTTTAATATTGCTCCAGATAATGCTTGTACTCCAGAAAAAGTTTTAGAGATATTAGTCATTTCTAAAGCATACTTCGTCTTGAATTCTTCTCCAACCATATTATTCTTTTTTCTCAAGTATGTTCCACTAATAATATTTTTAGTAATCCCACTATTCGCCCATTAACTAAATTTAAGGAATTCAAGAATAGTGAGATAAGTTTATATAAATATTTATCAGAAATTGAAGTAAATTTATTCTGATAATTAAAACAAACAAGCAGTTAAACTTGTGTGAATTTTTTAGTAAAGTAACTACTGATAATAATCCACACTTTACCTAGAACAGAAGTCTAATTATAAGCATCTTCTGCTACACCCAAATTATCTTTTGTTATAGAAACATAAGGAACTAAGACTGCTTTATTAACATCTAATTTCCATTGAGTATCTGCCAAAATATCTTTACCTAAAGCAGCATTAAAAGCCAAATCAAATGTAGCCTTACCCTGATTCTTAGCATCATTTAAAACAGTACCAACAATTTTTCCTTCTCGAATTTTTATTAACACTTCAGGTATAGCATCAACTCCCACTATTGGAACTAATTTGTTATCTTTAAAATATCCAGCTTTTTCTAAAGATGATAAAGCTCCTAAAGCCATAGCATCATTATTAGCAATTACTAACTCAATTTTATTACCATACTTAGATATCCAGACATCCATTTTATTAGCAGCTTTTGTAGCATCCCACATAGCTGTATCAATTGCTAATTTTTCTACCTCAATACCTGCCTTTTTAACCTCATCAATAACATATTTAGTTCGTGCTTCGGCATCTGGATGTCCTGGTTCACCTTTTAATAAAACATATTGAATTTTTCCATCTTGATTCAGATCCCATTGTTCTTTATTTTTATTCCATAAATTAGTAATTATTGTACCTTGTATAATTCCAGATTCTTGAGAATTAGTACCTACATACCAACTCTTTTCATAACTATTTAAAAGTTCTAATTCTGGCTCTTTATTGAAGAAAATCACAGGTAAATTTGCTTTTTTAGCTTTTGCTATTACTGTTATAGCTGACTTAGGATCTACTAAGTTAATTGCTAAAGCTTTGACTCCCTTAGCAATCATGGTATCAATTTGCTCAAGTTGCTTGGCTTGATTATTTTGTGAATCATTAATAAATAATCTTGCTTTAGCATTAGCACTTGATTCAATATAACGACGTACATAAGACATAAAGTTATCATCATATTTGTAAATAGTGACACCTATCTTAATTAAATTTTCCTTGTTATTACTAGTATTTGCTGTACAACCTATAAATAACAGAGATGCTAAAATTGAAGCTATGAATAAACTCTTTTTCATCACAAAAATTCCTAAATTATAATTACTATTATTATCAATTTTTTTCATGGCTTTAAATTTTAAATTATAAAATTGACACTATTTATTACTCCTATATATGTAGTAATATTTATAAGTAAATATTTTTTAATCTAAAAAAAAACTACAAAAATTACTGCTTTTATAACACTACTATCAAACTTTCATAAATTCTAATTTGAGATAGTTTAGTTTTGAGCAATATCAGGAAATTGTCAGTAAAAAGCTATGCTTTTATTAATTGATCTGAATAATTAATTTTAGATAAAATAGTATAACTTTTCCTGTTTATACTTGTCAAACTTTTCTGAAGGAAAGATCAAGGTAAAATCGGAAATTAAATCCAAATTATCTGATAAAAATGCCTGAAAATTAGTTAACATCATAAATAAAAAAAATATAGTGGTTGTTGATAGTCGATATGGATGTACATCCTTAGTCAAAAAAACTGTAGATATTCCTCGCAATTAGTTAATAGGCTATATCCTTAGATGTTTTTACGATAAGCCGATAGGTCATAATAGCTGTGGTTGTTCTAGATGATATGGGAAAAATTTTTAACTGAATGCTCAAGAAACATCGGTAAAGAGCAAAAGTTATAAAAAAATACAAAAATAGCAATTAGCAACTGAATTGACATCAAAAAAAAATTTACATATCTTAATATTCTATTTTTTTAATCTTTCCCTAGATTATATTTGCAACTATTTAGTCTACACTACTAATAATAAATAATAAAACAAATATTTACTATACAGTAAAACATTTATACTATCGCTAAACTATAAATAATCTGAAAAAAGATAGTATTTTCTATCAAATATTTTTGGAACTTTTCAAAATTTTCTTTTAACTAATTAACCAACCTAATACCGATTCTCAAAGTTATGAATTTACCTCTAATGAAGTCAAACAATTATCTTTTCGTTTAGACAGTTAATTTTTTCCAACTGAAAATAAATCTAATCAAATTTTTTACCTTTTAAAGCTTAATTTCAAGCAGATTTAAGCAGATGATAATTTCTATTATCGCTTATTTACCCAATTATTTCTCTTTTTACGACAATATTAACCCTCTAATCCTTAACACATAATAGTTATTGTCCCAGTCGTAATATAAAAAGGAAAAAAATTAGCGCTTTGGCAACATTTTAGTCTCAAATAAATTTCAACCTTAATAAGGTTGAAAAACTAAAAATTAAATAAATGGAGAAAAATTATGTGTGTAACTTGTGGTTGTTCCGGTAATAATGAAGCTACTATTACTAACTCTCAAACAGGAGAAAAAATAGCAATAAGTAACCATCATCCTCATACCCATACTCTCCCAGATGGTACTGTCATTACTCATACTCATTCTGATAATTATACTCCCAAAAATCATAATCATAAAACGGCAGAAGATCATGCCAAAATCCACAAAAATACTATTAGTTTAGAAAAAGAAATTTTACAGAAAAATGACCTGATAGCTGCCCAAAATAGAGGTTGGTTTAAAGGCCGAAATATTTTGGCTTTAAATTTAGTTAGTTCTCCTGGTTCTGGCAAAACAACTTTATTATCTCGCACAATTAATGATTTAAAATCTGATTTGACTTTTAGTGTGATTGAGGGTGACCAAGAAACTATTAATGATGCGGAAAAAATTCGCAAAACTGGTTGTAAAGTTGTGCAAATTAATACTGGTAAAGGCTGTCACTTGGAAGCTGCAATGGTAGAAAAAGGTTATACAGAATTAAATCCTCCTTTAAATTCAGTTTTGATGATTGAAAATGTGGGGAATTTAGTTTGCCCTGCTTTATTTGATTTAGGAGAAAGTTGTAAGGTGGCAATTCTATCAGTTACTGAAGGAGAAGATAAACCGATTAAATATCCCTATATGTTTCGAGAAAGTCAGGTAATGATTCTGACAAAAATTGATTTATTGCCTTATTTACAGTTTGATTTAAACCGCTGTGTTGAATATGCAAAGCAGGTAAATCCTCAGATTCGTATTTTTCAGGTTTCTGCTTTTACCGGAGAGGGTTTGAATAAGTGGTATGATTGGTTAAAAAGTTAAATTATTCTCGAAAAATTATCAGGTAATCTAAATATTTTATCCTAGGGGTTTAGTGTTCATATATCAGGGCGAATGGGATTGAAATACTAAACTCCTACAGCTTTTTTTACAAATTATTTTATGTGGTAATCGTGTCTTTAAAAATCAAATTAATGGTATTTTGTTTTGTTGATTTAATTCTAATGGTAATTTAATAAAAATAGGAGATTAAATAATATAAGAAAAAAAATCTTTTGCCCCACAAAAAAAATGTAGAAATATCTCAAAAAAAGGCTCGGTTTTCACAGGATATATTCTTGGCAGTAGAGATGAGATTAAAAGTTACGTTTTTATCTGAAATTTAATTAATTAATTAATTAATGATGTGAAATTTTTAGAAATAATTCTTTCTCAAATTCCCTAGATTTTTCTCAACAGATGAATTGTGAAAACTACACGCTGAATAATTCAAAAATAGAATGTTGGGTTTCCATGGCTCAACTCAACCTACGTTTACTATATTTACTACTTTTTTACTGGGGTTAATATCAAGCATCCATCTGGAGAGGAATGAGGTTAGACTACCTTTTCAGAGTTTATCTAAAATCTAATAACTATAACGTTGGAGTTTTTGAGTTAGTCAATTCTTTTCCGGAGGCGTAGAATATGATGGATGTCTCAGTTTGGTTTTCTTAGGGTTACTGAAAAATTTGGGGTTTCCATGGCTCAAACCCACCTAGGTTTTTACTGGGGTTAATATCAAGCATCCATCTAGAGAGGAATGAGGTTAGGCTACCTTTTCAAAGTTTATCTAAAATCTAATAACTATAACGTTGGAGTTTTTGAGTTAGTCAATTCTTTTCCGGAGGCGTAGAATATGATGGATGTCTCAGTTTGGTTTTCTTAGGGTTGCTGAAAAATTTGGGGTTTCCATGGCTCAACTCAACCTACGTTTACTATATTTACTACTTTTTTACTGGGGTTAATATCAAGCATCCATCTAGAGAGGAATGAGGTTAGGCTACCTTTTCAAAGTTTATCTAAAATCTAATAACTATAACGTTGGAGTTTTTGAGTTAGTCAATTCTTTTCCGGAGGCGTAGAATATGATGGATGTCTCAGTTTGGTTTTCTTGGGGTTACTGAAAAATTAGGGGTTTCCATGGCTCAAACCCACCTAGGTTTTTACTGGGGTTAATATCAAGCATCCATCTGGAGAGGAATGAGGTTAGGCTACTTTTTCAGAGTTTATCTAAAATCTAATAACTATAACGTTGGAGTTTTTGAGTTAGTCAATTCTTTTCCGGAAGCGTAGAACATGATGGATGTCTCAGTTTGGTTTTCTTAGGGTTGCTGAAAAATTTGGGGTTTCCATGGCTCAAACCCACCTAGGTTTTTACTGGGGTTAATATCAAGCATCCATCTAGAGAGGAATGAGGTTAGGCTACCTTTTCAAAGTTTATCTAAAATCTAATAACTATAACGTTGGAGTTTTTGAGTTAGTCAATTCTTTTCCGGAGGCGTAGAATATGATGGATGTCTCAGTTTGGTTTTCTTAGGGTTGCTGAAAAATTTGGGGTTTCCATGGCTCAACTCAACCTACGTTTACTATATTTACTACTTTTTTACTGGGGTTAATATCAAGCATCCATCTAGAGAGGAATGAGGTTAGGCTACCTTTTCAAAGTTTATCTAAAATCTAATAACTATAACGTTGGAGTTTTTGAGTTAGTCAATTCTTTTCCGGAGGCGTAGAACATGATGGATGTCTCAGTTTGGTTTTCTTAGGGTTGCTGAAAAATTTGGGGTTTCCATGGCTCAAACCCACCTAGGTTTTTACTGGGGTTAATATCAAGCATCCATCTAGAGAGGAATGAGGTTAGGCTACCTTTTCAAAGTTTATCTAAAATCTAATAACTATAACGTTGGAGTTTTTGAGTTAGTCAATTCTTTTCCGGAGGCGTAGAATATGATGGATGTCTCAGTTTGGTTTTCTTAGGGTTGCTGAAAAATTTGGGGTTTCCATGGCTCAACTCAACCTACGTTTACTATATTTACTACTTTTTTACTGGGGTTAATATCAAGCATCCATCTAGAGAGGAATGAGGTTAGGCTACCTTTTCAAAGTTTATCTAAAATCTAATAACTATAACGTTGGAGTTTTTGAGTTAGTCAATTCTTTTCCGGAGGCGTAGAATATGATGGATGTCTCAGTTTGGTTTTCTTGGGGTTACTGAAAAATTAGGGGTTTCCATGGCTCAAACCCACCTAGGTTTTTACTGGGGTTAATATCAAGCATCCATCTAGAGAGGAATGAGGTTAGGCTACCTTTTCAAAGTTTATCTAAAATCTAATAACTATAACGTTGGAGTTTTTGAGTTAGTCAATTCTTTTCCGGAGGCGTAGAATATGATGGATGTCTCAGTTTGGTTTTCTTAGGGTTGCTGAAAAATTTGGGGTTTCCATGGCTCAACTCAACCTACGTTTACTATATTTACTACTTTTTTACTGGGGTTAATATCAAGCATCCATCTAGAGAGGAATGAGGTTAGGCTACCTTTTCAAAGTTTATCTAAAATCTAATAACTATAACGTTGGAGTTTTTGAGTTAGTCAATTCTTTTCCGGAGGCGTAGAATATGATGGATGTCTCAGTTTGGTTTTCTTGGGGTTACTGAAAAATTAGGGGTTTCCATGGCTCAAACCCACCTAGGTTTTTACTGGGGTTAATATCAAGCATCCATCTGGAGAGGAATGAGGTTAGGCTACTTTTTCAAAGTTTATCTAAAATCTAATAACTATAACGTTGGAGTTTTTGAGTTAGTCAATTCTTTTCCGGAGGCGTAGAATATGATGGATGTCTCAGTTTGGTTTTCTTGGGGTTACTGAAAAATTAGGGGTTTCCATGGCTCAAACCCACCTAGGTTTTTACTGGGGTTAATATCAAGCATCCATCTGGAGAGGAATGAGGTTAGGCTACTTTTTCAGAGTTTATCTAAAATCTAATAACTATAACGTTGGAGTTTTTGAGTTAGTCAATTCTTTTCCGGAGGCGTAGAATATCATGGATGTCTCAGTTTGGTTTTCTTAGGGTTGCTGAAAAATTTGGGGTTTCCATGGCTCAACTCAACCTACGTTTACTCTATTTACTACTTTTTTACTGGGGTTAATATCAAGCATCCATCTGGAGAGGAATGAGGTTAGGCTACCTTTTCAAAGTTTATCTAAAATCTAATAACTATAACGTTGGAGTTTTTGAATTGGTATAGCTGAAAAATGTTGGGTGAAGTCAGATATTAAATTGAGAACTAATTGTTCCTCTAAATTCCTCTCCCATTCCCTATCTGCTAAGCCAAGTTATTCTTCTCAATGTCTCATATTGGTTCATTCATGAAATAATTACCCTTTAATATCCGCCAACACACCGTTAAATTAAAGAGTATAGGTATTGAAAATTGTTGCTCTTAAAATTAAGTAATTTTTCTATTGCTAAACTAGGGTATAAAATATTATTATAGTATAAGAATATACTTTTTTGAGGTAAACATTATGGATAATTTTCCGCAAATCGAACCCCCTGCTGAAGGGGAAGCAGTCCAACTTATTGGCCACAACAAGAAAGAGAGTTTTATAAATGGATCCGACGATGCTGAGGTTCTGAAGGGTAAAAAGCGTGATGATATTCTCGCTGGCTCCGGTGGAGAAGACTGGCTCTATGGAAAACAAGGTCAAGACATCCTGCTCGGCGACAACGTACCTGACGAGACTGACTTTGACGCAGATGGCAAGGTAACGGTCAATCATACCTCAATGAATGACTACCTTTTCGGGAATATTGGTGAGGATACTCTCATTGACCAATTCGGGAGTGACGGTTTAATAGGTGGTCAAGGGAATGATTTGATTATTAGTATGAGTGACTCCAATATTCCCCAGGAAAATCAGACTATACCAGCCAACGTAGATGATGGTGATGACCTTGCTCGGCTTAATTTTTCTGATACATATATTAATCCAGACAACCTTAGCGCTAATGACACATTGAAAGGTGGAAAGGAGGCAGATACATTTTCCTTCCAATTATTGATAAATGCTTCAAAAGAAATTGTCGAGAAGCACACTAATGACCAGGGAGTTACCAACTGGGGAATGAATGGTGTCGCCGGAGAAAATGATAACTACCATGATCATTGGGTGGAAGGCATTGGGCATGATAAAATTATTGACTTTAATGCCAAGGAAGGAGACTCAATTAAAGTTTTCGGCCATACAGTACAAAAGCGACTCCTTGAGAATGATGAACAATCTAAAATCGCTGTTATTGGTCTCTACAGTGATCAAGGTAATGATGGACAGCGAGGTGGGGGTGCTCATGACCTAGATGTTCTCGGTAAAATTGAAGTGCATTATAAAGGCAAGTTTGACTTTGATTCAGATGTTACTGTAGAAAATGAAGATTACGGAGCTTATGGCTTGGACAGTAATGCAATGATTGAGGAATATGATATTCCCAATAAACTGGATGAAGCTAATACATCTGACTTTGTCGGAACTAACGGAGATGACGAAATTGAAGGTAATCTTGGCAAAAATAAGATACAAGGTCTTCAAGGTGATGATCATCTTATTGGCCAAGCGGGGAAAGACAAGTTAGAAGGTTCAGAAGGTGATGATCATCTTATTGGTGATTACATACCTACAGAAGCTGATTACGATGCTGAAGGAGTACTCGACCTTCCCGAAGATGTAGTCTACGATGACAAACTTTTTGGCGATACAGAATCTGATACTCTTGCCGATCAGTATGGGGATGATAAACTCACAGGAGGTGATGGTAATGATAGGTTGATCAGTATTAGTGATAGTAGTATTCCTCGTGAGAACGCTAATATTCCAGCTGGTGTAGATGATGGTGACGACCTTAAGAAGCTTGATTTTTCCAATGAACTTATCAATCCATATAATACCGCCAGTAAGGATATTTTGACAGGAGGTTCCGGTGCTGATACGTTTGAATGGAATCTTCTTATCAATGCCTCAAAAGACATTGTCGAGAAGCACACTGATGACGACGAAATCATCAACTGGGGAATGAATGGTGTGGCCGGAGAAAATGATAACTACCATGATCATTGGGTTGATGGTATTGGAAAGGATTTAATTATGGATTTCAGTGGACAGGGTGGTGAGGATGATAAGATTATCGTCCGAGGACATACGGTTAAAGTCAAGCTCTTGAGTGAAACGTCAGATAAGGCAGAGTTAGGTATCTACAGCGACCAAGGTAATGACGGAGAACGAGGTAATGGTGCCCATGATTTTGATGTTCTAGGAAAAATTGTAGTCAAACATGATGGTAACTTTAACTTTGATAATGATGTACAAGTCGTAGGGGTTGATTATGGTGCCTATGGGAATGGTGCAGAATTATATCAAGTGTTTGGACTTGAATAACTGCCGGGTCGGGTTACATAGACCTGAACTTTCCCTTTGACAAAAAACTATAATATGTGCTATAAAATAGATTTATTTGGTAAAAAAATATATTTTCCACCTATGACTCTATTTTAAGCTTGATGTCTTAATAGAGAGCTTTTCTCTATGTATGTGGGAAATTTCTCAGGTAGGAGCGATCGCTACTTTTTCAGAGTTTATCTAAAATCTCATAACTATAACGTTAGAGTTTTTGAGTCAGTTAATTCTGGTCGGGAAGCGTAGAATATGATGAATGTCTCAATTTGTTTTTCTTGGGGTGGCTGAAAAATGCTTGGTTTCTATGCCTCAAGCCCATCTACATTTATTATGTTTACTACTTTTTGACTGGGGTTAATATCAAGTATCTATCTGGAGAGGAATGAGCGATCGCTACTTTTTCAGAGTTTATCTAAAATCTCATAACTATAACGTTAGAGTTTTTGAGTCAGTCAATTCTGGTCGGGAGGCGTAGAATATGATGAATGTCTCAATTTGGTTTTCTTGGGGTGGCTGAAAAATGTTGGGTTTCTATGCCTCAAGCCCATCTACGTTTATTATGTTTACTACTTTTTGACTGGGGTTAATATCAAGTATCTATCTGGAGAGGAATGAGGTTAGGCTACTTTTTGACTGGGGTTAATATCAAGTATTTATCTGGAGAGGAATGAGGTTAGGCTGCTTTTTCAGAGTTTATCTAAAATCTCATAACTATAACGTTAGAGTTTTTGAGTCAGTCAATTCTGGTCGGGAGGCGTAGAATATGATGGATGTCTCAATTTGGTTTTCTTGGGGTGGCTGAAAAATGTTGGGTTTCTATGCCTCAAGCCCATCTACATTTATTATGTTTACTACTTTTTGACTGGGGTTAATATCAAGTATCTATCTGGAGAGGAATGAGCGATCGCTACTTTTTCAAAGTTTATCTAAAATCTCATAACTATAACGTTAGAGTTTTTGAGTCAGTTAATTCTGGTCGGGAGGTGTAGAATATGATAGATGTCTCAAACAGAAGCAACTCTAATTACTACTAACACTACTGCTACACTTCGTCTGAAACGAAATTAATAGAGACCAAAACAAAAAGCCAGTAAGAAAATTATAGCTTGGTACTCAGCACCTAGAGTTGTGCTTGGCTTGGGCGTGCATTCATAAAAACTGGAAAAAAAAATTATCACCGTTTTTACTTTTATTAGAGTTGTTAGGAATTAAGAAAAAAAAATAACCAGCACCCTTATCAGTTGAGGTTTATAGTGTTTTTGCTCTAAAATACTGAACAGCTGATATGGTAAGCCTTTAATTATTTTATATTTTCCCAAACCAAACAACTCTATTATATAAAACTTCTAGCTTTTGACTCTAGCTTTTTGACTTTGGCTTAGTGCTTTCTGTCTTTGTGTCTTCTGTCTTTGAGTTCAAATCTTTGTATTGTTAAATAATGAAAAGCACTATAATTTAACAACTACAACCAACCGTACTAAAGACAAACCTCAGCCACACCTGCTCGAGTCATTGCTACCAGAAATAGAGAATTGAAGTCAACCTTTTAGTTAACTTCAGTAGTTCTCTCCATGCCTGATAAAATCCATATTTTTTTTCAAGTTTCTTGACAAAGGAAAGTAAAATATTTGCTGTCTAAACCTCTATACCTTGCTCCTGCTAATTAGTTTCATTCCGATCAAACAGAATCATAATTTCTAGATATTTATTACCATCAAACCATTAGAACCAATTCATAGTCCAAACTCATCTCAGTTTTTCTCCTTTTATCCTTGAAATTGAAAAGCGATCGCCTCAAAGTTTCACTAATTTATTACTATTGACCCCACAAAAACTGAAACATTCTCTGTTCATATTTAAGAATATATGTATGATTTATATATTTATACTAAAAAAAACTATTTAGGTCATGCTGCGCAAAAAAATGCATCAAAGTAATAAATTGCTAAGTTTATCTAATCATCTGGGTTAGGGGTAGGTCCCCTAGTTCTTAAAAAAACTTTTTCAGCAAAACCAAATTACATTTTCATTTTATTTAAACAATTACTATACAGCAGATTTAATTGAGAGTTAATTATAGTTTTCCCAACTAAGATATCAGGGTAAAAAAGTTAATTTCTATCCTCAAAACCCACCACTTCAGATAAAGTATAAAGAGGTCTACCTTTTACTTCTTCATAAATTCTTCCGATGTATTCTCCTAAAATTCCAATACTTACTAATTGTACTGCTCCTAAAAAGAAGATTGCCATCATAATAATTGCCAAACCCGTTAACGGAGAATTTGGATAAAAAATCCGCCAATATAAAACCAAACAAGCCATCAATAAAGCCACACAAGCAGCAAATAATCCTACATAAGTAGACAGTCGTAAAGGTACCTTAGAAAAAGACACCAAACCATTAATTGCTAAAGTTAAAGATTTCGCAAAAGTATATTGAATATTTCCAGCAAAACGAGGTTCCCTCTCAAACTTAATTGCTGTTTGTCGAAAACCAACCCATGCCCTTAAACCCCGAATATAACGATTAGTTTCTGGCATTTTATTTAACAGATCTACTACACATCTATCCATCAAACAAAAATCACCCGTATCAATAGGAATTTCCACATCTGCCAAACGTTTTAAAACTCGATAATAAATAAAAGCAGGAAGTCTTTTAAACCAACTTTCTTGATGTCTTTTTGTCCGTTGAGCATAGACAACTTGATAACCCTGTCGCCACTTTTCAATTAAGTCAGGAATTAATTCCGGTGGGTCTTGCAAATCTCCATCTAAAACTACAATAACTTCCCCCCTAGCAAAATTTAAACCAGCAGTAACAGCAATTTGATGTCCGAAGTTACGAGCAAAACTTAAATAACAAATTCGAGGATCTTTTCGATGGAATTCTCGGATAATTTCGAGAGAGCGATCGCGACTCCCATCATTAATCAAAATTAATTCTACATCTCCATCTATTCTCTCCATAACTGCACTGAGCCGCCGATATAACTCAGGCAAATTTTTTTCTTCATTATAAATAGGAATTACTAAAGAATATTTCATAAAATCAGGAATAGGGCTTTAGTTATCTAGGATATAATAAATTATCTTCTACTATTATCTAAATCTCTAAAAATTAAGTCTTTTTGACCCATACCTATAGAGACATTTCTTAGAAAATCTCTATATTCTTTTTAAGAGATTCCTCAAAATATTAACCAAATATCATACCACTAAACCTCTACTCTAAATCATTATCAAAGAGCCACCATTTTTTTTCAAAAAATTATGATAATATAAAAAAATAGGTAAATTATTATATTAAAATTTAATCTTATTATCAGCGCCATTATTAATGCTATTATAAATATTATACCTTAGTCCGTAAGTATCTTCATTCTGATACAGATACCGCTTTTCATAAGTAGTGACGTAACCGAAAAAGTACTTAATTAAATAAACTACTTTGGTTTGTAAGTGAGATGCTCAGACTATTAATTAATTTTCATCAAAGATATACTCATCCTCTCATATACTCCATTAAAAAAAACTATGATCTCAAAAAATCTTTGGAAAAGTAATCAGGACTTAGCAACAGCTTGTTTGTGTCATCCTTTTGTACAAGGAATTGCTAATGGTACACTACCGCAGAAAAGTTTTGCCTATTATGTAGGACAAGATGCCTTTTTCCTGAAAGCATTTGCCCGTGCTTACAGCATTGCTGCTGCTAAGTCTGACGAATGGAAAACATTTGAACTATTTCATACCCTTGCTGGTGGGGTGAAAGAAGAATTAGAATTGCATCAAACCTATGCTGCTAAATGGGGAGTAAATTTAGAAAATATTACCCCAGGGTTTGCCACACGGCGTTACACAGATTTTTTATTAGCAACGGCTTGGGGTAATAATATTGGGGCGATCGCTACAGCCATGACTCCTTGTATGCGGCTCTATGCTTTTTTGGGGCAACAGTTAGCCACACCAAAAATTCCAGAACACCAATATTCTCAATGGATCCGTACTTACAGCACTCAGGAATTTTTACAGTTAGTGCAAAACCTAGAGAAAGTTACAGACCGCTACGCAGAGAATATTCAAGAAACAGAATCAATTTATTGTTATGCCATGGTCTGCGAACGAGATTTCTTTCAAGCAGCTTGGGAAATGGGAAAAGGAGCATACCGTATTCATTAACCTTTCTTATCTATCAAAAAAATTAGCCCTCACCAAAACTTGAATGGAGTTTTCAAAATTAAAAACCCGTTCTGATGACAACAGAGACTGCAAAACAAATTCACAGTTTGAGCAAGTTTGAGAACAAGAATTTCTTCTATAGACTTCTCCAAAAATACCAATTTGGTAACGGTGGGTTAAAGTATTGAAAACCTTTTTTGGAGATATTTTATCAACAACTATTAGTTGCGAGCCATATAGTTTGCACTTATACTTGTGCCTGGCTACGAAACTCATAGAGCCCATATAAATACTCACCTCTATTGCTCCCCTACCAGCGAGGAGATGGGGGTAGGTTATGGTTAGCTATTCTACCTGAACAGAACAGTTTTCTATTGCTATCTAGCTATAGTTAAGAGCCAAATAAGTAGTTAATTT
Organism: Trichodesmium erythraeum IMS101; assembly: GCF_000014265.1. Classification (NCBI taxonomy): domain Bacteria; kingdom Bacillati; phylum Cyanobacteriota; class Cyanophyceae; order Oscillatoriales; family Microcoleaceae; genus Trichodesmium; species Trichodesmium erythraeum. The sequence goes on from NC_008312.1 coordinate 1,282,440, forward strand.
ATGTAATAGAGTTACCGCTCAAGAGAGAGATAAAATCGCTCCAAACTAGACAGAGCAATAATTTTAAGTTTTTTTAGTCGGCAATAGCTATAATCTTTACTGAACTTGGTTTTTGGTTATTTTTTAAGTTATAAACAGACAAATCTAATGTGTTTTTTCTCATGTCAGCTATTTTGTTGTCTACTTGATCTACGTTAAGTCGAGCTTTTTTCCAAAAAGATTTAAAAACAATTTAACGCCCTAACTTATTTGGAATACCTCCACAACCATTTGGTATAGTTTTTCTACTTCTTTCTCCACTCCAAGCACAACAATAATAATGTTGTTCATCAGACAACCGCTTCACTTCCGTAAAGTCAACATTTTCTACCACAGCACCAGTATAAGCACCAGTTTGATAGTTAGGTATATGAGTACGACTGCGGGGAGTAGCATATTCAGCAGTACCATAGAAAAATCTGACTCCCCTCAAATCAGCACCTACCAAACTTGCTTCATATAGAATAGTACGAGAGAAATTAGCCTTGACTAAATCACAGCCACTAAGATTAGCTCTCACTAAATTAGCATCACTTAACTCTGTCCACCGCAAATCTGTGTTTTTCAGGTCAGCACCTGCTAACATTACTCCTAAATCAATAACACGAGTACCATGTTCCCTATCTTCAGCATAACCACCTTGACCATCAAATATGGGACGGCCTAGCAGTCTATCACGTTTAATTGGTGTTACCAGTCTAGACTGAGATAAAAATCTGAGAATTTTAGCTTTCCCTTCTTCATCTACACTTTTAATAATAGCCGCTGTACGACCTTCAGCGATCGCTCGTTCCTGTGGCCAATCTTCCAAGAAACCTTTTTCATCCATTGCCAAATCAGAAACCCCTTGAAAGTAAGCATCAATAGTTTGTTGTTGAGTAATGCGGTTTTGTTGAATTGTCAAATCTTTAGAAATAACGTATTGTCGCCAAGCTACATATACAGCAATTATTGCAATTAAAATTTGACCCAAAGCTCCAATAAGTTCACCCACCGCTCCAATAGCATCCCAGTTAATGTGGATATTTCTACTACCAGGTTGTTGGTTTGCCCCACTTAACATCAGCAAACCAACAATAGCTGCCAGGAGACCAAAGCAGGCAATGATTAGATTACGCCAAACTGAAGGAATCAAAGTTTTCCAGACTTTACCCCAACTAGGCCAAATCATTTTGACTGAAGATAGTATTACTATAATAGCACTGGTATAACCAAGCAGCACATTATCTATGGCTAAACCCAGAATCATCAATGCGATCGCTACTAGAGTAACAATAGATGCTACAGGATTTTTTGGCCCTTCAGATTTTTGATGCTCCACTAAAGTATTGGGTGTCGCAGGGGTGGGAAGCATTTGTTCTATTTCATTATCTATGAAGTTTAACTTTTTTACAGAAGTAATTGCTTCGGGGGTACCATTTGGACTTTCTAATGTAGAGTGGGAATTAGGATTATTACTTGGAGAGAAGTTAGAATAATTATTCATTAATTTTGATGATTTTTACTTTTTGAAAATATATATAATAGAAGGACAGGGCTTTAGAGCCTAATTATTGGTAAACACTTTGGTATTCTTAAAATTGTATGGATTCTGAAATTATAGTTAACAAAGAAAAATTAGAAAACTCGCCTTTAGAAATATATTATTTAGGCGATCGCTCTTTACGCCAGTCAGCCAAGCGAGTCGCTAAAGTAGATAGTGATATGAGGAAACTAGTGCGAGAAATGCTCCAAACTATGTATACTGCTGATGGTATTGGTCTCGCTGCACCCCAGGTTAATGTCCAAAAGCAAGTTATTGTTATAGACTGTGAGCCTACTAATTCTGCTACTCCTCCTCTAGTTTTAATTAATCCTACAATTAAAAAGTACAGCAATGATATTTGTCTTTTCCAAGAAGGATGTCTGAGTATTCCTGGGGTTTATTTGGATGTTCAACGTCCCTCAGAGATTGAAGTTGCCTATAAAGACGAAAATGGCCGTCCTCAAACTCTTCAGGCTCAAGAATTATTATCTAGGGCAATTCAACATGAAATGGATCATCTTCAAGGTATCCTTTTTGTAGACCGAGTAGAAAATAAATTGGCACTGAATGAAGAGTTGGCCAAGTATAAGTTTTCTGCCAAAGATGTTAGATCTATTGCTTAAATCTTTCCACATTAGGGGAAGTCATTTTAGTGATCAGCTAGCCTATACCGGAGAAAATGAGCTTTTCCCATACGCCTAGGCAAATAGTTATCAGTTATTAATTATTAATACCTCCGGGTTAATCTAAATGATAGAAATACATAAGGCGAATATTTTTTCCCCAACCTTGAATGGCATTGTTTGAGACCTTATTTCTTGGTAAAGCAAACCGCCTAATTTATTCATTATCACAAAAAACAAAAAAAATCAATAAGTTTGGACAAAAAATATGGTAGGAACTCCTAAGTCAACCTTGTTTTTGGGTGGGTCTTGTGTAGCAGCGATCGCAGCAGTTGGCTCCATTTTTGAGTTATCCTCTGGTTCTCCAGAGCTAGGTACTGCAGTAACGGGGATAGTTCTGAGTTTAAGCATACCTCTAGCAGCTTTACTTTTTTATTTAGCAATTCAAGACGCTAAAGCTAATCAGTAAAAGTTCAAAAATGAACAGTCTACTATTTTACCAAAAATTTGGGGCTAGAGCGTCGCCCGCCCATTGGGCGACTTTTTATTTGTTTTTTTTGAATACATCTGTTATCATAGTTGGTAAATTAGTTAGTTCTGATCGGGTATTCTGAGACTAGACTTGGACGTATAAAGCAAGGGTAAGACTAGGGTCAAGTTTCGCCCTCGCTCCGAAGAAATTGTAGCAGGGTCAGAAACGTCAACCCGCATCAGAGTTTTGGCTCTCAAGAACTCCTTCCTCTGTAGCTAACAGTCGGGGATAATTTAAAGTTGATAATTGTTCTCAGTTGAGTTTAAAATATATTTTTTAGGGAATTCTTGAGTTCTCAATATTATGTATTTAGCTCGGTCCTATTTTTTGAGGAAACTCACTATGGCGACTCATTCTTTCTAAAAGCTTCCTACTTTCTCAAGTCAAGTTTCTAACAAATCTTAGAATTTCATAAATATAGCAATTTGCCAATTGGTTGTGGCAAAACTATATACTGAAAAAGTTTGGCAAAAAAGTTTAGCAAAATCGAATATTTTATCCTCAGGAAAAAACTTAAATAGCCACTTAACTATTTGAAAATAACTGCACAAGTTATAAAATTGTCTTATGAAATATTTGCCTGCCAGCCAAATATCTTCATATGGTTTTTTTCGGGGGCATTCGGAGCAAGTTTTGTACAATTAATCAACCATTCCTCTTATGATAAATCTTGATTAATTCTCATCAAATATTATCCCAATTCTATCAAATTATAATAATGTCTTCCATCCCCAAATATTGCCAATCTTTTTCCTGGTATTTGTTGTTGTAAATATTTAATAAATTCATTGAACCAGTTTCATAGTATTTTCAATATTTCCAGTTTCATACTCTTGAAATATAAATTCCAGGAATTAAATTTTACCCTCTAATTTTACTGATAAAATATGTGGAATTAATTTTGTATAACTACTTGTCTATATTTATGATTAGTATTTTTGTTGTTAATAGTAATAGAGGACTATACCATAATAATTATAGTAAGCATTCAGATATTAAATAGTTACAAATTATAACTTAATTATAACTAATTAAGTGTAACAACATCTATTGACCAATTTTTATTTGCAGAATCCCATACTAAAAATAACTTCAGAGACTGAGTAATATTTTCTCCTGATTTTTTTGTATATTTTACCTGTACATTTACTGTAGCTGTACCTGTACTTATATTAATTTTTTGAATATCTTGAGTCAGAACATTACTGATTCCTGACCACCATTTATAATAGGAATTATAACCCTCTGGATGTAATCTTTGATTATTCTGAAAACTTGCTGATAGTTGATTCCAAGCTTGCTGATATTTACCTTCATTCAGATTTGAATAATAATTTTTTATTGCTTCTTCAGCAGAATTTTTGGTTTGAGTATTTTCTAGCTTTGATATTGACTGAGAAGTTAATGTTGTGTTTTTTGAACTAACCATAGAAGATTCTGATTTTTCCAGATACCCTAAACTCATTTCCAAGTTAAATTCTGCCGGTTCATTAGGACTAGACACTTGCACTATATATTCTCCAGTTAAAGGTAAATCAATCAACATTTGTTCTCCAATTAGGGGAGAATCTTTCTGTGCAGCTATGATTAATTCCCGCCGTTGTAATAATTTGGTATCTGGGGCAAATATCCAAATACAAACATTGCTTGTAATTCTATAGTGAAAATCTTTGCCTGTTCTAGCATAAAATTTATATCCAATGTGTTTTTCAGAGTTAACACTATCAGATATCTTAATCAGACTTTCAGTTAAAGATAAAGACTTAGTTTCTGTTTTATCCAGACGAATTACTGGTTTTTTTGGGCATTCAATAAAGGTCGGAGTGGGAGATGTAATAGGTAAATATAACTGATTTTCTGTAGTAGAAAAGTTACTACACCCAAAGATAATTGAGATAGTGACATATAGTGGTAATTTCTTCATAACAGGGGGAGGACATCACCTCTGTCAAAACTGCGGTTATGGCCCATATTGTTGCCTAAAGACAAAGTTAGGAGTATGTCAAAATATATGATAATATTATACAGTTTTTAATACAATATGCCCCAAATATAAAATTAATTCTGTACAGGTACCTATATGGCAAGACTTCAGAAATATAAGTTGAGATTTGCCCTTGTAGTTAGCATCAGTTTACTATTAGTATTTCTACTCTTTCCTGTCCAAGCTAAAGATACAACCAGTGTCAAAGTTCCAGTAGTATTAGATGGTCGAGAATTGTTAGAAGTTGGTGCTTTAGGAAAACTGACAGCTCAGGAGAGAGCTAAATTTACGACATCAATTCTCAAGTCAGCCTTAGCAGATAGTATTGAACGAGGAACACCTCCAGATGTGAAAGTGGTTCGCTCTAATCAAAATGTGCTATTGAAAGTCGATAGTCGCCCCTTAGTGGAGATAGCAGAAGATACCTTCAACTCCATGTACTCCGAAATGCAGGTGCAAATGTGGCAGAAACAACTGCAGCAGGGTTTGGAAAAAAGTTGGCGGGAACGCACACCAGCTTATACCCGTTGGGCAGTCAAAATGCTGACTATTGCGTTTTTAATTACTCTGTTGCTTCAGGGGGGACTCGTATTGCTGTTTCGTTATGTTCTACGCCAGAAGATAAAAAATCCTCACAGACGCGGGGGTTCTTTACGACTATTAGGTTTGGTATTATTGCAAATAGCAATATGGGCGATATTTATCAATTATGGAGTTCAATTATTTCCCATCACTAGAGGCTGGTTTTACGAGATTTTTCAACTTTTAGACAATACATTTAATGCCAGAATGTTTCAGTTGGGAGAAGAAACCATTTCTCTCAACCGAATATTAACTATCGCCCTCACTATCGCTGCACTTTGGATCGGAGTAGGTTGGCTTGTTAGTATCCTCAAATCTCGCTTGCTTCCCCTCACAGGAGCAGAAACCAGTCACCAAGATACAATTGCTTTTTTTCTTCAATACGGACTGCTATCCGTAGGAGCACTCCTAATTCTCAATGCTGGAGGGGTAGATTTTCAATCTCTAGCTCTCTTACTGGGAGCCCTTGGAGTTGGTATTGGTTTTGGATTACAAAATATTGTTAAAGACTTCATTTGTGGGTTAATTTTAATTGTTGCCCGTCCGATAAAAGTTGGAGAGTTGGTTCAGGTAGGAAATTTTCAAGGTTTAGTTCAACGCATCGGTGCTAGAACTACTGATATTTCTAATGTCGAACGCTATATTATTACTATTCCTAATTCTCGCTTTATTGAAGGGGAAGTTCTCAACTGGAACCGCAGTGGTATAACTAGAGTAAAAGCTTATGTGAAAATTCCTTATGGAACAGATATTGATTTTGTCTACAAAGTTCTACTTGCTGCGGCACAAGTGGAACATCCAGATATTCTCCGCCATCCTCCACCCAAAGTAAAATTTCGGGAATATGTAGAGAATGGGTTGCAGTTTCGGATGGTGGCTTTTATCCGCGATCCTCTTAAGCAACTAGAGGTGAGAACCCACCTGTACAAACAAATAGAAAAATATTTACGAAAGTATGGAGTTGAAGTTGCTCGCCGCCGACAAGATATACATCTCAAAGACCTCGATCCTGAAATCTATGGTGGAGAGCGATCGCAAACTTCTGCAGAAGATCGACTTCTTTCTCAAGAGATGCTATCTATTGAACCACCATCTATTAAAGAAGAGTACGACTGGGAGGCGATATCTACTGCCATGGGTGGAGAGAATGGAGTTTCTATCAAAGATAGACGGTTTCACTTTAAGATCTTCAAAAATGTCTTTTTAGGTTCGGAGGCAGTAGAGTGGTTAATGATTAATGAACGAGCTACTAGGGAAGAAGCTATTCTGATGGGGGAGTTAATGTTGCAACAGGGGATAATTCACCACGTTTTGGATGAACATAATTTTAAGGATGAGCCTCTTTTTTATCGCTTTTATAATCATGAAGTTGAAGCCAATATTAATACTAATGCTAATGGCTCGGAGCATGGAATTGATTCAAAGTTACAAGATGATGCTGAATAATAATTTTTTTTCTGGTTCTATTCTTTGATCAAGAGTAAGATCATGTCCGGATAATGAGTTATCAAAAAGTATATGGTTTGTAGTAGGGCTTTAGCTCTAGGAGTGTCACGTTGGCATACTTTTCTGTATATGGCGTGTGCAGTAGAGATACATGGAATAAGAGTGTATTTTAGCTCAAAATTAAGTCCGATAAGTGAATTAAAAATGCCTTTACAAATGTGAAAGTAGAATCTTCAAACTGTAGTGAATAAATTGATTATTTTAGTCAGAGGAGGTAGTAGACTAAATTTTATTGATCCCAACTTCTTTTTGGTATTTCTGGAATTACCGAAAAAAGCGATCGCTCATAAAGCAAAGACAATTTTTCGGACTAATTCAGTTTCTAGTTTATCCCTAATACTTACTAAACCAGAACAATAATCAAATAGTTTTTTCCCTGATTCTGTTGAAAGGTCTCAAAATACTCCCAGTGCCGCGTTCCACAACTAAAATAATAACAATGTAACAGCACCTCAGCCCATTTCAGTCGGGTACATTAATGAAATGTAATACACCGCAGTATCAGTAGCGTTTGTCAAGAGAATATCACCCACCGCCATCCCAATAACAATCAATTCAAAGCTCCCATAAAAAACGGACGAAATAACTCACAAGAGAGACTTGCAAGATTACCTTTGAGGCGAACTAATCCCATCTTTTGCAACTGATAACCAAGAGATAGTTGGATTTTTATCGGTTTGGGGTTGTTGACAATTTTAGTAAAAATCGGCAATAATTCGTGGTAGTGTTGCAGGTTCCACCATTGTTGTTGTAAATGTTCTGCATAAAGAACAGTTAGACTATCAGAATTTTCTAAAATTGCTTCTAGGGTTATAGTCTGTTGGTATAGAGAATAAAATGCTAACTGCAAACGATAGGGATGTCCGCCAAGAATAGTAATTAATTGCTGGATTTGTGATTCGGTTATTTCTTGTTGGTAGCGCTGTGCTAGCTCCTGCACTTGAGCTGGGGTAAATTCAGGTAAATTGATGAGTGTTCCAGTATTCAATAGGGAGGGATTAATTGAGGAAGGCATCATAATTTCTGTAGAATAAATTGTCAGCAGTCGTAGTTTTTGCCAAGGATGACTTTCTGTTTCCCCTGCTTGAGTTCTCCCAGACCAAGCTCGCAGAAGTTGGAGAAATTCACAAGCAATATCGGGGTAAGTAAAAAGCTGATTGAGTTCATCAATAGCTATTACTAGAGGGCGATCGCTTTGGGTTAAGATGATATCATTTAAATAGTCAGTAGCGATTGATTTGTTACCCAAAGAATTCTGCCAAAAAGCGGTTATCTGCTCATGGTAAATTGCTTGATTTGAGTGGGCTTGAGACAATTTTAACTCCTGAGTAACTCTAGCACAGAACCATTGCAGGAAGCTTTCTAGGTTCTGTAAAATTTTGAGGTCAACGAGTTGCAAATTCAGATAAAAGGTTTGATACCCCAGGGATTTAGCGAAAGCAATGATGCGGCTCATTAGGGAGGTTTTACCCATTTGCTTGGGGGCGCAGATGTTCAAAAGTGTACCTGGTTGCTGGATGCTTTTGTTACAAAGGGATTGGATTATAGGACGGTCAATGTAAAAGACAGAATCAATAGGCATCTGTCCTCCCGGTGTTTTTGGCAGATGAGATTGTAGCTTTTGTTGTGGTTTAACCATGTTTTTGCCTTGGGGGCTATTGTTCTGATAGGGCAGCAGATGCAAAGAAGAGCTGTAGGTTAGTTTTGGGAAGAAGCAGGTTTTGGCTAGTGGTATGGGGTTAATCTCCTCTAAATTCTCTTGATTGGACTGTAGGTAAACATAGTCTTCTCTTGTTAAGGTTAGATTAAAAGCCTGGAAGCAGCACTTCAAGGTACGTTTATCAACTCCTGATGAGCAGGTAAAGACTTTGCTGATGGTATTGGGGGTTAAGCCGATTTTTTCACTAAGAGATTCAAGAGTATATCGCTGATTTTGCTGAACTTCTAAGTCTGATTTAGTCTTAATAAGTTTTCTACAACCTTGAGAACTAAGGATGACACCTCTTCGACGTATAGATTTTGTCATTGTTGTTATATTCAGGATGTAATATAGTTATAATTTTAGTAAAAGTAAAATACACCCTAGTATTCATGCTTGATTTATACTTACATAATACTACTATATGTCAATAAATTTATTATCCTTATCAAGAATAAGTCAAACAATGGATAGTGTAGCAGAGGTATACAAAGTAATAGTCGAAAAAATTTTCAGGTAACTATTTCAGAAAATGATTGTCAACTTCCGGAATAAATTAATTAATTTTTTTCTGACTTCTAATTATAGCCATGAGCGCTCACATATTTACATCAGGACTTACGCAGGTAAGCTATTACTATTATACATATTACACTAGTAGCACTTTGTAACATGTAAATATACCAGCGCACGTTGCTATATGAAGCGGGAAGTAAAGTGCTTAACTTTTTAACTTGGGAAAATTATCAAGTTAAGCAATTTCCTCTCCCATTGGTGATATTATTAAGTTTTCGATAGTCTGAAATTTATACTGGGAGATACTCTGGGGAATTGATAGTACTAAGTTCTTAACTTTTTTCTTAAATTGGTAAACTTTGGTTGTGTTTACGGTAGAACGCCAACTAATGTATGAAGCATAGCCTATAAGAAGCTAAATCGCTAAATCGCTAAATAGATAAATCTTTATGGGTGTATATATAGTGTCTTTGCGTAAGTCCTGTTTATAAGATAAGGAGAAACAAATATTATTATGGATAAGAATACACCAATCTATATAGCTATTTCTGGGGGTGGGTTTCATTCCCATACAGCTATGTCTGCTTGGATTAGTGGAATTTTGCACCATTCAGAACTGGAAAGTTTAGAACAAATCTTTGAGAATGTACGTGGAATTAGTGCTAATTCCGGTGGTAGCTGGTTCATGTCCCATTTGGGTTATTCTAATGCTTTTGTGAAATCTCTGCTTGAAGACAGTCAATCAGAGAAAAGTACCTGGTCATCTTCAGGTTATTTGGGAAAAATGGGAGAAAGTTTTTTCTCCAAAGATGACGAAAAAGCTTCTGACATGTCAATCTTCTCGCCGGTGAAAATTGAGACATTTCTTGCCAAATACATTGACTTGTTCAACGTTTATGCAGAAATTTTCCCCAATGGAAATAGAAGATGGCATCAGTTTGTCACCACCAAGGTCTATGAGCCTCTCGAAAAACTGGGAAATGCAGAAAATGGTTTTGAAACTATGAAAGGCAAAAAGCTAAGCGAGACGAATGATCGCCTTCCATGGTTCAGAGAAAAAGACTTTGTCATTGCTGCAGGTCTTTTGAATTCCAAGGTGGTTCTTCATGCAACTGGGGGGTTGGGTAGTACAAATCAAGTCTACTCGGTCAATTCGGCTGATGGCTCAAAATTGAGAAATTTTGTCCCCATGTGTTTATCCGGTGTAGCAAACGGTCGAAAAGCAGCACCTGTATTTGTGAGTGGTCCACAAGAGGTTATATATAGTGAAGAGTCGAAATGGAGAATCCCATTGACTGCAAACCATCCCCAAAACTTAAACTTGTTGGATGCAACTATTGCATCTTCTTCTGCTATTGCTTTTTTAGCGAGTGAAAGTAGCATAGGAGAAATGATACCAAGTCTTAACGAAGGTCTGACTTTTGAATGGATAAGTTATCAGGAAGCAGATTTTGCTCCCCCAATAAGGTTTGGAAATGATCGCATCGAAATATTAAAAACTCTTGAGCGTGCTAGTTACGATGAATTTGCGAATCAAAAAATGGCCAGGGTAGCAGATGGGGGATATCTTGATAACACTTCAGTTGTCTTCCAACTACGTCATATGAAAGAAAATGGTGATTTAAAAGATGGCTTTCATCTGGTTCTATTTGTGAATGGTTCCGACGAAGGTGTCAAATACCATGGTTATGAAATGAATGTAGGTATTGCTACACTATTTGGGCATGATGGACTTTCCGAAGCTCACAGAGCTGAGAGAGTGAAAAAAGGAGAAAAAATTCAACCTGAGGAAGGTTCTATATGGAACAGTCCTTTTAGCGATCTTTGTATGGAAATTCCCTCGCCCCATGTTTTTGAGACTGAACCGTTGGAAAATAATACAGCCATATCAATGTGGAATTGGAAAAGCAAGGATGAAAAAATCTCGTTGCAGGCTCGTAAGATACCTGTTACTACAGTAGAAAACAAAACCTATGGAATCTCTGCTGGGGTAATGGGTACCATTTATATTTTTGAGGTGACACAACCTGAATCTTTTCCTATGCCAACGCACAGAGATATACTAGAAACCTATGAATATTTATTTGAAACGATTAGAAACGAGGCTTGTGCAAAAAACCAAGCATTGTCCCATCTTAAGGAGGCATTGGCACTAAAGATAAACATCCCAACAGATCCGCATCCGATCCCTGAGATTGTTAAGAAGAACGACAATATTGTGCTTCAATGGAATAGTGATGGTAGTTATCTATCTTCCTCAGATTCTGGTTTTAGATATTATTTGGCTACATTAAACCGATTAAAAAGTTACGCTAAAATACATAAGTTTGATAATATGTATAGTGATAACCTGCACCATGGGGACCTAGTTCGTATAAAAACAACAGAGCAATTCAAGGGTATATGGAACCAACGCAAGCTTCTTGGTGCTTTTGCTAATAGTTATGAATTGTACTACTGGAGTGATTCTGGTGACAAGACTAATTGGATTATTGAAAAGGCTGCTGGTACAGCCCAAGAAACGGAAATTGCCTATGGTGAGAAAGTTTATATTAAGAATAAGTCTTATAATCAGTATCTGGTGTTTGCCAAGGATGGTTATTTAACAACCAAAAAAATACAAAATCCCGGAGATGAACATACATGGGTTATTCATAGGCCTGAATAAAAGCTTAAAGCACTTTTATGATCGCTTTTATAAATCTAAATACTTACTCAAGCTTTCCCTTCTTGCCGTAATACATTTTGTCGTGAGGAATGTAGGTTTTACAGCGCTTTTCAAATTAATGAACTACATCGCCATAATCAAAACCTTGTAGGGACGTTGCATGCAACGTCCCTACTGTGATCTACCGACATGAAAACTGCTGTAACTTGGGAAAAATTCCTAACTTAAGCAATTTCCTCTCCCATGGTGGTGATATTATTAAGTTTTCGATAGTCGGAAATTTAGACTGGAAGACACTCTGGGGAATTGATGGTGCTAAGTCCTTAACTTTTTTCTTAAATTGGTAAACTTTGGTTGTGTTTAGGTAGAAAGCCAGCTAAATTGAAAGTCAGCTAAAGGGAACTAAATTCCCCTTGCTGATGGCCTGTTCATAAAAAATAACTCAAAATTATGACACAATTTACAGAGAAAGAAATTGAAGTTATTCATAATTATCTTGGACGAGGATATAGAGGATACGAAAATTATGCAACTGCAAATAGTATGACATATCCATTGTTTGACTTGAAATCTTGTAGAGTTGATGATTATGTGGATTTACTGAGAGCGACTACATATGAATCCGAAGTCATTATAGGTAAGAGTATGCAAGAGTACATAAAAAAACTCTCAATAAATGCAGGTATTTCTGTTGGTTACGCATTCCTTGGTGAAATTGAAAATCGCTTCGACATGTCTGATGACAAATCAAGCAAACGTACTAACGAATACATATCTTATGATATAAATAACACTCTGTATCGAATTACTTTAAAGGGCAACGTGCCTCTCTCTGAGCAATTTCAAGAAGACTTAAATAGTCTTGACGCAACCACTTTATTTGAGAAATATGGTACTCACTATCTAAAGTCAACTTGGATCGGTGGTAGAATTTCCTTTTCAACGACAATAGATACATACGGGATGACCGATGATATGAGGAAAAAGTTTGCGTTTGTTACTAAGAGGAAAGTCGGTAATTGGACAGGTACTAGTGATGTAGAGCTAACTAGAGAGGAAAAGGATATTAGTGAGAAAATGAAATCCAATAGCATAGTTCGTGTATGGGGAGGTGATCCAAAGCTAGGTAGAGACATTGAGAGGGCAATACAAGGTCATACCGTAAGTGATATTTATCAACAGTGGGGTCAAACCGTTGAAGAACGACCCTACATATCCGATTTTGACCATGGCCAAGGACTAGTGCCGATTTATGAATTAGCTACTGGAACACGGAAAGAACAATTGAAAGAACAATGGGAGGCGTATTGGCAGGATAAATCTGATAAAGAGGAGGGACTCATAGGACCTGATCTTGTTAAGAAAGATCACACGATCGTACTATCGAGTCGTGATGGTCGTTATCTATCTTTCTCATATTCTGGTAATCAATATTATTACGCTAAATTGGGAAATAATCCGTTATCCCACCAATTAGATACTAATAATGAAGACCTGTGCCATGGGAACATAGTTCATCTCAAAACAACAGAGCAATTCAATGGTAAATGGAACCAACGCAAGCTTCTTGGTGCTTTTGCTGATAGTTATGAATTGTACTACTGGAGTGATGATGGTGACAAGACTAAGTGGATTATTGAAAAGGCTGCTGGTACAGCCCAAGAAAAGGAAATTGCCTATGGTGATAAAGTTTATATTAAGAATAAGTCTTATAATCAGTATCTGGTGCCTGCCAAGAATGGTTATTTAACAACCAAAAAAATACAAAATCCCACAGATGAACATACATGGGTTATTCACAGACCTGAATAAAAGCTTAAAGCACTTTTTGGATTGATGAACCACATCATAATAACCTAAACCCAGTAGGAGCTTTCTGGCTCTTAAGCTCCTACTTTGGCACACTTTGGTTGTGTGGTAGTGAATCAAGAAAGTGTGGGAATGATTTGATGAATATAGTCCCATTATTGTGGAAATAATTATGGAATGTCCTCTGTGTAGCCATCCTAAACCCCATAAGCACGGAAAAACCAGTAAAGGAACTCAACGATACTATTGTCCCAAATGTGGACAAACTTTATAAATTTGGTAAAGTCTGGGCACAGACAGAGATAACAGTGAGGTTAGCGATCGCCTATTTCAATTGGATTTTGGTTCATCGTCGCAAAGAAAATACTGCTGCACAAAGAGCTGAGGAACGCGATCGCTCCTTGGAGTTGGAACGACCATTATACTTCTCCCACACTTTACGCTCTGCACTACCGGCATCTTTTTCATATATTTCTGTATATAATTGTGCTGACTATTCTAAATCTTTATCTTCTAATTCTGACTGTAATTTTTCAAAGCAAACTTAATCATTTCTGCTTCATCTTTAAAGCTATAATTTTGATGATGGAGAAGAAAATTGAGTTGAGTTTCTTCAATATTTAATGTTAGTTTTTGGTTCATCTTTCTAGCTAGGATATATAGGAGATATTTTTGATTTTAAAATAAAAATAGAAAATTTAAGTACAGCAAAGTTTTTGATAATTAGTATTATCTTTAAAAGTTGAAAATTGTAAACTTCCAACTTGCAACCCTTAAAACCAGAATTAGAAACCTACTATCAAGATAGAATATTAGTCTTTAAATCTGAACCGATAGGTAATACAGAAACAATCATTGATCAGCTCAAAACAGAAAGAATTAATGAATTAACATCGAGATAAAAGCTTGATTGGCTACAATGGCTTTATTTCCTAAATTATGGACTAATCATCCTCAACATTCAGCTTGTCTTTCACGATTAAAAAAAAGTCAAATAAAAGGGAATTTTTTCTGATTAAAAGTCACTTAAATCCTGAATTTGTAAGTTTTTCTATGGGCAGGCTTAAGACCTTATTTTTTGGTCATATCAGATTATTATAATAGTAGTTTACTAATATTCTAGCAAGTAATGGGAATATTACAGCCCTACTTAATTGATGAACTACATCGCCATAACCAAAACCTTGTAGGGACTTCCTAAGAACCTCCCTACTCTGGTCTACCGTGCCGGAAAACTGCTGTATGAGAATTGCTATCTGTTGAGGGGGTTCTTGACATTTTGTGACATAGGGACAAATTTTAACGCCAACTTACTTATTTACTCACACCTATACTTTTATTGAAACTCTCGTTTAATTGATTTTGCCCATAATAAAAACGGTATTACACCACCTCCTAATAATGCTGCTAATGTGAATAAAAAAATGATGATTCTAGTCAGAGGAGGTAGGGAGCGCGACACCCAAGGAAATACATAAGGCTCTAATTCAGAATCTACTAAATTATTAGGCAACTTAAAACTAACTTGTACATTATGTAATGAGCCACGGTCAGCATTTATTGGTTGAATATAATTAATTTGATACTCATCAAATAAAGCCTCTAAAAATTCGGTCAAACTGGTAGAAATATTTTCAGCATTTCCCGAAAATTCAGCAATACCATTAGTTACTCCTGCGATTTGTTGTAGTCGCCTTTGATCAACAAATTCTTCAGCAGCAACTTCTCTTAATTTCTCTGATCCATTACTTTTTTTTCTGCCTCTTTTACTAATATCTCTAATAGTTGGAGATTGCTTTAAATCATATTTTTGTTGCAACTGTTGGGGAGTCAAACCATAACCTAAAGTATGCACAGTAATATTAGGATAACTTTTTAACATAAACATCATTTTTTCAAAATCTTGTGCTTCTAATTCTGGTTCATTTTCTCTATTTCCATAAATACTATGATAGCCATCAGAAAGTAAAATTATTGAACGTCTTGGCTGAGGTAAATTAGAATTTATTGGTAAGTTAAAACGAGTATCTTCAGGATTACCAAAAAATTGTACTGCCTGACGCAAAGGTTCATAAATATCTGTAGCTGCACAAAGATTATCTAGTTTACTCTCTAATTTATTGAGAGTCTGTTCGACCTTTTTTTTACCAGCTAAAACAAAATTATCTAGTTGTTTTTTCCTGACTTGATTTCCCGGACAATTTTTACCTCCTTTGCCAAAGGGCACGATGGAAATTCTGGTATTTTCTCCCTTTTTAGCTAAATCTTGATTGAACTTTCTAATAGCAGCGATCGCTCCTTCTAATTTAGTTTTTTCTCCACTACTATCCAATTGTTTCATACTGCCACTAAAATCTAATAAAACAATTACCCAAGCCGGAGGTAATTCTTTAGGTTGAGGAATTTTCAAATTAATATCTGCCTGGTTTAAAGTTTGACATTCTCCAGTTTTAGGGTCAGATTTTGGCGGACAAACTGTTAAGTTAAACTCATTTTTTTGCATACCTCTTATTGGTTTATTTTTTTGGTCGTAGACTTTAACCCGGAGGGTGACTTTTCCTTCATTTCTATCAGGAATAGCCTCAATTATTTCCAGATTTTTGACTTTAGCAAAAACAGGATTAATGTAGCAAATTACTATTAATAAAGATAGACTAAGATCCCGGGCAAAAAAATAGATTTTAGTAGACAAATATGAATAATTTTTTAGAATTAACATTTTCAGCATTAAATGTAATTAAGTCGTTATATTTGAGTTGAATTGGTGTACTTTCAGTCAGGCGATCGCCAAGATATTCTATTCTATTAAAAAAGTTGAGATTACGTACTAGAATTATTTGGCTAGATGGGAGGTATAAGTCAGCAATATGTAATAGTAAACCGGGAAAAAATATTCATCCAAAATTGTTAAATGCCTAAAATTTTAATTTGAGCTGAACCTATTTTAAGTTTGCTTTTAGGAGGTAATTGAATGGATATTTTTTTTTCTTCAATTTTATCGGTTAAGTCATTACTAAAAAAATTATTCTGGAAAATAATTATTTATGAATATGGGGATAATTACTAGATATTTTATTTTGACTAATATTGAAATTTTTAAGGTCTTTAAAACCTTTTCCAGCAGATAATTAAGTTATACAATATATGTTGAAATATGTTAATTATATCTATATTTCAATCCTCCCATCTCTCTACTTCCCCTACTCGTTATTTAACCCCAGTGAGAATTGCTACTAAAATTTTCATTAAATCTTCTAAATCATTAGGTACTCGATATAAATTTAGGTCTTGTTTAACTTCCTTGTCAAGTCGTTTCAAAAGAGCAAATTGCCAAATTTTTCCTATAGAAACAGCTCCATATAATAAATTTTGTGCTGGTTCTGTTCTTTTATCAAGAGCAATTAACTCAACTGCTAGTTGCTTAAAACCTCTTTCTAAGTTTTCATCCTTAGCCTCAATAACTAATAAATTATTTCCCGCTTGTAAAAAATAATCTAGAGAACCTCTAAGCTGAGGTTCAACTTCTAAAGGATAGGAAACTTTGAGTTGAGCCTGACAATAATCAACTAATTCTATCAAGACTGGAGCAATTAAAAATTCTCGCTTTGCTATCTCACTATCTAAAGTAATATAAGGGAGACTTTTACGAAATCTTTGCTTGAGATTTTCTAACCCATTAATTTGTCGTTGAGACTTGGGTAAAACTAATTCTTCTTTAATTAATTGATAACCAAAGTAATTTAAGATATCCTCCGGGTAATAATTAAATTTGAAATAATCTGAAAAGTTACAACTATCAGGTAGTTCAATTCGTATATTTATCATAGTTTTTACCCATATTAATACTCTTCTTTAATTTCTTTGAGCTTTTGTAATGTATTCCTAACTACCCGTTATAGAGATTTTACTTCCTTTACTTTTTTATAAATTAATAAATATAGACTAACCTTGGGGATCCAAAAAGCGATTATAGTAAACAAATCTGAATAATTTTTGATTGTTATAGATACCATTTTCAGCATGAAATGTAATTAAATCATTATGTTTAAGTTTAATTGGTGTACTTTCAGTTAAGCGATCGCCTTGATATTCTATTCTATTAAAAAATTTCAGATTAGGCACTAGAATTGTTTGGCTAGGTTCTAGATCTAAATCAGCAATATGTAATGGTAAACCGGGAATACAAATATTTACCCCAAATTGTTGATTACCGAAAATTTTAAGTTGAGCTGAACCTATTTTAACTTTACCTCTAGGAGGTAATTGAATAGATAATCCTTCTTCAATTTTATCGGTTAAGTCATTACTCACAAATTTCAATCTAGGTAATAATTCTTTTTGAATATGAGGATAATTATTAGGTGTTTGATACTGACTAATATCGAGATTTTCAATATATTCAAAACCTGCTCCAGCTCTGAGGGCAACTAGATGACTTGGAGAAGTAGAAAAGCTCAATACTAAACCTAACAAACCACCCAACAAAGAAAACCCTATTGTGTCTTCCCAAGCTTTTAAAGCTATAGGCATTCCTCCCATTTTATGTCGTATCCATTCAAAGATAATAGCTGCTAATAAAGCAGTTAAAATACTGGTGCCCAAGCTAATAGTAAGTCGTTGCCAAAAACGCCTTTTATCTCCTGCTTCTATACTGCGCCATCGCCAAGTCAAACCTTCGGCTAAACCCACTGCTCCTCCAATTAATATCCAGCCAACTATTCTGACAAATTCATCGGGTATAGTTATGACTTTATCTCGTAATTGTGGATTAAGTAATATTTGTACTAATGCTCCAGAAGTAATACCAATTAAAAATCCTAATCCTCCAGCAATACTTAGGGGTATTATACCTCTGCTGAAGTTCCGTTTAAACCGAGTGGGATTACTTAAAAATATATCCGTAGCTACTATGCCAACTGCTAGGGAAATTGCAATACAAGGAAATAATGCTAGTTCGGGAATTTTTTTGAACCAGCCTAGATCACTGAGGATAAATTGCCCTATGCTCCAACCTATTAATGCGGATGTAATGCCTGACAGAATATATAGGTATATTCTCATAATTTCAGATTAATTTTGATTTTTATAGAGTTGACTTAACTAGTATTTTTAACACTGATCCGTGGATGATTAAAGGAATAAACAATCAAGAAGAAATCATATTTTTTTTCATTCTCTTGTTATTCTCAAAAACTTTATAAGTATTCAGTCCTCGGCTATCAGCTATCAGCTATCAGTTATGAGTTATTAGCTCATTATAAAGGAATGTTATGTAATTGGTCATCAGGTAACCTTAGTATTTACTTCTATAAATTCTCAAACTGAGAGCTAACTGCTAATAGCTGAATTCTTAACCCCAAAAGGATACTCTATAAACCAGATTTAGTATTAGTTACTTTGGATAAGCTAATATAAATTATTTTCCATTTCTGTATAAATCAATTAATTTTATTTACTAGGATAATTTTTCACTTAGATAATCAAAAAAAAAGCTCAAAAAACTCAAAATATAGCTTGACAAAATATATTTGACAAGATATTATAAACATAATGGAAAAGATGTGCTCATATATAGTAATTAAGTTATGTACTCATAAGTTTAGAAATGCCTAGGATAGACTATAAATTTACTCCTTATGTTTACCTGAATGACTCAACTTATTTAGTTTGTTTCCTCAGCTTTTAATCATTTTTAGTATTTCTTTTCATCATCACCAAATCAATCAATAGAATTATAAACATATACTATATAACCAGCTTCTATATTATATGGAATTCATTTTCTGACTCGGTTTATGTATCCAATATCGAATAGAGAAAATAGGCGATCGCTTATTTCAGACTAAAGTAGGAATATAACTACCGAACTTGCTCCCTAAGCCATCCCCGTATTATAAGCTCCGGTTCCACACCCAAGGCTTTTAACTGCTCTGCCAAGGGTTCGGCCCGTTGACGTTCTTGTTCAGCTAGCCCACATCCTGTCAGCAAAAGATTTTCTTGGCTATCCCATCAACGCAACCAAGGCCAGACTTGGCTTTGATGTTTGCCTTCCCAGATACCAAGCTCTACCCCCAAAGATTTTATAGGATAACGTTTGCCTTCATTTGGGAGTATTTTTTGATAGTAACCATGTACCAAATTATATACTTCCACACGCGCCTTTTGAACTTCATATATGTGATAAAAAGGTGCACAAATTCCTTGTTCATAAACCAAAAAATTACCTTTTTCCTTGGTGTTTTTTCTCTCTCTTCTGACCAGTCTCCAGAAAAAAATTCTAATACAATTAATGGGTTGATTAATTCCTTCTATAAAACAGAAGAACGACGTAATTTACCATCTAATTTTTGTAGCACATTCGGTACATAAAAACAGTCAGGATAAACAGAACTTTTTTCTGGTGTTTCTGTTGCTTTAGTGATGCGCCAATAAATGGCACTATCTCGACCGACGCAGTATTTATCATCGGGATAAATTTGTTGCAAAATTGGAGTAATAGAATGAGTTAATAAATCTCCTTGTGGAGGTTCTTGAAAATTTTTCACAAAGTCCTGATCCTTGTCGGAGAATTGAGTTTGGTCTGGTAAACTTTTTGATAAATTAGAAGTAGGTAATAAATTAAAGGATTTTTCTGTTGGTTTAGTTATTGAATTCATATTAATTTTAAAGTTACAAACTTAGGCAGGTTTTATAGAATAATTTTCCTGATATTACCTTTGAAATTATTATAGTAGTTTCTTTAAAAGATTACTTAAAAGGTTAGTAGTCTAGTAATCAGCAAAATACATAGAAAGCTATTGAAGTAACAGAAAAATTTTCAGCAAATTGTCTGAATATTATTCCTAATATTGGCTGTATATAAAGCTATTGAAGTAACAGAAAAATTTTCAGCAAATTGTCTGAATATTATTCCTAATATTGGCTGTGAAGTTTATGCGTAAAAAAAATAATTTTGTTGACTATCAAAATGGCAAAGGCATCAGTTTTTATCAACATAAAACACAGTCCTAAGAACAAAACTCTGAAGATTTTATGAAACGTCTTTACTTTGGTTTACCTAAGTAAAAATTCTTCTTATAAGAAATTTATAGAAATTGAATAGCATCAAAAAAAGCTGACGACTGGTAACTTAAATGAAGACTGACTGCTAATAGCTAACTTCTATAACTATAGATAATTTTTATCCACAACGTTGAGGTCGTGTTTGTAAATTAATTTCTAACAAGTCTGCAAGATCGCACTTTAATTTATCTGCCGTTTTCTTATTCGGTTCTATGTAGCCAAAACCATCACTAAAAAATTTTTTTTGATAGGAATAAATTGCTCCTATCCACTGCTTTTTCACCACTAAATATTTATCTTCTTCCCCGATAACATCATCTTTATAGCCTGCGATATACTGAATTTTTACATCATTTTCTAGAATCTCATGAATAGCTTTAATAATTTCTAAACGCGCATCTTCTGTTGTCAATAACGTCGAATTTTGATTTAATAATTCTACCTCTAACTCCCGAACAATTTTTTGAATTTCTCTCCTCGTAGTGGAAAACTTTTCTAGTGCTTTTTCCATTTTTTCCGTCGAAAGTTCACTCACAGTATTTTTTTCTACATCAGTTAATATTTCTTCTGAGGAAAGGGGATATTCTTGAGTTTTCCTTTCAACAATATTTCCACTATTAAGCTTACCTACCTGATATCCTAAAATAAAAAACAAACCATGAGAAAACATAATCAGAAAAGTTGCTGCTACTGACCGTCTATATTTTCTAATTAATATAGTAATATGGTCAGAAAAATCTAATTCCCTTTCAACAGTTAACCCAAAAATAATTGTTTGATAAAAATATTTGAGTTTCGGAAACGCGGCGGTAAAAATTTCTTTTGGTACTTTTCCATTGCTAATTTGGTGAAAATAAGCTGCTAACTCATAATCAGATAGTTGATAAAATAAATCGGCAAAAGGTTGATAATAATTGGAGGTTTTCTGAGAGGTTTTCTGATAGGAGGAGGAAGTTTTATCCCAACGATTTTTTAGAAAATCAATTAACTTTTTCCAAGTAGCATTTCCATACACTAATTCATCTTTTTGTTGACCAGGATTTTTGTGTAATAGACTATTTTCTAAAGATTTTAAATCCTGGCGAACTTGTTGTTTAATTATGCTCGAATGTGCTGACCATAAACTGTCTTGATTTTTTAAAAGACAACAGTAGTCAGTAACAGATATTTTTTTTCCTAAGATTTGAGATAAGACATGATTTGCTCCTAAGATGATTAATGGTTCTAATAATTTTTTATAATTTCTCAGTTGTAATTGTAATTGTCTGGAAATTTTTTGCTTTTCATTTTCTTTCTTTCTATGCCTACTAATATTTAACCAATTTAGATATTCTGGTAAACTCTCAGGAATAAAAATTGCCCTTAAAGTTAATAACCTAATCATCTGAGCATTAGCATTTCCTTGTTTTATCCCATTAGTCGCTCCCAGGTTATCAAATAAATTGTTTAAATATTCTGATGTAATTTGACCATTCTGTAATTTTAAAACTAAATTTTCTATCCATTCTTGCTTGATTTTAGAGCCACTAATTAATCCTTTAATTGCTGTTTCTATAGCAGCTTCATCTATATATCTTGAGGTATTACTAGAAGAATTTTTAATCATTTTTGTCTGTATTTTTGTCAGGTTTGCTGCTACTTCTGCATTGGCTGGATGAATAATTATAAATTGTTCTGGTCGCTCAACAGCTTCAAGATTATAAATCCATGATATGGGGAGATCATTGGCTTTTAATTCAGCCATTTTATTCAGAATTTGTAAGTCAGATAATTTAGTAGAAATTATGACTGGGAAAGTTGTAGTGTTCAGCCAATTTTGCCAATTTTTAGGTAAATTTATTTCTGGTTTTTTTGTGACTTGATGTTTGTTTGGTTTTCCAATCTGTTTAGTTTCAGATGGATTAAATATTGGATTAATTCCCTGTTGCTGCTGAATATTTATCCAATCTAATATTTGCCAAATATTATCTTTTCCAGTACATAAAAAATAACGATAAAAAGAAGTAGAACGACTATATTCATCTTGCCCAGATGTCACTACCGCAACTACTGAATAATCTGGTTCTTTATCGTTCATACTTAACACAACTCGCCCAACAAAAGTAGGTTCTTGACTATGGCGATCTTTGCCGACTTCAAATCCTTTATTGGCAATTGCTCTTGCTAGAGAATAGGGAATTTTTGGCAAGGTTAAATTCATATATTCTCCTACTTTAAATCCCCGGGAAATCCATTGACCGTTGGGTAATATTTCGGGAATTATGCCTGTGCTAAACTCGTGAATTTCAATATTTTTCATTTCCTAATACTAATTCACTTCAATACTTCAATACTGATAAATAAAAATAATTTGTAGGGGTTTTGCAAAACTATTCCACTAAAATATTGAAGCAAAGATTTGCGGAATAAATTTTGATTTAATACTAATTTTTATGGATTAGTTTTATATTGACATGATGCTTCAGTTCTTAATTAATTAAGACAAGGGCAAACAGGAAAAATAGTCAATTAATTTGACTGAAATATTTGCAAAAATTGCTGTCAATACTGGGTGGATAGATGTATCTAAAATATCACCTAACTTTTAATTTTTTAGTTTTTGCTTTTAACTTTTAAATTTTAAATTTTGCCTTTCACAAACTAGTATTAATCTTGCTCTAAATGTAAATTACGCTTACCTGTACAAATCCAATATATAGGAGAAACTAAACCAAAAGGTCGCCATTTTTTTGAGTCTCCTAATACAGATGCTACCCCGCTACGATCGCGATAAATTTCTTCAGAATTTGGTTGAAAATATTTATTTTGATTTCTTGTTGCGCCAAAAGCAGAAGTTGTAAAATATTCCACATTTCCCATTCCTAAATCTTGCCAAGATTCTAATCTTTTAAAAATAGTAGGAAATCTGGCTTTTAACAAAAATTTTGGTTTGTGTCTATTTCCCCATAAATCTGCTAATTCACACTTAGTTAATACTAGAGCAATTCGCCGTTTTTGACTGAAAATATTTCCCCCTGCTAATGCTACTAAAAGTTGATCAACTCCTCTGGCATATTCTAAGTCTTTACGATGAGTTGTACCATCAATCATTAACATAATTCCTGTGGCGGGAAAACAATCATTTAAGTAGTCTCGGAGTAGCTGACTATTTGTTTCTTGAAGTACATCGCTGAAAAATTCTCCAGAATAATCTTTGCAACTAATATCTAAGTTTAAAACGGTGTTTGAAAATTTGGAATTATCTGTTTTTTTCAGAACAATTCTTAAACTATAATCCTTAATTTCTAGCACGTCACTAGCTAAACGAGTTGGTTCAATTTGTAATCCTTTTTCTATCAAGTCTTGTGCCTGTCTAATTAAAGATTCTCCGTCTTTATTTGCTGGAGTAACTAACTCGACTGGACTCGATATATCGGCATTTGGCCACCTAGCTAAAGCAGCCATATAAGTCGTTTTTCCCGCGGCGCGATCGCCTATTACCCGTAAAACTCCAGAATGATTTTCGACTTTTAATTCTTGATTATTTCTGGGTTTAAATATAGATTTAAACATTCTAAATAATTAAAATTTTTTTGATTTTAACTGATTTGAACTTTTGAATGGATGACTTTTAACTTTTCATATACTGACCTTTACTTAACCAGTATAAAGGAGGAATAATTCCATAAGGTTTCCATTTCAAAGGTTCCCGTAAAATTGAGTGAGAACTGCCTAATTCATCTGTACGATTTGGACGGGGGTCATTTCGATGTAAAACACCAAAGGTAGATATAGCATAAAACTGTAAATTTTGCTGAGGAATACGCTTTTTTAAAATATTTGTTGTTCTGGGTAAATGAACTTTAAATATATCTAATTCTGGGTCAAGACGACCAGGCCATATTTCTCCTCTTTCACATTTACTCATTGCTATGGCTAGACGTAAATCTTGAGTACGATCTTTTTCATCTATTAAGTTAATAAATTTTTCTATTACGTTACTATAAAATATGTCGTTTCCTGGTTCCCATTTATGGAGTAAAATTAGACAGCCAAGGTTATCTTTTATCATACATTCATCGAAAAATTCTTGATGTAAAGTGTTAGACATTCCACTTTGTAATTCATTAAAAATTTCCCCTGGGTAATCTCGGACTACTAGGTTGATTTCTTCTGGTTTTCTTTGCCACCAATGTTTGATTTCTATATGAAAAGAATACAAGGGTAAATCGTAAAAACTTTGAATTTTAATTCCGTCGATAATGGTTGGTTCTAAAGAGGCTCCATTTAAAATAATATTCTCCGCTTTAGTAGCTAAATTTTTAGCATCATTAGTAATAGCTGTAATTTGAAAGTTAGGATTAGTTTTTTCCGGCCAATAAGCTAATCCTGCTAGATAAGTTGTTTTGCCTGCACCAGTAGGTCCAATAATACAAATATTCCCCATTTTTGTTTGGTTAAATCTCTAAGTTTTTAGGTATTTAAACTATACAGTGCTACAGCGCTATGGTCCTACTTTTCTAATGGTAGATAGGAACACGCAATGCTTAGTGTGGGAGCAAAATGCTCTGAAATAATTAGAATGGACGGGACAACTATTGTTATCTACCACTATCTATAGTAATTCCCACGGTTATAATTTGCCTCGAGATTTTGATAATTTTGATTGACCAGAGAACCAGGGATATGGTTTCTTTGGGGGCTGCTTAATTCTAGTGCTAAATGAGTTTTTCTGAGGGAGCGATCGCTTCTATAAACTTCTCCCATTTCAGTTATCAGTTATCAGAGATTATTTTTCAATTTTGGTGGTTTTGGCATCATAAATATGTATGAACTGGTTTACTCAAAAAATGATACTTTTGTCGGGAGGTTCTACCTAACATTTATCTTTTGTGAGTCTGAGTCTTTTCTGTTGTCTAATTTGTCTTAATTATTATTAGCAGAATTAGCTATTTTTTCAAGGGCTGGCATCAGATTCTGTTATCTGAATATATCTATTTGATTTTTCAATTATTCGACTTTTTTTCTGGTAATTACAAGGTTTTTATGGTCTTTATTAATTCCCTCAGATTCTGTTTTCTGACTATATCTATTAATAACAATTTAATTGACTTAGGTTACACTACTGTCTATTAGCTGCAAATTTAAAATAATTTCCTCAAACTACTGAGGGTGTCAAAGTTTTGATTTTTTTAAATCTGATTTTTGAATTTTCAATTTTTCGATTTTTTAACTTTTTTTCTGGTAATTTATAGGCAATAAATGTCAAATAATTTCCTCAAACTAATGAGGGTATCAAAGTTCTTGATTTTGATTTTTGATTTTTGGTTAGCTATGTATTTCATGTCTGACTAAGTGCAGTTAACCTAATAATATGTTATACATATTTTATTCCTTATTCCTTGATTAAGTCAATGCTGTTTAACCCCTTTCTCCGTAAATTGCGTTTTTTGCTGCTGTTGTTGTTGGTGCTGTTGGTGGTAAATTTGGGGCATGTTCGAGCTTCTGAGGAGTCACCGCCGGCAGACTGGCAACTCCAGGGAATATTGGCGGCGTTGGATGATCCTGATCCTGATGTTTGGGTTAAAGCTTTGAAGAAAATGTCTGAGTATGACCTTAAACCTGTTGAAATTTCATCAGAGCGGGTTGAACAAATTGGAAAATTGCTGAGTCATGAAAATTGGCATGTCCGTTCTGCAGCAGCAAGGGCAGTGGGTGAGATGGGGGCGGAGGCTAAAGTTTTGATTCCCCAGTTGCTGCAGTTGTTCAGGGATGAAAATTCGGGTGTCCGTTCTGCAGCAGCAAGGGCAGTGGGTGAGATGGGGGCGGAGGCTAAAGTTTTGATTCCCCAGTTGCTGCAGTTGTTCAGGGATGAAAATTCGTATGTCCGTGAAGCAGCAGTAAGGGCAGTGGGTGAGATGGGGGCGGAGGCTAAAGTTTTGATTCCCCAGTTGCTGCAGTTGTTCAGGGATGAAAGTTCGGGTGTCCGTTCTGCAGCAGCAAGGGCAGTGGGTGAGATGGGGGCGGAGGCTAAAGTTTTGATTCCCCAGTTGCTGCAGTTGTTCAGGGATGAAGATTCGTATGTCCGTTCTGCAGCAGCAAGGGCAGTGGGTGAGATGGGGGCGGAGGCTAAAGTTTTGATTCCCCAGTTGCTGCAGTTGTTCAGGGATGAAAGTTCGGGTGTCCGTTCTGCAGCAGCAAGGGCAGTGGGTGAGATGGGGGCGGAGGCTAAAGTTTTGATTCCCCAGTTGCTGCAGTTGTTCAGGGATGAAAGTTCGTATGTCCGTTCTGCAGCAGCAAGGGCAGTGGGTGAGATGGGGGCGGAGGCTAAAGTTTTGATTCCCCAGTTGCTGCAGTTGTTCAGGGATGAAAATTCGTATGTCCGTGAAGCAGCAGTAAGGGCAGTGGGTGAGATGGGGGCGGAGGCTAAAGATTTGATTCCCCAGTTGCTGCAGTTGTTCAGGGATGAAAATTGGTATGTCCGTTCTGCAGCAGTAAGGGCAGTGGGTGAGATGGGGGCGGAGGCTAAAGATTTGATTCCCCAGTTGCAGCAGTTGTTCAGGGATGAAAATCCGTATGTCCGTGAAGCAGCAGCAAGGGCAGTGGGTGAGATGGGGGCGGAGGCTAAAGTTTTGATTCCCCAGTTGCAGCAGTTGTTCAGGGATGAAAATTCGGGTGTCCGTTCTGCAGCAGCAAGGGCAGTGGGTGAGATGGGGGCGGAGGCTAAAGTTTTGATTCCCCAGTTGCAGCAGTTGTTCAGGGATGAAAATTCGGGTGTCCGTTCTGCAGCAGCAAGGGCAGTGGGTGAGATGGGGGCGGAGGCTAAAGTTTTGATTCCCCAGTTGCTGCAGTTGTTCAGGGATGAAAGTTCGTATGTCCGTGAAGCAGCAGCAACGGCAGTGGGTGAGATGGGGGCGGAGGCTAAAGATTTGATTCCCCAGTTGCAGCAGTTGTTGATGGATGAAAATTCGGATGTTCGTGAAAAAGCAGCACGGGCAGTGGGTAAGATAGGAAAATTAAATACTCAGCAGATTTTACCAATTTTAAACGCAGCTCATAGAAACCGAGATAAAGAAGCAACACTTCGTTTTCTCGCCTACTTTGTCAGTGGTGGAGAATATGATGCCCTTACCCTAACTAAATGGTTAGGTTCACCAGAACAATATCCTTATCAAATAGATAAATTTAAGAATGAACGCCCCATTAGCCACGAAGAAGGCAAAAAAGTCTTAGAGCTTTTTGCAGAAATTTGGAAACCAAGTCAGTCCTTAGAATACTTACCTTTTGAATTGGAACGACAAATTAACATAGTAGTCGAAAAAGTAGATTGGCAACCAGAAGATCTGCCCCTACTCAAGAAACACTACAACAACCTCAAAGACGAAGACATCAACGCCAAAATAGTCGCCTTACAAGGAATACAATGGTTCTCCTACCTCTGGAAATTTCTACTCCTTCACGCCTTGACTTGGCTCATCCTCCTCTGCCTCTATGCCAAATCTCCCGAAATTCAAACCCTATTCTGGCATCCCCAGATTCGCAAAATTGCCGGACTCGGTTACATCGGTTTATTACTCACCTGGATACCATCCCTCCGCCGCCTACTCTTTTCCCCCTTCCAACCCATTCTCATCGCAGACGCTGACCTCGACAGTTTCAACCCCCAAGATTACTTTTCCGACTCCAACGTTTGTCTCCAAAATACCCACAACCTACAACCCATCAAAACCACCATTGCCAAAATCCAATCTCCCATTGTCCTCCAAGGAGAATCAGGTCTCGGCAAATCAATGTTCCTGCGGCACTGGGCGAAAACCCGCAAAAATCTAGTAGTTTACTTACCCGCCAGCAAATGTGCCCAAGGAGCGATCGCCGCCATCCAAAGCAAAATACCCATATCTCAAACAGACCCCAAATTCCTCAAAAGGCTGATTTACAATAACGCCCTCGAAATTTGTATTGACGGTCTCAACGAAGTCACCCCCGACACCCGCACAAAAATTAGTTATTTTGTCGAGAGTCACTTCCGGGGTCATATACTCCTAGCAACACAACCCCTATATTGGATCCCACCCTCAACAACCAAAACCTATGTTCTCCAACCATTGAAGCGTGAGCAAATTCGACAGTTTCTCCAGACTCGTCAATTTAACCCATCGGCAGAACCTTCAATTTCCCGGTCTGAATATGAAGAAGCTTGCGAAGAATACCTCGGAAAAACCTTCAATTCACAGAAGCAGTCAGAAGAAGAGCAGAAAACAGTACGTCGGTTACTATCAAACCCCATGGACTTAACTATTGTAGCCCAAATTCTTGCCCAGGGGAAAACCCCGGACTTGCTCAACCTGCAACAACAGCAGTATAAAGTCATGGCAGCAGAATACAAAGAGGTTAATTTTGATTCTTTTCCACTAACAGAGTTTGCCGAAACAACATATCAGATGCGTCTCAACGATGAAATCAATATTCCGTCGGAGTGGAAAAAAGAACTCCAGACCATGGAAAAATACAAAATGGTTTTGCGCCGTCAAAAGTATGTGGAAAATGACGTCGGTTCTCAATGGTATTTCCGCCATGATAAAATTCAAGAATATTTTATCGTCCAGACATTTATCGGTGAGGAAAATCAAAAATTAGAGGAACATATTGACGATCCCAGGTTTCGAGGAGTTTATCTATTATTAGCAACCCTCCTACCCTACCTAGAAGCCTGGTCACTGCGAGAGAAATTATTACAAAATGCAGCCGAAACCAAAGACCATGTTGTTAGCGACCAATTTATTCAACGCTTAAATTCTCGGTCGGAATTATCCAAAAATGGTGAGAATGTATACTTAAAGGAGTTAATAGAAGTTATGAAATTGCTTATTGCTGAGAAAAATAATAATATAAATAAGGAGTTGACAGAATTGACGAAATTGTTTATTACTGAGAAAAATAATAATATAAATATTGAAGTTAACCCTAATATTGAAGCAAACCCTAATACGAGGAATAATTCAATGACAGATAATTCTGAATCAAAATATAACTTTAGCCAAGCCAGAGTTGGTAACGTAGTCGAAACAAATAATGGCAGTATGGGTAATGTAGTCGAGAAAGCCGAAAGTGGCAGTCAAGTTGTAGGAACTCAAAATAACTATGGTTCCCAAGAAAAGCAAACCCTCGCCGAAGCCGCCGCCGAAATTCAAAAATTATTGAAACAATTAGAATTAAATAACCCCGCCGCGACAGACGCAGAAAAAGAAGCATTTGTCACCGCCTCCATTCCCCCAAACAACCGCCAACGTTTTGTCGGAGCATTGCAAGCATTAGGCAAAGAAGCCCTCAAAGAACTATTAGATAACCCTTATATTAATGTGGGAGTAGCCACTGTTGAAGGGTGGCAAAACCCTAAATAATATCATCATGACTTACAGAAATTAACCAGAGTCAGCCTGTAGGTAGTTTCTAGCATTCGCCCTCCCCCTCATGTAGTGCCCGCGAGTAATTCCTGATGATATGCGGTTGAAGAGTTATGATTAAAATTCGTGATCAGGTAAGAGCCCCAAGTGTAGAGAAGGTTGAAGCCCTACTAGAAACCAAAACTTTTTGACCACTAATTATGTGGTGAAAATAACTAGAAAAATAACATAGGTTAGTTAACAATAACAGGAGTTACGCCAACCCAATAGGGGAGAGGTTTTGCGTAACCCCTGATTTCAAGAGAAAAAGCCCCAGGCAGGCTTTTCTTCAGCTTCATTAGTTGGTGGAGCCAACACAGTTAAACCATTAGGAATACACTCTACCTCAATAGGAGTAGTGCCAATAATTTCACCATCAAGCACAACTTTTTGGGGTGGATCTGCACTAACTTTAACCCTTTTTGTACGCAAAGCAATAGTATCTTCATGTTGAGTAGGAGTTTGAAAGATAGCCGAGCCGAACATTCTGACTCCAGCATTAACAGCCTGCAGTGTATTCTTAGAAGTAATGATCATTACTTCCAATAAACCATCATTCATAATTACCTTTCCCAAACCTTGGGCTAAAAATGATGTAGGTGGAGCTGCATTAGCAATAGTAATAGCCCCAGCTTGGAAAGTTTTAGCTACACCATCAATTTCAATTTCAATATCAAAAAGTTGCTGTTCGGTGAGCTGCCGCCAACCTGCCATCATATATGCCAAAACTCCCCAACGGTTTTTAGCTTCCCGGTCTGCTCTTTCTATAGTTTCTGCTTCATATCCCACCCCTGCTAATAAAATCATAGTACGTTCATTGCAACGACCAACATCTATAACACGAGTTTTCCCTGCCAAGATTAGATCACAGGCACCTCTGATCGGCGCAATACTGGGAATGCCTAATGCCATACAAAACGCATTAGCTGTTCCCCTCGGAATTATACCCAGAGGGATATTTGTATTTACTAAAGCCCCAGCAACAGCAGAAACTGTCCCATCTCCTCCACAAGCAATAATTATATCTGCTTGTTTAGCGATCGCTAACTCCGTTAATTCTTCTGCAGTTTTTTCTGGGGTAGTTTGATGTATATCTAAATGTAGATGAGGTTCGAGAAGTGATTTAATTAATAATAAATCTTGTTGAGCATTGCCCTTACCAGATATAGGGTTAAATATGAGGTGAGCAACAGTAGTTTGAATAAAACCCTTAATAATAATTTCCGCCGTAGCAATATTGATCGCAATAGGAACATTATGCACCTGACAAAGACGCAATAATAATTTGATATCAGGTTCATAAGACTGAGAAAATAAGTAGTCCACCAAACAAATAACAGCAACCACATTACCCGTAGTTACTTCTACAGCTAATTGAGCATCTCCTCCCAAGGGGCCTGCCAAGACAGAATTTATCTCTATATCTACCTCTTGTAAAATATATTGGGCAGTGCTTTCTGTCGCTACTAATTGATAGCGAGATAGTACAATTTTATGTTTTTTGACAAATTCAACTAAGTTATCTTTTTTACTGTCATAAGCTAGTAAAGCAATAGTATTTCCCATAATTTTCATCCTAGAATTAACTGACTATAGTGCTACGGGCAATTCAAAAGTTTAAAATTAAAAATTAAAAATTAAAAGTTAAAAATAATCTCTGACAGACTGTTGTTGTTAAGCTCTAATTTTAACTTAGCTTAAATAGTAAGCATTCAGCTATCAGCTATCAGCTAGAAGGAAAAATTCATCTCCAAGAATAATTAAAAGTCCGACAGGAAATAATATACAAATATTAACCTAAAAAGTAAATTATCTTCCTCAAGTATATCCTAAATTTTCGGAGCGATCGCTACTTAATTCTCAACCTGTAAAACTAACAATTTTTTTTTAGCAGTTTGGTAATATATTTTGTAAATTTACCCATCAGAATCAGCCAATAAAAATATTGCTAATTTTAGACAAGTAGCAAATACTGTAAATTTAAAAATCCCATTCTCATCTTCAATAAATTCTATATCTTTAATCATAATTTTTATAAGTCTATAAATTGACAAAAAACCAGAATTAAAAATTAAACTTTCATACTATTTTCCCAAATTTAATCATTAATATCTAGCATAAACTTCCTGTAGCTAGTGCTTTTATTACTTGTTCTATTTTTAGTAATATTTTATCAAAATAATTGAATACAGTTTTTCTGAATATCCTAGTTTATAGCCATACTAATATAAGTAGAATTAGATCAATTATAACTCCAACTACTAAAGCCAGTATTGAAAATAGCTATCGTTGTCGTAAGTAATAAGTTAATCAACAAAAAAAATTAGCAAAGCCATAAGAAAGCAGAATCATAGTTTCATGAATTTTATATACCCGAGAACCTTTCATGATTGACATAGACTAGCTATTTTAAAATATCTATTATAGTTATCAGCAACTATGTTAGAATATTTTCAGAAAAATTTTATCGGGACATCAAATTGCCAAAAAAAACATTAAAACCAAAACATCCCTTTCTCCGCTTACTCAACTATGGAAATGCTTATAAAGCTCAAACTTGGCAAGGGGTTATCTACTCAATTTTAAATAAAATATTTGACCTAGCACCTCCAGTTTTAATCGGTGCAGCAGTAGACGTTGTAGTCAAAAAAGAAGATTCTCTAATCGCTAAATTTGGAATTCAAGATACCTTTAGCCAACTGCTAGCTTTAGCATTTTTGAGCTTAATTGTTTGGGGCTTAGAATCAATTTTTCAATATGCTTATCAACGACTTTGGCGAAATTTAGCTCAGAATATTCAGCATAATTTACGCATTGAAGCTTACAGTCATTTACAAGATTTAGAATTAGCCTACTTTGAAGAACGTAGTACAGGCAATTTAATGACAATTTTAAATGATGATATTAACCAGTTAGAAAGATTTTTAGACGTAGGGGCCAATAAAATAATTCAAGTCACAGTAACAGTAATAATTATTGGTAGTGCTTTCTTTGTTTTAGTTCCTAGCTTTGCTTTGTGGGCAGTGTTACCTATGCCTTTTATTATTTGGGCTTCAACTTGGTTTAAAAATTTTCTGGCTCCTCGTTATGCTGAAGTTCGAGAAAAAGTTAGTTTATTAAATAGTCAATTATCTAATAATCTCTCAGGAATTACCACAATAAAAAGCTTCACAGCCGAAACTTATGAAGTAGGAAGAATTACTAGAAATAGTAATGCTTATAAAAGCAAAAATACAAAGGCGATCGCTTTTTCTGCTGCTTTTGTACCCCTAATTAGAATTATAATTTTTATCGCTTTTGTAGCAACTTTATTATTAGGAGGATTAGAAGCAGTTGATGGTAGATTAGCCGTAGGTACTTATAGTATCATGGTATTTTTAACTCAACGATTATTATGGCCTTTAACTAGTTTAGGAGAAACTCTTGATTTATATCAAAGAAGCATGGCTTCCATAAATAGGGTGATGAACTTATTAGATACTCCAATTACCATTCATCCCGGAGATAAACCTTTATCTGTTGAGTTTATTAAGGGAGAATTAGAATTAGAAAATGTGACTTTTTCCTATCAGAAAAATTTTCCAACCATACAAAATATTTCCATGAAAATTCCAGCAGGAAAAACCATTGGAATTGTCGGCTCAACAGGTTCCGGAAAAAGTACTATCGTCAAATTATTACTGAGATTTTATGAAATTCAATCAGGCAAAATAACTCTTGATGGAATTGAAATAAATCAAATTAATTTACAAGATTTAAGACGTGCAATAGGTTTAGTTAGTCAGGATATATTTCTATTTCATGGAACTGTGATAGAAAATATTAGTTATGGGAGTTTTGATGCAACTTTGTCAGAGATTATTGCAGCAGCTAAAATTGCTGAAGCAGATAATTTTATTAATAAGTTACCCCAGGGTTACGATACTATTATTGGGGAAAGAGGACAAAAATTATCAGGAGGTCAAAGACAACGAATTGCTCTGGCTAGAGCAGTGTTAAAAAATCCTCCTATTTTGATACTTGATGAAGCAACTTCAGCAGTGGATAATGAAACTGAAGCAGCGATTCAAAAATCTTTAGAAAAAATCACTCAAAATCGGACAACTATTGCCATTGCCCATCGTCTTTCAACTATTAGAAATGCTGATTGTATTTATGTGATGGAACATGGCCAAATAGTAGAAGTTGGTCGTCATGAAGAACTATTAAAAAAATCAGGAACTTATTCTACTTTATGGCGCGTACAATCTGGTTTAAAATTAGTAAGCTAGTAAATTTAAGGAAGGCAGAAAGGAGAAGGCAACAATTAATAAAACACTATAAGAAAAAAACTTTTTTTCACAGTCTTATCTTAGCATGATGTCATACAAATTTCCATGTATTAATGCTATAATTAGGTAAAATTTTTAGTCATTAAGTAGTTATACAACAACAATTATTTTATTGTTAATTTAAGCGAAATTAATACTAATTATTCTTATGTTAAATTTTACCAGACTAAAATGACTAAAATGACTAAAATACAGTTTTTTTCTTCTTTTTTATTCACTGTTTTATCCTAGAGAAGCTGTATAAAAATTACCTCTCTAATCCCTAATATGACTCTAATATTTATCAATAAAACTATTTTACTCTAAATATAAATTATGATGACATTTAATAATAATCTACCCCAAAAAAATCAAAATAACTGGCAACATCAGTTAGATAAATTTGTGAAAGCTAATCAAAAAGAATTAGCAGCTTTAGCATGGGGTTTAAAACTAGAAAACGGAGAAACTGATGAAACAATTGGAATTGATTTAAAAGAAACACCAAAATTTGTATATTGTTCAAAAGCAGCCATAGAAACATTAAACCGCAACGTTGATGGTAAAATTCAGGAAATATTAGGCTTAATAGATGGTTATAAACCAGAAATAGAAGTATTAATGATTGCCATTGGTGACAGTCAAATTAAATTGGTTTACTTTCAACCAGAAATATCACCACCTAATTGTTTTGAACAATTGGGTCATAACCTTGATGCTTTATTAGAAATATTAGAAACAGGAATGAGTCAATTTATCAACCTGTAAAATAGTCATTAGTTAGTATCCAAATATCATCTTTAGAGAATCAGTTTTAATGAAGCTATAAGTTATAATTAAGAATTTCAATTCTGACTTAATTATTTTGATAAAAGGGATAGCACAACCAAATTTAAGGCAAGAAAATGAGAGAGAAGAAAAGTATATAAAAAATCAGATAGTTACACACTAATACAAATTTAATAAATATTTGCTACAGTCCCTTGAATAAGGTAGTCTGGGTAGAGACGTTGTCTGCAACGTCCCTACAAAATAAAAATCATTAACATTAACTAGTTAATAACTATGAAAAAGGTGATTCTAACTATTTTAACTACTTAATAATTAAACTTTCCCCCAAGCATAGTATTCTTTTTTTCACCCTCAGTATTCACACACAACCAAAATACCGGGTTTATTGCCCTGGTTCTTCCTTTTTAAATCACGAAACTTTCTAGATCAACCCATATTAACCAGATTTCTTCTTAAGTCCTAACTAGACATACAAACTAGAAATTCGGCTGTATATTCAGCAATTTAAATTATCCGCTTATCCTATTTTTTCACTATTTTGCTTAATCTCCTGAATTAGCTTTGATACTTTAGCAGGTTCCATTGCTACTATTTCTGGTGCTAGAACAGAAGGCCAAGCCTTTTTCAATTTAGCCATATCTGCTTGTATTTTTCCATCAATATCAGAATATTTACTCCCCATTGTATCAGCTATATTTTTGTATAGAATCTCTGCATAATCAACAAATCCTCGTGAGTCTTGATACTCAATAACTTCCACAATTTTTCCATCAAGAATTGCTGCTTCATATTCTGCTCCAGCAGTATCTAATAATTCATTAATTACCTGTAATACAAATTTTGGATTTTGACGCTTTTTACTAGGCAAATTTGAAATAGCTCCATCAATCTCTTCCATAGTTTGTTGATACATACTGTTAAATTTATTAGTATCCTTAGCACCAGCTATCACCAAATCATGTAAATTATTTAAGCTATTTTTGAATTGTTTAATACCACGATCATTTAGCTCATTTTCAATATCTATATACAATTCTTCTATAGGATGAGCAAAATGAGGTTCTGCCTCCTTTTCTTCTTGGGCTACAATTAATTCTTTGCCTACTAATAAATGCCCTTTCATTAATCCTAAATTACTCATATAGTCAATATCTTTACTTTCAGGAGAAACGGCAATACTTGGAGTCCCTAAAAACATAGAATTATTACTCACAGTTTCTTGAATATTAGGATGAAAAACTATAGCTAATAAAGTAGCAAGAAATCCCACCAAAAAATAACGTAAAATAGTGTTAATATTCATCATAATTAATAACCATCAAATTCAGTTAATAATTTGCTCAAATTTTTATGCCTGAGGCAAAACCTCAAATAAACCAATACAACCACTTTCCGCGATCGCATCTTGGTGAGGATGAAACATATATTTACCAGGGAAGGAATAGTAAAATTCGAGAATATGTCTTTCAGAAGTTCCCATAGTAACTACATCTGTTTTTTGCCATGGTTTAACAGTCATACCAGTAGGATAAACCTGGAAAAAATTTCCATGAATATGAAATGTTGCAGCAGAGTCAAACTCAATCATATTCAGTATATACAAACGCACCAGTTTATTTTGCTGTATCAGTATTGGATGGGTTTTGTAATAGTTTGGCAAACCATTAAAAGCATAAAGCTCATTTTTGCCATCATTGTTAGTATCATAACCTCCCATTACCAATACTATCTCATCAGCAGGGGGACGACCTTCGGGAGGATCGATAATAAACATACCGTACAACCCTTTGCTAATATGACGAGTCACTGGAGTAATATGGCAATGATAGAGATGAACCCCAAAAGGTCGAGCATCAAATTCATAAACTGTTGTTTTGCCATGGCGTACTGGTCGTACTCCATCTGCTTCTGCTGGATGAATACCGTGAAAGTGCATCGTATGAGCATGACCACCTTCATTCTCAAAAATAATTCGTACTCGCTCCCCTGCTGTTGCTCTCAGTGTTGGCCCAGGAACACGACCATTATAGTTCCAACTAATTAAGGATACTGCTTGATTTAGTTGTAATTTAGAATTAATTGCTTTAATCTGAAATTCCCTGATTTTGCGACCATTTTCTTCTTTGAGCATGCCATAATCAAAATCCCGCAGAGTATTCATAGGATCTAGTTCTATGGCATTTATGGCAGCCTGGGCCTTAAGTGATGACGACAATAAAGGTAGAATATGTTGAGTACTGATGCCAGCTAAAGTGACACCAGTACCAACTATTCCTAACTTTAGGAATTGCCGTCTGTTCCAAAATTCCGATTTTTCTGGCTTTGGAAGAGGAAGATTGGCCATAGCTCTCTCACAATTATTGATAATTATTTTTAATAAACTGAAAACTATTATATAGCTTATTGAAGTTTTTATCTATATTAGGTAAGTCCAAAACTTATGGAGTGCCCCTATATATGCTCTATAACTACATAATTTCCTCATTTTTCACAGATAACCACTACAATTATTATAATTGCCTAAGTCCTGTAAGCCGACATAATTAAAATACTAAATAATAATTATTATTATTGTTATCTACTTTTTTTTCAATTACAAATTGACCTGCTGAATATGGGCTAGAAAACAAAAAATTCTCCACTGATAAACTGAGTCTTAATTTAATTGAGGATAATCAGATTAAAATATAATATCATCATTAAAATTATCCCCTTCATTTTCTTCTGGTTCATCTATACCAACATGGCTATTTTTAGATTTTTGACTCTGAACATCAATAGATAAATCAGAAGACTCAGATGTTGCAGGTAAATCAGTTTTATCTGCTTGATCTATTTTATCTGGC
The DNA here is from genome assembly GCF_000014265.1 of Trichodesmium erythraeum IMS101. NCBI lineage: Bacteria > Bacillati > Cyanobacteriota > Cyanophyceae > Oscillatoriales > Microcoleaceae > Trichodesmium > Trichodesmium erythraeum. The sequence goes on from NC_008312.1 coordinate 1,320,355, forward strand.
AATTTAATTGATTTTATATCTACTATTTCTCCCTTAAAAAAATTAACTATCCGACGAGTAGCGATCGCCACAGAATCTCTTTTTCCTTCAGGATATTTTTCCTTTTCTACCAAATCATTCAAAGGTGAATTAGGCAGAGAAAAATTTGGGGTAGTTTTCTTTTCTTTCTGGGAGTTGCTCGGATAGGAAACTGGGAAATTTTCTGGTTCATCTTCGGCAATTTTATCATCATAATTAGAGTTTTCTTGCCTTAGCTTATTATTACTGTTTAGCCTTTCTCTTGGACTATGATTCGGATAAATATTTTCACGAAAACTATGCTGTTTTTGTTGAGAATTTTTTACCTCTACTTTTACTTTTACCGAAGTCTGAAAAATTTTCTCAAACGCAGCTTCAATATTAGGAATTTTATGAATAACCATTTTCTCTAAATTCTTAGAGCTAATACCAATACGCGCCAGTTCATTATTATACCCTAATAATATGACTTGTTGACTTAATAAAGCTTGTGTACTGTGTGGTTTAACTTCTGCTAGAACTTTTTCCCAAATATTCTGTAATTCTGATTCATTCTTAATCTTGTCAGTTTCTAATGAATCTGACGAAGATTTTTTTGCTGTATCATTAGTTGAAGAAGTAAAAAAATCTTCACTTTTAGGAGCAATAGGAACTTCTTTAGAAACTTCTTTTGGTTCTGAGATTTGCTGTTTTGGTTTTTCAGAAATCGGTTTTTTTGTCAGGGGTTGTGATAAATTTTTGGAAGTATTTTTAACAGAAACATTCTGACTTATATCTCTAGTTTCTTGTTTTTCCAACTGGTTAAATTTCGGTAATGCAGAAGGTAATAACCCTAATAAAGTTACCTCCAACCATAAACGAGGTTGAGTAGTATTTTTAATTTGTACTTCCGATGTTTGTAAATGCTTTTGACCAGCTAAAATAGTTCCAATATCCCAGTCTTGAGAAAATTGACAAAGCTTTTCCCAAGTAGGTTTTGTCAAGGCTACTAAATTTTTACTTGTTGGTGCTGTTTTTGCTATCAATAAATCTCGGTAAAACCCTGCCAAATTTTGCAATACAATAATTGGTTCCTTACCCCGATCCATAATTTGGCGAGTGCACTTCAATACTTTTATGGAATTATCCGCAGCGATCGCTTCTACCAGTACCATTAAATCTCGTTCCGGCACCGCCCCCACCAGATCCCAAACTCGTTCAACCGTAATTTCTCCTGCCAACAAACTCAACTGATCTAGCAAACTCTCTGCATCTCTTAACCCACCCTGAGCAATTTGAGCTATCATCTGTATCGCTTCAGTTGTAATATCAATTTTTTCCTCAATAGCAATATGATGTAAATGCTTGACCATTGCTTCAAGAGGAATTCGGCGAAAGTCAAAACGTTGGCAACGGGAAATAATAGTTGCTAAGACTCTCTGTGGATCTGTAGTAGCCAGGATAAATACTACTCCCTTTGGCGGTTCCTCCAAAGTTTTCAGTAAAGCATTGAAGGCAGACACAGACAACATGTGGACTTCATCTATCACATATACTTTATAGCGACACTGCACAGGTGCAAACTGGGATCTTTCAATTAATTCCCTAATGTTGTCCACACCAGTATTGCTAGCAGCATCAATTTCTATAACGTCCAGTGTTGACCCTTTTGTAATTCCTACACAAACATTACAAGTGCCACAGGGACTCGGTGTAGGGTGGTCATAGGACAGACAATTGAGAGATTTGGCCAAAACCCGAGCACTAGAGGTTTTGCCTGTGCCTCTAGGTCCTGTAAATAGATATGCTGGGGCGATGCGTTTGGTATGGATGGCATTAGTGAGAGTTTGGGCAATCACATCTTGACCCACTAAGTCTGCAAAGGTTTGAGGACGATATTTATGATGAAGAGGTTCGTAAGCCACAATTAGGAATAAGAATTATTTTGAATATTTAGTTTAGATAAGGTTATAACCAATACAACTTTACTAGATTTTATTCAATAGAAAGACTTTTATGTTTCTTGAGAGCTTTCGTTTCACAATTTGTATATTTTCTTTATTCATATTAAACAGTATATTTATAAATATACAGATAGTAGCTTAAATATTAAAAGTCTCTTAAAAAATCAGCTTAATTTTTACACTGAAATTAATGGAGGTATAGCTTAAATTATAGTTTTTCAATTATGAGGTATTAGAGTCTTAGAAATATTTGTATTTTGATTAACTTGGTTAAAATTTATAACTTAATTCAGCCTCTTAATTTCCATAAGAATACAAAATTTATACAAGGATTACACTGAATTAATTAATATCATAGACTAGACCATCAAGGTAATTGATATAAGTATATATATTATAAGTTATTTAGTAATTATTTTCAACCAACCTATAGTTTTTAGGAGAATCAATAGTTTCAAATACAGCATCTGATCCAGCAAATAATGTACAAAGTAAATGCTGAAAATATTGTAGTGTAGGCATCTTGCCCGCCATTTGTGTACCTCACCGACAACACCGAACCGCTGTATCTACAAGTATAATTATTAGGTATTTATTCTCAAAACATTAACTCCCTGATTTTTAAGCTTAAACTTCTGTAAATTCATCGTTAAATTATTCGTAGAGTTTATGTTAACACCTATTATTGTCGTGGAATCAAGATTAGCCCAAGTTTCTCCACCTCCAGAACCAAATTTGCTCAAAATAGAATATGTTTGGATGGGTGTATCTGGATTACTATTAATATTACTAATTATTTTGGGCATCTTTCACAAAGCAAAAATCAAAGGATTTAATAAAAAACTTAGCTTAGAAGTATTTAGAAATAAAAACCTCCAACAAAAGTATAAATTAGCTTTAGCAACCATAGCCAAAATGGAAAAAAATCCTGACCTAATCCATTCTCGGGAATTTAACTTAGATTGCTTAAGAATGCGGATGGAAGAGGAAGCTTTCAACTTTGGTATTGTGAACCAAATTAAGGAAAAAGTAAAACAGCACATTAATATAGCACTCCAGCCTAATTCAAGTATAACAGGAGAGAAAAGAAATCCGAATGATCAAAAAATTAATTCAATATTTGAGGTAGAATACAAGACTGGAGAAACAGGTAAAAACCAAATAAAAAGAGTATTATTTCGGGTCTCAATTAAACTGAAAAAGTTATCAAATCAGGTAAGTTATCAAACTATTAATCAAATTATTGATTGTTTAGAAACCTATTTGAGTCCTAATAATGACCATGATAATTGGACTCCTACTATTCAAGGTCAGATTGTACATATTGATTGGGATAAAAAGGCAAAACCAGTACCAATGTTGGTAGTAGAACAATTTAATGATGAGGTAATATTACGTACTAACAAATCTATTTTAAAAAGTCCTACTGCATTACAACCAGAACTACCCGCAGATTCAAAAAAGTATCACTAAAGAAGGCACAAACAAAAATTATAAAAGGCAAATTTCAAAGTACATAAAATCAAAAATCATTCAAACAGGATTCAAAAAAATTATCAATAAATCCCATAAAATTTACAGGTATTTGTGGATGTTTGGAAACTTCTTAAAGAGGCTTTTTTCAGAGATTATATTTGTAGTACTATAGCAGTACTTTAATATTTTTCACGGCAAAAATGCTATTAATTGCTCTTTTGGGTTAGGGGGAATACATCGCTATTACTAAAAATGATTCAAACAAAAGATAGATCATGGCATTAGTTGATTACATCTCAAAAAAATTACCTTAATTATATAAGGGTTTGAGACTATTTTGAATTTATGTTTTGCCCAAAGCACCGATAGTATTAAAATCCTTTATAGTGCTCAATGCATATAATAAACAGCTCTATTTTCAGTTTAAACAACTCAGTTAGCAACATCATAAATAGGATAATCCTGGGTCATCAGTAATAGCTATCGCCACTATAATACTTTTCTCAACCAGTTTATTAATCTACATACTAGATATTGGGACCAAAACTACCACCTTAGCTAGAAAAAACACTTAAATATAGACGGGCAAAGCTTTTGACCTCAGAAAAGTCTAAATCCTAAATCAGCAGGAGTTCTAGCTATTTTTAGAGTATCGACGTAATTATATTGTCCCGAACTCTGGCTTTAATACATTGACCAGAAAATGTTAAGTATCACTATTTCTTCTAATCCTACTATCTGCTTAATAAAATTGGTATGAAACATCACAAATTGCCATATTAATTTTTACTTCCTATTTCCACTAAAGCTGTAGGTGATTATGAACTCATCCAGGGGCTCTAAACAGCAGTTCTTTACCATGGCGCTCCTCCTTTTTTTTCAAGATTTACTTCAATCTATCTTTCCACTCGGGTAGGACTTAGGCATGTTGTATTAAATGTCCCTACTTTATTTAATAGATATCTCCGAAAAATAAATATATCGTGATATAGTAAGAAAGTATGTTATTTTAGCCTGGAAATTATAAGTAGTATATTAGAGCATATTCAGAGTCATTCTCAAGAAGCACAAAGTTTATGGGGAATTAAGTATTAATAACTATAAAAATTATTAAAATAAGCAATAAAATGACAGGAATAAAAGCAGGAGTTAGCATCAACCAAAAAGGTAATAATTATTGGAGCAGGTGGTGATAGACTACCTAAATTATCAGCATCATAGCAAATTATTTTAACCTTAACTTATTTAATAAATTTGACAACATTTTAACTACTAATAGTTCAATTTGGAGTCAGTGAAACTATTGCTAATGATATCTTTAATAACTACAGCCCAATAATTGGGTAATTGTTATTAGCAAATTTATAAGAGGTAAAAAAAACTCTAGTGACCCTAGTGGTTAATAAATTTTTAGCAAGTTTCAAAAAAATATAAGTTAATGATAGATAGCTATGGGCAAACCATAGAAAAATTAAGGGTATAAGAAAAACAAAAAATAATATTATTAAGGAAAAAAAAGTAATACAAGAAAAAGTTAGGTAATTGTGTTGCTTTCAGGTAAATATATTGTTGATATAGAAGCTGGAAAACCAGGAAAAAAAAGTAATATAATCTTTGTTTATGAAAACAAAAAAAATTGTTGAAGGACAAAAAATTACCGGAGATAAAGCTTATATGGGATCACTAGCAATAAAAACACTTAAACAAAATCCTAAAAATGAAGAATTAAGCAATCAAGAAAAGTCTGAAAATAAAGAGCTAGCATTAGAAAGAATATTTGTAGAAGATATAAGTGAGATTATTAAAAATATGCGGGACTAGCCCCAGAAAGATTGAAGCTAAATTCTAGTAAATATGCACAGATAGTAACTAAATATTTGTGGTCTGGTGAGTTTAGGAATAGGTGCATTAATTTTGTAATAATAATTTCTCTTTAATGTACAGATAAATTAGTAAAATTTATAGAGTTACTTCTATGGATAGTTTTTAATAGCAAGTATCTATAATACTGATTTTAATGGAAAAATTAACTATCTTATGGAAACTAGCGATTGCTTTTTAAAGGATAGTTATAGTGAGCGTTTGACTATTTTAGGAGAGGTCTAATAAAAATTTGTATTTATTTAAAATAATAACCAGTTTTGGCATAAGTCCCAAGCAAATTGAAAATTATTGTGAAACTTTTCGACAATTTAGCTAAAATACTAGAATTCAGGTGAAAAACTATGTTTACAACTTAGTGAGGTAATACCCATGCCATCCTTTCGAGAAAATTCGTCTGAAAATCCAACAATTACAACCCCCAGTTGGAAAATTTCCTCTGAGCTTGTCCTCTCCTTGGCCACTGGTCCAGTTTTACTAGGTCTGTTGAGTAATAAAGCTATTAATGAGTTATTATTAGAAATAGGCCTGTATAGCGAGGAAATATTTCGTGGCGATCGCCTACCAATTCTTAAATTTCCCCAAAAAAACCCATTAGATTTATAATTGTATTTAATTTTAATCTTGTCCAAGGTAAATTTTTTTTGAGCTAAAGGTAAAACCATAATAATTGTCATCCTGTTAAACTGGATGAATTTCAAAGCATCGTCATGCTATCATAATATATTTACAGCATTTTTCGGGTTTATAAACCACATCGTCACAAGCAAAACCTTATAAAGACGTTCCTGTAGTTTACTAATCATGAAAACCGCTCTCCAGAAAAGGGGGGGACTTGACAGCTCAATAAAAATTAACTATACTTGTTTAAACTTACACATATTATAGTGACATTGTAACAATATGAGTAATGATCAAAAATTATGTGAATAAGTAGCTTGAGCTTCCTCGGTATTTGAAGCCTAGGTCGTAGATAAGTTAGAGACTGCGGTCAGTGGTATTCTTTGAAACAGGAAGCCAGCTCCAAAACTTATGCAATCACGCCTTATGTAAGTTTGAGTAAGTTTAGTACAACGGAAATCAAGAAACACACTAAAATAAATCCCGTAGGGAAATATGGTGCTAAGTACAAGAGGACTTTTTGTTTCTAGCATCCTATGTCTGTAGGAAGAATAACTCAAATATCATGAAAACATGAACCAAACTACGATAAAATTGTCGGAGTGATGTAGTGTAAAAGTGTTTTTCCTCGGTAACTTCTACAAGACTTGTGCAGAACTACTATATCAAGTAGGTGTGTTTGATGTTGCGAATCACTCGTGGCCGCTCACCCCTATTTACTCCATGTATGATTTTATTCCATGTATGATTGTATATTTTGACTAAGTTTTGTTCTATTAATATGTTTGTAGATTTGTACAAACGCAGACAAAAACCCTATTAGTATAAGCTATTTTCAGACATTGGTACTATTAAATCCATAATCATGGAGATAAGAGTATCAAAAAATACATTTTTTTGATATTACCGATTAAGGAGGAACAGTCAATATGAGCTCACTACTACACTCAAAAGAAATAACCCTAGAACCAGGGTTCAAAAATCCTAAAATGACAGCTTCAGATCTGTTTCTACATAATCGAATCAAAATAGTTGAAAATTTGTGGGAATCAGTGCTCAGACAAGAGTGTGGCCAAGAATTGGTAGATATACTCCAGAAGATGCGCTCGGGTCATTCTCCAGAAGGACAAGCATCTGACTTTCTAGGTTCAGAAATTGAACAACTGATTGAAAAATTAGAACTAAAAGATGCAATTCGGGCAGCTCGAGCTTTTGCTCTATATTTTCAGCTAATTAATATTGTCGAACAACATTATGAACAAAAAATTCAACAACTAGCTTACTCTCACAATAACAGTCTAGAAAAACTAATCTCTAAAGATGATATAGCTAAAGATCATGATACCCGTTCGCTGCGGGTTGAGAGTATACCAGTGTGGAACGATAACAGAATTAAACATGAGGGAGAGGGTACATTTCATTATTTATTTCCCCTCCTACAGACCCTCAATGTACCATCACAATTAATTCAACGACTAATTAATAATTTAGATATCCGTTTAGTGTTTACAGCACACCCAACGGAAATTGTTCGTCGTACAATTAGAACAAAACAAAGACGTATCGCCAAAATTCTCCAACAGCTCGATCAAGTAAATGAAAGCCTTTCAGAATCACACGTAGATGAAGAACAAGTAAATTCTTTAGTGTCATCTTGGAAAATAGAATCCCTCAAAGAACAGTTAACAGAAGAAATTCTTTTATGGTGGCGTACAGATGAACTACATCAATTTAAACCTAGTGTCTTAGATGAAGTAGAAACTACTCTTCATTATTTTAACGAAGTCTTATTTGATGCTACTCCTGAACTACATCGTAGGTTTAAGCAAGCCTTACATAGTTCCTTTCCTTATCTGAAACCACCAAGTTACAATTTCTGTAAATTTGGTTCCTGGGTAGGATCTGACCGTGATGGAAATCCTTTTTGTACACCAGCAGTGACTTGGCAAACAGCTTGTTACCAACGTCAGATAGTATTAGAAAAATATCTTAATGCTATTGATCGCCTCAAAGAACTTTTGAGTTTATCTCTACATTGGAGTGATGTGTTACCAGAATTGTTAGATTCTCTAGACCGTGACCATATACAGATGTCAGAAGTTTACGATCAATGGGCAATTCGCTATCGGCAAGAACCTTATCGTTTGAAGTTGTCTTATATCAAAAAGCGTTTAGAAAATACTCGCGATCGCAATGCGCGTTTATATAATGGTGATGAAGTTCAAAGACAAAAAAAAGAAGTTCTTTCTCAACGACAAAAACAAGTTCTCTCTCAATATCAAGAAACAAAAAGCATTTATCACTCTAGTGCTGATTTTCTAGCTGAATTACAACTAATTCAGCGTAACCTCAAAGAAACTGGTTTAAGCTGTAGTGACTTAGAAAATCTAATCTCTCAAGTAGAAATTTTTGGTTTTAACTTAGCACGACTAGATATTCGTCAAGAGTCTTCAGTCCATGAAGCGGCGATCCAAGAGATTACTGAATATTTACAAATTCTGCCTAAATCTTATATAGAAATGTCGGAGGCAGAGCGGACTGAATGGTTATCAACAGAGTTGCCTACTCGTCGCCCCTTAATTCCCACAGAGTTACCTTTTTCTGAGAAAACCTGCGAAATAATTAATACTTTCCGAATGCTGCGAGAATTACAGCTAGAGTTTGGTGAAGAAATTTGCCAAACCTATATTATTAGTATGAGTAGGGATGTTAGCGATCTATTAGAAGTGTTGTTGTTAGCTCAAGAAGCAGGACTTTATGATCCGGCAACTGGTGCGAGTAGCATTCACGTGGTTCCTTTGTTTGAGACAGTGGAAGACTTGAGAAGTGCTCCCAGGGTAATGCACGATTTATTTAAGTTGTCCCTATATCGTGCAGGGCTTGCTGGTGGATATGATAAATTATCAAAAGAGCCAATTAATGAATTAGTTAACGAAGCTCCTTATTTGCAAGAGGTGATGTTGGGTTACTCAGATAGTAATAAAGATTCTGGGTTTTTGAGTAGTAACTGGGAAATTCATAAAGCTCAAAAAGCTTTATACAAAGTAGGGGAAGAGCATGGCATTGCTTTGCGTATCTTTCATGGACGCGGTGGTTCTGTAGGACGTGGTGGCGGTCCAGCTTATAAAGCTATTTTGGCTCAACCTGGTAAAAGCATTAGTGGGCGGATTAAAATTACTGAACAAGGAGAGGTGCTCGCCTCTAAATATTCTCTGCCTCACTTAGCAATGTTTAACTTGGAAAATGTTACTACTGCAGTAATTCAAGCTAGTTTGCTACATACAGGGTTTGATGAAATTGAAACTTGGAATCAAATTATGGAGGAGTTGGCAGTGCGATCGCGTAGCCATTACCGAAATCTGATTTATGAACAAGAAGATCTAGTAGAATTTTTCTATCAAGTTACACCAATGCCAGAAATTAGTCAACTACAAATTAGTTCCCGTCCAGCTCGGCGGAAAAATGATAAGAAGAAAACAATTTCTGGTTTAAGGGCAATTCCTTGGGTATTTAGTTGGACTCAAAGTCGCTTTCTCTTACCTGCTTGGTATGGTGTGGGAACTGCTTTACAAGAGTTTGTGGAAAAAGAACCAGAAGAACACCTAAAACTTTTGCAATACTTTTATGTAAAGTGGCCTTTCTTTACTACTGCGATTTCTAAAGTGGAGATGACTTTAGCTAAGGTGGATTTGCAAATTGCTCATTATTATGTGCGCGAATTATCCAAACCAGAAGACCGGGAACGCTTTGAGACACTGTTTGAAGAAATTACTATTGAGTATCACCTAACACGGAACTTAGTGCTACAAATTTCTGGTCATCAACGACCTTTGGATGGAGATCCAGATTTACAGCGTTCTGTACAATTACGTAATGCAACTATTATTCCTCTGGGTATGTTGCAGGTAGCTTTGCTGAAACGTCTGCGTCAGCATGATACAGGTACACCTGGTGTAATTAATTCTCGTTATAGTAAGAGTGAGTTATTACGGGGTGCTTTGTTGACTCTTAATGGTATCGCTGCTGGTATGCGAAATACAGGTTGATATGGGAATACTCTCTTCTCTATATAAGGAATAATGTTAAAGAAACTGGGTTTATCGGCTGGGGAAATAAACCCAATTTCTTGTTTAAGTGGGTAAATTCTGATTTAGTCACTGCTATGAATTTAACTTTTGAGTTTGGAGTTCTGAACTTTAAGTTCGCGCCTTCTGAGTTTGGAGTTCGTTAAACCAGTTCATCTGTTACTAAAAGTCTGATAATTTCTGTTACTTCTGCTGCCATCCGAGCATCTATTTCTACTGCTTCTCTGTCACAGTCTCCTAAAGCTTTTGCACCCCGCAAAGTCATAGCTATGGACTTAACTTTTTCCTGATATTCAAACTGAGTAAAACAAGTATAAGTAAGTTCTGTACGCTTACGACTCTTGGTATATCCAAAACCCAATTTAGATAAAATAACAGGATATTTAATACTATTTTGAATTCCCAATTTTTCTAGAGCTACATCTACATAACGAGCAGAATCTTTGCCAGTATTCCTAATCAAAGGTTGCAAATTTTTCCAAGACATTCCTGGTAGTTTTGCTGGTTCTGGCAAATGATAATACCACCCTACCATTGACATAATTCTGGTTAGGTCATAAGCAGTAACAACATTTTCTCCTGTCTGGTCTTCTGGCTTTTTAATTTCTGATACAGCACTCAATAAAACTTGATTATCTTGTACAATTTCAGGAGATATAATAAAGGGTTCTTCACCATATAAACCTTGAAATTCTGTATGATTATTACCTGTAATTTCCTTCAACCATGATTCTAAACCAACATAAGTTTGGAAGCATTTAAACATTGCAGATAAAGCGTTAGAACTACCTACCTTTTCTGCATAAGTAATCACATCTTCTACAGCTTCATTAAAGTCTATATTTTTTCCATCGCCTCGAATTTGACAGGTATTAATATCATTATTAAGAGAACTAAGAGAACAAATTATATTTAAAATTGCAATGACTTTAGTAGAACTCCAATACTGACATTTATCCAGAGAATTTCTACCTAACCAACGAGATTTAAAGAGTCCGCCAGCATTACCACCTAGGCAAATACAAGCTTCTTTAATATCAGGATGAATAAAACTAAGTGCTTGTTCATCAATTTCTGGAAGTTCACCAACATGGGGAAAAGCTTTTGCCCGTGGGGTTGCTAAACTAGACAGCATTTTTAGATGTTCTGGATAATTTTCCACCTGATTTTGATAGGGAGAATTTTGAATGCCTTTATCTAGAATAGCTAGTTTATAGCTATTAAAACCAGCTTCAGCTTTTAAGAAGTCGTTGTAATTTGTTTCTCTATCAATTGCTATTAGTAGAGTAAAGGCTTCTTTTTGACCAAAAATGCCGAAAAAATCTGCCATCATATTGATAATTTGATCGTTAATGTCTTCCATAATTTGATAGAGTGCTAAATTGGACGATTTTTACTAATATATTTAACTATAACATTTTCTAAAAATAATTTATTTTGCATGAATAAAAAGAAGAAATTTATGTAATTTACTAACCCCTAATTAGACTACAAAAAAGATTGGAGATTATTAGTATATTCCTCAATTCTGGGTTACCAATTTCAGGGCAATTTTGGTAAAGATAATCAGGACTGATATCAAATCCGGTAGCAGGAGTAATAAGTTGAATTTCTAGGGATGAGTAAGCTTTTCTCCTTACTGAAGATAAGAATTATATTACTCCGAAGCCAACGGATTTGATATTAAATAGTACTAACCATAATAGCGATCGCTCATCTAATAGTAGGCTATCATCTTCTGTTTGATTTGAAATTTTAAGTAATTCTTTTTTTGAGATGGCCACTCATAAAAAAAATATCGTTAATTCCACTAATTTATATTAGCGATCGCTGATTTTAGTTAAAATACAAACTGAGTTCGGAATGTACTTATCCAAATAGTATCATTAACATCATCATGATTAGGATTTGTAATCACAAATAAACCAGGAGTCAAAGAAATATTATCATTAATTTGAAAACGATAAATTGCCTCTATATGTATAGATGTATCATCATCTTTCAATGAATCATCATCACCACCATCAGTAACAATAGGAGGTACACCAACCATCAAACCACCCAAATTTCCTTCTATCAACAAATCTGGGAAAGCAAAATATAACATTCCATTAATAATAGTAATATCGTCTTCATCACCATTGCTAGTTTCCGGCCGCGCCCAGGTGGAACCAAACCAACCTCCTATCTCAAACTTTTCATTGACTCTCCAATGAGCTTGTAACCCAACATTATCAGCAGTTGTGGAAAGACCATCAAAGGGGTCTTGAGCTTTGAAACTACCAGTCCCATTAGTAATATCCACCCCATCCTTACCCCAATATTTACGAACATAACCCAAGGTAAATGCCAAGGTATCATTAGGTTCAATTATAAGTTGACCTAATGCACTGTAAGCCCCATTGAATGCACCCGCACCTTCAGCAGGATTTGCTGGATCGTCTGTTAAGTAAGCAACATTGACCATAAACATATCATTAAATGCGTAGCTAAAACCAAGAGCTGCATTAGCCGGACCGCGGAAACTGGTAGGGTTGCGTCGTCCAAATCTAGAAATGGTACCATCCCCTTCTTCTGCAAAGGGTGACAGAACTGTGGAAACGTCATCTAGGTCAACTCCAATAGGGCCGATGATGGCTTGGGCGCGATCGCCAATGGGAAATTGATAGAACATCAGGTCAATACCAAAATTATCATTACTATCAGCTTCATCAATGGCAGTACGAGTCATTAAAGTATTGGTAAGATCTGGCTCACTCAAATCGTAAGTATTATTAGCTTGTAGACGGGTGAATAGCAAATCTTCTCCAGTAAAGCTACTCTCAAAGTGTAACCAGGTGCGATAAGAAAAGAAAGTCTGAGTTTTGTTATTGCCAGAAGACTCTCCACGGGCATTTGCTCTTTCTCCGAGGGTATCACTTAACCAAAACAGAATTTCACCATTGAGTTTGGTTGTTGTGGAAAATTGGTTATTTTCTAGTTCTGCTGTGCGTGCTTCTAAAGAATCTATACGACCGCGCAATACTGCTAGTTCGGTTGCAAATTCTTCTTGTAAACGTTGCAATATAGCTAAGTCTTCTCTAGTCACTAGGTTACTGGTTGCTGCTGCAGTTAATTCTGTGATTCTGTCTAGGCAAGCATTTAATCCTGCAGCAAATTCAAAGCGAGTCATGGCCCGGTTGCCTTTGTAGGTTCCATTGGGATAACCTGCTATACAACCATAACGTTCTACTAATGATTGTAATGCTTGGAATGCCCAGTCTGTAGGCTGTACATCTGATAATTGAGAGACAGATGTTACCTGATCTATTGCCTCTTCTACTGCTAGCTCAGATACACTGGGAATTTCTAATGAGGGATCATCTATCGGTAGTGAACGAAATGCTTGAGAAATTTGTATTGGTCGGTTAGCCTCTGCAGGATTTGCTATAAATAATGTGATACTGAGAACACTGGGGGCATATTTGACGAATTTGTTAAAGGTAATCTTCATTAATTTTTCTATTGTATTTCTTAAGACTTAGCAATATTTACCCCTAATTAATGGAAGGGTAAAAGTCATATATTAGAGTTGTTGAAAATTAAGGAAAAAAAATACCTAAAACCTTTATCTGTTGAAGCTTAAGCGTTTTTTTAGGTCTAAAATGCTTCAAACTTTATATAGTAAGCTTTTAAGCATTTTAATTTTTCCCACACCAAACAATTCTATTCTGTATATTGATGACTGTTATCCGCTTAGCAACAGGTGACTTTTTATTGTTAACTTTTTAATTTGATAATGTCAAGTTTTAATGTCAAGTTTAAAGAACTAATTGCCTCGGAATCAATCTTTATAATCCATCTTTAGAGTATTACAGAAAAATCAAAAGTAAGAGTCAACCCCTGATATAATACACTCAGAACTTATGAAGGTGAACTATGTCAAACTTACTGTCAAAATGTGAAATTGTCAATACTATAATCAGTCATTTTTTTGATAGATATTACTTTTAAAGTATATTATAGATACTAATACTAAATTATTTTGAAGATAAATTATCATAAAAAATCGTACTTTTTTTAGGGTAGCTGATTTGACTACATATCATATTTTATCGAATATTATTTAGGATTGCTATAGTAAAAATAAGAAAATAAAATATCTAAAAATATATATGACAGCTTGTCAAATTAATTTGCTGAAAATCTTTAATAATTATAAAAAAATGACTTAATTATATTTAGGAGCAAAAATATTGATTTAATCATCTTATAAATCGTAAATATTGACTAAAATTTTACGGGTCTTAAATCACAATATTGGCTCAACTAAAATCGAAAATATTAGCTATAATACAATCAAATTTTATTGAATATATGAGTCTTTAAATTCAGGATATTTATAGTAAAATTTCCAAGAAACATGTCACAAACACAGCAGAATATATGACTTTTTATGATATAGTAAATTTAAAAAAGTATGGATTAAAATTTGATGGTGTAGCTTTTTTAAAATAAGCACTAGAGCGACAACAATATATTGCCATAAATATAAATTTATTTGCCTTCTATAAACTAGGAATATCTTGATATAGAAATAGTTGATTGTATATATTTTAATTAATCAATTAACAATTATAGATTATAGGTTTTGTTGCCCAGATACTTACAAAAAACAAAATATAAAAGTGTTTAATAAATTATGCAAAATAGCTTTAAATCATAATTAATGTTATTTAAAACTGTATTAATATATAGTTTGTATGCGATACAAATATTAATTACATTAATAGATTATTTAGCAAAAATTGATAGTTATTCCTTAAATAGTAATCCTACCAGTTGATCATATAAAATATTTCAAAATGTACAAAATTTTTCAACAGCTAACCTAGGATATAGAACTGAAAAAAATATCAGGAAAAATAATCAATTAGTAAATAATTTTTACAGCATTAAAAAGTGTTTTTTTTCTTTTTTTACGCCAGCTTCAGCAGAATATATTGTCAAAATATTACCTCAATTAATTATTACTTACAGCCGTACAATTTGAGTCTATTACCCCAGATAAAAAATTGAGGATTTCATACTATCATCAAACAATTAACAGGTTTAAATTATTGTCAATTTCATGTCATACAAATTCAAATAAACCTTATAACTTCTAGGGCATTAGTATGGAATTTTCTGAAAAAGTTAGCAGTGAAAATAGGAAAAACTATTGACAAGGTTACACATAAATTATCAGTGGATTATCTGGTGTTAGAATTGAAATATTTTTTAATTAGAATCAAACTTGTTTAATTATAATAACTAAAGATTTTTGAATAAATATTTCAGTCCTCACTCCCCGTGGCGTTGGCTGGGTTTCCACACTCACAGAATGTAAAAATAGGCAAAATTTTTATGCACTATATATGGTGTTTTTGGGTAACTCTTGATAATTACGATAGACCACTATTACAATATACTACCAGCAGTAAGTAATTTTTTTCAAAGCACTAATAACTTATGAGCATAATTATTTTTGGTAGTGTCAACATTGACTTAATTACAACCACTCCCCGTTTACCGACTCCAGGATAAACTATTAATGGCAACAACTTTTTTACCGCAGGTGGTGGTAAAGGAGCAAACCAAGCTGTTGCTGCTGCTGGCCTTGGCATTCCCACAAAAATAGTGGGGCGAGTCGGAAATGATAGCTTTGGGCAACAACTTCTAGTCAGTTTGTCGACTGCTAATGTTGATACAACAGGTGTGGTAGTTGATGAGAATACTCATAGGGTGCTAGTGGATATTATTATCGCTTTATACTTTACCCTATAAAGTCAATAGGTTATTTGAGATGGGACAATGTTAGATATTAATTGAGTTATAAAAGAAGACTGCCTCTTAAGAGCATTGACTGGACTGAAACGTAAGGCATTCGATGAATTATTACAAGCCTTTTGTATCCAACTTGAGTTGGAAGCGATCGCTAATAGCCAAAAACCTAGACTCCGAAATATAGGAGGAAGGAGAAAAGTATGATGGCTACAGGCCTAAGACAAGTCATGTTTTCATCAAGTTCAATTTTAAGTGCTACCTTACCTTTGATGTAGCAGGAGTGTTGTTTTATTTACACCGCAGCAGAGCACACTATTGGATGTTAAGACTACAGCCATTACCCTTAGAGTGCTTTCAGGAAAAAATGGCCTTACCAGAACGTAAGTTACAAAGCATTGAAGAATTTATTACCAGGTTTCCATCTACCACAGAAATGATGATTGACGTTACAGAACGGCCTATCCAGCCTCCAAAAGACTACCAAAAACAGAAACATCATTACTCAGGCAAAAAAAAGTACCATACTCGTAAACATCTGATCATAAAAGATTCAAAGAAAAGAGCCTTCGTCCCATCGTCATCAAGAAAGGGTAAGGTACATGACAAACGGCAGTTGGATGAAGAAAAGTTGGTAGATTTTGTGTCCTCAGGAGGTAAAAAGTAATGTAGATTTGGGTTTCCAGGGATTACAGAAAGAATTTGTCAATATCAAAATTCCCAGGAAAAAACGATTAGGAAAGGAATTAACTGAGGAAGAAAAACCTCTTAATAGAAAAAAAAGTAGCGCTCGGGTCAAATGTGAACATACAATATCTGGTGTAAAAAGATATAATGCAGCGAGAGAATTGTATCGAAATCACATCAAAGATGGTTAGCTATCGCTTCATGTTGACTGCGGTTATACTCTGGAATTTCTATTAGTGAAAGCCAGAATTTTCCCTTTTCACTTTAAGGTTTGATTTTGCGATAAGTCTATTTATTTAAGAGGCTGTTTGTCTAGTTTTCTTAAGTAGGAGCGATAGAACTCCGTTTCCCTCTTTTAAAGAATTTAATCCCATTCCAAATCAACAGACTATGGAGAAAAGTTAGAGCGATCGCCCAGACTATATTCTTAATAAAAATCCTTCCTAAAATCCCTACCGTTAAAACATGAATGCTTCCTACAATTAAGGTAGCACTCAACAATATTATCCCTTCAAACAAGACATATCCTATGACTAAACTAGCACTCAACCATAAATAATACCTCCAGATTTTATCCTCAATAAATTTAGGCTTAAGAATAGCTATAATTGTTACTAATAATGTTCCCAAACCCATCACTAATCCCCAAGTAAAAGATTCTAAATTCTGGGGATATTGACGGAGAGTAAAACCATATAATTGATTAAATAACCAAATTATCATTGAGGAAATTATTGCCTGTTTTCTATTAAGTGTTACCCCACTAATAGCAGCAAAACCTACTAAGGGAACGTGAGGATAAATAATACTACTAGCACTGCCAATAGTAATTAACAAAAATTCCCACAAACGAGAATAAGAGATTGCTTTTTCAGCATTACTCCAAAGATTATAATTTTCCGACGAATCAACTGTAATTTTATCATTCATAAATTTTGATTCCTAATATTTTTCAACCATTAGTTTTAGGATATAAATTTTTAGACAACTTCACCCCCCCTAATAAATGCTCATTAACAATACGTTTAGCAACATCAGAAGTGACACGAGTGTACCAAGTTCGGTCTGCCGAATAAAAGACCACCGGACCCATTTTGCAAACTTCCAGACAGCCAGAAGTAATCACATCTATATCTAATTCTGATGTTTTTACCGCTGTTTGTAAAGCCTCAAAAATTGGCTGCCACTTCCGAGAAGGATAACAACGACTCGACCGACAAACAGACAAATAAGGTCGTTTTAAAGGATTACTATTAAAAGGAATTGGACGAGTTCCTAAAACATAAATTTCTCGTAACTCCTGATAAAGTGCAAGTTTGGAAAACTCCGCTTTTTTCTCAGGCAAATAATCCTCATCTTCCCCTAAAAATGGATTCGGCAAAAATATCGTCATTAACTTTTCTGCCGCCCCATTCCAAAACTGAATACCCCAACTTTTTGCCACTCCTTCAGGGTTTAGGCGACGATAAAGTGCTGCCCGACTTAAAAGACGCTTTTCTCTTAATTCTATTGGTGTCGTACAGTGAGGTCCTCCTAAATTTTTTTCTAAGCATAAATGAATGTGCCAAGTGGGAGTTGCTACGGTCAAATAACCATCATAAATTAAGCAAAGTTTTGGAGGTTCAGTAAATTCTAATTCTAGTACGCCACCTTCAACAACATGACCTATTTGAACTTGTTGCCACTGTTGCTGAATTAATGTATACAGTAGAGGACCAGTGACATCTATTGTAGTAGGAAAATCTTCATATTCTATCGTTCCACCTTTAGGATTTTTTTCCGATACCATACGTTTTAATGGTGTGACCCATTGATTAAATTCATTCATTTTAGTTCTCTAGATTTAAAGTTTGTTTATCAACAAAATACCTCAAAAGTAGGGCTTTGAAGACTAAACTCTTACAGAATATTAGTGATATTTTAGTCAATACTATTTAATCATACTTGTTGATTCTTTCCTACTCCATACTCCCTATTTCCTCCCACTGAATTAAATAACATTAATTATACCGATCGCTTCTAAATTAAAACCACCAGAAGTCGCAACTAAAGATGATGTCTTCGGTTAGTTCAACCACTGTGCTCTATTTAGGAATGAGATTAAGAAAGTCAGGGCTTAGTAAGTCAACCCACCCATAAACCTTCCCAGGAGCGGAAGTATGGAATTTGAATCCCGCTCCAATATTTCGCCTTAAAAGGCAGGCTTTTAGACCCATATTATTTTGATAAAATAAAACCGGATAAAATTAATTACCCTCAAGAGGTTTATGCGGCATAAAGCATATTTTCCCGGTCTTATTTAATTTCCGTTCCTTAACGGAAAATTGCTGTCATTAATTCACAACTTGACAATATTCTTCATACACCCCATCAAGTAGTAAGTTTAAAGCATCTACTGCTGTTGCTGCTGCTGTTAATGCTTCCTGTTTTTGAGCATTAGTTTCACAGAGTTTTACTAATGCTTCTCGCGTAACTTTGCTGTGAATTTCATCAGCCTTTTCATGTACTTTAAAAAATGCCAAAGCTGCTTCAGAATTAATGCCGTAAAATTTTTTCAAACCAGCAATTTTAGTAGTAGCTACTTCGGGAATTTGGGATTCATAAGCATAGAGAGCAGCTAAACCTTTTGCTGTATTTTCACTGTGGGATAACTGTTGCAAAATCTTCACTGATTCCTGAGTTTTGGCTAGGTGTTGGCGCTCTTGTACAGCTTTCCGTTTTACACCCAAACCTTCTGCAAAACGCAACCATAATTCTGGGTGATTTGTGGCTCCCATTTCTTCTTCTATGAGATTTTCTAGGAGCATTTTTCGGATTTCTAAGTCGTCACAAGCTGCATGCGTAGCACTAACATAAGTAGGGAAATAATGAACTTGTAGATAATATTCTTGAGCGTACTCTTGCAACATTTCTAAAGATAATTTTCCTTCATTCCACATTTGATAGAATTGATGTTTAAGTAAATGTTTTTCTTCAATAATTTTGTCTAATTGAAGAAGAAACTCTTGAGTGGTTATTTTTATATTTTTAGTTAACATAATTGTTTGGCAAATAAATAATATATAGACATAGTATCATCTTTTTTTTTATTGTCAAGAGGCGAATAAATTTTATTAAAATTAACTGTTAATAAAGAATAATTTATTCAAAAAATATTTTTCTTAATTGTATAAATAGAAAAGCAAATAACTTTTAATCATTCAGGATTCAGCTTTTGCCAGAATCAATCAACTACTTAGACCCGCTAATTTTTTTTATAATTTTAATTATCCTTGGATACTAATTATTTTTTTGAGTTGAAAATGAGCTAATAATTCATAGCTTAAGTACTGACAGATAAACACTTACTATAACTTTTTTTATTTAATCTAAAGATATAATAAATTAGCAAATTTTAGAGATGATGATTATTTTGATATTCCTCTGAATATTGAGATGGAAATTCATTCCAAATTTTGACTACTTGTTGGTAACAACTAGGCGGACTAATCGGTAAATTAGTAAGATAAAAGAAAGTAACATAACTGCCAGATTCCAACATAAAAACGACATCTTTTTCAGGGTTATAATTATCTACAGCTTCTAAAATATGAGCATTCATAAAGTGTGTTTTAAGGGGGACAGTATCAGGTGCTTTTAACCAAGCATTGAGAAGAGGTACAAGATTATTACGAGGCACAAAATGTACTTTAAATGTTTCTCCACTTGCACCAATAATAGGTAAGTTTGTACTGCAAATAATTAGACCTCTTTGGCTACTTAAATAACCTTGCCAAGCATTATATCCTATAGAGATTAAATTAGTAGAAATAAACTCTTGCTGCCAATTATGTAAATAATTTTCTCGATCCATTTGATTCGATAACTTATATAATTAAACTACTTAGAAAAGATTTAGGTGTTGCTGAATAGAAATATGAATATGCCATTATTTGTTCTAGTTAAGCCCCCGCGCATCCCCCAAAATTGGGAGGCTAGGGGAGCTTGTATCATACCTAAAATCAGTAAGGCCAAAATTTACAAATGGATTTGAAGCATAATTAATAATTGCTTCTTAGTTATCAGGTTTAATAGTTAATTCTGTTTTTGTAAAGTGGGAGTTTAATATTGCTACAAAAATTCCCGTTTTTATGAGGTAAAATAACAATACTTTTAACAGGGTAAATATTTTTTAATTGTTCCCCTACTTCCCTAGTAAATAGCTTCGGAAACTGCTGTATTTTGAGGGAGATAGAAAAATGTTTGTTTACCCCCTCAATGCCAAATTATCTAAAATTAGGCAATTTTCAGCTTATGGACAAAAACAACAACTACTCCTGTCGCAAACTAATAGCAGCTTGTACCATATTCCGAGTTGCCGGAATTGCCTCTTCCCAACGACGAGTTTTCAAACCACAGTCGGGATTAACCCAAATTTGAGTTACAGGCAGATACTGAATACACTTATACAAACTTTCCCTCAAATATTCAGTAGTAGGAATACTCGGAGAGTGAACGTCATAAACTCCTGGTCCAACCTGAGCAGGATAATCAGCATCAGTCAGTTGCATTAAAGTCTCATTATTACTACGACTATCCTCAATAGAAATTACGTCAGCATCCAATTGCTTAATAGATTCCATAATGTCGCCGAACTCAGAGTAACACATATGAGTATGTACCTGAGTTTCTGGTCGAGCGATCGCCGTCGATAAACGAAAAGCATCAACTGCCCAATTCAAATATTCGTGCCAACGCTGTTGTTTTAGTGGCAAACCTTCCCGCATTGCTGGTTCATCTACTTGAATAAAAGCAGCACCTGCCTTTTCTAAATCTTTCAGTTCTTCGCGAATAGCTAATGCTAATTGGAATGCCTGTTCTTGGCGAGAAATATCGGTCCGGGGATAAGACCAATTCAACATGGTTACTGGTCCAGTTAACATTCCTTTTACTGGTTTTTCAGTTAAAGATTGAGCAACTTCAAATTCCCGAATTGTCATTGCATGAGGGCGATAAATATCACCAAAAATAATTGGCGGGCGTACATAACGACTGCCATAACTTTGTACCCAACCATGAGTAGTAAAAGTATAACCATCTAACTGTTCACCGAAGTATTCCACCATGTCAGAACGTTC
Source organism: Trichodesmium erythraeum IMS101 (assembly GCF_000014265.1). Lineage (NCBI taxonomy): Bacteria > Bacillati > Cyanobacteriota > Cyanophyceae > Oscillatoriales > Microcoleaceae > Trichodesmium > Trichodesmium erythraeum. The sequence goes on from NC_008312.1 coordinate 1,341,985, forward strand.
AAATTCTCCATGGACTAAAACATCCATTCCCATCCCTTCTTGTAGACCAATACAGTAGGCAATATTAGCATCAATTTGTGCTAAATATTCAGCTTGAGTCAGCTCGCCTTTTTTATAACGTGCTCGTAATTTTCTAACTTGTTTAGTCTGGGGAAATGAGCCGATAGTTGTAGTGGGAAAAGCAGGTAATTTTATTTGATTGTCTAATCTTTCTAAATAAGACATGCTTCGCCTAAAGTCTGTTTCTTTCAGTGCTTTAATTTGACTTTTTACTTTTTCATTGGCAGGGCTAAATTTATAAAATTCTTGCCAGTAGATTTCGATATTTTCTATCTCTGACTTATTACTTTTTCCAGTCAATGCTTTAGATAATAAAACTGTCTCTTCTAGTTTTTGCTCGGCAAAACTTAATACATTTCGCAGTGCTTCTGGGAGTTTTACCTCACGTCTAACATCATAAGGCACAAATTGTAAAGAAGCAGAAGGCTGTACAGAAATATTAGGAATAATCCCCTTTAATTCCTCTAATAAAGATGTTACTTCTTGAGTACGAATTCGCCAAATATTTCGAGCATCAACTACACCAGCACCTAGAGTTTTATCTGCTGGAAAACCATAACTTTTAATTAGTTCTAAATTTTGACCGCGAGTCAAGTCGAGACTAATAGATGTTACTGGCAATTTCATCACCCAAGGATAGGTTTCTCCCAGGTCATCAAAGTAGGTGACAAGATGAATATTTAATCCCACTTTTGCTAATTCAGCATAAGCCATCTCGAACTGTTTTTTAAGATTAGAAGAATCGCCAAAAACTAAAGCAGGTTCGTGTAATTGTATTTCCGAAATTCCTAACTTTTTTAGTTTAGTTAATAGGTCGCTGTATAGCGGCAATAGTTGAGCGAGAATATTGTCAAATTCTACAGATTCTAAACGACTTAAACGGATAAAAGTAATAGGGCTGATAATAATAGGAACTGCACTTTTGCCTATTATTTTTTTCGCGCGTTTCACAGTTTCTAAGAAATCAGAAAAATCTGCTTTGGGAGTAATATCTGGTGTAATTTCTGGCACTAAATAGTGATAGTTTGTATCAAACCATTTAGTCATTTCTAATGCTAGAATACCATCTTTTCCTCGTGCCATTGCAAAGTAGCATTCTAAATTTTGGAATTGTTGAAAACGCTTGGGAATTATTCCGAAACGAAAACTCCAATCTAATATTTGGTCGTAGAGAGTAGCATCACCAATACCAATTCGTTCTATACCTGCTTTAGTTTGGGTTTGCCAACTTGCCTCTTCAATTTCTCGGACAATTTTTAGCAATTCATCAGCACTAATTTTTTGTTGCCAAAATGATTCGAGTGCTTTTTTAACTTCGCGGTTTTTCCCTATGCGGGGATATCCCAAAGTTGATGTTGATATTGACATAGTTTTTATTTATTTCCAGTAAATTGGGTTAATTTATCTGAGGTAAAGCGTCTGTGAAGACTTCCTCAGATTGGGAAAATTAAAAGTTAAAAGTCAAAAGTCAAAAGTAAGATTTCTATACTCAAAACTGGGTTTGAGCAGTGTCACCTATCAATTACAGGAGATTCCAGGTATGTGAAGTACAAATATTCAGAATTAATGTTTTTATTGCCAGGATATTGCCCGGTACTGGTGTACCTCACTAAAGTGGAACCTGCTGTAAATTCCCTCATTTTAATTCTCCAGATTTAGTCATTAAATAACATTAATGACACCGCTCGCTTCCAAATCAAAACCACCAGAAGTCACAGTTGGTCGTGCAGTTGGCCAAAAGTCGAAAATAAGGTCTTCTGTCGCATCTAAAAAGCTACCATTACCAGGGATGTCTACAATACGAACAAACTGAATAGCATTAATATCTACCCGACCGGATGTCACTAACGGGTCGTTAACTAAGTCATCTAAGTCAAAAGGAGTTCCCCAAGAACTGCCAAAAAATTCTCCTTCAAACTCAAAAGCATTATTAACCTGTTTGCCAGCTAAATTATAAACTTGTGTGGGAATGCTTGCCCTGTGAAAAAGTCCCTAGGTACAGGAGCAAAATTTACTCCATCACTGGAAACTTCAACGAATTCTAGTTCGGCAAAAATACCGCCAAGGTTATTAAAACCATTTTCAAGTACTGCAAATTCTGCTCCTGTACCATTACTAATACCAGAGTCAAAGGTTAGAGTAATCTCGCCTGGAGTTACTCCTGGGACTATTTGTTCTTGAGTTAGATCCCCTAGTAAAGCAATATCAATAAAATTATCTGTTCTAGCGGTAGGTCCTAATGTTAGTTCGGGAGTTTGGAATCTTTCATAGACTCCTGGTGCTGGCAAATAATTTTGAAATCCTGCTGCCCATGCTCCAAAGACTGGATTAACAATACTGTCCGGTCTGATTAACCCCTCATCCTCAGAACTAATAAAACCAGGGATGATAGAATATATTTTTCCTGGGTCTTGGGTAGAACTGGAATAAGGTCCTAGTTGTTGGACAAATATTTTAAATTGGTCTTCGGTAAGTTTGCTGCTGTTAACACCTGAGTTGATTTTGTCGTTGAAGAACAAAATTATGGAAACCCTCTCTCCCAGTTAAGGTTTCTGTACCTACATCACCATAAACATTATTGCTACTCAGGTCTTCAGAGAGATTATTGTTCTATTTAACACCCCGCAGTATGTCCCCACTAGCATTTCCGTCAAGAATATCCTTGACTTGGTTGCCACTAATTAAGTCTCCACTTTCTAGACCGTTTATTGTGTCATCTCCTGCTAAACCATTTATTTCGTCTCCCTCCAAACTACTTGTGAGGAGTTCACTATTTTCTGTTTTTATTATTTGATTGTTGTCATTTTATTTCTTTTGAAATTTATGTAAGACTTTCTATCGCAACTTCCGTGCTAATACCAAAGCAGTTGCGATCGCGATTAATTCCACCGTTAACTATCGCTCTTATTACTTATTTTTATATTTTTAACAGTAGATTCTCAAGCACTTTTTGCACTTTTTATCAATTTTCTAGCTGTTATTTTTTTCTTCTTTATTGAAGAAGGCAGAAGGGAAAATTAAATAAAGAAAATTTCCACCCCAAGCAATTTTAAGCGCAGTGATTATGGTAGGCTATTAAATCCACAAAAGAAAATATAAATGCTAATTCACTTCTTTCTAACTAGTAGCTTTTTCCCAGAGTTTGGTTTAAATAAGTTCTGTCTAAATATCTGTAGCGAAAGGTTCTTATTTAGGGCTAATTCCCTTCTTATCAAAACTATATTAGTCATCATCTATACCTCGCAGATGTTTGATAAAGTTACTATTAATCGGCGGGCATTCTGACTGAGAGATAATAAAGTATCTCATCACAGTTGCGGGACAGCGACGGATTTACACCGAACTTTCCCCGTTTCCTCTAATAGCTGCTCTCTATTAGAACCGATTGATTTCATATTAAAACACAGATACTTAATTAATGCAATACTTTTACAAATTTTTTTTAGCTGGACTTTCAAAAAAAATGCAGTAAATTAGGTTAAGATTATTATATATTAAGACTTTTACCTAAAAATGATAGCTGATGAAAGAAACAACTTTATCTGCCTTACCACCATGCTATCAATTGTGGCGTCAAAAATTTGATGAAATATTTCAAAACCAAAGCTCAAAAAAGAGGATTTTGTTATTATTTGGCAGGATTATTAGGAGAAAGTAAACGCAAAAATATTGCTCAAATTACCCACAATATTATCGGCTCTTCATATAATAATATGCATCATTTTATATACTTTGCAGGCTGGGGCTGAAAATTCGATAAATGAGCGTCATTTAGAAATTATGAATCAACAACCTGCAAACCCGATTAGAAATGGATTTGCTCTGATTATTGATGATAATTACCATAGAAAAAGTGGTAATTTTACTGGTGGAATAGGCCGACAATATCTTGGATAAATTGGAAAAACAGATAATGGAGTAGTAATAGTCAGAACTCACCTATATAATGGAGTGCGCAGCCTACCTTTGGATGTGGAGTTGTACCAAAAGTTATCATCTTTACCAGATAGTAAAGATGATCAAGAATTTGTTAAAAAAACCGATTTAGCAATCAAGGAACGTGAAAAAAACTTTGTCTAGAAAATATCGACTAGGTATAACTTTAGTGGATAGAGTTTATGGTAATAATTCGTCTTTTCGCAATAGAATTAGAACAACTCGAACTTAAATATATAGGGGGTAGTGCGAAAAATCTTCAGGTAAGTTTTATTAATCAAAAAAACTGGCAAAAAACAATCACAAAAAAGGTTAGATGAAATCGCCTTATCTTTACCACAAAAGGCTTTTTAAGCAGGAACATTAAAACAAGATATACCCAAAACAGTTTGGGTAGCTACTATAAAAGTAGAAACCAAAGGTTTAACTGGGACTAGAACTATAGTAATCCTCATGAATAATAGTTCTATATCTGAAGCTACTGAAATTGATTATTTAATGACAAATAAACAATATAAAAGTGTGACAGGAGAATGGATAGTCACCACCTTTTATGAGAGAAACTATATTGAAAATTTTTATAGGGAAACTAAGGGATGCTTGGGTTTAAAAGAATATTTTGTCAGAGATAAAACCAGTATGATGCGTCATTTTATCTTAGTTTTTGTAGCCTATACTTTCCTTCTTTACCAACAATTAATGGGAGGCTTGAGAAAGGGTTATTCTTACACCAGTTTGACAAATTTTACAGAGACATTAGAAGCATTTATGACTGGCTGTTTCCTACAAATTTTTTTGCTGGTTACAAGAGAATCAAGTCAGTCAGATTAATTCATCTAAATCTCAAATATTGTCTGAGATAGTTTGATTAGGGATTTTTCATAGAAATTTGGGCTGACAAGGTTTTATTGCGATATGCGCAATAGGAGTTTTTACTCACTTATTTCGGCTGACAAGGTTTTATTGCGATATGCGCAATAGGAGTTTTTACTCACTTACTTCGGCTCAGTCAGATTAATTCATCTAAATCTCAAATATTGTCTGAGATAGTTTGATTAGGGATTTTTCATAGAAATTTGGGCTGACAAGGTTTTATTGCGATATGCGCAATAGGAGTTTTTACTCACTTACTTCGGCTGACAAGGTTTTATTGCGATATGCGCAATAGGAGTTTTTACTCACTTACTTCGGCTCAGTCAGATTAATTCATCTAAATCTCAAATATTGTCTGAGATAGTTTGATTAGGGATTTTTCATAGAAATTTGGGCTGACAAGGTTTTATTGCGGTATGCGCAATAGGAATTTTTACTCACTTATTTCGGCTGACAAGGTTTTATTGCGATATGCGCAATAGGAGTTTTTACTCACTTACTTCGGCTCAGTCAGATTAATTCATCTAAATCTCAAATATTGTCTGAGATAGTTTGATTAGGGATTTTTCATAGAAATTTGGGCTGACAAGGTTTTATTGCGATATGCGCAATAGGAGTTTTTACTCACTTACTTCGGCTGACAAGGTTTTATTGCGGTATGCGCAATAGGAGTTTTTACTCACTTACTTCGGCTCAGTCAGATTAATTCATCTAAATCTCAAATATTGTCTGAGATAGTTTGATTAGGGATTTTTCATAGAAATTTGGGCTGACAAGGTTTTATTGCGATATGCGCAATAGGAGTTTTTACTCACTTACTTCGGCTGACAAGGTTTTATTGCGGTATGCGCAATAGGAGTTTTTACTCACTTACTTCGGCTCAGTCAGATTAATTCATCTAAATCTCAAATATTGTCTGAGATAGTTTGATTAGGGATTTTTCATAGAAATTTGGGCTGACAAGGTTTTATTGCGATATGCGCAATAGGAGTTTTTACTCACTTACTTCGGCTGACAAGGTTTTATTGCGATATGCGCAATAGGAGTTTTTACTCACTTACTTCGGCTCAGTCAGATTAATTCATCTAAATCTCAAATATTGTCTGAGATAGTTTGATTAGGGATTTTTCATAGAAATTTGGGCTGACAAGGTTTTATTGCGGTATGCGCAATAGGAATTTTTACTCACTTATTTCGGCTGACAAGGTTTTATTGCGATATGCGCAATAAGAATTTTTACTCACTTACTTCGGCTCAGTCAGATTAATTCATCTAAATCTCAAATATTGTCTGAGATAGTTTGATTAGGGATTTTTCATAGAAATTTGGGCTGACAAGGTTTTATTGCGACATGGGCAATAGGAGTTTTTACTCACTTACTTCGGCTGACAAGGTTTTATTGCGGTATGCGCAATAGGAGTTTTTACTCACTTACTTCGGCTGACAAGGTTTTATTGCGATATGCGCAATAGGAGTTTTTACTCACTTACTTCGGCTCAGTCAGATTAATTCATCTAAATCTCAAATATTGTCTGAGATAGTTTGATTAGGGATTTTTTATAGAAATTTGGGCTGACAAGGTTTTATTGCGATATGCGCAATAGGAGTTTTTACTCACTTACTTCGGCTGACAAGGTTTTATTGCGGTATGCGCAATAGGAGTTTTTACTCACTTACTTCGGCTCAGTCAGATTAATTCATCTAAATCTCAAATATTGTCTGAGATAGTTTGATTAGGGATTTTTCATAGAAATTTGGGCTGACAAGGTTTTATTGCGATATGCGCAATAGGAGTTTTTACTCACTTATTTCGGCTGACAAGGTTTTATTGCGATATGCGCAATAGGAATTTTTACTCACTTACTTCGGCTCAGTCAGATTAATTCATCTAAATCTCAAATATTGTCTGAGATAGTTTGATTAGGGATTTTTCATAGAAATTTGGGCTGACAAGGTTTTATTGCGATATGCGCAATAGGAGTTTTTACTCACTTACTTCGGCTCAGTCAGATTAATTCATCTAAATCTCAAATATTGTCTGAGATAGTTTGATTAGGGATTTTTCATAGAAATTTGGGCTGACAAGGTTTTATTGCGATATGCGCAATAGGAGTTTTTACTCACTTATTTCGGCTGACAAGGTTTTATTGCGGTATGCGCAATAGGAGTTTTTACTCACTTATTTCGGCTCAGTCAGATTAATTCATCTAAATCTCAAATATTGTCTGAGATAGTTTGATTAGCGGGACTTTAGTGAAAAAATAGTAAAAAAAAGGGTATAATGTATACCTGATATGTATTTTACGTTAATTACTGGCCTGGGAAAAGTTTGATGAAAGAAACAACTTCAGTGGCCATGCCCTCTTGTTTCCATCGATGGTGCGATCGCTTTAACAATGTCTTTAAAACAAAAGCCCAAAAAACAGGGTTTAGGGAATATATAGGAGGATTACTCTTGAGAAAGCGATCGAAAAAACTTGTCTCAAATTGCCAACAACACTGTAGGTCACACGTACCACAAATTACGGCATTTTCTAGTTCGAGCAAATTGGTCTGTAGATGCTGTGAATGAGCGTCGTCTTCAAGTAATGTGGGAACGTCGCCAAACAAAACCTTCTCGATCCTATTGCTTTAATTATAGACGATTCAGGCCACAGAAAAAGTGGTAATTTTACTGCAGGAGTAGGGCGGCAATATATAGGAGAAATAGGAAAAACAGATAATGGTGTAGTCGTGGTGACAACTCATCTTTATGATGGAGTTAAAAGTCTACCTTTAGACATAGCTTTGTATCAGAAAGCTGATTCTTTTCCAAAAGGAAAAAAAGACCCAGAATTTGTCAAGAAACCAGACGAGTGCAATGTCTCTAGTAGATCAATGTTTGTCCAGAGGACACCAACCAGAAATTGTGTTAATTGAAATTTGGCTATGGTAACAATACATCATTCTTAAATCAACTAGAGAAAAGAAGTTTAACTTATATAGGAGGATTAGCTAAAAATCGAAAAGTCATCATTAAAAAACAAGATGACATTAAAGAGGAAATTAGATTAGACAAGCTGGCAGAAAGTATACCTCAGAAAGCTTTCAACTTAGTTCAACTAAGTACAAAAAATGCTAGAGAAGTTTGGGTAGCTACATTAGAAGTAGAAATATCTAGGATGTCAGGTCAAAAAACTATAGCTATCGTTATGAATGCTAAAAGTTTTTCTGAGGCCACTGATATTAACTATTATATCACTAATAGAGAAGACAAATATGTAACTCCTGAGTGGATATATTCTACTTATTCTCAAAGAAATTGGGTGGAAGTTTTCTACAGGGAAGCCAAAGGATGGTTAGGATTAAGAGAATATCAAGTCAGAGATAAAATCAGCCTTAAAAGGCATTTTATTTTAGTATTTTGTGCTTATACATTTATTATCTGGCATCAGTTAACAGGAGGTATAAGAAGGCGTTGGGCTAACAAACCATTAAATACGTTTACTGATACTTTAGAAGCATTTCGTACCGCAATATCTTATCGTTTTGTTGAGTGGTTAGATGAAAACATCGACGTATTTACCGCTCATAAAGAGAGTTTAGGGTTTGTTTGGGCTTGAAATTTGCTAAAGTCCCGTTAGGGATTTTTCATAGAAATTTGGGCTGACAAGGTTTTATTGCGATATGCGCAATAGGAGTTTTTACTCACTTACTTCGGCTCAGTCAGATTAATTCATCTAAATCTCAAATATTGTCTGAGATAGTTTGATTAGGGATTTTTCATAGAAATTTGGGCTGACAAGGTTTTATTGCGGTATGCGCAATAGGAGTTTTTACTCACTTACTTCGGCTGACAAGGTTTTATTGCGATATACGCAATAGGAATTTTTACTCACTTACTTCGACTCAGTCAGATTAATTCATCTAAATCTCAAATATTGTCTGAGATAGTTTGATTAGGGATTTTTCATAGAAATTTGGGCTGACAAGGTTTTATTGCGGTATGCGCAATAGGAGTTTTTACTCACTTACTTCGGCTGACAAGGTTTTATTGCGATATACGCAATAGGAATTTTTACTCACTTACTTCGACTCAGTCAGATTAATTCATCTAAATCTCAAATATTGTCTGAGATAGTTTGATTAGGGATTTTTCATAGAAATTTGGGCTGACAAGGTTTTATTGCGATATGCGCAATAGGAGTTTTTACTCACTTACTTCGGCTGACAAGGTTTTATTGCGATATGCGCAATAGGAATTTTTACTCACTTACTTCGGCTCAGTCAGATTAATTCATCTAAATCTCAAATATTGTCTGAGATAGTTTGATTAGGGATTTTTCATAGAAATTTGGGCTGACAAGGTTTTATTGCGATATGCGCAATAGGAGTTTTTACTCACTTACTTCGGCTGACAAGGTTTTATTGCGGTATGCGCAATAGGAGTTTTTACTCACTTACTTCGGCTCAGTCAGATTAATTCATCTAAATCTCAAATATTGTCTGAAATAGTTTGATTAGGGATTTTTCATAGAAATTTGTGCTGACAAGGTTTTATTGCGATATGCGCAATAGGAGTTTTTACTCACTTACTTCGGCTGACAAGGTTTTATTGCGATATGCGCAATAGGAATTTTTACTCACTTACTTCGGCTCAGTCAGATTAATTCATCTAAATCTCAAATATTGTCTGAGATAGTTTGATTAGGGATTTTTCATAGAAATTTGGGCTGACAAGGTTTTATTGCGATATGCGCAATAGGAGTTTTTACTCACTTATTTCGGCTGACAAGGTTTTATTGCGATATGCGCAATAGAAGTTTTTACTCACTTACTTCGGCTCAGTCAGATTAATTCATCTAAATCTCAAATATTGTCTGAGATAGTTTGATTAGGGATTTTTCATAGAAATTTGGGCTGACAAGGTTTTATTGCGATATGCGCAATAGGAGTTTTTACTCACTTACTTCGGCTCAGTCAGATTAATTCATCTAAATCTCAAATATTGTCTGAGATAGTTTGATTAGGGATTTTTCATAGAAATTTGGGCTGACAAGGTTTTATTGCGATATGCGCAATAGGAGTTTTTACTCACTTATTTCGGCTGACAAGGTTTTATTGCGGTATGCGCAATAGGAGTTTTTACTCACTTATTTCGGCTCAGTCAGATTAATTCATCTAAATCTCAAATATTGTCTGAGATAGTTTGATTAGGGATTTTTCATAGAAATTTGGGCTGACAAGGTTTTATTGCGATATGCGCAATAGGAGTTTTTACTCACTTATTTCGGCTGACAAGGTTTTATTGCGGTATGCGCAATAGAAGTTTTTACTCACTTACTTCGGCTCAGTCAGATTAATTCATCTAAATCTCAAATATTGTCTGAGATAGTTTGATTAGGGATTTTTCATAGAAATTTGGGCTGACAAGGTTTTATTGCGGTATGCGCAATAGGAATTTTTACTCACTTACTTCGGCTGACAAGGTTTTATTGCGATATGCGCAATAGGAGTTTTTACTCACTTATTTCGGCTCAGTCAGATTAATTCATCTAAATCTCAAATATTGTCTGAGATAGTTTGATTAGGGATTTTTCATAGAAATTTGGGCTGACAAGGTTTTATTGCGATATGCGCAATAGGAGTTTTTACTCACTTATTTGGGCTGACAAGGTTTTATTGCGATATGCGCAATAGGAGTTTTTACTCACTTACTTCGGCTCAGTCAGATTAATTCATCTAAATCTCAAATATTGTCTGAGATAGTTTGATTAGGGATTTTTCATAGAAATTTGGGCTGACAAGGTTTTATTGCGATATGCGCAATAGGAGTTTTTACTCACTTACTTCGGCTCAGTCAGATTAATTCATCTAAATCTCAAATATTGTCTGAGATAGTTTGATTAGGGATTTTTCATAGAAATTTGGGCTGACAAGGTTTTATTGCGATATGCGCAATAGGAGTTTTTACTCACTTATTTCGGCTGACAAGGTTTTATTGCGGTATGCGCAATAGGAGTTTTTACTCACTTATTTCGGCTCAGTCAGATTAATTCATCTAAATCTCAAATATTGTCTGAGATAGTTTGATTAGGGATTTTTCATAGAAATTTGGGCTGACAAGGTTTTATTGCGATATGCGCAATAGGAGTTTTTACTCACTTATTTTGGCTGACAAGGTTTTATTGCGGTATGCGCAATAGAAGTTTTTACTCACTTACTTCGGCTCAGTCAGATTAATTCATCTAAATCTCAAATATTGTCTGAGATAGTTTGATTAGGGATTTTTCATAGAAATTTGGGCTGACAAGGTTTTATTGCGGTATGCGCAATAGGAATTTTTACTCACTTATTTGGGCTGACAAGGTTTTATTGCGATATGCGCAATAGGAGTTTTTACTCACTTATTTCGGCTCAGTCAGATTAATTCATCTAAATCTCAAATATTGTCTGAGATAGTTTGATTAGGGATTTTTCATAGAAATTTGGGCTGACAAGGTTTTATTGCGATATGCGCAATAGGAGTTTTTACTCACTTATTTGGGCTGACAAGGTTTTATTGCGATATGCGCAATAGGAGTTTTTACTCACTTATTTCGGCTCAGTCAGATTAATTCATCTAAATCTCAAATATTGTCTGAGATAGTTTGATTAGGGATTTTTCATAGAAATTTGGGCTGACAAGGTTTTATTGCGATATGCGCAATAGGAGTTTTTACTCACTTATTTGGGCTGACAAGGTTTTATTGCGATATGCGCAATAGGAGTTTTTACTCACTTATTTCGGCTCAGTCAGATTAATTCATCTAAATCTCAAATATTGTCTGAGATAGTTTGATTAGGGATTTTTCATAGAAATTTGGGCTGACAAGGTTTTATTGCGATATGCGCAATAGGAGTTTTTACTCACTTACTTCGGCTGACAAGGTTTTATTGCGGTATGCGCAATAGGAGTTTTTACTCACTTACTTCGGCTGACAAAGTTTTATTGCGGTATGCGCAATAGGAATTTTTACTCACTTACTTCGGCTAAAATGGATTTAAGAGTAAGATATTGTCAATTTGTTAATTTTTAAACTTAATACCTAACACCTAACACCTGACATCTGACACCTGACACCTCAAAAATTTATCAATTATCAAATAACTTTAATATTATGGAATTTTAAACAACCATCTTGAAGTTAATTTAAAGACTATCAAAATTACTAATTTGAGGTATCTTTGAAAATTTAAAGTCAGATTAGAGATGTATTACTGTTGTGCTTTGCAACAAAGTTCTATCCTTTTACAATTATGAGCAATAATCAGAAAAAAATCCTGGACTAAATTCGCTGGTTTACTAGGTGGAGTTGCTGGTGTATTTGGTGGAGTTGCTGCTTTGATTACAGCTATTACTCCTTTTATTAAGTCTGAATCAGAACCATCAACGACACCGATACCTACTCCATCCTCGATGGTTAAGGAAGTGTCTTCTTTAGAATCTAGAATTAGATTCTTTTGTGGAACTGGTGAGTATCGAGGTAAGAATATTCCGGCAATAATTGTAGAAAATACTCAATTAAATGAAGAAATAATTGTTATTTTATGGAAGTTAGACAATTATTATTTTGGTAAAAAGTATCCACCAAAAAAGCGATGCGAAATGGTGTCCCAACGGTTCCAGAATATATATGATAGAGGCGGGTTAAAATATATTGTTCCTACCTTAGAAACTTGGGTTCCTAATCAGGAAATTCCGGTAGTATGTGGAGTTAAGCAAATAATGACTTCTTGTAATAATGAGGATTTACTTTTCACTTTGCAGTCAAATGATGATCCAAATTTAGTGGTGCAAGATTTGATGAACTGCCGGAATTTTCCTCGTAAAAATCCGCCAATATTAAGAGGGGAAGAACCTCCTAATACTTTTGCTGAAGGTAAACGAGTTTATTACGATTTTTCTAATGTTTTGAATAGGTGGCAACTAGAGGAATATTCTCAAGAAAAGCCTGCATTTTAAAGTTTAATTCCATATACTGTCTGAAATAGTTTTATTGCGGATGTCGCCATAAAAATTTTTACTTATAAGGTTTTATTGCGTATGCCGCAATAGGAATTTTTGCTTGTTTCCAGAGGCTCAATCAGTTTAATTTCATCTAAATATCTAGATATTATCTGAAATAGTTTTATTGCGGATGTTGCAATAAAATTTTTACTTACAAGATTTTATTGTGTATACCATAATAGGAATTTTGACTTACTTCCAGAGGCTCAATTTTGTAGAAGTCTATTTCAGAAACCCTAATAACTTATATTGTGTTCAGCTATATTCTGATCAATTATCTTTTCAATTTAAAGGAGTGTTAATTATGAAGCTTTATCAGTTAACAACAACAGCAATAATTACTTTAGTTTCTATTATTAGTAATCCTCTAGAAAGTTTTAGTCAAAAGAAGTTTTTTATTCCTCCAGCTTTAGGGCAAGATTCGTGGGTTAATTCTCCTACCCGAATAGAAATCACAAAAAAAACATCATTACAAGAAATTAACTATAAATTAATAGAAATAGATACTATGAGAAAATATAACGCGCCTGTATCCGAAGCAGATAAAAAAGCTATTATAGAAGACTTAGAAAAAATTGAAGCCCTGAGAAAAAGTCGTAATTTAATTATTAATTATATATGTTCAGGCTATAATATTGCTGAAGCTTGGGAAAAGGCAGTTAAAGCTTGTGAAAGAAGCTTAAGAAAGGGAGATGATCCAGATATATTTCACCCAATACATGAAGCTTACTTTGGTGCCAAAAAATACAACAAAGCAATTAATTCTCTGAAACAGTCTCTAAATAGTGATAATAATAATTATCCTTTTGTCTCATATCAAAAACTAGGATTAATGTATTTTAAATTAGGCGATTATCCTGAAGCAATTAGGCAATATCAAAAAGCAGTAGAATCAATAAAAAAATCCTATGAAGGATATAATTGTGAAGCTTGCATTCATGATTAATTTGCTTCTAATCTTTCTTTAATTCAGTCACATTTTGGATTTTCATTACTCCAAAATGGTAAAATAGATGAAGCTGAGAAAAAGTTTTTAGAGGCTATGAAAAATGATTATAAATCATGGAATCATACAATCGCAAACCTACTCGAAAAAAGTGAAAAATTTGAATTATATGGTGGTTTCGACTTTCAAGGCTTTTTAGTAGGAGAAACTGGAATATTTACTCATGGATTAACAGAATTGCGAATTAAACAAGGAAAATATACAGAAGCTTTAGAATTTGCTGAATATGGTCGTACTCGCATACTGTCTTATCTAATCAATAAAAATAAAGAATCATCTATTAATATTGATAAAATTCAAGCCATTGCCAAACAGCAAAATGCAACATTAGTTAAGTATTCCATGCCAACAAGTATTAATTATCCTGGCATGAAAAAAACCTACAAACCACAACTTTATATCTGGGTAGTTCAACCAACAGGAAAAGTTGATTTTGCCAATATAAATCTCAGTTTAGTTAACTCTAAATATAATAGCCTTTTAGCCAATAACAAATCACTAACTCCAGAGAAAAAATCCAACTCATTCCCTAACCTCATCCCCTTTATTCCCCTACTAATTTTTATTTTCGGAATTTCCCTCAGCCTAAAATTACCAGAGCAACGAAAACTTATTTTAATCAGTAGTTATTTCATCATATTTGTAACTACTATTCCCATCATAAATAATCAAACCACCAATTCCAGTAATCAAAACTCAGATCAATCATCAGCAATTTCCTTAGCTAATATTTCTAGAAATACATTTGTCGAAGTCAGAGGAAATACAAGAAACAATTTATCTGAACCTGTAAAAAAAGGGAACTGTCAAAATCAAGATGATTGTTTAAAGCAAATGCACAAAATTTTGATAGAACCCATTGCCAAACTATTACCTAAAAACCCAGAACAAGAAGTAATTATTATTCCCGACGGCGAACTATTTCGAGTTCCCTTCGCCGCCCTCAAAGGAAGTGATAATCAATATCTAATTCAAAAACATACCCTGCGAGTATCTCCCTCCATCCAACTTTTGCAATTCACTCAACAACAAAAAGCTCAAAAAGCTCCAAACTTATTCAATCAAAACTTAGTAGTAGGTAATCCAGTAATGCCCATAGACCACAATGGTCAACAACTCAAAGCTTTACCAAATGCCGAAAAAGAAGCATCGGCGATCGCTCAACTATTAAACACTATTCCCATCACAGGTATAAGAGCAACAAAATCCAGAATTATCAGACAAATGCCCAATGCTAACATCATCCATCTAGCTACTCATGGAGATCCATCTCGTTTAGCTTTTACCCCTTCAGAACAAGAACAAGGTTTTTTAGGAGAAGGGGAAATTTATAAATTCAACTTAACAGCAGACTTAGTTGTGTTAAGTGCTTGCGAAACTGGGTTAGGAGAAATTACCAGTGATGGAATAGTAGGTCTTGCCCGTCCTTTTATTGGAGCAGGAGTTCCCAGCATAGTTGCTTCTTTATGGCAAGTTCCTGATGCAACAACTTCCGAATTAATGATAGACTTCTATAAAAATCTGAAAGCCAAACAAAACAAAGCTCAAGCTCTCCGACAAGCAATGTTAACCACCATGAAAAAACATCCCGAACCTGTGAACTGGGCAGGATTTTTCCTCGTCGGCGAATCATAAGCAAATTTTACCAAAAAATTGGGTTTAAAACCTCCCCCATAAGCGGGCGACCTTCCATGTTATAATAAAAATATTTTGAATACCCGCCTTGTCTCATAAATACTGTAGAAAAGAAAATATAGTCAAAACTCCGCCCATTAAGAGATGAATTTCTAAATCTGAAAGCTTTCAAAGCAGCCTTAGAATTTTTAAAATATGAAGACTAAAAAAGTTAAAACATTTGACTGTTGACTTCTTACTTCTTACTTCGGCTTTGTTGCATCAAAGTGGTAGAAGTCTATTAAATCAGGATTTATCAATAAATGTCACTAATCCTAAAGTCTTGTAATGCAAGGATTCCAGAATATTCTTACAACAAAGCCATTACTAACTATTTACTGAATTAACTTTTCCCAAGCTTGCCATAAAATCTCCACAGCCTCTGCCGGACTATTAGACAAAAATTGCCTTGCCTTCTGCAAACACATTTGTGCTTTTTGTTCATCTCCAGACTTCCTAATTGCCAAACTTAACCACAACCAAACCATGGGTTGCTCCGACTGAATATCCAAAGACTTAAAATAACATTCCACAGATTTTTCATACCTATTAGATTGATAAAACAAAACACCTAAATTCCGCCACCCTTGCCAATGATTTGGTTGTAACTTCACCGTTTTTTTATAACAAAAAATAGCTGAATTATAACGTTTCAACTGATAACAAACCTCAGCCTTCTTATACCAAGCATCATAATTATTAGGTCGAATATTAATAGCCCGGTCATAAGCAGCGATCGCCTCCTCAGTCTTCCCAAACTCCTGCATAATTCGACCCTTAATAATCTGGGGAATTCCCCCCAACATTTTTGTTAACAAAGAAGGATTATTACCACCCATTTGAGAAACAGAATCAGCAAAACTTTTCTGATATTTGATAGACTCTAATTCTTTTAAAACCTGTTCTACAAACTGATACCTTTCATTAATATTCGGAGCCAAAAGCTGATCAATAACTCTCCCCAAATCTTCACTAATATTAGACTGTAAATATTGTCGCCAAACCCATTGTCCCTCAAGCACATCAAACAACTCAAAAGGCGCAACTTGAGTCAACAAATATATACAAGTAACCCCCAAACTATAAAAGTCACTAGCAGGAGCAGCCTTTCCCGCCAACTGTTCTGGGGCCACATATCCCGCACTACCAATCATCGTTCCAGTTTTACCCAAAGAAGAATTCGTAATTACCTTACTCGCCCCAAAATCAACCAACACCAACTGGCCCTTATTTTCCCCTCCACCATCAGGAAGGGTAATAGAATTGCGCCGAATAATATTTTCTGGCTTAATATCCCGATGAATCACCTGGCGTTCGTGGACAAACTCCAACACAGACAACAAATCCCAAAGTAACTCCTGAATTTGATTTTCCGTAAAAGTCCCATTAGCAACCAATTCTTGCTCTAAATTTTGCCCGTCAATAAATTCTTGGACTAAATATTGTTGTTCCCCCTGTTGAAAATGAGCCATTAATTCAGGAATTTGGGGATGTTGACCCAACTCATCAAGTCTTATAGCTTCCCGACGAAACAACTCAGCAGCTTTTAGAGCATTAGCACTATTTTGGGGAAAAAATTGTTTAATTACGCACCTGGGCAAAGAAGGTTTATACTCATCCACAGCCAAAAAAGTTTTACCAAAGCTACCTTGACCAATAGGTTTAATAGCACGGTAGCGATCGCCCAAGAGCAACTTAGCTCCACAGCTTTGGCAAAATGTATTTCCAGATGGATTATATGGCTTTCGGCATTCAGAGTTGAGGCAGTAACTCATCCGTTTAACTTAAAAATTTAGTTAGTGATAGCCTATAAACAGGAAATGCTAGATTCCCGAAGCACGAAAACCAAAATTTTCAGGAAGGGAAAATTTTTCATACCTTAGCCGAAAGATATTTCAGTTACCAGTCATTAGTATTCTAACTGCTTCATAACACTGATATAAAACATCACAACTAGTAATAACAGTAATGTTTACTTCCAGCTTTTACCAGATAGCTAATAATCAGAATCCCATACCAAGAGCAAAAATAGTTTCATAGGCATCAACAGTTAAGGAAACCCTATCTCTCAATTATTCCCAGCTAAAATATTAAATGTTCAACCTAAACC
Source organism: Trichodesmium erythraeum IMS101 (assembly GCF_000014265.1). Lineage (NCBI taxonomy): Bacteria > Bacillati > Cyanobacteriota > Cyanophyceae > Oscillatoriales > Microcoleaceae > Trichodesmium > Trichodesmium erythraeum. Next base: position 1,359,673 of record NC_008312.1, read on the forward strand.
AATATTATACCCAATATTTTTAATTTTTATTATTATTTAGCTGGTATTTTGTCAGAGTTACTTTCGAGAACTACATTAGGAATAGGTACTTCTTCAACTGCCGGATGTCTTTCTATAGTTAAAGCTGTTTGCTGAGAACCAGATAATCTTTTCAGAAGTTTAGGTTTTGGGTCATGTAACAAATAAATAATCTGGTCTCTTGGTTGCCAATTTTCACTAGCAGGTAATACTTGAAGACTTCCTTGTCGTTCTACCAAAAGTGGTATTAATGCCCCAGACTGAATCAGTGCTTTAAGATGAGTCTTTTGAAACTCAAATCCCAATTCCTTAAGCACTGTCTCACCTAACTTCACCTCTTGATCATCAAGATATTGATTCCAACTTTTCAGATTTAATTCAGTTGTAAATGCTTGTTGAACCTTTTCTTTATTATGATGATTTTTCTGCTGGGGACTTTTTGGATAAACAGCTAGTACCCTTGGTGGCTTAAACTCCTCTGCTGCTCTTTGAGCCAAAACTAAATTTACTTCCCCATTGTTAGTCATTGCTAAGAAAGTTCCTACTGATTCTAAGCCAGCTTCTTCTAGGACATTAACATCTAAGGCACTACTTTTATATGCTTGTAAACCTTCTTTCTCTGCCTGCTTACAAGATTCTTCATCTGTATCAATTAGTACCATTGATTCACCCCTGTCTTTAAATATCTTTCCAATTAATCGAGATAAAGGATTTGAACCTACTATAACAGCACCAGTAGCAGCACTAGAAGTAATTCCTAAAAATTGAGCCACAAATTTTGCTGTCAACCCTTGACTAAAAACTGTCATCATAATTGTCAAGAATACCAAAGCTTTAATAGAGTCACCACCATTGATACCATTCTGAGTTAACAAGATAGCAAACAAAGAAGAAACTGAAGCAGAAACTATTCCTCTAGGAGCAACCCAACTAACAAACATCTTTTGTCGCCAATTAAGCTGACTATTCCAAGTACAAATTAATATATTGAGAGGACGAACCAGAAACATCAAGCTCAAAACTGTAAATATACTTCCCCAACCTAGGGCAACAACACTTGCCAAAGATAGGTCTGCCGCTAATAGAATAAACAATACTGAAACACCTAGCATTGTCAGTTGTCCTTTGAAGCGCCTAATTAATCGCAATTCTGGTATTTCAGCAGCTCCAACTACTATCCCGGCTACTACTGTGGCCATTAACCCAGATTCACTGCCGACTACTTCTGCTAGACCAAACATCCCCCACAAAGCAGCTAAAACCACTAAGTTTGCTAACTCTTCAGAGAGAAATTTGGCTCTTTTCAAACTAAACCCAAGTAGCCAACCTCCTGTCCCACCAATAATAGTGCCCATTCCTAAGCGCACAACTAGGTCTCTAAATAATCCTATAGGGGCAGCACCTTCATTTAAGACAATATTAAGTACCAATACGGCTAGAATTGCTCCTATAGGATCAATGAGAACTCCTTCTCCCTCAAGCAAAGTAGCTAATTTTCGGTCTACTGATACCTGTTTGAGCAATGGTCCTACTACTGTTGGCCCTGTAACAACTACTAGGGAAGCATACAAAAATGCAATTGGCCAAGGAAATTCTCCTAACCAGTGAGCAGCCATACCTCCACCAATTAGTGTGATTAATGTCCCTATAGTAACTAAGTTGCGGATACTGCCCGAAACTCTTCCTAATTCTCTTAGTTTCAAATTGAGGCCACCTTCAAACAAGATTAGGGCTACAAATAGAGAGACTATAACCTCTAGACCACTTCCTAATAGGTTTGGATGTACTAAGCCCAAACCATCTTTACCCACTAAAATACCAAATAGTAGCAAAAAGACTATTGCAGGTACTTTAAGGTAGGCAGCCACAACTTGGGAAGCTATACCACTAGCTACTGTAAGGATAATCAGCAGAGTTATATTAAACGGTATTTCCATAAGCGTTTTTTCCAAGTCTTACCAGCTTTTTTCTCAGGGTTCAAATTTTGGCTCTGAAATTTTCTATTTTAATTTTTGCTGGTTAGTTTTTCTAGATTTTTTTGATTTAGGGACTAAGTTCTTATTTTTTTTGGTTGATTAATTCTTGATTTTAAACCATATTTTTGGCAGTAATTCTTTATATAAAACAATTTAACTACTAAGCTTTTTATTTTTTCATTAATTTATTTGATGGCCTAATTTATTTTTGTATACATTGAATAATTTTTGTCCATTTTTTGCTAAAAAGAGATTCATATATTTTTATTATAACTACTATTAACAAAAGTGGAACTATACTGAATTTTTCACTCTTGCAGAAATAGAGATAATTTATATAATTTTCTAATCGTACACTAATATTAATAGTATTTATGGTGATGGCGTCAATTGATGAAAGCTAATTCTATAGACTTAAGAAAAAGAATACAGATATTTGGGATTATGGAAAAAAATCTACCAATAAACTATATCAAAGGTTTAGAAGGTTTAGGGTTAGTAAAAGTGTTATTCAATGAGTTGAGTCAAAAAGTATCAAATAAATGGAGATATTATACCTTGAACTCAAGGTGTAAGCCCTCCTTATAAATTAAATAGTGAAGAGTTAGTAATCTGAGTATAAATAATAGATAAAAATAATAAGGCAGCTAATGAATAATTATGTAATTTACTGGAACCTGGCACAAAAGTAAAAGGGATAAAAGTATAATTAGTCAAAATTTATGCTATAGCCTTTAGAAAATATATATACGCCTGAAAAATTAAATTTTAAATTCAATCTGAAAGATTAGAACATCAGGAAATAGTCATAGAAATTAAGGTAGATAATTTAGTTTTATAGGTTAATTAGGATTGAGTATAACACAGCACTTCGACTATATACTATAGCATTAAAAGAGATAATGGCTAGAGGAGAAACACGGATCAAACTAGAACAAAATATTTTGACATTGAGGGGCTATGTATTCAGAAAAAGTTTTTAATATTTATGCAGCAGTGGACGGAGTAATTTTGGGGTGCATAGCATTCGATACTAAAGCTTTTCTGCTTAAAGAAGTAGTAATATTAATTGTTGGATAGACTTTTTGTCATAATGGATAACCTTAAAATTCCTAAAAAGGAGAAATAGTAAAATAAATTATTGAAGAAATTGAAGATAGTCTCACATATCTACTTAACCTCCTAATTCACCATAATTTTCCTTCTATTAAAATTTTTATCAAGGTTTAATTGATGCTATTACCTAAGAGATATTAGAAATTACTCAAAAAAAAGATATTCGCAACTGGTTTACCCATTGTTGTTATTACAACTGAACTTTCCCCCTACAAATGTACTATAATTTCTAGGAAAAAATATCTATCAATACTTTTACTTACCCTATCTCCTACTTCCATATATGGATACAAAAAATATGTTTTAATTTATGAATAGGGATTGCCATATAATAAAAATTAATAATAAAAATTATACATATACAACAGCATAGCTCAAGATACTCAAATGGTTAAACATCAGAGCTCTTTTCTTGTGGATATTTTTAGTGAAAAAATTGCGGTTAACTACCTTCAAGTGGGAACTTAGTGATTTTTATCAGGAGGAAAGTTCAGTTTTCTTTATGAATAAAAAAACGTACTAATTAGTCGGTTAGGTGAGAATAATTTCACTATATCCTATTGCTATAACCAGCTCAAGAACCAAATATTCCACACTTAACGCCGTTTTAAGAGTTCTTTGATAAATAACTTCTATAAATTTAATCACTAATTAGTTAGTAACTTTCCTGGTTATAGTAATCTATTATTCATCGATAGTTTGCTAATTTATCCGTTAGTAAATTTATGCATTTTATCCCCAGATAACTGCCGATAAATAGAATAAATTATCCTCACAGGTATATTAGCAAATTGAGCTAAAATCAAATTATATAAATAACCATATTGGGGATTATTTTTTAGTAACAAAAGTTCGGAAAATATATAATTTTTTTTAGTTATTCTATATTCACGAGGATTATATTCTATCCTAATTTGTTCTGGTTGAAGCAGTATATGACCAATAATTTTTCCTTTTTTATAATACCTAGCTTTAATAGAAAGCTCAAGTCATCTATCCAGCTACCAGAAAGGAAAATATTTAAATAGTAAAAAAAATTATTGTATATATAAATATCTGCCAAAGTTGCTTGTAGCATTTGATTATTCCATACTTTTTTCTCCAATTTTTTTGTATGACGTATATGCTAATTTTTTATATCCTTGAAAATATATAAAGGATCGAGTTTATTATACAAAGTATAGTTATTTTAAATAAAACTGAGACACTATTTGGCACAATAATTACGAATAAATTCATCAAGAGATGTATTGATAGGTGAATATATTCTAGCTCTTTTTAATGCGCTAAAATCATGTTCTTAGTTATTTAAATCAGGAGAGTATTTTGACAAAAATAGTAATTGGTGACCCCATGCTTCTACTAATTCTCTAATAACGTTTTTTCGTAATTAATGGTGAATTATCCGTGCAGCAGTACACTGGGAATTTTTAATGATGGTAATAAATGTTTATCTAACCATTGTTCAAATCCCACAGCATTTAGACTTCCTTTGAATATAATTGGTGCTATTAAATCTTTTTCCTTTTTTCTTCTCCCGGCTACTAAATTTTCTCTTTTACCTCGTTTTCCCTCTTGCTCACCATAAACTTTTTTCCCTTTTTTTGACTAGGAATAAATACAGTCTTGATTCTCTTAAAATTCTAATTCATCAATAAATACAAGGCTTTTACTTCTAAATTTTTTGATTAAATTTCGAGGGAAAGCTGATAATATTTTATCCTTTCTTCTCTATTTATTTCTCTATAACAAAGTGGTTTCTTTTTTCAAGGAAAATTCATTATTTTTAAAGTATAAAATATAGCTGGTTGATTAACTCCAAATTTTTTAGCTCTGTCTGACAATGAGCGACTATGGATTTGGTTTTACATCTTTTTCTAATTCTTTCCAATCTAATTTTCTTTGACGACTTTTTACCTTAGTTGCTGACAATTTTGGGCGAAATAACCATCTATATATCGAAGCTATTCCTATCCCAAATGTATGAGCTGCTTTGGTAATTGTACCGCCATTTTCTACAAAATTTATTACTTTTTGTCTGAAGTCTAAACTGTAAGGCATAGTTCAAAATGTTTTCTAGTTGACTTAATTTTATTATACCCAATTCTTGTTTCAATCTTAATTAAAACGACTATAACTATGATTATTTCTCCCATATAATTTAGTTTTTCACACAATTTTTTATTTTTTTTACTTACATCATAAGTCTTTATCTCATAAATATTAGGTACTGCTTCCTAAGGAGATTTTAAACTCGAATCATAACCATATTTTAAGTTTTTTTTCTTGGTATTCAAACCCAACTATCAGAGAATTTTTTCAAATATTATTTGATTATTTTTGCAATATCTGGATGGATAAGTTCATCACAAAATCCTTGTGAAAATCTATTTTTTTGAGGCATTTATCAGATTAGTCATTCTTTGAATTATTTCTCCACAAAATAAGCTATTTATTTCTTGAACTCGCGGGCCGCTAATTGAAAATTTTTTTATTCCTGGAGGATTAACTAATATTAATTCTAAATCTCCGTTAATTTTTCATAGAGCTTCGAGCCAATATTCGGGAATTCCTTCTTTGGTGGGGACTACAATTGAGAATGTTGGTTGTCTCATTTCATTTATCAGTTATTAACATTATTAGGATGTCATCGTACTACTATATAACTCCTGGTTTACTACAAACAGTGAAGAAATTTAGGCATTACAAGTTTATTGTCAAAGAAAAAAAATGTTGGTAGACCTAGAAAAATATCGCCTATAGTGGAAAAAAGTTCATGTCTGAACTCTTTCAAACAGAGAGTTTTAATAGTTATGAGGTCAAGCGATCGCGCTTCTTCAAGAATGAAACTACCCTACTATATCCCCATTTCCTCATGTCTAGGATGTCCAGCATTTCCAGCTGCTGGAGCTTCTCCCTCAGAACCCCATATGTCTTTTAAGAGAATGAAAATACCCTGACCCCCCCCAAGAGGGGAAGTCAAAAGCCAAAAGTAAGATTCTATAGGCTCTAAACTTAGATGCTACAGTAATTTCAGCAAATTATTTCACATATATAGTTTTCAACTATTTGTAATATTCTTTTTTTCACCCTTGGTATTATTTATTAGTGTTTAAACAAAAATAATATTAGTAGTTAATATTAGATATAATTTTATCTAACACTAATAACCTAACACCTTCTGATTAAATCCAACGATTTTGACTTTGCTCTAAATGTTCCAATAATTCCTGTCTACTCAAAGAGGGTTTTTGACAAATCAAACCTTGGCAAACTAACCCCACAGAATTTTCTGGTAAATCAGTTTCTTTCTTATAAATAACAGTAGGAAAATACTGAGTAATTAAATTGTTAATTTCTGCATCAGTTGTTCTAACTAAAGTTTGATTTCTGTACCAGTCTAGGGCAACAAATAAACTCGGACAAGCCTGGGGAGATTTTTTCATTATGCTACTAAAAGCTGTTAAGGCTGACTCAGCTCGGTCTAGATAATATAATTCTTCAGTTAGTAAAGATAAACGTACTAAATTAGCAATTGCTATGCCATTTGCTGCTGGAGTTGCGTTATCAATATAATTTCGTTCTCGTAATATTAATTCTCCAGTAACTTCATAAGAAGTATTATAATAACCAGCTGTTTCTTGACTCCACAAAAATTCATCAAATTCATCTTGTAATTTTATAGCTGTTTCTAACCAAAAATTAGTATTAGTATTTAATTTTGATAAAGTTTCTAAACTAATCGAAGCCTGCTGTAAATCTAGCAATGCTTTAATAAACAAAGCATAGTCTTCTGACTGTGCAGTTACTGCAGGTTTTCCCTCATAATTTAGCCGATGAAAACGTCCATCAATCTGCTGATTTGTAATAATAAAATGAGCAGCATTCATGGCTAATTCTAGATATTCTAAGCTGTTAAATACAGTAGCTGTTCTTGCTAATCCAGAAATCATTAAACTATTCCAGGCAACAATCATTTTAGTGTCTGTTACTGCGGGAATTTTGCCAGGCCAGTTGTTATTTTTTGCCTCTTTATTATTTGTTGCTGGTGGAAAAGTTTCTATATTAAAAGGTTGCACACCATACCGTAGTTTAAATAATTTAGACAGAGAATTTTCTACAGTTTTACTTAACTCTTCTGCTTGCTTTCTTTGCAAAACAATTTTTCCTTCAAAGTTGCCATTAGGTTCAATAAAAAATTGTTTTGATAGTTCAGACAATTCTTCCTTGGTTAACAAATTTTCTAATTCTTTATAACTCCAAATATAGAAAGCTCCTTCTTCTGGTTCGACCTCATCTGGAGTAGTAAAACTATCAGCATCTTGGGCAGCATAGAAAAATCCAGTGGGTGCTGTCATTTCTCTTTTTAGCCAATTTACTGTTCCAATAATTCCCCGTTTAAAAGCTGGTTTGTGATACCCTGCACTCCATAAATTAGCTAAGTACTCAACAATTTGACCGTTATCGTAGAGCATTTTTTCAAAGTGAGGAACTGTCCAATTAGGGTCTACTGTATAACGATGAAATCCTCCAGCAACATGGTCATAAATTCCGCCTAATGCTAGATTTAATCCCCTTTCTAAACAAACTTTATTGCTGTTATTTTGAGATTTAAAATTTAACTTTTTTCCTTGTAAAGCAGCTTGAGCATAAGGTATCATTGGAAAGCTTTGTTGGGAGTAGCGATCGCCAATTATTTTTGTAATAACTTCTAAACCTTGTTGTAATATTTCTTCCTTTAAATCTTCTGCTTCTGGCAATAAAACTGACTTCCTTAAACCCTCCAACATTTCGACTTTTAAAGTGTCAAGTTTATTTTTTTCAAGGTCATAAAAACTCCGAATTTTTTGCAAAACTTCTAAAAAACCTGGTCGTCCATAACGAGGTTCAATAGGGAAATAAGTACCACCAACAAAAGGTATTAAATCATCAGGAGTTAAGAATATATTTAAAGGCCAACCTCCTTGTCCGGTTAACATTTGTAATGCTTGCATATAAATACTATCGACATCAGGTCTTTCTTCTCGATCTACTTTAATTGGTAAAAATTTTTCATTTAAATATTGGGCAATTTTTTCATCAGAAAATGCTTCTCCTTCCATAACAGTACACCAGTGACAACTTGAATAACCAATTGATAAAAATATTGGCTTATCTTGCTGCTTTGCAGTTTCTAAAGCTTCCTCAGACCACGGCCACCAATCTACAGGATTTTCTGCATGTTTGCGCAGATAAAGACTTTGGGATTTAGCTAAGCGATTAGTCATATTAATGTTTATCCTAATTATGAATTATCTTGTCACCCCGTCAGGTTTTTAACAATTGATAATTAACTTTCCTGAAGATTATAACCTATTTATATTTTTTTTACTTGATTGAAGTAAACTATTATGATTTAATTAGAATATTTACTGTTTATTTAATCCTCAAAAGAAGCATACTAAATATTTGGTAGCTAAAATATTATTTGACTCATTTAAATTTATCTTTACCTTGACTTTAAAAAATACTGATGGGAGAAGATAAGGTGGAAATATTGTTTCTGAATTATATCCTGCTAGATTCAATAATAAAATATTTTTAGCAGCAGGTTCGGATCATATTTATGGTATTGATATTGATAGTAAAAAGATAGTTTAATATTTTTATATAGGTTCCGATTTGGATGGTACTTTTGCTATTTCTAAAAAAGGTAAATTATTTTGCGCCATAGAGAAAAAGTTTATTCTTGGAAATGGTGGGATGGTGGGTTAGTAAAATTAAATCCTAATAAAATACCTCATAAAATTGTCAAATTTTCAAATGGTTCTTGCCTACAGGTAATATTAAATTTCCTAGTTGGTTAGGGGGTATTTTTGGGTCAGTAGCATTGAATGATGAATATAATAATTATGGAAAATTTACCGCTTTATTTGCTACTAACGCTATTGATGGATATCTATATATTGGTTGCCAAAATTTAACTATAGAAAATCAAGTTAAAGGACTGTTGAAAAAATTTAATTATGATACTCCTATAATTAAATTTAAGCATAAAATAGGACCTTCTATTTCAATACCAATTTTTACTGATGGAAAGAAATTGGTAACGGTTGGATACAATGGGGTTTATCTCTTTAATTTGAATTGGGAATATGCTAAATCTGACGAGAAAAATGCTTTATCTAATAACAAAAAATAATTTTTTCGTTTAAGAGTTGAAGTAGCCGGCAAATTTGCTGGTCAAATTTATTTTGAATCTACTCCTATTGTTTGGGATGGAATTATTAGAATTTGTGGTCTAGATGGTTAGTTATATAGTTTTGGTTGAAGTAGATATTGCTATTGGCTGAAAAGACTTTTTGTTCAATTTATTCTTTAAAAGAGGAGCTTATTTTTTGAGAATATCTCTTTGTAGGGGAGCAAAAGCATGCTCTCCTATTCGCCATGTGAAATGCTCCCAAATTTACTATCTAAAACCTAAAACCTACTACCTTTTTAAAAGAAAATTATCAAATGTTTTTCTATCGGGCATTGCAGGTTGAGCGCCTGGTTTTGTAGTACATAAAGCACCAGCAGCAGCCCCCCATTTAACAGCTTCTTTTAATGATAAACCTGTATCTAATGCTGCTGCTAAACCACCATTAAAAGCATCGCCCGCAGCGACAGTATCGATCGTTTTTACTACAAAGGCAGGTTGAAAAAATGCTTCTTCTTTAGTTGCACAAATAACTCCGCGATCGCCTATTTTCACCACAGCATTTTTTACACCACGGTGACATAATTCAACAGCTGCCTCCATAGCAGTTTCTTGATTATTTACTTCAAACCCAACCAGTTGACTTGCCTCAATTTCATTAGGAGTAATAATGTCAATCAAATTATAAAAATCATTAGGAAAATTTGCTGGCATTGGTGCTGGATCTAGAATAACTTTAACCCCCATTTCTTGAGCTACTTTTGCTGCACTTATAGCAACTTCCACGGGAATTTCTAATTGTAAAAGTAAAGCTGTAACATCCGATAGCAAATTTTTTAGGCGTTCTACATCTGTATTATTAATACTATGGTTAGCACCAGGAACAACAATAATATTATTTTCTCCACTAGCACCCACAGCAATAACTGCCACCCCCGTATGAGTATTCTCATCAACTAACACATCTGTTGTATCAACATTAGCAGTGGACAAACTGACTAGAAGTTGTTGCCCAAAGCTATCATTTCCGACTCGCCCCACTATTTTTGTGGGAATGCCAAGGCCAGCAGCAGCAACAGCTTGATTTGCTCCTTTACCGCCACCTGCGGTAAAAAAGTTGTTGCCATTAATAGTTTCTCCTGGAGTCGGTAAACGGGGAGTAGTTGCAATTAAGTCAATGTTGACACTACCAAAAATAATTATGCTCATAAGTTATTAGTGCTTTGAAAAGAATTACTTACTGCTGGTAGTATATTGTAATAGTGGTCTATTGTAGTTATCAAGAGTTACCCAAAAACACCATATATAGTGCATAACAATTTTGGCTATTTTTACATTCTGTGAGTGTGGAAACCCAGCTAACGCCACGGGGAGTGAGGACTGAAATATTTATTCAAAAATCTTTAGTTATTATAATTAAACAAGTTTGATTCTAATTAAAAAATATTTCAATTCTAACACCAGATAATCCACTGATAATTTATGTGTAACCTTGTCAATAGTTTTTCCTATTTTCACTGCTAACTTTTTTAGAAAATTCCATACTAATACCCTAGAAGTTATAAGGTTTATTTGGATTTGTATGAGATGAAATTGACAATAATTTAAACATGTTAATTGTTTGATAATAGTATGAAATTTTCCATTTTTTATCTATATTGATAGACTCAAATTTTACAGCTCTAAGTAAGATTTAATTGAGGTAATATTTTGAAATATATTCTGCTTAAGCTGGCATAAACAAAGAAAAAAAACACTTTTTAATGCTGTAAAAAGCCTTTCATAATTGATTATTTTTCCTAATATTTTTTCATTTATATACCCTAGGTTAAATGTTAAAAATTTTGTATTTTTTGAAATATTTTATATGATTAAATGCTAGGATTAATGTTTAAGTAAGAATCATATTTTTTTTCTAAATAATCTATTAATTTAATTAATATTTTTATTGCATATACACTATATATTCATACAGTTTTAAATAATATTAATTATGATTTAAAGCTATTTTGCATAATTTAAATTTTAGTCAATATTGACGAGTTATAAGATTATTAAATTAATATTTTTGCCACTAATATAATTATATCATTCTTGTCTAATTATTAAAGATATTCAGAAAATTAATTTGACAAATTGTCATTTATATTTTTAGATTTTTTGTTCTCTTATTGTTATAGCAATCCTAAATAATATTCGATAAAATATGATATTTAGTCAAATTAGCTATCCTAAAAAAATATACTTTTTTATGATAATTTATCTTCAAAATAATTTAGTCTTAGTATATATAATATATTTTAAAAGTAATATCTCTCAAAGACTTTGTTGTACAAAATATGATTAGATAGTAAAAATTAAGAAGTGAAAATGGTACAAAAAACTATAGTCAATAGGTATGAGCAATAGTAAACCTAAGTCCAATTTCAAGTCCTTTTATCGGCTCAAAAACTGGTCTGAGTATGATGCCTCCTTAAAACAGCAAGGAAGTATAACTTTTTGGCTGGCTCCCGAGGTGTTTCAGGAGTGGCTTAATCAGACAAAAACTGAATGCAGGCTTTTCTTGATAAAATTCCTCTAGTTGCCACCTATTTAAAACATCAGAAAAGTTGCAATAAACTCGTTTACCTTCAGCCAAAGTATTAGCCAGTTCCACAAAAAAATCTAACCCTAGATGCTAAAGGTGTTAGGTATTAGGTGTTAGGTATTAGGTTTAAGAATTAACAAATTGATAACATCTTACTACCAAATCTATTGATTTTGGCCATGCTGTTAAATCTCAATAACTTTTTACTCAAAATCAATTCTTTCTAACAACCTGAAATCTAAAACCTGAAGTCTAAAACCTGAAATCTAAAACCTAAAATCTAAAACCTGAAAAATCTCTGTCAAGTTGGCAAATACTTGTGACATCTTTAAACTGTATTTGTTTGACATATCTTTTTCAAAAAAATTGGCCATGAAACGTATTGTTTTAATCGCAGGTTTTGAATCATTTAACACCGGACTCTATCGCCAAGCTGCTCAGTTAGCAACTTCTCGATGTCCAAATTTAGATATCCAAGTATTTAGCGATCGCGCACTTTCCACAGAACCAGAAAAAGTAGCCACCGCCTTAGAAAACGCTGATGTATTTTTCGGCAGTCTCCTCTTCGACTACGACCAAGTTCTGTGGTTACGCGAAAGAATACAACATATTCCCATCCGTCTCGTTTTTGAGTCAGCACTAGAATTAATGGCATTAACAAAATTGGGAAAATTTATTATCGGCGACAAACCCAAAGGAATGCCAAAACCAGTCAAATTTATTCTCAGCAAATTTTCTAGCGGGAGAGAAGAAGACAAACTTGCAGGTTATATCAGTTTCCTGAAAACCGGTCCAAAATTACTCAAATTTGTACCAGTCAAAAAAGTGCAAGACCTCCGGAACTGGTTAATAATTTACGGTTATTGGAATGCCGGCGGTACAGAAAACGTCGCTGCCATGTCTTGGGTATTGGCAGAAAAATATTTAGACTTAAAAGTAGGCGAAATACCTCCACCACTCGAAACTCCCAATATGGGTTTACTCCATCCAGACCACCATGGTTATTTTGAGTCTCCCCGAAAATATCTTGAATGGTATCGCCAACAGAAACCAACTTCCCCCACCCCAGTTGTCGGTATTCTACTCTACCGCAAACACGTCATTACCAAACAACCTTATATTCCCAAACTTATCCACAAATTTGAAGAAGCAGGTTTAACACCTCTTCCTATATTTATTAACGGTGTGGAAGGTCATGTTGCGGTCAGAGACTGGATGACCACCGCTCACGAAAGTCAGAAGTCAACCCCCCCACTTACTCCCAAAGAAGGAAATAAAAAACATAATACCACTAATAGGTCAAAAAATTTGTCTCCTATTAGCAATAAACCAATACTTTCCCTATCTCCCGAAGCAGTGGAAGTCGATGCAGTTGTTTCTACTATTGGGTTTCCCTTGGTGGGAGGTCCTGCAGGTTCTATGGAAGCAGGGCGACAGGTAGAAGTTTCCCAGGCTATTCTCAATGCCAAAAATGTTCCCTATCTTGTAGCAGCACCCTTACTTATTCAAGATATCTATTCTTGGACTCGCCAAGGAGTGGGAGGTTTACAAAGTGTAGTCTTATATGCCTTGCCAGAATTAGATGGAGCAATAGATCCAGTTCCCCTAGGTGGTTTAGTAGGAGAAGATATTTATTTAATTCCCGAACGAGTAAAACGCCTCACAGGTAGAGTCAAAAATTGGATTAAACTACGTCAGACACCCCCGGCACAAAGAAAAATTGCTGTTATTCTCTATGGTTTTCCTCCCGGTTATGGTGCTACAGGTACAGCAGCTTTATTAAATGTGCCCCGCTCGCTCCTGAAATTTCTCCATGCTCTCAAAGAGGAAGGTTACAATGTTGGGGAAATTCCTGAAGATGGGGAAGAACTGATTCGTCAAATTAAGGAGGCAGATGAGGCAATACAAAAAGCAGACCTATCGAAAGTAAATTTTAAAAGTCTCGAAAAATGGTTAGGCTATCTATCAATAACTCGCATGGAAAAACAATGGGGAAATCTCACAAATACTGGCATAAAAACCGATGGTAAAAATTTCCATATTGGGGGAATTCAATTAGGAAATATTTGGCTGGGGGTACAACCACCTCTGGGAATTTCTGGCGACCCTATGCGCTTAATGTTTGAAAGAGATTTAACACCCCATCCCCAATATGCTGCTTTTTATAAATGGCTCCAAAATGAATTTCAAGCTGATGCTGTTGTTCACTTTGGTATGCATGGAACTGTGGAATGGTTACCCGGTTCACCTTTAGGAAATACTGGCTATTCTTGGTCGGATATTCTGTTAGGAAATATGCCACATCTATATATATATGCTGCTAATAATCCCTCAGAATCTATGTTGGCAAAACGTCGGGGTTATGGGGTTTTGATTTCTCATAATATTCCTCCTTATAGTCGGGCAAGTTTGTATAAAGAATTGGTGAGTTTGCGAGAGTTAATTTCTGAATATCGGGAAGATACACAGAAAAATTCTGGGTTACGGGAAGGAATTTTTAAGAAAATTTTTGATACTGGTTTAAATTCTGATTGTCCGTTTGAGTATGGGAAAAAATTAGGAATTGAATTTACTCCGGAAAATGCTCGGATGTTTAGTGCGGATATGGTTAATTCCTATTTTGTGGAGATTTATAACTATTTACAGGTTATAGAACAAAGATTATTTTCTTCTGGTTTACATACTTTGGGAGAGGTGCCGAACGAGGAAGAATTAAAATCTTATTTGGAGGCTTATTTTGGAGAAAAAATCGGAGATATAACTCAGGATTTTAGGGAAAGAGATACAGATAATTTAGTTAATAAAGATGCTGAAAAAATTCGGGAGCTGTTAATGCAAAATACTGATGAGTTGACTAATCTTTTGCGGGGATTAAATGGAGAATATATTCCGGCTGCTCCAGGAGGAGATTTATTACGGGATGGTCCTGGAGTTTTGCCAACAGGAAGGAATATTCATGCTTTGGATCCCTATCGAATGCCTTCTCCTGCTGCTTATGAAAGAGGACGAGAAATTGCTAGGAAAATTATTACTCAGCATCTGGAAGAAAATGATAATTATCCTGAAACTGTGGCAGTAATGTTATGGGGTTTAGATGCTATTAAAACTCGTGGTGAATCTATAGGAATTTTATTAGAATTAGTAGGTGCTGAACCAGTAAAAGAGGGTACCGGTCGTATTGTTCGTTATGAATTAAAAAGTTTAACTGAAGTCGGTCATCCCCGGATTGATATTTTAGGAAATTTATCGGGAATTTTCCGGGATAGTTTTGTGAATATTATTGAATTATTAGATGATCTATTCCAACGAGCGGCAACAGCAGACGAACCTGTGGAGCAGAATTTTATCCGCAAACATGCTTTAGCATTACAAGAGCAAGGAGTAGAAAATATTTCGGCGCGGTTATTTTCTAATCCTGCTGGTGATTTTGGTTCCTTGGTAAATGACCGAGTTGTTGATGGAAACTGGGAGTCTGGGGATGAGTTGGGCGATACTTGGCAAGGGCGAAATGTTTTTAGTTACGGTCGTCAAGATAAAGGTCAGGCACGACCAGAAGTTTTGCAGGAGTTGCTCAAGGGTTGCGATCGCATCGTTCAAGAAATTGATTCGGTGGAGTATGGTTTGACGGATATTCAGGAATATTATGCTAATACTGGTGGGTTGAAGTTGGCAGCAGAAAAACAAAGGGGTAAGAAAGTCAGTGCGAGTTTTGTGGAAAGTTTCTCAAAGGATACCACCCCCCGAAAATTGGAAGATTTGTTGCGGATGGAATATCGCACAAAATTATTGAATCCTAAGTGGGCAGAGGCAATGGCAAATCAAGGTAGTGGAGGAGCTTACGAGATTTCTCAACGGATGACGGCGTTGATAGGTTGGGGGGGTACCGCTAATTTTGTGGATAGTTGGGTTTATGATGGTGCAGCTGAGACTTATGCTTTGGATGCAGAGATGGCGAGGAAATTACGGGAGGCAAACCCGGAGGCGTTTCGGAATATTATTGGGCGGATGTTGGAGGCTAACGGACGGGGTTTTTGGCAAACAGATGATGAGAAGTTGGAGAAGTTGCGGGAGTTGTATGATGTGGTAGATGAGAATATTGAAGGTGTGAGTGTTGGGTAGTTTTTTCTGTTGGGTTTCGTGAGCTCAACTCTACCTACAAAAGCATCAAGCTAGACGTAGGTGGGGTAGAACGGAGTGAAACCCAAGAAAAACATATTTTCAAGTCAGAAGTAGGTTAGCTTGAATAAACTGAGACTGAACAAAAACATCTTTTGTTGGTTTTCGTGACTTCAACCCAACCTACAAAACTACAAAACTAATAATTATTATTTTAATTTTATAGAATATCGTAGGGCAAAAAATACCAGGGGCAATTTATTTTTTCACAGCAGTAAAATACAAACGCTAGAAAGTTTTGTGTCAACCTGAAAATATAGATTTACTAAGAAAAGCTTTTCGATATGTTATGCAAAAATATCCATTTTAAATAGATGTTATTGTCATCCTGCTAGATTACCTCTATACTCTTTGAAAATTACCTAAAAATGATGCGGATTTTTCTAATTGTTGGCAGTTAATTAAAAATTATTTTAGTCGTCAATGCTATTCTCAATATGAGGATAAAATTTTAATATCTCGACAATATACAAGGGAAAAAATTGTTCGGCAATGTAGGTTTTGGGAGCATCAAATTCAAAGGAATTTAGATTTTGCTAATCATATCAAATATATTGATTATCATCCAGTACATCATGGATTAGTGGCTGCTCCCAAAGATTGAGAATACTCTAGTTTTATCGTTATATAAAAATAGGAATTTATGACAAAATGTGGGAGTCTTCATAAACGATTATTTTTGATAGTAATTTTTCCAGAGAATAAAACTATAATTTTTGCCAATAATTAAGGATATTGAGGGTATTATTATTGGGTAGTTTCTTAAGCAAAAATTTTACATTTTCAAAGGGATTTAGATTTTGCTAATCATATCAAATATATTGATTATCATCCAGTATATCATGGATTAGTGGCTGCTCCCAAAGATTGAGAATACTCTAGTTTTTATCGTTATATAAAAATAGGAATTTATGACAAAATGTGGGAGTCTTCATAAACGATTATTTTTGATAGTAATTTTGCCAGAGAATAAAACTATAATTTTTGCCAATAATTAAGGATATTGAGGGTATTGTTATTGGGTAGTTTCTTAAGCAAAAATTTTACATTACAGGAGGTAGATTTTTTTGGATAATAACTCAGATACTTATGGCAGAACTATTTATTTAGGTGCTTCTCGACGTCGCCTTGAAGATGCTGAAGCGCTCTATAATCAAGAACGTTGGAATGGTGCTATTTACATGGGTGGTTATGCTATTGAATGCGCTCTCAAATCTCTCCTTTGTCATGAGGAAGACATAGTGAATTTTAAGAAGACAAAAGTATTTAAGCGCTTAAAAGGTTCAAATTTACATGATTTAGAACAGCTATTAGAAGCTTCGTATATATGTAAAGGAGTTAAAGATTCAAAAAAAGATCAATCTCTTAAAAAGGCATGGGACACAGTTAAATTATGGCAAAATGATAAGTTACGATACTCAGATAAAAAGGGTGATAAAATTGAGGCTAGCAAGTTTATTTATGCAGTAAAAATACTACATGGATATTTCTTGGCAAAACTACAAGCTTATTGATGCAGTAAAAAAACTACATAGATATTTATTGAGCAAACAAGGAGAAGGCTAATGACGGATAGAAAACTCTTAATGGAACAAATTCAGGACCACCTAAACCAGAGTTTACAACTTCAAGATTCACAAGTTCAAGTAAACGTAATAAGAATGTCAACAGGTGGGCTAAAAATTATAATTATTACTAGTTTATTTCAGGAACAATCTTTAGAAGAGCGAGAAGACAAAATTGATGAAATATTAGCAAATATAGATTTGAATTTGAATAAATATCCAATTTTAAGCTATGATTTGTTAACTCCTGAAGAAGCAATAGAAGAACCTTTTGAATCTACTCAACCTCAGTTACCTTTGTGGTCAAATATTTTAATGGCACCAGAACCTGATGTACAAAAAAAATCAGATGAAGAAGATATTTTTAAAACTCCTTTAGTTGTGACATTCTATTCTTTTCGAGGAGGGGTTGGTCGTTCTACGGCATTGGGTTTAGTTGCTGGAATATTAGCTACTGAAAAAAAACGTCGAGTAGTAATACTAGATTTTGATTTAGAAGCACCAGGAATTTCAATTTTATTGGAGCCAGATATTTCTAAATTGAGTCCAGAAAATTATGGTGTATTAGATTATTTATACCAACGCTTTATCTCCCCGGAAGAAAATTTTCCTCCCATTGAACGTTGTATTTATCAAGTAAAATTAAAAGCCCGCGGTGACTTATTTGTGGTTCCGGTTGGGGAATATGATGAATATTATATTCATCGTTTAGCTGAACTAGACAGGGGTACTTTGCAGGCTTTTTATCATCGAGAAAATAATCCAGTTGAACAACTAATTGAAGATATTAAAAAGCAATTAAATCCTGATGTGATTTTAATTGATGCCCGTCCTGGATTTAATGATACTAGTGCTATTGCTTTATTAGATTTAGCTGATACAGGAATTATCTGTTTTTCACCTACTGACCAAAGTTTTAAAGGATTAAGTTGGGTGGTAAAAAGTGTTCGTAAACAATGGGAATATCAAGGGAAACCAGATTTGAGTTTTGTCCTAACACCTATACCTCCTGTTGCTCAAGAACAACGTCAAGTTTGGATAAGTAATGTTGAAGATTGGATAGAAGAAAACTGGGGGTTACCAAATGATAAAACAGTCAGCGACACTTACTATGAAGTTAACTACAATCCTACCCTTAGCACTTTATCAAGTCTAGTTAATAATTTACCTAAAAGTTTACTGGATAATTATCTTTCAATTGCAGAATCAATTGATGCTAGTTTGCCAGATATTAAACCTCATTTAAAAACCACTAATGTTCTTAATAAAGATACTAAAGAAGCTGTTTTAAAGGAGTTAAAATTTTCAGCAGTAACAGCACAAGATATAGAAGTAGAAAAGATTCCAGATATATTCCAACGCACAGGAGATTTCCCCAATTTTTTAAACGATAAAACTTGGTTGATTCGAGGTGCAAAAGGAACAGGAAAAAGCTTATTATTTAGACTTTTTGTAGAACAAACATTAAAAGACAAAGCAAAAAAATTAGCTGAAGAATCTGGTAAAAACATAGATAATTTTTATTGTATTCCTGGTCATGGTAAAGCTACAATAAAAAGGTCTATTTTAGAGGGTACCGCCCTAGCTAGTTATGAAGAGCAGGCGGGAGATAATTGCTGGAGATGTTTTTGGTCAAATTATGCTTTATTACAATTATGTTATTCTTTGCCACAAAAGTCGCTCCCTAATATTAATGAGAATTTAAAAGCTTTAATAGATACTGAGGAACCCAGAAGCGGTGATATAGTTTCGTGGTTAGTTGACCAAGCAAAATCATCAACAGCTAGTGTCGAAACTCTTGATCAACTACGAGATGTTAACTCATACTTACAAGAAAATAATCGGCGAGTGTGGCTCCTCTATGATGAGTTAGATACAGGATTTGGCCATAGTCAAGAAGACTATCGGCGACGAAGAGAAGCATTAGAAGCTTTGCTGGCTTGGTGGTTAGAAAGTGGTATCAGCCTGGAATATATTGTGCCTAAGATATTTTTACGAGAGGATATTTGGAATAAACTTAACTTTACTAACAAAGGACATTTTGCCAGTGGGCGAACGCTTGAATTGAAGTGGGAAGAAGCTGATCTGTGGCGACTTGTACTGCGCCAAGCTCTTCAATTATCTGATAGTCTTAGTCAAACTATTAGTCAGGAGTCAGGAGTAACAGTTGAACGACTTGAGAAGACTGAATTAAAGCAATTACGCCAAAGCCTTTTTCCTCTGTGGGGAGAAAAGATGGGTAGTGGCAACAAGAGTTACATTTACAACTGGATACGGAAACGAACCGCTGACAGCCAAGATAATAGTTTTCCCCGAAGCTTGATATTACTTTTAGAGCAAGCAGTCGAAAGAGAGAAAAATTACTCCAAAGAATATAGTGATCCAAGAATTTTGCGCCCAAAGTCATTAACTGATGCTTTGCCAGAGGTATCTAAGCAGCGTGTCGATGAAGTGTGCAACGAATATCCCGAACTTGAGGCACTGTTAAAGAAACTCCGGGGTGAACGCTCACCTATTGATGAAAAACAACTAACAAAAATATGGAACATTAAAGGTACAAAGTTAAATGCTCGTCTCCAGGAAATGATTGATGCAGGTATTTTTAAAGAGTATTCACGCCGTAAAAATGTCTCCCCAGATGTCCGGGTTTATAGTGTTGCTGAACTATATTTGTATGGATTGGGTATGACTCGTAAGGGACAGCGCTAGGCCAAAAATATTCAGGGCTTACTTATAGCCACCTTAATATAGTAGGGTTTTTCATCTTGTGGAGCACTCCGTTGACCTTTACAAATTTGATATATTGTTACCCTTGCCCTTGTAATTGGAGTAGTGTTTTATAGTTTAGCGATCGCCGATGCCTTTTTTTCGCCATTGGTTAAACCTTTGAGTTGTTGAGCATTATAGTAAATAATCATAACTCGAGTAGCTACTACTAAGTTGAGTCTGACAAAACAACCCTATATAGTTGAGATATTCCCCGCTACCCTTAACAAGGGGGGAGCTAACAAAAAGTTCCCCTTTTAAAAGCAGGGGATCGTAAATTTACCCCATAAGTGTGGAAGTTACTATCTTTTTTTAATTCAACTTTTGCACCGTTGCCCAGCCTAAACTATTCACCTTACGGGGTGACAAGCAGCTCAAAACACGGGCAGGTCAGGGAAAGCCAGGAAAGCTGAAGGGCGGGGAACCTGTGTTTGTTTTTTTTATTCGCGTCCGCGTCCTGCATATCTATCGTAGTATCCCACCTGTTGAACCCCCCTGGCGCCCTTGGAGCCCTACCCTAGAGGAGTGACTAACAGTCTATTCGCTACAAGAAATTGACTTACTACCCTTGCTATTTGTTTATTTTCCGGCATTACCGTCAGCAGAAAGTCAAAAAGGGCTGACTTCTTCTTAGTAGAGCGAGAATTTTAGCCATGGATGTCGTTAGCAATATCCCCTCAGGGCAACCCAAGCAAAATAGGTGCAGGTGTAAGTATAAATTGAGCGATCGCCTCCTTTGAGTACACTATAAATAATTAAATAAATTTGGTTAGGACTCATTACAGTTTGAATAAATACATACTTAAAAAACCTAGCGTTGGTTATTTTCGCGCGTAATTGTACTTTAATAGCGATCTCCTAAACCCCTTTTTCTTACTAGAAAAACATTTTCTATTTTGCCAAATTATGATTTCATCATGATTCACCTATTTAATGGCAAAATTTAGGTTTCAAAAGGTTTTTAATATTATGAAGTGGAGATGTAGCTACCCCTGAGCTTTGCCTTTCATATTAGCAATAGTCAAAACCCTAAAAAAACAGAAAATAAACAGAAAATAAACAGAAAATAAACAGAAAATAATTAGTTTTGTTCTTTAAGTTCCTAGGCAAAATTAATTACCTGATTTTATTCACAAATCATTATAGAATATATACTTTTTTCATTTAAATATGTGTAATTAACTCCGTATAACTAGTTAACTATAGATAAAATTTTTACCACTATTTCACCACTAATTATTAAACAGATTAATATCTGAATCAATAATTATTTTAGCGCAATTCCATCATTTAAAGACTTGACATTTTTAACAAAATAATGTAAATTTATATACATTATTAAACTAACAGCCCTATTTGTTTGAAATAAAGGGGCTGTTTTTTATTGATTTTTACTAAACTTAGAAGTCAGTCAAACTCAATTATACTCAATTACCTAACAATTTATGCAACCAATATCTCATCAATCAAATAAATGGTTTGTTATTGGAATAGCTAGCATATTTCTATTTTCAGCAATTCTGAGATTTTGGCAATTAGGTCGTTTTAATACCCTCGTTTTTGACGAGGTTTATTATGCTAAATTTGCTAATAACTATCTTACTCAAACTGAATTTTTTAACGCCCATCCTCCCCTCAGTCAATATATAATTGCAATTGGTATTTGGATAGGTTCTCATTTACCCTTTGGGCAAGAAATAGTTAATAATGAAACAGGTTCTACTTTAGCCGCTTGGAGTTATCGGTGGGTAAATGCTTTAACAGGTTCATTTATTCCTCTGGTAGTGGGAGCGATCGCCTATAAATTAACACACCGTTGGAGTTATAGTTTGATAGCTACTTTACTCATGGCTTTAGACGGATTATTTTTAGTTGAGTCTCGTTATGCTCTGAATAATATTTATCTAGTAATTTTTGGATTATTAGCTCATTTGTGTTTAATTGTTGCTCTACAAAATAATCAATTAAAACAAAAAAAATGGTTAGTTTTATCAGGAATATTTTTTGGTGCAAGTACAGCGATAAAATGGAATGGTTTGGGATTTTTGTTAGGCATTTATTTACTCTGGATATTGGTATGGATAATTAAATTTTTTATTCAACAAAAAAAATATGAATATACATCTGCTTGGCAAAATTTAACTCGAATCAATCTGATTCAATTAATTCTAAACTTATTCATTATTCCCATAATTACCTATAGTTTACTGTGGATTCCCCACATTATTCTCAACCCTAAATACGGTTTTTTAGAAATGCAGGAACAGATTTTCAGCTATCACCAAAGAATTGGTAGTGGAGCTGATATTCATCCTTATTGCGCTCAATGGTTTACCTGGCCCTTAATGATGAGACCTGTAGTTTATTTTTATAAGAATACGGGTTTACTAGACAAACCAGAACCTTCTTTAGCAACACTATATTCAGATATTATATCTCCCCAACTTAATCCTATAATTTTTGATGTTCATGCCATGGGAAATCCTATTCTTTGGTGGTTCTCAACATGGGGAATTTTATTATTAATCTTGATGTTATTTAATCGTGTTTGGCATTGGGAAAAAAATAGACAAGCTAGGCGTAAAAAAATCAAATTAAACCATCTTTTTAAATTCCCACCTCCCTCAGAAATGTGGTTATTACTATATTTAGTTATAAATTGGCTAAGTAATTTTATGCCTTGGAGTAGAGTAAGTCGTTGTACTTTTTTGTATCATTATATGGGAGCTTTAGTATTTGCTATTTTGGGGTTTTCTTGGTGCTTAGATAGGTGGTTAAATAGTCAGCAAGCTTCCTTGAGAATAATGGGAGTCACAATGATTTTTATAGTTTTATTTGCCTTTGTTTTTTGGATGCCTATTTATTTAGGATTACCTTTATCTCCCCAAAATTGGCAGTTCAGAATGTGGTTTCGGTCTTGGATTTAATTAAATATTAGCTCTTAGTATTTTCGTACCAAAATTATACTATTTATCAAAAACTTTTCTACATTTCCCCATAGCAGATAACCCACCTCTGACCTTTAATACAGATGGGAAAGAGAGTGGGGAGAGGAGCTTTGCATTAAGGTGTCCGTACAATATTATAAGTGGTTATATAAAATTAATTGTACAGAAAAGATAGTTACAGAAAGTGTTTGAGTATTAAAATGCATTTTCTATTAAATATGAATGGATTGAATTTGACGCCGATAATGGTAGGCAAAGTTTACTTAATTATTTCAAAAAAGTGCTTAATAATTTTGCTAGAAAATATGGAATTAATTTTGTTTATAATATTTGTTAAAAATTAATATTAACAAGGATAAAACCACTTAAATAAGTTATTACAAGAGTATGTTAATAACTAAAAATTTTGAAATATTATCTAACTATAGCGTTAATGCATAGGAATTGGTGTTACCCATTCATGTCAGGTAGTTTTTTATGTCCGCGAAAGCCGAAAAGATCAATAATGATTAGATTTTATAACTCTTTACTATATTTCTAAACTTCTGAAGTATTTCAGTAGGAATTTCGTCTCAATTAGGCACGGTATTAGAGAGCAAGAACCCACGCCACAAAATTTAAATTATTTAATTGAAATGCCCAGGTAGGAAGATAAAGGTAATTGCTATTTAAGAATAAATATTTGTACTTCACATACTTGGAATATTCTGTAATATTAAATCAAATATCACAAAGTATTCACTCCAAATTTGGTGATGAAAAATAGGTGAAAAAAATATATTAATTTTCAATTTGCTCAATTTTTATTAACTTTATTCTCTCCTAATAGACTTATATAAATTCTAGCTCACAAGAAATTGCTGATGAAATATTAAACCATGATATTATCAAGTTTTTTTATATTAAAAAAAAAGTGCTATTTTTTAGGTTTTTTGCTTATATTTATCAGCATTAATGGGAAAATAATTTTCTAAAAATCAAGGGACCAATATACCAAACACTTCTTAATTAAATCCTATTTTGATATAGTTATGAATCCTTAATTATGAATTTTATTCCTGAGCTATAATCTCACCAATTAAACTTTTTTAGCAAACTCTAATTAACCATAATAAAAATATTTTTATTATGTTAATTTATCCCAATTCTCAATCCTATAAAATTTTCTCACAGTGAGTATTCAAGGAGATATAATATTAGGAGTAGGTTCCTCTAACTTAATAAATAACGCCCGATACACAGGCTGATTTTTGCCTAAAGTCACCTTTTCTCTTTCTGATAAAACTGGCAGAATATTTTCTTTTAACCAATCATTATAACTTCTATAAAATGAACCATGAGCCGAGAAGCGATTACACATTTCCTTAGCTACTTTTTCTATATCAGAATGCAGAAAAACTTCTCCCCCTACTGTTAAATAATTTGCTAAATCTTCCACTAATTTTGGTTGTACAACTCGACGGGTTTGATGACGTCTTTTAAACCAAGGATCTGGAAATAAAATAGAGACTTTTTTTAAAATTCCTTTTGGAAAAGACTCAAATATTTTTCCCAGGGAAATATTCGCATTACAAAACAAATAATGCAGATTATTTAAACCCTTTTCATCTCGCCAATTATTAGCTTCTATCACCAAGGGTTCCCGTATTTCTAAACCCAGAAAATTCCACTCAGGTTCTACCTGTGCCATCTGCCATAAAAATCTCCCTCTAGCACAACCAATATCCAAATATAATGGTTTCTTTATATCTGCATAAATATCACTAAAATTGGGGATAGTTACTGACTGTTGATATTTGCTAGCTAAAGGGTTGACATGCTGTCTAATTCTTACTCTTACCAAATTTTATGCCTCCATTCTTACAGTCGATCTCTCTCGACTTTAGCTGATTAATAATTAGAGCTTACTGAAAAAGTTTGTTATTGAAGGAATTAATACCAATTGACTTGAAAATAGCGTAAATAACACATTTAATTTAATAGATATAAATTTCCTGTAGGCTTTTTAAAGCTCTACCATTAATCTACTTAGAATTCCATATTATATACCTTTAAACTAATTTTTTAGACTTTTCCAAATATTTGTAGTTTAGAGAATGCTATGCAAAAATATAGACAAAAGTGGGAAATATAATTTCATTATTAATGATGGTACCGGATATCAAGAGAAACTAAGACTTTTGGGTTCCCCAGAAATTATGAGTTGGTATATTTATTGCTTCTGTACAGTTATTCTAGACTCAAACATCTACAAAGCTATTTCGACCTTTGTTCAAGCTGTTCGTAAAGCTTTTTTGGGTAAAGATAGTTAGCTTTTTATGTCACCCAGGGAAACATAACCCTAAAATTCAAATTTTCTATGACAATTTTGCCATGGTTTTCGGTTAAGTAAATTCTCAGTTTATGAAGTCCGTTTTGACGGATGCTTACTACTTTTCTCAGCAACCTGGCTATCTTCAGTTGTGCTGCCTTCAAGTTAGCATAACCCACCTCTTTTGAGAATTTAGGTATTGCATTTGAGATAACTTAGCTTCAAATATATGAATTGGTTTTCACAATTTTAAATACTTTTCCATCACTTAATGTAGCTAAAGTGTTCACTCTTAAACCTACACCAACAATATCAGTTTTTTTTGGTGTTTTTACGACCTAAAATTCATAGCTAGAAACGAGAGACCAATCACCTACTTTTCTGCTAATAATAATTTTTTTAGTTGTTGCCTCTGCCGTGGTTCATAAGTTTTTACCATACCAATAAAAGGTAGTTTATGATTCCATCCATCTAATTCTATTGGTTTTCCAAAATTATCAATTGTAAAAGAATCAGACTTACCTTTTTTCTTAAATATTGGATACTTACCTAACTATTATTTGCGAAGTATTCCGAAGAAAAAAACTCTTAAATACTTTAACTAAGTGGATAAAAGTATATTCATAAACTCTAGACAAAAAATTTTTCATCCAGGGTATTAGTGGTTTTGTATGATTAGTAAAAAACCTCTCTGAGTTTACGGACATTGGGTTGATAACCATCTTTATATGCTGCATTCGTTCAAGCTTAAGTCCCAATAATAACAACATCGTGAGTAACCTGCGTATTGAGCCATCAGGATTTTCTGTTTATTATTAAGTTTGAGTTTGGTATGAATTGATTCCATGTATAACTGAGTACAGTTCACGAGAGTAGTAAGTAATTTCTTGCTATGTTGTATCTTTATTCTTTGACTAAGTCAATGCTCTGGTAACTCTTTTTTTAGTTTATAACTATGATTTTTGGGTAGCCAGAAATAACTATCGTATTATACTGCTTTATAAGGTAAATTTTTAGCTATCAAAACTATCCATCTACATTTTTCTGAGTTATTCCTGTTAGATAATATTTCTAGAAATCTGTATTATTAAAATTAATCAAATAAACATTTTTTGATTCATAATAAAACTGAAGCGAAAATAAGAGTAACTTTAATTTTTATTCTCTCACTTCAATAGAGCTAATAAACTTCCTTTAATATTGATATTGATAATAATTAATTTTTTATTTTTCCCTATATTTGTGGGGAGTTTGATACTCTCTTACTATGTCATCATACTGTAATAGTTGATAGACAGAATTAACACTACGTTCATCTAAAGTATTAATTAAGTAGCTTTGATATATTTATAACCACTATTACCAATTTTTTTGAAGTCAACTTCATAACTAAAAGTAACTTTTTCGCCCCAAGTATTTTGGATTTCTGCTAAATTCTAAGCTAGTGCAAAAGGTTTCTGTCCAGATGTATTAGTTGTACTATCTATCCCATTACCATTACTACCACCTTATTTTACGCCCCGTTGAATATATGGATTATTTTCAGATAAGTTATCTCTCTTTCCGTTGCTTTCTCTGCTTGACCCCATTTTCCTTAATAATTACCCATTTTTTATCCCTTGAGTAATAGCAAATACCCCAAGGTTTATAATCTTCCGTCTCAAAATTCCTTGCCCCATCATCAGTTAGACTATCTTGATACATTGATAAAAACGATTAGCCGAACCACCAGAAACAAGGTAATATTAGTCATTATAATTAGCACCCGTATTTCTGTTGTCAATAGCAATTATTTCATATGACATATTCCACCCTAACCCCAAAAGACCCGTCGGCACTTCCATGTTCCAAGTATCCACCATATTTTGAATGTTACTTTGGTACGTGATGGCCACTTTGACATCCAAATCACTGCGACCCGGAAGAGACATTAGTTCTAAAGGAAGATTAGATTGACATCTCACCGGAATATATTAGCCACATTAGGGACATTCCCTACGCTTCCGCGATCCATCTAAAAGGTTCCGGTAGTAAGAAGTTGAGACAAAGTACTCGGAGAATAATTACTAGACACCATCAATACTAAGCTTGTGTAGAATGTTAGAAAAATGATGATATCAACTAAAGTATTGTTTGTGATCAAACGTTTATTAATCAACTTAACTAATAATTAAAATGACCATTACTTATACATTTTTGGGTAAAGGTGGTACAGGTAAAACAACCATTGCATTTGCCACTGCCAAAAGATACGCTAGCCAAGGTAAACGAGTTTTATTTGTGGGACAAGAACCTGCTTCAACATTATCCTTAATATTAGGTGCTAATATTGGCCCAGAACCAACAGAAATAGACTCGAATCTCAAAGCAGTCCATATTCAGGCAGCAAGTTTACTAGAAAGCGGTTGGAAAGAACTGAAAAAACTAGAAGCTGAATATATTCGTACACCCTTCTTTAAAAAGGTATATGGTCAAGAACTAGGAGTTTTACCAGGAGTAGAAGGAATTCTGACCATTAATGCTATGCAGGAATATAGTGCTAGTGGGAAATATGATTTGATTATTTACGATGGTACCGGAGATAAAGAGACACTAAGACTTTTGGGTTCGGCAGAAATTATGAGTTGGTATATTCGTCGCTTCCGTCAAGTTATTCTCGACTCAGACCTCTACAAAGCTATTTCTCCATTTGTTCAACCTGTTAGTAATGCTATTTTAAATGTTGACTGGACAGGGAATAATTTTTCTCAACCGACTGAAAAAATCAATGAACTTTTAGATAATGCTAAAGCTACTATAGCTGACCCCAACAGGGTGGCAGCATACTTGGTTACGACAAAGGATAAGGCAGCGATCGCCACAGCCAGATATTTATGGGGAAGTGCCCAACAAGTTAATCTCACTGTGGGGGGAGTAATTCTCAATCAAGCAGATAATGTAGATAATATTACTGCTGAATTTTCACCATTATCTGTAACTCCAGTTCCCCATGGTTCTAATGAAAATTGGCAACTTTTAATGGATGCTCTGCCAGATTTTAGCCAGGCAGTTAAAGCTCCCAAGCCTATTATCATAGATATTCAAAAAAGTCAAGTAAGTTTATTTTTACCTAGTTTTGATAAAAAACAAATTGGACTTATTCAAGATGGGCCAGAAGTAACTATAGAAGCAGGAGACCAGAGAAGAAATATTTTCCTTCCTCCACCCCTAAGTGGAAGACCTGTTCGTGGTGCAAAGTTCAAAGACGATTATTTGATTATTTCTTTTTAAAAGGAATGGGAAGTAGAGAAGAGGAAAAAAAGATTGATTTTGAGTTTGGTTAAAAGTTTATAGTAATTGTCAATAGATAACTACAGAACTAAAACCAAAATTTTGTAGGGACATTATAAAATCACAAAACATTTTTCAAGTGTATAAGAGGACTTATGCATAAATCGGGTTTATGAACTAAAATTTGCAATTATCTTGTATTAAATTAGGGTAATAAACCCGGTTGATTATTTGGGAAGCTTAAGTTCTATATAAATTACTTTTACTAATCAGAATAATCTCATTAAAAATGACTAATAAAGAACCAGAAAAATTGGAAAATAGCACTGCTAAAACTAGACAACTATTAGGAATGAAAGGTGCTGCAAGTGGAGAAACTAATATTTGGAAAATCCGTCTGCAATTAATGAAACCCATAACTTGGATTCCTTTGATATGGGGAGTAGTATGCGGTGCTGCATCTTCAGGAAATTATAGTTGGAATCTAGAAAATGTGTTGATGTCTGCTGCTTGTATGTTATTAGCAGGACCTTTGATGGCGGGTTATACACAAACTTTAAATGATTTTTATGACCGGGAAATAGACGCTATTAATGAACCTTATCGACCCATTCCTTCTGGTGCAATTTCTATTTCTCAAGTTGTGACTCAAATTGTTTTTTTGTTATTAGCAGGAGTTGGTTTATCATATCTCTTAGATTTGTCTGCTGGTCACGAATTTCCAATTCTTACTATGCTTTGTTTATTAGGTGCATTTTTAGCTTATATTTATTCGGCACCACCACTGAAGTTAAAACAAAATGGTTGGTTAGGAAATTATGCTTTAGGTTCTAGTTATATTGCTTTGCCTTGGTGGACTGGTCATGCTTTATTTGGAGAGCTAAATTTAACTATTGTAATTCTGACTTTGTTTTATAGTTTTGCTGGATTAGGAATTGCAGTAGTTAATGATTTTAAGAGTGTAGAGGGAGATGAAAAGTTAGGTTTAAAATCCTTACCTGTAATGTTTGGTATTGGTACTGCTGCTTGGATATGTGTATTAATGATTGATATTTTTCAAGCTGGAGTTGCAGTTTATTTAATTAGCATTAAAGAAAATTTGTATGCTGTTATTTTGTTGTTAATGGTAATTCCTCAGATTACTTTTCAGGATATGTATTTTCTCAGAAACCCTCTAGAAAATGATGTAAAATATCAAGCAAGCGCTCAACCTTTTTTAGTATTAGGTATGTTAATTACAGGTTTAGCTTTAGGTCATGCAGGAGTTTAGTATTGAAGAAATAAGGATGAAAACAATAGGAAAAATGCTAATAATTTAACTATAATAATCCTAAATAATTTGATAAAAAAAATAGTAAGATTTGGGTAACAAAAATCAAGGAAAAATATAAATTTGGAGGCCAAACCTAAGCAAAAATATTACAAGTTATTTAGGATTACTATAAAAAGTGATGATGACTTTTAAGAAAACAGATATTACTATAATTAATTATGAAAAAAAAGATGATATTAGCAGTAAACAATTAATTGGAATTTGCCCAAGTATTTGGGTCTAATTAGAAACTTTTTTATTTCTATAAAAATGTTTTTTTACTGTACGGATATGAGATATAAGTTGAAGTTTATTATAATCCCATATTGGCAATGTTCAGAGAGAAAATTTATAACTCTTCGATACTGTACAAGATAATATTGTTTACGGTAGGTTAAATGGCACAGATAAAGAAATTAATCATAGCAATAGAAACAATTAAATATCACAACTTCCGACTTGAATTTTACTGATGGTTATAACTCTATTATTGGGGAGCAAGGAGTGAAATTATCAGGAGAAAAAAGACAAAAAAAGCAATCGCCAGAGTTTTGTTAAAAAATTCCCAAATTGTCATTTTAGATGAAGCAACTTCAGCTTTAGACTCAGAGTCATAAAAATTAATTCAAAAGTCTGTAAAAAAACTTTTTTAAGGATATAATTAGTATAGTTATTACTCATCGGTCATCAATTATTTATCATATTGATTTAATTTTGGTTCAATAAATTGGTACAATAGTAGAAATGGAAACTCATGCATAATTAACTGTTTAAGAAGCTAGGTATGTTAATATTTATCAATTATAATTTTCTCAACTTTTTTTAGAATAGGAAAAGTCATACATTTATGTATAAAAAGTAATCTCTAGTAATCTTTGACAACTGATAACTTAACTGAAAAAAAAGGGTATAGTTAGGGTGTATCAACTACAATTTTCTCAACTTTTATAACCTAGCGATCTTCCCTGTCTATTGCTTTACCAAACCCTTGATAAAATCTGTTGTCAGACTCTAGCTTCAGTAGTAATATAGACCTCTAGGATAGTCGTGGCTATATACCTGCTACCGAATTTGATATAACTAATAAAGTTTTAATTCTCAGGAATTACGCAAACTAACCAATAAACCGGGTTTATTACCCTAATCATTGTTGTTCAAAGCTTGTTTTAAGTCAGTTCTGATAGTATAAAAACAAATATAAGAGAAAAAAGTGGCAAATAAAAAACAGAAAAATATTAAAGAGATATTCTCAGAAACAGAGGCTGATATAATCAGAAAATCTAAGTATATAGAGTCTCAGGTTAGGAACAATAAAAATAATTTTAATCCTGTATCAAATATGTTGAGTCAAAAATTTCAAGAGCCCTTACAAGCACCAAAATTTGATGGCAGAAAAAGCCAGAAAAAAAAAGTTAATCCTGTAGAAAAAAAGACAGGTAAAAAGGTTATAGACGTAAATATAAAAGGAATTTTATTGAGTTGGAAGCTATGGTTAGGGTTAGGTTTGATTGGAATTAGTAGTATTATGATTTACGGTGGGTGGATGTGGCGAAAATTAGAGCAAAGCTTACCAGAAGTTGCCGATATTTCCTCCTATAGAAGAGATGGTACTTTAACGATCAAAGCTACAGATGGTAAAATTA
Organism: Trichodesmium erythraeum IMS101; assembly: GCF_000014265.1. Lineage (NCBI taxonomy): Bacteria > Bacillati > Cyanobacteriota > Cyanophyceae > Oscillatoriales > Microcoleaceae > Trichodesmium > Trichodesmium erythraeum. The sequence continues at coordinate 1,391,539 of NC_008312.1, forward strand.
TACAACAAACCGGACCTGCCACTCGAGAAAAAATTAAATTACAAGATATTCCTACTCCTTTAGTTCAAGCTTTTATTGCTGTTGAAGACAGACGTTTCTATGAACATAGAGGAGTTGATTATCCAGGAGTTATTCGAGCATTTATATTGAATATAATTGCTAGAGATATAGTTCAAGGGGGTAGCACTATTACCCAACAGTTAGCACGGATGGTTTTCCTTGATATGGAACAAAGTATTTGGCGTAAACTTCGGGAAGCAATGCTAGCTTGGAAAATAGAAAATGAGCTATCTAAAGAAGAAATTCTAGAATTATATCTAAATATAGTTTATCTGGGGTCAGGTACTTATGGAGTCGCTGATGCAGCCTGGGTTTACTTTAGCCAACCAGTTTTCGGACTAACTTTAGCACAAATGGCAACTTTGGCAGGTTTGCCTCCTGCACCCAGTCAATATTCACCTTTGGTTAACGAAGAAGCTGCTAAACGTCGGCGAAATCTAGTATTAAAAGAAATGCAAGCAGCAGGTTTGATTTCTGATGAGCGAACAAAAAGAGCGATCGCTCAACCAATGAAAATAAAACCTAGTGCGCCAAAACGTCTCATAGTTGAAGCTCCATATTTTGCTAACTATATTCAGAAAGAGTTACCGAAATATGTTTCCTCAGAAGTTATAATGGCAGGAGGTTTAACTGTAGAAACTACTCTGGATAGGCGTTGGCAAGAAATAGGGGAAAAAGTAATTCAAGAAGCTGTTGATATTGATGGTTATCGTCAAAGGTTTGACCAAGCAGCATTAGTCGCTATTGATGCTAATACTGGAGAGGTTAAGGCGTTAGTAGGAGGTCGAGATTTTGCTAAGAGTGAATTTAACCGAGCTATTCAAGCGCAACGTCAACCAGGTTCAACTTTTAAAAGTTTTGTCTATGCTGCTGCGGTTGCTGCTGGTATTCCTCCGACTAATGGTTATCGAGATTTACCGTTTACAGTAGATGGTTATAAACCCAAAAATTATGGTAAAAAGTATGGTGGTTGGCGATCAATGATTGATTCTTTGGCATATTCTGTAAATGTGGTGGCAGTGCAGGTGTTGATAGATGTAGGGTTTGAACCTGTGATTAATTTAGCTAAGGATATGGGGATTAAATCTGAGGTTAAGGCTACTTATTCTATGGCGTTGGGTAGTTGGGAGGTTAATTTATTAGAGCTGACAAATGCTTATGCGACTTTTGCTGCACAGGGTAAGTATATTCCAGCTCATGGAATCAAAAAAGTAATTAATCAAAACGGTAAGGTTATCTATGAGAGTAATTTTAAACCAAAGCAGGTGTTAGATAAGGATAGTGCGGCAATTGTTACCTGGATGTTGGAGAATGTGGTGAAATATGGTAGCGGAGCGAATGCTTATTTGTCTGATCGCCCTGTTGCAGGTAAAACTGGTACGACTGAAGAGGCCCGAGATTTGTGGTTTATTGGTTATATTCCCCAAGTGGCAACTGGAATTTGGTTTGGTAATGATGATAATAAACCTACTTGGGGTGTGAGTAGTACAGCAGCTTATAATTGGCAACAGTTTATGAGGAAAGTAGCTAAAGATATACCTGTGAAAAATTTTCCGAAAAAGCCCAGTTTTTACGATCGCAAACCTACTATTGAATCTAAACCAGTGACACCAAGATGGACTAGGTATGGGAATGTTGGGCCTGATGGTAGGGAGTTAGAAAAAAGAAATTATTATAGAGATTATTATGATGGGAGTTATTAGATTTTTTTGAGAAAAAGGATAACTGATGCTTTAATATTTATGCACTGATAAAATGCAAATTATTAATCCTGTCTTTTGTTCTAAGTATGATGGAAAAAAGGAAGGGCAAAAAGACAGGCGGTGCAAGTTTTGTTAACTTAGTTTTACTGAACCTAATTCAAAATGTATTTTTTAGCTGCTCACCTCACCCATAGTCTCATAAAAATGTTTCTTGGTGTATATTACAGCTATAAAAATTTATTTCTCTAATTTCCTTGTTGGAATAAATATACTTTTTTTTGTATTCATAAAAATCTCTTAAAAAGGAGTCATGAAAAATAGTTTTATACTATAAATAATGCGAGATTAAATATTTGTTTGAGTCTAGATAAAAGAGGATAGAATATTATTTGATTGGAGATTATTTTCTAATAAATCTCTTTATATTCTTGTCTTATATCGGATAATATTTTATTTTTCATTATTATCACTATAAATAAGGTAAACTTCATTTTTCATCAAAAACTTAAGTACTATATCCAGGTTTTAAATTTATATTCTTAATGTATTATATAAATTCTTAACTGGTTACGAAAATTTTTATTAATTTTCAGAGAAAATCTTTCTAACTCTAACTTTTAATTTCTGATACCAAATTCCCCAAGCATAAGAGAATATTTTTTAAATTTACCGCCGGGGAGATTATTTTTATATCCTAATTTTGTATAACTTAGTAAATACCACAAAAATATTTTAATTGAAATGGAATTTCTATATGTATGTATGAAAAAATATATGCCTCTATACCTCAAAAAACTAAATAGTTGTATGATTATAAATATTTTGTATAATAGTATTTATTTAGCAATGGTACAGTTTGCTCAGACAAAAATATTAAGGTAATTATAATTGTTTGACTGACAGGGTAGTCCCCTAAAAATGGTATATTATATTCCTTATTTCTTATTTTTACTTGATTATAATGTTTGATTGTATAATAGTTGGTTCCGGACCCGCAGGAGCAAGTGCTGCATATCATCTGGCAAAAAACGGACGTTCTGTATTAGTTTTAGAAAAAGAAACTTTACCTCGATATAAACCCTGTGGAGGTGGAGTTTCTCCTATTGTTCAAGAATGGTTTGATTTTGATTTTACACCAGCTATTTCTTTGAAAATTAACTCCATTTGTTATACTTGGAAAAAAGGCGATTTAGTAGAAGTAAAATTACAAAATAAACAACCTATTTGGATGGTACGTCGAGAAATTTTTGATTATTTTATTATTCAAAAAGCACAAAAACAAGGGGCTGAAATTAGAGATAAAACTAGAGTTATAGGTATAGAATTTAAGAACAATAATTGGCAAGTTTATACAGATAATCAGTCATTTACTTCTCCCTATTTAATTGCTGCTGATGGTGCTAAAGGTTCAATGGCAAAATGGTTAGGATTTAAAAATCGTAAACGTTTTGCTGGTGGAGCGATGGAAATAGAAATACCAGTTAAAAATCAGAAAATTGATAGTGCTTATTTTGAGTTTGGGATGTTAAATAATGGCTATGTTTGGAATTTTCCTAAAGCTGATGGATACTCAATAGGGGTTGGTACATTTTGGCGAAAACACGGTCAAAATTTTACGGCTTTATTAACAGAATATACGAGTATGTTTGAGGTAAATATTCAAAATGTTCAGAAGTTTGGTCATCCTTTATGTTTATGGAATGGAAATCAAAAATTACATACTCAAAATGCTGTTTTAGCAGGAGAAGCAGCTTGTATTGTTGACCCTTTTACTGCAGAAGGAATTCGCCCTTCTATATTTACAGGTGTTAAAGCAGCAAGAGCAATACATAATTCTCTAAATGGTGATTTATTTGCTTTAGAAAAGTATACTCAAATAATTAATGAAGAATGGGGGAAAGATATGGTATGGGCACAACGTTTAGCTCAAGGATTTTCTCGTTTTTCACATATTGGTTATCAAGTAGGTGTGAAGCGACCTCATGCTACTAATATTATGACAAAAATTATGTCAGGAGAATTGCGTTATTCTGATGTAGTGGGTTCTGCTTTACGACGACTTTGGCAAAGGTGAAAAGTAGGGAATACCATTTGATGTAAGTCAAAGTTTAACAGAAAAAGGATTAAATAATGGGGTAGCTAGTCATACAGAAAAAAATAGCGATCGCTTATTATCAAATACTAATATTAATATTATCAAACATTACGAAGATATTAGCTGTTTTCTAGAACCAGATTTAGTCATCAAAGAATTTATAGAGCTTTTAAGTAGTATTGACTATGGCAGCGATATTGAAAATTTACTTGAGTAAAAGACTGGGACAAAAAGTCATCCCTGAATGAATTTTTCTGGGGAAAATGCTCCGCGAACAGAATTGACTAATCTCCTCACCCTAAATAGGTATTACTATATTTAGGTAGTACTACATTATCGAAAAAAGCGATCGCTCCTCAACTCCAATATAAGCATTCAACAATTAACAGTCAGCTTCAGCGCTAAGGCTACCTTCGGAATGCTACGCGAACGAAATTCTGTGCAAACAGAACTTTGTAATTCTCCTTAGAGACTAACTAATTCCTCCTTCCAATATAACTAAGTTAATAACTCATATCTGATAGCTGACTGCTGAATACTTACAACCCAACTATCACCTGCTCAATTTTTCCGCACTATCCTGATTTTTATCATTAACAGGAGCAGTTTTACTATTTCCATTAACAGAACCATTACTAATCTCATCACCATCTGCCGAATATTGAGCATGCTTACGAAATAAACCGAACTGCAAACTCTTCCCCATCACCACATAAAACACAGGCACTACATACAAAGTCAAAACTGTAGACACCAACATTCCACCCATAACCGACATTCCGATGGAAACCCGACTAGCAGCGCCTGGACCAGAAGCAAACGCCAAGGGCATCACCCCAAAAATTGTCGAAAACCCTGTCATCAAAATCGGACGAAACCGCAACCGCGATGCCTCAATAGCAGCTTTAGTAATAGACATTCCCTCTGCCAATAACTGGTTAGCAAATTCCACAATCAAAATTGAATTCTTAGTTGCCAAACCAATTAACATAATTAACCCAATACGACTGTAAACATTCACCTCTAAATCTGCCAACCATAACGCCCCAAAAGCACCCAACAAAGATAAAGGTACCGACAATAAAATCACCAGCGGGTCGATATAACTCTCAAACTGAGCTGCCAAAGTTAAGAAAATAAAAATTAATGCCAACCCAAAAATATATGTCGTTGCCTGACCAGCATCTCGAAACTGGGATGACTCACCCTTTAGATCTATCCGCATATCAGCAGGTAAAACCCGATCCGCCAAATCGTATAATGCTTGCAATGCCTCACCCAAACTAACTCCTGGAGCCGGACTTCCTGTAATTGTTGCCGAACGAAAGCGGTTAAAATGATTAATCTCAGGAGGAGTTGTGCTTGTCTTCACAGTCACCACATTACTCAAAGGTATCATCACCCCTTGCTCAGTTCGCACATATAGATCCTCAATATCTTGGAGATTATTGCGAAACTCATCCTCAGCCCGCACAATTACATCATAGCGCTGGTTTCCTTGAGTAAAATTCGTAATATCTTCCCCACCCATCATAATTTGTAATGTCTGAGCAATATTCTCTACCGATATCCCTAAATTAGCAGCTTGGTAACGATTTATTTCTACTACGATCTCAGGCTTATTAATTTTTAAATCTGTGTCAACATTTTTTAGTTGGGGTAACTGTTGCGCCTCATTGTTAAATTCTTCAGATACTCGCACTAACTCTTCAAAATCATTTCCCTGCAAGACAAACTGTATGGAGCGACTAAGACCAGTACCAGGTAATGAACCAGGATTAATTGGAAATATTCGTGCATCTGTAATTGGTGCAAATGCTCTAAATAACTTTTTGACAACTTCTTGTTGTGCTTGCCCTGGTTTTGTCCGTTCTGACCAGGGTTTCAAGTTGGTGAAAGCAAAAGCTCGGTTAGCTTGAGCTGAACGACCGAACCCAGTAATACTGAAATAACCTTTCATTTCGGGAACTTGAGCAAGTTTATTTTCTACCTGACCCATGACATTGTCAGTATATTCAATGCTTACCCCTTCTGGTGCAGTTACAGAAACAAATACTCTTCCGCGATCTTCTGTGGGCAAAAATCCTTGGGGCAACTGTTGAAATAACCAAACTATTATCCAAAAAGATAGGATAAATCCTAAAATTACTAATGGTTTGATTCTCATCAACAGACGTAATGAGCGATCGTATATTACTGAAATGCGACTGAGAGCATAATCAAATAAATTAAGGGGAATGGTAAATAAACGAGAGATAAAATTTTTTTGTTCCTCTGGTTCTTGTTTTTTAAGAATTCGCCCTGACAATGATGGTGCTAATGTCAGAGCAACAAAGGTAGAAAACACTACTGACACTGCAATAGTTAGGGCAAATTCATTAAATATTCGCCCTGCACCCCCACCGGAAAATCCTACAGGTAGAAATACTGCAATTAAGACAATGGTTGTGGCAATGACAGCAAATACAACTTCCCCGACTCCTAATATTGCAGCTTCCATGGGAGTTTTGCCTTTCTGTTGAATATATCGAACAATATTTTCTAAGATCACAATAGCATCATCTACTACCAAACCTGTTGAAAGTGTTAGAGCAAATAAGGTGAGAGTGTTGATAGAAAATCCCATGAAAAACATTACCCCAAAGGCACCAATGAGGGAAATGGGAATGGTGATAGTAGGAATAATTGTTGCCCGCCAATTTTGCAAAAACATATAGATAACTAAGACAACTAAACAGATGGCGAATAGCAAACTTTTCCAGACTTCTTTGATGGCAACTTCCACAAATGTTGAGTAGTCAACGCTGACGTAGTATTCCATTCCATCGGGAAAATCTTTAGATAATTCTTTCATCCTAGTTTTGACACTTGTGGCAACTTCTATGATATTTGCTCCGGAAAGCTTACTAATTCCAATACCTATTGCTGGTTTACCATTATAGCGAGCAATTGTGCGATTACTTTCTGCTCCAATTTCTGCTCTACCAATATCTTTGAATCTTGTCAGAGAGGTGTCATCATTGCGTCTGATCACCAAGTTTTCGTAAGCTTCTGGTGTTTGTAGACGACCAATAGTGCGGATGGGGTATTCTGTAGATTTTCCTTCTATTCTACCACTGGGAATTTCTACGTTTTGTTGTCTAAGAGCTTGTTTGACATCTAAAGCAGTAATATTTCGAGCAGCCATTTTTTGGGGGTTTAACCATAGTCGCATGGCGTAACGACGTTCGCCTCCGATAAAAACACTACCCACTCCATTAACAGTTTCTAAGATATTTTTAATGAATTTATCGGCATAGTTGCTTAATTCTAATGATGAATATTTTTCCCCAGTTAGGGAAAGCCAAATAATTCTTTCTTCATCGCTACTTCGTTTAGAAACTACTGGTGCATCAACTTCATTGGGAAGTCTTCTCATGGCACGGGAGACACGACTACGAACATCTTGAGCTGCTGCTTCTATATTGCGACTCAGTTGAAATTCAACGTTTATGGAACTTGAACCTTCCCTGGTGCTAGATGTCAGAGTTTTCACACCTTCAACACCATTAATTTCTGCTTCCAGAATTTCTGTTACTTCTGTTTCTACTACTTCTGGGCTAGCTCCTGGGTAGTTGGTTCGTACACTGACTACTGGGGTATCAATGCTAGGAAATTCTTGTACTGGTAGACTGATATAACCGACTAATCCAATTAGGATAATTAGTAGGGAACACACTGAGGCAAATACTGGTCTTTTGATGAAAAAATTTGTAAACATTTATTTTGAAGTCAAAAGTCAAAATTCAAAGGTTCAAAGTTCAAAGTTAGAGTTTAGAAGTTAAAAGTCAAAAGCTCAAAGTCAAAATTTCAAAGTTATAGTTTCAAAGTTATAGTTTAGAAGTTTAAAATCAAATTTTCAAATTTCAAAGTCAAAATTTCAAAAAATTAAAGTCCAAACTTCAAGTTTCAAAGTAAAAGTTAGAATTTCACAGTTAAAAGTAATACTTTAACTGTGATTAAATTGGTAAATCTTATAAAATATTAAACAATAAATAGCTATAGTATTTAATAGGAATTAGGCAAATAAACCTGGTTTATGTGATAAATCATTGTTTTAAGAATAGACATCTAAGAAAAAAATAGGGTTTCTAGTTTTATTTGCGTAAGTCTAATTTAATTGATAAAAATTCAAAGCATTGAAACTGTGGATAGAATAGACATCTCCAATAATAAAAAATCAACAGGACGAACAGAAAGCCCCTACTAGATATGGCGGTTTTATGTAAGTCATGATAAGATTAATTATCCCACAGAAATTATCAAAATTTCCCCCTATACGGAAATTTAAAAAATAAAAAAATATAATGTCCCTACTAATGCCTAATCTCTATCCTAAAATATAGCGCTTAATCGTGATTATGAGGCATAATAATAGTACTTACAGTAGATTCCCAACTAAATATAGTATAATTAATGAGATAAATATTTTTGGCTTGTTTCCTATCCCAATTCCTTAAAACTATCAATATATTTATCTCATAACTTAGGAAACCATTCTATTTGTAGATAGCTAGCAACTTTTAATGATTAATGAAAGAAATAATCAAGAATATTTTAACTAACCTAGGCCAGGTCAAACTACCTGCTCCATCATATTTTGATTCTCTTGAAACTTACACAGTTAAGAAAGTCTCAGATGCCGACACCTTTAATGTTGTTGCTAATGGTTCTGAGGTAGAAATGACTGTCCGTTTTGTTTATATTGATACCCCAGAAACTCCTAAAGGATGGGGAGATTCACAGGTGGAAAAAATGAATCATAAAAATAAAAATCCAATATATCGTAGTCAATTTGAATGGGGAGAAAAAGGTAAAGATAGGCTCCAAGAATTAGTTCAAAAAAGTGATAATCAAGTCAAAGTTAAAGTTACTGGAGAAGAAAACCGACCAGGGCGATCGCCACGTTGTTTTGGTGAAGTTTATTTACTAGATGGTACTTTTGTACAGCACATCTTAGTAAAAGAAGGTTTAGCTCGAGTTTATTATGATTATATTAGCGAATGCCCTAGAGAAATTGCAATTATGTTATTCTTGGCAGAAGCTGATGCTGAGATAAACCAACGGGGAATATGGCAAGAACTTCAATCAGAATTTATGGCTCCTTGGGTATTCCGTTCCCTCAAGAAAAAACAAAAGAATTTTCTTAAAGATATAGGTAAAGAATTGAAAGCAGGTTCAATTAATGAAGCTGAGTTTGAAGCCAAGTTTGAGCTTAAACTGCAGCAGCAAAATCAGATTTTATCAATTCTTCAAAAAGAGTTGATAAGTGGTCTAATTACCCAAGCCAAGTTTGAGGATAAGTGCAAAGAAGAATTGAATCATTTATTTGCATAATCAATTATATTTTCACATCAAAATATAATCTTTTTTATAATTTTATTGGTTATAATTTCTGAATTTATATTGATAGTTTTTAGCAATTTTATCTGATATCTAAAAAATGCTCACTTTAGTTAACCATAACTATTATTTATTTTATTTTCATCAATAATTTAAGTAAGCTGTGAAACATTAAATTTTAAGATATAAAAATAGTAATTTTGACTATCAAAATTAATTTTCAGAGGATTGCCACTATTTTTTTAATCAAAGAATATGTAATTTAAATACCTAGAAACTTGGGTTTCTATTAAAAAGATTGTTTTGACCAAGTATTAAGTGAAAATAGATAAAGTCTTAAAAACCCTTTCATAAATCCTCTGTAGAATTTTGATAAATTCTAGTAGTACCATAAATTTTGATTATGATCTAATCATAATAAGCAAGTATACAAAATTAATTATGCATCTATACAAGCTGAATTTTTACCAGGCAAAAAAAATCTAAGAATTAGAAGATGCCAATAAATTAGTAATTATACTTATTCCTGTAGAGACTAATATTTCATCCCTACAGGAACAACTAATCAAACTTAAAAAATCACCCAGCTATTAACCCCGGAGTTTCTCTGACCAAACACGAGTCGGCAAACCCCAAACATAAATAAATCCTTCCGCCGCTTTATGGTCAAACTCATCCTCCGCACCATAAGTCGCTAAGTCAAAACTATACAAAGAATTATCAGACTTACGACCAACAACCATTGCATTACCCTTAAACAACTTGACCCGCACAACACCAGTCACCCTTTCCTGGGTCTGCTGAATAAAAGCATCCAATGCACCCTTCAACGGACTAAACCACAAACCGTTATAAACCAACTGACTATAAGTCTCCTCAATACCCCGCTTATAACGAGTTACATCAGCAGTTAAAGTCAAACTCTCTAAATCTCGGTGTCCTTGAATTAACACCCACATTGCCGGAGACTCATAAATTTCTCTCGACTTAATCCCCACCAGACGGTTTTCAATCATGTCAATTCGACCAATGCCATGGTTTCCTGCTATCTGATTAAGTTTAGTTATCAACTCAATACCACCCATTTCTTGACCATTAAGACTAACAGGAATACCCCGCTCAAAACCAATCTCTATATATTCTGGTTCGTTGGGAGTGTCAGCGATCGCCTTAGTCATCCCATAAACTTCTTCTGGGGGCTCCACCCAAGGATCTTCCAACTCACCAGCTTCGATCGCCATCCCCAATAAATTCTTATCTATACTATAAGGGGAAGATTTTTTCACAGGAGCCGGAATGCCATACTCTTCACCATAAGCAATAGTCTCCTCCCGACTCATTCCCCACTCCCGCGCAGGTGCAAGAATCTTAATTTGAGGATTTAGTGCGGCAATAGCAACATCAAACCTTACCTGGTCATTACCTTTTCCTGTACAACCGTGGGCAATAGCATCAGCACCATATTTTTCTGCTGCCTCTACTAATATTTTGGCAATTAGAGGTCGAGCTAATGCTGTTGCTAGAGGGTAGCGATTTTCATATAGAGCATTTGCTTGAATAGCAGGAAAAGCATATTCTTTAATTAGAGGTTCAATAACATCTATGACTAGAGATTCTACTGCCCCAGAATCTAATGCTTTTTTCCGAACTCCTTCTAATTCATCTCCTTGACCTAAATCTGCTGCTAGGGTAATTACTTCTTTTACTCCCCATTCATTTTTCAGATAAGGGATACAAACAGAAGTATCTACTCCTCCAGAATAAGCTAGCACAACTTTAGTAGCACGACTCATATTTTTATTCAAAAATTAACAACTGAGTTATTATTATTAAACTAAATCTGTAGCTTTATTGTTAATTAAAGTATAAACTTTTTTTATGCCAATAAAAACCTTAATAAATTTTACTACAGAGGAAACCAAAAGTTTTTCTGATTTTTGAATTTTAAATTTGAGTTTTACTTAGACTCTACAGTAAACGTCCAAAGTTATAATTTTGAATAATGCCACCTTCCCCAACAATAGTCCCTATCAGAACCAACACAGGAGGGCAAAAACACAATCTTTTTAGGCAATCTTTTTAAGTGACAGATATAGCGCGACGGAACTTTTAGGAGTCCTCGGATTAAAAATCTTAGGAAAAGTCAAAACTAAAAAGGATTTGGTAGTTCTGCTCCCGTAATGGTTTTTGAGTAAGTAAAATGGGGGTTGGGTTGGGGGGAATTGAGTAGTTGGGGTGATGGGGAGTATTCTTCCCACTATTTGACCCTAATCTTGAGTTTTTCCTTTTCTCCAAGAAGAAAAATTATCATGCCCCCATATCTTTCACTAAGGACCCAAGTAGCACTACCCAGGATTGAATATAAATAACTGACTCTATGTTTTTTAGTATAATTATTCCCACTTATAATCGCCTGGGAATTTTAGAAAAATGCCTCCGTGCCCTAGAAAGTCAAACTTATGAACAACACATAACCGAATATGAAGTAATAGTTGTCGATGATGGTTCAACAGATGATACTATCCCCTGGCTAAAAGCTAATGCCACAGAATTTCCCCATCTCCAACTTTGGCCTCAGTCTCACCAGGGACCAGCAGCAGCCAGAAATTTAGGAGTTGAAGTAGCTAGGGGAAATTTTATTATTTTTATAGATAGTGACTTAGTAGTAACAGATAATTTTCTTCAGGCCCATGCAAATACTTTAATTAAATATGGCAAAAAATCAAACTGTATCTTTACTTATGGCAGAGTAATTAATACTTGTAATTTTGATTTTCCCACTTTAGAACCATTAAAATTGACGGATTTTTCAGCAGCTTTTTTTGCTACTGGAAATGTAGCGATCGCTCGTCATTGGTTAATTGAAGCTGGATTATTTGATACTAATTTTAACCAGTATGGTTGGGAAGATTTAGAGTTAGGAATTAGGCTAAAAAAATTAGGTTTAAAATTAATTAAATGCTCAGAAGCAGTAGGTTATCATTGGCATCCACCCTTTTCTTTGGAGCAATTGCCAAGAATGATTGACAGAGAAATTCAAAGAGGAAAAATGGGAGTTTTATTCTATCAAAAACATCCTATATTGGAAGTAAAAATTATGATTCAAATGACTTATTTCCACAAGTTATTATGGGGAGTTTTATCACTAGGTGGGAGACTAAATGAGAAAACAATGGCAGTTTTTTTACAATGGTTAATTGACCGAGGTAAATCACAATTGGCTTTAGAAATTTCTCGAATATTTTTGAATTGGTATAATGTCAAAGCTGTTTATAGTGCTTATGCTAATATTGATGGTTTTAGGAAGTAATACTATTTCTCAATCATTTATGCTATTCTACTGAGAAGTTGTATAATATAATCCCATCTCAATAGCAATTATTTTCTCCTAGCTTATCAAACCCAAACCAAGACTCTATCTACTTGAAAACTAGAAATTCTAATGCTAGAGTTGAAGTTTTTGCTAAAGTTTTTTCTTCCTCTAATTATTGAATATTTTATATAGACTCGAAAATATGATAATTTCCGAAAAATAATTTGGAAGTATTTTGAGATAACTATAGCTAATTTAGCCATACTATAATGATTGAACCTGATTTTCCTCATATTATACTTACCTTCGAATATAAAGGTTGGAAGGTCGAAATTGACCAAGGTGAAATGAATGGATCTGCTACTTATGCAGTTTGGGCTAATTATAATAATGGTTGTGTTGTAGCAGTACCATTAGCTTCCTCTCGACAAGAGGCAGTTAGACGTGCCAAGCAATGGATTAATACTCGAAATAAGAAAAATAAAACTTAGGTTCTCATCTATATTTTTTGAGGGTTAGTTGTACTTAATTTTTTTGTTTTCTTTTGCCTATTCTTTATTAAGTTACTTCTTAAAACCTATCACTTTGTATTTTTCTCTTTAATCCTATAAGTAAAATTTAATATAACACTAATTCCCCAAAATAATATAATGTAAGACTTAAGAGCAAAACTTCAGCTATTAAGTAATAAGTCAGTAATAGCAATTTTTTTAACCTATACTGTGCCAAGAATATAATTATTACTTATTAATCACGAATATGACTCCCTAATAAATTAAATAATTCAGTCATTATTTATGATCTTTCCCTTCCTTAAAAGCCATAATTATAATTATTTTGTAATCAGCTATCCATTGACCTTTATAAAATAGATTAGGACGCAATCTATTTTTAATATCATCAATAATAACATTTTGCTTTTTTTCAGGAATCCCTTGAAAAAAACAAATCGCAAAAATATTAATCCAATTACGTAGACCATTTTCTCCATTTTTAAGTTTAGTTAGTATTCCTAATAAAGTTGCAAAAATCGATAAAAGAACTTTTAATTTTAAAAGTTTAGCAGATTCTCTAATACTAGGAAAATATCAAGAATTAAGCTTTTTATTACTGCCATAACCAGCAGCATCTAAAGCTTCATAAATACCACTAATAATTGTTTTAACATTACCTTTTATTCCAAATTATGTGAGGAAACGACCTCCTAGTTTTATTAGACGCCAAATATCAGTGAGAAATTTTTCTTGTTGTTAAATATAATCAAATGTTATATTAGAAAATACTGCATCGAATGTTTATTTAAACTCAATGTTAATTTCATCTCCTACTAAAAACTCAGTATCTGGATAACAACAGTTTGCTCGCTAAACTATAGTAAAAGTATTATCAATTCCTATAATATTTGCTCCTTTTGTAGTAATTTTATAATTTAGATTACCTGTACCACAAACAAGAGCAAGAATTTTTTATCCATTTTGCATACTTAGCAGCTCTAATAAATTTCTTGCCAAGCTAGAAACAAAATAATATTTACTCTCATAAAGTTCTACATCACACTGATTGAAAGAGACATTTGATAAGTTTTTATTTGTATAATTTTTCATAGTAGTATCACTAGTAATTTATTCTATGAATTATATTTACTTGTCAGCTAAAATTTGTTAATTCAAAAGTAAAAAATAAGGTTTAAATGATGAATATAGATAATTTATATAATCTATAACCTAGTGTTTTCAAAGTTCAAAAACTATAAATAAACTCTGAAACCATTGCCTATTGAACCGATGACTTCAAACCCCTATACCCAAAACTATAAGATGGGTAAAAAAAATTAACTTTAGAGTATTACTATATTGAGTTCAACAAGTAGTAATAGTTAGAATATTTTAAAAAAAAATACTTTAGTAATAAGTGGAAATAATATTAATAGAGAAAAGTGATTTTAGCTATAGCCAAACATTTGGAATTAGCATAATGAGTAGAATATTCTCAGCAAAACTTTTCAGTTAAGACCCTATTTAATGTCGATTAGTATACTAACTTTTTTTTAGCTTTGTAATATTGACTTGACAAAAAAAATTTAGCGATCGCTCATTAGGATAACTTGATTTTTCAAAATATCCAAAATAGACTGTATATAATCGCATCAAAGCATAACTATATACCCAGCATTTATCTACAAAAAAATTTCGAGATAATACTAGGTACTTTCTGAATTTTTAAGTAAAAATACTGTGATAATATAATAATAGTCATAAATCATAACTATTAAGTTAATAATATCTCTAAAAACCTCTAGTTTATAGATTAAATTTATTAAGAATAAATAGTTATTTTATGATAATAAATACAATAATCATCTTGATTTTAATACATAAGTTATTTAGGAGTAGGCCTTATGGCAAATAACATGGTAGCTTCAGATCTGTGGATAAGTGAGCATATTACACCTTGGGATATTTATGTTCATGGCCTTACTAAGGTACTTGCCTACAAAAAAACTGCTTACCAAGAAATGTACATTGTAGAAACAGGTATTTATGGTAAGGCACTGGTTCTTGATGGTAAATGGCAGTCTTGTACAGGGGATGAATTTCTATACCATGAACCCCTGGTCCATCCTGCTATGATTTGTCATGGGTCTCCTCGCAAAGTTCTTGTTCTTGGTGGTGGTGAGGGAGCTACTATTCGGGAAGTTTTCCGTTGGCAAAGTGTAGAAAAAGTGGCCATGGTTGATATTGATGGAGAAGTAGTAGAAGCTTGTCGTCAATATTTGCCGGAGATGCATGCCAATGCTTTTGATGACCCCCGCCTCCAGTTGGTCATTGGTGATGCTTTAAAATTTTTGGAGACTTTTGGTGAGAGTTGGGATGTGGTCATTTCTGATCTTTCTGATCCTATTGAAGAGGGACCATCATTTCAATTGTTTACAAAGGAATATTTTGAAAAAATTCTGCGGGTACTTACCCCGGGAGGATTTTTTGTTGTACAGGCAGGTCCTGTTTCCCCTGGTGAAATGAAACTTCATGCTCGAATTGTTAATACAATGAAGGCTGTATTTCCTTTTGTTCAATCTTATAATAGTAATATTCCTACTTATGGTCGACCTTGGGGTTTTGCACTGGGCTCTAGGAAAATGGTTAATAGTCGCCCTGAACCAGAAATGATTGATAAACTTCTGAAAGAAAAAACTATTGGTGGGTTCCGGATGTTGGATGGCACTACCTTATTAGGAATGTTGCAGGTACCACTACATCTGCGAGAAGCGATCGCTACTGAAACAAAAATCTATACTTTAGCAGAACCTCCAAAATTTGGTCGTCCTGCATAGTAATTATTTTTGAGTAAAACTGGAATTATATGATGGGAAGGCAGAGAGTATAGGTGCCTGATATGGGACTTTTTTTGAGAGTTTTTACCCTAAGCATAAACAAACAATATTAAGATCCTATCTTTTTCACTATTTCTATACTACTACTACAAAATTTTTCGGTAAAAGTTCCACTAACAACTGAAGTTATATTAAAAGGGAACAAGGTTAGGAGGTTGACTATACAATACTAACTTGTATAAGCCAATACGGTTCAGATAAAATCAAGGTTCGATCAGATTCTGAATTCCTATAATTCCTAATATTTCTGGCTAGCGCCATATACTCCAAAAAATTTTAATTGTATTTCAGAGTAACTCAAATGTCTATACTAAGAATTCTAGCTGCTATTTTTTTACCACCATTAGGAGTTTTTTTAACTGTTGGTCTAGGTGGTGCTTTTTGGATTAATCTTCTCCTAACTATTTTTGGCTTTTATATTGCTGGCATTGTTCATGCTATTTGGGTAATTGCCAAGCATGATAATTAAATTAAGTAATTAAGATAGGGGTGAGTTTTGTCTGATGTCTGATGAATTTTTAACTCAAAATAATCATTAACTCATCTCTATTAATATGAGTAATATGAATGAATTTTGATTATTAATTGTTCACAGTAAATCATTCAATTACTGACAAGTAATAAATTATCAAAAATCTCTAAACAGATGTGAAAATGATTACCATTGAAATAGATGTTTAGAGTTTTTTAAAAACATTAACTTTTTTCATTCAAAGCTATACTAAATTAAATCTTAGTAATCTAACTAATCAACAGTAACGTCACAATAATTATGAAAGGTATAATACTTGCAGTTTCTATTCAAAAAGGTAATGGAATAATCTCTGGTGATGATGGCAAAAGATATAGGTTTCTGCTATCAAGTTGGTACGCTGAACAGAACCCAAAACAAGGCTTAAGGGTTGATTTTGATACAACTCCTGAAGGAGAAGCATTGGATATATACCAAGATATTTCTGATATTTCTGCATCACCATCAAGTCAACTGAATCCTAAAAATCGTGGAATTGCTGCAATTTTAGCTTTTTTTCTAGGTGCGTTTGGAGCACATAAATTTTATCTTGGCTACTCTCAAGCAGCAATAATAATGCTTATTGTTTCTTTAGTTGGTTCATTTCTTGTAATTCCAACCTTAGTTATGAGTATTATTGCATTTATTGAGTTTATTACCTATTTAACTAAGTCTGACCAAGAGTTTTACGATACTTACTTGAAAAATAAAAAAGCATGGTTTTAAGTTATGTATAAAAAAATTTTAGTTTGATTTCAAACAGTTTTTAAAATTAAATTGAAATATTTTTTTTGTAGTATATACCAAAAACTTCATGATTTTGATACCGTAAATAGCAGTGTTATAAATATATTTTTTTTGAAGATCACTTTTATTAACTATTTAAGATAATTAATTATCGTAAAGTATTCAAAAAAAGATAAATCTGGACTGTATTAATCATTAAAAATCATACTTTATTTGAGGGTTATTTTTTACTCTTCTATTTTTTCTTGGCTCCTTGACACTTGACACCTAATACAAACAAATTTGATTAAAAGGAGAAGTCTAAAATTTTCTCGCTTAATGAGCTTCGATATAATTAGATTAAGCTATCAATGCTCTATCATTTTTATCATTTGCAAATTTATTTTTTTCCCTATTATCTTTATTATCTTTATCACAATCTTTTTTTTTAATATCACTAGATAAATTTGATTAGATGTATTTAACAGGGCATGATATTATAAAATATATAAAGTAGTTTTTTACGAAAAGCCAGATAACAATGCAAATAGTTAATTCTCAAATATCTATAGAAAAAACTAGCCACTCTCGGATTAAAGAACAGGATATTAATAATACTCCCTTTGGTAAAGTATTTAGCGATCATATGTTGGTTGCTACCTATGCAAATAATAGTTGGCAAGAGGTAAAAATTACTCCCTATGGTAATATTTCTATTCGTCCTTCTCTCTCTGTACTTCATTATGGTCAGGCAGTTTTTGAAGGTTTAAAAGCTTATAAAAATTATCAGGGAAAACCTGTATTATTTCGGTTAGAAGCTAATTATAAAAGAATAAATAATTCAGCTTTTAGATTATGTATGCCATCCATTCCTAAAGAAATTTTTATAGATGGTTTAAAGGAATTAATTAGACTAGATACTGATTGGATTCCTACTAAATCAGATAGCGCATTATATATTCGACCTATTTATTTCGCTACAGATGAATCTGTCGGTCTCAAGCCTGCAAATAGTTATAAGTTTATTATTTTGTCTTCCCCTACAGGTACATTTTATTCGGCACCAGTTAAGTTAATTGTTACAGATAAATATGTCCGAGCTTCTGAAGGTGGAACTGGTGCAGCTAAATGTGCTGGGAATTATGCTGGTAGTTTTTTAGCAGATAAAGAAGCTAAAGAACAAGGTTATGATAATGTTTTATGGTTGGATGGAAAGGAAAAAAAATATATTGAAGAATGTGGTACGATGAATGTTGCTTTTGTAATTAATGATGTTTTGATTACTCCTAAGTTGACAGGAAGTATATTAGGGGGAATTACTCGAGATAGTGCATTAACTTTATTTAGAGATATGGGTGTTAAAGTTGAGGAAAGATTAATCTCTATTGATGAGGTTGCAAAGGCTTATGAAGCAGGAAATATTTCTGAGGCTTTTGGTATGGGTACTGCTGCTACAATTGCTCATATTTCTGTTATTAACTATCAAGGTAAAGATATGATTTTACCTCCTGTTGATGAACGAAAATATGCTTCTCAAGTTTTGCAAAAATTAGAAGATATTAAAACTGGTAAAGTCACTGACCCCTATGGTTGGATTTGTCAACTTTAAATACTTGAATATTATATTAGTCTTGGGATGATATAGCTGAATTTAGAATTCATAATTTAGAAGCTATAAGCCAAAATTAAAGAACATAAATTACTCAATAAAAATAATTTTTATAGAATATAAATATAGCAATTATCGGCTGTAATTTTGTCTAAAATATTGCTGTTTTTTGGTAGCCTAGACTAGGAAATTACTAATATTTTTGAAGTTTATTTCTAGTTATTAAGTTGTTTAAAAAAATGTTTTTATATAATTTTTATATAATTTTTATATGGCTAAAATTTATCCTAATTTAGGATGAGATAAAATATTAAAAGTATGACTAGGTATTTTTGATAGTTTAACAGGAGAGTTGAAAATTTGTTGAGAAATGACAACAAACATTAGGATGAGAAGGGGGATTGAGCCTTGACTTCTAAAAATATGACAACTTAACTAACTGATTCCTAACTACTACCAAAATATTACATTACAAATTTTGTGAGTCTAATAAACTACATAGCCAGGCTTAATAATTAATAGTGTTAGGGTGTAACTTGAAAATTAAACTAAGTCAAAAAAACCTAATTTAAAATCAATGATAAAACAAGGTAGTTTCAAATCAATACTATCTATCTTTAAAGCTCCTGCCGGATTAATAGCTGGTTCAACCTATCATTTTCGTGCTTTAATAATATTTGTAAAAAATCCTAGATTAATCAATTACATAATTGCTCCGATTTTTATTAATATTGTTGTCGGTATTTTTCTGTATATTAGTCTGCTATTACCTGGAATAAGTTTAATTAATACTATCTTTAATAATTTATCTTTGCAGTTTGATAGCCTGATTTATCAATTACCAACTTGGTTAAAATTCTTGAGTTATTTGGATAATGCTTTAGGTTTGCTCTTTAAGCTCATTCTATTTACAATATTTTTGCTAATTATTGGATTTTTGTTAGTACAATTTGGAGTTATTCTTGGTTCTCCTTTTTATGGTCAACTTTCTGAACAATTAGAAAAAACTCGAACTGGTACATTACCTGAAGCTTCTTCTGGTTTACTATCTATTATTAGGGATATTTACCGAGCTATACTTTTTGAGCTCAAAAAAGTGGCATTATTATTAGCAATAGGCTTGCCGATGTTGTTGCTCAATTTTTTTCCTGGAGGCTCTTTAATAGCAACTATTGGCGGCATCGCTTTAACAACTTCTATTGTTTGTCTTGACTTTTTTGATGGACCTTTGGAGAGAAGAAAATTAAAATTTCGAGAGAAGTTAAAAGTTGTATATCGTAGCTTACCAGCAAGTGCCACTTTTGGGTTAATTTGTCAAGTTTTAATTACTATTCCTATAGTTAATTTTTTGGCTATTCCTATATGTGTAGTGGCAGGGACTTTATTTTGTTGCGATCGCGTACTACCAAAGTTATTACCAAATAACCAAACTTAAAGAGGGTTTTTAGGTACTATACATTAAATATTAGGGCTTTGATGGCTGATTACAGTAGCAGCCTTTAGGAGAGAGCATGGGTAAGAAAAATGTCAACCTACTATTGAGGTTCGGCTCGGTAGAAATCTCCGCACCTTTACTTTGGGAAGAATATCAAGTTTTTCATTTACAATACCCTCTTATGAGATTTATTGAAAAACCTCTCTCTCAAAGTGGGAAAACATAAAACATAAAGTATAATATTATTGTCTATTGTCGTGGGTGGGCAATCTGAGACATTAAGCAGACGTACAGGGAAGCATAACTTACCTTTATCCACTCCTTCGATGGGGGCAAAAAGGATGGGTGCAGCATTCAATAAAACGTCAACCCACTGAAGAGCTTAGGCTCAGTATGTATCTCCGCGCCTTTATGTCGCTGAGGATCTCAAAATTTTAACAACAATGTAATTTTTTCTATATAAATGGGGATATCTTTGAAAATTATGCTTAACACAATTGCAACTCAGATTAGAAAGTGGTTCTCAGCACCAGAGGTGAGTGCTCACTGTGATGGTCCTTGCGGTGTTTATGACCCTGCTTCTGCTCGCATTTACGCTGAAGCTGTATTATCTATGACTAAGAAAATTCTAGATCTTGACCCAAAAGCTGGAGATCATAAGACTGCTAATACCCTTTCTCGCTATATTGCAATTAAGGAAGAGCAAGCTCAGAAGACTAAGGAAGATTTGCTTATTCTCTGGACTGATTATTTTAAGCCTGTACATTTAGAAAAGTATCCAGACCTCCACGATACTTTTTGGAAGGCTGCTAAGTTATGCTCTGCTTGTAAGGTAGAAGTTAGTTTGGAGCATGCTACTGAGTTACTAGCTGCTGTGGAGAAAATTCACAATATGTTCTGGGCTACTAAGGAGCGGGATGTGACTTGGTACAAGGCTAGCTAATTTTTTTTGTTTGAGGTGGTAGGTACAAGGTTGATACAAACAATTGATAATAAAGAATTATTGCTTTGGTTATTAAGGTTGCGCCAACGGTTTTGTGTCACAGGATTTTCTATGTTTCCTATACTTAAACCTGGAGATGAGGTTCTTGTAGATACAAAAGCCTACCACCACTGTGCTCCAGAAATAGGGGATATGGTTGTGGCTGAACACCCTCATCGTCAAGAGTTAAAAATAATTAAGTGGGTTGCTTTTGTTGATGAAAAAGGTGACTGTTTTTTGGTCGGAGAAAATAAGGAAGAAAGTACCGATAGTCGTTCTTTTGGTTTGGTAAATCGAAAACGAATAATTGGTAAGGTAAAGAGCAAGTTTCCAACATAGTTTAACACATTAGGTTTGAAGGATATTGGTTGAATAAAAAATCATGTTTGCATTTAAATAACTCTTACTAATTTCAGTATATCAATTTTTTTTTAATTGGAGCTTCGCAAAATGATAGTAGCTGCTATCTGTTGTCTTGCTATTTCAGGCACAAAGCGATCATCAGAGAACTAGTTATATAAGACTTATGATTTTTTTCTAGTTGAATAAAAAATCATACAAAAGGGCGAGTTTGTACCACTAACTATAGTATATCAAATTTTTTTTGAGAATGGCTGGTGGAAATAATAATGCTTTTTAGAGCTCCGTAAAATGATAGCGATCGCTATCTGTTGTCTTGCTATTTCAGGCACAAAGCGATCATCAGAGAACTAGTCATATAAGACTTATGATTTTTTTCTAGTTGAATAAAAAATCATACAAAAGGGCGAGTTTGTACCACTAACTATAGTATATCAAATTTTTTTTGAGAATGGCTGGTGGAAATAATAATGCTTTTTTAGAGCTTTGTAAAATGAGAGCGATCGCTATCTGTTGTCTTGCTATTTCAGGCTCAAAGCGTCGAGACTTATGATTTTTTCTAGTTGAATAAAAAATCATACAAAAGGGCGAGTTTGTACCACTAACTATAGTATATCAAATTTTTTTTGAGAATGGCTGGTGGAAATAATAATGCTTTTTTAGAGCTTTGTAAAATGAGAGCGATCGCTATCTGTTGTCTTGCTATTTCAGGCACAAAGCGATCATCAGAGAACTAGTCATATAAGACTTATGATTTTTTTTTAGTTGAATAAAAAATCATACAAAAGGGCGAGTTTGTACCACTAACTATAGTATATCAAATTTTTTTTGAGAATGGCTGGTGGAAATAATAATGCTTTTTTAGAGCTTTGTAAAATGAGAGCGATCGCTATCTGTTGTCTTGCTATTTCAGGCACAAAGCGATCATCAGAGAACTAGTTATATAAGACTTATGATTTTTTTCTAGTTGAATAAAAAATCATACAAAAGGGCGAGCTTGTACCACTGTACCACTAACTATAGTATATCAAATTTTTTTTGAGAATGGCTGGTGAAAATAATAATGTTTTTTTAGAGCTCCGTAAAATGCCAACTAGTTGTTTAGTGGGGGGGGAGGAATGGCTTACATAGGAGATTGAGGCATTTTATTTAATGATCTAGGGGAGTCGTGCCTCACTTTTGGTAGATATTTGAGGAGCCTTAATTCATAATTGTAGCGATCGTAACTAGTGATTTTTTGATTGAATAAAAAATCATATTTAAATTGTTGGTATTGAGTAGAGCGATCGCTGTGCTGACTTTATGGTTAGTTTATAGTTAGTTTTTCTTGGCAAGTACCTTTGCTGAAAAATCAGGATGTAGGGACTTGGTATATAATCTTCCTCAAAGGTTTATGTCAAAACCAAGTTAACTCCTCTGGGAGAAATTCCCACACTTCCTTAAAAAGGAAAGTGCTACGGGAAAGCCAGTAGTTAGTTTTGTGGTTCATTCTTGCTTTCGCTCTTTTTTTTGAGCATTGAGACAGTAAAAACACCACAGGACGCAATAAAGTAAGACTCAATAACTATTCCTTTGGGATTTATCAAAATGATTTTCATTATTTAAGTGAAGCATTTAAAAGATATAAAGAAGGAAGCAATATATCAATTTCCATCAATTAAGAACTAATGACTATAGCTATAGATTTCGGAACAAGTAATACTGTTATTTCTCGTTGGAATCAAACAACTAAACAACCAGAAATTGTCAAGTTACCAAATATCTCAATTCTTTCTGTGGAAAATCCGCCTTTAATTCCTAGCTTAGTCTATGTGGAAAATGTTGCTGAAAAAAAAGTAGTAGTAGGTCAACAGGTTAGAGATAAAGGTTACGATGTTAATACGGAATCTAGATTTTTTCGTAATTTCAAACGGGGTATTGGTGCAAATGTTCAAGGATTTTTGCCGGAACTTGACGGTCAAATTGTTTCTTTTGAACAGGTAGGGAAATTGTTTTTAGAAGAAGTTGTAGCAGGTCTTCAGAAAGTGCCTTTGCCAGTAGAGTCTTTAATTTTTACTGTTCCAGTAGATAGTTTTGAAGCTTATCGAAATTGGTTGGGGGAAGTTTGTCAGTCTCTAGAGGTTGAACAGGTAAGAATGATTGATGAACCTACTGCTGCGGCTTTAGGTTATGGGATGGCAGATGCGGAAATTTTGTTGGTGGTTGATTTTGGTGGGGGAACTTTAGATTTATCTTTGGTAAGGTTGGATAATGTGATGGCAAAACAACCTTTGGGTTATATTCTGAAATGGGGTAAAAAATCTTATGGTAACAATTCAAGTCAAAAGGCAAGAACTGCAAGGGTTTTGGCAAAGGCTGGAGAGAATTTAGGGGGTTCGGATATTGATAATTGGTTGGTGGATTATTTTGTTAAGAGTCAAGGGATAGAAAAGAGCTCTTTAGTTACTCGTTTGGCAGAAAAGTTAAAAATTCAATTGTCTTTGCAGCAAGAGGGAACGGAGGTTTTTTTTGATGATGAAAGTTTGGAAAGTTATGAGCTGGGGTTGGGGCGGGATGCTTTTGAGGAAATTCTCCGGGAAAATGGTTTTTTTGCTAGTCTTGATCAGTCAATGAGTCGGGTTTTACAGCAGGCAAAAAGACAAGGAATAGAGTTATCGGATATTGGTGCTGTTTTATTGGTGGGAGGAACGGTGCAAATTCCGGCGGTTCAGAGGTGGGTAAGGGAATATTTTGATGCTGGAAAAATTCGTTGTGAAAAACCTTTTGAGGCAATTTCTCAGGGAGCGTTGCAATTAGTTCAAGGAGTGGAGGTTAAGGATTTTTTGTATCACGGTTATGGTATCCGGTATTGGGATAGAAAGAAAAATGCTCATGGTTGGCATCCGTTGATTAAGTCTGGTCAACCGTATCCAATGAGTAGTCCTGTAGAGCTGGTTTTGGGTGCTTCTATGAATAGTCAACCTAGTATAGAGTTGGTTTTGGGAGAGTTGGGTGCTGAGTCTGCTGGTACAGAGGTTTTTTTTGATGGCGATCGCCTTATTACTCGGAAAGTTTCTGGGGAGCAAACTGCTGTACAACTTTTAAATGATAGAGAGGGAGGTCGTAGTATTGCTCAATTAAGTCCTTTGGGAAATCCGGGGAGGGATCGCATTAAGGTTTTGTTTTGGGTGGATGAGTCTAGGTTTTTGAGAATAACGGTGGAGGATTTATTGACGAATGAAATTTTGTTAAATGAGCAGGCTGTTGTACAGTTGAGTTAGGGTAGGAGGCTGTTAGTTAGTGGCTGGAAAAAGAGGTTTTGGAGGGATTTTATTCAATATTATCCTTTTGTTTTAGTATTATATTTAACATAATAATTTAACATAATAATAAAGTTGATAATTGATTGAAAAAAAAATGACTAATGAACTACCAAAAACTGATTCTCTAAAAAAAAAGGGTCGTATTTTTTCTCAAGATTCATGGGAAAAAATATCTTCTCCGGAAGAGTTTGACGAATTAATACAAGTAGTTACTGTTAAAAACTGGCTGTCTTTTTCTATATTTGGTGGTCTAGTTTTAGTGGGTATTTTATGGAGTATTTTTGGTAAAATACCTATTACAGTAACTGGAAAGGGGGTGTTAATTCGCCCTCGACAAGTGGTTACATTTCAATCAGCAATTGAAGGTAATTTAGATTCTTTGAAGATTAGAGATGGAGAGTGTGTAAAAAAAGATGAGGTTCTGGCAACTATTAATCCATCTCAACTGAAAAAACAGTTAGAGTTACAACGACAAAAGCTATTTCTTTTTCAAACTCAAGCATTAGATACTCAAAGGTTAGAAGGTCAACGGACTCAGTTAGAAGTAGATGGTCTGACAACTAAGGCTGAAGGTTTAAGGCAACGTTTGCGAGATACTCAAAGTCTTACGCCTACTTTACAAAGTAATACTTTAGAGGCTCTCCGGGAAAAGGGTCAGACTTTGGAGCAACGTTTACAGGATATGCAGGCTGTTACTCCGAGATTAAAGGAGGAAAAATTACAGGAAATTAATAAACAACGAGTAAGTTTAGAAAAACGTTTGGGGGATGCTAAAAAATTAACTCCTGAATTGAGGGATAAAAAATTACAGGCGATCGCTGAACAAAAGATTACTCTGCAGGAAAGGTTACAAAGTGCTAAAAGTTTAACTCCTATTTTGCGGGATAAAAATGAGTTGGCATTGCAACAACAACGAGAAAGTTTAAAGCAACGTTTGAAAGATGCCCAAGAGTTAGTTCCGGTTTTTGAGCAGAGGCTAACAAAGCGCCAGAAGTTATTGGATGATGGTGCTATTTCTCAAGATAATTTATTACAAACAGAACAGGAGTTTAGGCAAAATTTACAGTCTATTGCTCAAATTAAAACTGAGTTAAAACAAGTAGAGGTACAGGAAGCAGAAACTGCAGAAAAATATTTACAAAATTTCAGTACTATTAATGAAATTGAGGATAAACTGAAGGATTTAGAAGTGGAGGAAGTTGAAACTAATCAGAGATATTTAGATAATGTTAATACTATTAGAGAAATTGAGGGTCAATTACAGGGATTAGATTCACAAACAACTGAAACTTCTAAACAATTTCTGGATAATCTCAATCAAATTAATGAGATAAAGGTGCAGTTACAGGAAGTTAAGTTGCAAGAAACTGAGGCTATGGAAAAGTTTTTGGAAAGTCAGAATATTATGGCTCAATTAAAGGTTGATTTGCTGGATTTAGAAACCCAGAAAAAACGTTTGGAACAAGAAAATTTAGAGGCGGCAAATACTCGGAAAAATCAAATAGAAGAAGTTAATCGAGAAATTGCTCAGTTAGAAAAACAGGTTGCAGATAATAGTAAAATTCTTAGTCCTGTAGATGGGTGTATTTTGGAAATTAAAGGCACTGTCGGACAATATGTAAGTCCTGGTACTGTTCTGGGTAAAATTAATGTTCAAGGAAGGTTATCAGGATTAATGGCAGTTAGTTATTTTCCTGTTAAAGATGGTAAAATGATTAAGTCTGATATGAAAATTACTATTACTCCTGATACTGTTAAACGAGAAAGATTTGGAGGAATTATTGGCAATATTACTTCTATTTCTAGTTTTCCTGTGACTAAGGAAGGGGCAAGTTTTGTAGTAGGAAATCCAGAAATAGTAGAAAATATTATTGGGGAAAGTGGGGGGCAAATTGAAACTTATGCTCAACTAAGAAAGGATGATAATACTTTCAGTGATTATCAATGGTCTTCTTCAAAGGGACCACAAAAAAAATTTACTGCGGGTACGACAATAACAGCACGGGTAAGGGTTGAGGAAAGAGCGCCTATTACTTTTGTTTTGCCAATATTAAGGGAGTGGAGCGGGGTTTATTTATTTAAGTCTAAGTCTTAATATAAGTCAAAGGTTTTTTAAAAGCTACCTGCCCACCTATTCACCTATTCAAATATTTTTCTAAAGTAAGTTTTTTTTTGGTTATAAAGTGGAATTTTGAGTCAAAAGTTACTTATTTAAAGGTTAAAAGCTATAGCGCTAATATTTACTGCTATAAAAGTTCATATTTTTTTGAATTTCATAAGTAAAATTAAAAATAATATGCCTATATTAAATGATAGAATTTGAAAAAAATAGTCAAGCTTTTAGATGAGTGTGAATAACTTATTAAAATTCTAATACTATTCTAGCTTCATCTTTAGTCACTAGCAAAAAAAAGCTGGTTAATTTTGAGTTAAAGTTAAATTTTTGCTTATTAAAGGCTAGCTTGAAAATTGTAACTTTTGAATTTTGATTTTAATATTAATGACTTTTAAAAGACTTTTGACTTAAAATTTGACTTAAAATTTGGGAGTTTAAATCCAAATTGGCTCTTTTAAAGTTTATCCCTTCTGCTTTTTATGGCTTTTTATTGATTTTCTTACTTACCTTTTGAAGCTCACTTGATATTTTCTTAGTCATTGTTTTAAAATCAGCTTTGTTGAAGTTATTCTTAACTTTATTCCACTCATTATTAATTGTTTTCAAGTCAGCTTTGTTGAAGTTACCCTTAGCTTTATTCCACTCATTATTAATTGCTTTAAAATCAACTTTCTTGAGCTCATTCTGAACTTTATGCAGCTCATTATCAATTTTTTTAAAATCAACTTTCTTGAGCTCATCTTTAACTTTATTTAGCCCCTTCTCAATTTCGTTATATTTAGTCATTTTTTTTCTCCAAATAAAATAACAAATTGTTCTAATTTTGATTTTAGCATTACAGCGATGCTAGGGAGTCTATCCCTTTCTAGGGTATAGCAGCGTCGGGAGAATGTCAATGTGTACCATTAATCCATATTTCATGTTCACTTATATCAATTTCATCATTCCAAATAATTCCACTCCCTGATGGATCTATTTGAAAATTTTTGCAGAAAGCAAAGTTTTTTGGAGGAAAGAACGTTGGTTTGTTTAGTAATTTTTGAATATTATACTTTCTTGTTTTATGATTGGAGAAATGTACTAACAAGGTGTAGTTATCTATTACTTGAGCTGATTTGATTTTGGGATAAAGCATAATTTTTATTCGATAATTTATTTTTATGGTGGTAATTTTCTAAATTCTTGGGTATTCTTTGCAATAATTCTGTTTGATATATTGATGCCTATTCAATTACTATTTTTGTTGCTCTATTTGCTAAATCACCTTCAATAATTTCCCAGGTTTCTAGATTAAATAGAGGGTTATATTTTCCATAAATTGCATGAAAATGAGGAGGAGGATGATCTGCAAAAAATAATAATTTTGATAATTCCATAAAATCTGGAAACTTCAGGCATTGGTTTGATTCTCAAAAGCAAATTCCCAAAAATAATTATATTATTACTTGCTCATAAATTACCATTGCTTCCTGTAATACCCGCAAAAGGCGAAAATAACGACTTAGATCTTTTGGAGTCCTCAAATCTACTACTCTTCCTAATAAATAATTTAATTCATCTTCTATTCTAATAATTGCTAAACCAGGAGTTTTTCCTGGCTCAAATTCTACTAAGATATCTATATCACTTTCAGTCGTAAAGTCATGCCGCAGCACTGAACCAAATAAGGATAATTTGCTAATATTATACTGCTGACAAATTTGATTAATTTCAGCTTTTTGTAAATCAATAGGTAAAGTTTTCATGTTTATTGCTAGTTAGATAAACTTCAGTTAAAAATTGGCAGCAAGAAATAGAGTCATAATGTTAATTCACTGACTACTAAAATAGATAACTCACGGACTTTTTTGAACTGTAAATCATTAGTTAAAAAAGCATCACAATTAGACTGAATTGCTGTGGCAATTTGTAAAGCATCAGGTAATTTTAAATTATATCTAACCCGAATATCAGCAGCAATAAGAGCAGTCTCTGAATTAATATCCACAAAATTAATTTTGTCTTGACTCGTCAGAATGTTAATAAATTGTTGTTGTACAGAGAGATTTTTTTGACTGGTTATATGGATTATTAGGATTGCTAAATAATCGGAGCAGAATCTAAAAAATCCGATTTAGCTGTCCTAAAATTGTCTCAATTTTCTTTGAATTTAAACAATTTATTGTTCTCGTTGTTGCCATTCTTGACGTAATTCCTTAACCCATTCTTGAGCATCTTTTCCCTCTAAGATATTAGGTAATATTCCTCGCAAATTACACAAACTATGTTTAGAGGTTTTGGGAATAGTTGTCTGACGCTTCAATTGTTCTGTAGTATAGGTAATGATTTGAAACTTTTCTTCTATAGTAAGCTGTTCAATTTCTTGTAATATTTTTGTTAATAAAGGACTCATTAATTTAACCTCCATAAATAGTCTAATTGGGGCTTGCTGATTAAATATAAAAGCATTGACATATTCTTAATATGTATATCTATTCTATCAACATTCCTCACAGGATTATCAACTGGTACCCTAATCACTACTAATACAGTTATGATTGATTCTAGACTAGAGTTGTAGTAGGTATAAAAAAATGAAAAAAATGTTCAAGTTCAGGCTATTAAATCAAAATTCTATCTCTGAGAATCTCGAAAAATATCAAAGACTTACTTATCCTCCTTATCGTCCTATCCTAGATAATCTTCTAGATTCCAAATACATTGCTATAAGTGCAGAAGATAATCAAGAAATATTAGGATTGACTATAGGAAAAATAGATTATAAAAAAAATATTGGGGAAGTTTTGTCTCTGTTTGTTATACCAGAATATCGAAGACAAGGCATTGGTAATCAGTTATTGGTTGCCCTAGAAACAGAGTTCAGGGGGAAAAATTGCCAACAAATTGATTTGATTTATATTCCCAACCAAACAATTATTGCTTTGGAAAAAATATTTCAGAAAAATGCCTGGTCTAAGCCTAAAGCTCGTATGTTAATTGGTCTGGGAGAGCGAGAAACTATCAAAAACATGGCTTGGTTAAATCTAGATCAGAAATTACCATTAGGTTATGAAATCTTTCCCTGGGGAGAATTAACTTCTAAGGAAAGAACAATTCTTGAAAAATCACTTTGGTATCCAGATATTTTATCCCCTTTCACTGAAGAGGATATTATTGAACCAATCAATAGTTTGGGTTTAAGATACAATCATCAAGTAGTAGGTTGGATGATTACTCATCGAATTTCAGAGAATACTATTCGTTACACTATACTTTTTGTTAAAGAAGAACTGCAATCTATTGGTAGAGGAATTGCTCTTCTTGCACGAGCAATTAAATTAAATTTAAATCATCCTGAAATTAATCAAGGTAGTTTTGCTCTTTTGATTAATAATGAAAAAATGGCTAAGTTTACCGAAAGAAGATTAAAACCTTATTTAGCTTCTTTTCGTCAATCTTTTATTAGTAGTAAGTTAACGTAAAATTCGTAGTTTTTCTTTTTTCTCTCTAACTCTTTTGGCACCTGTTGAAGCACGATCGCGAATTTGATACATCCACCACGGCGCGAATGTCGGGGAAAACGAATGTGTTGGGACTGATTAAACTCCTCTCGGTTTCTGGTAGAAGCACTCTTTTCTTCTGCCTTCAGAGCGATCGCCTCCACCATTCGTCTCGTCCCACATTGACCGCTCCTTTGACGGCTCCTAGTTGTTCTTTTTTCTCTCTTACTTTTGACTTTTGACTTGAAATGAATTATGCCAAGAAAACCTCGGAATTTTCAAATTGGACACTCTTATCACATTACGACTCGTTGTAATAACCGTGAATTTAAACTATCCAGGCGCGAATGTCGGGAAGTATTTCTTTATGCAATAAAAAAGGTTAGCACCAAATACAATTTTCGGCTTTATGCTTTGTGCATTATGTCCAATCATGTTCATTATTTGATTGAACCGTTGCAACCAGAAGATTTACCAAAAATTATGCACTACCTCAACTGGTACACAGCTATGTGTTTCAACAGAATGTTAAAACGTACGGGGCATTTTTGGGAAAAACGATATTACTGCAATGGGTTTCCTTCCTCAGATAGAGAAAGAGCATTGAATACTTTACGCTACATCCACGGTAATCCTAAAGCGGCCAAAATGCGTTGCGGCTTTTTCTATGATTTTAGTAACTATGGTAGCTACGAATGTTTGACTAATGATGGCCTGACTCAATGGCATCCGGCTTTCTTAGAGTTGGCCAATACTCTGGACCAATGTGCCCAGAAATATAAGGAATTTTGTAAGAAATATAAGTCCAAACAAAAAGATTCGAGAAAGTGCCACTGGGGCAGCAAACTTTTAGGGGGTATTGTGCTGTCTTTTGATGGCCGAAATTCTCGCTCTGCTAAGAAGAAAAAGTTATCAACTCCTTTTGACTTTCCGCCGACGGTGATGCCAGACAATGAAGAATTAGCAAAGGTAGTTAGTCAATTTGTTGTAGCTAATAGACCGAATTAGCAGAAAAAAAAAATGTAATACCTAGGTTTTAGCTTTAGTTCATAGTTCAGTTCTTTTAAACTATTTCCCCTAAGCAAGCAAAAGAACTTTTCATAGTTCTTTTGCTTGCTTGGACTCCGTTTTTTTGATATTTTTATGAATTTGTTCATCACAAATCCCAACAACTTTTCCCAAAAACTAGCATTGTTTAATTCGTACAAGAGAAACGGTGTAAATTTTAGGACTTACGCAACGGCACTATGTATAGTAGCAATATCTTGAAAATGATATTTTTTGGCACCATATATAGCGGTACTGCGTAAGTCCTGTTAGTTTAAATTCCTCGAGTAGAACAGAACAGACATCCTGTGGCACAACTATGCCAACTGACGAGTTACCAACTGCCTAAACAACCCCTCCTGTGCCATCAACTCATCAAACCTTCCCTTCTGCACAACTCCCCCCTAGAGAGACATCACATAAATAACATCGGCGTTCCTCGGCGTTCCTAGGCGGGGGTGCCAGGTAACAAATAAAGAATGTGAAAAAGGGCTTATGTTTAATGTTATGTATACAATAACCCTTAGGGTTCTACCAATAACCCTAGTTTTGGTTCCTTCTCTTTTTATTTTTTCTTCATTCCTTTCAACTGGAGTTGTTCTCAAGTTACGCTCTCTAATTATTAAGTTCCTCAAGTTCCTCGTAGTGGGCGGCGTCGCCCGGTTGCGAGGTTTCGGTTTTTGGTTTTTTGGTCATTGCGTTCATGGCGTTCATGGTCAACTCCTTTGTTTTTTTTGTTTTTGGTTTAGCGTTCTGCTAATAGCATAGCATTTCTTTTGTTTTTTTTGTGGCGTTTTAAAGTTTTATTAATTAATAGTATTCATATTACAGTTAGTTAATCTAATCTGTATTCATAAGTTTTATTAATCTAATCTGTATTCTTTCGTTATTTTGTATTTCGCTGCGCGGCTATTTCCTCCCCTAGTGTAGCCGTTCCGAGTCGAGAGTATGTTTGTTTTCGATTTTGTCTGGATTTCGTCCGCGTTCGGTGGTTGGGTTGCATTGTGTTATGTCTTCTCTCCCACCGCGTTCGCGTAAAATCTTAATTATAAATCTTCGTTGAATATAGAAAAAAAGAGAAACCTTGATGTGTATGGTCAAATTGTCTAAGCAAATAGACCCTCAAAGTGGGGAGGAAAGGATTTTTTTGCTTTCCCTTCCTGTCGTTTTTATTTCGACAACTGGCTCGTTTTAACGCCAACCACCTTGCGCCAAAAAACTTGCGTAGTAACTATTCCAGTAACCACCCGACCAGCGTTCCATTTGGGTGCAGCCGGCCGGAGCGCCATAGCCACCACAAATTTCCTCCAATTTGTGAGTTCCTATTCTTTTCTTTCAATTATTTACTGCTTTATTTTTTTTAATTGTTTCTCTTATACATCAGTGCCATCAACTATGCCAACTGACGATTTACCAACCGCCTAAACAACCCCTCCTGTGCCATCAACTCATCAAACCTTCCCTTCTGCACAACCCGCCCCTGAGACATCACATAAATAACATCCGCGTTCCTAATAGTACTCAAACGATGAGCAATAACAACCCTGGTCACATTCAACCGCTCCAAACTCTCAGTAACGATCGCCTGAGTTTTATTATCCAAAGCACTAGTCGCCTCATCCAACAAAATAATTTTCGGCTGCAATATCAACGCCCGAGCAATTAACAACCGTTGTCGTTGCCCCACGGAAATATTACCACCTCCCTCACTCACTATTGTATGCATCCCCATAGGCATTTTCTCTATATCATCAGCAAAACCCACCTTCTGAGCGGCCTCCCATGCTACCTGTGGACTTACCAACTCACCACTACTAATATTTTGATAAATACTACCCGTGATCACCTGACCATTTTGCAGCACCACCCCTAATTGTTGTCTAACTGCCTCCAAGTCTAATTCAGCCAAATTTTTACCATCATAAAAAATACTTCCGGTTTGTGGTTGCTCAAACCCCAACAACAAACGAAACAAAGTAGACTTGCCACTGCCAGAGGGGCCCACAATAGCAACAAATTCTCCTGGTTTAACTTCCAAACTAATATTATGGAGTACAGTCACCCCATTAAATTGTGGGAGATTTTCTTCAGTTTTGCCAACTATTAATTTAGACTTTTGATGATAACTAAAAGTCAGATTATCAATAGAAATATGACCTTGTAATTTTCCGGGGTGAGCCAAATTAGGATTATATTCAATAGGAGAATCTAAAATACTTTTAGCTCTTTCCCACAAAGGCACAATACCAATAACATCAGTAATAGTATCACTCAAAGAAGTTACTCCACCAAGAAACACACCCATGGCAGAATTAAAAGCAATAAATGTACCAATATTTAAACCAGGAGTTCCGGTCTGAGCCGCAGAAATAATAATCTGAATAGCAAACCAATAAATCACAATAGAAGTCACCAGAGAAACCACTTCATTAATGACAGAAATAATATCGTTTATCTGAAAAATCCGATTATTAAGTTGAATTTGAGGTTGAAACTTTTTACCCCAAACTGCAAAAGCTCTAACTTCTGCAGCCGCAACTCGTAATTTTTGAATCCCATTGATGAGCTCTACAGTTAAACCTTGAATTTTCCCGCTCAACTTTTCTTGTTCCCGTTCAAAACGAATTAAAATTATTCCAGAAATCAAAGTAATGAGGAAAGAAATTACACCAACAATTAAAACTATTAAAGCTAATTTTTTGCTATAGACAAACATTAAACCCAAATTTAACAGAGAAAATAACCCAGTAAAAATAGTCGTAATTACAGCACTATTAACCAAACCACTAATCTGACTTATCGCAGCAATACGAGTTAATAAATCTCCCAAACTAAATTCCCGGAAAAAAGTTGGGTTGAGCCGAAAAAGACGGTCATAAATTCCAGATTGTAAATTAATTTGCATTCCCTGAGAAACCTTAATAGACATTATGCCTTGGAGCAAACTAAACAAAGATTTTCCTACAGTAACAGCAAGTAAACCCAGTGCTATTTGCCATAATAATAATTTGTCACTATCAGGAATAGCATTATTAATAAGAATGGCACTTGCCTGAGGAGTAACCATACCCATCAGACTGATTATTGTGCCTAAAATCATTACTTTTATTGCATCCCATTCATAACCTTTGATGGCAAATAAAAATATATCCCAAACCTTTTTAACTTGGATGGGAAAAGGGCGATAAAAAGTAAATGCTGTTGATGATAAAGTAGCAGCTACATTTTGATTTATAGGAATAGAAGTTTGAGTCTTTGGGTTGTAGAGAAAATATTGATTATTCTTAGGTAATAAAGCCACGGGTAAATTTTCTAATTTCAGCCAACCCAACAAAGCACCAGAATTTTTTTGCCACCATTTATCTCTGAGTTTTACTTCCCGAATTCGACAACGTGAAGCTCTAGCAATTTCTTGTAAATATATTTGATAATCAGCAGGAGATTGTTTTTCTGGGATAGTATTTTGGAAATTTTTTCTTTGTGTAAGTGGTGGTTTAATTTCTATCTGACTAGCACGACCTATTGCTCCTACTGCGGCTAATAATAAGTCATTAAAATCAGAGACCAAAGAGTTAGTTGTTTTTCGATTATATAAAACAGAAACAAAATTTTGCATAGTTTCTGCTTGACTGCGTTGATTATAGGTTTTGAGTCGTTGAGAATTGAAAATTTCTGTTTGTTCCTCAGCCAAAATAACTTGGTGGAGATAATTGCAAAAATTATTATTAATTGAAACAATTTCCGAAAAATTAGGAAGCTCAGATTTTCCAAAAGATGGCAAAGAAAAATCTTTTGGTATTGAGTCAACAGATTCATCTATCAATTCCAAATTTTGAATTTTGGCTTTTGAATTTTGACTTTCCCAAAGGTAGTTTAACCATTTTTCTACTAGAGAACCAGACAAACTCTGGAAATCTTCATTTAAATCTGTATTAGCAAGATTAATCTGAATTAATTCAGCTTTTTCCAAAGCAATTCCCAATAATTTGCCTTGAGTCTGAGCATCGGAATTAAAAATTAACTCTCCCTGTTTAACCGTAAATAAATAATGACGATTTCCGATTAATTCTCCATCTAATTCCAGAGAATAAAATATTTCCACAGCTCCAGATTTTACGAACCAGATAATTTGGGGGAATTCAAAAATTAGAGGTTGATTACCCTCCAAAAAATAATATTTTGTTTTACTGTCTAAATTAGCCAATAACCGAGTAGAAACCAGAGACTTTTCAACAATATTTTCCCCTTTTATTTCTCTATTTATTCCCAACTCTTGATACCTTAGTTCAGGCAAAATATCCTGCCTAAAATCTTGACTCCCTTCTTCCATCTCCAATAATTGACGATAATAAACACCCTGATGCCAAAGTTGTTGATGAGTACCTCTTTCTAATACCTTTCCTTCTCTTAAAACAATAATTTCATCACAATCTCGAATTGTACTTAAACGGTGGGCAACCACAATACAAGCACAACCCCGACGACGTAAATTCTGATCAATAACTCTTTCAGTTTCCGCATCCAAACTACTCGTTGCTTCATCTAAAATTAAAATCCGAGGATTATTTACTAAAGCTCTAGCAATTTCCAAACGTTGTCTTTGACCACCCGATAAATTCACCCCACCTTCCAACAAATTAGCATCATAACCACCAGATAAACTGATAATAAATTCGTGAATATTTGCATCCTTACAAGCCTGAGTCAAAGCCGAATTACTAATAGTTGGATTCCATAAAGTTAAATTTTCTCGAATTGTACCTTCAAATAAAGATATATCTTGTGCCACCATAGCCACCGACTTTGTTAAAACAGAACGAGGAATTTCTTGACGGGGAATATCATCAAATAAAACTTCTCCTAATAATGGTTGATATAAACCGCAAACTAAATTAGCAATAGTAGATTTTCCAGAACCACTTTTTCCCACCAAAGCAACTCTTGAACCAGGATTAATCAACAAATTAAAATTGACAATTAATGGAGGCTTTAAAGGATTATAACCAAAAGTAATATCTCTAAGTTCAACTTTACCTTTTAATGGAGAATATGGAATTAATAACCCGTTCGGAGCATTTTTTTTATCATAAAATGTCAGTTGTTCCAAATTATTTCCGGCTTCAACAACAGAATTTTCTACATCATTTTCTACTGCTTCAGTAATTTCAATATCTTCATCAAGAGGATTATCCAAAACATCATCAAGACGTTCCAAACTTGCCTCCAACTCTTGTAAACTACTGGCAAAATTGATTAATTTGCCCAGAGGATTCAAAAAACCAGAAGCTACAGTTTGAAATGCCACTAACATCCCAATACTCATGTCTCCTGCCATAACCGTTAAACCTCCCAAAACCAAAATTATTGCAGAAGAAAGAGTACTTAAAAATGTTGGTAAAAGAGTTAAAATTTGAGTTTGAATATTTAATTTTTGTTCCTCATTCATCACCTGAGAATATATCCCCAAAATCCGGGAAAACATATAAGATTCTAAACCCCCCGCCTTGAGACTTTCAATTGCTCCTAAACTACCCAAAAGATAACCAGACAATTTACCTTTTTTTTCGCTCAAATTCAAAGTTGCCTCAATCCGAAATTGTCGAAGCCAATATAATGCTGCCACATTAATCAAACCAAAAACTATAGTAATTCCAGCTAAAACTCCATTATAAAAACTCATTAAAACAGCATAAAATACCAACATTATCGTATCAATAAAAGTATTTGCAACCTGACTCAATAATTGTACAGTTGTGTCATTTAAAGCAGCCCGAGAACTAATATCTCCAGTAAATCTTTGGGCATAAAAATTCATAGGTAATCGTAACAGATGCCACATAAACTTACTATTCATAGTAATTGAAAGTTTAATAATTAACTTCCGCAAGAAAATATATTGCATCCTAGCAATAGTAAATTGTAGAATCGTAGTTACCGCCATTCCTACAAGTAAAGGACGGAGCCAACCTTGCAAACCCTCCACTAAAACTTGGTCAACAAAAACCAAACTAAAAGCCGGAATAATTAAACGAATTAAACTGAGAAAAAAACCAGTAATAAAAGTAAAAACCAGAGCATTTTTCGAGTTTTGTAAACGAACTGCTAAATAAGCAATAAAATTTCTTTTTTTTCCTCCTTTAACAAACTCTTCCCCCGGTTCCATCTGCAAAACAATACCACTGTAAGATTGAGCAAATTCTTCCTTACTAACCTTGCGCCTACCCAATGCCGGATCATTCAGATAAGCAAACTTTTTATCAAAACCTTCCACTACCAAAAAATGATTAAATTTCCAAAAAATAATCACAGGTAAATCAATTTCTTCTAAAAATTCAACGTTACTTTTTCCACCCTTAGCTGTCAAACCATATTCCCTTGCCGTTCTGACAATTTGTCCGGCATTAGTACCATCTCGACTCACACCGCATTTACTGCGCAACTCCATTAAAGGAACTTGACGCCCATAATATTTCAGAATAATACCCAAGGATGCGGCGCCACATTCAGTAGCTTCTCTTTGTAAAAAAGGTTTTGTTTTTACTCTCATTTTTTTTTCCTTAATTTTTTTTATTTGTGATAGAGATATAGCTAATAAAATATCAGCCTTCCCTTTCAACTTCAGCAAAATATATTGTCAAAATACGACTATGATATAAAAGTACGCTTATGATGTATAATTTTAATTTTAAGACAGATAAACAAAAGAAGAATTTTACACTATAATTAAATAACTAACATGTCTAGTTTTATGTCAATATCCTCTGATAAAATTTAATTAAATTATATATAAACTAACTAACTATTAAAATTATAAAATTATATTTTGCTTGTGAGATATTTGTATGAAATTTTCTCATATTCCTTTTTTTTCAAAAATTTAGCAGTAAAAAAAAGTAAAAACACTTGATGTATAATTTTAATTTTAAGACAGATAAACAAAAGAAGAATTTTACACTATAATTAAATAACTAACATGTCTAGTTTTATGTCAATATCCTCTGATAAAATTTAATTAAATTATATATAAACTAACTAACTATTAAAATTATAAAATTAAAATTAATTAAAATAAAATTGTGAGATATTTGTATGAAATTTTCTCATATTCCTTTTTTTTTCAAAAATTTAGCAGTAAAAAAAAGTAAAAACACTTGATGTATAATTTTAATTTTAAGTACAGATAAACAAAAGAAGAATTTTACACTATAATTAAATAACTAACATGTCTAGTTTTATGTCAATATCGTCTGATAAAATTTAATTAAATTATATATAAACTAAATTATATTAAATTAAATATTTTGCTTGTGAAATATTTGTATAGAATTTTCTCATATTCCTTTTTTTTTCAAAAATTTAGCAGTAAAAACACTTAAATTTAAACATAAGTTTCAAGTTTAGTAGGTATGAAAAAACTTAGCTATATTAAGATTTATCTACTGACTTCAATATCCTCTAAGAGATTAATTAACATTTTGACAGACGACAAATTTCAACACTGACCTAATTAATAAATAACTAATAACTAATAACTAATAACTGATGACTGAACCTATTGCTGAACCTATTGCTGGATATACTTTACCTGTATTTGCTTGTGCTGCTGCCGTAGCTGCTCTAGGTTGGCTACGTCAAAATGTTTCCTCTTCATCTACTGTATCAATTAACTTACTAGAACCAAGAGAAATTGTTGATATTCCTATCCAACAGGTAGCTTTACTGAAAAATAATACTGCTTTAGCCGTTACTCGTTCCGATCCCGGTAATAATCTTGACCTAACTCATAATACTCCTATTTGGGCTATGGTAGAATTGGTAAAAGTTTGCCAAACTGACACTTCAGAAAAAATTGTGATTATAGGTGGAGAAGGAATAGGATATGATATTAATAGTAGAGAAGCAGCTATATATAATTATGCCCAACGACTGCTCCAAGAAAATCTTCAACCCTTGCTCAAGCAAAATGAACAAGTTATAGTCACTATTATCCTACCAGAGGGTCGTCAATTAGCGGCTCGGACTTCTAATTCTGCTTTTGGTATAGTTGAAGGTCTTTCTTTGTTAGGGACTACTGGGGTTTCTCAACCTTTAAGTGTGCCTGGACAACTTGAAGTTTACCAAGAGGAACTACAACAAAAGGCGGCGCAGTTTCAGAGTTTGGTGTTTTGTGTAGGGGAAAATGGTCTAGATATAGCCAGGAAAATGGGTATCTCTCCACAGCAGACCGTCAAAACAGCTAACTGGTTGGGCCCAATGTTAGTTGCTGCTGCTATTGCTGGAGTGGAGTATATTCTATTGTTAGGCTATCATGGTAAATTAATTAAGTTGGCTGGTGGAATTTTTCATACTCATCACCATTTAGCTGATGGACGATTAGAAATTTTAACAGCTCACTGTGCAAATATAGGTGTACCTACTTCTGTAGTACAAAAAATTTTTGCTTGTCCTACAG
Source organism: Trichodesmium erythraeum IMS101 (assembly GCF_000014265.1). Classification (NCBI taxonomy): domain Bacteria; kingdom Bacillati; phylum Cyanobacteriota; class Cyanophyceae; order Oscillatoriales; family Microcoleaceae; genus Trichodesmium; species Trichodesmium erythraeum. The sequence continues at coordinate 1,431,502 of NC_008312.1, forward strand.
CTGAGAGTGCTTTGAAGCTGCTGCGGAGTATAGATACAAATCAGAAAAATGATTTGGTAGGTAAGGTTTATGGAGCGATCGCTTCAAAAATTGACCAACGTTGTCAAGCTTATATTTTTAATCATAGCCAAAAGCAAGTCCAAGTAGGTTCGATGTTATTTGACCGCGATCGGCAAATTTTCCTCAAAACTAAAGTTGCGGATCAAGTTTTTTCCCAAATTTTTTCCTTTGAAGATCATAAAAAATAAAGAGTAGAAATTTTAAATAGTCAAGTTTAAGTTAGCTGGGGACCAACTAATAATAACTGTTATTTAAGTTGGCTAAAAGAACTCAATAGTGTTTTAGTAAAATCATGAAAACTAGTAGAAACCGTTACTTAAGCTAGCTATGAGAACTATTACTGTTGTGGAAAATCATTTATTATTTTCAAAGTACGCCAAGTAGGACTTACCAAAAATATCTAAGATCATCTGAGAAAATATTTCCGCTTGTTGCTGCCTTGTAAAGAAGAATTTATTAAACTAGGATTTTTCGAATACCATTATACAGACTTCCTTTTTCACATTCACTTTAAGTTCCAATAGTTTCCACGACTTAACCAAGAAAATCTGTAAGTCCTGGAATGAAATTACTGAAAAAAAATACGAGCTAGAGGAAAATTGTTGTGCCTGTATTGATGTTGGATTAGACAATTTAGCTATATTAATTGTACTTCAAGCCGGAATTAAACCCAAGAGTGATAAATGGCAGACCATTAAAATCTATCAATAAATACTAAAAGAAAGTTAAGAGTTGAGCTTATCTTGCAATAAGTCCAGCAAAATCAATCAAGCCGACTACTAAAAAAGCTCAATATGTTAAAAAAAAAGAAAAGAGAATTCTCCCGACCGACTTATCTCCATAAGAGATTTAGAGGAACTTTGTGATTTTAGGCCTTTATACAGGAAGCACCAATATCAACTTAGGGAAAAGAAGATTTCAGATTTCTTGAAGTGTCCCCTATAATAAGTTAATTGAAATGTTATCTGATAAAGCCTCAACATGCTTAGGGATAAGTGTAATTCTAAAAGCAAAAATCTTATAGTTCAAGATCAAGTTTTATAGATAATGATGTTCAAAAATTAAAATTGACTTGAATTATAAAAGGCCAAAAATATTAAGTCACTTTTTCTTCTAAAAAAGTAAAAAGAGAAATGCACAAAGTAACACCAAAAAAAGATTAATCAAAGAGTAATGTGAAGATATCGGGATTGATCGAAAATTCCCACAATGAGAAAAGTAGCTCCCTTACGTTTTTGACCATGATGGGATAATTAGTTTTATAGTTCACCCCCAAATTGAGTAACATCTGGAAAATAAGGATATGTCTTATGTGACTATATTTTTATGAACTATATACCTATAAAAAACGAATCTACAAGCTTTTGTAGAAAGGCAGAAATTTTTTTTTACACTGAGAGTGTGTCAACAGAAAAATTTTTCTCACAATTATTTATTAGTTTGGCTAATAACTCAGAAAATAATTGTTACTAACACAAGAAAATTAATCATTAAAGTCCAACACAATAAAATATTAATCGTGACCCTAACAACACAGACACAAAAAAACTCAGATTCTCTCACTCAATTTAACCGTCAAATGATCGTAATTTTGGATTTTGGTTCTCAATATTCAGAACTAATTGCCCGCCGAATTCGGGAAACTCAAGTATATTCAGAGGTTATTTCTTACCGCACAACTGCAGCTAAACTGGCAGATATAAACCCCAAGGGAATCATTCTTTCTGGTGGGCCAAATTCTGTTTACGATGAAGGGGCACCTCATTGCGATCCCGAAATTTGGAATTTGGGAATACCCATTTTGGGTGTATGCTACGGTATGCAGTTAATGGTAAAACAACTGGGCGGAGAAGTTGAACGCACTCAGTTAGCTGAATATGGTAAAGCATCTGTATCAATAGATGATCCTACAGATTTGCTAACAAATATAGAAGAAGGTACAACTATGTGGATGAGTCATGGAGATTCTGTCACCAAAATGCCTTCTGGTTTTGAAGTATTAGCTCATACAGATAATACTCCTTGTGGAGCAATAGCTGACCACAATAAAAAGCTCTATGGTACTCAGTTTCACCCAGAGGTAGTTCATTCTATTGGTGGTCAAGTATTAATTCGGAATTTTGTTTACCATATCTGCAAGTGTGAACCAACCTGGACGACAGAAGCTTTTGTAGAAGAAGCGATTCGAGAAATTAGAGCTAAAGTAGGGGATAAACGAGTATTATTAGCTCTGTCTGGAGGGGTAGACTCTTCGACTTTAGCATTTTTACTCCATCAGGCCATTGGAGATAAATTAACTTGTATGTTTATTGACCAAGGGTTTATGCGAAAGTATGAACCAGAGAACTTGGTAAAAATATTTCACGAATCTTTTCATATATCAGTTAAATATGTGAATGCTCGCGATCGCTTCTTATCTATACTCAAAGGGGTCAGTGATCCAGAAGAAAAACGGAAATTAATCGGCCATGAATTTATTCAAGTATTTGAAGAAGAGTCAAAACGTTTGGGACCTTTTGATTATCTAGCTCAAGGTACTCTTTATCCAGACGTGATTGAATCTGCTAATACGAATGTTGACCCCAAAACCGGGGAGCGAGTAGCGGTTAAAATTAAGAGTCATCACAATGTTGGTGGTTTGCCGAAAGATTTGAGATTTAAATTGGTCGAACCTTTGCGCAAACTATTTAAGGATGAAGTGAGAAACGTTGGTCGTTCTATTGGCTTACCAGAAGAAATTGTGCGACGACATCCTTTTCCTGGCCCGGGATTAGCAATTCGGATTTTAGGGGAGGTTACAGACAAACGTTTGAAAATATTACGGGATGCTGATTTTATTGTGCGCGATGAAATTAGGCAGCAAGGTATGTATCATGATTTTTGGCAAGCGTTTGCTGTTTTGTTACCTATTCAAAGTGTTGGGGTAATGGGGGATCAACGTACTTATGCTTACCCCATTGTTTTGCGGTTTGTTAAGAGTGAGGATGGAATGACTGCTGACTGGTCTCGTGTACCTTATGATTTGTTAGAAACTATTTCTAACCGCATTGTGAATGAGGTTAAGGGAGTTAATCGGGTGGTGTATGATATTACTTCTAAACCTCCAGGTACTATTGAGTGGGAATAATATAGTACTACGGTTAACTCCTAAGTCGGTAGGGGGTTTGGCTATCAAACCCCCTACTATATTTATTGAATAAATTGGAGTTGTGGGAGTTAGGAGTAGTAGGAGAAAATAATCATCTATCATCTCCAAAAATTGACTAAACCCTTCTATCCTTTTACGAAAGCTTCTTAATCATTGTTAAACATACATAAGCGATCGCAATACTTTGGGATGAGTTTGAATAATGCAAAATATTAACCCAAATTTACCAAAAAAGACAAGTAAATAATATCACTTGTTTTATGGTCAAAGCTACAACAACGACTTTGCTGTTTGTTTGCTTAGAAAAAAAGAAATTAAAAGTGTGTCAAGAGGAAGTAAAATAGTTATAAAATCCGAGTTTGTCTTTGATGTGGAATATCTGGCACTATATAATATAATTGAAATTTTGAAATTTACCGTAAATACCAACTACTATCATAAAAAAAACAAATGAAAGTCATTGAAGTAACAGGAACTTTTAACAAAAAAGGGCAATGATTCTTCGATCGCCATGTTTGGAAAATTCAGCCCCAGGAAAAGCGCGAGTTATACTACCCTCCCAGGAAAAGCGGGAGTTATACTACTCTTTCGCGAAGTAACAGAAAAAATTGAACTCGATCCAGATGATACTCCCGTTGCCAAAATAAAAGTTAGTCTCACAAGAACATTGCCAAAAGCAAAATCTAAACAACCCATTTCCTTTTCTCAAATGTGGAAGGAAATAGATATCGAATAATATTCCTGTAGTTGAGATTGACTTAAAACCTAAAAAGAATAAGAAATCTGCGGAAACTCTTCCCAAAATATCCTCCTATTGAGCTTAGATACTCAACCAGTTATCGAACAAATACTAAAGAAATAAATTTCGAGCGCGATCGCCTGAAGCGACGTTTTCAACCAAACTAAATTATTATGATAAATTTATGTAAAACACTGTAGTTCCATTATGCCTCAGATTCGATTCCCTCAAACTAAAAACCAAATAGTAATATTGAGTTGTGTCGCTGTTTTCTTATGGCTGTTTAGCTGTACTCCCAACTCTCCAAAATCTCTACCTCTAGCAGAATTAAAACGGAGCAAAGAAAGTATAGTAGTTTCAGCTCATCCCCTAGCTAGTGAAGCAGGAAAGTTAATGCTAGAAAAAGGGGGCAATGCAGTAGATGCAGCGGTAGCTACAGCCTTTGCTATTTCTGTAGTAGAACCATTTTCCGCAGGTATTGGAGGTGGAGGCTTTTTACTATTAGGAACTCCTCCAGAAAATTCTGAGACTCAACAGTATAAAATTCGAGCCCTAGACTTTCGGGAAAGAGCTCCTAAAGCAGCAACTCGAAATATGTACCTTAACGAAAAGGGAGAAGTAGAGAAAAGAGCAAGTTTAGATGGACATTTAGCAGTCGGAGTACCTGGAACCGTAGCAGGATTGTATAATATTCACAAGTCCTTAGGCAAGTTACCTTGGAAAGAATTGCTAAAACCAGCTATTCGTTATGCTCGTGATGGGTTTGAGCTAAGGGATGACTTTGTTAGTAAACTAGAAAAACGCTTAGAGGTAATTAACAAAAATCCGGCAGCTAGGGATATATTTACTAAAAATGGCCAAGCTTATGAACCAGGAGATTTGCTGATTCAAACTGATCAAGCTCAAACCTTAGAAACCATTGCTGAAAATCCTCAAAGCTTTTATACAGGTAAAATTGCTCAGGCGATCGCTACTGATATGGCCAAAGCAGGAGGTCTAATTACTTTAGAAGATTTACAGAACTATACACCAATATGGCGTGAACCTATTTGTGGCAAGTTTAGACAAGCAAAAGTTTGTGCTATGCCACCACCATCTTCTGGAGGCGTACATTTACTACAAATATTAAATATTGTGGGAGAGACTAACTTGCAACAGTGGGGTAGGGAAAATGCTGATACTATTCATTTACTTACTGAAGCCATGCGGGTTGCTTATGCCGATCGCTCTTTGCATTTAGGGGACCCAGATTTTCTGGAAGTGCCAGTCAAGGAGTTGACTAGCTTGAGTTATGCTCAACAACGACGTCAGGAAATTAGTCTCACAAAAGTCAGACGTTCCACTGAAGTACAACCAGTATCACCAGAAGTTCTCAGGAGTAATATTTTGGAGTCTCCTGATACTACTCATTTAACCGTAGTAGATCAAGAGCGAAATGTTATTAGTATGACATATACAATTAATGGTAGTTTTGGTGCTGGAGTGGTAGCTGCTGGTACAGGAATATTGTTAAATAATGAAATGGATGATTTTGCCGCTGCTCCTGAAGCACCAAATTTATACGGTTTGGTCGGGGATGAAGCGAATGCTATAGCTCCGAGAAAAACTCCTTTGTCTAGTATGACTCCTACTATTGTTACAGACAATGGTCGGTTAATTATGGCGACTGGTTCTCCTGGGGGTAGTACGATTATTACCACAGTTTTGCAGGTTATATTGAATGTGTTAGAGTATAAAATGAATGTTGCTGAAGCTGTGTCGGCTCCACGTTTTCACCATCAATGGCTGCCAGATAAGTTAATCTTGGAAACAGGGGGGTTTGGCGAGGCAACTGTGAATGAGTTGAAACAGCGCGGACATAATGTAGTAATGCAACGTGGTTGGGGTAATGCAAATGTAGTTTTCCAGGATGAGAGTGGGATGTTGGAAGCAGCAGCAGATCCTCGTGGGGAAGGGGAGGCAATGGGGACTGGCCAGTAGCTCACGAGGGTAGGTTTTTGATTTTCTGGTTGTTACAATATTTGGAAGCGTGGATATATAATACCAATTTTCTAAAGCCAGACTACACATACCTTGACATCTTGGTTTTCAAGCTTGATAAATTACTTTTACAAATGTTGTTTAAGTTTATGAAATTAAGTTTATGAAATTAAGTTTATGAAATTGGTATAAGAACTATTTACTTTAATGAAAGTAGTTTCAGTAGAAGGAAGCTTTAGTAGAGTTTATCTACAGGATAATTCCAACCAACGTCTTTGTGTTTTGGGTCGATATTGGGTTTTATTACCTCAACCCAACCTACAAATACTCTTAAGTTTCTTCTCATTAATTTCCTTCGTAATTATTTGAGTTTATCTAGAAAGTTTTGAGATCCCTCTTGATCTGCTTGTTGTTTATATAAGTCAGCAGCTTTTTCAAAGTCTTTTATGGTCTGTTGCTGATCTCCAACTCCATGGAGATAGTAAACACTACCCCGCCCATAGCAAGCATCAGCTATTCGGGTTAGAGTTAATAGCTTGTTAATATTCAGCAAGCGCCTTTTCATCTTCTGGTCTGAAAAACGTAAATATTACCCCGGTTATAATAGACCAAGAAATTGCCAAAAATAATCGGAATTAGCATTTTTGGGAACCCTTTGAATACCTTGGTTAAACTCAGCGATCGCTTTTTCATCTTTTCCCTTATCCTGATAAAAAAGAACCCTGCTTGTGTGCCCAAGCATCTTAAGCATATTTAGGGTTCTAGTTGAATAGCTTGTTTATAGTTAGGGAGAGCCTTTTCACATTCGGATCTAAATAACATAAATATTACCCTGGTTACCATATTCAGCGATCGCCTTTTCATATTTTTCCTACTTATTGTTAAAAAAGACCTTAGTAAAATGCTATTAATATAATTTTGGGCAATTCAAAGTTGCCATTTTTTACTAAGTTTTCTATCCGTTCTACTAAACTTACCCAAACTTAAATGAATTGGAAATTGCATAAGCTTTGGAGCTAGCTTCGGTGTTTCACCCATATAACACTAAGTGCATTCTGTAACTTATCTTCCCTATCCGACAACAAAACCCAAGTCAGCTCAAGCTACTTATTCATATTCAGGTTTTCGATCATTACTCATACTCCTACAATATTGCTATGTATGTGTAACTGTAAATAAGTATAGTAAATTTTTATTTAACTCTCAAGTCCCCTGATCCAAAGGGGGAGGAGGTTGAGTGATATTCAAGCAGATAAATGCCAGTAGTACTCACATTAACCATGTTAATATTCGTTTCATAATTTGTAAGTTCTCAAAGTTTTCTAAAGACAGTGTTATCATAAAATAACTAATAAACAAATTTTTATTAACTTAACTTTAATCTAAACGCACTGCTGCTATATACAGCGTATTTTTTGCAATTGTTTGAGATATTTATACTATAATTACTATCTGATTAATTGCGGTCTAAAATATGACATTGGCTTATATCATGTCCGCTTAAATACTTATATTTAACAGAAAATAAAGTAGAGAAAAAACTCACTAACTATTTTTAATTTTTCATAACAATTACCAACTGCTAACTACCTATTTAATATTGAGTCGAGCCGCTTCTAAAATCAAACGTTGTTCAGCACGAGCAATCGCTTTATAAGTCTTTTCAACAGCATTCAAATTAACAGAAATAGAAGTAATACCCCACCGAATTAAATCATCTATTATTTCTGGATATAAAGCAGGAGCATCCCCACAAATAGAACAAGGAATACCAGCACTTTTAGCCTTAAAAATTAAATCTTTAATTGCCATCATTACTGCTGGGTTACGAGTATTAAAATAACTTTTTATTTCTTCTTTTTCTCGATCTACACCTAACAATAACTGAGTTAAATCATTAGTACCAATAGCAATACCTTGTACACCTTCTTTTACATATTCAGGTAATAGGAATAAAACTGATGGTACTTCTGCCATAATCCAAATTTGAAAATGATTTGGTTTATCCTTCCATTTTGTCTCAATTCGACTCCTACAAAATTGAAACTCTTCTAAAGAACGTACATAAGGCAAAATTAAATGAATGTTACTATAACCTAACTTATATACTGCAGATAAAATATTTATTTCTAAATCTAGTAACCTCGGTTCCAACATATAACTCAATGTGCCATGTTGTCCTAATATGGGATTATAATAATTACTTTTATAGGAAAAACTTAACTCTTGAAATATATTTTGATCATGAATATTTTGACTATACTGATTATCTTGATTATTAGGATAATTTAGAGATGAATGCTCCAGTTTTTTCGTCATATTTTTTTCTTGATAACTATAATTAAATAGCACTAAATCAAAAGAACGATAAAATACTGATTTGGGAGCAAAAGCAGCAGCAAACTGAGTTAGATTCTCTACCATTAAATCTATTAATTCTGATTCACGACCTTGTTTTATCCACCATAAAGGATGACGATTTTCTAACAGTTCAATTGCCATTAACTCTGACCGCAACAATCCCACTCCATCTATAGGCAAGTTTTGAGCTTTTTTAATTGAATTAATTTGACTAATATTTACAAATAATTTACTGCCAATGGGAAACAATGTTTTAGAATGAAAAGATTTTTTTTCTACTTCTATATCTAGTTTTTTAGGATAATTTTTATGTTTTTTAACTAGATGTACTTCTCCATTATTACCATTAACTAATAAGTAGTTACCTGTTTTAATTATTTTAGTAGAATTGGTAGCTCCGACAATAGCAGGAATCCCAATTTCTCTGGATAAAATTGCAGCATGACTTGTGATACCGCCCTGTTCAGAAATTATCCCAGCAGCATTTTTTAGTAATGGCAAATAACTAGGAATAACTGCTGATACAACTAAAATTTTTTCTTTATAAACCTCTTTTAATTGTGGATTAAAATCCTTAATAACTACAGCTTGAGCTGTGACTTTTCCTTCTGAGACTCCTATGCCTGTAACTATAGGGGAATCAAGTTTTTCAAGAGATTTTTTTTGCTTTTCTCTTGTTAAAGCAGTTGAATTTTCTGATTTTTTAGACTTTGTTTGCATATCCTTAAAATCTGTAATTAATAGTTGATTTTCTTCATGATTATCACTTTTAAACAAAGTCCATTTAAAATAAAAACTAGTAGGAAATTCATTGGTTATTTTCTTAGTAATTTCAAGCAATAATTGTAAATATTTATCTCTCAAAGCAAATTCTTTTTGTACATTTTCTGGCAATAAAAAAGCTTGTAATCCTAGTAAATTATCAGGAATAGGCATTTGAGTATTATCAATTTCTTGCCATGTATTGATATAGCTTACTTTTGTCATAGCTGTATCAAGGTTATAAGCGATAATTTTATTCCCTAGTTTTTTTTCTTGTATAGTGTAATTTTTAGGAGAAATTAGAAAAGAGTCAGGGATAACTTGCCCGAGCTCAATAGATATTCCTAAACCATAAGTTGCTTGAATTTCCCAACTATTTGCAAAAGCTTGCATAGTTCCTGAAGCGATCGCTGATTGTAAAGATTGTACTAAAATTACTGGTTGAAGTTTTTGAATATCAACTTGGTGAATATGCCAATACAATAAACTTTTAGCTTTAAAGATTTCTGACCAGGCCTGTTTAATTACTTGAGTAAATTTTTCTGATTTAGCTTGACAGATTTTTACATCTAATATCCCAAAAGTTTCCAGTTTAGGAGAAGCTAAATAAGGCTGAAAAATTAAGCTTTCAGCATTAAGATTATTAATTGCAGATTCCAAAGATGAGACTAACTCTAATGGTAAATCAGCAGAAAAGATATAGTAATTAATTGATTGAGAAATATGTTGCCATTGTTGATAGTCATCAATATTAAAATTTAAAGAAGAGTCAGGGAAATTAGCTAATAAAGGATCCGACCAATTAATACGTTCTAAAAATTGCCACAAGGTATTGGCTGGAATGACAAAACCAGGGCTAATTGGATAACCTTTATCCATCAGATCTGCTAAATAAAAAGCTTTTTCTCCTACTATGTTCCAGTCTGATGATTTAATTTGATCTAGCCAGTAAAACTTATACACAAAACTATTACTTTGCTTACGTCATTTTAATTATTATAGTTATCAGCTATCAGTTATCAGTACCGAGCAATTTCAGCCAAAGACTTGATTTTTTTTCATTCCCTTAAAATGGATATCTGATAGCTGATGGCTGAATGCTTATTATTAACATAAAATAATATTAGAAATATTATATCTTTTCAAGGTTCTTGACAATGATTAAATTTATCCGGAGAAAAATTTTTAAACCATTTTTGAATATACTTCTTAAAGCTAACTGTCCTCTTTGTCAGCGTTCAGCAGACAGAGAGTTTTGTCAGTATTGCGAAAAACAAGTTTGGCACTGTCAGTTTCCTGGTGGAGGAGAAATATTTTCTGGAGAAGTACCTATATTTGTTTGGGGTCAATATAAAGATAGTCTCAAACGAGCGATCGCTGCCATGAAATATGAAGATCACCCAGAAATAGCAAAACCCCTGGGATATTGGTTGGCGGATGGATGGTTAGCTACAGCACCCCGTGAAAAAGCGGTGGTTATACCCATTCCTATGCACAAAAAAAAGCAGAGGGAACGAGGTTTTAATCAATCTGAACTATTGGCCAATAGTTTTTGTGAGGCGACAGGTTTACAGATATGGCGAAATGCTTTGGTAAAACTGAAACAGACTCAGCCATTATATAATTTGTCTTCTCAGGAGAGGCTAGAGATGGTAAAGGATATTTTTGCGATAGGCAAAGATTTCCGTAATCGGAGTTCCTATGCTCCAGTTTTACTGGTGGATGATATTTATACAACTGGTGCAACGGTGAATTCTGCTATAGAGGTTTTGCGTAAAGCTGGTATTAAAGTCGTGGGAGTATTGGCGATCGCGACTACAAAAGAACCTACTGCGAAGAAACCACTATTAAAAAGTAAAAAAGTTGTGAAAAAAATCTACTTCTCAAAAGTAGAAATGAAACTCAAAAATATAGTAAGTCAGTAACAGTTTTTTGTGATACTACTTATTCCGAGTAAGTAGGTAGGCGTGAAAAAACTTAGCTATATTAAGATTTATGTACTGACTTCAAGCTCTTCCACACAATTGATTTGAGGCGAATTTAGATTTTGTTATATAGCGACAAAATTCATACTGACCTACTTAAAGTATGATATGATATAAATAGTATATTTTTTATCCAAAATATATCTCTCCAAAAATGTCTATTTGGAAATAGCGGGGCAAGGGCTTGAGAACCTTTTCTAGAGATTTTTTTAGGAGAATAAAAACTGAATTGCTAGCTTACAAAAACTATTGAAAGGGACATCAAACATCAAATATTGTAATCACAATTATTATTAGAGCCCTATTCTTTTGTTACCCTTAGTATTATATCAAATGCGATAGTATCGGTATAAATAAAGTATAGAAATCGGGAACAATATCTAGCAAAGGCTGAAAAAATTTCCCCTCATAGTTGGGCTAGACTTTAAACCAAATTTTTCAGTTTTAGGAACAAGGGAAGTAAACTTAGAAATTTTAGGCCAACCTTTACGGGAAATGGGAATTAATCCAGATGATTGAATAAATTTATTCTTACTAATAAAATGGGACTAATATCGATATACATTGAATTTTTCAAAATACACAAATTTGCTTTAAAATTTTATTAATAACTGTTACAAATTTATTAAAAACTAATACTGTTTGAGATTTTTATGATTAACTTATATTTTTTGTTAAAAATAAAATAATACTTCAACTGTATTAAAAGCATTTAATAATTTGGGCAACAACTAAATATCGTAATTGTCAATAAAAAACTTTTATAGTTTTAAATTATGGAATGGCAAGAAAATTCTGGTAATTGGGTATTAATACCCTCTCGTCCCAAAGCAATCATACATTTTTTGGGTGGAGCATTTGTTGCAACAGCACCCCATGTTACTTATCGGTGTTTACTAGAGATTCTAGCAAATCAAGGCTATGCAGTAATAGCTACTCCTTTTATCAATACTTTAGACCATTTAGCAATAGCTAACAACGTTCTCAGTAGTTTTGAGAATTGCCTAAATCACTTATATACTAGTGAAATACTCAGGAAAAAATCTTTACCTATCTATGGAATTGGGCATAGTATGGGATGTAAGTTACATTTACTCATGGGCAGTTTAAACTCTATAGCAAGAGCTGGTAATATTCTCATATCTTTCAACAATTTTGGAGCTCGTAATGCTATTCCCATGGTCGAACAAATATCTTCTGTAGTGAAAGTAGAGTTTACTCCATCCCCAAAAATTACAAACAGCATAATTCAAAAGCGTTATCAAATTCGGCGCAATTTATTGATTAAATTTAATAATGATAATATAGATCAAACTCTTCGTTTGAGCGATATATTACGACTACGTTTTCCCAGCATGGTAACAGTTCAGAGATTAAATGGAAATCATTTAACGCCCTTAGGTCAAGATTTAAGTTGGTCTGTAGGACAAGTATATACTCCTGTAGATGCTATTGGTCAATGGCTGAAACAAGAGATTTATAAAGACTTCAATAAACTTCAACGTGAAATCCTACTTTGGTTAAATCCACTAGCACCAATATCATAGCTTGATCCTGATAAATTCTAAGTAATCGTATCACAATCGGAACAATTCTTTTGTTATAGGATATATGGCCAATATTGTTTGATTATTAACAAACAGTTACGATTATTAGATGTACAGGTACAACTAATATTATCTGCTATTGCATTAAGTTAATCTTATACCCTGGCCACCATCAACAAAAGAGGTATTGTGAAAATAGTCAAATAATTAATTACTATAGCTATGTTTTAGGGAGCGATGTACTACATTTGCTCCGCTTTTCATGTCGCGCAGCGAAACCTTATTTCCCTATTTCCCTAAAATACTTAACTTTTACTCTAAAAGGGGATTTTTGCACCATAGTGTAATAATCATAGTACATGGCATAAAAGTAAGTATGAGTCAGTCAAAGTCCAAGTCAAAGTCCAAGTACCGTCTTAGCAACTGGTCGGAGTATAATACTTCTTTAAAACAAAGAGGTAGTTTGACATTTAGGCTCACCCTATGAGGTAATAAAGCAGTGGGTCAATAAACACAAAAGTTGACCTAGAAGAGCATCTAACAATACAAGTGATTTGATAATTGAATTAATAGTAACTTTGAGTTGTTTATTTGGACTACCAGGGCGACAAACGCAAAGGTTTATAGAATCCGTATTTCAAGTTGATGGGATTAGATTTACCTGTGCTAGATTATATCACTGTATCCCGTAGAGTCCCCGAAATTAAATATTGCGTACAGCGTGATGCCAACTACATAAGATATTCATTTTTTAGTAGATTCTACAGGGGTCAAAGTTTACACCTGAAGGAGAATGGAAAACTACGATTCACCGTTTTTGGTAAAGGTAGAACATGGGGTAAATTACATCTAGGTTTGAATATTTGCGCAGCATCTGAGGAATGCTGCAGAAAAGATTATCACAGCAATAGCTACAACTAATAATGTTGCTGACGAGCAAGTATGAGGGTGATCTAGAGTGAGGTTGATAAAGATGATATTGTCCAAGTATCAGCCGATGGAGCAAAATATCAATATAAGTGTGATGAAAAAGCTAGTCAGTTGGGGGCAAAATCAATAATTCCTCTATGAAAAGATGGGGTTATTTGGCAGCATGGTAATTGTCAAGAAACTCCTCATTCTAGGAATGAAAACTTGAGGCAGGTTTTGGCAAGTGGGACGAGCATGGATGGAAACAGGAAAGTGGTTACTATCGACTCTCTCTATCTCAAACTAATATGTAAGGACTAAAAACGATATTTCGAGGGAAGTTACGACGACGAAAACAGAGATGCTCAAGTAGTGGAATGATTTGTAAAATGTACAAAGCGAATTATTCAAAGAGGTAAACCTGAAGGTTACATGGGTTAAGTCTAATTACTTCTAATAGGGGAGTAGTTTACGATCGCTACCTTCATCCAAGAAAGCTCTTTGGTAGTTGAGCGATAGCCACAAATTAGTTGCGATCGCGAAGTTAATTTTATACTTAATTTTAATGTAACAATATTTTCTGAAATTCGTATAAGTTTCAATATTTTTTTTCTGAGAGTGAGAAAATAAGCTTTTATTTTAGAAACAGAAATTATATTTTTAATAATTGATAAAAATTTAATCTTAGCAAAATCAAGAAGTTCTTATTTTGACTTTAGCGATCGCCTATGAGATACTATTTTACCTATTTAATTATTACTGTTACTGTACCTGACAAGGATACGAAGGTGCTGTAATTTCAATCAAAGTAAACGGGTACTGTTAGTTTTAGACCAAGTAAGATGGTATATGACTAACAAGTTGGTATTACCTGAAAGTATTGACCTGTTTTTTCTCCCGAGTCACTCCCACCTAGTTGCCACCAGCATAATGTTTGTGGCCTTTGACCAATGAATCTATAGATCGATCTTTTGCTTCGGCATAGAACAACTAACATCCGAGGGTTCGCCAACCATTCACCAGAAAACTTAGATGAATTAGAATAGCTATTGATCTATCGCTGTCAAAAAATTATGGATCAGCATAAATTTCCAGGAATGGTTAACCTGTTTTAACCCTTTGTCTCAAACTAGTAATGTTGAATCATTACTAATCATCCGGACATGATATTACTCAACAAAATTATTTACCTATTTGAATTATTTGTACTTTTGAGAAGGGGAAGAATTCAGCTTATATGGGTGCGTAATTAATTTTGTATTATCCCTTGTCATGTTACCATATTTTTCCTTTTCTATTTGCTGATAACTAAAAATAATTTACATTAAATTTGAAGCACCGTTAGCAGAATTTTAAGCTGGCAGTTGCCACACAGATATAATTCATATTTTTTATATCGGTACGTCGAAATATTTTAGTAATTAATCTCAAAAAATCATAATTTATATAGGCTTATAAATAAACATATATTACTACTAACATTAACAATAAACATTTCGATATCTTTAATATAATAGACTTTTTTATGCACGCCCTAATTATTTAAATTTAGTAGCTTTTCCTGAGTTATGAGAGCTTTTTTGACTCAAATTAGCAACTTTTAAAGTATACAAACTTGCTTCTGGAGTTATATATAAGGGAGTTCCCTGCAACAAATATTCAATTACCATTTTCGTATCTTTAGCAAATAAACCACGCCTAGCACCTACTTCTATAGTTTGTATTTTTTCTCCCTGCAATAGTTGACCTTGTTGGGGAGTAAAAATTAATTTACCTTTTTCACCGTAAAGAGTAAAGGTATTTTCTGAATGCCAAAAAGTTTCACCTTTGCCATAGACAACTTCCCCAATTACATTATTATTAAACCTTAACTGAGCAGTACACAAACAGGCTTTATAAAGGTCAACTTCTGTATACCAAAACTGACTTTGACAATTAACGGTATCAACCTGACCAAATAGGTCGGTAAACCGATGGAAACGAGATAGTGCTCCTACAAAAGGAAAGCCAAATAGTGAATAGCGATAAGTCCATTTTTGGGAGGCAGGTTGTTTAGAATTAATTGTGACGTAACGGGCATAGAAAATTTTACCAATTTTGGACAAAGATTCTTTAATAGTATTGTGGAGACCACCGAGAAGTTCTATATGTTCAACGTGTAATAGTTTATTTTTCTTCTTTGCTAGAGTAATTAATGACTCGGCTTCAGTTGGGTCTAGAGAGAGAGGATATTCAACTATAATATGTTTGTTATTTTCCAGAGCTGCAAGCGCGATCGCTCCATGATCTCTATTAATAGTAGAAATGATGACTAGATCCAAATCTTTTCGTTCTACCAGTTGTTGCCAAGAGGCTGCACTTTCAACTTGAAAGGTTTGACTAAACGCTTCGGTTTTTTCTGGGGTATGACCTGCAACAGTTACTAGGAGGGAGCGCTCATCCGCTTTTAATGTCTCAGCTCTAGCCTTGGCAGCATAACCAGTGCCAACAATACCAACTCTAATTGGGATAGAGCAGAAAGAGGAAGAGATATTTATTTGAGTCATACCAAAATATAGAATTACACAATCTTATATTATAAACTATATATTTAATATTTATGACATATTTAATTTTTTTTATACATATAAATTAAAATAATGGCCAATTATGTATAAGTAATCAGAATTAAATTAGAATTATTTATAACAAATTCTATGGTAATTTTTCTCTCAATGGGTTTTACAACTTTGCTTTTTTCCCTTAATATCAGAGATAGAAAAAAAACAAGTGCAAATACTTTGGTTAATTTAGCCTAGTAATTTGTATAAGTTTAAATTATAACTTGAAATTCTTATTGGAGGAAGATTTAATGGCTACTTACAAAGTTACTTTAAAAACGCCAGACGGTGACCAAGTAATTGACTGCCCTGAGGATGAGATTATTCTTGACATTGCAGAAGATCAAGGCTTCGATTTACCCTACTCCTGCCGAGCTGGTGCTTGTTCTAGCTGTGCTGGTAAAGTAGAGTCTGGAACAGTAGATCAAGATGACCAGTCTTTTTTAGACGACGATCAAGTAAAAGAGGGATGGGTACTAACTTGTGTAGCTAAACCAACATCAGATTGTACTATTAACACTCATCAGGAAGATAATCTGTAGTTGTTAACTACTGTAGAAAATTGTCGAATTTGGTTGATATCCACAAGAGTCTAAAAAATAATTTGTCAGTCTTAATATTTTTAGATTTTCGGCTCTGGCAAAAAATAAAATTATTTGATGAAAAAATAGAAAAGGATAGACAAATTTTTAGACATTTAACTAGTGGAAACTAATAAAAAAGTAATTCTCACATCTAGGAAAATTTATGTGAGAATTTTTGCTTATCTTGAATACTCTTGATACTTAGTTATTTTTTTCAAGAAAATCGGCAAAAAAGTTAATTTGAGCAATTTTCTACAGTTGAGTTAATACAGTAGTTTATCAAAACAAATAAATTTTTTTTTGTCAATAATTTAGGGATGGCTGAGCTTAAATAGACTCTTAAGGCACCACAACTAACAAAGAAGAAAAACTTTAATTAAAGACTTTAGTTGGCAACTTCAAATCAATCAATCTACCAAATAAATTTTGAGAGGAAAATAACATGGCTACATACAAAGTTACTCTGATTAATGAAGAAGAAGGAATTAACCAAACTTTTGATTGTCCAGATGATGAGTATATTCTTGATGCAGCAGAAGAACAAGGCTTAGATTTACCCTACTCCTGTCGTGCAGGTGCTTGTTCTAGTTGTACTGGTAAAATAGAGTCTGGAACAATAGATCAAGCAGACCAATCTTTCTTAGATGATGACCAGATGACAGCAGGATATATATTAACTTGTGTAGCTTATCCTACTTCTGATTGTACTATTCGAACTCATCAAGAAGAAGGAATTGCATCATAGAATTGAGTTGACAACCTCAAGTCAATCAATTTACCAATAGCCTGGTTCTTGCCCATTAATTTCTGTAAGCGCCGAAAACAAGGACAACATAAGTAATAAAAGTGTTTACAATATTTTCTTGTTGTCAACTTTGGTTGATACCCCCTCAGTAGATAACTTTCTACTTTGCATTGTTAACAAGTTTTAGCACTCATAGTATCCGAAATTATCTAAGGACGAAAATATTAAACCTATCCAAAAATAGATATTTTGGAGAGTTAGCATAAAGGTTTGACAACCTTTTGTTCAAAAAGTTTATTCAATAAAGGAGCACAACATGCCAAATTACAAAGTCACTTTAAAAACTCCAGATGGAAATAGCACAATTATTGAAGTTCCTGATGATCAGTATATTCTTGAAGAAGCAGAAGAGCAAGGCTTAGATTTACCCTTCTCCTGTCGTGCAGGTGCTTGTTCTACTTGTGCTGGTAAAGTAGTGTCTGGAAAAGTAGACCAATCAGATCAATCTTTCTTAGATGATGACCAGATGGCAGCAGGATATGTATTAACTTGTGTAGCTTATCCTACTTCTGATTGTATTATTGAAACTCACAAAGAAGAAGCACTTTACTAAAGACTTGAGTTGACAACTTCAAGTCAATCAATTTACCAATTTTGAGAGTAACTTTATATGGCTACATATAAAGCTACTCTGATGAATAAAAGATAAGGAGTTCATCAAACTATTGATTATCCTAGTGATAAATATATTTTTGATATTGCCACACAACAAACTCTAGAACTGCTCTATTCCTTTCGTGTAAATGCTAGTCCAGTTGTACCAGTCAAATTAAATTAGGCTCAGTAGACCAGCCTGATAAATCTAAATCTTTCTGAGATAAAGATCAGGTGGCCATGTTGGTAGTTTACAAGATTTACCTACTGATATCAAACCATAGACTAGATGTAGAGGTGAAAAGCCGTGTATGAACCACAATATATTTGCCTAGTACTCGGCAATAAAACACTCCTGCTAGATAAGACAGTTCTGGATAAGCTCTGTTATCAGTTATCTTAGAATGTATGACAATTTAGGATTTTTTAATTGTTTTCTAATTGATTAGAATTAACGATAAACAGCTAATCTATTTACCCAACTATAGCTATAACTATCTATTTTTTTCCAAAATTAGCTAACTTACTAAGAGTTTGGACTTCAGTTCCCGGAAAATAAAAACTGAGAATGCGATCGCTACTCCAACCTAACTCAGCTAACTTAATTGAACCTTTCTGACTCAAGCCTACTCCATGTCCAAAACCACCGCCAACAAAAGCGTAACCCCACAAAGTTTTATCGGGTTTGTATATAGAGTCTAGATAAAACAGTGTGCTCCAAGGGACCCAAAAAGCATTTTGTACCTCGTCTTTATTTAACTCTATAATTCCTCTATCTGTTTCCACAGTCATTTTCAGAACACGACCAGCTAGCGATCGCTTCGTCACCGCTACTTTTTTAATAGTATTAAACTGAGCAAAAGGACTTTTTTTCCTTTGAAAATAACCCCTTAAATAACCAGATATATCCGGTAAACTAACCACCTCCCGCCAGCGAAATTCTCTCCAACCATCTTCATTAAATCCTTTTTTAATACTCATAAACTTACGGAAATTTTGATCAGTTGCTAAACTATTTTTAGATATATCCCAAATATTATTAGTAGCATCAACAACAGGTATTAAATAAGGACGTTTAGTACCATTCCACAAATCATTAAAAGCTGCAGTAACACCACCACTAACAGCAAAATAAACTGCATCTATCAACTCATCTTTATAAGTCAAAACTTTTCCCCTAGTTGCTGTTACTGCCGCATCTGTTTCTGGGTAGACATCTAATCCTTTATAAACCTGACAGTGAGTATTAGCACATAACTCATAATTATCTACCATAAACCGATGTAAATTTTTCAGTGCATAAGTTCTAGCTAAAATTGATTGAGCTTCTAGGGATGCTTTTGGTGGCCAAGCCCCTAATTCATGGGGTACTACTCCCCGAATGTAAGTTTCTATTGGTACATTATTAACTAATGTATAAGTACCATAAGCATTAGGTTGTAGTTTTAACGAGCCTACATAACGTCGTTCTTCTAGTGTTGCTCTGTCTTGGTTAAATTGATTATTGATGATAACTTCATTTTTCCCCGCAGTAATATATAGTTCATGGCGATGATAAATATAGCCATTCATACTCCAGTAAGCTGTAGGCCTTTGTTTTAAAGCTTCCAGCTCAAGATAGATATTTGTATTATTATTAGCTTGTAGACTTTCTAATAGCCAGCGTCGTAATAAAGGAGTTTTATATACTTCTCTTTTTCCCCAAACTTTCCATCTACCTGGTTGAGCTACTTCTACTTCTATTCCTTTCTTTTTCCATAACTGGGCATCTTCTTCAGCATTTTCATAACTACGGTGACTACTAAGAATTAATCGCTCTTTTAAAAGAGGTTTTTTTAGAGGTTTAACTTTAATTTTTAGTTCTACTTTTTCAGTAGTAAGAGTTTCTTCTCCTGCAGGAGTTTTAAACCGCAAAGTCAATTTATCTCCTGGAGTAGCTTTAATAATAATTTTATCTTTTGGTTTAGCACCAAATCTTTGTATAATTCCTATTTTGAGTAATCTGTTATATTCTTCTACGGCTTTGACTGGTGTTATATTTAATCCTAGTAACAAAGCTGTTATAAAAATTGTATTTTTGATGATTTTTTGAGATTTTTTTGCCAACAATTTTATTCACCTATGTAGTATTTATTTGATAATTATTTTACATCAAAATGAGTATATATAAAAAACTATCAAATAAAAAAATAATTTTTATAAAAAAAATTTTTATCTTTTTTCTTGATGTTTTAATCTCAAATATATTAATATAGAAATTATATTTTAATTTGTCTTCAAAATTTTCTCATTTTTTGGAGATATGCAATCGAAATTAGTTCAATTATCAAGAGTTTCGGAGTTTATTTCTAGCTTTTGAATTCTCACAAATATTTGATATGATTAATGTATTATAATCCTCACAGAGTAACAAGCCAGATGAAAGCTATATATTATAGAGAATAAACTGAAAAATATTTCAAGTGAAAAATAAAAATGATTAAGAATCAATAGGGATGTAGTGGTAGTAATGCACCCCTCCCCTTTGAGTAATTTTTTTATTCACTGAAGCAAGTTTTAAAACAGTTAAAGACTAATTAGTAATTACAAATAAAAATTATTAAAATTGAATAGATTAGCTTTGACTACATTCTAGTTTTATTTATTTAAAAAAAATATTATCAAAAAAAGAATAGAATTTTGATTAATACCAACCTAACAATTATGATGAATTTTAGATACAAATTATCAGCCAAATACTAAAACAGTAATAATTAGCTTAGGGAATAAAGTATATATTTAATAAATAACAATAAAAAGAATATTTTTAATAATCATAAAACCTAGTAAATTGACACAAAAAAAATAGTGATTAGTCCTATATTAATATTATTGAAAGGCAAGAAAATAATTAATTATAATGGCAGATAGATAGTGACCAATTATTTTCCTATCCCATTGCTAGTAAAAATATTAACAATAAGATGTATCTATTGTTTTGATACCAAAAAATTAACCACAACTAAAGGAGGTATAAAACTAATAAATTAGGAATGTATGATTTTTTGATATACAAAAAATATAAAAACCATTTTGTACCTTTGCCCGCGATTAAATTTTTAAGGCATGGAGTCATATTTGGGAAAAAGCAAATCAATACAAAAAGAGATTTAACAAACCAAGGCAATACTCTCTTCAGGCACCAAGGCACTGAATAATTATCCTGTCGCCGAAGGCACAAGCCTTCTGAAGATCTTAAAAAATAGGGATTAAGATCATCCCATACAGCAACTCCAGTGGAGTTGGTATTCCCAGCAGAGGTCTTAAGGGTCACCTTCTACATAACTACCTTCTACATCCTGCCTTCTCAAAAATACTCCAGCATACCCCATCTCCCCATCTCTCCTTAATCTTTTAAATAAATACCAAATGGATTATATACTACAAATAGTTAGCAGTTATGGTATATTTTAGGATATACAAAAAAGTTTGCTCTTTTCCGTATTTTACTGGCAGGATGAATCAATCTTTTCGAATCAACTACGCCCCAATATTACAGAACTTAATGCAAGATGCAAATATTTCCAGCTATAGGGAATTAAGTCAAAAAGCTAGAGTTTCTGAGTTACAAGTTATTCGGTTGCAAGGTGGGCTAGCATCACAAATGCGAGTAGATATTTTACTCAAAATAAGTCTGGCATTAGGAATAACTTTAACAGAACTATTAACTAATTTTGCACCTGAACTTGTTAAAAATTTACCGAAAAATTCCACTTCAGCACTAGAACAAGAATGTAAAAATCTCCAAAAAGAATTAGAGCAACAAAAACAATTTTTAATGCAAGAGTTTCAGCAGTCTAGTTTACAAATTTTAGAATCTTGGCTACAACAATGGCCTACCGTGATCTATAAAGCTAAACAAAATCCTAGTTTAGCAGCCATCAAAATATTACCTTTGTTACGTCCAGTAGAAAAACTGATGGGACAGTGGAATGTTGAATCTCTTGCTCCTGTGGGGGCAGAAGTTCCTTTTGACCCGCAGTTGCATCAACTAATGGAAGGATATGCCCAAAAGGGAGAAATGGTAACAATTCGTTATACTGGCTATAGGCAAGGAGATAAACTGCTGTTTCGTGCCAAAGTTAGTCCTATAAGTTAAATTGGTGTTACTGATGGGTGGCTATGATTTTTGTTAATGGCAATAATAGTGAGTATTCCTATTATGTTTTACGGGTTTCATCTCCCGTAGATATTCATGTCGGTCATAGCTGAAAACTCCTAACTATTAAGTAAAAAGGATTTGATATTTTGCCAAATAATGCTTCAATAGCTTTATTTAGCAATGCCGTCAAATTAAACAACAAAGAAGCTTAGAATTAAGGATTAACTTGGAAATAGCTGGACTTTATTTCAGTAATTACCTATACTGTCTTGAGTATTTTTAATATAAACCTCCACAGAAGGTTTGAAAACCTTTACTCAGCCATTCTAAAATTTGCATTTTGGAAAAGTATAATATTAAAATTTATAGCTTCTAGAAAATATGAATAATCTTGTTATTAAATATATTGAACCCTCTGGTATTATAGATAGTACTAAAACTACTTCATTTCGCCAAGATATTAGTGAACAAGTTAATGCTGGAGCTGATGTTGTTGTGATAGATTTTAAAGAAGTAACTTTTATGGATAGTTCCGGTTTAGGTGCTTTAGTCATAGCACTTAAGACTGTTCGTGCTGCTGGACGTAAGTTAGTTATATGTTCTATTAATGAGCAAATTAAAATGCTTTTTGAACTAACTAGCATAGATCGAGTTTTTCGGATATTTCCTAACCGAGAAGAGTTTAAAAAAGCTACTAATATAAGTCTTCAACCTCAAAGCAAATCCTAATCCTAAAATTTCTAAATAAGTATCTTAGATTTTAGAAAGTATGTAATAGCTTTACATAATGTAGATATATTATATAACTGATGGGCTCGTCAAAATAGAATTAGTTTTTGATTAATGGTTCAGCTATCCTGAAACCCACTAAAATTTAATATATTTGGGAGCAATAACGGTCAGTTATATAATCTTATCTCACGGGCTGAAGCAAAGCTCTGCTGACGGGCTAGATACTTTACCTCCTATCTATAGTTTATTGTTTATTCAATAAACAAATAAAAGTTAAAAATATGATCAAAAAGGGTTGATATTTATAAGTAAAAATAAATAAAAGTGAGTATATTAGGGTTTTATCAATACCTTATGGAATAATAATTGAGTCTATTTTAAGTAGTTAAAAATATGTTCAAAAAGGGTGTGATAAAAAAAATCCACAAAAATCATAGGAAATAAAATTATTAAATCTACTATGATTTATTAATTTTATCTAATTCTATAAATTTAATTTTAACCTAAAGTACTACAACAATTAAGCATTGGTGAAGTTAAGAGAATAATTTTAATTTCAATTGCTATTTCTTGTGTCCATAAAAATATTTTAGGCATCGCTTACTATTGAATTCAAGCTATTCCTAATACTAGATACTGGATAATTTTTCCGGTTTCAAATATTACCAAAAATATCACGCTGATTACATAAAAAATGATTGCTAAAATAAGTCATTCTATTTTGAGATATAATATTTTATTTATCGACTAAATTTACATAGTCTAATCACTCAATTTTTAGCTAAATTATTCAGATTATTCCTCAGAAAACTAGGATTTTTTTATAGTTTTAATATAATTCTAATTTTAGTGGTACCTCTGAATAGATTAAATCAATTTGTGAGAAACCCTGGTTAAGAAGTTACAGACTATTGGCCAAAGTGTGATGAATCTCACCTGAATACTTACTTTTCCTGAATTGTAATTCATTTTATCCTTAATACTCAAATAATTTCAAGATACATAGGCAGTCTAACTAAAGATAAGTTTTAGCAAAGAAAAATCATCACTAAATACATCACTACAATTTAGCTTTTGTATATAGTCTAATATTTTGTTTATATCGCAATAACCATATCTATAATATTCTAAAATTAGATTAATAAAATTATCTATTCCCCAAATTTCTCCGTCAGATAAATAAATTTCGTAAACACCATCACTAAATATATATAGAGAGCTAGACTTTTCTACTATGCAAGAATCATCTATATAAGTAGCCTCTGGAAACATACCAATAGGCATTCCAGGAGTTCTCAATTTACTTACTTGAGCAAGGTGACTATCACCAGAGATCAAAATAGCTGGGGGATGACCAGCACTTGCATAAACTAATTGACTTTCAGAGAGATTATATACACCATACCAAATAGTAAAGTATTTATCATTTTGAGAGGTTATTTGGTAAGTATTATTTAAAGCTCTAAGTACATCACTAGGTTTATAGTAATCTAAGTTAGGTATGGCCTTTGACCTCAACAAATTCAAAACTGAAACTGAAGGAAGTGCAGCTCGTAAACCATGACCTGCGACATCTAATAAATATACAGCTAAGTAATTTTCATCTAACCAATAATAATCAAAGCAGTCTCCTCCTAACTTGCGACAAGGAATAAACTGAGATTCAACTTTTACTGGTTCTGTTACAGATGCTGGTAGAAGAGAAGACACATAGTTCGCAGCCTCAGCTAATTCTGCTTCTAGTAGTTGCTTTTGGGTCTGCAAGTCTTGAGAAAGCTGATGTAGTCGGAGTCCAGCTCTGACCCTAGCCTTCATTTCATTGATGTTTATAGGTTTGGAAATAAAGTCATCAGCACCAGCATCAAGACCTTTAACTAAATCTTGAACACTTCCTAAAGAAGTTAACAAAATGAAGAAAGTAGTGGACAAATCAGAACTAGCTTTAACCTTACGGCATACTTCTATTCCTGTGAGCCGCGGCATGATCCAGTCACAGATAATTAAAGCAGGTTGTAGGAGTTGGGCTTGTTTAAAACCTTCTTCACCGTTACTTGCTACTGTGACAGTATAACCCTGTTTGCCTAGAACTCTTCTAAGCAATTCCTGAACTGTAGTATCATCATCAATAACCAAAATTTTATATATCATGGACTTAGTTAAACAATTAATTCACTGTTTCGGCTAAAGATGACATAAAAGTAAGTAGACCAGCAGCTGGAATTTATAATGTTAATTATTTACATAAATTCTATATAGATCAATTATAATATAGAAAATATACCTGATACATTATGTAATTATTGAATATAGAAGTGTGGCTACCGTAAAACGTTCTGATAGATTACCAATGCTTCGTAAAGCTTATTTGCAGGTTTGTTCAGACCTGAAAGAAAATGAGAAAGTTTTGTCATGGTTTGAGCAATTGTATCAAGTAACAATTCCACAAACAATTTGGTTACAGTGTGAATTGACTTTAGCTGAAGGTTTCACTAATGCAACTCGCCATGCTCATAAGTATTTGCCTAGAGAGACACCTATAGATATTGAAATTACAATGTATACCAACTACCTCCAAATTAGAATTTGGGATTATGGTCAGCCTTTTGATTTGATAGAATGGTTAAAGGCACAACCCGATCCAGATATATTTGCTTCCGGTGGACGAGGTATAAGATTAATGTATGCCATAGCAGATCATATTAGTTATACTCGTACATCTGATAATCGTAACTGTTTGTTAATAAGCAAAGATTATTGGTGATATCCCCAAGTTTAAATGGCAATTCTGATTTTGAGAGAATCTGAGCTTTATTAGTTACTCTAAGAAATATTTAGGCTAGATACTCATAAATTAAGTATAGAGAATAATAACTATCTGCATTTTTGTTAAATGATGAATAGGTGCATTTATCATTTACTATGAATTTCTTCCTTCGGGTCTTTTGACTGTCTTTTCTTAATTAAAGTTAATGTCTTCTCCTCTACTATAAGTTTTCACTGATTGGCTATCAGACACTCCCTGCACTAAGTTGGACATTAGGTCTGGCTTTGAGACCCACTCTTACTCTCAATTACTCTTTGAGTCTCTGCTATTTACCATCCAAGTAGCTGGCCTAAACATAAGTGTAGATACTCTGCCATCGTGACAGGCCATAGCATTACTCGCCACTTGATTTCTTTTGTCATCAAGTATCAAATTAAATTGATAAGGTTGGCTTTGTTGCACTGCGGATGCCCATAGTGTAAAAATAATAGTACATGGCATAAAAGTAAGTATGAGTAAGTCCAAGTCCAAGTCCAAATCAAAGTCTAAGTAATGTCTTAGCAACTGTTCTAAGTATAATATTTCCTTAAAACAAAGAGTTAGTTTGACATTTGGGCTAACCCTATGAGGTAATAAAGCAATGGGTCAATCAACACAAGAGTGGGGGGTAGAGGAGCATCTAATAATACAAGTGATTTGATAATTAAATTAATAGTAACTTTGAGTTGTTTATTTGGACTACCAAGGCAATAAACACAAGGGTTTATAGAATTTAGATTTCACTTGATGGGGTTAGATTTACCTGTGCCTGATGATAGCACTGTATCCAGTAAGCTCAATAAATTAAATATTGTGTACAGCGTGATCCCAATCACGAAAGGGATTCATTTGGTAGTAGATTTTACAGGGGTCAAATTTACGGTGAAGGAAAATGGAAAACTTGCATAATTTTAATGGCTAGAAAATAGTGATATAAATGCTATTGTATATTGCTACACTCACAAAATAAGGAATAGGGAAGGTCGATATACCAAAATCGAAAAAAAAGGCTGAAACTTAAGAGTATATGCCAGATACCAACTAGGTAACTATAGGTATAAACTATGCATTAAGATGTCAAACCTAGGAGTAAATTAGGGTAAAAATTCCTGCCTTTAATAAAGCTTTTAAAATGATATAGTTGTTTTAATTAAGATTGAGACAAAAATTGAGTAGAATAATTTTAATTCAACTAAAAACTATTTTTCACCATGCCTTACAGTTTAGACTTCAGGCAAAAAGTCATAAATTTTGTAGAAAATGGTGGTACGATGACCGAAGCAGCTCATTTATTTGAAATAGAAAGAGCTTCGATATATAGATGGTTATCTCGCCCAAAATTGTCAGCAACTAAGGTACAATGTCGTCGAACAAAATTAGGTTGGAAAGAATTAGAAAAAGATTTAAAGCCAAATCCAGAGTTTAAATTGGTAGACAGAGCTAAAAAATTTGGAGTTAATCAAGCAGCTATATTTTATGCTTTGAAAAGAATTAATTTTCCTTAAAAAAACAACAACTTCGTTATAGGGAAAGAAATAGAGAATAAATGATAAAATATTATCAGCTTTCCCTCGAAATTTCATCAAAAAATTTGGAAGTAAAAGCCTTGTATTTATTTATGAATCAGAATTTGAAGAGAATCAAGACTGTATTTATGCCTGGTCAAAAAAAGGGAAAAAAGTTTATCTTGAGCAAGAGGGAAAACGAGATAAAAGAAAAAATTTAGTAGCCGGGATAAGAAAAAAGGAAAAAGATTTAATAGCACCAATTATATTGAAAGGAACCCTAAATGCTGTGGTATTTGAACAATGGTTAGAGCAACATTTATTACCATCATTAAAAATTCCCAGTGTACTGCTGCACGGATAATTAACCATTAATTACGGAAAAAGGTTATTAGAGAATTAGTAGAAGCAGGGGGTCATCAATTACTATTTTTGCCAAAATACTCTCCTGATTTAAATGAGATAGAACATGATTTTAGTGCATTAAAAAAGAGCTAGAATGTATTCATCTATCAATACATCTCTTGATGAAATTATTCGTAATTATTGTTACAAATAGTGTCTCATTCTTATCTATAGTTTATTGTTTATTCAATAAACAAATAAAAGTTAAAAATATGATCAAAAAGGGTTGATAGTTATAAGTAAAAATAAATAAAAGTGAGTATATTAGGGTTTTATCAATACCTTATGGAATAATAATTGAGTCTATTTTAAGTAGTTAAAAATATGTTCAAAAAGGGTGTGATAAAAAAAATCCACAAAAATCATAGGAAATAAAATTATTAAATCTACTATGATTTATTAATTTTATCTAATTCTATAAATTTAATTTTAACCTAAAGTACTACAACAATTAAGCATTGGTGAAGTTAAGAGAATAATTTTAATTTCAATTGCTATTTCTTGTGTCCATAAAAATATTTTAGGCATCGCTTACTATTGAATTCAAGCTATTCCTAATACTAGATACTGGATAATTTTTCTGGTTTCAAATATTACCAAAAATATCACACTGATTACATAAAAAATGATTGCTAAAATAAGTCATTCTATTTTGAGATATAATATTTTATTTATCGACTAAATTTACATAGTCTAATCACTCAATTTTTAGCTAAATTATTCAGATTATTCCTCAGAAAACTAGGATTTTTTTATAGTTTTAATATAATTCTAATTTTAGTGGTACCTCTGAGTAGATTAAATCAATTTGTGAGAAACCCTGGTTAAGAAGTTACAGACTATTGGTCAAAGTGTGATGACTCTCACCTGAATACTTACTCTTCCTGAATTGTAATTCATTTTATCCTTAATACTCAAATAATTTCAAGATACATAGGCAGTCTAACTAAAGATAAGTTTTAGCAAAGAAAAATCATCACTAAATACATCACTACTTAAAAATAACTATATATTATTCTCCACAAGAATCAATTGTTTGTGCAGTTAATTCTGTAATTATAGATATCAACCTTTTCCTGAGCTGCTCTAAATTATCAAATATTTCCCATGTTAATTTTATGTTTATTTCTAACCATAATCTTTCGATAGGGTTTAATTCTGGAGAATAAGGAGGTTAAAATCAAAAAATTATGTTCTCAGGAATTGGCATATTTAAACTTTGATTTAGAGCTCCATTGTCTAATTGAATAATATGTAAATCATCAGGATATTTTTCGGCAAATAACTCCAAATATTTTTCCATACACACTGTGTCTAAATGGCTAAATTAATAGAAAAAACTCTCTCCTGTTAATGCTTCTATTGAATGGTTATATTACTCCCATAAAGCGACAAATGCTTAAACAGCCATTGGTGTTTCCCTATGGACTTAATACTCATTCCTGTTAATAATTGACCATTGATAGTTTTCAGGCAAATTCTTGTTTCGTCTTCACATCAATATCTAATTTTCTCAGCTCTTAATTTTTTTTCCTTAGTTGTTATTTTTTTTTTAAGATTTTCTTTATCTAGTTTTTTTTAAACTCTTCAAATTCTTCTAAATTTGTGGTACTTTCAGTTGACTTTTCAGCCGATATCTAAACAATTCATATACTGTTAATTATTGAACTTTGTTTTCATAAAACACTTGCAGCCATTATTGAAATTGACCATAGCTAAAGAAACCTTCCACAGATATGAGTGAGTTCTTTGGTTATTCTTGTGACGATCTCTGATGGTCCTGCTCTTGGCCTTCCAGGACTTTTTTTGTGTTTAATATTCCTTCTATTTCCCCTTGACGATATTCACCAAACCAAGGTTATACTGTAACTTGATAACAACCGAGCAAGTCTGCTATTTATCCTATAGTAAAAAGCTTTTTCGTTTTTAACCAGTAAAGTGCTTGTAATTTTTCTTTGATACGGCTATCTGTTTGATAGGACAAAAGTTTTTTTAAATTCAGATTCTGTTTCTAATATTTGAGTTTTTGTTCTCATCTGATAACTGCAATCACTTAATAATTTTATAACTATTTTATTGTAACAATCTTTTTGGAAATTAGTATTATTTGAATCACAAAAAGCTCAAGAAAGTCAAAATAGCATAAGCCTATAGTAAGTATTGTAACAATCTTTTTGGAAATTAGTATTATTTGAATCACAAAAAGCTCAAGAAAGTCAAAATAGCATAAGCCTGTAGTAAATATAGCGCTTTTTTCATTATGCACTATAGTATATGTATTATCTTTGTGTAAGTCCTGTGTATATAAAATTAAATCACAATTGGGATAAACCCTTCTGTATAAGTTCCTTATGCCTTCTGCCTTCCTTTCACCAAAGTATAAATATTTATCTGGATATGATTAGATCGTCTTTATAGCGGTAGTCTGATAGACATTACCTCTGAGAACCTCTACAGATAAATTATATCTTCAGTTACCAATACTAATCTTTGTTATCTATTCCATGCATCAGATTTTCCCAGCTGCTGCAATTTAATTGCACCTTCAAGACTTTGTCTACTTCTGTAATCTAGTTTAAATGGTAAAACAGCTTAAGGAATAAGTAGACCCACTCTGAATATTTTTCAATCTAACTAATACCAAACTCAACAATCATTTGCTCTACCTGAGCAGCGACCAGAGGGTCTGGGTCATTCCTCAAATGAGGCAATAATTCAACTAATGCCCGTTGAGATGCCATTCGTAAGTAAGCCAGAGCTGCCTCCCGTACAAAACCAGTAGGATGACGTAAACAAACTAAAGTTTGTTCTGCCGTTAAACTCCAACGAGCTGCACGAGCCATCTGTAAACAACAAGCTAAAGCCCACTCAGAAAGAAAATGGCGAAAATCTAGCAGGTGTCGTAAGCGATCGCTAGGAGCCATTGGTTGATAAATCACCATTTCAGATAAACTATTTAATTTTTCTTCATAGCTCTTTTGATCCAAAATATCAATCAGCGATCGCTTACAAGAAATATCTACAGTATTATCCAAAATTTCCAAACCGCGAGCCACATTTGAACGGGAATCTGAGTTAATATTAAGAGCTGCTGCCTTAATAGAACCCAATGGATAAAGAAACTTCATTAACAAAAAACACTGTTCTATAGCATCTAACTCCAACAATTGTAAAGACCGCAACAATATTTCTGTATAATCAGTAGTTAGTTTTCCATTACTTTTCTCTAAAGCACTAGAGAGAGAATTCTCTGAATTAATACTTACCCCAGACAAGTCTACTATACCCGCATAAATCTGTCCCAAGAACATCAACTCTTGCTCTACTAGAATTTCAACTCCACTGCGGCCTACTCGTTCCAGGACCCCTTCAATTCCTATTTCTTCCGGCATTTTCAATAATCTGCGTAGAATATTACGACGTGTTGTACCCCAAGTTGTCATCATTCTATTTACCAGAGAATCTAGTGCTTCTATTGTACCAATTTCACTAATAGCAGTCCAAGCTTGTAATCGAACTAGATCTGACTTATGAGCATCATCGGCTAACTTCACCAACATTGGAATCGCATCATTACCTAATCTTACTAATGCTTGCAATGCAGATTCTCTGGTTGATTTGTAGGATAAACCCCGTAACAGTGAGGGGTAGTAACCTTCCAAATGAGTAGCAGCAATCACATCCATACAATACTTTCGTACTCGTAAGGATTCATCTTGTAATAAACTCGGAATATATAATCGTAACCCTTGCAAATAATCTGCTTCTCCCAAGGCACGAACACCCATGACTCTTTCCTTTTCCAGTTTAGAAGTAATCATCCTGCGTAAAACATTAGTAGCCTCAGCTTTTTGCTCTCTGTCTCCTCTACGCATAATTAAAGCTGCTGCTGTACCTCTTACTACTGGATCTACTGAAGGTTGTAAATAAGGCCGAAGTTGACTAACATCTGATTTTGATTCTGTAAGCCAGATATAACGTAAAGCCAAAGCTAAAACTTGTGCTGGTAGTGATGTTTGAGTTAACGAGCGCACTTGTTGGAGATAAGCTGGATTAGGGTGATTCAACATTACTTCCAAACTTTGAGATTGTAATGCCGGTGACATTACCCCGAGTAGTGGAGCCAATATTTCACCTATATTTTTTTTATCTATTTGACTTAATAACTCAATACAGGAACGCTTATCTTCTTCTGCCGTTCCTCTTTCCAAAGTTTCTACTACTGAGCGTTTCAATGCCCTCATATCTACATCTAAAACAGCAAATCTACCTTTACCTGCACTCCTTACCAATAAGTTTACATATTGAGTTCTAATTAATAATATTACTCCTAACCATACCAGAGCTGATATGATTATTGCGATCACAAAGACTAGACCCTGCTGGTCTGAAAACAAACGTTGATTGGAGTCTAATATTAATCTACTTACCCCAAGAATTGCTAGTATTATTAATCCACTTAAGCCTGTAGAAAAGGGTTCTGCTACCCCATTTACCATTGTTTGAACATCACTACGAATATTCTCTGGTAAAGGTTGGAATAAAACAGGCCCAGTAGTTTCTATTAATGTATAGTGTAGTAACTCATCTAGAAATCTCAGGATTACTAATCCTATAAATACTGAAAGTAATCCTGTTATTGCCCCCGTCAAAGAAAATAACCCTAAAGCTATTGCCCCTAATGGTAGTACCATTGCTGTACCAAAAACTCCTATTCTTTCTACCAGACGACTAGAGGCAAACCATTGAGTTACTACTTGACAAGTACTCAAAATTCCTTCAAACAAACCCAGGAAACTTGCTATTTGATTTGCCCCATTAAGAGACCGGTTTTCCAATTCTAGTTGATAAAAAAATTGAAAGTCTACTAATACATATAGTACCTCTGCTATTACAAAGAATATGATTAACGGCAATATATAACCTTGTAGAGGTCCTTTTACTATCCGAGTAGAAAACTCCTGCTCCTCATCTTCTGGTATCCAACGGCTAGAATCAGGAAAAGATTGTTGATATCTCTCTGATAAATATAACAGTATTCCTGACCCAAATAATACCATTAAGCCCGATACTATTGTAACGTTATTCAGCGACACAAATGATATTATTAGAGGTAAAGAAAATCCACTAATTACTCCTGCTACTAAAAAACCACTACTTATTATTGGATATGTCCGTTTAATTTCTCTAATATTAAATAATTGGTTACCTGTGATTGAACTATTCAAATCGTTAAGTAAGTAACAAGCCTCTACCCATAACCACATCATAAAAGTAGTGAGAAAAGCTAAACTTAGACCAGCTATCTTGATATTCTCAATGCCAATACCAAGTCTAAATAAGAATAAAGGAATTGCCATTAGTAATAAAATTACTACTATTACTCGGCGCAGAGGCATGATTTTTTGTAGCCAGGAGTAGACAAACCCAAGACCTGAACCTATGCCAGCACTAGCAATATATATCCAAGGTAATTTCTCAGCACCATATTGGTCTAAGAATAAACTAACTGTACTCAGTTCTAACCAAATTAACCCTATAGAAGTAAGAGTATATACCACAAACATTAGTAAGGTTCGCTCTACTTCTTCAGAACGGAGATTGAGAGATATTAGCAGTTTATCTCCTAATCCTGTATAACTTTTTAAATTTCTCACTTCCATCTGGTTTACTGAATTTTTACTAAATTATATAGTTAATGAAATATCGTAAACTTTCTATATCAAGATCGTCAAATATTGTCATATATAACAATATATATAAAATTTATTCACCTAAACAAAAAACCTGATTTGATAGGCTTTTAACCTGTATCTACCTTTAATCTTATATTATGTAAGGTCTATAATTTAGCAAAAAACAGGGTCGCCTCGCCTGCCTATTGGGTGGCTTTTTAGTTGTTTTTGGCGACTTTTTAGTTTTTTTTGAATACATCTGTTATTCTTTCATTAATTAGTTAGTCGCGGGCGGGCAGTCATCAGACAAAATATGAACGCACCAGGCCAGGGGTTTAAATAGGTTCAAGCTTTTTGATATAGATTTAAATTGCAGCAAGATAAAAAAACTTAACCCCCATCGGAGTTAAGGCTCACAATAACTCTTTCGTGCCTTATACCCGGGGAAAATGTTAATGTGTTAAGTCTTTTTAAGAATTAGGGATGTTGCATTCAACGTCCTGAGGGTTATTGTTTATTTAATGTGCTTTATTTCACTGAAAACTCTTGTAGTTTAATACTAATTTCACAAACTTAGACTAGACTGCTTATTTTAAAAGATCATAAGATTTTATTCTTGATTATAATGTGTAGCTATTCTTGAGGGAACTGGTATAATAATTGAAGATTACAGCAGTTTCTTTATGGATAGACTATTATGGACAGACTACAATGGGGAGATTCCATGAAACGCTCCTAAAAATTTTTAATTATAACATGAAGTAATTTATTTTTTTTATCAAGGGTGAAGTAGAGCTATCCCCATTAATATGTCCGCGCTACAAAGATTTGAGGATTAATTAAATGTCTATAAGATTTTCCGCTCCAGAAGCGTCAGTAAACAGCATTTAGCAGTCAACTGAAGATTCAAGGGTAATATTCCCCTACTGTATTTAAACAATTAGTGGGCGATATTTAATGAGGTTTTTAACTACTCATTATATAGCTATTGAAGCTGATAGCTGATATATGAGAGCCGATAGCTCAGAGCTAAGATTTAAGTTCTACTTTAATATTTTTTATATTCGCCCCGGCCAAAAAGCACGGTAATTATTACCGAGCCTTGGCTGATACGTGGTTTGACGTCTTAGAGGCGGCTTCTACCTTGGCAGTAGTCTTAGGCTGACCTTCTCGTCCATTTCAAGTCTCGGAATACCCAAGCAGGACTGACAAAAAAATTTTGTAAGTAGGTCTCTATTTGTGCTTTCAGGTTTGAACTGCTCATTGACCTAAAAGCTTCTTAAGTTTAACTCTCAAATGAAGAGGTTTCAAAAAACCTATTCTTTTCTACTCTACAGTATTTATGAGACAATTCGGGTATTTAAACCCTACTTATTAAACAATTAGAAGTTGTCCTAGAAGGGCAAGGCTTTAAACCCAATTTTTCCGTAATTAATATAATTGGTACCTGCTGTAAATTCTATATAAATGCTTAAAGTATTCAACTTGACTTTTTAGGAGATAACAACATCATCATACTACGTCCCTCCTTTTTGGGAGCTTGTTGAATCTCCGCTAAATCTTTTAAATCTGTTGCCATCCGTTGCAATAATTCTTCTGCAAGGTTACTGTGTTGTATTTCCCGGCCTCGGAACATAATAGTGGCTTTCACTTTATCACCAGACTCGAGAAAACGCTTTGCATGAGATAAGCGGACATTATAGTCATGCTCCTCAATTTTATAGCGCATCTTCACTTCCTTAACTTCGGCATTATGCTGCTTACGTTTGGCATCCTGAACTTTCTTTTTCTGTTCAAACAGATATTTACCGTAATCAATTATTCTACAAACTGGTGGATCAGCTTTATCACTGACCATAACCAGATCGAGACCTTTTTCCTGGGCCATCCGTAAAGCTTCTCTTGTTTCTACAATTCCTAATTGTTGGCCATCTGCATCAACAGCCCTAACTTTGGGAACTCTAATCTTTTCGTTAACTTGAGGGAGATTACGATTATTTTTTTTTTCGATTGGCATTAATTGGAATTTTAAAACGATGTTGGCAAGGATATTGGTTAAACTTTATGTGATATAACTTATCAATAATATATTATCATAATCAAATATTTTTATGCAAGCCTATTACATAACGCTGTTTTTCTCTAGCTTAACACAATGTACATTTTGCTGGTATGAGTGTAAATCTTAAGCAAGAGACTTTTTAGTTGCTTTTTTTTGAATAGATATGTTAATATTTATAATAATCTATAGTAATATAGTTATGCAATTCTGGGGGAAATAGAATATAAAGAATTGGGAAACAAAAGTAGGTAGTCAACGAGACTGGGTATGGCGAGGATGGCAAACTCGCTACACTTATGTTAGATGCCAAAGTAACTACAAAACTATGGAAGGCCAGAATCTACAAAACCCTCCTATACTGCTTTTACATGGTTTTGGTGCATCAATAGGCCATTGGCGACACAACATAAATGTATTAAGTCAAAAACATACAGTCTATGCACTAGATTTATTGGGCTTTGGTGCTTCGGAAAAGGCGATCGCCAACTACAATAGTAACTTTTGGGTAGAGCAAATATATGATTTTTGGCAGGCTTTTATTCAAGTACCAGTAATATTAGTAGGTAACTCTATTGGTTCATTAATATCCCTAGTTGTTACTGCTACACATAAAGATATGGTTGCAGGACTAGTAATGATTAGTTTACCAGACCCAACTGCTCAAGCAGAAGTAATTCCAAGTTGGTGTTTACCTACTGTTGAGTTGATTCAAAATATTGTTGCTTCCCCACTATTGTTAAGGGGTTTGTTTTTTATCCTTCGCAGAAGCTCAATAATTCGTCGCTGGGTTAAACTTGCCTATAGTAATCCCGATCTAGTTACAGAAGAACTAGTGGATATATTGGCAGGACCGCCGAGGGATCAGGGTGCTGCTCGTGCTTTTTGTATTTTATTTAAAATTATGGGTAGCACTAAGTTCGGTCCTAGTGTCAAAGCTATACTTCCTACTCTGGAACTTCCTATGTTGTTAATTTGGGGCAAGCAAGATTTATTCATTCCTGCCAAGTTTGCTAATCCTAGTCAGTTTAGTAAACTTAATTCCCGTTTAGAGTTTATAGAATTAGATAACGCTGGTCATTGTGCCCACGATGAATGTCCCGAAATAGTTAATCGTCTAATTCTTGATTGGATTGTTAAACAAAAATACTGATTGATCAACTTGACTAGACTAAATAGCTAACATATTTCTTGGGTTTTAGGCAAGGGTATTTTTACTTAGAGATGGAGGTTTATACAATAAACCAAAAATACCTAAGTGGATCATTGATGATATTGAAGGTCTGATTCATCTCCAAAGAGAGTGGGAATATCTACCCAGCTTTAAAAGCAATTTTAAAGTACAATGTCCAGTCTTTGAAAAACAATATACCAATGAACAAGAAAGGAATGAACTTCAAACTATTGAAAGCTATCATAATTGGAAAAACGCCAGTGCCAATACTCATAACTTACTCCTTGAGAGTTATTTTCAGGAAATGACATTTCAAAACCATATTGGTTGACATTTTTAATTAACCACTGAAAAGTTTTAGTTTCTCCAAACTCATAAGTAATATCTTTTTCTGGGAAGTTGCTATCAGCCATATCAATTTCCTATCCAGTGTGATGATCACTATAGCTGGGAGGAGCAGTAGTCTTTGCAACTGTTTCTGGAGAACCATAGTGCTGAATTTGGTATTGGAATAGTTGCTTTTGGTTAGCAACAGTGCGAAATCCTGAAACGGTTACAAGTTATATACTATCATCCACTGCTGCATATATCATTTACATCAAAGCAAAGGCTACTTCAGATGCCAATTTTTCAGGCTTTTGATACTCTGCACCAGTGGCATAACTGCCAATAATTACCATTTTTTGTGCTTTCCCCTCCGGGTAGGGAAAATGCCCAATTTTTTGTTCTTTTACTGTTAGATATGATTTTGACTTAACTGAGTGAGGGTTCACTGGAGTTTGTAACGGAGTAGAAAGAGGCGGAGCGGTTTTTTTTCAGGTGCTGGAGAAACAAGAACGGTAGGTGTAATAGAAGGAGAAGGCGCAATGGTTGCATATTTTTTAGTTAAAATTTCACAATTGCATAGCCGTTAAGAATTAGTCCTAACACTAATAAAGCAGTAGGAACAAGAAAACGAAAGCTAGTCCAGAAGCTATTGATCTAAAGTGTCCTATAGATTTATTTTTCACCTGTTTATTAATCTAGTCTTGTAATACCAATTTCCTAAAGTCCGACTACACATAATGCTTCAAGAATAAAATCATATCCTGTACAAGAAGCAATATCTTTTTGACTAAATCCAGTTAATATATTTCTCAGGATTCTGCGTCAGAAATCTAAGGAATCGAAAACTCGATTTTTCAAGAATTTTTTCACCTCTTTCCACAGTCTTTCAATGGGATTAACTTCGGGACAATAAGGAGGTTGAAATAATAAAATGATGTGATCAGGGATAGATAAATCATTCCCTAGATGCCCTCGCCCGTTATCTAGTTGAATAATATGAATCTCTTCAGGATATGTTTGAGAAAAAAGCTCTAAAAATCTTTCAAAGCAAGGAGTATCTAGATGACTAAATTCATAAAAAAAGGAATCTCCTGTTTTTGGTTCTACTAAACCATAAAGCCATAGATATTTAAATAGCCATTGATATAAACCAATGGGCTTAACACCGCAAGCAGTAATGACTTTACCTGTTATAGTTTTTAATCCAATTCTAGTCTCGTCTTGACACCAATAGCGAATTGGCAGTTGATTTTCCGAATATTTATTAATTAACTTAATTTTCTCTTCTAGTTGAGATGAGAGTTTTTTTTAAAGTTTTCTTGAGCTTCTTTATTTTGTTTTATGTGATTTGGACGTGGAACTTTTAATTTACTTTTTAATTTATATCTGACTAATTGATGAACTGTTCGATAAGACAGCTCGATGTCAAAACAAGTCGTTAACCACTGTTGAATTTCACCATAGCTTTGGAAACCTTCCGGGTTTTGCAATTCTGCTTCTAATTTCTCGATTACATTTGGTGGAATTGAACTTGGCCTCCCTCCTAGATTTTTCTTTGGTTCTAGTAAAAGATTCAGTCCACCTGTACGATATTTCCCTAACCATTTTTGTACTGTGACTCGATTGCGTCCTAACATTATCGCAATTTCTTTTACTGTTTCTACTGTTTGAGTTTTCAACCAGTAAATAGTTTGAAGTCTTTCCTTTTCTTGAGCTGTACTCGCACTTTTTAAAAGTTTTTTGAGAGTTTCTACCGATTCATTTATCTCAATTTTTACTACTCCTGACATGGGGACATTTTCTATAATAGGTTACTTCTAAAAGTGTAGCTTAAGTTTATGAAATTAGTATAACATTTGCTATTTTCCATTTACCATTGTTAAATTCAAGAGTAAAGCGATAGGTTTTCTTCCCATCCCGACTAGCACTCTCATCAATAACTCCATCAATGTAAAGTGTTGGACTTTCGTAAACTCCCACATCAATTGTTGCTTGTTTTGCTGATAATTGAAAATTGCCAACAAGCTCAACAACAGGTTTTTCATAAGTATAATATG
Organism: Trichodesmium erythraeum IMS101; assembly: GCF_000014265.1. NCBI lineage: Bacteria > Bacillati > Cyanobacteriota > Cyanophyceae > Oscillatoriales > Microcoleaceae > Trichodesmium > Trichodesmium erythraeum. The sequence goes on from NC_008312.1 coordinate 1,470,454, forward strand.
CTCGATTTCTACTAAGCCAATTTATAGTCCTTCGAGTTTTTTCATAGTAAGCACCAGTTGTATATTTTGATAAAAGTTGACGATTAGGAGAAGGACCTAAGACTTCACCTTTGATTTCTAACCAAGACCGAATCGCTTTAAGAGCAGTTTCGGAGGTTAAAAGACTACTGTCAACAATTGAAAACCCCCTAAGAATAGGTGCATCATTGACAGGTTCAACTGTAATTTCCAAATTTTTTATATCTGTTTTACTCTTTAAAGCACCAATAGGCCAAACAAATTCTTGCTCGTTAATAAAATCTTGTTTACCAAAGTCTTGAACAAATATTTTTAGGCGATCGCTACCAAAAAAGTTAGCATTACTTTCATACACAATTCCATTGTTACTCTTAAGAGTGTTGTTAACTTGGCTAGGAGTACCACAGAAAGTTACTGTATTATCGCTGCTGTATTTAATCTTACGAAATGATACACCATTAAATACATTTTCATTAACAATTATTGTTCCATTGTCTGCACTCAATTTTAAACAAATGTTATCTCCGTCAGGATCTTTAACACTAATTCCTTTGATATTGAATTTTTGTCTTCTTTGGCAGTTTGGTTTTCTGGAACAGTAAGAATTGGAGGTTGATTAATGGAATTAACGTTAACTATTCGATTAAGGGTATTACTACTTTTATTATCTCCATCACCATCAGTAATTTTGATTTCCAAGGTACGAGTACCATTTTTAGGATTATCTGATATGTTTTGATAAACAATGTTTTTTACTGCGGTTTCAACAGCTTGAATGGTAGCATTAGAATTGAAAACAACTTTCAAAGGCTTAGTGCCAATGCCACCTGATTTTTAATAGTACGATTCAAACTCTACATCAAAAAAGATGATCCTATATATTGTCAACAAGGATCATTGAATAAGAATGAATAAACTACCCTCATTATTAATGATTTTAGTTAACTATCAATTCTTAATATCCGAAAAAATTATTGCTTAAAAAGGATTAGCAAATTATCTGAATTTTCCCGCATAAAAATGAATTAAATATTGACAAAATAGCTATTTTTATACAATAAATAGAGGTCAATTTTGTTTTAGTTTATGGGAAATATTTGATGAATTTGCAGAATAATTCATAGCCCTGTGCCTTCAAAAACGGCTGAATTATTACGACTCTGTAGAATATCTGCAAACCTTTTGATTTCAGATTTTTAGTTTTGCCTATCACAGCTCTAGGAATTTTTTATTGTTAGTTTTATTTAATACTTAAATAGCCTTTAGGTATATATATGAGTAGATTAATTATATTCTATTTTATGAGAATAAATATCAATATTCATTAAATCAATCTCTAGTTTAATAGAAAGATTAATAAGATTTTCTTTGCCATAACCACATGGTAAAATTTCGTTACTTTCTAGCTTATTTAGGATTAATAATAATTGTTTTTTGAGGGTTTTATCAGAACTAAATATTTTACTTAGTTGTCTAGCAATTGGTTCAATAATTAACTTATTTTGTCGTTCTTTAATAGAGGAGTTTTCAGTAGTTATGATTAAGGAATGAGTAACAAATAAGTTTAAGTTAGTAGTAATTAATTCACCAATAACTTCTTCAATTAGGTAGTTAAGAATGTACTCCATTACTAGAGGTTCAACTGTATACATACTTAATTTTTTCTTGACTATGGAGCGCCAGATGAGAGCTTCTAAGCTTTCCAGGAGATTAACTTTAGAAATTGCTGGCACAATATCAGTTTCTAATTTTTGTACACTAGTCCAGTCTTGGTTAACTGCTAACCAAACCATAATTTTTTTTTCTAGTTCTGAAAGACGATGAAAGTGTTGGTCGAGGAGTCGGCGAATACCATTGAAGGTAGTAGTATTATGTTGGAGAAATTCTTTTAGGTCTCCATCGAATAAGTCTTTGATAGAGGTAGTGACTATTTTTAATGCTAGGGGACTATAGCCATAATATTCGCTAAGTTGTTGTTTTTGTGCTTCTGAACCTGATATTTCTCTAGTTTCTAGTAAGGCTTTAGCTATTTCTTTTGATCCAAATAGTTGCAAAGATCGTACTGCTGTATCTATACTTTCAAGGGCTGCTACTTCTGGGAGTTTTTCTCTACTGGTGAGAATAAGACAGCTAGAGTGAGATGTTTCGCTGATTAACTGAAATAATTGACTATAGTTTTCATAACCAGAGCGGTAATAACCTGTACATCCAGCTTTTAAAATAGTTTCGACACTATCTAAAATTATTAGACAGCGTGACTGGCGTAAGTATTCAAGAAGTTTGCTTAGTTCTCCTTGAGTACATTTTTGGTGAGAGAAAAACGAGATCAGTTCTCTCAGCATTATTTTTAGTGGTGGAGAGTGGCGCAGCGATCGCCAAATTATATAGTCAAATTCACTTTGTAGTTGTGTAGCAACTTTTGCTGCTACCGCTGTTTTACCGATACCACCCATACCAAGTAGGGCTATCAAGCGACAACCATCTGCGATAATATACTTTTGCAGTTGATTGAGTTCTTGAGAGCGTCCGTAAAAAACAGAAACATCTATAGCTTCTCCCCAATCAATTACTTTTGATTTATATACTATTTTATTTGTTTCACAAGAAGACAGGGAAGTTAGATGCTGTTGAGTATTTAGCTCGGTTTTGGCAATAAATGATTTCTGAATGCCAAATTTTTGTCTCAGCAGAGCGCGAAAATTTTTCTTGGTTACTTTTTCGTCTAAGACATTAGAAATACTTTGCCATAAGTTAGCAGCTACTCCTTTAATGTAGTCTGGATCATAACCTGCTTGCTCGGCAATTTCAGAATATCCTTTATCTTCCCAGGCTTGAGAAAATACCATTTTTTTTACAGCGTTTAAGGAGCCTGGAGGTAGAACTGTCTCCAGAACTTCCAATGCTTCTTCGACTTTCATTTTACTTAATATTTTGATATATTTTGAACTTACCCAAGGGCGGGCCCTCTTTCTCAGATAAATCATTGTTTTTAATAATAGATATCTACGAAAAAAATCTGGTTTTTGGCTTCGCCTGCACAAGTCCTTATATTTTAAATTATATATAAATTGATGTAATTTTACTGTTACTTATGATGCTATTTTATTTGATAATAAAGTAAGAATACTTAATTAATTTGTTGTGGCTTTAATATTTTTTTGACTCATAAATTACGCACAGACAGTAAATGTAGCGCATCTTAATTTCAGGGTTTGTTGATGCAAAGTTTCAGCAACGTTATGATTTTTTTGAGTTATCGAGCAGTATTTTGATTCTATCTCTATCCATAAAAAGTTAAATAACTGTCATTTTCATTGCAGGATATTTGAGTTAAAATAGAGTTATATTTAAATTATAATTAATATTTTAGTTGCGCAATAGTTTTTCCGATAAATTATTTTCAAATTATTCCATGCCAACATGGAGTAAGTAATATAGCAATCCTAAATAGGTCACAACACATAAAAAACGAGAAATAAATTATGAAACTCTTGCCTATTATTCATTGCTTATACCCCACTCCTGAAAAACACTAGAATTTTTGTACACAAATAAAAATAGGATTGCTATATAATTTTTTTAAATTTTTGCTTGACCACATTGGCAAAATTATATTCCTGTTAACTGCTTAATTGTGGTATTAAATTCTTAGATTTTTTTGAAGAGGTTTATTAGACATCTCCAAAATAAAAATTATGGTATAACTTTAATAAAAAATTTGTCAAAACTATAGACTAAAATCAGTTTATTTTCTCTGATATATTCGTCTCTAATATAAATATCCCTGCTTGAATTTTGGGCGCAATGATAATTTATACTCTTATTTCTACCTGACCTTTAACTTGATATTTTATTTTATTTGGTTTGGCCAATTTATTTAGTCCCCCTAGTGTTTGATATTTCCCCTTTTCTATGTACTCAATTTCTGGGATTTGGTAAAGTGTGTAATTTATTTTGTTTATCAACTTACAGTCACGATAGAAGCAACAGGGAAAGAAAAATAAAATCAAAAAAGATGACTGAAAATAAATTTAGTCTATTTTATTAGAAAAATTTTGATTGATTGACTAATACCTTTAAAAAATCTCCCCAGAATAGTTTAATTTTTTATGAAACTATGAGGTAGTTAATTCTAAAAACAGCAAAATTGTTATTAATTATTATTGTATTTGAAAAACCTCCTGAAGTGCTTCATCAAGAGTAGGCTTCATAACAACTCGGTTTTTATAAGAAACAATTACTCTTCTTAAAGTTGGCAAACTATTTTGCTCTGCTTCTAAATAAATAGGCTCAACATAAATCAGAGATTCATTAATTGGAATTACTAATAAATTCCCTTTAATTGCTTTTGAACCTTGACGATTCCAAAGAGAAATTTGCTGGGATATTTCTGGGTCTTGATTAATCAAAGCTTCAATTTGTTCTATACCATATATTAATCGTTGTTTAGGGAATTGATATAACAGTAACTTACCATAATTTTCCCCATCCGATCTTGCTGCTAACCAAGCAATTAAATTATTACGACTTGCTGGAGTATAAGGTAGAAGTAAAATGAATTCTTCTGAAGTTTCTGTTGGTAATTGTGTGATTAGATAATAAGGTTTGACTTTTTGTTGTTGAGCCCCATAAATCTCAATTGGAACCCGCCACAAGTCTTCCCGATTATAAAATACACGAGGGTCATCCATATGATAAGTTGACAAAACTTCAGATTGTACTTGAAATAAATCTAGTGGATAGCGGATATGAGTATAAAGACTAGTTGGCATTTCTTCAATGGAATTAAACATATCTGAAAATGCTTTTTTCCAGGTTCTAATAATAGGGTCTTTTGGGTCAGCAACATAGAATTTTACTGAACCATTATAGGCATCAATTACAACTTTTACTGAATTACGAATATAGTTAAACTCATTATTTTCTGGGTCAGAATAAGGGTAGTGATTAGTCGTAGTATAAGCATCAATAATCCAGTATAGATAATTAGGATTTTTTTGATTCATATTTTTATGACCAAAGTTAGGGTCAGCCACCACTAAATAAGGGTCATGATCATAACGTAGAAATGGAGCTATACTTCGGACTCTAGCATTAATATTACGACGATATAATAGTTTTGTTTCAGGTATAAATTCATTAGTTAATAACATTTTCCAGTCTTTAAGATATTTAGCAAATATCCATCTTTGCCACCCTTGACCAATAACAATTCCTCCACTTCCATCATAAGTGTTATAAGAGTTCGCTTCTCCACTAGGGTAATCTAATTCTTTATTTCTTTGTGCAGTAGAAGTCATAATATTAGTATTAGTAAGTTCTCCATAATAAATTCTCGGTTTACCGATGGGAATGCTGTCTCTAATCCTGTTTAATACTTCTAAAGTGCTATTCTTTTCCAAAGTAGGATCTGGCCCAATATTTTTCACAAAATATTCTGGTAATCCATTTTTTTCAACTTGATTAATTGGAGAAAGAGTAAAACCATAGCCATGAGTATAAACTAAATGTTCATTGACCCAAGTCTGTGCTGGCTGAGGTACAGATTCGTAGTTTAGTTCTCTAGCAGCTATAATTACTTGTTGTTTTTTAGTAAGATTATTTTTTGTTCTTTCTGACTCTTTTTTCAGAAATGTATAACGATCAATATCAGCATTTATAAATTCATAGTAGGGTCTAATTTGTTGCAATTGACGATTCGTTTGTAAAATTGGTCTTGTATCCCAAAGACGAATATTCTCAATGATTAACTTATTATTTATTAAGTCATCATAGGTAAGCTCATTATTTGGGTCGAATAATTCTACTTCTAATTTATCTACATCAATATAAGCTTCTTTAGTAAAGGTAATGCTACGTTTAATATAAGGAATTTCTCGTTCTATCTCATTAGGTTGGACAATTGCCATTTGTACAATTTTTGGTATTAACCAACCAGCAATTACTGCTATTATTAAATACCATGTCAAAATTGCTCTTAATGAATAGCTATTAGCGAATAGTTTAGCAATAACTTTTTTCTTTCTTTTTCTCTTACGACCTAAACGTAAAAACCACAAACTTGCCTCAATATAAGACTGAATACTTTTGACTGAAAAAATTGCTTGCCAAAATAGAAAAAATGCAATTAGTAACGCCAAAATCCCTAAAAATACATATGCTGGAAGCTGAACTTTTATATCGGTATAACCGGCACCATAAACTACACCACGGCGAGAGTAAAGTAACTCAAAACAGGCTATAAAGTAACTAAATGCTATGGTTAATATAAAACCTCCACCTAAACCGTGAAGATGCTTTTCTTGCTGTTGAGAAAATTGATAAAAATTTCCTTGGCTTAAACTTTTTCCTGATAATAAATATATCAAAATACAAGCAACAAATCCATATAGAAATAATCCAATTAACCAAAATCTTAATAGCTCTAAAACGGGGAGTTGAAAAACATAAAAGCTTATATCTATATGAAATAAATCTTCACTTTTATTAAAGGGAGTCCCATGCAACAGCTGTAATATATTTGCCCAATGGCTGGAAAGAATAAAGCTAAAAACTAAACTGAGAACTACTGCAAATACACTTAACCAGAGTATAGGATTAATAATTATAGCAAAAGATAATAGAAGAAATAATCCTAATAACCACAAATTAGATAGTATTGAGGTGAGTATTTTACAAATTGATTCGATGTTAAATTCTGATGGGATTTGAGGAGATACATTAGCAACTGTTAAATCAGGATACAAGTAATTAGTAAATACGTCAATATAATGGGTTAAAATTAATCCTACTAATAAAATTAATCCAAATATACAACATAACAACCAGCTTAGACTTAGTGACGGCTCAATTCGTAGTTTACTTGACGGTATAGTAACTGGGGGAATTAGCATAATTTCTTCAGATCTTTCAGTTATCCGAACTTGTTTTTTTGAATATTTAAAAAAGCTGGCTAATCTCAAATTCACTAAAAAAAAGCCCATACTAATTAAAAATGTTGTTATCCAAAGCCAAGTTTCTGTTTGCAGTTTATTTATTAATACAGGCAAATAATTCAGCTCTTGAAACCATAAAAAATCAGCTAATATATTAGTTGAAAATCCAAGTATTTCCCAGCATACAAATGAAAAAAATAATATTATTAATATATGTATTGATTTGATTCTTTTAAATGCTTTAATCAACCTACATTTTAATTGATAAATAATATGTATTTTCATTTATTTTGTTTTATATTAGTTAATTATTTGAGTTTTTTGAAACTTGATTCAAAGTATGAAGTACAAACATTAACGATCAAACTTTTGTAGTGAGGATATCTGGCAGGCCACAACGCAATAATCGTCCTTCATAATTTATGGTTTGATGGTAGGAATGCCAATTTTTGACTCGGAACTTAACTTTAAATAACTACCTGATCCTTACTTTGAATAACCTTGAATACTTTCTACAATTCCTATTACTAAAGTTTTAACAATAGACAAACCGAAACCTAATCTACTGTTAGCATAATTTTTGACCTTATATCCTCAGTAAAAAAAGTTGGATATCTTACCTTGTTGCGACAAATAAGTACCTTTAGCTTGGTCACAAACGTGAATTACTGCTTCATTATTTTGTTGATATAAATTTAATATAATATAATAATCTTTGTCAGAATATCTTACATAATTTAATTGTGAATAAAATTCAATAATACCTACTTTAAAATATTAGAGTTTATTATAAATTTAATTAATCATAAACTTCTATATTTACAGATATATCTTACCTTGACTTGAGGTTTTTGTATTTAAAACTCAAGCTACTACCAATATTATTATCATCTAAATTAGTATCATAATATGCTTTATTATACTTTTCAATATTGTTTTGCCATTTTTACTATTTATGCCACAAAATTATTCATAATTAGTAATTCTAAATAAAGGTGTATTTGGCCAATATCTAGATGGTCATTAAGTCCAATAAATATTTTCAAAACTTAATCCTAAGTTCTGCTTTCTCATAAGCTAATAACGTTGATTTTTTCTAAGTTATTGTCAAATTATTTTCCCTTATGAGGATACATTGTAAATACCCATAAATAATAGTTAAAGGAGCTCTTAATTTATGGGAAACATTACTGATAAACTACCTTTGGTATTTCCCAAAATCAGATAATTAGTCCAACATCATTTTCAACGTTTTGGCCAATTTTTTTAATTCATTAGGAGCAGCTTTAAAATAAACTGTTGCTTGATCTAGACATTCAGCATTAAGATGATCAGTAAATTGACTAATCTGGGGTAGAGAAATAAGGGAATGTTAAATATAAATAGTGATAGAAACTGTTATACCAATTGTTGCCAAGATACTAACTACACTTAAACTGATCACCATTGTCACTAATATCTTTTGAACGAGGATAATGTCTAAATAAACGTAAAGTTTACGGATAGTTATATCATTAACTACTACAGAATCAACATATAAAAAAGTCCCATCTACTAATTAGATATACTAAGAATTTTAGTCGCATCTTAGCTAGATATTTGAAAATAAAAAAGAAAGCTTTCAGTATTATTATGCAAACTTGCTGATGCAACCAGAAGATCTCTACTCTGACTCTTGACTCAAAGGAATAAATTGGCCATTGTTAAATTATCAATTGCCTTCTCTAAGGTATTGTTGGTGTACCAAGTTTTCTTAATACATTTCAACATTTTTGGAAAAATGTTTAGTTATCTCCTCAATATTACAAGGCTTTCCGTTGTTTAATGGTACAGCTACGAGAGCAAGTTACCATCACTACATCATTCTCGTTATTTACTCTGTACATAATTTGTCCGAAATCTGCTGTATGCTAGTAACTGACTATCAGTAGTTACTGCATCTTTAAATTTGCCCACAAAGCTATACTGCCTATTTCTAATACTGAAAATACTACAGTACCTATTGTGAGACTTTTTCGTAAACACGATGGAGCAAATTTGTATTGACCAAATCCCAAATTATTTGGCCATTTAACTATTTAACTATAAGCTTCATTTTGCTTTTTGTTGCTAAAAAATACTTGAATAATAACTGTCATTAACTTAGCTATTGCTCCTGAGAAAAGCCTGATAATTAATTAGATAAGTAGGTAGCCATGAAAAAACTTAGCTATATTAAGATTTGTATACTGACTTCAAGCTTCTCTACAGAGTTGATTAGAAAACTCTTTGACGCAATAAAAATTTGCTCTTGCTCAAAAGGTTATGAAAATAAAAACAATTAATACAGTTTTAAATAGTGTTTTTTATATTTTACAGCCATTTTGAGTTATTTATTAACATGATCGTGCCTCACGTTTTTTTGTCAGTATATGGATCATAAATACAATAATTTATTACCCACCAATTGTTCACTTTAAGAACAAAACACACATAGTTAACTACTACTATACCTCTAATTAGGGCTGGCTAATTAATTCTCAAAGTATTAACACAAATTATAGTGTAGCCAAATTTTGTATCAGCACAAAAAGTACCATAATTTTGGGAGCTTAAGCTAATGTATAGATAAAATTTTGGGCATATCTAGGCTGAAAAATCAGGAGGCAATTCTTAGTACACTAAACCTGGTAACTTTGCTATTTATCTATGCTTCCATGCTTAGGTACTTTACGGCAAAAAAAACTCAACCTATTAGAAAATAGATGTACTAACCCTAATTACTTGATGTTCATTACTGCTATACTGCTGACAAACAATTACCTCAATTAGAGGAGCGACCTTATCAATTTTATCTACAGATTTTTTTTAATAACTGTGTTATAATTATTAATGTTGTAAGTATCTTTCTATATCAAGTTTAATTTATTTAAAAACATTTTTCCATAAATTGATAGAGCTTAAAGTTGCTTTTTCAATAACAATTAATTGGGGTTTGCTCAAAATTAATGATAAATGTTTTAGAATTGAAAACATGAAATTTCCGAAATGTAACTCCACCCAAGCGAGGAAAAATAGCCGAACACTTGGCCAACAGTGTTTTCCATCTCATCTCAAATCTGTGGTAGTAAACTTGTTGAATTTTCTAAAAGTCAATCCTATCCACCACAGAAAAAAGAACTATGTCTAAAGATGTATTTCAATAGAATGAGTTGACGAGCTGTCCAAAGAATAACAGAGGTTTATCATACAACTATGATCAAATTTATAAAAGATGCAGGTATAAAATTACCAGATGCCCCTAAATAGTAACAGATACCTAAAATCACCGAAATTGATAAGTTACAAACTTTTTAAGGCCACAAAAAACACAAAGTTGGGATTTAGATAATAATTAATCATTAGAAGTCAGGAATCTTATTGTGGGTCTTAGGTGATTTCCTGACGCGACGCTACCACATTTCATATTGCTTTCCGAAACGCAGCAGCACAGCTTTTGAATATCTATGGTTAATAATTAGATGCTGGCATGGCTTTTGGTATGTATGTGATGGTTATTCTGTATACACTTGTTTGATTGCTTGAGAGGAGCACTCAGTTAGTAAAACTTATATGACCAAGATGGAAAAGGAAAATAATTGACTCCGACATTATTTGGTTTGGAATCTTATACAAAACCCTGTGCTACTCTAAGTCCCTTGAGATCCTCAAATATTCTATTCGTCTTCTGCTGCACTATCTAACATTTTATATTCTTCCTATATCAGGATAGATCATTTCTAATCAGCAACGCCTAAACAACCTTTCTCTTTGATGAATTTGGTAAACCAGACATCAAAGCTGATAAAAAGAGAAAATTTCAGAAAGACCACTCGTCAGAAAAAGAACGCAAAACTCCAAAAGAAGATAGTAAAAATAGTAAAAACAGTAAAAACAAGACAATAAAAGTAGACCGAGAAGAAATATAGCAATCCCATATTGGTCGCAACAGATATAATAGTAAGAATAACAGATCTAAGAAAAAGACAAAAAATGAATATTATAGATAAACTAAATGATTTTATTAATCAAACAAAAGAGTCTAAAGAAATTAAAAGGGCCTTGGCCGTAAAAATGACCTTGTCAGGAAAATCCTACCATGAAGTCAAAGAATTATTAAATGTTTCTCACAGTTTTATTAGTGAATGGAAAAACCAAGCATTATTTCATGGTGTAGAAAGTTTAAGGCTTCAGTATCAAGGGAGACAAGGTTACTTAAAAACGGTCGAAAAAGAGAAAACAATTGAGTGGTTGAGAGCACAAGATTATCTTAGGTTATCAGATTTAAAAAACTACTTACAGGAGCAATATGATGTGGTTTTTGAGTCTAATCAAAGTTACTATAACTTGTTTAAAGAAGCGGGCATAAGTTGGAAAAAAACTCAAAAAAAGAATCCTGCTAAAAATGATTAATTAGTAGAAGTTAAAAGAAAAGAAATAGAGGAATTTTTAGCTAAATGGCAACCAGAAATAGAAACTGGAAAGCTTACAGTGTTTATGATTGATGAATGTCATCTTCTATGGGGAGACATATTAGGTTATGCTTGGGGAAAAACAGATGAAAGAATAGAAATTGCAATTAAAAATGAAAAAGAAAGACAGACTTATTATGGAGCTTTAGACTATAAAACCAAGGAATTTCTTGTGCAAGAATATGAGAGTGGAAATACTAAAAATACTATTGAATTTATTAAATATTTGCAGAAGCAAAGACCGGGCAACAAATTAGCAATATTTTGGGATGGGGCAACTTACCATAACTCTCAAGAATTTCGAGAATATTTAATGACAATTAATCAATACTTATCAGAAGAAGAATTGTTGATAAATTGTACAAGATTTGCTCCCAATGCTCCGGAGCAAAATCCTGTTGAAGATATTTGGTTACAAACCAAAAATTTCAGTATTACTTTTTATCATCTTTGCAGTTCTTTTAAAGTAGTTAAGTGGCTATTTAAGTTTTTTGCGGATGGTCAAATATTCAATTTCCCAAAACTTTTTCAGTATGAAATTTTGCCGCAACCTACTTAGGATTGCTATATTAGTCTATTATCAGGAGGATATACCACCAAATTCAGGAGGATATACCACCAAATGCAGAGTTATTTTGGTTATGAAGAAGTAATTGTTCAAGACATTTTACTCAAAACAGATAACGTATTGTTTTCTAAGGAAAAATGCTATTCTCTGCCATTAGCTCAAGTTTCAAACACACTTCTAACAAAAGGTTACGAAGGAGAATTTGGTTTAGGAATCAAAGCATTGATCATGAGCCTATACTATGATGGAAACATGAGCGAAGGTAAACTTCTAGAATTTTTATCAGATATTGGTATCTCAATGTTAGCAGGATACCTTTTATTGATCAGACATGAATCATCTTTTGTAGTTGAATTGAAACAAGTATATAGGGAGTTGTTTCTGGTTGTCGAGTATCTAGAATTACCTTGGTATAATAATCCTGCGGAGTTAGCAGCTAGAACAATGGTGCTGCGACGATCGATTAGTTATGCTACTCAGACATTTATTTGTACAAAGGCTTGGGATATTTTTATGTCCCTTGTTGACACTACTCGTAAGTTGGATATTAGCTTTTTTGAGCATATAAGCGATCACATTTCTCAGGCTGGAATTATTCTTCCTCTGGCAACTATGATTTGTGATCAAGCTTCTCTTCATTTCTGGGGTTGGTCATGGTCAATGGAATCTTTGCCTACTAACTAATTATTGAGGGAATAATAATCATATTTATGGTAATACAATAAAATAAATAGTGAGTAAGCCAATGAAACTTCGCAAAAAAACACGAATAATTATTAATACGGTGATCGCTAGTATTGTAGCAATATTATATGTCGTACAATCAATTATTTTGCTTCACCACTTCCAATATTTGGAGGCAAATTATGTTCGTCTAAATGTTGATAGAGGATTAAATATACTAGATGAGCAGTTGTCTAATTTATCTGCCATAGCAAAACAGGATAGAGTATTATTATTATCAAAAAATTTTGCTAATCAAAACCAACTAGAATCTAATGTTAACCTAACAAAGGAAGAATTTATTAATTTTAATTCTGTTAAAAACTTTTTTATTAATCAAAAACTTAACTTAATCTTACGAGTTAATTCTCAAGGAGAAATTTTATTTTCTCAAGTATTTGATCTAAATAAACAAACAGAAATACCAATATCTGAAAGCTTTAAAAAACATCTATCTCGAATTCAAAATCTGAAGCAAGAAAATTATCTTTCTAAAATAGGTATTATTATTTTACCAGAAGCACCTATGCTAATTGTTGCTACTAATGTTCCCAATGAAAAAGATAGTCTTAGCAACGATACTCTTATTGTGGGACGCTACTTAGATAATACAATGATATCAAGGTTAGCCGAATCCACAAAATTATCACTAACCATCAGTCGGAATCTACAAACTAATCAGCAGCTAAAACTAAAAAATTCAGAAATAGTTGTAAAACCCCTTAGTTCTAATAAAATAGCTGGTTACAAAATTATCAAAGATATCTATAGTCAGCCTGTTCTAATTTTACAAGTAAAAATAGATCGAATAATTAGCAATTCCCTTCAATCATTTTGGGGTTACCTTATTTTTTTATGGGTAATAGTAGGCCTTGTTTTTTGTGTGGTGATAATTGCAGTTATAGAAAAATTATTAGTCTCCCGTGTTTTACAATTGAGCAAACTAGTAAAAAAAATAGCCTCCAGTGGAGACTTTTCCTCCCGTATATCAATGCTAGGAAATGATGAGTTATCTAGTTTAGCAGGAACTATAAATAACATACTTGAAGGACTAAAAAATTATCACTCTGACTATCAAGAAAGTGAAGAAAGCTATCGACTAATGATAGAAAACTCTACTTGTATTATTTCTCGTCACTCTCTAAATGGAATTTTTCTTGATATATCACCTAATTGCAGAAATCTTTTAGGATATTCTCCATTGGAACTTCTTGGTAATCATCCCCAAAAACTTTTTGCACATGAAGATACTAAAGCAATTGCTAAAGCTTATTATGCTGTTCTCAAAAATTCAGTAACTTCAACAATTACTTACCGCCTCCTTTGTAAAGATAGTAAATATATTTGGTTGGAAACTAGTTTTCGTACAATTCGTGATTCTAAAACGGGTAAAGTACAAGAAATTATTGCACTTTCTTATGATATTTCTGAGCTGAAACAAAAAAAAGAAGAATTGCAAGAAAGTGAAGCAGCTATTCTGAGATTATATCAAATAACTTCTGCTACTTGTAAAGATAAAAATCTAGATATGGATCCGAGTTCTTTTTTTAATTATCGCCTTCAAAAGTTATTAGAAATGGGTTGTGAAAAGTTTGATCTAGAAACAGGAGTATTATTTAAAATTGAAGATGGTATATCTACTACTATAGCATCTATAACTCCTGATAATTGTATTTCTAAAGGACAAGAGTTTGAAGTAGAAAAAAATTTTATTTTTACAGCTATAACAGAAAAGCCAATATGTTTTGAATCTATTACATCTTCAGGTTTTTCTATCACAACAGATATAGATTTTCAAATCGAAGCTTATATGGGAGCACCAGTTATGGTAGGGGGTTTAGTTTATGGTACTCTCAATTTCTGGAGTCCTAAACCTCTCAGGCAGCCTTTTAAAGCTATAGATAAAGAATTATTAAAACTAATGGCGCAGTGGGTAGGTGGAGAATTAGAGCGTCAAAAAACGGCAACTGATGCAACTGATTTAGCAAAGGCTAGGGATGAAGCACTAGCTGCTACTAGAGCTAAGAGTGAGTTTCTAGCAACTATGAGTCATGAAATTAGAACCCCAATAAATGCAGTTATTGGTATGACTGGTTTACTATTAGACACTTCTCTAAAATCAGATCAAACAGAATTTGTTGAGACTATTCGCAGTAGTGGTGATGCTTTACTTACACTAATTAACGATATACTTGATTTCTCCAAAATAGAATCAGAAAAATTTGACTTGGAAGAACATCCTTTTGATTTAGAAACTTGTCTAGAAGAATCTATTGATTTATTAGTAGCAAAAGTTTCTGAACAAGGATTGGAACTTGTTTATTTCATTGACCCAGAAACTCCCACTATTGTCATCGGGGATGTTACTAGGGTACGCCAAATTTTGGTTAATCTCTTGAGCAATGCTGTAAAGTTTACTTCTGATGGTGAGGTATTAGTTTCTGTTAGCGGAAGAAAGCTAGAAATAGAGGAAAATGTACAAAATTTAGCAGTAGAAAATATTTCAGAATCTGATACTTGTGACATTTGGCCTGCTTATGAAATACAATTTTCAGTTAAAGATACAGGCATTGGTATTCCTGCTAATCGCATGAATCGTTTATTTAAGCGTTTTAGTCAAGTTGATTCTTCTACCAACCGAGAATATGGGGGTACAGGTTTAGGATTAGTTATCAGTAAAAGATTAGCTGAAATGATGGGTGGTCAGATGTGGGTTGAGAGTATGGGTGTAGTTGGAGGTAACCCCCCAGCAACTTATAGATTACCTGATTTATATGAACACTCAGCTGCTGTGAATGAAAAATCTGGTTCAACTTTTTATTTTACGATAGTTAGTAAATGCAGTATTCAGACTGTTCAAAATAAATTTATTCAAACTAATTATGTAAATGGTAGTCAGCATAAATTAGTAGATAAAAGAATACTAATTGTTGATGATAATAGTACGAATAGAACAATTTTGTTAAGGCAAACTGAATCTTGGGGGATGATAGTTAGGACTGCTGAAAATGCTAATCGTGCTTTAGAATTAATAGCAACAGAGAATAAGTTTGATGTGGCAATTATAGATATGAAAATGCCAGAAATTGACGGATTAAGTTTAGGAAAAAAAATTACTGAATATCCAATATATCAGAATTTACCTATTATACTTCTTTCTTCTCTGGGTCAGCAAGAAATTAATTTTTCTGATAAATTATTGGGATCAGTTATTAATAAACCTATTAAACAATCTCAGCTGTATGAAGCATTACTAAATATTTTTTCTGGTCAAGATGTTAAAGTAAAATTCAAAAATAATAATAAACGAAACTATCAAACAATTCCTGTATTAGCAAAGGAATTACCCCTAAGAATATTATTGGCTGATGACCATTTGGTTAATCAAAAGGTGGCTTTACGAATTTTACAACGGATGGGATATCGTGCTGATCTTGCTAGTAATGGTTTAGAAGTTTTAGCTGCTGTATTTCGTTTGCCTTATGATGTAGTTTTGATGGATGTACAAATGCCTTTAATGGACGGTTTAGAAGCTTCTCGTCACATTCAACGAGAATATGAGAATGCTACAAAATATTCTCAAAAAAGTCCTCAGAAAAGACCTCGAATTATTGCTATGACTGCTAATGTGATGCAGGGCTATCGCGAAGAATGTATAGCTGCTGGAATGGATGATTATATTAGTAAACCTATACAAATAGAGGAGCTTATCAAAGCATTGAGTAAATGTAAGTCTGTTGTTTCTGAGGTTAAAGAAAAACTAAATTTTCCACAATTAAATACTTTTCTAGAAACTGAAGATAATAATAACAACATTTTTCCTGACAAGCCTATTCTTGAAAGTAAGGTAATAGAAAATTTGAGAGAAGTGGAATACCTAGATGAATCAATAGATATTTACCTGGAGACTTCTCCCGAACTGCTAGAGAATATTAATATTGCTATTAATCAAACTGACCCGTTAAGACTTAAGAATGCTGCCCATTCTTTGAAGTCTATTAGTGGTACTTTAGGAGCAATGAATCTTTACAATATTTGTCAAGAATTAGAAGTATTAGCTCGTTTAGCTTATGAGTCAGGAAATTTTACTCCAAAAGAAGTAATAGATATTTTTTCTGAAGTGAAAATTGAGTATGAAAAAGTTATTGCTGCTTTGAAGTTAGAACAACATAAATAGTAGTACGGGAGTGATCAGAGTAGTTTTTATATGATTTTTTTTGTCAGCATTAACATGTAATAAAATTATAATAGGCTTTTTGTCAAAATATTTTATGTTACAATTAATAGTTGTTCGTTGTCTAAATTTAGGTGGCAGGATCCTCATAATTGCTTTTATATTTAGCGGTTACAGCAAATAAAGTTGAATCCTATCAACTTTTTAGTTGGCGATCGCTTGACAGTAGTGGTTACTTTGAAAATCAATAGACCTCTATGATGCCACCAAATACTTTTGCAATAGGTCTAATAATTATTAATTATAAAATATAGTTATATTAGGTGTTTAAATATTTTCAGATATCTCTAATATTCATTTATGGTTGTCGGGCAGGTCTAGTTAATTAAATTATCAGTATTAAAATCAATAATAAAACCTGACACTATTTAAGAAGTACGAATCTTTCTATTAATTGGAGTATCTCAACTTTATAGCATTTGTACTTACAGCAAATTTCGGGCGAATGATCTACAGAGTAAATAGTAAAAATCATGTAGTGATGGTAACCTCCTCTCATAGCTTTACTGTTAAACAACAGAAAGCGCTGTATCATCTTGGTGGAGACAGAGTAGATGTTTTCATGAAGAGCTGCCTTTGAGCAACAGTTTCCATGAAATGGTCTAAGAACTTTCCTATACTTACGAACCACAAAGTAGCAACAGCAGTAGCTAACTACAACCTTTTTACTCCAGCTGGGTCAGTCATTTTCCTGTGATGCCAGCCAAAACCTACCGGTTTAATATCTTTAAATAAACATTCAATCCTAAAACCTATCCCATACGAACATAAACTATACCTCAGTAATTTGAGAAAAGCATTTATCTAGTTTTTTGGTTAAACTCACCCCAATAATAACGATATAATTCACTAAACTATCTTTGTAAAAATACAGAAATTTTCTCTACAGCTCTTGACAAAACCTCTGGTCTATGCACTAAAGCAAACCTCACATACCCTTCTCCCGCCTTACCAAAACCAGCCCCTGGGGCAACTGCTACCCCAGTGTTTTCCACTAAATCTACACAGAAATCCACAGAATCATTAGACCATAATTTCGGTAACTTTGTCCAAACATACATGGTTGCTGATGGCATTGGCACAGTCCAACCAATATTATCCAATGCCTCAATAAAAATGTCCCGCCGTTGGCGAAAAATGTCTACAGTTTTTCTGACCACCTCTTGGGGACCAGTTAAAGCTGCGATCGCCCCATTAAAAATGCCACGATATTGATTAAAGTCAATACAAGCTTTAACCTGTCGTAAAGCTTGAATCAACTGAGCATTACCAATAGCATAGCCCACACGAAAACCCCCCATACTATAAGACTTAGACATAGTAAAAAATTCTATAGAAACACTTTTTTCTACGTCAGCTTGAAAAATAGAAGGAGCTTCAGAAGATGAATTAAAAACAAAATCCAGATAAGGAGCATCGTGAACCAAGACCAAATTATGTTTTTGGCAAAAAGCCACAGCTTCTTGGAGAAATGATATTGGAGCGATCGCCGTTGTGGGATTATGAGGATAACTCAAAATCATCATTTTTGCCTGAGCCAAGACATGTTGAGGAATATCTCCCAAGACAGGCAAAAACTTATTTTCTGCTAATAAAGGCATGGGGTAAACCTGACCTCCGGCCAAATACACCCCACCACTATGAGAAGGATAGCCAGGGTCTTGCAGCAAAGCAAAATCTCCGGGATCCAGGATAGCCAAAGGTAAATGGGCCGTACCTTCCTGGGAACCAATTAAAGCTAAAACTTCAGTTTCCGGGTTTAGTGAAATGTCAAACTTATTACTATACCACCGAGCTACTGCCTCCCTAAAAGCTTGAGTGCTAGAAAATAATGAATAACCATGAGTATTAGAATCTTGTAGAGATTGAGATATCGCCTCTAAAGCGTGACGAGGCGCAGGTAAATCAGAAGATCCTAAAGACAAATCTATTAAATCTTGTCCTGCTGCCTTTGCCCTACCCTTAGCCCTATCCATATCAGCAAAGACATTAAAGCTTAAAGGTTTTAAACGTTTTGATAAATGCATTTTGACTAAATTTTCCTAAGAAAAAAACGGAGATGAACAAAAAGGCTTATTGTTTATTAACAAAAAATATTAAAAATACCATACTATATACAATCTGACAACAATAGCAGTTAGGGGTGCAAAACCAGTTCACTAAGTAAACGCTAGAGTAGTTAGCAGTGCAAAACCAGGTTACTAAGTGAGTGCTAGTCTTGGTTTTGCCAATTAATAGCTTATCTGAGCGCCACCCTACCAAGGGTTAGTTAACTGTTGTTGATTTACTAATATTTATTCACTATTAGTTTATATATATTGATCTAGTTATACTTACAGTGGCTTGGTTTTGCTGATGAGGTAAATTAATTTCGGGCAAGATGCCTGCATTACAATAACTGAAAAAGCCCATTCCCTAATTACTTAACTATCTATTCAAAAAGTTTTAGTAGGTGTTAGAGTTAAATGAGTTTCATTTTAATTGAAGGATATCTTAATTCTAATCTTAGATAACCTGATAACAATTTATGTTTAACTTGATCAATAGGTATCTTCAAAAATGCAGATTTTGAAACAGCAGGTAAGGCTTTGAGAACCTTTTTTGGAGATATTTAATAGTTTTTCCGGTTTCTCACTGCTCTAATATTTTTTCAAAAATTCCAGACTAACATAGCACAGGCCATAAGATTTTTTTTAATTTGACTGATACGAAATTAACCAAACTCTATGCCTGTCAATTGCTTAAGTTCTCTGTGTGTTAAACTTTTTTACTTTCCATCTAGGCAAAAGACTCAAACTCTATAAAATCTACTGAAAATTAACTTAAGTCTAAGGTAGAAATATATTCCGTTCTATTGGTAGAAATACTTGCCCCTAAAGATTTTAGCTTTTATTACTAAACAATATATCTCTTGCAGGTATTGCTCGAGGAAGCCAGGTAGGGTGAAATTTGACTTATAAATTATGCTAATCGCAAATATGCTTAAGTTCCAAAATATGCTAGAGATGTCCTCTAAAAAAAAAGTTCGATTGACTATTCAGTGTGATAAGATTTAGTCATTTGTACCATAAAGGTAATAAACAGTAGATTTAGCAGGCTCAATATATTAGCATCAAAGAAATTGTTGGAGCTTACAGATCGCGATCGCAGTATAGATGGAGCTAGAGAATTGTGAAATTATTTACCTGTTGTTTATGGACAGTTTGCACTAACTTCACATACTTTTGGTCAGCACAAGAAGAAATATTCTCAAGCACATGGCATCAAGCCGTTAGTAAAACAAGTTATCCAAAAGTAATCTAACTAATTAACTATATTGAGAGATTGAAATGTAGCATTAGACAGAGAACATTTGGCAATTTTGAGAAAAACTTGATTATTTTCTAAAAAAGATCGAAAATCATATTGAAGCTATCTGGTATTTCCCGAACTAGTATAAATAAGTCCTTACTTGTGTCGGACTACCCAAAAAATGAAAATATCAATGTCAAAATTGTCAGAGATAATTTGTCTCAAATAGTCAAATAAATTATATTAGTAGTAATTAAACCAAAGAACTCCACAAATAAATTACTGCTATAAAAAATTAGTTTGGCTGGTTTAATGTCTGTCAAATGTATGTTAAACAAATATATCCATCATTACGTCAATAATTAAGTATGCTCAGATTTCCCAGTCTATTAAATGTACTAAAAAAAACACAATATTAATTATAATTAATCCCGACGCTTCCTTTTAGGAAAGCGTGGGTTTTTTCACAACATTTAGAGATAATAGATAAAAAATATCTTGTTCATGCTAAATGAGCTTCTAATCTCTCAACTAACTTATTCAATGTAATGCTTCCTTCATGGGAAAGTAATAATTTTTTATTCCCAAACAGTCTAAGTGCAGGAACTCCTTCAACCTTATATGACTTTACGGTTTCTGGGTTAGGATCAACCTCCATCTTGACCACTTTTAGACGATCACTATACGTAGTGGCCACTTTTTCCACGGAAGGGGATACTAATTTACATGGACCACACCAACTAGCCCAAAAGTAAGCCAATACAAGTTTTTCTGATTGGAGGACTTCACCTTCAAATTCAGAATCAGTAATGACAACAACATTGCTACTCACGTTTCTTCTATCTCACTCATATTTACTAAAATTTTCTGACAAATATTTTCTATTGATTTTATCTATTCTATCATAATTACCTGGCGGAGTGACATAACAGACTAAAAATTTTAATTGACAAAGTTTGCAGTTGTCCTACTTCTGTAATAATTGAGCCGTTTTTGATAAATTTGGCCATCATCTCTTCAACTTTCTCTGGCAAAATTTCCCAGGCATTTAACCAAGCTTGACCTCTATTTCCCGTATAAAAGTGGGGATGTCGTCTATATTTTTTCCCTTTTTCTGTGGTCAGGTTTACATAATTTGCTACTCCTTTTGCGCAAATTATTTTGCCGTTTTTTAAGGATTAAAAATATACTAAAGTGGTCAATAATGTTATGGCAATTAATCGTTATCCCTTGACTTTAGTTCATCCCATCTTATAGCCTCGAATCTTAAAATTCCGGAAATTTATTCGATATATATTCACTTTTTACCAATATTGATTGCTATTTATAAACCAAAATATTTGTTCATATAAACTATGAATCTTCTGCTGTTATACTGACTTACTCTTATTTTATATTTACTTAAAATTTTCTTGATTAAAAACCTCTAGTATTAGTGAATTTTACTTGTTGTAAATATATAGATATTCCCGGCTTTATCCCTCATTAGAAAGTTATTCACTATTCCCCGACTTACTATTCACAATTATTTTTACCTTTCTATATACAAGTTTTTTTTCAGTCTCAGACAAAAGCATATCTTTTTTTGCTATTTTAACTATTTTTCTGGTTCCAGACTACAAAATTATCGGTCTCCTAAAATCACTTTTTGATGACTTGAGAATAAATTTAAAACTTTCAATAATAATTATCTTTTTTCAGAAAAGTTACTGTTTCCTTTTTTGTCTAAGTTGGTAATGTAAATTGGTCTGCTACGGCGCTGATAAACTAGGCTCACAACTAACAAATTTACTACGACCTGATCCTAAGTTTTATTTATAACTAAATATAATAGTTCCCTTGAAAGAAAATTCTGATTTATCCAATCTTTGATAATAGAAAACCATAAAGTTTTAAATTGAATATTTACATCCGATAAAAATTTTTGCAAACCTCGACGACAACTCTGAAATTTAATATATTTTAGTATTTGATTAGCTAGGGTTTTTCACCTTACCCAGATAAGGTTTTCAAGTAGGAAAATTAGAATTTTTTATATAAGCTAGATACTCCTAGTTAATTGATTTTCTATGTGTTTATGGTACAACCAGGGGAGTTTGTTCTTTATTAAATTAGCTTTGTTGATAATTATTGGGCTCATCTTTTTTTACCTTGTTTTACCTGAGTTCGATATAAATAAAAAGGACAGAAGGTAGGTAGAATAAACTTTATCTCAATTCCTTATGTTTATTGATAATAAATAGATAATTTAAAACTATCCAAAATATTTAAATTTTGGTCATTAATGAATTTTTGAATTGTTTATTAAACGTTATTTAATATCTATTTTATTTATAAATTAGGTAAAATTTTTTATTCATTTTTATCTGATTTAATTGCTGGTTTTTCTCTGGAAAACTATAAGCAATTAATCAAGCAATTTTATTCACTATAAAATTTTGCAAACTTCGATTTTAACAGTGCACAAGTTGTGAAATATTTTTTAATTTTTCATTGAAATTTTTAATTAATGAACGTTTTAATACACATTAATTTTTTTTCCATAAATCTACTAATTTATTTTTCATATTTTTCTGATAAAGAGTTACTAAAATTAGATTATTTCCGTATAATTTATCAAATAAATTTTGAGATATATAGCCTTTATCTCCAAATAAATTACCCTTTTTTTTTGAGATAAATTTGAGATAAAAATGTAACTTTTTTGCCTCGTCTAAGCTAATATTTTTGCAAGTTTATTAATAATTAAGTGCAGTTTAAATCCAAAATATCAATCTATTGAACTCTTAGCCTATCTTGCTAACCTCTTAAACACTTTATTTATTTTGGCTCTTTTATTATGACAAATTTTAATGCTCATACAATCAATAAAAAAATATCTGTGCAGTTACCTTTTTGTCTATTAAGGTAAATCTCTAGAAGGTATTAATGTTAATGGTATTAATTCAAAAAAACAATTTTGACTTACCAAACAAGGAAAACATTTCTGTGCAGTTACCTTTTTGTCTATTAAGGTAAATCTCTAGAAGGTATTAATGTTAATGGTATTAATTCAAAAAAACAATTTTGACTTACCAAACAAGGAAAACATTTCTGTGCAGTTACCTTTTTGTCTATTAAGGTAAATCTCTAGAAGGTATTAATATTAATGGTATTAATTCAAAAAAACAATTTTGACTTACCAAACAAGGAAAACATTTTTGATAATATTTATTTTTTTTTTATTTATAATAAGCTTTAAAATTACGACCAATAGACTTATTAAAATAAATCATTATTGTCATGAATTTACTTAAAAATAGGCGAGATATTTTTATTATTTTTCTTTGACAATTTTTCAGAAAATTAAAGTTAATATTTTTTTTAAAATAAAGATAAAACTTACCTATATTACAAAATAATTATTCTAATTAAATAATTATATTTTTCTCAATTAACAAGAGTTATGTTTTGAAACAATCAGGAAAAAATAATCATGAATAATGCTAAATAATTTAAAATCATTTAGCATTATTTAAAAAAAAAATTACTTTGTTTTCTTGTGACATCTTGCCCATTATCAATAAATATTGCTTGTTGAAAATAATTTATTTTTTGTAAATTAGTGAAACTATAAAGTGGAAAATTTTGGGAATAACTATTACTCGCTAAAGCTTACGGCTATCTCAAAGTTAGAAACTTTATCAAAAAACTATAAACCCTGTAAGCAAATTCTTATAATGCTTTCAGCCTTTAAAGCCAATATTTTTTTAGGATAACTTTGTACTCTTCAAAAACTTTTTAAAACCCTTTTTTGACCTCTGCCCAGTATAAGTACCATCTTTTTATTGATGGGGTAATCTTTTTGACATTTGACATTTGATTTTTTAATTTTGACTGATATGAAAAGGTTAACTTCTGACTTCTGACTATCGCAATAAAACTTTACACGAACTCACCCCCCATAAAGTCCTAACCTGAACCCCGCCTCTGATAGACTTTAACACTGGGAGAGCAAAATCAAAAACTTTTCCTGTTTCATTGAGAGAATAAAAAAATTATGGATAATGTAATCGGTTTAGAAATTATCGAAGTAGTAGAACAAGCAGCGATCGCCTCTGCTCGTTGGATGGGAAAAGGGGAGAAAAATACTGCAGACGAAGTAGCTGTAGAAGCTATGCGCGAACGTATGAACAAAATTCACATGAGAGGCCGCATTGTAATTGGAGAAGGGGAGCGAGATGAAGCACCCATGCTCTACATTGGGGAAGAAGTAGGAATTTGTACTCAGCCTGATGCGAAAAAAATGTGTGAGGTAGAACAGCTAATCGAGATTGACATAGCAGTGGACCCTTGTGAAGGTACAAACCTAGTTGCTTATGGTCAAAATGGTTCTATGGCAGTATTAGCTATTTCTGAGAAAGGTGGTTTGTTGGCAGCACCAGATGTCTATATGAAAAAACTAGCGGCACCAGCAGTAGCTAAAAATCATGTAGATATTAATAAGTCGGCTACCGAAAACCTCAAAATTATTTCAGAATGCATGGACCGTGCTGTTGAAGAATTGGTAGTTGTAGTTATGGATCGTCCACGTCACAAACAGTTAATTAGTGAAATTCGTCAAGCTGGTGCTAGAGTTCGTCTAATTAGTGATGGTGACGTTTCTGCTGCAATTTCCTGTGCATTTGCAGGTACAAATATTCATGCTTTGATGGGTATTGGTGCAGCCCCAGAGGGAGTAATTTCTGCAGCAGCTATGCGTGCTTTAGGAGGCCATTTCCAAGGACAACTGATTTATGACCCAGCTATTGTCAAAACTGGTTTAATTGGAGAAAGCAAAGAAGATAATATGAAGCGACTCAAAGATATGGGTATTGAAGATCCAGACAAAGTTTATAATGCTGAAGAATTAGCTTCTGGAGAAACAGTCCTATTTGCAGCTTGTGGTATTACTCCTGGTACTCTGATGGAAGGAGTACGTTTCTTCCCCAATGGCGCTCGTACCCAAAGTTTAGTTATTTCTTCTCAGTCAAAAACTGCTCGTTTTGTAGATACTGTTCATATGTTTGGAGAAACAAAAACACTGCAGCTGAAATAGAAATAGTATTAGGTAAATTAGAGCTAGATATAGTTAATAAAAATTTGCCTAAAATTCTCAAATTTACTCATCGGCTAAAAATGCCACATTAAGAGAATGCTTATAATTGTAAAACTTCGTGTTTGACTTTTGAAATGAGACTTAAAGGGAAGTATTAATCTTGAAAAATATTCAAGAACTAAATAGTTTGTTGGAAAGTCACCTTTGTAGAAAGTCAAAATATTTTAACAGCCAGTCTGTTAAGGATTTAATGAAACAAGAAGTGAACATTAAATCTTCAATTATCTTTAGCATGGGTAAGTTTTATAAAGCAGCTTAGAAAATATGGAATTGAGATTGGAGCATTCTAATACTCAAAATTAATTCCTAAGTTAAGTTATTAGCTATGAGCTATTAGTACTTAGCAATAAAAATGAGATACAAATGAGAGACAAACCAGGGTAAGTTATATCAGTTTCTAAAATTATTACTCAAAAAATTTAGAATTTTTTCTATAGATAGAATTCGCTGAAATGATATTTCTTGACTTCGGTACTCTGGAAAATTATTAATCTTTTAGGGTAGGTTTTAAGGTTTGAAGTTAAATATTTTAGTTAGATAGATACGAAAAATTTAACCATCCATAAAACCTACCTTATTTTTGTTTAATTATAATCGGTGTCAAAATGATAGAAATTTTTCCTAGTTCATCCTTTAAGGTATGATTTTAATCAAAAAAAAACGAAACAATTAACAAAATAAAAATTATATGAATATTGCAGTAATAGGACTGAGTCACAAAACAGCTCCTGTCGAAGTTCGAGAAAAATTAAGTCTTCCAGAAACAGAAATACAAAATGCAATTTCTGAATTGTGTAGTGGAACTTATACCCAAGAAGTAGGAATTCTTAGTACCTGTAATCGTTTAGAAATTTATGTAGTTACTAATGAAATGCAGCCTGGTATTAGGGAAGTAACTCAGTTTCTTTCTGAGTCTAGTAAAATACCTTTAAATCAGCTTCGTCCTCACTTATTTATGTTACTCCATGAAGATTCTATTATGCACTTAATGCGAGTTGCTTCTGGATTAGATAGTTTAGTATTAGGTGAAGGGCAAATTTTAGCTCAGGTTAAACAAACTCATAAACTTGGACAAAAATATAAGGGTATTGGACGTATTCTTAACCGTTTATTTAAGCAGGCTGTAACTGCTGGAAAAAGGGTACGGACAGAAACAAGCATTGGTACTGGCGCTGTTTCTGTTAGTTCTGCTGCAGTGGAATTAGCTCAGATGAAATTAGAGGATTTATCTAATTACCAAGTGGCTATTGTGGGTGCTGGTAAAATGTCAAAATTACTGGTGCAACATTTATTAGCTAAAGGGGCAAATAAGATATCAATAATTAATCGTTCTGTGGGACGCGCTCAGGATTTAGCAAATAGTTTTAAAGATGCAAATATAAAAGTTTATTCTATGTTAGAAATGGTTCAGGTTATTGGTGAATCAGATCTAGTATTTACTAGCACTGCTGCAACTGAACTGATTTTAGATAAAGCCAAATTAGAAACAATTTTAGACCCTTTAAAACCTCTAATGTTGGTGGATATTTCTGTACCTCGTAATATTGGTAATGATGTCAGTGAATTGCCAAATGTTCGTTGTTTTAATGTGGATGATTTAAAGGCGGTTGTTGCTCAAAATAGAGAAAGTCGTCGCCAAATGGCTATGGAAGCTGAGGTTTTATTAGAGGAAGAGGTAGAAGCTTTTGATGTATGGTGGAAAAGTTTGGAAACTGTTCCGACTATTAATTCTTTACGACAAAAAATAGAGACTATTAGAGAACAAGAATTAGAAAAAGCTTTATCTCGTTTAGGTTCAGAATTTGCCGAAAAACATCAAGAGGTAATTGAGGCTTTAACTAGGGGTATTGTGAATAAAATTTTGCATGATCCGATGGTACAGTTACGAGCGCAACAGGATATTGAGGCCAGGCGTCATGCAATGGAGACTTTACAACTTTTGTTTAATTTAGAGTCGGAAATGAGTTCTGGGAAGGTAATTTAGTTAGAGTTTTTGGGTTTTGGTGAATTGGTAATTTTTTTATTTTTTTGTCTATTAGTGTCTTATAAAAAACTATAGTTAGTAAGTTTCATAATAATAAAAATTAATTACCTCATCACCAATACTCTTAATGAAGTTAGAAGTCAGAAATTGTTTTTGTAAAAGTAATTTTAATTTTGAGAACTATCCAAAAATATTTTTCTAAATAAAATATACTATAAATAAAATAATGACAGATAAAAATAATCTGCCAAAACAACTAAGTTTATTTAATTTGAATTCAACAAATATAGAAGATTTAGCAACTCCTAAAGGTTACAAGGGAATTGCAGCATTTCATAAATATTGGGGAAAAAAGCCAATAGAATGTCTTTCATTTTTGATTGAATCATTAACAACGGAAAATGATATTATTTTAGATCCTTTTTTAGGTTCTGGGTTAGTAGCAAGAGAGTCAATATCTAGAAAGAGGCGATTTATTGGTATTGATATTAATCCTATATCAGTAGAACTAGCAAAGATGTTAATTGATTTACCATCTCATTTACATTTAAGAGAAATACTAAGTTCTTTTGAAGAAAATATTAAACCTAAAATAGAGGCAACTTATACTTTGGATGATGGCAATATTGCTAGTCACTATTTATGGGAAGAAGAAAAAATAAAATCTGTTTGGACTATTGCAAAAGGAGGCAGAAAGCGGGAAGAAAGAATACCAACAGAGTATGATTATAATTTGATTGAGCAATTTCAAAATTATCAGCCAAAAATTCCTAGAGAAATTAATCTTTTTCAAAATAGCAGAATTAATACAAAAGATAATTTTAAATTAACAGATTTATTGACTTGTAGAGCTTTGCATAATATAGACATTTTACTAGAAGCAATAAATCAACAAGATAATGAATTGAAGAAAGCTTTATTACTTTCATTAACTTCTGCTTCTGGGCAAATGTCTAAGATGGTATTTGCTATTACAGGACGTGGAAAAAACAAAAATCAACCTACAAAAAAAATAGAAGTAGGTAGTTGGGTAATAGGATATTGGCGACCTACACTTCACTTTGAAATTAATGTCTGGAATTGTTTTGAAAGACGTGTTAAAAAGCTAATTAAAGCTATTGACGAAATTGATGATATAAACACATCTAATTTATCTGGTCAATTAATAGATGTTGTGAATTATAAGGCTAATGTAGCTATTGTAGAAGGAGATAATAGAAAAGTATTATCTGAATGTCCTGATGAAATTATTTCATTAATTGTAGCAGACCCTCCTCATAGCGATCGTATTCCCTATTTAGAGTTGAGTGAAATGTGGAATTCTCTGATTGGTAAAAAGCCAAATTTTTCAGATGAAATAGTTATTTCAAATGCCGTAATTCGAGGTAAAGATCGAAAAACTTATATCAAAGAAATGGGAATTTTTTTTGATAATACTGCCAGAATTTTAAAGCCAGGAGGTATTTTGGCTTTATTTTTTAATTCCAAAGATCGAGAAATTTGGAACTTTCTTAATCAAATAATTTTATCGTCAACAGAAATTAATTTTCGAGGCTATTTTCCTATGAAATATTCTTCTAATTCAGTATTACAGAATAATAGAACTGGCAGTCTTAAACATGATTTTGTGCTAATTTATCAGAAGTCAGGAAAAAGATCTTCAGAGTTTTTTCAATCACTGATAGTTATTCCTGGTTGGCGTTCAGAATTTCCTAATTATGCTGATAATTAATAAAAAAGTAAAAAATTTTGAGGCTATTTTCCTATGAAATATTCTTATAATTCAGTAGTACAGAATCATAGAAATGGTAGTTTTAAAAATAATTTTGTACTAATTTATCAGAAGTCAGGAAAAAGAGCTTCAGAGGTTTTTTAATCATTGACAGTTCTTTCTGGTTGGCGTTCAAAATTTATTAATTATGCTGATAATTAATAAAAAAGTAAAAAATGAAGTATATCAGAAAAGTTGTTGAATAATTTTGATTAATTATCTCAACTTTATACAGAAGAAAATTTTTATGAATTAATATCATTGCCACTAGTTTGAGATTTTCTTAAGCTACATTTAATTGCTGGTAAATGTTACCTGATATATTTATGTAAAAAAGCAGGATTTTTCTACAGAGAAAATCTTAACTAAAAATCTTTTGGTAACTCTATACAAAACTTAAATTTATAAAACTATAATGAATAAAGTTATTAAGGATATTTATGAACAAAAAAAACTGAAATAATAATAAATGAACCAGCACTTTTAGCAGAGCTTTATAAACTATGAGTTTTTAATTAGGCAGGAATATATCAAAACTATATAGGGTTTTTTAAGTTAGGTTGATACAGTTTTTTCTCTTTTCTATACCCTATTTTTCTTGCTTACTAATCTTTCATGGAATTTCCATCCACTTCCCCTGCTAAAACAAATAAATTTTGTACCTCAAGAGTTTGGGAATTGCTATATTAATAAATATTTTGTAGATAACTATATAAAAAAAATAACTAACTATGATAAGTTAATAGAAACAATAGAACATAAAATATTAAATAGCTTAAAATGATTTGTGTTATTCTCCTGGTTCAATATTAATTGAAGATATTTTTAAAGACCACACTCGCGTTCTATTTACAGTTAGAAAAATTAAGCAGTTTGACTTTTTTATTGATGGTATCCCCTTTGACTTCAAAATGACTTATTTCCCTGGAGAATTTATGAAAAAGTAAAGATAAGAAAGAGGTTTAGTCAGTGAAGAATTATCAGCATTGAAAAAAGCAGCTAAATATTTTCAAATACCTTTTGATACTAAGTGTTATAAAAACGATTTAATCATTGACTTAATTACAGTTTTTTATGAAAGTTTAGATGAACAAGTAAAAACGTTTTACAAAAGTATTTTTTCTGCAAGATATGAAATAATTAATCACACAATATCAAATCTTCGCCAATTATTATTTTGGCTTTACGAGAATTATGGTAGTTAAAGATTAGATACTAATATTTGTTTATTTTTGGTAGTTATAGATCAAAATTATTTGGAATATATTTGAAAATTTAAACGAGATTATAAACTACTAAAAAGAGAAATCTAAAGTTATCAAGATAACCATAGTTTTAATCTAAATCAACTTTTGATGAAATGGTATTATAAAGGTCAAAACTATCAAAGTTATACAGATTTTTTGTTGGCATTTAAGTAAATGTGAGAAGAGTAAAAAAACTCTAAATTTATAAAAAAATTACTGTGGAAAGTTATAACTGTGAGTCAAGCAAAGCCTATTCCTAAAAAATGTGGCGCACCGAGGGTATCAACTATTGCGTATGTTAGAATAATATTAAATATTACAAAAATTACAACCTATATTCCGTGCCACAAATATAATGCAAAAGTATTTTTAAGGCATAATTTGGGTTATAGCCTCTTTTCTTACTAAAAACTATTAATAGTCTATATAAGATTTATTTTTGCTTACAAAATTTATAGTTATTATCAGACAAGGCTTTCAATGGTTAACTTTAAATACTACGTTTTAACATGGGGAATATAGCTTAAAACTTAGAATTAATTATATTTAAGTTTTTTCTGAATAATGAAGTCTAACTCATTGATAGTGAATAATCATGAAAAATAAAACACTGTCTGATATAAGACAAGAATATAAAGGACTTTACTTTAAAACAATCTCCAATAAAAAGAGATTCTATTCTCTTTTATCTACACTAAAACGAATATTTAAGATAGGGTTATTTGTAGCAGAAACCTATTTCCACTTTATCCTTTTACCAAATTTATGGTTATCAAGAGATTTTTCTCAAGACAAACAAAAGGTATATTTGAGTCGACAAGGAAACTGGTTGCACAAAAAGTTCTTGACTATGGGTGCAGTATTTATTAAAGCAAGATAATTTATATCTCTACGACCAGATATTCTGGATGACGAAATCTGCCATAAATTAAAAAAATTATACCAATTTTATCAACTTCAGCTAGACTTTTAGAAGTCATTTATTATAGAAAGTATACCCATTTCAGGAATAGTAAAAATCTAGATAAATCAATCAGTATAAACTATCAAAAAAATTTTTAAAACTGCGAGTATAGCTCAATAAAAGGAAGTATTTCAAACAATTTACTGGTTGAAAACTTAAGTTGCACAAAAAGTTCTTGACTATGGGTGTAGTATTTATTAAAGCAAGATAATTTATGTCTCTACGACCAGATATTCTGGATAACGAAATCTGCCATAAATTAAAAAAATTATACCAATGTTATAAACTTCAGCTAGACTTTTAGAAGTCATTTATTATAGAAAGTATACCCACTTTCAGAAATAGTAAAAATTGAGATAAATCAATCATTATAAATTATAAAAAAAATTTTTAAAAGTGCGAGTATAGCTCAATAAAAGGAAATATTTCAAACAATTTACTAGTTGAAAACTTAAGTTGCACAAAAAGTTCTTGACTATGGGTGCAGTATTTATTAAAGCAAGATAATTTATGTCTCTACGACCAGATATTCTGGATGACGAAATCTGCCATAAATTAAAAAACTTATACCAATTTTATAAACTTCAGCTAGACTTTTAGAAGTCATTTATTATAGAAAGTATACCCACTTTCAGAAATAGTAAAAATTGAGATAAATCAATCAGTATAAACTATAAAAAAATTTTTAAAAGTGCAAGTATAGCTCAATAAAAGGAAATATTTCAAACAATTTACTAGTTGAAAACTTAAACAGTAAAAACAGTAAAATAAATTGTGATAATGTTAGGACTTAATTGAGTAACAGTACAAAAAAGGTTAGTTAAATCTCTCTAAACACAGCACTGTACTATAATTTTTTTGATAAGGTATCTGTTAATTTATCTGCTATTCCTGAAATCCAATTTTCATCTTGTTTAGTGTAACTGCGAGGTGCATTTGCACCCAAGATCATTACACCATTATTGCCAAGAGGTTGACAAATTACACCTTGGGTATTTTCTGGCAAATAATTAAACTCAATGCGACCTGGATAAACTTTTAAATCTACTAAATAAATAGGTTTTTGCTTACCCAAAACTTGCTTTAAAATAGTTCCTGGCTTGATGTATGATTCAGATGGTAAAATTCCTCTTCTTAATAAGACCTTCTCTTGATGCCAGATAATAACAGTCTTAGTAACTGTATTAGTTAGTAGTAAACTAGAAGCCCAAGCTAGTTCAGTTTTGACTATCTCTGATAATTCTGGCAATAATTCAAATTCTGATTTACCAATTAATTTGACAGTATCAGGAGAGCGTGGTTGTATTTGTTGCCAAAGTAAACCAGTCAAAATTAAAAAAGCACTTAAAATTACTCCTACTACATCAGAACGAGTTTGGGAAGCTAAAAGATTAGGGGTGAAAAATCTATTAGTCATAAGTAAAGTTGCACCTAATCCTCCTGCTATTATAGGAAGCATTCGTAATACTTTATTTTGGTCAGATTGACTCATATTTTAAGGAAGACAAAAGAACGTCTTTACAGCTATTAGTTGTCAGTTATTAGATAATCAAAACCCTAGTTTCTAGTTACTAATAATTAGTTAACCTTTGAATAGATAACTTTAACTATATTAAGACTTACAAAGAAACCGGGTTATGAGAAGTAATTATGGCAATAGACCTAGTTTCTTGTTTGGGTACATAAGTCCTGTATATTTCAACCAACTTCATCACGTTCAATAATTCGTTGAAATAGATAACCAGTGCCTCGTGCAGTTAAAATCAATTCTGGGTTACTTGGATCTTCTTCCAACTTAGCCCTAAGCCTAGAAATATGAACATCCACTACTCGCGTATCTACATGACGCTCTGGAGTGTAACCCCAAACTTCCTGCAAAATCTCAGAACGAGAAAAAGGCTCTCCAGAACGACTTACCAATAACTCTAATAAACTAAACTCCATACCAGTTAGTCTAATTCTTTCATCACCTTTATAAACCTGACGTTTATTAGTGTCAATTCTAATAGTGCTGACTTGAATAACACCAGAACTAGGAATACCATTACCACCATTTTTATCGACCCGACGTAATACAGAACGAATTCTTGCTTCTAATTCTTTTGGAGAAAAAGGCTTCACCACATAATCATCAGCACCTAATTCTAGACCTGTAATTCTATCTGCAACATCTCCCAAAGCAGTTAGCATAATTATAGGAATATCTGATTCTTTGCGTAATTCTTGGCAGACACCATAACCATCTAATTTTGGCATCATCACATCTAATACCACCAGATCTGGGGTTGTATTGTGAAAAGTCTCCAAAGCTTCTTCACCATCAGCAGCAGTAACAACATCATACCCAATCATTGACAGTCGAGTTTCTAAAATACGACGAATACTTGCTTCATCATCAACAACCAAGATTTTTTCTTTATTATATTCCACTTTTTCTCACACTCCTTAACTAAGGTTTATAATTATATTAATTTTTTTAACTGTATCATCAAAATAACAACAAAAATTACTATTTTTTACTACTCCTAAGCTTGGAATTAGTTGAACTTTAGGATTAAAGTTAGGGGGGAGGGTGACAAAAAGGTTAAAAAGCCTTATTTATCAAGGATTAACCAAAACATGATTAAAAAATACGAGCCTAGATCTTGTTAACAAGGCTTATTTAATAAAAATTAATAAACTACCTTTATCCTACCATAAACATTTTAAAAGTCAATTAAAATTCAATGTTTGGTTAATGTTGAAAGTTTTGATTGCTATAATTAAAGAACACCGATAGATACGTTAAAAAACTCTGGCCAACCAAATCCCAAAATATATAAAATTTGAGAGCTGTTGTCCTGCTATGGAAAGGTTTTTATAATGAAAAATACTAAGATTTAAAACTTTATAGTTTCCAATTTTAAAATCTTGGGTTAAATAAAACTTTGAAGCTAGGGAAATACTGACAATTATGATAAATATAAAGCATAAAATTGCGTAAACTTACTAGTAATAAGCCTAATTTATAACTCTCGTATTAGACCAATTGAAATTACTATTTTTGACTAAAAAGTAATAATAATATTAGGGTAAGTCAAGAATATTTATCTAGTTTTTTAGCTTTATTTTGTAATTTCTAAAAAGTAGTTTTAGGGAATAGATAATTTTGTAGTATGTAACTATATGAATTTTCAAAAGGTCAAGAAAAGACGTATTGTTGTTTGAAATTGAAAAAAAGCTTGGATATAAAAATAAAAACATAACTGTGTATAGCTCTAAAATAATTAGAAATAAAACCGGGGATATTTATATATTTACAATGAATACAAATCACTAAAATTAAGTTTTTTACTGATAAATATTATCGAAAATAGAATATAAAATATAGATATAATATAGCAAAAGAGGCATAATTTATACTAAAAAAATCTGGAATTTATAAATAACAATAAATGTCTCTAAAAAATGAATAGATATTCAATAAATATTCTAGTATTTTAATAAAGGTATAATTTGGAAGGAACTAAAGTCAAAGGTGAAGGATTAATTTCCATCACATTATTGATAAATTTTGCTGACTTTTAATCCTTAATTGTTGGAAAAATAACTTGTCAAAAAGGACTAGCAAATCATGTCAATTGTTCAATCGAAAAAGGAAGAAAATATCGACGACATAGCCATTTTTATACAGGAAATAGAGGTCAATCTTGGTTAAATTCCTTATTCATGTTTGCAGAATAAGTGGAGAATTTGATGGCCAATTACTCTGAAAAACAGCTCAATTATTAGACAGGTAGAAAAGCTGCAAACCATGTTATGTGAGCTTTTTAGTCTTACCTGTCACCTCTCCAGGGATTTTTTATATTTGGTGGTGAACATTAACTTATTTTAAGAAATGCCAAAACACAAAACAAAGTATGTTTGTAGAGAATGTGGGTATGAGTCTACCCAATTTCTGGGCAGATGTCCTGGATGTAATACTTGGAACTCTCTAAAAGAGGAGATAGAACAAACAACTGTAACTGCTTTACAAAGGCTGGGAATAACTGATATTGGTATTGGTTCTCAAGCATCTGAGGGAGATGATTCTTCTGGTCAACCAAGAGCATCTTTTTTACTATCTCAGATTTCTGACCAAACGTTGTCTAGAATGCCTTCTGGGTTTGAAGAGTTAGACCGAGTGCTTGGTGGTGGAATTGTTCCTGGTTCCTTGGTGTTAATTGGTGGAGAACCTGGTATTGGTAAGTCTACTCTTTTATTACAAGTAGCTAATCAGTTGTCTAATAGATGTCGGGTTTTGTATGTTTCCGCGGAAGAGTCTGGACAGCAGGTGAAGTTACGTTCCCAACGTTTAATTGTTAACTTTAATGAAGCAAAAGTAGAGCATAAGGATAATGTTTCAAATGTTGAGATCGATCAGGATTTATCTAATGATGAAAATCAAGAAAATTATGGCAATTCTGAACCTATAAATGATTCTACTACAGATTCAATGGAAAATTTATTTTTATTGCCAGAAACAGATTTAGAAGTAATTTTAAGAGAGTTGGAATCTCTAAAACCATATCTAGCAGTAATTGACAGTATTCAAACTATCTATTTTGCTTCTTTGACTTCCGCTCCTGGTTCGGTTGCTCAAGTCCGGGAATGTACTTCAGCATTAATGCAAGTGGCAAAGCGGGAAAATATTACTTTATTAATAGTTGGTCATGTAACTAAAGATGGTGCTTTAGCAGGTCCTCGTGTTTTAGAACACTTGGTAGATACGGTTCTATATTTTGAGGGCGATCGCTTTGCCTCCCACCGTTTGTTGCGCTCTATGAAAAATCGTTTTGGTGCTACTCACGAAATTGGAGTATTTGAAATGGTGGCTAATGGTTTAAAAGAAATATTAAACCCATCAGAATTATTCCTCGGAAGTAGGGATGAGTATTCTTCTGGAACTTCTACAGTTGTTTCAATGGAAGGTACTCGCCCCATAGTTGTAGAAATTCAAGCTTTAGTAAGTCCGGCAAGTCATGGTTCCCCTCGACGTTCTACTACTGGAATTGATGGTAGTAGATTACAACAAATTTTGGCAGTTTTGGAAAAACGGGTAGGCATTCCTTTATCAAAGTTAGATACTTATGTGGCGACTGTGGGAGGTTTGAGTGTGGAAGAACCTGCTGCAGACTTGGGGATAGCTATTGCTGTGGTGGCTAGTTTTCGCGATCGCGTAGTTGACCCCCGAACTGTTTTACTGGGAGAGGTCGGTTTGGGTGGACAAGTGAGACCTGTATCTCAGTTGGAGTTGAGATTAAGGGAAGCTGCTAAGTTAGGTTTTAAAAGGGCAATTATTCCCAAAGGTCAGCAACCCATGGATTTAGGAATGCGTATTTTGCCTATTGCTAAGGTCATAGATGCAATTATTGCTGCTATTCCGGCCCAACCTCCTACCATGGAGAATTGATATTTTTTTGTTAACAGGAATAAGGAAGAAACAGACTATGTTTTTTATAATCAGCACCCCAAATGTAGGGATTTGTAGTTTTTTTGTATTCTTTTGGAATGCGCAATAGTTAAATATTTTGTTGGTTTGTACTAAAGAAGTATATATTGAAACAGACTATGTTTTTTATAATCAGCACCCTAAAGGTAGAACTTTGTAGTTTTTTTGTATTATTTTGTACTATTCTGGAATGCGCAATAGTTAAATATTTTGTTGGTTTGTACTAGAGCGGTGGAAGCTACCAGAGGTGACAGGTAAGGCTAAAAAGCTAACATAACATGGTGTGTTGGTTTGTACTAAAGAAGTATATATTGAAACAGACTATGTTTTTTATAATCAGCACCCTAAAGGTAGGGCTTTGTAGTTTTTTTGTATTATTTTGTACTATTCTGGAATGCGCAATAGTTAAATATTTTGTTGGTTTGTACTAGAGCGGTGGAAGCTACCAGAGGTGACAGGTAAGGCTAAAAAGCTAACATAACATGGTGTGTTGGTTTGTACTAAAGAAGTATTGAAACAGACTATGTTTTTTATAATCAGCACCCTAAAGGTAGGGCTTTGTAGTTTTTTTGTATTATTTTGTACTATTCTGGAATGCGCAATAGTTAAATATTTTGTTGGTTTGTACTAAAGAAGTATATATTGAAACAGACTATGTTTTTTATAATCAGCACCCTAAAGGTAGAGTTTTGTAGTTTTTTTGTATTATTTTGTACTATTCTGGAATGCGCAATAGTTAAATATTTTGTTGGTTTGTACTAAAGAAGTATATATTGAAACAGACTATGTTTTTTATAATCAGCACCCTAAAGGTAGGGCTTTGTAGTTTTTTTGTATTATTTTGTACTATTCTGGAATGCGCAATAGTTAAATATTTTGTTGGTTTGTACTAAAGAAATAAGCTGATTAGGTGACAGGTAAGGCTAAAAAGCTAACATAAATGGTGTGTTGGTTTGTACTAAATAAGTATATATTGAAACAGACTATGTTTTTTATAATCAGCACCCTAAAGGTAGGGCTTTGTAGTTTTTTTGTATTATTTTGTACTATTCTGGAATGCGCAATAGTTAAATATTTTGTTGGTTTGTACTAAAGAAATAAGCTGATTAGGTGACAGGTAAGACTAAAAAGCTAACATAACATGGTTTGCAGCTTTTCTACCTCTCTGATAATTGAGCCGTTTTTCATTTTCATTGGCCATCTACTCCTCTGCTTCCTCTGCAAACATGAACCAGGAATTGAACCAAGATTGACCTCTATTTCCTGCATAAAAATGGCTATATCGTCGATATTTTCTTCTTTTTTCAGTTTTATAATTCACATAATTTACTACTCTTTTTTGACAAGTTATTTTTTCAACAATTAAGGATTAAGAGTAAGCTTTTGCTGAATCATAGTTAAATATTTTGTTGGTTTGTACTAAAGAAGTAAGAAAGAAAGAGGCTATGTTTTTTATAATCAGCACTCTAAAGGTTTTGCCAATAGTTCCTAATACTAAGTGTAATAGATATTTGTGACAAATAGGTAGAATATTTTTTAATAATTAAAAACTTAATACTCACAACTTAGGATGAATTGCTTCGGTCTCATTTCTGAGTTTATAGCTGATATTTTTAGTCAAAGGGATATCTCATCTAATACTAAGTTTAATAAATTTTTGCTGCAAATAACTAGGGAATTTTTGAATAAGAATTCAGGTATCTAAAACCCAGTGATCAAGAGATTTATGAAAACGATTCACTGATTAATTTAACAGTCTTATTGTCAATAATTAGGAAAATAAAGGCTTATAGGCATCGAAAAATTGAAAATAGGATTTTGAAGGAAGTTGTCAGAAATACTCATCCATCAAAATTTATAGGCTTTTCCATAGGACCTGAATTTTTACAAAAGCATAGACACTTGAGATACTAAGATAAATGACTTTCCCTAACTCCATTATCTCGCTTTAAGAGATTCTTTTGTTATCAAAGCAGTTTTTTTGATTGAATATATAATAGGAAATAATTTATTTTTACGAAGAGAAAAAAGTCAATTAAAATAAGTAATTACTGACTTTTTTTGTTGACTACTGTTAATCTTTTTTATTTTTTTTTTAAGAACTTGAATAAACCTGTTTATAGTAAGCTTGATACTCTTCAGACAATAATGGCTCCCACCAATCTCGGTTATTTAAAAACCATTTTACAGTTTGACGTAAACCTTCTTCAACAGTTACTGAAGGTTGCCAACCTAACTCAGTTTTAATCTTTGTCGCATCAATAGCATAACGTCGATCATGCCCTGGTCTATCCTTGACAAAAGTAATTAATTTTTCACAAGGTTTTACAGGTAAATCATTTGCCAACTCATCCATAATTTGACACAACATTTGTACTAAATTAATATTTTTTACTTCATTATTTCCACCAACATTATAAGTTTGTCCTGGTTTGCCCTTATGAATTACCGTATCTAATGCCCGACAATGATCTATTACATATAACCAATCTCTAATATTTTGCCCATCTCCATAAACTGGTAATTCTTTTCCTAATAATATATTGATGCACATTAAAGGAATTAGCTTCTCAGGAAAATGGTATGGTCCGTAGTTATTAGAACAATTAGTAATAATTGTCGGAACACCATAAGTATGGTAGTAAGCTCTAGCAAAATGGTCACTTCCTGCTTTCGATGCTGAGTAAGGACTATTTGGAGAATAAGGTGTAGTTTCTGTAAAAGCAAGCTCTTGAGGACTTAAACTGCCATAAACTTCATCCGTTGATACATGGAGAAATATACACTTACGGTCTGGGTTTTGGGCCAGAGTCTGATAATGACTTCTGAATGCCTCTAATAGGGTAAAAGTACCCACAACATTAGTTTGAACAAAAGCTGCTGGTCCTAATATAGACCTATCGACATGAGATTCTGCTGCTAAGTGGGCTACTGTATCTATATCCTCTTCCTGGAGTAAGCTATCTACTAAAGAGCGATCGCAAATATCTCCTTGGACAAAACGAAAATTTGATCTGTCTTGTAAATCAGCTAAAGTTTTCTTGTTACCAGCATAAGTTAGAGCATCTAACACAACTACTCGGTGATTAGGATAAGTCTGACACCAATAATGGGTAAAGTTAGAACCAATAAACCCAGCTCCCCCAGTTATCAACAATCGAGTTTCCATAATTTTCATCTCCTAAAGCTGTAATTATCAAAAATATTAAACTAATTATCTGATACTCCCAGGCTTTTAGCCGCAGGGGTTATTGATTTCTATGCATTACTTGTTATGCCAAAATTTTGTGAACCAAAAAGGTAAGCAAAATATTTTAACCATTAGCAAAATAATAGGGTGACTGAAGTAAAAAAGTACTTAAAACTTAAATTCATATCAGTTTTACCTAATCAAATGAGTACTATTAATTCAAAGTTTCGATATGCATATTAGTATATGTATAATTTACCATTAATGCTAAGTGGGAATTGAAACACAATCTACAGGTGAGGTTATAGGACTCAAGTATTTCCTAGCTGATTAGTCAGCAAACCCATATAATTTGCTAATTCCTATATATAGAGTTTTTTTCAAATTCCACATAAATGTGAAAGGGTTGCTCAAGAATTTGTACTTGTCTAAATCTATATCTGATGTAGGTTTGTCTAGATTTCAGGAATGGCTAGAATACTCTGGATATAAAAGCGGTTGGGTGTTGCTAGTCAAGTACACCAATGAGATTATAATTCTACCACTAAAATATTTTCACCATTTACTCTGTAGGTCATTTAGTCAATCAGCGGTTGGGTGTTGCTAGTCAAGTACACCAATTGAGATTATAGTCCTACCACTAAAATATTTTCACCATTTACTCTGTAGGTCATTTACTCAATCATATGCTGTAAGGTTTGAGAAATTAACAGTGTGAGTATTACCTAACTACATATCTCAAGACTGTCCAAAGTGTAAAGGCAGAATAAAAAAAATCTCTATCAACTCGTATCCATGTTTGGCAATGT
This sequence comes from Trichodesmium erythraeum IMS101, assembly GCF_000014265.1. NCBI lineage: Bacteria > Bacillati > Cyanobacteriota > Cyanophyceae > Oscillatoriales > Microcoleaceae > Trichodesmium > Trichodesmium erythraeum. The sequence continues at coordinate 1,511,285 of NC_008312.1, forward strand.
GAGTATATTGAAGACAGGGATATAGTGGCTAGCCTAAACATTCTGCAAAAAGGACTTAGTACTGTAGGGCAGATGGGAACTTACCCTTGAGGAGAAACTCCCTCTTAGCCGATTTTGATTGGGGCAAACCTGCTCCCTAAGAGGTAGTCGCAGAATCAAGATTTCCCTTGCCAATAGGTTCGCAGAGCGTTAATAAATTTAGCTAACATTCGGCGTGAGGAAAATAATAGTGAGTCAGGAAGAAATATTAATACGAGGAAAACAAGGAGACCCTAAAGCGATCGCATTTCTCATCAACCAAATATTAAATAATATAGGAATTCAAGCTAGAGCTAATATTCAGAAAAAGAATCTGCATCTTTTGCTAGAAGCATCTGAAGTGCCAAATCGCGAAATTTCTATTAGAGTAATTTATCAAGTGATGAAAGTCCTCAAATCACCATTGATTGATTTTGTCAATATTTATGGACGAATCAATGGTCATACAATTCCTGAGTGGACAGAAGTAATTGAATTACATCAAGCTAAAATATACCATCCGGCAGGATTAGAAACAATTTTGTGGCAATTAGAAAACACAAATTATGCTCAAGAATATTCTATACTAACTCTGCCTTACCTACCTAAAAAAGCAACTTTACATAATTCAGAAATAACAAAAAAAAAGCAAAAAGAAGAAGTTGATTATTCTGTTATTAATATCAATCAAACTGTTATAAACAGATGTCATGTAGTAAAAAAAGAAAAAAAATTTTTTTCCCAAATGGAGAGGCAATATTCAAAGAATAAAAATAAATTTATTTGGATATTAGCAAGTGCGATTAGTATATTATTGCTGCCTATATCCACTGTAGTTATTAATTCTCAAACTGACAGAATAAATCCTATTATTTCAAAGATTTTTTTGCTACCTAAAATCTCTCATCTCAATACTTCAGAAGTAGAAGTTAGTAATTCAGTTCCAGCAAGTATATCTACTCGCAATACTAGACAAAGTATTGAAACTAAACCAACTAAAAGTCAACTTAATTTATCAGAAGTTTTTGAGTTTATTTTATCATCAATTAAATCTCCTATAAACCCTGATACTAGAATCACTATTAAGGCAGTGGGTGATATTATTCCAGGTACTAATTATCCTCAAAATAAATTACATCCAAGGAAACAAGAATTACTGGCATCAGTGAAACCACTTTTGCAAAATGCTGATCTTGTATTTGGTAATTTTGAAAGTACCTTAACAAATTATCCTAAGAGTCGGAAAAGAATGGGTAATGGTCGGGTATTTGCTTTTAGAACACCGCCAGATTATAGAAATTTATTGAAAGATGCTGGTTTTAATATATTAAGTGTGGCAAATAATCATTCTTTCGATTTCTTTAAGCAAGGTTTTGAGGATACAATTGCAAATATTAAGACTGTAGGAATGCAGGCAGTTGGTAAAAAAGGAGAAATTGTTTATCGGAAAGTTAAAGGAATTAATATAGGGTTTATTGCGTTTAGTAATTATAGTTATCATAACTCTATGCTTGACCTATATTCTGCTAAGAAACTTGTGCAAGAAGCAGATAAAAATGCAGATATTGTTGTTATATCTGTTCATGCAGGTGCAGAAGGAACTAGAGCATTAAGAATCAAGAATAAAACAGAGTATTTTTTTGGTGAAAATAGAGGCAATAAAGTTTTATTTGCCCATAAATTAATAGATGAAGGTGCAGATTTAATTTTGGGTCATGGTCCTCATGTACCAAGAGCAATGGAAATTTATCAAGGAAAATTAATTGCTTATTCTCTAGGAAATTTTATGGGTTATCGTACTTTATCTAGTAAGGGAAAGTTGGGATATTCTTTGGTTTTAGAGTTAGATATTAATATTAGAGGAGATTTTATTTCTGGAAAAATTTTGCCTGTACATTTGAATAGTAAGGGTATTCCTTATCCCGATAAACTTGGTCGAAGTATTAAGTTAATTAAGGAATTAACACAAAAAGATTTTCCGAAGACAATGTTAGAAATTAATAGTAAGGGTGAGATAACAAGGAAGAAAGGATAAGGAAGAAATAAGAGGAATTGAACAAATTTTTTGATTTTTGAAAAAATTTTTTGGAGGCAGTTTGTAGGGATTTGGTTTTTAACTATACTTATATTTAAGCTGTCTTCTAAGTTAATAGTATCCTTGGTCTGCTATTGATTTAGCTAACTTATTATTAGCCAACATTTTCCTCACATTTAAGTCTTCTATTACAACCATGCCGTGGTTATTAGCTAAATGTATTTTAAATTTATTAAGTATGTTTTTATGAATATTTCACCGCAGGGCAGAAAAAACTACATTTTTGTGTAACTTAGCTATCTTTAAATGTGCCTTTTTGTAATTAGCATAACTAATTTTTTTCCGGTTTAGATATTGGTATCTAGGAAGTTTAGATTCAAATTTATTGTAATATTAATTTCCTTAAGTATAGGTAAACATTATACTCAGGAATGAAATTATATAATCTTATTAATCTTCAGTAAGATAGCCTAAGTTTATGAAGTTGGTATAAGAATTAGTACCTTCAAATACAATTCTTGCCATTAAAAAAGAATAAAGTTTTTACTTTTAAATTTACACCTACAAATTTAGTATTTTTAGGTGTTGAAGTAGGGTTAAATTCGTAGCTACAATTTAAGTAGTAATTGCCTGCTTATCTACTAATTATTATTTTTTATAAAGTAGGTAGGTATGAAAAAACTTAGATATATTAATATTTATGTACTGACTCTAAGCTCTTCCACATATTTGATTGGAGGTGAATTTACATTTTGTTACAGAGCGAAAAATTTCAACTCCAACCGACTTATTGTTTTAATAGGTTCATCAAGTTTGAAAATACTAATAAAAGGTAATTTATGATTTTATCTGTTTAGTTGTATTAGTTTTCCAAAATTATCAATTGTGAAAAAATAATACCTATATTTATTCTTAAACTTTGAATATTTACCTAACCCTTGAAAGAATATTTTCAATGCTTCATCTAAATTAAGACACCCTATTAATAAACTAGATTATGACAAGTTTTTATCAAATAAAAAATAGCTTTCGTGTGATTAGTAAAACTTCTCTAAGCTAAAAAAAATATTGATAATGATCTTTATATGCATGATTTTATAAACTTAAATTTCACCAAATTATAACACTATTTATTATTACCTAAATATTGATTCAAGAGTTTTTTTTATTATTTAAATTGAGCTTTTTTAGGCATAATTTTTATTTCTAACTGAGTTCAACCTATCTAAGATAGTATGTTTTTTTACTTATTAAAATATGGTTATTGTCAATATTAAGTTAATGTTCTATTGCTCTATATACCATAGAAATTTTTGCGTAGTAATTTATAGATTTCTGGGAAAAATGTGGAGAGGTAACTTCTATTCAAGTTTCCATTATCTGAATAATTTTCATAGTTTCGACACTAACATTATCAACTTTTTGTAGTAGGTCAATAACTGTTTCTTTATAGTTAGCAAAACAATAAGTATCAAATTTTTCAGTGATGGTTTTATCTTTAGACTTTTTCTCTTTATATTGATCTAATACCCACTCCAAAGCACTCCGGTTTCCGAGGCAATATTCCCAGGCAATTTTGGGAATTTTTTCTAATATTGTCAAAGTATCTATAAAGATTTTGTGGTTATTTTTATCTACTTTAAATTTTGTTTTGGGAGTGGGAAAGTTATCGGGAGTTGGTAAGTTAATGCGAGTCAATAAAAAAGGTTTAATATTTTCATAATTGATGTGTACTTCGATTAATTTTTTTTCCCATTTTACCCACTGTTTAAAATTTTCATAGAAGGGGAGTCAGGGAAATTTTTTTTTGAGATAAAGTTCGTATTTTTGGCGGTAAGTGGGGTAGTGTAAAACGGCGTAGGTGTAGTAGAAAATATCGAGTTTTTTGATTTTTTTTATTGTTGTAATTAGATTGAAATTTTTGGATACTCCAGTCACTAATATTGTCTTGGTGCCTTCCTTTTTTGTTTTAATAGTAGAGAGTAAATATATTTTACCCACTGTTTAAAATTTTCATAGAAGGGGAGTTAGGGAAATTTTCGTTTGAGATAAAGTTCGTATTTTTGGCGGTAAGTGGGGTAGTGAAAAATGGCGTAGGTGTAGTAGAAAATATTGAGTTTTTTGATTTTTTTTATTGTTGTAATTAGATTGGAATTTTTGGATACTCCAGTCACTAATATTGTCTTGGTGCCTTCCTTTTTTGTTTTAATAGTAGAGAGTAAATATATTTTACCCACTGTTTAAAATTTTCATAGAAGGGGAGTTAGGGAAATTTTCGTTTGAGATAAAGTTCGTATTTTTGGCGGTAAGTGGGGTAGTGAAAAATGGCGTAGGTGTAGTAGAAAATATTGAGTTTTTTGATTTTTTTTATTGTTGTAATTAGATTGGAATTTTTGGATACTCCAGTCACTAATATTGTCTTGGTGCCTTCCTTTTTTGTTTTAATAGTAGAGAGTAAATATATTTTACCCACTGTTTAAAATTTTCATAGAAGGGGAGTCAGGGAAATTTTTTTTTTGAGATAAAGTTCGTATTTTTGGCGGTAAGTGGGGTAGTGTAAAACGGCGTAGGTGTAGTAGAAAATATCGAGTTTTTTGATTTTTTTTATTGTTGTAATTAGATTGGAATTTTTGGATACTCCAGTCACTAATATTGTCTTGGTGCCTTCCTTTTTTGTTTTAATAGTAGAGAGTAAATATATTTTACCCACTGTTTAAAATTTTCATAGAAGGGGAGTTAGGGAAATTTTCGTTTGAGATAAAGTTCGTATTTTTGGCGGTAAGTGGGGTAGTGAAAAATGGCGTAGGTGTAGTAGAAAATATTGAGTTTTTTGATTTTTTTTATTGTTGTAATTAGATTGGAATTTTTGGATACTCCAGTCACTAATATTGTCTTGGTGCCTTCCTTTTTTGTTTTAATAGTAGAGAGTAAATATATTTTACCCACTGTTTAAAATTTTCATAGAAGGGGAGTTAGGGAAATTTTCGTTTGAGATAAAGTTCGTATTTTTGGCGGTAAGTGGGGTAGTGAAAAACGGCGTAGGTGTAGTAGAAAATCTTGAGTTTTTTGATTTTTTTTATTGTTGTAATTAGATTGGAATTTTTGGATACTCCAGTCACTAATATTGTCTTGGTGCCTTCCTTTTTTGTTTTAATAGTAGAGAGTAAATATATTTTACCCACTGTTTAAAATTTTCATAGAAGGGGAGTTAGGGAAATTTTCGTTTGAGATAAAGTTCGTATTTTTGGCGGTAAGTGGGGTAGTGAAAAACGGCGTAGGTGTAGTAGAAAATCTTGAGTTTTTTGATTTTTTTTATTGTTGTAATTAGATTGGAATTTTTGGATACTCCAGTCACTAATATTGTCTTGGTGCCTTCCTTTTTTGTTTTAATAGTAGAGAGTAAATATATTTTACCCACTGTTTAAAATTTTCATAGAAGGGGAGTTAGGGAAATTTTCGTTTGAGATAAAGTTCGTATTTTTGGCGGTAAGTGGGGTAGTGAAAAACGGCGTAGGTGTAGTAGAAAATATCGAGTTTTTTGATTTTTTTATTGTTGTAATTAGATTGGAATTTTTGGATACTCCAGTCACTAATATTGTCTTTGTGCCTTCCTTTTTTATTTTAATAGTAGAGAGTAAATATTTGAGATCCTCTTGAACCTATTCCACCATCACAAACAGTATTTGCTGCTTGAACAAAAAAGGAAACTTGATTGTGAATTGTTAAACAAATTGCTACATTATTTTTGACAATAATAAAAATTTGTTCCTGTTGATATAGTTTGTGTAGGATAGTTTTTGCCAGATAAAGATATTTTTTGGTAAGCGGACATTAAGTAGATGTAACTATAAAATCAGAATTAAACTTTAGGCTAGAATTTCTCAGTAAATGCTCTTATAGTTCAGAAGTATACTTAATTTTTCTATCAAAAAAATCATTAATTACTGTTTTATTATTTGATTGATTCCATCTAACTCTTTTTTGTTCATAAAACTTACAAAAAAACTGAACTTTTTCTGCTAATTGCTGTCTATCGAAGTCGTATAACCATTCATCTCTATTTGTTGCAATTCCTAATATAAATACTTTAAATATTGCTATTTCGCCTGTTTTGCTTTTAGCAAGTCTAGTATTTTTATCAGCTATAGGTAATAAATTATTAAAGTCATTATCTGTGAGATTTATCCAGTTATTATTTTTGTCTGCTTGAATATTTTCAAAATCAATTTTACTAAATTTAGTTGCTGCTAAAAATTGGAATTTATTCTCTCTTAATTCGTGCATAGGAAATAGATGACTGTAATATATTAGATTTCCTACTGTTTTTTCTTGACCATCCTTAAGCAAAAAGGATACAACAATTCCTGTCATAGAAAATTTTCCAAATATAGTATGTTTTTCTCTGATAAAAATCCCATCTATACCTGAAATAGCTCTAATATCATCCCCCTAGTCAAGAAAATAAGCATGAAAAAATTTTTTACTTATCACTTTTCTAAACCTGTCAAAAAAACTACCATCCAAAAATAAAGAGTTAGTTATAAAACAAATTATTCCTTGTTTACCTAATCTATCTGTTGCCCACCTAAAAAAATGAGAATACGAATCATAAGCCTTTGTTTTTTTACCTCTACTTTCTTTAATATAAATATCTTTTAATCTGCTTATCAAGTTCTGGATACGAAGGATTTTTATTATTATTATTTTCATTTACTTGATTTTAATTATAAGGATGGTTACCAATAATCACCGAAATTTCACAATCATTTTGCCGTTTAACACTCTCAGTATTTTTCACTATCATCGCAAATAAATATAACTGCTTACCCTCAAAGAAAGTATGTTCTAAAGTATCAACAAAACAAATATTATTAAACTATTCATAACTCCCTATTTTCTGCTGATAAGTATATTCAATATTAAAATTCCCAATGTAATAAGGCAAAATTGCTACCTCATTACAAAAAATATTATTCTGATACTTATACTCCAACTTATTCTTAGGCAAATACTCAATCAAATCAGTCACAAAAGTACTTGTTCCTGTTGCTATTTCGAGAATCTTTACTCCTGAATCACATAATAATTTTCCAAAATTTTTATCTGCCAAATAATCTACACTTTCAATCATAAACCTGACAATTTATTTACGATTATAAACAATTCCCAATCTATCAGTACCCAGGGGATGATAAGACTTATAAAAATTATCATAAACCACCTTCAAAAATTCCTATTTTTCGTGATAATTATAAATACTTGCCACCTTCCTTTTAATTACCCTATAATAACGCCCAATAAAACTTAAAGTATTTCGGCAATTTGTACCAGTAAAAAAAGTATTCAGAACATCCTCTAATTCTTTAGCAATATTGTTCTTTCAATGAAACTGAGACTTATTAAAAATATTCATAAAAATATCTTCAGTCAAGATGTGTCGAATAATCATTTCCTACACATCAAAGAGATTAACTTCAGAATTAATCTAATCTTGACAAATCCTCAAAAACTTATCCCTAGCTTGAAAAAAAATATGATTATTATTTCACTCTTTTGCAATTAAATCTCGTAAACTATTTAAAATAGTAGGTAAGTCTGATTTAAAAGTAGTAATAGCCTCTAAAAAAAAATTTACTTCCTAGCGAATATAATTAATAAAAGCATTAATAAACCCATCCAAAGCTTCAGTATTTCTCATCAATACTCTTGAAGTTTCTGTCGCTGCTTGAATCAAAACTGCCGTTCATGAATCCTCAAACAAAATATTTTCTTCAGGACAATCTTTAGCTAACTTCCTACAATTTTTTTTATCCAAAAGATGATAATTATCCTTGCTTTCTCAAAATCCATAATTAAGACCCAAAGCATCTTTAACTGTGCCATCAGTAGTCACATTTTTTCCAGTCTTAGTTTGATAATCTAACTCTGAAACTAAAAAAAATCTCTCCTTTTACAATACTCATTTAATAAGTTGTAAAAAACAGACAAAATCGAACTTTTATTCCGAGAAATGCTATATTTAATAATCTATTTGACTTCAGTATAATATCGATTAATCAAGAGTTTATAAATATTTTTAATAAAGAAGAAATAAGTAGTCAAAAGTAATAATTAATAAGTAATAAATAAAAAGTAATTATTTGGAATTCCTAGGAGAGCTATGGGATATGAAAAGCATAGATATGACCTATAATACTAACTAATAACTGATACCAAATATAGTTAAAAAGTACCTTTTTCCAATTCTTTTCTAACCATCTCCCCAAGAGGATACTCCATAAACCGTATTTACTATGAAGTGACTTCTGACTTTTGTACTTCGCCAATTCAACAGCTACTCTATCTTAATAAAATAGGGAAGATATCTTATACCTAATTTTTCTACTCCTTATTCCCTTTTGTAATACCAATTCTCATGCATTAATGCTATACTTCGTCAAGACTTTAGTTATTAAGTAATATAGGGTTTCTCAAGTGACTGAAGTCAAGTTGTTTTTCTTTTTTTATTCTCCTACTCCCTTACTCCCTAATTCCTAATCCCTTTTCTCAAAATGATTAATCAAACAAATATAAATCGAACAGTTTTAAATAATGGCATAGTTGTAATTACAGCAGAAAATACAGTTGCTGATATTGTATCAGCCAAAATATTCTTGGGAATAGGTAGTAGTTATGAAGCTAAAAACCAAGCTGGAATTTCACACTTATTAGCAGCAGTTTTGACAAAAGGAACAAAAAAATTATCGTCTTTAGATATTGCTTTAAAAATTGAATCAGTAGGAGCAAGATTAGGAAGTGATACAACAGCAGATTATTTTTTGCTGAGTATAAAAACAGTATCAGAAGACTTTAATGATATCTTTCAATTATCAGGAGAAATAATCAGATGTCCCTCCTTCCCAGAAACAGAAATTGAGTTAGAAAAACGGATTACCATTCAAAGTATTCGTTCCCAACTAGAACAACCTTTTACTGTAGCATTCTCTCAACTACGAGAGATGATGTATCAAGATCATCCTTATGCTTTATCAACTTTAGGCACAGAAAATACAGTATCTCAAATTACCCGCTACGACATTCAAAAATTTTATGAAACTTACTTCCGTCCAGATAATATAGTAATATCTATAGTAGGTAAAATTAGTAATGCAAAAGCCATTGCTTTAGTTGAACAAATTTATGGAGATTGGCAACCACCAAGAACACTTCTACCAACTTTAAATTTACCAAGAATAACTCCTCAACCTTTCACAGCAAAAAAATATCAAGAAACTCAACAATCTATTATTATGCTTGGGTATTTGGCAGCAAATGTTAATAGTTCTGACTACGCTCCTCTAAAATTACTTAATACTTATTTGGGAAATGGCTTATCAAGTCGTTTATTTGTAGAACTAAGAGAAAAAAGAGGTTTAGCTTACGATGTTTCTGCATTTTACCCTACCCGTCTCTATACTTCTAACTTTACAGTTTATATAGGTACGGCAGGAGAAAATACAGCGATCGCTAAGGCAGGATTAAAATCAGAAATAGAACGCTTAGTTACTGAATTACTCAGTGAAGAAGAGTTAGAAATATCCAAAAACAAATTATTAGGTCAGTATGCTTTGGGCAAACAAACAAATTCACAAATAGCTCAAATTTTAGGATGGTATGAAATCTTAAATTTGGGCATAGATTTTGATGCTAAATTTCAAAAAAATCTGGAAATGGTAACAACCTTAGACACACAAAAAGTTGCTATTAAATACTTTATTGAACCTTACATTTCAATTGTTGGAAAGGAAAAATAATGACTAACAGAGGTCATTGTCTAGGAATAGTCTTAATTGATTCTGGCTTAGGTAATAAGAGACTGTTTCTCAAAAAAAAGCTAAAGGTGGCCATGAATAAATATTGAAGGTAGGAAAATAAAAAAAACAATAATCACTATCAAATAAATGTCGTGAAAATCTTTAGTCAGGGCTCTAAGCTCTCGCCAGTGGGAACTACTCGAACTTCTACTACAGAAACCTCTCTCAACGAGGGCCAAAACCAAATGCTAATCTCGCAGAAGTAGTAAATGGTATATCCTATATCCTTAGGATTTTGCTTAGGGGTGTTTGGGGCAAATTTTGTATAACTTATCAACCATTTTTGTATAAATATTGATTAATTGTTATTAAATATTCTCGAAGTTCTTTAGAATTATAATAAGTCACTTCATCCCAAAATATTGCTAGTCTTTTTCCTAGTATTTGATGTTTTAAATATTTTGATAAAATATATATAATTTTCAGTATTTCTGCTCTTTAATTATTAAACAATAAATTCTTTATTTTTATAGTTTAAGTCTCCATAATAAGTTGATATTTCCAAATCATTTTTAATCGGAATTTATATTCTTTTATCTGTTATTCTCCAATAATATCCTAAGAAATAACCTCATAAAATATGAAATTTGTCAATGATAAAAAAATGTCAGGTTTTCAGCTTCTATTTCTAGTTGCTATTTAGTCAATAATTTATCCCTAACTTTTTTTCTTTCACTAATTTATAATTTTTATCTTGATTTTTTTGTGTTTTTTATACCTTATTTAGACTTTTGTTGAGGTTTTATAATGACTTATTAATATCTCAAAAACTACACTAAATTATATGTTAAAATATTTTTTTATCTGATATTATCTGATAATATTGTGCCTTTAAAAACTAAATAATTTGCTATTTTTCGACTACTTTTAAGTAACCCTTTTTGCATTGATATTAAAGCCTCAAACTCTCTAAACCATGAAAAATAAATCGCCTATTTTTTCCATTCACTAATAAAACTTTGAGAAACTTTTAATAATTCTTTAACTTCATAGTAAGATTTTCCAGAAAAAATCATTTTGACATGCCTTTGCTATTTTAATTCCTTTCAGCTATACATATTTGATTAATAAAATTATCTAGTTCATCTGTAATATTCATTTCATTGATATGTAGGACTCAACCCCAATAGTATTATTGAACAAAATACAAGGAAAACTTTTATTACCAAGAACCAAAACTTATAGCCATACTAATAGAGCTTTATATGGCAATCTATCATGATATTAGAGAAAGTATCTATCATCTGTAGAATATTAGGTATGCTAAACAATCGTACTTTTTCATGACCCCATTTATCTTTAAAATTATTTAGAATTAGTATATAAAATAAATTCCTCAAATTGTAATTATTCTCACAATCAAACTTCATTTACCATAACTAAAGAATCTTACCCAAAAATTGGATCAGATACAGAAACCTCTAATATAAATTTGCTAAGTCTCATTCATTGGTATTAAAGGTGATGAAGTCAGAGGATTAGGATTACAAGAACTTCTACAAGTAAAAAGATTTTGACAGGGAAAAGTTGATGGAGTATTTGGCCTTAAAACTCAAACTCCTGTGAAAGATGCTTAAAGAAAATATTAACAAGAGCACTCATGGCATTGTAGATACTTCTGTATAGATGACTTTACTAAGTTAATTCAAAAATTAGTCAAATGTGGTATACTTATATATGTAATTACGTAACTTAAAAAAAAAATTCCGTGTGCCTAAATCAGAACGTAAAATTTTACTAGATTTTGAAAAGCCTCTAGCAGAATTAGAAAACCGCATAAATCAGATTCGTGAACTAGCAAAAGATTGCAGTAGTGTAGACGTTTCTGAGCAAATTTATCAGCTAGAAGCAAAAGCAACTCAACTACGTCAAGAAATCTTTAGTAGTCTTTCCCCTGTACAAAAACTACAGTTAGCCCGTCATCCCAGACGACCAACTAGTCTGGACTATATCCAAGCTATCAGTGACGAGTGGATAGAGTTACATGGTGACCGTGGTGGTAGCGATGACCCAGCAATAGTAGGAGGTTTGGCCAGAGTAAATGGTAGACCTGTAGTAATTATTGGTCATCAAAAAGGGCGAGATACAAAAGATAATGTCGCTCGTAATTTTGGTATGGCTTCAGCAGGAGGATATCGAAAATCAATTAGATTTATGGAGCATGGCAATCGCTTTGGAATGCCAATTTTGACATTTATAGATACTCCAGGGGCTTGGCCAGGTATAGAAGCTGAAAGATTAGGACAAGGAGAAGCGATCGCCTATAATCTACGAGAAATGTTTCATCTGGACGTACCAATAATTTGTACAGTTATTGGAGAAGGTGGTTCAGGAGGAGCTTTAGGTGTAGGAGTAGGTGATCGGTTATTAATGCTAGAACATTCTATATATACAGTTGCTAGCCCTGAAGCTTGTGCGGCCATTCTCTGGAAAGATGCTAGCAAAGCTTCCCAAGCAGCAGAGGCTTTGAAGATAACTTCCTGGGATTTAAAAAAGATAGGGATTATTGATGATGTAGTTCCAGAACCCTCTGGTGGCGCTCATGCTAACCCCTTACAGGCAGCAGAAAACCTGAAAACGGCCATAGTCAAAAGTTTAGATGACTTAAACCATTTAAGCAGTCCACAACGCCGAAAAAAGCGCTATCAAAAATTTCGTTCTATGGGAGTGTTTTTGGAAACCTGATATGCTCCCAAACTAATGATGATATTTAGTATAGGTTTTTTGGTTGCGAGTCCCACCGACTTATGTTTTATATTTCTGTCTGCTTTTAGATCGCTACACATAATAATGCCTAAATTGAAAGAAATCAATTTGATATAAATAATTCTTTTAATGAAACAGAACTAACTTACGCACTACTACTATAGCTATATATGGTGTATTTTTGCTAATTTATTAGGATATTTACACTACGATTAGAATTAGAACCTTTGCGTAAGTCCTATGAAAGTAATCTCAATATCCAGATTCCATATCAGTTAGGTATATCTGTGACAGGCAATAGTTTCACTGCATAATATAATAGTTTTATTATTAATGTTTTTACCTCAGACAGCAGATTCAGTGATTAATGTATTCAATGTGGTAATGTGGTCAAATAATTAGTTTATATTTTCCCCGGCGGTTAGGCATGAGGATTAATTATAAGCTAACGGGGGAGCTTACTTTTCTGGTCTGCATTCACATGAAGCTATCCCCCATCCCCTCTCCCTTAGGATAATTTAGGGTTCGGTTACCCTTACTTTCGTTTTTCTTTTTTTTTGTATCAGACTACTCCCGCGCGCGACTAGTTTAATCAGTATGATATCTAATCACAGATGTCTTAAAAAAAACGGCTAAAAATTTGAATGATAGGCATACTAGGCTTTAAACCCAAGTTCTGTAAAATTTTTTTGCTGGTGCCCTATCCTCCAACCTATCTTACCTGCTCCCTCAAAGCATCTATACAGGGTTACTTCATAACTTCCGCAACGGTTGTATGTGCTTAATTTGCTGTAGTTGGATATTCACGGGATACTTTCTGAAATAATTATATTAGTAGTATTAAGAATTTTGTTAAAGATTAAGTACTTTGATATCTGGGGGCGTTTACAGTATCTAGTAAATTTTGTTTTGTAGCTCCTGATGAAATAATCACAAAAAAATAAAGAACTACTTAATTAGTCTGACGAGTAATTATTTCTATCCTGTTTTTGTCAATATACCTCTCTAGGAGTAAGAAACTTATTTGGGATCAGTCTTAACTACTTGACCATGATAAAATATTAAGCACAGTTTATCAGTGAATTTTAAATGCTTTGCTGATACCAATTTAGACAGTAGTTATTTACTTATTTTAGATAAATAATGACTTTTGACTTTAAAAAATGGATTCTTGGTCAGTGTAAAACTTACAGGAGAGAAATTGAAAAACTCTAATGGTTATAGTTCATTGCTTATTAATAACTAAAACTAATTAGTATTAATAAACAAAAAATTATAATCTAAGCTAAAAAATCTAGCATAAGTTAGGTCAAAATACAATTTGCTTTTTTTAAATTTGATCCCAATCTATTATGACTCAATCTTCTTCCAACCGTTCCAATTCTAAGAACACACTCAACATGAATGGAGTTAAAACTTCTGATGCAAATATGACGAGTCAAATTTCCTATAGACCTGAGCGTATCTCCTCATCCAATGGTCAATCAATTAAGCAAAAGCTTTCTACTGAAGACAGCAATGAGAGAATGAAGGAGGCAGTGCGGACAATCTTACTCTCAGTAGAAGAAAATCCTGAACGAGAAGGATTACTCAATACTCCCAAGCGGTTTGCAGAAGCAATGCAGTTTCTGACTAGTGGCTACAGTCAATCCCTCGAAGAAATTGTGAATGGTGCGATTTTTGACGAAGGTCATAATGAAATGGTTCTAGTTAGAGATATCAATTTTTTTAGTCTTTGTGAACATCATATGTTACCCTTCATGGGAAAAGCTCATATCGCTTACATTCCTAATCAAAAAGTAGTAGGACTCAGTAAGCTAGCTAGAGTTGTCGACATGTACTCTCGTAGATTGCAAGTCCAGGAGCGACTAAATCGTCAAATTGCTGAGGCAATTCAAACAATTTTGGAACCAAAGGGCGTAGCAGTTGTAATTGAGGCTACTCATATATCTATGGTAATGCGAGGGGTTCAAAAACCTGGTTCTTGGACTGTTACTAGTGCCATGGTTGGTCTTTTTAAAGAAGATCAGAAAACAAGAGAAGAATATCTAAACTTAATTCGCCATCAACCTACCTTCTTTTAACTGCCCCGAGAAGTCCTGCGCTCTTTTGAAGGAGAGCGTCGGGATAAAAGTCGGGCGTTATGTGCGTTTTTGATCTTAATTTTTATGATGGCTATTAACGATTATATATGCAGTCATTGTAATACTATATTGAGAAATAAAGCTCAATAAAAGGGGAAAACATTACCTTGGCTGAATAAACCTGCTTGGTTGCGTAAGCGCAACGTCGGGAGTTATGTAAATAGATAGTAAGACCTTTTTACCGAAAATTTGGGTTTAAAGTCTTGCCTTTTTAGGTTGACTTTTTAGTTGATTTTTTTCAATAAATATGTTAATATTTTATAAATTTTTCTTTCTCTTGAGAAAAAAATGGATAGGTCAGCAAATATAAGACTACTACCAAAATAGCGATAGACTTTCAAACTTAAACCCGATGAGGAGCTAGGGCTCAGTTGTTTCTCCGCACCTTTAGGTCGGGGAGAGTATTAACAAATTTATGCACTTACAAGTCAAAAAATAAGATAATTTAGCCTTAAAACTTATAATTTGCAAGCTTTTTAGGCGATTATTTAAAATTTCAGCATGATGCAACTATTTATGGTATTATTTTAGCGAATTGGTATAACTTTTCCTATATTCTTCTTCTTTTATACAACTCTTTATAGGAAACCAGCTTTGAAAAGTTGAGATTTAAGGGGCTTCTGAACTAAGGGAGGAATCTTTACAAAAAAGCTTAATTCCATCTTTTACTTCCTATCCTCTAAAACCATAATTTATACTTGGATCTATGCAATGCCAAATTCAAAGTATAACAATTTTCATGTTGGTGAGGCACAAAATTTGTTTCTGGCGCAAGAGTAAGGAGTCAGGAGTAGAAAAGAAGAAAAAGAACGGTACCTCAGTAACTTGAGAAAACCTATAGCAATCAGATTAAACGGTTGTAACAATTCAAAAACGAAGAAATAAACTCCGAAATTCTTACTTATCGGTGCGATTCATCTAAAGCCTTATCTCAAAAAATTACAAGATTTTGGATAGGGTAAAAATAAGATTGCTATATAACAGGACTTAGACAAAAAAATATATATATTAAGAGATTTCTGATATGGCTAAACCAATTAAATTTGGAACAGATGGCTGGCGCGGTGTCATAGCTGATGATTTTACATTTGAACGAGTTACTCTAGTAGCTCCTATTGCAGCAAAAATTTTAGATAAAAATTATGCTGATTCTACTAATAATAGTAAAACAATAATTGTTGGCCATGATCGCAGGTTTATGGCTGAAGAATTTGCTCAAGTAGCTGCAGAAGCTATTCAAAATGCAGGATTTGATGTTTTGTTAACGGATACTTATGCTCCTACTCCTGCTTTTAGTTTGGCAGCATTTCAAAAAAAAGCTCTTGGGGCTATTGTTATGACTGCTAGTCATAACCCAGGGAAATATTTAGGGCTAAAAGTAAAGGGTGCTTTTGGTGGGTCGGTACCTCCAGAAATAACTAAACAAATAGAAGATTTATTAACAGTTGAGACTGAAAAAAATCTAGTTCAAGAAGGTAAAATAGAAACTTTTAATCCCTGGCAAAATTACTGTGAAACTCTCAAAAAAATGGTAGAGATTCACAGTATTAAGTCGGCGATTAATGAAGGAAAATTAAAAGTTTTTGCAGATGTAATGCACGGAGCTGCTGCTGGAGGTTTACAACAAATATTGGGAGTAGAAATTGAAGAGGTTAATGGTAATAGGGATCCTTTCTTTGATGGTGGAGCACCTGAACCTTTGCCTCGTTATTTAAGTAAACTTTTTAAGAGAATTAAAAGTTATCGAGCAGCAAATGAAGGAAGTTTAGCAATTGGGTTAGTGTTTGATGGAGATAGCGATCGCATTGCTGCTGTTGATGGTGAGGGTAATTTTCTCAGCTCTCAAATTTTAATTCCCATTCTCATTGAACATTTAACAACTACACATGGGTGTAGTGGAGAAGTTGTAAAAACTATTAGTGGTTCTGATTTATTCCCGAAAGTAGCAGAGTTATACAAGATGCCAGTGTTTGAAACTCCTATTGGCTATAAATATATTGCTGATAGGATGTTGTCAACTCAGGTGCTTGTGGGTGGTGAAGAGTCTGGGGGTATTGGTTATGGTACTCATATTCCAGAAAGGGATGCTTTGTTGTCGGCGCTTTATTTGTTGGAAGCAGTGGTCATGTCTAGTGAAGATTTGACTACTATTTATCGGCATTTGCAAGAAAAAACGGGTTTTAGTTCTGTTTATGACCGGATAGATTTGCCTTTGCTTAATATGGGAGTACGATCACGCCTGTTGGAAGAGTTAATAAATAATCCTGTGACTGAAGTTGCTGGCCAAAAAGTGCTTGATTGTATAACTATAGATGGGTATAAGTTTCGGTTAGCTGATGGTCGTTGGTTGTTAATTCGGTTTAGTGGTACTGAACCTGTTTTGCGACTTTATTGTGAAGCTACGGATATGCAGAAGGTTAAACAAACTTTGGAATGGGCAAAAAATTGGGCTAATAGTATTTAGGAGTTTGATGAATTATATTATGTCTGGTCTCAAGAATTCAGGAGTCAGAAGTCAGGAGGAGTAAAAATAATTTTTTCATTTTTGTTTATAGCAATCCTAAATAAGTTGTAAATTTGATAGTAGCGGTGTGTCTCTAAACCCAAGGGAAAAATAGGATTCTGAAGCCACACCCTTACAGTTTTTTTTTAACAAATAATTTTATGCTGCTATAGCTAATTAAGCCGACAGGATATTATTTTCAATTGAAATAATAGATATCTCTAAAATAAAAATTAAGCTATAGTTTGAGTTGATTTTTTTGCAAAAATATAGTTAGTAATAAAAGATTTAAACATATCAATAAGCACAAAAAAACACCAAGATATTTATTTTATTACTGGTAAACAAGAAAAAAATCATGGAAAATACTCAAATAAGCTTTTTATAAAGTGATGAATGAAATATCCCCGTAGCTCCTTTGTGGATTTTTGAACTTTGTTAAAAAGGATAAATTACTTGATGACTAATCTGGAAATTATTTAAAATCAAGTATTATTTAATCTTTCTATATAGGCTGTTAAACCTGTCTCTTTCTGGGCTCTTGAAGTGCCTTGATCCAAGAAAACAAGAGCGTATATCATACCATAAATCTTGACCCACAAACTGCGTCTATAGATACCTAATATCGCTATTTCACAATCCTATATTCTCCTTTTTTCTCTTCTTTTTCCTAAGTAAAAACCTACAATTTCTTTAGTGCCTATGTCAATTAGTTAACCCGAGCCATTGTTTATTATTTTTATGCTCTATAAATGAACATATTTTATCACATTGGATAGTGAATTTACAGTTTTTTTTAGTACATTTAAGAGACTGGGAAACCGGAGGGTACTTATTATTGACATAACTCTGGATCTTGATGTTGGATCTTTATGTTTGACACACCTATTACAGGAACTATACCAGCTAAACTAATTTTTTCTAGCAGTAATTTATTTTCGGAGTTCTCTGGTTTCATTACTAAATATAATTTATTTGACTATTTTGGACAAATTGTCTAGAACAATTTTGACATTGATATATGCTACAGTAACGCGGGTAAGATGCCTGCAGTACATAATTTTTACCATTTATTTTGTACATCATTTGCCCAAAATATGGTATGAGTCAATCATCACTTACAACTTTAGAATTTGAATCTCAAACCAAATGGAAAATTGAAGAATTTCACGCCAGAATTAAATAATTAACAGGTTTAGGACGTATGCAGGGTGATGTTTGGGGAGAATAAAAAAAATTTTATGGCTTGTACAATGGAGCGTAAGTCCTGTTTGAAAAAAATTTGCACATAAATTTCGACAAGAGTATTTATCAAGAGTTGCTACTAATTATTATCAAAATATCTGGCCTCCGAATTGAAATATTCTTTAATTAAAATGAAGCAAATTTTTACTGGAATAACTAAAGTTTTTTTTTGAATAAAAATAGTTAAGCATTCGCTCCAGGTTGGGGCTTGCGTTATCCCATAAAGTGGAGCATGAAGATCGCGCCTTTTTTTGTCATGCACTATATATAGTGTCTTTGCGTAAGTCCTATATTTATCATATTTTGTTTCATCTCAATTTCTCAAAAGTCTCTTCCAAAAGCTTTCCCATACTTAGTCTGAGCAGGAGAATATATTTATCCAGTTTTTACTGGTCATCAGCAGCTTCTCTTATTCTCTAAGTTTTCACTTCCTTGATCGCTTTTTCTGCTTCCTCTTCCTCTATTTCACAGCCGTATTTTTTCCAGTAAGCTACAACGTTACCATTAAATGGTTTAGCACCTATTTCCCCAGAAATTATATTTAATGCCAGAGGATAAGCTTCATAAGCTGCCTCGATAGGTTGTAAATATTGTCAGTGGATAAATGTGTATCTAGTTCTAACCAAGTTTTCTGATCTCAATTTCGACTTATTTCTTACAGTTAACTTACCTAATAGTATGCAGTGCCCAAATTTTTTATAAGGCTCTGGTATTTGATGGGGGAAATATTGAGAAGTTAAAATGATTCAACTTTGATAATATTCTACTGCTAACAAACTCTTAAAAAAATTCTGCTGCCATTCATCTTTAAAATTGTTCCAACTTTTCTCCTCATTTCTCTCTATAATATTTTCCTAAGAAACTATTAATATTAAATATTCATTATCTTGTGACTGCTTCACAAAAAGGTTTAATTATCTGTAGGTATTTTTGCGGTCTTTTTCCTGGAAGCGATCGCCCCACTTTTCCACCTATCAACTTGTTACACTAGCAAAGTCTGAAGTTTGTCGATCAGATTCAAAATTTTCATTGTTGAAAAACTAATAGAAATTGAAATATATTGTGGCTATCGTCAGGTATGGGTTTATTATAGTACTTTAAAAGATCAACTCTCTAAATATTTTACATTATAAAGACTGTTTAAAGTTTGCATCTAAACTCCGATATAAATCTGGGTAGGCGTAGCATTTGTGACAATAATTTCAATCTATCTAAATTAATATCAAAATTTGACTGTATACCAATTACTATAGAAATATAAATTTTTTTTTAAAAATATGTAAAAATATATAAAAATATATCAAATTTTTTTCCATCTCCTAAAATCTCAGATGTTTGTTATACGATTCAAATAGGATTTCTCTAAAAGTAATGCTATACTTATACTGTTGATTTGTAATATTGTTAATTATATCTTATTACACTGAATATTCTCATTTTTTATTGAGTGCAATTTAATAAAATAAATATTACTAGTACCAGTAAAATTTGTGCTCCTTGAAAGAATAGCTTTTCAACCTTTTCTAAAAAACTACTAAATTAAACACAGGAAAATTAAATTTGGTATTTTTTCTACTCTCTATTCCTTAGTAACGGAGATTGCGGTGATTTAGTTCGGTTATACCAACATAAGTAATAGCTAAATACCTATATCTTAAGTATTAAGTAAGGTATACTTCTATAAGGATAACCAATCAACAAATATTAAAGCCTTTATAGAAGTCTAAATTTATTACTTAACTAGCTATCAGCTTTTAGTATCGAGTGATCAAATTTTTGAATTAGGGTTTAATTTTTCTTATCCCATCTCAAAAAGATTTTCCGACTGATCGCTGACTGTTTTTTTTATAGATTAAAATTATTTATTCATTTATTTGCACAAAAAAAATGGACAACTATATATTACCAACTTTAAGTGACATTTTTGCCTCAGAAAAGTCAAATATTGATGTTTATGCAACAAAAATGGAACTGTCAAAAGAAAATTACCCTCCTTCCATAACAGAGAAAAATAAAGATTTATATTTAAAGGCTCAAAAGGAATGGTATAGTGCTGTTGCTACGATTAATCAACTGCTAGAAAAGTTAGTAAGAACCTCAGATTCTCAAGATTTAAAAAATCAAGAAATAACAAAAACTTACAAACAGAAAGAAATTAAAAAAACTACTCCTGTACTAGAAAATTGGGAATCTCAAACTAGATCAAAATTCCCTACTTCTAATTCCTTGCTTTCTCATCTCAAATCATATCATGGATTAGTATTATCTGGTATGACTCCTGTGTTAACAAATCCTGCTTTAACTAGCAGTTTTTATACTTCAGTATTTACCAGTAAAATATCAGAATCTTTAGAATGGTTATCCATGTTTAGATGGCAAAGCTTACCTTTGTTACCACCAGCAGATCATATTAATTCTTTACCTGCTGCTATACCAATATTACCTTTATCCACTAAAGACCCGATAACAAATGAACAGTTTTGTTTAGTTTTAACTGCTGAATTTAGTTTGATTATGGTCTTAGGAAAAAACCAAGATAATACACCAGCTTTTCTATTTTCTTTTGAGCCAGAAATAGTAAAAAAAGCATGGCTTGTCTTACAGCAACGAAGAGTATTACCAAAATATTTTGATTTCAATAATCTTGATAAGTATCAAAGTTTTATTCACCAATATTCTCAAAAGTTAGCTATTTTAGATGATATTTTTGAGCAGTTTTTACCTGTAGCTCCTGACTACAAAATAGTGATGGAGTTTAGCCGCTTATTATTATCTAATTTACCAATTACAGATACTAAAAATGAAACATTAGAAGTCAATATTTATAACAAAAATGGAGAAAAGCAAGAAGCTACTACATCACTAAAATCTACTATTGAAAATCTCAAGTCTCCTGATGTGGAATTGTTACAGGCGATCGCTCACGAAGTTAAAACTCCTTTAGCAACAATTCAGACTTTAACCCGCCTTTTATTAAAACGTCTTAATCTAAATCAGGAACTAATGAGAAAACATTTACAAATGATTGATACTGAATGTACTTCTCAAATAGAACGCTTTAACCTGATTTTTAGAGCGGCAGAATTAGAAAATCAGCAACCTTTAAAAGAACAACATCCATATTTACAATTAACAAGTATTCCTCTGGCTCAAGTATTTAAAAATAGCATTCCCCGTTGGCAACAAAAAGCAACTCAAAGAAATCATACTTTGAAAGTTATTTTACCTCCAAAAATGCCAAGTATCATTAGCGATCCTACTATGCTTGACCAAGTATTAGGAAATTTGATTGAAAATTTCTCCCGTAATTTAGCCCCTGGCAGTCTTATAAAGGTGGAAGTAATGTTAGCTGGTAGTCAACTAAAATTACAGCTTAAGTCTGATTCTGATATTGGTGAAAAAAGTTCTTCACCTTTTACTAATTACACAAAAACACCTTTGAAATCTATTGGTCCTTTATTAATGTTTCAACCAGAAACAGGTAGTCTTAGTTTAAATTTAAAAGTGACTAAAAATTTGTTTCAAGCAATAGGAGGAAAATTAGTGGTTCGACAAAGACCAACTAAAGGGGAAGTAATGACTATTTTCTTGCCAGTTCAATAATTTATTAAGGTAGGATGATTTTGGAAAAAAAAATACTAATACTATGTTATTTTTAACAAGAAGTTTTTATTTGATTTCATGAATTAAGGTACAATTATTAGGGTTCAAACTTGCGATAATTTACTGGGATTTATCAAAATAGGCAGAAGTGGTTGGTGGAAAGTAACTGAATACTGAGAACCTAATTTTAGATTTGTGGAAGTATAGAAATCAGGTATAATTTGTGAGATAAAAGTTTAGTATTTATAGCTACAAGGGACAGCTATTCTTATTAAGAAGAAATTGTATTTTATTATTTTTATAATATTAAGTACTATTTATTGAACATGATCACCCCTCATGTTTTGTTGTCAGTATCTAGGTTATAAATTCTATAATAGATTTGTTAGGAATTAAGCAAAAAAAAATAGCTAAAACTAAAAACAAATTTAGGTTTATAGTGCTTTTAAGAATTAGAGCTATGAAAATTTATAATTTATAGAAGTAAGCTTTTAAGCATTTTCAATTTTCCACACCCAATAAATTTATTATTAGAGTGTTGGGTAATTAAGCAGAAAAAATGGCTAAAACCAATATTTAGTTAAAGTTTATAATGCTCTTTATGTCTAAAATCCTGAAAAGTTTATAGAGTAAGCTTTTGAGAATTTTCAATTTTTCTATACCAAATAACTATATTAGCAGTTATCACTTTGAGCGCAGAAACAATTATAAAAAACTAGATAAAAATAGTTAATAATTAACAAGAAGTATCTGTAATACTATAAAGCTTGTAAAAAATAGCGATCGCTACCTGAAAAATAGTTATAGGAAGGGAAGTGATAATTTTTGGATATATCTATTGTGGGAGCTACAAGTACCTCTTTATAATTTGATTACTATATATACAGAAGTACCAGTTATTTGAGCAATATTTTTCCGTTGACTTTCTCCTAATAACTAGGCTAAATAGCCAGGAAATCCATTTTTTTTACTAAGAGTATTCCAGAAATCATCAAATTTTTGACAGCATTTTTCCAAGTATGGTGGTAGGGCACACAAGGTTATTTCTTTCATCGGCTAGCATTTTCTATTGAAAGCCATAATATACAATATCTACACTAAAACTGACTTGACTGCATTTTTTCTTAAAGTCCAGTTAAGTTAGTTTGATCAGAAATAAACTGATGAGTTGCCAAAATAGCACTACCATAAGCTGCATCTGTATAAACAGCTTTAATTGTAGGTACTCCTAAATAACGTCCCCGAATTGTGGTAAAAGTAGAATTCTTGGCACCACCTCCGGCGGTATAAACCTTGGTAAGTGTATCTGCGCTTAATGCTTGCAACAATTCATATCCTCGTAATTCAATTTTAGCAATACCTTCAAGTAAACCATGAAGAAATAATATGGAATTTTCTGGTCTAGGGGCTAGTTTTGGGAGTAATTCCGGATCATTAATAGGAAAGCGATCGCCCTTTTCTAGCAAAGGATAATAATCTAATCTACTTTCAATATTAGGGTCTATTTGCCTACTCAAACTTTCCAACTCAGCTTCAGTAAAAAAATGTCGCAAAACAGCACCTCCAGTATTAGAAGCACCTCCTACTAACCACAAATTTCCGAAGCGATGACTATAAATGCCATATTTACTATTATCAACTCTAGTATGACTCAATAGTTTCAATACCAAAGTTGAACCTAAAGAAGTTACGGCTTCTCCAGGACTATTAGCACCACTGGCGATAAAAGCTGCAATGCTATCTGTTGTACCGCCACAAACAACACATTCAGGAGACAAGCCAAAATTATTAACTATTTCTGTTGTGACACTGTCGACGGTCGCACCTGGTTTAACTACTTCTGGTAACTGAATATTTTTCCCAACCTCAGAATTAACAAAATTATTTAACCAGTCTGGATAACATAAGTCGTTTACATCATAACCTAGTTTCAAAACATTGTTATAGTCACTTACTCCTAGTTTTCCATGAAGCAAAAACCCTAGCCAGTCAGCTTGATGCAAAAAATAATATGTTTGATTTTGATTTAAGGTAGAAGTATTTTCAGTCAACCATAACAATTTTGCGAAACTAGAGGTGACGCTAATAACAGAATGATTAGAAGGGGCAATACTTTTCAATTTATTCATCATTGTCACCCCTCTACTATCATTATAAAGTAGCGTTTCAGTCACAGGTTTACCATCACTATTGCACAATAATACAGTTGCCGAAGTACCATCAATAGCGATCGCTCGAATTTTTCTTCGTATTTCCTGAGGAATATTAGAAATAAGATTAAACAGAGCTTTTTGCCAAACATGAGGTAATTTATTTTCCTCAGTTTCCCAAATATATTTTGTTTGTGCTTTAACCCGAAAATTAGAGTCAATAACAACAGCACGCGCTCCGGAAGTGCCAAAATCAATTCCTAGGTATAAGTTCATTTTCAACAAATATCTGCTATCATTTTAAAGTGTATATAGCAATTATCTAAGTACAGGCTAAAAAGCTTGACTTATCAAACAGGGAAAGGTTTCATAGAACTTAAATCATAATGTCCATGAAGTCTGAATATGAATTAAATTAGTTTACTACAAATAGCTTGAAAAAACTACTTTTCTTGCCATCGAGCCAGAATTAAATTTTTCCCTTTATTTCTCTAGGCTGTATTTAGAAAAATATCAACTTGGCACAAATAGCAACTGTATTTTTATCTAATGCTCAAGTAAGTTTTAATTACAAAGGGCTACAAAGGTTTTTCCCACTTTGATATAGATATTAGGGAATTTTTCCAGGTTATAATTGCTATCATTGATGCTCGCAAAAATGGGTTTTGAGTATTTACTGAAGTCAGTTACAGCTTGGTAAGTATACATACAATATTCTCATTTTAGGAATGAAAAAGGAAATTCTCAAACAGCAGAAGGTCTAGATGTGATCGAAAAATTTGCCTCGTTGTTATAAAAGTAGAGGTTGTGACCTTGAGTTTACTCATATAACTGAACCAGAGCGTCTAACTAAAATGATATTTTTATTGACTTTGACACTGTGTTGGTTACACCGAGTGGTTTTTTGCTTAGATGAGCATTGTTTTGTGATCGTCAAAAAAACATGGGGGTAAAGTTCAAAGTTTTTTCCCTCTGCTCTAGATTTTTGGCGTAATATATTCTTCGATATAACTAGCAAAATATCTGATTTTTATAGGATTTAATTTTTTTTCCTGTACTTAGTGAAAGTCTTTATATGACATCTATTATAGTAGTTTATTTAAATTATAAAATATATATTTTTCAGAATTTACATTAGAGAAAAAAAATATTTTATAGAATTATTTATTGTCTTTAATTAATTTTAGATTATATTTTTTTAATTTATTAAATTAGCAATTATATTTTACCATAAATTAAGGAACTTTGAAGCTTTATTTTAAAAAAATTAAAGGATTTAATATTATTATTAATATACAATAAATTTAAGGCCTAAAATTTTTATTAAAACTAAAATAATACGACGGGGCAAAACATACTAGGTTCAAGCCCAGCTTTGTGTAATTACTGTTTTTAATAATTACTACTTTTTCAATGGTTAAAGCGATGAAAGTTACTTTGTTACAACGTTATCAACAATTATTAGATAAGTTAAATAATTCTAATACTCCTCTATCAGAAAAGGATGTTTTAGATATTTTATTGGCTAGAGATGCTATTTCTAAGGCTTTATCTAGTAAGGTTATACCTGATGCTTCTGTAATCTTGAAAATTCAAGAATTAGATGAGAAACTTAAACAGAATTCTGAGAAATTGATTCAATCTATTAATTTGGCTAAATATCGAAATAATTTCCCTAGGTTGCCTAATTCTTGGTGGTGGGATTTGGATATTTATGTTCAGGAAAAAGCGAGAAAGTCTCACCCTTGGAATCGTTTTGATGGGTTTATTAGAGTTATTAGAGTTATAGTTTGGACGGGAAATTTAACTCTTTTGGGAACTTTGGCTAGTCTTTTTCTGAATAGTGCTTCTGGGTTAGGGGGTGCTTTGACTATTGCTATTCCTAGTATTTTATCGTTACTTCAAGCTCAAAGTGAGTTAACAGAAACGGGAAAAAAAGGGTTTGATAAAGTTTTACAAGTGGTGAAAATTCCTCAACATTTTCATGAGGAGGCAAAGTTGGTTTCTAGTTTATTGATTACAGGATTTTTGTTAAGTATTTGGTTGAATTTACCATCTATTTCTAATGGCTACAAACTGACTGGTCAAAAATTAAGAGAACAGGAAAAGTTAGCGGCGGCAGAAGAGAATTTTTTACAGGCAATTAAGTTGAATAATGATAATTTAGATGCTCGTTATAAGTTGGCAAAAGTTTATGAAGAGTTACAAGATTTGGAGAATGCTAAAAAACAATATATAGTTGCGGCTAAAGCTGGGTTTGTGGATGCCTATAATAATCTTGCTTATTGGTATATTCAGGAAAATAAGAATGAGAAAGGGATAGATTTGTTGAAACAGGGTTTGCAGCTTTTAGAGCAAAAGGAAAAGAATTTTGAGAGGTTAACAGATGTAGAAAAGAGTGATTTAAGAACTGAACAATATAGTATATATAAAAATTTAGGATGGGCAAGGTTTCAACAACAGCGATATGATGATGCTATTGATTATCTTTTGCCGGCAATGGCAATTGCTAAAAATTCTAAATATCAGAAGTATATCCGAAACCCAGGGGCGGCTTTTTGTATCTACAGTAAAATTTTGTCAAAGACAGATCAACTATCTTCTAAAGTGAAAGAAAATTGGCAACAATGTCGTCAATTAATTGAACTTCGTCTAGCTGGAGGTGATACTATTTCTTCTGAAGAAGATGGATGGTTATATGAAGCTAAACAACTATTAAATTAACTAGTCTTATGTTAGGTTTTAGGTTTTAGGTTTTGGGTTTTAGGTGTTAGGTTTTAGGTTTTAGGTGTTAGGTTTAGGTATTAGGTATTAGGTATTAGGTGTTAGGTTTTAAGTGTTAGGTTAATAGAAAGAATGAAAATGATTGAAGTAAAAAGTTATCTGGATTTAACGGTGTGGCAAAAATCAATGGATTTGGTAGTAAGATGTTGTCAATTAACTTCTTAACTAAAGCATCAGTAAGGTGATTTATTTTATCTGCTAAAGTGAAAGGGAATTGGCAATAATATCGTCAATTAATTTAACTTTTTCTAGGGGCAGGTGAGACTATTTCTCCTGAAGAGAATGGATGGTTATATGAACCTAAATAACAATTAAATTAATAGACTTCTCCAAAGTAAAAATCAAGGTAAAATTGTAGTGGCAAATTATATAATATAATGACTAAGTTATATGTTGAATTGGAAATGGAAAATCCAGGTTAGGATGCAGGGATAATTTTGTGGTGAGTTTGGCGATCGCTCCCAGGAGCACATTGATAATTGTTTTCTGGTTGTTAATATTTAAACCTAAAACCTAACACCTAACACCTCAAACCTAACACCTCAAACCTTATAAAAATTTTATGTTGAATTGGAAAGCAAAAATTCAGGCAGGATTAATTTTAATATTTGTGGGATGGGCAACTCCTGTGTTAAGTAGTCCTCTTCATATCCTAATTGATGTTCGGGGGAATGTTGAAGTCAAAAAGGCTGAATGGAAGACATTTAATAAGGCTGAGTCTGGTATGACTCTCAGTAGTGAGGACAAAGTTAAATTAGGTAGTAATGCTTCTTTAATCATTTATTGTAGTGATAAGAATAAAAGGGTAGTGGAGGGACCAGGAACCTATCTTGTTTCTGAGAAATGTCTTCCAGGAAAGCCTACTATTAAAGTATGTCCAAGTTGCAATAATGATGATGCACGTCCTGTTGGAGTTAAAGAGGAAGGGTTAAAACAACTACCTTATCTCATTAGTCCCCGTAAGACTTATGTTTTCAATAACCCCTTAACTATTCGTTGGAATGAAGTTTTTGGAGCAACTCTATACAAGGTTAAGTTTGAGTTGGGAGGATGGGAAAGGGAAACAAAGAAAACCCAAATTGTTTATGATGGGGAGTTGGAACCGGGAGATTGGAATAGTATAATTATAGAGGCGGATAATGGAGCTACTTCTTCAGAAGTGGATGCTCAGAATAGTTGGTTTCAGGTGTTGAAGGATGAGGAAGCAAAGATTTTACGAGAACAAGTAGCGGCTATTAAGCGGCAGGAATTAAGTCGGGAGCAAGAAGGCTTGGTTTTAGCTTATTTTTATCGAGGGAATGAGTTAAATTTTGAGGCTATTCAGGTATTGGAAGGCTTGGTAAAGTCTAAGAGTCAGAGAGCAACGGTTTATCAGTTGTTGGGGGACATTTACCTACAGGTAGGATTGATTTTAATGGCCAAGGATGTTTATCAGCAAGGGTTGGCGTTGACTATGGAGGAGGAGAATAAAGAAGTTAAGGCAATGATACAATGGGGTTTAGGGGAGATAGAATATCTATTAGGTAATAAGAATGGGGCTGTAAAGTGGTTGGAAAAGGCTAAGGTAAATTATTTTGCTTTAGGTAAGCAGCTAAATGAGAAAGAGAAAGAGCTAATAAAGAAAGTTTTCGGTGGAAGTTAATTATGAAAAAAGGTTTGATGAATTTATCTATTTTGTCTGTTGTTACTCTTGTGGGGAGGATGGGTTTTTGAGAATAGAATTTTGTGAAATTTGAAATATAAATTTAAGACGTTTAACTATTATTAAAGGCTCTTAAGTGGAAAGTTTCTATTAAGGTTAAATATTTAATATATAGGAATAGGTTCCTAATCACAATCTTATACCATATTGATGTTTTTATGTTTACAAAAATCCTTGGCAAAAATTACTTAGTCAAAACTTGGTTGATAGCTATTCTTGTTATTAATGGGTTAGAAGTTTTAGTTATGCAGGTTGGAAGGGCTGAGAATTTTGTCTTATCACAACAACCATTAACAACAGAGGCAACTGAAGAGCAGATAATTAATGGGACTCGCAATGAAAAAGGTAAACAGGGAAGTTATAAGCTAAGTTGGCGACAGGCTTCAGCTAAAGAAGAGTCTCTTACTTTTGCTACAGAACTTAATGACGAAGCTTTTGAACTATATAAACAAGGTAAATATGATGAAGCAGTTCCTTTATTAGAGCAGTCTTTGAAAATTAGGCTGCAGTTGCTGGGTGCTGAACATCCTGATGTTGCCACCTCCCTCAATAATTTGGCTTTTCTTTACCAACGTCAAGGAAGGTATACAGAAGCGGAACCATTGTATATACAAGCATTAGATATGATAAAGAAGCTCCTTGGTGCTGAACATCCATTAGTTGCGACCTCCCTCAACAATTTGGCAGAACTTTACAGAGTTCAAGGAAGGTATACAGAAGCGGAACCTTTGTATCAACAAGCATTAAAGATGAGAAAGAAGCTCCTTGGTGCTAAACATCCTGATGTTGCCACCAGCCTCAACAGTTTGGCTTTACTTTACAAAGATCAAGGAAGGTATACAGAAGCGGAACCTTTGTATATACAAGCATTAGAGATGAGAAAGAAGCTCCTGGGTGCTGAACATCCTGATGTTGCCTCCAGTCTCAACAATTTGGCAGAACTTTACAGATCTCAAGGAAGGTATACAGAAGCGGAACCTTTATATCTACAAGCATTAGAAATGACAAAGAAGCTCCTGGGTGCTGAACATCCTGATGTTGCCTCCAGCCTCAACAATTTGGCAGGACTTTACAAAGATCAAGGAAGGTATACAGAAGCGGAACCTTTATATCTACAAGCATTAGAGATGAGAAAGAAGCTCCTGGGTGCTGAACATCGATATGTTGCCTCCAGCCTCAACAATTTGGCTTTACTTTACAGAGTTCAAGGAAGGTATACAGAAGCGGAAGCATTGTATATACAAGCATTGGAAATGGATAAGAAGCTCCTGGGTGCTGAACATCCTGATGTTGCCACCAGCCTCAACAATTTGGCTTTACTTTACTCAGATCAAGGAAGGTATACAGAAGCGGAACCTTTGTATATACAAGCATTAGAGATATTTAAGAAGCTCCTTGGTGCTGAACATCGATATGTTGCCTCCAGCCTCAACAATTTGGCAGGACTTTACAGAGTTCAAGGAAGGTATACAGAAGCGGAACCTTTGTATGTACAAGCATTGAAAATGTGGAAGAAGCTCCTGGGTGCTGAACATCCTGATGTTGCCACCAGCCTCAACAATTTGGCTTTACTTTACAAAGATCAAGGAAGGTATACAGAAGCGGAACCATTGTATCAACAAGCATTAGATATGAGAAAGAAGCTCCTTGGTGCTGAACATCCTGATGTTGCCACCAGCCTCAACAATTTGGCAGGACTTTACAGAGTTCAAGGAAGGTATACAGAAGCGGAACCTTTGTATGTACAAGCATTGAAAATGTGGAAGAAGCTCCTGGGTGCTGAACATCCTGATGTTGCCACCAGCCTCAACAATTTGGCTTTACTTTACAAAGCTCAAGGAAGGTATACAGAAGCGGAACCTTTGTATATACAATCATTAGAGATGAGAAAGAAGCTCCTTGGTGCTGAACATCCTTCTGTTGCCCAAAGCCTCAACAATTTGGCAGCACTTTACTATTATCAAGGAAGGTATACAGACGCGGAACCATTGTATCAACAAGCATTAGAGATGAGAAAGAAGCTCCTTGGTGCTGAACATCCTGATGTTGCCATCTCCCTCAACAATTTGGCTTTACTTTACTCTGCTCAAGGTAACATTGCCTCAGCAGTCCAATACCTTGAACGCGGCTTGGAAGTTCAAGAAAAAAACCTAACTTACAACTTAGCCGCCGGTGCTGAACCTCAAAAAGAAAAATATCTCGAAACTATCTCAGGAGCCAAGGATAGATCCATCTCTCTCCATCTGCAAATAGCACCAAATAATCCAGCCGCCACCACTCTAGCATTAACCACCGTCCTACGCCGCAAAGGTCGCCTCCTCCAATTCTTAACCGCCAGCAGAAAAATACTCCGACAACAACTTGACCCTCAAGGACTACAATGGCTAGATGAACTTGATAGTATTAATAGTCAACTTTCCACTCTACTCTATAACCGACCGGAAAATCTCCCTCTAGAAACCTATCGTGATAATTTTGCCAAATTAAAACAACAGGCAAATGAACTAGAAAACAAAATTAGTCGTCGTAGTAGGGAGTTTCGGACTTCGACCCAACCTGTAACCTTAGAAGCTATTCAGCAGTTGATACCCGCCAACGCTGCCTTAGTAGAGTTTATACAGTATTATCCTTTTGACCCCAAGACAGAGACATGGGATGATCCACGCTATGGGGTTTACGTTCTGAATGCAGAGGGAGAACCCCAAGGCATCGACCTGGGAACAGTTGAAGAAATTAAATCAGACCTAGACAAATTTAGAGTTCTTCTAAAAAAGAAAAGAGCCCCTTTAGAGAAGCTTAAAAAAACCGCTAGAGAACTTGACGAAAAACTAATGCAACCTGTACGTCAATTAATAGGTTCAAAGGAACAAATTCTAATTTCTCCTGATAGTCATCTTAACCTAATACCTTTTGAAGCTCTAGTAGATGAAAATAATCAGTATTTAGTAGAAAACTATAGTATTACCTATCTCAGCTCAGGACGTGACTTACTTCAATTGACTACTAAAGCCAGAAAAACATCACCAGCGTTATTGTTAGGAGACCCAAATTATGAAAAAAAAGACAAAATTGCTACTGAGCGTGGTTTCAATAAAACATCTTCTAATATAGTATTAGGAAGACTATTAAAAACTGCTGATGAAGTCAAAGCCATAGGAAAATTACTAGGAGTTAAACCTTTGCTACGAGGAGCAGCCACTGAAAAAGCTATCAGGCAAGCACAAAATCCTTTTATATTACATATAGCTACCCATGGTTTATTTCAAGAATTTGAAGAAAAAGCTCAAAACCCTGGAGAACTGCCTATCATAGGGAGAAAATCCCTACTACGATCAGGTTTAGCTTTGGCTGGGTTTGAGGAAGAAAATATAGTAGGAGATAATAGTGTTCCGCCAGAATTAGAGCCAAAAGAAACAGACGAAGACAATGGTTTTTTGACTGCTTTAGAAGCCACAGGATTAAAATTACTAGGCACAGAGCTCGTAGTGTTATCAGCTTGTGACACAGGGAGGGGGGGAATTAGTCCCGGAGAGGGAGTTTATGGACTACGAAGAGCCTTTTTTATTGCCGGTTCCCAGAGTCAGGTCATTAGTTTATGGCAAGTTGATGATGAAGGCACAAAAGACTTAATGGTCAAGTATTATCAACGTCTGTTAGATGGAAATATAGGACGAACAGAAGCCTTAAGGAAAACTCAACTCGAGATGCTGAGGGGAGAAGCAGGAGAAAACTACAGTCATCCCTATTATTGGGCTAGTTTTATTCCTTCTGGAAATTGGCAACCAGTTCCTCCAAGATTAAAATAGTGTAAAAACTTTTTTCTTATTCAATAGTTGACATCCTCCCAACGCTTTTACTCCACATCATTCTCTGTAAATTGCCTCTCTAATTGAGTAATTGCCAATTTGATAATTTTCTTAATATCTTCCTCTGACTCTTGTTCCCATGATGCTCGCAACGGTTCTAAAGCACTATCGCAACGAATTTTCATTAAAGACAAAGCTGCAGCCTTGCGAGTTTCACCGCTACTAGGATCATTTAGTAACTCAACCAGAAAAGGAACCGCTGGTTTGTAAGCTAAATTTCCCAAAACTGCTGCCGCTTCAGTGCGTACCTCTTCCGACGAGTCTCCCAGAGCAGTTATCAAAATATTGATCCCCTCCTCTTCTTCTGAATATTGGGCAATTTTCGCGATCGCCCCTACCACAGCAGACCTAACTGCTACCTTTTCAGAATTAATCTCCCGATACAAATGCTCCTTGGCTGCAGAACCAATAAATGCCAAAGCCCAAGCAGCATGACCTTTTATGCTTTCTGAATATTCTGTAGACCCTAAAATTTCCAACAAAATAGGAGCGGCAGGTTCACCTATCCGAGCAAGTGCCCCAACAGAGGAGCCCTTAACCACCGTATCTTCATCATTAACCAGAGCATGGACTAGAGGTGAAAACGTCTCTGGATCCGCAATTATAGCCAAAGCCTTAGCACTAGCCCGTCGCACAACAGCATTTGAATGATTCAAAAGAGCTTCAGTCAAAAAAGGAGCAGCCGGTTTGCCAATTTCTCCAAAAGTCTCAGCAAAACCTAAGCGGACCATTCCCCGGGGATCACCCAAGCATTCTACCATTAATTGTAACCGTTGGCTATCACTAGTATCAAAAGTTTTTTCGGTCACTTGTTGTTTAGTTTCTGCTAGAAAAGTATCTATTTCTTCTAGAGACAAAGTTTTTTGGGTTCCCTCTTCTCTAGGTTCTGCTAAAAAAGTATCTGTTTGTTCTTGAGACATGGAAAAACTATAATAAATTATAACAACTAAACAATTAAAATATACAGGACTTACCGAGCCCAAACCATACATGGTGTAAATTTCATCTAGGTAGGTAAGTCCTGGTAGTCTTACTAAATTTAGTAAGTTCTATCATTCACATAGATCACTATTTAAGCAATAGTCCCCACACATTTACCTTAGGGAGTATATCAAAGAATAGCAATATCAGGAATTTCACCGGAAAAATCTTGGACCTTATCAAATTTGAACGGACCGCTATTTGACCCCCAGATTTTTTCATGAGTATTGACATCATAACCTGTATCTCTGCTAGTCCAGGTTTTTTGAGTAACTTTCACTTCACTAACTAAATAAGTCATTGAACCATCCCCACGAGGAATTAAACACTTATGACCAGGTTCAACTCCTCCTACAAAAGTATCCCCTTGACGTTTGAAAATCATTGCACACCCTTTACGAAGTTCAATGTTATCAGGAGTAAGGGTTGCCAGAATTTCCAAATCTTGTCCCGCCCCCGTATGCAAGTCTGGATCTTTTAGGGCATAATTTTCGACCCTAACACTATCCCCTTGAGGAATAACTCGTTTGACAAACTGATAATGAGGATGCCAAGGATCGTGATCATAAATCTCCTCAGAATAAAAACCTATCCCACCAAAAAAATCATACGGTAAGGGACGGAAAAAGATACGAATATGAGGATTAGTTCGAGCATCTTCTAAAGTGTATTTGATACTACTATATTCACCAGCCAACCAACTGGCTAATGTAATAGCTTGACTTACATTTTCTTGTGTTTTAAAATTTGAAGTTATCATAACCAAAAAAAGTTTGTTTTATAATTTTGCCAATTACAAGTTTTTGAGTTTTAATACCTAAATTAATTAATAACGAGTTTTGACTTTTGAGGCAGCCATGCGAGTCAAAGCTGCTTGAGCTGTTTCACGAATATAAGAATCTACCGTTTCATCCTCAGCAATTTTAGATAATAGATTTGCTATTCGATCATAGTCCTCTATGGTTTTAGGGTCATCTTCAGCACCTTTTAAGACATTTGAAGATACGATCGCCTGAATGACCGAAAGACGCAGTGCAATATCTTCTGTGTCTAAAGCCGACAGTAGAATTTCTAGAGCTGGCTTACCAATTGTTCCCAGAGCACCAGTGGCTGCAACTTGAATTGCAGAACTGGGGTCATTGAGAGCTTTGTGCAATGCATCAATAGCAACTTGAGGGAAAGTCTCTCCAGGATAATCATGAGGAAAGAAACGAGCAATTTCCGAAAAAGCTTGGACACAGGAAGCTCTAACTTGATGGCTGTCATTATTAATCAATTCTTCAGCTAAAGCAGGAATTGCTGGTAGACCAATTACTGTTAAAGTTTGGGTAGCTCCATTACGGTAATTAGGATTTTCATCTGATAAAATCTCTATCAACTGAGGAATTGATTCACTGGTAGGTTCTTCGACAATTTTGCTCATAGCTCTTTGTCGTAAAACAGGATTTTTATTTTTTAATTGTTGATATATATCTGTAGTTACCATAAATAGTTGACAAATTAACTAATTTTGGGGTATAATATTGGATTATAATTTAATTGATAAAACATTAGACTTTAGCTAAAACTGGCCAATCTGAATCTAATGCACAAATCTTTCTACCAATATCATCCCTTAAATAGTCTAAAGCAAGTAAACGAGTATAGTTAAATTTCCCAACTTTTGTGTTAGAGCAAAGTTTAGCATCAGGAATTGATTGTTAACTACCCAGAAAGCTAAGGGAAATAGTCGCAGCGATTTTTAGTGTATCAATAAATAAGTCTTGCTTCTGGATATAATTCTCACATCAATTGACTTAGCCCGATAATAATGGCCAGAATTAGTATTGTAGAGTTGTTCAATTACTTTCTCCAGGCTGGGCTTTTCAGAATATTCATCAGCCATGTTTATATTTTGAGAATTATCCCATAAAGCCAATTCCCATCAGTAATGCTAAATTTTTGTCAAACTTCAATTATTAAATAATTAATTAATATAATATAAAATAAATAACTTTTTTATTCTCTTGGAAAAAGAAGATTATTGTCAAGATAAAAATTGTAGAACAGACCTCTACCTGTTTTATGTTTAAAGATAGCTATTCTACAGAGTTGATTTGATTAAGGACTGACGCATAAGCACTATATCTAGTAGGGGAAAACAGCCTTAAATCTACAGATATTGTATGATTTGATATTTTTGGTAAATCTTGTTATTTATTATCAGTGGCACCAGCTTCCCGAAGAATATTTTCCATCTCTTTTAAATTAAGTTTTTTAGCATATTTTAAAGGACTATAGCCCCAGTCATTTACTGCATTGACATCTGCCCCTTTCTCTAGCAACAACTTGACTACTTCTTTGTAATTACGTGAAACTGCCCTCATTAAAGAGGTAGCATTTTCCTTGTCTTTGACATTAACATCAGCACCCTGCGTAATTAGGGATCTGACTAATTCTAGCTTCCCTTCTTTACTAGCTTGCAAGAGGGCTTCATTTAGGTCATCAGTATCACTCATTTAATTATTTTTTGAAAAACACTCCTTAATCACATAGTGAAGGAAGCTGAGTCCATTACTTAACTGTTCCAGTCAAATAAAAGGCTGCAGAATCCTTCAGCTATCAAAAATCGTTACTTTTTTCTCATTTGAGACATACCTATGATTAGGACATAGCGTTGATCACGTAATCAAGATATGCTGTTAATTCAGTTGCTGCTTGACCAGACATATCACGAGGAACACAAAGGCGGTCACGAATTTTAGCTAAACCAGTCACATAAGTATCAGTGCTAATTCCCAGTGCTTTATAAACTTCACGAGCACCTGCAATACCCCATTCATCAACAGGACCTGTACCACCAACTACCAAACAATAATTGATTAAACGTAAATAGTGAACGATGTCACGCTTACACTTGCTTTTTTGAACTTCTGCACCAATATCTTTGCCACTTCCACTGGGGTATTTAGCATAAATTGCGTCAACAGCTTCTTGAGCAACCGCATCATAGTTAGAAGCTAATTTTTCTGCAGCTTCCATACGAGCTGCTGCACGTTGTAAACTACCTTGAACTGACTCTAAGTCAGAACTACTCGGATAACGACCACCTAAATCTGCAGATGCAATTGTTGTGGTTAAAACTGATTTCATAATTGAGATTCTCCCCTCTTAAAAATTGTAAAAATTGATAAAGCACAAAAAAATAAAAAATATATGAACGAAAAATTCTTGGATTCTAGCTAATAGCTGCAACAACAGCATCAAAGTAACCACCAACTTCTGCCGCTAAAGAATCACAAGATCCTGGTTGTTCAGTTACAGTCATTTTACGTTGAGAAGCTGTATTAGTTACAAAAGCTACAGCTGCTGCTTTCATAATAGCAACTGCACGAGCTGCATTTCCAGCTGGTACACCTAATGCTGCATATGTTTCTTTCAGACCATTTAAACAACGGTCATTGAGTACGGAAGCATCACCAGCGAGAAGAGCATAACAAATATAACGAAGAATTATGTCACCATCACGCAAGCAAGCTGCCATTTTACGGGTAGTATAAACACCACCACCTGGTGAAGTCAAACCAGGACTTTCACAACAGATACCTGCTACAGCATCGCTAACGATACAGCTAGCATTACTAGCAATAAAGTTGACTGCATCAAGACGTTTATTTCCGTCTGCAATAAAGGATTTAAGTGATTCTAACCCAGCACCATCAATGAAAGAACCGCTACTGTCTGCCGAAATTACTGATCTAGAAAATGCATCGAGCATATTTAATCTCCTGATTTTTTATTTTTTTCTTCGTCCCTAATAGAATGTGAGGGACTAATTATTTGGTTTACTTAATTTAACCGTTCGGATATAATATAAAGGTTAAAGTCCCACTTTGTCTTTGATTATTATAAAGTAATTAATGTTTTGTAACAAAATAAACAATTGTAACAATTTGTTTTTCATAAGTTATTTATTATAATATAATTCTAAGTAATATAGATGCAAATACTTTAAATTATTCATTACAAAAATTTTCAGCTAATAGACTATAGTAGTTGAATTTAAGTAATGTAGATTTATAGTAGGGAAAGTTCTACTAGAATATTAAGATTCTACTTTTGAAAAGCAGGGTAGGGAGCTTTACAGAAGTTGGAATTTTGTGGTTTAGCCAATTAAAAACTGCTATGGCTCCTTAAGTTTTAGAGAGCTGAGGATTTCTGTTTTTTTGTAATGTTTAAAAAATCATAATTTAAGGAGAAAAATATGGGCAATTTAGCCTTATCAGCAACTTTAGGATTAGATGCTTTTGAAGTTGAACCATTAGAGTTGCGTTCTAATTTTACAGAAGATGACTTACAAACTGTTATTCGAGCGGTCTATAAACAGGTATTAGGAAATGAATATATGATGGAAAGCCAACGTCTTCACAGTCCAGAAGCTCTGTTGAGAAATGGATCCATTAATGTACGTGAGTTTATCAGAGTTGTGGCCAAATCACCTTTGTATCAGTCTCTCTTCTTTCATAGTTCTTCCCAAAACCGATTTATTGAACTCAACTTTAAACACCTTTTAGGTCGTCCTCCTCTCGATCAAGCGGAAATTAGTGATCATGTTTTAATATATCGCGAGCAAGGATATGATGCGGAAATAGATTCTTACCTTGATAGTAATGACTATATTAATAGTTTTGGAGAAGATATTGTTCCTTATCCTCGTCAGATAAAGAGCCGACGTGGGATGAAGACGGAAAGTTTCAATCGGACATTTTCTTTATTAAGAGGACCAGCTACAAGCGATCGCGATCGCAGTGCCAAATTAATTTCCTCTTTAGCTGCTAATTTAGCAACTCCAATCAAAGCACCAGCAGTTGGTAACGGAGCAGCTTCCAGCAATACATCTAAATCTTTCCTGATCGAGTTTTTATCTCGTACTGCTGATGCCAGGCTGAATCGTCGTGGGAAAAGAAAAAGGGTCGTTACCTATTCTCAAATGAACCAACAAGTTCGCAATATTCACAGAAGTGGTGGTAAAATTGTTAAGATAACTGAGTTAGTTTAACTCCACTATTGGGAGGTTCAGAGCTTGGTACAACAAGAAACGTCTATGGGCGAGTCAAACCTTATTTGTAAAGCATTATGGGGGATTCTTTATATACTTTTTTAGTACTGAAATACTGAACCACAACAATGTAACTATAAAGTTTAGGAGCTTTCTGTGAAAGGAAGAAGCCATGATTCATTTTAAAATTAAGGGCAGGTTTTTTTTGACTGAATAATCTTTCCTAGTTGTGTAAGCACAACTAGGAAACTTCATAAACTGGCAACTTATGTAGCCAAAACCAATGCTTAGAGGTCAATAGAAGATTTTAACCTCAAGGGTATTTTAGCTAACCCCGACTCACCTCCATCCCCTCATTCAGAGGGGAGCAAGAGGGGTTGGTACAGACGATGAATTTTATGAGTTTAGGAGACAGCTTGAATATAAAACTCAGTGGTACCGTTCTGGGGCAGGTAAGCTGTTGGTTATAATCTAGTATTATTTCTCTCTATCTGTAATTATCTTTATTCATTTTACTTGGATTCAAAACTAAACTGCACTCAAATAACCAACAAAAAACATTGCTGGCTAAACATGAGCTTTGTAGTCGGTGAATAAATAAACCTTCGCGCAACCATGCTAAAGGTAATAATATTAATAAGATTAGCGCGGAGTCAACTCTAGAACTCTAGAAGTCAAGGTGGGAAGTAAGGGAAAATATAAACCTAATCTCAAAGTCACCCTAATTATCAGGATCCGAATGAGGAGCGAAACTCTCAAGTTTAATTTTGAAACAGAGGTCAAGGGTGGTGATACCCTCGTCGAATGTGACTTTCCATCATCAAAAACTGGCTAAATATTGCGGTCACGTCTAAGATATGCCATAGAAGTTTAAGAATTTATGACTGCCCTGAATGTTGTATATCTATAGACCGTGATTTGAACCCCAGTTTGAGTTATTAAAATGTAGTCGGCTTGAGAGTTGATGCCTGTGAATGAATCAAATGCTGACGAGCTAAGGATAAGCAGGAATTAAAAATCAAAATATAATTTATATAACGTTTGATACTGATTTTATGAAGCAGTCTAATAAAATAGAAAATAGTAGTCAGTAACAAGCAAAATAATTGCTTTTATTAAAATAGGGCTGTTTGAAATTAAGTAGTATGATAAAATAGAAAATAGTAGTCAGTAACAAGTCAAATAATTGCTTTTCTGACTATTATAGCTTTTTTTATATTTGTTAGTATATTAGTAGAGTTGTTTGGAATTAAGGAAGAAAAATGGCTAAAACCCTTATCAGTTAAAGTCTATAGTGTTTTTTTGCCTAAAACTATGAAAATATTATATAGTAAGCATTTGAGTATGTTACATTTTCACATACCAAACAACTCTATTTTTGTTAGAGGAACTTAATAATGAAACAAATGACAACCATTGAAACTTCCCAAATGAGTAATTATGATGATCGCATTATTGAAATTGAGGTGACAGGAGTCTGTCGTCAAGATTTTAAACGGGTCAGTACTTACAAAAAGAAAGTTTCTCATAAGCGTATGAATGAAGCACTGCGAGAGATTTATTCTTTAGGAGGAAAAATTGTAAGCGTTACATTGTTAGGAGAATCAACAGCAACTCAGCCACCAGTTGAGACTTTAGAGGAATCAACAGCAACTCAGCCACCAGTTGAGACTTTAGAGGAATCAACAGCAACTCAGCAGCCCGTTGAGACTTTAGAGGAATCAACAGCAACTCAGCAGCCCGTTGAGACTTTAGAGGAATCAACAGCAACTCAGCCACCAGTTGAGACTTTAGAGGAATCAACAGCAACTCAGCCACCAGTTGAGACTTTAGAGGAATCAACAGCAACTCAGCCACCAGTTGAGACTTTAGAGGAATCAACAGCAACTCAGCCACCAGTTGAGACTTTAGAGGAATCAACAGCAACTCAGCCACCAGTTGAGACTTCAGAGGAATCAAAAGCAACTCAGCAGCCCGTTGAGACTTCGGAGGAATCAAAAGCAACTCAGCAGCCCGTTGAGACTTCAGAGGAATCAACAGCAACTCAGCAGCCCGTTGAGACTTCGGAGGAATCAAAAGCAACTCAGCAGCCCGTTGAGACTTCGGAGGAATCAACAGCAACTCAGCAGCCCGTTGAGACTTCAGAGGAATCAACAGCAACTCAGCAGCCCGTTGAGACCGACGTCACATTGTCGAAGAAATCACCAGCAAATCAGCAGCCCGTTGAGACCGACGTCACATTGTCGAAGAAATCACTTGCAAATAAGCAGCCAGTTAAGAATAAGGGTAAAAGAAGAGGGAAGAAAAAAACAGCTAAAAAAGATCTTTAAATAATTGGTCAACTATTTGTGTGTTTATCCCTAAATTCACTTAAGTCTCAGTCTTGGCCTTTAAACTAAGAAGCTAATAAATTTAATATTTGTCTTTGACACAAGCACAGCAATAGGGTGGGCAAGACTTGTTACCCCTACCCCAGGCCTCTCCTCTAGAGATTAGGGGAGAGTTTTTTTTATAAAAGTCCTTAACATTATTTAATTTGAGAAATAGCAATTTTAGCAACTTGTGAAATTCCAGGTCGATTATCTTCTAATTTAGCTTCTAAATAAGGTAAAGCTTCTTTTTCTCCTAATTTTCCTAATGCTAGAAAAGCTGCTTTTGATAATTCTAAATTAGATTCCTCTAATAGAGGAATAAGTTTAGCTAATGCCAATGCTGGTGGTATTTTACTTAAAGTCGCGATCGCTTCCAGACGCACTTCAATATCTCGATCCTCAAGGGCAGAAAAGAGAATTTGCTCTAAACTATTATCCCATCTGCTTTCTGCTATTCTCCCTAATGCTCCTACTACACTAACTCGAACATCTCTGTGATCTGATTGGTATGCTAACAATAATTCTTCAATACCTTCTGAACCAATAAAGCCTAATGCCCAACTAGCTTGCCCCTTACATGTACCAGGATAATCTCCTTTTATGATTTCTAACAAAGGTTTAACGGCGAGGGCACCCATTTTGGCTAATGCTCCGGCAGATGAACTTTTGACCACTGTATCCTCATCATTTAATAGTGCATTAATTAAAGTGGGAATAGAGGATGGTTCTTGAATTTGAGCTAATCCTTTTCCGGCCGAGCGCCTCACAACAGGATTAGGATGATTTGCTAGTGCTTTTAACAAGAAAGGAGTTATGGGTTTGCCAATTTTACCAAAAGCCTCAACAAAACCTAATCGAATCATACCTCGTTTATCTGCGAGGGCTTCTACCATTTTTTGTAATAGCTCAGAGTCTTTTGGGTCAAATGTTTTTTGGGTAAGTTGTTCATTAATTTGTTTTAATAATTGTTCAGTTTCTATGGGGTCTGGTAATTTCTCAGAAATATTAACCATGAAAAATTAATAATCAATCAATCAAGATTTTAATAATTCTACCATATCAGAATAATTGTATTTTTGAGCCATAATCAATGCCGTTAAACCATTCTCTTCCTGAATATCTTTTCGGGCTTTATTTTCTAGCAACACTTGCACTGTGTCAGGATGATTATGGGCAACAGCCATCATTAAAGCAGTCCATCCTCGAGCATCTTGAACATTAATATTTGCTTCATATTCAAGAATAGTTTTAACTGTTACAGTATGACCAAAAGAAGCGGATGCTTGTAAGGCTGTAACACCATATTTATCGGCAGCATTAATATCTGCTCCTAGAGCTAGCAGAATTTTAACGGTGGCAGTTTCTCCTTGTCGAGCCGCCCACATCAAAGCTGTCCTATTAAAGATGATGTCTGTAGCATCTATATTATCAGCTTGTACAAGCAAAGTTTGTACTAGATCAACATGACCCTTTTTAGCCGCTTCTATCAATTTATCATTGGTATCCATTTTTCCTATTCATTTATAAGTTTAAGTTGGTAGTATTTGTAGCTAATTCCTTGAATTAACTTATACCATTTATCCAAAACTTTTCACCTCGGATATTGAAAGTAGGTAGAGATGCTGCATGAAACATCCCTACTGTCAGAAGAATAATTAACATTAACTTGCAATTGAGAAAGCCAAGAAGGCTGGGAGCGGTGCTCAAAAGCTTTAAAAGCATTAATAAAGGATTTAGGAACATAATGGTCAAAAAAGATGAGGCTTAATATTGTCAACAATGATTGTCTAATGACAGTCATTAATGTATGTACCATAAACATTTAAAAAGTCAATTAAAGTTGAATGTTTAGTTAATATTGAAAATTTGAATTTATCATTCTTGAAGATCGATGAATACCTTTAGAAACTCTGGC
Source organism: Trichodesmium erythraeum IMS101 (assembly GCF_000014265.1). Lineage (NCBI taxonomy): Bacteria > Bacillati > Cyanobacteriota > Cyanophyceae > Oscillatoriales > Microcoleaceae > Trichodesmium > Trichodesmium erythraeum. Next base: position 1,554,200 of record NC_008312.1, read on the forward strand.
AAATAATTAAGCAATAATACTTATAAATTCCTAAACCAAATCTTAACTACCTGTCTTAACGAACTAATATTAACCACTCTACTTGTCTTAAATATGAGCTTGTGCATTCACTCTCATAAGTTAATTTTTATTACTTTTGCTACTTAATTGCTTGACAAAATTGCAAAAAACATTGTTGAAAAAAAATCCATCCTTTTGTTTTGCAGTAGAGATGGTTGACTTAATAAATCAATGATAGTATTCACCTTTTGGCATTAGGCCATGAGAAGAGCGCCGATGCACCCAATTTGATTGAGCCATAATTAGGGGAAGAGATTGCTCACCAATGGACAAAAAGTTTTATCTTTCATCAGACAATCTCTAAACTTATAGCACAAATGTTTGAGGGAGTTAATTTTGTAAGTCTGAAAAAACCCATCTATGACATAAAAATCTTTGACCTGTTCTTTCCCCTTAAGAATCAGATAATTTATACACCAAATTCGTGCAACGTGCAAAAACCTTGGGGTGGAAGGTGTGAACAATATTGTTATGTATTTGCTGATTTTTGCGTCTATGGCGAAGTAAGTAAAATGATTCAAGTTTTTGGTAAAAATTTGTTGGAAATGGAAGAAAGCTTAACAATTTGGGAAGATTTGTTGGGATTAAATGGGTACATTGCCTGAAAATGTGTAGGACTTCCTGAAGAGACCCAGTGGTATTTTTACAAGCTATATTTCAGAGGAGTTAAAGGTCAGGGGATTAATTTATTTGAGCAAGAAGTTCTGAATTATTTAAAATCAAAGGGGAAAAATTATGTAGAACAATACTTTTCTGAAATAGAGCAGCGGTTTTCCGAAGTCTATAAAAACTACAACAGTATACCTGAGTAGTTGTGGCAAAAGATTCAGCTAGTCTTGGAACAGGAGAAAGAAAGTATCTCAACTCTAGGTAAACAAAAAAATACAACATCAAAACTTACCGTTTGCTTAAGTTTTTCAGGAATGATTTTCAAAAAATGTTACACACTTTACCCTATATTGTAAAAAATAGTAGAGATATGTCTAGGAATATCTCTACAAAGGTTTTAGTGTATCTTTATGCCCCAAACTGCTATATGATTTATTCAATCAAGAAATTAATTGTTGATTGTAATTAACATAGACTGAAAATGGATAAGCGTTTTTTCAATATATTTCCTGGATTAACTGAAGAAAAAGCAATTGCTTTGTTAGAAACACCTCTAGAAGAATTAGAAGATAAATCAGACCGTTATATTGCAGCTAGTCATTTAGTTAATTTTCCTAGCGAACGATCAATTAATGCTTTAATTAAAACTATACAAGATACAAATCCTGTTTTAGAACAAAAAATTGCTAGACGTAAGGCGATCGAAACATTGGGGCGTTTAAATGTGGTATCAGCATTGCCCACAATTCGATCTTGTTTGGGTGATGCGGACTGCTACACTACAGAAAATGCTGTTTGGGCAATTGGCGAAATAGGCACTGAAGACCAAGAAATTCTGGCAGAAATTGCTCAGTTGTTGGAAAAACCTGATCAAAGTTATCGTTTGATTATTCAGGTGTTAGGAAAGTTTAACTATAAACCTGCAATAACTAAGATTCAGCAGTTTACAGAATATGATGACAAACCTATTGCTAGTGCAGCGATCGCTACTATTTGCCGTTTAACGGGGGACTACTCACAAATAACAAAGGTGGTGGAGTTTTTACAGCACTCTAGTGTTAATGCTAGGCGGGGTTGTATTCAAGATCTGATTGATACTAAATATTATAAGTCGATTCCAAATATTGCAAAATGCCCTGTATCCATGGTTTTTCGTCTCCGGGGCATTAGACTTTTAGCACAAGCAGGTATTCCCACAGGTGAGATTAACTTTGCTGAAATTGAACCCTTTTTAGATTCAGTTATTCGCGACCATCCCAATGATTTAGAATTAGTTCACGAATATGACCAAGCTCCAGCCTTAGAATTTGTGATTAAGGAATTATATAGTACAGATTTTGGTAGGTGTTATTTAGCTAGTAAGACTCTTTTGCAACATTTTGATCCAGAAGTTACAGGTGCAACATTAATGGCAACTTTTGCAGAAAGTGCCCATAATGATTATGGTGCTCACTATCATGTAGTTAAACTTTTAGGTTGGCTTAAATATGTTGATGCTTATGATTTGTTGGTAGAAGCACTTTACAATAAAGCACCTCAGTTTCAAAAATCTCGTGGTGCTGCTGCACTTGCTCTGGCAAATTTGGGAGATGAGCGATCGATACCTTTGCTTAGAAAAACTATCAGTGATACAAGAATTTTTGATTTGAAATATGCTTGTTTATTGGCATTAAGACAGTTAGGAGATAGTCAGACTGCTAAGGTGCTTGTTGATGATTCAGATTTATTGATTCAAACTAAAGCCAAAAGTATGATTTGAGTTGTAATGTTTTAGTAAGGATAAGGGGTAGAGATGTTGCATAAACATCTTTCTCCGAATTCAAAAAATATCCTTATGACTCGTTTCCAAGTAACCTGAACAGTCGTTTTGATAGAAGCTTGATTTGATAATTTATTTTAGATTAAATTTGTACAATTTATTTTTTTAAAGGTGTGATTAGCTAGTTGAAAACTATATTTAGAGATTTTTTTAAAGGAAAACTTTATTGATAATGGTATGTTCCTAATCTCACAACCTTGGTAAATTTTGGATTTAATAATGTTTTTTTATTCGACATTTTTATTCAATTAAAATATTTGGCAATATTTTTTGCTGACCATAGTTTACTTTTTTTGTCTTTATGCAAATATACCTGATACTTTTTATATTTATTCAGCCAATATGAAAGGAAAAAGCGTATTAAATTATCCATATCTTACTACCCACATTTCTACTTCATAATGTATCACAAAAGGTTATATAAAACCCATCTATTTAATCAAGTAAAATTACTTTTGCTGTTTAATGACTTCAAGTGATATCATAAAGCTGATAATCTCATAATTTTTAATATTAAAAAAATGTCTTTAATGGAATAAATAAAATTAAAAAATATCCGCCAATTAGGAATACTTAAATAACTAATTTATGAGATAAAAATAGTATAAATTATCAACCAAATATTCAGATTTTATAGTCAAAAAAATAAATCGTGACAAGTAAAAAAGCCTTAATTATTAAGAAAATAGAAATGGTATAATATCCTCTATATTTATTTAGTAATTCTTATATTTATTTAGTAATTTATTTGAATACAACGATGTATAAAAATTATTATGGGCAGATATCAAAAGTTAATATTTAAACGATGATAAAATCGGTAGAGTAATCGATTATATTTATCAATCTCCCCAGTTGCCTCATTTACCCCCAAATGGAGCTTACGCCATGTCCGACCTAAGCCCACACCATGAATTCTTGTTTTCCATTCTCCCTTGCCATACACTTTTACTCCCGTAGAGTCTACTACCAGGTGTATGGCTTCTGTTGTTAGTAATATCCGTATCTTGATGTTCAGTTTACTCAAGCGACGACACAAAGTACTATGCTCTGGGACTGGTAAGTCTATTCCCATCAATTCAAATATAGATTCCAAGAAACCCTCAGTTTGTCCTCCTGCCAAACTAAACAAAGTAGCAAGGGTGGCCATTAGCTTGGCGGGGGACATTGCTATAGGTGTTGGATGCTCCCCTAAGTCCAGTTTTATTCTGATTGAGCCACTGTTCTATCACTTCCTGACTCAACCAAAATGTGAGACTGCCCCTGGGCTTTAAGGAGGCATCATCCATAAGACCAATTACTTACCCGGGGTATGAGATTTGGACTTAGACTTGGAGTTAGATTGAGACTTACTCATTGGTACAGTTTTTTGTGCCATACTCTACTATTTTTACCCTAAACATCATCTTTTGTGCAACAAAGCCGTGACCAACTGAAAATAAATGATTCTCCGGACTATGAAACTAAGCCTAGTTATACCAATTTCCTAAAGTCCGACTACACATAATGCTTCAAGAATAAAATCATATCCTGTACAAGAAGCAATATCTTTTTGACTAAATCCAGTTAATATATTTCTCAGGATTCTGCGTCAGAAATCTAAGGAATCGAAAACTCGATTTTTCAAGAATTTTTTCACCTCTTTCCACAGTCTTTCAATGGGATTAACTTCGGGACAATAAGGAGGTTGAAATAATAAAATGATGTGATCAGGGATAGATAAATCATTCCCTAGATGCCCTCGCCCGTTATCTAGTTGAATAATATGAATCTCTTCAGGATATGTTTGAGAAAAAAGCTCTAAAAATCTTTCAAAGCAAGGAGTATCTAGATGACTAAATTCATAAAAAAAGGAATCTCCTGTTTTTGGTTCTACTAAACCATAAAGCCATAGATATTTAAATAGCCATTGATATAAACCAATGGGCTTAACACCGCAAGCAGTAATGACTTTACCTGTTATAGTTTTTAATCCAATTCTAGTCTCGTCTTGACACCAATAGCGAATTGGCAGTTGATTTTCCGAATATTTATTAATTAACTTAATTTTCTCTTCTAGTTGAGATGAGAGTTTTTTTTAAAGTTTTCTTGAGCTTCTTTATTTTGTTTTATGTGATTTGGACGTGGAACTTTTAATTTACTTTTTAATTTATATCTGACTAATTGATGAACTGTTCGATAAGACAGCTCGATGTCAAAACAAGTCGTTAACCACTGTTGAATTTCACCATAGCTTTGGAAACCTTCCGGGTTTTGCAATTCTGCTTCTAATTTCTCGATTACATTTGGTGGAATTGAACTTGGCCTCCCTCCTAGATTTTTCTTTGGTTCTAGTAAAAGATTCAGTCCACCTGTACGATATTTCCCTAACCATTTTTGTACTGTGACTCGATTGCGTCCTAACATTATCGCAATTTCTTTTACTGTTTCTACTGTTTGAGTTTTCAACCAGTAAATAGTTTGAAGTCTTTCCTTTTCTTGAGCTGTACTCGCACTTTTTAAAAGTTTTTTGAGAGTTTCTACCGATTCATTTATCTCAATTTTTACTACTCCTGACATGGGGACATTTTCTATAATAGGTTACTTCTAAAAGTGTAGCTTAAGTTTATGAAATTAGTATAATTAGAACTTACTTGGGCATTAGATAAAAATACAGTTGCTATTTGTGCCAAGTTAATATTTCTCTAAATACAGCCTAGATAAATAAAGGGAGAAATTTAATTCTGGCTCCATGGCAAGAAAAGTGTTAATTTAGAAGTTTTTTCTAGTCAACTAATCTCCTAAATATTCAGATTTGATGGACATTATGGTTTAAGTTCTATGAAACCTTTTCCTGTTCTATAAGTCAAGTTTTTTCTCCTGCACTTAGGTGCTACAGACCCATTATTTATAAACATAAGTCGTTCTAATTGGGGAAAAAGACTAGCTAATGACACCGTTTACAATATAGTCAAACATACAAATGCTAAACTAGGAATAGACAAACCAATGTCACCAAATAAAATCAGACATTCTGATATCACCTAGTGCTTATTTTAGTCTGATAGGGATATCAGAAAAGCACAAAAATTTTCCTGTCATAAAAACTTGGAAACAGTTTAAGTCTATGGCGATAACAGGAAAATTATCATAAACATAGGACCGACTTAATAGCACAAGACTTTTACTTTAAATTATTGTGATCATTAAGAATTTCGGATTTCATTATTCCTCATTGTGCAGAACCAAAAAGTTAATTTAACCAGGGTGAGATTTAAACTTCAACATATCCAAGCGAGATAAAGCACCATTAGCAACTTCCCTTACATAGGTATCAGCAGATTCATCATTTCCCAATTTGGTTAATATTTCTATTGAGCGATCATCATCAATAGAGCTAACAGCATTAATAATTGCTACTGCTAAGCCTACATTATCAGTCTGATCAAGAACTTCTAGTAAGGTATCTAAAGCAGGCACACCAATAACCCCTAAAGCCATTGCCGAAGTAATCTGAACAACCGGATGAGAGTCATTGAGTCCTTCCTTTAAACCCTTAATACCTTCGGAAGGAAAGGGAATATCCTTATAGTTATAAGCTATCTGAGCTAGAGCTTTAGCACAACTGCTTCTAATAGTTGAATTATCACTCTTGAGCAATGAATCTACTAGAAGTGGTATAGTATCTATCCCAATAGCTCCTAGTGTCTTAACTGCTGCTCGCCGATAGACTGTATTTTCTTCTGCCAAAATTCTCATTAAGCGAGGAATAGTCGTTTCATCCCTAGTTTCAGTTATTTCCCGCATTGCTTGATCGCGCAAGCCAGGATCAGGATATTTGAGTTGTTCAAATAATGACGGTTCTGTCATTTCAGTTATCAGTTATCAGTTATTAGTTATCAACTATACCACCTCTGAATCATCAGTGCTCAAAAAACTTTTTCTTGTAAGTGCCTTTTCTTTCTTTGTTCCTTCTATTTTATGATTTCTGGCTTACTTTTTCCGAAGTGTAAGTATTTAACGGGACATGATATTAGTATCCTAAAGAGGATCTTTGTTTTTCATGTTTAGTAGTGAAACAATCACTCTGGCTCAACCCGGAGGCTTGGAATCCGGTTTTTTTCCTATTGTTCAAAAACTTTTCAACTTGGCACAGTGAGTATCAGATTTAGGAGGGAGGTCTACAGGAGAAAATTTAAAAAGCTTATTTTCAGATAATGCTTTAAGTTTTATTTCCTCATTGACTCTGAGCTTTCTCAAATTACTTAAGGAACATTCAATTATGACGAGCTTATCCTCATAATACTAGCTAAGAAAGCAGGTGGGTATTTTTAAAACTATTCCTATTTTCACAAAAGTTGGCCAAAAATGCCTGAGCTTGTATTACAATTTTCCAGTAAAAAAACAAAGGAACTCTTAGTTAGTTACTTATCTACTATTAGGTAAATAACTAACTAAGAGTCCCAAACTTCTAAAATTAAAGTAGTTTTAAAGCCAAAGTGTGGCTTTGGCTTAAATTCCTAGTTTCTTAGGATAGAGAGTTGATTACATAGTCGAGAAGAGCAGTGTATTCAGTCAATGCTTGAGCGGACATATCGCGAGGAGCACAACCACGATTACGGGCAAAAGTCAAAGCTTCAACATAAGGTGCAGTAGGTAAGCTGAGAGCACGATAAACTTCACGTTGACCAGCAATTCCCCATTCATCAAGAGGACCAGTTCCACCAACAACTAAGCAGTAGTTAATTAGGCGCATATAGTGCTTGATATCGCGGAGGCACTTTTCCTTAAAAACTGGTGTGGAATGAGCTTCACCAGTGTTATTCAAGTAACTATACTTGCTAATACAAGCTTCATAGGCTTCTTTAGCAACTGCATCAAGATTGCCTCCTAGTTTTTCAGCAGCTTCTAGACGAGCTGCTGCACGTTGGATAGAACCTTGTACGGACTCTAGATCTGAGGTGCTAGGGAAACGACCTGCCGCATCAGCAGCAGAAATTACTGTGGTAATAACTGATTTCATAATGTAGTTTTTCTCCTATATAAAAATAGATTGGATCAAAAGGTTAGCTCTTAGATTTCAATTAGGTGATTTTAATTAATAGCAGCAATAACTGTATCAAAGTAGCCTGCACATTCACTGGCTAAACTAGAGCAATCACCTTTAGTAACACTCATCTTGCGTTGAGAAGCTGTATTGTTGATAAAAGCAACAGCTGCTGCTTTCATAATTCCCACTGCACGACTTGCACTTGTAGTTGGTACACCTAAAGCGATGTAGGTTTCTTTCAAACCATTTAAGCAACGATCATTGAGGATAGAATCATCCCGAGCTATTAGTGCATAGGTGACATAGCGGAGAATAATTTCTCCATCACGCAAGCAAGCAGCCATACGACGGTTAGGATAGCAGTTACCACCTGCCTGGATTAATCCCGGGTTTTCACAGATCATACCTGAAACAGCATCAGATACAATACAGCTAGCGTTGCTACTAATAAAGTTCACTGCATCAAGACGTTTGTTGCCTTGATCAATCAGTTCTTTGATGCTAGCTAAGGACTCTAGATCTGAGCTACTTGGAAAGCGACCTTGAGCATCAGCGGCATCAATTATCTCATGAACTGATGACATAATTAGGTTTTTCTCTAACTTTAAAAATGGATTGCTTTAAAAGGTTAAGTCTTTAGTTTGAATAACTCAAAACTAAGTGATTTTAACTAATAGCAGCAATGACTGTATCAAAGTAGCCTGCACATTCACTGGCTAAACTAGAGCAGTCACCTTCAGTAACACTCATCTTGCGTTGAGAAGCTGTATTGTTGATAAAAGCAACAGCTGCTGCTTTCATAATTCCCACTGCACGAGCTGCACTTGTAGCTGGTACACCTAATGCGATGTAGGTTTCTTTCAAACCATTTAAGCAACGGTCATTGAGGACAGAAGCATCCCCAGCTAGTAGTGCATAGGTAACATAGCGGAGAATAATTTCTCCATCACGCAAGCAAGCAGCCATACGACGGTTAGGATAGCAGTTACCACCTGCCTGGATTAATCCATTGTTTTCACAGATCATACCAGCAACAGCATCAGATACAATACAGCTGGCGTTGCTAGTAATAGCGTTTACTGAATCAAGACGCTTGTTACCTGCGGCAATGAATTCTTTCAGGCTAGCTAATTCTTCGGTACCAATAGGAGCAGTTTTTGTATCTGCTGTAACTACAGCTTTTGAAAAAGCATCTAACATTGAGTTCTCCTTAAAAGTTTATTTTCTATAACTCTGGATATAAAGTTTCTAATAAGAATGTCTCTTTTGTCTCTCTTTCTGAGGAAGAAAGTAACAATTCGTAAATAAGTAAACATTTGTTACAATTTTTCAGTCAATGAGGTACCAAGAACTTATGATAGAGACAAAATATTTATTCTATTCAATAAATAAACGAATGAAAAAGTTAGCCACATCAAAAACTTTAGGGATAGATACCTTTGAAGTTTACCCTTTAGAACTCCGCCCCAATCCTACTGAGGAAGATGTACAAATAATAATTAGGGCAGTTTACAAACAGATATTGGGCAATCAGTACATTATGGAAAGCAACCGTCTTTCAACTGCTGAGTCTCAACTGCGTAATGGAGAAATTACTGTTAGGGAATTTGTTCGACAGATAGCTCAATCTAGTTTGTATCAATCTCTATTTTTTAATAGTAATAATCAATATCGCTTTATTGAGCTAAACTACAAGCACCTATTAGGCCGTGCTCCTCAAGATCAAACAGAAATTTCTCAGCACGTTCAAATTTATAACGAAAAGGGATATGAAGCCGAAATAGATTCCTATATTGATACTCAAGAATATAACGAAAATTTTGGAGAATCAATTGTACCTTATCCCTATGGTATTACTTCCCAAATTGGTTTAAAAAATAATACCTTTAATCGAATATTTTCCTTGTTAGGTGGACCGGCTACTAATGACGGAGATAATCGTTCTCAATTACTTTCTTCTGTTGCTAGTAATTTACCCACTCCTATTAAACTTCAAGCTAGAGGAAATGGAGCTAACTATGGGAATATGGGCAAACGTTTCCGTATTGTTTATACTACCTCTAAGGTATCAGCTAGACTGAACCGCCTCAGTAAGAAAGAATTGATAATCAACTATACTGAGATGTCCCCATTTGTACAAAGAATTCATCAGACTGGCGGGAAGATTATTAGTATTACTGAGAAAGTCTAATGTTTGGTTGTGGGTGAGTTTAAAACCTATCTCTAGCTGTTAAAAACTTTGATTTTTAATCAAAGGAAAATAGATGTAGATTATTACTGCTCAGTTTCTATTTCCCCTATTTCATTTAGAAGAAAATCCAGATTTTTTGATCTAGTATTAATGTTCTCCTTTAGCATTACTAAGTAATCTAACAATATCTTGATAACCATTAAATTCTGCTAGCATTAAAGCTGTATAACCACTTGTATTTTTATAGGTTAAATTAGCTCCAGAATCAATTAACAATTTTACAGCTTCAGTATGACCTTGATATGCTGCCCACATTAAAGCTGTTGCCTGATTATCATCTCTAAGATTAATATCGGCTTCTCTTCCTAAAAGTATCTTTAATGTTTCAATATCACCTTGGTATACTGCTTTTATCATTGGGGTATAACCTCCCTGAGCTGGAATATTTATATCTACACCAACATCTAGCAAAATATTAATAATCTCCCTATTTTTTTGCCAAATTGCTAAAGTTAAGGCTGTTTCTCCTAAATATTTACTATTTAGTAAAGATGTCAGATTTTGCTTTTCTATTGTTGCCAATAAAATTGAGACAACATCCGTATAACCATGAAAAATTGCACTGAATAAAGGTGTATCGCCAGCTTGATTTTTAGTAATTATTTCTGCCTGATGTTCAAGGAGAATTTTGACTGTTTCAGTATGATTTTCTCCTATTGCAAAACTTAGTGCTGTTTCTCCTTCTAAATCTTGAGCATTAACATCACTATTAGCATCTAATAAAGTAGAGACGATCACTAGATTTCCTTCAGCGGCAGCAGCCATCAAAGCTGTTCCACCACTTCTGCTTTTAATATTTACATCTGCCCCTGATTCTAATAATGCTTTGACAATTTCTAAATCACCTTGATCAGCAGATAAAATCAGGGCAGTTTCTCCATCTTTATCTCTAAAATTAACATCAGCACCAGCTTTTAATAGTGTCTTGACAGTAGATAAATCACCTGCTTCTGCTGCTTGTATTAACCATGTTTTACCCTGTAAATTTTTAGTATTTACATCCACACCATAATTAAGCAAAATTTCTCTCATTTTGGCATGATTACTATGAGCAACTACAGATAAAGTAGACTCATCTATTCTAGCCCCAGCATCTAGCAAAACTTGAACTACATTTTGATAACCTTGAGCGGTTGCTAAACCCAAAGCGGTATCATGATCTTTGTCTACCACATTAACATCTGCCCCAGCGGCTATTAGCTGATTCACCACTAACAGATAACCATTCATAGAGGCGACCATTAGAGGAGAAGCACCATCATAATTTTTAGCATTGACATCAGCACCTCTACTTAACAAAACTTCTACTATTTCAGATCGCCCATGAGCCGCAGCCAACATTAAAGCTGTAGCGCCAAACTTTTTTTTCGTATAGTTGACATTAGCGCCTTTATCTAGTAATAAAGAGGCTATTTGAGTATAGCCCTTTTCTGCGGCCACCATTAGAGCAGTTGTACCATCTAGAGCTTGAGCATTAGCATTAATATTTTGAGCCACGAGGATAGATACTTGAGCAAAATTGCTATTTTTAACAGCCTGTACTAAAGCAGTTTCTTCTTTTTGCGAAGCCATAGTAATAACTATAATCTATGTTTTGGTCTATTTTAACTGGCAAAGCCAAGAATGCTGGGGTAAAAACCATCGCTGGGAGATTTAAATGGTACAAGCCAAGATAATTCTCATGTTTTGTGAAAAGTCCTGAAAAATTTATCAGACTTTTGTCCTTCAAAATGATGTTGATTCAGTTAAGGTTTTTATAAAAATTAACACAGTTTGGGTGTTATGATAAGTTTTACAAAGTTTTTTTACAAACTCCAGAGAGAATATTAATTATGGACCTACCAATTCCAGAGTCAATTAAGCCTTGGCTCAATTTTTTTCATCCTCTAATTATGTGGATACTTTTGGCCTTGGGGATTTATGCCTTATATCTTGGTATTAAAGTTCGCAGTAGCAGAACAGCAACAAAAACAGAAAAGAAAAAAGAATTTGCTAAATTTAAATTTAAACATCACCAAGTGGGTTCCATACTCCTATCTTTTATGGTTTTAGGGTCTCTAGGTGGGATGACAGTCACTTATATTAATAATGGTAAGCTGTTTTTTGGTCCTCATCTTCTAGCAGGTTTAGGTATGATGGGAGCGATCGCTATGTCTGCTTCTCTAACTCCTTTCATGCAAAAAGGCCAAAATTGGGCACGTTACAGCCATATAGCCCTTAACGTTTCATTGCTAGGCCTTTTTAGTTGGCAAGCTGTGACGGGAGTAGAAATTCTGTTAAGAATTATTAGTAATATGTGATATGCTTTCTGTTGTCTTGACATAGTATCCCCAAGGAAAGTGAAATTATTGCCATTAACTAAATTTAATATTTTCAGAAAGTCCTAACAGTAAAGGAATGAAGTTATAGTTAATGCAAACTCCTGACAAAGCTTGTTAAGGTTACCCATAGTAATTAGTTAGCTTGAAATAAAAGTAAAGTACACATTAAAAAAGTTAGGAGCTTGTTGAAAAAGCAAACAATTTTGCTCATCCTAGAACTAAAATTCGTCTTAGAATAAATGGTCATAAGTTAAGCAATATTAAATAATGGACCTCTGAGTTTTCATAGTGCGGATTAGAAGTAGACTAGGAGCCTTGAAACTGAAACTATGGATCTTGTTGGTCTCAGCAAGACTAAAGACTACAAAGTTATTACTTTAACTGTTGATCCCATACACATTCAAGGTTTATGACTTGCGTGTTGACTTTAGATTCGGTTAAATCTTGCACTACTATAAATATTTATTTAGATATTTTAGGGGTTGGGAAACCAAGCCCCTCCTTTCTTTTTCTTTGCTTGGGAAATGGCAAATTATAGGTCTTATGAAAATCTATTTGAGTTTTGTAGCTTAAATACCGTGATACCTGGCGCACTATTTTTACTAATAAGTTATTGCCAGTATTCTCAATTAAAGTAGGAGACATTTTCTGAATAAACTCAGGAAACTTAACCCCCACGGTCAAATCTAAATCCCATTCTACTCCAGTCATAACATTGGGGAGTCCCCATTTTTGAATCTCCTTCTGATTATGAAATTGATCTGTAGGTAACTCTACCAACTCCATTTCTGATTGAAATTTAATTTCATATCCAGGAGCTGTATAATTTGGCAATTTAATATTTCTGATTCTATATTTTCTTGGGGAATCTGATGGTACTAGCTCCAAGCCAACTCTCGCTTCTATCTGGTATCCAAAAGAACCAAATTTTCCAACTAATAAATCATAGCCATTTTCTCCGAGGGGCTCAACTTTCATTGGATAAGCGCATCTATAAAACCAATTCTTGTGAGAGTTAAAGTGCTTTGCTACAGTTTCAACATCTACATATAGTTGCATATAGTCACTGTATTTTACCTTAAACCAGGTTGTTTTATTATTTTCTAATGTGTTTATTTTTATTTTATTTAGGTAACAATCATTAATCAATTTTTTGTCTATTTCTAAAGTTTCATGTCCTGCCAAATTTTCATGCATGGTTAGAATTTTGGTTTTATACATAAACTATACTTAATAATTTTAGGATTGCCAAAGAGCATTAATTTATCTTTATAAAGTATGAATCATGGAATTATAATTAATATTTATTTAATATATTATAGCAGTGTTCATTTTGTTAAACTACACTAGAGAAAATTGTTGTCTATATTTCTGGTTTCTCAAATAAATATGACAAGTCTGGAGACTTTGGTCTGAAAGCTATTACTTTTTATAACTTGAACTTTATATACATTGAAATATGAAAGCATTTATTCCTGGAGCAACTGGTCAAACAGGCCGTCGAATCGTACAAGAGTTGGTAAGACGAGATATTCCTGTTAAAGCTTTAGTTCGTAACTTAGAAATGGCTAGAGAAATTCTGCCTCCAAAAGCAGAGCTAGTTATGGGGGATGTCCTTAATCCTACTAGTCTTTATAATGCTATGGGGGATAGCACAGTTGTATTATGTGCTACAGGTGCTAAACCTAACTTTAATTTTGCTGGTCCATTAATGGTTGATTATTTAGGAACTAAAAATTTAGTAGATGTTTCAAAGCAGAAGGGTATTAAACATTTTGTTTTAGTTTCATCCCTCTGTGTGTCTAAGTTTTTTCACCCCTTAAATTTGTTCTGGTTAGTTTTATTTTGGAAGAAACAAGCTGAAGAATATATTAAGAAAAGTGGTATTAATTATACTATTGTCCGCCCTGGTGGTTTGAAAAATGATGACAATCAATTTCCTATTGTGATGGAACCTGCAGATCGCTTATTTGAAGGTAGTATTCCTCGTACTAAAGTCGCACAAGTTTCTGTAGAGGCTATTTTTCAATCAGCAGCTTGTAATAAAATTGTAGAGATTGTTACTCAGGCAAAAGCGCCTGAAAAATCTTTGGTAGAATTATTTAGTTCTCCCTCTTTGCAGTAGTTTTAAATTGATTTACTACGTAGCAAATTTTGAAATTATTTCAATACAGTAATTATTTTCTAAAAAAATCCGAGCTGTTTTACATTTTAAAGATGGGGAGCAGCTTTGGCTTATTTAAGTTAAACTATATTTTTATTAGAGACTTGAAAAAATGTAATTCATTGTCACAAGCTCTCAGAAGAATATTTGTAAAATCATCCTTGAAAATTTTAGATGGGTTCTGTTAGACCAAAAATTATCAGAAAGAAACGACAGCCTTCTAAAGTCCGTTTCATACTTTTTAAACGCCTAATTTTTATATCGATAGTTATTGTCTCTTTTATATCTTTTTTCCAGGTTTTTAAGGGAAAATTAAATTTAATAAGTAAATCAAATACTCCAATAAATAATGATTATAATAAGAAGGAAAAATGGCCTCGACTAGTAATGAAAGGTGGTGACCCTTATATTAGGGCCTTAATGCGAACTATTTCAGCTAGTGAATCCAATTATTCTGAGCCTTATCATGTTGTTTATACAGGTAAAAAGGTATCTGACCTCAGCAAACATCCAGACTGGTGTATCACAATTGTTTCAGGTCCAAATAAGGGAAACTGTAGCACGGCAGCAGGACGATATCAAATGTTAAGTAATACTTGGTATCTGATGGCAAAACGTTATTATCCTAGACATCATGATTCGTTTATGTTTTGGAAATCTTATAGTTTTGAGCCCAAATATCAGGATGCTGTTGTGTATGGTTGGTTAAGCGATCGCAAATACTGGAAAGCAGATATTCCTGAGTTGTTAAGAAGGGGAGAATTAAATCAAGTTCTGCAATTATTATCTGGTACATGGACAAGTTTAGGATATGGAATTGAAACTAATTCTATGACGAAGCATTTGCCAACAGTATATAAAAAAGTTTTGGAAGATGAATTAAGTTTGTTGGGAGGTAGTTTTGATTGAAAAAAAAGAAGTTTCTGTAGTGGTTGAGTATTTTCCAATAAATACAGTCTTCATGTATGGGAATTGGTGTTATGATAATTGATTTCAGTTATGGTTGGAACACTATGGTAATTTGTTCTCAAATAATAAAAATGGTTGGCAGAATTTGGGAAAATAGAGGTAATAATTGATAATTGATTACTGAAATGAAAAATTTTACTCCTCTAAAAACAACTCCTAGATTACTTGTTGTAGCTACTGGTAATCTAGGGAAAGTTGTAGAAATGCAGGAATATATGGCAGATTTGAATCTCCAATTAGAACTAAAACCCAAGGATTTAGAAATTGAGGAAACTGGAAAAACTTTTTTAGCTAATGCTTGCCTTAAAGCAAGTGAAGTGGCAAAAGTAACTGAAAAATGGGCGATCGCTGATGATTCAGGATTAGCTGTGGATGCTTTGGATGGAAAGCCGGGAATTTATTCTGCTCGTTATGCTCCCACTGTTGCGGAACAAATAGAGCGAGTCTTGAGGGAGTTGAAAGATAGCCAAAATCGTCAAGCAAAATTTGTTTGCGCTCTCGTTATTGCTAGGCCTGATGGTACAATAGCGTTAAAAGCAGAGGGAATTTGCTATGGAGAAATTTTATATTCCACTCGTGGAAATGGTGGGTTTGGTTACGATCCTATTTTTTATGTTCCTTCAGAAAAAAAGACTTTTGCCGAAATGTCTCCTGAAACTAAGCGATCGCTATCCCATCGCGGTAAAGCTTTTCAAATATTACTACCTCAAATAAAAGAGATTTTTGCCATTGAGTCTGTTTGAGTATGTATTTACAAAAGATAATTATTGAAGACATAATTTACACAATTATGTCTTTTTTATTTTCTGGGTAGTTTTGTATATGTAGCGATAAAATTATAGTCAGGCGAAGCGGGCTGTTGTACTTACTCCCTTAAGTTTGTAATGAGTGATGAATGAAATACGCGCGTAGCCCCTAAATGATTTTTGAACTTTGTTAAAAAGGATAAAGTCTTTCTGACCAACCGGGAAATTATTTGATGTCAATTATTATTGAATCATTCATTGGATGGTGAATTTACCTAGTTTTTTTTAGTACATTTAATAAACTGGTAAGCTTGAGGATACTTATTATTGACGTAATTCTGGATCTATTTTTCTGACACAACTGAAAAGCTAGACAATAAAATCAGTTTTATCAATTAAACTGACATCAATACCTGAAATACGAGCTAAAATTTCCTCAGTCACAGTTACTTTAACCAAAGTCGAATTGTCACGACTAACTATATCTAAGTCAGCAAAACCTATACCTCTTTCTAATTTAATTGTATCTGTGCCATCTTTAAATCCTTGAATTATGTCTAAACCCATTCCTGGAGAAATAATCAAAGTATTTTTGCTAGCACCACCATTATATCTGTCGTTGCCCAGACCCCCGTTCCAAGTATCGTCTCCCGCACCACCGTAAAAGGTGTCGTTACCATTTCCTTCATAGAGTTGGTCGTGGTAAAAACCTCCATTGAGGAGGTCATCATTGTTACCGCCATAAATAATGTCATTCCCCTCACCCTCATCAATGATATCATCTCCATAAGGAAATTTGCTTAAAGAAACATAGACCGCATTCTTATACTAATTTCATAAACTTAAGCTACACTTTTAGAAGTAACCTATTATAGAAAATGTCCCCATGTCAGGAGTAGTAAAAATTGAGATAAATGAATCGGTAGAAACTCTCAAAAAACTTTTAAAAAGTGCGAGTACAGCTCAAGAAAAGGAAAGACTTCAAACTATTTACTGGTTGAAAACTCAAACAGTAGAAACAGTAAAAGAAATTGCGATAATGTTAGGACGCAATCGAGTCACAGTACAAAAATGGTTAGGGAAATATCGTACAGGTGGACTGAATCTTTTACTAGAACCAAAGAAAAATCTAGGAGGGAGGCCAAGTTCAATTCCACCAAATGTAATCGAGAAATTAGAAGCAGAATTGCAAAACCCGGAAGGTTTCCAAAGCTATGGTGAAATTCAACAGTGGTTAACGACTTGTTTTGACATCAAGCTGTCTTATCGAACAGTTCATCAATTAGTCAGATATAAATTAAAAAGTAAATTAAAAGTTCCACGTCCAAATCACATAAAACAAAATAAAGAAGCTCAAGAAAACTTTAAAAAAAACTCTCATCTCAACTAGAAGAGAAAATTAAGTTAATTAATAAATATTCGGAAAATCAACTGCCAATTCGCTATTGGTGTCAAGACGAGACTAGAATTGGATTAAAAACTATAACAGGTAAAGTCATTACTGCTTGCGGTGTTAAGCCCATTGGTTTATATCAATGGCTATTTAAATATCTATGGCTTTATGGTTTAGTAGAACCAAAAACAGGAGATTCCTTTTTTTATGAATTTAGTCATCTAGATACTCCTTGCTTTGAAAGATTTTTAGAGCTTTTTTCTCAAACATATCCTGAAGAGATTCATATTATTCAACTAGATAACGGGCGAGGGCATCTAGGGAATGATTTATCTATCCCTGATCACATCATTTTATTATTTCAACCTCCTTATTGTCCCGAAGTTAATCCCATTGAAAGACTGTGGAAAGAGGTGAAAAAATTCTTGAAAAATCGAGTTTTCGATTCCTTAGATTTCTGACGCAGAATCCTGAGAAATATATTAACTGGATTTAGTCAAAAAGATATTGCTTCTTGTACAGGATATGATTTTATTCTTGAAGCATTATGTGTAGTCGGACTTTAGGAAATTGGTATTACAAACGCTTACAAAGGTTTTCCCCAACTTTGACATAGATACTAGGGAATTTTTCCAGGTTGTGATTACAATCATGGACTGCTTGCAAAAATTGGTTTTGAGTAATTACCGAACTTAGTACCAGCCTGGTAAACATACATACAATATTCTCATGTTGGGGGTTGTTTATTAAGGCTTGGCAATTCTCATATTTGGGCAGATGTTTCCAAAAAAAGAAATTCTCAAACATCAGAACCTCTAGATATGATGAAGAAGTTTGCCTTATTGTTAGGTCACCAAAAAGTCGGCTATCTAATAGCACATAGAGAATTTGTGGGCAAAGAATAGTTTAAATATCTTTCTGGTAATTGGGGGTTTCCTATCAGAATTCCTTACACAGACTTAATTGGTGATGGACGCCAATATTTGCCTGGGAACGTGATTTTTAGCAATTTAACCATTGGTGAAATTAGAAGTTTGTCCAAACATCGTCGTATTTGGAGAATTTCCTGTTTGAGGAATGTGGATGTATGTATCAACTTTGAAGTTGGAATCAGGAGAACTGTTAAATTGTAGTTAGCACTCGCCCAGGGTAAATTAGATTCAATATTATAGTCGTCACTGGCAGATAGAAAGGTGGTTTGGTTGCCTTAAAAGAGAAAGTTTTGACCTTGAGTCTACTCATATAACTGAACCAGAAAGTATAACTAAAATGAATTTTTATTTACTTTGACACTGTGTTAGGTAGACCGAGTGGGTGTTTGGTTAGATGAGTATCGTCCTGTGCTGGTCAAAAAACATAGGGGTAAAGCTCAAAGTTTTTTCCATATAGTCTAGATTTTTGCGTAATATGTTTTTTGATATACCTAGTGAAATAGCTGATTTTTGATTTTTTTAAAATTTTTGTCCTGTACTTAGATTTAACCCACACCCCAGACTCTTCTCCTAAAAAAAGAGGGAATAATTTTCCTCCCCAAACCACATCAGGAAAGAGAGTTGATTAGACTATATCAAATCCAGTATTATTAGTATAACTAGATAGTTAATTAGGATTCAGTACTTAGAACTCAGGAGTAAGGAAGAAAGAGAACAGAAGAATATTATGCTAATTGCTGAAGATAAAATATTTTTTTCACACTGAATTAAGCGATTATATATTATATCATGTCCGGTTGAATATTTACACCTTTTAGGATATAAGGTAGAAGCTAGATAGCACGAGGCAGAAGGATAGAATTATCGCTTACCACCAGAAAGTTTTTTTATCAATGATTATTCAGGTTTAATATTATATTACTTTGTACTTAATATACTTGGAAATATATTGTAGATTTGTGAGCTTACAGCAGCTAAAAGCACACAAATTCTAAACCTGTCTAGGTTTGTCATTTGCCAAGAAATAATTTACTAAGCTTACAGTAGAATTTATCTAAAATTGCTTAAGGTAGCCGGTTATTATAACCAATTAATCAGACTTATATATTAGGTTTTTTTAACCTGTATTTTCAAGTTAGACCTACTAATATAGCAATCCCATATTGGTCGCAACAGATATAATAGTAAGAATAACAGATCTAAGAAAAAGACAAAAAATGAATATTATAGATAAACTAAATGATTTTATTAATCAAACAAAAGAGTCTAAAGAAATTAAAAGGGCCTTGGCCGTAAAAATGACCTTGTCAGGAAAATCCTACCATGAAGTCAAAGAATTATTAAATGTTTCTCACAGTTTTATTAGTGAATGGAAAAACCAAGCATTATTTCATGGTGTAGAAAGTTTAAGGCTTCAGTATCAAGGGAGACAAGGTTACTTAAAAACGGTCGAAAAAGAGAAAACAATTGAGTGGTTGAGAGCACAAGATTATCTTAGGTTATCAGATTTAAAAAACTACTTACAGGAGCAATATGATGTGGTTTTTGAGTCTAATCAAAGTTACTATAACTTGTTTAAAGAAGCGGGCATAAGTTGGAAAAAAACTCAAAAAAAGAATCCTGCTAAAAATGATGAATTAGTAGAAGTTAAAAGAAAAGAAATACAGGAATTTTTAGCTAAATGGCAACCAGAAATAGAAACTGGAAAGCTTACAGTGTTTATGATTGATGAATGTCATCTTCTATGGGGAGACATATTAGGTTATGCTTGGGGAAAAACAGATGAAAGAATAGAAATTGCAATTAAAAATGAAAAAGAAAGACAGACTTATTATGGAGCTTTAGACTATAAAACCAAGGAATTTCTTGTGCAAGAATATGAGAGTGGAAATACTAAAAATACTATTGAATTTATTAAATATTTGCAGAAGCAAAGACCGGGCAACAAATTGGCAATATTTTGGGATGGGGCAACTTACCATAACTCTCAAGAATTTCGAGAATATTTAATGACAATTAATCAATACTTATCAGAAGAAGAATTGTTGATAAATTGTACAAGATTTGCTCCCAATGCTCCGGAGCAAAATCCTGTTGAAGATATTTGGTTACAAACCAAAAATTTCAGTATTACTTTTTATCATCTTTGCAGTTCTTTTAAAGTAGTTAAGTGGCTATTTAAGTTTTTTGCGGATGGTCAAATATTCAATTTCCCAAAACTTTTTCAGTATGAAATTTTGCCGCAACCTACTTAGGATTGCTATATTGTTATACTTAAACTTTCTATTAAAGTTACTCACACACTGTATAATTAAATTATCAATATGCTCCACTTAATTCAGAAACTTTTCATAACAATCCTTTTATTCTTCCTATTTTGCTTTAGTAACCCATCAAATGTGATAGCTGCCACTCAATCACAAAATATTACCCCTGCTCAATTAGAAGAATTACATAATCTATTTGATCAAGCCTTAAATGCTAGTAATAACGGTGAGTTTGCCAATGCCGAAAAGTTATGGACTCAAATTATAGAACTATATCCTGACAACCCTGCCATCTGGAGCAACAGAGGTAACATCAGACTGAGCCAAAACAAAATAGAAGAGGCAATATCCGATTATGAAAAAGCTATAGAAATCTTACCCTTAGCTCCTGATGCTTACCTAAATCGTGGTATAGCTTATGAAAGAATCAAAAAATGGTCAGAGGCGATCGCGGATTACAATCAAGTCATAGAATTAGATCCAACAGACCCAGTTGCCTATAATAACCGTGGAAATGCAGAAGGAGGACTAGGAAAATGGGAAAAAGCCACTGAAGATTACAAGAAAGCTTCTGAATTAGCTCCTGAATATGCCTTTGCTCTTGCCAATTATTCTTTAGCTCTTTACCAAATTGGACAAACTCAAAAAGCAGTGCAAACCATGAAAAGTCTCGTTCGTAAATATCCTAACTTTGCTGATATGCGGGCAGCTTTAACCGCTTGTCTCTGGGAACAAGGCAAACCCGGAGAAGCGGAGAGTAACTGGGTAGCTGCTGTAGGATTAGATCCTCGCTATCAAGACCTTAATTGGGTAACTAATGTTCGTCGTTGGCCACCCACATTAATTAATAGTTTGGAGAAATTTATCAAAATAGAATAAAATAATTATTAGTATCCCAGACATTTGTCTGGGAAAATATAGCAGAGACCAGGAAAATCAGGATATTCTCAAAACCTCCAATTTAGTCCCTGCTAAAAATTTAACTTTGTACCTTCCCGCCTTCTGAATTCTTATTGTGGTAACCACCCTGCGCTTAGAAATACAGTTAAACCCATAAACATCACTGACAAAGTCCAAGTAATCCGATTTAAAGTTATCTCTGCAGTCTTAGCGCTGGTAAATAATTGAGCTTGTCCACCAATACCACCTATTCCATCGCCTTTCGGGCTGTGTAATAAGACAAATACAATAATACCAATAGCCGATATAATCCAGATAATTTCTGCTAGTTGAACAACATTCATACTCTTGTTTCTAATGATTTAATTACAGTTCAAAAAATGTACTAATACTTAGTATTGAGGAAGCTTATAAACCAACCCGCACAGGAGTACGATTTGGTTTTAGCTCATACTCTGCCTTCTTAATGATTGACTTTCCAGTCATTTCAGCAGGTTGAGGCAGATTGAGAATTTCCAAAATAGTTGGTGCTATATCTGCCAAACACCCATTTTCTCGTAGTGGTACTTTTGTACCATGGCCAGGAATTTTGCTAACTTCTCCTTCTATCAGTATAAATGGAACTAAATTTGTAGTGTGAGCTGTCCAAGGGTTACCATCTTCATCCCACATGTATTCAGCATTTCCATGGTCAGCAATTATTATTGCTGTGCCACCTACTTTACTAATACCCTGTAAAAGTTTTCCCAGACAATGATCAACTGTCTGAACCGCATTTACTGCAGCATCCATCGCACCGGTATGACCGACCATATCAGGGTTAGCATAATTAATAACAATTAGAGAATATATTTGCTTTTTAACCGCAGCGATCGCCACTTCTGTCAAATCTTCTGCAGACATTTCCGGTGCTTCATCATAATGACTTACCATTGGACTTTGAACCAATTCTCGGTCTTCACCCTCAAATGGTTGTTCCAAACCCCCATTAAAAAAGTAAGTTACATGAGCATACTTTTCAGTTTCCGCAGTACGGAACTGACGCAGACCATGTTGGGAAATTACCTGTCCGAGAATATTATTAAAATTTTGAGGCTCAAAAGCCACTAAAACTGGAAAACTAGAATCATACTGAGTGAAAGTCAAAAATGTTAATGGTTGAATTGTTTGGCGTTCAAACCCATTAAAATCTGGAGCTACAAAAGCTTGAGTTAATTGACGGGCACGATCTGGACGAAAATTAAAGAAAATTACACCATCTCCAGGTTCCACAGCTCCTGGAGCTACTCTAACTGGGAGCACAAATTCATCTGTTATACCTTCAGCATAAGACTTTTGTAGTAAATCTGAAGCAGAACAACCCGTTCCATAACCATCCTGAGTCATTACTTCATAAGCTTTTTGAATTCTGTCCCATCGTTTATCCCGATCCATTGCATAATAGCGACCACTAACTGTAGCAATTCTACCTATGCCAATTTGATTAGTATGATATTCTATTTGTTTAAGTACATGAAGCCCTGACTTAGGATTTGTATCACGTCCATCAGTAATAGCATGAACACAAACATCAGAAATTCCTTTTGCCTTAGCCACATCCAGTAAACCCAATAAATGATTTACATGAGAATGAACTCCTCCAGAGGAACATAAACCTACTAAATGTAGTTTAGAATTACGCTCTATTACATCTTGACAAATCTTTTTAATAGCTTGGTTTTGTACTATTAAGCCATCTTCTATTGCATCAGAAATTCTCACTAATTCCTGAGGAACAACTCGTCCCGCTCCGATATTTAAGTGACCAACTTCTGAGTTACCCATTTGACCTTCCGGCAAACCTACTGCTTTCCCAGAAGCTTGAATTAAAGTTCTTGGATAAGCTTGCCAAAGACTATCAATATTAGGTGTTTTACCCACAGCAATAGCATTTCCATATTTTTCTTCTCGATAACCCCAACCATCTAAAATAATTAGTACAACCGGAGATATAGAACCATTCTTCATAATTTATTACCTATTTATTTATCCTAAATTGGTTTAATAATTAGCTGATCCAGAAGCTTAAATTAAAGTTTTTGGATAAGCGTACAAAAGACTATTTCTATGAGTTATTTTATCCAAAGCAATAGCATCTTCATTTTTTTTTCAATAGCTTCAATCATCTAGAATAATTACTATAACTATTACTCATAATTTATTACTTTATTATACCCTCCAAATCAGCTTGATACTGAAAAATATTAAAATACTATAATTTGAGCATTTTTTTATCTATTTATTAAAATATAAGTTATATACTTGATTAATCCGTTACTTTTTACTCTAAAATTTTTCTATTTCCTTATATTAATTTTAATTATTTCAACTAATCATAGGAAAAAATCAATATTTAAACCCCAAAGGTAAGATAAATAAATACTCTGAAATTTTTATAAATGATTTAATTTTAGCCACCATTTAGCTATCAGCCATAAAAACCCCCTATTAAAAACGAGGTTTAAATGAATATACAATTCCGGCCTAGAACGCAGCTTTTCTAGTAATACTAATTATATTATAGTTTAATTAATAAATTTTACTTCTAAAACTATAAAGAATAGTTTATAGCTGACGACTCAATTAGGACAAATTTTGATATTGTGGGAATGAAAAACTGAAAAATTTAATTATTAAGGCTACAATTAACTATCATATCAACTATATACAAACTAAACTTAAAATCAAGAAATTATTATTGTATTTTATCAGTTAAACAATATTAGCTTTTTGGATATTTAGATATGAATTTGCTCGCTATGAGTGACCTTGAGGTGCAACTTATAAGATAATCAGATGATCAAAGTGTTTATAAGCAAATCTGGTATCAGGTCTAAACTCCTTCTCTGATTCATCATCTCATTGCCAGACAATTACAAAAATCTAGTACAGTTACTAAAGTTACTACCTTGAGCGCATCATCAATTAACCTAGAAGAAAGAGAAAAAGTTCTCAAGTGAAACTTAGAAAAGCAGCTAGATTTTGGAAATTCAGGACAAGAACCTTAGCCAGTTGTATTAGTTCACCAGGGGTAGACAAATATGTTAAATTATACTTTAAATCTCAATACCAAAACTAATACAAGCAGAATCTTTAGTAGGGTAATTACTAGATATACAAGGCCAAAAGTTACCAAATATACTTAACTCCTCCTGAAACACAAGCCTCCATTGCTTGGTGCTCAAATACTAAAATAGTACAATAGTGGCAAGTGATAATAGTTTCGAAATATACCAATAAGGACATAGAAGAAAGTCACCGACTATTTCAGTATTTGAAATTACAAACTCTGTATTAGATGAACGTAGTTGTTAACTTAAACATTGTACAATTGAGCAAAATTATTGCTATCTTATTTAAGATTAGGCTTTTTATAATTGCCAATGCGTAAACTTTTATTAACAGCAATATTAAGTATATTCTCTCTATGGACAAGTGGATGCGAATCTCTTCCCTTTTTTAACAATAGAGAGACTTCTACCGTGAATACTCCTGAGGCTTCTCAAACTCCAAAGTTAGAACCTTCAGAATCTCCATCTCCAACACCTACTAATAAAGTATTTCCATCTCCAGATATTCCCCAAAAGTCAAAAACGGCAACAAATTTAACAAGATCTACAGACCCGAATGAAAGAAGTAAATCCTTAAAACAAGAAACTCAAATTTCAGATCCCTTCTCTGATTTACCAACTATCCCAGTGCCATCTCAAGACTCAGTACCTGGTGTTCCACGACTTCCTAAAGTAGATAGTCAACAAGTACCAGATCTTCCCACACTACCAAATATTGAATTATTCTCCTCTGGGAGACAAACACAGAGAAATCAACCGATAACACAGGGTCAAGATCCAACTGAAGTTGCTCAAGCACCAAATTTACAACAGCCATCTCAAACCAGAAGAACTATACCAGGAAATCAAAACCTAGGTTCCCCAAAACCTTCCTCTCAACCAAATATAACCACACCAGCTAGTTCACAACAGTTACCAAGTTTACCTGAATTGCCCTTACAACCAACCCCACCTGCTCAGTGGAGAGGTCCTGGTGTTCTACCTAAGCCCTTAAAGCTACCAAGCTCATCTACTAAACAATTACCAAGTTTACCTGAATTACCCCAACCAAGTCCACCTGCTCAGTGGAGAGGTCCTGGTTTTCCACCTCCACCACCACCTCCACCACCACCACCACCTCCTCCTCCACCTCCTCCAGATACTACTATTGCTGATGGCATAGAAGTTAGCGGGGTTGTGCAAGTAGGAAGTCAAAAACAGATTATTGTTAAAGTTCCTAGGGAAGCTACAAGTAGATATGTAACAGTTGGACAAAGGTTGGCTAATGGACAGGTATTGGTCAAGAGAGTTGACTTGAAGATGGGTGCTGACCCAATTGTTGTTTTTGAGCAAAGTGGTGTAGAAGTTTTCAAAGAGGTAGGAAGTAAGCCGACAACTACTGAAGGTTAAATGAAATGATTTATAAAAAATGCTAGAATTTATAAGAGTGTACCAAAATCCTTTGTGTTGCCCTGATGCATATTTCCTATCCTCTAAAAAGCACAGATATTTGTTAAGCAATTAAAACAAACAAGATTGCTGCTATATATATTAAGCAATCTTGATATTGACTAAGAAATAAATTCAAAAGTTTCTTCATTGAAAGAGGATAAAAAAGGAAATTTTAGATTTTAAGCCTCTTCTTTAAAGGGGGTAAAAAAAAAAGAAAATTTCAGATTTCAAGCCTATTTCTGGAGTTAATTATTAACTGATAGAGTGATAACTGATAAGGTGATAACTGAAATGACTATGCTGCTATCAATCAAAGAACTAAGAAAGATAATATTAACAGGTTCTTGCCTAGGATACATAATTATAATGTGGGATCCTCAGCCTTTAATGGGACAAGAACAAAGAGAAACACCTATTTGTACGGGTAACCCTCCCACAGGCAAAGTTAAGTGTAATTACCCCGGAGGAGATAATTATGATGGGGATTTTGTAAATGGAAGGCCAGAAGGAAGGGGTATATATGTCTATGCTAATCGCGATCGCTACGAAGGACAGTTTCGTGATGGTCGTCCTAATGGACAAGGTACTTTTATATTCTCCAATGATGCTAGAGTGACAGGAGTCTTCCAAAATGGACAAATTAGGTCTGGGACAATTATTTTTGAGAATGGCGATCGCTTTGTGGGAGAATTTAACTTAGTAAGAAATATCTCTAGTGGTGTTACTAGTAGTCAGCCTGTAGGTCAAGGGGAATTTATTTATGCCAATGGCGATCGCTATCAGGGAGAATTCTTTGCCGGATCTGCTTTTGGCCCAGGAGTGTTTACTCGTGCTAATGGAATGCGGTGTCAAGGAAATTTTTATAACGATGCACTAGATGGCAAAGGTAGTTGTATATATCCTGATGGAATTCGCTATGAAGGAGAACTAAGAGGTGGAATACCTCATGGGGTAGGAAGTATTATAGATAGTAAAGGAAAGCGATTTCCTGGAGTATTTCGTAATGGTCAAAGACAGGAAGAAACATAGTAATTAATATTACTAAATAAAAAAATTAAAGTATAAACAATTTGATTGTAGTTCAAGATAACTAAATCAAAGGTTAATATAAATTTTTAAAGTTAACATTAAAGATTAAATATAAGTAGGTAAACGTGAAAAAAACAATTTAGCTTAAGTTTATGAATTGGTATTATTACAGTGGTTTTCATTTGAACAAACCACAATTATATAAAAAATCCACAGCATCATCTTCAGTAATTTGAGTGATATGGCTGCTGCACTTACTCCGCCAAGGCTAAGTTAATAACTCGCTCTAATTGTTCTAAGGTTTTATCTCTATAAGAACCCAGGAATTTTTTTGATTTTGAACAGCATAGTTCTATAGGTAACTCTCTCTAGAGAATAAGTTGGTAAAAATATTAATTTAGTAAAATCTAAATTAGTTAATTGCAATAAAACTTAAAAAAAAATCAGACAAAAAAGAGATACGATAATATCATAATTTTACTATACTCTAGTTTAAGAGTTTAAGGAAAAAATCATGGTTAAACGTGGTTCTAAAGTTCGGATTTTACGCAAAGAATCCTACTGGTATCAGGATGTTGGTACAGTTGCTTCTGTTGACAAAAGTGGCATTAAGTATCCAGTTATTGTTCGCTTTGATAAAGTAAATTACGCTGGTTCCAGTGGTAGTCCAACTGGGGTTAATACTAATAACTTTGCTATAGATGAAGTTGTAGAGATTAGTTAACTATTGTTGAAGATTTAATATTTATTCACATAAGTTTATATATATTGATCTAGTTATACTGAATCAAGTTATATAGATTTTGGTAAAATCTGACAAATAGAGTAGTTTGTGGTGTCAAACCAGGCTACCGTCTAAGCAAATTCCTAATCAGTTACCTTTAGATATTTCTAGTAATTGAAACTTCTGTGAGTCCCGAGCCACCAAGACGACGGAAGTTCTTAAAAGCGTCTACAGGTTTTCTGTAGACATTGATAGATACCCCTCAGCCAATTAATCTTGCTGTACATTGTTAACAATTGTTAGCACTCATAATATTGGTATGAATTTTTGTTAGCATTTTCTGCGAAGTACTGCGAGAATAGTGGTCGGGTATCATTTCCATTTCTTTTAAAGTAGGAATTAGGAGCTTTGTCATTTCAAAACATTAAAAGTATGAGTAGCATTTAGCTAACTAACTGCTTACTTCTAAATTAAATTAGACAACTGACATACTCCCCGGCGTAAAAGCACGGGGACGATAAACCTCAATAATAATTCTGGCTTCAATGACAGAAGTTACTTAATCTATTTACTGAGCATTAGCATGGGTTTTTGTCTTCCCAAGAATTTCCCATAAGTCTAATGCTTCCATCTGTCCTATACTATTTTTATACTATTCAAGACTAACTATCTAGCCCTCCACGACTCAAGATGTTGTATTTATAGTTTTGAGGATATTAATTATAGCTTTTAAAATTATTATTTTTGATTTTGTCATATTCTATGGTATAATTAGACTAGAGTTTAATATATTAGTATTTTTCACGTCAATTTCAA
The DNA here is from genome assembly GCF_000014265.1 of Trichodesmium erythraeum IMS101. Lineage (NCBI taxonomy): Bacteria > Bacillati > Cyanobacteriota > Cyanophyceae > Oscillatoriales > Microcoleaceae > Trichodesmium > Trichodesmium erythraeum. The sequence continues at coordinate 1,582,770 of NC_008312.1, forward strand.
TCAGTTTTGTAGGGTTAATCTATAATCTAAATTTTTAGTTACTTTGGAAGTAAGCTTAATTTTTGTGAATCTATTGTGCTATAGTTTAGAATTAGTATAGATTTATTTCTTACAAGATATGGACTAGGTTAAAAACTACGGCATATAATCTAAAGAGTCCAGAATAATTTGTTACAGAAATAGAAAATTTGGCCATTGAAGAAGAGGCTCAGTTGGTGCCTTCAGATGGGGTGTCTATATAATAATAAATACTGTGAGAAATATTTAGTACTGTGCCAGAACTGCCGGAAGTTGAAATAGTAAAACAAGGTTTAAATCAACTGACTCTCAATAAAAGAATATTGGGTGGGGAAGTACTATTAGAACGTACGCTTGCTTACCCAATTTCTGTAGCTGATTTTTTGAGAGGGTTGGAAGGAAAAGCGATCGCCCAATGGCATCGACAAGGTAAATATTTACTTGCCCAACTTTATAAATGGGGCAAAAAAAACTCAAAACTTCAAGAATACGAAAATGAAGATGGTTGGTTAGGAGTACATCTACGAATGACAGGCCAACTCTTATGGGTAAACCCAGAAGAGAGTCTGCACAAACACACACGAGTAAGATTATTTTTTGGTCATAACTCTTCAGGAGATAAAGATAGCTCTAATTATGAATTGAGATTTGTAGATCAACGCACTTTTGGCAAGATGTGGGGAGTACCACCAGGAAAAGAAATATCTAAAGTTATAACTGGTTTGCAACAACTGGGTCTTGAACCATTTTCTCCAGAATTTTCTCCAAAATACCTTAATAAAAAACTTTACAAAAGACATCGACCAATTAAAACAGCTCTTTTAGACCAGACAACCATTGCCGGGTTAGGTAATATTTATGCTGATGAAGCTCTATTTCTCAGTGGTATTAGACCAACAACTATATGTAAAGATTTGACAGAAAAACAAATAGAACAATTACACCTAGCCATACTTAAAGTTTTACAAACTGCTATAAATGCAGGTGGTACAACTTTCAGCAACTTTCTTAATGTAAAGGGAGTTAATGGTAATTATGGAGGTGTAGCTTGGGTTTATAGTCGTGCTGGTCAACCATGTCGAATTTGTAATACACCTTTAGAAAAAATTAAACTAGCGGGACGGTCTACTCATTTTTGTCCTCAATGTCAAAAATAATAGGGAGTGAGGAAGATGAGAAGATGGGGATATTAAGACTAAACGACCAGTCCTAAACAAAAAATTGATGCACTAGGCTAGGGTCAGACTAGGGTCAAGTTTCGTCCCGGCGATAATAAATTGTAGTAGCAAAAAAAATGTCAACTAACCTTTAAGCTTCAGATCCTAAAAAACTTCTGTCCCTAAATAGTTCAGTCTATAAAAATATAAATATCCTTTAATTTTACCACATTAATCACCACTACTACTGTAGCAATGCAATCAGAACACGGGCAATAGGGAACTTGAGAGTTAAATAAAAAAATAAACTATATTTATTTAAAATTATACATATATAGCGATATTGTAGCAGTATGGGTAGTTTATAATATTATGTGAATAAGTAGCTTGGGTTTCTTTGCTATTTGAAGCTTGCTCCTGAAGATAATTTATAGACTGCGGTCAGTGGGATAAGGGTGAAACACCGAAGCTAACTCTCAAGCTGATAAGATTCCTGATCCATGTAAGTTTGGATAAGTTTAATAAAATGGGAAAAGATAGAATAAGTAAAGATCAAAAAAGATCAATTTATAATTTCCCTATTAGAATTTAATGTAGAAAAGACAACAAATGGAAATCATATATGGCAGAGATTAAAAAAGGTAGTTTAGTTCGTGTTGTGCGAGAAAAACTAGAGAATAGCTTAGAAGCGAAAGCAAGTGACAATAGGTTTCCTGCTTACATATTTGAGAGTCAGGGAGAAATTGTTGATACTAGGGGAGATTACGCTTTTATCAAATTCGGCAAAGTACCGACTCCGAATATTTGGTTGCGACTAGACCAGTTAGAAAAATTTGAGTAAAATTTTCTATAAACTTTAATAATATGTCAAAGGCAGGAGTCTTTCTTTCAATAAAGAACTTAAACAGGAGACTCCTGCTAAGTTTTTTCACTATGGGAATACCTCCGAAACCAAATTATGGGAATGGTAGATATAGCAGGACGAAAGTCAAAAGTTGCTAAGTCAGAATTCAGAAGTAATTTATGAGGGAGTTTTAATATTTTCAATGTTTAACGCTATACTCCGGCTACTATATATATTTTGGGCATTTCTGATTAGTAATGATCTATGGTAAGGTGGGAAGAGTATAAAATTTTAGATAGTACAGCAGAAGACGAATAGAATATTTGAGCATCTCAAGGGGTTTAGAAAAGTAAGCTATATAATATATAGGGCGTTTGCGTAAGTCCTGAAATATTCTAAAGTTTCGCTGCTGCGTTTTGTGTAGGGATATAAAACGCGGAAAGGTTGCGTCAGTAAATTGTCTAGGACTAACAACAAGGTTCCTAACTTCTAATGATTGACTACTGTCCAAATCTTAGCTTTGTGTTTCTTGTGGCCTTAAAAAGGCTGTAACTGATCAATTTCATTAATTTCAGGTATCTCTTGCTCTTTGGGAACATCTGGTAATTTTAGATCTGCATGTTTAATCTATTTGATTATGGTTGCATGATAAACTTCTGTTACTTTTTGGATAGCTCATCAACCCATGCAATTGAGATAAATCTTTAGATATAGTTCTTGAATCTGTGGTCAATAGGGTTTACTCTTAGATAATTCAAGGAATTGATGACCAAAGATTCGACATGGGAAATACTTTTGGCCACATATTCGTAGATTTTTCTTGGTTTGGGTGGAGTTACATTTCTCGAATTTCATGTTTTGAATTCTACAAAATTTATCATTACTTTTCAGCAACGCCCGAAAAAAAACTAATTATAGTATTGAAAATTTCATTTTAACATTACGCTATATGTACTGTGTTTGGGTAAGTCCTGATAATAATATTGTTAGTATGACAATATACGGAGAACTATAACTACCACCAAAATTCAACGCCAGATTAAACCTAGTAATAGAATTCTGTTCCTGTTTGCTATCGCCATACCTTACTCTATTGCGCATAGCCAAAATAATATTGTCAACTGTAAAAATTCCTACTCTTCTAAGCAAACCAAACTACTCTAACTATTTATACTATGACCACACTTTCCTCTATTACAGTTAGCGTTCCTGCAACTACTGCTAATTTAGGCCCCGGTTTTGACTGCCTCGGTGCTGCTATTTCCTTATATAACCGCTTCAAGTTCTCTATTGCGGATAGCGCAATAGAAGTAAAAATCACTGTTACAGGCAAAGAAGCTCCAAAAGTCAGCACAGATAGAAACAATCTTGCCTATCAAGCATTTGTAAAGTTATATGAATATATCAATCAAACTCCCCCATGTGTACTAGTAGAAATTGATTTGGGTGTACCATTGGCCAGAGGATTAGGAAGTTCGGCTACCGCAATAGTCGGAGGTTTGCTAGGGGCAAATCAACTAGCAGGTAGTCCTTTAAGTCAAACTGAAGTGATGAATCTAGCGATCGCTATTGAAGGACACCCAGATAATGTTGTACCTGCCTTACTTGGTGGCTGTCGTTTAACTGCCTCTACCTCCAAAGGTTGGGTTGTATGCGACATTCCCTGGCATCCTGATATTGTGCCAGTAGTAGCAATTCCAGATTTTGAGCTTTCAACAACAGAAGCGCGACGAGTTATACCAACAGAATACATTCGTTCTGATGCTATATTTAATTGTGCTCATCTGGGAATTTTGTTAAGAGGCTTAGAAACTGGTTATGGAGAATGGTTACAAGCGGGAATGCAAGATAAAATTCACCAACCATACCGTAAATCTCTAATTAAAGGATATGAATATGTGCGTTCTGCTGCTTTAAATGCTGGTGCCTATGAAATGGTCATTAGTGGTGCAGGTCCGACTTTATTAGCGTTAACAAACTCACTCACAAGTTCAAAAGTAATAGCAGCAATGACTGGTGCTTGGGAAAACCAAGGAGTAGTTACACAAGTACAAGCTTTAGAAATTAATACTAGAGGTGCAGTTTTTAGTTAGGATAATTCTTAAATCTAATATAGCTAAAATTTTGACAATAGGGAATTAGAAGAGAGGTAAACTTAATTCCTTATATATGTTTTCGCTTACTTTCTAATTTTATTGGTAGGAGAAAATAATTACTTGATTTTGAGATTTTTATGGTTTTATGTACTGATACTCATATATAGTAATATTTGTAATTTTGCTACTTAAGATGGATTTAAATTTAGTTTCATAAAGTCTTGATAAAAAACCTAATATATTCATTTTTATTAATTTTTATTTGCCATTACTAACTCTTTTTTAGAGTATTTTTAGCTATTGCAAAAGTTTTTTTAATTAATAACTAATAAACCAAAAGTAAGGTTTGTTGGGAGGGCCCTGCACTACTAATAACAGAACCCTCTGCGAAAACACTATAACCGTTCTATTCTCAATAAGTATTTTCTTTAAGTTGAAGTATTTTTCAGTTTATTTGGTAAATAATATTTTATATATAGCTTTCAGCTAGCTTGCCACCCCCTGAGTCTAAAAGAACAAACATTACTTCACGAAACTACTGTTTCCCCCACCACCTGGAGTTTCAATTACAAATACATCACCTATATTCATCTCAACAGTGGCAGTTCCCCCCAACTCTTCAACTTTCCCATTACTCCGTTCCACATAATTTTTCCCTACTAAGCCATCACCCCCACCATTTAAACCAAGGGTAGAAACAGCGCGATGACCTGATAATATTCCAGCAGTCATGGGTTCCAAAAAACGCATCCGCCGAACTACTCCATTACCACCTTTATATAAACCTTTACCCCCGCTCCCAGAACGAATAGCAAAGCTTTCCAATAATACTGGAAAGCGCCACTCCAAAACTTCGGGGTCCGTTAAGCGGGAGTTAGTCATGTGAGTATGCACTGCATCAGTGCCATCAAAGTCTGTACCTGCACCGGAACCCCCACAAATAGTTTCATAATATTGATATTTACTATTACCAAAAGTGAAATTATTCATAGTTCCTTGAGATGATGCCATTATTCCCAAAGCATTATATAAAGTATCTCCGATCCCTTGAGAAGTTTCTACATTTCCTGCTACTACTGCTGCGGGATATTTTGGGTCTAACATACTACCTTGAGGAATAATAATTTCTAATGGTTTCAGACAACCTGCATTAAGAGGAATATCATCATCAACTAGAGTACGAAAGACATATAATACTGCTGCTTTACAAACTGCAGTTGGTGCGTTGAAGTTATTGGAAAGTTGAGGAGATGTACCTGTAAAATCTATTTTTGCACTAAGATTTTTTTTGTCGATACTAACAGCAACTGAAATTTTATTGCCGTCATCTAGGATAGAGGTTGCAGTTTTGTTCGTGAGTGATGAAGATAATTTTTTGATAGCTTTACGTACTGAGCTTTCGGCGTTATCTTGAACAAATTTCATGTAAGCTTGTACGGTTTCTAAGCCATAATATGCCGTCATTTTTTGTAGTTCTTGTACACCTTTTTCATTGGCAGCTACTTGTGCTTGTAAGTCGGCAATATTTTGCTTAGTGTTTCTAGCAGGATATTTGCCGGAGCTGAGAATTTTTAATAGTTCTGTTTCTTGAAATTTTCCGTCTTTTACAAGTTGGAAATTATCTATTAGTATTCCTTCTTCTTCAACTGTTTTGCTGTGGGGAGGCATGGAACCGGGGGTAATTCCACCAATGTCTGCATGATGTCCGCGAGAGGCGACATAAAATATAGGGGTTCTTATTTTTTCTCTATTTTTAAGAGAAGTTAGGGAAATATTTGCCTCATTCTCCGAAATCAATTTTTTATTATTAGGAAAGTTTATATACTTTGATTTTTGAGTAATATAATTATTGTTTAAAGTAATATTTGTATCGGATACAATTTCTTCGGTATAGTTGGTTTCAAAAAAAATATTATTGCTCTTGTTTTCCAAGTTATCCTTTGCAATTACAGAAGAATTTTTGGGTTTTTCTAGAGTTGAAAACACGGGAGTAATAACTGTTATATCTGGTAGATGAGTACCGCCATTATAGGGATTATTTAAAACATAAACATCTCCTGGTTTGAATGTGTTACCTTTGTCATAAATTAAGGCATTAACACTTTCGCTCATAGAACCTAAATGTATGGGAATATGAGGAGCATTGGCAACTAATTCACCATCTTGGTCAAATATAGCACAGGAAAAGTCGAGGCGTTCTTTAATATTTACTGATGAGCTGGTATTTTGTAATGTAATTCCCATTTGTTCAGCGATCGCTCGAAATAAGTTATTAAATATTTCTAGCATTACTGGGTCTGCTGAAGTTGAAGTTTTTGTTTGAAACTTAGTGGTTAAATATATAGATTTTTCTGTAGTTTTACTTTTGGTTAATATCAGGTGATTTTTGGCATTTAATTCTGCTTGCCATCCCGGTTCAATAACATTAGTTCCGGTTTTTTCGACTATTAAAGCAGGACTATTAATTTTGTCTCCTGGTTGTAGATTTTCTCTTAAATAAATAGGAGTATCATGCCATTTTTCTGCCGTGTATATTTGTGTTGTTGTAACTGGAGTTGTAGGAGATTTTTGGTTAGGATATTTTTCTATTTCTTCGGGAGTTTCCATATGCTGAATAAGTTCTAGAGAAACAGCTTCAACTATTAAGGATTTTTCTGTCATTATAAATCCATATCTTTGTCGATGAGCTGTTTCAAATTCAGCCTTTACTGTATAGATATTTTTAGCAAAGTCTACTATTAATACTGAGTCACTACCTTGATATTTGAGGCGAACTTTAGATAATACTGAATGACAAAAAATAGATTCTAAATCTGAATCTTGAGAGGAGAAACTTCCTGTGATTAACTCTTGTTTTGTTTCCATTTCTAGCGTAGTAAAAATTTGCTCTAACTCTAGTAATAATTCAGGAGTTAATGTTTTTTCAACTGCTTTTTCTTTCATCACTCGGATATCTGCTAATCCCATACCATAAGCTGATAAAACTCCAGCATAAGGATGGATAAATATTTTTTTCATGCCCAAAGAATCAGCAATTAAACAAGCATGTTGTCCTCCCGCTCCGCCAAAACAACAAAGTGTATATTCAGAAATATCATAACCCTTTTGGAGAGAAATTTTTTTAATTGCATTTGCCATTTTTTCGACAGCGATCGCTAAGTATCCACTTGCTACTTCTTCCGGTTTTCTACTATCACCTATTTTTGCTGTTAATTGAGCAAACTTTTCTTGAACAATCTCTAAATTCAAGGGTAAATTTCTATCTTTACCAAAGACCTTAGGAAAAAATTCTGGCTGTATTTTTCCCACCATTAAATTACAATCTGTCACTGTTAAAGGTCCGCCTTTTCCATAAGCAGCCGGCCCAGGATTTGCTCCTGCAGATTCAGGTCCAACACGATAACGGGCACCATCAAAAAATAAAATTGAACCTCCACCAGCAGCAACAGTATGTATCGACATCATAGGAGTTCGTAGACGTATTCCAGCAATTTCTGTTTCAAATTCTCGTTCATATTCTATTATTTGATTTGCAGCTCCAGCATAATGAGCAACATCAGTAGATGTGCCACCCATATCAAAGCTAATTATTTGATAAAAACCTGCATTTTTACTTGTTTGAACTGCTCCAACAATTCCACCAGCAGGACCAGATAATAGACTATCTTTGCCTTGAAATTTATGAGCATCTGTTAAACCCCCATTTGACTGCATAAACATTAATTTAACTAAGTTAATATCTGGGGAATTGCTACTATTTAAAACATCCTTTCCCTGTTTCTTATTACCTCCTGATTTTTCTAGTAAAAAATCACGAACTTGATTAACATATCGTCGTAAAATTGGTGATAAATAAGCATCAACTACAGTAGTATCTCCCCGACTAACTAATTTCATTAAAGGACTAACTTCATGGGAAACAGATACTTGAGTAAATCCAATTTTTTCAGCAATTTCTTGAATTTTTTGTTCGTGTTTTGGGTAGCGATAACCATGGATCAATACAATAGCACAACTTCTAATTCCTTCATTATATGCTGTTTGAAGTTGAGAAATTAACTCTGTTGTTTGAAGTGGAATTATTTCTTCGCCTTTAGCTGTATAACGTGACTCAACTTCGATGACTTTTTCATAGAGCATTTCTGGCAAAATAATTTGTCGAGCAAAAATATTAGGGCGGTTTTGATAACCAATTCTTAGTGCATCTTTAAAACCTTTATTAATGACTAAAACTGTGCGATCGCCTTTTCTTTCTAATAAAGCATTTGTAGCAACAGTTGTACCCATTTTAATTACTTCTATTTCTTTTAAAGGTATAGGTTGATTCTGAGAAATTTTTAATATTTCTCTAATTCCTTGAACTGGTGCATCAGGGTAGTGTTCTGGATTTTCTGATAGTAGTTTATGAATAATAATTTTACCCTCGGGAGATTTAGCAACTATGTCTGTGAATGTACCCCCACGATCAATCCAAAATTTCCAACGGTTATTAGTCATCAATATCTTAGTTATATTCATATTTATTTTATGTATAATAATTATATCTTTTTTAGTCAAAATTTGTAAAATTTATAGCTGTGCTACCTAATACTTAAAATAAACTACAAATCTATAAAAACTAGTATCCAATAAGGATATAGCTGACACACTTTTTTCGCCAATATGATTTGATAGAAAAAAATACTGAAAAAGTGATGGCAGGTAAAGTGCTAAAAAATGGGGTTTAGGCTATATTAAATCTCTAAAAATTGTGTATAGAACAACATGTTTATTACAATAATTGGGGAGATTTTGCCTTTTCTTTACAATTACTTAGAATGATTAATTTAATAGAAATCTCAGGATAAATACTAAAGCTAAAATCCACATAACACTTGTAGTTTCCTGTGGTTTACCTTGAAAAGTTTTTAGTAAAGGGAAAGTAATTAGACCAAAAGCTAATCCTTCAGCAATAGAATAACTTAAGGGCATCATAATAATCGTTAAAAAAGAGGGAATAGACTCTCCAGGATCATCCCAAAGAATATTCTTGACAGCACTCATCATTAAGATACTAACAATCAGTAAAGCAGGTGCAGTAGCAAAAGTAGGAATAGCAGATAATAGAGGAATAAAAAAGATAGCAACAACAAATAAAAGTGCTGTAACTACTGCAGTAAATCCGCTACGCCCTCCTTCAGAAATCCCTGATGCGGATTCAATATAAGTAGTAACAGTGGAAGTTCCCATAATTGCTCCAGCAGTTGTACCAATAGCATCTGCCATTAAAGCCCTATTTACTCCAGGAAATTTCCCTTTCTTGTTAATATATCTTGCCTTGGTACCTAGTCCAGTAAGTGTACCTACAGTATCAAATAGATCTACAAAAAGAAAAACTAATACAATACGAAAGATTTCCCAAATATTAATCTGCCATATTTGGGTTAAACCGACAAAAGCTTGACCAAACAAATCTGTGGGCAATTGTGGTATACTCATAATACCTTTAGGTGGGGGAGTTAACCCAAAAATCCATCCTAATAATGAGGTGGCAATAATGCCCCAGAATAAAGCACCTTTGATCTCTCGAACGACAAGGGCAAAAGCAATTAAAATTCCTGTGATCGCCACTAAAGTTGTTGGTTGAGTTAAATCTCCTAAAGTGGTTGTGGTTGTCTCAGATGGAGCAATTAAACCTGCGTTCTTAAGAGCAATATAGGCAATAAATAAACCAATTCCTGCGGAGGTAGCGTGTTTAATACAGTCGGGAATAGCAGTAATAATTTTATTGCGAACGTTAGTAACAGTTAACCCAATAAAGATTAATCCCTCAAGCAAAATTGCAGCTAAGGCAACTCGCCAATCAATCCCTAATTCCAAAACTACAGAAAAAGCAAAATAGGCATTTAGTCCCATACCAGGAGCTAGAGCAAAAGGATATTTAGCATAAACTCCCATAATCAAGGTTGCTATCACAGCCGAAATTGCTGTAGCAATTACCAATTCTCCAAATAAATCTCCAGGCTTTTCTAGAAAAATGGCATTAGATAAAATGCTAGGATTGACCACTAAAATATATGACATTGTCATAAAGCTAGTAATTCCAGCTATAATTTCGGTACGAAAATTAGTCTGAAGTTGTCTAAATCGAAAAAATCTAGCTATAGGATTTTTGTCTAATGCAGAGTTTGATTCATTTGTAGAAATAACTTTCTTTGATTTATCTATTTCTTTAGTCATTTTAATCAGCTAATTACTAATAATTTAAGGTCTCTGTCACAATTGAATTTGGGTAACACTAACAAGAGTTGCTCTGTTTAAGCTGAAGAGGAGGTAAACAATAGCTTGGGAATGTGCTTTAATGATAGTTTGGGAAATCCAATTGATTTACTATAACCAGACAGTGCAAAGTTTTTGGAAGAACTATTGCTCAGTTAGCCTTACAGTACTTCCCTTAGAATTAAACTCATACTTTGATAGCTATAGCTGCTGTATAGACTCTCACAATAATACTTTTATTCTTAAGCACCAAATAGTTTTTTAGGAAAATTTTGTAGTCTTCAGTTAAGGTTGTCTTGAATAAAATAATTAAGCGTTCGCGGAGCGTGGCGGAGTAACTGGTCTGCATAAAGCAAAACGTGAAGATCCCCGAAATTTTCATGCTCTATACTATAGCAGATTTTGGGCAAATGATGTACGGCTGTATTTGTTAAAAATAATGTATTCGGGCATCTTATCCCCGTAACTAAACCTTATACAGAAAGAAATAGCTGTATGTATAATGTCTTTTTGTATGTCCTGATCATATTGCTTCAAATAATACTTTTGTCAATCTGATCACCTCAGATAATCTTGTGCCCTCAACCACTCAATTGTTTTCTCTTTTTCTTCGGCTTTAAACTCACCAAATCTTCCAAAATAGCTGAAGCCTTAAATTTTATGTGTCATAAACCATTGTCAAAAGTGCTGCTTTCCCATTCACTCATCAAACTATGATAAATATTTAACAATTATTTGACTTTATGCAAGGATTTTCATACAAAATTATTTTTACTGCCAAGGGTCTTTTAATTTATTTGGACTATACATATTTGATTGATAAAATTATCCAGTTCATCTAGAGTATTCCCTTTTTATCTTTTTCATACGATATGTTATTATTAATATTATATCTGTTGCAACCAATATGGGATTGCTATAGTTTTGTTTTTGGCAGTAAAAGGAAACTAATATATAAATATCACTATGTTTACAGAACTATCTATGAGTTTATTTTTTTATTATCCTTATTACTGATGAGTAAATACTTATATTTTTTGTTATCTACTAGCATTAATTTGTAAAGCAGTTATTCTCTCAGAATTAGCGAATACTCCTTCTCCTTCCATTTGACTTATAGGTGGTTTAATCTCTATTTTCATAATTTTCTCAGTATAAATACAAACTGTTTGATCCATTAAATGAAAGGTAATCCAAGGTTGTTTAAGTAAGTCTTGTAATTGTGTTTGAAATTGTTCTACATTAGCTGGGAAACTAAAGGTTTCTGTATTACCATCTATATAATAAAATTTTATTTGGATACTACTTTCTTGAGTATATTCAGCAAATGAACCTTTCATTATATTTACTCCTAATCATTTGAAAATGGTATAATAAGCAGTAATAAATTAATCAAATATAGTATAAACTTTTGATATAGAAAAAAAACTTAAAATTTTTTAAGAAAACCAGACAACCTGAATAATAGTTACCACTTAGTCAATAAAATTTATACTAACCTATCCTTGGTCGTTATGATTAAATCTACTCATATCTCCCAGACAGCTACAACCTTACTATCTCTAAACATAGCCCCTACTCAAATTATTCGAGGTAAAAATGCTCTGGCCCAATCAGGAGAGGCGATCGCTCGTATTGGCCATCATCCCCTAATCGTTGGGAGTCCTCGCTCTTTGAACATCATCCTGCCCCACCTCCAACCCTTATTACAAATCCATAATTTAAAATTCACCCAAGCTAACTATGGTTCAGACTGTAGTGAAACTAGTTTAGCCAATCTTTCTCAAGCTGTAGCCACACAAAAACCAGACCTAATAATTGGTATTGGTGGTGGTAAAGCTCTTGACACAGCAAAACTCCTAGCTTATAAATGTCATTTGCCCATAATTACCATTCCCACCTCAGCAGCTACTTGCGCAGCTTGGACAGCATTATCAAATATCTACTCAGACCAAGGGGCCTTCTTATACGATATAAGTTTAGCTAAATGTCCAGAATTGCTAATTCTAGATTATGGAATTATTAAAACTGGCCCTTCACGGACTTTAGTGGCTGGTATTGGAGATGCGATCGCCAAATGGTATGAAGCTTCAGTCTCTAGTGGCCATTCAGAGTCAACAATGATTATTTCTGCTGTCCAACAAGCCAGAGTACTAAGGGATATCCTTTTTCAAAAATCAACTTTTGCCCTAGAACAACCAGGAGGAGAAACCTGGCAAGAGGTTGTAGATGCAACAGTATTATTAGCAGGTTTAATTGGAAGTATTGGTGGTGCACAATGTCGGACTGTGGCAGCCCATGCTATTCATAATGGCCTCACTCATTTATCTGCTAGCCATGAAAAATTACATGGAGAAAAAGTCGCTTATGGTATATTGGTTCAGCTAAGGTTAGAAGAAATGCTACAAAGCAATCAACTAGCTGCAACTGCTAGACAACAACTGTTAAAATTCTATAATCAGATTGGTTTACCAAAAAGCTTAAATGACTTAGGCTTAAAAGAAATTACTTTATCTGAATTACGCCATGTTGCTGAAGTTGCTTGTCATCCAAATTCTGACATTCATCGGTTACCATTTAGAATAATTCCAGAGCAATTAGTAGCAGCAATGGTTTCTACAACAGTCCCATTAGAGCTAGAGAAATAAAATTTCAGAACTAACTCATATATTGTTGATATTACTACAACCTCTCAAATGTAGAATGTAGAAATTTTTTATAGTTTTTTCTTATTCTAGATGTTTAAAACTTCTAATATATTGATGTTAATCAATTGATTAATAATGAATATAGAAATTCACCTATTGGTTTTGAAAATCTTTATAACATCGTAAATTAGTAAATAGATTTATCCGATATTTATAGTATCTTTAATAGGTTGAAATATTCTTATAAAAACTTACCGAACAATTGGGTCTTTTGCCTCCCCCTTCTTGGGAAAATTTTTAGTTCGTTTTAAATAAATCAATAAATATGTTATCACTATGTATTCGATTAACCCAGCAAAAAGGGTACAAGCACTACCACCTTATGTTTTTGCCCGTTTAGATGAGTTGAAAGCTCGTGCCCGTGAACAAGGACTAGATTTAATTGATTTGGGAATGGGGAACCCGGATGGGGCTACCCCTAAACCAGTTGTAGAGGCTGCCATTGCTGCTTTACAAGATTCTACCAATCACGGTTATCCACCTTTTGAAGGTACTGCTAGTTTCCGCAAAGCAATTACTGATTGGTATTTTCGTCGTTATAGTGTAAAACTTGACCCTGATGGAGAAGCTTTGCCACTTTTGGGTTCTAAAGAAGGCTTAACTCATTTAGCTTTGGCATATATAAATCCAGGAAATTTAGTTTTGGCACCTAATCCTGCCTATCCCGCCCATTTTCGTGGTCCTTTAATTGCTGGTGGTAAGGTTCATAGCATTCTACTGAAACCAGAAAATGATTGGATTATCGATCTGGCAGATATTCCCGATAGTGTTGCAGAGCAGGCAAAAGTTTTCTACTTTAATTATCCTAGTAATCCTACTGGTGCTACAGCTCCACGAGAATTTTTTCAAGATATTGTTACTTTTGCGAAAAAGTATGAAATTTTGCTAGTTCACGATTTATGTTATGCTGAGTTGGCTTTTGATGGTTATCAGCCTACCAGTTTATTACAGATTCCTGGAGGAAAAGATATTGGTGTAGAATTCCACACTATGTCAAAAACTTATAATATGGCTGGTTGGCGAATAGGTTTTGTAGTCGGTAACTCTAACGTTATTCAAGGGTTACGTACTTTGAAAACTAATATGGATTATGGTGTTTTTAGTGCTTTACAACTAGCAGCTAAAACTGCTTTGCAGTTACCGGATGAATATTTATCTCAGGTTCAAGAACGTTATCGCCAACGTCGAGATTTTCTGATTCAAGGTTTAGGCAAATTAGGTTGGAATGTACAAAAAACTATGGCAACTATGTATTTATGGGTTCCTTGCCCACCAGGTATAGGTTCTACTGATTTTGCTTTGTCTGTCTTACAAAAAACTGGGGTCGTGGTCACTCCTGGAAATGCTTTTGGTAGTGGTGGTGAGGGTTATGTGAGGATTAGTTTAATTGCTGAGTGTAAACGTTTAGATGAAGCATTAAATCGGTTTAAGAAAGCAGGTATTTATTATCAATAAACATCGTGAGAAATCATGTAGAGATATTCCGTGAAACCTCCCTAGCAGAGTTTTACTAGCTATTAGATTTTGCTAGATGAATGCTTGATTCCTCCCGGACTGTTACGCGCGGGGGGCTATTAGCAGCCGAAACTCTGATACAGGTTGACTTTTTTCACTTAGCACGTCCTCCGTGATCCAAAAGCCAGGTGCTTTTTATGTCCCGCAGCAAAACCTAATACTAGTCTTATATTTGCCTGGTGCATCCGTTTTTTTGTCTCGGACTGCCCCCACAATTAAACAAAAGTATGGAACGAGTTGGAAAAACTTTACTGCCAAAGTCAAGACCCAATAGAAGGAAGTAGATTATAAATCCTCTGGTTAGTAGCTTTATGCCACAAAGTAGGACCAGTGGCTGAGATGACTTAATTATCAGCATGGTTAAATTTTCAGAAATTTTAGGGCGCTATAACCAATTGCAATTGGGTTTTGATGAATTAAAAGATCGTCGCCATCAACATCAGGGGCGCGAGACTAAACTCTCAGAAATAGACCAACCTGAGCACATGGCAAGCACTATAAGAGCTACCCGTAGATGGAAGTTTATATAATGAACCCAAAAAAAGTTGGTGTAGAAGGGCGAGGCTTTAAACTAAATTTTTGGGTAAGTTTTTGTATTAACATTCTGTGTATGCTATTACTTTTATTGTTCTGATTAATTACTTACTGTGTCATCAAAAATTAGATATGCTGTTGTATATGGGACAATTTATCCTTTAACATTTCGCCATAAATTTTGTTTTTAAAGACTCATATCTTAAATCAGGATTGATTTTATCATGGCTGGTATTTTCGATTTGGGTTTGCTAAGGAGCGTGTTCCTATAATTCCTGTAAGATTTAAGTAAATATTAATGAGTTACAGCATAATTAAAATTCATATTTTGGCCAGTAATATAATTATGTCATTTCCATCCAAGCCAGACCCTTGAGAAGGAGTTAAAAAAATGGAATTACCCAGAGCAACTACTAGCCCATGTCTTTTGGTGATCAATTACAGCTAATATTTTCCTGTTCCGTACTACTGTTTTTCGCTCCTGCACTTATGTTAATGACCACGGCCAATAGTAACATCTGTAATAGATATTTAGCGGGACTTTAGCAAATTTCAAGCCCAAACAAACCCTAAACTCTCTTTATGAGCGGTAAATACGTCGATGTTTTCATCTAACCACTCAACAAAACGATAAGATATTGCGGTACGAAATGCTTCTAAAGTATCAGTAAACGTATTTAATGGTTTGTTAGCCCAACGCCTTCTTATACCTCCTGTTAACTGATGCCAGATAATAAATGTATAAGCACAAAATACTAAAATAAAATGCCTTTTAAGGCTGATTTTATCTCTGACTTGATATTCTCTTAATCCTAACCATCCTTTGGCTTCCCTGTAGAAAACTTCCACCCAATTTCTTTGAGAATAAGTAGAATATATCCACTCAGGAGTTACATATTTGTCTTCTCTATTAGTGATATAATAGTTAATATCAGTGGCCTCAGAAAAACTTTTAGCATTCATAACGATAGCTATAGTTTTTTGACCTGACATCCTAGATATTTCTACTTCTAATGTAGCTACCCAAACTTCTCTAGCATTTTTTGTACTTAGTTGAACTAAGTTGAAAGCTTTCTGAGGTATACTTTCTGCCAGCTTGTCTAATCTAATTTCCTCTTTAATGTCATCTTGTTTTTTAATGATGACTTTTCGATTTTTAGCTAATCCTCCTATATAAGTTAAACTTCTTTTCTCTAGTTGATTTAAGAATGATGTATTGTTACCATAGCCAAATTTCAATTAACACAATTTCTGGTTGGTGTCCTCTGGACAAACATTGATCTACTAGAGACATTGCACTCGTCTGGTTTCTTGACAAATTCTGGGTCTTTTTTTCCTTTTGGAAAAGAATCAGCTTTCTGATACAAAGCTATGTCTAAAGGTAGACTTTTAACTCCATCATAAAGATGAGTTGTCACCACGACTACACCATTATCTGTTTTTCCTATTTCTCCTATATATTGCCGCCCTACTCCTGCAGTAAAATTACCACTTTTTCTGTGGCCTGAATCGTCTATAATTAAAGCAATAGGATCGAGAAGGTTTTGTTTGGCGACGTTCCCACATTACTTGAAGACGACGCTCATTCACAGCATCTACAGACCAATTTGCTCGAACTAGAAAATGCCGTAATTTGTGGTACGTGTGACCTACAGTGTTGTTGGCAATTTGAGACAAGTTTTTTCGATCGCTTTCTCAAGAGTAATCCTCCTATATATTCCCTAAACCCTGTTTTTTGGGCTTTTGTTTTAAAGACATTGTTAAAGCGATCGCACCATCGATGGAAACAAGAGGGCATGGCCACTGAAGTTGTTTCTTTCATCAAACTTTTCCCAGGCCAGTAATTAACGTAAAATACATATCAGGTATACATTATACCCTTTTTTTTACTATTTTTTCACTAAAGTCCCGTTAGGATTCTGTATCTTCAGCTAAAGCTTGAAGTAGTCTTTCCTTCTTGGAATTCCTGCTCTATAGCTATATAGAAGAGCCTCCACAAAGAGTTGGTCGTCTCTTTCTGTCCATCAATCAATTCCTTCACACCTTGATAGTAAATTTTTAACTACTTCCCATTGGCGGTCCCACAAACCATAATGTTCTACTACTTAACGCAGTCTTTTTTTGTTGTTTCTGTAGTTATAGTAGTGAGCTCTCGCATCTTTAAAGTCTGAAACCTCTAAAGATAGTCCAAATCCTCTAAAGTAAGTCTTTATTAACAAAAAATTATAAGTAGACCAACACATTTGGCTATATCATTTTTTATTATCATACTATACTCATAATGTCAATCTCTTCTTTAATTGATAATATACCCTAGTGTCAATGGGAGTATTTTTGTATATATTCTGAATGGGAGATTGTTTTTGCTGGATAGATGGAAGGTAGGTCACAAATTTAGTAATTAAATTTTCAAGGGATGACGAGGAGTCCCAGTGGCGATCGCTTAGATAGTCGGAACAACTAAGTTGGAAATATCGAATTGTAATTGGTTTTAATTAGCTTTTATTTGCTGCTTTAGCTTGTTACATACTTGAACTCATACTTTTAAAATTTTGAATTATTTATATATAAGGGTTTATAAACTAAATCTTAAGGAGAATAATCATCTGATCATTCCCACACTTTCTTGATGGACTACCAGGTTTTGTTTATAAATGGTCTTTTGAAGCTAAACTGCTGAACCTTCTAAATAGTAGTATTTATGGTCTATCAAAACTGATATGATCTCTAAGGTATTAATTTTTTTTACAATAAATAAAATAATCAAGCTACTTTTTATTTATTGTAAAAAGTAGCTTGGTTAAAATCACAAATACTGTGATAGATTTATTAGCCTATTGTTTGTTCTAGAGAAAGTCAGTCGTTAGAGGTAATGGTACAAATTCAACCCTATCTTGCAACTGTGGAATCATTAAAAATCTATAATTTATCTCTACTTTGGCTATTGTGGTTATATGGTAGAAAAATTACCTCTCAATATTAGATAGTGGAATACATGAGTGTGATAGTCACTATACATAATTAGGGTATAAATGCAAGTATAAATTTTTGGCAGCTTAAGGATAAGTGTCATTGTGTGAAGCTAGCATAGGAGCTGAAGAGAGTAAATTCCCAAAAGTGGGTGCTATAAGGCAGAAAGCCCCTAACAGCGATGCTAGGAAATTTCGCCATGTCTCGTAAGAGTAGCATCAAGAGGATTTTATTGAAGCTATAATACCCAGCAAAATCAAAACAAAATTATTAAGACAATAAATCTACGAGGTTAGGATGACATACAAACACAGTAAATTTACAAAAATTAGAATGGGTAATCAGCTAAATAAAATTTTGACTATTGTAATAGTTACCTGTACAAGTTTAATTTTTTTCAGCACTACAGAATTAGCAATGGCTCACCATCCAATGGGGGGTAAAATACCAGCTAATTTTTGGGAAGGTTTAATTTCTGGTATGGGACATCCAATTATTGGCATAGATCATTTGTCTTTTGTCGTTGGAGTTGGATTAATTGCAGCAGGAATGTCTAACTCTATATTAGTTTTAGTATCTTTTCTGGCTACAGCAATGCTAGGAACAGGTATTCATCTTCTTAGCATTGATTTACCTTTGACAGAAATAGCGATCGCTATTTCTGTGGTTGCTTTGGGTGCAATGTTAGCTTTCAAACAAAAACTAAATACTCCTTTAGTGATTATCTTTGCTGCTATTTCTGGTATATTTCATGGTTATGCTTATGGAGAAGCAATTATTGGTTCAGAAATGACTCCATTATTAGCATATTTGATAGGTTTTACTGCAATGCAATTATTCATAGCATTATTTGCAATGAAGTCTGCTGAATTAGTTAGTAGTTATTGGCAAAACCAATTTTTTAGATTAATGAGTTTTTTAGGTTTATTTATAAGTACTATTGGACTGGTGTTTTTCACAAAAGCTATTTTGAATTGATATTATGCATGGTTTTTAAGTTAGTAATGTATATTTTTTTTGCGTTGCGGAATAACCATAATACTCTAGAATTTAGTAGATAGAAACAAGTTTTTATATTAAGCTTTTGATAGTTATACTAAATTTAAAAATGGAATCAGTAGTAATCTAAAATTAGAATATCGTTAGAAACAATTAAAATTAGGTACATGTTTATTTTTCTTATTTTATATTCCTGATTAAGGTTTGTACTTAATGAAGTTTACTATCTATATTTAATTGAATTGTTATGAAGCTATGGTTAATTGTATATACCAAAAGTTATTTGGCAGTTCCAAATAGATAACTCTAAGATAATTTAGGAAAATATATTTTATTAATCTAATACCTCTTATTAGAAGGATTAGCTGATATATAATTAATATGATTTATAATTATTATTCAAAATTTCAATTCAAGTTTTTTTCTTTAAATACAATAAGAGAATATCTAATATAATTTCTGGGTTAATATTTATTGATATGGTGATTTATCGTTTGTTTGTCAAAGTTTATATGTTTATAAACACTGTTAATGCTTATATTTTATTTCCTCTAAATTAAACAATTTATGACTTCACAAATGCATAACCGAATCGACCCAAAGTTTTTAGATATAAAAAAAATAAAGCGTGAATTTAAAGATATTTAACTCAAAAATAGTACTGCTAGTTTTTATAATTATAAATAATGCTTAATATTATCAGTAATAAGCTTAAAGCTAATCCCTAAAAAGTTAACTTTTTGATTTCTTGTTTTTTCTCTCTTTTCTTGACTTATTAATTTTTTCAAATAACTTTCAATAAATTACTAATAAAATTATGAGTGCTAAAATTCCAGTTACTGTAATTACGGGTTTTCTCGGTAGTGGTAAAACTACGACAATTCGCCATTTATTAAAAAATAATAAAGGTCGTCGCATTGCTGTTTTAGTGAATGAATTTGGTGAAGTTGGTATAGATGGAGATTTATTACGTTCTTGTCAAGTTTATGATGAGGAAGGTATTATTAATAATATTGTTGAACTAAATAATGGTTGTCTTTGCTGTACTGTGCAAGAGGAATTTTTTCCGACTATGCAAGAACTATTAAAACGTCGAGAAAAAATTGATTCTATTTTAATTGAAACTTCTGGGTTAGCTTTACCAAAACCTTTGGTACAAGCATTTCGTTGGCCTCAAATTAAGACTTCTGCTACGGTGGATGGAGTTGTTACTGTTGTTGATTGTGAAGCTGTGGCAAATGGTAGTTTGGTTGGAGATATTGATGCTTTGAAAGCTCAACGTCAAGCTGACCCAAATTTGGATCATGAAACCCCTATTGAGGAATTATTTGAAGATCAGTTAGCTTGTGCTGATCTGGTTTTATTAACTAAGGTTGATATGGTGGATGAAGCTACTTCTGATAAAGTACAAAATTGGTTGAGGGAGCATTTGCCTAAAACTGTGAAAATAGTTCCTTGTATTGGAGGTGAAATTAATCCAGATTTATTGTTGGGTTTTAATGCTGTAGTTGAAGATAATTTAGATTCTCGTCCTAGTCACCATGATACTCAAGAAGAACATGAACATGATGATGAAATTAATTCTGTACATTTAATTTTGGATGAAGAGTTTGAACCCCAAGGGTTAGTTGAAAAGTTGAACGGTTTAGTGACAAATTCTGAAATATATCGGATTAAAGGTTTTGTGGCAGTGCCAAATAAGTCTATGCGTCTGGTTTTGCAGGGGGTGGGTTCACGCTTTGATTTTTTCTATGACCGTCTCTGGCAAAAACAGGAGACTAGGCAAACTAAGTTAGTTTTAATTGGTCGTTCTCTACAAAGAGAAAAAATTTACTCCGAGCTGGTTTCTAATTTCTCTAATTAAATGAAATGTTTTCTATTCTTTTTTTGGAGAGATTGGATATTTCATATTAGTGATTTTTTTCTATTTTAACTTTTTTTTGTTGAATAAAAAATCTAGTTTATAGGAAAATAAATACTACTATATTAATAGTACCATAGAGGATTTCGCTTACATAGTCAAATCCTCTGATTATGAAAATATTAAAGCTTTACAAAATAAATATTTCTAACCCTCCTCAACTGTTCTGATCATTATTTATATAGAGTTAAGGCCACCATATTTTTATGGATTAACTACAAGATTTAGTAATGATTATTTTCTCTGGTTTTCTTGGGGCGATCGCTTGTTTTTTTATAGTTATTTTAATTTGGATTGAGACAAGTTTTTTCTTACTATAATTAAGTTTCAGTAGAAAAAGTTTTCCATTCTTATTTGTAACGACTAGAATTTTTACTGTTGAATAAAAAGTCTAGTATATGGTCAGGTAAATCTAAAATAATAATATCACAATTAGCTTGAGAATGCTAGCTTATTACAAACAGTCAGGAAAAAATATGACTTTCAGCGTGTAGCAGTAGAAATAGTTTTTCCTAGTGACATTAAAGTTCGTTTAAAATTTTCAGCACGACTGCAGAAATCATCACCTTTTCCTAAATCAAATGCCATTCCTTTGACTCCTGATAATAACTTTAAATAAACTTGACTTTCGGCATCTTGAGTGGCAATAACTAAATAAAATTGTTCTATTCCTGTAGTTTGAATAGCTGTTACCACTTCCTCAATATTTTTAGTTTTTTTATCTGGAATATGTGGAGGAGCATCTGTTACTAAAACAATAGCTTTATTACTTTCTAAATCAAAGGGTTGAGCCAATGCCAACATGACTGCATCTAAACTACTTTCTGGCACATCTCCCCCTCCATAAGCTTTAATTTTAGCAACTTTTTGGCGGAAAAGAATGGGATTATTTGTAAAGACTTTTCTGTCAAATTTTAAGAGTTGATGTTCTTCATTAATGAGGCGATCGCGAAATTCTATTAAACCCACTCTAACTCAGACCCCATCTTTTTCGATAGTATCAGCAAATTCCATGATTGTTTCTTTTATCCCATAAATTTCACCTTGCATACTGCCAGTACAATCTAACACAAACATGATATCTGCTTTGCGTTTTATGTCTAAAGTTTCTGCTCTTTGCCTCAGAGTTTCAATAAATTTTTCTCGGGAATAACTTTTAACAGTTTTTGCTGCTAGTTTTGTCTCCAATTTTAGACCACACTCATTACAGAATTTAGCAGTATCTAAATTTGAGGCTCCACATTTAGGGCAAGCTTTCATTGTTTTATTAACTCCTATCTAAAAACACAAACCTTAAAAATACATCTCCCACTTTAATCATATTCCCATGTTTAATTTCCACAGGATAATTATCAATCATTTTACCTTTCAACATAGTACCATTTTTACTACCTAAATCTCGGACAAAATAATTATTTTCCTTTCTCATAAACTCCAAATGTTGTCTACTAATAGTTGTATCAGCTCCGGCAATATCTACACGACCTAAAATCAGACTACCACTATCATTAATATTTACAAAAGTACGAGCTCCTTTGTTATTTCCAGATTCTACTATTAATAAGGGGTATTCAAAATTTAAAGCTATGGGTAACTTGGGATATTCAAGAGGAATTTCTAAATCACAAATCACGTCTTCTACTGACTGATAACGTTCTTCTGGATTAATCTTCATCATCTGGGATAATACCTGCTCTACTTCTGGGAAAAAATCACAGTAAAAATCATTCAAATCTATCCCTATTTTTGGTGTTGGGGTTTGAGTTAAATACTTGATAAAATCTTCTAGTTTATACCAACCGGAATGACGCCAAAAATTTTCTCCCATGGCTAACTCATAAAGAATATGACCGAGAGAATAAATATCACTTTTAGCATCGGCAACTTTGGCTCCTTCTATCAAAAATTCTGGAGCCATATAGGGAGGTGTATCTATTATTTCTTTGCTCATGGTAATATTTTGATCTTTAAATTTGGCAACTCCAAAGTCGATAATTTTTGTTTGCATATCATTGCTAATAATAATATTTGCTGGTTTTAAGTCTCTGTGAATAATGTTGCATTGATGAGCTGCAGATATACCTAATAATATTTGTTTAAATATTTGTTTTTTTTGTCGGTTATTGAGGGATTTTTTTTCTAAGAGTTTGTCTAGGCGTTTGCCGGGAAAGTATTCAAATAATATTAGATAGGTATTAGCATCCCATTCTTTTAGACCTAATAAGGGGATGATGTTTTCTGAGGGGATGTTAACTGCTGCTTCTAAACGAATTCTTTCTACTAAGGTTTCTTCTGGTTTAATTCCTTGAATTACTTTTAAAATATAGTTTTTTTTGTGGCTATGGTCTATTGCTTTCCAAGCGGAACCAAAAGTACCTGTTCCTAGAAGTTCTAATAATTCAATTTCGCCTATTTTATTAATATTGATAGGAATTTTTCCACCTACCATTAATTCTAAAGTTTTTGAAATTTTAGGTTATCAGTTTTTCAGTTATCAGTTTTCCAATTATCAGTTTTTTGATTTATTAGTATTAGTACCTCCAGTTAAAACTTCAGTTCAGAGTTTTTTTCAGTTATAAGTTTTTTCAGTTATCAGCTTTTTTAGTTATTAGCTATTAGTATCTCAAATTCAAGCTTCAATTATCAGCTTTTTCATTTCTTAGCTTTTTCATTTCTTAGCTTTTTCAGTTATCAGCTTTTTCAGTTATCAGCTTTTTGATTTATTAGCTATTAGTACCTCCGATCCAAGCTTTAATTATCAGTTTTTTTCAGTTCTTAGTTTTTTCAGTTATCATTTATCAGTTATCAATTATCAGTTTTTTCAGTTATCAGCTTTTTGATTTATTAGCTATTAGTACCTCCGATCCAAGCTTTAATTATCAGTTTTTTTCAGTTATTATTTATCAGTTATCATTTATCAGTTATCATTTATCAGTTTTTTCAGTTATCAGCTTTTTGATTTATTAGCTATTAGTACCTCCAGTTCAAGCTTCAGTTATCAACTTTTTTAGTTGTGAGCTATTAGTACCTTCAGTTCAAGCTTTAATTATCAGTTTTTTTTCAGTTATTAACTTTTTCAGTTATCAGCTTTTTCAGTTATCAGCTTTTTTAGTTGTTAGCTATTACTACCTCCATTTCAAGCTTTAATCATCAGTTTTTTTTCAGTTATCAGCTTTTTCAGTTATCAGCTTTTTGATTTATTAGTTATGAGTACCTTCAGTTAAAGCTTCAATTATCAGCTTTTTCAGTTCTTATATTTTTCAGTTCTTAGCCTTTTTAGTCATCAACTTTTTCAGTCATCAGCTTTTTTAGTTATTAGTTATTAGCACCTCCAGTTAAAGCTTCATTTATAACTCAGTTATTAACCTTTTTTTACTTATAATCTTTTTTAGTTATTAGCTATTAGTAACTTCAGTTTAAGCTTCAATCATCAGCTTTTTTTAGCTATTAAATTTTTCAATTATTGGCTTTTTTAGTTATCAGTTTTTCAAGGGTTAACTTTTTTAGTTATTAGTGATTAGTCTTTCCACTTAAAACTTTAGTTATTAGTTACTAGGTAAGGATTCAGGTATACAAAATAGGTAAGTATTCAGTTATTAGCTTTTTTTAGTGAGTAGCTGGGGTATTGAAAAATTATTGATTGGTCAAATTATTAATTGAGAGAGAATTAAAATTTACTGTCAAACTACACTGCTTTAACTTTAGAAGTAATTATTCTCTATTAATTCCTAATCACTCAGTTCTTGCCTAAAAAAATATGTTTGTTTACCATTTTTTTATTGATTGAATTACTGTTTCATTATCTGCACTTTTTCCAAGATGACGCCATACAATTAAAGTCTGATTATCCGTTTCCCCCCCCTTGCTGAGATTGACTAATTAATTTCTTAGAGATTTTTTTTAAATCTCCTTCTGATAGGATATCTTTTAATTCTTTTTCCTGGAAATTACTACTCACTCCATCACTACATAATAATAGTAAATCTTCTGCATAAAGCGAAACATAATGTATGGGTAAATCTGGTGGTAAATTATCACACCCTAAATAAAATTCTAACATATTCTTTCCCTCGTGGTGAGCTGCCATTTCTGAGATAATTATTCCTCCTCGTCTTATGGCACTTGCTAATGTGTGGTTGTCGGTAATTTGTCTGATTTTTTGACCATAATTTTGATGAGAATAATGATAGATTAGGCTGTCTCCTAAGTTGGAAATAATTGCTATTGCTTCGGAGATTAAGGCAACTGCTAATGTGGCTCCAGATTTATCCCAACTATTGTTTTTTATTATTCTTTTTATATGAGCGTTTGTTTCGGCGATCGCTTCTTTTATGGCTATAGTTAATGTTTCTATAGTTGGGAGTTTTTTGCTTTTTTCTTGGTTGTTAATACTGGGTTCAAATACTAAGGTTTCAAATAGGCTGAGGCTGATCTTTTTAGGACTTCTCTACTGATTTCTTCTCCATGTTCGTAACCTCCTATTCCATCTGATATTGCTAATAATGTTAATGGGCTTTGCTTTGGGTTTGGGGTGAGTTGGCAGATGATGAAGCTGTCTTCGTTTTTCGGTCGTTTGTTAGTTTCGCTACGACTTACATATTCAATGTTTGTTGTTTTCATTTTTGGCTCTTGGGATTAAAATTAGATAATTTTATAGTTTTTGCTTTTTGGTTTTAATATTTTAAATTTTACGGTTTTTCTGCCGTTGTTAAATTGGCAAATTTTTCTGAGTTGCTGAATGAGGTTTCAATGTTTTTGGCGCTTTTTTGAGATTTTGTGATATCCTATACATAGGATATAATTTTCTACGCTTATACTTTAATTCATTTTTATGGCTTTTAATTCTTATTCTGCCGTTGTCTTGGTTTGTTTTTTTCTGATTCTTCTTTGCTCAAAATGACTAATTTTTCTCTGGTGGTTTTGGCGGTTTTGACAAATTATTTTTTGTGTGATAAGAAAACGGAATTTTTTTGATTTTTAGCAGTGGTTTTATGTTGAATAAAAAGTCTAGTGCGTAGGCGATATAACCTAAATAACATGATAATACCAAAATTTTCTTCGGGATGCAACCCTGATTTTTTGGTCGGCGCCAGTTTTTTGAGCTCCAGAAAATGAGGATAAAAATATACCCTAGTTCAATTAGTGTTGATAAGAGCAAAAGCAACTACTGCTTTTATCATTCTTCCAGGAATTGAAAAGAATCAAACAACCTTTCGGCAAACCCACTCAGCTGTCTAACTCTGGTTGATTTTCGGAAGCTTGATTAAAAACTCAGGAACTGAGTGGATTCTTCCACACTCTTGATAAATTCCCATTTACCAGTCTATTATTCTGCCGGATTCTTTTTTTCTCTGATTCTTCTTTAGAAAATTTGAGTAGAGTTATCCATATTTATGAAATTTTTAGCAGAAGACCAACACCATAATTTAAATTTGAAGACCTCAAAAGTTTCCCATTATAATCACCTACTTATTTCTTGAAATTTTTAATTCTAGACTTGGAATTTTGAACTTTGAATTTTTGAATTTTTGAATTTTAAATTTTGAATGTAGGATTTTTTTCCTTTTCCCTTTTCCCTCTTTCCTTTTTTCCTTAAACTTCATAAAATTTGAGTAGAGTTATCCATATTTATCAAACTTTTAGCAGAAAACCAACACCATAATTTAAATTTGAAGACCTCAAAAGTTTCCCATTGTCATCACCTACTTATTTCTTGAAATTTTTAATTCTAGACTTGGAATTTTGAACTTTGAATTTTTGAATTTTTGAATTTTAAATTTTGAATGTAGGATTTTTTTTCCTTTTCCCTTTTCCCTCTTTCCTTTTTTCCTTAAACTTCAGAAAATTTGAGTAGAGTTATCCATATTTATCAAACTTTTAGCAGAAAACCAACACCATAATTTAAATTTGAAGACCTCAAAAGTTTCCCATTATCATCACCTACTTATTTCTTGAAATTTTTAATTCTAGACTTGGAATTTTGAACTTTGAATTTTTGAATTTTTGAATTTTAAATTTTGAATGTAGGATTTTTTTCCTTTTCCCTTTTCCCTCTTTCCTTTTTTCCTTAAACTTCAGAAAATTTGAGTAGAGTTATCCATATTTATGAAATTTTTAGCAGAAGACCAACACCATAATTTAAATTTGAAGAGCTCAAAAGTTTCCCATTATAATCACCTACTTATTTCTTGAAATTTTTAATTCTAGACTTGGAATTTTGAACTTTGAATTTTTGAATTTTTGAATTTTAAATTTTGAATGTAGGATTTTTTTCCTTTTCCCTTTTCCCTCTTTCCTTTTTTCCTTAAACTTCAGAAAATTTGAGTAGAGTTATCGATATTTATCAAACTTTTAGCAGAAAACCAACACCATAATTTAAATTTGAAGACCTCAAAAGTTTCCCATTATCATCACCTACTTATTTCTTGAAATTTTTAATTCTAGATTTGGAATTTTGAACTTTGAATTTGGAATTTTAAATTTTGAATGTAGGATTTTTTTCCTTTTCCCTTTTCCCTCTTTCCTTTTTTCCTTAAACTTCATAAAATTTGAGTATAGTTATCCATATTTATCACACTTTTAGCAGAAAACCGACACCATAATTTGAATTTTAAGAACTCAAAAGTTTCCCATTATCATCACCTACTTATTTCTTGAAATTTTTAATTCTAGACTTGGAATTTTGAACTTTGAATTTTTGAATTTTAAATTTTTGAATTTGGAATTTTAAATTTTGAATGTTGGATTTTTTTCCTTTTCCCTTTTCCCTCTTTCCTTTTTTCCTTAAACTTCAGAAAATTTGAGTATAGTTATCCATATTTATCACACTTTTAGCAGAAAACCGACACCATAATTTGAATTTGAAGAACTCAAAAGTTTCCCATTATCATCACCTACTTATTTCTTGAAATTTTTAATTCTAGACTTGGAATTTTGAACTTTGAATTTTTGAATTGTAAATTTTTGAATTTGGAATTTTAAATTTTGAATGTAGGATTTTTTTCCTTTTCCCTTTTCCCTCTTTCCTTTTTTCCTTAAACTTCAGAAAATTTGAGTAGAGTTATCCATATTTATGAAATTTTTAGCAGAAAACCGAAACCATAACTTAAATTAGAAGACCTCAAAAGTTTCCCATTATCATCACCTACTTATTTCTTGAAATTTTTAATTCTAGATTTGGAATTTTGAACTTTGAATTTGGAATTTTAAATTTTGAATGTAGGATTTTTTTCCTTTTCCCTTTTCCCTCTTTCCTTTTTTCCTTAAACTTCAGAAAATTTGAGTAGAGTTATCCATATTTATGAAATTTTTAGCAGAAGACCAACACCATAATTTAAATTTGAAGAGCTCAAAAGTTTCCCATTATCATCACCTACTTATTTCTTGAAATTTTTAATTCTAGATTTGGAATTTTGAACTTTGAATTTGGAATTTTAAATTTTGAATGTAGGATTTTTTTCCTTTTCCCTTTTCCCTCTTTCCTTTTTTCCTTAAACTTCAGAAAATTTGAGTAGAGTTATCCATATTTATGAAATTTTTAGCAGAAAACCGAAACCATAACTTAAATTAGAAGACCTCAAAAGTTTCCCATTATCATCACCTACTTATTTCTTGAAATTTTTAATTCTAGACTTGGAATTTTGAACTTTGAATTTTTGAATTTTTGAATTTTAAATTTTGAATGTTGGATTTTTTTCCTTTTCCCTTTTCCCTCTTTCCTTTTTTCCTTAAACTTCAGAAAATTTGAGTATAGTTATCCATATTTATCACACTTTTAGCAGAAAACCGACACCATAATTTGAATTTGAAGAACTCAAAAGTTTCCCATTATCATCACCTACTTATTTCTTGAAATTTTTAATTCTAGACTTGGAATTTTGAACTTTGAATTTTTGAATTGTAAATTTTTGAATTTGGAATTTTAAATTTTGAATGTAGGATTTTTTTCCTTTTCCCTTTTCCCTCTTTCCTTTTTTCCTTAAACTTCAGAAAATTTGAGTAGAGTTATCCATATTTATGAAATTTTTAGCAGAAAACCGAAACCATAACTTAAATTAGAAGACCTCAAAAGTTTCCCATTATCATCACCTACTTATTTCTTGAAATTTTTAATTCTAGATTTGGAATTTTGAACTTTGAATTTGGAATTTTAAATTTTGAATGTAGGATTTTTTTCCTTTTCCCTTTTCCCTCTTTCCTTTTTTCCTTAAACTTCAGAAAATTTGAGTAGAGTTATCCATATTTATGAAATTTTTAGCAGAAGACCAACACCATAATTTAAATTTGAAGAGCTCAAAAGTTTCCCATTATCATCACCTACTTATTTCTTGAAATTTTTAATTCTAGATTTGGAATTTTGAACTTTGAATTTGGAATTTTAAATTTTGAATGTAGGATTTTTTTCCTTTTCCCTTTTCCCTCTTTCCTTTTTTCCTTAAACTTCAGAAAATTTGAGTAGAGTTATCCATATTTATGAAATTTTTAGCAGAAAACCGAAACCATAACTTAAATTAGAAGACCTCAAAAGTTTCCCATTATCATCACCTACTTATTTCTTGAAATTTTTAATTCTAGACTTGGAATTTTGAACTTTGAATTTTTGAATTTTTGAATTTTAAATTTTGAATGTTGGATTTTTTTCCTTTTCCCTTTTCCCTCTTTCCTTTTTTCCTTAAACTTCAGAAAATTTGAGTAGAGTTATCCATATTTATCAAACTTTTAGCAGAAAACCGAAACCATAACTTAAATTAGAAGACCTCAAAAGTTTCCCATTATCATCACCTACTTATTTCTTGAAATTTTTAATTCTAGACTTGGAATTTTGAACTTTGAATTTTTGAATTTTTGAATTTTAAATTTTGAATGTTGGATTTTTTTCCTTTTCCCTTTTCCCTCTTTCCTTTTTTCCTTAAACTTCAGAAAATTTGAGTAGAGTTATCCATATTTATCAAACTTTTAGCAGAAAACCGAAACCATAATTTAAATTTGAAGACCTCAAAAGTTTCCCATTATAATCACCTAATCATCACCTACTTATTTAACTGAAAAAATATCATGCGTTGCCTAAACTGCTATACCGATGGTATCCCACTTGAGACAGAAATATGTTCCAACTGTGGCGCATACCTACCATCACTGACCCGAGACCTTCTCAAACCAGGAACTCAACTTCGAGCCCAGACCTATCGAATAGACTACCCCTTAGGTCGAGGAGGGTTCGGCGTTACCTATTGAGGACACCACACATTATTAGAACAAATAGTCGCCATCAAAGAATACTATCCCCAAAACTACCCCCTGCGACACCCCACCACTGGCGGCTTCACCATTCCCACAAACCAACAGGAAATATTTCAACGGGGTTTACAAAGATTTCTCCGAGAAGGGAAAATATTAGCCCAACTAAATCATCTTCACGTGGTGGGGGTAACTGACTTATTTAAGGAAAATGAAACAGCTTACATGGTGATGGAGCTAGTTACAGGAAAAAGTCTCAGAAAAGAATTAGACTCTCAACCCCAGAAAAAATTTCCTCCTCAAAAAGTCAAAAAAATAATTACTGACCTCGTATCAGCATTATCCGCAGTACATAAAAAAGGAATATTTCACCTGGATATAAAACCCGATAATATTTTGCTAACTCCAGAAGGGCGGTTAGTATTAATTGACTTTGGCTCAGCACAACAAACCTTTGGTACTTCCATGGCTACTTCCAGCACTCGGACTTTTACTGAAGGTTATGTAGCTCCGGAAGTTCTCGCCGGGGGAGAAGTAGGAGTAGAAAGCGATATTTTTGAAGTCGGAATGATGGTTTATGAAATGTTGAGTGGGCAGTTACCTCCTAATGCTTTGGAACGTTTATTATTAAAAGCAAAAGGAAAAAGTTGGGAACCAGAAGGTTTAGAGTCATCTTGGCAAAAGCTGATAATGTCGGCTTTGGTTTTGGAAAAGGAAGGTCGCCCTGGAAATGTTGAAAAGTGGTGGGAGATAAATTTTCAGGAAAAATCAACTGACAGGACTCAGGAGTCAAAATTGAAAATATGGGAATTTATACAGAGAAAGAAAGATGTAAATTCTCCACCCCGACAAAAATTTAGTTTTGAGGTAATAAAGGTTAATTCCCGGGGTAAAGAAATTGACCGTCGTTCCTACGAAGCAGAATTTTTCGCAGAAAATTTAGGTAGGGGAGGGGGGTAGTCTTGGAAATGGTTTATATTCCTGGGGGAAGTTTTCTCATGGGGTCGCCGGAAAATGAGGCGGAAAGATACTCAATAAACTCTGATGAAGGTCCCCAACATCAAGTAAATCTCCAGCCTTTTTATATGAGCAAATATTCTATTACTCAAGACCAGTACCAAGCATGGGAAATAATCCTTCTTACTTTAAAGGAGGAAAACGCCCAGTAGAAAAAGTGAGCTGGCACGACGCTACAAAGTTTTGTCAGAAGCTATCATCAAAAACTGGGAAAATTTACACACTACCTAGTGAGAGTCAATGGAAATATGCTTGTCGCGCCGGGACTACTGCTCCTTTTTATTTTGGAGAAACTATAACGCCTGGGTTAGTTAACTACAGTGGTAACTATCCTTACGCCAATGCTCCTAAAGGAAAATATCGAGGAGAAACAACAGATATAGGAAGTTTTCCTCCTAATGCTTTTGGTTTATATGATATGCACGGCAATGTTTGGGAATGGTGTCTAGATACTTGCCACGATAATTATAATGGAGCACCTACTGATGGAAGTTCTTGGGAAAGTGGGGGTGATAGTAATGACAGGTTGCTCCGTGGCGGTTGCTGGATCCACAATTCTAGATTTTGCCGGAGTGCCTGGCGCAACTATCTCTATGCCGACTACCTCTCCAACGATAGGGGTTTTCGAGTCATCTCCTCTTCCCCGGTGGTTTCTGGCTTTCATTCCTAGTATTCTTCCACTTTTTACTTTTCCCCTTTCCCCCTTTTTCCTTCTTTCCTTTTTCCTCTTTTGAGTCCCGCTTTAGCCGGCCGAAATTTTTTTTCAAATTTAGGGTTGTTATGGCTTAGGCCATAGATAAGAAAGCCAAGGTCCCAAAATTTGAAGTAGGTTGGGCCTCAGAACGAAACCCAACATTCTCCCAATGGCAATAACGGCCTTATACCAAGGACTTATCTTGATACTGAAATATGAAATACTGAAATTATTAGGGGGTAAAAGTTTTAAAAGTTGAAAGTTTTAATCCATGACTTTTGATTTTGGTAAGGGGGGGTTGACTTCTAAAAACCGTGAAAAAAAAAGATTAATTTCATGGGAAAGAAACTGAAAAACAGTTAGCTTTAGGTTTTCTATTGACTCTTTTTGCACTTCCCCGAAATAGTATAAAAATTTAATCGCTATAGAATGAACGAATTATCAATTATCCAAAAAACTTACGACTTAATCATTTGGTATGTACCAATAATTAACAGACTACCTAAAACTCACAAATTTCAAATTGGCGATCGCTTAGTCAACAACTTATATAATTTTCTAGAACTACTAATTATTGCCAAATATGCCTCAGAAAAACTCAACATACTAGAATCTCTAAACCCCAAACTAGACATAGTTCGTTATCAAAACAGAATTATTTTAGACTTCCAAATAATCAACAATAAACGCTACGAATATATCAGCCAAATAATCACAGAAATAGGCAAATAATTAGGAATTTGGATTAAACAACAAAAACCGAAAAATCCTTAAACCATCAAACATGAAAAGACAGAAAAACTTATATCCCCAAATTACATGTTTTGACAACCTCCTCCTCGCAGCAAAAAAATCCCAGAAAGGAAAAAAATATAAACAGAATTTTCTGAAATTTAACTACAACTTAGAATTCATAATTACTACAACTAAAAACAGAATTATAAACTAAAACCTATCAACCAGGAAAATATAACACCTTGAAAATTATCGAAAGAAAACCCAGAATAATTTCCGCAGCTCCCTACCGAGACCGAATCATCCATCACGCCTTATGTAATATTATTATTCCCATCTTTGAAAAAACATTTATCTACGATACTTATGCCAATAGAATCAATTTTGGTACTCATAAAGCCCTAAGTCGCTTCACCAAATTTTCCTGTTCCAGCTGTTACGTTTTACAATGCGACATAGTTAAATATTTTCCCAGCATCGACCATCAAATTCTCAAAGAAATTATTCGTCGCCAAATCAAATGTCAAGATACTCTCTGGTTAATTGAAAAAATTATTGATGGAAGTAACCAACAAATTCCGGTATTAACTAAATTTCCCGGAGACGACTTACTCTCTTCAATAAATAGGAGAAAAGGTTTACCCCTAGGAAATTTAACTAGCCAATTTTTCGCCAACTTATACCTCAATAATTTCGATCATTTCATCAAAGAAGAACTGAAAGTCAAAAAATATCTACGTTATGTCGATGACTTTGCTTTATTCTCAGACGACAAAAAATTTCTAGTTATTGCCAGACAAAAAATTGAAACATATCTAGCCAACCTCTGCCTCAAGATTCATCCTATTAAAAGCCAATTATTTCAAACAAAAAAAGGAGCTAACTTTGTTGGTTTCCTAGTATTGCCAAACCGCATTAGAATACGTTCAGAAAATTTAAGAGCTGCCAGAAAAAAAATTCGACAATTACACGCACATTATCGACAAGGAAACATAGAATCTAGCCACATCCAAAAATCTCTACAAAGTTGGTTTGCTCATTTAGACCATGGCAATACCTGGCGCTTGAAACAAAAAATACTAACTTTTCTCAATACTATGGGAGAATAATTACGGGACTGACAAACCAAAGCTCCGTGGCGGTAGCTGGAACCACAATTCTAGACATTGCCGGAGTGCCAGGGGCAACTATAAAAATGCCGACAACCTCAACAACAATAGGGGTTTTCGAGTCATCTCGTCTTCCCCGGTGGTTTCTGGCTTTCATTCCTAGTATTCTTCATTGCCTGAGTTGGTAAATGGGAATTTATCAAGAGTGTGGAAGAGTCCAGTCAGTTCCTGAGTTTTTAATCAAGCTTCCGAAAATCAACCAGAGTTAGACAGCTGAGTGGGTTTGCCGAAAGGTTGTCTGATTCTTTTCAATTCCTGGAAGAATGATAAAAGCAGTAGTTGCTTTTGCTCCTATCAACACTCATTGAACTAGGGTATATTTTTATCCTTTATCCTCATTCTCGGGAGCTCCAAAAAACTGTCGCCGACCCAAAAATCAGGGTTGCATGCTGAAGAAAATTTTGGTATTATCATGTTAGTAGGTGTAGCTCGCCCATACACTAGACTTTTTATTCAACATAAAACCACTGCTAAAAATCAAAACCGCCAAAACCACCAGAGAAAAATTAGTCATTTTCAGCAAATAAGAATCAGAGAAAAAAAGAAACCGGCAGAATAATAGACTGGTAAATGGGAATTTATCAAGAGTGTGGAAGAATCCACTCAGTTCCAGAGTTTTTAATCAAGCTTCCGAAAATCAACCAGAGTTAGACAGCTGAGTGGGTTTGCCGAAAGGTTGTCTGATTCTTTTCAATTCCTGGAAGAATGATAAAAGCAGTAGTTGCTTTTGCTCTTATCAAGACTAATTGAACTAGGGTATATTTTTATCCTCATTTTCTGGGGCTCAAAAAACTGGCGCCGACCAAAAAAATCAGGGTTGCATCCCGAAGAAAATTTTGGTATTATCATGTTAGTTAGGTGATATCGCCTACGCACTAGACTTTTTATTCAACATAAGACCACTGCTAAAAATCAAAAAAATTCCGTTTTCTTATCACACAAAAAATAATTTGTCAAAACCGCCAAAACCACCAGAGAAAAATTAGTCATTTTGAGCAAAGAAGAATCAGAAAAAAACAAACCAAGACAACGGCAGAATAAGAATTAAGAGCCATAAAAATGAATTAAAGTATAAGCGTAGAAAATTATATCCTATGTATAGGATATCACAAAATCTCAAAAAAGCGCCAAAAACATTGAAACCTCATTCAGCAACTCAGAAAAATTTGCCAATTTAACAACGGCAGAAAAACCGTAAAATTTAAAATATTAAAACCAAAAAGCAAAAACTATAAAATTATCTAATTTTAATCCCAAGAGCCAAAAATGAAAACAACAAACATTGAATATGTAAGTCGTAGCGAAACTAACAAACGACCGAAAAACGAAGACAGCTTCATCATCTGCCAACTCACCCCAAACCCAAAGCAAAGCCCATTAACATTATTAGCAATATCAGATGGAATAGGAGGTAAGGAAAAAAATTCAAGATTCAAAATTTAAAATTCCAAATTCAAAGTTCAAAATTCCAAATCTAGAATTAAAAATTTCAAGAAATAAGTAGGTGATGATAATGGGAAACCTTTGAGTTCTTCAAATTCAAATTATGGTGTTGGTTTTCTGCCAAAAGTTTGATAAGTATGGATAACTCCACTCAAATTTTCTGAAGTTTAAGGAAAAAAGGAAAGAGGAAAAAGGGAAAAGGGAAAAGGAAAAAAAATCCAAATTCCAAATTCAAAAATTCCAAATTTAAAATTCCAAATTCAAAGTTCAAAATTCCAAATCTAGAATTAAAAATTTCAAGAAATAAGTAGGTGATGATAATGGGAAACCTTTGAGGTCTTCAAATTCAAATTATTGCGCCGGTCTTCTGCTAAAAGTTTGATAAGTATGGATAACTCCACTTAAATTTTCTGAAGTTTAAGGAAAAAAGGAAAGAGGGAAAAGGGAAAAGGAAAAAAAATCCTAAGTTC
This sequence comes from Trichodesmium erythraeum IMS101, assembly GCF_000014265.1. Classification (NCBI taxonomy): domain Bacteria; kingdom Bacillati; phylum Cyanobacteriota; class Cyanophyceae; order Oscillatoriales; family Microcoleaceae; genus Trichodesmium; species Trichodesmium erythraeum. The sequence continues at coordinate 1,618,555 of NC_008312.1, forward strand.
AAAATTTAAAATTCCAAATTCAAAGTTCAAAATTCCAAATCTAGAATTAAAAATTTCAAGAAATAAGTAGGTGATGATAATGGGAAACCTTTGATGTCTTCAAATTCAAATTATGGTGCCGGTCTTCTGCTAAAAATTTCATAAAAAATATGGATAACTCCACTCAAATTTTCTGAAGTTTAAGGAAAAAAGGAAAGAGGGAAAAGGGAAAAGGAAAAAGGGAAAAGGAAAAAAATTCCAAATTCCAAATTCAAAAATTCCAAATTTAAAATTCCAAATTCAAAGTTCAAAATTCTAAATCTAGAATTAAAAATTTCAATAAATAAGTAGGTGATGATAATGGGAAACCTTTGAGGTCTTCAAATTCAAATTATTGCGCCGGTCTTCTGCTAAAAGTTTGATAAGTATGGATAACTCCACTTAAATTTTCTGAAGTTTAAGGAAAAAAGGAAAGAGGGAAAAGGGAAAAGGAAAAAGGGAAAAGGAAAAAAATTCCAAATTCCAAATTCAAAAATTCCAAATTTAAAATTCCAAATTCAAAGTTCAAAATTCCAAATCTAGAATTAAAAATTTCAATAAATAAGTAGGTGATGATAATGGGAAACCTTTGAGGTCTTCAAATTCAAATTATTGCGCCGGTCTTCTGCTAAAAGTTTGATAAGTATGGATAACTCCACTCAAATTTTCTGAAGTTTAAGGAAAAAAGGAAAGACAGAAAAGGGAAAAGGAAAAAAATCCTAAATTCAAAACCTAAAATTAAAAATTAAAAATCCAAAAGAAAAACACTAAGAATTAAAAGCAGAAACCACCGGGGAAGATGAGACAACCCGAAAACCCCTATAGTAGTAAAGATCATCGGCATTGTAATAGAAGCGCCAGGCACTACGACAATTTGTAGAATAGCTGTCCCAGCAACCGCCACGGAGCACTCTTTTACGATTACTACCTCCAGTTTTCCAAGCACTTCCGTTAGTAGGTGCTCCATAATAATTATGGTGCCAAGCATCTAAACACCATTCCGAAACATTGCCGTGCATATCATATAAACCAAAGGCATTAGGAAGAAAACTTCCCACATCTGTTGTTTGTTCCCGATACTCTCCAAATGGAGCATTGCCGTAAGGATAGTTACCATCGTAGTTAACTAACTCAGACGTCATAGTTTCTCCAAAATAAAAAGGAGTACTTGTCCCGGCACGACAAGCATATTCCCATTGACTTTCGCTGGGCAACCTGTAAATTTTCCCAGTTTTCGACGATAGCTTCTCACAAAACTTTGTAGCGTCGTGCCAGCTCACTCTTTCTACTGGGCGTTTTCCTCCTTTAAAGTAAGAAGGATTATCTCCCATAATAGCTTGGTACTGATCTTGAGTAATAGGATATTTGCTCATCAAGAAAGGCTTAATATTAACTTGATGTTGTGGACTTTCACTATCGAATCTTTCGTCCTCATATTCCGGTGACCCCATGAGAAAACTTCCCCCAGGAATATAAACCATTTCCAAGACCAACCCACTATCTAAATTTTCTGCCAAAAATTCTGCTTCGTAGGAACGACGGTCAATTTCTTTACCCCGGGAATTAACCTTTATTACCTCAAAACCAAATTTTTGTCGGGGCGGAGAACTTATATCTTTCTTTCTGTTTTTAAATTCCTTTGTTTTCCATCCTGACTCCTGAGTCCTTTCAGTTGATTTTTTGTGAAAATTCATTTCCCACCACTCCTCAATATTTCCAGGGCGACCTTCCTTTGCCAAAACTAAAGCCGACATTAGCAACTTTTGCCAAGACGACTCTAAGCCTTCAGGTTCCCAACTTTTTTCTTTTGATAATGAACGTTCCAGAACATTGGGAGGTAACTGCCCACTCAACATTTCATAAACCATCATTCCTACTTCAAAAATATCACTTTCTACCCCTACCTCCCCCCTGGCGAGAACCTCCGGAGCCGCATAACTCTCAGCAAAACTCTCAGTGCTGGAAGTACCCATCGAAGTACCAAAAGTTTGTTTTGCCGAGCCAAAGTCAGTCAATACTAACCGTCCTTCTGGAGTTAGTAAAATATTATCGGGTTTTATATCCAGGTGAAATATTCCTTGTTGATGTACTGCCGATAATGCTGATACAAGGTCAGTAATTATTTCTTTGACTTTTTGAGGGGGAAATTTTTTCTCAGGTTGAGAATCTAATTCTTTTCTGAGACTTTTTCCTCTAACTAGCTCCATCACCAGGTAAGCTGTTTCATTTTCCTCAAATAAATCAATTACCCGCACCACATGAGGATGATTTAGTTGGGCTAATATTTTCCCTTCCTGGAGAAACCTTCGCAAACCCTGTTGAAATATTTCCTGTTGGTTTCTGGGAATGGTGAAACCTCCAGTGGTGGGATGTCGCAGGGCGTAATTTTGGGGATAGTATTCTTTAATAGCGACTATTTGTTTTAATAATGTATGGTGTCCTCGATAAGTAACACCAAACCCTCCTCGACCTAAGGGGTAGTCTATTTGATAGGGCTTGTCTCCTAGTTGAGTACCTGGTGTTAGGAGGCCTCGGATTAGTGATGGTAGGTATGCGCCACAGTTATAACATATTTTTGTCTCAAGTGGAATACCGTCGGTATGGCAGTTTAAGCAACGCATGATTTTAAGAGGTCAAAAATTAGATAAGAGTTTCAAAGCTTTCCGTAATTATAGTGTGGAGAATTTCCTGAAAAAGAAGGAAAAATGAGCATAGCATCTTCAAAATAACTATGATATAATTTATGTATAGTTATAAATGTGGCACTATACTAGACTTTTTATTCAATGTAAAAAAAGCGATCGCTACAACACAACAATATATAAAAGGAAATTTAAGACATTCGAATGTTAGACAGTAAAAGATGTCAGAGAGCTTAAAAAAAAAATAACAACTAAATCATTATTACTTGCATTTTTTTTCATTCTGTGAAGCTCCAAAAAAAAGGAACAACGAGGGTAGCATCTTCAAAATAACTATGGTATAATAAATAATGGGTATTCAATGCATATACTAGACTTTTTATTCAACGTAAAAAAAGCGATCGCTACAACACAACAATATATAAAAGGAAATTTAAGACATTCGAATGTTAGACAGTAAAAGATGTCAGAGAGCTTAAAAAAAAAATAACAACTAAATCATTATTACTTGCATTTTTTTTCATTCTGGGAAGCTCAAAAAAAAAGGAACGAGAAACAACGACGGTAGCATCTTCAAAATAACTATGGTATAATAAATAATGAGGATTAAATCCATATACTAGACTTTTTATTCAACGTAAAAAAAGCGATCGCCACAACACAACAATATATAAAAGGAAATTTAAGACATTCGAATGTTGGATAGTAAAAGATGTCAGAGAGCTAAAAAAAAAATAACAACTAAATCATTATTACTTGCATTTTTTTTTCATTCTGTGAAGCTCCAAAAAAAAGGAACAACGACGGTAGCATGTTCAAAATAACTATGGTATAATGAATAATGGGTATTCAATCCATATACTAGACTTTTTATTCAACGTAAAAAAAGCGATCGCTACAACACAACAATATATAAAAGGAAATTTATATTTTTTTTAGTTAGACAGCAAAAGATGTCAAAGATCTTAAAAGCAGAACCTTTTTTTTATTTGAAAGCAAGCATCGTGTTATAGTATTCTTAAAAAAATATTACAAATAATTAGAAGCGATCGCGTCAATTTATTTATCTATGTCTAGAATATAAAAATTAACATTATTGAGCCAGAAGAGACCCTAAAAAAGCTTCTTATAGACCAAAAAACAGGTAAATACATAGAAAGAGTACAAATTTTATACCTACATTAAACCATCAGGGAGAAAGAGTAAAACATTTAGCGAATGTGACTAGCTTAACAAGTCGCCATCGGGTGAAAAGATCAGGATAGTTAAATCAATATCGTCAAGGAAGACTAGAGGCTTTTCTGATAACTGGTAAAATGAAATTCAAAAATCATTAATTCCTGAAAAAGTTAAACGTAAATTAAAGGAAGAATTAAAAGACCCAAAAGGTTTGAATAACTATACTGAAATTCATCAATGACTTAATAGTGTTTTAGACATTCAAGCAAGTTATAAAATAATATATAAGATAGCTCATTATTATTCAAAATCTAAACTTAAGGTGTCACGTCTAGTTAATATTAAACAAGGAAAAGATACAGTAAATAACTTTAAAAAAACTCCCAAAATTAATTAAATCAATCTTATACAAAAATCCATATTTTGGAAAAGATAGTAAAAAAAATTATCGATAGGTATCAATATAAAAGTCGTTTTGGATTGAAAACTATTTCAAGACTAAAAATAACCTATAAAGATGTAAAACCAATTGGAAAATAGCAATAGCAGTTTTTATATAAATATTTATATGGCTTAGTATAGCCATAAAATGGATTGTTTTTATTTACTCATCTTAACAGTATTTATGTCGAGAAATTTTGATAATTATTTGCAGAAAAATTTCCTGATGAAGTTCACATAATTCAGCTAGATAACGGTAGTTTAAATAAAACATTAACATCAAATATTTCTGAGAAGATAGTTTTACTATTTCAAACCGCTTACAGCCCACAAGTTAACTCAATAGAAAGATTATGGCAATAAATCAAGAAAGATTTTAAGCGGATTAATTTTGGCAGCATAGAGAAATTACAAAATGCTTATTCCTAAACGTTTAAACAAGTTAACTCAAAAATTAATAGCTTGAATCACTGGCTGGGGATTTATTATTGATGCTTTAATCAATGGCCAATATTTAGGCATTAATCGTCTTTAAGTATTTAATCTTTAAAAAGTGATCGCTCCTAATCAATAGTGTTGTTCTTAGATCTTCTACTATGTTCTCTGGCCCTAATACTTGTTCTAATATCTAGCTTCAATGACCTTTGTATCCTCCTGCTGCTCGCTTTCATTTTTCTGTGAGACTTTTTGTCCATATTGTACTTGACGTTTTGAGTCCATCAGTTAATGGTGGCTTTGAACAAGTTTTGCTATCTCACCCTAAAAAAATTTCAAGCTCTGCTATCCTGTTGCGCAGTCCGAGATTTTCTCTCTCTAACCTCTTAATTTTTTGATCTTTATTTTTGGGACTCATGGTTGAAATTTACCATATTTTTTTCCTCATTAGAATATTCTTTCCTTTCTCAATTGGGCAGTTACAGTTTTTTATATATCAATGTTGGTCAAAAAGCTTCGCTCCCCTGTTGAAGAGCTTTGAGATAAAAATCAATCAATATTGCTATTTATATAAGTTTTGTGCTATTGTAGGTAAGACTAAATATACTCCAAAATAGTAATTTCATTCTGTGGACTAACCTTCTAGGCCTAAGCCGATGGAGATTAATATCAGGTTCTATGAAACAGAAACACAAACTCTGAGGTTTTTGAATTCTACTTTGTCCCATAAAAGCAAAATTGGAAATATCTTAAAAACAATAGAAATTACCTAGAAAAGAAAAAATCCGTAGGATTACTAATGAACTTAGTTCTAGGTTACTTCCTAAAACAAAAAGAGTAGTATCAAAAAATCTTCAATCATCTTTGTAGGAATATTTGATCCTGGCTCCTGGAGCCGCCAAAAAATTAATGATAAACTAACTCAAAGTATATTGAATTGTTAATAGAGAATATTATTCAGTTTTCATTGTTATGATGTATAAAAGTTAGTACAAATGGGTAGGTATTCACCTATTTTTAAGTTTTGTTCTGATTCTTTAAACAAGTAATATGAAAGCCCATTTGATAAAGTGAAGCAACATGGAGATACAAAATAGATGTGGAAGGAAGGTTAAACCTACCCAAAAGCTCTACTTCCGGAAGGGTATGGAAGTTTGTTGGGTTGTGTGCAATGCCCAATTAAATACCAGCATACCTAGGTTTTAAGTCTCGGTAATAGTTTCTCTGACTTTAAGTCAGGTAATATGTGAACACAAAGAAGATACCATAAAGAGTGCTAATTTTCATGCAAACAGAAGCTTTCAGTGAGCTTTTTCCTTTATTTAAAGGAGCTAATCCAGAAACATTGGAATGGCTCTTATCCGTTGCAGTAAAACATGAGTATCCCTCAAATAGATTAGTCCTAATGGAAGATGCTTGGGGTAATGCTGTTTACTTTGTGGTATCGGGATGGGTCAAAGTCAGACGCAGATTGTCCCCTGATAACTCAGTTACATTGGCTATTCTAGGTAGAGGAGATTTTTTTGGTGAAATGGCCATTCTAGATGAATCCCCCCGCTCAAATGATGTTGTTGCCCTATCTCCGGTTCGTTTGATTAGTATTTCGGCTCAAAGATTTATTCAAACTCTCTTCAAAGATCCTCAGTTACATCACCGAATGCTTCAACTGATGGTTAAGCGTCTCAGGCAGACAAACGTTCGTTATCAATTACGTAATAGACCTCCAGCAGTCAAACTTGCTAATACATTAGTAGAATTAGCTGAAAACTACGGTCAGACCACTGAAAAAACCTGTGAAATATTTAATATTCCTGACCAAGATTTAGGAGATGTAACAGATATTACAATTGATGAAACTACTAAAATTATGGCCAAACTACATAATAAGGGTTGGATTAAGAGAGACCCGGAACATCAGTTAATGCACTTACTTAATCTTAAACATTTAATGCATTTAGCCAGTCAGTAAATTAGATTAATAATTTTTTAAATACTCAAGTTGATAATAAAAAGTCAAAAAAATCAGCTATCTTTCTTGAAAAATTTGCATTAAAACTATAGCAAATTTGGTGATTAATATAGTATAAATGACAAGGCAAATATTTTGGGCTTCTTTCCTATCCTCTAGCCCATATTCTCCACTTTCTATTCACTTTAAAAATTAATAACTATGACTGAAGCTAAAATATTAACCATCAGTCCAACAATTACAAGCCCAGCAATTCAATATAAAGTATCTATGCCTCATCCAGAATCTCATCTGTTTGAGGTTAGTTTGTCTGTAAGAGTTGAAGAATTATCTTCCTCATTATTACAAATGTCCAAAAAACTGGATTTAAAAATGCCAGTATGGACACCAGGTTCTTACTTAATCAGGGAATATGCTAAACATTTGCAAGATTTCTGTGCCTATAGTGAAAATAAACAACCTTTACCTTGGCAAAAACTTAGCAAAAATCACTGGCAAATAGAAACATTGGGAGTCTCAAAAGTAATAGTTCAGTACAAGATATTTGCTAATGAATTAACAGTGCGCACCAATCATTTAGACTCTACACATGCTTATTTTAACGGTGCAGCTTTGTTCTTTTATATTCCTGAATGTGAAAAAAATAAGATTAGGCTCGAAGTTATTTCACCATTACCTAATTGGCAAATTACGACATCTTTACCAAAGACTCCAAATACAGAAAATACATTTGAAGCAGAAGATTTTGATACTTTAGTAGATAGTCCTTTTGAGATAGGTAACCATCAATTATATCAATTTGAAGTAGAAGGAAAAAAACATCAATTAGCTATTTGGGGAAAAGGTAATGCAGAGCCAGAAAAATTAATTCCAGATATACAAAAAATTATTGCAGTAGAAGCAGAGTTTTTTGGTGGTTTGCCTTATGAAGAATATTTATTTATTTTGCATAGTTCTAGTAAAGGATTTGGTGGTTTAGAACATAAGTTTAGTTGTACCTTAAATTATCCGAGATTTGGTTTTAGGAATAAGGAAAAACGTGATCGGTTCATGCAGCTAGTTGCCCATGAATTTTTCCACTTGTGGAATGTTAAACGTATCCGACCTAAAGCATTAGAAGAGTTTGATTATGACCAAGAAAATTATACTCCTTCTCTGTGGTTTTCTGAAGGTACAACTAGTTATTATGACTTATTAATTCCTCTAAGAGCAGGTATTTATGATGTTCAAACTTTCTTGAAAGAATTAGGAAAAGAAATTACACTTCTGCTAACAACAATAGGAAGAAAAGTACAACCTGTAAGTGAGTCTAGTTGGGATGCTTGGATTAAATTATATCGTCGGGATAATAATAGTAACAACTGTCAAATTTCCTATTATTTAAAGGGAGCAATGATATCTTTATTACTTGATTTGTTAATTCGAGAAAAATATGAAAATCAACGCTCACTAGATGATGTAATGTATCAAATGTGGGAGAAATTTGGTAAGTCAGAAATAGGTTTTACTCCAGAACAATTGAAAGCTGTAATTGAAGAGGTAGCAGAATTAGATTTGGGCAACTTCTTTAAGAGATATATTGATGGTTTAGATGAGTTACCTTTTGATGAATACTTCGGGCATTTTGGCCTGCAACTTAAAAAAGAAGATAATGAATGGCCTGATTGGGGTATGAATGTTGTTAGTGAAAATAATAAAGAAATAATTAAGTTTGTAGAAAATAACGGGCCAGCACAGTTGGCGGGAATAAATGCAGGAGATCAGTTACTGGCAATAAATGGTTTTCGGGTAAATGCAGATAAGTTGGGCTATCGCCTCAAAGATTATCAACCAGGAGATATTTTGGAAGTAACTGTTTTCCATCAAGATGAGCTTATTACTCATCAGATAACTTTGGCTCACCCCGGTCCTAGTCGTTACCAATTGGTTCCAGTGAAAAATCCTACGGCAACACAAGAAAAAAATTTTGTTGGGTGGTTGGGAAGTTCATTAGAGTCTATTTGATTGATAACTCAGATTTCTCTTGGTAAAGATAAATTCAAGATGATTTACACAGTATGAATAATTACCAAGCAATTGAATTTAACACTACTTTTAATTTTACAAATTTAGGTATAGAATATGAGTCCATAGTCTTGTTTGGCAAAAATCATTAAGAATTAATAAGTAAAAGTATATATCTTTTTCTAGATAAATATTACCTTAAACAATTACCCAAAGGTAGGATATATAGTATAAATATATGGAATAATTACTGAAAAGACACTGTGTATAGCGGCACTGCGTAAGCCCTGAATGTTTTTTTTCTATTGTAAGTCTTTATGCTGAATTTATTGCTATGACTGGTTTTAGGCTTGATAAAAGCTTTATGTTTTTATTGTCGACAACTGATAACTTTTTGATTTACCTATATTATACTCACCTATGATAATTACAATCTATCAAAGGCAAACGAGTATATATCAAAAGGATAGAACTAGTGAACATTAAGGACAAATACTTACAAGCTAGCACTCTTTTCCTAACTTTGGTGACTGTAGGAGCTACCTCTGCAACTGCGGCTAGCTTAAAAAGTTCTGATGTGGTCGTCATAGTTGATGAATATGGTTCTATGAACTACGAGCAAACATGGCTTGGCACGGTTATTCCACAGTTAGATACTGCTCTGCAAAATCAAGGTATCGTGGGCAACCGTTTTGGTCTTGTTGGATTTGGTACTTCCAATCAAACCTTAGGACGATCTTTGCCTTTAGGTGGAGCCAAGTTTGGTAACTCTGCTGAATTTGCAACTGCTACAAATAGCTTACTATTAAAAGGTGGTTTTGAAGATGGTTATTCTGCAATTGACTTTGCTTTGAATAACTACACCTTCCGCGAAGGTGCTGCTGTTAACTTCATCCTGGTGACAGACGAAGATCGGGATAATGGTAACTCTAGCCTCAACTTCAACAATATCCTGGCCAGATTAAAGCGAAACCCTCAAGACAATAAAGATGATATTCTCTTGAATGCTATAGTCAATGCCAACTTTGTGAATAATTCTCTTGGAGTTAACTCTGAAGGAAATGCCTATATTGCCAACGGTAGTGGTGGATATACAACTACTCAACTTCCACAACCACTAACTAACTTTATTACCAGTGATTTTGGAACTACTAAATTAGACTATATAGATTTAGCTCTTGATAGTGGTGGCACAGGATGGGACTTGAACCAACTACGTGATGGTGGTCTAACTGGAACTTCTTTCGCGAAGGCATTTATTGATATCAAAGTTGAAGAGATTAAGAATCAACAGATACCCGAACCAGGTTTAGTTTTAGGTCTTTTGAGTGCGGGTGTTTTAGGTGTCATTTCATTGGGTAAAAAGCTAACTCAGAGTGTCTTAAACTGAAGCTGTAAGACTTAAGTCAGGCAAAGCAAAGCTTTTAACTTTTTAGGTATACCTGAGCAGGGCTGATAATTGCATTCACCTATTTAATCTATGAGTTAAGGTTAGAATATTTAGGGTTTGCTGATTGACTATCAAAGTATTGAAAGATAAAACTTTAGCATTTTTAGACCGAAAACTAGGCACTTTTTTCGGTCTAAAAATCTAGCATTTTGAGTACGCAAAGGCAAAAAAAAATTACTCTCCTACTGCCCCGCTTCCCTATTCCTTAAAAAGACTGTTTCAGCAAATCCTAATTATGGGTAGATACTAGATGATTAAGCCATAGTTTTTTTGGATAATTTATAATTAGTTCATTATTTTTAGTAGGGCTTTGGTCAGTTATTTGTTATCCTTACCTCATAAGTTTTCTGAGAGTGCTTCCAAGAATGTTTGGTGAATGGTTATTTCAGAGGGGCTAGCCATATTTCTAAGTTTTTGTTATGGTTTGATACTTGAAGGCTTGAAGATTGGAATTTTTATCAGAGGTTAATGACAAATAAGGTGAAATTTTACCCTCTCTGGCTAAGGAGGTTTCAATATTTTCAGCTCTTTGGTGTTCTTTAGATTATCATAAGATTATCGTATTTTACTTATCGTATTGTTGTTTTGAGAGGCGATCGCTTGAATTTTCTCCCTTCCTAAATGAGTGGTTTGATAAATTGACTATTTTGTGGTATACTTAAATAATAACTATTTATTTGTTATAAATATTTGGTTCTGTACTTTATATGGGTGCTTCATAGAATGCTTAGGGAATAGCTGTTTCAGAGGCGATCGCTATATTTTTAAGTTTTTGTTATGGGTTGATGCTTAAAGGTTTGAAAATTGGAATTTTTGTCAGAGGTTGATGATAAATTAGTTGAAATTTTGCCCGCTCTGGCTAAGGAGGATTCAATATTTTCAGCTCTTTGGTTCATTTATGTGATAATATAAAATAAAGAATAATTCAAAAGCAAGTTATTGCTTAATTAAATTTTGAGGTAAGAAATACTTATCGTATTGTTGTTTTTAGAGGCGATCGCTTGAATTTTTAAATGGATGAAAGACTAATTTTTTTCCCTTCCTAAGTAAGTGGCTTGATAAATTAATTATTTTTTGGTATGCAGAAGCAAGAAACTGAAATAGTTCACTTAAACGGAACTCGAAAGAGGAAAGAAAAAAGAGAAAAGAGAAAAGATATAAAGAGAAAAGAAGAAAATAAAAAAGGATAATAATTTTAGGAACGAAAGGAGGAAGAAAGTAGAAATTACACTAAATGATAAGTTAAAAGTTCAGCTATAGAATAGTCAATAACTAAGGAAAAATTTATGACAGTACAACCACCTCCACCCCCATCTATTACTCCACGCCAGATGGATTTGTTGCGGATTGTTGCTTATATGGCATGGTCAGATGGACAACTGGCGCAAGAGGAAGTTGAGCTAATGTTGAATCGTTTTAGTAGTTTATTTGCTACAGGAGATTCCCAACAACAACTTCAAGAGGAATTACGGGATTATCTCATGCAAAATATACCATTGGAGGAGTCAATCCCCAAATTAGAAAGTCAACAAGAACGGGAACTTGTGCTGAAATTAGGTTATGAGGTAATCGCTTGTAGTGCTCGTACTCCTGAAGAAGCAAATATCAATGAAGAGGAAGAAGTTGCTTATCAAAAGTTAAAGCAGTTGCTTAATATTTCAAAGGATGTAGTAAAGCGTATAGAAGCTGAGGCTAATACTGAACTTAATCAGCAAAAACAACAAGGAATTGTTGAGATGATGACTCATGGTCTAGAGCAACATTTACACAAACAAAATTAAATTTATTTATGGAAAATGCAACAACTTATTTATTGTTGCTTTTTTTACCTTTTTTTTACTTTCTTCAGACTAGGAAGTAACTGAGAGTTTATATTTTTATGGAATTTATACTTGAGATATAAATATATATAGACTATATAAATATTTACAATTTATCAGAGTTTGATCTTTCGGTTGATAAAATCATTCTACCAGTTATAATTGAATATATTTGATGTTATTGTCTGTTTAAACAAACTTTGTAGTATAAATATTGAAGATTGCTTGTTTAGTAATATAATTTTGAGTTTAGTATCAAAAATATATGGTTATTGCTACTAAGTTATACCATTTATCAAAAAAATTTCAATATTTATCTAACCACGATAATAATGCGAAATCATTTGTGAAAAATTACTAGTTTTTTTAAATGGCTCCAACTGCTATTACTTTTGGTTTTTCTCTTCAGCATAAGTGTCTTTATAGTCCTCCATCTATTTCACTTTTCAAATAGGATTGCTATATTTACTGAAATTTATATGACGACACAATATTTTGAAGCTTATGAACAGGGACAAATGGCAGGCCATAATTTTCAATATGTTATGTTTTCTCTGGGTAAAATCTTTATAGAAATTTTCACTAATAAATAACTTTGTCCAGGGGAAAATGCTCATATCTCTGAAAAGGGGAGATAAATTGCCTTCCAACTGAAAAGAAATATTCAAACTTCTTTTTGGGAAATCATACCTGTTTGACGAGCATAAGCAAAAAGACCTCCAGCATCAATTACAGGTCTTACTTCTCCCAAAGACTTTAACTGATAAGTTTGATCAAGAGTATGATTAACTATTTGATTTTTTTCAAAATCAATAGTAACTTTTTGACCAGTTTTAAATAACTCACACAGGCGATCGCTAGACTCCCAAGGATATAATTCTCCAGTGGCGGAACAATTACGGAAGAATATACGAGCATAAGATTGAGCAACTACTGCTTGGACACCAGAAGCGCCCAATGCAATAGGTGCATGTTCCCTTGAAGAGCCACAACCAAAATTTTCTCCAGCTACGATAATGGGATACTTTGTTTTCATTGCTTCTGGCTCCATAAATCTACCATAGCGATCAGGCAAACCACACAAAGCATAAGTTCCTAGTTTATCATATTCATCTGGCTTTGAAGGAACCAATGTTAGATACTCAGCAGGTATAATTTGGTCAGTATCTATATTGTCATCTAAGACAAAAATTTTACCAGTTAGGGATTTGGTCATAGTTAATTTTTTGTTTTCCCTCTAATATTGTTACAATTTTCAATTTTTAATTTTATATTCTAGCATAATATTTGTTAAAGACTATTTGTAAAATATATTAAAAAATCTGTGGGACAACTAAATTTTTAAGCTGGAATAAGGCTAGAGATTGAAGTTGATCTACAGGTGTCATGATATGTGTATTTATCTTCCTAAAGTTATGGTTAAAAATAAGTTACAGCAGATTTCGGGCTAATTATGTATATGGTAAATGGTGAAAATTATGTAGTGCAGATATATTGCCCCCATGGGTATACTTAATAACAAAGGAAAGGCTGTATCAATAATTATGTCTTTGCCTATTTCCTATTTTATATTCTCTATTCCCTTGCAATAACTATTAATATCAATGACAAATCAAATTAATGATACATTTATGCAAGCACGCCAGGGTAACATAGCAGCAATTATTCAAGTTATGAATGAAAATTTAGCTAAGTTAGGTGTAAGAATTAGAGCTATATTTTCTGATGGTGTTTTGCAAGTTTTATGTGAAGCACCAGAGCCTCAACATTTAGAAAAGTCTAGTATTTTAAAAGAGGTTAAACAAACCCTTGAAGAAATTTCACCTCGTAATATTCAGCAAATAGAAATTAATAGTAGAATATTTAAATATCCACAACTACTTTGGCTAGAAGATATTACTAAAAATCCAGATAATAAATTACTTTGGTCTCAAAAAATTATTTTGACTAAACCAAATATTTTCAAGCAAATAGCAAATAATTTTTATATTAATAAGCTTAAACGGACTAAAATACCTATGTCTAAAGGTATTCTTCTGAAGAGAATGCAAAGGCTAGATCAATTCCAACCTGATATAATAGGCATTTTTCTTCTGAGTCTGATAATGCTAACTTTAGGTATTCAAGTTAATAGATGGCTCAACAATTCTTGGATAGATCAAATAACAACTTCAGAAAATATAGCTTCCCAGCCTTCATTTCTTAATGATAAAAAATCTTCAGAAGATACTGAGTTGAAGTCAAAAGTAGCTTTTACTCAAGCAGTACGACTGGCTCAAAAAGCTGTTGCATATGGTAAGATAGCTAAGTCTAAAGAAGAATGGATGGCGATCGCTAAGATATGGGAAGAAGCAGCAGAACTAATGGCTTCTGTTTCACCTAGTTACTCACGGCATGATGTAGCACTAGATAGGGCTGAAATTTATCAGAAAAATAGTGATATTGCCAAAACACAAGTAGAGAAAATTGTTAGAGGAGAATGAGAGGGTTTAGTAGTTGGAAATCATAAAGTTTTTTAGATTGATGAATTAAGCAAAAGATTTTAAAGATTTATGGAATATCTCTAATTTAGTTTACTAATTATTATAACTGTCATCTAGAGAATAATATTAGTAGTTATGTCAAGTATGTCAAGTTACAATTAACTAAAACTACAACATATATGTCGTTTCTTACAATAGATTTATATAGTTCTTTGTATGCTCACTAAAAATTCTTCTAAGTCCCGACCTTGGCAACGCGCTCAATATTCTCCCTTAACCAGACAAATAGATGTTTTTAGTGCGGCGGGAAAATTTTTTTTCTTTTTATGGTGGGATAATTTATTTCAAAATAAATCTTCAACTCTCAGGAGGCGTCGGGCTGAATGGTTAGTCAAAACTATGATAAATTTAGGTCCAACTTTTATTAAAATAGGCCAATCTTTATCTACACGAGCTGATATATTGCCGAAGGAATATGTGGAAGAATTAGGAAAATTACAAGACCAGGTGCCTCCTTTTGAAACTACGGAGGCGATCGCTATTATTGAGTCGGAACTTGGCAACTCTCTTTATTCTTTGTATCGAGATTTTAAGGAATTTCCTATCGCTGCAGCAAGTCTTGGACAAGTACATAAAGCTAATTTACAAACTGGTGAGGAAGTTGTGGTTAAAATACAACGTCCTGGGTTAAAAGTTTTATTTGACTTGGATGTGAAAGCTCTCAAAAATGTTATCCGTTTTTGTAAAAGGTATTTTGCTTGGGCTAAGAAGTATGATTTAGATGTTATTTACTATGATTTTTTTACAATTTTATATCAAGAAATTGATTATGTTAATGAGGGAAAAAATGCTGACCGCTTTCGCGACAATTTTCAAGGATATCCTGATATAGTAGTGCCTCGTGTTTATTGGACTCACACTACAGAAAAAGTTATAACTCTTGAGTATTTACCGGGAATTAAAATTAATGATCGTAGGGAAATGGAAGCTTATAATCTTAATCCGAAGCTAATTAATCAAATAGGAGTTTGTTGTTATTTAAAGCAGTTATTGTTAGATGGTTTTTTTCAAGCTGACCCTCATCCAGGAAATTTAGCAGTTAGTTCAGATGGCAAAGTTATTTTTTATGATTTTGGGATGATGGCTGAGGTCAAATCTTTAACTAAAGATCAAATGATTAAAACTTTTTTTGCTGTATTAAAAAAAGATGTTGAACAGGTTTTAAATGCTTTAATTACTATTGGTTTAATTGTACCAATGTCTAATATGATGCCTGTGAGAAGATTACTTGATTTTTTATTGGAAAATTTTACTGATAAACCTGTCAATTTTTATGATTTTGATCAAATTAAGGAAGAACTTTATGTATTGTTTGAAGAACAACCATTTCGTCTCCCCTCTCAAATGACTTTTATTCTTAAGTCACTTACTACTTTGGATGGTATTGCTAGAGAACTTGATCCTGATTATAGTTTAGTTAGTTGTTCTCAACCTTTTGTTAAAAGTATAACTTTTTCTAAAGGTAAAGGTAGAGTTGTTGGTGAGTTAGCTAAACAGACTACAGATTTTATTAAGTATAAATTACGGCAACCTAGTAAAAGTGAAGTTTTAATCCGTCAATTCCAAACAAAAATTGAAGATGGTGAAATTCAGTTTCGGGTACGTTCTATTGAACATGATCGGTTATTGAAACGGATTAATTTAGCTTTGAAAGTTTTGATTTTTACTGGTTTTACTGGTTTTACTTTTTTATCGGGATCTGTTTTACTGACTGGAGGTTATATTAAAGCTGCAATTATTATTTTTGTTTTATCGGTATTGGGATTTATATTCCTATTAAAGTTAGGGTTTCAGTTATCTATTAAAGAAAAATTAGATAAAATAGCAGAAAAATAAATTACTACTAAATTACTACAGTGATCGCCTCATTTTTTCTATTACTTTTTTTGGTTGAATAAAAAGTATTATGTAGGGGCAAACTTACCATGATCTATAAATTTTATTATAGTTATTTTGAAGATGCTAACCTCATTTTCCCTTTTTTTCTTGGAGCTTCAAAGAATAAAAACTTGTGTCATTGCTCACAAGTTATCTCATACTAAGTAATAACATTTTGAAACAATAATGTTACAAATGATTAAGAGCGATCGCGTAAATTTATTTATCTATATCTGGAATACTATAGTCTTACGCATTAAGGTTAGGACATTGACTATGATAGATAAAACTCAAAAATTTATCGAAAATTTATTTATCTATATCTGGAATACTATAGTCTTACGCATTAAGGTTAGGACATTGACTATGATAGATAAAACTCAAAAATTTATCGAAGACTCCATGCCAGCACCATTAGACTATGATCTTCGAACCAAAGCAATTGAAGCAGTAAAAAGAGGAGAGAAAAAACTTCATGTTGCTCAAATGCTTAATATTAGTCGTAATACTTTAGATTTACGGTTAAACAGCAGAATTAGAGACAGGGACTTATGAAGCGCTCCCTAACAAAGGAAGACCACAGAAAATTAAAAATGAAAAACAATTTCGACAATTTATCATAGAGAATAAAAATAAAACTCAACAACAAATAGCATAACTATGGGGGGATAATATAACTCGACAAAATATTAGTTATTTTTGTCAAAAAATAGAAATTACTCGAAAAAAAAACCTACGGATATGAAGGAAGAGACGAGGAAGAAAGACAAAAATTTAGGGAAAAGTTATCAAAAGTAGAAAAAAATCAACTTGTTTATATTGATGAAGCAGGTTTTGATAATCATACTGGTTTATCCTTATGGATATAGTCCTAAAGGGGAAAAATGTTTAGGGTTAAAGTCAGGAAAAAAAAGAGAAAGAACAAGTTGGATAGGGGCATTAAGAGAAAAAAAATTATTTGCCCCCTTAACTTTTGCAGGTTGGTGTAATCCTTATTTATTTGAGTATTGGTTGGAGTTTTGTCTAATTCCTCAATTGAATGTAGGAGACGTTATTATGGTTGATAATGGGAGTTTTCACAAAGGGGAAAATATCAGAAAGATGGTAGAGGAAGCAGGTTATGAAATGTGGTATTTACCAGCTTATTCTCCAGATTTGAACAAAATTGAAAACTGGTAGGCAGTTTGAAAAACATGGATGAAGCAATTATTAAAGGAGTTTGAGACGGTCTCCAATTGTGTCGATGCAGCCTTCAAAAACTGCCCTAATGTTTTTGCGTAAGACTATAGCTCAGTCAAAATAGCTAAAAAAAACGGGTTAACCCGATTTTGGTTAACCCGCAAACTTGGGAACACGCAAATAAATTACTTTTGCACTACCAATTTGACATTAGCGTTTTGTAGACCACGTTGCTTAACAGTAGCTAAGGTTTTGTTAACGGCATACTTTTGGTTGATGGAATTAATTAACTCAGTTTGATTGTGCTTCTTAGCAACACCCCACAAATCAGCGATTAGATCAAAAGAACCATCACTGTTGCGAGACCAGCCTAAATCATATTCGCCTTCTAGAACAGCAACGATATCGGAACGTACACGTTGGCCATTGTATCCACGAACATCAGCATTAGTTTTAACTGTAACTCCCAAATCACCCAAGGAAGCTTTTAAGATTTCAGCGTCAGTTATCTTAGTACGTAATGTGCTGAAGTGAGACATTTGGGTTTCCTCCTAAATTTATAATTAAAACAGAAACAACAACGGTGCTTTATCGAACAGTACCACAAATAATAATTAATGTGGTTTTTTTAGAAACTGCTAGCAACTTTATTCAGTTTACTAGCCTTTACTCCTGTTTGTACCAGGAGAAAGCTTTTAGAACTCCAGTCTTTGATACTCGGCAACTGAAGATGCAGCAGGCCGCGCACGTTGTCTAGCCCAATCTCTTAGAGCAGTAACTTGCTCTGTCATGGTCTTCGATAACGGTAGTGTAGATTTAATTGCGGCAATAATATCTAGCTGTGTAAATTCTCTATCTTGAGCAAATGCTTCATACATAGCAGCAATTATGGCTTGCTCTATTTCTGCACCTGAAAAGCCATCGGATACATTAGATAGTTGATCCAGATCGAAGCGTTCAATATCTCGACGTCTTTTTATTAGGTGAATTTGGAAAATATCTTGGCGTTCTTCTTTGTTTGGTAAGTCTACAAAGAAAATTTCATCAAACCTACCTTTTCTCAAAAACTCTCCTGGTAGACGTTCTACCCGGTTGGCAGTTGCCATAACAAACACTGGAGAAGTTTTTTCCTGCATCCAAGTTAGGAATGAGCCAAATATCCGACTAGAAGTACCTCCATCAGAATCAGCTGAACCTGTACTACCTGCAAAGGCTTTATCTAACTCATCTATAAATAAAATAGCAGGTGAAATTGATTCAGCTGTTCTGAGAGCATTTCGCAAGTTAGCCTCTGAGCGTCCTACCATTGAACCATCGTATACACGTCCCATATCTAATCGCAATAAAGGTAGACCCCATAGACCAGATGTAGTTTTTGCTATCAGAGACTTGCCACATCCAGGTATTCCTAGAATCAACATTCCCTTTGGTTGAGGTAGTCCATATTCTCGGGCACGCTCTGTAAAGGCATCAGAACGTTGCCTTAACCAATGTTTCAACTCCTCTAGACCACCTACAGCATTTATAGTTTCGTCCTTTTCGATGTATTCTAGTATACCGTTGCGCCTGATGAGCTGTTTTTTCTCAGAAAGTACAATGTCAACTTCCTTTTCAGTTAGGCGTCCTGCTGTTACTTGAGCTTTACGATATACTTTTTCGGCTTCATCTTTTGTCAAACCCAGAGCTGCTTTTAGTAGTTTTTCTCTTGTTTCTGTAGAAATACGTCGGTTTTTAGCAGAATCTAATTGTCCTGAGAGAACTTGATTTAATTCTTTCATATCTGGCAATGGAAAGTCAAGGACAACTACTTCCTTTTCTAATTCTATGGGTACATTTTGCACAGGAGACATTAATATAATTGTCTTTTTTGTACCTTTAAAACTAGCTATCGCATCTCTTAACCACCTAGTAACTGGTGGTGAATCGATAAAAGGATGTAAATCCTTGAATACATATATTCCAGCGCCAGTGTTAGGATCTCGCTGCCTAATTACCCACTCTATAGCTGACTCGGGCGAGACTGTATTGTGCTGAGTCGTATTTTTGCTCTGATCATAGTCTGTAATACCGTGAGTCACTGTCCAAACAAATACTTTGCGCTGTAGTTTTCTCTGAGCTAATGCTAAAATTGCCTGCTCTGACCGCTCTTCCTCGGAGGTTACGAGGTAGATCAAAGGATATTGAGCTTCGATTAGAATATTGAGTTCTTCTTTCATAGTCCTTGACCTAGTAGAGACGGTACAAAGTTTACAGTGGCTGAATTAAGATTTTCCTTTTTTTCCCTACCAGATTATGAATTCTAAGAGACTTATTATAAATTATCTCTCTTAATTAGTCATCATATCTAGATTTTTGCTACAGCTTAGTGTTAGCAGGGAACTAACTCTTGTTCTCCCGGTTGAACCTCAGACTTTTCTATTTCTGGGGCTTGCTTAACGGGAATATTTTCGTCTACCAATACGTTTGGCTGATTTTTTATGGATACCAGTTCTCCTTCTCGGACTATAAGTGAGCTTGTACACTCTGGACAACTGTATACCCGGTGGGTCTGTCCATATCTTGAACTTGAGTCATCAATTACTTCTGGGTTTTCTAGATAGAAAAGAATCGCCCTTTCTGCTATTGATGACATTGGTTCCGAGTCAACTGCAGCCCTTATTTTGAGCTTACGATGCAGTTCTGGTTGAATATATAGTGTAACTTTTTGCTTATCTTGCATATTACAGTCAACTTGTTTACCCGGGTATATTCTTTACATTAACGGCTCTTTTCGGGAATGTCAAGCCATTAAACCGCTTTAACTCTACTATTGTAATATTTCTTTACATTTATACTCTATAACTAACCCTAAATAAAGGCTGTATTATCTACTGTGTAAAACTTACAGATTTTTTTATCAATTATATTTATTGAATAGTAAGGAGTAGGAAATAAGGAGTTAGGAGTTAGAAGTAAGAATTGGCCTTTGATTTTTCTAGTTTTGTGTGGCCAAAATCGCATTACAGTTCTAGGGATTCTAGGGACTTAAAACCTGGCATTTTTTTTACAAATATTTTTGTTGAATAAAATATTGGGCGTTGCTGAATCAAGGGATAAATTCTATTGGGAAGAGGTACATCCCAAAACTTAAGATAGTTAACTAGTAGTTTGATAGAATGATTGAGCATCTTTATTAACTTGGAATAACATAGTGTTTTGCCTTGTTTTAGGAGCTAAATAATGCCTCAGATATGTATTTTATCCCTCAAGTCAAGTCATGTAGGTCTTGCTCACAATCTGATCGCCATCGGGAATATATTAGGGGGTAGACTTTCAACACATCAGTAACATAGAAGAAGGAATACCTAAGTATGACTATCTGCCACAGAGGTTCAAAAGTATCGGCGCTATGATCTCCTATGACCCAAGCTAAGATACCCTCTTGGAAGTAATTAACTGCTCTCCTGTGCTAGATTTTCTTTATTTTTCAACTGACCAGACAAAAGTTTGCAGTTTTTCAAGTTCCCCAACTTCAGGAGTTTCTTTAGGGTCTAAGGCATCTAGTAACTGTGCTCCCACCAACTTGACCCATAGAATCACGGTAGTATGGTAAATCCCTGTTACTCTATCTATTCCCCGAAAGCCCATACCAGAACGCGTACATTTTTAAGCAGATTTGACGAGTATTTTTACTATATCTTGGTTGTGGTTGAGTTTGAGGATGAGATACTTGCTTCACGGTCACAATTGATACAAATGTGGTTTTGCCTCTCACATCTTTTACCATTAGATCCGAATATGTTTGAAAAGGATTAAGTGACATAGAATGGAAGTTATTTGAAGATATTTTTCCTATTTCACCAAAAAAAATAGGTAAATATATAGTATACCTCATGCTCCCCGTACAATATGTACAATCATACTCTTCTCTACATAATATTAATAACAGGTTGTCGTTGGTGTGATGTACCACCTTGAGAGATTTGTGCCTCCAAGAGTTCAGTACACAGATGGCTGAAGCGTTGGGAAGAAGATGGAACTCTCAAATACCTACAAGGACGAATTTTAGGAATTGCAGAAAACTAAGGACTAATCAATTGGAGCTACACAGCCGTGGTCGGCTTTTTTTCCTCTGGTCAGGGTAGAGGAGAGGATGTAGCTTACGGCCATGAAGGGAAGGGGATTTTAATTCATACCTTGAGGGAAGGTGCAGGGATTACCAGTAGCTAACTGTACTACCGCCGCTAATGGCAATGAAAGAGAACAGCTAATTCCCTTAATTGATAGTACTAAGTGTGAAAACTTAAAAACGGGGCCGTCCACGTAAGCGATTCCAAGTCATTGCCACTGAGAAAGGATATGATTGTCAACGAGAAAGACAAGCAATGTATCGAAGAGGGATTAGACCTCAACTGCCCAAACGACTTGGGAAAGGCAAAAAGAAACCAGGACGAGGGATAAAAATTTTTGTACCTCGTTTTAAACAAGAGGGTTGTTTTGCCTGATATCAACGTAAATATTGTCGCCTAGTTGTACGATGGGAGCTTATTTCTGCTTGTTTTAGTACTTTTATAGTGATCGCCACTATACTTATGTGGATTAATCGCATTTTATTAGTGGAATAGGTTTGTCTGTGATATTTATAATTTCTTGAAAAGCTTGTATTGCAAGTACATCATAAAAATATTGATTTGTCAATAAAATTTTAGATGAGTTTACCCTGATTTCTGCTATTTTCCAATAATGAGTTTTTATACTCTTACTAGATGGTTTTACCAGTATCTTAAATCCTTGTTTGTTGACTTAACTTTTCATTACCATTAAGTGAATCCTAGGAAGTCCCGGGTTTATTTCCTTTATATTCCTCCAAGGTATGGGCAATTTTAGTTTTTTCTGGTTTTACTTCTCATCCTATCTGGGTTAGCCATTCCTGTATTACGGCTTTTGCTTGTAACACTACTTTGAGGTTTTTGTGTAAGATAACTTTGTTATCAGCATAGCGTATGAAGGATAATGCCTTTTTCTAATTTTGCGTTACTCCAGGTAAGGTATTCGGCCAATTTATTTAAGCATTTTTCTATCCCGTATCGTATAGGGCAATGTTTGCACTTTAGGGGAATAATTACCGCTCCCTATGGTTTACCTTCTACAGTCTTTGAGAACTTTTTACTGTCGAATACCCCAGATTTAACCATTGTTTGATTATAGTGGTTTTCACAAATATAGACTAAAGTAACAACAGTGAGTAAACCAGTTGCGTAACATTTTAGGAGTAACTAAATCCATCAAAGTAGCGATCGCCTGTTCTAATTGTTCACTAGTTGTGGCTAATTTTTTTTAAATGGTCTTTAAGGCTTAGGAGATAGATAAATTAATCTTGCCCCCACAGCTTCAATAGCTTCAGAGGTACCTTTAACCTTATGAGCTGGCAAATTATCTCCAACCACAACTGCTCTGGGGCCATAATTCAGGGACTAGTAGTTCTGCCATAAAAGTTTTAAATACCTTGCCACTGGTTCAATACATTGATGGTCATAGTTTTGAGGACTTGTTTGAAAATGATTGCTCCGATGAGGTTAATCATTTGACCATGAAGATAGGGTGCTACACTGTTTTTTTTGCGAGGAGGGTTTGTATCCTTGTAAGAAACGACTCATTGTAGGAATGCTCACTTTAATAACTGTATCTGTTGCGAATTTTTGACACAGTTGTTCTAGGGTTAAATCCTTGTTTAGCTCTAATTATTCTAGAGTTTTGTGCTTATATGGCTCAAGTTTTCCTGTTTGAGAATGGCCAATAAGTATTAGTTCTAGAGTATTTTCCTTCCGATAAGGTGAAATTACTCTTGTAATCAAGCTTAAACTAACTCGAAAACCCTGGGCGATAAGTCTATAGATACTTTCACCTTCAGTATATATTTCTAAGATTTTTTCTCTCAAGTCTATAGAAAGAATATGGTTTCATCTGGCCGCTCGTTAGTTTTTTCTATTTGCTAAAATTGTTGTCTACTTTTGTGAAAAACGCCATAAATACATATTTTTCTACCTTCTTCCAGTTGATCTTTTTCTATTTAATCAGGACTTACGCAAAGACACTATATATAGCGCATGACAACTTCGACGAACTTCACTATAGTCATGTGCGTTAGCGGAGCTTTGCGTTAGCAATCGCCTAACTATTTTGACTCAAAAAACCTTGAGTTTTTCAAGTCAAATAACTTTCATTTTAATTGAAGGATTTTTCAATTGATCGGTTAGATATTTTGATAATAATTCATGCTTAACTTGATAAATACTTTTGCCTATTTTAGTAGCAAATCTTTTTAATAAGTTCCACACTAACATTGCACAAACAATATGATTTTTCTGAATTATTCGCAGACGACACTGACAAAATCTTAAACCTGTTAACTGACAAAATCTTAAACCTGTTAATTGCTTAATTTCTCTATTAAATTCTTCGATTTTCCATCTAGTTTGAGATTCAAACTCTACATCATAAGAGTGATGATTGAGTCAAGTCATTAGTGACAATATATTCTGCTGAAGTTGGCAGATACACCTAATCCAAAATATTTTCACCTTTTGGCAGAGTGGAAACCCTTTAATTAGAATTATTTTTCCTGACTTTTTTTCAGCTTCATTCCAATTTAAATCTTGAACTTTTTTGTATTTTTCTGCACCTCGTGTATCATCAACGCGCGCGATTACTTTTTAAAGGACAGTAGTAAATTTTTCCTAAGTTATCTATTAATCCCATTAATCTTTGTGTTGCATACCCAAATCCATTAATACTGTTTTAAATGGTATTTTCTTATTATTTATGGCATTAAGTATCATTTCTTCAACACTCTTCTATTTTTGTTTTCTTGTCAGTATCTGGGTCATAAATTCTATAATCTATAATCCATAATTGTTCATTTTGGGGATTAAAATATACACAATTAACTATTCCAAGACCCACGAACTTCGCAGCTGATAGAACGCAAACAACTTGATGAACCTATACCACTATATTGTCGTCGTGTAAGTTCAATATTATATCCATACTTTTTATTAATTACTGTGTCATCAAAAATTAAATAAGCTTCTGTATCACCAAACAAATTCTTCTTGAACATTTCGCCATAAATCTTCTGAATTTAAAGACTCTGCTCTTAAATAGTGATTTATTGTATCATGGCTAATATTTTCACTCTGGATTTGCGGCGTAGCGTTATAGTAAAATTTGTGTGAGATTTAAGTAAATATTGACAGTAGTCAACAAAATTAAAATTCATATTTTTGAACTAATATAATCCTGTCATTATCATCTAATAATTAAAGCTTTTTAGCAAGTTAATTTAACCTAATTGTAACTTTGTTTAAAGATACATTAAAAGTAATATCTATCTGAAAAAAAACTAATTATAGTATGGAGAATTTTATATCGACAGTACGCTATATATAGCGTACTTGCGTAAGTCCCGTTAATGTTTGGGTTAACACTGGCCTGGGTGGGTATATCATAGTTATCCCATACGACTGGACGCTCTACAGCTAAAATGGTTCATTAGAATCCCCCGCTAAAAGTTACTATTGCTATTAAAGAGCGATCCCTCTTTAATAGAAAGTCAAAAACAGGTAAACGCTCTTTAATAGACAGCTAAAAACAGACAATTACTAACAATAGATAATCAAAAACAGGGGATTTATCCCTGTTCGGGAGCTTCAAACAGAGGATAAAGATGTTGCAATTTGACTCTGGCATCCTCAGTGGAGAAATGCCAAGTGACCTTACTAGCAGTTTGATTATGCTCTTAATTGCATGCTTCTAACTCTTTGTGTAACTCCTCAGTAGTAGGAATATGTCTGTCTAAACACTGTTTACTTAAAATTATCAGTTCAATCTCGGCCACATTTAACCAAATGCTATTACCGGGAGTATGATAGATTTCTAAACGTCTAGCTAAGTGATGAGCTTCGGGAGCAGGAAATGCTTCATACAACGAAGCAATGTTATGAGTGTTCAGATGATCACAAACTAACTTGATTTTTCCAGCTTGGGGATAATTTATATCTAAAAGTTGACGAACTTCACTTGCCTAATCTATAGGAGTATGACTATCCTAATGGCTCACTCTTCGCCATCCTCTGTTCGGGTCAAAAAACATGAATAAAGCTTGTACTCCTTCACTAGTATAATGATAGTCCTGTTTTTTTGTCTTGATGGGGTTTCATTTCTAATGGGTGGGTATAGATGTCTTTGTAACTGTATTGCAGCTTCATCCACCAAACAGCAAGAAAGAAATATTTAAAGATAGCAAAAAAAAGATGACCAACTCCTAAGGGAATAGACATCTCCAAAAATACCCACTTCCCTTACTGTGACTATTTTTAAAGGAATTAGCGCCTAATCCCCCAGATAGTCATTTTTTACATACTTTATGGTGTTAGAGATAGTTACTGTTTATTATTCACCATATTGAGCTGTTGTTTTTGTTATCTTCTTTTCTACATACAGTAGGGTTCATGCTAATATTAATGCTCCTATTCTTAGTCTGACTAAACCACATATTGTTAAAATTACCTTTTCATAATTATATTCTTTTAATCTGAACCTTTCTCTAACTATTCCAAATATTTTGAGCAACCTAATAACATGTTCCACAAAGATTCTCTTTTTAGCTAATTTCAAGTTATTTTCTTTCATTTTTGGTGACATTTCTTGTTTTCTAGGCTTTTTTTTTGGTGTTATAGTTCTCTCTGCTCCTTGATACCCTTTATCTCCCTGAAATTTTTGTTCTTTATCAAATTTTGAAAGTTGTTTTATGAGTAAATTTACATCGCTTTCTGGACCTCTTTTTCCCACATTCACATCTACTATTTCTGTACCTTTTTCTGTCGTTATTATTTGGTTTTTTAATGTATGGTTTTTCTTTTTTCCAGAGTAATATTTTTTCTGTTTATCATCAGAGTATGGCCTATATATGCTTTGTTCTGTACTATCTACAATTAATTCTTGTTCTGTTAAAATTTCTTGTATCCATAAATATTCGTCTTCTTTTTTTTGAAATTGTTCTAACAAGCTACTAGGCAGTAACTCTTGTAATATATCTATCCAAAGCCTGAAAAATATTATTTGCTGTTGATGAGCTGACACCAAAGTATATTCCTAGTATTTGGAATGTGGGGAAATGGCGTAAATAGTATAAAGTTAAGATGATTTCTTCCTCGAGTTTTAAGCTTTTTTTTCTGACTATAGTCTTTTTTCTTGACTAGCGATCGCCTGTCTTTTTTTTAATGCAAGTCTTTGAGCATTTCCTAATATTTTTTTAAATTGCTCATTGGTAATCCCAATAACTCTTTTTATTTCTTTTGGGTGGTTATTAATATATTCTAATATCTGAGTCATTAGTATATAGTTTTTACAAATTTTTCATGACAATTATACCTTAATTTTTATTTTGGAGATGTCTAATGAGGAAAGCCATCAAAAAACAACTGAAATATGTAAGTAAACACTTAAGCACTCAAAAAGCTGTTAATTGAGAATGGTGCCCGTCATGAAAATTTGAGTACTAGATAATATAAAACATTGTTGAATTTCCGTGAAATTTAGCATTAACAATAATTGATGTGGGATAACAAAAAACAACGAATAGATGAGATAATAATAATTTTAAATCAATCTTATGTCCGTACAATACTAAGAGTAAAAAGGGTAAAAAACACAGAATTTGGAGCTAAAATATCTGCAATTTGTATAGATGGATATATATTTTTACATAGAATAATTTAGGTTGAATATAACAAATCTCAATATTTAAAAGCTCAAGTTGAATAGGAAAAACTACATAGTTGATTACCAACAATTAGTTCATGTAGAACAAATTTACCTAACATTAGAAAACCAAAAATTATGTGTTGAATAGTAGAAAAACTAGATAGGTTATTACCAATAGTTAGTTTATACAGACCAAATTTACCTAACATTAGAAAAGCAAAAATTATGTAAAGAAAAAGGTATTATAATCATTGGTTTATGAGGGAATACCGTCCAAAAATATTGATAAATAACAGAAAAAATAAGCTCAGGAGCGATGAAAGATTAGGTCACCATATTGAAGGTAAATTTGGCCGGATGCAAAAGAGGATTTAGTTATAAAAAGTAATTATTAAACTTTATAAAACTTCCACAACTGCAATCGCAATTACTTTTTTTACTTTCTTAGTAATCAACCTTTATACCCTGTTAAAAGGGGCTTTGTATCTTTTTTTATAGTTTTTTTGTCTGGGTATTTTTAATAACTTCAACTTTTTTTTGAATAAATGATGATAATTTTTGATGATCATCAATTTTTTATTTGAATAAAAATCAACCGTTTTCAGACTTTTTCAGTAAACCCTAATGAAAGGTTGATTATGGTTGTTAATTAAAGTAAAGGTCTAAGATTACTTCCATTTGAGATACAAATCTTGCCAAATCTCTTTCGGGGATACAAAACCTCTGAGTTTTCCAAGGCCATAATTGTCTTTTTTTAAAGTATATCTTACAGTTTCACGAGAAATTTCGGTGACAATTTGTCCCTGTTGGAGTTCTGAAGTTAATAATCTGATGCTTCAGTAGGCTCTGCCTTGGGGTAGGTCAGAGCCTCCTGAAGCAATAATTTGTGCTTGAGTTGTCCCATCTACTTTCGGGGGTGTGGGTGGAGTGCTTCGAGGGTATCAATTAAGAGCAGGTTTTTATCCTTTGCTGAGGAATCTTTAGCAAACCTGTATCACTTTGTTTCTATATACATTTAAAGTTTCTACTATTTCTTCATCTGTCAAGATGCTCGTGGTCTTTTTTGCTTTGTAACACATTAGCAAAATTCGAGGGTGTAGAATTTTTTTTAGCTGGTGCATGGCCATTTCTAGGGATTCTTTCTAGATTATCCTTCTGTTTTACCGTCAGAATTACTTGCTCATGCCAACCTCTCCCATAGTATTATTATCCATTGCTGCCCATATTTAATAGAGCATTTTAGCTATGGAGTGTCTAGATCCCTATTTTAGAGTCTCTATTGAATAGTTTTGACGAAGCACATAAGGTAGCTATATCGCCTGTTTTTGACTGTCTATGAAAGAGCGTTCGCCTATTTTTGACTGTCTATGAAAGAGCGATCGCTCTTTCTAGGTAAAAGTAGCTTTTAGCGGGGGATTCTAATGCACCATTTTACCTGTGTTAGTCCCACTATAAGGTAATAGAGGCCCATTTGCTTAACTCCACAACTAGTAATGGTTTTAACTATTATAGATTCTCATCCAATTCTAGTAACGTCAAGACACCAATAGGGAATTGGCTATTTCAGTCCCGATTTTTCTTTCACCCTATGTTGATTAATTACATTAATTTTCTCTAGGACCTGGCGGACGCAGTTTTTTTTGAAAGTTTTCTTTAGGATCAATGTCATGTTTTATATGCTTTAGATGTAGGAATTTTAATTTGGTGTTTAATTTATATCTAACTAATTGATGAACTGTCCGAAAGCCAAGAATAGGAAAAATTAAAAAATAATAGCTAAATATTAATTACTATCAAATAACTTCAAAGCTAAATCTGGCCTGTCTGTAATTAATGCAAATATTCCTTTCTTAATAATTTTAGACATTAATTTTTCATCATTAATCGTCCAAACATAGATATTCTTATTAAGAATTTTCATCCGCCACACAAAACCTAATTTTATTAATTGATAATTAGGAGAAACAAAATCAGCTTTAGTTAGAAGTAAACGAAATTCTGGAAAAATTTCTGATAATCGAGTAAGGATGAAATTTTGGGGATTCCCCAGTCCTAGTAATAGACCAGTTGTAATTTTGTTATCAGTTTTTTTAAGGGTGATAATCGCAGTATCAATAAAAGATTTAATGACATAATCTTGATAATCTAAATATTTTTTAACTAAATTAACTATCTCCAATTCATATCCGGCTTCTTTCAATTCAATATCAAGTTTAATTTTCCTCTGACACAGCTTAAGTACATCTTCTACTAATGGCACATCAAAACCTTTTTTCTGTGAAATATTTAAAAGTTGTTGATAAGTCAAATCCCTAAGTTTTATCCCATCAATTGATTCATCATGAAAGGCAACCAATAAATTATCCTGAGTTTTTCTAACATCAAACTCTACCATTGAAACACCTAACTCAATAGCTTTAGCAAAAGATGCTAAAGTATTTTCAAATTTTACCAAGCCAGATGCACCGCGATGAGCAATAATTAATGGTTTAGTAGTCATTTTATTTGATTTTTGTGATACTCAACTTTTTAATTCCTAATATTTAGTTTAATCTAGATGTAGCGCTATATAAATAGAGTAACCATGACAGATACACCGACAAAACTACCATCACAGCTAAGGCCAGTAAAACCTGATGAGTGGATTGCAATATTTGTAGCTTTAGGGACTTTTGGCAGCATATTTTTCTGGGCAACGACTGGAGAAAAGAATGGATTTAATCTACTTTCTAAACCCATGCTTTCTACACCTCTATCTGAAAGTTTTGGTAGTTCCAATATTGCTTCTGGGAAGTCAATATTTAGCTTAGACATACCTCAACTTAAGACTTCGACTGGTAAGTCAGGATCAAATTTTGAAGAGAGCTCTCAAAATCCTGAAGAATTAGGAACAAGTCTGGATACTTTGACTTCTATGACTGATCCTGTTGAGGATGATGAACCAAATCTTCAGAGTTTAGATCAAGTCAAGACTGAGACGAAGACAATACCTAAATTGTTTGAAGTGCTAAAAAAAATTAATCAAAAAGCTGCTCCGCCAGTTGCTGATAATTTGGGAATATTAGACAGTGGAAAGATATTATCTAAATCTCCACCTACTATATCATCGGAAGTTACAGATGATCTAATAACAACTGCTCCTCTACCTGTAGCACCTTCTATTCCTACTCCAACAACAGAGTTACCCCAAGAAAAGGAAACTTCTTTGCCTTCAACAGCATTACCCTCTCCTGATATATCTTCTAGTAGCACGGTTAAATTTTCTGATGTTCCTAATAGTTTTTGGGCAAGTAGTTTTATTCAATCTTTGGTAGAACAGGATTTTATTGCTCAGATTAATAATGATCAGTTTGAGCCAGACAAACCTGTAACACGAGCTGAATTTGCTGCTCAAATTGCCAAAGTATTTGAGGAAAAATCAGCTAAAAAATCTGTTGTATATAAAGATATCAAAGGAGATTCAACAGCTCAAAGTGAAATTCAAACATCTACTAAATCTGGTTTTTTAAGTGGGTATCCAGGGGATGTTTTTCGCCCAGAAGAAAAAGTATCAAGGTTGCAGGTGTTAGTTTCTTTAGCTAGTGGCTTAAGTCTAGAAATTCCATCTGATCCTGATAGTGTTTTAAGTGTTTACAAAGACACAACAGAAATACCTGATTGGGCTAAAGAAAAAGTAGCTGCTGCAACTGCTGCTGAATTAGTAGTGAGCCATCCAGATGTAAAAATGCTGAATCCAAATCAACCTGCTACTCGTGCTGAAGTTGCAGCAGTTTTTTATCAAGCGTTGGTAAAATTAGGGCAGGTAGAAAAGATTTCATCTGAGTATATTGTGAATCCGAAAAAGGAGAATTAGCTCTCTTTTTTGATGATAACTTGTTCCCTAAATAATTAATTTATTACAACCCGGTTTCTTCTGGAAACTGGGTTTTTAATCTCACAAATATTAGCTATTAATCTTCTTCTTAGTATTTTGATATGTTTCAAGGGTGAAAATGTTAAGCAATTTTTAGGGGTAAGGGAAATACATACCTATTGCTAAAAATGGCTCAAAGCAAAGTAGATACAGCTTTCCGTTGTTATAAGGTACAGCTACGCGAGCACATTGCCTAGCGTACTAAATGATTTTCACTATTTACTTTGTACATCATTTGCCCGAAATCTGCTGTATGTTAGAGACTATTTGTAAAAAAAAGCTCAAGATAGCCATAAAAAAGTATTGAAGGTAGGAAAATAAAAAATAATGATCACTGTCAAATAAATGTCGTGAAAATGTGAAAATTTTTAGACAGAGCTCTAAGGGCTCGCCAGTGGGAACTACTCGAACCTATGCTACTGAAACACCTCTCAACCAGGGCTAAAACTAAATGCTAATCTCACAGAAGTAGTAAATAGTATATTCTATATCCTTTACTCTAGTTTTTATTGGCGTTCTTTGCTGTAGAAGCTACCACCTTGGCAAACTGTATCAACAAAATTTTGTAAATGGCACGGATATGGTGTTTAGGAAGAAATCAATCATACTCTAGGGCGAGAGACAAGAGTCCAAGAAGCAAGACATCAAGAATTTACTGTAAATGAGTTGGGGCTGAGTCTAGTTATAGATGAGCGAAGTTTGCTATGGCGATCACAGATTTGATTTCAGCAGCAGTTGAAATAGTCAAGGGTAATACTCAAGAATTTGAAGTCTTATCTAAAGGAAGTGATACGGCTAACGCCACCCTCCGCGAACATAAATAATAGTTGCCACAGCAGGAATATTCTATAGTCTGAGAAATGCGATCGTGTACATCTTCAAAAAAGCTTAATCCTAGCTTACGAGTGGTAGCAACCAGGGACATAAAAGTATCCCAAGATGCAGTCTCCTCTATCGTCTGAGTTCTATAACTGATATGGCTTTAAGTCAATATAGCTCAAGCGGATAAAGGCATCTGGTTATTATGGAATGGCAATTGGGGATGCTCCAACACCAACAGCAACTGTAAAATGAAGGGTAACAGTTAATCGTTTTGGTTCTACCAAAGATAAGTTCTCATTACAAGCACTTACACAGGTTTTTTCCTCATTTTGACATAGATACCAGAGAATTCGTCTAGACTGTGATTGCCATTATGAACTACTTACAAAAGTGGGTTTTGAGTAATTACCGAACTCAATGGCAGCTTGGAAAACATACATACAACATTCTCCTGTTAGGAATTGCTGATCACGGTTTGGCAATTATCATAATTTGGGAGATTTTGCCGAAAAAAGGAAATTCCCAAACTACTGAACGAATAGGAGAAATTTGCTTTCCTATTAGGTAAGGGGTGAGTAGCATACTTAACAGTAGGTATAGAATTTCTAGGTAAACAATGATTTAAATATCTTTCGTTTAATTGGGGGTTTCCCATCAGCATTGGTCACACAGACTTAATTGGTGATAGAGGCCGATATTTACCTTTAAGGGTGATTTTTAGGAGTTTAGCCGTTGTTGAAGTCAGAAGTTTCCTCAAATGCCAGAACGTTTGGGGAATCTGAATATATGTATCAGCCTTAAAATTTGAATCACAAGAACTATTGATACTAGTTAGCGTTGGCAGAGAATGGTGACGGCAGCTATATCGCCCCGGGGAAAGTGCGATTCACGATTATGGTTGTTGCTGGAAGATTGAAACGTTGTTTGGTTGCCTTCAAAGTAGAGGTTTTGACCTTAAGTCAAGTCACATAACTGAACCAAAATGTCTAACTAAAACGATATTTTTATTAACTTTAGCACTGTGTTGGGCATATCACGTATATGTTTGGTTAGATGAGTATTGTCCTCTACTCATCAAAAAATATGGGGGTAAAGCTCAAAGTTTTTTCCCTATTGTCTAGTCTAGAGTTTTGGCGTATATATATTCTTCAAGATATCTAGCCAAATAGATGATTTTCTAGGATGTTAAAATTTTTGTCCTGTACTTAGGTCCTTGTCTTGTACTGTTAATATCAGCAACTATTATCTCAAAGCGATCGAGCTGTTCAAAGATTTCTTGACAAGTGGCTAATAATTCTCTACCAACGCTTATTAAGTACAATTGCTTATCAATTTGCTCGAATTGCTTGACTTGAGCAGAGACAGTGGGTTAAGTAATAAAAACTCTTCAGTAGTTTTACTAAGGCTGCCGTGACAAGCCACTGTCTGGAACACTCTTAACTAATATAAAGTTGCCTGAATCAAGGACTTTTCCTCCTGTAATAAGAAAAATAAAGAAAATATTAATATTGATATAAGTAATTGCAAACTCTTAAGTATTGCATTTACTATCAATTTTTATAACAATCGTGCCATATATGATAGTCAATGTTATATATGAATAATATCGACTAAATTCAATAAACAAATTACTTGAACTTATTCATCAAATCAAGCTATGGCTACGCAAGTTTTCAATAAAATACATTTCAGAAACCTTCAGGGCGACATTTTCGGTGGCTTAACTGCTGCCGTGATTGCTCTTCCAATGGCACTTGCCTTCGGTGTTGCTTCAGGTGCAGGTCCTGCTGCTGGCTTATATGGTTCTGTATTAGTGGGTTTGTTTGCAGCACTGTTTGGTGGTACTCCTACTCTAATTTCTGAACCTACTGGACCAATGACGGTGGTAATGACTGCAGTGATTGCGAACTTAACTGCTACTAACCCAGAAAACGGCATGACAATGGCATTTACAGTGGTAATGCTAGCTGGTTTATTCCAAATCAGTTTTGGTTTCTTAAAGCTGGGTAAATATATTACCATGATGCCTTATAATGTTATATCTGGTTTCATGTCAGGCATTGGTCTTATCCTAATTATCCTGCAAATAGGTCCTTTTCTCGGACAAGCTAGTCCCAAGGGCGGTGTAATTGCTACTATTGAGAATCTTCCTCAACTTCTAAATAATATTAATCCCATAGAAACAGGTTTAGCAGTTCTTACAGTAGTTATCCTGTTTTCTATGCCAACTAAACTCAAGAAAATTTTTCCAGCACCATTGGTAGCATTAGTAATAGGAACAATAATTTCTATTGTATTTTTCTCAGATATTGATATTCGTCGTATTGGTGAAATTCCTAGTGGTCTTCCTAGCTTACAACTACCTTACTTTACTGCCGGTCAGTTACAGTTAATGGTAGTTGATGCTATAGTATTAGCAATGCTGGGTTGTATTGATGCTCTTCTTACTTCTGTGGTAGCTGACAGTTTAACTCGTACTCAACACGACTCTGATAAAGAATTAATTGGTCAAGGTTTAGGGAACCTAGCTTCTGGTTTATTTGGCGGTATTCCAGGTGCTGGTGCGACTATGGGTACTGTAGTCAATATTAATACAGGAGCTCGCACTGCTCTATCTAGTATCACCCGTGCTGTCATTTTAATGGTTGTAGTTTTGGGAGCTGCCAGTTTAACAGCACAAATCCCAATGGCTGTTTTGGCAGGTATTGCCTTCCAGGTAGGCATTAAGATTATTGACTGGGGATTCCTCAAGCGTGCTCATCGCATTTCCTGGAAGTCGGCGATCATTATGTACGCTGTTATTGGTTTAACTGTATTTGTTGACTTGATTACTGCTGTAGGTATTGGGGTATTTATCGCTAATGTTTTGACTATTGATCGCCTGACTCAGCTAAAATCTGAAGATGTTAAAGCTATTACTGATGCTGATGATGCGATCATTTTAGACAATGATGAAAAAGAATTACTAGATCGTGCTGAAGGTCGAATTTTACTGTTTCATTTAAGTGGTCCCATGATATTTGGTATTTCTAAAGCCATCTCTCGACAGCACACACATTTAAATAATTATGAAGTTTTGATTGTAGACTTGAGCGAAGTACCTCACATGGGTGTAACTTCAGCTCTAGCAATAGAAAATGTAATTCAGGAAACTATTGATACAGGTCGTAATGTATTCCTAGTTGGTGCTGCAGGAAGTGTCAAACTCCGATTAGAAAAATTAGGAGTTTTAAATATTGTACCTTCAGAAAATATGTTGATGGATCGCAAGCAAGCATTGGTTAAAGCTGTGGCCTTAGTTACTTCTGATGTTAATATTAATGATCCTATTCAGAACGGAGCTAAGGGTATTCAATCTGGGATTGATAATATTATCAAATAAGTAATACCAAATCCGCTTGCAAGTTGAGTATTAGCGGATTTGATCTAAAAAAATTTGATAATTGTTGACAAACAACCTCTAGGTATTAAATTTTTCGTTCAACCAGGAGGTTAAGTGTCTGTTGCAAAGCCTTGATGCGTGTTCCTACTAGGTTCTGTCGAGGTACAAAGTTCCATATCTTTAACTTTCCCAGTCTAGTTTTAACTCCACCAGATGCACCTACAATAAACACCTCACGATGTTTTCGACTTGCTTCTGTAACCATATTTTCAAGAGCAAGGGACATAGTAATTCCAAGGTAGGAAACATCGCTGAGGTCAAGAATAAGAACATCATACTGTTGTACCATCCCCATGTGTCTAGAGAGAGCCTTGGCAGCCCCAAAACTCATTGGTCCACCAAGATGTAATAGAAGAAGATGACCCCGACATTCCTTAAGTAGTTGTTTTTCTTGATCCCGTAAAGGAATTTCATCATTCGGTTCAACTATAGCCTTAATATCATTAATTTGCATATCACTAAGACGTTTGACAGTCAAGAGATTTGCAATAAATATACCAACTGCGACTGCAGTAACTAGATTAACGAATACAGTCAGTATCAATACGCTGTACATAATGCCAGCAGCTTTGAGTGATAAATTATGTGCTCGTTTGAGAAATCCCCAGTCAATAATATCAACTCCGACTTTGAGTAAGATACCTGCGAGGATAGCTTGAGGAATTGCTTCAGTCAACTTTCCAGCCCACAAAAGGATAAGTAATAGAATAATAGAATGGACAATACCCGATAAGGGAGTTTTTCCACCAGCATGAACGTTAACAACAGTCCGCATTGTTGCTCCCGCTCCTGGTAGTCCACCAAATAATCCAGACATTATATTTCCAATTCCTTGACCAATTAATTCGTGATCGGAGTCATGATTGCTTCGGGTAATGTTATCAGCAACCAGAGAGGTGAGTAGGGAGTCAATAGACCCTAGGGTTCCTAGTACCAAACCATCCACAAGCATATTTTGTAGTTGATTGAAGGTAAATACTGGTAAGTGTAGCTTGGGCAAACCAGTAGGGATTTCTCCAATAAGTATAAGATTACTGTCTGACAAGAAGAATACCGAAATCAAAGTTCCAGTTAATAATGCTAACAATGGAGACGGTATAATCGCAGTTACTTTACGTGGTGTGAATAAAAGAATTACTATTGTGAGAATTCCTAACCCTACTGCAGCGGGATTAAGATTAATTAAAAATTCTGGGATTTTCTTGATAGATTGAGCTACACTAGCAGAGGCCGGATGACCGAGAAACGGGCCGATTTGAATGATGATAATAATTACACCGACTCCGGACATAAATCCTGAGATTACAGCGTAGGGAATTAGGACAATATATTTTCCTAGCTGAAGAACCCCAAAAAGTATCTGGAATATTCCGCCGAGCATGACAACGGTAAATGCCATCTCCAGACCGGCATCTGGGTTATCAGCGAGCAGAGTGGTAAAAACCGTTGCCATGAGTACGGTCATAGGACCAGTCGGACCGGTAATCTGTGAGGGTGTACCTCCACAAAGAGCAGCAAAAAAGCCAACAAAAATGGCACCGTAGAGACCTGTGATTGCTCCAGCACCGGAAGATACCCCGAATGCTAAAGCTAGAGGTAGTGCAACAATTGCCGCAGTCAGACCACCCAATAAATCACCGCGCAGGTTATTGAAATGTAAACTGTTAACAAGTTGCATGAGTAATTTTATCTATTTTTATATTTTTCTAGTTAGTATATTAAATCCTAAATCTGAAAATATGCTACTCCCTTTCTGTTAGAAAATTACTTATTATGTAATATATGTTATTACATAATAGGTAATAAGGGATGAATCATGATTAAATCTTTAGGGAATAAAACTTTTAGGTTAGGCGATCGCTAATTAAATTTAGAATCGTGGCCATAATTGTACTACAGGTGTCAACAAGAATATTTAAGGAAAAGATTATTGGCAATTAAATACTTGTATGAAAGAAAAACTAGAACAGAAGTATCAGATTTATTAAATTGTCATTCTCAAACTTTATCTACTTGGATAGATAAATTTTTAGAAGGAGGATTAAAGAATTTACTAGAACTAATGACTCACCAAGTATCATCAAGATTAAATATAGAGCAGAAACAGGAATTAAAAATAATGATACTGGAAGAATTACCCAGAGATTATGTGGTAGATAGAAACAAATGGAGCTGGTAAAATTATTAGTAATGTTATTGAATTAAGATGGGGAGTAAAACTGAAAATAATCGAGAATATATGAAATTTTAAAGAAACTAAATTTATCAGCTCAAAAAGCCCATAGAAATTATGCTAATGCCAGCCAAGAACAGCAAAAAACATTTTTTTTAAGTCTAAAAAAAATTGGCATCATATTTGTACTTTAGCTTAGCTAGATTAAAGTGTACATAACTACCAATAATTGTTTTGGTAAATATTCTTTTTGGGGGTTTGTATTATAGTTTTTGCTGTAATTCAGTGTTTAAGATCGCGATCGCTAAATTGAACCATTCTATATGGATAAAGGTTTTATCGTTTTGCTGCTCTAATTGGCCTTTATAACATTTATACTACATAATTGGTAATCTTCTAGCAGGAAAGGAGTAGTCATAGCGACATCACTGCTTAGGTTATTACAGCTACTGTTTCCATCTCTCCTGTTGCTTAATTGACACCTAGATATAACTTGCCCTTACCTAGACCATGCTGCCTAATTTTCCACTTTCCCCCACCATAGACTTTGACTACCGTAGAGTCTACTAACAGGTGTATTGCTTTGCTCCCAATGGTACTACTGACATTAGTATGTCCATTTTTTTTGATTCGACGGGATACAGTAGTGTAATTTTGTATAGATAAATCTAGTTCCATGGCTGGTAGATATAGATTATAAAAAGCCCTCTTGTTGCTTGTAGTCCTGGCTAAGTATAAATAGATTTTAGTATTACCATTAATTCAATGGCGACATTACTGTACGTGTTAGATACTCTTAATAGTGCAGTTTTGCTTGAATTCAAACACTTTTCTATCACCTAGGGGAGATAGCTAAAATTTTAGGTTTCCTGTCTATTTTAAGAACACATAATATTTAGATTAGTTATTCACCCAGTAGTTAAATTTGGACTGAATATAGACTTACTAATGTTTACTTCGTGGAGTAGCTTTTAATCAAGTTATCCTTTCTAAGTATACCTCATATCTCATACTAATGGATATGATATTTTTTATGTTTCCTATGCCTTAAAATTAAAAAAAATTGTACACTTTAGACAGGTTAAAAAGCCTATAAGAGATTTGTCGTAAAATTAAAAGAAAATTATAATTTATGAGTAACATCAATTTGAGCTAATTTATTGTCATAAATATAGCAATCCTATTTTTACATTCTGCAGAATATTGCCACTTTTTGTCAATATAAATTGGCTTAATAGGCAAGAGTTTTGGAATTTATTTCTAGTCTAGTTTTTGAATTTTTACAACCTAATTTAGAATTGCTATATACTATTCAGTTTTGATTATTTTTATCCTTAGGGAATGAAAAGCTAGCTGAAAGCTATATAGAGCATTAATTTTGCTATCGGTAACTGAAAAATGCTTCAACATTAAAAAATGTTTATTGAGAATTGATGAGGGTAAGGCGCGAGAAATACACCCCCTACCCTAGAATAATTATTTATTTATTATAAACAACTTTTAAAACAGTTAAAAATATGATAAAAATGGTTGATAATTACAAACAAAAAAGAATCAAAAGTGAATATATTGAGCGTTATTCAAGACCTTATATAAAAAAATTAAGTTCATTTCAACTAATAACATTATAAATATTATTTATTATATTTAATTGACCGATATAAAGCTGTACAAATATCAAAGCTAATCAATTATTGTTTTCGAGCATAACAGAGAAAGTAAAATAAAAAATATACCAATTTTTTTAACTATTTAATTGCTTTATTTGTCAATTTATATCTTCAATTTTTCATATGATTTGAAACTCAAACTCAGAGGGCATAAGTGTGATGATTGGCTTAAGTCATTACTTGCAATATATTCTCCTGAAGTTGGAATAAAAATTTTCTCATAAGGAGTTTTACTTTTTGCTCCCGAAGGAATTCCTTTAATCTTAATTATTTTGCCTGATATTTTATCTGACTCAACCCAATTTAACTATTCAATATTTTTATATTTTTCTACATTGTTAGTATCATCAACGTACTAGATTTATTTTTAATGGAAATAATAAATTTTTCTTAAGTTATCTCTCAATGCCATTAACCTTTTTTTTAAATACCAACTATCCATTAATACAGTTGTAAATAGTATTTTTTTTGTTTATAGCTATATTCAATAATTTATTTAACATAGTCTCTCCTCAGGTTTTTTTCAGCATCTAGGTCATCAATGCCATTACTAATAATCTATAATTATTATCTTTGAGGATAAAAATAGACACAGCTAATTACTCCTATACCTAAATTAATTAATATTAATTACTACTATATTGTCTGCCGAAAAGTACCTCTTTCAGAGAAGCGACCCTCTCAATCAGGGAGCAAGTTTTTTGTTAATAATTATGTCATCAAAATCAGATATCCTTCTGTTTCGGTCACAATTTTTTTTGACATTTTGTCATAAATATAGAAAGCTTAAAGTTACTATTTTGAAATAATGATTATTGCATCATGGCTAATCTTTTAGATTGGAGTTTTCTGATTTTTTTATAGTATAGTTAGCTTAAAAAAAATCAGCAAATAAGTATTGACAGTAATCAATATAGTTAAAATTAATATTCTCTATATTTAGATATTTTTTTATTGTTTAATAATTAGATTTTTCATTTAATTTATTCAATAAAATTAAACCATATTTTTCATAATTTTTTCTATAATTACTACTTAAAATAACTGGTATTAAAGATAGTTTCTATTCAGAAAAAAAAGGGGCCATAATTGAAAATACTCAACCCCAGAATGTACACTGTATCTATTGTACCCGT
This sequence comes from Trichodesmium erythraeum IMS101, assembly GCF_000014265.1. NCBI lineage: Bacteria > Bacillati > Cyanobacteriota > Cyanophyceae > Oscillatoriales > Microcoleaceae > Trichodesmium > Trichodesmium erythraeum. The sequence continues at coordinate 1,659,013 of NC_008312.1, forward strand.
GTAATTCCTAGCAATATTTAAAGACTATAAAATAGTGGTTATAATTTGGAAATAGACTACCTGCCTGCGACTAATCAATTAATAACATAATAACAGATTTATTTTAAAAAAAACTAATATTAAGTCTGCTTTAATGGGGAGATATTCATAAAACTCAAAACTCTTGCCTTATAATAATTTGGGTACTTAAATACCTACTTTATAATAACCAGATTTTATCTGAAAAGTCAACGGATAGACAGGGGAGGCTTTAAATCAAATTTTTCGGTAAAAATACCAAAAATTCCCTAAGACTATTTAGTTCCATTTACTACTTTATTAATATATTTTTTTTATAACTATTAATTTTGGTAGAGCTAGATCTAAATACAAAATAATGCCATCTCAAATAACGGTAGAGTAGAATCAAATTTTGAGTAGGTAGTACGAGTACAACACAATACTTAATACTTTAGAATAACTAATTTTATTTTTACCTTCTTTGTGGCTTTTTTCTTTGTTTGTCAGCTAACTTTGAGGTGCTGGTATCTGCACTAATTAAACATTGGGGTTCGGTGTGAGGACATATCTTAATTTTATTCTTTTGAAGCACATCCCCTATCCATTACTCCTACTCCATTTTTGGGAATTGTCTCTATAGTTTTAAATACTTATGTATCGTCATGTCTTTGCCCAAAATGAATGGCTATTATTCCTACTTCTGCTGTCCAACTATATTGTCTACAAAAAAAACTTTCCCGGATGGTATCCTTGACTCGATAGTAGTTTACTTGTTAACCCAATTATTATTGAATTAATTAGAAATAATCTTAGACTTTATGCTACTCCTTATTTGATTATTTAATTGTTTTTTCGCTTGATAATTATTTCTTGAAAAATTAGCGAATTTCTTTTTGAAATAGCAATCATTAAATTTGATATTTTTAGGTTTATTCCTTGATAGTTTAGTCTTTGAAATAAATCCCCCATACTGCGTATACTTTGGTTCATTAAATATATATATTTTAACCACAACTGAAAAATGTAAATTTATCTAAACTAGATAATCTTTTCTCTGGTTAGGTTTTCAAATATATCTCACTAATATACAGAAAGCTTCTTACCATAATCATTCACAATTAGCTTTTCTTTCTTTTTTGCAATTGTATCATATAAATAACTTTTTTCTAACATTCAATACTTTTTAGAAAAACCTAAACATAGATTTATATCTCACTTGAAAAAACTAGATCAATAACTGTAGCAATAGACAAACTTGATACTTTATTTATTGGTTAGTTAAAATAGCTTAAGTAGGTCGGTGTTAAAATTTGTCGCTATGTAACAAAATATAAATTCACCTCAAATAAACTCTGTGAATAAGCTTGGAGTCGGTCCACAAATATTAATATGGCTAAGTTTTTTTATACTTATTATATATAACTTTGATTTTTATTCAAAAATGTCATAAAAACCAACTAATCAATATAAGTGTCATTAATTATTATTATTGGAATTTAGAAAAAAATAAAAATAGTTATGGTAAATATTAAACTAACTACGATAGAGTTTAAAGGCAGAGTTAAACCAAAGATAATGTTTATTTATCAACGTTTTGAGAATCTTAAAAAGGATCATCATTGGTCTGCTTCAATTCTTCCACCAAAAAATGTTCAAATAACCTTATTAAAGGAAATAAACTATCATCTTTAACTAATCAATAAAATTCCTTAGATCTATTTTTTTGACTGTATCAATATGAGCTTCACTACCAGCTTTTCCTAAATATTTATATTGATTTTTTTTCTGATGATCAGTAGCCTGATTAAAAATAGTATATCTAGATTTTAATTAATAATAATAGTAAAGTTTTTGATTGATATTGACTTAATAAAGAATGAGATACACTTTAGGATAATTGACCTATCCCTCTTGTTCAATGGTAGTAATTTTTTTGCTCTTACTTTATAAATTAAGCTCTTGATTTGTTTCCCTATAAGGCTAGTTTAAAATTTAGTTTAACAGATTTTTTATGTATTTATTATAGTGAACATAACAACCTTTTTTGCAATCATATATTTATCTATTCAATGAGTTAATACTAATCAAAAATCAAGAAAAAAATTAAAATAGTCAAGGATTTCTTATGCTGGAGAAAAAACCTATATAATGGACTTAGTACAAGAAAAAAAACTCATATAACTACTAAATACCTTCTCATCAAATACTCATAGTCTATTCAAAAATAGCATCTTATAATCATCCTTACTACGAACTCCCCATCAAGTTATCATCAAAGGTAAAAAAATCCAAAAAACAACAAAAAGTTTTTTAGGAGTAGGTGACAACTTTTAATTATTGTCATTTTTTGGTGATTAAATTCACTTGAGACAGGGAAATAATTCTCATGTTTAGTTAGTGTAATATTGACCCTAACTATTTTCCTTTTGTCCCAAGTCCAAATTATTAACTGCACTCATGAACAAAATATTCAAGTATAGGATCAATTAATATTAGAAGAACAAAAAAAAATAAATCAATCTTGTAAAAATCAAGTCTTTCTCTGTTCTAAATACTATTTTACAGAGGATATTTCTCTACAGGACTTTGTCCATAAAAAGGTAATGCTTCTGACCAATGTGGTCTGTTTCCTTTTTGCCATTCTAAATGAGCTAATTCTAATAAACTTACAACATATTTTCCCAAGCTATTTTTAACCTGGATTAAATGATAAGAATTGTCCCAGTCTACTAACATTTTTTCCCATACTAGCGGATTCATTAGTGTATCTCCTGAAATAGGATTTATACCCATTTCTTCTACCTGATAAATAGCTGTAAATAATTGCCCTCTTTGAGCATGCATTTGTAGGAATAAATTATGACTTTTTTGTTTATATGACCAAGCTATAGTTGCCAAAGTTGAAATGGCAAATAGTGGTATATTTAATTGTTGAGCTAAAGTTCTAGCTGTGACTACACCAATACGAGTACCTGTGAAACTTCCCGGACCTTTAGCAACAGTAATAAAGCTTAAATCTTGCCATATTTGAGGTAGTATAAACTCTTGTAATTTTTGATGTAGGTTATTAGATAAATCTCGCCCTAAGTTCCAAGTTTGAGAGCGAGTATATTCATCAAAGTTACTAATAGCTAAACCTAACTCTGGACTGGTAGTATGAATTGCTAAACCATATTTTTTTTCCGTATTTGTCATTTGTTTGAAGGCAGAAATAAGAAGTTATAAAGAAGAAGAAAAGAGGAGGAATGGTGATTTATTTTTTAGTAAGAAAGTTATAGCTAAAGTCATAAAGTGAGAAGGGGTGAAGTCAAATTATTACTGTAGATAATTTTATGGCACTAACCCCAATTCAGAAATCAGAAGTTATTCCTAAATTAGTTTCAGCATTTATAAATATGCTAATCTATTTGCGTAGTTCTGTACTTATTAATATTCCCATCTCCCTATCAATTATGGGTAGCAAAAATTAAGCTATTTCTATTAGGTGAAGTATAGTTATGGTAGGCAAGATACCTGTATACTTATTAACTTATTTCATTTTAGGTTGAATTCAGGTAGGGATAAGTTCACCAGGTCTTAATTTTGCCCATTTGCCCATTTCTTCTAGAAAACTTTCACAACCGACAACATCCCATTCCATCTCAATTTCGTTTTGTTTGGGACGAATATTAACATTTATAGTAGGTTCAACTGGGTCAAAATCTGGATTTTCTGTTAAATGAAGTTGTTCGTGCTGAGTTTCTACAGCATGATAAGTCACACACTGATCCACATAGTGGCAGTTCACACAAATACACATTTTTAAATACCTCATTGATGGTCATTTTAGTTATCAGTTAATAGTTATCAGTACTTCTGAATGAAGCCAGGGTTTTGAAACACTGAAGTTTATTCTTTTCATCCCCTGAAAAAGGGAGGCTTGAAACCTTGTTTTTTTTGTTAAGTTTAATCTTAATTGATACAATAATTTTCGATCTTAATGGTTTGATAAGTTTATATTTTAACCTAAATTAATTTGATCTGGAATTTATAAAATCTTGTCCAAGAGAAAAAGTGGTTTTTATACTGATAAAAAATATACTTTTTTCAGAGATCATGTTAACTTTAACCTAGGTAAAATGGGATTTATATACCTAAACGAGAAACCGGGTTAATTGTCCTAATTATTGTTTTTCGCATGCCATGAAAAATTTTATCTCATAACCTGGTTTCTGGAAAAGTCCTATAAAAGTTTAACTGCAAAGAAATTCATTTTATTTTTGTGGCAATGTTGATAAATTCCCTGTCTGCTTTATCACCAGAAAATTGGCCATTTGAGGCAAAAATGCTGCCCCAAAATGTTTACTTAGTGGGTGGTTCAGTGCGAGATGCTTTACTGAAACGGAAGACTACATATTTAGATTTAGACTTTATTATCCTTGACCAAGCAGTTAGTATTGCTAGAAATATTGCTAAGGAATATCAAGCTGGTTTTGTGGTTTTGGATGCGGAAAGAAAAATTGCTAGGGTAGTATTTAAAGGAACTACAGTTGATTTTGCTGAGATTGAAGGTAATAGTTTGAAGGAAGATTTATGGCGACGAGATTTTACTATAAATGCTATTGCTTATAATCCTTTTACTAATGAATTGATAGATTTATTTAATGCTCTAAAAGATTTGCAAGACGGTATTATTAGAATGGTAAAATCTGAGAATCTTAAAGAGGATCCTCTCCGACTATTACGGGCATATCGTCAAGCAGCACAATTAGGTTTTATTATTTCCCCAGAAACTCAAACAACTATTCGAGAGTTTGCACCTTTAATTACTCAAGTTGCAACAGAAAGAGTGCAGACAGAATTAGGTTATTTGTTGAGTCATCCCCAAGGAATGATTTGGATAGAAAAGGCTTGGAAAAATGGTTTACTCTCAGATTATTTTCCTGCAGCAACAGAAAATTTGGGAATAGGAAAAAAGGTAGAGATAGTAGTAGAAAAATTACAAAAAAATTGGTCTACTTTAAAAGTAGAGTTAGGGAGTGGGGTGCGCAATACAGTCAAAACGTCTTTATTGGCAATTGCTAAATTAGCAATATTAGTTAATTCTAACCCACAAAAAGCGGAAGTTGAACTAATGCGGTTAAAGTATAGCAATGCAGAAATTAGAAGTACAATTGCAGTTCTTAAAAGTTTAGAAAAACTGTCAGAAATAGAAGTTCTTCATATGTCTGTTAGAGAACAATATTTTTTCTTTCAACAAATAGGAAAAAATTTTCCTGCTTTAGCAGTTGTAGCAGTGGCAAAAGGAATATCGATGGAGGAAATTAATTGTTTAATTGAACGTTATATTAATCCAGATGATCTAGTTGCTCATCCCACAACTTTATTGAGTGGAAATGATTTAATTACAGCTCTAAAATTACCTAAAGGTCCCATAGTTGGTCAGCTTTTAACTGAGATTCAAATTGCACGAGCTGAAGAGAATATTTTAACTCAAGATGAAGCTATTAAATTAGCACAAAAATTAATTGCATTCAGGAATGATCCTTCTTCTTTCTAAATATGACGTACTTTTTTATTGGTGGATATCTTTGTTATGAAACTACATTTATGAAAAATTATTATTTGCTCCAATACCAAGGTTGATCCATTAATTGAATAAATAGATTATCTATATCATTTAGTTAATGTTCATAGTAAAGGTAAATAGGTAAAATTAATTTTGAAAGCCAAAGTAAATATTATTTTTCCGAACTAGCATAACTCATAAATTTTAGTGCTGAATTAGCCAATAATTTTTTTTTTAATATTTGAAAGCGTTATGCTGATAATACTAATATTGCCCTAAAATACCCTATTATGGGAGAGTTATTTCCAGATATTTATGACCTTGTCAAAAATGTAAAATTTATATTTATTATTCAAGAACTACGAGATACTATTGTGTCTTTAATTAAAGTAGGAAATAAAATGGCTATTTAGGGTTAAATTAGGCATTTAAAACCGATGTTTACAGAAATAAAATAATCATAATTTATAAATTTTTATTGTCGTACTTATCCACCTTAATACAATTGTCAATTACTAGGTTTTTAAATAATGGTTGGTTATATCAAATATAAATTTTAGTACTTAATCCTGAAAGGAGAATTAAGCAACTTCAAGACTTTACTGGTTTAAGTTTAGGTAGCTTTATAAAAAATTATAAATGCCAGGGAAGTAAAATTAGTTATAGTCAGTTAAGTGATACAGAAAAACCTTGGTATTCATAACTTTATGGCAAAGAAATATTAGCTGTAAGTGTGGGGCTTTATCTTCAGGTTTTGCGAAAGGAATAAATTTAATTTATTCATAAAGAGGGAACAGATATATTTATAATTTTTAGATATTAAAAAGTAGCGATCGCCTTTCATAGCAATTAGAAAAAATAATCTGAGAAATCTCAAACAAAATAGTTAGAAATTTTTGCCGAGGAGCTACCTATATTTCTACGTGCCAGTCAAAATTCAACTTCCCTAACCCCCATAATACAAAATTAATCTATGAATGAGATTCATAATTTACTGATGTCTGTATCTCTAAAAATCTTCAAATTTTACGTGAGGAATAAATTAAGTTGCTTCAGAGAGAAGGAATAGAGAAGGAATAGAAAAGGAATAAATATGTTCAGAATTTTTCCTTACTAAAATCTAACAATAACTAGCCATAAAAATGATGAGAAATTATCCCACAAAAAGCATTGTTCTTATTCCCTACTTCAATACCTAATTTTGACTAGACTGCCAATTTTGATAAGTTTCTGTATCACTAAGAATATTCACATCAAATAAATCTATTTCCTCTTGCTCCAATAAAGCTAATATTGCCAAATTTAATTGGTCATAAGCTCTCGAATAATTGTCTAAATCATTAGTAAATCCAATTACTCTAATCACACGAGCATTTTTTTCTAATCCATTAAATCTCACGACACAAGAGTCATATAAAAGGTCAATTGATTTGGGAATTCCTCGAATTTTATCGTTAAGATAAGCTATCTTTCTAGCTGAAATTCCATCAATCTTGATATACAAATCAATAGCTGCTTTCTTCTTTTCATTTGGCTGTTGGGATAAATTTTTAATATTACCATCAATCATTTTAGAGTTAGGAACTTTCAGGGTAGCTCCCTCAAAACCTATATAAATTGTTGTACTTCTAATACCAATATGTTTAACCTCTGCCCAACGACCACTTGGCAATAAAAGCCAATCATCTATGCGATACAAACTATCACTATAAATTATAATAGTAGCTAACCAATCACCTACGAAATCCTTAAATAATAGACCTAATGTAAGACCAGCACCACCGATTAAACCAAGTAATGCAGTAGCAGAAGCTCCCAGTAATAATTCTGCTACTTTTAAACCAAATATTACGATGGCAGTTAATCTTAGTAGTTTCGGAATATAGGGGCTAATAATATCATCCAATTCAGTGTCTGTTTGAGCTGATAAAATTATAAAAAATTCTCCTAAAATTGGAGATATACGGTAGATAATTAGAGCGAAATTACCTACTATTGCTAAATTAATAATTCCTGTGATTGTTTGATTTAATTGTGGAGAAATATAATCTGTCAATATTAATTGTATTATCCACAATCCTAGTAAATAGATAAACCATCCAATAGGCTTTTTAAGAACTGCAATTAATTGATCATCAAGGGTTGTTTTTGTCTTACTAGTTAAAGCCTCAATTCGTTTAATTACAATTATGCTTAATAATCTTTTGAAGACTAATGTTGTTATTAGTACCAGGCATATAAAAAGTATTGTTATGACTGGTATATTCATAATTTTGATAGTTGTGATATTGTTGATAATTACCGAAATTGCTTCCATAATTGGCTAATAATAATTAGGTTAAAGTAATTGAAAAAGTTTGTAGTTTTTAAGTTAATAGTCAATGTTATTAATTAATAAGAAGGTGGTAGATTTAGGTAGAGTGGTAGACTTTTGTAATCTGGACCTCATTTCCTACAACCTACTCATATATTCAGAGGATAATCCCTATAACTTATAAAGCTTCATAAAGCTTAAAAATCAACTCTGCTCTTACCCCTGATCTGAGAGAACTCATCCATTTATAGGTTTATATAGGATACATTTTTTAATACTACTGTAATTTTACCAAATTATTTCACATATATAGCACTTTGCACGACTAATTAGTACAGGATAATAGTAAGTAGAATAAGTTCTAATTTGCTCAAAGTTTATGATTCCAATTATTGAGCTTAACTTTTATGGAAAGGACTGTATGTTTGAAACTACTTGTGATATTTTCTTACTTTTCGTATTACTAGGTTATAAGTACTCAGAGTTTAACTATAAACTATCAGCTTCATTAGTTTTAAATCTCAGAGTAAATGCTAATAGCTGAATGCTTAAGCTAGATTATAAATGTTTAATATTTTTGTAAGTAAATAGGCAAATTTATATAGTAAATTTGAAATTTGAAATATTTAATAATATTCATAACCAATTACTTGTAAGAATTTTCAATTTTAGAAAAATAACAATTTTATAAAACTTTAAAGTATGATATAATTAAAATATATTAAAAAAACTAAATAACTGTATAATTAGGTTGTTAATGCTAAAGAAAATTTTACCTACATATAGTGTGTTTTTATAATACAATTAAAATCTGTCACTATAGGTAGAATGCATTATTCGATGAGCCCTAATACTGAACCACAAATTAGTTATTTCCGAGAATGGACTAATAGCTGTGTTGATGACCAATTAATCCACCTTAACGTTGTCCCATTAGAAGGACAACGAGCTTATGAATTTTTATTTTATTCTGATGCTATTCCTCGACGAAATGATGGTCGAGTCACAAGCGAAATATTAAACCGATACCAACATATTGAAGAAGGTGGGTGGTGGTGTTCTGGAATTGATTTATTATCAGGAGAAGAAGATTTTTGGGGTTGTTTTAAACCTAGTCAACCACGTCATAGTTACGACGAAAAAAAAATAATTAAATATGAGCACCCTCCCAAAACTCCTACTAGTTTATTTGCTCTAAAAATTCCCCTACATTTATGGCATAAAATAGCGAGTCATTATCAATTAACAATTTTGCCAGAAGATATTGATAATAATCAACCAGACTTTGGTTTTTGGCAGTGGTTTATCGCCCATCCTCAAATACCTTTATGTATTACTGAAGGGGCAAAAAAAGCAGGAGCTTTATTAACAGCATCCTATGTAGCTATTGCCTTACCAGGAGTATTTGGTGGATACCGAGTTTTGAGAGATGAATATGGTAACCGTATTGGTAAACAACATTTAATTCCCCAGTTAGAAAAGCTGATTAATAATACTCGAGAAATTTATATTGCATTTGACCAAGATACTAAAGCTAAAACTATTAAAAATGTTAATGCTGCCATTAGAAAAACTGGATATTTACTCATAAAAAAGGGATGTAAAGTTAAAGTAATTTCCTGGAATCCAGAATTAGGTAAAGGAGTAGATAATTTAATCGCTAATCATGGAAAAAATGTTTTTGATGAAGCTTATAAAAAGGCATTACCTTTAGAACTTTGGAAAGCTAAATCATTTATTCGTCTCACATATCCGGTAAATTTGAGAGTTAATAGTCGCTATCTTTCAGAACAAAATATATTTAATTCTATAGACAATAATAACAATAACTTACATAAATTAGACGACATTGATTTAGATTATAGTATAAATTTTCCCGCTAAACTTATAGGAATAAAATCTGCTAAAGGAACTGGAAAAACTAAGTTTTTAGAAAAAATAGTTTCTGAAGCTGTAGCTCGTAATCAAAAAGTTTTAGTTATCGGGCATCGGGTACAATTAGTACAGGAATTATGTCAACGTTTTGGATTAAAATATATTACAGAAGTTAACTCAAAATCCCCAGATAAATTATTAGGTTTAGGGTTATGTATTGACTCTTTACATCCTAATTCCCAAGCTAACTTTAATCCAGAAACTTGGTCAGATGGAATAGTAATTATTGATGAAATTGAGCAAGTAATTTGGCATGCTTTAAATTCTAATACTTGTAGGAAAAGTAGAGTAAAAATTCTCAGATGTTTTAAAGCGTTAATGCAAAATATTTTAGGGGGTGCAGGTAAAGTATTTATAGCTGATGCTGACCTCAGCGATATTTCTATAGATTATTTACAAGCTTTAGCAGGAGTAAAATTAGAACCTTTCATTGTTCAAAATGATTGGTTACCTGGAGAAAAAGAAGCTTGGAAAATTTTTAATTACCCAGAAACAACTCCCAAAAGATTAATAGCAGATTTACAAAAACATATTCGTGAAGGTGGCAAACCAATAGTTTGTTTATCAGCGCAAAAACTGACAAGTAAATGGGGGACTCGTGCCTTAGAAGCTTATCTGAAAAAACAGTTTCCCAAATTAAAAATTCTGAGAATAGATTCAGAATCTTTAGCAGAAGTAAATCATCCTGCTTATGGTTGTATTAAGTCATTAAATCAAGTATTACTAAAGTATGATATTGTTTTAGCTTCTCCCTCAATTGAAACTGGAGTTAGTATTGATGTTCAAGGGCATTTTACTTCAGTTTGGGCAATTGCTCAGGGGGTGCAGGGAGCCACTTCTGTTTGTCAATCTTTGGGTAGAGTTCGTGAGAATATTCCTAGATATTTGTGGGTAGCTAATTGTGGTTTTAATCAGGTAGGTAATGGTTCTACTTCTATAACTTCTTTGCTCAATTCTGAGCAACGTTTGACTCAATTAAATATTCGGTTATTACAACAATCTGATTTTGATAGTTTAGATGATTTGGAAGTAGGTTTTCAGGCAGAATCTTTTTTGTGTTGGGCAAAAATGGCGGTCCGCTTTAATGCTGGAATGAATCAATATAGAGAGTCAGTTTTAGAATTTTTACGAATAGAAGGACAGCAGATCATAGAAGTTTCTGCAGAAGCTTTACCTGAAAATTTAGAAGAAAAAAAATCATCAGAAACTCCTGAAGAAATTAATACTTTGCAGGAAGCTATAGCTATTGTAATTAAGCAAAACTATCAGACAGAATGTGAGGCGATCGCTACTGCGAAAAGTATTAGTTTATTTGAGTATCAAAAACTCACAAAAAGATTATCAAAACCAATTCAACAACAACGAGAACAACGTAAATTTGAGTTGATGTTACGTTATAGTATTCCCATAACTGCTGAATTAGTTCAGAAAGATGATCGGGGGTGGTACCAACAGTTGCAATTACATTATTTTATGACAGTAGGGCGACCGTATTTACCAGCCCGGGATGGGGAAGTAGTAAAAAAATTGTTGGAGTTAGGTAAAGGTAATATTTTTATTCCTGATTTTAATGACTCTTTATTAGGTGCAATTATTGGAGTAATAGAATTATTAAAAATACCTTCATTATTGAAGGATAAAAAACGAGAGTTGAAAAATATAGACCCAGATTTACAATTATTAGGAAAAACAGCTTTGTCAAACCGAACAGAAATTAAAACTATATTAGGAATAGGATTAGCTGCTAACTCTAGCCCCATTATAATTGTTAGGCGTTTTTTGGAGAAAATTGGCTATAGTTTGGAATGTTTACGAACAGAAACTCACCATAAAAAACGATTGCGAATTTATCGAATTTTTCATCCTGATGATGGTAGGTTTGAAGTATTTCAGCAATGGTTGAGCTCAAGCCATAACTCAAAGGTCAGAACTTGTGTATAACAAATTTATACTCAACAAAGCTTTATTGTTTTTGGGTTATTTTTTGGGATATTCCTCCGTTTACTAGACCCTATTTACCCTTATTGCAGCATTTTAGATGTGTCATTCAAGAGTGTTCCTAGAAACCATGTTTGGCACAGAAACTTGTCATTTTAAAATTGGTAATTTGGTAAGTATTTATGCTGTTAAAATTTCTTAGAAAAAGATTTAGCATAAATACTTACTTAATTTTTTATTTCATGTTTACCATTATAATTTTCTTCTAACTTATAACTCAGAAACTATTTATTTAAGACTACATTATGTCTGCAAAAATATAGGCTATAATATTGTTAACCTCGAGTTTTTACTTGTAGTTGATGACTTATACCTAGAGTTATATTAGTCACATTATTAGTCACATTTTTGTTCCTGATGCCACTAACGCAGACATAGGTAAAATTAATGTATTTTTATCAACATAAGGTTGTGATATTTGATGAAAAGCTGCTTTAATATCTGCAATATTTTCCTGAGCTTGACTCCGAAGTAAAGCACCTGTTCTAGGAGCACCTTTATAGAAAGCATCAAACCATTCATCAGCATTTGCTAACTCCCAGGCCAAAGAAAATTTACTTACTAAAGGACTAGAAAAGCCAGCATTTTTTAATCCATAAATACAGTTTTGCTCTTCACTAAAATAAAAAAATGGAGGCCCTTCAGGCAAAGATACTTCTAAATTTCCATGAGCTTTAACTACTTCATAAACTAGCTTCATACCAATACATTTATCCATTATATCCCAAGCAGTAAAAGCAAATTTTCCTGCATAACGCAAAACTCTAAATGCTTCATTGATTGCCTTTTGAGGTTCAGCCAAATGTAAAATACCAAAATTCATCACAACAGCATCAAACTCTTCATTTTCAAAAGGTAAAAATTCAGCTCCTCCTTGAATAAATTCTAGGTCAGGATTAAGTTGTTTAGCCTTATTTAACATCCCATCAGAAAAATCTAATCCAATTACATTACATTCACGTTTAGCAGCATCTGTAGCTACATAACCAGGTCCAGTAGCAATATCAAGTATTTTGTTTCCTTTTTTGGCGTTGACAGCATTCAGAAGTGGTTGAATCATTTGATTAGTTAGAGAAGCAAAAGAACTATCGTATTGGTCTACAGATTTTTGCCACGCATTATATTCAAATTCTCTAAATTTTTTGATTGAATTACTCATTTTAGTTATTAGCTATTAGTTTGACTGCTGATAATTATCCAGTAAATTTTATAATATAATTTATTGACATTAATTCTTTGGTATCAATTAATAAAAGTAAGTTTTTTTAGATTGGAGCTTAGACTAAATTTTGGGGCATTTAAATCATCTTCTCAAAAAGTTTTGAAAACTTGGAACTTAGAAACCTTGGGCAATAAATATAAGAGGTGTAGATGTTTTCGTAATCAGTTGATTATTTTTCTTTTTTGGCAAGTTTGAATATTTTAAATTTATCCAAACTATTTAAAATATCTTTCCAGAGCATAATTAAAATTACCTTATAGTAAAACCTGTAGATAATTGACTGAAAATTCCTGACAATATTACAAAAGAAATAGTTTCCCTGAAGGTAGGCTTCTCTCACTCCAGTTTCCTGTGGTTAAGTTTTCAGGCACCAAGAATAAAGTCTACACTCCAGTTCATAATATTATTTAGAGAATAACTTGAACAATAATTCAACTCACTTAAGGTTTTTATTACAAGGGCTATAATATAAATCTTTAAATTAGCTTATTACTTTGTAAAGTTTTACTTATCAATACAAATATTGGCGTTGGTGAATCAACATAAAATCTAAGTTTGGCCAAACATAATTTTTTTTCAGTGAATAGTTAGGGGAGCGCCATTAAATGAGAATCAGGCGCCAAAATTACCAACGCCCAGATATTGTTACCCTCATCCCTGTATTTTTATATAGTAGAGTCTTTTATGTAATAAATGCATTTTAACAATGCATAAATGTCATAAAAGACTCTATTTTGTTATATAAGCTACGAATTCTTTATTTCCTTTCCTTTAAATTGATAAATCAAGAAATTCAAATAAAATTAGTTCAACATAATATGTATTCAGAACATTTAATCTTTTAAAAAAGTTTTTTCTTCTAGTAAAGATCTTAAAAAAACAAACAATTCACTAAAAATTAGACATAGAAAATATATAAATCAAGGAAAAGTAGATGACTGAGACTATACAGCGCAAAATGAAACTAAATAGTTTTGATAAATTTAAGGCAGAAAAAGATGGTCTAGCAGTAAAAACAGAAATAGAACATTTTGCTAAAATAGGTTGGGAAGCAATAGACAAAACAGACCGCAACCACAGACTTAAATGGTTGGGTGTATTCTTTAGACCTGTAACTCCAGGCAAATTTATGTTACGGATGCGTATGCCTAATGGAATGCTCTCAAGTCAACAAATGCGAGTCTTGGCAGGAATAGTCCAACGCTACGGCGATGATGGCAATGCCGACATTACCACCCGACAAAATTTACAACTGCGAGGAATTGCAATTGAAGACATTCCAGACATTTTCAATAGACTTGAAAAAGTTGGCTTAACCAGTGTTCAATCTGGCATGGATAATGTGCGAAATATCACAGGTTCCCCAGTTGCTGGCATTGATGCTACCGAACTATACGATACCCGTGAGTTAATCAAGCAAGTCCAAGACATGATTACTGACAACAATAAAGGCAACTTTGAGTTTACTAATTTACCAAGAAAATTCAATATAGCGATCGCCGGATGTCGTGATAATTCAGTCCACGCCGAAATCAACGATATTGCATTTATTCCAGCCTACAAAAATGATAAATTTGGCTTCAACGTTCTGGTAGGTGGCTTCTTTTCCGCCAAACGGTGCGAAGCCGCTATACCTCTAAATGCTTGGGTAGAACCCAATCAAGTCATTGCCCTTTGTCGAGCTATCTTAGAAGTATATCGTGATTACGGACTCCGGGAAAATCGGCAAAAATCAAGGTTAATGTGGCTTATTGACGAGTGGGGGCTCACAAAGTTCCGCTCACAAGTTGAGAAACAAATAGGGCTAACTCTAGAAACAGAAGCCCTCAAAGATGAAATTCTCTGGGAAAAGCGTGACCACATTGGCATTTACAAACAAAAACAACCAGGGTTAAACTACATTGGGTTAAATATTCCTGTTGGCAGATTATATGCTGTCGATATGTTTGACCTAGCTCGTTTGGCTGAAGTTTATGGCAATGGAGAAATCCGTTTGACGGTAGAACAAAATGTCATCATTCCTAATGTTCCTGATTCTCGGCTGGAAACATTTAGAAGTGAACCCCTCCTGAAAAAATTTTCTTTTGAGCCTCAACCACTAACTAGAGCTGTAGTTTCTTGTACAGGATCACAATTTTGTAACTTTGCCTTGATAGAAACTAAAAATCGCGCCTTAGCAATAGCAAAAGAACTAGAAACGGAACTATCAATACCAAAACCAGTACGCATTCATTGGACTGGTTGCCCCAACTCTTGCGGACAACCACAGGTTGCAGACATTGGTCTGATGGGCACTAAAGTTCGCAAAAACGGGAAAATGGTCGATGGTGTTAATCTATATATGGGTGGGAAAGTTGGTAAAGATGCTCAACTTGGCAGTTGTGTTCAAAAAAGTATTCCTTGTGAAGACCTCAAGCCAATATTGCGGAGTTTGCTAATTAAAAATTTTGCTGCTCAACCAAAATAAGTCTGTGCTCAAAGTTATTGAACGAGTACACAGAGAGTTATTCAATTCTTACCCAGTAGTACCATCCTGCTTGATGTAAAGGATAGGTTATGGCTAAGGCCATGCTCCAAATTTTCCTTTGGTTATACTGCGTCAATTAAAAAGCGAAAATATCAACATATCATCAACACTGGAAAAAATTAAAAAAATAGAATAAAATAGATGACAGTGTTATTGATAAGGTAAGAAAAAGATGATATTGTATATGGTATTAGTACAGTAGACATTAGAAAAAGTTGTTAATAAACAAAAAATAATAGAAATAATATTAACAACCAGACCTACTCAAAAAGCATTTTCATTTTGATTTCATGGGGGCATTTCAGCTATAACATAGCTTTGGACCATTTCTGCAATTATCAATAAAAGTATGTTAACAAAACTCTGGTCTTTTCGCGGTCGTTACCGCATTCTCCATTTAACCTGGTTTGCTTTTTTTCTCTCCTTTGTTGTTTGGTTTAACTTAGCACCATTAGCAACAGCACTAAAAGAAGACTTAGGTTTAGAAACTTCTCAAATCAGAACTATTGCCATCTGTAATGTAGCACTCACAGTACCTGCCCGAATTATCATCGGAATGCTACTAGATAAATACGGACCAAGAATCACCTATTCACTCTTGCTCATGTATGCAGCCATTCCCTGTATTGGCTTTGCTTTAGCCCAAAACTTTAGCCATTTGGTAATCAGTCGTTTGGCATTAAGTATTGTAGGTGGTGGTTTCGTGATTGGTATCCGCATGGTAGCAGAGTGGTTTCCCCCTAAAGAAATAGGTTTGGCAGAAGGTATTTATGGCGGTTGGGGTAACTTTGGTTCTGCTGGCGCTGCCTTTACACTCCCAACTATAGCGGCTTGGTTAACTTTTGGTTCAGGCGATGTCTTAAATTGGCGGGTATCGATCGCTCTGACAGGTATTATTGCTGCACTCTATGGTGTGTTTTACTTCTTTAATGTTCTAGACACTCCTCCTGGTAAAACATATCAAAAACCGAAATGTGCCAGAGGCTTAGAAGTTACTACCCCAAAAGATTTCCTTTTTTTGGTTTTGATGAACATTCCTTTAACAGGAGTTCTGTGTTTGTTAGGTTGGCGTTTAAGTAAAGTAGGTTTCTTATCCACAAGTCAACTTTATATTGTCTGGCTAGTGCTATTAGGTTTATACGCTTTCCAAACTTATAACTGTTGGATAACCAACAAAGAGTTAATTGCTCAAGAAAAACACTATCCCCCTAGCGATCGCTATAAATTCTCTCAGGTAGCAATTTTAGAGTTAACTTATTTTGTGAATTTTGGTTCTGAATTAGCAGTAGTTTCTATGCTGCCTGCTTTCTTTGAAAATACTTTTGGTCTTAGTAAGACAATGGCAGGAATGATTGCTGCTAGTTATGCTTTTATGAACTTGGTATCTCGTCCTGGTGGTGGTTTAATTTCTGATAAGTTAGGTAGTCGTAAATTAACAATGACAGTATTGACTGTAGGGATGGCGATCGGCTATTTGACAATGGGTAACGTTAAAGGAAGTTGGTGGTTGCCTGCAGCGGTGTTGCTAACGATGCTTTGTTCTTTCTTTGTTCAAGCTGCAGAAGGTTCCACTTTTGCCATAGTTCCCCTAATAAAACGGCGAGTGACTGGTCAAATAGCAGGTAATGTAGGTGCTTATGGTAACGTAGGAGCAGTCTTATATCTGACTTTGTATAGTTTCCTGCCTGAAGGTGCTATTGGTGACAAGATTTTCTTTGAAGTTATTGGTGTGACATCAATGATCGTTGCTTTCATCTGTGCATTCTTTCTCAAAGAGCCAGAAGGTTCATTTGCTGAACACCATGAGGGAGAAGAGGAAGTACAGATAGAATCTCATACCTTATTCGCTGAGGAATAAGATTGAAAAGCCTTAATAAAAATGGGTTTTAGCGATTTTTATTGCCTTGTATTTACTGACATTTTCTCGGTTATGCTGCACCCTTGAGGTATTTTTTACCCCAGAAAATTTGTAAGTACTATTAGTAAGTTTCCAAAAAATTAAGTGCACTATGAAAACTACAAAAACTGCTTGCCCTTATTGTGGCGTAGGCTGCGGATTAGAAGTATCACCACCAGCAACCCCAGGAAAAGTAACAAATCGCGATAGTAAAGGTAATCCAACTTGGCAAGTACGGGGCGATCGCTCTCATCCATCAAGTCAAGGCAAAGTTTGTCTCAAAGGTGCTACCGTTGGCGAAGCATTGGATAAAAGTCGCCTTAAGTATCCAATGATGCGCAATACCCTAGATGAAGCTTTTCGTCGTGTTACTTGGGAAGAAGCCTTTCGGCGCATTGTTAACCAAATTCAAAAAGTACGTTTTTCTCAGGGACCAGATGCAATTTGTATGTATGGGTCTGGTCAGTTCCAAACAGAAGACTATTACGTTGCTCAAAAGTTGCTTAAAGGATGTCTGGGAACTAACAACTTTGATGCCAACTCTCGCCTCTGTATGTCTTCAGCAGTATCTGGATACATTCAAAGTTTTGGGTCTGATGGTCCTCCTTGTTGCTACGATGACTTAGAAAAGACAGACTGTGCATTTTTAATAGGTACTAATACAGCCGAATGTCATCCTATTATCTTTAACCGTCTCCGGGCATCTAAAAAAAGAAATAAAAAAGTCAAAATGATTGTGGTAGACCCCCGTCGTACCAAAACCGCAGAAGTAGCAGACCTACATTTGGCAATTCGACCAGGTACAGATATTGACTTACTTAATGGTATAGCTAATCTGCTCATACAGTGGGGTTTACTGGATGCAATGTTTATAGATGAGTGTACGAAGGGCTTCCCTGAATACGTAAATATCATTCGTCAGTATCCACCGGGGCTGGTAGCACGTCATTGTGGAATTCGCTTGGATGAGTTGGAAACAGCCGCTCGTTATTGGGGAAAATCCGAGAGAGTTTTATCTTTGTGGTCAATGGGGATGAATCAGTCATCAGAGGGTACAGCAAAAGTGCGAACCTTAATTAATCTTCATTTAATGACAGGTGATATAGGCAAACCAGGCACAGGTCCGTTTTCTCTTACTGGTCAACCAAATGCCATGGGTGGAAGGGAAGCAGGTGGACTAGCTCATCTTTTGCCTGGTTATCGAATGGTAAAAAATTCTCAACATCGTGCTGAGGTTGAAAAATTGTGGGAACTAACTCCCGGAAAAATTTCTGATGTACCTGGTCGCAGTGCTTGGGAAATGATTATGGCTTTGGAACGCAAAGAAATTGGTTGTTTGTGGATTGCGGCCACTAATCCTGCTGTGAGTATGCCTGATTTAAAACGGACTAAGGCTGCTTTGTTGCGATCGCCTTTTACTATTTATCAAGATGCTTATTATCCCACCGAAACAGCTGAATATGCTCACCTATTATTACCGGCAGCTCAGTGGGGAGAAAAAACAGGCACTATGACAAATTCGGAGCGAGTGGTGACTTTGTGTCCGGCATTTCGTGAACCTCTCAGAGAAGCTAAAGCAGATTGGGAAATCTTTGCCGAGGTAGGTCGCCGTTTAGGATTTACAAATCACTTTAATTTTGCTGACTCGGAAGCTGTCAGAGCTGAGTTTTTGGAATTGACACGGGATCGCCCCTGTGATATGACAGGCATTACCTATCAACGACTCCAAGAAAAAGGTCCGACTCAATGGCCTTGTCCTGATAGTAGTGGCGTATCTCAGGAGCGTCTGTATACTGACTTTCGATTTAATACTCCCGATGGCAGGGCGAGGTTTGCAGCATATTACTCTCAAGGACTAGCAGAACCACCTAATCCTGATTATCCATTCATTTTAACAACTGGACGATTATATGGTCATTGGCACACTCAAACCCGTACAGGGCGTATTGAAAAAATTCGCAAAATGTATCCCCTACCATTTATGGAAATTCATCCCCAGGATGCTCAGAGATTGGAGATTTCAGATAATGATTGGGTAGAAGTAAGGTCGCGAAGAGGTTATAGCAGATTTCCAGCCAAAATCACCAAAGCTATTACTCCAGGTACTGTATTTGTACCGATGCACTGGGGTGCATTATGGGCACATCAGGCAGAGGCAAATACTCTGACTCATCCTCAAGCTTGTCCTGAGTCTGGACAACCAGAGTTAAAAGCTTGTGCTGTACAGTTACAACCAGTTAAATTTCAAGCAGCTCCTATAGCGCTATGGGCAAGTAAAAAGTCAACCCCCTTGGGAGAAGTAAAAAGCTCAAAGTAATTTCTATTTCCTGTTTCCTAATTTATCCCTATTTCCCCACCATCCCACCTCTCTCTACTTTGGAGTGTTATAAGAAACCAGATTTATACAAAACAATGATTCCCTATTATTCGGAAATGATAGTCACCCCAGACTCAAAAAGGTTAATGTGTATTAGGGAATGACATATTTTGTCATAGCCCTGTTGTTTTGATGTTTTACAAATATCATGATCAAGTCTTTTAAAAAATACAGTTAATTCTAATAGAACCCTGAAATCATTAATATCAAAACCTTGAAATACCTGTATAAAAACTTAGTTTTCCCAAGAAGATGTTTAATATTTTTAATCTGCTTAATTCCAAAGCTTTTTCAAGGGCTTCTTTTTTTTATTGTTATTTTAAATGAGGAGAATGATCGTAAGTTCCAAAAAGAGACAAAGTAATGATAAGTCGATAGTTATACAATTTTTGCTTCACAGAACCTGAACGTCTAACTAAGATGATGTTTTGGCTTTGGTAATTTTGGCGCGTAATTATTCTTGAATTGCGATCGCCAAACTATTAACTAAAATTTTTTTTATTTTTGCCAAATTTAGATTTCATATTGATTCATCAACACCATATTTTTCACATTGATAAATAGTTGAGTTTCCTCAAAAGTGTTACTGTTTATATGGCTAATACTAGCGGCAAAAGTAATTTGATTAAAGTCATGAATTTTCAGGCTTGGTTTATGCTCAATTCACCAAAAGAAACTCATAAATAAGAAAAATTAATTGCTGATTAAACTAGATAAAATACACTATTTCTTTCTCTAAATGCTCAATTTAACCGCCAAATCTCTACAAGTATTTTCCTCTGGTTTCTAGAAAGGATATAATTTATTGGCGAGGTTTTCGTAAAAATACGATTTCTTTAGTTACAGAAGATTTAAGGATTAAAGAATAAAATAATGACTATGATCAAGTTGTGTGTATATTTGACCGTGATTCCTTTCTGGTAGAAAATTTTAATCAACCCATCAAATATGCTCAAGATAATAATATTAAGGTATCATATTCTAATTCAACTTTTTAACCTTGGTATTTGTTACATTTTGATGATTGTAATACTGCAATTTATCCCAAACCAGATAAACAACTTTTAACTTAAAAGTATGAATAAAAAATATGCTAAAAATAGCAACACAATATGTGAAAATAGTGCCTTTTTCACTCCACAAAAGTACCAGCTTTTGAGTAGCTTAAGATCATGTATATTAGTATTTTGGCCAAACAAAAACAGAGAAATCAAAGGACAACTCTGACTCCTACCTCGTAATTAATTTCTATTTATTCCTAATTCCTAACTTCACTCATAAGACTTTTTCCGTAAACTCTAAATAGGTGTGAAGCGATACATTTTCATCCTGTGAAGCACCACAAAAAATTTGCATCAATTAAGCTGGCATTCTCAAAGCAAATCTGATACTATAGATATTAAAGTACTTGCTTGCACATAAGCTAGATTTTTTATTCAACAAAAAAAATCTAGGTCAATTACCAAAAAATTGAGTCTAAAGCCTTGCCCTTTTGGGGTGACTGTTTAGTTATTTTTTTGAATAATGATTTTTTTTGATTCTGGGTGCTGACAATTAACTGTAAGTTATGGTTTATATATGGAAATGTTCATTAACATACAGTGTATAAATTTTTGATTAAAGGCAGAATGCAGAAGGTAAAAGTCAAAGAGCAGAAGTTTTTTTTAGTTATGAAGTAAAAACCGCTATACTTCTTATAAAAGTTATTAGATTAATTTTAAATTCGTTCAAGTTACTACATATAAAATTATCATTCTTGGAATTACTGAAAATATTCTTCAAAGCCCTATTGGATATTAAAGTTAATTGTTTTGATAAAATATCCTGAAAAAGCCCATAGTTAAGCTTAATAAATTTATATCTTACTTACTCAAAACTAAGAAAAACCATATTATTTTGAGCACTTCAAGAGCCAGAAATTATATAATTTATAATAGTAAAATTATATCATAATTGTCATCGTGGTTCCAAAAGAAGCCACAAACTTTATAAACAAAATAAATTTATTCACAATAAATGGGAATTCATATCCTCATATTAAACTATCATATTCATAATCTATACAGATAATTAAACCTGCTAGTAACTCTTCAAGAATAGAATTTGAAACTCGCCCAAGACATCTCACAAATCTTTCATTAGCAATACTACGAACTTGAAGCACATTACCAGCAGAATCGTTATCTAAACCATTTTCATCAGTTTTCGGTATCGAAATCATAAATAGACGGTTTTTAAATTTAGATTGCCATTTAGCTATAGGAACAATAATTTTAACACTTACTGATCTAAAAATGTTTGAACTAATCACAATTGCTGGGCGAGTTTTTTTTATTTCTTGACCTCTAGTAGGGTCTAATTTTACTAACCATACTTCTCCTCTTTTAGGGTTATTCATCTCCTGTTTCCCAATCTTCTCCATCAAGAATAAAAAACTCTGTTAATTCTGGATCATTCAAAAAATCTTCAGCAGTTTTATCTATTGATGGTGTTAATAATTTATGACGCTCTACTATAGGTAAACGGGCAATTTCTTTAAGAGATAACTGATTATTATAATTAACTTGAGAGTGGTTCAATTTATGTTGAATAAACTGAATAAAGTCTAGTACTTCCTGTTGTTTTTCTGGTGGTAATAATTTAAGATTATCCAAAATTACTTGCTCAATATTATTATTTGTTATTGTCGTCATAAAATCCATCTCCAACTGATAGAAAAAAGTGAGCATATTGTCTACCCCAAATTCAACTATATCAAAATAGGCATTCAAATATTTGGCCATAGAATGATAAGTGATGATCGCTGTTTTAGACTTTTCTAGACAAAATTATTCCTTTGCATTCTGATGCAGATTAATTTTTTTAGTCTGTAACAAGTCTAATTTTTTGAACTGCTCCTAAATATTGGGGCAACTTGGATAACTGAAAACATTTATCAACAAGCCAAAATATTGTCAATTCTCTGCAATACATCATTAGGGGCGTTTGAGGACAGAACATTATTTCGATAACTTCATGTTTATGGTCAGGGAAATTTAACAACTTTAGCTTTTTATGATACCTCGTATTATCATAGCGGAAAATCAGGTTATTTGAGGTTAGTTAACTATTGTTGAAGATCTAATGTTTATTCACCATTAGTTTATATATATTGATCTAATTATACTGAATCAAGTTATATAAATTATGGTAAAATCATACAAACAGACTAATTTGTGGCGTCAAACCAGCCCACCGCTTAACCGAATTCTTGATAAATTACCATTTGTCCTATATCAAGTCATTGAAACTTTTGTGAATTTCGATCCACCAAGGGGAGGCTAGTTCTTAAAAGCGTCTAGAAGTTTTCTTATAGACATTGGGAGATATCCTCTCAGTCGGTCAATGTTGCTGTGGGTTGAATTGTTAGCACTCATAGTATTAGCTGTCTGATATTGATAAGAATATATAAGCACTTAAAACTTAATTGTTTACCTAACCTAGTTTTATATTAAATATGCAATATAAGAGATTAAGCTAAAAAAAATGTGCCATTAATTTTGTCAAGCTGCTTATCACCCTCTACAGTTATTTTTACATCTAAAAACTCGTAAAAGTAAAGTATTGAATTGTGTTTAAATCTAACTTTTCCCGGAAAAACTTTTATCTGCACTTTATTTTTAGGAATTAAATGTAAAATTTTGAATAACTGAAAATGTCTGAAGATTTTTAGCTACTTAATAAAAATCTTGTTGGATAAGCAAAATAAACTGATTTATATATTTATAATTTTTGATAATATCGTTCTCTCATTATTGATTATGTAATGTATTTATATAACTCTCAATTTTCTGAAAATTTATCATTTTATTATATTTTTATAATTCCAACATCTGCTGCCTATTCTTAATTGTAAATATACAATTTTTTGCACCATTAAAACATAGTTATTTATATTTTTTTCCTCGAATTATGCCTTTAAAATAACTTCATTAAGAGACTATCATCTAAAAATTATGTACTATTTAATAAAGTACTATTAAGTCGTGAAGTTGCTGCAAATAATCTTTAAATAACAAATTCAATATATCCCAATTTTTCGGTATTTTCTTCCAGTAGTTTCAACATCAAAGCTTCTCCTATCCATTCATCTAATTCTAATATTTCTTCAAATTAATCTTATAAGAGTATTTTTTTAGTTTTAGTAATTCCTAATTTTAGTAATTTTACTCGGTCAGAAATAAGACTGTCAATGTTATTTGTTAATGATTATGGATACTGGAATTTAACTTTAAATTCTGGCATGTTTATTATCTCCTTTGAAAGTCAGTGTAGGTTGGGTTGAAGGATAGTAAAACCTAACAAAGTTTTAGTATTATTAGGTTTTGTTTGGGTACCAAACCTACGCTTAAAAGATAACTAGTATCCAAAAAATAGACTTCTTTCATATTATACAAATAACGATCGCGATCGCTTACAGTATCCTTTACATAATATTCCACAGGATTTTTATATAAATCTCAAATGGAAGGTGTTTTTTAATGCTGATGATAATAATTTTCCCATTTTCTTGAATAACCTCAAATTATTAGCTTTCTCCTCATAATTCTTTAGGTATTAATAAACCTTGTTCTGTTGCTGTTAATTTTATGTTTGATTACCCTCATTAATTTTGTAGATTAATTCATGAAGATGACTTGATATCAAATATTATGAGAAATTATTCTGTAAATAACTGATATTTGGTCTCAAATTTCTGCAATTTTTTATTTAGTTTATTCAATACCATCAGACAAAAACTGTAACTATTTTTCTAATGCTGATTTTCAAAAGGTTATTAATAATTCTGGGTGCAGGTATTTAATTTTTAATTCTAGCATATTTATGAGCTCTTTTAAAAGTAATCAAATTTAAGATTTCTAGACATTGACAAGATAATAAAGATTAGTAATTTCTAGATTAATTTAGACAAGCGATCGCTCCTCCATTTCACAAAAAAATGAGGAGCGTCGCTATTTCTGTGTGAGCATATTGCCCACCCTAAATTCAACTACATCAAACTACGCACTAAAATACTTCGCCGCAGAATGATAAGTAACGATCGCCGTCGTAGACTGTTCAGGATACAACTGCTCACTCTCATCCATATACATATCAATTCTTTTAGTCTCCAACAAATCTAACTGCTTAAACTGATCCTGCATATTCGGACAAGCAGGATAACCAAAACTATAACGTGAACCTTGATAACGCTGTCTCAGAATATCCTTAATATTATCCGCATCCTTACTACCAAAACCCAACTCCCGACGAATACGAGCGTGTAACCACTCCGCCATCGCTTCCGCAGTTTGTACCGCCATACCGTGGAAATACAAATAATCTGTATATTGATTATCTGCAAACAATTTCTGAGCAAACTCAGTCGCTATTTCTCCCACTGTCACAGCGTGCATCGGAAACACATCAATAACTCCCGACTCCTTAGGAGCAAAAAAGTCAGTAATACACAACCGTCGCCCTGACTTTTGCCGTGGAAACTCAAAACTGTTGACAACTTTTGTTGCCTTTCCAGTCTGACTCATTTCCTCCGAGTCGTAAATTAAAAGTGTATTGCCTTCTGCTTGACAAGGGAAATAACCATAAATTGCTTGGGGATGTAGCAACTTTTCTGTAATTACCCGTGACTTCCAGGTTTCCAGAATAGGATAAACTTTCTCAGCTAAAAACTCATCATACTCTTCCCGCGACTGGTCTTTAGGTTTACGGAATTGCCATTGCCCCGCTATCAACGCTTGCAAATCTAAATACCAGAATAATTCCTCAAATGGCATATCCTCTGGTTGTAATAACTTGGTTCCCCAGAAAGGCGGAGTCGGGCGCTCAATATCAACTGGCACATCATCAGAACGTCGAGTATCTACTGGAGCAGCAGTTTGACTTTCCTCTTGATCTTCAGACTTAACTGAAGTAGCAACTTTACCATTACCATTACCATTACCATTACCATTACCATTACCATTACCATTACCATTACCATTTTCTTCCGCCAACTCATTTAAAAACCCTTGGATATCATCCCACTGCTTTTCTGCTTTTGCTGGCATTAACTTATCCATGAAATTCAAATCAGAAAAAGCATCTTTACCATAAACAACCTTACCTTTGTAAGTATTTTGGCAATCTTCATGGACAAACTTAGGAGTTAGTGCTGCACCACCTAAAATCACCGGAACAGTAATACCTTCTTGATTAAATGTTTCCAAATTATCTTTCATAAATGCAGTTGACTTCACCAATAAACCACTCATAGCAATACAGTCAACATTATGTTCTCGATAAGCAGTAATAATATTATCAACTGGCTGTTTAATTCCTAAGTTAATTACCCGATAACCATTATTTGACAAGATAATATCCACAAGATTTTTACCAATATCATGCACATCTCCCTTAACAGTAGCAATAAGGAAAGTTCCCTTAGAATTATCTCCTGACTCTTCCTTTTCCATATAAGGTTGTAGATAAGCAACAGCTGCTTTCATAGTTTGAGCAGACTGTAATACAAATGGTAATTGCATTTGTCCAGAACCGAATAATTCTCCTACTACTTTCATGCCATTTAATAAGAAGACATTGATAATATCTAGTGGCGGATATGTTTCTAAAGCTTTTCTCAAAGCATCTTCTAAACCAATACGTTCCCCATCAATAATATGTTGTTTTAAACGTTCTTCAATTGGTAAATTTTCTGTAGCAGAACGGTCTTTTTTAGTCGTTTTACCCTCAAACATTTTTGTCAATTCAGTTAGAGGATCATAAACACAAATATCCCCTTCAAATTGACGTTGGTCATATATTAGTTTCCGACAAATATCTTGATGTTTTGGTTCAATTTTTGCTAAAGGTAAAATCTTATTTGCACTAACAATTGCACCATCCAGCCCTACTGCCATTGATTCATGCAAAAACACTGAGTTCAACACTTGTCTAGCTGCAGGGTTTAAGCCAAATGAAACATTAGAAACTCCGAGCATTATATGACAGCCTGGCAACTCTTCTCGGATCCGTTTAATAGCTTCAATTGTTGCTTTTCCATTCTCCCTATCCTCTTCAATACCTGTAGAAATTGGCAAAGCTAGGGTATCAAAAAACAATTCACGGGCTGGAATGCCATATTCTATTGCTGCATCATAAGCTCGTTTAGCTATTTCAAATTTTTTGTCAGCTGTCCTAGCCATTCCATCTTCATCAATAGTTCCAACTACTACACCAGCACCATATTTTTTCGCCAATTCTAATACTTGATAAAAACGGGGTTCTCCATCTTCATAGTTAGTAGAATTAAGCAAACATTTACCACCAGCAACCTTTAAACCAGCCTCCATTTTTTCCCATTCTGTCGAATCTAACATCAGAGGCAAATTAACATTTGTGACCAAGCGAGATGCTAATTCGTGCATATCGCGCACCCCATCACGTCCCACATAATCAACATTAACATCAAGTATTTGTGCCCCTTCTTTTACCTGAGATTTTGCTAGGGCAACTAAGCCATCCCAGTCTTCATCATTTAGTAAAGTTCGGCATTTTTTAGAACCGCTAGCATTCAGTCTTTCACCAACAATTAAGAATGAGTTATCTTGTTCATAAGTTTCTGAAGAATAGATAGAAGCTGCTGCCGGAATATAGTTAGGTTTTCGTTCTTTTGGTTTGAGGGTTTCAGTAATTTCAGCTAATGCTTTAATATGGTCGGGGCGAGTACCACAACAACCACCGATGACTTGGACTCCTAAGTCTTCAACGAAGTGCATTAATGCCATTTTTAACTCTACAGGAGTTAGTTTATAGTGAGCTTGTCCCCCAATATTTTCTGGCAAACCAGCATTAGGAATACACGAAACAATAAAAGGCGAATTTTCTGACAAATAACGAATATGTTCTTTCATTAAATCTGGGCCTGTAGCGCAATTTAATCCCAGAATATCAATAGAATAAGGTTCTAAAATTGTCAGAGCAGCATTAATTTCTGAACCGACTAACATAGTTCCAAAAGATTCCATTGTTACTGATACCATGATAGGTCGGCGATCGCCTTTTTTCGCAAAGATTTCTTCTATGCCATTTAAAGCAGCTTTTATTTGCAAAACATCCTGACAAGTTTCGACAAGAAATAAGTCTACTCCTCCATCAAAAAGACCTTCAGCTTGTTCAGTAAAACTATCTTTTAGGGTAGCAAAATCAATATGTCCGAGGGTAGGTAATTTTGTTCCTGGTCCAATTGAACCAGCCACAAATCTAGGTTTTTCTGGGGTAGAATATTCAGCAGCAGCAGACTTGGCTAATTCCGCTGCTGTTTTATTCAGATAATAAGCCTGGTCTGCTAAGTCATATTCTGCTAAAACAATTTTTGTCCCACCAAAAGTATCAGTTTCTATCACATCCGCACCTGCTGCTAAGAAATCTCGATGAACTTTGGCTACTGCGTCTGGTTTAGTATGGACAAGATATTCATTACAACCTTCATATTCTTTTCCGCCAAAGTCTTCTGCTGTTAGGTTTTGGACTTGTAAGCTAGTACCCATAGCACCATCAAAGACGATCACTGGGCGTTCTGGACTATGGAGACGGTTTAAAAACTGGCTGTTCATCATCGTATATTTAATATTTTAGTGTTAGTATTTATACTACTATTTTGAGAGGTTCAAAGCAATTTATTTTTCAAATTATAATATAGATTGTATTGTGTTTATCAATTAAGTAGAAATAGAATCAAATCATAGAAACAGATTTTATCATTAAAGGGGTTATCTGTTAACTACTATCAGCTCTGGTGTTGCTATTCTCATCATTTTTCTCTCACTTTAACACAGTTAAATAATAACTAAAATCAACTTATAACCATTCAAAAAGTCATCGAAATATGCTAATTGATTATAACTTCTATAGTAATCCTAAATCATTTATGAAAAATTACTAGTATTTTGAAAAATAGCTTTAACCACTCTTACTTTTGGTTTCTCTATTCAGCATAAATACATTGTATTCGTTCCTCTCTTTCACTTTTCAGATAGGATTTTTATCTAAATTCTATTATCAATAATTACTAATTAATTAACATGCTGTATTTATGCAATAAATTATTCTACTTATTTCTTCCAAAGAATAATTATAGACGATCAATTATTTTGTATTTAATCTCTTGATTTTTTTTATGGGATTGCAACTACAACTTTATCCGTAAAGTAATTAAATACAATGAAATTAAAGTAATCATCATTAATAATAGCCAATAAAAATAATCTTAAAAAAATACGGCATTATTTAATATGAAAAATGAAATATAAATCAATCAACTAAAATGTCAAAAAAAAAATGAGCTCAATAGAATGCAAAAAAATAAAAAATAATAGTAATAAAAAATATCAAATAGCCTATAAAATCATGTAAAAATAGTTATTTTTTAGTGGAAATATAATAGTTATTATTTATGCTGTTATAGCTATAAAATTATTTAATTTTACATTTGATAAAATTGTTTATACAAGGTTAATTACACATTTATAAAACCTAAATTATTTGTTTTATGAAAAGCATAAATGATTAAAATCGGCAAATAATGCTCTGAGGTACTTAACTTGAAAATACAAGTTTTCTTTAAAGTACATATAAGAGCTAATAGTATTAATCAATGGCTTGTTAGTAGAAAATTGGAAATCCAAACTATAGAAAATACTTCTACCTTCCCAACTATGAACTGGTCAATAGTTACACCTTTCTTAAAATCCCAGCTCATGGAATAGCAAAATTTTTTTTACCATGATTAATCCTGATTTTTATTAAAATACTAGCAAAGTAAACCAAGATAAAACTAATCTCTAAAATTATAAGTACATTTGAAGTAGAATATTTTCTTATAAAATTTTCAGTAAAAAATAAGGGGTAAATTAATGACAAAAAAACTAAATTCAGAGCATATTTTAGTTGTAGATGATGTTCAAGCTAATCTTAAAGTAATAGTTAAAACTTTAACTAATGAAGGATATAAAGTTTCTACAGCAATTAGCAGTGACCAAGCGCTCAAGCAAATTTCCTATGACTTACCTGATTTAATTTTGCTAGATATACAAACCTCTGGTATTGATGGATTTGAAATTTGTCAAAGGTTAAAAGAAAATCCAGAAATGAAAGACATCCCAGTAATTTTAATGGCTGTTCCTTCAAACATTAAAAATATAGTTAAAGGTTTGACATTGGGAGCCGTAGATTATATTACCATACCATTTCAAACAATTGAAGTCCTTAGTAAAGTAAAAAATCACATACATTTACAACAGTTAAAAAAGAATCTCGAAAAAGAAGTAGCTAAGAAAACTTATGAACTTACTCAAGCTTTAGAGCAGTTAAAAGCATCTCAAGTCAAACCCATTAAAAGTGAAGAAATGTTAGTAACGGGAGAATTAATGGCTGGAGTAGCAAATGAATTTAATCACCCCATTGGTTCAATTTATAGTAATTCTTTTTATTTAGAAACATACATAAAAAATATTTTGGAACATCTATTTCTTTATCAAAAAAATTATCCTAATCCTGTAGCAGAAATTATTCAAAGTGCTGAAGATATTGATCTAGATTTTATTATAGAAGATTTCCCTAATATAATTACTTCTATAAAGACGAGCTCAGAAAGGATTAAATACCTGAGCTCATATTTACAAAAATTTCGTAAACAAAGTGTTATTACAGCCCATAAAAGTATTGATAGTGCTCTATTAATTTTGAAGCATCGCCTCAAAGCTAATCAGTATCGCTCCGGTATTAAAGTAGTCAAAAAATATGGAGATTTGCCTAAGATGAAATGTCTGCCTGGACAATTAATTCAGGTATTTATGAATATAATTTATAATGCTATTGATGAGATTGATGAGTTTGGTAAGAAAGTAGGTTTTTCTAATTGTAAATTTGAGCCTAAAATTGTAATTAATACTTTAATGAGTCATGATAAAAAAGAAGTAATTGTCACTATTAAAAACAATGGCATAGGAATGTCAGAAGAAGTTAAGAGAACAGTTTTTGATAAGCTTTCTAATACTAGAGCTTTAGCTAAAGGAACAAGTTTAAGTTTATCTATTGCTCATCAAATTGTGGTCAATAATTATCATGGTAAGCTTTGCTGTGAGTCAATTATAAATAAGGGGTCAAAATTTATTTTGCAATTACCAATAACAGAAATGAGTAAGAATATGAGATAATAATATAATATAAGGTAGACAAAAAGGAAAGTAAATAATCAAGTATAAATGCTGGAAAATTAAAATTCACAGCTAATTCTAATTTAGCTATCTATCAAATATTTTATATTTTTAGCAAACATTGATTAAGTTTGTATAAAAACTAAGACTTACCAAATATTGAATCTGGTTATTTTACTATAAATAAAGTATAGAAACTAGGGAAAGTATTAGATACTTGATCATATTGACATCCGTCCCCTATAAATTCGGTTTCTGATAAATACTTCAAAGTCAGTATATTTGATATAATATTACTCTGAAAAAAAAGAATGCAAAATTATAATTCATCTAAGATAGTTATTTCTATCCCAATCTCCTTTTTTTCAAGATTTACTTGCTCCTTTGCTCTGAGGGAGGTCTGTTGTATGCAAACTCCCTACTATTTGGTATAATAAAGTGTTATGGATTTTTATATTGTAGATGTATTTGCTGAAACTAAATATTCTGGTAATCAATTAGCTGTATTTACTGGCGCTGAAGTAGCTAATCTTTCTGATGAGAAAATGTTACAAATTGCTAGAGAAATGAATTATTCAGAAACTACTTTTCTTCTCTCTTCTGAACAACAAAATGGTGGTTACGATGTGCGAATATTTACCCCGACTAAAGAATTACCTTTTGCCGGGCATCCAACTTTAGGAACTGCTTATATTATTCAGCGAAAAATTATTAAAAGTCTGGTAGAACAAGTAGTTTTAAATCTGGGTGTAGGGCAAATTCCTGTGAGTTGGAAAGGTGAAGTTTTATGGATGAGCCAGAATGTTCCGACTTTTGCTCAAAAACATCAAGTTGAAACTGTGGCAGAGGTATTAAATTTAGAAGTAGTTGATATTGATACTAGATTTCCTATTCAGGAAGTTTCGACAGGGATACCTTTTATAATTGTACCTTTGAAAAGTCTGGTGGCATTGAAAAAAGCTAAGGTTAATTTGGATAAATATTATCAATTTATTCAAACAACAAAGGTAACAGAAATTTTGATATTTTGCCCAGAGACATACAAAGATATTGATGATTTAAGCGTGAGAATGTTTGCTCCCTATTTAGGAATTACTGAAGACCCGGCAACAGGTAGTGCTAATGGTTGTCTAGCAGGATATTTAGCTGAGTATAATTATTTTAATCAGAGGAAAATTGATATTAGAGTAGAACAAGGATATGAAATTAATCGACCATCTTTATTATTGTTACAGGCTGAGAAAAAAGCCGGCAAAATCGAAGTATTTGTGGGTGGAAATGTTGTGATGATTGCTCAAGGAAAATTTGTTGCTTGAAACAGGAAGCAATGAGACTGATTTTCAAAATGGATGTGATGATATTTATCAAGAAAAACAAATAAAAGAAAAGATAAAAAATAGAATGTAAATTAAATATTCAAAGCTCTATACTGCGGGGGGAAATTAAAAATCTATCACGATTAACAAAATTCTTTCTAGAGGTCATTACTAATATCAGTCTCATCAAATAATGCTACAAATAATAAAATAAATATTTTTACTACGAACAAAGATTTGTAAAAGCACTACAAAATCCCACTAAAACTGATAATTATAAAAATATCTATTTTGGGGCTATTATAATCATTTCTACTATGTTACCTATTTTTACTCATCTTTCTCTATATATTTATTTTGTGATTGGTTACTTAAGAAAAAAAGCAATACATTTATAGAGGTATAGGAAGATGAGGATATAAGAAGATTGAAAAACTCATAATTAGCATCTTTTATTATTCAAGCACCAGGAGACTAATGCTAGAAACAATTCCAGCTCAAAATGTAGACTTATGGAGTTAGTCGATAACTTTAATATTCAGTTAGTTGAAGATAATAATTTTCCCTCCGAGTCGCAAGAAAATTTTCCAGAAATAATAGACATAGAAAAAAACTTTTAGATAAAGTTAGAAGAGGATTTATTAACTTACTTAATTATCTACCACTTTAAGAATATGTAGTCAAAATGTAAGTTCTAGAACCGATTTTATTTATTGATGATTTTTATCTTACACCCTTCTATATTAAGTCATAAAATTAGATATAAATAGAGAGCGAAGATGATGGAATAATTATCAAAGTTAGAATTGAAATTCTAGTATTAAAAAAACAACTTTTGGTGATGGTAATTGAATAAAAAAATCTGCATCTTTTGTGGAAGTGAGACTAGATAAAATATTAGTATATATGCTGGGAAATTCTCACAAAAAAACTAGTTATGGTCTAATTACTACTGGCAAAAAAATCACTTTTATCAAGTTAGTTAAAGCTGAAAATCATAAGTATGGAATTTAAAGTTTATTTATAACTCGAAACCCTAGAGATTTGTATTGGGTTCTGCAAATTTTGAAGCATTTAAGTCAAATTGTTTTAAATAGCTAAATAGTAACTACTCAGCGGTCACCTACTAGCAATAAGTGAAAAGATATTCAAATTTATAGTAGTTTTCAGGTTGGGAACATAAAAAAAGAGAACCCTGTAGGGAAATTGCATAGAACCTCCCTACTTCTCTACTGTCTTACTCCCCTATTTCCTACATAAATTTACTGCCTTTTGGCCAACCATATAACTGTAATCTGTAGAAAAAGTTGGGAAACAAAGCGAATAGATACTTAAAAATCTTAAAGCCAAAAGGCTCATCATAAGTTCCCACCCATTCCTTACTATTTTCTATCCAATTAACTATTTTTTCGGCTACCTGATCCGCAGGTGGAGCAGAATTAACGCGATTTTCTCGAATCTTATAAGCTTTATCATTCAAACGATTTACAGGTGCCCAAGCAAACTTACCAGCAATTACGCCAGGGCGATATAACCGCAGGCGAATCATATTTTTACTAGAATGATAAACAATTGGTCCGACACCAGACCAAAAATAATGTAGGGCTATTTTACCAGAATGATAAACAGGTCCGAAACAAGAGGGACTCCCATCAGCAATTGAGCCAATGGCAATTACATCTAAACATCTGCTCCGAGCTAACTTTGCTGCTTCAGTACCAACAACAGCAGGCCAAGAATAATTAACCCTATTCATCGACTCCACTAACTCAACTACAGGGATGCCACCCTCTCCCACTTCCGTCTCAATTTGACCAGCATTCAAAATCACCACATCTGGGTCATACTCAAAGAGTTTTTTGGCATCCTCAATAGTTTCTTGGGGTGAAATACATAGCTCATCAAAAAAATTTCCCTCTAAATTAGGTTGACGAGTCACACCAACAACTTGCCACCCCCGTGACTTATATGCTTTACCCATCGCACTACCTAAAGTGCCAGAAATTCCAGTAATTACAACAGTCTTCATTTTATTTTTTTATAAACAACTAATATATATAGCTCAATAAGTTTAGGTTAGGTCTCAAAACGAAACTCAATCATAATACAATATGGTTCAGTTAAGGATTTTTTTTGGCACTCCTGTAATTTGAAAAGCTGATTTAACTGTTTCATAACTTATGAGTGGTCTGATCTGAACCGTATTAAATCATAGTAAGGTTGTGTTGAGTTTCACTAGTCGATAGAGATATCACGCCTCATATCCACCCACTGTACATGAGAGTTTCGCTCCTCATAGGGCTCCTAATAATAAAGATTGCCACCGAAAGGGTGCATATACTTTCTTTTACCCACCTTTATTTCCATCTAGGGTTTGCCAGATTTTCTTTTAATGGTAGTCTACTAAATTTAGCTTTTTAGGTATCGGCTTCTTGTTTATAGGGGGCAGAGCTTCCTCTTCGTACTAGGATAAAAGCTGTTTTTTCAAGTTCAATTTCTGCTTCCCGCCAACCTTTTTACTTCCCCAGCTACATTATCTAGTCGCGTCAATTTAGCACTAAAGTGACACATTATTTAAAATAGTGGGTGAAAACAGATTGTTAAATGCCTCTCACAGCATAAATTTTAACCTTTTAAAACATCCTATCAATTTTGCTGTCAAATTATAGCTTTTTGTAATATAGTATCCGCAACTCTCAGAGCATTTGCCGCAATAGTCAAAGCTGGACTAACACCCAAAGCATTAGGCATAAATCCACCATCCACAACAAAAACATTTTCATGCTCATGTAAACGACAATCTTTGTTAAGCACAGATGTATTAGGATCTGTACCAAACCTAGTTGTACCTACCTGGTGGGATGTATGAATATCATCTTTATCACCTGTTGCTCCAAAAGATAATATTGATCCTGCCAAGCGGAATACCTGTTTTAATTTGCTCTTATAGTATTGAGAACGGTAAACATCATAAGGATGAAATTTGTGAAATAGACGAATTTTGCCATCTTTACCTAATTCTATCCGATTTTCCTGTTGGGGTAAATCTTCCACAATGCCAGTTATTGCCAACATTCGCTTGAGCAGAAATTCGGCGATGGTTTTTGGTATTGGTATGGGGAAATTTTGTTGTAGGGAAAGAAGTCCTGGAATAGGAACTGTTTGAGCTAACCCCAATTTGTGAGTAAATTCTTTATTTCCCAGATACAGGTCTGTAAACCCTAATTGTTTAATGAATTTATCTGCCCCTCCTGTCTCTTGTTTGAATAAACCTGCCACTAAAGCACCACAATGATACATATAATTACGCCCTACTTGTCCGCTACGTCCTGTTAAGCCAGACTTCATCAAAATAATTGGACTACCTAAAGCTCCCGCAGAAAGAATATAAAGTTTAGCTGTCAGTTCTTGAACTTTGTTAGTTTTGCGACAACGGAGGCGAATACCTGTAACTTTTTGGTGACTGTTAGTAACTAAACGGTCTGCTTCTGTGAAAGTTTGAACTTGAAGGTGGTAATCAAGAGTGGCCTTATCAATAGTACGTACTACCGTAGAAGCACGAGCTTCATTTGGGCAGTAGAAACCAGGACATTTTGAACAACGCAGACAACTTTTGAAATCTATACCAAAGGGCAGATGAAATGGCATTAACCCGGCATCTTTTATACCTTTTTCCAATTGTTGGTTAATTGGCTCGAGTGGAGGAACTGTAGCTGGATAACCTTTGCTTGGTGTTCCTACATTGGGCATTTTATATGGCCGATCTCCAGCAACATGAAATAATGTTTCTGCTTGCTCGAAGTAGGGAGCCATATCATCGTAAGTAATGGGCCAATCCCACAGGTGACGGGGTAGCCATTGGTCATAGAATTTACCAGGGTGGAAGTCATAAGGACTTGGACGCATTAATACACCTCCATATAAAGATGTACCACCCCCTAATATTCCGGCAATATGAAGTTGGGCGTTACGTCCATTAACTTCAATTTGGCGATCGTCAAAAGCTTCTTTATTTATTAACATTCTTTGCTCATCTTGGAAAGCTTCAACATCACTAAATCTTGGACCACGTTCTACTATAAGAACCTGTTTACCAGCTTTTGCTAGAGTATGGGCGATCGTTCCTCCTCCTGCACCGCTGCCAATAATAATTGCATCAAAATCGTAACCCACTACTCTCTCCCAATATATTTTTTGATTTTTTGATAGGGTTTGTATGTGTAGTGATATTTAGAAGTCAACTCATTTCACTGTGAGAAGTCTAAATACAAAAATTACTACTTGTACACCACTACCGATAAATTAATGAGTTGATTGAGAAACTTTTCTAGTTCGGTTTTGCTACTGACTTTATTCTGCTAGAATTTAACTGTGAAAAATAGCAAAAATTAGTCTCTAAACAAAGGATAGGAACTAGAAAATATTAATAGATAAATATTCTCAAATCATCGACCAACTTCCCAACTTTTGACAATAAAATTAGGCCTTAAGCCTCCTACTGCAGTAGGAGGTATTGTTAATTATTAAGTATTAATTGTGAAGAAGATAACTAAAATGATTAGGTTGATGATGAAACTTTTTCTTTTTGATTTTCCTTGCCAAACAATTTTTCTAAACGGTCTTCCCAGTGTTTCTGATTAATATTTGCATCTTGAATATAGGGAGAAATTGCAATTATTTTCATCATTAATTCATTCAAAAATGAAAGAGGAAAACGCATTGGTCTCATGACATCTAAAAATAAAACAGCACGAACACCATCAGTTTCATTCCAAGCTTCATGAGGAAAAGAATCATCAAAAATCATACTCTTTCCTTCTTCCCAATGACGAGTTTCATTTCCGACGCGAATACGACATTTTTCTTTTGGTTCAGGTACTTTTAATGCTAATAAATAACGAATAACTCCTTTGTATGGACCTCGGTGTTCCGGAATATGTTTACCAGGCATTAAAATCGAAAAGAATGCAGTTTTCATTCCCGGAATTTTTTCAATTAAACGAGTTGTTTCTGGGCATCTTTGACAATTTTTTTCTGCTTTAATTCCATACCCATACATAAAATATGTTTTCCACAAATCGTCAGGGCTAGTATAATCAGCTTGGTCTGGAGAAATATCTTGAAAATTGGGTAAATCATCTCGATATTTGAGGAGTTCATCTAATTCCTTTCTAATCAATATCCAATTTGCATCTATCTCGTTCACCCACTCAAAGTGGTGAGGTTCCAAAAATGCTGTATTGCCAATTAAGGAATAACTAGGAATTAGCTTTTCATAATATCCAAGTAATTTGGCTCCAATTTTATATATTAATATTTTCCTAAATTTTGCCTTTATATTTTCTAAAGAAAGTTGAAGCATAGATTTTTTGTCACTATAATTTAACCTAATTGGACAGTTTTTAATCACTAGTTCCAAGATAATATAATATAAAATAAACTCTCTAGGATCTCCATTAATAATATCTAAAGTCTAATATGAGTAGCACTATTACACCTTCTCAAGAGAATATAAGTCAGTTGTCTGACGCTAAGACGACAACCTTTACTTCGGGTTCCCTAGTAGGAGATTTTTTTCAAGAAACTCTAGCATTAACCCGTCGGTTATTTATTCAACTGAAGCGACGACCTTCTACTTTAATTGCTGGAATTATTCAACCTCTGATGTGGTTAATTCTATTTGGGGCACTTTTCCAAAATGTACCTCAAGGCTTATTTGGTGAAAGTCAAAACTACGGACAGTTTCTCGGTGCTGGTATTATTGTCTTTACTGCTTTTGCTGGTGCCCTTAATGCAGGCTTACCAGTGATGTTTGACCGAGAGTTTGGTTTTCTCAACCGCCTATTGGTAGCGCCATTGACATCCCGCTTTTCTATTGTCTTAGCCTCAGCTACTTTTATCGTCACCCTGAGTTTACTTCAATCAGCTATTATCATTGGTGCAGGTGCATTTTTGGGTGCAGGATTACCTAATATATTGGGATTAGCTACGATCGCCCTGATTATTTTAATGTTAGTTTTGGGTGTGACTGGTTTAAGCTTGGGTCTGGCTTTTGCTTTACCAGGTCACATTGAACTTTTGGCCGTGATTTTTGTAACTAATTTACCTTTGTTATTTGCTAGCACTGCTCTGGCACCTCTATCTTTTATGCCGAGTTGGTTACAAGTAGTAGCTAGTTTAAATCCTTTGAGCTATGCGATCGAACCTATTCGTTATCTGTATCTACATCATAATTTCTCTTTTGGTAGTGTAGTTATGGAAGCGCCTTTTGGTGATATTTCCTTTGGGATAGCATTACTAGTGCTATTAGTTTTTGATATTGTGACTCTAGTCGCAATTCAACCTCTATTACGTCGTCGGTTTGCCTAGATGTGATATCCTCCAACCCTTAGCCTATAGGTAAAACAAAGACTGACCTATCTCACAAGTTCAGCATTCGGTACTATCATATTACTTGTCTAGTTCATAGACCTCTGACAGACTGGACCGGATCCAAAAACGGTATCCTTCATAGTATAGTGATGGTATATGTGAATTAATGATGCCTAGTAAGGGAGCAAAATGCTCCCATTGCCCAAGCCCAATATCAAAATAGTTATAATAGACCATCATTAGCATACACCACCACCCAAAAAACAAGTTTTTAAGCCTGCCATTTAAAAGTTCGGAAAAAAATCAACTTCAGTTTTAGGTAAAACAGTCGCCATTACTATCACGACATTCTTAAACTATCAAATTTAGTCAAAGTAATAATTTAACTTCTGACTTGTGAGAGCTGAATTTTGAATTAAACTATATATATTTTCTTGATCAAAAAATATTAAAAAAGTTGTATCCTAAATACATCTGATAAATTCCCTAAAAAACTAAAATACTACATTATGCCTGCCCAACTTTTCACTAAAATTCTTTTGAGTACCTTAACCACAGGAATAATCACGGTAGTCCTGCCTCAGGGTACTTTTGCTCAATCTTATAACAATAATACAGTTAATCCTTTAAAGGATTTACAAACAATAGATAACTCTGATCCTTTCACTGGTTCAGGTGGGATAGATATGTTCGATATTATTCATAACTCCAGACTGGGAAATAAGCAGAACATGAAGGAGTATATGCTCGAACAACGTGATAGTCTAAATGACGCAGCAACACAGTTCCGCAATAAACAAAAAGAACTTATAGAACAACCACAGAATACTACTGGTAACACTCTTACTCCTTCTACAAGTAGTATGGAAAATAATCCTTAAAATACTTGTTAGTATTAATAGACTGATGCGTATTCAATGTTGCCTTGTATCAAATCCGATAGCATGGTTTTTATTCAGTATTAAAGATAAAAGTCCATATTTAGGGGCGAATGGCTATTCCCTCTTACACACTGAAATATTCTCGTGGAGGCGGTGCTTTACATTTTATTAACGCACCCTACTCGATCTTTTGACTAGCTAATTAGACATCTCCAGAAAAGCTTCTTAAGCCCTTAACCCGCCATTTCCAAATCAGCATTTTTGGAGAGGTCTATTATGTATAATTAGAATTTGCTTTTCTTTGTCTTGTGAGGGTAGAAATTAGGAAGCATGCAATTAGCAATTACAGCGATTTTCAGATTGATAAACCACATCGTCACAACCAAAAAAAATCTTGTAGATACCTTCCTAGGATCCCTTACGGTGGTCTAATGAAATGAAAACTGCTGTAGGGAGCAGGTCGGCACAGATAAATGCCTTGGTCACCGCGGAGGTAGTGGTAAGAATTGTCTCCTGATTTTTCTGCCTAAGTCCTTGAGAAATCAGATCTATGCATGAGCTTAAGCTACCCAACTTCTGCTACTTTTTGTACTCGGCAAAATTTGGCTATGAGCATAATTTGTGCCCATCCTTTGAGAATTAATCAGCAAGCTCTAATTATGTCTAACTTTTTAACTTCTGTAGTTAGCACTTATTTTCTCATGAGGAAATCATCCTTACTAATAGATGGAATATTAGTTAGATTTATAAATTGACCACCAGTTCCAAATTCTGCTTCTATATCATTAGCATTGTAGAATAATTTGCCGTTGTTGCTATTGTAAACAATTACTGTTGCTGAGGTTTCGGCATTAGAATAGAGCAGCATCTTCCACAACATGAAATACCCTGTCATTAATTGCACTCTCACACCCCGCATCAATAAAAGCCTTTTATTCTCCCTTAGAAATAACCGTTATTTCTCCACCACTAGCAATAATATCTAAATCTCCTGTAGCAGCATCTTCCTTATTCTCTGAGATAGTCAAATTATATCTATGTTTCTCCTGCAGTCAGTCGAATAGCATCATTTTCCGGGGTACTGTTCGCTTCAATAATAGCTTTCCTTAGAGAAAGTAACACGATCACTATCATCCACTATATCATTAGTAGTATTCACCATAATATTTGCTAACACTCCGGCATAACTTGCCTTAACTTCTGGTGTAAATGCTAACGCCGACTTAAGTTGAGCAAATATTACCTCTAAATTCCAGTTACCACCTCTGCTAACATTTCCAGTCAGTGTTTACGAGGCAGCAATATTTGCTCGGTGTGAGTTGATGAAGTTATCGAACAAATTCTCTACCTTCTTTACCACTTGCTATCTCACAAGCATAAATCAATATTTTCCCATTAGCAGACAAATATTTACCCTTTTGCTGAATACCCTCAACA
Source organism: Trichodesmium erythraeum IMS101 (assembly GCF_000014265.1). NCBI lineage: Bacteria > Bacillati > Cyanobacteriota > Cyanophyceae > Oscillatoriales > Microcoleaceae > Trichodesmium > Trichodesmium erythraeum. The sequence goes on from NC_008312.1 coordinate 1,700,068, forward strand.
TATAAATGAATATTAGAGTTGTTGGGAAATAAGGTAAAATAATTTCAGAAAAAATTTGCCATAAAAATGCTAAATATTGAACGAGCCTTAAAACAAGACAGATTACTCAGAGCATTAACACCCATTAAACCGTAAAGCATTTGAATCTTTGTTGGAGTCCTTTGGGCAAATGTATGAGCAAACATTGCACTCGCTCACCTCGTCAACGCTCTGTTGGAGGAGGTCTTTTGGCTCGTTTACGCACTCTACAAGACAAATTGTTTGACATTCTCTTCTACTTTAAATGTTACCCGACTTTTGACTTAGCTGGTATCTTGTTTGATATCGACCGTAGTCAAGCACATTATTGGGTTCATCGCTTACAAACTATGTTAGAAGCAGCCTTGGGAGAAAAAAAGGCGCGATGCATTGCGTCAAATTAACAGTGTCCAAGGATTCATAGAGCGTTTCCCTCGAGTAGAACGAGTGATAATGGATGGCACAGAACGGCCAGTACAAAGACCAACTCACTCTGAAAAACCAAAACTGAATTATTCAGGAAAAAAAAAGCGTCACACTCGCAAACATCTAGTAGCAGTTAATCAAAACAAGAAAGTGCTGGTATTGAGTCAGGCACGAGAAGGAAAGCTGCATGAAGTCGAAGTTCCATGACCAGGAAAAATTGATAGGAAATATACCTCTAGAGATTCCGATAGAAGTAGACAGTGGTTTCCAAGGTCTCCACGCATCAGTATGAAAATATCCGAATCCCCCATAAAAAACCAAAAGGGGGAGAGTTAAGTGAGCAACAAAAACAGATTTTCGGAAATTGAGTCAATCAAGGGTAGTCTGTGAAAACGCCTTGGCGGGCGTCAAGCGTTATGGAGCTGTCAGTCAGATTTCTCGTAATCACAAGTATGATTTTGATGACAAATTAATGCTAACAGCAACTGGTGAGTGGAACTTATATCTGATGACAGCATAAGTAGTCAAATTACTAGGGAAATATGTCAAGTTTTCGTTTGAGTTTTTTCTCTCCTAAGTTATTTCCCAACAACTCTATTATCTAAATTCAGGATACTGTTTCCCAGGTACATAGCACCTTTTGCACCATGAGAAATAATATGGACTGTATCCACATTATGCCCTTTACCCAGGCTTTTAGATATTTGGTTTATACCATTTTAATGGGGTTGTAGGACAATTATTTTTGTCTGAGGGTCAACCTCTGAGATTAGGTGATTGTAATTTTCTACCTTGGGGTCGATGAATAATAGTTTGTCTTGATTCATAATTTTAGAAGGGTGGTAAAGCTATCAGAAAAAAATTACCATTATCATAACAATAAAGTTTTTGTTTACAGAAACAATTCAAAATATCAGTCAATAGTCAATAATTTAAAGTCAAAAGTTAAAATCTAAGATGAATTGACAATTTATAACTGATAACTGATATATAAATACAGTTGTTAAATTTCTAGAAACCCCATGAATGTACAAACAGTTGTAACTAAACCATTTAGGGACCAAAAACCAGGCACTTCTGGACTCCGCAAAAAAGTACCAATTTTTAAAGAACCCCATTACCTAGAAAACTTTATTCAGTCTATCTTTGACAGTCTAGAAGGTTTTTCGGGTCAAACATTTGTACTTGGTGGTGATGGTCGCTATTACAACCGTCAGGCAATTCAAATAATTCTGAAAATGGCTGCCGCTAATGGAGTTGGTCGAATGTTAGTGGGTCAAGGTGGTATTCTTTCCACCCCTGCTGCTTCCTGCATCATCCGCAAAAATCAAGCCTTTGGTGGTATAATTTTGTCTGCTAGTCACAACCCTGGTGGACCAGAAGAGGACTTTGGTGTTAAGTACAATATTAGTAATGGTGGCCCCGCTCCAGAAAAAGTGACAAGTGCCATTTATGAACGTAGTAAAGTTATAGATAGCTACAAAATTCTTGAAGCTAAGAGTATTAACTTAGACCAACTAGGTAGTGAGAAGTTAGGGGAAATGACTGTAGAAGTTATTGACTCTGTAGCAGACTACGCTGATTTGATGGAATCATTGTTTGATTTTGGCAAATTATCACAACTGCTAAGTTCTGGTAAGTTTCGGATGTGTATGGACTCATTACATGCTGTTACCGGACCTTATGCTAAAAATATTTTTGAGCAACGCTTAGGGGCTCCTCTGGGTACAGTGAAAAATGGTATGCCTCTGGAAGATTTTGGCGGTGGACATCCCGACCCTAATTTAGTATATGCTCATGACTTGGTAGAAATTATGTTTGGTGATAATGCTCCGGACTTTGGTGCTGCTTCTGATGGGGATGGCGATCGCAACATGATATTAGGGAAAAATTTCTTTGTCACTCCTAGCGATAGTTTAGCAATATTAGCTGCTAATGCTAAGTTAGTTCCTGGATATAGTTCTGGTTTAACTGGTATTGCTCGTTCCATGCCAACTTCGGCAGCAGCAGACCGAGTAGCAGAGAAAATGGGTCTTGACTGTTATGAAACTCCTACTGGTTGGAAATTTTTTGGTAACTTATTAGATGCGGATAAAGCTACTCTTTGCGGTGAGGAAAGCTTTGGTACAGGGTCTAATCATGTACGGGAAAAAGACGGACTCTGGGCAGTATTATTTTGGTTGAATATTCTGGCAGCAAGGCAAGAGTCAGTAGAAGATATTGTTAAAGAACACTGGAAAACTTACGGTCGCAACTATTATTCTCGCCATGACTATGAAGGGATAGAAAGCGATAAAGCTAGTACTTTGATGGAAAATTTACGTTCTCTATTACCTTCTTTACCAGGAAAACAGTATGGTCAATATGAAGTCAAATATGCTGATGATTTTCGCTATACGGATCCAATAGATGGTAGCGTGAGTCAGAAACAAGGTATTCGTATTGGTTTCAGTGATGGTTCTCGTATGGTATTCCGACTTTCAGGTACAGGAACTCAGGGAGCAACTCTACGTTTGTATGTTGAAAGTTATGAACCAGATACTACTAAGCAAGACCAAGATACTCAAATTGCATTATCTCCTCTGATCAGTTTAGCAGATGAAATTGCTCAAATCAAGAATATTACAGGCCAGGAAAAGCCAACTGTAATTACCTAATTTATAAAGCAGGGAGTATTAGATTTGTCGGTCACTTAAAAAATCACCAAAAACCAAGTTCAGTAAAGATTGTAGCTATTGTGCATCAAGCAAAGCTTAAAAATATTGCTGTATCTAGCTTAGAGCGGTTTTTCCTTTCTACTTAGCTGCAACTCTATTATAATAAATTGCGTGTCAAGAAACTGGGTGTATGGAAAAAAGTATGTCAGTATGTTAGGGCATCTCGTGCTTTCCCCGGTTTCTATCCTTTTTAAGGGCTAGGGGGGATGGCTACCTCAACCTATCAGTACAAACCCTTTGATATCTTTAATAAAAACATCACAAAGTAGTGGATACGTGTCCACTACTTTGTGATGGGGTAGGTAATAATTTAACACTACCCTCACCAAAAGAGTGATGGAATGTATTGGGTCAATCATAAAAAAGAATAAAGGATAAAGAATAATGACACTGGAATACAGTTGGTGATCAAATATGAAATATGAGACAAGCACATAGAAGCGCCAAAAATTAGTTACTCAGGTTCTGCAAACAATCAACCCAAGGGTCATTGAAGATAATTCTTTGTCTTAGAAACTAGAGGTAATAATGAATCTGTATGAGCGCCTTCTAACACAACTCAAAGAATTATAAGAAAAAAAACAATCCCTAAAAGATGCTTTGTTGCACAAAGCAAGGAAAGATGGTAAAAATAACAGTGGGTAGCACAAAATCCTGCATTAACTCTCCTTATGAGTAAGTCTAAGTCTAAGTCCAAGTCTAAGTCCAAGTCCAAGTACCGGGTTAGCAACTGGTCGTATGGATGATGCCTCCTTAAAGCAGAGAGGGAGTCTGACATTTTGGCTAAGTTATGAAGTGATAGAACAGTGGGTAAATCAACATCAAACTGGGCGTCAGGGAGCATCGAATACCTATAGCGATGTAGCTATTGAACTAATGGTCACTCTCAGTAGTTTGTTTGCAGGGCGGGGCGACAGACAGAAGGATTTGTAGAATCTATATTTGATTTTTAGAGATTAGATTTACCTGTACCAGACCATAGCACTGTATGCCGTAGGGTCAGAAAACTAAATATCGGGATACCAGTGAGAACAAGGACAGAAGGGATGCATTTGGTAGTTGATTCTACAGGGGTCAAAGTCTACGGTGAAGGGGAATGGAAAACCAGGATTCATGGTGTAGGTAAACGTAGGACATGGCGTAAATTACTAGAGTGTGAATGAGGCCACCGGAGAGATTGTCACAGCAGTTGTCACAACCAATGATGTGAGTGACGACCAAGTATTTTCTGACCTATTAGATGGAGTAGAAGGTGAAATAGCCCAAGTTTCAGGTGATGGGGCTGATGACAAATACAAGTGCTATGAAACAGCTCACCAAAGAGGCATAAAAACGACCATTCCACCGCGTAAAAATGCTGTGATTAGGCAGCATGGCAACTGTAAAGCCCTACCCGCTCCCAGAGATGAGAACCTCAGAGGAATTCGTCAAATAGGACGGCAAAAATGGAAGCATGAAAGTGGATACCATAGACGCTCTCTATCTGAAACCACTATGTTTAGGTTCAAAGTTTTATTTGGTGGGAAGTTACGAAGACGATAATTTGATAATCAAGCAGTGGAGTTATTCATTCAATGCGCTATCCTGAACCCCATGATACAGAATGGTAAACCCGAAAGTTATCAAGTACACATCTAGAACTGCATCTCTCCAGGGAGTCATCTGCGATCGCAACATTCATACAACAAAGCTATTATTAAGGTTAATTTTGCCTAAACCCATTTGATAATTGGCAGGAATAGTTTTTGATCATCAGCTTTCTGACTGGCTAGTCCGAAAAAATCTCATAAGTGATGATGCGCCTTAGTTTAAGTTACTTTCAGTATTGAGTTGGCTTTGTGTTGAGTACATCAGGGATCACATTATCAAATGTTAACTCTCAAGGTTAATTATCATCAAAAACTCCTCCAACAATTCTGGGATGATTTTTGGTCTGATACAGAGATTTACTGGCCGGGAACAGATACTCCCATACTTTCGACTGCTTTAAGACTACCCTCTGAATTTTTAGAACTTTTCACAACTGTGAGTAGGTGATCAGCAGCTTGGTAGAACCAAAACGATTAACTGTTACCCTGCATTTGAGAGTTGCTGTTGGTGTTGGAACATCCTCAATTGCCATTCCATAATAACCAGGTGCAGTTAGCTGCTTGAGCTATGTTGACTAAAAGCTATATAAGTTATAGAACTCAGACGATGGAGCAAACTGAATCTTGGGATATTTTTATGTTCCTGGTTGCTACTACTCGTAAGCTAAGATTAAGGTTTTTTAAATAGACCTCTCCAAAATAGAAATTAAGGTAAAATTGTAGTGCCAAATTATATATATGCTGTCCCCAAATGAATAATGTATTAGAATATATTTATAATCATCCATCCATATACAAAAAGGATTATTGGTATTACAGATAAACAACTAATAAAATTAATAGAAAATGCTCAAAAAGTTGAAGACAAAAAAAGACAGGCGATCAAAGAAAGAAGAAAAAAAATTAATTAAGGCAGGAGGAGTCAGAAAAAAGTCTTTAGGCAAAGCGGAAGAGATAATTTTGACATTATATTATTTGCATCATGTACCAACATTTCAACTGCTAGGAGCAATATTTGGAGTTAGTGAATCAACAGCAAATAATATTTTTCAGGCTTTGGAGCGATATTTTGATGGAATTATTACCATCTAGTTTACTAGAGGAATTCTCGGGAAAAAAAACGAATATTTATGGATAAAAGAAGCTTTGACAGAAATAGAATTGATAGTTGATAGTACAGAACAGGATATATTCAGGCCAAAAAATGATGGAAAGCAGAAAAAATATTACTCAGGAAAGCAAAAAAGTCATAGGTTAAAAAATCAAATAATAATCACAGATAATGGAAAAAAAATAGTTGATGTAATAGTAGGAGAAAGAGGTCCAGAGAGTGATATAATTTTATTCAAAAAACAACAAAAAAAGTTTGATAAAGAACAAAGATTTCAAGGAGATAAAGGTTATCAAGGTGGGTCAAGAATTGACAGGCCAAAGAAAAAAAAATAAACCATAAAATGTCATACAAAGTAAAGAAAGAGAATCAAAAAAAAGCTCAAAAAATAATATTTGTAGAACATGTAATAAGACTGATAAAAATATTTAAAGTGGCACGAGAAAGATTCAGATTAAAAGAGAGTAATTATGAAAAAGTAATTTTAACAATATGTGGTTTAGTGAGATTAAGAGATTAAGCACTAATGTTAACATAAATCCTAACTTTAGGTCTAGTAAAAAGCAATAAATAATTACATAAAAATGCTAAATAATTAACAATAACTATCTGTAATACTATAAATATCATAAAAAATGACTATCTAGAGGAGCTGGCGATCGCTCTGGAGAAGATAGTGACAGTAAGGGAAGTGATAATTTTTGGAGATGTCTAATATGTACAAGATCGCATTTTTCAGACCATGAATATTCCTGCTGTGGCAACTATTATTTATGTTCGCGGAGGGTGGCGTTAGCCGTATCACTCCTTTATTCATTATAGATAGCGGGATAAGTCTATTTTTTAAAAATAGTTTGTTGGTTTATAATAGTTGACGTCATTAACACCTGTGAGATTTGAATCTATGCAATGTCCTGGCTGTGGCTGCCAGCATATCCGCAAAAATGGCCATCGACTAGGCAAGCAGAACTATATTTGTGTCCCTTGTAGCCGTCAGTTCATCGAACCTTCTCACCCACCAGGATACAGCGATGATGTCAAAAGGCTGTGCTTGAGAATGTACGTTAACGGTATGGGTATTAGAGGAATTGCGCGGGTGACAGGGATTACACATCCAACTATTATCAATTGAATCAAACACACCGGGGAACGCTTACCTGATGCCTTATACCCAGAGCAACTGCCTCAAGTAGGAGAACTTGATGAACTTGAAATTTTTGTTGGTTACTAAGAAAAACAAGGTATGGTTGTGGACTGCGCTAGACCATTTCCGTCCGAGAATTCTAGGTTTGGTAGTAGTAAACCACAGTGCTGATACTTTTCAACCGTTATGGCAGGCGATAGCCTTTTGGCAGTGTTACTTTTAGGTTACTGATGGCAATGGGGTCGCTTCCAGGCTTTATCCCTGACGGAGATCAGATCGTAAGTAAGACCCATAATACCCGCGTAGAAGGGGAAAACACCAGTTTACGCTACCCCAAGGCCCGCTTACATCGTAAAACTTTGTGTTACTCAAAATGTATTAAAATGCTCAAACATTCTATCCGTCTGTTGATTCACGCTTCTCAAATTTGGAGAGGTGCCTATTGCGGCTTAATTCATCCCTTAATTTACCAACGCCTTTTTCTGAAATCTATTGACGTTTTTTTCTGCTCCAATTAGACTGACTCCTTAAAAACAAGTCTAACTTTTTGAACACCTTCTATCATTTGTAAGCCAAATTGACCAGAGGTAAATTCATCTTCATCTGAGCTGCTTAGAGTCTCCTTCATTTGTGTAGCGAACTTTTGTAAATCAATCACTTCTTTTTCTTCATTCTTCCAAGGAATAGGAATAGAGTTTTCCATTAATTCTCCTTCACTATTTCGTAGATTTTTTGACCATTCTGGAGAATCTTCCGTTGGTGCATCTAACCCAAAGTGCATTGACTCCGGTTGTAAGTGAATATCAACGGTTTTGATTTCTCCTTCAAATAAACAAAGTAACACATCTTTAGCTAAGGTTTCCATTCGTAGTAGGGGTAAAAGATTGGCTTCTGTGGGGTCAATTGAATCTAAATCACTTACAACCTGATCATATCCATCAACCAGTAAACCAGGCCAACCAGAAACTACTTGCGATCGCATAATAATTCCACTAATTGTTTTATTTTGCTGACGCAGAAAATTGTTAAGTTCTATAATTTTTTTATCGTCTGATAAATCACCTTTCGTAACACGACCAACACTAAACGCACCATCCTGTAAGCAGTCTATCCAAACAGAATCTAAACAGAAGAAACGGATAGATTCTGGGGGTAATAAGCCCTCATCAGGTACTAAATAATTAAAAGGAACACCTTGTAATAATCCTAACCCTTGAAACCATTGTTTGACAGGGTTTGGGATAATTTTTTTTGTTTTGCTACTTGTGGAGTTAATTAGTCGTAAATGGGTCTGTTGTTGTTGCAAACGTTTGATATTCTGTACAACTTCTCGTTTCCATTTGAATAGTTGAACCGCTAACCCTTGATTTTCTAACATTAACATTCGACCTAATTGCCAAGCAGCAGAATAGGAAATATCAAACATTCCAATTTCGGAATCATAGCGTAATAGTTGATCCGATGCTTTCATAGGAAACTCATAGATTTCTTGTTCTTTATCATTAAAAGCTGTACCTAGGGGACTGCTATACCAAGAATAGGTTTTACTTCCTTTTCGGAGGGAATGGGGAATAGTAACGTATCCTTTTTTTAAGTATTCTTCTGCTTTTTCATTATCACTTTTGGGAAGTCTTGGCGAGGAAGGAGCATGATTTAATCTTTGCAATAATTTGGTGAAACTTTGCTCAGGATCAATACAAGAAAATTCCCAACTCGCTAAACTAACAAAGCGAATTAAATCGTCTTCTTTTGCATCCATAAAATAAAATTTATTATTAGAATAACGCCCTTCTATTGACACTAAATAAACCGTACTTTTGCCACTGGGTTCGGGGAGACGATTACAAATAATTGTAGAATATTCTTTCTCAAGTAGCTTTAGATTTTCTTCTGATGCTGATGCTAGTAATCTTCGACGAACATGAGCAGTATAAGAAAGATCCTCGTAAGTTGGTAAAATGTCTTGAAGATATTTCTTTTTAACATCAATAACAGTCACTTGTTGGTTTGGCGTTTGTCCTAATTCTAATACCATTGTAGGATATTTAATATTAGGAGAGTTTTCTGTAATTAATTCCGAAAGGGTAACATTTTTGGGTTTGGGTTTATCCTCTTCATTCCCGTCAAAATCGCTTTCTCGGAATAATAATAAAATTAACCAAGGCAAGTTGTCATCTGTTTGTCCAGGGTAACGTTCCCAAGGCAAGGTACTTCTTTTAAAAGTAATATGGGGTAAAACGTTGGAATGTTCTCCTAAACTTTCAGGGGGAGGAAAAACGGCATAAATATCATTAGGAGATAAGGGACCAAATCGTTCACCTTGGACAACAAAAGTTAGTTCACGACTATAGGTTTTACCATTACCATTGTTATCAATTTTATCCCCTGCTTTGATGGTTTGTTCGACTTTTAAGTCATAAGTTCCACTTTCTAATGCAGGCTGATGGAATTGGATAAATTGAACTTTTCCTTTTTCAGTTGTTGGCATGGGAATGACTCCTTTTTGTTAGTTTATAATTGAGTTGGTTGGGTTAGCAGTAACGTAACCAAACAAAAGGTTAATGGATGTTGGGTTTCACTTTGTTCAACCCAACCTAGTGTACAATTATGTTAATTATTTTACTTCAGTAGTTAGCCCACAAAAAATTATGTTTTGATGATGTAATTAAGTGCATAATAAGGTGGTCGGTTTTCGAAAGGTTTATTGTTTCCTATTACCTGAAGAGCTTCACAAGAGCCAAGATTTGGCTCTCTGAGACTGTTATTAACATTGTTTGAGGTAGTCACTTTTCCATCCTTTTTTAAAATGAATTTATATTCACCCTTACTATGATCATGGCTTGGCATTTCGTCTTTTGTTAACGTGTGCTTTTCTTCTCCGCCTTTGGCATTAAGACTGTAGGAGTAGCCATCTTTATCTCCAACACCGATGATAAATCTTCCTTTTAAATCTGGAAGAACCTTTATTTCATCAAGCACCTTGTATAATTCTGAATACTGCTCCCAGTCGTATGACTGACCATTGCATAACAACCAACCTTCAGGGGCTGTTAAACCTGCATAAGGAACAATTGTCCCTACAGGAACGACCCAGCCAGTGCTATCTTTAATTCGTCCACACCCAACTTCTAGGTTACCTTCCTGATCAAGCAGCATCTGTGTGCGACCCCCATCACCAGGGGTTGTACTTGTTTCTTCATGACTACCTCCTAGATACCAAGCAAAGTATCCGTTTGTTCGGAAATAAGTGGTATTGCCTTGTGTTCCAACTCCATACTCTGGACCCCATAAGTTAATTCTTTGTCCAGTCTGACCACTTTTGGCAGGAAATTGCAAATCACCGCGCGATGTTAATTCCATCAAGGGTAAGTCATTTTTCTGTTTATAAAATTTGACAGATATATCATCATTTGATGTATCGGTATCAGACCGAAAAATCAAAGTGCCCGTGTGGTTAATTTCCCCTGGAGCATCTAGACTAATCCCATCTTTCACGGTGAGAAGTCCATCTAATGATTTGTTGGTTCCTATGCGGACTTTCTCATCAAAAACTAAGGGAGCTTTTTCAATTTGACAAACAAATTGTCCGTCTCGGTAACCATCAATATATTGATAGCGTAAATACAGGTTAGTCTCTCCTGTGGGGTGCGCTGTAGTAATACCATCCAAGTTAATTAACAAGGTTTCTTGCGAGTTTAAGACCACATCAGATTCTTGAGGAATAAACGTCCATTCCAAAGCCTTAGTTTGACCGTTAACCTGAATTTCTTCCGGACCATCACTAAGTTGCTGCCAATTATTAATAGTAATATTAACACCATTGACATCATCTTGAGTACCTAATGCCCAAGGAACCGAATCTTTATCTCCTACTTCTAAAACAATCACTAACTGAGAACATTGATCCGAGTTTGCATTATAATTAAAGGTAATTGCTGAGTTATCTGCATTTGAAAGATTTGTGTTAGTAATTCGCAGTTGCAGACGGCTATTGTTATCGTGGGTATTGAAAACTTTATTAGAACCCACAAAACCGACATAGAGAGGGATGTTAGATTTTCCAGATGTTTTTTTCATTTCTAATGTTAGGGTAGTTGTTGTATCATACGAATCATCTTGTCCAGGGAATTTAACTTCCGCTATGCTAATGTTTTTCTCTCCAATTATCCAGTTAATGTTGACATCAGCGACTGCTCTGGCGCTAGCACTGTTATTAGCCAAATCAATAACCTCTGTTAAGATAGCCTCTGTAGCACTGTTATTAGCCAAACCAGCAACCCCTGTTAAGATAACCTCTGTTTCTTGACCAGGGTTGAGGATTATTGGTGCTTCTGTCCACAATAAATACAAACACACATAGTTAGGATCTGTTTTGATATAAAGTGACCAACTTTCGGTTTCTTCAATCTTAATTTGGTCGGGATCAGCTAAAATTCCTGGCTGAAACGTTAATTTAAAATGATAATGTTCAGCACTAGCTATCGTTACCTCTGGAATGGAAGCAATTGTGATAACCTTATCAGAAAGAGTATTTCTGAGACCAATATGGAGTGGGGTAACTGTCTCAGGTGTTCCTAACAGTAAACATTGGCAATATTCTTCCTCATCTTCGTCTTCTGGCTCATAACACCAGAAAAACTCAAACGGCATTATGGGTGACATAAACTTAGTTCCTTCATATTAGTTATAAGTTGTATAGTATGCTTGATGACACTATATTGTTATTCTTTGATTAAGTCAATAGAGCTGTCGCTAAACAGAGGGAAAAATCGCTCTAACTTAGACGGAGCAAAAGTTTTATTTTTCTTGTTTTCCAATAGCTACAATCTTTGCTGAACTTGGTTTTAGGTGATTTTTTAAGTGATAAAGCGACAAGTCTAATGCTCCCCTTATACTAAACTTAACCCAAACTTACATGGATCAGGAATTACATAGGCTTTGGAGCTAGCTTCAGTGTTTCACGAATATAGCACTGACCGCAGTCTATAGCTTACCTATTCTATAATCTAGGCTTTAAATTGCTCTTAACTTAAGCCAAATAAAATACATAGTACTCTAAGTTGACAGCAGCATTAGAATCTTTAGGTTAATTTAATGAGGGGGGCAAAGACGAAACTATTAGCGATCGCCTCAGCCTCATCCTCATTCATATCCACTTGATAAACATCCCAGCCCAAAGCGGCTAAAATCTTGTTACGTTGTTCATTACTGCCTACTGTTTGCATAATTTTATTTCGTTTATTTTCTTCATCTAAGTTGGGATTAGGCACAAAGGGGGTACAAGACTCCCAAAGATAAGCATCCTCAACCTTTTCAGTCTCATACTGTAAATGTTCAACTCCAATTTCATGAGTTTTACCTGCTTTAGGGAGTTCTGCTGGTAGAATGCGGAAACCAAAGAACACATTCTCTATAAATTGCTTCCCATTGACTTCAGGGGGTTTAATATGACCATTCACCATATTAGGTTCTCCCCAAGTAGAAGTGGATGCAAGTTTAGTGATAGGTTCAAACTTAAACTTGTCTTCTGCTCTTTCTCTGGAGTCTTTACAAATTGTCACCTTATGGGTAGTGTCCAATTCATTATTATCCACTCCCATTGAATTAATACCAAAATTAGTATCTGTATTAATTTCTTTCTTCTGTTCTCCAACAAACGCTTGTTTTGTAGGAACTAAGCTATCAGTACTCATTTCAAAAACAGTGGGATTAATAATCCAAACTTCCTTTTGTTCTTCTTTTCTTGTTGGTTCAAGAACTTGTTTGACTAACCCATTAATAGAGGTGAGACTACAAACATTTTCGGGTTCAGGTAAAAAGGTGTCCTCAAACTCATCCCATTTAATGGGCACTGGATAAATGGAACTTTGATCCCCAATTTTAATAGTAACTTTGCACACAAAAACACGAAGCTCTAATTTACCGCCAAAGTCAGGGCCCCAGATATGAACCCCCATACCTAAACCTACCGAAAGTGCACCAACACCTACCCTGACAGAGCAGTAAACATTCACATCATAATGATAGGGTGCCCAACCGAGGAGTAAATCAAGTCCTGCCTCAAAATGGGCCCAAACTGACCCCAGTTGATAGCGAATGTCCATCAGTCCTCCGGCCATGATCCCGTGACCACAGATAGCAAAATAAGCCTGAGCAGTAATATGGGAATGACTGTCAATTTGCCAATTCAAGCCCAGTCGAGGCACATTAGGGTAATAATCAGGCACTTGAAAGCGAGGATGATAACCCCCTTGAGTAAATACAAAATCACCCAAAAACCATAACCCGTAAGCAAAGCCACCCGTTAACCGACAATTGCGACTAAAGATGTAGGAATTTTCCGTCAGTTGTCCTTGAATTAGAATCACCCCTTCCATTGGGTTGAAGCGGCCAGCGATCGCTAATTCCGCCATAGCGATCGGTTCATAATTGTCTTTTAGTTTAGTGGGTAACATCATTGTGGCAATACCCAGTAAGTTAATTTCAAACTCATTCTGACTTATTCCCAGAGTAATTAACCCAAACCCATCGACAATTTTACAGCCAGTAAATTTCAGTCCGAGCGCCCCAAACCCAGAGCCAATAGAGGGGGGAATATATTTATTTAAGGCCTCCAATTTTTCAGTAATAATTTCTCCTGTTTGATCAGGATCAATTTTTTGAGGTCCTTTTAGAGCTTCAGTAACTAGGGGAAACTTTTTAATATCTTCAAGGGGCGGAATAATTAAGTCATGGTTATAGCCAAACCCACCAGAGATTCCGGTAACAAAGAAGAATGGGGGACCACCGAAGGGATAATCTGCTGCTAAATAGAGAAATAGGGCAAATTGGTCACTATTCTGATAATCAGTAAAAGAACCAATAGCAGAAAGGGCTAAGGCAGGGCCAACTTTCTTTTGAAAACTTACAGTGACTATTCCTAAATATTCATCATAGTTGTTCTGCCCTTCTGCTCCATGTGCTACTAGGAAAGCACCCCCCATTTCCAAACTGCGGGTTTTTAATTCCAAACCAAAGCCATCAAGATTAAAGTGAGGCTTAAAAGCAGTTAAACCACTACTAATATACAGTCCATTTAGTGCCAGAGTAAAGCGAGAGACCTCAATAATAAATTTCGGGGTCAGACGCATTTCGCCTTTTGTGTAAACTAGTCCTACTTTATCGAAGTAAAGCGGTCCAAAAGATTTTTGAATATTTAACCAAACCCCATTATCTGCTAGGGTAATTACTCCATCTGAGCTGACGTTACCACTGTCATTATTTGTTGTTGTGGTCAAACTACGACTACCCCCTGCAGCAGTGGGAGGCGTTTTAACTAAAGGTAATAACCAAGCTTGAACAAACTGAGCAATTTTTTTATAAACCAGTCCTACCTTTTGGAAGTAAAGCCGTCTAAAGAGTTTTTGAGTATTTAACCAAGCTCCATTATCTGTAGGGGTAATTACTTCATCTGAACTGACCTTACCACTGACATTATTTGTTGTTGTGCTCAAACTACGACTACCCCCTGCAGCAGTGGGAGGCGTTTTAACTAAAGGTAATAACCAAGCTTGAACAAACTGAGCAATTTTGAAGTGTGCGCCAATACTTGCCCCTCTTTCTAGATTGTTAATAGAACTACAAGGGGGTTTAATTAGTAACTTGGTACCCAGTTCTTCTAGTAAGCTATTAATGGTTTTAACTTCTTTTTGTGTAAATTTTTGGAAGGAAACTAAAAATTCAAAAGCAAATTCACCTTCTAGGGAATTAGGGGGAAGTAAAGACCCGGCTAATGGAATATCACTCAAGGCAATTTCTGCATCAAAGCCAATGCTAAATAGCATTTTATTTTGATTTCTTTGACCATTATTTGTGCTATTAATAACAAAAATAACATCCGAACCCAAAGAAAAATTCAACAATTCATCAGGAAATAGATCAGTTAATGATGGACAAATTTCACTAACTAAATTTGATAAATTAACATTACCCAGATTTTGGTTAGCATTAGCATCTAATGAACCTACCACTAATTTAGTATTTTTACCGGATTCAGTTTTAGTTTGATAATCTAAACGAAAGACAAGAGCTCCTGTTGGTTTTATTGGAATTGATAAAGATCCCCCATATACACCTTTGTAATTATTTCCATTATCATCAGTTTTGATCTCAATTACCAGGCTACCACTGAGTTCTTTAGTGGTTAAGCCCTGGCCCTCATCTTGTTCAATGGCAATGGTAACACCTAACGTAAAAGTAAAATTGTTCTGATCTTGGGTGCAGCTTGCTTGCCTAAGAGTAAAGATATCAATGGTATTTAAACTAACATCATCAAATAAAAACTCTGTCTGAATTAAATTAATAAAAGCTTGAATGTCATTTAGTCCTGCTACAATTTCAGCATCAATATTAGGAGATTTTTGCATAATTTTAGTTCCCCAAAAAGCATGTTTTGATTGTTCATTTGTATCACATTATTAGCCTGTCTGATTCATCTCACACCATTTGGTGTGAGGCTCAATAGCGACTTCAGCTAAATAGAATAGAAAGGTAGCCCAGAGGGCTAGCCCACAAGTGAGTTATTCATCTGTGATGTTGGCTCGACTAAGTTGCAACCATCCTTCCAAGGCTTCTTGCATTTGAGTAAATGTTGCTCTGGTGTTAATAGGTTTAATAGTTGCTCTTTCCGTCCATTCTTCCCCGTTCTCTGACTTAGTTAACGATACCCAAGACCAAGTTGCATTAGCTTCTGGAGATAAAGGCATGGCTAGTTCCCCAGAATTAGACAAAATGGGAGTAGAAAGGAAGTTCACCTCCATTTTCTCTAAGGCTTGGTTATAATGCTCGGAGGGTAAACGCAATTCTTGATTAGGTAAAACACCACAAGAAGCATGAACTAAGCCCCTGGGGTCAATTAACATTGTTACGCTTTGGGGTTCAGCATCCACGTTTTGCAGAAAGTGAACGATTCCCTCACTATCGGTAATAATGTTGTTACTATCTACTAAATTGCTTTGAGTGGCATAGAAGATATTGTTTTCATATTCATAATCGCCCTCTATCCCGTTGGCCTTGGGTATTTCTTTCCAATAACCCACCAGTCCATCATTGAGTTGTTGATAATCCCCTAAGCGAATGGGAACTTGTACTCCTGTAAAACCATAAGAAGGAAATTCATTTTCTTCCTGAACCAGAACCGTCGGATCACAAGCGGGTAAACCTTTTACCTCTAAACTAAAAGTGGCTCTAACAATAGCCATCGGTCGTCCGACTAATAAGGCTAAACCGGTATTTTGAGCGAAACTTTCGGGGTCAATGGTTTCTAAGGCATTATCCACAGTAGAAAGAAACTGCTGTTGAAAATCTTTCCCTTGTTCTAAAAGATGGTGAGCCAACTTCTGTAGATGATCATTTCCTAACAGAGGATAACCATTATGATCACGAGATAGTTTTACTCCTGGGGCATTACGCCAATTTCCCAGTAAATCAATGGAGCCCAAACTGCGACCTTGATTATCATAGATAGCTAGGTTACTATCCAAATTATTAGGAACAATCCAACCACAAACAGGTGTCCTGGCAGGGATTTTAGTATATTCAACTTCCTGTAAGGCATCTGCTGATAACCAATGGAAGTTAAGACGGGAGGATTGAGCAATACGGGGAGGTAAAATGGCTTGATAATTCACAGAATTTTTATCGGCTGGGGTCATTTGATAAGTTGTGACAATTTTAGTATTCTGATTGGAATCATTAACGACTTCTTGGTATTGTCCGAAGGTATCAATTAACCACAACTTCTTAACTGAAAATCCACCACTACGAATCGGGTTAAAAATATCACCTGAGAGAATTTTGTGTTGTAGCCTATTCCCTAAACTCCAACGCACTTGTTCTGTAACTAGTTGGCCAATATTATCAGTATCAAGGGGATCATCTACTTGTAGTTGTAGTGTCGGTTGTCCTAATAAAAGAGTATCATTGAAACCACCAAGCATTTGTGCCTGACAATCTAGTGTTTTCATCTTTCTATAAGCCCACAAAGCTATAAAAGTAGGATCGGCTGCCTGTTGTTCTTGTATCTCTAATTGATTTTCCTCTTGATACCAGTTGGTAATTTCATCTAAATTATCATCCAAATAGTTTGAGGTTTGATCTTTTTCAGAAATATTATTTTTGGAGTAGTAATTAGGCAGTAATTGTTCATTGAGGTAAGTGCTCAGTCTTAGGATTAACTCTGTTCCCGCCGATGGGGTTAAAATACTAAACCCACTGTACGTATTACCATTGGAGATAAAGCTGCTTTCTTTTCCATCTCTAAGTTTCAAATCAATGGCATTTTTTTGCAACTCATAGTTATCCAAAATCTGATTAGAGTTATAGTCTTGAACTGTTGAAGACTCTATATCACGACAAGGATAGTTCAGAACGGACCAATGGAAAGCAAAAGGATTCCAAGGTTGTTGAGTCCAAGTGATGAAATTAATCGATTCTTTGCTCTCATCAGGTTGTAAGCTATTTATTTGATTCAGTAGATCCTGATGATTATTGAGAATTTCTGTAATATCAAAATCTAAAGGAATACATTCCAATAAATCGTCATCGTGTAACCGTCCATCTTGTCCAAACCGTAGGGGTGATTTTGTCGATTCCCCTGCTAATAAAATAACAGGATCATTGCCTCGCCAGTAACTTTGAGTTGGAAAGGTCCGAAGTTGATATTGAGTGGCTGAATTTTCGTTATAAGTTGTTATGGCTTGGGATAACTCATTAAGTTTCTTGACCAGATTAAAGGCAACTTGAGCCTCACTCGGTGGAATATAAATAGTAAAAATACCGCCTTCGACTTTGACAGGATAGGTTAGTCCATTATCTTGTATTTCCCATTCTTGATCATCAATAATCTTGGAGACAATTGGGCTATCCGATATTTCTACCCCACAGTTCTTAAATTCAACTTGTATGTCTTCCCATTTGTTAAAAGAGCTGTTAGTGGCTAGTTGCATAGTATCCACATAATTACTGAAATAAGTATTTAACCAAGATAGAATGCCAAACGGTAAGGTTTTACTAGTAACTGTAGTGTTTCCTTTCTCGTCTTGAGTAAATTCTAATTCTCCCGTTTTAGCGATCGCTGTTCGTAAGGGAATTAGACTTGTTTTATTGAATATCTGGTAAAAATTGGTAGGACTTGTTTTATGTGTAATAGAGTAATACCACTGAGTATACAAGCGATCGCGCAATGAACCAATATCTAACCAAGCCTGATTATAGTCTTCTTGGAGCGCGTTCAATTCATTTAATAACTGAGCAAGATGATCGGGAAGTAAATCTAAACTAGTTTTTGTGTTGGGTTGTTCGAGTTGGGAAGATCGAGGCATCAATAACCACAAAACACCCTCATTTTGTGCCCCAAATCCTCTTTCCTGTCGACCTTCTCGGAATTTAGCATCAAGATCCAGTTTTCGAGATTCCAAGCGCTCTGATAAATGTAACGTTTCTAAGGTATCCTGAATACTTTTACGGACAGTTTTTCCCGAGTCATTAGTATCCCCATTAAATTCCTGGGCTAAATAAGCAGAAATAGCTTCTGAGTCTGAATTGCCAATGGCAAGAGTGGGTGTTTCCAAAGTTGGCCAATTCCCTGCCCCGGTAAAAGTTATGCGAGAATGATAAAGAGTGCGATGTAGTATATCTTTTACACCTTCAAAAGTCCAATAAAACTGCTCTTGTAGAGCTTGTAAGAATTCTTCAGCTGTTGTACAACTATTAGCTTCGACAAACTGTTTTAAACAGTCGTCTTCTGCATCACTATACCAACCAATTACATCATATTGTAAGTCTTTAGGAGGTGTATCAGTTTCAAAATCAGGATCATGAAACCCAAAAACACTATAACAGTTAGGATAAAAGGCTGCAAAGGTAGCTTTAACTTCATCAAAAATAGGGATGGTTGCCTGGTTGCCCATAGCGGTTAATTCTTCAGCATATTCTGGGTTTTCACCACCTTCTTCTGGCCACTGACTTAATTCCCAACATTTCCCCATATAACGATACCGTTGGTATTGATAAGTATCAGGCTTTTTGGGATCAACGGTTGCTAGATCAGGGGGTTGAATGAGAATATTAATGGCATTTGGTGGACTACTACTACTATCATTCGGATCTAACTCAGGGTATAAATAGTCACTTTCAATAACCCAAGTTTTCTCTTCTGTTTCTCCCCCTTTACGTACAATTAACCAACGGTTGGGAACTACTGGAAAAGTTGTTCCATTACTGTCGTGCTGTCCATTTGTTAGAGCATCAGGTAAAGACCAATGGAGATGGATTCCTTTTTTCAGGGTAAATTCGTGGTTAAATAATGGGCCTAAAGCTGTTTTACTTAAATTTTCGCTTCCTGAGTTGTAAGTATGCTCCTTATATTTATAAGGCAATAACGTATAGTCAACCATAGCTCTGACAGCTTGTTTATCCTCTTTTAAACATAGAGCATCAGTATGGATAGGAACTAGTAAGGTTTTACTCATAACTTTTTTAGGTTTTATTTATAGTTTACTTATTAACATTGAGTGTGATGGACCAGAGAACATTGAAAAAAGACTGAAATAATTAGTGCCAAATTTTAATTTGATCTCAGGTACGGTTGCCTGATTTTTAATAGCGGTTAATTCCTCAGGATATTCCTTATTTCCGCCTTCAAGCCACTGCCATAAATTTCCAACATTTCCCCAACAAGACCGTTGGTGATAAGTATTGGGATTATTGGAATCAATGGTTGCCAGTAATAGAAATTACATGAGAATATAAATGGCATTTAGTAGAACACTATTATTCCTCGACTCTAAGTCAGAATATAAATAGAGTTGTTGGGAAATAAGGTAAAATAATTTCAGAAAAAATTTGCCATAAAAATGCTAAATATTGAACGAGCCTTAAAACAAGACAGATTACTCAGAGCATTAACACCCATTAAACCGTAAAGCATTTGAATCTTTGTTGGAGTCCTTTGGGCAAATGTATGAGCAAACATTGCACTCGCTCACCTCGTCAACGCTCTGTTGGAGGAGGTCTTTTGGCTCGTTTACGCACTCTACAAGACAAATTGTTTGACATTCTCTTCTACTTTAAATGTTACCCGACTTTTGACTTAGCTGGTATCTTGTTTGATATCGACCGTAGTCAAGCACATTATTGGGTTCATCGCTTACAAACTATGTTAGAAGCAGCCTTGGGAGAAAAAAAGGCGCGATGCATTGCGTCAAATTAACAGTGTCCAAGGATTCATAGAGCGTTTCCCTCGAGTAGAACGAGTGATAATGGATGGCACAGAACGGCCAGTACAAAGACCAACTCACTCTGAAAAACCAAAACTGAATTATTCAGGAAAAAAAAAGCGTCACACTCGCAAACATCTAGTAGCAGTTAATCAAAACAAGAAAGTGCTGGTATTGAGTCAGGCACGAGAAGGAAAGCTGCATGAAGTCGAAGTTCCATGACCAGGAAAAATTGATAGGAAATATACCTCTAGAGATTCCGATAGAAGTAGACAGTGGTTTCCAAGGTCTCCACGCATCAGTATGAAAATATCCGAATCCCCCATAAAAAACCAAAAGGGGGAGAGTTAAGTGAGCAACAAAAACAGATTTTCGGAAATTGAGTCAATCAAGGGTAGTCTGTGAAAACGCCTTCGCGGGCGTCAAGCGTTATGGAGCTGTCAGTCAGATTTATCGTAATCACAAGTATGATTTTGATGACAAATTAATGCTAACAGCAACTGGTGAGTGGAACTTATATCTGATGACAGCATAAGTAGTCAAATTACTAGGGAAATATGTCAAGTTTTCGTTTGAGTTTTTTCTCTCCTAAGTTATTTCCCAACAACTCTAATAATTATTTGATAGAATCAATGGGAGGATTTCTCTTGCTCACCTCTCCTTCAAAAGCCATACATCATAGTTTTGCTCCTCATCAGGCTCCTAATTTGAGATATACATCTAAGAATTCGTCATTTATAATAGTAGATTATTCCCTTCCGATAGTTTAGTTGAACAATATCACAAGGGTTAGGATTCGCCATTAATAACACTAGATGTCCTCCTTCCGGATAGCTGAGTTTTGAAGCTTATTAAAAATGTTACTTTTTTTTATGACAACTACACAATAAATCTATTTAAACTTGCTCTCAAGATTTCATTATTTTTTTTTAAACATTTTTTTTTCAACTAGCATATGTTAATTGACAGTGACAATAAAAATTGGTTAAAGGCCATTTAAAAAACTAGATCAAGGTATTTGACTTGAACTTTTAGGTCAATAGTTCAAAGACTTATATTATATCATGTCCTGATAATTAGTTATAAAAAACTTCCTCCTCTTCTCACCTGACTTCTGTAGAGGCGTTTCATGTCACGCAGCGAAACGGCCTCCCCTACTTCTCTTTAGTTATTTATACTTATGCAACCTGACATGATATTAAATCCGGAAATGCTATCCTCTTTGTTGAGAGTAAAAATAACTTAACCTTGACAAGGAGTTAAAATTATGGTTACAACACCATCATTCAAGCCAACTTACGAACAAAACACTTTTAAATTATCACCTACAGCAACAACAACAACGTTGCCTTGGAATAATACCTCACTGCCCACAACACCCCTATTTGGGACAGATGGCATTCGGGGCAAAGCAGGAGAATTACTCACCGCCCCTATGGCCCTACAAATAGGTTTTTGGGCAGGACAAGTATTGCCCCAATATTGTCAAAATCCTGGCCCGATAATTATGGGTCAAGATACTAGAAACTCAGGTAATATGCTGGCAATGGCTCTCTCAGCAGGTTTGACAGCAGCAGGGTTAGAAGTTTGGAATTTAGGTTTATGCCCTACCCCTTGTGTTGCCTATATCACAAGTATTTCAGAAGCAATAGGCGGAGTAATGATTTCCGCTAGTCATAACCCACCCGAAGATAATGGAATAAAATTTTTTGGTTCCGATGGTACAAAACTCTCTTCAGAATTACAGCAAAAGATAGAATCTGGAATTCGAGGTACCGCAAATTTTCCTACCAATCATAGTAACTGGGGACAGCATTACCATAGACCAGAATTAGTCAAGGAGTACCAAGCATCTCTACATTCTCCATTAACACCAGGATCTCTCCAGGGAATGAAAATAGTTCTAGACTTAGCTTGGGGAGCAGCAGTTCATACTGCCCCAGAAGTTTTTCGAGGAATGGGGGCAGAAATTATTTGTTTGCATGACCAACCCAATGGCGATCGGATCAACGTTAACTGTGGTTCTACCCATCTGTCTCACCTCCAACAAGCAGTAATAGAACATAATGCTAATCTAGGGTTTGCCTTTGATGGAGACGCAGACCGAGTATTAGCAATAGATTCTCAAGGTCGTTCTATTGATGGAGATTATATACTCTATTTCTGGGGTCAAAGCTTAAGTAAAGCAAGGTTACTACCAAACAATTTGATTGTAACTACAGTTATGGCAAACTTAGGTTTTGAACACGCTTGGAACAAACAGGGTGGAAAAATATTACGGACAAAAGTAGGAGACCAATATGTTCATGCTGAAATGCAGCGCACCGGATCTATGCTAGGCGGAGAACAATCAGGACATGTTCTTTGTCCCCACTATGGCATTACAGGAGATGGTCTAATGACGGCCTTACATTTGGCAACCCTAGTCAAAAATTCTGGAATTTCTCTAGCAGAGTTAGTAGACCAAAGCTTTAAGACCTATCCCCAATTGCTCAGAAATGTTAGAGTTGAAGACCGCGATCGACGGGCCAACTGGAAAAACTGCGAACCATTAGTCAAAACTATAGAAGAAGCAGAAACAGCCTTAGCAGATTTGGGACGAGTATTAGTCCGAGCCTCTGGTACAGAGCCGGTAATTCGAGTCATGGTAGAAGCTATTAATCTAGAACTAGCAAAATCTTGGACAGAAAATATAGTTTTAGCAGTCCAGCAGCATTTATTACCTACTAAAGACTAAAACATAGATGATCCTAGACAAGCTACAAAATATCTAGGATCTCAAAAAAATCAGGAGTGTGCAGATAGCAAAAATATTTGCTATTCAAGCCAATGAATATAATATCATAAAAGTCAGAAAATAGTAAAAAAAAATGATATATATTTTGAGTATTATGATAACGTTAAAAATTTATGGGCAGAATATTAACTTTCTATCTAAGCAAGTAAATATTGAAACGGGTTTTCAGTGAATCTTTTGCAGTTAATGATGAAAAATATCTAGCTTGATCTAGTTTTCAAGAAACTGACTCCAAAATGCCAAAAAAACAAAAGTCTCAAAAGAAATTAAAAAAGAAAGGCAAACCTGCTACTCCCCAGATTAGCAAAAAGAAATTAGCTGCTAGGAAGCGCAAACGAGCCAAACAAATTCAGCAATTTATTGGTTCCTTGGCAACTTATGGTGGTCTTGGTGCCATCATTGGTCTTGTATTATTTTTTGTTGCAGAACCAAAAATAGGCCTTGCTGGTGGTTTTGGTCTGGCAGTTTTAGCTCTTTCTTTTAAATATCCAATGTTGGGACTTTGGGGATTTCTAATGTATTTGCCCTTTGCTGGTACTGTTACTTACTGGGTAGGTGACGGAGGTCCTATATTTCAGCTAGCCAAAGATGGGTTTTATATTCCTGCAATCATTGCTATTAGTTTGTGGTGCAAAAAGACAGGAAATCCATTCATTATTCCCAAATCAATAAAAAATCCCCTGTATGCTTTATTGGGCTTGTGTCTCATAACTTTATTCTTAGTTAATGGTGTACAACACTTTAACCCTCCCCAACCAGGAGATAAGGCAATTCCTATGGGAATATTGGGACTCAAAGTCATGATCGGCTACTTACCTCTGATCACGGGGGCTTATTATCAACTCAAAAGTAAAAAAGAGTTATTATTTGTTGCCCGTCTGACACTAATACTAGCTATTATCTGTTGCTTACTAACTATCGTACAATACCAATACCTTTCTTCTGGTAAGTGTAACGGTACTAGGGGTCAAACTGGAGACGCACTATTTAAGGCAAGCTTAGAAGCTAAATGTTTGGTAGGAGGTGCTCTAGTATTTAGTCCTAGTCAAGGCATGATTCGTTTACCAGGTACTTTTGTTGCACCTTGGCAGTGGGGATGGTTCTTGATTTCTAATGCTGCGTTTACCTTTGCAGTTGCTTTTAGTGACCCTTCTTCCCTCTGGCGAATGGGAGGGTTATTTGGTATGGCAGTAGTTTTTATTAATGCAGCTATTAGCGGTCAAAGAATTGCTTTAGCTTTAGTTCCCACAACAACAATAATACTCTTAATCTTAACAGGTCAGCTAGCTAACTTTAAACGGTTGATACCCATTGGAGCTGGACTAGCTGTTATACTAGGAGGTCTAATAGTATCTAATCCCGTAATTGTTCAAGAGCGGATAAATAGTTTTGTTGGTCGCTGGAATGCTTCACCGCCAACTGCTTTTATTTCAGAACAATTTGAGCAGTCTAATCATGCACAAAAAGGGTTTTTTGGTATCGGTCTTGGACGGGCTACTAATTCAGCCCGAGTTTTTGGTAAAACTAAATTAATTGAAACTTATTATCCTAAGTTAATCTATGAAATAGGACCTATAGGCACAATAGCAATGTTAGTTCTATTAACAAATATTACTGTTAGTACTTTTAAAGCTTATCGCTCAGTTAAAGATAAAAACATGCGCAGTTTAGGTGCAAGCTATTGGGTTTTTGTTCTCATAATTAGTTATAACACTTATTATTACCCTCTTGATGTAGATCCAGTTGCAGTTTATTACTGGTATTTTGCTGGAGTCATTATGAAACTGCCAGAAATTGATAAAATTGAACAGATAAAACTTAAAGAAGCTGAGGAAAATTGAGTTTATTCAATAATAAATTTGTGGAAATTAATTTTGTAAATTATTAAATTTCTCAAATTCATCAAGATTATTTCAGCCCTTTTTTTGTTTTACTATATATTTTCTATTATATGTTTTAAACATAGCATATTTTTTTGATTTTAGGTAGTTAAAAGAATAGATGTAATACACTTTGATCACATATTGATCCTAGATATAATATGAATTATATATTAAAAAAAAATCAAATTATATTTCTATTATTTTGGAAATAGATTGAAACAAATTAAATTAGCTAATTAAAAGAATTGAGCAAATTTATCAAGGCTATATATTAGTTGTGATATTTTTTAGAGAGATAGATTATAATATAGCCATACATAGTATTTTTTACTATAGAACTAGTCGTTTATTTATCAATAGTATGAAAAAAAATCTATCTGATCTATATGGAAGGATTTGATATTCTATTTATGCCCTTCTTTTTTATAGTTTGTTACTTAATTTTTGAATTATTGAATCAACAACAAAAAAAAGATAGGTTGTATCTGACGATTACCATCATTATTAGATATCTATTCATACCAAGTATATCTTATACATCAACCCCTATATTTTTTTATTCCATCCTTTAACAAAATATCTCAATCTTGAACCATGTTTAAAAGTAATTCTTGTGATGATAATTAAAATGCTCTTACTAAGAGTTTATTATTTGCCTTGATTTTCTTGGAAAACTTTTTCAAGAAGCTAGTTGTAGAGAAAAAAACTAGCAAATATCAATAAAATTAAACTTACTTTTAAAGGATAGCAGACTATGAATTTACCATCAATTTCCGTTGTTATTCCTACCTACGGGCGGGAGGAACCTCTAATAGATACGATCGCTGATGTTATTAAACAAGACTACCCTAATTTTGAAGTTTTAGTAGTTGACCAAACTGGGACTCATAAACCAGAAACTCAAGTTTATCTGGAAAAACAAGCTAATGCTGGTAGGATAAAATTGTTCCGCCTGACTTGGGCCAGCCTACCAGGAGCAAGGAATTATGCAGTCAGACGTTGTAGTGGCGAAATCATCCTTTTTATTGATGATGATGTACGTTTGCAAAAAGGATTTTTGGCGGCTCATGCTGGTAACTATATTGATCGCCCAGAGATAGGAGCAGTGGCAGGACGAGTATTTGATCGCATGAAATTAGGAGATTCTGGTGGAGAGTTGGAAATAGAAGATTTACCTCCAGAAGCGTCTGACCCTGGTATTGCTTGGTATCATATAGATTTGGTACATACGGTTAAAGCTCAACGAGTCATCTCAGCAAGAGGGTGCAATATGTCATATCGCCGAGAAGTTTTTACTAAATATGGTTTGAGTTTTGATGAGCGGTTTCGTGGCAGTGCAGTAAGGGAAGAGTCTGATTTTTGTTTGAGGTTACGACGAACTGGCTATCACATTTGGTTTGACCCAGAAGCTTCTTTAGTTCACTTGGGTGAAGAAAGTGGGGGTTGTCATGATATTTCTACAAGGTCTCTCAAATATCAAATTACTTTTTATCACAATCACTTTTTTATGGGATTAAAAAATCTCACTCCTCATCAATGTCTGCGTTTTTTTGGCAAATTATTTGATTGTCATGTGTTGGGGAACCCCCCTTGTTACAAAAGTGGTTCTCCTATAAAAATAATTACTCGCGGCGGTTTCTATATTCTTGGTTTTTTTAGTGCTGTTCAAACAAGGATTAAATCTATTTGGGATGACGGGCAAATTTATACAAAAAAAGTCAACACTCAAGAGTAATAATTCAAGAAACTCAAAAATTAAATAAAATTGTTTAAGAGTAGATCGCATAAGGTCGATCTTTATGGTTTTAAGCAAATACTAGAATTGTATAACCTGATTTTAGATAACAGTTTTTTTCAGCTTACTTGTAAAGATGAATTAAAACTTATTTCTTAAGTTTTCTCTGTAAGGCTTTTCGAAAATATACAGTTTGCTGGAAAATCATCTGTAATTTGGATGTAGACCACAATGATTTTTTTAAATATAATTCATATATATTTTTCCGTTGATCAGATATCCAAAAATACCAAGGTTTTGAAGAACCAATATAATGTATAATTCTAGCATTTTTCAAAGCGATATTGTCATCAGGTTTTTGAATTTTTCTTGGGCTTAAGTCCACTTGAAAATTCCATTTCCGATCAATTATTAAGTAATTCTGTTTGATTACACGATTTAAAGCGCTTTGGTCGTGGTATGGCAGCTTATCTCTATTTTTAGTTGCAAAATCAATTACTTTTGTTGAAATTTGTTCATTTCTCCATTTTTCTAAGTTAACAACCATAACACCACTATTAAAACCTTTACTTTTTACCAAAGTGCCAGAAAATCCTGAAGCAGCAATAAAGTAATTTTCTAGATCAATATTATATAGTTCTTCTAAGGGAGAAATTACAACAACATCAGAATCTAAATAAAGAACTTTATCTATATGCTTAGGGAGAATTTCAGCCATTATTAATCTATAATAAGTTGCATTGGAAACATGATCAGATACTTTTAATTTGCTAATTTTATCAAGGTTATTGATTATATATAAATGAAATGAACATTTATAATTTTTACTCAGCGTATCTAATTTTTGTTTTAGTTTTTCTTCCATAAAATTTGTGATTATATGTACATCAAAATGACTAGATAAATTATTTAATAATACAGAAGTGATTGCTACACCGAAGTGTTGTTGATAGTTTTGATCAAAACAAAATAATAGATTCATCATTCTTCTCTTTTATGCCCTGATATTTCTATAATCATCTTATCATAATAATAAAATATTCAGGCGGTTTTAAGGTAGGAGCAAGGAGGCAGAAGGAACAATAGTTAGAGCTATTTTTTTGAAAAGTATGTGATTTGATAAGAATTTAAGATTCCTATTTTGGAGCTAGGTTATGGCCCTAGATTTTCATATATAGTTAAATTTGATTCTAACTAAGGTTTGTTGATTAAATATCTGATAAATGTCCAACTATATATATATATATCAATTTGGTTTTTTTGTCAAAAAAAATGTGTCAGCTTTTTACTCCAAACTAACTCAATTTTGAGCTACAATTCCTATAAATATATCTTCTAAATCACAAAAAAATAACTATGAAAATATTAATCGCTAGCCATACCTATATTGTTGACCTTAATCGGGAAAAGTTACGAGCTTTAGCTAAACTTGAACCAGGTCTTGAAGTTAGGGTTGTTGTACCTCGTCGCTGGAATCCAAAAGGCGTACAAAGTGAAATAGTTGAAACTAAATTTATTGATGAGGGTTCTTTTAAAGTAATACCTCTTTCTAATTATAGTCAAAATAATCAAGCTTTGCTAACTTTCGGTCCCGAACTAATTAGTTTGCTACGAAAATTTAAGCCGGATATTATTCAAGTAGAACAGGGTTCTAAAGCTTTAACTTATGCTCAATTTATTACTTTTAATAAGCTTTTAGGACTCCAGGCTAAAAATTTATTTTTTACTTGGTGGAATTTACCTTATGAACTCAAATTTCCTATTTCTTACCTAGAAAGCTATAACTTGAGAAATACTGATGGAATTGTTGCTGGAAATAAAGATGGAGAAAAAATTTTAAGAAATAAGGGATACAAAGGTCTGATTAAAGTGATGCCTCAGTTAGGAGTAGATGAAAGTTTATTTAAACCAGAACCTCAAGTAGAATTAAGAGATAGTTTAGGAATTAAAGATGATGATTTTGTAGTTGGTTTTGTGGGTCGTTTTGTTCAGGAAAAAGGATTATTAACTTTAACTAAATCCCTAGCAGGTTTACAGGAAAAAAATTGGAAGTGCTTGTTATTGGGTAGGGGTGAATTACAAGCAACTTTGTGGGAAATAGCAACAGCATTAGGAATTAAGGAGCGTTTGATTTTTGTAGAAAGTGTTCCTCACAACTATGTACAAAAATATATTAATTTGATGAATACTTTGGTTTTACCGTCAGAAACTACTTATAAGTTTAAAACTTTAACTTCTGTGGGTTGGAAAGAACAATTCGGTCATGTTTTAATTGAGGCAATGGCTTGTAAGGTACCTGTAATAGGTTCTGATTCTGGAGAAATTCCTAATGTAATTGGGGATGTTGGTTTGGTTTTTCCAGAGGGAAATATTGAAGAGTTGAGGAATTGTTTAATGCAGTTAATGGAACAAAAAGAATTAGCCGAAAGTTTAGGAGAAAAAGGCTATAAAAAGGCAATGAGTCAGTATACAAATAAGTCTTTAGCTAGGCAATTATTAAGTTTTTATCAGGAGTTGCTGTAGATAAGCTGAAAAATAATAAGTGAGGCTGTAGCAATTCCCATAAGGATAAATATTTAACTAAAAAATTACTTGGTTTTAGGAAATATTTAATTAGGAACAAGTAAAGGAAAAAAAGATAGGTTGACTTCAAATTAAGAGAATTCCTAACTGATTAAATGAAGTATAGTATTTAAGTTCAGATAATCTGTTGAAAAACTTTTTCCTTTAAGTTTCTTTTCTTTCCTTCTGCTTCCTCTCAATGATTATAAATGCCAAAATTCTCTAAGCTTTAATGCCATTTATAAAAAGCTTTTCTACATTTTATTGAGTAGGAAAGTAGAGAAAAAGTAAAGTATCGCCTATTGCCAAAGTTGTTTAGCCTGTCTACAAATGTTTTCTATGTAATTTTCTAATGGTGTCTCAGGAGCAAAGTGTAAACAGTGAATATTCTTTTTTTCACTATTATTGATAATACATGAAAATCACGAAATTATTGAGAATGATCAGGACTTGCACTATCAAAAATTCAAACAATTTTGGCTTATTGACTCTGGTTTTGTAGATGTCTAACAAAATTAATTGTTAATAAAATCTTAGCTGTTTGATAAGTGCTAGGTATCTCTTCACCACTGATATATTTCTATTGCGCTATAGTTAAGTTACCAGAGTTACCATGTAGTTGTCTACATCTATTTCTCGTTTTTTTTATAGGCGATCGCTTCATCCATAACCACAAATATGTCTTCCAAGTAGATGCTACTCATAGTTAGTAAAAACTTGATATTTTTCCTGAAATGATTTCTCTAGGGTTGTCTTGAAGCCTATAATTAATTATTTAGTTGTGCTGCTCTACCACACATTTATCAGATTTATATTTGGGGCTTCTGTTTTTTTGACGCCAACTAACTCCAGCGTTTTTAAATAAATTATAATAACTTTGACAGGAGCGATATACTACTCCATAATACTGTTCAACGTGATCAATTAACTCTGAAATATTTATGCGTGTTTTTTGTTTTAGCCAATTCATGACAGCTTCACGTTGTTCCTTATTCAAGTATCCTGCACTACCTTTATATTTCAATTTTATACCCATTAACCCTTCTTCTCGATAACGTTTTTCCCAACGACTAATATAACTTGACTCAACACCCAGTATAGTCTGAATTTCCCGATGCTTAAATCCTTCAAACCGCATTTTTACTACTAAAGCTCGCTTTAACTCTCTGGGATCCGGATTAGTTGCTATAAAATCTTCAATTAACATAAAAACACAATGTGCTATTTTTATTTACTTTACTTTTTTATGATAACTTAATTGATATTTAAAGTTAAATGTTGCACAATACAAAAGCGATATTGTAGAATTTTATTGAATAATGCATTGTCCTTATTGTCAAAGTCATAAAATAGTTAAAAATGGCCATCGTAACGGAAAACAGAGTTATTTGTGTCGTAAATGTGGCCGTCAATTTAGAGAAAACCCTTGTCCTATCGGTTATAGCTCTGAGGTTAAAGAGGCTTGTCTAAAAATGTTCCTTAGCGGCATGGGGTTTCGAGCTATTGAGAGAGCCACTGGTATTTCCCACAACAGCGTCCTTAACTGGGTACGCCGCGCAAAAGTAAATGTTTCTGATCGGAATTCTGAAGCTTCTGAAGCCGCTCAAGTTGATGGACTGCAGATTTTTGTTGACCCAAAAAAATAACTTAGATATCAATAATTCTAAGTAGCAAAATACTAGGACTTCTGAAGTTGGTGGTAGGCGATCGCTCTCTTACCTTCACACTTATGATGCAGATAACTTCACCTCAAGGCCTATGCTATTCCCCCCTTTATCTCTCCCCAAGAGCGGAAACCAAAAGTCAAAGGTCAAAGGTTAGAAAAAAACCATCAGTTAGGTTTCACTTTGTTCTACAAAACCTAAATTTTTCGACGTTTTGCAGCTATTTAGTAATTTTCGTCTCCGTAGACCAGAGTAGAAACCCCCTTATGCAACCTCTATAATATACAAAATACAGAGTTTTGCCGATAGCAATGTAGTTATGAAACTACACCACCTACCACCTACCAGCTAAAATTTACCACCTATCACCTAATACCTAAAACCTAAAACCTAATACCTAATACCTAATACCTAATACCTAATACCTAAAACCTAATACCTAACTCACTGACTGACTGACATATCCACGCTCCCCAAAAATAAGGATGAGCTAATGGTTTACTCTCAATTTTTAGATTTTTTCCTAAATTTAATTCCCCTAAAATATCACTCCCTAATTTACTTTTTTGTAGTTCTCCAACTGTAATATTTCTGATATATTTCTGGGCTTTTCTTAAGGCGGCCCCTGCACTCATTCCTGACCGTGAATCATCTAAAAATTGCTCCATTAATAACATGGTTGCTAATGTTGGTACGCTCCACAAACTCATTATTAATGTTTGATTCCCCGCAACGGCAAAGGCACGACGCAAACCGAATACTCCTTCTCCCGTTTGCACGTCTCCTAACCCGCTTTCACAGGCGATTAAAATTACTAGCTCTGTTTCCCAGAGGTCAAGCCCGGCAATATCTTGAGCAAATGCCATTGTTGGGAATTCTGGGGGGAGTTGGCCACCAGAAAGCCAGGTGTTGGCACCTGTAAAAGCGACGGCGGAACCCATCATCGGGTTTTCGATTTTTGCTTGGTGGCGGTTGGGTTTGAAGGTCTCAAAATCCATGTTATTAACTGGGGGTTTGACTGGGGTCGTCTTGAGCTGCTGTTTCACTAGAGGGGCGATCGCTCTTAACTTTTCTCTGATTTTATTATCCCTATTTTCTGAGTTTCGGTATCTTTCAATAAATGCCAGAAACTCTTCATCCAGTAAACCATAATTTTTTTCTAATATCTCTACTTCTTTTCCCTGGGAAGAGGACAGTAACTCTTTCAACAAAGTCAGATATTTATCTTTTCTCTGGGAGTAATAACCGTGGGTGGCAACTATGAGCTGTTTGGGAGATTGACATTTGAGCAGGCGATCGGCAGTTGCCTCATTTCCCAGAAAAGGTTTGACTCCTAACTGTTGTCCAATAGTTTTGGCAAGATCAGCGGTTGCTTTCACTCGTGGAAATGTTATCCCTGCCAGAGTACCTAACATTGGCTGAACATTCAGACCAGAAACAGCCGGACTTTCTTTTTGTTGTGCCATATCTGGAGCATTCTGAGGCCAATCAAAGTT
Organism: Trichodesmium erythraeum IMS101; assembly: GCF_000014265.1. Classification (NCBI taxonomy): domain Bacteria; kingdom Bacillati; phylum Cyanobacteriota; class Cyanophyceae; order Oscillatoriales; family Microcoleaceae; genus Trichodesmium; species Trichodesmium erythraeum. The sequence continues at coordinate 1,732,466 of NC_008312.1, forward strand.
AGGGTCGGCCATAATTAATGGTGGGTTTGCTGTGGGTTTTGTTTTGATCCGACGCCGCAATAATTCTCGCCCAACGCTGACATAACTAATGTTGTACTCATCCTGCAATGTTGTTTTCCCATCATCTTCTGGTAAGATTTGAAATGGCACTAGGTTTAAATCACCATCGGGAGCTAATACTAGATGAGAGCAACCTGTTAATTTATCTCGCAATTTATCAAAAACTGCTTCTCGTAGTTCTTTCCCTGGTTGGGAGTCATAGATATAATGTTTTGTAGGTGTTTCTGTTTCTGTAGAATTTGGTTTATTATTCCACATATTCATCTGTTGTGGTAGTGGCCACTTTATTACTGAGTTTCGGTAAGTCGAAATTAGGCGATCGATATTTTCTGCTTCTCCTAAATCAATCATTTCTACTTCAGAAGGTTTTCCCCCAGCTAAAACAAATGCCAGATACCGGGCTTTTCCCCAACTCTTCTCCTGAACATCATAGACATCAAACTGCACAAATTCCAATAATTTTTCCCCCTCTGATAACTCTGACGCGACTGCCCGTATGTCTCCCATTTGTTGCTGTATTTCAATTTCTGGCATTTGTTGGGTTAACTTTCTTTCTAACTCATTACATTCTTTTTGCAGTTGAGCTAACTGTTGTTTGTGAGTTTCCCGTTTTTCTGGTCGGGGTACTTCATAGGTAAGTGTTAAAAGTTGGTCGCACTTTCGCCGCCACTGTGGGAAAATTTCTTGGAGTTGGGGATAACGGCCACTGAATACGGCTTGGTTTTGAGCGGCCATGGCTGTTGCTGTTAGAGATTTCCGTTTGAGGACGAGATTTAATGCTGCTTGTTTGGCTTCTGGGGAGTGGGGGAAATGTTGGTAGACTAAGGAGAGGAATGTCTCTAGGTTAGGTCTGACTTCTTGTTTGATATGGGCGAGGCGATCGCTTTCGGAGCTAGAAGCAAAGATAGCCTGGATAGTTTTATCTTCGATTTTGCTGGCTTTGAGCATCAGTTTGAGTGCTTCCGAGTATCTCCCTTGAGATGCATATAATAAAGCTAGGTTATTGAGGCAAGAGGCACGTTGTGGATGATTCGCAGGCAGGGCGACTTTGTGGATTTCTATTGCTTGTTTGTACAATGGTTCCGCTTCCGAGTATCTCCCTTGAGCACGATATAATTCTGCTAGGTTGTTGAGGTTGGTTGCCAGGGATGGATGATTGGCAGGCAGGGCGACTTTGTGGATTTCTATTGCTTGTTTGTACAATGGTTCCGCTTCCGAGTATCTCCCTTGAGCATGATATAATTCTGCTAGGTTGTTGAGGTTGGTTGCCAGGGATGGATGATTGGCAGGCAGGGCGATTTTGTCGACTTCTATTGCTTGTTTGTACAATGGTTCCGCTTCCGAGTATCTCCCTTGAGCAGAATATAAAACTGCTAGGTTGTTGAGGTGGGTTGCCAGGGATGGATGATTGGCAGGCAGGGCGATTTTGTCGACTTCTATTGCTTGTTTGTACAATGGTTCCGCTTCCGAGTATCTCCCTTGAGCACGATATAATTCTGCTAGGTTGTTGAGGTTGGTTGCCAGGGATGGATGATTGGCAGGCAGGGCGATTTTGTCGACTTCTATTGCTTGTTTGTACAATGGTTCCGCTTCCGAGTATCTCCCTTGAGCACGATATAATTCTGCTAGGTTGTTGAGGTTGGTTGCCAGCTCTGGATGATTGGCAGGCAGGGCGATATTGTCGATTTCTATTGCTTGTTTGTACAATGGTTCCGCTTCCGAGTATCTCCCTTGAGCACGATATAATTCTGCTAGGTTGTTGAGGTTGGTTGCCAGGAATGGATGATTGGCAGGCAGGGCGACTTTGTAGATTTCTATTGCTTGTTTCAACAATGGTTCCGCTTCCGAGTATCTCCCTTGAGCACGATATAAACCTGCTAGGTTATTGAGGCCAGAGGCACGTTGTGGATGATTGGCAGGCAGGGCGACTTTGTGGATTTCTATTGCTTGTTTGTACAATGGTTCCGCTTCCGAGTATCTCCCTTGAGATTTATATAAACCTGCTAGGTTGTTGAGGTGGGTTGCCAGGTCTGGATGATTGGCCGGCAGGGCGATCTTGTCGATTTCTATTGCTTGTTTGTACAATGGTTCCGCTTCCGAGTATCTCCCTTGAGAAGAATATAAACCTGCTAGGTTGTTGAGGTCGGTTGCCAGGGATGGATGATTGGCAGGCAGGGCGATATTGTCGATTTCTATGGCTTTTTTGAACAATGGTTCCGCTTCCGAGTATCTCCCTTGAGATTCATATAAACCTGCTAGGTTGTTGAGGTTGGTTGCCAGGGATGGATGATTCGCCGGCAGGGCGATTTTGAAGATTTCTATGGCTTGTTTGTACAATGGTTCCGCTTCCGAGTATCTCCCTTGAGCACGATATAAATTTGCTAGGTTGTTGAGGTTGGTTGCCAGGGATGGATGATTCGCCGGCAGGGCGACTTTGTGGATTTCTATGGCTTGTTTGTACAATGGTTCCGCTTCCGAGTATCTCCCTTGAGCACGATATAATTCTGCTAGGTTGTTGAGGTCTCTAGCCAGGGATGGATGATTCGCAGGCAGGGCGATATTGTCGATTTCTATTGCTTGTTTGTACAATGGTTCCGCTTCCGAGTATCTCCCTTGAGCACGATATAAATTTGCTAGGTTGTTGAGGTTGGTTGCCAGGGATGGATGATTCGCCGGCAGGGCGATTTTGAAGATTTCTATGGCTTGTTTGTACAATGGTTCCGCTTCCGAGTATCTCCCTTGAGATTCATATAAACCTGCTAGGTTGTTGAGGTTGGTTGCCAGGGATGGATGATTCGCCGGCAGGGCGATTTTGAAGATTTCTATGGCTTGTTTGTACAATGGTTCTGCTTCCGAGTATCTCCCTTGAGCACGATATAAATTTGCTAGGTTGTTGAGGTTGGTTGCCAGGGATGGATGATTCGCCGGCAGGGCGACTTTGTGGATTTCTATGGCTTGTTTGTACAATGGTTCCGCTTCCGAGTGTCTCCCTTGAGATTCATATAATAAAGTTAGGTTGTTGAGGTTGGTTGCAACTTCGGCATGACTTTCTCCCCAGAGTTGTCGCGCTAACGTCACCCCTTGTTCGGCAATAGGTATTGCTTCATCATATTTACCGGCATTGTAGAGTTCCATTACTTGAACATCTAGCTTTTCTTTTGCCTCCATCATTTCTGCCAATTCGTTAGCCAAGCCTTGCAACCATTTTGCATTTTTCTCCCCATCTTCTACCATTTTAGCCGCCACTAACTCCATCGTTTTGACAAAGGCTGCATCTAATAATTGAGAATTGGCGTGCAAAATTGCTTGCTCTTCCCCACTAGAGCAAGTTAATAGTTGGTCTATTAAATCTAGGCGAGCTTTAAGTTGTTCTTGAAATTGTTCTTCAGTCATATTAGTTTCTCCTTATTTGAATAACCCTATCATATCCGATCAAACACTCCCGTGGTTGTAGTTGTTCTTTTGCACCCTAATATAGACCTCTATCCATTCAGGAAAACCAAGAAATCTTAGGGACTACTGGGAGTATCTTACTTCCATTCTTATGATATTTCAATAAGTTCAAAATTGCAACAAAAAATCCATATTGTTCTACATAATTCTACCTAGCTCTACCTAGTTCTACTTACCTATATATGATTCTAAACAAATCTATTTTGATTTTAAATAGACTTATTTACTATTATTATTTTATCCACAAAATCTGCCTACAAAAAATTATATCTAACTCTAGTTAACTCTAAAGCCTACTATTTACATCCCTTGAAAATGCAATTTAAAATAAAAGTATACTTTCCCAATAAATCACGGAATAAAATGTCTAAACCAATTAAAATCTTATTAATTTCAATCTTTGCCGGAAGTATTTTCAGCATATTATCATTGAGCAATAACCAAAACAGCAAAGAAATTAGTCAAGCCCTTGAAAGTGGAGTAACTATGACATCCACCATAGCCAGTTTACTAATAAGCTTAAAAGATAGCAATGAATAGTACTGCTCAAACTCAAAAGTCAACACCCCTGTTTTAGTTATAGAAAATTAGTTGTGAAACCCTATCACCAGGCACCAGCCACCTAAAACCTAACACCTATTCCTTATTTTTCAGCTACTTAAGCAACTTTCATGTCGCTAGACCAGAGTAGGGATGTTTCACTACGCGACATGAAACGCATTTTTGTGATGCAACCTCCCTACAAAGCTTTAGTTATAGAAACTTAGTTATGAAACCGTACCACCAGGCACCAGCCACCAGCCACCTACCACCTAAAACCCAACACCAACTACACCTAAACCACATCATAAAACATATACCACAAAGTAGAGTCTGACTCAGCCTGAAAATAAGTCAAAAATTCCTGCAAATGCTTTCCCTCTAACAACAAAGGTGGTTGGTCTCCTTGTGGTAACCAACTTAACCTTGGACGTTCCTGACTGATCCCCGCTATGATCTCCTCAACCCCTGGTTTACCATCCAACCTAAAATAATCAACTGGCGCCCCCTCCATAGGTAAAGACACCACACCCGCATCAAAAATAGGCAAAGCTCCCAAAAATGAAGGAGACAAACAATAAAACTCACCAGAAGTACCCCTTTCTAACAGAGTTAAATATCCCCGACGTTCCAACCGTACCTCAAACTTAATTTCACTATCTAGAGGCACAGTCTTAGGATAATGAGGATCAACCGTATACATATCCATTGTGCTCATCCCTTGAAGAACAGGACCCATTTTATTAGTTGAAGTAGCCATATTTTTTAATTGATACCAGGGATAAAGAACTTCACGGAGCCACTGTCTAGCAATATTAACTTTATCTCTTGTCGCGTCATTAAAATGACAACCTTCAACCTCCAGTTTTTTAAATATTCTCCTCAAAGCATCCCGCATAGTATTATTATGTCGTAAATTTGTTAATAAAACATCAGCCAAAGCTGCATTATTCAAATCATCATTATTTATTTTAAACCGTTCAATAAATACAAGCCTAGTGTTATCTTTAAGACTCAACTTATCAGCTACTTCTCCCAGAAAAGCAACCTCATTATTTTTGTAACTTTCTTCTGGCATCATCAACCATTCCTTTCTTATAGGTTCATTTATAATGATACTTCAATAAAATCAAAAAATCTACAAAAAAACTACATGACTCTACATAACTCTACCTATCTCTACCTATCTCTAACTAGCTGTATATCGCTTAAAATTGACTTATTTTCACTTTCAAAAGATTGATATTCTATTATTATTATCTACAAAATTTACCTTGATAAAACTTCCAAATAATTCTCATCAAACCTATTTCCTACTTACAGCTTAGTCAAACCCATCCCACTGGACTCAAACCTAAAAAACTAACACCTAAAACCTCAACCTCTGCTCGTACCTTACCCTTCCCTGAAACCGAGCTTCAACCCCGTGAATTCCCCCCTTGCCCTCCAAGGGGGGGTTGACTTTGAGCTTATGTATAGCGCTAAACCACCTGATAATGCATGTACCATAAAGTAGAGCCTAACTCAGCCTTAAAATACATCAAAAACTCCTGTAAGTGCTCTCCCTTTAAAAGCAAAGGTAGTTGGTCCGCCGCCGGCAACCAATCTAAGTTTGGACGTTCGTGACTGATCCCTGCTATGATCTCCTCAACCCCTATTTTACCATTCAACTTAAAATGATTAACTGGTGCCCCCTCCATTGGTAACGATGCTACGCCCCCATCAAAAATAGGTGAACTTGCCAAACACGAAGGAGACAAACAATAAAATACGCCAGAAGCACCTTTTTTTAAGAGAGTTAAATATCCCGAACGTTCCAACTGTACCTCAAACTTAACCTCACTATTGAGAGGTATAACACTGGGATAACGAGAAACAGTTTTAGACGTATCCAACTGTGTAATTCCTTGGATAACAAGACCCATTTTATCAGTAAAAGTCGCCATATCTTTTAATGCATGCCAGGGATAAATTATTTCACGCAACCACCGTTTAGCAATTTTAACCTTGTCTCTTTTTGCTCCCTCAAAATCACAACCTTCAGTCTCCAGTTTTTTAAATATTGTTTTCAAAGAGTCCCGCAAAATAATATCTGATGTTGCTTTTTTGCTAGCATTCTGTAATAAATTACTTGATAAAACATCAGCCAGTTTTTGATTATTCAAATCATCATTATCTATTTTAAACCGCTCCGTAAACACCAGCCTGGTTTTATCTTTAACCATCAATTTATCAGCTATTTTGTTCAGAAAAATAGCCTCATTATTTTTATAACTTTCCTCTAGCATAATCAAATTTTCCTTCTTGATAACTTTGTCTATAATTATATTTCTACAAAATTGAAATTGACACAACAATTATACACAATTCTACATAAACTTACATAGGGATGCATAACTGTATTTTGATTTAAAACAATATTTTTTATATCATTATTCATTATTTGTACTTTGATCAAAAACTTATTTAACTCTAACTACTACTATTTACATATCCTAAATTTTGAAATTAAATTATAGTATATTTACCCAAGAATTAAGATCATAAAACCTATAAATTAATCAATTTTTATTAATTTTAATCTTTAGTGGAAGTATTTTCAGCATTTTCTCAGTCAATAATAATCAAAACTCAAAATAAATTAGTCAAGCTGTTGAGCAGATAAAATAACTATAACATCTAACATGACTAGTTTATTAAGAATTTTAAAAGACGCCAATAAAAGTTTTCCAAATATTAATTATTCAGCCTTTGTAGCGCAGTTCAAGAGCTTAAGAAAATGTAGTCAACTCTTAATAAAATATTCTTATCTCATCCTTTTCATTCCTTTTTATCCTTTTCCTCTTTGATAATATTTTGTATTCCCGACTGCTGCAAAAAATCTAAAGCAGATTTAGCAGCCGCTTCCTCTGCGGCCTTAATAGATGGTCCTTTACCTACACCAAGTTTCTGGCCTTTAAACCAAACTTCGGCAAAGAAACGTTCGCGATCGCCATAAATCTTATTTACTTCGTGAGCTTGATAATTTGGTAACGTTTTGTAATAACCTTGAGTCAGCTCTTGGAGAGCAGCCTTATAACTGTGGCAAGCGGGATCCTTGCGAATTTCTGCTATTAACCTTTCAAAATGAGAATCTAACCAAGGGCGGATCAACTCTAAATTATTAGTACTCAAATAAAGAGCACCCAAAACAGCCTCAAAAGAATCTGCAAGTCGACGCTCTCTTCCAACTTTATCCCCTGCTGCACTTTTGGATACCAATAAATAACGACTCCACCCATACTTATCGGCAATTTGTGCCAAAGAGCGATCGCTTACTAAAATAGAACGAATGGCAGTAAATTCTCCTACTGAACAATTAGGATAATTTTCCAACAGTAGTTGTGCCGCCACAAGCCGTACCACTGCATCCCCAAAAAACTCTAGCTTTTCATTATTATGTGTTGATGAAACTGTAGAGTGAGTTAATGCCAAATCTAATAAATTCCATTTAATCAAAGCTTGTTGAGAAATAGATAATTTTTCAACTAAAGATTTAAGTTGCCTTTGGCGCGAATGATACATTTGAGTCATTATTCTGATGCTTTTAGTCTCTGCTGCTATATTTTTGTGACTAACTTCCCCAAGCTCACCCATAAAAATTGTACAAGCTTCGGAGCTAGCCTCCTGCTTCATTGAAAATCACTGACCGAAGTCTGTAACCTTTATTTGTTCACAGACTTAAAATTTCTGAAAACTGAACTTACTGATACAAATAGTTTTCTAAGTTGACCACAACCTTAAAAATTGGTGTCAACCCTACTTATCAGTATTGAGAACTTCACTTCTGACTTCTAATTTCCCGCTTTCTGACCTCAGAAGTATCTCCACCAACAACAACATTCCCAATACGCAAACTCGGACCTCCACAACCAACAGGTAAACCATTTTGCTCACCTTTACCGCAACCGCCAGACTCATCCCAATGAAAATCATCACCGATCGCTTCAATATCTGCCAAAGTATTAAACACATTTCCAGAAAGAGTCACATCCCTAACCGGTTCAGCTAACTCACCATTTCTAATCATCCAAGCTTCTCCAGCACTAAAAGTAAATATTTCCCCATTAGTCATGCCACCAAACCAGTTACAAGCATAAACTCCCTCCTTAATATCAGCAAATAAATCTGAAACAGGAGTATTTCCTTGTGCTATCCAAGTGTTAGTCATCCTCACAATAGGTGGATAACGGTAGTCAAGACAACGTGCATTACCCGTAGGTGCCTCCCCCAGCTTTCCAGCAGTCTCCCGTGAATGTAAGCGCCCTACTAAAACCCCATCCTGAATCAACTGAGTGGTAGTTGCTAAAGTACCTTCATCATCATAAACATAACTACCCCGATGAACTTCTTCCCCAGCCCCACCTAATAAAGGCTCTACCTTCGCACCATCAAATATTTGTAAATTTTCCGGACCAAATACTCGACCAATTGTCATCACTTCCAGTAGATCAGGATTTTCGTATGCCATATCCGCTTCCGAGAGATGACCAAAAGCTTCGTGAACAAATAAACCTGTCAGAATAGGGTCAATAACTACAGTATAAGCATTACCTTGAACTATGGGTAAAGCTAGAGAATTAACAGCTCTCTGAGCAGCACTACGAACTTGTGCATCCAAATTAGTTAAATCTTCATAAGCCTTGCGAGAACCAGTAGTTTCTCTACCCGTTTGTACAGTATCCCCATTTCTAGCAGTAGCAGCAAAGCGCATTTCCATATCTGTCCAAGATTGTTCTAATATCGTTCCTTCCGAAGTAGCTAGAATAGTTTTTTGGGTACTATCCCCATAACGCACAGACACATTAGTAATTCGAGGATCTACACTCCGCAGCACCTGGCCATAATGTTCGCATAGTTCTTTTTTACTAGCTAAACTTATGTAACGAGGGTTTTTTCCTGTGAGAGAAACCACATGAGTTTCTTGAATAATTGGTATAGGAGCTAGAATAGTTTCTTCTTTCCCAATTAGTTTAGCCGCAGCGATCGCCTCTTCTATTCTATCTTTCAAAGTATATATTTGATTAAAACTGGCAAAACCCCAAGCTCCTTTATAGCAGGCTCGTACTTGACCGCCAATAGAAATACCTTCACTCAGAGTTTCTATTTTGTGGCCTCGCAAAAGAATATCTGTTTCTTCCGACTTTTCTAAGCGAATAGCCAAGTAATCTACTTGAGAGCTATAATCACTGAGTAGGTCAGACAATAGATTTTTGGCTTCAGTTAGTGATATGGGCATTTATATTCCAATAGTTTTATGATTAATATTTGTACAACATCAACTTTGAATGTAAGGTTTTTTTTGGTAGTTATTTAACTATTAGAGCTACTCTGATGATTTCATACCTCATAAACTTTAGTTTTATCAACCGCAGTTTGATATAAAACGTATTAGTATATAGACATTCCCTTAGTCACTCCCAAAAAATAATTTTCGGGAAGCTTAACAGTTGCTATAAATATTATAAAAATTATTTTCATAACAATCTACAACTCATTTCACCTTATCGAAAGGAAAATACTCTAGAAACAATACATATTGGCCGTCCTCAAACAGGAAAACCTCAACCATATAAACACAAAATTCTAGAATACTTAAAGCTAAACCAAGGATTTTATCCTAGAACAACTGTGTCAAAAATTCACAACAGATACAGGTATTAAAGTGAGCATTCCTATAATATTTCGTTTCTTACAAGGACACAAACCCTCCTCGCCAAAAAAACTAAGTACAGTACTCAGGCTAAAACTGAAGCTGTACAGGAGTTAATAGTTGAGTTGAGTATTGCCTAGCGTTCGCTCTAGTAAAGGTCACAAACTTGTCTTTATTGATAAAACCCGATTAAATATAGGCATGATACCTGATTATGGTTAGGTAGAACAACATCTGGAGATAGAGTATATAGTCTAGCACCCTATCCTCATGGTCAAATGATTACCCTCATCGGAGCAATCATGTTCAAACAAATCCTCAACACTATGACCATCAATGCACCGAACCAGTGACAAGGTATTTAAAACTTTTATGGAAGAACTACTGGCCCCTGAATTATGGCCCCCGAAAAGTTGTGGTTGGAGATAATTTGCCAGCTATTTGCTAGCTCATAAGGTTAAGGGAATTTCTGAAGCTATTGAAGCAGTGGAGGCGAGATTCATTTATCTATTTCCTTACTCTCCTCAATTTAACCTTATTGAACAATAGTGGTCAAATCTTAAAGCCCATTAAAAAAAATTGGCCACAACTGGTGAACAATTAGAACAGGCGATCGCTACTTTGATGTATTTAGTCACTCCTAAAATGTTAAGCAACTGGTTTACTCACTGTTATTACTGTAGTCTTTTGTTATGAAAACCGCTATAAACGTATAATTTTTCTTTTTTCCAGAAAAATATTTTTTTTGCTTATTATCATCATTTAGGCTATTTATAATTTTTTCTGTCCTATCTAAAATTAATTCTTGTCCTGTTAAAAATTAAAGTGAATTCCTAACATTTAAAAAGTCTTTGTAGACATAAATAGTATAAAGTTAGAATAACTTATTATTCTAATTTTAATCTTTTTTTATGCCAAATTCTGGTTTTATGAATCATTTTTTTATTTGACCTATTCCCCCTTTTTTATTTTTTTTTCGGATATAATTTGAGCATTTTTATTAATTTTTTTCAATTACTGAGTACCAATACCGATAACTATTTTAGTTTCTTTTGGGTAGTAATTTATATACTCTAACATTTGATTCATTAGTATATTTTTTGATAAAATAGACCCTAAAATTATAGCTTAATTTTTATGTAGCCATACAACTATTCATTCTTAGGATATTATAAAGACAACTAAAAGAGAAAAATTTATTTGTGGAACTATTCTCAAAAATAGACGCAAAAAAAAGTACAGTAAAAAAGATAGTAATCCTTTATCTTTTGCCGATTTATCTGAGTTAATAAATAATTTGCAAATTGAATAGTTAAACAATTTGCTGGAGAAGAAAATTATTCGTCATGTTAAGCAACATTTTTTATAAAATTAACTTCGAGAGTAAAAACCTGTACAAAAAGATAATATAGCAGTAACTTGTGAACTATTAATATTCAAATTTGACTAGCAGATAAAGGTTAGAAGGGAGAAGGTTTTTTCTAACTAATTTGATGATTTTAATTCATAGAAATTTTAGCTTTTTTCTTCCTTCTAACTTCCTCCCTCTTACTTCTGAATTAATATTGAGGTACAGAAGAATCTATTTCCTTACTCCAAGCAGTAATTCCACCCTTGAGATTAGTACCCTCAATACCATGTTCTTTAAGAATACCTAAAGCTTTAGCCGATCTCCCCCCCATCTTACAATGAGCAATTAAAGAGCGATTATTCATTAACTCCTTCACCTTTGTCACACCAGGGCCCTGCTCAATATCTGGCAATGGTACTAAAACAGACCCAGGAATTTTGGCAATATCATATTCATTGGGGTTCCGTACATCAACTAAAACAAAATCATCCTTCTTCCCACTATCAAATAATTGCTTCAAATCTTGAACTGTCATTTCTGGAATAGCCATTTTAGTTTCTGCCTCCTGTGCTTTAGCTTGAGGAATACCACAAAACTGCTCATAATCAATCAACTCTTCAATAATTGGTCGTATCGGATTAGGACGCAATTTCAATTCTCGGAAAGTCATATCTAGGGAATTATAAAGTAACAATCTACCACTCAAAGTCTTACCTTTACCCAAAACAACTTTGATAGTTTCCGTTGCTTGGATCACCCCAATTATTCCTGGTAAAATACCCAACACCCCACCTTCTGCACAAGAAGGTACCATTCCTGGGGGTGGAGGTTCAGGGTAAAGGTCACGGTAGTTCGGTCCACCTTCATAATTAAACACAGTTGCCTGACCCTCAAAGCGGAAAATTGAGCCGTAGACATTAGGTTTATTCAAAAGAACACAGGCATCATTAACCAAATAACGAGTCGGGAAATTATCAGTACCATCAACAATCACATCATAAGACTTGAGAATGTCAAGGGCATTTTCAGCACTTAACCTGGTTTCATAAAGGTCAACCTGACAGTAAGGATTAATTTCATGAATCCGATTTTTAGCAGATTCAATTTTTGGCTTACCCACCCAGGAAGTACCATGAATAACCTGTCGTTGTAAATTGGAACTATCGACAATATCAAAATCTACAATTCCAATATTTCCAATTCCTGCTGCTGCTAGATATAACAATAGTGGAGAACCAAGACCTCCCGTGCCTATACATAGAACACTAGCTGCCTTGAGACGTTTTTGACCATCTAATCCTACTTCCGGTAGAATCAGGTGCCTCGAATAACGTTGATATTCTTCTGTATTTAACTGGATTTGTTCCAGATTAGGATTTAACATGACAATTTTTGCCTAGATATTTCTTAGATAAATTCTGTGAACTGTTTTCCTACTAAACTGGAGATAATAGCTGAAATTCATTAACCCTATGGAATTCAGTTATCTGTTTCATAGTCTTAATGTCTCAGCCTTTATATAATTTAAAATGACTTTTTGAAAAAGCATTCAAATTTTATCAAATTTTTTTGAGCTATTGCGATAAATTGCTAGGAATATTAAAGTTAGCAACTACCTCCTAAAATTATCTACATTAAACCTGCTATATAGCTTATTGCTTATCTTTTATTTTAATAATTTTTTCTGGTTGAAACTGGTGATTATCATCAAGAGACCAACAGAGAAAGTCAATAGCTTGGCCTTTTTCCACTGAGATTATAACATAGGAATATTCTGGCCAAGCATAGGTACGGTCAAATTCTGAGGGGATAGCTACATGGTTTGGGTGGGAATGATAGATGCCAATAATAGATAAGTGGCGTTCTCTTGCGGACTTCATTGTTTTTAGCATCAGTTCTGGGGATATGGCATATCTTTTTTCTTCTGTAAATTCTGTTTGTTCTGGCCAATATTCATCTGCTTCTGTTTGCCAGGCATTTTCAGCAGGCCAGACTTCAATAACTGTTTTTGTCTCTTGGTTTTTCTGACCTAATAGTAAACCACAGCATTCATTTGGGTAAGATATTTCAGCATGAGTCAAAATTTTTTGAAAGTAGGAAGAGGAGAGTATTAAGGGCATCTGTTTTGAGAGGTAGGAAAGCCGAATGTGAGTTAAATAATTTTTGTGTACAATCTATTGAATAAGATTTTATGGTTTTTTTCTTCTTCTTAAGGTATTTATAAGACTGTAATCTCATCAATTTGATAATTGCTATATCTTCTGCTTGATTTTTCAATGAATATTAGTAGAACTTTTACCTTGGCATTCAAATTCAGGTTTAGCGATCGCTTCGAGCTATAAATACTACATTTTATTCTCACAAATCATTCCTAATTGCTGTATCAATATTTAATTTTATTTATTAAGTGATACTTTCTTGATGTTTAATATTTACTATTTGGTACAGTTATTTTCTAAGCCTTTTTATTTTCCTGAATTATTTTTTTTTTAGTTTTTTTGATAAAGTAACCATTATATTTACCCTAATAAAAATTTAGGTTTTGCACATCTAAAATTTTATATCTTTTGGCATTTTATTAGCCAGATTTTATTAATGTATACATCGTTTTTATTGAATTATAGTAATCAAAACTTTTAACATTAACCAAAAGTTAAATTTCAACTGATGGAGTAACTTATGGTAATCAAAAACCAAGTTTATTTCATGGTTATGATTGGTAAAAATCTATTTTCCTTGTTTAATTAATGAGGCAAAAACTGGTATTCTTTTAATATTACAATTAGGGGAAGGGAAAATTATAATTAAGCCAAGGGAACGAAAGGAATTTTACGATAGTTATTTTGGCGATTAAAAAAAACCATGGAAAAATGTTTCGATTATTTTAAGAGGATATAGATACTTTTATTTACCAGAAATAATTGATTTTTTTGAACTTCAAAATGTGTAATACTCTTTTAAATTTAGTAGTAATTAAGTCTTCAAAATAAGAATATATTATTTATTAGATATAGCTCGATTAAATTATAATAAATATCATCAAAAAGTTCCTTGATTTGATAATATTTATTACCTTAAAAAAAAAGTTGGGATAAATTTAGTCAAATTAAATATTGCTAAAATTAGATTAGCTATAAAAAATTATAAGCCTCAATTTTTATTCACAAATATGGATATAAAAACTCAATAAACTTATAATAAATTTTATGCTCAAATAGCAGCAAATTTAGATAATACAATTAAATAATAAAAAAAACTTCATAGATATAGGTTAATTTTTTATCAATTTATTGGTGATAAATTCCGTTTATTTCTATCTTAATTAGCTTATATTTTAATATTATAAATCAGAGAATTAGTATCACAAGCTAGATTAGAAAAAGCTCAAATTTATTCAATGAAAGAAACGTTAATAAAAATTGCCAACCGTATCAAAGTTATAACTCATGTAATTATGGTAAAACTAATATTAAATTATCCATTTTAAGCAGAAATAAAACTGATATTACAAAAATTATTAACAGGAAGACAATTAATTTATTCTTGAGATGAGTTGGTTATAGGATTACTATGTCTAAAAGAGATTTTTAGAAGGTTGTTTGAGGAAAATAACTGTAAATTTTTAAGTCTTGTTCTTTGATTAATTTTGATTATCGATCCTTAATCAATCTGTTTATGTTTACTTTTTTCCTTTAGTTTTTTTTGTTCATGAATAATTCAGGTTAGCTAATTTTAGTAAAAATGAATTATCACAACATCAATTTGCTTTCTAATGTCATGAATTCATGACTTATTCTAGGTCTTATAGCACCAGCTTGGTTTATAAATTATGTAAACATTCAACTCTTATGGCATAAGTTTAGAATCAACATCACAATTATTTAGTAAAGCTAAATCAATTATTTAGGAAGATTATGAGTATTACTTGTGATTTATGTTTCTACAACAGAAACTCAGAAAAAAACAAATTTTGCGAAGTTTGTGGTTCAGAAATTAGACTATCAACTACTTTATTGAAAACTCAAGAAAAAAGTATTCAAGAGGGAGAAATACAAACAGCTATCCAAACAGACAAAAACACAGTAAACCAGGATAAAGATATTAATCAAAATATTAATAACTACTTCCTAAAAACACCGACATATATCAATAAAACTACTAGTCAAAATCCAATTATAGAAGCAGATAAAAAAGTAAATATGACACCTAAAAATGCTATTAATTCTACTCTCATCAATAGCAGTATTGTTAAACTTATCCCCAAACAAATAGGTGCTCCTATACCAGAATTTATTATCGATAGCAATAATGCCATTATTGGTAAATTTAACCCAGAAATAGGACCAGTAGAAATTGATTTAGATGGATTTTATGGAGACAATACTGTTTCCTTAACCCATGCAGAAATCTATTTTAAAAATAATCAATGGCAGATAAAAGACATGGGTTCTACTAATGGTATTTATATCAAACATATAGGAAAAACTAGGTTTGGATACCGTATCAATAAACCAGAAATATTAAACTCAGGAGATGAAATTGCCATAGGTAAAATTAGGTTACTATTTATAATTAGTTGAACGTAACTATAGGATGGATATTGTTGATAAGTAAACATTGAGCTATTAACTATCAGCTCTCAGCAATAATACTCTGCTTTTGTAGTAATATTTAATACCAATCATCAAAAATAATGTAAGACTTTAGACCTTACTAAATACTTCATTTATTAAGTAATAAGTAAGGTTTAGTAATGTTTTTACTTAAGTAAAGAACAAAAAAATTAAACAATTAATAAATTCATTTTTTTTTTGAAATTGATGTCAAGAACAATCCCCCGTAAATGATTCAGTCCATAACGAAAAATACTTTTTGCTCTAGGAACGTATTTTTTAATTTTTCAGGGTATTTGTTCATGTAACCATTCCTTAATTAAAATTGCCCAATATAGAGCCAAACTAATTAACGCGAATAATTTACTCAGTCTTTCAATTTGATTAAAATGAGTTAATTTCAAATTGAATTCTCTAGTTTTAAACATCCCGAACAGTATTTCAATCTCCCGATCCCTGTGGAAGCTGAATCATTACTAATCACAATTAGTAATTCTCCATCATCTAACTGTAAAGCTGAAATATAAACTTGTCTGCCCCAAACCCATCATTTTCTTGAAATAGTTTAATATTCCACAATTTGAAGATGAGCAAAGATAATTAATGCGGCTCAACTTTTTTACCCATCACCAATATTATAATCTGCCTTTTACCTCAGCCAAAAATGAATTTGAGGTTCAATTCTTAAGTAAGTTAACCACTGTTTAGGGATAAACTCTCTATCACCACAAAAATACAATAAAAATACAATACTTGAGCATCGGGAAAAATATCCTAGAATTTATCTAACACATTCATTCTTTCACAAGTGTTATGAAGGTAGCGATCATAAACTACTCCCCTATTAAAAGTAACTAGATTTCAACTTATAAATCTATCCTACTAATAGTAAAATGATAATACTATGATCAGCGTTACTCAGTATAGTTAATTGAAAGAAGATGTTAGTAAATTTGAAGAATTAAGTGACATAGAATGGAAGTTATTTGAAGATATTTTTTCTATTTCACCAGAAAAAAGAGGTAAAAGTATGCCTGATACTCCATTTCGATATATACAATCATACCCTTCTCACTTCCTAAATAACAGGTTGTCCTTATTTTAATCACTTGGGAAAGGCAAAAAGAAACCAGGAAATGCGATCAAAATTTCTGTACCTCGTTTTCAAGAAGAGGGTTGTTTTGCCTAGTATCAAGGTAAATATCGTCGCCTAGTTGTAAGATGGGAGGTTATTTCTGCTTGTATTGAAGCAATTGTAGCGCTCGCCACTATACTTATGTGGATTAATTGCATTTTATTAGTGGGATAGGTTTATATAATAATCTGCCCATTGGTTGTGAAAATTTTTATCACAGTAAACTAGAAACGACTAGAATTAATATTATAAAGACAACTATACTTTATAATATGGATTATGAAACCGCCCGCCAATTTCTCATTGACCAGGGAACTGCTCTAGAAACTAAAATTAACCCAGATGCTTTTCTCATGCGTCTCGAACAAGGCAAACCCCCCATTCCTGGTCAAGTAACTAACATTTTGTTAGCTCTAAAAATATCCTTTGAAACATTACAAGGCGACCCCCTTCTAGACCGAGAATTAGTTGCCGGATTATATTTATTAGCAATAGAAAGTCTGAAATTATTTGAAGCAGGTAGACGAAAAAGAGTTATGTGGCCACCACTTTTAAAAGAAGATATCGAACGAATTACAATTGCCGTGAAAAATATTTTTTCTGGAGTTGTTTCTAAAGTAAAATAATACTTTAGATCAAATCTACTTGCTTTGGAGTGTTATTGGAAACTGGGTTTATGGGAGGTAGATATAATAGAAAAATAATAAATGTTTTTTACAGTTTATTTAGTAGGGGAATAGGGAAGTGGGGGAGTAGAGAAGAGAAGTAAAAATTTATAAAATTAACACTTGCTAATAATTATCAAAAAAGCTATTTATTATGCTTGTGTTAATTACTTAAAAATTGAAGTTTAAAGCAAGTATAATATTCTTCTATCAAGTTTGTATTCTATCAAATCCGGTAGCATTTGTCTAATTCCATATAGATGAATAATAAGTTTAAATTCTAGGAATGAGGAAGCTTTTTTCTTTACTGAGGATAGGAATTATATTACTCTGAAGCTAACAGATTTGATATTAGAGGTTGTTTGAAAAGGGGTAGGGATGTAGTCAATGAGTACTAAACGCCAAACAATAAGACTAGTAATGTTTATGTAAATCATAATCTCCGAGTTTTGAGGCAAATAGTCAGTCATCTTGGCTTAAGTGCCAACAACAACTATACCCTTCCTAGGTGCGCTCAACTACCCAATACTTTTTGAGGAGAATGAAACCCTTGAATTATTTGCTGAGACAGCACTATTTGCACAATTTGGAGCCTCAAAAAAAGACTGGTTTTTGATGAAAAAGATTGACACCCTTCCCCGCTGACATGGAGACGCCCAAAACCGCCCTCCGAAAATCTTAGATTCAGCTTTTTATTTGAGGAGCAAATTTTGATAGCCTACCTGGTGGTAATTCTGCTATTAGGGGTTTTTCCTTTTGAGGAGAGTAGTATTTTGTTTAAGGAATAATACCTTATATGTTCTGTTGGTAATATCTTGAATGATTACTTCAACTAAACCTTTAAACTGTGCATCAATGGGCAGTAATTTCATAAAATACTCTAGTATTTGTTTTCTATCTATTTTGAGCTGAGATTTTTTAGTGCCCGATAAATGGTTTTGAGGTAGCTTTCGTTCTTTTTGTGCTCAATAGTTGTGAGAAAATCTTCAAGGTGTTTTAGCTTTGAAAATGGGCTGTTGTTGTTCTCCTTTCAGAAGGTTGTTTTTGTCTTGTAATTCTTTGAGTTGTGTTGGAAAGCGCTCATACAGGTTCAGTTGTACCTCTACTTTTTGAGACAAAAGCTTGTCTTCAATGACCCTTGGGTTGATTGTTTGTAGAACCTGAGTCAATAATTTTTGGAGCTTCTAGGTGCTTGTCTCATATTTCATATTTGATCACCAACTGTATTCCACTGTCATTATTCTTTATCCTTTATTCTTTTTTGTGATTGGCCCAATACACTGCATCGCTCTTATGATGAGGGTAGTGATCAATCATCAACTAACTCATCATATTGAGTAGATACTTGATCATTACCATGTAAAATTATCAAAATGAAAATGATAAATAACTGATAACTACTCTAAACTTAGTTATTAAAGCTAACACTAAACTCAAATAAAATGTCTAACTTAATCCTATTTTGGCATCGGCGTGATTTACGAATTTCAGATAATGTCGGACTGACACAAGCATCTCAAGAAGGTCAAACCGTAGTAGGTATATTTTGTCTTGATGAAAATATTCTTAAACGAGACGATATTGCTTCTGCAAGAGTTACTTATATGATTGGTTGTTTACAGCATCTACAAAAACGCTATAAACAAATAGGAAGTCAACTTTTAATAATGTCCGGAAAACCTATAGAAGCTATACCAAAATTAGCAACTTTTTTGGAGGCTAAAGCTGTATATTGGAACCTGGATGTTGAACCTTATAGTAGGAAACGCGATCGCCAAGTGAAAGAAAACTTAGAAGCTGCAAATATTCAAGTAAAAACTTTTTGGGAGCAACTTCTTCATTCCCCAGAAGAAATATTTACTTCCACAAAAAAACCCTACTCTGTCTACACTCCTTTCTGGAAAAATTGGCAGGGGAAAAAAAAATCTAACCCGCTAAATACTCCCGTACTCAAAGGTTTAACTGAAGATCAGCTTCAATACACAAAAAAAATTGGAGTAATTGACTTGCCTACTGCTAAACAATTAGGATTTAATTGGGACAATAAACTAATTCTTGAACCAGGAGAAACAGCAGCATTAGAAAAACTAGAAAAATTTTCTAATGGGGCGATATCTTCATATCAAGAACAACGAAACTTCCCCAGTCTTGATGGAACATCTCAACTAAGTGTCGCTCTAAAATTTGGTACTATTGGTATTCGTACTGTTTGGGCAAAAACTCAAGAATTAATTGAAAATTGCTATAGTAGTGAAGTATTTGAAAATATAGAAACCTGGCAAAAAGAAATAGCATGGCGGGAATTTTATCAATATGTTATGTACCATTATCCCGAATTAGAAACAGGTCCCTACCGAGAACATTGGAAAAATTTTCCTTGGAAAAATAATAAAGCACATTTTCAAGCTTGGTGCGAAGGAAATACGGGTTATCCTATTGTTGATGCTGCTATGCGTCAGTTAAATGAAACAGGTTGGATGCACAACCGTTGCCGGATGATAGTTGCCAGTTTTTTAACCAAAGATTTAATTATTAACTGGCAGTGGGGCGAAAAATATTTTATGCAGAATTTAATAGATGGAGACCTTTGTGCTAATAATGGTGGTTGGCAATGGAGTGCTTCCAGTGGAATGGACCCAAAACCCTTGAGAATATTTAATCCTGTATCTCAGACACAAAAATATGACCCAGAAGGGGAATATATTCGACAGTGGGTTTGTGAATTGCGGAGTGTAGATACTCAATATTTAGTTACGGGTAAAATTCCAGCGGAAGAAAGAGAGGCTATAGGTTATCCTCTACCTATTGTTGACCATAAAAAACAACAACAACTATTCAAGGATCTTTACCGAGAACAGAAAAATTGATTTTTTAGATTAGAAGGTTGAAGTTAATATAAACTCAAATTAATTATAACACAAAAACGTCAAGCTTGTAACAACTCATAGTCCCATTATAAGTATAAAATGGCAGAGCTGCTGCCACTGAAACAAAAAAAAAGGGGGCGTTTTCTTTTAGCCCCTTAAAAATCAAAATCATGACAGTCTTATGAATATTAACACAATTTTATAGTTAAGTGCGTTGACTCTTCCATATCATTAGTGATAATATTTGCTAACAATGTAAAGCAAGATAAACTTGCTGAGGGGATATCTCCCAATGTCTACAAGAAAACCTGTAGACGCTTTTAAACAGTTACGTCGCCTTGGTTATCAGCTAAACAGAAGTTTTAATTATTTAACCATGCTAGAGGTAACCTATCAAGATAGCGGTTACTTAGCGGCCTGGTTTAACACCACAAACTACTCTGTTTATTAGACTATAACATAATCTATATAACTTTATTAGTATAACTATGTTAATATATATAAACTTCAATTTTAGTAAATTAACAATAGTTAATCAATCTTTTAGTTCACTTAACAATTTTTATTAGTAGATGGACTCACCCATTTTGTGGGGATGGGTTGAACTTGCCTGTTGCCTCTATTTTTTTGTCTCTGACTACCTAGGTGATACTCATTTTAACCTACAATTAAAATAACATATGTTTTATAAAAAAACAACTAAAAAGTCATCCGATGGGCGGGGGAGGTAATAGCAACCCAATTTTTTTGTAATTTAAGTGAAGGGGAATATGTCATTGATTTGTTTTGCATTTGGCTAGGCATTCAACTTTATATATAGTTCGTTCCATAACTTGCTTGAATATCATAAACACTAAATAGCCATTTTTAAGGTCTGTTCAATATTTAGCATTCAAATTCGCCAATTTCTTCTTAATTTCTTTTACCTTATTTCCCAACAACTTTAATATCTCTACCCACTCCCCTACTTTCCCATTTCTCTATAGGGGTAGATCTCCTACTCTTGAAAAAGACAAAGAAGACTAAACCCTAAGTATTAGCTACGGTTTCCATCAAAATTTTATGGCAGGCAAGTTCAGGAAAATTCTCAGTAGAACGACGCTGAATATACTTACCATCTGGTTGTAGATCCCAAGCTTGTCGGTTGTCAGATAACAGAATGCCCATAATTTCTTGCAACTCTTTTGTGATTTCAGAGTCTTCCACAGGTATAATAGCCTCTATCCGACGATCGAGATTACGAGGCATCCAATCAGCAGAACCAATATACACCTCCTCTTTACCTTTATTATAGAAGTAGAAAACCCGAGAGTGTTCTAAATAACGCCCAATAATACTCACCACCTTAATATTATCACTGATACCTTTTAAACCCGGACGCAAACAACAAATACCACGGACAATCAAATCAATTTTCACCCCTACTTGGGACGCTTTATACAAAGAAGTAATAATTTTAGGATCTACCAAAGAGTTCATCTGGGCAACTATACGACCTGTATCTCCATTTTGGCAATTTTCAATTTCCCGACGAATCAGTTTCATAAAGCGATCGCGCATATTTACAGGTGCCACCAACAATTTCCGGTAAGACTGCTGACGAGAATATCCCGTCAAGAAATTAAACAAATCTGCCAAATCTGCTCCTAATTCTGGTCGACAACTCAACAAACCCAAATCAGTATAAATTTTAGCAGTCTTGGGATTATAGTTACCAGTGCCAATATGAACATAGCGACGGATATGACCTTCTTCCTGACGGACCACCATCACAATTTTAGTATGAGTCTTCAGACCTGCTAAACCATAAACCACATGAACACCATATTGTTCTAACTTCCGCGCCCATTGAATATTATTTTCTTCATCAAATCTTGCCTTCAATTCCACCAATACTGCAACTTGTTTATCGTTTTCAGCTGCAGCAATTAAAGCATTAACAATAGGTGAATTTCCAGAAGTCCGATAAAGAGTCATCTTAATCGCCAATACATTAGGATCGTGTGCTGCTTGACTAATGAAACCTTGTACCGTACTTGCAAAAGAATGATATGGATGATGTAACAATAAGTCTTTCTGGCGAATCACTTCAAAAAAATCAATTTTGTTATTCTCATTCAGGTCAGGAATTCTGAGCTCATCACCATAATGTCGCAACCTTGGTGGCATAGTAGATGTCCAAGTTGGATCTTTAAGATGAGGCAACGGCAACCCTAAAAATGACATTAAATCTTTTAAATCAAGTAATCCATCTACTGTGTAAACGTCTTTTTCTGATAACTCCAAGTTGTCCATTAATGTCTTTTTTAATTTACTTGGCATTGTTGGATTAATTTCCATTCTAACTACGGTACCACCTATACGCTGTTTTCTGAGTTCTTTCTCAATCACTAAGAGCAAGTCATCTCCCTCATCTTCTTGCACTGCCAAGTCAGCATCACGAGTAATCCGAAATACGTGATACTCCTGAATATCCATACCAGGAAACAGAGCTCCCAAATTGTGAGCAATGACTTGTTCGAGAGGAACTCCTGTCCAATTTAGAGTTTTAGCCTTTTGTTCTATTTGTAATTTTTCTGGTAAGCACAAAAAGCGAGGTAATATTTTGGGAACTTTAATTCTGGCTAATAAATCTTCTTGAGTATCTGGATTTTTCAGCATTACTGCTAAGTTAAAACTGAGATTAGATAAATAAGGAAAAGGATGACTAGCATCAATAGCTAGAGGAGTAAGTACGGGAAATATGTGTTCTTCAAAATAGTTTCTTAGATATGTTTTTTCTTCTCTATCTAAGTCTATATAATTTAGGATATCAATACCATTTTTTCTTAACTCTGGTCGTAAGTTTTGCTCAAAGAATTGGTGTTGTAAAGAAACCATTGGTAATAGTATTTGATTAATCTCATCTAGTTGTTCTTGAGGAGTACGACCGTCTGGAGTTAACTTATGCACTTCAGCTTCTATTTGTTTTTTAAGAACTGCTACCCTAACCATAAAATATTCATCTAAGTTAGAACTAAAAATTCCTAAAAATTTTAAACGTTCTAATAGGGGAGTACGGGGGTCTAAACCTTCAGATAAAACCCTACGGTTAAACTCTAACCAACTCAATTCTCTATTAAAGTAGTATTGTGGATTACTAAGTTTTTTTTCGATAGGAGTTTCTACTGTATTCTTTTTGTTTTTGGACATAATTATAATATGGATTTAAATTTATATTGATTGTAAGCTAGTCTTTATTACTTGTAAAGTATATTTTTTTTCTATGAATTGGTTGTGTAATTAATTATAAGTTATCTACTTATCACTTATTAGTACTGACCTTGCTTAGTCCGAGAATTAAATATTTATGGTAAGTATTTTTTTGACTCCCTTAAAAGGGGCAAGAGGCCTAATTTTTTGATTAAAGATTACTTTATTAGTAGATCACAAGGTAGGTCTTTTACATGTCATGTCTCACAGGGAGTTATCGTTTTTTATATTCCTAACCTAAAAACTGCTATAACTATAAGATAAAAAAAATCGTAGAGTTAATAGACATAAATCACCTGATTACCCTATATTTTATCTGCTTTTTTAGTTGAGTATATTCCACTTTATTTAGCATTTTTTACAAATAGGTATTATCCTTAATACGATTCATTTTTTATTAATAATTAGATAATAAATTCTTAGTTATCTTGTTTTAATTTGTTAAAATAATTCACAATAAAATCTAATTATTAGATAATTTTCTTATTATATAAGAGTACAAAACATAGATTTTAACTATATTAATTACTGCCAATATTTACTTAGTTATTAAACAAACTATACCATCACAAATTTACAAACACTCTCTTCGTAAGAATTCAGGTATGAGATGTGGAAATAAGAGAAATACCCGATAATTTTTTGTAATTAAAGGTAATTGCCACTAGAGACGGCTCAAAGAAATTAATCAGTAATTACGAAAAAACACTATATATAGCCTATACTAATCTATGGGATCAGACTAGATATTGTAGCGATCGCTTCCAGTTTTCTCTTGATAAGATATTCCTAAAAAACAGTTTTTTTATACTTCATTTATCAACTCTAAAATTCAAAGTATTTTGGATTTTATTACTGAATATTTAATTTCATTTATTAAATAATTTGATAATAATTAATTTTTGATTTTGTCAATAGTTTTCCCCATTGTCCTACATTGAATTTTTAAATAATTCCCAACTACCATGGCAGAAGCAATATGTTTTTTTTAAATTCTGGCTCTATGATATTGGCATTTCTCAAGTCTTGTTAATTGCTTAATTTACCTGTGACACTATTCTATTTTTCATATAGTTTGTAACTAAAATCCTACATCATCTTTCAAGAATTGCTTCAAGTCATTAGTCACTAGATATTCTGCTGAAGTTTGTGGAAACAGTATCCCAGAAAAACCTGATATTTTTTATCTCTATAAAAACCTTTAATATTAATAAATTTTCCTGATACTAATTCAAAATTACTCTATCTTAATTTTTCTAGTTTTTTATACTTTTCTACACCTCCTGTATCGTCTAATAAACAATTTATTTTTAATGGAAAGTAGTATATTTTCTATCATTATTTATTAAAACCATTAGCTTTTTGGTTGCATACTAGCTATCCATTAATACTTTTTTTACTGGTATTTTTTTGTTGTCAACCACATCAATTATCATTCCTTTTACGTGATTTAATTTACTCCTATCATCGCTTTCTAGGTCAGAAATACGATCATCTATTATCCATAATTATTATATTTTTGGATAAAAATATAAGCAATTAACTACTCCTATTCCACGAACTACTATATGCTCATTTCCATTATAATGACGTCGGAAAAGTTCAATTATTCGGGAATGTTTTTTAGTTATCACTGTATCGTCAAAAACTAAATATATATCCCTAGTAGTTTCAATTTATTCTTTGACATTATCCCAGAAAACTTCAGTCCCTAATTAAAAAAAAATTAATTGAAAATTAATCCGATCATGACTGACTTTTTGAAGATAAGTCGCCAGATTTATAATAGTATAATTTTTTCTAACTACTTATTAAATACTCACAATATTGTATGTAATCAAATTCTATGCAAAAATCCTTGATAAAACCTTTTTTTATATACTATAATGGTTAATAATATAGATAAACTTGACTCAATTTTTTCAGTAATTTCAATGTGAAAGTTGATAATGCGATCATCCTCCGGACGGTGCGACTCACCATCACTACCTTCATGCAATAAAGTCTGAGGATAGTATAATATAGCTTTATGGCACTGCTCAAATTTACTAACTAAGTACAGACATATCATAATTCTTATCTACTATATATATATAGAGTCTTTACGTAAGTCCTGGTTATTTTGACGCTTCCATGCTCTTAGTTGAAAATTTAGATCGGAGTTCCTTTCTCCTGTATTTCCTCCTGTAGGTAATCTAATAATTAATTCTACTGTTGCAGTTGTTTCAAATCTTAAATCATTATTTTCATAGACACTGTTTGCAACCATTGTAATTGGGTAAGATAGATTTTTAATTCTAACCTAGCTGGTCAATAAATTGTCAATGTTTCCATGACTTTGCCTCCTTTAACATTCTTATGGTAATCTTAGATAATAGATTGTAGCTTAATGATTAAATATTTCTGGTATTGTGAGGAGTAAGCTGATGGTAAGTCAATTTAAAAAAAACCTGTCAAGATTAAAATCTCAATTAAAACTTATTAGCTTAGTGGGAACAGTAATAATTAATTTCAGTTTTCCAGTGCCAGCTTTTGGTGCTTTTTTAACAAACTGGTTTTTTGACCCAGATAATAATCAACTTCAGTTTACTCTCCCAGCAGGTACAACTCCTACTTATTCTGTTGAAAGCAAACCTACTCGTCTAGTTGTCTATATTGAAGATACTAAAGTTAGTGTAAATGTGACTGAATTATATCCAGCAGGGTTAGTGCGTAGAGTTAGTCTCTCTCAAGAGAGAATGCAACAAGCAAAAGTTATTATAGACTTTGCTCCGGAAGTAGCTATATCTGCTAAAAAAGTCAAATTAGAACAGGTCGAAGCGCCAGAAAATAGTTGGAAGTTACGTTTACTTGTAGGTAAGGAAAAAACCTCAACTCCAAGAGAAACAAAAGTTTTAAATGGAGATGCTGTTACACTAACAACAAAATCTACAGAAACCACAGAACTAGAAGTAGATTCTTTTACACCAACAACAACATCTATAGAAACCACAAAAATAGAAAATTATGAATCTACCAAAGCAGAAGAGGATCAAGCTTTCACTCCACCCAAGCAAAACAGAGTAAGCTTTCAACAGAGAGCTCCCAAAGTAGAATTTCCTCTACCCAACCCCGCACTTTTGGCAGAGCCTTCTATTCCATTCTTAGTTATTCCCACGGAAAAACGAGATGGTGTCATATTTCCATTAATAGACACTTCGCGTGCTCAACAGTCTCCTACTGCATCCTCTGAAATTTCGGAATTACCACCACTCCAAGGGATAGAAATTGAAAATGCTTTTGTTCCACCTCCCCTAGACCCTGAAACTGTAGAAGAACTAAACGATAGAACTACTAAATCAGTTGATGTAATTTCCTTTGGAGAACCATTGCCTGGAACTTCAGGCAAAAATCAGCTTGAAGATGATGCTTCTATCTTAATTGAAGCAGGAAAGATAATATCTCTAATTTACCCCACTAGCGAGCTTGAACTACCACAGGGAGTTGAAATACAGGAAGTTTTGCTTCTCCAAGAGGCCATAACTGATGAATCTGGTAGAATTATAGTACCAGCTAGAACACCTGTGGTCGGTAGTTTTAAGACCTTCAGTCACGGTAGTCAATTTATCGCCAGAGCTATATATTTCAATAATCGTTTAATCCCCTTTGATGCTCGATCTCAATTGCTCGAAGGAGACCTTGATTTTAATGAAAAAGTTTTAGCAGGTAGTAGCACTGGTAGTGGTCTAGCATTATTACTGTTAACGGGTTCAGGTTTTGGTTTCTTGGCAGGAGCAGCTCTTGGAGCTGGTAGTGTTCTTTTTACTGCTCCTCATTCTGTCACCATTGAGCCGGGGCTTATTGTAGAAGTTCGTGTTGTTAAAGATTTACCCCGCTCTAGATTTTATGATACTAGTAGTTTTTAGGATCTGAAAAAAGGGCTGTGCTTTGGGAGGTAAAATCCTCTGGCTGCAGAGGTTGAGCTGATAATCAATAATTTTTACTTGAGCTGATAGCTGATAGATGAATTTCTGTACTTTAAAAGTTTGGCATTCTTCCCAGCTGTTAGGTACTGGGGTTTTATTGGAAGCCTAAGCTTAACCTCGGGTTGACCTTGGAGATCAACACCAGTAGCATTACTATAATTAGATAGTTAATTAGGAAAACAGAACGAGTGGAAAATTTGCAGTTTGAGCTGAAGATGAGTTTTTTTTTGGGAATAAAACGGTTTTGTTATCACAGGCCACTACTTTTGTTTAGCCATCTTTAGTGCCTGGCAACGAGTGGATAGGGATAGGCTTTTTTGTCTGAAGACTGCCCAACTGCAAATAATAAATTATATTATAACATATATATTCAAAAAAAAACAAATAGTCTTCCTATGGGTGAGTCGAGCTTTAAGCTCAATTTTTAGGTAAGAATGGTATATCAGCTAGAAATTATTATTTTCAGGTGGAGCAAACCCGGGCCCCATATTTTTAAAGAATAGGTTTTGAGCGCTGTCATTTTGATAAATGCAATCAATCTCTGGTTCATCGTTAATATTTCCTGTATACCCAAAGGTATTCATCCGGTTTTTACAGTCACGCACTTGCTCATTGTTGACTAATTTTCTTTGTTGTAGAATTTCCCAGTTACTTCTGCGGATGACACATCCTGGTTTCAAACCAGGCTGAGATACATATACATTAAAAGGATTTAAAGTCAAGAAAACGCGCATATTCATTACCATTGCGCTAGCTCCAAACTGTACACAAATTTCGGGGTTAGGTACGCTGCGATCTATAAATTCACTAGAGGCCATATTTTGTGGGGTAAAATTAGCAGTGGAGCTAAAGGCGATGCCAATGCCAATACCCAAAACAAATACTCCGCCTAAAATTGCCAGAGTAGCATAATTAAATCTGGATACTTGGCTGGTGGTTTGATTTGTACGTTTCATATATATCGAAGTGTTATTATATTTGAAATTATCTGAGCAGAGCAACTATTGGGCCATTAATAATGGGAAAAGCTAGATGTATGTTTTTTCTAACATACAGCAAATTCCAAGTATATGTGTATGAAGTATAGTTAAACTAAGCCAGGTAAGTTACCCTACCCGACTCGTCTTCAGAACCGGACGTGAGGCTTTCACCTCATCCGGCTCCTCTCTTAAACGTCCTTTTTTTCATAGGTACATCCCTGTTTTTAGAATCAACATATCATTTACCCATAGGTATTCATCAGGTAAGTCCTGTAACTTAGGTTTTGTGTATGTTTTATTATCTAAAGCAGTTTTAGTATCGTGGCAGTGTCGGTGTAGCAGTTGTTTATTTTTAACTGTGTTGTCACCACCTTCAGACCTTGGTTTTATATGGTCAATTTCCATAAGGTCGTTTGATCTGAAGGTTAATCCACAAAATGCGCATTTATTCTTTTGCCGTTTTAACAGCGTTGTTACTTCTTTCCTTATGCCTGGGTGTTTACCGATTCTACTGCTCCAATAAGTCCAATCGCCGTCATAAGGGGATTTATTGCCCTTTACCTTGACGTGTCTTTTTATAGCTACGTCTGCGTGTAGGTTAAGTACGTATTCGCCGTCATTAAGTAACCAGTTTCTGGTCTCTTTGCAGCGAGGGAAATACTTTTGTTTTACCCATTTGGCTGACTTGTTTGGATGCCGTCTACTTCCCCATCTCCATATCCTTTTCCACAGGAGGCAGTCTAATTTGCTGTATACCTCTTTACTGACTACAGTGGAGAAGTAGTTGGCCCATCCCCTGATTATCGGATTTAGTTTAGCTATTAAAGCTTTCGTAGGGGCGGTTTTGTGGCAATCACATATATCCGCCAACTTCCGATAATGAGTTTTAATACTCTTAGATGATGGCTTAATCAGTGTCTTAAATCCTTGTTTGGTTGTCTTGACTTTCCATTGCCTTATTGTAAATCCTAAAAAATTAAATCCGGGTTTGTTTCCTTCATATTCTTCCAGGGTGTGGGCAATTTTAGTCTTTTCTGGTTTTAGCTCTAATCCTACCTGGTTTAACCATTCCTGTATTAAGGTTTTTGCTTGTATTAATACTTTGATGTCTTTGTGTAGGATTACAAAATCATCTGCGTATCTTATTAAGGATAATGCCTGTATGTTGTCATGCTTTCTCCCTGGAAGGGTTTTGGCAAATTCTTCTAAACATTTTTCCATACCGTGTAGGGCGATGTTTGCTCTTTCAGGGTGAGATAACCCCTCCCTGTGGCGTACCTTCCACAGTGTTTGAGAATTGTTTGTTGTCACACACTCCAGATTTTAACCATTGTTTGATTAATCGTCTGTATGGAGATTTTCCTATTTTTCTCAACAGTGCACCATGGTTAATTTGGTCAAAACATTTGGATATGTCAGCATCTAAAACATATTTTGATTTTTTGTTGATGCTTTTATAGATGGCTTCAATGGCATCATGTGCTGACCGACCTGGTCTAAAACCATAGCTATTAGGCTCAAAAAGTGCCTCCCATTCTGGTTCCATACCTAACTTTACCAGTGCTTGAAGGGCCCTATCATACATGGTAGGTATGCCTAGTGGACGTTTTTCTTCTCTACCTGGTTTTGGTATCCAGACTCTACGGGTTGGGCTTGCTTTAAGATATCGTGACCTTAACATTTCTACCAAGTTAAATCTTTGCATTGGGGGAAGACTTTTTATACCGTCTATACCCGCTGTTTTCTTTCCCTGGTTGTCTTGCGTCACACGCCTAACAGCTAGCAACCTAGCATAATAACTTTTGGTCAGAAGTTTTTGATACTTACGCATTTTGCGGATTTCGCCACGGCTGGATGCTCTGTAAATTAACTTTTGCAACTTAAATACATATTTTTCTACCTTTTTCCAGTTAATGTCTTTCCATTTAAGGTTAGGATTGACACTACATAGGTCTGGTATATCGTTTGTATCCCATGCTACGCTTAAAAATGGCTCAGGATTTTCTAAGTTTCTTTTTAGGGTTTTAGCTTTGTTCATAGCTAGTCATTACTTTACATTACGTCTAACAGTGAGTACGTCTGCATCTGCAATGCTTCTTACTCAATCCTACTCTCCTTAAAACCTACAACTTCTGTGTAGATTGACCTTGAATGGCTTCCTAAGTTTTCGACCTATTTACTTAGGTGTTTTTAAAGAGGTTTCCTCGTTCCCTTATTCCTTTATTGCGATTGATTTAGTGGGGTAAATTCTCCCGGGGGTTATGACATGGTTGTTGACATAAACTATACTATATTTATGTCCATTGGCCCCTGACCTTCGTCCAACATCCCATAGCTACCTTCGGAATGGTCCTTAATAACGAGAGTTTGATTACCTTCCTATTTGTCCACTTGTCAACCTTTGCTCGCGGTATCGTTCCTCGGTAACTGGTATTTTCCCGCTTTTAAACCAGCTTCAGGGATTGATGTTCAATCGCTACCCTGTGGTCTACGCTGTCAACCTAACAACAAGGTGGATGGAATTACACCATCAAGGTAATAAGAGTTATTCACAAGTCGAGGTTTTCCTCATGTGGTGACTTGGAATGGTCATTTATACACAGTTTCCTGGTTTTAGTGACCAACGAGTCGCACAGTATATATGAAGTCCTCACCCCAGCAGGGGGGACTTCAATTCTACAACTATAAATTTTAGCAAGGAAATTATTAGTCTTGATTATGTATAAAGAAGTACAAAAGATATGGACTTTGATTATATTGTGACAACTTTCAAGTTAGGAGTTTTTTATGTCAAAAGTATTAATAAAAAAGTCAGATGACAAAAGAATCTGATTTTTTATTGATTTTTTTAGTTTAATGTTAAGTTTTATGTTATGTGTATACTATAACGTAATATTTAATTTATTTAAGTAAGCAGGATAGAATAGTGTCTATAGAGACTATAGAAAAACCTACCACTTCCACAGTCCGTAAAACTGCACCCCATTATCGTGTTTTACTCCATAATGATGATTTTAACAGCATGGAGTATGTGGTGCAAACTTTGATGAAAACAGTACCAAGCTTGACTCAACCCCAAGCTGTTAACATAATGATGGAAGCTCACTCAAATGGTATTGCATTGGTAATTATCTGTGCTTTAGAACCTGCAGAGTTCTACTGCGAAAATTTGAAAAACCATGGACTAACCAGCACCATAGAACCTGATGAGTAATTTTGTTCTAATTATAGATACCGGGCTTCTTTAGTTGGAAACTCGGTTTCTCCATCTCTTGTGGTTCTTGGCAATGTCTAATTTATTATTACTTCAGAAAATAGCGGAGTTTTCTGCTCCTACAAGAATTGTAATTTTTCTGAGCATATTACTTTTGGTTTGGATGCCACTGGCAATACCAATCTATTTTTTGGTCGAAGATGTTAATCTACAGAGTATATGGACAATAACTCTTCTATACATTGAGTTTATTATTTTAGTCAGGTTATGGGGAAAGAAAGTATATCAGCAACCCCATCTATTATGTGACTACGGTTTAATAATAAATAGACGTAATTTTCAACTGTTTTTTCAAGGTTTAGGAATAGGTTTATTTTGTCTATTTAGTTTGTTGATATTAGAGATGTTTTTGGGATGGTTAGTATGGCTTTCACCCCCAGAAGATTTACTAAAATTTATCTTTGAAGGTTTATTAGTTTCTGTAGGTATTGGTTTTGCTGAAGAGTTATTATTTAGGGGTTGGTTGTTAGATGAGTTGGAGAGAAATTATCAATCAACAATAGTTTTATGGGTGAGTAGTATTGTTTATGCAGTACTACATTTTATTAAACCTATAGAAGAAATTTGGCGGACTTTGTTACAATTTCCGGGTTTAGTTTTATTGGGTTTAATATTTGTTTGGGCAAAACGTAGTAGTGGGAAAAAGTTGAACAAATTTACTAATAAGAAAGAAGAGTTATTGGGTTTTCCTATGGGTATTCATGCTGGTTTAGTATGGGGATATTATATTGTTAATGTGAGTGGTTTAGTTAAATATGATGATGGGGTTGGAGATTGGTTAATTGGAATAGATGGTAATCCTTTAATGGGTTTAATGGGGTTGTTATTTTTAGGAGTGATAGCTTTTGGGGTGAGAAGAAGTTGATTTGTCTAAAAATTCACCTAATTTATGTTCAATTTGGCTCTGAATTATAAATGTTTTATTGTTGACGATTTCAGAAAAATAAATCATATTTCTATGATGTTTTTGGGGAATAATTTTATGGCTAAGAGATAATCCTAATCTCGTACTTTTGTCTTTGGTTTTAGCCGTAAAAAAAATATTATAAAGGCTTTTTTTTAGTTCCTGTGGTATGTCAGGTTGATTCTCTATAAATTTTAATTTTTAGCTAGTCTGGGGTGATAGTTTATGTTTTAATTTTAATTAAACTAGTTTGATTGTTTATATCTTCAATGGTTAGTTTTTGATGATATTTATTAATAACATTATTGACATTACTAATATTTATCAAAATTTGTTTAATTTGATTAGGATAAAAATATATGATAGGTAAATATTTATATTATTTTATAACTTTAATTACTAATTTTTTTAGGATTAGCTTTCAACAATTAATGAAATTATTAATGTACTTTTAAGAGTTTTTTGAAGGTCTATTTTTGGGAATTATGTTTGACTTACTAAGTGTTTATAAAGTAGTTAAATATGATGATAAATTAATTGCTAAACTGGAAAAAATATGAGGGTAAAATATATCTATTGGCTTTCAATTTTTCTAATCGTTATTGATAATAATCTGAACTTTTAAGTTCCTTTTCTATAGTTTTATAAGTACGACTTTAATCTTATCTATTTCACGGTATTTAGCTTTTTGACTAATATTTTAGACACTCTAGGAGCTGTTTGAGTTAAGGCTGAAATATCTTCAAAAAACTAAGCTTCTAAGTATAAAGTATAGCTGTGGTTTGGGAAGCGATCGCTCTTTTTTGAGCTAGGGACGATGTTCTTGGGAATGGCGATCGCTATGGCAAAATTTTTTCAAGGAGTAAAGTTTTTAAAGGAGTAAAGTTTAGAGGGTTGAGCTAGGATAGAAAAAACCCTGTACTTTTATTCAATGAAGCTAGAACATAGTCGGAGGCAGAGCTGGTTAACTCTTGATTTCTAAATCTAATGGAAGTTTTTTCCTGGTTTATGTGTGGGCCACTAAGCTACCTACCAGGTTGACTAGCAAGTTGAAGTTGAACACTCTGGGGTGGGGAGAATGTTCAATAGCAGCAGATATTTTTCAGTTGGTCGTTAACTGACTCAATTAATACCTGCTTCTGTTCCATAACTTTTTTCTGAAATCTATTGACGTTTTTTTCTGCTCCAATTAGACTGACTCCTTAAAAACAAGTCTAACTTTTTGAACACCTTCTATCATTTGTAAGCCAAATTGACCAGGGGTAAATTCATCTGAGATGGTTAGAGTCTCTTGGTTATGTCTAGCAAACTTTTGTAAATCAATGACTTCTTTTGTTTCGTTTTTCCAAGGAATAGAAATAGAGTCTTTCATTAATTCTCCGTCACTATCTCGTAGATTTTTTGACCATTGAGGATAATCTTCTGTTGGTGCATCTAACCCAAAGTGCATTGACTCCGGTTGTAAGTGAATATCAACGGTTTTGATTTCTCCTTCAAATAAACAAAGTAACACATCTTTAACTAAGGTTTCCATTCGTAGTAGGGGTAGAAGGTTGGCTTCTGTGGGGTCAATTGCATCTAAATTACTTACAACCTGATCATATCCATCAACCAGTAAACCAGGCCAACCAGAAACTACTTGCGATCGCATCATCATTCCACTAATTGTTTGATTTTGCTGACGCAGAAAATTGTTAAGTTCTGTAATTTTTTTATCGTCTGATAAATCACCTTTCGTAACACGACCAACACTAAACGCACCATCTTGTAAACAGTCTATCCAAAAAGAATCTAAACAGAAGAAATGGATAAATTCTTGAGGTAATAAGCCCTCATTAGGTACTAAATAATTAAAAGGAACACCTTCTAATAATCCTAACCTTTGAAACCATTTTTCAACAGCATTTGGGATAATACCGAGATTTACTGGCCTTTAACAGATGCTCCCACACTTTTGACTACCTTAAGACTACCCTCTGAATTGTCAGAAATTTTCACAACTGTAAGTGGTGATCAGCAGCTTGGTAGAACCAAAACGATTAACTGTTACCCTACATCTGAGAGTTGCTGTTAGTGTTGGAGCTGCCATTGCATAATAACCAGGCACAGTTAGCTGCTTGAACTATGCTGACCTGACGCCATATCAGTTATAGAACTCAGAGGATGGAGGGAACTGCACCTTGGAATACTTTCTCGTAAGCTAGGATCAAGCTTTTTTTGAATATGTACGCGACCGCATTTCTCAGACTATGAATATACCTGCTGTGCCAACTATTATTTACGTTCGCGGAGCGTAGCGTTAGCCGTATCACTCCTTTTTTTATTCCTTTGGTTGATCTTGGCAACTATAAATCATTGCCTACTCCATCATATTGAGTGGATACATAATAAATAAGGAGAAACAATGACTTTTTGGGATACTGCTCCCTAGCAGATGAGTAAGATAAAATTCCCCCTTTAGAGATTGAGTGCATAAGCTCATGTTATTACTGTTAAAGTGTTTAGAGCAATTCACTTTAAAGATATTAAACATAGTTTCTAACTTTCAAAATCAAATAATTCACTGAAATTCCTGTATGGTAAAAGTTTTGAGTTGATAAAATATTAATGCATGAGTGCATGAATGCATCACTTCCGTAAAAGGTTATTAAAAGGGTATTAGTCTTGGTGGGTTACGGCTGACAGTTAAAATTTAGGTTCGTACATCATAAATATTCTCGCCTAACTCACCCTACTACCCCTGAATTTATTCCTTTTACCAGTAGTCTCTAAGAGCTTATTTATAAAAGAGTTGTTGGGAAATAAACTAAAATAAACCAAGAAAAAATTCGCGAACTTGAATGCTAAATATTAGATTTGTTGGAAATTAAGCAAAAAAAAACAGCTAAAACCCAAAATAAGTTTAGGTTTATAGTGCTTTTAATGCTTAAAATCCTGAAAACCCTATTATAGAGTAATTTTTTGAGGATTTTCAATTTTCCCATACCCAACAACTCTATGATCATTTTTACTATTGGTCCCAATTTTTAAGGGTTACTTTAATCGTTTCAACCATTGTTAGTAAAGCTTTTATATGCGTGATAAAAATGGTTTTGCTAAAAATAAACTAGAGATTGATTTAGCATCTATAAATTCTCCTTCTAAGATAGCTTTTTCTAATTCTTGAGGAGTCATTAAAACTGTTTCCATATCTTCATCAATATCTTGTGCTGGAGGATTTTCTAACTTTTCTAAATCTTCCGCCAAAAAAGCATAAATAAATTCATCTGAATATCCAGGAGCAAGGGGAAACTCTCCTAATTTTTGCCATTTATTTGCTCGATAACCTGTTTCTTCTTCTATTTCTCGTTTAACAGTGTCAGCAGGATTTTCATTTTCCTCTATTGTACCTGCGGGAAATTCTAAAATCCTGCCTTGAATAGCAAATCTATATTGTTTTACTAAAACTAATTTTCCATCTGAGGTAACAGGAATACATAAAGCACCTCCAGGATGACGGATACATTCCCAGTCACCTTCAACTCCATTAGGTAGACGTAAATAGTTAACATCAAAGTTAAATTTTCTACCTTTATATAACAAACGTTGTTTAATAATTTCAGGGGATTCTTGATTTTCCATAAAACATAAAAAACTCAACTTTAACCATAATATCATCTTTGTATAAATATAGGTTAAATGGTTAAACTTGATAGTTATAAATATTCTAATTAGTTTAAGCTATTTATTTTTTACTTACCCAGAAATCAATAAAATTGTAAGATGAGCGATCGCCAAAATTTTATAAAACTTTTAGCCATATAATAATCCTCAATAGCTCAATTGATGCCCAGCATCTTCCCATGCCATGTTCAAATACTAATCCTTACTTTAAATTACTATGTGACAAGTCTATTAAATTGATTTTTTCTCAAGTCAAGGCAACTCAAAAAAAATTATATTAGCCAATTAATTTTTTTTTTAGTCATTAAATCAACTGTGAGCTTTTGACAGTACAAGTATTAATATAATAACATATATATCATTTTTAATAGCCTTTAATAGTAGAGCTATTTCTCTGGAGATAGATTAATCATACGAGGGAGAATATCGACTAAATTTTACAAACTTATGAGCGAAAATTACCATATATATATACCTGAAAAATTTTATATATTCTATCTTTATCTATCAGGCTTTTTAAAATGAAAAAAATATATTTTTTATAGCCAGATTTTTTTTGATAAAATCACTTTTTTTTTAGTAATAAATATAAACACTGTAATCTCAGTAAAAAATAAAATTATTGATTAATAAATTTCTCTTTAATTGGTGAAAATATAGGTAAATGAAAAAAAATAATACTAAATAATGTTGAATATACAGGAATAATCTCTATATTTAATGGGAAGATTAAAACCAGCATATAACGTCTCTATTTCTACAGTTTTTTGAATATAAATTAACCAAAGTAATTTTTTTAATTTTCAACTTTAGTTCCAAAAAAATATTTAAATCTGATTCAGATAATCATAAAAATTGCAAAAAATTGCATTTAATTCGGTATATTTGTGTAAGTATAATTACTTCTTTTGACCATAAAATGTATGTAAATAATGGCAATCTGAGTAAATGAAAGTTCAAGGTTTTTTTGTCTTCAGTCTAAATATTTACTCAAATTTTATGACTAACACATATAAGACATTTGTATCATTAAAGCAAAATTGATTTATTACTCAATTTAATGTTGGGGTGTACTAAGCGCGATCGCTCTCGGTACATACTAATCAATAATAATTAATCATTCTTGCAAAAACCGCCATTTTTTTAGGTGAGTAAATATCCCACAAACCACTATCTCATAATAGTTTGAAAGTGCTTGATACCCCGTAATAGTTTCATCCCATCCAAGTTTTTGTAAAGCTCGAAACATACCAATGTCAGTAAGAGTCACCCAATTTCCTGTTTTAAGTGTAAAGAATGCACATAATTTTACAATAGTAGTATCTGGGCGTTCTGATACCAGTTGTTAGAAATCTAAATCTGCATTTATAGATGACTAAATCTTGGTTTCCCAGGTTTTAATGCTTCACTCATTGCCATCTATTATGACCTTATCGTAGAACTTACACAACTTAATTCCCAAAATTAGGCTTAATGCTTGATATCTAAGGGTTTTACCTCACAGCTATTGATAATGATGAAAAAACTACCCCTACTGCAATGCCCCCCTTGCGCGTGAAAATAGGAAGTCCGATCCCACTATAACTAAAGCTTTAAAAAGATTGATCATACAAGAAAAAAAACTTACGACTATAAATTAAAAAGATAAAAAGAGAAGAAAAAAAACTGGGTGGCCACCCATCTGCGATAAAAGACCGAATTTGTATATATAGATGAATCAGTTATGGACAATAGAGAAGATTATAGTTATCAATGGAATGAATTAGGAAAAAAATATTAGGATTTCAAGTTAGGAAAAAAAGTATAAGGGTAAGTGTTATGGCAGTCGAAGTATAACACTAACAGTAAGTAAGAACTCAGAAGTCATCTATGACTGAATTTCAAGATTTAGCAATGTCTTAACCTTTGCTTTAAGTTTTGTATAAGTGGTTTGTTTTAGAGAAAACTAGTTGCTCAATTGACACTTTTGTGGGCTCTTGTAACTATATAGTTTTTTAAAAATGGTTGAAATAAAAATTATGGCCACAATCAACAATAGTAATATTACTAATATTACTAATATTACTAATATTAGACAATGCAAGTTTTCACAAATCTTCAAAAATATCGAAATAGAATTAGTCGGGACGTTTTTATGCAACGTCCGTAGATTAAATATTTACTACTATATTCTCCTGAGTTAAATAAAATCAAAAATTATTGGTTTTCAATTAAAAATTGAGTCATAAAGTCAGAAGGAAGAATAGAATATTTTTGTATGGAGAGTTGATTCTGCTGCTATTGTTAATATCCTAAACTTTGCTTCGATTTCTATACAAACTCATTCAAAAGAAAATTACTTAATAGTCAAATCAATATGTTTAAGAAAATAATTTGGGGCATAATTAGTGGAACTGTTTGGGGGGTAGTATTTTGTGCTGTTTTAGCTGGTCTATTTATCGGAATTAATCAAAATTTACTCACTATTGTAAGTTCATTATTAATGGGTATTTTGTGGTGTACAATCATCAGCCTAATTTGGAAATCATTAATGGGTAAAAATGATGAATCTAACAAAAATTATATAATAGCAGGAATTATTGGTGGTTTTTTTCTCGGCAGTGCTATTGGAGGCTTGATGTTAGCAATATTAAATCGGGATGCTAATTTTGGTAATACTTATATATTAGGAGCATTTTTGGGAGGAAGTTTTGGTTTTGTTTGGAGTTTGTTTAAACCTCCTATGTTTTTGGGAGGTGTGAGAATTTGGGGTAAGTATGGAGCAATTTTAGGTGCAATTTGGGGGTCATTTTTCGGTACAATTATAGGTATCGTTGCCACACTTTACTTGTTGTTTTCGAGTCAAGGAAATATTGATGCTAGTACTAGTAACTTACCTCAATTATTACTAGCTGTTTTGATTTTTGGTAGTGGAAATGGTGCTATTGGTGGAATTATATCAGGAATTATATTCGGCGGATTAATTAGGGCTTATCCTTTGCCTTTAGCATTAGAATTAATTGGGATAAGAGGTGCAATTGTTGGAGCAATTTGGGGTTCTTTTTTGATGGCGATCGCTTTAGGAATTATTGGCGGGATTTCATCTATAGTTATTGGTGATGATTTGTTTTTAAATGTAATAATTAGTGGTCCAGTTACTTTGCTGAAAGGAGTAATTATTGGTACAGGTATTGGCTCAATTTGGGGAATAATTTCTGGTGCTTTTTGGGGTGGTTGTGGGAAATGGTAATTACCAATAAAAATTAAAAATCAATCAAATAACTTTCATTTCTGAATTTACTGAGGCAAAGTTATTGTTTTCTTTTTGATTCCCACCAAAACTGAATTACTACTCTCTAGTTTATAAGACCTAAATTTTTTATCTCAACCTTTTTAATAATATTATAAATAAGACTTTAGTTATCTAGATGGTACTTATCATTTTCTGGTAGAAAAAGTGTTTTAAACTTAATCTAGATCGGGGAATTATGTCGATCCTAAAAACGCATAAAACCCATGCTGGTGTTCTTATAATTGTAGTGAGTTAACCACTTTCATTGAGAATTTATTTATATCCTATAATTATGTAAAATTTGTCTTATTCTAAACTTTAGACTAAAAGAAATAGACGTGCTAATAGTTTTCATAAATTCTCAAATTTCTGCTCCGAAACCTACCTTTATATTTTTTTTTGTTAGTTAAATTAGCTTTCATAAAAGTCTACTGATTTCTCAACTTAGGATTAACAAATTCATTCAATCCTTCTCCTAATAAAGAGAGTCCAACCACCATTAAAGTTAAAGTAAAACCAGGGAAAAAAGCAGTCCACCAAATACCTGTTGGTAAAGCATTTAAAGCCAACCTTAAATCATTTCCCCATTCAGCAGTTTCAGGAGGTAATCCTAATCCTAAAAATCCTAATCCTCCTAATACTAAAACTGCATCTGCAGCATTAAGAGTAAACAACACAGGAACACTCTGAATAACATTCATAAATAAGTAACGAGTCAACACTCTCCAAGTATTAGCACCCATCGCTCTTGCTGCTTCAATAAAAAGTTCTGTTTTGACACTAACTGTATGGTTACGAACTACTCGATAATACTGAGGAATATAAGCAATACTCAGAGCGATCGCTGCATTTAATATTCCTTTTCCAACTACAAAAGCTAAAGTTATAGAAAGTAATAATCCTGGTAAAGTATAAACAGTATCCATAAAAAATATTAAAACTTTATCAATTCTACCTCCAAGATAACCACTTATCATTCCTAATGGCACACCAATAATTAAACTTAATGTTGTGGCTAAAATTACAACTTTCCAAGCAACTTGTGCGCCGAATAAAGTTCGAGAAAATACATCATAACCTTGACGACTTGTGCCAAACCAATGTTCAAAAGAAGGTGGTTGATGTATAGGGTTACTGAGAAATTCTTGAGGGTCTTGCAACCAACCTAAACTTTCTAAAAGTGGAGCAAAAATACTGATTAATATAAATAGCAATGTAACTATTAAACCCAGCCACATCATCTGCATTGAAATAGTGGGTTTACTAGAAAGCCGGAAAAATTTAGCTAGTGAATATCTACTTATCATAATCTGGTAATATCTCAACTTAGGAATTATAATTCTAGCATAAACTGATATACTTGAATAAGTAGATATATAATATTAATTATATCAAATCTCATACATTCTTACTATATTTTATTTGTGGTAGGTAGTAAAGAGTAGGGAGTAGGAAATAGGGATTAGAGTTTTATAGAGTAAGATATCTTCAATATCTTCACGCTTTTACAAACGAACCCTTAAAATATTGGCCTTAACTTATTTACTGCTTAATAGTAAATTTTATTATAAAAAAAATTAATCTAGATTTCCATCTCATTTGAATATATATAATCTGAATTATTTGCTTTCTAAATATTATAGAGAATTAGAATAGACAAACAATTTTATTTAAGCATTCAGACATTAAATATTGAGCAACATTTAAAATACTATCAAAGCAAATTAGCTAATATTTATGATAAATTACATCATTTTTAAAAAAGAATACTACAAATAAAAATGTGCATTTCTATCAGAGATCTTTCAAAAAGATATCCCCATTCATTTTAGACAGCTATCTCTATAATTTTTTCTTTGTTTTCAACATTTATTCTTTCTCTCCTAAATAACTATATCCTTATTTATTCTTCTTTCTTACTTACTTTTATAGCTCTAATAATTAATAGTTAAACAACCATATTTATTTTTTTATAATAGTCATTTAAGTTTAAATTTTTGTACAAAAAAAATACTAAGAACGAAAATAATAGTATTATTTTTTTGCACAATTTTATTCAATAATTTTGTAGGTTTGAAGTAATAAATATCTATTTTATCATCATATATAACTAATTATTTACCCCATAAAATTGTTAAAGTTATTGATAAAAATATAGCGCTTTTTAAGTTGCTAAACTACAGTTTTTTCTTCTTTTATATACCCTGTTTTCCACATTACTACTCTTTAAGAGACTTTGCATAGAGTTACCCTAATAAAACAAATAAATTTTGTGCCTTAAAAGTCTGAAAATTGCTGTAATAAACATAGGTAACTTCTCTTTTAGTTTAGGAACATTTGTCCTTCTATTATCATTATGTATCTGATAATAATGAATATAATTATGAGTTATTACTTCTCCTTTTATGTGAGCAATAGGAAATTTGCAGGTAGTCAAATTCAACTAAAAATTAAGGTAAAACTAATTTAATTTAATTTAATCACTAATTATAGCTATGGAAATAGATAGTAAATGCAAAATTTGTATTTGCGAAAGGAGGTGTTATTAAAGTTTCAACTAGTAGTAAATTTTTGAAAATATGGCTCTAGTCTAATTACATATTAAAGATTTTTTTTCTTTGAGACCAAAGAAAAAAAATATCAATTTTAACACATTTTTATTTAACCCAATTTCAATTATATTTGTCACCGAGTATAATTATTTATTTGAGGTCTAACTTTTATATTTGATAGCATATTTCAAGTATATAAAGTACAAATATTAATGATAAAACCTTGATAGAAAAGACATATTGCCTGTAATAGCTTTACCTGACACTTGATGACATCTATTTTATATTAACTGCGACGTATCCAACCATTAATAGTAAAGCGACTATCCGCAAAATCTTGAGAAGGACAAGTTACCGGCAAAACTTCATGCATATAACGACTGAGGAAAAATACAATAGTATTATTTGTAGGTTCTATACTTTTAAATGTTTGAGCTTTTACATAGTATTTTCCTTGAATTTTACTATCATAAATTATTAGCTTACCTTCTGTAAATGCTTTAGGTTCTCGATAAAAATAGTAAACATAAGTAAGAACTCTAGTTGCAGTATCAGGAGAACCATTATCATTATGAATTTTATAAAAGTTATTATTGTTATGAGCTGTTAACTGACTTTCAATTTCAGCAATTGAAAATACAGGAATACTCAACTTATTTAAAACATCAGGAAAAATTTCTTTAATTCTATTAACTATCAATTCTTGGAATTTTGGGAAAGAGTACAATACTAAAGAACGACGATAATTTTCAGCTTTAGTTGATGTTGTAGTTGGAGAAAAATCTGATTTTCTTTGCAAAACATAATTCAATAATTGTTTATTTTCTGATTGGCTTAGAAAATTTTCTATCAGTAAATAATGAGATTCTAAATTGTTTATTTTAGGAGTAGTATTAGTAGAATTTTTGAGATTATTTTTAGTATCTTGTGGCTGTAAATTCTGTAAAGAAATTGGTGGTTCGGTTACCATTCCGACTAAATGTTCACTGGGAAAACATAAAGCAGAATGACCTTCTGCTAGAGGAATTTGAAATAGGGTAGAATTTTCATTTTTTTGATGTTTAGATAATAATGTTTTGGCTAAAAGTTGTAGTAAGGGTGCATCAGATTTGAGATAAATAGTATATTGATGCCCTCCTGCTAATAGGAGTTGAATTTTTACTTCTTGGGGTTCGCTTTCGGATACAGTAGTTATCATATTTTTGATAAATAATCAATGTCTTAAATTGGTTAATAGTTTGTAATGCCTCACAGCTTTATAGGAGAGTTTTTATTGTAGCACTTATGAAAAAACAGACATATTATATTGATAGTAAATAACTATTCCACTCGCCAAAATTGCTCTAAGTAAAATGAAAATATCCTCTCCCACATCCGACTTTTTCTCATCTCAAAAATTCTGAGCAGAGTCAATTTTATTTTACCGCTTCTGGAGAAATAGATACATCATATTAATTACTAATTTTATTTTGTCGCTTCTAGAGAAATAGATACATCATCTTAATTACTGAATCGCCAAAATTACTCTAAGTAAAATGAAAATATCCTCTCCCACATCCGACTTTTTCTCATCTCAAAAATTATGAGCAGAGTCAATTTAATTTTGCCGCTTTTGGAGAAATAAATACATCATATTAATTACTCATGTGATTTTGTCGCTTCTGGAGAAATAGATACATCATC
Organism: Trichodesmium erythraeum IMS101; assembly: GCF_000014265.1. Classification (NCBI taxonomy): domain Bacteria; kingdom Bacillati; phylum Cyanobacteriota; class Cyanophyceae; order Oscillatoriales; family Microcoleaceae; genus Trichodesmium; species Trichodesmium erythraeum. The sequence goes on from NC_008312.1 coordinate 1,776,386, forward strand.
TTAATTACTGAATCGCCAAAATTGCTCTAAGTAAAATGAAAATATCCTCTCCCACATCCGACTTTTTCTCATCTCAAAAATTATGAGCAGAGTCAATTTAATTTTGTCACTTCTGGAGAAATAGATACATCATATTAATTACTCATTTTATTTTGTCGCTTCTGGAGAAATAGATACATCATCTTAATTACTGAATCGCCAAAATTGCTCTAAGTAAAATGAAAATATCCTCTCCCACATCCGACTTTTTCTCATCTCAAAAATTCTGAGCAGAGTCAATTTAATTTTGTCACTTCTGGAGAAATAGATACATCATATTAATTACTAATTTTATTTTGTCGCTTCTGGAGAAATAGATACATTATATTAATTACTGAATCACCAAAATTGCCCTAAGTAAAATGAAACTATCCTCTCCCATATCCGACTTTTTCTCATCTCAAAAATTCTGAGCAGAGTCAATTTAATTTTGTCACTTCTGGAGAAATAGATACATCATATTAATTACTAATTTTATTTTGTCGCTTCTGGAGAAATAGATACATCATATTAATTACTGAATCGCCAAAATTGCTCTAAGTAAAATGAAAATATCCTTTCCCACATCTGACTTTTTCTCATCTCAAAAATTCTGAGCAGAGTCAATTTAATTTTGTCACTTCTGGAGAGATAGATACATCATATTAATTACTAATTTAATTTTGTCGCTTCTGGAGAAATAGATACATCATCTTAATTACTGAATCGCCAAAATTGCTCTAAGTAAAATGAAAATATCCTCTCCCACATCCGACTTTTTCTCATCTCAAAAATTCTGAGCAGAGTCAATTTAATTTTGTCACTTCTGGAGAAATAGATACATCATATTAATTACTAATTTTATTTTGTCGCTTCTGGAGAAATAGATACATCATCTTAATTACTGAATCGCCAAAATTGCTCTAAGTAAAATGAAAATATCCTTTCCCACATCCGACTTTTTCTCATCTCAAAAATTCTGAGCAGAGTCAATTTAATTTTGCCACTTCTGGAGAAATAAATACATCATATTAATTACTCATTTTATTTTGTCGCTTCTGGAGAAATAGATACATCATCTTAATTACTGAATCGCCAAAATTGCTCTAAGTAAAATGAAAATATCCTTTCCCACATCCGACTTTTTCTCATCTCAAAAATTCTGAGCAGAGTCAATTTAATTTTGTCACTTCTGGAGAAATAGATACATCATATTAATTACTAATTTTATTTTGTCGCTTCTGGAGAAATAGATACATCATCTTAATTACTGAATCGCCAAAATTGCTCTAAGTAAAATGAAAATATCCTTTCCCACATCCGACTTTTTCTCATCTCAAAAATTCTGAGCAGAGTCAATTTAATTTTGCCACTTCTGGAGAAATAGATACATCATATTAATTACTCATTTTATTTTGTCGCTTCTGGATAAATAGATACATCATATTAATTACTGAATCGCCAAAATTGCTCTAAGTAAAATGAAAATATCCTCTCCCACATCCGACTTTTTCTCATCTCAAAAATTCTGAGCAGAGTCAATTTAATTTTGTCACTTCTGGAGAAATAGATACATCATATTAATTACTCATTTTATTTTGTCGCTTCTGGATAAATAGATACATCATATTAATTACTGAATCGCCAAAATTGCTCTAAGTAAAATGAAAATATCCTCTTCCATATCCGACTTTTTCTCATCTCAAAAATTCTGAGCAGAGTCAATTTAATTTTGTCACTTCTAGAGAAATAGATACATCATATTAATTACTCATGTGATTTTGTCGCTTCTGGAGAAATAGATACATCATATTAATTACTGAATCGCCAAAATTGCTCTAAGTAAAATGAAAATATCCTTTCCCACATCCGACTTTTTCTCATCTCAAAAATTCTGAGCAGAGTCAATTTAATTTTGCCACTTCTGGAGAAATAGATACATCATCTTAATTACTGAATCGCCAAAATTGCTCTAAGTAAAATGAAAATATCCTCTCCCACATCCGACTTTTTCTCATCTCAAAAATTCTGAGCAGAGTCAATTTAATTTTGTCACTTCTAGAGAAATAGATACATCATATTAATTACTCATGTGATTTTGTCGTTTCTGGAGAAATAGATACATCATATTAATTACTGAATCGCCAAAATTGCTCTAAGTAAAATGAAAATATCCTCTCCCACATCCGACTTTTTCTCATCTCAAAAATTCTGAGCAGAGTCAATTTAATTTTGTCACTTCTGGAGAAATAGATACATCATATTAATTACTAATTTTATTTTGTCACTTCTGGAGAAATAGATACATCATATTAATTACTGAATCGCCAAAATTGCTCTAAGTAAAATGAAAATATCCTTTCCCACATCCGACTTTTTCTCATCTCAAAAATTCTGAGCAGAGTAAATTTAATTTTGCCGCTTCTGGAGAAATAAATACATCATATTAATGACTAATTTTATTTTGTCGCTTTTGGAGAAATAGATACATCATATTAATTACTGAATCGCCAAAATTGCTCTAAGTAAAATGAAACTATCCTCTTCCATATCCGACTTTTTCTCATCTCAAAAATTCTGAGCAGAGTCAATTTAATTTTGCCACTTTTGGAGAAATAAATACATCATATTAATTACTCATTTTATTTTGTCGCTTCTGGATAAATAGATACATTATATTAATTACTGAATCGCCAAAATTACTCTAAGTAAAATGAAACTATCCTCTTCCATATCCGACTTTTTCTCATCTCAAAAATTCTGAGCAGAGTCAATTTAATTTTGCCACTTTTGGAGAAATAAATACATCATATTAATTACTCATTTTATTTTGTCGCTTCTGGATAAATAGATACATCATATTAATTACTGAATCGCCAAAATTGCTCTAAGTAAAATGAAAATATCCTTTCCCACATCTGACTTTTTCTCATCTCAAAAATTCTGAGCAGAGTCAATTTTATTTTGCCGCTTCTAGAGAAATAGATACATCATATTAATTACTGAATCGCCAAAATTGCTCTAAGTAAAATGAAAATATCCTCTCCCACATCCGACTTTTTCTCATCTCAAAAATTCTGAGCAGAGTCAATTTAATTTTGTCACTTCTGGAGAAATAGATACATCATATTAATTACTCATTTTATTTTGTCGCTTCTGGATAAATAGATACATCATATTAATTACTGAATCGCCAAAATTGCTCTAAGTAAAATGAAAATATCCTTTCCCACATCCGACTTTTTCTCATCTCAAAAATTCTGAGCAGAGTCAATTTAATTTTGTCACTTCTAGAGAAATAGATACATCATATTAATTACTCATTTTATTTTGTCGCTTCTGGATAAATAGATACATCATATTAATTACTGAATCGCCAAAATTGCTCTAAGTAAAATGAAAATATCCTTTCCCACATCCGACTTTTTCTCATCTCAAAAATTCTGAGCAGAGTCAATTTAATTTTGCCGCTTTTGGAGAAATAAATACATCATATTAATTACTCATTTTATTTTGTCACTTCTGGATAAATAGATACATCATATTAATTACTGAATCGCCAAAATTGCTTTAAGTAAAATGAAAATATCCTTTCCCAAATCCGACTTTTTCTCATCTCAAAAATTCTGAGCAGAGTCAATTTAATTTTGCCACTTATGGAGAAATAAATACATCATATTAATGACTAATTTTATTTTGTCGCTTCTGGAGAAATAGATACATTATATTAATTACTGAATCGCCAAAATTGCTTTAAGTAAAATGAAAATATCCTTTCCCACATCCGACTTTTTCTCATCTCAAAAATTCTGAGCAGAGTCAATTTAATTTTGCCGCTTTTGGAGAAATAAATACATCATATTAATTACTGAATCGCCAAAATTGCTTTAAGTAAAATGAAAATATCCTTTCCCAAATCCGACTTTTTCTCATCTCAAAAATTCTGAGCAGAGTCAATTTAATTTTGCCACTTATGGAGAAATAAATACATCATATTAATGACTAATTTTATTTTGTCGCTTCTGGAGAAATAGATACATTATATTAATTACTGAATCGCCAAAATTGCTCTAAGTAAAATGAAACTATCCTCTTCCATATCCGACTTTTTCTCATCTCAAAAATTCTGAGCAGAGTCAATTTAATTTTGCCACTTTTGGAGAAATAAATACATCATATTAATTACTCATTTTATTTTGTCGCTTCTGGATAAATAGATACATTATATTAATTACTGAATCGCCAAAATTACTCTAAGTAAAATGAAACTATCCTCTTCCATATCCGACTTTTTCTCATCTCAAAAATTCTGAGCAGAGTCAATTTAATTTTGCCACTTTTGGAGAAATAAATACATCATATTAATTACTCATTTTATTTTGTCGCTTCTGGATAAATAGATACATCATATTAATTACTGAATCGCCAAAATTGCTCTAAGTAAAATGAAAATATCCTTTCCCACATCTGACTTTTTCTCATCTCAAAAATTCTGAGCAGAGTCAATTTTATTTTGCCGCTTCTAGAGAAATAGATACATCATATTAATTACTGAATCGCCAAAATTGCTCTAAGTAAAATGAAAATATCCTCTCCCACATCCGACTTTTTCTCATCTCAAAAATTCTGAGCAGAGTCAATTTAATTTTGTCACTTCTGGAGAAATAGATACATCATATTAATTACTCATTTTATTTTGTCGCTTCTGGATAAATAGATACATCATATTAATTACTGAATCGCCAAAATTGCTCTAAGTAAAATGAAAATATCCTTTCCCACATCCGACTTTTTCTCATCTCAAAAATTCTGAGCAGAGTCAATTTAATTTTGTCACTTCTAGAGAAATAGATACATCATATTAATTACTCATTTTATTTTGTCGCTTCTGGATAAATAGATACATCATATTAATTACTGAATCGCCAAAATTGCTCTAAGTAAAATGAAAATATCCTTTCCCACATCCGACTTTTTCTCATCTCAAAAATTCTGAGCAGAGTCAATTTAATTTTGCCGCTTTTGGAGAAATAAATACATCATATTAATTACTCATTTTATTTTGTCACTTCTGGATAAATAGATACATCATATTAATTACTGAATCGCCAAAATTGCTTTAAGTAAAATGAAAATATCCTTTCCCAAATCCGACTTTTTCTCATCTCAAAAATTCTGAGCAGAGTCAATTTAATTTTGCCACTTATGGAGAAATAAATACATCATATTAATGACTAATTTTATTTTGTCGCTTCTGGAGAAATAGATACATTATATTAATTACTGAATCGCCAAAATTGCTTTAAGTAAAATGAAAATATCCTTTCCCACATCCGACTTTTTCTCATCTCAAAAATTCTGAGCAGAGTCAATTTAATTTTGCCGCTTTTGGAGAAATAAATACATCATATTAATTACTCATTTTATTTTGTCACTTCTGGATAAATAGATACATCATATTAATTACTGAATCGCCAAAATTGCTTTAAGTAAAATGAAAATATCCTTTCCCAAATCCGACTTTTTCTCATCTCAAAAATTCTGAGCAGAGTCAATTTAATTTTGCCACTTATGGAGAAATAAATACATCATATTAATGACTAATTTTATTTTGTCGCTTCTGGAGAAATAGATACATTATATTAATTACTGAATCGCCAAAATTGCTTTAAGTAAAATGAAAATATCCTTTCCCACATCCGACTTTTTCTCATCTCAAAAATTCTGAGCAGAGTCAATTTAATTTTGCCACTTATGGAGAAATAAATACATCATATTAATGACTAATTTTATTTTGTCGCTTCTGGAGAAATAGATACATTATATTAATTACTGAATCGCCAAAATTGCTTTAAGTAAAATGAAAATATCCTTTCCCACATCCGACTTTTTCTCATCTCAAAAATTCTGAGCAGAGTCAATTTAATTTTGTCACTTCTGGAGTTAAAGGTAATGCATATTATGTAAATTATCACTAAAAACAGAGAACTAAAAACTGATAACTTATCCGGCTTTTTCTAATGTAAAAAGTGACGAATTCCGGTGAGTATCATTATCAAACCTAATTCATTTGCTGCAGCAATAGAATCTTTATCTTTCAGACTACCACCTGGTTGAATAATTGCAGTTACTCCTGCTGCTGCTGCTGTTTTTACGGAATCATCAAAAGGGAAAAAAGCGTCACTAGCTAATACACCTCCAATAGCTTTTTCCCCTGCTTGTTCCAAAGCTATTTTTACTGCCCCGACTCTATTCATTTGACCCGCACCAATACCAACAGTAGCTCGATTTTTTGTCACAACAATTGCATTAGACTTAACGTGCTTCACCACCTTCCAAGCAAACATTAATTCTTCTATTTGTTCAGTAGTTGGTTGTTTTTCTGTAACGATTTTCCAATCACTATAATTATCTATCGTATCATCAGTATCTTGTACTAAAAAACCCCCAGAAATTACTTTTATAGTTTCCGGTTCACTCTGTTTGAAATATGGTGAAATTAAGACTCTTAATTTAGATTTAGATTTAAAAATTTTCTCCGCTTCAGGTTCACATCCAGGAGCAACTACACATTCCAAAAAGGTCTTAGTCATTGCCTTAGCAGTTGCTGCATCAATAGATTTATTTAAAGCAACAATTCCTCCAAAAGCTGAAACTGAATCTCCGGCAAAAGCTCTTTCATAAGCTGCCAAAATAGTTTCATCAACTGCAACTCCACAAGGATTTGTATGTTTAAGAATTGCTACAGTCGGAGCATCAGAAAATTCTATAATAATCCGTCTTGCTGCTTCTAAATCTACTAAATTATTATAGCTTAATTCTTTACCTTGAATAATTTTACTTGCACCCCAACCACTAGCATTAATTCCTCTTTGATACCAAGTTGCATATTGATGAGGGTTTTCTCCATAACGCAAAGTTTTAATTTTTTTGCCAGAGAGAAAAAATATTTCTTTTTCTGATTTTTCCGACTCAGAAGTTGTTTGTTGCTCCTGTAAATAAGTAGCGATCGCCTGGTCGTAAGTTGCGGTATGTTTAAATCCTGCTAATGCACATTTTTGACGAAATTCTAAGGATACTTCCCCGGCATTTTTTCTTAACTCTTCTAAATAAGAATTGTATTGAAAATGGTTGCATAAAACTGTCAGATGAGCAAAATTTTTAGCTGATGCTCTTAACATTGCAGGTCCGCCAATATCAATTTTTTCAATTGCTTCTGCCAGAGTAACTTCTGGTTTAGAAATTGTTTCTTCAAAGGGGTATAAATTAACAACAACTAAGTCAATAGGTCGAATATTATTAGCATTTAGTTCTTCAACATCTTGAGGCAAATCTTTTCTTGCTAAAATACCCCCATGAATGCGAGGATGTAATGTTTTAACTCTACCTCCTAAAATTTCTGGAAATCCCGTATAGTCAGATACCTTAGTAACATAAATTCCAGCATCTTTGAGAGTTTTAGCAGTACCGCCACTACTAATTATTTCATAGTCAAATTCTGTAACTAGACTTTTTGCTAAATCAATCAGACCTGTTTTATCAGATGTACTAAGTAATGCTAAACGTTTCATTAGTTTTAAATCCTAACTTCGAGAACTGATAGTCTATATTTTAATAATTGAAAATTAAGATATTGAAACTATGCAGATTCTTTTAATATTTTTGTCAGATAGTAACCATTCAGATGTCAGGTTTCAGCTTCCTAATAATTACTTAGTATGTTATTAGAGCGTAGTATTGATATACTAGGATAAACTCGAAAATTTTCTAATTTCATGATACTAATTCCTTATATATTATGTTGTTTGAAGTATGTACAATTCTATTTGAATTTAATCAGCCTAATAGTCAATTATCTATGTTTCAGTCTTTAATTTCTAAGTTATTTAAAACTCCGCTTTTCCATTAGACGTAGCTCAAGAGACTCTGTTACTTTTCTGAGCTCCCCAATAACTTTTATATCATCATCATATTTAAACTTTTCCATCTGTTTTACCGTATCTTTTAGTTGTTTTACTAATGATTCTAATTTGTCAATATTAAAATTATTTTGATGTTCGTAGATTAGTTTTATTGCTTCTAGTCTAATTGTGAAAGATTCTTTAGTATCCTTAATCCTAGCAAGTAGTTTCTTTAAATTCTTATAATCAAGACAGTTTAGTTTTCTCAAAATTCTTTTTCTATATAAGTGGTAACCTATAGTAATCACAACTGCTACAATTACTACTAAGATAGCAGACCATTGGATAGTAGATATAAAACGCCGTTTTTCTATACTTTTGTTCAAGTATTCAAACCTCTCCTGGGTATTTTTAACTGATAACCGAGTTTCTCCTAACTTCTGAAATATTGACTTTTGCAGAGACTTATAACTATCAAGTTCATTCTGTATTTTTTCTTTCAAAGAAGGAAGTTCATTAACCCTGAAATTATTAACATTTTCTACCCTTCTTTGAAGATTAGGTTTTTGACTTAATGCCCCCTGAGTAAATCTTGGAGCTTTCAGAAGATCGCGACCTTCAAAATATAAGTTATTAAGGGGTGTGATTCTATCCTCTATTTTATCAGATTCCTTTCTTAAATTATCAACTAAAATTTTAGTCTTTTTTTCAGCTTGAGAAATTTGATCAAATAAATCATTTATGAGGAATAAATTATTTTCTGTACCACTAATAATTTCCTTATTTAATGTCAAACTTTTCACGTTTTCATATTCACTAATCTGAAGCTCAAAATTGTCAGATTCTTTTTCTATAGTTTTAATCTTACGAATAAGCTCTGATTTTTCTTGTGGAATTGTTTGTATAACACTGTCTATATTATCAATTGTTTGATCAACAAAATCCAACTCACGATTCGCACATTCTATCCAATTATCTATCTGTTCTCTAGTAATTAATCTAGTATCTACAACCTTTTTTTGTGCAGCTAGCCAATTATTCCAAGAAGGAAGAAATCTTTTGGCATCTGAAACATTTTCTTCAATCCTTATTAAATTATTACTAAAAATTTTAAAGTTATTTGAGCTTGAATTTGTAGACTCTTTTAGTGGCAAATAAATATCTCTTAATTTATTACAATACTCATTCTTTTTAGCTAAATATTTTTCATCGCCAACTTCTTGATTATTATTGGCTAAACTGCATATATTTTCTAGCTCAGATATCAAACTATCAAGGTCTTCACCAATAGACCTAATACTACCTTTTATTTTCTCTAAATTCCCTTGTGCTTGATCTACATATTTTTCTTGATACTTAACTTCATTCTTAAATTTCCAATAAATATTATTAATTCTATCAATTTTTGATTGAGAGGCTCTACCAGGGGGTGGCTGTCTGTAAAGTTCTTGATAATTTTCTGAATTTCTCACCTTATTTGATAGGCTTAACTCCTCTGCCAATGAAATTTCTAAACTCTCTATCTTTTCAGAAACAGTTTGATTTAATTTAGTTTCCAATTGCGTTACTTTTTCTTTCACTAATTCAAGCTCTGATAAACTAAATTATGGAGGTTGATACAGTTGACGGACAGCAAGTATACAAAATACTAATAATATAATAATAATTGGATTTTTCCAGCAAAATTTAGCAACATAATAATGCCATCCAACTATAATTGACTTAGGAATAGCTATTCCCGATCTGAAATAAGCAAATATTGAATAGGCTAAAGCAAAAATACAATAGACAAACGGTAAAAGCATAACAATTCTACTTTGGCTTTCCTGAAAAAGAAACCATAATAGCCAAAGATATACTAGGGCAATAAAAGTAGTTAAAGTATATCCAAAAGCTAAAGGTAAAGTTATACAAAAAAACCAATTCCAAAAAGAATTTTTAGTGAGCGATCGCTGATTATACATCTCCAATTAAACCTCTATAAATTGCTGTAGAAAAACCGTTATAAACTTTTAGATATAATTCAAAACGAACAGAATTTCTTAACAAATATTGCAGCATAATTATCCAAATATTAATGTTAAATTTAGTTCTAGATGCGTAGGTAAGAAGAGTAATAGCTGCTGCATCTGCAATACTTGTATCCCTGCGTTGAAGAAGCATTTTAAACAAACCAAGAGGGAGAAAAAAGAAGCTACTATAGCCATTTGAAGATAACCTACTCAGGAATTTTAAAACTCTTAAGGGACTACAAGGATCATATTCTTTATGGGATAAATCAAAATTTTTCCGCTTGAGGAGTTGTGCCACAAAACTTTGAATAAACCCACTCAGGAGCTTTTTGTCATCAGCTCTGACAAATGAAAGGCCATTTACAACTGCTGTCGCTAATACAGGGTCTCTAGATGCAACTTTAGGGTCTAATATCTTATGAAGTTCCTTAGAAATACCAATTGAAATTGCTATTGTTCTGAATAACCAAAAATTAATTTCTCCTTTCTGGAGTATTTCCTTCAAGCCATTTTCAACAAGATAGCGAGCTGCCAAATAGTCAGCAGCTCTTTAATTAAAAAATCTAGAAAAATAATCATTATTGGCATCTAATTCTATTAGGCGATATTGTTCTGCCAGATCCATAATACTAGGAATTACAATAAAAAAATCAAATTTATTTTGACTTCTCAAACCTAAATTTTGCCACTGCAACTGAGAGGTATTTAAGATTTTCAGTATTCTTATAAACTGTCTATCACTTTCAATAATTTTGAGTTCTTGGATTTTATCTACTGATAGTTCATAAGATTGATATTGAGCTAACCTTTGGCTTATTTTTTTGTCAAAATTGACTATATCATTTTTCAAATATTTGTATTTTTCATATAGTGAATTAACAATACTATCATTGGAAATACTTACACCGTAATGAGAAGTTTGTTGAATTTTTAAAGATATCCTCATAAGATGAAAGCTCAAAACTGATAATACTTCCAAAAGGTATTTAAATAGGACTGGTTCTATTTTTTCAAAACGGTTTTGTGGATTTATATCCATACCTTTTAATATCTCCCGTTTTAACTCTAGATCGTGCAAACTGCTGATAGATGGGATGCGATTTTTTGTATCAGCAAAATCTGATTTATCAGAAGAGAATGAAACTTGATATAGCCATAACGATAAATAGTAAGGGTTCCTTAAAAAGGATTCCTGTTCTGCATTAGTATTTATGATTGTCAAAATAGTTTTTCTAATTTGATTCTGGGCTAAAGTATCGTGTTGCAAACTTGTTAATCGCTTATTTAAAAGTTCTTTAATTTGCAGTACACTCATGGGTTTTATTCTGATATTTGCTACTTGCAAAGTATTAGCATACGCTTTATATTCTTCTTCTCTACATGATAAAATCCATCTAGTTTTATTACCGCTATTTTTCATTAAAATTGATAAATAATCAAAGAGAGTTTCCCGTTTACTTTTGTCTATAAACTCATCTAAAGCATCAATAATAATCACAAAATTGAGAGATAGTTTCTTATTCCATAAAACTATAAAATCTTTAAACTCAGGCTTTGATAACTTACCATTAAGTTCATATACATTTGTAATAAATGCCAGAATTTTTGTTATATTTTTACCATGCTTGTTTAACACTTTTTCAACATCATTAGCATGAATAAAAATGGGAATAAAATCTCCTATGCTTTCGGAAAATTCTTTGGTATAGTTTGCAAGTGCTTTATATAAAGTTGTAGACTTTCCACTTCCTGGAGGACCGTATATAAATACCCTAGATTTGTTTGGAGATAACAAGTATTTATCAAGATTTGCTATGTTAGTTCGCTGACTACCTCCTTTTTCTTCATAAGCTTGTTGAGACATCAGACCATTTGGATTTCCTGGCTCTCCGGATAAACTTACATAATTACTTTTTAGATCAAATCCAAGTTCAAATTCTACTTCCTGGTTTACAGCAGTCAGATAATTGTCAATGACTTTTTTATCTCTTACTGTTAATAAACGCCTAAATGTATTTCTAGTCTTGTAATACTTTATAAACCCAGAAAATAACAAGTAAATTACTAGGATACCCCAAATGAATAGGACAATATAAGACAGGTATTTCAATAATTTATTGTCACTGGATAAATAATTTAATGCAATTGGAAGTGAAATACTTATTACAGTTAAAAATATTCTCCATAATACTTTTTGTTCTTTTTCAGCTATGCTTAACATATCCTTTATTTGCTATTTCCTAAAGTCATAAAAATTTGTACCTAATTATGCCTGAAAAGCTAGTGTAATATTTATCATATAGCAGTCGAAGTATAGCACTACTGGTAACTAAGAATTCAGAAGTAATCTCTGAGATAATTTTAGCATTTAGTAATGTCCTAAACTTTGCTTCGACTGCTATAATATTTGGAAGCGATCGCCTCTAAGAAAAAATTACCATAACTATAAAAATCTAGTTATACTCAGAGAAGCGATCGCTAATTCCTAAACAATAAATTTTTACCTAAATAACACATTGTCAGATTTTTTTTCACAATAAAAGCAAGAGCATTTTACCCCTGCACTAAACATTTTTTTTTAAAGTATGTCTCATTATTTTCAATATAAATTCCCATTAAAAATGATTAGAAAAAAAACTATTATAGAGCCTGAGACTATAAAAACAAGGAATTTATTGTTGAATAATTAAATAGCATAAATACTGAAAACACTGTTTAATTAGTTAAATATTTACAATAGCAAAAGCCAGAAAAAAATTAGCAATATTTGGGGACTGTGCAACTTATCATAACCCTCAAGAATCTCAAGAATATTTAATGTTAATCAATCAAGATTTACCAGAAGAAGAATCGTTGATAAATTGTACAAATTTTTCTCCAAATGCTCCTCAAAAAAACCTGTTGAAGATAATTGCCTGCAAGACAAAAAAAATAATCAAAAAATTTGATAATCTTTGCAGTTATTTTAAACTATTTAAGTTAATAATTAATTGTCTAAAACTTTTTCAGGATGAAATTTTGCTACAACCTATGCGAGGATTGCTATATTAATAATTATATTTACCAACCACAAGAATTACTTTTATAAAACTATTCATAAATTAATTCCTTATAGCTTAAGAAAAAAAACTTAATCGTAACTTTGAAAACAGATAAATAATGAATACTTTTTCCCCATTTATCATTCCTAATTCCCTTTTAATACATCTAATTTTTGATACATTTAATCTTCAATTTTTTGCCCATTAACTTCCACAGCAGAAACATCAATTGTACCAGGAGGAGTCAATCTATTAAAATGACCTCCTTCAACCTTAAGAGGTTCTCCACAACTAGGACATTGACATTGAGTCTGATTTAAAGCAGTAAATTCATGACTGCAAATAGGACATTTATCCGTAATTACATTGCGATTTAACCACCAACGTAGACCAATAAATGCAACTATAGGTGTAATTACAATAAAACCAAATAATATTAAAATCGAATTAATTAACCATCCCAACCCTACAGAACCCAGAAACCAAATAACAGCTAAAAAAACTAGCCAATTACGAATATTAGATATAGTTAATTGAAATATTTTTGAGTTCCCTTGATTCACTTAATTATCTCCTTTAATAAACTCTCTTCGTAAGCATTTAGCCGTTAACTATCAGCTACCAGTTATAAATTATTAACCCATTATCACACCGAAGAAAGAATTAGTCTCCCAGGATAATTAAAACTTATGAACAAAAAAGTCACATTTAGCTAACTTTAGTAACTTATTACCTTTAAAAGCTGAAAAAAGCTGAAAGCTGAATACTTAACCTCCTTCTCTATCCTAATCACAAATTTCATAGTTGTCTTACTCTCTCAGTAAAAGCTACCCTACCAAAAACCTTTAAACTTTCCTCTCGCAACCATTGACCATCAGACCTTTTATCCTCTCCCTTCAGCATCTCTATACAAGCATTAGCTACTGCTTCTGGACTTCGGTGAGGTACCCGCCATCCTAACCTTCCATCTTGTAAAGGTTCCGCCGAACCATCAGCATCTCCAGACAAAACAGGCACTCCACAGGCCATTGCCTCTAAATAAACAATACCAAAGCCTTCAAAAGAAGGCATCACATAAGCATCAGCTACCTGATAATGTTTAACCAAATTCTCTGTGGGCACAAAACCTGCAAATACCACTTTTTCACCTATTCCTAAATCTTGAGCTAACTTAGCCAAGCGAGGTTGGTCATCTCCCCGTCCAATTACTAAATACTTGACTTCTGGAAAAAATTGCAGTATAATTGGCAGAGATTTAATGGTAACATCAACGCCTTTATAGGGGTCTCCCGACCAAAGTCTAGCTACAGTCATTAATACCTTTGCTCCCTGAAGATTGTAAGCCTTAATCAAATCTACCGGTGATGGTCCAGGAATAAACTTATCTCCATCCACCATACAAGGCAACAAATGAAACTTTTCCGGATTGAGATGGTTACTTTCACAACAGCGATCGCGACTGTAACGACTAATAGTTAGAATTTTAGTAGCTTGTTTTAATGCCTGTTGATATTTATCTGGTAGTGGCTCCCATACTTCCTTACCATAAGTTAAAACTGTATAGGGAATACCCAGAGGTACACACAAAGCTTTAACCAATGGAGCCAAATTAATATGACCACAAAAAACTTGTAATGGTTGTTTTTTAATTAAAAACCATAGTAATGTTGTAGCTAACTTTAATCTTCCTAACCAAACAAACTTAGTTTTAAAATAATAGAAATTTAGGGTCTTCGACTGATAGGGATTTTCACAATATTGACCATCCCTTAGTAAGAAAATATCTGATTCTTGAAAGGTGTCATTAGGTTTTACATTATTTTTTAAGTCTATGTAAGCTTGAAAAATATCTCTTACATAAGATTGAATGCCACCTTCAGAAGAAAAAATTTCCAAAAAAACAAATATATTTCTTTTTTTTTTCTCAACTTGTTTATTCAATTTTATCTCCAAATTCAATTTATAAAATGATTAGGTCTAAAACTTCTCCTCAGATCTAAAACTTCTCCTCAGAACGGATAACTTTCTCTAGTTTTTTTCAATCATAAATTGTTTTTTTTACAGAATAAATTTTATGGTATAGTACTAAGTATTTTATTTAGTACATAGACAATTTTGGTTATAAGGGAATAGGTTTAGAAACATCAGAGCCCATGATATATTTGCGTAGAAATACAAACTATTAGTTAGATATTCTTATCATAGTCATATTAAAGCCCATGATCAATCACGATAAAGCAGTGAGTAGATAGACTTGAGTAGTAGAATTGGCAAACATCCAGGTTTAAGAACTGAGGTAACAAAAATATGCAAAAATCAGAAGCACAAATGCATATTTTGTAGACTAACCTTGAGAGCAACTGACCCGAAAAATGAGTCTGAAACTTCCCCCTTTTAAGGCAACTTTTTATTAGTGAAAAAAGTAATAAGGCTGTTATTATATTATTAGTTTAGATAACAATTATAAAAGCCAGATTTAAGTATTTTATTTGTCCAATACCAGAAAAAATATCAGAGTAGAAAGTTATGTGTTTTTGTCATATTTTTGGGAATGATAGTCTAGCTTACTGCTGTCTAAAAATTAGAAACTATGCTTAAATCAACCCACTAATTCTGAGCTACAAAAACTCTTTCTTACTCAAGTTAAAAAGATGGAAACTAAAAAATCACTATCAAAAGTTTCAGTTTGAGAATAGAAAGCAATCATAGAATGATTTGAATTCTAGATATCCTCACAGAACTTACTCTTTTAAGTATACAAAAAGCCATAGAAAAGACAAAAGTATAAATCTTCCAAAGTTCAGGCTCTAGAAAATTATGCGCAAACTGCTAGATTTATCTTGAGAATCCTAAAATTATAATAGAATCAAGGATAACTTTACGAAATGAAAATCCCCTGGCCAAAAGGCGAGGGGATTAATATCAACCCCTAGTCAATAATCTCTACAAACACAAATGTAGTTATTGTAGTTATGATTGAAAATCCACAAAGGGGGAAAAATTTTATAAATCCAAGTCTTAGAATAGACCAAAAGTCAAGGATTTATCAATTGGTAAAGTAGCACCAATACCTAACCATAGAGTAACTGCAGTACCAAATAGAAATACAGCAGTAGCTACAGGGCGACGAAAAGGATTTTGGAACTTATTGACACTTTCAATGAAAGGAACCAACATTAATCCTAAAGGAATAGAAGCCATGGCCACAATACCTAACAGTTTATTAGGTACAACACGTAGAATTTGAAAAACTGGCCAGAAATACCACTCAGGCAAAATTTCTAGAGGAGTAGCAAATGGATCTGCTGGCTCACCAATCATAGCAGGATCTAGTACAGCTAAACCTACGCATAAAGCAATTGTACCTACAATTACTACTGGGAATATATAGAGCAAATCGTTAGGCCAAGCAGGTTCACCATAGTAGTTGTGACCCATACCTTTAGCTAACTTAGCTCTTAATTGAGGATCGCTGAGATCTGGCTTTTTTAAAGTAGACATAATCTTTTTTTTCTCCGTAACAACTGAAAGCTAGTATTTAATTATTGATAGCTTAACTTACAAAGGTCCTGAAATACCTTGCTTACGAATCATTAAGAAATGCAGTAGCATAAACACTGCAATAAACCAGGGTAGTACAAAAGTATGAAGACTGTAGAAACGAGTTAGGGTTGCTTGACCAACACTTGTACTACCACGCATCAGTTCTACGATGAATGGACCAACAAATGGAATTGCATCAGGTACACCAGACACAATTTTTACCGCCCAATAACCAATTTGGTCCCAAGGCAAGGAATAACCAGTTACTCCAAAGCTAACAGTAATTACAGCCATAACTACCCCTGTTACCCAGGTTAATTCGCGAGGCTTTTTGAAGCCACCTGTGAGGTAAACCCGGAAAGTATGAAGAATCATCATCAACACCATCATACTGGCAGACCAACGGTGGATGGAACGAATGAGCCAACCAAAGTTAACTTCAGTCATAATGTATTGGACTGATGCTAATGCTTCTGTTACTGTTGGCTTGTAGTAGAAAGTCATAGCAAATCCAGTAGCAAACTGGATCAAAAAGCAAACCAGAGTAATTCCACCTAAGCAGTAAAAAATATTTACATGGGGTGGAACATATTTGCTAGAAATGTCGTCTGCGAGCGCTTGAACTTCTAAGCGTTCGTCAAACCACTTATAAGCGGGTGAATCAGTTACCTGTTTTGAGAACATGAAGCCAAAAATCCTAGATGAATATTGCTGGAATATTAATAAATTCAGTTTATGGGTAGCTAGGAAAAGATACTCACATCAACCTTTGAATCAGCTATACAAATATGATACCAACTGACAAAGGAATCAAGCAGCAAGTTAATTTCTTAACAAAACAAAATAAATATTTATCTTTGCTTACCCTCTAGTAAGAAAATTTAACATAATTTGTAGATATATTTCAGATAAGATGACAATTTTTGTAGAGTTTGATATTCTCTATAATTTTTGTTTACCCTAGAAATTTAATCAAACGATTTAACTATATTGGCCAATTATCAAGGATTAATCATTCTATACTTTTGTTTCATGAAAAAAAGATTTTTGCAAATTCCACTTCTATTAATACTACCAATTCTTCTGAGTTGGGGACTTTGGATATCTTCTGCAACAGCATTAACTGAAGAACAGGGCTTATTGGGAGAAGCTTGGCGTATAGTCAATTTGGCTTATGTTGATGATTCTTTCAATCATCAAAACTGGTGGTTTGTGCGTCAAAATTTGATGAAGAAACCCCTGACAACTAGAGAAGAAACCTATAGCACTATTCAAGAAATGTTAGCTAGCCTAGAAGACCCATTCACGCGACTTCTAAAACCACAGCAGTATCGTAATTTACAGGTTGATACTTCTGGAGAATTAACAGGAGTGGGTTTACAAATTGCCCTGGACTCTCAAACAGGAGAACTAATAGTTATTTCTCCCTTAGAAGGTTCTCCTGCTGAAACTGCTGGTATCCAGGCAGGCGATCGCGTCGTCAAGATTGATGGCCATCCAACCACAGAGTTTTCATTAGACGAAGCTGCAAATAGAATGCGGGGCACTGTTGGCTCTCCTGTGATACTAACAATTTTGAAAGAAAGTAGGGACCAACCCCAAGACATAACCATAATTCGGGATCAAATAGAGATTAATCCAGTTTACGCCAAGTTAAAGTCTAACTCTCAAGCTGGACCTATCGGTTATATTCGTCTGAGTCAATTTAATGCTAACGCTACGGCAGAAATTAGCCAAGTAATAGAGAGTTTTGAGCAGAAGGGAGCTATTGGCTATATACTTGATTTACGAAATAATCCAGGTGGACTATTACAAGCTGGTGTAGGAATTGCTCGTCTGTGGTTAGACGACGGTACAATTGTTTACACGGTTAATAGACAAAGAGTTCTTGGTAGTTTTGAGGCTGTTGGTATTGCTATAACCAATGCCCCATTAGTTGTATTAACTAATAAGGGAACTGCGAGTGCTAGTGAAATTCTAGCTGGCGCACTCCAGGATAATGGTCGTGCAATGCTTGTAGGAGAAAAAACTTTTGGCAAGGGTTTAATTCAATCTTTATTTGATCTATCTGATGGATCGGGATTAGCAGTTACCGTTGCCAAGTATGAAACGCCAAACCATATAGATATTAATAAGCAGGGGATTATCCCTGATGTTGTGATTAAACAAGACCCGATTTTGCCTAACCAAATTACCACAGAAGCTGACAAACAATATCAAGCCGCACTAGAACTTATAACATCTCAATTTGTATTAACAAATGCAGCTTAATTGACTCAGGCGGTGGTATACTCTTTCCCTGACCTATACCATAATAAAACTAACTTCCAATTAGCCGTTTCACTTTATTAAGTTAGGTTAGGGTCATATGCACTCCCCCGGGTAAAGTTAATAATCTCTGTGATTTAGAGTAACCCACCGAAAGCTTAAGTTTGATATGATATTAATATTTATTTTATTTTATACATAACTTTTAAAGTATCCGGCCCGCCGATCATAAAAAGCAGAGCATAAAAAGTTGTATTTTGAAATTAGATTTTGTGGAGTGTCTGTTTGTCCTTTTCTCTGCATCTTTATGTGGTTGAAGTAAAGTTCTGCTTCATCTCTAGATTTGATTACTGGAGTAGTATATAGATACTTACCATTTTAGGCAAACTTTATGCTATAATAAAATAAACTCCATTTTATTTCGTATCTCTAAAAATAATCGACTAACTAATTGTAGCGTTTACATCTATTAAACTACATTTATAGGGTTAACTTCACCTAATACTTTTATTCAGAACAGCTCTCAGCAATAAGTCCCAGAAAATTAAATTTTTTTAAGGTTTAAACTGTACCAGAGGAAAGACAAGAACAGGATATTGAAATAGAGCAAACCCTTAGAGAAAAAATAATTCGATTGATTTGATTCCCTGACCACAATTTAATTTAAGTGGACTTGTTAAACATTGAATTCTGGTTTCTCGATCTGTTCTGTGCATTTATCCCGGAGAGTATGTCAAGTGCCTTTATTTATTCAGTAGCCAAGCAGCACTTAAATTGGATTTAATCTTTATGTCAACTAACCACCATGATTCTTCTTCAATCATTGGTTTGGTAGGACTACTATTTTAGAAATACAATTTTTTCGATTACTTCCCCACACATATACTTAATATTTAATTAATATTTATTCATTCAGATTAATTTAACTCCCAAGTCCTAAATAACTATAGAGAAGAATTAGATTGTGGGCTTTGTTTAATACCATTATCTTCCAACCAAATTATCGGTATTTGATGAGACTCTACTTGGTTACTTTGCTCCTGCATAATAGTCTGAACTTGACCCGGATCAAAATAACGGCTAAATTTTTCCTGATCATTCTGCAGTCTCTCTGTTGTCACCTCAATTTCAGATTCTATAACCTGTAGTTTTTCTTGAATTGATAGGTAATGAGGTAACAATTTTAATAGAGCTGAAGTTACACAGATAGAAAGCAAGACATTAGTTAATAATTTGGCGATACTTTCAATTGTTATTTCTACTGTATAAGTTGACTTTTGTCGTTTAGAGAAAACTCTTTGTTGGACTGGAATAGGCTGACTCTGAGAATGGAGTGAAAATTGAACAGGTTTAGTAGCATGCATACTTTTGTCCAGGATAAGTTAATTAATTATAATACTTTTCCCAATTGTAGATTAATCTATCCAGGGCTGGCTAATTAAATATAAAACTATATATACAGATAAAGGCTTTAGCGTTTTTTATCGTTTTAAAAAGTGCCTAGTTGTGCTTAGGATATTAATCCTAGTATAGATATGGTTAAGCCCAAATTCGGCGATTAAACTTTCTGGGGGTACTATCTTTTATAAGAAACTTCTAAAAATCTTGTAGGGAAAATCTAAGACGTTTTCACTCTCCACCCCACCCATTTTAGGTTAAAGATCGAGAAGCATTTTATAATAAGTGATTAGGCTATTTTTTTCTAATATTAGATATTTTCAGAGCAAAAAATATATAAAGGTGCCTTTAATTTCTATATTTAGGCGATCGCTTTCTTGGAAAGAGAAAACACCTTACTCCTGATATAGAGTATAAAAAAATGTTAGACAGGAAATTTTACTTGTAGAATACTTAGAGTTGATTTTTGACGATTCTCAATCATATCTATTAGAAACCGGGTGTATCCCTAAAGTTTATAATAATGGGAAAAGTTAAATCTTCCCCAAGTTTAGCTTAAACTTTGTTGACATCCAACAAGCCTAAAAATATGGGGAAAAACCTATCCATATCCCAAAATTTATTTGACATTTCACAGGATGCCGCTATCTTATTGGTAATCTTAGGCTTGCCTTCAGGTCTATTTAAAGTCTCGGAATACCCGAGGGCGACTTACCAAAAATTATTGTGGGTCTTTGTTTGTGTCCTCAAGGCACTAACCTTTCCGAAGCCTAAAAGCTCTTCTTATTCTACTCTCAAGTGAATGAGTGTCGACCTAATATTCGTTTCTACAGTATTTGTGATAAAAGGTCGGTATTTGAACGTTAATTAAACCTGCTTATTATAATTTGAATTTTCGCCCAATGGGTGGGCGAGGCTTTAAACCAAATTTTTCGGTAAGTAAGGATCTATCTGACTGAGGCCATTCTTATTATATTTGTGATTATACTACCAACCAGAATGTGGCAGTAGCCCAAATGTTTAAATAAAGAAGGTTAAGTACTGTCAGGCAGACACCGAAAAAAGATCATAGAGTATGAATTATATTGGGCTAGAAGTTGATACTCCTGTTAGGATATTCCTGTGAAGTGAAAATACCAAACCATTCACAGCAGTGAGTATGTCATTTGTAAAGTTCAGTCGAAAGCCGGAATGCTAAGATTCCTGGTATTAGAGCAATTACTAGAGCAACTAATACTTGGGTATCAGATAAAGGCATAGTTTAAAACTCCTAATATTTGTAGTTTACTTTGCAGTTAACTTTCAATATTTTACCTGTAATTTACAAATTACAAATTCATAGACTGTTATTGTTACAAATTTAAATAAACATTAAACTTTTTCCTTTTTTTCTATTCTCTACTTCCCAGAAAGATAGTTAGCCCTTTAAATTAGGGAGCTAACTAATAGATATTTCAAGTCAGAACAATTTTAACTATTTTATTCTACAATCCAGGAAGTTAAAGTAGGTTTCCATGATACTAACTCTTCTTCTTTAAACCAAAGATTAATTTCGGTCTGAGCTGTCTCAATAGCATCAGAACCATGTATTAGATTACGGCCAAGACTAATTCCATAGTCACCGCGAATTGTACCAGGTTCAGCGGTCAAAGGATTAGTTGCCCCAATAATTTTTCTCGCAGACGCTACAACTCCTTCACCTTCCCAAACCATTGCTACTAAAGGACCAGATTTAATAAATTCTATTAAACTTGAAAAAAATGGTCTTTCTTTGTGAACATCATAGTGTTTTTCAGCAAGTTCCTTAGTTACCGTCATGATTTTAAGACCTACTAGGGTAAAACCTTTTGTTTCAAAGCGACTGATAATCTGGCCTACAAGTCCTCTTTGGACACCATCCGGTTTAATCGCTATAAAGGTGCGTTCCAAACTGATACTCCTCAAAAATTTATTCTACAGTAGTACTCTACAATACAAAGTAAATTATAGTTTAGGCTACAGTATTATAATTTTTTTGATAACTTTTATAGCTATACTTATTAAGTTAAAATTATTTCAAATTTAGTCTATTAAAATTAAAATATAAAATGGATTTACACTCAACTATAAATGAAAATTCTTCTCAGATTTCAAACAATACATTACTAACTAATATTTCTCAAACAGATCAAACAGAAATTAATGATATCAAGTCTGAACAAAAAAAATTATGGAGAATTGAAGATAGTGAGAAGCTATATAAAATACTTGGTTGGGGCCATCCTTATTTTTCCATTAATTCTGTTGGTCATGTAACAGTTTCTCCAAAGGGTGATTTAGGAGGTTCTTTAGACTTATATGAACTTGTTGAGTCTATTAAACAAAGAAATATAGGGCTGCCATTAATTATTAGATTTTCAGATATTCTTGAAGATAGAATTGAAAGGTTAAATGCTTGTTTTTCTAAAGCGATCGCTCGTTATAAGTATAAGAATATATATCGAGGTGTATTTCCTGTAAAGTGTAATCAAAATAGTCATTTAGTAGAGGAAGTAGTTAAATTTGGCAAACCTCATAAATTTGGTCTAGAAGCAGGTTCAAAACCAGAATTATTAATTGCTATAGCTACTTTGAATACAACGGACGGACTAATAATTTGTAATGGCTATAAAGACAGAGAATATATTGAGACAGCAATACTAGCTCAAAGATTAGGAAAAATACCAATAATTGTTATTGAACAAGTAGAAGAAGTACAGTTAGTGATAGAAGCTAGTCGAAAACTAAATATTAAACCTGTAGTAGGAATTCGGGTAAAACTAAGTACTAAAGGTATGGGTCGTTGGGCAGGAACTACAGGCGATCGCGCAAAATTCGGATTGAATATTCCTGAAATAATTAAAGTTGTGAATCAGTTAAAAAGTACGGGTATTTTAGATTCTTTACAACTCTTACATTTTCATATTGGCTCTCAAATTTCTTCAATTAGTGTAATTAAAGATGCTATTAGAGAAGCAAGTCAAATTTATGTAGAATTAGCTCAACTAGGAGCGAATATGAAATATTTAGATGTAGGGGGTGGTTTAGCAGTTGATTATGATGGTTCTAAAAGCAATTTTTATGCTTCTAAAAATTATGATATGCAGAACTATGCTAATGATATTGTGGCAGAAGTTAAAGAAGCTTGTGAAGAGAAAAATATATTACCTCCAATATTAATTAGTGAAAGTGGTAGAGCAGTCGCATCCCATCAATCAGTTCTAGTTTTTGATGTATTAGGAGTTAGTCAAATTCCGAAAGAAGAACCACCAGTTATTGGCAAAGGCGAACATTTAATTTTGCAAAACCTTTATGAAACGTATCAATCTATTAACAAAGATAATTATCAGGAAGCATATCATGACGCAATTCAATTCAAAGAAGAATCTATTAGTATATTTAATTTTGGATATCTTAGTATTAGTGAACGAGCAAAAGTAGAGCAACTATATTGGGGATGTTTGAGAAAAATTCAAGAAATACTAAAAAGCTCTGAATATATTCCAAATGATCTGGAAGAACTAGAGAAAGTCATGGCATCTATTTACTATATTAATCTTTCTGTTTTTCAATCTGCTCCTGATAGTTGGGCAATTAATCAATTATTTCCAATTATGCCTATACATAGATTAGATGAAGAACCTACTGAAAGAGTTATATTAGCCGACCTTACCTGCGATAGTGATGGAAAAATTGATCGATTTATTGATTTGCGAGATATAAAATCATTACTAGAATTACACCCTCTTCAAGTTAGTAATAAATCTTCCCAATATTCTCCTATTCAAAAACTAGAAAATTCTACTACAGAAATTATTTCTGTTTTTGAACCTTACTATTTGGCAATGTTTCTTGGAGGTGCATACCAAGAAATAATGGGTAATCTCCATAATTTGTTTGGTGATGTCAATGTTGTACATATTAAATTAAATCCTTCTGGCTACAAAATTGAACACGTTGTTAAAGGTGACACAATGACAGAAGTATTGAATTATGTTCAGTATAATTCTGATGATCTAGTGGAAAATATTCGCTGTCAAACTGAGCAAGCTTTACAAGAAGAAAAAATTACCCTTAAAGAATCACGAATGCTGCTACAAAATTATGAGAGTAGTCTCAGTAGTTACACTTATTTAAGTTTAAGTAACTAACAAAAAATTCAGTAGCTATAAATGATATTAAAGCTATTTATAATGGCTATTGACTAATACCTAATTCAATGATTTTAGAGTTAATTAGCAAACCCTAATTAAACCCACCTACTTATAATAACTATAGAACTTAAACACCCATAGAAATAGGATACTATCTGTAACGTTTAACAGCAGTTTGTTCGGAATTATAAAGAACAACACCTCTACTAAATATGGTGCTTTTGGTTAAGTGCTGAACTATTAGAAAAAACCTAAATATTTGTGGCAAAAATCTAAAAATTTGGTATCGGTAGCTGTATGTAAAGTATACAAATAATTAGAGGGAAAAAAAGCTTAGGCTACAAAAGTTTTATTATTCAAACGTTGTAAATATAATTAATTTCCAATCCGATGTTGTAATGCTATACTCCTTGCTACCTTCTTAGCCCTTGTTCATCCACATCTATTATTAAGGGAGCAGGACTAGCAAAAACTAACCCCCATTTTCCTGCAAAATATCCTTAATTGTTTCATGTTCTGCAGGAGGAGGAGAAGGAAAAGGATGACGAGTATCAGTAATTAGCCAATCAAGGGAAGCCGCTTGAACATCAATAGATGATCCAGTCTTATCCACACAATAACGACCAAAAACCAACTTATCAACTAAGCGAACTCCTGGACCTAAACGAGAATACTCAAAAATAACACTACTATCAACAGTTGCACCACTGCAAATCCAGCAATTAGGACCAATCATACTTGGCCCAACAATTTTGGCTCCATCTTCAATCCTGGTCATACCCCCAATATAAACAGGTCTCTTAATATCTATCTTATCCCAGTTAACGGCTACATTCAAACCAGTATAAATTCCTGGAGATACTTCCTTTCCAGGAATAGAAACATTTTTCACTTTTCCTATGAGCACATCTCTAATTGCTTGCCAGTAGTCCGGCACCTTACCAATATCCACCCATTCAAAATCCATTGCTACACCATAAAAAGGTGCCCCTATCTCTACCAACTTAGGGAATAACTGACTACCAATATCAAATTCCACACCAGATGGAATACAATCAAGCACCTCTGGTTCAAAAATATAAATACCAGTATTAATATTGGTACTAAGAGCTTCTTCAACTTTTGGCTTCTCCTGAAAAGACTGAATTCGTCCTGTTTCATCTGTGACTACAACACCATAGCTAGAAACCTGTTCCCGAGGAATAGACTTCATAATTACAGTAGCCATAGCTCCTTTTTCTTTGTGCCGCTGGAGTGCTTTAGTCAAATCCAAATCTATCAAAGCGTCACCACAAAGAACTATAAAAGTATCATCAAAGTAAGGATAAAAGTCTTGAATTCTCCTCATACCACCAGCAGAACCTAGTGCCTCCCCAATCAAGTTTCCATCCTCAATTCGCCCCTCAAAAGAATAAGCAATGTTGACCCCAAATCTTTGCCCGTCGCGAAAATAGTTCTCTATTTCTTTTGCTAAATGACTAACGTTAACCATAATTTGGTCAAAACCATGTTTACGAAGCAACTCTACAAGGAATTCCATTACTGGTTTTTGCAGAATAGGAATCATCGGTTTAGGAATGCGATAAGTAATTGGACGAATACGAGTTCCTTTACCGGCAGCCAGAATCATGGCTTTCATTTTATTTCCTCCACCTTAAAAATGCCAAAAAGACTAAAATACTTATTATTCTGTTCTAAGCTCATACTTATTCTATTAAAACCTTACTTCAACAGGTAGAAAAGCAGAGTGATAGTTTTTCACTTTCCTAATTAAAAAGTAAATCCCTCAATTTTTATCTAACAAAATTTGTTGATATTAATAGTACACAATTCTATTGTTGGACATAATCTTTCCAGTTCATCAAAATGTTAATTGTTTCCCCGCGCTCTGCTATAAGGAAGCTAGGGCATGAAAACCAATCAATATTGTAGTTTCAAACATAATCTATGAAAATATAATAAAAGTGTAAATGTTCAGGAATTAAGCTTATGATGGTTGAAAAAGCTGAAAAATTTATGTTTTATCCTACTTCTTAGCAACAAGTCTTATTGCACAGAACTTCAGTTTGTGTAAGCCTTTTCTAAAATAAACTTTTAACAGCAAGAATTAATACATACCATGAGAATGAAGAACAAATAAGCTATCAACAAATCTCAACTATGCTTAATTCTAAAGAAAAGCAAAAAGATTTAATTTTGATCACAGAAGTTAGTTGTATACCATTACAACAAAGTGTGAGATATTTACAAACTGCTGTTACTAACTTTTTCAGTGGACATACCACATATCCTAACTTCAAAAAAAAAAAAGAAATAGTGGTAGTGTAGAATTAATAAAATCTGATTTTAAGTGGGAAAATAGTCAAGTTTATCTAGCCAAATGTTCTGAGCCACGACTTATAAAATGGAGCAGAAAATTACTGATTGGTTGTATTCCAACCAAAATAAAAGTAAAGCTTACCTCCAAAAGCAGGTGGTTTGTATCTCTGAGAGTTAATAATACTAGAGATTTGATTCTCAAGCCATTAACCAAACAGTAGGTATTGATATAGGAATTAATCACCTTTTAACTACCAGTTATCGAAAAAACCTAGAAAACCCAAGAAATTTTCAGAAGTTACACAAAAAAAATCAGATATATTCAAAAGTCTCTAGCTAAAAAAACGATTTTGAGTCTAATAACTATAACAAAGCGCGACTTAAAGTAAGTAAGATACACTCTAAAATTAAAGATTTAAGACTTGAGAATACCTATAAACTAACTACTCAAATAATTACAGAAAATCAAACTTTAGTCGTTGAGGACTTACTTACTTACTTAGCAGTAAAAACGTGGTTAAAAGCCATAACCCACCCCGAGCAAGAGGGGTGGGCAGTGATGCTAATTGGGGAGAGTTAGTCACTCAACTAGATTATTAGGCTGAATGGTATGGACAAGAGTTAATCAAAATTGATAGATATTTTACTAGTTCCAAGGGTTACTCTCATTATTGAAGCTAGCCTAACCTACCCCCAAGATGGGTCGTTGTAGTAGACTGTAAAAAGTCAACCTGTATCAGAGATGTGGCTCGGTCACTCGTGCCTAAAGCTAGGGAAGAATCTCAAATGAGATATCAAACCATCCGTTGGTTATTTATTAACAGTGAAAAGTTGGGCTAACCTTTTTAACTGTTACTTTTGTCTCCATAGCTTTTGCCTATAAAGCGACCAATTTTTTTTACGCAACTCATCTGTGCCTAAATATTTTCTGTCTTTTTGCTTCCTATTATCACCCATAAGACTCCTAGCAGTAAGTCTTAATTAGAAGAGGTAAATAATTTTGGTTATCCATTCACTATAGTACTATACCATTGTCTTTAAGGGATTAAATCTTATCATCTAAAACCTTTTGCTCTTGCGAATGTGATGAAATAGTATGGATTTTGATTTCTTGGTAAAATTCTTCTTGAGATAACTCTATTTTAGACTGAGCAGACAGTAGGAGTAATGCCCAAAATGCACCTACTCGATCAGACTTTACTTGGACATTTATCTGTTCATTTTGTTGTTTTTCAGCTTTTAAATCTAATCTTAAAGACCACAATTCTAAAAGATTTTCAAATTCTAAATAACCTTCACTTATCTGTGGCCATTTTTCCAGAAGAAACTCTTCTAGATCTTTTGCTGTTTCAACTAAATTTTCTTGGTGAGCTAATTCTGCAATTACTTTTGCCGTTTGTGCTCGTGCTTTTGAAGTAGTTTTGCGAGTACGAGGAAGTGCTTTTCTATTTTCTATAGCAGCTCCAATAAGCTGTAACTGCTCAATTAATTCTTGAAGGGTAACTCTACGTTTTCTAGGGGAAGGAGCTACAGCGCGACGACGCAATTGTTGCTCAAGTTTTGGTGTGATTTTTGGTGTTTCAAAATTTTCTGCTTCTGGAATTTGTACTATTTCAGATATTTCCGAATTATTTTCAGATGATTCTGAATTAGCCAGGTGATCTGCTTTGAGCCATACTAATATAGATGCGTACAAAAATGCTTGGCCTGACTGATATAAGTTATCAAAATCGTCACTTCCAGAAATATTTGATTCAGGAGTAAGTTTACTTAAGTAGCGATCAATTACTTCAATTACTTGGACATCCCAAGGATTAATTTCTCCTTTTTCCGCTAGGTTTGTTAATAGGGCTATTCCTTCTGAAAGAGTTTCTGAAACTTGGGGGACTCCAATTATCATAGCCGTAGTTTTTTTTCTCTACTTTACTGTTGCTTGATCAGGCTTAAAAACATAGACTATACTAGATAAATATCTACTCTCTTAATATCTATGTTTTCATGCTATTAATTTTTATTATTAGTATACGTCTGCTAATACTAAAGGATTTTAGCAACGATTATGAAGTGTTTTACATTTAACTTTTAATATTATCTATATTTTGAATATAGTAGACTTTGAAATATCAATAATTATCAGACTATCCTGAAAATTTATTTACCTTCAATCCCACACTTTCTGATCAGCATAGGATTATTTTAAGTGAAAATATTAAGGATAGTCAAAGATAGTATAATACAAATACAAGTAACTAATGAAATCAAAAGTCATAACTAAACTAATTATACTTTTATTTAGGAGCTTCTGCTTCAGTAGATTTTACTAGATCAGACAAAGTTTCTGCTACAGGCAAACTAGCTCTTTGTTTGAGTTCCTCTTCATACCTTTCTACATCTTCTTGTAATTCTTGAATACGCTTATTTCTGCTACTAATTTCTCGCATCTGTCTAAAACTTTCTATAGTATATTGTATTCTTGACCATAAATTGAATAGCCATGCCAGAACTGCTCCTAATCCTATGGCAATCAAAAGTTCTACAGATAATGGAGCTTCTAACTCAATACCTTCAATAAGCTTAACAGTAGTTAGTTGGGTATTTTGTAATGTGAATATAACTAATGCTAAACAAACTAAAAAAATCAGCAAAAAGTTTATCTGTTTCATTGTTTTTATCTCAACTTATGCTTGCAATAGTAAATAATAACTTAGGTAATATATGAAAGATGTAAATTGGCAACATATTTTGTTATGCTAATCATAATATTAACAGTTATGATATATTTATATCATGACTATCTTAGGACTAACTATTTAATTTTTACTTATTCCTAAAGTAGGTAATATTTTATATTTTAAAGCTATACCTATACAAATAAATAAACTGATTAAAATTGCACCAATTCCTATGGGGCTAGGAATCCAAAATACTACATCCAATGAATTGATTTCTCCAGGGTTAAGTTTCCAGACAATTTCCCGATTATTTTGATAGTTAATTGTATTATTTTCACTTGATTGGATATTGCTAAAACCCCAAGGTGTAATTAACTTAAAATCCATATCTAAGAACTCATCTGGATTAATTTTAACTTTACTATCAGATTGAGATAATCGCAAATCTAATTTCATACTCAATTTATTCCGTAATGCTACAAAAAAATTATTCTGGCTCACATTAACGTGAGATGATAATTTGGGTAAATTTGCTGCCATCCCTGTAGAAGAATTTTGATATTCTACTGAATCCTGATTTTGAAAAAAACTATTGAACTTTTCTTCCAACTCAGTACCATTATAAAAAGGTATTGTAACTACAACTTCCTCCTTAGATATTCTTTGAGTTTTTCCTTGCAATTGATAAGCTCTAGTTTCTAAACTTTTAAACCAGTCAGAAACTATCTCACTACTAAAATTTCGTAACTTATTTGCTAGTTTAATATGTTGAACAATCTCACCGTGACTTTGACTTTGAAAATTTATTCCTACTTCATATTGAACACATCCACTCAGTAGTAAAACTGCTAAAAAACTAATAACAATCACTTTCATTATTTTCATATCTAAGCCTGCCTTGTTACCACACCTAAATTTTTGAATAAGATAGATAGTAAATAGTAACTACCACTAACTAACTCTGGAAAATTGTCAATATCTACTGAATTTTGAAATGCTTGAAAAATATTATTTACTACCATTATACTTTTAAATATGTCTTTTATTTTACCGTTTTCTGCATAAAAATTGGATGCACAGTCTCTCGCACCCATCAGGCTATTTTTTAGTTGTTTTTGTGAATTCATATCTTAGGACCTGTTGGAAAAGTTCAAAAAATAACTACCCATAATAATATTTATAAAGTGTTGATAAAAGAAATATTAAACCCAAGGATAGGGTGGGTAAGACAACAATACTTAAATATCGGAACCAAAATTAAACTATCCGCCGTAACCGACCAATCTTAAACACTATAGCTGCATTAATATCAGCTCTTACATTCAGTGTAATACGTGCTGGTAGATTAAAATGATTAGGGGAAGCAGATTAAAAGTGGATCAATATTTTTAACCCTTCCTGTTTGAATATACAGTATCAACTAAATCCTCAATTTTAGTGAAAATATTTTCAAATAACACAACCCAGTTTACTTTGGTCAATTAATATCAGATCCACTCCTTCTTTCTTTAGCTTGAATTTGTAGAGATTTTAAACAATTATTAAATAATTATTATCAAATTTTGAGGAGTTATCCTTAATTGATAAATAGTAAATTTCTACAGCTTCAGCTTTTTGAATGTTATATGCTAGGTCGATAATTTACTCTAAAGTTAATTCACTCACAATAATTTTTATTTAATTTTCTTTCCTAGAATTCATTATAGCTTGCTAAAGCAGCCTGCTCACTATCACGTTTAGAACCTAGTAACTCTAGTTGGTATACTCTAATTACTGGCTTGGAACGATTGGCCCCTGTATTACGGTCTTGCCAATAATCAAACTTCAAGGAGCCTTTGACTCCTATCAAGCTACCTTTACGAACATAGTCAGCAGCAACTTCTGCATTTCTATCCCACATTTCTAAATCAAACCAGTCTGGTTGGTCAGTCTTTTTAGATCGACGATTTACAGCTAAAGCAAAACTACAAACCACACTACCTGACTCAAAATATTTAACTTCTGGGTCTCTACCTGCCCTACCAACCAAAGTTACGACATTTAAACTCATATACTATATATTATTTATTAATTAATGAACTTCTAATTTGACCAAAAAACTAGGTTAAAAACTTTGGCCTACAATAGCAGCTTCCTATTATAATATAGATAAGCGAAAAGATAATCAACTACTGTAAAACCTAACTATCTGTTCTCTAGACACACCAAACAACGAACTTAGTCAAGTTTCTTCAGCAAGTGAACTCTACCTTAAGGGTTATGGAAATAGGCTTTGGAAATAGAACAATAGCCTAGAATAGAGAGCTATCATATGGGGATATTGTATTGCCGGTATTGAATTTAATTGGTTTGAATGAACTAAAAATTCTAGATTCTCAAGATAATTTTTATGTCTTGAGGTCAGAAACTAGATTAAATCTACGAAAATACTCTGAGAGGACTAATTGCTCAAGCTACTCCCAATCTCATACTTCCTCCGGATTTGGTCCCCATTGTGTCGCACTAAGAAATCAAGGAAAGTTAAACATACTTATATCATTTTTGATACAGTCCAACTATACTGAGGAATAAAAAACAATATAAAATTTACCTCAGATATATGTATTTATAAATTATTACATCAAGAATTAAGATTTGATATTGGGGGTCAAAATCTAGTGGGTCTGATAAATCGCTTTTCCTTGTCTCGGGACATGGGAATTGACTTAGGTACTGCGAACACACTTGTATATGTATCTGGCAAAGGTATTGTTCTTCAGGAGCCATCTGTGGTAGCTATTGATCAGGAACAAAAAACTTCTATTGCAGTTGGGGAAGAAGCTAAAAGGATGTTAGGGCGAACTCCATCTAATGTAATTGCAATGAGACCTCTAAGGGATGGGGTCATAGCTGATTTTGATACAGCAGAATTAATGCTGAAACATTTTATCAGGCGAGTCCATGAAGGAAGAGCCTTAGTATCTCCAAGAATTGTTATTGGTATTCCTAGCGGAGTAACTGGTGTAGAAAGACGAGCTGTAATGGAAGCCGCTGCTCAAGCTGGTGCTAGGGATGTACGGTTAATTGATGAACCTGTTGCTGCTGCTATTGGGGCGGGGTTGCCTGTGGCCGAACCTACTGGCAATATGATTGTGGATATTGGTGGAGGAACTACAGAAGTTGCTGTTCTTAGTTTACAAGGTACAGTTCTAAGTGAGTCTGTGCGTGTAGCTGGGGATGAATTGAATGATGCTGTTACTCAGTATATGAAAAAAGTTCATAACTTGGTCATAGGTGAGCGAACTGCAGAAGATATTAAGATTCAATTGGGTTCAGCTTATCCCTCTCAGGATGATAATGAGGCAACGATGGAAGTTAGGGGTCTACATTTATTATCAGGTTTGCCTAGAATTGTTACAGTCAAAGCTGCTGAAATTCGAGAAAGTCTAATTGAACCTTTATCTATAGTTGTAGACGCAGTTAAGCGAACTTTGGAACGTACTCCTCCTGAACTAGCCGCAGATATTATAGATAGGGGTATTATGTTAGCTGGTGGTGGTGCTTTGTTAAAGGGGATAGATACTTTAATTAGCCATGAAACTGGTATTGTCACTCATATTGCTGCAGACCCTCTTTGTTGTGTAGTGTTGGGCACTGGCCGTGTTTTAGAGAATTTTAAACAGCTTGAAAGGTTTTTCAGTGGGCCAGTTCGCTAAAGTCAATATATGTTATTTAAGTATCGACGAGGAGGCAATTCTTGTCTAGTTTCTTTGATGAGAACTAAAGATTATTATTAGTTAGGATTTACGCACTTCAAAGAAAATGGGTTTATTGTTCTGATTATTGTTTTAAGGAACGTAAATAAATTTCGTCGACCAACTCCGTTGCATACATAAGTCGTAGTTATGTTAAGCCTAGCTTAATATATGTAGAGTTCAGCAATACTATTAATTACTAATATAAAGTTGATAAGTTATGGTAAGGTATAGCATTACGCAAATACCTTAGGACATTCATCTATTTCCTGTTACCTTATAACCTAAATTTCCCAGTCCTAAACAAAAGACGTAGTGCTATACTTATATTTATTTATTTACTGTTAGAGTGTCTCCTATAGAAGTGTTTCCTAGTTCTCTTAAAGGTAAAATTTTGTACTTCACTCCTTGTAAAAATTACTAATACCTGATGGTTAATTGTATTTTTCGTAAATTAGTAGTTAAACAAAATAAATTTCACAAATTAAGAAGCTTAAATCCAGTTCTTGTGTAAACTCCTGTTTTGTAAATAGCTATGTGTTTAAATGTAAGTTATTAAGATATTAGCACATATATTTATTGGGGAAAAATATTTAATTATAGAAGTTCCTGCTTTTAACTTCAACCAACAGTAAAAAAATATATAAAGTAGTAGGAATTCTCAAAGGTTTTACTAATGCAAACATTACGTCGTCGAGGCTTAAAACTGATGCGAAAAGCTGCATTGTTAGTTTTAGCAGTTAGTGCAGCTTTTTGGGTAAGACAAAATAAAGGTAGTTTATTTTTTGAAATTTACAATTGGCTCAGTCTACCATTTCAACCTAGTTCTGTTCAACAAGAAGTATTAGATAATGCTTATATTAAAGAACTAGAAATTAAATTACAAGAATTAGAGCAACAAAATAATAATCTCACCCAACTTTTGAACTATACAAAAACTAAAAATTTGAAAGGAGTATTAGCTCCTGTTATAGGTAGAAGTGCAGATTATTGGTGGGAAAAAGTAACTTTGGGGAGAGGTAGTAAAGATAGTATTCAAGAGGGTTTTATTGTGATGGGAACTGGTGGTTTAGTAGGTAGAATAACTAGCGTTACAGCTCATACAAGCCAGGTATTATTAGTTAGTGATCCAACTAGTAAAGTTGGTGTGGGAATTATTCGCAGTCGTCAGATGGGTTTTATGAAGGGTCAGGGTAATGATACGGCTGTAATGGAGTTTTTTGATAATTCTCCTAATATTAAAGTTGGTGATGTTGTATCTACTTCTGCTTATAGTCAATTGTTTCCAGCGGGTTTGCCTGTAGGAACAGTTGAATCAATTAATTTAACTAATAATCCTGCTCCAGAAGCTATTATTAAGTTATCAGCTCCACTTAATATTTTGGAATGGGTAAATGTTTATCCAAACAAACCGAATCAAACGAAAAATTAATTAATAATGTAACAATTAAACCTAAGTTGAGATAACAATTCAATTACCTTTTTCCTGAAAACGTTGTTATGCTCAAAAATCTAACTATTAACTTATTTATAACTATTAAAGGTACTTTCTAGTCAGATGTCTAATCTATCTCAGCAAAAAATTTTTAAATTACTAATTATATTTACTTCTGTACTGTTTTTTTCATTGCTGTTGCTTACTCGTATTCCTGGAATGGAAATTTTAGGAATTGGACCTAACTGGTTATTAATTTGGTTAGTGACTTGGAGTAGTCATAGCTCCATTATAGGAGGTTTAGTAGCTGGCTTAATTTTAGGATTAATTCAAGATGCAATGACAGCTCCCTATCCTACTCATATTATTTCTTTAGTTTTTGTTGGATTTTTTACAGCTTTTTTACAAAAAAAACGCTACATACAGGAAGATTTTATTTCTATAGCCTTAGTGACATTTATTATGGCTATTATTACTGAAACTTTCATCGCAATTCAGTTTGGGTTAATGGGTAATCAAAGCTTTGCAGAAGTTTGGATTCACTATAAGCAAGTTGCCTTGGGTTCTGCTGTTATTAGTAGTCTTTGGGCTCCGGTTTTGTATTTTCCTTTTAGTCAATTTTGGAAGGTAAAAAAAAATAACTACTATAATTTCAGTTCTCACTTAGGAGTACATCCAGCTTTAGCTTATAGCCAGAAAATCCTTGAATTTTTGGGTTAAAGAAATATAAGGATTAAAATTAACTAATATTGCGGTTTTCACAGTAGCGTGTTAATTTAAATATTATAACTTACCTAATAGTGTATGAGGTATCTGTTGGATTAGTGACTAGCTCGTTCTGGAATGTGTTTTTATTAGAGCAAAAGGATAGAAGGGCGTTAAAGGCAGGTGCACGAGAACATAAAAATCGGGTATCATCCAGGTGAGTAAATTCCACGTTTTGCACTAGTGGGTATCCTGAGAATATTTTAAATACCAACTATATATGCTAAAAAGTACAGACTTGAAAAATGAGTCAGAAATGAGCCGAGTCAAAGTGTTAAGTGAAGCACTACCTTACATTCAAAAATTTACTGGTCGTAAGATAGTTGTGAAATATGGTGGTGCGGCTATGAGGGATAGTAATGTAAAAGATCAAGTAATGAGAGATATTGTATTATTGTCTTGTGTCGGTATACGTCCCATTGTTGTTCACGGTGGCGGTCCAGAAATTAACTCTTGGTTGGGTAAATTAGGAATTGAACCCCAGTTTAAGGATGGTTTGCGGGTTACTGATGCCTCTACAATGGAAGTAGTTGAGATGGTATTAGTGGGAAAAGTTAATAAAGAAATTGTTTCTTTAATTAATCAAGCAGGAGGATGTGCGGTAGGTTTATGTGGTAAAGATGCCAGCTTAATTCAAGCACGTCCAGAAGGTATAGAAGGAATTGGTTTTGTTGGGGAAGTCAGCAATGTTAAGATAGATATTTTACAATCTCTAGTTGATAATGGCTATATTCCAGTAGTATCTAGTGTAGCAACTGACGAACAAGGACAAGCTTACAATCTTAATGCTGATACAGTGGCGGGTGAAATTGCTGCTGCTATGGAAGCAGAAAAGCTGATTCTACTTACAGATACAGCCGGAATTTTAGAAGATTATCATAATCCAGATAGTTTAATTGTTAAGTTGGATATCCAAGAAGCAAGAGAGTTGATTGAAAAAGGAATTGTATCCGGTGGTATGATTCCTAAAGTAAATTGTTGTGTCAGGAGTTTAGCTCAAGGAGTTCGAGCAGCTCATATTCTTGATGGTCGAGTTCCCCATGTACTTTTGCAGGAAATCTTGACAGATACTGGGGTTGGTTCAATGATAGTAGCTTAGGATGATTTTGAGATCTAGGTCTTGGCATAGGTCAAAAGTAGAAGTTTAAAAGTCTAAAATAATATTCGACTAAATTTGTTGGCATAAATATTCAGCACACAAAATTCACTAATGTCATGCCTCAAGATATTACTATTTATATAGTATTTATATATTGTCTGAGTTAACTTATTTTCTATCAGTCTTTTGTTTTGTTGAGGACTCTGAATTTAGATTAGAGTCTTTAGTTTCCGAGATAGGAGTAATATCTTTGCTGAGAAAATTATTCTGACTATTATTTTTGTCAGAATATGGTGAAAGATGCTTTAACTGCTTCCTCGTATTTTTTTTTCCTTGTTGTTGACAACTAAAAGTTTTCCAAGCTACTTTAATACCAGTAAAAATACTATTTGTGGTAGTTTTAACTTGCTTAGTTTGTTTACGAACATGACTGATTTTTTGATCGACTTGTTTGACTATTTCTCCTGCAGTTTGAACACTATCATTTATATCATCAGTTAGCTCACTAATTTCTATACCAGTAAGACGAATTGCTTCTAGGGTTGATGGTAGTTCACGAGCCAGGATATCAGCTAGTTTTTCTATACTACGAGCTGCCCTTGCTAATGCCAACATTGCAGGTAAAGTAACAATTAATACAGTTGTCAGGCTAAATGCCACTAAGAATAAGGACAGTCCTAACCAAAATAGAGAATTATTCACAAATATTTCGCGCTATGCAGGAGAATGATTATTTCCTATACCTGGATTATCTTAACAAGAATGAGTGCTTTTGAAACTCCAATAATCTTGAGAAAAATTTTATGCTTTTGACCAGTCTTCTCTATTACTACTAGAACTCTGCAAAAGTCAAAAATAAAACAAATTCTTATCTATAAATAATCAATTACTTCTCCCTATTCCCTATTGTATCTTTTCTGGAGAAATATACTCAAACTTCAGAGTTTTTGGTTTGTATTTGAGATAGTATTTTTCTCTCTTTTTGACTAGCTTCTAATCCAGCAGCGATAGCTTGTTTAAGTCTTTCTAAGATATCTTCCCAAGAATTAGTAGCAGAGTCTGAAAAACGGTCTGTTTGAAATTTGATACTTGTAGACAAATCTGTTGCAATTTGTGGAATAGCTGATGCTGATTTTTTCACCAACTGTCTTGCTTTTTTGCCAGTTCTAGGAGCTATTAATAACCCTGTTGCTGTACCTATGGCTGAACCTAGAAGTAAACCACTGATAAATAAACCAGATTTCTGATTGGACATTTTTACAATTTATATATCTCTAAAACGTCTTCCCATATAAACTTATAACAATATTATAGACTTATAATATATAGATATATATTAATATTTTAAGCATAGTAATTTTTATTTTCCCATATTATAGCAGCCGAAGTAAAGATTAGGACATAATATAGAAAAAATTATCTAGAAAAGATTATGCCTGTTCCTTATATATACGACTATTGACAAAAAGCTATTAATACCATTGATCATTGAATGAGTAAAACTCAAGAAGTTTCTATATTTAAAACTAGTCGTAATACTATCAATATTTGGTTACATATAGCAATCCTATCTGAAAATTGAAAGTGATGGGCGCCTAGAAAGTACTTCTGCTAAAAAAAGAAAGAAAAAGGAGCAAGGGTTGGAGCTATTTTTCTAGAAAACTAGTAATTTTAATGAATGATTTAGGATTGTTATAGAAAAAGATAAACTGGTGATATAAGAGCAAAAATAGGTTATCAAAAAGGATATTATCCTAAAATACTAGATTTAGAAAAATGATCGAGAATTTGTTCACATTAATGCTAGTAAAACTCAAAAATAAATGGCACTATTGCTAGAAGTCTCTTGGTAATAAAGTTCTTGGGCAAGAATATAAATCCAAGTTACTTTGAATGCCAAGTTCGACTCCAACGATGCCATAAATTTCTGAGCAACCAAAACATAGCTATTATTTGTTGAAGTTGTTGAACTTGTCCATCCAGTTGTTGATATAGGTGTCGTATTTGATTTACTTTTTGCTGTCGAAGTTGCAAAAATTCAGGTGTTTTGGTGAGTATGTTACTGGTGTAATTATCTATGAGGCTAAGATTGCGTTCTACTTTTAATAATATTTGCCTAAATCTCCAGATTTTCCAAGCTAGAAAAAAGCCAAAAATTGATATAATTATATTTATTTCTATTACTAACCACAGCATCTTTTACTCCACAAAAAACTAGCGAGAATAACTCTTATAAAGAGTCTAATTATAGATTGACTATAATTTTCAGTAAGACCATATATTAGACCATTTTGAAAAAAAATTTTATAAATTAGTATCAGAAAATTATTACCTGGTAAATGTTATTCCTAATTTAGCTATTTTGAAAATTGGTATTAGCTGAAGAACTGGAATTTTTTCTATCTGCTAGATTTTTTTTAGTGACTAAAACAAAAAAAGTGTCTTAATTAAGAATAGGGCAAAACTAAGATGAAATTTATTAATCTCAAGGTTGATTATGCTTTAAAAAAAAGCTTTGGCTCCAAGGAAAGCAAAGAAATTTTAATCAGTTTTCTGGATGCAATAACTTATGATGGAGAAAAATAATCAAGTTTTCACGGGTTAATTAGTACCTCGAAACTATTTTTAAATAAGTATCTATCTTTTTTCAGATTTAGCAAGTTATGGGGCAAGAAGTTTTGAGCATTAGAGGTTCAATATTAGCAAACCTTGCATTTACACGCTTAAAAAAGCCTCCAGAAATTTCCTGGGCTTGGCCTTCTGGAACTTCAATTTCTACTAAAGTTTCATCATTTAGTTCAATCAGTTGGCTTGCCATTACTCTGTTCTTTCCAAACAAAACTCTTTATTTAATTAAGGATACCAAAAATTTCAGATATTTAATAGAAGACATTTGAAGTCTTTATCTGGGACTAAATTTTTGAGGTAGGGAGTAGTCTGTGGACATAATAAATATAGGAAATATAGGAAATATAGGAAATATAGGAAATATAGGAAATA
The DNA here is from genome assembly GCF_000014265.1 of Trichodesmium erythraeum IMS101. NCBI lineage: Bacteria > Bacillati > Cyanobacteriota > Cyanophyceae > Oscillatoriales > Microcoleaceae > Trichodesmium > Trichodesmium erythraeum. Next base: position 1,815,763 of record NC_008312.1, read on the forward strand.
TAGGAAATATAGGAAAAAATATACCAATATAACCTATCACCCTAATTTAAAATTGATCCCCCCATCATCTTCTGATACCGCCATTCCAACTCCTTTCTTAACAGGGGCCAACTATTAAGACTTTCATCCTTTTCCATCACCTGTAAAGCAGCACCCCGCGCTAACTCCAAAACCTCCTGATCCTCAACCAAACTTGCCAAAGCAAAATCCGGTAACCCCGACTGCTTTGTTCCCAATACCTGACCAGGACCTCTCAAACGCATATCCATTTCCGCAATAAAAAACCCATCCTGAGACTGCTCCAAAACCTTCAACCGTTCTGTAGCATCCGTCGAACCTGCACCCCTCATCAACAAGCAATAGGAATGGTGGACACCACGACCTACTCGTCCCCGTAACTGATGTAACTGAGATAAACCAAACCTTTCTGCATTTTCAATTAGCATTACTGTGGCATTAGGTACATCTACCCCCACTTCCACCACAGTAGTAGATACTAAAATCTGAGTTTGATTATTCCGAAATGTACTAATAACTTGGTCTTTTTCTGCACTGCTCATTCTGCCATGCAACAAACCTATCTGAAACTCGGGAAAAATTTTTTCAGCTAATTTTTGATGTTCTTCTATTGCAGATTTCACATCCAATTTTTCTGACTCTTCAACTAAGGGTAAAACCACATAAACTTGTCTACCTTGAACTATTTCTCTGCGGATTAAATCATAAGCTTTTTTACGTTGTCTACCAGTCAAATTTGTTGTTTGAATTGGTTGTCTTCCTGGTGGTAGTTCATCTATTTGACTAACATCTAAATCTCCATGTAATGTCAAAGCTAAAGTTCTGGGAATAGGAGTAGCTGTCATTGCTAAAAAGTGGGGAGATTCACCTTTTTGCTGTAATTTTGCTCTTTGGTGAACCCCAAATCTGTGTTGTTCATCTATTACTACTAACCCTAATTTATGAAAGTTGACTGTATCTTGAATTAGGGCATGAGTACCGACTAATATTGGTAATTCTCCAGTCTCAAGTTGAGAGTAAATTTCCCGGCGTTTTGCTATTTTTGTCGAACCTGTTAATAATTCAACTGGCAAATGTAAGAGATTAAACCAAGTAACTAATTTATCATAATGTTGTTCCGCTAATACTTCTGTTGGTGCCATTAAAGCAGCTTGATAACCAACTTGAACTGCTGCTAATATAGCAACTACTGCTACTACTGTTTTTCCAGCGCCCACATCTCCTTGTACTAATCTTTTCATTGGTTCAGGCTTTTGTAGATCCCTGAGAATTTCATTGACTACTCTTTTTTGAGCATTAGTTAATTGAAATGGCAGTAATTTATAAAATTTTTTAATAAGTTTTCCTGTTACAGGTAGAGCTACTCCTATCTCTGTTTTTTTTTGCAGTTGCCGACGTTTTAATAAACCTAATTGTAGATAAAAAAATTCATCAAAAACTAACCGACGGCGAGCTGCTGCTAAACAATCTCTATCTATAGGAAAATGAATATTTTTAATAGCATTTTTTAAATCTATTAATTGATATTGATTCAAAAAAATTTCTGGTAATGTTTCTGAAAAATTTTCTGCTTTTGGTAAAATTTTAAATATTGCCCGTCTCACAACATCTGCTTCTACTCCTTCTGTTAAAGGATAAACTGGTACTAAACGACCAATTTTGATAGACTCAATTTCACTACCTTCACTATCCAAAACTTCTATTTCTGGATTATCTAAATTTTTCCCATATTTAGTTTCTTTAACTAAACCGGAAGCAGCAACAGTTGCACCAACTGGATAGAATTTTTTTTGCATCATTTGCCAACCTTTATTACTAAATCTAGGTCCGGCAAAAAAGCGACTAATTTTGATTTGCCCTGTAGAATCTGTAAGAGTAAGTTCGAGAATAGTTAATTTCTTATTTTTCGGACTAGAAAAACAATTGAACCTTTTAATTTTACCGATAATAGTAACAGTTTCTCCTGCTTCTAAGTTACGAATATTTACTTGACGGGCATAGTCAATATGGTCTCTTGGGTAATAATAAAGTAAATCTCTAACTGTAGATAATCCTAATGTTGATAGGCGATCGCTATTTTTAATTCCGATACTTTTTACATCTTTAAGTAGCTGTTCTAATTCCAGGTTATTGGTATATTTTTGTGAAAAATTAGAATTATCTTTTTGTATTTTTGCAGTTATTTCCAATGAATGAAATTCTAGTCTATCATTCTCTTTTTCTTTAACACATAAAGACTGCATTTGATTTAAAAAAATCTGAGTTTTTTCTAATAAATATTGCCGTTCTTCTCTAGTCATTTCTGGATACGAGACAAATTTTTTAGAAAACTTCTCAAATTTATCTTGATAACCTTTTAATATTATTGGTGGTTTACTTAAACTAATACTTAAAAAGTCATTAAATATATATTGTTTACCTTGGATATTTTGAAATCCACGTCCTGCTTCCACTAATAAAGCTTTTTTTAGTCTTTCCCAGTCTATCATTTCTTTTTCATTATTCATAGCATTTAATTTAAGAAATTATTTATATAATACTTTTTGCATCTATAAAATTTATTTTACTGGGTAGGGAGTAAGAAACAGAATAAATTCGGTAAAAGATATAAATATGATAGGGCATCTAAATCTAATACTTTCCGCAATTTTTATACTTTATTTACATTAAAAAAATGATAACTCTATAGTAATTTCACATATAATATTTATCTATTTTTAGCCTACTAATTAGGGCTTGCTAATCAAATTTAGAATAAATTAAATATAAAAACTTTAGCCTTTGAGTGCGGAAAAAAAATGTGGGCTTTTTGCTTATTTAATCAGAAAATGTGAGAGTTTTTAGCAGACCAGAAAAATAAATTATGGGACAATTTTCCGAATATATCCTCCTTCCTTTCATCTAACTCCTGCCCTCATCCATAAGACAAATTTCAACAAACCCTAACCCTAATTATAAAAAAGCAGTATTATATCAGTATTAAATACTACACTTAATATAACAACGAATTATAGAAGAAAATTATAGCGGTTTTCACTTTTCTAATACAAAATTTATACCTGACTCATAAATGCATAAGTACCTTTAAGTTCAAATCTCTGTATTTTTGAGTAATGAAAATTGCTATACGACTCGGAAAAAAATAAAAAAAACTTTTTAATCTTTTTTATTTGATATGAATTAATTATTTTATCTATTTTACTGTAAATTTCTTATGAAATAATGTTTTTACCGCTCCCAAATCCCTATTTCCTTCTTCAATCTTCATACCAACTAGACCGCCATGCTGACTCAGCTTCTATTACAGCTAGTTCTCGTTGCTTTTTACTATATTCTCGTTGCAGTTGACTAAGCTTTCCTAAAATATTACGAATTTTATTGCGCCAACCTGCAACATTAATATCAGTAAATTCTATTTCAGATAACCGTAGATTTATTGCTATAATTCGAGTAACTTTAGTATCATCATCTTCTTCCGAATCTTCTGCTTCTATTAACAAGTTTAATATATTAGGCTGCCCACTTGCAGTATTACTCCCTGATTCCATTTTTGTCGCAGCTTCTAAAAGTTTTTGTGGTATTTTTTTTTCCAGTATTTCTACTTCATAAAGTATACAGTTTGTCTGATAAGAAAGTTTTTTGAGGATTTCAAGTATTTGCTTTTCTATATTTTCTTGCCAATGTATCAATGTGTCAATATTATGCAATTTATCAATAATATTTTCTGTGGAGATTTTGTTTTTTTCGACTTCAGTTTCATCAGTTTTTTCTTTGACTTCATTTCCTACTTCTTGATCCTGAGAATCTGTTGTAAGTTGGGAGGATATTTCAGTCATAAATAACTCAGAAGAATCAAGCTCTATAGCTTCTTCTTGTTTTTTTATTTTGAGTACCACTTCTTTTTTTTCTTTCTCTTCTTGATAAAGAAGACTTATCATTAATTCTGCGGTAGAGGCATCATCCGAATTTTTTTGATTCTCTGGATATTTATTCAATAATTCTTGTAATTCTTGAGTTGCCAACTTAGATTTTTCTCGTAGCTCTTGCTGAATTTTTTGTCGCTGAGAAAATGATAACTTCAGAAATGCTTCTGGATATTCCTGAGTACATATATAATAACTTGCAAAAACTAACTGTTGGCTCATACCTTGCCCCAAAACTTGTAAATAGCTTTGATATTTACTATAAAGTTCCTTGGCAGTATCAACGATCGCCACTTCAATTCTTTGCAATTCTTGCCCTATTGCTTTAATATCTCCCACTGTTTCCCACAATACCCAAATTATATTTATACATCAACGATTAAAAATTAAAAATAAACATAATTATCTATTTTTAATTTTTAATTGTTTTTATGAAATTTATTAAATTAATTATTTCTTCCCAGTTTGTGCCGCAACTTCTTCAGCAAAATTACTTTCTTGTTTTTCCAAACCTTCTCCCAAAACAAACCTAATAAAACGACGTACTTGTACTTTTTCGCCTAATTGTGCACTAGTTTCCTTAATCAACTCTTCTATTGTCTTATTTTGGTCTCGGATATAAGGTTGATCCATCAAAGTTAATTCTTTTAACCGCTTTCCTATTCGGCCTTGAACTATCTTTTCCCTAATATTTTCTGGCTTGTTACTCAGGTCTTCTCTACCCATTTCTATAGACTTTTCACTTTCTACAAACTCGGTTGGAATATCATCAACTGACACATATTCTACCTGTGGGCAAGCGGCTATTTGCATAGCAACATTCTTAACTAATTCTTTAAATGATTCATTCCGGGCAACAAAATCAGTTTGACAGTTTACTTCTACTAAAACACCTATCCTACCACCTGTATGAATATAACTCTCAACCAACCCCTCTGTTGCTACTTTACCCTCAAGTTTTCCAGCAGAAGCAATACCTTTTTGTCTAAGCCAATCTGTAGCTTTATCAATATTGCCATCAGTTTCTTTCAGAGCTTTTTTACAGTCCATCATACCTGCGCCTGTTTTTTCGCGCAACTCTTTAACCAACTTTGCAGATATTTCCGCCATCTTTTTTCCTTTCCTATTTTAGTTTTAATACAATATCATTTTAGGAAACAATCATACTTTAGCTTTATGACTTTAGGTAGGATATTTAGAAATAATTTACCCTTTGATTTATTCCTAAAAAATCCACCTAGAGACACTCAAAAATATTGCTTGAGTTGATTATTCTTCTTCATTATTATCTTCCAATGATTCCTCTTCATTGGCACTATCTAAATCTAAATCTCCTTCCGCACCTTCATAATCATCTTCATATTCTTCGTAATCTTCATAATAATCTTCATAGTCTGCTTCTAGTTGACCATGACGACCTTCATAGATAGCATCAGCCAATTTACCTACTATAAGTTTTATAGATCGAATAGCATCATCATTTGCTGGAATTGGAATATCTACTTGAGTAGGGTCACAATTAGTATCTAATAAAGAAACAATGGGAATATTTAACTTCTGACATTCCTGAACTGCATTATACTCTCGTCGCTGATCCACCATAATTACTCCATCCGGTAGGCGACGCATATTTTTAATTCCACCCAGATATTTTTGTAGTTTAGCCATCTCACGACGAAGAACCGAGGCTTCTTTTTTTGGCAATAAATCTAGTGCCTTACTTTCCTCACGACGCTCAAGATCTTTCAATCTTTCTACACGAGTCTTAATAGTAGTCCAGTTGGTTAGCATTCCACCTAACCAACGTTGGTTAATATAATAACCTCCGCATCTAGTAGCTTCTTGAGCGATAATACCAGCAGCTTGACGCTTAGTACCAACAAATAAGAATTTTTTTCCTTGTTCTGAGGCCGTTCTAATATAATTGTAAGCCTCATCCATTAATTGAGCTGTTTGAACAAGGTCAATGATATGAACCCCATTACGCTCTGTAAAAATATATTGGGACATCCTTGGGTTCCAACGACGGGTCTGATGTCCAAAGTGAACTCCTGACTCTAGCAATTGAGCCAAACTAACAACTGGCATATTCTATCTCCTATTCGGGTTAATCCTCCATCCAGATGTATTCCCACAGATTTTTTATCTCTAGAACACCCGATTACCTAGATGTGCGATTTTAGATAACTTTTGTAGTGTAGCATATAAAACCCTTAACCAGAACTATAAAATTAGGTAGGGAGATAGGGTGATTGAGAGATAAGGAAATGGTGAATATGGGAGTATTTTTTTACCTTTTTTCCTATTCTATTTCTGAATCTCGACTCCTGGGAGATATCTGGGGTGGTTTAAGTTCTCCTCTATTTATTGTCACCAGAGAAATATACGTCAGTCCTATTAAAGAAAATAAAGTCTAGAGATTGGGTTTCCCAACCACTACAGTTTTTTCTTACGAATTGGTAATTTTTATTCCATAGGTATTGAAGTTATTATTCTATAGATAATCCGTAAGTAAAAAAATGCTAATTTGATGAGGTTTGCAGACCACCTGAATAATTTGTAAATCTATAAAAAAAGGTATAATGGCATAGGCATGAATCTAAACCACTTTCTATTTCTGAACTCCGGAAAATTTATTTATACTTGATTAATAATCTTGTCTAATTCATTTTTGATTGTTCCATCATCCCTTAATTTTTTCATATCTAAACTAATTTTTTTAACTATTTTGATGCTGGAAAAACCTTCTAAGTTTTCGCACTGTGATATATGGTGATTGTGATTCTTATCCTTTACACTTAAGTCTCCATATAATAAATAGTCAGTATCATTATTAATAATATTTTTTAAATTTTCATACTTATTATCTACTATTCCTCTAATTCCCTTTAAATTTGTCCTCGGTATGAAACTTATTACATTTGTTATATGACATAATGAACCAAATAATATTGCAGCATAACCACCTGATGATACACCCATAAATATTATTTTTTTATAATCCCTTTTATTTATTTTATCCTTTAAATATTCTGTTGTTTCATCAATATTATTTGAGATACCTTCTATTCCTTTATGATACTAACATTGTTTTGCATCAATATAAAACCTTAAATCACATTTATCTGCATAGATAGATAATAAATATCTTAAAAATTTAAATGGAAGAATACCTCCCATTAGTAAACTCATTCCACCAAAGAATACTATTAATAATTTAGATACTTTAGACTTACATAATATTACTTTCTCATTTTCTTTGTAATTTACTAATGTTTTCTTAAATAAAGTAGAATTAGGATTAAGTTTAACAGCCTTGCTATAAGCTTTTATTGTTCATAATTTTGTTTTTGTTTGATGAGAGATTCACCCAAGTAAAAGTAATGCCAGCTAAATTGAGGATTAATTTCTATAGCTTTTTTAAAACAGGCGATCGCTTCTTCCAACCGGCACTCCTTATCAAGTTTTCTACCTTGTATAATATAGTTTATGCTCATAATTTTTTAGATAGATAATTGTTTTACTTTAGTAGATTATATTAGCTTGAAAACTTTTTATTTATCTATAAATTTGTATGTTTTACTAACTGCTGATAAATACGTTCCACCAATCATTTCCAATTTTATCGGCAAGCCATACTAAATATAAACAAAACAATTTAGATATTATTTAATATTACCAAAAGGGATTCGATAAAGGATGCGATATGAGCTCTATTGAATAATACAACCTATTCAAGATTACTATCAATTATCCATTAATTAAGGGTGTATTTGGCCTAAAATTATTTTTAAGCGATCATAATCATCTCTAAGTAGAACACTCATATTTCTACCTGCTTGAACTAACCAATTACGATCCGCTTTTCTGAGTTGATAAATTTCTCGAATAGTAGCTGCAACCAAAGCATCAACAGGAGCATTACTTAACTGTAACAATGTCCGTAAAAAATCTAACTGATCACTAAACCTAATTATTTCTTTCGGTTCACATAAATAGACTCCCTGATGAATTTGAGGTGGACGAGGTGGAATATACTGATAAATCCTACCATTTTCTGTTTGAGAACCATTCAAATTTTCTGGGGAAGAAAAACCGACTATTGCTGCTCGAAACTCTGTCTTTAACATAGCGAAAATTTGCGGTTGTTGCTCCCTTAATTCAGGTAGAGACATTCCTAAAGCTCTAGCTCTATGTACAGAATCAACCGGCAAAGTAGTAGCATAATAAACTACCCCATAAATCATATTTTGTGATTGTTCATCTTGAGACTTTACCCAAGTACCAAAAGCAGGCATCATAGGAAAATCTAATTCTTTTGGTTCTAAACATTGAGCTAAAAACTCTGTAGTTGCCGTTTCTATCACTTCAGCTATGTAATTATTTTGGTGATTTGTATTAGCAAACTGGGGTAAAGGAAGACGCATAAGTATTATCAGTAATCAATTATCAGTTATCAGTAAGCTGTTTGGCATATAGTTGGTAGGGACACCTTCAATAAAACCCAAAGGTTTCATTTAACCACGACAGCTTACCTTCTGCTTAAGTAGGATACTTAAAATTAGGAATTTTCTTTTTTCTCCTCTAAAAAGGAAGAGTTTGAAGTCTTATTGATTAGTCATTAATTCAGTATAAATTATATTGATAATGAAACAAGATAGAAATAATTCCTAACTTCTGGCTTTGAACTACTAAATATCCTTATTTTTTCTTGCGGCCTGCCGTTGCATCTACGACCTCTAATTCCGATAATTTAAATGTTACTAATTTATCCCAATTTCCGCCTTCAAATAAAACAGCAGCTTTACCGTCACTTACTCGTTGAACTTGTCCTTGAAAACCATAGTAAGTATCACCAAGATTTTTAACTTTAACCGCTACACCTGGTAAAATCATTGTCTCTACTCCTATCAAAAATATTTGCTAAATTTTACAAAAGTGAAAGTTTTTTTTATTGTAGTTATTTATTTAGGTATTTATAAATTTTTTTATGCTAAAGCAGCAACAGAAACTCTAGCAGCAATGTTTTGAGCGATCGCTTGTAATTTTTGAGCAGATACAGAAGCGGGATCTCCCACTACAATAGGTATACCAGAATCTCCCCCTTCTCTCACCGGCATTTCCAGAGGAACCCCACCAAGCATTGGCACTCCTAATTCTTGGGCTGTTTTTTCACCACCACCAGAGCCAAAAATATCATACTTTTTATCTGGCATATCTGGAGGTACAAAATAACTCATATTTTCCACTATTCCCAAAACAGAAACACCTAACTGCTGAAACATTTTCAAACCCTTGCGCGAGTCAAGTAATGCTACAGTTTGAGGAGTAGTCACAATGACAACTCCAGACATAGGAACAGCTTGAGCTAATGTTAATTGGGCATCACCGGTACCAGGAGGCAAGTCTACCAATAAATAATCTAATTCACCCCATTGCACTTGGTATAAAAATTGTCGGATAATTCCATTCAACATAGGACCACGCCAAATCACTGGTTGATCCTTGTCAATTAGAAAAGCCATAGAAACCAACTTGACCCCATGATTAAAGGCCGGTTGTAGCACTTCCCCAGATTCTCCTTGTTGTACCATAACCTGAGCATCTTCTAGACCCAACATAGTTGGATCATTAGGGCCATAAATATCAGCATCAATTAAACCCACCTTAGCACCCATTTGAGCTAATGCCACAGCTACATTAACTGCCACTGTGCTTTTACCAACCCCACCTTTGCCACTAGAAATAGCAATAATATTTTTGACCCCACCAATACCTTGGCGATCTGGTAAAGTTTTTTGTTGAGGAGTCTCCGCAGTAACATCTACTATAACTTCCTTAACTCCAGGTAATTCCTTGACAGCTTTTTGGCACTCTTCTACAATAAATTCTCGTAATGGACAAGCTGGAGTTGTCAAAACCAAAGTAAATTTGACTTGTCCATCTATAATGTTAACATTACGAATCATATTTAGTTCCACCAAACTCTTACGCAGTTCAGGGTCCTCTACTGGTCGCAATACATCTAAAATTGATTTAATATCAGGTATATTAGACATTTTTATTATTTTCCTCTAAAATTTTAAGACCTTTCCATAAAAGCAAGGGATTATTACTAATCATTAATAGCTCTTGATACCTTACTGTATTGCATATAAAAGTGTCAGGATGTAAAAACAAATATATTGTATCGTCCTGCTGAGTGACCTAGGCCCGTCCCCAGTTTCTAGAATAAATCGTTGTTTTTAACACTAGATATATATCTGGGAAAAAACAGGGTTTTTGGGAAAACCCGACTTAAGTCTCGCTCTACACACTGTTTTTTATGTAAGTACAATGTACTCGAAAAAAGCCGATATAATCTGAAAATTGTAACTAGATGATTTAGGACATGGTAAGATAAAAAGTATGGAAAAGATTTAATTTTTAGCCAACTTCAAATATAGATTATAGTTATGGTAGTTTCGAGTAAGGACCAAGAAATATCTTTATCTGTACCAGCGAGTGACACAAAAGAACGAGTCAGTCAATTTATGCAGACTCTACAAGATGAAATTTGCCAAGGACTAGAAGAATTAGATGGAGTTAGTAAGTTCAAGGAAGACTCTTGGAAACGTCCAGGTGGCGGCGGAGGAAAGTCTCGTGTAATAAGAGACGGTGGAGTTTTTGAACAAGGGGGAGTTAATTTTTCAGAAGTATGGGGAGATAAATTACCTCCAAGTGTACTGAAGCAAAGACCAGAAGCGGCAGGTAATAGTTTCTATGCCACAGGAACCTCTATGGTGCTGCACCCTAAAAATCCTTATGTACCAACAGTACATCTTAACTATCGTTATTTTGAAGCTGGATCTGTATGGTGGTTTGGTGGTGGTGTAGATTTAACACCTTACTATCCTTATGCCGAAGACGCAGCGCACTTTCATCAAACGATTAAGGCAGCCTGTGACAAAAGCCATAAAGAGTATTATCCTATATTTAAAAGATGGTGTGATGAATATTTTTACTTAAAGCATCGTCAAGAAACGCGGGGTGTAGGAGGTATCTTTTTTGATTATCAAGATGGTCAAGGAGAATTATACAAAGGGCCTGATAATCAAGGACCAGCAGCAACCTATAGTAAGGATTTAGGAATTCTTGAATCTCGTAGTTGGGAATCTTTATTTACATTTGTACAAAATTGTGGTGTATCATTTTTACCAGCATACAAGATAATAGTAGAGAGACGGCAACCCATGAAATATGGTGACCGGGAACGCAACTTTCAGCTATACCGACGTGGCCGTTATGTTGAATTTAATTTAGTATATGATAGGGGTACAATTTTTGGTTTGCAAACCAATGGTCGTACAGAATCAATCTTGATGTCTTTACCACCTTTAGTTCGTTGGGAGTATGGTTACAACCCAGAACCCAACACACCAGAAGCTGAACTATATGAAGTATTCTTAAAACCTCATGACTGGGCTGACTGGAAACCAAATCATTAGTTGTTCTGAGTTAAACTACATTTAGATGGGCAACCACCACAAGTAATATCATCCTGAGGGAAGGGTCAGTGATTCAGATTGAGCAAAAAACCCACACAAATAAGGACGAGGACAAAACAGTAATCGTCTTATCACCTAAAGGACGCTTGGATATAACAACAGCTTGGCAGTTTCGCCTTAAGTTGCAAGAATGTATCTCAAAACTAAGTCCTCATGTAGTGGTCAATTTAGGTGAGGTTAACTTTATTGATAGTTCTGGATTGACATCTCTGGTAGCAGGGATGCGAGATGCTGACAAAGGTAAGGGTAGCTTCCGTATTTGTAACGTTCATCCAGAAGCAAAACTGGTATTCGAGGTGACCATGATGGATTCTGTGTTTGAGATTTTTGAGACAGAAGATGAAGCTCTTAATTCTGATGATGTCCGTAACCAGGAAGGGAACAGAGCTTAAAAATTCTGAGGCAGAACTAATCAATTTGATGCTCGAAATAATACATTGATAGTTAAAGTAATATCTAATCAAGAGGTGTTATTTTATTTATATCTATGGTTCTATTCAGAAAATTTATTGATGGAAATCAATGTAACTCTAGTAGCGTAGATTTGTACTTTGGTGAAATACTTATTTGAGTTGGATGAAGCTTTAAATTATGAATTTAAAGTCCTTTTAAATGGCTACTAACTATAAGGTAGTGACCATTTTTAGCCAATTATAAAATTTGTTCTTAACCAAAGCTACAATTTTTGATTAATTTTTATAGCTTTAAGAATTCCCAATAAGGTTACAAGACCTATTGAGGGAATCATAAAACTAGCTTTAAGCAAGCAGCACCATGAAATATCAAGCCTCCAAAAAGCTACTGTTGCAGTAGAAAGGAATTCCTATTTATGACTCCTTATTATGAGCTATCTCTTTCTGAGGATCCTTTCTAACCCTAACAGGCAGGAGTTGATGTCAAATAGCAAAACCCACTCTGCTTTTCTAACTACTACTACTATAAACTTCAAAGGTTTTGTAGTAGATAAGAATATCAATATTCAGAGATGGGATTATAGAATTAGAACACCAGGTGAATAATACTCGTACTGTTTCAGATACTAAGAAAACCTTTTATCACTTTCACACCCGTCCCATTAATTCAATATATAATCGGGTAATTGAAGAGTTGTTAGTGGAAATGCACCTGATTTCCGTTAATGTTGATTATAGCTATAACCCATTTTATGCTTTGGGTGTAGTTACAGCTTTTGACCGTTTTATGCAGGGATATTCTCCACAGGAGGATAAAACGTCGATTTTTAATGCTTTGATTCAAGGGCAAGAAGAGGATCCAAACAAATACCGTAGTGATGCTAAAGGTTTAGAAGATTTAGCTGGAAAAATCTCAGCGTCTGATATACTTTCATGGATTTGTTTATCAAAAAATATAGATAATACTCAATATTTGCAAGATGATTTAAGAGCTATTTCTGAGAATTCAAAATTTAGGTATAGTCGCCTATTTGCTATAGGTTTATTTACTTTACTGGAAATAGTAGATACAGAATTAATCAAGGAACAAGAGAAGCGTACAGAAGCACTTAAGAAAATTTGCCAATCTTTAAATTTGGTAGAAGAAAAGTTGTTAAAAGATATAGATTTGTATCTTAGTAACTTGGAAAGAGTAGCTCAAGCTCGTAGTGCTATGGAAGATACCCTCGCAGCCATGAGGAAAAAACGAGAAAAACGCAGCTTAGAAAAAGTAAATCTTTCTACTTCTGGGAACAAGACTTCAGAAGATAGTGAGTAAGAAAAACAAAGTGATAATCTACTCAGTTAATCTTTATTTTTGCTGATTTTTTATATATATTAAATAAATATTATATAATTATATAATTATATAATAGAGACTACATGCATTGTTAATTTATGAAAAAATGGAGAAAAGGTAACAAAATTGTTTGATTATTTTGATTTTAAATTATATAGATAAAGTTTAAAACTTGTAGATATTATCTAAGCATTGAGTGGAGCAAAATATTGACTATTTATAACTTACTACTGTTAGGGTTAAAGTTATATAAATTTATACTCTTCAAATCATGAGATGGCTTTGATTAGATTGAGCAAGAAAACGAAAAAAACTTTTTATTAGTTTTATAGCATTTTTCATTATTCAAGAGTGCAGATATTTTTTTTACTTAAAAGCACTTATAAATAAATTTATGATTAGGGGATATTTTGATATTTATAAAGTAAAAAATTATATCTATTTAGATTAAAGTGAATTCAATATTTACTTAGTGACTTACTTATTTATTTACTACTACTTGAAATTGATTTATAACTTATGTTGATTTTACTTAATATAATTATTTAGTTATTAAAACTAATTTAAAAAGTTAATCTAGGCAGGTTAATATTAAAAATCTACTGTCTACTTTACTAGAAGACTAACATAAAACTTCACTTACTTAGATGTTTTAATATTTACTTCTTGTTTGTTGTAACTTCAGTCGGCAGTGATACTTTAGTTCGGCACTAAAGGTTTAGGTAGACTGCATCTGTTATGATTTATTATTTATACTTTTATATCATAAGTTTTCTATAGACAAATCAAGCTTATAGCAAGCAATCAAAGGTTAAAAGACTTGATAGCATATCCACTACCTAACTGTAGCTTGACCTTGTATTAGAAAATGTAGAAGATTGAAAAAATAATCCTTTGAAGGCTTTTGTTTCTTGCCTTACCTCTCGCCTCGCATTTTATGAATTAGGAGTTGTATCTTCAAATTCGTTAGCCATAGATTTGAGCAAGCTACTTAGTTGTGAGCTCACATCATTAGAAAAACTGCTCAAAACTTTAGAGTGAATTGGTTTTCGAGTAATATTCTGATCGATAGCTTCACTTACCTGTTTAGAAATCAAATGTTGAAGCTCATCCTTAGCTTTAGACCTTTGAAACTGAGCACCTTCTTCAGTAGTCGCATACAAAGGAGGGAGTCTATTTAAAGCATAAGCTGCAATGTCTCCCACATCAAGAGTTTGATCGCTACTCCCTTCATTCTCTGCTACTCGTGCGATCGCCTCAGATAGAACTAACTCTTCCATCACATTAATAAATTGTTTGCGAGGTAAAACAACTACTTCTCCTGTTAATAAAGCTCCCATTAAACGATCAAGGGACATATACTCCTCAATAGACAATTCAGAAGCTGTATTACAAATTCGTCCTACTTCTGCTTCCATAGAAGGAGTTAAATAACCATCTTGTAGAGCTTGTTCAACAATTTTTTCTATACTCATAACTTTTATGTAAGTTTATTTATAATAACTGTCTAATATAGCAGTCGAATATTTTTCAGCAGACATTACTAAATTCTGAAATTTAGTCAGGGATGAGTTTTTACTCTTGAATTTTGTATAGCGCCTAAACATCTCTAACTTAATAATTTAGAATATGGTAATAAGTCCATCAAAGTCAACAGGAACCACCATATAATTTTTTTTTTAAAGTATAACTAATCAGTTATCAGTTATAACTATCTCCGGCTCTCGCCATAGACTGGAAATACTAAACTTGATTTTTTCATTTTCTTAAAAGATCAGAGTTGATTTATTATCACCTTGTGAAAATTTCTATGCTATGAAAATCCTGTATCTTACTAAAGTTAATAAATATACAGTATGAGGTTACAAATACTCTCTAACCATAACGAGTTATCTCTATCTTAAAAGTGGAGGTAATGGTGCTGACTTTTTGGTCATTCAATACCATCATATCGCCAAGGAATCGGATCTACAGCTTGACCATGTACATATAATCCCCAATGAAGATGAGGACCTGTAGAAGCACCTGTAGATCCTACAGTACCAATTTTCTGGCCAGCTTTCACTATACTACCTTCTTTCACATTGATACCACTCAAATGGATCAAAATACTGGTTACTCCCTGACCATGGTCAATACCTACAGTATTACCATGAATTTCAAAACCTTGAGATTCTAATCCCACTAGAGCAATACGACCAGCAGCAGGGGCAACAACAGGGGAACCATTGTAATCTGCGTAATCAACTCCGCGATGATAATAGTTTTCAGCAAAATTTCCATTATAGTACCTTCGCACTCCGTAGACGGTACTAACTGGACCATTGTTAGGGCGAACAAATGGGCCTTTCCAGAGTTTGTCTGGGGTTACAAGTTGTTTAAATGCTCCCACTCTATCAAATTCTAAGTCTGTTCCTTCAATAGATTCTTTCTCAGGAGGTAGCCAAATAGATTGAGTGGGAAAAGAACGGCTTTGCAAATTCACAGTTAGATTTTGCATACCTGTATCAGTAGTTACCTGAATTTGTCGGAGGCCAGATTTATCTAAAGGAGTTGTGGGTAACAATGCCCGGAATTTATTTTGTCCAAGAGGAAATGAGGGGTAAGTTTTTCCATCTATACTAACTGTGGGAGTTGAGAGCTTTGTATTTGATTGCTGAATCACAACAGATAGAGTATCCCCTAATTTTGGGTTATTGGGAGTTATTACTACAGTTTGACTGAGACCAGGTATGACTACTACAAGAATTGCTGTAACACTAGCTAAGATCAAACTATAGAGAAATCGCTTAATTTTAACTGATAAAAATAAAAACATTAATTATTTGTATTTGAGATTCTTTAGTTCAATTAAATAAAAGTTCAATTTTTTTATTTATACAATTTAGAAATATCCAATAATTCATGTGAAACTATTATCGAAAGGTTCTTAAATTTAAATTTGCAGATATTACTTTTAAAGTAGGAATAATAATAGTTCAAGATACAAATTAATTTTAACTAATCAAAATAAAAATATTAATTATTTGTATTTGAGATTCTTCGGTTCAATTAAATAAAAGTTCAATTTTTTTTCTTTATACAATTAGATATCTCCGATAATTCACCTGAAACTATGATTGAAAGGTTGTTAAATTTGAGTTTGCAGATATTACTTTTAAATTAGGACTAATAAGAGTCAAGAGACAAAAGTTAACCAATATAAAAAAAACTATTGCTTCTGGCCTGACAAGTTTTGGAAGATGATGAACTAAGGTTTATTAAGGATTTTCCCTGGAGATGTTAAACAAGAGTTGGTTATTTACTAACAATAAAAAGTCTTCTAGTAACTTCTTACTTGTTGCCTTTTGCTGTTGGCCTAAAAGTAGCTAGTTTTTTTAGACTGCTCAAATTAAAATTAATAAATAACATAAAATATGTAAAATGTCAAACAAGTATTTAAGCAGGTATATAAAATCAATTACACATTTTTGTCAGCTGCATTCTTCATAATGTATATCTCACATAGAATGAGGTGAGGGTTACAATTAAATTTTAAGTGCTTCCAAATTGAATCCGAATCAATATAGAATCCTAATTCTATATCACTGTTGATGGTGCAGGGGTGTTGATTCTTATAGAGTAAAACAACAGTAAACAGGGGGAAGTATATGGCTATGATGGTAGTAAAAAAGAAAAATAACCTAATGGTAATATCTTGTCTGATAGTTAAAAACTACTACTATGAGTAGGGATACATAGCTATAATAGTGGTAAAAAAAATAAACAGGACCTAATGGTAATATATTATTTGATACTCAATAAATACTACCAGGAGTAGTGGTAAGTGAGGTAAATATGGAAGAACTCTTAGGGGCTAAAGTTATGGTCATGGAACAGGCTGAAAATATTTCAGAAGGAGGAATTAGTTTGGGCTGAGTCTGGTTATAGAGGAGCGAAATTTGCTATGGCGATCGCAGGCCTGATTTCAGCAGGAGTGGAAATACTCAAGGGTAATACTCAATAATTTGAAGTTTTACCTAGAGAATGGGTAGTAGAGAGAACTTTTGGATGTCGAGTTCAGAAGCGTAGAGTATGAACAACTACCTGAGAGAAGTGAAGCTCTGATTTAGACTGCAATGATTAGATTGATGTTTGGAAGGCTTGGTACTAAAAACTCAGGCCGTTTTAAGATTTTTTTGACAAACAGTCTCTTAGCAATAGCTGGGTATTTTCCTTACTCCTACTAGTAATCATAGGTATTTTTGCTATTGAAAAAAAGTCAAAGTACAGTAAATTCAAAATTTTAATACTGATTATAAAAAAAGGTATCAATGCTCTTTTTGAAAGGGGATTAAAAAATAAAGTTTATGATTTTAATTTATCTACTGAATTAGAAGATATTGATAAATGATAGGGGTAACTTTTTTATATCGAAAAATTTTTGATGATCACTTTCTTAAAGTAAGGTTTGTCGTCAGGTATATTTAAGGGTTTTGGAACTGGTCTAACTTGAGTCATTACATCCAGACTCTAAAAATTGCCCCACAGCTATTAAATTGCGGAAAAATTTGTCCTTGTTAGTTTTTTGCTTTGAGATAAACAATAGATTGTCGCCAAATTAAAATTGGTGAGTCATACTGACCGAAGAGGCAGATACAATTTGGATCTTGCCAGAAAACTTTTCCTACATAAAGGTCATTAGTAATTAGTTTTATTTCTACTTCTTTTTTCTCTTGAATGTAGGTTTGAATTTGGCGAGTACTTGGTAAACTTGTATCAAAATCAGACATAATTACTATTTGATATATTTTCTGTCAGAGTAAATTTTTACCTAATTATTTGGAGCATAATAATGACAAAATCATTCACTAAATATCATGGTCTAGGGAACGATTTTATTTTGATTGATAATCGCCACCAATTACAGCCTATACTAACACCAGAACAAGCAATAGAATTGTGCGATCGCAATTTTGGTATTGGTGCAGATGGTGTAATTTTTGCTCTACCTGGAGTGAAGCAAACTGATTATACCATGCGGATTTTCAATTCTGATGGTTCAGAGCCTGAAATGTGTGGAAATGGGATTAGATGTTTAGCTAAGTTTATAGCAGAACTAGAAAACAATAACAAGACTAAATATAATATCCATACCGGTGCCGGTATAATTGTTCCTGAATTGCAAGGTGATGGTCAAGTAACAGTTGATATGGGACAACCCAGACTTTTGGCATCGGAAATACCGACAACTTTAGCTAATGCTGATGATAAAGTTGTGGATCAACTCTTAGAAGTAGGTGGAAAGTCTTGGTTTGTTACCTGTGTGAGTATGGGAAACCCCCACTGCATAACTTTTGTAGAAGATGTTACTGCTATAGATTTAGCTAAAATAGGTCCTAAATTTGAACATAACCCAGTATTTCCAGAACGTACTAATACAGAATTTATTCAAGTTATTAGTCCAAAATATGTGAAGATGCGAGTATGGGAAAGAGGAGCTGGTGCAACACTTGCTTGTGGTACAGGAGCATGCGCGTCAGTTGTGGCAGGAGTTTTAACTCAAAATAATGAGCGCTTAGTTACAGTAGAGTTACCTGGAGGTTGTTTGGAAATTGAATGGTCAACTATAGACCAAAAAATTTATATGACTGGACCGGCAGAAAAAGTATTTACAGGAATCATAGCATAAGTAAGAAGTCAGATAGGGGAGTTGTCAGATTGGTGAGGTACAAAATTTAAATTTGGAGTATGAACTATATTTGAAAGTGCAATAATATCGTAACTGTCTTGGTGGCTGCTATATTAATGAATCAGTAATAAAATGATACTCAGTACTAACTCATAACTCATAGAGGTCTATCAAAGTTGATAACGGCTGAGAGCTAAAGCAGTGTTTAAGAGAGAAAGCTGGTAGCTAGTTAAATTAGGATTTGGATTAATTTGAAGTTGTAACTTAATAATAGGGGTATATTCATGGGAATGGAAGGAGGTATTTATTTAATTCAGGACAACGATCAACTTGTAGAGATGACGGAACAAGCTTATGACTCCGAAGATCAGCTACAAGAATTTTGGGAAACTTATCCTAATCTCTTAGCAGAAGATGATATATACAGAGGTATCCCTAGATGATGGTTATTAATTTGAAGGTAAATAGCAGCACTAAAATGGGAAGAAATAACTCAGCAATGGGTATTATCTTATTTGTTTCTGGATCAAGAACTAATTCCGACATTGGTAGACATCAAACAGACTCATAACACTGAAGTCCCCTAAAAATTAGTGAGTCAAATGTTCATTATGCTGCTAATGTCGGTATTTATTGACCTTTGGAGTCAATTATTGCTAAGTTTTAAGTGAATTGCAAAGAAAATTGTAGAGACCCAGAATAACTATTTGAAAAATTTCTGGGGAAATAAACTAATTAGGAAAAGTTTTAACCTTCTGCCAAAACGAATCTACAAGCAGGGAAAATTCGTTTAGTATTTGTGAAAGAGGATATTCTGGCGGAATTAGGAAGGATCTTAGAATGGCTCTACGAACAGACAGCGCTAGTATAAATTCTAGGATTAGAAATTAAATAGTATATTAGTCAAGAGGGTTTAAGAACTTTAGCTGCTAGAGTAATTGCTCAAACTACAGAATTACAATTGAAAAAATCAAGCACAACTTGTGAAAGAAGTAGATGAAAGAAATACTTTTTTTCGGGAGTTTAAAATAAGATTGGGTGTTGATAAAGCATCAAGAATCATAAAAATGCAGATGTTGGGCCAAAAATCAAGGGTGAAAGATGGGGTACAGGGGATATTTACATTGGTTTTGCAGCAATTTTAAATTAACAAGGGAGAAAAAATCTAGGGTTATTCGGTGTTTATCTTTCTGTTCGTCTGGAAATTTAAGTAAATCATTGTTGAAATTAGTTGCTATGTAACAAAATGTAAATTTACCTCAAATGAATTCTGTAGAGGGGCTTGAAGTCAGTAGACAAATATTAATATAGCTAAGTTTTTTCATGCCTACCTATTTAGACAGATGTCAACTATCCTGTAACTTAACAACTGATATAATATTATTCAGGACTTACACAAAAACACTATATATAGTGTTTGACTTTAAAGGTTTATTTATTTAGTGATATAGCTGCCACCACTATCCTCCGCCAACGCTTGAACAACAAAATATAAAAACTTTAAAAATTTGCTTTAAGACAAATTACTTTGTAGACTAAATTAGTATCAAAGTAATTACTTTTCAATGCTTTGAATATGAACTTTAATTATATAAAATATTGTCAATATCTAATAAGTAATCATAAAAATTATACTCTCGCAAGTATTGTCGCTTATCTTGAATAAATTAGCCACGATTAATTTGATCGTTATTTAACAAATGTTAATTTATTTAGGGATAGAAATTTGGTGGCAAAATTTCAGTGAGGAAATTATTGTTTCTGAAGTATGAAAAAAGTAAAATAGAGCATGTAGAATAAATGATAGTTGAGGTGGTAAAAAAGAATAAAATACGAGTAAAAACAGTATTAATGGAGATTTTTTATACAAATAATGTGACTAATGCCATTAATAGATAATTGAAATAAAGGTTACTATTACCTGTGAAAAATTAGTCGTTTAGTAGATGATAGTGGGGGGTAAAAAATATCAGAAACTGGAAGAATTAAAATGGAATGAGTTGGAATTAATATTAGGAAATATTATCAAGATTAAAGGTTTTTCTAAAGATTAAAAATTTAAGTTATTCTGGGGTGGCTGTTTCCACAAATTTTAGCAGAATATATTGCTACTAATGACCTCTGTTATCAAAGTACAGACGATGTTGAGTTTGAGATTTAAACGAGGTGGAAAATTGAGGAATTTGACGCCATAGTTAAACAACTAATAGAACTCAAACTTTGCCAATTTTGTAGGGCAAAAATTATAAAAAATCACGTTGTTTGTGCTATGGAGTGTATGGAATTATTTGAAAATAATAGCAAATTTTTTAGGAAAAACTATTTATCAATTGAAACATCAATTGTTATCTAAATATCTAGTATCTAATCTAAAATATCCTACAATTAAAATGATAGTTGTTTAAATTTTTATAGACTGTTTAAAATCAGCAAAACTTGGGAATGGCCATAATATTTTAGGTGGTTGCTCTATTTAGCATACGCTATATATAGTGTCTTTGCGTAAGTCTTGATTATTATTATAATCAATTTAACTATAAACTTAAATGATTAAACAGAGAGACAAAACGGTTTTTCCCAAAAGGCTAACAAGGCTAACATGGGTGAGCTTGAGCAACCAAAAAGCAGACACTTTTTTTTGAACCCCAAAAGGCTAAGTGCCAATATTACTCAATATTTTGATAGTTAATTATCCAGCCCTAATTATATTAGAGAGTTATCTAAAATAATAAATATGAATCAGCTAAAATTTGTAGGTAAGGTGTATTTAGTAGGAGCAGGACCGGGAGATCCTGGATTAATTACACTAAAAGGTAAAGTGCTATTAAAACAAGCTGATGTTGTTATCTATGATGCTCTTGTCAGCGCTTCTATCTTAGAAATGATTAACCCAAATGCTGAAAAATTTAATGCAGGTAAACGTCGAGATCGCCATTCTCTAGAGCAAACACAAACAACTCAACTACTAATTGAAAAAGCAAAAACTCATGCAGTTGTGGTACGTCTAAAAGGAGGTGACCCTTTTGTATTTGGTCGTGGTGGAGAGGAGATGGAAGATTTAATGCAAGTAGGAATAGCTGTGGAAGTTATTCCGGGGGTTACTTCCGGTATCGCTGCACCTGCTTATGCTGGTATTCCTTTAACTCACAGAAACTATAGTTCCTCGGTTACTTTTGTCACAGGTCACGAAGCAGCAGGCAAATATCGACCAGAGGTTAATTGGGAGGCGGTCGCCCAGGGTGCAGAAACGATAGTAATTTACATGGGGGTTCATAACTTACAAAATATTATCAAAAAACTAATCGCTGCTGGACGTGACCCAGAAACACCAATTGCTTTAATTCAGTGGGGAACTTATCCAAAACAAAAAGAATTAATTGGAACTCTTAATAATATTGTGGGACAAATTGAGTCAACTGGTTTTGAAGCACCAGCTATTACTGTTATTGGTAATGTAGTTAATTTACATCAAATATTAGGAAATAGGGAGTAATACTATTTATTAAAAGTAATGGTATTTTTTACATCTTATCAAAATAACTAGAGAAATAACATAGTTTAGTAAACAATGAAATTACGCTAATAAATAGTATTTATAAATATAAGGTTTAAGTCTAATAAAGTGTTTTATAATTGATATAAGGGAGTTAGACTAGATTTGGATAAAAATAGAGAATTGGTAAAAAGGGAAAAAAAAGAGTAGATATTAAGAGCTATTTATCGTAAAAGTATAAGTTGGTGTCTCTATTCGATTTATTTGAAAATGCTGTAGAACTCTAATTTTTGATATTTTGAAAGTATATGAATAAATCTTCACTCGCCAAAAATTATTTAGTAGCACTTATTCTGGCAGGTGGAAAAAGTTCCCGTATGGGTCAAGATAAAGCCTTAATTCCTTGGAAAAATATGCCTATGTTAGAAAGGGTTTATCAAGTAGCAAATAAATGTACAGAAAAAGTTTATGTTATTACTCCATGGCCAGAAAAATATAAATCAATTTTACCAACAAAATGTGAATGGTTAACTGAGTTAAAAAGTGAAGGTCCTTTAGTTGCTTTAGGTCAGGGATTAACTCAAATTAATAGTAATTGGATTTTATTATTGGGATGTGATTTACCTCTGTTGAACTCAGATATTATTGAAACTTGGATAGCTCAATTAAACCAACTTTCTCCAGAAATTTTAGCTTTAGTTCCGAAAAAATATCAAGGGTGGGAGCCTTTATGTGGTTTCTATCGGCAACAGATCAAAATAGAATTAGAAAATATTATTGGGCGAGGCGATCGCTCTTTTCAAAGATTACTTGCTCAAATTCCAGTTCAACCATTATCTATTGATTCTCAGACAGCGAAAATGTTGTTTAACTGCAATACTCCTTTAGATTTAGAGGTGGAAAAGGGAATAGGGAACAAAGCTTAAAAAGAGTTAGCACTTAGGTTTTTTTTGCTTTACCTTTGTAGTTTAAGTAGGTCGGTGTTTAAATTTGTCGCTCTATAACAAAATGTAAATTTACCTCAAATAAACTGGGTGGGAGACTTGATATTCAGTCTAGAAATATTAATATGGCTAAGTTTTTTTATGCTTACTTAATTAACTTAAATAAAAACTGCTATAGTGTTTGTAATTTGCGATCAAAGTTTCAAAAAAAATGTTACGTTATGAATAATAATAATCTGTGGAAGTCTTCAATCAATTTTCTCAATTTTAAGTAGTACAATCATATTCTCGAAGGTGCGGAGTACTAGAAGGGTACCATTAAAATCACTGATAATATTTTTGAGAAGCAGAGGGTAAAAAATCTAAAATAAAACTCTATTATCTAGAAGGGTACTATTAAAATCACTGATAATATTTTTGAGAAGCAGAGGGTAAAAAATCTAAAATAAAACTCTATTATTCTGTGAGATTAATTGCTTTTTATAGTTAATTTATTGTTAATAAATTTTATTCTGGAAAGCGTTTAAATATCCATATTAATGTCGGAGTAGTTTTCATTTTTATCCTATTGTTTTTGAATTTTGTATAAGTTATTTTTCAAATATTTCTTAGTTCTATTTTAAAGAGATTATATACTAACAAATACAGTAATATAAAAAATAATATTGTTTCTCATATTTTAGGATTTTAGATAAAAAAAACTATTTGCAAATAATTGTGTTTATTTAATAAATACAAAGCCTCTTTAATAAGAAAAGTTAATTTTTATAGTTCCATAAATCCTCTGGTAATTGCATTTCTGGAGGTGATTAAATATTTATCCCGAAAATAAATTTGTCAAGCACTAAATTTTTTTTTCTCTCTCCGAGACTCTTTGTCGAGCTTCCATTTAATGATGATAAACTACAAGCTATTTATCCAAATTTTTTTCCTGATTTATATGAATTATAAGCTCTACAAATATTTTTCAATATAAAGGAATTATAGGGATTTTAACAAAAATAGACTACAGCAACAACAGTGAGTAAATTAGTTGCGTAACATTTTAGGAGTGACTAATTTTATCAAAGTAGCGATCGCCAGTTCTAATTGTTGACGAGTTGTGGCCATTTTTTTTTAATGGGCTTTAAGACTTGACCACCATTTTTCAATAAGGTTAAATTGAGAAGAGTAAGGAGATAGATAAATTAATCTCGTCCTGATAGTTTTAATAGCTTCAGAGATACCCTTAACCTTATAAGCCGGCAAATTATCTCCAACCACAACTGCTCGGGGGCCATAATTCAGGGACTAGTAGTTCTTCGATAAAAGTTTTAAATACCCTGCCACTTGTTCGGTGCATTAATGGTCATAGTGTTGAGGACTTGTTTAAAAATGATTGCTCCGATGAGGGTAATCATTTGGCCATGAGGATAGGGTGCTACACTATATACTTTATCTCCACATGACCTTCTACCATAAGCAGGTACCATGCCTAGTTGTAATTGGGTTTCATCAATAAAGAGAAGATTTGTGACTTCTACTGAAGCAAAGGCTAGCCAATACTCAACTAAACCCTTAACTCTTGTACAGCTTTAGTTTCAGCCTGAGGACTGTGGTTAGTTTTTTTTGTGAGGAGGGTTTGTGTCCTTGTAAGAAACGACTTATTGTAGGAATGCTCACCTTAATAACTGTATCTGTTGTGAATTTTTGACACAGTTGTTCTAGGATTAAATCTTTGTTTAGTTCTAAGTATTCTAGAATTTTGTGTTTATATGGTTCAAGTTTTCCTTTTTGAGGACGGCCAATAGGTATTGGTTCTACAGTATTTTCCTTGCAATTTCGATAAGGTAAAATTACTCTTGTAATTAAGCTTAAATTAACTCGAAAACTCTGGGCGATAAGTTTATAGGAACTTTCTACCTTCAGTATATGTTCCTAAGATTTTTTCTATCAAGTCCATAGAATAGGGTTTCATATGGCCAGGAGTATATGGAGTAATTTTTGAGGCTTTTATAGTTAAATAAGTAGTTCCATGAATGTGGAAGAGAGCTTGTGTTGTAATGGAAAATGGGAAAATTTATTTCTCCTAAATGGTGAGAGAAGTTGTTGAATAAGTTGGAGTTAGTCTGTTATTTTTATCTCTTTATTGACCTGAATTTTCTCCAATTGAAAACTTTTGGTGAAAGGTGAAAGCTATTCTAAGAAAAGTTAAAGCAAGAAATTATAAAGATTTAATTAATATCATTGCCTCAGCTATATTAAAAGTTAGTCAAAAAGATATTCGCAATTGGTTTATCCATTGTTGTTACTGTACCTCATAGCTATGGGAATTGCTATAACAGAACAACAAGGAGTAATTTGTCTTATTTTAAGATTATTGAAAAAACATCAACTAATTCTAGTAGGGGATAGGGATTTTTATAGTATACATTTATTATTTGGTTTGAAAGATTATTGTCAAAAACATCTATACCTTTGCATTTCAAAAAAATAAATCAAACCTAAATTAAGGGTGTTAGTAAATATTGTAAGCTAGAGCAATTAAAAGTAAACTTTGGGTCGATTTTTTTTTAATTAAAAATTTGCCAAAATAAAGAAGGTCTTGATTGACAATTTGTTGATATATAAAAAGCGCTAAATTAACCAAAAAATCTATCATAAATCTGGTATATTATTAGTGATTTATCGTCATCAGATACAATTAATAAAGTATATAGTCAAAGAATGGTCATTGACGTCATGTTCAAAGATTGTAAGAGTTGAATTTACAATCTTGAAGAAAAAAAAGCAAATGAAGCTAGATTAAATAATTGAATTTTACTAATAGCTATTTCTTGCACAATTAGTTCATTTAAATAACAAAAAAAATAAAAATAAAGGCTTCAAAATATATATCAAAAAGGAATAAAAGAGGTAGGATATAGAGAAGGTATAGTAATTTTTGGATTAGATTATATGGTGTTTCTTAGACATTTTATTATAATTTTATTCAAGAATGGGTAGAGAATTTAATGATCCGAAATTTTTATAAGTTACTTTATTATCGAAAAGTAATTAAAGCTATGTCAAAGATTAATACTATTTTTCAAAAATAATGCTATTAGGTATATGTAAAAAAATTACTTATTCATATATGCGATCGCTAAAACTACCATTATTGATAACTGGCTTACCCAGCCGGAACAGACTAATTAAAATTATTAATTATACCTACTTTTTCTAAAGCTTCAATGATGAACTACCATCCTGTTAATTAAGCTAAAAAATCCTGGTTAATATTTAGTAGAATTTCCTTAAATCTTTTCTAAAAAGGTCTGATAAATATCCCAATATTATCCACTTCAGTTTTTGTTTTATTGCTAACCATAACCTCTCTATCAGGTTAAATTCCGGACAATAACTTGGTTGAAATATGAGAATAATATTATCGGAATTATTAAGTTTAATGATTGATAATATCCAGAATTATCTACTTGAATTATATGTAAATAATTAGGGTAATTATGGGAAAATATTTCCCAGCAAAAATCGTTTAAATTACTCAACTTATAGAAAAAATTTTTCCATGAATTTGCTTCGATTTAACCCATATAAACACAAATATTTATACTCCCATTGTTTAGTTCCTTTACCCTTGATTCTTTTAAGATTTATTACTTTTCCTGTAATAGTTTTTAATCCCATTCTAGTTTTATAACTACACCAGAACCTAATTTTTTTCAGGATTTTTCCTGGCATTAAAATTTTTTAATAGCTTTTTATAGGAGTTCTGACATTTTTTTACTATTCAAAATCTGTTGGATGTTGTTGAATACTCACTGGACTAGGCACTTTAAATTTGGCATTTTAGTGCTCATAAATATATCTATGTACTGTTGAGTATGGTAGATTAATATCACACACTACTTTTAACTATTTTTGTATTTCATTATCACTATTAAAACCTTCTAATTATTCTAGTTCAGCTCTAAGTATATTTTTTAATATTGGTGATATTTTTTTCAGTTTACCAACAATTTTTTTCTTGTTCAATAAACCTTCTATACTCAATTTTGTTTAGGTAGCAAACTATTGTGATAGAGTTGTACGATGACATCCTAATAACATTAATATATATTCAATAGTATCTGCCGGAATAATATTTCTTGGAGTTCTTCAACCGATTCCAGAATATCTATTTTAACAAGACACACCATATTATTCACTGTTTTTATTTTTATTTAAGTAAAGTCTTGCTTTTGATAAATAGTATTATACTCTCTACAATTGTTAATTTTTTTATGATTAATTAAAATTAGTAAAAGTGACCTTTTTTCTAATGTTTTTAGCTATTACAGTTGAACTATTGTTCAATGCAGTGGGGGTGTAGTGTAAGTGGAGAGGGCTTACACTACACCCTATTATTTATATCAATAGGGATTTTATTTTAATTGAAGTATTATTCAGTCCCTAAAGGCCAATTCTTTTCTACATATGGCTTTCAACTAGCTTGTCACCCCGTGAGGTCAAAAATTTCTTTAACGGCATCAGACTCCGAGCTATTGAAAGAATAACTGGTATTTCTCTGTTGGACAGTGCTTAACTGGGTACGACTTGCTACAGCACAAATTTCTGAAAAGAACATAGAAATTCCTGAAACTGCTGAAATTTGCTCACGCTTGATGAACTACAAACTTTTATAGGCTAAAAAAAACAAAGTTTGGGTCTGGAGTGTTGTAAATAATCAAATGCCAGGAATTTTTAAGCTTGTTATTTGTTATTGGCTGCGCTGTTACCTTCACAATATTGTGACAGATGATTCAAAGTTGGACTTATTTTCTTTCTATTAATGATGACTACAAGGTTTATACTTACTTAATTGAGGATTGCGATCACAAGGTCAATAAAACAGCCATGACCAGAGTAGAAGGAGAAAAATGCCGTCGTTGCTACTACTTAACTAGGTTACATCGTAAAACTTTATGCTATTCCAAATCAATTGATATGTTATGCAAGTCAATTGTTTGCTGATCTATTATTTGAAACATCGGCACGTTCCTCAATTCTCTTTATCATTCGTAATTGTGCAAAGCTAAATAAAATGTAGAAAAGTTTTTGAGAAATGGTATTAGTTTTTGATGTTTTAATTTCAGGCCCAAAACAAAAATATAACTAATGCCAACCACTATCAGATTAAAGACTTCAGGCATTTATCTTCATATCAACTTTTCTTTTTGCAAGATGTAAGTTTCCCTGTTTACCTCCCACATTTTCTTTAATCCCTAAAATATATAAATTATTAATTATTCGGTAATCTAGGTTCCTT
Organism: Trichodesmium erythraeum IMS101; assembly: GCF_000014265.1. Lineage (NCBI taxonomy): Bacteria > Bacillati > Cyanobacteriota > Cyanophyceae > Oscillatoriales > Microcoleaceae > Trichodesmium > Trichodesmium erythraeum. The sequence goes on from NC_008312.1 coordinate 1,844,398, forward strand.
CAAGTCACTGAGTTACAGTTGTTTTTTCTGTTTTCTATTCCCGGCAAATTGCGCCCTTACTACTCCTTACAGCAAAAAATAACTTAAACTAGGAAGAAGTAAATATTCATAGTAATTCATTTTCTATGCCTTTATTAACAGAAAGAACAATTGAAGTTGGACAAAAACTACAAGGCTTTGAAGTCAAAGCTATTACTGACCTGAAGCAACAGCGAATGGTGGCATATCAGCTAGAACATATCAAAACAGGTGCAAAACTGTTACACCTATATTCAGAAGATGCTGAAAATCTCTTTTCAATTAGTTTTCCCACTCCCCCTCCAAATAGCACAGGAGTATCCCATATCCTAGAACATTCTGTATTAGCAGGTTCAAAAAAATATCCTGTACGCGAACCATTTTTTGAAATGCTAAAAATGAGTCCAGCAACCTTCATTAATGCCATGACTGGCCCTGACTGCACTTACTATCCAGTTTCCAGTAAAGTTAAACAAGACTTATTCAACTTGGCAGAAGTATACTTTGACGCTGTATTTCACCCACTGCTAACCGAAAATACGTTTAAACGAGAAGGACACCACTTAGCTCCTACCGACAAGGAAAACCCAACAGGGGAATTAAAATTTACTGGGGTAGTTTACAATGAAATGAATGGAGCTTTTTCTGACCCTGAACAAAGGTTAGATAGTATTGCTAACCAAAGTCTATTTCCTGATAACATTTATGGTCTTGAATCTGGAGGGAACCCCCAAAATATTCCTGAACTCACTTACAAAGACTTCCGTGACTTCCATTCCAGCTATTATCATCCCAGTAATGCTTACTTTGTTTTTTACGGCAATATTTCTACTCCTGAATATCTTGAATTTTTAGCCAAAAAGCTAGAAGCTTTTGAAAGACAGAAACCTAATATCAATATTAATCCTCAATCTCGCTGGAGTGAACCTCGTTTTAAAGAAGATTCCTACCCTATTAGTGCAGCGGATGAAACAACACAAAAAACTTACATAATGATCAAATGGTTGGTGGGAGATAGCACTGACTCTGAGGAATGGGTAGCTTTAGATATTCTCAGTCGCATCTTGTTGGGAAATGAAGCGGCACCATTGAAAAAGGCGATTGTTGAATCCCAAATTGGTCAAGATCTACTCGGCTCTGGAGTAGATTCTGTGGGTAAGGAGGTTACTTTTCATCTGGGTATTCAAGGAAGCGAACCTAACCAGGGTGAAGCATTCAGTCAGTTAGTAATCAAGACTTTAAAAGAAATTGCTGAAGAGGACATTGAACCTAGTATTGTTGAGGCAGCGTTTCAACAGGCAATTTACCAACACCAGGAAATAGGTAGTATGTATCCTTTACGGATGTTGTTTCGGGTGATGCAAACCTGGATTTATAGTAATGATCCATTGAAGTTTTTACATATTAGCGATCGCCTCGCCGAATGCAAACAACGTTACCTGGAAAAACCTAGATATTTTAATAACCTAATTCGTGAAAAATTACTCAATAACCCCCACCGTTTGACACTGGTATTAAAACCAGATAAAGAATGGCAATCTAATTATGACAAAGCAGTAGTAGCACAGGTGGAACAAGTACGTTCTCAATTAACTTCAGAAGAATTAGAACGCATAGCTACTGAAGCAACAGAATTAGAAATAGAGTCAGGAACTCCTAATTCTCCTGAAGAAATAGCTAAACTGCCCCAACTACAAGTGAAGGACTTACCTGACAAACCAGAACATATTCCTACTGATGTCGAAGAACTTGATGGCCAAGTGACACTTTTAAGGAATCATGTGCTAGCAAATGGAGTAAATTATTTACAACTAGATTTCAGTTTGCGTGGGTTGCCTGAAGATTTGTGGTTGTATCTATCTATTTATATAGATGCACTGCGGAAGTTGGGTGCAGGAGAAATGAACTACGAACAGGTGGCTCGCGGCATTGCTTCTTATACCGGGGGAATTAGTTTTCAATCTCTGTTACGGACTTCTACTAAAGATGCCTATCATTCTGTGCGTGGACTTCGCGTCACCATTAAAACCCTAGATGAACAGATTGAACCAGCATTAGAGTTGTTACACAACATGATTTTTGCAGTTAATCCTCGGGATACAGCTCGACTACGGGAAGTGATGATTCAGTCTTATTCTCAATCTAATTCAGATTTGATTTATAACGGTATCTACACTGCTATATTGCGAGCTAGTGCTGGTATGACATCAGAAGCTAAGATTAGTGAGATTGTTAACGGTTTACCTCAACTGGAGTTGTTGAAAAAAGTATGCGATCGATTTGATGAACATGGGGCAAATTTGATGAGCAAGGTTGAAACTATCCGGGATTATGTAGCCAATCAACCTTTGACTGCTAGTTTTACTGGTTCAGATAATGCTTATAATGTGGTCAAGAAGACTCTCTCGGAGTGGGGTCATCAGCAAAAGCAACAAGAAGGAGATACTTTTGGTAGTCGCTTTGAACCAGTTTATAATATGCGGGAAGCTTTAGCAGGTCCAGTACAGGTGGCTTATTGCGTTCAGACTATGCCAGCTCCTCACTTTAGTGATGAAAGAGCGCCATTTTTAAGGTTAGGTACTCATTTATTAGGTTTGGGTTATCTATTTACAGAAGTTCGTCTTAAGGGTAATGCTTACGGTGCAGGATGTCGTTATAGTGGTTTAGGAAAAGTTATTTCTCTCTATTCTTATCGCGATCCTCATGTCAGTCGTACTCTTGATGTATTTGCTGGTTTGATAGATTATCTTAAGGATGTAGATTGGACTCAGATTGATGTTGACCGGGCAATTATTGCTACAATTCAAGATGATTCTCCAGTTTTGCGCCCAGAAGTAGCCACAAGCTTAGCTTTGGAACGTCATTTGATAGCGCAAACTGCTGAACTTAGGGAGGAACGTTATCAGCGAACGCTCAAAGCTACAGTTGCAGATGTGAAAGAAACTTTGTTAGATGTTTTTACTGCGGGGATGGAACGTAGTAATGTTTGCGTAATGTCTTCTCGCGAAAAATTGGAAGAAGCAAACCGTTCTCGGGAGGCGGATCCATTGACAATTTCTGATATTATGTAATATCAACAGGACTTACGCAATAATTTTGGATAGCTATCTCAAGCGTCTTAAACTACAACAATAATAGGTAAGTCCTGTAATAGTCTTTTGGTTTCTGGTTAATACATTTCTGCTATTGTTACCAAAAGCTATGTCATCGTTTACCTAAAAAGGTCAAATCTAATTTTAAGTTAACCAAACAACGTTTGAATCTCCCAGGGATGAATATAATCTTGAATTACACTTGCCCCTGGGAGATCGCTAACTACCATTAACAGTTGCTATTTGTGCCAAGTTGATATTTCTCTAAATACAGCTTAGATAAATAAAGGGATAAATTTAATTCTGGCTTCATAGCAATAAAAGTGGTAATTTATAAGTTGTTTGTAGTCAACTAATCTCCCAAATATTCAGGTTTCATAGAGATTATGGTTTAAGTACTATAAACTTTTTCCTATTCTATAAGTCAAGCTTTTTGTCCTGTACTTAGGAAAGTAAATCTTTTTAAGAAGTTCCACACGCTCTATCCCACAAACAATATGATTTTTTTGAACAGGAATTACTCGAAGACACTATATAAGTGTATATGCTTGCCAAGAGAGATAGAATTACCTGAGCTTTTGCGAACACTAATTTTTTTTAAGGGATATAGCTGCCATAGTTCCTCCCCTAGTGCTGAACAACAAAATCATCATAACTAATACAAAGATATGTTCTTTAAATTGATTTTAGCTCTATATAGATGTGGCAAATGGTAAAGATTTTTTGCTAAAATACCTGGATTATTGTATAATAATATTATTGTTAATTTGAGCCAACAATATAAATTTTAAATATATTAATTATAGTTAATAATTACTCAATTTTTATACAAATTATACGGTCAAAATTTTTAAAAAATTACCAAAAAATGTTAGCTGTGACATGATAAGTAATCATTTAAAAAAATAAAAAAATGATAATCATAAATAAAAAAAATGTTGGCAAAATATAACTTATACAGAAGCTTATTTGATATTTTATTATCTTTTTTAACAAAAAATATAGTAATAAAACTAACTTTTTTTCGTCAACAGTATAGTAGTAATGAGTATCAAGTAGTTTGTGGTGTATGAATAGCAAACTTTATATCTTTTAAGCTGAAATCGAAAATTTTGGCTCATAGGTTATCGAGTTTATGACCCAGATACTGAGAAAAAAAACCAATATATAAAAATATAAAATAAATAATTTTATACGTAATAAATAATAACAAATTACTATTTAAGATTGTATTAATAGATAATTTTTATAGGACAAAAAGAGCAATAAAATTGATAGATAATATGGAAAAATTTATTATTGCCTCTGCAAATAAATTGTTATCTTCGATAATACTGGTAGTATATAAAAATATAAAATTATAGGATAATTGATTTAGAATAACTTAGAAAAAATATTATGTAAAATAATTCAAATTAAAAGAATTATTTTGAGTTCAAAAAAAAGTCAAGCTATCATAGAAAAATATTTATCCTAAATTCAGCAGAATATATTGTCACTAATCATTTCAGTCAATCTTCAGTATATACTGTATAATCTGAGTCACAAACTAAATCTAATATCGAATAAATTATCCCCAGAATTAAGAAATTAAACGCAATTAAATTTTGTCAATTTCGTCGATTACAATATAAAAAAACCACATAGTTTTTGCTATTTTAGTCTGGAATTTATCAAAAAAATTAACAGTAAAAATAGGAAAAAATATTGATGAAGTTAAATACAAATTACTCTCAGATTATTTTCTTCAATAGTTAAAAAAATCTCACAATAAAAATCAGGGATATTTTTATTTTATAGGTGCTTTAACCCTTGTTTTAACAATGGCAAAAATCTTAAGGGGGTTGTTAAACTTTTAGGCGATCGCGAAGGTTCAGCTCCTTATATTGCTATCGGCAAGAATACGCCCTTATGTAGCTTCTTTGTGTAAATCCTGAAAGTATTAAATCCTTATTCTTTTATTAAGTTAATACTCTCTAATTTTTCTGAATACCATAACAAAGCCGAGCAAGTACTATTGGATTATTTTCCATCAAATCATTTGTTAGACTTTTTAAACCCTGTAAAAAGTGTTCCAAATTATGAGTTTTTGAACCGTCATTTTCGCAATCACGATCCTCACAGTTCCAATTCTGCCACCAATCTTGTTCTCCCAAACCATTAGCGACTACATCAACTTTGAATAAATAAATATTTGCTTGTGGTAATTCATTAGGTTTAATTGTATTTGTATAACTTAAATCACGATTTTTGCCTACTTCCCAATTACTAAATTGCATTGAATTGAAGAGTTTTTTTGCCATTATAGCCTCTGAAGAAATGAATTCTGTTGTTGACTCATCAAAATATTTACTTTCACTAATTTTAGCTTTTATAGAATTAGCTGATGGTGGCAATGTATACTCATTTAAAATCGGCAAATTAACCTTGTATTCAATTGGTATTTCTTTTGAGAAATTGGGGATTATTTCTAACAATTCAAATTCTTTACGCTTCGGGAATTCGATCGCTACTTTACCATTATTAAGAGAGAAGGGTCGCTTCAGACCTGATATTGGTTCGCCTGGGTTTTTCAATTCACTCATGACCGATAAATCATTTATAATATTATTAGGTGAAAAGATTGTAAATTCACTGTTTTTAATTAATTCTCCTCCATCCCGCTTGAGTTTTTCAAAGTAGTAGAGAATATGTTTGTAGGGACCTAAAAATATCACATAAAAAGGCCGAAACTTTTCTATTGGTTTCCCTTCAGTGTTATAAGGAAAGTTAAAGTTATCTCTATTGCTACCAACAACATAAACTTTTCCATTAAATTCACTTCTAATTGCTAAAATACCTGCTGCATATCCTTCTTTATTAAGATAATGTTGTCTAATTTTTTTGTTGACTGCAGTGACATCGCCTTGATTTTGATACAAATCTGTGATCAGAACTAAAAGTTCTTTTCCTTCCTTTTGTGGTGCAATAGCACCTGTTAGATTACTTGTGACTCGATCTTCGTAGTAAAACCTCTCTTTTATTGCTTCTAGGAATTTTGAACGACTGATTTTTTGTTTCTCCGGCCCTCCAACACGATAGTATTCAACTAAGTCAGATATAGAAAATGTGCGGTCTAGCAGTTGTATTGTTTTTATATAACGACTAGCACCGTTAGTTAAATATCCCGGCATAGATTCTGAGCCATCTATATTAAGGCTAATATTAATTGGGCCTGGTGGGGCATCCAATGAGGGAGACTGACCTTTCGTCAAAGGTACATCACAAGATAGATCGTTGTAAGTTTTTGGTCTACAGGCTGTTGTGATACCTATTAGCATGAATAATAGAAGGGGAATTTTCCATCTTGTAATTTTTGTTGAATTCATAATAAGTTACTTAATTTATTTTATTAATTTTCAAAGAATATAATACAGCAGTTTTTATTTGAGTAAAGCAGATTAGGAAAGCTTTATAGAAAGTCCTTACGAGGTTTTGATTTTGACGTGAGGTCATCAATACTGAAAAGCTCTCTAATACGTTTTCACAGAAATCATTTGACTTTCTTTAATTCTGACTTTTGACTTTTGACTTTTGACTTTTAACTTTCTTTTGTCTGATTTTCATTTTCAGAGTTATCCTCATCTTTTAACTTCCTAGATTCAAATTTTAATACTCCCAATTCTAAAACTTTCCACTTACCTCTATCTTCTGTAGGTTCGACTTTTGCTAGCTTCAGTAATTGAAACTTCTTCAACTCCCCTGACGAATCTCCATAACATTCAAATAAACCTTGTACATCTTCATTATTATCTGGGTTAATGTTGGCCTTCTGTCTGGGAGCTAAATAGTCACCGCTTTCCTCCGATAATATCCAGTAATTTCCGAATCTCTTTTTTTCCAAAATAACTGTATTGCTACTATCATTGACTTTTGCAACAGTTGTAGGTTTTTTCGAGCGCCAGCTCTGACTGCTATTGTAAAGCTCTACAAAATTAGCTTCTTCAGGTGGTAGCGGTGGCAGAATTCTTGTTGGTTCTGGTGTTGGTTCTGGTGTTGGTTCTGGTGTTGGTTCTGGTGTTGGTTCTGGTGTTGTTTCTGGTGTTGGTTCTGGTGTTGGTTCTGGCGTTCGTTCTGGTGTTGGTTCTGGTGTTGGTGTTGGAGTATCTGAGGATGACATTTTTATCTGTATCCACTTAACTATACCAGGCTCGGACAACTGCCAACTTTTACCTAAATTAATTGGAGATACTTTAGCGGGTTTTAGGAGTAATAGTTTACTAGAGTCTTCCTGGAAACTGGAAGATTCAAATAATCTAGTAAACATTTGTTTATTAAATTGATTAAGTTTGATATGTTGTTTAGGAATTAGATAGTTGTCACTTTCTTGGGATATTATCCAATAATTTCCCCGGCGGTTAGTTTCAAATACTACTTCCTGAATGGATTGATTCATACTTGCTTCTGTTTCTGAGACTGTTATTGCTATTTCTAATAATGAATCTGGACTTGCATTATAAGTTGCTGCTAACTCAGCTTCTTGCCAACTTAGATTGAGACCTATTGGCGATGGGGGTGGTGATATTTCTTTTGGGGAGGAAGATTGTTTAATGTTATCTAGCCTTTCTGTTAAGGAACTAACTTGTTGAGAAATTATTTCTAAGAGTTCGTCTTGACTACTCTCTTGAGACAATTTTTTCCAACACTTTTGCAAATTTGTTTCTATGGTTGATAACTGAGATTGAATACGCACTCCTACTTGCTCGTTCAAATTTTCCAATATTTCTAGCAACCCAGACTCTAGATTTTCTGCAGGATAGATTTGTTGGGATAATTGTTCTAAAACCTTCTGCAAATTTGTTTCTATGATCAACAACTTAGATTTTTGAACCTCCTGTTCTTGATTTCCCGCTACAACTTGCTTAGTTAAATTATTCAACTTTTCTGCTATTTCTGGCGATCGCTCTTTTTGAGACTCCTGTAATTCTGTTTCCAGTTGATTGTGCTTTTCTGTGTAATCATCCAATTTTGATTTCATCTCCCTTCCCTCTTGTTGAGATTCCTGAAATTCTGTTTGCAGTTGATTGTACTTTTCTGTATAATCATTTAATTCTGATTTCATCTCCCTTCCCTCTTGTTGAGATTCCTGAAATTCTGTTTCCAGTTGATTGTACTTTTCTGTATAATCATTTAATTCTGATTTCATCTCCCTTCCCTCTTGTTGAGATTCCTGAAATTCTGCTTGCAGTTGATTGTACTTTTCTGTATAATCATTTAATTCTGATTTCATCTCCCTTCCCTCTTGTTGAGATTGCTGAAATTATGTTTGCAGTTGATTGTACTTTTCTGTGTAATCATCTAATTCTGATTTCAATCGCGATCGCTCTTGTTGAGATTGCTGAAGTTCTGCTTGTAACTCTTCATATTTGGCCCTCAATTGTTTTAGCTGAGATTCCTGTTTCTTTAGAACGTGCAACTTTTGTATCGCCCACTTTTCTACTTTTTGAAGAGCGTCGGACGAACTAAACCCCGAACCTTCAAGAACTTCATCGCCACTATTGGAATAAAGCCTTAAATACCAACCGCATTTGAGACAAAAATTCACCTGTTGCTGTTGATATTCTGTATTGCAAACCGGACAATTTGGCATTAGTTATCTTTCCATTTATAAATTTACTTCAATCTACAAACCACTGTTCCTCTTTACTCAGATATAATACATCTTCTCATTTTCCCTCTCGTTTTGTGGTAGTAGCTGGTTCTATAGATATGTGAAACTTTACTTGCGGGTCTATCGTTGTAGTCGATGCAGATATTATGGACTATTTCGTAGCCATCCTCCAAACAGACTAACAAGCTCTTTGATTGGCCTCAACTCTCCTTCCAGCAGTCTTTGCAACTCCTCTTTGAGTTTTAATATTTGACTATTAATTTTGTTAATTTCTGCTCCTACCGCTTTTAAATAAGTAGTATTGTTTTTCTGCTTATGAGTTATTTCTTGCAACTGATAGATGTTATTAATTTCACTTTCTTCTAGTTTTGATAATTGAGACTGCAACTGCACCAACTTCTCACTTAACTCAGACTTCAATTGTGCCAACCTCTGAAAATAATCGGCCTCCAAATTAGAACATCGTTGCTCCTGGAGCGCCCCTGCCTGTTCCAACCGTTCTAAACGCTCCGTCAAATTACTCCGCCAGCGATCGCCTTCCTCCAACTTGGCCAAAGTCTTCTGTAAGCGATCGTAAGCCAACTCTGCCACCTGAGAAGCAAAGCGATCGCGCTCGTCCCTGGCCAACCTCAACTCAGATTCCAGTTTTTCTCGCTCCTCCTTTACTCCTTCCAGTTCCGACTGTAGCCGAGATAATTGAGAATTACCACCAAAATCTAACACCCCCCGCTCCTCCAACCGCCACTGATCTCCCCCTGGCGTCAGAGAAACCTTAGCCAGTTTAACCAGGATAAACTCCCGCGCATCCTCTGAAAGAGAACCATTGAACTTGAACAAAGATTTAACAGTATCCTTGTTAAAAGAATTAATTCGGAAATTTGCTTTAGGTAATAACCAGTAACATCCCTTCTCCGTAACCATTACCCAATAATTCCCATTTCGCTCTTCACCGAGCAAAACTTCTGAATTAGAATATCTCCATCCCCTAAAGTCAATTTTTGAAACCTTAATAGCCTTTCTTGAGAGAACCCTCGGCGCATAATTATAAGCTTCGATCAATTCATCTTCAGACAAACTTATCCAACCCCGTGGGAGAGTTTCCAGGGTTTTCGTCACCCGCACCGAGTTAGTTAATTCTGAGGAATAATTATCTGGTTTCATTGTTTTTTTATGATATATAGCCTTTTTTACTGGTCAAATATTATCGAGTTTATTTAACGAAATTTCAATATATTTTACTACCTATTAATCAAATTGTAGTATACCACGTTCGACAAGCTGCCAAGTTTCACCTTTTGAAATAGCAGATACTTTGGCGGGTTTTATTAGTTGAAACCCGGAGTATTCAGGTCGGTATCCCTGACATTCAAATAAATTTGCAACTGTCTTACTGTTATATTCATTAATTTTGATGTTATGCCTAGGAACCATGTAATCAATATCAGCCTCATTTAGTATCCAATAGTTTCCTCTGCGAACTTTCTGAATAATTACTGCTTGAGTGCTACTTATACGAGGTTGAACCATGCTTCGGTCTGCTTCTGAGACCTCTATAGCATTTTCTGATAAAGAACGGGTATCTTCTTTATATATTAACATAAACTCAAGATTGGGCAAACCTCCAGCTATATTATCTGGAGTCTTTAGTTGCTGATTTTGTTGGGGCTGGTTTATTTGATTTGGTAGGTTCCTTAATTCAATATCCAATCTTTTACGAATTTCTTGTTGTAATTGCCCATGAATTTCCTCTTTCACTGCTTCAAAAATCAGCTTTTTATTATCGGCATTGTTGTCTGAAGTCTTTAGTTGCTGATTTTGTTGGAGCTGGTTTATTTGATTTTGTAGGTTCCTTAATTTAATATCCCATCTTTGATCAATTTCTTGTTGTAATTGCCTATAAATCTCCCCTATTTTATCATTTACTACTTGAACAATCAACTTTTTATTATCGACATTATTACCTGGAGTCTTGACTTGCTGATTTTGTTGTAAATAGTATATTTGACTTTTTATTTTTTTCGTTTCAGCATCCCATAATTTAGACATTTTTTCTAATTTATAATAAGCATCTTCTACTTTATAGTCTACTTCATAAACAAGTTCTTGAGTATCTAAATTACTGGGTTTATTAACAGCATTATTCTGTTTTATCTGCCATATTAATAGCGAAATATAAAACAACAATAAGACTGTGAATAGTACTAATAGAATGAAAGAAAATATCACTGTTCTTCGTATATTCTTAAACTGATTTAATTGATTAAAAATTGCTTGTTTTTCATAGTTTAAATTCTTAATTTCTTCCTCATTGTTATTAGCTATAGCGGCTAATTCATTGTTTGTTTTTTGAACATCATCAAAGCTGTTCTTTAAATTTTCCTGATCTGGATTTAAAGGAATTGATGTTGTCGAAGTACTAGGTGGTATTTCTGGCTCTAGTTGTACACAAGCCACGAAAGAACCAGATATTAATACCAAAGACAGCAATAAACTGTATGTGCTTTTCCAACTGTGTATGCTTTTCCACATAAAAACTCACTTTTTTCTTCAAAATACATCCCCATAATAAGGTTTGTAAACCCTTATAGCACTGTTCCAAAATTAGTATTTTGGGAGAAGTCTAATAAACGAACTAATAAACTATCGTATCCTTTTCACTGCGCAATTATCTAACTGAGAATTGACTTCCCCAAAAGGTTCCATTGCCCATTAATAAAATTGCAGTACTCCAAGTTCTACAAGCTGCCAAGTTTCACCTCTGGAAATAGCAGACACTCTCGCTGGTTTTATCAGTTGAAACCCGGAGTATCCAGACCTATATCCCTGACATTCAAATAAATTTTTAACTGTTTCCAAGCTATGCTCGTTAATCTTGATGTTATTTTTAGGAACCATGTAATCAACCCCACCCTCGTTTAATATACAATAGTTTCCCCTGCGAACTTTCTGAAGAATTGCTCCTTGACCGCCACCGAGACGACGTTGGTCAATGCTTTGTTCTGTTTCCGAGACCTCTATAGCATTTTTTAACAAAGAACGGGCGTCGTGCTGATACATTGATATCAATTGCAGATCTGACGACCCAAAATATTGATGGGTAGGTATTTGTGGGTTCATTTGAGGTACTGGTGTTACTTGGCTAGTTAAATGATTGGTTGTTATTCGAGATTCTCTGTGAACTCCAGCTACATTGTCTGAAGTCCTTAGTTTCTGATTTTGTTGGAGCTGGTTTATTTGATTTTGTAGGTTCCTTGATTCAATATCCCATCTTTGATCAATTTCTTGTTGTAATTGCCTATAAATCTCCCCTATTTTCTCATTTACTACTTGAACAATCAACTTTCTATTATCGACATTATTACCTGGAGTCTTGACTTGCTGATTTTGTTGGAGATAGTATATTTGACTTTGTATTTTTTTCGCTTCATTCTCCCAGATTTTAGACATTTTTTCTAATTTATCATAAGCATCTTCTACTTTATCGTCTACTTCATAAACAAGTTCTTGAGTATCTAAATCACCAGTTTGATTAACACCATTATTCGGTTGTTTGGTATTTGTATAAGCTTTGTTATATCTTTTCAAAAGCAGCTTTATTCTCCTCCAATCTTGCCAAATATAAACACATAAACCACTTAAAAATACAGCTATTACCAGCACTATTATGACAACAAATGTCTCTAATTTTAGTCTACTTTGAAACTGATTTAATTGATTATAAATTTCTTGTTTTTCAGAGTTTAAATTCTTAATTTCTTCCTCATTCTTCTTAGCTATAGCGGCTAATTCATTATTTCTTGCTTCCAAATCAGCTATTTTTCTAGCCAATTCTTTGTCATCATCTTTATCGAGGGTAACAGATGAAGGTAAACCAGTAACTTGACCAAGATCGATAATTTTAGCTTTTAGCTGTTTGCTGTTTTCTGTCAATGACTCATTTATTTTACTTTGCGTATCTGGACCTAAGCGTCCAAAATAAGATACTTCCGGATTTGTAATAATCTGCAAATTTAGTTGGACTTCACCAATTTTGTCTTTGCCTAATCCACCTTTTAATTTTTCAGTTATTTCTTTAATGTTACTAATATTTTGATTTATGCTATTAAAATTTTGCTCTAAATTTTCTTGATTTCTTATTTGCGAAATTTGATTTTTATACGTATTAACTTTTTCTTCCAGTTGTATTAGTTTTTCATTAACCTTAGAACTATTTACTGATTCCCTATTTTTGGAACCCTCTCTTACTGCAGCAATGTCCTTAATAAAATCGTCTAATAATGTTTGAAATTCATCGTTTGTTTTTTGAATATCATCAAAGCTGTTCTTTAAATTTTCCTGATCTAAATTTCCCTGATCTGGATTTAAAGGACTTGATGTTATCGAAGGACTAGTAAGTATTGTGTTTGGATCTGTTTGTACACAAGCCACTAAAGAACCAGACATTAATACCAAAGACAGCAATAAACTGTATGTGCTTTTCCAACTATATATGCTTTTCCACATGATAACTAACCTCTTAGTTCAATAAATTAACCAATAAATTCCAGTTTCCCTGGCTCGGACAGTTGCCACTTTTCTTCTCCAATAGAAGAAACTTTAGCAGGCTTTAATAGTTCAAATTTACCCTTAGATCCTTCACTATTGACACCTTGACACTCAAACAAATTTTTCAGAGTATCGATGCTATATTCATTAATCTTTATTGTATCGCTAGGAACTAAATACTGCGAACTACCTTGTTTTAATATCCAATAGTTGCCCCGGCGCTTTTTTTCCAGAACTGATTTACCAATACCTAAACGACTGTTATCAATACTCTCTGTTGCTGCTGAAACAGTTATCGCATTTTGTGATAAAACAGTACGTTTTTCTTCGTCCTTGTAGTCTTTTAACAACTGTTCTTCTTCACTCAGAGGTAATTGATATTTTCCTTCCTCCTCTACTTCTCTGGTGGTATTTAGTTCTGTAGATGTTTGCAACTTTACTTGCGGGTCTATCGTTGTGCTCAATGGCAGATATTCTGGATTATTTTTGAACCATTCTCCAAACAAACTAATCAACTTTTTGATAGGCCTCAACTCATCTTGGAGTTTTGAGATCTCATTATTAATTTGGTTAATTTCTTCTCTTCCTGCCTCTAAAGAAGCAGTATTGTTGTTCTGCTTCTGAATTAGTTCTTGCAACTCCTCTTGGAGTTTTGAGTTCTCATTATTAATTTGGTTAATTTCTTCTCTTTCTGCCTCTAAAGAAGCAGTATTGTTGTTCTGCTTCTGAGTTAGTTCTTGCAATTGAGATTTGAACGATTCTAACATTTGAACCAATTGCTCTTTTATGTTATGCTCCCAAGTTGCAGCATGTGCTGATGTTTCTCTAATATTTTCAAACCCTTGAGGTTTATCGCCAGTTAAACTATCATGCAGAGCATAACCACAATTCCGACAAAAATTATCGCCCTTGTTTACTTCAGCCTGGCACTGTGGACAGTTACTCATATTTCCTACTAAGCTCCTTAACTTCTCTAAAATGGTATATTGTGACGAATTATTAAATCATTTTTACAGCTAGTCATTAAAGCTATCTAACACACCCTACTAGACCAACAAATCTCAAATTGTGCATGACTACGGATTAATAAATCCCTTTTTTAGTATGAATTTAAGCCCTCTAAAGCACCCTAAAAGTTTTGCTACAATAGCCCAAATTAAGCAAATTAATATGATTGCAGATTCAGACATATCTAGTAGTATCCCTAGCAGCCTAATTTCTGGCTGCCAGTATTGAGATTCTAGTCAGAATTAGACCACCTACTTACCTGCCCACTCCTTAGCTAAAACATGTAATAAAGCCTTCAGCCCCATAATAAAAGGCGGTTCCACACGAATATCATCCGTTTCTCCCTTCATATTCAACAAAACATTTGTCAACTCCCTCTGGGTATTTCGCCAAAGAGTCTGGTTATAAGTAGATTCTGGTTCTGCCCCTGGCTCGTTCCCCAGTTCATAATCCTGTAGCGGGAGAATTTCCTCAATCTCCAACTCCTTCAAAGATACATGAAAATCATCTAGAAACGTTCTTAACTGTACTAAATCAGGAATTTTTAACTCCCGAATATTTCCCTCAAACTCCAAGCGTTCTCTCCAGTTGATGGGATTACCATTAATTTCACAATCCTCTCCTGCAATCAACGGATCTTTAGTTTTCCTCCCTAATCCTGTCAACTTAGTACGACCCAAGACCAAACCACAAGCTACCTCGTCTTTTGGTCTCTGACTCAATCTCGTTTTTTCCAATATGCGATCATCAAATCCAGAGCCTTTAGTCAACATCTGACTCAGCAGCTCGTTAACTTCCGAAGAAGGAAGAAATTTACCCCTTTCAGCTAACCAGTTTAACAATCGAGAACCATTTCCGCCAATATAAACAGGAGTAATTTCGCGACTCTTGTATTTTTCCTCTTGTTCAAGAACTCCCAAGATTGTCCCCACATAGTAATACAATCCCCCCATACCAATTGCCATCAGCCGGAGCAAACCTTGAAACTTCGGATCGTCCTCTGCAAAATCCCTTTTATTCTTCAGCCACTTTTCACTTTCCAGGCGTAGAAATACATCCAGCTTGGCACTAAACTTGTCTTCAGTTAATCGATCCCAGTCTTTCAAATTCTGCTCGAATAGCTGGGAGAAAAAATTTGGATTCAATTCTAAAAAATTCGACAACAAATGACGACCAGCCAATAAAACCGAACATTGATGAATGAGCTCGTTGTTGTACCAAACCGAAATATCTGAAGTTCCACCTCCCATATCAATACAAGTTGTTCGGATTAAATCATGTCTTTCCTGGTCTGCAAAATATTGAGCGATCGCCAAACTCTCAGTTTTGAATAAACCTACATCATCTGACTGCGGGCAAATGTGTGTAATTCCAGTTTGAGCTTGAAGTTCCTCCGTCAAATCTTGCTAAGTCTTCGCATACCTATTTTTATCACGACGAGAAAAAGCCGTAGGATAGGAAATACACCACTGAATTTGTTTGACTCCTTCCTTGGCGGCAACCGCGCTTACATGTAAGGCTAAATGTTTCAAAAACAATTTGTTAGGATGGTAATTTTTCCACTTCAAGTCTGTTTCTATCCATCCCCTGAGCGGTTCAAACCTGTTGCGATCAGGAATATATATCCTGCCATCAATAATTGGGAAATCTAGGTTTTCCGTCTTATTTGGCTTCCCCCTAGTTGTCAGCACGCTAGACAAGGGTAACGGTTTGTCAGTCGGGATAAAGCTTTCCGGGACAAAGTATTCAAACAATACAGGCCTGCGGGTTTCTGTCAAAACCTCCGTCACCTTCAAGTGCAAATTTTCCAACTTCAATGGCTCCGATAAACCGTTACTATTGACATAGATATTGGTGAAAGAAGTGCCGAAATCTACCCCCACTTTCCATCGTTCTCCCAGCCTAATTTTCTCTGGACTTTTCAGCAGAATCAAGCCAATGGGACTTCCAGAACTATCCTGACACTCAATGAAACTAGGAAATTCTTCTAGGTGAGTTATTTGATAAGCACCCCTACCATCTATAAAAGGATGACGATCTTTCGCTTCCGGTAGAAACACTTGAAAAGTATCCTCTCCAAATTCAGCATCGTAATAAAAAGCATAATAAGAGCGCCATCCATCCGCCAGGAAATTAGGCCATACTTCCAATACCGGAACTTCCGGCAAAGCATTTTTATCTTCTATGGGATAATCTTTGGAAATCCGATAATTCTGAGGTTGCCGAGGGTCATCTTTCATCCCTGACAAAGGCAAGTCCAGGGTTACCCGCACTTGAGGTCCATCACTACTATTTATTTGAGCAAACTCGACCTTAGCGATTAAATCTTCCGGAGTAAAATAGTCGAGAAGTATAGGATTGATAGGTATCAGGGGCGTAATACTTTTACCCTGAAAAATTAACTTCGTCCCCGGAGGTAGGAAAGCTCCCGGTAGAGCATCTTCTTGGTCTACAAACCGAAATTCTTCCATAAATAAATCCTTGGACTCCTTCCACTCAACATCTGGCCAAGTAATTTTCTTTTCACGCAAGTCTTGTATTTGTAGGGAAGCCAGAGTTTGCTCCTCGTGTATCCAAATATCTTGAGGCGGTTTTCCCCAAGCTGAAGAAATGTTCTGGTCAATAATCAATAGAGGTTTTACCTGCCCCTTATTCTTACTAGGAACTAAGCGAACCCAAGAAGACTGAGCCTCAGCTTTCACCGGACGATTAATACCTTCCAACACCCCTCGATTAATGGCCACACCAAAAAACTGAGGATTATTGCTCAAACTCAGGCCCTGGTCCATTGGGCGAGGCCCCAAACTATTTTGGAAGTCATCTAGCAATCCGCCGATCGCATCAATTGCCTCTGCTTGGCCCTCATAGGAAGTATCGCCTAAAATTCCCCGCAAATTTTCTAACCAGCGCCAGAGGAGAGCCTTCTCGCTGACATTGAGATGTGGTTGAGGAGACTCCAACTGACCCGTCAGTTTGTTCCACCAAGGCAAGCCATTCCATTTTCCTTCTTCAGAGGGGGCCACTATAGTACTAGGAGTAGTAAGACCCACAAGTATACCATACCACAGAAATATATAAATGTCTTGCCAGGGATTTTTGGTTTCTAAGGCATACAGGGCATTAACTGGATCCGGTAGCAGTTCGTATAGAGAACGGGCGAAAGGATTTTGGTCTTTTTCTAGCCCCAAGTCTAAAAATTGAGCAGTTATGGGAAAGCGGCGTACTTCTGCCAAAGCAACCGCCGCCAACATCCCCTGCCACTGTTGGACCATTTTATCTCGGATGGGATAATAGGGATTATGTAAAGCCATCTCCATGGATAAGGGACGAGCCCACATAGTCGGTACAGAGCTAACACTTTTCATTTCTCCTGGAGCTTGATAATCCAGACTAGAGGCCACATCTTGAAAGGCTTTTGCTGGTTGTGCCTCCCATTTACCAGGAGTATCGCTGGATTTCACATCACTATCCCGCTTTAACTTGGGCAGGACTAAAACGTAACTTTTGTTGACTTGTGTTCCTGTCATATCAGTTATCAGTTATCAGTATCGACAGCTAAAGCCAGAGGCTTGAAATACCTATGACATTTTTTTCATCCCCTTCAAAAGGGAGGCTTGAAACCTGATTTTTTTGCCATAATTGATATCCTCCCCGTCCTAAAGTCCCGGGAGAACTTATACTGTGCCTAAGCTCAAGGACTGTTTGACGTTTTATACTTAGCATGCGCTCTGGGCTCCGTAGGTAGTTGCTAACTTAAGTTTTTCCTTAAATCCTAGAGGCCATATATACGGACTTAGCCAGTCCTATAGTCCCACCGGGTGGAGTAGCCTTAAGTCCATCCTTGAGTTTTTTCACCGTATCTCGGGATTTTTTGCCTTTATCGCGACTATCCCCAACTATCAGATTTGGCAGTTCATTTCCGGCCAATTTTTTGTTAGGGGGGAAAGCATCGGCTTGAAACAAAGCGATATTATCACCTTCGCACTGATGCAGAGAGTATAGCCAGCCCAAATAATCTTCACACCAATTATTAATTATTCCAATAGCTTCCTGTTGGTCAACATCAGAAAAGTCCGGTTTAGTCTCCCCAGATTTACTGCCAGTTTGGTAGAATTCCATCATCCAGGGAGCCAACCTTTGAAAGCGAGCATTTTTTTCCTTTTTCGCTTCTTCTAGTTCGGGAGCAATTTCTGCTAGCCATGTAAAAGCAAATCTGGTGGCATTCACTAACTCTGGTTGGACTTCTGCCTTGTCTGGGATATCGTCCCAGGAAATAGTCCCACTCTGCTGGCGAGTCATCAATATCACAGACCCTTTGGCTGTAGATGAATCTCGCCAAAAGTTACGCGCAGCCAATGCGGCGTATAGTTCTAGGAAATGGGGATCGTTGCGCTGACTATCTTTGCCGATACTAAAATTGACTCGGGATAAGTTTTGATTACCTAGGAGATAAACTTGGTCAAAGATTTCCTGACCTTGAGTGACGTAATAACGAAGGGCCGCTTCCGTGTTCAGTAAAAACTGCTCGGAGCGAGCGTAGACCCCATCTGGGTTTTCCCCGGGTGTTGGAGCAAAGCCAAAATAGGGGAGTACAAAGAGGCAACCAGTTTGAACCCGATCGCGTACTTTGATTTTCTTCAACTTATTATCGATCAGGCGGGCAATAGTCGGCAGTCCAGAAGCCCCGGTCCCCCCAAATATAGACCCACACAGAAAAATTTTTGCCTCTTTACCGCCACCGGTATCTCCCTGAATTTCCTCGATCAATCTTCCCCAAGGCTCTTGCTCCAACCTGTCCAAATCTACCTGACTCATCACCGCTGCACCAATGGCCGGTCTGCCCCTAAATCCTACATCTAAGTTAGCTTCCCGTTCTTCTTTAGTATAAAGGACATCGAATAAATGGGCCAAAGTAGGTTGTTTTTGCTTGATTGTGTTGTAGTTAAAAAATGTTCTCAGTTCTTTCTCTTGGGCAAAAGGCGACCAATGATCGAAAGATTCGATTTTGCTTTTCATCCACCCACAATCTTTTTTGTCCCCAGTAGGGATCAAATCATAAGTTTTTTTATAGAGACTGATACTAGTCCTAGCACGAGCCAGATTTCCATTAGTTTCATCTGCATCTACAAATAAAACCTTAATGGGCTCTTCAGTAAATAAGCCTATGGCAGCTAATTTAGCTACTGCTTCAACACATTTAGCCCCCGTTCCACCAATTCCAATCAGATAAAGTCCCATAATTATTCGCTAAAAAAACGACGCAAGTAAATTGAACCTGGGGGAACAAACTTTAAACTCCCAGGAGTAGTGGTTGCAGTTGGCAACCAAAAAAGTAATAAGATGTCCAACACAAAAAAGATAGTCAAAAACACAAGTGCATCATTACTACCTTGAAAAAAGCCTATGGCCCCACAAATACTCAATACCGGGACTTTAGCAAATTTCAAGCCCAAACAAACCCTAAACTCTCTTTATGAGCGGTAAATACGTCGATGTTTTCATCTAACCACTCAACAAAACGATAAGATATTGCGGTACGAAATGCTTCTAAAGTATCAGTAAACGTATTTAATGGTTTGTTAGCCCAACGCCTCTTATACCTCCTGTTAACTGATGCCAGATAATAAATGTATAAGCACAAAATACTAAAATAAAATGCCTTTTAAGGCTGATTTTATCTCTGACTTGATATTCTCTTAATCCTAACCATCCTTTGGCTTCCCTGTAGAAAACTTCCACCCAATTTCTTTGAGAATAAGTAGAATATATCCACTCAGGAGTTACATATTTGTCTTCTCTATTAGTGATATAATAGTTAATATCAGTGGCCTCAGAAAAACTTTTAGCATTCATAACGATAGCTATAGTTTTTTGACCTGACATCCTAGATATTTCTACTTCTAATGTAGCTACCCAAACTTCTCTAGCATTTTTTGTACTTAGTTGAACTAAGTTGAAAGCTTTCTGAGGTATACTTTCTGCCAGCTTGTCTAATCTAATTTCCTCTTTAATGTCATCTTGTTTTTTAATGATGACTTTTCGATTTTTAGCTAATCCTCCTATATAAGTTAAACTTCTTTTCTCTAGTTGATTTAAGAATGATGTATTGTTACCATAGCCAAATTTCAATTAACACAATTTCTGGTTGGTGTCCTCTGGACAAACATTGATCTACTAGAGACATTGCACTCGTCTGGTTTCTTGACAAATTCTGGGTCTTTTTTTCCTTTTGGAAAAGAATCAGCTTTCTGATACAAAGCTATGTCTAAAGGTAGACTTTTAACTCCATCATAAAGATGAGTTGTCACCACGACTACACCATTATCTGTTTTTCCTATTTCTCCTATATATTGCCGCCCTACTCCTGCAGTAAAATTACCACTTTTTCTGTGGCCTGAATCGTCTATAATTAAAGCAATAGGATCGAGAAGGTTTTGTTTGGCGACGTTCCCACATTACTTGAAGACGACGCTCATTCACAGCATCTACAGACCAATTTGCTCGAACTAGAAAATGCCGTAATTTGTGGTACGTGTGACCTACAGTGTTGTTGGCAATTTGAGACAAGTTTTTTCGATCGCTTTCTCAAGAGTAATCCTCCTATATATTCCCTAAACCCTGTTTTTTGGGCTTTTGTTTTAAAGACATTGTTAAAGCGATCGCACCATCGATGGAAACAAGAGGGCATGGCCACTGAAGTTGTTTCTTTCATCAAACTTTTCCCAGGCCAGTAATTAACGTAAAATACATATCAGGTATACATTATACCCTTTTTTTTACTATTTTTTCACTAAAGTCCCGATACGGGAAATAGCAAAAATATCCACCACACTACCACCCACTGGTCCACTTCTTTAGATCGGTGAGCTTTTGCGTTGGCGGTCATTAAATACCAAATTATAGTTGACAGTACCGATACTACAAAAACTATCATCCCGCCAGGGTTGTAATAATTATTTATCCAAGTCCCTACATCAATATCTGATATTCTTAGGATTCTGCTTCTATAAAAAAAAGGTTGTACTAGGAACATTACGATTAATCCTGTCAGGCTAAAAATAATGATCCGAATAATTTCCGATGCTTTTATTGAATCTCCTATCAGTTTTAACTATTTATGTTGCATTCCTCCAAGTAGATTGATCCTGGAGTTTAAATTGATCTCCATATTTTTTTGGTCATCCTCAACCACTATATTATTCTGGCTAATCACTTGACATCCTCCCGACCCGTCTCTACGGGACAGAGCTGGATTCCCTAATATCAAGTTATAGGATATTTGGTACTTCTCGCCTACCTGGCCTCTGAAATTAACTGCCTTCGAGTCTTAGGGTTACTTCACAGTTTATCGCAACTCCGACGCCGTCCCTAGACACTGGGAGTCCCCCAAGGAAAACATTTATACTTGCGTTTATGTCCCTGTCATGTTATTGAAAAGATTCTGGACATTTCTTCTCTTTAATAATCTTCAATAATAATAAAAAATAAAGTTAATTATTCTATAGAAATTATCAATTATTTTCCCCTACTTCCTACCCCGTAAAAACTTTGTATGGAACGTCTCTAACTCTATATTTTCTGGAGATGTCTAATATTCAAAGATAATTTTTCTACTACATGACTACGATGAGAAAAACCCTTATAACTAGGAATATATTGGTCAATTTTGATTAATTCCTGCCCGTACTATTGCGCTTTATATTCTAGTTGCATTACTAATATTAAGTCTGATTAATTATTCATAATAAAAATGCTCTTCTCACATCAATTTATCCCAATTTCCAACTCCCAATTCCTAATTCCCAATTCCCTAAAATTTTCCCACCGTGAGTATTCAAACAAAAATAATATAACCCATCCCTCAGCTGAGGGTGGGCTATAGTTTTTTACCATATTTTATACTGTTAAATTTTCAATTACAATTAATTGATTTTATCTAGATTACTTGGGTAGTCAATTTATGGGTATAGTCAAACCTTGAATATTTCAATTTTTGCCCGTATTATTGATACTTTTAGCTACAATTTTTGATAATTTTTGGAATCTTTAAGTCTTACTGATGAATGATTTTTAAGTTAACCTCAGTTTTTTGTGCAACTTGTTAATATTTTTTGGTTTAACAACTAATTGTCTCTCATCAGAATTTATAAAGTTATTAATCTTTGCTTTTACTAATATAAAAACAGTTAGTGATGATTCCTAAAAAATATCAACCACTAACTATTATGACATACTCTATCAAACTAATTTTGATAGATTTTAAACTATTAATTATTCATCAACTTTCAAGCCTTTGCACGAAAAACTTTCTGATTTAATTTCACCATTTTCTTGAGTTTGATGAATTTCTAATTCTGCTTCAGGAGTTGCTTCAAATAAGAAACGTTCTCCAGGAAAAACTGTACGCTCCCAATATTTGTTTTCTACACTACTAACTCTAGCGATCTGCATTTTACGAGTATTATTCCCATAGAAACAGAGAATCTTTTGGCTTTGCTGTTTTGGTAGTCTATCTAGTGCTATAGTCACAATATTTAAATTCCCTCTAAGTTTTTGCTGCCAATTAGCAACCCGACTGAATCTGATATCTTTAAGAGTGCCAATACTGTTATTATAAGCTAACAAATATTACTTAAGTATATTTTTAATTAACTTTTGTAAAACAAAATTAATTTAACTTAAGTTGTCCAGTATAAACCTAGTATTTTATAAGTATAAATGCCCATAATTTAGCATTTCATACTGATAGAATTACTAATCTTACTAAATAATGTTGATAAAACAGTATTAGAAAACAAAAAACCTTCAGGATCAGTCAATCTCAGATGTCCCTCTATCGGAAGTTTCTGGTTATCAGAGAAAGGGGTTGCTACACCTTTTTGATTGATAAACTCTACCCACCCTAACTTTTGATAGGGTTGTAGATAGATTAATAATTTTTCTACAGTTTTTTGACCAAACTGCTGGGATAATGTTAAGACATTTATCCCTTGTGCCAAGCGAAATCCTAACATCAGTGTTTCTAACAAAAAATCCTGATTTGATGCATTAATACCCTGACTTTCTAAACTATGATCTTGAAACGATAGCACCCATTGATAATATTTTTTCCGCGTACGCGGCCTGGTAAATCTTTGTCCTTCTAAATAGCTGGCTGCACCCATGCCAAAGCCATAATAAGGATGATTTTCCCAGTAAACTCGATTGTGGCTACACTGATAGCCTTGCTTGGCATAATTAGATATCTCATAATGTTCATATCCCGAAATTGATATCAGTTGCTGTGCAATTCGATACATTTCAGCTGCTGTTTCATCTGTAGGTAAAGGAGCATGACCTGGTTTATAGTAATGTCCAAAAGCTGTAACTTTTTCTAGTACAAGGTCATAGCTGGATATATGAGTTGGAGAAATAGCTATTCCACTTAACAAAGAAATTTGCCATTGTTCTAAAGTTTGGTGGGGCAGTCCTGAAATTAAATCAATACTGAAGTTAATAATTCCTGCTTGATGCAATGTATTTACTGCTTTGTAAATATCTGAGACATTGTGTAATCGCCCACAAACCTGTAATAAATCATCTTGAAATGCTTGTACTCCAAGGCTGACTCGATTTACTCCTAGGAATTTATATCCTTGCACTTGTTCTAAGTCAAAAGTTCCGGGGTCCATTTCTATAGAAATTTCAGCATTGGCCACAATTCCAAATTTTTGTTCTAGGGCATCTAAAATCCGACTTAATTGACCCACTGACAATAGGGAAGGAGTACCACCACCAAAAAAAATTGTTTTTAAGGGTTGATCAAAAGACTTTGTAGTGCTTATTTCCTGACAAATTACCTCTACATATTCTTGAATTGGAGAAAAATTATCACCTTTCTTACCATCACCTACTACAGAGATTGGGAAATCACAGTAATAGCATCGCCGTCGGCAGAAAGGGATATGGACATAAGCCGAACTGGGAATACAATAATTTCCGACTGGCCTTTTCACTATTAATTAATTGTATTAATATTTACAAATTTTATAATTATATAAAAATATTTTAAATAATTATAAATTTTATTATGGGTAGTAGTACGGTAAACCATAAAGGTAATATTTTTTAGGGAAAAAAATATTACTTAAATAAAAATAAAATAACGCTTAACATAATTAGCGGATAAAGTCAAGTTGCAGTTGCAAATCAAAAAAATCTTCTTCATCTTGCGTTCTCAACTCTGGTTTCCTTCCACCAAAGTGTAAGTATTCAAGAGGATTTGATATTATAAATTACTTTTATTTAGCCGTATTATTATGGTAATCCTGAGGGTATAAATTATTATATTTTATTAAAGTTAAATAATTTAATAGTAATTAAAAAAAATTGCTATAAATAAGTTTTAGGCAGTAGATTAACAAGTTAATTTTAATTTTTTTAATCTAGCTAAATAGCTTGGTATCGTGTGTTTTTAGCTATGGACTATATGAAAAACAGGGCGAGATGAAAAGGTTCAGAGTAACACAGATAAAATTAATATTATAGATACTACCTTACATTTCATAAATGCACTTACTAGAATTAGTCATTCTAGTAGCTTATTTATAACATTATTTAATTGATTAGTTATAACTATTTAACTACAATCCTAAATATAATTAGTAATATTCCATAAATTTTAATGATAAATTAAGTAAAAATAGTCACTTTTTTTTTGTTGTAAGATAGATTTTGTAGTTCAGGAGTAATTTGACAGGCAAGGCAGCATTATTAATTGTCGGCAAATTGATTCTGAGGTTAAAACCTAATAATAAAGAGAACCTTAAAGAATGGTATCTCAACTTTATAGATATAATATATGCAACATTGAGCTACCCAAAAATTATCCAAAAATCATGGTTCTTAATCATTATTTTATTGGTTAGTACCTCATTAGAGAAATACCTCTTATAAAACAAAAAACAAAACAAAAAACAAACTAAAAAAATGCTTGACGCACTTATTATTATTTCATTTGTATTTGCTGGAGCGGGAATAGGTTTCTATAGCATAGAACTACTTCCACCTAACGTATTGCTAGAAGTCACTAACATCGAAGGTTTACGTTCAGTATTATCTGCCTTCACTTCTTTAATTGGGTTTGTAGTGGGATTAGTATTTCAAACTACATATCGCCGAGTAGAAATTAAATTCAGACAAATGCCTGTAGACTTATTATTAACTCGGGCGATAGGATTAATAATTGGACTATTAGTGGCCAACTTAATGCTGGCGCCACTGTTTTTACTTCCTATTCCCGATGAGTTTAGTTTCATTAAACCTCTTGTGGCAGTTTTAGCTAGTGTGATGTTAGGTTTTACTGGAGTTAATGTTGCTGATACTCATGGTCGTGGTTTTTTACGATTAATTAATCCTAACAGTCTGGATGCAGTATTAGTAGCTGAAGGTACTCTCAAACCTTCTACTACTAAGATTTTGGATACTAGCTGTATTATTGATGGTAGAATAGAAAGTCTGTTGAAGACAGGTTTTTTGGAGGGTCAAATTCTGGTACCAAACTTTGTTTTACAGGAGTTACAGCTTATTGCTGATGCTTCTAATGATCAAAAAAGAGTCAGAGGTAGACGAGGGTTAGATATTTTAAATAGACTTAAAGAGCTTTATCCTTCTCAAATTCAAATCCATTTTGCAGACTATGAAGAAATTCCTACTGTGGATGCGAAGTTGGTTCGTTTTGCTCTGGAAATTAATGGTACTTTGTTGACGAATGATTACAATTTATCTAAGGTTGCTAGTTTACAAAAGGTTCCTGTTCTCAATATTAACGACTTGACTCAAGCAGTAAGACCAAGTTATTTGCCTGGTGATACTATTGAAATCAAAATTCGTAAGGAAGGTAAAGAACCTTCTCAGGGTATTGGCTATTTAGATGATGGTACAATGGTTGTTGTGGAGTCTGGTAGTGGATATGTTGGTGATGAGGTGCGGGTTATTGTGACCAGTTCTTTACAAACTTCTGCGGGTAGGATGATTTTTGCTCGTACTCAAGAGTCAGCGATCGCTTAATCAAATTAAAAGTTAAAACTCGTGCATTCAACAGTCAAAACTTAAAGCTTAAAAATTTGATCAAAGAGATCAGGCTATTAGTTAGGGTGAGGATCAGTTTAACCATTTTGCAACAACTTTTCAAAGATACAATAGCAACAATAGTAGGAGACCTACCTTGCTCCCCTCCCAACGAGGGGATGCTGGTGGGTAGGGACGTTATATAAGGAAGTCTCTACAACAGGTCAACAAATTAAGATTAATAAGGATCAAAGTATACCAATAAGTCCTGTCAGAGAGTATGTTCATCACTTAAATTTCTCAATTGTTATCTAAGTATAGTATTAATGCATGAGAATTGGCTTTATTAAGAATAAAGGAGAAACTAAACTGCCAAAACTTATCCAATTCCGGCGTGAGTAATTTTAGATAAGTTTAGTAGAAAACAATCTAAAAATGAAAAATCAACAGCTAATTATTTTTACTCGTTATCCGGAACCAGGAACAACAAAAACACGGTTAATTCCTGTTTTGGGGGCTAAAGGTGCCGCAAACCTTCAGTTTCATATGACTGAGACAACTGTCATAAAAGCTAAGAAGTTATCTAATATGATGGCATTGTTAGTTGAAGTTAGATTTGCTGGTGGCAATTTACAGTTAATGAAAAATTGGTTAGGAGTGGAGCTTAATTTAAAATATCAAAAACAGGGTACAGGTGATTTAGGTGAACGTATGGCAAGAGCTTTTGAATCTGCTTTTTATCAGGAGATGGAGTCTGTTGTAATTATTGGTACCGACTGCCCAAGCTTAACTGTGGATATTATGTTGGAAGCTTTTGCTAAATTAACTGAATATGATGTGATCATTGGTCCGGCAACTGATGGGGGTTATTATTTAATTGGCCTCAAAAAAATTATTCCTGAGTTGTTTCAAGGAATTAATTGGGGAACTTCTGAAGTATTGTCAAAAACTATGGCGATCGCTCAAAATCTTAATTTAGATATTCACTATTTACCTAAACTTTCTGATATTGACCGTCCAGAAGACCTGGAAAAATTACAATTTGAAATTCATCAGGACTTACGCAAAGATACTATATATAGTACATAATTTTGGTGATATTCACTATAGTTGTATAGGTTTATAGTCGCGACATTAAAACCTCTACTTTGTGGAGCGCAATTCCTTAGTTTTTTTTAAAAGCTCCAGTTATTAGAGTTAAATAAGTTTAATTTTAAGGGCAGGATATTTAAATCCGATGTCAGATAATTTGATAACAATTCCTGGCTATTCTTACTCAATACTTTTTCTGATTTTCCTACTCTATAAGTTAAAAAAAATCCAGAATAATACAATTTTGAAAGTATAATTTTACGAATAGTAAAGTATATAAAAAACAGACGGCAGATGTATAACTAAGAAAAAAAAATGATTGATGAATTCAAAGTGGTATTGAATATATTTTTTCTGACTTTAAAGTTAAATAAGTTTGATTTTAAGGGCTAATTTATAAAGTAAATCTTAAATTATCTAGTCTCTTAAGCGTCAGTTGGATTAATGGTCCATAAATCATTGCTTTACTTACATCTGAATAGACTTCGTAATCCTTACTTAAGCGTCTAAATCTATTTAACCTCCCATAAGTACGTTCAACAAATCTATCGTTTAGGCTATTGCTCAAAACTTTGTGAGGTTCCTTTGATCACTTCTACTCTGACACCATTGCGACAAATCTGTTTAACAATATTTTATTGCTTACAAAATATCTAAACGATATTTAATCACAACACTTAATTTAACTGAGACTAAACTTTTTTTAAATTATCTTTATGAATAAACTCTTAGCTTGCTTATCTTTGTTTTTTGACTATTGGTAGGTTATAATTTCCAAAAAATTAAATTTGTGAAGGATATTTTTATGGAACCTATTGAGTTTGCTTGAGTAGCGATCGCCATTCCCTTCTTGAACAAGTCTGTGGAAAATCTAAGAGAGAAGTTAGGGGAAAATGGAATTAAACAATAGACATCTCCAAAATAAAAAATAAGGTAAAATTATCAAAACCATTTATTTATAAAGTCTCCCAAATGAATCCAACTTTAGAATATATTTATAACCATCCAAAAGAAACAAAAAGAATTATTGGCATTACTTATGAACAGCTAATAAAATTAATAGCAAAGGCCCAAATAATAGAATCAGAGAAAAAGAAGGCGATCGCTAAAACAGAAAAAAGATTAATTAAAGCAGGTGGAGTCAGAAAAAAGAATTTAACAAAGGAGGAAGAAATAATTTTAACGTTATTTTATTTACATCAAATACCGACTTTTCAAACATTAGGAATTAACTTTGGTATAAGTGAATCAAGTGCTAATAATATTTTTCATTACTGGATAGATATTCTCAGAGAATTACTGCCAGCAAGTTTATTAGAACAAGTAAAAAAAAAAGAAAATGAATTGGAATGGGTAAAGGAGATATTAACAGAATTAGAATTAATTGTAGATAGTACAGAACAAAGTAGAGAAAGACCAAGTGAATATAAAGACCAAGAAAAATATAAAATATGAAAAAATAAAAATCATACTTTTAAAAATCAAATAATAACGACACCAAAAGGAACAGAAATAGTAGATGTAATAGTAGGAGAAAAAGGTCCAGTAAGTGATGTAAAAATATTAAGAAAACAACAGGATAAATTTGATAAAAAACAAAAATTTCAAGGAGATAAAGCTTATGAAGGAGTAGAAAGAACTACTACACCAAAAAAGAAACCAAGAAAAAAAGAAATGCCGCTAGAAATCAAAGAAGAAAATCAAGAAAAAGCCAGAAAGAGAATATTTGTAGAACATGTAATAAGATTAATTAAAATATTTGGAATTGCTAGAGAAAGATTCAGATTAAAAGATAATAATTATCAAAAAGTAATCTTAACAATATGTGGTTTAGTGCGACTAAGAATTGGATCTTTTATATTAGCATAAACCATCAAAAGCTGAGATAAAAAGAATAAATTAAAGTACAATAAATATTTGAATTAGTAACACAAAGTATCTCTGATGCCCATAAAACTGTACAAATTAACTATCTTCATAAGTAGCGATCGCACCACTAAAGATAGTTAGGATAAGCGTTTGAGTATTTTTGGAGATGTCTAATTAGCCAAGCTATGGAAAACTATTAGGGCTATGCCTGAAAATACTTTTATGGCTTTAAAACCTTCACAAGATGGTCTTTTTCCTGAAAATTTTGAAGTGGCTATTAAGGAAATAGAAAAAGTTGCTAATCAAAATTGAGAGCTTAAACAAGATATTATTGATGTAATTGCTTTTGCTGAAAAAGAACATTCAGAAGATGTGAAAAACCTGCAAGCTGAGTGTCTTTGTTGCATGAAAATAGCGAACGCAAACTTCCCGCCAGAGAAGTCAATTAGAATTCTACTTTGTAGCTTTTTGGTTGACAATTCTGTATCATGCGCTTAAGGATAGCACACTGTATAACTCTACTGCTTGAGTATCAAATTTTCGAGATCACTTCTGGGAAGATAACTTTGAGCCTAAACATTTTTGTTTCTGCTAAAGAACGTCGATGGTATCCACTCTCACGTTTCCATTTTTTACCTCCCACTCTATGAATTTCTCTAAATTGTCATCTCTTGAGGTTAATAACTTATAGCTGATAACTGAATGCTTACCTTTAATCTCTTTACGGTATCCAACAGCTAATAATTGAATTACCAAAATTAATAAGGCTGTATTCTTTCAGCAAATACAAAAAAAATATCAACTCTTATCAAGACTATCAAATATATCTAAAAAGTGTTTTTTTTAATAATTGGTAGTCCTGTATATGTAGTGATAAAATTACAGTGAAGCGATCGCTTCATTATAATGATTAATGAAATACCAAATAGCTCCTAGATGGGACCGAAGCTTTTTAGAAAAGGATAAAGTCTTTCTGACCAACCGAGAAATTCTTTGACGCAAAGTATTATTCAATCTTTCTATATAAGCTGTTAAACCTGAATATTCCCCACTGATTTATGTCTCTCTTCAGGAAAGACAAGCTCGTAAGCTGACCAAAAATCTGTATAACAAACTGCACACGGCCTTAAGACACCGTGGGTTAGAATTCCATAATCTATGCTGCCCCTTTTTCTCCTCTTTCCCCTAAGTAAAAACCCACAATTTCTTTAGTTTCTATATCAATCGCTAACCACAGCCATTGTTTATTATTTTTATTGCCTACAAATGACCACATTTCATCACATTGAATGGTGAGTTTACCTGTTTTTTTTTAGTACATTTAATAGAGCGTGAAACCTCAGCATACTTATTATTGACGTAATTCTGGAGCCATTTTTCTGACACGCCTGTTACACGGGTTATACCAGCTAAACTAATTTTTTCTCTATTTTAATTTATCAATAAGTTCTTTGGTTTCATTACTAATATAATCTCTTTGACTATTTTCGACAAATTGTCTCTGACAATTTTGACATTGATATTTTTGTTTTTTGTTGTGAATAGTCCCATTTTTGACAATATGATTACTGCCACAACTAGGACAGATTAATTTATGAATGGACATCTGAATTATATAGATTTTTTCTTATTACTGTCATAGATAATAGCATACTTTTTTCATGATAGTTGAGTTTAATTCTTGATAGTTTAATGACTGATTATTATGTAGCGATCGCCTAGATAAAAATTTTGAATTATTAAGCATAAAAAACTTAATGTTTTCAAGATTGATGTCAATAACTAATCATTTATATTGGCTTATCACTACATATACAGGACCACCTAATAATTAAATTCTCACATTCTGAAGCTTTATAAGCTGGTTATATAATTAATAATTATGCAAAAAATATGGCTAAGTTTAGATTTTTTACTGCATTTATAGTTGGTTTTTATGTCATTAATCGCTGTTTAATTGTTGAAAAATTACATCTATTATATCTGTTATACAGCCTCTAAAATTATAAAGTACTCGGAAGCGTTCGCAAACAAAATCATAAAATTATTAGATGATTTGTGGACTAATTGAATAAACTCTATCGATAAAAAATTTGTGTCTTGACATTCATATATTTAAAGGTAACATAGCTATATAACTAATCGCTAAGTGCTGTTAGCGCAGTATTTTAGACAAAATGGTTATATAAATTCCCTTACTAAAAAATTGATGAGCAGTATTTCGATTATTATTCCGGTGTTAAATGAAGTTGGGACGATCGCCCAAACTATTTCCACAGCTCAAACAGGAAAAAATGTAGAAATAATTGTAGTTGACGGTGGCAGTAATGATGGTACTATTGAAGTTGTTAAGTCTTTAAATATTAAACTTATTTATTCCCTCCCTGGTCGTAGTATTCAAATGAATTTTGGGGCAAAGTTAGCAACGGGAAATATTCTTTTGTTTCTTCATGGAGATACTTTTTTACCATTAAATTTTGACGAATTATTAAGAGAAATCATAGTTCAACCGAATATTATTGCAGGTGCGTTTGAATTAGGTATTAGAGGAAAAAAAAGAATTTTACGAATAGTCGAGAGCATAGTAAATTGGCGATCGCGTTATTTACAAATGCCTTATGGAGACCAAGGAATTTTTCTTTCGGCTCAAGTATTTGAACAAATTGGTTGCTTCCCAGAAATACCAATTATGGAAGATTTTGAGTTGATCCAAAAGTTAAGAAAAAGAGGACGAATTGGAATTATATCAAAACCAGTATTAACCTCTGATCGTCGGTGGCAAAAGTTGGGGATATTGAAAACGACTCTAATTAATCAAGTAATAATTATTGCTTACTTGCTTGGGTTGCCTCCAAAAACATTAGCACAATGGTATCGTAGTCATCTGAAGTAAGACTACCTGATTAAATATCAAAGTATTGACTGATATTGGCTAAAGTTTTTTTCTGTCTAAAAAAAAGTACCTGTATCAGATCTAAAACCCTCACATTTTCCACAAAATAATTGCAGAGGGCAGCAAGGGAAATATATCTGACTACCTCCTCCATAATTTAATTTATTCTGACTAACTGTAAGAAGGTTTATGCAACTTTCCTATCGGGACTTTAGCAAATTTCAAGCCCAAACAAACCCTAAACTCTCTTTATGAGCGGTAAATACGTCGATGTTTTCATCTAACCACTCAACAAAACGATAAGATATTGCGGTACGAAATGCTTCTAAAGTATCAGTAAACGTATTTAATGGTTTGTTAGCCCAACGCCTTCTTATACCTCCTGTTAACTGATGCCAGATAATAAATGTATAAGCACAAAATACTAAAATAAAATGCCTTTTAAGGCTGATTTTATCTCTGACTTGATATTCTCTTAATCCTAACCATCCTTTGGCTTCCCTGTAGAAAACTTCCACCCAATTTCTTTGAGAATAAGTAGAATATATCCACTCAGGAGTTACATATTTGTCTTCTCTATTAGTGATATAATAGTTAATATCAGTGGCCTCAGAAAAACTTTTAGCATTCATAACGATAGCTATAGTTTTTTGACCTGACATCCTAGATATTTCTACTTCTAATGTAGCTACCCAAACTTCTCTAGCATTTTTTGTACTTAGTTGAACTAAGTTGAAAGCTTTCTGAGGTATACTTTCTGCCAGCTTGTCTAATCTAATTTCCTCTTTAATGTCATCTTGTTTTTTAATGATGACTTTTCGATTTTTAGCTAATCCTCCTATATAAGTTAAACTTCTTTTCTCTAGTTGATTTAAGAATGATGTATTGTTACCATAGCCAAATTTCAATTAACACAATTTCTGGTTGGTGTCCTCTGGACAAACATTGATCTACTAGAGACATTGCACTCGTCTGGTTTCTTGACAAATTCTGGGTCTTTTTTTCCTTTTGGAAAAGAATCAGCTTTCTGATACAAAGCTATGTCTAAAGGTAGACTTTTAACTCCATCATAAAGATGAGTTGTCACCACGACTACACCATTATCTGTTTTTCCTATTTCTCCTATATATTGCCGCCCTACTCCTGCAGTAAAATTACCACTTTTTCTGTGGCCTGAATCGTCTATAATTAAAGCAATAGGATCGAGAAGGTTTTGTTTGGCGACGTTCCCACATTACTTGAAGACGACGCTCATTCACAGCATCTACAGACCAATTTGCTCGAACTAGAAAATGCCGTAATTTGTGGTACGTGTGACCTACAGTGTTGTTGGCAATTTGAGACAAGTTTTTTCGATCGCTTTCTCAAGAGTAATCCTCCTATATATTCCCTAAACCCTGTTTTTTGGGCTTTTGTTTTAAAGACATTGTTAAAGCGATCGCACCATCGATGGAAACAAGAGGGCATGGCCACTGAAGTTGTTTCTTTCATCAAACTTTTCCCAGGCCAGTAATTAACGTAAAATACATATCAGGTATACATTATACCCTTTTTTTTACTATTTTTTCACTAAAGTCCCGCTATCTACTCCCTCACTCCCTAACTCTCTCTCCACTGCTCCTTAAAAAGATTTAGAGAGCAAATTTCCATGTAGGAATACGGTATTTAAGAGTGAGCATGAAAAGAGGTGTTTCTAGTTAAAGTTAGAGTTCCCCTGAGTGATATGATCATGAGGGAGCAAATTTACCAGCTATATCCATAGAGAGAAAATTTTGGTAAAAAACTTCCAAGGCAGATGAAAGAGGTTTCCATTAATTTTGCTTCAGAACTTCAAGACTATAAATGACTCAAATACTGGATTTCATTTTTTGAGTTTTTTTTATACCACTAGCTTTACTTTTAAAACTAATTTTAGTTATACAAATTGTTAACCCCTAATTTGGGAAGTCAGTAGTCAGAAACTCACCAAAGTGCCCCTATACTCTTGCTGTAGTTAAATTTAAGAGGCGCGAGAATAATCATAATACTCAAAGTCATTTTCTAATATGAAACATAAGCAGAAACCTAGATAAAATTAACTTTTCTAAAGTTGAAGACCAATTTTGAGATTAAAATCCAGCAACCTCTTAGAATAAGATTTTGATATCTTCTAAAGATTTTTCAACTCTCACACCAGAGGAAAGAAGACATATGACACAAGCAACAGATTCAGGATTCGTTCAACCTTACAAAGGAGATCCTTTTGTAGGCCATTTATCCACTCCTATCAGTGATTCTGACTTTACCAGAGCATTTATCGGTAACTTGCCGATTTACCGTCCAGGTCTATCCCCAATTCTACGGGGTCTAGAAGTAGGTATGGCTCACGGTTATTTTATCGTTGGCCCTTGGACAAAACTCGGTCCATTACGAGATTCCGCAGTGGCTAACTTAGGTGGACTAATTTCTACGATCGCTCTAGTTTTAATTGCCACTATTTGTTTATCTGCTTATGGCCTAGTTTCTTTCCAAGGAAAAAGTCCTGAAGGAGCAGACCCATTAAAAACTTCTGAAGGTTGGAGTCAATTTACTGGTGGTTTTTTCATTGGTGCAATGGGTGGTGCCGTTGTGGCTTTCTTCCTACTAGAAAACTTTGAGCTTGTGGACTCCATTTTCCGAGGTTTATTTAACAGCTAAATACCTCATGTTAGTTATCAGTGATTAGTTATCAGTACCTCAGACTGAAACTAGAAACCTGAAAAACTGAAATTTATTTTTTAATCCCCTATTCAAGGGGAAATTTGATAGCTTGTTTTTCGGTAAAATTAGGCGATCGCTTAATTTGAAATTATGTAATTGAAGGAGAATTTGAAATGACTGGTTCTTATGCAGCATCTTACTTACCTTGGATTTTAATTCCTGTAGTTACTTGGTTAATGCCAATTATAGTTATGGGTTTATTGTTTGTCTATATTGAGAGCGATGCCTAGTTTATTAATTAGTTATCAGTTATTAGTGATCAGTAAACAGTCATCCGAGTGAAGCTAAAAACTTGATAATAAAAAATCTAATATTTTTGTTATTCCCTTAAAAGTTCCCCCTATCATTGCCAGACTACAGTAGGGAAATTTCATAGAGCATCAATAGGATGCTACGTTTATTCAAAATGTAGCATATAAAACCCAGAAAATTGAGGTAAGTATTTAAGGCTTGCTGATCAAATATGAAAGTATTAACTGATATTAGCTAAAGCTTTTTTGGGAAAAAAAATAGATTTTTTTTTAGTCGAAAACTCTTGCCCATGTTAGGATTTTGGGATAAAACAGCATAAATATCAAAGGACGAATATAGCCGAATACCCTTTCTATAAATTCCCTGTTTTTCCTAAATATAGGGACGCCCTTATGCAACGTCCCTACTTATTTCCGCTTGAAGGTTGGGCTTAAGGGTGATATCTCTACTTATTAAAAATATTTTTTCAACAAACCCTATTTAATCTCTCAAGATATCTGACACGAAATATGAGAGGATATCTAGATTAGACTAACTTATTAAAAGATGAAGACATATATTGAAGTTAAAAGCTACTGTTAATAGTTAGAAAGTTCTGGAAACTATGACAAAATATGTATGCCTAGGACTTAATTTGTTAAAAGTTAAGTTCAGAAAAAAAACTGGTACTCAAATTCAAAATGATATCTAGTAAGTTATACTCAAATTCAAAATGATATCTAGTAAGTTATTAGTGAAAAATAGAACAAATGTCGAGATAAAGTAATACAATAAGTTAGTTGGTACAGTGAAGTTATCATATAAATTATGAAAATATTTGTCTATCATACCCCAGAAGAAACTCCTACGGAAAATATGCCAGACTGCGCGATCGCAGTTGATGTCCTCAGAGCAACAACAACAATGGCTACAGCTATCTACGCAGGTGCAGAAGCAGTACAAGTATTTAGCGACATTGAAGAATTAATGACGGTCAGCGAAAAATGGTCTGCTGACAAACGTATTCGTGTTGGGGAACGAGGTGGTAAAAAAGTGGAAGGTTGTGATGAAGGCAACTCACCTTTAAACTTTACATCAGAAACAGTAAAAGGTAAACGCTTATTTATGACTACTACTAATGGCACCCGTTGTCTTAAGCGTATTCAAAATGCTAAGGTTGTTCTAGCTGCAGCTCTTGTTAACCGCCGCTCAGTAGTTGAATATCTGAAGGAAAATCAACCAGAAACAATTTGGATCTTAGGTTCCGGGTGGGAAGGTAGTTATTCCCTAGAAGATACAGTTTGTGCAGGAGCGATCGCTCATAGTCTACTTGCAGAAACTAACTCTCTGTCAGATGAAAATGTAGGTAACGATGAAGTATTTGGAGCTATGTCTCTCTATCTTCAGTGGCAGGATAAATTGCATGAACTAATGAACCACGCTAGTCATGGCCAACGTCTCCAACGCTTAGAATGTTATGAAGATTTGAAATATTGTTCTCAAATTGATATATTGGATGTTTTGCCTATGCAGAAAGAAATAGGAGTTTTGTCTTAGTTAATTAGTTGTGTCAAATTAATTATACATCTTTATATATAGGGCTTACGCAAGGGCACTATAATATAGCGTCTACTAATTTAGGCGTTGGCGGAGGATGGTGGCGGCAGCTATATCGCTTAAAAAAAATGTAGCGATCGCCTCAAAATAGATACCATAATTAAAATCAAGGTAAAAAGCAGCTATAAAATAAAAATTGCCCCGAATCTTATTGTGGGCTTTTTCAATTCTTGGCTCAAATAGTCTGAGAGTAATTCCTGTTTGACTTAATCAATAGTTTTTCCTATTTTCATTGCTAATCTTTTTAAGAAATTCTAGACTAACATAGCACAAGCCATGTGATTTTTTTGAATTTTACTAAGGTGACATTGACAAAATTCGATACCCGTTAATTGTTTAATTCTGCAGTGAAATTCTTCAATTTCCCATCTAGTTTGAGTCTCAAATTCTACAGCATCTACTGAAGATTGACTTAAGTCGTTAGTGACCACATATTCTGTTATGTAGGTGGAAACAGTCCCCCAGAATAGCTTGACCTTCTTATCCCTTGGAAAACCT
This sequence comes from Trichodesmium erythraeum IMS101, assembly GCF_000014265.1. Lineage (NCBI taxonomy): Bacteria > Bacillati > Cyanobacteriota > Cyanophyceae > Oscillatoriales > Microcoleaceae > Trichodesmium > Trichodesmium erythraeum. The sequence continues at coordinate 1,881,698 of NC_008312.1, forward strand.
TTAATTTTCATTATTTTACCTGATATTTTTTCTGATTTATTCCCACATAATTCTCCTATTTTTTTATATTTTTCTACTCCACCAGTATCATCTACTAGACGATTTATTTTTAAAGGACAGTAATATATTTTTCCCATATTATCTATTAATGCCATTAATCTTTGTGTTGCATACCAACTATCCATTAATACTGTCTTAAATAGTAATTTATTCTTTTTGACCACATTTAATATCATTTCTTCAACACTCTTCTATTTTGGTCTTTTTATTATTATCTGGAGCATAAATCCGATAAGCTATTATCCAAAATTGTTCAATAGTTGGATTAAAATATATACAGTTTACCATCCCAATACCACGAATTACTTTATGCTTATTACCACTGTACTGTTGCCTAACTAACTCAATTTTACTACCATATTCTTTGTTGAGCACTGTGTCATAAAAAATCAAATAACCTTCTGTGTTAGTGACAATTTATTCTTGAACATTTCGACCTAATTATTTGTAATCAAAATTTTCTATTTTTCAATAACGATTTATCGTATCATGGCTAATATTTTCTAGATAATTTGCCAAATTTGTGATAGTATAATTTGTATGAGAAATAAGTAAATATTGACAGTAATCAATATAGTTAAAATTCATATTTTTGGCTAAAATTAACTAACATAATTCTATAATAATTAGGGTGTTTTGGCAAAATTTATTTACAGTTAGTAATATTTATCATTATGAAAATTAACTTATAGAGCGTGTCTTTATATAAGTTATGATAATTTTGTCATTCAAGCGATCGCTTAAAAAATTATAGCGATTACCTGAATTAGTAGACGCTATATATAGTGCCTTTGCGTAAGTCCTGATATATATAATATAAACTAAATTCTTTCAACTCTTAAGACTGTCTATGAAACCAGCAAGCAAATATATAGAACTGCTGGGAAAAATGGCAACTATACTCAGAAAGTAACCCTGGGAGGAAAACTGCCAACACCTCTAGATATTATGGTAGAGGGTAGTACAAAAAAACAGCTTAAATCTAGTAAATCAAATTCACTGGATTTAGTAGAAGAAAGCAATTCATTAACTAATTCTTGTAATCAACAAAATATTAGGGACAAAAAACATAAAATATATCAAATAATTTGTGCTGATGTAGCTCATAGTTTGAAAGGAGAATTTCTAAATATTGGAGGTTCTAACGAATAAATTCGCTACTTATCTAATAACTCACCGGAAATTTTAGAGGAATGTGAACTAATTAAAAGAAGTCTTGAACATAGGCAGATTCGTCTACAAATGTTGATAGATTATCTGAATCTAGGTAAGCAAAAGATGAAACCTATTGACATTGAGAAACTAATAGGTGAGGTTGAGCTTTTGTCTAGGCACAGATTACCTTCAAATATAAAAATGGAAGTTAAGATACAGGAAAATTTGAAAGGTCGAACTATTCTAGGAAATTTTGATCAAATTAAGAGTGTATTGTTTGAACTGATTAGAAATTCTACAAAGGTATTACATAAACCAGATAGTAAAATCCAAATATTTGCAAGTTATGAAAATGATGGATTGATTACTTTATCTATTAAAGATAATGGCTCTAGTATTGAGGATGGTTTAAAAAAGAAACTGTTCAAAGAAATCGTAGATAGCGAAAGTGGTTCTGATATAGGATTGTATATCATTAACAGAATTATACATCAAATAGGAGGTGATTTAAAACTAACATCTTCGGAGGAAGGAACTACTATTACTCTTTTTTTTTCATGAGAGTTGAATTTATAAAATATATAAATTTGTAAGTTCAACTATAACATTTTTCCAAACTTTTATTTTATGGGTTTTAGAAATTATGGTATTGAGAATATTAATTGTAGACGATAATAGAGATACCCTCAAAAGATATATTAAGTCTTTAAAACGTAGAATCATATCTGAATTTTTTAATGTTGGTATAAAGCAGAATACAGAATCTAAATTCATCATAGAAGTAGAGGGATATGATGCAGTAATCACAGCACTTAAAAAATTAAGAAATTAACCATTTGAAATTCTCATTGTTGATTTAAGAATTCCAGGTTCATCTGGGCAATAAATGGGAGGATTAGAATTAATAGATGAGTCGGTATAGCTCGACTCACTTCGCCCTATTATTGTGATAACTGGCTCACGGGGTGACAAGCCAGTTGAAAGCTATATATATAAAGGGATTTGCCTTCAGGAGCTGAGGAATAATTCAATAAAAAAAAATCCTTATTGGACTGGGAAGGGGGTGTAGTGCGAGCGCAGAGCGCTCGCACTACACCCCCTAACTGGGTTGAATAATAATTCAAGTTGTGCAGTAGAATAATATCATGAAAAAACTTAACTTTATTAATTAATTTTTAATCAAAAATTACAGTCTAATTAACCACTTTATTCATCGCTTTTATTCCCCTGCGATAATATAGTAATTTATGAGGATTAAGGCTCATTAAATTTTCTACTAATTTCCACATTAAATCATCATTTATTGCCCAATAAACACTAGATAACCCTAAGCAAAAACTACTGTTTCTTCTTTCTTTTCTACCTCTTTCATTAGTTCTTGATATATATTCTTGAACTCCTTTATTTTTAATTTCTTGTCCTTTAAATGAACTAATTGTGTATGAAATAGCTATTAATAAAATTAGATTATTAAGTCTAGTTTCGTTGGCTTTTGCTGATTCTAGATTATAACCACCAGTTTTATAATCCTTAAACATGGCTTCTATGCCCATTCTCTGGCTATATATTTTTTTAACTTTTCCACATTACTATGATAAATTGGAGAGAGTATACCATTTCTCTGAAACAGAATTGTGACGATATTTCTGTCTTTTATATACAAGTAAATTATATGTTCCTACCTTCAAAATTTTGGTAATTTTTTGATTCAATAATAGTTGGGATTCACCGATATTTACTTTTAACTCTGAGAGTTGACAATATTTTCTCCCTCGTTTTATCATAGTTGATTTTTTTTGTCTCAAGACAAAATATACGTCTTTTTTTTTATATTCTTTCAACCAATGGCACAGGAAAATACTGTGGAATTCGAGGGTGCTGTGAGAATTATTTTGTGTACTTTCAATAATTTTAATACAGGGCGAATTACTGATTTTTGTTCGGTTAAATTACTAGCTCCTTTATGAGATAAAATCTTCCAATATATAGGTAAAGCTCTCTTTTTCCAAGCTACAGTTATCATTAAAATATTAATATTTTGCCACTGAGTGCGGTCTAAAATCAACACTAACTCTGAGGTAAAGTTGAAGAGATTTTTTACCATTATTTTGACTAAAGGGAACCAAAATATAGGTAAACTTAATTCCTTTAGGGTTAAAAATCTTTCGCATAAGTTTTCGCTTACTTTCTGATTTAATTGGTAGCTGAAAATAATTGGTTAGCTTTGATATTTGTACAGTTTTATGTACTGAAATTAAGTATAATAATATTTGTAATGTTACTACTTGAGATGGACTCAACTTTTGCTTAATATGGTCTTGATAAAAGCCTAATATATTCACTTTTTCTTCTTTTTTTTTTGTAATTATTAACCCTTTTTTATCATATTTTTAACAGTTTTTTTTAATGTTTTAATGAATAAATAATCAACCATGGGTAGGGGGTGTAGTGCGAGCGCAGAGCGCTCGCACTACACCCCTTCCCAGTCCAATAAGCGTTTTCTTTTTGTTGAAATATTCTTCAGTTCCCGAACACAAATTCCTTTCTATATATAGCTTTCAACTAGCTTGTCACCCCGTGAGGATAACTGGTTATGGAAATGTAGAATTAGCAAAGCGAACTTTAACTAAAGGTGTCTTTGATTTTATAGAGAAGTCTGCCACAGCAGTTGAAGATTTAGTGTCAGCAGTTCAAAGAGCCATAGATACTCGTAAAGAAAAAATAAGGCGAGTGGGAAACCCTTTTACACCAATGACAGGTTTAGAACCTACGGTTTTTGGTGGCAGATGGGAACAGGATTCAAAGTTGAGCGCAATAGGAAAAACCAGAAAATAATATCACCTAAAGCTTTTTTTAGAGACACTCTCACCAAACTATGGGAAGACATTGAAGATAAAACTGATGTATTTGTCATCCTTCTTGACGATCTAGAAAACTTGGCAGCAGTTTCAGATATTTTGATGACATTAAAGTCAGCACTATCCACAGAGTCACTGATGGAAACTAAAATTTTAGTTGGTTTGGCATCAACTTCCACAAGTTGGCTAGAAATAACATCTGTTCAAAAACATCATCCCCTCTCTAGATACTTTTTGAGTAGAGTAGAATTGACTTCGTTAACTGAAAAAGAGGTTCAAGAAACCATCCGAGAGTCTCTTGCAGGAACAGAAGTTTCATTCACTCAAGAAGTCATGCAGAATATATTTGAATATTCTAGCGGACATCCATTTGAGATGCAGCTACTGTGTTATCACCTTTTCAGTAATCATCTTTCAAGAATTGTAGAAATTGACATTTGGGAAAAAGCTTTACAAGCAACTGTGAGGGATGTGGGAAATGCTATTTTTGAAAAGTGGTGTTCTGACCTCAGTATTGATGAAGCAAAAGTTCTAAGGATACTCGCAGAAAATGAGAATTCTGTAGCACTAGAAAAGCTGGCAACTACTTTTGAGACGGAAAATCTGATGATCCCTCCAAATTATTCAGTTGAAGAAGTATTGAAAAGTCTTTTGCAGCGAAAGCTGATTAGTAGAGATATTTATGGTAATTATATCGTCAAAGATCTGATGTTTCGTACCTACCTCATTACTCATCTGAATTACAATAGCACTGGAAGCCACTGAAAGGAGTGTTAGAGAAGTTCAAAAGCTTTCCCCAAATTCAAAAGCAAGCTACGGGTTTTATAGGAATTTTCATGTTACAAATTGAAGTGCGGAATCTTGGTTCTAATGAATATATTCCCTGAGAATATGGTTTCGCTTTGGATCTTCTAACTTTCTCAATGCTTTAGCCTCTATTTGCCTAATTCTTTCCCGCGTTAAATTAAAAGTATCACCAATTTCTTTGAGGGTCTTTTCTTGACCATCATCCAAACCGAATCGCATTTGTAACACATTTCTTTCTCGTTCAGTTAGAGTTTTCAAAACACTTTCTACATCTTCTTGCAAGCAATTTTCAAAGACATATTTTGTTGGTGTTTCCCCATTAAATTTAATCATTTCCTTGTAGATAATGTTTTCCCCTTTATTTATAGGGTAGTCTAGAGATAAAGTTTCTTGAGCGCATTCTATAATAAATTGCAACTTCTCCGTTGTCATTTCCATGCGTGTAGCAACTTCTTCTGCAGTTAGGGGAGAACATTCTATTGAAATTTGCTTAACTATTTTCTTAATTTGGGAAATAGTTTCGTAGAGATAAACTGGCAACCGAACGATCCGAGAATAGTCACAAATAGCTCTGGTAATAGCTTGTCGAATCCACCAAATACCATAAGTAGAAAACTTATAACCTTTTGTATGATCAAATTTTTCTGTGGCACGAAGTAATCCTATAACTCCCTCTTGAATTAAATCTTGGAAGTCTAGACCACGGTTTTGGTATCGTTTGGCAACTGATGTCACCAGTCGCAAGTTAGCTGTCACCATTTGATTTTTAGCTCGTCTACCTTGCTCGAGGCGATCACACAGTTCCCATTTGCTCATTTTGGCTTCTGTTGCCCATTCTATTTCGTTAGGCGAACGGTTGAGCTTTTCCTCTAATTTTTCATAAATTTTCTCTAAAGCTAATAGCCCATCAATTTGATGTGCTAAATGAATTTCTTCCTCAGGGTGCAAGCGGGCGAAGCTATTAACTTGCTTATAATAAAGTTGAATTGAGTCTTCAGTAAATGTTCCAGTAGGCGGTTCTATGTCTGGGTCGTAGCTACCTTCACTATTATGTTTATTTGTCAATTCTTCTGTAGGTTCACAATTATTTATAGCTACATTTTCTAGCCAGTAAGTATCATAATAATTAGGATTTTGACAATCAATTAACCACCATTTAATTGAAATTTTAATATTTTGATTTTCTCTTCTATGAGGAGCAACTATTATTAACTTATTATATTTTTTTGTGGCAATTAGCAAGAAATTATTTTTGTTTCTCAAGATTCCCTGAGAAATAGTTATTATTCTTTCTTGCTCTTTATAATTTGTTTTAAATTTTTCTTGTCTTAATTCTAAAAGAAATACTTGTAATTCCTCTTGGTTCGGATTATAAATTTTATAAGTATTATCAATCGTTTCTCTGCAATAACTTGGTAGTTCTAGTTGTTCAATATCTAAATGTTCAATTTGGAAATTGAAGCCAAGTTTTTCAAACAAAGCTACTATCTTTTTCGGGCTACTAATTTTTTTTAGATCGTCTAGTTCTAATGTATGCCCTATCATTATCATCTATCTCCAAAATTAATTTATCTTAATATCTTTAGTCCTCATTGATGTCAATTCAAGGCATTATTTTTTCTGTTTTTTTCGATTAGTAGCAAACTTATAAGAAACATTTTACTTCTATTTACTTCTGTTTCCTGAATTATTCTGATAGGTTTTTATGGGAATCATCTTCTGCACCGCTATCGTAATCGTTTATTTTTCCCTAGTGACTCAAAGCTTCAAGTCAAGCAAAGCCTTACCTTTCTTCAACACAAGTAGTAATCACCAGATAAAAGTTTTAGCTATTACTACCATCAAAGAGCTTAATGAATCCATATATTTTATCATTATACCATATTTATTTTATGATGTCAAAAATGATGCTTCAAATTTTTATGTAATTATGTTTGCAGGTGATTTATTAAATAATATATCACTACCATATTTCAAATACTATGTCAAATATTTGTTGTGTTGACTTATATTTCAAGAAAAAATTTAGGCTCATTTCCCATCTCTGAGTCAGGTAGAAAATTATTTTGTGGCGCGGGAGTATTTAGACACATTGCAGAAAACGTCCGTAGGGATTAGTAATTGGAGTTTGGTGATTGAAAAGAAGAAAAACAATTAGGCCTGAGCAATATAGTAGCCGATCATAAATGGTTCGGACATTAGTTAATCCTGAAATTATCTCAATAATTACTTTTGAATGCATCACTTTTTCCTGAGCTAAAGCTATATTTTATAAACATTTTTTTTAGAATATAACATAGTTGAAAATATAGAAAAATTATATTGCAAAGAAATAGTTTTTTTTAAAGAAGCATATTTAAGAGACTGTTTTTCAAAAAAAAAACTAAAGATGGCCATGAAAAAGTATTGAAGGTAGGAAAATAAAAAAAACAATGATCACTGTCAAATAAATGTCGCGAAAATCTTTAGCCAAGGCTCTAAGCCCTCGCCAGTGGGAACTACTCGAATCTCTGCTACCGAAACCTCTACTCAACGAGGGCCAAAACCAAATGCTAATCTCATAGAAGTAGTAAATAGTATATTCTATATCCTTTACTCTGATTGTCATTGGCGTTCTTTGCCCCAGGATCTACCACCTTGGCAAACTGTGTCAACAAAATTTTCTAAATGCAACGGATATGTTGTTTGGGAACAAATCAATCATACTTTATGGCGAGAGACAAGAGTCCAATAAGCAAGACTTAATGGAGAACCTACTGCAGCCATTGTTGATTCTCGTAGGGTAAAAACAACAGCAAAAAGGGGGAAGTATATGGTTATGATGGTGGTAAAAAAGGAAAAAGTCTTAAGGGTCATATCTTAGTTGATACTCAAGAAATACTACTAAGAGTAGTGGTAAGTGAGGAAAATATCGGAGAACTCTTAGGGGCTATAGCCTTGGTCATGAAACAGGGTGAAAATATTCCAGAAACACTAATTATACCACTTATCAAAAAAAATGCTATGCTTCATACTGCTATCACATATATGTAAAAAAATTACTTATTCATATTAAAATTGTTAATTATACCTACTTTTTCTAAAGCCTCAATGATGAACTGCTATCCTGTTAATGAAGCTACAAAATCCTGGTTAATATTTAGCAGAATTTCCTTAAATTTTTTCTCAAAAGTCTGATAAATCTCCAATCTGATACAACTGCCCAATTACTTCTTTTTTTTGTATCCATATTCAAGAACTAATAACCTACCTGCTGGTAAAATTTTTTGAGTTATTCAATGTTTTCAAATTGTTGACTCGGTTCAGGATGTTCACCTATTGTTATAGGTTTTTGGGTCTAACCCTTGCGATAGTTATGCTGTGTTAACAGTTTGTCTACAACTGTAAAGTAAGAATTGAGATGAGATCGATTACTTCGGTAGTCATAAGTCTCTAACTTCTAAAAATATTAACTCACTTAACAAAAAATCAAACCATAGTAAAGTAATTATCTCAATGAGTCACAGCTCCTTCTAAATGCAGGAAAACTCAACCAGTTATCAAAAAAATAACTGGTGAAAATGCTGTTGACTCAACAAAAAGTAATGGAAAAACTACAACTTGAAATTGAGACATTAAAACTTAGTCGAGAAACTGATAGTAAAACTTTTTCTAAACCCCTATCAACAGACTTGCTGAAAAAAATCAGACAAAGCAAAATACTCTAAAGATACTGGAAGCTCTGAGGCAAAAAAGAAACTCCACCGGGGGCAACCAGGTCATCAGAGTAAAATACCTCAAGGATTTCTAAATTGAACAGAATTGAAATCCTAAAACCTTATGTATGTATGAATTGTAGTCAAACATATTTTTAAGATGAGCCAATTCAAGTAGAAACCCAACAAGTAGCACAACTGGTAGCTAAAACCATAGAAGTACTAGAGTACCAACGTCACAGGTGTCACTCTAAAAGCTGTAGTCAAGAGACATCTGCGGATTACTCTGCTCAGATGATATAATTAACTTGATTTAGGGCTCAAGCTACAAGCTTTCTTGCCGTAATTAGGTAATTATGGACATTTACCTGAGGAAAAACAACAAGAGATGTTATGGGAGTTGGGAAAAATTAAGATTGGGTTAGAGACTTTAGTTAATAAACTTCAAAGTTGTAGTTAATAAACTTCAAAAGTTGGAGTCAGCAATAAAACCTTATTTAGAACAATTATCAAATTGGGTAAAAACTGAACAACCAGCAATTCATATAGATGAAACGCCTTCGCTACTCAAAGGAATTAAGTAGTGACTATCGGTATTTACAAATAAAGATTTCTGTCTATTTAGAGCAACAGACACTAGAACCTATCCCACTAATAAAATGCAATGAATCCAAATTGTATAGTGGCGGGCGCTACAATTGCTTCAATACAAGCAGAAATACCCTCCTATCCTACAACTAGGCGACGATATTTACCTTGATCCCAGGCAAAACAACCCTCTTGTTGAAAACGAGACACAGAAACTTTGATTGCACTTCCTGGTTTCTTTTTCCTTTTCCCAAGTCGTTTGGGCATTTGAGGTTTAATCCCTCTTTGATACCTTGCTTGTCTTTGTCGTTGCATCATATCCTTTATCAGTAGCAATGACTTGAAAGCCCTTACGTGGCCGTCCTCTTTTGTAAGTTTTCAGACTAGTACTATCAATTTAGCAGAATTAGCTGTTCTCTTTCATTGCCATTAACAGGGGTAATATAGTTAACTACTGGTTATCCATTTCCTTGGCTCAAGGTATGAATTAAAATCTCCTTCCCTTTACGGCCGTAAGCTATATCCTCTCCTTCACCCTGACCAGGAAGAAAAAGCTTCATCTACAGCTGTGTAGCTCCAATTGATTAGTCCTTGGTTGTTTGCAATTTCTAAAATTCGTCTTTGTAGATGTTTGAGAGTTCCATCTTCTTCCCAATGCTTCAGGCATCTGTGTGCTGAACTCTTGGAAGCCCTAATCTCTCAAGCTGTTACATCCCACATTTTGTGCTTCATTATGTAGCACTAAAAGATACATGAATCATCATCAGAATTTAAGCCAACAAATTAAACATATTAATTCTATAGAACACAAAAAAATCAGTGGCATGAGTATTGTTTGCAAACCAGAGATTTCTTTTAGCAGGAGAAAGTACAGGAGCAACTATACTCCTATTGATAGCATCAATTAATTTTTGTAACCATTCAAAATGATTCAAGTGGTGTGAACATATGCGTTAGTGTGCGATCGCTTATTATTAAAATCACAGATAATATTTTTGATAACAAGAGGGTAAAAACTCTAAAATCAAGCTCCTTTTTTATGTGAGATTAACTACTTTTTGTAATTGATTAATTATTAACAAATTTACTCATTGAAAATATTAAAATATCCATCTTAATATCGGAGTATTTATCAACTTTCTTAACTAGTTTTTCACTTCACTATTGTTTTTTTTTAAGTCTTTCTCAGCTCTTTTTTACCAAAATTATACAATAATAAACACAGTAACATAATAAACAGTATTGTTTCTACTATTTCTGGTTTTTTGACAAAAAAACTATCGGCAAAAAATAGTTGAGCTTTGAGAACTCTGAAACCACGTTCACAACTCTGTTGGTTTTTATAATTCCAGAGTATTTCTGGGCTTTGAACTTCTGAATACGACATGGAGTATGAGGTATACCTTTACATTCTTTCTGGTGAAATAGGAAAAATATCTTCAAATAACTTCCATTCTATATCACTTAATCCTTCAAATATACCTGGTATCTTCTTTTAATTACCTATACTGAGTAACGCTTATCATAGCGTCACCATTTTACTATATTTTACTATTAGTAGGATAGATTTATGATGTTGCTTTCCCTGTAACTTGAACGATCTTAGAAAATATTGGGAAATCAAAAACTTGTGAAAGAATAGATTTGTTAGCTCAATTCTGAGATACTTTTCCCGATGCTCAAGAATTGTATCTTTGTAGTGATAGATAGTTTATCCCTCAAGAGTGGTTAACTTACTTAGGAATTGAACCTCAAATTCCTTTCCCCCTGAAGTAAAAAGCAGATCATAATATTGGTGATTACTCAAAAAGTTTAGCCACATCAATTATCTTTCCTAACCTTCAAATTGGGGAATATAAAACTATTTTAGGAAAACGATGGGTTTGGTGCAAACAAGTGTATTTTTCAGCTTTACGTTCAGATGATGGAGAATTACTAATTGTGATTAGCAATAATTCAGCTTTCACAGCGCTCGCATTTTATGCTAATTGATAGGGGTGTGAAATACTCTTCGGGATGTTTAAAACCAGAAAATTAAATTTGGAATCAACTCATCTAAATCAACTTAAAAGACTGAGTAAATTATTGGCGTTAATAAGTTGGGCTCTATGTTGGACAATTTTAATCGGGGAATGATTACATAAACAAAGACCCTTGAAAATCAAAAAATACGGTCCTAGGGCAAAAAGTATTTTTCGTTATGGACTGGATCATTTACCGGCGATAGTTCTTGACATTGATTTAAAACAAAATGAATTTATTAATTGTTTAAATTTTTTGTCTTGTACCTAGAATAAAAACATCTAAATGTCAAGCATAAAGATTTAAAATATGTTGATTATTATCAATCTTTTACAATTACTCAGACTAACTATACTATAACAAATTTAGCACTATCCAAATCGAAAATATTAACCATGATAGAATCAACCATTATTTAAGATGTGAATCTTTAAATTAACAATCTTTATAATGAAATATTAAAGTATAAATTTTCCCAAATACATCCACGTATCTAGTTTTTTATCACACAGTAATTTGCAAAAAGTATGGATATAACATTGAACTTAGACGACGACAATATAACGCCAGGGTATATATAGTCATTTAACTTAAGAGTGAGACATTAAAATCCACAATAATCACAGATTATTTCATCTAAGTCTGTATTTGAAAGAGCATACATTATGGCTCTCTTTAAGGCACTAAAATCATGTTCAATATCCTTCAAGTCAGGAAAATAATTAGGCATAAATATGACCTAAAGAGCTCCATATTCAAGTATTTATTTAATCACTATTTTTTGATGAATTGGTGCATGATTTATAATCCAAACTGATGTAATTTTCAATGATGGCAATCAACATATTCATAACCAGCCTTCCCAGTTTTCTACATTCAAACTTCCTATGAATATCATTGATGGAATTAAATCTTTTTTTCCTTTTTTTATACCAGGAACTAAGTTTTCTCTTTTTCCCCTTTTTCCTTGCCTATCTCCAGAAAATTTTCCCCTCTTTTTGACCACAAATAAAGACAATTTAGAAATTATTCAAATCCTGAATCCAAAAGAAATACTAAACTTTTAATCCCATATATTTTGATTAATTTCCATAAATCCTGATAAGATTTTATCCATTATTATCTACTTCTTTGCACCATAACATAGTTCTTTTTTTTCTGGTTATTTTCATTTTTTTGATAGACTTAAAAATTGCATTTGTACTTACACCGTAATTTTTTAGCTGTGTACTTTAATCTAGCTTCTGGATTTTCTGATTAATCTATTGACAATTCTCTTATATCTAGGGAACGCTAGAGATATTTTACCTTTGTTGCTACCAGTTCCTTTCTCTCAAGCCATCTGTAGATTGACCCTATTCCTATTCCAAAAACTTGCGCCGCTTTGCTGACTCTAACACCATTTTCTATTATTACTATTACTTTTTATCTTCAATCTAAACTATAAGCCATGATTTCTATTCCCATACTTTCTCTGTTCAATCTTATACTCTTTTTATTTCATTCTTAAGTTAAATGACTATATCCTTAACCTGAATTATTCATGAACAAAAAAACTAAAGGAAAAAAATAAAAATAAACATATTGATTAACGGTCGATAATCAAAATTAGTCAAATAACTTAAAATAACTTAAAAAAAAACTTAAAAATTTACAGTTATTTTTCTCAAAAAAACCCTAAAAACCTCAAAAATTTTCTTTTTAATTCTTTAATTATATGCTCCAAATTTGTAGTTATTTGAGCATAAAAACTATCATAAATTTATTGTTTTTTTTATCTCCATGTTTATGACTAAAAATTGAGAATTTATAATTTTCTATAGCCCATCTAATTTTATCAATACTTGATGAGGGTTATTCCAACTTTTTTATCAGCAATAAATATCATCAAATAAATGAAATTTTTGATTAGTTTGATAATAATTTAATCTGGCTTTATCTAATAAATAATTAATTTTATTCTGAACACTGCATTACTACTAAATCCAAAAACATATTGTACATTTTGATCTTCACACACTTTAATTATTTCTGGTAAAGAAAAGTATCGATCTCCTCTTAAAATAATCGAAACATTTTTTCATGCTTTTTTTTATTGCCAAAATCACCATCATAAAATTCCCTTTATTCCCTTGGCCGAATGAGAAGTTATTCCCCCTTCATTGTAATATTAAAGTAACACCAGTTTTTGCCTCATTAATTCAACAATAAAAATAGATTTTTTACCCATCAAAATCATGAAATAAACTTAGTTGTTGATTACCATAATTTACCCCATCGTTTTCATCTATATCTAAGCTAATTTTTTTTGATGCATTTCTGAATAACTTTCAATAAATGGTAGTCCTGTATATGTAGTGATAAAATTACAGTGAAGCGATCGCTTCATTATAATGATTAATGAAATACCAAATAGCTCCTAGATGGGACCGAAGCTTTTTAGAAAAGGATAAAGTCTTTCTGACCAACCGAGAAATTCTTTGACGCAAAGTATTATTCAATCTTTCTATATAAGCTGTTAAACCTGAATATTCCCCACTGATTTATGTCTCTCTTCAGGAAAGACAAGCTCGTAAGCTGACCAAAAATCTGTATAACAAACTGCACACGGCCTTAAGACACCGTGGGTTAGAATTCCATAATCTATGCTGCCCCTTTTTCTCCTCTTTCCCCTAAGTAAAAACCCACAATTTCTTTAGTTTCTATATCAATCGCTAACCACAGCCATTGTTTATTATTTTTATTGCCTACAAATGACCACATTTCATCACATTGAATGGTGAGTTTACCTGTTTTTTTTTAGTACATTTAATAGAGCGTGAAACCTCAGCATACTTATTATTGACGTAATTCTGGAGCCATTTTTCTGACACGCCTGTTACACGGGTTATACCAGCTAAACTAATTTTTTCTCTATTTTAATTTATCAATAAGTTCTTTGGTTTCATTACTAATATAATCTCTTTGACTATTTTCGACAAATTGTCTCTGACAATTTTGACATTGATATTTTTGTTTTTTGTTGTGAATAGTCCCATTTTTGACAATATGATTACTGCCACAACTAGGACAGATTAATTTATGAATGGACATCTGAATTATATAGATTTTTTCTTATTACTGTCATAGATAATAGCATACTTTTTTCATGATAGTTGAGTTTAATTCTTGATAGTTTAATGACTGATTATTATGTAGCGATCGCCTAGATAAAAATTTTGAATTATTAAGCATAAAAAACTTAATGTTTTCAAGATTGATGTCAATAACTAATCATTTATATTGGCTTATCACTACATATACAGGACCACCCAATAAATTTATCAACAAAAAAACATTAACTTTTTAATTTATTGAGATAAAAGTTGATTTTCCCATCTACTCATTGTCTCTTGAGCAGCCAAAAATTATCCTTCAATAGTGAGTGTTTTTCAAGAAATAAGCGGCACAATAGAATCGTTGCATAAATAATTCCTATGATTTGATAAATTCTTTGAATCACTAATTATCCCAAAGAATGTTTAACTTGATTAACTTCTATTTTTTGATCTAAACAATCAGCAAATTTTTGACAAAATTTCAGATTTTTTCCCTTTATTTAACCACTAATAAACCAGCATCTTAACTGAAATAAAGGGAGTAAAACTTAAAATCCAATTTTTTAGTAACGGGAAAATTAAAAGGTAATTTCTGACTAAATAAATTCATTTATGTACAATTCAAAATATCATTAAATAATCAATATTTAACGATAATATTATAACTTATTAATAAATAAAAAAATCAGAAATTAATTGTTTTTACTAATATTTATTCCAGGGGAGACAAAAAATACAAACTGCTGGGACTGTGAATTATCTACAAGTAACACTGAATATATGTTTTGAGCTTATTTTCCATTTTCTCATGAATAATTCAAGTTAAAGCTGGTTAAGCTATCTGGCACTTCATCCATCATTACAATGCCTTATTGTCTAAAGCCTTATCCTTTCCCTTTTAAGACTACCTGTTTTGACGTCCATTTTTATTGAACTTGAAAAATCTTATAGTTTTACATTTTCTTTTGCCTATAGTTCACTTAAAAAGATTTGTCAGGGCGAACAGCCACAAAATTCAAGGCTCCTAAGATTTGATATCTTCCTTGGCCTATAATGCTATGATATTACCACTACGCTGAAACTTCGATGGGGGTTAACTTTTCTTACCCTAATGTAATTCAAGTCCTGATCGAGAAACTTGATACTAGTCAAACCCCTTGCGTGGTAACTCCGTTCTTTGTATCGGACTGCCCACCCGTGAATAACTAACAAATAATTAGGGTTTGCTGAATAAATCTAAAAAACTTACACAATAATGATTTTAGGTATTTTTCATCAGAAATAGTATCTAATTTTCAGCTAGAATAAACCTCTATAATACATACAGCATGTAAAGAAAAGTAGGCCAACGTGACACTCCACCAGAAAATTTTTAACTACCATTCAATGGCCAGTTATCCCCAGAAAATCCTTGGGTAGTGATGGCTATTTTAATTCCTTGGAAGAAATATGAAGATGTATATGCAATCTTTTTCTCCACCATAAATAGGAGCACTTAAATTAAATTTAAGAATAGAATTAAGGGCGTTAATTATTAAATAAAAATTAGGTATAAGGGGTAGAGAAAAAGTATAACAAATTAAGTGAAACCACTATTTATAAGAGTTTATTGGTCTAAAAACCTATAACAACCAAGATAATTTTTCTGCTTCAATATTGGTTCATTTTATAGAGAAAATAGGTGCATATTTAATCAATAAAATTAATTTAGATGTGGTGAAAATCAGAGTAAAACTCAGGAATATGAAACAAAAAAAAGAACCTTATTAGAAGATATTAACGGGACTTTAGTGAAAAAATAGTAAAAAAAAGGGTATAATGTATACCTGATATGTATTTTACGTTAATTACTGGCCTGGGAAAAGTTTGATGAAAGAAACAACTTCAGTGGCCATGCCCTCTTGTTTCCATCGATGGTGCGATCGCTTTAACAATGTCTTTAAAACAAAAGCCCAAAAAACAGGGTTTAGGGAATATATAGGAGGATTACTCTTGAGAAAGCGATCGAAAAAACTTGTCTCAAATTGCCAACAACACTGTAGGTCACACGTACCACAAATTACGGCATTTTCTAGTTCGAGCAAATTGGTCTGTAGATGCTGTGAATGAGCGTCGTCTTCAAGTAATGTGGGAACGTCGCCAAACAAAACCTTCTCGATCCTATTGCTTTAATTATAGACGATTCAGGCCACAGAAAAAGTGGTAATTTTACTGCAGGAGTAGGGCGGCAATATATAGGAGAAATAGGAAAAACAGATAATGGTGTAGTCGTGGTGACAACTCATCTTTATGATGGAGTTAAAAGTCTACCTTTAGACATAGCTTTGTATCAGAAAGCTGATTCTTTTCCAAAAGGAAAAAAAGACCCAGAATTTGTCAAGAAACCAGACGAGTGCAATGTCTCTAGTAGATCAATGTTTGTCCAGAGGACACCAACCAGAAATTGTGTTAATTGAAATTTGGCTATGGTAACAATACATCATTCTTAAATCAACTAGAGAAAAGAAGTTTAACTTATATAGGAGGATTAGCTAAAAATCGAAAAGTCATCATTAAAAAACAAGATGACATTAAAGAGGAAATTAGATTAGACAAGCTGGCAGAAAGTATACCTCAGAAAGCTTTCAACTTAGTTCAACTAAGTACAAAAAATGCTAGAGAAGTTTGGGTAGCTACATTAGAAGTAGAAATATCTAGGATGTCAGGTCAAAAAACTATAGCTATCGTTATGAATGCTAAAAGTTTTTCTGAGGCCACTGATATTAACTATTATATCACTAATAGAGAAGACAAATATGTAACTCCTGAGTGGATATATTCTACTTATTCTCAAAGAAATTGGGTGGAAGTTTTCTACAGGGAAGCCAAAGGATGGTTAGGATTAAGAGAATATCAAGTCAGAGATAAAATCAGCCTTAAAAGGCATTTTATTTTAGTATTTTGTGCTTATACATTTATTATCTGGCATCAGTTAACAGGAGGTATAAGAAGGCGTTGGGCTAACAAACCATTAAATACGTTTACTGATACTTTAGAAGCATTTCGTACCGCAATATCTTATCGTTTTGTTGAGTGGTTAGATGAAAACATCGACGTATTTACCGCTCATAAAGAGAGTTTAGGGTTTGTTTGGGCTTGAAATTTGCTAAAGTCCCGTTAAGGAGTTCAAAAATCAAGGTAAATTAATTTAAGGTAAATTAATTTAAGATGGCACCTGCGCTCCCAACTATCCGAAAGACTTAAACCTATTAAATCATGGCATAATTGAAACCTAAATCATCTAAGATATTCTCTTAAAATGCTGTGAAAATCAGTTTCACAAAAAAATCATTACTCACCGTCAAA
Source organism: Trichodesmium erythraeum IMS101 (assembly GCF_000014265.1). Lineage (NCBI taxonomy): Bacteria > Bacillati > Cyanobacteriota > Cyanophyceae > Oscillatoriales > Microcoleaceae > Trichodesmium > Trichodesmium erythraeum. The sequence continues at coordinate 1,899,326 of NC_008312.1, forward strand.
CAGCAAAAAAAAGAATATTTAAAGGTAGGTAAAAAAAGACGAATAACTACTAAAGCTATCAGGAAAGCCATCAAAAAATAACTGAAATATGTAAGTAAAAACTTAAGCACCCAAAAGGCTGTTAATTGAGAATGGTGTCCGTCATGAAAGTTTGAGTATTAGAAAATATAAAACATTGTTGGATTTCTGTGAAATTTAGCGTCAACAATAATTGATGTGGGATAGCAAAGAACAACGAATAGATGGTATAATAATATGTTGAAATCAACCTGATATGCGTCTAATAGTAAGAGTAAAAGGGGGAAAAGTACAGAATTTGGAGCCAAAATATCTGCAAGTTATATGGATAGATATATATTTTTACATAGAATAAGTTAGGAAAACTATAACGAATCTTGAGATTTAAAGGCTTAAGTTGAAAAGTGGAAAAACTATATAGGTTATTACCCAGAGTCAGTTCATGCAGACCAAATTTAGCTAACATGAGAAAACCGAAAATCATGTAAAAATAAAGGTATTAGAATCAGTGTTTCATTACGGAATATCACCCAAAAATTTTGATAAAGAACAGAAAAACAAGCTCAGGAGTGATGAAATATTAGGTCACCATATTGAAGGTAAATTTGCCCAGCAGCAAAAGAGGAGTCATAAGAAAGTAATAGCTAAACTTTCTAAAACTTCTACAACTGCAATCGCAATTACTTTTTTTACTTTCTTAGTAATCAACCTTTCTACTCTCTTAAAAGAGGCTTTTTCTCTTTTTTGATATTTTTTGTCTGGGTCTTTTTAATAATTTCAACTTATAGTTGAATAAATGATGATAATTTTTGATAATCATCAATTTTTTTTGAATAATAAATCAACTATTTTCATACTTTTTCAGAAAACCCTAATTTAGAACAACATATGTATTCAAAAAAAACAAATGAAAACTGAGTCTAGAGCCGCAAGGCTTTAGACTCTATTTCTTGGTAACTATTTACTTACAAGTCAATTATCATATAATTCTTAACTATCAGGTCTTAGTATAAAAATAGAAGTACTAAATATCCCTATATCAAGAATCTAATAATTTTAAACTCCCCGGGCAGGATTCGAACCTGCGACCAATCGGTTAACAGCCGACCGCTCTACCGCTGAGCTACCGAGGAACGAATGTTTAATCACTTATTCCTAAGTACCGATGATTTATTATAATCTTAATTCAAGAGATTTGACAACTCCTTTTCTATATTTTTTTATTATATTTAACATTAAAGAAATTTATAAATTGGAATTGAGTTCTATAAAACTATGTTGTACGATAACAATCATTTTTCCATTCTCAATTCAGCTAAACGCTTTTGAGATTCTGGATCTAAGTAACTAGCCAGAAAACGACCTGATGCCCTTTTATTTCGTTGACATCTACTCCGAACACAATTCGCTGCACTTTCAACATCATGGGCCAGCTGTTGGGAAGACATCCATTCGGCACCATAACCAATCACAGTAAGCCTTTGCACTCTATCTGAAGTAGCTACAATTAACCTACTTCTAGACAAATGGACTTCAGTACGAAGACTAGCACAAGCTTTCTCTATATATGTGTCTGCTGTTTGACCAAATTCTGTATAATGAACCGATAACTTATCAGTAATAATTTCTTTTGTAGTAGGAGTATATTGATATTGAGAATCAAATACTATCTGAGTATTTAAGTCCTGACTAGCACTGTAATTTACCAAAGCCTCAATCAAATCTCTTCTGGCTGTTTCTAAGCCATGAAAATTGCAAATTTCTCGGAGACGAGACCATAAACCAATGACATTATAGCCATCTACAAGCAGAATAGTTTGTCTTAAAGGGCGTGACATAACTCAAGATAATAATTGTTCCAAAAATATTAATAAATACTAACTATTATAACACCTATCCAAATTTTATAGTAATGTATTATTTATTACTTACCCAAAATTATCCACGCTACTATGTTCAATATTCTGAATTTTTAACGAAAAGGCTTAGTGATTTAAGTTAAGTTGAATAGTTACCGCTTAAAATGAATCTTTAATTAAACGTTGCTTTAAAAATTCAGGGTTGCCTTGTGCTACTACCTGACCTTTATCTAGTAAAAATCCTCCATCACAATAATCTAACTCATTTAAGCGATGAGTAACCCACAGAGCAGTAATACCTCGGTTTTTCACCAAACTTTGCACTTGAGTCAACAAATCTAATTGACTATCTGGATCTAGTAAAGCTGTCGGCTCATCTAAAAGTAAGATGTCACAGTTTCGAGCAATAGCACCAGCAATAGCAATTCTTTGTTTTTGTCCCCCACTCAAAGCATATATAGGTCGACGTTCTAGTTCTAATAAATTTACAGTACTTAAGGCATCTTTAACCCGATTACGAACTTGAAGTTTAGATAGTTTCTCTGCAACTAGACCAAAAGCTACATCTGCTCCTACTGTAGGCATGACAAGTTGATGATCAGGATTTTGGAAAACAAAACCTATCTTTCCTTCAAAATTAATTGTTCCTGACTGAGGAGACAAAAGTTTAGTCAATAATCTTAATAAAGTTGATTTACCACTACCATTAGTACCCAAGAGCATCCAAAACTGTCCCTTGGGTACTTTTAGAGAACAAGAGCGTAATACTTGAGAGCCATTAGGCCAATTAAAACAAATATTCTCTACTAAAATTGCTGAACGAGTGGCAATATTGGTTTTATCCTTTGGGTTCATTGAGCTACAGTTACAAAACCAGGTGGCCTTCCAGTCGCAGCAGCACCAGATTTTTGGGAAATTTGAACACCAGAAACTTCACTCATTACTACAGCAATCTTTTTCTCCGGTATTTTCTCACAAGTTAATTCTAAAATTTGAGGATTTCCAGAGCGAATAGACTCAACGATTTGTTCATAAGTAGATTCAGCATCCTCAGCGGACTTACGTTGAATTGAAAATGGTACAGGAGTGTACTTCACAATGATATCAATAGTGAACATTTTTTAATTAGTGAGTGTAAGATATTAGATTACTTATGTCGCCTTGGTTCTCGGCAGTAATAGAACATATATATGGGTAATAACCAGACTTTTTTGTTGCTTATCCAGAATTATACCACTCATAGTTGCAGTTGGCTGCGGAACCAGAACCTTTAACTACTTTGTTTCTTCTATTAGTTAGATTGTAACATTGGGTCGCAAACTATAAACCTTAAATTTTTGTATGCAAATTTCACCTAAAATTGCCAGAAGCCCAGTCCTATAGTATTTCCTAGTAGTACCTACCCCTATTTCTACGCTTACACCGAGTAGATCGGGGTTAGTGATTGTATATTATAACTGTGACATATAATCATAACTATAACATAGAACAAATATTAAGAGTTTATCCAATTCACATTATTGCATGCCTACTTATTTATTATAGTAAATGTAGTCAAAAGATTAGCTATACCTTACTAGTAATTGAGACAAAAATCAAAGGTAATTAACATCACTACAACGTTTTAGCCCAAATAATTTTCACAAGTAAATTCATCATAAATAGTTATTTTATCCTTTACATAAACAATAAAAACCTCAAGACAAATGACTTATAAAAGCTTTTTTAAAACAGCAAAATATAATAAATTTTATTAGACTAAAAAAACTAAAATTTCTAGCTATACTTTACTTTTATCCTAAAATATAAGGTAGGAAAATTACCTAAATAGAAAAATTCATCAAACCTAGATTTTATTAAATCAATATTGGTATGATCTCTAATGTAAGCAGATGTCAAAAATTATATTGCACCCAGTAAAATTTCTATCAAAAATTTTCTCCGTTTTAAATACTCATAAATCATGTTCTTTTAATTACAGAGTAAAGTTAGCTTTGACAATGCTTATTGGCATACTCCTAAAATCAAAAAATATTCCCTTTCTTAGTTATAGAATATTGACCTTAAAACCGATCTAATTTTTCAATATTATTTTAAAACTTATTTTGAAATGGTAATAGTGATTCAATCTTTTAAACATTACTTAAAGTAGTAATCTCTAAATCTAGACTAATTGATTTATTATTTTCTGGTAAAGCTTCTAGATTAATATCTAGAACAAAACTTACAAAGTAACGATCAGCAAATTATTTAATTATTCCAAGGGATATAGATTTATTTGGATTAAGCTTGTAATTATTACCTACAAAAGGAGCAGTTTTTTTGTTTTTATAGATTTAGATTGAGGAACTTTAACCTTTATTCTTTGACGTTTACCTTAACAACTATTAAATAAACTTTTTAATACTATTAATAGTATATATAGATTAGCTTAGTCCTGAAATAGATTTTTCTTCTGGAAATTGATCAGCAGATCTTCTTGCTCTGAATACTTAAAACTAGGAAATTGTATGAAAACTATGGGCTAAAAAGCCTATTAACATCCTCTGTTGCTGAGGTTGTGCAGAAGGTTCTTGCGAGCCGAAGCCCAAGAATCTTAATTTATCTTCACTAGCGCAAAACTTGACCCTACTCTTACCCCTGTCGGATGCGTTCATTTTTCTCTTGGAGTGCCTATTGACCACTAAATAATTAACATTATTAAATTAAATACCTATTTAAAAGAAACTAAAATATCCACTTATGGGCAAGGTTTTAGGCCAAATTTTTGGCTGAAGGAGAAGTTATGTTGCCAATTAAGATTGCTTAAGGGAAAAATCCAAAATCTAAAACACTAGATCGGAAAAAACTTATTTTTCTGGTTGCCCTGAGCAAAAATTACCTCTATAATGAGAATCACGGTAAAAAAATTAAACAATGTTTACAAAAGTTCTTATATTCTGCTCAAGTAGAACACAATTATTAATACATTAATGATGGTGGAGGACAAACATTAGCCGTAGTTATCATAATTATTTGATTTGGAGAACTATTTAATGACTGTAGCAGTCGGACGCCCACAATCTCAAAGAGGAGCATTTGATGTCCTCGATGACTGGCTAAAACGCGATCGCTTTGTATTCGTTGGTTGGTCTGGTATACTTCTCTTCCCATGTGCTTTCTTGTCCATTGGAGGATGGTTAACTGGGACTACCTTCGTCACTTCCTGGTATACCCACGGGTTAGCCAGTTCTTACCTAGAAGGATGTAATTTTCTAACAGTTGCAATTAGCAGCCCAGCTTATAGCATGGGACATTCCCTACTCTTCCTTTGGGGCCCAGAGGCTCAGTGGGACTTTGCCCGTTGGTGTCAAATCGGTGGTCTCTGGTCATTCACTGCCCTACACGGTGCATTTGCTCTAATTGGATTCTGCCTACGTCAGATTGAAATTGCTCGTTTGGTTGGAATACGTCCTTACAATGCTATTGCCTTCACAGGACCAATTGCAGTATTTGTAAGTGTATTTTTAATGTACCCATTGGGTCAATCAAGCTGGTTCTTTGCACCTAGTTTTGGTGTAGCTGGTATATTCAGATTTATCCTATTTTTACAAGGATTCCATAACTGGACACTCAACCCATTTCATATGATGGGTGTAGCAGGAATCTTGGGTGGTGCACTTTTGTGTGCTATTCATGGTGCTACAGTAGAAAACACACTTTTCCAAGATGGAGAGGCAGCAAATACCTTCCGCGCATTTGAGCCTACTCAATCTGAAGAAACATATTCAATGGTGACAGCTAATCGTTTCTGGTCCCAAATTTTCGGTATTGCATTTTCCAACAAACGTTGGTTACACTTCTTCATGTTATTTGTACCAGTAACAGGATTGTGGATGAGTTCCATAGGTATAGTGGGTTTAGCATTCAACCTACGAGCTTATGACTTTGTATCTCAAGAGTTACGGGCAGCAGATGACCCAGAATTTGAAACATTTTATACCAAAAATATCTTGCTAAATGAAGGTATCCGAGCTTGGATGTCTCCTGCAGACCAACCACATCAAAACTTTATGTTCCCAGAGGAAGTACTACCTCGTGGTAACGCTCTTTAATATACTCTAATTTTTTTGACAGGATAAGTTTAATACTTATCCTTAATAGTTCCTACACTAAATATGTAGGAGCTATTAAAAAAAAATCAATACAGCAGTTTTCGGTTGTCATGAGCTACACTTATAGAAAATAATTTGGGCAGTGCGTCAGTAAAGTATGGGATAAGTAATTAAGTCGTTCCCACTCCAAGGATCGAGACCTAACTTAGCTCTTTACGCAGCAGTATTTTCTTTGGGACTATGAACCTAAATCCAATTAAAGTAGGTGCTCACCAACCTTACTGTTATCTCAGTTTGTTGCAAAAGCTGGCCAAATTTATTCTGTCGGCGATGCTATCGACCGAGCTAATCTCTGATAATTCCATTTGTGCGTTCCAATTACAGGGCAATGGTTTTTACCAATAATGTGTTCTATTACAGGGCAATACTCGTTCATACTCTCCCCAATCATCAGTTAGCCATTTTTTACAGATAGTTTTCCCTTCTTTTCCCTTCTGTGTTGATGAGTAATTCCTCAACGAACTGGTCAGTATGTTTATTTACTCTAGCACTTAAAATTAATCCATTGGATAAAGGGTAGGGGCTTGCCAACCCAAGAATCTCTTTCTGTCAATTCTTAATACTGGCAATGTTTTTGTTTTTTTGGACGAATCACCAAAACTCATCACTGCTCATTTGTGAGGTATTGATATTCTGGATATGAGCATTATGAATCAATTTTCCTTTTTCAGAGAGAGCTCTCACTAAAGTAACTACCGTATCATAGGCCAAATTCACTGTTCGACTAATCCCTCTCAAACTACTGCCCTCAACGTGAGCCTCTAGAACCATGCGTATTTGTTCAGGTTGAATTGTTCTACGATAGTAGGTAGTGTCAAAAGTATCAGTGAAAGCTTGTAGGCATTCAGAACAATAATATAGTTGACAACATTACTGGTCTTTCCACGTTTATGAGTTTTCTGATGGCCATATAGAGGAAATTCTATGATAATAGAAAGTATTTAAGGACAACGATTATATTACTATTCCCACACTTTCTTGATGCATTACCATAATTTGATTATATATAGGTAGTCTATGTAGATAGATACGAAAAATCCTAACTATATTAAGTTTTTTCAAGTAACTCCAAGTTCCTTGAGATAGTTGATTGAAAAATAAATTTACATTTTGTTAAATATCCAGACATTTTAATGCCTACCTACTTACTTATAAAATCATATTTAATATATCGGTAGTGCATCAACAAACTGTGAGATAGGTAGTTAAATAATTCTACTTCCAAAGAGCAATATAGCTGCCACACTTGCTCACTTAGGCCTAGGCCAACTTAGATTTGTGTAACACTATTGTTATTGCGAGTATGAACCAATATCTAATTAAAGTAGGCCATCGCTAACTTCACTATTACTTCTACCGGCTCCCAGATATTTCTTCCAGAAAAAAATAGATAGAAATTTAACGAAAAATTTATTTGAAAACCTTACCTAACCATAAGGCGACTTTTCAGTTTTTTTTTGAATACATCTGTTGTCCTAAATGTTCATTAATAGTCTTGCTTGGGCCTACTAAGCTCAAAAACGGATTTATAGGAAAGGCTTTTGAGAAGGGTTAAGTTAACCCTAGCAACGATAAATTGGAGGAGCATGGAGAATGCGGATAACTTCGTAAGTGCAAAAAGTTAACTCACTGAGGAAACTTGCCTCCAGTATCAATGCCTCCCCATCTAAGAATGGGAGAGAATATTAAAACTATTAAAATATTGAACATTAAGGTTGAGTTATCTGGCAAATACGGAATTAAACTTACAAAAGATTCCAAGTATATGAAATTTAAGTATTAATGATTAAATCTTTGTAGCGCGGCTATCTTGTCAGGCAGAGCTATTCCCTAGTCTTTATTAAACCGAGCTGGTTGCCTTTTTTTTAGGATCCTCTCTACAAAACTGAGCTACACAATACTATGGCTTTGAAAAAAAATTTACAATACAATTGCATTCTGAAATTTTTGTGCTAACATAATATTATTAAGTGAAATAAAAAAACCACTTAGGGAATAAAGGAGGTGATGCCTATGTCAGATAGTAGTAAACGCATGGGTCACCTGATTGGAAAATGCCGGCTGTGTGCCAGGACTGCTCTCTAGTAGTTAGCTTATGTTCCTTTTTTATTATAGGAGCTATAATATCAACCGATAAATCACTACCAGGCTGACCTAGGGTTTCTCCCGGCAGTCAGGTTTCAATCAGTGTGACCCCCTAGACCGCTCTTATACAAATTTAGTGTTATAAATATATGATATTGAAACACTATCCCAGATAAGAGCGGATAGTTGCTTATTTTAGTAATTTTAGGAATAGTTCAATGACTGAATTGCTGGCTGTAGAAGAAATTAATCAACGTATCAGTCAAATATCGGACTGGAAATTAGAAGGAAACAAGCTTAAGTATATAAAAACAGTTAAAAATTTTGTTGAAGCTATTAATTTTGTGAATAAATTAGTAGCTCCTGCTGAGGCTTCACAACATCATCCAGACTTAGAAGTATCTTACAATAAAGTGACAATCATATTAACAACCCATAATTCTGGCGGCTTAACAGAAAAAGACTTTAAGATGGCTAAAACAATATCTGGCTTAAGTTAGCTAAATACTCGATTCATCTTACACCATAATTGTTGTTAGAGTTGTTGTGGCAAAAAATTAAAGAAACAGCTTAAAGATAGAACTGATTCTAGCTCAAACTGTGGTATAGTAATAGGCCCAGATATGAATGTTCAGTGCATTCTGTACTTAAATAATTTGTCTATTCGACGTGATATGGGGAAAAGGAAAAGAGAATAATGCTAACTTTACAGTTGGGCATATTAATATTTGACTTTACTGAAAAAGTATCTTTTCTCATCCCTTGCTAAATAATTAATCAAATGAAAATCTATGCTGTATTTTATGTTTTTCATTATTAGAGCTTGCTGAAAAAGTTTTACGAGTTAGGTGTAAGGAATTAATAACTGGGAATAGGCTATATAGCTATATAGCTGTTTATTTTTAGCATTTTTTTCAGTCAGGTAAAGGAAAAATAACTAATTTTATTCATTTAATCGTTTTCTTATAATTTTTCAACGTCTGATATCAAAGCGATTTAGCATCTTTAATTCAAGCTAAATTAGCTTCTGAAGTATTTAGTGTAGTATATAGATAATATAGAGAATTTAAGGCCATTGTATTGGCTAAGTAGGAACTATATTATGTCAAGAATGATTAAAGAAAGAAACTATAAGCCTGATAATTAGGTAATAATATCTTAAATGGGTTATAAAATGGTTATTTATTTATTTAGCAGCCCCTCAGGAAAAGTTAATTAGTGAAATTCTAAAAATTTAATATGCCTAATTTCCAATCATCTTTTCTAAGTACACTTTTATTAGAAAAAATATTATATTAATTAATAATTAAGTTTATTTAAGCTTAAGGCTATTGACTAAGCCTAAACTATGATCCAGTTAAATACACTTAAGTTGTTTCAGGAACTTACTGAGACCTCTGAATTATTGATAATAGAGCAGCTACTAGATATTGGAGTAGCTCTATCTGACACTTACAATTTGGGTGAACTATTAAATTTAATACTGTCCAAGAGTCGGGAAATAACTTGTAGCGATGCAGGTAGCGTTTACTTAGTAGATGAGGTAAATTTCAAAGAACGCAAGTTAGTTTTCAAAGTTGCCCAAAATGATTCTATTCCAGAACTAGCTTTTCAGGAAATCGCATTACCAATTGACTTTAAAAGCTTGACTGGGTATGTTGCTTTAACTGGTCATACTTTAAACATACCAGATGCTTACAATCTTCCTAAAGATATTCCCTATAAGTTTGATGAAAGTTTTGATGAGAAAACAGGTTATCGCACTTGTTCAGTCTTAATTTTGCCAGTACAAAAACAAAATCAGGAAATTATTGGAGTACTTCAGTTGATTAACCGTAAGGTTCAACCTGATGTTGTAATTACAAAAGAAAATGCCAAAGAATTAACTAAAGCATATTCAAAATGGGAACAGAGAATATTAATTTCTCTGGCTTCTCAAGCTGCTATATCTATAGAGAGAAATAATCTACAAGAAAATATAGAAAATTTATTTGAGGGTTTTGTCAAAGCATCAGTACAGGCAATAGAGGCTAGAGACTCCTGCACATCAGGTCATTCAGAGCGAGTAGCTAAGTTAACGGTAGGACTGTGTCAAGAAGTGAATATAATTACTAATGGAGTATTCTCGGGGACATATTTTAGCAATGAGCAAATTCAAGAAATGCGTTATGCAGCTCTATTACATGATTTTGGTAAAATAGGAGTGCCAGAAGGTATTTTAACAAAACGCAAAAAACTATATCAAGAACAATTAGAGCTAATCAAGCAAAGATTTTCTGTAGCCCAGCGTACTTTGGAAATGGAATCTGCTCAAACCAAGTACGAATACTTGCTTAGACATTTATCTGGGACATATCAATCACATACTCAAGAAAGTTGTCCTTTGTGTCAAAAAATTGAAAATTTAGATTTAGAACTAAAAACAGCAATTACTCAGCTTAACAACTATTGGCAAACAATACTAATAGCTAATGAACCAAAAGTTTTAGCAGAAGAACCACTCAAGCAACTACAACAGATATCACTTTATACCTACAAAGATACAGATGGTCAAATTAAACCTCTAATTACATCAGAGGAAATGGCTCAACTTACAGTTCCCAGGGGAAACTTGACTCCTGAAGAACGACGAGCTGTTGAAGCTCATGTAACACATTCTTATGAATTTTTAAAGCAAATTGCCTGGACAAAAAATCTACAGAACATACCAGAAATTGCTTATGGACATCATGAAAAGTTGGACGGTAGTGGTTATCCTAGGGGACTAAAGAAAAACGAAATTTCTCTTCAAACCCAGATAATAGTTATCGCAGATATATATGATGCTTTAACTGCTGGCGATCGCCCGTATAAACAAGGGTTACCCGTAGAAGCGGCTCTGAGAATTATGCGTTCTGAAGCAGCCGAGAATAAAATTAATAGCCATTTCTTGGAACTATTTGAACAAAAGCAAGTCTTTTCCATACTAGGACATAGTAAATAATACGAATTACTAGAAACTTTGCTACATTAAGATTTAAATTTTTATTTAAGTATCACCTTTTAAAGTAAAAAGGCTATTTGATATAAGTGGAAAAAACAAAGATGTAGATGGAGAAATAGGGATAACTGGAAAACTTGAGAACCCCAAGTCAGGAAATATGCCAAATTTATCAATTATTCTAGAAGATAAATTAAGGAATTCTTGTCATTTAAGCTAATGAGACTAACCAAATATTTAGTCAAAGTTTAACGATACTCGGAGACTAAATTCAGCAGTAAATCTTATTAATACCCTCCCCAGCTGTTAGGGGTGAGATTATTTCTATCGTTGTCTTACCCAAGGGCAGGTTGAGGTTTTACACTTAGCAGGTCCTTTGCACTCCTGAATTCTGCTGCAATTTATTGTCGTGAGGGTGAAACTTGACCCTAGTCAAACCACTTTCCTAGTGTGTCAGTTTTGTTGTCTCAGACTCCCTGCCCGGAAGTAATTAAATAACATTTGGGAGCAAATTTACATAAAGAAACTAAAAATTTAATTGCTTATACACGAGGCTTTCAAGCAAATTTTTCTTTAATTTCCCTATTCTCGTAACCCTTTATCTATGTTTGTCTCACCCATCGTTAACTTACGATACTTTGAAAAAACCTTGCCTTTTAAGGTAAGAATATTTGCTGGAGTTAATAGTCTCTGGGATAGTAGTCCTAAGAATTTTTAACAAAGGTTGTTGATACAAAAAAATTGTGATAGTCTGTCAATCATCTACCTAACCTATATATGTACAAGCTATTACTTTTGTAGTTCTCAGCTTGAATATACCTAAAATATTAAGGTGAAAAATCTAAACTTTGTAGTAAAGGTCATAAAAGAGTCTGTTTGTGCTATAAGAAAGTCGAACAAATATCAAAATTTGTTCTAGGGCTAGAATTATTTTAATATTGCTGGAAAAAACCATGTTCTGGAAAGATAGATCCAGATTCAATGAAAAAATTGGACTACCTGCAATTCTAGTCCTTATTAATACATAGTTAATACCCAAGGAGATGCGGGTTTATAAAGCAATAATTAACAATCCTACCCTATTAAAACTAACTAAACAAAAGAGCCAAATAGTCTCTCTATAATTGGTGTGAGGATGAGAGAAAAATGTCAAAAACATTCTGGTATTGTCTAATACTTAGTCCAGCAGTTTTAGGAGCAACTCTTGTTGCATCCTCATACGCTCTGGCGACTGAAAACAAGCAAACTAATACAGTTATTCAGCCTCAAGCTGCAACAACTGAAAATATATCAATAAATAATAATATAGATATACAGGAACCTGATCTATTAGCTCAAGTTACTGCAACCAATTCGACTAATTCTGTTGGGAATACACCTGCAACTACCATACGACAAATTAACCGCTATGGTAGAGAAGGTCGTAATCTTCGTCGACCAGGTCTTCGTAATATTACGAACAATAGGAAACCAATAAAAGGACAAGTTACTTCTGTATCTCAACTTTCTGATGTTCAGCCTACAGATTGGGCTTTTCAAGCATTACAGTCTTTGGTTGAGCGTTATGGATGTATCGTTGGATATCCAGATGGTACTTACAGAGGCAACCGTGCCTTAACTCGTTTTGAATTTGCTGCTGGTGTTAATGCTTGCCTAGATAGAGTTATGGAACTTTTACAAGCAGCTATAGAAGATACCGTAAGTAGAGAAGACCTGGCTATTCTGCAAAGGTTACAGGAGGAATTTTCTGCAGAATTAGCGATTCTCCGGGGTCGTGTTGATGCTCTAGAAGCTCGTGCTGCTGAATTAGAGGCTAATCAATTTTCTACAACTACTAAACTTAGGGGTGAGGTAATTTTTGCCCTTGTTGATAACTTTGAAGACCAAGGAAAATATGGAGCATTTGGTGATACTATCCAGGATGAGGATCAAACGGTATTCCAGTATAGGGTACGTCTGAATTTCAATACTAGCTTTTCTGGTGAAGACTTATTATTTACCAGGTTACAAGCGGGTAATGCTCAAGCATTTAATCAAAAAATAGCTGAGTCTGAGGGACAGCAAACCTTTAATATTCTTGACCGTACAGATGATACGCTTCAACTAGATAAGCTTTTCTACAAGTTCCCTGTCAGAGATAATATTAGAGTAACTATTGCTGCTAATAAGGTAAGTTGGTACGACTTTGTTCCTACACTTAATCCTTATATGGAAGATTTTGATGGAGGCAGCGGTTCTCTAAGTGCTTTTGGTCAAAGAAACCCAATCTATAGGTTAGGGGGTGGTAAAGGACTTGGAGTTGAGTATGATTTTGGTTGTAAAGACCAATATGCTTGTACCTATAGTCCATTTTCTGTATCTTTTGGATACTTAGCGGCAGAAGGTGAAAATCCTAGTCAAGGAAAAGGTCTGTTTAATGGAGACTATGCTGCACTAGCGCAACTAACCTTTACTCCCATCAGAAATTTCCAAGTTGGACTTACCTACAATAAAGGTTATTTTGGTCCAGGGAACTTTGGATTTGATGATGGTGCAGCCACAGGTCTAGGTGATAATGGTAGTTTAAACAGTGGATTTGTAGGAACTGGTATTGCTAACAGTGTTTATGGTTTAAATGCTGGACTTAATGATCGTCGACCAGGTTCTGTCAATATTAATAAGTCAGTTTCGACTAATGCTTATGGTGTAGAAATGTCTTGGCGAGCAGCTGATTGGGTAACTATTAATGGTTTTGGTACATATCTTGATGGGAAACTAATTGGCAAAGGTGATTTTGAAATTTGGACTTATGGAGCTACTATTGCTTTCCCTGATTTATTGAAGGAAGGTAGTCTGGCTGGTATTGTTGTAGGTCGGGAACCTTATTTGAATGACTTAGAACTTCCTAGTGGTTTAGATTCAGGATTACGACAAGATATGTCATGGCATCTTGAAGCATTCTACAAATATCAACTTACAGACTACATTTCAATTACTCCTGGTGTGACTGTAATTACAAATGCTAACCAAGATGATGATAACGATGAGTTAATTATTGGTACTATCAGAACTACTTTTCAGTTCTAGTGGTTAGTTGGAAAGGTTAGGGTGGATAATACCACCCTATAAATTAATTAAATAGGACTTATTTGATATCCTCTCTGGCTGTTAGCTACTGGAAAATAAACGTATCAAATATACTTAGTGAGTTGACGTTTTTTCAGAGCAAAGCTCCACGATTCAAAATGAATACATCCACCTCTCTTTCTATCCTTCTACTTAGGAGATGGGGGTAGGTTATATTTATCTTGTGCGTGCGTTTTTTTGTGTCAGATTCCCCGGCGGGTACTAATTAATTAATAATAAAATAATAACACATGTATTCAAAAAAAACAACTAAAAAGTAGCCCCTTTATGGGCTAGGCTTTAAACTGAATTTTTAGGTAAAGGGAAACTATAAAATCACATTTGCCCTGCTATATTGTTTAATGGTTTTATGTTTTGGATAATTACTTATTAAACTTAATATGTGTTATTTAAGTCTTTTTTATTGTTCTGCTAATTCCTTTATTTTTTGATAATTCTTTGGGAGCTTAACAGGGTATTAGAGTTGACTTGAAGGGAAAAGGGTTAATCTTTAGAGTAAATACATGTCAATCTTAACTCCCTAGTTCCACTCAGAATTGTAGGGTTTAAATCACCTCAAAGAATAATGACTGAAACCCTGAATAGATAATCCTTTCAAAAAGCATATAGAGAAAGTTGAAAATTTACAATTGAGCAGGGATACAAAATTAATTACACATTTTTTCAAGCTGAATCCCTTATAACGTATATATTATATAAAATTAGTGATGCCTGCAATGAGTGTTTAATGGCTGATAAAGTACAAGGTTTTAGGAATTTAGGCAATGGGAGATAGGTAAAAGAAATTAACATTAAACTTACCTAATTACCATAAAAATTGCTGAAATTAAAAGTAAAAAATCTCTAATCATGGAGGTTTAATATTATAAATAGTATATAATATATTAGTTGAAATTAAAAAATCATAAAATACCTAATATCTATATATTTATTTGATTTTATTTTTATTAAAAATTAACTAAATAGTAAGGTGAAAATATATACTATAGCTAGCAATCCGATTTTATTCAAATCAAAAATATTGCTACTTTTTGAAAATAGGTTTGGAAACAATGGTTAATGGATAAGACTTTGGGAGTTAATTTATAGTTTTTGAATCCTGATTATTTTAGATTCCTATATAAAGAAGATAAAGAAAAAACAAAAATGTATTTATTGATCAAAATTCATACATAATTTGTCTATAAACTAAAGCAATCATAACTAAATATTAAGTGTAATATCAAAGAATTTAGACATAAGTATGTTAATACTGATTTGTACTATTGAGGGTATAAAGCTTAATGGTTGAAGTCTGAATTTTTACGTTCTAATAACTGTTTTCTATCATTTATTTGTAGAGTTATAAGTCTAAGGTTAGAGATAAATATATCATGCGTATTGCTCATAATATTACAGAATTAGTAGGTCGCACTCCCCTGGTACAATTAAATTCTATTCCTAAAGCAGAAGGTTGTTTAGCCAAAATAATAGTAAAGCTAGAAGGAATGAATCCCGCTGCCTCAGTTAAGGATCGTATTGGTGTAAATATGATTAATGTAGCGGAGCGCGAAGGTTTGATTAAACCAGGTAAAACAACATTAGTTGAACCAACGTCTGGAAATACAGGTATTGCTTTGGCAATGGTTGCTGCTGCTAGAGGTTACAAGTTAATTTTGACTATGCCAGAAACAATGAGCATGGAGCGTCGTGTTATGTTACGAGCTTATGGGGCAGAGTTAGTATTAACTCCAGGTAGTGAAGGTATGAAAGGTGCAATTACCAAAGCACAAGAAATTGTGGATTTAAGCAGTAATGGATATTATATGTTACAGCAATTTCAGAATCCAGCTAATCCAGAAATTCATAGCAAAACTACAGCTCTAGAAATATGGGAAGATACGGATGGAAAGGTAGATATTCTGGTGGCTGGTGTTGGTACTGGTGGGACAGTTACAGGGGTGGCAGAGACTATTAAGGCAAGAAAGCCTGAATTTCAAGCGATCGCTGTTGAACCTTCTAATAGCCCAGTTTTGTCTGGGGGAAAACCAGGACCACATAAAATTCAGGGAATAGGAGCTGGTTTTGTGCCAGATGTTTTGGATACGAAGATTATTGATGAGGTGATCCAGGTTCCTGATAGTGAGGCGATGGTTTATGGTCGTCGTATAGCAAAGGAAGAAGGTATTTTATCTGGTATTTCTACGGGAGCTGCTCTTTGTGCGGCGATCGAAGTAGGTAAGCGTCCAGAAAATGATGGTAAGTTAATAGTCATGATTCAGCCTAGTTTTGGGGAGCGTTATTTAAGTACTCCATTGTTTCAAGAACTAGGGCCTACTCTCGCTGAAGTCAGGTAGATAATTACGGTTTGCTGAAAAATTATTTTTAAGAAGTAGGAAGTTAGGGGAGTGGTTAGGGACTTTGTATACAATGTATGTATAGGAGGAAGGTCGAATTATATATGAGATAGCCACCTATGGATGTCTTTTGATTTTTCTCCAATTATTCTGACCACAATTCTAAATTTTTGAGGGTTTAGGAGGTGATACCTGACCCTTGTTTTTTTATCCTCAAGGGTAAGAGGGGTAAAAGGGATAAAGAGTATAGTAGTTAAGCAAAATTGCTTAAATCTATCAAAAAAATGCGTTTTTCAACAATACACTTTATTTTTCTCAACAAACAAATAAAATATTGTCACATGCCTTTTATACTTTGCAACCTTCTTTTTTATTTTTAAAATCTAACAATCTATAGTTAAATTATTGGGTTTGAGATATCGGTGACTTCTCATGGTGAAATTACTATTTCATTACCTATTTATATAGAAGCAGATGATACTTTCTGTCGCCTTAGTTTATTTATGTGACTAGATATTAGGAAAGTTTAAGCTACAGTACTTCGCTGACTTTCAGATCTATTAAAAAGTTGGTGTCGTGAGATTTTATGTTTGCTTGAAAGCTTACATATTTTGTCTATGATTTCTAACAGTTAGATAGAGAATTATCACCTAATTATATATAGTATAGCAGATATTGATAGATAAATTACTCTGAGAAAGAGGATATGTTTTGTTAAGAATAAGAAGGATGTTTATTGGTATACTCCCGAAGTTATGCTTACAAAGTAAGTATAAAATTATTTACTCAGGGAATATCTAATAGAAGTTTTGATGTGAAGTGAGACCTTCTTTTTTTATTTATTTTAATATAAATATTATTATAATTATAATGACTGTATATATAATTGTCAACAGCTATATATAGAAAATTAGGACGAACCAGATAGATAACCCCGGACTTTCATCCTGAGGCTATCGTTCGGAATAGCGCGGGATTTCCCGCCGGGGTAGTTAAAGCATACGACTAAAAGTTAGGGTCGGCCTGAGATGCTCTTAGTCTTGGTGTGTCATAAGAGACTGCTATTGATTTTCTATAGAACTTGGCTGTTGATTATTTTGATTATTTTCAGAAGTTTGTGGAACTGGGCTCTGATGATTGGAAGTGGGTTTTAATTGTTGATTAGAGGGAGACTGCTGTTCATTTTCTATAGAATTTGGCTGTTGATGATTTTGATTATTTTCAAAAGGTTGTTCTTCTTGGCCTTCAGGTTGTTTGTTAGGCTCGGTAAATACAAAAGCTTTAAGTGATTCACCAATAATACGGTTGTTTACGGAGTATCCTGGATAGGTAGTATAAACAATCTGGCCACTGGGTTCACAACTGGGGACAGGTTCATGGTTTTCAGGATTAAAGATCTCTCCTGGGTTAGCAATTAAGAAATGACCAGGAGGGTCGTCGTTAACAATCTCTTTTACTAATTTTAATCCTTTTTCTACCAAGTTCTTTAAATTTGTGGGAATAGGTTCCGGAAATTTAGCTGCTTCTGGAATTTGTAAATCAGTTAATATTGAATTTTTCAAGTCTTCGACAACTTGAGGAAATTTATATTCTCCTATTGAATTATTGTCAGTAAAATATTGACTTCCTTGGTCAAATATATGTTTAGAAAATACATGTTTAATTTTGGCAATCTCTCGTTTACGATGAGCTTTTAAATCTGAATTTATTTGAGATAAATGATTGAATATTTCTTGACTAACTTTTGTGATTTCTTGATTTTTAAGTTGGATAAATTTGTCAGTTCAAACATCTCTTTGGGGGCGTGATTCATCAGAAGTAATTGTGTTACTTGTGTCGCGATCACGATCGCTTAACTTACTTAAAAGAGAACTTTTCAATTTACGGAGTTTTTCATTTTCCCTCTTAAGCTCATTTATTAGTATTTCTTGGCTTTGAATTTTTTGGTTTAGCAAGTATACTGTTTCCTTCAGCTCTTGCTTGTGTTTTTGGTTGTATCTTTTTTTTGGCTCTACAATCATTAGGTAGATATTATAAAATTTTTCTAGAAGTTTTTTAGGATTTTTAAGTGCATTTTTAAGAGAGTTAATTTGCTGTTTTTCTTGTTCATGATTATGATTGGAATACTGAATATCAAAATTATTTAATAACCAATTCAAAAAATCATTATTATTTTTATATACTCTCAAGCAATTTTCCCAATTTTCGGGATTATCACTTTGCTGTTTTTGACTTATAATTGTATCCTTAAATTGATTAAATTCCCTAGAGGATGAAACACCATAGGTTAATCGACTCCGCCTGGCGCGAATGATGCCTGGAGCAACACCGAAAGATGCTGCCCCCTTTAAAATGGCAACACCCGGACGTGGAGGCATAACAATTTTCTTGGCCTTGCTTCCAAACTCTTTTTTAATTCGCTGCCGGAGCACAGGGGAAGTAGAAAATCCGCCAACAAGAAAGATGATGTCAACTTCTTCATCTCCCAACTCTTTAAATTGATTTTTAACTGTTGAAACTAAACCATCTAAAGTTGGACGGAAAATATTTTCCATTGTTGAGTAACTTAGATGAATATTTTTATCATCCCCGTTTTGTTCATCAGCTAGCTGTTCGAGGATTTTTGCTTTACGCTTGGAGATAAAATTGTAAAGTCTGGTTGGAATGTTAAAGTAAATAACATCACCACTAGTTTCTGGATCGAAGTTGCACTTTGTTCGTTCCCACTCCTCCATCATCTTCAAATAATCAACAGGCTCCTGATCATGGAAACCCTTCACCATTTCAGCAGAGAGTTTTTCGGTCAAATATTCTTGAAAGCTTTTATCTACATATATCGAGCCAAAAGGACCACCTGTCCCAGGAGCTACCTCATCAAGTCCACCATCTTTGACCAACTTATGAACAGTGATACGGAAAATATTTTCCATTGTTGAGTAGCTTAGATGAATATTTTCATCATCCCCGTTTTGTTCATCAGCTAGCTGTTCGAGGATTTTTGCTTTACGCTTGGAGATAAAATTGTAAAGTCTGGTTGGAATGTTAAAGTAAATAACATCACCACTAGTTTCTGGATCGAAGTTGCACTTTGTTCGTTCCCACTCCTCCATCATCTTCAAATAACCAACAGGATCCTGATCATGGAAACCCTTCACCATTTCAGCAGAGAGTTTTTCGGTCAAATATTCTTGAAAGCTTTTATCTACATATATCGAGCCAAAAGGACCACCTGTCCCAGGAGCTACCTCATCAAGTCCACCATCTTTGACCAACTTATGAACAGTGATATCGACTGTACCGCCACCGCAGTCAATTATCATAATCTTATTACCAGGTGTTAGTGCATTTTTATCTTCCTCTTGGCAAAAGATAGCAGCTGCTTCTGGCTCTAATACAAGGAAAAGACGTTCAGCTTCATCATCAGAGGAATTAATTAATCCAGCTTTTCGTGCCGCACGACGCATCAAATCTTTATCTTCATTTTTCCAAATTGCTGGTATACTTAAACACCACCTAATTTCTTGATCCTTTAATTCTCCAGAGGTACTGTTTTTAATTTCCTTGAGAGCTTCGTCTTTAATGAGACGAATATATTTAGCTATCAAGTCAATAACATAAATTTTTTCTCCGTTATTTTTATTAATGACATAAGGTCAACTTTCGTCTTTTTTACCAGAATGTAACTCCATTTTAAAGTTACGGGTAAAGTAATAATCTTTAGCAGTTCCCTGAGCACGAAATTGAGCCAGTTTTTTCATTGCTGTATAGCCCCAAGCTTCTACTTCTCCTGTAGAAGAAAGCAATAAATAGGTTGCGGTTTTAGGATAAGACATGGGGTTATCAGGCCACAGGTCTCGAAAGACAGAAACGTCCGACTCTTTAAACTTATAAGCAAACCCAGAACGAGATGTTCCGAAGTCAATTGCTACGACGACCTCAAATGATTTGTCCATCTAATTTACCTAATTTATCAAAATAAAGTTTGTCCATGTCCATCTACTCCAATACAGCCCTTAATCTTCAGCTTTCGCCAAGTATCTAGTAAAGTTTCTGCTATAATCACGTAATTTTCTCTTCCAAGTAATAATATAAACTGGTTTAGTCTGTCTAAATATTCGTCATCTCCTGAGACTAAAACATATTTCATCACCTCTAAATTACTAACCTGATCTAAAGATTTAATTCCACGCATTAATAACCAAGATTCTACAGATTTTTCTATCTGTTCTTTCGCCCAAAACTTGTTATCTAGATAAATCAAACTACTAGCAAAATCTATCAGCATTTCTGGAACCCAAGCCGATTCTTCTTCCCCTAATTGCTGATATAAAGATTGATAAAAATAAACAAGATACTCAATAATTTTTTCTCGTTCTTCTGAGGGAATTTCTTCTAAAAGATTAGGTAATAATTCAGGAAGCAAAGGGCGTTTGCGTTCTTGAGGTGGAACATCTAAGAGAAAATATGCATCGGCGGTTCTACCTATTAAGAGAGAAACTTGAATAGCAATGAAACGAGAAAAAGTTTCTTTGTCTGAATCAAGAACTGTATAGTTACGATTAGGTAAATTGTTAGGATCTTGACCTCTTTCTAACAGTCTCTTTTCTCGTTTTATCAACTGTAAATCTGCCAAAAACTTCTTAACTACTTCCTCACCCCAATCTGCATCAAACTCTTCTGTTGTTCCCGTTTCTATTTTTTCCTGATTTCGTTGTTTTTCCCATTTTAATAACCTTTCTTTAACAGCAAAATATAATAATTCTAGCCAAGACAAAGGATCTTCTTTAGGCAAAGAATCAATATAAGGTTCTGGAAAATTTTGACTCCAATAACTATATTCTAGATGATAGTAAGTTCTTTCAACTAATGTGTTGATAACTAACATTGGTTTACTTTTCAAACCACTAAAAATAGTTTTAAAAGCTCCCTCTCCAGACAAAGCTTTTGTCATCCATGCACCGGTTAAAAAATCGACTTTTCTACCAGTTTGTTTATACTTTTCGAGGAAAGCTCTTAACCGTCTATTTAATCCTTGTTCAATATCAGGAAAAGTATTAGGTTGGCTATTTGCACCAGCACCAGCACGGTCATATTTAAGAATAGGTGGAACAAATAAAATGAGTAAATTATCAGATTTTACAATTTCCTTAATTTGTTCATCATCCAGAGTAAGAGGCCAATTATTTAATCGGCGTTGTTGACGAATAACTGTGAGATTATTTTGCAAATCAATAGCTTTTAATTCTCTAGCTAATGTAGCATCTATTTCTTTTAACTGAAGTTGTAAATCTTTTTGTTTTTCCTGTAAAAATATTTGTAATTGAGCCCGAAAAAGTTCTAATTGATGAGCATTTTCACGATTTAATTTACCCTCCTGAATTTGATGCTCCCTATTCAATCTTGCTAACTCAGTTTGTAATTCCCGATTTAACTTTCCTTCTTCAGCCTGAAATAAACGATTAATAGTTCCTAACTCAGTTTGTAATTGACGATTTAATTCTCCTTGTTGAGCTTGAAACTGTCTATTAAGATTACCTTGCTCATACTGAAATTGAAAATTCCTCTCCTCCATAACAGTTTTTAACTGTATTTGAGCAATCTGTATTTGTTGTTGAATACTATCTCTTTTTTCATAATATTCAATTAAATTATCATTATTGATCCGCAGAGTTTCCGATGACATTCTTGCAGACCTAGTTCCCCAAAAAAAATCGCTGAATCCCTCTGCTAAATGTTGAAACCAATTTTTTTTATTAGGTAAAAATTTTTCCATTTATTAGACTCTAATTTAATCAATAAACTACAAAGTATTAGACTTCTATTATCCCTAAGTTTTCCAATACCATAATGGATAAAGTTAATTGCTTCTAAGGTATTTCATTTAATTTATCAGTTACTAGTATTTTGATGTAAAGCCAGAGGTTTAAAATATGTATTATACTAAATACACTTATGAAAAGCTTCTTGTTTTTTTAATCCTTTAAACCTTTCAGCATAAATATCAGTAGCATAAGTATCTTAGTTTTTAATAAAGCTCTTGTGTAAACCGGACTTAACATTAAGAATACTTCTTTTATCCCTTTGAAAGGGCAGGTTTAAGACCTGACTTTTTGGTAATTAATTAACATATTAACAAATATGACGAATACTTCTTTTATCCCTTTAAAAAGGTAGGCTTAAAACCTGATTTTTTGGTCATAAATTAACATTTTGACAAAATCGCCATTATATGTATGCTATGGGATCGTACTAATACTGATTCAGAAGGTATTTATAGTCGCTATATTTGTTATTGTAGTTATTGGATAAAAATGGCTCAATGGTAAGTTCTGACTATTATAAAATCTTAAATGTTCATCCCACTGCAACTCAGGGACAAATTAGACAAGCATATCGTCGTTTAGTTAAATTATTTCACCCAGATACTAATACAGAAGTAGCAAACCACGAACGTATTATTAGTATTAATGAAGCCTATGAAGTATTAAGCGATCCTCAACAAAGAAAATCTTATGATCAGCAGCTTAATCAAAATTATCAAAGATATAGAAACATTAGCCAAGATTACTATAAACACAATAAAAGAAGGCAGAATATTGATGAACATCTGCAAAGATGGATAAATCATGTTTACAGACCAGTTGATACAATTATAATTCAAATACTAAAACCTCTAAAAAATGAAATTGATGATTTAGCTGCAGATCCATTTGATGATCAATTACTTGAATCTTTTCAAGATTATTTAGAAACTTCTCGAGGTCTACTTAAAAAAGCTCATAACTTATTTAGTTCTCAGCCAAACCCATCTAATTTTGCTGGAGTAGCAGCTCATTTATATTATTGTTTGAATCAAGTTAGTGATGGAATAGAAGATTTAGAATTATTTACTCTAAACTACGATGATTATTATTTACATACAGGTCAGGAATTATTTAGAATTGCTGATAAATTGCGCCAGGAAGCACAAGCAGCAATAAAAGGTATCTTTTAAGTTAGAAGTTAAATTCACAACGCTAATTACATTTGATATTTTACTAACATTCTATTAGTTTAGTTGTCTGAGGTTTAAATCACTAAAACTTTCAAAATAAGTTACTCTTTTAAATAAATTACATAAATTATAATTGTTAAGAGATACTAGGGTTAGTTTTTTGATTTTTAGGTTTAAGACTATTCTTTTGTTGCAACTAAATAAATAATAAATGTGGCGATAGATTACTTTTTTTTTATACCTATTTTTTAACTCATAGGAGTCAGTAATAATCTCTTGATTCCTATTTTTATAAAACAGGAAATAATTAATCGAACTACATCTAATAGAATGAGTCTAAAAATAGCACTGCTATAAATATAATTATAGTCATAAAAAAGTTAATTTTTTCAAGAGTTTTTTTACCATTATTTATCTTCTAAGAAAAAATCATATTTGTTTTAAAAAAATACTTATAGATAAAATTTTTAAGATAATCATAATATCTATTAATTTACAAAAATAGTCATCATAAATAAGCTTTAATAAATTGTATACTTATGAAGTTTCGGAAAATTAAAGATTTGATTATTTTTAATTCATTTATACTTTTAAGTAGGGTATAATAACTGTAATTAAAGTCAAAAACTACATTATATTGTTTCTGTAAATAGTTTTGCAAGTCTGACAATTTTAGAGAATCTTTTTCTATTAAGCAGTCAATTGTTTTGTCTTTTTCTGCCTGCCCTAAGTAACCTGACCTTCCTCTACATTAAAGTCTTAAACTTTCTACATCCTGAAAAAGCACTCGGATTTTCTATTGACTGATAAAATTGTGAGAAACTTTCAATAATTCTTTGACTTTATCTCATATTCTGCGCTTCAATTTGTAAAATTAGAATTAGTATAAAATCCGTAGCTTGCTTAAATATTTATACCATAAAAATTATCTTTATTTACCTTAATCAGGAGTTAAATTATCAGGTAAATATTAATGATAAATACTTACTGAATCTTTAACTCCTATTTACCACTATAATTTACTTATTACTTATTACTTCTTATTTTTTACTTCTTACTTTTGACTTATATTTCTATATTACGTTTTGTCCTGCGGAATATATGCTTTATAATAAGATTTTTCCAACAAAAGCATTTTTACTGCCCAAGCCATTTTCATTTATTTTGACTCTTTTTGTATTATTGAGAAAATAATCTAATTCATCTATAACATCATAATTTTTGAATCTTATAAAAAAGTTATTGAGTATGAAAAATGGAGCAAAAGAAAGAAAGGCTAATTAATAATTTATAATTCTAATAAATTTTCCTAAAGTAGTTATATATATTTTCAACAATTACCAATAAAAGATGATGCGGTGTTAGATACATCTTCATTTATGCCAGTCTGATAAAAATATATAATGGATAAAAATATAGTTAGTATGAAGGATTTATTTCAACAATTAAATTATCAAGTAATAGACTGAAAATATTAAATTCAAGGAAGGCAAGTAAAAAAAAGAGCCTCGCTAATCTTTCAATAAATAATTATCAAGCTAAAAAAATTAATTAATCAAAAAAGGAACACAAAATTATCAGATAATTTCCAATTGATTAAACAAGAATTACGTTATAAATTTTAAGTAATTAGGTAGTAGAAAAAAAATAATTTTTCTACTATAGCAAAATCATACTTATAACAATTTATCATCCTATTTCATTCTTTATAGATGATTGAGTAATTCTCAAATAGTAAAAAAATCATAAACATTATTTGACTCCAGTTTCTCCTATTGCTTACTACCAATAAATTTATCATTTTATGACAAGGTAATCAAAATAATTTAAATCACTAAAGTCAGCTTGGTAAAATTATTTTATCGGGACTTTAGTGAAAAAATAGTAAAAAAAAGGGTATAATGTATACCTGATATGTATTTTACGTTAATTACTGGCCTGGGAAAAGTTTGATGAAAGAAACAACTTCAGTGGCCATGCCCTCTTGTTTCCATCGATGGTGCGATCGCTTTAACAATGTCTTTAAAACAAAAGCCCAAAAAACAGGGTTTAGGGAATATATAGGAGGATTACTCTTGAGAAAGCGATCGAAAAAACTTGTCTCAAATTGCCAACAACACTGTAGGTCACACGTACCACAAATTACGGCATTTTCTAGTTCGAGCAAATTGGTCTGTAGATGCTGTGAATGAGCGTCGTCTTCAAGTAATGTGGGAACGTCGCCAAACAAAACCTTCTCGATCCTATTGCTTTAATTATAGACGATTCAGGCCACAGAAAAAGTGGTAATTTTACTGCAGGAGTAGGGCGGCAATATATAGGAGAAATAGGAAAAACAGATAATGGTGTAGTCGTGGTGACAACTCATCTTTATGATGGAGTTAAAAGTCTACCTTTAGACATAGCTTTGTATCAGAAAGCTGATTCTTTTCCAAAAGGAAAAAAAGACCCAGAATTTGTCAAGAAACCAGACGAGTGCAATGTCTCTAGTAGATCAATGTTTGTCCAGAGGACACCAACCAGAAATTGTGTTAATTGAAATTTGGCTATGGTAACAATACATCATTCTTAAATCAACTAGAGAAAAGAAGTTTAACTTATATAGGAGGATTAGCTAAAAATCGAAAAGTCATCATTAAAAAACAAGATGACATTAAAGAGGAAATTAGATTAGACAAGCTGGCAGAAAGTATACCTCAGAAAGCTTTCAACTTAGTTCAACTAAGTACAAAAAATGCTAGAGAAGTTTGGGTAGCTACATTAGAAGTAGAAATATCTAGGATGTCAGGTCAAAAAACTATAGCTATCGTTATGAATGCTAAAAGTTTTTCTGAGGCCACTGATATTAACTATTATATCACTAATAGAGAAGACAAATATGTAACTCCTGAGTGGATATATTCTACTTATTCTCAAAGAAATTGGGTGGAAGTTTTCTACAGGGAAGCCAAAGGATGGTTAGGATTAAGAGAATATCAAGTCAGAGATAAAATCAGCCTTAAAAGGCATTTTATTTTAGTATTTTGTGCTTATACATTTATTATCTGGCATCAGTTAACAGGAGGTATAAGAAGGCGTTGGGCTAACAAACCATTAAATACGTTTACTGATACTTTAGAAGCATTTCGTACCGCAATATCTTATCGTTTTGTTGAGTGGTTAGATGAAAACATCGACGTATTTACCGCTCATAAAGAGAGTTTAGGGTTTGTTTGGGCTTGAAATTTGCTAAAGTCCCGTTATTAAATATTTGATGAAATTGCTATTATGCTGACTCAAACTAATTATTAACCAGGGAAAATTTCCCTGGCTAAAAAACTAGGAAAATATTCTCTACTTTAAAATGGTTTTGGAAACAATTCTTGTTTTTTTACGTTCCATTTCTGAAAGTTTATCCCCATCTTGTAAGCGAGTAGCACTAGTTTGTAAAACAGTTGCAGCTCCTGTATCTCCCATTTGTAATGCTGTTTTAGCTGCTGTTTGTAACATTGTAGCTGCACCTGCTCTATCACCCTGTTGTAATTTTGTTTCAGCTATTTGAGTTTGCCTATATTTTGCTAAAGCTAAAATATGATTTTGTACTTGAGAGTTAACTTGAGGCTGGTATTTTTCCATAAAATTAGCTTCAACTAAAATTGATTCTGAAAGTAAACCTTCTTGATTTTGAGCAGGGTCATCATAACGAATTTGTAATTGAGCAATTGCTTGTTTTCCTTCTGGTAATTGCCCAATATAAGTATTGACTAAAACCACCCTTTCTATATCTTTCATTAAATCTCCCAGTCTAACTATAAACCCATTACCCTCTTTTTTTACTGGCAACTCAATAGTATCTGGTGCCACTTGTGCAATAGGTTTAAGTTCTGCTAACCTCACTTTAGGCATTAAATAAAATTGCAAATAAGAGTTAGTAATTCCTACAGATTTAATGCGATTAAATAATTTACTAAACTCCTCTATTGCCTGTTCTGGTTGTTGAATATAGGAAAGATTTCCCCCTCCAGCATCAGCAATTTTTTCCAAAACATCTTGATTCCAATCATCACCAAATCCTAGAGAATTTAGAGTAATATTATAGTCTGTTGCTAACTTTGCTAGCTTGAGACAAAGGTCATTATCCCCATGTTCATTTTCTCCATCAGTTAATATAAAAGCCTGGGAAATAGACTCTTTTCTACCCTTATTTAATTCTTCTATTCCTAACTTTAAACCTTTATCAATAGCAGTACCACCAGAGGCTCTTAATTTATTAATTTTACCCTTAATACTAGCAGAATCATTGATCATCTGATTAGGAACAATTACTTGAGCTTGATGGTCAAAAGCTACAACCGAAAGGCGATCGCCTTCCTTCAATTTTTCCACAAGTTGTACTGCTGCTTGTTTAACCGTTTCTAGTGGTCTTCCTTCCATAGAACCACTGTGGTCTAAAATTAAACATAAATTTAATGGTACAGTCCTTTCTAGCTGATTAGCCATCACCGAAATAGATAAGGCCACTTGCCGTTGAGATAAAGATTGAGAAGCATCAATATTAGTATCATTGAGAGCCGAACGTAGATTAACTTTCATAAATGTACGATTGATTTTTTTTCACTACTAAGGATATCTTCACAAATATAGGGAGAAGTTTCGATATAAATATCAAAAAAAATTAGCTGCTTAACAAGACAGATAATTATGGCAAAATTTACACAAGGAAAGGAAACACCATATCTGCACAATGTTGACTCAAAATAAAGTAATAGTAAATCTGTCATTTTTGTCCCTGAATTATGGTAAAATTCATCCCTAGACAAA
Organism: Trichodesmium erythraeum IMS101; assembly: GCF_000014265.1. Classification (NCBI taxonomy): domain Bacteria; kingdom Bacillati; phylum Cyanobacteriota; class Cyanophyceae; order Oscillatoriales; family Microcoleaceae; genus Trichodesmium; species Trichodesmium erythraeum. The sequence continues at coordinate 1,927,678 of NC_008312.1, forward strand.
AAACTTGTTTGAGCTTTATAGAATATTATTTTATGACTGGGATATATTAAATCTGTATCACCTATGCCTATGAAGTATACTGACCAATATTTTATATATCTAAAGACTAACTATCAATTAACACTATAGAAATAGCTCAAAATTTGTCGGTATTAATATAACATAATTCCAGGGAAAGTTTTTAATTTGTGGGAGTAAAACAGACTTCCTATAAGTATTTTTCCTCTGGTTTTCTATTTCCCTAAATTCAAAGATAGACCAAACAATGTTGGCTCAAAATAAAGTAATAATAAATCTGCCATTTTTGTCCCTGAATTATGGTAAAATTTATCCTTAGACAAAAAAAATTGTTTCAGCTTTATAGAATGTTATTTTATGACTGGGGTATATTAAATCTGTATCACCTATACCTATGAAGTATACTGACAAATATTTTATATATCTAGGGAGTAACTATCAATTGACACTACAGAAATAGCTCAAAATTTGTCGGTATTAGTACAACCTAATTCTAGGGTAAGGTTTTAAATGGTAGGAGTAAAACAGATTTTCTATAAGTATTTTTCTATGGTTTTTTATTTCCATAAATTAAAAGAAAGACCAAATTACTATAACTATAAAAAGCAATTATCATATCTAAAACAGGATTGAGTAGAGGTTACAAATTCAGGTGATTATTTTGATTTTCTCAGGTTTACTCAAAAGTATTGCATAAATTCTGTGCTAGAAAGTAAAAATCATATTTTCTAGATTTGTCAAAGGTTGATAGTAATGGCGAAGAAATCGGTAAACCTATGCTTAAAAGTTAATTTAGATATCGTTCATTAAGCTTTCCTAATCTTGATAATTATTAGTTAAATTTTTCATGATTTAATAGTAAATTGCTATATATTAAAGGAACAAAAATAGAGTTAAAAAGCATCATAAATCATATAAATAAATCTATCTCATAGACCTAAAATAAAACAAGTTTTACTCATAAAAAAAATATCAGATTCAGTAGATCAAGTCAAGTTGATAATATTAGTCGGTTCCTAATTTAAAAAATTATAATATTCAACCTACTTTATAAAACTCAATTCCTTAAAATTCTATACTATAAACAGATACTTATCTAGTAAAATTAGAAGGAAACAAGTTATATTCTATTAAATTTTTAGTAATCATTCAGTACTTTAGTAGTCAACTTGAAGGACTTTCCTATGTCATGCTTCGATATATATTAAAGTAATAAATCACTAAGTCAAACTTATCATCTTTTCGGTGTCGGAATTTTAATTATTCTTGGAGACTAATTTCTCTTTCTAACTGATAGTTGAATGCTGAATGCTGAATGCTGAATGCTGAATGCTTACAATTTTCAAGAAAGAGTCTAAGCAAATAGTCATTATTCCCCAAACTGAGAATAGATGCTAATATTCTAGTAAATCAAGATTTTTAATAGGTAACAAGAAAGTATAATCTATAAAAAAATAGCTATGACTTATAAAAAATTTCATTGTAAAAAAAACTGAGAAGATGACTGAAGCAGGAAAAAAAAAATTAATTTAATTGTTAAATATAACACTTTTCACTAACAGAAATAGAGCAAAATAATAAGCAAAACAAGATACAGATAGGAAGTATTAACTATTAGGTTAATAGTCAAATTCTATATAAAAAAATATTGGTTAGATACTACTGCAGCGAGGTTAATTTTTTAACATAATAGGTCATGTAACCAAAAAAGCAATTAAAGTTACGTTCCATCTCAGCATTTTAATTCAGGATAGGTAAACTTGAGAGTTATAGAATTAAACAAATTATACATCTCAATTACTTTATCACTGAAGATACAGCCTATTACTAGTAAATTATGGTACAGTGATTTTAGTAGATTTGAGTAACAATGTGGGAAAACTGAATTCCAGACTTCAAAACTATCTAATAAGAAGCTTTTAACTGTACCTCATAAACTACCAAGTGGAATGTAAATTTGTGTTTACAGGTTACAGTATCAGAAAAAACTTTAATGAGGAATTACTGTGAAAAATTGATAAAGATATTAACGCTTCAATGAATTTGAAACTATTTGGGCTGGACTTATTCCAAACTATAAACAATCATAAAAAAACAAAGTGGTTATTGCTTCCTCAAAAAAATACTTCTGTTTATACTGGAAATTTTGACTATTTTTAAAAGTCATGAAAAGCATACACAGAAAGAATATTTATCCGTGTAGGTAAGTTATGTAGAATATAACAATTATATCATAACCCATAACCAATTGTATCCACTACAATAATATTGCCTAGGCTAATATAATTAAAAGATAGTACAATACATCAATAGGAATTATCTGATGAAATCACCGATCAAAGCAGTTCAAACAAGCTCTTACTATGGAGACGTCTCTTTTCGTACACCACCCCCTGATTTAGAATCTTTAATGTTAAAAGAGCGAATCGTTTATTTGGGGCTACCATTATTTTCATCAGATGAAGTCAAAAGAAATGTCGGCATTGATGTTACTCAATTAATTATTGCTCAACTACTTTATTTACAATTTGATAACCCCGAAAAACCAATTTATTTTTATATCAACTCTACTGGCACTTCTTGGTATACAGGAGATGCAATTGGTTTTGAAACAGAAGCATTTGCTATTTGTGACACCATGAGTTATGTAAAACCACCAATTCATACAATATGTATTGGTCAAGCTATGGGTACAGCAGCAATGATTTTGTCAGCAGGGACAAAAGGATATCGGGCAAGTTTACCTCATGCTACAATAGTTCTCAATCAAGCCAAAACAGGAGCAAGGGGTCAAGCAACGGATATTTCCATTAGAGCAAAAGAAGTTTTAGTTAATAAGACAACTTTTTTAGATATTCTCTCGAAAAATACAGGTCAATCAGTAGAAAAGATTGCTAAAGATACAGATAGAATGCTCTACATGACTCCAGAAATAGCTAAAGAATATGGTCTAATAGATCAAGTTTTAGCAAGTAGAAAAGAACTACCAAAACCTTTACCTGCTAATGTTTAAGTGATAAACAAAATTAACAAGTTTTGGCAAGTAGAAAAGAACTATCCAGTATCAAGACTCAAAAATTAGGTCTCAAGCCTTTCCTTCTAAAAGGATAAAAAAAACGCCATACATATTTCAAGCCTCCTACTTCAATTGGGAGGTACTTAGAACTGATAGCTTAAATAACCTGTTACTTTTTAAGTCCTCAATAAAATCAAATGGAAAAAGTATTATGCCTATAGGTATTCCCAGTGTTCCTTATCGTCTTCCTGGTAGTCAGTATGAAAGATGGATAGATATTTATACCCGTCTTGGTCAGGAAAGAATTATATTTCTTGGTCAAGAAGTTACAGATGGGCTAGCTAATAGAATTGTAGCCTATATGTTGTATTTGGATTCTGACGATCCAAATAAACCCATTTATCTTTATATAAACTCTCCTGGTGGTTCTGTCACAGCAGGATTGGCGATATACGATACTATGCAGTATATCAAAGCAGATGTTATTACTATCTGTTTGGGTTTAGCAGCTTCAATGGGTTCATTTTTATTAGCTGCTGGAACTAAAGGTAAAAGATTGGCCTTGCCTAACTCTAGAATTATGATTCACCAACCAATGGGAGGTACTCGCGGTCAAGCTACAGATATTGAGATTGAAGCTAACGAAATTCTGCGGGTTAGATCGGAATTAAATAATATGTTGGCAGAGCGTACAGGTCAATCTTTGGAAAAGATAGAAAAAGATACTGACCGTGATTATTATATGTCTGCTGAAGAAGCTAAAGAATATGGTTTAATTGACCAGGTAATTGAAGAACGTTAAAGTTAAATAAAAAAATAAAGGAGTAAAAAGAACAAACAAAGTTAGTTGAGTAGATAAATCAGAATGTAAGCATTCAGCTATCAGCTAGCTTTCTGAGTTGTAACTCGGTTTTCCTTTTTTATTTCATGTAGCGAAACAGCTATTTATGAGAGGAATAGGTAAAAGCAATTGAGAAATTAGATAATTAAATTTACTCCCAAAGTAAGTTTATTTAACCTTAGAAGGAATTATTCATTATTTGCTGATAGCTAACTGATAAAAGCTGAATGCTTACATTAAAAATAAGTAGGTAGGTACGAAAAAACAAAACTATGTAAAGATACAGTGCCTTAATGTTGCCGGTGAAGTACATTAACAGCATTTACTAACCAGTTTTTAAATGTTGATAATTCATTAACTTAAGTGTCATTATAGATTATTATATCAACCATTTCTGTGTTATTTTTGAGGTAAGTTTTGCTCAAAAATATTTCAATTGTAATCATCATCATTTTATAGAATTAAAGTCCGGCTAGTATGGAAATAAATTTATAACTTTTGAGCCGACAGATTTAATTCTATATTCAATTAATGCTAGTTGATGTGTATGTAAATCATCCATGAAAACTGCCGTCTCTGGGCATAAACTACGGCAGTAAAAATGTTCAATAAATACTTTGAATGTAATGCTTACTATGAAATTATTTATTATCATTAAACATACTACTTATTTAATACTTACTGCACCAATTACTGTAACTTTCTGACTTAAATAAAACAGCTTCATTTTATATACTATAGTCCCTTTATGATAAGCATACATGAGTTATGGTAAAATCTACCATGACAATTTTTTTTATCTATAAATACTAAATTTTATAGCTCTATCTTTTGTATAAATTCCTTTCTATTATTCTCTAAATTTTTGTACTCTCACAAAAAATTGGATTCTACAAGTTTAAAGCTCACCTCACCTAAGTTTGAGTACGATACTACCCTTGTTCCAAAAATTATAGTCTGTTAACACAGTATTTATTCCCAACCATGATTCATTATACCTTTCTTTGTCAAGACTAAAAAAATATAGCAAGTTTTGCTGAGAATAATTAATCATTTTTTGAGCAAAATAAAATTTGAATCAAACAAAAAAAATCACCAGAATTTAGTCATAAAAAAATATCTTATATGTAAGAATTGATCAATTTTTTGAACAGCAAAAACCTAAAAAATTAATTTAATTAATTTAGACTTAGAATAATTAATCATTTTTTGAGTACAATGAAATTTGAATCAAACAAAAAAAATACCAGAATTTAGCCATAAAAAAAAATATCTTATATGTAAGAATTGATCAATTTTTTGAACAGCAAAAACCTAAAAAATTAATTTAATTAATTTAGACTTAGTAAACAGCTAAAAAAAAATTGCTAATTTTGAAGGAAAAAAATTCTCAAATGCTGAAATTCTCTTAAAGAATGAATTTAAAAATACTAAAAATCACAGAAAAGTTTATCAAATTTTTGCAAAATTATCGTTATCTACTTTCTGTAAATTACTCAGTTTATTGATTATTTTTAATTAAAAAATTATAGTATTATTTTATGGAATTAATATATTAAAAAATACGAACATTTATGTTATTATTTATCCTAGCTATAGCCTAAAAAAAATAGATTTTGACGAGAAAAATAGTCGTTATTACTAGTTAAAATTAGCCTAATCTAAATCTAAATCCTGTAGGAAAGTGCATTGGATAAATTGGCTCCAATAGTGATTAAATTAATTAGATATAAATGGCTTGATACTAAAATATTAGTTCATAGTAATAGGGCTTATAAATATAAATAAATCATGGATTTGTGTGAAAATAAAGTCAGAGTTGATTATATAATAGCTATGGTAAATAATCCTCAATTAAAGTTATAAGCTGCCTATGTAATTTCCAAAATAATTAATGATTATGAACAAAGGTTTAAATCTATAATCAAATTAATAGATAGTCATTTTATAAATATAAAAAAACTACAAATATAAAAAAAATATTCTTTAACCAAACTTTATTGGCTTGGCTCTTTATATTAGAAATCCAATCAATTATTTAGTGACAAAATAATAGTTGTGATCAAGGTTATTTATGCTAAAAAAATGTTAAGATACGTCACTTTTTTATATTTTTACCTGCTGATAAAATTAATTACATCTTACTTGATGCAGGTAAATATTATTCAGGAGGAAAGATATAAAATTGGATTAAATAAAAACAATTTTTTGTAATATTAGTAGAATTTAAAAATATAGTTTTTTTCGAGTAACAAGTTAACTTTTAGTTGTCTCCATTAACTTATGTTTCTAGTAAATACAATTTTTTAGACAGCATTGTTGAAATAAAACATATTTTTATCAAGCTATAGTGGTAACAATTAGTTTAATTTTTTTTGAAGTTAGGAGCTAGAATTATTGTTAGCTATATAAAAATTGTAATCGTAATTTTCAGTTCTTATTCTTCTCGCTCATATTTTAGATATGGTTGGTTGATGAATTCTCAAAGTATTGACAGATAAACCTAATTGAATTAGAGTGGCAACATCTGAAAAAAAAAGATGAATTATTAAGACAAATGTTTTAGGATGAGCGAAAGCTTGGTTATGCAGTCATGAATAGAGTGGTAGCAAGAGGAGAAATAAGACAAACAGAACCTATCAAATTTAAACTTTTAAACTTTTAAACTTTTAAACTTTTAACTCTATTAAACTGAATTTATTTTTTTGTTACATAGTTGTAAATTTTCTCGCCTACCTACTTAGCGGAATATAGCTAAATTAAAATAATCTGGTAGAAAATTAAACCAAGCATCTCTAGAATAAACAGACAAATAAATCTTTTTCCCTCCTCCTTAAAAATCTATGAATATTGCAGATTATTATAGAAAATTAGACCTAAATTTAGGAGCTAGTCTAGGAGAAGTAAAAGCTTCTTATCGACGACTAGCAAGAATGTATCATCCTGATGTAAACCCAAAAGATAAGCACGCTAAAGATAAATTTATTGCAGTTACAGAAGCTTATAAAATTTTACTGAGGGTTGCTCCTGCTCAAGCTGAATTACCATATAATTTGACTCCAACATCAACAACGAATAAAAACTCAAAATCAGAAACTGTATCTCCAAGAGAAACAAAGGTTAGGAGAACTGTAAAACAAAAACAAAATCAAAATAAATCTCATACTTTAGAAGTAGAAAGGCAACTTAAACAAAATTATTATTTACAATTAAAGCATTTATTGAAATATAAGAGATATCCTCGGGCTATTGCTTTAGCAGAAGGTTTAGCTCAGAGAATGCCTCAAGATCCCGAAGTCCGCCAATGGCAAGCGATCGCTTATCAACGTTGGGGACGTCAACTTATCAATGAAAGAAAACTAGATAAGGCCAGAAACTATCTGAAGAAAGCCCTAAAAACAGATCCCCAAAACCGTGATCTTTGGGCAGAAATAGAATATGATTTTCATCAATTGGAGAAAATTTATTGATTATTTGTAGATTTGATTCATAATTGTCAGTAGCTGTAAAAATTACTTGAAAATTTAGCGGAGATAGAAAATCTATTAATAACTTAACCCAGCTTTTCAGATACATTAGATACATCATCTATTGTAAAAACTAAAACCATTTTAGGAAAAATGTAGTCTACTAATTCTGAAAAATACTGTAACTAAAAATCTCAACTATATTTGAGTATAAATATGCTAATTACTAATTTATTCTATATACTTATCATCGAGTATAATTTAGGTATTTTTTAAACTAGATTACCTCTTACAACTATTTAGCTTAAGCAACAGTAAAAGTTGTATAGACATTAAACTAATAAATCATTTAATAAATTAACAATGACAGACATAAATCAAGAATTTCAAAGAGCTCTCAAATTCCAAAGAGAGGGAAAGTTACAAGAAGCAGAATCAATATCAATATACATAAACATACATAATTCAGATAGTAAGCATTTTTTAGATACATTAAATACATAACCTATTGTAAAAAATAAAACCATTTTAGTAAAAATGTAGTCTACTAATTCTAAAAAATACTGTAACTAAAAATATCAACTATATTTAAGTATAAATATGCTAATTACTAATTTATTCTATATACTTATCGTCGAGTATAATTTAGGTAGTTTTTAAACTAGATTACCTATTAAAACTATTTAGCTTAGGCAATAGTAAAATTTGTGTAAACCTTAAACTAATAGATGATCTAATAAATTAACAATGACAGACATAAATCAAGAATTTCAAAGAGCTCTCAAATTCCAAAAAGAGGGAAAGTTACAAGAAGCAGAATCAATATATATAAACATACTTAAGTCAGATAGTGACCATGTAGCTTCCCTCATTAATCTTGGTTTAATAGAGCAAAGCCAAGGAAAACTAGAAGAAGCAACTCAATTTTATAAGTATGCTTTTCAAATAGATTCAAATAATATATCTCTACTATATCTTTTAGCAAGAATTACACAAGAGTTAAACCAATTAGATGAAGCTATTAATTACTGGCAAAAATTAGTACAACTAAAACCAGATGGTACTTTAGAATTTTACGGCAATATTGGTAATAGCCTAGTTCAACAGGGTAAATTTGACGAAGCACTAAATTGTTTTCGCGATGCCCTAAAAATATCACCGAATAGTTTTCAAGCTCATCAAGCCATCGGTAATTTACTGATTAGAAAAGAGCAACTTTTGGAAGCTAAATTAGAATTCAGTAAAGCATTAGAAATTAATCCTAATTATCAAACTGCAAAAATTTGGTTAACTTTAGTTGATAAGTTACTCAAAGGAGAAAATATAGTTTCATTCAATTATCAAAGCACCCCTATAAAATTTGAAATAACAGGCAAAAATCTAGCAGTAGAAATTGCTAATGTTGGTGGAACTTTTTATGAATTACCTGAGTTAGAGTTTATCCGGCAAAATCTAAAATCATCAAATCCTGTTATTGTTGATATTGGAGCTAATACAGGGAATCATTTAGTCTACTTTGCCAAAATTATGCAGGCATCAAAAGTAATTCCTATAGAGTTTCATCCAGATATTCTTGCTACTTTGAAGAAACATATATCAATTAATCAAGTTAGTAATATTGATTTATCTATATTAGGTTATGCTATTGGAGAAAATAGCGGTACATCTTTTATAAAAGAACATCCAGCTAAAGATTTATGTTTAACAGAAATTGATAATAATATCATTAATGGTACAAAAGTGGAAGTTATGACTTTAGATGACTTAATTAAAGAAAAAGTTGATTTCATCAAAGTTGATGTACAAGGAACAGAAGTAAAAGCTTTGACAGGGGCAAAAAATTTGATATCTATTTATCAGCCTGATATGCTAGTCGAAGTTGCCAAAAATCATATGAAGGACTTTCGCAAATTTTTAGAAGCAGTCAAATATCAAACTGTTAAAGCATTTGATCATGGAAGATATGTTAATTTCTATATTCAACATACTAAGTGACATACTCCCAAACAAACGTTATGGTAAATTCTGGGCTTTTCTTTTCCCGGTCCCGATACTCTCTCGGAAAAGAAGATACTATGAGGACAAGATCCTCGACCGCTCTATTTTTTTACACTTATGGCTACTTTTTTGGTTCACAGGTATTGTCTAGCGTCAAACATTCTTGACTTTGACGGTCAAAATAGATAGGCACTGTATTGCTGTTAGGGCAACATGAATTTTTACCCTCGAAGTAAAAAGCAATCTTTTTGACTTAAAACCTTCCCTGAATGTTAGGGGGAGAGTTTAATCGTAGCTTTGCTTAAGGGCGGGTTGATGTTTTGTACTTAGTATAAGCAAGTTAGCATAAATAAATCTAACTATAACGTCTATATAAACATAAGTATATATGGATAATATTTCGATTGAGTTAGGAAATTTATACATATATGTCTATGTCGTTTAAGGATATTGCTTACAAGTGAGCAAAACAGAAGTCTTTTGAAGTTGAGAATTGGGGATGTACCTCTAAAAATCAAAAACCACCGCAGAAGTGATTAGATTAAATGCAGATAGGCGGTATTTGTAAAAATTCAAAAACTAGAAATAACCTCTAAAGCTATTTCCCATTGCCTACTCCCAAAAAGTGGCAATATTTTAGATAGGAATAAAATAAGATTGATACATCTATGTTTTAGGGATTTTTTAGCTATTTCAGTTATTTCTCTTGCTAATACTGGGTTTAAAACCATTTTCAATGTAAAGAATTCTCAGGTAGTAGTCTATTTAATTATTTTGTCAAGTGCAACGGTAGTGGACTTACTAGTGGTTGTTAATCCCGAGCTACTATTACGCAAGTAGAGCTACCAAATCTAAAAGTATTATTATTTGGCTTATGTAGAAAATATTCTGGAAAAAGGCAATAGACATCGGAGCAAGATAATGTCAAACTTCTGATCTATTTTTGGATTTTTTTTAACTAAATATTAGGTAAGATGTAAAAGGTAAGAAGGTTTACTCCCCATTTTAGATGTTAGTAAATACCCCAATCTTGTTGGCATTTTATTTAACAATGTATAGAAGTAAATTTAGATAATAAACTAATGCCAAACTTAATTATCTGGCTAATAATATTTATAGTTAGCTTATTCGTTTTAATAAAAGCTTCTGACTTCTTTACAGATGCAGCAGAAAAAATAGGTATATCTTTAGGAATTTCTCCTTTTTTAGTAGGGGTAACAATAGTATCAATAGGAACTTCTTTACCAGAATTAGTATCATCTATTATAGCAGTTTATCAAAACTCCTCTGAAATTGTTTTTGGTAATGTTATGGGTTCTAATATTGCTAATATTTTTTTGATTATTGGTACTGCATCATTGATAAGCAGTCCTTTAAAAATACTATATGAACTAATTAATGTAGATTTACCACTATTTGTTGGTTCAGCTTTTTTATTAGGTTTAACAGTTTTAGATAGTAACTTTTCTATCAATGAAGCTATTATATGTATTTTAGGATATATTGTTTACGTCTTCTATGCAATCAGTAGTGGTAAAGAAGAACAGCAGTCAGAAACTATTGATACTTCACAAAAAAGTTTTCCAGTCAAACAAATAGTAATTCTGATTATTAGTTCATTATTTATCTTTTTTGGTGCTACTTATACAATTAAATCTGTTACTAAAATTTCCGAAATATTGGAAGTTGGTAAAGAGTTAATTGCTTTAAGTGCAGTCGCACTTGGTACATCATTACCAGAACTAATAGTTACCATTTCTGCTGCTAGAAAAGGAAACCCAGAAATAGCAGTAGGAAATGTTCTGGGATCTAATATTTTTAACTCATTAATGGTAATGGGAATACCAAGATTGACGGGTAAGTTAGAAATTCCTGATGATGTTCTTGATAGTGGGTTATTAGTTTTATTAGTAGGAACAATTTTATTCTTTTTTGTCACTCAAGATAAGCAGGTAACTCGTTGGGAAGGATTAATATTTTTCATATTTTATGGATGGTTTATTGGTAATATTTTTGGGTTGGTTTGACATCCTCTCAAACCCAATACTTAACTTTGTGCTTCTTTGAAAAATAGCCAGCAATAGCTAGTAATATAACGAGCACCTATACAACACTAATTACATATTCTTTTCCAAAATTTCTCAGCACTTTTTTGAGACATTCTTTTAAGCTACTCCAACTTTCATAGGCACTAATTTCAACCTACTTATACTTAATAAACTTCTACAATATTTTAATCAATTTTTTCTTGGGTGAGTAGGTAGCTAACCAAAATATCTCTAAATTTTTGTGTTTTCATTCTTCTAGTTTGTAAATCATTTTATTCTTAGTATGAATTAGGGCTTTATACATAACCATTACTGTAGTCATATATCAATATTGAGTAAATTTATCCAACAAGTAAATCAAAACTTGACTATTAATTACCCCTTTATTTGTCTGATCATATAATTGGTTTTTACAATTGATTTATTCCTATAGATTAATTATTTCAATTTTACAAATTTTTATGGTTATTATTTATGATTTTTACTATAGCAATTAGGAATAATTTCTGAGAATAAATTTTAGTATTTAAACCTGCAAGCGATCGCCAAACCTGAAAAAGATAGATAAAGCAGTTTCCGCAAGTTCTAAGGTACCCTAATACCAACTCTCTATGAAGCTGCGCTTAATATAAAGTAATAATATATGAACCTATCCTACTAATAAAATGTGATTAATCCAAATATATATAGTGGCACTATAATTTCTTCAATTACAAAAAAATACGCTCTCATTCTACAACTAGGCGACGATATTTACATTGATACCCAGCAAAAAACGCTATTTTTGAAAACGAAGTACATAAATCTTTATCCCTCCAAATCGGTTTCTTTTTAATTTTCCAAAGTATTTTGGGCAGCTGAGGTCTAATCCCTCTTCGATAACAAGCTTGTCTTTGTCGTTAACAATCAATACCTTTATCACTGGCCATAACTTAGAGCCCTTATGTGGATGGCTTCCTTTGTCAGTTTTCAGATTCATACTATCAATTTACGGGAATTAGCTGTGCTCTTTCATTGGCATTAGCGGGGGTAGTACAGTTAGCTACTAGTAATCCATTTTCTTCCCTCAAGGTATGAATTAAAATCCCCTTCCCTTTATGGCCATAAGCTACATCCACGGCTGTGTAACTCCAATTGATTAGTTCTTGGTTTTCTGCAATTCCTAAAATTAATCCTTGTAGGTGTTTGAGAGTTCCATCTTTTTCCTAACGCTTCAGCCATTTATGTGCGCAAATATTGGAAGCCCAAATCTCTCAACCTCTTATTTAGGAAGTGAGAAGGGTATGATTGTAAATATCAAAATGGAGTATAAGGCATACCTTTACCTCTTTTTTCTGGTGAAAGAGGAAAAATATCTTTAAATAACTTTCATTCTATGTCACTTAATTTTTAAAATCTATCTAGCATCTTATTTGAATTTACTATAACTGAGTAACGCTTATCATAAGTATCATTATTTTACTATTATTGGGATAGATTCTTAACCAAAAAATATCAAGAAACTGGAGATATTAAATTTTTACCTCAACATAGAATTCTTCCTTCTCAGCTCAATAGTGAAGAATTAGTAATCTTAGTAGAAATAATGGATAAAAATAATGATGCAACTAATGAGAAGTTATGGGAATTACTGGAAGTAGGCACGGGAGTAAAAATAGGAAAAAGTACAATCATTGGATAAATGAAAAGTTAAACTACAATCTGAAAAAAACATTGTATGCACCTGAAAAAAAATATTCAACTCCAATATAAGAGAGTAAAATTTTGGGAAATAGTCAGAGGAATAAAGGCAAATAATTTAGTCTTTATAGATGAATCAGGAGTAAAAAATTGGGAATACTTCGATTATATTCTAGAGCCTTAAAAGTAAAAATAGCTAAAGGAAAAAAACTAAAAAACCAGGAAAAATATCTTAATTATAGGAGCTATATTTTTAGAAAAAGTTTTGGCAAAAAAAATATTGATGGAGGAGTATATGGAGTAATTTTTGAGGTTTTTATAGTTAAATAAGTAGTCCTATTACTGTGGAAGGGAGCTTGTGTTTTCATGCACAATGGGAAAATATATTTAGGATAAATGGTGAGAGAAGTTATTGAATAAGTTAGAGTTAGTCTGTTATTTTACCTCCTTATTCACCTGAATTTTCTCCAATTGAAAACTTTTGGTTAAAAGTGAAAGCTATTCTAATAATAGTTAAAGCAAGAAATTATAAAGATTTAATTATTGAAAACTTTTGGTTAAAAGTGAAAGCTATTCTAAGAAGAGTTAAAACAAGAAATTATAAAGATTTAATTGATGCCATTACCATAGCTATATTAAAAGTTAGTCAAAAAGATATTCGCAATTGTTTTACCCATTGTTGTTACTGTACTTCATAGCTATAGAAATTGCTATGTATAAGGAAACTATTAAAAAAATTAATGAGGCTAAAGCTCAAGAAGGAGGCGTAATGATTTTCGGGTATTGTTATCCATCTCAAAGCAATTCGTGGTTTAGATTGAAGTATAGGCTAGGAGAAAAAATGCTGAGGAACTACTCTCTTCCAGCTAGAAAATCACCTATTATGTAATAATATATATTACATGATAGGTAATAAAGGATAAATCATGATTAAATATTTAGGGAATAGAACTTTTAGATTAGGCGATCGCCAATTATATTTAGAATTATGACCATAATTGTGCTACAAATTTCAACAAGAATATTTAAGGAAAAGATTATTAGCAATTATAGTTATTTTAAATAAGAATGAGATACTATTTTGCACGATAATTATGCATAATTTCATCAATAAATGTATTGACAGGTGAATACATTCTAGCTCTTTTTAATTCACTAAAATCATATTCTTAGTCATTTAAATCAGGAGAGTATTTTAGGAAAAATAGTAATTGATGACTCCCTGCTTCTACTAATTCTCTAACAACCTTTTTTCGTAATTAATGTTGAATTATCCGTGTAGCAGTACACTGGGAATTTTTAATGATGGTAATAAATGTTGCTCTAACTATTATTCAAATACCACGGCATTTAGGGTTTCTTTAAATATAATTAGTGCTATTAAATGTTTTTCCTTTTTTCTTCTCCCTGCTACTAAATTTTCTCTTTTACCTCGTTTTCCCTCTTGCTCACCATAAACTTTTTCCCTTTTTTTTACCAGGCATAAATACAGTCTTAATTGTCTTAAGATCCTGATAAATCAATAAATACAACGCTTTTATTTCCAATTTTTTTAATGAAATTTTGAGGGAAAGCTGATAATATTTTATTCTTTCTTCTCTATTTCTTTCCCTGTAACGAAGTTGTTTTTTTTCAAGGAAAATTCATTCTTTTCAAAGCATAAAATATAGCTGTTTGATTAACTCCAATTTTTTTTTTAGCTTTGTATGCCAATTTAAACTCTGAATTTAGTTTGACATCTTTTTCTAATTCTTTCCAATCTAATTTTATTCGACGACGCTTTACCTTAGTTGCTTCCAATTTTTGGCGAGATGACCATCTATATATCGAAGCTATGCCTATCCCAAATACATGAGCTGCTTCGGTAATAGTACCACCATTTTCTACAAAATTTATGACTTTTTGTCTGAAGTCTAAACTGTAAGACATAGTTAGAAATAGTTTCTAATTGACTTAAAATTATTCTACTTAATTTTTCTCTCAATCTTAATTAAAACAACTATAAATACTTGTATGAAGGAAAAACTAGAACAGAAGTATTAGATTTATTAGATTGTCATTATCAAACTTTATCTACTTGAATAGATAAATTTTTAGAAGGAGGATTAAAGAATTTATTAGAACTAATCACTCACCAAGTATCATCAAGATTAAATATAGAGCAGAAACAGGAATTAAAAATAATGATACTGAAAGAATTACCCAGAGATTATGTGGTAGATAGAAACATTTGGAGGGGTAAAATTATTAGTAATGTTATTGAATTAAGATGGGGAGTAAAACTGAAAACAACGAGAATATATAAAATTTTAAATGAATTAAATTTATCAGCTCAAAAAGCCCATATAAATTATGCTAATGCCAGTCAAGAACAGCAAAAAACATTTATTTTAAGTCTAAAAAAAATTGGCATCTAAAAAAGAGAAATAAAAAATAGTATTTTTTGATGAATTTGCTGTTTATGAGTGCTCAAGTATTTTTTACAGATGGGCAGAAAAAAAATACAGCTCCCGAAGTACCGAGTAATGAGAAGGGATTTATAAATAAATTGAATGGAATGATTTCAGTTGATGCCTTTACAGCTCAAGAGTATTTAAAATTAAAAGAAAAATCTAAAACAGAGGAAGTTTCGGATGACTTTTTACAATGAGCTCAAGATTGTTTAACAGAAGGATTTGATAAATTGACTATTATTTTAGATCTGGACTCGACAGATAAAAATAAAATGAAATCTCAATTAAAATTTCATCTCATTAATGCTCAAATATTCAGATAAAATTGTTGTAGATTTTATTCATACTCCAACATATTCTCCTAATTTTAATTGAGTTGAATATATTATTCATCTTTTAAGACTTAAACTGTTGTATCACCTTTCCTGGGATGTAAATATTCAACAAGTTCAAGGGTATATTAGAAAAATTTTTCCAATTTAATCAACTTCAGACACCTGAACAAATCAAGAGTATAATACTGAAGCCAAACCTTTACTGAATTTACTATGTGTTGGTTGAGGTTATCAAGCAACAAGGTAAAATTAACGAAGTAATTAACAACTATAAACTAGCCTTAAAAATTCAACCGGATTTTCCTCAAGCCACTGTAAATTTGCAACATCTATTAGACTGATAAATTCATCTTATAACTTTGTACATTCAAGGCTATTCAAAGATTAACTTTAGAAGAAAAAGTGAAATATTTCTTTTGTCTGAATCTATACTTGAATCTATATTATTTATTATTTTTCAATAATTATTTGAGCTTTTGTTTATTTCAATTGGCTTAATAGCATTAAGTCTTTATTCCTTAGTATAATATTTTATATTTTAAATTCTTACCTAAAATTAATGTATTTTATAATACGACACTTTGAACGGACACAGCTTTCTAGTTATAGTAATCCTATCTCAAGGGTAAGAGAAATGGGTTGTTTTAAAGCAGGAGGCAGAGAGCACTTATAATGAAAGAATAGGAGTTGAAGCTATTTTTTTAAGAAAGCATATGATTTAGGATTACTATACAAACAAGAAGATGCAAGAAGAAAACTGAATATCCAGCAAAAAAATTAACTAGATACCAGTTTTAAAAGTGTACAAAAACACAAACTATTAACAATATAAGCTTTGCCCTAAGTAGATAAGGGTTAAAACTTGTTACTACTTAACAAAATAAAATTAACCTCAAGTTAACTTTAGATAGTAACTTGGAGTCAACTTACAAAAGTTAATATAGTGAGTGTTTTTTTTGGATACCTACTTAACTTACTACTACCCTATTCAGTAATTCATAAAGAAAAGAGTTGATAAAACCTAGTGCTACCGAACCAATTAGAGCACTCCAAAATCCCCAACGTAAGCGAAATCCACTAACCAACCAAGCTGCTAAACCAAAGATAGACATATTCAGAAGTAGAGTAAAAAGAAAACTTGAAAGAACAATCTTAATAGGGAAAACTACAGCAACTAAAACTGGACGAACTAAAGCATTTAAAAATCCAAAAACTACCGAAGAAATTAACGCGATTTTAAAATCATCAATTTCTACTCCTGTTGGTAACTTAGAAATAATAAATAAACTAACAGCAGTCACAAACCAAAGAATCAAAAGTTGTAAAATACTCATTTTTTTTCTCCTTAATTAACAGCAATCTAAACATTAAATCGGAAGAGCATAATATCACCTTCCTTAACAAGATAATCCTTGCCTTCACTCCTTACTAAACCTTTCTCCTTAGCAGTAGTCATTGAACCACTGGTTACTAGATCCTTATAAGCAATTGTTTCTGCTCGAATAAAACCTCGTTCAAAATCAGTATGAATTACACCAGCAGCTTGAGGAGCTAAAGTTCCAGCCTTAATTGTCCAAGCTTTAGTTTCTTTCTCTCCAGTAGTAAAATAAGTATGCAATCCCAACAATTCATAAGTCGCTTTAATCAAAGATTTTAAACCACCTTCTTCTACTCCTAAAGATTTCAAATAATCAGTTATTTCTTCCTCAGGTAACTCAATTAATTCTGATTCTACTTGAGCTGAAATTACCACAACTTGAGCATTTTCTACAGCAGCAATATTGCGAACTTTTTCAACCCAGTCATTCCCATTAGCCAAATCATCTTCTGAGACATTAGCTGCATAAATTATGGGCTTAGAAGTTAATAAATTTAAAGGCTTAATTATCAAAGATTCATCTTTATTTAAACCAGCCATTTTTACCGAATTACCTTCATTTAAAACAACCTCTAATTTTTCTAAAACTTCTAATTCTGTCTGAGCTTCTTTACTGGTACGAGCTTGTTTTTTAGTCCGTTCAATTCGTCGTTCTACCTGAGCTAGATCGGATAAAGCTAATTCTAAATTAATTACCTCAATATCTCGCACTGGATCCACAGAACCAGAGACATGAATAATATCTTCACTATCAAAACAACGAACTACTTGAACAATAGCATCAACCTCTCGAATATTAGATAAAAATTGATTACCTAAACCTTCTCCTTTGCTTGCACCTTTTACTAAACCAGCAATATCAACAAACTCAATTCTAGTAGGAACAGTTTGGGCAGAATTAGAAATTTGAGCCAGCACATTTAACCGATTATCTGGCACAGCTACTACACCAACATTGGGTTCAATTGTGCAAAATGGGAAGTTAGCAGCTTCCGCCTTAGCATTAGCAACTAAAGCATTAAATAAGGTAGATTTTCCTACGTTGGGTAGTCCGACAATTCCAGCTCTGAGCATAAATTTAAGTCAACAATATTTAAAAGTTAAAAATTAAAGAAATTACAGATAGGGTTACTATAAAACTGCCTATCTACTCAGGATAACAGAAGGAAAGAAGAATCTGGATTCCTCACCTCAAATTTTTATGAGCATAAATTTAAGTCAACAATATTTAAAAGTTAAAAATTAAAGAAATTACAGATAGGGTTACTATAAAATTGCCTATCTACTCAGGATAACAGAAGGAAAGAAGAATCTGGATTCCTCACCTCAAATTTTACTGAAAATTAAGAATCAAAAAATTAAAAAATCTAGTTTTTCTTTTTTTGTTAAATTTAAGGGTAGCTGGGTAGAGTAGATAAGCAATAAATTTTGCAGGCCATGAAAAAAAATTATGACAATAAAAAATGAATAATCTCAAGTATTTTTCATTTAATAGCAAGAGCGATAAATACAGTAATATAGAGTAGTTAATGGTGTACAACTAATAATTTTTTAGTTAAGTTATAACTCGTGAAAGATATTTATATAGCAATTCCAAATAAGTTGTAATAGGTATAATAGTAATAATAACATCTCCAGTAAAAATACAAAAAATGAATATTATAGATGAACTAGATAATTTTATTAATCAAACATACATAGATCAAAAAAATTAAAACAGTCTTGGCAGTAAAATGATTTTTTCTCGAAAATACTACTTACTATCAGATTAAATAATTATTATAGCAATTTAAGCAAAGCTTATACCGTCAAATTAACACCATAATCAACTCCATCTTAATCTTCTTTTGACTATTTAATAGTAGTATTTAAAGTTTTTACGTATAGTCAAATATCCGAATTAACAATTTTTATAATCAAAATTTGCCACAATATACGCGCGAATTACTATAGTTGTTTGACTTAATAATGAGAGATAAATTACACAATAATAACGGATAATTTTATATATATATTTATGTATATAGGTATATTTTATAGCTCTATTTAATGCAATAAACCATGTTAATATAATACCAACCTTATGAAATTTAGCTAAACTTTTAGAAGTGATTTATCATACAAATTTTAGTCATATTAGGAGTAGTAAAGATTGAGATAAATGAATCATTAAAAACTCTCAAAAAGCTTTGAAAAAGTGCAATTACAGCAAAAAAAAGGAAAGACTTCAAAATATTTATTGGTTGAAAACTCAAACAGTAAAAACAGTAGAAACAGTAGAAACAGTAAAATAAATTGCAATAATGTGAGGGCGCAATCCAGTAACACTAAAAAAATGGTTAGGTAAATATGGTATAAGTGTACTAAATTTTTTACTACAACCAAAGAAAAATCTGGGAGGGAAGTCAAGTTAAACTCCACCAAATGTAATCGAAAATTAGAAGCACAATTGCACAACCAGGAAGGTTTACAAAGCTATGCTGAAATTCAGCACTTTTTAACCACTTGTTTTGACATCGATATGTCTGATCGAACAGTTCATCAACTAATCAGATTTAAATTAAAAAGTAAATTAAAATTTCCAGGCCCAAATCACATCAAACAAAATAAAAAAGCTCAAGAAAACTAAAAAAAAACTCTCATCTCAACTAGAAGATAAGATTGCTGTTAATTCATAAATATTCGGAAAATTAACTGCCAATTCACTATTGGTGTCAACATGAGACTAGAATTGGATTAAAAATTATAACAAGTAAAATAATTAATGCTTGTGGTGTTAAGCCCATTGGCTTATATCAATATCTATGGCTTTTACTACACCATAAAGCTATAGATATTTACTAGGGTTTGCTGAATAAATCTAAAAAACTTACACAATAATGTTTTTAGGTATTTTTCATCAGAAATAGTATCTAATTTTCAGCTACAATAGACCAAAACCAGGTATCTATAATGCACACAACATGTACAGAAAAGTAGGCTAACGTGACACTCCACCAGAAAATTTTCAACTACCATTCAATGGCAAATTATCCCTAGAAAATCCTTGGGTAGTGATGGCTAGTTTAATTCCTTGGGAGAAATATGAAGATGTATATGCAATCTTTTTCTCCACCATGCATAGGAGCACCTGGATTAAACTTTAGAATAGAATTAGGGGCGTTAATTATTAAATAAAAATTAGGTATAAGGGATAGAGAAAAAGTATAACAAATTAAGTAAAATCACGATTGACAAGGGTTTATTTGTCTGAACTTTTATAACAAATAATAGAGTTTTTACGCTTCAATGTTGGTTCATTTTATAGAAATAATAGGTACATATTTAATCAATAAAATTAATTTAGATGTAGTGAAAAATTAGAGTAAAAATCAGGAATATGATGCAAAAAAAAGAACCTTATTAGAAGATATTAAGAAGTGCAAAAATCAAGGTAAATTAATTTAAGATTGCACCTGCTATCCCAGCTATCCGACGGACTTAAATCTATTAAATAATGGCATAATTGAAACCAAAATCATCTAAGATATTCTCTTAAAAGGCTGTTAAAATCAGTTTTAACAAAAACTCATTACTCACTGTAAAACAGGAAAAAAAAGAATATTTCAAGGTAAGCAAAAAAAGACGAATAACTCCTAAAGCTATCAGGAAAGCTATCAAAAAATAACTGAAATATGTAAGTAAAAACTTAAGTACCCAAAAGGCTGTTAATTGATAATGGTGTCCGTCATGAAAGTTTGAGTATTAGAGAATATAAAACATTGTTGGATTTCCGTAAAATTTAGCGTCAACAATAATTGATGTGGGATAACAAATAACAACGAATAAATGATACGATAGTAAGTTTAAATCAACCTGATATGCGTCCAATAGTAAGAGTAAAAAGGGGAAAAATAGAGAATTTGGAGCCAAAATATCTGCAAGTTGTATGGATAGATATATATTTTTACATAGAATAAGTTGGGAAAACTATAACGAATCTTGAGATTTAAAGGCTGAAGTTGAAGAGTGGAAAAACTACATAAGTTATTACCCAGAGTCAGTTCATGCATACCAAATTTAGCTAACATGAGAAAACCGAAAATTCTGTAAAGATAAAGGTATTAGAATCAATGTTTCATTAGGGAAGAGCACCCAAAAATTTTGATAAAGAACAGAAAAACAAGCTCAGGAGCGATGAAATATTAGGTCACCATATTGAAGGTAAATTCGGCCGGCTGCAAAAGAAGATTTAGTCATAAAAAAGTAATGGCTAAACTTTCTAAAACTTCTACAACTGCAATCACAATTACTTTTTTGACTTTTTTTATTGAATAAAAATCAACCATTTTCAGACTTTTTCAGTAAACCCTAAATAGACATTAATATAAGCCAATGGGCTTAAAACCACAAGCAGTACAGTTAATTTTCCAAATATTTATGAATTAACAGCAATTTTATATTCTAGTTGAGATAAGAGTTTTTTTAAGTTTTCTTGAGCTTCTTTATCAGGACTTGCGCAGAGACACTATATATAGCGTATATTAAATAGAGCGATCGCTAAAAAAATCATAGCCATCCCCCAGCTTTTATTCATTAAAAACAATCCATAAAAACTTAAACAACTGTCATTTTAATTGTCGGATATTTGAGTTCAGAGACTAGATATTTAGATGACAATTGATGTTTTAGTTGATCAATAGTTTTTCCCAAATTATTGGCAATTTTTTTCAAATGATTCCAGACCAACATAGCACAAGCAATGTGATTTTTTTGAATTTTTCCCCGACGACATTGACAAAATTCAAGTCCTGTTAACTGTTTAATTTCTCTGTGGAATTCCTCAATTTTCCACCTAGTTTGAATCTCAAACTCAACATCATCTGTACTTTGACAACTAAGGTCATTAGTAGCAATATATTCTGCTGAAGTTTGTGGAAACAGTAGCCCAGAATAATTTAACTTTTTTATCTCTAGGAAAACCTTTTATTTTAATAATCTTTCCTGATGTTAATTCCCACTCATTCCATTTTAATTCTTCCAGTTTTTGATACTTTTTTACACCCCCACTATCGTCTACTAAACCATTGCTTTTTAAAGGGCAATAGTAAATTTTACCTAAATTATCTATTAAAGCCATTAGTCTTTGGGTTGCATACCAGCTATCCATTAATACTGTTTTGACTGGTATTTTCTGATTTTCCACCATATCAACCAACCTCAACTTCTACATTATCTATTTTACTCTTTTCATCATTTTCTGGATTATAAATACGATAATCTATTATCCAGAATCGCTCTATTTTAGGATGAAAATATAAGCAATTAACTATTCCTATCCCACTCACTACCCCATGTTCATTTCCACTGTACTGACGGCGGACAAGTTCAATTTTTAGGGAATATTTTTTATTAATAACTGTATCATCAGGCCTTTAAATAACCATCTTCAGAATTGACAATTTCTTTCCTGACATTTTGCCACAAAATTTCTGAACCTAAATCAACACTTTTCAAATAACGATTAATTTGATCGTGGCTAATTTTTTCCACCTTGGATCGGCAAGATTTGTTAGAGTATAATTTTTATGACTACTTATTAAATACTGAAAATATTTGATATAATCAAAGTTCATATTAAAGGTATTACAAGTAATTTATATAATATTAATCAAGCATACCAAATAATTTGGGCTCAAGCAAATTTTTAAGGTTTTTGTATTTTGCTGTTCAAGCGATCGCTAAATAGATAAATCTTTAAGGGTAAACACTATATATAGTGTCTTTGCGTAAGTCCTGATTTACTTTTTCACAAAATTTGTCTATGCAAGCTATCACAACATCACTATTTATACTACAGCTAAAAGTGTAAGCCTCTAGCTCATTAGATTTACTAAGAAATCCTCAAACATTTAGTCTTTTACTTTGTTGACTTTTGATTTCTATTTTTTGATTTGTTTCTTGCCAAGCATAAGGAATATAGGGAATTAAACAAAACCCACTTTCATCTAAATACCTAATTTCTATTTCTCCTTTTTCCTCTTGCCTTTTCAATTGTTCTAGCTTCTCAACTTTCCTCTCGTAAAAACCGGGGATAGGTTCACCGCCTACTCTTCTTTTTATTCTGTACCATCCCATTTTTCCTAATTTTATTACTCTTTTAATTGTTTTTTTACTGACTTTAATTTTCCATTGCTTTGGGATTTTTTCTGGGACTTTTTCAAGACTTTTAGGAGTTGCTTTTACCCAGTCCTTTATCTGTTGTTCTTGTACTGAATTAAAGGTCTTTTTTCTGCCACGACCAGGCTGGTTATATAGTCCTACCAAGTTTGATGATTCCCATGAATTCAACCAATTATAAATTGTGTTACGACTTACTTTAAATATTTTCATCAATTCCAATATCTTATATCCCTTCCAGCTTAGTTGAATACAATGTGCTCTCTGTCTTACTTGATAATATTTGCTCTGGAAGTGTAAATTCTGTCTAACATTTTCGACGTTTCTCTTGTTAACCCCTTAATATGTCTCATTCTCACTTTATGTTTCCTGATTGTTTTCCAGGGAGATTAGCAAACTGGCTGCCACTTCGCCCTCTGGCTGGGGGTGCTGTGCCATCGGCTGAAAGCCAAGTACGAAGATAATGGCACTTGTGCGATCGCTAACTTTTTCCCTCTGGACATTATTATCTAATACTTTTGTTAAAAATATACAATTAATTTTGTCTAATCACTTATAGATGGTCATCTCGCCCAAAATTGGAAGCAACTAAGGTAAAGCGTCGTCGAATAAAATTAGATTGGAAAGAATTAGAAAAAGATGTAAAACCAAATCTAGAGTTTAAATTGGCATACAAAGCTAAAAAAAATTGGAGTTAATCAACCAGCTATATTTTATGCTTTTAAAAGAATGAATTTTCCTTGAAAAAAAACAACTTCGTTATAGGGAAAGAAATAGAGAATAAAGAATAAAATATTATTAGAAACTACGAAATTTAATTCAAAAAATTGGAAATAAAAGCGTTGTATTTATTGATGTATCAGGATTTTAATACAATTGAGACTGTATTTATGCCTGGTCAAAAAAAGGGAAAAAATTTATGGTGAGCAAGAGGGAAAACGAGGTAAAAGAGAAAATTTAGTAGCAGGGAGAATAAAAAAGGAAAAAGATTTAAGAGCACAAATTATATTTAAAGGAAACCTAAATGCCGTAGTATTTGAATAATAGTTAGAGAACATTTATTACCATCATTAAAAATTCCCAGTGTACTGCTGCACGGATAATTCACCATTAATTACGAAAAAAGGTTATTAGAGAATTAGTAGAAGCAGGGGGTAATCAATTACTATTTTTGCCAAAATACTCTCCTGATTTAAATGACTAAGAATATGATTTTAGTGAATTAAAAAGAGCTAGAATGTATTCACCTATCAATACATCTCTTGATTAAATTATGCGTAATTATTGTGCCAAATAGTGTCTCATTCTTATTTAAAATAACTATATATATAGCGCCTTTGCGTAAGTCCTGATGTTATTATTTGAGTACCCTCAAAAAAAGTGATGGCGAACTGTGACATCAGCAACAAAGCTAAAACAATTGTAATTGAATAAATTTAAAGGGCTAAAGTGCTTCATGGAGCGACATGAAATGGGGAGAGGGTTGCACAACGGTGTATCGTGGAACAGAGTTATATTGCTATTGATCACAGGAAAATAGTGTTTGTGGATGTGATATAAGATGTAAGCTTAGATGTATTGATGTTGCATTTTTATGCCCTGTAAAGACTTATATAGTATGATTTGAGTCGGAAACTCATGGGGTGACAAGCTAGTTGAAAGCTATATATAGAAATGAATTTGCGTTCAGGAACTGAGGAATACTTCAACTAAAAGAAAATCCTTATTGAGAATGAAAGGGGTGCAGTGCCAGGGCAGAGCGCTCCCACTGCACCCCCTAGATTGGTTGAATCATTATTCAATTTGTACTGGAGAATAATATTATGAAAAAACTCACTTTTATTAATTGATAGTTAATCAAAAATTACAGTCTAATTAACCACTGTATTCATCGCTTTTATTCCCCTATGATAATAGAGAAATTTATGAGGCTTAAGCCTCATTAAATATTCTACTAATTCCCAGAAAAAATTATCATTTATTGCCCAATAAATCCTAGATAATCCCACAAAAAAACTACTATTTCTTCTTTCTTTTATACCTCTTTTATTAGTTCTTGATATATATTCTTGAAGCCCTTTATTTTTAATTTTTTTTCCTTAAAATGAACTAATTGCATAAGAAATAGCTATTAATAAAATTAGATTGTTCAGTCTGTTTTCATTGGCCTTAGCTGCTTCTAGGTTATAAGCACCGCTTTTATAATCCTTAAACATTGCTTCTATTCCCATTCTCTGGCTATATATTTTTTTAACTTTTCCAGTATATGATAAATTGGTGAGAATATACCATTTCTCTACAACAGATTTTTGACGTAATTAATATTTTTATATACTAGTAAATTATATGTACCTACCTTCAAAATCTTGGTAATTTTTTGATTCAATAACAGTTTAGTTTCACCGATATTTATTTTTAATTCTGAGATTTTACAATATTTTCTGCCTCGTTTTATCATGGTTAATTTTTGTTGTCTCAAAACAAAATATACATCTTGTTTTTGATATTTTTTCAACCAATGAGATAGAAAAACACTGTGGAATTATCTATCTGCTGTCAGAATTACTTTCTGGCCTTTTAATAACCTGAGCACTGGACGGATTACTGCTTTTTGTTCAGTTAAATTACTAGCTCCTTTATGAGTTAAAATCTTCCAATATATAGGCAAAGCCCTCTTTTCCAAACCTAAACTAATCATTAATATATTAGTATTTTGCCACTGAGTCCTATCTAAAATTAATACTAATTCTGAACTAAAGCTGAATAAATTTTCTCTTATTATTTGAACTAAAGGAAACCAAAATAAAGGTAAGCTAAATTCTTTTAAAGCTAAAAATATTTCCCATAAGTTTTCGTTTACTTTCTAATTTTATTGGTAGGGGAAAATAATTACTTAATTTTGATATTTGTACAGTTTTATGTACAGATACTAAGTATAATAATATTTGCAATGTTACTACTTGAGATGAACTCAACTTTTGCTTAATATGATTTTGATAAAAGCCTAATATATTCACTTTTATTGATTTTTATTTGTAATTACTAACCCCTTTTTATCATATTTTTAACTATTTCCAAAACTTTTTAAATGAATAAATAATCAACTCAGATGGTGGATAAAAGTGAAGCTCGCGATCGCCACCTCCCAAATTCAAAACCCCATTCTTTTTAAATTTAATTATTATTCAACTTATTGTCTTAAATTATTACTATATCTACAATTAAGCTTACTTGTCACCCCATAAACATTTGAGTCGGAAAACTTGATGCATCAAAGACGATCGCATAGTGTGTCTTCGGAGCTCAGTATTGGTCATTTGTCAAAAAAATTAGATGCGTTTTCCCCGCTTCTTTTCCGAAATCTTTCCTCAACAATTTTTAAAATCCAAATTCTTTGAGATGAGTAATTAATCCTGCTTCAGAAATAGCCAGAGTATTTGCCTGACAATAGTTGTGTGGTTCATTTGAAACAGTTCTATTTTATTCAATTCCCAATAGAAAACCCAATTTCTGGTTTTTGAGAAATTTCAAGTTTTCTACTCCTGAACACCAAGTATCTCCTGTTACAATTCTAGGTTTGACTCCCCAGCTTATTATTTCACTTAGTATTTCTCTGAGATAATGGTTTTTAGTTTTTCCTTCCCTGTTATCATCAGGACTTACGCAGATACGCTATATATAGCGTACTGTCAAAATGAAATTGTCAATACTATAATTAGCTCTTTTAGGATAAATATTACTTTTAATATCTATTAAAATAAGGTTATAAAATATTAATTTTATTTGCTAAAATTGTTTGATTATTAGATAAAAAGTACAGGATTATTTTAGTTAAAAATATGAATTTTAATTTTGTTATAAATCGTCAATATTTACTTAAATAGCACACATATTTTACAATAACGCTTGATTTAAATGATTTACTGTCTAAAAACCAATCAAGTATTGACTCGCGCAGAACTAGCCAAGGTACTAGGTCGCCATGAGTCAACGATTACACGCTGGCTCACACTTTATCGAGCTGGAGGACTAAAAAAGCTGTTAGAAGTCAAAAATGTACCCGGAAAAACTTCAAAAATTTCTCCCGAAATTTTAGCAGGTTTACAAGCCAAATTATCAGAAACAATTGGGTTCAATAGTTTAGGAGAAATTCCAAAGTGGTTAATAGAAAAATATCAAGTTCAACTAGCCGATAAAACCGTTCATAAAATCTTTTGATATAAATTAAAAGCTCAACCGAAAACACCTCGTTCTTATAGTATTAAAAAGGATGTTTTAGCTGAAGAAAATTAAAAAAAAACTGAAATTAGGATTGAAGGTATTATTATATGAACTATTCGGGAAAGGTGAAAAAATTCGCTACTTTTCCCAAAATGAAACCCGTTTAGGATTAAAAACAATTCCTGGTAAAAGGATAACTGTAAAGGGAGTAAAGCCATTAGGATCCACTCAGTGGAAACGAAAAAATTTCTATCTTTATGGGGCAATAGAGATAAAAACTCAAGATTGCTATTTTTATGAATTTTCTCACCTAGATGGTCAATGTTTTCAGGAATTTATCAACCAATTATCTGAGGAATTTAATGGCAGTATCAATTTTCTTCAGCTCGACAATGGGACTTTTCATAAAAACGTAGATTTCAAGGAATTCATAATACCAATATTCCAACTTTCCCATAGTCTTGAACTTAACCCTATTGAACGTTTTTGGTAACAATTAAAGGGGAAGTTACAATTTGGGTTAATTGCCAAATTATTCAACAATTACAGCAAAAAGTTTCGGAGATTCTCCTGAAAATTGACGAGTTAACTTTGGCATCTTTGACTAAATGGAATTATCTAATAGAAGCAATATTAAGCGTAACTTCTTCATAGAGAATTGGTATTAGCGATCGCTCTATAATTTTCTTCACTATTATATATTATTAACTTATATTAAGCGCAGCTTCATAGAGAATTGGTATAAGATTACTAATTATTCACTATTAAGCTGATAAGGAAGACTTCCTCCTTGAGGTAAAGGTTTAATATCCCCAGTTTCTTGATATTTTTTGGTTAAGGTTTGAAGAAAATTTTGGCTAACTCCAAACCTAGGAAAGAGCTTGCTTATAGACATTTTTTCCGCAGCAACAAATTGCTACAATTTTTTTTCTAAAGTCTATAGAATAAGGTTTTATCAGTTTTGCGATCTCTATAAAAATTATCCGTCCTAATTTACCTTATGGCTATGGGAAATGCTATAGTCTAGATGATAACTGAGTTGAATTGGTTTGGCGCTCAGTCAAATAGTATATTGCTAATGGTCTTTTCAAATCAACTGAAAAGTAAGAGTAGTTGTTACATAAACTTTTAAATAGACATCTCCGAAAAATAAATAAATTGTGATAGAGTAATAAAAAATAGAAATTTTTGTAGGCAAATTATGACTAATATACTTGAGTATATTCAGACATCTTCCACAAGAATCAGAAATTTTATTAGGTATCAAGTATGAACGGGTAGAAAAGTTATTAAAACAAGCAAAAAAACTTTGTATCGAAGAAGCGAGAAATAGCCACAGCTAAAAAAGTTAGAATAATCGCTTCTGGTGGTGGTAGATCACCTAAATTATCGTTCTTGTGAACAAATCATTTTAACCTTAACTTATTTAAGACATTTGACAACTTTTCAACTATTAGGAATTCAATTTGGAGTCAGTGAAACTACTGCCAATGATATCTTTAATTATTGGTTTCCAATAATTGGGGAGTTGTTACCATCAAGTCTCCTAGAACAGGTAAAAAAAACTCAAGTGACAAAGAAATTATTAAGGAAATTTTAACAGAGTGTGAGTTAATCATAGATAGCTATGAAAAGGGTATAGAAAGGCTAGAAAAATCTGAACAACAAAAAGAATATTACTCAGGAAACAAAAAAAGTCATACAAGAAAAAGTTAGGTGATTGTGTTACCCAATGGTAAAGATATTGTTGATATCGAAGCTGGAAAACTAGGCCAAATAAGTGAGATAAATTTTTTTCGTGAAACCCAAGAAAAATTCCATCAAGAACAAAAATTTACCAGGGACAAAGCTTATGTGGGAGAACCAGCAATAAAAACGCCTAAAAAAAAGCCCCATATTCAAGAATTAACCAGTAAGGAAAAGTCTCAAAATAAAGAGCTGGCATCTGAAAGAATTTTTGTAGAACATATAATTAGATTACTCAAAATATTTCGAGTAGCCCAGGAAAGATTCAGGCTAAATTCTGATAAATATACGCAAATAATAATGACTATTTGTGGACTTGTAATACTGGGAAGAGGGACGGTTATTTTGCCTTAATAAATTTGCCAATAATTTCTGAAAAAATTCTTGGTTGAAAATACTATAATTAGGGCTATATATTAATACTAACTATCTCTAATACCTATGAGACTGTAAAAATCAACTATCTTCTTGAAATAGCGATCGCTCCAATTAAGATAGTTATAGTATTGATTTGACTATTTTCGGAGAAGTCTAATGAAGGAGAACTTTTTATTCAATGGAATCGTCAACTTAAAAATAAAGGTAAGTAGGTAGGCATGAAAAAACTTAGCTATATTAAGATTTGTATACTAACTCTAAGATTCTCCATACAGTTGATTTGAGGTGAATTTATATTTTGTTACATAGCGACAAATTTCAACACCGACCTACTTAATTCTGTTAAGGTGATTTAAATGTTTAGCAGCTTATAGAATTATAGAAATATATTTAAAAATTTTTAATAATAAAAAATGAAATTAATTATATGCCAGATAAATCATCAATTATTTTCCCCTACTCCCTACTCCCTCTTTAAGGGTATTGTATTCTTCAATCTGATTGCAGTGATCGCTTTCAGTAGAAAAAGTTTTGTAGCTACCTCTATGAGTAGGACTTAGAGAAATTTGTAGCACAAAGATAGCCTCAACCTTTTTTGTGAGAGACAAATGCCTATAATATGTAATGTCAACAAACTCAAAAAACATGAAGACATAGCTTGATGAAAAGCATCCATTGCTTCAGCAAAGGTATTCAAAGGTAGAGTAAATTAATCAAAGCTCCTAAAGTATAGGAAAGTTGAAATGTTTGACCAAACTAAGACACCAATAGTTGAAACTCTTCAAAATCTCACCCAAAAATTTCATGCCCCTTTCTATGCACCAGGGCATAAACATGGAAAAAGCATTCCACAATCCCTGAGTGAATTATTAGGAAAAAAAGTCTTTCCAGCAGATTTACCAGAATTACCAGAACTAGATAACTTATTCGCTCCAGACGGTGTAATTCAAGAAGCTCAAGAATTAGCAGCAGAAACCTTCGGCGCATTACACACCAGATTTATAGTCAACGGTTCTACTTCAGGAATTATTGCCGGAATTCTAGCTACTTGTGGAAATGGAGATAAAATAATTTTACCTCGGAATATTCATCAATCTGTAATCTCTGGCTTAATTCTATCTGGAGCAATTCCGATTTTTATCGATCCAGAATATGATTTAAATTGGGATATTCCTCTCAGCATTACTCCCGAATCTATTACCCAAACATTAGCAAAACACCCTGATACTAAAGCAGTTATGATAGTTTATCCTACTTATCATGGTGTTTGTGGAAATATTAGAGCGATCGCCCAACAAGTCCACAAATATAATATTCCTCTATTAGTAGATGAAGCTCACGGAGCTCACTTTGCTTTTCATTCAGAATTGCCAATACCAGCATTATTAAGTGGAGCAGATTTAAGTGTACAGTCAACTCATAAAACTCTAGGAGCTATGACTCAAGCATCAATGCTTCATGTTGGTAGTAATCGTATTGATCTTGATCGACTTGAGCAAGCATTACAGATATTACAGTCTAGTAGTCCCAGTTATCTACTTCTAGCTTCTCTTGATGCTGCCAGACAACAAATGGCTTTATTTGGTGAGGAACTAATGAGCCAAACCCTGGAATTAGCTAAAAATGCTAGAAACAGAATTAGTCAACTCTCGAATTATTCAGTATTCAATCTAAAAAGAAGGGAAAAGAAGACAGAAGAAAGAAATTTTACTTGCTTATCAAAAGATTCAGATTTATTAAAGAATAGGGTTAAAGAAGATATTGGGGACTCAGGAGCAATATTCTCAAATCCTAATACTCAACTTCCAACTCCCAACTACCCTCCCAATTTTCTAATTAAGAATTATTTCAACCCAGGATTTATTGCTCTTGATCTTACAAGATTAACTATTAAAGTTTCTCAGATTGGATTCAGTGGTTATCAGGCTGATGAAATTTTACATCAGGAATTAGGAGTTACTTGTGAGTTACCCAGTTTTCTAAATCTGACATTTATTATTTCTCCAGGAAATACAAAGGCAGATATTAATCAATTAGTAACTGGTTTGATTAGTTTAAGGCATCGGGGTAGGATTAATTTACCTACTAACGATGGAACAAAATTTGACCTTAAAGTGAATGATTTTTCAATACCTATTTCTCCTAGAGATGCTTTTTTTGCTCAGAAGAATTGTTTACCCATTAAAAAATCTGTAGGATATATCAGTGCCGAATTAATTTGTCCCTATCCACCAGGTATTCCAGTATTAATACCTGGTGAAATTATTACAGAAAAGCATATTCAGATACTTGAACAAGTCCAGGCTAATGGTGGCATAATAGTAGGATGTAGTGACCCTATTCTTAAAACTATCAAAGTCTCTAGATTTTAGTTTTGACCAGCGCTTGTCATCAAATAGAGGGATTGACATTAAAGGAATAGTATGGGTCTAGATAATAGCTATAGCAATAACAGAAAAGGACTGCTCTAAATGACTAGAGGTTATAGCTTGGGTGAGGATCAATGGGAACACATTCAAAATTTATTATCAGGATATGAAAAGACTGTAGACAGAAGCGTAAAGAACAAACACTTCTTTGTATTTGTGAAAGCTGTTTTATAAAGATATAGAGCCGAAATTTCAAACTAGAGACTGGCCATAAAGATTTGTGGACTTCAGGGTGATCTATACAGGACTTACACAAAGACACTATATATAGTGTATAGCAAATAGAGTGATCGCTATAATTTTTTGATCGCGATCGCCAAGTATTTCTGATACTATCTCCATCCATAAAAACTTAAATAACTGTCATTTTAAGTGCAGGATTTTTGAGTTCAGATGTTAGATATTTGAATAATAATTGATGTTTTAATTTATAGATAGTTTTTTCCATAATTTATACCATTTTTTTTCAAATAATTCCAGACAAAAATAGCGCCATTAATATGATTTTTTTGAATTTTTTTCTTGACGACATTGGCAAAATTCTATTCCCGTTAACTGCTTAAATAAGAACGTAAAATTCTTCTATTTTCCACCTAGTTTGCGACTCAAATTTACATCATCTGTAGAAAATTTACTGAAGTCATTAGTAACAATATATTCTGTTCTATTGGCAGAAATAGTAATCCAGAATAGCTTGACTTTTTTATTCCTTGTAAAACCTTTGATTTTTATTATTTTACCTGATATTTTTTATAATTCATTCCAGCTTAATGCAGAAATATTTTTATATTTTTCTACACCTACAGTATCATCTACTAAACGATTTATTCTTAATGGAAAACAATAAATTTTTCTATCATTATCTATCAATACCATTAATTTTTTTTTGCATACCAAATCTCCATCAATACCGTTTTAAATAGTAATTTCTTCTTATTTACCACATCAAACATCATATCTTCAACGTGATCTATTTTATTTTTTTTGTCACTATCTGGGTCATAAATACGATAATCTATTATCCAAAATTGTTCACTTTTCGGATTAAAATAGAGACAATTAACTACTCCTATAGCCCGAATTATCTGATGTTCATTAACACTGTATTGTCGTCGCACAAATTCAATTTTTGTAGCCTATTTTTTATGAAGAACTGTATCATCAAAAATTAGGTATCCTTCTATAGTTTTGACAATTTCTTATTGGGCATTTCCCTACAAATCTTCTGAACTCAAATTTTCAATTTTTCAATAACTGTTTATTGTATCATGGCTAACTTTTTCTAGGTGATTTGCTAAATTTGTCATGGTATAATTTGTATGATAATAAAGTAAATATTGAAAATAATCAATATAGTTAAAATTCATATTGTTAACTCAAATCAACAATAAAATTATTCTCTAATAGCTAGGGTTTTCTGGCAAGATTTATTGAGATAGAGCAACACTTATACAGCTAAGGAAAATCAACTATACCTAAGCCTTAAGTTATTTAAGTTTTTATAGGACTAAAGCCACCAATAGTAAGCAATCGCTGTCTAAAAATTATAGCCATCCCTCTACTAACTATGCGCTATATATAGTATCTTTGCGTAAGTCCTGCTATAACCGTTTTAGTCCTTGGAGTTGCTCAGAGGTCTGGGAAAAAGTATTTCATACTCTAGCTGAGGATATATAGCACTACCCATTTAAGTTAGGACATATAATTAGAATAGCGATCGCTAAATGGGAAGGGGGATAATTATTAAAATAGCCCAAATCCTTCAATGCTCCAACTATCTACTATGCCTGAACTTACCCCTAAAAAAAATAACACAATGCCCAAGCCAAAGTAGTTGAGCGCGATTTTTTCAACTACCGGTTACTGGGTAGAATAGATGGGCTTTTAAGGCCCATATAGTACATTTGTATGGAAGGAAGTTCAGCTATGAAAAGACGTTAGGACAATTCTTAAATGCTGCATCAACGCAATCTCTAATAGACATCTCCAAAAATTATCACTTCCCTTACTGTAACTATCTTCTCCAGAGCGATCGCCAGCTCCTCTAGATAGTCATTTTTTATGATATTTATAGTATTACAGATAGTTATTGTTAATTATTTAGCATTTTTATGTAATTATTTATTGCTTTTTACTAGACCTAAAGTTAGGATTTATGTTAACATTAGTGCTTAATCTCTTAATCTCACTAAACCACATATTGTTAAAATTACTTTTTCATAATTACTCTCTTTTAATCTGAATCTTTCTCGTGCCACTTTAAATATTTTTATCAGTCTTATTACATGTTCTACAAATATTATTTTTTGAGCTTTTTTTTGATTCTCTTTCTTTACTTTGTATGACATTTTATGGTTTATTTTTTTTCTTTGGCCTGTCAATTCTTGACCCACCTTGATAACCTTTATCTCCTTGAAATCTTTGTTCTTTATCAAACTTTTTTTGTTGTTTTTTGAATAAAATTATATCACTCTCTGGACCTCTTTCTCCTACTATTACATCAACTATTTTTTTTCCATTATCTGTGATTATTATTTGATTTTTTAACCTATGACTTTTTTGCTTTCCTGAGTAATATTTTTTCTGCTTTCCATCATTTTTTGGCCTGAATATATCCTGTTCTGTACTATCAACTATCAATTCTATTTCTGTCAAAGCTTCTTTTATCCATAAATATTCGTTTTTTTTCCCGAGAATTCCTCTAGTAAACTAGATGGTAATAATTCCATCAAAATATCGCTCCAAAGCCTGAAAAATATTATTTGCTGTTGATTCACTAACTCCAAATATTGCTCCTAGCAGTTGAAATGTTGGTACATGATGCAAATAATATAATGTCAAAATTATCTCTTCCGCTTTGCCTAAAGACTTTTTTCTGACTCCTCCTGCCTTAATTAATCTTTTTTCTTCTTTCTTCGATCGTCTGTCTTTTTTTGTCTTCAACTTTTTGAGCATTTTCTATTAATTTTATTAGTTGTTTATCTGTAATACCAATAATCCTTTTTGTATATGGATGGATGATTATAAATATATTCTAATACATTATTCATTTGGGGACAGCATATATATAATTGGGCACTACAATTTTACCTTAATTTCTATTTTGGAGAGGTCTATTAGTAGAAGTTTAAAAAAACTTGGGTTTACTCGTAAAAAAAAACATATGGTTATCAAGAAAGAGACGAAATAGAAAGAGAAAAGTTGGCCTTAAAACTGAATCAAATAGACAAAAAAGATATTGTTTATGTAGATGAAGCCGGAATAGATAATAATAGATAATAGAGAAGATTATCCTTATGGTTATGGATTTAAAGGCATTCATAGTACCAGGCATGAAGTCCGGAAAAAGAACTGAGAGAGTTAGTTGGATTGCAGCTATAAATCAATCAAAAATGTTTGCTCCTTTAACATTTACAGGAAGTTGTAATCGTGACTTGTTTGAGAACTGGTTGGAAAATTGTTCCCATACCAAAATTACAACCAGGGCAAGTGATTATATTGGATAACGCAACGTTTCATAAATCAGTTTATATTGAAGAATTAGTGGCCAAGCAAAGGTGTGAAATCTGGTATTTACCACCATACTCACCAGATTTTAATAAGATAGAACGTTGGTGGTTTGTGTTATAGCAGTCGAAGCAAAGATTAGGACATAATGCTCGAAAAATTATCTAGGAAAGATTATGCCTTCTCCTTATAGCTATGACTTAAGACAAAAAGTTATTAAGGCCATTGATGGTGGGATGAGTAAAACTCAAGTAAGTTCTATATTTAAGATTAGTCGTAATACCATCAATACTTGGTTACATAGAAGAAGAGAAACTGGGGATATAAAAGCAAAAACAGGTTATCAAAAAGGATATAATCCCAAAATACCAGACTTAGAACAATTCAGAAAATTTGCCCAGATTAATGGCAGTAAAACTCAAAAAGAAATGGCTGATGAATGGCCAGATAAGGTAAGCGATCGCACTATAAGTAAAGCCTTAAAAAAAATTGGTTATACAAGAAAAAAAAACTTACGGTTACAGAGAAAGAGATGAAGACAAAAGAAAGAAATTTCTGGCCAAAATTCGCGATAAAAGGCCGGAACAGCTAGTGTATATAGATGAATCAGGTATGGATAATAGAGAAGATTATGGTTATGGATGGAATGAATTGGGAAAAAGATATTACGATTTAAAGTCAGGAAAAAGAAGTCTAAGGGTAAGTATTGTAAGTGGTTTGTGTGAAGGAAAATTAGTTGCTCCATTAACATTTGAAGGCTCTTGTAACCGTGTAGTTTTTGAAAAATGGTTGAGAGAAAAATTGTTGCCACAATTAAAAACAGGACAATTAGTAATATTAGACAATGCAAGTTTTCATAAATCCCAAAAAGTTAGAGAATTAATAGAATCAGTGAATTGTGAGCTTGAATATTTACCACCATATTCTCCTGACTTAAATGAAATAGAACATTATTGGTTTCCAATTAAAAATCGAGTCAGAAAGTCAGAAGGAACAATAGAAAATTTTCGCATTGAGAGTTGATTATGCTGTTAAGTTAACGTCCTAACCTTTGCTTCGATTGCTATAAAAAACGATCTGCAAACAAAGACTGAAGAAATTTGATCATTTTAGAGACTGTGTGGATGCAGCTTTTATAGAAAATCCTCAAGTTTTTCCGTAGTGGTGAAAGATATCAATTATTAATATAGAATATAGTTGCTCTTTGAGGCGATTCTCTCACTCGAGAGGCTTCGCGAATACACTCCCATAACACTGTGATTCTTTTGTTGTCAGTTAAATCAAAGTGCAACGCGGGAGTCTATAATACCAAATTTTAATCCGAGCTGCCATGCTATAATTATTGCCTGGCAAGGATTTTCTGACATCCTTATGTCACATTATTTTTTCAGGCATGGCATAAAACTTTAAGGTAGTGCGATTGCGCCTCCGTTCCGTTGTCACGATCGCATAGAAAAAATGTCAGTCATGTAGCAGGATGTATACTACATGAATGACATTGGTAGTATGTAAAGATGCCAGCGCTCATTGCTATATGTGGATTAATCGTATTTAATTAGTGGGATAGGTTCATTGTCAATAGATTAATAGACATCTCCAAAATAGAAAATAAGGTAAAATTATCAAAACCATTTATGTATACAGTCTCCCAAATGAATCCAACTTTAGAATATATTTATAATCATCTAAAAGAAACAAAAATAATTATTAGTATTACTTATAAATAGCTAATAAAATTAATATAAAATACCCCAATAATAGAATCATAAAAAAAGATTAATTAAAGCAGATGGAGTCAGAAAAAATAATTTAATAAACGAAGAATAAATAATTTTAACATGATTTTATTTACATCAAATACCAAGTTTTAAAACATTAGGAATTAACTTTGTTATAAGTGAATCAAGTGCTAATAATATTTTTACTTACTGGATAGATATTCTCAGAGAATTACTGCCAGCAATTTTATTAGAAAAAGTAAAAAAAAAGAAAATGAATTGGAATTGGTAAAGGAGATATTAACAGAATTATAATTAATTTTAGATAGTACAGAACAAGGTAGAGAAAGACCAAGTGAATATAAAAACCAAGAAAAATATCAAATATGAAAAAAGAAAAATTATACTTTTAAAAATTAAATAATAACGATACCAAAAGGAACAGAAATAGTGGATGTAATAGTAGAAAAAAAAGGTACAGTAAGTAATGTGAAAATATTAAGAAAACAACAGGATAAATTTGATAAAAAACAAAAATTTTAAGGAGATAAAGCTGATGAAGGAGTAGAAAAAACTACTACACAAAAAAAGAAACCAAGAAAAAAAGAAATGCCACCAGAAATCAAAGAAGAAAATCAAGAAAAGCCCAAAAAAAGAATATTTTTAGAACATGTAATAAGATTAATTAAAATATTTATACTTCCTAGAGAAAGATTCAGATTAAAAGATAATAATTATCGAAAAGTAATTTTAAAAATATGTAGTTTAGTCCGACTAAGAATTGGCTAATTTATATTAGTAAAAATCATCAAAAACTGAGATAAAAATAATAAATCAAAGTCTAATAAATATTTAAATTAGTAACACGAAGTATCTCTGATAACCATAAAACTGTACAAATTAACTATCTTCAATGTGAGCTAACGCTCCACTAAAAATAGTTAGTATAAGCGTTTGAGTATTTTTGGAGATGTCTATTGAGCTCAAAAATGATTTATCATATCTGTTGATAGTCTAAATTTTTTCCATCCTTTACTTGATTTTATCTTCAACTATTTAGTCTAAACTCCAGTCAGAAGAGTAAAATTCATCCTAGCTGCGACCTCTGGAACCGACATTAGAACGATAAGTGAACAACTATAACTACATAGAAGGCAAGTGAGACAGTGGTGAAAAAGGTCGTTGGAGGCTTCTGAACAACTGGCAATTGCTGAAACTCAACAGGTGAGCGACAAGAAGTTAAAGACACTGATAGAAGACATTCTCAGTGATGCTCCCCGACCAAGAACAACCAAATTTTTCTCCGTGGAGCAAGTGGTCCAAATCGTAGCATAGGCCAGTGAAGACCCAAGACAATCTCAAAGACCAGTGAGTCATTAGACTCCCAGGGAGCTAGCAGAAAAAGCCATAGATAGAAGAATTGTGGAGAAGATTTCACCTCTTAGTGTGGGGCGTTTTTTAAAAGGAAGGGACTCTACAACCTCATGGTCATCGTTACTGGTTAAACTCTAATCCCTCTGACCCAGTAGCTTTTCGCGACCAGGTTAAATCTATCTGTCAGTGATATCTGTCGGCCCAAGAATTACTCGAAAAAGGAATTCATCTGATTAGTACCGATAAAATGACGAGTATCCCAGCTAATGAGAGAATTGGCCCCACTCAACCAATAGAGCCAGGACAAGTCGAACGCAATGAGTTTGAGTACATTTCCCTAGGTACTCAATGTCTACTGGCCAACTGGCACATAGCCAAAAGACAAATCATTACCCCTTCAATTAAGGCCACCCCCAGAGAAGTTGATTTTCTGCAACACATTGAACAGACTATCCATACTGAATTCTGATGGAGGATGAATTTTTCGGATTAGAGCAACTCAATACTCATAAATCTGAATGATTAGTCCGTCAAGTGGCTCAATGTTGTGGTATTCAGACTGATTTGGGGGTAATACAGAAATCAGGTATTCGAGACTCTATGGTAACTCGTGCTGCTTTTTTGTCTGACGAGTTTCACCAGATTCGCTTTGTTTATATCCCTAAACATACTTCTTGGCTGAATCAAATTGAGTGTTGGTTCTCTATTTGGGCCAGGGGTTGACTCCGGCGTAGTAGTTTCTCTTCCACCTCAGAGCTCAAGCAGAAGATACTAAATTTTATTGACTATTTCAACTGTACTCTAGCCAGACCTTGTTGCTGGAAATTTCAGGGGTTTGAGCGAGGATGATTAACCAGATTCAGATTTATGCTCATACTGGCTCAAGCATCAAACTCTATGCCGATCATTTTTAGCTTGGCTATTAGACCATTTATTTTACAAGTGCGATCACACTTCTGAGTATTCCATCTCAGGAAGAAGGCATCACTTCTACTGGTCACTTATTTCTCCCATCCTGTACTAGAGGTGGTAGAAAGCGAGATAGCTCAAGTGTCAGGTCATAGAGCCTATGCTCAACGCAAATGCTACTCCCAAGCATCTCATAGAGGAGCCAAACTGACCATACCGCCCCCTAAAAATATAGTAATATGACATCTAGGCAATTGTAAGAGTCCACCTCATACCAGATATGAGAACCTCAGAGAGATTCGTAGAGTAGGATATAAAAAGTGGAAACGTGAGAGGAGATAGCATAGAAGTTTTCTGTCAGAAAACTCCTGTGTAATGGTTGAAAGTAATATTTGGGGGTAAGTTACAACAACGCAAATTTGACAATCAGGCAGTGGAATTGTTCATACAATGTGCTATACTTAATCGTATGATACAGGATTGTAAGCCAAAAAGCTACAAAGTAGAATTCTAATCAACTTCTCCCCACAAGAGAAGTTAAAGTCGCAACATTTATGCAACAAAGCCCCAAAAAACTGTAAAGCTAATTATTAAGGTAAAGAACTATCAAATAGCTTCAGTTGAGATTGAAATTATTCCTAGCTGTTAGGCACAGGGGTAGTTCTAGCAAGCCAAAGCTCAAGGACGGTTTGAGATTTATTATGCTGCTGGAATTTCTTGTTGTATGTTGCAAAACTTTACCCTAGCGTGATCTTGGCCTGATGTGTCCGTTTTTTTATCTCGGATTGCTTGTGCGGGAATAATTAATTGACATTTAGGATAAAATATACTGAAAAAAATAACTAAAAAGTTGCCTGATAGGCGGGGGAAGCTTTAAACCAAATTTTTTACTATTCTTTTAGCAGGTAAGTAAATCCAAACACCAAAGCATCCTTTGTCGGTGTTAGAAATCTTTCTCCATGGCCTATTCTTGGAGTTAGAAGGATGTTAATCTTTCCTTTTTTCTGATTTATCATTGAAAAATAATTTTCTATGCCTTCCCAACTTTGGCCTTATGTTAGTCCAGGTATCCCAGATGACTTATTTGAACGTTTACCTGGCATTCCCATGAGTAAGCGAGAAGTTCGCTTACTATTAATATCTTATTTACGATTACAATCAGATTCAGTAGTATGGGATATTGGCGCAGGAACAGGAACCATACCAGTAGAAATTGGCTTAATATGTCCTCAAGGTCGAGTTATTGCCATAGAAAGGGATCAAGAAGTAGCAAGTTTAATTAGGAGAAATTGTAACCGCTTTGGAGTGGAAAATGTCACAGTAATTGAAGGTAATGCTCCCGAATGTCTTGATAGTTTAACCGATGCACCTAGCCGTGTTTGTATAGAGGGAGGTCGTTACATCAAAGTTATATTGCAAGAGGTTTGGAAAAAATTATTACCACAAGGTCGTATTATTGCTACGGCTGCTAATCTAGAAAGTCTTT
The DNA here is from genome assembly GCF_000014265.1 of Trichodesmium erythraeum IMS101. NCBI lineage: Bacteria > Bacillati > Cyanobacteriota > Cyanophyceae > Oscillatoriales > Microcoleaceae > Trichodesmium > Trichodesmium erythraeum. The sequence goes on from NC_008312.1 coordinate 1,968,839, forward strand.
ATGCTGTTTCTGAAAGTTTTGCGGATTTACAAGTTAGGAATATAGAGGTCGCCCAGTCGGCTCTGAATCGTCTGGAGACTAGAGGAGTATATCAAACCTTCGCAGCAGTTAATCCTATATTTATTTTGAGTGGAGAAAAAATAAATTAATTTTTGCCTCAGCTTCAAGTAAAGAAAATTAACTATCAACAATTTTCATAATTCCTGAGGTACTTAGATTCCTTTGTTACGTGAAATAATAGAGTAGCTAGGGACGTTCATGCAACGTCCTGATGTTATAGTAATTTGAGCAACAGCGAATAGAAAAGAAAAAAAACAACAGGTTAATAGTGGTGGAGAGTTTGATCTCCTCTCCAGCTTTTATGTGCGGGTATGTCTACCGAGGCTAATCTCAAGTGTGACGTTTTGCTGACTGCTCCCAAAGCTGCTGAACAAACCTAAACCTAATAACTTTAGAGATAGATTATATTATGTCCGGTAGTATCGTTTATTTAAAACCTGAGGGATATGGCTACTTTGCAAGTCCTTGATAAACTATGAGTAGGTCACCAAAACTTTGTTCCATGAAAGTGACGATATAGCTGCTGTACTTGGCCCAAATATCAAACTTCCTCTCTGCTTTAAGGAGACATCATATTTAGACCAGTTGCTAATCTGGTACTTGGACTTGGAATTAGACTTACTCATATCTAGGTTAGTGCAGTTTTTTGTGCTATGAACTGTTATTTTGACCCTCTTTTCTTGCCTTGTTCTAGCTACCAATAATAATAAGTGAGACCTCGAATGAGCGATATTGCTACGCAACGCTACCACGAATGCTATTTCATTAAGTTTATACATCGATCATCAATCATTAGACTTCTCCGAAAATAGTCAAATCAATACTATAACTATCTTAATTGGAGCGATCGCTATTTCAAGAAGATAGTTGATTTTTACAGTCTCATAGGTATTAGAGATAGTTAGTATTAATATATAGCCCTAATTATAGTATTTTCAACCAAGAATTTTTTCAGAAATTATTGGCAAATTTATTAAGACAAAATAACCGTCCCTCTTCCCAGTATTACAAGTCCACAAATAGTCATTATTATTTGCGTATATTTATCAGAATTTAGCCTGAATCTTTCCTGGGCTACTCGAAATATTTTGAGTAATCTAATTATATGTTCTACCAAAATTCTTTCAGATGCCAGCTCTTTATTTTGAGACTTTTCCTTACTGGTTAATTCTTGAATAGGGGGCTTTTTTTTAGGCGTTTTTATTGCTGGTTCTCCCACATAAGCTTTGTCCCTGGTAAATTTTTGTTCTTGATGGAATTTTTCTTGGATTTCACGAAAAAAATTTATCTCACTTATTTGGCCTAGTTTTCTAGCTTCGATATCAACAATATCTTTACCATTGGTTAACACAATCACCTAACTTTTTCTTGTATGACTTTTTTTCTTTCCTGAGTAATATTCTTTTTGTTGTTCAGATTTTTCTAGCCTTTCTATACCCTGTTCATAGCTATCTATGATTAACTCACACTCTGTTAAAATTTCCTTAATAATTTCTTTGTCACTTGAGTTTTTTTTACCTGTTCTAGGAGACTTGATGGTAACAACTCCCCAATTATTGGAAACCAATAATTAAAGATATCATTGGCAGAGTTTCACTGACTCCAAATTGAATTCCTAATAGTTGAAAAGTTGTCAAATGTCTTAAATAAGTTAAGGTTAAAATGATTTGTTCACAAGAACGATAATTTAGGTGATCTACCACCACCAGAAGCGATTATTCTAACTTTTTTAGCTGTGGCTATTTCTCGCTTCTTCGATACAAAGTTTTTTTGCTTGTTTTAATAACTTTTCTACCCGTTCATACTTGATACCTAATAAAATTTCTGATTCTTGTGGAAGATGTCTGAATATACTCAAGTATATTAGTCATAATTTGCCTACAAAAATTTCTATTTTTTATTACTCTATCACAATTTATTTATTTTTCGGAGATGTCTATTGACTATCTCTTCCATCTGGGATAAATTTTCACTCGTTTTGATTACTTATAGATTCATTAATTAGCGGCCAGAGTTGTTCGGCTGGTTGTATAAGCAATCCCTTTGATCCTATTCCATAATCCTCCATCTGGTGCTTTCTCCTGGAGTAACATTATTAGTTTTGCCTGTAGTTACTCACAGAGAAATCCTTTTAGTCCTAGATGTTGATAGTGACTATCTACCAATCCTTCTTGACCCTGATGATTGTAGCAACGTACAATTTTCTTAATGGCCTCCAAACGATAGCCTGTAGCTGAAGAAACTTCTCTCATTGTTTTTCTCTTTGCGCTTAAATATCAGGTCTTTTCTATGGGATCATTAGATAGCTCAGGAGTTTCTTTCCAGTTCATCTAAACTTAGGTATTTTTAAATACTTAAGCGTCTTAGTATAATGGCGCTCGCATTAGTGTTGGATAAAAATATCACTCCAGGCAATTTTTTTTCTATTATTCTATATATATAAAAACGATATTACCAGACATGATATTACTTTTGCCTGGTGCTTCCGTTTTTCGTCTCGGATTACCCTTAGAGCTAATAATTAAGTTAAATGAATTATAACATATGTTTAAAAACAAAACAATTAATAAGTAGAAAGATCATGGGGGAGGCTTCAAACCAAATTTTTCGGTAAAATTAAAATTTCTAAAGTTTATAATATTATGTCTTGGTCTCGAATAGTTAGTGGACTTGTAGCAATTGCGGTAGCTCTGGGAATGATTATCTTTGGGGGATGGTGGTTTACAGCAGGCATGGGAGTCATAGTTTACCTAGGCCAACTCGAATATTTTCAACTAGCTAGTACTAAAGGTATTGTACCAGCAGCCAAAACTACTCTAGGGCTAAGTCAAGTCATGTTAGTAGTAGCAGCTCTCAATCCTAATTTAGTAGATGCCATATTTACATTAGCAGGAACTATAATCTGTTTTTATCTACTGTTTCAGCCAAAATTAGCAAGTATAGCTGACATAGCATCATCAATTTTAGGTCTATTTTATGGTGGATATCTACCTAGCTATTGGATTAGACTCAGAGTTGGATTTGAAGCTCAATTACAGATATCCCAAATAACTTTAGAAAACTACGAGTATACTTCATGGATAGACCCTTTGAGTTGGCCTTCGAGCTTAACATTTACTCTGCTTGGTTTTTGCTGTATATGGGCTGCTGATATAGGTGCTTATTTTGTCGGGAAGTTCTTTGGTCGAATTAGACTTTCAGAAATAAGCCCGAAAAAGACTGTGGAGGGTGCAGTATTTGGAGTTTTAGGTAGTGTAGGAGTAGCTACAATAGGTTCTTGGTACTTAGATTGGCCTGGTTCCCCTTGGACAGGTGCTGTCTTAGGGTTAATAGTAGGTATTGCTAGCCTACTTGGAGACTTAACGGAATCAATGATGAAACGAGATGCAGGTGTTAAAGATTCTGGACAACTCATACCTGGACATGGAGGAATTCTTGACCGCACTGACAGTTATGTTTTTACTGCACCCCTTATATATTATTTTTTCACCTTACTTTTACCAGCCCTCAAAAATTATAATTAGGGCTGGCTGAATGAATAAATATAGAATCCTGATGATACATCACTGTTAGTGATGGCTTATCTTGAGAAAAGGACCAAAAAATCACGAAATTAATATTTTTTCACTTAGGATTTTTCGTGACTTGAATAGGAAAAATGCAAAAAAATTAACATACTGCAACTATTGCCTATTCCCAACTCCCCATTTCCTGCCCTCACTAACAAATTTTTTGAGCAATTAACCTCTAATTGAAATATAAGATAAATCAACCTTTGACCAAACACAGTTGTTTTTCTTCTTTTGTGTTCTCAAATTATTTGCTTTTCCCTAAAATCTAGAATGAATTTTGTACCTTACTCCTAATAATAATTTTAATAGTTGAATTTAGGATTTAACTATTAAGCTACCTTGACAAATAAGTTGACCAGATTCTAATGTTAATTCTTGTAGTTTAACATCAGAACCTAAATCTACTTTGATGGTATTTGAAAGGTCATAATTAGACTTTTGTAAAACTTGAAATTCAAAATTTTCTAGCAATAATTTACAACTAGTAGCAAGCTTTAAACTAGTATGTAAATTTATTGGGATTTTTTCATCAAACTTAGACATAAAGTTAGCAAACAGACTAAGATGACCTGTAAATATTTCAGCTTTTTGGTCATACAATCGAATAGGTTTCTCTAGGCATTCTATAAAATCTGACTGTAATAGTGGGGTTAAAAAATCAACAATAGCCTGAGACAAAAGACCAGATTTTAGACTAGAATTAAAGTCAGATTGAAGACATTTAATCTGACAAAATATAGGAAAAGATTCTAAGATTTTCAATTTTTTTCCCCTGATAATTTGACCAATATTAATCCGAATACCAGTAGCAGATAATTTCACCTCAGTCAAATGTAATCCTCGAAAAATGACATTAGAAGCAGCAAGAGAAACTCGTGGGATTTGACCTGTAATAATTTGGCGATCACCTCCTTCAATATGAACCTTTAATTGTTCTACCTGTTCTAATTGTGATTTTAACCAAAATTGCAAAGCAGGAGATAGGAACCTACTAACAATTCTACTCTTTCTTTTTGTTGATATTTCATCTAAACTCTGATCAGCAATATCAGAACCAGAAATATGATGCAGTTGTGGTAAATTTTTATTCATTAAAGACACCATGAGGATTAGTATACTCTATACTCAATTGTGTAATTATTTCCAGAGATAAGAAATATATAAACTAGCAGATTTTAAATATTTAGGGTAGGAGAAAATATCCAATAAAGTGATGAAATAAATAATATGGATGAAAGATTACAAAAAATATTATCTCAGTGGGGCATAGCATCTCGGCGTCAAGCTGAACAAATGATCATAGCGGGACGAGTAAAGGTTAATGGTAAAATTGTCCAATTAGGAGAAAAGGCTCAACCAGACTTGGACAATATTGAAGTGGATGGTTTGCCCATTAGACCCGAAGCTCGACCATCACCCATATATTTATTGTTAAATAAACCTATGGGAGTAATTTCAACTTGTTCGGAACCTAGGAAACGTAGTAAAGTTTTAGATATCCTAAACGCAGAACTACGAAATGGAAAAGGTATTCATCCTGTAGGACGTTTAGATGCAGACTCTACAGGAGCATTACTCCTCACAAATGATGGTCGGGTGACTTATTGTTTAACCCACCCCAAATATTGTCTTTCTAAAACCTATCAAGTTTTGGTAGAAGGTCATCCCCAAGAATCAATCTTAAAGTTGTGGCGTCAAGGTATTATTTTATCTGGTAAAAAAACTTTACCCGCTGAGGTTAAAGTCTTAAAAGAATGTAATAGTTCTCAAACTCTTTTAGAAGTGGTCATCTCTGAAGGCAGAAATCGCCAGATTCGTAGAGTTGCAGATAAATTGGGACATCGTGTACTTAAACTACACCGTACTGCAATTGGTCAAATTAAGTTGCAGTTGCCTGGAGAGTCAGTTTTACCTATTGGCCATTATAGACAATTAAAGGATTTTGAAATTGAGTTTTTGGATGACCAAATTATTGAATCTAAATTCAGCTAAAAACTCTTTTTTATGACAAACAAGTATGTTTTTTAAAGTCTGAACTAAGTGGCTCAAATAATTTAAATATCTAAATAATATTTCTAAATTATTTTATACTTTGTGCTGGGTCAATTTTGCTCCCTCAATTAGCTATCAGCTTTTTGAACTTGGGCAACAACAAGCATCGGATGCTTAAGTAAGGCTTGAAATATACTTCATGCAAGTCAAAAAAATGACTATCCTGATTGCTGAATGTTGACTACTTGTTTAATAAAAATATATTTTGAAAAACAGAAATTTTATTCAATCGTATTATAGATATATTTAGGATTCTTCATAGCCAAAATTCTTTCTTAAACTAAGCATCCAAAATTAATCATATTATTGCTCAAATTAAGTTATACAAAATAAATCAAATAATGTTACAAGTAATAGAAGTGATTAAAATAATTTATATAAGATGTGATGTCTCTTTGATGAAAAATCAAGTTTATCCTTTCTCATCAAGAAACTAAAATAGATGCCCATAGAAAAATAATAGATAATAAATCTCTCAAATAAATGGTTAGATGCTGTGTCTTCTGAATTATAAATCCTGAATCATAACTCCTAGTAATTTGTAGCCAACTTTTTTCCAAATGGGATAACTATCCAAACTAAACAAGTTATAGTTTATATAAATTAAGTTAAAGCAATGGTGAATTTAACAGCAATCAAAAACCTAAAAAAAAGTTTCTCTTTTGTACCTTTAAGGCAACGTTTTAATCGAAGAAAAAAAATATCTTTTGAAGAAAAACAAAGTCAGGCATTAAAAGATATCGGGGATAAATTAAAAATGTTTAGAAATAAACATTCTATTTGTTTAAAAAGAGTGGCAGTAGTGACAATGATTAGAATTAATTTACTAGAAGCAATAGAAGAAGGTAATTTAAAAGAACTGCCAGAGCCAGTTTATATTCAAGGTATGATTAAGCGATATGCAGATGCTATAGGATTAGATGGAGAGGAACTAGCAAACTCATTTCCAACTGCAAAAGTTCAGGAAATTACGATAAAATCTCTGCCGAATTTATCAATGCTTCAGCTACGACCATATCATCTTTACTTTTTATATGTATTACTTGTTATTTTAGCAGTTCGTTTGTTACCTTATGTTAATAACTCTTATTATATATGGATACGAGATGGTATTACTAAGTCTGAAAAACAACAATATGAACGAGAAAATGAGGTTAATGTTTTACCTCCAGTTTCTCAGAAAAATAGGAAAACTGAGGGAAGATCTTCAGATCAAACAACACAAAAGTCAGATAAACAAAATGATGGACAACCTGTAGTTCTCAGTGTAATTGCGAAAGAAGAATCTTGGGTATCAATAAAGATAGATGGAAAAGTAGCGTTTGAAGGGACTTTAGCTCAAGGCACTCAGAAAACTTGGTCAGCCCAAAAGCAACTGGTTTTTTTCGCAGGCAATGCTGGAGGAATAATTATACCTATTGATAATGGGCAAAATATGCAACTGGGAAAACCGGGTGAAGTCAAAGAAGTTGTTCTTACTTCTACTAACACCCAAATACAATAAATAGTATAGCTTTAAGCTATCAGCTTAAGTTAAAGCTATCTATTGGTTGTAAAAGATTTTAATTTCATTAATGTCTCAATACTTTTTTGTAGTGCTATAAAAATTAGAGTTGTTGGAAAATAACTTAGGTTAGGGAAAAATGAAAACTTAAACCGAGCAATTTTGGTTAGTGACTTTAGCTATTTATGCTGCTATTAGGTACAAGTTCCATAGCCCAGTTGCTGTTAACATTAATTTGTCATCAAAATCATTCTTGTGATTACGGTAAATCTGATTTACAGTCGCGTAGTGTTTGACACCCACAAAGGCGTTTTCACATATCACCCGCTTATTGACTCAATTTCCGATTTTTAAGGCGTTGCTGTTGCTGTTAATTCTCCCCCTTTTTGTTTTTTATGGGGTATGCTGATATTTTTATACTAATGTTAATACCTTGAAACCCACTCATAACTTCAATTGGTATCTCCACAGGTATATTTCCTATCGACTTTTCCTGGTCTAGGAGTTTCAAGTCATGTAACTTTCCCTCTCTTGCCTTACTCAACAACAACACTTGCTTATTGTGCTCTACTGCTGCTAGATATTTGCGAGATAGACGCTTTTTTTTGCCTGAATAATTCAGTTTTTGTTTTTCTGAGTCCGTTCATCGTTGCAATGGCCATTCTGTGCCATCTATTACCACTCGTTCTACTCCAGGAAAACGTTCTATAAATCCTTGGACGCTGTTAATTTTGCGCTCTGGTAGTACCTTATTTCTTCATATACCGGAGTAAAGGCTGAGAGCAAGGATTGAAATGCTTTACGATTTAATCCTGTTAATGCTCTGAGTAACCTATCTTGTCTTAAAGCCTATTTAATGTTTAGCATTAAAGTTGGCCAATTTGCTGTTAACTTATTTTACCTTATTTCCCAACAACTCTATTAAAGATTATGTATGATTTCTCCTAATTGGAAAAAAACGGCCAGGGAGAATGATCAAGGCTTTTAGGTAAAAAAGTTATAACACATGGGGGATAACGGATTCTAGCTATTTTGATAGCATTAACGTAATTCCCTTGTCTAAACTTACTTTGACTGATTTTTTGGACTAGAAAATGTTTAAGTACCACTAATATTAATCCTCGTTATTTGTTGGGGTACGACCATAAATATCTGTCACCTCTTTGAGGCGATCACTTATATCTGAAGTTAACATCTCTGATCGATAACGCCAACTCCAATTACCATCAGGAACACCAGGCTGATTCATAATAGCTTCTTCCCCCAACCCTAAAATATCTTGTAGAGGAAAAATTGCCATATAAGCCACAGAAGACATAGCTAAACGAATTAAATCCCAATGAATGCCATGACCCCAACTATTACCAACAAAACGATAAACTCTTTCCTGTTCTTGAGGAGAACGCTTATTAAACCAGCCGACAGTAGTATTGTTATCGTGAGTGCCAGTATAAACAACCCAATTAGCAGAATTATAATTGCAGGGTAAATAGAGATTATCACTACCTGAGTCAAAAGCAAAATGTAGAATTTTCATACCAGGAAATTCAAACTGATCCCGTAATTGTTCTACTTCAGTAGTAATAACTCCTAAATCCTCAGCAATAACTGGCAGTTTACCTAACTTTTCTTTAATAGTTTTAAAAAAAGCCCTACCTGGAGCTGTAATCCATGTACCATTTTTAGCTGTAGTTTCACCTTGGGGTACTGCCCAATAAGAAACCAAACCTAGAAAATGGTCAATCCTAATCAAATCAACTATATCCAGCATAGACTGAATCCGTTGTACCCACCAAAAAAAATCTTCCTGTTCCAATTTATCCCACTGATAAACTGGATTACCCCATAGTTGACCAGTCTCACTAAAATAATCTGGGGGAACGCCAGCCATTAAAGATGGTTCACTTGTTTGTGAATCTAAAGAGAATATTTCTGGATGTGACCAAACATCAGCACTATCATGGGCAACATATATAGGAACATCGCCAAAGATTTTAATTCCTTGTTGATTAGCATAACTTTTCAGCTGATCCCATTGCTGAAAGAATAAATATTGAAGAAATTTATGGTACTGAATTTTATCAGCTAAACGTTGTTGCCATTCTGCTAATGCTTGTGGTTGACGATGAGCGATGTCTTGATCCCAGGTATGCCAACTTGCTCCTTCGTGAGCCTCTTTCAAAGCCATATAAAAAGCATAATCGTCTAACCAAAAAGCTTTACTGTTACTGAATTGATTGAATGTCTCTTTTTTTTCTTCAGAAGCATATTTTTGAAAGTTTTGGTAAGCAGTTTTCAGCAAAGAACTTTTTACTTGGGCAACTGAATCAAAATCTACCTTATCCCTTGGAAATTCTGGTATATTAGAAAAATCTTCCTCAGAAAGCCATCCTTCATCTTTTAACTTATCTGGACTAATTAACAGAGGATTTCCTGCCATTGCTGAATAAGCTTGATAGGGAGAATTGCCAAAGCCTGTTGGCCCTAATGGTAGAACTTGCCAAATTTTTTGTCCACTATTTTTCAAAAAATTCACAAAATTGTATGCTTCCTGGCCTAAGTCACCAATTCCAAAGGGACTGGGAAAAGAAGTTGGATGCAGTAAAATACCGCTAGATCTCGAAAGTAGCATGATTAAACCTAAAAAATACTAATTAAAAAAGTTATTGGCATTACACCTCAGTCTAGAATTAATTTTACGATGGGGAGAGTGTTTTTTTGATTGAGAGTTAAAATTTTGCTTAATTTTTTATCTTTTTTGTAGTCTAATTAGGGTTTGCTGAGTGTGACTCGTTGGACGAAAAAAGTCAATAAGTACTTGTAGCCCACATCTCTAATAATGACCATAGGTGATATAAAATAATAACTCGCAATTTTTTCGAGGTTAAATTCCTCTCATCTTGGTTAGGCAATGACTCTGTAAGTCAGGTAATTTGAGGTAGAGCTGATTACTGTCGTTGCATGACCTAAACATCAGCAAAGGCTTAAGTCCTTTAGCCTTTGCTGCAAGAGTTGTCACTCCAAATTGAGTAAATACCAATCCTATTACAACTGTCGTCACCCTAGTTAAGGGTAATTATCCAAGTATCTACAGCAAACCAAAACGGTATGGTTTGCTTGCCTCTCGGTACTTTACTATGGCTCAGGACACTGCTGGTAAAACGCCACAGTTAAGCAGTCCTAGCCTAAGACGCGAAAAAGATTATGGGAACCAAGTAAACCCTTGATTTCTCCTCTATTTGGAAGTAGGGAAAGCGTACACTAGAAAGATCAAGTATTAAGGATATCTTAACAAGCAACAGTATAACCTTATAGCTAGGATACCCAGACATAGGAGGCTACTGGAGACATTAGTTTTAGTTGAAACTACTGACAACGGCTAAAACTCAGCTATTAGCAAGGGTGGCATCTATAAGTTATTCCGAATAATAATGAGACACTTTTTTAGCTAAAACCCTTGAAAGCCAGGAAAATCTCGTCTCTATCTAAACTAGGATAGCTATAGTAGTATGAACGGCAAACCCTTAAACATATGTCCATTGTCAGGGGCCTTATGATGAGCGAAACTATGATGTACGGCACGTGAAGGAGAGGTGATGCGGCAAAATGTCCCAATGACCTCAAGGGGTGACAAGCACTTCAAGAGTATTACTAACAATGGTTTAAAGGGTTAAGGCATAGCAATCGAACAAAAGCTTAGGACACTCCCTCTATTCCGGATTTGCTGTATAAACTAAGATTGATGGCTTAGATGGCTTAACCTATACTTTGACTGCTATAATTCTTAAAAATTACGATCAATAGTAAAAATGATAATTATTATTGGTACTTAACAAAATATAGCTAGAAAACAGGCTCGGATATAGACATAAAGAGGATTTTACATCAAAAAAGTATAAATCCTAAATTATCAACGGTTCTAACTATTTTTAGGGTATCGACGTAATTCCCTTAGCTAGACTGACTTTGAGTCATTTTTTTTGAATAGAAAATTTTGAAGTCCCAATTGTTGACTTTTTTAAGTTAAGGCCACTAACAAAATTCAGATCAGCCAATTAAATTTTTTTTTGTCATTAAATCAACTGTGAGCTTTTGAAAGTACAAATACTTAATCTAATAATATAGGCATCGCTTTTAATCCCCTTTGATAATAGAGCTTTTTTCTCTGATGATAGATTTATCATACCAGGGACAATATTGACTAAGTCATCCCAAGTTATAACCCACAATTCACCATACATACCTACTCAAAAATTGCTATGTCTTCTATCTTTTCGACTAGCTTAAAAGAACCGACAAATGTATTTTTGATACCCGGATTTTTTGATGATAATACCAAAGTTGACTAGAAAATCGTATAAGCTAATACGGTTTAGTTAAGACTGAAAATCATGTAAATTAGATATTGTTTCCAAAAAAGGAAATGAGGTGTGGTGAATCTGAAAGACTTATCATTATTCTGTTATAATATACAAAATTTTGAAGTGTTAAAGGGAATTGGAATGGCAATTCTAGCCACGGCATTTTTAGAAGCTACATAACTGCCTCCACCATCCTCTGCAAACGCCAAAACTCAGGTAGTTCTAAACAAGTAAGGATGTATTATTGTAGTTCGAGAAATATCAGATAGCTAGAATATGATTCTCGATCTTTTTTAGAAAATGATCAAGTTTTTCTGACATTGCATGAGATATTCTCTGTCTAATGGTAGATTTCAATCTCTCAATATAGTTAATTAGACTACTTATTTTACTAACTGCTTTATGTCGTGTGTTGGGGAATATTTCTTCTTATGCTGACCAAAAGGTTCTTATGTTCACCAAAAGTCTGTATAAGTGAGTGAATACTGTCGATAGACACCAGGCAAAAAATTCCACAACCCCCTAGCTCCATCTATATTGCGATCGCCAATGTAAGCTCCAACAATTTCAAGACTTATGGAAGTACACTATATATAGGGTGCTTTCATATTAAATTATCCATAATATAATTAGTTTTTTTTTTGAGATAGATATCATTTTAAATAGATGTGATTTAGGAATAGCAAAATTGATTAAAAATTGTTAGATTAATTTTCTCAAAATTGTAAATAATTAGATAATAATTATATGATTATATTACCAGTAAAAATATGGATTTTCATTATGTTAAATGCTGTCAATATTTACTCAAATCTAACACGTATTATACAATAACGCTCCTTAGCAAACCCAGAGAGAAAATATTAGTCACGATAAAATCAACCGTTATTTAATAATAAAGTCTTTAAATTCAGAAGATGTATGGCAAAATGTCAAAGAAGAATTTGTTCTATATGCAGTGGGGAATTTAATTTTTGATGGTACAGTAATCAAGAAAAAGTATGGGTTAAAAATTAAACTTGTGCAACTATAATACAGTGTTAATGAATATAAAGTTATAGTTATTTTAAATAAGAATGAGACACTATTTGGCGCAACAATTACGAAAATTTTATCAAGATATTTATTGATAGGTGAATACATTCTAGATCTTTGTAATGCACTAAAATCATGTTTTATGTCATTTGAATCAGGAGAGTATTGTGGCAAAAATAGTAATTGATAACCCTCTGCTTCTACTAATTCTATAATAACCTTATAGTTAATCGACATTTTTTTTGAGGGCACCTCTAGCATGTTTTAGAAATTTAGCATATTTGCGATTAGCGTAATCCATAACCTCAGTTTAAACTTACCTGTCTTCCTCAAGCAATACCTGTAAAAAAGATATTTTTTAGTAATAATTGATATATAAGTTTTTTGGTATTTTGAAATATAAGTTTTTGTTGAGATTCTTCAACAAGCTGCTAAAAATCTTGTATTTATAATTCTGTTTACCGTTATAAATAAGACTATTATTAACAATTTTTATGCATGTATACTAAGGGCTATTCAGCATTTTTTTGGCAATTTAAAAGTTTTTCTGAATCTCATCCTTACATCTTTTTGATGGTACAGTAATCAAGAAAAAGTATGGGTTAAAAATTAAACTTGTGCAACTATAATACAGTAGTAATGAATATAAAGTTATAGTTATTTTAAATAAGAATGAGACACTGCACAACAATTACGAAAATTTTATCAAGATATTTATTGATAGGTGAATACATTCTATATCTTTTTAATGCACTAAAATCATGTTTTATGTCATTTAAATCAGGAGAGTATTGTGGCAAAAATAGTAATTGATAACCCTCTGCTTTTACTAATTCTATAATAACCTTATAGTTAATCGACATTTTTTTTGAGGGCACCTCTAGCATGTTTTAGAAATTTAGCATATTTGCGATTAGCGTAATTCATAACCTCAGTTGAAACTTACCTATCTTCCTCAAGCAATACCTGTAAAAAAGATATTTTTTAGTAATAATTGATATATAAGTTTTTTGGTATTTTGAAAGATAAGTTTTTGTTGATATTCTTCAACAAATTGGCTGCTAAAAATCTTGTATTTATAATCCTGTTTACCGTTATAAATAAGACTATTATTAACAATTTGTATGCATGTATACTAAGGGCTATTCAGCATTTTTTGGCAATTTAAAAGTTTTTCTGAATCTTATCCTTACATCTTATGGACTAACCTTTTTAGCACTCCCTAGATTTTGTAGGTTGGAAGAAGTTGCACATGACTTTAATTGTTCCTTTTGTAATTCTGAGAACAATTTCTGTGCTAACCACTTTTCAAAAACCAGCACGATTACAAGAAGCCTCAAAGATCAATGGGGAAAATAATTTTCCCTGACAGAAACTACTTATAATAGTTATCCTTAAAGTTCTTTTTCCTGACTTTAAATCATAATATATTTTGCAAAGTTTATTTTATCTATAACTATAATCTTTTCGCTTTGTCAATTGCTGGATTTTACCGACCCTTATTGCTCCCTTCCAACCTAGGAGATGGGGTTGTTTGTTCTAGCTTTTTTTTAGATTTTTATGTCATAAATTATTTTCTTTTCTCTTCATCTTTTTCTCTATCACGGTAATTTTTTTTATGGGGCAAAGCAATTTTTTTTAACGCTTTACCTATCACCAGAAGGTCGTTCTATCGCTAAATGATTCTGACCATTCAGATGTCATTTTTTTTAAGTTTGACTGCTATTAATATGGACAAATTCAAAGAAATTCTTATAAATCTAGTATTTTGGGATTATGTCTTTTTTAATAACTTGTTTTTGCTGCTAATATCGCTAGTTTCTTTTCGTCTATGTAAGCAAATATTGATGGTAGTGCGACTAATCTTAGATATATAAATTGCTTAGGTTTTACTCATTATATTATCAATAAAATTAATAATTTTTTGTCAATAGTCGTAGTTATAAACAACACTTTTACGACAAAATATAGTATATAAATATGGAAAAACTTGAGTAAGTATTTAGACTCAAGAAAAAAACACCTCAAACTGTAATTATAGACAGAAAGTGAAGATAAAAAAAAAGAATAGACAATGTTAGTAGAAGTGAGCAATATAGACCATCTAAGATTATTAGCAGGAATTATTGACGAGATTGGTATGGAGAATAAAATTAATCAACTACTAGGAGAAGAACTACCAGAAAAAATAATAGGGGGTCAAGCAGCCAAAGGAATGCTCTTAAATAGACTAGGTAAGGTTTTATTTATACTATATTTCTAATCGTCAATTTTTTTTCAGGGAAAAGCAATAGAAAATTTAATTGCTCAAGAAGTAAAAATAGAGTATTTTAATGATGATAAATTAGGTCTGGTATTAGAACAACTGTATCCCAGAGGATTAAATCATATTTTTATATCTATGGTGTTATAAACAGTGAAAATTTATGAGCTAAAAACAAGTACAATTCATTAAGAATCTACATGATTTTATGTTCATCTAGATTATCATAGAGATGAGGATAAATCCATAGAATATATAGAACCAAATACTATCAAAATTATTGATTTATATTCGAGAGATAAACAACAAGAATTAAAATAATTTATAATGTATTTAATTTGTATAAACTATGGAGATCTACTATTATAGATGATAGTTTGGTCTGGAAATTAATCTGAAAAAAAGTTCCAAGGCATCAAAGAATTTAATGGCCAGTTAAATTTTAACATTTTAATGATGGCAAATAGTGCAATAGAAGACTCAATAATATCTATATTTACTAACCAATATTAAATTTTTATCCGATTTAATATTTGTATAAAATAGCGATTAAAGTTACTCCACAAATAGATATTTATGATTTAAATTATATATCACATTAAGGGATATAGATATCAATAACTATCAAAAAATTACGGATAAATTCAACAGAAATGGTTGATAGTTAAAAGTCAACTATGTCGAGAATCATATTTTAAAAGCCTAGAGAAAAAAACAGAAATAACGAGCTAAACTTCACAAAAAACTGTTTACTTTAAGGTCATAAAAATTTGCTTGTATACGAGATCCATAAACAGTAAAAAGGAAACTTTTGATAAACTTTTTTACCACAAATTCACATAAATTAATATACAAAAAGTAGAGTCAAAATATGAATTATATTTTCCTTATAAATTATAAGTATAAGTGGGAGGAATAGGGTCAAAAATATAAATGTAAAAAAAGTGATTAGGTAGATTTATTTTGGTGACCAATGTTTTTGATAGGATGAAATTAACTACAGAATAAATGTGGTCAAAATATTAAGGAAAACAATTTATTTAGAGAGTTTTTATATTTATCAAATACTCCCTATTTTTAACTGATAGTGCAGTCCTTAAATCTCCCCATTTATCGAAATATTTAAGATTAATTATGGGCTTGGTTTATACTTGTGGTTAACGTCAACTGCTTAAAAACTTTAAACCGGACTAAATATACTTTCAAAAGTTAATTAGGTCGCCTTAATAATAGACATACTTTACGTTGGATATTTTAATGTTTTTAACCAATTAATTTATTGATTAATTATGAAGTTATAGAGTATATCTAACCTCACTTCATAGCGTCTATAATTACTAAAGTTTTTTCCTTCAAGTTTGAAAAAATACTATCTGCTCAATTGAGAAACTTGAGATGAAAACAGATAAAATGTTCAAATAATCAACAATTGAATAGTAGTGTAAAATGAAAGCACTTGAAAATTATTTGAGATGAAAGTATTCAAGTAATAGAAAGATTTTGGAAATTTCAACTGATATCATTCTATTGATTTACGATCCTCTCCTACCCCATATTATAAGTCTAAATACTTACTCAAGTTTTCTTTTCTTTTGATAATATATTTTGTAGTACAAAATGTAGGTAATAAGGAGCAGGCATAATCTTTCCGAGATTATTCTTTAAGCATTATTTCATAATCTTTGCTTTGAATACTATACTATTTTATCAAAGATATAATAGGAGCAAATTCAATAGTTTAAATGCTGAATTTGAGTCTTATTTATGTGGTAAAATAGTAAAGTATTATTATATTTTTTTTCTGCTAATGTTTTTGATATTTACTTATACATTAAAATCCCTAAAAAAATCATTTTCTACTGTTTAAATTTTAGACTTTGACTATTTGAAGTAAGTATATCTCAATCAATTAAATATTCTTTTCGAGAGTCAGAAGTAAGTAATTCTTCAAGTTCTAACAATAGTTTGTCACACATATTATCTAAAGGCAAATCATTAGGATCATAACCAAAAGGATTTTCTATTTCTAGTCCTATTGCTTCAATTCCTAATAGAGCAAAGCTAATTATTCCTACAACAAGAATAGTTATCCAAGATAATTTAGCTACCATTTGAAAGGGTAAAGCAAAGCAATACAAAAATAATAAATGTTTTAAGTGAATTGCATAAGCTAGAGGGATAGGTGTATTTAAAATTCTTTCGCAGGCAGTTTCATCTTTTACCATAGAGTCTAAGATTTGATTATAGGTAGAAAGCTGAATACTATCTATATAATTCAGATCGTATGCTTTACGGAAATAATCTCCAATCCATTTAGCTATTCTCATAGGAATATGATTAACTTCTTTCAGTTCTAAATATTGATTTTCGCTAATAATTGACCGAATTTTTAGGTCTAAACTTTCATTTCTTAAGTGTAATTTTGTACCTATTAAAAATCCTGCTAAAAGTCGAATTACTGCTATTTTTTCCTCTGTATCTTCTGGAGTTTTTTCAGGAATATTTACCCATATTTGCCTTGACAAAGATCGACAAGAAATTATAATTCCCCCAGTAGCTTTTCGCCCTTCCCAAAATCTGTCATAAGATGTATTAGTTCTAAAAACTAATAATAAACCCAATACTACACTAGGAATTAAACTAACTAAAATTGGTTGATGTATCGAAGTGAATCCAATTTTATAAAGGATCGTAATTATTGCAGAAAAAATCATTGCAACTGCTACTCGTTGCCAAACTTGAGGCACAATAGACCCTTTTAAGGTTAGCAGTAATTTGAGCCAGTTTTTATTTCTAATAATCATAGTTACTTTTTTAGTTTAAGGGAGTAAGGAACAGGAGTAATGTGACATTTTTTCAAGGCTAAAATTCTCATCATTGCTCTTTTAGGTTAAGGAAAATACCTGGCTATTTATAAAAATAGCTTAAACACAAAATAGATCGGTAAACAGGTTGTTTAAATGTCACACAATTACTATATTATGGTTTAATACTATTGTTAATATTTTTTGTCAAAGCAACGATAGAAAATAGGGAGATATATTAATTAGTTCTTTTCTACTCAATAATTATTTCATAAGCATTCAGACATTAGGTATTATCTATAAGTTATTAATTCATTATCATATCTAAGGAGGAATTAGTCTCCAAAGAGAATGAAAGTTGTGTATGAAATTGGTCACGACTCTAATCTTTAGTCATTCATTAAATATATTTAAAAAATGAAAGCTAAATGCTGATGTTATTTCTACTAGCAAAATGAACATATATAGAACTTAGCTATAAACACCATATATAGTAGGAGTCACCACAAATAGTATATCATTCATTTAAGTGAATAAGTCCTGATATGGTAAGTAATAATATAATTTTATTTCGATTTATAACTTACACTTTGGAGGACCTTGGCAGAAAGCAGAAGGCAGAAAGGAAAAAAAGATTTAAAGGGAGTAGAATTAATCAATATTTTTTCAGGAAAAAATAAAATTATTTAACTAGGTTCTAAACAACTATACATCTGATTATTTGATTCAGTTACTTGTTGAACTTGAGTAATATGTTTGTTAATCACTTCTTCTACCTCAATTTTTACATTATCAGACATTGAGGATAGCCATTCACTAATATTAATATGCATCCACTTTTTCATAGAATTATTGTAAACAACAAACTCAAGCAAACGACTCATATTTGTTTCGCCTGCTGTATCGCTAACTTCTTTCATCATAAAGTAGCTCAAGCCATAAAAAGGTTCAAAACCTTGTTGAAAATATTCTTCCCAACCACTCCAATTTAAGTTATTACGAGTTAACAATTTTTCTGCAAAAAGAGTAGCTAAACCCTCTGCATAGCAGTCAAGTAATTGTGCATTTAATAAATGAAATATTTCGTGAGCTAATTGACCATGGAAAGCATATTCAGATGGTTTACGATTTAAGTAAATAGTAAACTCTCCTTGATTTGCATTATCAAGTGAAGTTAAAGGAGTTGTATTTAAGTTTAAATTGACTTTTTTTACTGGTATTCTCGGTTTACCGTAAAGTTGTTGACTATAATTAAATCCCGATTCGACAAAAGAATAAATTTTAGGTTTATTAAAACTAGCATCTAAGGCGTTTATTTCGGGTGATAATATAAGTTGAGCCGAAACTTTTTGAAATGTTAAATTAGGAAAGTATAGAAAAATTATTAGGGAAATAGTTACGATTAATAAAAATTTTATTCTGGAAATAATT
Organism: Trichodesmium erythraeum IMS101; assembly: GCF_000014265.1. Taxonomy (NCBI): domain Bacteria; kingdom Bacillati; phylum Cyanobacteriota; class Cyanophyceae; order Oscillatoriales; family Microcoleaceae; genus Trichodesmium; species Trichodesmium erythraeum. The sequence continues at coordinate 1,987,921 of NC_008312.1, forward strand.
ACCATAAATCTGTATCAAATAGGAAAATATGAGCTAATATTTGTTTGCTTTTGTTACCTCTAATTCAACAAACTTACTAAGTGTTATGTTGATAATTATAGTGCAATACGGTTCAGTTAAGGATTTTTTGGAGACTTCTGTAACCTTAAGAGCTACTCTAGCGGTTTCATACCACCACGAATTACCCAAAGACACTATTATAGTCCATGACAAATTTGGCTCCACTATGAGCTTATGCAATACCTTGCTCCGCCACAGAATTGCGATCGCTTAACTATTTTTATTCAAAAATACTTGAGTTATTCAAATTAAATAAACTTCATTTTTATTGAAGGATATTTTAATTCTGAGGACAAACTTATGAGTATTCTAATAAAATATTTCAGCATCTCTACTGATGAGCAAATAGCCTGGTGTCTTGCAATTGTTCGCGAGCTATAAAGATACCTCAGACTGTTTTTTCTCTCAATTCTGGTCATGTAGTTCTAGCTCACAATTTGATCGCCATTAGGAATATATAGGGAGTAGACCTTCAACCCATCGGTAAAGTAGAAGAAGCAATGTATAAGTCTCAATATCTGCCACAGAGGATCAATTGTCTTGGCACTTTAGTCTCCCACTACCCAAGCTCAGATACCTCGTACTGGACTTGAGTGTTGTCTGGTGTCCAGGTTTTCTTTTTTTTGAGCATACCAAAGTTTGCATTTCGTTAAGCTACAATACTTCAGGAATTTCTTCAAGGCTTAAGGCATCTGGTAAATGTTCTCTCAACAACTTTAGCTAGTAGTATGATCAATTCCTGTTAATCTTTCTATTCCTCGAAGGCCCATGCCAGATCGCGTACATTTTCAAATAGACTTGATGAGCATCATCACTATATCTTGGTTAAGTTTTAGAATGATTATAAATTGACAGCCACAATTGACACAAATGTTATGGATGCTTCCCACGTCTGTTAACATTAGCGAATATGTAGAAATTGGCACTCTGGACATTTCATACTTTTTCCCTTTTATTTTTTCTCAATTTATAATTCATGCAAGACCTAAAAACTAGCAGAAAGTTGTTGATTTTTGATTCTATAGTTTTGAATAATTATTCTTAGAAAAATAGGTGTTACTTTCGGAAAAGGATAAGTAGTTTCTTTCAAAACTTTTAATTCACTAGCTTTTTTTGCGAAATCATTCAATTGTAGTACTATTATGGCTAGTAAATCAATTGCCATTATAGAAAAAAAAGTCAGGAACTGTAGGTAGAATAAAAAAAATTCTAGTCATAAGTAAGTTCTGATTTATTGAACTTAAACTACGACTCATATCAATCAAAATATAGTTGACTTAAATTTTTTTTGCTGTGTCGTTAAATAGATAGTAAATTGAACTAGGAAGGTGTTGAAAAGCTGGAATTGAACTACTTAATTATTGAGCTATCTCCCAGATTCACCTCATATTCAGCTAATCCTACATGACCTGATAAGAGAAATAAACCATCTTATTGTTCATTTTTAATACATTCAATTCCCTCTACTAATTTATGCTGAGATTCAAATACAGGAGTTAAAGGAGATTGGATATTTTGGTATTTACGGTAAATTTATTTTAATTCTTATTTACGAGAAAACCCCAACACCATACCTATTAAATTGTATTGAGTATCTATATCTATCAAAATTATTTTTTTTCTCTTTGATTTGATGCTAAGACTCAACTTAAATTAAATGTTGTAGTCGTTTTACTAACACCACTTTTATGGTTAAAAAGTGCAATTTTTATGCAACTTATCTCATCGATTTCATCTGACTAACCTGGTATAATAAACTCTATTATTTTGACCAATAAACTAATAATAAAAACACCCAAAATACCCATAGCAATTACAAATAAAATTAAGCAACCTAAAAGGATAAAAATAAACCAATTATCAGCCTTTTTATGAACTGGAGAAGATGCTAAATGACTCTCCAATAGATCCATATTTTTAGAATTTGCCTTCCATGCAACATCAAACAGATCGCCAAAAATAGGTACAATACCAACTAGAGAGTCAAAAACTATATTAGTAACCATTTTTGTTAGAATATTTTTAGGTAATCCCATAGTTGAGGCAGAGAACACTATATAAATAGAAATTAGTCCTCCCAAAACATCACCACCACCAGGAATTAATCCTAACACTGGGTCAAGACCAATACCTAATGATGTACCAGGAACACCAATGGCATTATCCAGTAAGTCGCTAAGTTTTCGCAGTTGTCTAACCTTAGCTGCTTGGGGTTCATTACCTAGATTAGTAGGAGAAGGTTTTGCCATTATTAATTATTAGTTCTCATTTATTAGTCATCAGTCAAAAGTTAAAAGTTAAGAATAATCAATTAAGCTTCATAAAACTAATATAAAATGTCACAATTAGTTATAGATAATATGAAGTCTTATTAATTAGCCATAATAAAAATGTTTTTATAACATCAATTGCTTGCAATTCCCAATTTACTAAATTTTTTTTTGTAGGTATTCAAAGAAACATGATATGAGCTCACCTCACAATCAAAATTTTGTAGGGATTAACCATAGTTAATCCCTACTGTGGTCTACCCACATTAAAACTTTTATAATAATTATAGATTACTTTGTTTCAGTAAAATCAGCATCAATTACATCATCTCCACCTGTAGCATTTGAAGAAGAAGCACCAGAACCAGCATCACTATTTGGTGTAGAACCTTCACCAGGTGCACCACCAGATTGTTGATACATATTGCTGCTAACACTGTAGAGAGCTTGTTGTAACTCAGTAGTCAGAGAAGTAATCTTCTCATCGTCTTCTTGAGCGACAGCATCGCGCAAGTCTTTAATCAAGCCTTCAATTTTAGTCTTATCCGCTTCAGGAACCTTATCCCCCAACTCCTGAATTTGCTTCTCAGCCTGATATGCTAGAGAGTCAGCTTGGTTCTTACGGTCAATTTTATCACGGCGCTCTTTGTCTGCAGTAGCATTTGCTTCTGCTTCTTTAACCATCCGATCGACTTCTGTATCAGGAAGAGTCGAAGCACCTGTAATACTAATAGATTGTTCTTTTCCAGTACCTTTATCCTTCGCAGTTACATTCAGAATACCATTAGCATCAATATCAAAGGTAACTTCAATTTGAGGTACGCCACGAGGTGCTGCGGGGATACCATCTAAGCGGAAAGTTCCCAGACTCTTGTTATCGCTAGACATTTCTCGTTCGCCCTGCAGTACATGAATTTCTACATTTGTCTGACCATCTACAGCAGTTGAAAATACTTCTGATTTTTTAGTAGGAATAGTAGTGTTGCGCGGAATAATTTTGGTCATTACTCCACCAAGAGTTTCCACACCCAGAGATAGAGGAGTAACATCTAATAAGAGAATATCTTTAACTTCACCTGCTAACACACCAGCTTGAATAGCAGCTCCAACAGCTACAACTTCATCAGGGTTAACACTTTGATTTGGTTCTTTACCTAGGACTTTTTTGACTATTTCTTGAACTGCTGGAATTCGAGTGGAACCACCAACCAATACTACTTCATCGATGGCTTTTTTATCTAACTTCGCATCCCGAATGGCATTTTCTACAGGAATACGACAGCGATCAATGAGGTCGGAACATAGACCTTCAAATTCAGCTCTAGTAAGAGTTAGATCTAAATGCTTGGGCCCATCTTGAGTAGCAGTAATAAATGGTAAGTTAATTTCTGCCTGGGTAACACTAGAAAGTTCAATCTTAGCTTTTTCTGCTGCTTCTGTTAAACGTTGTAGTGCTTGTTTATCTTTACGCAGATCAATGCCTTCTACTTTGTTGAATTCTGCAGCGAGATAATCAACAATTTTCTTATCAAAGTCATCACCACCAAGGTGAGTATCACCAGAAGTAGCTAATACTTCAAAGACACCATCACCCACTTCTAGAATAGAAACGTCGAATGTACCACCACCAAGGTCAAATACTAAAATAGTTTCGTTACTTTTTTTATCTAAACCATAAGCTAGAGAAGCTGCTGTTGGTTCGTTGATAATTCGCAGTACTTCTACACCAGCAATTTTACCAGCATCCTTGGTTGCTTGTCTTTGGGAGTCATTGAAGTAAGCAGGTACGGTAATTACGGCTTGCGTTACTTGTTCACCAAGATATTTACTAGCATCATCTATTAGTTTACGAAGTACTTGGGCTGAAATTTCTTCAGAGGCAAATTGTTTTTTTAGTGCTTGGCAATCTAATTTAACGTTACCGTTAATGTTGAGAACTTTATAGGAAACTTCAGTGGTTTCATGGGTTACTTCATCAAATTTACGCCCGATAAACCGCTTTACCGAATAGAAAGTATTTTGGGTGTTCATCACCGCTTGACGCTTGGCAATTTGACCTACCAGTTGTTCTTCTTTTTTGCCATAAGCTACTACCGAAGGCGTTGTACGAAAACCTTCTGCATTAGCTATAACTGTAGGCTTACCACCTTCCATAACTGCAACACAAGAGTTTGTTGTGCCTAAATCAATTCCGACTACTTTTGCCATAACAGTGTTTTTGCTCCAATAATTACAAAACTTTTGTTTATTTGTCAACCGTTCCCAGAAATCTACAAAAATTTGATAAAATCTAGAAATTATCTAATTTTTGGCCTATTTCTATTCGGTGCTTGCTTCTGGTAACATCAGCGTTATCCAATTCACAAGTTACCACGGCCGAACTAACCGCCGTTGCTAGAGTATAACTAGCATTTAAGCTCTATAAAAACTGAAACCACAATGTTCATAATTCAACACTTTTTCTTTTCAGATATTAATATAGAAGCTATTTAATATTTTCAAAGTTAGAACAAGTGTTTCAACTAGGAAAACATTACTTTTGAGTCCTAGTAGTATAAAATAGATAATTAGTAATTATTACATCTTATACTAGTTACTAGCCCTACTTTTTCGGATTGACTTTAGGACTGATATTTCAGCTTAATCTAGGTTAAGTCTGAGGTAAGTCCATTTTAAATACAATCTTAAATCTTAAGATTAAGTTACTTATATCTATATTGCAGTTAGTTAGAGGATTCCATGAAGGTGTATTTACCGAACATCAGCAAACATTGAATTCTCAGGAACTTTAATTTTTTATAGTTTTACCTCTTTTATATTTCTAATTTAGAGCTAGAAAGCTACAATTGTCATTGTGGCAAACCGTAGTAAAATGTTGTGTTTGCCGTCTTTATTTTTTTCCTTACAGCAGTTTAGGAGTCTGGTGAGCTACAAAGTTTTATCACCTTAGTAAATACCGAATAGAAATTAGTTTTTAACTGTATCTCATCATCTGCGCCAAGTTCTTTAATCACTGGGTATGTATTAGATATCTTCAATAATACTGATTTTGGAACAGTTTATAATAATTTCAGAATCAATTCTTGAGATTTCATTTTTTTGATTTTTATTTCCGAAAATATTAATATCTAAAGTATTCTTTAAAATAAAAAAAACCATGTTTTACAGCAACATATTTTTTGAGTTTAAATACTTTTAATAATCCCTAATAATTCCTCTAAAAAATTATAAGATAATTTTACTTAAATGCTTATAGTTTTCCCTTAATAGCATAGTTTTAATGTGCATTTTGTAAGTTTTGTTAAGGTCAGAAACCTAACAAAAATAAGTATATGTTTGGTGTTGCTGTCACTATTTTAATGGTCGTGCTTTTAATTCCACACAGAATTTCATGTCGGCGACACTCAAAAACACAAACATCCTGTGGAGAAAAGCCTAACCTAAGGCAAACAGTTATGTATTAATACATCACATCACATAGGAAGTAAGATTTTCAAGGTGTGAAACTAAAACTCCTCTAGTGCATAAATCTTGTCTGCGTAGGAACTTGTAGGGACGTTCGATGAAAAGTCTTCACTATAGTCTACTAATTATAAATAAAGCAAGGCAATACTCAAGTCAAGCAGGAGGGAAGAGGAATTAGAGTTGTTTTGTGTGAGAAAATTAAAAAAGCTTAAAAGCTTACCCTATAGGTTTTTCAAAATCTCAATTTTTAAGAGCACGCTTAAACTGAACTTGTTTTGGGTTTTAGCCATTTTTTTTGGCTTAATTCCCAACAACTCTATTGATCCTAACGCCGAAGGTAATAGACTTCTGGTTTAGGAAGCAGGGGTTAATATCCCTCACAACAATTCCAGTTCAGTAGCCCCAGTTCAGGAAGTCCTGAACGGTAGCTTCTATCTCCTGCCTTTTCAAAATAGTTGTAAACCCTTAACAGAAAAGATAAATAATTCAGCTAAACTTTTGCTTTTGGCTTAAAATTACGCAATCTCAAAGCATTAGTAACTACGGAAACCGAACTAAATGCCATTGCTCCACCTGCAATAATGGGGTTCAATAACCAACCAGTTAAAGGATATAAAATACCGGCAGCAATAGGAATGCCTAAAGTATTATAAATGAAGGCAAAAAACAGATTTTGACGAATATTTTTTATAGTCGCACGACTCAGCTTAATTGCTGTAATAATGCCAGTTAAGTCTCCAGAAATTAATGTAATATCGCTAGAGGCGATCGCTACATCTGTACCTGTACCAATAGCTATTCCTACATCTGCTTGAGCTAATGCTGGAGCATCATTAATCCCATCTCCCACCATTGCTACAATTTGATGGTCATTCCTTCTTTTTTTCTTTTCTAATTGGAGATTTTTCACAGTTTCAGCTTTTTGGTCTGGGCGTACTTCAGCAAATATTTTACTAATACCAACTTCAGCACCAATAGCTTCTGCTGTTCGGCGATTATCTCCCGTTAGCATCACAACTTCTATTCCCATTTTTTGTAATGTTTGAACCACATTTTTTGAGGATGGTTTTAAAGTATCAGCTATGGCAAATATTCCCTCAATTTCACCATCAATTGCTATCCAGGCAGTAGTTTTTCTATCTGCTTCTAATTTATCTTGATAATTTAGGAAATTAGTAATCTCAATTCCTAACTCATTCATCCAGCGATCAGTACCAATTTGTACCAATCTATCAAATACTATTCCTTGAACACCCATACCAGAGATGGCCTCAAATCTTTCTGGTTCTGGTAGGGGAAATTTTATACCTTGACCTTTAGCATATTCGACAATTGCTGTAGCTAAAGGATGTTCAGATTTTCTCTCAACTGCTGCTGCTATTTTTAACAATTTTATTTCGTTTTCATTGGTAGTTCCTTGAGTAGTTATGTAGTCAGTAACTGTAGGTCTACCTTTAGTAAGAGTACCTGTTTTATCTAGGATAATTGTTTCAATTTTATGAGTAACTTCTAAACTATTTGCACCTTTAATTAATATCCCATTTTCTGCACCTTTTCCTGTTCCTACCATAACAGAAGTAGGGGTAGCTAATCCTAAAGCACAAGGACAAGCAATTATTAATACACTAACTGTTGTAATTAGTGACATTGTTAAATTGCCAGTCAAATTAATCCAAATAAGAAAAGTAGCGATCGCTACCCCCATCACTACAGGTACAAACCAGGAAATTACCATATCTGCTAATTTTTGAATTGGTGCTTTTGAAGCTTGTGCCTGTTGAACTAACTTAATTATTTGAGCTAATACTGTATCTTTTCCCACTCTGGCAGCCTCAAATTTAAAACTACCAGTTTGATTAATTGTTACTCCAATAACTTCATCTCCAGGTTTTTTTTCTACAGGCACACTTTCACCAGTTACCATCGATTCATCTACTGTAGAAAAACCTTCTTTTATTTTCCCATCAACTGGAATTTTTTCCCCAGGACGAACAACAATTAAATCGCCAATTTTGACTTTTTCAATCATAATATCTATTTCTTTTCCATCTCGAATAACTCTAGCAGTTTTTGCCTGCAAACCCATCAATTTTTGAATAGCTGCTGAGGTCTGTTTACGGGCGCGATGTTCGAGCAATTTACCTAATAGAATTAAAGTAATAATAGTAGCTGCTGCTTCATAATAAACATCAGGATTTAATCCTTGTCTAGTAAAAAAAATTGGGGAAAATGTGGGGAACAGAGAATACAAATAAGCCGCACCTGTACCTATAGCAACTAAAGTATTCATATCTACATAACGATTTTTTAATCCTTTAATAGCAGCAAAAAAAAATGATTTGCCACACCAAATCATAACTAGCGTTGTTAATATTAATTGTATTAAGGGATTGCCTAACCATGAAGGTATCCAAGACAAGTTTAATCCGGTCATCATTGGTAAAGAACCAATAATTAAAATTACACTAATAGTACCACCAAATATAACTTTATTGATCATTTTTCGTTCTATTTGGTGATTTTCTCTATCTTTGTCTAATAAATTTATTGTTTCCTGAAGTAGTTGTGCTTCAAAGCCAATATTTGTTACAGATTCTTGAATTTTATGTAAATTTGTTTTCTGGGAATTAAACTTAACTGTTGCTTGTCCTATTGCAAAGTTAACTTGGCATTCTGCTACACCAGTTACATTTTCAATTGCCTTTTGAATTTTATTAGCACAGCCAGCACAACTCATGCCTTTTAACTCTAGATATCTTATTTCCATAATTGCCTCCTGATGACGAGCGTGATAAATTTAGCTTCAAAGCTTTAAAATCAATTCTCTAGTTAACTCGAAAGAAATAATACTATTTACCAAAAACTTTTCTATGCTAGCTATTAAGTAGGACACCCACCCCTAAGCCCGACCGTGGACAGGGGAGTAGAGGATTAGAGAGTAGGGAACTGTCATACAATTTCTGTACAACATAAGAATAATTAACGCGCTACAGGCTCTTTATTATCAAAAAAATCATTTAGCTCATCTTCATTACTTAATAATTAAAATATAACTTATATTATAGCATTACTTTTGATGCTTAGCATGAGTAGTTAGGCATAAATAAATGTTTTTACAAAAAATATAAAAAAGAAGCTAGAAACAACTTCTCAAATACTTCTCACAATTTTGAATTCCTATTGCTATTTGAAGGATAATTACAATCATCTACTTATAAACTAACCAATTTCATAAAATATTCTTACAGTTATTGTACTTACGAGATTTACCCATAACTAATGTATATAACAGAGGTATTTTCTTACGGAATACTACGCCAACGTGTTGTGGAGCAAGCATGGTCTTTCCCTTTTACGTATGCTGTATGATTTGATATGTGTGCATAAGTCCTGAGTTATTATTTCCCATTGATCAGACAGCCAAAAAGAAAGAGGAAATATATATGATATCAAAGAGTACTTTACTATCCCTAAAAGTTATTTAATAAACCAATACAAGACTTAGATTAAAAATGTAGTTTTGCTTTCCAAGTCTTTTATTATTAGATCCGAATATGTTTGGATTGAGACTTTGGACATTTCATACTTTTTCTCTTTTATTTTTCTCTCCCTCTCTGTCATTCATCCTGCAAATATGCAACACCAAAATTTGAGATGTAACTACCTAAACACTAAGAATTTAGTATAATTTCATAAAATCATTGTTTTTTTCTAAGCTTGATAAATTACAACTTGTATTCTATATCTTTTATATAACGTTTATTAAGCTACTAAGGTACAATTATTTTTCTTCTTTTATATTCACTGTTTCCTGCATTCCTAATCTCTCAAATAATATCAAAATAACAATGAACAATCAAACAGCTATTTATTGTCATAATCTCAATAAAATTTATGCTAATGGAACTGTTGCCTTACAAAACATGAACTTAACAATTAACCAAGGAGAATTTTTGACTATTGTCGGACCTTCTGGATGTGGAAAAAGTACGGTATTGCGATTAATAGCAAAATTAAGTGATGTTACTTCAGGTAAAATTGAGTCAAATATAAATCAGAAGAAACATGAATTAGCTTTTGTGTTTCAAGAACCAGCATTAATGCCTTGGTCTCAGGTTATTGATAATGTGTATCTACCTCTTAAATTAGCGGGAAGATCTCTCAGAGAAGCCCGAACAATAGTGCAAGAAGCAATTAATTTAGTAGGTTTAGATGGTTTTGAGTGTTCTTATCCACGAGAGCTATCAGGTGGTATGAAAATGCGAGTTTCTATTGCTAGAGCATTAGTAACTCAGCCAAAAATTGTGTTGATGGATGAACCTTTTGGTGCTTTAGATGAAATGACTCGTAATAAGTTAAATAGTGATTTATTAGGGGTATGGAAAAAACGAAATTGGACTGTAGTTTTTGTTACTCATAATATTTATGAAGCGGTATATTTATCTCAACGAGTAATTGTTATGGCTGCTCGTCCTGGCAGGGTAGTAGCAGATGTCAAAATAGATGCCACTTATCCTCGTAGTGAAGACTTCCGAATGTCACAATTATGTAATGATTATTGTCGGAAAATTTCTAATTATTTAAAAATGGCAGTATCAAATTCTTAATACTAATTCTCAAAAAAAATACTATGCTTAGGTAAGACTTCAATTATTCAATAATTAATAGAGTTGTTGGGCATTAAGCCAAAAAAATGGCTAAAACCTAAAACAAGTTCAGGTTTAGAGTGCTTTTAAGGATTAAAATCATGAAAGCCTCATAGAGTAAACTTTTAAGCATGTTGAATCTTCCTACACCCAACAACTCTAATATACACCAATAAGCTTTTTGATAATTAATGCACCCCAAGTCATTTAATTATTCTAATATAGGAATTACCAAAAACTACTGTATCTATTAGATATCAGCGGTCGCCTTTGCTCCGAACATATTTGTGTAGCATTCTATAGGAAAAGTCTAAATATGAGACTAATATTTGCAAATGTGAAAGTGGTTATCATCGACCTTCCCTATCTATTTGCGCAGTTTTCCTTACGGAATGATGGCATATAAGGGCTAAAAACAATATTTTGAGGGAAGTTGCGATGACAAAAATTTGATGCTCAAGCAGTAGAATTATTTGTACAATGTGCAATGTTAAATCGAATGATTCAAATAGGTAAACCTCAGAGTTACATGGATTGAAATCTAGTTACTTCCAATGGGGGAGTGGTTTGCATTGCCGGAACCTAGTGGTAGCAAAAACGATCTTCCAAATGTAGCTCCACCAATAACAACGGTGGCGGCATTGATAGAAATGTTGGGGGGATTTTTTTTGTCGAAAAAAGGTGTTACATAGTGACAAATGATTAGGAGAGTTGAGGAATTTGCCGATATTTCAAATAATATATCAGCAAGCACATTGACTTGCATAATATATCAATTGACTTGGAGTAGCATAAAGTTTTATAATGTAACCTAGCTAAATAGTTTCAATGACAGCAGTTTTATCTTTCTATTCTGGTCATGGCTGTTTTACTAACATTGTGATCGCAATTCTCAATTAAGCAAGTATAAACTTTGTAGCTATCAGTAACATAAAGAAAACAAGCCCAAACTTGAATTATCTGCCACAATATTGTGAAGGTAACGGCGCAACCTACGCTGATAACAAACTTAAGAATTCCTGGCATTTGACTATTTACAACACTTGAGACCCGAATTTTGTTTTTTTTGAGCCGATAAAAGTTTGTAGTACATCAAGCGTGAGCATTTTCAACAATTGCTATTTTCTTTTCAGGAATTTGTCCTACAGCCAGTTATAACCAATTAAGCACTGTATTATGAAAAATATCAGTTACTCTCTCAATAGCTCGAAATCCCATGCTGTTAAGGGACATCTTGACACACAGCTCTTTAACATTATAACTATAGCCCTAAAGAGCTGGAATTTTCTTGGAATTGACGGCCACACTCACGGCATAAATAACTCTGCTTTTCCTAAAGATGACCATTTTTGACTACTTTATGACCTTAACAATAGGGATAATTCATATTAATGCTTCCAATATATCATTCTATATGATGCAAAATTTCAAAAACCAGCATTACCTATTTACTGGCAAGTTTTGAATTACAAAGGCTCTACTAATTTGACTTAACAGAAGGCACTGATAAAACGAGTTTTAAGGTTATTGAAAAAATATCAACTGGTTATTTCTTATTCGAGCAGGAGAGTCCCAAGGTGCAGATTTATCACAGTGGTTGAAAAATTTAACATCACCTCAAAAAGTTTATTTTATATTCAAGGATAATCACTATCGTCAACTTGGAATAAATTACTATAAACTGATAATTTTGGGGATAAATCTCGGAACAAAAATATTTTTAAGTAACATGAATTTTTCTAAAAAAATAGGTTTTTGTAAATTTAATATATCTACTTCCCAGGAGTTTTTGTTTGACATCCTCCCAGACTATGAAGGGCAAAGAAATTCTACCAAGGGTGAGCTCCCATGGGGATTAATTTTTTGCACTTAGCACGCGCTACCAACTCCACAGGCTATTTCATCAAACGGTTACCTCCGTGTCCGTCTTTTTGTCTCGGACTGCCTATACGCGATTGATTAATTAATAAAACAATATAACTAGAGAGTGGGAAGTTCTAGTAAGAACTATTGTGATCTTTGGCTTATAGCTATCTCAAGGTTAGAAACTTTTTTGAGAACACTATAAATGCTGTAAGCTAATTTATATAATACTTTTAGCCTTTAAAGCCAATAGTTTTTTAGGATAACTTTGTAAGATCGAGAATACAACAAAACAACTAAAAAGTAACTCGCTTATGGGCCCTATGGACGAGGCTTTAAAGCCAATTTTTTGTGTAAAATAGAAATAATCAAAAATTTAAAACCATAAAAATGACATCAGAAAAAGAATCCTCAAATCAACCAATTATAGATAATTCGACAACTCCCTGGTGGTTAAAAATATGGCAGGAACAAAAAGAAAATATTAAAGTTGTAGCGATCGCTCTATTCTTATCTTTATTAATCAGAATATTCATTGCGGAACCGAGATATATACCATCAGATTCAATGATGCCTACCTTAAAAGTAGGCGATCGCCTAGTAATAGAAAAAATATCTTACAATTTTTATCCACCCACAACAGGTGATATCATCGTCTTTGAAGCACCCCAACAATTGCAACCCTACGGTTATACAAAAAATCAAGCTTTTATCAAACGAATTATAGGTTTGCCAGGAGATACTATTAGAATTGAAAATGGTACAGTATATGTTAATGACCAACCCCTTACTGAAAATTATATTGCGGAACCTCCTGAATATGCTTTACCAACTTCAATTAAAATTCCTGAAGATAAATATTTTGTAATGGGGGATAATCGCAACAACAGTAATGACTCTCATGTTTGGGGTTTTTTGCCTAGAAAAAATATTATAGGTAAGGCAGTATTTCGTTTTTGGCCTTATCAAAGATTAGGATCAGTTTAAAATAATCAGAAGGAATTAATTTCTGCTAAAAGTATTAATGAATAATCAGTTTAATATCCCAGCTCTGAAGTTTAAAATTGCAGAATATTCCGATAATTTCAGATACAAATATTAATCTTAAAACCTCTAAACTTCATCCGTATTGCTCACTAGTAGTTTACCTAACTAAGATAAAATTATCTATTAATCTGTGTGTAAAGTTATCGAAAAACCTTATTCCTAAACATTCCCATACTGATAACTTATAACATAAATAACAACTTACCATGGTTGTTGATCTAAAACAGGAGGTAGACTTAAATTAGGAAATTTGTAGAATGTATCTCCTTGTTCATCTATTTCTAGAATTGCCGAGAATATTTGTACTTGATTTTCTAGATATCTCTGAGCAACTTGAGCATCAACTTTAGCAGCAGCAGCTAATTGAATTAGAGAGACTTTACCATTTTGAAGCTGTAATAATTTATAGAAAGCATCATCTAAAATACGCTGCTGCTGTCTATTATTTAACATATTAACTATAAATGCACCTAATACAATTCCTAACCCAGTAAGTATTACAATTTCTATAATAGCCATTTTATCTAAAAAGGAAGAAGTAAGAATCAAGAAAAAGTAAGAAGTAAAAATTAACTACAAAACCTCCTTTTTCTATAAACAACAACTAGGAATAAAAATCAGGAAAACTCATATATATAATTCTAGTATAATGACACTAATTAACTTAATTATTTCCAACTTTTTTCCTATTTTGTAGTCTAACAAATATAACTTAAATTAATATTGTTTAATTTAACTAGAGTAATTGGTAATTTAGTCTTGTAATTATCTATAGCATTTTCCAATGATATTTCAAAAAATAGTTACTTATTTACTAACAGTAAAAAGTCCGCTGTTACCTTCTTAACCGTTGACTTTTGCATGTATATCGTTTTCATAAAAGAAGTCAGTTTTTTTGACATAACTTCTAGAAATTTATATAGAAATTGATAGGCTAAATCATCCAATTACCCTAATTTAATACCAAATTTCCCAACCCAGAAATTAGGCTTCAGGTTCCACAATATTTTCAAACCCAGCTACTACCTTCGCAGAAATAATTTTGTCTCCCTTGTTTAATTCTTCCAAAACCTTTTTTCCTGCAACAACATAACCAAAAACCGTATAACGACCATCCAATAAATTTACTCCGGCAGGGGTTAATTCTGGTTGGAATAGGAAAAAGAAAAATTGAGAAGAAGCACCATCATTTTCAGCTTCAGGCCGAGCCATTGCTACTGCACCATAAGCAGAAAAAGGCAGAACAGGAAGTTCGCGAAAACGGCCAATCTCTTCTAAAGTAAAACTATATATCGGTTCGTTGTCTCCCTGGACTAAAATTTCTAATGGGATATTACGGTACTTCCCACTATCTGGGTCAATAAAACCAACTTCTGGGCCTGGAGGATCTCCAGCTTGCAAGACATAAGACTGTTCTGATCGAATAAACTCTAGGCCATCATAAAAACCCCTCTGAACCAAATCTACAAAATTACCTGCTGTAACAGGGGCACTATAACCATCAACAACTAAAGTCAAGGAACCTTTATTAGTTTCCATGTCAATAGTAGCGCGACCTTTGAGTTGCGGTAAATTAGAAAAATCTGAAGGCACTTCAAACGGAAAACCTACTACCATTAACTGTTCAAGCTGACCTACTAATGTCAGTAGTTTTGCCCGTTGCTCTAATACCTGTTCCCCATCTTTAGCTTCAGCAACCTCTTTAATATCAATAATACCTTGATCGAGTATAGCAATTATTTCCTCTGCCTCAGGTTGTTTTGATTCAGGAACACTAGCTAGCAATTTAGGTTTATTGATACTGAGAACTCTTGATGCAGTCCCAATATCACTAACAACAGAAGTCCAACGTTTACCTCGTAATCTGTTAGAAATATCTTCTAGACTACTTTGTATTTTACGCACAGGTTCATTTTCTATTGGTAGAGCATACCTTAACAAGGCCCTACCATCAGTAATAGGGTCTCCCTGGGGCAAACGACTTTGACGAGTTGTTGTCATACCACCGTTCCACCAAGCAGCACTAATACCAATAGACAGAGTAATAAGTAACAGCCCTAGGATAGCAGTTTTAAGCAGACGTTTACAAGTGTTCATTACGAAATTGCGCAAATTTACCATATTTGTGAAATTTTATTCTCTTAGCTTATATTACATGTCTGTCCACAGTCTTAACGAAGTCATAAGTCAGTATTCAGAAGTCAGAAGTTATCTTTCTCTGCAGTATGGCAGTGAGCAACTCTCCAAAGATATTTCGATAATTCAGCTGGGGTCCCGGGACTAAATTATTTGGGACAGATTTTTGGGGACAAAAATTAGGTGATTTTTGATTAGGCGTTAAAGGTGTTAAAGGTTATTTTTTATCTTCCACAATATTTAACCATTACCTAAAAAGGTGACAAAGAGAACTAAAATTCTAATTGGACAATGCGTTGCGCCCTCTTACCTTTTCAATAATTGAGTCGATGTTACGGACAATTGGCCATCAGTTGCTCGCCTTCTTTTGCCAAAACTTCTAGAGAAATTTTGCCAAGTTTGCCCTCTATATTCCGATATAAAAATGGCTATGGTGTGGATATTTGTTCCTTTTTATGCATAATTTTTATTCTAAAAAGACAAATTTTGGTACCATTAATAATAGATTCAGTTTCAGCAAAAGTACTTAATAATTTTAAATACATTAAGCATTTACCTATAACTTGAGATCCTTACAGATTATAGACTCTATTTTGCAAATTAAAGAAAATTTTCTTAACGTATATTCGTTGTTTATCAGTAATTAAAAATTTTATAATTTGAAAATATTTGTGAGTATAAACTAAGCTGATTATGGATAACAATGTAAATATTTTTTTCTGGTATTTTGTAGATACATTAAAAAAACATAAATTTTAGTGTTTTATTTTTTATTTTATCTTGATTTAATTTCTAATTATTCGATAGTAATATTGAGGAATTTATCAAAATAAATGATAATTTTTTTTCTATAAAAAAACTAAGATAGGTCTTTTATTAGTCTTTTAAACATTAATTTGGCTTCATGATATCAAATTTACATCTCATAAAGCTACTTTTTTTATAACTAGCACATAGAGTTAAATCTATAAATCATAATTATTCTATATCAGGAAAATAAATATTATTTTTTTTTGATATTTTTGATGTAAAAATACAAAATAAAATGCTTATAAGTTAGGTCAAGTAATAACATTTTAAAGACAGACTATTTAGTCAGATAAATAGATAAATATAGTCTTGAACTTTTTAAAATATTTATTAAAATTACTCATTTAAGAGGAGAAAATAAAAAAATAAAATTTCATTTTATACAAATAAAAAAATGTTGCATAGCCCGACTAAAACTTTCAAATAGAGTGTATTTTTGGTATTTGATTGGGTAAGGTTTCCAATCCTTTACATCTATGTTCTATATTCAATATTCAGAGCAATTAAAATAAAATTTTTCAGATGACCCCCCAGATGAAATTTTCGTGAGCCCACGAGATATTTATAGTCAAGTTGAGGTAATTTGTTCATTATCATTAAGATGAGGCTTGTTGATTTTGAGGAGACTTATCTTAATAATAATAATTTTGCTGAATACTTTATACATATAACTTTTCAACCTTGATTGTCACTTCTTGAGAACTATTACTTCGAGTCCCAAATTTTTACTCCTAAGTGATAAACTCCTGAAAATATTTATAGAGAGTATTGTAGGATGTCTAATGTTAACTTCTAATTGAAACAATTAAAAACCGCAATCACGGTGTTATATGATTTCTAGTAATGATTTTCGCCCCGGTGTGACCATAGAATTAGATGGTTCAGTTTGGCGAGTAGTAGAATTTTTACACGTTAAACCAGGCAAAGGTTCTGCTTTTGTTAGAACAAAGCTCAAAAATGTACAAAATGGTAATGTTGTGGAACGAACTTTTAGAGCTGGAGAAACAGTCCCTCAAGCTACTTTGGACAAGAGAGCGATGCAGCATACATATAAAGATAGTGACCAATTTGTATTTATGGATATGGAAACCTATGAAGAGACCAATTTAAGTTCTGAACAAATTGGTGAGCGTGTTAAGTATCTGAATGAAGGGATGGAGGTCAATGTTATTATGTGGGGTGAACAAGTAATAGAGGTGGAGCTACCCAATTCTGTAGTATTAGAAGTAATCGAAACTGACCCTGGGGTTAAAGGAGATACTGCTACTGGTGGTAGTAAACCTGCTACAGTAGAAACAGGTGCCCAAATTATGGTTCCCTTGTTTATATCCAAAGGAGAACGGATTAAAATAGATACCCGTAATGACTCTTACTTGGGTAGAGAGTAATTCTAGGGTACTTATTTTGGCAGGGTTATTATTCCCCTGCCTTTTGGTGTTAAATTCTATATTTATAGCAGCATTCTACTTTAAGAAGTAAATATACTGATGGTTTTAGGGAGTAGGATATTGACAACAGTTAGGTTTTTTTATTTGGAAAGGCATCATAGGGTAGAACAAGTTCGACAAAGGGGAAAAGTTGACAAGAAACCACAAATGATGGAAATTTCTAATGATCAACTGTAAAAGTTCTCGCTTCAAAAAAGATTATGAAAATTTTTGAGCTATTACACACAGTGTCCCATTCCAGAGAGATAATCTTTGACAGACTAAGTTAGTTACTTAGTATAAGATTTTTCTCGAGTTACAATAAATAAGCCCTGCCCTGATGAGAAAGTAGGATAGGGAACAAGCTCAGAATATCTACCAATCAGTTGTACTATATTAATCTGGAATCTGCTGTATATATTTGATAAGTGAGAGTTTTTCTGACTTGAGAATTTACTTAAAGATACTTAAACATTAATAAAATTAATATTTTTATTCAAAATTAATTTAGTTTAATGCTAATTAACTGGAGATATAAGAACTGTGCAATTAGATTTACATCAACTTCAGGAACTACTCAAAGCAATAGACCAAACTAATATTTCGGAGTTGACTCTAAAAAGTGGAGATTTAGAACTGGTGGTACGCAAAGAAACTTCATCTAGCGATCGCCACTCATTACCTTCTTCTAACAAGAGCGATACTATTTCCGAATTAGTTTCTCCTACTGTAGCAGCGTTGGAAACAATGGCTACGTCAAAAACCTCTGTAATGCCTCCTGCCGCACCACCTACGGCTTCAAACAAATTTGAAGAAATTTTGTCTCCAGTTGTTGGTACTTTTTACCGTGCTCCGAATCCTGATGAAACACCGTTTGTGGAAGTGGGCGATCAGATTACTTCTGGCCAAACAGTTTGTATTATTGAAGCGATGAAGGTAATGAATGAGATTGAAGCAGAGGTATCTGGACAAATAATGAAAGTTTTAATTAAGAATGGAGAACCAGTAGAATATAATCAACCTTTAATGCTAGTTAACCCCAACTAAACTTGATCAAAATCATGCCACAATTAATCCATAATCCTATTCGGATTCAATCTAATGGTAATAAACTAAGCAAATTGATAAGTATATTGGCTGTGTAAATAGTCAAACCCATTCTATTAGTGTTGCCCAAATGCTTTCTCTCAGTGGTTGGATGGAACCAGGTTAAAGGCCAGAGTTTGATGAATTTACCCTGGTACTCAAGAGCACTCTCTTTGTTGAATATCAAGGTGGACAATTGTAAGTTGATGCAGGCCAAGCATTAATAGCTCATAAAGGAGAATGGGTAAAATATAGTACACCTGGTGCAGAGGGAAAAGAATATGTCGCTATTTGTTTATCTGCTTTGTCCCCGGATACTGTAAATTGAAATTTTGAGTAAATGACAATTATAGCAATTGTGGCCATAAAGTCAAAAAATTTCTATCAACAGGACTCATTAGTTGTTAGTCATAAATTTGTCGGGAGACAAGTGTCGCAATTAATATTTTTAGCTGTAGATTATAAAGAGTAAGTATAGAGTGAAATAGAAACATTGTAGGGAGAAGAGAAATTTCCAAGGTATTTTCCTGGCTTCTGTATTTGCTGTCTGGAATCCTTAGAAAGATAAAAACCTGTGCTGGAGATAGAAAATTTAATTCAGCAAGGAAGGAATAAGGATTTTATTCTCTACACAATTTGAATTGCCTAAACTCTGTATACTCTTGATTCTTTACTAAAAGTTATGGACCCTATTGATGGTGCTATCTACGATAGTGAGGTTAAGTTAAATAGGGCTTGCTAAATAAATATAGAATCCTGATGTATCATCAGTTTAAGTGGTATTAGACGAGGAAGAGAGTAAAAATACTCTTGTTAACATTCACTTCTTAGGATTTTCCCTTAACTAAGAAGGAAGAAATAGGGAAAAATCAACACTTACAACTGTTTCTTGACTGTTTCTTAATGCTTATTCCCTATTCTTTTCTTTAACTAACAGATTTTTTCAACAGGCCTAAAATACTAATATCTATTTCCCTATTTACTAAGGGGATAAATTTTTGTTTCGTCCTGTAGATGTATTGAGATGTATAAGTTAGACCGTTTCACTATCAGGACTCTAACTGCAAAAATCACTACTTGTTGTACACCACTACTAATACTAAATTTAGTTGTGCATTACGGCCCTTTATGTCAATATTGGCTAAGCTTTGCGAAATGTCAAACAATAATTATAATATAAACAATTTAATTATGTAATATATCTTGATAAGAGACTGTGTTTATTTGACAGTGATCATTGCTTTTTTATTTTCTTACCTTCAATACTTCTTCATGGCTATCTTTAGCTTTTTGTACAAACAGTCTCTAATTCTATCATTACTTTAATATCCAATCCCTTCATATCCCTTTCTCCAAAAGCTATACAATAATTATTCAACTG
The DNA here is from genome assembly GCF_000014265.1 of Trichodesmium erythraeum IMS101. Taxonomy (NCBI): domain Bacteria; kingdom Bacillati; phylum Cyanobacteriota; class Cyanophyceae; order Oscillatoriales; family Microcoleaceae; genus Trichodesmium; species Trichodesmium erythraeum. The sequence goes on from NC_008312.1 coordinate 2,008,112, forward strand.
GAATTAATATTACATATCATAAATCACCAGATTTTCTTCTAGAATTATGTCAATAGAGGTGGATTTTAATTTTCTTTGACTTGCTGATTAATTATCAAAGTATTGGTAGGTAAGATCAAAGCTCTACCTCAAAAAGTTAGAATTTTGGGCTGATCATTGCAGAAAAACAAGAGGCAATTCTTACAACTACCTTCTCTACAATTGACATTTTTCGTAAGTCCTAACTTGCTACTCTCTCCCTAAAAAGACTTTTTCAGCAAACCCTATTTATTTGTTTGAAAATGACCCCTAAAGTTTTTTTTGATTAGGACTTACGCAAATAAACCCGACTTATAGAAGCAATATCATTTGAAAAATAGGCATTGACAAAGAAGCTGGTTTCTGATTTTTTTGTGCATAAATTATAAATTATATAGGCCTATGTAAACATCTTAGGACATTCATCCGTTTTCTATTCTCTATTTCCTGTTACCTTATAAGCTAAATTTATTGTCTTCACCAAAAGATGTAGTAATATATCTAAAATTGAAACTCTTGTTGAAAGTTCTGCCGAGTAATAGGTTGAGATACTTCTAATCCTTCACTCCCTAACATTTCTAAAGGTTTGCCCTCCACAAAAATCCAAACTTTAACATCTGGCTCTAAACTAGAGGCAGTATAAATAACTTGTCCCAAACGCCCTATCATTGAAGCACTACCACCTCCATAAGTAAATTCCTCAGATAAGTCAATGTAAACACCGTTGTTTTCAACAGTTAAGGCTTGAACTTTGGTTCCTTCGGGTATTGCACTTACAACATAGGTATTTTCTGGGCGAGATAATAAAAGGTCAAAAGCAGCTCTTAAAATAGCTTCCGGTTCATCTATTTCTTTAATTTTTACCGGAGAAGACGCTAAGCTAATACCTGTAGCAGTATCCTTAACCCAGTAGACTTCCACAGTCTTTTCTGTAACTGCTAATGGTTCTGATTTTATAGACAAAGGAAACTTTTGGGAGTTTGGAGATTTAATTGTATCAGAAGGAACAGAAGGTAAAGTCTGTAATGGTGACTCTTGAGTAGGGAGGTCTGTAAGAGTCTGGGGATTATTAGAAGTTTTTTTGGTGGTCAATTGTAAATTTGTCCACAACGCAATACCACCACCCACCACCACTGCTAATGCACAGACACTGGCCACAATACTAACAGATAAATTTAGAGTTTGATTTTGTTTTTTCATTTTGACGATCCTTGAGGATTAACATAATGGCAGTGAGGAGCTGAGTTTTCAGTTTCTCTTAGGTTAACTATATTAACTATATTAAAGCTGATTTATAAATAGAATCTCAATAAAGTTGGATCAAGATGAAATTATTTGTTACATCGTAATAGATTAACTTACAATAGCCCTCAATAATTTCGAGAATGTTTAAAGAAAATTAATTAAAATTTAGAAGAAGAAAAATGCTTGGTAAATTGTGATTAATTTTATACCTATGCGCAAAAAAAAATCCTGTAAGAACATAAAGCATATTCCAAGTATATGAAGTACAGATATTAATCATTAAATGTTTCTAGTATGGGCATCTTGCAAACTCTTTAATGGTTGTGGTGCATCATTTTTTTGACCATATTAGGGATATTGAATACAAGGTCTTTACAGTAGCAAAATTTTTAATTCCTCAATCTATATTTGTATAGATATGATAGAAGTATTAATTACAAGTTTAAGCCGAAAAATATCTCCATTGAGAATTTAGATGTAGATGACTAGAGGTATTGTAATTGGATGAATAAAATTCCCAAAGGTTGGGTTTATATTCCTGGTCTTTTTCGTCTTATTAGAGAAAGTTGGCAAACGGGTAGAAAAGTCTATGAGAATAAATTTTTCGTCAATAATGACCATGGTTATATCTTGATTCATCTGTGTTTAATCAAGTACATCCTCCTTGATTACATCGTAAATTTTGGGGATTTATGCACAGTGTTATTTATCAACTCCAAAGTTTATAATTTGGTCACTTTATTGTGCATATTTTATGTTTAATTTTGAATAGTTCTTATTTTTTGTTACCTGATTATTATAATAAAATACCTACTTTTTATGATACTTGGATATCAACAATTCTTTTCTTTCATATTCTTGAAAATTTAAATGGGAGACCTAATTCTTTAGAAAGGTTAGCATTCTAAATACGCCTAACAAAAACAGATAAATTTTCGGTGGTTTGGTAAATGTGTAATGCTTCTTTTCTAGAAATTAGCACAATCTTAGATTTCAAGTAGTACAGTGGTAAATAAATGGAATAATTAAGTATGTTTAAAGAAGGATTAGACTAGATTTTTGATTGAGTTTTACAATAGTTTTATTCTCTTCTATATTCCGTGCTTTAAAAAGTAGTATAAAAAATGTTTCAGCTATTAGTTGATCAGGAAATATAAAAGGCTTCAGATATCAGACTATAGGGTGAGTAATATTAGCTGAATAAAAGTGATTATTCTCCCCAATGCTTCTTAAAAACTTACTCCTGTAATACCGTTTTACGAAAGTCATACATTCATTCATTTAAAACTCATGCATGAATATTTTATATTATAGGATCTATTCTTTAAAACTGTAGTAGCTTCAATAAATTATTCTACTTCCATTGTTTGAAACTAAGTAGGTTGGTGTTGAAATTTGTCGCTATGTAACAAAATGTAAATTAACCTCAAATCAACTGTGTGAAGGATCTTAGATTCAGTACACAAATATTAATATAGCTAAGTTTTTTCACGCCACCTACTTAGTTTGCTTGGTATGCTGGGGGTCAGGGGAGGGTTAACTTCATTTCTGCCGCGTAGCGCTTAAGCCCAAATATATTCTAATAAGGTTTAGATAAAACTAAAACTCATGAATTAAGAATTAATTAGAGTAGCCGTTTAGATTACAGAATTACCAAAAAATCCTTAACTGAACTTATTGGATTATAGTTCAATTTGACTGATTAAGTGGTGTAAGTCCTATTAGTAAAAACACAGCAATAATTAATAAGGGAAAAATTATATTTGAATTTTTCAAGGGTGAATAAATTATTTTAATGCTTTCTCAATTAAGTCTTTTAAGGTAGATAATACTTGCGCGACAACAATTTCCTGGCATTGGTGAGTAGATCTTTCTATAAGTTCAACCTTGCCAGATTTTAATGATCGCCCAGTAACTATTCGATAGGGAATACCAATTAAATCTGCATCTTTAAATTTAACACCTGCACGTTCATCTCGGTCATCTAAAATAGTGTCTATTCCTGCTTCATTTAATTCCTTATAAAGATTTCCTGCTACTTCTATTTGTTGAGTATCTTTAATATTAGGAATACAAATAACTACATGATAGGGAGCAATAGCCACAGGCCAAATTATACCATCTTTGTCATAAGACTGTTCTACTGCCGCTTGGGCTAAACGAGACACTCCCACACCATAACATCCCATTAACAATGGTACTTCCTGGCCCTGTTCATTTGTATAGGTTGCTCCCATAGCTTCAGAATATTTTGTCCCCAACTGAAATATATGACCCACCTCAATGCCTCTAGCAGTTTCTAGAGTTTTACTAGGGTCATGTACAGCGCGATCGCCTTTTTTAGCCTTTCGCACATCTACCACCAACTTTGGCAAAGCAAATTCTTGACCCCAATTTGCCCCCACAATATGATTACCTAGTTCATTACTACCAGTTGCAAAATTTGTCAAGTATACTGCTGTTTTATCGACCATTCGTAGGAACTTAGGACTAACCTGTTTACTAGAAGTGATATAATCATCAGATAAATCTGGAGCAATATAACCCAAAGGTAAAGACTTAGCTGCCCATTTCTTTTGAGCTTCCACATCCGGTACACTCAAAGCCAAAACAGTTTTGGCCTCATAATTTCCAGCTAACCTAGTCAACTCATTCAACAACTTCACATCATTAACATCTTGGTCTCCCCGAATACTCACCAATACTAAAACACTAATCCCATTATCATAAACGGCTTGGTACAAAACATTTTTGACTATATTAGTTGCAGAACAATGGAGAAACTCACACATCTTTTCAATAGTTTCTGTACCAGGAGTTTCCAATTTGTCATAAGTATCAAAAGGTGAAGCTTCTACATCTACAGGCAACGAGATAGCCTTTTCCATATTTGCCGCATACTTACCATCTTGGGTATAGAGAATTTCATCCTCGCCAGCATCGGCCAAAACCATAAATTCTTGGGAAGCAGAACCACCTATGGCCCCAGAATCAGCATCAACGGCCCGAAACTGTAACCCACTGCGACGTAACATATTTCGATAAGCCTTATCCATATCCTGATAAGTTTTTTTCAGACTTTCCTCATCAGCATGAAAGGAATAGCCATCTTTCATAATAAATTCTCGACCTCGCATTAACCCAAATCTAGGACGAATTTCATCTCGGAATTTAGTTTGAAGTTGATAGAGATGTATGGGTAGTTGCCTATAGGAACGAATAATATCTTTAGCAATAGTAGTTATTACCTCTTCATGAGTTGGCCCTAAACCTAATTCTCGATTTTGACGGTCAATTAAAGAAAACATGATACCCTCAGCCTGGGTATAAGTATCCCAGCGACCAGACTCTTGCCAAAGTTCGGCGGGTTGGAGTTGGGGAAGCAAACATTCTTGGGCGCCAGTAGCGTTCATTTCTTCTCGAACAATTGTGGAAACTTTATTGATGACTCGCAACATTAAGGGGAGATATGCGTAAATACCATTACCAATACGACGAATATATCCAGCACGGATGAGGAGTTTGTGGCTAGGAATTTCTGCTTCAGCAGGGTCATCCCGTAAAGTGACCAATAACATTTGAGATAGTCGCATTGTTGCTCCTTGGTAAAAATAATGATTATCTCAGATTAGTTTAAGACATCTAGTATATTGCTAAACAAAAAGCAAAGGGTAATACTTTATCGTTTATTACAATCACAATAGTTTTTCAGATTGTACCAATTTCAAATTAAGTCTGTTTAACTTTAGGGAGAAGTCCTACGCTTCAACTAAGTAGACTTAGTAGATAAATGGTAATTAATATAGTTGACAACTTTCAAAAAGTATGTTCCATAACTTTAACACGGTTAAGACTTACGTAGCTACTACCACTATGTATATAGTAGGGATTTTTTCGTAGGGGTTTTTATGTTATGGAACACTCCAGCCTTGACCGCTACTTTTCCTGTATAGTTTTGTCTTTTATGTTAAATGAAATTCCCTGGAAAGATGAGAGTCTCAGTTTATAGTGATAGCATTAGCGTTAGGTAGTTAACCAAGCATATTATGGAAAAGTCAGAAATTAAGACACAATTTCCTCTTGTGACAGTCGGTGCTTTAATTAAAGGACCTTCTAATCGAATATTAATTGTTGAAACGACAAAATGGAAGGGTACATGGGGAGTACCTGGGGGAAAGGTTGATTGGGGAGAAAGTTTAGAAGCTGCTGTGGCGCGAGAATTTACAGAGGAGGTGGGGTTGAAATTAACTAATATTTGCTTTGCTATGTTCCATGAGGCAATACTAGACCCACAATTTTATAAGGAGGCTCATTTTATTATGTTTAATTATTGGGCAACATCTGATGGAGAAGATGTTGTGCCTAATGAAGAAATTGTACGATGGGAGTGGGTAACTCCTGAAGTGGCTTTAGATTATCCTTTGAATAGTTATACTAGGATACTTATTGAAAAATTTAAGTCTCAAATCTCTTTGTGAATTGTACATAGCTATTTTACAGTTAAAGAAAATTTTGCTTAATTTTGGGTGTGGAGTGTGGTTAAAAAATTGAGTAAAAAAGGATTTTCTGAAGACCTAGGGAGGTTCAATATAGAGTTGTTCAGATCAATGAGGTATAATTTTATTGGTGTGTAAAGCAATGTCTGAATATTGAATTATGTCACTTCCCCTAAAGCCTTGGTAATATAGAGTTGTGACTTTATAAGGTAAATTAAGAATTAGTAGGGAGTTGGAAATAGGACAATGTTAGTATAAATTGAGTGCTAAAAGAAGACTGCCTATTAAGGGCATTGACTGAACTAAACCGTAAGGCATTCGATGAATTATTAGAAGCTTTGTGTGTCTAACTTAAGTTGGAAGCGATATAGCTGCCGCCACTAGGCTCTGCCAACGCTACAATGTAAAAACAAGGACTACTGACTATAGGAGGATGACGAAAAGTCTGGTTGTTAGAGCCTAAAGACAAGCTATTTTTCATATTGTTCTACTTTAAATGCTACCCTACCTTTTATGTGCCTGGATTATTGTTTAACCTACACCGCAGCCGAGCATACTGTTGGATGTTAAGACTACAACTATTACTGGATAATGCATTGGACCGAAGGCAGAGTCTTACTAGAATGTAAATTAGAAGCTATAGAGGAGTTCATAATTAGATTTCCATCTGTCACAGAAGTAATGATTTATGGGACAGAGCGACTCATTCAACGTCCTCAAGACCAATAGAAACAGAAAGATCATTACTCATGTCAAAAAAAGCGTCTAACCCGTAAACATCTAATCCTCAAAATTCGGGAGCGGCGAGTCTTAGTTCTATCGAATTAGAGAGGGTAAGGTTCATGACAAACGGCAGTTGGAGGAAGAGAAAAAAGAAATAAGTTTGGATGGAGCAATGGTGAGGTTACGCACTCCACGTTTGGCAAGTAAGTAAATGGTGGGAATACATTGCCCTCAATATACAAAGTTAAGTCAAGGTAGCATTTTTTAAAGATAATGAAGGATCATGATCTTGAATTAATTGCCAACTTTTGGAAGAAAAGTTCCCCTGCTTAGGAGATGAAGATGACGGAGTATGGGATATCTTTGTGACTCTGGGCACAGCACAGCAACGGGAAGAGATATTGGAGTGCTATCATAATTATGGGAAACTTATACAAAGTGCAAGGAACTCAAGTGCAGCAGGATCAAGTGTGAAATTATCTCTGGCAAGGTCAGTCCACTAATTCTATTCCCTATCTGAGTCAACATCAATAACTGAGGTTCAAATACTTTGATTCAATAGTTGAGAAAGCATCAATCTCGTATTATTAACTACTAGGTCAGGCAAGCTATAGGAGGTTTAGTCGGTTCAGGATCAGTTGAATCTTTAGTTAGGCAAATTGGTTACAGCTATTGTTTCTCTCTTCAAACGTACAGGTATTATATTGTCACTTAATAGGAGCAGCAAATACTATTGAATATATATGAATGTTATTAGGATGTCATAGTACAACTTGATCATGATGGTTTGTTACCTACATAAAATTGGTTATAGAAGGTTTATTGAACAAGAAAAAAATTGTTGGTAAACCTAGGGAAATATCGCCCATATTAGAAAATAAACTTGGAGCTTAACTAGAAAAATATGAAGGTTTTAGTGGTTGTAATTAAATACAAATATGGTTAAAAGTAGTATGTGATATTAATTTCCAATACTAAATAGTACAAAGGTATGTTTATGAGTACTTAAATGTTAAATAAAAGTGCCTCTTCCAGTAAGCATTAAATAAAATTTAACAAATTTTGAAGAGTAAAAAAAATGCCATAATTGCTAGAAAAAGCTATTAAAAAATTTAAATTCTAGGAAAAATCCTGTAAAAAAAATTAGGTTATGGTGTAGTTATAAAGCTAGAAATAGATGAAAAACTATTACTTTAAAAGTAATAACTATTAAAGGAATTAAGGATCAATAAACTCAACAATAGAAGTCTAAATATTTGTATTTATATGGATTAAATTAAACCCAATTTAGGATTTTTTTCTATAGTTTTTAGTTTATATAATTTTTTATTTAAATATTTTCGGATATATTTTTCCATAATTACTCTAATTATTTACATCTAATTCAAGTAGATAGCTTTGGATACTATCAATTATTAAACTTAATTTTTTTTAATAATATTATTATCATATTTAAACAAAGTTATTGTCTAGAATTTAATCTGGTAGAGAGGTTATGATTAGCAATAAAACAAAAGCTGAAGTGGATAATATTTGGAGATTTATCAGACTTTTTGATAAAATATTTAAGGAAATTATACTAAATATTAACCAGGATTTTGTCGCTTCATTAACAGGATGGTAGTTCATCATTGAGGTTTTAGAAAAAGTAGATATAATCAACAATTTTAATTGACCAGCTCCGGCTGATTAAGTAAGTTATCAATAATGGTAGTTTTGACGTACGCATATATGAATAAGTGATTTTTTTACATATATTTAAGAGGAGTATTAAGTATAGCATTTTTTTTTAGAAATAGTATTAAAGGACGTCTATAAATAAAACTTTAAGTGACAAGACGATTTAACATCAGTGAAATCACGGCTATATGAACAACAGATTCACTTACTTCCGCTCAACCCTCCTAATCTTTACTGAGTTCTCTTTGGCGTCTAAGCCTATCTAAAGTTTTCTCCAGCACCCAATGTTGAGATCCAACCTCAAAACTTTCATGAACTTGTAGGCGATCGTGAATTCATTGCCAGACTCCAAGACTCCTGACATTTTCGGCAACCATACACAGTAAAGGCCGGTGGGAAGTCATGGGGTAAGAGTTCCCAGGTGCAACCACTACGATGACTGTAGAGAATACTATTAACAACTTCTGGTAACTCTACTGTTTGTTTCCTTCCTCTGGATGTTTCAGAAAAAGCCATAGCTAGCATGGGAGCTATCATTTGCCAAGTAGCGATACCTTAGCTCTTTGGAATAGTTGAGAGCGAGCCATGTTCTCAATGTTTCAGCTCTAGTTGACGAGTTAGATTTTCTCTGTTTTACTTACTCCTCATTTTATTTTAATTTTTTTTTACAGATACCCTCTTAAAATGAGCTTACCGTGATTAATTAGCTGTAACAAATTCCCTACCTTTAGTCATCTTTAGATGATTTTATCTGTCAGTACAAAAAACTTATTTTTTTGGATATTAAAAGGCTAAAAAACTGATTATATTTTGTCGATTTTCTCCAAATATAAATATTAAATTAATTTTTTATAGGCACTTAATAAAGACATTATAAGATCTTATATATAAATACTTAGGAAGTGTCAAAATATGCTCATCAAGAACAATAAAAAAACTTGATTCCAGTCCCTTTAAAATTTGTGATGGCGGTTTTAAAGAAAAATGGTTAGTTGTAAAAATTTGGCTGCCATTTATTAAACCTGTTCTTATCTTTTTTAAAGGTTATTGACCTAACATTAGTAGTAAATTATGGATAAATTAAAAGGACGAGATTTATTAAGTCTGGCAAACTTGAATTCTGAAGAATTAAAAGAAATTTTACAATTAGCAGCCCAACTAAAATCGGGTGAAATAAATCTTAAATGTAATAAAGTACTAGGATTATTATTTTCTAAAGCATCTACAAGAACCAGGGTAAGTTTTACCGTAGCAATGTATCAATTGGGAGGTCAAGTTATTGATTTGAATCCTAATGTTACTCAGGTTAGTCGGGGAGAAAGTTTGGAAGATACTGCTAGGGTTTTAGACGGATATTTAGATATTTTAGCAATTCGTACTTTTGAACAAAAAGACTTAGAAAGTTTTGCAAATTATGCAAAAATTCCTGTTATTAATGCTCTTACAGATAGGGAACATCCTTGTCAGATATTAGCTGATTTATTAACTGTTCAAGAAAATTTTGGCAAGCTAGATGGAATAACTTTAAGTTATTTTGGTGATGGTAATAATGTGGCAAATTCTTTACTATTAGGTTGTGCAATGGTAGGAATAAATGTCAGGATAGCAACTCCAGAAAATTATCTGCCAAATAAGGAAATTGTGGAACAAGCAAAGACTATTGCTAATGGTAAAAGTGAAGTTCTAGTTACTCAAGACCCCCAGGTAGCAGTTAAGGATAGTCAAGTGCTTTATACTGATGTTTGGGCAAGCATGGGACAAGAACAGGAAGCGAATAATCGAATTCCTATTTTTCAGCCTTATCAAGTTAATGAAAAGTTGGTAGAAAGTGCGGCAGATGATGTAATAATTTTACATTGTTTACCAGCACATAGGGATGAGGAAATTACTGATGCAGTAATAGAAGGAAAGAAATCACTAGTTTGGGAGCAAGCAGAAAATCGAATGCACGCTCAAAAAGCTTTATTGATAAGTATCTTAGGAAGTGATTAGAGCTTACAAAAAAAGTTGAGTTGTATAGTACTACGCGCAAGTAAAAAGTCAACCTCTTCTTTCCCTCAGAGTTTATTTTTTTAACTAGAAAAAAATTTCTCACGGGGTGACAAGCAAGCTATCAATGTATGTTTGTTACCCCCCCATGAGGTAGGGCCAGCTCATTTTAACAATTATTGACAAATAGTATCTTTTCTAATCGTATTGTCCTGACAGCTTTTGAGATTAATTTAGTGACGAAAATATATTCCAGTTGTTAACAGTACTTTGATATTTTTGACAGTGAAAATGGCTTCAAACCCAACATGGAGAAGGAAAGTACATTGCTCGGGTTAGAAATAGCTCAAACCCAGATATATCAAAAAACAGTTTGATGCTATTTTAAATATATTTTTTACTAAAGTCTCGTTAAGCAATAAAACCGATAATATGAAAATTCTGTGATATTTATAATTCCTTGAAAAGCTTGTATTGCAAGCAGATTATCAAAATATTGATTTGTCAATAAAATTTTAGATGAGCTTGCCTTGCCCCGTGAGTTCACACACTGTTATTTTGAAGTGATACCAATTTTTATAAGTAATATTTATGTTTAATAATACTTTGTTGGTATATTTTTGATTGATAATACAGTTATCAAACATTAAGTATCTTTCTGTAAGTATTGTTTTAGCTATTGGACAATTTTATATTTCACATTTAGCCAAAAATATTGGGTCGGCACAGCTCTCTGTTAGCAGTGTAGTGATCAGCCAATATAATTGATTAGTTCTTGATATTAATATTGAAAATATTACGTTTTTCCAGATTTAAAATTTGAAAGTTAAATTATTGGCGATCGCTACATATAATCAGCTATTAACTATTACTTTTAGAGCAAAAAATTATTGATTTATCCAGAATTAAATCTTAGTAAAAAAAATAGCTTCCTTAACCTTAAAGTCTATTTTCATATAAACCCTGTCCTTCATTCCATAGTCTTATTGTTTAGAGCTAAGAAGTTGAGCGCTAATAGCTAAATAATTAAGTTAATATTCTAAATTACTTACATATCCTAGTAAGTGGTAAATTATAGAGTATTAAAAAATGAATAAATATGGTAAATTCTAAAGGGATTACTTGTTAACTAAAAATTTATGAAACTAATTGATTGGCTAATTGTTTTACTATACCTTATTTTAACTATGTGGATGGGGCTATATCTATCTCGCAAAGGTGCAAAAAGTTTAGCAGACTTTTTTGTTTCTGGGCGATCGCTTCCTTGGTGGTTAGCAGGTACAAGTATGGCAGCTACAACTTTTTCCATAGATACTCCTCTTTATATTACAGGGGTTGTAGCTAACCGAGGAATAGCTGGTAATTGGGAATGGTGGATTTTTGCTGTTTCTCATGTAATTATGATTTATATTTTTGCTAAAATGTGGCGACGCTCGGAAGTAATTACTGATGCTGAATTAACTGAAATTCGTTACGGCGGAAATATGGCAGCTGTTCTACGAGGAGTAAAAGCTTTTATCTTTGCTATTCCTATGAATTGTATTGCTATTGGTTATGCTATGTTAGCTATGGTTAAAGTTGTTGAAGCATTGCAAATTTGGCAAAGTTTAGGTATTGATGCTAATGCCAATAATCTCAAATTATTAAGTGTGATAGGTGTAAGTATATTTGTATTAATTTATGCTGGTTTATCTGGTTTATGGGGAGTAGTTGCTACAGATTTTTTCCAATTTTTTCTAGCACTATTTGGGGCAATTATTGTAGCGTTTTTTGCTGTTAATAGTGTGGGTGGAATACAAGAATTAATTATTAAAATTCCTCAAGTTATCCCAGACAAAGATATTTTATCATTTGCACCTTTTACTATTGGTGGAAATGGTAACTCTTGGATTACTTTTAGCAAAACAGCAGGCATAACTGCGAGTACATTTTTTGCTTATATTGCTATTCAATGGTGGTCTTGGCGCCGCAGTGATGGAGGAGGAGAATTTGTACAAAGATTTGCTGCTGCAAAAAATGAAACAGAAGCAGAAAAAGCAGCCTGGTTATTTAATATAATGCACTATGTTATTAGAACCTGGCCTTGGATTTTAGTTGCTTTAGCTTCTATTATAATTTACCCCGATTTACAAGATAGAGAATTGGGTTATCCTAAATTAATGATTGATTTTCTTTCTCCAGGAATTTTAGGCTTAGTTGTTGCTTCTTTAGTGGCAGCATTTATGAGTACAGTTTCTACTTCTATTAATTGGGGCGCTTCTTTTATTACTAATGATTTATATCGAAGATTTATTAAACCTGATGCTACTCAGGCAGAATTAGTTTTGGTAGGACGACTTTCTTCTCTATTAGTAACAGTTTTAGGAGGAGTTGCTGCATTTTTTGCTAAAGATGTGGCAACAGTATTTAGGTTAGTAATAGCTATTGGAACAGGTTCGGGGTTGGTATTAGTTTTACGTTGGTTTTGGTGGCGAGTAAATGCAGCAGCAGAATTAACTGCTATTGTCGCTAGCTTTTTTGTGGGGATGGCAACTAGTTTATTTCCTGCCTTCAAAATAGAAGATTTTGGTTTGCGAATTATCTTTATTACTGTAACTGTAACAGTTTTGTGGGTGGTAGCAATGTTGATTACACCGCAAGAGTCTGATGCTACTTTAGAAGACTTTTATCGGCGATCGCTCCCCGGTGGTCCTGGTTGGCAACGGCAAAGAGTAAGCACTGGTTTAGCTCCTGCACAAAATTTGGGTAAGGATTTACAAAAGGTTCTGGCATCTATATTATTATTGTTTGGAGCGTTGTTGGCGACTGGTGGTTTCCTGTTACTTAAGCCAACTATTGGTTGGATATTTATGATTATTGCTGTTTTCAGCGGGATGTGGTTGCGACAACTCAATAAGTCTAAAATTTTACCTATGCCAAGACCAGGGTTAGATGATGAAGATTTGTTATAAATGACTTCTGAGAATTTATCCATTTTAAAAATGTTTAAAGTAGTTTCGCTTCTTGTGATGTGAAATAATTACCTAGAGGAGTTCTATGAAAAGTGTTTTCCTCCTACTGGCGTGTCAAGCTTAAAATAGTTTATTAGGGTTAGAGGTAAGAAGTTATGACCACAGACCATCAGGCAATTGATAAAAATTGACAAGAAGAAACAAGCGATCGCTAAGAGAAGATTTGTAAAACAAATCTTAAGAATGGCCTGAGTTTTTAGTACTAAGCCTTGGTAATATCAATCTAATCATTGCAGTTTAAATCAAAGCTTCACTAATCTCAGGTAGTTGTTCATACTTGATAGCTAAATGTCGGTTTTGAACTAGCCATGCAAAAGTTCTCTCTACTACCCATCGTCTGGGTAAGACTTCAATTTTTTAACTATTATACCATTTATCAAAAAAAATGCTCTACTTAAATAGATATGAAAAATGTTGTATTAGTCCCACGGCAAGCCAATAACTCGTAACTACCCGATGTTGGTTGCATAAAAGAATGCCCGAAATTAGTATAACGAAGCATTCATAAGTGGCATCACGACTAAACACTGGATGTAAGTTGATCAATATTTGCTCTAGACGAAGTATTATATGCATCCCGAGAGTATTAGCTGGTCAAATTTAAGAATCATTAACCAGTGTGCACCATTCCCTGACATAAGAGCGGGGAATGTTTTTTTTCTACCGAGAACTTTGTACTGTCTGGTAATAAATAATAGTAATTAATTTTACTTAGGAATTTATAGGTTTTAGCTCTAAGATAGATACAATTCAAGCTCTCCTACAAACTTTTTTGATAACAAAACAGGTTTATGATCAAGAACAAGCAAGATATCCATGCCACAAAACTATCTACTATAAATTTTCAATTACCTTATCAATCAAATCACAACCTTGCGCTACAGTTTGTACTTTTGCCAACTGACCCCGCAACTCACCTGCTCCTGGAAAACCCTTAGAATACCAAGTCAAATGCTTACGAGCTTGACGAATCCCGCGATCGCCTTTATATTCCCATAGTGCCCGTAAATGCTCTTTAGCACACTCCAGTTTTTCTGCTGCAGTTGGTGATACTTTTTTTACACCATTTTTCAAAAAATAATCAATTTCTCCCACTAAAAAAGGATAACCTAAAGTTCCACGGGAGCACATTACTCCATCTGCTCTAGTTTCCTCCAAACAACGTATTGCAGCATCAACAGAGAAAATATCTCCATTAGCAATAACTGGGATAGAAAGTATTTCCTTAACTTTTGTAATCCATTCCCATCTGGCCGGGCCATTATATCCTTGGGCACGAGTCCGACCATGTAAAGTTAACATTTGGGCACCTGCATCTTCCATTCTTTGAGCAAATTCGAGAATATTAATTTCTTGATTACTCCAACCAATTCTTGTTTTTACAGTAACAGGAATAGGAACAGCTTTAACAACTTTACTAACAATTTCTCCAGCTAATTCTGGTTGTCTTAATAATGAAGAACCCCCGCCGTTTTTTGTGATTTTATTAACAGGACAACCCATATTAATATCAACAGTATCAGCTCCTTCTTTTACAGCCATTTCTGCTGCTTCTGCTAAGAAATCTGGACGACAATCAAATAATTGAATACTTATTGGTCGCTCATTATTATCAACCTCCATTATTTGAGGTAATTCTTTTACATAATGTAACCCTGTAGCATTTACCATTTCAGTGTACATCATTGACTCTGGAGCATGACGACGTACTAGACGACGAAATACTAAGTCTGTTACTCCTGATAATGGTGATTGAAGGACACGACTTTTAACTTCAAAGTTGCCAATTTTTAGTGGAGTAGATAATTTTTTCTTTAATTCAGGAGATAGAATAGTCATTTCAGTTATTACTTATCAGTTATTACTTATCACTTATCAGTTATCAGTACCTCTGAATAAATTAGGAGGCAAGAAAATACGTAATGCGTTTTTTTTATCCCTTCAAAAAGGGAAGCTATTGACCTAATTTATTGATTATTACTCAACAGAATTAATTTAATATTTTGATGAGTTATACCAAATTATTTCTCAAAAGCTTTACTATATTTTGATTTTCTATTTCTAAATACTATTTATTGGCATAATTTCATTTTTAACTAACCTATGTTATTTTTTTGAGTTATTTTGAATACTTTTCGAGTGTACCATGACTTTTAATGAATGGCGTCATACAAATTCTCAAAATTTTTGCGATATTTTAATTTTCTACGAGACAGTACAAAGTTCTCGGTAGAGAAAAACATTCCCCGCTAAACAGTCAGGAAATTTTGAGGAAAAAGACTGCTTCACTACAGAAAATCTAATACTTGAGACTAAGATGGTGACTCTCAGATATCGCTGTTTTTACTTGCATTAGGACTCTTATGTTAAAAGAGTTCCCTTTGTACTAGCTGTGTTGGCAAAGGGCAAAAAAATAATACTGCTGTCAACTGATATCAGTCTATCTGTCGCAGAAATGTTGAACGCTTACAGTTGTATTTTAAAGATTAAAGTCACTTTCGGGAACTTAATTTAACTATTATCCAGTTTTAGCTATCAGTTTTGGATGAAAGATATGACTCCGACTAAGGGGTTGCCGAAAGACCTTATTCTGAGCCGATATCTTCTGAAACAGCAGCAACAGTTTCACAAGAAAAGTCGAAGCAATGGAACGGTTTGTACTCATCAACGCTATAGCTCTGGGTGTTTTACAACTACTTAGTCTAGAAATACATAAGACTGTATGGAAGAATTTTCCTCGTTGGTTTGGTACTTTACCCTCCAATGGTTATCCGAGTGAACAGATAGTTTGACTGACATAACAGCGAACAGAGGAAGTATATTTTAGCCAAAAGTATGTCAGGGCGACTTTTGATAAAATTCTTAAATGCTTGAGCAGCATTGACGATAAAGTCGACAACAGAGCATTTTATCACATGAAAGCAACTGTTTTATGAATACAAAAACTTTTTACTGTCCAGTTTTCTATTTATAAATACTATTTATTGAGGTGATATGAAGTGTAGCCAATAGTTCCTAAACCCCTAACCATGAGACAAATCATGGTAATGTAAATCGTGGTCTCGGAGTTTTGAGACACATACTCGTAGTCTTTAGGACAGCGTCGATAGCAATTCTACCCTCCCTAGGTGCGCTCAACCACCCAACGTTTTTTGAGGAGAATGAAAACCTTTGATTCTTGAAGACATGGCACAATTTGCACTTACCACCCGTATCCATTAAAAACTGCACAAAAAGCTCGCCGCTATATCCTCCGTCTACCCAAACCAGATAGAGACGACGAACTTGCTCTCCCAATTGCTGTAATTTGGCTAAGACTTCCTTACCTCTTTCTCTTTCCGGACATTGGCGCAGCTCACCAGCACACACATAACTAGCCCCAAGGTATCCACTACTGTGTAGCGTTTTCGTCCTTTGCTTGGTTTGTGGGTGTCGTAACCCACAGCTTTATTCAGCATAGTGCTAGTAGGAACACTCTGACTATCTACAATCACTTCTCGTGGGCTTTCTTCTTGTCCAGACATAACTCGGTTCAAATTTCGTAAACGTTGATAAATCGCATCCCAAGCTTTATCCAAGCGCCAGTTACGTAAATATGTGTCGACTGTCTGCCAGACTGGAAAATTAGCCCTCAGACTCGCCATTTACACCCTTGGACTGCTAGATAAAAAGTGGCGTTGATAACTGAGAACATGCAAACACAAGGAGAACGACCCCCTTTCTTAGCTGGAAGCAGCAATAGTTTAATCAACTCAAATTGTTCATAAGTCAGATTACTCGTATATACTTTACCCATTGTTTTGACAGCCTTATGTGTATTTTTCCTTAATCATACTTTACACCGTGTGAGCTTTTTTACTCTCTCTCATACTTGTCAAACAGCCTAGGTCAGATATAAGAATCACAAAAAGAGCTAATAAGTCATCACTATCTACAGCGATATGGCTCTTGCTACCCTCTCTGTTTAATGTCAGCAATAGCCGAAAAGCTCTCAAAGATTACTCAAAGAAATCAATTACAGAACAACTATGGTGAAAACAAGTTTATACTACAGTCAGTAAATTAGCAAAATGGCTGAAATTTTTCCAAGATAAGGGAACCACCACACATGATATTAGATGGAAGATATAGTCTTTGAGCGATGTATCAACTTAATGAAACAGGATTCACGGTAGCCTTGCGTAGCAATATCGCTCCGGGGAATTATTTTTCTTCCTTCTCTATTATACACAAACAATGTTACCGGACATGATATCAGCCCTTAAGGTTAATAATTCATAACTGGTAGCTGATCACTGACGGTTGAATGCTTACCAATAAACAATAAATTTGGTTAACAATAAATATTGAAATTTGTGAAACTGTGAGAGTATATATTGGCAATTTCGCTCCGGGAAGCTACCAGAAAGCTCTAGATAATCAGCTAATGGTCTTTGGGAACATTATTTTTTCTACATCTTATTATCAAACTAAGTAGAAGGATGAGTCATATTTTCAGGAATCACAATTTCATCAAATTCCTTTCCCGAAACATAACCTAATTCCAAACAAGCTTGCTTTAAAGTTAAATCTTTTTCATGGGCAAAATGAGCAACTTCGGCAGCCCGATCATATCCAATTTTCGGACTTAAAGCAGTCACTAACATCAAAGAATTTTCCAAATAAAATTCAATTTTTTTTCTATTTGGTTTCAAATCAACCAAGAGAAAATCAGTAAAATTATTACAACTATCAGCAATCAAATTAATCGACTGAATCAAATTAAATATCATCATCGGTTTATAGGTATTCAATTCAAAATTCCCCTGGGCACCAGCCAAAGTGATCGCTGCATCATAACCCATCACCTGAGTCGCCACCATCGTCATTGCTTCACACTGAGTAGGATTAACTTTTCCTGGCATAATAGAAGATCCCGGTTCATTTGCAGGTAAAATCAACTCCCCAAACCCACATCTAGGTCCACTTCCCAACCACCGAATATCGTTAGCAATTTTCAGCAACGAACAAGCTAAAGTCTTCAAAGCACCGCTCGCCATCACTATCCCATCATGAGCAGCTAAAGCAGCAAACTTATTAGGTGCAGACACAAAAGGCAACCCGGTTATTTCACTAATATGTTTCGCAGCAAGTTCAGCAAAGCCTTTCACCGTATTTAATCCTGTTCCCACTGCAGTACCACCTATAGCTAATTCATATAAATCTGGCAATGTATGAGTGATACGTTGCAAATTTGCATCTAGTTGCGCCACATACCCCGAAAATTCTTGTCCCAAAGTCAGTGGAACCGCATCTTGTAGGTGAGTGCGCCCTATTTTAACAATTTCATCAAATTCTACTGATTTCTCTTGGAGTGCATCCCGGATTTTTTTGACTTTCGGCAGCAACTGTTTATGTAATGCTACTGCTGAAGAGATGTGCATAGCAGTAGGGAATGTGTCGTTAGATGACTGTGACATATTAACATGATCATTAGGATGTATCGGATTTTTGCTTCCCATTTTTCCACCAGCAATTTCGATCGCCCGGTTAGCTATGACTTCGTTAATATTCATATTGCATTGAGTGCCACTTCCTGTCATCCAAACTCGTAGCGGAAAATTTCTATCTAATTTTCCGGCAATAATTTCTTCTGCTGCTTGAATGATTAATTTTGTTTTGTATTCTGGAAGTTTACCAAATTCCTGGTTAGTTTGGGCAACTGCTTTTTTGAGGATAGCAAATGCTTTGATAACTTCCAGTGGAATGTAGTCTTGCCCAATAGAGAAGTAGATAAGCGATCTTTGGGTTTGAGCGCCCCAATAACGGTCTGCTGGTACTTCAATATTTCCCATACTATCCCTTTCAAGTCGCATTTTGGGGTGCTTTGATTCTGTCATAGTTAACCTTTGTGGTAAAGTGTATCTCTATATTTACCTATATCATTACTTTTTATCTCCAGGGCTTAGTTAAATTTTTATTTTTTTACTTTTTAGGCTTATGAACCTATCCCACCAATAAAATGGGATTAATCCAAATATGCATGGTGGCGAGCACTACAATTACTTCAATATTAGCATAAGTACCCTCCTATCCTACAACTAGGGGACGATATTTACGTTGATACCTGGTAAAACAACCCTCTTATTGAAAACGAGGTACAGAAATTTTGATCGCATTTCCTGGTTTCTTTTTATCTTTCCCAAGTCATTTGGGCATTTGAGGTCTCATCCCTATTCGATACCTTGCTTGTCTTTGTCCTTGACCATCATATCCTTTATCCGTTGCAATGACTGAGAATTCCTTACATGGACAGCCTCCTTTGTCAGTTTTCAGATTCGTACTATCAATTTAGCGGAATTAGCTGTTCTCTTTCATTATCGTTAACGGGGGTAATACAGTTACCTACTGGTTATCCATTTCCTTGGCTCAAGGTATGAATTAAAATTCCCTTCCCTTGATGGCCGTAAGCTACATCCTCTCCTCTACCCTGACCAAGGGGAAAAATAACCGTCCACAGCTGCATAGCTCCAATTGATTAATCCTTGATTTTTGGCAATTCATAAAATTCGTCCTTCTATTATATCACAACAACGACAACCTGTTATCTAGGGGCTTTGGTGAATTAAGGTATGATTTGAGTTCATAGCGATCGCGATCTTAGGCAGAAAAATTATGGAATGTCCAGAATGTTAATCAACTCACATCAATAAAAATGGCCAAAAGAAAGGAAAGCAAAACTACATCTGTGTTTATTGTGGTCGTCAATTTATTGATTGCTATGAAACTTATAGAGGTTATATAGTTATTCTGAATAAAAATGGTACAATATAGAAAGTAAAATATTAACTAAAATAAACCATTTAAAGAATGTCTTACAGCCTAGATTTACGAACAAGAGTCATTGATTATATTGAAAATGGAGGAAGTATTTTATCCGCCGCCAGAATCTATAAAGTGGGACGTTCTACAATATATCGGTGGCTAGCAAGAGTAGAATTACAACCGACAAAAGTCACAAGACGCCAGCGAAAACTAGATTGGCAAGCATTAGAACAAGATGTGAAAGAAAATCCAGATTTAAGATTGTGCGATCGCGCTGTTAAGTTTGGAGTTAATATTAGTTCAATTAGTTATGCACTGCATCAAATGAAAATCACACAAAAAAAAAGAATTAAGGTATCGAGAAAGAAATAGACACTGAAAGAATAAAATACTATAAATTACTCAGAGAATTAAGCAAAAAATATGGGATATAAATCCTTGTATCT
This sequence comes from Trichodesmium erythraeum IMS101, assembly GCF_000014265.1. Classification (NCBI taxonomy): domain Bacteria; kingdom Bacillati; phylum Cyanobacteriota; class Cyanophyceae; order Oscillatoriales; family Microcoleaceae; genus Trichodesmium; species Trichodesmium erythraeum. Next base: position 2,028,524 of record NC_008312.1, read on the forward strand.
ACTGATAAAATTGGATTTGAGTTAATCCAAGAATGTCTATATGCCTGGTCAAAGAGAGGGAAAAAAGTCAGAGGGTAGAAACAAGGCAAAAGGAAAAAAAGAGAAAACTTGGTAGCACAAAGAAGAAAAAGAAAGAAAGATTTAATGGCCCCAATGATTTTTGAAAGAAGCTTAAACGCTGTTGGATTTTAGGGATGGTTAGAACAATATTTATTACCATCACTTGAGGGAAAATCAGTCCTAATAATGGACAATGTAGCAATTCATAGAAAAACCCTGATTAAAGAATTAGTCAATGGGCAAGGACATGAGGTTATATTTCTCCCTAAATACTCTCTAGATTTAAATGATTAATAACAGGACTTTGGCGCATTAAAGAAGAAAAGAATATACGAAAGAAAAGATAAATCTATTGATGATATAATTCAAGATTATTGTTCCTCTTAGTGTCCCAGTCTTATTCATAATAACTATAGTTCCTATAATTGAGATATTTTGTCTTAGTTTTTGAGGTTTTTCTCCTCTAGCTCTTTTCCATTTTAAGGCTCTAGCATATAATCGAAGCATTCCCAAATTTACTCCTCATTCATCTATAAAGACTAAATTATTAGCCTTTATTCCTCTGACTATTTCCCCATACTTTACTCTCTTATCTTGGAGTTGAACATTTTCTTTTTTAGCTGCATACAATATTTTTTTTTGAGACTATAGTCTAACTTTTCAGTTATCCAAAAATTGTAATTTTTCCTATTCTTTTTTAGCTGCATACAATATTTTTTTTGAGACTATAGCCTAACTTTTCAGTTATCCAAAAATTGTAATTTTTCCTATTCTTTTTTAGCTGCATACAATATTTTTTTTTGAGACTATAGTCTAACTTTTCAGTTATCCAAAAATTGTAATTTTTCCTATTCTTTTTTAGCTGCATACAATATTTTTTTTGAGACTATAGCCTAACTTTTCAGTTATCCAAAAATTGTAATTTTTCCTATTCTTTTTTAGCTGCATACAATATTTTTTTTTGAGACTATAGTCTAACTTTTCAGTTATCCAAAAATTGTAATTTTTCCTATTCTTTTTTAGCTGCATACAATATTTTTTTTGAGACTATAGCCTAACTTTTCAGTTATCCAAAAATTGTAATTTTTCCTATTCTTTTTTAGCTGCATACAATATTTTTTTTTGAGACTATAGTCTAACTTTTCAGTTATCCAAAAATTGTAATTTTTCCTATTCTTTTTTAGCTGCATACAATATTTTTTTTTGAGACTATAGCCTAACTTTTCAGTTATCCAAAAATTGTAATTTTTCCTATTCTTTTTTAGCTGCATACAATATTTTTTTTTGAGACTATAGCCTAACTTTTCAGTTATCCAAAAATTGTAATTTTTCCTATTCTTTTTTAGCTGCATACAATATTTTTTTTTGAGACTATAGTCTAACTTTTCAGTTATCCAAAAATTGTAATTTTTCCTATTCTTTTTTAGCTGCATACAATATTTTTTTTTGAGACTATAGTCTAACTTTTCAGTTATCCAAAAATTGTAATTTTTCCTATTCTTTTTTAGCTGCATACAATATTTTTTTTTGAGACTATAGTCTAACTTTTCAGTTATCCAAAAATTGTAATTTTTCCTATTCTTTTTTAGCTGCATACAATATTTTTTTTTGAGACTATAGCCTAACTTTTCAGTTATCCAAAAATTGTAATTTTTCCTACTTTTACTCCTGTAGCTAGTTCCAGTAATAACATTTATCAAAAATAATGCTATACTTTAATGAACATGAAAACAGTGAATAATATGGCGTGTCTTGTTAAACTAGATATTCTGGAATCATCCAAAGAACTCCAAGAAATATTATCCTGACAGACAACAATTGTTTCTCTTTTCAAAGGTACAAGCATTGTATTGGCACTTAATAGGAGCAGCAGATACTATTGAATATATATCAATGTTATTAGGACGTCATCGTACAAATTTATCACAATGGTTTGCTACCCACATAAAATTTAGCATAGAAGACTTATTGAACAATAGAAAAATTGTTAGTAAACCGAAAAAAATATCACCCATATTAGACAATAAACTTAGAGCTGAACTAGAAGAATTAGAGGGTTTTAATAGTTATAATAAAATACAAATATGGTGGAAAGCATTGTGTGATATTAATCTAGTATACTCAACAGTATACAGGTATGTTTATGAGCACTTAAAGGCAAAAAAAAAGTATATCATCCAGTGATTATTAAACGAAATTTAACAGATTTTGAAAAGTAAAAAAAATGCCATAACTGCCAGAAAAAGTTATTAAAAAATTTAAGTTCCAGGAAAAAATTATGGAAAAAAACTAGGTCATGGTGTAGTGATAAAACTAGAATAGGATGAAAAATTATTACGGGAAAAGTAATAACTATTAAAAGAATCAAGGGTAAAAAAACTCAAAAATGGCAGTATAAATATTTGTATTTATATAGATTAAATTGAACCAAATTTAGGAGAAAGTTTTTTATATGAGTTTAGTAATGAGATAATTTTTCTTGGGAAATATTTTAGGAGATATTTTCCCAAAATCACCCTAATTATTTACATATAATTCAAGTAGATAATGCTAGATGTTATTAATCATTAAACTTAATAATTTCTGATAATATTGTTTTCATATTTACACTAATTTATTGTTCAGAATTTAACCCGATAGAAAGGTTATAGTCAGGAATAAAATCAAAACTGAAGTGGATAATATTTGCAGATTTATCAGACATTTTGAGGAAATATTTAAGCAAATTATACTGAATATTAACCAGGACTTATAGCTTCATTAATAGGATAGCAGTTGTTCCTTAAGGCTTTATAAAAAGTAAAACTCCTATAACTTCTCATTAGTTGAATCATTATTTTTATCCCTTATTTCTACTAAGATAACTAATTCTTCACCATTGAGCTTAGAAGGATAACTTTCTTCTTGAGGTAAAGGTTTAATATTTTCAGTTTCTTGATATTTTTTGCTTAAGGTTTGAATAAAATTTTGGCTCACTCCAAACCTATAAGCCAGCTTTCTTATAGACATTTTTTCCGGAGCCACAAATTTCTACAATTTTTTTTATAAAGTCTATAGAATAAAGTTTCATCAGTTTCGCGATCGCTATAAAAATTAGCCCTCCTAGTGTACCTTACGACCATGATAAATGCTATATATAAGAAAATCAAATAAAGAATTTCTACTTCGTTTTTACTATAGCTATCTTTTTTGATGAAAGGGCGAAAACAATTTAAGCCTTTAATCTCTTAGTAACCAGGTAGTTGAGATAGAAATTAAAGGCGGGTATGTTAAAAAACTGAAAACCACTATAGACAATGATGATATAGAACTTACGAATAGAAAAATTAACTACTGACTTGAGATATAGCATAAAGCGCGATCGCTAAACTCAACCTTGCTTGTTCAACTTCAGATAAATCATGCCACTCAACAGATTCCATTGTTGCTAAAATATTTTCCACTGTATCATTTTTTTCACCACGCATAGAATAAGCAAGAGGACGGGCCATTACTTCCAAATCTTCCAAATCCCAACCTGGTAAAACTTCGCTAACACAATGTACCAATTGGTCTGAAAGAGATAAAGTAGAACCTAAACGATTTACCTGATCGACAACATTAATTGCAATCTTGACTAACTTCTTAAGAAAATTCTTAGGAGCAAAACCTGCAAACTTTTTATATAAAGCATTCTGAGTATCAATAATTATCCAAAGTTTGTCAGTTTGACTATAAAAATTTTGGCAAGTAGAAGTCATTTCCACATCATTAAGTAAATCAGATAAAGGTAACTTTTGTTCAAGAGAATTAAAATAAGCATCTGACTCTGGTGCTTTGGGATTCCAAGGATAAGCAAGATCTTCAAGAACTATCGCACTTAATAAATCTAACTCTATCTCACTAGAGGCATTATTAGGAGAAAATTCAGAACGAGAAGGCTGATTATTCATAATTTTATTCCTGGGTACATATAAGAATCTTCTATTCTATAGTAGGCATAGCTGAATTCAGAATAATTAGCAATATTTTTACTTCCTACTGACATAAGCTACAACAACAACTTAGTTAGTTCCGTAATCTCATTTTGATTAACTAACTTAGGTCTTCTGTTGTTTCAATCACAAACTCAAAAACTTGACCTTGAGAACTGCCAAATTTTAACAGTGTTCCTGATTTTATAACAAGCTGATCACGATGTATTCTTTGCCAAGTACCAGACCGATAAATCAAAGTCCCAAAACGAGAAATATCTCGTAAAAAATAAGTAGGTTCAAGTTCTTCATTCGGCAAGCAGCGACAAAAAATTTCCGCGTGTTTTTGGGAAACCCACCGCTCCCAAATCACCACATCATTTTCCTGAGAACGTCCAACAGCGATTGGATCAATCAAAATTGGCCAAACTTGATTATTATCATCTTGAGAACGTAAAAAAGCTTTAGAAGTGTAACCGTTAATCCAAGTCTGAGAGTTAGTAGGTAGTTGAGTTACTAATTCATCAAATACTTGAACTAATTGACCATTGAACTCCGGGTGCATATACAATACTGGCAAAGTCCAAGCTGGCTTATTAAACCTATAAAGAGTTAATAACTGCTGTCTTGCGATTACTACTGCCTGATCTATCAACATTCCCTCCGTCAAACTTTGAGCAAAAACTTGAATAAAACTTAAAGCTTCTCGATCAGCAATTTCATCTCGCATCCCTAAAACCGCAGGTACTCCATGATGGATTAATACTTCTGCCAGACTACTGCGTGGTATTGCCTGTACCTCACCAGAAGATAGACGCTCTGTAGCAGGTTGTGCTCCCCAGCAAGCATTGAATACTGCCAACCTTACTCCATTGCGCACTAAAATTTGTGCTAACTCAGTACCATTGAGGGTTGTATCAGGCGCTAAAAATAACCAACCTCCATCTGGACCTGGTATACCGTGACCAGCATAAAAAACTACATTATAAGTTTTTTTATCTAGATAGGAAGTTAATTCTTTGGGAGTGGGCTGAATTAGTGTATCCACTCTACAAGGAATAGTAGGATTAACTCTAGGTATATTTGAGTTTGTGATGTTGCGAGCCTTCAAAACCTCAATTAATTGGGCAACTTCTTCCTCAAGTTTTAATTTGGATAGAACTAGAGATTTATGGCCATTACCTGTAGAAGATTTTCCCTTAGGGCTACTTTCCCCAATTACCAACAAAATATTTAGGCATTGGGAAGGTGCTTGGTTGCGTAAGGGGTTAACATCACTGGTGGTACGGCTGAACAAAATTTCCTGACTTAGGGAAAAAGCGGGTAAAGCCACTCCTGGTTGCATAATTTCCCAGGGTAGAGCAATTAATTCAGGTTCCCGAATATCTAACCTTACCCGTAAGGGCAGCTCTTGGCCAATCGCAATACCTTGACTTTGGTGGAGACTATGAGCAATTTCTCCTTGAAATAGCCACTGCCAGAGATTAATACCTAGATTTTGCATTAGGCGACTGGTAAGATTTAATTTGATACCAGATTTAGAAACAGAATGAATATTTGGGGTTGATGCTAATGTCGGTTGAGAATTACCTATTGGAATAGCCGGTAAACTTTGGGGAGAGAAGACCTCTAACCAAGTCTGCCAAGCTTTTGATAAGGTTTCTGGCCAGACCTGGTCATGGTGGACATATCCTCGCTGAAAAGGAGCCTGCATGACCCAGACGGCAAAGTGATTAGCTTCTGGGATGCTTAGGCGCGCGAGGGCTATGCTGAGGCAAGGACTTTCTGAAGGGAAAAGCATTCAACTTTTTCTATACTATTCTTAATATACTTGAAGAAATCTATGCTACTTTCATGCTACTTTATCTCAAATCCGCATTAGTAAAAGAGTATTTAAAGACTTTAATTCTTTGCTTTTAAACGAATTTAGAGATAAAACAAGCACCACTAAATCAACCAGATTTTGTATTACCTAAGTCAGTAATTAATAGTCACATATCAAAAATACAGATAAATCAACCAGATTTTGTATTACCTAAGTCAGTAATTAATAGTCACATATCAAAAATACAGATTCAGAGGTCAGTAAGTAGTTAATAATTAGTAATAGCTAAGGATATTAATTAGTATATCCTTTTAATTATCAAAATGTAAATAAGTAGGTAGATAAATTATTTGTGTATAAATTTATTTGTTGCTGATATTTTAATAGCTGTTGAGGTGATTCATAAAAAATGCACAGTTAATTCTCTCCCTGGTACTTAGTTAAAAGACAATTATAGCAAAAGTCAAAAGTTAAATTCACACCACGGACTAAATTTGAGAATGTCTGCTTAGATGTAAATTAGCTTTTATCGGACTTCATGCCCTGATACAAAGGGTGAAAAAGTCATGTTATACTTAGCTTATGTAAAATTTTAACTATTTAGTAATTTAAAATAGGTACCAATAACTTTTTTGATCATTACATCTTATTTAACTATTTTTTAGGGACATTTCATGCAATGTCCCTAACTTCTTCTTCGTGTTTGCATGCAATGTCTATACTCACTGCCCCTCCACGGTCGGGGTTTTAATCAAGAAAGTATAGCAAACATTTATCTCCCTTAGTATTATGCTTTTAAACAAGAAATCAGGTTTTTTGTCATAATTATTGTTGTTTGCGCCTTATGGGATATTTCGCTTCATAACCTGGTTTCTTTATAAGTCCTAAGTTATAGAAATAGTATTTAGCTATAGGCAATTTAAGAATATTAATTTAATAAATTTTTCTGATTACTTCTTCTTTGTCTGATAACAAATGTGGCAGTTTAAAAAATATAGTTGGTATTTTTCCCTATCCTTATTTACCGTTATAGTTATTGGTTCATTCATTGCCAGAGGATATACTTTTCCCGTAGGAAATCATTACACTCATGTTCCTCAAATCAAATCAATGTTGAATTCTGAACTCTATATAAATGACTACTACGTTCAGGAAATGTTGCAGTTTACTCCTAGATATTACTATCAATACTTGGTTTATTTTCTATCCAAAATTACTGGCAGTCTTTCCCTAACTTATTTAATTTATTATCTGACTTCATTTATTAGTTTTATTTTGGGTTTATTTGCTCTAAGTAAAATTTTTACTCCTTCTAAACTATCAGCAGCAGTTTTAATTTTTCTGAGTTTAAAATCTTATACTTTAATTGGATATTTAAAACTTTTTCCTAATACTCCCATACCTGCCACATTTGCTATGAGTTTTACTGTTTGGGGTATTTATTTCTGTTTTCAGCAAAGATGGATAATTGGTTATTTATTTTTTGGTATTGCTTCAATTTTACAATTTTTGGTCGGTGTTTTGCCTGGAATTATAATGATTCCTATTATGTTAATTGAAACTATAAAAAAATATAATTATAAACAAGTAAAACACCAATTTATAGTACTTCTATCCTCTAGAATACTTAAAGTTAAAAGTATTACTAAATTGATTGATTTCTGGTTTCGTTATGAATTGATTTTTTTGGTAATTATACCCTTAGTTATTTGGTTGAGTTTTGCTTGTTTAGTTTATCTACCTATGTTATTAACTGGCACTACTAGTACCGATCAATTAACTAATGAAGAATTTGTTTTTATCTATGGTTGGGTAAGGAATCCTCATCATATTATTCCTACTTATTGGAATTGGAAAAGTAGGTTAGATTTTGTATGCTTTATTCTGGGTGGTTGTTTGTGTATTAATAAAATTGATATTGCCAAATCGAAATATTTCTTGCACCAGCCAATAACAGAGAAAAAACAAATCTACAGATATCCTTTTTCAGAGGTAGAAATAGGAAATATAAAAGAAAAAAAGGTCGGGGAAAATTTTTGCATTTCTAATAATATGAGATGTTTAGAGAAATGGAAGTTTTATCTAATTGTTGCTGAGTCAATTTTTGCTTTGTTTTTAGGTTATATTTTTCTGGAAGTTTACCCCTTGGCTTTATTTGCTAAGTTACAGTTGGCAAGAACTGTTCCTTTTGCTCAATTGATAATATTTATTGCTGTTGGTATTTTGGTTAATCAGTTATATCAACAAAAAAAATTAGGAATTGCTTTACTCTTAATAATCTCTCTAATTTTGCCTATACCTTATCAGGGCATTTGCTTTTTTATCTTATCGGTGGGATTGTTTTTTCTGGAGAAATGGCACCACAAACTAATAATTTTTTTGATGCTGTTAGTAGGGTTAATATTTTACTTCTTACATCCATCCATAGATTTAATTGTTAATCGTTTGTTTGTTATGCCTGGTTTATTTTTGGTTTTGATATTTCCATTTATTTTAGATGAGATTGATATAGCGATCGCTCAGAAAAAGTTAATGACTTATTGTTTAGCGCTATCCACAATTTTAGTATTGATTTTAGGATTATTTGAAGCATTGCCAGGAAAAATTTTGGAGGTATTTGAGCAACAGGTAAAATTTAACAGAGTTCCCCAAGATGAAGTTACAAAACTAGCTTTAAGATTTAGGGAAATTAGCAATAAAGATGATGTAATTTTAATTCCTCCATTTGTGTCAAATTTCCAGTTTTTTTCGGAAAGAGCAGTTATTGTTGACTTTAAACATTTTCCGCAAACTGATAGGGGAATTAGAGAATGGAAAAATCGGATGGAAGATGTTTTTGGTGTTCCTTTGAATGATAAGTTAGCGGTGGGAGCCATGGAAACTTTGTTTCAACAACAGACTGGAAAAGAATTAGTTAGTGTGGCGAAAAAATATGGGGCTGGATATATTTTGACTAGGGTTAACTGGCATGGAGATATTGAAGGAAAGGTTATAGATAAACAAGGAGAATGGGGGATTTTTCAAATAAATTATGATTAGTACAACTTTGATTTGTCAGCCATAATTATAATTATTACTATAGTATAGCAACCCTAAATTATTTGTAAAAAAAAGGTAGGGGTTTGGTCTTTTTATCCTATTTTCTTTGAGTTTATAGAGCAAATTATTACGAAAAATCTTACAACCTATAGTCAAATTGCTATACATTTAGGGTGATGAAAAAATACCCTATTTCTCATCACTCTAGACAACTTAAATTTTACTAAAAAATTATTTAATTAAGACAAATTTATATGTCAAATCTCAAAGTTAAAGACTTGGAAAGATTACAAGTTGCTCTGAATCAAGCTAGTTTAGATTATCAACTATAATTAGACGAAGGAAAGATATTATTTATGGGTCTGTCAGATATTGTTTCTAGTGAAGTTAGTGTTAGTTTAATAGCTGATTTTTATGCTTGGGTTAACCCAGGTAGCCTAGGAAATTTGTTTAATTCTAGTAGTGCTTTTATTTTTCCGGATACTAATATCAAAGCTCCTGATGTTTCTTTTGTTCGTGCCCAAAATCTGAAAAAAGCGTTCTTTATTTTGGGGAATTGGTGCCAGATTTAGTAGTGACAATTAAATCTCAAAGTGACAGAATTAAACCTTGAAAAGAGAAAATTAAGAAGTATTTATAACTAGGAATACAAGTAGAAATTTTGATATTCCCAGATGAGGAAATAGTTGTAGTTTATCCCTCCAATGGTGAAAAAAATGATTTTAATAATCAAGATAAGTTGACTATTCCTAAACTATTTACTAAGTGAGAATTGCCTATTGTTGAACCTTGGTCGCCTATATTTAATTAAGAAGAGTAATTTCTGTTATAGATTCTTACAAAATGTTTATAAACTAATCAGGTTCAGCTCATCTTAACAATCATTGAAAAATAGTATCTTTTCTGATGAGGTAGGTTTTACTAACAGATTTTTATATTAATTTAGTGACAAAAATACATTCCAATTGTTAAGTCGCAAAAACTGATAATATGAAAATTATGTGATATTTATAATTTCTTGAAAAGCTTGTATTGTAAGCAGGTAATAAAAATATTGATTTGTCAATAAAATTTTAGATGAGCTTGCCCTGACAAACTACTTGAGTTTCTTTGTAGTAAATTAGACTGCAAATAAGTTAGAAATAATAGTTACAGAAATAGAAATTTAAACCCCATATTTTTTTTTCCTAATATCAGATTCTAGGGAACTTAAAGGTAATTTTTATTTAATGTAAAAATATTACTCTATAAGGTTTTTAAATTATTTCTAACCTATTTTTTTTAGATTCCAGTTAAGTAATTTAACTTCTATAGATAATAAAATTCTCATTTCTGAATAAAACGAAGGTTTTTATTTTTAACGGCGGGGTAAAGGTGAACATTTTCTATAGATATCTAGTGGTCTTTAATGAAAAGTCTAAATACTGAAAAACCTTTTTTCTTCTGTCTTTAGCATCATTGCCTTTTCATAACGATAATTTTTAACGCCCCACCTACTAAGGTACTTCTAAACCAAGACTAAAAAATTAATCCAATGACTATAAAAAAGCAGTGAGACCCTTATTTTCCTTACTTATTCTTCAGCTAGCTGTTACCTTACCTGCCACAGCAACTAGCGAAATTCTCTACCTAAACTCAACCCGTGGTAGGGGTACTGGTAGCTTGGGAAATTTTCGTAGTACAATAGCCGAATGGTTAAGTAGGTAGGGAGCAAAAAAATTTAGCGATATTAAGATTTGTGTACTGAATTTAAGCACCTCCACATAGGTGATTTGAGGTTAATTTACATTTTGTTACATAGCGACAAATTTCAACACCGACCTACTTAATTCAAATTCAGCTATGGCGTGAGATGAATCCACAGTCAATCGATGTTAACTAATGAGACATTGATTGACAATATTATTGTGGTTTTTTTTTATTCTCAAATTGTCCGGACTGCGGTATGGCAATAGAGCGAGATGTAAATGCAGCAAATATAAAAAACAGGGCGGTAGGGCATTGAGTCCTTAAAGCTCGTGGAGTCCGATGGAGTAACGGGACTGAGAAGCGAGAAGCCCACACTGTAGCATCGGCTTAGTGTGGGAGTATGTCACATTAAATATATATAGTTCACCTACTTACTAGAGAGTACAAAGTTCTCCTAAAAAACTATTGCCTTTAAAGGCTGAAAGTATTATAAGAATTGGCTTACAGCATTTATAGTTGTTTTGAGAAAGTTTCTAACTTTGAGATAGCTGTAAGCCAAAGCTCGCAATAGTTATTCCCAGAATTTCCCTCTGTCTAGCTACTTACTAAATCAAATTAAGTATCAAAGCATTGACTGGTTTTAGCTTTAGGTCTAGGCCTTTTGGGTTTAAAAAAAGTGCTAGGTTTTTAGTCCACAGAGCTGACCCATACTAGTATTTTGGATTGACCATGGCTGAAAAATCAAGGGACAAATATATCCGACTACTTACTCTATAAATTCTTTGTTCGTTTATACGAACTTTATATGCAACTTCTTTACCTATTTTAAGTCCTCGTTGCGGTTGGGGGTGGGTCTCCTACTCTTTAAAAAGACTTTTTCAACTAACGTTATTTATTGAAAAAACCCTAAGTAGATTATTTATCTAAAATCTAATAACTAAGACGTTTGAGATGAATAAAACATCAATAAATACTATTAAGTAAATTATTTATCTAAAATCTAATAACTAAGACGTTTGAGATGAATAAAGCATCAATAAATACTATTAAGTAAATTATTTATCTAAAATCTAATAACTAAGACGTTTGAGATGAATAAAGCATCAATAAATACTATTAAGTAAATTATTTATCTAAAATCTAATAACTAAGACGTTTGAGATGAATAAAGCATCAATAAATACTATTAAGTAAATTATTTATCTAAAATCTAATAACTAAGACGTTTGAGATGAATAAAACATCAATAAATACTATTAAGTAAATTATTTATCTAAAATCTAATAACTAAGACGTTTGAGATGAATAAAACATCAATAAATACTATTAAGTAAATTATTTATCTAAAATCTAAAACCTAGACATTATCTGCATTTTTCCCTCTTCAGGTAATGAATACACCAAAGTCAGCAAAAATAATTGAAGGGTATTGTTTGGTATTTTTTTCCATGCATGAGAGCTCTGGAACTGATGATATATCAGGATTCTATATTTACTCAGCCAGACCTAATTGTTCTTACTTTTTATCACTCCCCCGCTCCTCTACTCCTCTACTCTTTCACTCAACAAAGTATAACAAAAACATATTAACATTAGTATTAGGTTTATTTACTGAACCTAATATACTTGGTAGTATCATAAAAATCTACCACCTCAAACCTACTCTTCTTCAATAAATTCACAAATTTGTTTATCCACATAATTATCATCTACATTTTTAGTAATTAATTCTGCCAAAATTCCTAAAGATATTAACTGTACAGAAAGAATAATACACAAAATTCCAAATAAAAATAAAGGGCGATTACCTATCGGTCGAATCTCCATAAACCAAAGTACAATTAAATATCCCAAAGATGTCATTCCTATAACACCAAATAATAATCCTAAACTACCAAACAAATGACCTGGTTTATGTAAATAATAAGTAGTTACTAAAACTGTTAATAGATCAATAAATCCACGAGTATAACGTTCTAAACCATACTTGGATTTACCCTTTGTACGACTATGATGTTCTACAACTACTTCAGTAATTTTAAATCCTAAACTATGAGCTAATACCGGAATATAACGATGTAATTCTCCATAGACCTTTATACAATCTAATACCTCTTTTTTATAAGCTTTTAAGCCACAATTAAAATCATGTAATTTGACTCCAGTTAAAACCGATGTAACTCCATTAAATAATTTCGAGGGTAATGTTTTAGAAAGAGGGTCATTACGATGTTTTCGCCATCCAGAAACTAAATCATATCCTGACTCTAACTTTTCCAAAAATTTAGGTATTTCCGCAGGATCATCTTGTAAGTCTGCGTCTAAAGTAAAGATAATATTTCCTCTAGTTTTTTTAAATCCAGCAGATAAAGCAGAAGATTTACCAAAGTTTCTTCTTAATCTAATTCCTTTGACTTGACGGGGGTGTTTTTTGATTAATTTATTAATCTCTATCCAAGAGCGATCGCTACTACCATCATCCACAAAAATGATTTCATAATTATCAATTTTTCCTAAATTCATTACATCCAAAATTCTCTCAAACAAGGGTTTGATTGTAACTTCTTCATTATAAACAGGAATTACAAAACTGAGGTATATATTAAATATCTCCATAAAATAAATAAGAGGGAATTGGTAATAGGAAATACAGAGAATTAATTAATAATTTCTGGTTCATAGTTAATTTTATTTTTGATTTTCGTAAAAGTCTATTATTCAATCTTAAATTATAATTTTCAAAACTATATTGACGACTTTTTATACTTATTAAAACGGTAGTTATGCGTATATAAACCGTAAATTATTTGTGAAAAAAATACTATGACATAAGCATAAATTTTTCTATTTAGGATTGTTCTAGTAATTGAAAATCAGGATTAACAACATTAGACAAGGGAGCCAGATACTCCCAGTATTGTTGTAGCTAACCAAAATAATTACAATAGACTACCATTATAATGCACTACCACCATCAAAACTATGTTTATTTGTTAAAGCTATCCAATCTTGACGATTTTTCAACTTAACATAAGCTGTTAGAATTTCCTTGGCTGAGATTTGAACATTCTCTTGACTTTCGAGTTTTGACTTTTCACTTTTGACCTCAATATATCCTTTCCAACCTGAAAATTCATATTCTGCTCCTAATAAATTTGCTACATCAGCACGAGGAAAACCAGACATTCCAAAACCTTTTACTACATTTTCTTGATTCAAAATAGCAATACATTTAATCTGAACATTCTCTTGACTTTTTACTTCCCAGTTTGAAGGAGGTAATAGTGGGTCTGACTTCCTAGCTTGGGAAGAGTAAGAGGGGAGTTTACTTTTAACTTTACTAACCCATCCATTTACTCTTGCTGTAGTTGGAGAAAATTTAGTCACATTATCAAAATATCCCTGCCAATTTTCTGGCAGTTTTCCAGTTAATAAATTAGAATTAATTTTCTCATCCAAATTAGCACAAAAATTATCCTTTTTTATATCTCGATTAAAAGGTACTAAACTATCAGATTTCAAAGCATCTACTAACCCTAAAAAAGCAGCAGGTCGGTTACCAACTTTCTCTTGAATTAAAGTCGGATCTAAAACTCCTATTTGTAAGGATAATGCTACTAAAGGTTGAAAAGTTGCCCGATGAGCAATTTCTTTAAAAGTTTCTGTACCTACTCGATACATTAATATAATCAAAATAGTCAAAAGTGCCACTAATGGAGCAACAAAATACCATTGTCTTCTTGGGGTAAATTGTTGTTGTTTTAACCATAAAAAAATCAGAATAATTAGACTTAACCAGAATAGAGCAGGTAGGGTTCCGTAACGAGAAGCGATCGCTTGTTCTATTCCAAACCCAGAACGACTAACAGCAGCCATCAAAGCAGTACCCAAAGTATAAATTATTATTGATAACCAGGGCAACCAATCTTGAGGATAAATTATAAATAACCAATAAATTAAAAATATTCCTGCTAAAACTAATCCTACCCAACCTATTGCCAAAGCCAGGGAAATATTATGAGTAAAAATTGCTCCTAAATAAATAGGAATGTAAGTAACTATATCAAGAAAATTCAGTTTAGATAATGAGGGATGATGAGAGGGTGTTGTGTAGGTGATAAAATAAATACCTATTACTAAAACAGAAAAAAATAGATAAGAGAAAGTCAACTTTTTTGGCAATTTATATAGAATGGCAACTCCACATAATATAGGCCAAATTCCTAGAGCGGTACTATAACTAATACATCCTAAAATTCCCAAGGTTATACTAGTAATAGCAAATCTATTTTGTTGAGATTCTAGTAATTTTTTGACGCAAAAAATTGAGGCAATGACAAATAAATTAGCAATTACCCAATGTACTCCACTATATCCGCGCATCCAGTTATGAGCAGCAGCAGGGGTAAAGTTAAAAACTGAGATAAATAAAATTAGTAAGAAAAGTATCGGACGATGTTTTTTGAGAGTATTAGGTACTAAGATTTTTAATAAAATTCCCTGAACACAAGCTAGGAAAAATGTAGTTAGACATAACCCAATATTGGAACCTTTAGTAATAACAATATTCAGGGCATAAATTATGGCAGGAATTAAGACAAAATGTTCATTTGCCCGAAAGATCCAGTCAAAAATATTAGTGGAGAAACCATCTATAGAATAGATATTTTTAATCATCCACCAATAATCGAAATTTAGTAATTCTCCCGCCTTTGATATCATAAAAAGTACATAAAAAGCAGGTAGTAGAATTGTGATAATTGTGAGGATTATAAAATTAACTTCTGATTTTTTTTTTGCTAACATAAATAGGAATACAAGACAGGAATTTTGCCACAGATTTACAGATTAATTTGAAACAGGTTAATCTTTGTTATGCTACTTAGAATGTTTGAAAAAAGAATAGACTTGACTAGTGGTCTGTCAAAGAGATTTTGTGGATAATTTTTTTCTAATTACTCCCTTTTTTAACTAGGAGGTTTTCCTTCTCCAAAATTAGTAGTCAACTTCGGGAAAAAATTTTTATTTTTGACCCTAATATTGATAAATTTGAATTTAATTTATTTGGATTTTACAGAGAAAATAACTTTTTCTATTTTTTGAGACTAAAAAATTATGCTCCTAGAGTTAAAACAAAATATTGTCGTTTTATTATCATTTTTTTATCACCTAAATTTTTACTGAAAATATATTTTATTGTCTATTTAAGTAGAGAGTCTTAAAATTTTACCCCTATTATTTTCAAACCAATATATTCCTTGTTTTATTTATTTGAAAGTAAAACCTCAGTAAACATTCATGATTATTATGTACAAAAGTGAAATGTTTAGACTTTTTTGTAACTCTTTTATTTGCGGTTTATCTTCATTAAAAATTACGTTCTTCAAGCAACTTACTTGTTTTATATTAACAAATTTTCTTTGATTTATGGCAAAAATATTTCTGAGTATAACATCTTACTAATATAACACTTTACTACTAATAAAACACCAAGTTTTTTTCAGACTCTTTATTTACCCTGATTTATGAACTGTCTATCCTAATTTTGAATATAGGGATAATTTTTATTTTCAAACTTTTATCCTCCAAAGGCAGTAATTATTCTCGTCAGAGCAGTATCCATGAATCTGATCTATTTCTTGATATCTACTAATTAGCCTTTCTACTTTTGCTAAATCTTTTAATGAATTAAATAGCTTAACTTTAAAGATAGGAAGCTTGTCTCTAACGTGTCTAAATTTGTCACAAAAAATTATTATCCTCGGCATAAAAGATAAGAATTCAGCTATTAACAAGTAAATTTTAGCTTTGAGGATAAATTTTAATTTTCCCTCAGTCGAGGTATAGTATTACTTCCTTACAAAATAATACCTGTAGACCAAATACTAATAATTAAAGACACAAAATATTTCTGGTACAGCTACTAATAAATAGTAATATAATTACCTGGTGAACCTGTTACCTCTTTCATTGTTAGAAGTACAAAAACAAAGATAAATTTGCCAACTTTATCCTCTATTAATTGACTAATATCCAAGTCATTAAAATTAATAATCCCGTGTTTAACCACATTCTATATGAAAGTCAAAAGGTCGATTTAAGTCTTCAGCAGAAATAGCTTCAGTTCCCCAAATATCTGACCCTACCATCACTATTTTTAAGGTAGATAAATAACGACGGCTATTAATATCAGGTCTAAGCCTTCCATTAATAAATAGTAATATAATTACCTGGTGAACCTGTTACCTCTTTCATTGTTAGAAGTACAAAAACAAAGATAAATTTGCCAACTTTATCCTCTATTAATTGACTAATATCCAAGTCATTAAAATTAATAATGCCGTGTTTAACCACATTCTATATGAAAGTCAAAAGGTCGATTTAAGTCTTCAGCAGAAATAGCTTCAGTTCCCCAAATATCTGACCCTACCATCACTATTTTTAAGGTAGATAAATAACGACAACTATTAATATCAGGTCTAAGCCTTCCATTAATAAATAGTAATATAATTACCTGGTGAACCTGTTACCTCTTTCATTGTTAGAAGTACAAAAACAAAGATAAATTTGCCAACTTTATCCTCTATTAATTGACTAATATCCAAGTCATTAAAATTAATAATCCCGTGTTTAACCACATTCTATATGAAAGTCAAAAGGTCGATTTAAGTCTTCAGCAGAAATAGCTTCAGTTCCCCAAATATCTGACCCTACCATCACTATTTTTAAGGTAGATAAATAACGACAACTATTAATATCAGGTCTAAGCCTTCCATTAATAAATAGTAATATAATTACCTGGTGAACCTGTTACCTCTTTCATTGTTAGAAGTACAAAAACAAAGATAAATTTGCCAACTTTATCCTCTATTAATTGACTAATATCCAAGTCATTAAAATTAATAATCCCGTGTTTAACCACATTCTATATGAAAGTCAAAAGGTCGATTTAAGTCTTCAGCAGAAATAGCTTCAGTTCCCCAAATATCTGACCCTACCATCACTATTTTTAAGGTAGATAAATAACGACAACTATTAATATCAGGTCTAAGCCTTCCATTAATAAATAGTAATATAATTACCTGGTGAACCTGTTACCTCTTTCATTGTTAGAAGTACAAAAACAAAGATAAATTTGCCAACTTTATCCTCTATTAATTGACTAATATCCAAGTCATTAAAATTAATAATGCCGTGTTTAACCACATTCTATATGAAAGTCAAAAGGTCGATTTAAGTCTTCAGCAGAAATAGCTTCAGTTCCCCAAATATCTGACCCTACCATCACTATTTTTAAGGTAGATAAATAACGACAACTATTAATATCAGGTCTAAGCCTTCCATTAATAAATAGTAATATAATTACCTGGTGAACCTGTTACCTCTTTCATTGTTAGAAGTACAAAAACAAAGATAAATTTGCCAACTTTATCCTCTATTAATTGACTAATATCCAAGTCATTAAAATTAATAATCCCGTGTTTAACCACATTCTATATGAAAGTCAAAAGGTCGATTTAAGTCTTCAGCAGAAATAGCTTCAGTTCCCCAAATATCTGACCCTACCATCACTATTTTTAAGGTAGATAAATAACGACAACTATTAATATCAGGTCTAAGCCTTCCATTAATAAATAGTAATATAATTACCTGGTGAACCTGTTACCTCTTTCATTGTTAGAAGTACAAAAACAAAGATAAATTTGCCAACTTTATCCTCTATTAATTGACTAATATCCAAGTCATTAAAATTAATAATCCCGTGTTTAACCACATTCTATATGAAAGTCAAAAGGTCGATTTAAGTCTTCAGCAGAAATAGCTTCAGTTCCCCAAATATCTGACCCTACCATCACTATTTTTAAGGTAGATAAATAACGACAACTATTAATATCAGGTCTAAGCCTTCCATTAATAAATAGTAATATAATTACCTGGTGAACCTGTTACCTCTTTCATTGTTAGAAGTACAAAAACAAAGATAAATTTGCCAACTTTATCCTCTATTAATTGACTAATATCCAAGTCATTAAAATTAATAATGCCGTGTTTAACCACATTCTATATGAAAGTCAAAAGGTCGATTTAAGTCTTCAGCAGAAATAGCTTCAGTTCCCCAAATATCTGACCCTACCATCACTATTTTTAAGGTAGATAAATAACGACAACTATTAATATCAGGTCTAAGCCTTCCATTAATAAATAGTAATATAATTACCTGGTGAACCTGTTACCTCTTTCATTGTTAGAAGTACAAAAACAAAGATAAATTCGCCAACTTTATCCTCTATTAATTGACTAATATCCAAGTCATTAAAATTAATAATGCCGTGTTTAACCACATTCTATATGAAAGTCAAAAGGTCGATTTAAGTCTTCAGCAGAAATAGCTTCAGTTCCCCAAATATCTGACCCTACCATCACTATTTTTAAGGTAGATAAATAACGACGGCTATTAATATCAGGTCTAAGCCTTCCATAATTAAATATTTGACTATTTTTGGCTTTTTTTTAAGGAATCAGACTATCCCATTCTTTTCCCCAGTAATTACTATTACCTGTGTAAAAAATAACTATATTCTATTATTTTATTCGAGCTATTTTTTGCTTTTTTTTATTGCTCCTTTAATTATGATTAATGGTAATAATGATCCAGGAATTATTACCATTACCTTGGGGAATTGGTAAACTTTCAAATCCTCAATAAGCATCAATATTTAACAACACTCTCCTAGTGACATACTCTAACTCTCCAATTTTTTCTACTCCCAATTTATTGAAACCATAGGGTGTTCCAAAGTATTCTAAAAAGTTACCATTATCAAAATATTTTCTTTGATAAGTATTGACGCCAATATAACCTAAACTATCAAATTGATTACCAACTTTACCTAACTCAGTAACCACATACTCATGATGAGCAATAACTTCATTTCCTCCGGATAATTTATAGTTTAGTAGACCGGGAATTATTAATTTCCAATTACGTTTGCCAAATACCGGAGCATAACTTTGATAACCATTATCAAGGATAGTAAATTTACCTTTTTTGACTAATTTTAGGGATTATAATTTTTTTTTATTATTAATCCAATTAACTGAACCTACTTCATCATTTTTGACAAAAATTTAAGGGCTCTATCTCTCTATTAAAGAAAGTTCATCAGCCATACTTGAGGAATAAAAATTACAGATATTTGATAGGATAAAAATAAGTAATCTGCTCAATTTTAAGTAATTAGAAATTTTCATTGAAAATATTTTAAAACTTGGTTATCCTCAGCAAACAAAAGTATCATATATCTACAGCCGTTTTGCAAGTATTGGAGGTACAAAATTTTAGAACTTTAGGGAATAGAAAATAAGAAGTAAGGAAAGAGATTAATTTTAAGCTGGAGGCACTGATAACTGATAACTAATAACTGTTCCCTAAAATTATATAAGCATTCAGCTATTAGCAGTCAGCTTGAGCGCTTTTCCTAGGTCATGCTGGGAAAAATATAAATAAAGCTAATCATTTTTTTCCTATCAGACTTTTAATTCTTCTGGGAGGCTAATTTCTCCTTCTAGCTGATAGCTGAGGGCTGAATACTTACATAATTATCTCATATAAATTTTAAGATTGCCTCAATTAAAACTTTTGGTTGTTGTTGGAAAAACATATGACCTCCTGGAAATTCATGTAAGGCAAAGTTACTAATAGTATGCTGTTCCCATTGAGATAACTTTTGCTTACTAACTTCTATATCATCTGTACCTCTAAAAGCAACGATAGGAAACTCAAAGGGTGCTTCAGGAAAATAAATATATTTTTCATTGAGGGTAAAGTCAGCTCGCAAAATAGGTAAAAATAATTCCATTAAGTCTTGGTTTTGCAGGACTGCCTCAGGGGTACCACCGTATTCACGCAATATGGAAATTAAGATCGGATTAGGTGCTTGATGACGTAGGTTATCAATAGGAATATGAGGAGGGCGACGACCAGAAACAAACATATATTTAGGAATAGGAAGTTTTTGCCTGCGTAGTTGACGAACTACTTCAAAACTTATTAATGCGCCGAGACTATGCCCGAAAAATACAAAGGGGTATTCTGTAATTAGGGGTTGTAATTCTTGAATTAATGGAGATAAGAGGTCATCCCATTTGGTAATCAGGGTTTCTTTGATTCGAGTTTCCCTTCCTGGTAGTTGTATAGCGCAGACCTCTATATTTGAAGGCAAGTATTTTCCCCAGAGGCGAAAAAGAGTAGCACCAGCAGCAGAAGGGTGAAAACAGAATAAACGTAGTTGAGGTTGAGGACAAGGTTGAAAGATTTTTATCCAAGGAGACGGAGTAGCAATAGTATTCATTAGCTCCAAATTTAAATCACAAAAATTCTAGCTGTCAAATTGTTAATTGGTTACAGCAGCTAACTGCTTTAACATTTGCCTCAAACTATTTAACCAGTATGGAGGATGGTTTCCCAAAACTTTTGAAATTTTGCCACTATTCAAAACTGAAAAGGCAGGTCGTTTTGCTGGAGTTGGATACTCGGCAGTAGTAATGGGAACTACTCGTTTTACCTCTAAAGGAAAACCCAGTTTTTTTGCTTCCTCAAAAATAGCCATAGCAAAATCATACCAACTAATAGCTCCACTATTTGTATAGTGATAAGTTCCATAAGTTTGGGAATTAAGATGAGGAATAATTTGAGCGATCGCCTCTGCTAAGTCTCCAGTCCAAGTTGGGCAACCGACCTGATCATAGACAACCCTTAATTCTTCTCTATCCTTACCTAAGCGCAACATAGTTTTGACAAAGTTACCTTTTCCATAGGCTCCATAGACCCAAGCTGTTCTGATAATAATATGATTAACTTCTGTTTCTCGAATTGCCTCTTCTCCAGCTAACTTAGATTTACCATAAATTCCGAGGGGGTTAGTCAAGTCGGTTTCTGTGTAGGGCCTGCTTTGACTACCATCAAAAACATAGTCGGTGGAAATGTGTATTAAGGTTGCCCCCAACTTTTTTGCCTCTTTTGCCATAATTCCAGGAGCGATCCTATTGACAGCATCAGCTAATTCTGGTTCCTTTTCAGATTTGTCAACTGCTGTATAAGCTGCAGCATTGATAATTAGTTCTGGTTGAACTTGGCCTATAAGTTGGGAGATAGCATTGGAGTCTGCTAGGTCTAAGTTTTCTCGCCCCACTACTGATACTTCTCCTATTTTTTTGAGAGGTGTTTGTAGCTGGTTTCCTAGTTGTCCGTTAATACCTGTTAATAAGATTTTCATTGGTAATTTTTCGTGACTAAGTTTCAGTTAAATTTTTCGATTTTATTTTGATTAGATTTGAAAAAAATGATTTTTAGCTTAGAGTTTTAACTCCCTATTCTATTCTTTAATTAGCATAACTTCAACCTTCTATTGGCTCCATGATAATATTAACTGGGAGAGGGATCTATTTTTTGTAAAAGCTTATTTTAAGATTTTTATCAATTGTAATTATTCATAATTTTATAGAAGCATATTTTTGAATTTATTTAATTGGATGAGTAGCAATTTATAAGTAATTAGTCTAGTTTTAGGCAAAGTCTATTTTTGATATTTTTGTAGTAAAATTTAATTTTTTTGCCACTTATTTTAATGATTATTTTGGTTCAGTAGTTAAATAGTTATTATGGTTAATATTTAGATGTTTTTCTTTTTTATTTTCCTCCGATTTTTTTTATCTAAGTATTCTATCAAGTTGCTAATATCTGATTGTTATGGCTTCATATTTATTTTTTTACTCTCCTTGCTTAACTATCTGTTCTCAAGTCAAAAATATTTTTCTAAAATAACTAGCTGATACTTCTTGAATAGGAATAATCAATTTTATAAAACATATACATCTGTTCATGGTAGTAATAAGACTCAACAAGATAATTCTCCGAGCAGAATATCTAGTTATCTACCTAGATATTAGGATTCGTTTCTATTAAATAATTGAGTTTTAAATAACCATATACTTAAAAAAACTTTTCATACAACTCTGAATAAAGAATTGGCTGCCAATACTTTCTGAGTTATTCAAGGTTAGACTGAGTTTTTTCTAATATGTATATTTTACTAATTTCCAGTTAACTAATCAAATTCCTGAAAATTATCTCTTGTATAATTAACTATATCTCTATCTACATCTGTATATAAGAAAATTCCCTTTAGTGCTTCTGATTAATTATTCTCTATATTTGACTCAGTCGTTAAAATATATCTAAATATATCATCCTTATTTAAATAAAAAATTAACTGAGAAAAAAGTAGAAAAGTATAATCTAGTAGTAATTATAGAAAATATATCAAATCATCAACACTATCGTGTTACTTACTCATAATAATCACCTAAAATTAAAATATAAAAAACATAATAACACTCTCTTACCTAACAAAATAAACCATATTTATGAGCATAATTTTTTCTTTTGCTTTTGGCTTTTACCTTAGAATTAAACCCTCATATTGAGGTACAGAATAATTAGTAATCTTATACAAAACATCCGCAGTTTCAGACACTACTAAAAAACCATGAGCAAAACCAGGGGGCACCCAAAGTTGTCGTTTATTTTCTGCACTTAAACAGCACCTACCCAACTTACCAAAATTAGGAGAATTTTTCCGAATGTCTATAGCAACATCAAATATTTCTCCCAAAACTACTCTTAATAATTTACCTTAAGCTTGTTGAATTTGATAATGCAAAGCTCGAAGTAAACCTTCACTATAACGAGAATGATTATCTTGCACAAATTCGAGATTTACTCCTGTTTTTTTGGAAAAATTACGTTAATTAAAACTCTCCATAAAAAAGCCATATTCGTCTCCAAAAACTTTTAGTTATATTAATAATACTTCAGGAATTTATGTTTCAATTACATTCATTTTTTTGACTTCAGTTAATTTAATTTCATAGAATAAGGAAGATAAAATATAGCACTACTATTGCAATACTATTTATAAAACTTATAAAGCGTAGACTTAAGTAAATCCCTTTTGTAGAGTATTTACATCAAATCAGCCTCTTTCAAAGTTGTACCATCTTTATCTTTTTGAGACAATTTTACCTCAATTCCATTTATTGGCCAACTAATCCCAATTTCTGAATCATTCCACAGAATTGAACGCTCATATTCAGGTGCATAATAATCAGTAGTTTTATACAAAACATCCGCAGTTTCAGACACTACAAAAAAACCATGAGCAAAACCAGGAGGCACCCAAAGTTGTCGTTTATTTTCTGCACTTAAAAGATAGCCTACCCACTTACCAAAATTAGGAGAATTTTTCCGAATGTCTACAGCAACATCAAATATTTCTCCCAAAACTACTCTTAATAATTTGCCTTGAGCTTGTTGAATTTGATAATGCAAACCTCGAAGTACACCTTGGCTAGAACGAGAATGATTATCTTGCACAAATTCGAGATTTACTCCTGTTTTTTCGGAAAAATTACGTTGATTAAAACTCTCCATAAAAAAGCCACGTTCGTCTCCAAAAACTTTTGGCTCTATTAATAATACTTCAGGAATTTCTGTTTGAATTACATTCATTTTTTTGACCTCATTTTTTATAAAGGATAAGGAATAAGGTAAATACTATTTATTTTTTCCAAGTTTACAATTCTCCTATCCATAAATCAAAGACTAATTTATCTAGTAAAAAAAAATTAAACCAGGAAATTGATAATAAAAAATAGAACAAAACCTACTGATCATACTTTAATCTATTCAAAATAGATCCCAGACTCATTAAATTACTGGTTAGCTTTAATTTTACATCAGAAAATTCACTTTTTTCTACATCTAATTTTATCGTCTTTAGGAATAAATAAGAAATCAGTAAATTTTTCTATTGCTTGATAGGGAATAGGGAAAATCAAGTGAAAATTCCTTTAAACTTATTACCAAAAAGTTGATATTTTTAGACTCAATAGGAAGAGATAACAGAAAATATAAAGACACTGGAAACTGTTAGATAATAACTGTAACTGGTAACTGTTAAATAATAACTGTTACTACCTCTTGTTTTTCAAGCTTATAACTATCCTATCCATAAATTAAAGACTAATTTATCTAGATTAAAAAATTGAGAAATTGAGAGAAAAAAAGAGAACCAAATCTGCTAATAATACTTCAATATATTCAAAATATATCTCAGAATCATTAAATTACTGGTTAGCTTTGATTCTACATCAGAAAATTCACTTTTTTCTACATCTAATTTTATCGTCTTTAGGAATAAATAAGAAATCAGTAAATTTTTCTATTGCTTGATAGGGAATAGGGAAAATCAAGTGAAAATTCCTTTAAACTTATTACCAAAAAGTTGATATTTTTAGACTCAATAGGAAGAAATAACAGAAAATATAAAGACGCTGGAAACTGTTAGATAATAACTGTTAACTGTTAACTGTTAAATCATAACTGTTACTACCTCTTTTTTTTTCAAGCTTATAACTATCCTATCCATAAATTAAAGACTAATTTATCTAGATTAAAAAATTGAGAAATTGAGAGAAAAAAAGAGAACCAAATCTGCTAATAATACTTCAATATATTCAAAATCTATCTCAGACTCATTAAATTACTGGTTAGCTTTAATTTTACATCAGAAAATTCACTTTTTTCTACATCTAATTTTATCGTCTTTAGGAATAAATAAGAAATCAGTAAATTTTTCTATTGCTTGATAGGGAATAGGGAAAATCAAGTGAAAATTCCTTTAAACTTATTACCAAAAAGTTGATATTTTTAGACTCAATAGGAAGAAATAACAGAAAATATAAAGACGCTGGAAACTGTTAGATAATAACTGTTAACTGTTAACTGTTAAATCATAACTGTTACTACCTCTTTTTTTTTCAAGCTTATAACTATCCTATCCATAAATTAAAGACTAATTTATCTAGATTAAAAAATTGAGAAATTGAGAGAAAAAAAGAGAACCAAATCTGCTAATAATACTTCAATATATTCAAAATCTATCTCAGACTCATTAAATTACTGGTTAGCTTTAATTTTACATCAGAAAATTCACTTTTTTCTACATCTAATTTTATCGTCTTTAGGAATAAATAAGAAATCAGTAAATTTTTCTATTGCTTGATAGGGAATAGGGAAAATCAAGTGAAAATTCCTTTAAACTTATTACCAAAAAGTTGATATTTTTAGGCTCAATAGGAAGAGATAACAGAAAATATAAAGACGCTGGAAACTGTTAGATAATAACTGTTACTACCTCTTTTTTTTTCAAGCTTATAACTATCCTATCCATAAATTAAAGACTAATTTATCTAGATTAAAAAATTGAGAAATTGAGAGAAAAAAAGAGAACCAAATCTGCTAATAATACTTCAATATATTCAAAATCTATCTCAGACTCATTAAATTACTGGTTAGCTTTAATTTTACATCAGAAAATTCACTTTTTTCTACATCTAATTTTATCGTCTTTAGGAATAAATAAGAAATCAGTAAATTTTTCTATTGCTTGATAGGGAATAGGGAAAATCAAGTGAAAATTCCTTTAAACTTATTACCAAAAAGTTGATATTTTTAGGCTCAATAGGAAGAGATAACAGAAAATATAAAGACGCTGGAAACTGTTAGATAATAACTGTTACTACCTCTTTTTTTTTCAAGCTTATAACTATCCTATCCATAAATTAAAGACTAATTTATCTAGATTAAAAAATTGAGAAATTGAGAGAAAAAAAGAGAACCAAATCTGCTAATAATACTTCAATATATTCAAAATCTATCTCAGACTCATTAAATTACTGGTTAGCTTTAATTTTACATCAGAAAATTCACTTTTTTCTACATCTAATTTTATCGTCTTTAGGAATAAATAAGAAATCAGTAAATTTTTCTATTGCTTGATAGGGAATAGGGAAAATCAAGTGAAAATTCCTTTAAACTTATTACCAAAAAGTTGATATTTTTAGGCTCAATAGGAAGAGATAACAGAAAACATAAAGACGCTGGAAACTGTTAGATAATAACTGTTACTACCTCTTTTTTTTTCAAGCTTATAACTATCCTATTCATAAATTAAAGACTAATTTATCTAGATTAAAAAATTGAGAAATTGAGAGAAAAAAAGAGAACCAAATCTGCTAATAATACTTCAATATATTCAAAATATATCTCAGACTCATTAAATTACTGGTTAGCTTTGATTCTACATCAGAAACCCCACTTTTTTTCAAAGCAAATTTTATTCTATCTAGGGATAAATAAGAAATAATTAAAGTGTTATTTTGGTTGATAATGAATAGGAAAAATTAACTGAAACTTCCTTTAAAATTATTACCAAAAAGTTGATAATTTTAGAATCAAGAGTGAGAGAGAAAATAAAATATAAAGAAGCTGAAAACTGTTAGTAAATAACTGTTAACCGTTAACTGTTAACTAATAACTGTTACTACCTCTTTTTTTTCCAAGCTTATAACTATCCTATCCATAAATTAAAGACTAATTTATCTAGATTAAAAAATTGAGAAATTGAGAGAAAAAAAGAGAACCAAATCTGCTAATAATACTTCAATATATTCAAAATATATCTCAGACTCATTAAATTACTGGTTAGCTTTGATTCTACATCAGAAACCCCACTTTTTTTCAAAGTAAATTTTATTCTATCTAGGGATAAATAAGAAATAATTAAAGTGTTACTTTGGTTGATAATGAATAGGAAAAATTAACTGAAACTTCCTTTAAAATTATTACCAAAAAGTTGAGGAATTTAGAATCAAGAGGGATAGATAAAATAAAATATAAAGAAGCTAAAAACTGTTATTAAATAACTGTTAACCGTTAACTGTTAACTAATAACTGTTACTACCTCTTTTTTTTCCAAGCTTATAACTATCCTATCCATAAATTAAAGACTAATTTATCTAGATTAAAAAATTGAGAAATTGAGAGAAAAAAAGAGAACCAAATCTGCTAATAATACTTCAATATATTCAAAATATATCTCAGACTCATTAAATTACTGGTTAGCTTTGATTCTACATCAGAAACCCCACTTTTTTTCAAAGTAAATTTTATTCTATCTAGGGATAAATAAGAAATAATTAAAGTGTTACTTTGGTTGATAATGAATAGGAAAAATTAACTGAAACTTCCTTTAAAATTATTACCAAAAAGTTGAGGAATTTAGAATCAAGAGGGATAGATAAAATCAAATATAAAGAAGCTAAAAACTGTTAGTAAATAACTGTTAACCGTTAACTTATAACTGTTATTACCTCTTTTGCCCCCAAGCTTCCAATTCTCCTATCCATAAATTAAAGACCAATTTATCTAGATTAAAAAATTTAGAAATTGAGAGGAAAAAAGAGAACAAAACCTGCTGATAATACTTCAATCTATTCAAAATATATCCCAGGCTCATTAAATTACTAGTCGGCTTTGATTCTACATCAGAAAATCCACTTTTTTCCAAAGCAAATTTTATCGTATCTAGGGAGAAATAAGTCAAGTGTTCTGTTGGTTTATAATGATACCAAAAAGACCCTAATAATCTATGCCAAAACCCTCCCACATTTGGAGTAGTAATAAAAATCCATCCTCCAGGTTTCAAAAGTTGATAAGCTGCTGTTAATTGAGCAATAGGATCTGTCGTATGTTCAATCATATCTTGCAACATAATCAAATCAAAAGAATTAGGTTCAAAACTATGATTAAACAAATCCCCTTGATGTACAGATAAGCCCCTACTTTTAGCAAAATTTACTGCATATTCTGAGACTTCTAAACCTTGAGGTTTATCCCATCCTAAATCTTTTGCTTGCTCCAAACAATCACCTAAAGCACAACCCACATCTAATAATAAACCTTGACCAAAAAGTTTTTTCTCTGCTTTTAATAAACGTTTACGAAAAGTCTGATTATTAATTTTCATCCCTTGGAAATAATTAGAATATCCTCCTTTAGGGAAATCGTTATTATAATAACTTTCCTGATAAATAGTAGTAGGATTTACTGGCGGATTATTATCCCATACCATACCACATTTAGAGCATTTTGCTAATAGATAGTTATCCCCTGCTTTATAATAGTTAAACTTGTTTGTATGACATAAGGGGCAATAATTTTTTTGCATAATATTTGGATTAAAATTACTTATATTATGATATTGGGGATAGCTATATTAAAATTTTAACCTCAATATTACCAGTGAACGTAATCCATCTTCACATATCAAGTGATTTTTAGAACACTAAGTATTTTCAGCCACTTTTCAGAGACTTCTGCTATTAGCCCTGAAGTTCATTTATGGGAAATTTTGGTGGTTATTATTATCTTATCTGTTTAAATTAAAATACTAGTCAAGACTTTTCTACCCTGACATTAACTTCATTGTTTAATTTAACAAATTCTTGTTTATTAGGGTTATAAACCCAAGCTTTAATAACAGTTTCTCCTACAGGTAAAGATTTCGCTGAAAATTTTACTTTCCATCTGGCTCTACTATAAAGTTTTGACTTCATAACTTTAGCAATATCATAACTCTCTAAGTTAACAATAGCATTAGCAAAAAAATCTTGATTATTACCAGAAGAAAGTAACACTAAGTTAGGTTGTTCTTTTCCATCAGGTTGAATTGCCCAACCTCCCAAATTTAGAGTTTCTTCACCTTTAATAATTAGAGGTTTTGCAGTTGTTTGAGGATGATCTAAATAACCATAATTTTGTTTTGGTTGTTTGATAAATTGTAGATTTTGAGGAAATTCTCGCCATCCGAGTTTTGCCATAATTTCTGCACCTCGTCTGACTAGCCAAGTTTTGCCATTCATTAACACTAAACAACTATCTGGAGATGTTTTTATAAATTCTGAATCTTCTAAATAGTTAATTATTTCTAGACATTCTTTCCGACTCTCAATATAGGGAAAACTTAATTTAATATTCCTCACAACATAGAGGGAGTTTATGAGCATAATTCCTGTGATTGCAACAGCTAAAATTTTATATATTAATAAATATTTTTGTTGCTTTTGTATAAACAAAGCCAAGAGATAAACTAAAGAGATAATTAATAATATTGATGTGGTTGTATATCGGGAAGAAGTCATAGCATTTTCCACCCCATATTCTGCTCTACCTACAGAAATAGATAGAGCAGAAATTATAGAAAATGTACCTATTGTTAACCAAGGAATAGTAGGAGGAAAAAAAGTTAGTTTATACAAAGGTTTCTTGAGAAAGTAATATGTAAAAAATAGGAAACTAGAGAATAATATTAATCCTGTTAAAATTGCAGGTATGGGAAGTCTAACTAGAGGTAAACCTATAACGGCTAAAAAATAATTTATTATCAAAAATGGTTTTTCTGTAAATAAAAATGGTTTTGGTTCGCGAATTGGATTGAAGTTAATTGCGTAGATAATACATGAAACTACAAACAGTAAGCTCCAGATCACTAGTCTAGTAATTTTTTGTTTAGCTTTCCCTTCTATAGACAATATTGACGGAATTAAAACTAGCCAAGAAAATAATCCTTGTATTAATGTAAAACTTCCGATAAAACAAAATATTGCTGCTAGAAATATTCTTCTTTTTGCCGATATATTCTCTAAGACATGAATCAAATATACCGCCATTATTAAACATAAGTTTGTGAGAAACCAAAATAGAGTAAATCCCCATAACCAGTTCTGATGTTGTACTAGGGAAAATAAAAATAGACAGCTTAAAATATTTGCTATATTTATAATATTTTGATTTTGATTATGAAAGTTAATTTGGGCTATTTTACAAACAGCAAAAAATGTGATGATGACAAAAATTACACTACAAATTATTTCAGCTTGAGTGTTCCATTTAGTGGCAAAAGCTAAGGCAGTAATGATTAATTTTGGTATTAATATTCTGTGATGTCCGTGTACTGTGAAAAAGTCAAAAAATGTGGCGTTTCCTTCAGCAACTTTCTCAAATATAGGGGTTAATCTCCATTGGTCCCAGTAGGGAACATTGACACTAAAATTAGCGAGAAACCAAAGGAGTAATAAGACTGGAAAAATATATAGGGTTACTAATAATATTCTGGTTCGGGAAAATATTTTTCGCATTATTCAAAAGTTGGCAGATAGCTTTTATAAATATTACCTTAAAGCGAACTTGAAAGTCCCGTCTCTTTAGAGCTATATAGCAATATAGCTAAATCAAATTTATATTTATGATTTGCTAAAAGTTTCTATCTCTATTTCCCCAAGTGAGTCAGACTGGATAAAAACTTCTATTGTCTATCTATGCAACAATAGAGATGAATTATTTCGTAGATAGTGAGACACAAAAGAGGCGATCGCTTCTTATTTGTCTATTCCTTTTTTTTCCATTTATTTACAAATAGGAGCTTAAATTTTATCATCAAAATTAGGGACTTCAAATGTTCATAATAACTTTTTGCTCTGGACTCTAAGCTAATCTATCTAGATATGCTTGAACAGCAATTTTACAACCTATTCCTAGTAAAGTGTAGTATGGTAATTATAGTATATTGGCTGAATAAGAATTAAAATTATATTCCAGACTTCAAAAACTATTTAAAAAGCTAGTACTACTGTATTTATAAATCACTTAATGCGCTGTATATAGTATTTATCAAGGAACAGTTTGTACAGTTTTTTCTTCTTTTTTATACCCTGTTTTTCTTGCATACTACTCTTT
The DNA here is from genome assembly GCF_000014265.1 of Trichodesmium erythraeum IMS101. Lineage (NCBI taxonomy): Bacteria > Bacillati > Cyanobacteriota > Cyanophyceae > Oscillatoriales > Microcoleaceae > Trichodesmium > Trichodesmium erythraeum. Next base: position 2,059,788 of record NC_008312.1, read on the forward strand.
AAGGAACTTTGCATGGGGTTCCCCTACTAAAACAAATAAATTTTGTACCTCAAAAGTATGGGATTTTCTATATTCTTAACTCATAGCTGAATGATGAATTTTACTTATCAAGTTACCTCTCTATTCAACCTAATTTAAAATTTAATTTTTCAAGCCATAATATACAAGTTATAAGTTTTATTTTGTCTGAGTTGTCATCAAAAACATTACAACTAATATGATTTTGTCTTATAATGTAGTTAATTTGAATAATTAAAGATATCAACATATACTATAACTAAAATAGTAGTAAGCCCTGGGATAAAAATTGGAAAATTATTAATAATATTGGTGGCGGTGGTCAATGTCAAAATAATCTAGTTGAACCTAAAAATAATTCGTTTCCAGCTCATCAATAGGTTCTCAAAAAACTTAACAAACAAAATAACTATGAAAAACTTTCAAGAATGCATAGAAGAGTAGCTACTCTAACTATATATTTATTGGCTAGGAATACCAAGGTTAATTGATTGAAATTCACAACTTTGAAGTCAGATAATTTCTTTTATCTGGTAACTGAATTTATACCCAGAGATACCTTATCTAATTTTATTAAAACAGAAGTAATAAATATTTTTAATGGGATAAGTTTGATAATATAATTATCACATAATCTTAACTATTGCCATCAAATATCGATAGTAAATAAGATATTAAGCCAGATAATATCATATCAAAAATAACGAGATTAGCACCCCAGTATTAATATATTTTGGGATTTATTTAATCTCATCAGTTATATATTTATATAAATAATAGTATTTATCACTTAAATAAATATAAAAGCTATATCTATAATTTATTTTCAATTTTATAAAGGACAAGGTAAAGGATTAATAATGCTACTGATCTGGTTAGCAATTGTTAAAAGCTTTTGATCATTTCCATAGTTTCCTACTAATTGAACACCAATAGGGAGCCCCTTAGAGGATAAAGTTAATGGGATAACAACCACAGGATAACCAGTTAAATTAAATAAGGTTGTATAAGCACCGATCGCTTGAAAATATGGATAACTTTTTCCCTCTATATCTATATCATTACCAAAAGGAAAACGAGGAAAAGCAGGAAAAGGAACAACTGGAATTAACCAAATATCAACCTTCTGAAAAAATAGGGCTAATTGATTCATAATCATTTGACGTTTTTCAAGAGCAATCATATAGTTTTTCTGCTCATCTTTTGGCGTTGAAGGATTAAATTCATAGCTTAAAATATTTCTATAAATCTCCCAAACTTCATCCATATTGATTTGAGAAAGATTTCTATATTCTAGCTGATAATCTAACTCAGATAAAACATCAATAACTGTTTTAATAGCTTTTTTAGTTTCAGAACAACAAGGAATATTACCGAAACCATAAGACCATACAAAGCCATAAGAATTTAAACTAGAAAATGAGTTAATTTTTTCATTTAATCCTTGATGATTACTTTCTTTTATGACCGAAAAACATAACATTAAATCTTCAACTGATCGTCCCAAATATCCGACATTTTGACAATGATTAATTGTTAAAGGATTACCCGGTAATTCAGGAATATGACCATAGGTTGAAACCCTCTTTTCTGTTGCTTTAATGGTATAAATACCACAAAAATGAGCCGGAATTCGAAGCGACCCTCCCAAATCACTTCCTATGTCAAAAACCGATAATTGAGCAGCGATCGCAGACCCACCTCCTCCTGTACTTCCCCCTGGTGTATAGTCTAAATTCCAAGGGTTATTTGTGCGACCAAATAAAGGACTATTGGTTTGAAAATCTCCGGTTAATTTTGGGGTATTAGTCTTACCTAAAATAATAGCGCCGGCTGCTTTTAATTTTGCTACAACCGTTGCATCTTTTCGGGGAATATAGTTAGCTAAAGGTTCATAACTACAAGTTGTTCTCAGCCCTTTCGTTTCTAAACTGTCTTTAATAGTAATAGGAACTCCGTGTAAAGGTCCAAAACATTTTCCTTTTGCTAAGGCACGATCTGCTTTTTTAACCTGTTGATCAACTTGTTCTGGATCGAGAGTAATAATAGCATTTAATTGAGGGTTATAGTAAGAAATACGTTGAAGATAAGCTGTCACTACTTCTTCACAAGAAACCAGGCGTTCACGAATTATTTTTGCTAAGGTATGGGCAGATAAAGATGTTAATTTCACTTTAATTAATCATCATTGGTATGTCTATCAGTTGTAAAATAAAATAGGGGATTAAAAACTATAGATTTGAATGCCAATACAATTCTAATTTTTAGTCATTATTCTATCTAGCTTTAAGTGCATCTTTAAAAACTTCCAAAGTAATTCTATCTGTCATCTTTGTACATATATATCTACTCTATATTTATCACTTACTCCTTCCTAAATTGTCAGTATTCAGCGATAAGCTATGAGTTATGAACTCATTATATTGGAAGGAGGAATTAGTCTCTAAGGAAAATTAAAAAGTTATGTTTAGACAGCATAACCTTTGTATCCCATTCCGTATTTTAGGAAAGGTAAGGTAAGAACATGTAATTGGTCATTAGGTAACCTTAGTAGTTGTTTGGCAGTTATTCAAAAGCGCTCAAGCAGAATGAATGCAGTGCTCAATGATTTAAGGTAAATTAGTAGTTAATCTAAATTATATTCAGTCACCTAAATCAGTCTACAATGGCTCAAATGCTAGATATATCAAGGAACAAGTTGATTAAAAGTAAAACCTTTACTTTATCTGTATTTGATGTTATTTTTAATGTTTTATTTTGCTAAATTACCCATATAAAAAAAAGAACTCAAACCTGGACTTAAACATTATACTTGCAGCAAGTCCAGGATTTTTCTCATCGGGTTAAGTATATTTTCTGAGCCAATATAGCAATAATCAAAGAACTTTACAATATAGACTAGTAGTTAATCTTAAACTTTTGAAATATTTGCCACTATTGCCTATTTCCTGCTATAGCTGACTGCTAAAAGCTGATAGTTAATTAACATTAGTCAAACTCTTAAACTTGCCAGTAAACCTATTAAAGAACAACTCTAAAACAGTCCGCTTACCAACATTAATATTAGAGTTAATTGCCATACCATTCTGTAAGCCAATTTCCAGATCATTCTCATTATCCAGAACAAATGTTTGGCGTTCTAAATCAATTGTAGTTTTAAAAGAAAAATAAGGTCTTCCTGCTTCTTGGTCTGGTGGCATAGCATCATCACTAATAGAAATAACCTCCCCAGTCACAGTTCCAAATTCATTAGCAGGTAAAGCTTCAACTTGTACTTCTACAGGTACACAGTCTACATCACTTAAACCTAGTTTTTCCCTATTTTCTTTTAACTCCGGACAAGCACATTTTTTACCTGCTTCACATGCAATAACCTCTCCACCAGCTAACTCTTCGTCGTGATAAGGTTCTAATTTTTTGCGTTTATCATTTAAAGCTTTTAACACCAGAGCAACATCTTTATTCTGAATATAAACTACTGCTTTCAAACCTTCATCATCATCCAATACTGTCAGTAAAGGTTGAGTTTGTTGTGCCTCATAAGAAGCATCCTCACATCTTTCTGGTTGAATATCTCCTGGCTTCAAAACATCATTAATAACATATTGACAGATAGGGTCTGTCTTAATATCTAAAGAAGATTCTTCTTTAGTTGTAGGTTGTAAATCAAAAATCACCCCAGAAACTGGTGACTTTAAAACTTGATTATCACGAGCTTCTTCTAACTTTTCTATTTGAGCATTAACTTCAGTCAGTCGCTTGTTATTTTCTAATTGTAAGCGAGTAAATTGAGAATCTATTCTGGAAATTTCTCTACCTTCATTTTCAGCAATTCTGGCATAAAGTTCCCTTGCCCAAGCATCTCTTGTATTTTTTAATTGTTCTCTAGTTCTATTAATAGATACATTTAAACGTTGTTGTTCTAACCTAATACGTTGCACTTCTGCTTGACGCGCCTTAACCTCTCCTTCTCGGGCATTAATATCAGCTTTTCTAGAATTAATTTCACCCTCGCGAGTATTAACTTCTCCCTCTAAATTATTAAGGTCCGCCCTACGAGAATTTACTTCTCCTTCTCTAGCATTAATATCAGCTAACCGAGAATTAATTTCTCCCAATCTAATATTTATTTCTCCTGCCCTTGACTGTATTTGGTCTTGTTGTCTTAAGAGCTCACTTTCCCCACGAAATACTTCTTGTTCTTGACGTTTTTTTTGCAGTTCAGCCATAGCTCCTTCTTCTACCAAAGGAGATATTTGCTCTAGAATTCCTTGGTTAGAATCTAATACTTGTCCTGATTTATCTAATTGCCCCTTTGCTAGCTTTAATTGTTCTTGAGAATACTTTAATTGTGCCTGAGTATTGTTCAGTTGTTCTCTGGCAAATTTCAGTTGTTTTTCTGTATTATTTAATTGTTCATAAGCATAAGTTAGCTTTTGCTTACTATTATTTAATTGTTGTTTAGCAAATTCTAATTGTTGTCTAGAATATTGCAATTGATCTTGAGCAACCCTTAATTGTTCTGTTGCTGCTTCTTCCTGTTTTTCTGCTTGTTGAAGTTGTTTTTGTAGTTCTCGAACTTGTAATTCTACAGCACCTACACGAGAATTATATTCAGCCTTGTAATTGATATATAATCCTTGTAAACTTCTGTCAATATTCACAAAACGACCTCTGTTTAAATAAAGTTCATCAATTAAAGCGCCATAGGCTTGGTTTTCTGATAGTCTAGTTTGTCTTTCTTGAGCAAGTTTTCGCAAATCTGAAGGTAAATCTCTAGGAACTTTACCATTTAATACTTCCTCATAAAATTTATTTTCTCTTTTGAGAGTTTCTTTTAACTTAATTGCCGAACCTAAATCTGCACTGGGAGCAGTAGGGCTAAAAGTTAATAATGGTTGATTTTTTTCTACCCGATCACCATTTTCTACATGAAGTCTAACTACATTTCCACTGGTAGGAGCTTGGACATCTATAGAACCATCTTTAAGTTCTAATTTACCTGTTGCCGGTACAGCTTGGTCTATCTCGGCAAAGTAAGCCCAGATAATAGCTGAACTAGTCATAATCATAATCATCCAGAGAAATAGCCGAGATAATATAGCTGGTTTCTCTAAAATTATTGGTTGTTCTTTTAATGATATTGATTTATCTTGCATTTTTTTTCTCTTTTAATATATTAGGAAAAAGGAGTAAGCAGGAGGTATTTAGGAATAGTCAGGCAAGGAAAAGTCTTTTAGAAAAAAGTCGGAGGTTAGTCGTCATTAACTATTAGTGCTCCAGCAAAACTATTTATCTATTTAAATTATTTGTGCTTTTTAAAAGGCAAAGAATTCAGCTTGTATAAATAAATATGCAATTAATATTGCATGACAACTTCAGTAGCTTCTTTTACCCCTCCTAATTTTTAATAATTTAGGAATTGTGCTGAAATTTTCTTTCTCCTTACTCCTTCTTCCTCCTCCAAATTATTGTTGAGATTCTTGTTGTTGATAAAGGCAGAAATAACGCCCTTTTACTCCCATTAATTCATCATGGGTTCCCTGCTCTACCACCGAACCTTTATCCATCATTATGATAGTATTAGCATTTTTTACTGTTGTTAAACGGTGAGTAATAAAAAACACTGTTGTATTGGTAAAAGCCTCAGCTAAATTCTCTCCAACCTGACGTTCAGAACTGTAATCTAAAGCGCTAGTTGCTTCATCTAATATCAACAATTTGGGATTTTGTAGAACTGTCCGAGCAATTGCAATTCTTTGTCTTTGACCCCCTGACAAAGAAGCTCCTCTTTCTCCCACCATTGTGTTATAACCACTAGGCAAATTCATAATAAAATCATGAGCAACTGCTATCTTAGCGGCTCGAATAATTTCATCAGTCGTTGCATCTGGATTTGTCAAAGCAATATTATCTTGAACAGTACCATTAAACAGAAGAGTATCTTGTAAAACCACCCCAATTTGACGGCGTAAAGAGTATAGTTCTACCTTTTGAATATCATATCCATCAATGAAAATTCGACCAGAAAGTGGAGGATATAAGCGTTGCAATAACTTCATTAGTGTACTTTTTCCGGAACCACTCAACCCCACAATACCCACAAAATGACCAGCAGGAAATTCCAGATTTATATTTGCTAATTGTAAAGGTCCGCTTTGAGTAAACCTGAAGCAAAGTTCCTCAAATTTGACACTGCCATTAATTGGTGGCATATCAATATTATTCCGGTCTTCCTCATCTACTTCCGCTTCAGTATCTAAAACATCTCTTAATCGTTCAATTGACATTCCTACTTCTTGGAAACTTTGCCAAACACTAACAAAACGGAGCAATGAACCTGTCACATTACCAGCAATAATTCGGAAAGCAATTAATCCCCCTACAGATAACTGACCATCAATAACTAAATAAGCGCCAACCCATAAAAGCGCTAATCCTGAAAGTTTATTTAAAAATGTACTAATAGAACTAGAAGTAGTTTGAGTAAGAACAGTATTAAAACTAGCAGTCATAAATCTAGTATAACGGGATGACCATTCCCAACGAGACTTCAATTCTAAATTTTGCGCCTTAACAGTTTGCACACCATTTAGTACTTCTACCAAGTATGACTGAGAATCTGCATAACGTTCTGCCTTTTTCCGTAGTAACCTTCTGACAATAGGAGAGTTAATTAAAATAATACCAGCAAAGAAAGGTACTCCAGCCAAAGCAACCGCCGTCATTAATGGGTTGAGAGTCAACATTACAGCAACATAAATTACTGAGAAGACCGCATCTAAAACCACTGTTAAGGCTGTGCCTGTCAGAAAATTCCGAATATTAGCTAATTCTCCAATTCTACCTACCAAATCACCTACCCGGCGATTATCAAAATAAGTGAGTGGTAGACGAAGTAAATGGTCAATTACCTCTGAGCTAAGTTTGACATCTATACGGTTAGTAGTATCTACAAATAAGAAAGTCCGTAGACCTCCCAACAAAGCCTCAAATAGAGCCACTAATAACATCAAGATTCCCAGAACATCCAAAGCCTCAATATTACGTTGCCCCATCACTTTATCGATGATAATCATCGTCATTAGAGGGTTGACCAAGCCAAATACCTGTACAAAAAATGAGGAAATCAAAACCTCAATAAATACTGTGCGATGTTCCATCAAAGAAGGAACAAACCACCAAAAACTAAACTGTTCCTTCTGCTCAGTTTTTGGTGCTTCTAGTAGTAGAATTTGTCCTGACTCTCCCCAAATTTCCTGGAACTCACCTGGTTTGAGACGACTTAATCCTGATTCTGGACTCCCAACGACAATTTCTTTTTCTGTAATACTATAAAGTATACCAAAACTATTTTGCCATTCAACTAGAGCTGGTGCTCTGAGTCGAGGCACTGCTGATGCCGACACTTGTGCTAGTTGACCCGTTAATCCCATCATCTGAGCGATCGCCCCACAAGCCTGCATAGACACTCTACCTGCTGTGCGGATCTGATTATCCAATACTCGACGAATTACGTCCCGGCGAAACCTGAGGCCAAAATGTTTGGCTAGCATCTGAAAGCAAGCTAAAGGAGCTGCTATTTGTCCTTTAGCTCGAAAAATTGGGTACTTTTTTGATGAAGTATCTTGAGCCACAGTAGGTTCTGATGGACGTGCTGGTGCTAGGGGAACCTTAGATAAATCCAAGGGTACCAGTTGACTAGTTTCCGCCCAATTTTCTATTGTTTGTTCCTCATCTTGTTGTTCAGGTAATCCGATAATTCTTGCACCTCTTGGCCCTTCTATTTTAATAGACCTACCTGTTCCAGCTCTATCCAAAACTACTTGAGAACCTGAAGGAAAATCTCCTACTACCCCACTACTAACTAGCCATATTTTTTTTTTGTCGAGGATCGAAGCTATTTCTATGGTTTTGTGGTCTCCTTTCGGTAGATTTACTACTACAGTATTTTGGACAACATTTTGAGCTAGTTGTTTGAGGTTATTATTTACTTCAGCTCTTCTATCAAATTCTTGGCTTAGTAGTTCAAATACTTCACTTATTGCTGGACTTTCGAGAAAGACTGCTCCAAATTCTGGTTCTACTTCTAGTATTGCCAAAAAATCTGCTGCTGGTAAAGTAATAGCGATTAAGTCTGTGGAAGCGAGTGCTGTTTCACAAGGCATCCCTCGTAGCAACCCGGCCCAACCTAGAATTTCTCCTGGTCCTGCTAATTGCAAACTGATGTGACGTTGCGATCGCTCCTCATAACCTAATACTCGTGCCTGACCCTGATAAATAATTGCTATCTGGTTTGGCATTTTTTCCCTTTCAAATAGTGGTTGGCCAGCACGGTAACCTAGAAGTTGACACTTTTCCACTAATTGAGTTCTCAGAGCATTTTCTGAAAGTTTGTTAAATGGTGGCTTATTTGCCAGAAATTCTTGTACTTGTACTCTTGATATTGTCGAAGAAGGAGTAGCCATTTAGTTTATGTTATTTCACTATAGTTGGGAGATAACTATTGATTTTCCCTAATTTTTATATATTTGGGTATTTATATGATTCACTAGAAAATTGGGTCTGCTAAACTTTTTGAGGGACTTTTGCTAAGATTTCTGTGCCATAGAATATGCTATGTTCTTTAATTATTTGCAAGGGGGCACGCCTCCTTCGGAGGAGACGCCTCTTGCAGAGGAGCTTTGCTTTAGGCATATCTAGGAATTTGTTTTCTTACCCTTTACCCCTGCCGTCCAAAATCTGAATTTTGGAGAGGTATATTTCCGGCCACGGGTATGAAACCCATTTCATGTCGCGTTTGATCTGCATAGCGATAAGGAAAATAAAACTAAAATTATAAACGGACGCGGAGGAACCCGCAACTTTCCCTTACTTCCCTTTCCTGGAGGGGGTGTGAGTGGGTTGGGGTAGATGCAGCATCCGAATTCAGGGTAAGCTTTGGGTCAGCAAAACGTCAACCCACCGAATATCTATAGCTCAGGATAAATTTCACCATCTAATACCCGAAGAGGATCTCAACCCTAAACTTTTACATCTGATACATCTGAACCTAATGGCTTCAAAAGCCCAATTTTTCCTATTTGTTCTCGTATCCAATTTTCTAATAATTCGTCCATTAGACGCCGACGCATTGAATCATCAAGCTGTGCTGGGATAAATTTTTCTAACCTAATAATTACTGTCCATTCTGTTAATGGACGTGGAGCCCAGATTTGCCCTGGTTGACTTACTGATAAAATTTTGCTTATAGAAGGATGTGGTTGAATTAGGGGGACAGGGCCTAACAACCCTCCTGTTCGCCCTTCTGGGCCTTCTGAATATTCACGAGCAACTTCGGCAAAAGTTTGCTCTTCTTCTACTATCCGAAAGTATAGTTCATGGGCTAAACCAGGATTTTTTGTTCGAATTAGAGAATATACTACTTGGTCTAAGCTACTCTTGCGGGTGAGAAAATATCTTTCTACTTGATTTTTCCAAGTTTGTTGTTTAAATTTTTCTAGCAATACTGGCCTAATTGCCATTTCTTCTAGTTGTTCTTGGGTCATGTTTTGGCTTTTTAGCCATGCTTGTTTAGCTTCGGGGTTATTTAATTGGTATTGAGTCTCAAATTTTTCTAAGGCTGTTGTTTTTTCCTTTTCTGTGCAAGTCAAGCTAGCGATCGCTTCGTCAATTATTACCCCTCGTAAAAAATGAGGCATTAACTGATAACGTTGTAATAGCGATGGGATATCTTGGGCTTGCAATAATTTATCACCTATTTGAAATAATCCTGTCATTTTTTATCTCTCCAACTAACTTGCACTATTCTTTTTAATCTAGTTCTCTGTAAAAGGTAGTGCCAAATAGTTTACTGATTCATTTTTTTTTATTGCTTTATGTTTATTTATTAGAAAATAGATAATTTACACCTATGAGCTCACATATTACAGTTTTTAATTATTCTCTAGAGTCTATTCTAACTCTTGTAAATAATAGCTTTTAGCTCTACTGGTTATAAATAATGGTAATCAGAATCTACTCTTTCTGGATCATAACATTCTCTTACTACTCAAGCATAAAAACTAAATTGTAGGACATGGCCGACTTTTTTTGTTTCTTTATTTATTTATGATGATTAATAATCTTTTTTAAGAGGATATTTGTAAATCAACACTTAAACACTAATTCCAGCCATTGCCATGTTTTCTGTCATATATCTGTAAATTTTAAAAAAATGAGCTTAAGAAAATGTATAATTAATTTTGTCAAGCTTAAAATATTAAATCCTGGTGTAGTCAACCGACACATCTAAAATTATGTAATTAGCTTATCTAAAGTTGAGGAACGAAAACCAAGCAAAATAAGACACATGTTGAGTTTGAGTTCATTTTATCAAAGCCTACATTTTTTAATTGCCTTAGTCCATTAGGGTATACTAGATGTAGATTCGCCCATTAAACTTAATAATCTCTGTGATTCATCATAACTTGCCTATATGTAAGCTGTAAGCAGACCTAATATATTTTTTTTAGTATACCTTCTAAGAGTTCTCCTATTTGCTTTAAATAACCATAATCATCTAAAATTTTAGTCTTTAGAGGCAATCTTTTGTCAAACTTTTCCTGATTATAACAACATAATTTTTGTTTGTTTATAATGCTAGGCTTAACTTAATATATTATTTATAAGTATGAATAATTAATTCCAGCAATTCTTGTTATTTTAGTAAAGTTTCTATTTATCTTTCTTTTAACTCCTCACGTTTTTTTGAACACACACCATCAGTATTTATACTAACCAAAACTCTAGTATTAAGAATAATTTTATACAATGACAAAACACTAAAATTGAGGCTTATTTACTGAGCAATGTTTTTTAGACTGTAATTGTAAAACTTTAGGATCAGATATTACTGTTTTGCCTAGAAATTATAATATCAGGCCTCAAGAAGGAAAACGGAAATTGGAATAAAAAATAAATCTTGAGGAAAACAAGTTTATATTTCAACAATTACCCCTTATTGAAAAAAAAGAGGACTTAAGCCTTACAGCATATTCGGTAAGTAATGTGCAACAACTAACAGGGTAAATATTTTTTACAAGTTTACCATTCGTAATTCCCATATTCCCTAACCCCTACTCCTATGACCCTAAAAAAATCAACATAACTACCTAACATAACAACCCAGGAGTCGTAAATTCAATATATATTTACATTTTAGGAGTCGCTACTAATATTGTATGCGACGTTCGTAAAAAAGATAAACAATTCACACCCTCAGTGGATGCTAATGATGAAAAAAATTATTCTACCTGTGTTAATTACTTAATCGTTTAAGTTTCAAATTAAAAATAGCATTAAATAGCATTTATTTTTAACCCTTGGTGTAAGAATAGTTTAATAACTCATAGCTAATATTTGATAGCTGATGGTTAAATGCTAACAAATCATACTTATTTAAGAAAGTTGTAATTTAATAGTTCAATTAAGAATAATGTTATAGGAAAAAAAGTTTACTTTACCACAATTAGTAGTTTTTTTAATCAGTAGTCCCATGAATGTGGTGATATTTATTTATAAGTAGACCCCTTTCATTGTCAATAGTTTAACTGCAAAAATCATTACTTGTGCATCACTACCCTTTAATCAATGAGTTATAGTTATACATCCATCTCTGCCCACCTTTCAAGCTATGCTTTATAAACATCTTTATTAACATAAAACTTGACAAAACAGAGAAGTTATGTGCTTTTCATTAAATAGATATTTTAGGAGAATAGACTTACTTAATTAGAGGCTTTTCTCACCTATAGCTAGGTCTATTACATCCAATGTCCCGACCCATGCTAAAGACACGGGGAGAGAAGTTTTTGATAAATTATATAAAACAGTGAGATGTTTAATTCAATTTCTCCTCATATAACTTTCAGCATTTCCGTGCTGGAATGCTCCCCAAACAACTATCAGCTCAAGTCAAAACTATTCGTGATCAAGCATTGTAATTTGATAAATTTCCTAACACTTTTTTGTAGTCTTATAGTGTTGGGAAAAATGTGTGTTTTTCTTGCATAAAAATGTATAAAAACAATATAAAAATTGTGGATTTTGTTGTTCCCTATTTCTGATTTACTAATTGATTCAATAAAAAGCAAAAATGCGAATATTATTTACAATTCCTCATTTTTTCAACCCAGAAGGTAGCGGGCAACATGGTTCTTTACGAAAAGACCCACAAACGCGCAGAATAGCTATTACTACCTGTTTAACTGCATTAAAAGCCTTATATGGTCAATCTCAGTATATGATTGATATTAGCAGACACCAAGCTATTCCTGCTAATCAAAGCCATGGAAATAATGTGGATATTATTGTTTGTACAACTAAAGGTTTTCACTTATTATCTCAGATTCCTTTGGCGTCAAATTTCTTAATGCACCACAATACTAATGTAGAACCTATGTTATTAGGATTTGAATGTCAGGCAGTACTGAAATCATGTCTGGGAAAGTATGATTATTATTGTTATTTAGAAGACGATTTAATTCTACATGACCCTTGGTTCTTTGTGAAGTTAAAATGGTTTAATCACCATACTGGAAATAGTAATTTACTACAACCTAATCGTTATGAAGTGTCACCTTTGGGGCCTGTGCCAAAAGCTTATATAGATGGTAATTTAAAACCTGAAACAACAGCTAAGTTTCAAAATATTCGAGATCAACCTCAACTTAAGGGGAAAATAATGGAGAAAGTGATTGCTTTTCACAGAACTCTTAACCCTCATTCTGGTTGTTATTTTTTGAATTCTGAACAAATGGCAGAATGGGTTAGTAAACCATATTTTGGGGATAGAGATACTAGTTTTATTGGTCCTTTAGAAAGTGCTGCGACTCTAGGAATTATGAGGAGTTTTAGAATTTATAAACCTGCTATTGCTGATGCTAGTTTCTTGGAAATTCAGCATTTTGGTACTACGTTTCTTAGTTTAATTGGTAATCAAATATCACTCTGGGATAAACTTATTCAGGGTAAAGAAAAAACTAAGACTGAAGCTAAAAATAAAGTCAACAAAGAAGTTAAAACAGAAACTAAAACTAATTAATATTAAATATTTAACTATGAACTTTGAGGGAGAAAAGAAGACTCATCCAACCTAGCAAATTTTTGTGAACTAATAAGGAGTAAAAGGGTAGCAATTAGGATGGTCATTCTACCTTTTCCTATTGTCTACCCTGTCTCTCTTTTCCGAAACTATAAATTCTAACAAAAGCTAACCATTTACAGTAGAAAGTAGAATTTTGTCCACATTGGAGGTATCTCCCAATAGACTTCCCCTCCAAAGGTTCCCAAACCCTTATACTCGTCTTTTCAGATCGGTATTTTTCGAGAAGTCTAATGTATATAAGAAAATCTTATAAACTTTTTTATGAGTTATGTAGCCTTAGTAGTAGGCGTTGACAGAGATATTCTTAGTTGCCAAGACTCAGGCGGTTGGATCACTTATCAGGAATTAGAAAACTCATAGTAATTAGTAATAAGAGGGCAGGCATCCCTAACTACTCTGACATATTAGATTACGATATGATTAGTAGCTTTGGATTGCCAACTATTAATCCCCCTTGTCTAGCCACTCAAACAGCTATTTCCCTGGAAAGAAAACAACAATACCCTAGAAGGAGTTGGTTTTAGACCCAACTTTTTTGAGGATTTTTTCTAATTGCTCAGAATTAGATAATTAAAATATCGCTGTTCTCAAGACCTGGATTACCGTTGAGACGAGCAATAGTAACAACATCGCTGTTATCATCTGGACCACCACTACCACTAGGATCGTACTTTAATAAACCAGAATCTATTCTTTCATTTCCGTTTAGAGGCTCAGGCTCGTAGATAATTGTAGGATTAGTACTTCGAGCATCATCGTTGCTATAGTTATTGCCTGGGTCAATAAGAACCAAATCAGCATTAGCAATTGTTGAACCTGCCTCAGAGTTGGCTAAATTAAATCCTTGATCTCGAAGCAGTATTTTGTCGTCAGCAGTATCGAAATCTACAATAACACTATTTGGACTTTGGTCCTTACCATCCAAACCAAAATAAACGAAACTATCGTTTCCTGCACCACCAATTAATGAATCGCCTGTACTGTCAAGACCTCCTACAATATAGTCATCACCATCACCACCAATAATTGTATCTTTGCCACCACGTCCGAATATTGTGTCATTCCCTGCACCAGCAACAATACGATCATCTCCTTCGTCTGGGGAATCTTCACTGACTGAGTTACCACCAGTAATAGAGTCATTACCTCCTCCAGTAACTAGTGTGTCATTTCCTTTACCACCAGTAATAGTATTATTGCCGAAGGTATCTTGAATATTAAATCCTGATGTACTAGTTCCAACCGCAGCAATAGTATCGTTACCTCTGTTGTTCCCAATTAACTGATCGTTAGTTGATCCAAACTGGATAAAGTCATTGCCTGTACCACCATCGAAGAAGTTAGATACACCAGCACTAGTATTACCTAGTAAACTGTCATTACCTGCACCACCAATAAGGGTAATTTGAGCAGCATCAGTACCTGCAGCAGTAGCATTTATGGTGTCATTACCTCCACCACCATCTCCCTTTGTGAATATACCACTAAGGGAGTCATTACCATCACCCCCGATCATTGTATCAGTTACATATCCCCCTACTAAGGTATCGCTACCTGCACCACCATCCAATCTGTTTTGACCATCAGAACCTTCATCAGTAGACTTGCTTACAATAGAGTCATTACCTTCACCACCAATCAAAGTGTCCCTCGCACCTCGACCAATGAGAGTATCGCTACCCGCACCACCCTCTAGACTATTTCTACTATTATTATTCTCATCACTAGGAGATGGATCAAGCCCGCCCATAATCGAATCATCACCTTCACCACCAAGTAGGGTAGACCTTTCTTCCGAGTTAGTGATTGTGTCATTACCTTTATCTCCACTTATAAAGACTCGACTACCCGAAGAAATTAGTGTATCGTCCTCCTTACCACCATAGATAGTATCGCGATCACCAGACACCTTGACATAATCTTCGTTATTGTTTGCAGATATAAAATTAAACCCAGAATTTTCTGATGGAGTTGAGGTATCCCTATTAAGAATAGTATCATTACCTTTACCTCCATAAACAGTATCTCTCTCTGTTATGAAGAATCTATCATTATCTCGATTGCCTGATAGATAGTTTCCTTCAATCAAACTTATGAGAGAGTCCTCCCCATTACCTCCATACAGGGTAGTTTGGGTAATAGCTTTTAAGGTATCATTGCCCTCATCTCCAAATCCAGTGCCTCCTGCTGCTCTGAAGTCTAAGGTATCATCTCCATTCCCCCCTTCAAGAGTGTCACCTTCACCAGAGTTGCCAATTCCAGCAGGCCCTCTGGACAGCAAAGTATCGTTTCCATTTCCACCTCTAATTAGACTACCTCCCAGGGTAGAACTTAATATTATGTCATCTCCACCAATAGCATTAATGGTATCAGGTTTCATCTGGTCTGATTGGTCCTGATCAAAGTTATTGTCTGCGTCACTTAATGTCACCATACCGTTTCACTCCTCTACATTTATCTATAATATTTATGGTCAATTATTCTGTTTAGTTATACCACTAAAAACAGAAGTTATTTTATATTCGGCTGTAGTTTAACCTGTTTATCTGGAATAAGTCTAGCCTTTTAACTACAAAAATTATTAGCCAAAGTTGGGCCTAACTATTTGTCTATAGATTTACTCTTATTGACTTGGAAGTACAACGTTAGTACTTATTCTAAGACAGCATATTTTTAACTTAATCCGCATTCAAGTTCCACTCTATTAGGTAGATTTTCTGTTCCCCAAAGCTGTACTTTCAATGTGGCAAGGCTTAAAATGCTGTCGCCGTCAGGAAAGGGGTTAGTATGAATTGCGGGATTTTACCTGCTACTTATAATCAAAGAGTCTATTAAAACTCTTCTAGAATACCCAAACAATTTCGGCAAAATTAGGAAAAATTTGACCCACTCCTCTAGTTTCCCTTCCAGGATCGGTGATTTAACCTGGGAGGTCGGCCTATTTCATGAGACAGCACAAAAGTTTAGTCTATGGGAGATGGATATTTGCCTGTGGATGCTTATGTAAGACCAAGAAAGTTTTCAGATTTTCAAGGCATTGCATTAGGGTTTAAGTTTTAAAACCTAAACCATAAAAGACATAACTGGTTTGGGTAACTTTTGGTACTTTTTTAGTACTTTACTTATTGATTATAGTTTACAGTCTAAACATTACCGGAGGACGGTATTAATTTACTAATGGTTCCCAGATATATCTAATTTTGAATGTACCTAGAATTTAGATAAGGTAAGAGATCCTTTTGTTTCCTTACCTTTAGTTGGTGTTAAGCTACGATTAGCAACTTGATTAATTAGTTCTAAATGTTTTATTAATAGATTGGATAAAGCATAACGTTCTAATACAGTTTGCCGTGCTTTTTCTCGTATTTCTGCCATACGAGTTGGGTGATCTAAAACTTCATCAACACGGTCAGCTATATGCTTAGGAGAGAAGAAGTCTGCTAATAGGCCATTTTTCCCATCTTGAATAACTTCCCTAACTGGTGCTGTGTCTGAACCGACAATTAAGCAACCAGTTGATAGGGACTCAATCATTGACCATGAAAGCACAAAAGGTCTGGTTAGGTAAATGTGAACATCTGATGCTTGAATGACTTTCAAGTATAATCCATAGGGCAATGATCCAACAAAGTGAATTCTTGATAAGTCCAAGGGTATTTTTTCTAGCATCTCTTGTTTGTAAGTTTTGCCATTTGGTAATGATTTACCATAGCAAACTCTTTCAGAACCAACTACTACTACATGACAGTTGGGCCTTCTTTCTTGGATATAGGCGATCGCTTCGATAAATTCTGGAAAACCTCGATATGGTTCCATTCCTCTTGCTACATAAGTCACCAGTTCATCTACTCCAGACAAGTCTAAGTTGGGTAATACCAGTTTTGACCCCGGATTTGGTTTGAAATAGTCGGTATCCACCCCATCATGCAGTACAGATAGTTTGCTTTGGAGTTCTTGAGGAAATTGGGAGCGCTGCCAGTGTGTGGGAGATAGTCCCCAATCACAAGAGTACAAGTCTATTAATATGGGGGCATTTTTGATCCGAATTCTGGCCATATCATCTACTGTTAAGGGTTCTGCAGGGTCAAAATCTGCATCAGAACCCTGAGAATGATAGAACCATTCAAAGTAGCAAAGTAAGGGAACTCCAGGAAATGCTTCTTTAACAAATAGAGTAGGCCCCCATCCTGAATGACCACAAATTACATCTGGGACAAACCCTTTGACCTTAAGTTGTTCTGCCATTCTAAACACGGCTTGTCCATAAATTACTGCACTTTCTAAAGGACGCACATAATGGTGAGTTTCTGGGCGGGCTTCCCGACTGGGGTTGAATAGTGCTTTATGAACTCCTGGTATTTTCCATTCTGGCCTTTCGTTTTTTGTACCAAAGACGACTTGGTTTTTTGGGTTAGCTCCTAAAGCGGTAATAATATGACGATATTGAGCCGGAAAATTCGGGTGTAGAAATAAAGCTTTCATAAGTTTGATAATTGAAAATAATACTAAATCAGGAGAGACTTTCAATATACAACTAACCTAAATTATAAGTTTAGAGAGTAGGTAAACTGTTGTGCATTTAAACGACTCATTGTTATGTGCATTGTTTACGCGAAAAACCATGATAAATTCTGACTTATTAAAGGCACATTTTAAACTGGTATTAGCTGAGTAAGGGGTAGTAAATAGATACAGGAAAACAAAAAGGTCTAGTTCAAAAAATGATGATTTTTTTCCTGTTTCCTTAACTGTTAATTATTTTCAGGTGCTTGACAAATCCAAACACAATCTCTCGGAACTGAGTTAATATCTTTATGAATAATTTGGTAGTTAAGATGGGAAAGAAACTTTTCCATTATTTTGTCTGTCATTACTGAGTGAGCTGTACCATTTCGTTCACCCATAAGATTCTCATCCCAATCTTTGAGAAATCTTTGCCAACCTAAATTACTAAGAGTATTTGTGTGATGAAAGATACAAAGCTTTTTTCCTTTTAATTTGCTAGGAATTTTAGTTAAGTAATTGAAAATATCTCTGGGTTCTAAATGCACCATTGTGTCATAGCAAAAGCAAACATCTGCTACTTCTGATTCAATTTCATTTAATGTTATTCCGTCAACTTTTACATATTTTATTTGATCTTCACCCAGTCTATTTTTAGTAGCATTTAACATAAACTTAGAAATATCAGCACATATTAATTTTTGGCAGTATTTAAGTAACAATGCTGCGGTTCTTCCCCCACCAATTCCTATCTCTAACACTGTATCTTTTTGTTTTATATATGGAGCAATAAATTTTTTTTCTATTAATTTTTCGTAATCTGCTAATGAGTTTGCTGCTCCAGCTGCTTTGCCTATCCATTCATCACCTATATAGGTTAATTCTGGGTAATATTCTTGCCATTTTTTTGCATATTCTTCCCAGGCATTTTCATAATCAATAGTCATGGGGTATAGTTATATTTTATAAGTTTATTAGCTATAAACATTTAGCTATCAGCTAAGTTCCTATGCAAAATTAATTACATATTTTTTCGGTATTTTATCAAGTACTTTTTTGAGATATTGAAGTCAATTCTTTCAGTGGTAATCTATATCGTATACATAAATTTATACCCAAAACATCTTAATTATTAAGTTAACTATTAGTAGTCTTTTTAGGTATAACTTCTATCAAGAAAACTCCAGGAAAATAATGACTCAATGAATCTCTAGGGCAACCAACTATTTCTACAAACTACTTTGATGACTCTGGTAGTGGCGTTTTAAGCCTTAAATGTTGCTTTAGAGAAGTAGTACAATGCCAATTTTTCAAAACTTTTAGTTAAAAATATAGCGTTGGCGAATCCAGCTATAAAACTTAAATTTGGCCCAAGATAAAATTATTTTGAGTTAATAGTTAGGCGATTACTATTAAAGCACAATCAAGGGTCAAAATCACCAAGGCCAAAATCTTCTATATGAGTTTAACTGCAAGCTTAAAGTCGTATTTTTTTTAACGAATAACCAAAATTCATTACTCATTATTTCTAAGATTTTGAGATTTTCTACAGCAACAAAAAAGTCATTAGCAAACCTTATTACTTGCTTAATTATTTCAAAAATTGAAGACTTAAAGAAAAATTGGGTTTAACACTTGGCCCACCCATCGGGCGATTTTCAATTGTTTAATAAGATTGGTTTAAATACCTGCCTTGTCTCATAAATATAGAGTTTTTCAAGGTAATGATGTACAGTTTTTTTCTTCTTTTCTATACTCTGTTTTCCTTGCTTACTAATCTTTAGGGGAGCTTAGATGCATCTTCCCTACTAAAATAAATTTTTACCGACTCAGTGTGAGAATTGCTATAGTGCAGAATAAAAAAGGTTTGTCGGACCACTTAAAAGTTGAGAGTTGAACTTGGGAAGCTTTCAGGTTTCTGAGTAACTTCTTTATGTCAAAGCACAAATAAAGAAAAGACCAACAAGAATTTTTGGTAAGTCACCCTCGGGCATTCCGAGACTTAAAATGGACATAAAGACTAGGCTAACCCACCTCTCTTGCTTCTCCTAACAAGGAAAGTATGGGGATAAGTCTAGCAGCCCGTGAGATGTCAACCCGCATAGGTGTTATAGTTCGGTTGTTTAAGAGTTCCTAAAAGTCAGGCAGGATGTCAAAAGTAAATTCTCATATATTCAACTAATTTTTGATTGTATGGTTCAAAATATTCAACTAATTCTTGATATATTTCTTGACTAGGTTTTGAGTAATTACCAGGATTATATTGAATATATTTTTCTGAGGAATATGTAGGTATCTCTAAAAAATGAAATACTTTATTCATAGTTTCTTGAGGAGTACTAAATAAGTCTTCACTTTTGAGAATGAGAAATTGTTCTTTAGGAAAAATGCTCATCCAATTTTGGAGTTGTTCAATATATTTGCCCCTTGCTAGATATGTATAATGTTGATGGTTAAAACTATAATATGTTCCTGTTTGAATGATTTTATTAACTTCTCCCTGTAAACGAGTTTCTTCAGTAGCGATCGCCTCTTTCAAACTCAAAAATTCAGATCCTAATCTTACTTCATGGTAGTAATGAGAAATAGCTCTTTCAGTTGGGTTCCTCAAAAGAACAATTAGTTTCATCTGAGGATATTTATCAAAAACTCTTTGAGCTACTAGAGGATGAAATAAATAGTAAGGACTTGATTCTCCAGTAATCATTCCTAGTTCTAATTCGGGAAATTGTGATTTATACCATTCTAAATCTTTGTCAAAATTTAAATCAAAATAATGAATCTCATGTTGTAAAGATGGAGCAATTAAAGGATGTTGAACTAAATATTTATATAAGGAGTTAGTACCACATTTCTGGGCTCCAATTATTAAAAAATATGGCTTGTTAATGTTCATTTTTTCCAGATAAAGTTGTGTTTTTTTGTAAAGTTGATAGGAATATGTTTATTTTATTTTTAGTTATATAATTAAAGGTATTCAAGAAAATTTTGATGGATTTATGAGTCAATATAATTTTTTTTTATCCTCAATATTCAGAAAATAATCTATAGATTTTGTCTGCTAATTTAGAAAGTAAAATACTTTATTCAGAGTTCCTTAAGGACTCTCTAATAAGTATTTATTTTCCATAATTAAAAGTTTTTTTCTGAGGAAAAATTTGACCCAATTTTCAAATTACTCAATGTATCTAGCACAGTATAAATATGTAAATTGCTGATAGGTAACACTAGAATTTATTTCTGTCTTTATAACTTTATCTACTTCGACTTCTAGACGATAATATTATTAGGATATCTCCTGTTTCAAGCTCAGAATTTTATACTCTAATTTTCCTTCATGATGATAAACTCCGATAATTTTTAGACTACCTAAAACAGTTTTCTTGAAACCTCTATATTTCAATAAAAAAGACAGTTATGGGTTGTATAAATCAATAAGTAAACCTCTATATAAGTTACGCATAAACCATACATATAGCTTTTAAAATATAACGTTATAGCTTTTGAAATCTATATATATTACCATTGCATAAGTCCTGACTTTAGATAACTTTCACACTCTACAAAAGTAAGCTTCTTGGAATATTTGACCGTAAGTTTCAGTCATTTCTGCAAAGTTATTTAATGACTCCAATACATATTTAGCATTAGTAGCAAATTTATGACGTAACTCTTCATCTATCAATAAAGACGTCAAAACATTTGCTAATTCTTCTGGGTTTTCAGGAGTATAGAATAAACCGTTAATATTTGGCTTGACTTGTTCAACTATGCCAAAAACTGGAGTAGTAACTATAGGTAAACTATAAGACATTGCTTCTAATATTACTCTGGGGAAACTTTCTATGCGAGAAGTACAAACAAATATATCTGCTGCTTGATAATATTTTGCTGTTTCTGGAGTTTCTCCTACTATTTCTACTCTTTGTTGAATTTCTTCTGGTAAGTTTTTGACAAGCTCGTGTAATTTTAAGCTGTAAAGGTTGGGGCGATCACCTACTAGAAAACATTTAATTTTTTGTCTTTCTTCTTCTGGCATAAATGATAGGGCTCTTATTAAGTCATGTTGACCTTTCCTTTCACAGACAGTACCTAATAATAGAATAACTATTTCATCTTCTTTTACTCCTAAAACTGACCTTGCTTCTTGTCTAGACCATTTAGCGCTGGCTTTTTTTAATAATTCTAAATCTAGTCCATTATGAATGACTGTAAAATTGTGATGACTATTTAAAGGAAGATACCTATTTCGAGTAGCATCAGAAACAAAAATTATGCGATAAGGATAACGGAAACATTCTAATGCTCTGGCAGCTATCTCATTTCCAAAACGATTAAAATAAGTTTGCCAAGGTTCACTTTCATGCACATTCCAGACACTGGGAATATTTAACATTTGAGCCACATCTACCATAAAAAAATTTTCTAAAGTATTGATATACATCACATCAATATTTAGAGATTTTATTTCTTGAGCAAAAGTAGTTAAAGCTGTATCATAAGCATGTCTTTCGTAAATATGTTCTAGAGGATTATCTTTAACAATAACTTGAATATTTTGTTGTTGATAAATTTCTCTTAACTCCCCATCATTTACGGAAAATATTATTGGTTCAACAATTCCATCTTTTGCTAACTTTAGAGCTATTTCTAATTGATGAAGTGGGGCACCAGTTAGGTCTAAAGAATTACTACACATCAATATTTTAATTCTGGGAAAAGCTTCTTTTTGAGAAGTATAGAAGTTTTCTGTACTATAACTAATCTGATTATTTATTTCTGATTCATTTGGATAATTTTTCTCTAATGTCTGATTATTTATTTCTGACTCTTTATCAGATTTATCGACTTTTACTTGAGTATTTATTTCCGGCTCTTTCTTAGAACTACCTGAATTCATAAAAACTTCTGGCTTTTGACTTCTGACTTCTAAATTTCTAATAAAATATCTTCTCGGTTGAATTTGAAAACAATCACTTTCTAGAGACAAATGAGGACTATAAAACCCATCTATCATCTGAGAATATTTCCTACGATAATTTGCCTCTTCTTGAGGATTATCAGAATAACCCCGACTCGTTCCTTCCTTATGAATTAATTCAGCATCTGCACAATAAACCGAACGATAACCACTTTTTAAAAGTCGATAACCATAGTCAGCATCATTATAAGCAACAGCAAAATTTTCCTCATCAAAACCACCTAATTCTAAAAATAATTTTCGGGGAGTTAACATACAAGCTGCGGTTACTGCCGAATAATTTTTTGAAACAAACGCTTGGGAAAGATAACCCCTATTTTCACTATGTAATAATTTAAAAGCATGACCTGCTAAACCATGGTGTAAACCATGAATTACACCAGCATGTTGAATTCTTTTATCCGGATAAATCAACTTAGCACCCACCGCACCGACTCCAGGAATTTTTGCATATCCCATCATTTGACTTAACCAGTAGGGAGAAATAATTTCTGTGTCATTATTTAGAAATAGAATATACTCAGTTTTTACCTGTTCGACAGCGCGGTTGTTTATAGCAGCAAAATTAAATTTTCCATCAGTATTTTTCATCGGAAAAACTAATATATTATCTTCCCCAGAATACAAACATTTTAAACCTGCCAAATATTCTAAAGTTTCAGGTTCATCACTTTCATTATCAATCACAAAAATTTGATAATTCTGATAGGTTGTCTTTCTCAAAGACTCCACACAAGCTTTCAATAACTTAACCTGATTTTTCGTTGGAATAATAATAGTTACTGAGTCACCTTGATCGGGAAAAGTTGGTTTAAAAATTCCTAACTTTTCCCGCACTGCCCAGTCTGGTTGATAAATATTTCCTGCCACACCTCGACGAATTAAACTTTCTTGAAGTGCTTTTTGACCTGCTAGAAAACTTTTCGGTTTTTCCCCTCCAGAAATAGCAGTCGAACCTGGAGTTGTTCGCCAATGATATAACACTAAAGGTAAATGTCCGACTTGACGAGAAATTTCTGTTGCTCTTAAAGCAAAATCATAATCTTGAGAACCTTCAAAACCAATTCTAAATCCTCCTATTTTGTCGAAAATTTCTTTTCTCACTACACACAAATGACCTATATACATATAGGAAAGTAATAATTCTGGAGAATATTCTGGTTTAAATTGAGGGTCGAATCTTTTGCCTTCCGTACTAATTTTATCGTCATCGGAATAAAGAAAATCTATCTCTGAATTTTGACTTATATATAAAGCAACTTCCCCCAAAGCATCCGGAGTAAGTTCATCATCATTATCCAAAAAGAGAAGAAAATCTCCCGTGGCCAATTCGGCGGCGGAATTAGTCGCAGCACTAATATTGCCATTTTCAGAGCGGAATGTAAGTTTAATACGGGAATCAGTCTTAGCTCTTTCTGTCAGAATTTCCCGAATTTTCGGATTACTACTACAATCATCGGCTATACAAAATTCCCAATTTTGGTATACTTGATTTAGTACACTGGATATTCCCTGATGCAAAAATTTTAGAGGAGGATCATAAACTGGCATAACCACAGAAATTTTTGGCAAAGGAGTCCGACAACTTTCTAAACGGGATATTAAATATTGACGGGAGCGATCGCCCCAGTTATTTACTGCCAACCAAGCATCATAAACATCTACAGTTTCTGGTAGGACAAACCCAGGGGGAAGCAATAAATCTCCCCCTTGTTTTTGCTGCTGTCTATATATTGCTAATATTTGTCGGGCAATACTAGGTAATTCTGAAGGTAGGGGGATGATGCGACCTAATCTTTGTTTTCTTTCGGAAATTCGTTTTTGAATAGCTTGAGTAAATTTGGATAATTGCCGAAATTTATCTTTAGCTTTTTCCCAAAAACCATAACGTTTTAGTTGCAAAACTTCTGAGCAAGGAAAACCAACTATTTCCCCACTTTCCAAATATGCTTCTAAACTAACTTGCCATTTTCCGGGTGGAAGTTCAACGGTTACTTCAAAGCCACTATGGCCACTTCCTACCCAATTTGGGAAAATTTCCTCTACATCTTTCCGACGCAAACCATAAGCGCAGTCTACAGAAATATCCCCATATTTAAGAACTAATTTGGTAATTTTCTCTTCTCGATGGCAACACCAACCAGCAAATAAAATTACTCCCTCCCTTTGTTGCCAGTTTGTGGGAGCATCAAAATTTGCTTCGACGGTAGATATTGATATGGGGTAGGTTACCAATTCATGCCACTTTCCTTTCTTTTCTTCTACTTCAAGTATTAATTGGTAATTTCCTGGGGAAAGTTGTACAGATATTTGAAAGCCAGAATTTTGAGCAGTAGAAATATCATTATATTGTTGGGCAACATCTGGTCGTGGGATACCATACTTACCAAAAAAAACTTCGGTTCCTACTCTGGCACGAATATTTTGGATCTTGAGAATACTATTGTGGAAACACCAACCTACTATTTCTATTTGGGAGTTGGAAATTTTCCAATTAATAGGGGAGTCGATAGAAAAAATGAAGCGCCCTCGTAAATTTTTCAGTTTCTTTTTTAGTTTTCCTTTCAAACTAAACCACTTTTCTCGTAGTTTCCAGAATTTGGAAGATTTCATCCCAGAAATTTCTGCCCTAAGCATTTCTGTTTCGTAGTGTTGAGCATCTAATTGAGCTTGAGTTTGTTGGAGAGTGGCTTGAGTTTCTTGGAGAGTGGTTTGAGTTTCTTGGAGAGTGGTTTGAGTTTCTTGGAGAGTGGTTTGAGTTTCTTGGAGAGTGGTTTGAGTTTCTTGGAGAGTAGCTTGAGTTTCTTGGAGAGTGGCTTGAGTTTGTCCCAATACTCCTTGAGTTTGCCCTAATTCTGTTTCCAGGAATTGAATTTTATTTTGAGATTCTAATAATTTTACCTGAGTACCATCGAGTAATCTTTGAGCTTCTCCGAATTCTGTTTCTAGGAATTGAATTTTATTTTGAGATTCTAATAATTTTATCTGAGTACCATCGAGTAATCTTTGAGCTTCTCCAAATTCTGTTTCTAACAGTTGAATTTTAGTTTGAGACTCTTGTAATTTCAGAATATTGCCATTAAGTCGTAGTGTAGTCTGACCTAACTTAGTTTCTAATATTCCAATTTTTTCCTGAGACTCTCCTAACTTAATTTGATTTCTCTCAAGTTTCATTTGACTTTGCCCAAAGTCAGTTTCTACTCCTAATAATTTTTTCTGAGATTCAGTAAATTTAATCTGAGTACCTTCTAGTTGAACTTGAGTTTTTCCTAATTCTGTTTCTAAACTAAATATTTTGACTAAAGCTTCTTTAAACCTAGTTTTTGAGTTATTAAATTGTGTCTGAGTTTGCCCTAAGTCTACTTCTAATCTAATAATTTTCTGTTGAGACTCTTGTAATTTTGTTTGATTATTTTCCAGTTGAGATTGAGTCTGCCCTAGTGTTCTTTCTAATGTGACTACTTTAGTTTGAGATGCTTGTAAATTTTTTACTTTACCTTCGAGTTGAACTTGAGTTTTACCTAATTCTATTTCTAGTAATTCTATCTTTTTACTAGACTCTTCGAGCTTAACTGACCTAATATTAATTTGTTGCTGAGTTTCACCTAATTCGGATTCTAATTTTCCTACCTTTTTTTGTGCTTCTTTAAATATTTTTTGCCATTTTTCTACATCTGTTTCTAAACTACTAACTTGTTTTTCTAAACATCGAATATTGAACCAATCCCTAAACTCCCATAATTCTGATTCACTTTTAACCTTCGACTCTTGGATGTTGACCTCTAAATCTCCACCTATGCCATTTTTTTCTAGTTGCTGATAAGTTTCTAATGTTTCTGGAAAATATTTTTCTATGAGACTAGGTTTATTGGTTTGGCTAATGTCTTTCACCAATAATGATTCAGCAAAAATCTCAGGAGAAGGTGCTGGTAAATTCATTTCAAATTTTTCGTTAACTGCCTGGATAAAGCTTTCAGGATCTCTACCAATAATATCAACTTTACCTATTAAACATTTTGCTGAACATTGTTGATAAAAGTCTAATATTCTCTGATTGTAATTCAACCACATTTTTACAGCTATTTCTGGTTGATCCAATAACTTTTTATCTGTACTTCGTCGATAAAGAGAGTCTACTACTTCCCAAGGAGAACGATAAACAAAAATAAATTTAGCATCGGGCAATAACTTTAACCAAAAGTTTAAAAATAATGTAGTCCTAGGGTCTTTCCATCCCCATATTTTGTGAGATTTTTCATTTTCTTCTTGACGATTTTTTATAAGTTTTCTTGCTATTTTTAAGTTTGGCTTCTTGACTACAATTTCTTGAGTTTCTAAGTTACTACCGAGGTCATCTATATGTTGCGACCGCAATATTTTTTTATGGAGTTCTACAAACTCAATATCTTCAAAATGCCCTCTAATATTTCCCAATTCAGGACCGAGTAATTTTTCTCCTATATTCACTCCTAAACTTTGAAATAAAGAAGCAGTTAAGGAGGTTCCTGAACGGTGCATTCCGGCAATAATCAAAGCTGTTGTTTTCATCTAATTTTCCTCCTTAATATTAAGCAAAGTTTGCAAAATTCCAAGATACTAATACTTCTTGTTCTGGTGGTAAAGTGATTCTATCAGTAATTACAGTTTTTAATCTGACAATTACTTCTCCTGAATATTCAGGAATTTCTATTTCTATCAAACCATAATTAGTTTTACCAAATATATTTTTATTGTTTAGTGGCAGAGTTTTTTGTACTAAAATTTCTCCATTTTTGTTATTAACAATCTCAATTTTACAGCCAATAGAATAAGTACCTAACGGTTCTATTTGTGGATAAGCTCTAAATACTTTTTGACCTTCTATTTGAAATTTCATCTCAGTATGATATTGATGACTCTCACAGAATACTTTTTCAGATAAATTTCCAGTTTTTACATCATTAGATAAAGGTATGTTTCCTACTTGTGTTGTTAGTTGCTCCTTTGTTTGACTATCAGACAATATTTTCTCTGACAAATTTTCACCTTCTCCATTATCAGATATGAGTATTTTTTCTACTTCTATCTCTTTTCCTACTATTTCTTCCGTAGCATTTCCCACATTTTCTGTCTTTAGAAAATTATTAATTTCTAAATTATTATTTAGGAGTTCTAAATTGATATCTCCTGTTATTTTTTTGGTAATATTTTCCGCATCTTTCTTTTTACTAAAATTATTAATGTCTGATTTCTGACTTCTTACTTCTGACTTAATATTAATAGGTTGAGCAACTAAACTTCCAGAAATTGGTTTTTGTAAAATATATAAATCTTGACCATTTGCTAAATTACTTTGAGGAAATCTTTTAATGTGTTTAAACATAGAAAATATTTCCTGGTAAGCTGTTGGTGTATGAACTGCTGCAATAGTATGTTGACCTTGACCATCTGTTTCTCCTTGATGGTCAAGATATAAAAATAATCCCTCTTCACCAATACTATACATTTCTGCTATATGAGAATTTCCACTGCGAAAAACATCATAAACTATGGGGAAAAATTGAGGTCCGTGAAGAGTCATAAATAATATTCCACCTGGTCGTAAAACTCGATAAATATCCCACGCCCAAAGATGTTGTAAATCTAAACTTAGATGAGTAAATACTGAGATAGCATTAATTAAATCAAACTGATTATTTTCAAAAGGTAACGGTGGCTGAATATCGTTATTTTTGACAGTGGCAAATTTAATATTTTCTTGACACCATTCAGCACATTCGGCAAAAACGTCACAACCAAATAGTTTTTGATTAGGGGAAAGTTCAGGTTCAAATGCCATTAAGTAACGCCCTACCCCACAACCAAAATCTAGTATTTTCTCAAATTGATTAAAATTAAATCCTGCGGTTTGAAGATAACTTTTTACGGTATATCTTAGGTCATCAAATGAACTAATAAAAGCTTTGATACTCGGGTTGCCACTTATTCTTAGTAATAGATCATTTGGTGGTATTAATGCGATGTTATGAACGGGATAAATATTAACTACTCGCTCCAAATTAAAATTATTAATAATTTTAACTAGTATAATGTCATTTGCTGATAAATTTTGAGTATTAATAGTAGATGACCATTGATATTTTTGAGTTTTATTTTCAGGCTTTGGGTAACAGCTTTCTACTTCGTTTCCATTGATTAAAAATGATATTTTTTCTACCTTTTCTTCTGGATTAATATCTGCTGCCCATCCCTCTAAATAAATATCTCCTGTAACTGTCATTTGAATTTTTTTGCAACCTCCATCAGGATGACAATGAAAGTTTAATAATTCATCTATTTGTTCCCCAACTTGTTCCTTATTACTTCTTCTTGCTTCCTTCTTTCTGATAATATATAAGTCATGATGTCCACAAAGACCTCTTTGAATTCGATGCCATTTTGCCTTTCCCTGAGTAACTTTTTGAATTACTTTAGCTACCCATTTTTCTCCCACATAAGTAACTCCATAATCTTCAGTTTTCAGAAAAAGACTTTCACTTTCTGGAGTAAAATAAATTTCTTCTGCTTCTACGTCTGCCTCTATAGTCATTAAAGATAAATCATGAGTACTGAAGATTAATATACCATTTTCAGTCAAGCTACTATATAATTTTTCTAACCAACTAGTAAAAGTTTTTTGGGGAGTGTGACTAAAAAAAGAACAAGCAAAAATGCAGTCAAATTTTTGATTTATTTGATAGTTTTCTGGATAATTAGTTGAAACTATCCCTTCGACACCAAACTGTTGTTTTTGAAATTCTACTGCTTTGGGATAAATATCCGAAACCCATATTTTATTGTTTGGTATTTCTTGAACCAAAAACCTACTAAAACGACCATAACCACTAGCAAAGTCTAGAAAAGAGGATATATTTTCAAATCCATCAAAATACCATTCTACAATTTGTTTTACTGCATCTAAAATTCTTTTTCCATTAGAAAAATATCGTAGCAATGCTTCATCTTTCCTCCCGTCTGTATTTTTCAAAGCATAGAGATACATTTCATCTTGTGGATGAATTATCACGTTTATTTTGTCAGATTTTTTAGTTTGGTCTTGAATAAATTGATCTATAATTAACTTGTTATTGAAATCTATTTTTTCAGGGTTCATATTTTTATATTTTAATTTGTTTCTCTCGTTTTTTTTACCATATAAAATATCTAACAATCAAGGTTAAGGTTTAAGAAAGAGGTAGTACAATTTAAAAAAAATATTTTTATCGTAGAAGTTTTATGAACAAACATCTACAATTTTTAATTAATTAATGGGTAAATGTAATATTTTTCAAGTTCCTTTTAATTGGGAATAAAAAAATATTCCCTATAGGTATTTGAAGTATAAGGATTCAGTAGTTGCTACTAATAAATAATAACTGAAATAATCTGATTTTTTCTACCCTATTTCTATTTTAAATAGATTCAATTTTGGCTTTATTGTTCAGAGTATTATGCTCAATGTTTAAGCTAGGTTCTATTAAAAAGTCAATGACACCTGTACCGCATGAATCACTATAATGTTGGACTTTAAACATTGCAATGTCAATGCAACGGGATAAATAGGTTAGATGATCGTTTGCCATTCCAACAACTCCAGCATTTAAAAAATATACACCAGGATTTAGTAAACATTTGAACCTAAATTTAACTATAACTATTTGTTGTGCTGCAATATATTCTACTGATTTAGTATAACCATGTAAAGATGCTCCTCCTAACTCAAAACCACTGAGAGTTTTTATTAACATTCCAAACCTAATTTTGGATGTTGAATTAATAAATTTTACTCTATATGTATAGTAATATTCCCGGCGGTTAACTAAATGATTTACCCTTTTACCTTCCAAAGTAATAATATGGGGGTCAATAATTTTTGCTCCTTTATCAGGATAATGTATGGTATTTGAGGGTATCATATCTGGATCATAAATTTCTTCGTATTCTATTGATTGTGCAATCTGATATTGATCTAGATTTTCACTATTTATTGCCGATTTAGATGGTGATTTATCTGTATTTTGATCATCAAATAAATCTTGAATGGTTAAATTAGGAATTTGGCGAATTTCTTCTCTTATTGATGGAATTTTATCTGGAAAAGCATAGATTAATTTCTGATATTTAGAAACTACATATTTAGGAGTATGATAAAGCAACATTTCCCCATGATCCATCAAAATTGCTGAGTCACAAAGCTGAACCACTGTTGAAGCAGCATGAGACACAAATAAAATTGTACCTCCTCTTTCTTGAATGTCTTGAATACGTGCAAAACATTTTCTTTGAAATGCTTCATCTCCTACTGAAAGTGCTTCATCAACTACTAAAATATCTGGATCTACACTGGTAGCTACAGCAAATCCTAATCTAATAAACATTCCGCTAGAATAAGTTTTTACAGGTTGGTCAATAAAATCACCAATATCGGCAAAACTAGCGATTTGGTCAAATTTTGCTTCTATTTCTGATGTTTTTAATCCTAATAGTTGACCGTTAAAAAAAACGTTTTGTCTCCCTGTAAATTCTGGATTAAATCCACTACCAAGTTCTAGTAGTGCAGAAATTCTCCCTTGAATTTTTACTTTTCCTGTTGTTGGCGTTAGAGTTCCCACAATTATTTGTAAAAGAGTACTTTTTCCTGAACCATTCCGTCCTACAATTCCTAAAGTATGCCCTTTTTCTATTTCTATATTTATATTTTGTACTGCCCAAAATTCATCAGCACAACTTTTTCCAGGGAGTAAAATTTCTTTTAAACGGTCTACAGGATGTTGGTACCGTTTAAAACATTTAGAAACATTTTGTAGTGAAATTACAGTTTCAGGTATCATGGATTTTATATGTAAGCGTTTCCTGGGGAATGCTGTACAAATAGCTGATGGCTATTTGTAATAAGTTATTAACTTATTCTTATTATATCCAAGGAGGAATTAGTCTCCAAGGAGAATTAAAACTTATCAATAAAAAGGTAATTGTTATGGTATACTATATACTGTATAAATTATCAAATTTTAATCCTTTTTTTTGTAAGTATTTGCTTATTAACTATAAGCTCTTACATAATTTAGGAAGTAAAAGTAATTAAAAATTCAGTATAATTAAGGTTACTGTCAAAGTATTCTCTTTTAAGCATGAAAAATTATATTTTTCATTTAAACCTCGCTTTTAAAGGGGGTGAATATTAAGCTAATAGTTAGGGAATGAATACTTTCATAAAACATCGGCAAAAGCAGGACGTAATTTTTGATAAACCCACAAGCCAAAATAAAATATTAGTGTAGACATTAAAGTAGCAATTCCTAATTCTCCCCAGTGTTGAATTTCTCCTACTAATATTAGGTCACGATATACTTCGACTATCGCTGTTAAAGGATTACACCAAAATACCCAAACTCTCCAATTTTCTGGAATTACTGATGCAGGATATACTATTGGTGTAACATAAAACCAAAGATTAATAATTACTCCTAAAGTCTGTGGAATATCCCGTAAAAATACTGTTAATCCGGCAGTAAAATATCCTAAACCTGCTGTTAATAAAAGTTGAGGTATAAATACTATAGGTAGTAGCCATAATGTTTGATTTATTACCCCAGATGATATATAAAGCATTCCTATTAAAGCTATTAACCCAAATGTACTTTCTAGAAATGTTGAAAGAATAGGAACTAAGGGTAATAAACTGAGTGGAAAGACTAATTTTTTAACTAAATTGGGCTGTCTAATTACACATCCAGAAGCTTGAGTTAATCCATTAGTGAAAGCTAGCCAAGCTATTAATCCTGCAAATAGCCATAGTCCAAAGGTTAGCTTACTATCTTCTGGTAATCCTCTGAGGCTCAGTTTAACTTTAAGAATAATTGAGAAGACGTAGGTATAAATTAAAAGTTGGGATAGCTGATTGAGTAGTGGCCATAAATTTCCAAGAATTGAGCCTTTATACCTGGCCTCTAAATCCCTTCGTACTAATGTGAATAATAAGTTTAAATTAACTAACCAATCAGTATTTACCACGGTTAGCCAATTACTAACTCTGCTGGTTTTGCGGATAATACTTTTCATCATAAATTTTTGGTAAGTGGAAAACCCACCTCATGTAAACCGGATTTAGTATAAACTACTTACGAATGAGAACAAGCCGGAAGCCGGAGAAAATTAATTACGCTCAAGAGCTTTCTCAGGCACAAACTACAGATTTCCGGTTTTATTTAATTTACGTTCCCTACTGGACTTAGTTGATAAAGTCCTTTTTTTTAGCAAGCCCTAAGTAAGGGTTCTATCACTTCCTTAATTGCTTTTAATTGCTCAGTATCATAGCCCCAGCGTTTTAAAAAGCCTTTGTAGTTTCCCTCGCAAGTAGTTATACCTTGATATAATTCCTGAATATTACCTGATAAACTGGGTATTTTAATGCTTTTTATTAGTTTTGTGGTTCGCGATCGCACTTTTTTGGATTCATTGGCTGCCTTTTCATCTTGATTTCGCTGATGGTGGACTACCATTGCCGAACACATGGCCAAATTTTTAATCAACAGTTCTACTACTATCTCTGGAGCTGATTCTAAAGCTTTGAATACTGAGGGTGATGGATTATCCGCTAAAGCTCGAGAATCTGTAAGATAACTGACGAAAAATCCTCTAGCACCATTTTTGCTCTTGACTAAATCTCCAATTAATGATTCTATTTTAGTTTCTGATAGCTGACCTGTTTCTATCTCGGACATAATTTCTTGAGTTAGGGCGATCGCCTCTTCAAATGTTATATTTTCTGATACTGATAATAATGATTTCATAAATATGGGACAGTTATTAAATACACTACTTTGTATGATAATAAGGATGTTAGATATAATTTTCCAGTTATGGCCATAATTTCTTCTAAAAAACAATCTCCTCAACCAGAAAGGCCAGATGATGACATTTTCTTAGCCTCAGAAAATCAAGTTTCATATAAATATAAAACGAAAAAATCAAAGTCTCAAGCTCAAAGATCGGAAGTAGAAGCTTTATTAGAACCAGAGGCATCTGCTGCAGAAAAAAGTGATAATCAAAATGAGGAAAAAATCCGACCTCAAAGGTTAGATGAATATATCGGACAGAAAGACCTAAAAGAGGTGTTGAATATTGCGATTTCGGCGGCTAAATCTAGAAAAGAATCTCTAGACCATTTACTATTGTATGGTCCTCCAGGATTGGGGAAGACTACTATGTCTCTAATATTGGCAGCAGAAATGGAGGTTAATTGTAAGATTACAACTGCACCTGCTATTGAAAAACCTAGAGATATAGTTGGTTTGTTAGTAGGTTTACAAAAAGGGGATATTTTGTTTATAGATGAAATTCATCGCCTTTCTAAAATGACCGAAGAAATACTTTATCCGGCGATGGAAGATTTTCGACTAGATATTACGGTTGGGCAAGGTAAGAGCTCTAAGACTAGGAGTATTCCTCTCAAACCTTTTACTTTGGTAGGAGCAACTACTAAAGTGGGTTCTTTGACTTCTCCTCTACGCGATCGCTTCGGAATTATTCAGAGGTTACGGTTTTATGAGGTTGATGAACTGAGTTTAATTATTATCCGAGCAGCAAAAGTCTTAAATACGGATATTACAGAGGATGGTGCTGAGGAGGTTGCCCGTCGTTCCAGGGGTACGCCTCGAATTGCTAATCGTTTATTGAGAAGAGTGAGAGATTATTCGGAGGTGAAAAAGTTGACTCCGATAAATGCTGAGATTGCAGGTGAAGCTTTGGAGTTGTTTAATGTTGACC
The DNA here is from genome assembly GCF_000014265.1 of Trichodesmium erythraeum IMS101. Lineage (NCBI taxonomy): Bacteria > Bacillati > Cyanobacteriota > Cyanophyceae > Oscillatoriales > Microcoleaceae > Trichodesmium > Trichodesmium erythraeum. The sequence goes on from NC_008312.1 coordinate 2,094,224, forward strand.
CTCTTGGTTTAGATTGGACTGACCGTAATTTATTGAGGACTATGATTGAGAATTATAATGGTGGTCCTGCTGGTTTGGAGACTATGGCTGCAGCAACTGGGGAGGATGCTCAAACTATTGAGGAGGTTTATGAGCCGTATTTGATGCAGATTGGATTTATGCAGCGTACTCCTCGTGGTCGAGTTGTGACTGCGGCTGGTTGGAGGCATTTGGGTTTTAGTCCGCCGGATGAGCAGTTGAGTTTGAAGTTGTAGAGAAATAGATGATAGATGTATAGATTATCTAAACTTACTTACTATCAACTTTTACAGGAAAAACTAGTGGAGGAAGTTGCTCATAACTTTTAAACCAGCTTTATAAAACTTACTCTTCTGAAGAAGCTGAACAAAAAGCAGCAAAGGAATTAGCAGATAGAGCAAAGCAATATCCTTTATTCAAAGAACATCTCAAAAATTGGAGGTTGGGGGGATTTGGATTTTAGTCCCCCAGATGAGCAGTTGAGTTGAAAGTTGTAGAGAAATAGATAATGGGTATAAGGAGTGATAAACCGCCGTAAGATTCTTTTTATGAGATTTCTTCATAGATCTAGAAAGGTTTTAACTTTTAGTGAATCAGCGATCGCTTAATCTACCTAATATTTTCAATTATCTGCTCAAGATACTATCATCATTCCAAAAACCCCTTCACTGTTTCAACGGGAATAGAAAAAGCAGGATGATTAAATATTGCTTTTAATGTTTCAAGACCCTCTGCTTTCTAAGCATTTATTAATCGCCGTTTGAAAGTTTGATGATTATTTATTTACTGTTGAATGGCTATTTCTGCCAAAGCTTCATTTGCAGTTATGGGATTTTGGGCAAGATGTTCTAATAGTGGTTGAATTTCCTTTCTAAGTTTCTCAATTTATGCCTCTAGTTGAGATTTTTCAAGTATTTTGTCAATATTTCCTGTTTCTAAATTACTATCATCTACATTTTCTGATATATTCATAGATGTATTACTTTCCTTAGAAAGTGAATCTTTAGAACTGCGAAGACTTCCAGTCTTCATAATAGTATCTATTACTTAACCAGTGACTATAATAGATGTATTATTTTTTTTACTTATAGTTTTACCTCTTGTTTTTATATAAACTAAATGTAGCATTTTTGAAAGAGTTGTAGAAATTAGAATCTTAAAGCAGTATCCGCCACTCCCCAATTTTCTGGGGGGGAATGTTTTTTTTAGCCATCACTTTGTACTCTCGATATATGTATAATCACATTTTAGAGTTAGATAGTCCATTTTCTTTTGAACGCTTGTATAGTCATCCTGGTTCTCTTATTCCCTATGACCAGGGCGGTACTCGCAAACAAGTTGCAATTATTGGCGGAGGAATTGCCGGACTTGTTAGTGCTTACGAACTAAGTCAACTAAACCATAAAGTTACTTTATTAGAGTCTGATTATCGCTTAGGAGGAAGGATTAAGACTCATTATTTTAGTGATGGAACTTATGGAGAGTTAGGTGCAATGCGGATTCCTACAAGTCATGGTTGCACTTTACATTATATAGATAAGTTTAAGTTACCAAAAAGACCTTTTATTAATTACAATCCTGCAACTTTTTATTACCTGAGGGGAAAGAAAACTCGTTTAGATAATTATCAAGAACTTTTTTCTGTTTATAATTTAACCTCTGATGAAAAAGAAGACCCTGGGGTAATTTACGACCAGTTATTGTCAGAGTTAATTAATTCTTTCTCTGAACAGGAGAAATGGGAGTTATTTGCGCCTACTTTTACCAGCGATCGAGTTAGAAAATGGGATGATTTAACAGTTACTGACTATTTTTGTAGTCATCTTTCTCCCGATGCTTTTCAGTTGTTAGGTCATGCTACTGGAGCAATTCATTATGAAAAAGTTTCTCTATTAAATGGTTTAATTGACTTCTTTGCTTGGCATCAAGTTGAACAATATGAATTAATTGGAGGAATGGAAACTTTAATTAAGGCTTTGGTTAAAAGAATATCAGGAAAAATTGAGACTGAAGCAAAAGTAACAAATATAGCGATGACAGATAAAGGGGTTCAAGTTGACTGGAATAAGTTGGATAAGCAACAGACTGCAGAATTTGACTATATTATTTGTACTGTTCCAACTACTGCTTTAGCTCGGATTAATTTTGACCCTATTTTACCTAGCAAACAACAGGAAGCTATTAACAATTTAGGTTATTGTAGTTCTAGTAAAAGTCTATTACACTGCACTGCTCGTCCTTGGGAATTTACAGAAAATATTTATGGTGGGGGCAGTTTTACAGACTTAAATATTGAAAAGTGTCGGTATCCTTGCGATAATGCTAAATTAGATGGAAACAATTTTTCTCAACCTCATTTTGTGGTTAAGAATAAAGATATTTCTTATCAGGCATCTGTATTAACTGCTGCTTATCGTTGGGAAGATAATTCTAGAAAGTTTGTTACTTTAGATGAGTCAAATAAAACAGATTTAACCTTAGAAGAAATTTCACAACTACATCCTAATATTAAACAATATACTGATGATGTTGTTCATAGTATTTGGGATGAAGATAATAATCCGGGTTCTGGTTCTTATGCTTATTTTGCCCCTGGCGATCGCGAGAAATATCAACCTTTTCTTGGTCAACCTTATCCTATAAATAATCCCCGTGTATTCTTTGCGGGGGAACATTTAGCTATTAATCATGCTTCGGTTCAGGGATCGATTCAGACAGCGGTTTCAGCAGTTATTGAGCTTTTGGAAACTGCTAATCTAAACTTGTAAAATAATTATTATAGCTATTACTTATACCAATTCCCAAAAATATTGCTATACTTAGGCTATACTTCAGTTATTAAGTAATTAATACAGGATAAATCATTTTTTACTAATAATAGCTTAGTTAATGTTTATTATTCTTATGTTTACTCCTCCCCACACTCCCCACACTCCCACACTTTCCCAGCAGATCGGTATAGCATTATTTTTGAAAATGGTATTACCTATGGATAAACCACATCGCCATCACCAAAATTTTGTAGGGACGTTTTGCTGACGCAAAGCTCCACTTTATATGTCGCGTAGCATTCCCTATAGGAAATTTTTGTCTGTCTAACCTCCCTACTCTGGTTTACCGTGCAGGAAAACCGCTGTAATGCCTAATTTAATCTTAAGTGCCTATAAATAAGTAACATGAAACATTACTTGCTAAAATTTGCCAAAAGTATTTCATCTGTCTGCCTTTTGACTACAACAAAATTAGCAAACTCCACAAGTAATCCCTAAATCCTTGAGCCATTTACGATACACGAGTTCCAGTCACACCTTTTTCATGTTCGTAGCCATAGAGCCAATACACACGACTAGCTACTTTGCCAACACTCTTAAATGTATGAGGTTCACCAGCAGGAATAATTATTTCTTCCCCAATGGTGGAGCGAAAAGTTTTACCTTGTAAAGACTTTACCTTGTAAAGACAATTCTAATTCCCCTTCCAAGGGTATAATTATCTCGTCTGTTTCATGACCATCACTTGACCAAAACTCTCCAGGCGGAGTAATTGAAATTTCGCACTTGAACCCCTTTTTTTGCCAAGTGTTCTTGATCTCTTTGATTCTAGATTCATTCATCATTTTATTTAAATCCTTTTTAAAATAGAATTCCAATTTTTTGAAGCATTATAACCGTAAATATCTTGATAGTAAGCATCGATTAAGTACTCATCTTGATGCTTCATTAACCAGCTTCTCAATTCATCAAGCTTGCGCCCTCCTCGCTGAATTAATTCCTGGTCTTCCCAATCATACCATACTTCCCACATGAACTTATTGGTGTCTTCGATAATCAGGTAATCTCCAGTTTGCAGACCATTGTGATGAAAATGCTTAAGAATACCAACTAGATTATCATGAACATCCTCTATAATTAACCAAGGATGAGGCAGTGAGACAAGCAACCCTGTGGGTAAAACAGCATTAATTTCTCGACAATCACCTTCTAAAAAATTAATCCTAGAGTCTGTTTTAGCTTTTTCATCAAGTTGAGAAAGGTCATTATCAACACAGTAAACCTCACCTTCAATACCAAATAATTCTAAGTGATCTGCTAACCAAATTGCACTTCCCCCTTTGAGCGCACCCAGTTCAATAATTGTCTTCGGTTGTAACTCCCGCAGCAGCATCGGATAAGCTGCTATTTGCATAGGGTCTTTCTCCAAAAGCACCCCTTTCCAAGTCTGTAAATAAGCATTGTTTGTCAGAGGTCTCCAAGCCGACTTGGGAATATCACATCTATCTTCTCGATCGGAGATTTTAACGAACCTTTTATTATCCAAGGTTTCTTGCTCAGATCGAGTGGATTGGTCAATTTTAGTATTCATTAATATCCCTCCCTTTTAAAACCAAGAAGATACATCAACTTGGCTTCGTCATAGATCGTAAAATTTTCTTCACTGACTAATGTCCACGGTAATTTATCTAATGCTATCTGCATTTCACGGCGATAGTCTTCCCGTATCGTCAACAAAAAAATTCCGTCCTCTCTTAAAAGACCGAATAGATTGTTTAATACCTTAACACCAGCATGGGCATAAGCAAAAACTCCTGCTGCAATAATAGCATCAAAAGTTACTGAATTGTTAAAAATTTGGGAATCTTCTAAATTACAGTGATGGAGAGCCTTGTAAACTTCTCTCTCTTTAGCGATCGCCAGCATTTTTTCTGACAAATCAACAGCAGTAATATTTGTATATCCTTGTTGGGCTAAAGCTTCACCCACTAAACCCGTTCCAGCACCAGCATCCAGAATTGCGGTTTCTTTGTGAGGAAGCAGTTGGCTTAATGTTATTGCTATATTACCAGGCATAAAAAACCAATCTTTTCTGACATCTGTATCATAAGTCTTAGCCCAACCATCATACTTATTTTTTAATTCCTCAGTGCTTTGAGTATCACAAATCCCTGATAACCAAGGTCTTGCTTCTAAGAAATCTTTGGATTGTTCTTCGACCATTTTTAATTACGCACCTACTACTTCAACAACAGTATCAGGAGATAAACGTTCTATGTGCCAATTAGTTACTTCTTCTCCTGGTATCAAAATCGGACTCCCTGGGGGAACTTTCTTAATCCAACAACTACTAATTTTACCTAATACTTCCCCAATGGGTAACTTTTCTTTCCGGCAAAAGAAAGCATCTTTAGGTAAAGTATTTATTTGAGGGCGACGGGAAAAGTAACTGTCAGGTACAATCTGTTTTATGGGTTTTTCCCTCAAAATTGCTACAACTTTAGCCAGAGTTTCCCGCATAAATTGGAAATCCTGTGGATTGTGATGAAAAGAGAAAATTAATAATAATCCCTCCTCTCCTGCAAATTCCCCATCTATGCCATATTCATACAAAAATTCTGCTAACTCTTCCCCTGTCATGCGATCGCTCTTTAAATAAATTTTCAGAGGATCGGTAACTTGAGGATCGTAAGTTAAAACCTGACCATAACTATCTAACTGACTACGCAGGAGGTCGCACTCTTGAATAGCTTTGTCAAATAAAGCCTTGCCTGATTCAGAATACCCCCTTTTAATAGCATCTTCAAGACTCAGCATCAACAAATTACTGCGGGTAGTAGTTTCAAACAAAGGTAAAACCCCCATCACTTGTTCGGTGCTAAACTGGGAAGATTTAGGTAAATGTAACAAACCAGTTTGTACTAAACTTCCGGCATATTTGTGCATACTATGGGAAACTATATCTGCACCAACACTAATTGCCGATTGCCATTGTTCGTCAAGAAAGGGAAAATGACTACCGTGAGCTTCATCTACTGCTAGAGCTATCCCATGCTTCTGACAATAATTAGCGATGGTGGCAAGCTCGATAGTTACCCCTTCATAACTTGGATGAGTTAGTAACAGTGCTGATACGCCACTCGTTTCTAAAGCCGTAATTACCTCATCAGTAGTAGGCATCAGCGACTCAGAATCAATAAAATAAGGCTCTAATCCTGCTAAGATGATGCCGTTTATAGTGGAAATATGACTATTGAGGGCGATCGCCACTTTTTTATACTGAGTACCTAGTAAAGCACAAGTGGTTAAAACTCCTTGACTACCTCCTGCTGTGAGCCAGAAAGTATGTTTTGTACCATACAGCTTAGAGAAATGCTTCTCTATATTTTCAGTACGAGGACGAGTCAGAAATGGTGCATCATATTGGTAAATTTCTGCACTCAGACGATGACCATTACTTTTAATACCTTGATGAGCAGGAGTATAGAGGCTAATCTGAATATCCTGATTGTGGGATGCAATCAGCTTATAGGTAGAAGATACTTGATTCATCAATTTACAGCAAAATTGGCTTAAGTTGTGGTATGGGGCGAATTGTACTTTCTATCGTAATCCCATTCCGTAAAGCTAACAGTAATCCTGTCGCTTCCATATAGCTATTTACACGATATATTTTATGCCCCTGAGTTTCAATTTGTAATTTTTCAGGAGTAATATCGTAATTCGTAGTATTATCTTTCACTAAGATTATAGGAACCCCTTGGTCTAAAGACGCTAAGAAAGGTATATTTCCTACAGTTGTTTCTGGCATTACCACTGCGGAAATATTTTCAACAGATATCCTAGTTTCACCTGCTGCTAAAGGAGTATCAAATTTTACCGGGCGAGGAGAATTGATTAAACCATTTAGAGGAGAACAAACATAAGCACTGGAAATTAATTCGGCTCCATCCCTAGGATCTACTAATTTACCAAATCCTGTATGTTCCCACTCCAATAACAAGGGAGCATGGGCAGCAGTAAAAGGATAGAAATTAGTAGTCATGTGGGTCAGAATTGCTTCTGCACCACCCCAGGGATTGGCAATAGATTCTCCTCGGTATTAAGCTTGACGTACTTTGTCATCTACTTGCAAAGTGGTCATTAAAGCTACTGCCCTAACATCAGATTTTTCCACTACATCCAAAGCCTTCATCAACTCGTCCATCCCTTTAAATTCCCCGGAAGCATTTCCATACTGGGAATAGGTACATTCAGTTTCAACAGGACCACCTGTTACCACTACAGGGTCAATATTAATACCTCCTACAGCACGCAAGCCATTGAGAGCATTCAGAACATTATTTAAAAATCTTTCATCTTTGGGCTTTTCGATAATTGCTGCAATATTTTTGCGCTTTTCTGGAATTACCCCAATATTGCCCAGGAGCAACTGACAGATTAAATTACCTTCTAGGTACAGAACATTATCCTGAGCGAAATAGATATCTGATGCTGTAACTGCATTGGGATTAGTGATTAGATAGTCACAAGCAGTTGCTAAAAGATTAGTACTAGGAGTAGCATCTCCGGCAAAACCTCCTATTTCAGCTCTTACTCCTGTAGGAATAATACTAACTGCCACAAAAGGTTGGTTAGAAACCCGTTGACGAATATTAATGTCTAGTAATGATGGCTAAACCGGCTTTCTCTCAGTATCAATGAAACTTGATTCAAAAGTGAGAGTATCATCTTCAACTTTCGTTAAAATCAAGCGAATAGGAATACTAGGCAAGGCAAGGGCTCTAATTTTCTGGGGAATTTTCTGGGAAATTTTTCTCCATGTGCGCTGTTCTGGAGGGCATTGAATGTCAAAGTTTTTGGTATATATTTGAGGTATGAAAAACTATTTAGATATATATTTCTTAAGTACATTAATTTAAATTCCTTATTTTTGTATACTTCTTAAAGTTAGATTTATATTTAAGTAGGTAGGCAAAAATAGTTGTAAAATAGGGTAGTAGAGTACGAGGAGGAATATTTAGATTTTGCCTGCCTACTTAACTATGATATTTATGATATTAATGCATAGTAATTAATATAACTTGAATCCTATCTTCTTAATTGGTATTTTTTAATAAATATTAAATCAAATGAAATATTTAGGACTTAACAATTGACAATGACACAATTAAAAAAATGACAAAATTTAAGTGGGTACTTTAGTATATATTCATCCTAACTATGACACAAATAGCACCATTAGGTTCTTGGAACTCTCCCATAACTACTGACTTAATTCTATCCGGGGCAATTGGACTTAGTAGTATCACCATTGATGGTAATAATGTTTACTGGATTGAAGGACGACCTTCAGAGGGTGGACGAAATGTAATTGTGCGCTATACTCCAGATGGAAAGACAACTGATATTACTCCTTCACCTTTTAATGTACGCACCCGCGTCCATGAATACGGCGGTGGATCCTTCTTAGTGGCAGATGATACGATATATTTTTCTAATTTCAAGGACCAACGTCTTTATCGCCAAACACCAGGTACAGAACCTCAACCTTTAACCCCATCAGCAGACCTACGTTATGCTGATGCAGTAATAGATAAACAGCGCGATCGCCTAATTTGTGTTCAAGAAGATCATACAAAGGATGGGGAGCCTACTAATAGGATAGTTAGCATTAACCTCAAAAATGGAGAAGATATCCAGGTATTAGCAGAGGGTTATGATTTTTATGCCTCACCACGTTTAAGTCCTGATGGTTCCACGCTTTGCTGGATTAGTTGGAATCATCCAAATATGCCTTGGGATGGTACAGAGTTATGGGTGGCTCAGGTGAATACAGATGGTTTATTAGATGAAAATAAGTTCGTGGCTGGAGGAAAAGAAGAATCAATTTTTCAACCCCAGTGGTCACCAGATGGAATGTTATGTTTTGTGAGCGATCGCTCTTTATGGTGGAATATTTATCAAGTTTCAGGAATTACTGACAAGGTAAATTTAGATATATTGTATTCTTTAAATGCTGAGTTTGGAGTGCCACAATGGTTATTTGGAATGTCTACTTATACATTTACAGAAGCTAACAAAATCCTCTGCACTTTTTCTCAAAATGGAATTTGTAATTTGGCAACTATTGATACTACTAAAAAACATCTACAGAAAATAGAAATACCATTCACTTCTATTAGTTATTTAACAGCAAAAAATAACAAAGTTTGTTTTTTGGGAAGTTCCCCCACAGAAGCTAGTTCAATTATACAAATAAATCTATCTACAGGTGATATTAATATTTTAAAACGTTCTACAGATTTAAAAATTGATTCTGGTTATTTATCTATTCCTAAAACAATAGAATTTCCTACAGAAAATGGTAAGACTGCTTATGGTTTATTTTACCCGCCGACTAACAAAGATTACACAGAACCTTTAGGAGAAAAACCACCTCTTTTAGTTAAAAGTCATGGTGGTCCAACAGCAGCAACTTCTGGTAGTTTAAGCTTAAAAATTCAATATTGGACAAGTCGTGGTTTTGCTTTACTTGATGTTAATTATGGAGGTAGTACTGGATATGGAAGAGAGTATCGGCAAAGACTCAAAAATAGTTGGGGTATTGTTGATGTTGATGATTGTGTAAATGGAGCTCAATATTTAGCTAAACAGGGATTAGTAGATAGTAATCGCATGGCTATTTCTGGTGGTAGTGCTGGAGGTTATACTACTTTATGTGCCTTAACTTTTAAGGATGTATTTAAAGCAGGAGCAAGTTATTATGGAGTTAGTGATTTAGAGGCTTTAGCAACAGATACTCATAAGTTTGAATCCCGTTATTTAGATGGATTAATAGGACCTTATCCTGAGAAAAAAGAGATTTATAAACAGCGATCGCCAATTAATTTTACTGAGAGTTTGTCTTGCCCTGTAATTTTTTTCCAAGGATTAGAAGATAAAATTGTACCACCAAATCAAGCAGAGAAAATGGTAGAAGTTTTACAGAAAAAAGGATTGCCAGTGGCTTATGTTGCTTTTGAAGGAGAACAACATGGTTTTCGTAGTTCCGAGAATATTAAACGTGCTTTGGATGGAGAATTTTACTTTTACTCTCGTGTATTTGGATTTACACCTGCTGATAATTTAGAGGAGCTAGAAATTATGAATCTTTAGATTTTTAGGCTGGTGGAATAGTTGAAAATCTTTTTTCTTTGATTAGTCAATAAATTTTCAAGAGTTAGGAAAAATTATTGATATATTTACCTTTATTTATATTGGAATTTTTGAGTAGTTATTCGGGGTAAATTAATAATTTTGTCGACAAATATACTAAAGTTTTGTGGGGCTTGAATTTTCTATAACTAACTACAAGCCTCTTGACCAGCTTTCTATCAAAGACGGAGTTACCAGCTACTTTGGGTAAAATGTTCAATGTATCGTTCAAATCTTTATTATATTTGATATCTTGAAATAATTTGAATAAACTACTTTTGACTAGTTTACTCACATAGATATCATTTTTTTCTATAGATTTCTAAGAAAGAAAAAAATACTTTTCTAGTTGAACTATCCTCGGTTATGGTCACCTTGAACCTATGTAAAATGTTGTCAAGTTCTATTTCTTAATAGTATTAATACACAGGGCAAACTCATATAAAATTTCTGACTACTATAGTTAGTTTTTTAAAATTAAATAAACACTATATTGGAAAAGTCTATTGTTAACAAGTACAATAAACCATGATTTATTGATAATTACAACCGGTTTATTAACAATGTATATTTGCCCTGCATAAATGCATTTATCTATTGTAAAATTATGTTTTTTTTATGTTCCAAAAATTTCTCTTAATAACAGTAATTTCTAACTTCATAATATGGATATACTTATTAATATTTCGCGGTAATTTTTGGCTGGCAAACCAACAACTATTATCAAAATCAAAAACAAAAATTGAGAATACGGAAAATTTGCCATCAATTTATGTGATAATTCCTGCTAGAAATGAAGAAAAATTACTAAAAATTACCCTAAATTCTTTATTAAATCAAGATTATTCAGGGATATTAAAAATAATATTAGTAGATGATCACAGTAAAGATAATACAATCAATATAGCGAATTCTTTGGCTCAACAAGGTCATAATTCTACAAAGCTAGAAGTTATTTCAGCAGCAGATTTACCTAGTAATTGGACAGGAAAACTATGGGCAATTAATGAAGGAATTAACTATGCAAAAAAACAAACTCCAGCCCCAGATTATTTTCTATTAACAGATGCAGATATTGAACATTTCCCTACTAATATTCGCCAACTTGTTGTCAAAGCAGAACAAGAAAATTTAGCCTTAGTTTCTTTAATGGTAAAACTACAATGCGAAACAATAGCCGAGAAATTAATGATTCCCGCATTTGTATTTTTCTTTCAAAAGTTATATCCATTTAAATGGGTAAATAATCCCCAAAATACTACTGCAGCTGCTGCTGGAGGTTGCATATTAGTTCGTCATAAAAATTTAGATCAAGTTGGAGGAATAGAGGTTATTAAAAATGCTTTAATAGATGATTGTAATTTAGCTAAAATAGTTAAACAAAAATCCACAAATAAAAATATCTGGTTAGGGCTAACTAATGATACGAAAAGCCGACGTTCTTATCCTGATTTAATGAGTATTTGGAATATGGTAGCTCGTACTGCTTTTACTCAGTTAAATTATTCTCCATTCTTGTTATTAGTAACAGTAATAGGAATGAAATTAGTTTATTTAATTCCCTCATTAGGAATAATTTTGGGAGTTATTTTTGGTTGGTGGCCAGTAGTAGTGATCGCGATCTTAGCAAGATTATTAATATTTTTAGCTTACTTACCTATTATTAGATTTTATGGACTTTCACCAATATATGCCATGAGCTTACCCACTGTTGCTTTGATTTATATATTAATCACAATAGATTCAGCTTGGCGACACTGGCGAGGGCGAGGCGGTTATTGGAAAGGACGAGTTAATACCAGTATATTCTGAATAAATTCTATTAAATATAGTGGTATAGGTATAAATAAATTTTAGCAACTAAGTTTATATTATAAAGTCTACTATACTGACATTGGTCCTTAATGAAAAGCTTCAGCGGTTAGGCAAAAGAGAGTTTGAATTCGGTTATTTAGGGAACTAATTATACACCAAAAGTGACTCTTATAATCTAATTCCACTATAATCATTTAGGCTTGATAAGTATAACTATATTAGTATATATAAACTTATAGTCATTTTAAATAAGAATTAGACACTCTTTGGCACAATAATTACGAATAATTTCATCAAGAGATATGTTGATAGGTGAATACATTCTATCTCTTTATTAATGCATTAAAATCATGTTCTTTGCCATTTAAATGAAGAGAGTATTTTGGCAAAAATAATAATTGATGATCTCCTGCTTCTACTAATTCTCTAATAACCTTTTTTCTATGAATTGGTTAATTCTCTATAATTAGTACACTGGGAATTTTTAATGATGGCAATAAATATTCATTTAACTATTGTTTATATCCCACGGCATTTAGGCTGACTTTAAATATAATTGGTACCATTAAATCTTTTTCTTTTTTTATTCTTCAGGCTACTAAATTTTCTATTTTTCCTCGTTCTTTTTCTGGCTCACTATCAACTTTTTTCATTTTTTTTAACCAGGCATAAATACAGTCTTGATTATCTTCAAATTCTAGTTTATAAATCAAGACAAGGCTTTTACTTCCAATTTTTTGATACAATTTCGTAGTTTCTGATAATATTTTATTCTTTCTTCTCTATTTATTTCTCTATAACGAAGTTGTTTTTTTTGAAGGAAATTTAATTTTTTTAAAACCATAAAATATAGGTGTAGGATTAACTACAAATTTTTTAGATATGTCTGCTAATGAGCTATTATTTATTTGGTTTTATATCTTTTTCTAATTCTTTCCCATCTAATTTTATTTGACGACTTTTACCTTAGTAGCTTCCAAATTTGGGGGAGATAACCATCTATATATCGAAGCTATTCCTATCCCAAATATATGAGCTACTTCAGTAAGCAACCAACATTTTCTACAAAATTTATTACTGTTTTTCTTAAGTCTAAACTGTAAGACATGATTAAAATTTGGTTTTATATCTTTTTCTAATTCTTTCCCATCTAATTTTATTTGACGACTTTTACCTTAGTAGCTTCCAAATTTGGGGGAGATAACCATCTATATATCGAAGCTATTCCTATCCCAAATATATGAGCTACTTCAGTAAGCAACCAACATTTTCTACAAAATTTATTACTGTTTTTCTTAAGTCTAAACTGTAAGACATGATTAAAATTTGGTTTTATATCTTTTTCTAATTCTTTCCCATCTAATTTTATTTGACGACTTTTACCTTAGTAGCTTCCAAATTTGGGGGAGATAACCATCTATATATCGAAGCTATTCCTATCCCAAATATATGAGCTACTTCAGTAAGCAACCAACATTTTCTACAAAATTTATTACTGTTTTTCTTAAGTCTAAACTGTAAGACATGATTAAAATTTGGTTTTATATCTTTTTCTAATTCTTTCCCATCTAATTTTATTTGACGACTTTTACCTTAGTAACTTCCAAATTTGAGGGAGATAACCATCTATATATCGAAGCTATTCCTATCCCAAATATATGAGCTACTTCAGTAAGCAACCAACATTTTCTACAAAATTTATTACTGTTTTTTTTAAGTCTAAACTGTAAGACATGATTAAAATTTGGTTTTATATCTTTTTCTAATTCTTTCCCATCTAATTTTATTTGACGACTTTTACCTTAGTAGCTTCCAAATTTGGGGGAGATAACCATCTATATATCGAAGGTATTCCTATCCCAAATATATGAGCTACTTCAGTCAGCAACCAACATTTTCTACAAAATTTATTACTGTTTTTCTTAAGTCTAAACTGTAAGAGATGATTAAAATTTGGTTTTATATCTTTTTATAATTCTTTCCCATCTAATTTTATTTGACGACTTTTACCTTAGTAGCTTCCAAATTTGGGGGAGATAACCATCTATATATCGAAGCTATTCCTATCCCAAATATATGAGCTACTTCAGTAAGCAACCAACATTTTCTACAAAATTTATTACTGTTTTTCTTAAGTCTAAACTGTAAGACATGATTAAAATTTGGTTTTATATCTTTTTCTAATTCTTTCCCATCTAATTTTATTTGACGACTTTTACCTTAGTAACTTCCAAATTTGAGGGAGATAACCATCTATATATCGAAGCTATTCCTATCCCAAATATATGAGCTACTTCAGTAAGCAACCAACATTTTCTACAAAATTTATTACTGTTTTTCTTAAGTCTAAACTGTAAAAGATGATTAAAATTTGGTTTTATATCTTTTTCTAATTCTTTCCCATCTAATTTTATTTGACGACTTTTACCTTAGTAACTTCCAAATTTGGGGGAGATAACCATCTATATATCGAAGGTATTCCTATCCCAAATATATGAGCTACTTCAGTAAGCAACCAACATTTTCTACAAAATTTATTACTGTTTTTCTTAAGTCTAAACTGTAAGAGATGATTAAAATTTGGTTTTATATCTTTTTCTAATTCTTTCCCATCTAATTTTATTTGACGACTTTTACCTTAGTAACTTCCAAATTTGGGGGAGATAACCATCTATATATCGAAGGTATTCCTATCCCAAATATATGAGCTACTTCAGTAAGCAACCAACATTTTCTACAAAATTTATTACTGTTTTTTTTAAGTCTAAACTGTAAGACATGATTAAAATTTGGTTTTATATCTTTTTCTAATTCTTTCCCATCTAATTTTATTTGACAACTTTTACCTTAGTAACTTCCAAATTTGGGGGAGATAACCATCTATATATCGAAGCTATTCCTATCCCAAATATATGAGCTGCTTCAGTAAGCAACCAACATTTTCTACAAAATTTATTACTGTTTTTCTTAAGTCTAAACTGTAAGACATGATTAAAATTTGGTTTTATATCTTTTTCTAATTCTTTCCCATCTAATTTTATTTGACGACTTTTACCTTAGTAACTTCCAAATTTGGGGGAGATAACCATCTATATATCGAAGCTATTCCTATCCCAAATATATGAGCTACTTCAGTAAGCAACCAACATTTTCTACAAAATTTATTACTGTTTTTCTTAAGTCTAAACTGTAAGAGATGATTAAAATTTGGTTTTATATCTTTTTCTAATTCTTTCCCATCTAATTTTATTTGACAACTTTTACCTTAGTAGCTTCCAAATTTGGGGGATATAACCATCTATATATTGAAGCTATTCCTATCCCAAATATATGAGCTACTTCAGTAAGCAACCAACATTTTCTACAAAATTTATTACTGTTTTTCTTAAGTCTAAACTGTAAGGCATGATTAAAAATAGTTTCTAGTTTACTTGATTTTATTCTACTCAATTTTTGTCTCAATCTTAATTAAAACGACTATATATCAATAAATTAAGCTCAAATAAGTAATAGTTAAATAGCCCTATTTCCTATTGTAATTTTCACAGTAGAGAAACCTGATCTGAAGTAAAAAAATCATTCCTTATACTTACCAAAAAACTAGTTTTAAAGCCTCCGCCTTTGAGGATAACTTTTGATTTTGAATATACTTTTTCAGAAGTTTCAAGCGGCACACCTCCAACCGAAGCTACAAAATATGATGGGCTTCAAAGCGACGTTTTGTGAGGTTTTCTATATCCTGCTGCTCCATATAATCTACTGAAAAAACCTTTAAGATAACTGACTATTTGAGATTAAGACAATTTGGGTGGATATTCAATAAATCCATAAATTTAATCTGTTTTTTTATTAAACCCCAATATCTTAAAGTTCATCTTTCTAGCTACCATCTCAAAGGAATTTTTAATTAATTCTAAGCCTTCAGCGGCCAATACACTTATCAATTATTAATTAATAACACAGACTAAATGTACTTTCAAATCTAAGACACTATGTCTTTCACGTTTTAACACAGATGCATGCCAAGAATGACTATGTTATAATTATAAATTATATGCCAAAAATAAATAAAAGATGAGAGCTAAATACAGGTACAGAATATACCCAACTAAATATCAGCTAACCAAGTTATCGTAATTATTTGGTTGTGTTTGCGTAGTCTAGAATGATAGTTTAGCCTATTGCGTAGAACAGCATAAAAAAGGCCAGAAAAAGCCTAGTAATTCTGAACTGCAAAAAGTATTGATTACCAAAGCTAAAAAGATTAAAGATAGAGAATGACTAAAGGAAGTTTCTAGTATTCCATTGCAGCAATCATTGAATGACTTAAATACAGCCTATCAAAACTTTTTCAATAGTTGTAAAAGTCATAGGAAAGGGAAGTCTATGAGACCTCCTAAGTTTAAGTAAAAAAAGTCTAGGCAAACTGCTGGATTGACAAAAGGAGGATTTAAAGTTAGTTAAGATAAAATTTATTTAGCTAAAATAGGTAAGCTGAAAGTAGTTTGGTCAAGAAAACTGCCGAGTTTACCTAGCTCAGTAACAATAATCAAAGACTCAGGTAATAGATATCTCCAAAATAGAAAATAAGGTAAAATTATCAAAACCATTTATGTATACAGTCTCTCAAATGAATCTAACTTTAGAATATATTTATAATCATCCAAAAGAAACAAAAAGAATTATTGGTATTACTTATAAACAGCTAATAAAATTAATAGAAAATGCTCCAAGAATAGAATCATAAAAAAAGTCGGCGATCGCGAAAACAGAAAAAGATTAATTAAAATAGGTGGATTCAGAAAAAAGAATTTAACAAAGGAAGAAAAAATAATTTTAACATGATTTTATTTACATCAAATACCAAGTTTTCAAACATTAGGAATTGGTGGTCCTGTATATGTAGTGATAAGCCAATATAAATGATTATTTATTGACATTAATCTTGTTGAAAATATTAAGTTTTTTATACTTAATAATTCAAAATTATTATCTAGGCGATCGCTACATAATAATCAGTTATCAAACTATCAGGAATTAAGCTCAACTATCATGAAAAAAGTATGCTATTATCTATAACAGTAATAAGAAAAAATCTATATAATTCAGATGTCCATTCATAAATTAATCTGTCCTAGTTGTGGCAGTAATCATATTGTCAAAAATGGGACTATTCACAACAAAAAACAAAAATATCAATGTCAAAATTGTCTCTGACAATTTGTCGAAAATAGTCAAAGAGATTATATTAGTAATGAAACCCAAGAACTGATTGATAAATTAAAATAGAGAAAAAATTAGTTTGGCTGGTATAATCTGTGTAATAGGTGTGTCAGAAAAATGGAACCAGAATTACGTCAATAATAAGTATGCTGAGGTTTTACGCTCTATTAAATGTACTAAAAAAAACCGGTAAACTCACCATTCAATGTGATGAAATGTGGTCATTTGTAGGCAATAAAAATAATAAACAATGGCTGTGGTTAGCGATTGATATAGAAACTCAAGAAATTGTGGGTTTTTACTTAGGGGAAAGAGGAGAAAAAGGGGCAGCATAGATTATGGAATTCTAACCCACGGTGTCTTAAGGCCGTGTGCAGTTTGTTATACAGATTTTTGGTCAGCTTACGAGCTTGTCTTTCCTGAAGAGAGATATAAATCAGTGGGGAATATTCAGGTTTAACAGCTTATATAAAAAGATTAAATAATACTTTGTGTCAAAGAATTTCTCGGTTGCTCAGAAAGACTTTATCCTTTTCTAAAAAGCTTCGGTCCCATCTAGGAGATATTTGGTATTTCATTAATCATTATAATGAAGCGATCGCTTCACTGTAATTTTATCACTACATATACAGGGCCACCAGGAATTAACTTTGGTATAAGTGAATCAAGTGCTAATAATATTTTTCATTACTGGATAGATATTCTTAGAGAATTACTGCCAGTAAGTTTATTAGAACAAGTAAAAAAAAAAGAAAATGAATTGGAATGGGTAAAGGAGATATTAACAGAATTAGAATTAATTGTAGATAGTACAGAACAAGGTAGAGAAAGGCCAAGTGAATATAAAAACCAAGAAAAATATCAAATATGAAAAAAGAAAAATCATACTTTTAAAAATCAAATAATAACGACACCAAAAGGAACAGAAATAGTGAATTTAATAGTAGAAAAAAAAGGTTTAGTAAGTGATGTAAAAATATTAAGAAAACAACCGAATAAATTTGATAAACAACAAAAATTTTAAGGATATAAAGCTGATGAAGGATTAGAAATAACTACTACACCAAAAAAGAAACCAAGAAAAAAAATGCTACCATAAATCAAAGAAGAAAATCAAGAAAAAGCAAAAAAAAGAATATTTGTAGAACATGTAATCAGATTAATTAAAATATTTTGAATTCTTAGAAAAAGATTCAGATTAAAAGATAATAATTCTCGAAAAGTAATTTTAAAAATATATGGTTTATTGCGACTAATAATTGGCTAATTTATATTAGTAAAAATCATCAAAAACTGAGATAAAAATAATAAATAAAAGTCTAATAAATATTTGAATTAGTAACACGAAGTATCTCTGATACCCATAAAAATGTACAAATTAACTATCTTCAAGGTGAGCTAACGCTCCACTAAAAATAGTTAGTATAAGCGTTTGAGTATTTTTGGAGATGTCTAATAGATATTCCTTAAGCTTTGTTGTAGAAATTCAACCAGAAGTTTGATCTAAAACTGATAACTCAGTAGGTATAAATTTAAGCATCAAAACTTTTGCTACATTCAGCAATGGTACAAAAATTGATGCACCAAAACTATTCAAGAAATGAATTAAGAAATATAGACAATTAAGTAAGTTATTATCGCGCTAAAACTAGGGGTACTAAAACGTGTGAAATAGCTAGGCTGAAGCTAGCTAAATTTCATGTCAAGTTAAAATATACTAGAACTGATTTTCTGCATAAGTTATCTACTCAAACAAAATACGAAAACCAAGTAATAGTTTTAGAATACTTAAATGTTTCAGGAATGGTTAAAAACCGTAAATTATCCAGAGCTATTTCAGATTTTGGTTGGAGACAATTTAGAATACTTTTAGAGGAAAAGGCAGAAAAATGCGGTAAAGAATTTAGAGTCATTGATAGATGGTAACCGACCTCTCAAGTATGCTCATGTTGTGGTTTTTGTGGAAGCAAATTAGACCTTTCAGGGGCGAAAATGGGAATGCCTTAGTTGCCGTACAAAACACGACCGTGATACGAATGCAGCAATAAACATATTAGTCGCGGGTGGGCAGTCCGAGACATTAAACGGACGTGGAGGCAAGGGTAAGACTACTGCCAAAGTAGCAGGCGCCGATGAAACGTTGACCCACCTTGAGCTGATATAGCTATCTTTATTTGATTGAGATAACTATTAGGTGGATAGGAATAGGAATCTCCGCGCCTTTAGGCCGGAAAGGATGTCAAAAGTAAAACAATTACTTTTTTCAGTCTAGAAAAAAGTTCCATAAAGTTTTAGAATGAAGTTTTGTAGATAGTAAAGTTTGAGGTATTAAGAATCAACAGTGAGAAAAACTATAATTGCTGGTAATTGGAAAATGTACAAGACCCAACTAGAAGCTAAAGAGTTTCTCGAGGGTTTGATGTCTCAACTAACAAAAACCCCCGAAGAACGTGAAGTAGTTCTCTGCACTCCCTTCACGGCACTAGATTTTATGTCAAAAATTTTGCATGGGAGTCTGATCAGGTTAGGTGCGCAAAATGTTCACTGGGAAGATGAAGGAGCATATACAGGAGAAATTTCTGGCTTAATGCTGAAAGATGTGGGAGTTAGTTATGTAATTGTGGGTCACAGTGAGCGCCGTCAATATTTTGGCGAAACTGATGAAACGGTGAATATGCGCTTAAAAGCTGCTCAGAAGCACGGTTTAACCCCTATTCTCTGTGTGGGAGAAACTAAACAACAAAGAGATTCAGGTGAGACAGAATCACATATATTTTCTCAGTTGGCCAATGATTTAGTTGATGTCGATCAAGAAAATCTAGTAATTGCTTATGAACCAATATGGGCCATTGGTACTGGTGATACCTGTGAAGCTAAAGAAGCTAACCGAGTTATTGGTTTAATTCGTGGTAAGTTAAATAATTCTAATGTCACTATTCAATATGGCGGTTCTGTTAAACCTAATAATGTTGATGATATTATGGCACAAGAAGAAATTGATGGTGCTTTAGTTGGGGGTGCAAGTTTGAATCCCGAGAGTTTTAGTCGTTTGGTTAACTATCAATAACTTCAATTTTTTCTTGTTCCCGGGAACTTGGAATTGGGAATCGGTGAAGACATGAGAGATATATTGGTCACTTATTTTTCTTTTCAAGAAAATAGGTGAAAACACAATTATTTGTTACTTGTTTTTCACCGTAACTTTAGTAACTATCTTGCTCATTTTCCTCTTTTTCTTTAATATTTATTCCTTCTTCCTTTTTCTATCGGGAGGTTGCATCCAAGGTTCCTACCTTATATAACATATAACAAAGTGATTAGTTAACACCCTCCCCAACTGTTAAACTCAGGGGGAGTCCTATTTGCTCCCAAATTCAAAGGCAGGTTAACCTTGGGGTGTGTGTCCGTTATAGTCATGGTCGGGCATTCCAAGATATTTTTGGAGTTGGCTCTTCTTTGTCTTTTTCAGGAGTAGAAGAGTAGGAGAGTGGGTATGTACATAGCAATTAATATAATGAAGAGAGGATATAGAAATTTATATAGGAGGTAGTCAGATATATTTGTCTATTGTCGCCCTCTGCTATGGGATCCAACAAAATACAATTCATGGACGAGCTTGAGGGACCGAAAACCAGGCACTTTTTCACAGCCAAAAATGCTTAAAGCCTTTATTTGTAAATGCTTTGATATTTAATCACAAAGCAATAATTCACATCATTATTATAACTCAAGAGTACAAAGTTATCCTAAAAAACGATTGGCTTATCATTACTGAAAGTATTATGAAAGTTTAGCAAGAAAAGGCTTACAGCACCTAAGAGAGTTTAATACCTTGAGATAGCGAAAGCTTTAGCTGGCAATAGTTACTCAAAGAACTTTGTAGAATGTATTACTTACTATAGGATATTTCTTTAAAAAAAACAACTAGTCTCCCACTGATGGGCAAGCTTTTAAAGCAAATTTTTTGGTAAACAGGGAATAGAAAAAATGCAGAGTTTAACTGAAAGTTTTATTTGGGGAAAACGTACCTACATAATGGGTATTTTGAATGTTACACCAGATAGTTTTAGCGATGGTGGTGATTTTAATACACCAGAAACAGCTTTAATGCAGGCAAAAAAAATGGTGAAGGCGGGTGCTGATATGATTGATATTGGTGGTCAATCAACTAGACCAGGGTCTGAAGTTGTTTCCATAGATGAGGAACTTAATCGTGTTTTAGCAATAATTAAGTTGTTAAGAAGCAATAAAAATATTGGTGCTGAAATTATAATTTCTGTTGATACTACTAGGGCGATAGTTGCAGAAAAATCTGTTGAAGCTGGTGCTAATTTAATTAATGATATTTCTGCTGGAACATATGATGATGAAATGTTTTCTGTGGTAGCTGCTCTGAAAGTTCCGATTATCTTAATGCACATCCGTGGTACACCAAAAACTATGCAAAAATTGACAGACTATCAAGATTTAATTGGGGAAATTTATCAGTTTTTAGAGAGCAGAATTAAGATTGCTTTTAAAGCAGGAATTAAAAGAGAGAAAATTATTATTGACCCTGGTATTGGTTTTGCTAAAAATTACGAACAAAATTTAGAAATTATCCGCAATTTATCAAGATTTAAAAGTTTAAATTGTCCCATTTTAGTGGGATTATCTCGTAAAAGTTTTATTGGTCAAATTTTAAATCAACCTAATGCTAAACAAAGGGTTTGGGGAACTGCTGCTGGTTGTGTGGCAGCGATCGCTCAATACGTAGATATTTTACGGGTTCACGATGTTAAAGAAATGTCTGAAGTTTGTCGAGTTGCTGATATTATTTTTAGGAATAAATAATTATCAAATCTTGGCACGACCATCTTCGGTGAAACAACCATAACTCACTTTTAACGAAATCCTCTAAAACTAAGCGGTCGATACTGACAACCAATAACTGATAACTCAAATGTCTCGTTCTAAAGCTCTTTATTCTTATATATTAATCCGTTTGCTATTGGCACCACTGATGTTGTGGACAATTAGTACTTTAGTTTTCTTATTATTACGAGCAACTCCTGGAGACCCTGTAGATGCTATTCTTGGGCCAAAAGCTTCAACGGCAACTAAAGAAGCTCTCCGGTCCCAACTTGGTTTAGATGGTTCACTACTAAAACAGTATCTTAACTATCTAGGAAAATTATTTAGTTTTGACTTAGGTACATCAATGACTACTCGTGGTGAGTCAGTTTGGCAAATTATTCAAAATTATTTTCCAGCTACTTTAGAATTAGCAGTATTTAGTATGGCGATCGCTCTAATTGTTGGGATTACTATTGGGTCTATTGCTGCTTCTCATCCCAATACTCGTTTAGATCTTGGTGGGCGTTTATTTGGAATTATTACTTATGCAGTTCCACCTTTTTGGGCAGGTATGATTTTACAATTAATTTTTGCAGTACAGTTAAAATGGTTTCCTCTAGGTACTCGTTTTCCTACTAGTGAAAATCCACCTCCAAGCATTACAGGTTTATACACAATTGATAGTATTTTAAGTGGTAATATCGAGCATTTTTTTACATCTATATATTATTTAGCTTTACCGAGTTTAACTTTAGGAATTTTGCTAAGTGGTATTTTTGAAAGAATCGTAAGAATTAATCTCAAACAAACATTAAAAGCTGATTATGTCGAAGCTGCTAGAGCAAGAGGTATTTCTGAATTAAGAATATTATTTGCTCATGCTTTGAAAAATGCCATGATTCCAATAATTACGGTTTTAGGATTAACATTTGCTGCTTTATTAGGAGGAGCAATATTAACAGAAGTAACTTTTTCTTGGCCTGGTTTGGCAAATAGATTATATCAGGCAATTAGTTCGCGAGATTATCCAACTGTGCAAGGAATAGTCGTATTTTTTGCTGGTATTGTTGTTGTAGCTAGTATTTTTATTGATATTTTAAATGCTTACATAGATCCGAGAATTAGGTATTAAAATTATGTTGAAAATTATGGCGCAAGTATTTTTTAGAAAAAATACTTGCACTATCAACCTAATCAAGACTCAATAATTGGATTTGGGGGAATATCTAAAGCTGGGTTTTCATCAAAGAAGTTCCAAGGCTTGAGTTTAAAGTGCATAGAATGAACAGGCATAATTGGCCAATCTTCAGCACGCACCATGTGAGTAGTTCCCATGGTGTACCACATTACAACGTCTTCTCCTACCAAAAGCTCATTATCTTGTATATAGGATGGTAAACCTTGACCGGGAACTCCCTGATTAGGATAGTTTCCAGCAGCATAAAGTTCTTCTGGATCGTACTGAGTAAACCAGGCATGATGATTGCTAAAACCTGAAAGTTGACGCGCTTCAGCAAAAGGAGATAACTGATTGAAGGCATTTTCTCCAGGCATTAAGGCATAAGCTGTTGGCAAACCAACCTGATTTTTATTCTCCAGACTATTAACCATCCACATACGACTCTGGTATGTATTAACATCTCTAACAGCAGCAGTTTCTACCTCTAAGGGAATGCCTTGCATAACAAAAGCATTGCCAGCAGGGTTGTCTAATCCTGCTGGAAGTGAAACTACATTCATTTCTATTGGCATATTTGTAATTCCATCTACATCCATGTCAAGGCGGAAATTGAAGAAATGCTGGTGATTTACACCAATCAGATTTGGAGCAATCAAAGTTCCATAAGCATCACTTTCACTTAGGGTTTCCATATCGGTTGCTTCTGTACCTTTAGCTAAAATAATTCCAGTTAAATCAGCTTCAACTTTTAATGTCCCATCCTGTTGAAATACCCAGTTAACAGCATAATCGTAGTTACCAATAGTCATAATAGACCGCATTACTAGCTCTCGACTACGACGAGATTCAATTTCTTCGGTCAGGTCAAAGTCAAAATGTGACCAGAGTAGTCCACCCTGCCGTTCGTAAATTGCTGCTGCTCCCTCCCAGAGATATGGTTCTCCTAAATCATCAGCAAAAGTCCCATCTAACAACTTTGCATTTTCTGGTATGTCTCTGCCTACTTCCATTGGATAAGTAAAGCGTCCTATACTATATTCCCCTACATCTAAAGCATTTCTAACCCTCCAATTTCCATCAGGATCACCATAGGGAACCGATAATTCAGACAATGAACCACGATAAAGAATGGAGCGATCATCATAGCTAACTTGGTGCAATACCAACCCAGTTCGAGGATCAATGGAGTAACGAAAATCCCATTTATCCCAACTTATTTGATTGCCATTAAATTCATAGCTTGCTCCTTCTGGTTCAACAATTTCTAATGGTGGTAGCGGCTCGCGCAAGTCTATTTCATCTGCACGAAATCCCGCATCACCAGCAATAGGAATATTTCCCGAGTCACTGACATTGAGAATTTGATTATTTGTCAGATCGACGGTGACAAGCAACCCCTCAATAGGTCGTCCATAAAAGTTAATGTCATCTCCAATCACATAGGGAATTCCACGAATCAAGCGAGAACCTGTGGCAGCTTCTTCTTGGCTTAGAGGACCTGGTGCCCAACCTGTAAAGTAAACATTGTCTGGATTAATTCTCCGCCTTTCCAGAGCAGCTAAAACTTCTGGATCGCTGGCAGTTAATTCTTCTAGGGCATCGTAATCATCTGGATCGAGGATTTGTACAAATACATTAGGGATTTGCTCCCAACTTTCAACTTCTCCAGTAATTAAATCGACTACTGCTTCATAGGTAATATTTGCTTGTGAATCAAATACTACAGCAAATGCTTCTCTCTCAAAGGGAGTACCGGGAGTATGAGTTACTACTTTTTCTTTTGCCGGTTCATTTAGGGCGATTCGAGGAAAAAATGTTGCTTCACTGAGGAGTTGTTGCTCTCCAATAATTTTAACTGTTGCTTCAATTTCTTCTGCTGTTAAGGGATCTAGAGGATGACTTTCAGCACTTGAAATTTGACTCAATTTAATTAATGAATTATCTATATGAGTGAATGAATCGGTTAATAAGATTGGGTTTTCATTATTTTCTAAGATATTTAGTTCCATAGTTTAATTGAAAAAGTAAAGGAAACTTTAGATTTATTAAGATTTAGTAGGATATTCTTGCTTTATAGCTATCTTTATTATAGCAATCTAAATTATGGCAACTAGTACAATAGTGATTTTAGGTTTTGAATAATCATATGGCAATTAGGAATGATTTATTAGAAAGGGTGGGTTATATATTTTATTAAATCATAAATTCAAGTAATTTTATTTTATATTTTTAGTCTGAAATATAATTATTAATTGCTGTTATTAAATAATATAAGGCTGACAAAATATAAGTTATTATTTTATTAATACATACTTAATAGCTTTTAAGATATAGTTAAATATTTTCTAGGTTAGCTATGATAAATTACCACAAAATAAATTACGGAAACTTTGCTAGGTAAGAATTATTAGTTAGGATAGCCAAATTTTCTTAAAGTGATAGAATTGAGAAAAATTTAGCATTACTAAAAAATTTTCAGTTTGCCAAAATTGAACTATAATTAATCCCTTAGGTTTAACTATTTACAATATAGCACTAGTTAAAATGCTCAAAATGAAAAACTTACTTATAACTAGCAGTTTTTTTTACTTTTACCTTTCAGCTTCTTGTTTAGCAAAAACTCATGAGTTTTCTGAATATAATTTAAAAAAATAGGAATTTTGCTAAGTGTTATTTTTGAAAGAATAGTAATAATTAATCTCAAACAAACATTAAAAGCTGATTATGTCGAAGCTGCTATATCAAGAGGTACTCCTGAATTAAGAATATTATTTCCTCATAGTTTTAAGAATACTATGATTCCAATAATTACGGTTTTGGGCTTAACTTTTGCTGCTTTATTAGGAGAAGCAATATTAATAAAAGTAACTTTTATCACGGGGTGATAAGCAGCTAAAAAACATTGTTGGATAAGGGTTTAAAGAATAATAAGTGAGGGTGAAAAATTGACTGATTTTGTGATAAGGGATAATCATTCTTGTTGTTAGTGTGCTTCGCTCACCCACACCACCAACCCCTTTTGATTTATTTTTCAAATATATGAATCTCAGAACATTTATGTAAATCAATTAAAAAATTTGAGCGATCGTCAATTAAAATTTTTAGCCCTGAGATAAATTATCAAAGTTACTTGCATCTAATTAAATAATTTCTAGTTAGGACATAGCTCTTAATCCTCTCCGATAATCAGGCTTTTTCTGAGGATTTAAATTCATAATATTTTCCACAATATCAAATAAATAATTCCCAGCAAGCGTCCACAAATAACCATACATACTCACCCAAAAATTACTATTTATTTTATCTTTTCTCTTCGCCTCTGTTAATCTACAAATATAGTTTTGAGACTCATATTTTTTGATAAGTCTACCTGGATAAAATGAAGTAGTATAAGCGATTTGAGCAGTAAAATTAAATTAGTCAAACCTTGTACATTGGCTTTACTTCCTTCTAGATTATATCCACCTGTTTTGCAGTCTTTAAATATCACTTCAATACCCATTCTCGACCGAGAAATTTTGAGAAATTCATCTAAACTTTCAATATTTGTCAACAAGTACCAAGGCTCTTTTTCTATCTTTTCTTTATATTTTCGTTTCCAATATATAACTATAGTAATCCACCCATAGGTCGTAACAGATATAATAATAATAATATATCCACTTCACTAGACAAAAAATGAATATTTTAGATGAACTAGACGATTTTATAAATAAAACATGCATAGTCAAAAGAAATAAAAAGAGGCAACACATGTCAAAATGATTTTGTCGGGAAAATCCTACCGTGAAATCAAAGAATTATTAAATGTAACTCAGCAGTTTTATTAGTGAATGGAAAAATCAAGCAATGTTTCATGGTGTATAAAGTTTAAAGCTTCAATTATATTGGAACAACAGGTTACTTAAAAGCTATCGAGAAAGAGCAAATAATTGAGTGGATGAGAGCACAAGTTTACCTAAGATTATCAGATTTACAAAAATATTTAAAAAAGCAATATGATGTAGTTTTTGAGTCTAATCAAAGTTATTATAACTTACTCAAAGAAGCGGGAATAACTTGGAAAAAACTCACTCATATAAATCCAGCTAAAAATGATGAATTAGCGGGACTTTAGTGAAAAAATAGTAAAAAAAAGGGTATAATGTATACCTGATATGTATTTTACGTTAATTACTAGCCTGGGAAAAGTTTGATGAAAGAAACAACTTCAGTGGCCATGCCCTCTTGTTTCCATCGATGGTGCGATCGCTTTAACAATGTCTTTAAAACAAAAGCCCAAAAAACAGGGTTTAGGGAATATATAGGAGGATTACTCTTGAGAAAGCGATCGAAAAAACTTGTCTCAAATTGCCAACAACACTGTAGGTCACACGTACCACAAATTACGGCATTTTCTAGTTCGAGCAAATTGGTCTGTAGATGCTGTGAATGAGCGTCGTCTTCAAGTAATGTGGGAACGTCGCCAAACAAAACCTTCTCGATCCTATTGCTTTAATTATAGACGATTCAGGCCACAGAAAAAGTGGTAATTTTACTGCAGGAGTAGGGCGGCAATATATAGGAGAAATAGGAAAAACAGATAATGGTGTAGTCGTGGTGACAACTCATCTTTATGATGGAGTTAAAAGTCTACCTTTAGACATAGCTTTGTATCAGAAAGCTGATTCTTTTCCAAAAGGAAAAAAAGACCCAGAATTTGTCAAGAAACCAGACGAGTGCAATGTCTCTAGTAGATCAATGTTTGTCCAGAGGACACCAACCAGAAATTGTGTTAATTGAAATTTGGCTATGGTAACAATACATCATTCTTAAATCAACTAGAGAAAAGAAGTTTAACTTATATAGGAGGATTAGCTAAAAATCGAAAAGTCATCATTAAAAAACAAGATGACATTAAAGAGGAAATTAGATTAGACAAGCTGGCAGAAAGTATACCTCAGAAAGCTTTCAACTTAGTTCAACTAAGTACAAAAAATGCTAGAGAAGTTTGGGTAGCTACATTAGAAGTAGAAATATCTAGGATGTCAGGTCAAAAAACTATAGCTATCGTTATGAATGCTAAAAGTTTTTCTGAGGCCACTGATATTAACTATTATATCACTAATAGAGAAGACAAATATGTAACTCCTGAGTGGATATATTCTACTTATTCTCAAAGAAATTGGGTGGAAGTTTTCTACAGGGAAGCCAAAGGATGGTTAGGATTAAGAGAATATCAAGTCAGAGATAAAATCAGCCTTAAAAGGCATTTTATTTTAGTATTTTGTGCTTATACATTTATTATCTGGCATCAGTTAACAGGAGGTATAAGAAGGCGTTGGGCTAACAAACCATTAAATACGTTTACTGATACTTTAGAAGCATTTCGTACCGCAATATCTTATCGTTTTGTTGAGTGGTTAGATGAAAACATCGACGTATTTACCGCTCATAAAGAGAGTTTAGGGTTTGTTTGGGCTTGAAATTTGCTAAAGTCCCGTTAGTGAAAGCAAAAAAAAGCAATAGAGGAATTATTGGTCAAATGGCAATCAGAAATAGAAGCTGAAAAGCTTGCAGTATTTATGATTGATAAATGTCATTGATTATGGGGCTATCTCCTAAGTTATGCTTGGGGAAGAAAAGATAAACGAATATAAATTCCTCTTAAAAATGAAAGAGAAAGACAAACTTATTATGGAGCCAAATATTATCAAACTAAGGAATTTATTGTGCAAGAATATAAGAAGTGGAAATACTGAGAAACGAATTGAATTTGTTAAATATTTAAAAGAGCAAAGCCTGGTAAAAAGATTAGCAATATTTTGGGACGGTGCAAGTTATCATAACTCTCAATATTTTCGAGAATATTTGATGTTAATTAATCAAGAAAAACCCGAAGAAAAATGGTTTATAAATTGTCTAAAATTTGCTCCGAATGCCCCAGAATAAAACCCTGTATAAGATATTTGCTTACAAACCAAAAACTTCATTAGCCAATTTTATCATCTTTGTAGTTCTTTGAAAATAGTTAAGTGGTTATTTGAATTTTTTGCAGACAGTCAAATCTTTGATTTTCCCAAACTTTTTCAGTATGGAATTTTGCCACAACCTAAATAGGATTACTATAAATTAAAACTTCCAAATCCTTGGTTATGAGTAAGATTAATATTACTCATAAATATTTTTGTTCCCGGAGATACAGGTAAATTTTTCAATGGTCGATATGTTTGATGTTTTCTGTAGCTAGTACCTTGTTTTTGTCTGAAGATAAAATTAATTTTTTGATTTCTAGCTTGAACTTTTAGCCAGTGAGATAACTCTAAACCGTGAAATTTCCGGTCTCCAATAACTACTAATTTATATTTTTAATAACCGTAAAACTGGTTTAATAAGTGCCTTTTGCTCGGCTAAATTAGTAGAGCCTTTTTTGTGAAAAACTTGCCAATAAATAGCTAATGCTCGTTTCTTGTATATGACAGCAATAACGAAAATATTATGATTTTTCCATTGTGTCCTATCTATGGTAAAAATTAATTGACTACTATCAGAAAATTCTTGATTAATAATTTTGATAATAGGAAACCAAAACAATGGCCAACTCAAAGATGCAGGATGTTAAAAATCTTTGAATGTGACGGCGACGGCTTTCATATTTAATTGGTAAAGGAAAACAGCCTGCAAGCCTTTCTATTTTGACAGTTTTCTGGACAGTAATTAACCAAATTAAAATTTTTCAAGTTTGGAGTTGAGTATTAGTCAAAGATTAGAGTTGTTGGGAAATAACTTAAGTGAGCGAAAAATGAAAACTTAAACTAATTAATTTTGGGAGCGTGATTTTATTATTTATGCTGCCATCAGGTACAAGTTCCATAGTCCAGTTGCTGTTATAGTTATTTTAAATAAGAATGAGACACTATCTGGCGCAATAATTACGAATAATTTTATCAAGATATGTATTGATAGGTGAATACATTCTAGCTATTTTTAATGCAGTAAAATCATGTTCTTAGTCATTTAAATCAGGAGAGTATTTTGGCAAAAATAGTAATTGGTGACCCCCTGCTTCTACTAATTCTCTAATAATGTTTTTTCGTAATTAATGGTGAATTATCCATGCAGCAGTACACTGGGAATTTTTAATGATGGTAATAAATGTTGATCATATCATTGTTCAAATCCCACGGCATTTAGGGTTTCTTTAAATATAATTGGTGCTATTAAATCTTTTTCCTTTTTTCTTCTCCCGCCTACTAAATTTTCTCTTTTACCTCGTTTTCCCTCTTGCTCACCATAAACTTTTTTCCCTTTTTTTGACTAGGAATAAATACAGTCTTGATTATCTTAAAATCCTGATTTATCAATAAACACAAGGCTTTTACTGCTAATTTTTTTGATAAAATTTCGAGGGAAAGCTGATAATATATTATCCTTTCTTCTCTATTTCTTTCTCTATAACGAAGTTGTTTTTTTCAAGGAAAATTAATTATTTTTAAAGCATAAAATATAGCTGGTTGATTAACTCCAATTTTTTTAGATCTGTCTTAAAATGAGCGACTCTGGATTTGGTTTTACATCTTTTTCTAATGCTTTCCAATCTAATTTTATTTGACGACTTTTTACCTTAGTTGCTGACAATTTTGGGCGAGATAACCATCTATATATCGAAGCTATTCCTATCCCAAATGTATGAGCTACTTTGGTAATCGTACCGCCATTTTCTACAAAATTTATGACTTTTTGTCTGAAGTCTAAACTATAAGGCATAGTTCAAAATAGTTTCTAGTTGACTTGATTTTATTATACTCAATTTTTTGTTTCAATCTTAATTAAAACGATTATAATATTAATTTGTCATCAAAATCATGCTTATGATTACGGTAAATCTGATTGACAGCCCCATAGCGCTTAACGCCCGCGAAGGCCTTTTCACATATAACTCTCTACTCTACAGGACTTACGCAAAGACACTATATATAGCGCATGACAATTTCGACGAACTTCACGCTTTGTCACGTGCGTTAGCGGAGCTTTGCGTTAGCAATAGCCTAACTATTTTTATTCAAAAAACCAATAGTAATTCAAGTCAAATAATACTAATTTCATAAACTTAAGCTACACTTTTAGAAGTAACCTATTATAGAAAATGTCCCCATGTCAGGAGTAGTAAAAATTGAGATAAATGAATCGGTAGAAACTCTCAAAAAACTTTTAAAAAGTGCGAGTACAGCTCAAGAAAAGGAAAGACTTCAAACTATTTACTGGTTGAAAACTCAAACAGTAGAAACAGTAAAAGAAATTGCGATAATGTTAGGACGCAATCGAGTCACAGTACAAAAATGGTTAGGGAAATATCGTACAGGTGGACTGAATCTTTTACTAGAACCAAAGAAAAATCTAGGAGGGAGGCCAAGTTCAATTCCACCAAATGTAATCGAGAAATTAGAAGCAGAATTGCAAAACCCGGAAGGTTTCCAAAGCTATGGTGAAATTCAACAGTGGTTAACGACTTGTTTTGACATCGAGCTGTCTTATCGAACAGTTCATCAATTAGTCAGATTTAAATTAAAAAGTAAATTAAAAGTTCCACGTCCAAATCACATAAAACAAAATAAAGAAGCTCAAGAAAACTTTAAAAAAAACTCTCATCTCAACTAGAAGAGAAAATTAAGTTAATTAATAAATATTCGGAAAATCAACTGCCAATTCGCTATTGGTGTCAAGACGAGACTAGAATTGGATTAAAAACTATAACAGGTAAAGTCATTACTGCTTGCGGTGTTAAGCCCATTGGTTTATATCAATGGCTATTTAAATATCTATGGCTTTATGGTTTAGTAGAACCAAAAACAGGAGATTCCTTTTTTTATGAATTTAGTCATCTAGATACTCCTTGCTTTGAAAGATTTTTAGAGCTTTTTTCTCAAACATATCCTGAAGAGATTCATATTATTCAACTAGATAACGGGCGAGGGCATCTAGGGAATGATTTATCTATCCCTGATCACATCATTTTATTATTTCAACCTCCTTATTGTCCCGAAGTTAATCCCATTGAAAGACTGTGGAAAGAGGTGAAAAAATTCTTGAAAAATCGAGTTTTCGATTCCTTAGATTTCTGACGCAGAATCCTGAGAAATATATTAACTGGATTTAGTCAAAAAGATATTGCTTCTTGTACAGGATATGATTTTATTCTTGAAGCATTATGTGTAGTCGGACTTTAGGAAATTGGTATTACCTTCATTTTAATTGAAGGATATTTCAATTGATCGGTTAGATATTTTGATAATAACCCATGCTTAACTTGATAAATACTTTTGCCTATTTTCGAGGCAAATCTTTTTAACAAGTTTCACACGCTTCATTGCACAAGCAATATGGTTTTTCTGAATTATTCGCAGACGACACGCTCCACGCGTCCTAAACCTGTTAATTGCTTAATTTATCGATTGATATCTTCGATTTTCCATCGAGTTTGAATCTCAAACTCTACATCTAAAGAGTGATGATTGAGTCAAGTCATTAGTAACAATATATTCTGCCCTGTTGGCAGACACACATAATCCAAAATATTTTTACCTTTTTGCAGAGTGGAAACCCTTTAATTTTAATTATTTTCCCTGATTTTTTTTTCGGCTTCATTCCAATTTAAATCTTGAACTTTTTTGTATTTTTCTACACCTCGTGTATCATCAACGCGCGCGATTATTTTTTAAAGGGCAGTAGTAAATTTTTCTATCATTATCTATTAATCCCATTAATCTTTGTGTTGCATACCCAAATCCATTAATACTGTTTTAAATGGTATTTTCTTATTATTTATGGCATTAAATATCATTTCTTCAACACTCTTCTATTTTTGTTTTATTGTCAGTATCTGGGTCATAAATCCTATAATCTATAATCCATAATTGTTCATTCCTTGATTAAAATATACACAATTAACTATTCCAAGACCCACGAACTTCGCAGCTGATAGAACGCAAACAACTTGATGAACCTATACCACTATATTGTCGTCGTGTAAGCTCAATACTATATCCATATTTTTTATTAATTACTGTGCCATCAAAAATTAAATAAGCTTCGGTATCACCAAACAAATTCTTCTTTAACATTTCGCCATAAATCTTCTGAATTCAAAGACTAATATCTTAAATAGCGATTTATTGTATCATGACTAATATTTTCGCTCTGGATTTCCTAAGGAGCGTTATAGTAAAATTTGTGTGGAATTTAAGTAAATATTGACAGTAGTCAACAAAGTTAAAATTCATATTTTTGAACTAATATAATCATGTCATTATCATCTAGTAATTAAAGATTTTTAGCAAGTTAATTTAACCTAATTGTAACCTTGTTTAAAGATACATTAAAAGTAATATCTATCTGGAAAAAAACTAATTATAGTATGGAGAATTTCATGTCGACAGTACGCTATATATAGCGTACCTGCGTAAGTCCTGCTCTAGATTGACTCAATGTCCGATTTTCGGTATTTTAACGCTCTATAAATGCTTGGACACTATTGATTTAGCCTTCTGGCAGCGCCTTTTTTTCTCCCAAGGCTGTTTCTAATATAGGCCCAATGATGTGCCTGGCTGCGGTCTATATCAAACAATATACCAGCCAAATCAAAGGTTGGGTAACATTTAAAGTAGAAGAGAATATAGAATAATTTGTCCTTACTGGTGCGTAAACGAGCCAAAAGGCCTCCTCCAACAGAGCGTTGACGAGGTTTCTCTAGCAACGTTTGCTCATATATTTGGTGAAAAGACTTCCAACTTGGATTCAAATGCTTTAGGATTTAATCGGTGTTAATGCTCTTAGTAACCTGTCTTGTTTTAGGTCTTGTTCAACGTTTAGCATTCTTCTGGCCAATTTATTCTTTGCTCATTCTACCTTATTTCCCAACAACTCTATTGTTTAAAAAGTAACTCATACAATGATAAGAATAACATTTTAGTCAGTCTATATCTGTAAGTGGACTGACTTTTTTTTAGCATTAGCATAAATTGTGACTGATGGTCATAGTATTTTGATTGACATAAAAATCAACCAAAATTGGGAAAGAAGGGATGGGTTTGCGATATAGCTGCCGCCACCATCCTCCGCCAACGCAAACCAACCCCTTGTCTTAGGAAGAATTATCATTATCTGACTCCAAAAATTCATATTTTCAAGCTCACTTTAATCCAATAAACCCTTCTCCAAAAGTGCTTTTGAGCTGTTTGTCACATCTTGAGGTAACTTTTTCTTGACCTGGTTTAGCAAAGTTTAGCAAATAGATTATATTAGGCAATTAGTT
This sequence comes from Trichodesmium erythraeum IMS101, assembly GCF_000014265.1. Classification (NCBI taxonomy): domain Bacteria; kingdom Bacillati; phylum Cyanobacteriota; class Cyanophyceae; order Oscillatoriales; family Microcoleaceae; genus Trichodesmium; species Trichodesmium erythraeum. Next base: position 2,128,554 of record NC_008312.1, read on the forward strand.
TGCGGGATTATCCGATAGTCAGGGGATAGTTGTATTTTTTGCAGGTATTATTCTAGTGGCTATTTTTATTGATATTTTAAATGCTTGCATAGATCCGAGAATTAGGTATGTAATGGTCAGTTATCATTTATCTAGCTCCGGCTGAAACAGCTTGAAATCCAAATATTGCTTTTCCCCGTCTTAACTCCCTATCTTCCCTACTCTCTAAAACTACTATTAGTAGTAAATATTAAAAAAACTATATTTATACTTTTTTTTGTAGAACTTTATCCTTTCTGGTTAGAGTAAACTTTGATATGGAATAGGAGTTACGCATTGACAAATCATGGGAAATATGATCCACCTGAGATAGATAAAGTGATCGCTATAAATTAGAGTTCTGAAAATTGGCTTAATAATAACAACAACTAATCAATAAATTAGAAAAAAATTAGCTTAAATTCTCTCAAATAAAATGGCGATTAACTTGAAGAGATATTTCTCTTTGCAGTTGATACCAATTATCAATCAACTCTTTATATCTCATCAATTCTAATTTAATAAAAGCTCGTAATGAACTAAAAAAATGATTTAAAATCGCCTCAGACTTTCTAACTATAAATTTATTGATACCATATAATTGCTTCAGAGCGCGATGGTAACATTCAATTCCCCAATGAATTGTTTTTAGCCCAATAAATTGAGTTTTATCAACTTCTTCGAGCGTCTTGCGTATCTTGGCAAAATAAAATATAAAAACGAACCATCCCGTTTTTGAAATGTTTCTTAAATACTTTCACTTTCCCAAAATCTTTCAAGTAAACGATTGTCCCAAAGGCTCCATATCTAAGCTTTCAACTGACTGATACTCTCCTTTTTTAATTGAGACTTGTCGATTTTTAGCTATTCCTATCATGAAACCTAATTCCTGTTTTTTCAGAAATTTAAGGTTTTCCTTTGAGGAATACCAACTGTCTCCAGTTACATAACTTGGCCGTAGTCCCCAGGCTACAACCTCCGATAACATCAAACGAAAATAGTCATTTTTAGACAGGTTATCTTCTTTGTTATAAAGTCGATAATTGATAGGAACTGATATTCCATTAGGGTCTGTATAAAATAACGTAATTAAATTAATTCCTTTGATAGTTTTGTGTTTATTTCCTGACCAGAAATAGCCAATAAACTCACTTAAGTTTGGATTACTATAAAGTTTTTCGATGACCGTATCATCAATACTTAATGTTCCACCTATCAGTTCAATATACTGTTTAACTTCATTGAATAAATCAAATTGATCATAACTTTCTCACTTTAAAAAAACGGTTTACACTGTCATGAGATAAATCATCGAACGTCTCGGCTAAACGATTACAACCTGAATATGATCGATTCAGCGATTAAATACCAAGTATAAAGTTCTATATTACACTTAGCTGTTGATTTCTTCGTAATAGTTCGGATAACTACCTCGTTTGCTCTACAATCTCCTCCATTTTATCAGTTTTCTGCTCTTTATTTTTAGCGATCGCTTTCTGAGTTCGTACTATGCACATTATATACTATCTGTCAATGCGTAACTCCTATGGAATTTACATTATTTTACTATTGACAGAAAATGCCATAAATCTTACTATTGTGAAGTACGCAATAGTAAAAATTATGTTCGTTGGTACAAAAGAAGCTGCTTCTCTTTTGAATATTTCAACTCAAAGAGTACGAGTCTTAATTAAAGAAGGCCGGGTTCAAGGAGCCAGAAAAATAAATGGTCATACCTGGGTAATTCCTTTATATAGAGGAATGCCAAGAGTTTCTCGTAAAAAGCGTGGACCATTAGCCCGCTGGTATTCCTGTAGTCATTGTGGCAAAAATACAATTCATTTCCATCGTCCTAATATTGCTGCAAATAAAAAGAAGAAAAATACCAATCTTCATGTACTTTCTGCTAAACGAGGAACTAAAACGTTAGCAAAAGGTCACGAAATTGAGATTCATGGTCCTTGTAAAATTGTTTATCGCCCCAATAAACCTCATTCTTGTGGAGCAACGGTCTGGATTGAGACTTTGGCAACAGCAACAATGTTGAATTTTGATGGTACATTGGAGCAAGTTGACAGCAGATGGATTGGAGAAGAGTCGTCAATGTAAGAAATTAGACGTTGGTGAATTAAGGTACTGGAAAGTACAAAAGTTATTCTAAAAAACGATGGGCTAAACTGAGCTGAAAGTATTACTGAACAAGGTTTATAGCAACTACAGTTCTTGGGAGAGAATTTAATATTTTGAGCTTGCTGAAAGGCTTGGCTAGCAGTATTCCCAGAACTTCCCACTGTCTAGTTACTGTCTAGTTAAGGTGTGATTTGAGTTCATAGCAATCGCGATCTTAGGCAGAAAAATTATGGGATGTCTAGAATATTAATCAACTCACATCAATAAAAATGTCTAAAAGAAAGGAAAGTAAAACTACATCTTTGTAGAATGTGGTCGTCAATTCATTGATTGCGATGAAACTTATAGAGGTTATAGTGATCAACTCACAGATGAATGGTTAAAAATGTATGTTAATGCTATGGGCTTAAGAGGAATATCAAGAGTCAAAAAGCTACACCATACTACAATTATCAACTTGATTAAACAAGCAGGAAAACTATTACCACGTTCTTACTCTCCTCAAGAAACTCCTCAAGTAGGAGAGCTAGACGAATTACAGACATAATTAGGCTCAAAAAAACCAAATTTGGCTATAAACCGCAGTAAATCATTTTACAAAAGGAATTTTAGAATGGGTTATTGGAAATCGTATTGGAAAAACATTTTATCCTTTGTGGAAACAAGTTAAAAAATGGGAATGTTATTTTTAAGTACAGATAGATGGAAAGTATATGCCAAGGCCTATTAATGATGGGGATAAAATTATCGGCAAAACCTATATGACCATTGTAGTTGGAGAAAATACTAGACTTCGGCAGTATCTTGCCAGATGACATCGAAGGACTCTTTGCTACTGAAAATAATTCCGAGAAGTTAAAGCATTCAATTCCCTTACTGATTCAGTAAATATCAATTTTGGGATGTTCCAGTTCCTTAGAGATATTCACAGCCATCACTATGAACTCAAATCATACCTTAATTCACCAACGCCAGAAATTATTGACATCCTCTCCCGACATAATTTTTGATTTGTCGGGAGATTCTCAAAACTCACGCCTTGGGTTTTGCTGTCATCTAGACAACTCATAAGATTTGTCCCCGACTCATCCACAGACATTTTCAACCACGACCTGCCCAGCCAAAATTAGACCCCTCGCACAAGTCACTTTAGCTGCAACTACATCTTGATTAATTTCTAGCCCAGATTCACGATATTTATCAATTCGTTGAGATAATTTCTTTTTTGCCCGTTTTAGTCTGACAATTTGGACAAATCTTTGAGGTGTAATTTTTATCTACTTTGCCCAAATATACACCTCGTTTCCAACATACCCAAGGAGCAAATATTAAAGAATTTATCAAAACCTGCATCATTGACATGCTTTATCATTATTCCTTTTGCCCAAGCTTTCAAGTCAATATCCTCAAAAAAAATTGAACCTGCCTGGTTGAATAAGTGGTGTGTCAAAATAAAATCAATTAGTAATATCTAATTATCGTAGAGATAGAGAGATTTTGCATAAAGATGGCGGAGGAGAGGATAGAAGTATTTAAATCAAATTGATTAATTTTTAGCTCAGATTCACGATATTTATGAATTCGTTGGGATAATTCTTTTTTGCCCGTTTTAGTCTAACAATTTGAACAAATCTGTGAGGTTTAATTTTTATCTACTTTGCCCGAATATACCCCTCGTTTCCAACATACCCAAGGAGCAAATATTAAAGAATTTATCAAAACCTGCATCATTGACATGCTTTATCATTATTCCTTTTGCCCAAGCTTTCAAGTCAATATCCTCAAAAAAAATTGAACCTGCCTGGTTGAATAAGTGGTGTGTCAAAATAAAATCAATTAGTAATATATGATTATCATAGAGATAAAGAACTTTTGGATAAATATTGTGGAGGAGAGGATAGAAGTATTTAAATCAAATATAAGATTTAGATTAAAAATACATTTTTTACAGCAATTATACACGCAAAAACTAGTTGCTAAGAAAAATTATTTGTTTTAACATATAAGAATATAAAACTATCATATAAATATTTAATGTCTAAAGGTGTTATTTATATCGCAACGGGAGAAAAGTCTATTAATGAGGCACTTATATCGGCATCTAGTTTAAAAGATAAAATTCCTGATTTGCCCATAACACTTTTTTCCATTGAAGAAGTTAATTATCAAGTTTTCAAGAAAGTTATTTTAATCAATAATCTTCAATATGGATGGATAGATAAAATTGAATATATCCCTCAAACCCCTTCTGAGGAAACTTTATTGATTTATAGATACTGATACTTATATATGTTCTAATTTTTAGATATATTTACTATGCTGAAATATTTTGATATAGCTGTCTCTAATGCACCAAATATAATAGTTTTTCAAGTAGTAAATGTACCAAATAGTTTACCAGAAACTAATATAGGTGTAATTCTTTTTAAACATTCTCAAAGTGCGAATATTTTTTTCCAGGAGTGGTTAAATATTTACAATAAAGATATGAATAAGCAAACAAATTCTTCCCACGCTAAACCAGCTTTTAGAGAGGCTTTATATCATAGTAATCTTAGAATAGCAACTTTGACGCCAGAGTAAAATTATAGATTTATAATGCCAGGATATGTTGATAAATAATTTAAAATACTTCATAGTAGACATACAGATTGACCAGCTATATCTAAAAGAATTAATTGATATAAAAACTAGAGAATTTTTAAACTAAATAAATTAATTAAAAGTTTGTATGTATGGTGAAAATAATATGGTAAAACTACACAAATATAGACAGATTATAAAAGATTTTTTTACCAAACACAGCAGTCACAAACTAGCTTTTGATAGCATAGAAGTAGAATTAATTTTTTATATAAAAATAGACTTTTACCGGCTTGTTCATGCAAAATGGAATAAATATTTTTGTATTTTTTGAAATAAATCCCTCATACTACCTAAACCTTTATCCATTCGATATAATTATTAATCGTTGAAACACTAAAATAATAGTTAAAATGATCAAAATTAAAAACTTATTTATAACCAGCAGTTTTTTTTGCCTTTACCTTTCAACTTCTTGTTTAGCAAAAACTAATGAGTTTCCTGAATATACTCTAAAAAAAATATCTATAAATATTATTTCTCAACGTCAAATAGAAAAAGAAGAGGAGTTAGAATCTCTAGATATATTTTCTCCTAATCCTCTAGAAAATACTAAACCAGATCCACTATTACCAAATCCTCCTACTTCTGGAATTATAACTGGAGAAAAACGAGAAAAACTTTCTCAGAAACTCGAGCAACTTAATGTTGAAGCAGCAGCATTATTAGCAGCAGGAGACAAAACTAAAGCTTTTGAAATTTGGAACAGAGAATTACGTTTGCGTCGTTATCTTGGTCAAGTAGAAGAGTTAGCAGCTTTGTCAAGAGTTGCTGAAATAGCTTGGGATAATAGTCAAAAATTACAGGTGCAATGGATTACAAAAAGACTCCAAATTATACAACCAGAAATTCAACGGGAAGAACCTCCTAATTTTGAATTATTACAAGCATTAGGTTCAGCATTTAATACAGTTCGAGCTAAAGATTCAGCAGTTGAAGTTTATCAACAGGTTATTAGTGAGGCAAGGAAACAAGAGGATTTTGTTACGCTAAAACAAGCTTTAATATCTGTAGGAGAAATATATTTGAATTGGTTGGATTATGATAATGCAGCGATCGCCTATGAAGAATTATTAGATGTTCAGCAGCAGAGTAATTCAGAATTCTCTAAAATAGAAACAACAAATCCTTCTATAAATGGTAATTTTGAAAAAGCAAATACTCTGAAACAATTAGCTTTCATTTATAGTCAAGGGGGGAAACTTTTACCAGCAATTACAGCTAAAGAAAGATTAGTAGATTTTTACGAAGGTCAACAAAATATTGCAGAAGTTTCAGAGATAAAAATTTCCATTGCTGAAAATTATGAGGAATTGGGAAGACTTAATCTTGCCAGTCAATACTATCAAGAAGCTTATAGTATTGCTCAATCAATTCAACAATTTTTAACTGCCAGTGATGCTTTAGAAAATTTAGCAGCCCTCTATCTTTCTCAAGATGAAAAAGAGGCAGCAATTGAAATATATAAGGTACAATTATTAATGGTTCAACAGTTTGTTAATGTTTATGGTATGATGGAAATTTATGATCGGATGGGGCAAGTTTATGCGCAGTTAAAGGCTTTTAGTTTCGCAATGTCATCTTTTCAAAAAGGTTTAGAATTATCGAGACAATTGGGTGGATATCGAGAAAGTTATTTTCTACAAAAGCTTGAAAAATTGAATAGAAATAGAAATAAGTGATTAGACTTAAATTTTTTAGTAGGCCTTGAGCAATATCTATCTTGGATATAAATTACTACTAGGGGTAGAATTTTTTGGGTTTTTGTATTTGAGTAATATCTATCTTGGAGATAAATTACTACTACGAGAATAGTATTACTTCATTAATGAAAAAATCCTGTACTTGTAGAGTATGCAAAATACAGCAATAGGAGTCAGTAAAGTTGCTGCTAGTTGAATAATTTTCTAAATAATAGAAGCCATTTTACTCATACCATTTTTGTTGGTATACTTGGCACAATCTTTAGGTAAAGGTTTCTGATAAATGTGAGTCATTTTTTTATTTATATTCCATATTCCCCACTTAAGTATGTGTTACAAAAAGATAAATAAATCATTATTCAGAATTTTAGCAAACAAATTAATTGCATAGAACATAGAAAAAGTTAGCCACACAACTATTGTTAGTAAACAATAGTAATTTTATTTAGGTTGTAGCAAAATTCCATACTGAAAAAGTTTTGGAAAATTAAATATTTGACCATACCGCAAAAAAAGCTTCAAATAACTTAACTACTTTAAAAGAACTGCAAAGATGATCAAATTTTCTGATGAAATTTTAGCCTGGCAACCAAATATCTTCAACAGGGTTTTGTTCATGGGCATTTGGAGTAAATATAGAGAAACACCAATAGCGGTTTAAGTATTTGCGGCTTTATGGATACGATAGAAGCTAAAACAGGAGAGAGTTTTTTCTATGAATTTAGCCATTTAGACACAGTATGTATGGAAAAATATTTGGAGTTATTTGCCGAAAAATATTCTGATGATTTACATATTATTAAATTAGACAATGGACTCTCTAAATCAAAGTTTAAATATGTCAATTCCTGAGAAAATAATTTTTTGATGTCACCCTCCTTACTCTCCAGAATTAAACCATATGGAAAGACTATGGTTAGAAATAAAAATAAAATTAAAATGGGAAATATTTGATATATTTAGAGCAACTTAAGAAAAGGTTTACATCTATAATTACAGGATTAACTTCACAGACAATAGAACTCTAGGCGGATCAGATTTAATTTTAAATGCTTTATTAAAGGCTAGAATTTAATTCCTAATTAAATCCTAGGTTTGACATTTTAATGTGTAGTTTATGTCTACATTTCCCTAGTTTATATCTGGCAGATATTCTGAAGTTTTAGCTTTTTTTTGATGTTCTATTCTACTTCCTTACTCATAGTGCGCCTATTTCTAAAACCGAAAATTTTATGGTAGTGCGTCAGTAAAGTGTGGGATAAGTAATTAAGTCGTTCCAACTCCAAGGAGCGAGCACGTTCCTCAGCTCTTTGCGCAGCTGTATTTTCTTTGTGACTATGAACCCAAATCCAATTAAATTAGGCCCTCGCCAACCTTACTGTTACCTCAGTTTGTTGCCAGAGCTTGCCAAATTTACGGGGCTTGCCAACCCAAGAATCCCCTGATGAAGCGTAGGGGTTTGCCAACCCAAGAATCTCCTTATGTCAATTCCTTATACTGGCACTGTTTTTGTTTTTTTGGACGAATGACTAAAACTAATCACTGCTGATTTGTGAGGTATTGATATTTTGGAGATGAGCATTATGAATCATTTGTCTTTTTTCAGAGGCAGTTCTCACCAAACTAATTACAGTATTATGTCATGTCCGGTAGCATCCTTTGTTTATAATAGAAGAAGAAAAAAATAATTGCCTGGAGTGATACCTATTATGCCAAGACGTTTAAGTATCCAAGAACACCTAACGGGACTTTAGCAAATTTCAAGCCCAAACAAACCCTAAACTCTCTTTATGAGCGGTAAATACGTCGATGTTTTCATCTAACCACTCAACAAAACGATAAGATATTGCGGTACGAAATGCTTCTAAAGTATCAGTAAACGTATTTAATGGTTTGTTAGCCCAACGCCTTCTTATACCTCCTGTTAACTGATGCCAGATAATAAATGTATAAGCACAAAATACTAAAATAAAATGCCTTTTAAGGCTGATTTTATCTCTGACTTGATATTCTCTTAATCCTAACCATCCTTTGGCTTCCCTGTAGAAAACTTCCACCCAATTTCTTTGAGAATAAGTAGAATATATCCACTCAGGAGTTACATATTTGTCTTCTCTATTAGTGATATAATAGTTAATATCAGTGGCCTCAGAAAAACTTTTAGCATTCATAACGATAGCTATAGTTTTTTGACCTGACATCCTAGATATTTCTACTTCTAATGTAGCTACCCAAACTTCTCTAGCATTTTTTGTACTTAGTTGAACTAAGTTGAAAGCTTTCTGAGGTATACTTTCTGCCAGCTTGTCTAATCTAATTTCCTCTTTAATGTCATCTTGTTTTTTAATGATGACTTTTCGATTTTTAGCTAATCCTCCTATATAAGTTAAACTTCTTTTCTCTAGTTGATTTAAGAATGATGTATTGTTACCATAGCCAAATTTCAATTAACACAATTTCTGGTTGGTGTCCTCTGGACAAACATTGATCTACTAGAGACATTGCACTCGTCTGGTTTCTTGACAAATTCTGGGTCTTTTTTTCCTTTTGGAAAAGAATCAGCTTTCTGATACAAAGCTATGTCTAAAGGTAGACTTTTAACTCCATCATAAAGATGAGTTGTCACCACGACTACACCATTATCTGTTTTTCCTATTTCTCCTATATATTGCCGCCCTACTCCTGCAGTAAAATTACCACTTTTTCTGTGGCCTGAATCGTCTATAATTAAAGCAATAGGATCGAGAAGGTTTTGTTTGGCGACGTTCCCACATTACTTGAAGACGACGCTCATTCACAGCATCTACAGACCAATTTGCTCGAACTAGAAAATGCCGTAATTTGTGGTACGTGTGACCTACAGTGTTGTTGGCAATTTGAGACAAGTTTTTTCGATCGCTTTCTCAAGAGTAATCCTCCTATATATTCCCTAAACCCTGTTTTTTGGGCTTTTGTTTTAAAGACATTGTTAAAGCGATCGCACCATCGATGGAAACAAGAGGGCATGGCCACTGAAGTTGTTTCTTTCATCAAACTTTTCCCAGGCCAGTAATTAACGTAAAATACATATCAGGTATACATTATACCCTTTTTTTTTACTATTTTTTCACTAAAGTCCCGCTAAGTGTTGATGAACTAGAAAAAAATTACTGAATTACCCATGACCCAATAGAAGGAACAAGATACCAAATCATTAGACATATCCAAGAATCTATAACCCAGTCATAGCAATAAAAACAGGCGAATTAGACTCGAAGCAAAAAATTGCCCTAAGAAGGAATTAATGGAGGTTTGAAGGGATAAAATCTAATTTCGGCATAAAACTATGGCTCATTCTAACGTTAACTACCTCTCCAGATTTGGAGGGTTCTATTATTTCTAAAATTAGGGAACCAATTCTCAAACGAACTAATCCACAAACAGTTAATAAGACCGATTTATATCAATTTTTATGCAAGCGAAATCTTTCTTTAACCACAAAAAATACTTTTACAACTCGAATTAAATGCTCTACAAAAATTCGATTAGATGATAAAGCTTTATTTTCTTCAATTTGATTTTCTGTCAATTTTCCCTTCTTGGGTTTTTTATGGGGAGTTGTAATTTGAGTTTCTCCAATGTAAGCTTTATCACCACTAAAAGTTTGGTTTGTCTTGAATTTATTTAAAGTTTGGCGACAGATTTTAATATCACTCATTGGTCCAGGTTTTCCAATTACTACATCAATAACATCTTCAGCTTTTGGTAAGATAATAAATTGACTTTTTCGAGTATTTCTTTGGATGTTTTCCTGAATAATATTGTTTTTGTTCTTGATAGTCAGAAGGTCTTTCAATTGGTTGTTCAGCAATGTATACAATTAATTCATAATCGGTTAACAGTTCAAGAATGCTCTCTTCTTCTTGAAACTTTTTTACTTGTTCTAACAAGCTTGGTGGTAACTCTCCTTCACAAAGTTTTTGCCAATATGTAAATATATTATGAGCCGTCGACTCACTTACTTGAAAGATAAGTCCTAAAAGTTGAAAACTTATATTATGTCTTAGATAAACTAACATGAGAACAATTTGTTCTAGAAATGATAATGATCGGATTATTCCCACTTCCTGGTTGATTAATTCTGATTTTTGTTTTTTCAATTTCTTCTTAATTTTTCTGATTGAGTAATTTTCTCTGGTCTATTAATTGTTCTAGTTGCTTGTAGTCGATTCCTAATAATCTTTTTGTCTGTTTAGGATATTTCTGAATATAGCCCCAAGTATAACTCTCCATCTGTTGTTTTAAAAATTTATTGTGAAATTTATTATACCATCTTTTTGGATTTGATTCAATTATGGAGATGTCTATTTGGCTTAAGCGCGAAAGGAAAAACAACACTCATAAGTTTCTTCAGTCACAGGCTATTGTTTGGAGGCTATCCGTAATTGCACGTCGCTACAACCAGCAGGGTAAAGAAGGATTGGTAGATCGTCGCCATCAACATCCAGGTCCAAAAGGATTCCTCTGTGATGAACGACAAGCTCAACTGGAAATAGCTCTCCAGGAGAAAGCTCCCGATGGAGGATTAGGTCATGGTCGCAAGGTAGGAGATTTGTTAACAGAATTAATTAATTGATTATCAAATTAATCGGCGCAGGGGATGGAAATATTTACGCTCAATGAGATATAGATTATGAATCCCTCGGCCTGAGCATAACAAATGAGCAACCCCAGCCGAACCAGAAGAGTGGAAAAAAACTCTGCTGTCAATTTGAAAAATTAAAAGCTGAATATTGAGAGACCACTGTAGAACTCTGGGCAATGGATGAACATCGTTTGGGTCTCAAGTGAATTTTCCGACAAGCATGGACACCTATTGGAGTACAACCAACTGCAGAGGTTAACTAGCGAATAAGAGTGTTTTTGGCTCTATGGGTTTATATATCCCTATGGCAGGAGCAAACTAATTGGTGGCTCTTGCCCAAAGTCAATATTACTGTTTTTAAGCAAGTGTTGGCCGACTTAGCTTAACATTTTGGTAACAGAGAAAATAAGCACATGATATTAGTGTTAGACAGAGCAGGTTGGCACAGTAGCCAAAAACTTAAAATCCCAGAGGGTTTGCACTTGGAGTAAATACTTGCCCGCACAACTAAACTACAATCAGAAGAAAGACTCTGGCCGATAATTAATGAACCTATAAGTAATCAAAACGACTGAAAATTTATCTCAGATGGAAGATGTAGTAAATGATCGATGTATCAACTTAATGGCACAGCGTTCGCGGTAGCGTTGCGTAGCAATATTGCTCCGGGTAATTATTTTTTTTCTTTCTCTATTATACAGAAACGATATTACCGGATATGATATGATTTACTATCAAAAAGTTTATTAGGGCTTGAGGGAGTAAGTTACCCATAGAACGATATGACACTGACGCGATCGCGATCGTTACTCCATTCTGCTGATCCAATTTTCAGAAAACTATATAGGATAAAATACTCACGGGGTGACAAGCAGCTCGAAACTATTGAAAGATAGTGGTTTTCCGGATATTCACTCTGTCAAAAATTGACTTTTTTTCTGAGAATGATAATTGTTCTTTTTAAGATCTGGGTTAGGGATTAACTCACATTACCATTTTTGTGTCCACCTTTGTGGTAGCGACAAATCACATTATATGGTAACAAAAGTCAGTCCATTTATATAAATAGACCGACCCCAATGGATTTTTTTTCATTATCTGAGTCAGATTTTCAATAATCTTTGACTGAAGGTCAATTCCAAACTTGAAAAATTTTAGTTTGGTTATTGACTGTTCACAAAACTGTTGAAATAGAAAGACTAGCTGCCTGTTTTCCTTTACCAATTAAATATGAGAGTCGCCGGAAACATATACAAAAGACATCTCCAAAAATACTCAAACGCTTATCCTAACTATCTTTAGTGGTGCTATCGCTACTTATGAAGATAGTTAATTTGTACAGTTTTATGGGCATCAGAGATACTTCGTGTTACTAATTCAAATATTTATTGTACTTTAATTTATTATTTTTATCTCAGCTTTTGATGGTTTATACTAATATAAAAGAGCCAATTCTTAGTCGCACTAAACCACATATTGTTAAGATTACTTTTTGATAATTATTATCTTTTAATCTGAATCTTTCTCTAGCAATTCTAAATATTTTAATTAATCTTATTATATGTTCTACAAATATTCTCTTTCTGGCTTTTTCTTGATTTTCTTCTTTGATTTCTAGCGGCATTTCTTTTTTTCTTGGTTTCTTTTTTGGTGTGGTAGTTCTTTCTATTCCTTCATAAGCTTTATCTCCTTAAAATTTTTGTTTTTTATCAAATTTATCCTGTTGTTTTCTTAATATCTTTACCTCACTTACTGGACCTTTTTCTCCTACTATTACATCTACTATTTCTGTTCCTTTTGGTGTCGTTATTATTTGATTTTTAAAAGTATGATTTTTCTTTTTTCATATTTGATATTTTTCTTGGTCTTTATATTCACTTGGTCTTTCTCTACTTTGTTCTGTACTATCTACAATTAATTCTAATTCTGTTAATATCTCCTTTACCCATTCCAATTCATTTTCTTTTTTTTTACTTGTTCTAATAAACTTGCTGGCAGTAATTCTCTGAAAATATCTATCCAGTAATGAAAAATATTATTAGCACTTGATTCACTTATACCAAAGTTAATTCCTAATGTTTGAAAACTTGGTATTTGATGTAAATAAAATAACGTTAAAATTATTTCTTCTTCCTTTGTTAAATTCTTTTTTCTGACTCCACCTGCTTTAATTAGTCTTTTTTCTGTTTTGGCGATCGCCTCCTTTTTCTCTGATTCTATTATTTGGGCCTTTGCTATTAATTTTATTAGCTGTTCATAAGTAATGCCAATAATTCTTTTTGTTTCTTTTGGATGATTATAAATATATTCTAAAGTTGGATTCATTTGGGAGACTTCATACATAAATGGTTTTGATAATTTTACCTTATTTTTTATTTTGGAGATGTCTAAAGATTTTTAACATTATATTTTTGAGCTTTCCCTTGTTGTGGTTTCCGATGATAATTATGATTTTTAGTCCATAATTTCCCGATGGTAGTCAATTAATTTTTACTATAGATAAGACGCAATGGAAAGATAGTAATATCTTTGTTATTTCTGTCAGATGTAAAAAACGAGTATTACCTATTTATTGGCTAGTTTTGAATAAAAAAGGCTCTAGTAATTTGGCATAACAAAAATGACTTATTAAACTAGTTTTACGGTCATTAAAAAAATATAAGTTTTTATTTATTGCAGATAGATAATTCTATGGTGTAGAGTTATCATACTGGCTAAAAAAGCTAAAATTACCTCAAAAAATTTATTTTTTTTCAGGCAAAAAATGAATACTGACTATAAATAAAACGGTTAAAAGTACTATTAATTCACTAATTTAGCCGTATATCCGGGAAATTCAATATTTTTAAGTAACATTAATATTACTCATAAAAATAATTTAGGTATTTTAATTTAGCTGCCTATTGGAGAAGAAAATATAAAAATAAAATGGATAAATAACCTTGGTACTTGTTGACAAATATTGAAAAGATAAAATTATCAAAAATTATCGATCGAGAATGTTTATTGAAGCTATGTTGTCTAGTTGTAAGAAAGGAAAATATAATCTAGAAGTTAGTCAGGCTAATATACAACGTTTTACTAATTTAATTGTATTAGTAGCCATTGCTTACACTGCTGAATTTTATCATGGTAATTATATCAAAAAATTAGGATATCAAAGATATATTTGTCGATAAAAAAAACAGGGCGAAGAGACAGAAAAAATAGTAATTTTTGGGTAGGTATGTATGGTGAATTATAGGTACTTGCTGGGGATTATTTAGTTTATATTGTTCAACAGATAATAAAGCTTAGTTCTCAAAAAAAGTCTGATTATCAAAGGTAATTAAAAGCTCTGTCAATGTTAGATAATATCTAATTACTTACAGTCAATGTCTAGCAATTCATCTGATCATTAAAAAAAAGTCAATTGATTTACATGAATGTGATGTAATTTTATTATTGAATAATAAATTAACCTAATTTCAGTGATGTGAATTAGCTTTAGCGGAGGATGGTGGCGGCAGCTATACCGCTAACCTACATCCTAAAAAGAATAATTATTATTCTCAAAAAAAACGTCAATTTTTGACGGATTAAATATCTGGAGAAGCACTATCTATAAATGGTTTTAAGCTGCTTTTAACCCCGTGAGGGTAAAATGTGTAACTGTTTTTGAAAAGCATTTCCTAAAAAATTAAGCGAATGGTGAGCCCTTATTCTTATATTTTGTGACTATAGTAATTAATGTTCAATTACATTTATATGACTATTTTATTGCCATTAAAATTTGGCAACTTTTCTATAGCAATTCATAATTTTTTTGCCTTAATAACTTAATTAATCAGCAATCAAAACATCTCCTTAATCTATATAATAATAGGTAGTTAATGCAATGGTTATTTTGCTTTTTGTTACTGATAGTGCTCGTAACTACTCTGTAACAACCACCAAATAAACTTATACCCATTCTATTTCTATTCTAATAATATTTTTTGAAATTAGTATTACAGATTTTTTGTAAGTATTGATAATGTTTACTAGAGATTTACAAAATTATTATTCATACTAGATTAAGAATTAAGCTTATTAAGCAATACAATGCTAAAAAATTAGACTTTTAGCTGATAAAAATTTTTAAATTATTCACAGCAAACTCTAATTCATTCAATTTTTCTATCAACCTGCCCGACTACTCTAATTCCTGCCGCCCTTCTAAGGCACGCGCCAACGTCAACTCATCAGCATATTCTAAATCTCCTCCCATAGGCAGACCAAAAGCAATGCGGGTAACTTTTGTAAAAGGTCTCAACAACTGACCCACATATAAAGTAGTAGTTTCTCCTTCCACACTGGGACTAATAGCAATAATTACTTCCTGAATATTTTCCTGACTCACTCGCCGTACCAATGGTTGAATACTCAACTGTTCCGGACCAATACCATCCATAGGCGAAATTACTCCACCCAGAACGTGATATTGACCCTTATATTCCCGTGTTTTTTCCAAGGCAATTAAATCACGGGAGTCACAGACAACACAAATAACTTCTTTGTCTCGCTGAGGGTTGCGACAAATTTCACAAATAGGTTCAGCAGATAAATGGAAACACTTCTGACATAAACCTATTTTTTTCCTCGCATCAACCAGAGCTTCAGCTAAAGCTTGAATTTCTGCTTCCGGGCGCTTAATAATATATAGTGCTAAACGTTGTGCTGTTTTCGGGCCAACTCCAGGCAAACGTTGTAATTGTTCAATTAACCGAGCTAAAGGCCGTGTATAAATTTTAAATTTCCTCCGAAGTTATTTAACTTATCAGTTATCAGTACCGACCCTGCTCAGCATCAGACTTGATATACTGAACTTTATTCTTTTCATCCCCTAAAAAGAGGAAGCTATTGACCTGAATTTTTTGGTCAAATATTACTATCCAAATTTTATCATAATCTTGGGTATTTAATAACTATCAGCCAAAGATAATAGAGTGCATATTTACCGCTAAAATTGAGACCGTGGAAAATATTTAAGAATCCTTTACATAGATGTGTCAATCCACTACTAGGGTGTCTAGGTCAAAGTTGTTGGTGAAACCTAACCTCCCGACTACCTTCTTTGGAAAGGAAAGGGGAATTGAACCCCTCTCTTTGAAAGAGACGAGTTAGGACACATACACCAGAAGTATTAACTTGTATAAGCCTTAACTTTACTATCAATTCCTGTAATATCTGTACCTACAACAACAGCATAAGCTCCTAAATCTATAGCTTTTTTTGTCATTGCTGGAGAAGCAATTCCACCTTCACAAATTGCCGGAACTGCTATTTTTTTTACCATCTGCTTTAATAGTTCAAAGCCAGGGGGAGATTCTGTTTTAGTTTCCTCAGTATAACCATACAGAGTAGTAGCAATAAAATCTGCACCTGCTGCCACTGCTACTTTTGCTACTTCTATAGTATCCACATCTGCCATTACTGGTTTTCCCAATTCATTGTGGATGAAATTAATTAATGTTGCTAAAGTTGCTCCATCCGGACGTCTTCTGAGAGTACCATCAATAGCAATAATATCTGCTCCAACTTGAGCGATCGCTTCTGCATCTGATAAACGGGGTGTAATATAAACTTCAAAGCCTGGTACTTGTTGCTTCCACAAACCAATGATAGGTTGAGTAATTCTCTGTCGCACTGCCCGAATATGTGATGGAGTGTCTATTCTGACTCCCACTGCACCTTGATTTATAGATGCTTGTGCCATAGCTGCAATTACTTCTGGATGATGTAAAGGGGAGTTCGTAGGAGCTTGACAAGAAACTATTAAGCCTTTTGGTAATAGTAGATTAGGATGTTTGTTAGTCATAATTAAAAATAGCTTTGATTTTGGTCTTTTCTCTCTCCGTTCTAGTACCGCTTAAACATAAGCTTGTAGTACTCACTACTAATCAGTACAATGGCCAAAAAATTAGGTCTCAAAAAAATACTCACCACTAGTATTTCTGGTGTTGGTGAATTAGAGTCTGATTTAAGTTCATAGCGATCGCTGTAAATATCCATAAGGAACTGGAACATCCCAAAATTTTAGATCAGGACTTAAGCAATAACATTATATATAACCTACTAATTTATTTCAGGCTTTTTAAAAAAATTATAGCGATCGCCTCAAAATAGATACCATATTCAAAACCAGGGTAAAAAGCACATAAGAAATAAAAATAGTCCTGAATATTATTGTAGGCTTCTTGAACTTTTGGCTCAAATAGTCTGAAAGTAATTCGTGTTTGACTTGATCAATAGTTTTTTCTATTTTTACTGCTAATCTTTTTAAGAATTTCCATACTAACATAGCACAAGCTATGTGATTTTTGAGAATTTTTCTAAGGCAAAATTAACAAGATTTTATACCTGTTAATTGCTTAGATAACTGACAAATAGCAATTGATTTTAATTAGCCAGTAAATGTATCATTTTATTCAATAAATATTCAAGATTAACTGGTTTAGTTAAACATTCATCCACACCAATAGCATCACAATATTCCCGATTTATTTCTGTATTCAAAGTAGTTAATGCCAAAAATTTAATATTTTTACTGCTGCTTGTTGTGCGTAACTGATCGATAATTTCTATGCCATTAATTCCCGGTAACTGCATATCTATAATTATAACAACAGGTTGCAATAAAATGACTTGCTCAACAGCAGTAGAACCTTCTATTATCCACACAACCTTTAACCCTGCTGTTGTTAAAATATCACAAATTACTGTAGCGATATCTTCTTCTTGTTCGATCAATACTACACTGCCTTGTAAAGATAAAACATTTGATAAACTTTCTCCTTTTTGTTTACGTTTTTCATTTCCTGATTTAAGTTGTTGTGCTGGCAATTTAACTGTAAAAGTAGAGCCGACATTGACAGTAGATTCCACTTCAATAATTCCATTATGAAGTTCAACTAATTGTTTAGTTAAAGCTAGACCTAAACCAGTACCTCCTTGTTGACGGTTATAAGGAGAATTTAGTTGTTGAAATTTCTTAAATAATAATGGTTTTTGCTCTTGAGAAATTCCCATACCAGTATCTTCTACTTGAAAAATTGCTGTATTTTTATATCTCATAACTTTAAGTCTTACACTACCCCCATTAGGAGTAAATTTAATCCCATTACTCAGAAGATTAAAAAGAATCTGTTTAACTCGTCTTTGGTCAGCAGCAAATAGATCTAATTGTGGATTTACTGTTGGTTCAAAAATTAGTTTAACTTCATTCTGTTCCGCCTTTTCCCTAAAATTTTGCAAAAGTTCATAACTAATTTTAGACAGAGAAAATTCACTAATTTTTAATACTGTTTTGCCTGCTTCTACTTGAGATAAATCTAGAATATCATTGATTAATTCCAGGAGATGTTCGCCACTATCATGGATTATTTTTAAATAATCTCTTTGCTTTTGTATCGGCATTTTCTTAGCTCCTCTATTGCCATAAGACCACTGCAAAAGAGTTGAAGAAATACCAATAACACAGGTCAGAGGAGTGCGTAATTCATGGCTCATTGTAGCTAAAAATTCACTTTTAGCACGGTTAGCTGATTCTGCACTTTGAACCGCATCATAAAGATCCTGAATTCGCTCAACTACCCGTTTTTCTAAAGTTTGTTTTTGCTTTTGTAATTCTCCATATAATTGAGCTTGATAAATAGCGATAGCTAAATGTTCTGCAATTTCTTCAAGAAATCTTTTTTCATCATCTTGCCATTCTCGCTCAGAACATTGATGAGCAATTAATAATCCCCACAATTTTTGATCAACTATAATTGGTACTAATAATTTAGCTTTTATTTGATGTTGTTCCATCAATTCTAGTAGCTCAGGAAACTTCTCATAAGCTACTTCAATATCAGCTATAAAATGAACAGAGATTTTACTATATTCAAATAAAGAACTATTAGGAAGAAAAAAGCAGTTTTTTCTCTCACTTAAACCTAATAAAGAAGAAATTTTATTAGATACCAAAGACTCATACTTGACGGAGCCTTTTTGTTCATTTACTGTTGTAATATTATCTGTTAATAATAAGGGATTATTCAACTCATAAATCAATAATCTATCTACTTGTATAAACTTTCTGACCTCCTTCACAGCAGTTGATAAAATTTCTGGCAGTTCTAAACTTTGACGAATTTGAGCTGTGACTTGATTAAGAAGTCTTTCTTGTTCTAGTTTTTGATTTAGAGCTATCTCAATAGGTTTACATACTAATGGATATTCTTGATCATTCATAACTGAATCTGATGCTAATAATTTCTTATTTTGTAGCAAATTAGTTTCTGTTATGAATTCAGTATTAGTAGTAGATTTGCTATGAAAATTAATTTTTGATAGCTCAGTATAATTTTTTTTTTCCCTTGGTTTTTGATTACTTGTCATCCTGAAAATAGAATCTATTTTTTCATCAGAAGTCAATAATTTGATTAATTTCAAGGTAAATTCACTCTGGATACTACTATTATTTGCTTGAAGATGATTAATTCTATATTTAAGTTTAGATCTTATGAATAACTTAGTTTTGTCTGCCTCTAATCTATTAATAATTTGGTGTAAAAAAAATTTAATTTCCTCTGGATCAAAACTTAACCCTACATTAAGTTTTAAACTTCCCAAATTTTTCGTATTAAAGGGAAAGCTAAAAGAGTTAGATTGTAAACTATAACTTTTTTCTTGCTGTTCTCTATTCTGGCTCTTAGGGTTTGATAAATCCTTGATGAGTTTGCCCCACAAAAGCCCATTAAACTTCTTGGAAATAACTGCTGTGAATTTTACCCCTGGAAAAATCAGGGATTGAGTGGTTGCCAATATATCTTCTGTAATGATTATACTGTCTAAACCTTGAACGGTTTTTTGTAATAGTTGACTTAACGGCTCAAGTATATTTAAAGGCAAAATTAAGTCTGGTTTTGCTGGTGGGAAACTGGGCATATCCCCAATTATTTTGTATGAAATAGCCATAATACTTATATAATATTTTAGCGCTGGACAAAGATTATTATTTATGCAATCATTAAATACTAATTAAATGTTAGATTATTTAATCTAATTTGTAACAGTATTTATGCAGCAAAAGAAGAAACCTAGTTGATAGCAATATTATTATTTTCAAACTAATAAATTTCGTTTAATTACCCAATTTTTGGGTAAATAATGCAAATTAATTCAAGCTTAATTTTTTTCATTTTTTTAATTTATTTCTGATTATTTTTAATGATAAATTATACTCAATTATTACATTCTAAACTTGCCTCATAACAATTTTAAAGTCAATTTAACTACTTGATAAAAAAGAGTAGTAAAAAAAATAGATTACAACCATAATTACCTTGAATTATTATTACTAAAAGTTACAAAATGTTGGCTATATTTTTCCAAACTAGGTTATTGCAATATATGAAATTACCTGAAAATAAAAAAATATATAATAGTCTATAATAGCTTTCCTATTAGTCAATTGCTAGATTGTATCAGCACTCCTTCTCTAGTTATTTAAGCAAAATTTTAAATTATCATCCTGTAGTGATCACAACACTAAATATAGCAAAAAATTATGTTTATAAACCTCCTGATTATAGTTTGGTATAAAACTAGTTTTAGATTGATATAATTACATGATTTATTATTGGCAGAATCAAAAATTTTCCTAAATATAGATAGAAAGTTTCAATAACAAACCCAGAAGTATCATTCAGTTCTTCCAAAATTATATACTGAAGAAAATGATGATGATGAACCGACTGGTTTTCTATTAAACTCAACATTTATACCCTAATCAAAAAAAATTGAAAAGAAACTCAAACAGCAAAAAAAAATAAATCAGCTCTAAGGGAATAGAGAGTAGGGAATAGTGGTAATTAGATATTTTCTAGGATAAAAAATGCCTGTTTACACAGCATTCGGATGGAAAAATTACCCTAGGTAAGGAAATTACATCAATGCCATAAAAATTCCTATAAACCCGGCTTCCTAAGTATTGATACTTTTTTGATATTAAAGTTTTTGCTTATTTATATTTAATTTATATTTAAGCGAATTTTTGGTAACCGTAAGTGCCTTATTCCATATCAGGAATCAGGAATTAGGGAGTAGAATAGGGAACAATTAAAAAATATCTACCTACTAACCGTACCATATTAATAACCGAATATGTTATATCTTAATCAATTAAATTTAGGAGAAACAAAATGAAGTTACCAACTTTTTTAGTTGTAGGCATAGAGAAAGCAGGAACTACATCAATTTATCAATATTTAAACCAACATCCCCAAGTTTATATGAGTCCTGTCAAAGAAACAAACTTTTTGGAGAGAGATTGGGAAAATTTTCAAGGGAAACCAAATCCAAAAATAATTGATACTTGGGAAAAATACTGCAACCTTTTTAACGATGTTCAAGATGAAGTTGCTATTGGTGAAGTATCTCCTAATTATCTTTTTCATTATAAATTTTCATCCTTAAGGATTATTAAATACGTTCCTGATGTGAAAATGATAGCTATACTTAGAAATCCAGTAGATAGAGCTTATTCTGACTATTTAATGCACCTTCGTGATTCTATAAATATGGAAAAACTTCATTCTTTAACTGAACAAGTTAGATTTCGTGCTGATACTTCTTTCACTCTTAAAAAAGGATTTTACTTTACTCCAGTTAAGCATTATTTTGATACTTTTGGGAAAGAAAGAGTGAAAATTTATCTGTATGATAACTTGTCTGAAAATTCTTTGGGAATGATGCAGGATATGTATCAATTTATTGGAGTAAATAGTAACTTTATTCCAGACACCTCAAAACGTCAACAAGTTGCTGCAGTTCCTAAGAACCAATCTCTGAATAATTTAATCAAAACTAAAAATCCTGTCAGAGCAGCAGTTTCATCTATTTTAAGGGTGGTAATGCCTCGGGAAATGAGACAAAAATTACGCTCTAGCTTAATCAATTTCAATTCAGGAGGAAAAGAACTCAAACCTCTTTCTTCAGAAGAACGTCAGCTATTAATTGATTTCTACCGTGAAGATATTCTTAAGCTACAAAATTTGATTCAAAGAGACCTTTCATCTTGGTTAATTTAGGGAGTAGGAGATTGGGAGAGTTGGGGAGTAGAAAAGTTGGACATTAAGGGACTTATAGCAACATGGGCTAGTATGTTTGCACAATACAAATTACTACTGATGTAATATATTTGAAGGTATTGGTAGTAGTAGCATAAATTTGTACTACATTTAAAGATAACAGGTCTTACACAAAGACACTATATATATTACCACTATATTGTCATCGTGTAAGCTCAATATTTGGGCGAAATAACCATCTATATATCGAAGCTCTTCCTATCCCAAATGTATGAGCTGCTTTGGTAATTTTACCGCCATTTTCTGCAAAATTTATTACTTTTTGTCTGAAGTCTAAACTGTAAGACATAGCTCAAAATAGTTTCTAGTTGACTTAATTTTATTGTACTCAATTTTTGTTTCAATCTTAATTAAAACGACTATAGAGCCGACTACCTCATCTATACCTTCCCTGTTCCTCCGTAGGGACGTTCCATAACAAAAATGCGTTCATGTCGCATTCGCGTTAGCTCCCTACCTACTCCTCTGCTCATTAAAAGACTTTTTCAGCAAACCCTAAATAGGCAAGATAATCTCTGTTAAAATCTTCTACTACTTAGAAGATAGAAATGTCAAAGTAGCGATCGCTAAATTTTGACTTCTGAAATTGAAAGTACCTTACCCACAAGTACGAGAGCCAGATGCTCCCACCCCCTACTCTCCTACTTCCTAACTATTGAGGATAATATTGAGCTAAAAACTTCTCAGCCTCAGAGCGATCGCTCACCTTCCCATCCAAAGTCGCAGCCAAAATATCATCCAACATCAACTTAAACTGACGCCCCGGCTTATACCCCATCAATTTTAAATCATTTCCATTAAAAACAGGTTTAACATTTGCCCACTGAGTCAAATATTGCCAAATTTGGCGTCGCATCCAACGGTCACATTGCACAATAATCAAAATCAACATTCCTAAATCATATTCCCTCAACAACCACACCACCTGACTCGGAGTATCACACTTTGGCAAATTCTCCATAACCATAACTTTTGCCAACTCCAACTCCTCCAACCTCTTCACACTATCCACAGACAACTGTAAATTTTTTCCAACCAAACTCCGATACCCAGACTCTAAACTAACTATCAAAACCTCTAAGCGCATTTGCCAATGAGACAATTTCTTGTCAGGATCAAAACCTTGTAAACACCTATCAAGTAGACACACCTGTCGCCATAAGTTCCTATCTAACACCAAGGTGCGATGAATACAACGCAACGCTCCCAAATTTCCTAATAACCTTAAAGCAGGTTTCCAGTAGGGAGCTTGCAAAATATATTTCAACTCACTTTTGAGTCGAGTTTCTAAAGCCGGCGCTCTTCTATTCTTTTCTCCCTTTTTAACATTTTCGCGGTCATATACTCCACTATTAATTGCATAACGAATATATTCCTCTGTTTTTGACTCGATCTCAAAACCCAATCTTACCGCAAACCTGACTGCCCGATAAATACGAGTCGGGTCTTCAATAAAACTATTAGCGTGTAATACCCGAATTTGTTTCTGTTGCAAATCTAATAACCCACCAAAAAAATCAAGTAATTCTCCAGTGCCTGGTTTAGTAAGCCGTGCTGCTAAAGCATTAATAGTAAAATCTCGACGATATAGATCTTGGCGAATTGAACTTACCTCAACTTCTGGGTTAGCTGCTGGATAGGGATAAAATTCTGTACGAGCAGTAGCAATATCTATCCAAAGGGAGTCTAAAACTAAATCATGGTGCCAGAGAAGAGCAGCAGTTTGAAATTGACCATGAATTTCTAAACGTGCTGTTGGGTAAATTTTTTGCAGTGCTTTTCCCAAGTTTACCGCTGGAGCATTAGCTACTGACTTAGAGCGGCAAGTATCTACAACTAAGTCTATATCTGTTAATAATAGAGTTTCGTCAAATTCTGATAACAGTAAATCTCTGACTCCTCCTCCGATCAGGTATAGTTGCCAACCTCGTTTTTCTGCTAACTCAGCAACACAACTGAGAAGTTGCCATAGTTGGGGTGCGAGACGTTCTTGTAGAAGTTCGGCAACTGATTTACAAGTTTCACCAGGAATGCAACCTAGTTGTTGATATTGGGGACGTTGTTGTTGATGCAATTCCCGTAAAACGTCGGTGCGGGTAACTATTCCGACTAAGGAATTATTTTCTAAGACAGGTAACCGCCCGATATCGTAAGTAACCATTAACCTTTCAATTTCTGGGAGATTTGTTTCTGGGGAAATAGTTTTAAGTTGGGGTGTCATGTAACCTTTAACTGGAGCATGGCTAAAACCATGATGGAGAGCAATGTCGATATCTCGCCGAGAAATAATTCCGACTAATTTTCCAGATGAGTCTACTACTGATAAACCAGAATGGTTATAGCGTAGTAGTATTCGGTGAGCTTCTTCTATGGATGTCTCTGGAGGAATAGTCCGAACTGGAGATGACATTAAATCTTTAGCAGTCGGTGGGTGAGGAATTTGATTTTTGAGTTGGTCTACGAGTTTTTCTAATGTTGCTTGGGGGTTGGTGTCTCGGCGACTAACTGCTGCTGCTCGGCTATGACCACCACCCCCTAGAGGTTGGAATAGTTGGTTGAAGTTGGTTTCTGGGATGCGCGATCGCCCGATGATATTTAGGCTTTTTTCTGTTGTGTTTTTGAGGGAGTGGGTATGAGCTAGTAAGAGAGCATCTATTTCTGTGAGGTCAATTAAGCTAGAAGCTAGACTGGATAAACCACGAACATGTTGATCAGTGTTTAATAGTATCCATCCTATTTGATAGGTTCTCACGGTGGAACGTTGTAAGTTTTCTAGAGCTAGTTTCAATAAATCTTGGAGTTGGGGTGATAGGCCTGGTTCTACATATTCGCCGATGACGGATAAACTTGCCCCTTGCTGCATTAACCATGCTAAAGCTGTTGCGTCTCGTGGTGTTGTATTGTCAAAAGTTAGTGAACCAGTATCAAGATGAATACCAAGAGCCATAATTGTTGCTTCTGCTGGAGTTAAGATCGGGGAAGAATTATTTTTTAGAGTCTGAAGTTTTTCTACTATTAGGGTTGTACTGGCTCCAACTGCTTCTATATAAGTTTGGGTGGCTGGAATGTCGGTTTGAGTTTCACAGTGATGGTCGTAGATGACAATTTCTGATAGGTGGGGTAAGTCTAACCATTCGGCGGTTTTTCCAAGTCGGGAGCGTGTTTGGGTATCTACTATATATATAGATCTGATTTTTTCTGGGTTGACGGAGCGGCGCTCGATGATGGCAAATTCGTCTCGATGGAGGGCCAGGAATTCTTTGACGGTGGGGTGGCAACCGCCAGTTAGTAGGAGGCGACTACCTGGGTGGAGGTGGGTGAGTCCGACGGCGGCGCCGAGACCGTCAAAGTCTGCTGTTGTGTGGCATAGAATTAGGTCCATTTCTGGGAAGTTAAATATTTGAATTTAAGATTAGGTCAGGACTGATGCAAAGGATCTAGTTGTGGTTCGGTATCTGAGTTAATTATTCAAAATACACTACATATAGGGGTACTGGATAAGTCCTATGGGTAATAAAAAAGTATTTTATTTCCTTAATTGTATTATATTCAGGATTTATGAAGACGAAACAAAAATGAAACAGAATTTTTTGGTTATTGGCCATCTAAGGTAGGTTTTACTTGGCGATCGCTTCTGTTAGTTATTTTTGAATGTGTTATACTAGGTAGAGGGTAAGAAGTTATCGTAAAAAAACATTTACTTGAAAGACTGAGAGAATTACAGGAATTGGTTTACAGCACTTATAGTTCTTTGGAGAGAGTTTAATACCTGATTATTGCTGTCAGCTTTAGTTAGCAATGGTTACTCCCAGAACTTCCCACTGTCTAGTAAGAATAAGTATTGAGGAAAAACCCCGGTTTCTGGGTTTGCCTGGGTAAGTCCACCCAAAGAAACCAGGTTTCTAGAGTAAGTCCTTGTTTTTAATAAATCTTCATTGAACCAGACAAAACTTATGATCGCTCAACCCCAAGATTATCAAAAAATTACCCTAGAAGAATACCTAGAATGGGAAGCTCAACAGGAATTTCGCCATGAATATGTAGATGGTGAAATTTTAGCTATGGCTTGAGCAAGTATTCCTCATAATGATATTGCGATTAACTTTTGTACAGCTCTCGTACCTCATCTCCGTCAAAAAGGATGTTGAGTTAATATGTCGGATGTGAAAGTTCGCGATAGTAAAAGTGATCGTTATTTCTATCCAAATTTAGTTATTTCTTGTAATACTGAAGATTTAAAGTCCCGTCAGTTTATCGAACATCCTACAGTAATTTTTGAAGTTCTTTCCCCCAGTACAGAAAAATACGATCGCGGCAATAAGTTTAAATATTATGGTCAAATTTCCAGTTTGCCAGAATATGTTTTAGTAGACTCAGAATCAATATCTGTAGAAGTTTTTCAACGCGGCGAGGGAAATTTTTGGCATTATTGCGAATATATAGAAGGTGAGTCAATTACATTATCTAGTATTGAGTTTACTTCTGCTATTGAAGTTTTATATGCAGGAGTTAACTTGGAAACTGATACTGTCCAGGGAGAATAGAAAGAATGGCCATTATTTGGTCGAGTATTAATTAAACTATAACGTTATAGTTTTTAGATTTTAGATAAAATAGATAGGGTAGCGATCGCCTAATTTCATTTTAGTTGAGTATTAATTCAACCATTGAACTATTGACATTTTAGATAAAGTAAGTTTCAAAGTAGTTTCAATGAGTTCTCTCAACCTTTTTTCCGAAATATTGCTAATTCTATTGTAGTCAAAAAAGCTAATAAAAAGCGGGCGGAAACTTCCGCTGCATATTGACGAAATTGGTCACTTTTATCATCATCAGCATAATCTTGAACTCCCTTAACAATAATGATGGGAATTTCCTCAATTTCTGCTACTGCACCAATAGCTGCACCTTCCATTTCTACTCCTAATATTTTCCGTTGTAATTTTTCGATACGTTGGAAAAGTTGGGGGTCTTTTTGTACTTTACTTGTAGTAGCAATTACCCCTGTATGAATTTGAGAATTTAAGGGGTCTTTGTAATGTTGGTATTCTAAATATTCTATTCGGTCATTCTTAATTTCTTTCTGAGCTTTTTCAGTTAATTCCAAGGAGTCTATTTTTAATAATTCTTTTTCTTTTAATTGTTGAATTACTTTTCTCCAATCTGGGCATTCTGTTGGCCTTTCTGGGTGCTGGTCAGGACGTAAATATTTGTCTGGTTGTTGTTGAAAATCATAGAGTTTGTGGAGTAACCAACGTTCTTGATGATAGTCAGATTTTGGTCTAGGAATTTGAATAGTATTTAGCCAATCTTGGGGAAATTCTTGAATCATAAATTCCCATTGGCGTTTCAAGTTATAAGTGCGAATATCATGGAAGATTTCTTCAGTACGAATTTGTTTATTACCTATTGATTCGTAATGAGTAACAAGTTTACCATAGTCAAATTTAAAGACTCGATTTGCAACAATTACATCACCTAAAAAAGTCTCTTTTTTATTCCCTGCACAAACTCCGGTCATTGCTAAACAACGAGGTTTTAATTCTGAAATAAGTCGAGTGGCTAGATTATTAGTGTAGTTTTCTCCCATTTCTACAGGACGAGCCGCTACTATATTTAATTGAGTACCGTTTTTATGGTTGAAAGTAGTTTTGTAGTAGGAATAATTGGAACTGTCTTTCAATTCTTGCCAACTCTTTCCAGATTGATTATCACAGTTTTTCAGAGCGTTTAATTCATCTTTTAGGGCTGTAATAATTAGAATATCAATAGTAGGTGTTTCATGAGGTATTTCTATTTTGAATTCTGGTTTTAATTCTTGGGTTTTGAATTCTGCTTTTAATTCTTGGATTTTGATTTTACCGATATTAATAATTTTCCGAGCAAACTTTATATCTGTATTCTCTAAGTTATATCTTTCTGGTTGCTTCAAAAGATAATCTAACAAAGCTATTAAAGGATGATAATCTAATCTTTGACTAGAAACTCGATAGTCTTTAAATTTGGAGACTAAAATAGTAATAAATTCATAAATATTTAAGTTAAAATCAAGACCAGCGATAAAATATTGAGCAAATCCAGCATTTTTCAAAATAGCTTTTCTTCCTGCTATACCATCAATATTTATCAAAATATTTTCCAATAATCTCTCTATTTTAATCAAATCGTCCTGTGATATATCTGAGAATATACGGGTGTTTGGCATTTGACTTTTCTTCCATTATTGATGTTTTAAATTTTAGCAGCTATCTACAAAATAAATTGTTGACCTAAGAAGTATATTAAGGTGTTAAAGTCGTTTCAATGACTTCTCTCAACCTTGTCCATACTACTTCTCCCTTAAATTTTTCCCAGAATGATGAAGGTTGGTCATAAAAATAAAGTATTTTTTCATCTAAACAATAAATAACAGGAACTTCGTACCATAATAAATCTAGATTTTGATCGAAAGGATTTTCTTGACGTATTTTAATTTTAGTTTCTTTGTCTAAGTTTTTAACCACAGCTATAGCAAAACAAATATTACAAGGTACCCTAGCATTTAAAATTTGTGTGCCAACAGATGAAGTAGCTTTATCTTTTCCATATTCTAGGCATTGAGTAGAATACTGTCTTAAACTTTTTGTATTTATAGAGGGAAAATAATCGATGATAAAAAACGCATCTCCTCTCATATTAAATGCATCGAAATGAAGTTCAAAATCAGTGATTTTTGCTACACGCTCAAATTCAAACTTTCTATCTTTACTTAGAACGTTATTTTGTATATCTAAAGCACCTTGATTTTTGAGATTTTTCTCAATTTTATTCAAGTAAATATCTAAATTTTGAGTATTACGTTTTATTGTTTCAGGAGATTGATTTTGCAGATATATTTTAATTTGTAAATCTCCCCTTTTCCGAAACGTTGCTAAATATTCAATATCTCGATCATCTAAATGATAAAATTTTTCTCTAGGTTGATTAATTACATAGTCTATAATGAATAACAGTGGATGATAATAAGGATTTTGTCGAGAGATTCTATAACTTTTTAAGTCAGCAACTAATATAGTTATAAATTGCTGAGGAGGTAAATTAAAATCTCGGCCATTTATAAAATAGTCATCTATTCCCGCTAACTGTAAAAATGCTCGCCTTCCAGAAATAGAATCAAATTGCTGAAATAATCTTTGGAAAATTAATTCCAGTTGTGTAATGTTATCTCGGTTTAAAATAGAAAATATTATTGCTTCAGTTGAACTCATTATTTTCTCCTTAATTAGGGTATTAATTATCTTCTAAATCAAGCTCTGTAAATTAGAGAGTTGAGAGATTGACTCTGGGATTGTTTTGACATCCTCTCCTGCCTAAAGCCGAGGAGATTCTTATCTATCAATCAAACAGATTAAGCTGCTTGAAAGACTCAAAGCGGGTTAGCATTTCATCACAATTAGCTGGCTTTTTACGGCAAGTCTTACCTTTGCTCAATGCTCGTTTTTGTTCAGTCTCCGACTGACCGTCGGCGACTATATTGAAAAGAGATAATTGTACAGGATTTTCTAATACTTTAGTTTCAATTACTTCAACCTTGGTTCTCAGTTGAACAACTTCTAAAATATTTACAGCAGCATTAACATCACGGTCATGGTGTGTGCCACATTTCAAACAATTCCACTCTCTAACATTTAATTCCTTTTTACCTCCACGAAACCCACAATGAGAGCATTTTTGACTCGTAGGTTCCCATCTGTTAATAACTCTAAACTCACGACCATATTTTTGACATTTAGTTTCTAATAATGTCCTAAACATTCTCCATCCTAAATCAGAAATAGCCTTAGCTAGTTTTCTGTTTTTAACCATACCAGAAACATTTAAGTCTTCTAATACTATTGTGTCGTATTCGCGAATTAACTTAGTGGATAGTTGATGAAGAAAATCAGTTCTAATGTCTGTGATTTTAGCATGAAGTTTAGCTACCCTTAATTTAGCTTTTTCTCTACGCTTACTACCTGGTATTTTCTGAGCAAGCTGGCGTTGAAACTTAGCTAATTTTTTGAGATTTTTCTTAAGTGGTTTAGGAGCTTCAAATTTCTGACCATTATTCAATGTAGCAAAAGTAGAAATTCCCAAATCAATTCCAATAGAATTATCAGTTTTGGGTAATGTTTCAGCAGATGTTTCTATTACAAAACTCAGAAAATATCTATTAGCTGAATCCTTAATTATTGTGACTGATGTAGGTTCAATAGGTAAGGGTCTTGACCAAGCAACTTTTATTTTACCTATTTTGGCTAAATATACCTTATCTTGACTTAGCTTAAACCCTATTTTTGTAAACCTAGCAGTCTGTTTTGACTTGCGCTTCTTGAATTTAGGAGATTTAATTTTCATTCCTTTACGCTTACCTGTTGCTGAGTTAAAAAAGTTTTGATAAGCTTGATGTAAATCGTTTAAGGATTGTTGCAATGGAACTACGGATATTTCGGTTAGCCAACTTCTCTCAATTGTCTTTTTAGCTTGAGTAATAAAGACTTTTTGAAGTTCGGAATTAGTTGGCTTTTTCTTAGTTGATTTAAATTCTTGAATACAATAGGCTAACCCATCATTCCAAACTACTCTTGTACATCCAAATAATTTAGCTAAATTAATTTTTTGTATAAGGTTTGGATAGCACCTATATTTATATCTTAGTTTCAATTTTTTGAGTCCTATCAATTATTTACACTAAATATTAACAGCGTAGCTCTTTGAGATTTATATTATATTGACTTTGCAGATATTTTTTAATTTATAAGTCTCCTTTTTTCCGAAATCTTGCTAATTCTATTGTAGTCAAAAAAGCTAATAAAAAGCGGGCGGAAACTTCCGCTGCATATTGACGAAATTTATCACTTTTATCATAATCAGCATAATCTTGAACTCCCTTGACAATAATTATGGGAATTTCCTCAATTTCTGCTACTGCACCAATAGCTGCACCTTCCATTTCTACTCCTAATATTTTCCGTTGTAATTTTTCGATACGTTGGAAAAGTTGGGGGTCTTTTTGTACTTTATTTGTAGTAGCAATTACCCCTGTATGAATTTGTGGATATGATGGGTCTTTATAGCGTTGTTCTTCTAAATATTCTAGTCGTTCATTGTTAATTTCTTTCTGAGCTTTTTCGGTTAATTCCAAGGAGTCTGTTTTTAATAATTCTTTTTCTCTTAATTGTTGAATTACTTTTCTCTAATCTGGGCATTCTGTTGGTCTTTCTGGGTGCTGGTCAGGACGTGAATATTTGTATGGTTGTTGTTTAAAATCATAGAGTTTGTGGAGTAACCAACGTTCTTGATGATAGTCAGATTTTGGTCTAGGAGTTTGAATAGTATTTAGCCAATCTTGGGGAAATTCTTGAATGATAAATTCCCATTGGCGTTTCAAGTTATAAGTGCGAATATCATGGAATATTTCTTCAGTAAAAATTTGTTTATCACCTATTGATTCGTAATGAGTAACAAGTTTACCATAGTCAAATTTAAAGACTCGATTTGCAACAATTACATCACCTAAAAAAGTCTTTTTTTTATTACCTGCACAAACTCCGGTCATTGCTAAACAACGAGGTTTTAATTCTGAAATAAGTCGAGTGACTAGATTATTAGTGTAGTTTTCTCCCATTTCTACAGGACGAGCTGCTGCTATATTTAATCGCGTACCATATATCTAAGTTTTGATAATAAATCTATATTTATTACATTATCAATTAAACTCTTTATATTAACTTCATTATAAGGATGATTCTCACAGGTAGTTTTTAGTCTACCATTACGAATCCATTCTTTTAATTTTTCAAGTTTATAAAAATGTGGATTCTGGCTATTTTTACAAGCAGCACAAGTACAAGGAAATAAGTGATTATATTTGAGTCGATTATTATAGGAACTGTGAATTTTATCTAATAGGTAAGTTACGAGAGTCATTAAAGCCCGTTTTTGTCGTCCAGAAACCCTAATTTTTATTTCTCTTCTGTCGTAATATTCAATTACCTCTGCTCTGGTTTCATTTTGCTTGATAATAACTCCCCTTTTCCAAACATATTTCTGTTGTTCAATATCTCGGTGCATATCTACAATAAACTGAGTGATAATTCCTCTGGGCATAAATTTGTAGGTGTAACGTAAAATCAAATTGTTATTTTCATCCCAGTCATATTCTGGTTGATTTTCTGTTAAAAGTTGAGGGGCAATATAGGTCTGAGAATTACCAAGAATTTTATAACATAGTTTAAATCTAATCATTAACTGGAGTAGTTCATCGCGCATATCCACATATTTTTCTTCATTCCAGATATTGGTTAAATCATCTTTGGTGAATTTGCCGAAGTTATTATAAACTGTCGGATTATCTAAGATTTTATAAACTGCCGCTATTCCCCATTCTGGTTTGAGAATAACTGTTTTATTTAACAGTGGGTTATCCTGAAAATGAAGACAAATTCCTAAGTCATGTAAATAGCGACTTAACTGTAATTTATACTCCAATTTTGTCAAGCCATTTTGTTTACAAATAGATAAATATTCTTCTAGACTAATATAGTTACGGGAGTCTAATTCTAAGATTTCCCGGACTTGTTTCCAAGTTTTAGGTAAACTACTGCCAATATGGGGTAATTCACTAATATGATGTTCGATTTCTCTGATAATTTCTTCTAAACCGCGATTAGTTTCAAGGTTGGTAGCTAAGATTTCTTTAATGTTAGTAAATTGCCCTTGCAATCCCCGTTGATTAATTTCTCGTTGCCGTTCATGTTTCTCATTTTTCACAATTAATAAGGGGCTATTATCGCTTAATAATTCTACTACATTGAGCCAATAATAAAAGTCTGTATCTTCTTTGCGAGTATCAACGACAAGGATATATAGAGAGCGTTTTGTTAAGAAAAATTGGTGGGTAGTGTGATAAATTTCTTGTCCGCCAAAATCCCAAATATTTATTTGAAAGTCATTTTGGTTTTTTGTCTTAAAGTTGTACTGATAAACTTCAATTCCTTTGGTTGTATCTTCATCTTTGAGTTGATAGTTTGGGTTGATAATTTTATTAGCTAAAGCTGTTTTACCAGCTCCAGCTTCTCCAACAATTAGTAATTTAGCTTCACAGATATAATCTATTCCTTTTTCTGGAGGAAACTCTGCCAAAAACTTTTTAATAACAGGATGAATTAAGAAAAACTTCTCATTACCTAATTTGACCTCCTCCCCATCTCCAAACTCTTCTTTTAACTCCTCAATTTCCTCCCCTAACCCCTCCTTTTCATCAACCAATAACTTTGCCAAAACATGAGAATTAAGCACCAAATTTTGATACTCTTTCCATAAATTAGTCTGCTCCAAAGGTTGAGCCAAAATCTCCACTAAATAAGGAATTTTTTCTTGACCAGCTAACCCCAAAACCGGATTATCTTCCGGCAAACTTTCAGATAAAAAGCTCTCCATTTCCCGAATTGTCCTATCGGGATCTAAATAAGCTTGAGCAATCCATTCTTGAACCATTCTTAACTCTCCAGATGGTTTTCTCTCCCCTTGTTTATCCAAATAAAACCACAAAAATTCAGCCAATTCAAAAGGTCGTCGCCAACCAAATTTATCCTCCAATTCCTCCAACAAAACTTCCCTCACACAAGGCTCAACCTCATAAACTCCCTCTTGTAAAGGACGACATAAAGAAGACAACAAAAAATTACTTTCTCCTATCCAAGGAATATTTTCCTCATCCAAAAAATTAATCCGAATTAAATTAACTAATTCAGGAGTTAAAATCAAAAACAACCCACAATGACAAGCAAGCTTAAAATTTTCTTCTCCAAAACGACGCTCAAATCTTACCACCTCTTCCACGGCATTCTCCGGAGATAGCCATAGCTTTCTAACAACCGCCTCAATAGTTTTAACCATGCAAATTAACTCCCATTGGAAAAGGATATCCTAACAATATTTTAACCAAATCATTTAATCCTTGTGGATTTAAAGAATACATAGGAATAAACGTAGCAATATCTTCAGCAGTGGTCATCCTCCACTGAAATTCTGGAACAGGGTTTAACCATCCATATAAATAAGTTTTATCAGATAATTGCCGTATAAATTCCTTAGTTTGATGGAATCTTTCACTATCATAAGTGCGCCGTGCCGCCCCCCCATCACTAACAATAACCACACTATTATTACCAACTTCCTGAGATAAAATTTCCTCAATAGGCAAAGGCTTAGTTAAATTAGGTTTAGTAAATAGATAACCCCTCGGCACATTGTGAAAATAAAAAATATTCTTTTGATTTAACAACCCTACTTTTTCAATACTTTCCTGTAAAGTATCAATCAACAATTTAAAAGGAGACATGGAACCTTCACAGTCAATTAACAAAACCAACTTAACTTGATTTTTTCTAGAAGGTTGTAAAACCACACCAGAGAAAAAACCCATTTTATAAAATAGATTAATTGTTCCTTGAACATCTAAATTTTCCGGCGCACCCTCTCGTTTTAACAACCTTAAATTACGCCAAATACTAGTCATTTCTCGGCGAGTTATTGGTAAACGGGGAATCAAATTATAACTTTGTCTAAATCTCAGTTTTATTGGGGTTATTTCTGACAGAGATTTTCTCGAAAAATCGCGAATTGGGATTGAATTAGTTGGTTGATTAGGTTGAGGTTTATTTTCCTTTTGAACTTTAGATGAAACTTGAGAAATAGGATTACTATTAATATCTAAATTTTCAGTCTTTTGAGGAGGAGAAGTAGAATCCTCATCAATTTTAGGCAATGGAGATTTATCAGCTTCTAGTAATTGCTTTTCTAACTCAGGTCTAACTAACTCCTCAAACAATTGATTAAAAATATATTGGTCTTCTAAAGACTTAACCCATAACAAACATAAAAGTCGTTTTAAACGTTCAATATCCTGCCACGCCCCTCGAGATTGAATCATTTTAATCGCCAGTAAATATTCAGAAATTCCCACGGGAATATCCTTTTGCCTCAACCTATTAAATAAAGGCAATAAAATAGTTTCAAATTCAACGATTAATAATTCAAAGTCAACCATTTATTAATTTTCAGCTTATCTACTGGTTTGGTATTGGATTTTGTTGCTTTATTAGTGTTTAGTTTCGCGAATCAACCAAATCTAAGCTCTTTTACCTCAACCTATTAAATAAAGGCAATAAAAGAGCTTCAAATTCAACAATTAATAATTCAAAATCAATCATTTTTTAACTTTTCTATAGTATTTTGGTCACTTTGATTTTTTACTAAAGTATGGAGAAAAGGAAGTTGATATAATTTAGTCTCCCTTAAAACTTCAGCTTTGATTTCCTGATACTCCTGAGTTGTATTATTTGGCAATCCTCTTTCTAAAAGTCGCAACCAATTAATAAACTCTCCCGTACTAGGTTTTTTCCGCCAAGAAATATCGTCACGAAGTTCTACAAATTTAGTTAAAGCAACTTCAAAAAGAGGAGAAACATCCTGTTGAAAATGATTAATAATAATCTTCCTCAAATCCTCCTTATTCGGAAAGCCAATATAATAAAACAGACAGCGACGTAAAAAAGCCTTAGGTAATTCTTTCTCTTGATTACTCGTAATAATAATCAAAGGCAAAAAATCCTTTCTGTCTTCCCGCTCCTCTCCTCGAAGAGCATCATATTTCAAGTTTTTTACCTCCTTTACTTCAAACTGTAACCTATCTAAAACCAACAGTAAATCATTAGGAAAATCAATATCAGCCTTATCAACTTCATCAACCAAAACCACCGAAGGAATATTATTTTTATCAGAAAGCTCAATAGCCTCTCCTAACTTGCCCAACTCTATATATGTTTCCCGGTCAATAACATTAGTTACTTGAGGTGAATTATTAATATCTTTCTCCTCTAATTTACCCTGAATCAATCTATATTCTTGAAGGTCATATAAACGGCGAATATTATCATAAGTATAGAGTAATTCTTCAGCCCGAATCGTAGAACGAATATAACATTCTTTCAAAGGATAACCCAACTCATAAGCAATAGAATAAGCAAGACGAGTTTTACCACAACCAGGTTCACCTTCCAACAATAAAGGGCGGCGTAAATAGAGAGCATCATTGACTGCCTCAGCCAAATTTTTAGAAGCAATATAAGGTTCTTTTTTTATGGGTATATCTAGAAATTCTTTCCCCTTTTCGTCTTTTAATCGTTCATACTTTTGGTCATTACCTTGACCTTCATATTGTCTATTTGCTAAGTCGTTCATTTTTTCAATATTTTTTCAATTAATTGCTCGTAGTTCGTCAATAATTCCTTCAAGAGTATTATAAGTAGAAAGCAAATGACCATCAGCATTTCTTAACTTTCTAAGGCATGTATTTATCATATCATCTTGTATCTGTAATTTTTGAAGATAACCCCTAAACCAGTCACATAATTCATTAATTTGAAATGATTTAGGTATGCTCAGGTTAATACAACCCTGAATAGATTGTTTTATCTTAACATTAGCAAAAATAATAATTAAACAGCGACTTTTATTTTCTAAATAGCAATTACATTTCGTTTTTATTTCTGATAAAAAAATATCTGTCATCGAATTTAAATTTTTTTTATTGATATTGTAATTCCAAATTATTAATACAACATCTAAAGGATCAGTCTCAGCTAATAAATCAGTTATTTGATTTATGTTGTTATTTTTTAAGTCATCATCAATTGATTTTAAATTCCGACTCAATCTAATCTCACGAGACCAATAATCACGTTGAGTTTTCTCCTGTAATTCGTGGAGAATTCTCTCAATAATATAATTCTTTAAAATTGTGTACTCTTCCCCAAGACTAAAAGCAAAAACTCCTTGATAATCTAATGCTTTTCTAAATTTGTAGACTAACTCATCTAAATCATATTTAACAATTATATTGTTATCTTTATTATTATCTTTATTATTATCTTTTATTTTGATAGGTGTTTTAGATGTCGGTATTTCATGGTTTTGTTGCCTTTTTTTAGACATACGTGAACGATGATCAGGAATTTGGTTTATTCGCGATCGCTTGGGCTTAAGTTTTTCAATATATCCTTTGATAGTCAATCTTTCATCTGGATCTAATTTATTTTGCAAATATATCAAAAAAGATTCTAAATCTTCTGGTTTCTTTAAAATTAAGCTATAAAAATTAGTGACTAACTCTTTCACAGGTAACTTGTAATCTATTGTCGTTATATCAATTTGTACCTCACTAATATTTATCATTGCTTTTAAACCTTCGCTAGGTTTTTCTAGCCCATTAAAATAGTCAGTTAAAATTTCCTCTAACTTAATTTTTTCATCAATACTCAACTTGAACATAAATCAGCTTATACCGGTTTTACTTTAACTATAATTTACTATTGATATAGAGTGGTAAATATCCCCATCATTACCGAATCATTGCAATGATTTTATTAACAAATAATTGTTCATCAGAATCTTTAAGTAAATGACTCCGAAAAACTCTCAGAAAAGATAGAGAATTCTCCCTACTTTTAAAAATTTCAGGATAAAAATTAGGAATTAACTCTCTCACAGGTAAATTGTAATCTATTGCCGCTGTATCAACCTGTATCTGACTAATATTTACTAATGACTTTAAATGTTGACCAGGTTTCTGCCGAGCATTAAAATAGTCAATTAAAACCTCTTGTAATTTCATACTTTCCTCAAAATTATCAGCCAAAAAATTAGAAGACTTTGGATGACTTTCCCCATTATATTCTTGATTTCTACTTAACCAAAACTTCCCTAAAACCTCAAAAGCAAAAGCACTAGCATGACGAGCAGCTATTTCTTGAAAACCCCCTTCATCCGCCCTACTTTTCCCATCAATTAAATCAGAAATACCCCGAATAATTAAAGCCGAAACCTGTTGATTAGCATGAGCAACTTTTAAAATACCATGACCTTCCATTTCCACTGCTAAAGCATCACCATAATTGTGCTGAAGAAACTCAAATAAATCTGATTTCTTATTAGTAACCACCTTTTCTCCCGCAGCAATAGGCTCAACAAATACATTAGGTTGAGCTGAATCAGAAAATCTAGCTAACCAATCTCTTTTTCTTGCCTCAGCTTTTGCCCGTTGAATCAAATTATAAGTTGAACGGCCAACATCCGGCCTTGGCCTAAAAGTCTCAGCCACCTTTCCCGACTCATAACCATAAACCTTAGTAGCAGCAACCACATCTCCCAATTGGACATCCTTAATTCCTCCAGCTACCCCAACAAATAGAATCACATCAGGCTTAAAATAAGCGATCGCTCTCTCAGCCTCCATCGCTGCAGGAGAATTTCCAGCACCAGTCTGGACAATACCCACTTCCCACTCTTGGCCACCAACAGAAAATTGGCCCCTCTCATAAATTGTCCCATTAGGGTGTATCTCCTCCCTCAAATCACTAAGATGAGCAGATACCGCCATATATTCGATACGAATTGCTGTTAAAATAACCGCACAAACCATAGCTTTTACCTAGTTGTAATTGAATTGCTTTGTATTATGGTAATTTATTTTTAAAAGTGTAAAAATAGAACAATTTTTCAAGAAACTTTAACTGATTTAAAATATTGCTCAATAGACTCTATTACCAACTTATTAAAGGTAAACATTCAGCACTTAAAAAATCAGCTCTCAGGTTTTGAATTTATGCAAGTAACTACTAAGGTTACCTGATGACCAATTACATAACATACCTAATATACGGATGCTGTCTAAACAAACTTTTTAATTCTCCTTAGAGACTAATTCCTACTTCCAATATAATCAGTGAATAACTCATAGCTAATAGCTGAATTCTAATCCCTGAATGCTTACTATTAGAGTGAATATTATATTCAGGCGATCGCATAAAATAATATTGCCTAATTGATAATTATATTAACCCAGTAATTTTAGCCGTCAAAAAAATCCATGAACGACAAAAAAACCATACTTCAAGCTTTTCTACTCGAATATGAAAAATTGAAAGAAGAGCAACTAAAACGTATTGAATTCCGAGACCAAATGATTTATATAACCCTAGGAATATTTGGTAGCATTCTCTCCTTTGCTCTATCAAACAAAACTAATTTGTATGCCCTCTTAGTTATTCCTTGGGTTTGCCTAATTCTCGGTTGGACTTATATAGTTAATGACGAAAAAATTTCAGCTATCGGAAAATATATTCGACTGACTCTCACTGAAAAAGTCAAAACACAAACAGATTATTCAGATATAGAATCTATATTTAGTTGGGAAATTGCTCATAGAAGTGATAAAAGAAGAAAAAGGCGCAAAATAGAGCAGTTAATTATTGATGAAATTACCTTTGTTTTCTCTGGTTTAGTAGCTTTATTTACTTTCTGGTCTCTAGAGACAAATCTTCCCTTAGTAATTCATATATTTTGTACCTTTGAACTTCTTCTATTAGCAGTTCTAGCCATAGAAATTATCATTTATGCCGATCTAGCTAAAGGTCGATAAATTGCAATTTTTATTCTTAATAATTAAGATAAACTTAGACGATTATGAGAATATTTGACTATTAGTTAAAATCAGGATTAGAATCAAAAAAAATCTAATTTCAAGAAAATGTTTAAAAAATACTTTTAAGGATTGATAAAATCTAAAAACTCACCCCTTCCCCACAAAAAAAACGGGATTTTCACACCCTCTCTTTTCCATGAAGAGTGGTTTGGAGAGAGGTTTTTTTATGAGTTAACAAACAATTTATAAAAGCAGAATTATTTACTGAATAATACTTTAATATAGCCATCCGTATTTCTTATGTAAAATCACACGCCTTCAATTAAAATAGCTTTAACTCCTGTGACTTCAACATAAGTGACTCCTGGGTTAAAATAGCAATTTTTACTTTTCAAATACAAAACTTCTGCCTTCTGCTGTCAAGCCAAAAATATCCCTATTCTAGATTAATGAAAACTGCTATAAAACTAGGAAAAAATCTGAGCGATCGCTGCTTTTAGCCACATCAGAAAGTCTAGTTAACCAATCAACAGATATATACTATATACAGTAGATTCTAAGTAATCCTGTAACCCCACCATAAATGTACCCAAACAAGCTGTCCTCAACCTTCTGAGAAACTTACAATTATCTACATAAATATCTGAAGATCCTCACCCTATATCAATTCTATTCAGTGCTTCACTCTGGCAAGGTTTTTTGGTAGTTATTGGGGTGCAATTCAGTTTTGAATTCAAGTAGCATGAATAAAGATAATTACAGACTATCATAGAGAATAACAGATTATAGCCAACAGCTTACATGCCCTCAAATACCCAATCAAAGAATATTGTATTCAACTAACCAAAATACTCTTCAAAAAAACCTACAATAATCTGAAAAATCTATTATTATCTCTTCTGTGGATATTCGATTATATTTCTCAGAGTTATCCTATTCCTATTCGCTAATTTCAATAGCC
The DNA here is from genome assembly GCF_000014265.1 of Trichodesmium erythraeum IMS101. NCBI lineage: Bacteria > Bacillati > Cyanobacteriota > Cyanophyceae > Oscillatoriales > Microcoleaceae > Trichodesmium > Trichodesmium erythraeum. The sequence continues at coordinate 2,169,295 of NC_008312.1, forward strand.
TACTCAATCTGGTAAATTTTTATCTATAGTATAGACCTATACTTATAAGCGCAGAACATAATATAGGAGCATAGTAATTATTACTCAAAGACATTTATATCATTCTATCTATAAACTAGGATAAATTCTATAAATTTGCTTTCCTTGAAATTACCAAACACCTATCATTACTGAAAATTTATTAACTCAAATTAAAATTACAATCGCCCAGTATATGATAATCTAATTTTTTATACGATAAATTTGCTGTTGTACAGAGGGAAAAAAAATGCTAACGTTTCTAACATTACTATTTCAATTTTTACTACTTCTATTAGTAGTCTTATCCTTTATCTTAGTAGTTGGGGTACCTGTTGCCTATGCTTCTCCTCAAATCTGGTCTAAAGGTAAACCTTTAATTTTTATTGGTTCTGGTTTGTGGTTATTACTGGTAATCTCAGTAGGTGTTCTGAACTTTTTAGTCGTTTAGTCCAGGTTTAGCTAGAGCATCAAGAAATCTCTAAGCCATAATCTGAATTTTGCCTGAAATGAATCGGCTGTAAATTAATGGCCATTAAACCCCATGAATTAATAGATATTGTTTTTTGCACTCTTGGCCAAAAATTGACATAATCATAACCCTAATCAAGCTAACCTTTCCATTATGGGCCATCAGACAAAATTCATCAGGTAAAATCAAGGAGTTGGAAATAAGTCTGTTTGAACAGCTCGAGGAAAACTACAGGCGCGGGTTTAAACCTGTATTCTTTTAGGTTAAACTACTTGGCTTAGTTTAACAAAAGTAATCTGAATAGATTTATACCAGACAGACTAGAGGTATTTTTGGCTATGCCATTAAGAGTTAAAATTGCCGTGATTTCAAGTCCGTCGATTATATTCCCCTTAAAAATTCTTGCGACCTTAGTCCGGGAAGTGTCAATCTTGTCCTTCAAAGCAACATTGTGATGTGTCTGGAACAAAACCCAGCCAGAAATATCAAACATATAGCAATAGGACATTTCCTTCTTAAAGCATGCCCCAGTCCGATAGAATTCTGGGATGGTATAACCAAAAGTCCATCACTCAACTGGTTAGTCTAGGAGTATGTGAAATTAATCTAAATTGGCAATATACAAAATGTAAGATAGGAAACAATGAATTTTAAGAGACAGGAGATAGGAAGTTGGTTATTACTTACTATCTCTAGACTCTTAAAACAAATAACTATCACCTTTGACCCCAATAATTAACATTAAAAAAAAATTCTGATATGACAGTTTTCGAGGGAACGTTTACTCAAGTTGACTCTTTACGCTTTGCTATTGTAATTGCTCGTTTCAACGACTTAATTACTGGCAAGCTGCTTGAAGGTTGTCAAGATTGTTTGAAACGCCACGGTGTCGATCCAGATCCAGATGGTACTCAAGTTGATTATGTTTGGATACCAGGCAGTTTTGAAATTCCTCTAGTAGCACGTCAATTGGCTATGAGTAATAGCTATGATGCAGTAATTTGTCTAGGAGCTGTAATTAAAGGCCAAACTCCTCATTTTGATTATGTAGCTGCTGAAGTCTCTAAAGGAATTGCTGCCGCAGCATTTCAAACAGGAACACCTGTAATCTTTGGAGTTTTGACCACAGATACTATGCAGCAAGCTTTGGAGAGAGCTGGCATTAAAAGTAATAAAGGTTGGGAATATGCGATGAATGCCCTAGAGATGGGAAGTTTGATGCGTCAAATTAAGGGTAGTATTAATTCTTCACCAAATAATTATAGTATTACTGGTAAAACTCAAGCACTCCCAATAACTTCAAACGATTTTATAGAGTCTGATATATCTCCAGAAGTATAACTAAGTTCATCAAAGATTTACTCTCAAAAAAAAAATTTTTGCTTAGAGGTTGACAAATAAAATTATTTATGAAATTATATAAGAAGTAGTCAAAAATTGCGGGTATAGCTCAGTGGTAGAGCGCAACCTTGCCAAGGTTGATGTCGCGCGTTCGAATCGCGTTACCCGCTTAACTAAAACTATAAAATATTTTATACTATATTTTTGAAAAAATACTATAGGAATATTATGAGTACTATATTTATTTATCAAAAATCATTTATCATCTATCAGTTAACCATAATATAATTCTACGACTCACAGCAGAAGATTTTGTCATAAAGTATGGCTAGCATAAACTGTTGAGTCAGGTTCTAGTTTAATAGAGGCTTGAATTGCAATAATATAATCAATCTCAAGTTTTGGATAATATTTTTTCAAAATACTTTTTCAATAAATACTTTTGGTTACAGTAACATTATTTATTCATTTTTATCTAATTGAATTGCTGGCTTTTTCTCTGGGAAACTATAAGCAATTAACCCCGCAATTATATTCACTATAAAATTCGGCACACTTCGATATCAAGAGTGAACAAGTTATGAAATATTTTGTAATTTGTCATTGACAGTTTCAATTAATGAAGGTTTTCCTACACATTAATTTCTCCCATAAATTTACTAATTTATTTTTCGGTAGTCTTGCATAATAATGGTAAGATATAAGATGTTTAGAGTAATAAAATTCAGTTTGTACCAGATGAATTGTTCTAAATACCAGTCTACTAAAATTATAAAGCGTAAACATACTCACTTTGGTAAACGTCGCATCCCTTGTTAGCATTCTGGTCGACAATTTGTGGAACATCCTAGCAAACAGCCTATTAATGAAGCCAAAAGAATATTGATTGATAAAATGTTGCTAGAGCGATTAGCATTGGCTGCGATAGCTAGAACGACTGGCGTTTCCGCACTTATGGTTACAGATGTACGTCAATAATAAACATGAGCAAATTCAACAGGAAATTAATGTTACCCAAAAAAAACAGGCAAATTGACAATTTCCTATAAATGAAATGTGGTCTTATGTCGAGTCTAAAAGCAATAATCAATAGATTTGGCATGCTTAAGATATTAACGATCGCTCAATTGTAGGAGTATATATTGGCGTAAGGGAGCAAGTGCGACAGCTACATTGCTCTAAACAATTAGCTCAAGGTTTTTGGGAATCATTACCCTCAGTATATGGTCAATGTGCTATTTGCTATACAGATTTTTGGGGAGCTAGTCTGAGGAAGTTTTACTTTTAAAGCGACATTGAGCTATTGGTAAGGATATAGGAAAAACTAGCTATATAGAAAGGCTTAACAATATGATGGGAAAGCGTGTTGGAAGGTTAGTAAGAAAAGCATGATCTTTTTATAAAAAGTTAAGCAATCACATTGGAGCTATATGGAACTTCATATATTATTATAACGACACAATTTGTACTTGATCATTACTATGCAGGACTACCTATTTTTTATATTTTTCTGATAAGGAGTTACTAACTTTAGATTACTTGCGTTTAATTTCTTAAATAATTTTTGATAGATATAGCTTTGATATCCAAATAAACTTACCCATAAATTTTGATATCAAAAGGGAACTGGTTTCCGTTCCTATAGTTTACCTAATGTTACTGTAAAAGCTAAGATTTCTCAAATTTCATTAATAATTAAGTGGAGTGAAACATTCAAAATACCAATCTACTGAACTTTTACCCCATCTTGCTAATTCCTTAAAAACTTTATTTCTTTTTGGTCTTTTATTATGACAAATATATGTTTAAAAAAGACTAAAAAATCGCCCTAGAAGGGCTAAGTTTTAAATCCAATTTTTTGGTACAAAGTAAAAGGGTGAACAAGACAATTTACGAAACTACTAAATTGCTCTTCAATGATGGGTTACGACAGAGCCTAAATACCTTACACCTCAAATTTTAGCTATAAATAACTACTCTAGAATAGACCTCTCCAAAAATGCCAATTTTAAAATGACGGGGTAAAGTTTAGAGAATCTTTTCTAGAGATATCTCATAACGAACTATTAGCTTAAAACTATTTTGTTGCTAATTTCACGTTAGTAGCTAAACCAAAAGCTTGCAATAATTGAATCATCATCCAAGTTGTATCAATTTCCCACCATTTCAAACCATGACGTGCTGAATACTGAAAAGCATGATGGTTATTGTGCCAACCTTCACCATAAGTTAACACAGCTACCCACCAACAATTAGTCGAAGAATCACCAGAATCATAAGTACGATAACCAAACTTATGAGTGGCACTATTAACTAACCAAGTACAGTGAAAAACAGCTACTATCCTTACAAAAATACCCCAAACTACAAAAGACCAACCTCCTATAAAGAAAAGCAAAATACCAAAAGCAAATTGAATGAGAATAAAATTAGCTTGCAAAAACTTGTAAACAGGGTCGTTTGCTATATCTTTTGTGTAGCGAGATATTTCAGACTTCATTGGTAATTTATGGAGCATCCAACCCATATGACTCCACCAAAAACCACGATGAGAGTCATGAGGATCTTGTTCATTATCTGAATGCTGGTGATGAATACGGTGTAAGCCTACCCAATCACAAACTCCACCTTCACAGGCAAGTGTACCGCAAAAAATAAAAAAATATTCAAGCCATTTAGGAGTTTTAAAGCTGCGGTGTGTAAGCATACGATGAAAGCCTAAGGTAATACCTAGACCACCTGTAACCCAGTGTAAGAGTAGGGCTAGGCCAACTGCAGTCCAACTAAAGTTACTGGGAAATAGGGCGAACAAGGCTCCAATATGCAGGAACGCCATAAAGCCTATTATACTCCAATCAAGAGAAAGTGTTTTTGATGTTGAAATTGTCATAAAAAATCTTTAAGTTAATAAGTAGATAGCTCCAAAGAAACTAGCTTAATCAAAGCAGGTGTATATTTTTGCATAGGATATAGAAAATATTTTTTAAGAAAGTAAAAAATATTTTCTCATACTAGAACCTGGATGTTATTAATAAGCTATCAGCTTTTGGAATTAAGCTAGCTTCCTCAATAGAAACTGGCTTAATAGCTTTTATAGATATGGCCTCAAATATCCATTTTGTATAAACCGAATGGTAATGGGGGAGTTAAAGTTTCCTTAAAAGACCTTAAAAAAGTGATCTTAACTGATGGCTGATTGGTTATTGTTGAATGCTTCTTTAAGTGTTTAAGTCTAAAATTACAAGTTTATAAAACAGGAAATTTTTATAAAAAAATAGGACTATAAATATAGTAAATAAATATAGTAAAATTTATAAATTTTGGTAATTAATTGACTCGGAAAATTTGATTAATAAGAAAAGTCAACTATAATGTTGATACTAAGCTAAACAATGCTTTGTTTTTTAAGATTCTTGATTATTTTCCTCAAAATTGTCATAACCTTTTAATGAAACTTTTTTCTTTATAATTACAATCAGCCTTAATATCTATCTAAAATTAATTTTTTTTGTATTTATAAAGAAACTTAGATTTTATTAATAGCAATATTAATAAGATAGATTTTATTTTTTTTTTTATTATATCACAAATAAAACAAAAACAAATTTAAAAAAATAAATATGAATAGTATTGAATATCTACAAGCTGGAGAACAAGAGCTATATCCCATATTTTCGGAAATTGATAGCTTGGTTAAGCAAAATCTCAGGGGGGTAATAGATGCTTTTCGTCATCATCGAGTAGGTGTCCATCATTTTTCTGGAGTTACTGGTTATGGCCATGACGATATTGGCCGGGAGACTTTGGACAAGGTTTTTGCAGAGATTATGGGGGCTGAGGCAGCAGCAGTAAGAATCCAATTTGTTTCTGGAACTCATGCGATCGCCTGTGCTTTATTTGGGACTCTAAGGCCAGGGGATGAAATGTTGTCTGTTGTGGGCCCTCCTTATGATACTTTAGAGGAAGTAATTGGTCTCAGAGAAGAAGGCCAAGGTTCTCTGAAAGAATTTGGTATTAGTTACCGAGAATTACCCCTGACCGAAACTGGGACAATAAATTGGCAAGGGTTAGAATCTGCTGTTACTGAAAAAACTCGTCTGGCTTTAATTCAACGTTCTTGTGGTTATTCTTGGCGAGCTAGTTTAGCTATTTCAGAGATTGAGAAAATTGTCAAGATAGTTAAGCAAAAAAATTCTGAAACGGTTTGTTTTGTAGACAACTGTTATGGAGAGTTTATTGAAGACCGGGAACCGATCGCAGTGGGAGCAGATTTAGTAGCGGGGTCTTTAATTAAAAATCCTGGTGGCACAATTGTTATGGCGGGGGGCTATGTAGCAGGTAGAGCAGATTTGGTGGAAGCTGCAACTTGTCGGTTAACTGCTCCTGGTATTGGTAGTAGTGGGGGAGCAACTTTTGAGCAAAATAGATTATTGTTTCAAGGTTTATTTTTGGCACCACAAATGGTGGGGGAAGCGATGAAGGGAAATCATTTGACGGCTTATGTTTTTGATAAGTTGGGTTATGCTGTTAATCCTCTTCCTTTTGAAAAACGACGGGATGTTATTCAGGGGATTAAGTTGGGTTCCCCGGAAAAGTTAATTGCCTTTTGTCGAGCTATTCAGCAATATTCCCCTGTAGGGTCTTATTTAGATCCGGTACCGGGGCCGATGCCTGGATATGACAGTCAGTTGGTTATGGCAGGTGGAACTTTTATTGATGGGTCTACTTCTGAATTTTCGGCAGATGGACCTTTGAGGGAACCTTATGTGGTTTTTTGTCAGGGGGGGACTCATTGGACTCATGTTGCGATCGCTCTGGAGGCGGCTATTAAGGCAGTAGGGAGTAGTAGAGATATTCTGCAACATCCCTAATTTTTAGGAACAGGAGCCAACAATTTTTGGGGTAATCATAATTCATCATAATGCATCATGAAACGCGCAAATATCTTAATTTATAGTTTAATTCACGAACGCCGAACATGGATTATTTCCATAATATTTTCTCAAAATTATTCTAGAATTTAAAGATGTTCAATGATTTTTATAATAGGTTTAGTTTACTGATAGGAATTTATTCAAATGGGTGATGATAATTTCTAAATTCCAAATATAGTAATCCGTGGGTAGGTCGCGACAGATATAATAGTAAGAATAGCATATCCAGTCAAAATAAAAAAAATAAGCGTTATGGATGAACTAGATGATTTTATCAATCAAATATGCATAGTCTAAAGAAATAAAAAGAGCCTAAGCGGTCAAAATGATTTTGTCGGGAAAATCCTAACATGAAGTCAAAGAATTATTAAATGTTTCTCACAGTTTTATTAGGGAATGGAAAAACCAAGCACTATTTCATGGCGTAGAAAGTTTAAGGCTTCAATATAAAGGTAAGCATTCAGATATTAGCAGTCAGCTCTGAGTTTTTTAGTATATGCAAACAACTACTAAGGCTACCTGATGACTAATTACATAACAAACTTTCCTTTCCTTTCTTTTCCTTTCCTAACATACGGAATGCTACTTAACAGGAATTATGTGCAAACATAACTTTTTAATTTTCTTTGGATACTAACTAATTCGTCTTTCTAATATAATGAGTTAATGACTCATAGGTGATGGCTGATAGCTGACTGCTAAATGCTTAAATATCAAGTAGTAAAATGTCATTTAAATGCTGTCGAAAAAGAGCAAATAATTGAGTTATTGAAGGCACAATATTATCTGAAATTATCAATTATATTTACAAATTTACAAATTTACAAAAATATTTAAAGAAGCAATATAATTTAGTATTTGAGTTCTTAAAAAAATATTATAATTTGCTCAAATAAGCTGAAATAAGTTGAAAAAAAACTCAAAAAAAGAATCTAGCTAAAAATGATGAATTAGTGAAAGTAAAAAAAGTTAGGGAGGAATTATTGACTAAATAGTAACCATAAATAGAAGCTGAAAACCTAACAGTTTTTGTGATTTACTAATGCCATATTTTATGAGGTTATCTTTCAGGCTATATTTTGGTAAGAAAAGATAAAACAATATAAATTCCGATTAAAAATGATTGGAAAATACAAGCTTATTATAGAGCGTTAGACTATAAAAATAAGGGATTTATTATGCAATAATTAAAGAGTAAAAATACTGAAAATATCATTAAATTTGTTAAATATTTACAAGAGCAAAAATAAGAAAAAAAAATTTGTAATATTTGGGGGAGGTGCAACTGATCATAACTCTTAATAATTTCGAGAGTATTTGATGTTAATTAATCAAAATTTACCAGAAGAAGAATAGTTGATAAATTGTACAAAATTTGCTCCAAATTTCTCTGAACAAAACCCGGTTGAAGATATGTATTTTTCAGGCAAAAATTTAATCAGAAAATTTCATCATCTTTGCAGTTATTTTAAAGTATTTAAGTTATTAGAAGTTTTTGGTGTTCTGGTCAAATATTTGATTTTCCTAAACTTTTTCAGTATAGAATTTTGCCACAAGCAATTATAGGATTGCTATAGCTAGATAGTATTCTAGAGAATTAAAACTAGTTAATGCAAATAATTTGATATTATATACTGCTTCAGCACAGCTAAAACAGCAAATAAATTATCTTGTTTTGTTACTAAACAACGTCTTTTTAATGATTGTATTCCTTTCCATAAATCTGAGTGTAAAAGTGGAAAGTCTGGGGAAGTATTATAAATATCTACTGCTGTTTCTTGACTTGCCATCCATAATATTACTTGCTTTTCTAGCTCTGACAAACGCTGAAAATATTTGTCTAATATCGGTTCTAAATCTCCTAAATATATACTAGGGCAAGATAAAATTTGAGCTATATTTCCATTAAATAAATCTTCGACCGCATCAGCAATAATATTTAACCACAAAGGATTTCCGCTATAGAGATTAATCAACTCTAAGGATTGCTCTTCATCTGTTAAGTTTATATCTTTTAAAATTGCTACTGCTGACTTTCCTAAACCATCAATTTTTAAAGTCTGACAATGATTATTAGTTGATATTATTTTTGGTTTTTCTTGACTCAGAAGTAACAAACAACTTTGATGAGATAATGTAGCTATTTGTTGGAAAAATTTACCATAATTTTCATGTTCTTGCAGATAAGTACCAGCTAGTTTTCCACTAGCAAAAATTTCTTGTAAATTATCAAAAATAAGTAAACAACGATATTTCCGGAGGTAATCTATTAATTGATTGTTGATGGTTTGAGACTTAGAAATTTTTTCTTTTTTTTGGGATGTAAAATCTGTTTGAGATAAAAATTTAAGAATGTTTATTTGTAGAGATTCACAGGAGGAGTAGTTGTCAATATTGCGCCAGATTATATAATCAAATTTATTTTTTATTTGTGCAATTAATTCTACAGTGAGAGTACTTTTGCCGATGCCAGTTAATCCTAATATGGTGATGATGCGGCTGTGATTTTGTAGTATCAATTGTTTGAGGGTGGTAACTTCGGAGTGGCGATCGCACAGGGGATATAAATCAGGAGCTTCAGATAAATCATAATAATTTTCTGGGTTAGTGTTGTCTTGGTTTTGGTCAATGAGAGTGGGGGAAGATTTGTTTTTAGGGGTGGGAGATTGTTTGTTTTCTCCACAGATATTTATATGATTACTATTAATATTTACGCAGTCATCACCTGTATTTGAAATATGTGAAAAGTGGATTTTTTCTAATATGGAACGAGCATTAGATTTTTTGATATTTTTTCCTAAAATATCCGAAAGAAGTTTCCATAATTTTGTACCTACCTGTTTGATATGGTCGGGATGACGTTGACAATCATCTGCTATTTGGGGGTATTTTTTACCATTTAAAGTACCTTTTAATACTTCCTTTTGTAGAGAGGTTAAATGTTCTCTAGTTTTGGTGAATATTAAATTGTCTGCTAATTCTACTAATGTGTCAATGTCCATAGCTACAGGTAGATTGGTAGTTTAGTTATGCCTCGTATGACTTTATCACACTTTTTATCACTGGAAAAATTAAATAGCACTTTTTAACAATAAATTAGTTATAAAAAATAGTTATAAAAAATAGTTATAAAAAAAATTATTTTTTTTCACTAATTCACATTTTTTTAAGTTAGCAAAACAGAGATGTATGTGACTTAATAGAAAATATTATAACCAAATGCTTTACTACCTCATCTCCCAACTATTCAAAAAGAGCGATCGCAACATTCATATAACAAACCAATTCACAAATGTAACCTCCAAAAAATCCTGATAATTTGACAAATTATTCATTACTAGAATCAAACCATTAACTTTAGCAACTGCTGAATTTTACCATCAGCAAAAGAAAGCGTTTTACCACTATCTAGCTCTTTCAAGTCCTACAAACACTATATAACTTGATATCTTAATATTTTGCATAAGTCTAATTTAATATGAAATCTATAATTTTGACTTCCCATCTCTTTTCCCTGAATTCAAAATCTTCACAGTAGCTCCATCATTCAACTTCTGTAAACCCGAAACAATCAAATTATCCCCAGGCTCTAAACCAGACATTACCTCAGTCATATCACCCTTAACCAAACCCAACTCAATTATTTGACGCCTTGCCTTTTGCTCTTCACCTTCTCCCTCCAACAAATACACAAACCGTGTTTCCCCTTCAAAACCCACTGCTGTCATCGGCACAACTACAGCTTGACGCTGCTCCCAAATCACATTAGTTTGCACAAACTGACCGTCTTGTAACTTTCCAGAACTATTATCCACATCTACCTTAACCAAAACAGTTTGAGAATCACTAACAGTAGGAGAAATAAAACTAACCTTACCCATTCCCAAAACCTTACCTTCAGGACTCCTAACCTCCACAGGTAAACCCAACCACAAATCTCCTAGTCGCTCTAACGGAATTAGTAAATTTACACTCAATACCTGATTTGCCGTCACAGTAGTCATAATGTCACCATCATTAACAAAATCCCCAATCTTCACAATCATATCTCCAATCACACCTGCAAAAGGAGCTACAACTACTGTCTCCTCAAACTCAGCCTGCCAACTATCTACCTCTGCTAATGCTGCTGCTACCTCTGCCAAGCCCTCAGCAATTTCTTCAGGGCGAGTGCCATTTTGCAACTCTTCTAAATTACTACGAGCCTCCGCTACCTCCGCCTCTGCCCTAGCAATTTCTTCAAGGCGAGTGCCATTTTGCAACTCCTCTAAATTATTGCGAGCCTCCCCTACCTCCGCCTCTACCCTAGTAATTTCTTCAGGGCGAGTACCATTTTTTAGCCTTCTCAATATCTGGCGTTGTTGTTCTACCGCTGCTTCTAATGTTTGAATTGTAGATTCTCTATTTCTTTGCAATTGCGTCACTCGTCTTTTTGCTTCTTCTACCCTTGCCTGAGCTGCTTTCTCTTCTTGAAAAATTTCCTGAAAAGTTAACTCAGCGATCGCTCCTTCTGCTCTTAAGTTTTGGTTTCGCTTGACTTGTTCACTAGCTAATTCTAATTCTGCCTGTTGTACTTTTATTTGCGCTTTTGCTTGGGCAATTTCTTCTAAAAGACCACCGGATCTAGCATTTTCTAATCGTACTTTTGCCTCTTGTAATTCTGCTTTTGCTTGAGCAATCTCTTCATCACGAGTACCCGCCCGCAGTTCAGCTAACCTAGCCTGAGATTGCTGGAGACGGGCTCTGGCTGCTGCAATTTTTTCTGGTCGCGTGCCTCTTTTCATTTCAGCCAACCTAGCCTGAGATTGTTGGAGACGGGCTCTAGCTGCTGCAATTTTTTCTGGTCTTGCTCCTATTCTCAGTTGTGCTAAACGTGCTTCACTTTGTTGGAGGTTAGCTTTGGCTCTCTTTAAGTTGGCTTCCACATTATCACTTTTGAGTTTAGCGATCGCCTGCCCTTCAGAGACAAAAGTTCCTTCCTTTACTAAAATTTCTACCACCCTACCATCTATTTCTGGCTTAATTTTAATAGACCGCGTTGCCTCCATCGTTCCCACAAATTCTGAAGTTTCTTGGAGGGAGATAGTTTTTATTGGCATTACTTTAACCAGAGTACTTCTTCGTCTACTTGGCGGTACTGCTGATGTTTCGTTTGGTGTTTTATTGCTATGAGATTGCCACCATTGTCCTCCCACGAATCCTACTCCGAGAGTTGTAGTAATTATTGTTGCCAAAAGTAGAACAGAAAAATTCTTTTTGTCAGATCGATACCATTGAGGAATCGTATTTTTTTCCTCTTGATATAATTCTGTTTTAGTATTTTCTTGTAAATTTTCTATGGATCTAAGTTTTTCTTGAACAGCTGAATTTGATGAATTATGAGTTAGCATTTTTTATTTTATTTTGATTTTTTTTAATAATTATTTAGCCAATTAATATTAGAGTAAAAATGCATTTTTTTCTACTTTCTTAGATGAAAATTTATCATTTATCGCTCTTTCCTAGCCTATTTTATTTGTAAACTTAGGGATTTATTGAGTTTAATTTTAACTGCAAAAAAGAGGGAGTATGATATGGGGGAAAAGAATTGATAAATAAAAGTAGGATCATTAATTCGATTTTTTATGATCGGAGATGTCTACTTCCAAAACCAAGTTTCAGTAGTAGTTACTGATAACTGAAACAGTGATTACTTCATTTTTTACTTATCTGATATATATGGCCAAATAAATATATTAAGAAATATTAACTTATATTATAAACAAAGTTCTCAGGTTTTATAGTTAAACAATGAATTTGTAAAAAAATTGTCTAAAGTCTAAAAAGTATAACGTTATAGTTATAACCGTTTTATATCCGAGTAGAACAGAAGCAGCATTTTTACTTAATATCTCAACAGGCAGATTACAATTGCTATTGAATCAAAAGTGAGTCATCCGTGGGAAAAAAGTTGGCCGACTTTGGGATAATGCCACTCAACGATCGGGGAATACCAGAAATTACACCTGGTCGTCGCGGCCCTGAAGGTACTTGGAACAAAAATAATCGTACAGGAAATACTTTTATCAAAAATTTGGGAGAAGACCCGCAATTTTCCGCAGGGGAGTATCGGAATGGATACCAATCAATCTTAGAGTCTCTTTAAAAAGTATGAGAGAGAGTAAAAAAGCTCACATGGGGTAAAGTATGGTTAAGAGAATATACATATAAGAATGAGGAACGTATTAGGGAGTAGCAAAAAAATAGCTTACCAGTTAGATAGGTCCAATAGTAATAGCCCATTTAGGCAAACATTCATTTAGAAATTATTTAAGTCCTGACTTCAAAACAAATACTAAACTTTGACTCCCATATATTTTGATTAGTTTCGGTAAATCCTGATAATACTTTATCCATTATAATCTAATACTTTGCGCGATAACATACTTCTTTTTTTTCTGGTTATTTTCATCTTTTTGATAGCCTTAAAAATTACAGTTATACTTACAGCTAATTTTTCAGCTGTGTGTTTTAATACAGCCTCAGAATTTTCTTGTTAATCTATTGATAATTCTCTTATATCTAGCGCTTGATGACGATATTTTACCTTTGTTGCTGCTAGTTCATTTCTCTTAAACAATCTGTAGATTTACCCTTTTCCTATTCCAAAAACTTGCACCACTTTGGCGATTCTACTAGCATTTTCTATTATTACTATTACTCTTTGTTTTAAATCTAAACCATAAGCCATGATTTCTACTCCTATACTTTCTCTGTTCAATCTTATACTCTTTTTGTTTTATTCTTAAGTTAAATGATCATATCTGCTACCACCAAATACAGTCATATTTACTTATAAACTCCAATTTAAACCAGCAATTTTAGGAATTGCACCAAACCAATTTTTTTGAACAAAAACAATCCATTTTTGTTATCTTTAATGCATTTTGAATAGATTATTTTAAGAGCTAATTACCGACCCTTATATCCTTTTTTTTGTGATATCAATCTAACAAGTAATCAATTCCAATTACCCTAGGTTATAAATCATAAATTCGTTTAAATAAACTAGCTAAATAACCTCACATCATAGGATTAGGTTCAGATTTTTTTGCTTTTATAATTGACTCATTATCTATTTTTACTAATAACACAGGTCGAATATTATTTGTTAAATTTTGATGAGTATATTGACGATAAATAGCTTGTACCAAAAAACCGCCTGTCTGACAAAAATTTCTGCGCCGATAACTGCCAACTAATTCCTATTCACACTACTAAAGTAGCAACTTATTTCCAATTAGGAACCAGTTTTTTTAAACTCTTATTTCTTAAACTTGCTAACTGCTACTATACGCAATCTTGATTAACAATTTTCTGATATTTTTTATTAAAAATAACTAACTTATCTCGTTTTTTAATAACTATCATTGACAACCTAAAATTCATTTGTATGGTGCCATTATTAACTTTAATTTCTACCTGTAATAATTTTTTTTGATATGGCCTAAATAATTGATGTGCGAGTAGAATTTTACTGAGTAAATAATGGCGAGTATATTTTAAATGAGTAGACTGATTTTTATCCTTCCAATCTGTCAAAATATGTTATTTTATCAAACTATCAATATCTAGTTGATTAGTACCTAAAAAATCAATAATAATTTTACAAATTTTTTGACTTAAAAAAGGTTGATTACCACTCCTATCAAAAACTTTTTATCAAACAGCTTCTAGTTCATCAACCACTCCTTTTAAAACCTCAGTTAATTTTTTTCATCTTTAAAAGTTAACTGTCTTAATTCAATCCCATTATTAATATTAAAAGGAGTCTGTTTGCTATCTATAACCAAATCTTCTGGAGTTGCTGCTCCAAAAAAACAAAAACTAACCATTGTAATTAATTTTATAGCTTCTAATTGATGTAATTCAATATTTTTATTTGGTAAACTTAAAGGTGAAATAGCTTTTAATATTTGACTAAAAACTGCTTTAATATTTTTCTGATTAGACAAATTTTTAAATGTGCACTTAAATGTTGTTGATAGATTCCACTTTCAGTAGTAGTAGTATATTTTAATAGCTCTTCAATTGTTAATTCATCCTCCAACATTTTATACAATTCTAATCTGATTAAATAGGGATGACCTCTTATTATAGACATCAAAGAAACTACTACTGTTATTGGTAATTTATATAAATCTGCTAACTTAGTGACTTGCTCTGGTATAAATTCTTTTAATTCTATAGGTAAACCAACATTAAAAGGAGAAAGATGAATATCTAATTTGCCATAATATTCTGTAGAATAAGCAATTACCATTCGTAAATTTTCCAAAATTTCTTTATGGTTGCTCGCCTCATACCAACTTTTTAATATGAGAAAAAAGTCTCTAGATATTTCTGGATAGTTAAAAATTTTATCGACTTCATCTAAGATTAAAACTACTACTTTATCTTAATGATATAAGAGATCCTCAATTTTTTCAGTTCAAGATATTTTACCATTTTTGTCGTCCCATCTATTCCTGTTAGGAGCATCAGGAAACTGACGTTTAATATTTTTACTGAATGCTTTAATAAAATTATTAATATTTTTAATATTTTCTAGTTCAATTAGTTTGTCAAATCTGAGATAAATAGATTTATATTTATTTTTAATTGCATGAGCTTCTATCTGCGTTAATAGAGAATTTATACCCATTTGTTTTGGCATTTTAATTTTGATTAAACAATCAGGAACTTCTATATTTTTATAGTATTTTTCTTCGATATAACATTTTCTAATTCGATAACTTTCTATATAAAAAGCAGAATCTAGTTTTTCTTGTCTACCAGGAATTACAATTTTGCGAGCACTAGAAAAATATTTATCTTTCAACTTCTGACAAACTAAGTAGGGTTGATATTTATTGAATATTTCTACTAAAAAATCTTGAGACTATTGAGCATAACTATAGTTTTTTGAAAAACCAAATTTAACAGCGATCGCCTTTAATTTTTTACTGATATTTGTCATCTACTAATTCATATAATCAGATTTTTTTTGTTTTGATAACCAGCCAAAAATAACTTTAGTACTTATGACTCATTATCTGTTAATTAATAGTATAAAAATATGTTAAAATACTTCTTTATTAATATTTTTTATATCTAAATATAACACTGGTATTTTGCCTTTTTCTGAGATGATATTAATAGCTTAGTGGCACAAGAATTTTGCTTATTAATATATTTTTAGTATTTGGGGAATAGAGAGAAACAGAAAAGGGATGCAGTAGAAAATTACAATAATTATTGTATAGATGTTTAGATGAATATTCAAAACGTGAATTATATTTTCACCTATCTTCTGGCTTAATACTGAGGTGAAAAAAATGTCATATTTTTTCTAGGTTAATTCTCAGGGGGAAAAAATATCACATTATTATTTTTCAATGGTAGAAACCGGATTTGTATTTAGACCCCTTACTATACTTACTTTTATTTCCAATGACTCATTATCTGTTAATTAATAGTATAAAAATATGTTAAAATACTTCTTTATTAATATTTTTTATATCTAAATATAACACTGGTATTTTGCCTTTTTTTGAGATGATATTAATAGCTTAGTGGCACAAGAATTTTGCTTATTAATATATTTTTAGTATTTGGGGAATAGAGAGAAACAGAAAAGGGATGCAGTAGAAAATTACAATAATTATTGTATAGATGTTTAGATGAATATTCAAAACGTGAATTATATTTTCACCTATCTTCTGGCTTAATACTGAGGTGAAAAAAATGTCATATTTTTTCTAGGTTAATTCTCAGGGGGAAAAAATATCACATTATTATTTTTCAATGGTAGAAACCGGATTTGTATTTAGACCCCTTACTATACTTACTTTTCTTTCCAAGCAACCCGGTTTCTAATAAAATTGAAGGTGAAAGTTTACTTCACATTTTACCTATTCCCAAAAACCAAACTATGATTATTTGTAATGAAACAAATTCAAGAGAAAATCATTTTAATTTATCGGTTTTAGGAAACAACATAATTCAATTATCAAAAACAAAATAATGCTCAAATTTAGAACCTTAATAGTTAACATTTTCCCTCAAGCAGCAAACCGATATGGAGAGGTAATTATTGTTTCATATATCTCTTTTTTGTTGATTTTTTATTCCAGTTTTTACAATTTTTTCTTGATTTAATAAATTGCCAACTATTTGTCTAATTACTGCAAAATTTTCTAGAGCATTATTTGTTCTACTTCTAGAATTATCTTTTTGAAATTGAACATCCAGAACCCAGTTTAATTGATTTTAAATTCCCCAATAGCCACGAATAGCTTCAGCTAAAAGTTCAGAATTATTATCTAAACTACTAATGTAATATCTTCGTATCCCTAGTAATTTTCCATCTTTTTGATAACGAAGATAATCCACAAAGCCAATTGACTTGATATTTTTTCATTCCCCAAATGGGTCTACTTATTCAGCAATATTACTCACCATATAATAGTATAGATATTCCTGACAACCATGAGATAATTCTAGTTGACAATAATCACTTTGTGTCCTTTCTTTTCCTTCATTTTTAGATAATTTATTTAGCAATTTTTTTACCTTTTAATAAAAATAACCGTGATGTTTTTTGTATCTACTCAATATAATGGGGTAGGTAATGATTGATCACTACCCTCACCACAAGAGCAATGGAGTGTATTGGGCGAATCACAAAAAAGAATAAAGGATAAAAAATAACGACAGTGGAATACAGTTGGTGATCAAATATGAAATATGAGACAAGCATCTAGAAGTGTCAAAAATTAGTTACTCAGATTCTGCAAACAATCAACTCAAGGGTCATTGAAGACAAGTCTTTGTCTTAAAAAGTAGAGGTAATATTGAATCTGTGTGAGCGCCTTCTAACACAACTCAAAGAATTACAAGAAAAAAACAATCCCTAAAAGACGAAAACAACTTTCTGAAGTGAGAACAACAACAGCCCATTTTCAAAGTTAAAACACCTTGAAGATTTTCTCACAACTATTGAGTACAAAAAGAACGAAAGCTACCTCAAAACCATTTATCGAGTACTAAAAAATCTCAGCTCAAAATAGATAGAGAACAAATACTAGAGTATTTGATGGAATTACTGCCTATTGATGCACAGTTTAAAGATTTAGTTGAAGTAATCATTCAAGATCTTACCAACAGAACAGATAAGGTATTATTCCTTAAAAAGAAATACTACTGACCTCAAAAGGGAAAAACCCCTAATGGCAAAATTACCACCAGGTAGGCTATCAGAATTTGCTCCTCGAATAAAAAGTTTAATCTAAGGTTTGTACTATGGGGGAAATATGACCCAAGACCAACTATTAGATTTTCGGAGGGCGGTTTTGGGCATCTCTATATCACCGGGGAAGGGAGTCAATTTTTTTCATCAAAAACCAGTCTTTTTTTGAGACTCCAAAAAGCGAAATTTATCATTAAGTAGTTCCTGGCAGCATTTTGACCAAACAGGAGCCGGTATAGGAGCACCCAACTATACTACAAATCTAGTGTGTAGCCTTCTTTATACCATCTACTTTACTACTCCCAACAAAGAGCAATTAAGTTGACTTCAAAGTTTACGTAAATAGACCAGAACATGAGTTTATTCTCAACTTTTTTCCGTTCTCACTGTTGGAGACCTTACATCTACCAGATAAATGGCAAAAATCTCTGAAATTATTGCTCCAGTAATGTAATTGAATTCCATAAAGTTTAATGGGTTACTAGATAGATATTTACCATTATTAGGGTTACTTTTGCCTAAACCTATTTTAGAACTGGCAGGAATAGCTTTTGATCATCAGCTTTCTGACTCGCAAGTCAGAAAAACTCTCATAAGTGATGATGCGCCTCAGTTTAAGTTACTTTCAGTATAGAGTTTGCTTTGTGTTGGGTACATCAGGAACCACATTATCAAAAGTTAACTCCCAAGGTTAATTATCATCAAAAACTCCTCCAACAATTCTTGGATTATTTTTGGTATAATATTAAAAGTTACTAGCCTTTAACAGATGCTCCCATACTTTCGACTGCCTTAAGACTACCCTCTGAATTTTTAGAACTTTTCACAAATGTGAGTAGGTAATCAGCAGCTTGGTAGAACCAAAACGATTAACTGTTACTCTTCATTTGAGAGTTGCTGTTGGTGTTAGAGCATCCCCAATTGCCATTCCATAATAACCAGGTGCAATTAGCTGCTTGAGCTATGTTAGCTAAAAAGCATATCAGTTATGGAACTCAGACGATGGATGGGACTGCATCTTGGGATACTTTTATGTTCCGGGTTGCTACTACCCGTAAGCTAGGATTAAGCTTTTTTGAATATGTACACGATCGCATTTCTCAGACCATGAATATTCCTGCTGTGGCAACTATTATTTATGTTCGCGGAGCGTGGCGTTAGCCATATCGCTCCTTTATTCATTCCTTTGCTTGTTCTTAGCAACTAGAAATCATTGCTTACCCCACCATATTGAGTGGATACTTTTTGTCAAAGTAATTACATAATCACTCTGTTGTTTTGTAATTACTTTGACATTTTATTTCTGACTTCCCTAAGCATAAATGGTAACTACCACAGAGGGATAAAACTTTGAGAAGTTAGAGAATTGCAGTGATTTCAACTGCTGTAAAGTTCCTACTATATATGGTGGTGATGAGTAAGTTCTGGGTAAGCTTTTTAATTAAGTCAATGGTCTACTTAACAATAGAGAAATCAGTTCCTTTTAGGTTCGGTTTCCCTTCCAGAATAGCAAAATTACCGCCACTACCAAAGCCAGCCTCGCTACCATTCTCATTGTAGAACAAATCACCGGTTTCTTTGCTGTAAACGATAAATGCGTCACTAGTTTCAGCCTCCTCATTGTTAGCAACGGCATCAAATTCAGCGATAACGCTAAAACCTTTACCTAAAGTGCTTTCTAACTTATCAAAAGTTTTTTGGCTTAAAAGAATAGCATCCTGGCCACTTTTAAAATCAGTTATGGTATCTAGGCCAAAGTCTTCAGGCTTAAAAGAGCTATTGCTACTAAACTTAAAACGATCTTTACCCTGACCTCCAGTTAAGGTATCATCGTCATTACCTCCCATCAACATGTCATTACCCTTACCCCCAGTCAGGATGTCATCATCATTACCTCCCATCAACATGTCATTACCCTGACCCCCAGTAAGAGTATCGTTACCATCCAAACCTTTGAGCCGGTTTCGCTTTGTATTACCAGTAATATTGTTATCTAACTCGTTACCAGTACCATTAATATTGCCCTTACCAATCAATCTCAAATCTACTTCTTCGTCTTTGAGGGTATGGTTTTTGTTCGACTTGATAGCTTCGGGAGGCTTCTCACCTTGATTATAAAGCACAGAGAATTGATTAGTAGTCTCAGTGGAGAATTGAGCCTGAGCTATATCTATGTTGCCATCCTCATTGAAATCTCCCAAAGCAAAATTGTTACTTTGAAGAAAACTTTCACTTTTGGTTTCTAAGGTCTTGGGAGTAGTAGAAAAATTGCCTTTGCCATTCCCTAAAAATACGGATATTGTTTTAGGGGAGGAATATGGGGAATATGGACCAGGCAAATCTGGGGAATATGGACCAAACGAAAAATTATTCTTGAACGTTGCTATGTCGAAGTTACCGTCGCCATTAAAATCTCCTACGATGGCATCATCGATCTGCTCTTCCAATTTGACGGTTTTTCCTTCCTTAAATTTACCCTTACCTTGACCTAACAACACCTGAATTTTTTGAGATTCGTCAGGATCCATTCCTCCTGTCCGTACCACTAAATCTTGTTTGCCGTCCTTGTTAATGTCACCTCCTCCTACAAGGTCAATCAGATTTTCTACTTTAACATCAACAGATTTATCCAATTTGCCGTTTGTCTTGCTCAGGTCAATGCGGATCGAGCTTTCTCTAGATGTTTCAGTTGAACTGACTGTTATATCGTCTAATCCATCATTGTTGACGTCTTCAATGGAGAGGAAGGGGAAACTATCTTCCTCAAAAGCAACTTCTGTATCCAGAGTAAATTTACCTTTACCGTCTCCCAGAAGTAAGGAAATTTTTTGCTTGCTGGGGCCAAGATCAGAATAATCATAATATCCCGAAGATCCCGAATATGACAGAATGGCTAGATCGAGGTTGCCATCGCCGTTAAATTCACCTACTCCTACCAGTCCATCATCTTCTAACATAATGCTGGATGTTTTTAAGGGTTTAAACTTGCCATTTTTCTGCCCCAAGTCTATAGAAATTGTAGTTTTTCCAGAGGAGTAGTTGAAAACGCTCTTCACCCGATCCATCAAACCGTCACCGTTGAAGTCTCCGAGCGCTACTGGATTAAATTTGGCGTCGAAAGCTGCAAAAGGAGAATTATCAACCGCCTCAAACTTTTGGTTTTTTCTTAATCGTATCTCGATCTTGCTTGGGGTAGAGAATGAGGATGAGTAATTGCTTAAAGACAAATCATCTAAACCGTCGTTATTAACATCTGCAAAGGATATCAAATCGGTATTTATGACATTAAGTTGGGTATCGACGGTTAGTTTCCCTGTATCGTCTACCTTTAAAGCCGTAATTTTGCCGAAAGTCTCATTAGTTTTTGTGTTATATGCACTGGTAACTGCTACTGCGTCTAGGTTGCCATTTCCGTCGAGTTCTCCTATTTGGATGTCAGTGGGATTACCTAGCAACTCCAGACTTTTGCTACGCTTTGGAAATTTGCCTTTTCCATTTCCGAATTCGATGAAGACTGTTGTAATGGGGGATAATGTATCTGGGTCTATAGATCCTTCCAGAACTATGCGGTCTAATTTTTCATCTTTGTTGAAGTCTCCAAAGGCAAAATAAGCTGGTAGATCTTCGAATTCATAGAAGACTGGAGAGTCTTGGGATGGGATAAATTTTATCTCCAAAAGTCCCGGGTAGTTGGCGATCGCCTCTGATACAAGTTGATTTTCCCCTATTTGATTTTCCAGTTGAGAAGTTCCACCAAGAGCTATATTTCCCACTTTGTCTCTGGATGCAGCTATATTCGCTCCCGTTAACTGCTGGAGGCGGCCTATAAATTCTTCATCTCTGGCAACGCTACAGGCATATAGTTGAATTTCCTTGACTCCCCATTCCGAGAGTAAGTAGTTGTATTCATCTATGTTGCTAGCTTTAAGCAGCTTGTTGCCAAGATACAAAGTACCAGGCTCGCCGTGACAGATAATACTCAGACTTTCTGCATTTGTTTGGGATAGTGCTTCGGAGATTTGAGATATCGCGTCCCTATCTCCATCTAATAAAACTATAGACTTTTGCCCTGCTATCCCTCTGACTAATTGAGGGTAATGTTCTAGAGATTTATCTATTGCTACTAAAGACTTTTCCGTTCTTACTTCCTTAGTGAATGTTGATATAACTGAGGAAGCTGTAGCATTATTATTGTGAGCTACTATCATTATACACTTAACCTCTAAACTTTATCTCTTTTTTTTTGACTAATTCAATCTAGCATATTTTTTTGTAGTTAGGGGGTTTTAATAAACTTTAACACTTTCTCATTTTTGGAGTTTAGACTAAATAGTTGTCTAATTTTGTTTCAGATATATTAACGGTCGCAGAAACTGAACAAATATCAAAAGAACGACATGAGCATTGACTTAATCAAAAAATATAGGTTAAAAAGTATACTATTAGACCACTTTTCCCATTTATTAAACAAATGTCAACAAACCGAAATTATTCTAAACTTGAGTCGTTGAGTATATCACTTACAATGTCTGGGTCATTTTGAGTTAATAGACGGTGCTTAACGGGGTAAACCTGATAATCTGCTCCGTCTATTTCTTTTCTCAAGACAGAAATTGTTGTTTTCACAGCCTCATAACCAATCTGAATACTAGACTGCTCAATAATCAACTGTAAAGGACTATTGGGATTAAGTAATTTTGTAGCTTTATTTCTTGAGAGGTCTAAAATTCCAAAAACCTTAACTTTATTCTTCAAGGCAGATTCTGCTACTGCTGCAACTGTAACCTCCGTTGCTATATTTGATCCCCCCCAAAGTATCTGAACATCAGGATTATCTTCAAGTAGTTTTTTAACTTTTATAATATCACTACCAAAAGCAATGCTAACAGAGTCAACAATTTGAAAAGGGATACCCGAATGGTTGATCGCTTTTAAGACTCCTTGAAGATAGGGATAGTAGCGATCATATACAGCACCATCAACTAAACCAATTTGAACCGATTTTGACTGTAAATTCTTTTGAGCCCATTCTGCTATATATTGGCCTGAATCATAGCCCATTTGAAAACTATTTGTATTATAGCAAGCAATAGCTAAATCTTCTGCATCTATAGGATTAAAGCAGAAATCAACAGTGGTAATAGCTACTCCAGCATCCCTTGCCAGTTTCAGGGCATCAAGGGACTGAACAGGATCTTCAGGCGTTAAGATAATCCCATCCATGCCATCCTTAATCAACTGCCTAATTATTTTCGCTTCGTTCTTCACACCACCGGGATAAGAAATACCCCAAATTTCCACACGACGGTTAGCAGCACGACGCATCCCAAATTCATAGGTATCAGAAATACTGTCAGCATTTTCTGGTTTGAGCAAAGCTATCCTTAAACGGGGTAAGCGTGCTTGTTTGATTTGCTGTTCCCAATTAGGCATCCTATTGGTTTCCTGCCAATTTTTAGCCTGTTTAATTTGAAATATTGACCACATTTTTGCTCCCCACAGATCAGCACCTTTTAACTGAGTTTCTCGGAAATTAGTGGGGTTTAATTTAGCTTCGATCACGTTAGTCGTGCTACCAAAATCGGTAAAACGCAAGGAGGCATTCTCTAGATTAGCTTTATAAAAATCAGCCCCTCTTAAATTTGCTCGATTAAAATTCGCTGATTCTAAGTTTGCCCGATGGAAAATAGCATTATGAAAATTAGCCCATAAAGCTTTCATATTGACGAGATTAGCTTCAGAGAAATCAGCTGCTTGAAGGTCAGATCCATACAAATTACTATTATCTAAATTACTATTTTGAAGTATGGCTTTCTTTAAGTTAGCGCGTGCTAAATTAGCACCTTCTAAATTGACGTCCTTTAAATTCGCACCTTCTAAATTAGCATTTACCAAGTTTGCACCTTGAAGATTACTCCCCTGTAAATTAATTCCGGCAAGATTAGCACCTGAGAGATTTGCTCCTGTTAAATTTGAATAGGAGAGATCCATTGAATATTTATTAACCTTAAGTGAGCCTTGAGTGAAAGATAAAGATTGACAAGGACTAAGGGTAAGATTAGCCATATTCGCACTAACTGCTTTTAATCCTGGATTACTTTTGCAGCCTTTATTTAAAACTTTCAGGGCAGCAATTCTGCTATCACTATACTCATAGCTAGATTCCTCCCGTAGAACTTTTCGAGCATTTTGTATCTCCTGTTTTTGTCGACTAGGTATGGTAATCACATAAGATACCACGGCAAACAACAGTGCGCTCTGACTTAAAATAGCTGCTAACTTAATTAAAGAAATATTTTGCAGCCATTCAACACAATCAGAAATTTTTGTATCTAAAAGAGAAATAGGCTTCAAGAGTGTAGATTTTTTGAGCCTAAGTTTTTGATAAATTCTTTGAGAATTTTCATGATTGATAAACTCAGAGTTACTCATTTCTTTTGGTAAGTTTTTTTCTTTTTTATCCATTAGTAATTTTTCCTATTAAATTAATCTATAAAAATTAATAATTATTGAACAATTTTTCTGAATCATATTTATGGAAATCTTTAAATCCTTGAGGAGTTAAAATACTTATTAAAACTAGATTAGAGGAATTATTTAGACCTTTAGTAAAATCAATTACAACACCACCTAAATCAAACTTTGACATAGCAGCTTGTTTTAAAAAACTCTCACGATTGATTTCTCCTGGTATTGCTTTGAGAATTTTTAAAGTCATTTTTCCTATAATATATCCTTCTAAAGATACATGATCAAACTTACTATTTAGCTTAGATTTTGCCTCCTGAACAATAGGTAGATCAGAATCTAATTGAGGAACAACTTCTGTAATAATTACTTGATCTGTGATCCCGTATTCTTCTAAATCAAACTGTAATTCTTCTTTATGGGCAAATGATAGTGAGGAAATAACCCAAGGCTCTCCTTCCTTTTTAGCTACATTAATAAATCGTGCAGCATTAGTAGAAGTTGCTGCTGTTACGACTAATCTACAGTTTATTCCCGTATTTTTTTCCCACTGTTTTAATGAGTTATAACCTTCCTTTGTATAGGGAGTATTACGGGGATAAAACCCTATGGGGCCAAGTAAAGAATTGCCTTGATTTCCTTTTTCTTTATACTCTAAAACTTTTTCATATGGGCGTAATATACTCTGATCAACTTCTGCTTTTACTAAAGCATATATAAGCCCTTTTAATCCTGACATTCCATAGCTGTCATCTTGAACATAAGCACAAATTTCATAGGGTTTTACCCCAGCATTTAAAGCGATTTTTACCACAGCTTCTATTTCCTCTGCATAAGTCGCACGATAATTAATGATTAGTTCAGATCGCGAACGCAAAAGTTCAGAACCTGTAAAAAAACCAACGGCAGGAACATTGTTTTTCTTTAAAATTGGCAATGTTTCTTTTGCGGTCGGTGTACCAACATTTCCAATCATCAAAAAAATTCCAGACTTAATCAACCTTTGTGCTTTTTTACGAGCAACTAAAGGCTCATAATAATCATTTTTAAAGATTAATTGAATTTTTTTTTCCTGTACTAATTGACCATCAAGTGCAGCTTCTAAGCCAGATTTCATTCTATTGCCTAAAATCTCTTCTTGTCCTTCTAAAGCGAGGACAGAACCTAGTCGAATTGTTTGTTCAGTAATTCCTTCTGTGGAAATTGTATGATCTGAATTTTTTGAACCTACATTTTCAGTTAATTCAACATTAAGAGTGAGGGGTTTAAAAGGGTTCGGACTACAAGCCCAAGCAAAAATAGTCATAAAGCCCATACAACCAGCTAAGATGGTGGGACCTAAATTTCGTTGGTGATCTGTTTTTTTTTCTAAAGTCATGTCTAAAATATATCTCCAAACAAGGAACATTGAAGTTGCACTTCCATCGCCTAACTACTTGTCGGCTAAGGTAAAAAGGTTTCCGCGATATCGTCTCCTACTACCAAAACATTGATCTCCTTTCCTTAGTGCTTAACTGCTCTCGAAATCTAAGTTTTCTTTTTTTTGAGCCGAGAAAAGTTTAAAGGAATTTCGTTAAGCTCCCCAAATGTAATAATTTATTCAGGGTCTTAGGTATGTGGTAACTGTTTTCAAATCTGACTTGAGGGATCAAATCACAGTAGTCAGCTCCTATTAATATCTCTATCTCCGGAAAGCCTGTACCATTAACATACATTTTCCAGCATATTTGACGAGCATCATCCCTATACTTTTTTTTTGAGTTTGAGGATAAGATACAAATTAAGGAGCACAATTTGTGTCCATTGTGATTTTGCTTCCCAGATCAGCTTACTATTAGATCCAAATATGTTTGGACTGGCACCCTTGATATTCCATACTTTTTCCCTTTTATTCCCTTTGTCCTAACCTATAATTCACCCGATAAATATGTAGCGCACCCAATTAACTAAATTTTATTAATGGTTAGGATATTGAGATTCAAGTTGTTCTTAGGAGCTATATAAAAACAAGTTGTATAAATTTTACTTTAGATAAATTGTAAAATTGAGCCTTGATTAAATTTAGCTTCTATAAAAAAGCTCTCCAACTTACTTTTACACTAGCATTTTATGCTAACAGGATTTTTTTTAATTAACAATATAAATTGTAATATTTTTTAAAATATTTTTCCAAACTTCTCTATATTCTCTTGATTTTTAGTAAAGTAAAATTTATTATTTTAACTCTATCCTCTCTTCTAAGCAAGGGTATGCTTTGAAGTTAAAAATATTGTTGAGTACCAGGAGTGATAATGATTTACAGAAATTTAGTTACACTTCAAGTGTTTAGAGCGAGTAAACTGCAAGTCAAACAATAACTTAAGCATACTAGTCGGCACCCAGAAAAAAATAGCTACTTTTGCTTCAATATTGGAAAATATTCCAGCAAAAGTAGGCGATCGCTTCCTTAACTCTCTACAAAAATCTCTTATCAAATAATTCTTAACCACTTAAGCATTTGTAAATGAGATATCAAAAAATATCAGACTTTTCAATACTAAGAAAACTGAATAACTTCAAGCCAACCAAAAGCTTAAATCAACCCTTAATAACATTAAAAATTATACTTTTCGATAACACCTTATCAGTAATTTTTTTAGCTGTAACCAAACTCCCTAAATCTGATTTTTTTCCGGAGCATTAGGAGAAAATAGTTAACAGATGACTTTCCACTATTCCTCTCTCTGTTAAATTTTGATTCATACAACTAACTAATTCATGCATTTCTTTTCTTATGCTTGACCTACCAAAATATATATTTTTCCTGTCAAATAACAATTATATATTCTCATTATTGAATACATTATGCTTACATCCCCCCAAGAAACGCTATATTAGTAAATAGTCAACTAATACAACTATGAAAAAACAACTGATCGCGGTCTCTAAAAAATTAATAACCCTAATATTAGGAATCATCCTTATTATTAATTTACCCATTCAACAGTCATTAGCAGCATCCCCAGAAGATTTACAGGAATTACAACAACTACTTGAAACCCAACTTGTACGATCCTATCAACAATCAGTTGAAGATGCTGTTGATGCAAGAATTGATGAAATAGACAACTCCTTATGGTCAATTACTTTAGATAATACCGATCTAATATGGCAAAAAGTAGACGGAAAACCCCAGGTATTGATGGTAACCTGGACTTCCTGGGATGGCTATGATGACAAAATAGGTGAAAAAATGCAGTTAACCCGAGAAGTCTGGACTACTCCTGTTCCCCAGTTACAAACCTTTATATCCCAATTTAACCTCAATGAAGATAATTTAACCCTCAGACTGGAACAATATCTGGGCTTACCTCCTGAAAATGGTAAAACCAAATTTGTGCAGATGTGGGTTGAACCTAAAGACTTATTCCGTCCTTGCCCAGATCCAGAAATTATCGATACTAGCTGTAGCTTGAAATTTCCTTCTAATGTTGAACCCCAATATCAGGAATGGGTAAATGAAAAAATACTCACTTCTTATGGCAAGAATGGTTATCCTTGGACAAGGTTAGGCTATACTTATGATTGGGGAAGTATTACTACAGAAATAGGAGCAAGTGAATATGTAGTTCGCGTAGGTGCAGAGGTGGAGATAGATTCAGTTATTAATACTATTGAATATGTTCAATAAAATTAAACTTTGAGCTAAGTCTCAAACCAGCCCTAGTGCCCAGAAAAACTGTATAGTTTAAATCCAGTTGAATACTTATTTTATGGGTGGAAAGGTCCGGAGGTCCGGAGGTGGGAAGATTGAAGATTGAAGTAATTATAGAATCATCAACACATACTATATAATTAGATTCTATAGTAATCCTAAATCCTACATCTAAAATCATGATTTATTAAAAAATAGCTCCAACTCCTATTACTCCAGCTCAATTACCTCCTGCCTTCATGCAAACTATTTCTTTCACCCATCAGAAGGATGACTATCTGACCATTAGCACTCCCAAATATCTTAAGTTTTAGTAGATTTGCTGGTTTGGTGGTTTCAGGTTGAGAGCAAAGATAATTAGTAGGTTTAGTGGTTTCAGGTTTGGTGGTAGAGAGCAGAGATACAAAATAATTGCAGTCAAAAGTTATCCATAAAAACCTAGGCAAAAATCAATTGATTTGGTAGTAAGTTGTGATCAACTTGTTAAATTTTTAACCTGACACCTGACACTTGATACCTTAAATTAACAACTAATTCTATTTTTGCGAGGACATCAGTTACTATATATAAATTATTGATTCAATCTACCCATCTTTACCAATAAAACTTAAAAAAAATTATGAAAGTAGTTAAAATAACTACCCTCCATTATCAAGACGATCGCTCAGATAAAATTTATGAAGTCGAGCTATTTGAAGTTACCAAAAATCAGCATTATATGGTAAATTTTCACTACGGTCGTCGCGGTTCACGATTAAGAAATGGTATCAAAACAGATGGCTATGTTCCCTTGGTAGAAGCTGAAAAAGTTTTCCAGAAATTAGTACAAGAAAAAATTAAAGGTGGTTATCGTGACATTACTGGAGTTTCCCTAAATTCTCTCCCCAAAAAAACAGAAATTCCATCTCAATATCACCTCCGCAAACAAGCAATTTTGCAACATTTAGCTAGAGAAAAAACTAGTCGTCCTCTGGAAAAAATTATTTGGCGAGCCGGAGAATTAAAAATAGCTGAAGCTACTCCCATGTTAATTAATTTTATCGGTACTGGTACAAATTTCAGAGATTATTGTATTGCTTGGTCTTTGGGTTGGTGTGGTGGAAAAGATGCCCTCGCAGCTTTAATTAAACTGTATGAAAATCCAGCAACTTCAGGGTTTGTTAGTCGGATAGTTTTTGAAGGAATTTTGAAATTGTCTGACCCTGAAGTTAGAGTAAAATTGCAGACAGAAATAATCAATTTTTTATCCCCAGAATTAAGAGATTTGGCTCGTCATGGAACGGCAGAAAAATTTGAGGAAGTATTTAACCAACTTCTGGGGGAAGGTAACAGTTTCTCTGACATAGAAAGGCTATATCAAATAGATAATAAATATGTGCGACCTGCACTTTTAAATTTTCTCCGCACCGCTCCATTTGAAGAAAACTTTTTTCAACCTATTCGTCATATTTTTAAAATAGCTGAATATCGTCGAGACCCAGATGTTTTTGCCATTCTTACTTATAGATTTGACAAAGAAAATACAACTGGCTGGAAAGTTTATACTGAAAAAACTCGTAATTATTTACGTAAACGAATTTGGCGAACTTTAGAGAAACTTGGCATAGATAATGATATTGAATATATTAATTTGGCGGTAGGTGTTTTACTGCAATATTCTGATACTGATGCTATCTATTATTCTCAACTAGAAAATAAATTTGTTCATTTTTTAATCTTATCTCATATTCTTTACACAAATCATTCTCGTTATTATTTATCTTATGATCGACTAAATTGGTCCTTTGGTGGCTACTTTGGAAGAAGTAATAAGGAGGTAAAACAACGGGGAGAAGCTTTTCCAGAATTATGGGAACAACAACCGGAAATATTGGTAAAATTATTATTGGAAAGTAACTGTCACGCCGTACATAATTTTGCTGTCAGAATATTGGAAAATTGCCACAGTTTTCATCCCAAATTTGATATTAAAACTCTCATAGAATTTATCAAAAAACCTTATGATGTTACAGCTAGATTTGGATTTGAATTAGCTATAGAAAGATATAAAAAAATAGAACCAGATATTGACTTAGTTTTAGCATCAGCAAATAGTGTTTTACCTAAAGCACATACAGCAGCTTATCGCTGGATAAATGCACAACCAAATAGATTTATGAATGCTAATTTTCTGGCGGGTTTAATCACTAGTCAAGAACCAGAAACTCGTGAATTTTCTGAAACATTACTCAGGTCACATAGTCTTACGGAGGGTACTGCTAAAGTATTAATTGGCAAGGTTATTGCTGAGTTATTAACTTTCAAAGAAGAAACCCCCTGGATAGAAGAAGTCGCCCTAGAAATTGCTAATATATTGTTGAGTTATTTCAGCGATCGCCTAAAACAATTAGGGATGGGAGTTATTATAGATTTACTCCAACATCCACTAGTAGAAATTAAAGAATTAGGAGCAAATATTCTAGAAAAACATGAAACTCCTCCGGCTGAATTACCTACTAATTTAATTGAATCATTGATTGAATCTCCCTATCCAAAAATTCGGGAAATTGGAATTAGAATATTTTGGCAGTTACCAGAGGAAGTTTTGATAAGTTCTCAAAGAGATTTAATTATTGCTATGGCAGTTAGTTATGAGGAGGATATTCGGAGTTTAACTCAACCTATTATTCAGGATTTGACAAATAAATATTCAAATTTTGCCAATCACTTAGCCAGGGAATTTATTGATATTTTGGTAATACCAGAAAAGTCAGAAGGAGTTCACGATTATTTAGTGAATTTATTGAGGAATGATATTCCGGGATGGCAAGAGAATATTAGTTTAGAAAAAAATCTGCAGTTATTAAGAACTAAATCTGAACTCGCTCAAGAATTAGCAGGTTTAATATTAAAGGCAAATTATCGGCAATGGGCAGGAGATTTTAAAGCAATTGAAATTGTGAAGTTGGCAAATTATAAAGTTGTAGCAGTTAGACAAGCTGCATGGCAAATATTTTTGGAAAATATTCCTCATTTTCGGAGCAATTCTCAGGAGATGTTAGCTGCAGTTAAATTGTTAGAATCTGATTGGGAAGATTCTCGTAATTTTGCTTGGGAAATATTTCAATCTTATTTTGATAAAATTGATTGGTCTCCGGAAATAATGGTGAGTATTTGTGATAGTTTACGAGATGATGTAAGAGAGTTTGGGCGTCAATTAGTGATTCGTTATTTTGAGGATAGTTACGGTCAAGATTATTTGTTAAAGTTTAGCGAACATCCTTCAGGAGATATGCAGGTTTTTGCGACGAACTTTTTGTCAGATTATGCAGCAGATAATCTGGAAAGATTACGAGATTTACAACCTTATTTTATTAGTGTTTTGTGTCAGGTAAATAAGGGTCGGGTAGCAAAGCAGCGAGTATTTACTTTTTTAGAGCAGGAGGCAGAAAAAAGTGAGGCTGCGGCGCGAACTGTGGCTGAAATTTTAACTAGGCAATCTCTGACTATTGCTATTGGGGATAAGGCAAAGGCGATCGAAATTATGTTGAAAATTCATAATAGTTATCCAGAGGTTTCTTTGCCAATTTCTGTTAAGTCTGTTTCTGAGGTTCGGGGTTATAAAAGAAGTCAATAAGAGCTCAAAAGATGTTGAACCAGGACTTAGCGTTGGGAAGTAAAATTGACTTCGGAACTGAACTTGGAGAGATTCGAGTTGAAATTTCCTTTCAAATTTTTTGACACAGAAAACATTAAATAATATCAGGAGAAACAATTTATGTGCGCACTTACTGGGAAGACATTAGCAACTGCTGTTTTAAAATCTGCTGCTGCATCAGGCAACGTTCCTATTGCTCCACCTCCCACAGTTGAAATATATTCTACAAGTGAGATTTGGTGAAGTTTGTAGATTTTTAGCAGTTCTAGAACAGATCAATTATCAGTCCTTTAAGCAAATTAATCAAAAGCAGAAATCATCTATCTGCGCACTTCGAGTCGGAACATTATCTACTTGCACCCTGAATTTTATTTGGATTTGTTTATGACAAATCTGTTTCCATTTCAGTTATTAAGCAATTAACACAGAACGAAGAACCTTTTTAATAATTATGGGTGGATGATTAAATATCAAAGTATTGAAATATAAGTAAAGATTTTAGCTTTTTTGGAGCTTTGAAAAAGTTCCTGGTTTTGGGTCTAGTAAACTTCAAAAAAAATTAGTATTTTCTGCCATCCCATGGCAGTAGGGCATTTTTATTAAAGGCGATCGCAAAAAAAATCAAAGGGATCAATAAGAAGTGGTAAAATGAAAAAAGAGTGCTTAGTTTTTACTGTAAAGATATTATAACTAACAATATATTTGATAACTTGAAAAAAGTAAATTATTTTCGTCAAAATATGGTAAAATACATCAAATTTTGGTAGTATCAATCTTAAGTATTTTAACAATAAATAGTAGTTATAAACAGATTAATTGTTTAGTAACATTAATCGTTATAAAACTGATAAATAGCTTAAACCTACCATCAAAAAAGTAACCTTCATATAGTAAAACTAGGAGATTTATAATGGGAGCAAGAAAGTCAGAGATATTAATCAATTTTTCATGAAATAAACCTCAGTACCCACCTCCATCCCCAGTGTTGCTTTCAACTCAATAACAGAAAGAATATATTGGTTGGGTAATAATTGGGATCAAGTTTTAGCACTCTCTACTTAAATAGACAATAAAAATATATTTTTAATAAAAACTCAGGTGAGAAAAAAAATGAGAATAAAACCATAATCTCTTGTTTGAAAAGCCAGAAAACCGAGCTTTTAGTGAAACTCGGTTCTGAACTGATATTAGATGAAGCGTAATCGCCATTACCTACAAATTTAATAACCTTTTTCCATGAATAACTGCAGCCACTGTTACCAGATCACCTTTAATCTTATAAAGGACTCGGTAACTGTAAGCATAATTTTGTCGATAACTGTCGTCACCAAACTCTTTGACTACCTCTCCCCCTAAAGGATTATTAATCAAATTTCTAGTGACATTAATTACCCTGTGGACTACTGCCGCAGCATAGGAAACAGAGTCACGCGCTATATAGGAAGCGATCGCATCAACATCATCTATAGCTTTAGAAGACCAAACTACTTTATAACCCATTTACTCAAAAGCCCTTCAGCTTCTTCTTGTGTAATTTTTCTTTCTTTATCAGCTACTTCTAAACCATGAAGAACTTTTTCAATCACATATAAATGATATTGAACATCTTCAAGGGAGCAATTATCTGGCAATTTGCTTAATAGAGATTCTACTTTTTTCTTAGCGGTATTCATAAAGTTCATATTATTAAGTCACTGTTCCTAGGTGTACATGATCCACTGGACAGCGACATTTAGTGTGTTCTATTATCTGGCTTTCCAGACATAAAAAAGCGAAAAACACACCTCCTCTCAGAGGAACCTTAAAGGTATTAATCGTTTTTAGTTGTAATTTTTTTATTTTGAAACCAGGAGGCCTCATATACTTCCTTTAAATTAGATGCTTTCATGTTCCAGCGCCTTTCGCAAAAAAATAGTTCAGATTACCGCCCGCCTTGGCTCTAGATAATAAAATAGGAAATATAACTCATCAAAACATACTCACATAAGATTCTATCTTTGTCTTGTCGGTTTGACCCAGACTAGGTGAACTATAACACCCTAATTTCCATAGCTCAAAGCATTTGGGACCATTTTTTTCATTATGTTTAAATAACCACTTATATCAGCATTAATTAATCTTCCACTTCCTGTACGATACAGTCCTCTTTTCAGTCTTTGGCCACTCCATCTTGACTGATTTTCCTCAACCCATTACTGATTTAATGGCCAACAAACTAATCTGAGGTCAAAAGTTTCATATACTATCAAGAGCTTATCAAACAAAAGATCAAATAAATAGACCTACTTTCAATTTTCAATTTGTCCAGAGGCGGATCAATGGTTATAAACATAGATTTTAAAACCTTAACTACTGAATCAGGTGAATAACCTCCTTTTAGATAGGGACTCAAAAATTAACTTCAGTATTTCAAATCAGAGTAATAATAACTGATAACTGAAATAACCTCATAAGGTTAGCTTCAAAGTATAAGGCAAAATTACCCTAGTTGAAGATTTAGATTTTCTGTATACATAGACCTAGAAATTTTCATAATTGGCGATCGCCTTTGTCATCTTCTGAATTACCTCCATCACAGGTATACTTCCCAATTCACCAGTACTACGAGTACGAATACTCAAACTATTAGACTCAACTTCCTTAGCACCCACAACAGCCATAATAGGAATTTTTGCCTTCTCAGCATTACGAATCAACTTACCCAAACGCTCATTACTCATATCCACTTCAGCACGAATACCTACTTGAAGCATCTGCTCCGCAACTTCTTGAGCAAAAGGCCAAAATTCAGAATTAACTGGTAAAAGTTTAACCTGGGTAGGAGCCAACCACACAGGAAAATCTCCTGCATACTCCTCAATTAAAATTCCAATCAACCTTTCCAAGGAACCAAAAGGTGCCCGATGAATCATCACCGGACGTTTTCTTGTACCATCTTCTGCTACATATTCTAAATCAAATCGTTCCGGTAAATTATAGTCTACCTGCACAGTCCCCAGCTGCCATTCTCGCTCCAAAGCATCCTGGAAAATAAAATCTAACTTTGGACCATAAAATGCAGCTTCACCAATACCCTCAAAATGATCCA
Organism: Trichodesmium erythraeum IMS101; assembly: GCF_000014265.1. Classification (NCBI taxonomy): domain Bacteria; kingdom Bacillati; phylum Cyanobacteriota; class Cyanophyceae; order Oscillatoriales; family Microcoleaceae; genus Trichodesmium; species Trichodesmium erythraeum. The sequence continues at coordinate 2,204,216 of NC_008312.1, forward strand.
TACCCATTTTTTCCACAGCTCGACGAATTGCACCTTCAGCTTTTTCCCAAGCTTCATCAGAACCAATATACTTATCTAAATTAGGGTCTCGGAAACTTAATCTAGCCTTAAAGTTCTGTAGTTGTAGACTTTTAAATACAAATAGAGTTAGGTCCACCACACTGAGAAACTCAGCATCAAGTTGTTCGGGTGTCACAAATAAATGAGAATCATCTTGAGTGAAACCCCGGACTCGGGTTAAACCACCTAATTCCCCAGATTTTTCATGGCGGTAAACAGTACCAAACTCGGCAAGTCGTATTGGCAACTCTCGATAAGAACGTAGTTCATTTTTATAGATTTGGATATGAAAGGGACAGTTCATTGGTTTTAAAACAAAACCCTGTTCCAGAGCTTCTGCTTGTTCATCCTCAGCCATCATCGGGAACATATCCTCTTTGTACTTTTGCCAATGTCCGGAAGTTTTGAATAAATCTATTCTGGCAATATGGGGAGTATCTACAGGTAAATAACCCCGTTTCAGTTGTTCTTGTTGAAGAAAGTCTTTCAGTGAATTTTTTAACATTGTACCTTTAGGAGTCCAAAGAGGCAACCCTGGTCCAACAAGATCGGAAAAAATAAATAGTCCTAATTCTTTACCTAGTTTACGATGGTTCCTTTTGAGAGCTTCTTCCTTACGTCTTTTATACTCAGTCAGTTGTTCTGGAGTTTCCCAAGCAGTACCATAAATACGTTGCAATTGGGCTTTGGTTTCATCTCCACGCCAGTAAGCACCTGCCACAGTTTCTAACTCAATTGCCTTGGGATTAATTTGCTTTGTACTTTCAATATGAGGGCCTGCACATAAATCCCACCAGTCTTCACCAAGATGATAAATGGTAATTGGGTCTTCTAAATCTTCAAGAATTTCTAATTTATAAGGTTCTTTAATTTCTTCAATTCGACGTTTAGCCTCTTCCCGGCTGACTTCTTCTCTAATTACGGGTAGATTACGTTTAATGATTTTTACCATCTCTTTTTTGATGGCTTTTAGGTCAGCTTCTGTAAATGATTCTAGGGTATCAAAGTCGTAGTAGAAGCCATTTTCAATCCATGGACCGATTGTTACTTGGGCTTTGGGAAATAGCTTTTGTACCGCCATAGCCATGACATGAGATGTGGTATGACGAATTTTTTTGAGAGTTTGTGACTCGCTAGTGCGGGGTAAATGAATTTTTTCTGATTTTTCAGGGGAAGAACTAGATTCTGAACTGGACATTAGTTATTTATTCTGAGGTTTTAATATTGTATATTTTTACAGAGATGGACTTAGATTGAATTTTAGTTAGGTTATCACAATGTAGGAGTTTGAAGTTTTAAAAACTAATACATATATATTATAATAGAAGTTTTGATTACTATATCTAGAGCTTACTGAATAAATATAGAATCTTGATAATACATCAGTTTAAGTAGTGGTATCTTAATTTCAGAAAAGTACCAAAAATATCAGTACTACGAATAGAAAATTTTTTACAAGAGGTAAAAGTTACTAACATACTGACTATAATTATTCCTCAAAAAAAAATTAGGTATTTTGGTTTCATTTAAATTGGATTTAAAAAAAAATAGATGTGTAAGTACAACTAAATAACATAATATTTACAGCCTATTTTAGGATAGCAAACTCCATCTTAATATTCATCTATTTTACTTTTTTGCTGTTCCCTAATACCCCCAAATCGACAAAAAAATTAGCTTGAAAGCATCATATTTCCCAGGAATAAAAAAAGTTGCCATACATCCATAAATATTGTAAGCATAATACTTCAGCTAAAGCGACTAATTAATGATAACTGAAATCAATTCCAAAACGACAAAAATTATGTCATTAATTAGATGCTTGTCTAGCAATTTTTAACCAAGTATCATATTTTTCCTGATTATTTTTTACCCATTCTTGAGCATGACGCAAAATATCTTCTTCTTTGTCTTCACCCTCTTTAATGCGTAAACTTTCCCTATTCATATCTGCTATTGGAATTTCTACTAATTCAAACCACTTTTTAGCTACTGGATTAGATTCTATAAACTTTTTATTAGCCACAATGCTCTGTTTACTTCTTGGAAAACCAAGATTTTTTCCATCTACTGACGTATCTTTTTCACTTAGACTTGCCATATTATTTGGTAAAGATGTGAAAGGAACTGTTAACCAGACTACATCTTCCCCTGGTTTTAAAACTGCAGATATCCAGTGGGGATTATAGGCATAATAGAGAATAGATTCGCCTTTCTTATAACGAGTAATAGCATCTGCCAGAAGCACTGTATATTGTCCACTATTATGTTCTACTGTATCTTCCAGTTCATACTTTTCAAGTTGATGGTCTATATTTAACTCACAAGCCCAACCAGGATTACAACCAACTAAATTTGCTTTGCCATTTTTATCTGAATCAAAAAGTTTGGCTATTTCTGGATCTTTTAATTGTTTAAGATTAGTAATATTATATTTATCTGCCGTTCTTTTGTCAATTTGATATCCTTGCTTTCCTGGGGGTGTTAAAAATCCAACTCCCTCTAATTTTTTTTCTCCACCAGCATTTGTGAAGAATTTTTCATGCCCTGGTTGATAGTAAACTGTGCTGTATTCTAAGTCTCCATTGGCAATAGAAATATAAATTACTGGATAATCACTTTGTTTTGGTTTATTGACTTTGTAGCCTAATTGTTTTAGACCAATATTAACAATTTCAGTTTGAAATAATTCTTCTATCCAACCACTATTATAAGCACTACTAATAATGACACTTGAGGGATTGGGTACTTGTTGACAGGAGGTAAAAATTATTAATAAGCTAGTTATAATTGTGCCTAAGATTATTTTTAGCGGTGTTTTTTTCATTTTGCTTAGATTAAATAAACTTCAAGATAACAATTTTATTTAGTAGTGAGAAATTTTGTTCCTGGTTATCAGAAAAGAAAGTCATTTCAGTTATCATTATTGGCCCCTAAAGCCAGATGTTTGAAATACATAAGGCAAGTATTTTTTTCATCCCCTCAAAAGGACAGTCTTGAAACCTAATTTTTTTGTCATCAAAAAAAACTGCTATCTTAAGAAGATAATAAGTTCTATCTCCATATTATCAGGTTAAGCTCCGTACTTTGACAAAGCATAAATTAAAAATAACATAAAACCATTATACAATAATTAATTATTTTACATTTTATCTACCTGTTTTCTGCTCTATCCTTTGTTTAAGCTATTTTTAGGAAAACCTGGATATTTCCTTAACTTCAAAATATCAATGACTTCGTATTTTACCCCTTAAAAAAACAAATTCCTGATAGTTAAGATTCTCTTTATAAAATTATTATTAAGATATTATAAAAATAGTAAATATCTTCAAGTGGAAAGACTTCAAGTGATTAAAATATCATTGCTTGACAAAGTATCATCTCATCCTCAATTTACAGTAAAAAATTATTATTTATCTTTTCTCCTAATCCCTTTTTTAGTTCACCAGGCAGCTTAATTAGCTGCTTTTTTTGCTATTTCTAACCAATTATTATATTTTTCTTGATTATTTTTTATCCACTCTTGAGCATGACGTAAAATATCTTCTTCTTTGTCTTCACCTTCTTTAATTCGTAAACTTTCAGTATTCATATCTGCAACTGGAATTTCTACTAATTCAAACCACCTTTTAGCCACTGGGTTAGACTCTAAAAATTTTTTATTAGCCACAATGCTCTGTTGAGTTCTAGAAAAACCAATATTTTTTCCATCTAGTAATGTATCTTTTTTTGTGATATTTCTCATATCTGGTAAAGAGGTAAAAGGCACTTCTAACCAAACTACATCTTTACCTGGTTTTAAGATAGCAGATATCCAATGAGGATTATAGGCAAAATAAAGAATAGGTTGCCCTTGTTTATAGCGAGTTATAGCATCTACTAATAGAATATTATATTGACCTCGACTATGTTCTACTGTATTTTCTAGTCCATAAGCTTCGATGTGATGGTCTATATTTAACTCACAAGCCCAACCAGGATTACAACCAACTAAATTTGCCTTACCGTTTTTATCCCAGTCAAAAAGCTTGGCTATTTCTGGATTTTTTAATTCTTTAATGTTAGTAATTTGATATTTATCCGCTGTTTTTTTGTCTATTTGATATCCAGCTATCCCATCAGGTGTCAAAATTCCAACTGCCTCTAACTTTTCTTCACCACCAGCTTTTTCAAAGAATTTTTCATGAGATGGTTGGTAGTAAATAGTACTATATTCTAAGTCTCCATTAGCAATAGAAATATAGATAGCTGTGTATTCAATTTGTTTTGGTTCTTCGACCTTATACCCGAGTTTTTCTAGACCAATATTAACAATATTAGTTTGAAATGACTCTTCTATCCAAGTACTATGGGCAGTCCGAATAGTTACCGTTTGAGAATTAGGAACTTGTTGACAAGATGTAAAAATTATTAATATGCTCGTTAAAATTGTTCCTAAGATAATTTTTAGGTTTTTTTGTTTCATTTCGATTTGATTGGGAAATTTTACTATTTATTAAATATTTAATTTTCTGATAATTTTTTGGTTGATAAACAGCTATCAGTTTTATAGTTTAGGGAACATAACTTAGAATTAAGCTTTAACTTAAAATCTTCAACTATAAAAAACAGCATAATGCTACTCAAACAATATGAATGAAAGACTAATAATTGATAGCTAAAATCACCTTTTTACTTCCTCGAAAACTTAATGATTGATAAATCATAGCTAATGGCTGATGGATGAATATTTAGCTTTTAATTATAACTTGATATAATTTTCGATATCTCAAACAGAATCATTATTTTTTATGGCTCGAAAAAATACCCAGAACGATATCATACAGTTACCTATTATCATATCCAGTATTTCCTAATTATTATTAGTCCTAGTTAATATTTCCAAAAGAAATACTATACCCTCAATTAATCTATAGTCAGCTCCTATTCTATTCTTAAAATTAGGATATAATATAAATTTGCAGTAAAAGATTTATAATTATAGTCATGGCCAAAAAATTACAGGTAGTATTGAATAAAGATGTTAACAAGTTAGGAAAATCAGGAGATGTTGTAGATGTAGCTCCTGGTTATGCCCGTAACTATTTGATTCCGAATAAAATTGCTTTTCGTACTACTCCAGGTGTTCTTAAACAAGTAGAACGTCGTCAAGAACAAGAGCGGCAAAGACAAATAGAATTAAAGCAGGGAGCATTAGCTCAAAAGACTGCTTTGGAAACAGTTGGTCGCTTTAAAATTGCCAAACAAGTAGGTGAAAATGATGCAATTTTTGGTACAGTTACTGATAGAGAATTAGTAGAAGTAATTAAGGAAAGTACAGGTCAAGAAATTGATAGACGCGGTGTTACTTTACCAGAGATTAGCAAAATTGGTTTTTACAAAGCTGAAATTAAACTTCATCCAGAGGTAATTGCTGAAGTGGAAATTCAAGTAGTAGGTCATTAATAGTTATCAGTTATCAGTTATTGGTTGAATTATCAAAACGAATAACTGATATCTGATTGACTAGATATTAAAAATATTAACCGTTATTAATAGTTGACTAACAACTTTTACTTTATAGATATATAGTATTTAGAACTAAAAAATGCGGAAGTTTTGTCTAAATAGGGCTTACTCAAAAACACTAACTATCAGCTATTTTTCTCTATCGCCTGATAAACAAATTCACCGTAAATAATATTATTAGATACACTAGGACCATCAAGTTGCCCAACCTTTTCTTCACCATTTTCATATCTTAATACTAGCTCATCTTTTTGAGTAATATCCCAAGTACCAAAACGATTCGTTGAATAATCATAAATGTGATAAAATGAACGATCATCGTCCAGGAAAATTCCTTCATATATGCTCCCATACGGAGCGTAAGCTAACCAATGATCACTAAAGAATTCTTCCCAGTCAGTAGGTTCAGGAAAATCTAGACTTTCAACTACATCATTTGCGATATCTTTATAGTCTTTTAGTTTATTAACAGAACCACCCACTGTCACAGTAGCAATTTCATCATTAGGCCCTACAGTACTAACCACATAATACTTTTCTTGAGATATTGAATTTTTGGCAGTATAAGTATTAGTAATTTGATTACCTTTTACCTTTGCTTTTCCTTGTGGTTCATAGGTGGTTTCGTCAATTGCCCAGGTATTAGCCAAGTTCTGTATAAGCCCTGTCAAATAATTCGATCTGACGCTTAATTCTACATAGACATCTGGATACTTTGTAGAGGTTAGTGTAAATGGAAAATACTGACCATCAACAAACGATCTTCCTTCAAATATTGTTTCAAACATTGATTTTTGTTTACCAACCCATCCTTCAGGTATTTCCAAAGAAACTCGGTTTTCAAACCCTACTCGTGTACCTGATTCATAAGTTTCTAATACCGATGGAAAAACTGTATTAACCTCCTGAGAACTCAAACTAAGTTCATAATTTGTTTTAGCATTACCTTGAGCATAAACTTCTACATAATAAATTCCTGGTTCTAAAACTTCTGTAATTTTTTCTGAATTTTTACCCTTGTTAGTCGATTTATCCAAAACTGTTTCACCGTCTTCATCAATTAATCTTAGATTAGAGTTTTGCTTCAGTTTATTCAGATTAATATCTACTTCTTGTTCTTCGTTAATCTCAAAAAAATACAAATCTATTCCATCTCGTTTACCATTTTCTCTGTAGCCAATTTTATCATTAACTTTCAGTTCTTTCTGAGATAATTTTCCTAAATTATTCGCTCCATCTATACTTTTATCATCAGGAACGTTTTCTAAAATCAAGCGATAAGGAGTTTTTGCATTTCCCACAGCAGATACCCGCAGATAATAATCTCCTGCATCTAAATATTCAGTAATATTTTCTGATTTTTTACCTCTTTTATTCGACTTTGCCAATACTTTTTTACCACTTTCATCAAATAAGTGAAGATTAGCATTTTTCTGGAGTTTATCCATCTCAATATTTACTTTCATATCTTCAGATATGCCGAAACTATAGTAGTCATATTTATCAACCTTGCCCTTTTTTTTGTAGCCAATTTTATCATTAAGTTTCAGTTCTTTCTGAGATAATTTTCCTAAATCATTCGCTCCATCTATATTTTTATCATCAGGAACTTTTTCTAAAATCAAGCGATAAGGAGTTTTTGCATTTCCCACAGCAGATACCCGCAGATAATAATCTCCTGCATCTAAATATTCAGTAATATTTTCTGATTTTTTACCTCTTTTATTCGACTTTGCCAATACTTTTTTACCACTTTCATCAAATAAGTGAAGATTAGCATTTTTCTGGAGTTTATCCATATCAATACTTACTTCCATATTTTCAGATATGCCGAAACTATAGTAGTCATATTTATCAACCTTGCCCTTTTCTTTGTAGCCAATTCTATCGTTTATCTTAACTTTCTCACCAGAAACTATATCTATTTCAGTTGCAGTATCAATCTTATTATCTGACTTTTGACCAGCTCTTAACTGAATATTTGTATCAAAATTATCACCTGTAATTTTATCAATTTCTTCTGTATTTTCAACACTTGCAGAATCTCTAATAGAGATAGATTCTAATTCATTTCCTAGGAAATTATAAGAACCAAGCGAATATTCAGTAGAGTTTATATTATCCTCTAAAGTTGAATTTTTTATGGTAATATCTGAAGTAGAATCGAAATAATTAATCTTATGATTTGAAAGTGAAAATAAATCACTTTTACTATCAGCTTTTGTGCCGAATAAATCAGAAAAAAATGAGTTTATCTCACGTTCAATATCCATTGTCTTTGCCCTCCAAAATTATATAAATAATTGATTTTACATCGAAGTTATCATGATTATGTTTTTCTCGGGTTAATTTTAATTATTTGTTCAGTTTTTTGTGTACTCCAGAGGTTTAATATCCAAACCCTATTTTCTCTTTAGTTTGAAAACTAAACCGATAAATATTCAGACAAACATAATATTTTTTTATCTCTCCCCTGCTCTCCTACCCCCTCGTCAATAAAATGTAGAAAATTTTTTGATAAATAGTATAATTATTAGCAATCTCTCAATTGCTTTTTCTTCTTTTAAAAGCAATGAAGCTGATAGTTGAATACTTACAAAATGATTTTTAGTAAATCTTAGATAAATGCAGAGCGATCGCTTACCCCCCCAAAATATTGAATCAGAAGAAGCTATTTTAGGCGGTATTCTTCTTGATCCAGAAGCTATTAATCGAGTCACAGAATTGTTACACCCAGAATTTTTTGCTATTCAAGCTCATCAAATTATTTATAAAGCAATGTGCCAACTTTATAGTCAAGGCAAACCTACTGATTTAATGACTGTTACCAGTTGGCTTTCTGATCATAATCAATTAGAAAAAATTGGTGGGCGAGTCAAAATAGTTCAACTATTAGAACGAACAGTTTCTGCAGTTAATATTGACCAATATGCAGCTTTAGTTCTCGATAAATATATCCGTAGAAAATTAATTCAAGCTGGAAATGAAATTTTTGATTTAGGATTTCAAACCGCTACTAAATTAGAAATTATTCTTGACCAAGCAGAACAAAAAATTTTTGCTCTGACTCAGGATAAACCACAACAAGATTTAGTTCCTATTTCTGAGACTTTAATTAATACTTTTCAGGAAATTGAAGATAGAAATGAAGGGGTTGCTTTACCTGGTCTTCCTTGTGGTTTTTACGATTTGGATGCAATGACTGGAGGTTTTCAACGGTCTGATTTGATTATTGTTGCAGGTAGACCTTCTATGGGAAAATGTGCTGCTTATGATACTTTAGTTTTGCAAAAAGATGGTAGTTTAGTTACTTTAGCAGAGGTTTATAAAAGGCAGGAAATAGAATTATTAACTTTGGGAAAAAATAGCAAGTTTTATTTGACTAAACCTAGTGCTTTTATTGATGATGGAATTAAACCTATATTTAGAGTAACCACAAAATTAGGAAGATTTGTAGAGACCACAATTACTCATCCTTTTTTGACGGTTAATGGTTGGAAACCTTTATCCAAATTACAGGTTGGAGAAAAAATAGCTGTACCCCGTCGGTTAAATATTTTTGGTAATGAAACTATTTCAGAAAGTAAGTTTTCTTCCCTGATTAATTTTGACAATTTATATCTTTTTCCTCTTGTATTTCAGTTAGAGAGATCCCAATTAGCTTTATTTATTAGATATCTATTTTCCTTAGATGGATGGGTGAAAATATATCAGAACAAGATAGTATGTTTTGGTTATTCTACAGTTAGTGAAAAGTTGATTAGGCAAATACAACATATTTTGCTTAGGTTTGGAATTGTTAGTGGTATTGAAAAATTTGAAGAGAAGAGAACTGAAAAAATAAAAGTCGTTAAAGAAGTTAAAAGTCAGAGGTCACATAGGGAGGAATTCACATTTGCAACCTACAGAAATTGTTATTGTGATGGGAAATGGCATTTGACAATTACTGATGCTTTATCTCAGAAAAATTTGATGGAAGATATTGGTGGTTTTGATTCTAAAAATTTTTATCTATTCGATTTACTTCAACCCCATAATTCCGGAAATCAGGAATTAGAAAATCATCTAATTTTCTGGGATGAATTAGTGAATGTATTAGCCAAATTTGCCGCATCTAAAAATCAGTCTCTAAAAAATAGAACTGCCAAAGGAAAGTCTCCTAAAAATTCTGAGAACTTAACTACTACTGAGACTATCTGTAGAAAAAATATTCTGGCAAATATGGAGAACCTTCCATCAGACAATCAAAATTTTGACTCCGAAAAATTAGATTTATCTCAACCCCATAATTCCGGAAATCAGGAATTAGAAAATCATCTAATTTTCTGGGATGAATTAGTGAATGTACTCGCCAAATTTGCCACATCTAAAAATCAGTCTCTAAAAAATAGAACTACCAAAAGAAATTCTCCTAAAAATTCTGAGAACTTAACTACTACTGAGACTATCTGTAGAAAAAATATTCTGGCAAATATGGAGAACCTTCCATCAGACAATCAAAATTTTGACTCCGAAAAATTAGATTTACCTCAACCCCATAATTCCGGAAATCAGGAATTAGAAAATCATCTAATTTTCTGGGATGAATTAGTGAATGTATTAGCCAAATTTGCCGCATCTAAAAATCAGTCTCTAAAAAATAGAACTACCAAAAGAAATTCTCCTAAAAATTCTGAGAACTTAACTACTACTGAGACTATCTGTAGAAAAAATATTCTGGCAAATATGGAGAACCTTCCATCAGACAATCAAAATTTTGACTCCGAAAAATTAGATTTACCTCAACCCCATAATTCCGGAAATCAGGAATTAGAAAATCATCTAATTTTCTGGGATGAATTAGTGAATGTACTCGCCAAATTTGCCACATCTAAAAATCAGTCTCTAAAAAATAGAACTACCAAAAGAAATTCTCCTAAAAATTCTGAGAACTTAACTACTACTGAGACTATCTGTAGAAAAAATATTCTGGCAAATATGGAGAACCTTCCATCAGACAATCAAAATTTTGACTCCGAAAAATTAGATTTATCTCAACCCCATAATTCCGGAACTCAGGAATTAGAAAATCATCTAATTTTCTGGGATGAATTAGTGAATGTATTAGCCAAATTTGCCGCATCTAAAAATCAGTCTCTAAAAAATAGAACTGCCAAAGGAAAGTCTCCTAAAAATTCTGAGAACTTAACTACTACTGAGACTATCTGTAGAAAAAATATTCTGGCAAATATGGAGAACCTTCCATCAGACAATCAAAATTTTGACTCCGAAAAATTAGATTTATCTCAACCCCATAATTCCGGAAATCAGGAATTAGAAAATCATCTAATTTTCTGGGATGAATTAGTGAATGTACTCGCCAAATTTGCCACATCTAAAAATCAGTCTCTAAAAAATAGAACTACCAAAAGAAATTCTCCTAAAAATTCTGAGAACTTAACTACTACTGAGACTATCTGTAGAAAAAATATTCTGGCAAATATGGAGAACCTTCCATCAGACAATCAAAATTTTGACTCCGAAAAATTAGATTTACCTCAACCCCATAATTCCGGAAATCAGGAATTAGAAAATCATCTAATTTTCTGGGATGAATTAGTGAATGTACTCGCCAAATTTGCCACATCTAAAAATCAGTCTCTAAAAAATAGAACTACCAAAAGAAATTCTCCTAAAAATTCTGAGAACTTAACTACTACTGAGACTATCTGTAGAAAAAATATTCTGGCAAATATGGAGAACCTTCCATCAGACAATCAAAATTTTGACTCCGAAAAATTAGATTTACCTCAACCCCATAATTCCGGAAATCAGGAATTAGAAAATCATCTAATTTTCTGGGATGAATTAGTGAATGTACTCGCCAAATTTGCCACATCTAAAAATCAGTCTCTAAAAAATAGAACTACCAAAAGAAATTCTCCTAAAAATTCTGAGAACTTAACTACTACTGAGACTATCTGTAGAAAAAATATTCTGGCAAATATGGAGAACCTTCCATCAGACAATCAAAATTTTGACTCCGAAAAATTAGATTTACCTCAACCCCATAATTCCGGAAATCAGGAATTAGAAAATCATCTAATTTTCTGGGATGAATTAGTGAATGTACTCGCCAAATTTGCCACATCTAAAAATCAGTCTCTAAAAAATAGAACTACCAAAAGAAATTCTCCTAAAAATTCTGAGAACTTAACTACTACTGAGACTATCTGTAGAAAAAATATTCTGGCAAATATGGAGAACCTTCCATCAGACAATCAAAATTTTGACTCCGAAAAATTAGATTTACCTCAACCCCATAATTCCGGAAATCAGGAATTAGAAAATCATCTAATTTTCTGGGATGAATTAGTGAATGTACTCGCCAAATTTGCCACATCTAAAAATCAGTCTCTAAAAAATAGAACTACCAAAAGAAATTCTCCTAAAAATTCTGAGAACTTAACTACTACTGAGACTATCTGTAGAAAAAATATTCTGGCAAATATGGAGAACCTTCCATCAGACAATCAAAATTTTGACTCCGAAAAATTAGATTTATCTCAACCCCATAATTCCGGAACTCAGGAATTAGAAAATCATCTAATTTTCTGGGATGAATTAGTGAATGTATTAGCCAAATTTGCCGCATCTAAAAATCAGTCTCTAAAAAATAGAACTACCAAAAGAAATTCTCCTAAAAATTCTGAGAACTTAACTACTACTGAGACTATCTGTAGAAAAAATATTCTGGCAAATATGGAGAACCTTCCATCAGACAATCAAAATTTTGACTCCGAAAAATTAGATTTACCTCAACCCCATAATTCCGGAACTCAGGAATTAGAAAATCATCTAATTTTCTGGGATGAATTAGTGAATGTATTAGCCAAATTTGCCGCATCTAAAAATCAGTCTCTAAAAAATAGAACTACCAAAAGAAATTCTCCTAAAAATTCTGAGAACTTAACTACTACTGAGACTATCTGTAGAAAAAATATTCTGGCAAATATGGAGAACCTTCCATCAGACAATCAAAATTTTGACTCCGAAAAATTAGATTTACCTCAACCCCATAATTCCGGAAATCAGGAATTAGAAAATCATCTAATTTTCTGGGATGAATTAGTGAATGTATTAGCCAAATTTGCCGCATCTAAAAATCAGTCTCTAAAAAATAGAACTACCAAAAGAAATTCTCCTAAAAATTCTGAGAACTTAACTACTACTGAGACTATCTGTAGAAAAAATATTCTGGCAAATATGGAGAACCTTCCATCAGACAATCAAAATTTTGACTCCGAAAAATTAGATTTACCTCAACCCCATAATTCCGGAAATCAGGAATTAGAAAATCATCTAATTTTCTGGGATGAATTAGTGAATGTACTCGCCAAATTTGCCACATCTAAAAATCAGTCTCTAAAAAATAGAACTACCAAAAGAAATTCTCCTAAAAATTCTGAGAACTTAACTACTACTGAGACTATCTGTAGAAAAAATATTCTGGCAAATATGGAGAACCTTCCATCAGACAATCAAAATTTTGACTCCGAAAAATTAGATTTACCTCAACCCCATAATTCCGGAAATCAGGAATTAGAAAATCATCTAATTTTCTGGGATGAATTAGTGAATGTACTCGCCAAATTTGCCACATCTAAAAATCAGTCTCTAAAAAATAGAACTGCCAAAGGAAAGTCTCCTAAAAATTCTGAGAACTTAACTACTACTGAGACTATCTGTAGAAAAAATATTCTGGCAAATATGGAGAACCTTCCATCAGACAATCAAAATTTTGACTCCGAAAAATTAGATTTACCTCAACCCCATAATTCCGGAAATCAGGAATTAGAAAATCATCTAATTTTCTGGGATGAATTAGTGAATGTACTCGCCAAATTTGCCACATCTAAAAATCAGTCTCTAAAAAATAGAACTACCAAAAGAAATTCTCCTAAAAATTCTGAGAACTTAACTACTACTGAGACTATCTGTAGAAAAAATATTCTGGCAAATATGGAGAACCTTCCATCAGACAATCAAAATTTTGACTCCGAAAAATTAGATTTACCTCAACCCCATAATTCCGGAAATCAGGAATTAGAAAATCATCTAATTTTCTGGGATGAATTAGTGAATGTACTCGCCAAATTTGCCACATCTAAAAATCAGTCTCTAAAAAATAGAACTACCAAAAGAAATTCTCCTAAAAATTCTGAGAACTTAACTACTACTGAGACTATCTGTAGAAAAAATATTCTGGCAAATATGGAGAACCTTCCATCAGACAATCAAAATTTTGACTCCGAAAAATTAGATTTACCTCAACCCCATAATTCCGGAAATCAGGAATTAGAAAATCATCTAATTTTCTGGGATGAATTAGTGAATGTACTCGCCAAATTTGCCACATCTAAAAATCAGTCTCTAAAAAATAGAACTGCCAAAGGAAAGTCTCCTAAAAATTCTGAGAACTTAACTACTACTGAGACTATCTGTAGAAAAAATATTCTGGCAAATATGGAGAACCTTCCATCAGACAATCAAAATTTTGACTCCGAAAAATTAGATTTACCTCAACCCCATAATTCCGGAAATCAGGAATTAGAAAATCATCTAATTTTCTGGGATGAATTAGTGAATGTACTCGCCAAATTTGCCACATCTAAAAATCAGTCTCTAAAAAATAGAACTACCAAAAGAAATTCTCCTAAAAATTCTGAGAACTTAACTACTACTGAGACTATCTGTAGAAAAAATATTCTGGCAAATATGGAGAACCTTCCATCAGACAATCAAAATTTTGACTCCGAAAAATTAGATTTACCTCAACCCCATAATTCCGGAAATCAGGAATTAGAAAATCATCTAATTTTCTGGGATGAATTAGTGAATGTACTCGCCAAATTTGCCACATCTAAAAATCAGTCTCTAAAAAATAGAACTACCAAAAGAAATTCTCCTAAAAATTCTGAGAACTTAACTACTACTGAGACTATCTGTAGAAAAAATATTCTGGCAAATATGGAGAACCTTCCATCAGACAATCAAAATTTTGACTCCGAAAAATTAGATTTACCTCAACCCCATAATTCTGGAACTCAGGAATTAGAAAATAGCGATATTTTCTGGGATAAAATTGTTTCTATAGAACCAGTAGGAGAAAAGCAAGTATATGATCTGACTGTGCCAGAAACTCATAATTTTGTAGCTAATGATATTTGCCTACATAATACTAGCTTCGCTGTGAATATTGCTCATAGTATTGCAGCTAATCTAAAGTTGCCAATTGCTATTTTTAGTTTGGAAATGTCTAAGGAACAATTGGTATTAAGACTATTAGCTAGTGAGGCAAGAATTGAAAGTAATAGGTTACGAGCTGGGCGTATTAGTCAGAATGAATGGGAACCTTTAACTTCAGCTATTACTAATCTTTCTGAAATGCCAATTTTTATTGATGATACTCCTAATATTACTGTTAATGAAATTCGTTCAAAAACTAGACAACTTCAGAGTGAACAAGGTGGGAAATTAGGATTAATTTTATTAGATTATTTACAGTTAATGGAGGGAAATAATAGTGATAATAGAGTTTTAGAGTTAGCAAGAATAACTAGGAATTTGAAGGGTTTAGCACGGGAACTTTCGGTGCCTATTATTGCTTTATCTCAACTTAGTAGAAGTGTAGAAGCTCGAACTAATAAAAGACCGATGATGTCTGACTTGAGAGAGTCTGGTTGTTTGACTGGGGAAAGTCTAATTTGTTTAGCTGATGGTAAGAAAATTCCTATTTCTTGTCTGGTTGGTAATTCTAATTTTGCTGTTTTGGCTTTGAATGAAAATACTTGGAAATTTGAGTCGGCGATGGTCAGTCGAGTATTTTCTACTGGGGTTAAACCTATCTTTTCTCTGCAAACTTCTTCAGGAAAATTGATTAGGGCAACGGCTAATCATCCTTTCTTTTCTATGGGGGGTTGGAAACAATTAAATACTCTGAATATTGGGGATTCTCTTGCTATTTTGAACCAAAAAATGCTTAAATGTTCAATATTGTATGATGGTCATTTTTTGTCTCAAAGTGATTTTGGGCCAAAATATGGTAGAAATTTAGGGTCTATAGTTAAGTCTCATGAGTGGGAAAAGTCTACTGAAATTGATGTAGAATGGGATGAAATTGTCGAAATAATGCCTCATGGAGAGGCGGAGGTTTTTGATTTAACTGTGCCTGGTCTGCATAATTTTGTGGCAAATGAGATTGTTGTTCATAACTCTATTGAACAGGATGCCGATCTAGTTATTATGCTTTATCGAGATGAGTATTATTCCCCAGATACTCCCGACCAAGGTATTGCTGAGGTTATTATTACTAAGCATCGGAATGGTCCGACTGGTACGGTTAAGTTATTGTTTGACCCTCAGTTTACTAAGTTTAGAAATTTGGCGGTTGATAAAAGATAAGCTATCAGCGGTCAGCTTTAGGTTAGAGCGATCGCTCAATCCATAATATTTTCATTTTGGGAAGCTCTTTAAATGGTTGTTTTTCCCTTATTAATTTTTTTATCCATCCTGACTCAATGAACAGCCACAAATATTTTCATTCTGTGGAGCTCCGAGAAAAACAGCGGGTCAAAATATTTTCCTCCCCATTCTCAGATTTTTTGTGATATTATTAATGTTATAGGGGGTTACTTGCCTATATGCATGACTTTTTGTTCAACAAAATAAGTTTCCAGGCGATCGCCTTTTCAGTTATTAGCTATCAGCTAAAAAAAATCAAATAATTAATTGTAGGCTGGGTTGAACCAAGTGATACCCAACAGAACCATAATTTCGAGTCATAGAAAAGTTGGAGATACTTAAGAGTCAAAAAAAACACTAAGATTTTCATTCTGTGGAGCTCCGAGAAAAACAGCGGGTCAAAATATTTTCCTCCCCATTCTCAGATTTTTTGTGATATTATTAATGTTATAGGGGGTTACTCGCCTATATACATGACTTTTTGTTCAACAAAATAAGTTTCCAGGCGATCGCCTTTTCAGTTATTAGCTATCAGCTAAAAAAAATCAAATAATTAATTGTAGGCTGGGTTGAACCAAGTGATACCCAACAGAACCATAATTTCGAGTCATAGAAAAGTTGGAGATACTTAAGAGTCAAAAAAAACACCAAGATTTTCATTCTGTGGAGCTCCAAGAAAAACAGCGGGTCAAAATATTTTCCTCCCCATTCTCAGATTTTTTGTGATATTATTAATGTTATAGGGGCTTACTTGCCTATATGCATGACTTTTTGTTCAACAAAATAAGTTTCCAGGCGATCGCCTTTTCAGTTATTAGTTATCAGCTAAAAAAAACAAATAATTGTAGGCTGGGTTGAACCAAGTGATACCCAACAGAACCATAATTTCGAGTCATAGAAAAGTTGGAGATACTTAAGAGTCAAAAAAAAACACCAAGATTTTCATTCTGTGGAGCTCCAAGAAAAACAGCGGGTCAAAATATTTTCCTCCCCATTCTCAGATTTTTTGTGATATTATTAATGTTATAGGGGCTTACTTGCCTATATGCATGACTTTTTGTTCAACAAAATAAGTTTCCAGGCGATCGCCTTTTGAGTTATTAGTTATCAGCTTTCTACTTAAATTACGAATATCTAAAGGATGAAATATGACAGAGCGATCGCTGCTTTCATACATAAAAAAATCGGATAATTGTAGGTTGAGTTGAAGAAAGTGAAGCCCAACAAAATTGATGAATATTTTCAGTCTTATATCTACACATTGAAAGTTAAAATATGAGAAAAGGAAAGAGTAAGATATAAAGATATAAATAGCGATCGGCTCTTCAATATTTTGATAAAGTAAGTTAAATCAAGCAATATTTTCATCCGGAGTAATTTCAGCTTTTGAACTTTAATATTTATTCTATTTTCAGATTTAGAATAATTGTTTAGTTACTAATCTTCAGCAGCTAAATCTATTGAGCTTTGCTAAATTCCGAGAAATATTTATTATATTTTAAAATATTCTTCATCTTCTTAAGAGGATTATGAACTTTGCGTTCTAAATTTTGTGCGTAAATCCACAAAATTGAGGAAACAATTAACATAATTGCCCAGATTAATAAGGTTGTTTTCCAAGGGAAAGAAAACGTTAATAACCCATAAAATAGCAACATATATCCATTTAATCTAAATATTAATCTAAATAGTTCTAACAGACTGTTGACAGCATATTTCCCCAGAAACATTAATAATATACCATAAACGTTTATTGAGATAATTACAAAAATAAAGAATAGCCCTAGATTATAATATTTAATTGAATAGATAATAACTAGTGTATAAACAAAAATACTCAGTGGCCATCTTAGAATAAAGGAAAATTGCCGAACAGTTTGTCCATGATCTAAAAATAAAAGACCTCCTAAAAATAGCAATAAAAATTTTGCAAGTAATATAAGATAAAAGACAACTAAATTCATGTTACCAATCAATTCAATAAAAAAATCAGCCACCTTAATTACCATTGATGAAATTAACATGCTTAAAATTGATATAGATAATGCGGAAAAATATGCTCCTAAAAATACACCTTTTATATCCGAAAAAATATTACGCCAGTCATAACGGGTTGGACGGCGATATTTGATAAGACTAGAGAATAAGGAAAATTGTAAATGTATATTCAAAGTTTTAAACAGAGATAACCATCGTTCTGTAGGATTAGCTAAATCAATTACAAAATCTATAAAATCTTGTATTATTCCATCAACATCTTCTTTAATTTCATTAATATGTTCTTGTTTGATTTTTAATTCTTCTGATATTTCGCATCTTTCAAATATTTTGTAATAGCGATCAGAAAGTTCTGTTTCCAACTTTTTTAGTTGTAAAATATGAATTTTTAGTCGTAAAATATTAATTTCGTCAAGCAAGACTATCCCACATAAAGGAATTACTATTCTTGGGTCTATCTTGCGTTGATAAATTTTTTCAGGAGTACATTTACAACAAATAATCCAAGCCACTTTAGCCATACTTTCTCTTTCCGATGGCGGAAAATGAACTGCTATCCACTCCCAATCTTTTAAATTAAATTCCTTATCAACTTTTGCCATATTTACTACTCCAAGAAAACCTAATTATTTAAACCCCTAAATTCCGCAAGATTTAAAGCAGCTAACCTTTGAATCTTTTCATCAGAATGATCAAGTAAATCACTTAAAACTTCTCTCCCATAAGGAGTACCAATTTTCACTAAATCTCCCATTGCTATTTCCGAACCTTTCTCCGCTAAACCCTTCAATAAAGAGACTGCAATATCCCCCATATTAATAAGAGCTTGACGAGCATCTACCAAATTAATATCCTCATAATACCTAAACAAAATATCCGCAGCTTGTGGCAAATTTGTCTTAGATAATACCTTAACAGAAGCCCGACGAATTTCCAGATCTTCAGAATAATTCAAAGCATTTTCTAGGAACTCAAAAACAACTTTTCCCCTACCACTCGGACGAATATCAGAAGCAACTGCTCCAAAAGCTCTAGCCAAATTTTCATCATAATTTGCTTCTCCCAATTTTTCCTTAAACTCTTCAATAATTTTCTCCGCCAACTCAGGAGAAACTTCTTGAGCATCCGCTAAACATTCAAAAGCCGTCAAAGAATCTTCCTGATAAATAACCCCTATTAAATTTGTACTATTTCCCGCAAACCCACACCAAAGTTTGACCGTTTATCGCCAACGTTTCGGGTCATTTTTAAACCTTTCTATTAACTCATTTTCTTTCTCCCTCAAAGCCGCTGCTGCAAAATATTCTTGCAAAGTTAAGTGAGCAAATTGATATTTATCCCCCCTCTCAATTTTTAACAATAATCCACTACGTTCGACAATTTCTCTTAATATTAGTTGAGTATCTTTTTCAGGATTGAGATTCAAAGAAGGTAAAACTTTTTGAACTTGTTCCAAGACTATTTGATAGTCTAAACTTAGGTCATTTTTTTGTTGTTTACCAGCATTATCTTGAGCAAATAAAGCCAAATGTTGTAGCACTCTCCGCTTATGAGCACTCTCCTTATATTGATTAAAATTATTCTGCCATTGATTCAATAAAATATGAGTAGATTCTTGATAAAAATCTGACCGAGACTGAGGCAAAACAAAATTAACTTGAGTATAAAGATGAGCAACAATTGTCAACATTAAAGGATTTCTAGCTAACTCCATAATTAGAGGTCTATCTCTCAAAGTTTGTATGAGTTGATTGATAGATTTATCTGGTGGCATTTGATATTTCCATGCTTCTAAAAAAAGTCGCATTTGTCTGTCACTAAATTCTTTAAGATCCAATGTTTTTTCTACAGACTCAGCAAAATCATTGTAATAAACTGCTGCCCGACAAGTAATAATTACTCGACATTTATCGTACTTATCTAATAAATCATTAATAGCTTGTACAATTTGATAACGAATGGAACTTTTAACTTCATCTAATCCATCCAATAACAAAAATAATTTTCCTTTTTCCAGACTTTGCTCCACAAAAGAATTAGCTTTAGGAAAATCATCCCTATCCAAAGCTTCTACTAATTTATGTTTGAAAACTTCCATGTTGAGGGCAGAAATTTCTATTTCATTGAAGCGATATAACTCTAATAAAATTGGCACATATTCATTAGAGGAACTATTTAATTTTTCCCTCGCCCAAGAGAGAACAAGATACTTTAATAAAAGTGTTTTTCCTGCTCCAGGTTGCCCCTTAATAGTCAAACAATTATATTTTTTAATCTCAGAAAAATTAATTGGTTGATTATTAGCTTTTTCCAAGAATTGCAAATCCACATAAATTTCTTGCAGACTCAAAGGACGATTAGGACGAAAAGGAATTTTTAGTTGTTCGTGTTTATTAATGAGACCTATTTTATAGCGTTTTATAGAGAAATTCCAAAACCATTCAAAACCAGCAATTTGATTATATAACCAGTTGCCAATAGTATTAATAAAATCAGTTATCCAACCTTGTATAGCTTCCTTAAAAATTAACACAATAAAAAGTGCTAAGGCAGCAAACCATCCCAACCCATAAAATAGATCGTCATTAATTTTTTCCCAGAGATTACTATCTTTTGCTTCCTTGAGTCTTGGGTATTCTTCCTCATAAATTTTGGTAATTTCTGGAGTAGTTAAACCTACATAATTTTGCTCATATAGTTCAATCATTAACCTACTATCCATTGCCTTATCATTCTCAACATGACGTTCGGCATAGTCTTTAATTTCTTGAATTAAAACTGCACGGTTTTTAGTATTAGGTGTCTGAGTATAACTAGGTAATATCCAATTCCAAGACAATAGAATAGTTAATGTTAGTAAAAATAAACTAATCGAAAACAGTCGTTTAGAGGTATGTCGAAAAAGTTGAGTATAAGATAAATTATATTTAGACATATAAAGCTAATTATTAAATAATTCAGAAGTTAAATTATTACTTTGTTGTTTTGAGAAAAATAGGTTAAAATATTTAACTGATAAAGAATAACTGATAACTAATTCAAGGAATATTAAATCCTAGCTTAGGATAGGTTTCGGCTGTCGCCAACATAAAAAGGAAACAATATATATTCTTAATAGTAAAAATCATGTATTGCGGGCATCTTGCCAGCATAGCGATACCTTGTCACAACGGAAAACATTGTAACTTTTAACTTTTAACTTTTAACTTTTAACTTTTAACTTTTAACTTTTGAATGTATGCCGTGAAATAGTATTATTAACTTGGGAAACTCTATAGTAAAACTTATTCATCTTCATCAAACACAGGTGGCCAAAGTTCAAAAATAGATAATTCCCACTCACCAAATAATTCAGGAATAGTCAAAATATCTCCATTTTTTAACTCAATTTCTTCACCATTAGAACGATAAACTATAACTATTTCTTCATCAGGGTCTATCAATATTCCTACTTGCGCCCCTAGTTCTAAATATTTTTTTATTTTCTGTTTTAGAGATTTAATTCTATCACTTTGAGACTTAATTTCTACTACTAAATCTGGGGTTAATTCCCCAAAATAACGAACACTTTTTTTCAAACGTTGTGCACGAACAAAAGAAACATCAGGAACTTTCAAGTTAGTATCTGGAAGGATAAAAGCACCACTAGAATCAAACAAACGTCCGAGACGACGTGGGTAAACCCAACTGCCTAATAGTCTAATTAATTGAACGCCAACTTCACTAGAAATAATATCTGACGGACCCATCACTAATATTTTTCCTTCATCCAATTCTAATTGATAATCTAAACCTACTTGATTAAGAGTATCTTGCAGTATTTCTAAGTCTTTAACTGTGAGATTTGACATATAATTTATAGGGTTAGTTAAGGATTAAAAAAATATAAAAAGGAATAGAGAATTGTTCTCTATTCCCTATTAATAATTATAATTTTGGCAAAAGAATTATCAGAGTAGACCCAAAACCTATTGAAGCTATAATTTAGAATTTAGAAAGGTTTTTTTCTACATAGTGGCATACAATAATAAGTCGTTTAAATGCACAAAAGCTTATTAATCTCAATACTCCTATCAACAGACTAAAACACTGTAACAGTATTTTTGAAATATGGCATGAGAGCTTGTCAGAGGTTTAGCATTCCCGCCCTAGATGTAGTCAAGAGCTAAATAGAGACCATACTTACCCACCCCTCTAAGTTTTCTCCCGAGGAAGGATGGGAGCAGGTAGAGTTGTGATCAACAGAGGGGGAGAATATTATCTAACCTCAGAACTACCCTCAGGACTTCCCTGACTGAAGAATCCCGCTTTGTTACCAATGCACAAAATCAAGAATATGTCAATTAGCAATTCTCAATAATTCTACATCAAAAATAAGAGTAGCATTAGGAGGTATGACTCCACCAGCACCACGGGAACCATACCCTAAATCCGATGGTATAATCAACTTTCGACGTCCACCAACTTTCATACTACCTACTCCTTCATCCCAACCCTTAATAACTTGACCTACCCCAACTTTAAATTGGAAAGGTTGATTGCGATCGCGAGAACTATCAAACTTAGAACCATCCTCTAAAGTTCCAGTATAGTGAACCACAACTGTCTGACCCCTTTGAGGAGTAGCACCATCTCCTTCTACCACGTCCACATACTGAAGACCAGAATCAGTAGTAGTAACTTTTTCATCATCTTGAGCCATAATATTTTCTGCCATTGTAATTGTTGGATTTAGTATAGTACCTTCTGCCACTTGCTCCTGAATTTCAGTAGAACCTATAGTATCTGGTGTATTTTGAGAAGCAACCACATCTTTTCCCGAACCTATAATTTGAGAAATAATCAAAACCAAACCACAGACTATTGCTATTCCCAAACTAATAATAATTCCGCGCAAAATTAATCCTCCTAATTTAACTCGCAAAAAAAACTGTAAGGGTTTGGTCTCCAAATCTCGTTTCCCTAAGGTTTGGTCTCCAAACCCCTAAGATAAGATATTACAACCTATGGACAGATTATTATATTATCAACCACAAATGCTTATAAAAAAACCTTTTTATTGTGAGCATCTTGCCCAGTACAACTGTACCTCACCCTTGATAAAATCCCCTTATCTAACGCCAGTTGCGGTTTTCCAAATCTCGTATCTGACGCTCCAAACGATCCAAACGACCCCGCAGTTCGTCCAATTCCGATTGACGAGGAACTCCTAGATCCTGCATGACATTCCGCATTTGTCGCTGCATCTGAGTTTCCCAGTTTCCCTGTTCTGACTTAAGTTGCTGCATTATATCATCAACAAAAATCTTAGCTTGGTCTGGGTTGATCGTACCATCCTTAACCCATCGGTTAGTTACTTCCTGTATTTTTTCTGTCACCAGGGAAGTTGTACCAATGCCTATCATTAAAAGTTGTTGAAGTAAATTTTCAGTATTATTCATAATTTTTGGCCATAGTACATATTTTTAGTCAACTATATTGATTATGATTTATCCCAATACCCACTTTGTTGAGACGTAGGACATCTCGCCTAGTTAAATTAAACTTCAAATCAAAGTAGTAATTAAACTTATAAATCTATAATTTGAGATAATCAAAATGTTAAATTGTCCTCGTTGCCATCAAGCTGTTGATAGTCAGGCGATCGCTTGTCCGTATTGTCAATTTCCTCTGAAAGCTTTTGGTCATCCTGGTATTCCCCTTTATCAAGCGAAACCAGAAGAATATTTGTGTAATAAATGCTTCTACCATATAGACGATAGTTGCAATTTTCCCCAACGTCCCTACGCTAAAGATTGTATTCTTTTCCATGACCAATCTGAACCTCTTGTACCACATGATAATTATGATACTAATCATAATGGTAGGTTAAAAATTGTCAAATTTTGGTTTCAAAGACATCCTATTTGGTGGTTATTGTTAACTGTAATTCTGATAAGTTTTTTACTATCTTTTTGACTATTCCCTGGACTAAATTCATGGGAATTAGTTTGAGAATATTTTTATCCACAACACCCACTGGACTGACACATCTAACAAAAGTGTAATAAGGTTAGGTAAAGTTGAGGAAAGTAGTAAAATCCCGTCTGGGTAACCCAAAAATAATAAAGCTTTGTTAGACTGCACTTCGTTCTACAAAGACCATTATTTTTAGGTATGCCATAGCACGACAATAATAAACTTATAACTTCTAACTTCAGGTGATAACTGAGAGCTATATTTAAGGTACTTCCAATAACTGATTTTCTTCTGGTACTGACCTTTCTTCAAATACTGCTAAATCAAACCAAAAAGTTGTGCCTACACCAAGTTCACTTACGAGGTTAACCTTACTATGATGCTTATCAATAATATTTCTAACAATAGACAAACCTAAACCTGTTCCTTCCAAAGTATGAACACGATTTTCAACTCGGAAAAACCTTTCAAAAATAGCTTCTTGGTCTTCAGGTTCAATACCACTTCCTGTATCTGAAATTTCAATTCTGACAAACTGATTATTAGATTTTAAATTTAGTTCTGTTGGTCGAGGTGGAGGAGGAGAAACTATCCATCCTCCTTGTTCTATTTGTTCAATTTCTATATCAGATTCTAACAGATAAGCTCTAATTACTATTCTACCTCCTGGTTCAGTAAACTTCATAGCATTGCCTACCAAATTAGCAAATACTTGTAGTAATAAATCATAATGACCAACTACAGTAGGCAAGTTAGATTCTATATCATAATTTAATTCTATTTTTTTATCTTTAGCATTAAGATGATAAGTTCTTAAAGTTTGTTCTATTGGTTGAGCAACATCAACAGCATTTAGGTGATAAATCATACAAGATTCTAGACGACTTAAATCCAATACATCATTAACTAAACGAGTCAAACGATCTGTTTCATGATTGGCAGTCTCTAAAAATTCTCGTCTTTCTACTTCACTTAAATCTTCCCCATATTCATGCAAAGTTTCGATGAAAGATTTAATATTAAATAAAGGGGTTCTTAATTCATGGGAGACATTACTAATAAACTGACTTTTTGCGTCATTTAATTCTACTTCTCTAGTAATATCTTGTACAGTCATAGCAATTCCTTTAAGACTATTTCGGTATGGAGAAATAAAATCTGTTCCTAGCTTATTTTCATAAAGTGTACATTCATAAACTACAGGACGATTAGCAGAACTACAACTATCGTATGCATCATAAATACAACTTTTACAAAGAGATTCTGTACCTGATGCTCTGTATAAAAGAACAGTTGTTAATAAAACTCTAATTGTACGTTTATTTGGTTCATCTAAAGTACAACGATATTCACCCCCTTCTATTTCCCCTGTAGCTATTTGATAAAGTGGTCTATTTAATTCCATCTGTACAGCTACAGGTAAATTATCCGTCACCTTTCCACCAATAACCTTTTTTTCTTCCCAACTAAAAATACGCCGAGCAGTTGGATTAACTAAAATCAATTGTAAATTAGCATCTAACAATAAAGCGCCATCAGCAATTGTGGAAACTAAGGTTTCTAACTTTGCTTTTTCTGCCGTTAATTTTTCAATATTTTGCTTCTTATAATTTTCTAACTGTTCCGCCATTTCATTAAAGCTCAAAATCAGTTCCCCTAGTTCTCTTCCAAAAGATAAGTCTATCCTTTGTTTAAAATTTCCCTGAGCAATATTTTTGACACCTTCCGATAATTTCTTGATTGGTTTAGTAATAATCAAAGCATGAACAACTGCACCTAAAATTACCATTGCCCAGATCGAAACAAAAACTGCTAAAGTTACATCTCTAGTCAGATTTGAAGAGACAACCACAGTAGGATTAGGATTAATTCCAACTGCTAAAACTCCTAAATATTTACTTTCATCAATAAGGGGAACAAAAACATCCGTTAATTGACCATTAGGAGTTAAATGTTGTCGCACTAGAGGCAAAGCTGAATATTTTTCATCCTCTATATTGGCCATAAAATCTTCTGGCAGTTGAATACGACGACGGAGAGTAAGAGATGTTTTTACCTCAGATTCTGAGAAGGGAATACCTAAGAAAATCTTTCCTTCTTCATCAGCATAGAGCATATAACGTACACTAGATGTACTTTTGTAGAAAAGTCTGGAAAAACGGGCTACTTCGTTGCGATTGCCTTCTGCCATAAGTGGGGCGACATTAGCGGCTAATAATAAACCCAGGTCTCGACCATAACGAGTGTCATTCAGGCGAGCATCCTCCTGAATAGTATTTACTGCCCAGAAGCTTAAGCTACTCATTAGCAAAGATACTATCAGGGTAATAACTGCCATAAGTTTGCTCTGGAGGGTAAACTCAGACCACCAATTAGCAATAATTTCTCCGATTTTTTTGAGGAGGGGAAGCATTTTTTAAGTCAAAAGTCAAAATTTAAAAGTCAATAAAAGTTAAGATTACTTCTCAATTCTACTCTATATTAACTGGGGTAGTTAGGCTTTACCGAAAGGTTATATTGATTTTATGATTCAGTTGTGCTCAAAGGGAACGAGGAATAAAAAGTTGGTAACTCTATAAAAGTTGCGATCTAGCTGTCACACTTGCTCACCATGGGGTAGTCGCGCAGCATTATATGTTAGTGACAGCCAAAAACGCAACCAACTCCTTTAATGGAATTAAATAGATTTAAATTTTGTAGCTCTTGGGTTTACCTTTTTGAATCATACGGTTGATTATGTCAAAAGCTTACTAATCACTCTACTGGTCACTCAAGCTTTAATTGAAAGATAGAGTTTGTTTGATATGGGGTAAGTGCCTGAGTCTGAAATTTTTCATCTCCCAACTTGCCGACAAACATCACTTTGCTCTTAGTCACATTGTAGTTTTCTTTGCCGAATCCTGCGCAAAGGGATCTAGATCCGCGATGATAAGCACTTTCACCTTTATAAATATTCCCCCTACTTGACTAATAAATCTGAGGTTTCCATCTATTTGGATAGGGAATGGCTCTACTCTAATTTCTAATTGCTAAAAACCTGACGACCTATATCTCTGCGATAGTACATTCTTTCAAATTGAATACAATCTACAGCAGCATAAGCTTTTGCCTTGGCTTCAGTAAAATTAGCCCCCACTGCTGTTACTCCCAAGACACGACCACCCTCAGTGATTAAATTTTGTGCCTGGAATTTTGTTCCTGCGTGAAATATTTTTACTCCAGTGGCTTCAGCCTTTTCTACTCCACATATGATTTTTCCTTTCTGATAAGTTCCTGGATAACCCCCAGAAGCTAAAACTACACATACTGCTACTCCTGATTTCCAATTAATAGGGGGCAGCTGACCCAAACGTTGTTCACAACAAGCTAATAATAATTCCTCCAATGGAGTTTCCAGCAATGACAGAATAGGTTGAGTTTCTGGGTCGCCAAACCTACAGTTAAATTCCAATACTTTTGCCTCTCCTGTGGGACTTATTATTAATCCAGCATAAATCACACCTCGATAATCTATACCACGTTTTTGTAAATTAGTCAAAGTTGGTTCTAGGACTTGTTGTTGAATGTGGGTCATGAGTTCGGGGGTAACAATAGGAGTAGGGGCATAAGCACCCATACCTCCAGTGTTAGGTCCTGTGTCTCCTTCTCCTACTGCTTTATGGTCTTGGGCTGGTAATAGGGGACGAATGGTTAGTCCATCGGTTAGGGCTAATACTGATATTTCTTGACCTGTGAGGAACTCTTCGATAACTACAGATTGGTTTTTTTTGTCAAATTCTCCTTGAAAGATCCTATCTATAGCATTGTGAGCCATTTCAATTGTAGTGGCTACCGTAACTCCTTTTCCAGCCGCTAGACCATCTGCTTTAATGACTATGGGAATTTCTGTGATGTATTCTTTAGCAGCTTCAGCCCTGGTAAAGGTGGCTGACTTAGCAGTGGGAATATTTGCTTCGGCCATGAATTGTTTAGCCCAAGATTTGCTCGCTTCAAGAATAGCCCCTGCTTTAGTGGGGCCGAATATTTTGAGATGGGATTTTTGTAGGTAGTCGGTAATGCCGAGGGCTAAAGGAACTTCAGGGCCAACAACCACTAGAGAAATGTTTTCGTCAGCGATGAGTTGTCTGAGAGCTGGAAAGTCTGTCACTGGGATGACTATGTTTTGACATTTTGCCTGGGTAGCTGTGCCGCCGTTGCCAGGGGTACAGAATATTTGTTGAACTTGGGAAGAGTGGGATAGTTTCCAGGCGATCGCGTGTTCTCTACCACCGTTACCTACTATTAATATTTTCACGTTTTTTTTGCTTTTTGAATTATTTTTTTACTGAGTTTTTTATTATCTCACTGTTGATAATTTTATTGAATCAGCAAGAAATATTTAGTTCTCAATAACAGAAGTATCAATCATAAAATAGTATAAAACTATAACTAAAAATGGGGATAGGTGTTTAAGTTCATATAATACAGTTCCTAGTTTAAATTTGTTGCTCAATTAATTGAATATTTTAAATTAATTAATAATTATATTTTTTGATTTTTTTTATTTTATAAATATACATTTATAGTTAGCAAATTTAATAAATAATATTCTCGATAACTAAAGATAAAAAGTAGAATATACTATTTATTTAAGTCATAAAAATAAATAGTATATTCGGGAATATTAAAGATAAAATTTAAACTTTAAATACAGTATTTATAAACTTGGATAGCAGTCAATGATAGTTAGTGAGTGAACAAATAAAATCCACATTTTTAAAAGTTGGTAATAGTGATTAACACATAGACAAACTTATACAAAAAAGTCGTATTAATCTTTAATTATAATAGTATCAATGATACTAGTAAAATTATCATTATTTCAGTATATAATTAATCTAATTCATCAGCGATAGCTCGAAATAAAGCCACAGTTTCTACATCATCAATAGTTTTCAAAATACTATTACTAGAACCAGTTTTTACCACAACAAAATTCTTTTCTGGATTAATATAAATGTATTGTCCCCAAGCACCAGTTGCACAATAATCACCTTTTGAACCTTCTGGAATCCACCAATGATGTTGATAACCCCATTTCAAATATCTCTCATCTGTTGTTCCTGGTTGTAAGTGGGAACTATCAGGTATTGTTGACTCTTTTACCCAACTTTTAGGGATGATTTGTTGTCCGTTAAAATATCCATTGTGTAAATAAACTAAACCAAATTTTGCATAATCCCTCAAAGTACAATTCATCCCACAAAAAGTTACTTCTGTCCCATAATTATCCGTTAACCAATAAGCATCTGATTCTGCTCCCATTGGTTGCCATAATTTTTTTTCTAAATAACTGACAAGATCTTGCTCAGTTACCCGCCTTAACAATAAACCTAATATTTGAGTATTCAAACTCACATATTCAAAATAATCTCCTGAGGGAAATTTAGAAGGATAGTTTAAAATCACCTTTTCTATTGGTTGCATATACAAAAATAACTTATATAAAAGTTGTTGAATATCAGAATTTTTATCTTTATAAGCTTCACTAAACTTGATACCTGAAGACATTTGTAGAATATGTTTAATTGGTACATTGTTATATCCCGATTCTTTTAACTCTGGCATATACTTAGTAATCGGGTCGTCAAGATTTTGAATATAACCCTCATTAAGAGCAATTCCAATCAATGCAGAAATAAAGCCTTTTGCCACTGACCAAGAAGTTTTTTTGTCAAACTTTGTATAACCTTGAGAATACTTTTCATAAATAATAAAGTCATCTTTAAGTATTAAAATTCCTGTGTTACCTGTCCGTTGTAAAAAATCTACTATTGTCCGAGTTTCACCCTGAAATTGATAGGATGTATTTAAATCACAAAAACTTTCCTGAAAAATATAGGGTTGAGTAGCACAACGGATAATTTTACTGGGAAAAACCTGATCCATGCTGCGAAAGTTTTTTACCCTTTTGTGATCATCAAACATAGTTATTTTGGGTTCGAGATAGAAGCGCCAAATAATTAAACCAATAGCAATTAGAGGCAAAATAAAAATTAGAATAAAATTTAAAATGAGCATAGTTATTATTTAAGAGATAGATAGGGATACTGCTGAGGCAATGCTCTGTTTTTGATATTATGTATTAAAACGCTATTGATGTTACCATCTTAATAGCAATTTCTTTAAGTATGCCTACATATTATACTCAATAATTAAATCATATAATCTTATTAATATTAAGTAACTTAGCTTAAGTTTATGAAATTGGTATTAAATAAAATTAACTATGCTTTAACAGACACCAAATAATTAAAAACTATTTCTCATTAGATATCTCAAAAAAAAAATTAAGCTATAATTGTAATGAAAATTGTGTAAAAAATATATATCAATGAATAAGATATTAAAATAGATCAATAAGTACTCACAATAAACCCAAATATTTATTGGTATTACTAATTCTAATTTTATGTCTATAATCTTACTAGTAACTATGGGATTAACATAGTATAATAAAGCTTTGATTAAAATAGTAAATCACTCTTTTATAACTATTTTTTCCTACATTTTTAAATAGTTTCTGGAATAAGCTTAACTCAGTTTACTATAACATAATTATCAAAAAATAAAAGGGGTTTAACTATTTCAAAAAAACTGCAAAGATAATAGAATTATCTAATTAAAATTTTGGTTGATTAGCAAATATATTCAACAGGATTTAGCTCAGGAGTATTTGGAGAAAATTTTGTAAATTTATAAACTATTCTTCTTGTGATAAATCTTGATTAATTGTCATTAAGTATCCTCAATCTGCTTGAGACTTATGATAAGTTGCTTCATCCCAAAATATTGCTAATCTTCTACTATATCTATTGCGACTAACATGGGATTACTATAGGTAATTATAAATTATTTCTTTGCTTTCCTTTTGCTAACTAAGGAAATAATAATAAAATTTTTATTTGTAAAATACAAAAGCTTAAATTAATGGTAAAAATGAAAATGAATGAAGAGGAAAAAAAACAACAAAACAAAATTCAGCGAGTGGGTGTTGTTGGTGGTGGTCAATTAGCATGGATGATGGGGGATGCAGCAAAAAAACTAGGAGTAGATTTAATTATTCAAACTCCTCATCAAGATGACCCAGCAGTATCTATTGCAAAGGATATAATTTTGGCAGAAATTGATGACCCTCAGGCAACTACTAAGTTAGCAAATATTTGTGATGTGATTACCTTTGAGAATGAGTTTATTAATATAGATGAGTTATCATATCTTGCTGAAAAGAATGTAATTTTTCGTCCTAGTTTATCTGTGTTGAAGCCGTTATTAGATAAATATGAACAGTTATGTTATTTACGATATTTGGGTTTACCTGTACCGAACTTTTGGGAGTGGGGAATAGAGATTGAGCCTTTATCTTTCCCTTTGGTATTGAAAGCTCGTCGTCATGGTTATGACGGTCAGGGTACTTTTATTATTAAGAATATTGAGAGTTTAAAATCTCAGGGAAATTCAGAATTTTTCATACAAGAATTTATTCCTTTTGAACGAGAGGTTGCTGTTATTGCTGCTCGTGGAGTTACTGGGGAAGTTAAGGTTTATCCTGTGGTAGAAACTCAACAAGAAAACCAGGTTTGCCAGCGGGTTTTTGTACCTGATGAAAATTTAGAATTAGTAACAGAAATTGAAGAGATCGCTCAGACTCTCCTTAATAGTTTAGAAGTAGTAGGAGTATTTGGGATAGAAATGTTTATTACTAAAGACAAGAAGGTTTTAATTAATGAAATTGCTCCAAGAACTCATAACTCTGGTCATTACAGTTTGGATGCTTGTGAAGTTTCCCAGTTTGAACAACATTTACGGGCTGTTTGTGGTTTACCTTTAGGTAATACTACTCTCAAAGTAAGGAGAGCGGTGATGGTAAATTTATTGGGTTATGAATTTGGGGAAAATTACTACTTGACAAAACGGCAAATGTTAGAAAAAATTCCTCATGCTTCGGTTTGGTGGTATGGCAAAACAGAATCTCGCCCAGGACGGAAGTTAGGTCATGTGACTGTTTTGCTAGATGAGGAAAATTTTGAAATTATGGGTCGCAAGGGTGAGGCGATCGCTAATAAAATAGAGAATATCTGGTACACCTAAAGCTTGCTGTTGCCTCTTTTAGACACTTTATGACTTTTGACTTTTAAATTTTGAAGTTTGACTGCATAAAGGGGGGTGACAGAAAAAAAATAACCGCTATAATAATCATTAGGTTCTACTATGACGTTGGTAACTGCCAAAAATGTTTTTTTGACCTACAAATCAAAAAACATGGGAATCTAGATTTTTAAGTGTCAGTAAACTGGGCTTGTATCCAGAAACTTTAAACTTAAGCCAAGATACCCACCTGGTATTATCCAGGTCAAAAGCTGAGGTAAGACGGCGTTGCGGTAGACCATTTTTATGTAGAGTAAAAAAGTTGGAACTAAAGTTTTGATATCCTCCCTGGCTGTGACTCGCGGGAAATAACTGAGAAAAGCTCCCTCAGCAGCTTGACGTTTCCAAGGCTGCTAACCACACTCCTTTCCCTGAGTATAGTTTTTGTACCGCAGTTGAAACCCTTCCATTCTCGCGCCTTAAAGGTCTAACTTACCAACTTTAAACCCATAGAATGAAACAATTTTAATGTTGGCTCCCAAGGAATAATTATTCGGAACGAGGGACCTTATTTTTCTGATTTTCCCTCTAAAAATATTTGTATGGGTTCTTTATCTGATCATCACTAATTGCTTTTGTTCTTGTATCCTATAGCTTTCCCTGAATAAGAGTGATTTTTACCCGTGTATTTTTATATCATTTAAATAGTATCATAAGTCGTGATAGTGCTTTATATAGTCAAGAGAATATCCAGTTAATCTCAAATTTAAAATGGACAACTAGGACCTCAATGACTTGAAAAAGGGCGAAGGAAATAATTGAATTAGACCTTGAAGAGGTAAAAATTTTTTCTGAAACAGACCCAAAAATCACAAAAATAACCAGGGGTACTTCTTGAAATTGAATATTAATGGTTGCAACAAAAAGTTACTTATGCTGGTATTAGAGGGTATCTATAAATAAAACCTTAAGGGACAAGACCATTTAGTTTTAGTAGAATTATAGCAATTAGAGGATACCATTGATAATTTCTTGTAACTCTACTATTTGCTTTCTCCCTCGTAATTCTGATTTTACCACAGTTAGGATGGGAGCTATTGTTTCCTAGTGACGATCGCTTAGGTCTGTGGAATAGGTTTTGGGAGTCATATACTCTAATTTTTAATATCTGGTTATTT
Organism: Trichodesmium erythraeum IMS101; assembly: GCF_000014265.1. Lineage (NCBI taxonomy): Bacteria > Bacillati > Cyanobacteriota > Cyanophyceae > Oscillatoriales > Microcoleaceae > Trichodesmium > Trichodesmium erythraeum. The sequence goes on from NC_008312.1 coordinate 2,237,548, forward strand.
CTATCTTCTTGCTTTTACCCCCTTTATTATTTGATTTTAATTTTTTTTAACAGGTATCTTCTTAAACAAAAGAGTTGTTGGGAATTAAGCCTAAAAAATGCCTAAAACCAAAAACAAGTTTAGGCTAAAGGGTGCTCTTGAGAATGAAAAAAACTAAAAAGCTTATAGAGTAAACTTTTGAGAATTTAAAATTTTCCCACACCCAACAAATCTAGTATTCATCAAGTTCTATAAGCTTAATTTTTTTAAGCGATCGCCTCTTAACTTACCTACTCCCCAAATAATCTTCCTACCGAAGCCTCCAGAACCCTAAACACCAAAGGTATAACTACCCCCTGACTCAAAATTTCTTGCGACTCATAACCGGCATCAGTAGGAGAAGAAAAAAATTCGAACTTTGTGCTCTGACAAATTAATTATCCAATATTCTTGAATACCTTCCACAATATAAATCTTCTTCTGTTTTTCTTTAAAAGTACTACCAACGGGTAAAGATGATGAGTAGGTAAAAAATAGTGAAAGACTTACTTGTCTCCATTGCAATACTAATCTAATAATATAGTTTCGCTAATATATTTATGAATAAAAACCAGAAGTGAGTGACTTAAGATTATTAGATCATGTTCAAGAATATACAAATCATAAAAATCAGTTAACAAAAGAATATGTAGTAGTTTTTATATCATATAATATTATGTTTATGCCACAGAAAAGCATCTAGTAATTTACCCTGAGATTGTAATATTTTATAACTACGGGGTTTGGTCTCCAAAAATGAGTAAAAATAGGATTAATATGACCAAAATTATAGAGTTTTTTTTACCAATTATTTCATATTACTATCTAAAAATATCGTTTTAAGCTTCTGGCTTTAGCAGTAGACAATAAAAGTGAAAAAATATTTTTTTCCCTTAAAATGATAGGATTAAGACATTATTTATTTTTCAAAAATAATGAATAATCGGATATTTTTAATCAAAATAATTCTCATAATTTGTGTTAAATAGAACACAGTAAAATAAGTTTTTTTATTGTAAGAAAATATAACTTTATTTACCGGATAAATTTTTGCTGGTGATGGATTGTTATGATAGTCTATTGTAATTATTGGAGTCAAAAACAAGAGCAGTGGGGGCATCTTGGAACCATATTAGGTTTTTTTAATCCCTACTATTGCGGGAAAAGAAATACTAAACTTTTATATTTTCCTTATTATTTTAACAGGAACTTTTGCTATATAATAATATAGATATTTATAGTTGCTTACCAAGGAGAAATCAATATGAAAAATCAAGATTGGTTTTTGACTGGAGACGGTCAATGTCAACCTTGTAAAACTGTCAATGACTGGAAGTTATTAAGAGAAAATTATAGGCTATATCGATTTTTAACAGAACTTGAAGATACTTTGAAAGATAGTATAGATGAAGTTAGTTGTTTACCAAAAATTCGACTGTTAGTCCGACAATTTATTACTAATTCATACTGGTTGCAAACTCAAGAGCCAGAACCTTGTGAAAAAACAGGGATATCTGTTACTTTGTTGTATGATGAGTTAGGTTTTCCCCTCACAGTACAAACAGTAAAATTTATGCCAGGAACAATTTCAACAATTCATAATCATGGTACTTGGGGAATAATTGCTGTATTAAAAGGTAAAGAAAAAAATACTTTTTGGAAACGTAGTCCTGACCAAAAAAATAAATATAAAATTGAACTAGTTGGAGAGCAAGTATTACAACCTGGAGATTTAATTAGTCTGAGTTCTGATGCTATTCATAGTGTAGAAGTAGTTGGAGATGAACCTACATTCACTTTTAATCTCTATGGAGAAACAAAATCTTCTGAAAGGTTTGAATTTGACCCAGTTGCTCAAACTGCGAAAAAGTTCTGAGCAAGAAAGAAAGAAGAATAAAAATTTACTTTGGTTTTAATTCCTAAGACTAATATCATGGCAGAGTATTGAATAAATAGAGGTTAAAAGTATTAAAAATATTGTATTATTACATCTTTTCACTTTCTTTTTTTAACTTTTAACTTTTAACTTTTAACTTTTAACTTTTGACCTATAAAATAATGTCTAATCCTTTACTTTCTCTCAACTATGAACCTGCCATTCAAGCTTTAGGCGGTGACTATTATGATGAGGTACTTTCTGCTGAATTTCCACAACATATTTTGCGATTTCGTAATGATCAATTACTCCCTAAAATAGGACTAAATTCTCAAGATGTTAAGGATGAGCATTTTATTGAAGCTTTTGGTAAGTTTCATTGTGTTAGGCCTTTTTTAGCTCTACGTTATCACGGTTATCAATTTGGTGAATATAACCCTTACTTGGGAGATGGTAGGGGTTTTCTTTATGGTCAAGTGCGTGGGGTAGACGATGAATTATATGATTTTGGTACTAAGGGTTCGGGTAGAACCCCTTATTCTCGCAGTGCTGATGGTAGACTTACTCTCAAAGGAGGGGTACGCGAGGTTTTAGCTGCTGAAATTTTGCACCGTCATGGGGTTCGTACTTCTCGATGTCTAAGTTTGATTGAAACTGGGGAAGGGTTATGGCGTGGGGATGAACCTTCTCCTACTCGCTCGTCGGTGATGGTGCGTTTTAGTCGTTCTCATATTCGCTTTGGAACTTTTGAAAGACTTCATTTTTATAAGCGCCCAGATTTAACGAAAAAACTATTAAACCATGTAATTAATTGTTATTATTCTAATCTGAAAAAAGAGAATATTTCCCAAAAGGATCCGTTTCAAGATTGCTATTTTTTATTCTACTTAGAATTAGTAAAAAGAATTGCAAAATTAGTTGCTCAATGGATGGCTGCTGGATTTTGTCATGGTGTATTAAATACAGATAATATGTCAATTACTGGAGAAAGTTTTGATTATGGTCCATACTCTTTTATTCCCACATATAATCCTAAATTTACAGCAGCTTATTTTGATTATTCTGGTCTTTATCGTTATAGTCATCAACCATTAGTTTGTAAGTCAAATTTACAACTACTTCAAGAAGCATTAGCTGCAGTTATTGACCGGAAGAATATGAGGTCAGCCTTAGAAAAATTTGATGATTTTTATCTACATGAATATCGACAATTAATGATGAGGAGACTAGGGTTTAAAAAGTTAGCTGAAGCCGATGCAGATAAGTTACTTCAGCTAACCATAAAAATGCTCACAGACTCTCAGGTTGGATACCACGATTTCTTTTTGGAATTAAGACAAAAATTTTCTCCCGAATGGCGTGATGATATTAGTCAGATTTTTGCTGATTTTGAACAGCCAGAATTAATTGATCCGTGGCGACAATATTATTATCATCTTTTGCAGACTTATTCTGATAATGAATTAGAGGAAATGACGGAAAGGTTACAACAATATAATCCACAACAAAGTTTAATTAGACCTGTCATTGAGTCAGTCTGGGAAGCAATTACACTAGAGGATAATTGGCAGCCATTTTATGATTTATTACAGCAAATATATGATTGAATAAAGAAGAAGTAAAGAGGAAGAAGGAAGAACTAGTAAATTTTGAAAAAAAGGGAAAAATAATAGATATCTTATTAATTAGCCATAATAAAAATGCTTTTCTTTTTCTAATTGCTCCCAAGTCCAAATTTCCAATTCTCAATTCCCTAAAGTTTTTCCACAGTGAATATTCAAAGAGACATAATATAAAATGAATTGGAGGAGCACTTGTTGTAGCATTCTTTTTTCAATGGTTGTATTATAGCATATTGAAAGTATGTGAAGTCAAAATATTAATTACCAAGTATTTATAGTGCCGGCCTCTTGCTCATTACTGCTGTACCTTACTGAAAATTAAGAGTTTAATACAAATTCCTATTTACTAATGCTTTACTGAAATAAAGCTTTAGTTATTAAGTAATTAACATAAAGGGAATAAATGTTTTCTCACGGGGTGACAAGCTAGTTGAAAGCTATATATAGAAAGGAATTTGTGTTCGGGAACTGAAGAATATTTCAACAAAAAGAAAACGCTTATTGGACTGGGAAGGGGTGTAGTGCGAGCGCAGAGCGCTCGCACTACACCCCCTACCCATGGTTGATTATTTATTCATTAAAACATTAAAAAAAACTGTTAAAAATATGATAAAAAAGGGTTAATAATTACAAAAAAAAAAGAAGAAAAAGTGAATATATTAGGCTTTTATCAAGACCATATTAAGCAAAAGTTGAGTCCATCTCAAGTAGTAACATTACAAATATTATTATACTTAATTTCAGTACATAAAACTGTACAAATATCAAAGCTAACCAATTATTTTCAGCTACCAATTAAATCAGAAAGTAAGCGAAAACTTATGCGAAAGATTTTTAACCCTAAAGGAATTAAGTTTACCTATATTTTGGTTCCCTTTAGTCAAAATAATGGTAAAAAATCTCTTCAGCTTTACCTCAGAGTTAGTGTTGATTTTAGACCGCACTCAGTGGCAAAATATTAATATTTTAATGATAACTGTAGCTTGGAAAAAGACAGCTTTACCTATATATTGGAAGATTTTATCTCATAAAGGAGCTAGTAATTTAACCGAACAAAAATCAGTAATTCGCCCTGTATTAAAATTATTGAAAGCACACAAAATAATTCTCACAGCACCCTAGAATTCCACAGTATTTTCCTGTGCCATTGGTTGAAAGAATATAAAAAAAAAGACGTATATTTTGTCTTAAGACAAAAAAAATCAACTATGATAAAACGAGGGAGAAAATATTGTCAACTCTCAGAGTTAAAAGTAAATATCGGTGAATCCCAACTATTATTGAATCAAAAAATTACCAAAATTTTGAAGGTAGGAACATATAATTTACTTGTATATAAAAGACAGAAATATCGTCACAATTCTGTTTCAGAGAAATGGTATATTCTCTCCAATTTATCATAGTAATGTGGAAAAGTTAAAAAAATATATAGCCAGAGAATGGCTATAGAAGCCATGTTTAAGGATTATAAAACTGGTGGTTATAATCTAGAATCAGCAAAAGCCAACGAAACTAGACTTAATAATCTAATTTTATTAATAGCTATTTCATACACAGTTAGTTCATTTAAAGGACAAGAAATTAAAAACAAAGGAGTTCAAGAATATATATCAAGAACTAATGAAAGAGGTAGAAAAGAAAGAAGAAACAGTAGTTTTTGCTTAGGGTTATCTAGTATTTATTGGGCAATAAATGATGATTTAATGTGGAAATTAGTAGAAAATTTAATGAGCCTTAATCCTCATAAATTACTATATTATCGCAGGGGAATAAAAGCGATGAATAAAGTGGTTAATTAGACTGTAATTTTTGATTAAAAATTAATTAATAAAGTTAAGTTTTTTCATGATATTATTCTACTGCACAACTTGAATTATTATTCAACCCAGTTAGGGGGTGTAGTGCGAGCGCTCTGCGCTCGCACTACACCCCCTTCCCAGTCCAATAAGGATTTTTTTTTATTGAATTATTCCTCAGCTCCTGAAGGTAAATCCCTTTATATATATAGCTTTCAACTGGCTTGTCACCCCGTGAGAAATGTTTTACACGATTAAAGCCTTAGAATTATGTTAATTTTATAAATGTTTAAGTGGGGACGTTCTATAGAACATCTCTACTTACTTTCCCTCCAGGGAGTGGTTAGGAGTGAGTCCCGGACTCAAAATACTAATTAGAAAAATTGTTGAGAAATGGTGTAATTCTGAATTATGCTACACATAGCGATCGCCACATAAGGACAGAATAATTATTATAATTCAGTTACCAGGGCAGCTCATAAATTTTCGCAAGAGTTCTGAGTGCTGAGTTCTCATTTCAGCTATAAGTGAGCGATCGCTACGTAACCACAGAATAATTATTATAATTCAGCCCAGCTATCAGAGCAGCTCATAAATTTTCGCACATCTAAAAATTTGAGCCTATTAACTTCTGAGTTCTGAGTTCTGAGTTCTGAGTTCTGAGTTCTCAGTTCTGAGTTCTGAGTTCTGAGTTCTCAGTTCTCAGTTCTCAGTTCTCAGTTCATAAATTTTCCCACCTGTGAAATTTGAGTCTATTAAATTAGAACTTCTGACTTAAACTATATAGGTCGATCGCTACACAAGCACAGAATAATTGTTCTGTTGAATATCAAAATTAACATTGTAATATGGGTCTCCCAGATCCATATCAATTTGCCATTTATCTAACAACAACATATAATCAAGCATATCATAATTTTCCTGTCTATGTTTCTCTAATTTATTATTAATTAAAACACTGCGAGGAGTAAACATAATTCGCTTACCTTTTTTCCGTAACTTCAAACACAAATCAACATCCTGATAATCACAGAAAAAATGTTCATTAAAACCACCTACCAATTCAAAATTTTCACGACTCACCATCAAACATTTTCTACTTACAGCAGACACCTCTCTTGCACAAACTAAAGAACCTGCATAACCATCATCATTAGTAGCAAAACCTCGCATCACATAGTTAACTTTTCCCAACTTTCCTAACACAATACCTGCGTCTTCAACAGTTCCGTCAGGTAAAACCAAAAACCCTCCCACAGCACCAATATCAGATTGTTCTGCATAATATAAAAGATGTGTTTGCCAATCTTCAACTGTAGGTTCCAAATTAGTATTCAGAAAAACAAAATATTCACCCTTAGCAGTTTTTGCAGCTAAATTATAAGCACAAGAATAATTAAATTTACCAGATAAACTTAAAACCTTCACAGCAGGATTTTGGATTAAATTATCTGTTCCATTGCCACTAATTAAAATTACTTCATTTTCAGGATAACTAGAAACAGATAATAAATTTTCCAACCATTGATTGAGATTTTCCGAAATATTAGGAATAGCAATAATCAAACTAATTAAAGGATAATTATTTCTTGGCAAAGGATGAATATTTACCCGATGTCTACCCAAACCAGGTTCCGCCTTTGCTGCTAAACCAATTCTTTCCAAATGAGTATTAACAGCAGCCTGTTGTAATTTTTCAATATCTGCTTTAGCATCAGCATCTCCCGAAATACTTCCTTTCACTTGTCGCCAATGATAAAGATGTTTAGAAATATGAGCAATTTTATTAGTTTGCTCGGAAACTCGTAACATAAACTCATAATCTTGTACCCCATCAAATTCACTCTTAAAACCTCCAACAGCCACAGCTATTTCTCGACGTAAACATAATAAATGACCGACATACATTACACCACGAAAATATTCGGGGGACCAGTCAGGTTTAAAGAATGGATGAGTATAATTTAACCCAGAAAAATCAATTTTATCTTCATCAGAATAAACCACATCAAATCCTTCTGCCAGTTTAGACAAACTATTTTCTAAAGCTGTCGGTGCTAGAGTATCATCATGGTCTAATAAACAAATAAATTCTCCCGTAGCCATTTTTAATGCCTTATTTGTCGCAGCACTAATACCACCATTATCTTCTGACAATATAACTTTAATTCTCGACTCTTTTTCTGCTAAACCTGCCAGAACATTTTTAATTTCTAGCTGTTTTGATCCATCATCAACAATACACCATTCCCAGTCAGGAATAGATTGGTTGAGAACACTCAAAACTGTTTCTACAAACCAATCTAAAGAAGAATTCCAAGTAGGGGTAAGGATACTAATAGAAGGTTGAGAAAAATCTCTTTTTCCTTCTATTGAAATTACTAGATTAATAATTTCCCAGAACTTTTCGACTGTTACTCCTGATAAACCCAATAATTCTTGTTTTTGTTTTTTAGGGTTTCCCGGCAAATTCACATTTACTTCTGCTAGTTTTTTATCAGTAATTTTGTCTTCCAACCCAGGCAAATTATTAATTTCTGCCACTGGTTTAGCAGGAGTTTTTTCTGCTAAACTCAACAATTTTTTATCTTGCTTGACAGGAAATAGATTTTGAGTTGGAGTATTTGTATTTCTAGATTTGAACTTTTCCAAATCTGCTTGAATTTCTTGAATCTCTGTTTGTGATTTTTCCAAATCTGCCGTTATTTCTGTCAGTAACAGAGAAATAGAAGAGGTAGCTGTAGGAATTATTTCCACACTTTTTTCTGGCTTTTCAATTTTCAATTCTGACTTCTTTTCTTCCTCCTCATTTCCTGTTTTTTCTTCCTTCTGAATATCAATTAAAGTAGCTGTAGGAATTATTTCCACAATTTCTTCTGGCTTTTCAATTTTCAATTCTGACTTCTTTTCTTCCTCCTCATTTCCTGTTTTTTCTTCCTTCTGAATATCAATTAAAGTAGCTGTAGGAATTATTTCCACAATTTCTTCTGGCTTTTCAATTTTCAATTCTAACTTCTGACTTGTAACCTCTGAATTCTTTTCTTCCTCCTCATTTCCTATTTCTTCTTCCTTCTGAATATCAAATTCTGATTTATGAGTTATGGGTTCTAACTTTCTGATTTCTGACTTCTCAAGGATCAACATATCCAGATAACTTTTACAACCTACTCTTCCACACCAAGAACCATAAAATTTTCCCAAGACATCAAAACCAGAATTATTAACCCACTTCAACAATAAAGACTCCAGAAAACCCATACCTTTTTCTGGTGCATTTAGGTCTTTAGTAAAACCTTCTTGAAGTCGATGAATAAGAGGTTGAGAACTTTTACCTTTAGAAATTAACTTTTCTGACTCATGGTTAACTAAGAAACAATTAAATAGCAGACGACCACCTGGTTTTACAACTCGATAAACTTCATCTAAATAATTACGAATTTCACTCCCACCCACCTGAGTAAACCTAGAACTAATAAATACAAAATCAAAGCTTTTTGCATAATAAGGAAGTGGTAAATATGAATCTATCTGACGGAAGTTGCAATGAGGTTTTTGAGTAGTAATATTTTGTTGCGCCCAAGATATTAATTCCTCAGAAAAATCAAATCCTTCATAACGTCCTGGAGATTGCAAATAATAGGAAAGACCATAAGCTATATTCCCAATTCCACAACCAATCTCTAAAACTTCAGCAGTTGGTTGAAGAGCTACCCTTTGGATAAAATCACCTAAAAATTTAAAGCTTCTGGGAATAAAATTTTTTGCTCCCCCATCTATATATTTATCATTAGGAATAGGTAGGGATGGTTGAAATAATTTAAATAGAATATTTCCCTCTTTTCCTGAGAATATTGGAGTTAGAACAATCAAAGAATTTTGACAATTTTTAAGTTGTGCTTGAGAGAGAGAAATTTCCAGACGAAACCTAGAATTTCCAGCATTATTAAGTTGAGGGCGAACTTTTGCTACATCTGGACTAGGTAAACCTAATTCTTGCACAAAAGAAGTAAATTTTTGACCGCCAATAACAACCTTAAAATCCTCTACAGAACCAAATTTAACCGAACCTACCCAACCAGATACTACTAATTTTTGATTATCAATTCCTACCTTTTCTAAATAACCAAAAGAATCAACCACTATTGAGGTAACAAATTTATCAATTGCAGAATATTGCTCAGAATATTGTTGATTTTCAACTTCTGACTTTTGACTTTGACTAAGAGGTTGACCTGCCGTATTAATAGCTTCAATTGATTCTATACAATTTGATTGTTTTGAAAGTATAGGATCTTCAGGAAAAGTACCTTGTTTAGGGATATCTAAAGTCTTAGATAAAACTCCAACTTGATCATCTTTAAAGATAGGAATTAAATCAATCTGATAATTTTGGAATTGTGAAACTTGTTCTGAATTTAGAGATACTTTGATATGGAATCTAGCATGATGAGAATTATGAAGATTAGAGTGTATTTTTTTGACATCTGGACTAGGAATACCAGTCTTTAGTTCAAAACTGTTTATTTCTATAGCATCAAAAGTAACTTTAAAGTTTTCCAAAAAACCATTATTAATATCAGCAACCCAACCTTTAATAGATAATTCATTTTTATTTGTAAATTCTACTTTTTCCAGATATCCAGTTTCAGAAATAAGTTTAATATCCGGCATTTTCCGATCCGGAGATTGGTTGATAATTTCTGGCTTAGTAGCGATCGCTTCTGGAGACAAATCAAAATTTTCCTTCAGATTTTTCCGGAGCAATACTATATTTTGATTACCTCTAATTCCCCCCGGAAAATAATCAACTATTTCAAATAAATTAACCCACTTATTTCTGACATATTCTTCTGTCTGAAGCGTAATTCCATACCAATCTGGAAAGACATTTTTATATGCTGAAGATGGCATATGTATTAATCCTAATTCTACTAATTTAGGTGCCATTTCAATAGCTTCCTTAGGACTTCTTAGTTGGCGAGTTGTTATTAGTACAACACCCCCTGGTTTAGTAATTCTTTCCAATTCTTGCAACCATTTCAACTGCATTTCCTCATTAATATCAGTAAATACTGAGATGAGATAAATAAAATCAAATTGATTATCTTCATAAGGCAAAGGTGGCAATGCTTGGTTAACATTAAACTTAGCAAACTTAATATTTTTTTGACACCATGATATAGCTTCAGTATCAGTATCTGTAGCGTATAGAGAAGTAGAATCACTTTCTGAACTATACCAAATAATTACCCGTCCACAACCACAACCAAAATCCAATACTGATTTAAATTCACTAAAATTTTTACCAATTTTCTGGAGTGCCGTTCTTATATCTATACTTATTTGTCTACCTACCTCTAAAAAAGCACTAATTTCAGAGTCTCCATGAACTCGCGTGACTAAATTTTTTAGTGGAAATGATATAGATTTGCCATCAGGTAAAACTAGATGAGGGGCAACATTCTTATCCTGATTAATAACTTTATAGTTAACAGCTTTATCCCGTCCATCAACAGGAGAAATTACTTTAAGAAGCGGCAAACCTTTACGCCCCTGAAAAAAGGGAGTTAAAGCTACAACAGAGCCTATAAACTCTTCAATTTGTGTTTGAGATAAAGTTACTAATAAGTGAAAACGAGCAACTTCAGCACTGTCTAAATGGGGAAAAGTTTTTTTAACATCAGGACTTGAGAGACCCAAAAATTGTTCAAAATTTATTAACTTTTGACCTGCCACAGTAACTTCAAAACTATCTACAAGACCAGAATTAAATGAAGCTGCCCAACCAGACAAATTTAACTGTTGATTCTTAATTTCTGCAACTTCCAAATTTCCTACCGTTGCTACAGTTTTATATTTTTGTAGAGGTGAACTTATAAAACTTAATTTTTTCCTAGGAGTTTTTCGTAAATTCAAAGCAGCTTCATAAAGCTCCATATCTTGACTATTAGCTACTGCTAATTCATCCATTAACTTTTTATCTGACAAGACTTTCTTTTGAAACTCAATATATTCTGGATAGGGATTTCTATTTTGATAAATCACCTCATAATCACACCATCCAAAAATACTTTTCAGTTCCAGTAAATCCTCAGCAAAATGTTCTGTAATTCCTATAAAATCAAAATAATCTAAAGACTTAGCATTTACACAGTAAGCCATCAAATTACTATTACCTTGAGCAAACTTTAATAAACTCTCTTTATTTAAATGATCTTGAGTAGGATTAGACATGTGGCGAAAACAATAATCAGAAATTAACCTGTGTATCGGTTCTCTTAACCATGTAATTCTGTAAGCATTAGGAAATAATTTGTCATACTTACCTGCCCGAAAATGACCCTCAATAACTTTAGTTTGCCAATGAATAGTAGCCGGCATATTATCTTCAAACATATTAGTTTTATCAGTAAGAACTCCTTGAGTTCCATAAACCTGTAATAAAACCTGTCTAAAAGCAGTTCCAGCAGCTTTTGGTACATGAACAGAAATCAATTCTACTTGGGGAGTAGTAGTTGGTAAATCATTAGTTTCTGATGTTTTTAATAAAGAAGATAAAGCAGGAGTAACACCATTTAATAGAGGTTCTCCTTCACGATTTTTTACTAAAGGAATTAAAATAATCAGAGAATCTTTAAATTCTTGTTGCTGCTGTTTATTCATTGGCAACCTAATAATAAACCGAGCATTATCAGCAGCAGAAATATTAGGATGTGCTTTTTTTACTCCAGGACTAGGAATACCTTGAGTTAATCTAAATTCTGTTAATTGTTTACTGTCAAATAAAACCTTAAAATTAGTTACCATTTCAGATTCAAATGACAGAACCCATCCACTTAAACAAACAGTTTCATTTTCTATTGCTAGTTGGTCTAAAAATCCAGTAGTTGCTGCTAGTTGTTGAGGTTGTTTATCTGCCATTTCAAATTTTTCCATATTACTAATATTCTGCTAAATTGTTTGTTACTAAATTATGATTTTTAAGAAGTAGTAAGCTCAGATGAGCAAATACAAAAGATTCCAATTATATGAAGTAAATATATTAATATCTAGTGTGGCCATCTTGCCGGCTCCGGAGTCTACTTCTACCTTGGTAGAATCTGCTGTATTAGTTAATTTACATGAGTGTCTATTGCTGAATATTTGCTAACCCTACGACTTCTACTTTCCGTTTCCTGTTCCCTCTTAAAAACTTTTTTCCAATACTAACAAATCTTCTTTAATAGATGAAGTCCGACCACACCAAGAACCATAAGATTTTTCTAGAACATTAAAGCCTCGTTCTTCTATCCATTGTAATATTAGATTTTCCCTAAAACCAATCCCTTTCTCTGGCAGATTAATATCTATAGTAAAACCATCCTCTATTTCATAAATAAGCTGTTGAGAACTTTTACCTTTAGTAATCAACTCTTCTGATTCTGAATTAATTAAAAAGCAAATTAATAAACATCTCCCTCCCGGTTGTAAAACTCTATATATTTCATCAAGAAAATGACGAACTACAGAACTTTGTAAATGAATAAATAAACGGGAAATACAAACACAATTAACACTTGAATTAGGATAAGGAAAAATAAAATCATTGGCAGATATTTTACCTGTAGAATTGTAGATACAGTGATAAATATTGTACCAGTTAAAATTAAAATTCGGCTTACGAGTCGTAATTTCTTGTTTTATCAAGGAAATAAAATCTTCCGTCATATCAAAACCTTGATAACGACCAGAAGGTTGTAAATAATGAACTAAAGTATAAGCTACAGTACCAATATTGCAACCAATATCAAGAATATAGTCTGTTGGTTGTAAACCTAATCTTTGAATTAAACTTCCTAATAACTTGAAGGAATTATTAATAAATTGATTACTAATATCTTTCCCAACTATTTCTAGATATTCCCTATCTGGCAGTGGTAAAAGAGGTGTTAATGCTGTTAATATAACTATACCCTCACCCCTATTAAACAGAGGAATCAAACAAATTAATGAATGTTTTATTTGATTAATTTGTTCTTGATTTAAAAGAACTTTTATGCGGAATCTAGCATTACCTGCACCAGATAAACTAGGGTGAATTTTTTCCACATCTGGACTAGGTATATTCAGAGTTTGTTCAAAGAAACTAAAATCTTGATTCCCAACAGAAACTTTAAATCCTTGCACCATACCAGCATCTAAGGAGGCAACCCAACCAGATAAATATAAAACTTGATTTTTAAGTATTACCCGATCGATAGAACCCCAAGTAAGTAAAGGATTAATTTTTCGTTTCTTGCCAATAATATCTTTCTTTTCAGAGTTATTTTGAGTATAGTATTGTATCTCTGATGTTTTTTTCCGCCGCTCCCGTAAACTTAATGCTTCTTGATAAATTTCTATATCTTCGTGATTTATGGCTGATATTTTACCGACTATTTCTTGGTTAGATAATACTTCTTTAATTAATAATTTATATTCTAAATAAGGATTAGTATTTGGAGCTTCTAATTCATACTCTGACCAATCTAACATTACCTTAAGTTCATATAAATCCTCACTAAAAAATTCTTGGATACCCACAAAATAAAAATATTTTAGTTGCTCGTTTTGCAGAAAATTTAATTTGATTAGATTCTGCATTTCTGGTTTTTCAGCAAATTCTATAAAACTCAAATTAGTATCTTTGGAATTTCCTAAATATTCTTGATCATTTGCTAGTAATATTTGCCAGCTCTTCCAAAAAAAGTAAAGAGAAACTAACCGCTTGATCGGATTCCTCAGCCAAATAATTTTTTTAGCTCCCGGAAATTTTTGATTATATTTTGGAGCAGGAAAATGACCATGAATTATTTTGACTTCTGGCTTTTGTTTGGTTAACATCCGATTCCGAATCTGACCTTTGTGAGGGTAGTCAAAGAAAATTTCTTCTGAGCTATATACCTGTCTAATAACACCCTTAAATGCAGTACCAGCAGTTCTTGGTATATGAATTGAAATAATTTCTATATTAGTACGATCAGGTTTTATAGTTTGATTTCTTTGGGTCATAGTAGCAGACCGAAGCTTGACTTTTATGATAATAAATGAGGGTTATTAACCCTTTTTTAGTTAACAGAATATCCAAATTCTCGCAAAGCATCAGCTAAAACCCGATTGCATAATTTTTGCAGGGAAGGTTCTAGATCTTGCCGCCACCTTCCGATAGAGTCTTTAGCGTTAGAGCTAGTTTGATGCCATTGGGTATAGGCAGTATTTTCCGATGCTTTTTCTAGCATATTAGCGATCGCCTCCTGAGAGTTATCTAAGTTTAAATATTCTAGAGCTCCCTTTAAAGTTTTTTCTGGGGAGAGAATTAAATCTTCGTAATGGACTAAATATGCTTCTTGTCTGCGCTTCTTCCACCGCTCCCGCAAACCAGATGACGCATTTTTCATAACTCCTTTAATATATTCCTCATCACTTTTAAACTTATTGCGACTAAAACCATCGTTACCTCGTTTCTTATTAAAGGCTAATATTGAAGAAGCTACATCTCGAAAATCCCGAACCAGAATTATTTCTTTAGCCTGGGGATAAATTTCTGTTAATAAGTCAAGATTAGGATTAAAAGCATTCTTTTCTACAAAATAAGTTAATTCAGAAGAAGAAATTATCTTACCTTGAGCTTCCGCTATATGTTCGTAAAAAGCATCCAAAGTTTCCTGACAGAAAGCTGCTGCTTTTGGTGGATAATCTGCTTGAAAAGGAGTTTCTATCGGATTAGCTCTTTGAGACAAAAATTGCAGCAATTGCATCCAAAAAGGCCATACTCTGGTTTCATAAGCATATATTGGACAAGCTACAATTGCTGGATGTTGGGAAAGCAACCGCATAAACCAAGTACTTCCCGATCGCCCCGTAGAATTTAATACTAAAGGTTGCAATCTTGGTTGATAACCAGAATCCAGGGGTTCATGGCGAAATTTTATATCTGCTAAGGGAACAATAGTGCCGTCAGCCAACAAACACCGCAATTTTAAGTTAGCTACCGGAGGCAATCCCAATACCCCTACTGCTGCAGCAAAACCGCTACTTTTGGCTTCGCTCACTTTTGGGAAACGTTTTTCTACTCCCGGACGGGACTTACTGACCGGAACTTTCTGTAATACTTTTCCTCCATTAAGAAATTCTACTGCAACTGCAGGTGATCCCTTACCTAATACCCAGCCTACAATTGAAATTGAATAATTATCTATTTTTTTACCTTTCTGGAGCGAGTCTATATTAAATCCGATTAATGATTCAGATTCTTGAGACAATTTTTGGACTTGTAAGATTTCAATAAAGGAATTTTGAGTCATTTTTATTTGTGGCAAAGGAATCTCAGTTTCATTGTACCTGTTTCTCATACAAAAAAATATGGGTGTTGCACAATAGAGAATGATATTCTAGAATTTTATTGAGAGATGGATTGTCCTTATTGTCAAAGCCATAAAGTAGTGAAAAATAGTCATCGTCAGGGAAAACAGAGTTATCTTTGCCGTGATTGTGGCCGTCAATTTCGAGATAGCCCCTGTCCTGCGGGTTATAGTTCTGATGTTAAAGAGCTTTGTGTAAAAATGTCCCTTAATGCCTAGGGATTCCGAGGCATTGAGAGAGTGACTGGTATTTCCTATAATACGGTCCTTAATTGGGTACGACTTGCACACAGCACAGAGAGAGTGATCATAACTTAGAAAATCCTGAGACGGCTCAAATTGATGAACTGCAAACTTTTATCGGCTCAAAAAAAACCAAATTTGGGTCTGGACAGTGTTAAAAAGCAAAATGCCAGGAATTTTCAAGTTTGTGATCGGCGATCGCTGGGCCGCTACCTTTACAGTATTATGGCAGATGATTCACGGTTGGGCTTGTTTTCTCGGTTGTTACAGATGCTTACAAGGTGTATCCTTGCTTAATTGATGATTGGGAGCACCTAGTAAGCAAAACAGAAATGACCATTGTAGTTGGAGAAAACTGCCCTCTGAGAGACTATCTAGCTAGGTTACATCCCAAAACTTTGTGCTACTCCAAGTGAATTGATATGTACAACATATCAATTCACTTGTTGATCTATTATTTATTTGAAACATCAACAAATTCCTCAATTCTCCTAATCATTCGTCATTGTGCAACGCCAAAAAAATAGCTCCATATTCACCCTCTCCCCATCTCCCCATCTCCCCATCTCCCCATCTCCCCCGCTCTCCTACTCCTTAAAAAAATACTTTTGCAGCAAACCCTAATTATACCCAAGCAGGATCGTGAATAGCATCTGAGTCTTTAGTAATCTCAGAAGCATAACATTCATCAATAAATTTTTCTCCTCTTTATATTGTACTGACTATACTGTTTTTGCCAGAAGCCACCATATTTTTTTGATATATCTGAGGTTGCATTATAAGCTTTTCCCCCATTCAGAATTTTTTGTTTTATCTGTTCTCTAGAACGATATCTATATTGTCTGAGTATAAGTCCATGATTCTGTCCAAGTATTGTAATAGGTAGCTTCTCATCATTCAACCTGATCAGGTGATGCCCTTGAGTAATTTCCATACCAGGTTGCCAGCGAACCATAACCTTACGAATATTAGTATCTTTCTTTTTTCTGTGAGTCATTCTTTTCAGAGGATTAATTTCAGATAAATCGTAAAATGAACGGAGTACATGGTTCCTATGTTGTAAACCAAGACAAAAGTGTTCTGGTTCCAATTGGCTCAGAATATCTGGTAGAGGTTTCCCTGATGAAGACATCACTTCATCAGCATCAAATGGAAATATCCATTCTGCTCCCCACATTCTATGGGCAAACTCAGCAGCAGCAGACATTTTCCTAAATTTATGAAATAAAGGATCTCGATCTTCAATCAAGTAATACCAATTTCATAAACTTAAGCTACACTTTTAGAAGTAACCTATTATAGAAAATGTCCCCATGTCAGGAGTAGTAAAAATTGAGATAAATGAATCGGTAGAAACTCTCAAAAAACTTTTAAAAAGTGCGAGTACAGCTCAAGAAAAGGAAAGACTTCAAACTATTTACTGGTTGAAAACTCAAACAGTAGAAACAGTAAAAGAAATTGCGATAATGTTAGGACGCAATCGAGTCACAGTACAAAAATGGTTAGGGAAATATCGTACAGGTGGACTGAATCTTTTACTAGAACCAAAGAAAAATCTAGGAGGGAGGCCAAGTTCAATTCCACCAAATGTAATCGAGAAATTAGAAGCAGAATTGCAAAACCCGGAAGGTTTCCAAAGCTATGGTGAAATTCAACAGTGGTTAACGACTTGTTTTGACATCGAGCTGTCTTATCGAACAGTTCATCAATTAGTCAGATATAAATTAAAAAGTAAATTAAAAGTTCCACGTCCAAATCACATAAAACAAAATAAAGAAGCTCAAGAAAACTTTAAAAAAAACTCTCATCTCAACTAGAAGAGAAAATTAAGTTAATTAATAAATATTCGGAAAATCAACTGCCAATTCGCTATTGGTGTCAAGACGAGACTAGAATTGGATTAAAAACTATAACAGGTAAAGTCATTACTGCTTGCGGTGTTAAGCCCATTGGTTTATATCAATGGCTATTTAAATATCTATGGCTTTATGGTTTAGTAGAACCAAAAACAGGAGATTCCTTTTTTTATGAATTTAGTCATCTAGATACTCCTTGCTTTGAAAGATTTTTAGAGCTTTTTTCTCAAACATATCCTGAAGAGATTCATATTATTCAACTAGATAACGGGCGAGGGCATCTAGGGAATGATTTATCTATCCCTGATCACATCATTTTATTATTTCAACCTCCTTATTGTCCCGAAGTTAATCCCATTGAAAGACTGTGGAAAGAGGTGAAAAAATTCTTGAAAAATCGAGTTTTCGATTCCTTAGATTTCTTACGCAGAATCCTGAGAAATATATTAACTGGATTTAGTCAAAAAGATATTGCTTCTTGTACAGGATATGATTTTATTCTTGAAGCATTATGTGTAGTCGGACTTTAGGAAATTGGTATAAACCATTGCTTCTGGATAGTCATCAGCAAAGCGTCTAATTTCATCCCTAGTTCCATCTGAGGACATATGATCCAACATTACGAAATGTTTGATGCCTTCTCTATAATTTCCAGCTAGATTGTAATAGATAATATCCTCTTCATCTTTCACGATTGACACACCAGCTATAACTACATTTTCTTTAATCTTCTGAGATATTGGCCTTTGATTAGAAATTGATTGGCTTTTTCCTATAACTGTCCTTTGTTCAAATGGCTTTTCCCACCAATAAGTATGGCGAGGGTTGCTAACAGTTTTTGTCAATTGCCAATCTTGTAATAAATCTTGAGCTTGTTTATACTTCCCCCTTTGCGCATCATCCAACATCAATATTCCACCTGGCTTTAAAAGTTTAATTGATGCTTCAAAACATTTCATTCGATCGCGACCATCTACAATAATTAAATCGAAAGATTCTTCAGCAAACTTTTCGCATATTTTATGATATGGTCTTGCTAATAATTGAATATCTACTGGATGGCAATTTTTCTGCAGTTGAATCTGATTTTTTACCTCCTGAAACCACCTAGCATCGTGCTCAATAGAAGTCAGATTTTGAGTTAATTTAGATAGCCATATTGTCGAAGCGCCACTACCAAATTCTAAGACTTTAGCATGAGGTTTTTCCTGGAAAAATTTTTCTAAAAATTCAATAGCTTTTTTTGTTATTAGAGGAGTTTTACGAACATTTAGTGATTTCTCCTGATAACTTTGAATACAACCTATTGGTATCCGAGTTTCATCAGCAAATACTGCTTGAATTAGCCAGTTAAATTTCGGTGGTAATTTATCAGCTATAAAATCTATATTAAAACCTATTTCTGCTCCTTGAGATGTTTCTGTATAAAACTTAACTATATCAGGATATGACTCATTAACAGATACTTTTTTGACAACATGCCTCAAAGATGCTACTTCCACAGCAACAATAGGACACTTTTTTCCCAATACCCATCCAGAAATATTAATAATATCTTCGTTATCAATTTGTTCCTTGATATATTTAATTTCATATCCCCAAAATAACTCATCATAAATTTCACCTAAATTCCGATCGTAGGTTTGAACAAACATTTGCACTGACTGAGAGTTTTGATCTGGTAGCATAATTAAAATTTATTTTTCGTTAAATTTACTTGAGAAAATAAAAAGAGCGCAAAATGTTTTTAATTTTTTCCTATTCCCCACTCTTTCTATTGAAGACTTTTGAGGTTATTGAAGCTGGAGCAAGTTAGCAATTCTTTTTAATTGTTTAGGAGATTTACATAAAATAGCAAAACCTTTTCCATCTTTGTGCCATTCAAGTTTATGTACTTCTGGATAACGATTACAAAAATCCCTAACTGCTCTATTAACTGCAGGAAATCTCACACCTTTAGGAGGCTTTGATTTATAATCATCTACTATAATAATTCCCTGGGGATTTAAAAAAGGAAGTGAGGATTCTAAATCGTGAAAACATCCTTTATAAGAATGGTCTCCATTAACAGTAAACAAATCTAAACCTGGCGAATAATTTTTTTGGTAAAATTCAGGATTAAGGAATTCGTTACTATCCCCTTCAATAATTTGATAGTGTTGAAATTCTCCCATTAATATAGAAGCCATTTCTCTGCCAAAGGGAGTTATATAATCCAGGTTTTTATCCAAAGATATAAAAGTTTTCGGACTACAAGAACTTAATACTACTGCCGCGGACCTACCTGTGGCAAAACCAGTTTCTAAAACATTTTTCGGCTGAATTATCTTACAAAGATTACTAATGAAAATTGCTTGATCTGGGTTCAAATGTCCCTTTTTACACCACAACTTGCTGTCAAATAAATTTTCTAGGTTATTATTCGCGATCGCCTCTTTCACTGGATTAGATTTATGCTCAATTTTACTACTTTTAACAACACTCCTCACCTGCTGATTTTGTTGCTGTTTAATCTTATTTTTTTGTGGTTTTTGCAAAGTTTGACTGTAACGCTTTTCTCTGATACTTAATGCCTGTTTATAAATTTCCATATCCTCACTATTAAGAGTCGCTACTTTCTTGACAATAGAGCGATCGTTGAACACCTCTTTTTTAATTCTTTGATAATCAGAATAAATATTATTATTTTCTTGGCTAACTGTTACATCTGGCCAAAAAAGAAGATTTTTTAATTGCTGTAAATCTTCCTCAAAAAATTCCTGTATCCCTACAAAGAAGAAATCTTCTAGTTTCATATCTCGCAGATAAACTGACATTATATTTTGATTTTCAGGTATTTGAGCAAACTCCCAAAAACTAAAATTTTTCTGCTGTAGCAAATCATAAAATACTGTCCGTCTAAATACCTTATTAAAACAGTAATAAGATATTAAAAAATTAACTGGTTCTCTCAGCCAAATAATTCTTTTAGCATCCGCAAATTTATGCTTATATCTAGACCCAGGAAAATGCCCGTGAATCACCCTTACATTAGCATCTCCTTCTTTCATAAACTGACGTTGGTAATCTTTTTCATAAGGATAATCCAAAAATACTGCTTCTGGACTGTACACTTTGAATAAAACCCTAGTAAAAGCTGAACCAGCAGTTTTTGGCACATGAACAGAAATAATTTCCACTCCTGTTTTTTTGTCTTTCATTTCTTTGAAATTAGAACTAATTACCATTAATTTATTCTGCTCCTGATCATACCAAATATCAAAATTATTACTATACTATATTTCCTTTATCCATTAATTAACTTAGCTATAACCAAATTCTTGCAAAGCTGCTTCGCATACTTCGCTACATAAAACTTGCAAAGAAGCTGGCATTTCATACTGCCAGTCTCCCAGTAATGCCTCTGGTTTCGAGTTATTTTTTGTTATTTTTTTCAACATAGTATTAATAACTTCCTGAGAACTATTAACACTTAAATATTCCAAAATCCCCCTTAAAGTTGGTTCTGGAGATAAAATTAAATCCTCGTATTTTACAAAATAAATGTGAGGCGATCGCTCCTTCCATCTGGCAAGTAAACTACCAACAGAATATTTGCCAAAATGATAGACAAACTGTTGATAACTCTTAAATTTTTTTGAATCAAAACCCGCACATTTACGCCCGCTAAAAGGTAGCATAGAGTAAACTACATCTCGAAAATCACGAACCAAAATAATTTCCTTACCCTCTGGATATAATTCGGATAAAAGATTTAAAAATTTAGGACGGGAAATATCATATCTTTCTACAAAATAAGTAATTTCTGATGCTTCAGCTTGAACATTTGAATAGAAACCATCAATACTTTCCAGACAGAAGCTTCCTAAATTTTCTGGATAAGTTTGCTCTCTCCAAAAAGATAAGTTTGATAGTTTGAACCGTTGTTCCTTGCTCCTCAAATTTCTCTGAGTACTAGCATCAAAAATTCCATTTTCTGACGATAACTCAGCCAACAACTTTAACCAATAATAACTAGGTGGAGTATCATTAGTTGACTCACTTATTCCTACCAGAGATGGATGTCCCACCAAAAGTTGCAATAGCTGTTCGGCACCCGAAGGTCCAATAGATGATATAGCCAGAGGTTGTATCTTTGGACTGTACCAAGACTTTAACCCCTGCAAGCGTCGAAATTTGATATTTCCCAAGGGAAAGCGACTACCATTTTCCAGAACTGCTTGTAAAGTTAGTTCAGATGCCATTGGCAGACCCAGTAGTCCTACCCTGATGCTAAAACCACTATTTTTAGCTGCTGGTATTTCGGGGAATTGTTTGCTTACTCCTGGACGAGCTATATCCACTGGGACTGTTTCTACAACTATACCCTCACTGACTACTTCTACTGTAACTACCTGATACTTTTGGCCTAGAACCCAACCTATTATAGGTAGAAAATAGGTATTCAAACGGTCTCCTTTTTTTAGTGAATCTATATTACATCCTCTAAATTCTTGTTGGATAAACTCTGGAAAATTTGCCCCAAAGCTCACATTACTAATTTCTACTAAAGCTTTTTCTTTCATTTTCCTTACTTGAATACTATCTTGATTTTTGGGGGAAGCATTGTGTTTTCTATCCCAGGTTTCTAAAGCTAATTCTAAATTACCTTTAGCACCTATTTTTTGCCAAAACTCTCTAAAATTTTCTTGAGCATTTTCGACCTTAAATACAATTTTGTGAGATTTGTCTTTCAAAAATAATTGAATATTTTTTGTTACTGTCTCATAATAATCTTCACAAACTTCTAGGTCATTCTCAAGTTGGCGATCGCCTCTCACTAAAATAGCTCGTCCATAAGCATTAATAATACTTGCTGGCAAATTCCATCGCTTGTTAATACTAATAGCAGTTTTCTGTTTATTTCTAATTAAATGAACGTAAAAAGCATTATCTCCATATAGCTCATCTAAATAACCCAAAAACCAAGCCAAACGATTATCTACTTCTATATGATTTTCTGGATATACTACCCTTTTTTTTCCTAACAATCCACTGTTTGATTCATGGGCTACTCTATAATTAGATATATAGGTGCAAGCTTTAGCAAAAGTGTAAGAACTAGACCTAGGCGTACATAATACAAATACATTCATTCCCATAATTTTTTTCCTCTTCATTTGTCAAGCTAAAAAATAAAATTTACTCCTAAACATTCAGTTCTCAAGAATAATATCCCCATCTTAAAAAAAGGGGGGGGTAAATGAATATATAACAATCCAAAAATAGGTTATTAAAACTTTTATAATAGTTAATTTAAAAGAAAAGCATGAGTAAATTATGACTCCTGAATACTACCAAAATATTACAACTAAAATAGGATGGCTATAGATATTTTTAGTCTGCTTTTGTAGCCAGATTTAATTATGATTAATGAATAAAGCTATGATCTAAAACTAAAAAATGGCTGATACCTAACAGCTAATTCCTAAATTTACTCGAATTTAAAATAATTAGCTTTATATACTCTTAGACCTTTTTCAGAATTAATTTTTTGCGCAACATCATCCAGATTAGGATGTCTCCCGTGAAGTATTTTTACAGTTCCACATACAAAAAATGGGAAAGGAAATCGACAATTATATTCTGCTGTTAAAGTAGCTATTCTCAATTGACTATTAAATAATGCTTCTCTAAAACTAGGTTGATCTGGTTCTCCTGACTTATATAATTTTACCCAATATTCAAAAAACTTTTTCACTTCTGGAGACTTCTTAAATAAAATGACTCCTGTATTCATTTGTTGATAACATTCTGGCACTCCATTAACAATACCCGGTATTTTTGTTGGAGCATGAACTGCTGCAATATCAAAATTATCTAAGATAGCAAATAACTCGGAAAAATCTTCACATATATAAGTATCAGTATCCAGAAATAAAGTGTATTCATAAGGAGAATCATACATATAAACTACTTTATCTTCAAAGCTATAATATGACTTCTTTACTACCACAGATTTATCAAATTCTTGCTCATTAACTTCTTGATTAGCAAAAATTGTGACTGGAATATTCGGCATTTTAGCTTTTAAACTTGCTGCAGAAATCTTTGCTTCCTCAATATATTTCTTACCCATTGCTATGTAAACTACCCCTAGAGCTTGGGGGGGATGAAATTGCAATTTCACTGAAGCCAGAGGAACAATAGTTTTATCTTTAAGAACAGCTCTAATCGTCAAATCTGCTGTGGTTTTTTGTGGCATTCCAGCTATTCCTAATTCGGCTACAAAACCACATTTTTTAGCTTTTGGTAATTTTTGATAATGTTTAGCTACACCTAGTCGCTGTTTTCTAATCAAAGCCTGATTAATTACCCGCTCGTCTTTAACTATTTCTATTTTCATAGCTGGAGATTTTTTCCCTAAAACCCAACCAATTATTTCTATGACATAACTATTAAATTTATCTCCTTTTTGCGGTAAATCTATATTGAATCCCCACAGGTAAGCGTCCACAGGTTCTAAAATAATATCTATTATTTCTACAATGGAATTTTCAACTGTTTGAGAACATCTTGTCATATTTTTACTTTTAAGCTTTTTCGGTATAATTTCTTGAGTGGTAGGAACAATAGGTGATTGTGCTACTCTCGGTTCCTGATTTTTTTTAAATTCTTCTACCCACTTACCAAGTTTATTAGAATATTCTTCTAATACTTGTTTATGTTTATTTATTTGAGAAGAATATTGTGTCAATAGAGCCTTTTTATCCCCTAGTTTAACAGGTAATTCTGGCAAATTTTTCTGATTTTTTTGATATTTTTTTTTATCCAATTTTTATGATGCCCGATTTTTTTATGTAAGTATTCGGCTATTAGTAGTAAACTTTCAGCTTTTTAATCAAGCAAACATTAGTTTAATTTAATAGCTTCATAAGATAATGAAGCTATGAAGCTAATAGCTATTATTTTTTGTGCGTTCAAAGCTTTATTAATTCACTCATCATTAAATCTTACTACAAAAGACTGAGTTAACTTTGAAGCCTGTATTCATTTCAACTTTCTCTTTAAAAGGACAATACTATACCATTTATTAAAAACTTTTCAACCTGTATTTTCAGCAGGATACCAACCCATAACCCCGATCATGGAGGAGAAGTAGCTAGGGACTTTTTATAGAATCTCTGTACAGGTAAATATGTTCCATGTAACTTCCGTACAACATAAGAATAATTAACACAATAAGGGGAGGGTTAATGGTGCAAGAAGACTATTGGTACCTATGTTAATTACTTAATAACTCAAGCCCTAATTATAGCATTAATACATGGAAGGTGGTATTATTAATTTTAACTGACAGCTAATAGCTGAATATTTACAACTATAATTTTTGAGACTTTCATCTAAAAAAGAGAAAGGCTCATGAGTACTATCTCGAGAAATTAAAAAATACTACAGTAACTTATTCAAGATAAAACAATCAATTAAAATGGTGTATAAATTCAAAAGAAGCGATCGCTCACCTCTTCAATGTGTCAAAAAATCATAAATAACAACCAACAACTAACAAGCAACAAAAATGAAATTTTTTAAACCAACGGAACCCGTATTAACTAGGGGTAAACTTGAAAAATCAATTATGGTAGATGGTACGGTACATTTACAAGGTTGGGTAACATCCTTCGAGCAGAAAAAATTAGATGGAATGCTAGTTTCTATCGCTGGCCAGGAATTTAGAAACATTGAATTAACCTACAACTTACCTTCTCCAGGGGTCAAAAAAAAATATCCCTACATTCCAGGAACGGAAAAAGCTAGATACCAGATCCGAATACCTCTGACAAAGCAACAGCAAAAGCAATTTAAAAATTCTTTGGTTTTGTTAACTCCCTCATTAGATGGGCAACCTGGTGGAATAATGACGAACGCTTTAGAACCCTCTTTGCCTATTCCTCCTCATGAATACATTAAGTTTGTAGGGGGGCATTTTACAGATGTGGGTTTCAACTTTCTCGGTTATTAGATCCAAATGGTAGGTTTGGAACCGACGGACAAAGTCTTAGATATTGGTTGCGGTGTAGGCCGCATTGCTTATCCTTTAACCTATTATCTAAAAGATGGAGGTGGATATGAGGGTTTTGATATTAGTGAAAAGTTAATTAAGTGGGCTAAATCTGAAATTAGTTTGAGGTTTCCTAATTTCAATTTTCAGGTAGTCGATATCCATAATAAAATGTACAATCCTGAAGGAAATGTTCAAACTTTGGATTTTGTATTTCCCTACCAGGATAAAAGTTTTGATTGGGTTGTGTTAACTTCGGTGTTTACTCATTTGCAGGCAAAGGAAGTCCGACATTATCTGGATGAAATTACTAGGGTATTAAAACCTCGCGGTCGATGTTTGTGTACTTGTTTTCTCTTAAACCCTGAGTCAGAAGCAGCAATGACCAAAAATAAAAAGGCTCGTCAAATTGTACATCCACTTGAGGAGTGTTTTACCGCCACTCCCAAGATACCAGAGTCTACTATTGGTTATAAAGAAGGGTTACTTTTAGGCTGGATGCAAGAACGAGGGTTAAGTCTAGCGGGAAAATATTATGGTCATTGGTGTGGGCGGAGAAAGTTTACCAGTCATCAAGATATATTGGTATTGCAAAAAAGTTAGGGCAAATGGTCTGGCAATGGTATTGTAAAAATTTATTTAAATGTTGGTTAACGACCAGTGCTTTTCAGAGATTACTTTTGACTTTCTTAATGGTAAATCAACACTTTTAGGTGGACAAAATGCTTCAAAGCCAGCTTAGACATGGGAATTAGGTGGATGTAATGAAAATAGCTCAAAGCCATGGTCCTACCCTAATTTATACCTTTTTGATCTAAAAGCCTTTGCAAGCCCAGACTTGATCATGTTTAATGACTCCTTGGCAGCTTTTGTCTAATTAAATGGGAGACCTAATTTTTGGATTATAGATTACTTTTGATTTTTTACTTTTGAGTGATGTTGATGCAATTTATAAATTTATTTTACTTTTGCCTTTGCCTTCAATAGTCAAAATACATATTGGTTTCCTAATGCTTATTCACTTATGTATTTACCTGCATACTGTTCATTTAGAATGACCGATATATTGTGAAGTTTTATCGCTCAAAGAATTTGCTTGGAAAACGGTTGGCGGATTTTGTTTCACAGTCTAACTATTTATCAAGAGCGTAATATTCATACTCTAATGAAAGATTTTGAACAAGAAATTCCTGGCTATCTCCACAATGAAAAAATAGCAAAGTTATTATCTGAAGTTAAACTGATAACGGGAAAAAATGAAATATTAGATAACCTCGGAAAATGCTACGATCCTTTAATTGAAAATGAAATATTCCCACCAAAAGAAGGAGATTTACTGGAAGCTGGGCTTAAAGATATAAACTCAGTAATCACAATAAAATAGTTTCTAGCCCATGACAATTCTACCGAGAATCAGAAGTATAGTCTTTCTTAACAATAAACTATGAGAGAAATGAATTCTTTATCATCACTTAATTCAGAAACTCCAACCCAATACTTCCAACAAGGCCAACAAGCTGTAGCAGCAGGCCAACTAGAAAAAGCTGTTACTCTCTACAAAAAGACTATCGAACTGAATCCTAACTTGGCCTTGTATCAGCAAAATTTAGGAGATGTTCTAGCTAAAATAGGTAAATGGGAAGAAGCAGCTACAGTCTATCAAAAAGCGATAGAACTAAAACCTACTTCTGCATTATCTCATTACAACTTGGGAAATGTCCAAGAAAAACAAGGTCAGTTGGAACAAGCGATCGCTTCTTATTCCCAGGCCATTAAGATTAATCCTAATTTCTCAGAATTATACATTAGTTTGGGATCAGCCTTAGTCCAGAAAGGGTTACTTTATGAAGCGATCGCCAATTTCCAAAAGGCTATATCCCTAGAACCTGAATCTAGTATTGCCCATCAAAACTTAGGAGTGGCTTTAGAAAAACAAGGTCAGATTGAAGAAGGGATAATCTGTTATCGCAAAGCTATTGAAATTGACCCTGGCTTCTGGGAAGGATACCAAAAGTTAGGAATAGCCTTGACAAAACAGGGAGAATTCCATCAAGCTGCCAAAATTTATTTAAAGGCTTGTCAAATAATTCCTAATTCTGCTACGGTTTATCATCATTATGGGGAAACTCTGGCCAAATTGCGTCGGTGGGATGAGGCTATTGCTGCTTATCGTCAAGCAATAAAACTTGAAGCAAATTCCCCCGTTATTTATCATCAATTTGGATATGTTCTAACCCAAAAACAACAATGGGAAGAAGCTATATCTGCTTATCGCCAGGCAATCAAAATTAAACCAAACTCCCCAGATGTTTATCACCATCTTGGTGACGCTCTGACTCAACAGCAAAATTGGGAAGAAGCTGTAGGAGCTTACCGCAAAGTAACGGAACTCCAGCCCAATTCCCCAGAAGTTTATCATTATTTCGGATATGCCCTCTCTCAACTCCAACAATGGGAGGAAGCTATAGTTGCTTACCGCAAAGCTTCTGAACTTCAACCTAACTCTCCAGATGTGCATCATCAGTTAGGCCATGCTTTGATTGAATTGAAACAAAATGATTGGGCCGTCGTAGAACTCCGCCAGGCCGTGGAACTTAATCCTAACTTAGCTGAAGCTTACAGGGACTTGGGCAGAGCTTTGAGTAATATTAAGCAGTGGGATGAGGCGATCGCTTCTTTCCAAGGTGCCATTGAACTTAATCCTAACTTAGCTGAAGTATATGGTTATTTAGGGAAAGCTTATGCCTCACAAAAACAGTGGGATGAAGCTATTGTTAATTATGGCCATGCTCTAAAACTTAACCCCAAGTTGCCGGAAGTTCATCATAATCTAGCTTTAACTTTGGTGCAGCAACAAAAATTTGATGATGCTATTGTCAGTTATGGTCAAGCTATTGAACTAGGTATTAATACAGCAGAAATTCACCATCAGTTAGGTCATACCTTGAGTAAACTGAAACGGTGGGATGAGGCAGTTATCAGTTATCGCCAGGCAGCAGAAATTAATCCTAATTCGGCCGCAGTTTATCATGTCCTGGGGGAAAGTCTGGCTCAACTAGAAAAGTGGGATGAAGCTGTGGCTGCTTATACTAAAGCTAGTCAACTTCACCCTAAATCTGCTGATGTGAGGTACCATATTGGGGAAGTTATGTCAAGATTAGGTAGATGGGATGAAGCAGTGGAAGCTTATGGGAAAGCTGTAGAATTAAGACCATCATCGGCAAAGTTTCATTTTCAGTTAGGGGAAGCTAAGACTAAAAAAAATCCATTAACTGAAGCAATAAGTTGTTATCGTCGTGCTTTAGAAATAGACCCTCATTTTTCTAAGGCTAAGAAAAAATTAGAAGAAGTTTCATCATTTCAAAATGTCCTGAGAACAGGGGAACTTGGTAGCCTAAGTTTGTTAGGAGAAACAGAATTTGAAGGTTGTCTTGATTATGCCACTATCGACTATGTTTCTGGTTGGGCAAGACATAAAAAAGATCCTGAAAAAGTTGTATTTCTTGATATTTTTGTCGGCAATAATTTAGTTGGTACATTAGTCGCAAATAAATATCGTCAAGATTTAGCAGAAGCTTTTGATACTCACGGATATCATGCTTTTGCTCATAAAATTCCTCCATCTTTACATAGTAATGGTTTAGTTGAAGTTAGTGTCAAAATAACAGAAACAGGTCAACAACTAAAAAATTCTCCTAAACCATTAGTAGTCGGACCAAAAGGTCAAAAACATGAAATTAATCTCAGTTTTAATCAGGGAGAAATTAATAAACTTATCTATCGCCTTCAAAAGGTAAAAACTCAGAAGTTAAAATTCACAAGTCAGATACCACCAGCAAAAATTCAGACAGAAAAACCAGCAGTAGCAGTAATTATTTTGAGTTTGAATGGAGCAAAACTATTAAAAGAGTTATTTGCTTCCTTTGAAATTTACAACAGCTATGAAAATTTTGAATTAATAGTAGTAGACCACGGGTCAATAGATAATACTATTGATGTTTGTAACCAGTGGTCAGAAAAATTACCAATTACAATTATTGCCAGGGGAGATAATTATTCTTTTTCCAACTCAAATAATGTGGGAGTGAACCAAACAAAAGCTCCTTTATTGCTATTTATGAATAATGATATTACTTTTTGCCAAGACATTATTCCCCAGATGGTTGATTTAATTCAAGCAGATGAAAATCTAGGAATGGTAGGAGTAAAATTATTAGATATAGTCAGCGATCGCTCCTTAGCTTTTCCTCCTACTCAACATTTAGGAGTACAGTTATATTTCCACAGTCAAAATGAGCCTTTTTATCCTTATGAAGTTCGATATGCTCCTCAATTATTAAAAGTACAATCTGCTCCTTGGAAAGTGCCTGTTGTTACTGGAGCATTAATGATGTGTCGGCGTGAAGATTTTCAGAAAGTTGGAGGTTTTAATGAAGACTATTTTTATGGTTATGAAGATGTAGATTTATGTTTAACTATCCAACAAAAACTAGGCAAAGAAATTATCAGCGCTAATCATTTAACAGCTTTTCATAATCGAGGTTTTTCTCGGTTTAATAAAGGGAAAGAATTTGTCAATAAAATCTTGAAAAATCGCCCAATAATTGAAGAAAGGTTTGCTTATTATTTGCGTCGAAAACATCTACAAGATTTCTTTGAAAAAGGAATGTATTGGACTGGGCATCCTTTAACTATTGGATTTGCTGTAACCGAAGCAGATATGGCAGCTTCCGCAGGAGATTATTTCACAGCGGTGGAATTAGGAGAACAATTAGTTAAAGAATTCGGATGGGATGTTTATTATATTTCTGAAGGAGAAGATTGGTATGATATGACACGATTAGATGTAATTGTAGTTATGCGCCATGATTATGATTTAGAAAGAATAGAAAATGCTAAACCAAGTTTAGTAAAAGTGGCTTGGGCAAGAAATTGGTTTGAGATTTGGGCTTCTCAAAAATCAGCAGGAGATTATGATTGTTTCTGGTGTTCTTCTCAAAAATCAGCTGATTATATTCAGCAGAAATTATTTAAGCCAGTAACAGTAGTTAGAATAGCAACTAATGATGAACGTTTTTATCAGGAGGGCAGAAGTCAAGAAGGAGTTAATTCTGAAGTTAAAAGTCAAAATTCAAAAGTTACAAGTTTAGACAATAATTCTGAAGTAGCAATTTTTGAACAAACGGAAAAAGTTAATTCAGAATTAGAGAATAAGTATAAATCTGACTATTGTTTCACAGGAAGTTTCTGGAAATATCCACGGGATATTATGAGTTTTTTGAAACCAGATAATTTACCTTTTGAGTTTGCTTTGTATGGATATAATTGGGAAAAATTTGATAAGTTTAAAAAGTATAATCGGGGACCTTTTCCTTATACAGATATGCCTCAAATTTATGCTTCGACAAAAATAGTAATTGATGATGCAAATTCAGTTACAAAACAATGGGGTTCCACAAATTCTAGGGTATTTGATGCTATTATTTCTGGTGCATTAGTTATTACTAATAGCGAGCTGGGAAATCAAGAATCTTTCGACGGACTATTACCTACTTATAATTCCCGCGAATCTCTGGAAAATTTATTACGAGAGTATCTAACAAATGAGGAGTTAAGATTAGCCAAAGTGGCAGAGTTACAGAAAATAGTCAAAGAAAAACATACTTATAAACATCGCGCTTATACAGTATTTTCTACCTTGCGCGAAAAAATGAGTAATAGTTTCCGCATCAGTATAAAAATTGGAGTTCCTGACTGGAAACAGGCGCAAGAATGGGGAGACTATCATTTTGCTTTAGCTATGAAACGGCAATTTGAAATTAATGGTCATTCCGTCAGAATTGATATTTTGCCAGAGTGGGAAACTCCCGAAGCATTTGGAGATGATGTGGCAATTACTATCCGTGGTTTAAGTCGTTATCAACCTAAGTCTTATCATATTAATTTGATGTGGAATATTAGTCATCCAGATAAAGTATCTCTGGAAGAATATGAGGAATATGACCAAGTATTTGTGGCATCTAATTCTTATGCTAAAGAGTTACAAAAACAAGTGAAAGTTCCGGTAAAAACTTTGCTCCAATGTACAGATCCAAGTTTGTTTTACCCTGATAAAGAAGGTTATGAAGAAGTAGGAGAAATTTTGTTTGTGGGAAATTCTCGAAAAGTTTACCGTCAGATAGTAAAAGATGCAGTTGAGAGTGGTTTAAAGATAGATGTTTATGGTACAAACTGGGGTAATTTATTGCCTGATGGTTATTTAAAAGGAGAATATATTCCCAATGAAATTTTACGACGTTATTACAGTAAGTCTGGCGTGTTATTAAATGACCATTGGAATACTATGAGAGAAAAAGGGTTTATT
Source organism: Trichodesmium erythraeum IMS101 (assembly GCF_000014265.1). NCBI lineage: Bacteria > Bacillati > Cyanobacteriota > Cyanophyceae > Oscillatoriales > Microcoleaceae > Trichodesmium > Trichodesmium erythraeum. Next base: position 2,269,743 of record NC_008312.1, read on the forward strand.
TCAAATCGTTTATTTGATGCTGCTGCTTGTGGGGCAACAATTGTATCTGACAAAATTTCAGGTTTAGAAGAGGTATTTGGAGATCAAATTTCTACTTATAATTCTGGGGAAGATTTGCCAAAAGTAGTAGAATATTGTTTGCAGCAAAAAAGTCATAATTCAGGAGAAGAATTAGAGTTAGCAAAGTATGTTCAAGAAAATCATAGTTTTGAGAAAAGGGTCTGGGAAATCTTAGGAACTATTGAGAGGTTGAATGAAGAAAAAATGTTGGGTAAGTTCATAAAATCAGAAGCAGCAATCTAGAATTTATGCTAATTAGTGAAACAGAAATAACAACCTTAATAAAACTAACTGAGGTTGACCTATATCAAAATATTTTTGTCTAAATAAATGCCAAATATAATTATGCAAAAAAGTTAGCCTCTGAAGCTATTTTAAGAATATCTGAATCTGCCAGTTTATTTGTCATCTATAATATTTTGATGCAATTATATTTAGCTTATAAATTGGCAGAAGATAAGGAAGCTGGTAAATTAGTAAAAATATAGTCAATAAAATTAGCAAAAATTATTCTGAATGGAAAAGCTTTTTAATAAACAGACAGATATAAATTAGTTTATAAAGTAATTATTAGTACTAAAAAACATAATTGTATCCTTTTTTTTTGTATATAATAATTAAGTATTTGGAGTAAAAATTGAACTTTTTTCATTTATTTGGAGGAGGATAGCAGGAAATAAACTAATAGCAATTATGGCTAAATATTGGCAAGTTTACTTTCAAAAAAAAAGCTTAATTGAGCTTTATTGTACTATAAAATCTAGTAATAAAATTTATTTATTATGGCAAAAATATGACAGCTATAACCATCAAATTTAACAATATTCTCAGACTAACTGATGACCAATTCTATCAATTATGTCGAGATAATCCCGAAATTAAATTTGAACGTAATATCAGGGGGGAAATAACAATTATGTCGCCCACAGGAGGAGAAATAGGAAAACAAAATGCTTCTATTATTGCTGATTTTGTAATATGGAACCGTCAAACAAAACTAGGAATAGTGATTCGACTCTTCGACCTGTTTCAAACTTCCCAATAATTCTAATCGTTCTCCCGATGTATCCTGGGTTAAATTAGAAAGATGGAATCAATTAACTCCCCAACAAAGAGAAAAATTTCCTCCTATTGCCCCAGATTTTGTATTAGAATTAATGTCACCATCTGATAGTTTAAAGGATGTTCAAAATAAAATGCTGGAATATATGGATGGAGGAGTAAAATTAGGCTGGCTAATTGATAATAAAAATCATCGTGTGGAAATTTATCGTCAAGGAAAAGAAGTAGAAATACTAGATTTTCCCACAAATTTATTAGGGGAAGATGTATTACCTGGTTTGATATTAGAGCTTTAGTATAGGGCAGGCAAAACGGAAAAAATTATACAAAATAATAGAGTTGTTGGGAAAATTTACAACATTTGTACTCAGAGACTCCAACAGAGTGAAAGGAAGCAACTCTCTTGGCTTTAGACTGCATCAAAATTTCGTTACATAGTGAGGTTTATTGGTGTCTTTTACTTACTAGTTATCAAGGTGTATTAGTATTGAAAAAAATTAGGATACAAATATTTCATAGATGTCAGTAAAACAGTTACGCTTAAGTCCTCATAATTATAACGGCATTAAAAAAGTTCAAGTGGGTTGTGGCCCCCATAATATCATGGACGACTGGTGGAATGTGGATATTCGACCTTTTCCTGGTATTGATCAAGTGATGGATGTGACTAAACCTTGGCCTTTTAATGGTTTGGAATATGTGTATGGGGAACATTTTCTCGAACATTTAAGTCTGGAAGGAGCGATCGCTTTCCTGAATAATGTTTGGAAAAGCCTGAAACCTGGTGGAGTAATTCGACTTTCTACTCCTTCCATAGAATGGGTACTTTCTACTCATTTTAACTTGTCAGAAACTAATCCACAAAGACGGATTGATTCTACATTTTCGATGAATCGTGCTTTTCACGGGTGGGGTCATCAATTTATTTATTCAAAAGATTTTTTGCAATCTTTACTGGATAATTTAGGATGGCAAAAAGTTGTATTTTGTGAATATGGAAAAAGTGAACATTCAAGTTTGCAAGGTATCGAACGTCATGGAAATTATCGAGTTGATAATGGATATCCTAATGTTTGGATTGTAGAAGGTACACGCGGGGATGGTCGTTCAGAATCTAGTGCTTCATCTTATCAGAAATTACTAGATAAATCTTATATAAGTTATGTTAGATCTGGTCATTAATTAATGTTATAATCTAATTTTTCTCGGGTTAATTTATAGTTAGTACTAGCTAAGTCTAAAACTCAAGTTAAGTTGAACCAAGTCACAGAGAATCATAACTACATATCAAATAAAGTTATGATTAATTCAAATCCTTTTTTATACGTTCAAAAATATTTTCGTATGGTTCTCTCTTAAATAAACTGGTTTGTAGTTCGAGAAAATCTGAATACTCTAAGCGACTAATAGTTTCTAAGCAATTCCATTTAGGTCTAAAATTTTCTCTCCACTTACTCCATACAACTGTTTGACCATGATGGGGAAAGTGAGCAAAACTATACTGAGGGAAAAAATCATGAATAGCTGCAATAACTTTAAAGACATCACCCATCCAGCTTTTATTTTTTTCCCCCGAAACCTTTTTTAAAGATATGCAACGTTGATGTGATGATTGAGCTTGAGCATAGCTTCCAGGAAAAGTATCATCAATTAGCCAGATAGTCTTTAAATGTGAGCAAGCAATAGATGCACAAAAGTCACGAAAACTTTGTTCAAAGGTGTGAAGACCGTCTAAGTAAATAAGGTCAAATGGAGTATATTCCTGAGCGTAATTCCTAAAAAAATCATCACTAGCAACTTCAAGAAAATTAATATTTTCAGTAGCATATTCGCCTGTATTAAACTGAAATTTTGGATCTACAGCTACTTTAGATTTGATATTAATTGCATTAAAGGTTTTACCTTCAGATACACCTATTTCTAGATATCTAAATGATTCATTTATAGTAGCAAGTTGGTTAAGACGACCATCTCTGGTTGTAATCTCTTTACTTTCAAAAATATTAGAAATGGAGTTATCTTTTAATGTAGTTCGCATCTTTAAATACTTTTCTTTTACAGCCAAACAATAAACTTTATTTTGATTCTTTAATAACTTAGATCCTCTATCTATATAGGCCATTACATCAGAATTTTCTTGAGCTAAGAAATCATCTTCTCTCCAGTTTTCTAAGATAGCAAAATTTTGGTTTCTCAGAGATTCAACTATTTGAAAAGGATTTTTGGCTATGGAAATTGAATATGGCGCATCTTTAGTATTATAAGCTCCTAATCTCATAGCATTATCTACACCCCCAGCTATAATATAATTTGAACACTTATTATAAATATGTGGATAAAAATTAACGTTATTTCCTCTTCTGGGAATACATACAATATCTGCCTCTAAATAACTCAGAAACTCTAACAGATATATAGCACTTCCTTCCACAAATATAATTTTTTTTGCACTTATTAAATAAGATAACTGTTCTAGAATATTGTAATTTTCCGGCTGGATAGAAACATAACCCTCATTCAACAAACAATTCTCCAAATATTTTTCCCCAGCTACTCCCCCACGAAGCAAAATATGAGACCTACCAAAAAAGAGTTTTAAATCTTGTTTCTCTTTTCTAAGTTGATTAGTCATCTCCAAAATTCTCTGCTGTAGTCTCTCTAGATATGAGCAATACCATTCCTTGACTCCTACTGACAGCTCGCTACCTGGTTCTGGAATAATCAAATTTTCAAAAGTGCAGTTATATATCACAAAAATGCACTTTTCAAGAGAAATGTTGAAAATTTTTAAGATTTGAATTAACCATTGAGGAGGATTAAATGAAGCTGAATTGCTCCCTACAGGTAAAGCAAAAACTAAACCATCATGTAATTTGGGATTGAATGCCCAAATGCGATGGATACTTTCTGTGAGAACATGTCCAAAATGAAATATTAAAGGTCCTGCATAAATGTATGTACCTTGATAAAAATTTGAACTATAGGTTTGATTTTTACTATTATCAATGACATTTACTTCTTTGGAATTATCGACAATTTCTGGTCTATCTATGTATATAGGTTCATTTTTACCTACTAATTTCCCTGAGCGTCGATGACGAAAAACTCCAGGCATATTCTCTGGAAAACAAACACCTCCCATCCATTCGTAATTGCTCTTAATTTCAATTGGTTTAACAACTGCATTGTTAATTTTGAATAATCGGGATTCGTCACTATAATCTATCTGTTCTTTATTTGTCTTAGATAGTTCTTGAATTTTTTGATGAGCTTCTTGACAGCTAGAGTCTATAGATATTATCTTTTGGTATAAAAAACCAGATGGCTGTGTTTTTTTTGCAGTTTGTTGAACTTGGTGTAACTCAAATTTAGTCTGTTCTAACTCTTTCTGATTACTATCTAGTTGGGACAAAGACTCTTCCAATGTTGCCATTGTCTCCTCCAACTGAGACTGATATTTCTCCAACAATTCCTCAGTCTCTCGCCACTGAGACTTAGTTTCCTCTAACTCTTTGTGCAACTCTGACTCTACTCCCAACTGCTTCTCTGCTAACTCCCCCTTAACCTGCTCCAGCTCTTCATGCTTCTGCTGCAACTTCCCTTGGGACTCCTCCAATGCCCCCATGGTCTGCTCCATTTGAGACTTATACTCCTCTAACACTCCCATCATTTCACCTAACTGGGACTGGGACTCCTCTAGCAATTGTTCAGTCTCCTGCAACTTGGCCTTAGTTTCTGCCAACTCCTGCTTAACTTGTCCATTGGCTTCAGATTGATGTTGCTGTCCTTTTTCTTTGAACTGATGTAACTCAAAGTGGGTTTGCTCCAACTCTCCCAATACCTCATCTAATTGAGATTGCGATCGCTCCAACTCTTCCCTCACATCATGGAACTCTGACTTAGTTTTGTCCAACTTTTGCTGAGTTTCTTGCCATTTGGCCTTAAATTCTTCTGTTTCTTTTTGAGACTGGGACTCCTGCAACAACTTTTCTGTCTCCTGCAACTTGGCCTTAGTTTCTGCCAACTCCTGCTTAACTTGTCCATTGGCTTCAGATTGATGTTGCTGTCCTTTTTCTTTGAACTGATGTAACTCAAAGTGGGTTTGCTCCAACTCTCCCAATACCTCATCTAATTGAGATTGCGATCGCTCCAACTCCTCCCTTACATCATGCAACTCTGACTTAGTTTTGTCCAACTCTTCCTGAGTTTGTTGCCACTTGACTTTAGTTTCCTCTAATTCTTTTTCTATTGCTATTACCATTAACTTATTTTCCTTTAATTATTAATATAAATCAAACTATAATCTAGTCGATAAAATAAAATTTACTATCACCATTCTTGATTTTACTCCAACTTGTTTGAAATCATCCTATATTTTTCAAAAAATACACTATTCCTCTAAATCAAGCTTTTATTTATTCTCAGTTAATTAGAGACTTATTCTCTTTTCTCAAGACAATTGGTTTTGAACCCATAGGTAAATATTCTCACCTATGATTTAACCATACCTATCAAAAATTTACTTTCGTCTGCTAACCAAGCTTGTAATAATCACTAATCAGTTTATAGCAACTCCAATAAATCCATAATTACGACAAAACTACTTTTTTTACCTCTGCAACATCTGAATAAATCCAATCCAAATATGTAGGTAATTCATCAAGATAAACCTTTTATAAAATCCTTTCATTATTAACATAATTATAACTTAACAACCATATTTTTTACCTATTATCCTACAAAAAAAGTCTATTTCTGAACCATCAAGATTATTTTATTACTAAGATTTTTCAAAACCATAACCGAATAATAATTCACAATCATCAGGTTCAACTCTAACTATATCTAATATCTTTATTTTTAGTAATTTTTATATTTTAACCATAGTTAAATTTAATTAATTCTGTCTTCTAGAAACTTATTTATCATTACTTACCAAAACCTTTTGTTGAATTCTCATAGTGCGTTTCATCAGATTTTGCCATTCTTCATAACTTGTAAGTTTTTCACTATCAAACTCTAGACCTTTTTCCTGAAAGAAATTAGCAAACCTATCTAACCAATCCATAACTACTTCTGTGCGAGAAATTTCTGTATATTTCAAGGACTTCTGAAGGCGCTCTTGCATCTCAGCTAAATTATTATTTTGATAAGCATACCATGCTTCCCATACTAACAATTTATATTCTGTTTTACCCTCTGATTTTAAATCTCTCAAAATAGCTTGCTGATATTGCAATTTCTCTAACTCCGACTTGGTTTCTATTAGTTGAGACTTAGTTCCTACTAATTCTTTCTGCACATTTTGTTGTTGAGATTGGGACTGTTGCAATAATATTTCTGTTTTCCGCCATTGAGTCTGAATTTCTTGCAATACTGCCTGAGTTTCTTGTAGCTGTATTTGCATATTTTCCCGTTCTTCATCAGTTTGATGTAGTTGAGTTTTAAACTCTATTAATAAGGATTTTGTTTGTTGTGATTGAGAATTAGATTTTTGCAAGAGTGTTTCTGTCTGCTGAAGTTGAGAATTAGACTCTACTAATTCTGTTTTTGTCTGCTGAAGTTGAGAGTTAGACTCTACTAATTCTGTTTTTGTCTGCTGAAGTTGAGAATTAGACTCTACTAATTCTGTTTTTGTCTGCTGAAGTTGAGAATTAGACTCTACTAATTCTGTTTTTGTCTGCTGAAGTTGAGAATTAGACTCTACTAATTCTGTTTTTGTCTGCTGAAGTTGAGAATTAGACTCTACTAATTCTGTTTTTGTCTGCTGAAGTTGAGAATTAGACTCTACTAATTCTGTTTTTGTCTGCTGAAGTTGAGAATTAGACTCTACTAATTCTGTTTTTGTCTGCTGAAGTTGAGAATTAGACTCTACTAACTCTATTTGAAGTTCTTGATTTTGTAGTTGCGATCGCTTCAACTCTTGTTTAGTTTTATGTAACTCAGACTTTGATATTTCCCATTTGTTTTGACTTTTTTGAATTTCTTTTAATTCTGCTTCTGACTTTTCCCATCTTGTTTCTTTGTCTTTTAGTTGAGAATTAGATTCTGTTAAATCTGCTTGAGTTTGATTCAGTTGAGATTGAATTTGTTGTAATTCTTGGTGAGTTTTTTGCAAGTCAGATCCAGACCTTTCTAATTCTAGTTTAATCTTTTCTAGCTCAGAATTAGATTCTGTTAACTCTGCCTCTTTTGCCTGCAATATTGCCTCAGTTTCTGTTAACTTAGACTGAGTTTGCTGTTTTTGTTCTTCAGCCTGTTTTAGCTGAGATTGATTTTTTTCTACTTCTTGGTGAGTTTTTTGTAAGTCAGATCCAGACCTTTCTAATTCTAGTTTAATCTTTTCTAGCTCAGAATTAGATTCTGTTAACTCTGCCTCTTTTGCCTGCAATATTGCCTCAGTTTCTGTTAACTTAGACTGAGTTTGCTGTTTTTGTTCTGTAGCCTGTTTTAGCTGAGAGTGATATTCTTCCAACAGAACCTCAGTTCCTGCTAACTGAGACTGATATTTTTCCCACTCTTCCTGACTTTGATGTAGCTGATATTTATAAATGAATAATTCACCTTTACTTTCCGACAAATTCTGTCTTGTTACTCCTAATTCTATCTGAGTTCGTTGAAGTTGTGAATAAGTATCTTCTAATGCTTTTTCTGCATCTTGTAAATCTTGCTGATATTTTTTTAAAACTACCTCTTTTGCTACTAATTGTGATTGAGAAGATTCCCAAAATTCTTGAGTTTTGTGTAGCTGATTTTGGCTAGTTTTTAATTTAATTTTAGTCTCGTACAGACTATGTTTTGTTTGTCCTAATTCCGCTTGATTTTGTTTATCTTGAAATTTAAATTTATCCAATAATTCTTCATTAGTTTCTAGCTGAAATTTCAATTCTTTCCATGCTAATTCTGCTTCCTGAAGTTTACATATATTTTTTTCTAATTCTTCTAGATTTTGATGCAATTGTGACTGATATTGTACTAATTCCCCTTGAGTTTCATCTAGCTTAGATTGTGTTTCTAGCAACTCTTTTTGTGTCCCTTGATATTTTTGTAATTCACCTTCTTTTTCCTTTAGCTCTGACTGACATTGTATGAGTTCAGTTTTAGTTTCATTTAACTGGGATTTAGCAGTAGCTAATTCATTTTTAGTTTGGTCAAATTTAGTTTGAATCTGTTGAACTTTTTGAAACTCATCCTGTGTTTTTTCTAATACTTTTTCTTTGTTGTGGAGTTGTTGTTGAGATTCTGATAATTTCGCCTCTGTACCATTTAGTTGAGAAACATATTTTTCTAAATCATCTTGTGTTTTTGTCAACTGAGACTTTACTTCTGTTAACTCTAACTGACTTTTTTCGTATACTTTTTCTTTGTTGTGGAGTTGTTGTTGAGATTCTGATAATTTCGCCTCTGTACCATTTAGTTGAGAAACATATTTTTCTAAATCATCTTGTGTTTTTGTCAACTGAGACTTTACTTCTGTTAACTCTAACTGACTTTTTTCGTATACTTTTTCTTTGTTGTGGAGTTGTTGTTGAGATTCTGATAATTTCGCCTCTGTACCATCTAGTTGAGTAATATATTTTTCTAACTCATCTTGTATTTGTATTAACTGAGACTTTACTTCTGTTAATTCTAACTGACTTTTTTCGTCTTGATTTTTATACTTTTCTAGTTCTACTAGCAGAATTTTATTTTGTTTTCCTAAGCTCGATAAATTCATCCAATCTTGAAATGCCCAATTTCTATAGGGAGATGATTTAATTTTTTCTTGCCAAGAAAAGTCTAGTGTTTCATCTTCTGCTTTCCATGATCTTGCTTCTAACTCCTGATACATTTCTATAGCTTCAGGAAAGTAATAATCTATGATAGTAGGTCTATGACTTTCTGTTGATACTCGATTATTAAATAATAATGGATCATAATTATTTACAACAGGATAATTAAAATTTGTCTTAAATTTTTGATTTATTTTTTCGATAAATACTTCTTGACTATTAATTATTGTTTGAATATTTGTCAACAGGCAACGATCAGCAGCATAATTATAAAAATCAATAATTTTTTGGTTGTAGTGTAACCATAATTTTATGGCTAGTTCTGGCTGGTTTTGAAATATCTGATATTGCTGATTATACAGAGAATTAACTACTTCCCAAGGAGACCGATAAATCAATATAAATTTAGCATTTGGTAGTAGGTATGACCAAAAATCTAGGAATAAAGTTGTCCGGGGTTCTTTCCATCCCCAATTTTCACTTATTGAGTTTTTGGCAATAATTTCTCTAGCTTTTTCTTGAAAGCTTTCTTCTACATCTATTTTTTCTTGTAAAGTCCACCCATCCTCATCTATACCTTGGGATTGTAATACATTTTTATGAAATTCATAGAAGTCTAAATTTTCAAAATCTCCTTTAGTATTGTATTCATTTCCCTTCATTAATTTCCGGCCTATGTGCAAACCTGCACTTTGGAGGATAGAAGCTGTTAAGGAACTTCCCGAACGGTGCATACTGCTAATAATTAGAGTTGATTTTTCTGTTCTATGCATCATGTTTATTTTGATTATGTATTGCTGAATATTAGTAAGTACTTACATAAAACCATTTACCTATTCTAATTCTCTGCAATTTTTATAATGCAAATAATTTCCTTATATAAATGTGTAATTGTAATTAATTTTGTGTACTTACTTATTTAGTATATAATTTAATTTTAACCTTTTTTCAAATAATTAATAACCCTTCCATAGCATTCCATAGAAACATAAAGTAATCCCAAGAGTTTGCTTTATTTTTATCTAAGTTAGGTGTTCTATATTTATTTTATCTTGTTACCATTATTTATGTATATTTGTCAACCAATTTTAAATTCCCATTTTAGAAAGATATCATACCTCTAAAGGAATATTTCACTAGATCACAACTTACATAAAACCACCTCTAGAGATGATGTATAATTTTATATGATTACTTAATCCAGATTTATCACATCTTATCGTCAATAGTATATTAATCTGCTACTACTCAAAATCATCAATCAATTATATTTTAGGGTAGAAAAATTATTTTTTTTGACAAAAATTAAAGCTAATTAGTTTCCTTCTTTAATCCTAGAAAAATTAAAATTCATGGATTCCTCAAAAAAAATTTATTACAAAAGTTTGTTATTGTAATTGATGCTTAAAAATGCGTCATATTATTACCTCTTTACCTGCAAATAATCACTCTTTCTTAATTTTATACAGAGAAATATTATCCGAGAATTGAGATAGAAAACAGAATTAAATAATAACAACTATATTTATTCTTATGCCCTACTTCAACACAGACATTTCAGACTAATAAACTAAAATTGGGCCATCTTAATTTGCTTATATCTTAATTCCATCTTTTTGACAAAATCGTTTAAATAAAACATCTTTTTCTCAAGCTATAATCAGAACAATTAGTTTAATTTTTATGAAACTGGGAACCATAAATACTATTAGCTATAGAATAACTGTAATTAGAATTATGCATATGTTGTCCTGCTTAACATATTCTAAATATCCCTTTCTCTCAAATTAAAGCTATTCCTGATACTAGGTGATATTTCGATATAAAATATACGTATCATAATATAACCCTGATTAGATAAAAAAGGACTGTCATAAAATTTCAGTATATTTTGAGATTAAAGATTATATTGAGCCCCTCAATTTACATAATATAATCACTCAGTTTTTAGCTATATTCTTCATATTATTACTCAGAAAACTATAATTTTTATCTTCCTTTTAGATTATTCTAATTTTGATAATTATCAGAAGTATATAAAATCAACTTGTGGCAAATTATAGATAAATTATCTATATAATTTATCTATAAAATCTATCCTTACCTTTATTACACAACCAAATAATTGACTTAAAACTTTATGGGTAATATTGTTCAGATATATTCTGTATTGATATGTTGCTTTAATATTTCCCCTGATTGACCGTACCTATATCATAACATAAATCATATATACGCATTAGAGAAACATCTTAAAAATAATCAATATAATATAATAACATATGATAATAGCCAGATTAAATTCAGGTAATATGCAATAACACAAGGGAAAATTAAATTTCAAGTAATAGATAATTTGCCAGAATTTGTTATCGAATTAACTGAACAATAAAGAATTTTTGTAAGTAATTAAACTCCCTTATAAGAGGGAAGCTTGAAATCCACTTTTTTGGTAAATTTAAAAATATTAAACTAAGTATCTGACACAGTATAACATTTATTCTATAATGCTAACTACCTCATATAAATTTCATTTTATCTCAAGCTATTAGCAGAATTAGTCTGCTCAAGTAGTAGGCATTCTTAACATCCTCCTTAGCTGTTAGGTGCGCGGGGCTTCTTGCGAGCCGCATCTCCTGGGGGGTTAACCTTTTGCACTTAGTAAAACTTCCCACTCTATTGGCTGCTACAATTCTAGTCGCGAGCACGAAACATTACCCTAGTCTTGTGTTTGCCTAATAAGTCCGTTTTTTGTCTGATGACTGCCCGCTCGCTACTAATTAATTAACAGAACTAACATAATGTTTTCAAAAAAAACAACTAAAAAATCGCACGCTTATGGGCGAGGCTTTAAATCTAATTTTTCGGTAAACAAGTAGTAATTTTGTACCTTACCTCCTGAAAATGGAATGAATTTAGCAACAATATCCTGACATATTTACAACTAGCAAATAGTGTAGAATATTATTAATAAGTAATATTATTCCACCCTCAATTATCAAATACAGGAAACTCTATATAACAATGACAACAACAGCAACAGAAACCAGTGTTAACTATCTTCATATTGGGAATAAATTATTAAGGCAAGGTAACTTCCCTGAAGCTGCTGATGCTTATCGCCAAGTCATTAAACTTAACCCCAAATCAGCAGTAGGTCATCAAAACCTAGGAGAAGCTCTCAGTTTACAGGGAAATTTAGAAGAGGCAGCAAATATCTATTATCAAGGAATTCAACTACAGAAAAATTATCCCTGGTCTTACTATAATTTAGGAGAAATTCTGATTAAACTTGAGAGGTTTGATGAAGCAGTTATTTATCTACGTCAAGCTATTGAACTTAATCCAGATTTTTCCAATTTTCATCATAGTTTAGGCTTAGCTTTGTCAAAAAAAGGATTATTTGATGAGGCGATAGTTACTTATCGTCGCGCTATTGAAATAGACCCAAATGCAATTTTAACTTATCAATATTTAGGTGAAGTATTAGCATGTAAAAAACAGTATGATGAAGCCATAGAAAGTTTTAATCAAGCTATTGGAATTAATCCCTATTTATCAGAATATCATTTAGGTTTAGCTAAAGTTCTACAAAACGCTGGTCAAATAGAAAAAGCAATCAATTCTTGCCATCACGCTCTTGAATTAAACCCAAACTTAGCTGAAGCTTACTATTACATTGGCTTAGGTTTTACTAAGTTACAAAAGTGGGAAGAAGCTATTGATAGCTTATTGCAAGCTATTTCTCTAAATTTTAAAAATGCAGAAGTCTATCATCATTTAGGAGCAGCTTTAGCACAATTACAACGTTGGGAAGAAGCGGTTGCTGCCTATAAAAATGGACTTGAATTTAATCCTAATTCTGCAATAATTCATCATCAATTAGCTTATGCTTTAGCCCAAATAAAACAGTGGGAGGAAGCTGTAAAAGAATATCGTGAAGTTCTCATAATTAATCCTAATTCTGCAGTAGTTTATGACCAGTTAGGAGAAGCACTAACAGAAATACAAAAGTGGGAAGAAGCTATAGATTGTTATCAGAAAGCTGTGAAAATTAAGCCAGACAATCAAAAGTTTAACCAACATCTACAGGAAGCATTGACAAGAAGACAAGAAAAGAATAAAACTACTATAGAGTCTCATCTTAAATTGGCAGAAATGATGGAAAAACAAGGATTTGCTAATGAGGCTATTTCTGCTTATCGTCGAGTGGTAAGTCTTAATCCTACTGCTGCTGATTTACATCATAAATTAGGGTATGCTTTGGCTACTTCAGAAAGGTGGGATGAAGCTGTCGCTCCTTATCGTCAGGCAATTAAACTTAACCCAAATTCAGGTGTTGTATATTATCATTTAGGCATAGCTTTATCATACTTAGGTTTAGATGAAGAAGCAATATCTTCCCTAGAAAAAGCAATTCAGCTTAAACCGGATTTATCTAGCGCCCATCAAGCTTTAGAAAAACTACAAGTAAAATCAAAGTAACTTAACTAATATTTTTTTCACTTATAAAATATCTAACAAAAACTTTGATTGCTGTACTCCTTTCCCTAGAGTATATAAATAGACAGCATGACCTAGGAAAGTAATTTTAGTTATCAGTTAGCTTCCTGGGTCGTCACTGTTTTTTTTCATTTCGTGAGGGTAAAATAGTGATCAGGAACTATTTCAATTTTTCCTAATTTTTACTTCTGATTTTTGATTTCAAAAGTACTTAATTTATGCAAATACAAAAATAGGTTAATGAGGCAAAATTAGTGATTTTTAAAACAATAATTATGAAAATAAGTCCTGTTTCTTGTTTAGTTATTTTACTCTTGTTAAAACCTTTAAATTTTTACTTATTGAACAATAGGAAATAGCTGGTAAATTTAAGGATATACTTTACGGTAATTATATCTCAATTTAGTTACAACTTTTTCTCTATCAAGCATTTGATTTCCTCGTCTACGAATAAATTCATTATCATTAATAAAATAACCCATACTAGGATTAGCAAAACCATTATCAGCAAATTTTACAGGAAAATTTATCCAACCAGAATTATCTCCATTTATTCGTTCAAACAAAACTAATTTATTGCTATTTTGATATCGACAAATATGGATAGTTCGATTCTCTGTTTGGAAAAATGCTTCCTGAGATAAATTATAGTTTATGCCTTCACAATTCCTATTATTCTGAGTCATAAAAGATTGGTTATAATAATCATTTAATGCTTGAGGTTGTGATGGGTATTTTGAGTAAGAAGCACCAGAACGGTTTTCATATTGACCATGTTTGAGATAATGATCGTAAGCAGACTTAAATTTACCACGGCGTAAAGCATCTACTACATCAGGGTTTTGTCGCAAATATTCAAGTTCTGCGAATGTTTTGAAAGCACCAGAGCGATTTTCATATTGCCCAGATCTGACATAATGTTCATAACCAGAGCGGTATTTCCCTTGACTTACTAACTTTGCTACATCAGGATTTTGACGTAAATACCCTTGTTCGTCAAATTCTCTAGTGTAGTTTTCCGCAAGTGCCAGGGGAGTGCTAAAAATACTCAGGGCAACTGCGGCGATCGCCACTATATTTGTTTTAATATTATTGACATTGACCATTTATTTATACCTCAAAAATCATTGTTCTTAATTATCAAGATATCCTTTGAGGCTTAAAGACTGTGGAGAATTTTAGGGAGTTAAAAATTTTTCAATGTACTTTGTACTTTTTAACTCAAAATTTGCTCAAACCCTGATTTGATGAAACTTATAAGAATTTTTTACTCAAATTCTTGAGAGTGTGCTTAACTCCTTTAAAATCCTGAAAGGGTTGCTATCTTCGTGATATTAGTGTCAGTTTGTTAAGTGTCTACCTTTAAAATCATCCTGCTTTCCGAGATTAGCAGTAAAAGACGAGATATACCTAATATCTAATATGTTGTGATTAGGTTAGTGGCATATACCTATAACTTTTTAGAGGCAAAAGTTTGTACAGTTCAACCATAGAGTTAACCAAGGAATTTAGCAATGACATCTAACCGGTACTTCCAGCAACTCAACCCTCAGTCTTCCTTTTTTAATACAGATAGTTCTGTCACTATTGCATGGCTTGATTTAATAGCATCAACAGTAGACAATTTTGATGGAGATGATTGGTTAGCTTTGTGTGGTGATATTGACGAAGGTGAAATCTACCGAGATTGGTTTATTTGGCAAGATATAGACTTTCCCCAAGAGTGGGAAGCTTACGATCTAGTTACTAAGAAAACATTTGTAACAACAGACTTATCTTTACTTAAGGCTAAAATTAATGCAATAGAAGATGCCAGAAGTAAAACATTCATCAGAAACTAAGAAAATTATACTGAAAAAAACAGTTTTATTGCAGGTAGTAATATTTACTTATTACCTGTACTGCTGCTTTTGATGTTAATTATTTAGTTTCAGTAGCTTGCGCCAATACATTAACTACCGTTGCATATTGGCTATGCAGTTAATACTAATTTATATAAGTAATGCTATACTCTTGGAAAACTTCAGTTATTAAATTAAGTAATATAAAAAGGTCAAATGTTCCAGAACCCACAAATTAACTAATAAGGAAAATGTTTTCTAACGGCTTCATATTTTTACTTCTTTTGATATTCCTGATTCTGCTGTTTTTTGCATCTGGTCTCTAATATTGTCAACTTTACAGATGTTTTAACAGTTTATAATGGCCATAATCATTATAGTTTCATTGTATCCTAAACTATTTACTCTCAAATAAATATAAAACTTGTAAATTTTAAGACATCTGACGCTATAATATTAGACGGGTGACTGTTAGAGGATGTCCAGATGTTATTCCCAAATCAAGTTTCTCAGAATTCAGAAACTCAACCCATTCCTAGAATTTATCAAATTTTAGGACTTGACAGAATACCTAAAAATGTTTTGGAATTACCCCAAGAACTGCAAATAGTCAGTATAATTCGTCAAGGATTTTCAATAATTTCTGTAATGAAAGTAGCAGAATATTGTGGCATTTCCGAGTCACAAATGGCAGGCTTATTAGCAACTTCCGAACGGACTATATCTAGACGTAAGAAAGATCAGAAACCTCTCGATCTTTCCGAGTCAGATAGACTTTATCGCATTGCTAGAACTTTTGCACACACATTAGATGTATTTGAAAATGTGGAAACAGCAAGAGATTGGTTAAAAAAACCAAACCGTGCCTTAGCTGGAAAAACTCCTATAGAACTATTAGATACAGATGCAGGTACACAACAAGTATATCAACTTTTAAATAAAATAGAGTATGGAGTATATAGCTAATGATTAATGATGAATTCTTAATGGCTAATACCTATTGGTCATCTCAGTTATTAGTTATCAATACCTCTAGCTACAGCCAGAGGCTAAATACCTAATTTTTTTTTCATCAATAAAGAAATAAAAACAGGCAGGTTAAAACTACTAACAGATAGCTTTTGTAGCAAGTTTTAATTATCTAATAATTTACTATAAACCCTGCCTTTTTCTTTAACAAATAGTAATATCAAATCTGCCGATAGTAGTAGGTTGTTTTTTAAGTTACAGTCATTGCTAAATAAGGGATTAAGCGAAGCGACTTTTATCCCCTAATTTAGTTTAATTAAAGACATCATAATTAGTTTAATTAAAGACATCATAATTACAGCAAATTCAGTTATTAATGTGGTAGCGGTAATTTTTTTTGTCTTGTTACCTATCTTATTCACCTATCTTCCCTACTCCCTATCGATAATATGTACTTCAAAAATAGGAAACTACTGCATGAGCTTAACAGTATGGCGAATCTCTCATAAAAAATACACCAATATTGCTTTGATAGGTGAAGGTTATAATTGTGGCAGAGGTCGTTGGAATTCTAAAGGAACAGCTTTAATTTATACTTCAGCGACATTATCTCTCGCCACATTAGAAACTTTAGTATACATGGAAATTGAAAACTTTAGTAACATATTTGTATCTATTAGTATAAAAATTCCTGATAGTTTTTATATTCAACAAGTAGATGAATCTCTATTACCTCATAACTGGCGTGATACTCCTCCAACTGAAGCCTTAGCCTCTATTGGAGATAAATGGTTCACTTCTCAAACTACAGTTGTATTAAAGGTTCCTTCTGCTATTATTCCTCAAGAATATAACTATTTGATTAATCCTCTACATCCAGATTTTGAAAAAATTTCAATTACTCCACCTCAACCTTTTATCTTAGACCGTAGTATTAAAAGTATAAACAAAAATTTGTTTACAAAACTCTAGAACTGATATGTCATTTCAGTTATCAGTGATAGTTATTATTTACCATACTAAATCTCAAGCATTTTTACCAAAAAATTTGGTCTTAAGCCTCGCCCGTAAGCAGGTAACTTTTTAGTTGTTTTTTTGTAGTCCTTCATAGTAAGAATATAGAAAAAAGGAATACTATTGCACAGGAGAAAATGTTCCAACTTTTCTCAAGACCAAACATTGACGAAAAATATATGACTATGATGATTTAAGGTACCTCTTACTGTGCATTGAAGTATTAATTTTTAGCACTCATAGTATCGGAATATACTTAATTATTATTACTACCAATGTACTGATAAGAAATATTCCTATTAGAGAATCAAAAATTAACAAACGTTGTAATTATTTAGAGTTAATTATTCTTTTACCAAAAAATTGGGAGAGCAGGAGAACTTAGAGGTAATGGCTTTTTACTTTTCGGTTTGACCCTGATTTACAATAGCTCCGAAGACAAGTTGAGCAGGAGCTAAGTACTGAAGTCAAATAGTAGGAAAACATTGACAACAATAATACATTCTTGCTCACAATAATATTATCAATGTGATAGATTTATTGGAGGTCAATGGCAAATTAGAATGAAAGAAATTAAGACCAAGTTAAAAGTTAATAATCAGCAAGAAAAATTAATGCTGCTATTAACTTAGAAAGCTATAGTAATAGCAATTATGGTTAATTTGTAATATTTTGTTGGTAGTTTTTTAAAGCAATTTGAATACTCTCTCTCTTCCCTGCTAGCCTCATAAATTAACTAGATTAAATCGGTTTGATCACTCAACTATTTTACTTGACTACCGTGAACTCGAGGATCGGCTTGACTGGCTTTAGTTGGTTCTACTGGAGCATTAAAGTGAGAACCTTGACCAACTGTACTATTATATGGTAAATAACTTCCGGCAACTAAAGCTTCTATATTTGCTGCCATGATAGATTTTGGTACTTCTCCAATAGTCTGGCCAACTTCAGTTCCCTCCCGATCTAGAAAGACAAAGTGTGGAATACCATCTACCCGATATTCAACCAATTCTGGTAACCACCTGCTATTATCAACATTTAACATCACAAAGTTGGTATTCTGAGTATACTTTTGTCTAATTTCCTCCAACTCAGGAGCCATGGCTTGACAAGTCGTACACCAATTAGCATAAAATTCAACTAGAGTTGGCTTATTATTGCTTAATGCTACATCCAAAGGTGTTGCAGCTTGAGCCATTTCATTTAAGGAAACGGAGAGCTTATCAGTTCGCAGAGCCATAAAAATGCTTACTGATAAAGCGATCGCTACTGACACAATCATAAAATTTCTCAGGCGTGTCACTAAAGAGGAAATATTTGTAGAATTAGATTGATTTGCATTCATTGTCAGAAAATTAAATAGTTATTAAAATTATCGAAAAGCAGTTGAAACCAATGTCTCTTTTAGAGCTAAGGAATCAGTAAAAATAAGTTGTACAAATTTTATTTTAGATGAATTGTGAAATTTAGCTTCCATAAAAAAACTGTTTTGGTTATTTTCACACGACCTCTAAGATGAAAACAATGTGGCTTTTGAAATAGACAACTAAATTTGTGTTCTTATGTATATAGCAATGCTATCTGAAAAGTGAAAAAAATGGGCGCCTAGAAGGTACTTATGCTGAATAAATAAACCAAAAGTAAAAGTAGCTGGAGCTATTTTTAAAAATACTAGTAATTTTTCATAAATGATTTAGGATTGCTATAGTATTATTAATAATAATCTTAAGGTAGCAAAATGTATGGTTCTTAGAAAGTTCTAAAAATCAAGGATTAACCGGTGAAAAAACGAGTAACGTTAACATTTCCACAAAAGTCAATTCACATGCCCATTACCTATAGATTAGCAAAAGATTTTAACGTTGCTGCTAATATTATTCGCGCTCAAGTAGCACCAAATCAAGTGGGCAAATTAGTCCTCGAATTATCAGGAGACATTGATGAGTTAGAAGCTGCATTGGAGTGGATGAGATTGCACAATATAGATGTATGTCTAGCTAGCAGAGAAATTTTAATCAATGAAAAAAGCTGTGTAGACTGTGGTTTATGTACTGGTGTCTGCCCTACAGAAGCTCTAACTTTACAACCTGATACTTTTCGTCTTAATTTTGTCAGATCCCGTTGCATTGTTTGTGAACAATGTATTCCTACCTGTCCAGTACAAGCTATTTATACTAACCTATAAGCTAATGTGAAATCAATACCTTTACTTTCTTTAGCTCTACTTTTCATTAGTTATATTATTTTGGGCTGGAGCCTGGCTAATTATCAAGCTTCTTTATTTTTATATTTAGTTGTTCTTGTTAGTATTTTTTTATCAGATATAATTTTAACTTTTTGTTTATTTAATTTGCAAGCAATAGTTCCTTTGTTTAACTCAAAAAGTTATATTTTTATTTCTGCAATTGTTGTTGCTTTTTTATTTGTAGTTATAATTAGGTGGATCAACATTTTTATCCATAGTTTAGTGTTAATTTTAGCCGGAATATTAGTGAAATTAGATACTAAAATTTATGGTCTAAACAGATGGCAGTCTTTTGGTATTTTACTCATTATTTCATATGTTGGTTTAGGTCTGGGATATTGGTTTTACTTATTGCTCAAAAATCATATATAGTAATTCTATTTCATTGGTGTTTTTACATTTTCAACTAACTTAACTTGAGAGTAGGAAACCAGTCAGATAAAATCCACCAATTATGAGAGGGTATTTTTTTGAGTTACAGCCATTGCTAAACAAGAAATTTTTATAAGAAAAGCCTGCTTTTATACAAGGATGTTGGCATCACATACTCTCATAATGGTTACAAGAATTACTTTGGGGTTTTCAGAGACTTCTCTATAAGAAGATTGACTGAGCTAGTAAGGTATCCAGTTGATTTGGTAGAATATTTTTATTTATCTTTCTCTTTTCAAGGATAAAAATATTATAGTTTTTTATTTTGTATATACCCATTGCAATATATAACTAGAAAAACCTAATTACATTATCGAGTAATTCAAGCAAGATTTAGATAAGTTAAGGCTATATGTAATTAGAAACCAAAAAAGTTATTTGATTTAATTGTAATTCGGGTAAAAATATTCAAGATAAGCATCTCAAAGTTAATAAATTCTTATAACAATAACCCTTTCATCCTAAACTCAAACTCTTCGTTTTTAGTATAGAGCTTCTACTAGAAAAAAGCTAATGAATAACTAAGCGACTACCTCTGAGATGACTTTAGCACTTTTTTTATTTCTTCCAAGGTTAAAATTGTCACTTGTTGAGGTGTATCTTGAATATCAACATTAACATGAACATCTGCACAATTATAAAACGGTCTTCTTTCCTCTAAAATAGCCTGAAGTCTAGCTAAAGGGTTACTATTTTGAATTAAAGGTCTAGTCTGATCGCCTTGCAAGCGACTATATAAAACTTCTACTGGCACATCTAACCAAACTACTATGCCATGCCGTAAATAACTCCAGTTAAATCGACTTATAACTATACCACCACCTGTAGCAATAGTCAAATTTTTGTAACTAGATATTTCTGATAATATGTTTGTTTCCAACTCCCGAAAAGCTGCTTCACCTTCAGTGGCAAAAATTTCGTTAATTGACTTGCCAGCAGCTTGAGTAATTAAATTATCTGTATCAAGAAAACTATATCCTAAGTGTTGGGCTAGTAAATGTCCCACAGTTGTTTTACCAGCACCCATCATCCCCACTAGATAAAGATTTACTCCCTGTAATAATTTCCTATTACTAATATCCATAGTTATGAGTTATAGTTTATAAAAGTAAAGTTAAATAAGACATATCCTTATTTTAATGGATTAGGAGTAATGGAATTAGGATTTTATTCTGTTGAAGTTCATCAGATAATTAAAGGAAGGAGAAGATAAGTTATTTGTCTTAAGAATTAAAAACAATATAGCCCTAGAAATTTTAGATAATGAGAATTGTCAAGTAGGATTTAAATAATGAAAATTGTCAAGTAGGAAAAGATGAAAGAGAGACAACAAAGAGCAAGTGGTAAAATTGTGTGGCCTAGAAAAAAGAACAGAGTTTAGATTAGCAATCAGCTAAAGGAATGAGAATTAAATAAAGTCCATAATTTTTGTGAAATAACTCATACTCACATGATATAAATTTTAGACAATTTAATTGTTTAGATTATAAAATCTTCATTCCTAGAAGAAGAATATGTTTGCACTTGTAATTTTTACCAGTTTATACACCAGAACTACAAAAGAAACGAAAGGCTCTGGCCAATAATTAATCAACCTATAAGCAATCAAACCTTTGAAAATTTATCTCAGGTGAAAGATATAGTCAATTATCAATGTATTCACTTATTGAAACAGCCATTACTCCCATAAGGGTCTTACTTGTTTTTATCAGTGGCCTACCGATAATCTCACAAGAACTTGAAGAGTAGGGTTGAGTAGCAATATAGTCATTCTGGTTTAGATTGAGAGGAGGTTTTCCTGCTGTGAACGGGTTTTACATGAAAAAGTATCCCATTCTTATTCGGAATGACTATATCTTTTAGGTTTTACACAAACAATACTACCCGACATAAGATAATGGCAGGGAAAGAGAAAAAGTTATGCTTATAAATCTTTGACAAATTTTACTGAAACTTCAGAAGCATTTTTTATGGGAATTTCTGGCGTTGCTCAAAAGGTTATAAAAATAAAAATTGAATAATCTGAAATATTTGTTATTCAATAGTTTAGCAATTACCAAAAATACAAGTTATACTCACCCATTAGCAACTTTGACTTGCCCATTGCGCTGTATTTTTCAACCTAAATCATTAATTCATACTAAATGGTATTAAGTATCTAGGCAAAAAAATTACATACTGCTAAATAACTATTGTATAACTCTTTGTATTAGTACCCCTAGCCTTTTGTTTTTCCTAAATCATAACTACTTACTATACAAAAACACCACCAATTTTAAGTCAACTTAATTTAAGCTATTAATTGCCTGGTTAATTCTTCTTATCTTCTGGAGGACCATCTTCATCTTCTTTCTTTTGATTTGGTGTAGATTGATCTTGAGGAGGCGGTGGAGTAATAACCCGATAATCAGCATCATACAAAGATTCGGTTTGACCAACCCCTGAATCACTAGGTTCGCGATAACCATAAGAATAAACCGAACCAGACCAAGACTCTATTTCTGGTTCTTGTTTCACTTCATAATTTTTCTCTGTAGAATCTTGACTAACAGACTTTTGCGTATCTCCAATAACTTGTTCTTGTGTGCTACTATCCCAAGAATTACTAATTTTAGGAGGTTCTTGTTCCCAATCATCAATATTTTCCTCTTCCTCCCTTAGTTCCAAATCTTTATTAAGGTTAAAGGAGCTTTGATAATTTGAGGTTTCTTGATAGTGTGAATATTTATCCTTGCTTTCCCCTGGTTGATCTTGATATTGAAATTTTCTTGAAGTTGGTTTAACAGATTGTAAATTTTGGTTGAAAAAGTAATTTGAAAGTTCAAAAATACCATAAATCAGCAAATAAGTAATTACACCTGCAACAAGAGCACCTAAAATCCATATAGAAATAGGTAGAGATACGGACTTTAATCCCAGAAAAGTTAATTGCAAACTAGGAGACCAATTTTGCCAAGCAAATAAGGCCAACCCACCAATGATTACAATTAAAACTACTAACAATAGTAAATTCTGACTTCTATTCATGGCCTACTCACCGCTTAATAGGAACACAATCTAAACCAAATTGGTCTAGAGCACGAGCTACCACAAAGTCTACCAAATCTTCTATAGTTTGGGTATTATTATACCAGGCCGGGATTGCTGGGACAATTCTTGCTCCTGCTTCTGCGTGCTTCAGTCAAATTTCGTAAATTAATCAAGCTCAAAGGTATTTCCCGAGGCACTAATATTAGTTTACCACCTTCTTTTAATTGTACATCTGATGCCGACTCTAGTAAATCTGAGCTAAATCCAGCAGCCAATTTACTTACTGTTCCCATACCCTGAGTTCGATAGGAACTACTAGCAATATTTGCCCCTAGATATTGCCAAGGATGACAATAGAGTTTACTGTTGGTTTCAACTCTTGCTTGTTCTCGCCAGAATTTTTTTTGTTTAGTTACTTCAGCAGGCATTTTAATATTTGGCTCTGCCTGCCAGACTGATTAGGTGGCTTTTGATGTTACTAAGTCAATAGTATAATTTGCCAGTAAAAATTTAATGGCTCTCACGGCGTAAATTAGTCCTGATGCTCCTGTAACTCCAATAACTATCGGTAGTTGAGCAGTAGAAACAAAATTAGTCATGTTTGAATATATTTTCAGACACTTCTTTTTATACCAAATTTGGGTATCAAAGCATATTTTTCCCATTGCTTAATGCTTTGTTTAGCAAATGCTGTAACTTAAAAAAATGCCCTATTATACTTGGCAGATTTGGGATCACTCAGGCACGCTTAAGCTCACAAAGAAAGGTTTGAACATTAATATTTGTACCTTACATACTTAGAATATGCTCTTTATAAAATCCCAATCATAGCAATCATTTATTTTAGGTCTGGAGTGACTGCAAAGGAGAGGAAGGAAACAATCTCAAGAGCAAGGTAGGAATAGGTTTTTTCTCTGTTTTCCCAAGTTTGAGTATTCAGATTCTTTTTGTAGCTTTTGCTTTTCTTTCTAATTTTAGATTTTAAGCTAGGCTAAATCTTTCAGTTGGTTTCAGGTTTTTCTTTCCGTCTATACTACCTGTTTTATTACCTCTGTTATCCTTTGTCACTCTTCTAGTAAGCAACATTCTTGCAGACTATTAATTTAACAGGGTTTTTTGCCGTTTGTGAGTTGTCTTAACGTCACCCCTTTAAGTAGCTTGATAGATTCTTTTTTGCAACTTGAATACAATTATTTCTGGCTTTGGCCATTGAAACTGATTCCATACTACCATTAATTTTGTTAGTATTTTAGTCTTTTTCATTGTTAATAAATTTCTAACTTCTACAATACCGGATATCTGTATGCTTATCTATACTCATTACAAGTAGGCATTTGCTTTTGTTCTCATCTCTTTGTATTTACCCATCCGGGTTTGATCCTACTCTGTTTATCGACCTTTTCCAGAGAGCTATATATGAGATTACTTAGTTCCATATAACTATTCTTTAAGCATTTAGATGGGTAATATATGCCGGAGACTAAAGTGAACGTATGCAATAACGGAGGAAGAAATTGCCTTTATATCTCTCAGTGTTTTTTGAGTGCAGTTTATCAATTTTCTTTTCACTGCTTAATGGGTTACGACAGTTAATGGTACCTTGAATGTTTCATTTACTATCCGCCTTTTGCTTGCTGGGATTTGGTTACAAGTAACCATTACCAGCTTGTATTTTTGCTTGATCCGTTGATATCCATTCTCTAAATAAGGGATAGGCTATCACTTCTACGTTATAAAGGGTAGGTTTCTTAGCTACATGGTTATATAGTTGTCAAGTTCTTATGCATTTGGACTTGAAGTACCATACAATCTTTGTATTCTAAAAATCCTAAAAACTTTGCTGTCATTAAGTTTATGCCTAAAAAGTTACAATAATCAGACTCATATCCTTACTCCAAAAACCATCAATATATGTACTTATCAGAAATCTATATTATTAGAACCGATAAGGATTAGAGGAGAACTCTTCATCGTCAAAAGCAGTACTGCCCCCACTAACTGCAACTAAGTCAATTTGCTGGCGGTAATAATCAACACTCTTGACCTGTACTTCTACTATATCCCCTAATCGATACTGGTTACGATTTTTGCGTCCAACAAGTGTTTGTTGTCGGGAACGATATTCATACCAATCATCTTTCAGAGAAGATACATGAACTAAACCCTCTACTCTGAAAGTTTGTGTAGACTCAGAGGAAATTTCAATTTCTACAAAGAAACCGTAAGACTGTACCCCAGTAATTAAACCTGGGAAAGTTTGACCAGTACGTTCTTTCATTAATCCAGTTTTAATTAATCCTTCTAAATCTTCTTGGCCATCTTGTGCTATGTTTTCTCGTTCCGTTAAATGGACGACTACTGAAGTTAATTGTGCTTCCAATTCTTGCTGTATTTCTGGAGCTAGAACATTCCAGGAGATTTTGCCATGACATGAAGAATGTCCCAGCTCTACACCTTCTTTAGAACGACTAGAACGGCGATCGCGACCCTCATTAAATACAGTATGTAATACTCGTGAAATCAATAAATCGGAATATCTTGAAATTGGAGATGTACAATGAACATAACCATGTTGTAAAGCTAATCCAAAATGAGGTTGAGCTGTGGTACTGTAAATTGCAGGTTTCAAAGTATCTTCGAGCAAGTATGTCAGTACTCTTTCTGATTTTGATGTGGTAAATTCCTCAACAAATGCTTGATAGTCAGCAGGTTGTAGGTATTCTTCATCTTCTAGATATAACTCAGATCCAAGATGACTAGCTAGTTTAATAAATTCTTGAATATCTCCTGGTTCTGGGGAATTTTGGACTCTATAAATTGCAGGTACTCCTAATGCTAACAAGTGACTAGCTATTGCTTGGTTGGCCAGAACGATCAATTCTGCTACCATGGAACGAGCTTGAAAGATATTAGGAATTATCATTGCTCCCAAAGGACTCTCATCGTTGTAGTAGCTTTTTTCATCTGGTAAATTTAGGTCAAAAGCACCTCTTCGTAATCTGGCATTTCGGACTGCGTGACTAACATCTTGAAGCTTATTGATGGTATTTTCCAGTTGCTCTAAGTTAATGTCAACTAATCCATCCGTATTGCCATTAATAATTTTTTTGGTTTGCTCGTAGCTGAGATGAACATTTACCTGGATCACACTAGGTTCAATCTCAAACTCAACTATCTGACCGTTTTTATTGACAGTTATCAAAATAGATATAGCTAGTCGATCTTTTTTTGGTAGTAAGGAAAAGTAATCACTTGATAGTCCGTCTGGCAATATAGGAACTACTTCATTTCGCAGGTATATGCTGATAGCTCGCTTACGAGCTTCTTTATCTAGGGGGGAATCTACTTTAATAAAATAGGCTACATCAGCAATGTGAACTCCTACTCGCCAATAACCGGAGGTTGTGGTTTCTATACTCAGAGCATGGTTAATATCTTTTTTTTCTAGTTCTCCAAAAGAAACTGTGAGCAGTTCACGCAAATCTAGTCTATTTTTTTGATCTGCTTTGGTAGAGTGGCTGACTAGAGACTCCGCTTCTTTAAGAACTGTATTTGGAAAAGACCGGGGTAAATCATGTTTACAACATACTATGTCTAAGTCATCTGCTGCTTCTGCATCTGAACCAAGAATCTGAACTACTTTTCCAATGGGACGTTTTTCTCCTAGGGGGTAGCGCAATACTTCAACATGGACTAGGTGGTCTATAGCATCTGCTAAGTCTGGACCTTCTGGTACTAAGTCAAGTTCAAATAGTAAGCGATCATCTAGGGGAACTGCTCTATAGTAGGGGTCTCCATTCTGCCCATTTATTTGCTTGATTCTTGCTAATAAGGAAGGGTTTGCACGTTCTAATATTAGCTTGACTTCTCCTTCCGGACTCCGGCGACGACTTCCTTCTTTGATAATTTTCACAAAGACGCGATCGCCATTCCAAGCATTGCTCAGATGACTCTCGCGAATGTAAATATCTTCTGTTCCTTCTAAGTCTTGTATCGCGAAGCAAAATCCTTTACTAGAGCAACGTAGTTTTGCTTCTACAAGTGCCTCTTCAAAAAGTCGCCGATAGCGACCTTTGTCTTTAGCGAGAACTCCTATTCTTTCGAGAGCATCCAAGGCAATTTGTAATTTTCTGATACTTTGGTCGTCTTGACAATCTAGTTTTTTCTCCACTGCTTTGGGAGCGATTAATTTGTCATCACTGAAATTTGCTAAGAGTGTAGCGATGGAAAATTTCATGTAGCGTTTTATCCTTTTTCTGATTCTACTATTTTTAAAGTTAGTATGTCATTAAGGTTTCACCCAAGTTTCCTCAAGTTAGTAGCTTAGTTGCGTTCATGCTACTTTTACTGCTCTATCAAACTGATACCAAGCCTCACATCAAATTGTAACTTGATGTTTACTTCTTGCTGAGCATGAACCTCTCGGCGGTTACTCATCCAAAGATATCCACGCTCAAGTCAACCGCATTTCTCCAATTAATATTTGCACTTAAGTCTTGGCAAACGAAATAAACCGCACTTAGGGCAATTATCAGTTCTCAGATCTAAAAGCATATCTTTAACCTAACCACAACAAAGATAAGTTTATCTAAGTCTAAATTAGTATGCTTAAGTAGGCATTATATTGTTATTCTTTTATTAAGTCAATGCTCCTGAATTAAGTAACATACTCTTCTGCAATTCCTGTACACAGATAAAATCTGTATATTGGAATTACCTTTGCTAACATTTAATTTGGAGCAATTGTAAATTAGGCCATTAATAATTAGTAGGCATGTTTTTGGCTAAGTTTTATGATAGCTTCAAATTAGACTTCTGGCAAAAGTATTTTTTGTTAATGTACTAAGTTAGATATTCAATTTTCTCTAAGTTTCACCAAGTGAATAATTATGTTAGAACATTTTCGATCCTCTTATCCTACAGGTTGCTTAATCTCTGAATTAATTACTATTCATAACGGTAAGTATGTAGTTCGTGCCTTAGTACTGGTGAATGGTGAAACTTTAGCTACTGGATTAGGATCTGCTGATACTGTGGAGGTGGCAGAAGACCTGGCTCGAGAGCGATCGCTTGCTACTCTTACACTTCATACACCTTTGTGTTCACCTGAGGCTTCTGTTGAGTTTTCTCCATCCCCACCTCCCACTAGTGAAAAACCACAATTTACAAAATCTGTCAATACTTCTTCACAAATAAAAACAGATAAATTAACAACAGCAGGATTAAATATAGATTTAAATAAGGTTTCTGATAGTGAAAAACCACAATTTATAAAATCTGTCAATACTTCTTCACAAATAGAAACAGATAAATTACCAACAGCAAGATTAAATATAAATTTAAATGAAGTTTCTGATACTCCAACTATTTCGTTGGCCTCAGAGAAATCCGAAATTTCTAATCCACTGAAAAAAGATAAATTACCAATAGCAGAGTATAGTATTAATTATAATGATGTTTCTGATTTGCCTCAAGATTCAAGTGCATTCGATAATAGTTGGTTAAATAAAGATTATAGTCAGGAACAAAAGGAAGAAAAAATTGATGAAACTACAGAAGCACTAATAGATTCTATAAATCATCGAGAAAGTGAAATAATTACATCAGAATCAAAAAGAACGATAAAAGATTTAGCTACTTCAATAAATAGTAATAATCAAATTGATTCTTCAGATCAATCTGAGGATGTATCTGATGATAATGTTAGTATAGATATTTTAATAGATAGTTTGGGATGGACAAAAGAGCAGGAGCGAGATTTTATAGAGCAAAATTACAGTCAAAAAACACGCCAATTTTTAACACCTGAAGAGTTATCTAATTTTAATAAATATTTATATTTGCTACAGAAAGTAACTAAAGAAATTAAGGTTCAAGGCTGGAAAGCAAAGCAACAAAAAGATTATTTTGAATACAACCATAATAAAGAACTTCTAGAACAATTAACTATACATGAATTACACAATTTTTGGCAGTATTTAGAAGTATTTTGCAAAACTACTAATGAAATTAAACGTTTGGGTTGGAGTTCTACAAAAGGAAAAACTTTCCTCAAGAAAACTTATGGACAGGAGGGTCGTACACGGCTTTCATTTGAGGAATTGCAAGATTTTTTACAACAATTAGAAGCGTTAGATACTCCCGAATAAACAGCCCATTCCCCCCCCAGGGTGCTTTTATTTGAGGCGGCCGCAAAAAAATAAAAGGTAGGGTCAGCTCATCTTGACAATCATTGACAAATAGTATATTAATAATTTTCTATTGTCCTGAAAGCTTTTGAGATTAATTTAGTGACGAAAATACATTCCAATTATTAAGCTACGAAAACCGATAATATGAAAATTATGTGATCTTTATAGTGCGACTCGTTGGCCACTAAACTAGGAAACTAGGTATACATGACCGTTCCAAGTCACCACATGAGGACAACCTCGACTTGTGAATAACTCTTATTACCTTGGTGGTGAAATTCCATCTGCCTTGTTGTTGGGTTGACAGCATAGACCACAGGGTAGCGACTGAACATCAATCCCTGAAGCTGGTTTAAAAGCGGGAAAATACCAGTTACCTAGGAACGATACCGCAAGCAAAGGTTGACAAGTGGACGAATAGGAAGGTAATAAAACTCTCGTTACCGCAAACCATTCCAAAGGTAGCTATGGGATGTAGGACGAAAGTCAGAGGGTCAATGAGCATAAGTATTATAAAGCTTAGGTTAACAATCATATAGCACCCTTCGGGAGATTTTACCCCACTAAATCAATCGTAATAAAGGAATAAGGGAACGAGGAAACCTCTTTAAGACACCTAAGTTAATAGGTCAAAAACTTAGGAATCCATTCAAGGTCAATCTACACAAAAGATGTAGGTTTTAAGGAGAGTAGGATTGAGTAAGAAGCATAATGTTTGCAGACGTACTCACTGTTAGACGTAATGTAGAGTAATAACTAGCTATGAATAAAGCTAAAACCCTAAAAAGAAGTTTAGAAAATCCTGAACCATTTTTAAGTGTGGCATGGGATACAAACGATATACCAGATCCATGTAGTGTTAATCCTAATCTTAAATGGAAGGACATTAACTGGAAGAAGGTGGAAAAGTATGTGTTTAAGTTGCAAAAATTAATCTACAGAGCATCCAGCCGTGGCGAAATCCGCAAGATGCTTAAATACCAAAAACTTCTGACCAAAAGTTATTACGCCTTGTTGCTAGCTGTTAGACGGGTGACTCAGGATAACCAGGGTAAGAAAAAGGCGGGTATAGATGGTATAAAAAGTCTACCCCCAATGCAAAGATTTAACCTGGTAGATGTATTAAGCAGCGTAGCAGCCTACCCTGGACAGAAAGAGTATAAAAATTTAGAGAATAATAGAAAGGAATTGGTGAAAAAGATATATTCAGAAAATTTAGTATTTATAGATGAAACAGAATTTAGTAATTATACATGAAATAGATGTAATGCTAGAACTAACAAGAACCTATATACGTTTATACTAAAAGGATAATAAGTTAATGAAATGAAGCTATTTTATTGATGCCATAAAGTTACAGTAATTGGTGCAGTAAATATTAAAGAAGTAGTAGAGTTAATGACAATAAATAATTCAATGGCAACCATGGCATTTAAAGTATTTATTGAACATTTTTTTCTCTGCTAGAGTTATGGCTAGGAGAGATAGTTGTGAGGGATAATTTATCTGCACATAAACTAGTATTAATTGAAAAAAAAAGCACGGAAGCACGGGAGCAGGTCGGGATGGAGCAATAGCTTGGTCACCAACTCCGGTATAGTAAGAATTGCCTTCTGATTTTTCTGCGGCCAGTGTGTCCACTCATCCGATCCATGCATGAGCTTGAGCAACCGAACTTCTGGTACTTTTTAAGACTTCTTAACTTGGCTAAAGCTTTTATTTGTCAATGCTTTGAGAACTAATCCACTAGCCTTAACTGTTTTCTACTATTTATTTATTCCTTAATAGGAGATATAGGTTGAGAATTAGAGGGATTACGGTTATAAACTTGGTCTATTATTCCGTATTCCATTGCTTCTGTGGCTGACATAAAAAAGTCTCTTTCTGTATCTTCGGTAATTTTTTCTATAGATTGGCCTGTGTGTTCTGCTAAACATTCATTAAGATATTTTTTGAGGTATAAAATCTCTTTTGCTTGGATTTCAATATCTGTGGCTTGACCTTGGGCACCACCTAATGGTTGATGAATCATAATTCGGGAGTGGGGTAGACTCATTCTTTTGCCTTTTGTTCCTCCACTCAGAAGAAATGCTCCCATACTAGCAGCTATTCCCATACAAATAGTACAGACATCAGGTCGAACGTGTCTCATGGTGTCATAAATACCCATCCCGGCACTAACAGAACCGCCAGGAGAGTTTATATAGAGATAAATATCTTTTTCTGGGTCTTCTGAGTCTAAATATAATAATTGGCCTACGATTAGGTTGGCCAATTCAGAGTCTATCGCTTCTCCTAGATAGATTATGCGATCGCGTAATAGTCGAGAGTAAATATCGAAGGCTCTTTCGCCACGGCCAGATTGTTCAATAACGGTTGGAATCATATTTTTTCAGCTAAAAGTTAAAATTCAAAGTGAAAATTATTGGTGCTGTTTAATATATAATATAATATTTGTCAATATTTTTAAGGTACGGTTATTTTTATTTTTTTTCTATTCTCTTTTATCTGTTTCTGTAAGTATTTGGCTCTCAGCTATCAGCTTCATTACTTTTAGTTGAAAGTAGAGCTGGTCGTTTTTGTACTTCAATTATATGGTAAAAAATGTAGTATAAGTTAAACAAATGCTTGCTTCATTTATTAAAATGCTGAGAGCTAACTGTTAATACTTAAATACCTTTCAGTATTTCTAGAATTGGTATTTCCTTATGGGATGTAAATTACTAATATTATAGCACAATAGTTACTATAGTTAGTAGATATTAAGTATTAAATTATTATCTTATAATACCATTTCTCATATATTAATTCTACCCTTTAAAAGTAGCTAAAATAACTACAGAAATCACAAAAAGTAGTTAACCACAAATAATGGTTAATAAATAATTTTTCAAAATATCAAGCTCAAGTTGAGCAAAACAAAGTTTTTCATAAGTTGGTATTCAATAATTATATTTTAATCAATATCTAATTTGATTGAGAGTTTATTATAACTCTAAGCTACTTACACTAAATAAAATTTCCCATCAGTATTTTTTTATTTAATAGAATAGATAATAATACATTTAAAAAAATATTATATTTGATAATTTTCAACTAAATTTATAACCAGTTAATTAATATTAGGAACATATAATATCAAAATTTTGATTTGACTAATAACTACAAAAAGTTAAGAATAAATTTTATCCTATTTCCTTATTTTTAACATATATAGAGCTGATATTAAATCATTTTGATTGATGAATCCACACTTTGAGAAAATCAGGAAATTTTTGGTCAAATAAAGACGCTCATAACTATAAAATTTCTCAAAAATAACATTACTTAGTTCTGTGATATATTGAGACATTTAACTAATAACTATTCTTTGATAAAACAAGTGTAATGAGGCTTACAAGTTAAAAGTTTTTAGAATATCTCCTTATTAAAATGAATTTAGTGTAACTAGAGAAATACAACTTATTTTTTGCCCGTTTAATTATCAAAATTCAAAACTTTTTAGGGTCAGCTACATAAAATTATTAGCATTATTAATTCCGGAATTTTATTATTAATTATCAGCTTAAATTATAGCTAATCTTAAGTTAGTTATAGTTATAAGGAAGAGTATAAAATTATCTTAATTAATGTTAATTAGAAAATATGTTTATATTTAATGATAAAATCAACATATAGCAATTTCCACACTGTTAAGATACAAAATTTATTTGTTTTACTAGGGAAGCTGCATGAAACATCCATTAAACAGTAGTAATTTTTAAAACAGAGTATAGAAAAGAAAAAAAACTTTATCTCAGTAAGTTGAGAAACGTTATATTAAGACGGATTTACTCAAACAATAAATCCTGTTTATTGTCCTAATTATTGTTTTTCATATCAATATCTATCAGACCACTTTGACAAATTTTATAGACTGAATTAATAAGCACTTATACAAAATTATTGACAAAGTACGGTATTTACACAAGTGTTTTATTTCAGTTTCAATCAATATGTAATTCCTAATTGTTTACCTACTTAACTACTTTTATTTTTATGGCTAAGGTGCTGATAGTTGATAGCTGAATACTTACTTTCTTTAAACTTTAATAAACAAACTGCGACGATACATTAAATCAGAAATTTTCCACCAAAATAATAAATTGACAATAGCAAAGAGTAAAGAACCATTAAATGAACCTGCCCAAGATTGAAAAAAATGTTCATATATCCATATTTTAATTGTAGGGGAATTTTCAGCTCTATTAATATTATTATAAATCATTACCCTGGCCAAAAATCCAGAGCCAATAAATATAAATATGGCATTTAATCCCATCACTTCAAATGGATGTCCCCATTTATGCCAGCCTCGAACCTCCATGGCCTGATAACAAATAGCTAAAAACAGCAAGGCCCATCCGGCAGTAAATATTACATAAGAACTTGTCCATAAAGCTTTATTAATGGGAAAAAATAGTCCCCAAAGATACCCGACTACTAAACAACTTAGACCAGAAATTACCATATTTAAGGTAGTACGACTGTTTGTTGATTGATGTTTGAGCCATTCTCCTGTAAGGTAACCAATCAAAACAGTTACTATAGCTGGTAAGGTGCTAAAAAGTCCTTCTGGGTCGTATTGTTTGCCTGCCCACAAATGTTGTTGAGTTAGGATCAAGCGATCAATATAGGCAGCAAAGTTTCCTTCTGGAGAAAGGTTCCCAAGACCATAACCAGGAACAGGTATTAGTTGCATGGCTATCCAGTATCCAATTAGCAGGGTAGTGGCAAGTCCATAAAGTTGTTTTCGGGACAAGTTAAGGATGGCTATTGCTGCGAGAAGATAGACTAGACTAATACGTTGTAATACTCCCATAACCCTAATAGTGGCTAAGTTGTAATTAGGAAAGCCATTTAGTAGCAAACCAAACAGGAAAATTATGAGGCATCGGCGGAAAATTCTTTGGTAAATGTGTGGAATAGGTTGATTTTTATCGGTGTATTTTGACAGGGAAAAGGTCATAGCTACACCCATGATAAATAAGAAGAAGGGAAATATTAAATCTGTGGGAGTACAACCATGCCATTTTGCATGAAGTAAGGGTGGATAAACATGATTCCAACTGCCTGGGTTATTAACAATAATCATACTAGCAATTGTGATGCCACGAAATACATCGAGAGATTTTAGGCGCATTTTGATTTTAGTTTTTATAGTAGGAGATTATACTAAGTCATTTTGGTTATTATTGGCAAGAAAAGCTATTTTATTAAACAGGTAAATAATTAGGAATTATCAACTTAAAAAACTAAAAATATAATCCTTTTATAGGTATCACGTTTTATCAAAAATTTTATATCGGCAATTATAATTTATTAGTAAATATTATACCTTTTAATTTATATATTTATTGGATTTCATATTTCTCTATAAATTAAGTTGATTTTGACTGTAAAAATAAGGTATAATTTAGTAAGTAATAAAAAAATATTTAATCAAATAATATAATTCAATAATTATAATTTTTTGAGAAATTAAATTTAACTATGGCTAATAATAAAACTGGTATTGAATGGACGGACAGGACTTGGAATCCTACCACAGGTTGTGATAAAGTTAGTCCTGGTTGTGCTCATTGTTATGCAGAAGCAATTACAAAACGTTTTACTAATAATTTTCCTGAAGGGTTTACTTTGAAACTGCATCCTGAGCGTTTAAAGCAACCATTAAGTTGGCGTACTCCTAAGCGAGTTTTTGTTAATTCAATGAGCGATATTTTCCATGAAGATGTTGATCTTGATTTTATCAAACAAGTATTTAAAATAATTGGCAAAACCCCTTGGCATATTTATCAAGTTTTGACGAAAAGACATGAACGTTTGGTTGAACTAGCACCTCAATTAGAATGGCATGAAAATATTTGGATGGGTGTATCGGTGGAAAGTCAAAATTATGTTCATCGTGTTGATTATTTACGGCAAGTACCTGCTAATGTGAGATTCCTTTCTTGTGAACCCCTTTTAGGGGATTTACAACTTAATTTAATTGATATTAATTGGGTAATTGTAGGTGGTGAATCTGGTAATAAATATCGTCCGATGAAAGAGGAATGGGTAAAAGGTATTTATGAACAATGTCAAGCTGCTGATGTAGCTTTTTTCTTTAAACAATGGGGAGGTAGAACTCCTAAAACTTTAGGCAGAATTTTTAATGGAAAAGTTTGGGATGAAATGCCAGAAGTGTGGAATAAATATCAAAAAAAATGGAGGGGGTGCAAGGTAGAATATAAGGGTAAATCTAGAAAAGAAAAGATTTATGTTTAGGGGAATATAACTTCTACTTTGTCTCCAAATGTATCTTTTTTACGCTTAGATGGGTTTGTAATAATTTTTCCTTCAGCTTCCAATTTTAGTAGGGTATCTTTGTAATTCTTTTTAATATATCGCTTGTCTACATGATGTTGATCATAGATATCTATCATTTTAATTGTCTGACCTGCAAAGTCATTTAAAAGCATATTTTTTAACTCATCAAGTGGTCGGAATAGTTCAAAAAGTAAAGGTTGATATTCTGTTGCTGGATTATACTCAAAAGCTGGTACGCCTTGTTCAGAAGATGAACTTTCCTTAGCCATAATTTCTTTCATAATTGAGTATCCTCGAATATGCTTTGATATAAAAATAAGATGATGGCTAGTTCTTCTTCCTTTAGCATTTCTAAAGCGAAAAGGTAATACATATTCACCACCAATATTTTTGAGTTCTTGAGATATATTTTCAATGATAATTAATTCTCTCTCGTGTGGCTTAATTCTTTTTCTTTTAATTTCTTCTTTAAGCTTATTAAATCTTTGTTCACCAAACAACGCTTTCATGTGTTTTTCTACTTTCTGATTTTCTAAGCCCATATTTATTCTGTTGTAATTAAAGAATAGTATACAATCACAACCCCAATCTTTAATTACTAAACGTATTAGTTCACGAGATATGCCTTTATAACCCCAAGGATCAATAAAAAAAAGTTTAGGTAGATTACTAATTTTTTTAATTAATTGAAGAAATTGTTCTCCTACTTCTGTATTTAAAATTTGTGGTTGATGTTTTAAATTTTCGATATTTTCGAGAGATTTTATTGCTTGTTAAAGCGACTTTGTATTATCAGAATTTTTATCGTTAAAAATAGTAATTAGTTTCTCTCCCATGTCTTGATCAGCAATAGCACGTTCTAAAATTAGTAATGGTGTAGATTTTGAACCATCTTGATAACGACCTGGCCCAGAAAAAAGATCGATATATGCAATATTTGTATTCTTTTTTTTCGCTTGTGGTATTATGACCTTTGCCCAAGCCCAAAAATATTTAGCTACAATTTCAGCTTTGACTAAAGATGTTTCTGTAGACTTATCAAAAAAAGAATTATTTGTCATAATTTAGATATTAGTATTATTTATAAAATTAAATTTTTGTTAAAACTCAACAATTTTAGGCTAGATGTATTCTAGAGTTTAAAAAAAAGGTTAAATTAATTAAGTATTATATTCAATTATATAGCAATCCTATTGAAGTTGTAATATTTTAGTCAAACTCAGGAGTCAGGAATCAGAATAAGAGTTAATATTAACTCTTATAAGTGCTGATACAAAATTAATTAGCTAACTTTATTCCCAGTGATTTTTACATTTGTAGTCTGTTCAGTAGCTCAAGTATTTGTAATTAATTTTGTATAACTTATTAAAAAGTATTATAGCCAATGGGAGGACTGTTATATTTTGAAAATTATTCAAAAATTTAATTCTATTTACTATTTAAAAAAAATCAGCTTAATATTAGTACTAGGATAGAACTATGAACAGAGAACAAAAAAGAAAAGCAGTAAAAAATAAAAGTCAAAAAATACTCAATAATAATATCCCAGAAAATGCCTTATATCGTGCTTTATCTTTTCATAAAAACGGAGAATTGCAAAAAGCAAAAGTTATCTATGAAAAAATTATTCAGTTGGAACCAAATAATTCTCAAGTCTTAAATTATCTGGGGGTACTTAAAGCACAAATGGGAGATAATAAGAGTGCTATAAGTTTAATAAAGAAAGCTGTTAATCTAGAACCATTAAATTTTAAATACCTCAATAATCTCGGCAATACTTATCGCGCCTTTGAACAACTTGATAATGCTATTGACTGTTATAAACGTGCGATTCAGGCAGATAAAAATTCTGCTGAATATCACCTAAACTTAGGTATTGCTTTGACCGAAAAAGGAATCATAGAAGAAGCGATCGCTTCCCTAGAAAAAGCTTTAACTATTAATCCAAATTATCAGCAAGTTAACATGGCTCTAGGAGATATATTTCAGACTCAAGGGAAATTAGATAAAGCAATATCTTCTTACATAAAAGCTCTCTCAATAGATCCAAAATATTCAAAGAATCAAAATCCCAATAATTTTGATGCTCTATTATCTTTAGGCATGGCACTTTATCGCCGTGGAAACCTCAAAGAATCACAAATAACTTATGAACAAGCATTAGAAATTAATCCTCATTCCACAGAATGCTTGACTAATATTGCTGCTACTTTTTATGAGCAGGGAAGAGTTGATATAGCTGAAGCTTGTTATCAAGCTGTTGTTGATTTAATTCCTACTTCTACTGATGCTCATATAAATTTGGGTTTTCTGTTAAGCCAACAGGAAAAATATGACGAAGCAATTGAGTGTTATAAAGCAGCATTGAAGCAGGATCAAAATTCTGTTAATGCTATAGCAGGTCTAGCAGAAGTTTTCGGAAAAAAATCTGACTGGAAAACAGTCTTTCAACTATATCAAAAAATTCTGAAACTTGATTCTAACTCTGCTGATGCTTATGCAAAACTAGGAATATCTTTGCGAGAAATAGGTAAATCTAAAGAAGCAATTCCTCAATTTGAAAAAGCTATAAGTATTAATAATAGACATATTAAAGCTTATGCTAATTTGGGTTTAGCTTTGCAAGATGTAGGCAAACAGTCTGAAGCTAAATTTATTTTTGACTATTCAGAATTAGTAGCTAAATACCAGTTTACTAGTATAGAAGGATGGCAAAATTTGACAGCTTATAATCATGACTTGAAAGATTATATTGTTCGACATCCTACTCTTTTAAAAAATCGACCAGGCAAACCCATAAATAAAGGTAGTCAAACTTATGAAATTTTTACAGATAATACTCCTGTAATAACAGCACTAAGAAAAAAAATTAATAGTTATCTAGAAGATTATTTTAGTCGTTTCACTTCTAATTCTAACTATCAATTTTTTCATAATATACCCTTAGATTGGAAACTCAGTGGTTGGGCAGTTGTTTTAGAATCAGAAGGATTTCAATCTTCTCATATTCATCCTGAAAGTTATTGCAGTGGCGTTTATTATATTCAAGTTCCTAATACTATTAAAGAAAATAATTCTGAAGCAGGTCACTTAAATTTTGAAACTTGCTTTTCTTCAAAGTTAGATATGAAAAATTCAGATAAATATCAGGTTAAACCACAAGCAGGATTATTAGTAATTTTTCCTTCTTATTTTTGGCACTCTACTATTCCATTTATTGGAGATAGTGAGAGAATTTGTATTTCGTTTAATATGGTTCCTGTGAGTAGCTAAAATTCTCTGATGTCATGGTAAATGTTAATCATGTGTCTGAGTTTCTGAGACTCTGCTATTTAATTTTATATATATAGAAAATCGCAAAATTTGTATTTCATTTATCTACTGCCGAATGGTAAATCAAATTTTCTGATATTTGGCTAAATATTAGTCATCTGTTCCTAGGAAATTTCCAGATTAGTCAATTTTATCCATCATCTCTAAGAAAATAATTTTGGAGAAAGTTACTGCAATTTTTCGACTTTATTAGCCTCAGAATTAGACTTAAATAAATTTTTCCTTTGCTTGAGAGTTATACCATTTATAAAAAAGTTTTCTACCTATATCTTCAGTAGGGGAGAAGGGAAGTATTAAACATTTATAAAACTAATATTAACTTAGCTAAAGATAGCAATAAGATTATTATGCCTATCTCAATTCTTTAACAACTGAAGTACTAACCAAATATAGTATTAATGCATAGGAATTAGTATTAAACGGGAAAAATGAGGCGAATAAAATTCTCTAAATTTTGGGTAAATATTAATCATCTGTTTGGAAATTCAATGATAGAGTTCACGTTGACTGAGGATCGAGATATTAATTCAGCTCAGGTATGCTTGACTTAGGCCTGGGTGTAGGAACGATATCTTTAGATGCCTAGTCCCTTAGCTCTACTAACTTAGAAGAATAAAGCAACTATGGGCCTGGAATCTTACTATTCCCGGTGCTAATTCGTGGAGCCCGAGTAGTTCATCCCAACTCTTGATATACTCTTTTTTAGTTAATATGGAGAAATATTGTGGATTTATCGTTAATTCCGGCTCAACCAAAACCTGGACTAATAAATGTTTTAATAGAAATTACTGGCGGAAGTAAAAATAAATACGAATTTGATAAAGATTTACAAGCTTTTGCCCTTGACCGTGTACTATATTCTTCTGTACAATATCCTTATGACTATGGTTTTGTCCCTAATACCCTAGCAGATGATGGTGATCCCCTTGATGGAATAGTAATTATGGATGAGCCAACATTTCCTGGATGTGTTATTCCAGCAAGACCTGTAGGTATGTTAGAAATGATCGACGGAGGAGATAGAGACGAAAAAATTCTCTGTGTTCCAGATAAAGACCCGCGCTATACTGAGGTTAAATCTCTCAAAGATGTAGCACATCATCGACTAGAAGAAATAGCTGAATTTTTCAGGACTTATAAAAACCTAGAAAAAAAGGTGACAGAAATACTTGGCTGGAAAGATGTTGAGCATGTAATGCCATTAGTAGAGAAATGCGTTAAAGCTGCAAGTAAGTAATATTAATTCTAGTATCTTCAGAGTTAAAAAAAATTTAGGGGTGGGTTTTCTAGAGATTTTACTTGAATAAAAACCTACCCCTACTTTTTAAAAAAACTAGTTAATTTTTTAAAAATTCTCAAATGATGGCAGTTTTTGTAGTTATCGTAATTTTTAATAGGAATAAAATACTTTTTTACCCGAAACTATTTTACAGCAAGAAAGCAGTGTCTTAATTATAACTAAAATGATTATAGTAAATAACAATAGGGAAGTGATATGGAAAGTCTACAAAAATTTTAGATAAAGTCCAGCAGCATCATTAATGTATAAAATAAGGTAATAAAGAAAAAACATTTTTCCTTCAGTATAAATATCTTTTGCTACAAGGTATTAAAATCATTAAAATCAGAAGTTTTAGTTAACTCAAAATTAGTTAGTTCTATTCAAATTTTTATAAATCTTGTAGAATTATCAAAGAAATTTATTTGTTGGTTTACAAAAAAATATCCAACATATTCAATTTCTACTGCATATTTATGTGCCACCATATCAACCAATTCAGAATCGTAATATTTCCAATATTCTTCTCTATTTGATTTATTGCGGATAGGGAGCTGAAAGTTTTCTAGTTGTAATATTTGGGATAGTTTTTTAAAGTCGTTTTCAAGAGATTCAAACCTCATAACAAAATTAACTTAAGGCTGGCTTAACGGCAAGCCATTACTATTTAAATAATAAAACATTGTTGGTACTTTTCGCAATAAATTAATAAACTCATCTCTATTCCATTTTTGAGTTTGACGATGTGGCGAAAAAAAATAAGAAATCATTCTTTACCAAGAGTTTCTAATAACGGCAAATTTATAAAGAGAATTAAAAATATCTGGTGACAAAACTTGATAGTAGTCAAGTAAAGACAAGTGTTTATGTATGTGAGAAAAATTTTTATTTCTTACTTCAAATATTTCTACATCATCTTGCCAAGGGTTAAAGAAAAAAATTTTATCTTCAAAGTAATGCTTTAGAAAATTATGAATTGAATTACCTACTGTTTTAGGAATGTGAATAAATAAAAACTTTTTTTGTATAGAAAGCATTTTTCAAAGTGACGTAGTAAACATTTTTGGTTTGTTCCCTATCCTCGGACTCATCTATCCTACTCCCTAATAACTTAAAACAAAAACAATTAATAATCAACCTTTTCCTTTCTTCTTTTCTCCTCTTTCCTGACAGGATAAAATTTCAGCAAATAAAGCTTCATAACTATTTAAAGCATTTTTAGATCCAAAATTTTCTTCAGCATATTTTCTCCCTTGCTGACCTAGTTCCTCAAGTTTTTTTGGATTTTCATATAACTCTAGAATGGCTTGTGCCAAAGCTGAAAAATCTTCTGGAGTAACCACTATTCCACCACCACTTTCTTTGACAACCCTCATTGCTGTACCTGTATCTGGAACAGAGGCTATTATGGGACGACCACTAGCAAGAATAACAGGAATTTTTGAAGGTAAATTAAAAGCAGTAACAGTCTTTTTCTGTATTACTAAACCAACATCAGCAGCAGATAACATTTCTGGTAATTTTTCTCGTGGTACTAAAGGCAGTAAAAGTATATTATCTGCTTGATAATTATTACAACATTCTTGTAATTGTTGACGCGCTGTTTCTTCTCCTAAGATGACAAAAGAAATCTCTGATTTTTCTTTGAGACTAGCAGCAGCTTTAACTACTGTTTCTAAACCTTGAGTTAAAGCAATATTCCCAGAATAAATCACTACAAACTTATCTTGAAGGTTATGCTCTGCTCGGAAATAATTATTTTTATTGAGAGGTCTAATAAAATTAATATCTACCCAATTAGAAATGCAAACAATACGATCTTTACTAACCCCTTGTTCTACCAACTTAGTAACAAAATCTTCAGTAATAACACTAATTTTATCAGCTTTAAAATAAGCTAATTTTTCCACTGCTTGAGCTAGACTTACTATCCAACTATTTTTGTTCACTAGCCCAACTCTTACCGCAGCTTCAGAAACAATATCCTGAATATTTAAGACCACAGAAGATTTAGAAAATAATCCGTAAAAACTAACTGGTAAAGAAATTAATATAGGAGGAGTAGTAGCAAAAATAATTTCAGGTTTCCAGCCATTAAAAGCTTGCCATAAACTAGAAACAATAAAACTACCATCTAACAATAGCCGAGCTAAAACCCCCGGTTTAGAACCTCTGACATGAATATAACTACGTTGAACTGTCACACCATTTTTGTATTCTGTCAGAAAAAACTTCCCTTTATATCCATCATAAACTTTACGTTCAGGATAATTTGGCATACCAGTCACTACACGAACTTGATGTCCACGTTTAGCAAAACCTTCTGCAAGTTCTGTCATTAGGGGTGCAATACCAATTAGTTCTGGGTTATAGTTGTAGGAATAGATAAGAATACGCATAATTTAACTAATTATTCTTGCTACTCTGGAAAGGTAGTAATACTTTTTTACCCCGACTAAGGCATTCAGAACTCAAAAGTTAAAAGTAATATTTTGTATACTGTAAATTTTGATTTTAAAGTAACTTTCGGTAATTATAGCTAAAGTCAGAAGTCATAATTTTATAAATTTTAGAAATTTTTCGCAGTTTATTATCTATAATTAAAATTTTCACAACTTTTCAGAACTAATT
Source organism: Trichodesmium erythraeum IMS101 (assembly GCF_000014265.1). Taxonomy (NCBI): domain Bacteria; kingdom Bacillati; phylum Cyanobacteriota; class Cyanophyceae; order Oscillatoriales; family Microcoleaceae; genus Trichodesmium; species Trichodesmium erythraeum. Next base: position 2,312,456 of record NC_008312.1, read on the forward strand.
TAGGGTTTCTGTAGTGGACTGACATAGGTAAAATACTACATTAGCTTTTTTATTTTAATCTTTAATTAGATCAATATTCTACTATTTTCCTTAAGCAAAAATTATGACTTTCCACTCTAAGAGAGAGCAAAAATTTCAGAATTATTTAGTTTAAAAATCTACTGTATTTGTAGTGTATACAATTAGTTATAGTTAATTATAAGGCCAAAAATTAACTGTACGCCTTAAGTATTACTTTAGTTAATAACTATACCATAAAGAATGAAAGGTAAATTATAAAAAAAGATAAAAATTTATCTTTCTAATCAAACAAGTTAGTTTTAATTTTTTGATATTCTTTATTCTTAGAATACAGTTACTACCCAGTAGGTTAACATAAAACTAATAAGTTAGTTTCAAGAAATTAAAATTTAAAAAGATAAAAACCACAACAGTAAGTATCTTATAACAGTTTTCATTAAAATAAAATACAGAGATTATAGCTATTAGGCACCTATGCATTTATACAAAAGGCAGAAGTTTTATAGTCATGAAGTGAAAACCAATATAAGTCACTCTAGTAGGCCCCACTACTTTTCTTGAATAGAATTACTACAGTCCTAATAATTAACTTTATATCATACATTAGACTCCAATTCTTTTGGTACTTTAAGTCCAACCTAATAATATCTTCAAAATTTTTCACTTGAGAACGACCATTAACTTGCCATTCTCCTGTCATGCCAGGTTTAACATCTAAACGTTGCCATTGAGGAATTTCATAACGTTCTACTTCATCAGGAGTTGGAGGTCTAGTTCCAACTAAACTCATATCTCCTATTAATACATTCCAAAACTGAGGTAATTCATCCAAACTCTTTCGCCTCAAAAAGCTACCAACTTTAGTAATTCTTGAATCATTTTCATTCTTAAAAATTGCACCTTGAGCTTGATTTTTAATTTGACCCTTAAGTTGCTCTGCATCTTCACACATAGATCGAAATTTCCACATTCGAAAATGCCTTCCCATCCAACCACATCGTATTTGACAAAAAAATATCGGACCAGGACTATCAAACTTAATAGCAATAGCTATTGGTATAAACAAAATACCTGTAATAAGTAATCCTACCAAAGCGCCAACAATATCAATTAAGCGTTTTACCAAAGATTTAATAGAAGAATGAGTAACAGGAAGTTGATTTTCTTCAGGTTTCCAACTACCTTTAATCTCTGTTTGTTTAGTTTGTTCAATAGTAAAAATTTTATCTAATTCAGTTAGGTAAAATATACTCATCACCTGAGAATTAACATTATCAAGAATAAAATCTATATCTTTTTTCCTTGCTATCTTGAGATTTGTCACCAAAGAGCCAACACCACAACTATCCATAAAATTAGTTTGACTAAAATCAATAATAATCTTACTTGTAGTCTTCTCTTGAGAGAAAAGTTCTTGGCAAGTTAGCTTAAATAATTTTGCCTCTGAGACAGTAAAACGAAGAGGCAAATTAATCACAGGAATTTTTTCCCTAAAAGTTACTTCTATATCTCTTTTTGAATATGTTTCTGATATTTTGCTGACCATGAAATTTTGATTCCTATTTTATTTAAGATTATACTATTATTGTTTCTGCAAAAGTTATTTCCTTGAAAATGAAGATTTAAAATTTATTACTTCGGACAAGGAGTTACTATAACCCCACCACCCAGTTTTTTATATTTCTGGCTGAATTTTAATCGCGACACATAAATATGCCGCAGTGCCGATGAGAATGAATCTTATTTGATCATTTTAGTAGCACTTTTTCCTAACAATAATTTGAGAAATCTTGACTTGTACCCCTATTCTATTCACAGCTATTGTCTTCTGTGGAGCATTTAAGTTCTACGGATGACATAAAAATAACGTTTTGATAGTTAAAATAGTTAGGAATTGACCCTATCCTAGATCATAGATTGATTTGCTCAATCTTGTTTTTCCCTAATCCTTTTATATTTAAGTTTTCGTAGGTAATAACTTCAGATTTAGATAATAACTTTCTAGGGCGAGAGAAAGTAGAAATATTTTCTTTTCTCTACTATTTTTTTGATTTTGTCCGGCAACTTTTATCAGAGCATTCAGCTATTTTTACTTCTATTTAATAAGATGATATAAGTCTTTTTTTTGAACGCTTTTAATACCTTTTTATCTTTAAGATAATACTGAGCTTGTCACCAAAAAATCTTTTAACCCTATATCAATTACTATAGTATTTCATACTGTAGGTTTACTATCACACTTAAATCTAGGAAATGATTTATATTCTAAATACCAAGTTACATAATAAACTTAGTTTTAGGATTAATAGTAAGAATTTTTATTTTAAATAACTCTAGTAATGGTCGATGTAAAAGTAGCTTTACCTTAACTATTTTGGGTAAGTTAATCTTTTTTCTTAAAAGCAATATAGCCTAATTATAATATAAGTAAAATTAGGATAAAACTACTTTACCTTAAACCTTAGTTTACCTAGATTTTATTAATTTTAATCTACATTAAACTACCCATCAAAGGTAAATTTTAACTGCCTAATACAATCTTGTAATACCTGATAATTAATTAATTAATTGATATTCAAGAAATTTATCTTTCCCATTGACAAAATCCTATTTCTAATAGTACTCTTTATAAGAGTAATAATTTAAGCTATCTTTAAGTTGGGGAACTTGTATTATTAATTGGCAAGGGTTCACTAAACAGTCACTTTCTTTCCAACAAGAGGAGTCTTCAGAGCATCTATAGTTGTACTTTTTATACAAAAACTACAGCCACATTTCTATAATTGTGGCTTATGATTTAATTGGCTTTAGCCTGTACTTATAAGCTATCATCTTGATAGCAAGATTAAGTTTATTATTGTTATAGTAACATAAATTTTTAGTATCAAAGTTAAGAATAGTTTTTGTCAGTTATGGGATATCAAGTTTAATTGATTGACCAAAAAATTTAGTGTAAAGCCTCTATTATCAGCGAGGAAATTTTTAGTTGTTTTTTATAAGGTTATAATCTTATTAATTCATTAGTCACAGGGGAGCAGTCCGAGACAAAATATGGAAATATCAGACAACCTTCGGAGGTGGGTATAGTAGTCTGTTAGACATTAAGCTACACCAGAGCTTTATTTGGCAAGAACCTCCCCACGCCTAAAAGTCGGAGAGGATGTCAATTTTTTGATTAACCTAATCATATCTCCATAATAACACCAAAATAACCCATATCAATTTGAGTGGGTTGTTACTCCCGATTAAGTCTAGTTTTGATTAGTTTCCAGCTAACCCACCCAATATCTCTTGTCTAGTTATATATATTTTCAGAACGTGAAGTTTCACGACTTCCTTTTACTCTTGCCTTTGCTTTAGCTGCACTACGTTTGATAGCTTGAAGTCGTGCCTCATATTTTGCCCTCTGCCGTTTTTTGGGAGTTTCTTCGATTAAAGTTTTCAGAGCACTACCTAAGCTTTTATAAGCATTGGGAAGCGAATAACCAAAACGAGTTGCTAGAACGATCGCCTTATCATCTGCTTCTATGGCCTCTTTGAGATTACGCTCTCCATTATTTTTCTGGTATAGTCTATACCCAGATACACCACACAAAGCCAAGGCCAGAACTAAAAGTAGACCATCCTGTACCCATAATTCACCAACAGCACCCCCCAAGCCTATAGCAAGGGCGGCCATTTCCCAACCATCCCTAGGAATTGTATCGTTTTGAATTCTGGCCACTTCATGCCAAAATAATAAGTTACGCTGGTCTAATGCTAATTGTTCCCAACGTGCTAGGTCAATAGATACCTCTACCTGGTCTTTGCCTATTTCCTCACTGCGAATAAGTGAAGGATTAACTTCAAGAGATTTTTCTACCATTACCCAACTTTGTAATTCTGGTGGTAGTAACCCTTTGAGACGCCTAATTTCACTCATTTCTGCTCTGGCAGTAGTAGTAGCATAAGATGTCATAGTTTCTAATAGTCCTATAGATTTTTCAACAGATATCATCTTTTCTTTAAATAGTTTACCCCAAGATTTCGGGCAGTATGTTTTTTAACCTTACTGAAAGAATTAAGTCAAGCCACATACTTACTTTTTGGAGAATAAACTAGAGGTAATTCTAATTGATGACTCAAGTCTTCTTGATAATGGATATTCTTCATATTGAGGAAATCAAGAATAGTTTTAGCAACTCCTTGAGCCGCTAAATACGGTACCCCATTACCAATAGTTTGAAACTTATGGCTGAGAGTCATATTATTTGATAAAGCAAATTTTTTAGGTAAAGACTGGATAGCTAATGTTTTTGCTGTAGAAAGATGACGGACTTTATCTGGATGTAAATTAACTTCATTATTTCTATAACAAGCAGCGGGAAAATAACGCCATCAATGAAGATGTTTATCAGATTTTTGGTGGTCCTGTATATGTAGTGATAAGCCAGTATAAATGATTATTTATTGACATTAATCTTGAAAACATTAAGTTTTTTAGGCTTAATAATTTAAAATTTTTATCTAGGCGATCGCTACATAATAATCAGTTATCAAACTATCAGGAATTAAGCTCAACTATCATGAAAAAAGTATGCTATTATCTATAACAGTAATAAGAAAAAATCTATATAATTCAGATGTCCATTCATAAATTAATCTGTCCTAGTTGTGGCAGTAATCATATTGTCAAAAATGGGACTATTCACAACAAAAAACAAAAATATAAATGTCAAAATTGTCTCTGACAATTTGTCGAAAATAGTCAAAGAGATTATATTAGTAATGAAACCCAAGAACTGATTGATAAATTAAAATAGAGAAAAAATTAGTTTGGCTGGTATAATCTGTGTAATAGGTGTGTCAGAAAAATGGAACCAGAATTACGTCAATAATAAGTATGCTGAGGTTTCAAGCTCTATTAAATGTACTAAAAAAAACCGGTAAACTCACCATTCAATGTGATGAAATGTGGTCATTTGTAGGCAATAAAAATAATCAACAATGGCTGTGGTTAGCGATTGATATAGAAACTCAAGAAATTGTGGGTTTCTACTTAGGGGAAAGAGGAGAAAAAGGGGCAGCATAGATTATAGAATTCTAACCCACGGTGTCTTAAGGCCGTGTGCAGTTTATTATACAAATTTTGGGTCAGCTTACGAGCTTGTTTTTCCTGATTCAAGACATAAATCAGTGGGGAATATTCAGGTTGAACAGCTTATATAGAAAGATTAAATAATACTTTGCGTCAAAGAATTTCTCGGTTGGTCAGAAAGACTTTATCCTTTTCTAAAAAGCTTCGGTCCCATCTAGGAGATATTTGGTATTTCATTAATCATTATAATGAAGCGATCGCTTCACTGTAATTTTATCACTACATATACAGGACCACCAGATTTTTTTATCATCTCCTTCTGCTATTGTCTGAAATTTTATTCGTCTTGATATTGGTTGAAAATAATGTTCTGAATTAGGATGAAAAACAACATTATTTTGCCTAAACTAATATTCAAAGGTCAGTTCTTGAGGTATTCCTTATAGGCAATTTATTTATAAATTTTCTACAAAAGTATTTGTCTGAGGCCAAGGATAATAAAATACTTAATTTTGAGGATACAATACATGCTTGTTCCAGGGAAAAATATGTTCAGGGATGAATTTACTATAGTTAATCTCAAAAGCTTTATCCTTGAGTAAATTAAATCAAAAATTGATTAAAATAATTCTATGTCTATCTTGAGGAACTTCATATTCAATCGCATTAATTAAACGTTCGGTAATTATATATCCGTATCTGTAAAGCTGACGTTTCATTTCATCATAAAATGCCCGATGTTTCCTAGTTGACCATAATCAATCATTGAACATTTTCAAAGACAAAAAAATCTGGTTGTTGCTGACAGATTAATTTAATATAAGCATCTGATAATTTACCATTTTCTCCATTTTTACCCCTGTTTTTTCCTCCCACTGAAAAGTCAGGAGAAGGGGAAGCACCAATAAATCCAATAAAATCAGAATTTATTGCAGTATCTTTGATGAGTTCTTGTAAATTTATTTTTCCATTTTCTCCAATTAAACTAACTAAATAATCTTCTAAATATCCATACTCTAGTTCTGGTACTTCTAATAATTATCGAGTATAACGATAACCTATAATAAAAGGAGAAAATTTTTAATTGACAAAAACAACTTCAAAGCCAGTGTTTTTCAAACCCTAAGTCGAGAAAGCCACAGCTATAAAAAAAAGGAAAATATTGTGATTTTTGGCATCATTTATTATAAACACTTGAAGGATATTAATGTTTTGTTGATTACTTAATCTTGCCTGATAGAGGTAATATTAAGACTATTAAATTTGACTAATAAACTTTTGCCTATATTTCTAGTTAACTAGTCAAATCTATAGCGAATTTAAGGTTTATTAAGTATATTTGAAGTCTGCAATAAAGTTTTCATTCTTATTAATCAAATCTACTAGAACCAAGGTACTAGACTTTACTAGGAATAGGCTGTATGCATGAAATAAAAATTACTCTCTATTTTTCACTTAAACCAAAATTATTGAAGATGAAAAAATATCTCCTCAGATCCAACAAATCTGATAAAATAAGTAAATTCACAAAACTATCACCAACTAAACTATTTTTATTAGAAGTAAATTTTGCCAAAATTATCATAATTTTGGCTCTGACAAAATCTGTGAATAAAATTATAATTTTCTCCAACTAACCCTCATTCTAAAAATTAGTAGAGCCAGTAAAACTTACCCTACTATTTTAGTAACTACAATCTATAACTTAGTCATTTTTCTACTCAATAACCTCTCAATTAAACCTTAGCTTCTTCCTTAACTAACTTATCCCAACCTAAATCTTTCAAAGCATTATTTCGACGCAAAGGACGAGTTACTAATTCCAAGATATCACGAGCATTTGTAAACCCATGAATTTGAGCAAAAGTAAACTCAACTGACCACTTAGTATTAATCCCCCGTGCCTCCAAAGGATTAGCGTGAGCCATACCAGTAATTACCAAATCTGGCTGTAATTCATAAATTCTTTGAATCTGATTATAATTATCAGGTTTCTCAATAATCTTCGGCAAACGTACACCCATTTCCTGACAAGTTTTTTCCAACATTTCCAACTCAGCCTTTTGATATCTTTTATCCATATAAGGAATACCTATTTCTGGGCAAGTCATACCACAACGAATCAAAAAACGAGCCAAGGAAATCTCCAACAAATTATCTCCCATAAAAAAGACAGACTTACCACGAATTAATTGAATATAGTCCTCTAAATTATTCCAAATTTGCTCTTCTCTTTCTACCAAACCTTGAGGTTCAATACCAAAAACAGAGCAAATCTTTTCAATCCAAGCCTTACTTCCATCAGGACCTATGGGGAATGGTGCACCAATTAATTTACACTTCCGACGACGCATTAAAGTAGTAGCAGTACGACTTAAGAAAGGATTAACACCTGCCACATAATATCCCTCTTCAATAACTGGTAATTCTGTGTAATGTTTAGCAGGCAACCAACCAGAAACCTTAATTCCTTGCTTCTTCAATTCTAAAGTTAATTGAGTGACAACTGGGTCTGGCAAAGAACCAAATAAAATCAAAGGTGGATGGTTAACATACTCAGATTTTTCTGCAGCAACTTCCTCCTTTTTTCTGCCAAAACTTAATAGTTTTTGTATGCCATTCTTTGCTTCTTTTTCTACTTCTAAGACTTGTTTCGGACAACGAGCTGCCATTGCTGCTAAAACTGTATCTTCCCCTTGAGTAAAGGCATAATCCAAACCATTAGCACGAGCAACCACAATTGGAATGCCAATTTCTGACTCTAATTTAGGAGCCAAACCTTCCAAATCCATTTTAATAATTTCAGTAGTACAAGTGCCAATCCAGACTATGACACTGGGGTTTCTGTCACGCTTAATTTGTAAACATAAACGTTTCAGTTCATTATAATCATTTAACTTAGCTGAAATATCACCTTCTTCTAACTCAGCCATAGCATAACGAGGTTCAGCAAAAATCATTACTCCCATGGCATTTTGTAGGAAATAACCACAGGTTTTAGTACCTATTACTAAGAAGAAACTATCTTCTATTTTTTGATAAAGCCAAGACACACAACTAATCGGACAAAAAGTATGATAATTACCTGTTTCACACTCAAAAGTTAAAGCTTCAGGTTGAATCGTATTACTCATAAAAAACACTCCTATTTATGAACATTTTTTGGGGTGAATTGATGCTTGCGAATGGTAAAATTTAGCTTTTATGGCACTCTCTAAAAGTTTGAGGCCAGGGATCAAATCCTAGAACCTTAGAGACATAGAACTACAAAAAACTATTAGGACATTGATAAAATTGAAATCCTTTATAATCCAATATGGTTTACTTAAGGATTTTTTTTGAAGTTCTGTAATCTGAAAAACTCATTTCATAGCTCCATGCCATAATAGTTCTGGTATCAGCTAAATCCTATTGCTTTATAGCTAATAGTTTTGACTTGAGCTAATTTATAAGCTGTTTGTGGAGCATTCAGTGACAGAAATACTTAAAGCCATAATAGTTCTGACTCAAGTTAATAACTATGCTATTGGTATAGCATTGACAAATAAGATTTTTGATAATTTTTTGTTTTTTTTAGTAAAATAATCCGTTCGACTAAACTTACCCAAACTTACATGGCTTGTAAATTGTATAAGCTTTGGAGCTACCTTCGGTGTTTCACTCTGATACCACTAGACCTCAGTTTGTCACTTATCTTCGCTTTTCAGGCAACAGAATCCCAAGGAAGCTCAAGCTGCTTATTCAAATAGTTTTTGCTTATTACTCACACTGCTACAATATTGCTATGTATGTGTAATTTTAAATAAGTAAAGTAAGTTTTTATGTAACTGTTAAGTCCCCCCTTTAAATCCACAATGAGAATAAGCTTTGCTTATTCCTTCCTGCCTAATTCCTAAGACTTAACCCAATAACCCTTCAAGATCATCATCATTAGAAGACTTTTTATCTCCTACTAAAGAATCTAGAGCCACCTCATCTAAACTTGATTCTTCTCCATCCAGCTCAAAATCTAAGTCTAAGTCTGTTAGGTCATTAGAAGAAAAATCATCAAATTCATTATCATTTCCTAATTCACTAAGGTCTATATCAGCAATTTCATCTGAAGAATTTTTACCAAATAGATCCAGATCATCACTATCAAGCTCATCTAATCCTGACTCATCAAGTGATTCAGGAATATCTTCTACCATAAAATTCGAGCTATCTTTGCCCTGAGTGAGATCATTAGAACTATTCTCATCGAAATCTTCAAGGTCAATGCCAGTTAAATCATCATCTGTTTCTGAGTCAGAGTCTAGTTCCAGAGCAAAATCATCATCTGTTTCTGAGTCAGAGTCTAGTTCCAGAGCAAAATCATCATCTGGTTCTGAGTCAGAGTCTAGTTCCAGAGCAAAATCATCATCTGGTTCTGAGTCAGAGTCTAGTTCCAGAGCAAAATCATCATCTGGTTCTGAGTCAGAGTCTAGTTCCAGAGCAAAATCATCATCTGGTTCTGAGTCAGGATCTAGTCCCGTATCCAACTTATCTGTTGGTAACTCCATTTCTATGTCTAAACTATTATCTGCTTCTGAGTCAGAATCTAATTCTATAAATGAACTATTATCATTTTCGAGTTCAAAGTCTGAGTCACCTTGGTCGTTATCAGCTAAGTCATCGAAATCTTGATTCAATCCTGCAGCCAATGCTACTCCTCCAGCTACAGCAGCTGCACCAGTAATTGCAGCAGCAGCAGCAGTACCTAAATCATTAGAATCCTCAATTGTATCTGGCATAAGTGGTGAATTTCCCCCTGGTGGCTCCTGATCGTCTTCACCTATTTGATTGATGTTCATAGGTGTTGATTTATCTAGGGAAGAACCTGGTTTTTCGCCTATAGCAATATCAGGGTCAAAATTTAAGCCTAAAACCTCTACTAGACTATCTGCATCGGCCTTAAGTTTAGAGAAAGGGAACATTAATGCTTCTAATTCTGGTTCCAGGGCATTGAGAATTCCCAGGATAAGGTATGACACGGGTCTCCTCCCTCCATCAGGAGTCTGAACTGTATTTTGTTCTGTCATGTGGAGTATTAACCAAGGGCGATTTTTTTTGTAATACTCTAACCATTTTTGCTTTAGGGACGTTGATAATTCTTTAAAGAAAACCATGATTTTTATATTCCTTATCCTGAGAAGAGCTAAATCTATTAAACCATCATCAGGTCAAGCTCTTCATCCTCTGACATAACATGAGATTTACTGGGATTTAAGTAGAAATCAGATAGCAGGGCGAACAAATCACGATCAGGAGATTCGCTAGGTACTACTCCTTCTGGCAGAGCCAAAATTTGGTCCGCGATATTCAGGTAATAATTACAAACGTATTGTAGAGAAGGATCGGTTTCGGCCATCTCAAACAATGTTTTGCCTTTGACACGAGAAACTCGAATATCTTCAATGAGTGGTAGAACTTCTAGCACTGGCATTGGTACAGCTTCTACATATTTATTAATTAAATCCCGTTTAGATGTACGATTACCTATTAGGCCAGCTAAACGTAGGGTATGGGTACGAGCTTTTTCTCGCACAGAGGCAGCGATGCGGTTAGCTGCAAATAGGGCATCAAAGCCATTGTCTGTGACAATCATGCAGTAATCTGAATAGTTGAGTGGAGCAGCAAAACCACCACAAACTACGTCACCCAATACGTCAAATAGGATTACATCGTATTCATCAAAGGCGTTTAATTCTTTTAGTAGCTTTACTGTTTCGCCAACAACATAACCACCACAACCTGCTCCAGCAGGAGGTCCACCTGCTTCTACACAATCTACACCACCATAGCCTTTATAGATGACATCTTCTGGCCAAATATCTTCATAATGGTAGTCCTTTTCTTGTAATGTGTCAATAATTGTGGGAATAAGAAATCCTGTGAGGGTAAATGTACTGTCGTGTTTTGGGTCACAACCGATTTGTAGAACTTTTTTACCACGCTTTGCTAAGGCAACTGAGATATTGCAGCTTGTTGTAGATTTACCGATTCCACCTTTTCCGTATACTGAAAGTTTCACTTTTTTTCTCCTAGTAATTCTCTAATAGGGCTACAAGAATTTTTAATACTAAGCTCAAATTTAGTCCATACTCAGAACTGAGAAGCAATCTCTAACGAAGTTTTAGCATTTGTAAATGTCCATGCCCTATTTGTCTAGTACTATAAGTATATTTTTTGGGCTTGTGTATCAAATTATTGTCTAACTTCAGTGGAAAAGAAAGGGGAGAAATTTTGATAAACTGTTGTAAAAGTAATTATTGAGTTTTAATTCTCTTAAAAATTGATTTTTTTACATTATTAGTAGTAATTAGTCTAAATTTTAGATTGATTAACATTTTTGTTAAATTATTTTATGATAAATAGTTACAAAGTTAAATAAATGTTTATAACAACATATATCTAGAAAAAAATTTAGCCTTAAATCTAAGTTATCAGAGCTTTTGAGACTATAATTGATATCAAGTTTAATTTGATTATTGAATTATTAAGCTTCTAGTAAATTCGATTCTTAAGGATAATAATTGATTGAGGTTAATTTTTATAACAAAAAATTTGATCGGATAAATTAGGGCTATTGCTGATGGGCTTGATATTCTCCCCCGCTATGAGACAGAGTTAAACAACAGAACCTTAGCTCTGATAAAGTTTCAAGTATGGGAATGCCTGAGGGCGACCTACCAAAAATTCTTATGGGTTTTTATTTGTGCTTTGGTTGAAATAAGCTCCTCCAAAACCTGAAGGCTTCACAAGTTCTGCTTGAGGGCGCGCGGAGAGTTTCGAGGCACTTCTTCTTTCCCACAGTATTTATAAGACAAGGCGGGTAAAGAACCAATCTTATTTAAACATGGATTGTTGCCCGATGGATGGAGGAGGCTTTAAGTCCAGTTTTACCTCAGAGTCCTATTGTGCAAGACTACTTTTTAACTTCTGAATTCTGAGTTCTGAGTTTCTTCAGAACGGCCGAACAATTACACTGAAATAAAATCCGGAATCCTGAGCATTATTGCTACGATCATCTAAGTGCACCAAAGGTAAACCATAGTCTAAGCGTAGATCGACTTGTGGCACAAGTTGCCAAATCAAACCTATTCCAGCTCCAGCCAAAAATCTTTGGTTGGGTTTTGAGTCACTATTAGGATTACTACTATCATCCCAAACAGCTCCAATATCTAGAAAAGGAGTAAACTGTATCAATGGCAAACCAGACTCATCTCGATAAACTGTAATTCTGTCCTCAATAGAAAATCTAAAACCATTATCTCCAGACCTGACATTCTGCTGATAGCCTCGTAAGGACAAAGCACCACCAATAATAAATTGTTGATATGGCAATAAACTAGTTGAGGACAATTGCAAATCTCCCTGGACAATCAATAAATGATTACTACTTAATCTTTGTACTCTTTGTACTTGGCCTAGCCAATTCAAGAAATGTCCATCAGGTTGTGAATCCTTCCTGACAGTAGCATCAAATAAACCAGTACCAATATTGAATTGCGATCGCAAAGCCCAAGCACCTTGAGGATCTCGGAGAATATAATCCTGTCCCAATCTAATCACAGTAGTACTATTAATACCATCATTATCAGTGTTATCTGTATCTGCTGTAAAATTAAAAGGTTCATCGTTGAGGAAAGTTTTTGTGCGCTGATAACTCAAACCGAGAGACAAGGCAAATTCTTGTTTCGGTTTTCTCAATATAGGTTGACGGTAACTCAATTCATATACATCTGTTGTGCTACTAATTTCAATATCTTCAAAATCTTGGCCAACTCTATTACTGTTAGGGGCAACTCTTGCCTGCAAAGTACCATTCATGGAGTTAATAGGCAAATTATAAATAAAGTCAAAAACATCTGATTCATCGTCAAATAGCCTAGTAGTGTTATAAGATGCCACAAAAAAATCGCCTCTCCCAGTTAGGTTACGATGTAGTGCAGTCCAACCAGTTCGTTCAGAACCTACGCTGGGATTAGAATAGTTATCAGTATTCATACTCAACTCTAAGGGATTTTTTTCTTTGATACGAACAATAAGAATACTTTCCCCTAGGGTTTCACTAGTTTGCAAACTAGCTTCAATATTTTCAAATAAAGGATTCGCCCGAAGTAACCGTAATTGATTTTCTAGTCTACCGGTGTCCAATGGTTTTCCCGCCCCAAGTTGTATCCGACTTGCTATATAGGAATTGTGTAATCTTTTTGTACCTTCAATTTTGATTTCTCCTAAAATGCCCTCTATAATTTCAATCCTAACTACTCCCTCCCTAATGTTTTGGGGAGGTAGAATTGCTCTTGAGGTAATATAGCCAAGTTCTAGATAGATTTCGGTAATTTTATCTGCTAGTTGCTGAAGTTCTAATAGAGTAGCCTTACGCCCTTCATATGGTTCAACAAGAGTCTTAATTTCTTGTGGGGTAAAAATTGTACTTCCATTTACTAAAACTCTCTGCACGGGAATTTTCTGATTTAGTTGCTTTTGGTCTTGTCGTAGAGGTTGAGGTGGTGGTGTTTTTTTTAGTTCCTTATCTTTGGGAATTTCTGGTATGGTTGGTTGGGGAAGGGGTTGGAGGAAGCGATCGCGATTTGGATCTGGTCGGGGATTTTCTAGTGATTCTGGTGGTCTTGGTGGATTTTGAGTCTTTTGAGTATATTTTGGTTGGCTGGTATTTAAAGTATTAATAATTTCAAAGGAAGTAAGTATTTGCTGACTATTGGGTAAAGTTTGTGTGATGTTTTTTTCTATAGGATAAACTTTTAAATCTGGGATTAATTTTATTTTTTCTATTTTTTTTAATTGAGATATTAAACTTTTGTAATTAACTTTTTTCTGTCCAGATTTGTCAATCAATTGAGAACTTAATGCTGATGTTAATTTATATTTTTTGAATGATGAAATATTTTTTTTGTTAGTGGTTAGTGAAGTTTGATTCAATAATTTATCAACATCAGTAGTTTTGGAGATAGCTTGATTATCCAATAAGGAAATAATTATAAATGTACTAGAAATTAATGTGATAATCTTTAACATGATAATAGTTACTATCTTGGTTTTTTTGATTTGACTTACAAAAAAATAAAATACTTGATCCCTCTTAAGTTTATGGGATAATATTAAGTATACTAAAGAGTACAGTTTTATTTATGAAAAATCAGGTTTGATGAGATAGAAATGTCAGGGACAGTAGAGCATTTAATACTATCCCCATAATCATATATTTTATTTATACCGATACTACCGAATTTAATATGTAGCAGTTCTCATTCTGGCCTTAGTATGACAGACAACATAACCGTGCTATGCTAATTTTAGTATTAACCAATTGTACTCCCGTTGGGGAAATTATTACTGACAGCTAAGAAAGAATTATTTTTCCCTTGCAAATCACTTAAGACCCAAAAAGTTTTTCTAAAAATATTGCTTCTGAATTTAATATGAACTTTGAATCATCTGAGAGTTCCCAAAAACAAAATTATTGGCCACGGACAATTAGACCAGTTGGAGTCACCTCACTACATAGTATTGCCTTTTCTAGAGAGACTCTCTATGCTATTGACAAAAACCGTGGTTTTCTGTTAGAAATTAATCCAAAAACAGATAACACAATTATTATTAATCCTTATCAAACTAATGAGTTTATTGATGTTACTGGTATTTCTATCTGGAAAGATACTCTCTGGTTGACATGGGAAAATAAAATCTATTTCTGTCTCAATGCTGTTGGTAATTCATCAGAAAAACGTTTAAAATGGCAACATTTTTTCACTTTACCTTATACTGCTAATGGAATTGCTGTCCGGGAATCAACTGTTTATGTGACTTGTCAAAAATTAGGTAAGATTCTAGTTTTTGACAAAAATACTAAACAAGAAATTACGAGATTTTATTCTCCAGGAATAGGGTTTGAAAATATTACAGTACAAGATGAGGAATTATGGGTTTGCGATCGCGAAGAGCAAACTGTTTATTGTCTAGATAGAGGAACAGGTAAAGTTAAATTTAGCGTGCTGACTCCTTTTGAATTTCCAACTGGATTGGCATTTTATAATAATTTAAATACGGGAGAGCGACAACTTTATATAGCTTATTCTGGAGATGAACTTTACGTTAGAGATAACCCGAATTCGGAAAAACAGTATGAATTAAGTCGACGGGAACGTACTTTTATACACCCCCTTTATTTTTATTACAATGAGCCGGAAAAATATGCTGTTTCTAATGGTTTTTTAATTGAGATATCTTATGTAGAGGAACTAGAACCATTAGATGAAGTATTTTTAGAAGATTTAGAATGGCGTATTGCTTTACCTGCAGAAACTAATCGTCAAAAAGTTAGGGAAATTTCTCCTATAGGAATGCCTTTTACTGAAGAAGTCAAAGATGGTCAAAAAATTGCTGTTTTTAGATTTAAACCACTGCGTCAAACTGAAAGGCGAATATTTGGCTGGAAGGCTTTATTAGAAGTTAGGGCAATTAAGTACCAAATTCAACCTTTTAATGTAGAAAATATTCCGGAGCTTCCATCAGGTTTTAAAGAAAAATATTTGGTGGATAATGATAATTTGTCAATGGATAAAGAGATAATTATTAAAGCCGCGAAAGATGCTGTTTCTACAGAAACTAATATATTACGTCAACTTCTAAGTATTAGAAATTATGTTTATGATCATCTTTCTTATGGATTAACAGTTAAGATTGATACTCCTGATATTGTGCTGAAAAGAGGTATTGGTTCCTGTGGAGAATATGTGGGATTACTGTTAGCTTTAGCACGATTAAATGGTATTGCTTGTCGTACAGTAGGTCACTATAAATGCCCGGCTTTTGCTGATAGAAAAGGTGTGCCTTTAGAACCTGATTTTAATCATGTATGGTTAGAGTTTTATATACCTGGTTTTGGTTGGATTCCTATGGAGTCAAATCCAGATGATTTATACGAAGGTGGTCCTTATCCCTTGAGGTTTTTTATGGGTTTGGCTTGGTATCATGTGGAAATTGGTAAGGGAATTAGATTTGAAGAGATCAAAAATAAAGGGGTTTCTATTAATAAGGAAAATAATAAGGAAAAAATTTCAATTGGTAATTTGGCAATCAATCATATCAGGTTTACAATTTTAGAAGAATTGTTAGAATTGTAAGTATAAAAGTTAGAAGTAATAGAGAATAATGAACAATGAAAATAATAATTATTGATCTAAATATTTTTGAGATTTAATGAGATAATTTTTTTTCTATTCTCTATTACTTACTTCCTATTTGGTAAAATTTAGGAAGACAAAATCTAGGGTATAAGGAGGAGTTGTGGAATTAACACTAATAAATATTATGGCCATTGCTGCATCGGGATTAATGTTAATTGTGACGGGAGGAATTATATACTTAACGGCGTCTGAGTGGCGCGATCGCAGACGTCAAAAGAGAGATAAAAGCGGCCCTTAAAGTGGTGTTTGAAGAGAAATTTTCCTCTATTATTATTTAAATCTTTCCTTTTTTACTTGATGAGGCGGTGCAGTTGGTGGGTATTCATCTGGGTAGGTTGAGGAGGGTTGATGGATATGGGAAGGAGGTTTTGATTTTGACTTTTTTGAGAGTTGTATCACCGGAGGTTGGGGAAATATTGGTAAGGCCAACTGCTGTTGTGACTAAAGAAAACCTGAGGATGACAAATTCTGATAATGTTGTTTTATCTGAAAGCCAAGATCTTGAAACAATACCTGGGCAATACCTCTATCTATGGTCTATAGCATTTCTCTAGATATTGTTACTATTGGCTAGTGTTGATTACATATTGCGCATTGTTTAGCATTAGCGAGCTGTTTACCTTGAGAAGATAAATTTGAGAATGTCTCAAAAGGTGGTTGCTGTCTGGCTTCCTTAGCCTACAGAAAATAAGACTGTTACAAATGTTGTTGATGCTACTCTATCTCAAACTCAGGGTGCTGAAAGTGACTTGAGTTTTGATGTTAGGCACTATGACTAGGGAAGATATGATAAGGCGATCGCTGAGTTTTACCAAGCTATTGTACTTCATCCCAAATTAAAAAATTACAATGTGTTACTGTGAGCAGGAAAAATCAGAAAAAGAAGAACTATTTACTTTTGAAGTTTTAACTTTCAAGAACTCAGGCATTATTACTAACCTTACTTAGGGAAGTGCTCAACAAAAAATAGAAGACTTGGGTGGTAGCGAAAATTGGAAAATGATTTATACTTCTAGGGGGGTTTTTCATGGTCGCCGGAAGGTTTCGTCTACGTCTGTGATACTAACATGGCTTTTGACTATGGCGACTGCTATTCCTTCTGTGAAGGTTATTGTGTAGTCGCTGCCTGTGGCTCCACTCTTGTTATCCCCATCTAAGTCTAATGTGGGAGCGTTATTGACTGAAGTAATATTTATTGTTTTTGTCGCTGTGTTGCTATCAGTATCATTATTGTCGAAATTATGAGTACAAGAATATTAATTTACAACCAAAATGAAAGTAAATTAACCTTAGATGACGAAACTAAAAAAGTTGAAACAGTAATTACTAAAGCCAAAATTGCGATAAAAAAAGAAATATAAATCGCTGTATAGCAATTTAAAATGCCCATTAAATAATTTAAAGTATTCTCGTAAATTAAGAAACTACCGATAAAATTTAAAGCAAAAAATAAGAATATATCAAAATAATCAATTCAATAAATAAGTCAAAAAAACCCTGTTATGAATTATTGGGGATAAAAGATATAACTTACAAAAAACTCAGTTATGAATTATTGGGGATAAAAGATAATCGCCAAAAATACCGATTTAGAGCTTGGTGAAAAAGTATATATAGGTTCAGATCGAACTCATAACTGAGGAATAGGTATAGACATTCCATGGAAATTTCTTAAAGAGAAAATATACATAATATTATAAATTATCCCTGGATTTTTTTTCTAGTCATCAACAACTAGATGATTAATTATCCATCCACATTTATCAGTTAAATTATCACCGTCAATACTGATATTTTCTAGAAGTAGATAAACAGGATTTTTACCTGCTAGAGAAAAAATAAAATCAGAATCAACTCCAGGAAAATAATTATTGACATTTGTATCAAGCAAAATTCCTTGGTCATCTAATATAGAAAACTTAAGAGATAAACCATTACATTCTTGATGAAGAAAATCTAGCTTACCAGTGATTTTTATAGAAGAAGATAATTGCCCTAAATAGAGAAAATATTTAGATGTTTGCTTAGTAATATCTGAAGGATCTGTCATTAAATTATAAGCACTATCTGAAACTTGAGTAACTGCTGAATAGTTATAAGTAATATAAGGAGATTGATTTAAACTTATCCAGTCTAACTGTCTACCCGGACGCTGGGGAACTTGTTTTTGCATTGCTGATAAAGTTTGTAGGGCAGTGCTTATAGAAGTAGGACGAATTCTTTGATAAAAACTAACAGTTACTCCTCCATCTAAAACAAATTCTTCTGGCAATTTTTGGAAATCTTGACTAATAGATAAATTTTGAGTAAAGGCATCATAGACAAATCTGACTAAATCTTGTTGCCCTGGTTTTAAGACTTGTTCATCAGTTAATAATACTCTCTGAAATGGATGAGCGATGACTATATATTGTGCTGCTAATAATTCTGGCAATGGGTAAGTATCACGGGTGTCAATATGTGGTTTACTTATTGCTTTTAAGTTCGACCAATTTTTCGGATTAATTATCCGGTTAGCGTTTCTAATAATATTAGCATTAAACTGATTTGAAGAAGCAGCTACATACACTAATTCTTGATTCGGTGCTAATTTATTTAGATAATCAGTCAACTGTAAAACTTGATTGTAGTCGGAACGAATTAATGGGGAAAAGTTACTAGCAAATAATGGGCGTAGAGGGTTATTAAATTTACCGATAGGAGTTAAACCAAAGATGAGATTAATAATTAAATATATTCCCGCAATACTAAAAATAATTAATCTAGTTTTGCGTCGAAAAGTATGAATAGTTATCCAAATAAATGAGGATAGTCCTAAAACTACTATCGGTGTCAAATGTAGAGAGTAATGAATATTGCCATAGCGGAGTAAAATCAACCATTCAGCTACAGAAAATATTCCGAATAATAAGAGAAAAATAGTAGTAGATGGAATTAAAAATTTTCTCATAACTCCTACAAAAAATCCTATGGCAACTAATAGTAAAGTTATTAAGCCATAGAAACAGCTGTAACGCCAGAATATGTCAGGTATTGATAAGCTCCAGGCAGCATAAAGAGTTCGATAATTTTCTGTTAAAGAGTTTTGGATAAAGCCCCAGGCAAAAATTGATATAGTTAGGAAACAAGTTAGGGAAATAAGACTAATTTTTATAGCACCTTCTAAAAGTCTTTTCACAGAAGTTTTACTAAATTTGAAATTAGTTAAAGAGTCGAGGATAATTTGACAACTAATAGCTCCTATAAAGGCGATCACACTATAAGCAAAATGTCGTCTTAAAACTATAGATATTCCTAGACAAAATCCAATAATAGGAAGTTGCCACCAAGTAGTTAATCTAATATTTTTTAAGTAAAATAAAGCCCCCAATAAAATAAATAAAGTTGCCCCAATATCGGGATATCCTCTTAAACTCGGGCTCCAGCTCATAGGTATTAGTAAAGCGATCGCTACAGTTGACCAAAATACCCATCGAGAATGAACGGGAATTAATTTTATAGCTATTGCTCCTAGTAATAAACTAAAGGGTAATAAATAGATAAGATTAATACTCAAGATATAGATAATTCTTTGGTTGCCAAAAATATAGAGAAATGGGATTAATGGCAATGTAATTAGATAATTTTTCTGTTGAGATAAAGAACCATTAATATCATCAATAGCTCTTTGAAAGGATACTCTAAATAAATTTGTTAAATTATTCGCAGCATTCTGATATCCTACAAAGTCCCACCAATAAATTGTATCTTCATTGGATACATATATTGATGTTATAGCAATAATTATTAAAACTACTGTCAAGAAAATAATTATATTAGTCAAAAAGCTAGGCTGTGAATTTAATTTAGTATTTAACGGTTTGAAAAAAGAGTGAGTTTTCATGTTTTATAGCTGACTACTTAGGGAAAGTTATCTTTTATTATCTGTGATTAAGTTATATAGTAATCATAAATAATTTGTGAAAAAACTGTCGGGGTTTATTTCCAAACCTAAGGACAAGTGAGATTTAGATACAAAACTACCTTAGAAAAAAATTAGGAATTACCTATAAACACCATATATAGTAATAGTTAAGAGGGGTTAATCGCTAAAAAATACTGCATGATTTTATGTTGTTGTATAAGTCCTAAAAATATTTTTTAATATAGAACTGCTATAAGGCTTTTCATTCTTCTTAATTATTAAAATGAGTAAAAAATCAGGTCTCAAGGGTCTTCTTTTCAGGGGATGAAAAAAATCAGATTTAGTATTTTCAGTCTCTGGTTTAAAATAACTTATTTTGTAGCTGATTATTTTTCGGGTTTGAAATATATTTGTTTTGATATTTGTGGGAATAGTTTCTTATTCTTTTTTAGAATCAGCTATTTTAAAAATAATAGTTATATTTTTTATAAACAATAAAACTTTGGCAGCTAAATCTATAATTGATAGATGAAAAATTGCTGGTAAATAAATTAGTTGCATTCACTATTATACTGTAAATATATAGACAAATAATACAGAAATTAATAAGAGTATTTAAGAAAAAAAAGAGACAATTATTAGTTCCATAACCTATGCATCTACTAATTTTAATTATTTTTGGAACTCTAGAATTCTATTAAATCTTAACTATTTGAAATACCATTAAAGTATATTTGTAATTTATTCAGAGAAAAAAAATAGATAATTTTTCTATAATAATAAAAGAATATTTTGATATTAAAATCAAATTTTATAAACCTTTTAAGTAATTATAAAAAAAATATATTTTTATAACTAAATTTTGATCAAAATCTTATTTTCATAACATTGATAATAATTTTAAAGGTAAAGATTAGAGTGGTACAAAAGAAACAATAAAGTTTTTCCTAGGATAAGTGGATTCAAAAATTCATTTATATTGTACATCTTTAAACTTGAAATCTTTCTAGCACTATCTATTGATAGTAAATAAAAATTTAGTTGCTAAGTATTATATTGATAATATAATATAGCTATTATTTGAGAATAAAAAAAATAAAATTATATCATAGTATTTATTATTAGTAAAAAATAGAAAAACAGCTCTTTCTATATTTTTTTAATTGCCCCTTAGTTTATTAAAGTTACAATTGATTGTTAGTAAACCTTATGTTAAGCTGAAAAAAAAATAGCCCTAAAAAACATAAAATACTGCAAAAATCTCTAATCGAAAATATTAATATGAAAGCATTAATTCTCTCTGGTGGAAAAGGAACAAGATTACGTCCTCTTACTTATACAGGAACAAAACAATTAGTACCAGTTGCTAATAAGCCTATTTTGTGGTACGGAATTGAGGGTATTATTGCAGCAGGTGTTACTGACATAGGAATTATTATTAGTCCAGAAACGGGAGAAGAAGTACAAGAATTAACAGGAAACGGGGAAAAATTTGGAGGAAATATTACTTATATTCTCCAAGATAAACCTGCTGGTTTAGCTCATGCTGTTAAAACTGCTCAACCATTTTTGGGAGATTCTCCTTTTATTATGTATCTCGGAGATAATATTATTGAAAGTCAGTTAGGGAATTTTTTAGATACTTTTAAAAAGAAGCAACTAGATGCTTTGATTTTGCTACGTAAAGTTCCTAATCCTACTGCTTTTGGTGTGGCAAAAATAGATGATAATGGACGAGTATTAAGATTAGTTGAAAAGCCCAAAGTTCCACCATCAGATTTAGCACTTGTAGGTGTATATTTATTTTCTAAAAAAATACATAATGCTATTGCTAATATTAAACCTTCAGAGAGAGGAGAATTAGAAATTACAGATGCTATTCAATATTTAATTGACCAACAAATTTCAGGTGAAGAACCTGAAATTTCTGTAGAAGCAAGCATCTTAGAAGGTTGGTGGTTAGATACCGGTAAAAAAGATGATTTACTTAGTGCTAATCAAATTATTTTAGATACTCGTATAATTAAGTCAATAAATGGAGAAATAGATTCTAAAAGTAAAATTATAGGAAGGGTAAAAATGGGTAAAAATACAAAACTAATCAATAGTAGTGTTCGTGGTCCTGTAATTATAGGTGATAACTGTTACCTAGAAAATTGTTTTATCGGTCCTTATAGTAGTATTGCTGATAATGTGACTTTAATTGATGTTGATATAGAACATAGTGTTATATTACAAGGAGCAAAAATTATTGAAATTAATCAACGTATTGTTGATAGTTTACTCGGTCGTCGTGCTCAATTAATTAATGCTCCACAACATCCTAAAGCATTACGGTTTATGATTGGAGATGATAGTCAAATAGAATTAACATAGATTATACTTTATAGCGCTTTTTATTTTGTTAAAAACTTTGTTTATGGGGAAGAGCTGTCTGCGGTAAAGGTTTGTAGAACATGACTTATCAAAACAAACTCTGTATCCCCAAAGCTTTTTGCTCTGTGGAAACCATGGCAGTTACTTCTCTTAGGAATAACCTAAGACCGCACTTTCGAGCAACAAAACCTACAAATTAATATTTTTAATGTGTTTAGCAAAGCAATATGTTGATAATTATTATATTTATAACTATTAGAATTTGACAAAAAATTGAAATTGTAGATTAGGAGAAACTCATATAAATACTAAGTCTATATACTTCTTAACAGTTAATTACTATTCAACTCAATTAATTAAAAAATTAATTAATTCTATTAAATTAATTACCGATCTATTTAGTCATATTGTTATTATTAATAATTCTACTGATGATAAGTCTATTTATCAACTCCAAAATAACAAGACAATTATTATTAATTCAGAAACTAATTTAGGATATGGCAAAGGGTGCAATTTAGGATTAAGTTGGATTTATAATCAAAATCCTCAAGCAATAGTTTGGTTAATTAATCCTGATGCTTATTTATTACCTGATTCTCTGGAAAAAGCATATCATTTTTTAGGAAAAAATCCTGAAATTTCTATATTAGGAACAACTGTCTATGAACCCACAGGTAAAGTTTGGTTTGGTGGCGGGAATTTTATTCCTGAAACTGGAAAAATAATTGCTAATAATTTTTTTTACAAGACAGAAACATCAATCACAGATTGGGTGACAGGATGCAGCATGTTAATCAACATGAATAACTTTGAAAAATGCCCTGAGTTTGATGAGGATTATTTTTTATACTACGAGGATTTTGACTTTTGTAGACGCTATAAAAAACAAGGTCATAAAATAGCTATTACTCAAACAATATCTGTAATTCATCAACCATCTTCTATTACTAGTAAACAACCAGGATTAAAACTTGAGTATAGCATATATAGCTACCTGTTGAGTTTAGCAAAACATACAAATAAATTAGTTTTAATATATAGATTACTTAGAATTACAATAGCTGCTTTAGTTAGCCTACTAATAGATTATAAAATAGCTCGTGTTAAAATCAAAGCGATATCGAAATTTATCAGATGTAATCGTAGGTTTTTGTAGAGCTAAGTTAAAGCCAAAAAACTATGATGTAATTGGATAAATTTTGGCCTGATCTGAACCTTGAAGTAAAAATGTTGGGTTGCCCTGGGATATATTGCTGGGTTCTCAGAACCAACTTACGGTATTTAAAATTATTGTCTCTAAGTGTCAATGTCTAATAAAGTTCTTATTAACTTATCAGTATTAATTCCCCAACCTACAGGAATATCTGTCTATGCTAATAATATTTTGCCACAGCTTCAGCCACTTAATCCTATTCTATTAGTTGCTAATAATATTCCCAAATTTAACTGCCATCTTATCCCTAATAATATGACTCCCGCTCAGGGAACTATAGGTCATTTTCGACGATTATTTTGGACTCAATTTCAATTATCAAATATATCTAAAAAATTACAAGCAAATCTAATTTTTTCTCCCCTTCCAGAAGCGCCATTATTTTCTGAATGTCCTTATATTGTCATGGCTCATGATTTAATTCCTTTGCGTTTTCCTAAACCTGGTTCTCGCTTAACTGCTTATTTCAAATATTACATTCCCCAAGTATTAAGTCAGGCAAAACATATTATTTGTAATTCCCAAGCTACGGCAAAAGATATTACTGATTTTTTCAAAATATCACCTCAAAAAATTACTCCTATTCCTCTAGGTTATGATTCTCAAAGATTCCAATTTTTAGATTTACCGACAAAAAATTATTTTCTTTATCTCGGTCGGCACGACCATTATAAAAATTTGCATCGGTTGATCGAAGCTTTTACTAATTTGCCAAATTTTTCTGAGTATGAATTATGGTTTGCCGGACCTACAGATAATATTTATACACCAACATTAAAAACTCAAATCAAAGAACTAGGTTTAACAAATTTAGTGAAATTTCTTGATTATGTTTCTACAGAAGAATTACCCAAAATAATTAGTCAGGCGATCGCTATGGTTTTTCCTAGTTTGTGGGAAGGGTTTGGTTTTCCAGTATTGGAGGCGATGGCTTGTGGTACTCCTGTTATTACTTCTAATATTTCATCTCTGCCAGAAGTTGCTGGAGATGCTGCTATTTTGGTTAACCCGAAAAATGTGGGAGAAATAACTGATGCGATGAATATTATTGCTCAAGATGGGGGGGAGCGATCGCGTCTGATGAGCTTAAGTTTGGCTAGAGCTAAAGAGTTTAGTTGGGAAAAAACTGGTTTAGCTACTAGGGAGATAATTCAGCAATTTTCTGTATCAGGTTGAAATAATGAGAGCGATCGCTCTTTTTGAATTCAGGGCTATCTTTTTAGGGAAAGCGATCGCTATTCACCCACAACTATTAGGGACATATAGGCCAGAAAATCAAATCGTGGCCAAAATATGATGGCAGGTAAATGCTCAAGATGTGGGGGAGCGATCGCTGCTGAGAACGTTAAGTTTAACTAGATCTAAAAAGTTTAGTTGGGAATAAACTGGTTTAGCTACTAGCCAGATAATTCAGGAATTTACTGATTAAGGTTTAAATAATTCGAGCGATCGCCCCTTTTTTTTAGGGAACCTAAATTAACTGTTAATTCATCTAACTTTGAGAACGTAGATCAAAAAGGTTAGCCAGGCTGGCAAAAGGTTGATTACCTTTGTTTTAGATTAATTAGATTTGCAGCCATAAGCATTGTATTTTTCGTCTTGGAAAATTTTACCCAAAAATGAGGGAACATTAGACTATTTAATATAGCAAGGTAAACCTAATTCAAAATTAGCAAGGTTGTAATCTCCTTTCAATTTTCCGTGCAGACAAACCTTGGTTAAAGGCTGACCACATCCTCCTACATTAGCAATTTGTCATTCACCGATGTAGTTACCAACCTTATCCTCAGCAATATTTGTTGCTAAACAAGATGAACCTTGGGTAACATTATCTACGGAAACTGCACTCACAGAAAATCTAATTTATATGACTACTATTCTCTACTTTCTTTTTGACTGTGTTATTTTTTTTTGAAATTCTGTATTATACAGAAGTTACGCACTCAGATGGACATACACTATTAAGGTTCATATCACTTTATGTCGTAACTAGATAAGTTCTATTATACTAATAAAATTATAATATTAAACCTTAACTATAAGAATTCAAATTAATATAGCATCTACTATAACAATAACAACATATTATGGAACACATAGAATTATTATATATTAGTTTTTCTGGATTATTTGCTGGTGTACTAGCCGGTTTTTTAGGCATTGGTGGAGGTGTGGTAATGATCCCAGTATTAGTAACATTAGGATACCAACCTGTACAAGCAGTTGGGACTACCACTTTATCCATTTTGATAACAGCTATTTCTGGTAGTATTCAAAATTTACAGATGGGAAATTTAACTATTAGTCGAGTAATAGCAATAGGTTTTCCTGCTTTGATTACTGCTCAGTTAGGGGTGTACTTAGAAAATCAATTTTCTTCTCGTTGGTTATTGTTTGCTTTTGGATTATTTCTAATTTTAAATATCTATTTAGTAGAGTTTCGCAAACAGGTGACAAAAAGAAAAAAAGAGCAGGAAGAATTAGAACAAAATCTGCGCGAGGATGTTTTAGTTAAACTAGAAAATAGGAATAATCAAGATTTTGCAGAAGAATTTGCATTACCTATTACTGATGAATCTTTGCTATTAATAGAGCCAATAATAAAAAAAATAAATTCTCAAATTCCAGAGAAATACATGAAACCTATCGCTAGAATTACTACTGGTAGTTTAGCTGGGTTATTAGCAGGTTTGTTTGGTTTAGGAGGTGGTGTAATTCTGGTACCTTTACAAATATTGTTATTAGGAGAAAAAATTAAAGTAGCTATTCCAACTAGCTTAGGAGTAATCGTAATTACAGCTTTTTCTGCTTGTATAGGTCATGCAGTTAGAGGAAATGTTTTATGGGAAACAGGATTATTATTAGGATTTAGTGGTTTATTGGGAGTACAATTTAGTACCAGATCTATGAAAAAATTACCAGACGAAGTTATCAGTTTTGCTTTTCGTGCATTGCTAGCAATTATATCAATTTACATTTTTTGGGAAGGTGTAAATATAGGTTAGATTTGAGGTAAATATTCAGTCTTTAAAACTCAGGAATTTAGAAATTAATAATAAATAATTACTGGTAAAGTTAAGGGTTCATAATTGGTGAATTAATTTTTATTCTATCTCAAATTTTCCATTACCTTTAAGTTTTTTTATGAGGAGACTAAATGTGTTTTTTATTGTTAGTACATAGGGAAATTTGAGTTATAAAATGATCTAATATTTCCCATAGTTCTATTAGTTATCTGTTTTGCTATATCAAGTCAAAAGTTTGCCAGTTAATGGGAGACTTCCACGCACCTAAAAAAACTAAATTGTCTTATTATTTATATTATATAGAACCCATTTGATATATTTTTTAAGCTAAATAGGCTTGCTGAATTAGCTAGTATATCAAAGAACTTCGAGGCTTTTTTATAGCCAAGTGGGAACTATATTATAACAATAATGATTCAACCAAAAAACTGTTAGGTTGATGGTTAGGTAAGGAGGTTTTAAATGGTTTCTATAAAAACAGAATTTTTGCTCCCCATTTCTGACGTCTGACTTTTGACTTGTAACTATACTTTAATAATTCATTGCATTAGCACGAGCTGCGGCAGCTTCGTCAGGGTGAATATTCAAGCGAGTTAAATTCACTCGGCCCTTAGAATCTATTTCTCGTACTTTAACAATGACCTCATCTCCAATTGCTAGCTCATCTTCTACCTTGCCTACGCGATAATCTGCAATTTGGGATATATGAACCATTCCTTCTTTTCCAGCAAATACTTCTACAAAAGCACCAATAGGAATAATTCGAGTCACTCGACCAACATAAACATCTCCAGGATTGAGTTTCTTGGTCATCCCTTGAATAATATTGCAAGCTTGTTTAGCTTTTTCACCATCTGCTGCTGCAATAGTTACGGTTCCATCATCATCAATATCAATTTTAACACCGGTTTCCTCAGTAATACCTTTAATAGTTTTACCACCAGGTCCGATGACTAAACCGATCATTTCTGGGTCTATCTTGAAGCTTAAGAGTCTCGGTGCATAGGGCGACATATCGGGACGAGGTAGATCGAGAACACTTAGCATCTTGTCTAAAATATGTATCCGTGCTGGTTTAGCTTGATGAATAGCATCAGCAATGACCTCTATAGGCAAACCTGTAATTTTCATATCCATCTGTAAAGCTGTAATTCCACTATCGGTACCAGCAACTTTGAAGTCCATATCACCCAAAAAATCTTCTATACCCTGAATATCTGTCAGAATTCGGACTTCCTCATCTTCTTTGATTAAACCCATAGCTGCTCCACTCACGGGTTTAACAATAGGAACTCCAGCATCCATTAAACCAAGAGTAGAAGCACAAACTGAACCCATAGAAGTTGAACCATTTGAAGAAAGGACTTCTGAAACGACTCGAATTACATAGGGAAAAATATCGCTTTTTGGTATGACAGGTATCAAAGCACGTTCTGCTAAAGCACCATGACCAATTTCTCTACGACCAGGCTGTCGCAATGGTTTGGTTTCTCCTACAGAAAAAGGAGGGAAGTTGTAATGGTGCAAATAACGTTTTTCGTCTTGGGGATGTAAATCATCCGCTAGTTCTTGAGCATCACCTGGTGTTCCCAAAGTAACAGCAGACATTACTTGAGTTAAACCTCGATTAAATAGAGAACTACCGTGGACTCGTGATGGCAGTACTCCTACCCGACAAGAAACAGGGCGTACTTCATCTAACTTCCGACCATCAACCCGGATACCTTCAGCAACAATTTGTTGACGCATTAACTTTTTGGTGACGCTCTTAAAGGCATTCCCAAGCAACATACTTTCAGATTCAACCATTGCTCTTACTGCTTCTTCTTCAGGAAGTTCAGTGATGCTTTCTGCCAGAGAATCTTTAATTTCATCGAGTTTTTCGTCCCGCTGATTTTTATCTAAATCATATTGAGACAAAATCTCTTTAATCTGTTCTGTAGCTTTTTCCTTGATATAGTTTTCTAAGGTAGGGTCTACTTCCGGAGGTTCTAATTCTACAAGTTCAATACCCATTTCAGCAATAATTTCTCGTTGAGCTTGAATCAGGTCACAAACTGCTTCATAGCCAAAATCAATTGCCTCAATAATATCTTGTTCTGGCAATTGATTTGCCCCTGCTTCTACCATGATCACCCCCTGGGGAGACCCAGCGACCACTAAGTCTAAATCACCATTTTTGACTTCACGGTAAGTAGGATTAATGATAAAGTCATCCCCTACTAGCCCTACCCGTACTGCAGCCATTGGGCCATAAAAAGGTAATTTGGCCAGTAATACTGCTACTGAACTACCTGTTACGGCTAACACATCTGGTGGTACTTCCTCATCCATGGACAATGTTGTGGCCACAATTTGAATATCATCCCGTAACCAACTAGGAAATAGGGGGCGTAGAGGTCTATCAATTAAACGACTTGTCAGTGTCACCTTTTCTGGAGGACGACCTTCCCGGCGCAAAAAACCACCGGGAATTTTTCCTCCAGCGTAGAGTCTTTCCTCATAGTCAACCAAAAGAGGTAGAAAATCTATTCCTTCTCTACCTTTAGCTGTAGTAGCTGTGACTAATACTGCTGTGTCTCCTGACTCTATCA
The DNA here is from genome assembly GCF_000014265.1 of Trichodesmium erythraeum IMS101. Taxonomy (NCBI): domain Bacteria; kingdom Bacillati; phylum Cyanobacteriota; class Cyanophyceae; order Oscillatoriales; family Microcoleaceae; genus Trichodesmium; species Trichodesmium erythraeum. The sequence continues at coordinate 2,341,904 of NC_008312.1, forward strand.
TCACAGCACCACCAGCTTGAGGTGCAAATAAACCAACTTTGAGTCGAATATCCCGTCCGTCAAAGGATATGGATTTATCTATCTCTTCCATCCAGTTTTTTTCCTTCTATATTCTTTTGTTTCTGTGGCAATCCTAGCATTGTTGATGGGGCAAGTGTTATATTGCTTAAGTTGGAACTCTGAGGTCAGAAGCTAGAAGTCAGAGGTTAAAAGTTTTTTGAAGTCTAGTCTTTGACTGAAACTCGTTAAGTTTTGTATGGGAAAAAAATTTGTCAAATTTTGTTATGACAAAAGTTATAACGAAAGTTATATAAAAAAAGCTAATGATGGATAGTAAAAATTTTTTTCCCTAGTAAGTTAATACATTTTCTGAAGCACCCATCCGAAGGAGATGATTAGTGAAATTTTTCGGCGTTGGTAAATAGAAAGATGAATTAAATAGGACAAGAGCTACGGACTAGTTAAAGTCTCTGAATACTATAGACTCAGATTCTATGTTTCATTGCAATATCTGTGAGTATCTTAGGAAACATATTGGTAAAAATGGCCATGGATCAGGTTGATTTTTGTGATTCACCTGGATATGGTCAGGATATTAAGGTTCTTTGTCTCAAAATATAGGTTAATGGTATGGGTTTCTAGGGGATTGGTTGAGTTCTTGGTGTGGCCCATGCTATTGTTATTGATTGGCTGAAACAGGTGGGAGAGCTTTTGCCTGATGCTTAGGATCCAGAGGATATTAGTCAAGTTGGAGAGCTTGATGAATTTTAGAGTTTTATCGCTAAAAAAAATAAAGTCTAAGTCTCAATAGTTGTAGATTATTTTCTCTTAGGAATTCTTGATAGGGTGGTAGGAGACTCCAGTGGGAAAATTTTGATTCTTTTTTGAGGAGCGATCGCCTATTGGCAGTTACTTGTGGGTAAGCGACGGTAGATATACTTATTCCTGCTTAATTTATTTTCTAAATTACCAACGCCAAATTTTCTTACTAGAAGGACACGTCTTAAATGTTGCATTATAAAAGGCTCTAAAAGCTTGTTATAATAAGAACTATAGAAAAAAAAGGCTCTGCAAAGTTTTAGCTGTGTCAGTCTAATACTGGACTCTCCTAATATCTCTGGAATTTTACTGAATATAAAATGCTATAATAATCATACTTACTGTTCATTGTAAATGATGAAGTTTGCATCCAGTTATTTTAACTCGGATGTAGTTTTTATTGTGAAATTTTGTTTTTCAAAGGTTTACAGTAGAAAAAATTAGTAGTCAAAATATAACCTTTTTGATAGATATTTTAAGATGGCAATTTTACATAGTTTTTGGGTGACAGAACATGAACAACCTAGTTTTTTATTTATTTGGGGAGAAGCTTGGCACAGAGTTACAGAAGAGGATGCTGGTGAAGTAGAAAAAATTACTAATAATCCTTATTCAATAACTTTAGATGAACTATTAAAGTTATCTGAGGCAAATATATATTTATCTTTAGAAAAGCACAAAAAATCCACAAATCAAACTTTAGGTATCCCCACAAAGTTATCAGAATCTAACCAAAAATTATACCCAATTCACTCTGCTATAAGTTTATCAGAAATTCCAGAAAATTTATATATTTATCCCTGGAAAATAGAAGGAATTTGTCTAGAACCTGATGAAGCAATTAAATTTTTACAATCTATTCCTCTAGGACAAACTACTGAATCTTTCATCGGGTCAGATTTAAAGTTTTGGTCTCATCTTGCTCGATGGAGTCTTGACTTATTAGCAAGATGTAAGTTTTTACCTTCTATTGAACAAAGATCTATTACACAAGAATTTATTACAACTTGGCAACCTTTAATTGATAGTTCTATAGACCAAACAAGATTGAAAAATTTTGCCCAACAAATGCCTCTTGTTTGTCGTACATATAATCTTGATTGGCAATTACATCCTTCTTTAGAAAGTTTACAAATAATTACTAAAAATAATAGTTACTCAAATTTACCTCGACTTCAATCAAGTCAAGAAATTATACAGGATTTCTTGAAAAATACAATAGATAAACAGATTAGACAACTATCAGCTGAAATATCTCTAACAGAAACTACCTCATTAAATTCTTCAATTAGACAATGGTTGAAGTCTTTATCAGGAAAATTAAGTTTAAAATTACCTGCTCCTCAAGAAACAAAAAAAATTCAAAAAATACTTGATAATTGGAAGTCACCTCTACAAGAATATCAAGCTATAGAAAATAAGTTTGTTGCCTGTTTTTGTCTCCACTCACCATCAAATAATTCCCAACAATGGAAGCTAGAATATTGTCTCCAAGGACTTGATAACCCAGATTTTTTGGTTGATGCTAAAACTATTTGGGAAAATCCTGTGGCAAGTTTAAATTATCAAGGTAAAACAATTAAACTGCCTCAAGAAACTTTGCTTAAAGGTTTGGGTTTAGCATCAAGAATTTATCCAATTATTGAGCCTAGTTTACAAGAAGCAACTCCCCAATATTGCTTACTAACTTCACAACAAGCTTATGATTTTATTAAAAGTGGAAGTGGGCGGTTTATTGATAGTGGACTGGGGGTAATTTTGCCTCCTAGTTTAGCTAACCGAGAAGGGTGGGCTTCTCGTTTGGGCTTAAGTATTCAGGCTACAGCTCCAAAAATGAAAAAAACTGAAAAACTTGGGTTGAAAAGTCTTCTCAATTTTAAGTGGCAGTTGTCTATTGGAGGTCATAAATTAACTAAAGCTGAATTTGAAAAATTAGTTTCTCAAGATAGTCCTTTAGTAGAAGTTAATGGTGAGTGGGTGGAGTTACAAGGTCAAGATGTCCGAGCTGCTAAAAATTTCTTTGCCTCTCGTAAAGACCAAATGAGTTTATCTTTGGAAGATGCTTTGCGCCTGGCGACTGGGGATACTCAGACTGTGGAAAAGTTGCCTGTTGTTAATTTTGAAGCTGGGGGTCAATTTCAGGAACTTTTAGATACTTTAACTAATAATCGTTCTTTAGAGGAAGTTTCTACTCCTGAGAATTTTCGGGGAGAACTGCGCAATTATCAAGCACGAGGGGTAAGTTGGTTGAGTTTTCTGGAACGTTGGGGTTTGGGTGCTTGTTTGGCGGACGATATGGGTTTGGGTAAGTGTGTGTTGCACGATACAGAAATTTATGTTAATGGTATGGTAATGGAAGCAGAACAAATTTGGCAAGCTTATGCAGGTGAGGCTGAATTTGATGGGGAAGGGTTTTGGACAGAGCCTAATAAGGAGTTATTGGTAAATTCTTTAGATGAGACAACTGGTAAAATTGTCTTTGCTCGGATCCGACGGTTATATCGCCAGTGGGTACGGGAAAAGTTACGGAAGGTTAGGTTGAAGGATGGTAGTAGTATTACTATTACTTGTAGGCATAAATTATTTATTCGCGATAGTTGGAAAAATGATTTTCAGGTGGGAGATGATGTTTGTGTACCTGCAAAGCTGATGTGGGATGGGAAACCAGAAGATCCAGATGTGGTTAAGTTTGTTGCTTGGCAAGTAGCTGAAGGATGGGAAAGGGTTAATTCTGGAATGTTTGGTGTTTCTCAGAAGGGAAAGGATGTTTTGGAAGGTTTACTTGAAGTTTTTAGCAGACTTGGAAAACGATATGATATTAAAATTAATTGCCCTAAAGTTGTTGCTCATGGTAGCAAGAAAAATTGTTATGAATTTAGTGCGCATAGTTTAGAGTATCGGAAATTTTTGGAAGAAAAAAGATATGGCTGGGGGAAGCGATCGCATGAAAAAACTATCCCACTATTTATAATGCAGGCTGACTTAGACAGCGTTAGAGTTTTTCTGAGCAACTACTTTGATGCAGAGGGTTGGGTAAACAAAACTGTAAGATGTGTCGAAATTTCTACAGCATCATCCCAACTTATTCAAGAATTATCTATCCTTCTCAGACGCTTTGGGGTTTGGATGAAAATTTCACCTCAACAGAAATGCGCTACTAATGGTACTGGAGTTTTTTGTACCTATTATATTGGTACATTTGGTGGTAATTCGGCACGCTGTTTTTTACAAGAAATAGGATTTAATGATTCAGGAAAACAAGAAAATCTTAAGTCAATTTGTGAAAAAATTGCTGACTCTAATGTTGAAGGAATTCCTGCTTCTGATATAGTTGCTGAGTTAGTAGAAAAAACTCAACTACCAGTGGGAAGTTTAGGAATTCAGGATCCAATTTATATGGATGGTTGCCAAGATTTTTCTCCTACTAGTTTAGAAAAAGTTATTAACAGTATTGAGGATATTATTAGTGGAGCTGGGGAAGAGGAGTATGGTCAACTGAAATCTTCAAAATTGAGGAATAAAACTTTAGAGGCTTATTCTTTACTGAATATTTTAGAGCTAGAAATTTATAAAACTAGGCTGCAAAAATTACTCAACCAAGAGGTCTATTATTGTCAGATAGAATCTATCGAAGAGATGGAATATGAGGGATGGGTTTATGATTTTGAAGTGAGCAAATATCATAATTTTGTTGCTAATAATATTATTTGTCATAATACTATTCAAACTATAGCTTTTCTACTGAAACAACAAGAGCAAAAAGCACTTAAAGGACCTACGTTATTAGTTTGTCCTACTTCTGTATTAGGAAATTGGGAAAGAGAGGTCAAAAAGTTCGGACCGACTTTAAAAGCAATAGTACATCATGGGGATAAACGTGCTAAAGGTAAAGGGTTTGCTACAGCAGTAAAAGATACAAATTTAGTCATAACAAGTTATGCTTTATTGCATCGAGATGAGAAAATATTGGAGACAATAAAATGGCAGTCAGTGATAGTTGATGAAGCCCAAAATATTAAAAATCCAGAGGCAAAACAATCTCAAGCAGCTAGAAAGTTAGATGCATCATTTAGAATTGCTTTAACAGGAACTCCTGTAGAAAATCGCCTTTCAGAATTATGGTCAATTTTGGATTTTTTGAATCCTGGATATTTAGGTCAAAAGCAATTTTTCCAGCGTCGGTTTGCTATTCCTATTGAGAAATATGGCGATACAAGTTCGTTGCAAATTTTGCGTTCTCTTGTTCAACCATTTATTCTCCGTCGCCTTAAAACTGATAAAGATATTATTCAAGATTTACCAGAAAAACAGGAAAATACTATTTTTTGCCCACTGGCAAATGAACAAGCATTGCTTTATCAAAATATAGTTGAAAATTCTTTGGCAGAAATTGATACTGTTGGTGGTATTCAGCGAAAAGGAAAAATTTTAGCTTTGTTAATAAAACTGAAACAGTTGTGTAATCATCCTGTACTTTTACAAATCAAAAAAGGTAGTAGGAAAAAGGTAGAAATTACTGATAAAAATTCAGGGAAATTACAACGTTTAGGGGCAATGTTGGAAGAAATAATTTCTGAGGAAGAACGGGCAATTATTTTTACACAATTTGCTGAATGGGGAAAGGTTTTACAACCTTATTTGCAGAAAAGTTTAGGTAGGGAAGTTTCTTTTTTATATGGTTCTACTCAGAGGAGTAAAAGGGAGGAAATGATTGATCAATTTCAACTGGATCCTCAAGGTCCTCCTGTCATGATTTTGTCGTTAAAAGCTGGAGGTACTGGTTTAAATTTGACTCGGGCTAATCATGTTTTTCATTTTGATAGATGGTGGAATCCTGCAGTGGAAAATCAGGCTACGGATCGGGTATTTAGAATTGGTCAAACTCGAAATGTTCAGGTGCATAAGTTTGTTTGTACTGGAACTTTGGAGGAGAAAATACATGATTTAATTGAAAGTAAAAAGGAGTTGGCTGAGCAGGTTGTAGGTGCGGGTGAAAAATGGTTGACTGAACTTGATACGGATCAGTTGAGAAATTTATTAATACTTGACAGAAATCAAGTGATTAAAGAGGAATAATTTTGAGATTTTCTCCACCCTCAAGTTATGATAATTTTGATGCTTTTATCTCCTTTTTTTTGGGGGGGGGAAGGGTGGAGGCGATCGCTAAGGTTAAAAGTGAAAAATAGGAGGTCATTTATTAATAGTTAAAAAATGCAAATTTTGAGGTTATCAGTAAACTGATACTTATAAAAATGTAGGCTGGGTATAACAGCGGTGAAACCCAAAAAAGCTTAATTTTGGTTAGGTTACTCTAATAGTTACTTTTATTTTTAAAATACTGAATAAAACCGACTACTACCTAACACTTAATGCCTAAAACCTGGAGCCTAAAACCTGCAACCTAAAACCTGCAACCTAAAACCTGATACCTGACACCTAAAACCTGACACCTACAACCTGCAACCTAACACCTGCTACTTAATACCTAACACTTAACACTTAAAACCTAAATCGAGGTATATTATAGATATCAACTAACCAATAACTAAAAGTGGATAAACAACCTATTGATAATTTAACTATTCATCATTTTCGAGGTATACGAGATTTAACTTTGGAAAATTTAGGTCAAATAAATTTATTAGTTGGTGTTAATAATTCAGGGAAAACAAGTGTTTTGGAAGCAATTTATACTTATTGTAATCCTTTAGAACCTTTGGAATGGTTAAATACTGCTTGGCGAAGAGAAGTTAAATCTTCTCGTAAATCAAAGTTAGAATCCCTTAAGTGGTTATTTCCTCAAAATACTCACAATAATTCAGATAGTTTTTATCAAGGAGAAACTTGGGTTTCTGGTAATAGTACTTTTGGTTTTCTAGAGTCAAAAGCAACTTATCAAGAAATTGAAGAAATCTGGGATTCTACAAAAGATAATGATGAAGAAGATGAGCAAGAAAATTTGATTAATGAGATAGATATTGATGATAATGAAATTAGACGTGGTGCAGGTTTAAAACTAAGATTTACTCCTTTAAAGCTAATACCTAAGTCGGATATATTTGACTATGAAAATGATGAGAAAAATCAGGAAAAGTTTATATCTAAAAATTTTAGAATCTGGGAAAATCAACCATTAACTATTTTGAATAAATATAAGGGGAACTGGTTATCGGTTGATATAGTTACTCCTTTTTCTCATAGGATAGAACAGTTGCAAATTAAACTCTTAACAGGTGCAATTTTTCAAGGTTTTAAGCCGGAGATTATTGAGTTAATTTCAATGATGGATTCGGAAATTCTTGATTTAGAGATTCTTGACATTACAGGTAAAAATTCTCGCCTTTATGTACGTCATAAAACATTAGGTATTACTCCATTAAGTTCTTTTGGTGATGGCGTTAGTCGGTTATTATTTATGGCTTTAACTATAGCTAAGTTAAAGGATGGTATTTTGCTAATTGATGAACTGGAAACAGCTATTCATACTGAGGCTTTACTTTTTTCATTTTCTTGGTTAGTTAAGTGGTGTAGAAAAACGAATGTACAGTTATTTGCTACTACCCATAGTTTAGAAACTGTTGATGCAATGTTGAATGCTAGTAAGTTAAGAAATGATTTGGTTTTATATCGTTTATATCAAAAAGATATGCAGACTCAAGCAATTAGAATTGACCAGGTTAAGCTAACTAGGGTTCGAGAAAATTTAGGTTTAGAAGTAAGATGGTAAAATATGCATTTTTTTGAGATGAAATGATTTTTAGGAGGTTGTTTGATGTTTAAGGTTGGCAACTATATTTGGTGATTTATTGAAGAGCGATCGCTAAACTGGCTACTACCTAAAATCTGCAAGTTAAAACCTACAACTTCTTAAGGAATGTAATAAGTTGATTCAAAATAATAAGCTAAAAACTACAGGGTTGTTTCCCTGAATAGGTTGTTAAAGTAATGTTTGAAAAGTCAATTTTTTGAGATGAAAGGATTTTTAGGAGGTTGTTTGATGTTTAAGGTTGGCAACTATATTTGGTGATTTATTGAAGAGCGATCGCTAAACTGGCTACTACCTAAAATCTGCAAGTTAAAACCTACAACTTCTTAAGGAATGTAATAAGTTGATTCAAAATAATAAGCTAAAAACTACAGGGTTGTTTCCCTGAATAGGTTGTTAAAGTAATGTTTGAAAAGTCAATTTTTTGAGATGAAAGGAATTTTAGGAGGTTATTTAATATTTAAGGTTGGCAACTATATTTGGTGATTTCTTGAAGAGCGATCGCTAAACTGGCTACTACCTAAAATCTGCAAGTTAAAACCTACAACTTCTTAAGGAAAGTAATAAGTTGATTCAAAATAATAAGCTAAAAACTACAGGGTTGTTTCCCTGAATAGGTTGTTAAAGTAATGTTTGAAAAGTCAATTTTTTGAGATGAAAGGATTTTTAGGAGGTTGTTTGATGTTTAAGGTTGGCAACTATATTTGGTGATTTCTTGAAGAGCGATCGCTAAACTGGCTACTACCTAAAATCTGCAGGTTAAAACCTACAACTTCTTAAGGAAAGTAATAAGTTGATTCAAAATAATAAGCTAAAAACTACAGGGTTGTTTGCCTGAATAGGTTGTTAAAGTAATTTTTGAAAAGTCAATTTTTTGAGATGAAAGGAATTTTAGGAGGTTATTTAATATTTAAGGTTGGCAACTATATTTGGTGATTTCTTGAAGAGCGATCGCTAAACTGGCTACTACCTAAAATCTGCAGGTTAAAACCTACAACTTCTTAAGGAAAGTAATAAGTTGATTCAAAATAATAAGCTAAAAACTACAGGGTTGTTTGCCTGAATAGGTTGTTAAAGTAATTTTTGAAAAGTCAATTTTTTGAGATGAAAGGAATTTTAGGAGGTTATTTAATATTTAAGGTTGGCAACTATATTTGGTGATTTCTTGAAGAGCGATCGCTAAACTGGCTACTACCTAAAATCTGCAAGTTAAAACCTACAACTTCTTAAGGAAAGTAATAAGTTGATTCAAAATAATAAGCTAAAAACTACAGGGTTGTTTCCCTGAATAGGTTGTTAAAGTAATGTTTGAAAAGTCAATTTTTTGAGATGAAAGGATTTTTAGGAGGTTGTTTGATGTTTAAGGTTGGCAACTATATTTGGTGATTTCTTGAAGAGCGATCGCTAAACTGGCTACTACCTAAAATCTGCAGGTTAAAACCTACAACTTCTTAAGGAAAGTAATAAGTTGATTCAAAATAATAAGCTAAAAACTACAGGGTTGTTTGCCTGAATAGGTTGTTAAAGTAATTTTTGAAAAGTCAATTTTTTGAGATGAAAGGAATTTTAGGAGGTTATTTAATATTTAAGGTTGGCAACTATATTTGGTGATTTCTTGAAGAGCGATCGCTAAACTGGCTACTACCTAAAATCTGCAAGTTAAAACCTACAACTTCTTAAGGAAAGTAATAAGTTGATTCAAAATAATAAGCTAAAAACTACAGGGTTGTTTCCCTGAATAGGTTGTTAAAGTAATGTTTGAAAAGTCAATTTTTTGAGATGAAAGGATTTTTAGGAGGTTGTTTGATGTTTAAGGTTGGCAACTATATTTGGTGATTTCTTGAAGAGCGATCGCTAAACTGGCTACTACCTAAAATCTGCAAGTTAAAACCTACAACTTCTTAAGGAATGTAATAAGTTGATTCAAAATAATAAGCTAAAAACTACAGGGTTGTTTGCCTGAATAGGTTGTTAAAGTAATGTTTGAAAAGTCAATTTTTTGAGATGAAAGGATTTTTAGGAGGTTGTTTGATGTTTAAGGTTGGCAACTATATTTGGTGATTTCTTGAAGAGCGATCGCTAAACTGGCTACTACCTAAAATCTGCAGGTTAAAACCTACAACTTCTTAAGGAAAGTAATAAGTTGATTCAAAATAATAAGCTAAAAACTACAGGGTTGTTTGCCTGAATAGGTTGTTAAAGTAATTTTTGAAAAGTCAATTTTTTGAGATGAAAGGAATTTTAGGAGGTTATTTAATATTTAAGGTTGGCAACTATATTTGGTGATTTCTTGAAGAGCGATCGCTAAACTGGCTACTACCTAAAATCTGCAAGTTAAAACCTACAACTTCTTAAGGAAAGTAATAAGTTGATTCAAAATAATAAGCTAAAAACTACAGGGTTGTTTGCCTGAATAGGTTGTTAAAGTAATTTTTGAAAAGTCAATTTTTTGAGATGAAAGGAATTTTAGGAGGTTATTTAATATTTAAGGTTGGCAACTATATTTGGTGATTTCTTGAAGAGCGATCGCTAAACTGGCTACTACCTAAAATCTGCAAGTTAAAACCTACAACTTCTTAAGGAAAGTAATAAGTTGATTCAAAATAATAAGCTAAAAACTACAGGGTTGTTTCCCTGAATAGGTTGTTAAAGTAATGTTTGAAAAGTCAATTTTTTGAGATGAAAGGATTTTTAGGAGGTTGTTTGATGTTTAAGGTTGGCAACTATATTTGGTGATTTATTGAAGAGCGATCGCTAAACTGGCTACTACCTAAAATCTGCAGGTTAAAACCTACAACTTCTTAAGGAAAGTAATAAGTTGATTCAAAATAATAAGCTAAAAACTACAGGGTTGTTTGCCTGAATAGGTTGTTAAAGTAATTTTTGAAAAGTCAATTTTTTGAGATGAAAGGAATTTTAGGAGGTTATTTAATATTTAAGGTTGGCAACTATATTTGGTGATTTCTTGAAGAGCGATCGCTAAACTGGCTACTACCTAAAATCTGCAAGTTAAAACCTACAACTTCTTAAGGAAAGTAATAAGTTGATTCAAAATAATAAGCTAAAAACTACAGGGTTGTTTCCCTGAATAGGTTGTTAAAGTAATGTTTGAAAAGTCAATTTTTTGAGATGAAAGGATTTTTAGGAGGTTGTTTGATGTTTAAGGTTGGCAACTATATTTGGTGATTTCTTGAAGAGCGATCGCTAAACTGGCTACTACCTAAAATCTGCAGGTTAAAACCTACAACTTCTTAAGGAAAGTAATAAGTTGATTCAAAATAATAAGCTAAAAACTACAGGGTTGTTTGCCTGAATAGGTTGTTAAAGTAATGTTTGAAAAGTCAATTTTTTGAGATGAAAGGAATTTTAGGAGGTTGTTTGATGTTTAAGGTTGGCAACTATATTTGGTGATTTCTTGAAGAGCGATCGCTAAACTGGCTACTACCTAATACCTAATACCTAATACCTGCTACCTAATACCTAATACCTAACACCTAAAACCTGCTACCTAACATTGCTATGCTATAATTTCAATCATTCCTAATTAGTTATAAGGTGAAGGTCAATGGTTTTAACTGCCCAACAACTAGAGGCAATAATGCCAGATGCTACTCAACTAGAAAGTGAGGAGCCAGAGATGGAAAGCTCTCAACACTATATGCAACTGATATTGCTGGTCATTTGCCTAGAATGGCTGTGGCGCAATAGTAATGATTACTTTATCGGTGCTAACCTCACTATTTATTACAGTCGACAGCAACTAAAAAATCGTGATTTTCGGGGTCCTGACTTTTTCTTGGTGAAGCAAACCCAGAAGCGACCTCGCAAGTCCTGGGTAGTTTGGGAGGAAAACGGTCAATATCCTAATTTAATTATTGAGTTACTATCGGGCTCTACTGCTAAGGTGGATCGCAATTTGAAAAAAGGGTTATATCAAGATAATTTCCGCACCCCAGAATATTTTTGGTTTGACCCGGAAACATTGGAGTTTATGGGGTTTCGTCTACAAAATAATCAGTATGAAGAAATTCAGTTGAATAACCAAGGTTGGCGTTGGAGTCAAGAATTAGAACTATACTTGGGTGTTGATGAAAGTCAATTACGTTATTTTACTGCTAATGGTGAACGGGTCCCAACTCCCCAGGAAGCAATGAGACAAGAACAGTTGGTAGCTAGACAGGCTCGGTTACAGGCTGAACAAGAGCGAGAGCGGGCTCAAAAAGCTGAGTCTCAAGCCAAAAAAGCTCAGTTACAGGCTGAACAGGAGCGAGAGCGGGGAGAACGCCTAGCTCAACGGCTGCGAGAACTGGGTGTCGATGCTGAACTATAAGTTACTGGATAAGTTAGAGCTTCCGCAAATTCACATAAGGACTCTTATCTTTAAACTGCTAACACCTGCGACCTAAAACCTAATACCTAAACTAACCATGCAACAACTTTTGCTCATTAAAAAAATACTTTTCAAATTAGGGCGGAGTTTTCTCCAACTACTGCTTATCGTTTTTGTTGGTTTGCCTCTGGCGGCGTTAATGTTGATATTTCCGTCGTTGCGGCGGAGGTTGTTACCTAAAACTCAAAATGAAATTTACGATCGCTTAAGTTCAACTGTTGGTACTAGAGAAAAATTACCAGATCAGCTTCTTTCTCAACTAGATTTTTTAATCCAAGTATTGCGGGTAACTGCAGAAAGTAATGGTGACTCGAAGGTTGTCTACCCATTCCTGCAGCAAAACTTAGATAAACTTGATGATAACTTTGCTGATATATTGCGAAACTGGGCAACTGCTAATTTTTCTGAAGTGGAGGCGGATGTAGCAAAAAGCATTGCTATAGATATTATTGACTTCAGTTACAACATTCAGGAATTTCCTCTGGGCAGCAAAGCAAACAACATGGAAATTAGCATTGCAGGTTATGAAGTAGTGCTAAAAGTTTTTACATATAAGAGTCACCGGGAAAAGTGGGCAATGACTCAAAATAATCTCGGCGTTGCCTACAGTAAGAGAATAAGGGGAGACAAAGCCGAAAATATTGAAGCCGCCATTGCTGCATACCAACAAGCTTTGCTGGTGTACACCCAAACTGACTTCCCCATCAACTGGGCAATGACTCAATATAATCTCGGCATTGCCTACAGTGACAGAATAAGGGGAGACAAAGCCGAAAATATTGAAGCCGCCATTGCTGCATACCAACAAGCTTTGCTGGTGTACACCCAAACTGACTTCCCCATGGACTGGGCAATGACTCAAAATAATCTCGGCATTGCCTACAGAAACAGAATAAGGGGAGACAAAGCCGAAAATATTGAAGCCGCCATTGCTGCATACCAACAAGCTTTGCTGGTGCGCACCCAAACTGACTTCCCCATGGACTGGGCAATGACTCAAAATAATCTCGGCATTGCCTACAGAGACAGAATAAGGGGAGACAAAGCCCAAAATATTGAAGCCGCCATTGCTGCATACCAACAAGCTTTGCTGGTGTACACCCAAACTGACTTCCCCATGGACTGGGCAAGAACTCAAAATAATCTCGGCATTGCCTACAGAGACAGAATAAGGGGAGACAAAGCCCAAAATATTGAAGCCGCCATTGCTGCATACCAACAAGCTTTGCTGGTGTACACCCAAACAGACTTCCCCATCAACTGGGCAATGACTCAATATAATCTCGGCATTGCCTACAGTGACAGAATAAGGGGAGACAAAGCCGAAAATATTGAAGCCGCCATTGCTGCATACCAACAAGCTTTGCTGGTGTACACCCAAACAGACTTCCCCATGGACTGGGCAATGACTCAAAATAATCTCGGCATTGCCTACAGAGACAGAATAAGGGGAGACAAAGCCCAAAATATTGAAGCCGCCATTGCTGCATACCAACAAGCTTTGCTGGTGTACACCCAAACAGACTTCCCCATGGACTGGGCAATGACTCAAAATAATCTCGGCATTGCCTACAGAGACAGAATAAGGGGAGACAAAGCCCAAAATATTGAAGCCGCCATTGCTGCATACCAACAAGCTTTGCTGGTGTACACCCAAACAGACTTCCCCATCAACTGGGCAATGACTCAATATAATCTCGGCATTGCCTACAGTGACAGAATAAGGGGAGACAAAGCCGAAAATATTGAAGCCGCCATTGCTGCATACCAACAAGCTTTGCTGGTGTACACCCAAACTGACTTCCCCATGGACTGGGCAATGACTCAAAATAATCTCGGCATTGCCTACAGAAACAGAATAAGGGGAGACAAAGCCGAAAATATTGAAGCCGCCATTGCTGCATACCAACAAGCTTTGCTGGTGCGCACCCAAACTGACTTCCCCATGGACTGGGCAATGACTCAAAATAATCTCGGCAATGCCTACAGAGACAGAATAAGGGGAGACAAAGCGGAAAATATTGAAGCTGCCATTGCTGCATACCAACAAGCTTTGCTGGTGCGCACCCAAACAGACTTCCCCATGGACTGGGCAATGACTCAAAATAATCTCGGCATTGCCTACAGTGACAGAATAAGGGGAGACAAAGCCGAAAATATTGAAGCCGCCATTGCTGCATTCCAACAAGCTTTGCTGGTGCGCACCCAAACAGACTTCCCCATCAACTGGGCAACAACTCAAAATAATCTCGGCCTTGCCTACAGTGACAGAATAAGGGGAGACAAAGCCGAAAATATTGAAGCTGCCATTGCTGCATACCAACAAGCTTTGCTGGTGCGCACCCAAACAGACTTCCCCATGGACTGGGCAATGACTCAAAATAATCTCGGCATTGCCTACAGTGACAGAATAAGGGGAGACAAAGCCGAAAATATTGAAGCCGCCATTGCTGCATTCCAACAAGCTTTGCTGGTGCGCACCCAAACAGACTTCCCCATCAACTGGGCAACAACTCAAAATAATCTCGGCCTTGCCTACAGTGACAGAATAAGGGGAGACAAAGCCGAAAATATTGAAGCTGCCATTGCTGCATTCCAACAAGCTTTGCTGGTGTACACCCAAACTGACTTCCCCATGGACTGGGCAATGACTCAAAATAATCTCGGCAATGCCTACAGAGACAGAATAAGGGGAGACAAAGCCGAAAATATTGAAGCCGCCATTGCTGCATGCCAACAAGCTTTGCTGGTGTACACCCAAACAGACTTCCCCATGGACTGGGCAATGACTCAAAATAATCTCGGCATTGCCTACAGAAACAGAATAAGGGGAGACAAAGCCGAAAATATTGAAGCCGCCATTGCTGCATACCAACAAGCTTTGCTGGTGCGCACCCAAACTGACTTCCCCATGGACTGGGCAATGACTCAAAATAATCTCGGCAATGCCTACAGTGACAGAATAAGGGGAGACAAAGCCCAAAATATTGAAGCCGCCATTGCTGCATGCCAACAAGCTTTGCTGGTGCGCACCCAAACAGACTTCCCCATGGACTGGGCAATGACTCAAAATAATCTCGGCAATGCCTACAGTGACAGAATAAGGGGAGACAAAGCCCAAAATATTGAAGCCGCCATTGCTGCATGCCAACAAGCTTTGCTGGTGTACACCCAAACAGACTTCCCCATGGACTGGGCAGGAACTCAAAATAATCTCGGCATTGCCTACAGTGACAGAATAAGGGGAGACAAAGCCGAAAATATTGAAGCCGCCATTGCTGCATTCCAACAAGCTTTGCTGGTGTGCACCCAAACTGACTTCCCCATCAACTGGGCAGCAACTCAAAATAATCTCGGCATTGCCTACAGAAACAGAATAAGGGGAGACAAAGCCCAAAATATTGAAGCTGCCATTGCTGCATACCAACAAGCTTTGCTGGTGCGCACCCAAACTGACTTCCCCATCGACTGGGCAATGACTCAAAATAATCTCGGCAATGCCTACAGTGACAGAATAAGGGGAGACAAAGCCCAAAATATTGAAGCCGCCATTGCTGCATACGAACAAGCTTTGCTGGTGCGCACCCTAGAAGCAGACCCCATCACCCATCTAAAAACCACCAGCAACCTAGGCGACCTATATTTCGACAACCAAAACTGGCAACTCGCCGCCGACAACTATAAAAAAGCCATAACCGCAGTGGAACTCACCCGCAGTTGGGCAACCACCGACGATCGCCGCCAGGAAATACTCAAAGAAAACATCAATATCTATAACAAAGCCATCCAAGCATACATACACCTAAAAAAGTTAGAACAAGCACTAGAAATAGCCGAGCGCAGTCAAGCCCGAAACCTAGTCCAACTCCTCACCAACCGCGACTTAGTTCCTCAAGACAATGTACCCCCAGAAATAACCCAACAACTTCAACAACAACAAAAAGAAATTCGCGTCAACAAAGGAGAACTAGAGAAAGTCAGAAAACAACTATCACAGCAAAACACACAAGAAAAAACATCATTAGAAAAATCTGAGAAACAGCTAAACGAAGAATTACAGAAACTCAGACAGCAGTTAGAAAAAACATTTAATCAAATTCAGGAATACGACCCCACCTTCCGCCTGACCCAGGAAGTGCAACCAATAGCTTTTAGAGAAATTCAGCAACTTGCCACAGAACAGCAGACAGCAATTATTGAGTGGTATATTATGGGAGAAAAATTCCTAGCATTTACCCTAGTTCCCCCAACCTCAACAGCAACATCAGAATTATTTATGTGGCAGTCTACCGAAGACGGCTTAAAAAATTTACAGGAGTGGGCACAAGAATATGTAGATAAATATTATGAACTTAAAATAGCACATCAAGAAAATCAGGAAAAAGCCAAAAAATTACAACAAGAATGGGAGACAAAAATAACAACTCGCCTAGAAAAACTAGGAGAAATTTTACATATAAAAGAAATACTCCAACCCATCCTCGAAAGTGAATGTCAAAGACTGACCTTAATTCCCCATTCATTCCTACATTTTCTCCCCCTTCATATCTTACCCATTAATAACCCAGAAAATAGTCAAGAAAACCCAGAAAAAAAATATCTCCAGGATTATTTTAACCAGGGAGTAAGCTATGCTCCAAGCTGCCAAATATTGCAAAAAGTTAGAGAACGAAACAACCAAGAATTTCAGAGTTTATTTGCCATTCAAACCCCCACCCCAGATTTATACGGGCAAGACTTAGGCATTATTTCAATAATCAAAAAACAATTTAATAATGTGGAAATAATCCCAAAAAATCAAGCCACAAAATCAGCATTAATTAACGATTCCAAATTATCCCTTGCTAACTCGGTATTATTCTTCTGTCACGGAGTATTTGAACCTTTTTCTCCCCTAGATTCAGGATTAATATTAGCCGATGAAAAACTCACATTAGGAGATATTATTCAAAACCTAAATTTAAGCAAATGTCGCCTAGTAACCCTAGCCGCTTGCGAAACAGGATTAACAGATATCTTAAATCAAGAATATGTAGGTTTACCCAGCGGTTTTCTCCTAGCAGGAAGTACAAATATTATTGCCAGTCTTTGGAGTGTGAGAGTTGATGCAACAGCGTTATTAATGTTAAGATTATATCAAGAATTAAAAAAATATGATAATATAATAATAGCCTTAAAAATAGCCCAAAACTGGTTAAGAGATACAAAGGTGCAAGAATTGAAAGAGTGGGTCATAAAGTCCCCTCTAAAAATTATTTGGCAAGAAAAATTAGAAGAAACATTTACTAAAATGGAAAATCTAGAAGGAGTCAATTGTAAACCATATAACTCACCTTATTTTTGGGCTGGTTTTTGTGTTGTCGGAAAAGGAGAATAACCTATGTATGAAGACTACTATACTATCAAAACATTTATTGACATAATAAATGATCAAGCCATCCCCCCTGAAGAGTTTCCCAACTTATTAAATTTAGTCGAGCAAATGCCAGAAGATTCTGAAGAAATAGCCAATCAAATTGATGATTGGTTAAGGGAAGAATCTCGGTTAGAAATTCAAGAAGCCTATAGAAATCAAGTGAAGAAATTACCAGAGATTGAGTGGAGAAAATTAGGTTTTGGCGGGGCAAAAGCTCCTCCGGGAAACGAAAATGAATCTACCAAAGAGTTAATACTTAATGCCATCAAAAAAAATACTCCTGAACCGAAACCAGAGGAAAACTCTGAAAAGAAATAATCAACTTAAAGTTGGTAAATTGTAGTTGTAGGTTGGGCAGAAAACAGGAAAAACGAAACCCAAAGCCAATAATATCAATTGGAAAAATCACAACTGCAAAATTTATATAAGAAAGAAATTATCAAATATTTGTAGGGGGGTTAACTGCAGTTAACTCCTCCTATAAAAAGCTGCAAAATTGTAGGTTGCGTTGCACAATGAAACCCAACAGCAATAATATTAATAACTATAGAAAAATGTAGATAGCAGCCAAAAAAATGTAAGTTAAATTGAAAAATCAAAACCCAAAAAAGTAATATTAATAGCCATAGAAAAATGTAGATAGCAGCCAAAAAAATGTAAGTTAAATTGAAAAATCAAAACCCAAAAAAGTAGTATTAATATCTATAGAAAAACATATATAATAGCCATAAAATTGTAGGCTAGATTGAAAAATGAAACAAAATACTAAATCTAAAAATGAAAAACTTGACAATTAGCTTATTAGCATTTCATCTATATTCTCCATTCCTAGAATCTTCAGAAACAAACGACCAGGAAGGCAAATTATTATGGGAAAACCTCACCCAACTCGGAGAAAAATCTCTACCATTTTTAGGACTCAAATATTTACCCCATCAATTAATTTGCTACGACCAAAATGGCAACTACAACCTAGATTTTAAAACTCATGAAAATAACTGGTGGATGAGCAGATCAAAGCAAACAATAGACCTAGGTGTAATTGAAATAGAAGAATGCAAAATAGCAGGTAATCTCCAGCCATTTATCCTCAACGACACCTACGCCGCCGACCTAACTCTCACACCTAAATTATCAGAAGAAAAACTAGATATTTCTCAACTAAAAAAATTCCCCATAAACAACCTATTACCCTCATCAATTCAAGCATCACTAGGAGAAACATTTTTAATTTATGGAGAAATAGACTCAGAAGTAAATCCCCAACAAATAGCCGATGAATGTGTAGAAAACTTATTCAATTCCGCCCAAATTGAACCTGTATTTCTCAGCCAAAGCAAATTATTTAATAGCTTACTATTTGAATACCAAGGAACAGAATTAAACCAAAATAATAACCAAAGTCAACCATTCAAAATATTAGTCTTATTAAAAAATAGTCAAGCAGAAACATTAAAACTAGCAGAAAAATCCTATGAATGGATATTACAATTATTATGTTGTCGCCATAAAATCAATTTTATCTATCAAGAATCACGAAATCTCTACCCCAAAGCCCGAAAATCCTACGGCAAATTAGAAACACAAATGGAAAACTTCTCTAAAATAATAGAAGACCCAAAAACCAGACTAGAATCTCTCAAAGAAATCCTCGAAAAAATACCAAAAGACTATCTATATTATTCCCGTTATGTGCGAGACCTAAAAACACATAAAACCGCCCTCGAAACAAACATCAAAAATTATGAAATCTGCCTAGAAAAAATTAAAAAAACTAGTGAAATCCCTCCATATTGGCAAGAATTTTTGAATAAAACCAGCCACATCCGTCACAGACAAATTGAAACCGATATTAACTATCTATCCCCTGGTCAGCAGTTATTTGAACAATTAGTAAACGCAATTAGAGGCATAGCAGAAACAGACCAATTAGAAAGCGATCGCCACTTAGAAAGAACCATTCAAATTATTGGTATAGGATTAGGAACAGGAGGAATTATTGCTTCTAGTACTGGTCATATTGATGTACCTCTAACCTTCAAATCTACCGGAAAAATAGAAACAATTCATCCTGTTATTTTGACTTTAATTTTAAGCATTTTAGCCACCCTATTAGCAGGAGGAATAACCTGGCATCTTACCAAACCTAAAAACAAAAAATAAAATAATTAAATGGTAATATTTTATCAAAAAAAATATTACCATTCAGTCCTCAGCTATTAGCTAATTATCTAGGCAAAATTGAGAGATAAATCAATTATCAAAACATTGATTTAATAGTAGATAAAAAATTATCAAAACCTCATTTTTTTCAGTTAAAATACCAGTAATATTATGTTCGGATAATCAATAATTAAAAAACCTTCCCTCGTAAGTAAAATTCAACCTTTTTCCACCTCCCAAATTCAGCATAAGTAACTCATCTATTGGAAAGTATAAGTATTTAACCGGACATAATATACAGCATATTTCAGGCAAATTATCTACAAAGTAAATAGTAAAAATTATGTATTGTAGGTATCTTCCCCAGGTAGTTTTAACTCATAAAAAAAGAAAGCACCGTAAGTTATTTCAGCTATAAAATAAAAAAAAATACCAAAAATGAAAAAAACCATCATCGGTGTCATGGGTCCTGGCAATAGCGCCACTTCAACAGACCTAAAAAATGCCTATAAACTAGGTCAATTAATTGCTCAAGAATCTTGGGTATTATTGACAGGAGGGCGAAATATTGGAGTAATGGATGCTGCGAGTCGGGGAGCGAAATTTCTTAATGGTTTAACTATTGGAATTTTACCCGACAATAATCTTCATAGTATTTCTGAGGCTGTAGATATTCCCATTATTACTGATATGGGAAATAGTCGTAATAATATTAATGTACTTTCTAGTGACGTTGTTATTGCCTGCGGAATGGGAGTAGGAACTGCTTCCGAAATTGCTTTAGCAATTAAGAATAATAAAAAAGTAATTTTGTTGAATAATAACTTAGAAAGTCAGGCTTTTTTTGTTGCCTTATCTCCTCAAACAGTTTTTGTTGTAAACACTCCAGAAGCCGTTATTGAAGTAGTTAAAAATTTGATTTGAGTAGTATTCTATCAATCTTTTCCTAAATGCAGATCGCAATTGAAACTACTGTAAGCGCAAACCATTAAAGCAAAATAACCGCTTACGGCGCTTTTCAAATTCATAAACCACATCCCCATAACCAAAACCTTGTAGGGAACTTGCGTACATTATTTTTACTGTAGTCTATGAACATAAAAATTACTGTAAAAGCGTCTACAGGTTTTTACAGTAGACATTGGGAGATACCCCCGAACCCCGTTACTTTTATTATGTATTCTCAACAAGTGTTAGCACTCATAATATCAAGACAAGCTGAATAAAATATCAATCAATATAGACAAATATCAGCTTATTTATAAGAGCTATTTTTGTTTTAACTATTATAGAGTAGTAAATTTTGTCAGAGCGAGCCATTAGAAAAGGAGCTTAGAAAACAAGCTCCTAAAGATAAATAGGCAGATAAATTTTTTTCTTAAAACTAACCCTTAGTTGTCAGCAGTGACAAAAATTAACTGGCAAAACTTAGGCTAGCAGTAACAGATCAAAACAGTAACCTAATAATCTTCATATTCTGGGACCTTAGTTTTTTCAGGAATATTCACCCGTGGAGCCTGATAAGGTTTTGGAGCCTCATCATCAGCCCAAGCATCTCTATCTATCTCCTCATCATATTCATACTCCGAAGTTGCTTTATATTCTTTCTTCTGATATCCATCCTCTTTCTTCTGATATCCATCCTCTTTCTTCTGATATCTATCCTGTTCATTATCATATCCAGTCTCTGAGTCACCCCAATTACCTTCTTCCTCATAGTAGTCATTATCAGCAGGTTCTACCCTTACCTGACGCGCTGATGGGGGAGCAACAGGCTCTGGCTCATAATAATTATCATAAACCGCTTCTTGTTCTCGCTGCCGGGGAGGAGGAGCCATTTCTTGTTCATAATACTTACGATAAACTGGTTCTGGTTCAATTACCCTACTTTCTACTGGCTCTGGTTCAACCCAGTTATCATCCCATGTCTCCTGAGTAGAGCGTCTGGCTGTACGAATAGGTTCACGAGACACTAACTGTCCTGGACCTAATTGGTTATCAGGATTTACAGTAGGAGGGTTATATAAACCTTCTTCCTCTTTTTGCCAAGGTGCTTCTGCTAGACCCAGACGTTCCAATACTCCTACTGTTAACTGTTGTAGTTTTTCTTCAGAACCTTCAAAAACAATTAGACGATTGGGCCCACTAGCAACAATTTCATCAATAGGCATTTCATAAGTGCTGATAATTTGGTCTGGAATTTGGGGTATACCAATGGAAGCGATAATCAATGACAAAACTTTACCATCTCTTACATCACACTTGAAATCTCGAACCCTGCCTAAAAAATCACCATTTTCTGTCAAAACTTCACTATTTATCAACCCACTATAAGCTTCAGTATCAATATCTTCCTCTATTACTTCTTCGTCATCTACTAATATCACATCACCTATTTCACAGACGTCCTTGAGAAACATAAACTTAGGTATTCCAGCAACTGCCAATATATTGTCCCGTAGCCCAATAGCTACTACTTCCCGTTTATCAACATCTACCCATAATTGACTTACTACTCCTAGGCGTTTACCTTTATCACGAGTAATTATTTGAGTTCCTAACAGTTCAGAGCGTTGGCGGTTTTTTTCAGATCTCATTGTAATCTAATCCCGATTATTTTGATAATTAAATAATAAGTTAAAAGTTAAAAGTCAAAAAGCAAAAATCAAAAGGCAAAAGTCAACAGTTATATAAAATCATAATTGATTAATAAAGGGTTAAATCAGATCTAGGTAGAATTAAATTCTGAATTTAATTTTCAAGCCAGTTGCGCTTAGATTTGACCATTGCTAGTAGTAGCTTATGTATATTAACAGCAGTCAAGAATTTACTCCAATGCTATCTAAGTAATTTTAGTTATATTGCAATATATTTATGGTTAATCATAATTGCCAATGACAATCATACTGAGCTATACCTGCGCGTTGAGCCAGCATAATTTTTTTACTTATTTGACTGTAGTTCACCTTTAAATTTTAGTATCATAAAATATATAATTATATCATTATAATATATAATATCATATTTACTTAATGCTTAACAGTTAATATGTAACAGTTAATACTAGTCCTCTAGAGTTTCTGTAACTCCTGCCTCCTTCTTAAACTGACTTTCACTTTTTTTTTGCAAGAACAAATAAATCTAATGTTGACTCATTTTTATACCTAAAACTTGGGTATAAGCACCTCTAGCTTGGGTCACGCCGATAGTACGCTCTGATAATTCCATCATTGGCCTTCGTAAACTTACCACAATAAACTGAGCCCCTTCTGCCTGTTGTTTAATCATTTTAGCTAATCGCTCCACATTGGCCCCATCTAAAAACATATCCACTTCGTCAAAAGCATAAAAAGGAGATGGACGGTAGCGTTGTAGAGCAAAAATAAAGCTTAAAGCTGTTAAAGACTTCTCTCCTCCAGACATAGAGGCCAACCTTTGTACCGGCTTTCCTTTAGGGTGAGCGACTAAATTTAACCCACTGTTAAAAGGATCTTCTTGATTATCTAATTGAAGATAGCCGTCTCCTTCAGAAAGTGCAGCAAAAATTGTCTGAAAATTTTTATTTACAGCATTAAACGCTTCAAAAAATGAACGTTGTCTCATAGTAGTAAAGTTTTCTATTCTTAACAACAATGCTGTCCGCTCCTCCTCAAGAGTGCCTAACTTTTGACTTAATTCTTCTAGTCGTTTCTGAGTTTGCTCATATTCTTCAAGAGCCAACATATTTACAGGTTCTAGGGCTTGCAGTTGTTTCTGTAGCGATCGCACCTCCTTCTCCAACTCTGTCATTTTTATCTTTTCAGGCACTATTGGCAATGGATCAGGCAATTCTGCTTTCTGCTCTTCTAAGAGAATTTGCAAAGGGACCAACTGTTCCCGACGTCCCTGTTGAGATTCCTGTAATTTTTGTAGTTGCCATTCTAATCCTTGTTTTGCCAAATATAACTCCCGCAAATTAGCTTCAGCTTCATCTCGTTTTTGTTTTTCTGTACCCAGCCTTTCTTCGACTTTGGCCATTCCTTCTCTCGTCTTGCCAACTTCCTCATCTACAACTAAGATTTGACTTTTTACTTCTTTTATGGTATTATAAGCATCTAATTCTTGTTCTTGATATTCTGAACAGCGACGGGAAATTGCCTCTACCTTCTCCTGCAAAAGCCGTTGTTGATTTTCCAAATGCTGTAATTTTTGTTCAGCACTGCGCAAAGTAGCTTCCTGTTCTTGCAAAACTACCTCTTGAGACCGAATCATAGTTTGGAGTTGTTGCCATTCACTATGAGTATGAGACTTTTCCAACTCAGCCAAAGTTTTCCTTAACTCAGTCAACTGGACTTCCTGAGCTGGAATTTCTTGGTCTAAGGACATCAACCTATTATGAGCATCAACTAGCTCCTGATTATTTTTCTCTAGTTGCCCTTGTCCTTGCTCTTGTTGTCTAATCAATCTTTGCAGTTCAGCCTCAATTTGTGATACTTTTAGCTCAGTTTCCCTAAAATACTGCTTTCCTTCCATGAAAGCTTGCGATCGCTCTTTCACCTTTTCTTTTAACCCCTCTATCTCCACCAAACATCGCTCCAGAACTATATCTATTTCTTGCAAACGTTGACTATGACTTTCCATTTCCCCTATTTCTGTCAAGTCCCTACCATCAACCGTGCCAAAATGCAAGCTTCCCGAACGGCGCGACATACTTCCACCAGTCATCGCCCCACTACTTTCCAATATTTCCCCATCCAGAGTAACTATCCGATATTTACCCAAATACTTGCGGGCATTCACCAAAATATCAAATACTAAAGTCGAACCAAACACATAAGCAAAAATATCTTGATAATGGGGGTCACACTCAATCAAATTCACAGCATAATCTATAAACCCAGCTGCTCCCCAACCTAAACTACCATCCCGTTTCTGAGCAGGATATCTAATTTTATTCAAAGGCAAAAACGTCATCCGACCAGCTTTGTGTCGTTTCAAAAATTCAATCCCCAAAGCTGCCACTCCATCATTTTCGACCACCATATTTCCTAGACGGCCACCAGCAGCAATTTCTAAAGCCAGTTGATATTTTGGTTCAACCCTCCCTAACTGTGCCACCAGACCACAGATCCCAGAAATACCCGACTGTTGTAGCATCTTAGTAGCATAAGTACCAGTAGCCTCTTGAATTGCCTGTTGCTGGGCTTCTAACTTATCAAGTTTTCTTTGTCTGTCTCTTTGTTCTTGTAGTAGGCGAGTCTGAGTATCTTGCTGAACTTTTAAATCTTGTTCTACAGCCTCCAATTGTTTCGTTAAAGACTCTACTTGATACCTAGCTGTCTCTTTCGACTCTTTTACCTGTTCATAGTGCTTACCATAACCTTCAATTTCTTCCCCTAAAACTCCTAGAGACTCTTGCTGTTCTTGAATTTGCTTTTCTAACTGATAAGCTCGTTCCCTAACTCTAGCTTGTTCAGTTCGTTGAGGGTTGAGAGTTTGTTGTAGACTTTCAATTTGATGATGAAGTTGACCCTGTTCCTTAACCCAAGCTTCAGCAGTATCAGCAATAGCACTAGCTGAACCTCGTTGTTGATTAAGAATTTCTTGGGCTTCATTACGACCAGCTTCTAAAAATGAAACATTTTGAGTTTGGACAACAATTTCAGTAGCTAATACTTCTAAATTTTGCTGGTGTTTATTTACTTCTTGCTCTAATTGACTCAAATTTTTTTGAGTCTGCTGAATAGTAGCTTCTAATTCTTTGTGCTTTTTTTGAAATTGACAGCGCTCCGCTTCTTGAGTCGCGAGGCTGGACTGTAAAGCTAAAAGTTGTTCTTCCCCCAAAGCTTTCACTTGGGCGTTAAGGTCATCTAGTTCAGTTTGAGCTTGTCTAACTTCAGTTTCTTTAGCTTGAATATTTTGGTTAAATTCAGTGACAGAGCGATCGCCTGACTCAATATTTTCCCTCAGTTTCCATTCCTGTTTTTGTAGATTTTGCCATCTGAGTATTGTTTGCCAGAGACTTTTCTCCTCAAGTTCCCCTCGTAGTTGTTGATATTTTTTAGCCTTTACACAATCTTGAGAAAGACGGCCACATTGTTTTTCCAGTTCTCTTTCTACAATACGACTTTTTTCCTCCTGCTCCTTAACTAAATCTAATTTTTCTTTTGCCAAAGAAATTTTTCTGTCAAACTGAGCCACACCTGCCAACTCATCAATAATCTCCCGACGTTCCCGAGACTTCATAGAAATAATACCAGTCACATCACCCTGGAGAACTACATTATATCCTTCAGCGTAAACCCGAAGTTGATTTAGTTGTTCATGGAGTTGGCTCAGAGTACATGGCTGACCATTCATATAGTAGGTAGAAGTATAAGTACCTTGCTTGGTAACCCGCAGGCGACGAGAAATGCTCCACTCTAATAATGAATCAAAAGAATTAGTTATCTCAAAAGGATCTTTAGTTTCCCGAGTCTTATATCCATTTTCTTCTACTTCCGGTACTTGTGGCTGTACTGAGCCCAGTTCATTCTGGCCATTCTTTTGACTTGAAAGGTCTTCTAAATCAAAGGTAACAGTCACAATAGTTTCAACAGTTTTACGTCCAGCTAATTTATTGTTAACCAGATCTGGAAGACGTTCAGCTCTCATGCCTTTGGAAGTTGATAAGCCCAGGCAAAATAGAAGTGCATCAAGAATATTGGATTTACCAGAACCATTTGGTCCAGAAACCACAGTAAACCCCGGCAGCAACGGAATTGTGGTTGTGCCACCGAAGGATTTAAAGTTGGTCAGTTCCAAGCATTTGATATGAACCATGAAGGCCAGTTTTTCTACTGGATAGATTGATTTTTAATTAATTATAGACAGGACTTGTGATTTATGGGTTTGTTTTTCTAAGATTTTGGTTGTTTCTAAAAGTTTAGGGCAAGTTTTTTTTGACTTATAGCTTTAGATAAACACAATATTTTTCAATTGCGTAGATAAAATTATTATTTTTCCTAAATTAGGGAGCGTGGTTACTTAGGATACCTAACTGCTCTTAATAATAAACTGAAAGTCAATGTTTATCACTACAGTGGAGATTCCCCCGTAACGGTGGCCAACTTTTAGTGAGGGAATGATTAGGATTCCAAAGGTTTGGAATTAAGTAGTCCAACATAAGAGAAACTCCTCTGGCTCTGAGTCAGATTTCCGGCTTCATACTGTAGTCTCCAGGAATTTTATCTCCGATAAACTGTTTAATTACTATTACTTGAAAACCATGAGATAGTATCTGAACCCTAGTTATCAAGTTATACTAAACATTCGAGAATCAGGAGAAGTAAGTATGAATTAAATTCAATTAATTTAAGAGGAAGGATAACAGACTATAATAATACCATCATGGATTGGATGAGCATACGAGCTTTGATATTTGTTTTTCTATTTCTGAAGCAGGAGTATTGATTAATTAGATATTTTAATAGTCATAATTAATCAATTCCATCCACTTCAGGAATTATAAAGTCTCGATTAATTAAAGCTATTTATCTTTAAACTTTGGAATCATTTGCTATTAGTTAAATTTAATTTTTTCTGTTATGTTTTCCTCGAAATAAATGATTATGTTCAGGATTATAAAGACCAGAGCGACCTACTTTTTCCAGCTTCTCCAAAGCAGGACTAATCACATAAAGTGTGGTTCTAACTAACTGTTTCTCTTCAGTCATAAGGGCCATTTTCTCCAAAGGCACAACCCAAATTTTCTCATCAGGCCATCCCAACCTATAACATATCGCCACAGGTATGTCAGCCGAATAATGTTCCATCAACTTTTCTTGTGCTTCCCACACATATCGGGCACTCAAATATAAACATAAACTGGCTCCATGAGCTGCCAAACTACCCAATTCTTCCCTTGAAGGAACAGCAGTTGCTTTCCCACTAATTCTTGTTAAAATAATAGTCTGTACCAACCCAGGCACAGTCAACTCAACCTTTAACTTAGCTGCTGCATCCTGAAATGCACTAATTCCAGGCACAATCTCAAAATCAATTCCCGCTTCAGCCAAAAGTTGCATTTGTTCATAAACCGCCCCATATAAACTAGGGTCTCCAGAATGAAGGCGCACCACAGAAAGACCTTTTCTGACTCGGTCAATCATTAAAGGTAAAATTTCTTCTAAAGTTTTATTAGCCGTTGTGATAATCTCAGCATCATGACGCACATTCCTTAACATTTGTTTGGGTACCAAAGAATCTGCATATAGAATTACATCTGCTGTAGTTAAGATTTTGTCAGCCTTCACCGTTAATAAGTCCGGAGCTCCAGGGCCTGCCCCTAAAATGTAAACTGCTGGTGTGAGACTTTTAGTATCGTTCATTAATTTTTCCGGATATGAGTCTTTATCTTCAGATAAATGGAATGGTAGATGCACCCTGGTTTAGTCCTAGGCTTTATGTCTAGGACTTTTCTAATTTTTCACTTAGTTTAGTTCAGTTTGTTTCTTTAACTTCTGGGGGTAAAACATCTAGCAAAGGTCGTTTCAACAAATATAGCCACCCTAAACCTATTAATCCCAACAAAATACCAGCTAAACTGACAAACTGAGCAATGCGTAATGGTCCTAACATTAAACTATCAGTGCGCAATGCTTCAATCCAAATCCGTCCACTACTATAAGCAACCATATAGACTAGAAATAAAGTCCCTGGTTTAAGTCGAGGTCTACCCCGCAAATCTCTAAAAAAAAGAAATATTAATAATCCAAATACTATCAAATTCCATAAAGACTCATATAAAAAAGTCGGATGGAAATAATCAAAACTTATTAAGTCTAACGGACGACGTTCTGGAGGAATATACAACTTCCAAGGTAAATCTGTGGGACTGCCAAAAGCCTCAGAATTGAAAAAATTACCCCACCGACCGATGACTTGTCCTAAAATTAAAGAAGGAGCTACTAAATCTGCTAATTGCCAGAAAGAAATTTTATTGAGTCTGGCAAAAATCAAAGCAGCGATCGCCCCACCAATAATTGCTCCATGAATTGCAATTCCTCCTTTCCAAATAGCAATCATATCTATAGGATTTTGTTGATATTGTTCCCACTCAAAGAGAACATAGTACAAACGGGCTCCAGGAATTGCGGCTAATACTAACCAAATCACTAAATCACCCAATAATTCTGGGTTAACATGACGAAGTTTAGCTAAGTATTGGGAAAGAGTGACTCCAATTAATAGTGCAGCTGCAATTAAAAGTCCATACCAGCGAATTATCAAAGGTCCCAACTGAAAAATAATTGGACCTGGAGAAGTAAATTGAAAGCCTAAAGGCAATAAGGTAATCTCTACTGTCATTTCAGTTATCAGTTATAAGTTATTAGTACCTCTCACTTTGGTTGAGGGCTTGAAATCATAAATTTCTTTTTATCCCCATGAAAGGGTAGGCTTAAAACCTTATTTATTGGTCATTAATCTAGTATCAAAATTACTATGGATGTTCTTTACTATTTATAAGTATAAAAACTTTTATAAAACAGGTGACTATTATAATTTATTATGCTTGGGTATAATATCTAAAATCTAACTGAATTTCCTGTCCAATTTTATGATTATGTATTAACAGTGATATTAGTTGATCTTTCTAATAGACATCTCCAAAATCAAAATTAACATCAAATATAGTAGTCTATTATTCTTTATGCAGCCCCGATCTGAATCAAGTATTAGAATATATTAATAACCATCGAAAACGGACAAAGAGAGTTATTGGTGTCACTAACATACAGCTTTCAAAAATTAATATAAAATGCTCAGAATATTGTTGGAGAAAGAGAATCGGTCAAAGCCCTTTGTAAAAAAAAATATTAATTAAAGTAAAGGGTAGTAGAAACATGATTAATTCCTAGTAAGTAAATTAGATAAACTTTATATTATTTCTACTAGAAGCAGATATTTAAATTGATAGGAATAAATTTTGGTGTCAGTGATTAATTGCCAACAATATATTTGAGAATAAGTTAAGTGGTTATTTTCCGGTAATTACTACCAGCAAGATTATTGGAGTGGGTAAAAAAAAAAGAATTATAGAGTTATAGGATAAAGAAATATTAAAATAGCTATAATTAACTTTATACAGTAAACCAGAAAGACATAAAAATACTTTTTAAATAGGAAACATAGGAAACATATTATTCAGGTAAATACAAAAAATATACATTTAATTTCACAAATAATTATCACAGATAGATGTGGATTAATAGTAGACTTAGTAGTCAGATAAGTTTGTCAATAAAGTCATAAATACTCATTCAATAAACAGCAAAAAAAATATGATAGGGAGTAAAAAAAATAAGAATATAAAGGATATTAAGGCAGGGATATATTTGATATATAAAAAAATAAAATCGAAAAATTAACTGTCAGGAAAGGAATAGAATAAGTTAAAATATTAAAAACAATAATATCTGTATATTATTAATACCATTTATCATGTATTCATGGTGCCCGGGGAAGATTTTAAAAAATAACTGGATAGATTACAGAGGTTAGTAGAAAATAAAGTTAAGTCAATAATAAATAGCATTTATCAATCAATATAAAGTTCAAGTATAGCCAAATGTTTTATGATTTGTAAATAAGGCTTATAAGAGCATTTAAAGTAGTATGAGAAATCAAAAGTAATTTTAACCATAAATACTTTTTTAATATTAAAAATAGCAGTATTAATACTGATATTAGTCATACTTAAGAGAGAAAAATAAAAGAATAAAAAATTGGATCAAGATGGTAAATAGTTAACAATAATTATATCTAATAGTAATCAAGGGTGTAAAAAAACGCTTATTTATACAAGAAAATGCGACATGCCCATGGGAAAAAGTTTAAAACTACATTGCTCCCTAAAAAATAGTTATAGTAAATGCTTGATAATTTTTATAAATGTAATAAAAGTAGTTTAGTAAAACGTAAGTTAAAAATTACATTCAACCCTTATATAAGAATTATTAGATTTTTATTTTTTTATAAAAAGTTGCATATTTATCTTACCCAATAAGAGTAATAATAGACATTTTTTGCAGTTAAAAAATGTCAAAGTACCGATGAGTAGTTAGACATATATATAGCCTATTATATGTAAGTCCGGAAAGAGTTATTACAGTAGATTTGCTTAACAATAATAAAAACTTAATTATATACTTAAAAATTGTTGAAAAAGCTAAATTTACTTTGATTAATAAACCATGAAATCCGCTGTAAATAGTTATATTTGTGTTAATAAAATCAATATCAATATAATTTTAATGACCAAATCACTTTGCCATAAAAGTGTGAATTTTATAAATTAAATTGACACATATACATGAAATAGTCGTTTGATACTTATATTTATTTTCAATTATTTGAAATATTTTTAGTGTAAATCAAGTTACTTAAAAAAAATTATATAGCACTAATTTTTAATAAAACTCTAGAGATTATCTTTGATTTTTTTCAGTTTAACATTATCTTCAGTTATATAAATATTTAATCTTTTTTTAATAAATCAATTATTATTATAAAGTTAAGAAATTAAAAATAATAACCACATAGATATAGAAGTTAATTAGGATTGAATAGTGTAAACTTAATTTTCAAGTGGTGAAGAAATATATGGAACTATTGCAAGAACAAATTTTTGCTTTGACTAAAAAAGTTGAAGTAATATATAGAATTATTGAACAACTCAATGACAAGGTATCAAATTACATAATTATTGAGAAAGTAAATAAATATCAAACTACAGAAACTGATTCTAATCTGCAACAAGGCAATGAACTTCAAGAAAAATATGACTATTTTAACCCAGAATTAGAACATAAGGATGTCCTAGTAGATGATAATTATTTGAATAAGAGTAGTCAAAATATTGATGGAGAATTAACATCAAATATTCAAATTCAACGGTTAACAGCTCAGTTAACAGCAGCTTATAATCGAATTGCTTCCTTAGAAGAACAATTACTATCAAAAAAAATTAAATTTTAGAGATTACATATATAGCATTTTCAGGCGTTGGTGAATCAAGCTATGAATTAAGATCTGATTTTAAATATCATTTTGATTATATAGTCTAAAATTATGCAATGTCCTGAATGTAATCTCATCATATCTGCAACTAAGGAATCAGTTGAAAAGGAAAACAAAACTATTTAATGAGACTTGATATAACCCTGAGGATTAAAATATAGAGTAAAATATAAACATCATCACAAAATTATTTACCTATTCTAATTCTCTAGCATCTTTAGAAAGCAAATAATTCAGCTTCTATAGATATGTAATTAATTTTGTGTACTTTCTTAAGTACTTAAAGAAATTATTTACCTATTCTAATTCTCTGGGTTCTTTAGAAAACAAAGAATTGAGCTTTTATAAATTGTGTAATTAATTTTATGCACCTGCTGAGTAGGTTATAATATTGTATAGTAATAATATTCATATCAAACCACAACCCTTATGGTGTAGAATCATTAGATGAAATCTTCAGATTAAAAAACTGCAACAAAAAACTCTTACCCAACCGCTATATAGCTATACATTTAGGACGCCGACATTGACATTGGTAAATCCTGTTTTTGATAATTCATTTGGGTATGGAAAACCCACTTCTTTGATATCTTTTGACTTCTCACCTTGGGTTTTTAACCTATTTTTTCCTAAAGTTCCCCGAGCTCCCCTGGAACCCCACCTTTTTTTTGAGAGAAAGAAACAGCCCTAGGGTAAGGGAGGTTAACTTTTGACTTACGTGTAAAACTATGTTGCTAATTTTTTATTCAAGAAATATAAAAGACGCAAACAAATCTTCAACAGCTTTCAGTAATTGAGTTTGATTCCAATTTCTATATAAATGAGCAGTGATCGCGCAGCCTCCACAGCCAACTCCTTCCTTAACATATCCCCTTTCATAAGCTTGTAGTTGAGGATAACAAGACTCATCAAAATGAAGTTGTGTTGCCATTAAAGGTACACAACCAATCTCTTGTGCTAACCCAACGGTGTCTCCCGTGGGATCTTCAGCAACCCAACGAGTTGTTCCCACCACAATATTCTCAGGTCTCCAAAGTAAAGATAACTTTTCTGCCAATACTTGCATTAAAGCATAAACAGCCAGCATTTGCGTTCCACCAGCTAACATTACCCCCACCTTGAGACTTGCTGCCATTCCCATTCCTGCTACTACTATTTGCATCGGGTCTCCAACTGCAGCGACTAGTTTTAGAGGTTCTGACACTGGAAGCGCCGAATGAAAGCCAGCCTCCTGTAAACCCTGATGTACTACAGCCAATTTTTGATCATGATTACATTGAGGATGACTGCTATTTACTTTACCAATAGCGCCAATACCCAAACCTAATAAAACTGCTAAAGCGGTAGTTGTTCCTCCAACTACACATTCTCCTAAAATCACATAGCTATCTTTTGCTTCATCAGCTAACTTCCGACCCCAATAACTACCTACTTCTAGTAAATGTTGAATTGTTGCCAGATCTAAAGCATGACCAGAAGTTAAACAACGAGCAGGAGCGCCTCCCAAATCAATTGTTGGAACAGTTGGTTTATGGTATAAGCCAGCATTAAATAAATAAAGAGGAATATTGAGAGTATCAATAATTGCTTTTGTGATTAAGACTGGGGAAGCACCAGCCTCAAGGGGAGGTAATGGATATTGGGGTTGTAGTTGTAGACCGTTATATAAAAATTCTATATCTGCTAAACAAGTATATTGGCGGTCTTGTGGCGTTGCTCCTGCTGCCGAAATTCCTGGAATTAGACCTGTATCTGTAAATCCTAAAATACAACCAAAAATTGGTTTGTAGCCTTGATACCTTTGGAGCCAATTTTTTCCCTGTTGTCTCTGGGTATAAACACGAATCATGATTGGATAATGGGTGATAGTTCAATTGATAAAGAAAGTAATAAGTCAGGAAAAAGGAAGGGTTTAAGCTAGGAAATTATTGACAGCACTTTTGAGGATAGTCAGGTAAAGTTTCAAACTCACTTTATATTCCGTGTTTTCTATTTCCTATTTTTTAACTAATCATAATCCAGCAATTTTTTTATCCATTTAGGAGGTCTAGGAATAGAGTTTCCGATCCTATCTAGTAATAATAAAGCTACTAAATGTACAACGGATAAGTAGATAACATTGTTTATAAAAATCAGGATTAAAGCTATCAGTTGAACTAATAGTAAATTGGGTTGATTTAATAATCCTAATTTGACAAATACCCATTCTACTAATTCTGTAGCTTGTGTAATTAAGTAGATCCAAAGGTCTTGCCCTAACAAAATTGAAAGTAACCAAAATCTAAAAAAGAAACCTATAGAGCCAAGTAGAGAACCATAAGTAATAGAAACGAACCAACTTTTGCCTCGCCTCCATAATGCTCCCAACATTACTCCCATCAAAGCAAAAGGAATTACAAATAAGATGCTGCGAGTTGGCCCCATTAGTATAGATAACAGTAATCCCGATACTATTGCGCCCATCCAAGATGCACGGCTCCCCCAGCGCAAGTAAAGTAAAGCAGTGGGTATGGGGAAAAAAATCTTTAATAAAGGCCCTACTGGAAAATAATAGTTGATAAACCAAATCAAGCTGGCGGTACTGGCCAGAAAAGCTGTTTCTACTAGAATTAAAGGTTGATCTTCTCTGCTGCTTGATGGTTGTTTTTGATCTGAAGTTGTTTTCACTGATTTGGTTTTGGGTTTTGGCTTTTAACTTTTAAACAAGTGTACGTTCTAAAGCGTGGAGGTCAGGAATACATAAAATATCGCGCTCGCGTTTAATTAATGACTTTTTCTCCAACTTACTTAAGACTCTAGTTACTGTTTCTCTGGCCAAACCACTTAAACTACTTAGCTCTCTATGAGGCAAATTAGGAATTTCTATTCCTTGTTGGGAAGGTGTACCTTGGCCTTCTGCTAGAAAGAGCAAAATATCTGTTACCCTTGCCTGAGCATCTGCTTCTCGTAATCTAAGTCGTCGATTTACTTGTCGTAAACGTCTGGCCATTAATTGAGCTAATCGGATTCCTGCTATGGGTTCAGTATTAATGAGATAAGCAAAGTCCTGAGCTGGCATATTAGCAATTAAAGTAGGAGCTAGAGTAATTACATCAGTAGAGCGTGGTATTTCATCTAAAGCTGCCATCTCTCCGAATAATTCTCCTTTGCCTAAAATATTTAGTGTTACTTCTTTACCATCTAAATTATAGGTGCGAATCTTTACCCACCCATCTAAAATAAAGTATACTGAAGATCCCCAATCATTTTCCAGTAAGATTACTTGATTCCCTGGATGTTGACGGCTGACCAAGTGAATCACTGCTTTTTTTAATGCCTTTTCTGGTAAGCTCTCAAAAAATGGTGTGGACAGTATTAGTTGTTTTATATTTGACTGGGGGTTGTGACTGTACCTATCTTCCATGAAGTTATCTGTTCTACTAATTAGGGCAGGGGATTTAGACTAGAGGTAAATTATAAATTAATAATGAAAGCCAATATATTTTTTATTAATAAAATTACCTAACTTTAATAATTTGAAAGTCTATAGACTATAGTGCCACGGTTAACTGGGGAAATCATCACTAAAAAAGAGAAAAGTTTAAAAATGTATAAATGTCCATACTCTATTTGCTTTGTTCTATAATAAAAATAAATAATTGTAGTTCTTGACTTTGATCATGACTGTCTATGATGAGCAAGATTGGGCAATTCTATAAGCTAAATAAAGCTGTTGAATATATGATATTATAATTTTTTAGGGTAACTTTGGCTATAAATGATATATGTGGTAATGATTGCTGATATTTAATGATAAATATTTTGCTTATTAAGGAATAATATTTGAGCTATAAATACTGCATTAATATTGCCTTGTTTTCACCATCATCTAAATATTTTAACTATAGATAAAATAAAAGGATGGAATTACTCTGATAAAGTTTATTTAAATATTGTATATCCACTAGGGAAAAGAAAGAAAAAAATTTACTTAGATTATACTTTTATAAGTTCTATGATTCCTAATAATTGGTGATTAAAGGGGTAGTAATTTTGAAAAAGCAGAGTAACCGAATTCAATCAATAATCTTTGAGATAGATGAGGTACTAAGTCAATCTAGTACCGAAAGTTATTGTCAAACTATTGAAGAAACACTGAAAAAATCTCAACATATACTACAGGAAACTCTAGACTATCTGAGTGAAGACCCAGATAATAGCTCCAATTTACAGCTACCCTCTATTGACACAGATTTAGCTTCAGAAGACACTACTGACTTTCAGATTAAACAACATCTAATAGAAAAGTTTTTTGCCCCTATTAACGAATATATACAGGAAGATTTCACCATACTTAAAAAACAACGGCAAGCTCTGCAAGAAGAAATTAGGGGACTTGAAAAGCAAATAGAGGAAAATTCTTCTCTAGCTCAACAATACGCTAAACAAGAGCAAATTATTTTTGAGTTTTCTCAAGTTTTACTTGGCCAGATACAAGAAATTTTGGTTGAACATTTGTTTTGCCTAGCAACTCAATATTTATCTCCTGCTGAAGGTGGTTTATCCTCTAAAAAATATATTTCCCTACAGAATATGAAGGATATGGAAACCTCTGAAGTGATAAAAATTTTCGAGGATAAACTAGAGGAAAGTTCTAAATATAATCACTCATTGATTGATGATTCAAATAATTATAATAGTGAGCAAAAAAAGCAAACTCAAGAAAATAATACAGAAGCAAATATGAATGATAAAAATTATCAAAATAAAAAGCTATCCCCTCAAATAGATAGGTCAAATCAACCAATAGATAAATTCCCATTGCCTTATCCAGGTTATGAGTTTTTTGGAAATGTAGAGATGGAATCAAAAACAACAGAAACAGAAAAAAAAAAGCATCAATTAGAAAAATTAAATAGTCAAGCATTTTCTCTAGAAGATAAGTCTAAGATTAACGAAAAGCAAGATTTAGAAACTATTAAAACTCATCAATATCCAAATGAAATTTATGCTGGACTAAAACCTCCTAGTTTTGATGATAATGATATAGAAAATCAAAACTATCAAAATCAATCTTTAACAATAAAAGATGAAGTACCAATAGTCCCAGAATTGAAATTAGATGCCTCAGAAAATAGAGACAATTTAGACAATCCTGAAGTCCTAGAATCTCTGAGCAACTTATTTGGAAAGCTAGAAGTCGATAAAGAATCAAATAACAAATTAATTACTACTACAAAAAATCAACGAAATTTCAAAATTTCCACAGCTCAATTAGAAGAAGATACATATACTCAAGAATCTCTAAGACAAAGTCTATTACCTGTAGAAGAACCTGATAAAAAACCTAAGGAATTTTTATTAGATAATCAAACTCTACAATGTTTGCGTTCTGATTTAGATAGTTTAGAAGAAATTGATGGAAATGAATTAATAGATGATCAGGAGCAAACTAAATTACAATTAGAAGAATATCAGAATGGAGATTTAACAGAAAATACTCCCGGGTTTTCTGAGGATAGTTTGGTTATGACTTCAGAAGCAGAATTTACTAATTTAGAGGATTTGTTCATAAGTGTTGATGAGCAAAAAAAATCCAGAACGAGTCAACAAGAAAATATTTATGGTTCAGCAGAAAATACAACAAATAAAGTAACTCTAGAAGATTTTTTGGATGACTCAAGATTAGAAATAGATGAAAAAATAACGGAAACAGATAATCAGGAATTTTCTCCTCTAGAAACTTTACTTCAAGAGAAAAAAAATTCAGAAAAAAAAATTTGAGTTCATTAGAAATGGAAGCTGATATAACACTAGATCAGGCAACTTTACCATGGTATTTAGGAATTGATTTTGGTACTACTAGTATTTCCGCAGCGTTATTTAATAGGAAAAGTGGGGAAGTTTATCCTATTTATTGGGAGCTTGTAGATGTTAAACCAGAATTGAATATTCCTGAAATTAATCTAGAATTTACTGTCTCTACAAAAAAAGTTAAAACTGATTTTAGCTC
Source organism: Trichodesmium erythraeum IMS101 (assembly GCF_000014265.1). NCBI lineage: Bacteria > Bacillati > Cyanobacteriota > Cyanophyceae > Oscillatoriales > Microcoleaceae > Trichodesmium > Trichodesmium erythraeum. The sequence goes on from NC_008312.1 coordinate 2,379,489, forward strand.
GACTCAAAAAATATATAGGCTACCATCAATTGTTTATATAGCTCAACATCTGGAAATATCTGACAATGATCGAGAGGGAAATATAGAACAAAAATGTTTATTGTTACAAAGTTTTAAGCAGAGTTTAAAAGCTACTATTCCTTACGTTGTAGTTCAATTTAAAAAACAAAAATTACAGAATAAACTAGAAGAACCTTTTCAAATTTCTCCTAATTTTTATGCTTCAACTGCTCATGAACCTGTTTTACAGTGGTCTGAAAAACACCAAGTTCCTCTTAGTTTAGTTAAGCAAGGGTTAGTAACTTTATTAGCTACCCTTCAACCTCAAGGTAATATCCAAAGTTCTATTTCTCTAATTGAGAAGGATACTCAAACAATAGTTATGACTAATGATTATGTTTGTGGTGCAGTGGGATTGAATTATGAAGCTTTTGTCTCAGCTTTAGCACAATTAAGGTCTGTAGTTATGGGTTATCCGGCAAGTTGGCCAGAAGCTTATCGCTTTAATCTTCGGGAAGCAGTTTTAGAAGCAGGTTTGGTGAAAAATGTTACTCAGATAGTTTTGATTGAGGATGCGATCGCTACAGGTTTATCAGAGTTCATTTCAGCAGAAAAAGATACGAACAATTTCACTACCTCAGGATACAGAAGGGGTGTAATTTTAATTGTGAATGTGGGGGCAACTACGACAGAATTCACTTTGATGAGTTTACCAGAAAGTGGGCAAAATTTAACCTACTCTAATTTTCATTGTCATAGTTTTGCTTATGGGGGTCATGCTTTAGACCAAGATATTATTTGTCAATTGTTATTACAAGATGACAATGTGGAGAGTTTAGGGAAGAGTCAAGAAAAATCTGGTCGGTTATGGCCACGTCCAGGTTATCCAGATTTGTCAATTAGGTATCAACTACGGCAGTGGTTACAAACTTCGCCTTATAGGCAAGAATTATTAGTAACAGCTCATAATTTAAAGTTAATTCTGCCATGGGAAAAAGAGTTCACTGTAAATATAGGCGATCGCATAAAGTACTTACAAGAAACAGACTTGGAAAATAAGGTATTGGAACCTTTTGTTAAGCAATTAAATCAAGAGTTAAATAGTTTTTTAATTAAGGTGGGAATATCTCCTGTGGGAATTAACCGGGCTGTTTGTACTGGAGGTGGTGGTTGTTGGGCGACGGTTGCTCGTTGGTTACGTCAAAAATTGCCTAACGCAATTATTGTACAAGATGTAAAAGCTGAGTCTAAAAATTTAGATTTAGGGCAAAAAAATCACCAGGGGGGGAATAATTATTTATCTCAGGCAGAAAATATTAAGTTAGCTATTGGTCGAGTTGCTTATGGTTTAGCTATCTTACCTCTCTATCCACAACTTCTAGATATACCTGAGCAACAATACAATGATTATTTTCTACTTTGGGAGATATTGGAAGTTTTCTCATATTATCCTTTATCTATGAAAGAAGTTTTTCAGTTATTAGAAAAACGCGGCATAAATACTCGTGTTTGCCAAGAAAAAGTTCAGGCTATTTTAGATGGGAAATTACCTCCTGGTTTAATCCCTTCTGAGGAAGATTTAATGCTATTAAGTGAAGTTTCTCGACAAAATTTTTACTATCAAAGTTTAAAGGCAAATCCTCTTTTTGATCAAAAAATTGATAGTAGTAAATATGAGTTAAATTATGAACAAGCTGAATATGTAAGAGAATACTTAAATAAGATAGTAACCAGCAATAAGCAAAAGTTTAAGGAACCTTTTCTCAGGGGGCTTTAGTGAAACTTATTTTTTAAATTTAAATATAGCCTCAACCCACTCTATGAGAGGTTAATAGGATTATATTTAATGTTAACCAACTCAAAAAATAGTAAAGACATCCCTGTAGGAAAAGCATCCATTGCTTCATAGGACCTAAGTCGATCTTCAGTTTGATGCTGTAGAATTTGAGACTCTTGCCTAGATGTAAAATTGAATAATTTCACACCAGACAAAATCAAGCAATGAACTGGGAAGGGAATTTTGCAAATGTCATCATAGAAAAACTTCCCTAAGTTTTATAGCTTGTGGGATGGAGCGTGTGGAATTTTTGAAATAGATTTGCTCTTCATTATCAGAAAAAGTATTGATCAAGAACAGCCACGAAACTCCTAAGTTGGTTATCTTTGTCTTGCTAGTTTTTTTAATACCATTTATTCTGTGGCTGCGCGCTGTACTATTTTACTTGCTAGTGAGTACATTAACTCTAACTTATTTCAGCAGCAAAATAACGAGTCGACTAATTTGACCACATTCACAAAGAATAAATAACTAGGGTATTCAAAACCCTATAGATTAGTAAATTGTCAACTCAGTTATTCCTCCCTACTCCCTAACTAGTACAATTAGAACTATCAAAATCAAACTCATACCGATATAATTTAGGCTTATTACTACTATCAAATGACTCCTTGCTTACAGCATCTAAAGCAGCGTTATCTAATATTGGAAAACCGCTTTCTATGAGCAACTTCGGTCCTTTACTAATACTACCATCTGGATCAACCAAAACCCCCACCAGAGCTTTACCTTCCAATTTTTGCTCACAAGCAGCTTCTGGATAAATATCAGGAATAGCTTTCGCGTGAGTCGAAATTTCCTTACCTACTCCTAATTCTATTGCCCAATTCGCATAAGCAAGTGCAGCATCTACAGATGTTTCCCTTGACTGCGACTCCTCATTAACGGTAGCATTTGTTAGCTTTTTTTGCCGTAGTTTTTGCAACAATGAACCCTTAAATTCTGGTTGCGGTTGTAGAAGTGGGGAAGCATCAGTAACCTTTTGTTGCTGTAGTTGTTCAAAATTGTTTGAGGGTAAATCTTTTTTAGGTTCTTCTGCTTTTTCTGGAGTTGGAGATGGTTTAGGAGTAAGAGCAACAGGTTCAGACTTTGGGGCTTTACTAAGTTTTGGGGTAGCAACAACCTTTTCTTTTTGTGTTTCCTGTACTATTTCTTTTATAGTCTTTCCTTCCCGTAATTGTGTAACTATTGGTGCTTCTCGCAATCTATTTTTTTTGGTCGGGTCTGGAGGTAAAGGTGTTTTTAGTGGTTGAACGTTATTGGTATCATCTTCTTCTTTATTATTCATTGCATTTTGATTTTTAACTTTATCTTGTTGATTTTTAACTTTATCTTGATAACGTTGTGGAGGCTTTTGTAAACCGTCTAAGTATGATTTCTTAGTTGAGTTTTCACCTACAGAAGTTCCATTGACAGAAGTTCCATTTGTGGGATCTATTTCTAGAGTTGGACGACGAGATAAACCTGATTCATAAACGTCGTCTGTCAACTTTAAATTTTGTCTAATTTGATATTCATTTATTTGATTTTGTTCTGGAATTTGTGGTGGTTTAGGTTTAGGTTGAAATGTCGGTATAAGTGGAGGAATTGTATTAGGTGGTGTGGGTTGATATCTTGGAGCTATTGGTAATGGTGCTATACTTGGTATGGGTGAATTGTAGGAAAATTCTGATGGCAGTGAGTTTTTAGGCAGCCTAGAAACAGAAGGAGTCGAAACAGAGGGAAGAGGAGAGGATAAATTAGTAGGGTCTAGGGGTGGTAATTCTGGTAAGTTGTAGTCTGAGGGGTCTAATGGTATTGTTGGCAATTCTGAAGATGGAGGTTCGGCAACAAATGGTACTTCACTTGGAGTTGGTGGTGCAACAGGGGAAAAGTTCTCTGGTACGGGCATTTCAGAGAATGTAATTTCTGGTTCTTCTGGTTGGGGAAGACGCTCGAGTTGTTCTGGTGTTAATTCAACAAATCCTACTGTTGGTGGTAATTTAGCTTTCTTGGAGAATAGGGATAGTTTTGGTAAGTTAACCCCTAAAACAGTATGGATAATTACAGAAGTCAAGAGTGCTATCCATATTGGTTGACGGAGGCTGTTTATTACATAGGATTTTTCGATAGGCTGATCTAGCTCTAGGGAAGAAAAGTTGGACATTTGTAGGAAACTCCTCTGTTGATAAATAAAATGGGTGTAGTTTAAGGTAAAAGCAATAATATCTTTATAAATAAGTTATGTTATTTTTGTGGTTAGAGATTGATTTTGACAACAGTTTTTAGGTGGCAAACATAAAAAAATGATAACCTGTTCTAGGACTTGGTATACAACGCTCTAATTTTTATGGTCTATTAATCATGAAAAGCCTTGTCCACTCAAATTATTGATTATGATGATATGAATAAGTATAGCACTACAAAAAATAGTTCAGACATTGATAATATTAAAATCCTTTACAGCTAGTTGTTTGTGAAGTATTCCAAAAGTAAAATACTTAAAATTATAATAGTTTATTTTGAGCAAATATGATATATTTACAAGACTTAGGTAAAATCTTAAATCCTACAGCGTCTTTAGGGGTGTTTCGTTTTCACAGCAGAGTATTGTTCTTCTGCATAAGTCCTGATTTATCTGAATAGGTAGGATAAAGATTTACGTTTTGACAAAAAATTTGGAAAAGAACCATACAGGCAAATTATTAACTGGTTTTGAGCACTTTGAATTTACATTGCTATTCTAGGAATAATTAAACCTACCGACTTACGAATATATGTAATAAATGTTTCTCTTATTGAACTTATGACAAAATTTTATATTTGGAAAGGAAATCGTTGTACTTATGAATTATATCCGCAAAAAGAGGATGTTACTACTAGGGCATCTTTGCTATTAATACATCCAGTTGGTGTTGGTTTATCTAAATATTTTTGGCATAGATTTTGTTCTCTATGGCAGTCAGAAAATTTACCAAATTCTATTTATAATCCAGATTTATTAGGGTGTGGTGAAAGTTATATGCCATCAGTGGCATATTACCCTGTAGACTGGGCTGAACAATTACAATATTTTTTAGAGACAATTGTGCAAAAACCAGTAATTTTAGTTGTGCAAGGTGCTTTATTTCCTGTTGCTATATCTCTAGTCAAACTACAACAAAAATCAAGTTTAATTTCTGGTTTAATTTTATCTGGACCCCCTCCACTTGAGTTGATGCAAAAGGCTGGTTCACCCATCCAAAAAAAATTAATATGGAATCTTTTTAATTCCCCAGTTGGTAATGCATTTTATGGTTATGCACGCAGGAGAAAATTTTTAGAATCTTTTTCAAAAAAACAACTATTTGCTAATGCAAATAAAGTTGATAAAGAATGGTTAGATACTTTAGAAAAAGGGGCAAAAAATCCCCAAAGTAAATATGCAGTTTTTTCTTTTTTAGCAGGTTTTTGGAGACAGGATTTTAGTCAGGCGATCTCTGAAATTAATCAGCCTACTTTAGTATTAGTAGGGAGTCAAGCATCAACTATTAGTAAAACAGATACAATTGAAACTCCAGAACAAAGAATAAACACTTATTTAAAATATTTGCCTCAAGCAAAAGGTAATCAAATATCAGGGCGAAATGTCTTGCCTTATGAGTCAACGGCAGAATTTGTTAAAGCTGTCAGTGAGTTTTTATTAACAATTAATTAGCTATCAGTTTTGAGTATTTCTCTACCAAGATGCTACCCATTCATTCTTCCCCAGGGTTTCATATTGGCGACAGCCGAAAACCTAAACAGCCAGACTCCGATGGAGGAAATATGTTAACAGCTTTTAGCAGTTGTGGATGATACCTTTTTTTTTCAGGAAAATTATATAATTATGTATTAAGTTTGAAAAATTCAAAACTTTGACGTTTCCTGTAATTTCGGTAAATTATTTAACATTTAAAGTTGGCAAATATTTGTAACATATTTAAAGTTAATTGGGATTAAAAGTTTCTTCTACTAGATAATATTATTTCTCAAAAAATCTTTTATTTTTCACTTGAAGTATCCGAATGCGGATAGTTAGTGAGGTTAGATATAATTTCCCTACAATATTGATAAAATCAATATGAACTTAGTATTAATTATGAAAAGAAATTGATTTTTGTGTTAATTACTTAAATTATAAAGTTTGAAAAAAAGTTAATATTAATCTATGATAATTGGCATCAAAAAAAATGTTATAAGTATTGACTGCTTCTTTAAGGATTTCAAACCCAATAAATAAAGATCAAAATCTCAGAAAATTATAATTAGGTATCAAGTAAATTACTTAAATTACTATAGCAATATTCAATCATTTATAAAAAATTACTAGCATTTTGAAAAAAAAGCTCAAGATTATTTTTACTTTTTGTTTTTCTCTGCAGCCCACCAGTTTCAAAAATTAGATATAATTGCTATATGGTAAAAAATAATAGTAAAAATACTACAATAAACACCATAATTTTAATTTTCTATTATCACTAAATTAATATAAAATCAGTAGTTATTTTTTTTTGAAAGTATGATTTTAATATTTTCATGCCTATTGATTATCAGCATTTTTTAAAACCAGCAATAGAAAGTATCTCTATTCTTTCTTATTTATCTCAATTTTTTTCATGTGGGGGGGTAGTTGATTTTTTTTACCTGTAAAATTAAAAGAAATAAAGATATTCCTGTGATTTTTATGACTGCTTTTCAGAGACAAAGGTAAAATGAATAAGTGGGAATTAGGAGCATTAGATTACATTACTAAACCAATCAAAATAGATAAATAATATACTTAATTTATAATTTAAATTCCTATATAGTAAATAGTAAATCAGAAATAGGTAACTATTGATAACTAAATAAAATTAGTACTTACATACCCAAACAAGAAACTTACAGAAGTCCTACCCAAACAAGAAACTTACAGAAGTATTACCCAAACAAGAAACTGGGTTAATTACCCTAATTTTTAAAATCACGAAATATCCTTAAGCCAACTGGTTTCTGCCTAAGCCCTAAAAACCTTAAAAAAATAGGTTTAATAACTAAACAGTTATTACTTTTTTTCTATATTTTCTATATTAGAATAAAAAAATTAAAAAATCATTGGAGAAAACTTTATGCAAGTTACCCCTAAAAGAGAAACAACAATTCATAATTCCCTACCAGAAACCATTACCCTTGATGTCAGTGGTATGAAATGCGCCGGGTGTGTTAAAGCAGTAGAAAGGCAACTCAACCAACAAATAGGAGTTATCTCCGCTCGCGTGAACCTAGCAACCGAAGTAGCAACTGTTGAATGTGAAAAAGACCAGATCGACCCAAACATTCTCGCCCAAAAACTGACAGATAACGGTTTTCCAACTCAACCACGGCTTGATAACTCCAAAAACTACGCTGCTCAAAAACAAACCGAACGGCATCGCCAAGAAATAAAACAACAGATCTGGCGTATAGCGATCGCTTCTTTACTACTTATTTTGTCAAGCATCGGACATTTAGGCCACTTCATTGGTTCAGAAATTCCTATTCTGGGAAATATTTGGTTTCATGCAGTATTAGCTAGTCTAGCTCTATTAGTACCAGGGCGAGAAATTATTATTGATGGTGCTCGCAGTCTGTCACGCAACGCGCCAAACATGAACACTTTAGTTGGTTTAGGAGCAGTCACAGCTTATACTACTAGTATCGTTGCCTTACTAGTTCCCGAGTTGGGATGGGAATGCTTTTTTGACGAACCTGTAATGATCCTTGGTTTCATCCTTTTAGGTAAAACCCTAGAACAACAAGCTAGATATCGGGCAGCATCTACCCTACATTCATTAATTGCACTCCAACCAGCAACCGCACGTTTAGTTTCTGCACCCAAGTGCAACAATAATTCTTCTGAGCCTTTAGAAATTCCGGCCTCACAAGTCAAAGTGGGAGAATATTTACAAGTACTGCCTGGGGAAAAATTTCCTGTGGATGGGAAAATATGTGATGGCAAAACTACTGTAGATGAGTCTATGCTGACGGGGGAGTCTATACCTGTAGTTAAAGAATTTGGTAGTAATGTAGCGGCAGGAACTATTAATAAGTCTAGCACTATAGTTATGCAGACAACTCACACAGGTTCGGAAACTACCTTAGCTCAAATTATCAAATTAGTCGAAACAGCCCAAACTAGAAAGGCACCAATTCAAAATTTAGCCGATACTGTGGCAGGGTATTTTACTTATGGGGTAATGACTATTGCTGCTATAACGTTCCTATTTTGGTATTTTGTCGGTACTAATATTTGGTCTGAAGTTTTGCAGACATCTAGTCATCAAGGGATAATGACTTATTCCACTTCTCCACTACTTTTGAGTTTGAAATTGGCGATCGCTGTTTTAGTTATTGCTTGTCCTTGTGCCTTAGGTTTAGCAACACCCACCGCCATATTAGTAGGTTCGAGTGTGGGAGCTCAAAGAGGTTTGTTAATTAAAGGTGGGGATGTATTGGAAAAAGTGCATGAGTTAGATACTATCGTTTTTGACAAAACTGGAACCTTGACTACTGGGCATCCCACTGTCACAAATATTGTCGGAAATAACCCAGAATTATTATTAAGGGTTGCTGCTACTGTGGAAAGTGGTACGAGTCATCCTTTGGCAGAAGCAATTTTACAAAAAGCACAGGAAGAGAATGTGGAGTTATTATCAGCAACTGATTTTTATACTGAGCCAGGTTTAGGAGCATCTGCTATTGTAGATGGCAAGCTTGCTTTAGTTGGAAATTTAGAATGGTTGAAAAACTATCAAATTGTTGTAGAGCCAGAGAATGTTCCTACTTTAACCGATAAAACAGCAGTTTATGTTAGTTTTGATAGAGCATTACTTGGGCTTATAGAAGTTAGTGATACATTACGGGATGATGCTTTGGTAACAGTCAAGAGTCTGCAAGATGTAGGTTTAAAAGTAATGTTGTTAACAGGCGATCGTGCCTGTGTTGCCAAAGTTATTGCTCAACAGTTAGGTTTAACTGCTGAGAATATGTTAGCAGAAGTGCCACCTGAAGGAAAGGCAGAGGCGATCGCTGCTTTACAGTCAAAAGGTGAGAAGGTGGGAATGGTAGGAGATGGTATTAATGATGCTCCTGCTTTAGCTCAAGCAAATGTGGGTATTGGAATGCAAACTGGTACAGATGTGGCAATGGAAACTGCTGATATTGTGTTGATGCAGAATAAGTTGATGGATGTGGTAGAGTCTATTAAGCTGAGTCGCGCTACTTTCAACAAAATTCGTCAAAATCTATTTTGGGCTTTTGCCTATAATATTGTTGGCATTCCTGTAGCGATGGGGGTATTGTTGCCTAGTTTGGGAATTATTCTTAATCCCTCTGCTGCAGGTGCTTTGATGGCTTTTAGCTCGGTGAGTGTTGTGACTAATTCTTTGTTATTACGCAATAGGAACTGTTAGATTTTTGTAGTAGTGTCTCTAGCTTGAGAATATAGGTAATAAGGTAATACCGTTTTACGAATGTCATACATGGATACATTGATGCATTAAGATTTGAAAAATTCAAAACTTTGAGCCTCTCAGTAATTTCAAGAAATTATTTGTGACATCTTTAAACTGAATTGGTATAAGTTTGAGTAAATATAGATTTTTTCTTAAGTCTTTTACTGGCGGCGCTGAAGTTAGAAGTTATACTAAATCTTTGGAATAAAAAGCTGGTTATAGATAGATATCTATATTATGCTTTACTTTATAAGCCTATAGTAACTAAATTTAGTATGCTCAAAGTTTTGACTTCATAACTACAAAACTTACGGCTTTTGTTTTGAAACCAAAATATCTGTATTTTTGAATAATGAAAACTGCTAAAAATTCGGAGCATGGACTAAAGTTAAGAATGGTAAAAATGTTTAGGGGAGTAATGGTGACTACTATATAAGGAAAGGAGAGGATAATTTTATCCCCCTTCTAGCTCCTATTTTCTATTCTCTTAAATAATTCTTTCCAAAAGTTCCCAATTAGAATTTTCTACTATCAAGTAAGTTAATAAATCAAATACTTGACTACAATGATTACTTGATTTTAAAGGGAGTTCTTCATTTCTTGTAACTATATTTAGTTGGATATTTTCAGAATTATTAGTTACTCTGTAAAGAGTTATTTCTATAGTGACAAGTTGGGAGAAAGAAACTTGGCCAGGAAATTCACGAGCCATTAAATAGTATTTTTGGGTATAGATAATTTCACAACCACAATTATTTAATATCTCTGTAAAAACTGGTTGTAAACTTTCGATCTTGACAGCAATAGTCAATATAGCAGTATAGTAAGCCATAAAAAACTCCAATCAGAGAAAAAACACTTAAAATTAAATATAATTAATTAATTAGAACTTACATAATGATAGGCAAATTTATAGTTTTTGAAGGTGTAGAAGGAGGGGGTAAAACCACTCAAATTGAACTTTTACAAGATTGGTTATTAGAAACAGGAGAGTCGAGGCAAATTTTGCCAAAGTCTATAGATTTAGATTTAGAAGTAGTTATCACCCGAGAACCGGGAGGAACAAAACTAGGTAAAGCTTTACGAGAATTACTTTTAAGTCCAGATGTATTGGCAGAAAAAATTCAAGAAACATCTGAGTTACTATTATATGCTGCAGATAGAGCGCAACATATAGAAGCTTTGATTAAACCTTGTTTGGAAAGAGGGACAATAGTTCTGTGCGATCGCTTCATTGACTCAACTATTGCTTATCAAGGATACGGTCGTGGTTTAGATGTTGAATTAATTAAACAACTGAATTATATTGCTACAGGTGGTTTAAAAAGTGATTTAACTTTTTGGTTAGATATTGATGTAGAAATTGGTTTAGCTAGAGCTAAAAGTAGGGGAAATTTTGACAGAATGGAACAAGCAAATATTGAATTTCATCGGCGGGTACAACAAGGGTATCAAGAGTTAGCTAAAAACAATTCTTTAATAGTACGAATAGATGCTAACTTGACTAGAGAAAAAGTACAACAGCAAATTCAAGCAATTATTATGCAAAAATTAGTAGAATGGAAGTATATTTGATTAAAAGATAGTTTTTTTGTCATTATTATGGAGTATAAATATACAGATGATTTCGCGAAAATTATGTGGTGCGGGAAGTTGTCTGAGTGAGCTTACCTTATAAACCTAAAATATTCTGTAATAATCTATTATTGAAAAGGATTTCCTGTTGGTGTAGTCTAGCCTCAGCAAATTATCTTATGTTCATTTAACTTTTAACTTTTAACTTTTAACTTTTGATTTTTGACTTTATTAATATTATCGGGCAAAACCAAGCCATAGAATTATTAACCCAAGCAATGGCTCATCAACGCATTGCCCCAGCTTATCTATTTGCTGGACCTCCAGGAGTCGGCCGAGCTTTAACTGCTCAATGTTTTATCCAACTTCTATTCTCTCATACCAACTCTTTCCCTCCAAATAGTTCATCCCTAAAAAGCCGCATCCAAAAAAGAAACCATCCAGACCTGTTATGGTTAGAGCCAACATACTTACACCAAGGAAAGCTTTTTTCAGCAACAGAAGCAGCTGCAGCGGGGGTAAAACGTAAGTCCCCTCCTCAAATACGCTTAGAACAAGTGCGCGATATTGGTCAATTTCTGAGTCGTCCTCCCCTACAAGCAGCAAGAGCAGTTGTGGTGTTGCAACAAGCTGAGACAATGGGAGAAAATGCTGCCAATGGTTTATTGAAGATTTTGGAAGAGCCAGGGAAACGAGCAACCTTAATTTTAATTGCCCCTGGAGTTGATGCATTGTTGCCAACTTTGGTGTCCCGGTGTCAACGTATTCCCTTTTATCGCTTGACTCAGGAGAATATGAAGTTAGTCTTGGAAAAGGTGGGTTATGGAAAAATTTTAGATCAGCCAGAAGTCATGGAAATGGCTCAAGGAAGTCCTGGAGAAGCGATCGCTTGTTGGCAGCAACTACAACAAATTCCAGCAGATATTCTTGAAGTTGCAACTCAGGGTATTAGAGATATTCCTCAAGCATTGACATTAGCACGGGATATTAGTAAAAGTTTAGATACGGAAGCACAGTTATGGTTGATAGATTATTTACAGCATTGTTATTGGAGACAACACCCCTTAATTGGAGTGGAGTGTCTGAAACATTTGGAAATGGCAAGAACATATTTACTGTCCTATGTACAACCTAGGTTGGTTTGGGAATGTACCTTAATGGCTATTTGTTCAAGTTGAAATTTTTTAGACCCAGTAGCCTGGGTATTTACGACTAAAATTTTTGAGAATATAAGTGGTGAAAGATATTAGAATTTTTAGAATTTCCGAAAAATTTTCCATAGCTGTTGAGGAGAAAACTACTGAAATTGATCTAACACTCCCCTAATTTTAACCCTGGTCGGGTTTAGGAGTGGGTATCCTACTCTTAAAAAAAACTTTTTCAGCAAATTCTATTTAGTTTTTGAACCAAACCATTACAGCGCTTTTCAAATTTATCAACTACATCGCTATAACTACAACCTTGTCGGGAAGTTGCACGGAATGTCCTCACATGCAACCTCCCTAAATGCAACCTCCCTATTGTGGTTTACCGACATTAAAACTACTGTAATTTAGCAGATAATTAATCTTTTAGCTCTAATATTTTGGGGTACTTACTATTTTTGTGCGATCGCACAAAATCAGCCAAATTTTCCTGCCCAGACTGTTGCAAATATTTTAATAATTCACAACTTTCTATCAATAATTTATCCACATTAATCCCAAAATAACTAGGCTGATAATAATGTAATTTACTAATACCTTCTCCTAATAACATCATACTACCACGCCAATTTTCATTTCCTGCATGATAAAGTCCTACTGCTATTTGTAAAATACCTTGATAAAAAGTTCGTTCAGGCTCTCCAGCTTCCAGCCATAAAGCCTCAAGAATATCATGGCATTTATAAAATTCTTGTTTATTAAACTCTCCTATTCCCTGCCAAAATTCTTGGGGAATTTTTTCTTGTTTAGAAGTCATGATTACTAAATCAACAATTAATACTAAAAATTGAATTTCATTCCATATCAATTATCAACTTTATCATTTTTTCCCAACCTTTTTAGCACAGACTTTTTTTCTATAAGAGTTATACCATTTATCAAAAGTTTTCCATATTTACTCATAGCAGAGGATCCTCCCCTAACCAGTCCCAGGATTAGGATTTTTTGATAGGGTTTTTCCTCAATTAACAGATAGTTGAAAATTTATTATCATTCTTCAATATACAAAATTATTCAGCAATTAAAACCTAATATTTTGATAAGAAGAAAAAAGAAAATTGACATTATCCTGACGCTGGTTTACAACAGCGCCGGATGTCTTATATAGAAGTCCTTAGTGCCCCGAGGATATTCGCACTTTTCAAATTAGTCACAGCTAAAAATGTATATAAGAATGGAAATTATCTCCTTTGGAGAGTAAAGGTAGCCTTGACTTCTGACTTCAGCTTGAGAGAATGGGCCCAAAATCCCCTTGATCAAAATAAATTTTGACTTGTAGCTTCTAAGCTATAGCTTCTAAGTTGATTAACTTTCTTCTTTCTTCCTTCAAAATTTCAACCTACATATTTTTTCTAGTTGACTCTAGATCTTCTTGAGTAATTTCTTGTTGTTCACCAGCAAAATCATTATCTGGCGTTAAAAACAACATACAATGACATTCTTTACGCTCCCGCATTGGTACACAAGGACAATTCCAATAAGTAGCTTTGACTTCTGCTTGTTTATCTTCATAATGACGACATGGGCACAAGGGAGCGCCCAAATCTTCTTTATGTTTAGCTAATCCCTCAATTACTACAGCAGTAACGGAAGGATCTATACAAAAATAAGTATTTGTTTTTTTTGCATATCTTTCCGCGAAATTTTTTATCGCATTCAAAGATTTATCACTAGATAGGTTCTTTTTCTCTGTGGCTAGGGTCATAATATTTGTTTGTTATGGTGATCTTTGTTCGTTCTGTTAATTTTACTACATAATGCTATTTTTAAAGTCAATTAAATTACAAGTTTCTCATATTATCTACTCCTTTACTATATATAATTAAATTTGTCAACTCCTAAAAAAAATATACCATAAATATTCAGTGATCAGTGATCAGTTATCATTTATCAGCTTTAAATTCATGATCTTGAGGGCAGGAATTAGTATTGATATCTTTGATAAAAATTAAAAGTATTGGGAAAAAACTTACTTGCAGGAGGCAAAGTGTATGTTTATTCGACATCTCTATAAATAAAAATTTAGGTCAAATGGTAATAAGTAATTATACATAGCTGTGCCCATATTAATAAATATGAGAATATATTTATCACTATCCATTAATCAAGAAAAATACTTATTGATAGTTATTTATAGTTATTGATCCGTAATATCAATAACTAATAAAGTTAATATAAAATTTTCACAAAATTGAACAAAAAAATACTAGCAATTACCTCGAAAAATTCGACCAGATAGCTCATCAATAAATTAAAGTTAATCAAAGCAACAAAAGGTGAATTAGCAGCAGATAAAACCACTATAGCTTACTCTTAAATTCGATTATTACTAGGTTAATTATGGGAATTTTGGTTCTTAAAAAAAAGTTTCTCATTTTAATTTTATTTAAATTTCCACAATTTTAAGCTTGAAGTTTATTTGGAAATACTTATTTGGAAATATTTATCTGGAAATATTTATCTGGAAATATATAGGTGAAGCGATCGCTCCAAATATTACCTAATTTTGAGAATAGTATGAAAGCTCTGATTTATATTCTTAAAATAGAATATTTTTCTGTCTTGAATTGCCTACTAATTTGTCGATAAAATTAATCAATATAATACCCAGAAATTTATAATCATTAAAAATAAAAATGCTTTATTTCTGCTTCTTCCGTAAGAGATATTCAATAACAATTTCTTAAATCTTATGAAAATAAATATGAGATTTTAGGAGGTAATATGGTGATCAACTGCAATCACTAATGCTATAATAAATTTGGAAAAATTTCACAGTTAAGGAAATTATAGGAATCAGGAATGAAATGTAATCAAAAACTCTAAGATTTTGATATACAAATTCTATTTTCCCCTAACTTGGGACATCATACCCCTAAGATTAAATATGATAGTCTCTTTGGGTAAGTCAGGCTCAAAAATTATGGTTGTTAATTACACCGTTTCCGTTTTTATAAGGTACAGCGACGGGGGCAAGATAACTGCACTACATGATTTTCACAAAATACAGCAGTACATCATTTGCCCGATCCAATGCTGTCATTAAAGCTCAAATATCAAAATATTGAAAAAACTTATCTGACTAGACCTAGATCAAATATTACAGTTTATAGGCGGATTTATTTATATGAAATACACGATAAAGTTTACAATGTTACTAACAACATTAACCCTAGTTAGTTGTGATAAAATACCTTTTATGAACAAACAATTATCACAACCAGAAAAACTAACTTTTGTTGCTAAAAAATCAGGTACTCCTAAGAATTATAGTGCTTTAAATAGATTAGCACAACAAACTATGGTTGAGATTGTGAGCGAGGGTTATTTGGTCGGAGATGATAAATATATTCTTAAAGGTTCCGGAGTAATTATTGGTAGAAAAGACTTTGTTTATTATGTGCTAACTGCTAATCATATTTTTAATATGAATGATATATTTTATGTATTTATTCGCAGTAAAAAGCTAGGGAAAGCAGGAGAAGTGACTGGTTTAAAATTTATCAACCGTTACCCACAAGAAGATTTAGCTCTGATAGCGTTTGCTAGTTTCACTAATTATAGAGTGATGGAGTTAGGGGATGTGAGTCAGCTAGATGATAATAATCAAGTTTATGTGGCGGGTTGGCCGGGATATGATAATAGGGAGAATTTTCAGTTTACTCGCGCTAAGGTGACTAACTCACAGATGGGAAATAATTTGACTTATAAACCTATTGAACTTGAAAATGGTTTATATAAGGGGATGAGTGGGGGAGCAGTTTTGAATGAAGCAGGGCAGTTGGTGGGTATTCACCTGGGGTTGACCAAGGTTGATGAAGATAGAGAGGGAGTTTTGATCTCGACTTTTTTGCGGATGGTATCGCCGGAGGTTAAAGACATATTGGAGAGACCCACATTTTTGATAATTCTGCAAGCGTTTGTTTTGCTATTGTTGGCATGTTTTTTCTTCATAGTTTTTGACCAATATGTTTACCCTTGGAAGAAAATTTGGAAAAAGAAAAAAACATCAGTTGCTATTTTGCCTCTTCCCACTAGAGAAGATCAGACTATCACAAAATTTTTAATTCAGAATGCTGAAAGTTATTTTAACCAAGGCCTTAAGTATCGAAATCAGAGAAAATATGATTTGGCGATCGCTGAGTTTAACCAAGCCATTAAACTTAATCCCAAATATGCTGAAGCTTACTACAACAGGGGTAATGTTTACAATACCCAGGGAAAATATGATTTGGCGCTCGTTGACTATAACCAAGCCATTAAATTTAATCCCAAATATACTCAAGTGTACAATAACAAGGGTATTATTTACAATAAACAGGGAAAATATGATTTGGCGCTTGCTGAGTTTAACCAAGCTATTAAACTTAATCCCAAATATTCTAAAGTTTACAATAACAGGGGTATTGTTTACAATAACCAGAGAAAATATGATTTGGCGATCGCTGAGTTTAACCAAGCCATTAAACTTAATCCCAAATATGCTGAAGCTTACTACAACAGGGGTAATATTTACAATAACCAGGGAAAATATGATTTGGCGCTTGCTGAGTTTAACCAAGCTATTAAATTTAAGCCTAAATATGCTAAAGCCTACTACAACAGGGGTCTTGTTTACAAGACTCAAAGAAATATTGAAAGAGTCATATCAGACTTTGAAAAAGCTGCCAAGTTATACAAAGAACAACAAAATCAAAGGTGGTATCAAAACTCTCTAGATAAACTCAAAAAATTACAATATATTTATAGTGAGCAGGAAAAATCAGAAAAAGGACAGGTATTTACTTTTGAAGTTGTAAGACTCAATAATTCTGGTAATATTATTAGTCGTACTCAGGGAAGGGCTCAACAAAAAATCGAACACTTGGGTAATGACATTAAATTGGAAATAGTTTATATTCCTGGGGGAAGTTTTCTCATGGGTTCGCCAACAGAAGAAGTAGGTAGATACAGTGATGAAGGTCCCCAACATAGGGTAACTCTTCAGCCTTTTTATATGAGTAAATACCCTATAACTCAAGACCAATATCAAGTCATTATGGGAAATAACCCTTCTAGGTTTAGAGGAGGAAGATGCCCAGTAGAAACAGTAAGCTGGCACGATGCTACAGAGTTTTGTGAAAAGCTATCTCAGAAAACGGGAAGAGACTATAGACTGCCCAGTGAGAGTCAGTGGGAATATGCCTGTCGTGCAGGAACAACAACACCTTTTTATTTTGGAGAGACCATAACACCTGACTTCGCTAACTATTATGGCAACTCTTCTTACGGTAATGGTCCTAAAGGAAAATATCGACAACAAACAACATATGTGGGAATTTTTCCACCTAATGCCTTTGGTTTATATGATATGCACGGGAATGTTTGGGAATGGTGCGCTGATGAATGGCATGACAACTATGATGGTGCCCCTACAGATGGCAGTGTTTGGCTAGATGGAAATAAAAATCGTTCTCCACTGCGGGGGGGTTCCTGGGTATACTGTCCTTATTATTGCCGTTCTGCGATCCGCAGCCTCTTTCTTCCGCGTGACGTCCACAACTACGATTTTGGTTTTCGTGTTGTCTGCAATAGCAGGAGAACTTTCTGACCCTTTTCTATTTTCCCTTTTTGCTCTTTATCCTGTTTTTCTTCTTCCTTTAATTTCTCGCTTTAGCGGATCGAAATTTTTGAACGCAATGTAGTGTTTATATAAAAAAGTACCACAATATTGATAAGTCTGGGCTACAACTTCTTGAGTAGGAGAGTAAGAGAGTGAGGGAGTGGATGTGTAGGGAGGTTCTATGGATACTCCCTACTGTAGTCTACTGAAATGAAAACTGCTGTAGGGGAGGACTCTTTCTCAGGTCAAGGTTAGCCGCCGACTCCCTCCAAAGTTGAGCTACAGAAAACAAACGCCATTTGCCACAACTATAGAAGTTATGGGTAAGTCTTGTAATATTTGCCTACTGCTTTATCAAGCTAATACAAAGCTTCATATAGCTTGACAAATTAATGTTTACTTCCAGCTTCTACTGAAGCTGTCGGCAGTTACTCATCCACAGGTATTTATAGGTCTTGCCCGACCGCATTTCTTAAATTAATACTTATATTTAGATCGCGGTCTATAGATATCCCAAAATTTCTCTAGGTTTGACAAATTTCACCACATTATTATTTGATACAACTAACTCATGATATCGCTTTATCAGGTAAATTCTCAACTAAGTCAATTTTCCTGACTCCCTCAAACACTAGACTGAAGTTGAAACTCCAAAGGTTGATCAGAACTAATATTCAAACCAGAACAATATTGCATCCTTGGTGTTTCTGCTGCATAACCAACAGACTCATCTAACCACAACAACCATCTACTCCCAGGAGGAAGAGAACTCAGACTCAGAGAATTTTGAGTCAACCAAACCAAAGGCTTTTCCGGTGGGTTTCCCACCACCACCTCTTCCCCAAACCTAACCCCAGCCAAAGTTTGCAACATAGCCAAATTACCATAAACCAACCCAGTAGCAGCTGTCCAAAGTCGAACATTTAACAAAGAGCGGTTAGCATAAAAATATAAAGAAGCAGCAGCAGTCACCGCAGCCTCAAAATTATCAGGTTGCCACTCAGCAGCACTATCAAGACAAATTAGAACTTCTTCACCAGCCTTAGATACCTCTAGCTCTCGAACCCGCAACTCCCCATAACGTGCACTACTCCGCCAGTGGATCAAACGACTAGAGTCTCCAAACCGATACGGTCTTAATGTCCGAGTTAGTCCCTGGGAAGCCATTTCAAAACGACTATGTTCATGAAGTTGGCGACTATATTCTTCACCAAGCTCATCCAAGATCGGGCAACGACTCAAAGGTAAAACCGTGGGATAGACAATAGCAGTAGCTTTAGCATTTCGACTACGCCGACACCAGAAGAGACCTAGAGGTGCTGCAGTTCTAAGCTGAAGATAATGCCATCTATATATACCCCTTTTTTTAGTAGGAAGGTAGTAAACCCAATGGTAACTTTCTTTAGGGGGAATAACCTCTATTGCTTGTTGCACTGGTTTCCCTAATACAAAAGGAATTTCATCTTGGACTTGTAGCAAAGCCAGTGGTTTGTTAGTAGTATTTTCTATTGTTAAAGCGATCGCTAAACTATCACCCACAGTTATAGGTTGAATTCGATCACGACGTACTTTTATTTCACGTAGCGATCGCCCAGGCAAAAGAGCACTTACTCCCAACAGTGCGAAAGTAATGGCACTAATTAAGTATAACCATCCTGCCATAGTATTAGCAGCAGCAGCAAAGAAGAAAATTGACAATACTCCGAGTAACCCACCCCCATAGGCGGGTTTAACCCAATTAATTTCTAACCAGTCAGATATTTTGTCGTAAATTTTCATTTAGTAAATTATTTTATTTATTAGCACTAACCGAGAAGCCTAATAGTTAGACATTTCAAGAAAAGTCAAAAACAATAATCAAAGCAATAAACCCGGTTTCTAGTAATGGTAAATCATTCCTATTGATATTGTTTAAAAATAATTTTACCAATCTAACCCTTCCTCATCATCTTCATCTTCCACTCTATCAAAAAGAGATAACTGTTTGATATCTTGGTAAATCACATAAACATTAGAATTCTTTTCTAACATTATTTTTCCTTCTGTTTTAGCTATTTTTAACCAATCTTCTAATTGGCTTTTATTTACATTTAAAATTTTAGCTAAATCTTGAATTTTTTGTGGTTTATTTAAATTATCTAGTAGAATTGGCAACACCATTTCATAAACATTTAATTCCTCTGTTGAAATTTGATAATTTTGATATTGTTTAGTTTCAGCAACAATTCTATATATTGCTGTTTTTTCATCTTTAACTATTTTTTCTTCATCACAGGCTTGACTTAACCAATTACGTAACTGACCAACTCTCACATCTAATATTTTACTTAAAGATTTTGCCTTTTGTGGCCGAATTAAATTTTTCAGTATAATAGGTAAAACTTTCTCATAAATACTTGGATTAGTTCCTTCATAAATAGATAAATTAGACTTAGTTTCAACATTTAAATTAGCAGTTTTTGCAGATATATTAACTGGAGTTTCTAATTCTATCAACGAAATATTTTCAGACAACTTTAAATCGCATTTTGAACCCACCAAAAAATCCTTTAAATTACCATCCCATGGATCAAAAGGAAAAGACCTTGCTCCTTTATCCAAAAGAGCTTTATTTCCCTCTTTTACCTTTCCTTGAACTTTCACAAATACAGGTATTTTCTTATATTTCTTCAACACCTCTGTAGCCCCAGCCCAAGTACCACCCTTATTGAAACTACTACTTACAACTAAAGCATAATCAGATAAAGCATAAATATATTTATTCCGACCCATAGCATTACCAACACTAAATCCCGCATCAGGGTCATAAGTAGAAATTAAAGTTAGTTTATCAGCCCTAATACTGTCACGATATTTTCTAGAAACAGACGCTTTATTTAAACTATTTGCCAAAACTCCAACAGCAGTACCACCAAACTCTAAAGTTCCTAACATTGCCTCTTGATCTATCCCTTTTGCACCCCCAGAAATTACATTAATACCTTCAGACGCACAAACTTTTCCAACTTTTTTTGTATATTCAACTTCTTCTTCATTAATATCACGAGAACCCACTATAGCTAATCCACCCTTTTCCAATAATTCTATATTTCCTACACCATAAATAATTACAGGAGCCAAATATTGCAGATTCTGTTTCCATTTTATAGGATAATTTTGGTCACTTCTTGTAAGTACCCATAAACCTTGGTTCACCCACTTTTCCAGAGTAATAGCTAAAATTCCACCTCTTTCCAATAGAGCCACTAACCGCTCATAGTTTAATTTTTTATCATTAATTTTTGGTAGTATATCTAATCCATTTTTACTTAGTAAATATCCTGGTCTAACTTGATTTTTAATTAAAAAATTAGCAACTATATTATACTCAATTAGAGTTAAAGGTTGTGGCTGTATATTTCTATTTTGACCAAAACTAGCACATAATAATAAAGTCACTTGTGCATCTGAAGATAAAACATGATTAAGCATTTTTATTGGATAATTTTTGAGCAGGTATCTCTATTTTATTATTTAGCAAAAAAACATAGTTGAAAGGAAATAAATTCACATAACAATATTCAAAAAAAAGAATCTACTTAGGATGTGCTTTCTAAATCTTTTTAAGAACTAGGAGACCCAAACCTAAACCCCTTATACCATTTCACCTAAGTCAAAAGTCAAAAGTTAAAAGTTAAAAGTTAAAAGTTAAAAGTTAAAAGTTAAAGTTTAAAAGTTAAAAGTTAAAGTTTAAAAGTTAAAAGTTAAAAGTTAAAAGTTAAAAGTTAAAGTTTAAAAGTTAAAGTTTAAAAGTTAAAGGTTAGGTTTTTCCGGCATAAAACTTTGACCCTACAGTAATTTTAGGAAATTATTTGATATCTAAAGTTTTAAACTATTTATAATATTATTTATGACATTATTTTTGACCCTTAGTGTTATAAGAGTAATTTTTTAACAAAGGGGTAAGTAATCACTATTATTCAGTATAAAATATCAACAAAAGTATATTTGATTTTATACAATAACATAGCTAAAAATTTCTTCTAGCCTTCATCCATTCATCTTCTCAAATTTTTTTATCAACTTTAATATCAAAGATAAAAAATATACCCTTATAAGTCTCTAACCCCTTCTAAGAAAAAAAAGAAAGTAAGTAAGTAGAAAAGTTATATTAAACTGACTTAAGTTTGAACATATAATTTATAGAAGAATTAGTTGGATATATTTATGCCTAAAACTTTCTGCTATAGTTATCAAAAAAATACTAATACTAATTTAATAAACATCTATCATACTAATTTTTTTTGAAGTCAGACTACACATACCTTAACATTTTAGTTTTTAGACTTACAGCTAATTTTGGACAAATGATGTACAGGGTCAATAGTAAAAATCATGTAATGCAGGTATCTTACCCACGTAGGCGTACCTCATAAACCTCAAATATGCTGTAATAAATTACTCTTACAAATTTTGTTTAAGTTAATCAAATTTATATTGCACTTTCTTAACTAGAGAAGCACAGGAGTAGGTAGAGACCTTACATAAAACCTCCCTAAAACATTTATACAATTAACACGCTTTTGAAATACTAATTATCAAAAAAAACTATTGGTACAATATTAATTACTAAATAATTAAAATTTTATCCAAGAATAACATTTTTTTTTAAATTGGCATCAAACTGGTTATTCTCCATACCGAAAACCAGACACTTTTTCCATCAAAAAAATACTCAAGCCTTTATAGCTTAATACCTTAATATTTTATGCATTCAACATAATTAAAATTTTATCCAAGAATAACATTTTTTTTTAAATTGGCATCAAACTGGTTATTCTCCATACCGAAAACCAGACACTTTTTCCATCAAAAAAATACTCAAGCCTTTATAGCTTAATACCTTAATATTTTATGCATTCAACATAATTAAAATTTTATCCAAGAATAACATTTTTTTTTAAATTGGCATCAAACTGGTTATTCTCCATACCGAAAACCAGACACTTTTTCCATCAAAAAAATACTCAAGCCTTTATAGCTTAATACCTTAATATTTTATGCATTCAACATAATTAAAATTTTATCCAAGAATAACATTTTTTTTTAAATTGGCATCAAACTGGTTATTCTCCATACCGAAAACCAGACACTTTTTCCATCAAAAAAATACTCAAGCCTTTATAGCTTAATACCTTAATATTTTATGCATTCAACATAATTAAAATTTTATCCAAGAATAACATTTTTTTTTAAATTGGCATCAAACTGGTTATTCTCCATACCGAAAACCAGACACTTTTTCCATCAAAAAAATACTCAAGCCTTTATAGCTTAATACCTTAATATTTTATGCATTCAACATAATTAAAATTTTATCCAAGAATAACATTTTTTTTTAAATTGGCATCAAACTGGTTATTCTCCATACCGAAAACCAGACACTTTTTCCATCAAAAAAATACTCAAGCCTTTATAGCTTAATACCTTAATATTTTAAGCATTCAACTATTAGCAGTTAGCTCTAAACTTTTCCTAGGTCATGCCAAGCAAAAAAATGAAACTTAGCTAATGATATTTTCAGTGTCAAACTTTTAATTCTTCTGGGAGAATAACTCCTCATTCTAGCTAATAACTAATACCTAAAAGCTAAATGCTTACCTCCCAACCTCAGTCTTCTTTGTTCCTTATTTAAATCTATTTATTGCTAAAGCCAATGGAAAAACTTTACCAGAACCAGCATTTCGTAAAAGCGCCGCAACAACAGTAAAAGTCCATCTTGAGTCTACAATATCGTCTACTAAAAATACATTTCCCCTAATTCCCTCCCAATTATAAACTTTAAAAGCACCATCTAAATTATGAGCTTGTTGGTAACTATTAGTCATGTCTTTTTGTAGTGAAGTCTGACGAATTTTTATAATACATGGAACAAAGGGTAAACCTAATTTTTTAGCAAGACGTTGAGCAAAATTAGGAACAAGTTCCGGATGTGTTAAAGAGGGAATACAAGTAACCCAAGTGGGAAAAGGTTGAGGCTGCCAACGTTGAATCATATCGTATGTAGCTTGAACTAAGCTATCCTCAAAATGATTATCTTTATACTTACCTTTTTCAACAAATTGGCCCCAACCAGCATCATTCCAAATAGAAAGCGATCGCCCAATTTCTGCTTGTAAATCTTTAGATATTTTGCCTGTTAAATTATAAGTTAATAAAGCATTCTTCCGCCAGACTTTCCTCGTCTCAATAATTTGTTCCCTAGTTCGTAAAAATTGTACAGCTTCTGTCACAAACTTTGAGGAAACATTCCCCGGTAAAAGTGGTTTTCCTAAGCAAATAGCACATTTACCACAAGGGCTAGGATTTGGGTCATCTAATTCTTTTCTCAGAAATTGCATTAAACATTCTTGACTGTGCATATAATCCAACATTCGATCCTGTTCTTGATGGCGTATTTCATTCAATCTTGCTATTTTTTCTGTGTCCGTTTGATAATTAATTGGGGTAGCATAATACTTTGACTGTATTTTTTTTATTGGGGATGGAGTTTCGATAGATAATAACTTCAAAACTTTATTTATTTGCCCATTAGTAAGATTCAACTTTTCCTCTAACATTGGAACAGAAAGACCATCTTCAGCTTGATTTAATGCATCCAAAATTGCCTGATTATGAGCTTCTGGAGGAAAAGCAGTTTTAATAAAATAATTAGTAATTTCTTTATCTTCTTCACCACTTAGAAGAATACCATAGGCATTTTCTACTGCCCTACCAGCACGACCTACTTGTTGATAGTAATGTACTACAGATCCAGGACGTTGATAATGAATAACAAATCCTAAATCTGGTTTATCAAAACCCATTCCTAGAGCTACAGTTGCTATTAATGCTTTAATTTCATTATTCAATAATTGCTGTTCTAATTCTTCTTTCTCTTCCGTATTTTTCTTACTATGATAAGCTGCTACATTTATTCCTTGAGACTTCAACCAATTAGCAACTATTTCCGTATCTCTCACAGTTAAAGTGTAAATAATTCCACTGCCAGGAATATTAGGTAAATGTTCTGCTAACCATCCTAAACGATCACAATAAGATGGCAAATAAATATTTTGTAATTGGAGGCTATCTCTAGTTAATAAACCCCTAAATATTTTCAGATTTGCACCTAGTTGAACAGTAATATCATCCACAACTCGATTATTAGCAGTAGCAGTAGTAGCAAGCACAGGAATATTTTTTGGTAAGGCTTGTAAAATTCTCGCAATTCTTCGATAATTAGGACGAAAATCATGTCCCCAATCAGAAATACAGTGAGCTTCATCAACTACAAATAAGCCGATATTTTTAGCTATATAAATTAAAATATTTTCTCGGAAGTTTTCATTAGCTAATCTTTCAGGAGAAATTAATAAAATATCTACTTTTCCTACCATTAAATTATTTTCTACTTTTTCCCATTCTTCCTTGTTACTAGAATTAATTGTTTGAGCCCTAATTCCAATTCGTTCGGCAGCAGCAATTTGATTTCGCATTAATGCTAAAAGTGGGGAAATTAATAGAGTAATACCCTTACCTTTATCCCTAAGTAAACGAGTAGCTAAAAAATAGACAAAACTTTTACCCCAACCAGTACGTTGCACAACTAAAAGACGGCTTTGATGTTCCGTAATAGCTGCAATAGCCTCCCATTGACCATCACGAAATTCAGCTGTGGAATTATTTAAAGCCCGCCTTAGTAATGATAATGCTTCTTTTTGAATCATATTAATTTTTATATTAAACACCCAGCTTTTAAAAGTTGAGTAAATTTGGGAAAAACCTTGCTAAAATACTTTAGTAACTCTTAAATACGACCCGTGATTGCAATTTATCCAGGCAGTTTCGACCCCATTACCTTAGGTCATATAGATATTATAGAAAGAGGCTGCAACCTGTTTGAAAAAGTAATTGTAGCTGTCCTGCGAAATCAAAGTAAGACCTCTTTATTTACTATTGAGCAGCGTTTGAATCAAATTTGTCATTCCACAAAACACCTGCTTAATGTAGAGGTAGCCAGTTTTGATGGTTTAGCGGTAAACTATGCAAAAATGCAACAGGCTAAAGTCCTAATTCGAGGTCTACGAGTTCTTTCAGATTTTGAAAAAGAATTACAGATGGCCCATACTAATAAAACCTTGTCACCTGAAATAGAGACAGTTTTTTTAGCTACCTCTAATGAATATAGTTTTTTAAGTAGTAGTGTAGTTAAAGAAATTGCTGTTTTTGGTGGCTCAGTAGATCATCTCGTTCCCCAGCACATTGCTATTGATATTTATAAATGTTACGACAAAACTCAGCCAAAGCCAATATTGAACCAGAGGTAAATGGGCAAAATGTCGAGAGTCAACCTGCCAGTGGTTCCCCTGGAGTAGATATCCAGCGAGAACTGAATAGGCTGGAAGAGATTATTCTTGATAGTCCTAGAATACCTTTCGTGGGGCGCACTTTAATAGATGAAGAACAGTTATTAGACCAACTAGATATTGTACGCCTGAATTTACCAGTTGCTTTTCAGGAAGCTGAAATGATTGTTCGCCATAAAGATGATATATTTCAAGAAGCTGAACTTTACGCTGAAGAAATTATTGAAAATGCAGAACAACGAGCTTCTCAAATCTTAAATGAAATGGGCCTTGTACAGCAGGCTAAATTAGAAGCAGATCAACTTAGAAACCAAGTTCAGCTAGACTGTGAAGCAATTCAACAAGCTACTATCACTGAAATTGAACAAATTCGTTATCAAGCTCAACAAGAACTTGAAGAAATGAGAGCTAGAGCGATCGCCGAGTGTGATGAAATTCAGAATGGAGCTGATGACTATGCTGACCATGTACTTGATAGTATTGAACAGCAGTTAACAAATATGCTGCAAGTTATTCGTAATGGCCGTCAACAACTAGGAGGAGATGGAACTTTAGGAACTCCCTTAAATCATACTAATGACTAATAGCATAAGGATAACTTAGTTGACAATTTACAAGTTTTACAGTCCCCAATAACTCAGTTATTCTCAGTCAAATAAGTCAAAAATTAAATTTATTCACAAGATCTAAAAATTTCTTAATGACCGTTTAAGTTAATTGATAATAGCCCTAATTATGTCCTGCAGGAAGTAAACCAAGCATATAAATACTCTTAAAACAAATACTCAGGACAAATATCATTGACTGAATCAAAAAATAAAATCAAATAAAATCAAATAAAATAGGTTCTCTCAACTCATGTTAACTTATATCAAATTTAAGTAATCTAAACCTATTCGGACTCAAAATAATAAATATCTATTCTATCCTATTTATCCTACATTCCGCACAATAAAATTTAGTCCCTCACACCCTCCCTCAGCTATTATGCCTAAGGGAGGTTTATTGCTATCCCTAGCTCTGATGCCAGTTCATATTTCATTAGATACCCTACAATTTTTTGAAGGAAGGTAAAACTTAATCTTAGTCAAACTCCTTTCTTAGTTTTCCCGTTTTTTTGTCTCAGATACTCACCCATAACTAATTAATTAATACAATAATAACATATATATTCAAAAAAATAAAACAAACAAAAATACCAAATTCTAGAACTATTCTTTAAACCAACTTTTTTTGTAAAACATAATCATAAAAATCGGAATAATATTAACTTATTCAATAGCATTATTTTAGCTAATTTTATAAGTAAAAAACTATATCTATTAATTTCGATATGAGTCTCAAATTCTTAGTTTATATCTATTAGTTTCGAGATAATTATCAATTTATTCCGCTGCAAAGTTAGCATAAAAAGTTGAGTATAAGTTAACAGCTTGCTTACTTCCTGAACATTTTTTAACATAGTACCGTTTATTTATGTCCGACTAATTACTAAATCTAGTTTAGACACGAAGTTAGTTGATACACCAAAGATTATTTATTATTAAGACTAAAAAAACAAAACTAGAAAACAGACTCAAATTAAAGATACACGTACTTTAGCCTCAAAAAAATATCAATCATAAATTAACAGCAGTTTTAGGTATTTTAAGAGCATCAACATAATTATCTTATTTAGACTAACCTTATTGATACTTTTTTCTCCCAGAAAATTTATAAATCACACTATGAAACTGTATTCATAATTATTCTCATTTAACTATCTTCTTAGAGCTTTCTGATTAAATATAAAATCACTAATATACAAAGATTTATTTTTTTTGCCTTGAAAAAATACCTAGTTTTTCCTCCTTCAAGCTCATGCATATTAGCCTTTTACCCACCGCCATGGCAGAAAGCAGCAGGGGCAAATATATCCAACTACATCCTCTATAAATTTTCTGTTTCTCTCTACAGATATTACATGCAAAGTTCTTAGTTACTCCCGCGCACAAGCAAAAAAAAGTGGCGCAACAGCCCCTCAAAAATCAATTCCCAGAAGAAAGCTCAGTAGAAATATCAGCCCCTAAAAGGCAGAAAATATGTCACATTAACTAGATTTCCTATTTTGAACATATTCTTTAGTCTTAGATCAATAATCAATCACTTTATTATATATCGGGTCTATAAATAATTTTCTAGATTTCCTATTTTGAACATATTCTTTAGTCTTAGATCAATAATCAATCAATTTATTATATATCGGGCCTATAAATAATTTTCTCAACTATCCGTCGCTTCACATTCCCATCAATACCAATCAAACGAACATAATCATTTTGATGTTTAACTAAACAATTTTCTACAGCATTTATCACCTCTTTTACTTCCCCATTCTCTATTTTTCCACAACTTTTCCATGAACCAGTTTTATATCTACGTTTATCTGCATATTCCATCCCAATTTTTCCACCATCTTCGAGAATTTTTTGTATTTTTTCCCTCACTTCTGAACTAAGATTACTACTTTTAATACTATGATTAATCCGATTTGCATTTAACTTATTTTCCGTAGTTACTTCGGGAAATAATCCATTAGAATTTGGCGTAATATTTTCTCGTTGACTTGTTTTAAAAACACCAAACAATCGAGATTTATTATATTCTTCTACTAAACCCAATTCTCGAATACGTTCTTGTTCTCCAACCATAATTTTTCCATACTCTAGAAGACGGGAAACATTAAAAGTAGGTTGAGGAAAATCGGGAATCTTTTCTACAGAATTTACTACCCGCCTAGAAATTTTTTCTATTCCTACTTGGTGAATAAAATCACGAATTTGTTCATCATATATCCGACTTCGTAAGGCACTAAAAAAATCGATAGCCTGGTCAGAAAATTCATCTATTAAATTATCAATATCTCCTGTAGAAAGTTCATCTGTTTTAAATATGCTACCTACTATGCCAACTCTATCTTCTCTATTTGGTTCCCAATAAAATTTCTCCATTCGACCATCTCTAATTAAAGGCGCATAAAGAGTAGAAAAATCATTTCCAGTCACAATAATTGGTATTCGATGTAAGGGAGTTTCATCGTAGCTGCCTGGTAATTGTACATTTGTAGGGTTATCAGCAATATTCATTAAAGTAGCATTTACTAATTGAGTATTTACCGTATATTGAGTACCCCCATCAAATCTACCAGCACCTGCATCTAAGTCATTAATAAATAAAGCACACATTCGACCTTGAACTTTAACTTTTTCTGACGCTTCTCTATAACGTAGACGTAATAAACGTGCAGGATCTCCCGCATCTTTACTTTCTAATTCTCCACCAGATATTGTGACAGGTTCTATTCCCATTTTCTCAAAAACTAATTGGCATTGAAATGTTTTTCCTTCTCCTTTTCGTCCGTGTATTCCTATTATTAAAGGTACCCTTATTCTGGGGATTTCTAAGAAGTTTTTGGTAATATGTACTGCTAGTTTATCTATGAATCTAGGTGATATATAATATGGCATTTATTTTAATTTTTTTAGTATAAATAATGGTTTGATACAGATTTAAAACAGATAACAATTAAGCACAAGGAAAGAATATCTAGATAATTACTCAGAAAAATTAGAAATAATCCTGTACATTTAGGTTTTGATTTGAAATAAGTAACTATACTACTGCAATATAATGAATCATTAAGCTTTGAGTTGATCATACTACTCATATACAATTAATGCAGTAAGGTATTTAATTAATATAAATGAATTAGTACCTATCTTCAGGAATTTTTCCCAGTCACAATACAGAGATATTTTATTTTGTGAATCTCCCATAAATAAATAACTGTTTTTTCTTGATCAAATCTTTCTATCTATACCTCCTCAGCAGAATATACCAAGAACTGAATTTTCATTTTATGAAGCTCATTCTGGTTAATTAGATTTGCTCTTCCATTATCACAATTTTTGTGATATAACTAATTATGTAACTATATACATATATGTATGACTTTTTATTCAATATAGTTAACTAGCTCAGAGAACATCAAATCTTCAGGAATTTTTCCCCGTCACGATACAGAAATATTTCATCTTGTGAAGCTTCCAGAGATTAATATAAGGTAGGTATTTAAACCAATCTTAATTAGATGAAAAATTGCCCCATGGGTGCAATTTCTCTGTAAATTAGATAAGTCTGCTCTGTAGTATAGTTTTGAGAGTGAGAGAAAGAAATCAATTCCACCCATGCGATCGCGAATGTGGTAAAAAAGAAAGTCAATGTAAAAAGTACCAAATGAGTAGTATAAAATGTAAAGTTGTTGAACTGTTCAAACAAACTAAAAAACCCAATTAATTTAGTCAAAACTGGGTTTTTACAGAAAAATCAATAAGTATAAAAATAATTAAAGAGGCTGTCTAGAAATCAACTTTTCAAAATGAGCTTGAGTTTGTTGCAACATTTGCTCACGACCATCTTTTATTTGATTAAGAGAAGGAACTAAATTACGAGCATGTAAAGTCATGTGAAATTGTAAATCAGCCACATATTCACTAACATCTTGATGTAAAGAACAAGATGGATACTTTTTAATTTCTGAATTCAAAGTTTTATCCCCCCCCCTAAATTATTTGAGTTTGTTTATGATCACAAAAAGTACCATAGAAATTCTTCCTCTGTTGAAGTTTAGCAATGAAGCTTAATATTTTTCATTGACATCCTCCATGCACTAAAGTGAGAGAACTTGCAACATCACAGAGAAAGTTTCCTCTTTCTTTAAGTCGGCTTACTTAACTTGAGTTTCCCCATCTAAACAAAGACCAATTTCTCGAACTTGTTTTACTTTCCCCGTGCACCAAATAAGCTGATATTTTCCTTAATGCTGAAATGAGGATGTTTTTTTGCTACTTTCTCGTCTCTCTTTGCAACATATAGCTTTGTATTTAACTCAGCTTCGTACTTAGTATTTTTTGAACTTAAGAATCACCTTTTTTTCCAGTAGTCTTAGCTTGAAAGTTGCCATAAAATCTTTATATAGCTACCCAAGCTCTTTCCCAGTGAACAAACCTGGCCATATAATTTAGTTGTTTTGCCCAAGAAAAATCAGGGGGAGATGAGCTAATAAATATGCAATATAAGTTTAGGCAACCAATACGACTAAAAATTGTTCTACCTATCTATGCTATAATAACAATTCCGTAAGTACAAATAGCGATATCTAACAGGTTCTACTAATTCTGGATGCCTTATCTTTTCATTTCATAGATGAATATAGATAAATATAAAAAGCTTGATTTTAGTATTAAGCAATAAAATTATAATCAATCAAACCTGCATATAAAGCTAATAGCATTAAAAACCCTTCAATAATTATAAGGATAAGGCTTGAGACCAATTCCCATCCGTTAATACTATACTTAGGCAAAACTTCATAAATTTAAGTAATTAACACGGACTGAATAACTTGATGGCTAAATTGAGGCAAATTAATGTTAATTATTTTTATATTGTACCGAGCGAGATTGTATGCAACCCCTCTTTCCCTCCTAGGAAAGCTTAGGGACTAATATTACTGCACCGTCAGAGTAAGAGCTAAGTCCCCGACTAAAAATTTACGTTCAAAAGTTTTTGATGAATGGTACTAGACCCCAATTATCGGAAAAAAAAATTATTCAAACAGTAAAATAACTATATCAAAAGGA
This sequence comes from Trichodesmium erythraeum IMS101, assembly GCF_000014265.1. Lineage (NCBI taxonomy): Bacteria > Bacillati > Cyanobacteriota > Cyanophyceae > Oscillatoriales > Microcoleaceae > Trichodesmium > Trichodesmium erythraeum. The sequence goes on from NC_008312.1 coordinate 2,411,248, forward strand.
ATTGGGAAATGTTAAAAACTCTTCAAACACAAACATTTCCCAGTGCTATGATTACCACTTTAATAAGTTAAATTCTTCCATATCCACCGTATCACGGTTACGATAAATTGCTAAAACTATAGCCAAACCCACAGCAGCTTCAGCAGCAGCAACCGTCATGACAAAGACAGTAAAAACCTGACCTTTAATATTTTGAGAATCTAGAAAATTAGAAAAACCCATCAAATTCAAATTAACAGCATTGAGAAGTAACTCAATAGACATTAGCACCCTAACTGCATTACGACTGGTAACTAAGCCATAAATTCCTATACAAAAAAGTGCTGCTGCCAACAACAAAAAATATTCCAGTTGTAATTGCATAAACTTATCAACCATTTCAATTTAACAAATTATTTTAACCCTATTTGATTTGAGCAGAACTTTCACCAAGACTTGAAACTAATTCACGAGGACGTTCTGGCAAACTTAAAACAGGTGTTTGAGATACATTAGTTGGTACTTCATCAGGCAAAATATCTCGACGAGCTAAAATAATAGCTCCCACCATTGCTATTAACAAACACACAGAAGCAAGTTCAAAAGGGAGTAAAAAATCTGTAAAAAAGTGTTTACCAATTAACACAATTGAACTTTCTCTAGTAGCATTTCCAACAACAGGAATTGACCAGGAACTAGACAATACCATTGTACTCAGTAAAGCAAACAAACCAAAACAAACTAAACCTGTAGCTACCTTTCTAAACCAAGCATTAGGCAAAGCTTTAAAATCTTCTCGTTTGTTTACAAGCATAATCGCAAATAAAATCAGGACATTAACAGCCCCAACATAAATCAAAACCTGGGCAGTAGCTACAAAGTCAGCATTTAACAAAAGATATAAACCAGAAATGCTCATAAATACTCCACCCAGCAAAAACGCTGAGTGGACAATATTAGAAAATAATACTACTCCCAAAGCAGCCGCAATCATCATTACAGCTAATATAACAAATGAAACGAATTGAACTCCTTGCGCTAAATCCACTTTTTATTCCTTTAGAGATACTTAAACTTTGAATTATATTTTTTTAGCTGGTAGTTATTAGTTGGTCGTGGCTAAAAATCAATTTAAACCTCTCTAAACTAATAACTAATAACTAATAACTATTTGTCTGTTATTTCTGCGGCTGTTTTTTCTGCGGCTGTTTTTTCTGCTTCTATTTGTTCCAGAATTTCTTCAGGGCGCAGACCAGCACGACGTGAAGTATGAGGAACTGTATGAGGGTCAATAACTCCTTTAGGCAAATAAGCTAGTTCTCTCATAGGAGTAACCATTGGGTCATTTGTCACCTTATATGGTAGTCTACCCAGAGCCACATTATCATAATTTAACTCATGGCGATCATAAGCTGCTAACTCATACTCTTCTGTCATAGATAGACAGTTACTAGGGCAATATTCTACACAGTTACCACAGAATATACAAACTCCAAAATCAATACTGTAATGCTTAAGCTTTTTCTTTTTGGTTTCTTTGTTAAATTCCCAATCTACTACAGGTAAATTAATTGGACAAACCCTTACACAAACTTCACAAGCAATACACTTGTCATATTCAAAGTGAATTCTACCTCGAAATCTTTCAGAAGGAATCAGCTTTTCATAAGGGTACTGTACAGTAACAGGCCGACGGCTCATGTGGTCAAAAGTTACAGATAAACCTTGACCAATATATTTCGCTGATTGAAAAGTTTCTTTTGCGTAATCACTTACTTGTTTGAGGAATTTGAACATGGTTTTGCTTTATAAAACTTAGAGTGACAATTTAAACTTTATTTGATGTTAGAGATAAATTTTGTTAGTTAACATCCTACTAATATTAAATTTTTACAACAACTATGCTTTGCTTCTTAACTCAGTATGTTGTCAATTTATCTTAACCAGAACTTACACAAAGGAAGTATATAGAGTGTAAATATATAAAACAATTACCAAAAATACACTATATGTAGTAGTACTCTGTAATTACTATTAAGGTTGGTTGTTTTGCAGTGCTCTCCTTCAAAGAAGCGCCCTATGGGAAAACTAATCAATATTACTAATCAATATTGAGGTTTAACACATAGATATGTTAACGTATCTTTCCTAAATAATTAAAGGTTAACCTTCACCTCAGCCTAGAAGCATAGGGAGATTAAAGGCCCGAAGCTGCGATGCGGTTTAATATTTCTTATGCTGCTGCACCCACCCCAACCTATTCCCCCATTTCCTCGGTAGGAACGAAGCAAGATGGTTGATGCTTGCCCAGTGTGTGCATTTAATGTCTTAGGCTACCCGCTTTAGACTAAAATATTTGTTGGTGCATTTTCCCAAGCGGTCCTACTTACTATTCACTTTTAAGACAGAACTATTCCCTGACTCAAATTTCTAACTTTCCTTTTCTTCACCAACTAGAGCAAATTTGAGAAGTAGGTTCTCACCTCCTAATTACTCTAAAATTATGACTATATTTTTCTGCAATTCCATTAAAAATGTTCCTATGGGTCGCTAACCTAGATCACTAACCCACCCCTAATTCCTCCTGGGAGGCTAGCAAGAAGGGTTGCTTACTTTTTTGACTCCATATACATATCATACTTCTAAAACAATTTTTTGGAAGTTAGCTGAATTTCAACAGATAATTTATCTAGAAAATCAATTTTTATATTCTTAAGTTTAGGGTGCAATTTAGGAAGTTTCACTCGTGGATTTTTATACCTTTTAGATCCTTGAGTTTTTTTGAGATAATAATTTACTTAACTTTCGTGCTTCGTAACTTTTATATTTTACTGACATAACCTAGGAAAAAATCTTACTTTTTGATTTATTTCTTTATATAGTTTAAGAGTATCAATTTTTTGACCATGTACAGACATTGGATTAAGGCATCCTTAAGGTAGCAAAAGTTTTAATTCCTAAATAATTACTATTGTAAATTATCAGTTTTAGGCAAAATTTATGGTAAAGTTTTTAATACAAAAGTCAGAAAATATCTATTAGCTGAATTTTGGCAGCATTTTTAAAATTACTGCTTTATAATCTGTCAGATATTTAGGTTTAGTAATTACTTCCCTAGACAAAAATATTTTTAGTTTTCCTACTTTAGGATTGCTAATAACTTTATTTTAAACAACTTTGAACCTTTATTTTGTAAATTTTGCAGGTTATTTTAAATTTTTAATCCATAAATTCAGGTACGATTACAAGTTTACCTTTTCTCTTATCTTTTATTAATTGAAAAAGTTTTTGAGCAACGAAAAGTTGTGGTTACTGAGAAACATATTTCTGTAGTATTCCGAAGGGAAATGCACCTAGGGTTTAAATCATTTAAAGATTGCTGCAATAGTAATTTAGAAACTTTTAATAACCATTCTCTATCTTCGGTGTTTTTAGCTTAAATAATCAACTATTTTTGTAGTGAGAGAGTTAACAGGCTTATTCTCTAGTAATTTATACTTTTCATAGTTAGAAATCTAGGCTATTACGTTAGAGAAAACGGACACAACCAAATAGTTTTGTGCTCTCGGTATTTTTTTCCTGTTTTTGGAGAGATACGATAGTTAAATAATTGCGAGTTATAATCTTAAACTTTAATAGCTTTTTAGCGTAACATATTTATTAGAATAAAATAAACCAAAAACTCAGCCCAGAAGGGCAAAACTTTAGATACAATCTTTCGAGCAATAATTTAAAAAGCAGACAAGTATTGCTTAGACCTACTCCTGAGCAGAAAAATCTGTTTCTGATGATGGACTAGATACCCTAATTTCAATAAAAAACTTAATAGTAGTAACACAGAGTTTACTAGGGCTAAATTTAAGAGAATAAATGGCCAAGTTTATCTAACTAAATCTGCTTAAACATTACCTATAAGATGGGGTAGGCAACTACCAGTTGGCTGTATACCAACTAAAATTACAGAAAATTTCTTCAGGCAGTTGCGCGAGAAAAATCAACCTAGATTTTGAGGTTTAGGAATTCCTCGTTGTTCCTTATGCGCAATCTTAGGAGGATATCAACCGCCAAAGGCAAATGGAAAGGTTAACTTTAAGGCAGCAGTTAATAGCAAATTAACTAAAGCTACTGGCAATAAGAACTTCCAACCCAAGTCTAATAATTGGTCAATTCTTACCCTTGGTAATGTCCAACGTAACAGAACTGCTATAAATACAAGCAAATAAGTTTTGAGTAACGTCATGATAATACCCAAAGTAGCGTTGGTTATCTGTAACCAAGGAGTTGTTTCACTGACCCCAAACCAATTAGATATAAGTTCTACTGGAAGTGGAGACTCCCAACCGCCCAGGTATAAAACCGCTACAAGTAGAGAAGATAAAACTAAATTGACATAGGAGGCTAAGTAATACAGAGCAAATTTCATGCCAGTATATTCAGTTTGATATCCAGCTACCAATTCTTCTTCTGCTTCTGGAAGATCAAAAGGAAGACGTTCACATTCAGCCAAGACCGCTATCCAGAAAATTATGAACCCTAGTGGTTGTCTCCAGATATTCCATCCCAGAATACCATAGCTTGATTGTTGTTCAACAATATCAATTGTACTGAGACTGTTGGACATCATCGCTACTGCCAATACAGCCAAAGCCAAAGGAATTTCATAACTGATAGATTGTGCTGCTGCTCGTAGACCTCCAAGTAGAGAATATTTATTATTAGAAGCATAGCCAGACATGAGTAGTCCAATGGGTTGAATGCTCGAAAGAGCAATCCACAAAAATATTGCTACCCCAAGGTCTGTAATTACTAAGTTTTGTCCAAATGGCACTACTAAGTAGGAAAGAAACACGGGTACAGCTACAATTACAGGCCCCAATGTGAATAGTAAGGGATCTGCTTTGGCCGGAACAACGTCCTCTTTGAAAAGTAGCTTCAAACCATCAGCAAGAGGTGCGAGAGTACCTAAAGGGCCCATGAATTCAGGGCCAATTCTTTGTTGCGCCGCTGCAGAGATTTTTCGCTCTAGCCACACTGTTACTAAAACGCCAACAGTAGCAACAACAATCATTAATAACATAGGGAATGGTAACCACAGAGTTTTAGCTATTTCTGAGGATAAGCCCAAATCTACAAGGGCTTGAATAAATGTTCTTTGTAGATCAATTCCTGAATTCATTTACAATTTGTTTATTTATTTTAGAGAAAGTTAATTTTGAGTAAAATGGGTTACTAATGTAATCAGTGCAGATCCTTCAAAGGGATGTACAGTTCATTAGGTTAATGTTTGTTAAGAGTTATGCTAACAAAAAGATGGCCACTGCAGCCAGTTTGTTATACAAGTTAAGACAGCTAATTTTCCTATCCTAAACCCTTGAAATTAGGCAATTCTCACAGGTTCCTGGCATGAATTGCTTAATCTTGTTTGCACTTAATACAACATAAAGAATTAGATTAAGGCTCGCTCTTCAAGGGAAGTATAAGCAATATTATGATCTCCGGAATAAATTTGTGTAGGACGGAAAATTCGATTGGCTGCTAATTGCTCTTTCCAGTGAGCTAACCAACCAGCCACACGAGCAATGGCAAATACAGGGGTAAATAAATCGCTAGGAATACCTAATTTCCGATAAACAAGACCAGAATAAAAATCCACATTTGGGTAAATTCCTTTGTGACCTAGTTTTTCCTCTACCACCTTTTCCATTTCTAGAGCTATCTGATAATACTTGTCGTCGCCAAACTTTTCAAATAAATCTACTGCTAGTTCCTGAAGGATGATAGCTCTTGGATCTTTTACTTTATAGACTCGGTGACCAAAACCCGCAATTTTGGCCTTAGTCTCAAAACATCGTTTTAAATATGGTTTAACATTTTCTACCGAACCAATTTCAGACAACATACTAATTACATCTTCATTTGCCCCCCCATGTAGTGGACCGGCAAGAGTTCCCACTGCTGAAGCTATAACTCCGTAGGGATCAGTTAAGGTAGAAGCAGTTACCATTGCTGAGAATGTAGAAGCATTAATAGTATGTTCAGCATGAAGAGTCAGACAAATATCAAATACTTTTGCTGCTAATGGATCGGGTTCTCTTTCATTGAGCATATACAAAAAGTTGGCTGCATAGCCCAAGTCATCCCTTGGCTTTACAGGATCGTTACCTTTACGCATTAACTCAAAGGCAGCTACCATTGTGGGTATATTGGCCAGTAGCCTGACTACTGCTTTCCTAATATATTCTGGGTTATCAAGAGCACGACGAGAATAAAATAAACCCAGAGCTGCTGCTGAAGTCTGTAGAGCATCCATAGGATGTCCAGTCTCCGGGAAACATTTCATCATGTCCCGAATTCTATATTTGATTCTTCTGTTTAGGCAAATCTCTTGCTCAAAGCTTTGCAATTCTTCTTGAGTAGGAAGGTTGCCCCAAATTAACAAATATGCTGCTTCCAGAAAAGAACTCTTTTTTGCCAATTCTTCAATATTAATGCCTCGGTATTCCAATATCCCTTTTTGTCCATCGACGTAGCTGACACTTGATTGGGTAGCAGGAACACCTTCTAAACCAGGCTTAAATTCAATGCAGACGACGGACATGATGATCCCCTTTATTTAGATATGAATATACTCAAGCTACATTATCAAGTAGTTGAGTTGTGTTATTTTTTTAACAATAAAATATTAATAGTTTTAGTTAATCCAGTATAAATCTTGGGGGTGTCAACCAAAACATTTGACTATTACCGACTGGTGAACCAATTTCTGGTAATGAAGTTCCTATTATACCAGCTTTTTTGAGTATTAATACTTGTTTTACTTCTCCCCAGATTAGAATTTCTGCCCAGTTTGCTAAGTTTGGTTGATGGCCTACCATGGCTAATTCTTTATTTGATTGAGGTGACCATCGTTCTAGCCATTGTAACCAGAGATTAATATTTCCACTAGGGGCTAAAGGTGAAAATTCTTCTACTTTGGAACTTAATTTATGAGCTTGAAGAATTTTAGCTGTTTGATTTGCTCTAACTAAGGGACTGGTCAGAATTAAGTTGAAATGAAGACCTAATTGTTTGAGTTTTTGAGCAATTTTGTGGGTTTTGCGATCGCCTATTTCTGTCAAAGGACGTTCTCCATCTGTGGCATAATTTTCTCTATCAGCAGCTATACCGTGACGGATAAAATAAACATTTGTACTCATAATCACACTTTTTTCTTATATGGTGTTTTCACCATCATTTTATTGGATAACAGTCAAACTTTGCAGCATAAAAAATTAGATTGGTAAGTAAGAATAAATTAATATTGAATCAACAAAGTTTAGCAATTAAAAATTACCTAGATTTAAAATAAATTGATTGAATAAAAAGAAAAAGTTTTGTTATCCTTAAAATGATCACCTTTAAGATCTAAATAGCAATTAAGAACACAATTTATAGCAATTCTAATTTTTTCCATCTATTCTTCAGTTATGATCTATAATAATATTATATTAAGTCTCAAAGTATCATAAATTAGCCATAATAAAAATACTTTTTTCACATCATTTAATAACTTTTTTCCAATTCCTAAATTCCTATTTTTTTTCACAGTGAGTATTCAAAGAGACATGATATAAGTTATTAACTTGAGTTGCATATCAAGGAAAGAATTTAGTCTACAAAAAGAATTAAAAGTTATGAATTAAATTTTTCAGGACTCTAATCTTAGTCGTTTTTTAAATACTTTTAAAAGTAAAAAACCTGAATACTTACCTTAATTTAATCATGACTAACAAATCAGGTCAATAGCCTCGCCTTTTAAGGGATAAAAAAAGAAAATTTTATACTTTGTCACCTCTGGCTGTGCAAATAAGTATTAGAGTTGTTGGGTGTAGGAAAATTGAAAATACTTAAAAGCTTACTCTTAATGGTTTTCATAATTTTAAGCCTTAAAAGTACACTTAAACCTGAACTTGTTTTGGGTTTTAGCTATTTTTTGGGCTTCATTCCCAACAACTCTATTATTAATTCACTGGTAGCTGACAACTCAAAAACAGATTGTTATTTTTGATACAAAAAACCCTGCCCTTAAACAGGCAGGGGTTTTACAGTCCGATAACATATTTTTGCCATTCTTTATTCATACCACTTTTAACATGTTTAGTTAATTCAAAGTAAAGACCACTGCGAGGTTTTCGAGGAGGGCAGTCCAAAATCATATTAGCTTCTTTTGGGGTCCGACTTCCTTTTTGTACATTGCAACGGACACAAGCCGTTACGAGGTTTTCCCAAGTATCACCACCACCACGCGATCGCGGTATTACGTGATCTAAAGTTAAATCATCACCCATATAACCACAGTATTGACAAGAATGACCATCTCGGTGGAAAACATTTCGACGCGTCAAAGGAATATCTTTGTACGGAACTCGGATATAATAGCGCAGTCGGATGACTGTAGGTAAGGGAATATCTGGGAGAAGATATATTCCCTTATGTTCAATTTGCTCCGCTTTACCTTTGAGCAACAAGACGATCGCTCGTCGCCAACTCGTGATATTGAGCGGTTCATAAGAAGCGTTCAACACTAAAACATTGGCCATTGACATTTCTGAAAAGAGGATATTTTCTCAGATATTAGCATATTTGACGTCCTTAAGCACAAAAGTTGAGATTTCAGCAGTTTTCTATCAAGTTTATAAGTGGAATAACTTATGTTTTTGTTTTTTCAAAAAAACATTTCTTTTTCAAATTAATGATATATAACTATATGGCTTTAAAAGGGTTTTCTTGAAAATTTGATCAATTATTTGACAATGGCTAAAAAAAGTGAAGTAAGAACTTGTATGGTTAGTAAATTGTTTAACTAAGTAACATTCCCGCCCAAGGAAGAACTAAAAGCTATCAAAATATATGGCTGGTTGTAAGTTAAGCAACATCAAAAAATGGACATTGGTGTTGTTACGGTGCAGGGAGCGAGTAGACAATATGCTTCAAACTATCACCTATAAGCATCTTATTCAAAGAGCAAAACAATACCTGCAACAGCTTTACTCTGGTGATGCTATACAAATTTAATGTGGAGCTTGGAGGGGGTTAACTATCGCACACGCTCTAGATATATCCTGATGAGTGTAAATTTTGGGAGTAGATAATTTTATTTACGCAAAGGCACTAGTTAAGGGATGGATAAAAATGTTGAGTAGAGAAAAGACTTCTTTTAAGACTCTAGCACTAGAAAGTGATGCTTATGGAGGTATTTGTCAAAGAGCATGGGTAGAAATTAATGATCGGGCATTGAGCTATAATGTCCAACAACTTAAGAGTCTTTTATCAGCTAAAACTCAACTAATGGGAGTAGTAAAGGCAGATGCTTATGGACATGGAGCGTCTAAGATCTCTAAAACTATTTTAGAAGCTGGTGTAGATAGGTTGGCAGTAGCCACACTGCCAGAGGGAATAGAATTAAGGTTAGCTGGAATTAAACCACCAATTTTAATTTTAGGAGCAATAGACCGACCTGAACAAATTCGGGCGATCGCTCACTGGCAACTAGAACCAACTATTTGTACACCTCAACAAGCTTTAGTTTTTTCAGAAACTCTTTCCTACCAAACTGAACCAATGCTAGTACATCTTAAGTTGGATACAGGAATGTCTCGTTTGGGAACACCTTGGCAACAGGCGGTAGAATTTGTAAAATTTGTGCAGGGGTTACCAAATTTAAAAATTGCTAGTATTTATTCCCACTTAGCGACGGCGGATAACTTAGACCAAACGGTGATGAAGCAGCAGCATCAAAGGTTTGAGGAAGCAATAGGTCTTTGTGGTATTGGTGGAAAAAGTTTTTCTAGTGATATACAACTTCATTTAGCTAATTCGGCGGCGACGTTAACTGACCCTGCTTTACACTACGATATGGTACGAGTAGGTTTAGCTATTTATGGCCTGTATCCGGCACCTCATCTACAGGATAAAATTAATTTAAAGCCTGTTATGCAAGTAAAAGCTAGGGTGACACAAGTCAAAACTATTGAAGCTGGTACTGGTGTGAGTTATGGTTATCAGTTTATTGCTCCAAAACAGATGCGTTTGGCAGTGGTGGGTATTGGTTATGCTGACGGTTTACCTCGTAACCTTTCTAATAGGATGAAAGTCATTGTACGCGATCGACTAATTCCTCAAGTAGGAGCTATTACTATGGATCAGTTGATGTTAGATGTAAGTGCTATTCCTGATCTAGAAACGGGTGAAGTGGTAACTTTGTTAGGGCAAGTTGGTAAACATCAAATTTCTGCTGAAAACTGGGCAAATACTCTAGGAACTATTTCTTGGGAAATTCTTTGTGGTTTTAAAAATAGGTTGCCTCGGGTAGCAGTTTAGAAATTAAATTAGGGAGAGTTATCAGTTATGAGTATTGACTGTGCTCAGGCAGATGCTTTTAATACTGAGTTTGATTGTTTTTTATAAGCACTATTACAGTTGTTGAAAGCATACTCTAGTTTGAGTGATGGTTATAATAAGAGGTTCAGTCTTCAGGGGGTGAAAAGCTAGCGGAAAGTTATATATAGAATGTTTTTGCGTTGGAGAACTCAATCATAATTCTACTAAAAGAAAAGACAACGCTTATTGAAAATAAAGGGGTGTGGTATGTTCATGGAGTGAACGCACTACACCCCTATTTTTGGTTAATTATTTTTTCATTTAAGGATGTTTTACAATAGTTAAATATCAGATTAATAAAGGTTTGTAATTACAAATAAAAATCAATAAAAGTGAGTATTTTAAGGTTTTATAAAAGCTATATTGAGTAAGGTTTGAGCCCATTTGAAGTGGCAATATTACAAATATTCTCCTCAGTAAGTATCAGTATATAAAACTTACAAATATGCAATTTAAGTAATTATTTTACCCTGTCAATAAAATCATAAAGTAAGGGCAAACATATACAATTTTTTTTGATTATCAATGAGTTAAATTTACCTTTATTCTGGCTTGCTTTAGTTGAAAAAATTTTTTATACCCTCTTTTTTTTGATAAATTTTTAATTACAATTATAGCTAAAGTTTGATTTTGCTGATATCTCTTGATGGCTTTTCTCAAAAACGAGTTAGCAAATGTGATAAGTATTAGTAGTGCTTAAGGTAAATCATGCTTTAACTATTTGAATTTATCAAGACTTATACCACTTTTAAATAATACTGTTACAGTACTAAGTTATTTTGCAGTTGAGTGTTGAGATTAATACTGTAGCTACCTTTTTTGAATTTGGTATTTTTCAATAATAATCAATAGGGTTATTGCTATAATTCAATTTTTTTATAGAAACAAAGTTTTATTTAATTATAACTCCCATAATTTGATTTATTGATAACCAAGGTCTGAGGGTAAATCAAGTTTTTGAGAAGCTTTGACCGCTAATTTATCACAGCGTTCATTTTCTATATTTCCAGAATGACCCCGTACCCAAGAAAATTCAACTTGATGTTTACTGCATAAATCTAATAATTTTCCCCATAGATCGGGGTTCATTGCTTTATCTTTTTTATTCCGTTTCCAACTGTTAGCTCGCCAACGTTTTGCCCAACCTTTTGTAACAGCATCAACTATATATTTAGAGTCAGTATATAAATTGACAATTGATGGAATTTCTAGTTGTTCTAATCCTACTATTACTGCCATTAATTCCATACGATTATTAGTGGTTAATTTATAACCTCCAGATAATTCTTGGCGTTTTTTCTCAGATAAAATAATTATACCATAACCACCAGGGCCGGGATTTCCACTACAAGCACCATCAGTATAGATAGTAATTTCGGTTCTTTTTTCTGTCATTTTAGTTACTTATTATTACGGTAAGTTTCTTCTAAAGAAGAAGGGAGTAATATAGTATTTAAGCACGTAAAGGAAAAGATGACAAATTATTTCAGAAAAAGCAGCATTAAGGAATATATTTAATAGGCTCTATTCTGACGAGAGGTTATCGTCTAGGAATAGTCTTAATTAATTCGGGCTATGGCAATAATACAAGATTTTTGAAAAAACTCGAAGACGGAAAGTTAAAATATGCGCGGAGGTATGGCTAAAAATCGAAAAATAGTAGTTAAATAAAAATCATCTCCAGAAATAAAAACTAGAATAGATGAAGCTGGCTAAAACTTTACCAACAGAATACTTTTAGCTAGTCATCTTAATTTTATAAAAACCAAAAAAAGTTTGACTCACTACATTTAAAGGTTCAATTTCACGGCTTTAAGGAGAAAGAATTTTCCCTATGGCTATGAATGCTGGTTCTATAGAGTAGGCGACATAAATTGATTATTTTATTACTAATTTTTAGAGGTTAAAGGTAACATCTCAATGGATGGTAAATACCTAAGTTAAACAGAAACTGGATAGAGGTTTTTTACTGAAAATTGCTCATTATGGTTGGGGTTAAAAGAATATCAAGTAAGAGATAAATGGAGTCTAGAATGACATTTTATCTTAGTATTTTTTGCTTAGATTTTTATCACTTGGTATAAGCTAACTGGAGGATTACAAAGGCAATGGGGGAATAAACTTTTGAAGATATTTACTGTGGACGCGCCAGCGGCTTCTCGAAGAGTAGCTTTAGAAGCTTTTTTGTAGGGCTATATAATTGGTGTCTAGTTGCCCCTAAAGTAGAGGTTTTTTCTGGTGAGGTGAGAGGGGTGTTAGTTAGCTTAATTAATATTAATTGTTCTAAAGAAGAGACTATTAAATTAGTTTTTGGTTGTGCTAAGTCTGGTAAGTCTAAATCGTGGAAGGTGGCTTCTTATTGGTATGAGGAATTAAAGCACAAATACGATGATTTAGGAAGGTAAAATGGCTATGGATATAAAGAAGAAAAGACTATTTAAATTAGATGGATTTATTAAGCTATTAAAATTTATTAGTTTTGGGGTTGGAGTTTTTGCGATCGCAGGAATAGCAATCTATCCTTTAATAGGCAATAAACCTGTAGATGAAGTCAAGGATAAAACAGAAGAAACTACTAGTGTTTTACCTCCTGCTAACTATACAATTATTATGGGTAAACAGGAGAATGAAGTAGTTATAAAGTTCCACAAACAAGCTTCAGAATTACACCTAAAGAATATATCTACTAAAGAGTCTAATTGCTTGCTCAATGGCGGCAGATTAAATTGTGTTTTAGCTACAGCTTACTAACCTAAATCAGAAGCAACTGAAAAGCAAGTTAAAACTACTCCTAAAGATGAATTTAAACACCAATTCTATAAGATTCCAGATATAGAAATTAGTAGTGATATGATGGAGAATATTATGGTTTTTGGTGGTGTAGTTCTAGGTATTTTAGTTATCAGCAGATTCCGTTCCAAATGATTTCTATCTCTAAAAGTTACATCGCTCTACAACTTAATTCTAGGGTGATTTTTTTATAATGACGAAGAAGGATAATTATGGGATAAGGCTAGAGTTAACTATTATCTGATAAAAAAAGATTTTTGATTTTCTTTTGCATATATTTCTGGCACAAAGCATAAAAACTAATATTTATCTTGATTTTGTTTTGATTCATTTTTCTCATTTAAAAATATTTGATAGTTTTTCAGAACTGTTTGAGTGTTGGGATGTTCTTCACCTAATGATTGTGTAAATATTTCAATAGCTTGTAGGTACAAAGGTTCAGCTGCTTCGTATTTTCCTTGTTCACGATATAATTCTGCCAGGTTGTTGAGGTCTCTTGCAAGAGATGGATGATTTTCAGGGAGGGCGATTTTGTCGATTTCTATTGTTTGTAGATACAATTGTTCTGCAGCTTCGTATTTTCCTTGTGCATGATATAATCCTGCCAGGTTGTTGAGGTGTGTGGCTAATTGTGGATGATTTTCTGGGAGGGCGATTTTGTCGATTTCTATTGCTTGTAGAAACAAAGGTTCTGCAGCTTCGTATTTTCCTTGTGAATGATATAATAATGCCAGGTTGTTGAGGTCTGTGGCAAGAGATGGATGATTTTCAGGGAGGGCGATTTTGTCGATTTCTATTGCTTGTAGGAACAAAGGTTCTGCAGCTTCGTATTTTCCTTGTTCACGATATAATTCTGCCAGGTTGTTGAGGTCTCTTGCAAGAGATGGATGATTTTCAGGGAGGGCGATTTTGTCGATTTCTATTGCTTGTAGGAACAAAGGTTCTGCAGCTTCGTATTTTCCTTGTAACTTATATAATGCTGCCAGGTTGTTGAGGCCGCTGGCTATATTTGGATGATTTTCAGGGAGGGCGATTTTGTGGATTTCTATTACTTGTAGGAACAAAGGTTCTGCTGCTTCGTATTTTCCTTGTACACGATATAAATTTGCCAGGTTGTTGAGGTGTGTGGCAATACCTGGATGATTTTCAGGGAGGGCGATTTTGTGGATTTCTATTGCTTGTAGGTACAAAGGTTCTGCTGCTTCGTATTTTCCTTGTGCACGATATAAATTTGCCAGGTTGTTGAGGTGTGTGGCACGTTGTGGATGATTTTCAGGGAGGGCGATTTTGTCGATTTCTATTGCTTGTAGGTACAAAGGTTCTGCAGCTTCGTATTTTCCTTGTAACTTATATAATGCTGCCAGGTTGTTGAGGCCGCTGGCTATATTTGGATGATTTTCAGGGAGGGCGATTTTGTCGATTTCTATTGCTTGTAGGAACAAAGGTTCTGCAGCTTCGTATTTTCCTTGTGAATGATATAATAATGCCAGGTTGTTGAGGTCTGTGGCAAGAGATGGATGATTTTCAGGGAGGGCGATTTTGTCGATTTCTATTGCTTGTAGGAACAAAGGTTCTGCAGCTTCGTATTTTCCTTGTAACTTATATAATGCTGCCAGGTTGTTGAGGCCGCTGGCTATATTTGGATGATTTTCAGGGAGGGCGATTTTGTGGATTTCTATTACTTGTAGGAACAAAGGTTCTGCTGCTTCGTATTTTCCTTGTACACGATATAAATTTGCCAGGTTGTTGAGGTGTGTGGCAATACCTGGATGATTTTCAGGGAGGGCAATTTTGTGGATTTCTATTGCTTGTAGGTACAATTGTTCAGCTGCTTCGTATTTTCCTTGTGCACGATATAATGATGCCAGGTTGTTGTAAATAGCTGCAATATCAGAATTATTTTTATCTAAACGTTTTTCAGCTATTTCTTTACCTTTCTCTAACCAAGGTTGTGCCAGTGGGTACAATCCTTGACCTTGATAAAATGAGCCTAAGCTTGTAAAAGGTATAATCAAATCATCATCGCTCAAATATTCAGCCAAATTGTCTGCTATTTCTGTAATATGAGGTATATCAATCTCAACTTCTTTAACTTGTTCTACTGTAATGTCATTGTTATAAGGAATTTTCTCTGCCGCACCTACAATTACCCGACAAAACTGAGACTTCAACTGTTCTACTTCCTTCATTGCATTCAACTTATCTTGAAAATATCGACGTACTAATTGATGCAATTCATAAGTTCCCTGTGTTGTCTTTTGAATTAAATTTAAATCTAACAAAGTATCTTCCCTAATATCTTCCCAAGTTCTTGAATCTAATACATCAACTTTTTTTGGAGGCATCAATAATAACCATAAACGTGAAAAAGTAGGAAACCACCTTTGTATAATTCCTTTCTCCTGACTTTCATCTTTAGACAAACATTTTTCCACCAAATTCCAAGGTATAGGAGCCAATGCAAAAAGACTCAACAAACAGCCCAAATACCTTCCCCTTTCATCTAATTCATTCCAACTCAATTCAAAAGCAGCGGCTACTCCACGCTGTGCTGTCATTTCTCCCTGTGGTGGGTTCTGTAGCACCGAGAAATTTAAAGCTTGTTTTTCCAACTCTTGTATCATTCTTTCCAATGTCCATTCAGACCGCCTCTTCAGAAATCGCCCCACCAACTCTAATCCCAAGGGTAAATATCCCAACCATTCACAAAGTTGCTTTGCTTCCTCTATTTGTGTCCCTAAACGAGAATTGCCAATTAAGACCTCTAATAATTCTAAAGCAGAATCTTCATCCAAAACCTCCAAACGTAACTGTGAAAAAGATTCTGACAACCAATATTTACGAGTAGTAATTAATAATTTAAAACGTTGTTTTTGTGGAGGTAAATACTGCTCAATTTCTTCATATTTATTAACATCATCTAGAACAATTAAAACATCTCCAGGTGGTTGCCAATTTGACCAACAAAAGCTAATTCTTTCTTCTAAACTCCAATCTTCAGCCGGAAATAATCCTAATTGAGTTTGAGCAAAGCTTAATAACTGTTCTCCCACACTTCTTTCCCTAACATTTATCCAACAAATACCACCAGGATAATTCAACTCCTTTTCAGATAAAAGAGAATATTGAAGTGCTAATTCTGTTTTCCCAACGCCTGCCATACCTGTAACTACTGCTGTAATAGATACACGCTCTTTTTCCTGAAGTTGTTCATGTAAATTTTCGATATCTTTATCTCGACCAACAAATTTAACAGCACCAGTTCGTAATATATTTAAATTATTAGGAAACTCTGCTGGCTCACCCTTCCATGAAACATTTTTTGTGTCATTAATAATTGTCTTAGCAAAAGTTGAATTTACAATATTGCCTGAATTAACACCAACACCATGAGTCTCCTTAATATCAACTTTATCCTCAAAATTATCTGACATATTAACCTTGTTTATGATTTGGATTTTTGCCAATCTTCCAAAGCTGCAATAACAAAGCTACTAGCAGGATGATTAAGTAATTGTTCAACAGCAGCAACTCCACCAGCTTTTATAGCGCTAAATATTTTTTGTGCCTTAGTCGGATGATTATCAATATGTGTAATTACCTCTGTAGCAATTTTCATTCTGTCCATTGTTGTTTCTGACGGATAAGTTTTTTCTAGTTGCTCTAGTAATTCTTGAATATCTCTTGCTGCTTCTGTCAAGTTTTGTTGTTGAGATTCATAAATTGTCATTGTCTTAGCAAATTTTGAGGTATTAATATTTCCCTTGTTAATACCTACACCATAAACTTCTTGAATAGAAACTTTATCCCCGGAATTTTCTGACATATTTGTACCTAATTTAGAATTTGATATTTAATGGGCTTTTTAACTCTCCCACATATTAACTTAAAAAAGGAATAGCGATCGCCACCAAAGCAAACTCAACAGACTCCATTTTAAACTTCCCTAGCTAATATAGTTGTCCAAACATTATACGAAGCTACAAGGAAGTTAACAAAAACCAACAAAATACTCACTTAAATTTTTCAACATCTATGCAACGAACCCAACAATTTAGTAATCACAAATACATCCCAATATTGCCAGAGAAAACGGGAATATTGACCGAAATGGGTCAAAAGCAGTATTCAGTAAATTTATTTAATATATATAAAAATATTATCTATAGGTAAATCCTGTCCAGTTATCCGAAATGCCAATGCCCAACCTACTAACTACAATACATATAGCAGTCCGTTGGGGGTTGCGACAAATCAAAAAGTAAATAAAACCTTTAAAACTCTTACCTATTCTCTGTTCCCTCTTCCCTGTTCCCTAAAAAGCAGTAGGATTTTTGCCATGAACACTCATAGGATTGCTATAGTAGAGTTGTTTAGAAATAAAAATTTAAAATCCTCAAAAGTTTACTCTATAAAGTATTCATAATTTTAGGCATCAATAACACTATAAACCTTGACTGATAATCGTTCCAGCCATTTTTTGGCCTGAATTCCCCACAACTCTAGTATATTGAGATAAACAAGTTTTTGATAAACTTCTGTGTGAATCTGTAATAATAAAACTGATGAACTCAATATCACAAACTCAATCCCGCAAAGCAGATCATCTAAGAGTTTGCTTAGAATCAGATGTCCAATTTAACAACAAGACCAATGGATTAGACAAATACCGTTTTACTCACTGCTGTTTACCAGAACTAAACCGCAGTGAAATAGATACTAAAACTACATTTCTTGGGAAGCAACTGGGCGCGCCATTATTAATATCTTCGATGACAGGTGGCACTGAGCAAGCTAAAATGATTAATTATCGGTTAGCCAAAGTTGCCCAACACTATAAAATAGCCATGGGAGTTGGTTCCGAACGAGTTGCGGTAGAAAATTCCCAAGTGGCTGATACTTTTGCTGTGCGATCGCTTGCTCCTGATATTCTATTGTTTGCCAACCTAGGAGCTGTCCAACTCAACTATAATTATGGCATTGACCAGTGCCAACGAGCGATTGATATTTTAGAAGCAGATGCCCTCATTTTACATCTCAATCCTCTTCAAGAGTGCATTCAGACTGAAGGTGATACTAATTTCCGAGGTATCCTTGACAAAATATCAAAATTGTGCTATTCGCTGTCAGTGCCAGTAATTGCTAAAGAAGTAGGTAATGGGATTTCCGGTTCAATGGCCAAAAAGTTAATTGATGCTGGAGTAGGAGCGATTGACGTTGCAGGAGCTGGAGGGACTTCTTGGGCAAAAATTGAAGGGGAGCGGGGGAAAGACCCACTTCAGCGTCGGTTAGGAAATACTTTTGGGAATTGGGGTTTACCTACTGCAGAATGTATTAGCGCTATCCGCACCCTGAATTCAGACATTCCTCTAATTGCTTCTGGAGGGTTACGAAATGGGTTAGAAGTAGCAAAGGCGATCGCTCTTGGTGCAGATCTAAGTGGATTAGCTTGGCCATTTCTTCAAGCAGCAGTCAAATCAGAAGAATCTCTCAATTTATTAGTAGATATATTAATAGCAGAAATAACGACAGTTCTATTTTGTACAGGCAATGCCAATTTATTAGAACTGAAAAAATCTCAGGCTTTAGAAAAATTAACATAAAAACAAAGTATTAGTCATGGCATCAATTCAACAATTAAAAGTGCTTTGTTGCCATAATTAATTTCAAACCATAGTATAAATTTAAATTGCGACTAGTAAATACTGTTGAGTTATCGTTTCTAAAAAATATTTTTTTCAACTCAACTTGTAAATTGATTCTTTTTCCCAAAATCTATTTCACAGCTTTAGTTGAGACAGTTCACTACAGTTTCAAACTTAGCAAATTCAAATAGTAGGTGATAATTAACTAATACCAAATAATTAACTTCCTAAAAAGGAACTCCCACTAGAAACATGAAAGACTTTTTCAAATACACCTTTGCCAGCCTAATTGGCAGCATACTAGGAATTACTTTAATAATCGGTGTCGGATTTGGCGGATTAATATTTTTTGTCGTTTCCATAGCCAGTCAAACCAAAGATCTAGGTCCACAAGTTGAAGACAAATCAATCTTAGTTTTCGACCTTGCTACAAGTATTACAGATAGTCGACCCATTTCCTCAACTGGGGAAGCACTCCAAGAAGCCCTATCTAGCGACCAAGCTACAACCATAACCCTCCGAAAAGCAATTAATACTCTCAATGCTGCTGCCAAAGATAAAAAAATAATCGGCATTTACATTAAAGGTAGTAATGCTCCAGGGGTAACAGGACTAGCAAACCTACAAGAAATAAGACAAGCACTTCAACGGTTCCGAGAAACAGGCAAAACTATTATTGCTTATGATATGGACTGGACAGAAAGAGAATATTACCTAAGTTCAGTAGCAGATGAAATTGCAATTAATCCTTTGGGTGTTTTAGAGTTCAATGGTTTAAGTTCTGAAACTATGTTCTTGAGTGGTGCATTAGATAAATTTGGTATCGGGGTTCAGGTAACAAAAGTTGGTAAATATAAATCTGCCACTGAACCTTTTCTCCGAGAAAAAATGAGTCCGGAGAACCGACAGCAAACTCTTCAATTGTTACAAGATATTTGGGGTCAATATCTGCAAACAGTTGCTACAAGTCGAAAGTCTACAACAGAGCAGTTACAGGCGATCGCTGATAATCAGGGAATTTTGATGGCGAATAATGCTTTACAGAGTAAGTTAGTAGATAGAGTTGTCTACTACGATGAAGTTCTGAAAAAACTTAAAGAACTAACAGGTATTGAAGAGGACGATAAAAGTTTCACACAAATTAGTCTGAACAACTATAGCAAAGTACCAAGAGTTGCAAAAACTCTTAGTAAGAATATTAAAAGCAACAATAAAATTGCTGTAGTCTACGCTCAAGGAGAAGTAGTTAATGGTAGTGGTACTTCTAGACAAATAGGGGGCGATCGCCTAGCAAAGAAATTACGACAACTACGACTTGATGAAAAAGTGAAAGCTGTGGTTTTACGAGTTAATAGTCCAGGGGGGAGTGCTTCAGCATCTGAAGTTATTAGTAGGGAAGTAAAACTTATGAGTGAGGAAAAACCTGTAATTGTATCTATGGGTAATATAGCTGCTTCTGGAGGGTATTGGATTTCTATGAATGCAGATCGGATCGTTGCTGAAGTCAATACTATTACAGGTTCTATAGGAGTTTTTGGTGTGTTGTTCAATATTCAAGAAATAGCTAATCAAAATGGAATTACTTGGGATGTGGTTAAAATTGGTAAGTTTGCAGATTTGAATACTACTTCTCGCCCTAAGACTGAAGATGAGTTAGTTTTGATTCAAAAGATGGTAGATTCAATTTACGAGCGGTTTATTAAAAATGTAGCGACAGCCCGTAATTTAGCACCCGAAAAAGTAGAGGAAATTGCTCAAGGTCGAGTTTGGTCTGGTGCCAACGCTCAAAAGTTAGGTTTAGTTGATGAAATTGGTGGGATAGAAACTGCTATTAAAGTTGCTGCAGAAAAAGCTGAACTGGGAGATAGTTGGAAAATTGAGGAGTATCCTAAGTCTCGTAGTTTGGAGCAACAGATTTTTCGTAGTCTTTCTGGTATGGAAGTTGATATACCTACTATGCCTTTAGATCCGTTAGCGACAGAATTTAAAAAGTTGCAAGAGGAGTTAGCTAGTTTGAGAGCGATGAATGATCCTTATGGGGTTTATACTCGTTTGCCGTTCAACTTGAGAATAGATTAATTTAGGAGTCATAACTCATAGTTCATCTATTTCTAAAACCTAAAATTTTATAAGTCTTCCCAAATCTTTTTTGAGATGAGAATTAAGGGATATGAGCAAAAATTGAATTGATAAATAAATAAAAAAACAACTGGTTTGCTATCAAGAAGTTTATTAGGGTTTGAGGGAGTAAATTGGCGATCGCCAACTTACTCCATATTTTTAAGAATTACAAGTTTGCTGAACAGCTTAATTAACATTTGTAGTCAGCATTCTACCCAACCAAAGTTCCCTTAAAACCAATGAGTCCTTAAGCAAGATAAGTTTCGATTTTCAAGTTAACTTGTGATAATATTAGGGCTAAAACTTCATGAAAAATAAGAATATTAAAACATATAATTACGCTCTCTAACCCACAAACTCACAGGTACAGCCTTACCTTGAGAATTGACTTTTGCTTCTATAACAAAAGGTATGTCTTCTTCTGAATTAACACTATCTTGTACTTCCTGAATATCTTGATTAATTTTTTCTCGTCTATCCTCTGGCATAAAATAAGTTTCTAAGCCATATTTAACTCTCCCACCATCAAATTTTCCTTGAATAGCTATTTGGTTATCTGGCAAATTTTCTGGCATTTTTGAACTTATACCTATAGGTTGCCAAGCTTTAGGTATTTGTGAATTTTTTATTTTTTCAGGTTCAGCTAAAATTACATAAATATTAGTTTTATTTTCCCCATCAAATCTGCCTGAAGTTTCAAAATCAAATTGATGCCAACCCGGAAGTTTACTCAAGTTATCTTTGCGGGAAATATCATAACTTAAAACTTGATAATAACCGCGCAAAAAATCATAGGGGTCTACAGGTGCAGTTTGTAAAATAACTGTTCTACCTGTAATGTGAGTATAAATAGCTTGGGCAGAAACTGATAAAATTAATGCTAATTGCAAAGTTAAAGGCAAAACAAACCGCCAAATAGGTATTTGCTTTGTCAAAGATTTATTTTGATTAATAAGTAAACTAATGTCTTCAGTCTTATCATGATTTTTATCAGACAACTTTTTTTGAATAAAAGGCTTATAAAATTTCATTTTATCTCTCCATTTATTAATATTTTTATGGCAAAAATTTTGGTACTAAAGTAATTTAGTTAAATTATTTTATATCTATAGTTTTAAGGGTAAATATTCAGAGGTATTAGCCTCCAAAAATAATTAAAATTCTGACAGAAAAAAGATATTCAGCTTTACTTCATATTTTTGCAGATTATGACCAAGAAAAAGAGCTATATCTGACTCCTAAAGTGCTTAATTTTTACATCTAAACTTTTTCTGAATATTTATTTTTATAGTTTTTTTTATTTATAAAATTGGTATTTTGTGAATTAAATTATAATCTTCATATATTTCATAAATTATTGATTATACTAACTAACAAAACTAATTAAAACTCCTAAAAGTTTCGGTAAATTTTTGAGGGAATATTCCTCTAAATCTAATACTACATTTTCACCTTCTAACTCTAAAAATTGCCAAGCAGTTCCAGTGGTAATAGCACCATAAATTTGAGAAATTTGATTCCCTTTATTTTTGTTAAAAATTTGAGCTGCAACCATTTCCGCCAGACATTGACCAAAACCAGATTTTATATTATCATTTTTCGCCTCTACTAAGGTAACTACTGGTGCTTTAATTATGGTTTGTAGGCTAGAAAGACTAATAATAAAATCGCAAAAACCACTTAATCCTAATTCAATATTGACATTAAATTCTATACCAGAAAATAAACTTATTTGTTTGTTTAAATGTTTTCTAACTGCCACTAAAATTGGCGATACTATTAATTCTGAACGAGCTTTTTCAGTACCAATCGCTACTGCTAATGGTATATTGTCTTCTAAGGTTTCTTCTAACAGTTTACTAGGAGCTACGTCTGGTAAATTATTAAATTTCCCTAAGTTTTCGACTAAAGTTAAATTGAACTTAGTTAAAACTTCTTCTAAAGTGAATTTACTGTACGGCATTATGTAAATTTTTGAGCAATTTTTGAGCAATTTTTGAGCAATTTTTGAGCAATTTTTGAGCAAATAAAGAACTTTAAAATATCATACCACTTTATAGCTAATTATCCTTGAAATCCAAGTAAAATCAATCAACGCCTTTGGTTAACTGAAAAAATGACTGACCAAATGGAGCAGCCTATAGGGCGACGCAGTAGAAGCAGGAAGTAAATCTGATAACATTACTAATTATAACATTTTATATCGGTTTTATGAAGCAGAAAAAATTGTTAGACTCTAAATCTGATCAAACAAATGGTACAGTAGAAACCTTAACTGATAAGATAGAAGCTGTATCAATTCAATCTGAGACAGCTTTGTTCAAGTCGAAAGGCAAAAAAAAGAAATTGACCTGGGTTGGTCTCCTAGTAGTTATTTTAGCAACAACTTTTGGCAGCCTAAAATTTCTCATCTATCGAAAGACTTCTCTCAAGCGAACCTCAGAAAGTTCTCTAGCGAATATCCTCTCTGTTCAAGCTACCCCCATAAAATTAGTCAACTCCTACTCAGTTTCCCAAAGTTATACAGGAGTTGTAGAAGCCAAAAGAACAAGTGAACTTGGTTTTGAGCAATCAGGTTTACTTAAATTCATATATGTAGAAGAGGGTAAAAAAGTAGGCAAAGGAGAAGCGATCGCTCAACTGGATACCAGTCAAACCCAAGCCCAAAAGTCAGTATTAATAGCTCAGAAAGAAAGAGCGATCGCCACCCTCAAAGAACTGCAAACAGGACCCAGAGTAGAAGTCATTGCAGCCACCCGAGCATCCCTAGCTCAAGAAAAAGCAAAATTACAAGAATTGCAAACAGGACCCAGGGTAGAAGTAATTGCAGCCACCCGTGCATCCCTTACTCAAGAACAAGCCAAATTACAAGAACTACAAACAGGACCCAGAGTAGAAGTAATTGCAGCCACCCGTGCATCCCTTACTCAAGAACAAGCCAAATTACAAGAACTGCAAACGGGAACCCGCACCGAAGATATTGAAGCAGCTCGTTCAGTAGTTCTAGACTTAGAGGAACAAGTAGAATTAGCTCAACTTCGAGAAAAAAGACGTGAAGAACTTTATAAACAGGGAGCAATTTCTCAAGAACAACTAGATGTTGCTTCTACTGAGACCGATACTCTCAATGCCAGACTGAAAAGAGGGCGGAGTGAACTAGAAAAATTACAAACAGGAACTCGCCGCGAACAAATAGAAGCTCAAAAAGCTAGAGTTCGTCAAGTGCAAAGTCAATTAGATGAACTGATAGCCGGAACTCGCCGCGAACAAATAGAAGTTCAAAAAGCTAGAGTTCGTCAAGTGCAAAGTCAGTTAGATGAACTGATAGCCGGAACTCGCCGCGAACAAATAGAAGCTCAAAAAGCTAGAGTCCGTCAAGTGCAAAGTCAATTAGATGAACTTATTGCCGGAACTCGCTCCGAACAAATAGAAGCTCAAAAAGCAGAAGTTAAACGTTTCGAGGCACAAATTTCTGAAATTGATGTTGTTCTGAGAAAAAGTATTCTCTATGCGCCTTTTACTGGCACTATTTCTGTTCGCCATTTAGACGAGGGAGTTGTCGTTAATGCAACTCAAGCTGTTGTGCGTTTAGTCGAGGATGGTGAAAGGAAAGTTCGGGTTGGGGTGCCGCCGACTCAAGCTAGTCGTTTGAGAATAGGTAGTTTGGAGGAAGTGAGGATAGCACAGAAAACTTTAAGTGCACAAGTGCTGTCAATTTTACCAGAGGTAGATTCTATGACTCGGACTCAAAGTGTAATTTTGGCACTACCTCAAGCTATAGCTCCAGGTACTATTGTCAAGTTAGAACTTAATCAAATTGAAACAGTGACAGGATATTGGTTGCCGACTTCTGCTTTGGTTTGGGGAGAGCGGGGGTTGTTGGCTTGTTTTGCTCTTGTCTCTCCTCAGAAATCAGATTTGGTGATACCTCCCTTAACTTATCAGACTGAAAAACGAATGGTTGAAGTTTTGCATACGGAGGGAGACCGGAGTCTGGTGCGAGGACTCTTAAAACCAGGAGAATTGGTTGTCACAACTGGAACTAACCAATTAGTTCCTGGTCAGTTAGTTCGCTATAGATTTTTTGGGCAGGAGAAAAACCAATAACTAATAATATTGATGTCTGGATAATAAGTCAACACGGTTTAGATAATACCAAAAATATTATGATATGGAACCATTAAATGAGCTTTTCAGATTACAGAAGCACAAAAACAATACTTAACGGATCATAAGTCATATTTTTTTTGTAGTAGGAATTGAGGGTCATCTCTTCTTAGGTTTTATAACAATTCCCATGTATTAATTCTATCCCTGTGTCAATCTTTAGTTATTAAATAATTAACATAAAGGGAATAAATTTCTTACTTTTTTTAACTTAATCAATATGAATTATTATTATCTTTGAGATAGTTTATAATGCAAATATACTAAATCCACTGCTATAATATTCTAATTTTCTAATCAAAAAAACTTGAAAAATTTTTGATAAATAGCATTAATAATATTCCCTAAATATGAAGTTTAGTGATAACTATTAAAATAGACATAATCTAAATTATAACTGATAACTCATAATTAGTAAATTATAAATTATAAATCATAACTCATAATTCATCTTTAAAATGACTACTTTATTTTATCGAAACTTTCGATTATTAATACTAGCAATACTAATAATTGTAGCCTGGGGAATATCATCATGTTTCACATTGCCACGACTAGAAGACCCAGAATTAGTTTCCCGTTTTGCCAGTATCACAACTTTTTGGCCAGGAGCTGATGCCCAACAAGTAGAAACATTAATCACAGAGAAAATAGAAGCAAAACTATCTGAAATTGAAGAAATTGAAACCTATGATTCAACTTCTAGGGCGGGAAGTTCAATTATTAATATTGGACTATTAGAATCAGTTGAAGAAAGAAAAGCTGATACAGCTTGGTTAAGAATTAAAGAGCGATTAAATCAAGCCACAACTCAATTACCTGCTGGTACAAGTAAACCACGATTAGAGGAAGTTGAAGTTAAAGCTTATGCCATGATTACTGCTTTAACTTGGGAACAAGATACTGAGCCTAATTATGCAATTATCAATCGTTTATCTAAATTATTAAAAGATAAATTATTAGCATTGCCAGGAACACAAAAAGTTGCCAAATTTGGTATTCCTCAAGAAGAAATATTAGTAGAAATTAATCCTACTGATTTAGCTAGTCTTGGTCTGACCGCTCAACAATTATCAGCACAAATTCAACAAAGTGATGCCAAAGTTTCATCCGGTAAATTTCGGAGTCAAAATAATGATTTACTCCTAGAAGTTGATTCAAATTTAGATTCCCTGAATAGGATTCGGAATATTCCAATTAGCTTTAGTGATAGAGGTCAATTTACTCGACTTGGTGACATTGCTAAAGTCAGAAAAACAATTGCTGAACCACCAAATGAACTTGCATTAATTAATGGTCATCCTGGTTCTGCTTTAGCTATATTTGTCGAATCAGATTATCAAATAGACCTCTGGGCAAAATCAGCAGAATCAGCCATAGAAAAATTTCGCAAAGAACTAGGTATTGGTCTAAAAATTGAGATAATTTTTAATCAAAGTAATTATATTCAAACTCGCTTAAAAAGTATGATTTGGAATCTATTAATGAGTGGCATACTGGTATTTTTGATGACAGTATTTTTAATGGGTTGGAAATCTGCAATTGTTGTTGGTTTGGTATTGCCTTTGTCAATTTGCATGGTTTTAGGGATGATGAGATTTCTCAATGTTCCTCTACATCAAATGTCAATAACTGGATTAATTGTAGCTCTAGGATTATTAGTTGATGTGACAATTATTATTGTTGATCAAATTAGTAAAAGTATGGTTTCTGGATTAAAAGCTGAAACTGCTATTACTAAAGTAATTAATCATTTATTTCTGCCATTAACAGCATCAACTTTAACTACAGCTCTAGGGTTTTTATCAATGCTTTTAATCCCTGGTGAGCCAGGAGAATTTCTTGGTGGTCTTGGCATTAGTGTGATTTTATCTGTTATTTCTTCATTATTATTATCCCTGACTATAGGTTCTGGCTTAATAGGCAAACTATATCATATTTATTATCATCATAATAATTCCCAGAATACTCAACAAAATTTTTGGCAAACCGGATTTACAAATTCCTCTTTAACGAAACTTTACCAAGTTAGTCTACGAAGTATATTTAGCAATCCTTGGTTAGGAATATTATTAGGTTTAATTTTACCAATTACTGGTTTAATTCAAGTTAGGAATCTCCCTGAACAATTTTTTACTCCAGCATCCAGAAACCAGCTTCAAATAGAATTAGAATTACCTGCTTTAACCTCTATTGAAAAAACAAAAAATACGGCTATAAAAGTCAGAAACTTAATCTTAAAGCATCCAGAAATTCAGGAATTGCAATGGTTTGTAGGACGTAGTTCCCCTCGATATTACTACAACTTAAGAGCAACTAAACAGCCAGACTCCAATTATGCTCAAGGATTTTTACAATTAAATTCAATTGCTAACTCAGAATTAGTTAACAAACTCCAAGGCGAAGTTGATACTGCATTCCCTGGAGCTCAAGTCTTGATTCGACAATTAGAACAGGGGCCTCCCTTTGATGCACCAGTAGCAATCAGAATTTATGGTCCTAACTTAAAGCGTCTACAAGAATTAGGAGAACAAGCCAGAAGCCTTTTAGCTCAAGTCCCTAAAGTCACTCACACCCGGGACACTTTAAGCGAAATTCGACCCCAACTACAACTACAACTAAATGAAGAAGAAGTTCGTTTAGCCCAATTAGATCATGCTAATCTTTCACAGCAGTTAGAGAGCTTACTGGAAGGGAATTTAGGAGGATCAATTATTGAAGATACTGAAGAACTACCAGTGCGGGTGCGAGTATCGAATGCTCAACGGGGAGACATTAGCCAAATTACATCCTTAGACTTACAACCATTAGGTTCGAGTCTAAATCAAAATCGATTTAGTTCAACTGATACAATACCCCTGTCAGCTTTAGCAAAAGTAGAATTAAAGCCAGAATTTTCAGTTATTAGAAGAAGTAACGGCAGACGGGTAAATTTAATTCAAGGTTTTATTGCTGCTGGGGTTTTACCTTCCGAGGTTCTCAAAGGTTGGCAACAAAGGTTAAATGATTCAAATTTTGAGTTACCATCCGGGTATTGGTTGGAAATTGCTGGAGAGTCAGAGAAACTAGGTGAGGCTAAAGCAGTTTTGCTTGCTACAGTGCCTCTTATATTTTTATTAGCAGTTTCAGTTTTGGTCTTATCCTTAAATTCTTTCCGAGCAACTGCCATTATTGGAATAGTTGCTATTTCTGCCATTGGTTTAGGATTTTTTAGTTTATGGTTATTTGGGTATCCCTTGAGTTTTATGAGTCTGGTCGGTACATTTGGTTTAGTGGGAATTGCTATTAATGATTCAGTAGTAGTTTTGGCTGCTATCCTCCAAGACCGGGAAGCATGCACTGGTAACCGTCGAGCTACCCGTCAAGTTGTCATGGGTTCCACTCGTCATGTAGTTGCCACAACTTTAACTACAATGATCGGGTTTGTTCCTTTGTTGGTAAAAGGTGGTGGCTTTTGGCCGCCTCTAGTTATAGCGATCGCTGGTGGTGTTGGTGGTTCCACACTGGTCGCTCTCTACCTTGTTCCCTGTTGCTATTTACTTGTGGCAAATTTTGGTAGGGGAAAAGAGTAAAACTTCAGTAAATATTACAGGTTAGTCTGGCTCGCGTCATGGTAGATGGGGATGAGAACACTTAATAAGGGAGTAATATGTTCCCACTCCTATTCCCCGTCAGCCAAAAGAATTACAATAAACCATCATGACAATGCACCACCACCATAAATGATTTCACATCCTCCCGATACATGCATCACAAATTATCGTGCAGGGCATCGTTGTAAGAAAGATTCAGATCTGCTTGACACATCATTGCTATCAACTACTTTTTGACAAGACGTTCATACCACAAACCAGCAGCTATAACTCCTAAACCACATAAAATAAACACTAAAGACTTTAATAATAATCCAGTATTATACTCAAAAGTACGACTAACAATTTGTAAAGTCAACAATATCAAACCACCCCAAAAAGTACTTTTAATTCCTTGTACTAATCCAATCCTAATTAAACCTGTTGCCAAAATAAACATTTCTATATTTATGATCAAAGTAGCTATTTCTGAAATTTTATTAATACTCAAATGCCAGAAACATAATATGGCTGTTACAACAATAAAACCCAAAACCATACCACTCACAGAATCTAATCGCCAACTCTGAACATCTCTTTTATTTTGCCTTGCTAAAAACAACCATTCCCAGATAGTTAATCCCACAAAAAATAAAACTTCAACTAAAGTGAACCATTGAATTTTTGATGATGTACCATAAAAATTTTCTAATAAAAAATCCTGCCAAAATATTTGATAAGATAAACAAAAAAATCCAATACTTAAATACCAAATAGCTAAATTTTTTGCTAGAGATTGAAAAATTCTGCTATCTACTTTATGCCAGACAATATCATCATATCCCCACAATAAAGCAGGAGGTAAAGTTAAAGCGATCGCTCCCCAAACACCATTATTTGATAAATTAAAAACTCGGAACAGACTAATTTCTAAAGCTAGTAATATTATCAATGTAGCTACAAAGAAAATTACTCGAGAATTGCACCAGTAAGCTAGGGGAATAAACAACAATACCCCCACCAAAGACATATATTCTATTATCAACTGTAACCAGGAAACTTCTCCCGGGTAAAATAAACTTGATAACCCTATTAAATAGCCTAATCCCATCAATAAAATAGCAATAACTCCAAGAGAAGCTAGTTGTAAACTATAAGCCATTACCAAAACTCCTAATCCCCAAACAATATATAATCCGTAGGGAGAGTCGCCAATATGAAACATTTGAGCCATTAGTGTTATATTTGCCCCTAAAATTAAGGCTCCAAATATTAAGAGTCCGTGACCTAATCTTTGTTTTTTATTGCTAGTATTTGCCAGAGTATTTGGCTGTCGCCATAAATAAAAACCAGTCGTATTAACTCCAATAAATAAAGTTAACAAAATAACTATTTTTAATTCCCTTGACCATTCTTGCCAGTTAGCAGAAACAAAAGTTATCATACCTAATCCCAGGAGAATAGCACCCAGAGAAATAAGGATCGTAATAAAACGAGAGCTAGCAGTTTTTTCTAAATAATCAAATTGATAACGCTCTGATAATTGTTCATAGAGATAATTATCAATTAATCCTTCTGTTTGCCATAATTTAACTTCTTGGCGGAGTTGGTGACGAAACTTTTCTGTAATCATTGTATTGAAAAAATAAATTATAAAATCTGAACCAAGTTATAAATTATAAGTTTTTTTGATAACAAAAACTTCAGTTTTTCTTAAAAAAAATCGCTTAAAAAGTATTGATCGAGAACATTTTTTTTTGATTAATAATTGTTAGTTACTGAATCTAAATTATACCAATTTTATCAACTTAGGCTAAACTACTGATATTATACTAAAATATACAATAATTTCCTAAAACTACCGACCGCGTCAAAGCTTTTATTTTTTAAAATCTTACTTTTAACTTTCTCCTTGGGATAGGATAAATGGGTGGATAAACGAATGACTATTGTGAAAAAGTATTAGTAAATTTTTTCTTTAAATAGTAAATTCTCTCTTAGATAAAGATGCCAGTTTTTTAGTTGCTATATTGTATGATTTTTACCTCTCAAAAAATGTCCTAAAACCTGACTTATAAAGTAAGTATTAGGATATTAAATTGCTTGTTAAACTTAACTTTAGAAATTTATACTAATTAAGTAAGTCGGAGTTTAAATCTGCCGCTATGTAACAACATATAAGTTGATTTTAAATAAACTGTATCAAGCATTTTGAATTCAGTATATAAATCTTAATACAGCCAAGTTTTTTTTAATGCCTACCTACTTAGCAAAACTCATGCTATACTTAAATAGTACTTCAATTATTAAATTAATTAACAAAGACCAAATAAGTTTTTTTAATAATTATTAGCCAATTAGTATTAATCACTCTTATTTTTACCTACTAGTAGGAAATTAGTATACAATATTTATAGTTACTCCCCTACAAAAAAAATGTAGAGAAATTTTTAATAAATGGTATTATAGGCTCAGAAGTTTAATGTTAAATTAAAATTATTAAAGTTATATTTTTTTGTTTATGGAAGATTACCAAGCAGCTTTTCTAGAACGCTATTATGATACAAAAAAATTACATGAATCGGGAAGAAAAATTGCAGCCATGCATTTTGGAGGTATAACTATTGAGTGCTTATTAAAAGCAATGATTTTTGCTACTTTACCAAATAGTGCAACTAAAGAATGGAAAACATATAAAAATAATCCAGGGCATACTTTTACTAATCCAGGGCATGAATTACAAAAAGCAATAAAAAAACATCCTAAACTTAAAAGATTAATTGACCACCAGCCCCATGTCCTAGAATGGTTAGATCAAGTTGAAAACCCAATAGGTCAAAATTTTATACATATACGTTATTGCGCTATTGAAGCTGACAATATAAATTATGAAAGCTGGTTTAAAACATATACAAGGCTTATAGAATGGCTACAAAAACAAGCCACTATACTTTAAGGAGGTTGAAATGGAAGAAACCTGGCAAGTACTACTAAAGCAAAAAATAGAAAATAAATACATTCAAAACCCTAACGCTAAAGAATGGGTTGATGTAAATTTTTCCACCTCAGGTTTGCTCAATTTAACTTTAGTTAGTAATAACTTTTTTGGTTTATCTATCCCTAAACGGAAAGAAGAAATCTCCAACTTGCTAAAATCTCAAGCGCCTCATTTATCTCCTGGGTTTCTTTCCTTATATACACCTCAAGAAGCTGAATCATTAAATATTTCACCTCCACAAATCTCTGATACACTCTCGCCCATTGATTGGCAAGATTTAGCTAATCAGGCAGCAAACCCACAAGATCAACCTCAACTACCCCAGCAAGAACCCAGTACACCCAGAACAGTAACATTTTATTCTTTTAAAGGAGGAGTAGGTCGGACTACTGCATTAACTCATGTGGCTTCAATTTTAGCCATGCGAGGCCATAAAGTTGTAGCTATAGACTTAGATTTAGAAGCACCTGGGTTAACTACAGCATTTAAGCTTAAGCAACAGCCAAAATATGGAATAGTTGATTATTTCTACGAACGTTCCTACTTACCAGATGAAGTAGACCCCAGTGTTTTAATTACAGAAATATTTGGTGAGGCAAAAATACCTAATGCTACAGGGAGAGTATTTGTTGTTCCTGCTGGATATCTTAGTCTTGATTATATGTCTAAAGTTGGCGATCTTTATGCCACAACTGTTATAGATGGAAATCAAAATCTTTGGTCTATTTTTAAGCAGGAAATTCAGGAACAATTAAAACCAGATTTTCTCTTAATTGACTCAAGAACTGGAATTAATCAATGGAGTGCTTTATCATTAATTCAAGCTGCTGATGAAGCAATTATTTTTCTTTTCCCTAACGAACAAAACAAACAGGGAATGGAGTTAATACTAAAATCTCTTCAAAGTCTGAAAAATCTATCCATTAATTTTGTTTTTTCCCCTGTACCTGATGTAGCAAAAAGTGGTTTAGATAAAGTTAAAAAAATTTGGAATTTTTTGCTTGAAAGCATACAAAATCCAAAAGATGAAAAGTATGATACTGATGATGATGATGATGATGATTCAAATACAACTAATGACATATCAGAAAATAACGATGAATTATTAGTAGTGCCTTACCTTGAAACAATTGCTTTAGCTGATAGCTATCCCATACCACATATACAGAATTACTATAGTAAAATTGCCAATCTAATTGATGCCAAAACTAATGAAATTAAACGCAGCAGTATTTTTAATACTAGTGAACAAAGATGGCAAATTATTGAAAGTCTCGAGTTTGCTGAAGTAAATGCGGCTGACCAGAAGCAGGACCTAGGATTATTGTTTCAACGTACTACTGATTTTGACAAATTTTTAGACGATACAACCTGTCTAATTAGAGGAAAAAAAGGAACAGGTAAAACTGCTCTATATTGGCTATTTTTACAACATCAAGAAGTCGCTCAAAAATTAGCTTACAGAGGGTTAGATAATATTAATACTAAATTTGAATTTTTCTCAGGACACGGTAGATTTCAAAAAAGTCGTCCAACCCGTGATGAATTTCAATATATTCATCAAAAATTGCAGGAAAATAATGGGACATGGGAAGCTTTTTGGAGAGCTTATTTACTATTTAGATGTTATCAGGAAAGATTACTAAAATTTCCCAGAGGTAAGAAAGGAGAAAAGTTTAGTGAGTTAAAAAAAATCATAAATAATTTACCAAAAGATAGATGGGAGGCGCAATCAACAACTGAAGCTTTATTAGAATTATCTACCAACTCTCAATTGATACTTACAGTCAAAGAAGCAATAGAGATTATTCTTAATCAAGAGGCGAAAAAAAATTCTAAAAAATACTGGTTTCTTTATGATGACTTAGATGAAGATTTTCCAAAAGCAGAAGAATTAGGACAACAAGCATTAACTGGATTATTTCAATTAGTTCAGTCTTGTGATGCGAGTAGACTAACAGAAATTAGATTTAAAATTTTCTTGAGAGAAGATATTTGGAATCGTTTAATTTTTGATAATAAAAGTCATTTTACGGGAAGGGAGATTATTTTACAGTGGAGTTCAATAGACTTTTTACGTTTAGCCCTTCGTCAAGCAATACAATCTAAAAAATTCAAAGATTTAGTTGACCGAGTTTATCCTGTTGCTATTGACAGAATAGATCAAGCTAGTGAAGAAGAGCTTGAGCAAGCATTAGAATTACTTTGGGGAAGTCGTCGCCGACGAGGAAATAGAGCGAAAAAAGTATCTCAATGGGTTTATGAAAGATTAACAGACTTAAGTGGCACGACTTTTCCTCGGAGTTTAAGTATATTACTTAAAGAAGCAAAAGAAAAAGAATTAAGTAATAAAGGAAAGTCATCAACTAAAATTCGTACAGACCGTCTCTTTCAAGGAAAATCTCTAGAATTAGGGTTAAAAAAAGCATCAGAAAAGCGATGTGAAGAAATTAAAGAGGAATATCCAAACTATATTAATTTCTTTGATTCTCTTAACGGAAAACTAGCTTTGTTAAAAAAAGAAGAATTGAAAGCAATATGGAAGGATTCGGCAGAGGATATTGTCGGAAATTTTGAAGAATTTGCTTCTTTGTTAAGTGAAATAGGTATGATTGAATTTCGGGAGAAAGAAGAATGCTATAAATTTGCGGATATATATATTTATGGTTTTAATATGATTCGTAAAGGAACAATATAGAAATTTGTAAGCAAGCACACAAAATTAATTACTCCTATATGTAAGATTGAACTTTTTATACTATAAACTATCATTCAAAATAGAGTAGGTAAATAACAACTGTAATGGTACTTATTAAGAATAGAGTAGTTGAAAATGTTGAAAATATAGTATATCTAAATTATAGCTTACTGAAAAAGCATTTTTAATGAGTAAGAGACTCACTCCTAACCTCGACTGTAAAAAGAGAATTAGTATGGATATTTTGGTAAAAAAATATAGGTCGAAATGGGAAATTTATAGAGCAGTTATTCGATATATTTTTCCCGTAATTTTTTCTGTTATAAGAGCGCTAAAAATTCTAATAATTTTTAACTATTGAGATTGATTATTTTATTTAATAACAATTAATTAAAGAAAAAAAAGCACAGTAAGGATTTAGATATTTTTCTAAAATTGAAAATAAGTCGTTTAAATACTTAATAGCTCACCAATTATAAGATATTAATACTAACTTTTTTCAACCTTCAACAATTTAAGTAATTAACACAAAAGGAATATCATTTTTTGAAATTAATCCTCTCGAATTATGTAATTATTATCATGTTGTACAGACCTTGTATATAATATCCTTACCCTTATCAATAACAAAATAGAGTTTTTTTTTAATGAGTGCTCTAAATTCTGTTATGATTTGGGAAAAATACTAGTTTTTTTGATTCGGAAAACATTTTAGCCAATATCAGTCAGTGCTTTTATATTCAACAAGAAACTATGATGAAAATTTATTAGACTTAATAAACATAGTTTAAAAAACTATTTTTTTTGACCAAAATTTTATCTGTATACACAGATATATATCTGCCATTCGTTGTGTAATTATAATTAGTGAATTATCTTAATTTGTACTGAGAAAAGGAAACTCATTACAAATATTCCACCGCTTACCATTATGAATTAATAAAGTTAACTGAGAAGCTGTAAAATCCAAATCTAGCGATCGCTCCCGAAACTCTATCCAAGCCGCTCGAAAATTCTGTTTAGTTAAATCTCGAAAAGCTACAGTAACATGAGGAGAAAAAGGGCGAATTTTAGAAGGGGGATGTACAATTCCTAAAGTAGTTTCTGTAAATGCAATTAAGTCCCGTTGAATTTTTAATAGTTCTGGAGTCTTGACAACATTAATATAGATAACACGAGGCACAAAAGCAGCAAACCCAGATAAAGTAATGGGAAAAGCAGAGCAATGTTGAGTAAAAGCCTCTAAAGACTCCTGCAAAAGAGTTAAATTTTCAGTCGGCCATTTAAAAGGAGGTTGTAAAGTAATATGAGGCACAGATTTTAAAGCATGACTACTATTATAATTCCGAGAAAAATACTCCTTAATTTCGGTAACTTGGTTTTGAATATTTTCAGGTGGCACAAGAGCCACAAATAATAGACATTTTGATAGACCCATAAAATTCCTTAATAAAAATGCCTTGGTTTGCCAAAATAGAAAAAGGTATAGTCGAAAAAGCCATATTTGATAAATATGTACCAGGCCACATAGCCTATGTCCAAAATTTAATTGCTAAAGGACATAAAGCTAAAAGTGGTTACTGGGGAAAACTAGGAGGAGGAATGTTAATATTCGAGGCTTCATCTATGGCAGAAGCTGAAAAAATAGTAGCCGAAGACCCCCTAATTAAAAATAATTGTGTAACTTATGAAATTTATCAGTGGTACATAGTTGCAGAATAAAAAAATGTGTTATAGTAGTTAATGATTCGGACCAGCGCGATTACAACACCTAAACCTTGTCAGGACCGGAAGGTAGCAGCAACACGGGATGCTTGTAGTAGGCGTTGACTCCGGGTCACCCAACTAAAAGGAGCTCATAAGATAGGATACATATATATGGATAATTTGGGAGGAATTATTCAACGAGCTGTTTATCTAGGAGTAGGGTTAGCTTCCTATGCAGGAGAGAAAGCTAGTCAAAAATTAACAGAACTAAGGATAGAAGCTCAAAAGCTGGCAGATGAAATGGTTAAGCGTGGTGAAATGACTACGGAAGAAGGTCGTAAATTTGTGGAAGATATGATGAATAAATCAATGATGCAGGAAGCACCTGTGAATCAGTCTCCAGAAAAAGGACCTAATGAACCACGCCGTATAGAGATTATCTCGGATGATGAAGATTCATCTTCTTCAGATTCTACAGAAGTAGATAAAATGCGCCAAGAAGTACATAAGTTACAAGAGGAATTACGTCGACTACAAAAATAATAAATATATACTTATTAAGGTATATAGGTAGTCTAAGTTTTAAAGAAAAGCTAAAACATAACACTATAATGGAAGATTGGTCAAAGAACTTCTTTGAAGTAATAGAAACTGCCATGTTAGAGGTAGAAAATTTCTTTGATGAAATGACAAAAGAAGTTTCAGAAGTTTGTGATGAGTTGGGAAAGTTCTCCGAGGAAATTGCTGAGGAAATAAATATCAATATATTTGCAGAAATGGATGAGTATGTAGATCAATTGGTTGATCCGATCATTGAAGTGTACTTAGACTTCTATCCTGATATAGAGATAGAGGATGTAGACTACTATCTTGTTGATCATTTAGAACCTACCATAGAAAAACATCCAGCGTGTAGAGGATGTATACACTATCATGGTCAATTTTATGGAGGAAATCTATTAGTTTGTGCCATGCACCCTTATGGTGTAGAAGATAAAAGTTGTCTAGACTGGGAACCTGAAGAATAGTAGCTTTAACTAAAGTAAACATAAGACAGTATATAGATAAGATACAGATATTGTTGATGTCAGAAATACTTATAAGTTATCTAAGTTAAAGGTTCACTATTTATTTAGTTATAATTTTGAACCCACTTTTTTTCAGTATTTTATTAGTAACCCTCTCAATCATAAAAATCTGAAATTATACCAAATCTAACTCATGGCCAGCTATATATTCTCAAAAAATATTCTAAGTATTTGGTGAAGCAGAAATTCAGAAAATATATCAAAAATGTAATTGGTTTAAAAATCAAGCATTAATGCATAAGAAATGGTATTACTTTCCTTTATCCATAAAATATTAACGAAATAAGGAGATAGGATAGTCAAATATGAGTGAAGTAAATTCAGCAACCCTTTACATTGTTGGTACACCAATAGGCAATTTAGAAGATACAACATTTAGAGCAATTCAAACATTACAAAAAGTAGACTTAATAGCAGCAGAAGATACTCGCCACACTAGCAAATTATTACAACATTTTCATATCCGAACCCCACAATTAAGTTATCATCAACATAACGAACAAAGTCGCATACCCGAATTAATAGAAAAACTAAATCAAGGAAAAACTATAGCTTTAGTGACTGATGCTGGAATGCCAGGAATATCCGATCCGGGATATGAATTAGTAAAAGCTTGTGTCGAAGAAAATATTTCTATAGTACCAATACCAGGAGTTACTGCTAGTATTACAGCGTTATGTGCCTCTGGACTACCAACGAACAAATTTATATTTATCGGTTTTTTACCTACTAAAATTAAACTGCGGGAAGAACAGCTAGAAAAATTATCTAATTTATTAGAAACTATAGTTTTATATGAGTCTCCTTATAGACTATTACAAACTCTGGAAGATTTAGGGAAAATACTAGGGGAAAATCGAAAAATAGTTTTGGCAAGAGAACTAACAAAACTCCATGAAGAATTTTGGCGCGGTACAGTTGGAGAAGCAGTTATTCATTATCAAAATAATCAACCAAAAGGAGAATTTACTCTTGTTATTACAGGTGCTGAACCAGAATTACCAGTATTATCAGAAGATACTATTAAACAGGAGTTACAAGAACTCTTCGCCCAAGGAATTTCTCGCTCCCAAGCTAGTCGCCAACTTGCCCAAAAAATTAATTTATCCCGCCGCACAATTTATCAAATAGCTCTAAAAATATAGTTATCAACGTTCAGCTTATTCTCGAATTTTTGATATAGTAAGGTCAAAAAAAAAGACTGAAAAAAATAATAGGGCAGTTAAAATTAAACAGGCAAAAAAAGAGATTACCTGAAATAAATATTATTTGGAAAAGACAAATATTTTGAGTATAAATAGACGAGTTATACAAAAACCCAGTTTAGCCAGAAGGGTTAAAGAGGAATTTAAAAGATGCACTTTTGATAACCGCATATTTATTGGTATAATCTTGGCTGTAAAAAATGTATAAGAAAGAATACACTTGAACATAAAAATTTAAAATTTCCAAGATACTGTAAGTTTCTGTAACTAAGATCACCGAGTCTCCCCTGAAGCTCAGTTTTCAAGCAGAGAGACTGAATACTTTTGACTTTTGACTTTTGACTTCCAAGAGCTAGATAGCTAATTGCTATAAAAAAACTGTGAATTCTATAGACTCTTTCTTAAAACGCTTTGAACATTTCGGCGTTGAGCTTAGTCTCGAACGCATCTATCAACTTCTAGATAATTTAGGCAAGCCTCATCTCCAAGTACCCATAATTCATGTCGCCGGAACAAATGGCAAAGGTTCTGTCTGTGCTTACCTATCATCCATCCTCAAAGCAGCAGGATATAAAGTCGGACGTTACACTTCACCCCACCTGGTTGACTGGACAGAACGTATTTGCCTCAACGAAGAAAAAATTCCCTCAAGTATATTAGAACAATTATTGGTAGAAGTAGAAACAGCTATTCAACCAGAACAACCTTCACCTACTCAGTTTGAGGTTATTACTGCCGCAGCTTGGTTATATTTTGCTCAACAACAAGTAGATGTGGCAGTTGTAGAAGTAGGTTTGGGGGGCAGACTAGATGCTACTAATGTTTGTCACCAACCAATGGTAACTGTCATTACTTCTATTAGTTGGGAACATTGGCAAAAATTAGGTCCGACTTTGAGTCATATTGCTGGGGAAAAGGCGGGTATTCTTAAACCAAGATGTCCTGCTATAGTTGGAGTATTACCCCCAGAAGCAAAAAAAGTAGTAGAAAAACGTATTACTGATCTAGAGTGTCCTGTTGTTTGGGCAGAGCCTGCTAAATTATTGGCAGAAAGTCAGGAATATAACTCATTGCCAGTAGCTACTTATCAAGGTATTGAATATAAGGTGCCATTATTTGGAGATGTACAGTTGATAAATTCAGCGATCGCTATTGCTACAGTTCAAGTGCTAGAAACACAAGGTTGGGAGATTCCGATCACAGCAATTAAACAAGGAATAGCTGAAACTAAATGGCTTGGACGTTTGCAATGGACTACATGGCAAAATCGCCAATTATTAATTGATGGGGCCCATAATGCTGCTGCAGCCCAAGTATTGGGACGGTATGTCCGGACACTAAATTATCCATCTATAAGTTGGGTTATGGGTATGCTGTCTACGAAGGAACATTCGGAAATTTTTCGGGCACTTCTTAGACCAGGCGATCGCTTGTATTTAGTTCCTGTTCCTGACCATAGTTCGGCTGATTTGAATCAACTTAGTACCATAGCTCAGGATATATGCACAAAATTAGATTTTTGTCAAGTTTATCCCCATTTAACACCGGCTTTAGAAGAGGCTATTACTGATAGTAAAAATTTAATTGTTTTATGTGGTTCTCTATATTTATTGGGTCATTTTATCAAAATGAAAAGTAACTAAATTGTTATTGTTGGGAATTGTTCTTGAGCGTTGTTTGTGTTGGTAGTAGTGGGGTTTAATTTATCTGTTTTTATGGCTGGTATTCTAACTCTCGACTGCCTCTTTCTTCCCTAAAAATACTTTTTCAGTAAACCCTAAATAAAATCTTTGTTGGGTTTCACTTTTTTCTACATAAGCTACGAAATAATCAAAGCTTATCCCATTCAGATGCGGCATCAGCGATCGCTTGCTCAATAGTTTTTTCTGCCAACATAGCCTCCTGTAAACTTTGATAAATAATTTGTTTCAACTTATCCAAATTTTTAATAGGTGGCAGTAAAACTTCTGCTGCCAAAATTTGATTAGCACTAATAACTCGACCCCGATCTTGAGTAGAAGCATCAGAAGAAATATTTTGAAAATAACTATTTTTTAAGGTCTTAGTTGTAGAGGGTAAAACATTAGTCTCCTGAGCAAAAGCCATTTGATTTTGATAATTAGTAATAAACAAAACAAACTTCAGGGCTCCATCTGGTAATTTAGTTTTGCTAGAAATAGCAAAATTCATCAAAACTATACCCTTCTTATCAGTCTTACCTGTAACTTGAGATGTTGGGAATGATACCTTTCCAATTTCAGGTATATTTTCAGATATGGCTGTAATAAACTCTGGTCCAGAAAATACCATAGCAGTTTCTCCAGCTTGATACAAATCTTCACCTGCTTGAATTCCTTCGGTCAATACTTCCTCTGGTAATAAATCTTCTCTATATAGATCAACCCAATACTTAAATACTGCCTCACCGAGTGGAGTATTAAAAGCAGCTTTTCCATCAACATTTATTAACTCAACTCCCATCTTGCCAAAAGACTCTAATACCTCATTTCCTCCTTGTGGCGAAAAAGAAACAAAGAATGCATATTTATCAGTTTTTTCTTTAATTTGTCTAGCGACCTTAGCTAATTCAGTATAATTTGTTGGAGGTTCTTCGAGTTCTGCCTCTTTAAATAGCTCTGAATTATAAATTGTTATATTCATCGTACCATACCATGGGATACCAAGACTTTTACCATTAATCTGACTACATTGCCAAAGATTAGGTAAATATTCATTCCTCACCGAATCTGATAAAATAGTATCTAAATTTAGCCAGGCATTAGGTCGAGTTAATAAATGTGTGAAACTTGAGTTAAGATTCACAATGTCTGGAAGAGTTTCTGTGACAATAGCACTCTCAATTTTGCTTTCTATCTCCGACCAAGGTAAATCAACCCATCGCACTGATAAATCTGGATTATCTGCTTCAAAATCAGCAATTAACTGATTAAAATAATTAGTAAACTGAGGTTGAAGCTGTATTGTCCAAAATTCAATTTCTTTAGTCTTTAAAATAGGATAGGGAGAAGTGCAACCAATAAAAATTGTTATAATTAGCCCCAGAATAGTAAATATTTTAAACCTTTTCCATTTAACTATGAGAAACATTCGATAAAACCTAGAAAAATACCTTATTTGTGATTGCTATAAAACTAATTATTCAAATAAAAATAACTTTTAATTTATAGCAAATATAATTTTGAATCCAATTAAAATTAGGATAAAAATGCTTAATTACTTAAAAAACTTATTTCAAACAAAGCAGCCAGGAATAGGAATAGAAGTTAGTCCGGAAAAAATTAATCTTGCTAAGATCCAGCAACAAGGAGATCAACTAAAATTAGTAAATTTTGCTACAGCACAAGTCCCAGAAAATGTATTTTCTGAGGGTCAAATAATTGATATCCCCACAATATCAGAATTAATAGAATCAATTATTGCAGACAATAACATAAAAACTCGCAGAGTAGCAACAGCAATTTCAGCCAGAGAAGCAGTTACCCGTGTAATTCCCGTACCAGCAGAATTAAATGACCAAGAATTACAGGATTATATGAATCAAGAAGCAGGTTTATACTTACCATTCCCGAGAGAACAAGCAGATGTGGACTATCAAAAATTGGGAAATATAGTAGACTCAGATGATGACATAGAAAAAGTACAAGTAGCTTTAGTTGCAACGAGAAAAGAAATAACAGATGCCTATATAGAAGCCTTTTCAGAAGCAGGATTAGTAATAGATATTTTAGAGGTAAGTAACTTTGCCCTCATCCGCACAGTTAAAGATATACTCCAACAATATGGGCCTCAAGAAGCGACAGTAATTGCAGATTTAGAATTTGACAGTACCGAACTTGCTATCGTAGTAGATGGAATACCCCAGTTTAACCGAACAATTCCTATTGGTACTTATCAAATGCAATCTTCCTTAAATGAAGCGATGAACTTACCTCCAACCAGAGATACTACCCAGTTACTAAAGATGACTATTCCAGTGTTAGATACAATGGGAATTTCATTCGATAAAGCTGATTCTGGAACGAATGCCTTGTTAAAAGTATTAGCAGAATTAGGAGATGAGCTGCGACGTTCAATAGATTTCTATCTCAATCAATTTGAAGATTTGGAGGTGGCACAATTATTATTAACAGGGCCAGGAGCAGCAATAGGACAACTAGATGACTTTTTCATGCAACGTTTAAGTTTGCCAGCGTCTAAAGTGGATCCAATTGAAGTTTTAGGCTTAGAAACAGAGGTAGAAATTCCCCCAGAACAACGTTATGGTCTAGGAATTGTATTAGGTTTAGGACTAAGAGAGGTGTAAATTAATATGTATGGCCTAGATATAAATTTTCTTAATGATCGCCCAGAATATCAAAAAGAAGTTCCCAAGCCAGTAATTAGTGAAGTATCGCTAGAGGACTCAACACCAATTATAATTGGGGCAGCAGTAGCAATAGCAATTAATGGTTTGGTTGCAGGTGGGTGGTTATATATAAATAAGATGAATACTGGACTTCAGGTAGACTTAGACAAATTAAATGCAAAATTAACTACATTAGATGCTCAAGTTAAAGACCTTAAAGCAATCAAAGAAAAAACTCAGAAATTTGAAGCAGAAGCAAAAGCTTTAGCAACAGTTTTCGATCAAATAAAACCATGGTCGGCATTATTAGGAGAGTTGGGAGTTGTGGTACCTAAGGGGGTAATAATAACTAGTATAGAACAAAAAGAAGCAAAGGTATCAGCCTCCCCTTCTCCTCAAAAATCTGATGCTAAAAAGGATGAAGAAAAAGAGGCGCCAGAACCTCCAAAACCAACAGCAACTATATTATTATCAGGAAATTCAAATTCTTACGGCAAGATTAATGACTTTCAATTACTACTGGAAAACTCTTCCTTTTTCCAAGAAAAAAATAAACTGATTAGTACTGTGAGAAAACCTAATCCAACTAGATTAGAATTACGAGAATCAAACTTAACCTTAGCACCAGAAATACCAGAATTAAACCCAATAATTGAATATAAAATTGAAGCAAATCTAAGCCCTTTAGGTGCATCAGAATTACTGCCTGAGTTAAAAAGTCAAGGAGCAATTGGATTAGTAGATAGAATAGAAATACTAAAAGAAAAAGGAATACTTTAAAAATGGTAGCAACAAATGAGATAGATATAGACTTAGAAGAACTAGAAGAAGAAGGAGAAGAATTTCAAGTTCCTTTGCTAAATATGTCTGTCAAAGACCCGAGATTTATTGGAGGAACTATTGGTATTTTAGGCTTTGGAATAGCAGCTTTCTTAGGATATAGTCAGCTTAAACCAACTATAGAAAAAAATACTGAATTAAGGGCAGAGATAGAAGCAGCAGAAATCAAAATTAAACAGCAGAAAAAACAAATAGAAGAACGACCAAAGGTAGAGGAGGAAAACAAAAAAGCTGAAAGAAAAAGGGAAGATGTAACCAGCTTATTTGCTAGTGAAAAAACTATGAAAACTCTACTATATGATGTTAATCAACTTATCGATCAAAT
The DNA here is from genome assembly GCF_000014265.1 of Trichodesmium erythraeum IMS101. Taxonomy (NCBI): domain Bacteria; kingdom Bacillati; phylum Cyanobacteriota; class Cyanophyceae; order Oscillatoriales; family Microcoleaceae; genus Trichodesmium; species Trichodesmium erythraeum. The sequence continues at coordinate 2,455,168 of NC_008312.1, forward strand.
TAATGGCGGAATTACAGAGGAAGAAAAACAAGCAAAAATGACAAAGTTTCAACCAGTTGAGCCAAAAAATGGTAATTATATAGTTAATGATAACTCATTAGGACCACTGGTAAATGGCAAGTTAAAGCGACGAGAATTCAAAGTAGAATTTGAAGGTAGTTATCCCCAAACAAGAGCATTTATGACTGCTATAGAGAGGATGGAAACATTATTAGTAGTGAAAAACTTAATAACTAAACTCAAACAAGGAAATGAGGTTATAGAAGTTGAATGGAGGCAAAATAAATTTGTGCCAGTTAGCAAGCCAGAAAGTCGACTAATATCATCCTTTGATATGCATGCTCTATTGGCTTTAAGTGAAAAAGAGTCATTGGGTGTAAAAGGTTCTACAAAACAAGAAGAAAATAAGTAACATCATCTGCCAAATAAATGTTATTTTTTCAAAGAAATTAGGTTTAAAATTTCATCTTTATTTGACCTTATTTTTTCCCTAAAGCTAGGGTGAAAGTAGATAGTGAGTAGGAAGATAGAGAGGAGAAAAGATGGGGAGTATTTTCCCGTTTCTAAATGCGATCGCAGAAGGTTAAAAGGTTACTTTACCTAACTTTGAGCATAATAATTCTCTTGTCTGCAAGGATTAAAGTCTGTTAAGAAAGTATCTATTTCTAATCATTATTGATTATGCTTTTTTCAAATCTCAAGCATCATAGTATGTTTGACAGAAAATAAAATAATTCATTATTTTGTCGGGAAAATTAAACTTGAATTCAATCACAAAAATGGCTAGATTTTTTTCATAAAAAAATATTTTATCTGTAATAAATTATGACTTTTATCAACAGCATACGCCTGAAAGATTATTCGATTTATGAGGGTTACAATATTTATAAGTTATTGCTAAGTTATTGCTAAATTTAAAGGATAATAAGTTACTTTAAATACTGTAATTATATTGAAATATGATTTTCAAAAAAACTAAAAATCATAGAAAGATTTGTAAAATATTTAAAATATTTTCAAGATTATTGTCATCTATATTATGTAAATTAGTCAATTTATTAATTATTTTACAAAGACTTTGTAATATTATTTTAGGTTATTAATATATTGACAAATTACGAGAATTTAAGTTACACATAATATATAGCAATCCTAAGTAGGTTGCGGCAAAATTTCATACTGAAAAAGTTTTGGGAAATTGAATATTTGACCATCCGCAAAAAACTTAAATAGCCACTTAACTACTTTAAAAGAACTGCAAAGATGATAAAAAGTAATACTGAAATTTTTGGTTTGTAACCAAATATCTTCAACAGGATTTTGCTCCGGAGCATTGGGAGCAAATCTTGTACAATTTATCAACAATTCTTCTTCTGATAAGTATTGATTAATTGTCATTAAATATTCTCGAAATTCTTGAGAGTTATGGTAAGTTGCCCCATCCCAAAATATTGCCAATTTGTTGCCCGGTCTTTGCTTCTGCAAATATTTAATAAATTCAATAGTATTTTTAGTATTTCCACTCTCATATTCTTGCACAAGAAATTCCTTGGTTTTATAGTCTAAAGCTCCATAATAAGTCTGTCTTTCTTTTTCATTTTTAATTGCAATTTCTATTCTTTCATCTGTTTTTCCCCAAGCATAACCTAATATGTCTCCCCATAGAAGATGACATTCATCAATCATAAACACTGTAAGCTTTCCAGTTTCTATTTCTGGTTGCCATTTAGCTAAAAATTCCTCTATTTCTTTTCTTTTAACTTCTACTAATTCATCATTTTTAGCAGGATTCTTTTTTTGAGTTTTTTTCCAACTTATGCCCGCTTCTTTAAACAAGTTATAGTAACTTTGATTAGACTCAAAAACCACATCATATTGCTCCTGTAAGTAGTTTTTTAAATCTGATAACCTAAGATAATCTTGTGCTCTCAACCACTCAATTGTTTTCTCTTTTTCGACCGTTTTTAAGTAACCTTGTCTCCCTTGATACTGAAGCCTTAAACTTTCTACACCATGAAATAATGCTTGGTTTTTCCATTCACTAATAAAACTGTGAGAAACATTTAATAATTCTTTGACTTCATGGTAGGATTTTCCTGACAAGGTCATTTTTACGGCCAAGGCCCTTTTAATTTCTTTAGACTCTTTTGTTTGATTAATAAAATCATTTAGTTTATCTATAATATTCATTTTTTGTCTTTTTCTTAGATCTGTTATTCTTACTATTATATCTGTTGCGACCAATATGGGATTGCTATATAGATATATTCTTATAAAAGACTAGATTTTGCCGAAAAAAAATAGTAAGCATTACCAGGTAAAATTACTCTAAATTAATGAAAATATAATCCTAATACTATTACTGAGAAAAGCTAAAGTTTTTATCATCAATTTGCCGAAAAAAAATAGTAAGCATTACCAGGTAAAAGTACTCTAAATTAATGAAAATATAATCCTAATACTATTACTGAGAAAAGCTAAAGTTTTTATCATCAAATAGAACTTTGAGTATTCGAGAGTGGAACAACTTTTGTTGAGATATTTCTCAAGTATTATCAAACATTTTCCCAAAAGATAATCTTAGATTCAGATGTAATTTATCTACCAAACTTTACTAGAATATGCTGCGTTTTAGAAATCCCTTAGTCTCGAATTTAAGAAATTACTGATACTGAATAATTTTTATAGTTTAAATATCAGTAAAAAAAAATTTAAGTATGAAACATTACGGCTCAAATTTACGGCTCAAACAAGTCAGTATGTTTTGAGATTTATTTTCTTATTTATTGACTTAATTTAATCTTACTAATTACTCAATTTTTAGCTAAACTCTTATATTGAGTTTTTTTATCATTAAACTAGAATTTTTATCAAATTTAAAAACTTATTGATTTTTAGTGGTACTCAGCAGGATATAAAATTAATTTTTGAGAAATGCGGGTAGTCCTTTGACCTGCATTAGATAACTTAGCATTTATCAAATAATTACAGTTCACAACCAAAATACTTCTAAGTATCAAAAAAGTACAAAGTCAAACTTGAAATGTCAAAGATCAAGAATTACTGAGAAAAGCTAAAGTTTTTATCATCAAATAGAACTTTGAGTATTCGAGAGTGGAACAACTTTTGTTGAGATATTTCTCAAGTATTATCAAACATTTTCCCAAAAGATAATCTTAGATTCAGATGTAATTTATCTACCAAACTTTACTAGAATATGCTGCGTTTTAGAAATCTCTTAGTCTCGAATTTAAGAAATTCCTGATACTGAATAATTTTTATAGTTTAAATATCAGAAAAAAAAATTTAAGTATGAAACATTACGGCTCAAATTTACGGCTCAAACAAGTCAGTATGTTTTGAGATTTATTTTCTTATTTATTGACTTAATTTAATCTTACTAATTACTCAATTTTTAGCTAAACTCTTATATTGAGTTTTTTTATCATTAAACTAGAATTTTTATCAAATTTAAAAACTTATTGATTTTTAGTGGTACTCAGCAGGATATAAAATTAATTTTTGAGAAATGCGGGTAGTCCTTTGACCTGTATTAGATAACTTAGCATTTATCAAATAATTACAGTTCACAACCAAAATACTTCTCAGTATCAAAAAAGTACAAAGTCAAACTTGAAATGTCAAAGATCAAGAATTACTGAGAAAAGCTAAAGTTTTTATCATCAAATAGAACTTTGAGTATTCGAGAGTGGAAAAACTTTTGTTTAAATATTTCTCAAGTATTATCAAACATTTTCCCAAAAGATAATCTTAGATTCAGATGTAATTTATCTACCAAACTTTACTAGAATATGCTGCGTTTTAGAAATCTCTTAGTCTCGAATTTAAGAAATTCCTGATACTGAATAATTTTTATAGTTTAAATATCAGAAAAAAAAATTTAAGTATGAAACATTACGGCTCAAATTTACGGCTCAAACAAGTCAGTATGTTTTGAGATTTATTTTCTTATTTATTGACTTAATTTAATCTTACTAATTACTCAATTTTTAGCTAAACTCTTATATTGAGTTTTTTTGATCATTAAACTAGAATTTTTATCAAATTTAAAAACTTATTGATTTTTAGTGGTACTCAGCAGGATATAAAATTAATTTTTGAGAAATGCGGGTAGTCCTTTGACCTGTATTAGATAACTTAGCATTTATCAAATAATTACAGTTCACAACCAAAATACTTCTAAGTATCAAAAAAGTACAAAGTCAAACTTGAAATGTCAAAGATCAAGAATTACTGAGAAAAGCTAAAGTTTTTATCATCAAATAGAACTTTGAGTATTCGAGAGTGGAAAAACTTTTGTTTAAATATTTCTCAAGTATTATCAAACATTTTCCCAAAAGATAATCTTAGATTCAGATGTAATTTATCTACCAAACTTTACTAGAATATGCTGCGTTTTAGAAATCCCTTAGTCTCGAATTTAAGAAATTCCTGATACTCAATAATTTTTATAGTTTAAATATCAGAAAAAAAAATTTAAGTATGAAACATTACGGCTCAAATTTACGGCTCAAACAAGTCAGTATGTTTTGAGATTTATTTTCTTATTTATTGACTTAATTTAATCTTACTAATTACTCAATTTTTAGCTAAACTCTTATATTGAGTTTTTTTATCATTAAACTAGAATTTTTATCAAATTTAAAAACTTATTGATTTTTAGTGGTACTCAGCAGGATATAAAATTAATTTTTGAGAAATGCGGGTAGTCCTTTGACCTGCATTAGATAACTTAGCATTTATCAAATAATTACAGTTCACAACCAAAATACTTCTAAGTATCAAAAAAGTACAAAGTCAAACTTGAAATGTCAAAGACAAAGAATTACTGAGAAAAGCTAAAGTTTTTATCATCAAATAGAACTTTGAGTATTCGAGAGTGGAACAACTTTTGTTTAAATATTTCTCAAGTATTATCAAACATTTTCCCAAAAGATAATCTTAGATTCAGATGTAATTTATCTACCAAACTTTACTAGAATAGGCTGCGTTTTAGAAATCCCTTAGTCTCGAATTTAAGAAATTCCTGATACTGAATAATTTTTATAGTTTAAATATCAGTAAAAAAATATTTAAGTATGAAACATTACGGCTCAAATTTACGGCTCAAACAAGTCAGTATGTTTTGAGATTTATTTTCTTATTTATTGACTTAGTTTAATCTTACTAATTACTCAATTTTTAGCTAAACTCTTATATTGAGTTTTTTTTATCATAAACTAGAATTTTTATCAAATTTAAAAACTTATTGATTTTTAGTGGTACTCAGCAGGATATAAAATTAATTTTTGAGAAATGCGGGTAGTCCTTTGACCTGTATTAGATAACTTAGCATTTATCAAATAATTACAGTTCACAACCAAAATACTTCTAAGTATCAAAAAAGTACAAAGTCAAACTTGAAATGTCAAAGATAAAGAATTGATGTATAATCAAACATCAAGTTATAAAATAGCTGTAAAAAAATCAGATTAAAAAAGAGATAAGAGGAGATAGGGATACTAATGCTTATTGTTTTACCTTCTTCTCGTATTACGTATCCGATGCTATGAATACTCAATTTGTGCCCTTGATGAATCAACCTATTAAAATCTGAATTTGGCCAAACTCAAAATTATTTTTTTTAGTTAATAGTTAGGCGATCGCTATTTAGGTGTTAAATACTAGGTTTTAGGTTTTAGTTCTAAAAATTAATAAGTTGATAATATCTTACTACCAAATCTATTGATTTTGGCCCGTTAAATCTCGATAACTTTTTACTTCAATCATTTTCTATCTTTGCTATCTACCACTAAACCACCAAAGCTACTAACTATCTTTGCTATCTACCACTAAACAACTGAACCAGTAAGCTTAATAAAACTTAACATATTTGGCAGTACTAATGGTTAGTTAGCAAAACAATAACACTTAGTAAAACTATGTATTGAAAAAGAATAACTAAAAAATTCTCTGATAGCAGTCGAGGCTTTAAACCCAATTTTTCAGTAAATAATACTATTTCGGAAAAACTCTTCTATCTGTACTATTTATTGGGGGTAAAGATATTGCATAGATCATCGAGTTGGGTTGTGGGAGTAGGGAAATTGGATAAAGACATCCGGACAACTTAATAATAATTAATATACTCGGGGGAGTGCTAGCTACTAAAAAAGTTGTTTGGTCTGTATTAATTACTTAATAATTACAAAGTAACCTGACTGTAGCATTATTTTCAGGAATTGATGTAACAAAGTTTATTTTTACCCAGGATGACTAACATTGAAAAAAAGAAAAACTTAAAGTATGGTAGCCTGAAAGCTGTATAAAAATCCCTATACTCTAGCCCAAGACTAACAGATGAATTAATAAAAAAGCTCAGTGTGGAGTCAAGAAAGTGAAACAGCAAATTCAATTTAGTGGTGGACTTTTGACTGGAGTTGCGGCTATAATTATGGCCCAGACCCCAGCTTTTGCAGTAACCAAAATAACCCAAGTTAAGTTAAATTCAGTAGATGGAGGAATTAATATCCTCTTATCTACTAGTAATGGCGATCGCCCGGAAGTATTCTCAGTCAACAGAGATAACTCTTTTGTGGCAGACATAATTAATACTCAACTAACCCTACCCCAGGGCAATAAATTTCGGAAAGATAATCCAGCTCCTGGTATAGAATATGTAGAAGTAATACAGGTGGATGCTAATAGCGTGCGGGTAGTTATCCGAGGTACAGACAGTCCTCCTAGAGGTAGAATTATCCAAGGAGCAGGCCAAGGAATTATTCTTAGTGTGGCTGCTAGCTCAGGAGAAATAGCTCAAAGACCTCAACCTAATAGTTTTCCCCCTCCCGATCAAGTAGCACCTCCTCCCTTAGAACCCCCAAATTTACCTGTACAACCTGAAAGAAATTTAGCACCGCCAAGAGAAACAGTTAGAACCCAAGAAAAAGTATTATTACCAGATTCAGGACTAACTGGAGATGGTTTTCCTAATCTACCAGGACAACCATCCCCCAGTCAAGTACCACCTTTTTTGCCACGAGCAGTAGCACCACCAGTAGGAGATATAGCAATATCTAATATCAACCCTTCGGTAGAAGTTATAGATTTAAGTACCCAAGAAAAAATACCTCGTTTAGTATTGCGAGATGCTCCAGTTAGAGATGTTTTGGCTTTACTAGCTAGGGCAGCAGGATTAAACATTGCTTATAGTTCAGGTAAAGAAAAACAAGCAGGAGCAGAAGAGGAACAGACTATTTCTCTAGATATTGAGAATGAGCCAGTTCAAGATGTTTTTAATTATGTTTTACGTTTAAGCGGGTTAGAAGCAAACCGAGTAGGTAATACAATATTTGTGGGGCAAGAGTTACCAACACAAGCTAGAAATGTTGTGGTTCGTTCCTTCCGTCTAAACCAAGTTACTGCAAAAGCTGCAGCAGGTTTTTTAGTCAGTCTAGGAGCAGAAAGTGCCTCTGTAACAAGCAAAACTGTAACTGAAACTGACGAAGTTGAGATTGATGATAAGAAACTTAAAAAGACTAAAATCACTGAAGATACAGTTGTTGAGCCACTACGCTACGAGCCCAAAGATGCCCCCCCAATATTGAAAGGTTTACAAGTAGCGACTGATGATCGACTCAACAGTATTACCTTAGTTGGTTCGCCGCAAAAGGTAGAAATAGCAGCAGCCCAATTAATTCAATTAGATTTAAGACAACGGCAAGTAGCTGTAAATGTCAAAGTTATAGATATTAATTTAGTAGCGGAAGAAAATTTTAATAGTAGTTTTTCTTTTGGAGTGAATGACACTTTCTTTATTAACGATAATGGGGCAGCATCTCTAAATTTTGGCAGTCTCCAACCGGCTACTCGAGCACAGCAGACTACCAGTTTTCCTCTGGCTCGTCCTGTTACTGGTAACCCACTTGTTGGAGACCCTTTCTATGATAGCCAACGTAGCTTTGAGGTCCCATCAACGGGTTTCCCTAATGTTAATCAGGGTAGAGGTACTTTTCTCAGACCAATAGCTCCTACAACAGGGGAACCTACAAGAGTTGGTATTAGAGATTATACACCATCAGACGTAGGTGTTAATCCTACTAATGGACTATTAGACGTAACACCAGGAAATGCAGACTTTGGTTTGTTCCCCCAAATTTTGTATCCTAAAAGATTCCTCTCCCAGTTGCGGGCTACTATTGTAAGTGGTAATGCTAAAATTCTTACCGATCCAACTTTAGTGGTTCAAGAAGGGGAAGTAGCTAGTCTCAAACTTGTAAATAATATCGTCAGAAGTATTGACAGTAATTTTACAGATGATGGGGGTACGAGTCGAGAAACTAGAACTGTTCAGTTTGAAGATGTAGGTTTGAACCTCGTTATACAGGTGGAGAGAATAGACGATAATGGCTTCGTAACTGTAACGGTAAATCCAGAAGTAAGCTTTATTTCGGACAGGGTACGAACAGATGCTAATAATTCAAGTGAATTTGGTACAGAAATTGCCAGCCGTAAGGTACAATCTGGTAGAATTCGTCTACGGGATGGACAAACTCTAATTATTTCTGGCATTATTCAAGAGCAAGAAAGAACAGCAGTAACTAAGGTACCTCTTTTGGGAGATTTACCAATTATTGGTGCTCTCTTCCGCAGTAGTCAAAATCAAAATGAACGAGCAGAGACAATAGTGCTACTCACACCTCAAATACTCGATGATGGCGATCGCTCCTCTTGGGGCTACCGATATAACCCAAGCCCAGATGCTTTGCAAATGATGGAAAGGGGGCAGCCCAGACCACGCTAAAGTTAAATGTAAGGGATGGTCTATGTTGCTCAATTTGAACCATCTCATTTGACTTTATTTCCCAAAAAAACTAAGACGTCTTAGTTTTTAGTCACTATCTCAGGACACTAAACTCTAATGGTTAACTAATTTCTATTTTTGATTATATATTAGCAAACAGTTAAGGCTAAACAGCCTTGACTAAAGAACTGCTTCTAACTCAGTTAGTATGAATTTAGGTAAAACTTTTACTAAAAATTTAGTTTTAAAACCTCTATCATAAGCAAAAAAATTTATCCTTGTCTTTTTTTAGTTTATATGTTAGTTTAAACTACTATTTTTTCTCTAGCAAGGGTAGTCTGGGACAAAAAAACAGACAAACATTGTAAGGGTAACCCAACTCTTTAGTTGCCCTCGACTTAACTCCTAAGAAGCTGAGTGTAATGTTTTACTTATGAGAAAAACTAAGACGTCTTAGTTTATAGTCACTCTCTCAGGATACTAAACTCCAAAATTAACTGATAATCAATTTTTAGCTCTTAACTATAATGATAAGTTATTCATTCCCAAAATAAATATTAATATGTAGAGCTCAAGAAAATGAGTTTTGACACCCTACAAAAATCTAGAATCTAGTAAAAAAAAGTCCTTTAATCAATCAACAACAGTCTTGAGAGGCCAAAAATATCATTAAAAACTAAATAAAAACCAAAGAAGTCTAGAAATCTAGATAAATTTACATATTTCATGACTCCATATCACCCAAGTACAGATTAGAATAAACCAGTGAAAGCTAGACATTATAGGGTTTTCAGCAAAAATATTTAGATGTTATCCTTATTCCTGTTGGTTATTATTAGCAAGAGGATACGGGAAAGCATTATGATTCAAAGAGTCTGAGGTTTTTTTAAGAGAAAACAAAGGTTGAAGTTAATCAAAAAAAAGCCTAATAGTTGAAAACCTATTTATGGTATGTAAAGACCTGACATGCTTGAATTATGCATTTACTGATAACTAAACCCTGCTAGAATATCTTGTCCACTATAAAAAAAGGAGTATCTCAATGAACAAAGGTGAATTAGTTGATGAAATATCAAAAAAAGCTGAAGTCACGAAAAAGCAAGCCGATGCTGTACTAAGTGCAGCCCTAGAAGCTATAATGGATGCTGTGGCTAGCGGGGACAAAGTTACCTTAGTTGGTTTTGGTTCATTTGAATCTAGAGAACGTAAAGCCAGAGAGGGCCGTAATCCCAAAACAGGTGACAAAATGGAAATACCTGAAACTACAGTGCCTGCTTTTTCTGCGGGCAAATCTTTCAAAGAGTTAGTTGCCGAAAGAAACGGTAAATAATTATTATCCAGCTTTGAGTAAACCATTACACGGAGGAAACTTAGCTTGGGCGGCCACAGTAGCAGGTTGCCCGATGTCTGCTATTGTTGATTTCTCGGCTAGTATTAATCCTCTGGGGCTACCTGATTCTGCTATCCAAGCTATTCAAACTAATATCAGCAAACTTGGAGCTTATCCAGACCCTAATTATCAGGAATTAAAAAAGGCTCTTAGTTTGGCTCATCCTCCTCTGACTTCAGAGTGGATATTGCCTGGCAATGGTGCAGCCGAATTATTAACTTGGGCGGCCCTAGATTTATCAAAGCTGGAAGCTGTTTATTTACTAACTCCCGCTTTTGGTGACTATAGACGCGCTTTAAAAACTTTTACAGCTAATGTAATTGAATGTCCCCTAAAAGTTGGGGAATCGAAATTAACTGAATTACAAGAATTACAGATAGAAATTGACACAGATAAAGGACTACTGCTCAATAACCCTCATAATCCTACGGGATTATTGATGGAAGTGGAAACAATAGTCCCTTTTTTAGAAAAGTTTGGTTTAGTAGTGGTAGATGAAGCATTTATGGACTTTTTACCACCACCCCAAGCTCAAAGCTTGGTGCCACTGGTAACTAAATTTCATAATTTGGTTATTTTACGCTCTCTGACTAAATTTTACAGTTTACCTGGATTAAGGCTAGGTTATGCAATTTCTCATCCTGAACGCCTTCGGAAATGGCAAAAGTGGCGAGATCCTTGGCCTGTAAATACTTTAGCTATAGCTGCTGCCCAAGCAGTTCTAGAAGACCAAGTTTTTCAACAGCAAACTTGGGATTGGTTAGCAGATGCTCGTCCTCAACTGTTCCAAGGTTTGGCAGAGTTACCTGGTTTACAGCCATGTCCTGGTGCAGCTAACTTTTTATTAGTCCACTCGGAAAAGTCTGTTGATTGGCTACAGACAACATTACTGAAAAAGCATAGAATTTTAATTAGAGATGGGTCCAGTTTTCCAGAATTGGGCGATCGCTATTTTCGAGTTGCTGTTCGTACCCAAGAAGATAATCAAAAGTTAGTTGATGCTTTGGGACAAATTTTGAAGTAATTGAAATAAGTTTTAGGTAAGTAGGTAGGTATAAAGAAATCTGACAAATAAAAAAAATCGGAAAAAGAACTTAGAAGTAACTTTTTAAATGATTCTCACCTTGTGGGAATTGACCTTACTATTTGATAGATGATTAAACCTACTTATTAAGTAGGTTTTGAGTATTAGGTTAGTACCTAGGGATGCTTTGAGATTTTTAAGTTCAAAAATAGCTTAAAACTCAATAGGGACAAAGAAAAAAAATTATAGATTATGCTGGATTACGATGTAGTAATTGTAGGTGGAACAATAACAGGTATTTATGCAGCTATCACTGCAACAAAACTTCAAGGTCGTGTTGCTCTTATACAACCTCCTCCTACGGAAATAAATACAGTTACTTCCCCAATTTTTAGTAATACTCAAGGATTTAATCACAACAAAATTATCAGTAAAATAGCAAATTTTGTCGAACAAATACACCACAAAAAACAGTTTGGTATTTATGAGGGAACTGATGATTCTGGAGAAGTTTGGGTAAAGTTTCAAGAAGCTAAAAAGTATGCTGATTATGTAGTGAATAATCAATTAGCTAAATATGAACCAGAAGTTTTAGCAACTTTAGGAATAGACGTGATTTTTGGTGAGGGAAAGTTTGTCGATCGCCCAAAACTTGCTTTTGTTGTTAAAGGAAGACATCTACGCTCACGCAAATATTTATTAGCTACTCCATCTCAGCCTATAATACCAGCAATTCCTGGATTAATAAGTACTGGATTTATTACTCCCGAAGAAATTCAAGAACTATCAAAGGTTCCCGAAACTTTAGCTGTTATTGGTGGGGACCCCAGCGGAATAGAAATAGCACAAAGTTTTTCTCGCTTAGGAACTCAAGTAACTATAGTAGTCAAAAATTCTCATATTTTAGGTAAAGAAGATTCAGAAGCAGCATTTTTAGTTCAAGCTCAGTTAGAAGCTGAAGGTATTAGAATATTAACTCAAACAGAAGTATCTCAAGTGAGAAAAATTAAGAATAAAAAATGGATTTTAGCAAGAAATGAAGCTATAGAGGTAGATGAAATTATCTTGGCAGCAGGTAATAAAGCAAATCTGCAAACTTTAAATTTAGAAGCAGTAGGAGTCAAGTTTAATGGTCATAAATTGTTATTAAATAAAAAGCTACAAACTAGCAATTATCGAATTTATGGTTGTGGAGATTTAATGGGTGGATATTCATTTCGCCATGTTGCTAATTATGAAGCTAGAGTAGCAATAAAAAATATTCTCTATTTACCTATTTTTTCAGTTAATTATAGTGGTATTCCTTGGGCAATATTTTCAGATCCACAATTAGCAAGAGTTGGTTTAACTGAGCAACAAGCTAGACGACGTTATGGAGAAAATGTATTTGTTCATCGGCAATATCTCAAACATCAAGATTGGGCACAAATTTTAAATAAAACAACAGGATATTGTAAAATAGTAGGTCATAGTAATGGTAAAATTTTAGGTGTTTCAGTGGTAGGAAATCAAGCAAGTGAGATAATTCATGTGATGGCATTAGCTATTCGTGAAGGAATAACAATAGAAGCGATCGCTGACTTACCTCATATTTGGCCAACAGCATCAGAGATTAATGGTCAAACAGCAACAGTATGGTTAAGGCAAAAACGAGAGAATAATAAAATAGTTAAAGATTGTTTGTTAAATTTATTTCATTGGCGACGTTCCTTGATAGAATAGTTAGCTCAGGAGTTAGGAGTTAAGGTATTAAAGTGTAAGATTTAAATAGGGTAAATATCACAGGAATGATAGGATAAATAATATTGAAACTCTAATTTTTCTGAAATACTAAGGCATAACTTTTAAGGGTATTTCAAACTCCACAACTAATATTTTACCTTGCTATGCTTAAGGGACCTAAGTGTAGTCACAGTTTATAAACTATGCACAGGATATTAACAGGCCCATTACAAGTAGATCGCTTAACCCTAAAAATTAATGGGTTGCCTCAAAATTTACAAGGGACAAAACTCGTACAACTGTCAGACTTCCACTATGACAGAAAGCGACTATCTGAATGGTTACTTACTAGAGCGATCGCTATTACCAATAAAGTTGAACCAGATTTAATTTTACTGACAGGAGATTTTATCACTGATGAACCTACACCTGTAGATGATCTGGTATTGCGGTTGAAAGATCTTAAAAGTCGCGCTGGAGTTTATGCTGTCCTTGGTAATCATGATGAAGAATATCCAGGTGCTAGGGATAAAGTTATAGAAGCTTTTACTCGTGTTGAGATTCCCATTCTACTGAACCAAGTCGTTTATCCTCTGGGTTCAGGTTTAGCCTTAGTGGGGTTAGAAGATTATTGGTCTGCTAACTTCCAACCATTTCCAGTCATAGAGTCTATAAATAAAACAGTTCCTCGGATTGTTTTATCTCACAATCCCGACACAGCTAAAGTATTACAAAAATGGCGTATTGATCTACAGCTATCAGGTCATACTCATGGAGGTCAGATTAGACTACCATATCTCGGACCTCTAGCTCAGTTTAGAGAACCTATTCGTAAATTAATCCCCAAATTTCTACAGCCTGTTGTACCATTTATCGGAAAATGTGAGAAAATAGTTAAGTATTGGGAATGGTCTCAGGGATTGCATCAAATTGGAAATAACTTTTTATATGTGAATCGTGGTTTAGGAACTTATTTTCCAGGGAGATTATTTTGTCCTCCAGAAGTGACAATAATCACGTTAGTAACTAATTATTAAGGTTTGTAACTATTGTCTATAATTTTGACCTAGAGATCTCCAAAATCAAAAATCATTACAAATTATAGTAGTTAACTATTTAAATACAATCCCAATTTGAATCAACTTTCACAAATATCAATATATCAATGACTATATAACTATATGAGCATATAAAGTTGCAAAATGCTATGAATTTTAGAGTTTTTTATTCTAAAAAAGAGTGCTAAAAATAAAAAAAAATGGGTAAAATATATGCAGTATATATATTTCAGCTAATTACTATAGGTGCAAAAGTCAAATGAAAGAAATAACTTTAGTGGCCATGCCCTCTTTTTTCCATATAAGTTAGTATCGCCTTAGTCATATATTTAAAATATTCATATTACAAAACAGGTGTTAGATACTATTATAAAAGCAACTTCAAGAGGCATATAATTTTGGTATTTTGTGCTGATAAACTTATCATTTTTTTGCATTGCTTAAGTGGGGGTAGAAGTAGTGGTTGGGTTAACAAAACTTTAGAGGTATTTCGTAGATCTATCTCTGAGAATTTTGTGGTATTGGTTAAATAAAAAAAAATTGAAGTATTTGCCCCTAATAAAGAGAATTGAGGATAGGTTTAGGTTGACAATTTGCTAAAGTCTTATTAATAGATTATTTGGTTATATTGCCTTGTAAGATATAAATATTTAAACCAATTATTAACTACTAAATACTGAAATTATATGTTAAGATTAGAAGCTTTGATACTTTTCACCGTATTATGTGGATTTTTCGGCATTATATTTAAGAAAAATTTGGTGATGAAAGTCATGTCAATGGATATTATGAGTACAGGGGTTATTGCTTATTATGTGTTGGTGGCATCACGAGATGGTGTATTCACTCCTATTATAAGTGAAAGGGAAAATGTTGTTGCTTATTCGGATCCTGTGCCTCAAGCGGTTATATTAACTGCCATTGTTATTGGTTTTTCAATTCAAGCTTTAATGCTGGTGGGTGTGATCAAGTTGTCAAAGGATAATCCTACTCTAGAAGCTAATGTGATCGAAAAAAACAATCTGCCATAACAATTGATAACTAAAGTGACCAATATGACAATTGCTTGGATGGCGTTGCCATTTTTTTGTGGGGTTAGTTATCTATCTACATATCCAAACTTTATGGCTTTTTAGTATCAGCAGTAGGATCATTGCTGTATGCTAAGTATGTCTTGATGATATCAGTATTATCAAGCTAAAGTACAGTTAAGAAAAAAAAAAGAAGGAAAAAACTTAAATGAGATGAAATAGGGCTATACAGTTATCGGATTTACTATTTTCCATCAAGAAAAACTATACTCAGTAGACTCTGAAAGGATTGGCTGAAATCTATCTTTTTTTTCTTAATGTATGACTTTTAAATGCATTATTTTTGACTTTTATGTTTTATGGCTAATTTGACAGTTGCCTGGATGGCATTACAATTTTGTGTTGGTTTCATTATCTATTTACTACCCAAATGTTCTCGCTTTCTGGCACTGGGAGTAGCATTGCTTTCTGTTA
Organism: Trichodesmium erythraeum IMS101; assembly: GCF_000014265.1. Classification (NCBI taxonomy): domain Bacteria; kingdom Bacillati; phylum Cyanobacteriota; class Cyanophyceae; order Oscillatoriales; family Microcoleaceae; genus Trichodesmium; species Trichodesmium erythraeum. Next base: position 2,470,670 of record NC_008312.1, read on the forward strand.
ACTATGCTTTGATAATATTTGCAGACCCATCGTTTCTTTTAGAAATAAAGTTACTTGATAATTTTGGTGTAACTTTAACTATTGACCAAATAGGTGGCTTTTTTATTATCACTAATGCTCTAGTAACAACAGCAGTAATATTTTACTGTTGGGATAGCAATAAAACAGCTTTTTTCTATATGCAATTAACGATTTTGCATGCTAGTGTTAATGCTACTTTTATTTGTACAGATTTTATTAGTTTGTATGTAGCTTTGGAAGTAATTACTATTGCTTCATTTCTACTGATAACTTATAGTCGTACCGATAGGTCTATTTGGGTAGGGTTACGCTATTTGTTTGTGGGTAATACAGGAATGCTGTTTTATCTTTTAGGGGCAGTTTTAGTATATCAAGCACATCATTCCTTTGGTTTTGAAGGTCTGCGGGGTGCGCCTCCAGAAGCTATTGCGGTGATATTTTTGGGATTATTGATAAAAGGTGGTATATTTGTATCTGGGTTATGGTTGCCCTTAACTCATTCTGAGTCAGAGAGTCCGGTATCGGCAATATTGTCAGGAGTGGTAGTCAAGGCAGGAGTTTTTCCATTAGTGCGTTGTGCGCTAATTGTAGAAGAAATAGAGCCGATAGTTAGACTTTTTGGAATAGGTACGGCCCTTTTAGGAGTTAGTTTTGCCATATTGGAAAAAGATACTAAGCGTATGCTGGCATTTCACACTATTTCTCAGTTGGGTTTTATACTTGCTGCCCCAGTAGTAGGAGGTTTCTATGCTTTGAGTCACGGTTTGGTTAAATCTGCTTTGTTTTTAATTTCAGGAGTTTTGCCTAGTCGTAATTTTAAGGAATTACAGAATCATCCTATTGATAATAGAATTTGGGTAATTTTAGCGATCGCTAGTTTTTCTATTTCTGGTTGTCCATTACTTGCTGGTTTTGAAGCCAAGGTATTAACCTCGAAAAATTTATTATCCTGGGAGGTTATTGCTATCAATATTGCAGCAGTAGGAACGGCAATTTCTTTTGCTAAATTCATTTTTCTGCCTCACCAGAAAAATGAGGAACCAATCAAAGTTAATTTGAGTTTTTGGTTTGCGATAGTACCATTGATCGGTGGTTTGATAGTGGCAAATGGTTTTTATTCTGAAGCTTACAACATTGAAAATATTACTAAAGCATTGATAACTATAACTATTGGTTGGGTAATATATATATGTATTTTTCAGAAATTGGCGATTAAGTTACCAAGGTCGATGGAAGAATTTGACCATCTGATTGGGTTTATGAGCCTAATGTTAATTTTACTATTCTGGATGATATGGACGCAACTGCCCTTTTTAACATAATATTACGACTGGCAATTTGGTTTTTACTCACCACCGACTTAAGTTGGGAAAATACGATTATTGGTGTTAGTGTTGCTTGTTTATTGCCCCATAAAAAAACATCTCTGGGATTATTAAGTGATTGGCTGCGAGTCATATGGGAAATTATCGTCGCCATTCCTCAATCTTATATTGAAGCAATACAAATGATGCTTCATCCCCATGATGAAGAAGTTGTGGTTTGGGAACATCTTAAAACACAACGAACACCTCAATTGATTTTTCTAGATATATTTTTGATTACCTTTACTCCCAAAACTATTGTCTTTAAATATAACGAAGGGGGGTGGTATGAAGTACACCGAGTGAAACCGAAGAGAAAAAAATGAAGTATATTTTAATTGTTATGAGTTTGTCTGTGCTCATACCCATTTATGAAGCCTGGCAGGATGACGATATTTGGCAGAAAATGCTGGCTTTTAGTAGTATTGCTACTAAAACCTCTATTATGATATTAGTTGTGTCGGTTTTACGCAATGATTGGTCTATTGGGGTAGTTGCAGTAATTATTTTGGCTGTAGGTAATGCGGCATTAATGCTACTAGCACATTTAATTAAAAGTTTAAACAAGGTATGATTGACATTTTAAGTTATGGTTTAATAGTTGTGGGAGTGTTCTTCTGGTTTTGGGGAACATTTCCTCTAGTTGGTCACAGATCGGTTTTATATAAGCTCCATAGTTTGTCGGTGGCTGATACCCTGGGTTCAATAAGTATTGTTGTGGGTTTACTCCTGAAAATACCTAGAGAATGGCCTTTATTGCTATTAGCAATTATTACTTTGGCGATTTGGAATACACTTTTAGGATACATTTTGGCATATTGTTCTAGTGTTGATACCGATATTGAAAGTTAAAAGATAGATGTCTATTATTCTGTTCGGTTGAATGCTTATAATTAAGCTTGTAGTTTTGTTGTAGCTTCTCAAATATTTATAGCCGGGCTAAAGCCTAGGACAGAAAAAGGCTTATAGTAGCTCTTCTGGAGGATGCATATAATATTTCTTAATGATTATTTCTTGACTAATACCAATGAATGATATTGATATTGATATTTATGTTTATGTTATCATCGGGCTTTTACCATTGGCCGCCTTGATACTGGTACTTCAAGTTAATCCTTATAATGGTCTTATTATCCGAGCCATTTTAGGAGAAATAGCAGCATTAGTTTATGCACTTTTGGGTGCTGCGGATGTAGCTTTAACGGAAGCTTTAGTTGCAACAATGTTAGCTGTCAGCCTTTATGTGATTACAGTTCGTTCTTCTTTAGTAATGCGTTTGGGAATACTTAAAGAAGTTGAGGCAGAAACAGAAAGTTATATGAAGGAAGTTGTCGATAATATGAGAAAAATTATTGATAAATATCATTTGCGTTTGGAATTAGTCGAATATCCAACTCAACAAGCTTTAGAAGGAGGGTTACGATCCAAAGAAGTTCATACTATTTTTGGCAAACCAGATGAATTAAAACTAGAGGGCAAACAAACTTATCAGACTACTACTAGAGTGTATCGTCTATTTGAAATTATGGAAAAGGAACTAACTTTATCAGAAACAACTGTGAGATATATAAATGTCAGTAACTTGGAGGAAAAAGATTAATGAAATTGGTTTATTTTTTAGCGGGAGTAGCATTGTTTATAACAGTGCTATTTATACCTAACCCAATGGGAGAATGGGATAGAATACCTATTGTTGAATCAATAGTCGCGGATAGTGGAGTAGCTAATGCAGTTTCTGGCATCATTTTTAGAAATCGACTTTATGACACGGTTTTTGAGGTGATAGTATTTACGATAGCTATCTTGGGTGTTCGTTTTTTATTGTCAGACGAAGAACCTACCGATAATTTTTATAGATTAAGCGATCCCACATCCAGAGTTTTAGCACGTTTAGGAGCGACTATTGCGGCGATGGTGAGTATTGAGTTATCAATTCGGGGGCATCTGAGTCCGGGGGGTGGTTTTGCTGCAGGGATAGCAGGAGGAACTGCTATTGGTTTAGTTGCTATGACTTCATCACCGGATAAGATGGAAAAGATATATCAGAGATGGAATGCTGCTATCTGGGAAAAAGTTTCAGTTTTAGTATTCATAATATTGGCAGGGATAACTATGATGGGATGGGAATTACCTCAAGGAACATTAGGAGATTTATTTAGTGGAGGAATTGTTCCGATACTGAATTTTTTGGTGGCTATAAAAGTGGCATTGGGTTCGTGGGCGGTTATTTTATTGTTTATTCGTTATCGGGGGTTGTTGTGAGGGTGTGAGGTGGATGGAGTGATGGGATGATGGGGCGGTAGCATATAGTTTTTATAGTTTGATGGTTATAGTCATAAAAATACTAATAATTTTGATTTTTTATAGGTATACTAAGTTGCTTTTGATGCTGCTATAAAAGATTTTTTAAACTTTAATGATTTTATTCTGATTATGTTTGTTCTAATTTAGCATAGCATGGAGGAGAAAAGGTGCTCAAGGTTTATTTTTATGAAGATTGAATGACGCTGAGGTTGAAGCATCAGCAAGTCTAGTTTGGCTAAAGTTTGCAGTAAATGTATATGTTTGGATATAGAAATATAAATAAAAATCTACAGTTAATATAACTAAATCTTTTTGAATATATTTTTGTAGGAATTTAGCTGAATGCTTAAATTTGTATGTGATTTCCTTGAAGTATATTAATACTACCTTCTAAATAGAAAAATTATAAATAGAAACTGTCTTTATTTCCCCTGTTTCTTAAAGTTAGGGAATCCGTATTTGGGAATATTTAAAAAGTTTTTTAATGCTCTCTGTCAATCTCTTAATGCTTGCTAAGGGAAAAATTTTACTTCATAAAACCAGAGACTTTGACTTTTAACTTCAGCAAACAAGGGGAAAATTTTACTTCATAAAACCAGAGACTTTGACTTTCTTTTAACTTCAGCAAACAAACGATTATGGAAAGTGATAGCACTAAGTCGCTTCTTGTTTGTTTGCACTCTTTGATACAAGTTTATAATTCCCATTTATAAATATGACGGGGAACTGCAGGGTGTTTTACCAGTATTGTTTTTTGTTGATTGTTAAGTTTTAACTTAGTTTCAAAGCTTTGATACAACATTTTTTATTTATTGAACAATTTGTTTATTTTTGTGGCTCCGAAAACTATATAATTTAGCTGAAAAGACTGTAATTATTTCCAACACATTATTAGCTAAATTTTATTCAAAAGTTGATTTTTTTGAGGGATTAATTATGAATAATTTACCTAAAAAATTGGTTGCCTTTTGTACACTTAATAAATTACTCATACTCTTATGAAATCCCTATATTATGTTTGATTTTCAATTAGTGTAGTTAACTTTTTTTCAACTGTTAAATTTCCCGGATAACATTGAAGTAGTGACGTTGTATGCAACGTCACTAAAGGGTGGTTCCGTGTAACACTATTAAATAAAAAAAAGATAAATATTGCCCCACAAAACCCTAGTTAATTAATGCTCAAAAATATCCTTATATTGCAACAAATCTAATCCTACAAATACGGGTAAACATTCAAAACATTGCTGTGCTAACTCCCACCTTTCTTCACGTTTCAATATTTTACTTAACTTCTCCCTGACGCTCAATAAATATCGCACATCGTTAGCAGCATAATTCAATTGTTTTTCTGTTAAATTCTCTGCATTTCCCCAGTCAGAACTTTGGGAAGATTTATCTAACTCTACTTTTTCTAACTCCATTACTAAATCTTTTAAACCATGTTTACCTGTATAAGTTCGTGCTAATTTACTGGAAATTTTGGTACAGAAAATTGGGGAAACTTTAATACCTAAATAATGTTGCAACATTGCTACATCAAATCTAGCAAAATGAAATACTTTAACTATGCTATTTGCCTCCATTAATTGTTTTAAATTTGGTGCTTCTTGTTGCCCCTTATGAATACGAATTGCTGTAACTTGGCCAAGAGGGTCACATAACTGGACTAAACATAAGCGATCGCGCCTTGGTAATAACCCCATTGTTTCTGTATCTACTGCCATACTATCAGCTTGCAAATAATTAGATAATATGTCCTTGGTTAAATCGCGATCGCATACTTGAAAATCACTCATTACTCACCTGATAATTACTAAATAATTACTAATATTTTTTCAGACTTAGTAATTATACCTTGACGGGATAATAAGTATTAAAGTATTAATTGTTAGGTGTTAGGTTTTAGGTTTTAGATATGTGGAGGGGAATTAGTTAGGGAGGTTGAATGGAACTTTCCTAAAAAGAAGCAAACATAAAAATATTTAACATACTCCTAGCTAATAATTATCAAAATGTTATTGTTATAGTTTATTAATTACTTAGTAAGTATAGCTATTGTTTATATAACTATAACTAAATACTTTAGGGCTTTTCCCTATTGCCTATTGCCTTATCGACAAAATCTAAAAATATTAAGTATTTCTGTAGAAAAAAATACTTGCTTAAATTATTGAATTTCATTTAAAGAATTTATTAGTCATCTTAATTTTTTATAGAGAAACTATTATTATGAATGATATTTTTGGAGAATCTAGTAACTTTAAACCAGAGTTTACTAACCCAATGTTAGCTGGAATAGTTGATAATGAGATTATCGCTTCTTCTTTTAACATTATTAAATTTAAAAGCACAGCAACTTTTGCTAAAACTTCAGATGAGACTTACCCGATAGTTAATAGAGACGAGAAGCTACAACTTCACAATAATAAAGGGGAAAATAATACTGACAACACTCACTAGGACTGGGATGGTGTGGCGGTGGAGTTAGTTTCAGTAGCTGGTTATCGTTTCTTACTCCAAGGTAAAAATGCCTTGAGTGGTAAAGCTTATGTCTGGAATACAAATTCTTAAGGTGTGATTAATAGGGGTTCTGGTTGGTTGGGAGGAGATCATTTGTTGCCCCTAAAAGAAGAGTTTAATATTGACCTGAATAATGATGGGAATATCTGTTTAGAGGAGTTCATAACTGTCACAGCTTTCAACGGGGGAACAGTCTAGAAACAGAAAAAAGCTACTACATTGACTGGGAGGATAATATTAGGGAGAATGTTCGTATCTATTTGTAGAAGAATGATGTATTTGATAGTATGATCTCTAACTCAACTCCTAGTGATAGCAGTTATACTTTGAGAGTGGGGACAAGTTTAGCTACTGCTAGTGATTACCAAGTGGCAATTCAGAGTATTGTTGACAGTGACCTTTTTGACTACAGCTTTGACTACAGCGACAGCAAGTTAACTATTGAAGCAGATGATTCAAATTCTGATAAATATTACTTCACCTACTTTTAGGATCTATGCGACTCCTATTATGGTTTTTTGTAGGAAAAACTAGGAACATATTCTTTAAGTGACTCATTGCTTAAGGTTCGGCTGTTTCTCAAACCGAAAATTTTATAAGCTTCCCCAAATCATTTCTGGGATTTAAATTTAGGGAGATCAGCAAAAATTTATCAATAAAAAACAACTGATTTACTATCAACAAGTTTATTAGGGTTTGAGGGAGTAAGTTAGCTATAGAAGGACCTGATACTGACACGATCGCTAACTTACTCCATTCTGCTGACCTAATTTGTAGAAAACTATATAGGGTAAAATTTATAGCTGTTTTTGCAAAGTATTCCCTAAAAATTTAAGCGGACGGTGAGTCATTATACACCAGTAATGGTCGCGAACAGACATGGGGTCTTAAGAGTGGTGTAGGTAGTAAAATGATATTGGCGATGTTTACGTTTATGACTACTACGATGAGAACTATACTGGTGAAACTTATGAACTATTCTGGGGGGCTTCGGGATTTGCATCAGGTAAAAATCTGTTAGGTAGGGAGTCTGACGAAATCTTGGGTTCCTTGGTTCTGAGTATTTTGACCCCTATAATGAAGCTGATGGTTAAATTTAGAGATTAATTTTTCTTGTGCTAAATTCAGAGGAACATTATTCGGAGTTGTTGATAGGTGGCTGTGATTTTTGGGACAGGGGCGATAGCCTCACAAAGCGATCGCTCCTCCCAAACTAACCATATTTAAGGACAGATCGCCTGCCAATATTAGAACAACGATCGCCCCACCAACAACCCATCAGTTACTAACCTCACCCACCGAACCCACTATCAACCTGATACGACTAAAGTCTTGATTACAAAAAAGCGATCGCCTTTCCCTACTTCTTCTAAATGAAAATCAACCCACTTTGAAGATCCAACACCGTGACTCCAACAACAATAGCTATTAAATCTTCATCCACAAAAATTCCTGTACCTTGATCCGTACCTACAGAAGCAGGTCCTAAAACAATTCCATCACCACCAAATACAATCATCTTATCACTTTCCAAATTATTCAAATCAGTAACTACTGCATAATCACTACTACCAGCAAAACTGTAAAAAGCAACATTGCTATTACCCAAAACAAAGGTATCAGTTCCCTCGCTACCAATCAAAAAATCAATCTCATTTTCTCCAGACTTAAGACTTGTACCAATAATAAAATCATTACCCAACTGCCCAATAATAGTATCATTGTTCATATCTCCATTGAGAGTATCATTCCCCCCACCACCAAATATTAAATCATCATCCTTACCACCAAATATTAAATCATCACCGTCTCCTCCACTCAACTGATCATTACCCAATTCTCCTAAGAGAAAATCTAAATCAAAACCACCATCAACTATATCATCACCTTTTCCTCCACGAATAGTATCATCACCTGAGTTACTCTCCAGACAGTCATTTCCTTGATTACCGAAAATACTATCATTCCCTTCATTACCAAAAATACTATCATTCCCTTCATTGCCAAAAATACTATCATTCCCTTCATTGCCAAAAATACTATCATTCTCTTCATTGCCAAAAATACTATCATTCCCTTCATTACCAAAAATACTATCATTCCCTTCATTGCCAACAACACTATCATTCCCGAACCCACCTTCTAGGCGATCGCTATTTTCATTGCCCCAAATATTGTCATCTCCGAACCCGCCTTTTATGCGATCGCTATCTTCATTGCCCCAAATACTGTCATTTCCGGGCCCACCTTCTAAGCGATCGCTATCTTCATTGCCCCAAATACTGTCATTACCAACATTGCCAAAAATACTATCACTGCCCACATTACCGTAGAGACCATCATCACCGCTCCCCCCATCTATTTCATCACTACCTGTATTACCCCGGATAGTATCATTGTCTTCACCACCACCGAGAATATCATCATCCTCATTCCCCAAAATACTATCATTACCATCTTGGCCATCAATAGTATCTATTCCGACATTGCCAAAAATAATATCATCATCTATACCCCCAACAATACTATCACTCCCCGAATTGCCAAACAGACTATCATTACCATCTTGACCATCAATAGTATCATTGCCACCAAAGCCAAAAACAGTATCACTGTTAAAAGTACCTTGAATAAATTGAGTACTATTATTACCAATAATTGAACCGGGTGGAAATTCACCATCAGGGAGAAAAGGAGGTTGAGTCGGAATATTTACACCATCTATAATCCTAGAACTATTAACATCAATTCTACCATTTTCTAAGGTAACAGAACCAGAAATTGCAATAATTTGATTTGGTTGTAAACCTAATCCTATAGCATTAAATTCATCTAATAAATTAACAAAGTATATTTGACCATTTGAGTTGAGAATAAATTGACTATCATTAACCACAAAACCAACAGTTCCAGAAATAGTTTGTATACCAAAAATTGGTAGTGGTGGTCTTGTACCATCCTGATTAATTAGAATTGTATTAATTAGGTTAAATCGGTTATTTTCTATATTGAGAAAACCTGTAACTCTAACTGACTTACCAACCTGTAAACCCAAGATCGAAGTATTTAGTTCATCTATAAGGTCAACAAAGAAGTTTTGACCATTATCTGCCCTCAGAATAAAAGTATCGTTACCAGTAATAGAAAATATTGTTCCTGCTATTTCTGTGAATGTTAATTCTAACTGGGAGATGGTTGTAATGCTTGTCATTTCGGTTATCAGTTATTATTTATCAGTAACTCAGACTAAATCGAAGGTAATAAAATTAAAAAGTTCCTTTTTTATCCCCTTAAAACCCTTAAAAATAGAAGCTATTGATATGATGTATTTATCATAGTACCAAGGGTGAAAAAAGAATGTTACAAATAATCTGGGTAATCAAGAATAATTTAATTATATTTCTCTTTAACGATAAATGGATATTTAAACTAACCAATATAATGATATTTAAACTGTTTATTCTAACTCCTCAGTGCTATCTCCAGACTCAATAGTGGTGTCCTAAATATTTATAGCAAAAATTTATATTTCTAGTACTATTTATTATTTTATTTAACCTTATTATAAAAAAATTGTAGGGAATTATTATGAAACTTGCCTACTACTTTTATGAGAATATATTTTGTAGATGTCAAACTAGAATTAAATGTTTTATTTCATCTACTATCAAATGATAGTTCATTATTGTAGAGTGCATATTTACGTCTAAAAATTAAGTTTTGAAAGGTATTTTACAATCTGTCCTAACCCACTATTTTAATTATGTTAATCTACTACTATTTTGATTAATATAATTAGATATACAATCTTTTTTCCGATAAATTTTTCATAGTAATAATATACTTAGGTGTCACTTCAGTTATTAAGTAATTAATAAAAATATAATAACTTATTTACTAATTTAAACTAAATTAATGTTAATTATTCTTATGTTTTACGGTAAATAGAGTTACTCACTCATACCAATTACCAAAAAAAACTTTTTAGTTGTGAGTTGTCAGTCCTGAGTTATACTCCCCAGCTCAGGATACAGCTAGAAAAGTTATTGAGAAATAGTATTATAAAGTTACTTACTCATACCAATTACTAAAAAAAACTTCTGAGTTCTAATACCAAGCTCTGAGCTCTAACTTCTAACTTCTCAATTATAAATTCTATTCCTTTAGTTCTAACTCAAGTGGTTCAGGAAAAGCATCAGGTTTAACCAAAATTTTGGCAATTTTCCGATTACGAATTACCTCCACTGCCAAATTTTTTCCTACTAAACTTTTTTCTACTTCTTGTTGAACTTCTGTTGGACTTTTCACTACTACTCCCCCTACTTTTTGAATCACATCTCCTTGACGTAAACCAGCTTTTTGTGCAGGAGAATCTTCTATAACTCTCATAATTACTACACCTTGATTATCCTTAATTTTCGTATCCAGTTTTCTATTAATTTCATCCTTGACCTCAGGAGTTAAATCAACCATTGAAATACCTAAAAATGGGTGCTCTATTTTCCCATAGACAAATAATTCATCAGCAATTCTTTTTGCAGTTTCTATGGGAATAGCAAACCCTAACCCCTGAGCATTCGCTCTAATAGCTGTATTAATACCAATTACTTCACCTTGATCATTCAAAAGTGGCCCACCAGAGTTGCCAGGATTAATTGCAGCATCTGTCTGAAGAAAGCGAACTCGTTTATCTGGAATACCTACTTGAGAACTGGTGCGACCAATAGCACTAATAATTCCCACTGTTACAGTATTGTCCAAACCCAAAGGATTACCAATAGCGATCGCCCATTGTCCAGGAATTAATTGTTCTGATTTGCCAATAGATACCTCTGGTAAATCTGTGGCCTCAATTTTAATTATTGCTATATCAGTCAGTGAGTCCACCCCTTTAACCACACCATCAAATACCCGGCCATCTTTCAATGTCACCTTAACCGTATTTGCTCCATGAACAACATGAGCATTTGTAATTAAGCGGCCATCAGAACTAATAATTACCCCTGACCCAGTACCACGCTTAGTTCGTTCTTCTGGAACCGGCAAATTTTCCCCAAAGAAACGTTTCAATAGAGGATTCTTTAAAGCTTCTGGAGCTTCAGTTGTTAACTTTTTAGCTGCATCAATACGGACTACTGATGGGCCAACTTTTTTGACTGCTTCGGCAATAAAATTATGATGAGAAAAGGAAACTAGGTTATTTCCAGAGTTTGGAGTAGATGGTTGTGCTTGTTTCTTAACTACAGAAGATATTACATCAGAGTCATTTGACCATTTATTAGCTTCGAGATAATGATGACCCAACCATCCCGTAGCAGTACCAATGGACAACAGAGAAAAATACAAAGTTAATTGTTTAAAAGATAAAGCCATTTGTTTTTCCTACTAGATAATTCTATTTTTAAATATTGGGACAAGGGAGGGGAAGGGGGCTGCTTTGACCACATTCCCATGAACAAAAAAAATTACTTAAAAAATTTACTTGAGAACTAAAAATCAAAAAATACTGGGCTTGTCCTATTTAAATTAGATTTTCAATTCAAGAGAGTTGGACTCAACTACCCTTGTTCATGTTGACTAGAAGCTTCCAGAAGTTTTGATATTTATATCATTATACTTCTACATAATCAGGCGGACAGTTTCTGGCAAAAATTAATAATATTTGCTATTTGACTTCAAAAAATAACTATACCAATTTTGATTCTATATCTGAAATTACCAAAATTCATCAGTAACTAACCTCTAAATTTGCTCTCCAGCCATTTCAGATTTTTCAATATTAATTACTTCTGAGCAAAAAAAGGTAAATCTATTTTGATATCCTCCTAAAAATCCCCCATGAACCTATCTGAGTATGGAAAATAAAAAAACATTGCTAATAATATTATATCTGGATAATTAGTAATCAAAAAAAATTAGATTTTCTCCTCTCCTATACTTTCTCTCTATTCCGTTTTCCAAATTACGGTTTATTTATAAAGATCTAACCAGACAAGAGATCATAGATATTCTAGTGTTATGATTTTAGTTATAAAGTTTCTCAAGTTAGAGAGGTAGAGTTGTTTTTATTCTTTTCTATTGCGACTAAACCGAATTACTATTCTGTAGAGACCTTTCAGACAAAGTTCCTACTTATTCCCGCGCCAGAAAATAATTTTGTATTTTAAAAATATGGGATTTGCTGCTTATGGAATATCATAAGTAGCTCAACAAGATTATTTACCTATTTTAATTTTCTGCGCTTTTTAGAAGGCAAATAATTCAGGATTTAAAATGTGTAATTAATTTTCCATGACCACTTAACTAGAATTAATTTTTAAACTATGCCGAGTCTTATTACAAAAAATAATCTACAAAAATTAATACAAAAAAAATCACAAAATCGAATCCTAAATAAGCTATTTTCGATTGATATAATTGCTCCTGTAATTTTAGGAATTATTGTATTACTCACATGGGAAATTTCGGTAGAGAAGATGAATATTCCTCCCTATTTACTGCCTGGACCGATATTAGTAATCAAGACTATGATTCAGGAATGGAATGCATTATTTATGTCTTTAATAACAACTATAAAAATTACAGTTGTTGCTTTGGTAGTAGCAGTAAGTTCTGGGGTATTGATTTCGATATTATTTGCTCAGAATAAATTAATTGAAAGAAGCTTATTTCCTTATGCAGTAATTTTACAGACTACTCCTATTGTGGCTATCTCTCCTTTGATTATTATATGGCTCAGAGATAATACTTTTGGCGCATTAATTCTTTGTGCTTGGATTGTAGCATTTTTTCCAATTATTTCTAATACAACTTTAGGATTAAATAGCGTTGATAAAAATTTGAGCGATATGTTTAAATTATATGGAGCTTCTCCTTGGCAAACTCTAATTTATTTGAGATTTCCTAGTGCTTTACCTTATTTTTTAGGAGGGTTAAGAATTAGTGGTGGTTTGGCATTAATTGGGGCAGTAGTAGCTGAATTTGTGGCAGGTACTGGAGGCACTAGGTCTGGCATTGCTTATCAGATTTTAATGTCTAGTTATAATTTGCAAATTCCGAGAATGTTTGCTGCTTTATTCTTGACGACAGGTTTAGGGATAGCTATTTTTGTATTTTTCACAGTTTTATCAGATTATTTGTTAAAAGATTGGCATGAAAGTGCGGTAAAAAAAGATAGTTAATATTAAATTTAGTTTGTTGATATTAGCGGTTCCTAGGCTTGGCATGACAATTTAGTAAGATACCCTCAGAGAAATTAATAAAGACATACTATAACTGATTATTTCAACCTCATATAATCTCAGACTACAGGTAATAAATCTTTGCTAAATCTTATTGAGTTAGTCCTAGGAAATGGAGTAGTTAGAGACGTTTTAGAATTGCGTCTGAGAGTGAGCTAAAAGCATTATATATCTGTACAAAATAAGAATAATTAAGGATAATTAAGGATAATTTATACTAACTAGAATCCTAATTATTAAAGAGATTAAAAACCCATATTAATTATTCAATAATTGAAGTGTTATTTAGGTATATAATTATTTTTTTAAGTTAGTCTAATTTAGATTAGATACCTCCAAAAAATAATCTTTAATTTCCAGATATATCTATTAATTTATAGATGTTTTAATTTTGGAGAATGGTAAGCTATCACTGTAACTGCTACAGAATTAAAATTAGAAAAAAACCACTAAATGCCAAACACTTATTTGCGTAGTTCTATATATATAGGAACCAGCAAATTAGATAAGTTTAGTCTGGATATTTATTTATAAATAACTGTTGATTCACTTCTTAAGACTGTAGCTACTCAAGCACATTGAGTAGAGTATTAAATAGAATTAAATATCCTAATTCTGACAAATATAATTATTATTCAATCTCCTTTTTAAACTTTTATAAACGTACCTATCATACTAATTTCTATAGTAACTTTATAAAAGTTATTTTTTTCCTCTTAACCTAGAAATTTTAGACGTAAAATTAAATAAAATTAACAATAAAAAAATCATGGTTAAAACTATACCAGCAAGAAATATCAGATTCTACAAATTAGAGAAAAAGTTTAATCTCCAATGAGTAGAATATGAATAATTTTTCCGGTTATGACAAATATAATTATTATTCAATCTCCTTTTTAAACTTTTATAAACGTACCTATCATACTAATTTCTATAGTAACTTTATAAAAGTTATTTTTTTCCTCTTAACCTAGAAATTTTAGACGTAAAATTAAATAAAATTAACAATAAAAAAATCATGGTTAAAACTATACCAGCAAGAAATATAAGATTCTACAAATTAGAGAAAAAGTTTAACCTCCAATGAGTAGAATATGAATAATTTTTCCGGGAATTGCAAGATAATTTATCATAAATAACAGATTCAGAAAAACAAAGTATTGACCGATTTAAAGCTAGTTATTATAACTTACAAAAATATCCCCCACTCTTAGAAAATACTGTCAAAATATTTGTTTTATTTCCTCTATTAGATTTAGCTGGATTTTATTTACCCCCTTTTCATATTAAATCAGAAAAATCTATAGAAATTGCAGACCAAGATGAATAAATTATCCTTCAGGAATAAATTGATGTATTAACTATATTTAATCAATCCTGGATCTTAGTAATTGAGTCTAAAAAATCTACATTTTCCCTAGAAGTTAGTAAACCTTAACTATGAGCATACATGTTGGTAAACCCTAACCTAGAAAAAACCAGTCTACGGTATAATTACCAATGGTAATAGCTTCATTTTTATCAAATTAATTCAGCAAGAAACACCACAGAATGCTTGCTCTAGATTATTCTATATTTTTAATCCTGGAAATAACCTTTATGACATTTTAAAAATTTTCAAATACTTAAGTAATTTCAGTTATCAATTATCAGTTAACAGTACCTATTACTGAAGTAGGATAATTGAAATACTAACTGAATTTTTTTTATCCCCTTTATATTATTTATCAAAAATTTTTCTACTTAGCTATTCTGTACAAAATCAATAGTTTATATTGTTTGTGGAGAAAATCCTAATACAACATTTAAAGCTTCAGACTCTACTACCTATTATTACCTATCTAGTACTGTCTAATTTTTTGATTTATAGAGTTTATCTTACTTTGTCAAGGTACATTTTTTTCTTGATTTCCTATTTCTAGGTAGGCAATTAAAAATAATTTATCCAGTTTTTAAATTTTAAATTTTAACTTTCTTCCTTGGGAGAAGTAAGAGAGAATAGAACTTTTAGTTTTAAATTGATTACTCCTGTCGCCAAATTCTAATAGTATTATCACTACTACCACTAGCTAAACTCTTTCCGTCCCTAGAAAAAGTAACAGAATTAATATATTTTGAATGACCTACTAAATTTCCAATTTCCTGACCTGTTTTCCCATCCCAAATTTTAATAGTTCCATCCTCACTACCACTGGCAATAATATCTCCTTGAGGACTAAAAACTACTTGACGAATATCACTAGAATGTCCCTCCAAAATTTTTAATATTTCACCGCTTTCTATTTCCCAAATTTTAATATTTCTATCGCGACCGCCACTAGCTAAAACTTTACCATCAGTACTAAAAGCAACCGTATAAATATAATGTGTTCCCTGATAATAATGACATAGATTTTTAACAGTATTGCCTAAACTTAAATCCCATATTTTAATCATATTATCTTGACTACCACTTGCCAAAGTTTTGCCATCTGGACTGAAGGCGATCGCCCGTACTTGTTGTAAATGTCCAGTCAAAGTCATGATCACTCTCCCATAGTTAGGGTCATAAATATCATCCCCCAGTCGCCAAACTTTCACATTTTTATCTTTACTAGCACTAGCTAAACTTTTGCCATCTGGGTGAAAAGCGATCGCCGTAACTCCTCCAGAATGACCAAAATATTCTCCCCGACCCCAGTCACCGAGAATGCAAAGTAGTTTTCCCGTCTGAACTTCCCAAAGTCTGATAGTTTTGTCATCACTCCCACTCGCTAATATTTTGCCATCAGGACTAAAAGCAACAGAGTTTACATAACCAGAATGTCCGCGGATAGTCAATATTTCTCTACCACTATCTACTTCCCACAATTTAATGGTTTCATCTTCGCTCCCACTCGCCAAAATTTTTTGATCATTTCTCAAAGCAACGGAGCAAACCCATTTTCGATGACCAGTGAGAGTATCTATGCATTTCCAAGTTTTACTTGGTAAAGGTTCAGGTGTAATTTCTGGTTTTTGGATAACAGTTTTATCTTGAATAAAAGTCAAGTCGTCTGCATTTAAGTTTTCCATAACTTCATCAGCAGACTGATAACGACGGTTGACTGCATTTTCCACCAGTTTATCTAGAATATCACCTAATTTTTCACTAATAGAATTATTCTGTAAGTAGCGACGCCACACCCATGTTCCTTCACCTACATCAAATAATTCAAATGGGGAAATTTTGGTTAATAGATGCAAGCAAGTTACTCCTAGACTGTATAAGTCACTAGCAAATACTGCTTTGCCTCGGTTTTGTTCGGGAGCGGTGTATTCAGGGGTACCGATAGTTGTACCTGTTTTCAGGAGGGCCGTACCTAGGGCGTATTTAGCTGCACCAAAGTCTACTAATACTAACTCGCGATCGCTATTTTGACGACGAATAATATTTTCTGGTTTGATATCCCTGTGAATAACGTTATGAGAATGAATAAACTGTAGTACTGGGAGTAAATTTTTTAGTAAACCCCTAATTTGGTCTTCATTGTAGGAGTTCTCAATTTTTAAAGCCTCGGCCAAGTTTTGTCCAGCAATGAATTCTTGTACTAAATATTGTCGGCCATCTTGGGTGAAGTGGGCCATAAGTTCGGGAATTTGAGAATGTTTGCCCAACTGGTCTAATCTTGTGGCTTCTTTTTCAAAGAGTTGGGCAGCTTTGTTAATATTGTTTGTTCCTTGTGATGCGGGAAAAAATTGTTTAATGACACAGTAGGGTTTGGAGGGTTTATCTTCGTCGGTAGCGAGGAATGTTCTACCGAAACCTCCTTGACCAATTAGGTTTAAAGGTCGATAGCGGTCTTTGAGTAGTAGTTTTGAGCCACAATTTTGGCAATATTTATTCCAGTCTGGGTTTTGGGGAATTTGACAGTTGGGGTTGAGGCAATGAGTCATGCCGATGAGATGATTTTTAGCTAACGATAATAATATTGATTATATTTGGCTTTGGTCGGTTAGGTTTCTTGAAATATTATGATTTTTTGGCAATGGGTAGGACTTTTATGGTTTTTTATTATTCTATTGTAATTTTTTTCAGAGTTGATTGAAGTTAAGGGTAAATTAATTTTTCTGGTTTTTTGATGTAATTATGATAATTTTTGCCTACGAAATTGGTTTGCCTGTTATGGATATTTTGAAATAATTTTTTAGAGCTTTAGTAAATATTTTAAGACTGGGAAAATATTATACTAAGAAAAATATCTATGGGAAAAAAATCAGATTAGAAATAGAAGTAGAAGAAAAGAGTGAATAGTCTCACGGAGTGACAAGCAGCTTGAAAGCATTTATAGATAGTAGTTCTCCAGATATTCACTCTGTCAAAAATTGACGTTTTTTTTTGAGCATAATAATTATTCTTTTTAGGATGTGGGTTAGCGATATAGCTGCCACCACCATCCTCCGCTAACGCTAATTCACATCACTGAAATTAGCTTGATTTATTATTTAATAATAAAATTACATCACATCGTCTTCATTTTAATCAATTAATTTATTTTTAATAATCATATGAATAGCTAGATATTGACTGTAAATAATTAGATATTATCTAAGATTGACAGAGCTTTTGATTCCCTTTGATAATCAGACTTTTTTTGATGAATAAGCTTTATTATTCCTTGAACAATGTCAACTAAATAATCCCCAGCAAGTACCCATAATTTACCATACATACCTACCCAAAAATTACTATATATTCTATCTATTAATCCTAGTTTTTTTAATCGAAAATATATCTTTTACATCCTAATCTTTTGATATAATTACCATGATAAAATTCATCATTTTAAGCAATAGCTCCCAATAGAATTAAATTAGTAAAACGTAGTCAAACGTTGTATATTAGCTTGACTAAATTCTAGATTATATTCTCCTTTATTACAATCAGAAAACATATTTTCAATACCCATTCTCGACCGATAATTTTTGATAATTTTATCTTTTCAAGATTTATCAACAAATACCAAGGTTTTTATCCATTTTATTTTAAATTTTCTTTTCCAATAGGCAGCTAAATTAAAATATATAAATCCTTTTTTGTTAGTAATATTAATGTTACTTAAAAATATTTAATTTCCCGAATATACGGATAAATTAGTGAATAGCTAGTACTTTTAACCGTTTTTTATATAGTTATTATTAATTTTTTGAGGTATTTTTAGCTTTTTTAGTCAGTATAATAACTCTACACCATAGAATTTTTTTTCTCCAATAACTAAAAACTTATATTTTTTTTATAACCGTAAAACTGGTTTAATAAGTCATTTTTTTATGCCAAATTACTAGATTATTTTTTATTCAAAACTAGCCAATAAATAGGTAATTATCGTTTTTTATATATGATAGCAATAACAAAGATATTACTATCTTTCCATTGCGTCTTATCTATAGTCAAAATTAATTGGCTACCATCGGGAAATTATGGACTAATAATCATAATTATCATCGGAAAACACAACAAGGGAAAGCTCAAAAATATAATGTTAAAAATTTTTGTATATGTTTCCGACGACTCTCATATTTAATTGGTAAAGGAAAACAGGCAACTAGTCTTTCTATTTCAACAGTTTTGTGAACAGTTAATAACCAAACTAAAATTTTTCAAGCTTGGAATTGACCTTCAGTCAAAAATTGTTGAAAATCTGACTCAGATAATGAAAAAAAATCCATTGGGGTCGGTCTATTTATATAAGTGGACTGACTTTTTTTACCATATAATGTGATTTGTCGCTACCACAAAAGTGGACACAAAAATGGTAATGTAGGTTAGCGATCGCTAACCTACATCTCAAAAATAATAATTATCATTCTCAGAAAAAAAGTCAATTTTTGACAGAGTGAATATCCGGCAAACCACTAGATATCAATATGTTCGAGCTACTTTTTACCCCGCGATGTGGTAGAATCACCTTTTGAAAGACTTGATATTCAGTCAAACTCCAATACTTACAAGTTATCATTTAGTCAACCAATAATGCAAACACCCTGGCAAACCTTAAGTTTAGGTTTATCTGCAATTAAGCCACATAGTCAAACTTCTATATTAGGAGAGAATTATCCATTATCTGAGGGTGCTGATAAAAATGGGGAAACGAAATTATCAATTTTGTAGCTTTTCCCAAATTATGAACTACGGGGAAAAAATCAAGTTTTGGCGTTTAATTCTCAGTTGAATGTAGGGTTGGGAATATTAGATGCCACAAAAAATAGTAATGAACCAGATAGTCGATTTTTTTATTGGCTGGGTCAGGGACAATGGGTGCGTCAGTTAAGCAAAAATACTTTCTTGGTGGTAGGAGCATATCTACAGTTATCCCCATCACATTTAGTGCCTAAAGAAAAGTTTGGTTTAGGGGTTTATCAAAGTGTGAGAACTTATCGTCAGGATACTCGTTTGACAGATAATAAAGCGTTGGGAACACTAGAGTTACGGTTGCCAGTACCCTGGATATCTGGAAAAAATAGATTATTTCAGGTAGTGCCGTTTATTGATGGGGGAGTAGCGTGGAATAGTGATGGTAAAGAGGTGGAAGGAAGTAAGGCTTTGGCGGCGGCCGGGGTGAGGTTGCAGGTAAATTTATAGGAGAAGATAAATATGCCCTTAGATAATTGAATTCCTTTAGTAGATGTGGGCTCGCCAGATAAAACGGCTCAGGAGGAAGGGTTTTATTTTTCTTTTTTTACTACTCCTTTTTCTTTTTGATCAGGGAGGTAAACTGATGGGATGAAGCTTAGGTAAGTATGACACACCTAAAAAATAAAGTAGGTTGGGTAGAACAAAGTGAGACCCAACACGCCCTTTATTAAAGTCAACCCCCCCCCTTTTTTATCCCTCCCCGAGGGAGGGAAGCGAAGAGCTAAAAAGTAGGTGAACGGAACAAAGTGAAACCAAACACCCGCTTTATTGTGGTTTAGTTACCCTTACGCGATAGGGAGGTAGACTGAAATCAACAGTTCAGTTTTGAACCCAAGTAGCATAAATAAAGACAGTTACAGATTATCATAGATTCTAGGAGATTATAGCTAACAGCTAGTAACCATGCCATACCAACTCCCCTAGCAACTAGAATTTTTGATTGAACAAGAGGAGAATTACTGGATCAAAATTTATTATTAGGCATGAAAGGTTAGTGTTGCTCAATTGCAAGTATGAAATTCCTGACTTAAGAAAATATTAGTAACTCGTAAGACGTCCATGCTACTAATGTAACGTACCCACATTCAGCAACACCTCAAAACTAACCGGAAGTTTCCGGAACTTCTTCTGTTTCCGCTTCTGCTTTTCCAAACACTACTCGCAGTAGGGGAGGCGCTAGAAATGTTGTAAGAATCACCATCAGAATAATTGCCACATCCAAAGCAGGAGATAAAGCACCACTAGCAGAACCAACAGAGGCAAAAACCAAACCAACCTCACCCCGTGGGACCATACCAACACCAATAGCTAAACGATTAATTGGACCCAAACCAAACACACTAAAACCGCAGGCAACCTTACCAACAATAGCAACTGCTATCAAAAAAATTGCAATCACCAAACCTTCACGGTTAGTAGGAATAGCTGGGTTGAGAACATTTAGATTAGTTTTTGTTCCCACAGTAACAAAGAAAATAGGAACGATCACATCAGAAATAGGACGAATTAGCTCTTCCAACTCCCGTCCAACTTCTTTTTGATCTAAATTATCTAAAACTAATCCAGCAGCAAAAGCTCCCAATATTGCCTCCAAATGGATAGCAGTACCAATGTAAGCCATAAATAATGCGATAGTCAAAGCTGGAATAACTGCCCTTCCTCGGGTTTTAAATTTTTCAGCAAAGAACACAAAACCATCATTAAAGAAACGACCAAGTAAGATCGCACCTACCAAAAATACACTAGCACTAATAATTAGATAAACAACATTGATGATATCCACTTCACCAGTTTTTGCTAAACTTGCTACAACTGCCAAGATAATAATACCCATCACATCATCTATAACTGCAGCACCAAGAATAATTTGACCTTCTTGTGTATTGAGACGGTTAATTTCTGTTAGTACCCTGGAAGTGATACCGATACTGGTAGCTGTAAGTGCTGCCCCAGCAAAAACTGCTGGTACTGCTGATACATGGAAGATCGCCATCATTCCTGCCGTACCTCCGACGAAAGGCAATACTACACCAACAGTTGCAACAATTAGCGACTGAACACCAACTTGCATTAAATCTCTAATATTAGACTCTAGACCAATTTCAAACAACAAAATGATCACACCCAGTTCTGCTAGAACATCTAGTACCTCACTTTGAGCCTGCAATGTAGCCCCAGCAGCTTCAGGAGCTAAACCTGCTGTTGCCTCCAAAATGTTAATAATTACTGACGAAGAACTATCGGCCCCACTTTCTGGAAAGATTACCAAGTGTAGGGCAGAAATACCTATAACTACACCCCCCACCAATTCTCCTAATACAGGTGGAAAATTCAGCCAGCTAAAAAATTCTCCTCCTGCTTTACTAGCTATATAAATGGCCACTAAACTCAACAACACTCCTGCTAGTACCATTTCTGGTTCGGCTCCCGTTTCTGTGGCCGTAGCTAGTATCGGTGCAATTTTTCCCGATAAAGGAAATAAGAAAATTTCACTAAAAAAATTGGACTCTGCCATTAAACTAAACATTAAGTCTTTCTAAATCATCCTGATTTAATTTAACAAGACTTTGGGCAGTAGTGGTTTGTTAATTTGGAAATGATCACTTCAGATAAGTATAGAGGAGCATAACCTTATGGAGTAGGAAAAATTAAAGTAATTATACAATTATAATGATATACTTAATAAACTCAATTCTACATAACAGATATCTTCTATAGCTTGGCCTCAGAGTAATATCTCTATAGAATAGTCTTTTTCGGTCTAAGTTATTAGTTATCCAATTAATACCTACCTACTATTTCAGGAAGAGGCTTAAAATACTTAGGGCTTTTTGAAATTTGTCAAATTCTGAGCTTACCACACCAAAAAGCTTGCATAGGCGCCCACATAAGTCTAAAGCCTTTATCTGTAAATGCTTTCAGTTTTTGCAACAAACTCTACTTATAATTTTTTTTGATCTCCAACTAGACTATACCTGATAACTTTTTTTCTTCAGATAAAACTTGACAAAATAAAGAAGTTATGGGGAGATAATAATCTTCCTTTTTCTGTGATCAGAAAAAGGTTTTAAAAGTTACTTATAATGCATACCTGGAAAAGGGGAGATTTGAGTCCTGATTTTCTCGTCAAGATATAAATACCCTATGTTGGAGGGACGGCATTTGCCTACGAACTTGTTCTAAGCGAGTAGGGTCAATTTCTGCGATCGCCACTCCTGGTTTGTCCCCGGTATCTGCCAAAATCAAACCCCAGGGGTCAACTATCATTGCATGGCCATGAGTTTGTCTTCTACCGTAGTGATTACCTGTTTGGGCCGGGGCGATAATATAACAGGTATTTTCTATAGCTCGTGCTTGGAGTAATACTTGCCAATGGTCTTTTCCTGTGTATGCAGTAAAAGCCGCTGGTATAAATAAAACTTCAGCTCCTGCATTTGAAAGATGTCGATAGAGTTCAGGGAATCTTACATCATAGCATACTGATATACCTAAATTTCCATAATCTTTAGATTCATACACTGATGGTAACTTCATTCCTGCTTTGACCGTATTTGATTCTTGATAAGTATTACCATCGGGTAAGTTAACATCAAATAAATGTGCTTTTTCATACCTTGCTACTTCTATGCCATTAGGCTCAATTAAAGATGCAACATTGTAAACTTTGCCATTTGTTGTCGGTACTGGATAACCACCTCCTAAAATTGTGATTTGATATTTTTGAGCAATTGTTTTGAGAAACTTTTCACTCTCCTTAGCGATCGCTTCTGCTTGAGATATTTTTTCTTCCTCTCCACCTAAGAAAGAAAAATTTTCTGGCAAGGTAACTAATTCTGCACCTTGACGGATAGCTAAGTCTATTAATTCTTCTGCTTGTAATAAGTTTTTTGCCAAGTCAGGCACACTTGTCATTGATATAGCCGCAGCGAGATAGGATTTCATTAAGTCAGTTTTTTACAAAGTCTTAAAGTTTTTATTAGAGTAAAATATACAAGAAACAGATTTTAGATAATAGGAAATATAGGAAATAAAGAATAGACAATAGCAATCAATATTTTACCTGACATTATTATGGCCACAAACCCTATATTAGGCATTTTTTTTTGATATGTAAAATAAGTAATTTATGATTTACTAACATTCAAAATCCTTTTTCAAACCTTATTTATTTCTTGGATATTTTATGGATGCTTTTTCCTTAAAAGCATCCATATTTTTGACACAAATCAAATGAAATTATACAGATGGGGTGTCATCAATAAAATTATCAACTCCATTTTATTGACAATATTAATTTCTTTCTTCACCACCATTTTTAACTCTACAATAAACTATTGAGTCGAGTCTTATCTTTTTTTTCATAGTATTACATTCAGTCTAAATATACATAGTTCAGATAATTCAGACAAATTGTAACTCTGATCAAAAAGTTCACCTTTTTACTTTTACATAGGATGAAAAAGCAGGTCTGGGAAAAACCGATTAAACTCAATTAAAATTCCAGCTGTGATAATCATCCAAACTGTAGCCAAAACTGGCGCTGTGGACAGATACTTAAGTAAGTCTTGCATGAATATTTCTCCTGAAACTGATTTAAATAATCAGGTATTGTTCAGCCCATGTTAATTAGCATTCAGCTAGCTTCCCACCCTAAAAATAGGTTAACAGCTTTTAGCACCTCTCAATTAAAATACCAAAAAACTATTATATCAGATAGTTAACTAGGAGTTCCCATCTCCTGTTTAGTTCAAAAAATGAGCTTACTAACTTGATAGTGCTGATAGCTTCTTTAAAAACATGGTTTTAGATCAAATTGGTAATTATTAATTAGTATTTTTATACTGACTAAAATCACCATTATTTAACTACTCTTTTGGTCACTTTTCTAGCGAGGGGAAACAGTAATTTCATTATCCTTAGCAAACATTTTACCAGAGGTATATTCCTTGAATGCTAATACAGGCCATAAAAATCCACCTAGCATTTTTTTAGTTGCTAAAGGCAAGTCAATAATAATCTCTTTTTCCTCTGGATTTTTTTCTGTTTGTACTGCTTGAAGATAGGAACGACCTACCCAACCGATCCAACCTGCAATATACAAAAATAAAATACCAGGAATTGTAAAGTCGCCTGCGTGGTTCCAGCTTCCATCTACAATTAAATGAGGCAGTCCATCGTCTTCTCCACAAAGTTGTTGAGAATAACGTTCAAATCGTTTTTTGCCAGATTCTGGATCTCCTGTAGTAGGAAGAGCATCTTCAGCTAGTGCCTGAAAAATAGGTGATTCTGAACAAGGTACTAAATTATATGCTGATGCTGTAGGCACACAAGTTACCCAAAGACTAATGGCTAAAACCAAAGCCAAAAAACGTCTCATGGAATTGTTTCCTTTTATTACAAACTGTTGACAATTATCCATACTTTTGTACTTAAACTAAGCTCAAAGTAAGGATATTTTGATTGGCATTTTTCCAACTCCAAAAACAATAGCATTGG
This sequence comes from Trichodesmium erythraeum IMS101, assembly GCF_000014265.1. Lineage (NCBI taxonomy): Bacteria > Bacillati > Cyanobacteriota > Cyanophyceae > Oscillatoriales > Microcoleaceae > Trichodesmium > Trichodesmium erythraeum. The sequence continues at coordinate 2,495,773 of NC_008312.1, forward strand.
AGCGGTATTCTTTACTTTACATACAATGTTTTCTGCTTCAATGAATGCTAGTGGCGGCCAATCTTTCTGTTACCCTTTCTGCATCATCTCTACAGATATTTTACGGCAGATTTATCTCACCGCAGTTATTTATTGTCTGTTTGATTTTATAATACTTTATTGATATCAACACTAAATTTTTTTAGTGTTAGTTGTTTGAAAAAATTAATATCAATTTATGTAGCAATGACAACGGTTTTAGCTATAGAAACAAGTTGTGATGAAACATCTGTGGCAATTGTTAAAAATCGTCAAGTTTTAAGTAACATTGTGAAGTCACAAATTAATATCCATAGCTTTTATGGAGGAGTAGTTCCAGAGGTAGCTTCACGACAACATTTAGAAATAATTAATCAGGCGATCGCTCAAGCTTTCAGAGAAGCAAATTTAGACTGGCCAGACATTGATGGTATTGGAGCTACTTGCGCCCCTGGTCTAGTTGGCGCTCTGTTAGTTGGCCTGACGGCGGCCAAAACCTTAGCTATTGTCCATGAAAAGCCCTTTGTGGGAGTCCATCACTTAGAAGGTCATATTTATGCAACCTACCTAAGCCAACCCGAGTTAGTACCACCTTTTCTTTGTTTGTTAGTTTCTGGAGGTCATACCAGTTTGATTTATGTCAAAAATTGTGGGGAATATGAAACTTTAGGGCAAACAAGAGATGATGCAGCAGGAGAAGCTTTTGACAAAGTAGCTAGATTATTAAAACTTGGCTATCCCGGTGGACCTGTAATTGATAAATTAGCTGCAGAGGGTAATAAATTAGCATTTTCTCTCCCTGAAGGGAAAATTTCTTTGCCTGGAGGAGGCTATCATCCTTATGATTTTAGTTTCAGTGGACTCAAAACTGCAGTATTGCGATTAGTCCAGAAAATAGAACAAGAAGGTAATGAATTATTATCAGGGTCTTCAGTAACTAAAGACATTGCAGCCAGCTTTCAAGAAACTGTAGCAAAAGGGCTAACAAAAAGAGCTATCGCTTGTGCATTAGACTATAGCTTAAACACAATTGCTATTGGCGGTGGTGTAGCAGCTAATAGTAGTTTGCGACAGCACTTAAGTAGAGCAGTAGAAAGTCATAACTTGCAAGTACTATTTCCCTCACTCAGATTTTGTACGGATAATGCAGCCATGATAGGTTGTGTGCGGCTCGTTGGCCACTAAGACCAGATATTTAGGTAGAAATGGCCGTCCTAAATCAACAGATGAAGACAACCTCAGATTTATGGATAACTCTTATGACCTTGTAGGTGAAATTCCTACCGCCTCGTTGTTGGGCTGACAGCATAGACCACAGGGTAGCGAATGAACATCAATCCCTGAAGCTGGTCTAAATGCGGGACAACTTCAACTACCAGAAGTAAACTCTGCTAGCAGAGTCTGACAAGCGGACGAACAGGAAGGTAATAAAACTCTCGTAATCATCAACCACCCGCTAAGGTAGTCATGGGTGTAGGGCTGACCAGCCAGGGGGTCAATGGACAGTATTATGCAACCGATATTGTCAACAACAATAATGCGCCCTCCGGGAGACTTTACCCCGCTAAATCAGACGCAACAAAGGCATAAGGGAACGAGAAAACCTCTCTAATACACCTAAGAATATCGCTCAAGAACTTAGGAAGCCATTCAAGGTTAATCTACGCATTTTGGACGTAGGTCTTAGAGAGAGTAGGATTGGGTAAAAAGCAGGAATGCTGACGTACCCACTTTTAGACGTAATGTAAAATAATTACTAGCAATGAATAAAGCTAAAACACTAAAGAGAAGACTGAATAATTCAGAGCCCTATTTAAGTGTGGCATGGAATACATACAATATATCTAATCAATTAGATGTCAACCCCAACTTTAAATGGAAAGACATAGACAGGCATTTGGCCATTGAATAATGTGTTCAAGTTGTAAAAGTTAATTTACAAAGCATCCGGCCGTGGCGAAATCCGCAAAATGTGTAAACACCAAAAACTTTTAACCAAAAGCTATGACGCAAGGCTGTTGACTCTTAGACCATTAACTCAGGAGAATCAGGGCTAAAGAACTACGGGGATAAATGTCAGAAAAAGCCTGCCACCAAATTTCACAAATATCTCAATGTAGCACTAAAAGCTAAAACCTTAATAAAGGAATGCTTGAAGCAAATAGGATTAAAACTCAAACCAGAAAAAACCAAGATTGGCCAAACACTCAAGGAATACCAAGGAAATCAACTCGGACTTTATTTCTTAGCATTTGAAGTGAGGTAATACGAGGTTAATTCAGCCAAGCTAGAATTTAAAACTAAGTATTTATTACCGGAAATTAGCAGATATTTGTGATTCTCACAAATATGCCCCAGTTTCAGCCTTAGTAACTAAACTAAATCCATTAATCAGAGCAGCAGCTAACTATTACTCAGCTCTAGTCAGTCAAGAAATATATACTAAAGTAGACTATCTCTTGTAGAAAAGGCTAGGTCAATGGGCAAGACTATTGGGATCTGAATAAGTCCGCTACCTGGGCAAAAAAAAGTATTTTCCCACAAGAGAGTTCAGAAATTAGATTCAGTTCGGATGGGAAATATACGTTAAATAAACACTCAGATGTACTTATAGTTAAATACACTAAGCTAAGGAACGTACATTAAATAAGACCCGAAATTTGTAGTTTGTGCCTGAAAAATATATTGAGTGTCATTAATTTTCTCCGGCTTTATTTTATTCTCATTCCAAAAAGATACCAAGTCCATGACGGGGATTAGAATTATTGGAGTAATAGAATCACCAAAGCACCTAGGTATGAGGAAAGAAGTTTCAACGCTGTTGAAAATACAAAAAGGTAAATGCACATTTTGTAGATGAAAATTCAGACCGACAGATTTAATTGATATAGACCAAATTTTTCTCAGGTCTGAAAGCGCTAGTGACACATAAAAAAATCAACAAGTGTTGCACCGACATTGTCACGATACTAAAACTGCACTAGACAGGGAAGACTAGGCAGCCAAAAGGCTAAAAGAAAAACCTGACTTATCAGAAGGCTATCAATAGATAGACGATATGGTGATACTAGAAAGCAGGGATGTACCCATAGAAAGGGACGCCTAGGAGAGAAGCCGTGTGAGGTGAAAGTCTCACGCACGGTTTTGAAGACCAACAGGCCTTATAAAGGGTAATCTGGAAATAGGCTTGTTGAGTTTAACGCTGCGGCTGACCATCTTAGTCGAGGCCATATTTCATCCCTGAACTTAGGAGCCAATTCTCGAATGGCCATTAAAGATGTGATGAAATTATACACTCTTTCATTGAGTTGAGCTATTTATTAGAGTAGTTATTTTAGTTATCAGTTAGCATCTTGAGACTAATCGCTGCATTTTTCATGTCGCGTTGGGAAACAGTGCCAACTGCTGAAACCAGAGACTAAAAATACCGTAAGCATTCAGCTGAATGCTTACGAAATACTCAATCGAATATTTTTTTGATTCCTACAATTGGGAAAGCTTCAAACATAATCAGTAATGAAAATCAGAAATGCCGAAGCCAAAGACTTAACTGTAATTGTAAAAATTTATAATTCCTCAATTCCTAGTCGTATTGCTACTGGAGATTTGGAACTTATATCAATTGAGAATCGTATTTCTTGGTATCAAGAACACTCACCAGATAGTCGTCCTATTTTAGTTGTAGAACTAGATGGTCAAGTTATAGCATGGTTAAGTTTTCAGTCTTTTTATGACAGACCAGCATATCAAGCTACAGCAGAAATAAGTATATATGTTGCTCCTGAATATAAAGGTCAAGGAATAGGAAAAAAGTTACTTTCAGAGGCAATTTATCGTAGTCCTCAGTTGGGAATTAAGACCTTGCTCGGCTTTATTTTTGCTCACAATATTCCTAGCTTAAGTTTATTTAATAAGTTTGGTTTTCAACATTGGGGTTATTTACCAAAAGTAGCTGATTTAGATGGCATTAAGGGAGATTTAGTGATTTTGGGGCTTCATGTATTGGAAGTAAAAAATAAGAATAAGAGTGAGCAAGGGAATAGTCCCTCCTAGACAATGGCCTGTTAGTCAGGCCCTAGATAGGGCTTGCTGAAAAAGATATGTATGAGTTCAGGTAGAACTAAGAACTCAGAAGAATGTAAAGATGTTCCATGGAACAAACCTAAATCGAAATGGGAATTAATTAGGAGATAGTCGGATATATTTATTGCTGGCCACCCTCTGCTATAGGAAGGCCAAAAATACTTTCTATGCCTTAGCTAAATGGAGCTGAAAAACGTCGAATTTTTTCAAAACAAAAATGTAAATTTCATTTTGTATCAATGCTTTGAGAGTTAATCAGTAAACCCTAGATTACCATCGGGCCAGAGACTATAAGGTACAAAATGTGAATAGTCAAATTCTTGTTGTTCCCCTAAATGTGTACCTTACGGCCAGCCTTAAGTGCTGTATATTGATATTCTGTAATAGTATTGCTAAGTCAATGACTATAGATAATTGGGATTGCAGCTAAATAATAAGTTAATTTTTACTAATCTTTTTGTTGAGTCGATTTGAAGTTCCTCCAATTCTAACCCATTCATAAAATAGACATTGATAATCTTCCGATAATTCTGGAATTAGAGGTTACCAGGGGTGACAACTTAAAAGTTAGCCATATATGAATAGAAGTCCACTTGGAGATTGAGTGGAGGTACTCAATTAATTAATGGCCTATTGAACTCCTAGAATATCTATAGTTGTCTGATGGTTATCAAACTCGGTCTAATACCCAAGGTAATCAGAGTATTTATTAAAAATGGTGAGGACATTGTATGGAACAGACCTAGGTCAGATCGAAGTTGGAAGACCAAAGTTGAAATAAATCTTAAAAAAAAAAGGAGATATCAAGATTAATTGAATTAACTAATTGTCTTTAATGAATTATGGTTACTCTCTTGAAACTACTTTTACTTAAATATACTACCATGAAGTAGATTTTTTTTTATACTTATTATCAAATTACTCTTTTTAGGAGCAAGACTGTTTATAGCTCAATAGGGTTCAGTTAAGGACTTTTTGGGACAGTTCCATAATCTACACAACTCATAAATCATGTTCCATACCATAATAGTTTTGGTCTTATCTGAACCATTGTACCTAGGTTGGATATAACTATGATAGTTCTAATCCTTATCTAGAATAACTTTTTTCAATTGGTACACACAAAGAGCGAAAAGCTGTAAATTGAGAATAATCTCTATAAATAGCTTAAGAATGAAAAGGATTGTTATCCTAATTTCTCAATTATTGATGGTTTGTTGACAATGATTGATAGTGTTTTAGTTATAAGCATTAATAGTTGTGGGTTTTAGAGATTTATTTGATATTAAACTCAGGCTTATTGCTTGAAGCTCAGAGCTCACTAAGACGTATTTTAGATAGGTATGAGCTTAGTACCTCTCTCCCATCAATCTCTGTCGCACACCTTCAGCAATTTTTTGGCCGAGGTATTCTGGAATCAAACTTTCATTTGGCCCCAGAAGATAAAGAATGAGGCGAGTACGCCCACGCCAAACTAACAAGTTGGCATTAACCACTAACAAATCTTCTTGCCAGATGGCATACATAACTTTGTAGAATAGACCAGGTTGATTATCAGCTTCAATTAACAGTGCTGGTAGATGAAATACAGGATCAACATAAAATTCTGTTGCTACTTCTTCTAAACCACTATCTAGATTAAATTCTACTGCCAACATTTCTTCCACCTGAAAGTGGCCTGCTAGTGATTCACGGATGGCGCGACAAACATTTTCTGAGGTTTTCTCTGTTAATGTTTTGCCCCCCCGAGATATGACTAATTTGATAAAGACCAACATCGGTTGGTAAATTTGTCCATAAAGACTAAGGCTATGAATAGTTAGTCCATATGCAGCCAATACTCCAAAAATATCACTGAGTAAGAATGATTGATTTCTGTAGGTAAAGTACAGAGCACTTTTGCTACTTTCTGGTTTTAATTCTATTACAGCTTGTTTGCTTCTATACAACTGATATGCTAATTTCAAATTTTGTAATTGAATATCACTACTAACAAATTGTTCATAAAACTGTGGAAACGCTCGGTTGAAGCGCTTTAGCAGTTCTAGTGTTGATGATTTTAAACCCGGAGCCATAATCGAAGAGAGGGAACGGGATATATACTATCTAATAATGTCATTCAACTTCTACTAACTTAACCACACCTGCATGGGTTTCTGGAAAAATTTGTTTACCGGTTCTGAGCCAACATCTCAGTCTCAAAATTTAGATTTTGAAAGATACACAACTATTGAGGAACAAGATGCTTCTTCTCAAGCTTTTTGTTCATCTAATAGAAGTAATGGCCGTATCTTTTTTACTACCGATCGAGATATAGATATCTATGAACTCGAAGATCTTTGTAATGCTGTTGGTTGGTCTCGTCGTCCATTACGTAAAGTCAAAAAGGCCATTCAACATAGTTTTCTTGTGGTTTCCATGTGGCAAATGCGAGGTAGTCAGCGAAGACTGATTGGTTTTGCTCGAGCGACATCTGACCATGCCTTTAATGCTACTCTTTGGGATGTAGTTGTTCATCCTGACTTCCAAAGCAAAGGCTTGGGAAAGGCATTGATGAATTACATCATCAAAAAACTTCGTAGTGAAGATATAAGTAACATTACCTTATTTGCAGACCCTCATGTTGTTGATTTTTACCGAAATTTAGGTTTTATCTCTGACCCTGAGGGAATTAAAGGAATGTTCTGGTATCCAGATTAGCTGTTTTTGAGTTGATAGAATATAACTAAACATGTTATATTATAGTTGCTAATCTAAGATTTACATTTTTTGAGTAGAGTTATTTTTATAAATTTTATTCTTGAATAGATTTTGTAAAATGATATAGTTTTTTAAACTACTTTTGGTTAATATCCTCTTTAGTCTACTCTTACTAGAAAGCCTGGAATTAAGTCATCTGGCTTTTTCCAACTTTTTGTTTCTTGCCGAGCTACTTTAGGGAAATCTATTATTAGGGTTTTTCTACTAACTATAACTACTGGCTTGGAAATTTTTTCTAATTTTCTTGCAAAAATTAGAAAGGTGAGCTAAAATAGTTATAGTTAAGCCGGGATGTAGCGCAGTTTGGTAGCGCGCCTGCTTTGGGAGCAGGATGTCGCAGGTTCAAATCCTGTCATCCCGATACTTTATGAATTAGTCCACTTTGTTCCCTATATTTTCAGGTAGGTATACTCTGATACACATAATAGTTTATGGGGAAAAACTCTATGACTAACTACTAATCTACTAATCTAATTAAAATCTGTACAGTTGTCATTATTAGTCCAGCTCAAATTTTTCAAGTTAAGCTAATTTTGGTGACAATAATTATCTTGCCTGGGGAGGTTCCGACCTCTATTTTTCGGCATTAAACAGGTAAAAAGATTTGAAAAACTAGTGTCCTCAGGTTAAAAATCTTAAACAGCTGGACGAGGTCTACTTTGGACTACGGTAGAAGAGACTCCAATATGTTTAATCCTATCAATTATTTATATGTATTTGAAGCCATGAAAAAACTCTAGTACAATACCAGCTAGTCTAGGGTTAGTAACTGTTAAAAGTGGCTAATCTAAAGTTGTTAATGACTACCCGTTGACAAAAATGCTGCTATAAATTGCTAGACAAAGAGTTACTTTTCCTTCAATATCTATAATACGCTTCCTCTAGTGATACTAGGACAGGATCTGTTTGATGGTCAAAGTTTCACGTCGAGTTCTGAATAAAAAAATACTATAAAGGAATTACTCTGGAAATTATCTTACTTAGTTTAACACATTTCTGTATGAAGTCTAGGTAGGAAATTTTTCCCTTCCCTATTTCATAGCAATAGTCTTGAAAAACAGTTGGGAATAATTAAGGCTCACAAGTAGTGTCCACAATTTTCGCGGGGTTAATCTTGATTCAATTGAACCTCAAATCTCACTTCGTTAAGCTTTCTCAAAACCAAGTTAAGTAAAGCTATCTGAGGCCAAAAATTCGGAAATGAAATATTTGTGTTGCACTTGCCTAGAATAATTATGATTTATTGAAAAATAGGATTTAAAGCCTCCCCCTTCTAAATTAAATAGTTGTTTTTTTTGAATACAAATGTTATAATAATAATTATGTGTATATATATTGAAGGTGCGTAACTTTGAGAATGTTTAATGTTGCACAATTTTTATCGCGAGTTTAAAAATATCTATAATCCTTATGGAATTAGGGGAGAAGGGAGAAAAATATAGTAACTAAGCAAAAATACTTTATATCTTCAAAAAAAATGTATTCTTTAATATACTTTTACCGATTACAAAAGCCTCTCAAAGGCTCAAATGTAACTTGTGTATTTTGTCAAGTTTTATGTTAGAAATCAAAAAGATATTGATAAAGGATAGGTGTAGCTTGGCAGGCACTATCAATCTTTATATTTTGTCTATTGGGAATCTTTTGTAATTACACATCTGTGCCAGTCCTAATTCTCTATAAGTTCTTTCCTCAAATGAGAATTTTCGCACTGTGACTACTTTACTTAGTTAATGAATAATAAAATAACTGAAATTTTAGCTGAAAAATAACTCTGATTTGAGTTTGATAATTTAAGTAGTGGTGCAAAATTATTTACGCATTTATACAAGCTAAGTTTTTTGCCTTCTTGGGAGCTAAAATAATTAGGCTTGGCTGAAAAAACTGAAAGTATATACCTAAATACTACTTTAAATTTTCTTGGATGAAAAATGTATAATAAGGTGTTATAGCTCTGGGTAAAATGGATATTGAACTATTAAGGTTAAAGGGTAGAAAAATTGAAAATAGTTCTTACAATCACATTCTCTGTAATTCCTATTGTTCCTTACTTCTATGTGTGCCTAACTAAATATTTGTGATTCCCTGGCTTCTGCCCTTACCGGTAAAAACTAAGCATGCACGTCCTAATTAGAATAGTTATATAATTTAAGGTTACTTGATTTGTTTCATGGTTTAAATTTAAATTAGAATCAATAATTTGTGGCTCAATTAATAAATTAAAAGATGTTTTTAAGTATTATAAAAATATTCATAATTTAATGATTTTTGGTTGATAAGTGGCTGTGCAAAATTAATTCTACATTTATATCAAGCTGGATTCTTTTGCTTCAAAAAAGTGCAGATAATTAAAATAGGTAAATAATTTTGCTGGGGTACTTATTTTTGTTGAAAAAACATGAAATTATATCGCTTGGTGAGATTTGATAGGATAAATTTCTTATTTGACTTTGATGAATGTTTTCGCTGTGTCTGATGTTAATACTTTTTTTTGATGGTAATATCTTAAGAAAACTGGAGAATTTATGAAATCATTAATTCGTTTAAGTGCAGTGTTAGGAGTAATGGTTAGCAGTTTGATTGGACCTTCTCTGAAAGATATGTCTGCATTAGCACTGCCGGAGAAAGAAGTGTTACAGAAGTTAACTCCTGTGCCGGTTTTTACAATTACCGATCAAAATGGATCTCCTCTTGTCCGATCAATTAGAAGAGAAGGTAATGAAGTTAATTCTTCTGTGGCGGGAGTTTTTATTAGTAAGAGTGATGCAGATGCTTTTGTGAACAAATTAAAAGGAGAAAATCCTGATTTAGCTGCTACGGTTAAGGTTGTCCCTGTTTCTCTAGGTGAAGTTTATGAAAAGAGCCAATCTATACAAGAGAATGGTCAAAGACTAGAATTTGCATATGTTCCTATTAGAAGACAGGTTGAATCTGCTAAGGCTTTGCTTGAGAAGAATGGCCAGGATTTTAACAATTTTAGTGGGGTACCTTTGTTTATGGCTAAAGGAGGACCTGATGATGGATATTTAACTATTCAGCGCGGAGAAAAGCAAGTTATTCCTATGTTTTTTAATAAGGAAGATTTGCAAGGAATGTTGGATAGGGCTGAAACTCAACAACCTGAAGTTTTTTCTTCTGTGGAGATTGAGGTTGTAAATCTTGAGGGTGTGATTAATGCTTTAAAGAATGATGACGATCCTTTCTTGGAAAAAATTATTTTTATTCCTCCACGGGAGTCTTTGGAGTTTGTACAACAGTTGAGAGAATCTGATAATAAATAAGTTGAGATTCTGAGTGATTGATAGATGAATTTTCCTTTTAGGTGGCTGGTTTCAGGTAATGAACTCTGGGAATGGTATTGTCAAACTAAGGCTTGTGCTTTGAGGGCAGGTATATCTGTTGCTGAGGTTGATTTATTCTTAGAGGAGTTTGCTAGTCTCAATAGATTAACCCTGCGTTTGGAGTCTTTTAAAGATTGGCCTAATGTTTCAATGGAGCTTTCTTTAGTTGAGTTGGATAGTCTTTGGCGCCGACGTTTGGAAGATAGGGTTCCGCTTCAATATTTAACTGGGGTTACTTATTGGCGGAATTTTTCTTTGAGGGTTGGTTCTGGAGTTTTGATACCTAGACCGGAAACAGAGCTTTTAATTGATCTGGTTTTGGTTGCTACTAATTCGGTTTTGGAGCTTGGGCACGGAAATTGGGTGGATATGGGAACTGGTAGTGGAGCGATCGCTTGTGGTTTAGCAGATATATTGACAGATGCTTCTATTTATGGTATAGATTGCAGTCCAGTAGCTTTGGCAATTGCTAGACAAAATGCTGTTAGCCTAGGTTATGGTGATCGAATCAATTTCTATGAAGGCTCTTGGTGGCAACCACTGGAACATTTGCGTGGCCAGGTGAGTGGGATGGTGGCGAATCCTCCTTATATTCCTAGTGATATGGTTTCTACTCTGGAACCAGAGGTCAGGAAACATGAGCCTCATTTGGCCCTTGATGGTGGTGTTGATGGTCTAGATTGTATTAGGTTTTTAGTTGAAACTGCTCCACTATATTTGGTTTCTGGTGGTGTTTGGTTGGTGGAAATGATGGCTGGGCAAAGTGAGGAAGTCGCTAAAATTTTGTATGATCATGGTTCTTATTGTCAGGTTGAGATTTTCGGTGATTTGGAGGGGGTTGATCGCTTTGCTATGGCTTATTTAAAGTAGCAAAAGTAGCAAATATTATTTTTCTTAAGCTTAAAAAATTTGCGTCAAAAAATTGGGTTTGAAGTCTTGCCTATAAGTGGGCGACTTTTAAATAAGGTTTGCTGATTAAATATTAGAGTATTGACTGATATAGGCGCTTAGTTTTTTTTGGGGCTTTGAAAAAGTGCCTAGTTTTTGCTCCACAGATGTTAGTCTAGTCAGGTTTCCTGATCTTGGAGATTTAATATTGCTGGCAAAGCTTCACACTTATATATCAACTTTTAATTATAATGAGGGTAAGTGTTTGGAATAATTTAATTTTAAGGCATTATCATTTTTTTAAGCTCCTAAAGTTACAGTTGTTTTGTGCTAGAGATATTAAAGTTAGTTATATTTTTAAAAAATTAAAAAATAAAAAACGAAAAAAATGAGTTTAGTATCTATTGAGACTCTTATTGAGGGAGCAATATCTGGTAATTTAGTTAGCTTTCCTACTGATACTGTACCAGCACTGGCAGCTCGACCTGATCGAGCAAATTTAATTTTTCAAGTAAAGGGTCGTAGTCAAGATAAACCTGTGATTTTAATGGGGGCAAATGCTGCATCTTTGTGGCCTTATATTTGTGGAAGTGATCAAGAGTTACAGTTATGGCAAAGGGTGGCTGGAAAGTATTGGCCTGGGCAGTTGACTTTGGTGCTACCTGCTTCAGAAATGGTGCCCAGGGTAATGAATCCTGTTGAGGGAACTACTATTGGAGTCAGGGTTCCTAATTGTGATATTGCTAGAAAAATAATGGCTCGAACAGGGCCTTTAGCTACTACAAGTGCTAATATTTCTGGCCAGCCAACTTTAGGGAAAATGGCGGAAATTAGTCGTCAATTTCCAGAGGTTTTGGTTGTTTCGTTGTCCCAAAGTGAGGAGATAATGTTAACTTCTGGAGTCCCTTCGACTGTTGCTAAGTGGAATGGAATTGCTCGTTGGGAAATTTTGCGCCAGGGAGCAGTAAAGTTAAAATTTTAAGGTACTCTCAAAACATTTAGTATTTTTATTGGAATGGCTGGGAACAATTTTATTTATTTGGTACTAGGGTTTGGATTTGGGTTACTAGCTAGTAGGTTATGGTTTAGGCAAAAAAGTGAGGATTTATCAACCTCTTGTGTGGTTCCAAACCATTCTGAATCAAGTTCTGAGGAGCTAGAGAATATGTTTAAGCAACTGAAAAATACTCAACTAGCATATCAAATGGCTTCTGAAATGAGTAAGTTTAAAGCTGGTTTTTTGGCTCGAACTGCTCATGAGTTGCGATCGCCGATTAACAGTATGATTAGTGGACTACAGTTAATTATTTCTGATTTAGCGGATAATCCGGAGGAGGAACGCCAGTTTGTTAACGAAGCTTATAATTGTGCTTTAAAAACTTTAGGTTTATTGGATGAGATTATTTATGTGTCTAAAACCGAACATGGTACTGAGAAAGTCGAGGTGGAGCCACTACAACTCATTCAAGTGTTTGAGGTGGTGGAAAATTTAACTTATATGCAAGCTGCTAATCGTGGTATTGGTTTGCAAATCTCACCTCCGAAACCAGATATTTATGTTTTGGCGGATAGGTCTCGTCTCAAACAGGTTTTGTTGAGTTTGATTGATACTGCGATCAGGCAAATGAATGAGGGTAATGTGAATGTTTCTGTTCATCCTGCATGGGAATCTGGTTATGTTCATATTTGGATTGACGATCAACGTCCGGTAAGTGCTTGGAGTGAGTCTTGGGATTTACTCAAATATAATTTTGAGGAAAATGCTGAAAAAAATATGAGTGCTGATTTTCAGCTTTCTCCTGGTATGAGGTTATTAATGAATCAAACTTTGTTAGGAATGATGAACGGACGTTTGGAAGTACTAACAACTCCTTGTGATGGTGAGGAGTCTAATTTTAATCGGACTCAATGTTCTATTCCTATGAGTATAAAGGGAACTAAAGGTTAACTTTATGTGGCAATTAGTGATGCTTGATTTCTAGTTGTTAATTCAATTTCTGCTTCTATAGGTTGATTGTACAATATCATTGTTGTGCTTTGATTATATTGAAATCCAATTCGTTTGTAGAAATTTTGTTGATAGGTTGTCATTAGATAAACTCTTTCTACATAGCACATTCGTGGATGACTTAAAATTGTTTGAACTAATTTTCGTCCTAGTCCTCCTCCTTGATAGTTTGGGTGAATGACTATATCCCAAATTGTACCTCTGTATACACAATCTGATGTGGCACGACCAAAACCTATCATTGTTTGGAGATCCCATACAGTGATGACTGGGTTACTGTTGGCAATAGCTATTTCTAAGTCTTCTATTTTTCTATTTTTTGCCCAGATGGCTGCAGAATTAAATAATGCTATAAGTTGAGGAATATTTACTTTTAAATGACCTTCGCAGAATTGAATATGACGATAATCTCTGGTAGTATTTTTCATTTTTTTTTAGCGAGCTCTCTATAGCTTCAATTTACTCAATTAATTATTTTAATTTTTCTATTTATGTTCAGATTCAATATAAATTAGGGCTAAGTTTTACCTATATTTAATCATTTTTTTATGGTGAAAAATAGATCAAATCAGTAAATTTGAAATAATTTATTTTTAGCTTTAACTTGTATAGATTATTTAACTTGCCTCCATATTTTCGGGTCATACCATTTATTTATGAAGTTACACTTAGATATAAGATTATAATAGTCATTATAATCAGATCTTATAAAAATTATTAAGGGTACTATTATAGAGAAATAGTATTAGTAATATTGACCTTTTATAGTTTTTATTACAAGTAATCATAGACTTGGAGGGTAGTAAAAATTACTATAAACATCACAGAAGTTATTCAAAAATTAAATTGCCTTCATACATAGTTTTTAGAAAGATAAAGCTTAACTATACCAAAGTTTTTGAGAATTAGTATTATTTAGAAATATTTTTCTCTAGGAAAAAGCACTACTCAAACAATAAGTAAAGGCTATCTGATAGTTAAACAATAAATAGCCTTTACTTTTATTGTTTAACTATTTTGTATAGTATCATTCTTTTTTCTAATAATCAATATATTTTTAAATATTTTTTTGTGTGTTTTGTTAAGGTTTGATGATAATAACCAATTTATAATCATACCGTTTCTTAAAAACTTTTCTACCTGTGAGTTTTAGTAGGAGACATACCTTTAAAGCTGACCTTGGAGGGGAAGTTGAAGAGAGAAGTAAATATTTATAAAATTAATTAGCTTGAATTTTTTGTGTAATTATTGACTATTTTTAAGTGAATATTAATTATGATAGTCACCATGACTAGGGTGGATATATTCCAACTTATTCTTAGTATGATAATTAAACTTTTATAGTAGTTTCCTACTTAATAAAGTATATCTATTTATAGTTTTATAGAGTAGGGGAGATAGAGAATAGGGAACAGGCCAAAAATATTTGGACTTGGTGTTCAGTAGTAAAACTGTCCTACTAGAAAATGTAAACAGACTTAGAATATTCCATACTAGTAGAGTGTTTGGGATAGATTGAAAAATATAGGTAATATGAATTTTTGTAGTGATAATGTGGCTGAAGTATGCCCAGAAATTATGGCGGCTCTGATAGCTGCGAATGAAGGAGCTATGATGCCTTATGGTGAAGATGAATACACTCAACGGTTAGAAGCTAAATTTTCATCAATTTTTGAAACTCCTGTGACAGTTTTCCCTGTTGCCACTGGTTCTGCTGCTAATGCTCTGAGTTTATCGGCGATCGCTCCTGGTTATGGAGCTATTTATTGTCATAGTGAATCTCATATTAATGTCGATGAATGTGGTGCTCCAGAATTTTACACAGGTGGTGCAAAACTGGTGACACTTAATGGTACAGATGCTCAAATTAATCCTTCTGAGTTGAGCAAAACACTCGAAAAAGCAGGGGCAGGTGTAGTGCATCATGTTCAACCTGCCGCAGTTAGTATTACCCAAGCAACGGAAGCGGGGACAGTATACTTGCCTGAGGAGATAGGTGAAATTGCTAAAATAACTCATGCTCATAATCTATATCTGCATATAGATGGGGCACGCTTTGCTAATGCTGTTGTGAGTTTAGACTGTGCGCCAGCAGATATAACTTGGCGAGCTGGGGTAGATGTACTGTGTTTCGGTGCTACTAAAAATGGAGCGATGGCAGCAGAAGCGGTAATCTTTTTTAATCAAGATTTGGCAAAAACATTTGCTTATCGTCGCAAACGTAGTGGTAATTTATTCTCAAAGATGCGATATTTGTCTTCTCAGTTGGAAGCTTATATTACTGATGATTTATGGTTGAAAAATGCTTTCCATGCTAACCAGATGGCAACTAGGTTGGCTCAAGGTTTGGTAGACTTACCTTTGGTAAAGTTGTGTCATCCTGTGGAAGCGAATGAAGTTTTTGCAGAAATTCCTAAGTCTGTGGTTAATGGTTTGAGAGGTGATGGTTTTCAATTTTATGTTTGGGAAGAGGGAGCTTTTCCGGTAATTAGACTCGTTACTGCTTTTAATACTAAAAAGGAAGATGTTGATGCTTTGTTGAAAAGTATTCAACGTCATCTAAGAGTGAATTTAATAGAATAGAAACTGGAAATTTTTACTGACAATTATCAGAAGGCTAGCACTATAACCTTTGATGAATGTGTTTGGATGAATGGTGAAGATATAATTGTGATTCAATGTCACAATTATCTCACGGGGTGACAAGCTAGTTGAAAGCTATATATAGAAAGGAATTTGTGTTCGGGAACTAAAGAATATTTCAACAAAAAGAAAACGCTTATTGGACTGGGTAGGGGGTGTAGTGCGAGCGCAGAGCGCTCGCACTACACCCCCTACCCATGGTTGATTATTTATTCATTAAAACATTAAAAAAAACTGTTAAAAATATGATAAAAAAGGGTTAATAATTACAAAAAAAAAAGAAGAAAAAGTGAATATATTAGGCTTTTATCAAGACCATATTAAGCAAAAGTTGAGTCCATCTCAAGTAGTAACATTACAAATATTATTATACTTAATTTCAGTACATAAAACTGTACAAATATCAAAGCTAACCAATTATTTTCAGCTACCAATTAAATCAGAAAGTAAGCGAAAACTTATGCGAAAGATTTTTAACCCTAAAGGAATTAAGTTTACCTATATTTTGGTTCCCTTTAGTCAAAATAATGGTAAAAAATCTCTTCAGCTTTACCTCAGAGTTAGTGTTGATTTTAGACCGCACTCAGTGGCAAAATATTAATATTTTAATGATAACTGTAGCTTGGAAAAAGACAGCTTTACCTATATATTGGAAGATTTTATCTCATAAAGGAGCTAGTAATTTAACCGAACAAAAATCAGTAATTCGCCCTGTATTAAAATTATTGAAAGTACACAAAATAATTCTCACAGCACCCTAGAATTCCACAGTATTTTCCTGTGCCATTGGTTGAAAGAATATAAAAAAAAAGACGTATATTTTGTCTTGAGACAAAAAAAATCAACTATGATAAAACGAGGGAGAAAATATTTTCAACTCTCAGAGTTAAAAGTAAATATCGGTGAATCCCAACTATTATTGAATCAAAAAATTACCAAAATTTTGAAGGTAGGAACATATAATTTACTTGTATATAAAAGACAGAAATATCGTCAAAATTCTGTTTCAGAGAAATGGTATATTCTCTCCAATTTATCATAGTAATGTGGAAAAGTTAAAAAAATATATAGCCAGAGAATGGGCATAGAAGCCATGTTTAAGGATTATAAAACTGGTGGTTATAATCTAGAATCAGCAAAAGCCAACGAAACTAGACTTAATAATCTAATTTTATTAATAGCTATTTCATACACAGTTAGTTCATTTAAAGGACAAGAAATTAAAAACAAAGGAGTTCAAGAATATATATCAAGAACTAATGAAAGAGGTAGAAAAGAAAGAATAAACAGTAGTTTTTGCTTAGGTTTATCTAGTATTTATTGGGCAATAAATGATGATTTAATGTGGAAATTAGTAGAAAATTTAATGAGCCTTAATCCTCATAAATTACTATATTATCGCAGGGGAATAAAAGCGATGAATAAAGTGGTTAATTAGACTGTAATTTTTGATTAAAAATTAATTAATAAAGTTAAGTTTTTTCATGATATTATTCTACCGCACAACTTGAATTATTCCTCAGCCCCTGAAGGCAAATCCCTTTATATATATAGCTTTCAACTGGCTTGTCACCCCGTGAGCACAATTATATACAAATATTTGTAGTTTATCTAGTAGAGATTTTGGATAAACTCTAATTATCATTTTGGATATGCTCAAAACACTCAGTTATACTTTACTCCTGGCAAAATAATCTACAAAGGCTTTGTTCTTTAATAACAAAAGATAATAATTTTCCTGTAGCTAAAAAGCTAAACTAAACTCTCAAGCAAGACTTGTTTCAAAACAAACATTTACTGATATTATTACCATGTCAGTTCAAAAAAAAAGCAATAAAAGTTTGCGATCATACTCTTTAGCAACTATATCCGATAATGGTTCCTTACATTTAACTGTGGGAGAATACGACAAACTCCTTGTAGGTGGTATACAATTAAGTAATGGCAAAAATTTCGACCCCGGAAACAGCAAAGATAAAGCTTTTAATATTGGGTCTTTAAGTGATAAGTTTCAGTTAGATGAATCTGTAGGTAAGAGCGATCGCCAAGACTTTTACAAATTTACGGTAGAAGAACAGAGGAAAGTAGAGATTAAACTGATGGGTTTGACGGCTAATGCAGATTTATATTTACTACCCGAAAAAGGTAAAGTCATTGACAAGTCTAAAAATGGCGGTAAGAAGAATGAAAAAATCACTGCGACTCTTGAGCCTGATACTACTTATTATTTGCAGGTGCAACCGAGAAATAAGACGATCAAAATGCTGATTATCATCTCAGTTTGGATATTAGAGAAGCAACAGATAATCCTATAGTTCACAGTGATTTTCTTGAGAGAGTCGTGGAACTTACCAACCAATAGACATCTCCAAAATAGAAAATAAGGTAAAATTATCAAAACCATTTATGTATGAAGTCTCCCAAATGAATCCAACTTTAGAATATATTTATAATCATCCAAAAGAAACAAAAAGAATTATTGGCATTACTTATGAACAGCTAATAAAATTAATAGCAAAGGCCCAAATAATAGAATCAGAGAAAAAGGAGGCAATCGCCAAAACAGAAAAAAGACTAATTAAAGCAGGTGGAGTCAGAAAAAAGAATTTAACAAAGGAAGAAGAAATAATGTTAACGTTATTTTATTTACATCAAATACCAACTTTTCAAACATTAGGAATTAACTTTGGTATAAGTGAATCAAGTGCTAATAATATTTTTCATTACTGGATAGATATTTTCAGAGAATTACTGCCAGCAAGTTTATTAGAAAAAGTAAAAAAAAAAGAAAATGAATTGGAATGGGTAAAGGAGATAGTAACAGAATTAGAATTAATTGTAGATAGTACAGAACAAAGTAGAGAAAGACCAAGTGAATATAAAGACCAAGAAAAATATCAAATATGAAAAAAGAAAAATCATACTTTTAAAAATCAAATAATAACGACACCAAAAGGAACAGAAATAGTAGATGTAATAGTAGGAGAAAAAGGTCCAGTAAGTGATGTAAAAATATTAAGAAAACAACTGGATAAATTTGATAAAAAACAAAAATTTTAAGGAGATAAAGCTGATGAAGGAGTAGAAAGAACTACTACACCAAAAAAGAAACCAAGAAAAAAAGAAATGTCGCTAGAAATCAAAGAAGAAAATCAAGAAAAAGCCAGAAAGAGAATATTTGTAGAACATATAATAAGATTAATTAAAATATTTAGAATTGCTAGAGAAAGATTCAGATTAAAATATAATAATTATCAAAAAGTAATCTTAACAATATGTGGTTTAGTGCGACTAAAAATTGGCTCTTTTATATTAGTATAAACCATCAAAAGCTGAGACAAAAATAATAAATTAAAGTACAATAAATATTTGAATTAGTAACACGAAGTATCTCTGATGCCCATAAAACTGTACAAATTAACTATCTTCATAAGTAGCGATAGCACCACTAAAGATAGTTAGGATAAGCGTTTGAGTATTTTTGGAGATGTCTAATAGAATATGGCAGTGCAAGACTTTTATGAACATATTGGATTAGATGGTTCTTTAGGAGGCGATCATATTGAAGCTACAGGATATGACTTTTCAGCATGGGCAGAAAATATTGCGGTAGGATATCAGACACCAGAAGTAGTGGTAAAACTTGGATGAATAGTAAAGAACATCGTGCTAATATTCTCAATCCCAATTTGCAATAAATTGGTGTTAGTTACTATTTCTTGGAGGAAGATACTGGTAGCGTTAACTTCAATTGTTATTGGATACAGGTTTTTGGTATGCCTGATATGTAAATATGAGAGAGGTTTGACTTAGTGGGACTTACACAATTTTTAAGCCCAAATATAGTCTAAACTCTCCTTGGGAAGGGCAAATATGTCCCTGTTTTCAGTTAACTAATCAAAGAAACCCAAAGACATAGCTGTGCGAGCTTTTAAGGCTTCAGTAAATGTGTTCAAAGTTTCTTCGATCACTGTCTTTGTTAGCCTCCAGTTAATTTATGCAAATGATAAAAGTATAAGCACAAAACATCAAGATCAAATGGAGTAATGAACGCCATTTATCTCTCACTTGAAATTCTTTTAGCTTTAACCATTATGAGCGCTTTTATGTCAAAAACTTTGACCCAACAACTCTATTGAATAAGTCTTTACTATCCATTTTTTCTGATTGCTTAGAGTGCTTAAACTCTTATCTCAAAATAGCTTTGATTGCTTCTCAGTCCCTGATTTCTGAACCAGTAGAAGAATTATAAGTATAAATCGTAACTTCTTGAGAACGAACTAGCTTTCCATTAAACATATACCCTGGTCTTACAGTTTCACAGATTAGATCGTCTTTGTCTGGATCCTTCACAACCCGCGTAGCCATAATTTGCTGTTGCTCATAGTTATAGCTGCCAGTATCTTCTAGAGATTGCACCCCCTCTTTTTCCAAAACTTGCCCCAACTCTTGATATAAGGACTCTAGTAATTCAGGGGTATTTGCATTGTCTCCTGTTTTGGCGAGTAGAACTAAATCCCGTAATTTGATTAGCTCTTTCGCCGTTTCGGATAACTCTGGCTCCCGAGCAACTTCTGTTACTGGAGGAATGATTGTAGATTTTTCTAAAGCGATCTGTTCCGCAATTGCGTTATTCGCATTTGCTTCTACAGTCTCAGTTTGTGCGATCAGAATATCACCGCGATCGAGCAACCGCTCCAAAAGTAAGTTAGCTGATTTTAACAGGGAAACAGTGTTGGTGTTTCCAAAATTGTTATTTTCTGGCTGCAAGCCGTTCAACTTTCGTGCATTTGCTTCAGTTTTTATAGCCTCTTCTTTTGCTTGTTGCTGTTGCGCCATCCAGGGGCAGAAAATATTAAATATGGAAAAATCGTTAAGCATAGGAGTCCTCCTGTTGTGCAATTTGATAGAGTATTTGTTCGTAGGAATGGGCTATTACAGTAGCTGCCTCAATGGTCTGGCTGTCAGCACTCATATAGTCATTGGCTCTCTGTCTCCAAGACTGTACTCGTTGTTGGGCGACATGAGTCATCTCGGCATCAGTGGCATTTTCACCAAGCTCAAGTCGTGCTTTTAGGGAGGTTCCGTTTTCACCGGTCACTGCTTGAAGTTGTCTAACCTCATCCTTGTTAAAACCGAGCTCGCCCTGGTAATAACTGTGTAATACTGCCAACTGCTGAAAGCCTTGTTCCTCAACCTCCAGCCTTTCAAACTCTCCTGCTATGTCGGCGACCATCTGAAAATCTGCACCCTCTAAACGCTGTTTTTCCATGAAACAAGCTGCTTTGATTTGTTGCAATGCAACGCTCAACTTAATCAGGAAAGCGCGGTTGCCAAAGTGGGATTTAATCAAGTCTAGTAGTTCTGATGCGCCACTTCGCTGGAATAGTTTCCGAGCTAGCAATTCCTTTTCTCTAGTTCCACTGCGGATAAGATTGGCAGCCAACCAGATTCCGTATTGTCCAAGTCGGTCTAGTACCAATTTTCTCTTATCTGCGGGCGGTATCTCTGGCTCTTTTGGATACTCGCGCTCCCTAAGTCGCGTGGCATTTTTGACCAGACTCCGAAGTCTACTTTCCGGCAGTGCAGCTAGCTGCATTAGGGTATCAAACTCTTCTGGAGTTAGGGTTTGCGCTCCAAAAGCCAGAAGACCGCATACCGGCAGTGTGGTATAAAGCGCGCCGCGCAAATGTTCGGACTGCAATCGCTCTGTGATTTCACGACCTTTGAGAATCGGTTCTTCACCGTCCGACCAGTAATCATCTACTTTAGTCAGTACTCCAATTGCATTAATTGGCGTTGCTTGTCCGAATGCAGCACCTTGAAACTCAGCCATTGTGTTTTGGCTAGATTCAGAGAAGCTTTTAGCGAATAGGTATATTACGGCATCAGCATTAGAAGCTTCTTCCTGGGTTGCTTGCGTTAGTTCCTGACCGTGCAATTGCAGGAAGTTTTTGGTGTTTTCTGAATCAGCTTCGTAAGCTGACGCCAAACCCGGGGTATCTATTAGGTTAAATTTCTTCAGGATAGGGTTGGGATAAGATAACTCAATGTACTTAATGCTCAGTAAGTAGTTGAAGGAATCGCTGTTAGCTTCAGCCCGTAGGGTTAGATCTTCCAGTTCTTCAAACGATTTCGGTTCTGGCGGAGAGCCATTTTTGTAATGGACTAGCAGAGATTTGGATTCACCATATTTCAGCCAGTTGACGTTGAATGTAGCTTCTACCGTGCCGGTAGCTACTATTTTTTCCCCCAGAAGAGCATTCATCATTGTAGATTTCCCAGCTTTTATCATGCCAACTATCGCTACTCGCATTGGTAAATCTAACTGCTGGTAACACTGATCAATCTTTCGGTATAGGTTCTGCAACTTGGGGCGATTCATGGTGCAACCAAGAGCAAACTGAAATACCTCTTCAGCGCGATCGCGTAATGCCCGATTATCCATCTGCCCAGTCCTCTCCATAATCAGCATTGCTCGG
Source organism: Trichodesmium erythraeum IMS101 (assembly GCF_000014265.1). NCBI lineage: Bacteria > Bacillati > Cyanobacteriota > Cyanophyceae > Oscillatoriales > Microcoleaceae > Trichodesmium > Trichodesmium erythraeum. The sequence continues at coordinate 2,517,996 of NC_008312.1, forward strand.
TTCGTCGATTTGACTTGCTTCCAACACCTGCGAATCCCCATCCGATTTTGGTTGAAAATTTGCCATAGTTTCGGTCTGAACGACAGTTTCCTTTTGGGAAATTGTGGCATTGGCTAGATTTTCGACGCTGTTGTAGAGTTTGTTGAGTTGCTGCAAAGGAATTGCTAGCTGCTTGAGTTTTTCTTGCTTCTCTCGCTCGGTGAGCTTGCGAGTTTCCTGAATAGAACGTAACGTGCGATCGCAATTTTGCTTTAACTGTCCGATCTTTTCGCTCAAATCATCTGTCATCGCCCGCTTTAATTGTATAACAGTTTTATTCAAAGACTGTTGACAAAGCTCTTGACTTTCTCTGATAAACTGCTGGATGTGCGGGTTGATTTCTCTTTGAGCGGCAGCTGTATCCTGTTTCTTAACTTGGGATACTCCTTGTACTACTCCAGATGTAAGTCCCGCTATTCCACCAATTGCAGCACCAATTGACGAACCAATAACAGCTCCGGGCCCGGCTCCCACACCACCAAACAGAAAGCCGATACCTGCACCAACTGCTCCTCCTACCGCACTAGCAAGAGTTCCCCCGGCCGTAGCATTAAACATCCCACTGCGCGTTACGCTCAGGGTTTTTTCCCACCATCCTGACTTCTTAATCTCTATGCTATCTGTTGATAGTTCAGTTTTTTCCCAGTCTAAAGAGTCAAGATTAGAGATACCAAGCTCCAATCCACTTGATGTCTCAATTTGGTAATGCAAGCTGGCTGCTTTGCTGCTAACTTGCTTTCCTATGTCAGACATCAGGGTATCAATATCCCGCTCGACCAACTTAGCAATCTCCGCTGGTTTCTCTAACAATTTGCTATCTTTCATATAGTCATTTGCCCACCCCTGAACTTTGGTAAAGCCACTGCGCAATTGAGCGGACAATTCCATGCTGATATCTTCGATACCGCGACTTAACTGCTTTTGCCAGTTGGTGTTGTCATTTTGGAGATCTTGAAAGCGTTGCTTTTCATTCTGGAACTGGCTTTCCAGCTTATCAATCTCTTCTTTGCTTTGTTGCTGGCAAGTTGACAATTCAGCCTGGATCGGCATTTTCATATCCCTTAAAGCTGGTCCCAGTTCTCCCAGAGCACGGATCAGCAAAATGTAGCCCTTCTCTTGGGTGAGTAGTTTCCCCAATTCTGACTCTAATGCTATGAAGTTGCTATCCTCTAAGTCTTCCTCATCTTCATGCTTTAAGTAGTCAAGGTAGTTGTGGCTAGATACAGGGACGATCGGAATTTCATTGCCAGGACGCTGTAGCACTTGGGCTAGTTTTTCCCTGTTATTCGCCACGATAGTTTGGTAGTCTGCTTTAGAATCTATTTTGGTAACAACGAAGATAACGTTGGAAATAACATTAGGACAGCGATCGACAATAAATTTCAGAAATTTGAGTTCGTCTTCTGACAGAGGGTTTTTGACATCGCTAACAAAAAGGATGGCATCGGCTTCGGGGATGAAACTGTAAGTAATTCCCGTATGTTGGGTATTGAGTCCCCCCACGCCAGGCGTATCCACCAATACTAAACCATCCTTCAGTTTTTGGTTAGGCGATTCTATAACCAGCATCCGAGCTTGACGCTTGTTTCCTTTATTGAATTTCTCGTTAGCATAATTGCCTATTTCCTGGCGTTGAATTTTCTCTTTCTTTTCTTTACCTGGTTTTCCCAGGATAACCGTAATTTGTTCCCTTTCTCCGTAAGCGATCGTGGATACAATACCGGTGGCAATATCAGCATCTACCGGGAATAAGTCGTCATTGGCTTCCTTGAGAAGTGCATTAATCAAGCTAGATTTTCCTTCCTTGAACTCACCGCAGACTACAACCAGCAACTTACCCTCAAGTAGACGTTTTTGAGCTTCGCCCAGACGCCGCTCTATATCTCTGTATTTATAGGTTTTGGCAAAGGATATTGCTGATTGCAACAGCTTTAGGGTCTGCTGCTTCTGTTCCTGATATCGTGCTTGGTAGGTAGGCATACTTTCCTCGCAAAAATTAATTAGTTTTTGGTTAAGAAGTGGTCAAAAAACTTTGAGCCTAGAACGCGATAATACGGCTCCAGGGAAGGTTCCATCAAAGTCCGCAAAAGCTGGCTAAATCCTTCTTTCCATTGTGGAGAAAAAGATTTCCCTTGAGCCAGTTTCTCAAGCATTTCCTCATACATAGCTAACAAGCGCCTGCGCTTTTCTTGATATTCCCCCACTGTCATCTGGGCTACTTCTGCATGAGGAAAAGTACCAACCTCCTTTTCCCAATTTGCTTCCGGCCAAGGATTGCTATAGCGGAAGTTGAGGTATTCGACTATCATTTGGTTAGACCAATCCCAGGTTATTTTGGCAAACGGTGGAAATAAAGCCGTCTGAACTTTGCTCTGGGTATGAGCACCAAAAAAAGGTAAGGTGACATAGACTTTTCCACCTTTGCGTTGGGGAATTGGCCATCCGCTTTGCGCCTCCATTGGTACGAGCTGGCGAAAAAGTGGAGTTTTGCGGATGTCTTCCATCAAATTTTCAATTTTCTGCTTTGTTTGTTCCATGATTTTCGTGCTTAGGTTTTAGACTCCTCCCAATATGCCAAATAAATAATAACCAACGCTAATAATATCGGTACCGCCGACGGCTTTTATCGTTCCACCCATATTATGAACCTTATGACAACTATCAACCCATCCAACCTGAACTCCTTTGGCATCGTACACATTTCCATCGGCACCTAACTTTCCAACGTAATATCCTTGAGTGTTATAAAATTCACGGGCTTTGACACTTCCCACCGAGCTACCATTTATATAGCAACTACCATCAGGATAGACATTAAAATAGTCGTTACAGCCCAAGATTAAATCATGGGAATCGTGTTGTTGCAGGTCTCCAGAAAAGATTAAATCTTGTTGGTGAGTATTCTGGTTGTCATGTACGTTAGTAGCAACTAGATAGTTACCGCCCGCGGCCCAAGCCTTCTCAAATTGCTCCAAGGGAACCATCATCCCGCCTCCATCAGGAGAGCCGGGATCGTTGAGAACAACTTTTGGATGCAGGGGGTCTGACTCTGGGTATACAATCCCAGTAACTTCGACTGCATGGTCGGCTTGCTGGCCGGGAATACCTGAGTACTCATTTAAGGTTTGATTTAAGTTTGCCTCTTTCTCTGACATCCAGATTTCTTCAGAGTTTACTCCTACAATTACCTTTTCTCCACGAGCTAATTTGTCACTCAATTCTAGAGTAGTTCCACCAAAATGACGCTCTACGGGGATGCCGTGTTCTTCTAAGAGATGGCCAACATGGTATGCTGGTGTTCCGCTACCTGGGTGATAACATCCGTCAGCTATAGCTTCTCTACAGAGATCGTTTTCTGAGAAGTGCTTTCCCGTGAGGTTTTCCAGAACGAATTGTTGGGAGACAATGGCACAATCATCGGCGTAGCGTTGTTGATGCCAGCATTCCATGTCGTGACCAGGATCTCCAATCACTAAACCATCGGGGTGTTCTGGGTCAAAGTGTTGGTGAGCCGAATATTCTGACTGGTCTTCGGTGTCTCCTAATAAAGGGGAATAATCGCCGCTATCTTCTGCGGGTTGAAAGTGCCAGTCGTCTAGCTGACTGCTAGAATCGTCTAAGAAACTGTAATAATCAGTTTCGTAGGCATCGAAAGTATGCAAATTCGAGTCATGCTCGTCGTTACCCAAATCATGCTCGGTGTCGGGGGTATCGGAGTCGTAATTATGACCGAGGTCATCAAGGTTCGAGTCAAGAACTTCAATGGCCGCCTCTTCTAAGCTGTCCGTAACTAGCGAATTGTTATCAAATATGTTCAATTAACCATCCTCCTTGCTATGTAAATAGACGATCTTATGACAACAGTTTTTTGAAAAAGTTAGTCACTCCCGATAATGCTTTTGCTGCTGTTAAGGATTGACGAGCATCTTCGTGGCTAGGATCGAGGCGGATTGCTTCTTCATATTCCGCAATTGCTTCTTGATATTTGCCTTGTTTAGATAATTTTTCTCCCTTTCGATAGTGTGACTCTGATTCTCGCTTGCACAAGAAATTATCTATCTTGCTAGCTTCTTTGTCTTGGTTTTGAGTTTGGAATAAATCTCTTGCTTTTTTCAAATTGGCGATACCATCAGTCGTTCTATCTTGCTTGAGCAGGGCATATCCTAAATTAGCGCGAGCTGTTGCAAAGTTAGGATCGAGGCTAATCGCTTCTTTATAAGCGGCAACTGCTTCATCCTCCTTTTTTTGTTGCTCCAAAGCCACGCCTAACTTGTTGTGAACTATTGTAAAGTTGGGAGCAATGCCGAGGGCTTTTTTATAAGCATGAATAGCCTCATCTAATTTGCCTTGCATAAAAAAAGCCTGTCCCAAACCATCATAACCTTGTGCAAGTTTGGGCTCAATACAGAGGGCTTCTTGGTAAGCAGCGATCGCCTCTTCCCACTTTTCTTTAAATCCGAAAACTACACCTATGCCACAGTGAGCCAATGGGTTATTGGGATTAAGCTTTAAGGCTTTTTTGAATTTTTGTTCTGCTTCCTCAATATCGTTCAAATAAAGATAAGCAGTTCCTAAAGCATCGTAAGCATAACTATTATTTGGAGCTATTTCTAAAGCACGGTTGAAATCTTTAATCGCTTCTTGCTGATTTCCCAACCAAGAGTAGCACTTGCCCCGCTCTGCGTACACGACCGTATATTTATAATTTATTTGCAATGCTTTGTCAAACTCTTCAATTGCTTTTTTTAACTCTCCAGTCTGTTCAAAATGGATTCCACGCCAACCATAAATATCAGCATCGTTAGAATTCAGACTCAGTGCTTTATCAAAATTATCCATGACAGCCTGATGGTTTCCAAGTGCAGAATGAGCCATTGCACGATGAACATAAGCGCCAATGTTATTATTGTTTAACCGAAGAGCTTCTTGAAACTCTTCTAATGCTTTACTATGCTCCTCTAGCTGAGACAGAATTGCTCCACGGGTATTATAATCATCAGAAGTTTTTGGTATAATTTTCAATCCCTCATGCCAACAATCTTGTGCTTGTTTCTTCTTACCTAACTGTAAGAAACAGCGACCCTGATCATAATAAGCTAGGGGTAAGTTCGGATTAAGTCTTAGTCCTCGGTCATATATGCTAATTGCCTGTTGGTAATTATTTAAGCGAAAATCAACATCTGCCCGCTGAACATAAGCATTTGCATAGGCAGGTTCAAATTGTATTGCTCTATCAGCATCTTCGATCGCGATGCTATGCTTTCCTAGCTTAGTGTAAGCTGCTGATCGCTCTACATACGCCTTGGTATAGTTGGGACTCTCTTGTAAAGCTTGGTTGTACTTAGCGATCGCCCCTTGATGATCGCCTATATCTTCAAGGTCAATTCCAGCTTGCAGTGGAGCATAGCCAGGATTCCATCCTTCATAAATTGCCGCACCTTTGCAAACTGCTAGGTCTGGATCGTCTAACTGAAGTACGGATAGATTTAGTTCTTGCTCCAATACTTTCTGCACTAATGGAATCTTACAACTACCGCCTACTAAAATTATCTGATCTATCTGATTTTTTTTCAGATTGGCGTTTTTGATCAACTGCTTGCACAGTTGGACTGTTTCCTTAACATAAGGAGCAATCATTGATTCAAAAGCACTTCTGGTTAATCGATACTCTTGTAACCCCCCCAGGCAAAGGTAATGTAAATGAGTTTTCCTCCTTTGTGCTAAGACTTTCCTTGAGAACCCGACACAAGTCTGCCAAATAGAGACGGGTTCGCAAAGCTTCTATGTCTTTACGATTAGGATTGAACAGCGCGAGCTGTTTTGGACTACAACGCTCCTTTACATCCTCAAATATCTGGCGATCGAAGTCTATTCCACCACAACGCGCCAAACCAACTGGCGGAGCCATAAACTTATAGCCAGAACCTTTTCTCTGAATTAGAGAAGCATCAAAAGTACCCCCACCCAGGTCATAAACCAACAAAATTTCTCTGTCCTTGACACTGGTACGCTGGGCATAATAGATGGCAGCAGCAACCGGCTCTTCTACAAGATGTACCTGTCGAAACCCAGCAGCTTTACCCGCCTCTTCCATTAAGCGCTTCTTCTAATCTGAGTGAGTTGCGGGCACTGTGAGAACAACTCTTGTTAAGGATCCGCTAATCATTTTTTCGGCTTCGCGTTTCAGTTTTCTGATAACCTCGACCACTAAATCTTCAGGTCGGAACTGGCAGCCTCCAATTTGATAAGGAGCAGATTTACCTAAGTCCCGTTTGAACTGCTCTTTATATCGACTAGAGTCTCTCAAACGCTGGTTGTAGGCCTCGTGACCTACTACCACCTGATTCTGCTTAGTGACATAAACAGATGAAGGGAAAGAGTCACCAGGCGTGAAGCGACTATCCCTGACAACAAAAGGAATCCAGCCCCGCATCAAAGTCGCGCTGGAATTACAAGTTCCAAAATCAATTCCTAACCACATAAATTATATTTAACCAAAGAAGAATGAAAAACAAAATTTTACGGCTACAAGCAACCCACATAAGGTTTTGCTTGCCCCGTCGATGGCCATTTTTACGAATGTGCTGGTGGCTACATTCAGGACATTGCATGGGTTTATCTCCCACAGTTGTTAGTCACGTTAATTATTATCTGACCATTAGCACTCCTAAATATGTTAAGTTTTAGTAAGTTTAGTAGTTTCAGGTTTCAGTTTAATAGCAAACATAGAAAATAATTGAAGTAAAAAGTTCCAGTCGAAAAACCAGGCCAAAAATCAATAAATTTTGTAGTAAGATGTTATCAATTTGTTAATTTTTAAACCTGACACCTGAAGCATTAATTAACAACTAATTTGATTTTTACCTAACATCAGGTATTATAATGCAACGAACTATTTTTGGGAAATAGATTCATTCCGCCATCTAACAACGCTATGTTTAATAATAAAATTCAGAACCCTGATATCAAAAATGATACTACTAACTATAAGAATAAATTTTAGTCTATTTTTTCTCCGATAAACATAAATCATCAGTATAACCAACAAAAATCTATATCTTTTGTCAAAAAAAACATAGGCTCATTTGACTAATCATTAATACTAATTCTCAAAAGCTAGGCTATACTAGACATCTCCAAAAATTATCACTTCCCTTACTGTAACTATCTTCTCCAGAGCGATCGCTAGCTCCTCCAGATAGTTATTTTTTATGGTATTTATAGTATTACAGATAGTTATTGTTAATTATTTAGCATTTTTATGTAATTATTTCTTGCTTTTTACTAGACCTAAAGTTAGAATTTATGTTAACATTAGTGCTTAATCTCTTAATCTCACTAAACCACATATTGTTAAAATTACTTTTTCATAATTACTCTCTTTTAATCTGAATCTTTCTCGTGCAACTTTAAATATTTTTATCAGTCTTATTACATGTTCTACAAATATTCTTTTTTGAGCTTTTTTTTGATTCTCTTTTTTTACTTTGTATGACATTTTATGGTTTCTTTTTTTTTCTTTGGCGTGTCAATTCTTGACCCACCTTGATAACCTTTATCTCCTTGAAATCTTTGTTCTTTATCAAACTTTTTTTGTGGTTTTCTGAATAAAATTATATCACTCTCTGGACCTCTTTCTCCTACTATTACATCAACTATTTCTTTTCCATTATCTGTGATTATTATTTGATTTTTTAACGTATGAATTTTTTGCTTTCCTGAGTAATATTTTTTCTGCTTTTCATCATTTTTTGGCCTGAATATATCCTGTTATGTACTATCAACTATCAATTCTATTTCTTTCAAAGCTTCTTTTATCCATAAATATTCGTTTTCTTTTCCCCAGAATTCCTCTAGTAAACTAGATGGTAATAATTCCCTCAAAATATTGATCCAAAGCCTGAAAAATATTATTTGCTGTTGATTCACTAACTCCAAATATTGCTCCTAGCAGTTGAAATGTTGGTAAATGATGCAAATAATATAATGTCAAAATTATCTCTTCCGCCTTGCCTAAAGACTTTTTTCTGACTCCTCCTGCCTTAATTAATCTTTTTTCTTCTTTCTTCGATCGTCTGTCTTTTTTTGTCTTCAACTTTTTGAGCATTTTCTATTAATTTTATTAGTTGTTTATCTGTAATACCAATAATCCTTTTTGTATATGGATGGATGATTATAAATATATTCTAATACATTATTCATTTGGGGACAGCATATATATAATTGGGCACTACAATTTTACCTTAATTTCTATTTTGGAGAGGTCTACTTAGAACCTGGCAAAAATAACTTTCCTTCATAAACGAAGTTACCAATAATATCGAGTATTTGCTCCAACAAATAAATACTATATTATTGAAATAATTTTATTGTTAACTAACCTCTGTGATTTCTCCAGTCCTAGTTTACTATCTTCCAAGGGCAGCGTAAATGATCAAAAAATGGTATTATATATAATATCATCTCCAAATAATTAGTGCTCAATAACTTTCTCCTGTAAGTGCCTTTTCTTTCCTTCTCGCTTCTGCTTCCAGCCTAAGTGCCTTCTGCCTTCTGCCATGTAGATAAGTATTCAACTGGACATAATATAAGCACCCATAAACCCAGTTTTTTCATAGATGTCTATTGTTCAAACATAAGATTTATCTTAGCAACCAGGTTTATTTGCGTAAGTTATATTCTCCTAACCAAATGGGTTCTGTATAATTTCTGAAGATGTCTAATATTTAACTTGAAACTAAAAATCTGAAGATGTTGAAATTTGATGATAGTGAAAATCAAAATCAGCTCGATCCCTTAATTATGGCTCATTGTCTAGAACTAGCCCGACGTGCTTTGGGTAATACTGCCCCTAATCCTTTGGTGGGTTGTGTTATAATTAAAAATGGCCAAATTATAGGTGAGGGATTTCATCCTGGTGCTGGTTATCCTCATGCCGAAGTTTTTGCTCTCACAGAGGCGGGGGAAAAAGCAAGAGGAGCTACTGCCTACGTTAATTTAGAACCATGTAATCATTATGGCAGGACACCACCTTGTACAGACGCTTTAATTGCAGCAGGTGTAGCTAGGGTAGTAATTGGAATGATTGATCCTAATCCTTTGGTTGCAGGTGCTGGTGTGGCCAAGTTGCAGGATGCTGGTATAGAAGTAGTAGTGGGAGTATTAGAGGCGGAATGTCGCGAACTGAATGAAGCCTTTATTCACCGAATGCTTTACCATTGTCCTTTCGGAATTTTGAAATATGCCATGACTCTTGATGGTAAAATTGCTACCACTACAGGTCATAGTGCATGGGTGACATCTCAGGAGGCAAGGAGTGAAGTGCATAAGTTACGGGCTATTAGCGATGCCGTGATTATTGGAGGTAATACAGTTCGACGAGATAACCCCTTTTTGACGAGTCGCAGCACTCAAGCTAATAATCCTTTGCGGGTAGTTATGAGTCGTAGTTTAGATTTGCCCACAGAGGCTAATTTATGGGATGTCAGTGAAGCTCAAACTTTAGTATTTACAGAAATAGATTCTAATCAAGAATTTAAGGAGTATTTAAGGCAAAAAGGGGTGGAAGTGCTGGAAACTTCGACTTTAACTCCCGCAGTAGTAATGTCTAATCTCTATGATCGCGGATTTCTTTCTGTACTTTGGGAGTGTGGGGGAACTTTAGCAGCCAGAGCGATGGCTGATGGCGCAGTACAAAAAATTTGGGCTTTTATTGCTCCGAAAATTATTGGAGGGGAAATAGCTCCAACACCAGTAGGGAATTTAGGGTTAACTAAAATGACGGAGGCTTTTGAGTTAGAAAATATTAGTATGCGTACTGTTGGTTGTGATTATTTATTAGAAGGTTATTTGCATCAGAAAAAGGAAAAATTTTGAGTCTTTTTATAAGACATTTACAGCATATTTCAAGTATATGAGTTACAAGTATTAATATTCAAACCTCTCAGGGCTTTTTGGAAAATGGGGTTTCAGGGGAGATTTCTCAACTAAGAATCAATTTGCTATAATACTAAGGGGTTTGGAATACTTGTTACAAGTGCTAGGGATATTCCATGTAATGGACCTAGGTTAAACTGAAGTTAGAGTAAATCTTGAAACCATATGGGGGATCGCGATAGAGATAACTGCTCTTTTATATTTTGAGTGGCTATTTTTGAACGTATGTTATCAAGATGTAACTTTTTAGTAAACTATTTTTTCACCGGTGGTATTGTAAAAATGATTGATACAATTTTAGTTGTTCAAGGGCAAGAATTAAAGTCTGTGAAGCGTGGTCTTAGCTGTAGCTTATCTGTACCTCCAAAATTGTTACCTCTACCAATAGGCTTGACATCTGTTAGTCGCCATTTGCATCAGTGGCAAAAAAAAGAGGATTTTTGCTCTCAGCAACCATCAAATATATTAGTTATGGGATTGTGTGGAAGTCTCTCTAGTCAATATATGCCTGGAGATATAGTTATTTATGATGAGTGTGTTTTACTTGATAAGTCTCAGTTGCTTAGGCAAAAGTGCAATAGCGTTTTAACTAATAAATTGCAAACTAATTTACCAAAAAAAGCATCTCTAGTAAGAGGTTTAACTAGCGATCACTTAATCTATAAAGCCGAGGAAAAACAATTACTGGGAAAAAACACTGGCGCAGCAGTAGTAGATATGGAAGGTTTTGCTATTCTGAATTTCTGCGCTAAGTTATCTATTTCGGTGGCGATGGTGAGGGTAATTAGCGATGACTGTCATCATGATATTCCTGATCTCTCTTCTACTATAACATCATCAGGAAATTTGCGACCCTTACCATTAGCGATCGCTATGTTTCGGCAACCAATTGCTGCTTGGCAACTTATTCGAGGTGCCAGCAAAGGATTACAAGTTTTGCAACAGGTGACAAGCTGTCTTTTTACGGATTAAAAAAAAGCGGTCATTTTAGTCATCAGTTATCAGTTATCAGTTATAACTTATTAGCCATTAGTTATAAGTTATCAGTACCTCTAGCAGAAGCATTCAGATGAAATACTAAAGTTTATTTTCTCTAGGAACCTTGAAAGAGCATACTTAAAACCTTGTTTTTTGGTAAGCACTGAGATTAAATTATTTTTTTTAAGGTGCGAGAAGCAGATTTCCAATCATCCTAAACCATCCAGAGTTTTTATTCTCCGGGAATTTTAACTCTAAGTTGCTCACAGTTTATAGCTAGTTATAGTTAGCATATCTATTGTCTAATGGCGTGAGGGTTTTTCCACCTCAGCAGGTCAATACAGATAAATGGCTTGGTCACCAGGTCCGGTGTAGTAAGAATTGTCCCCTAATTTTTCTGCTGCCGGTATGCCCAAAATCTTATCTATGCATGAGCTTGAGTCACCGACTTCTCGTATTTTGAGAAACCCCGAAATTTGGTTGGCTATGAGCATAATTTGTGTCAATGCTTTGCGAATTAACCAGCAAGCCCTAGTTAAAAAGAATTAAATAGTTACTCTGTGACCACCCAATTTTATTTTCCTTCTCCAACTCATTTAGTATTCGCGTAACAGTAACACGACTAGTACAAATAATTTCAGCTATTTCTTGATGAGTTAAGCGAATATTAAGTATTTTCCCTTCTGGCAGTTGATTCCCAAATCGATCTGTTAACCATTTTAATAATCTCAGCAGTCGTAATTTAATTTTTCGAGAATGAATAATTCTTAATAGTTCTTGAGTTTTTTGAATATGAGAAAGCATTACCTCTTGAGCATAAAAATAGCTCTTTGGTAAAATACTTGCTTGCACAATAGTTAAGCATTGAACTTGATAAGGATAAAAAGGAAATAGAGGTTGACCAACAATATCTCCTTGACCCCAAAATCCTAGAGTAATAACATTTTTTTCTTCATTTTTACTTAAAGTGCGAACTACTCCAGTATCTATTCGCCATAATAATATATCTGTTAATGGCATGAGTTGATGACGTTTAAATTGATGATGCCTCAACTTAGGGGATGCAGTCATTACTGAATTTAAGGTCACTTTTATTCTCCTGTTTATGTTGCATAATAATTATTTTTATAAGTATTTAGCTGTCAGTCATCAGCTACAGTACTTCCCGCTGTAATGAGGAGAAGATTTAGCGGTTAAAATGTCTATACCATAAGGGTTTTACTATTAAAAATAGTATATCATTTATCCGAAATCTGCTGTATTATTTATAATTTTTAAGTAATTTGTGAAGTGAGAATAATTAATAAATAAAAGCAGAAAAATAAATTAAATTATGAACAATTACTACTTATTAATTATTCGTTTAGTATAGCTTAAGACTGACATTTTTTTGCCATGCAACAATTAATTCTCAGCTAATTATTTTTGAGAAAATTAATTGTGAGTTGCTGGATTTTTAGCTTGGGAATAAAATCGTCGTGAATTAGCTTTAAATACTTGTAAAAATGGTTTTTTTTGATTATTGTTTTCTTCATAATCCCTACAATTTATTGCTGTTTCAGTTAGTGCGCTATAGGGATGTACAGTACATTTTAAACGATAGTCTCCTGTGAAAAATGTACAGCGACTACAAGGAATTTGATGCAGTCGTTTTACATAATTTATTCCTGAGTGAAACGTCAAATAAAAATTATACAAACTAATAGTAATTAGTGATATAATACCAATCATAAAAAATACATGAGCTAGGCTTTGAACTATCTCTTGGTGAAATAAATTAATCATAGTTTCAACTCTATACTGAATCAATACTTAGTGAAAAAATCCTAGTTAGAGGTAGTAATACAACTAACCAAAAACTGAAGCGATCACTTATATTATATGTAATCTCAATAATAAAATTCAGACTATCTCCAGAACCATTATAGTATCAAACCATTTAATCATCCGCCTGAAAATTGTCATAGTAATTAAATGTGTAGGAAGTAATCTCAAGGGTGGCGCGAGATCGCTTCCTGTCGCTCCGTTGTAGTCACTGATCATCTACAATGGAACTCATTATTGGGATTTGATATGACTGCATTGAGAATTTAAAAATAATATCAAATGATCAACTGTTGTTGTTCATAAAATAACTAACTAATTAGTAATTATGATCTTCTGCTTAACTACCGTGCAAATATCAACAATAGAGTGTAAGCACTCAGTAGTAAGCTAGCATCTTACAGAAAAATTGCCGCTTCATTACCTTTAGTTGAAAACTCAAAGTCGTTTTCTTTGTGTTTCAATTCTTTGATTGAAAATATAGTATAAGTTAAGGGAATACCTACTTTATTCATTAAAACACTGAGAGATGACTGGGAGCTAGCTGAATGTTTATAATAGACTATAATTTTAACAGGACATAAGGCTTTGAGAAGCTTTTTTGAAGGGCTCTAATAGAACATTTAACTTGCTATTGCTTGTGGAGTGATATTTGATGAAACCAGGCTATTTTCTTGCCAAAATTCTAGAAGTGGTTGTCCTACATTTAGAGGTGAAAAATGATGGAAAAAATAACCACCTTCAGGGCATTCCCAAATGCGATCTTCTGGTTTTAAAAACGGTTGCCATCCTTGAATTAAATTAGGATCAACAATTGTATCATCGTAGCTGCCACATACCATTAAAGGTACAGGAGATTCTCTTGGAACCATACTTTGGCGTTTTAATAATGAATGAGGGGATGGAGATAAATCTAAATCTCTCTCCAATATTTTCACTAAATTTTGAGTAATTTTTTTACCTTGTTCACCAAATAAACTTTTTACCATATTCCTCAAAATTATTTCACGACTACAAGGTAAAAGATAACGATGTACATAATAATGTGCTTGCCAATCAACTGTGGGATGAACACCTACAGATAATAAGGTTAAAGATTTGACTCTTTCTGGATATTTACGAGCATACATTAATCCTACTAATCCACTTGTACTATGACCAATAAGATGAATAGGTCTATTTATAGATTTGAGATAATCATGAAGTAAAGTTACAGCTATATCAAGAAGACAAGGTTCGTCGGGAGTTTGCAAATAATCCCATTCTGCAATTAAAATTTTTCTCGATAAGTAACGAATTAATCGCTGATTAAAAACTTTTAGACTCGGGCTAGTATTTAACCACAATACATCTGGAATTTTAGACATTGCTTTTCTGTTCTCCTAGGTTATTAAGGTACTAATAAATAGTACCTTTGAGTAAAAAATAATTTTTGGAGAAGGAAGTGTCTGAAATCAGAAGTATAAATTGACCTTTTCTAGTAGAATTTTTTTTAGTTTCAACTAGATATTGCTCAAATATTCTTTTCATTTTTCTCCGAAAGCTTCCTTCTCCTAGAAGTTTTGAACGTTAAAGGAATTTCTCTGATTTAATCAACCTTAGTCAAATCTGAGAATTTTGCTGATTCAACCAGACTAAACCCCAAATTCTGTTTTCAGTTGCTTTACCCATTCTTTGATCCGTTCATCTGTTAAATCGGCTTGATTATCATCATCTAGAGCTAAACCTACAAACTTGCCATTTTTGACTGCTTTGGAATCTTCATGATCATAACCCTCTGTAGACCAAGACCCAATAGTAGTACCTCCAAGCCCAGTGATTTTTTCCTCCAAAATACCCATGGCATCCTGAAAATTATCAGCATATCCTATTTGATCACCTGTACCAAAATAGGCCACTTTTTTGCCGGTGAATTTTACATTATCTAGTTCTTCACTATAGAAACCACTCCAGTCACTTTGTAGTTCACCAACATCCCAAGTAGGACAACCAATAATTACATTTTGATAACCATCAAAATCTTCGGGACTTGCCTCGGATATGTCATGGATAGTAACTACATCGTCACCACCAAATTCCTCCTTAATCTTTTCTGCAGCTTCTTCAGTTTTACCTGTTGTGGTACCGACAAAAAGACCAATTTTTGACATTTTTACCTCCGTAGTAGTAGTTTTTTTTGTCTTAATACGTAAGATTTTAGCTTATCATATTCTAATATGTTTAAAAAAAAGAATGTCTTTGAATAATTTAGTCAACAAAAATAGTTATATTCAGATATATACTTCGTACAATAAAATTGCTTCAGAGTAAAAATGTAACAACAGCTCAGTCTAGCTGACTATTGATTATTTAAAACACTCCAAGCCTTTGTGGCAAATATTTATCACCCTTGGTATGAGGCATTAAAATTTTTCAGGTATTACAGCATCGGAGCGGAAATTATTATTTACAGGGAGTGAATAGTAAAACTATTGTGGTGCGGGCATATTCTCCCTAAATTTTTCCTCGCTAGCAGCGGGAAGTGCTGTATGTAATACCAATTTCTAAGAATCAATAAAATTATATAATCTCATTGTTTCAGATAATTTATAGCCATACTTGAGAAAATTGGTGTCAGAATTGAAAGTTTGTTATTTCTGGATTATCATAATTAGTTAGAATCTGCTTTAAGACTGTCTGCATAAAAAATAGTTATTTTTGAATTTTGATTTTTCTCTGAAGTAATAACTAACTGCTACCCTCAAAACCTATTTATCAATATGATATCCTAGGGGAAGAGTTGATAAATATTTTCAATAAGTCTGGGAAACAAGTCTTAGTATAATTATCTATAACTATATTTACTGTTGATTAATTATTGCGATGTAGTTCAGTTTGAAATATAAGTAGCATAAAATAGATAGTTGGTAGTTATTACAGGTTAAGCAAGATAGATTATAAACAACAGTTAAAACCTTCTAAGCTACTACCAAGTAATGGCTACCGAACAAAACGCTAACAGAGATATATCGCAAATTTCTTCTCACTCAAGTAACTACTGATAAAAAAAGTAGCTGCACTACAGAAATTAATCTGAAATCATTATGATTCTTAGGTGAAAACTTCATTTCTAGATCATATGTAATATTTAGGCTGCATTGTCATTTAATTCACCATAAGGAATTTGGTATTTATAATTAAGATAAATGAGAAAGATTTCTATTTATTAATTATATTAACTCATAACTAGAGTTAGTTTGTCAAGCCTGAAAGGCAAATTTTTTTATCACAGAAATTTTTCGTTTCCCGAAACACTTGCAGGGAGAATATCTACGCTCTCCCTACTGTAAGCTTTCCAGATACATAGTTTGAAAGTTGGAATTTGACAAATCACACTTAAAAACTCCAAATCTCAAACAGGTAAATTAGATTAAGATTCTTCTGCTACGCCATTCAAAGCATCTTCTACGCGCTTAAAGTCAAAACCTATAGCTCTCAGAGCGTGCCATAAATGACCTTGCAAGAAAAAGAACGATAAGAAGAAATGAGCATTTGTCAACCAACAACGAGCAGTATGAGCACCATTAGGCAACTTGACACTGTCGGCAAAATAAGGAGTAATTCCTAACTTAATATCCAAAACAGGACCGTAAAATTCTACAGGATAAGCCAAAGTATTAACAGCACAGAAATAAGTTGCAACAAACCCTGCTAGGGCAATTCCACCTAGAGAGTAAGAAAGAATTGCTTCACCAGAGAAGATGAGAACCCGTTTTGCCCAAGGAAGGGGTTCCTTAATAATGTGCCAAATGCCACCTAAAACTAGAATAAATCCCACATAAATGTGACCTCCAACTAGGTCTTCTAAACTATTAACAGTGGCGAAATGAGTTTGATATCCATATATTACCAATGGATCGAGAGTGGGATTTGTTACTAAACGAACTGTTTGAGTTGTCGCATCATAAAGCCCATCGAAATACATAGCTTTTGCTGCTAATAATAAAGCACCAAATCCTAAGAAAAGTAGGTGATGGCCTAAGATAATACCTAGCTTTTTTGGATCATCCCATTCAAAGTGAAATTGCTTCGCTTGACCTGTTGCATCCTTTAAATTTGCTGGAGCTTTAAAGGTGTGAAAAAGTGCTCCTGCTCCTAATACTGCTGATGAAATTAGATGTACAATACCAACTACAAAATAGGGATAAGTGTCTACAACTGCTCCACCTTTTCCAATACCTAAGCCTAAAGTTGCTAGGTGAGGAAGTAAGATTAAACCCTGTTCACCCATAGGTAAATCTGGGGAATATAAAGATATTTCAAATAGAGTAAATGCTCCAGCCCAAAAAGTAATTAGAGCAGCTTGACCTGCATGAGCAGATATGAATAAACCAGATAATTTAGCGAAGCGAGCATTTCCAGCCCACCAATCGTATTTAACTTCTGGACTACCATAAGTTTGCATTAAGTTTTGCCTCTTTGAATTATAATCAATAGTTTATCGAAACAGTAAATACTAATTTTTATACAATAATTAGTCGCTGTTAATGTTCAATATTATTCAATAAGTCAATCAAAAAAACAGTATGATCAATTACTTTTTTTAAAAGAAATTATAAAAATAATTAATCATCTATTAATTTGATGATTTGGTGCTAAGTTATAATCGATTAATCCCTGAAATATTCAGCTATTCAGCCGTAATAATTCCGGGAAAATTATATATTTTTAACCACTAAAAAATAGATGACATTTCTGTCAAAAAAAACACTGATATTAGGAAATTTTTCTCGCTAAAAATCTAACAACTATGTCAGTATTAGGGATAAAACTGCCTAAATATAAACTCTAATTTTCTGTGATATTTGTGATCTTATCCCACTATCAAATTGTCATTGACTTGATATTCAGTCCTGTTTTATATTTTTGTTTAGGAGTCGAAGATCTTTCTTTAGTTACTAATTGTGGTATCATGCCTTCAATCAAAATAAATATATCTGGCCACTAATTTATAGTGGTCATTTTTTTCTCTTCAAAGTTAGATGGCCATTACTAGTCTATAAACCAATAGTTTTTGATTTTAGACTAAAGGATTCATGGTTAATGACAACTGTCACTACATCTGGCCTTTTGATTTATAAGTATATTACATACTTATTGCAACTAATATTCAATAATTTACTAATTTTGTCAAGGTTTTTTTGAAATTATTTATCATTAATTTTTGCAAATACATATTTAAGTGTTTATAAATATTCTTAATGCAAATTTTTTTTAGTAAAATCTCAAAAAAGTATTGACAAATTTTATCATTAGCTTCATAATACAAATTACATTGCTTATGGTGTTCTTCTCTCTGGTAGGACAACGTATATTAAATTAGTCGAGTCCCTCGGTCACAATGATGATATTTCATTGATAGACTGGAAAGCAATTGGGGACTCTTTATTATTTTGAGCTAAGAACTTGAGAAGGCTTGAAAGAACGAAGTTATACCAAATAAACTTGGGAGTAGAATCTTATAAGAAACTGAGTTGATGGAAGGTAGATGGTAGCATGGTAGAGCATTTAATGCTTGAGCAAAAATAATTGACTTTTTTAGACTAAGACTACCGAATTTGAAGTTATAAGGTATTGGTTCATTTCTAGAGAGCGATCGCTTCCAAGTTATAAAATTTTCTTGGTATGGGAATACAGATATTAGTATGGTAGAGCATTTAATACTTGACGAGGAATAATTAACTGTTTTAGACCAAGACTACCGAATTTGAAGTTATAAGGTATTGGTTAATTTCTAGAGAGCGATCGCTTCCAAGTTGTAAGATTTTCTTGGTACAGGAACAAAAAGGTAGTAGAAAACTATGAAAGAAAATAGTTAACACATCTTGGCAACACTTCAAATCTGAAACACCCTCCTCATTGTCGGTTTCTTTGTGGTTTTCTTGACTTTATTTCTGATGCCATTATCTCTGGTAAGCTAATTCTTTTCTTAACTTTCTTTGTGCTAGATAATAGACTAACAAATACAATCATAATCATTGCTACTGCTTCTAATCTTTCTTGGTTTTTTACAAATACGCGCTTATGCAAAAAACGTAAAAAACAACGAGTGTTTCAAAAATTTTAACCCTCTCTCATTACATTGTTGGGTTTTGCATTCCCCTTCCAAAAGGTCTATATTTTGGATAGATAGGATAACTAATGGTTCTTTCATACTTTTTTTCTTTGTTGACTTGACTTTCATTGATTATAAAAATAAAGAGCCTGAAATAATTTTCAGATAATCATCTCAGCCTTTATGATCAACCCAATTCACTCCGGTATAAAATCTGTTTCAATATCTGCTGAATTTTGGCTACAAAATAATTAAAGCCTATTCTTCAATGATAGCTTTAGTTAATGATGAACAACAGGAAGCTCTCAGACTCGCAGAAGCAACAGCAGACCATTGTAATCACAAAGTTGAATATGATAAGGAGCAGTTAATAGATCTCAATAACTTATTAGATGTTGCAAGTATGCTCCAACCTGATATAGTATTAGCAGTGATAGGCATGGAGTTTTTCTTATCTATTATGATAAAAAAATTGAGATGACTTTTAATTTTTAATTTTTGACTTTTAATTTTAACTTTTAACTTCCATAATGTTAACTCCAGGACAAATTTTAAAAGAACGTTACCAACTACAAAAACAATTGGGGCGTGCTGTAGCAGGTCGTAAAACTTGGCTAGCATTTGACTCTCAATTAGAAGAACAAGTAATTATCAAAATGTTAGCCTATAGCCCGGAAATATTAGGGCAAGAATTAGATTTATTTGAGACAGAAGCCAAAATTTTAAAGGCTTTAAATCATCCTCATATCCCTCGTTATCGTGATTATTTTTCCTTAGAAAAAGAAGCAAATTTAGATTTGCCCTGGTTTGCATTAGTGCAAAATTATATTCCCGGTTTTTCCCTGCAAGAATTATTAGATAGAGATAAAATTTTCACAGAAGAGGATGTAGAGAAAATTGCCAAGGAGATGTTAGAAATTCTGATTTATCTCCACGAACTAAAGCCTTCAGTTTTGCATCGAGATATTAAGCCTAGTAATTTAATTATGGGTGCAGACCAAAAAATTTATTTAGTAGATTTTGGTGCAGTACAATCTCAAGGTAATGCTCAGGGAGTAACTTTTACTATTATTGGAACAAGTGGTTATGCTCCCCTAGAACAATTTTGGGGTAGAGCAGTGCCAGCTTCAGATTTATATGCTTTAGGAGCTACTTTAATTCATTTACTAACTGGAATTTCTCCGGTAGATTTACCACAAAAAAATTATCATATTCAATTTCCTGAAAATGTTAATATTAATCCCAGCTTGGCTAATTGGATTAACAAAATAACAGAAATAGATTTAGAAATACGCTTTAAAAATGCCCGTGAAGCTTTGAAATGTCTCAACTCAAAACCAAAATATAAAAATTTTTTAAGTCATCAAAAAAGGTCTCTAATTTTTAGCATTATTAACATCAATAAATCTCCAGATATAATAGAAATATATACTCACGCACCTAGTTTAAGAGAAATCAAAAAATCTGGACTGTTTGGTGCAGTATTTTGTATATTTTTTGGTTTACTGCTAACTAATATTGTTTATGGAATCTTATTCTTTATCATATTTTGTGCTGGGGTATTTATCTTATTGGGGGAAAGGAATTATATTTATTTTGACCATAATTATTTTCGGATAGAACGACGTTTATTAGATTTTGTTTACGGAAAATATCAGGGGAAAACTAAAGATATTGTAGAAGTTGTATCATCTAAATTTGAATCAGGTTATCAAGTGATAGTTCTATCTCAAAATAATAAATATCAACTAGATAAAGCAATGAATATTCAAGATAGTACATCCTTAGTTGAGCAAATTAACGAATGGTTGAATCAGATTAACTAACTATCAGTTTTTAGAGTTAGGGGTTGAAAATGCTCGTCAAAATTTAAGCATAGTATTAATGTGTGAGAATTGGTTTTATATCTTAAATTCTGATCACACACTAAGTTAAATACAATAAACCTCTCCCAAATGCTGATCAGAAAATATTGCTATGAGGGTTTCAGAACCATTACTAAGTTTTTTTAAATAATAGATTAGGAGTTTATAGTAAGTTTAAGATTATCAACTACTTAGTATAAAAATCTAAATCATTAATAATTATTATTTTCAATTATTTTTGATAAACAGACTCAAATTAGATTGGATAGTAATAAATACTACATTAATAAACTAAGTGTTTGGGATTATTATTCTTATGTAATATTTGCAGCTAATAAATTTTTGACATGATTAAACTCAGAAAAATATATGTATAAATAACTTTCAACAAATTCTCAAAAAAAAATGTTAAAATCACCATAATCAGATTTTATTAAAAATCAATTCTAATAATGATGAGAAAACTTTTGTACTTATTAAAACAATATCAAGGGACAGGAGTAGTAGGATTAATTGGTATTACTTTTTCGATTACCGCTATGCTCATAGTTGATAACTGGGAACTAGCAATAGATAAAGAGCAGTTTCAACAACAATCTACTGTTTTGGTAAATGAGTTCCAGAGGCAATTAGATGGTTACAACCAACTAACTAGATCCGTAGGTACCTTCCTAAATATGTCTCAAGAATTGACGAGAGAAGAATTTGAAGAATTGACCAGCCCCCTATTACCTTACTATGATGGTTTTTTAGCATTAGGCTGGAGTCAGAAAGTAAAGAATCAGGAACGATCGCTGTATGAGCAAAAATTACAAGCCCAAGGAATAATAAATTTTAAGATTAGCGAACGTAACCACAAAGGAAATCAAGTACTGGCAGGCGATCGCTCGACCTACTTCCCCACAACCTATATTGAACCCTTAGATAGATGGCAAAACTATATTGGTTGGGATGCTGCTGCAGACAGAAAACGTTTGCTGAGTATAGAAAAAGCAGAACGTACAGGAGTAACTGTAAGTACACCTTTAGTGCAGTTAGAAAATGGCGAACCAGGCTTTGTGCTTTACTATCCGGTCTTTGGTTCTAAGAACTTGAATTCTCAATCCCTTGAATCAGAAAAACTTGACAGCAATAGAGAATTGCAAGGAGTAGTATTTGGTTTTTATGAAGTTATGACTTGGGTTGAAAAAGCCATCAAAAATCTTAACCTTAACGGACTTAATTTCTATCTCTATAGTTTACCAGAAGATCAATTAGATTCTGCTTTAAACAAAACCGCTATTACTGCCACTGACTATTTCCTTGTAGCATACAAAGATGATTCCCAAAGCTTGACAGCATCTCCTCAAGTTGCGAATTTAGCACTCATTGATAGCCCTAAAGAGCAGCGATCACATCTGTGTCGTTATAGCGATGAGTGGCAATTTTGTATTCGTTCAATTCATGTAGGGCAACAGGAATTTTCCTTGCTAATATTACCTGCTTCTAATCGTTCTATAACTGTTTGGTCTTCTGAAATAGTTTTGGTATTAGGATTATTAGTGACAGCCTCTTTAGTAATGTATTTCTTAATTTCCCATCAGGCAACTTTAAAAATTGAAACCAAAAACCGGAAGTTAGAAAAACTAGTGCAAGAAATACAGCAGACTAAACTACAACTGGTACAAACAGAAAAAATGTCAAGTTTAGGTCTGTTGATAGCAGGTGTTGCCCATGAAATCAAGAATCCGATCAGTTTTATTTCGGGAAACATTAAATATGCAAGCCATTATTTTCAAGATTTGTTGAATTTAATTCAGCTCTATCAAGTCGAATATCCCAGTCCTACTCCAAAAATTGAAGCAGCTATTGAAGATATTGGTTTAGATTTTATTGTTCAAGATTTACCTAAGTTATTAAATTCTATGAACGTTGGGAGTACACGTCTGCACGAAATAGTTTTATCCCTGCGTAATTTTTCCCGCTCAGATGAGTCAAAAGTAAAGGAAGTGGATATTCACACGGGTATTGAAAGTACGTTAATGATTTTGGCACATCGCCTCAAGACCCAGCTAGCTCACCCAGAAATTATGGTGACTAAAAACTATGGTAATTTGCCTTTGATTGAATGTTATGCAGGTAAATTAAATCAAGTATTTATGAATATTTTGGCTAATGCTATTGATGCTCTAGAAGATTCAATTCTGGTAGGGGAGTTAAAGGAGCGATCGCCGATAATTTCAATTAAAACAGCTCAACTTAACACCGAGTGGATTACAATCCAAATTGCTGATAACGGTCCGGGTATTGCACCAGATATTAAAACTCAGTTGTTTAATCCCTTTTTTACAACTAAACCAGTTGGCAAAGGAACGGGACTTGGACTGTCAATTAGTTATGACATTATTTGTGATCAGCATCAGGGACATTTACTGTGTTCCTCTGAAGAGGGAAAGGGTACAGAGTTTATCATTAAGTTGCCGATCGCATTATCAACTTAATTCAAGCTAGACGTGATACTAGATTCAGTTGTATTGATTAATATCAAAGGATTACGTACGCAATCTTTTGATAAGATAAACCATTGTTTTAACCATAGAAATCTCCCAGCACTCACATGAAACTACTATAAAAAGGTTAAGTCTTAATTTCCGGAGAAGTCTATTATACAAATACTCAAAAGCTTTGCTATACTTTAACTTTATATTTATAAATGCTATTTCTCAAGGTAATTTTATGGTTTAGTAACCTTTGTCATATTTCTAGTAATTTTTACTACATTATAAGTATAGCATAGCATAACTTTTGAGACAAAGTATTAGACATCAAGGAAAAACCAGAGTTTGTGGGTTCGCCGGCATATGAAGTCTCATTAATGAGCCATAATAAACTAGTTACCTTTAGCCATGTTTAGATGATTCTTGACTCGTATGCCATCTTTTTAAATTTTAGACTAAATTTTACTAAATGATTGATTACATTCGCAACGGAAAAGAAATTTACCGCAAATCTTTTGCAATGATTCGCTCTGAAGTAAACCTAGAGTTCTTGCCTATTGATTTAGCTGATATGGCAGTCAGGCTAATTCACGCTTGTGGGATGACAGATATTCTTGAAGACCTAGTAACTTCACTGGATGCAGTAAAAATAGGTTGCGCTGCATTACAAAAAGGCGCACCCATCCTCTGTGATACTCAAATGGTAGCAAATGGAATTATTCGTCATCGCTTGCCTGCCAATAACAAAGTTATTTGCACCCTCAATTATCCAGAAGTGCCAGAAAGGGCACAACAAATTAACAATACTCGCTCGGCGACTGCTATAGAATTATGGAAACCTCTGATTCATGGTTCCGTTGTAGCTATTGGCAATGCACCAACCGCATTGTTTCACTTACTAGAATTATTAGATGAGGGAATGGCAAAACCTGCCCTAATTTTAGGTTTTCCTGTAGGTTTTGTGGGTGCAGCAGAGTCAAAAGTAGAGCTGGCAACCAATAGTCGGGGTGTTCCATTTATCACGCTGCATGGACGACGGGGAGGCAGTGCCATAGCTGCTGCCGCCGTTAATGCCCTAGCAAAGGAAAGCGAGGTATAACATTTATACCAAGGACTCGGAATGTTTGTTACATCCAGTAGGGATGTTCCATGGAACGAACCTAGGTCATATCATGTCTGCCTAGATACTTAAGGCTTGCTGAAAAAGTATGCATGGGTTCGGGTAGGAGTCATATTTTCCGGTTAAATAGTTACACTTTGGAGGAGGTAAGTAGAAGAAGGATGCTACCGGATATTTTGTCAGAGCCAAGTTGGAGTCAATTTTGAAAGCAAGGGGAAAACGATAACGATAACTGCTCTTTTATAACTTAGAGCTGCTCTTATCAAGATCCACCTTCTCCCTGTTCCCTAAAACGATAACTGCTCTTTTATAACTTAGAGCTGCTCTTATCAAGATCCACCTTCTCCCTGTTCCCTAAATTGACTTTTTGGTATTGCACCCTCCATTTTACTTAACCATTCTATTAAACTTTCTAGCTGTTTATCTGCACTTAAAACACCTAAACCACGCACTATAACTTTACCTTTACTAAAAACAAAACGAGATTGTAAATGACCTGGTAATTTCTCTTTTAATAAATTCCATCCAGGTTCCTCCATTGGTGTTTCTAAAATAACGTGTTGTTTACCTTCTACTTTAATCCGAGAAAAGCCTATTTTTTTAGCAACTTGCTTTAATTCCATCATCCTTAATAACTGTAAACCAGCTTTTGGAATTGCACCGTAGCGATCGCTCCAATCAACTTCTATTTGACTCAATTCTTCTCTAGTATTAGCAGCAGCAACCGAGCGATAGGCACTAATTTTTTGATCTAAATCTAAAATATAATCTGCAGGAATAAATGCAGTCAAACTTAGGTCAATTTTCGTATCATCAACTTGAGGAATTTCCTGACCTTTGATTTCCCGAATTGCCTCTTCTAACATTTCCGTATACAGATCAAATCCAATAGCGTTCACCTGACCAGACTGCTCTGCTCCCAAAATATCCCCTGCTCCCCGAATCTCTAAATCTCGTATTGCCAAATGATATCCTGAACCCAACTGAGTAAATTCCTGAATTGCTCGCAACCGTTTTTGTGCATCATCCGTTAGTGCAATTCCACCGGAGCTCGTGGTAGGATAAAACAACCATGCATGAGCTTGCACCCCTGCCCTACCTACTCTTCCCCGTAGCTGATACAACTGAGACAAGCCAAATTTTTGAGCATCTTCTATTAAAATAGTATTAACTCGGGGAATATCTAAACCAGATTCAATAATTGTAGTACAAACTAAAATATCAGCTTCCCCCGCACTAAAAGTCAGCATAATTGACTCTAACTCTGCTGCATCCATTTTACCGTGACCAATATTAATCCTAGCTCCTGGAATCATTTCTCGCAATTTTCCCGCCAATTCTTCAATACCTTCAATACGTGGCACCACATAAAAGACTTGTCCTCCCCGGTTTAATTCTTGGCGAATTGCTGTACGGGCAGTTTCAAGATCATAAGGTGCAAGGTGAGTTTTAATAGGGCGACGCAAAGGTGGTGGAGTTGTAATCACACTCATTTCCCGAATTCCTGAAAGTGCCATATATAATGTTCTGGGAATTGGCGTTGCCGTCAGTGTCAGCACATCCACTTCGGCTTTGAGCGCCTTAATTTTTTCCTTCTGGTTAACACCAAACCGTTGTTCCTCATCCACTACCAACAAACCTAATTCCCGAAACTGGATCGTCTTACTTAAAATTGAGTGAGTACCGACAATAATATCTAATTCCCCCGTTGCTAACCGATGCTGAATTTCTTTCTTTTCGTTAGGAGTACGGAAGCGGTTGAGCAAACCTATTTCTATAGGGTAGGGAGCAAAACGTTCTTTAAGAGTGTGATAATGTTGTTGGGTTAAAACTGTTGTCGGAGCAAGAAATGCTACTTGTTTTTCGGCGATAACTGCTTTAAAAATTGCTCGGATGGCGACTTCTGTTTTGCCGAAACCAACGTCACCGCAAACGAGACGATCCATTGCTCGTTCACTTTCCATATCCCTTTTCACATCTTGGGTTGCTTTTAACTGATCGGGGGTAGGTTGATAGGGAAATGAATCTTCCATTTCTTCCTGCCACGGGGTGTCGGGAGGGAAACTGTAACCTGTTTGTTGAGCCCGTTGAGCATAAAGCTTCAGCAGGTCAACAGCTAATTTTTTGATTGACTTACGAACTTTATTTTTGGTACTTTCCCAGGTTTTGCCAGTCAGTTTATTGAGTTGGGGTTTTTTATGATCAGTGCTTCTCAACCGCGACAGGGAACTGAGTTGGTCGGCAGCAACTCTAAGCAAACCATCAGCATATTGAATTGTTAGATAGTCGCGAGTTTCATTATTTAGAGTCAGACTTTCTAATTTCACAAATTTGCCAATACCATGTTGGCGGTGAACTACATGATCTCCCGGTTGCAGTTTGTTGGGGTTTACCTGTTTGGAGGTCGCTTGACGGCGTTTACGAATATAGGTAGGAGTAGCGAGGGTATGTTGTCCGTAAAATTCTCTGTCAGTGATAACTGATAACCGAAATGTGGGCAAAATAAATCCTTCTAATTCTGCTAGACCACTATATTTGAGAGCAACAGGGGTATATTGGGTTTGCAGTTTGTCAATGGCAGGGTAGTCGTGGGAGTTGGGAATAAACTGAGCAGGACAGTCGTGTTCCTGAAGTAAAGAGACAGAGCGTGATGGTTGAGCCGAAATTAGGAAAACGGAATGTTTACGTTCTCTTTGTTGGCGCAGGTTTTCTGCTAGTTTGGCGTATTGGTGTGGTATGACTGGTAAAGGGCGACTAGCTAGGTTAATGGTATAGGGAACTGAGGTGGTAATATCACTCTTGGTTTCTTTGGTGAGTTCCGATAAATATAGTCTTGGAAAAAGTTCGGCTTCTGCCAGGGAGTCTGCAAATGTACGATGAATTTTTGGTAATGCTTGAGATCTTTTGAGTTGTTGCCAGTTTTCTTCTACCAGTTCAAACCACCGATCGCCATGGGCAGCACATTGATCTGGTTCGTCTATGGCAATCAGAGTATTTTCTGGTAGATAGTCTAATAGGGAAACAAATGTTGAGTCAGTTATTGACTCTAGATTTCCTAACGCCCACTGACTAAAATCTCTAGGGGTTAATACTATTTGGGCAATTTTGTCAAGAGAACGTTGGGTAGAAGGGTCAAATTCCCGAATTTGTCTGAGTTCGTCCCCAAACCATTCTAGGCGTACCGGTAATTCTGAGGCCACGGGAAATACATCTATAATATCTCCTCGCCGACTCCACTGACCCTCAGTTTCGACTAATGGTACTAGTTCGTATCCCATCTGGACAAGTTTTTCCTCTAAAGATGGACGCTCTAAACTATCAGACTCAGAATGATTTATCTCTATATCTGTGTTTGATATCTTAGTTGAGCCTAAGGTTTTTGAGCTACTAGCAATGCTGGCCATAAGGGTCAGGCAGTAGGGTTGAAATTTTTTAACTGTAGGTAGGTGAGGTTGGAGCGATCGCTCTGTTGCTACTACGGCCATTTTTGCTTTATTGCTACTGTTGCCGTTGCTGGTTACATTTTCTGGGACATTCTCACTTATTAAGTCTGCTAAAACCTGCATTTGTCCCCAAATCATTTCTTCTGAGTTGGAAGGTTCATAAGGGAATGCTTCTGAAGTAGGGTAAAAGTGAACTTTAGGCCATCCTATTGCTTCTAACTGTACCGCCCATCGGCCCGCCTCTTCTAAAGTTGCAGTAACTATCAGCAAATTTTGCTCTTGTTGTTGTGCGAGGGTGGATGTGAGTAAACCTTTAGGTAAACGGGAAGCGCCGTTGAGTCCTAAGCATTGGTATTGTTGGAGTTTGTTTAGGAGTTCGGTTGTGAGAGGCGATCGCCCCAGTAGCCTAATAATAGATGATAGTGTCATTTCAGTTATCAGTTATCAGTTTGGAATGCCAGGCAAACAGAGGAACTTCGCTCCAGTTTCAGCAGGAAGCTTGAGACCTTATTGTTTTGGTCATCAGATTTTTAGTAATTTTGATTAGTATGTTATATTATCCCAGATTTATAACTTAGTTGTCATTTTATGGGTAATTATTTCCAATTCATTAAACCGAAAAAAATCAAATTTTTTTTATTATTAACATTTACATGGATAATTATACCTCTACTATTGGTAGAAATTTTGATGATTTTTTTTGAACCATACCTATTTAAAGGGCTGTATCAATATGACCCAGATCTAGGCTTTCGAGTGCGGCCTTATATGAATGGCAATAATCAATTTGGCTTCAACGACCGAGATTATCCTTTAGAAAAAAACCAAAATAAATTTCGTCTGCTAGTTGTTAGTGACTCCTTTAATTGGGCAGGTGGAAAAGAAGGAAATTATACGGCTTTATTGGAGAAAAAATTTGATAGTTATTTTGGTAAAAGTCAGGTAGAGGTAATTAATGTTGGCTATCCAGGAACTCATACTGGTGAGCAACTAGCTATGTTGAAAAAGTTTGGATTACAATATAATCCAAACTTAGTAGTATTAGGCTTTTTTGTCGGTAATGATTTTCAGGATGCTAACCCAAAAAGGAAACGCATTATTGTCAATGATATATATATAGATATAGATAAGAAAGACGAGTTAATTATTTTTGGTTATCCAATTATTGGTAAGTCTAGATTACTAATGTTTTTACAGCAAAAATATCAAGTTTACCAAAAATTACAAAAGGGTAAACAGGATTCTGTAAAGTTACTAAGTAGTTCTCTAGCTCCTAGTTTAAATTTAGGATCAAATCTAATAATTGACAGGGAAAAATCTCCGGGAATTTTATCTAATAAAGCTTTTCTAAGAGTAGAAAAAAGCCGGCTTAAGTTTTGTAATATTAAAGATTTAATTGATGGTAAATGGGATGAGAATATCAACTATATTTTTCACAGTATTTTAGAGATGCAAAAATTACTAAAATCTCGGAATATTGAATTTATAGTCGCTATTTATCCTGACGAATATCAAGTTAATGAGAAGTTATTAAATGAAATATTTGCAGAGTATGATAATTTACAACGAGAGTTTTATAATTTGACTTGTCAGCAAGAAATTTTGAGCAAATTTTTAGAAGTTAATGGCATCCCTTATATAGATATGTTGGATAGATTTAAAATCGAACAAAATACCCGTCATTTATACTTGCTTAGGGAACCCCATTGGAATAGTGCTGGAAATTTATTAGCTGCAAATATTTTATTCAATCATTTAGTTAAAGATATAAATAAATTTTTTTTTGAAAAACCTCTCTCCCTATAGATCCAGAGGTCGAATTAAACCAGGCTAATTTTTTCCATTCAATTTTTTGGTTTTGACGATTCATTTGGCTTAACTCTAAAAGTTCTTTCCGTGATAAATTAAGCAACTGAATTAATACTTTAGCAGACTCATTAGCAAACAAGTAAAATCTAAGTTTATATAAAATTTAATAACTTTTAGTCTACTTCGCCCCCATCCATTTTTTAATAAGCTTTTCAGTACAATCTTTTCTTATTATTCTCCTCCTTATTCTCCGAAATATTCACCTTATTTCAGATGATCTGGCGATCAATTAAAATTAATTTTATCCTCTAATAAAATGTTAATTACTACTTGATTTATAAACGATTTCTCCAAATTGAAACCTGTCCTAGCGCCCGATTTCTTAAATAGTTTTCTGGTGATAAATCAACCAATTCTAATATAGCTGATTCTTGGGTTTTTCCTTTGTCTAAAATTCTCAGCCAAAGAGTTTCTGGAAGTATTGGTAATTGATTAATTACAATTAGATTTGTTTTCCATCCTACTGGAGAAATATAAACTCCTGTAATCTGATTGACTGGGTTAAGCTGAAAACCAAAACTATTAATTAATTTCTCAGAAGTAGCAGTAGCTATAATCAATAAAGAAGGTAAATCAATTTCATTAATCAATTCTTGGTTCTCTGTGGCTTCTCGCTGCAATTCACTCTGAATATAAAATAACTTCAGCAAACAATTACGAACTTCATTCAAGGTAAGTTTATGCCGAAATGTTTCAATTAAACAATCACTCAATAATATTTTACTTAAAATTCCTAAATTAAGACTAGAAATAGGAGGTTTTGAGGCAGGAGAAAAATAAATATCTGCTTGTCTCCCCTCCCCAGCTAACTCTCGACTAATTTCGACTTGACCAAAAGGTGAAAGCAATTCTTTGAGGTATTGTTTTGCAAATTTATCCTGGAGTTGTATTGTCATTATATTTTCAGTTTCTGTTTAGTAATTCTACAGTTTTACGGAAGTTAAGTAGTCGTGCATTCATCCATTTATGCATCAATATTCAATCGGATAAAAACTTTGACTCACTCAGTAATTTAAGGAAATTATTTAACATTTCAGCTATATTTAATTAGTATAGCTTAAGTGAATAACATGGACATTATAATTATTAATAAATAGTCAAGTTTTTTTGAGTAAAAACTCTCTCCTTATATGTTGAGAGCTCAAATAAACTAAGACTAAATTTTACCTTTTAGTTTTTCTGTTTTGACTATTCATTTTTGATTACTCTAAGAGTTTATTCTGTGACGCTACATTAGTTTCAGGAAATTATTCTACATTTCAGCTATATTGAATCAGTATAGCCTAAGTTAATAAAATTGTTATGAAAATTATCAATAAATAGTCAAAATTTTTTGAGTAAAAACTATCTCCCTACAAAGCGGGCATTTTCATTCTCGGCGAGCGAAAAAAAAATCAAGGGCTCTTTTGTTATTTCTATTAAAAAATAGTGCTTAGTTTTTCTGTCAAGATATTATGGTTAAAAGTATACTTTAAAATTTAAAAAAAATTAATCATTTTTACCTAGAGATAAAAATATCAAAATCAAGTATTATTAACCATAATTTTCTTAAGTATTTTCACAGTAAATAGTAGTTATAAACAGATTAATTGTTTAGTAAAATTCATCCTTGGTAAACTGATAAATATCTTAAATATATCCTCAAAAAAAGGCACCTTAATATAGTACTCTTAGGAACGATAATCTATTGTTTTCAAAGTAGGTGCATAAGTTTTGGAACTCAAAAATAGAGAAAGTTATTCTCAAACAACTATCAAAATCAATATCAATTAAATTAATATTTAGCAATATTAGGGATAAAACACAATTATTGTTATCAAAATTGAATACTAACTTTATAGAAAAATAACGTTATGAACCCTATGGTTTGAGTTTACCTACTCTAGTTTGACGTGAAGTATATAATAAAAGGTTTAGTCTCACATATAAGTATAACTAATTTTATATACCTGGTTAACTATATCCTAATACGGTTCAGATAAGACCAAAACTATTATGATATGAAACCATAATTAGAAGGTCACTACTATTACAGAATTGCAAAAAAAACCTTGGCTGAAATTTATTAAATTATATCCAATTCTAATATATGAGTAAAGCTCATCAGCTAACCTTAGGAGTTAGTTAAATATGTTCAAAAAGATGTTTGCGTAGCATGACCAAGGAAAATCTGAATAGTTACTATTACTTATTTAATTACCTAATAAAACACTAATATTTTCACCATTTTTGTTGACTATATAAATACCAGGAATTTGATAAAATTTAGTTGTATTTGTATCTAATGCCCAAGCCTTTATATAAATATTTCCTTGGGGAAACCTATGAGTAGATAATACTTTTTGCCATCCTGATTTAAAATATTTTTGACTCTTAAATTCTTTGACAAGGTTAGGTCTTGACATTGTCATATCTGCCACAGCAGAAACAATAGGTTCACCTTGCCAATTATCATAACTAAGCACTATTGCATCTACAGGTAAATTTGTATCAGTAAATATTGCCCAACCAGTTGCTAATAAATTATTAGCCCCAATAAATTCTAGCTTTTCAAAAGTACCTTCTACTTGTCTACTATTATTCGTGTCTATTAACTCTGGAATTTGATTAGTCTTGATTAAGCCAGGATCTAAAAAGCCTAATTCTGTTAAGTAATGCGCCCGTTGTTTTATATATTCAAAATAGTAAGAATCAATTAGATTTTGACAGTTGTCATGAGTAAAATCAATTAGTAGTAAACAGCCTTTATATTTCAAAAAATCTTGTTTCCATAACTTCATCTTTTCTACACTATAGGTGAAATTATGTACTTGTATAACAGTTATTATACCAATAAACCAGCAAATAACTTTCGAGAATAAACTTCTATTAATTAAAAAAGAATATTTTTTAATAGCATCTTCTCCCACAATTATCATTAAATGAATTATAGAGATAATAATGTATGTTGAAAATGTTGTATATCTTGATGAAAGAGCTTGATCTATACCAAGTGTTACTCGACCAAATGATGTAACTAAAGCACTAATAACTGTATATGAACCAAGCATAATCCAGCTAATAGTTTTATCTCGTAATTCATAGTCTTTAATATGCCATATTACATAAGAAAATAAACCAATAAATAGAATAATAATTACTGCGCCAAGAATAATTGAATTATTTAGAGGTTGTATACTACTACCAATTCCTAGAGAACTACCTAAAAATGCTAGAAAATATTGGAAAGTTTGATCTGGATATTGAAGTGATTCTAATGGACTAGGGTGAGATAATGGTTTTTGATAATCATGAAAGTAAAAGGTTATATTAGCTATAAATCCAATTATCCAAAACAGATATAAAATTATATTTTTCCTGATCTCTGACCAAGATTTTAGTTTGACTAAAGCTAGTATTGGTAAAACTATTACCCAAGCTAATAAACCATTAGCATAAGAAAAAGTGCTGATGGTTGATAAGGCCATACAAATTAAAATTTTGGCTATATTATTTAGTGGAGAATAAGCAATTAATATACAGGTAGTAATGCAGACTATAGGAGTAAAAACGACTATTTGAATACCCCACAACCAATTTTCATATTGAACAGCAGAAAAGATGAATATATTAGATATTAATGCTATGGTTATACTTTTAATATGCGAACCAGATATTGTTAGTCTATTTAACAGATAAATATTTACAGAAACTATACAGGCTAGTAAAAATGTAACTAACATTTCATATCTAATATTCCATTTAGTGATCAATGCTAAGGTCAGAAAAATTAGCCGGGGAAAAAATTTTCTACTTTCATTATGTTGTGCTATTAAATCATTAAAAGATAGGGTTCCTTGATTGAATTTTTCAAAAATAGCAGAGATTTGCCATTGGTCTTGAATTGGTACATTAATACTATATTTAAGGATAAGAATTCCTAAAACTATAGCTGGAATTATTGCTAGACATAAACTGATGCCTAAAATTAATCTATAACTTAATTTATAATTATTTTTTTGCATATTTTTGTGGAGATTATATTTCAATACGCTTCAGTTAATATTTTTTTGGCAATTCTGTAACCTGAAAAGCTCATGATAAATTAGATACACAAACAATTCTGTCTACCTATTTAAAAAGCTAATAGCTAACAGCTAACAGTTATATGTTATATTAATCTCTTACTGATTAGTAATCTAGATTCACTTTGCTTAAATCAAGCAAAAATATTCATCTCGCAAAACTAAAACTTAATGATGAAAAAGATTTTTTCTCTCCTCCGTCAAACAGTAATTATCTCTTTAATAACATTTGGATTCACAGAAGTTGTATTCAGAATTTACCACAAAATTAATCCTTCATTTATGTTTTATGACCCCTCATCTTATAATCGCTGGCGAGGAAAACCCTTGTCTACAGATTATGATTTTCAGTTAAATTCTAGGGGATTTAAAGATGTAGAATTTACCAAAGAAAAAGCAGAAGGTACATATAGAATTATTGGTATAGGTGATTCTTTTGCCTATGGAGGTATTCCCTACAAACATAATTTTTTAACTCTATTGGAGTCTAAACTAAATCAGGATAGTCAGCAATCTATAGAATTAATTAATATGGGAATAATTGCTATTGGACCGAAAGATTATTTATCCCTATTTGTCAATGAAGGATTAGAGTTAAATCCTGATATGCTTTTGTTATCTTTTTATATTGGTAATGACTTTTCTGATAACTATAAATCAAAACAAGATAGGAAATTACTTACAGTTCAAAGTTCTTATGTTTTATCTTTCTTTGATTTTATGATTAAGGTGAATAGTAAGTTTGAAGGGAACCTCTATCATCATGGTATTGAATATCGAGAAGACTTACCTACTGTACCAGATGACTTTCATTTACAAGAGGCTAAAAATAGAAGTTATATTTTTATCAAAAATCTTGAAAAAACAGATTTTCTAGAACATTTTAATGATGCTTTTAGCGACTTATTAAAAATCAAGGAAATCTGCGATCGCCAAAATATTAATTTAGTCGTAGTCTTAATGCCTGATGAAGTACAAGTCATTAAACCACTCAGAGAAAAAGTAATTACTAATTACAATTTTTCTCCAGAACAATTTGATTTCCGACAACCTAATAAATTACTATCTCAAGAACTGAATAAATACAATATATCTCATCTCGATCTTGTCGAAGAATTTGTTAATACTGGTTCCGAAACTGTTCTCTACAAACCCAATGATATTCATTGGAATATTGCTGGTAATAAATTAGCTGCAGAAGTAATATATAAGTATCTCTCTGGGAAAAAATTTCCCTAGTTTTCAGTAGATTATTTTATTCATTTTTACTATCTCCTAATTGATTTTCATTGGCAGTAAGTGTAGTAAAAATTGAATTGGCTATAAAATCTGACAAAATATTTTCTCCAGCTTCAGTATAATGGCAACAACTATCTATATAAACGATTTCTTTGGCATTATCTAAAATTTTCACACCATTGAAAAAATTCACACCATTTTGTTTTAAATTGTCTGTTTTACTTAAAAGTACAGGATATCCTAATTCTGTTGCTTCTCTAAAAGGACTATCAGAGTCAAAAGCAATTTTCTTTTCTGTTTCAGAAAAAACTCGGTTAGTAAAATAATATTGATTAGGTTGTAAAACATGAAAATATAAAATATTATTACTTGCAGCTATTTGCTCCATCATTATTGATGTTTTTTGCCAGTGTTCTGCCATTGTATCATATAACTCTGATTCTTTTAATTCAGGAGACTGTGCATAAAAATAAACTATACTAGCTTCTGTTTCTCCAGCAGCTTGTGACGCTGCTTTTTTTCTTTCTTTATCAAATATTTTGACATTTTTACGATACTTTTTTGCTAAATTTTGCACATAAATTGATGTTAGGGCATAACAATAAGCTACTTGACATTTATCTAAAGTTTCTAAGGTACCCTTTAACTTATTCTTACTATCGTTAATTTTTAACATAGCTTGAATAGATTTTGTGGAGAGACTATTATTTGCTATATTCGTTAATGGTACAACATGGTTAGTACTTGGCATCATAATATTAACAGCATTTTCGTTGTTTGACTTAGCTATAGTTACCTCGTTAAAACCATCTATATTTATGATCATATCAAATTTCTGACCTATGGAAAGAAAGTAGTTTAATAGTATTAATTGTTGTGGTTGTTTATAGCCTCCTATTGCTAAAGATAAGATAATAAATTCCTTGTCCCGAAATTCTGGAAGTTGCTTTAATTTCTTTTCTAAGATTTGATTCTTAATTTCATATATTGAATAGTTTGAGGCAACTGAACCACCAAAAATTCCGATTATATATTGATTATTATTCTTCTTTTTATAAGGGTAATCATAAGGAGAAATAAAACCAGCATCATTATATTTAAAATCTTCTCTAAAATCTGGTCCAGGTTTTTGTACATACCCAAAGTAAGGATGAATTCTTTCTATTACAGAACTTTCTAACCTAATTCCTGCTAAGTTTATTCCCATGGGATTTGTATTGACATTAGCATTTTTATTTTCATTTTCATTTTCTAGTTTTTCTTCTTGATTGTTTTCTGTTACTTTTTCTCTAGTATAGAAAAATTGCTTATATTTGAAAAAATACCAACCTAAAGAACCTAACTCTAAAAATACAAATAAGAAAATTATATTCATCAAAACAATTTTCCATAGTTCTGAGGTATTTTTCAAAAAACTCAATTTTTTCATGGCAATTTTATAGCAAATAATTTATATATTTTTTCAGTTTTACTCCAGCATAAATACTGGATATTTTGGATTTATATTATTTTGATAATAAGAGTCATACGACGAGGTATTTTTATGATTATATACAACATATTCCTAATTAATAAATTATATATTTAGCCAGTAGTAAATAGGGAAAATGGTTTAGAGGATCTGGAACAGAGAAAAAATATTTACTCCGTCAGTTGTACCACATTAATTATCAAATATACTGTAATAGCCTTTAACCTAATTATTTAAAAGATATCTGATAATTTAATTAAATAATACTTATTTTATAAAAAATCACTAAATTCATGGTATCTAAAACAGTGAACTAGGAAACAAAAAACACATAAAAAAGGTTAATTTTTGAAAAATTGTGAGATAAAAATTTGGCTCTGTAATATTTTTAATTTCACATTTTTTAAAAGCAAAAATGCAAAGCAATTGCTTTTTTGATGTCAGGAAAATACGCGGCTATTGCTAATTTTTTCTCAAACACAGAATATGTCATGAAAAAGATTGATTAAATATAAAACTTTACTGTATCAAAGTTTAACGTTATTTTTAACTTATGTTTTGTCTACCCATATAACAATTTTATTTCCTGCTTTAGGGACAATTAATTAATAGCTAATATCTAATATGTGAGAACTAAATGTACAACATTATCAATCATTTAGAATCGCTATACTTTTCCAATTTATACTGATCACATAAATAATTTGACATGACTTCTCCTACAAATTTATGACCTTCTATATTCCAATGACCTCCACAGGGTTCCCCATTATCAAACCCATATAAACACTTGCCTGTTTTTTTTGCTTTATCTCCTAATTGTCCCGCTAAAATATATACTGGAATATTCTCTTGTTTACCAAACGCTTCTATCCTTCTATCTGGATAATATAAATCTGATAAATTATGAGCATTTTTAAATTTTTCACGATACTCTAAATCAGGATGTACTTGATGAGAATCACTAATTGCTATAATCATAAAATCTGCTCTATTTTTATAGACTTCATCTCTCATTAATGTAATCAAACCTTCCGTTACTTGCCAACCTTTATCCCAGTCGGAATTTGATTCAGGTTCTCGATAAAAAGAGATAATAGTTTGACCATTATAATTTAAAAATTGACTTTGTTTATAATCCATATCAACTTTTCTGATTAGCTGTAAAATTCGGGAATTTCTCACCAACCAAATTGGCAATATATCAACCATTGAAAAAACATAACGCCCTCTTTCCCAAGGTTTCATTGTACGGAATGACATATCTGATTCTAACTGACCATTTTTATAAACAAAATAAGGTCTTAAGTGGTCGTGATCTAGAGGTCGATAATTATTCCGAATATCATTACCAGCATAAAAAGCTAATATAACTAAATCTGGTGAATAATCCCAAACATGATGTCTCAATGTCATTAATTCTTGAGCTGTTCCATAACCCTGTACTCCAAAATTCATTACTTCAACTTTCTGGTCTTTTAAGTCAGGACATTGTTGTAAATTTTGCTCTATTATTGCACCATAAGTATCTTCTAATTTTACATGAACTGCTTCTGTAAAAGAATCTCCTAATAAGGCAATTCTTAAGCCATTTTCTGGTTTATTTTTACTACGTTCATAATCACGAAATCCCCCACTATTCATTTTCAACTCTGAAGGTATACCTTCTCCTGTCCAAAATGCTGTAGCGTTAGAATTTCCTGCCCAACCACGATTTGGATCTTTACTAGTATATAGAGACTTACTTTCTGATTTTTCATCTGTTCTTGGTGGTGGGAGATGTTCAATTCCTGCTATTCTTAATCCTATTTCTCCCACAATCACAACAAATGTAAATGTAGCTATTATTATCCCTAGATTTACTACAAAATTTTGTAGCTTGTTTATTTTTTCTGCTAAGTTTTCCATCTATATTTTCGATTCAACCTGAGAAAGTACTGAGATTATTTTTATATTAATTTTTCACGAAATTGGGGAGAGAATTAAAAAGGTAATTGGTTGGAATTATACCTGCCAGTTTACTAATATAAATGCCTCGCCAGCTCCTGAATATTTTCCATAGGCAATTTATTTATTTAGGATTAAGTTTTTTCGGGTTTTCATTAGCTCTATTCAAGTAATTTTATATCTATATTTTCGATTAAACTATAGATAAAATTACCAAGATAATTAACTACAATTGTTTCTCCCAATTGAGTGAGATAAATTCCCAGTCAATTTCCTAATATTTTGCCTCATTAACTTTATAATTTTGGTTAACACATTCTCACTTTTCTCAAAGACAATCACAGAAATAATTTAACTTATGATTACAGTTATAATTATCCTTAAATATATCAATACTAATTCCTATTATTAAGGTAATGAATTAACAGCGAATAACTAATAAGTGAATGCTTAGGATGTTATTACTCTAATTTACTTCTTTCTTTTCCATAATAGTTTTGATAGAATTAGCAACATACCTTTCTAATATTGTCTGGCCAACCATATTATAATGGCAGCAAGCATCTCGATAAACTATTTCTTTTTCCTCATCAAAAATATTCACAGTATTAAATATATTAACTTTTGCCTCTTGTAAGCTATTAATTTTAGAAAGTAATACTGGATAACCTTTTCTAACTCCTACAGCATAAGAATGATCTTCGATAATAAAAATTTTTTCTTCTGGACTGTAGACTTTTTCTGTAGGATAATATTGATTGGGCTGAATAAAGTGAAGGTACAATATATTTCTATCAGCTAGAATTTGACTCATTGTTAGTGATGACTCATACCAATTTTCAGCAACTTTCTCAAAAGCAACTTTTTCCTCTAATACTGCTGGCATTTTCTTCAAATATACTAGACTATTACTCCCATCAATTTTGCTAGAATTCTTGGCAATTTTTTTATCATATTTGATAATTTCTGTTTTATACCTGTCGAATAATCCTTTAACCTGCAAGCTTCTCCAACCATAACACAATGCTAATTTACAACTTTCCAATTTATTAATACCAGTTGATAAATTATTTTTCAGTTCGCTAATTTGAACTATCGCTGCCATTACGGATAAATCATCGCTAGCTAACTGCGTTAAAGGTAAAATATGTTGTATGCTTGGCAAAGATAAATCTATTCTTTTCTGATTATTTTGGTGAGATAGTGCTACTTCATTGAAACCATCTATATTAATAACTAAATCAAATTCTTGCCCAATAGAAATAAAATAGTTAAGCATTAACAACTGTTGCGGTTGTTTATAACCCCCACTAGCAAAACATAAAATGATAATTTCTTTTTCTTTTAATTGGGGAATTTGTTTTAAATTTTGAATAAATCCTTGATCACCTATGGATCCATTGGAAATTGAATTTACAGCAAAATCATTAGCAACTGAACCCCCAAATACACCGATAATAAACTGATTTTTATTGCTTTTAACAAAAGGATAATCATACATAGATACAAGGCCATAATTATTAACCCTTATTCCTAATTCTTCGTTGGCAAAACTTCCTTGTTTTAGTACATAGCCAAAAAAAGGATGTAACCGTTCTAATATTGATTCATTATTTATATTTTCACCTAGTCTAGTTCCAGTTTTTTTCAACTCTTCTCTAACTTGAGAAATCGTATTTTTTCTCGTATAAAATAGTTGTTTTTCCTGATAATAATAAAATCCTAATGAAACAGCCTCTAAACCAATAAATGCTAAAATTAAGTTAATGCTAGCTAAACTCAATCCTGTTTTTATTACCTGAATTAATTTCAAATTTTTCATCGCATTGCCGAATTTTTATTTTCCTATTTTTTAATCGCCAATAAACAATAGTTAAAACTCCAGTAAACTTATTTACAACAGTTTTCAGGTTGGGAAAATTAAAGAATATAATAACTTTGTAGGAAAGTTATATACCACTTCCCTGGGTTGTGGTTTACTAACATTTAAAAATCTTCTATACGAAGAGAAAAAATAACTATTTCAAGACCCAACTTTCCTAGGCCTCAAGCACCTATAACAAACCCCATAAATAAATAAAGATTTTCCCTTATACCTCCTTTATTATTTTTTGAGTAGAGCAGTATATCTTTGGCATAAATAATTTCCCATTATTTCTCCTACAAATTTATGACCTGCTACATTCCAATGACCTCCACAGGGAATTGCATTATCAAACCCATGTAAACATTTACCTGTTTTTTTAGCTTCATCCCAAATGGGTCCCGCTAAAGTATAAACTGGTATATTTTCCTTTTTCCCAAAATTTTTTAGTCTGATATCTGGATAAAATAAATTTGATACATTCAAAGATTTTCTAAATCCATCACGCCTTTCAATATCTGGTAAAACTTGATGAGAATCACTCGCTGTTATCAACATAAAATCTGCTCCTTTTTCAGAGACTTCATCTCTCATTAATTTAATCAAACTTTCAGTCACTTTCCAGGTTTTTTCCCAATCAGAATTTGGTTGTGGCTTTTTATAAAAAGCTAGATTAATTTCACTATAGTCTTTTTGATACTGACGGTATTTACCATCAAGTTCTACTTTTCTAATTAGTTGTAAAATTCGAGAATTTTGCACTAACCAAAATGGTAAAAAATCTACTAGGGAAAAAGCATAACGATCTCTCTGCCAAAATTTTAAATCGCGGAATGACATATCTGTCACAAGTTGACCGTCTTGATAGATAAAATAGGGTCTTAAATGGTCATGTTCTAAAGTACGAGAATTATTACGAAGGTCGTTAGCAGCAAAAAAAACTAATATAACTAAATCTGGTGAATAATCCCAAACATGATGTCTTAATGTCATTAATTCTTGAGCTGTTCCATAACCCTGTACTCCAAAATTCATTACTTCAACTTTCTGGTCTTTTACGACAGGACATTGTTGTAAATTTTGTTCTATTATTGCACCATAAGTATCTTCTAATTTTACATGAATTGCTTCTGTAAAAGAATCTCCTAATAAAGCAATTCTTAAACCATTTTCTGGTTTGTTTTTACTACGTTCATAATCTCGAAACCCTCCACTATTCATTTTAATTTCCGAAGGTATACCTTCTCCGGTCCAAAATGATTTGCCGTTAGCATTTCCTGCCCAACCTCGGTAATAGTCTTTGAAAGTGTAGGGAGAATTCTCATCTAATTCCCCGTCTATTCTTGGTGGTGGGGAATTCTCAATTCCTGCTGTTCTTAGGCCTATTTCACCTACTGCAACAGTAAATATTAATGTAGTGAGTGTGAGTCCTAAATTAATGACTAAATTCTTCAATTTTTTCATTATATATAAGGTTAGTTGAGCAAGAGATTATTTTTAATCTTGAGAAGAAATTTAGTTAAAACTAAATTATATATAGTACCTGAAAATATAAAATAAACAATTAGGGTAAATTTATAATTTCTAGAGAAATACAGCAAATTCCACCTTGGTGAGATACACTCACCCGGGCAAAATGCCCGCAATGGGAAAATTTAATTGTTAATATTTGTACTTCATATACTGAGAATCTGCTGTAAGCACCATTGTCAAGTTGTTTACCTATACTAATTTGACGTGAGGCTTGCAATATAAGGGATTCAGTCTTAAATAAATGTGTAATTAATTTTGTTTACCTGCTTAAAGCGAGAAATGAGGGTGTCTGGTCTTTTAAGGCTGGACATTGCCGTAAATTTTTTTCTATTGTTCCAGCATGAGTATCTTCTCATTTTATATGGACTGCTTCTGTAATTGGAAAGTACAAAGTTATCCTATTATTTTTTTAAAGACCTTATATTTAACTTTATCTGTCAATAGGTAATTCCTCGAAATCATTAAAGTTTTAAGTGATCGCCCTCACGGAATTATAAGTTAGTTGAAAGCTATATAGATACAAGAAGTTTCTGAATAAATTGAAAAATACTTCAACTAGTAAAGAAAATTGATTCCCCAGGGCAGAGTTAATTCACTTACCTCCAACCTTAATTGATTTTTTATTTAAATAAAAAAATACAAGCAAAATTTGATCAAAAAGGGCATAGTTCCAATAGTTTACCTAGAAAATCATATTGCTTTTTGCAAAAAATAGGATTTGGAAGCTAAACACCTACATTTTTTTTCTCACAAATGATTTAGGAATAGTATATTTATCGCAGAAATAATTTGCCATTATTTCCCCGACCAATTTATGACCTTCCACGTTCCAATGACCACCGCAGGGAAGTGCATTATCAAAACCATGGAAACATTTACCTGTTTTTTTAGCCTCATCCCATATAGGACCAGCTAAATTATAGACTGGTATATTTTCCTTTTTCCCAAAATTTTTCAGTCTGATATCTGGGTAGAATAAATTTGACACATTTAAAGATTTTTTCAAATTATTACGCTGTTGAATATCAGGTAGTACTTGAGAAGAATGACTGACTGTTATCATCATAAAGTCTGCTTTTTTTTCATATACTTCATCTCGCATTAGCTTAATTAAACCCTCAGTTACTTCCCAAGTTTCTGACCAATCAGAATTTGGTTTTGGTTCTTTATAAAAATCTATATTAATTTCCCTATAATCTTTGTTATACTGACGGCGTTTAGCATCAATATCTACCTTTCTAATTAGCTGCATAATTCGGGAATTTTTAACTAACCAAAATGGCAAAAAATCCACCAGAGAAAAAGCATAACGGTTTCTCTGCCAAAACTTCAAATTACGAAATGACATATCTGCTACAAGTTGCCCATCTTTGTAAACAAAATAAGGGCGTAAATGGTCATGTTCTAGACTAGGAGAATTATTACTAAGATCGTTACCTGCATAAAAAGCTAACATGACTAAATCTGGTTGATAATCCCAAACATGATACCTTAAAGTCATTAATTCTTGGGCTGTGCTATAACCACTTACACCAAAATTCATTACTTCTACTTTTCGGTTTTTTAACACAGGACATTGTTGTAATTTTTCCTCCATTATTGCACCATAGGTATCTTCTAATTTTACCTGAAGTGCTTCTGTATAAGAGTCTCCTAATAAGGCAATTCTTAATCCATTTTCTGGTTTATTTTTACTCCGTTCATAATCACGAAATCCTGCACTATTCATTTTTATTTCGGAAGGAACACCCTCTTCCTTCCATAACCCTTTCCCATGAGGTTTTCCTGCCCAACCTCTATATAGATCTTGGAAAGTATGAAGAGGATTTTCATCTGCATCCTTTCTTGGCGCTGGATGCTTAATTCCTGCTATTCTTAATCCTATTTCACCTACTGTTAAAGTAAATATTAATGTACCTAATATTAATCCTAAATTGATGGCTAAATTATGTAGCTTTTTCATTATTGATTATAATTAAATTTGAACTGTTTGCAGAGGTTATTAGTAATAATTTCTCCTGCTAATTGATGCCCTTCTATGTTCCAATGCCCAATACATAATGATGTATTTTCAAAACCGTGTAAACAAGCTTGATTTTCCACAGCATAATCTCGAAAAGGTACTACTAAATCTAATACTGGAAAACCTAAGCGATCGCCCAGAGCTTCTATTCTTTTATTGGGATACAACATATCATTAATATTGTATTGTTTCATAAAAGTTTTTTGTAGATATGGTTGGTCGTAATGTACCTGTTTTGGATCTCCTACTAATACTGCCAAAAAATCTTTTTCTCTTTCTCTCACCTCTGCTGCTATTAATGTGATTAATTCTTCTGTAATTTCCCATGCTTGATGCCAATTATTATTGATTGGTGGCTGAAAATTATACGGTACTAAACCCATAAAATATGCGTCTAATTTTTTTTTCTTTAGATTCAAATCTACTTTTTTTACTACTTGCAAGATTCTGGAATTATTTACCAGCCAACCAGGTATTTTGTCTATAAATGAAACAACATAGCGATTACT
Organism: Trichodesmium erythraeum IMS101; assembly: GCF_000014265.1. Taxonomy (NCBI): domain Bacteria; kingdom Bacillati; phylum Cyanobacteriota; class Cyanophyceae; order Oscillatoriales; family Microcoleaceae; genus Trichodesmium; species Trichodesmium erythraeum. The sequence continues at coordinate 2,562,291 of NC_008312.1, forward strand.
TAGAGCTGGAATTAAATCCTGAAAAGACATATCGACAACCAACTCTCCATTTTCATATATAAGAAATGGTCTATATTGACTATACTCCAGTTTTTTTGAGTTATTAATAATATCATTTCCTATAAAAAAAGCTAACAATATAATATCTGGATTATAATCCCAAACCTGATGACGTAAAGTCAACAGTTCTTGCAAGGTGCTATAACCATGAACCCCAAAATTAATTACCTCAACTTTTCTATTAGCAATAGAGTCACATTTTGTCAATTTCTGTTCAATTATTGACCAAAAAGTTTTCTCTATTGGTACTTGAACCGCTTCAGCAAAAGAATCTCCTAATATAGCAATTCTTAATGTATTTTTTGGCTTAATTTTACTATATTCGCGGTCTCTTAAACCATCGCTATTAATTTCTATATAAGCTTCCCCCTCCTCTCGCCACCAAGCAGTGAAACCCGGTTGTAATGCCCAACCACGATGAGGATCATGAGTATGAAATATGGTAGGTCTGTGGGGTTCGTTATTGTTGGCTTTTTTCAATCCTTCTATTTTTGCTACCCTTAATCCTATTTCTCCTGCCAAAATACCAGTTATTAAGGCTACAAATATTAATCCAATATTTATGAGTAAATTATTCAGTTTTTTCATTTTATAAAGGTTTACTAAGCAAGAAATTATTTTTCATATTGAGGACAAATTAAGTTACTGGAGAGTAGAAATTTATGGAAAAAAAAATGATTTACTTTATATACTAAAAGTTGAGTATTTGATATCTTTTTTTTGTTTTCTAAGACAATATATTTATGATTCAAAAAAAATTATACAAGGTTTTAAAATAGCAGCCTATAATTTGTGATAAAAAAACAATCATTAGATGCAATATACTCTACATAATTTGAATAGCAGTCTAAGTTTTTTTGACTTCAAATCTACTATTAACTACCTATACCTACAATTTTTTTTTAAAACCTCTGACATGACTTTTTTGCAATAATTTCTCCAGCTAATTTATGCCCTGTAGCATTCCAATGTCCTGTACACATTGCTGTATTTTTAAACCCATGAAAACAAACTGGATTTTTCTCAATATAATCATCAAAAGGTTTGATTAAATCAATCACATAAAAATTATGAATTTCTCCTAAATTTTGCAGTCTTTTTGTGGGATACGACCAGTCTTGAATATCCATAATTTTCATATATCCTTCTCTCCATCCTTTATTGGAATGAATTTGCATAGGAGTCATCACTGTCGCCAACTGAAATTCTGCGCCTTTTTCCTGCACTTCTTTAGCCATAATTCCTATTAGTTCATCTGTAATTTTCCAAGCTTCTTGCCAAGCAAGATTTCGTGGTTCTCTAAAATTATTGGCTTGTAATTTTTCAAAGTGTCTAGCAGCATTTCTCTTTCTTTGATCTGTCTCTACTTTTTTGATTATTTGTAAAATTCTAACATTATTTATCAGCCAAGTCGGTAATTTATCAACCGTTGTTATCATATAACGATTTGCCTGACTAATAGTTAGCTCTCTAAAGGATAAATCTAACTCTAACTTATCATTTTTATAGATAAAAAAAGGTCGGTAATGATTATTTTCTAACTTTCGAGAATTATCCGTAACATCATTACCAATAAAAAAAGCTAAAAGCACAATATCTGGCTGAAAATCCCAAACTTTTTCCCGGAGAGTTAATAATTGTTGGGCAGTTCCATAACCATCAACGCCAAAATTAATTACTTCTACTTTTTTATTTTTTAAATTCGTACATTTTTGCAATTCTTTTTGCATTACTCCTACAAAAGTTTGCTGATAAGAAACTTGGACAGCTGAAGTAAAAGAATCTCCAAGTACAGCTATTCGCAAAGTATTTTTTGGTTTAGCTTTAGTAATTTCTGGTCCTCTAATACCATGACTATTAAACTCTAAATAAGCCTTTCCTTCACTCGTCCACCAGCCAGAAACATTTGCTCTATATTCCCAACCTCTAACCGGATGAGGAATGGTATGAAATGTGGGATAAAATTCTGCATGGGTACTTTCAGGCATTTTTTTTAATCCCTTTAAACCAGCAATTCTTACTGCTACTTCAGCCATCGCTATCCCTACAAATAAACTGGCAAAAATCATGCCTATATTTACTGCCCAAGTTTTTAGCTTTATCATCCTCTTAGCTATAATTTTTTTTGTAATTTAATCATAAAAGTTGAATAATATTCAGTCTATTCTGTTTTCAGCTATAAAGCTATCAGCTATTGTTTTTAATGCCTGATAATCAAGCTTTATTAATTTAGCAAAATAACACGAAAATTTATATTCACACTAAAAATTTATATTCACACTATACCTGTCTTTTAGGCTATGCTTTAGTAAGCTATCAGCTATCAGCTAGAAGGAGTAATTACCATCCAAAAAGAATTAAAATATAATCAAGAAAGGATTAGATGCTTACTCAAACTTTAATGCTTGTCAGCATTTGGCTGTCAGCTATCAGCTATCAGCTATCAGCTATCAGCTAGAAGGAGTAATTACCATCCAAAAAGAATTAAAATAAAATATAATCAAGAAAAGATTAGATGCTTACTCAAACTTTAACGCTTGTCAGCATAAAGTGCTGAATTTACATGCTTTATAAACATTTTGAAAAAATAGACAAGTGATATGTAGGTCTTGATAGTTTTTTGAAGGGGAAAAAGTATATTTAAGAATACTATTTTTTGATAATTTAAGTAGTTCTATACTCTTTCTCCCCAATCCCCAGAAGCTTTTCATAAATTCCTAATTATACCAATAATTCTCATACATTAATGCTAACTTTTTCTATAACTTCAGTTATTAAATAATTAACAGAAAGGGAATAACTTTTTTCTAAGATTCACCCTTTTTAATTGTGCTAAAATTATAAATTTTGTATGGACTTATTGATGCAATATACCTAACTATTTCTCAGCATCAAAGTGCTAAGTATAAAAGTTTTTGATAATATAATGCAAGGGATAAATATTCAAGGGAGGAGTCTTATTGATATTAACTGACAGCTAATACTGAATATTCTTAGAATTTCACTTAAAACAAAGTATAAATGAATGGAGCAATTACAGAAGACTGGCTTAAAATAATCAAAGCTCCTAACAAAACCAAAGTAATAATCAAAGGCAATAACCAATATTTTTTTCGCTCTCTCATAAAACCCCAAAGGTCTTTGAGAAAGTCTAATATTCCTTCAAACATTTAAAAAGGTCGCTCCATACTCTCTTTACTTTTTAATTGACTCATTACCCGATAACTTGATATTTCAGTATGAAATTGTCGATCCATAGGGTCTTTTTTAAGCATTCGCATAATTAAACCCATTGGCATAACTACAAGATAAAATACTAACCCCATCCACAAAGGAGTCATAATCTTACTCAGGAAAATTCCCACTCGCATCCAAAACCTATACACAGGTCCCAAAGTCGGTGGTGAAACAACTGCCAGTACCAATAGAGGAACAGCAATTACCCAAGGCCATGCAGGTAGAGGCCAATGTTTGTGGAGCAGCGGTAGTAATAGACCGAATAAACCTCCAAAAACACCACCTACTATTAGACCAAATTCCCTGAGACCCTTTTTATCAATTTTTGGTATCTCGCGATCGCTCATTAATTTATTAATAATTAAGATTTGATTAATGCTGTAAAAATATCATAAAAGCTTTTAAAAGTCAAAAAAAATCTATTTTTTGTGATGCTAAGAACTGAAGGCTTATAGAACCTATTTGGGTAGTGTTAAACCAGGGCAAACCTCATATTTACTGAATCCCATATATAGTGTTTTAAAAATTAAATTAACACTATATATGGAAAAATATGATCGACAAGCACAATAAAGCCTAGTTTATTGAAAATTAAATAAGGTATATTGACAAGATGTGTTTGCCCTTAGTATTAAATAAGCAATATAGTAATTTTTCCAATTTCACCTGACTCATTGCTCATGATGAAGTAAGTAAAAATTAAAGCTGAAGTATAATCAAGGCTTATCTAAATATACTTTGATTTTTTGATTGTATTGTGATGATTAATACTTTATTATTTTATTAATTAAGTTATACTAGGTAGGTAATGTTTTTGATTAAAGGAATAAAGTTTTGAAAACAATTGAAAACGACCTGAGAACAATTGAACCTTATAAAACCTTTTTGAGCAAAAATAATGCTTACTGGATGGCAAGAATATCCGATCTTACTTATTGTTGTGGTCAAGATAGTAAACCAGATGAAGAAAAAATCATTGCAGATTTGAAGGCTGAAGATAAAAAGTTCATTTCTGTAACTGGAGAATCTAAAAATAGTTCTCAGGCTATTTTAGTTGAACATGAAGACTATCTTTGTATGGGTTTCCGTGGAACTGATGAATTAAAAGACTGGCTCGACAACATTAATGTGAAGAGGAAAAAGATGCTATTTGGTAAGTTTCATGCTGGTTTTGCTAATTCTCTGAAAGATGTATGGAAGCCATTGTTTAACAAATACCAGGAATTAAGACAGAAGAAAAAACGCCCTCTATTTTTGACTGGTCATAGTCTTGGCGGATCTATAGCTACTGTAGCAGCTGCAAGGCTAATTCACCAAGATTTGCCTTTTATTTCTGTTTATACTTTTGGACAACCCCGTACTGTAGATCGTCGAACTGCACGTGTATTCAATGCAGAAGCAAAATCAAGGTTCTTCCGCTTTCATAATAATAATGATATAATTACTCGTGTTCCAAGTCGTACAGCGGGGTATAGTCATGTAGGTACCTGCGTTTATGTTACACAAGAAATTACACTGCATGTTGATCCTGGTTTCTGGTTTCGCTTTGTTGATGGTATTGATGGTGTCGTTAATGATATATCAAAGTTAAGTATTGATTTTATAGCAGATCATGATATGGGTAAATATTTATCAGCAGTGAAAAGTTGGAATCTTATAACTTAGAGTTAATTGTTAATAATATTGCCCTAACTAGGTAATAAGTTATAATTTTAGTGCTCTACCAATACCTGCTGCAATAATTATTACGTATTTTGTTGCTATTTAATTTCTAGCATTTTTAATATAGTTTTTTTAGTCTGTTTTAAAAGTTTTTCTGGTTGTTCATGCTTTATTCCCAATAAACGGATGTGTCTTACATATTTGCAAAAAGCTCATTGATCAAGCACCCTATTGAGATCAGCATAAGGAAAAAAAAGACTCTTCGGAAGATTCTCAATCCAGCAGTTGTGAACTTGAAATTCTAACTCCTAGCGTTAGTCACTGTTGGTTATGATCTAGTATAATCTAGGATAGCCTGTAAGTTTTCCGAGAACTGGAAAAAATATCAACTCAAAATAGCTCAATCACACAGCCAAATAGATAAGTATAGGGGTCTTTTATCTCTCTTTCAAGCCTCATATGAACCTCCTAACTTGTACAAATTTTTCTGAAGTGATATCAATCTGACATTTCCTTTCTTTGTTCAGTCTCTCTTATATCTTCAAACAAATTCTAGAGTGCTTCATAAAACTGCTACAAAGATCAATAACAGGTAACATTTTAATATTTACTTCCTGCTTTAGCTAAGATAGTCGACTGCTACTCATCCACAGGCATTAACACTCAAACCAACTCCATTTTTTACATTAATACTTGCATATCACAGTAGGACTCTTATGGACTGCCACACTTATTACCATCAGAAGTTCTCAGATTTAATGACATGTCTTTATTATTAGTTAACATAACTAGACTATCATATTCCTTTATTACTTGACTTGTAAACTAAGTCAAAACTACTAATTTCACATCTGGTAACTCTAAAAACTATTTTTGTACTAACATCCATAATATCAAGCGTGAATAAAAAATATTATATCATGTCCGATTGAATGCTTACACTTTGGAGGATTTTGACAGAAGGCAGAAGACAGAAGGATAGAATTGGCACTTACAGGAGAAAGTTTTTCATCACTGATTATCCGGACATAATATTATGAATAGTAAGTTCAATAAAAAGATTTGACATTCTTATATTCTTTTGATAAAAAAGATAATTTCCGACTTAAAAAATGGTACTAAAGCCAATTCATTCTAATCCTTCTGACTCGGTCCTCCTGGCTCCTAAAAAAATCCCCTTGGGTGTGGAAAGCTTGGGTTATCGAAAGTGTTTTTCGCACATCAGTAACCTTCTGTTGAGTTTTTCCCTCGTTCCCCATGGTGAAAAATTATCATACCCCCATATCTTTCACCATTACCAGATCACTACTACTAAAGTGTGGTAGAAGAATTAATACCAATCACCCTCCTAGGAGCTAGGGATGAATCCCCTACTCAAGAAAACTTAGAAAAGTTTTTGAGAAATGGTATAATTTAAGATTTTTTTTACTTTGAACTTCTATCTAGATTCATCCCTATTCAAAGGTCTTCACCTGATTCGGATTTTTGAATAACTCAAAAATGTGATGAATTAGGTTCTTGAATTGTACTTGATGTTCAATATTAGGAGTTGATAGGCCAAAAAACGTCCAATCTTCTGTAGAAAACTGCCACTGCTGCTGTGTCAACATATAACCACATGCATGGACAGTTTGGAGTTGGCAGGTGGGCAGCAATAGATCTTGAGAAAAATTCACCTCCATTAAAACACATTGACATGCAAGGACTCTGAGGTTTTGTGGCAAATAGAAGCTCAAATCAATGGAGTGAGGATCCAATTGAGACTGAGTTTGTTCGTCGGTAAGCCACGGACTTAGATCAACCGTTGATCCAGAAAATTCTGCTCGAAAAAGGAAAGCTAGGTGAGCAATCTTACTGGCTAGTTCGGGGGTAATTGCTTGGCTAGTTGCATTCATAGAACTTTATACAAGTTAAATCTTAAATCTAATTTTTTTTATTAATAGAAATACTTTTCAATAATATAATTAATAAATATGCTTCATAAACTCACATAGATTTTTCCGAAAAGCGATGATATGGGAATATTGTAGAGTATAAAGCTGATACAGCAAACAATCGGGAAAAAAACTACTGTGGCCCAGCAACAACTTTTCTTTCATAGGTTAAATATTGAAAAAAATTTTTATTTGATTAAGGTTCTTATTAAGATATTATATCAATAAGGAACAACTATGCAATTACCTTGAGGAGGTTTATGAGCCCATATTTAGAGGAGCTAAAAGTAACAGCTCAAGCAATGGTGGCCAAAGGCAAAGGCATTTTGGCTATGGATGAAAGTAATGGAACTTGCAATAAGCGGTTTGAGAAGCTTGGCATTCCAACGACCGAAGAGTATCGACAGGCCTATCGGCAACTCATTCTAACAACCCCAGATTTATCTAATTACATTAGTGGACCTATTCTCTACGATGAGACTATCCGACAATCGACAACAGAGGGAGTCCCCTTCTTGAAAGTCATTACCGATGCTGGAATGATCCCCGGAATTAAAGTGGACACTGGGGCAAAGAATTTAGCAAATCACCCTAATGAGAAGGTAACAGAAGGGTTAGATGGTTTGGGAGAGCGCATCGCCGAGTATTATCAGATGGGAGCACGCTTCGCCAAGTGGCGAGCGGTCATTACTATCGGTGACGGAATTCCCAGTCGTGCTTGTATCGAAGCTAATGCTCATGGCCTTGCTCGCTATGCTGCTCTCTGCCAAGAAGGGGGACTTGTCCCGATCGTAGAACCTGAGGTGCTTATTGACGGTAATCATACTCTAGAGCGCTGCTTTGAGGTAACAGATGAAACACTTCATACAGTTTTCAATCATCTCTATACTCAAGGGGTTGCTTTTGACCAGATGATTTTGAAACCTAGTATGGTAATTCCAGGTAAGGACTGCCCGACTCAAGTTAGTGTTGAGGCTGTTGCTGAAGCAACAATTAACTGTCTCCTAAAAAATGTCCCTGTAACTGTAGCAGGTATTGCTTTCCTTTCGGGAGGTCAATCTATAGAGCAGTCTTCAGCTCACTTAAACGCAATGAATGCATTGTTTGGCAGTCGGTGCCCTTGGCCAGTTACATTCTCTTATGCCCGTGCTATTCAACAACCTGCACTTGATTACTGGAGTGGTGACAGTGCTCGGGTAGCAGAGGCTCAACAGAAGCTTTTAGCTCGTGCTAAGTGCAACAGTGCTGCTAGCGTTGGCGAATACTCGGCTAGCATGGATGAAACACCTGTTCTCGTCTAATATTTTCACTGTTGTCTCATAACTGTAAACACTTTTCTGTGTGGAGTATTTCTGGGGACAGCATTGTTCCCAGATCCTTTTTCATTACAGCTAATTTGAAGTTTAAACCTTTCATCTAAGAAGCAAAGTTAATTCGAATTAGAAAATGCTTCTGTTTTTCACAAGAGGAAATCAAAAGTCTAGACTGGGATCTTAACGCAACATGAATGCATTTTTGTTATACAACGTTCCTACAGAGGAATAGACATCTCCAAAATAAAAATTAAGGTATAATTGTCATGAAAATTTTGTAAAAATTATATACTCATGACTCAGATATTAGAATATATTAAGAACCACCCAAAAGAAACAAAAAGAGTTATTGGGATTACCGATGAGCAATTTGAAAAATTAGTAGGAAATGCTTAAAAACTTGCATTAAAAAAAAGACAGGCGATCGCTAGTCAAGAACAAAGACTAATTAAGGCAGGAGGAGGAAGAAAAAAAAGCTTAAAAGTCGAGTAATAAATCATCTTAACTTTATACTATTTACGCCATTTTCCCACATTCCAAATACTAGGAATATGCTTTGGTGTCAGTGAGTCAACGGCAAATAATATTTTTTACCTTGTGGATAGATATATTACAAGAGTTACTGCCTAGTAGCTTGTTAGAACAATTTCAAAAAAAAAGAAGACGAATATTTATGGATACAAGAAATTTTAACAGAACAAGAATTAATTGTAGATATTACATAACAAACCATATATAGGCTATACTCTGATGATAAACAGAAAAAATATTACTCTGGAAAAAAGAAAAATTATACATTAAAAAACCAAATAATAACGACAGAAAAAGGTACAGAAATAGTAGATGTAATTGTCGGGAAAAGAGGTCCATAAAGCGATGTAAATTTACTCATAAAACAACAAAAAAACTTTGATAAAGAACAAAAATTTTAGTGAGATAAAGGGTGTCAAGGAGCACAGAGGACTATGACACCCAAAACAAAGCCTAGAAAACAAGAAATGTCGCCAGAAATGAAAGAAGATAACTTGAAATTAGCTAAAAAAAGAATATTCGTGGAACATGTTATTAGGTTGCTCAAAATATTTGGGATAGCTTGATATTGGTTCAAATTAAAGGAATATAATTATGAATTTGATAATTATTATCTTTTAATCTGAATCTTTCTCTAGCAATTCTAAATATTTTAATTAATCTTATTATATGTTCTACAAATATTCTCTTTCTGGCTTTTTCTTGATTTTCTTCTTTGATTTCTAGCGGCATTTCTTTTTTTCTTGGTTTCTTTTTTGGTGTAGTAGTTCTTTCTATTCCTTCATAAGCTTTATCTCCTTAAAATTTTTGTTTTTTATCAAATTTATCCTGTTGTTTTCTTAATATCTTTACCTCACTTACTGGACCTTTTTCTCCTACTATTACATCTACTATTTCTGTTCCTTTTGGTGTCGTTATTATTTAATTTTTAAAAGTATGATTTTTCTTTTTTCATATTTAATATTTTTCTTGGTCTTTATATTCACTTGGTCTTTCTCTACTTTGTTCTGTACTATCTACAATTAATTCTAATTCTGTTAATATCTCCTTTACCCATTCCAATTCATTTTCTTTTTTTTTACTTGTTCTAATAAACTTGCTGGCAGTAATTTTCTGAAAATATCTATCCAGTAATGAAAAATATTATTAGCACTTGATTCACTTATACCAAAGTTAATTCCTAATGTTTGAAAACTTGGTATTTCATGTAAATAAAATAACGTTAAAATTATTTCTTCTTCCTTTGTTAAATTCTTTTTTCTGACTCCACCTGCTTTAATTAGTCTTTTTTCTGTTTTGGCGATTGCCTCCTTTTTCTCTGATTCTATTATTTGGGCATTTGCTATTAATTTTATTAGCTGTTCATAAGTAATGCCAATAATTCTTTTTGTTTCTTTTGGATGATTATAAATATATTCTAAAGTTGGATTCATTTGGGAGACTTCATACATAAATGGTTTTGATAATTTTACCTTATTTTCTATTTTGGAGATGTCTATTAATATTAGTATGAACCCTACTATATGTAGAAAAGAAGATAACAAAAACAATAGCTCAATATGGTGAATAATTAACAGTAACTATCTCTAACACCATAAAGTATGTAAAAAATGACTATCTGGGGGATTAGGCGCTAATTCCTTGAAAGATAGTCACAGTAAGGGAAGTGAGTATTTTTGGAGATGTCTAATAGGGAAAGTATAGATGAGGTAGTTGGATATACTTGTCCCTTAATTTTTCAGTAGTGTATCACTAAAGTGTGGGATAAGTAATTAAGTCGTTCCCACTCCAAGGAGCGATCGCTTTTCATCCCAAAGTACAGTTGAGTAGGGTGGTAAGTCACACTATTTACAATCACTCTTTAATTTATCAAGATATCATCTAGAATTTGTATCTGGCTCCAGAATGTTGAGCAAGTTTTCTGATTTTTTGGTATGGTATGGTTCAATAAGGACTCATTCTTTATCTGTCAAACTGCTTGAATATGGCATTTATCTAACTCTTGTTTATGATAATTGGCGATCGCTACTTAACTATTTACTTAAGTAAATGCCTTTTCCTCAAAAGATACCAAATGGTTTTTATAAGGCTGGTGATGATGAAAAAGATAACAGGTCGATACTCACACTAGGGATATGTGCAGTTGCTGATTCATCTCGCTCAGACTCTTGAAATATAATTTGGTTTCGCGGTAATACTGACCATGAATATTGCCAATGGTAACAGGCATAAAATCTTCCTAAATTGATCGATCAGGCTCAGAATTTACTTTAGAGAAATATATACCATAACTTACCCACACATATAAAATTATGCACCATTTATAGGGCGCTTAACAGGCGTTAATTTCCTAGAATATTTGGTGGTTATGCGTAAGTCCTGATGCAATTTAATTGAGATTAATAGAGTTGTTGGGAAATAAGGTAAAATAATTTCAGAAAAAATTTGCCATAAAAATGCTAAATATTGAACGAGCCTTAAAACAAGACAGATTACTCAGAGCATTAACACCCATTAAACCGTAAAGCATTTGAATCTTTCTTGGAGTCCTTTGGGCAAATGTATGAGCAAACATTGCACTCGCTCACCTCGTCAACGCTCTGTTGGAGGAGGTCTTTTGGCTCGTTTACGCACTCTACAAGACAAATTGTTTGACATTCTCTTCTACTTTAAATGTTACCCGACTTTTGACTTAGCTGGTATCTTGTTTGATATCGACCGTAGTCAAGCACATTATTGGGTTCATCGCTTACAAACTATGTTAGAAGCAGCCTTGGGAGAAAAAAAGGCGCGATGCATTGCGTCAAATTAACAGTGTCCAAGGATTCATAGAGCGTTTCCCTCGAGTAGAACGAGTGATAATGGATGGCACAGAACGGCCAGTACAAAGACCAACTCACTCTGAAAAACCAAAACTGAATTATTCAGGAAAAAAAAAGCGTCACACTCGCAAACATCTAGTAGCAGTTAATCAAAACAAGAAAGTGCTGGTATTGAGTCAGGCACGAGAAGGAAAGCTGCATGAAGTCGAAGTTCCATGACCAGGAAAAATTGATAGGAAATATACCTCTAGAGATTCCGATAGAAGTAGACAGTGGTTTCCAAGGTCTCCACGCATCAGTATGAAAATATCCGAATCCCCCATAAAAAACCAAAAGGGGGAGAGTTAAGTGAGCAACAAAAACAGATTTTCGGAAATTGAGTCAATCAAGGGTAGTCTGTGAAAACGCCTTGGCGGGCGTCAAGCGTTATGGAGCTATCAGTCAGATTTATCGTAATCACAAGTATGATTTTGATGACAAATTAATGCTAACAGCAACTGGTGAGTGGAACTTATATCTGATGACAGCATAAGTAGTCAAATTACTAGGGAAATATGTCAAGTTTTCGTTTGAGTTTTTTCTCTCCTAAGTTATTTCCCAACAACTCTAATATCAACTTACCAGAGAACCGAAAATCAGTTGTTTGTTTAAGATATTTTTTTTAGTTCTGATTTCGGAATGACAATTTAACGATCGATGACGCGAGAATATTTTTTAGAGGAGTAAAAGACAATATTAATAAAGATAACCATTTCATTACACCACGAGGATAGTTATCATAACCAATATCAACTATTTCCTCTATATTTGTTAACCAACTATTAAGGGTTGATTGTACTTCGTTACCATTAAGTCCCCAAGGCATTTGAGGAACTGTATAGTTTTTAGTTAGTTTCCAACCTTGGGTTGACATAGTTTTGCGTGATACCCAATGAGGAACAATATCAAACATTAAATAACCTTGATTAAATGTATTGGCAATATCTTGAATAATTAACTTAACCTCTTCTAGAGGTAAATACATAAATAAACCTTGGGCAGTTATAAAAACTGGTTTATCTAACGGTACATAATCAAACCACCCACTATCTAATGCTGACATAGAGATATGTAAATGTCTTTGATCAGGTTTAATGAACTGCTCCCTGATTTTTATCGCTTCAGGAACATCGACCGTCAACCATAACCCTTGTTCCTTAGCAATTCGGAAACGGTGTGTTTCTAAGCCTTCTCCTAAATTTACAATTGTGCCATCAGGATATGTACTCAAAAATTTATTAATTTCTCGATCAAAAATAATTGACCTAATAGCAAAGCCAGTATACATTGCCCGCCATAGAGTTCCAAAACTTGCCTCATAATCATAATCAATTGAATTATAAATTTCTATCGCTTTTTCATCTTTAATAATAGCGTCTTCACGCATTGCTTCTACTGCTCTACCGTATAAAGTTGCCAACATCGTCTCTGGTACACCTGTTAACATAGATTTAATTTGTGATAGTGCCATTTCTATTTATTACTTGCCTATTTTTGTGTTTATTAAATCAGGACTTACGCAAAGACACTATATATAGCGCATGACAACTTCGACGAACTTCACTATAGTCATGTGCGTTAGCGGAGCTTTGCGTTAGCAATCGCCTAACTATTTTGACTCAAAAAACCTTGAGTTTTTCAAGTCAAATAACTTTCATTTTAATTGAAGGATTTTTCAATTGATCCGTTAGATATTTTGATAATAATTCATGCTTAACTTGATAAATACTTTTACCTATTTTAGTAGCAAATCTTTTTAAGAAGTTCCACGCTAACATTGCACAAACAATATGATTTTTCTGAATTATTCGCAGACGACACTGACAAAATCCTCAACCTGTTAATTGCTTAATTTCTCTATTAAATTCTTCGATTTTCCATCGAGTTTGAGATTCAAACTCTACATCATAAGAGTGATGATTGAGTCAAGTCATTAGTGACAATATATTCTGCTGAAGTTGGCAGATACACCTAATCCAAAATATTTTCACCTTTTGGCAGAGTGGAAACCCTTTAATTTTAATTATTTTTCCTGACTTTTTTTCAGCTTCATTCCAATTTAAATCTTGAACTTTTTTGTATTTTTCTGCACCTCGTGTATCATCAAAGCGCGCGATTACTTTTTAAAGGACAGTAGTAAATTTTTCCTAAGTTATCTATTAATCCCATTAATCTTTGTGTTGCATACCCAAATCCATTAATACTGTTTTAAATGGTATTTTCTTATTATTTATGGCATTAAGTATCATTTCTTCAACACTCTTCTATTTTTGTTTTCTTGTCAGTATCTGGGTCATAAATTCTATAATCTATAATCCATAATTGTTCATTTTGGGGATTAAAATATACACAATTAACTATTCCAAGACCCACGAACTTCGCAGCTGATAGAACGCAAACAACTTGATGAACCTATACCACTATATTGTCGTCGTGTAAGTTCAATATTATATCCATACTTTTTATTAATTACTGTGTCATCAAAAATTAAATAAGCTTCGGTATCACCAAACAAATTCTTCTTGAACATTTCGCCATAAATCTTCTGAATTTAAAGACTCTGCTCTTAAATAGCGATTTATTGTATCATGGCTAATATTTTCACTCTGGATTTGCGGCGTAGCGTTATAGTAAAATTTGTGTGAGATTTAAGTAAATATTGACAGTAGTCAACAAAATTAAAATTCATATTTTTGAACTAATATAATCCTGTCATTATCATCTAATAATTAAAGCTTTTTAGCAAGTTAACTTAACCTAATTGTAACTTTGTTTAAAGATACATTAAAAGTAATATCTATCTGAAAAAAAACTAATTATAGTATGGAGAATTTCATATCGACAGTACGCTATATATAGCGTACTTGCGTAAGTCCTGTAAATGATAAATCTCGCAAAAGTTATAATTTTAGCAGAAATATGATTATTCATCCATTGACTTTCATTTTTCTTAAACCTTATTTATTGGATTAACAAAACAAACCTAGTCTGCAATATAGAATAGAACTCTTATAGGATAAGATCGAAAAATTGAAGGGAAGATGGGAATATGGGGAAGTTAGGAAATATTTTTTAATTTTTTTCCCCTGTTGCCTATCCACCACGGACGAATCCTAAGAGAGATTTTCAGATACATCATATTGTAGCACTCTATTGTAGTTTACTAATAGACCTCTCCAAAATAAAAATCAAGGTAAAATTATAGTGGCAAATTATATATACCCTGTTTCCAAATAAATAATGTATTAGAATATATTTGTAACCATCCAAAAGAAACAAAAATAATTATTAGTATTACAGATGAACACCTAATAAAATTAATAGAAAACGCTTAAAAAATTGAAAAAAAGACAGGCGATAGTCAGCCAATAAAAAAGGTTAATCAAGACAGGAGGAGGAAGAAAAAAGTCTTTAAGCAAGACAGAAGAGATAATGTTGAGCTTATATTATTTGCATCATGTACCAAAATTTCAGCGACTAGAAGCAATATTTGGAGTTAGCTCATCAACAGCAAATAATATTTTTCAGGCTTTGGATAAATATTTTGAGGGAATTATTACCATCTAGTTTACTAGAGGAATTATCGGGAAAAGAAAAGGAATATTTATGGATAAAAGATGCTTTGACAGAAATAGAATTGAGAGTTGATAGTACAGAGAAAGATAGGGAAAAGCAAAAAAAATGGTGATAAACAGAAAAGGTATTATTCAGGAAACCCAAAAAGTAATAGGTTTAAAAATCAAATAGTAATCACAGAAAAGGCAGAAAAAATAGTAGATATAATAGTAGGAAAAAGAGGTCTATAAAGTAATATAAATTTATTCAATAAAATACAAAAAAGTTGGATAAAAAACAAATATTTTAAGGAAAAAAGGGGTATCAAGGTGGTCAAAAAATCAACAAGCCAAACAAAAAAAGAAGCTATAAAATGTCAGAAAAAGTAAAGAAATAGAATCAAATAAAGCTCAAAAAATAATAGTTTTATAACAGACAATAAGACTGATAAAATATTTATAGTGACACGAGAAAGATTAAGATTTAAAGAGAGTAATTATGAAAAATTAATTTTAAAAATATGTAGTTTATTAAGATTAATAAGAGGAGCATTAATATTATTATATAGCAGTCGAAGCAAAGATTAGGACATAATGCTCGAAAAATTATCTAGGAAAGATTATGCCTTCTCCTTATAGCTATGACTTAAGACAAAAAGTTATTAAGGCCATTGATGGTGGGATGAGTAAAACTCAAGTAAGTTCTATATTTAAGATTAGTCGTAATACCATCAATATTTGGTTACATAGAAGAAGAGAAACTGGGGATATAATAGCATTAACAGGTTATCAAAAAGGATATAATCCCAAAATACCAGACTTAGAACAATTCAGAAAATTTGCCCAGATTAATGGCAGTAAAACTCAAAAAGAAATGGCTGATGAATGGCCAGATAAGGTAAGCGATCGCACTATAAGTAAAGCCTTAAAAAAAATTGGTTATACAAGAAAAAAAAACTTACAGTTACAGAGAAAGAGATGAAGACAAAAGAAAGAAATTTCTGGCCAAAATTCGCGATAAAAGGCCGGAGCAGCTAGTGTATATAGATGAATCAGGTATGGATAATAGAGAAGATTATGGTTATGGATGGAATGAATTGGGAAAAAGATATTACGATTTAAAGTCAGGAAAAAGAAGTCTAAGGGTAAGTATTATAAGTGGTTTGTGTGAAGGAAAATTAGTTGCTCCATTAACATTTGAAGGCTCTTGTAACCGTGTAGTTTTTGAAAAATGGTTGGGAGAAAAATTGTTGCCACAATTAAAAACAGGACAATTAGTAATATTAGACAATGCAAGTTTTCATAAATCCCAAAAAGTTAGAGAATTAATAGAATCAGTGCCAAAGTGAACTTGAATATTTACCACCATATTCTCCTGACTTAAATGAAATAGAACATTATTGGTTTCCAATTAAAAATCAAGTCAGAAAGTCAGAAGGAACAATAGAAAATTTTCGCATTGAGAGTTGATTATGCTGTTAAGTTAACGTCCTAACCTTTGCTTCGATTGCTATAAATCATAAATTTTACTCTCAAAAAAACAATAAAAAACTAGATAAAATAGTAAATAACTAACAGTAACTATCTGTCATACTATAAAGCCCGTAAAAAATGACTATCTGGTGGAGCTGGCGATCGCTCCACAAAAGATAGTTACAGTAAGGGAAGGGCTTTGTTGCATGAAAGTAGTAATCGCCAAAAACTTCCATCAGGAAGTTAACTAGATTTTCACTTTGTGACTTTTGGGTTTACCTGTTTGAATCATACGGTTCAGCATGGCACATTGTATGAACAACTCTACTGCTTGATTTTCGAATTTTCGTCGTCGTAACTGACCTCCAAAGCTCACTTTGAGTCTAAACATTGTGGTTTCTGATAGAGAACGCCGATGGTAACCACTTTCATGCTTCCATTTTTGGCGTCCTACCTTTCTGATTCTTCTGAGGTTTTCATCTCTGGGATGAGGTGGGCATTTGCAGTTGCCGTGTTGACCTATTACTGCATTTTTCCTGGGTGGAATTGTTACTTTTGCTCCTAGTTGGTTAGCTTTCTCGTAACATCTATACTTGTGCTCTGCTCCATCTCCTGATACTTGGGCTATTTCCCCATCTACTCCATTTCTCAAGTTCAGAAAATGCTTGTGAATCACTGACATCATTGGTAGTCACTACTCCACTGACAATCTCTCCTGTAGCCTCATTTACTCCTAGGTGTAATTTACCCCATGTACGCCGTTTACTGACACCATGAACTTTTGTTTTCCATTCACCTTCTCCGTAAACTTTCACCCCTGTAGAGTCTACTACTGTACGGAATAGTTTCATTAGTTGGTATAACTGGCAGTTGGATATTCAGTTTGAGCAAGGGACGGGATACAGTGCTATGGTCTGGTACTGGTAAATCTAAGTCCATCAATTGAAATATAGATTCGACAAAACCTTCAGTCTGTCGTCCGGCCAGACCAAACAATGATTGTATAGTGACCATAAATTCAATGGCCGTATTGCTATAGGTATTTGATGCCCCCCTACGTCCAGTTTTTTGTTGATTTACCCACTGCTCTATGACTTCATCATTCAACCAAAATGTGAGGCTCCCTCTCTGTCTTAGGGACGCATCAGACCTACGACCAGTTGCTGAAGAGGTACTTAGACTTGGACTTGGACTTACTCATCTCTACCCTTACTATAGGTTTCTTGTGCCACACGCTTATTGTTACCATATTTTCTATCTTTATACAACAAAGCCTAAGGGAAGTGATAATTTTTGGAGATGTCTAATAATAAGAACCACTGCATAGCTAGGGCGTGTCATCAATTACAGAGATTGACATGCAGGGGTATTATATGCTGTAGATCGATGGCGATCGCTATGCTAATAAAATTACTGAGGCTACCAAATAAATCCCTCCCAGGAAGTTAACCGAACGTTTATCGTATCTAGTAGCGATCGCTCGATACTGTTTGAGTTTGGCAAAGAAATTTTCGCTCAGATGACGTGCTTTGTACAAGCCTCTGATCATAATTACGCTGTTCTTTTCGGTTTTTTTTCGGAGGAATCACTACTTCTATGCCTCTGTGGGTTAAGGGCCCAATTACCCGCTCTTGAGCATCATAAGCTTTATCCCCTAATAGCGCTTCTGCTTCCACCATCGGTAATAAAACATCTGCCCCCTCCAAGTCAGAGGCTTGAGCTGGAGTTAAAAAAAACTAGTGGGATTACCCAGAGCATCTACTACCCCCTGTATCTTGGTACTCAATCCTCCCTTGCTACGACCAATATCTAATGAATCAGATAAACTAGAGGAAAACAATCTGGCATCTAACTCCCTGGGATGGAAATAACATAGAGGGTTCCATACTAGCTTTTCTAGAGGTATTCCTAAGATTTACT
Organism: Trichodesmium erythraeum IMS101; assembly: GCF_000014265.1. NCBI lineage: Bacteria > Bacillati > Cyanobacteriota > Cyanophyceae > Oscillatoriales > Microcoleaceae > Trichodesmium > Trichodesmium erythraeum. The sequence continues at coordinate 2,580,836 of NC_008312.1, forward strand.
ACACCTCAATTAACAAAGGTTAGAGCAGTTTATGCTTTCCATATTCTTAAGGGAACAATATGTCAAACAATGATTTCAGCAGTTACGAATGATCCCAATCTCGCTTAATGCCCTTACGTTTATTGAGAAACCTATCAATTGCCATTGCTGCAATACAGCCATCCGAAGCTGCAACCACTGCCTGCTGAAAAGGTGTATTCCGAATATCCCCAATGGCCCAAACTCCTTCTACATTGGTTGCCATCATCTCATCTACTTTAACCCCACCATTATCGATCAAAATAATATCAGGACTAATGTAGTCTGTGATCGGTCTCGATCCACTTTGGTATACAAACACCCCATCTACCTGTAGGGAAGCAACTTCCGGTTCTCCTCTAGTTTTCATCAAAATATTTGTTACCCCCGACTCATTACCTTGGATCGAAGTCAGGCGGGTAAAATTCCAATGCTTCACATTTGGTTGACTCAGCAATACCTGAACATGGGCATCTTCATGCTGTGGTTCTTTATTTGTCAGCCAATGAACAGTAGACACAAATTTCGTTAGGAACTGAGCCTCTTCAACTGCTTCTTGATTAACTCCATAAACGGCGACCTCTTTTTGGCGAAAAAATGCTCCGTCACAAGTGGCACAGTAGCTTACCCCCCGACCTAGAAATTCTGATTCGCCTCGAAGAGAAGATTTGCGACCCATTGCCCCTGTAGCTAAGACCAGAGATCGCCCCAAAAACGTTCCTTCTGGAGTATAAACTTTTTTTAATGACCCTTCTACATCAATACCAAATACTTGTGCTCGCTGATATTTAGTTCCGAAAGAGATAGCTTGCTCTCGCATCTCATCTAGCAACGCATTCCCGCTAATATTACCTGCTACTCCCGGATAGTTAGCAATTTTATGGGTAATCGCCAATGCCCCCACTGCTGGGTTTTTGTCCAGAATTACTGTTTTTAAATCTGCACGAGATGTATATAGTGCACAGCTACAGCCGGCTGGGCCACCTCCAATAATAACTACATCAAATTCATAAGTTTCCAAAATTTATAGTCCTCAAAAATAATACTTTATAAGATTAAAATACATCTATTATGATATGCTCAGCACATGAGAGGAAGTATTGTAGTGATAGTATACTATCAACAATCACTTCTGCAAATCCATAAGTCTAAAGTGCTACAGGCAAATACATTGAATTGAGATAGAAATATTAGTTGAGTAGGTATCTAAACTATTAATTCTATCCCAGTTGCGGTATGATTTTTTATGTTTTGTTAATTTATAACTATTAGTTAACAAAAAAGTTATGAAAAATCAATGTTAGGTTAGGTAAAACTATAGTGAAACTAAACAAATATTTGTGGGTTTTGTTTAGTCGACCTTGGAAAAGCTGTGGGAAAGGGGTATTTCTTAAATTTAATCTTTGCATACCTAAAAATTGTAAATCTATCAAACTTCAGAAAAGTTAGGAGAGAAAAATTAGCTATCATTGTAAAAGAACTAAAGACTATTTGCCTCTAAAAAAACGAAATGATCAGTATTTGCAGCTTCAAAATTTTTTTTTACTTTCCTCTAGATTTTAAGAATTTATAATATATCACAAAATGGAAATAAAATGCTAAAAAATAGTGAAATTTCCTTGATTAATTGAGATTTTTTTGGATTTTTTTATCATCAAATTCTGACAAAATTAAAAATATTCAAACAAAAAGACTAAAACATATAAGTAAAAGTTAAAAGCTAAAGGAATTTTGAGACTTAGAAGTTTTTGTAGGGATCCCCTTGTGGGGAATGAAATATATTAGTCAAGAGCGATCGCTTGTCTCTGGGCTGCACTGAATTGTGAGACTCAATAAAGGCAAGTCAAATACCTGACAAACCCTTGACGTCAATATTACTGACCGTCATTTCTGCTTGCCACATGTTGTACTGGATTTGCAGGTTTTGCTAACTTTCGTCAGATATACCAGCTTGATAAACTCGTCACCTCGTAAGCTAATTGATCGTTCTAGAGTCAAACAGGCGCAATTATTCCACCCCAAGATGGAAATAAACTATATGCAGATTTGTTTGCTAGGTTGTCTTGCAGTAGCTGGATTAAAATTAAACTGGGTATCTACAAATTCCACACAATTATAAGTATTAATCCACAGATGAGCACCACATTTTGCTGGTTCGTAAGGTCGATAGACGATTAGACAAGGACCTGGAATATATAAATCATAACCATAGTCGTTGCGTTTACCATCCTTAACAGAAACAACTGGTTCTAGTTTTTCTGGAGGCTTACGCTTATTACTTTTAATCTTGCTTTGATTAACATGAATCATTTTAGGTTCAGTGGGTTCTTGCTTGTGCCAAATACCTTTCGGACCGCGCCGAGCCGGAATTATTACAGGCATTCCACTCGAATTAGCTGGTATTTCCCATATTCTACCTTTTTTATCAGCACCTTTGACTCTTCCTTGAGCTAATAAAACTAATAAACGTTGACGAGAGATACCTAATAAAAAAGATGCTTCTCTAGTACCCATGATTTTTTTTTCAACTATTGGACAATAGTTATTTTATAATAAAAAGGTAACTTTGAGAGAGTTACGTAACGGGACTTTAGTTAAAAATATGTTTTATGTTTAAAATAGCATTAAAACCTTACACAGCAATTATTTAACCTTAAATCAACCTGTTTCTTGATATATTTGGGTCTAAGCTATTTTTAGCCTCAACAACGTATAACATTATCTATGTTTGGTTTGAAGCCATTTTCACTTCTCTACTATCAAAGTACTGCTAAAAATAATAGTAAATGAAATTGTTGATTTTGTGGTAGTGGCGTACAAGTAGTAATACTGAGAATATTAACTCAACTAGATACCTTAGAGTATTAAGGGTAAAACCTAAGCATTTGGGGTAAAGCGATCGCTTATCTGCTATAATTTTCTTTAATCTTATTTACCACAAAACTATCATTCTGTCAAACTGCTGAACTGAAAGACACTGGCATGAGCGATCGCTATTCTATCTGCTGCATAGAATGGTGAGATTGGATGAAGGTAAATCAAATGGCGGACAATCTCTCTGAGAAATTTTTAGCTACTTGGTTGTAGCCATGCTTGGACAATTGCTTTCCCAACTTTGAGATACTTGTTTTCCAGAAAAAATTCGTCAATTGCAGTTCCACCTCCCGCCCTTAAAGCAGCAATGGTTCGTTGCTTGGTGACTTGGATAAACTGTAACATCAACATAAGCTACTTGTTCAAGCTCAGTTGCAGAAGGGTTAGTTTTCTCAAGCTGCCTTAGAAGTTTTTGGATCTCCTCAGCAGCCTCTGCAAGAATTTGGCGATCAGAGGTATTAATATTGATAATACCTTCATTTTTTCCAGTTGCTCCAATAACTTGACTGTTAAAGTTCATTTCAACTTCAACATTTTTGGATTCTGTCATGGTACTTACCTCTAAATTAATTGGGCGATTTGCATACTGACGATGAGTAGTAAGTTCTCTACTAGGAAGTAAACCAACAATAGTAAGAATTATATTAATAATCTCTTCCCTAGAGCCTACTACAGCATCTAAATCTAACTTTGCTATTGAGTTTGATAGAATTCTCAACTCTTGATCATTTAATCCGCATAGTATTTCTTCAAAATTTTCTGGATAATTTGAATCAGAAAATATTGGAGGAACAGAATTTGGTCGTGAGCTATTCTGAGGGCTTTCCTTGATTTTCAAGATCTCACTTACAAGCCGTGCTTTAGGGGTCACTGTGTAAGACTTCTGTTGGACATTTTGTAACAATTTGACCCCATTTTCAGAATTGGGTATGGTTTTTGCTAATTTTTGTTCTAATTCTCTAGCTCTTGTGTTTGATGTATTTAGATGATTTTCTCGTAATTTTAATTCAAAAATTTGTGGCAGCGGTTGGTCAATATTCACTTGTTGAATTCTGGGATTTTTCTTGTATGGATAAAAAAACTTGTTAGTAGTCTCTCTATACTCATTCAATAGCTTTAGAAAGTTTTCAATATCTTTTGGTTCAACTAAACGCAAAGATTTTTCCAGACTAGAGCTAGAGTTAGCCAAATTGATTAGTTCATTTTCAATTTCATTGCGTAGATTATACATATTGTCAAGGCAGGTTGAGTATGTGTCTATTTCTTCAGTAGATACATCCAATGGTTGTTTTCTTAGCTTGATTAGTTCAGCTAATGCCTCATCTCTATATTGCAATACTATTCTTTCAGTTTCTGATACTAATTTTTCTTTTTTCTTTTTTTGCTCAACCGTCATATTTTCTCTGATCATTTGGCTAATAGGATGCTCATATCCAATTGAGGCCATAACTGTATCAAAACTAATACTATCTCGGCTCTTAAAGGGAAAAAGAATAGAGATTTTTAGATTAGTTCCATCTATCCATTTAGGAACTTGAGTATGTAACTGTGTAAAAAATTCAGTTAATTGCAAAGAGTATTCAGAGAAATCTATATCAGATTCATCACATAATAGTTTAGCTTTCTCTAAAAATATTTCTTGCCTATCTGAAAATGGTAGTTCAAAAATAGATGCAATAAAATTATTATAATTATTATATTTATATTTGAGAATTTCATGAGACTGAGTATGCAATTCAGATTGTTTTTTATGGGCTTTCTTAAACTTATTAAATGATGGAATACATTTCTTGGTATTTCCCCACCACTGAAATAATTGATTTTCTAATGAGATGAATTTTGAGTTGCTTTTTTGCTTTATACGTTTTGCTGCTTTTTCTAAGATTTTTGATGCTTTTGAAGTAAGAAGTTGGCTTGCTGCAAGAAGACATTCATCATAAATATTGGTGGAGATGGAAATTGTCTTGAGTTTGTTAATAGCAACCTTAAGGTTTTCTTGTTCAAGTTGATGCTTTTCTCGTTTTTTGGATATACTTTCCAAGCGAACGCGACAATCAGACACAATCCTGTTGCATCTCCAAGAAGAAGTACTAAGATTATCAATCAAAGATTTATAGTCTGTTGTCTGCTGTCCTAATTTGCGAAGCTTTTCAATAATTTGGGCGACCAATATCAGTTCATCCCATAATCTCTCGCTTTTATTAATCCAATCCTTAATGTCTGTGAGTGATCGATCAATGGAACTTATAAAGGAAATAATATCTTGCTCAACTTGATTCCATTTGTTCAGTGATACCTGGTTTTCTTGATAGAAGTCGTCAATCCAATATCTCATTTGATAGAAAGCCTCATCGGCTGATAAATTTCCCACAGGAAAAACATCAATCGTTAATTCACCTATATCAGTGAAAAAAACAAAACATGGTACATGACGACCAATTCCTAAGCGTGCAGCAAAACGCATGGATTCACCAATTCCAGGCATTGCAGTATTATTTTTTACATTAAAAGATAACTCACGAGTTCTTTCAGGCGCGTCTATGGGAAACATTAAATCGGGGGTTAGATCGCGCCAACGGTCATCATACATTCGTCGAAAGCGATTCCGCCTTGTCCTCCACTCACGACTTCTCATCTCCTCAATAAGTTGGTATATGCCTGCTTCGAGCTGTGTATCAGGATTATCTTTATGTTGGCAAACTAAACGATAAAGGGCGTCTGCGATCTGTAGGGCCAAACCTCTGAGAAATTCTTGACAAAAAGAAATCTACTTCGTTGTAGTTTCGCCAGTGTAGTGCTTCCCAAAAATCATTCAGTATTTCTCCTATACTATATCTGTCTGATCTAGAGAATCTCTCAATTACTTGGTTAAGAAGGCCATTGTTACGTAGTCTTTTAGCCGAAAAGGAATTAGAGTTCATCCTAGACGCAATATCCTCGAAATATGCTTCAGGAAGCTCTGAGAAGAAAATTATGCGTATGCGATCAGCAGTGCGGTGACAGAGATCTATAAAGTAATGGCTAATCAAGTCCTGGCATACAGGTGAGTCATCATTCACAAAAATAATACTTAAACAAAATCCATCAGTAAGCGATCGGCTATAATTGTCTAACCGAAATAGGTAACGATATATATCTTCTGCTGAAGGTGCTCTATATCCCATCGAAGTAATCCTTACTCAAATTATATTTAGAGGGCAACTCGATTAATTACTTGATTGTGAATAGAAGAGGACTGAAAGTACTATCCAACCCTAGCTATTCTCAACAAGGTTTAAATTTTTCGAGAGGCCCTAGAGTATGGGTCCAAGTACTACAGATGACCTGGAAAACAAATTAATTGTGTCAGTCCATTATAAGAGCTATCGGACTCTAGCTTTGAGCCACATTAACGTTTAATCAATTCTTTCTAATCCAACTCAAACTCCTCCTTCCAAGACTCATCCTTTTCCCAAGGAATTTGATCCGTTTTAGCCATCAAAAAATTCTCCACCACCAAATAATCCATCTCAGTCCGCATAAAACACCGATAAGCATCCTCCGGAGTACAAACAATTGGTTCACCCCGCACATTAAAAGAAGTATTCACAATTACCCCACATCCCGTGAGCTTTTCAAAATGACTAATCAAATCATGATAACGAGGATTAGTTTCCTGATGAATAGTTTGAATTCTCGCCGAATAATCAACATGAGTAATAGCCGGAATTTCCGAGCGTGGCACATTCAACTTCTCAATACCAAACAACTGCCTTTGGTCCTCAGTCATAGGAATTAACAAACCCTCCTGCACCGGAGCTACCAACAACATATAAGGACTAGAATGTTCAATATCAAAATAATCCGAAACTCGTTCCGCCAAAACCGAAGGAGCAAAAGGTCGAAAAGACTCCCGATACTTAATCTTCAAATTCATCACCGACTGCATCTTAGTATTTCGAGGGTCTCCAATAATAGACCGCCCACCCAAAGCGCGAGGTCCGAACTCCATCCGACCTTGAAACCATCCCACCACATTGCCATTATCCAAAATTTTTGCCAACCGAGGCATTAACTCTGTATCTGGCAAATATTCATATTTTGCCTGAATAGCATCAAGATATTCCCGAATCTCCTCATCTTCAAACTTAGGTCCGAGATAAGCACCCTGCATCATGTCATTAGGAGCACTACAAACAAGACGTTTTGCCACAGAAACAGCAGAATTTCTAGACTCCACAGAAGCAGAAACATTGTATTCCTTAGAAATATTCCTAGGAACCTTCCTACTATCAAGCTTTTCTATTACCCGCGGTTGGTCATGGTATTCGTACCAAACAGCCAAAGCAGCACCTAAGGCACCACCAGCATCTCCCGCTGCAGGTTGAATCCAAATATCCTTAAAAATACCTTCCCGTAGAACTTTACCATTCGCTACACAATTAAGAGCAACTCCCCCTGCCAAACAAAGATAGTCAGTATCAAGTTCTTTTTGCACCGTTCGACTCAGACGTAATACCACCTCCTCAGTTACTCTCTGAATAGAAGCAGCAATATCCATTTCTCGTTGACTAATTTTAGTTTCAGCTTTTCGAGGAGACCCGCCAAACAATTTATCAAACTTCTCATTAGTCATAGTCAACCCGGTTGTGTAATTGAAATATTCCATATTCAACCGGAAAGTACCATCAGCTTTTAAATCTATAAGGTTATTTAAAATTAAGTCTACATAATTAGGTTCTCCATAAGGAGCTAAACCCATAAGTTTGTATTCCCCAGAATTGACTTTGAAGCCTGTGTAATAAGTAAAAGCTGAGTAGAGTAAACCTAAAGAGTGAGGAAAATCAATTTCCCACTGGGGAGTAAGTTTATTTCCTTCTCCCAACCAAACTGAAGTAGTCGCCCACTCACCCACTCCATCCAGACACATTACCGCAGCACGGTCAAAGGGACTGGGGAAAAAAGCTGAAGCTGCATGAGCTTGATGATGTTCGGTAAACATCAGTTTGGGGATATGGGATGCTTTACACTGACCCAATGTAGCTAATTCTTTTTTTAAAAGGGTTTTTAAATATAATTTTTCTTTTAACCAGATCGGCATTGCCATGAGAAAAGACCGAAAGCCTTTAGGAGCATAGCTGAGGTAAGTTTCCAGAAGTCGCTCGAATTTAACTAAAGGTTTGTCGTAAAAAACTATTTGGTCTAAGTCCAGTAATTCTATGTTGGCTTCTTTCAGACAATAGGAAATAGCATTTTGGGGAAATCTGGGATCATGTTTTTTACGAGAAAATCTTTCTTCTTGGGCGGCGGCGATAATTTTTCCGTCACATACGAGAGCTGCTGCACTATCGTGGTAATAAGCTGAAATTCCTAGGATGTTCATAGTCTATAAGTTTTCTCCTCTCATGGCTTTAATCTAGTTTTGGCCAATATTTAGTTAAATATCCTCAGATTATAGTTCATCACAGCATAGTCATCTAGACTACGGTGAAAAATTTTGACGAGTAATAGTTAACCAAAAACCTTAATAAACATTTTTAAGGTTACTTATATATATTTATAGACCTTTAAAAGGGTTTTCTCTAAAATTCGTCTAATCTTTTGACAAAATTTGAAATTTAATTTATAATATAGTAATTTAGTTTTTAAAAAAATTAAATTCTCAAAAGCTTACTCTTAATAGTTTTGAGGATTTTAATTCTAAAAAGTACTATAAACCTCGACGAATAATTATTTTAGCTTTTTTTTGCTTAATTCCCAACAAGTCTAAATATATAGATATAGTGACCTATTTTAACAAAAGCTAGTAAAGGCAGGAACTTTGCCTACATAAGTAAGCTAGGTATTTATGGCTAAAATTTAATCTTTTAAAGGTATTTATTAATCCGTTATTATGCACCATTTTAGTTGACTTAGTCTAGTAGTGGACTGTTTCAGCTAAAATAGTGCAATATAACCCAGCAGGAGGATAATAATGGGAAAAGTTGGTGAGATAAAATCTATCTGACGGTAAAACAGAAAGATAATTAGCGAAAAAATCACTTCTTTAATTAAATAACTAGACAAAGCTAGACCTAATGAGAGTATTTTTGGTAGCACTTTAATATTTACTTTCTGTTAAACATTTGTTACTGACCTGTAAGCGGTTTTCACTTTTCTAACATACAAAACTTCTGTCCTCTGCATGAGTGCATAAGTGCCTTGAAGCCAAAACCTCTGTATTGTTGAAAAATGAAAACTGCTATAATATTAACAGTTAGTATTAAATAACCACAAAATTAACCAACTTTCTCGGAACTACAATCACTTTCTTAATTTCCTTACCAGCCAAATGACGCTGTGCTATGTCTGACTCCCGTGCCAACTTTTCCAAAGTTTCCTTATCTGCTTGCGCTGGCACCTGAATAGTTCCCCTAGTCTTACCCTTAATCTGAATTACTAAAGTAATTTCATCTACCACCAAAGCTTCCGGGTCAAATTTTGGCCAAGCATGAGTATGTACTGAACCAAAATTACCAGCAATTTGCCATAATTCCTCAGTTATATGTGGTGCAAACGGTGCCAACAACAATAGCAAAGTTTCCAAAGCTTCAGCATAAATAGGAGAATCTTTGCAACTAGCGTCACCGAGAGCATTACTCAATTTCATCATCTCAGAAACAGCAGTATTAAATTGATAATCTCCATCTAAATCTTCCGTTACTTCCTTGATAGCATTATGCACCGCACGTCGCACATCTTTCTCTGCTTTAGTTAACTCCCCACCAAACCTACTTTTGATCCAAGTCAAAACTTTCTGCAAATCATCCTTAGTCTCTTGTTGAGTTTCAGAATAATTGAACTTAGCTTCTATTGCTACCAACACATCCTCAACAGGATAAACTTTCACCACATTTCTAAGTTTAAACGCAGAAATATTTTTAGTGATTTCAGTGATCAAATACCGAGACCAACCCAAATCTTTCAAGTCGGCTTGAGTAATACCATGGTGTTTTGCCTTCAACTCACTAAAACTATGATTTGCCAAAAATTCCATCACCATTGACCACACTCTGTTCAGGAAACGAAACTGCCCTTGTACATCAGCATCATCCCACTCTAAATCTTTTTCCGGTGGTGCTTTAAACAAAATAAACATCCGCGCCGTATCCGCACCATATGTTGCCATCACATCCATTGGATCCACACCATTATATTTAGATTTAGACATCTTCTCAAAGAAGACTTCCAATTTATCCCCAGTTTTTGGGTCTTTTGGTTCTTGCGGGTTAACATCGGCAAATGGAATATATTTACCAGTCACCGGGTTTTTGTAAGTAACACCTTGCACCATTCCTTGAGTCAACAAATTTTGGAAAGGTTCGTCAAAATCACACAAACCCCGATCGCGCAAAACCTTAGTAAAAAATCGCGAATACAACAAATGTAAAATCGCGTGTTCAATACCTCCCACATATTGATCTACAGGCAACCAGTCATTAACAATTTTCGAGTCAAACACCTGTTCTTCATTTGTCGCATCTGGATAACGCAAGTAATACCAGGACGAATCAATAAAAGTATCCATAGTATCAGTTTCTCGTTTTGCTGGAGTACCACAACTAGGGCAAGAAACATTTACCCAATCTTCCAATTTTGCCAAGGGTGACGGACCACGACCAGAAAATTCAACACTTTCGGGCAACTTTACAGGCAAATCTTCATCTGGCACAGGTACAGCACCACATTTTGGACAGTGAATAATAGGTATTGGTGCGCCCCAGTAACGTTGTCTAGAAATCAACCAATCTCGCAAACGATATTGTACGCGACCTTTGCCATAACCTTCATCTTCAGCAAGTTCAATAATTGCTTTTTTAGCAACAGTAGATTTTTCTCCATTAAACGGACCGGAATTAACCATAACCCCAACATCAGTATAAGCTTCTGTTAGTTTATGATCATCATTGGAGTCATCAGGCACAATTACAGTTTTAATGGGTAAATTATATTGTTTGGCAAACTGGAAGTCGCGGACATCATGAGCAGGTACTCCCATAACAGCCCCTGTACCATATTCATAGAGTACATAGTCAGCGATCCAGATGGGAACTTCCTGATTATTGAATGGGTTGATAGCTTTACCTCCAGTAGGAACACCACGCTTGGGTTTATCTTCGGCGGTACGTTCTAATTCACTTTCAGCAGCTACTTCTTTAATGAAAGTTTCCACAGTAATTTGTTGTTCTGGGGTTGTGACTTTTGCTGTCAAAGGGTGTTCGGGAGCTAAAACAACATAACTAACCCCATAGACAGTATCGGGTCTAGTCGTGAAGACTCCGATTTTTTGATCCATCCCCACTATGGGAAATTCCAGATAAGCTCCAACAGATTTTCCGATCCAGTTTGCCTGCATGAGTTTAACTCGTTCCGGCCAACCAGGCAATTTATCCAAATCATTGAGGAGTTGTTCAGCATAATCAGTAATTTTGAAGAACCATTGACGTAACATTTTACGTTCGACTTTGGCTCCAGAACGCCAGGAACGGCCTTCTCCATCTACTTGTTCATTGGCCAGTACAGTTTGGTCGATAGGGTCCCAGTTAACTGCAGATTCTTTTTGATAGGCCAGACCAGCTTGGAAAAATTGCAGGAATATCCATTGAGTCCAACGGTAGTATTCGGGGGTGCAAGTAGCGACTTCTTTATCCCAGTCGATGGAAAAACCCAAACGTCTTAGTTGTTCTTTCATTTGGGCAATATTTTCCAGAGTCCATTTGGCGGGTGGGATACCCCGGTCAATAGCTGCGTTTTCTGCGGGGAGTCCAAAAGCGTCCCAACCCATGGGGTGCAGGACACGATAACCTTGCATCCGTTTGAGTCGGGCAATGACGTCGGTAATAGTATAGTTACGAACATGACCCATGTGTAAGTTCCCGGATGGGTAGGGGAACATGGATAGAGCATAGAATTTAGGCTGGTTATTGTTTATAGGAGTTTGATCTTGGTTTTGTTCAGCCCAGTTTTTTTGCCACTTTTGTTCAATGGATACAGGGTTATATTTGGAGTCCACTGTTTTTTTCTCCGTAATTATCTTCAGTAGTGTTGTTTTATTAATTATTTTGACATATTCTTCGACTATGAGGATTTATGATTATACTGCAATACAAATGTAATATATAACTTGGAAAAATCTTATTAATTCTGTTAGTTTTGATCAAAATTGTTGGGGGCTTCAGCAGTTGGGAAAAATTGTAGTGAGTTTCTGATATATTTTGCCTCTAGAATTTATGATATAGTTGCTCTAAAAATTATCTGATAACTTGTTGAAAAATAAAAAAATTATTTTTAGGTGACATAGCTGAACTGTAATTTTATCAATGTATATATAAGACTATTCCTGGTTTATAGTTATGGGTGTCAACTTTAATTTTAGATATTTACAACAAGTGCATTTGGGGTTATAAAAAAGTTGATAAAAAGTCGAATATCAAGAATTTTTAGTACGGTTAAAATTAAAATAGTTAATAGTATGGAGATGGGAGTAATTTCAGTTATCAGTTGTTATTAGCTCTGACTAAATTCTCTGGTTTAAAATACTCAATTTAATATTTTTTTATCCCTTTAAAAGGGTAGGCTTTATATCTCATTTTTTGGTAAAATAATCCTCGAATTGTAGCAAAAATTTATTCAAATACTATGATTTCAAGTTCACGAGATCTATTTTTTGTCAGCAGGAGGACTGAAACGAATTTCTATACGCCTTCTCTGAGGATCTGGATAGCGCTGTACTCCCGCATATTCTCCTGAAGGTAGATAAAGTTGTGCTGCTGAATAAGCTCGGAATTTTAATTCTAGTTGCTTTAAACGAGGGTTTTTTTCAAGTTCTTTTACTACTGCTAAAGCTCGCATTAAACCTAAATCTGCATTAGAACTTGGGGTGAGATTACTAATATTTATATTGTTATTAACACGAGCAACTTCTTCTAAAAGATTATCTAAATTACTTACTTGAAAACGATTATTTTTTTGGCCATCAGTATGACCAATTACTTGTACGATATAACCTTCTTTCCCTTGAGCATAATTTTCGATTTGCTTCACTAAATTGTTCTCAATAAAATTAACTAACCCATCAGACAATTCGGCACTACCTGATGGAAATTTACGATTAGATACTTCTGTAATTTCAATTGGTGGTTGGGATGTTAAGCTAGAAATTTCTTCATTTTTTCTCTTGATAGTCTTTTCTTGTTGCTTTATCTTTTCAGATTTTTCCTGTATTTCTTTGTCTTTTTCTTTGACTTTATCCTGCAATTTTTTATTCTCTATTTTTACTAATTTAAGTTCAGTATTGACTCTGGAAATATCTGAATTTACAACTCCTGATTTAAGTAATGCTAGGAACAAAAATAAGCTCAAAATCATAAAAGCGCTCGACATCACATCTGTAAAAGATTGCCAGACATTGAGAGCTTGATTTAACCTTGAATATCGTAAACGGCGACTCATAATTTTTACTTCTTTATTGATCTGAAAAAATCAAAAAGTTTTGGTAATTAAATAGTGGTTTAAAACCTATGGGTATTTACCAAAATTATAACCATATTATAGTTTCATAGAGTGAGCAAATCTTTACCCACTCTAAACTTAGTATTAGATTGACTCTGATATTTAATAGTATTAAGTAATGAGGACTTATTAACTTCCAGAATTCTTCCATAGGAGCATTTCAGTGGGATACTAAAGCGCCAATATTTGTGGTTCATATTTTATCCCAATTTCTAAATAGACTTTCTCCTGGAATTTGCTTCTAATTGAGAGTCTTTAAATTCAGTAGTATTACTTGAAGATTGGAATTGCAATTGTAAGTTTGATTCTAACTTTTCAAACTTGTTTTTTATCTGACTCAGATAATCTACAGATTCTTCAATTTTTCCTCTAAGTGTCCTAATTTCTTGACTATTGTTACCTACCTGTTCAACTAAAGTATTAGTCAAGCGATCGCCTAAATTATCTAAACTTGTAATAGATACCTGAAATTTTTCCAATACCTTCTGAATTTCCTGGTTATTAATATCTACTTTTTGGGCTACGTTATCAATTAGCTTGTTACCAAAATTTTGAATTTCTGTATTGACTTCTTGGGAATTTGCTTTCAATGTTTTTACAATATTAGCTAGCTCTGATTGTATATTTACCAGACTTTCTTCTCTAACCTTAATCTCATTCTGTAGGCTTTGAATTATTTGGGAAGCCGACTTAAAATTATTTGCTCCTTCGTTAAGTTTAGGAATAATATTTTGAAGAGATTTTTGATTGATTTTATGTAATTCAAATACCTCACGATAGTTTTGATTAAAGTTGATAATTTCTGCTGTTAAACTTCCTAGAGTCTGACTGTTTTTATTCGATGATTCTTTAATATCGTTTACTGTTTCTTGTAAAGCAGAAGTTGAGCTAGAAAAATTTTGTTGCATGGTAGCTAAATTTTGAGTAGCTTCTGATAATTTTTTAGGAAATTGACTTTGTTGAAATGTTTTAGATGCCTCCTTAAATTCTTTTACTGTAGGTTTCATCTCATCAGCAATAATATTTTGAAAGTTATTAACAACTGATTCAAATCTACCTGCTGCATTAGATATTGTCCCAGAAGATTCAGTAAATCTTGTATAAACTTGTTTAGCGATATCAGCCGCTTCTTTGTTACCTTCGGAAATTTCTCTTGCTATTTTTCCCAAGGATGATTCCACTGCATTTGTTACATTTTGATGAAATCTATTTAAGAAGTAATTTTGCTGTTCTACCATGCGGTTAACAGCCTTATCAAGTCTAGTATTACCTTCTATTTTTGGTTGTAAAATATTATCGAGGTAATCTTCTAAATAGCTGATTAAATCTTCTCTTGCCAAATTAGTATTCCATTTAAGGTTAATTACTGTTAATAAGGAACTACAAGCTACAGCAATTAAGCTAGTAATAAAAGCAATTCCCATACCTTGGATAGGGTCTTGTAATTGCTCGACTAAGTTATTTATATCAGTTGCTTTAACTTGATTAATTGTTTGAATTAAGCTTGATAAGTTAATGACTATTCCAAGAAAAGTGCCTAATATTCCAAAGGATATTAATAGGTTAGGTAATGCTTGAGAAAAGTAATCCCATTGATGGCATCGTAATGGAAATCCTAAAAAATCAAATTTTTCTTGGCTATAAATTCCATCTACTAATGCTGCTGTATTAACTTCTTCTAAATTTTTACTTGCTATGGAAAATCTTGCCTCTAAATATTCAATTATTTTAGGTTTTCGTCCTGGACTTATCTCGCGAATTAGTCTTCTAACTTTATCATTTAAATATATTAAATAATTGTAGAGTCGGATACGCACTATGGCAGTAAATATAGTGGGAAAGATTACCAATACTATACTCAAGATAAGCAATGGAAATGGAATTAGCTGGAATAATTCAACCATAATTAAAACTCCTTTAGATTAAATCCATAAATCTTTTTTTTATTTGCCACTAAAAATTATAATTTTGTGGTAAATCACATCAAATATAGCATTTCTTAGTTTAGTGAAGTACAGTTATATTTTATCTTTTTTCTTAGTATTTGCCTGTTGATTGTTTTCTGTTGACTAAAATCAATAATTTTTACCTCACAAGTATAATAATTTTTAGATGTCCCAGAATAGAAACAAATAAACTTTGTTTTCCTATGTTTTTTGAGTAGATTCTGCAATAACTTTTCGACTCTTTTTTTTTGTAATTATTTAAAATAATTCAACCATAATTAAAGCTCCTTTATCTTACTTAAATACCTAATATATTTTTCTTAGCTGCCTGAAATTCTGCATCTGTCAAAAATCCCTGTTCTTTCATCCTTACTAAATCCTTCAATTGTTTCATCCGGTCATCTCCTGAATTATGTTGCTTATCGCGATAATTTGGAGAATTATCTAAATCAATATCAACGTCAATAATTTCATCCTTTATTACCTCCTTATTTTCCTCTGTTACAGTAGATTTTGACTGAAGTAATTGTATATTTTTTACTTTTTTTTGTATACGACGGCGAAAGCGATTAATAATTCCTTCCTTTCCAGAATTTTCAGTTGTTGGTGGTGTTCCAACTACCGTATCTTTATAAGGATAATTAAGATCATCTTCCGGTAAATTATCAATTTGTTTAACAAACTTTTGCAACTTCGGTAAATAATAGTTTTCCCAGAGCAGAGGTTCTTTATCTATTTTTTCTACTTCTTTATCCAGAATATTTTTCAAAGCCTCTGTCATATCCTGCCGATTAGCTAATTCCTCTAAAGCTTGATTCCAAACTGAACTAAGCTCCGCAGTGTAATAACTATCTCGCATATCATTGTAATACATAAATTCTAATAACTCATCCCCATTTTTTTGAATTAATTCTAAAGCCAAACAAGGATAAAAAATATCTTCTAACTCTTCTATTTTTGCTGCATCTGGAGGAATAATATCAGCAAAGAAAATCCGATTGTTATTATGGAGAAAAGAAGTAGAATAATTCATTTCTCGAATGTAAGAATTTCTCATTTGCTCAAGATTAGTAATTAGTCTCAAAGGAAAAGCTGCATATTCTTTAACGATTAAAATTTGGTCTTCCGCTTGAGTTGGTTTAAGAGTATTATTGTCAACTCCTAAATCTCCCACCAAAATATCTTTAAATTGTTTAACTCCTTCATCATCAGTATCTTTAAATCCTATTAATTGACTGTGTTTAGAATCCCTATCTCTGAAGTAAATAGCATTAAAATCTAAAGGTAAAAGTGGTTCAGCCTCCTGCATAATTTGTCCCAAACGAGTGCTCCTTTCAACCCTAGAATAGTTCTGTAGAAAACGCTTAATTACAGAATTAACAATATTAGTACTCCGAACTCCAAATAACCTATCTACTGTGAGATTAACTTCTTCTTTTACTTGCTCTTCTTCCCTGACTTTTTCTCTGATAAAAATTGCAATTGATTGCCCGTCTTCAGACGATTTAGTAATTTCCGAACTTAGTTGTACCAATTGTGACTTTAGCTCTTCGAGAGGGAGTAAAATTTGAGAACAGTTATTGATATCTTCCTCCGCAAAAATAGCTTCTCCACTCATTTCATCAAAGTCTAGTTGTTTTAAATTTGCTTGTTCTTTTTCATAGTCATTTTTAAGGTTATTAAGTAAGTTTGTAAATTCTCTTAGTTGGGCAGCAATATTTTCAACATGATTTTGTAAATTTCTTACTATTTCAAGAGTTTCTTGGAAAACTATTAAGTCAAAATTATGTCTAATTAAATCGCAAATTTGTCTGACTATTCTTTTAGCTTCAGCTTGAAATTCTCTATTCTTACCTCCCAATAAAGGCAGTTCAAATTTATTCTCAATATCTGCAATTATCTGTTCGCCATCTTGCCATTTTCTGTCTACATCCTCTAATATCTTACTACCATTAAAATCTACAATTTTTTCTTCAATATCCCTTTGATAATTATTCAGTTCATTTTTCATTGCTTCTAGCCATTCCCGACTACTTCTAATAGAAAAATTATCATTACTCGGACTTAGCAAATCCACAATAAAACTATTAATATTTTGTTGAAATTCCACTGTAATTTTCGGACAAATTTGTTGCAACCTTGTCAACCAAACCCCTCTACTACTATCAGTTGTTCCGGGAATAACCTTTCTAAATTGCTCTCGAAAATCTCTCGGTAATCGTTGCTGTAATGCTATCCGGTCATCCTTATTTTGAGACTCAGAAATTGCCCTATCTAATTTATTTCTCCAAGCATTAATTGTACTTTGAAAATTCTTATTAGACTCTTCCACAGATTCGGCTAATCTTCTACTTAATCCATCTCGTTTTTGCAAGTCATCATGCCAGCGATATTGAAGTAAAAATCTTTCCAGTAATAAAACCGAATCTGGGCTTTGACCTTCACCATTTAACCAGAAATTAACTAAATTTAAACTAATACGATTTAAAGCTATTTGAACAATTTTATCCCGTGGAAAATAAATAGCCGCCATACCAAAAGTTAAGTAGCGTTGAATATTAGGACGAGGGTGATTATCATATTGGATTAAATCTTGTAAAAAATTATCTCTCATACCTTTAACTATAGGCGCTAATTCTCCAGAAAAATCCAAAGCAATTTTATGAGCAATAACATTACATAATTTACGTTGCTCAAGAATTTTATATCCTCCTGTTGTCTCATTAGAAACCAAATAAGCATAATCATAAGGAGGTCGTTCTGATTGAACAATTACTAAGTCTTGTATATCGTAACAAGCTTCAAATTTTGTACCAGGAGTAGTGTAATGATTTAGTTCTTTTAAGGCTGCATAAGTATTAGCTTTCATATTAGTATTATTTCCATATAACTCAGGACTAATTACTAAATAACCAACAATTTTAGTGTTTTGCTGACCATAAGAATGTCTCAAACTATAAGCAACATCTAAAAACATTCCACTGCCAGTACCTCCACAAAGAGAACCCACAATAAAAATATTTACTCCCCCATCTACCCTTAACCCCATTTTTAGTAAAATACCCTCATTTCCTCTAGTTTTTTTTTCCGCTATTTCAATTGCTTTTTGAATCTTACGATAGTTATGAAAAAAAGCTAATCTTCCTACTGGTCTAATTCCTTTTGCACCCTCTTCTATTGCCTTAATATTCCGATTAAGTTGAGGAGGAAACCATTGACGAATATGGTCGTAAGGTCCTGTTCTTTCAGAAGTGGAATGTTTTTCTAATTCTTGAGTAAAATTATCCACATCTCTGCTACTCATTGTGGCACTAACTTTCTCAGCTTCCTTAAAACTAAGGTCAACTCCATGATATGTACTGCCAGTTCTTAAACCAGATATTTGACTAGCTGACTTGTCAGTATCAATATGAACAAAACTCACAATTGGCAGTTTTTCTAAATCCCCATAACTATCTACAATTAATCTACGAATTCGCATCAAAATATCTCTACCAGTACCTCCTATTCCGATACAAATAGTACGATTAATTCCTCTAGACTGGCGTTCTTGACTAGTTGATTGAATCATGGTTTTTACCTCCTTTAATATTGACCACTAAATGCTTACTAGCAATTTGAATAAAACCACATAGTTCTACATTTTCATTTCTACCACATTCTATTACAATATTTACAGCACTTGAAGCACAATAACGACGACTTTAATTAGTCAACCCATACAATTATGGGATAGAAAATGTAGATTTTGCTCGATAAACTTCTAAAGTTCAATGATGGGTTTTTACCCATACTTTTAATTCTTTAAAACCTCTCAATTGCTTTTTATTCCTTTAAAAACAATAAAGCTAATAGCTAATAGCTGAACCCTGAATACTTACCTTTACTATTTTTTAATTTTGATAATTATCTCATAATCGCGATTTCTTCCATCAGGACAATTAAGCCTAACTTGAGAACTAGATATTAAAGTACGACTCAAAACTTTTTTCCCATTAAGATAAATTTCTGCATTCCCAGTTGGTTCTAGAGAAAGTCGATTTCCTTTCCTGATTAAAAAACCTCGAATTTCTGGTCCGGGGGTATCTATTGAATCAACACAAAATTCATCATATTCACCAATAGCAATTTTTTTATTATTCGGCAAACGACAAATTTGGTATTCCTCGATTTTACTGCTACTAAAATCAACAATTAACTCCCATTTTTTTTGCAGACTTATCCATTTTTTTACTCCCACTATAAACCCTATAAAAACCAACAAAAAAATTAACCCAGGTAGCCATAATAACTTCCCTAAATAAGAATTAACCAAACAAGTTTCCCTGCCTCCCGGTGCTGGGGTACAAAATTCTTGAACAGTAGGAGCAATATCCACAACCGCTAGTTGATATTCTTCACCATTTTCTGTTCTAATTAACAGCTTTCTCTCGTCTAAAGGTAAAGCATTTATCCAAGATATTCGCCGTTGACTTTCCTCAGAATTTTCTACTCTAAAAGGGCTATCTTTAGGAGTTTCTATCCACACATTTGAATCAATTCCTGCTGCAGTTAAAAGTGGTGCATCAGTAATCCAAATTACCGACTGAGGTTTAATCGATTGATTTTTTTCTAAGCGACATTGATTAATCTGAGCTAGGTTTTGATAAAGAAATAATTCTGCTCCTTGAATATCCGTATTTTGTAGAGTTAAATTTGGCTTAAATGGCACTAACTCCAAAATTTTACTGATGTCTTGTTTGCCATTAAATTTAACTGCCCCTTCAACTGTCAAGGGATTAATTCTTGGTGCGAGAGGATTAATATTTGTGGCAAAAGGTACAACATAGACTTTATCTCCAGGCCGCAAACTATCTTTAACGATCTGACGCAAACGGATACGACCTTCATCATTTAAGCCTACACTTTCTGTTAAGTCAATTGCTAATACTACATCTCGTCCACCATAAATATTGGCAACTAATTCTAGCCCTGTTTTTTGCCAATATTGGATATTTTGTCCTGTACTAACTATGGAACAATTCACTACAAATAAAAAATTAGAAAATGAGTTAATGGTGATTAATAATTGAATTAATTAAACTATAACCCATCATAGGTCAAAAAAATATAGTCACATAAGACATATTCTCCTGCATTGCAGGTGTTAACCTGACTAGGTGAACTACAACTAATAACTAATAACTAATAATTGATAATTGATAATTGATAATGAATAATTACCTCTAATTAAAACCGTATTGATCCTCACAGAAAGTAACATCAAGTGTTCAATAAATGTTATTTTCGATACTCCAATGAGTTTGAATAGCATGGCGAAGGAATTGGATATTACCAGGTAGAGAGGTCATTTTAGTTATTAGTTATCAATGCTTATCCCTGAAATTGGAGACTTGAAATACCGAATATTTTTTTGAATTGACCACTTTATTTACCTATAGTAGTAGTTAAACATAACGGTTTTATAAATCGTAATTTCGTTTCTTGATAACTAACTTTTGTGAGTCAAACGAAAAATAAATCTATAGGTTCTATTTTTGTAGCATTTAGGTACATATCAATTTTGAATAAAGCCAAAAAATTATCACTTTTAAGGAAAACTTAACCGGAAACAAGGAATAGAAAAAAAGTATTTTTGCCAATAAAATATGAAATGCATTCTAACATCTAAATTATCCAGTATCTAAAACGGCAAATAATTTTGCTTATGCTTTACATAAAATCAGCATAAAATTTGTATGAGCAAACTATAAAAAATTATGAAAAATTTGGGAATATGAAATCTATAATTAAAAATAGCTTTATTCGATTAACTTTAGTCAACATTTTATCTAATTTAATGGTACCTTTAGCAAGTCTAATAGACTTAGCTTTTTTAGGTTATTTAGATGAAATTCGTCATTTAGCAGGAGTTTCCATTGCCACAGTTTTATTTAACTATATTTACTGGACTTTTGGATTTTTACGCATGAGTACAACTGGTACAACTGCTCAAGCTAATGGCAGTAGAAATTACCACGAAGTAAAACAAATTTGTCTACGTAATTGCTTAATTGCTTTAACCATTGCCACAATAATTATAATTTTCCAATATCCTTTACGAGAAATTGGCTTTAATTTACTTAGTGCAACTCCAGAAGTAAAAGCTAGTGGTATTAACTACTATAAAAGTTTAATTTGGGGTGCCCCTGCTACCTTATTAAACTTCGTATTAATAGGTTGGTTTTTAGGACTCGAACAAGGAGGAAAAGTTTTACTATTATCAATAGTTAATAAAGGAACAAATATTATCCTAGACTATATTTTTATTGTTCGTTGGGGATGGGAAAGTAGCGGAGCTGGTAGTGCTACAGCAATAAGTCAATATATAACTTTAGTTATCGGTATGATTTGTGTTTTTAAATTCATATATTTAGCAGAAATTCCTCAGTTAATCAAAAATATTTGGCAACCTCAAGTAATTAAAAAAACTTTTATTCTCAATCGAGATATTCTGATTCGTACTTTTGCTATAATTTCTACTTTTGCTGTATTTACTAATTTAAGCTCATACATAAATACTCTAGTTTTAGTAACTAATACTCTGTTATTACAGGTAGTTACATTAGCCGCTTATTTTATTGACGGTCTAGCTTTTGCCACAGAAAGCTTAGCAGGAAAAAGTTATGGTAAAAGAAATCAAAAAGAATTAAAAGCATTGGTAAAATTATCAGGGATAATTGGTATAAGTATCGGATTAATTTTTGCCTTTATTTTCTGTTTATTCCCGACTACTTTATTTAGTTTGTTGACTAATCATACTCAGGTTATTAACAATATTAGTAGTTATGTTTTATGGTTAATACCTATCTTGGGTTTTGGAGGCATAGCTTATATTTTAGATGGTTATTTTCTAGGTTTAACTCAAGGAAATTTGTTGCGCAATTCTACTTTAGTTGCTAGTTTAATAGGATTTTTACCCTTTGCTATAGTCGGTTTATTGTTAAAAAATAATCATATATTATGGTTATCTTTGGCAATGTTTATGGCAACTAGAGCTATTACTCTAGGTAAGGCTATTCCTAATATAATTGTTGAAAAATTTTCGGCTTCAATAGAACTCATCAAAGACAAGAATAATAAAAAACATATTACTCCTAAATAACTCTTTTTATTCCATAATTTACCACTAAATTAGGTTGGAATTCTACCCTTTAAAGGTGATAACAAAAAGCGTAAGTAGGTGGGTTTAATTATTCCTACAATAATAATAAAAATTCAAAAAGGTGAAAAGCTCTTGAAAAGTTACTTATAAGTCTCTTTTCATATTTTTCATTTTAATCTTTATTTGTGCCTACTTACTTAGTCTTGCTCCCATAATAGTTTTTGAGTAAAATGGAGATGTGGAGTCATGAGATGATGGGATGATAGAATGATAGGGGGTATTTTTCCTGTTCTGGGAACCTGATGCCTGATCTTGAATTTTTTCCTCAGACGACCATCAAAAAATTGCCACGCCCCCATCTCTTTCACATCAATATGCATCACCACTAAACAAAGAAAATTCAGTATTTCAAGCCCTCCCTATTGCGCGAGGCACTGTTAACTGATAACTCATAACTAAAACTATATTAGGTGAACATTATGACAGTAATAATTAACTTCTGGAAAGGTACACTTGGATATACTGCATATAATGCTATATATGGGTTAGATGTAGGTCACGCTTCTATGCAGGTTATTAATAACAAAAACCCCAAAGATGAAATTTATATAAGCCATAACCCTAAAATTAAAAACTCTATAGCTTTTTTGCCCAACTCTCGCAAATATCTTTCTTTAGAATCTATTGTAGCAGATAGTTTTATTCCTAGAGAAAAACATATTTCTTTTGAAAAAGATTGTGATAACCGGGATAGTAAACCTAACAATAAAATTGTTATTTATGGTTTAAATGAATCTCCGATAATAAAGTTTTCTCAAAAGTATTTAAATAATGATTTATCAAAAGAAAAAACTAAATATCATTTTATCAAAAATAATTGTTGTACAGTTATAGTTTATTTGATTTCCAAGGGACTAGACCGTAATCAAAAAAACTCTAAGTTGTGTTCACCTTCGAGTTATCAAACCGATTCATTTTTTGGATATGACTCTAATATTGAGAAATTAGTTATAAGTTTTAATAAAAAATTTTGGTCTCCCCGTTCCCTGAAATCTTTTGTTAAAAAAGTCAAAAATAAAACTGATAAAAAATCCTCTTTACTATCCTTTTCTGTGCCTAAAAGAAAACTCTTATTACCACAATCACTTGAGAATTTATTTGATAGGTAATCCATAGAAAAATGCAATGAAAAGTCATAATAAATATAGTTATAAATGCATTGCATTTTTAAACTTATTCTCTAACTATTCTGTATTTTACCTTCTACTTTCAGTAAAGAGATTTTGATAATTTTTTAAAAGTTTCTCAGTAATTTTTTTAGTATGAAATTTATTGGAATAGACCTAGGTTGGCAGTCTGGAAAAAGCGGTCTTTGCTGTCTACAATACTCAGATAATAAATTAAAAATATTAGACATAGACTGCATACTAGAAATTGAAGATATTCTCAATTGGATTGATAATTTAACTCCCCTTTCAACTCCAGCTCTAATTGCCGTAGATGCTCCCACAATAATTCCTAATAAAACAGGAACTAGACTACCAGATAAACTTACTCATAAATATTTTGGTCGTTATCATGCAGGATGTTATCCGGCAAATCTTAACCGTCCTTTTGCTCAGAGAACAGTCAAATTTGGCATTAGTTTAGAAGCTAAAGAATTTATCCATGCACCAACCATTAAGCCTCAAAAAATAGGACGTTTTCAAATTGAAGTTTTCCCCCATCCAGCTATAGTTAATCTGTTTCAATTAGAAAAAATTTTGAAATATAAAAAAGGTAGGTTAGCCGACCGTAAATTAGAACTTTTGAAACTGCAAAAATACATTATAAATATTCTACCAACTCTAGAGCCCGCTCTAGTAATTTCCCACAACTTCCTAAATACCGAAACAATTAATAGTATCACCACTCTCAAAACTACAGAAGATAAATTAGACAGTTTAATTTGTGCTTATATTGGAGCATATTGGTGGTATTGGGGTGAAACAAAAAACTTGGTATTGGGAAATCACACAACTGGATATATAGTAGTTCCTAAAAGATTAGATTAAACCCTGCTAAAGTTATGAAAGAAAATGTAGACGAACTGAAATTAGAAATAGATACTTTACATAGAGAAATAGATAGTTTACAAAGCCAAATAGAGACACTTAGTCAAAAACGTTCCTCTTTCCAAATAAATATTAGCTTTCCTAAAGATAATACTCCTGAAGTACTAGCAGAATTTCGTCAAAAAAATATCGAAGAAGCTGCAAAGTGGCAAGGAGAAATTCAAAAAATTAATCAAGCTCTTAAAGTATTAAAGCCACAACTTAATCAGAAAAAAATTACCCTACAAGAAAAAAAATATCGACTACAATACCTCGAATTACAACAGCAAGTTTACGAAGGAGCAAAAAATCTACAAGAACAAGTGCAAAAAGTCAACGAAAAAGCTAATCAACTTGAAGTCGAAATACAAAATCTTAAACAAATTTGTCAACAATTAAATCCACTTTATCATCAATGGGTGAAAAACCCAGCCAATATAATGGATTTTAATGCCACAACCATCCCTTATGTTTATATTCAAGATAATAGCTTTGAATTAGGCAATAAAAATATTAAGTAAACTGCCATTACAATTTAAAATCTACTTATTTGCACTTATATGACATCCCTATAAATTTACAACAATATTGTAGTCATATCCTAGGTTGGGTTAAGCGATAGCGCAACCCAACAAATATAACCACTTAAACAAAATTGCTTACTTAGTCTAATTTTATGTCAGATATACAATATAAAAAAATGAGCTCCACAAAATGTGTGATTAATTTTTATCTACCTTCTTAACAAAATCAACAAAAAAAACACTGAAACACTACCCTATTTTTGTTAAAGCTCTTTTAGTTCACAACACCTAACTGAACTTTAAACCAATATACAAATACTAAACTTTTTTATTAATTTGATGATGTATTAAAATCAGCAGATAAAAGTCAGCGTAGAAATTTTAATTCATCTTTTAAAATCCCAATAAATCAGCGATCGCATATAATAAATTTTCACACTAATTCATTAATTTTACTATCTTAGATAACCCTAAAAACAAGCATCTAAAAAATCTCATTACTCCCTTTCCTCTTGATTCGTTTGCCTCATAATTTTTCCTGCTTATGTCAGGATTATTAATTACTTAAAATCTTCTTTTTTTATCTTATAAAATCTGTCAATAATCTCATGATAAAACTGTAAAAAAAATCAGTCCCAAAAATAAAAAAACTCATCTCATACGAACAATTTACCCAATACTTTGAATTATTATCTAGGCAAAAACGTTGAAATTTTATTAACAATATCCAAAATATATTTATCAGTTTACATTCTTAAATAGCAACAGTAATTAAACTCAATTCTTAAAGAAAAAAACGACCTGTAGAGCAAAAACTTAGTAACTTCCAAAAGAAAATAACCAATCAAAATTTTGGCAACTCATTGGAGCTTACCCATAATTTACAGCAAGCACAGTCGTTTCTCTAATCTTCTATTCCCACAGAGCCCCACTCCCTACCCCCTTAAATAGCAATAATAATTAAACTTTTTTCTTAAAGACAAAAAAACCTACCTACCCAACTCCACCTAACAGGAAGAGTTAGGCCTTAGCCCCCTGCTCAAAGTGCTAACTAGAAAAGCTTTTGAGACACAGTAGCCATATTATTATTTCTTACTCCCTTAATAACTTTAAGTAAACTTTCGTTACGATCTCAACCTAAATATTTCCACAAGCGTCATGTCCCTGTAAACTTACAATTCAGGACAATTAAATTGACCTAACCAGTTAAAATCAAAGATTTTAGAAGCAAAAGGTAAAGCAAATATGGCCCAATTAAGCCAAGTACCCTATTTATTACGAGCAACTCGGGGTGAATTATTAGATCGTCCACCTGTATGGATGATGAGACAGGCAGGTCGCTACATGAAAGCTTATCGAGACTTACGAGAGAAATATCCCTCATTTCGCGAGCGTTCTGAAAACACAGATATTGCTGTGGAAATATCCCTGCAACCTTTCCACGCTTTTAAGCCAGATGGAGTAATTTTATTCTCAGACATCCTGACTCCACTCCCAGCAATAGGCATTGATTTTGATATCATCGAAAGCAAAGGACCAATTATTGACCCCCCTATTCGCACTGAAGCTCAAATTGACAAGCTTCATCCCATCGAACCAGAAGAGTCTCTACCTTTTATTAGGGAAATTTTACAAACTCTCAGAAGAGAAGTTAAGAACGAGGCAGCAGTTTTAGGTTTTATTGGGGCTCCTTGGACTTTAGCTGCTTACGCCATAGAAGGTAAGAGTTGTAAAGATTATACCAATATCAAAAAAATGGCTTTTTGTCAACCAGAAATGTTACATAAATTTCTAGGAAAGCTGGCAGAAGCGATCGCCGTTTATGCTCGTTATCAGATAAACAGTGGAGCACAAGTCATCCAAATGTTTGATTCTTGGGCAGGTCAACTTAGTCCTCAAGACTATGAAACTTTCGCTTTGCCCTATCAAAAATTAGTGGTGCAGGAAGTTAAAAAGACCCATCCTAATACACCTTTTATTCTATATATAAATGGTAGTGCCGGATTATTAGAGAGAATGCCCCAGACTGGTGTTGATATAGTGAGTGTGGACTGGAGTGTAGACATAGCCGAAGCTAGACAACGCCTTGGTAATAATATTTGTGTACAAGGAAATATAGACCCCGGTGTACTGTTTGGTTCTCAAGAATTTATCAAATCTCGCATACTAGAAACTATTCGCAAAGCTGGCAACCGAGGTCATATATTAAATTTAGGACATGGTGTTTTGAAAGAAACTCCTGAAGAGAATGTAGAGTTCTTCTTTAAAACAGCAAAAGAAATAAGTAGTTTACTAGCATTAACCGCTTAAGTTTAGTTAGGGTAAATTTGAGATTTCCATGATTTTTTCAGGGGTTAGTTATAACCTAGCCCTAAATTTATTAGTAAGCATTCAACCGAATGCTTACCATAACAGAGAATTAGATTTTAGTAAGAACTAACAACTAATAACTGATAACTGATTAACTGATTTGTATGAGCCATAAACGGATTTTTATCACGGGCGCTAGTGGATGTATTGGTCACTATATTGTTGAATCTTTAATTCAAAATACCCACCACGAACTTTACTTATTAGTTAGGAACCCAGATAAATTAAAAGTTGATTATAAAGCTCGTCCAGGTGTTAATCTTTTAAAAGCAAATCTGAGAGAAATTGAGCAATTTTCATCTTTACTTCCAGAAATTAATGTAGCAATTTTAGCTGCCACTGCTTGGGGAAATTTGCAGGAAGTATTTGATATTAATGTGATTAAAACTCTGAAGTTAATCACATTACTCAATCCTGAAGTATGTGAAAATATAATCTATTTTTCAACTGCCAGTATTCTTGACCAAAATAATAGATTGCTCACAAAAGCTGGAGAGATAGGTACTGACTATATTCGTTCTAAGTATGACTGTATGTATCAGTTATCCCAACTGGATAATTTACCTCCTCTAACCTGTCTTTTTCCTACATTGGTTTTAGGAGGAGATCAGGAAAAACCTTATTCTCATCTCTCTGCTGGTTTACCAGAAATAATTAAACATATTGGTTTAATTCGATGGTTAAAAGTTGATGGTAGTTTCCATTTTATTCACGCTGCTGATATTGCTCAAGTAGTTAGTTATTTAGTCGAACATCCACCACATTCAAAAGAATTACAAAAGTTAATTTTAGGTAATCCAAAAGTTACAGTAAATCAGGTTGTTGAAGAAATTTGTGCATATCTGAAGAAACGAATATTTTTTCGTTTTAATTTAGCTCCTTGGTTGATCGAGGTAATAATTTCGGTATTTAAAATTCAAGTAGCAGCTTGGGATAGGTTCTGTTTAGAATATCGCCATTTTACATATCAAAATCCTATTAACCCTGCTAGTTTTAAACTGCCGAGTTATTGTCCTGCTATCCCTGATATTTTGAGAACTAGAAATTTGAAATTCTCACCCTTAAATCAAAAATTATAATGGGAGTAATGGGTGGAATTTATGATAGTTGAAGTCAGCTCTCTCCTTACTCTGCTTATGACTAGAGATTTACAGTGCAAGAATAACAACAGCAGTAATAGCGGGCAAAAACAGTGATGTCAAAATAGTTTTAATTGTTTTTATCGTTTAAAAATATTTGATAGTTTTCCTGAACTTTTTGAGTGTGAGGATGTTCTTCGCCTAATGATTGTTTAAATATTTCAATTGCTTGTAGCAACAACGGTTCTGCCGCTTCGTATTTTCCTTGCTCACGATATAATTCTGCCAGGTTGTTGAGACTAGCGGCAATATTTGGATGATTTTCAGGGAGGGCAATTTTGTAGATTTCAATAGCTTGTAGCAACAACGGTTCTGCTGCTTCATATTTTCCTTGTGCGCGATATAATTCTGCCAGGTTGCTCAGACTAACAGCAATATTTGGATGATTTTCAGGGAGGGCAATTTTGTAGATTTCAACTGCTTGTAGCAACAACGGTTCTGCTGCTTCATATTTTCCTTGCTCACGATATAATTCTGCCAGGTTGTTGAGACTAACAGCAATATTTGGATGATTTTCAGGGAGGGCAATTTTGTAGATTTCAATAGCTTGTAGCAACAACGGTTCTGCTGCTTCATATTTTCCTTGTGAATAATAGAGCTGTTGGGAAATAACTTAGGTTAGCGAAAAATGAAAACTCAAACTAATTAATTTTGGTTAATGATTTTATTATTTATGCTACCATCAGGTACAAGTTCCATAGTCCAGTTGCTGTCAACATTAATTTGTCATCAAAATCATGCTTATGATTACGGTAAATCTGATTGACAGCCCCATAGCGCTTGACACCCGCGAAGGCATTTTCACATATCACCCGCTTATTGACTCAATGTCCTATTTTCGATCTTTTGCTGTTGAGTTAATTCTCCTCCCTTTGGTTTTTTATGGGGTATGCGGATATTTTCATACTGGTGTTGAATACCTTGAAAGCCAGTATCTACTTCAATTGGTATTTCCACAGGTATATTTCCTATCAACTTTTCTTCGTCTAGGAATTTCTTGTCATGTAACTTTCCAACTCTATCTTGGCTTAATACCAGCACTTGTTTGTTTTGGTTTACTGCTGCTAGATGTTTACGGGTATGACACTTTTTTTTTCCTGAATAATTCAGTTTTTGTGTTTCTGAGTCAGTAGGCCGTTTTACTGGCCGTTCTGTGCCATCCATTACCACTCGTTCTACTCCAGGGAAACGCTCTATAAATGCTTGGACACTATTGATTTGGCGTTCTGGTAGTGCCTTTTTTTCTCCCAAGGCTGCTTCTAATATAGGCTGTAAACGATGAGCCCAGTGATGTGCCTGGCTACGGTCTATATCGAACAAGATACCAGCTAAATCAAAGGTAGGGTAGCATTTAAAATAGAACAGAATATAAAACAATTTTTGCTCAAAAGTCCGTAAACGAGCCTTACGACCTCCTCCAACAGAGCGTTGACGAGGTTTATCCCTCAATGTTTGCTCATATACCTGAGTAAAGGTTAAGAGTAAGGATTGAAATGCTTTACTATTTAATCCTGTTAATGCTCTGAGCAACCTATCCTGTTTTAAGGCCCGTTTAATATTTAGCATTCTTCGTCAATTTCTTCTTAACTTAACTTATTTTAACTTATTTCCCAACAACTCTAATATAAATTTGTCAGGTTGTTGAGACTAACAGCAATATTTGGATGATTTTCAAGAAGGGCAATTTTGTAGATTTCAATTGCTTGTAGCAACAACGGTTCTGCTGCTTCGTATTTTCCTTGTGCGCGATATAATTCTGCCAGGTTGCTCAGACTAACAGCAATATTTGGATGATTTTCAGGGAGGGCAATTTTGTAGATTTCAATAGCTTGTAGCAACAACGGTTCTGCTGCTTCATATTTTCCTTGTGAATAATATAAATTTGTCAGGTTGTTGAGACTAACAGCAATATTTGGATGATTTTCAAGAAGGGCAATTTTGTAGATTTCAATAGCTTGTAGCAACAACGGTTCTGCTGCTTCATATTTTCCTTGTGAATAATATAAATTTGTCAGGTTGTTGAGACTAACAGCAATATTTGGATGATTTTCAAGAAGGGCAATTTTGTAGATTTCAATTGCTTGTAGCAACAACGGTTCTGCTGCTTCGTATTTTCCTTGTGCGCGATATAATTCTGCCAGGTTGCTCAGACTAACAGCAATATTTGGATGATTTTCAGGGAGGGCAATTTTGTAGATTTCAATAGCTTGTAGCAACAACGGTTCTGCTGCTTCATATTTTCCTTGTGAATAATATAAATTTGTCAGGTTGCTCAGACTAACAGCAATATTTGGATGATTTTCAGGGAGGGCAATTTTGTAGATTTCAATTGCTTGTAGCAACAACGGTTCTGCTGCTTCATATTTTCCTTGTGCGCGATATAATTCTGCCAGGTTGCTCAGACTAACAGCAATATTTGGATGATTTTCAGGGAGGGCAATTTTGTAGATTTCAATTGCTTGTAGCAACAACGGTTCTGCTGCTTCATATTTTCCTTGTGCGCGATATAATTCTGCCAGGTTGCTCAGACTAACAGCAATATTTGGATGATTTTCAGGGAGGGCAATTTTGTAGATTTCAATTGCTTGTAGCAACAACGGTTCTGCTGCTTCATATTTTCCTTGTGCGCGATATAATTCTGCCAGGTTGCTCAGACTAACAGCAATATTTGGATGATTTTCAGGGAGGGCAATTTTGTAGATTTCAATTGCTTGTAGCAACAACGGTTCTGCTGCTTCATATTTTCCTTGTGCGCGATATAATTCTGCCAGGTTGCTCAGACTAACAGCAATATTTGGATGATTTTCAAGAAGGGCAATTTTGTAGATTTCAATAGCTTGTAGCAACAACGGTTCTGCTGCTTCGTATTTTCCTTGTGCGCGATATAATTCTGCCAGGTTGCTCAGACTAACAGCAATATTTGGAGGATTTTCAGGGAGGGCAATTTTGTAGATTTCAATAGCTTGTAGCAACAACGGTTCTGCTGCTTCATATTTTCCTTGTGCGCGATATAATTCTGCCAGGTTGCTCAGACTAACAGCAATATTTGGATGATTTTCAGGGAGGGCAATTTTGTAGATTTCAACTGCTTGTAGCAACAACGGTTCTGCTGCTTCATATTTTCCTTGTGAATAATATAAATTTTTCAGGTTGTTGAGACTAACAGCAATATTTGGATGATTTTCAGGGAGGACGGTTTTAACGATTTTAAATGCTTGTAGGTACAATGGTTCTGCTGCTTCGTATTTTCCTTGTGCAAAATATAATGCTGCCAAACAGTTATAAACAGTTGCAATATCAGCATTGTTTTTATCTAGACGTCTTTCTGCTATTTCTCTACCTCTATCTAACCAAGGTTGTGCCAGTGAGTACAATGCTTGACAATGATAGAACCCACCTAAGCTGATAAAAGGTAAAATCAAATCATCATCACTCAAATACTCTGCCAAATTTTCTGCTACTTCCGTAATGTGAGGTATATCAACCTTAACTTCTTTAACTTTTTCCACAGTAATATACTCATCATAAGGAATTTTCCTTACCGCATCTGCTATTACCCCACAAATATTTCCCTTCATTTCCTCAACCAAGTCAAACTCAAGCAACTTATTTTTATTTCTGAAAAATTCTCGTATAAGTGGATGAAACTCATAACAATTTTCACCAAGTGATTGCAACAAACTTAAATTCACCAACTTGTCATCTCGCCTATCCTCCAACTCTACTTCATCAACCTCAGGCAAACATCCCTCCACCAAATACCAAGGAATTCGAGCACAAGCAAACAAACTCAAAAAACACCCCAACTCCTGATCATCCTCATCCAACTCTTGCCAACTAAACTCAAAAGCAGCCGCCACCCCTCTCCTCCCTGTCATATCCTGAGAAAACACCTTGAGAGACCTATGTTCTAATCCTAACCTCTCACCTGTTTTTGCCAAAGATAAACTAGTCTTCCGCTCCAAATAACGCGCCACCAACTCCAGCCCCAAAGGTAAAAACCCTAAATCATTACACAATGCCTCAGCCTCCTCTAGCTCCCCCCCCTATCCGACCATCCCCAACAAAAGAAATCAACAACTCTAAAGCAGCATCCTTATCTAAAACCTCCAGCTCCAACCTCTGAAAAGACTGCCTCAACCATTTTTGGCGAGTAGTCATCAAAACCTTAAACCTAGACCCCCCTGGCGGTAAAAAATCTGAAATATCTTCATAATTAACAACATCATCAAAAATCAGCAGTACATCACCATCCTGCCAATGACGCCAACAAAAATCTATCCGACTCTACAAGTCATCATCCTTAGAAAAACTGAAATTAAATTCAGACATAGCAAAACTAATAATTTGAACCCCCACATTCTGCCCACGACATTCCAACCAACATATACCACCAGCGTATGTACTTTGTTCCCAATGAAAATAAGCATATTGGAGAGCAACTTCAGTCTTACCAATACCAGCCATACCACTAACAGAAGAAATAGCCACCATTTCAGTTGCTCGCAACTGTTCGTGCAAAGTCCTTATGACCTCATCCCTACCAACAAACCTCTTAGCTCCTCGTCTGCGACGAAAATTTTCAGGTATACTTTTTGAAACTTGAGTATTCTTCTCAGCAGTAAAAACTTTTTCACAGAACCTTATTGTAGAAACATAAACCAAATCATTCTTGCCAGCTTTAGCAATAGAAACGTGATCCGCAGGAACAGCAATAGAGTGAACATCCGTAATTCCAGGATCAGCACTATCCTCATTCACAACCAAAACCCCACCCATAGGCTTAGTTTCATAAAACACCTTAGTTAGAATTCCCAACCGCCCAGTATTTTGTCGATACCATTGATTCAAATCTCGCAAATGAGGTGAATGTTCTTTTAACTCCTCAACATTTACCCTAGGTTTAGTCAAAAAACCTATATTCTCAATTAAATTAGCCAAATGAATTCCCCTGTGTGGAGTAGATAAAAAGACAATTCCCTTAATATGTCGAAGAATACCTTGATACTGAGGAAAATTTTGAGCAGTACGAATTACCTATTTAACAATCAAACCACCCAAACTATGAGTCACAAAAATAAAAGGGGAAGCTCCAATATGATCAACCTCAATAGACTCTAGCAAATAACTAGCCTGGTCAAAACGTGAAATTCCCTGACCAGAATACTTCAAACCAGGAGCTTCATATCCAAAGCTCCAGACATTAACATCTATTTCCTTTCCCCGTAAAATCTCCCCCAGCCAAAAAGGCCAAAAATCAGAACCTTCTGTTTTACCTTGAGGATGCCATGTAGCCCAAGGATGTCCCGCCAAACCATGAACAAAAACAATATCACCAATAGAATCAGAATTTTGACAATCAAAAATCCTAAATAAGCCAATTTGATTATGTTTTGTCATCTTATCTGAGTTTCGTATAACTCTATTGTACACTCGAAATACTTGACTATGCCCGCTAGCGGGGTGAAAGTTTGCACTTTGCCCGAAAAATTGAACAAATAAAAGCAGTAATCAATTTTAGAAGAAATTCAACCGTATCACCACCTCAACTGAAACTTAACACCTGCCA
Source organism: Trichodesmium erythraeum IMS101 (assembly GCF_000014265.1). Taxonomy (NCBI): domain Bacteria; kingdom Bacillati; phylum Cyanobacteriota; class Cyanophyceae; order Oscillatoriales; family Microcoleaceae; genus Trichodesmium; species Trichodesmium erythraeum. Next base: position 2,615,043 of record NC_008312.1, read on the forward strand.
CCTACTAAATTTTTAATTCTTCGAGAATGCTACCCAAACTTATATGACACCTTGACACCACAAACTATATTTGAGCCGATAAATTTTCATTCTATGGAGCTCCAAAAAAATTAGGGAATCTTGGGAAGAAAATTGCTGAATTTTATGATATGATTCAAATAGTGGGGTAAACATGCCTATATGCATGACTTTTTATTCAACACAATAAACTCTATCCTACTATTGCCAATATTTTCACAACTAGAAAAATGAAAAGGAGTAAAAAGGTTTTCCGGGAAAATGCTACCCAAACTTATATGACACCTTGACACCACAAACTATATTTGAGCCGATAAATTTTCATTCTATGGAGCTCCGAAAAAAATAGGGAATCTTGGGAAGAAAATTGCTGAATTTTATGATATGATTTAAATAGTGGGTGAAACATGGCTATATGCATGACTTTTTATTCAACACAATAAACTCTATCCTACTATTACCAATATTTTCGCAACTAGAAAAATGAAAAGGAGTAAAAAGGTTTTCCGGGAAAATGCTACCCAAACTTATATGACACCTTGACACTACAAACTATATTTGAGCCGATAAATTTTCATTCTCTGGAGCTCCAAAAAGATTAGGGAATCTTGGGAAGAAAATTGCTGAATTTTATGATATGATTCAAATAGTGGGGGAAACATGCCTATATACATGACTCTTTATTCAACACAATAAACTCTATCCTACTATTACCAATATTTTCGCAACTAGAAAAATGAAAAGGAGTAAAAAGTTTTTCCGGGAAAATGCTACCCAAACTTATATGGTACCTTGACACCACAAACTATATTTGAGCCGATAAATTTTCATTCTCTGGAGCTCCAAAAAAATTAGGGAATCTTGGGAAGAAAATTGCTGAATTTTATGATATGATTCAAATAGTGGGGGAAACATGCCTATATACATGACTCTTTATTCAACACAATAAACTCTATCCTACTATTACCAATATTTTCGCAACTAGAAAAATGAAAAGGAGTAAAAAGGTTTTCCGGGAAAATGCTACCCAAACTTATATGGTACTTTGACACCACAAACTATATTTGAGCCGATAAATTTTCATTCTCTGGAGCTCCAAAAAAAATTAGGGAATCTTGGGAAGAAAATTGCTGAATTTTATGATATGATTCAAATAGTGGGGGAAACATGCCTATATACATGACTCTTTATTCAACACAATAAACTCTATCCTACTATTACCAATATTTTCGCAACTAGAAAAATGAAAAGGAGTAAAAAGTTTTTCCGGGAAAATGCTACCCAAACTTATATGGTACTTTGACACCACAAACTATATTTGAGCCGATAAATTTTCATTCTCTGGAGCTCCAAAAAAATTAGGGAATCTTGGGAAGAAAATTGCTGAATTTTATGATATGATTCAAATAGTGGGGGAAACATGGCTATATGCATGACTTTTTATTCAACAAAACAAAAAAACGAGTATAATAAATACAAAAATAAAATCAAAAAGTATTTTGAGACAGAAAAACAGACTGAATATTAATGCGATCGCCAACCCTGAAACCCAACTGTATAGCTCTACCAGCCCTGAGCTCAAGAACCCCATCAACAGGAGTATAAGTTCCATAAGTAGGACAAAGCTCAAACGAACAAAGAGGTAAATTAGAAAAAATTGCCCGAACTGCCCCATTCTTCAAAAAAACCATATCCAAAAGAATAAACACATTTCTCCAAAACAAAAATCACATTACGAAGAGGGTCAATAGAAAATAACATACCCTGATTATCTGGCAACTCAGTCCGAAACATCAAACCCACTCACTGCTCAAATGTAGTTCGCGCCACCTCCAAATTAATAACTTGACCAGAAAAAATTTGCCCTGAAATAGGCAACATTTGATCTAACTCCAACCCAACTCCACCTTACCCAAATAAAGAACTAAAATTCGATTCCTCAAGATTTCTCACCCCTGAACTAAAATAACCATATATTAAAACCTACAAATCTTTGCGTGACAGAAGAGATACAGCCCAACTCACTAAACTCAATAAACTCCCCACCGCCATCTCCGGCCAACTCGAACATGATGGGATATGCCCCTTATAATGCGTATTAATTGAAAAATCCAGATCAGAATACCACAACCATTTTCCTTCTTGACGCCATCCAACTTGATCACTAAAAGCTTCCCATATTTTTCGGTCATACTGCCTAGTACCACCCAAGCTCTGATAAATTTGCTTCTGCACAGAAAAACCAAACTTACCATTACTGTATTTTACCCAAAGTTTGTCAATAGTGCCCAAGTCCTCAGAAGGAAAATTATCTATATCTTCAACTCTCAACCAACCCTCCTCTTCTCGCTGTGCCACTGTCAACATACAATTAGTAGTTTCGAGATCTGCCTCTTTCCACTGTTGTGTAGCCAATAAATAACGCAACTTTTGATATTTTATCTCTCTGACTGAAACTAGAGGTACATCAGTAGAAGCAGAATATTGTGGAAGTTGTTGATTTTTTTTATTATGAGAAGAAGACATTTGAGACTGAGGAAAAAACGGAGAAACATAAGAACTATTAACATTAATAGAAACAGATTGTTTTGTAAGTAATAGATTTTGTTGAGAAGGAGAAAAAATTGGTTTTAAATCATCTAAAACAGACTGAACATTCTGATAACGTTTCCTAAGTTTTAGCTCCACCAAACCATCTAAAACTTTCCCCAAATTATCACTAATAAAAGTTTTATTTAAAAAATCTCGCCATACCCATTCCATTTCTATTACATCATATATATCAAAGGGAGTCATCTGAGTCAATAAATATAAACAAACTAGCCCCAAACTATATAAGTCACTAGCTAATTTTAGTTTTCCTACCGACTGTTCTGGAGGGGAATATTCTGCCGAATTAAGAACCGTTCCTGTCACATTAAAACGCTGAAATTTTGGTATTATTTTAGATATTCTAAAGTCAACCAAGACTAACTTTTTATCAGTCTCTCTCCTAATAATATTCTCTGGTTTAATATCCTGATGAATCACATCATAACTGTGCACAAACTCCAAAAGAGATAATAAGTCTATTAAAAATTCTCGAATCTGAGACTCATTAAAAACACCATAATTATCTAACTCTTGTTCCAGGGTTTTTCCTTGAATAAATTCTTGTACTAAATATTGACGACTATCCACAGTAAAATAAGTATAAAGCTCAGGAATTTGTGGATGCTTTCCTAACAACTTCAACTTTTCCCCTTCCTCTGCAAATAACTCAGCAGCTTTTTCCACATTTTCACTTCCCTGAGCTTGAGATAGAAACTGTTTGATCACACAAAAGGGTTTAGAAGGTTTAAGTTCATCAACTGCTAAAAAAGTTCTGCAAAAATTACCTTCTCCGATAATACTTTTGATCCAATAACGTTCTACAAGAAATAATTTATTTCCACATTTCTGAAAAAACTCAGAATTATCGGAATTAGGACTAGGACATTCAGGGTTAAGACATTGAGACATAATAATAAAATTGGGAAAAACTATCTTTAGACTATTATTCTTTCTATGAATTGCATTACTTCTATTTTAAACATTTAACTATTTCTAAAAATTTACTATAATTTTAAAGTCTACAAATATTTGTGTGATAAAAGAGATATCCTATCCCAAAACGACTCCACTTATTTAATGCCACAGCTGCCGGGAGGTGCCCAATATATCCACATATTTTGAGATTAAAACTTAGCTGAGAGTATCCCAACCACCTTCCCTTTCTACGCCATCCAACTTGATCAGCAAAAGCTTCCCATATTTTACTATCGTACTTCCTTGTACCCCCCAAACTCTGATAAATTTGCGTCTGTACAGAAAAACCAAACTGACCATCACTGTATTTTAGCCAAAGTTTATCAATACTGAGCAAGTCTTCACAAGGAAAATTATTTATATCTTTCACTCTCAACCAAAGTTCCTTTTCTCGCTTTGTAACCTTCAACATACACTTAATAGTTTCCTCATCTGCTTCTTTCCATTTTCCTGTAGCTAATAACTCACGCAAATTTTCATAGTTTATTTCTCTAGCTGACACCAGAGGTACATCATTAGAAGCAGAATATTGTGGAAGTCGTTGATTTTTTTTAGTATGAGAAAAAGACGTTTGAGACTGAGGAGGAAACGTATAAATATGAGAACTATTGACATTAGTAGAAACAGATTTTTTTGTAAGCAATGATTTTTTTTGCACAGTAGAAATATCTGGTTGTAAATCATCGAAAACAGACTGAACATTCTGATAACGTTTCCTCAGTTTTGGCTCCACCAAACCATCTAAAACTTTTCCCAATTTATCACTAACAAAATTTCCATTTAAAGAATCTCGCCATACCCATTCCATTTCCATTACATCATACAAATTCAAGGGACGAATATTAGTTAATAAATGCAAACAAACTACCCCCAAACTATACAAGTCACTAGCTAAATGTGATTTACCTATAGACTTTTCTGAAGCGGAATATTCTGCCGAACCAGTAATTGTTAACGTCACAGTATTACGTTGAACTTTTGGTATAATATTAGATACTCCAAAGTCAACCAAGACTAACTTTTTATCAGTTTCTCTCCTAATAATATTCTCTGGTTTAATATCCTGATGAATCACATCATAACTGTGCACAAACTGTAATAGAGATAATAAGTCTATTAATAATTCTCGAATCTGAGCTTCATTAAAAACCCCATAATTATTTAACTCTTGTTTCAGGGTTTTTCCTTGAATAAATTCTTGTACTAAATATTGACGACTATCCACAGTAAAATAAGTATAAGTTTTAGGAATTTGTGGATGCCTTCCTAACAATTTTAACTTTTCCGCTTCCTGTGCAAATTCATTCTTTTGGTAGGGAAGAATAAATTGTTTAATGACACAAAGAGGTTGAGATTTTTGAAATTCATCTACTGCTAAAAAAGTTCTGCAAAAATTACCTTCTCTGATCAGACTTTTTATCCAATAACGTTCTACAAGAAATAATTTATTTCCCCAATTATAACAAAACTCAGAATGATTGGGGTTAGGACTTAGGCACTTAGAGTTAAAAAAATTAGACATGATAATAAATTTTTATAATCTACTAAAATATATTTTTCAATAATAAATAGGAGTTATGCAGCCAAAGAATAAATCTGGTTTATTACCTTAATTATTATTTTTTACTTACCAAATTTTGTTGAGCGGTACAAACCATTAAATTATTTGTAGAGAATAAGAAATAATTATTTCTTCAAGTAATTGGATTAATTAATCTAGTAAAACATAGAGATGAATTATTGAACTTATTATCAGTTATTTTCCTAGAAAAGTTACCATAAATGATGAATCAGGAGTCATAATGTCCATCAAAAAAAATTATAGATTTCCTAACCGCAGGGGCCTTCTACTGAGGAAATGGAGGGAGTGGATAGGGAATGTTGTAAAAAGGTATCCGTACAAGAAAAAAATCAACATTAATCAGCATAAAAGCACAGAAAGAAGTTATTAGTAGAAGAAAAATTATCATACATTTTACTTTAATTTTGAGTAAATGGGATAATTCATTATAATCTCAAATTAATTAGAATTGTCATGAACAAAAAATTCTAGCTTTAGTTTCGCGATCGCTCTAGCAAAACTAGGTAAATAGATTCAAAAACTCCAAGATAACTACTATTAAAATATAATAGAATTTGGGGGAATAATCTATAACAATTATTTAATCTATAAGGTAAAGCTTTAAATTCCCGTGGCACTCGCAAAAAGGGAAGAGCTAACAAAAATCTCTATTTTTACTTGAAAGATAATAGGGGATAGTAAATATACCATAAAATTTGGGAAATTGTAATAGTTAATCCTGTTATTAAATTATAAATTTTACAGAAGGCTCAAAATATTTGGTTAAATCAAACTTGGCACAATCAAAATTCTTAACAATTAACTATTTTTAAGTATTATTTAAGATAATTGCCAAATTTAATAAGGTCAGAAAAATCCCCATTAAATTCCCCCAAGTCATTATGGTTCCAGAATCCTAACTCCTGACTATTGTTAATATTTAGTTATATTTAGTTAATTGCCGAAATTAACTTAATAAGGTTAAAGTTAGGCTGAGTTTATTTAAACTAATATTTAATCCTAATGTGAGGAGTTAATAATTAATGCGAGTCCTATTAATTTATCCCCTATTTCCCAAATCTTTCTGGTCTTTTGAAAAAATTCTAGAATTGATAAATCGCAAAGTAATGCTACCTCCTTTAGGGTTAGTAACAGTAGCAGCTATCTTACCCCAAGAATGGGAATATAAATTAGTTGATAGAAATGTGAGGTCAGTTACAGAAGCAGAATGGGAATGGGCAGATTTAGTCATACTCTCAGCGATGATTGTCCAAAAAGAAGACTTACATGACCAAATTCGAGAGGCAAAACGACGGCATAAATTAGTAGCTTGTGGTGGCCCATATCCCACAGCTTTACCCCAAGAACAACTGGACAGTGGTGTAGATTTTCTGATTTTGGATGAAGGGGAAATTACCTTGCCAATGTTTGTGGATGCTATCAAGAATGGGGAAACTAAAGGCATTTTCCGTGCAGATGGGAATAAACCGGACGTGACAACAACTCCTCTTCCTAGATTCGATTTATTAGAAATGAAATATTATGAATCTATGTCGGTTCAATTTTCCCGTGGTTGTCCGTTCCAATGTGAATTTTGCGATATTATTGTTTTGTATGGTCGCAAACCTCGTACCAAAACGCCAGCACAATTATTAGCAGAGTTAGATTGTTTATACGATTTAGGATGGCGCGGTTCTCTATTTATGGTGGATGACAACTTTATTGGCAACAAGCGTAATGTTAAGTTGTTGCTCAAAGAATTAAAAGTTTGGCAAGCAGAACATCAATATCCATTTAAAATAACTACCGAAGCTTCCGTTAACTTAGCAGAAGATCCAGAATTAATGCAGTTAATGGTAGATTCTAATCTTAGAGCAGTATTTTTGGGAATAGAAACTCCTGATGAAGATAGTTTAGAGTTAACCCATAAATATCAAAATAATCGTAACCCTCTCAATGAAGCAGTAGAGAAAATTATTAAATCTGGTATCAGAGTAATGGCAGGGTTTATTATCGGTTTCGATGGAGAAAAACCAGGAGCAGGCGATCGCATCGTTAAATTTGTGGAAGAGACGACTATTCCCACTGCCATGTTTAGTATGTTGCAAGTCTTACCAAATACAGCACTTTGGCATCGTCTCAAAAAGGAAGGTCGGCTTTTAGATAAAGGTGCTAATATTAATCAAGTAACGCTGACAAATTTTATCCCCACCAGACCAATAGAAGATATTGCAAGAGAATATGTAGAAGCATTCTGGCAGTTGTACGACCATGAAAAGTTTTTAGATCGAACTTATCGGCATTTTCTTATAATGGGAAGTCCCACTGCTAAAAGTATTGCAAAAATGCCAAGTTGGATGGAGTTGCGAGCATTGTTGATTATTTGTTGGCGACAGGGAATAAAACGGAAAACTCGTTGGAAGTTTTGGCATCATTTGTGGAGTATCAGAAAACATAATCCTAGTATTTTGCCACGTTATATTAGTACCTGCGCTCATATAGAACATTTTTATGAGTATCGCAATATTGTTAGAGAAAATATTGAGGTGCAGTTAGCTGAATATTTAGCTAAGAATAAGCAGTTAAATATAATTAAGGAAAAAGTTAACACTCAAAATCAAAAAACAACAGAAGAAGTAGCTTAATACAGAAAAAAAAGTATTTACATGAAGTTTTTGGCAACCTCCTTATAAATTCTGTATGTATAGTATGTATTAAGCTGGAAAATACTGGGCGTTGCTAAAACATTTGTCATGATTTTTACATTACAGTGCTTTTGAAATTGATCAACCAAATTCTTACAACCAAAGCTTTATAGGGATTAATTATTACAGTTAGTCCTTATTGTGGTCTATTAATTATGAAAGCAACTAACTATAGGGTTATATAGCGGTTACTACTTAATGGGATGTACTAAAAGCTTTAATGAACAAGCTTTTTAGCTTAAAATATGTACTTCACTCTTTAAGGAAATGCTATACTGTTTCACAAAAGTTAAAAGTCATACATTCAAAGGTCATCTATTAAGATTTGATCGCCGAAAACACTGATAATTGAAATGACTCCTCTTAACCTTGCTGAATATGTATCTGAAACATTTACATTTACGACAGTTTAGAAACTATCGAGACCAGCAAGTTAAATTTGATGGTGCTAAAACAATTTTGCTTGGAGATAATGCTCAAGGCAAATCTAATTTACTAGAGTCAGTTGAGTTACTTTCTACTCTTAAGTCTCACCGAGCAATTCGCGATCGCGATTTAATTCTAGATAGTAAACAAGCAAGTAAAATTCAAGCATCTTTAGAAAGACAACTGGGAAATATTGACTTGGCTCTAACTCTGCGGAGTCAAGGTAAACGCACTGTAGCAGTTAACGGAGAAACTATTAGTCGCCATTTAGATTTTTTAAGTATTTTGAATGTAGTTCATTTTTCTAGTCTAGATTTAGATTTAGTTAGAGGTGGGCCAGAAGTACGGCGCTATTGGTTAGATAGACTTTTGGTACAACTAGAACCTGTCTATGCTCACATTCTGCTACAGTATAATCAAGTTCTCCGTCAGCGAAATGCTCTGTTAAAGAAAATTCGCCAACAAAAGATGGCTGCAGAAACTACTGGTTCATCACCTTCTATTCTGACTCAGGAGTTGGCCTTGTGGGATGCTCAGTTGGCAACTACTGGGTCTCGAGTGATTCGACGACGACAGCGACTTTTGCAGAAGTTGGCACCTCTAGCTGGTGAGTGGCATTGTGCTATTAGTGGGAGTATGGAAGTTTTCAAAATGGAATATTTAGCAAATGTAATTGTTGATAGTAACGAGTTAATTATTCAGGATAGTTTGGAAGGAGTACGTCAAGCTTTTTTGGAGAAAATTAAAGTCCGGGCGATCGCTGAACAATATCAAGGTACTACGGTGGTAGGTCCTCATCGGGATGATGTAATTTTTACTATTAATGATACTCCCGCACGACAATATGGTTCTCAGGGTCAGCAGCGCACTTTGGTGTTAGCTTTGAAGTTGGCTGAATTACAACTTATTGAAGAAGTGGTGCAGGAACCACCTTTGTTGTTGTTGGATGATGTTTTGGCAGAGTTAGATCTCCATCGCCAAAATCAGTTGTTAGAAGCAATTAGTAATCGTTTTCAAACTTTGATTACTACTACTCATTTGGGGTGTTTTGATGGTCAGTGGTTACAGGATACTCAAATTCTTTCGGTCAAGTCGGGAAATATTAGTTCTTTTTTAGATTTTTAGGTTTTTTAGATTAAATCTGGTACTATTGATATGAATTAGATAATTAATTAGGAGTTAGTACTTATAAATCAAAAGTTAGGAGCCAGAAAAGTCTGGGAATATTGAGCCATCAGCAAATATTCAACATTTCTTGACGCCTAATTAAGTGGGTTTGATATAATATAAAATACTTTAACGTTCCTCATCAAAGATTAATACTATTTTGGGTAAAATGAGGAAATGATTAAGTTCATCTCTAAGTACATTTTTTCTTTTGATATATATTTATATGAAATTTTGGTGTTTGTCCTGAAGTAATATAGCAGTAAATGAACTAATAAAAAATAGTAAGTAAAGGAGGATCTAAATACTAGCTATAAAAGCTACAGTATCTCAAAAAAAAGTTCTTATGAAGGTTAAGTATATTTTTTTTATCTACTAATTACATAATTATGGGGAATATTTCAGATTTAGAAGCAAATATATCACAAATGCAGCAGTTACTAAACGCTGCACAAAATGATATCCAAAAGAAAACTTTTGAAGAAATTATTAATAGATTATCTCAGGAATTAGAAAAGGAAAAGTCTAAATTAAATTATTCTAAAGTCAAGACTATAGAAGTAGATAAACCTTTAGAAGGAAAGGTGAAGAAAAAAATCATTCAACTGGGAAAACATGAAAGTAAAAAAAATCAAAATTTAAAGCTTAAATGTGACTCTAAAATTGAAGAAAAATCACAGCTTGAAACAGAAGAAATATTATACAATAATGAGGAGGAAAGTCTACCTCCAAAACAGGATTATCTTTTCCACGGTTTAGGGGTTTTGTATGGTAGAATAGTTAAACGATATGAGGATAATGATAATTATTATAATGCAATTATTGATGATAAAACTTATCAGTTAATTATTATTAATCCTAGGGTTAGACATTTCATGAAAGTAGATTATAATCCAGAAAAAAATAGATATTTAACTGTTTATCCTAATATAGTACATTATCCTCAACCTAGAGGTGGGAGGAAGGAGCCGAAAGTTAGTTTTACTATTATTGCTGCTAATGATTTCCCTACCTTAGATCTAGAACCTAATGAGTTTAGATTATTTGGATTATGGCAGTTTATCGCTGTGTCAAGATGTCCTGTAATAAGTATTCATAGAAATAGGAAAAATGATGGAAGCGATCGCGTATCAGTTATCAAGGAAAGGTTTAAGAATAATGATAAATTACATAAGAATTTAACTAGGGCTAATCATGTTCCTTTATTATGGAGAGACTCTCCTGTTAAACCTTTTAAGTTTAATCCTAGATTTGATAAGGATAAACAAGGCGATCGCTACTTTTGCAAAATAAAGGCTAAATTTCTGGCATATAGAGGTGTTTGGGGTTTCCAAGAATTACTTGTAGAACCTACTCTTGATATTCCCAAATTTTATAAGCCTATTAAAATAGCTTTCTCTTAAAATTAAAGGGGCAAATATTACAAAGACTCCTCAAAAGTTGACAGCTAGAGATTAAAAGTCTATTAGTAATATCTGACTAAGTTTTAGAGTGTAGCTATGCCAATTATAAATAATTAAAAAGTTCTCTTAACAAAGAACAGTTATGTTTATTCTTAACTGACTATTAGGACTAACTCATTTGTTAAGTTTTAGTAGGTTTGCTGTTAGAAAACAAAAATAAAAAATGATTGAAGTCAAAGGTAATAGAGAAAAACCAGGATAAAAATTAATGTCTTTAGTAGTAAGCCACTATCAATTTGTTAATTTTTAACCTAAGGCCTAAAACCTAAAACTTAAAGTCTAACACCCAAAACCTAATACCTAAAACGCAAGAGATAGCTTCCAAAAAATTCAGATCATCTATTTGAGAAATATCCGATAATAGCCTGACATATTTATCAGCAAATTTGAGTTTTCATCCTATTTCAATTGCTAATAATAATGTCTGTTGAATTTGAACGTTTTTTTTGGACATCTTCAGAATCTTTGTGGGATATCTCAGCATTCTTTTGGGATATCTCCAGACTTTTTTTCTCCTGCTATTTCATCTCCTTTTTTAATTACATTTCCCGGCTTATCCCAGCAACCCAACTATTTACCATTTAGATTTTTAAAGAGATTGTCCCATAGGGTTAATCCTAGATTAATATGGGCCAACTCAGTATTTTTTTTATTTATTTTGTGTCTACTTATAAAATACCACAAAGCCGAAATATTTGCAAGACATTTTGACTAAATTTTTTAATTGGTTATAGACAACATAATAAGAGGCCCGTAACTTTCTATAGTCTATTAATTTACTTCCTAATTCATTGCCTGGAGTGGGAGAAACTATTTCAATGACTAAGTCTGGTGGTTTGCCAAATTTCCAGAATAAATAAGAACGAATATTGCCTTTGGGCTATTCTTGAGTGCCAATAATATTTAAGCTGAAAAATACATCTGGGACTATTGCTGAGTCTCTTATATTGGAGAATAAACCTAATATAGTTTTCGTAATTTGTCTTTTGAAGAAATATGGGGAATTTGAGAAGCGATCGCCTCCAACTGTTTCAGATCATCTACTTGGGAAATATCAGATAATAGCCCGACATATTCATCACCACACTAGAATTTCAATCCCATTTCAACTACTAACAATAATGCCTGTTTAATTTGAGTTTCTTTTTGGGATATCTCCAGATTTTTTGAGGTTTTAGGTTTGAAGTTTTAAGTCTCAATTTTTTGAGGTTTTAGGTTTGAAGTTTGAAGTTTGAGGTCTCAATTTTTTTAGGTTTGAAGTTTGAGGTCTCAATTTTTTGAGGTTTGAGGTTTTAGGTTTTAGGTTTGAAGTTTGAGGTCTCATTTTTTTGAGGTTTTAGTTTTAGGTTTGAAGTTTTACGTCTCAATTTTTTGAGGTGTTAGGTGTTAGGTGTTAGGTTTTAGGTTTTAGGTTTGAAGTTTTAAGTCTCAATTTTTTGAGGTTTTAGGTTTTAGGCGTTAGGCGTTAGTTTTTAAGTTTGAGGTCTCAATTTTTTGAGGTTTTAGGTTTTAGGTGTTAGTTTTAGGTTTGAAGTTTTACGTCTCAATTTTTTGAGGTGTTAGTTTTAGGTTTGAAGTTTTAAGTCTCATTTTTTTGAGGTTTTAGGTGTTAGGTGTTAGGTGTTAGGTTTGAAGTTTGAGGTCTCAATTTTTTGAGGTGTTAGGTTTTAAGTTTTAAGTTTGAGGTCTCAATTTTTTGAGGTTTTAAGTTTTAAGTTTGAGGTCTCAATTTTTTAAGGTTTTACGTTTTAAGCTTGAGGTCTCAAGGTTTGAGGTTTTAAGTTTTAAGTCTCATTTTTTTGAGGTTTTAGGTTTGAAGTTTGAAGTTTGAGGTCTCATTTTTTTGAGGTTTTAGGTTTTAGGTTTGAGGTTTGAGGTTTGAAGTTTGAGGTCTCATTTTTTTGAGGTTTTAGTTTTAGGTTTTAAGTTTTACATCTAAATTTTTTGAGGTTTTAGTTTTAGGTTTGAAGTTTGAGGTCTCAATTTTTTGAGGTTTGAGGTTTGAGGTTTGAGGTTTTAGGTTTGAAGTTTTAAGTCTCAATTTTTTGAGGTTTGAGGTTTGAAGTTTGAAGTTTTAAGTCTCAATTTTTTGAGGTGTTAGGTTTTAAGTTTGAGGTTTGAGGTCTCAATTTTTTGAGGCTTTAGGTTTGAAGTTTTAAGTCTCAATTTTTTGAGGTTTTAGTTTTAGGTTTGAAGTTTTAGGTTTGAAGTTTGAGGTCTCATTTTTTTGAGGTGTTAGGTTTTAAGTTTGAAGTTTGAGGTCTCAATTTTTTGAGGTTTTAGGTTTGAAGTTTGAGGTCTCATTTTTTTGAGGTGTTAGGTTTTAATTTTGAAGTTTTAAGTCTCAATTTTTTGAGGCTTTAGGTTTGAAGTTTTAAGTCTCAATTTTTTGAGGTTTTAGGTGTTAGGTTTGAGGTTTGAGGTTTGAAGTTTGAGGTCTCATTTTTTTGAGGTTTTAGTTTTAGGTTTGAAGTTTGAGGTCTCAATTTTTTGAGGTTTTAGTTTTAGGTTTGAAGTTTTAAGTCTCAATTTTTTGAGGTTTTAGGTTTGAAGTTTGAGGTCTCAATTTTTTGAGGTTTGAGGTTTGAAGTTTGAGGTCTCATTTTTTTGAGGTTTTAGTTTTAGGTTTGAAGTTTTAAGTCTCAATTTTTTGAGGTTTGAGGTTTGAAGTTTGAAGTTTGAGGTCTCATTTTTTTGAGGTTTGAAGTTTGAAGTTTTAAGTCTCAATTTTTTGAGGCTTTAGGTTTGAAGTTTTAAGTCTCAATTTTTTGAGGTTTTAGGTGTTAGGTTTGAGGTTTGAGGTTTGAAGTTTGAGGTCTCATTTTTTTGAGGTTTTAGTTTTAGGTTTTAAGTTTTACATCTCAATTTTTTGAGGTTTTAGTTTTAGGTTTGAAGTTTGAGGTCTCATTTTTTTGAGGTTTGAGGTTTGAGGTTTGAGGTTTTAGGTTTGAAGTTTTAAGTCTCAATTTTTTGAGGTTTTAGGTTTGAAGTTTGAAGTTTTAAGTCTCAATTTTTTGAGGTGTTAGGTTTGAAGTTTGAGGTTTGAGGTCTCAATTTTTTGAGGCTTTAGGTTTGAAGTTTTAAGTCTCAATTTTTTCAGGTTTTAGGTGTTAGGTTTGAGGTTTTAGGTTTGAAGTTTGAGGTCTCATTTTTTTGAGGTTTTAGTTTTAGGTTTGAAGTTTTAAGTCTCAATTTTTTGAGGTGTTAGGTTTGAAGTTTGAGGTTTGAGGTCTCAATTTTTTGAGGTTTTAGGTTTGAAGTTTTAAGTCTCAATTTTTTCAGGTTTTAGGTGTTAGGTTTGAGGTTTGAGGTTTGAAGTTTGAGGTCTCATTTTTTTGAGGTTTTAGTTTTAGGTTTGAAGTTTTAAGTCTCAATTTTTTGAGGTTTTAGTTTTAGGTTTGAAGTTTTAAGTCTCAATTTTTTGAGGTTTTAGGTTTGAAGTTTGAGGTCTCAATTTTTTGAGGTTTTAGTTTTAGGTTTGAAGTTTTAGGTTTGAAGTTTTAAGTCTCAATTTTTTGAGGTCTCATTTTTTTGAGGTTTTAGGTTTGAAGTTTGAGGTCTCAATTTTTTGAGGTTTTAGTTTTAGGTTTTAAGTTTTACATCTCAATTTTTTGAGGTTTTAGTTTTAGGTTTCAAGTTTGAGGTCTCAATTTTTTGAGGTTTTAAGTTTTAAGTTTGAGGTCTCAATTTTTTGAGGTTTTAGGTTTTAAGTTTGAGGTCTCAATTTTTTGATGTTTGAGTTTTAGGTTTGAAGTTTTAAGTCTCAATTTTTTGAGGTTTTAGGTGTTAGGTTTTAGGTTTTAGGTTTTAAGTTTGAGGTCTCATTTTTTTGAGGTTTTACGTTTTAAGCTTGAGGTTTTAGGTTTGAAGTTTGAGGTCTCATTTTTTTGAGGTTTTACGTTTTAAGCTTGAGGTCTCAAGGTTTGAGGTTTTAAGTTTTAAGTCTCATTTTTTTGAGGTTTTAGGTTTGAAGTTTGAAGTTTGAGGTCTCATTTTTTTGAGGTTTGAAGTTTGAAGTTTGAGGTCTCATTTTTTTGAGGTTTTAGTTTTAGGTTTTAAGTTTTACATCTCAATTTTTTGAGGTTTTAGTTTTAGGTTTGAAGTTTGAGGTCTCAATTTTTTGAGGTTTGAGGTTTGAGGTTTGAGGTTTTAGGTTTTAGGTTTGAAGTTTTAAGTCTCAATTTTTTGAGGTTTTAGGTTTGAAGTTTGAAGTTTGAGGTCTCAATTTTTTGAGGCTTTAGGTTTGAAGTTTTAAGTCTCATTTTTTTGAGGTTTTAGTTTGAGGTTTGAGGTTTTAGGTTTGAAGTTTGAGGTCTCATTTTTTTGAGGTTTTAGTTTGAGGTTTGAAGTTTGAGGTCTCATTTTTTTGAGGTTTTAGTTTGAGGTTTGAAGTTTGAGGTCTCATTTTTTTGAGGTTTGAGGTTTGAAGTTTGAAGTTTTAAGTCTCAATTTTTTGAGGTTTGAAGTTTGAAGTTTGAGGTCTCATTTTTTTGAGGTTTTAGTTTGAGGTTTGAGGTTTTAGGTTTGAAGTTTGAGGTCTCATTTTTTTGAGGTTTTAGGTTTTAGGTGTTAGTTTTAGGTTTGAAGTTTGAGGTCTCATTTTTTTGAGGTTTTAGGTTTGAAGTTTGAAGTTTGAGGTCTCATTTTTTTGAGGTTTGAAGTTTGAAGTTTGAGGTTTTAGGTTTGAAGTTTGAGGTCTCATTTTTTTGAGGTTTTAGGTTTGAGGTTTGAAGTTTTAAGTCTCATTTTTTTGAGGTTTTAGGTTTGAAGTTTGAAGTTTGAGGTCTCATTTTTTTGAGGTTTTAGGTTTGAAGTTTGAGGTCTCATTTTTTTGAGGTTTTAGTTTTAGGTTTGAGGTTTTAGGTTTGAAGTTTGAGGTCTCATTTTTTTGAGGTGTTAGTTTTAGGTGTTAGGTTTTAGGTTTGAAGTTTGAGGTCTCATTTTTTTGAGGTTTTAGGTTTTAGGTTTTAAGTTTTAAGTCTCATTTTTTTGAGGTTTTAGGTTTGAAGTTTGAAGTTTGAGGTCTCATTTTTTTGAGGTTTGAAGTTTGAAGTTTGAGGTCTCATTTTTTTGAGGTTTTAGTTTTAGGTTTTAAGTTTGAGGTATCAATTTTTTGAGGTTTTAGTTTTAGGTTTGAAGTTTGAGGTCTCAATTTTTTGAGGTTTGAAGTTTGAAGTTTTAAGTCTCAATTTTTTGAGGTTTTACGTTTGAAGTTTGAAGTTTTAAGTCTCAATTTTTTGAGGTTTTACGTTTTAAGCTTTAAGTTTGAGGTCTCATTTTTTTGAGGTGTTAGTTTTAGGTGTTAGGTTTGAGGTTTTAAGTTTGAGGTCTCAATTTTTTGAGGTTTTAAGTTTTAAGTTTGAGGTCTCAATTTTTTGAGGTTTTAGGTTTGAAGTTTTAGGTGTTAGTTTTGAAGTTTGAGGTCTCAATTTTTTGAGGTTTTAGGTGTTAGGTTTTAGGTGTTAGTTTTGAAGTTTGAGGTATCAATTTTTTGAGGTTTTAGGTGTTAGGTTTGAAGTTTGAGGTCTCAGGTGTCAAGTGTTATTTTTTAATTGTCATATGTTATCTATTGGGCCATGTTTTCTCATTTTCCCAAAAAATTTCGACTCGCCAAAGGCGAGACTAAATAGGGCAAAAGGGCAAAAGGGCAAAGGGCTATTCAGGAGTCCTGGGGGGGAAACTCACAAGACGAAAACCAACAAAGTCGTTGACCGCCTCGACCGAGAAATAGTAGCCGCGGAACGCAGAGCGACACCACCAAGGAAAGTCGTACCAGGAGCCGCCCCGTAATCTTTTTGTAGTATATTTTGTAGTATTTTGATTACTTGATACCCATGGACTACCATCATTAGGTGCGCCCTCGTAATTATCATGCGAGTCATCTTCGCACCATTCCCAGACATTCCCGTGCATATCATATAATCCAAAAAGATTAGCAACTTTGAAGTAACCAACTGGAGTGGTTTGTTCTCTATATTCTCCTTTTGGGCCTCTGCCGTAAGAGCCAGACGATTTTTTTTCCCCATCATCCTTTCCACGATAGTTAGCGAGGTCTGTGGTAATAGTTTCCCCAAAATGAAAAGGCGTAGTTGTTCCTGCACGACAAGCATATTCCCATTGTGCTTCACTGGGTAGCTGATAGTTTCTTTCTGTCTTCTGACTTAACCGGGCACAAAACTCTTGAGCATCTAGCCAAGAAACTTTCTCAACTGGGCGAGTCCAACGATTATATTTTTCATAGTCATCTTTAAAATATGAAGGGTCAGGCTTAAGGTCACGTTCAATTTTTTCTGTAGTTTCAACAACAGCTTTCCACTGGCCTTGAGTAATGGGATAACGCCCCATAAAAAATTCTGGTACTGTAACTTCATGTTGTGGGCGTTCAGAATGAGTCGAATCTAGCTCATTTTCTGGAGCACCCATAATAAACTTGCCTGCTGGTATCTTAACCATAGCCAGTTCAACATTATTGCCCAGGTCTTCGGTATAGTATTCAGCTTGTTCTTTTTTCTTACGAATAGTAATTCTTACCATGGATCTATATATATATGAAGTCGGGCAACAGTTCAGCATTGCTTACTGGGCCGCCCAACTCAATTTGATTTTCGGATGCCGTTACCAACATCGCCGGAACAGGTCTGGACTCTTCTTTGGCACGCCCGACATATTCCCATATGCCAGTTCTGGCACAGAAGAGTGCTGGGGGGGAAACTCACAAGACGAAAACCAATATTGTTGTTGTCCGCCTCGTCCGAGTTATAGTTGTTGCGGTTCGCAGAGCGACACCTCCTAGGATAGTTGTTCCAGGAGCCGCTGTTTGCCTGCCCCACATTTAGTATAGTTCAAATTGATCAAATTTAACGATTAAATGTTCCCTGTCCGGAGGTCTTGCCGGAAATAGATTTACTTTTACCTTGGTGAATTTCTCATTTAACCCTGGGAACGGGAAAAGCCATAGGATGCAAAAATAGATTGGCGTAATTTATAGGTATCTCCGTGGGACAAGTGGGCTTCCCAACTTTGCATTCGTTCTTTCAATTTTTCTAAGGACAGAGTACCGTTTTGATAATCTTTCTGCATTTGCTTTAGTCGCTTTCGCCCTCGCCTGAGGTTGTCATTGCGGACTCGAATTCTCTCTGGAAATACTCGAAAACCTACAAAGTTTGCTCCGTGGCGGGTTTCAAATATTTGAGTTTTAATGGGATGAATTTTTAAACGTAGAGCAGTAAGGTTTTGTTCTATTTTTTGTCTAGCTTGAGTTAAAGTTTCTCGGTGGTCGCTAAAAAGTGCAAAGTCATCAACGTATCGTAAGTATTTTTTGATTTGCAATTTCTCTTTGACAAAATGATCGAGGCTATCCAAGAAAAAGTTAGCTAAAAATTGACTGGTTAGGTTGCCTATGGGTAGACCTTTTCGCCGGAGTACGGGAGTGGTCGGGTTATCTCCTGGAAAATATTCTAGCACAGGTTCTTGAGGGTTACTACCATCAATAATTGTATCGATTAACCATAATGTGTTTTGGTATTTAGTTTTCGGGCGGTTCTTGGTTTTGAGAATTTCTAGGTCAATACTGGGAAAATATTTCTGAATGTCGCATTGCAGAATATATTTGCTGGAACGAGAAAAGTTGATAAAACGTTGCAGGGCTCGGTGAGAACTGTAGTCTATACGGTTAGCATAGGTATGGTGGATAAAATAATGTTCTACTAGGGGGACAATGATGTTACATAGAGGGTGGTGAACGACGCGATCGCGATAAGGTGCGGCAGAAATTAACGGGGGCTTGGGGTCATATATTCTAAAAGTTTTGTAAGCTCCGGGAGAATAGGTTTTATCTCGCAGTTGGGCTGGTAGTTTGAATATGTTTGTTTCTAAGTTTTAGTTAAATTCTGGGATGTTGTCTCGAAGTCGCTTGCCTTTTTGAGCGTAACGAGCGGCTAAAAACAAGTTTTTCCAGGCTACAATTTGGGGCCAAAGGTTTCCATGACGTTTCATTGGATTTTGTTTTAAGTTTGATTATTAGGGTTCAGATAAGTTTTTAGTCCAACTACCTAAGTCAGATCCTATTCCATTGATCTGTATATTTATATATTTGTAGCGATCGCTGGAAATTAATTCAAAATCTGAGAGTAGGCGAGTTTGGTGCCGAATAACATCAAGTTTAATGTTCAGGTTTTGCAAAATCTCTAATTTTTCACTGGTGCTAAAACGGGCACGAATCAGATTTTCCAGCAAATCATAAAGATGATTAATTATCCGCGTTCCTAAACCAAGACGATAATTCCTTGGCAAACGATTTAATACTGGGACATACCATTTAATAAAATCATAGGTCTTTTGAATAATTGGTAATTCATTCATATTTTTATATTTGGGCCATATTTTCTCAATTTCAAAAAAAATTTCGACTCGCCAGAGGCGAGACTGAAAAGGGCAAAAGGGCAAAAGAGCAAAGGGCTATTCAAGAGTCCTGGGGGGGAAACTCACAAGACGAAAACCAAAATTGATGATGACCGCCCCGTCCGAGCTAAAGTCGTAGCGGTACGCAGAGCGACACCACCAAGGATAGTTGAGCCAGGAGCCGCCCCGTAATACTTTTGTAGAATATTTTGTAGTATTTTGATTACCTGATAGCCATGGACTACCATCATTGGGTGCACCCTCATAATTATCATGCATATCATCTTCGCACCATTCGTAAACATTCCCGTGCATATCGTATAAGCCAAAAGGATTGGCCACTTCAAAACTACCAACAGGAGTTGTTTCTTCTCTATACTTGCCTTTTGTCCCTTGGCCATAAGTATAATTGCCATCATAATTGGCCAGGTCTGTAGTAATAGTTTCCCCAAAATGAAAGGGTGTAGTTGTTCCTGCACGACAAGCATATTCCCATTGAGCTTCACTGGGAAGCCCATAGTTTCTGCCTGTATATTTGGATAGTCTGGCACAAAACTCTACTGCATCATACCAAGACACTCTTTCTACAGGTCGATCATTTCCTTTAAAATATGAAGGGTTAGACTTAAGGTCACGTTCAATTTTTGGCACATTATCAACAATGGCTTTCCACTGACCTTGAGTAACAGGGTAGCGACCCATGAGAAAAGCTGAAATATTCACCTGATGTTGAGGACCTTCACGACTTTCTCGTTCCAATTCATCTTCTGGGGAGCCCATAAGAAACTTTCCTGGGGGAATTTCCACCATTTCAAGTTTAATTCCATTCCCCAAGTCTTCCACAATACCTGTAACTTGTCGGCGTTGTTTTTTGATAGCCCATCGATATCCAAATAATCTCAATAATTCTGAACGTCTTTTTTCCAACCTTGCTAGATCAAACTCAAAGGTTACAGTTTCCTGCACTTCAATGAAAGCAACGTCAAAAGTATCAGTTTGAATTTGAGGTTCTGATCTGACTTCTGACTCGGGAGTTTCAAAAATGGGAGGAACAGAAACAGGTCGAATTTTCTGGGCAACCTTCTCAGCAAACTCAGCATATTCTCCACCTAAATTTTCCAATACATCAACAGCAACTTGAGCAAAAGGTAAGACTTGCTCCCGGTCTTCCTCCTCATATTGAGGCAATAAGGTCAACAAAGCTCGAAAACTACGAATAGGTCGGTCAATTTTTTCAGCGATGTAACGAGAAACAGCATCCAGAACAGCCGTAGTTTCGTTGCGCCCCATTGCCTGGTTCAACTCTTTTCGGACACCAGGAAGAAATTCATAAGTTGGTTGATCATCCTTAGAGTCAGTTGGAGCAAGCAAACCTCCCATATAAACTTCCGCCACATGAACGGTGGTAGCTTCCTTTAAGAGAGTTTTGCGAATTAAGTTAACCACAGACAAATTCACCGGAGCCGCCGCCATCATCCCTGCGAGTCGTTGAGCAGTAATAGAAGTTGTTGCCAGAAATTTTCTCACCCTAGTTGTAGGTGAAATTTCTTTTTTAGGGGTGGGTAGCTCTGGTGGAGAGTCTTCTTGTTTTTGGCAAAATTGCTTTTCAACAAAAGATAAATCAAATAAAAATATAGGTACTCGTGAGTTACTAGCTCCGGACACTATCCGACACCAACTTTTCAAAAGTTCAGGTTCAGGCAGAATGACAGGTAAAACCAAAGCATTCTTCCAGTTTATAGGTATCCAGGGAGGTAAATTTTCCAAAACCAACCGGGGGTTAGGAACTCCTGGTGCAACAGCAGTACCAAAAAATTTACTTCCCACTCCCAGTTGAGTGCTATCCCAAAGATATTCAGGGAATAACTGTAATATTGTTGTGGGGTTTTTTTCTGACCAAACTTTTAACCAGTGGTGAACAGTACCATTTTGCCAAATTTTAGAAGTACAGTCACTGACAAAAATAACTACTCCCCGCTGGTTAGAATGAATTAATTCTCGATGACTATGTTGACGTTGCTTTGGTTTACCGCTGTTATGTCGCCGGACTAATTTTAATTTTTTAGTATTTGAACTGAGCAAACTCCAGACTCGGACATTTTTAAATGCTCCCTGAGTTTCCAAGACTTCTTGCATTTCATTCACCGTCTCTCTCCAAATAAAAGCGGAACTCGACTCTTCTACCACCAGTTCTAAGTCAAGCCAGCGTTCGGGTTCTGGTTTAGTAACGGGCAACCAGATATCCTGCTCGGCAATAACATTAACAGTTTCTTCTTCGTCTAGTGTTTTTCTGGAGAGAGAGGGAACTTTCCGCATCAGAGGACGCAAAGCACGACCTAACTCCAGTACATTCTGGAGAGCTGGAGCCGCGGGTGTTTGGAATGGCAAACCTTTAACTGGAGGTTTTTCGGGGGTTTGGTCTATTGATTCCTCCGTGATCACTGATACTTGAGGTTCTCTCTCGGTAACAGGTTGAGGATCACTGTCTTCAAAAATTATCGGCAGTTGTTCCGGTTGCTGTTCATATTTTGGCTTCGGCTTTTGTGGAGTCTTCACCGTACCCATTTGTAAAGCCAACCAAATACTATCAGCAATATTTTCATCGCTGAGTTCCAGACCTTCTAAAATTCCGGTTCGAGCGAGTCGGTCTATCAAAAGTTTAATGGTGTGCTCAAAACTGGAACTACTCATATTTTAATCTTCAGCCTCAGCTCTTCCTAAGTCTTGTAAAAGTTGTTGTACTAATTCGTCGTCAAAAAAACTTTTACCTTCGGTAGCAGGGATACGACCCTTTGTCACCATAAAAATTGCATTCAATAACTGGTCAGTTGCCAGAGTTTTCTCATCCTGGAGGTCAATAAAATTTTTAATTAGTGTTTGAATTTTTTCTTGTTCAGCAGTATTTTGATTAAAATGAGCAATAACTATTTTGGTCAATTCTTCTTGAGTTGGAGATTTCATCCTTAAAGGCAAACACCGCCGTAAAAAAGGTGCCGGAAAATCTCTTTCTCCGTTACTAGTCATCACCACCAGAGGAAAAGCGGTGCAAGTTATCCGCCCATTCTCAATTTCCGCCTCCATCTGAGAACCTGTCTCGGCTTCAGTTTCATCACTGTAAGCAGTACGAACCGTTACCTTGTTTACCTCTTTTTTTATTCTGACCAACTCTGGAATTTCAAACAACCCCTCTTCGAGAATAGCCAGAAGGTTATTAGGTAAGTCAATATCGCTTTTATCAATTTCATCTATCAGAAGAACCCGGGGATATTTTGAAGGCAACAAAGCAGTTCCCAAAGGACCGAGAGTTATGTATTTTTCAATTTGTTGTATCTGTTCTCGATATTGTTCTGAGGAAAAAGTCTGATTATTTAGTCTTTCCTGTTGTTTAACCTCCTGCAACCGACCAATAGCATCATAACTATATAGTCCCTCTTTCAAAATAGTGCGGGTAGTAACTGGCCAGTAAAGCACTTCTCCCAGTTTTAGTTGTCTAGCCACAGCATAAGCGAGGGAAGACTTACCCGTTCCTGGTTTACCAGTGACAAGTAGAGGTCGCCTCAAATATAATGCAGCGTTAACCATTTTGACTTCATCAGAACGTGCCTGAAAAGTTTCACCACGTCGCTTCAAGCGACTTTCCCCAGGTCTGTTTTCTTGACCAAAAGGTCGCCAACTAGGAGGAGGTGGCAAATTTTGAATACCATCATGAGGTTCTGTGTTTTCCTTAAAAATTTCCCAGTTATTCATGACTCCAACATCCTCAGTTCATTAACAGGTGGAACAATATCAGGATCCTCCCAAAGTAATGATAAGTGATTACCAATATGTCTGTCAATATCTTGTTCCCAAGCTTCAGAACGTTTTGCTTTTATAGCTTTAGGTAAATTTGACAAAGAGTTACAAGCGTTACAGATATTTTGCAGTTCCTCAGCACAGTCAATATTTTCTGCTTCTGGCCTCATCCATAGCGCCACAGGAATTCCAGCATAGTAAAAAGCTTCCATAACTGATTCTCGTTTCTCTGGTTGCAGCACTTCTGTTAATCTTACTGCCGCCACATCGTCAGCAAAAATTTGTCGAAAAAACTTCTTCCTATTACCACTAGTAGCCGAAGGATGAAAAATATCAATTACTCTTGCACTTTGTCTGCTAGTTAGCGATCGCCACTTTTGGTTAAATTTATTTAATTCAGCATTAGAATTTCCAGACAGCCTAAGGCGTTCTGAAAACCTGAGAGTGATTTCACACTGTTCTCCCAATAAAGTTTGAAAATACTCAGGTATATTCGGATCACTTATATATTGATCTACCGGCTTAATATCCCGGTCAATTAATTTATAAGGCAAAAATATTGCAATTTTCTCTAGATTAAAATCATAACGTTCCGAAACATCAGCCCAAAAGAACTGTAATAATTCAGTCAAATTTTTAGCTTGGTTAAACTCCGAAGTATTTTTATTACTAACTATAGTTCCTTTTGCATTCATAAGAACATTTTCTTCATCAATAAAAGAATGGAAACCTTGAGGATTTTCCGGAGTATAATTTTGAGGATTTTCAATTAGCCATGCCTTCAAAATAAAACCCTTACTCTTTTCAATAGCAGCTACTAATAGATAAGGTTCTGGTTGTTTAATCTGAAAATTTTCCTGATTTTTCAGAGCTTTCTCTTTTCTTAAAACAGCCTTCAAATCTTCAATATTTTGCGAATATTTTTCCAACCATTCTGTTAATTTCTGGCAAAGCTCAGAAGGTTTTTTTAAATCCTCAAGATGCAGTAATAAAAAACAGATAAATCTCTCCAGCAAAGAATAATTTTCCTTTGTCCGGTCATCCAAATTTTGAATCATCTCATTCAAAGATCCAGGGTACTCATCTAGAGATTTCCCAGAACTTAAAGGAATAGAAATTTCTGGCAAAGATAGGTTGTAAGCATAGCGTATTTCTGTGGTATAATCTTCAAAATAATTTTCCAAAATAGCGATCGCTCCTTGTATCCTACCATCAACGCGACAAACCGTGGCCAAATCCCCAACTTGAAGTATTAGGTCCGTGGGAATCATAAAAGCCACTTTAGCCTCAGGGCGTTCCTGGTCTGCTTTTACCGCCATACCCACAACACCCTGAAGATTTTTGTCCCAGATAGCAGTACCACTAAACCCTGACTCCAAGCGAAGCCCTGTCTGTTTAGTACCCTCAAGTTGGATAAGACCTCGGCCTATTGGTCCCATCAATTTTCCAGTAGCCCACTCCCCATCGCTCCCTTTTTTTGGGAAACCTAATGCTTCAAACTCATTTTCCTTAAGAGATTGATTTCCTATTTGAATTAAATTAATTGGTTTAGCATCTTCGGGAAGTAGATCAGAATTTATTAGTTTTAATACTGCAATATCTTGTATATTTTCCTGATCATTTAGAGGTCGCCAAAAAGTCACTTTTGTCTCAAGTTTTTCACCTATCTTACCTTTCTCAAAAATAGGAAAATTAACCTCAATAATTTCATCAGGAATTTCTTTCTGCCTCATAATTATATGTGCAGTTTTTTTAGGAGTATCTAAACAATAAGCCACTACATGAGCACAAGTTAAAATATACTCATTAGAAACCAAAAAACCAGAGCCAGCGACACCACCTCCAGATTTAAATATCCTAACAATAGATAATTCTAAAACCATTAAACCTTATCCACTTCCAACTTTTTAAACTCTATAGTTATCCATAGCCAACTTTGCCGTTACTAACCCTCCGTCTTATTCCATTTCAGAGTAATTTCATAGTTAACCTCCGCGCTACCTGATGCAATAACAGCTCCCAGTTCACCACTCATTTTTATCCCAAACTTCACCTCTACAGCATCAGCCGGTTGATTTAAGTCCTGAACCTTTTTGATAATTGCGTTGGCCACCGGCTTAATACTAGAAAGTGCCTTTCCCAGTGTTTGTTTAGCCTGTTGAGCGACCTCATCCCCAATGCCAATTAACTCCTCATCTTCATCTTCATTGCTACTGACTGGTAGCTTTTCATCCACTTCCACATAGACAAAAGACTCATCATCATCATCTAACTGAAACTTAACTAATTTTGTCACTTGTATCCTCCCGTCAGTCAATTTTTTTATATTTCCATATATTCTATAACAACTCGGCAGCCACATTGAGATGTCATTTCATTTATTCTTATGTTGGTGTTAAAACTGCCCGTAAAGATAAGAGTAAAAACTAAAAAATATCCTGCCATCCCATTCAAAACAAATGGAAAAATTACTGCTATATTCGTAGCTTAATTAACTAGGATATTATAAATATTATCAACCATCAACTAGAAAGAAAAATTAGCCTCAACTGTTTACCCCTCCCCCATTCCTCCATTCCCCTACTTCCCATCCTGAGAGAGACTAGGGGAACAGAACCTAATCAAAGTGCCAAATTGAAAATTTTTCGAGCTAAATAGTATACATCCTTAATATATTAGGGATAGTATACATCCTTAATATATTAGCGATAGTATACATCCTTAATATATTAGCGATCGCATATCATCAAAATTCCAGCCTCAGAACCTTGAGGAGAAATGAACCTATTACCTTCTAACGTTGTTTCAGCAATAATCTCACCAAGACCAGTTTGTCTTCTAATTAATTGAGAAGCAAACCTGCCAATATTACAATCAATTTCCACCACCATATAGACCTGTTTCATTCCATCATCTGCCTCCTGATCGTATTGCTTTAATACTTCTGCCCTCCACAAATTGTTGCCCAGGCCTTCAATAGTGTTCATATTTATTAACGTTGTTGCCTTAGTATTATAACCTACAGGCTCCCAATCTAAAATCCCTTGTGTAATAATAACACTAGCCAAAAATTCAAACATAAACTTTGCCTTAAATAACTAATTAAACAGACTTCCTTGAAGAACTGTTGTTAGCTTAACTCACTTTGAACTATTAGTTAAGAAGTGAATTTATCTTTTTCTCTCCCTTAACCGCTGTTATTAAGTATAAGCCCTTAAATACAAGCTGATATTTAATTATTAATGGCAAATATTTAGCTAGTATAAATAGGTGATAGGTGTAATATTAGACATAATCAATTTTCAGTAATATCAACTATATCATTAACTCCTATGACCACTATAATTTTCTTCTTACTGTTTGACTTATAATTTTACTGAACCCCTTGCCACAACCCTTTAATTTCTCCCAAAACAGATGGTTGTGGTGCAGCCACAGTATAAACTTGCAGATTAACCTGAGCGCCAGGAATATTCTGATTCCAAGAAATATTTGCAACTGAGAGCAAATCAATATTGCACAAATACTTTTTGTTTTTCTGGTTGAGTTAAGAAATCTACAAACTTATCAGCAGCAGTAGCAGTCGCTTTATTTATATCCCCTTGTACGTTCGCAGCTGTTGTTAAAGTTTCTACAGTCGGGTTGAGATCATAAACTTGATAAGGTTTATTCTGAGAAGCTCCCGACAGTTGCCAACCTTAAAGAGCTATACCTTCATAAACTGTTGCTACATCTGCATCATTAGGACCAGGAGCAATAAACTCTTGAACAACATATAAGTGGAACGGAGTCGCAAATAAACTGACCATTTGACCTTACTGAATAATGATTCAACGGCAGGTGTATTCAAAAAAAAATCATTTTTTTGATAACATCCATCAATTCATAGTTAGTTACCCACTATTGAAACGAGTGTTGTCAGTGGTGACGAAATCAAAACCACCCCACTGCTGTTTACCACCAATTTTTTTGCCAGTTCCCTGCTATCATTGCTATTTCTAATTTTTGCCAGTCAAACTTGCTATTGGGAAACAAAATTTTTCCTCCTTCTGACCAAGCAATACCTACTAGGAAAGTTTTAGCGATCGCTGTTCACTGTTAATAGAAAGCTTCCCTATATTGTTCCTCCTTCTGACCAAGCAATACCTGCTAGGAAAGTTTTAGCGATCGCTGTTCACTGTTAATAGAAAGCTTCCCTATTATTTTGGCTTTGCTAACATTGGTTTAATTCATCTAATAACTCTCCATTTGCTGGAATTAAAACATTAGGATTAAATTCATTTTTTTATCCATATAATTATTGATAATATCCCGAGAACCTTGAATTAAAATTTCAAGTTTAAGATTGGTTTTTTTTCCTCAAATATAGTTTCTAATTCTTGGATTAGTTCAGCAATTTATGTACCACTAACTATGATAAATTTTTGATTTAACCCGATAATTTGTACGTATAATAAAACTTATCAATTTAATTTTAAGAAGTTAGGAAAGTTTTAGCGATCGCTGTTCACTGTTAATAGAAAGCTTCCCTATATTTTTCCTCCTTCTGACCAAGCAATACCTGCTAGGAAAGTTTTAGCGATCGCTGTTCGCTGTTGATAGAAAGCTTCCCTATATTGTTCCTCCTTCTGACCAAGCAATACCTACTAGGAAAGTTTTAGCGATCGCTGTTCACTGTTAATAGAAAGCTTCCCTATTATTTTGGCTTTGCTAACATTGGTTTAATTCATCTAATAACTCTCCATTTGCTGGAATTAAAACATTAGGATTAAAATCATTTTTTTATCCATATAATTATTGATAATATCCCGAGAACCTTGAATTAAAATTTCAAGTTTAAGATTAGTTTTTTTTCCTAAAATATAGTTTCTAATTGTTGAATTAGTTCAGCAATTTATGTACCACTAACTATGATAAATTTTTGATTTAACCCGATAATTTGTACGTATAATAAAACTTATCAATTTAATTTTAAGAAGTTAGGAAAGTTTTAGCGATCGCTGTTCGCTGTTGATAGAAAGCTTCCCTATATTGTTCCTCCTTCTGACCAAGCAATACCTGCTAGGAAAATTTTAGCGATCGCTGTTCACTGTTAATAGAAAGCTTCCCTATATTGTTCCTCCTTCTGACCAAGCAATACCTGCTAGGAAAGTTTTAGCGATCGCTGTTCACTGTTAATAGAAAGCTTCCCTATTATTTTGGCTTTGCTAACATTGGTTTAATTCATCTAATAACTCTCCATTTGCTGGAATTAAAACATTAGGATTAAATTCATTTTTTTATCCATATAATTATTTATAATATCCCGAGAACCTTGAATTAAAATTTCAAGTTTAAGATTGGGTTTTTTTCCTCAAATATAGTTTCTAATTCTTGGATTAGTTCAGCAATTTATGTACCACTAACTATGATAATTTTTTGATTTAACCCGATAATTTGTACGTATAATAAAACTTATCAATTTAATTTTAAGAAGTGCGGAATATTGGTTTATATATAGCCTATATAACCACACCAAACCAAGACCACCCAGCAATATCGCTTCTTGAAATTGGAATTATCTGATAACCTATGCCATACTTTGCCGACCTACTACCAGATATTTAGGAAAGTAAATTAAATAAAACCGGAAATTTGTAGTTTGTACTTAGGAAAATCATTGGGGGGAATTAACTTTCTTTAGTTTTATTTTGTTTTCATTCCTTATCCTGTTTGTCCGAATCTTTCTAAAGATGAAGATGAATACATTGATGTTGAATCATTAATAATACTTAAAATATCCCAAGCCACCCTTGACCAACTGTAATATAGCTCCGCTAGCTCACGCCCTCTTTTCCCCATTTCTTCTCTCTTGTTTGGCATAGACAACAAATAATCTATACAATCTGCAAATGCACCCGAATTTTCATAGTCTGTGATCACAATACCATTCTTACCAGGAATAATTACTTCCGGGTTTCCTCCCCTACCAGTAGTTATAGTACATAACCCAGTTGCCATAGCCTCATAATGCACCCTAGCTAGAGGCTCTTCCCATTGAGATGCACATACAAATACATCACCTAATAAGAAATAATCTGCAACTTCATATGGGGGAATAAAACCAGTCATCTGAACTGCTCCTCCCAATTGTTCAGCCTTGACCTTAATTTCACGGACATAATCGTTTTCCTCATTATTACCATACCATTTACTACCCACTAGCAATAATACAGCAGATGGGTGTTTCTTGATAACTTTGGTCATAGCAGATATCAACAAATGAGGCCCTTTTTTATCTGTTAACCTGCCCACATAAAGGATCACTTGTTTATCTTCTAAACCCAGAGCCGCCAACTTTTCTTTTCGTTTCCCTTCTAATCCTTCTATCCACCTAGGCTGAAAGAGCTTTAGGTCTACTCCTGCATATACAGGTGTTAACTTATGTTCATATCCTGGAAATAATTTAGCTATTCCATCAGCAATAAACTTACTAACTGTCACCACTTTTTCCACTCGTTCCAAACATAGAATTGCTTCTTCAGGTTCAATCTTCTTAGCATGGAACATTTCATTGTGCATACTCAGTATAAAACGACTGTTTGGTGCAACTTCAGCCACCATTGGTAAATACTTAGGACGATTGTAAATTACTATCCAATCAAACTCTCGTCCTGCTACAAAATTGGTTACAGCGTGATAGTATTCCTCTGAAGTTTTTCTACTAGAACGTTTATAGAGAATATTGTCCCTAATTTCCTGATCTGGTAGTTCTGGATCAGCTACAGAGAATACTGTAACTTCATGATCTCGCTTCAGGAAAGGTAGAATACCATCTATATATGTCTGAATAGCCCCGCCTCGGATACAAGGCACTGGCAATTTTTCTGTGCAGACTAGTAGTATTTTCACGTTATCAATTTTAATTCAATAAGTCATTCATAAGTATAAAGCATTTTAAAATATTTTTTATGATAGAATAAATCTAAATAATCGTATTATTTTTTTTCAATGTAATACTCATGATTAATAGGTTTATGGATCCAAATAAATATGTTATCTCATGTACCCCTGAATACTTATACTTTGGAGGATGTTTCCAGAGGACAGAAGGAAATTCTGCTAAAGGGTTTCTGCCAACTGTCACTTAATTTCATACACAAACGATGCTACCGGACATAATATTAATCACTATTAAGTAGGAGGCAAGAACAACAAGATCAGATCTTGCTGAATAAACTACATAATTATTTAGGATTTAAGTTGCGCGTCTAATGATAATTCAATAAGGATAACTCAAGGCCTACATAGGTTAAATCTAAGCCACCTCAAACTACCAAGTTTTCCCGTAGCAGAAACAAGTGCCGCAGTAATATCACAACCTTCATGGAAAAAAACTAGAGAAATAACATATTCAAGAAAAAAAAGCAAAAACTCACCCCAAGAAGGGCGAGGCTTTAAACCAAATTTTTTGGTAATACTTTATATCGGAATTGGTACTTTCTTAAATTCTTAGTGTTACAGTGGTAAAGAAATAGAATACTTAAGCATTTTCAAAAAAACGTTTTTCTTTGATCATCTCTTCAACGGGAGAATAGTCTTCTCAATTTATACGACAAATACGACAAAGAAGAATACCAAACCTTCACCATGATAGCAAGGCTTGATATTCTCTCATTTTCTTAGTTACTTAGTCTAACAATGTTTACCTACTTACTCTTTTTTCTAACAACTACAATTACAGGTTGTGCATCTTCTGGTGTCTGACCTTCTTCCTTTAGTCCTTTCAGCACTTGATTTACACGCCTCATTATCTTACCATTGCCATCATACAAATCACGAATATCTTCCCTCTTTGTCCCTTCCATTTCCAGAATAATGGTGTTGGCCTTTTGCTTCAT
Source organism: Trichodesmium erythraeum IMS101 (assembly GCF_000014265.1). NCBI lineage: Bacteria > Bacillati > Cyanobacteriota > Cyanophyceae > Oscillatoriales > Microcoleaceae > Trichodesmium > Trichodesmium erythraeum. Next base: position 2,646,022 of record NC_008312.1, read on the forward strand.
TTGATTTCTCCTTAATTTTTACTATTTGTATTGCCTTGCAACATTCAAACTACTCAAAACTAACACCCAAATTATCTACCTTAAATCTGTATGACATCAACAGTTAAAGTAATAGCTATTGTAGGTGATCTCTTGCTAAGAGCAACAAGAACCATAGACATAGTTCAAGTTTTCAAGATCGTATCTTAATTCTAATCGTTCTACTAAACTTACCAAAACTTACTCATACATGGTTATAGGAGTGTAGTAAAGAAATAGAATACTTAAGCATTTTCAAAGACACGTTTTCCTTTTATGATTTCTTCAATGAAGGAAGACTTGATGGAATTATCGTGTACTTAATCAAAAAGACCCCTTTTCTTCTTTTTCTTCTTGGTGACTACTATTATAGGTTGTATATTCTCGCCTACGTCACCTTGTTCTTGCAGTTGTGCTATTATCTGTTCTATCCTTTTAAATAACTTGCCCTCGCCTCTTCTCAAATCACTGATATCATCACTGTCAGCCCCCCCGAACTCAAGCACAACGGGGTTTCTATATTGCTTTCTTTCGGAACTATCACTAGTCATCACCATTTTTTTCGTTCTCCTTAATTTTTACTATTTGTATTGCTTTGCAACATTTAGCCTACTCAAAACCAACACCCAAATTATTTACCTTAAATCTGTATGACATTAACAGTTAAAGTGATAGCTATTGTAGGCGCTATCTTGCTAAGAGCAACAAGAACTATAGACATAGTTCAAATTTTCAAGATCATGTTTTAATTATAGCCGTTTTACTAAACTTGCCAAAACCCTATAATATATGGTTATGCAAGTTTTGAAATTAGCTTACTGTTTCAGCGAAGATCACCCAAGTATTCGTACAACAAAGCCCATCAACAGTTAAAGTCATAGCTATGTTAGTCGCTCTCCTTGAAGGAGCAACTAAAGTGGCTCTATAAGAACAGCCCTCAAACTCTTTCCTTGTTTTTTCTTTTTCTTTTTCGGCTTGCGAGTAGAATTTACACCATTCCGGTCTTTAGGAGAATATCCATAGATAGTTTTTGGTGTACCACCAAAACCCCCTTCACTCTCCAAGATAGTAATAGATTTTGTTTTTTCTTTTTTGGATATTTTTTCTATCTTTTCAGGAGGCTCTCCATCAAGATGAAAAGTTTTTGGTTTACCACCAAAATCATCTTCACTGTCCAAGACAGTGACAATAATAGATTTTATTTTTTTCTTCTTTTGTTTTTTGTTTTAACTCCAATTCTATAATCTCATAAAAGCAGATAATTTTTCCATTTTTCTTAGTAAATTTAATTTTTTATATAGAATTCATTTAGTGTAGATGCTGTACTTTATTAGCCAATTATGGATATGAGGAAAGCTTTTGACAAAGTAGAAAATCTCCAATAGTTAATCTAGTTTTAACCCAAATTCGGGCAGAAATGGGTAAACGAGAATTAGATAAAACTTTTACAGCTCGTCAAAAAATTAATGAGGCATTACTAAGAGAATGAGATATTGCTACTCATCCTTGGGAAGTGAAAGTCACGAGGGTAGAGTTAGGAGATATTACCCCATCAAAAGTAGTACAAGATTCTATGGAATTATAGATGACTGCACGAAAAAACAGGGAGCAATTTTAACTTCAGCAGGGGAAAGAGATTCTGCAAATAACTCTGCTAGGGGTAAGGCAGAATCACCAATTATTTACGCCCAAGCTCATTAAAAAGCAACGGTTTTAGAAGCAGCAGCACAACAAAAGGTAAATGACTAAGCAAGTCAAAGTTTTAGCCTTGAAAAATCTTAGTGCATGACTGTTGACTTCCTCCTTTGGGGAATGCTGATTTTTAAATTTCGTGAAAAAATATTAGACCTCTGGTAAAAATCTCTAATAAAATCAATTCTTATCCACACACAAATTATTAATTAATTCTCCCTATTACCTATTTTCTCTTTTGGGGGAAATATCAATTTTATTAACTATTATCTAGACTCTATTTTAGCAAATATTCTAGTCAATTATTTAGCATTCATGATGCATCACGCCCCATCTAAAAATTAGTTCCCTAAAATTACCCCCCGTGCCTAACAGCCAAGGAAAATATCAATTAATATTATATATTATATCCACTCTAAGAATTACATTTTGGGGAAAAAAGATAGAACATAGAATGCAGGATAGTTTCTTCCAGTTGTGACTTGATTTTTAACACAAACGATGATAAAAACATCACATCTCCATCCTCAAAAGTCCCGTAAATAGGAATCAGCATTGGTAGGTATTGCACAATCAAGTTATGCAACCATTATTTGGCCAAACCTCAAGTGCTTTTCAATTAATAGTTAGACATTTCCCTAGGGATGATCAGCATTATCCCCAACATTTGAAAAATCATAGCCACCCATCACAAACCCCGAAAAATCTGATATTGAAAATTAGAATAGAAGAAGCGGCTAACTTTGAAGATTATAAATAGAATAAGCTACAGAGAAATCTAAGCATTAAACATAATTGGAAAAGCTTAGTCCAACCTATTAGTGTAGTGTTTATGCTTTGCCACTTATTTCAGGACTTAAAACAAAATTGTATAGAATTAACTAAAATTGCTAAAATTGGTGAAAATTTTCTAGAACATTGACTTAATCAAAGAATAAGGATTTAATTGAAGGAAAGGGGTCAGCTTGGCCATAGATAACTGTGGATGAGTAACCGCCGATAACTTCAGTAAAAGCAAAGGACCTTGTATAAAGGTATCCGTATACGTTATACTGAAGTACTTATTTGAGGCTTTGTACCAGTTTTTCAGTTTTTAAGAGTAGAGTAAAATTCCAACTTAAGCTAAACTTTAAATTATCAAAGAATCAAGAACAAATCAGATTGCATATTAATAAAAGTTCCATGAAAAGTTTTATTTCTCGTCTATTAGCCTTAGTTTTAGTTTGCGCCATAGGTTTGATGGGTTGTTCTAATCCCTCAACTTTAAGTGGAAATTATTCAGAAGATACATTAAGCTTAATTAACAGCTTAAAAACAGCTATTGAGTTACCAGAAAATACAGAAGCTAAGAGTGAAGCTCAAGCAATAGCACGTCAAGCAATTAATGACTATGCTTCCCGTTATCGTCGTGATAATTCTGTGTCCAGTCTACCATCATTTACCACAATGCGAACTGCTCTTGATTCTCTAGCAGGACATTATAGTTCTTATCCAAATCGTCCTGTGCCTGATAAATTAAAGAAACGTTTAGCACAAGAATTTAAACAAGTAGAACTTGCTTTAAAGCGCGGAGTATAATTGTTAGTTAGAAGTCAGAAAAAATTAACAATATTTATTCTCTATCTAGCTATTAGTTATTAGTTATTTTTAGATTTATTCAAAAATCAAGAAAATTAGTGTTGCTGATTAGGTGGGTATGATTTTATTAAAGAGCAATTTTGTTCCTATTGAATAACAAACACTTGAAATTATTCAGTTTTTATTGTCATAACCTTTTCAGCAATGCTAAGAAAAGATATTAGCATTTTTTTTGTGTCATACATAGTAGACGGAGATAAGCAAAGCAAAAGTAAAGCTACTCACATACACCGTGACCAATTAGTTATAAATATTTAGTTGGCTATCTTAATAGTTGAAGGTGAAAAAACTCAGCCTCAATTAAGCAAAACAGATTTGGCACAAAAGTCTCAAATTATATTTGTATTACTCCTATCTAGTTGAGCTAACCTTATGTAAGTACTCAGGGATTTAATGTTTACATAATAGTTATTTTAATTATGGGTATTCAACTAGATTTTATTTATCTTCTCTAAAGTCGGGTTTGCTCAATTTATCTCAAAGTTAAGTTTTTACAAATAGTCGAAAAAAGTACCAGCTTTAATGTTCAAAAACCTCACCTATTTTAGGATTTTGAGTATAAAATCTGAAAGAAAAATTTAGGGGTAATTATTCCTTTTATTTTCTCTGTAATTACTGCTGCCCTCACACCTCCACCCCTAAGCAACCTCACTTATCAGATTTCTTCAGCTAACCTAAGTCAGTAAGGCTTTGTTGGGTTGTGCTATGGCTTTTCATGTTACATAACAAGACCTAATCTACACTATTGAACTGACTCCTGGAAACATTTGATAAAAAAAAAGAGAATTAGTAGAGACTTCTTTATACAACCTCCCTACAAGAGAAAAAAATGATGATTTATGGGAAATAATTGATTCTATTTTTGATTATTAGGAATATCTATTTGTAGTAAACATTTATCAAATTCTTATGATACCAATTTCTATACATTAATACTATACTTAGGTAACGCTTCAATAATTTTAGTGATTAAGATACTCTTGTAATAACTTCTTTAAATACTTTGATTCTTGTTAATATTAATTTTATACCTGCTGTACGGATACCTTTATGCAATGTCTTTAATTACTACTGTCTCCTGAGAGTAAAAGGGATTCTCTAGTATTAAGAAATGTAGAAAAGTTTTTGATAAATGATACTATATCTTTTTATAGAAGTTAAAAGTCATCCATTCAAAAGTCATGTCTTAAAAATTTTAAGACCAAAAAACTTTCAGGAGCTCAGTAATTTTAGGCAATTATTTGACATCTGAGGTTTAAGACTATTTGTAAAATTATTTTTTCACCCTTAGTATTATGCAAACAAAGTTTACCTCTTTGAAAAAAATTAAATCTAGAAAATATTTTCATATAAATAGTTTGGGAGCTATTTTATTTAGTCTGGCAGTAAATTTATCCCCGTGGTTTTCAGCAAAAGTACAAGCACAAACAGACATTTATTGTAAGTTACCGCCAGAAGCGATCGCCTCTAAAGAAAATCTTCGCCAAGCAGTTTTAGAAGGAAATAAAAATGCAGAAAAACAATATCAAGATATCCTAATTAAGCATAATAGAGAAGTTGGCAATTGTCGCATGAGAAATTGGCCGAGAACTCAAGGTATTTGGTTGCGACTATATCCTTGTGATGCTAGACCAGGAGAAATTGACAGGATACTAGATAAAATTGTTAATCAAGGTTATAACCAAGTATATATAGAAGCTTTCTATGACGGGCAAGTGCTTCTACCCGCAGCAAATAACCCTACAGTTTGGCCTTCTATACTCCGTGTACCTGGTTATGAAAATGTCGATCTATTAGCTGATAGTCTGAAAAAAGCAAAGGAAAGAGGTTTGCGTGCTTATGCTTGGGTATTTACCATGAATTTTGGGTACACTTATTCTCAACTGCCTAACCGTCAACAAGCTTTAGCGCGTAATGGTAGAGGTCAAACAACCCTGGATGTGATTCCAGATAATGTTAGTTTACAGAACCAGTTAGGTGCGAGTCATGCTTTCCATACTTTTATAGATCCTTACAGTCCCCAAGCACGGCAAGATTATAATGTTATGGTGAATGAGGTTTTAAAACGACAACCTCAAGGAGTTTTATTCGACTATATTCGTTATTTGCGGGGAATGGGGAGTGACTCTGTAGCCGACCAGGTAAAAGATTTATGGATATATAGTGAGGCTTCTCAGAATGTGTTATTGCAACGGGCTAAAAATGAAGCGGGAAAGGAATTAATTAGAAAATTTGTAGACAAGGGGTATGTTACTTCTCAAGAAATTAATGGGAGAACTCCCAAATGGCAACGTTTCTTTTCACCCTCTATTAATAGCAGACTAACGGAGCGAGGTTTGGAAACACAAATTTGGGAATTGAGTGTTGCTCATGCTGCTCAAGGAATACTAGATTTTCTCCAGGTAGCTAGTCAACCAGTGCAAGAAAAAGGTCTGCCTGCTGGTGCTGTATTTTTCCCTGGTGGGAATAGAAGAATACAGAGTAATGGTTTTGACTCTCGCCTCCAACCTTGGGATCAATTTCCGACTTCGATGGAATGGCATCCAATGGCGTATGCAACTTGTGGCGATCTCGATCCCAGTTGTATTGTTTCTAAAGTGGAGAGAGTTATGAGTATGACTCCTAAGGGGGTGAAAGTTATTCCGGCGATCGCTGGGGCTTGGGGAGAACCTTTGAAAAATCGTCCTTCTTTGGAAATACAAATGCAAGCTATTAAAGTCGCAACTCCTCAGATTAATTCTATTAGTCATTTTTCTTATGGTTGGCAAAATATTGAAGAAACCAGGGAACGTAAACATTGTCGGTTGTCAACTGGGAATTAAATAAATATCTGGGGATTAAATAAATATCTGGAGATTAAATAAATATCTGGAGATTAAATAAATATCTGGAGATTAAATAAATATCTGGAGATTAAATAAATATCTGGAGATTAAATAAATATCTGGGGATTAAATAAATATCTGGAGATTAAATAAATATCTGGAGATTAAATAAATATCTGGGGATTAAATAAATATCTGGAGATTAAATAAATATCTGGGGATTAAATAAATATCTGGAGATTAAATAAATATCTGGAGATTAAATAAATATCTGGGGATTAAATAAATATCTGGAGATTAAATAAATATCTGGGGATTAAATAAATATCTGGAGATTAAATAAATATCTGGAGATTAAATAAATATCTGGAGATTAAATAAATATCTGGAGATTAAATAAATATCTGGAGATTAAATAAATATCTGGAGATTAAATAAATATCTGGATAAAAGATTCTCAAACTTTTACCCTGCAATTCTCAAATAGGCATTTTTGGAGAGGTCTAATACTTAAAAACTTTCTCCATTTTTACTAAATTCAGCTATCTAAAAATAAAATCATATCATGAAGCTTGTAGTAGGGCTTTAGCTTTCAAATCAAATCTCATTAATTAGTGATATGAGTCAACTACTTTTAGCTATCTTTAGATAACTTATGCTGTGAGCAAATAAATAATTTTCTTAGCAGATGAAAACAAGTTACAAAAAATAGCCAAAATTTAAAAGCCTACAGATTTAAAATTAAGCTCTCTCTAAAAAATTACTCAATTATAGACTCGATATTTTTATATTGTAATTAATCAATGCAACCTGATAGCAATCTCAAATAAGTTGTAATAATTAAAAAAATAACAATCAACTCCGAAATTATTGACCATTGACAATTTACCCAAGTATATCCCTAAAAATTAATAATGCTTTAGACACAAATCAAATAGGATTGCTATAGATATTGTATCGGCTAAGTCTCTACTCTAAAACAGATACTTTTTGAGCACTTATTATCCGGAAATTATATTACTTATTCTAGAGAGATACTATGGAAATATAAGAATAAAAATAATGATCAGTAAGGAACAACAAACCCTGGAAAAACAAACTCGTAAAGTACGAACTCCATTAATTAGAAGTTTTACGAATTGCTCAGAAACAACTCCTATTGAAATTTTTTGATCATATCTAGAATATCTGTTAAAAAATTCTGCCATTCTAAGTGTATAAGTTTGCTTGCTAATTTTACTTTTATTTTTGGTGTAATAGACTGGTTTAGAAAGGCGTAAATACGAAAAAAAAATAAATTTTTTGCTGTTTGGACTAATTGTTAATGATACTAAAGGCGATAGAAGTGAGGTAGCAAAAATGTCTGTAGAACTATTATTTAAAGGTGAATTTGAGCTAAAGGATCTAGAGCTTAGTAACACTAACCTCCCTGAGATTAACTTCAGTGACTGAAAACCTTTTAAATTATGAGTCCTATAAATTGCAAATCAGACGACTCTCCTACTTAACTGCCACCAAAATATTACAACTTAAATAGAATTGCTATATGTCTAAATATCTGGTTTTACTCTTAGTATCATTACTTTCAGCTTGTAGTTTTGAAACATCAAAAATACAAGCTGAAGCAGAAACTTCAGAAAAAAATTCTAAACCTACAGTTACTTTAGATAATAATTCCCAGTTCGTAGAAAATCTAGTAGAAAATTACTTCCAAAAAACTCCAGTCCAAACAAAAGTAGATCTAACTTTATCCCAAGCACAGAAAGTGCAAGATTTGTTTGTAGCAGAAATTAGTCAAGTTCTCGGTCAAGTAGTTGGTTATAAAGCAGCATTAACTAATAAAAAAGCTCAAGAACGTTTTAATGTCTCTCAACCTTTACGAGGTATTTTTCTCGAAAAAATGTTGTGGGAAAATGGTAGTGTTATTTCTGCAAAATTTGGTAGTCGCCCTATTGCAGAAGGGGACTTAATTATGAGGGTAGGAAGTGCAGAAATTAACAATGCTAAAACTCCTAGAGAAACTTTAAAATATTTAGATGCTGTGCTCCCATTTATTGAGTTGGGAGATTTAGTTTATAGTCAAGATGTTAAATTAGATGCACCTGCTCTTTTAGCAATTAATGTTGGGGCAAGATCCGGAATTTTAGGTAAACCTATTCCTGTCTCTGATACTGATGAATGGGAAAATCGTTTGAAAAGTTTACGGATAGAAATATTAGACCAAAATGACAAGGTATTAGCATCAGGAAATGGTAGTAGTTTATTAGGTAATCCTTTGAATGTTGTTTTGTGGATTAAAGATTCTTTACAAGCACAAGGAAAAGAATTAAAAAAAGGAGATTTACTTTCTTTAGGGAGCATAACTAGCTTTATTCCAGTTAAATCAAATTCTACTATTCGTGCCCAATATATAGATTTAGAGCCAAATAAAACTATAGAAATATTTGTCAAATTTGAATAAAATTAGGTTGAGCCTCATAATAAAATCTAACCTATTTTATACTTGATTAATAAAAAATTATCTAAATATAATATGATTTATATAATAATTTTAGAGAAATTAAAATCTAAAAATTATAATTTGGCGATCGCTCAGTATTTTGAGTTTGATAACTTATTAAATTTTTCCATAATTTTAACTTTTTGGTTAGTATTTATGGCTTGATAAATACTTAAATAATTTGCTCTATTTTGTCTTTTTATACAAAATTATTAATGGTAATTAATTCAATTAAGTATAGTAATTTTTTTTTAAATTATATATAATTTAGTTGGGAATGATTGAAAATTAAAGTAAATAATTCTGACGAAAATATCAGATTAAAATCATTTATAAGCATCTTTATAAAGATGTACAAATTTTTACTTAATAGATTCATGAAAAATTATATTTGAAAGTAAATAATTCTGACGAAAATATCAGATTAAAATCATTTATAAGCATCTTTATAAAGATGTACAAATTTTTACTTAATAGATTTATGAAAAATTATATTTGAAGGTAACTAAGCTCCAAGATTGTCATCATTCAATTTTGCACTAATAAATTTAATGTTCCATAATATTTTCAAAAGAAAATTTGATTAAATTCTCCTTTTATCTCCCGATTATTTGTTACATTATTTTTTGATATTTGGTACCAATTTTATAGATGTTTGCTGCAAATAACTAGGGAAATTTTGAGAAACTATAAGTTATGATTCAGAACTCATAATGAATATATTCAATACTATTTCTAATTCGTAAATCATCTTTTTTGCTCAATTATAAATCTCCTGTAAAATATTTTTCCCTCCCTTACTCTTCAAACGCATTCTTATTTCAATATGGTATGAGAGCGCTTTTCATGATTAGTAGACAACAATGTAGAGTCCAGGCATACAATCTCTCTACGTTTTTATCTCATATTATAAAATTTATCGAAAGTAATGCTATTTTTATAAACTGATACAAATAACTGAATAAATTACATATATTTTTTTGAAAAAAAGTTCTGTAAATAAATAGTATTTAGAAATAAAAAAATCGAATTATAGCAAAGTTTTTGAAATCTGATAGAAGTTAATAACTAATAACTGATAATAGTGCTACCCTAAAATATGTTTATCTTAATCTTATTAATCTTATTTTTTAGTAAACTCTATGGAATTTTACCCACTTAACCCTTGGATAATTAACATTTTTCTAGTTCTAGGTTCTATATTTTTTGCTGAACTGGTACGAGACCTCTATCATGTAGTTTCCCATATTTGGTCGCCCCTATATAAATGGCATGGTTGGCATCATCGCGTTTTTCGCCCTGACTTAACTACTGTCAGTACAGAAATTTATCAAAAAGCTACTTGGTATCATGATGTACCTGAATCTGTCGTCATGTTAACCTTTAGTATACTATTGTGGGTTTTATCTTTTGTCTGGATGCCTTCCTATCAATGGGCAACTCTAGCAGGCCTTCTTTATACCCTAACTTTCTTCTTTCCAGCGATCGCCCGCGCCACAGGTATTCCTAATGCTGACAAACTTACGGATATTAATCATCTTCCTGGTGCATTTTTAACTCCTCCAACAAATTGGTTAGTGAACCGCCCTTACCATTGGCGACACCACTTTGACAATCAAAATGCCTATTTTTGTGGAACTCTCACCTTGGTAGATAAACTTATGGGTACAGCTCTTTCCCTCAAAGGAAAAAAAATAGCTGTTACAGGTGCTTCTGGGAGTTTAGGCCAAAGTCTCTTGCAACACCTTCATCAAGCAGGAGCAAAAGTGATCGCTCTGACATCCAAAGATAGGACTATTACCTTAGATATTAACGGTCAGAACCTAGAAGTTAATACCATAAATTGGCAAATAGGTCAAGAAGAAAAATTAGCAGAATTATTAGAAAAAGTAGATATTTTAGTCTTAAACCACGGCATTAATGTACATGGAGAAAAGACAGCAGAAGCGATCGCTAAATCCTACGAAATCAACACATTTTCTAGCTGGCGAATGTTAGAAATATTCCTCAAAACAGTCAAAACAAATTCCGACATTGCCTGTAAAGAAGTCTGGGTAAATACCTCTGAAGCAGAAGTTAATCCAGCTTTTAGCCCTCTTTATGAACTAACAAAAAGAACTCTCGGAGATTTAGTTACATTACGCAGATTAGATGCTCCTTGTGTAATTAGAAAATTAATATTAGGTCCGTTTAAAAGTAATTTAAATCCTGTAGGAATTATGTCTGCTGATTGGGTAGCCAAACAAATAGTTAAATTAGCAAAAGCAGATGTTAGAACAATTATTGTGACAATTAATCCTTTAACCTTTGTGGCAATTCCTATCAAAGAATTTTTAGTTTTTATGTACTTTAAATTATTTACCTCTAAATAAATTTAGAGCTGCTACAAAATAGAGAAAGTAGGAGGTTTAGGAGTCAATACTCAGGAATCAGAAATTAGGAATTAGGAATAATTTTTAGGTGGAATTTTACAGGAATACTCCTTTGTGAAAACCTTGTAATTGGATTTTATATGACACCACTTTACACGACTAAAGATGAACTATCCGTTGCCCTAGAACATCCAGTTTTAGATCTAGTCAACAATGAAGAATAACGACTATTATTTAGATTAATAACAAGCTTATATGCTGCTTTAGTTATTCCTGTCCCTCTAGTTCGTGATATCCAAGACTTGAAAATATCTCCTAATCATACATTATCTGTTTCTTAACTATCATCAACTCCATCATCTATCTGAGATAAAATTGTCTTTATCTCAATATTTGATTGCTCAACCTCTACTTCTAGAGAATCATAAGTTGACTGAATTACAAAAGGCAAATTTGCTCCCATTAATCCTCTTTTAACTCTTTCTGGAGTTTCGGAAAATAAAACAAATAAAGGATAAATTTCCTCTGCCTCTTGAGAATAAATATGTTTATGAACTTGAGGCATTACCCACTCATATTCCCTATCTAATAAAACCTGAGTTTCTCGCCAACGAGTAAGTATATCAGAAAAATCTTCCTGAGGTCGATAAATAAAAATGAAAATTTCTACCCCAGTCTTAACCTTCCATTCCGGGTCACACATAAAAATCCCTAAATCACAGGGTAAAGGAACAGTTTTCCCAGATTCATAACCTTCTTCCCGTAACCGAATAATTGGTAAAGGAATAGTAACTAAACTATCTTCTGGCCGACGAAAACTAGGCACCATTTCCAAATACAATCTATATTGTTTAAGTAGTGCAATTAAAGCTTTCGAATTACTATACTCAGCCAGCAATGCTTCATAATCTGACTTTTTTACAACCATTATAAATAATCATATTGAACTTAAAATCAAGGAAAAAGAATATGTTAAAATATTAATTTCCCAAGAGCAAAATGTTGCTACTGCAGTTTCCATTAACCAAAACCATTACAATTCACCACCATCAGATACTTAAAATAGAGCAAAATCTTTTTATATTCTGAGTTCTGAGTTCCTACTCCCTATTCCCTAGAGACTTTCAAACACCGCAAACATAGGTAAATACATAGATAGCAAAATTGAACCTACCATTCCACCAATACCCACGATCATTATTGGTTCTAACATACTTGAAAGAGACTTAACAGCCTCTTCCACCTCAATTTCATAAAAAGCTCCCACCTTCATCAGCATCTGATCCAATTCACCAGTTTCCTCACCAATAGCCATCATTTGAATTGCCAAAGAAGGGAACACTTGTTTCTCCTGCAAAGCCAAACTAATCATACCCCCACCTTGAATTTCCTGCCTTGCATACTCAATAGACTGAGCGATCGCCTCATTTCCTGCCACATTTCGGACAATTTCCAGAGACTTTAACATCGGCACTCCAGAACGAGTCAAAGTACCAAAAATCATACAAAAACGAGCTACTGCCGACTTTTCCAGAATGTCTCCAAAAATAGGAAGCTTGAGAAAAACCTTGTCAAAAAACAGTCTACCTTGGTCTGTTTTATAAATTATCGAATAGATAATATAAATAGCAATAATTACACTTATAGTAGTGACTTGGGGAATTGGAGGCCAAGTCCTACAAAACTCACTTATACTTAACATAAACTTAGTAAAAGCTGGCAACTCTGTACCAATTTGTTCAAAAATACCAGCAAAAGTTGGTAACAGAAAAGTTGTCATACCAAAAAACACTGCCAAAGCAATAAACATAACAGTTTTAGGATAAGACATCGCTGAATTAATTTCACTTATTGTCTTCGCATTTTTCTCCAACATAACTGCCAAACGATCTAGAACTTCATCAAGCACACCACCTACCTCTCCAGCAGCTACCATACTTATAAATAATTCGTCAAAACAGGCAGGATGTTCTTTCATTGCTTCTGACAATTCATTACCCTTTTCTACTTCTCCACTTATTTGCTTAAGAGCATACTTAATCTTAGCATTAGAAGTTTGGTCTTTTAAAACTCTTAAACACCGAATCATCGGTACTCCAGCATTAAACATTGCAGCAAACTGACGGGCAAAAATAGATAAATCTTTGACCGTCACCGATGCTATAGCAATATTTATTTTTTCTTCTATTATCTCTAACTGTTTTTCTAACTTACTTTGAGGTTTTTTCTTTTTTATATTAACAGCCATTTTATTCCTTCTTTGTGTTATTTATTTAACTTCAAACAGATGAGGTAGAGAGTAGGGAAGATAGGTGGAAGGATAAAAAAACAAGCAACAATTACCCTGTCAGTTGTGCCACACTAATCACTGAATTTGCTATAATTTTTATGATCAAAAACAGATAGTAAGCAGTAGACAAAACAAACAATAAACCTCCCACAATAGAGAAATTAAATTTGCCAATTTTTACTGTAAAATTAACAAGTTTATTCTTATGAGAACAAAAACAAAGTAGATAGGAAATCAGACCAATATATCTCTTGTGCAACAAAACTATAGCACTAGGAAGATAGGGCGCAGACATTTGTGAATTCTCAAACCCAGCCTTCGCAACTTCTGGCTTGCCCTTAGTCTTATAAAATCTTCCTTCCCCCCTTTTCCTTCATTCTTCTTTCTGCAATATTAATGAGCTCTAGCTTTAGCCTTAGTTTTAGCCTTAGTTTCCCTGGGCTCAGGGCCAATCAAAGCCTCTAATTCATCAGGCTTAACTGCCTTAGCCATAGCATTTGCCCAAGTCACATTCCCTTTTTCATAAAGTTTAGCCAAAGACATTTCCATAGTTTGCATTCCTAACTTAGCGCCCATTTGAATTTGAGAATAAAGCTGAGAATTTTTCGACTCCCGAATTAAGTTAGCGATCGCCGGAGTATTCAACATAATCTCATGAGCCGCACAACGACCCCCACCTGTTTTCTTAACTAAGTTTTGACTACAAATACAAACAATAGAGTTAGCCAACTGCGACCTCATTTGTGGTTGTTGTTCCGGCGGGAAAACATCCAACATCCGGTCTACCGTACCCGCAGCTGAGTTAGTGTGGAGAGTCCCAAAAACCAAGTGACCTGTTTCTGCCGCACTACAAGCCAAACCAATAGTTTCCAAATCCCGCATTTCCCCAACCAGAATAATATCAGGGTCTTGACGTAACGCTCCCTTCAGAGCATTAGCAAAACTTTTCGTATCTTCACCTTTTTGTCGTTGATGAAACAAACTTTTTTGATTGGGAAACACATATTCTATGGGGTCTTCCACAGTCAAAATATGTTCAGTACGAGTACGGTTAATCAAATCTATTAAAGCTGCCATCGTAGTTGTCTTCCCAGAACCTGTTTGCCCCGTCACCAAAAACAATCCCCTGGGTCGCTCCGTCATTTCCCGTAAAATCATGGGAATCCCTAATTTATCTGCATTAGGAATTTTAGAAGCCAAAGCACGCATACAAGCAGCCCAACTACCCCGCTCCCGATACACATTTAGACGGAAACGAGCCAAACCCTTAACACCATAAGCGCTATCAAGCTCCCAGTTTTGTTCTAAATGTTTCCGTTGCATATTATTGAGCATTTGGAAAATCAGAGCTTGTACTACCATTGGTTCCATATTTTCCCCAAACTGAGTTTGAGCAGTCAACTGACCGTTAATACGGAAAAAAATTGGTGCTCTTGCTTGAATATGAACATCAGAACCACCTTGTTCAACTAAAGATTCTAAAACATCCTCAATCATCAAAGACATATAATTTAATCTCCCTTTTATTAGTTATTAGTTACTAATTATTTTGACTTATCAGTTATACCAAATTATTCTGACTATTTACTTGTGGAAATAGTTAAACTATTAGTACTTAGACAAAGAAACCCAACTTCTTGGATAAATCATTCTTTTTAACAATACATATCTACTTTAAAAACCTGGTTTCAGAATTCCCCCGTGTAAGTCCTGGCTATTTTTCGCAGACCTTTGTCAAGCTAGTCTTATTAGTCCTGGGAAAATAATTTTTAACTGTTCGTCTTAAGTATTTATTGATAACAAACCTTTTCCACCCCCTTTTGCCCAACCTCCAACCCTTTACTTTCTACTCCTAATCAAAGCGAGGAGTCATACAGTAAGGACATTCTAACCATTCTGCTTGTAACTCAGCGTTACAACACTTACATATTAGATTTTGTTTAGCCAAGCGTTTCATTTCCGCCTCCAGACCAGAATCAGTAAATGTTACCCGTTCCACCTCCTCAAAAGTTGTATAACCTTCTCGTACCAAATTCAGACTATATTGTAACAGAGGCTTCATCCCCTCTTCTACTGCAGCTTCCTTAATTTGTTCCGTCGGTACCCTTTGAGTAATTAAAGTTTGTAATCGCTCAGTAATTTTCATAAACTCATAAACACCTACACGACCTTTATAACCAATACCATTACATTTGGGACATAACTCTCCCCTTTGTTTTAAATCTTCTCGTTGGTCAATTGGTATAGTATTTGCTTTATAGTATGTAAAATCTTTTTCTTGAGAAGGAACCAAACCATAACGACGAAACTCATCAGGTTCAGGGTGATATTCTATTCGACATTTACTGCAAACCCGACGCATCAGGCGTTGTGCTACTACACCCAACAAAGACGCTGAAACCATAAAAGATTCCACTCCCATTTCATCAAGACGAGCGATCGCTCCGGCAGCATCATTAGTATGTAGAGTTGTCAAAACCAAGTGCCCTGTTAACGCAGCTTCAATTGCCGTTTTTGCCGTTTCCTTATCTCGTGTTTCCCCTACTAGTAAAACATCCGGGTCCTGTCGCAGAAATGCCCGTAGAATATTCGCAAAAGTTAAATCCTTTTCCCTAATTACCTGACATTGAGTAATTCCCGGCAAAGCATATTCTATTGGGTCTTCTGCCGTACTAATATTAATACTTGGGTCATTTCGTTCTGCCAAAATCGAATATAGAGAAGTAGACTTACCAGAACCAGTTGGCCCAGTCACCAGAATTAATCCAAATGGACGACTAGCAGTTTCCCTCACCATTGCCAAAGTGGCTTTATCTGTGATTAACTTATCTAACCCCAGTTGGGTACTAGAGCTATCCAAAATCCGCAAGACTATTTTTTCACCATAGCGACTAGGCAAACTATTGACCCGGAAGTCAATTGTACGCCCCTTAAAAACTTTGCGGATACGACCATCTTGTGCTTGCCTTCGTTCTGCAATATCTAAACTTGCAATAATTTTAAATCGTGAAGTAATAGCCGGAATCACCTTTTTCGGAAATCGGAAATATTCCTGTAATACCCCATCTTTGCGCATCCTGATTCTGATAAACTCTTCTTGTGGCTCGACATGAATATCGGATACACCCTCAGTCAGTGCTTTTACTAAAATAATATTTACTGCTTTAATAACAGGAGCATCCTCAGCAGCAGAGATACTTTCAGCAATATCTTCTACTTCTTTTTCATCATCAGCTTCCTCTAACTGATTATCACTTTCAAAGAAATTAGACTCTAACTCTAGCTCTTTTTGTTCTGCCTCTTTTGCCTTAACAATATTCTTCTTGCTTTGTTCCTCTAAGTAATAGTTAATCAGACTTTCATAATCTTGTTTAGTAATAACCAAGCGTTGTAAAGTTAATCCACGATACCTCAAGATATTTTTTAACTCATCCAAAGCTTGAAGATTATGAGGATTAACCATTCCCATCATTACAAATGGTTGCTGATTTTCATAATCTTTCATTAAACTTGATGGTAATGAATCTCCTGCAAACTTTTCTAATTCATCAACTAAACTACTTTCAGAATCACTGCTTTGCCTCAGTGCCTTTAAACTTTTTTCTTGACTTATCTTTCCTATTTGGACGAACTGATTTGCTAAATCAGTTTCGCGACTAAAGAGTGGTATAATCTGATTCCGACGACAAGTTTCAATAGGAATTATCTTGTCGATTAAATAACATAACTGCTCTAGTGGTATTGGAGTAATTTCTGGGTCAAAAGTAGCTACACCATGTAGAATCATCAATTCAAATAGCTGCTGCTTTTTATAATGCCTAATTAAATCTGGCGGTAAGGGATGTCCTATTGCATCTTCGACCAAATCTGTCAGTGATTTGCCTGTCTTACGGCTTTCAATTTGGCAATGTTGGAATTGTTCAATGTTAACTAAGCCTGCCTGAACCAGTTTATTCCCAAAAGGGGACAGATTACCGAGGGCAACTATAGCGGTGCGTGGATTGCGTGAAGAGCTTTGGGCCATGATGAATAAATTTTTTTCCTTAATCTAAATATTCCCTAAGTTTTTGATAAAATTTATACTTGCTTAATAAGCTGTTAACCGAATTTACTGATTCAATATTTGCTGCTTGTTTTCTAGTTTGATTATTGTATGCACCCTAGTATTTCACTCTAGTTTTTTCCCTACAAAGGGATAGTTTATATTGTAAATCCTTATATCAACTTAAGGCCAACAGTTACTATATTGTAATAATCTTAGCAATTACAGAGATATCTTTCCTGTGTTTGGATAGTAGTGGACTGATACACCATTCTTATGTTTATTAGAAAAAAATGGTCAACCCTTGCCATCACAATAATTATGTAAAAAAAGCTAATGTACTATTTTAGCTAGCTGTGTCGATCCAGTAGGCAAAGTTAGCTATCACTAATCAAAATCTAGACTAGAAAAATCTTTTGCTTTATGGTATAATAGTTTGATATAATTTAATTATTAAGCTGTCACTTTAGACTGCAGTATTGGTAAACAATATAAAGTTATAGAGTTAATGATAATTATATCTTATAAGATTATGATATATAAATTCTTTTTATTTATTCTTGAATTTTGATACTCTAGTTAAAGTTTATGTACAAACCAAGAGAGTTTTTCAAAGCACTACTAAACATAGTATGACCATATTTTTTGAACAAAATAGTAAAATGATTACTTATTAATTCAATCAATTAAAAAATTCTAGTTAGTCAAATTTTCACTATAGAAATAGAGAAAATAAATTTGGCAATTTGAACCCATTGAACCTAAATTGAAGACATGGATTTACAGATATTTGGCTAAAGAAGTAATTTATATAATATTGACTGACTTACTTGATGTATGGCAGAAAATAACTGTATTACCACTTAAATTACAATAAAAAGCTATCAAAATAATCCTTACTCATGTAAACTAAAATTTATTCAATATTGTTAAAGCTTAGTGTTTGTCTATTTGTTGTTGATTATGATACGATTAATCATAGTAAAAACAACTATAAAATAAACAATACACCACAATATAAATACTAATAGCCCTAAGTATCAGGAGAGAATTAAATGGCAGGAGAGAACTCCTCTACAGAAACAAAAAATCAAGAAATAAATGAGAAGACTCCAGAGGTTCAAACTTTTGAAACTAATGTAGAATTCGAGTCATCTCAAAAGGTTGAAAGTGATACAGAACTTTCTGCAGATAATGCCTCTATAGATACAGATATTCAGAGCACTGAATCAACCTCAAAAGAAAAAGATCAGGTCTTATTGAAAGAGGCTTATGAATTATTACAAACTCAGTTAGAAACTACCAAGTATCAACTAGAAGAAAAAGAGAGTCAATACAAAAGGCTAGGCGCAGACTTTGACAACTTCCGTAAACGGACACAAAAAGAAAAGGAAGACTTGGATACACAAGTCAAGTGTTCTACAATCATGGAACTATTACCAGTAATTGACAACTTTGAGCGTGCTCGCTCCCATATTAAACCTGCAAATGATGGAGAAATGGCTATCCATAAAAGCTATCAGAGCGTCTATAAGCAAATGGTAGACTCTTTGAAACGCTTAGGAGTTTCTGTTATGCGCCCTGAAGGTCAAGAATTTGATCCTAATCTACATGAGGCAGTAATGCGAGAGGCAACCGCAGAACATCCAGAAGGAACCGTAATAGAAGAATTGGTACGAGGTTATATTCTAGGTGAGCGTGTACTCCGACACGCTATGGTTAAAGTAGCAACAGCACCAGATACAGATGCTGAGACCGAAAATCAAACAGATCCAGAAAGTTGATACTGGTTAGTGATTTTTTATTGAATTATTCTGCTTTAAGTTGTATTCATATCTATCCAAAATCAGCTACAAGAGAAACACATATGCTAATAGAAAATTTTCAATTTTCGGAAATTAACTAATATTTTTTCTGAGTGCAACTTAAAATAACAAAACATAGTTTTTGAGGCTAATTAAGATTAGCAATAACTTGAAAAAATTCTATTATGAGTTGCTAAATTAGCTGATTTTTTTTGCATATTTGAAAAAAAATATAGGAGATTAATATGTAAAAAAAAATAAATATAATTACATCAGATCCCTAGAATTTTTATTACAAATATTAATGATTAAACTTTTTTCGGGCAGGCATCTTTACCAATTTACAAAAAAAATTAATTGGTTAAAAGCCTTATCCATAAGTTAAGCAATAATTTTTTGAGTTGTTTTTTATAAATACATATGCTATGTAAAAAAATTAATTTAGTCGCGGGCAGCTAGCCCGAGATTCAAAACGGACGCACACCGCAAGGGTAACCACCTCAACCAACCCCAATCCTCTCCTGTGAGGATACTAAAATAGGGAAAGCCGTCTATAAAATATTCAGCATGGGTTTTGCCGAACCTCAAACAACCTTTGATATTCGGCTCGGTAGGAATCCCAGGGCTTAAACCCAGGGAGGATGTTAACTGTTTTACCTGTCTTTATGGTCTTGCCAGATATATATCTATGTTTACCCTTGATGAAGTCCACACTTATCAACTACCAAACCAGAAAAAAGCTATCTCTTTTTATTTTTCTAGTCTGAGCATAAACGAAACTAGAGGCTTTAAAGCTTCATTCCAATAAAAAAAAATTTTGACTATTAAGAACGCCGAAGCACTATGGGAAAAGTCATTGGCATTGATTTAGGAACAACTAATAGTTGTGTGGCCGTCTTAGAAGGGGGAAAAGCTGTTGTCATTTCCAACTCAGAAGGTGGACGTACGACACCCAGTATTGTAGGATTTAGCAAAGGAAATGAACGTTTAATTGGCCAACCTGCAAAGCGACAATTAGTAACCAATTCAGTAAATACAGTCTATAGCATTAAAAGATTTATCGGGAGAAGGTGGGATGATACCGAAGAAGAACGCTCTCGAGTTCCTTATATAAGTATTCAGGGTAAAGATGATACTGTAAATGTCCAGGCGAGGGGAAAAAACTATACTCCTCAAGAAATTTCAGCTATGATTCTGCAAAAAATGAAGCAGGATGCTGAAAAATATCTAGGCGATTCTGTTACTCAAGCTGTAATTACAGTACCAGCCTATTTTACAGATGCACAGAGACAAGCAACTAAAGATGCAGGAACTATTGCTGGTCTAGAAGTGCTAAGAATTATCAATGAACCAACTGCAGCTTCATTATCCTACGGTATGGATAAGCAGGAGAAAGATCATAGTATCTTAGTCTTTGACCTTGGTGGAGGGACTTTTGATGTTTCTATCTTACAATTGGGAGATGGAATCTTTGAAGTTAAGGCTACTTCGGGTAACAATCATTTAGGAGGAGATGATTTTGATAATTGTATAGTTAATTGGTTAGTAGATCAATTCAGAAGTCAGGAAGGGAAAGATTTATCTCCAGATAAAATGGCAATACAAAGAGTGCGAGAAGCAGCAGAAAAGGCCAAAATAGAACTATCCTCTACCGAGAGTACAAATATTAATTTACCATTTATTATCGCTGACGAAAAAGGGCCAAAACATTTAGAAGCTCAGCTAACTCGCCCTCAATTTGAAAAATTGGTTCAGCCTTTGATTGAAAGAACGATTGAACCGGTAAAGCAGGCTCTCAAGGATGCTGGGATGAAGCCAGAAGATATAGACAAAATTATTCTTGTGGGAGGGTCTACTAGAATACCAGCAGTTCAAGCAGCAATAGGTAAGTTTTTTCATGGTAAAGTTCATGATAGTTCGGTGAATCCTGATGAAGCTGTAGCTTTAGGGGCAGCTATTCAAGGTGGTATTTTAGGAGGTGAAGTTAAAGATCTTTTGTTATTAGATGTTATTCCTCTGTCCTTGGGTTTAGAAACTTTAGGAGGAATATATACTAAGGTAATTGAGAAAAATACTACAATTCCTACCAGTCGCTCCCAAATGTATTCTACTGCTGTGGATGGGCAAATATGTGTAGAAATTCATGTCCTCCAGGGTGAGCGACCAATGGTTAAAGATAATAAAAGTCTGGGTAAATTTTTACTCAAAGGAATTCCTCCTGCTCCAAGAGGTGTACCACAAATAGAAGTTAATTTTTATATGGATGCTAATGGAATTCTGAAAGTTAACGCTCTAGAACAAGGAACAGGTAGAAAACAAAGTATTGAAATTAGTAACACAGGTGGTCTGAGTGAATCTGAAATTCAACGAATGCAAAAAGAAGCAGAAACTTATGCACAACAGGATAATCAACAAAAACAATTAGCAGAATTGAAAAATCAGGCACATACTCTGTTATATAACTATGAAGCAACTATTAAAGAACATGGTAGTTTTATTGATCAACAGCTGGTTACAGAAATTGGTAATAGTTATGAGGAGTTAAAACAAGTATTGATTAATTATGAAACTGAAGTTAATTATGACCAACTAAGTCAGCAGATTGAAGTATTTAGGGAACAGCTATTTGCTTTAGGTGAAACTTTATATCAACAAGGGGGAAGTGAAAAGCTAAAATTACCAGAAGAAGATAAAAATTCTCAGGTGCTTCAAAATTCAGAAATTACAAAGCCAGAAAGTCCAAAGGAAATATCTGTTGTAAAAGCAGAAATTACAGAGTCAAAAACTTCTTCTAAAGAAGTAGAAAGTGAGATTTTTGTTGATACTAACTCAAATATAAATGATGTAAATTCAAGCAGGGATCAAGAAACAATAAAAGCTACTGAGAATGAACTTAGCCAAAATCCGTTTCTATAGAAATAGAAATTCTTAGTACAGGACAAAATTTATAAATACTCTAAAAATGCAAGGTATTTTAGATTTAAATCATTTCCTGGGAAGATGAGCAGACAGAGCACATAGAGCGAATAAATCCACTTTTTGAGTTCTCCTAAAGATAGAAGGATGGCAAAAATTGGGTGAAAAACCTCCCACAATCCCTACAGTCTTTTGTTTAGTAATTTTTTATTTGTTTTTTTAGAGTATATATGTTATAATATAAATATTTATTTTTGGAAAATTAGTATGAAGTAAAAAATGGATACACCAGGCAGGGGTAATCCAACTTCAGAGGGGTACAGTACAGCAGCTGATGAAATGTGAACCACCCACCAGCCCTTGGGCTTAGGAACGTTATAAACTCGGTACCAATCAGTCGGGGAGGATTTAAAAGAGACTGTATAGATATGGTAGCAACTCAAGCAAGTTACTCTGTTGAGTGGCATAGAGATAAATTAGTTAAGTGTATCTGAATTATGCAATATTTGACCAGATAAAAGCTATGTATCTGGTAAATGCTTGTCTCATTTCTCAGGAGGAGTCCATGTATCCCTAACCTCACTATTCAGTTAGGAAGTGGGACCTATAACACTTTGAACTCCTCACAAATTAAAGTCAAGCTGCTCAAATTAGCATTTTGTACAATCTAGGTTCAGACCCAATGCCTATTATTTCTTGTTGAAAATAAACATCTTTTGAGACTCAGGATTCTACACAAGCAATTGAAATCTGGAATTTTCTTGACTTGTAACCATTGAAACAGAAGGCTTGAGACCTTAATTTATTGATTATTAATAATAAATCTGTAGATTTATCATAAGTTTGTGCTAGACTAGATAAAGGCGAGAATAAATATACTGGGAAATTAAGACCAAAAAAATGATCGCCTAATAAATACATAAAATCACAAAGTATACATATTAACATTATTAATTCTAGGCAAATAGCTCTATGGCCCGCGATTATTACGAAATTCTAGGTGTTTCTCGTAGTGCAGATAAAGAGGAACTAAAGCGTGCCTACCGTCGCTTGGCTCGTAAGTACCACCCAGATGTGAATAAAGAACCAGGATCAGAAGAGCGCTTTAAAGAGATAAATCGAGCTTACGAAATTCTTTCAGATCCAGAAATGAAGGCCCGTTTTGATCGCTTTGGAGAAGCTGGGGTATCAGGAGGAGCAGCATCAGGTTTTTCAACAGACTTTTCAGATAGCTTCGCTGATATATTTGAAAGCTTTTTCAGTGGGTTTGGAGGAGCGGGAACTCAAGGACGTAGGCGAACAGGTCCAGTAAGAGGAGATGACTTACGTTTAGACTTGAATCTGGAGTTTATCGAAGCTATATTTGGTGGTGATAAAGAACTAACAATTAAACACCTGGAAACTTGTGGAACCTGTAATGGTTCAGGGGCTAAACCAGGTACAAAACCTCAAACTTGCTCTACTTGTGGGGGTACGGGTCAAGTTCGCCGAGCGACAAGAACTCCTTTTAGTAGTTTCACTCAAGTTTCAGTTTGTCCCTCATGTAACGGTAGTGGACAGATAATAGAAGAAAAATGTGTTGATTGTGGAGGCCGTGGACAGAAAGAGGCTACAAAAAAAATAAAAATTACTATCCCAGGGGGGGTAGACAATGGTACTAGGTTACGAGTATCTAATGAAGGAGATGCAGGTCGGATGGGTGGCCCACCAGGAGACTTGTATGTTTTTCTATCCGTAAAAAATCACCCAGAGTTTCAAAGAGATGGAATTAATATTATCTCCCAAATAAAAATTAGCTATTTACAAGCAATTCTGGGTTGTTGTTTGGAAATAAATACAGTTGATGGTAAGACGGAATTAACAATTCCATCAGGAACTCAGCCTAATGCAATTTTAACTTTGGAAGATAAGGGAGTACCTAGACTAGGTAATTCAGTAAGTCGTGGGGCTCATCTGATTACTATCGAAATTGATATTCCCACAAAAATTACTCCAGAAGAAAAAGAGTTATTGGAAAAATTGGCAAAGATTAAAGGTGAACGTACTGGAAAAGGAGGTATAGAAGGGTTTCTGGGAAGTTGGTTTCAACAAAAGTGATTGAAATTAAAAAATTTCCTAATTATCTATCACAAAAATATTATCAGCAGGGTAAAAAAACAGAGGCGTTGCTGAATTATTTTATAATTTTCTGGATGTTGAATTAGATTTATATATTGATTGGTATCTATTCATAACTGAAAATCAGCAACGCTAAAACATGATCTTAAATATTACCTAAGTATACTAAATATGCTTGTTGTTGAAATTAAATTATGGTAAAGAAATTACACAACTAATGATTGTGCTTGATGAGTGTTCCTAAATACCTTTGACAACTTGAATTTTAGCTGTACATACCCAAACGACAATAATCAACTTGATATGAGACTTTGTCTCAGTTTTATAGAGCAGAAAATATTTAACTATGGATTCTCAAGCCCAAATCCAAGATGGACAAAAGTCAGATGCTCAAATAGATCTGCGAGGTACTCCATGTCCAATTAATTTTGTGAGGACAAAACTGTATCTGGAAAAGATGATGCCTGGAGAAATTTTAGAGGTGTGGTTAGACTCAGGGGAGCCAATAGAGCAAGTACCTGATAGTTTGATTGTGGAAGGTTATAAAATAGAAGAAATAAAAGAAAAGTGTGAATATTTTGTCCTCAAGGTGCGTCGCCCAGAAATGGTTGCATGAATTGGAATTCAGAAATAGGTGATGTATTTGAGAAGAACTGGTTAGGGACAGTAGTAGCAGTTCAGGCAAATTTTTACCAAGTTAAGATTGAGAGAAGTTATAACTCAGTAAAAAATGCTAGAGAAAATTTACCTCAGTTTCTTCTATGTACCCGTAGATCGCGTTTGAAGAAAATTGGCCAAAAAGTCATGGTGGGCGATCGCGTAATAATAGAGGACCCAGACTGGGTGGGTGGACGAGGTGCTATAGCAGAGGTTTTACCAAGAGAAACAGAGCTTGATCGCCCTCCTATAGCTAATGTAAACCAGGTAATGTTGGTCTTTGCTTTGGCAGAGCCTAATTTAGATCCTGTTGCTTTAACAAGGTTTTTACTTAAGGCGGAGTCAACAGGTTTAGAGATATGTTTGTGCTTGAGTAAATGCGATCTTGTATCTGCAACAAAAATGGAAGAATGGCGCTCTCAAATTTCTGAGTGGGGTTATGAACCATTTTTTATTAGTCTGAAAACAGATGTGGGTTTGGGAGTAGTTAAGGATGGCTCAAATTCTCTGTGGGAAAAACTGAGGAATAAAATTACTGTGGTTTCTGGTCCTTCTGGTGTGGGGAAGTCGAGTTTAATTAATTATTTGATTCCTGATGTGAATTTACGGGTGAGTGCTGTGTCTGGAAAATTGTCGCGGGGACGACACACTACTCGTCATGTTGAGTTATTTGAACTGCCTAATGGGGGTTTATTGGCGGATACACCAGGTTTTAATCAACCACAGTTAGAATGCGAAGCTATAGAGTTGGCGCATTTATTTCCAGAAGCTCGAAAGTATTTGGCAGATGGGAGTTGTCAGTTTAGTGACTGTTTACATCGGGATGAACCTAATTGTGTAGTAAGGGGTGAGTGGAATAGGTATGAGTATTATTTGATGTTTTTAGAAGAGGCGATCGCACGGCAGGAGGCATTACAACAAAAACCTTGTGTTGAGTCTAATTTAAAAGCAAAAATAAGTTCGGGTGGTAAACAAAAGTTAGAACCTAAGTTAGCTAGTAAAAAATATCGGCGTTCTTCTAGAAAATTAGAGCATCAGCAGTTGCAAGATCTGTGTGAGGAGTTAGTTGACTTTGAATAATTGTGAAGTTAGGCGATCGCTACTCAGGTATGTTATATCAAAGCTGAAAATTATTGTGCAATATTTAAATTAATTACTAATTAAAATGAGGTTAGGCGATCGGTGTTATAAACAGGAGCTGATAACTATCTAAAAAACTAGCCTTAGAGACTGTTTTTCAAAGGAATATTAAATGCAGGTTTGGAGTGGGTGTCGGTTATCGCTGACTTGAATTGGCGACAATAGTTATGATATGGAATCAAAATCTTAACTATCTGTCGTCACCTACCAATATTATAGTAGATTCTACTTTGGTAAGGAACACTCGGGAGCGGGGAAGATGCAGGTACTAAAAACATTTAATTGTTAATAGTAGTAGTTGAGCATTAAATAACTTTTCATCACTGGAATAAGTTTCATTGTTGAACAAATCAAAAACTACAACGTTTATACCTTCCTCGATCAAGGCTTCAAATATATGTGATCCAACAAAACCTACTCATCTGGTTACGATCACAGACTTGCAAAACTCTAGAGTATAAGTATTTTTGGCGTTGCATATTTACGGGGTGAATTACAGTTTTAGAGAAATAGGAAGTCAAGGATGGAATTTCCGTTTTCTGCAAATTCTGCAAAGACTCATCTTTTAGTTCAGCAAAACTGCGTTTTTTTTAATACCTTGTTCAAATATCCTCAGATAATGTTCTTGAAGCTTTGTTTGAGCAAAAACCTATTGCAACATTATTTTGTGGTGGGTTCAAAGTTAATTTTTAAGTATCCGTTACTATCAAGACATCGCCACCAAAAAGAGGAAGAGACTGAACTCAATTTGCTGTGACCGACAAGTAGAAAAAGGAAATTAAGTTTTCAAATAAGAACTGTTGTTTAATTATTAAAGATAATTATTCAGTAAAAAAAAAATTATTTAATGATAAAATATTTACAAGTTAAAAATTTACTATTAACATAATTTAACTGCTTAAAAATATAAACTATGAAACTTGATAAATTACAAATTCAAAAACTGGAACAGTTTCTCGAAAAAATCAAAAATGACACCTATCCCGAACCTTCAACCCTACTTCATAGCCAAATAACTCAACAAATGTTTGATGTATGTTTGAAACAAATATCTTTACCTCCTGCGGCAAAAATCTTAGATATTGGTTGCGGTCAAGGTGTGGCTTTGGAGATATTTAAAAAACATGGCTTTGCACCAATTGGAATTACTTTAAATAACGAAGATGTAGCTATTTGCCAACAAAAAGGTTATGAAGTTTATCAAATGGATCAATCATTTCTAGATTTTGCAGATGACTATTTTGATTTTGTTTGGTGCCGACATTGTTTAGAACATAGCATTTTCCCATATTTTACTTTACAGGAAATTTATAGAGTTATTAAAAATGAAGGTTATTTATATATAGAAGTACCTGCTCCCGATACCAGTTGCCGACATCAAACGAATAAAAATTACTATAGTGTATTGGGTAAAAGTATGTGGCTAGATTTAATTAAAAGAAGTGGATTTGAGATTTTACAAGTATTAGATATTCAATTTAATGTGCCTGCTGGTCCTGATATTTATTGGGGAATGATTCAGAAGAAAATTCGTTCTACTATAACTTCAAAAAATTCTGTCAAAATTATCAATTTTAAATGGGTATCTAACTCTGATAATCAAGAAATTAACCTTTCTCTAGACTCTAATGAATTTACTCAAAAAATGATGCTTAACTATTTTGAAAAGGGGCAAGTTTATGAGTCGGAAATTTTTCAATTAATTTCCAGATTTCTCGAAGTCAATGATTGTTTTATTGATATTGGTGCTCATATTGGGTATTATTCGGTTTTGGCTGCCAAAATAGTGGGAAGTAAAGGGAAAGTATTTGCTTTTGAGCCAGAATTATCAAATCATCAAAAAACTTTAGAAAATATCACTCTTAATCATCTGAATAATATCAAACTATTTAATCTGGCTGTGGGTTCGGAAACTAAGCAAACACAAATATTTGTTAATCAAGATAATGATGGGGGTCATGCTTTGTGGGATGTAGGTAAACATCCATTCAATAAAAAAAGTTTGAATAATCAAACAATGCAAAATACTCAACTATCTACACTAGATAATATTCTCAGCCAAGCTGGAAATATTACTAATTTAAAAATCATAAAAATTGATACTGAAGGAGGAGAACTTGATGTGGTTAAAGGAGCTGTAAATACAATTCGCAAATATGATGTTCCATACATTATTTGTGAGATTAATAGATTTGGTTTACAGCAAATGGGAACTAATGAAACTGAACTCCGGGAATTTATGAATTCTTTGGGCTATGAAACTTATTTGCTCACCTCAAACAGCAGTAACCAGTTAGTTAGGTTACCTATGGGCAAGTATTATGAAACATCCTATGTTTTTAATGTTCTATTTACAAGACAAAGTTTTATACCCCAATAGTTTTCAATAATAGGTAAATTAAGCAGTGACATAAAATTAATTAAATCTATCAAGGTTTGGGGAAAAAATAAACTTCAGTATTTCAACCCTAATACTGAGCACTGCTAAACACTAATAACTAATAACTAATAACTAATAACTAATAACTAAAATGACTAATGACTGAAATAACTTATGAATCAAATAAAACAGAATGTAATACCTCTTTATGAATGAGCGATCGCTCCCGAAAAAAAGCTATTCTATCTGATAATAAAACATCCCCATTTACATAATTCTCAATCCAAGTTTTACTAATTAAATTCGGATCTTCTGGTAATTCTGATAACTCCCATCCCGGCATTTCCAAATCAGTCATTAACTGGCTAACTTTCGGATCATAACTAATAGCAAAACAGCGACATTCTTCTGATGCGCCCATAATTAAACTGTGGAAACGCATCCCTATTACCATTTCCACTCCTCTAAAAACTCCCTTTAAAACTTGAGGATTTTCTAAAGTTAAAATTTTACTATGATTAGGTAATTTTTGATGAATAAATTCGGCAATTTTAAAATCTTTTATAGGTTGAAAAGGTAATAACAAAATAAAGGCTTGAGTTGCCTTTTGAAAAGATATGATTGCTTTAGTTAAAGTTGCTAAACGTAGGGGAGTAAGTTGAGGATGGAGTCTCAAGCTCACCGCTACTCTTGGTGCAGGTAAACTCCAAAGACCAGGGACCGGGGAAGTTTCTAAAGCCCAAACCGGGTCAGGGGCTAAAGTAAAAGGAATGTTCCATTTAGCAATTATTCCTGCTGAAGTTGCATCCCTGACGCTAACAATATTGCAATGCTTTAAACATTGTTTTGCCAAAAATTGAGTACTTAAATGATTTAAAGGCCCAATTCCTTGTGCCCAGGCAATAGTTTTTAAGCCCATTTTTTGAGCAATTCCCATTAATCCGGCATAATAAAAAGGACTAGCAATACTGGTAGCATCTTGAATAAGACTTCCACCACCCCAAATAAATATATCTGAAGTTCTCATAGCTTGGAGGATGGTAAATGCATTGAGGCGATCGCTCGCTTCTACTTGGTAGCGTTGTTTGGTTTCGGAGGGGTTGCCAGATAAAACTAATGGTTCAATATTATCGGGCAACATCTGCAATAAAGATGCTAACAATGCCTCATCTCCACCATTTCCTTTTCCATAGTAACCACATAAAATTGCTCGCATTTGTTTGAATTATTTCCTATTTTGATTTAACCTGATAAAAAAGGAGAAATTAATACTTGAAAATTCAGATTTTTTAAATATGCACGCTTTATCAATACCTACTTGGATTATTCATATTTCTAGCGTTATCGAATGGGTAGCTGCCATCTGGTTTATTTCGATTTATGGTAAAGTTACCCACAATTATGCTTGGTATGGTCTATCATTTGCTATGTTACCTGCATTAGTTAGTGCTATGTGTGCTTGTACTTGGCATTATTTTGATAATGACCCTAATTTAGAATGGTTGGTTACCCTCCAAGCATCAATGACTTTATTGGGAAATTTTACCCTATTAGCTGCCGCTTGGTGGATATTTTCTGAGAGTAAAAAACAAGAGATAGATAGTGGAAGTTAAAAAATTTATAGTATATAAAAATCGTAAATTATTTGTGAAAAAAAATTGTAATAGTTTGTTTTCCCAATCCCATTAAAATTGGGCTGGGAGAGCAAATTTTTACGGTAAAATATTACAATCTCAACACTCATTATTATACTCTATATTGTAATTTTTAAGGCTTCTAAAAGTATGATTTCTAAAGATATTTTATTTGCTCTTTCTTTATTTCCATATTTAGGTTTTCTTTGGTTTTTAACTCGTTCTGGTAAAGCACCTCGTTTAGCTTTATTTGGATTTTATGGCACTTTAGTATTTGTGGGTGTTACTATTCCGGCTGGAATTTATGCTCAACAAGTTTATGGTGAAGCTTTAGCAAATATTGATTGGTTACATGGCGGTGCTGAAGTATTTTTAACTTTATCTAATATTTTAGTAGTGTTAGGTTTTAGGGAAGCTATTTTAAAAAAGGAAGAAGTAAGAAATAAGAAGGAAGAAGGAACAACTTATTAGTAAATTTTCATAAAATAGGAAATAGGTATCGGGGCAATAGGAAAAATTAATTAATAATTTCTGGATAAGAATTAATCGTGTTTTTGATGTTTAGAGAGGTCTGTTTTTCATATCATTTACAGGAAAAACTAAAGATACAGTATAGGAGCTTATAGTTTCATCAAATGATTGTCGGGGGTTAGCGATCGCAATCTAATTTTTAAGGTGTAGATTTATAGCAATTTTCATAAAATTTGAAGCAGACTTCTTTAAACAAAAAACTCTTATAAGAAAATTTTTGGAAATGTCTCGAAACTTCATTTATACATCCTAATAGACTAGATAGATTTAATTAATATTCACAACCAAAAATTTCCTCACCTTATACTATTTTATGGCGTTCAAAAGTCAACCCACCCCCTTATCCTCCAAGACCAAAAAGTTAAAATTTAAAAGTCAGATTTAAAAAAAATAAAACTTTAATTCTACAGTAATTGTAGAAAATTATTTAAGAGGTAAAGCTAAATGCTTAGGTTACATCTAAGAAAAAAAACTGTGAAAATTATTCAATAAATGAAAAAAAATTATGGAATTTAATTACTCTTATAAAGGCAATACATATATTACTGACAATGGCAAAAATACTCAGATGTCATTCTCTCCAGATACCAAACGAGAACCTACCTATTTTGTTGGTGAACTGGGAAAAAATGTCGCATTTCGTGAAGCAATAAGTGCCTTACATGACGTAGTAGTTTCCGACCTCCGATACAAACCAAAAGACAAAGCAGCTTATCAAGAATGGCGTGGCAAACAAAAAGATGAAATAGACTGGAAAAATATTGCAGCTAAACATCAAGAAGTAGCTCGAAAAATAGTAGAAATTAGTACAGAATTAAACCAACTATACAAAAACCGAGAACAACGTTTAAAACCATTTAACCAAGCTCAACAAAAATTCTTTCAATATCTTTATAAAATTGATTATGATGCTTGGTTTGTTTTAGACCCAGTAATAACTGTTCATCCTGATGAAATTTTCTTTGAATGTTTCAGTATTGACGAATCAACTTATGGAAGACTTGGAGCCAGTTATGAACTATTCAAAAATATTAATGATTTTGCCTGCGGAACTACCAATATTGACTATTCTTCAGCCCTCTATCAAGAATTTCAAAAAATTCGTAGTTATAAAACAACTCAACTCCAAGTAGACCCCTCCGGTTTTGAACTTAAAACCACCAAAGAAGAAACTTTTAAAGAAGTAAAAATAGACCTCCCCGATAACTGGTTAAGAGGATTTTTACAAGTCAGTTCAGCTATGTCATTACCAGGGACAAAATTCGACTTGCACCCAATGGATATTTATAATATGTGTTTGGTCTTGCGTCGCAACAAAGAAAAACATGGGCCCCGCAGTATTCGCTACTTTTTAGAACCAGGAGAACCAATAGAAATAGTATTTGAACCATGGAATCTGGAAATAATTTGTCACCGTTCTATTTACACTGGAAATTCCCCTCAACAAATCCGAACTTGGGGGCGAAGAAGACTACATATTTTAGAACGTTTAATTCCTATTGCTAAAAAATTTACTGTTCATTTATTAGGCACAGGAATGCCCTCATTTTATGTAGCAGATTTAGGAGATATGTCTTTTACTTTAGGATTATCAGGATGGACGGCAAATGATTGGGCACAAGCTGGTAATTTTGACTTAATGGCACCCCGTGCTGATGTGGATGAATGGACTCAGAAAATAATATTTAATGGGTTGCGAGAAAACTGGTTTGAAACTGCTAATAGTTTAGCAAAAAGACTTAATTTAAGTCGTACTTCTGTATTGGGTGCTTTGGGTGCTTATACTCAAGCTGGACGAGTAATTTATGATTTAAATAAACAGGTTTATCGGGTTAGAGAATTAAGTCGGGAACCTCTACCAATGGAGAGGTTAAGGTTTGCAAATGCT
Source organism: Trichodesmium erythraeum IMS101 (assembly GCF_000014265.1). Lineage (NCBI taxonomy): Bacteria > Bacillati > Cyanobacteriota > Cyanophyceae > Oscillatoriales > Microcoleaceae > Trichodesmium > Trichodesmium erythraeum. Next base: position 2,678,468 of record NC_008312.1, read on the forward strand.
AGGGAAGAAAGTGCTACTAGATTTTTGCAAGAAAATTTAGTTAAGGTAAATTCTGTCAATGATATTAATGGGGTTTTAAGTATTAAAGGAAACGTCAGAGATAAGGGAATAACTTTTTATTCTTCTTTAGATATTGATCGCGATGAGCGGATAATTGAGGCAAAGTGTAATTGTAATTGGTATCAGCAAAATAAATTGTATCAGGGGCCTTGCGAGCATATTTTGGCCTTGCGGATGCAGCAAGCTCGTCAGAGTCGATAGCAGAAGTTATACGGTTTAATAGAAGTCAACAGTCTACTTATGTGGCCTTACATTAGGCGATCGCCTAATTTATGAATAAGACTTATGCAATACCGCTATATATCCTGAATAAATTCGTCTTGCTCAAGACATTGCAACTACAATTATTGCCGTTGCGTAATTCCTGATGAATTCAAAACAGTTTGATATCTTTAATAATTCAGACTTATTGAGCAACTCTGTCAGAACTTACACAGTTCAAAACTCAGTAGGCAGAAGCTTTAAGGAGGTTGACAGTACAGGTTAATTTACACTAAAATCCATTACTGCTTTTATTTTGTGGTTATTTGTAAAGTTTATTGTAAATTTATTTGATTAAATAATCATAGAAAACAGTAAAAATAAATGTCCATTTTCAAGTGTAGTGATCAAGCGTGGAGCTGGAGATGGAACATCAAACCATAATTGGTGACCTAATAAATTGAAACTGAATATCGTACGCCAAAATTATTCACTGTCAAACCTGATGGGTAAAAGCTTTAATTACATTGAAGAATTTAAAAGCCCTGATCTCAATGTTATAAAGCAAGACATTTTTGACTTAATAATTAAGTCTCAAGATTGTTGGCCTACTAATTATGGTCAGCATAGCATAGTACAGGTACTTATCGTATTGCTGATGACTGTGGTGCTGGAAGCTCTAGTATGTAGGGTTTTCCCCATTGAACAGCTAGGCTGATAATACTAATCTTCACAAAGCCCGTGTATTAACTTGGCCAGTCAAACAAAAATATGGTCGGAAAATTTTTTAGGCAGATTTAATCATTCTTGCAGGAAACTGTGTTCTCGAATCAATGAAACTTAAGACGTTTGGATTTGCTGGTGGACGTGAAGATGTTTCGGAAAAAGAAGAAGATATTAATTGGGGTAGTTAATCAGAATAGCTTGGGGATAAACGATATTCAGGAGATCGAGATTTAGAGAATTCTTTGGGAGCTGTTCAGATGGGATTACTTTATGTGGATCCAGAAGAACCAAATAGAAATACTGATCCATTAGCTGCAGCTCAAAATATTCGTGAAACCTTTGGCCGCATGTCAATGAATGATGAGGAAACGGTTGCCCTAATTGCAGGGGGACATACTTTTGGAAAACCTCACGGTGCTCCTGATCCAGAGCAATATATTGACCGAGAGCCTGAAGGGGCAAAGATTGAATAACAAAGCATGGGTTGGAAAAATACCTTTGTTAGTGGTCATGGTGTTGCTACTATTACTAGTCTTCTAGAAGAGGCTTGGACTAATACACCAACACAATGGAGCAACAACTTCTTTAAAAATTTATTTGGCTATGAGTGAGAACTAACAAAAAACCCTGCCGGCGCCCATCAGTGAATTCAATTCCTAAAGGAGGAGCTGGCGCAGTTACTGTCCCTGATACAGGATTTCTCAAAAAGTCATCCTCCATTTATGCTTACTACAAACCTTGCTTTGCCTTTTGATCCTTTTGATCCTATTTATAGAACTATTTCACAACACTTCTATGAGAACCCAGATGAATTTGCAGATGTATTTGTTCGTGCTTTGTTCAAATTGACACATCGTGATATAGGCCCTATTGCTCGTTATCTTGGCCCAGAAGCACCTAAAGAAGAGTTTATTTAGCAAGGTCTTATTCCTACAGTTACCCATGACTTAATTGATCATCAGGATACCACTGCACTAAAAAGGAAAAATCCTTGCTTCGGGATTATTTGTTTATGAATTAGTTGCTACGGCTTGTGCTTCTGCTTCAACCTTCCGTGGTTCTGATAAGTGTGGTAGTGTAAATGGTCGTCATATTCCTCCGATCAAGAAGTCTTTGACGGGGTTGACCGTGCTACTGGTGAAGTAAAGTGGACAGGTACTCGTATTGATTTAATCTTTGGTTCAAACTCAGAGCTTTGAGCACTAGCTGAAGTTTATAGTAGCTCAGATTCACAAGAGAAGTTTTTTGAGGATTTTATTGCTGCATGGACTAAAGTAATAAACCTAGATCGTCTCAATTTGGCTTAATTACATTCAAAAATACTTCAGTCAAAAAAAGCGATCGCTTTCTTTGAGAATGAAATGGTCTTGCTATATCGCCATCTTTACCTTTAAGAGAATGAGACAGCCCTGGGAAAATAACGAGGCTTAACTTCTGTCAAACAGAATAATTCCTATCTTTAAAACCATATTTTCTAATCAAAATTATGAAAAGCTTGTTATAATAATAACAACACCCATAGTCTAATAATTGGCGAACAGCCTTGCAATTTGGGCGGTGGATCGCCGTCCTTGTGTTAAGTCCACACATGCATCACTAGCCTGCTTTTGACTGTTCGGGTCATCCCATCTATACTGGGCAACAGTTTGGCTTCCTGGAAGCTTTTCCAGTTATAGATGGGAGACCCGTTTGAGTTAAGCAGTCTAGTCCTAAGAGGTCTACGAAGGGGCAACCAATGTCTGTGGGTGTTTTTTCAGCATTATTGAAGACGTAACACAAAGGTACTATATATAGAGTTCAAAAACTATAACGTTATAGTTTTATGCGCTATATATATGGTCTCGGCGTAATTTCTATTGCTCCTCCAATGTAACAAATGTAAAAAATATATTGGTAATTCCCACAACTCTTACTCGTTTGTGAATTTTAGGATGCTTATTCTGCAACAAAGTCACATTATCGCCATCGAGAATACATTTGCTCAGTGTAACTGACCTTCCTCCGCAGCAGTGTCTTGAGCAAAAACTTGTTTATCTACTTCACGTCGGTAAGCAGCTATATTTTCTACAAACTCATCAACTAAGAAATTATCTTTGAAAATAGCTGCTTATGTCTCCCAAGGATCGGATAGATCGACTTGCTATTGATAGATGAACAAAGGTAAATAACATAGTCTCAACGTTACCCACCACAGGTAAGACATCAGAAGACTTGAAAAATCTTCATCATCAAGTAAGCCATGAGCCATAAGGTTTCTCAAATTAGAGCCAGAAATATCAACAAGTAAACCTTTCAAGTCAAAAAGCGTATCTTCATCAAAAATGTCTTTTATTTTAGGGAGGTCAAGAGTCTTGTTTAAATCATCTTTATTCTGAATTATTTTTTCATTATAAACCTCTGATGTACCTAGTATTAACTAGATCTTGCGAGCCAGAGTTAATAAAATCTTCTTTAGTAACAGAAGGATCAATAGACAACATATTTTCACCTTTATTCTAAATTTTGCTAGTATAGTCAAAATTAAATATAAAACAGATAATTCTCAAATAAAACTCAAGCAGCTGCTCACAAAGTATTAATATCACAACCACAATTTTCCTGTAAATAATAAGTTATTATCTTAATTATTTCTAATTCCAAAATTTCATTTTTTATAACGATTTAATGGGATATTTATCAATTCTTTCCAAATTTATTAGACCAGGATTTTCACCCACAAAACTGTGTGATTCAACAGTCTTTATAAATACATGATTTATCGTAGTTATTGCTTCATTTACTGCTTAAAGATCGGGTATAATTATTTATCTATAACATCCAAATATTATTACCAATAAAAGTATTGCCTTTGTCTAGCAAATAATCTGGCATAGCTTTTGCTAAACCATCTGAATATTATATCAATTGTCACAACCAATAGGTAAATTGTTACATAAGATAAATGTAAATTTATTTCTGAAAAGCAATAGCTTAAACTAAGCTATAACTTATAAAATTTTACCATAAACTGTTAAAATAATACTTTTGATATTTATCAATTTAAACTTATAAATTTAAGTGACTCGAAAAAAACAGATGAAACAAATCCTCTACCTAGAAGTACCAACACCAGATACAAAAACCGTTTGTCAATGGCTACAATCTAAATTTGAAGCTGGTTTCGGCGAAAAAAATATAACTCCAGATGGCTTTATTATCAAATTTCCAGAAGCTCCAACTCAGGAAATTTCTGTATTTGTCTGGTCATTACAAAGAACTACCTATTTAAAAGTATTTGCCCAAGGAAATATCTCTCCAATACAAAAAAAATTTACCTCAAACTTAACTACCAATTTGCGAAAAGAATTTCCTTTAAATTATCCAGAACCTCCCACAGTCGATCTATCAAATCAGTCAATTTTTACAGCTTTAGCATCAGATTATCCCCTCACAGTCAAATACTTTCAAAAAATGCCTAGAGGAGAATATGACCTCAACCGTTTATATTGGTGGGAAAAACGTTGGCGTGAAGGAGTTAAAAATCCTCAAAAACCAAAACAAGTACTTTGGAAAAAAGAGTCTGGAACAAATAATAATTCAATTGAATATGACTTAATTTATGTTGGTGGTGCTCTGGGAACTATTCATGCAGCAGTCATGGCAAGACTAGGATATAAAGTATTATTATTAGAACGGTTACCTTTCGGTAAAATGAATCGAGAATGGAATATTTCTCGCTCAGAACTTCAGAGTTTAATTGACTTAGGTTTATTTACTAACGCAGAAATAGAAAATTTAATTGCCAGAGAATATAAAGATGGATTTAATAAATTTTTTGATGCTAATAACCCTGATTTTTGTAAGGCAGCAATTCTCCATACTCCCACTGTTTTAAATGTGGCATTAGATTCAGAAAAATTACTGAATATATGCGGAATAAAACTACAAGAAGCTGGAGGAAAAATCGTCGATGAAACAGAATTTATTAAAGCTGAAATTGAACCAGAAAAAGTTATAATTCACACTCAAAATTTATCTAGCAAAACTGAAGAAATTTTCTGTGGGCGTTTATTAGTAGATGCCATGGGTACTGCTTCTCCTATCGCCTGGCAATTAAATGGTAAACGTGCTTTTGATAGTGTTTGTCCGACAGTCGGAGCAATAATTGATGGTGGATTTGAAGCAGGTGTTTGGGATTCAAATTATGGAGATGTTCTAAATAGTCATGGGGATATTTCTCGTGGTCGACAATTGATTTGGGAGTTGTTTCCCGGTGCTGGAAATGAATTAACAATTTATCTATTTCATTATCATCAAGTTCATCCTGAAAATCCTGGTTCTCTGTTAGAAATGTACGAAGATTTTTTCACTATTTTACCAGAATATCGACGCTGTGACATGGAGAAATTAGTATGGAAAAAGCCAACTTTTGGTTATATTCCTGGGCATTTTAGTATTAAAGCCAGCGATCGTCAAATTGCTTTTGACCGTTTAGTTTGTATTGGTGATGCTGCTTCTCTTCAGTCTCCTTTAGTATTTACTGGTTTTGGGTCTTTGGTCAGAAATTTACCTCGTTTAACCGAGCTTTTAGATACTGCTTTAAAACACGATTTACTTAGTGCTAATCACTTAAATAAAATTCGTGCTTATCAAAGCAATATTGCTATTACTTGGTTATTTTCTAAAGGTATGATGGTGCCCACAGGTAAATATTTACCCCCCCAAAGAATTAATTCTATTTTGAATACTTTTTTTGGGTTATTAGCAGACTCGCCCCCGGAAGTAGCAGATACTTTTATTAAAGACCGAGCTAATTGGTGGATGTTTACAAAATTAGCCCTTAAAGCAGCCAGAAAAAATTCTTATCTTTTATTATGGATTCTAGATTTTATTAATTTTCAGGAAATATTACTTTGGACAATAAGTTATATAAATTTTACTTTGTTTAGTTTGGTAAGTTGGTTATTAGGATGGTTGCCTAACTTTGCCCGTTGGATTCAACCTTGGTTAGAACCTCGTTATCCTGGTTTATGGTTTTGGATATTAGCAAATAGTTATGCCTTAACCTATAATGTCGGTCAACCACAGATAAACTTTAAATTACAAAAGCCATTTCAGTCCGAAAGCTTGTCTGGGTAATAATCACCATTACTATGGTAAATTACATTCATATTTCTTGTATGAGCGACAAAATAATTTGACTTTTTCCCAGGGGTAACAATAGTTCCTGTTAGCTTTACACTCTCATCACAAAACGAGCAAGTAATATAAACTTTAACATTGTTTTCTCTTGCATAATTGTTAACTTTATGCATCGCTGGCTCAAAGTCAGTCGGCGATCGCTCTTCAAGTATTTATTCAGCCCATAAGCATCATAACTCAACCCCAAAGAATTAACTCTTGCCCTTAAACTCCAGCCAAAATCAATACCCAAAGGTCCCACCCTAGGAGAATATAAAGGGAAAAATTTTTTGAATCCCATACTAAAGTTTAGTTGAGGAACTTGATAGACAAATAACTTTGCTTCTTGCCCCAACAGCAATTTAAAAGTCATTCAGAAGTATTAGGATTTGAATAAAAACATTGAATACCTAAATTAAACTCATCTTCAGCTACAGATTTCTTTCTATAAACTAGTTGATTAACACCCTTATTTAATTTCTCAAAAAAGTCGCCAATAACATTAGTAATAGTCTCTAATAAACCTTCTAATTTATAATATTTATATAGTTTTTATTAACCATCCAATTTTCCATAATCAATATCTTATTCTTTTTCTTAATTCTCCAATTTTCCATAATCAACATCTTATTCTTTTTCTTAATTATCCAACTTTCTATCATTAACATCTTTTTCTGGAAGGATATTTTTAACTATAAACGATAAATATAGTTAGCGATCGCTCAACTTAAAAAAATCAACATTAATTAACTTATCATGCCCATCATATTGAACTTCTTTGGTATGTTTAATACTTACAACTTCAACTTTAAACTTTAATAATTATAGGTATTACCAAAAAATCACATCTAAAACCTCCCCTTTTAAAGAAATAAAAAAACATTCATTTAGCGCTCCGCACAACTTCATAATACTAACATTTAGCTCCAACAAACCCAGTTGATTATATAATACTTCCATAAAAAGCAGATTTAATCCAATCAATAATTACGCAAACAGTTGACAGTTTTACTAACTCACCAGAAGATAAGAATATCCCAAAAATTTACTATTTCCTATTTATCCAAAAACATGACTACTAAAAAACCAAAAATTATTGTTATAGATGACGATCCCACAGGTTCCCAAACTGTTCATAGCTGCCTACTCCTAACCAAGTGGGATATAGAAACCCTCAAATTAGGATTACTTGACGAATCTCCCATATTTTTTATCCTCTCAAATACTCGCGCTCTGACTCCCGAACAAGCAGCAACTGTAACACGAGAAATCACACAAAATCTGACAGAAGCGATCGCTCAATCAAACATTCAAGATTTTTTAGTTGTCAGTCGTTCCGACTCTACTCTACGGGGTCACTACCCAATAGAAACAGATACTATTGCAGCAGAACTAGGTCAGTTTGATGCTCATTTCCTAATTCCAGCATTTTTTGAATGTGGAAGAATTACCCGTAACAGTACCCACTATTTAATAGTCAATGGTGTAGAAACCCCAGTTCACGAAACAGAATTTGCCAAAGACTCTGTATTTGGCTACACAAGTAGTTATTTGCCTGATTATGTGGAGGAAAAAACTCAAGCTCAGATCAAAGCAGAAATTGTAGAAAAATTTACACTTAATGACATTCGTTCTGGCAGTTTAGAACGTTTAATGAAACTGACTGGCAACCAATGTGGCGTTGTAGATGGAGAAACTCAAGCAGACTTAGATAGATTTGCCAATGATTTATTGGCAGCAGCAAGTCAAGGTAAAAAGTTTTTGTTGCGCAGTGCTGCCAGTATTTTAACTTCCCTCACTGCTTTGAGTTCTCAACCTGTAGCTGCCGAGGAAATGAGACAATATGTCAGAGGTGGGAAACCAGGTGTAATTATTGTTGGTTCTCACGTGAAGAAGTCTACTCAACAGTTGGAAAGGTTATTACAAGAATCTGAAGTAGTAGGTGTAGAAGTAGATGTATCTCATTTAGTTGAAGACTTTCAAGAGCAAAGAGCCACTTTACTAAAAAACATTCTCGAAAAAGTTTCTGCTGTTAATACAGAAGGGAAAACAACAGTTGTTTATACAAGTCGCAAAGAGTTGACTTTTGAAAATGTGCAGGTGCGTTTAGAGTTTGGTGTAGCAGTGTCGGAATTATTAATGGATATTGTTCGGGGTCTGCCAGAGGATATTGGATTTTTAATTAGTAAAGGTGGAATTACTTCTAATGATACCTTGAGTAAAGGTTTAGCTTTAACTACTGCCAGGTTATTAGGTCAGGTTTTAGAAGGTTGTTCAATAGTGCGGACTCCAGATTATCATCCTCAGTTTCCTGAATTACCTGTGGTATTATTTCCAGGGAATGTTGGAGATGTAGATGGGTTAGTAACAGTTTATCAGCGTTTGAGTGGAAAGTAATTCCAGAAATGGCGAATATTACTCATCCATTGAGTATAGTCATTGACCTGCAACTCGTTACTTGGAAAAAATTAGTTAAAAGCTAAATATAGTAAACCTTTGGGAATTAGTATTAGAGAGAATTATATTCGATAAGAAGCCACCAGACTAATGTACCTACTGATGGTAACAATTAGCAATGAATAAAGCTAAAACACCCATGAGTACGAGTAATAATATTTCCAGAAATTTTTGCTCACACACAAGGCAACAAACTTGAGGCTGAACATACCCAGTATATCTATATTTCCTCTAGTTTAGCACATTAGCTAATTAAGGTAATTTATCTGTAGCAAAAACAACTTCTGATGCTATTTTTAACAGGAATTATGTCAACTCCTAGATCATATCCTATCTGTAGGGGTTAACAACTATTAAACCTGACTAGATATAGCAGTTGGTGCGTAAGTCTTCCTTAAATTATCTTACAATTACACGGGGCTTGACTACCTACACCGAAGTTCTTCGAGAGTAGGCATTTCAACCCCGAAAACTCATCTCTCTCTGGCAAGGCTTCCGTCTTTAGCTATGGCTCTGTTTCCGAAAAATCTGGTTCACCTAACTCCTCAAGAACAGACTCAAACTTAAGCTAATCAAGGTTTGTGAATTAATAACCAATGACTATGGGAAAATTGTCGTAAGTTGTTGAAGTAGTAAGGTGAGTGCCATATTAAATATTATCTTATTTTGGACTTTGCTAAAAAATAATTAGAGATTGAGTATTAGGTAAGAGTAAACTAAAGGTCAAGCAGAACTAAAAGTAATACTTTTTTTCTTGACTCTTATACCCAATGCTCCACTTTTAGTATTTGTTAGGAAGTTGGTTCTATTTCATCTTCAAAAAACCAAGTTCCCATTTTTTCTTCAAATTTTACCCAGAAACCGACTCCACTACCATCTACCATTTTGAATTCTGTGATTGTACCAATGGGATTTTCTTTGATTCGGTTAATCATTTTTTCAGGTATTGGTTGTCTAATTCGACACACTTTTACTTTTTGACCTATTTTCATTTTTATTTACGATGTTCTCCTGTTGGTATTAATTAATCCACAGTTTATCTGAAATTAGTGTTTGAGGATAGCTATATTATACAAGTCAAAAGTCGAATTTTTAAAGTCAAGAGTTAAAATCCCAGTGCAACTGAGGTTTTTTATGAAATCTCGTTCATATAGTAGCATTAACAGTCAAAAGCTCAAATTGAAAAGTCATGGATTCAAAAGTTAAAAGTTAAAATCTTGGTGTAATTGAGGTATCTTATCAAACCTCATTGATAAAGTAGATTAATATTAAGCCTCTAACTCAGGAGATTGAATGTATAAAAAATCGGGAGAAGCAATATTTACCAATTAAATCTTAATCTGATCCAGTTCCTAGCAACTGAAATAGATAAAATTCCGGCTTATCTAAAACACAGGATAATTTTTGCTCCCCCAATAATCTCCCATAAAAACCAATTAGAATTAACTTGATCCATTAACCTCTACTCTAAAATCGGTAATAATATACTCTGAATTCTAAAGTAATTGATTTATATGTTGGCCAAAAGAATTTTACCTTGTCTTGATGTTAATGCAGGTCGAGTGGTCAAAGGAGTTAACTTCGTGAATCTTCAAGATGCTGGAGACCCTGTGGAACTAGCCCAAGTATATAATCACGCTGGTGCTGATGAGTTAGTATTTCTAGATATTACGGCCACTCACGAAGACCGAGATACAATCATAGATGTGGTTTATCGAACTGCAGAGCAAGTTTTTATTCCTTTGACAGTAGGAGGTGGTATTCAATCCTTAGAAAACATTAAAAATTTGTTAAGAGCAGGTGCAGACAAAGTTAGTATAAATTCAGCAGCAGTACGTAACCCTAACCTAATTAATCAGGCCAGTGACCGTTTTGGAAATCAATGTATTGTAGTAGCTATTGATGCTTGTCGTCGTTGTGAACCAGACAACCTAGGATGGGATGTCTATGTGCGAGGTGGCCGCGAAAATACTGGCAAGGATGCGATCGCTTGGGCAATAGAAGTAGAAAAAAGAGGAGCAGGAGAAGTCCTCCTCACAAGTATGGATGCTGATGGAACCCAAGCAGGCTATGACCTAGAGCTTACAAGAACTATAGCAGAAAGTGTTCAGATTCCAGTAATTGCCTCTGGGGGGGCAGGTAACTGCCAACATATCTTTCAGGCTTTAACTGAAGGTAAAGCAGAAGCAGCATTGCTGGCTTCTTTACTACATTATGGTCAACTAAGTATAGCAGAAATTAAGGATTATCTGGCGGGCCATGAAGTCCCTGTAAGACAAAGTTGATTTGAGTTGACTTGTAACTGTATATTCAAGATCTTAATATTTCTTGATATTTAGAAGCATTTTTAATAAATATTGTTAGAATAAGAGAATTGTTACAAACTGTAACTTATGCTGGTCACAATTCTTATACTTGATGTTGCTTTAGTTGCTTGGTCTCTGCATTTAATGCAAGAGTCATTCTATCATAAAGAGTGTTCTCTAATGCTTGCAAGTATCTTAGTCGCTATATCTGCTGTAGCAATGATGGTGGTTTATTTTCTTATGGGTACTTGTATAACTCACCTAACTCAAATGTCTCAACATTCCTACACATATTTTTAATCGTACGATAGTGCCAAAATATTTATAAAAATGTTTCATTAGACTCTATTAAACTTTGATTAAGTGATTGTTGAGATTTAATTAACTCTATCTATCTTTGAGCTATTTATGGCCAGAAGCTGCGTAACCCACCTTACCTCTTGATGGGATGACATGGTATTTTCTCTGTGAAAAATATCAAAGTACCATTAGGCAAATTACTATTAAGCTGGTTATTTAAATTATTAGTTATTAGTTTTCATTACTGTGTAATGTTCCTAAATAGGTCTAGCTGATTAATTCTCAAAGCATTAAGAAAAATTATCCTTTAGCCAATACTTTAAGCTCATCAAAGTACTAAAAGTTCGGTAGCTCAATCTCATACATGGCTCTGATTTTTGGCATCCCTAGGCAAAAAAATCAGGGGACAATTCTTACTGGACCAAACCTGGTGACTAACTCATTTATTGGAGCTTCCCTGTTTCCGTTCCTATCCTTATCTCATTAGACAATATATGTGCTTACCAAAATTTGGCCACATAACATACTATGGCTGAAGTTAAAAGTTGAGAGACTGAAACCATTGTCGTGACGAGGGATAGAACTTAAGTTTGTAGCAGCGACTCAATTTGAAAGACTTAAGAATATTCTATAATAATAGTAACTGCTACAGATGATGGGAATGTGGTAGAATATTTTTGATTAATTTATTGACAAAAGAATAAAAACCAGGTATACTAATAAATGTTTTAGTTAGGGGTTATAGCTCAGTTGGTAGAGCACCTCAATGGCATTGAGGGGGCCAGCGGTTCGAGTCCGCTTAGCTCCATATTACTTATGAACATTTAACAGATGATAGCTTTGGTTTGGTAATCTATCACTTAAGAGAATGGAGAGATAAAGAATAATAGGGAACAGGTAAAAAATATTAATTCGGTAAATCGTAGCACATTAACAATGAAATATAGTATTTTTTCTATTCCCTATTGCCTATGGAAAAAGAGTATAACTATTATGAAGTTCTAAGGGTATCAAAAGATGCTTCAGCCGAACAGATAAAAAAAGCCTATCATAGTTTAGCACGTCAGTATCACCCTGATGTCAATTCAGGGGATATAAATGCAGCAGAAAAATTTAAAGAAATTAATTCAGTATATGAAATTCTTTCTGATCCATTAAAGCGGTCTAAATATGACAAAAATGTAGAGGAAGCACAGGAATTATATAAGCGTGGAGTGTCTAAAAGTCAGCGAGGAAATTATCAAGGTGCAATATTAGATTATACAAAAGCACTGGAAATTAATCCTGACTGGTTAGAAGTTTTGTACAATAGAGCATTTGCTAGTTATAAATTGCAAGATTATCGGAATGCAGATATTGATTATACTAAGGCATTATTTTTAGACCCATACTTAGTAGAAGTTTACTATTACAGGGGCTTATGCCGGATGAAATTAAAATCTATTCAAGCTGGTATGGAAGACTATACTAAAGCATTAGAAATAAATCCCAATTTTGCTCATGTTTATTATCAGCGTGGTTTGGTTTATTTAAAATTACAAGAACATCGTCTGGCAAGATTGGATTTCGGAAAGGCTGCTCAACTTTTTGCAGAACAAGGGGATAAAATTAATTCTCAAATATCCCTGAAAGCTATGAGAAGTTTAGAGAATTTTTCTGTGGCAAAAATACTAGAAATATTCCAGAAAACTTTTCAAGATAGTTGGATTACAGTCAAGACTTTTATACCTAATCCCATAGGTGGTTTATTACCAGCTTTTGTGGAATTAGAACTGAAAAGAGCGCTGAATGTGGCAATTTTATTAGGGATAATATTTGAGGTTTGCTTTGTAATAGGAATTAGCTTAATTTTAGGACGATTGGGTGGAGATAATCATACAGGATTTTTATTGTTAATAATTATTGGTATTATTCCTTTTGTAAATCTAACGGTTACAAGTGGTTTTGCTAGACTGATATTTAAAACTAATGGTAGTTTAACAGGAGATTTGTTTGTTGCAGGTACGTCACTATTGCCTCTAGGTTTACTGGTGTTGATTAGTGGAGTTTTAAATAATTGGATAATTAGTTTGATTTTATGTATATTTGCTCTTTGTTATACAATTTTAATTATGTATAGCGGTTGTCAAAAAATTGCCAATGTTTCTGAAGAAAAATCTGCTCTAATAGTACCTATTATGTTATTAGTAAGTGGCTTACCATTTAGTTTGATTAAGTAGATAAATATTAGATTTAATTTAGATTAATATATCTATTGAGTTAGGAAATTTATACATGAGCTCGTTTAAGGCTATTTTTAAATTAAGTTTTCTTTGTACATATTTTTTGAGAATCTACACAATTGTTTCAAAGAATTAAATTCTTAACTAGATAAATTTCTAATCTTGTTTTTTTTGCATAAGATATATAATCAGTTTTCGCACTACAATATGTCAGTATCAGTGAGAACAATCAAGAAAGTTAACTGGGCTATCGGTTAAAAGCGTTCAGGTCGTTTCCATCTAGCTATTACAACTGGCTAGTTTCCAATTTACAAATACGAGTTTTTATGATGAAAATAATATTTTTTGGTACACCTCTATTTGCTGTTCCTACTTTGAAAAAATTGTTAGATAACCCAAAAATAGAAGTTACAGCAGTTGTAACTCAACCTGATAAACGGCGTGGGCGAGGCAATAAACTGATTCCATCTCCTGTTAAGTCAGTGGCAGTTGCCCATAATATCCCTGTCTGGCAACCACGACGAGTTAAAAAAAATCCTGAAACTCTCAATTTATTGAGAGAGGCACAAGCAGATGTATTTGTTGTAGTTGCTTATGGACAAATATTGTCTACAGAAATTTTGGAGATGCCAAAGTTGGGTTGTGTGAATGTTCATGGTTCAATTTTGCCAAAATATCGTGGTGCTGCTCCTATTCAGTGGTCTATTTATCATGGGGAGGCGGAAACAGGTAATACTACGATGTTAATGGATGTGGGAATGGATACTGGTCCAATGCTCTTGAAGAGTATAATTCCTATTGGTTTGTTAGATAATGCTGTATCTATAGCGGAAATTTTGGCAAAGGATGGAGCAGATTTATTGCTGGAAACTTTGTTAAGGTTGGAGGACAAGGAAATTGAACCTATTCCTCAAGATAATTCTCTGGCAACTTATGCTCCACTGATTCAAAATTCTGATTATGAAATTGATTGGTCGAGGAGTGCTTTGGATATTCACAACCAAATCAGAGGATTTTTTCCTAATTGCTTTACCAGTTTTCGGGGTCAGTCTTTGAAGGTAATGGCGACTATTCCTGTGGGGACTGAATATTGGTCAGAGTTACCTCCGGAATTACAGAAGTTGGAGAAGGTTTGGTCTTCTGAGTCTGAGGTTGTGGGAAATATTGGGGAGGTTGTCAAAGTAATTAAGGGTTTAGGACCTGTGGTGCAAACTGGTAGTGGTTGGTTGTTGTTGTGGCAGGTACAGTTGGCTGGGAAAAAGGTGGTTTCTGGTTGGGATTTTGCTAATGGTACTCGTTTGTTAGTGGGGGAAGTTAGTGAAGTTTTCTCCCGTTAAGTTGGAGATTAAATATTTAGAACTGAAGGCTAACCTAACCGACCCCCAATAAGGGGGGTAGGTACAGCAGCTATGAGATGCCAGCTTAAATGAAGGCTACGGTTTGCTTATTTTTCTCTGCCTAACAACTGGAGAGGTTGTCAAGTTGTTAAAAATCTTTGTATATATTTAATACGGCTTTTTTCTGTAATAGGTAAAGACAAATAGTCTACTAGCCTTTCTATTTTGACAGTTTTCTATATAGGAAATTAGATACTATATAAAGTAATAAAGTATATCATCTTATAGAAAATTTTTGGGCCAAAATCAAACATGATCAAGAGTTACGCAAGGGTCTCCCAAGGATAATCATTACAAGGTATGACAAGTATTCAGTCAACTATCTGGGAGGAATTATTTTGGTAGCTTCAGTTATTTTGATAGCATAGCGATCGCGATATTATATTTTCATAAAATACCTATTTTGTAAATTTTTGAGTTGATGATCAGCTCTCACTATTCCGATGGTAGTTTTGATACTTAATTCTAGCACCAGCCCATAGTAGTTTTTCTCTGAGAGTCTGAAAAAATGAATAATTTTCCCGCAGAATAATAAACTTAGCTTGACAATTTGCCATACGCACATTTACTCTTTTTCCTGGCCATATAGAAGTACATAGAACTCCATCTGCCCAGAGTTTAGTACTTAGATCGTGATCATGTAAAGGCCAAATACTAACTACACAACCAGGAGGAAGTACAATAGGGCGGCTCGAAAGACTTAGAGGGCAAATTGGTGTTATGGAAATGGAAGCCATGCCAGAGTGCATAATTGGTCCATTAGCAGAGGCAGTATAACAAGTGGAGCCTGTGGGACTTGCAACAATTAATCCATCCCCTTGATATTGGTCTACTATCTCACCATCAATTTCTAGTTCTAAAATAGAAGTAGGCATTCTGTCAGCAGAAGCAGGTTTAACGCAAAACTCATTTAAGGCTAAAAAGTTATCGCTGACTGGTTTGAGGTTATAGCGATCGCCATCAAATACTGCTGACTGCAACATCATTCTTAGTTGTAATGCATAGCGGTCTTCAAATAACCTATCCCATACTTTTTCTGTATCCTGAAAATCTTCAAAATTATGGGTTAAAAAGCCTAAATGTCCTCCTACATTAACTGCTAAGATAGGAATTCCATCCGGTGCTAAACTTCTAGCTGCAGCTAATATTGTACCATCTCCTCCTAAGACTACTGCCAAATCAATTTTATTATTGCTAGAAGCGAGAAAAACTGGATAAGGATTATCTTGTGGCCCACTTGGGCCCATTAAGACTCGACATCCTCTCTTTTCCAACTCTCTCGCAGATTGTTCTGCATAACGACGGCTTATATCATCTCTAGCCTTATGAGCAATAATTACTCGTTTAAGATCCATAGTTTAGATTTGAAATATAAATTAGGGTAATTCCTGTATAAATTTTTATTATATAGCTTTTTTATTTGGGTTGTTAGGCAGGAAAAAACTTACTGAGCCTTGGCTCTGATGGGGGGTTGAGGTCTTACGGGCTGTTGCACCCAACCCTCTTTTAGATGGGTTGGGCTGGCCTGTAAATTCGTTTAAAGTCTCCAAATACCTGAGGGTGACTTACCAAAAATTCTTGTTGGTTTTTATTTGTACCTTCAGGGGGTGAGCTGCTCAAAAAATCATGACAGTTTCCTAATTTCAGCTCTCAACTTCTGAGAGTTTTCTATAACCTCTTCTTTTTTAGGGTATTCATGAAACCAGGGGGATGGATAACGGGTCTTAATTCAAGTCTCGTACAAATTAAGAATTTTGAACTTGAAGTTAGAAACTTTTATAAATCAATTTCAAAAAGGTATCCTTGTTTTGACTCTTTCAATTCACTTGCATACCAGGGTGAAAGGCTCTTTCCTCCGAGCCAAGAAACTACAGATGAGCAGGCAAACAATTTGTTGGCTGCTTTAGCATTGGGATTACATTCAGAATCAACAACGCTCACACTAGTAATGTTCATTACAGGTAAAGTCACCTCTCTCAGCCTTGCTTCTGATCGCGGGTGAACACAGATGATTTTACCACCAAACCAAAATGTGAGCCAAAGATAACCAGATCTATCTACAGCTAGTCCATCAAGTACTCCTTCATTTTCATTAGCAACAATAAATTTGTGATGGTACTGAACATCTTTTAGGGTTGCTTCCATTTTAGATGATTTGAGGGTGAAGACATGGATCACCCGTTCGAGACTGTCTACAACATAAAGCGATCGCCCATCTGGTGACGTTCCCATGCTATTAGCATAACCAAACCCTTTAAAAACTTCTTGAACTTGCCCCTGGGAATTACAGCATAGCAGTGCTCCTTCTTTTCCAATTCCTGTGGTGTCTTCATTTATTGTATTAAACCATATGCATCCGGTTTTGTCAATAATTACATCATTACAAACTAATTTTTGACCTTGATATTCTTGAACAATGGGCACTAGCTCTTGGGTGTTGAGGTTAAACTCCATCAACCCTAACTCCCCAGATAATAATACGGTTCCTGTTGCAGATACTGCAATGCCATAAAATGCTGCAGGTAATGAAAACCTTTGTATATTGCGGGTTGTCAAGCACAGTTGAATGAGCTGAAAATTGCCATAGTCTAGACAAAGTAGTTGATTATTTCTGGAGTCATAGCAGAGTCCTTCACCTCCCTGGAGAAGAAGGTCTGGTACTACGGTAATTTGATAGGCTGGTGAGCGTCGTTCTAGTAGTAGTGCATTCCGTAGGTGCTCTCCATAAAATTTTAGGGGAAACTGGCTGGTCCCAAAAAGGTTGAGCTCTGCTAGTGGAGTTGAATGATAGGAGCTATTTTTGATTTGCTCTTCTGGTTTGCAGTTAAAGGTAATGAGCTGTGAGCTGCCTAGGGTTTGTTGAGCCAGACTAAAATCAAGTAGTGTTGAGGCGAGGCCACTTTTACGAGTTGAAAGATATAGGCGAATACTTGTGGGTATTTGTTGTTGTAATGGCTGTTTAGGAATTTGGGGGCAAATTCCCTGAGCTAATTTTAGGGCAGCTAATGGTAAGTTGAAGTTAATACTTTGTTTATATAGAAAGCTGAATGTTGCACTCATACGCGCATTCATTTCAATTAAGATGGGAGGCGTTTGCCCTTGAAGCCAAAATTCAGCGCTGAAAAAGCTGTTATCTAAACCGCTATTTTGAATAAAATTAGTGACTCGCTCATAAATAGCTTTTTTTTGGAGTTCACTGACTTGAGAGGGAAAAATATAACAGTCTACGGATCCATTTGGCGCTTCTACAGTATCTACTAAACCCAGAAAATTAATCTCTCCTTTATAAACGAAGCCATCACAGGTTAAGGGTTCACCAGAAATTAGTTCTTCAACTAAAAGTGGAACTTGAGAAGTTACAGCTAAGGGGTATTTTGTAGCATCAACAAATTCTTGGAAGAAAGTTGAATACATTTGCCAATAAGGTTGATAAGCTGTCGCTAGTTCTGTACATACCTGTTCTAATTGCTCAGGGGTATCAACCGGAGCACAAAACATTCCGTAACTAGAACAAACTGGTTTTATAAATACTGGAAAAGTTAGGGTGTTGAGAGTGGGTTGATCAATGGAAACCTTTTTTTCATTTTCCAGTTGCACAAAACTGTAGCCGGGGGGGTATGAGTCAATTTCACGACCATAAAATTTATGAAAACACTGTAATACACTTTCCAGGGAAGGACCAAAAAGATTGAGGTTTTGACAAACTACAGCGGCTATTAAGTTGCTAATATCAAAGCTGTAGTAAACAACTGTAATATGATGGCTTTGGGCATAAGCGATCGCGTCTTGGCAAAAGGCCACTAAGTTGACTGGACCTTTGAGTGATGGTGGTATTGTTTTTAGTGATGAATATTCTAAACAATGAAAGCAATATTCTGAAAAATCAGGGCTAGAAAATAACTGCTTTTCATTTTCAGATGGTAATAATGCTAATACTGGAATTTTTTCATTGGCTGAATTAATTTCCTGAATTACAGTTACTGTTGCTACTTTTAACATTAACTTATAGTAAACAATTTTGTACTGATCATATTGAATTTTATCAGGAGTTGTTAGGTCTTAGGCGGTAGGTTTTAGATGGCAGGTTTTAAACGGCAGGTTTTAGGCGGCAGGTTTTAGGTGGCAGGTTTTAAACGGTAGGTTTTAGGAGGCGGGTTTTAGGAGGCAGGTTTTAGGCGGCAGGTTTTAGGCGGCAGGTTTTAGATGGCAGGTTTTGGGCGGCAGGTTTTAGATGGCAGGTTTTAGATGGCAGGTTTTAGATGGCAGGTTTTGGGCGGCAGGTTTTAGATGGCAGGTTTTAGGTGGTAGGTAGGTTTTACACAAATGATGCTACCGGATATGATATTATTAAATTATGTTTATTGAAATTTTGTTGGCCACCGACTTAGATTTTAGATAATTTATTAGAGTGCCGATCGCCTCATTAATTAAAAATTAGAAATTAAAATTTGAAAAACAGATACTTATTAACTTTCAACAATGTTAATACTCACATTATAGTCAGTCCGACCACTTCCAATGGAGAAAACTTTCAAATAATAAACACCCTTTTCCAGAGTAGTTTGGATTTTCTCTATGGCAATATCTTCTTCATTTGACTGATTTAAAAAACTCTCATCTTCCCCATATAATTCAATTCCCAAATTTTGAATAAAGCTATCTACAAAAATAGTCACTAAACCTTCTTTTTCTACCTCAAAACGAAAATAATCTTCTGTATTCCGATCTACTGGCCCGACGGGAAACCCAATATTATCTCTGCTAGAGGTTTGCTTTAACTCCAGAACTCCCATATCAACAGCATCTTTGAAAACCTCCGGCACTGGTTTTTCGTTATCTCGAATAATACCGACTGCTTTTGCATCTGCATCTGATAACTTAGCATTTTTCGCACCACTGAGTTTGACCTGAAATTTCTCATTTTTTTCATAAACAGTATCTCCTAAAATGGGAACATTCAGAGTCTTTTTCGTCTCCCCTGGTTTAAATGTCAGGACTCCCTTTTTCTTTTGAAAATCTTCTCCCGCCTTAGCGCTACCATTAATAGTCTCATAATTAACCTTCACTGTTTGACTGCTACTATTATCTAGCTTGACTTCAAACTTCATATTTTTCTCACCCCTGTTGGCTTCAGTCACCCTAGCATCGCCGATGGATATTTGCGGAGAAATGTCGTTATCAATAATTCTGCCTACTGCCTTTTCATCTGACAACTTACCATTTTTGGCATCACTGAGTTTGACCTGAAAGTTCTCGTTATTTTCATCAACCAGATCTCCCAAGATAGGAACATTTACAGTCTTTTTCCTCTCCCCTGGTTTAAAAGTCAGGACTCCCTTTTTCTTTTGAAAATCTTCTCCCGCCTTAGCGCTACCATTAATAGTCTCATAATTAACCTTCACTGTTTGAGCACTACTATTATCTAACGTGACCTCAAACTTCATATTTTTCTCACCCCTATTTGCTTCCGTCACTTTCGCATCACTGATAGATATTTGAGGCGGCTGATCATTATCCTGAATTCTGCCTACTGCCTGGCTGTCTGACAACTCCGCATTTTTGGCACGGCTGAGTTTGACCTGAAACTGCTCTGTATTTTCAACCAGAGTATCTCCTAATATGGGAATATTGACAGTCTTTTTCGTCTCCCCCGGCTTGAATGTCACCACTCCCTTTTGGCTTTGAAAATCTTTTCCTGACTTCGCGGTGCCATCTACTGAAGCATAATTTACTTTGACTGTTTGGTCGCTGGGGTTGTTCAACCTGACTGCAAACTCCATATTTTTCTTACCCCTATTTGCTTCGGTCATTTTGGCATCACCAATAGATATTTTCGGAAGTTCGTCGTTATCAAGAATTATGGCTGCACCATATTGTTTTCTGGGGTCTGCTGGCAACTCTGCATTTTGGGCTCTGGTGAGTTTGACTTCAAATAATTCGGTATTTTCATAAAAAGTATCTCCCAAAATGGAAATATTGATGCTCTTTTTGGTTTCCCCTGGTTTGAATGTCACGACTCCACTTTTCTTTTGATAGTCTTTTCCTGATTTCGCGTTGCCATCTACTGTGGTGTAATTTACTTTGACTGTTTGACTGCTGGGGTTGTTGAGTCTGACTTCAAATTCCATATTTTTCTGACCTCTGTTGCCTTCAACAGTTTTGGCATCGCTGATGGATATTTGAGAAACTTGGTCGTTATCAATAATTTTGCCGACTGCTGTGTTGTCTGAAAAATTTCCATTTTCGGCACCGCTGAGTTTGACTTGAAACTGTTCGTTATTTTCATCAACCCTATCTCCGAAAATGGGAATGCTCACTATTTTTTTGGTCTGCCCCGGTTGGAATGTCAGGACTCCCCTTTTATTTTGAAAATCTTTTCCTGACTTAGCGCTGCCCTCTTGGGTTCCATAATTTACTTTGACTGTTTTCCCGCTGGGGTTGTTTAATTTGACTTCAAACTCCATGTTTTTATGACCTCGGTTTCCTTCGGTAATTTTGGCATCGCCGATGGATATTTGGGGAACTGGGTCGTTATCAACGATGGTGCCTGTAGCTCTCCCATCTTTGATGTTGGCATTTTGGGGGCGGCTCAGATCGACTCGGAATTTTTCCTCGGGTTCGTCTCGGTTATCTCCCAAGATGGGAACTGTGATGTTTTTGTTCGTTTCTCCTGGTCGAAAGGTCAGAGTGCCTTTGGTGAGTTTGTAGTCTTGGTTGACTTGGGCGGTTTGGTTGGCTGTGGTGTAGTTGACTTTGACTGTGGTGGTTGTGGGGTTGTCTAGGGTGACGTTGAATTTGGCGGTTTTATTTGTGTTGCCTTCGGTGAGCTTGGTGTCGGAGATGGTGATGTTGGGGATGATGGTTATGGGGGTTTTGTTGATGAGGATGGATACGTTGTCATCCCAATAGTTCGCCACAGCCAGATCAGGAATGCCGTCTCCATTTAAATCTTCTGCTGCTACTGACGCAGGTCCGTCTCCCACCGGAAAATTAGTACGTCGAGCAAAACTACCGTCACCTTTTCCTGATAACACTGATACGTTGTCATCGCCACCGTTCGCCACAGCCAGATCAGGAATGCCATCTCCATTAAAATCTCCTACTGCTACTGAAAACGGATCGTCTCCCACCGGAAAATTAGTAGCTGAACCAAAACTACCGTCACCTTTTCCTGATAACACTGATACGTTGTCATTCCACCTGTTCGCCACAGCCAGATCAGGAATGCCATCTCCATTAAAATCTCCTACTGCTACTGAGATAGGTCCGTCTCCCACCGGAAAATTAGTAGCTGAACCAAAACTACCGTCACCTTTTCCTAATAACACTAATACGTTGTCATCGACCCAGTTCGCCACAGCCAGATCAGGAATGCCATCTCCATTAAAATCTCCTACTGCTACTGACAAAGGTCGGCCTCCCACCGGAAAATTAGTAGCTGAACCAAAACTACCGTCACCTTTTCCCAATAACACTGATACGTTGTCATCCCGATAGTTCGCCACAGCCAGATCAGGAATGCCATCTCCATTAAAATCTCCTGCTGCTACTGACACAGGTCGGTCTCCCACCGGAAAATTAGTAGCTGAACCAAAACTACCGTCACCTTTTCCTGATAACACTGATACGTTGTCTGACCCGTCGTTCGCCACAGCCAGATCAGGAATGCCATCTCCATTTAAATCTTCTGCTGCTACTGACGCAGGTCCGTCTCCCACCGGAAAATTAGTAGCTGAACCAAAACTACCGTCACCTTTTCCTAATAACACTGATACGTTGTCTGAAGAAAAGTTCGCCACAGCCAGATCAGGAATGCCATCTCCATTAAAATCTCCTGCTGCTACTGAATATGGTCCGTCTCCCACCTTAAAATTACGAGCCTTCTCAAAATCAACCTTTTCACTAGCCTCAACCTCAACCTCAACACCCCCGACCCAAATATCTACCCGATCATCCTGACCCCGAAGCATCATCACCTGAAACTGAGTCAACTCCTCACCCCTCACCAAAGCAGCCAATAACTCACCCTCATCTCCAGGGGAGTCCGACTCAGACAACTGAGAGTCCAAAAAATGCCCCAACTCCTCCAACAGCACATCCACCAAAACCCCATCAGTATCAGGCAATAAAGAATCAGCCAAATAAATTGAACCAGTCAAAGGATCATAGGCACCCACCGCCGGCTCCATATCCGCCGCCGGCAACATAATAACCTCCGGCAAATTTTCCCCAGTCAAAACATCCTTTATCTGCTCCTTTGCCAGCTCCGGGTCCACAGTTTCACCAAAAGCCGTTTTAATATAGTCATCGAACTCCGGGGCCAAGATAAAATCAGCCAATTCGTCACGAACCTCACCCCAGGCACCTTGTATCATCGGGTCTGTAACCTCAGGGTTCGAGTCAGCCCCAGGGAGATAGTGGACATTTAGGGATGTCTCATCTGGTTCCTCGGGAAATAAAGAATGGTCATCTGGAGAAAATTCGTCCATGGGAAATTTAGAGTATAGTTTGACTAAATATTATAATAGCTGACTTGAAATTTGAAAAGGTGTTAGGTGGCAGGTTTTTAGTTTTTGGTTTTTGGTTTTTGATTTTTGATTTTAGATGTGAATAATATTATATTTATGACCAAAATAAAAATGAACTAAGTAGCTTTTTACCCTCAGAAAAAAACTGGGAAATAATAAATAAGCTCAATAGATAATTTGGTAAGTCCGACGTTAGGTAGCAGGTTTTAGGTTTTAGGTTGCAAGTTTTAGGAGGCAGGCCGCAGTTCCCAGCCTGGTTTTACACGAATGATGCTGCCGAACATAATATTAGGAAATTATGTTTATTTAGACCTCAGCTCAAACCTCAGAAAGCTGATACCTTCAACCGCCAACATTCTCATAATTAACCTTCACCACTTCACTGCTACTATTATCTAACTTGACCTCAAACTTCATACTTTTCTCACCCTTGTTTCCTTCAGTAACATTGGCATCCCTGATGGATATTTGGGGAATTATCTAATCTTTGGGAACCCCTTCGTCGTTATCAATAATTCTGCCGATCGCGTTGTTATCCGACAACCTACCATTTCTGGCACGGCTGAGTTTGACTTGAAACTGCTCATTATTTTCATCAACCCTATCTCCCAAAATAGGAATATTCACTATCTTTTTCCTCTGCCCTGGTTGGAATGTCACCACTCCCCTTTTATTTTGAAAATCTTTTCCTGACTTCGCGCTGCCATCTACTGTAGCGTAATTTACCCTCACTGTTTTCGTGCTCAGGCTGTTGAGCTCAACTTCAAACTTCATCTGTTTCTTACCCCTGTTTCCTTCCGTCACTTTAGCGTCCCTGATAGATATTTGGGGAAGTGGGTCGTCATTATCAATAATTCTGCCGACCGCTGTTTTATCTGACAATTTTCCATTTCTGGCACGGCTGAGTTTGACTTGAAACTCCTCGTTATTTTCATCAACCCTATCTCCCAAAATGGGAATATTCACTATCTTTTCCGTCTGCCCTGGCTTGAATGTCAGGACTCCCCTTTGATTTCGAAAATCTTTTCCTGACTTGGCGCTGCCCTCTTGGGTTCCATAATTTACTCTCACTGTTTTCCCGCTGGGGTTGTTTAATTTCACTTCAAATTCCATGTTTTTCTGACCTCGGTTTCCTTCCGTAACTTTGGCATCGCCGATAGATATTTGGGGAAGTGGGTCGTTATCAACGATAGTGCCCGTAGCCTCCCCATCTTTGATATTCGCATTCTGGGGGCTCCTCAGTTTTAGCCCGAATTTTTCCTTGGGTTCGTCTCGCTTATCTCCCAAGATGGGAACTGTTATGTTTTTGTTCGTTTCTCCTGGTCGAAAGGTCAGAGTGCCTGTAGTAATTTTGTAGTCTTGGTTGACTTTTGCGGTTTGGCTGGCTGTGGTGTAGTTGACTTTGACTATGGCGTTTGTGGGGTTGTCTAGAGTGACCGTGAATTTAGCGGTTTTATCTATGTTGCCTTCGGTGATCTTGGTGTCCGAGATAGTGATGTTGGGAATGATGGTTATAGGGTTTTTGTTGATCAGGATGGATACGTTGCCATCCAACCAGTTCGCCACAGCCATATCAAGAATGCCGTCTCCATTAAAATCTTCTGTTGCTAATGAGAAAGGTCTGTCTCCCACCGGAAAATTAGTAGCTGAACCAAAACTACCGTCACCTTTTCCTAATGACACTGATACCTTGTCTGAAAAGAAGTTCGTCACAGCCAGATCAGGAGTGCCGTCTCCATTAAAATCTTCTACTGCTACTGAAAAAGGTCCGCCTCCCAACGGAAAATTAGTAGCTGAACCAAAACTACCGTCGCCTTTTCCCGATAACACTGATACATTGTTTGAGTCTCTGTTCGCCACAGCCAGATCAGGAATGCCATCTGCATTAAAATCTCTTGCTACTACTGAGGTAGGTGTCTCTCCCACCGGAAAATTAATAGCTGGACCAAAACTACCGTCACCTTTTCCTGATAACACTGATACATTGTCTGAAAAGAAGTTCGCCGCAGCCAGATCAGGAATGCCATCTCCATTAAAATCTTCTACTGCTACTGATATTGGTTCGTCTCCCACCAGAAAATTAGTAGCTGAACCAAAACTACCCTCACCATTTCCTAATAACACTGATACATTGTTTGAGTCTCTGTTCGCCACAGCCAGATCAGGAATGCCATTTCTATCAAAATCTCCTACTGCTACTGATCTTGGTTCGTCTCCCACCGGAAAATTAGTACGTCGAGCAAAACTACCGTCATCTTTTCCTGATAAAACTGATACGTTGTCTGAACCAGCATTTGCCACAGCCAGATCAGGAATACCATCTCCATTAAAATCTCCTGCTGCTAGTGACTCTGGTCTATCTCCCACAAAAAAATTAGTAGCTGAACCAAAACTACCGTCACCATTTCCTGATAACACTGATACGTCGTCATCAGCCCTGTTCGCCACAGCCAGATCAGGAATGCCATCTCTATTAAAGTCTCCTACTACTAATGACCGAGGCTCATCTCCCACCAAAAAATCATCAACCTTCTCAAAATCAACCTTTTCACTAGCCTCAACCTCAACCTCAACACCCCCGACCCAAATATCTACCCGATCATCCTGACCCCGAAGCATCATCACCTGAAACTGAGTCAACTCCTCACCCCTCACCAAACCAGCCAATAACTCACCCTCATCTCCAGGGGAGTCCGAGTCAGACAACTGAGAGTCCAAAAAATGCCCCAACTCCTCCAACAGCACATCCACCAAAACCCCATATTCTGCCCCATCAGTATCAGGCAATAAAGAATCAGCCAAATAAATTGAATCAGTCAAAGGATCATAGGCACCCACCGCCGGCTCCATATCTGCCGCGGGCAACATAATAACCTCCGGCAAATTTTCCCCAGTCAAAACATCCTTTATTTGCTCTTTTGCCAGCTCCGGGTCCACAGTTTCACCAAAAGCCGTCTTAATATAGTCATCGAACTCAGGAGCCAAGATAAAATCAGCCAATTCGTCACGAACCTCACCCCAGGCACCTTGTATCATCGGGTCTGTAACTTCAGGGTTCGAGTCAGCCCCAGGGAGATAGTGGACATTTAGGGATGTCTCATCTGGTTCCTGGGGAAATAAAGAGTGGTCATCTGGAGAAAATTCGTCCATGGAAGTCAACTGAATTTAGAATATAGTTTTGACTAACATATTATAATAACTGATCTAAAATTTGAAAAGGTGTTAGGTGGCAGGTTGTTGGTTTTTGGTTTTTGGTTTTAGTTTTTAGTTTTTGGTTTTTGGTAGTTTGAAAAAGTATTAGGCGGCAGGTTTTTGGTTGTTGGTTTTTGGTTTTAGTTTTTAGTTTTTGGTTTTTAGTTTTTGGTAGTTTGAAAAAGTGTTAGGCGGCAGGTTTTAGGTTTTAGGTTTTAGGTTTTAGGTTTTAGTTTTTAGTTTTTGGTTTTTGGTAGTTTGAAAAAGTGTTAGGCGGCAGGTTTTTGGTTTTAGGTTTTTAGTTTTTAGTTTTTAGTTTTTGGTTTTTGGTAGTTTGAAAAAGTGTTAGGCGGCAGGTTTTTGGTTTTAGGTTTTTAGTTTTTAGTTTTTAGTTTTTGGTTTTTGGTAGTTTGAAAAAGTGTTAGGCGGCAGGTTTTTGGTTTTAGGTTTTTAGTTTTTAGTTTTTAGTTTTTAGTTTTTGGTAGTTTGAAAAAGTGTTAGGCGGCAGGTTGTTGGTTTTTGGTTTTAGTTTTTAGTTTTTAGTTTTTAGTTTTTGGTAGTTTGAAAAAGTGTTAGGCGGCAGGTTTTTGGTTTTAGGTTTTTAGTTTTTGGTTTTTAGTTTTTGGTAGTTTGAAAAAGTGTTAGGCGGCAGGTTTTTGGTTTTAGGTTTTTGGTTTTAGTTTTTAGTTTTTGGTTTTAGGTAGTTTGAAAAAGTGTTAGGCGGCAGGTTTTTGGTTTTTGGTTTTTGGTTTTAGTTTTTAGTTTTTAGTTTTTAGTTTTTAGTTTTTGGTAGTTTGAAAAAGTGTTAGGCGGCAGG
Organism: Trichodesmium erythraeum IMS101; assembly: GCF_000014265.1. Lineage (NCBI taxonomy): Bacteria > Bacillati > Cyanobacteriota > Cyanophyceae > Oscillatoriales > Microcoleaceae > Trichodesmium > Trichodesmium erythraeum. Next base: position 2,705,834 of record NC_008312.1, read on the forward strand.
TTTTTGGTTTTTAGTTTTTAGTTTTTAGTTTTTAGTTTTTAGTGTTTGGTTTTAGGTAGCAAGTTTTAGGTAGCAAATTTTAGGTTGCAGAAGTCAATATCAACTCCCATCAAAGCTACAGCTAATTTTTTAAGGTTACACAGCAGCCGGGGAGGATGTCACCATAAGCGAGCCTTAGCTATAGCAATATTTCCCGATAAACACACTCCAACATCAGTTAGTTTTTAGTTTTTGGTTTTTGGTTTTAGTTTTTAGTTTTTGGTTTTAGGTAGTTTGAAAAAGTGTTAGGCGGCAGGTTTTAGGTTTTAGGTTTTTAGTTTTTAGGTTTTTAGTTTTTAGTTTTAGGTAGTTTGAAAAAGTGTTAGGCGGCAGGTTTTTGGTTTTAGGTTTTTAGTTTTTAGTTTTTAGTGTTTGGTTTTAGGTAGCAAGTTTTAGGCGGCAAGTTTTTGGTAGCAAGTTTTAGGTAGCAAATTTTAGGTTGCAGAAGTCAATATCAACTCCCATCAAAGCTACAGCTAATTTTTTAAGGTTACACAGCAGCCGGGGAGGATGTCACCATAAGCGAGCCTTAGCTATAGCAATATTTCCCGATAGACACACATCAACATCAGTCCCTGGATCAGACTTTTAGTTTTTAGTTTTTGGTTTTTGGTTTTAGTTTTTAGTTTTTGGTTTTAGGTAGTTTGAAAAAGTGTTAGGCGGCAGGTTTTTGGTTTTTAGTTTTTAGTTTTTAGTTTTTAGTGTTTGGTTTTAGGTAGCAAATTTTAGGCGGCAAGTTTTTGGTAGCAAGTTTTAGGTAGCAAATTTTAGGTTGCAGAAGTCAATATCAACTCCCATCAAAGCTACAGCTAATTTTTTAAGGTTACACAGCAGCCGGGAAGGATGTCACCATAAGCGAGCCTTAGCTATAGCAATATTTCCCGATAAACACACATCAACATCAGTCCCTGGATCAGACTTTCGGTTAAGATCGTATCCCACATAAAGATATCCGTTCTCTTTTTTAACAAATTCTGTAAGTAGAGGGCGGTTACAGAGGCGACAAAAAACCATTTCAGGCTCAGGTGCATCAGGTTCAAGGTGGGGAAAATTAACCGTCCATAAAGTTCCTTCCTCAGGTGGTTCAGCTAATAACTTCTTCAAGACCATCACCGTCCACTGTATTGCTCTTTCCCAGTCAATTTCCCAGTCATTTCTCTTAAAATGAGAAAAAGCGATCGCTGGAATTCGATGTATTGTAGCCTCTCTAGCCGCTGCAATAGTTCCAGAAGGATAAATATCCGAGCCCATATTACAGCCGCTATTAACTCCAGAGACCACAAAATTGATATCATCATACAGATAGTTTACCCCCAAACGAACACAGTCAGCCGGCGTACTATCAACACTCACCTCAGTTTCAGAACGCCATTCTACTGGTATAACTGTGCGGATATTGACTTGATGGCCACAGCCGGACTGGTGGTGTTTCGGTGCAACCATAACAATGCGGTCCGAAGTCACTTGGGATAGTGCCTTATGTAATGCACGAATTCCAGGAGCGTCAATACCATCATCATTAGTGATTAAAAAAGACGTTACCATAACATCAATAAATTAAAATAAATTAAACAACACAACTTCTATTTTCTTGAGCAGCAAAGAGAATATACCCAATAGTAAAGGTCAGGTACATCCCTAAGCTATTAGAATAACTGTTTTTCTTGTAGTTATCAGCTTTAAACTTAATTAGCTGAAACCCTTGACAGCAAGACTTAAAACTTGCTATAATAAAAATCTTATGAGCTATAAGAATATTTAGTAATAGTTGTAATAACTATCTACAGTATGAGCGATCGCTTATTGTCACAAAGAAAAACCCTAAGTTTCCAGAAACTATTGGGTTTCAAACTCTAACTTCGGTTCAGAAGCGTTATCTTAAATAACTTGAGAAATTTATTTTTCGTGTTTTTGTAACCCATAAAGCCTTGAACTAAAGCAATAGAGAATAGACAAGATATCTTCAACCATTTCTGCCTCTGGAGATAAGCTGATCTCATTGAGAACCAGCACATTGACCTCCAAAAGTGCTCACACAACCATTCAATAAATAGAAATCCAAATTTAACCGAGCTCTTAGCGTAAGGGAGCACAAGGGTTGAAATCTCCCCTACACTTATGCGTTCCAATATTTTCAGGAACTTACACCGTTTAAAATTGAGCCCACTTCCAATTTCTGAAACAACATCAGCATTTGGGTACTTTACCCGTAGAAACTCAATTTGTTGATCAAAGTCATCTTGTTAGCTATGACTAGATACTCTTGCATAAGCGATCAGATAATAAGCTTAGTTTGAGGATTTTTTTCATCAATATAAAATAGCCGTTAATTTCCTGGAGTTTTGATGCTGCAAACTTTCCTCCCTTATCCCATCGTCTAAGACTGCTGATACTAGCACCATAATATTCTGCCGCCTCTTTTAGTGAGACATACTTTTTAATACCCTATTAAACTTGACTAACTATATATTAGCAGTTATAGAAAGGTTTGAAAGACTTTGTTATGGGGTCAGCCATTGTGGCTATAAAAACTATTTATTTACTAGTGTTCCTAAAGAAGAACTTTTTCCTAGCTAATTATAGCAAGCAATAGTTCAAACATCTTCCCTGATCACAAAATTAGTTAACTTAAGCCTTCCCAAAAAGTTAGAGTCCCATTAACTAGAATTACCCAAACTTATATAATTAGAAATTGCATAAACTTTGGAACTAGCTTCCTGGTTTCACCCTTATGCCACTGACCCCAGTTTTAACTTATCTTTTCTCTTCAAGCAACAAAATTACAAGGAAGCTTCAAGCTACTTATTCATATAGTTTTCGCTTATTATTAATACTGCGACAAAATCCATATATATGTGTAAGTTTCAATAAGTATAGTAAGTTCTTATTTAACTATCAAGTCCCCTAGCATCTAACCACATTACCCCAAACAGATCATGACCAACACCATAACCTGGTTGCTGTGTTGCCTCCAATTTTTGCAATACTTGAGCCAACATGAGCTCAACTTTTTGTCGGCGGGCGTCTTTTCCAGAAATCTGTTGGAACTCTTTATCAAGTTCCGCCTTAAACCCTTGAACCTCTTGAGGCAAGTCAACAAGTTCCACCTCTATAGACTCACCTAAGATAGCCCCTGCCTGACTCACTAATAAATTCCACCAACCGGAGAATTTTTCAAAGAATTCCAAAATATGTTTTGGTGCAGTTGTCAACTCCACTTGAAAAATCAGCTTATTCAACTCTGTCTCTTCACCAGGCTCCATTAAACTGTTAATCAAATTACGATAATTCGGTAATTTTGGGTTAAATTGTCCTGTAGAAGTATGACGCCCCACCATAATTGAGCGATCGAAAAACTGAAATCTCTCAACAGGACAGCCAACAGCATCAGCTGCCTTCTGCATAATATTTTGCAAATCATCATGGGAGTAAAAACTCATCCATGTAGGTTCCGCATGTCCTTCGCTCTCAAAAAAGCTCATAGAGTAGTCCCAACGAGTTTCATTCCATTTAGGTGTCCACTCAATGCTGTAGCGTCCCAATACATCTACAACTACCGCACACCTGGAATTATACTTGCGAACATTAGTAACAATTGTTTTGATGGCTTGGTAAAGCTCATCGTTAGTCAAATGAGAGTAAGGAACTCCACAGGAAAGATATACATCAAAAAAATCAGTAATGTTGCTGTGACGAATATCTTCACACTTAAACCTAACATGATTTTCTTTTGCGTACAAATCATTAGCCGCCTTCACCATTTGGGGGCTAATATCAATGCCAAGATATTCTAGTTGATAATTACTAATTTCCTTATATTCCTTGAAGAGCTTTTTAAGCAACTCATATCCATCCCCTGTGCCGGATCCTATATCAAGAACTTTTAGCTTATCTTTTTTAATTTTATGGGACAACCTAATCGCTTTCTTAAAAACCGAACAAGAAAATGGCTCTTCCCACTCAACTTTTACACCATCACGACGATCTTTAGATAGGTAATGTTCAACGGCATTACTTTTATCGTAATTACTTTTGATACACTCTGATGTAACTTTCATAAAAAACCAATAACTTTATAACTATGGGCAACATTCAGGATGAAGGACTTACGCGAAAACACTAATTAATGATAGTGAATGTATTTCAAATAATGATCAAAAATGCACTATACATAGTGTTACTGCCTAACTCCTCTAACTAGTAAAGCCCTAAAAAGAAAATAGTTAACTCTTTAGTTGAAGGAAAACTTATCAAGTTTCAATCACAAAAGTGTTATGTATGAACAAAAATTTTCCTTATATTTTTAGCTTAGTACTGATGAGAACTTATGTAAAGAGACTAATTGTAGTAGGAATATCTAGAATAATGCTGTAATCATAAGCTATATATAGCAAAACTGCATTCATCCCTATTTATCGTATCTTTCTTTACTTCAACTATAGCTTATCAAAATCTTTCTTAATATAAAACTTGACAAAAATCGCCTAATGTGAGATAAAATGTATTTTTGGAATGCGATCGCTGACTACCAAGATGGCCTCTAGCTCATTGGGCCTGGATCCAGAACTATTGCTTTTCCTTGTTTCGTTACTATGAACGTTAAAGTTTGTCAACAATGCATAATAGAAAGTAGTCAAAATTGGAGGTATCTGCGAATATGTAGAATATTTTTGTGGGTATTACTTTTATATCATATCCAGTTAATAATCAGCGCTCACAGAAGTTAATTGGCAAGACCCAAACTAGGGTTAACTTATCAGAAATTCGACCAGTCATAGTAGAAAAGACGCAAGCAAGTTAGCTAAGATTCGCTCATATTGACATTCTCCCCAGCTATTAGACGCGCTTAAACAACTGAGCCCTAGCCCCAATGTAGGTTAATGTTTGATTACTGCTGCCACCTGTCGCCTTTGCTCTACCATCTCTCAAATATTACCTGTTGCCTGTAACCTGCGACCTGCCAACTACCACCTTAACAGGCAGGCCTACATACATCATCAAATCGGAAATTGCTGCAATAAAAAAACCTCCAACGGAGGCACAAAAATAATCAATTGCTTTATATTCAAAACAAAACTGTCTCAATTAAAGTAGAGTCAAAATATATATTAAAGTGAACAAAACAATCCAAATAATATCAACAAAGTGCCAATATATTTCTGCCATCTCAATACCAACATGCTTTTCTTCATTGTAATGACCAGCACGACGAGAACGCCATAACACCCCAAGAATTAGCAATACACCAACAAAAACGTGGAGACCGTGGAAACCAGTCATCAGATAAAAACAGTTAGAAAAAACATTAGTAGTCAGACCATAACCCAAAGTCATGTACTCATAAACCTGGCCACCCAAGAAAATGATACCCATAATTGCTGTAACTAAATACCATAAACGCATTCCTGAAACATCATTCTTTTTAATCGCAGTATCACCCTTGTGAATCACAAAACTGCTGGAAACCAGAATAATAGTGTTAATTGTTGGCAATAATAACTCTACCTCTGTTTCCTCAGGAGGCCAAACCCCTGCATTCGTTCGATAAATTAAATAAGCAGCAAATAGTCCTCCAAACATTAAAGACTCAGAAGCGAGAAAAGTTAATAACCCAAAAACCCTTAAATCCTGATGTTCCTCGTGATGCTCTGCTTCTACTGATGTTGAAGAAACTGAAGTATCAGCTAAATTATTAGTTGTATCAATGGTTGAACCTTGCATAATATTTTATACCTAAATTAACAATTAACAAAATTAACTTATGAATTGGGATATTTGAATAGTCATACAAATTCTCTCAAGAATTACTACACATCATACCCAAGAATTAAATCATATAACCTTATTAAGATTGGCAGTTTAGCCTAAGTTTATGAAATTAGTATTAGTAGCTTTGTATTAGGTTGGCTTAATTTGCCTTAACCCAATACAATAGCAGCTAGGAAACTTAGAAATTGAGGTGAGGACTTACCTGGATAAATCCTTGTTTAATTCAATAAAAATCTATGAAAAAACAGTTTTTTTTAGCTTTATCCCCGTAAGTCCTGTGAGTAAAATAACTAACTTTTCCTAGTAGGATCCTGAGAATCATTAATAGACCCGGAACCACTATATAAGGATGAAGAATCAGCTTCAGAAACAGGTACACCTGTTTCCTTAACCTTTGAACTTGGTGTAGAAATCAGCTTGAACCGCTCTCGAATAGCAAGAGTTTTCTTAGAACCAAAATCATAAGGACCCTCAGTAACTACTGGTAATACTTCCCAGTTTTCAATAATGGGAGGTGAGCTAGTAGTCCACTCTAAAGATAAACCACCCCAAGGATTATCCCCAGCTTTTGGCCCATACATCCAACTCCAAATCATGTTAATTAAGAATGGAAGTACAGATAAACCTAAGAGAATTGACCCATAAGTACAGATATGATTCAGAGATTCAAACTTAGGGTCATACATAGCAATTCGACGAGGCATTCCTTGTAAACCCAATTGATGCATGGGTAAGAAAGTGAGGTTAGTACCAATTAAAGTGAGAACAAAATGAATTCGACCCCAGGTTTCGTTGTACATTCGGCCTGTGATTTTGGGGAACCAGTGATAGATACCTGAATACAGACCAAATACTGAACCACCAAATAGAACGTAATGGAAGTGACCTACTACATAGTAACTATCATGAACGTGAACATCAAAAGGAACCGTTCCCAGAGTCACCCCACTTAGTCCTCCCATAACGAACATTGCTAATAAACCGACGGCAAAAAGCATTCCACTTGTGAAGCGAATTTTTCCCCCCCAGAGAGTAGCTATCCAACTAAAGATTTTGATTCCTGTAGGAACTGCAACAATTAGAGTAGAGATGGTAAAGAACATCCGCATCCAAGGTGGGGTTCCACTGGTGAACATATGGTGTACCCATACGAACAAACCTACTAAGCAAATAGCAAGACTCGAGTAGGCGATCGCTTTATAACCAAATATTGGTTTACGAGCGTGAATAGGAATAACTTCTGAGAGAATGCCGAATATTGGCAGAATCATCAGATAAACTGCCGGGTGAGAATAGAACCAAAATAAGTGCTGGTATACAACTACATCACCGCCCATCTCTGGTCTAAAGAAGCCGGTGCCAAAGTTGATATCAAATAATAACATGATCAACCCTGCTGCTAAAACAGGAGTGGAGCATAAAGCTAAAACAGAAGTAGCAAGAATTGCCCAGCAGAACAGGGGAAGCTGATCCCATTTCATGCTAGGAACTTTCATTTTCAGAATCGTAGCGATAAAATTCAGGGCACCCAGAATGGAAGAAGTTCCCACTAACACAATACTGAGAATCCATAAAGATTGTCCCCCGTTATTGGTAATAACGCTCAGGGGTGGATATGCTGTCCAACCACTTTGTGCCCCTCCCAGAGATAAACTAGCAATTAATAATGCTCCAGCAGGAGGGTTTAGCCAGAAGGCGATCGCGTTCAAGTTGGGAAATGCCATATCTCTTGCTCCTACCATCAGAGGTACGAGATAGTTCCCGAGACCACCGATGGCAGCCGGAATAATCCATAAGAAAATCATTATAGTGCCATGATTTGTCAGGAAAGCATTGTAGATATCTGGTTCCAGAACGTCTGGATCTGGCGTATAGAGTTCTGCTCTAAGGCCCATTGCCATTAGACCACCAAGCAGATAAAAGAAGAAGGCAGTAACAAGATATTGAATACCAATTACTTTATGGTCTATGTTATAGCCGAAGTAGTGATACCATTTCCACGCCTTCGGGTGTGGTTTTTCCGGTTTTGATTGAGTATCTAAAGGAATTTGTGTTTGTGTCATCCGTAATTATTTTTGAGAATTATGAATTAGCTATTATTAAATGAGGGACTTGAATGATTATTTAGCAAATCCCAGGGCACTTTTTTTTAGTGATAAGTTTGATTAATGTGATTTAAGGTTTCAGAATCAATTCCTATTTCCTCAGAGTATGGTTGGAGGTATTCCGAGTCGGATAAGTCAGCAGTGTTTACTGCTATAGCTTGATTCAATTCTTGTTGTTGAGCAAAAGTATTTTCTTCTATCCAAGCTGCGTATTCTTCTTGGGTTTGAACCACCACAGTTGTTCTCATTGCTCCATGATAAGAACCACAAAGTTCGGCACAATAAACTGGATATTCTCCTATTTTAGTGGCTACAAAACGCAGTTGAGTTTCTTTACCGGGAATGGCATCTTGCTTCAAACGGAAAGCCGGTATCCAGAAAGAATGAATTACATCTTGGGCAGAAAGGTTAATTTGAATATCCTTGTTTACAGGAATATGTAATTCTCCTGCAAAAACACCACTATCAGGATAGTTCATTAACCAACCATATTGAATACCGGTGATGTCTACTATCACATCAGCTTGTTTTCCGGCCCCCTGTGGAGTTGCTCCAAAACCATACTTGCTAGCTACTTTTGTTGCTTCCATTCCTTCAGTATCTGCAATTAGGGGAGCAGCAATAGCAGAACCTCTCATTTTCGCCACTTCCTGGTAAGATGGAGCATGATGATGAGCTACCATTGTACTATTTGGATCAAATCCACCCATTTGTCTATATATATCTACACTATAGATACCAAGACCAATTACAATTATGGATGGAATTGCTGTCCAGAATATTTCTAATGGTAAATTTTCTCTAAAGTTGGCACCATCGCTGTCGTCTCCTTGACGCCGACGAAATTTAATCATACAAAAGACTATTGTGCCTTCTACTATTATAAATAAACCTGTTGCTATAGTAAACATAATGTCAAAAAATCTGTCCACCAGAGGCGCTTGTTCAGATGCTGCCTCTGGTAACAGACCATGATTTTGACCTGCCCATAAGCTAATTATGGTGACTACTATACCAACTACTAAAGTTATTATTGAGACTGGTACTTTTTCTTTTTCTTCCATTTTACTTAGGTTGCTTTGTTATTCTGGTGAAATTCACCAAATTAATTCAAATCTCAGGTTTCACTTTTAGATACTGCTTTGATATTTCTCAGAAAATCAAGTAATTGCAGTCCATAAGTTATGTCTTCCACAAACTTAAAATCTGCGTCAACACCATCTACTTTGACTTAATTGGCTTTTGTTTTAGGTTACAAACTTCCCTGTTTATAGTTTTAGTTGTTAACCATAGCCTAGTAGAGGTTCCTCTGACTTGTTGTCATAGTCAACTATTTAGCTTAAAGTAACCATTTACTTATAACTAAAATATAGTTGTCACCCTTTAGGAATATTTTAGGTTCTTTTCATTTAATCTACAATTTTTCTAAACAAAATTTATTTTATTTTAACTATTGCACCAAAAAACTGCCCCATACTTTGGAGCCACAAAATTAAAATTGAAGATGTACTCTTAAGTTTCATACCTTTTTAGTAATTTAAAATAGAGATCTCGGAAAAATAAAGAAGTTATACTATAGTAATCAAACATATTATTTGAAGCGATTGATTATAAGTAGTATATGAGAATAGGTCCACAGTAATCCTGAATTAACCTCACAAGGTTGATTGAGAATCAAGTATAAATAACAGTAGAGATTATTAACATATCTACCAAAAGTTATTAATGAAACTTTAAGAGAGTAAGATTTTATCTATAGATAGGTATTAAAAAGTCAATTAAAGGCAAAAAAATATATGTATAAAAAACAAGAATAATATGACTTGGGGCAGAAAAAAAAATTAGGGAATAAAAAAAACTAATAATTGTGTTTTCTTTTGGTGAATATATTATTGATATAGAAACTAAAAATTTAGGAAAAAGAGTAGCATAAATAATTCATGTAAAACACAATAAAAATTCCCTTAACAACAAAAAAAATACTTGGGATCAAGCCTAAATTGGATTAGGATTAATCAAAATACCTAAAAAAAACTCAAAAATTCAAGAATTAACTAGCAAAAAAAAGCCGAAAAACCAAGAGCAGACATCTGAAATAATTTTGAACGAATCAGCCTTATTCCTCCATCTCTCTATAAATTTTTGTTTTAGCAGTAAACATTAGGGTATTTAATATAGCTATATTTAGGGATGTAGAGTTTTACCGCGATATGGGCATTCCGAAAATCTTGGTAGTTAGATAGCTCTCTTCAAAATAGTTACAGTAAGTATTTTGCTATTTTTACAAGATTTCTAATACCAATGAGCAAAAATAATGATATGTATCAAATGACACTTAAATTATTAAGTAATTAATATAGGCAGCATCACCTTTTTAATTAATAATGTGTTAATTATTCTCATATTGTAGGGAGATTGTATAGAGCATCCCTTCCTATACAGAAGTTTTATAGAACGCCCCTAACTACTCCTATGCTCCCAGGAAAGATAGGAATAGAACAGTTGTTGAGCAATAGTATAAACTTTAGGAGAAAGCCGGTTTATTTCCCTAATTATTATTGTTAAAATTATGAAATTTCGTATCATAACCCTATGATCGTGTGTAATTCTTAAAAAATAAAGTTTTTTGGGAGTCATGGGAAATTAGTAGCATATATAACAATGAATTATTAAAAAAAAATTTAAAATAAAAAGAGTTTGTAAAGATAGATAACTATGCAAACATTATTGTCTATAGTAACAAACAGTAATAAAAATTATTAACCTTTATTACCTTGTCAATAGTTAATTTTTTGTTAAATTAGCAACAATAATAATGTCAATCATATAAGATTTATGGCCAATTCTATTTTAAATAACAATGGAATTATTTACTCCCAGTCTCAAGCACAGGGACGCATTCGTGGCTTAGTATGGAAACTCTGTATAGCAACCCTAGTATTGATGGCTATTGGTAGTGCTACCAGAGTGATGAATGCAGGTTTAGCTTGTCCTGATTGGCCGTTGTGTTATGGTAAGTTGGTACCAATGGCACAAATGAACCTACAGGTGTTTTTAGAATGGTTTCATCGGCTAGATGCAAGTTTAATTGGCTTGGGCGCGATCGCTATGATGGGTTTATCATGGTGGCATAGACAGGAACTACCTAGTTGGCTGCCCTGGGCATCTACCTTTGCTTTTTGTCTAATAGTCTTCCAAGGTGTACTCGGTGGATTAACAGTTACAGAATTATTACGTTTTGATATTGTTACTGCTCATCTGGGTACCGCATTACTTTACTTTATGACTCTATTAGTAATAGGTATATCAATGCTGCCATACAAAGGGACTGGAAATGTTGGTAAATTACCTTGGGTGGGATTAACTGCTGCTATTCTAGTATATTTACAAAGTTTACTAGGTGGGTTAGTTTCTTCTCAATGGGCATTGCATCAATGTTTTGGTCTAGAAGAACTTTGCACGGTAATGAATAGTCATTTGGCTGGGGTTGTTCCTCCGACTTTAGTAACATTAATATTAGTAGTAATGGTATGGCGTACCTCTGCTTTACATCCGCTGCTGCGAAACTTAGCCAACTGTTCTGGTCTATTAGTATTAGCTCAGATAGGTTTGGGGGTTATGACTTTCCGGTTACGTCTGCAAATTGAGCTGTTAACTGTATCTCACCAGGCTGTAGGAGCTGCATTACTAGGAACTTTAGTAGCTTTTACTGTTATAGCTTTACGCGATCGACAAGCTGTAAATGTCTAATTGTTAATACAGATACAGTAATATACCCCTCTTTTGTGAGTTATTATATTAGAAACGTTAGCTATAACTTTAAGCGTTTAGCTATCAGCTAGCCTTCCACGTAGGAACTGCGTTAACAGCTCAAATAAAAACTATTAGCTCTAAAGGATTTTTGCTTTGCTCAATATCCCAATATCAAGTTGCATTGATTAACCACAATATAAAAAGATGGCATACCGATGAGAGAGTCATTTTTAATATAACTCAAGCTAAAAGCTTAGAGATTTAACCCTTGGAGGTTCAGTAGGTTGGAAGTTTTGTAGCGTTCCAAAAATCAATTTCTAGGCTGCACAGTAGAAGTCATCTAATAGATGACCAAAGATAGCTGATAAATTTGGCTAATTAATGAGACTTGATATAACCTAGATGCGTAGTGCTATACAAGTAACTAAATTTTTCAAATTTGCTAACATCCAAAATGGACTGGCACTAAGATCCGTTTCTATATAGCTTATAAACTTTAGATGATGGAAATTATAACCAGTTTCAATAGAAAATTAACAAATAAAATCCATGCAACAAGTTATTTCTCATAGTCTACCACGGCGCCATAACAATATCCTACAGGTATTTAAAAGCTATTATCAACTTACAAAACCCCGCATTATTTTGCTGCTATTAATTACAACTGCAGCGGGAATGTGGTTGGGAGCAAAAGGAGAAGTATCTCTCTTTCTTTTGTTCGTTACATTAACAGGTGGTGCATTAGCTTCTGGTGCAGCTAATGCTATTAACTGTATCTACGACAGCGATATTGACTATATTATGGAGCGTACTCGCTGGCGTCCTATTCCATCTGGGAGAGTTAAACCTCGTGATGCTCTGATTTTTGCGTTGACTCTGGCAGCAACATCATTTACTTTACTCACAGTTTTTGCTAATTTACTAGCTGCACTGTTGGCCATGTCGGGAATAGTTTTTTATGTTGGTGTTTACACTCACTGGTTAAAACGTCACAGTGTTCAAAATATTGTAATTGGTGGTGCTGCTGGTGCTATTCCTCCGTTAGTGGGTTGGGCCGCAGTCACAGGGGAATTGAGTTGGGCTGCTTGGTTATTATTTGCAATTATTGTGGTCTGGACTCCTCCTCATTTTTGGGCATTAGCAATTTATATTCGTGATGAATATCAGGAAGTTGGGGTGCCTATGTTACCTGTAATTGAGGGAAATGAGGAAACAGCTAGACAGATTTGGGTTTATACTCTAATTTTAATTCCTATGACGCTATTGCTGGTTTATCCGTTGCATGTGAGTGGAGCCATTTATGCAGTATTAGCGACTTACCTTGGTGTAATTTTTATTAAGAAAGCTTGGCAGTTGTTGAAAGATCCTTCGAATAAAGATGTAGCACGATCGCTGTTTAAGTATTCTATCTACTATATGATGTTATTGTGTTTGGTAATGGTCATTGATAGTTTGCCTTTTACTCATGGAATTACTACTGCTTTAGCAGATAGTTGGCAAACTTTTATTGGTGGAGCGATCGCAATTTTATTTTAGGAGCTATATCAAAATAAGTTGTATAAATTTCATTTGAGATGAATTGTGAAATTTAGCTTCTATCAAAAAACTGTTTGAGTTATTTTTACCAAAAAATTGGGTACAAATATAAAGGCTCCCCCTTTGAGGGGGACTTTTAATTTTGAATGTACTTTTTAAGATTTGCAAGTGGTGCGCCTCTAACTAAAGTCACATACAGAGGAAGGACTCCAAAGCAGAGTTTTGTGAGTTTTTGTATATTCTGCTGGGCTATATCATCTACTCGAAACATCTTTAAGATGATTGACAATTTTGTGATCTGGATAATTTGGGTGGGTATTTGATAGCTATATGAACATGATAATTTTCGCCATTAAATTTTAGTATCTTGAAGTTTATCTCTTTACCCCAGGAGGGGAGCAAGAGAAGTGGGTGCAGTACCCTATAAAATTTCAGCCGACATAGGAGCTTCGAGTCGGTTCTTTCTCTGTGTCTGCTTTCTTCAGAAGAGCTTCGTTAACAGGTCCCAGAGAATCTCAAATAAGTCTTTAGTTTCAATTAGACAATATAATTTTGTTTTAGGTAGGCAAAATGCTTACCTTTCCTTTTTATTAGCCTGAGATTATCTAAAATTATTTTTCAAAATATGATTTTTAAAACCATTGCAGCTGATTTTTAATGATAATTTCTTGGCACATATTACTAACCCATTGAATAACCACAGCATTATAGGGATAAGGTTGATATTGAGTGCGCAAAATTGTTTTTCGCAGTTCATTGAAAAATTCAGATTTCGTAACTCTGTATCAACTATTGTCTGTGGTTCCATCTCCAATAGAAGAGAGCACAAAAAAATTCAGTTTACTTTTGACATCTAAACCATAGCGATCGCTCATCAAACTTCTATGTTGGTTTTCACAAATTTTTCTTTTAATATTATTGTAGGCTTGATTTATTTCCTGATAATTGAAAAATCAAAAAAACCACTACAAGCTCTAAATTGTTGGCAACTACACCTCCATTAAAAATTCTATATCCAGTGTATAGTGACTCTCCACTCACTATTAGGAATTGTCTTCCAGCAACTTCCGTATTAGCTTTTATAATGCTCATGGCTATAGATGGAGTTTTAGTATTAGGGAATAAAGCGATCGCTTCTGCTTTATCCTAGATAAAAATTGCTCTGCAGAAAATAGGAAATATAGACAATTTTTGACCAAATAAATAATCGCGTTTATGTAGCAATTCATGATAGTTATACCATGGGTAAATTATCTGTATTTAAGTATATAAAATATCTCTATTTTGGGATGATAAAGGATTACATTTTTCAGAATATTTGACTTTTGATAACAACTGTGAGGATTCATTTACCCTAAAGCAATAAGCGTAGGTTAGGTCTCAGAAAAAAGCCCCCACAAAAATATAGCGCGTATTAGGTTTGACTAGAAATTTAACAACCCTGAATACTCTGATATAATTGAGTGTTATAGTCAAACTAAAGTTCAAATAATTTATCTAATTATGTCATCCAATAAATTCTTTCCCAATAAACCTGTTCCTCCAGAGAAGTTTGTCGGTAGAAAATCTGAACTATACACAATTTTTGACCAAGTTAATAATCGTGGTCATGTGGCTATTCATGGTGCTTCTGGTATGGGTAAATCATCTTTACTCGACTATATAAAATATCCTCATTTTTGGGATGATAAAGGATTAAATTTTTCAGAGGCTTTGATTGTTTATCACAACTGTGAGGGTTCATTTACGCCAAATAGTTTTTGGCAAGAAATTTTACAAGAGTTAAGAAATGAAGCTGAAGGTGATACAGATTTACAGAGTAAGATTGATGATGTCTTAAAATTAGAAACAATAGAAATAAGAGATATACGTCGAATACTTAAACAAATTGGGAAAAGAAATAAATTTTTATTATTATTATTAGATGACTATAATGGAATACTTCGTACACCAGAATATTATAGCAAAGACTATCAAAAGTCTAGAGAAGTACAGACGTTTTTAAGTGGGTTGCGTAATCTGGCAGTTCATAGTACAGAAAGTCAATATTTCTCAACAGTTGTTGCTGCATTCCAAAAAGTGGATGAGTTAGGTCCAGAGATTCCTCGTGGTGGTTCTCCTTGGTATAATCATTATCTATATGTAGATTTAAAACCTTTTAGTCGGGAGGATATTAATAATTATTTTTTTAATTCCGATAGTCATTTCTTTATTTCAATTCCTGAAAATATTCAGAAAGAAAAAGTGTTAGAAATTACTAGTGGATATCCAATCTTACTTCAACAGGCAGGTTATATATTTTCTAAACTGGATCGAGTTATTGATATTAATACTTTTAAGGCAGAACTTAAAAATCAAACTGAACAGATATTTAAGGATATATGGAGAGAATTGACTACAGACGAACAAAAGCTTTTACAGCTCATTGTCATTGATAACTTCAAAGGAGAAGTTAATGGAAAGCGTTATTCTCATGATGGTATAGATCAAGTATTTGAGGAAAATAAGTATAAACTGACAACCTTGGAGCAAAAAGGTGTTATCTCTCAGAGCCCAGACCAGGATAAATATAATTTTTCTTCTTCTTTAATGCAAGATTTAGTTCTTCAAAAATTGGCTGAAAGTATTTGGGACCCTAAAAAGGGTAAAATCTTGTTTGACAGCTTTGGAACCAAGATTAACTATGAGCAGTCCATGATTGAAGAATTATTAGGAATAATCCCTTTTAATTAATCAAAAAATCAAGAATAGTCAACTCAATTTTGGCAATTTTCTTTATACTTAAATAAAAAATTAAACCCTAATATGAGGTAGTACTTCAGATGAGTAATTCAGAATTTATTTCTAACCCATATATTATTGGCATTCCCATTCGCCAAAAAGATAAATTTTATGGACGAAGAGAAATATTTGATTTTCTTGAAACTCAGCTCAGGCAAAATGTAAAAATTATCTTATTACAAGGACAGCGACGAATTGGTAAAACATCAGTTCTTGAGCAGATTAGTAATTTTATTGATTTGAATGATTTTGTTTTTATTCAACTTTCTCTAGAAGATAAAAAATCTACAAATATAGAATATTTATTTGAGGAATTAGCAATAGAAATTCAAGATTACATCACAGATAATCTTGAGATAGAAGAGAGTAGTGTCTCTTGTTATAATAGTTCTAAATTTCCTAATACATTAAATTGGTTTGAGAAAATATTTTTGCCGGAAGTTTATGAAACTCTAGACGGTAAAAATGTTGTTTTAATGTTAGATGAATTTGATAGACTAGATAATATTAATCAAGAGACAGAAAACAAATTTTACAAATATTTGAAGCAGATAGTTACAACAGATAAAAAACTTTTTCTACTGCCAGTTATAGGCAAACCTGTTGAGGATCTTTCTGAATATTTTCAGGACTCTTTTCGGCAAGCAATTTTGCAAAAAATTGGATTACTAGATGATTCATATGCTAAAGAGTTAATTATCAATCCAACGAAAAAACTAAAATATCAAGATGAAGCCATCGAGACAATTCTCAGATTATCAGCTAATCATCCTTATTTTACTCAGGTTTTATGTTTTACTTTGTTTAATAGTGCTAAGGCTAGAGATAGATGGGAAGTAACTTCTCAAGATGTAGAAAGTATTGTTGAAAAAGCGATTACTCATTCTCAAACAGGATTAGCATCTTTAAGAAATTCATTACCAATATATGAAAAAGTTGTTTTTTTAGCAGTAGCAAAGTCTCAAGATATAGATGGTATAAAAGAGCAGTTATTAACTTTAGAAGATTATGGTGTTTCTGTAACGGATGCCTTGAAAAAAGCGTTGAAAAATTTGGATAAATGGGGTTTTTTAGAAAAGCAAAGTTCTAGTTCCCCACAGGATTTTTATCAATTAAAAGTAGAGTTTGTTCGACGTTGGTTAATTACAAATAATTTCATCAAAATTTTTGGTGAGGCAATTCGTGAATTAGAAATTGCTGATTTAGAAGCTAATGAGCTTTATCAGGAAGCATGCAAAATAGGAGCAAGCGATATTAATAGTGAGATTGAAAAGTATAAGGAAGTAATTATAAAAAATCCTAACCACTTTAGCGCTAAATTGAAACTGGCTCAACTTTACTACGAGAATAAAAAATTCGACTCAGCAATTGAATTATATGAAAATATTGACAAACTATATCAAAGAATTGATAGGTTTAGAGAGCATAAAAATATCCAGGAGTTTCTACCATTAAAAGTTGAAAATAATTTGCTTGAGGTTCGATGGAAATATATTGATATTTTATTAGCAGATCCAGAGAATTTAGACTCTTTAAGATTTGCAGAGGAACAGCTCAAAAAAATATCTGAACTAGAGCCAAATAACGAGAAAGTTAATAATAAGTTAAATGATATAAATCTGAAAATTCGTCGCCTGACAGCAAATCCTTTTACGATCAAAAAATATGTTGAACCAGAAGATTTTGTTGGTCGTAGAGATATTATTAGTTATGCTTTCAATCAAATTAAATATAATAGTAATGGTCTTTTTTATGGTACCCCAGGGATAGGAAAATCTTCATTGCTCAGATATTTAGTTGAACCTGCATCTTGGGAGATAAAAAAATACAACGTTGATATTAATGATTACTATATATTGCAAATTGATTGTGAATCTATAGAAAATTTATCTGTTACTAACTTTTGGAAAGAAGTTATAAGAGAACTAGATCTGGAAACTGCAGATGATACAAAGTTAAAAGATAACATTCAAAAAATCTTAGCTCAGGAAACAATAACTAAAGTTGACATAGAGTCTTTATTTAGGTCAATTAGCTCTCAAAAATCCTTGGTACTATTGATAGATAATTATGATGCTTTATTCAAAACCCAAAATAATTATTCCTCAAATGAAGCATTGAAGCTTTTGAGACAGTTGAAAAGTATTAATAATCATAAACGTATAAAATGTTCCCTGATCATGACTTCCTCGGAAAAGGTAGAGAAACTGCTTGGAGAGTTAAAAGAAGATACATCAATTTGCGAATATCTTGTTACTTTTCCTCTCGAACCATTTAATGATAATGAAATGGAAGAATTATGGGAAAGAATGCCAAAAGAATATAGAGATAGAAGAGTTCTACAAAAAAAAGTCAAAGATTTGACTGGCGGCCATCCGGCGCTTTTTCAAATTATTTGTTATTATTTGTACGATTTGTGTAAAGTAAATATTGATAAACAGACACAGAAAAATAAATATGAAAACCTAAATAAGTGGTTTTATGATCAGGCAAAGTTAATATTAAAAGGAATATGGAAATCATTAACTTTGGCAGAACAAGGAATGTTACTTTTAGTTATTTTATCTGACTTAGAAGGGCGTATTAAAAGACATAGGAAGTATGACTTAAGTGGAATTAGAAGGTCGTTTAGAGAACAAGATCAAGTTTTAAATAGTCTAAAATACAGAAAAATAATCACAAAAACTGGTACTGATAGAAACCACGAGGATATTTACGATTTAACGTCAGATGCTTTAAAGGAATGGGTAATTAATGAAATTATCATTAAGGATGTTGATGACGATGTTGCACAGCGGGAAAAAATCTTTTTATTTATCAAGCAAAAAGATGTCAATATGATTAACCAGCTATTTAAAGAATTATGGAGTAGCAAAGATGAAGTTAAAGAATCACTGGTTTGTCTTAAGGAAATATTATCCTTATTTTTTGTGGCATGATCAAGAGTTACGATTTAGTATATTAAATATTTTTAACTTTCAAGAAAGATGAACGATTACAAATACAGACCAAATCCTTATATTTTTGGCAAACCAATTTATCAAAAAAAACAATTATTTGGTAGAGAAAATACTGTTAAAAGAATTCAAAATAACATTAAAAATAATATAAAAATAACTTTGTTGCATATCCAAAGACGTATTGGTAAAACTTCATTAATAACTTGTTTGCCTCAGTTTTTCACTGATGATATTAAGTGTGTTACTTTTTCATTTCAAGGTTATAAAAATAGATCAATACTTGAAATCTTAAATAATCTTGCTGATGAGATTGCTAATACTATTGATGGAGTCCCTAGAGAAGTAAGAGAACTAGCTGATAGTTCAGAAAATTTTTTTCGGATTTTTTTGCCAAGGATTATTAATAAATACTTATCTGGTAAAAACCTTGTTCTTCTCCTAGATGAATTTGATGTTTTAGAAGAAGATCAAACAACGTTTATTCATGGAAAATACTTATTTAATGAATTAAAAAAAGCTGTGAACCGAGAAGAAAAACTATTTGCTATCCTGGTTTTTGGTAGACCATTAAAAGATATGACCTATCTAGGAGAATTGTTACAAAAAGAAGGTCAAGAGACTATAGAAGTTGGTTTGCTGGATAAGAAAAGTACACACAATTTGATTGTTGAGCCAGCTAAGGGAACATTAGAATATGAAGCAGATGCAATTGATGCTATTTGGCAACTATCCGCGGGTCATCCTTCTCTAACACAACTACTATGCTTGTATATTTTTAGGTTTTGTATTCAAAAAGGAATAAAAAAGGTAACTCATACTCATGTCGACTCAATTTTAGATGAAGCAATGGAGGGAGGTAAGGCAGCATTAAAAGGCTTTATAGAACCTTTGAATGAAAACGAAAATTTGTTTTTTCGTGCAGTAGCAAAAGCTCAGAATGAAGTTGGAGAAAACCGACTAAAGGCTAATATAAAAAAATCGCAGTCTGTAGGGAAACGTTTAGCTGAAGAATATGGCTTTTTAGAAGAAAAAGAAGATGGAACAGGCTATAAAATTAAAGTCGAGTTAGTCCGGCGTTGGCTAGTAAAAAATTATCCTTTATCTGACAAAGAAAAGCTGCAAGTGGAAAAAGCTATTTAAAAAAATAAAATCCCATATTTTGTGTTTTGGATGTGGAACTGCTATTAAAACCTAGCCAACTTAATTAAAGTATGAAATATCTGAAAGATGCCGAAGATTTAGCAATTCTGAAGACTCTGATATAATATGAAATTATAGTCAAGCTAAAAGTAAAATAGTTGATCCAATTATGCCACGCAATCAATTTTATCCCGATAAATCTGTTCCTCCAGAAAAATTTGTAGGTAGAACATCTGAACTATCCACGATTTTTGACAAAATTAATAGTCGCGATCATGTTGCTATTTTTGGTAGTTCTGGTATGGGTAAAACATCTTTGCTTCAATATATAGAAAACTCTAAATTTTGGGAAGAAAGAGACTTAGATTTTTCAGAAGCTTTGATTGTTTATCACAACTGCGAGCTTTCAGTTATAGATAGTTTTTGGCAAGAAGTCCTCAGAACATTAATAGATAAAGCTACAGGTGATCAAGATTTAGTGAGTAAGATTAATGCTTTATTAGGGTTGGAGAAAATAGAAATAACAGATATACGGGAGCTTCTCAGAGAGATTGGGAAAAGAGGTAAGTTTTTATTATTATTATTAGATGACTATCATAGAATACTTGGTACACGAGAAGAGTATCCGGAAAACCAGGGAAAAAAATCTAAAAAAGTGCTGACTTTTTTAAGTGAGTTGCGTAACCTAGCAGTTCATAATAGAGAAGGTCAATATTTCTCAACTATTGTTGCTACGTTTCAAAAGTTGCATGAACTAGGTCCAACAATTGTTCCTGGTGGTTCTCCTTGGTATAATCATTATGCCTATCTACCTTTAAAACCTTTTTGTAAAAGCGATATTGAGGGTCATTTTTTTAATCGCGATAGTCATTTTTTCATTTCAGATGCTCCGAAAGAAGAAGTTTTAAAAATGACTGGTGGGTATCCAGCGTTACTTCAGTTTACAGGTTATATATTTTCTCGCTTGGAACCAGTTAATGTTGATACTCTGAATACAATGTTAAAAAACGATGCTGATAGAATTTTTCAGGATGTCTGGAACAATTTTGAAAAAAATGAGCAAGAAATTTTGCAGTTAATTTTAATTGATAAATATAAGGGTAAATTCAGGGAAATTTCTTATTCTATTGCTGGCATAGAAAAAGAGTTTATTCGCAATATTAGCATATTGAAGAGTCTTGAAGAAAAAGGATTTATCAGTCAGGTTAAACAAGCAAATAAATATAGTTTTACTTCTTCTTTAATGGAAGATTTTATTGGTGATCAACTTGCAGAAAAAAATGTTTCAAACGCTAAAGACCGCAAGATAGTGATTAATTTATTTATTATCAAGATTACTCTTGGACTATGGAAGAAAGTTAAAGAAAAAATACAGCCTGTTACTAAGTTCATATCACCTCTTGCTAAAATCATCGATTTAATCGCTAACAAAATAGAAGGCAAATAATAGCAAACGTCTAGTTGGATGTAGTTTTGCAAATGAGAAATTTAAAGGCTTTGATTAAAAATCCCTACACTGTTGGTCGCCCAATTTTTGAACCAGAAAACCTATTTGGACGAGAAACAATTTTAAGTTTTATTCAAGAACAACTGACTTCTGGGGCTAAAGTAATTCTATTGCATGGGCAAAGACGTATGGGCATGACTTCATTTATGAACTACATTGCTGAAGATGTTAGTTTAGATGAATTTGTCTTTGTTCGACTGTCTCTAGAAGATAAATATAATAAATCTTTGGATAAAATATTATATGATTTAGCTAGAAATATTACTGATGAGTTGGGAATATCTAGAACCACCATAACTATTCCTAGTCAAGAAGATTTAAAGGTGGAAACACAAGATTTTGTTAATATTTTTATGCTTCAAGTTTACCAACAATTAAAGAGGAAAAATTTAGTTCTACTTCTTGATGAATTTGATATGTTATGGGACAATAGCTGTCAAGAAATTAACCCCTTTGTCAATTTCTTAATTTCAATTATTAATCTACAAGAGAAATTATTTATAATTTTGTTTGTCGGAAGAGGGGAAACTAATCTAGAGTTTATCCAAGATTTATTCCGGGAAGTAGGAAAATTACCTCACCAAGAATTGGGGTTACTTGATAAGTGTAATACTATCAAGTTAGTTACTGAAATTCCTAGGGAAGCCACGAATTATAAGTACGATCCAGATGCAATTGAAAAAATCTGGGAATTATCGGGGGGACATCCTTACTATACTCAATTACTATGTTCTAATTTATTTCACCAAGCTAGAAATAAAGGCAAATGGAATGTGAGTTATCAAGATGTCCAAGGAGTTATAGATAAATCTTTGGAGCAAGGTGAACCTGCTTTTGTATCTCCTCTAGAAGTTTTATCTACTCAACAAAAATTAATTTTGTCGGCAGTAGCTGAAGCACAAGAAAGAGCTACAAATTCAGAGCATATTGTTAGTCCATTGGTGATACTAGAAATGTATGATGTCAAGGTCACATCAAATTTAATAGAAGAACTAATAACAGCAGCAAAACATTTAGTTGATTTGAAGTTTATAGTGGAAATAGGAAAACAAAAATTCAGAAAAATCAGAGTTCCTATCTATAAAGTTAGAATTGAATTGTTTCGACTTTGGTTATTAAAACAATGTCCATTAGACAAACAAAGAGATTTAATTAATGATTTATTTCCTAAGAAGCCCTGGATCCAGAGGCTTTGGTATATGGCCTTTTTAAATGAATAATATTCAGATAATAACTAAACAATCTAATAATGCAAACTAACAATCATTTATCCATAAATCCTTATGTTTTTGGCAAACCAATTTATGAATACAACAACTTATTTGGTAGAAAAAATGATGTTGATAAAATTAAAGATCACATCATTAACAAAGATATAAAAATAACTTTATTGCATGTCCAAAGACGTATTGGTAAAACTTCATTGATAACTTGTTTGCCTCAGTCTTTCACTGAGGAGCAGAATGGTGTTAAGTTTGTTACTTTTTCATTTCAAGGTTATAAAGATAAGCCAATCCCTGAAATACTAAATTATCTTGCTGATGAGATCGCTGGTACTATTCAACTTCCTCAAAAAGTAAGAGATCAGGCTGATACTACGCACAACTTTTTTGAACTTTTTTTGCCGAAAGTTATCGATCAATATTTGTCAGGTCAAAAGTTGGTTCTTCTCCTTGATGAATTTGATGTTTTAGAAGAAAAAGATAAGAAAGGAAAAGTATTATTTGATTACTTAAAAAAAGCTGTTAAGGAACAAAAAAAACTATTTGCTATTCTGGTTTTTGGTAGACCCTTAAAGGATATGAAGTATCTAGAAACATTTTTACAAGAAGAAGGTCAAGAGACTATAGAAGTTGGTTTACTGGATTATGAAGGTACACAAGATTTGATTGTTGAGCCACTTAAGAGAATACAGAGCGTATTTAGATATGAAAAAAGTGCAATAGATAGAATTTGGGAACTATCTGCTGGCCATCCTTCTTTGACACAACTGCTGTGCTCAAATGTTTTTGTTCATTGTAGGAATAAGCAACAGAGTGTAGTTCGGAAAGACGATGTAGACTCAATTTTAAGTCAAGCAATGGAAGAAGGCCAGGCAATATTACAAGGCTTTCTAGAGCCTTTAAGCGATATTGAAAAGTTATTTTTTTTTGCAGTAGCAGAAGCTCAAGAACAAGGCACAGACCCATTAAAGATTCTGAAAATAATACAAAAAACTACAATAACACCGGCAGATTTTAGAAGAGCACGAGAGCGTTTAATAGAGTTAGGCTTTGTAGAAAAAAATGGCAAAGGTCTTAAAATAAAAGTTGAATTAGTCCGGCTCTGGCTAATAGAAAAAAACCCCTTACCCAACAATAAACAGAGGAAACCGAAGGAAGGAAGAAAAAAGATCAAACGTCATATAACCTCAAGTCAACCCAACAGACCTAACCCAGTTGCACAATTCATTGCTTTTATTGCGTTGATAAGCGTTATAGTTTTTATTGGACAGAAGTTACTCTCTAGGATTGATAGCTCCAAAAACTATGAACGCTTTCAGTCTGACTGTTACAGACTATCAGAGGAAATAAGCAACGCTTTAGAAGAGAAAAAAGATACAACGCAGTTGCAAGTCATCAAAAAAGTTAGAACTGAATGGTCGAGAGAAAAAAAAGGCTTATTAGACAAACAATGCCCATATTCTTATGAACTAGATGCAAAATATAATGCATTACTACAGTACTATGGACAAAGTAAAGTAGATACTGGAAACTTTGATGAAGGTATAGAAGCATTTTGTGAGATTACCAGTGAATACAAGAATTTTTCTGACATTAAAAAAATCTTTGAAAGATGGGTACTAATAGACAAAAGATTATCTAATGAAAGTACAAAAAGGGTGCTGAAGCAAATAATTAAGCAAAATCAATCAGGAAATGATTGCCTTGTTTATTCATTTAAAGACGATAGAAATAAAAATGATCTGTATGACCTGAAAGCTCAAGTTCATGCTGATGATTATGAGTATGGCGAAGCGGTCGAGTCATATTGCAAAATTACAGAAAACTATTATAAGTTTGAGACTGTTGTTAAACAGCTAAAAAAATTGAAACGAGAAAATGTAGAGAAAGTAGAGGAAAAACTCAAAGAATTAAACGATCCGTGTCCAGCATTTCCTCCCTCACCAGACAATTAATTAATATTGCTCCCTTGGATTTTCCCAAGAATTATCGCTACCTTGGAACTCTTCTTGAGGTACTACTTTAATTCCTTGCCTAAATACTCTAGCTATTTTCTTCAATAAGTTTCTTTCTTGAGACAAAATTCTTTATTTTCTAAGTATTTTTTCAAATAAGTATAAGGTAAGCCCAATAAATATCCAGATTATACAACTAACTAAAAAAGTAGTGATAAAAACCACGCCCCATCCTGAAAATTGCCATTCTAATCGCTCCAAGAAATTATAAGTTTTCTCATAAACGATAGTGCCTCTGAGGCTAAAAGATACAGCAATAGTACCCCAGCATCCGCAAAAGAGATGAACAGGAATAGCCCCTAATGGATCCTCAAGTTTTATCCACTTTAAAAGTTTCCTAGTTAAAACGACAACCACTCCACTAACAGCACCTATAAAAATGGCAATAGGAATATCTACATAAGCAGCAGAAGCGGTTATCCCAACTAAGCCTCCTAATATACCATTAATTAGTGATGACAGATCTAGTTTTCCAATCTCTGAGTTGTTGCTAGATCTTTGAGAAAATAATGGGCTAAGTAATATAGCAATAATCCCGCCAGTTGCTGCAGACATAATAGTAGTTATGATAATATGACCTACTTCTTTGAGCTCGGTTGTTGAACCACCATTAAAGCCTAACCAACCTAACCAAAGTATCAGACATCCGAGGGTAGCAGACGTCAAATTTCTTTGATCATAGGATTCCTTTTGACCCTGAGGAGAAAGTGCTTCCGAACCTTCATCCGTTTCTAAATCTTCCCAGGGATCATATCCAAGCCAAGACCATCTTGGCTTAAGTAATATAGCAACTGCTAAAGCAGCAGTTCCTCCCACAGTATGAACAACAGTAGATCCGGCAAAATCTATAAAGTTCAGTCCTTGCTTGAGCCAACCATATTCTGACCATACCCAATGACCGACAATAGGGTATAAAAATCCTACCAAAATAAAACTAAAGCAGAAAAATACCCAAAGTTTCATTTTTTCTGCAACTGCTCTAGAAACAATAGTAGCTGCAGTGCCAGCAAATGCTAATTGAAAGAAAAATATAGAGGCGATAGAACGTTTAGGAAACTGACGCTGCAAACAAGAAAATCCTTTGCTAGGATAACCTAGGGGAGTATCATTTTTTGGCGGTAGAATAAATTGTGACTTTTGCTCGAACTCATTATATTCCATTGTTGGAGAAAAATGTCCGTGATAACTCTGTACTTTTTCATTCTTTTGCTCGAAGTTTCCCCTACAAGGAAGATGATATGAGCTATCCCCAAACATCAAGCCAAAACCAAACATCCAAAAGGCGATCGCCGCCACACAAAAAACGATTAAGTTTTTTGCCAAGACATTAACAGAATTATCGCTGCGACAAAAACCTGCTTCCAACAGAGCAAAACCAGCATTCATAAAAAATACCAGAGCCCCAGCTAACAATAGCCAGATATTATCTACTTTCACAAAATCATCACTACCACCATTAGCTAAAGCTACTTGGCAACCTATCAAAACCACGATAGTTCCCAAAAACAAACAGAAATACCTAAAACGTGAGAACCAGTTTTTATCCATCAATTTTCTTAACATCAAACCTCCGTCAAATAATTAATAGTTAGTATTATACCTTAACAAGCAGCTGGAGAAAACAGCATGAGATTGATCAAATTCTCATAAAATAATATTACCCAAGAGTCAAGGTGAACTCAGATTAAATACAGTTACATCATTAACTGTTTTAATAGTCTAATCACCAGCATTTTGACAAACATCAAATAATATGATAGCAGTATAAGAAAATCTAGAGGAAACGACTGATGAAAATTGGGTTTTGAGGTACAGGTTTAATAGGTCTACCAATGGCTTAAAAACTGTTAGAAGGGAATCAATATTATAAGGACTTATAAACCGACTCAATCGAAATTAGTGTACACATTCAGCAGTCAGCTATCAGATATCAGCCTAGTTAGAAAAATTAGCCTCCAAGAAGAATTAAAAGTCTGACACGAAAAAGATGATCGGCTAAACTTGAATTTTTTGCACAGGATGACCAAGCAAAAGCTTAAGCTTTCAGCATTCAGCATTCAGCTATCAGTTATGAGTTATTAACTCATGATATTGGAAGCAGGAATTAGTCTCCAAGGAAAATTAAAAAGTTATGTTGGCATAGCATGACCTTGGCTCTGCAGTTGCTGTAGCTATTAAAAATGTAATTTTATCCAACAGTTCAAAAGCTGAATTATCCTATCGCACAGTAATTCAAATTTAACTTTTAACTTTCAACTTTTGAATGCATGATTTTATTTGTATATTGGCTGAAGAGGAAACATTTTTTTTCACCGAATTAAGTATATTTGATCTGATATCAGAAATTAGTTTTAACTTTTAACTTTTAAGGCAATAAAATCTTACTTTTGAATAGATGACTTTTGAATGCATAATTTTTAACCTGCCATCCAAACTAGAAAGCTCAAAATATTCTCAACAGGTGGCAATGGATAATCTGTCAAATAAATTGTTACAGTTTGCTCTTCTAGTTTAAGAAATCACCAAACTGTACCACTTGTAACTGCACCGTAGATAGTTGAAATTAATAGCCGTTTTTGTTCATTAAAGCGTTGAGCTGCTACCATTTCTGCTAAACATTGTCCAAGACATGGTTTGATATCTTCTTTTTTGGCTTCAACTAAGACGGGATTAATAATACCTTCAGAACGAGCTGTTTCACTACTAACAGCGATGCCCAAGGTACTGTTTATTTTAGGGTATCTTTAAGTAAAGCAGTAGGATGAATTGGGTAAATGTCTGGGAGAAAGCGATCGCCTGTAACCATAGTCAGTTGAAAATCTTCGAGGGCTTTCCTCAGGGTAAATTTACTATAAGGCATAACTTTGATCAAAGTTTCATCTCAGAATTTTTAAGTAAACATAATATTATTAATTGATATCTAAAATCAAACACTAATTCCATAACTTATAAAAGTTACAAGATGCTCTATAAATTGATCAATAGAATTGTCACTTAATATTTCTGATTCTTCAATTTGATTCAAACTGCGCACTACCATTGCAACTATTAAATCAAGATTCCACTTTAATTCTGTAGGATATTTATGGGGTAGCACTTTTGTTAGTATGTATAGAAATCTTTGTTGAATAGTTCTAAATTCTTGTTCTACCCGTTTATGAATTGGGTGGAGTTCGGTGCGGCAACACCCCATAAATTGTGCATGAATTCGAGATTCTTCTGATCCCTGTTGAAGCATCTTTAGGGGAGGGCTGACAAAAGCTGTTAAAATTTCCGGCAGTGAAGGGAGCTGATCTGACTCTTCTAGAATTTTGAGTTGTCGTAGTTGTTCTTGAACAATGGGTTGTCCTACCCGTCGGACTACTGCAATAAACAGTTCCTCTTTGGAACCAAAGTGATAATGAATGGCCGCCAAGTTTACATCGGCTTCCCGGACTATAGCTCTTAGTGAAGTTCCTGTAAAACCCAGAGAGGCAAACCGTTTTTCTGCGGCATTGAGAATTTTTTCCTTTGTATCAATAGTTGAATTTTTACTCATTGAATCCTGTGTTTGTTTTCCAGAATACGCAGCTTGGTTTGATTTAATCATCAATTAGCTACCCTTCCAGTTTATTTTCAATCTATGTTTTCTTTTCGCAAATAATCACGATTATTTTAAATAATACACTTTTATTCTAACAGGAATTACGAAGTAGGATTATATATGTTGGATAATTTAGTTATGATTCCAGATATAACTACTAATATTAGTCTCATTGTGTAGTTTTTGTCCAAGTTGACTAAATCTTGTACAGACTAATAATAGTTGATCTGTACTGTATAAATAAGTAATAGAAGTTAATAACAAAAAATTGAGTAATAATTATTTTTGCCAGATACGAAATTAGACTATATCTTATTGATTTTACTGATTGCTAAATACCTATTGGTAATAATTCTTATTATTAAATATCTAATTAAATGATAGTATACAGCAATAGTGCTGATGAAATATGTAATAAAAGTTAATAGCAAGAAATTAAGTAATAATTCCTATTGCTAAATACGCAATTAAGTTAGAAGGAAAGAAAAGGCACTTGGAGGAGAAAGTTTTTTGATAACTGATCATTGAGAATTAATATTAGAATAATATCCTGAAAATTCTACGCGGTAATTAATTATTCAATCTTCAAGAGCGAGATTTTACCAAATTAAATTAGGTTTGACTATGCCGATATTTAAAGTCGTTATGGTAGATAACTAATTTGTTCTGCTAATATCAAATATGTTGGCTTCGGAGTCATATAATTCCTATTGTCAGTATGAGCTAAAACTATTCGACTTTAAAATTTAGTAGGAGTTTGGCGAAAAAAACTCCTACAATACTTAAGTATATTTTAGCTAACGTTTAATTTTAGTGGGTATAATGGTTCTTGACCATTCAACTGCCAAATCCTAAATACTAATACAACAGCCACAGTTAACCACACACAAGAAGGAGCCAAAATGATTCCAGCTATAGGGTTAATTTGCCAGTAAAGTATAGTAACTATTAATGCAGATAACCAAGGACCTAAAATAACTACAGGAACAGCAGCACCTAACCTCTTTTGTACAGTAAAGATAGTATTCCAAGTATCTCCTAAAGCAAGATGTAGTGCAAAAGCTATAAAAGGAAGCACTAAAAATTGTTGGTTCATCTGCTGCCAAATTAATAGAGAAGAAATTACTCTTAAAATGGAAATTGTCATCCAAACTATGGGAAAAGCTAGAGGTGGAGGTGCCCATTTTGGTCTAACAATATTATCATAGGTTTTCCTAGTGCGGGTATTATCTAAGAACGAAAAAATTCGCGAACGAATACTCAATAATGTGAAAAATAATCCGGCAAATACAGTGCTTAACCAATTGGGAAAAAAGGAGGAATTATCAACTAAAATTACTAATTTTTCCATTCCCCAGAAAGTGAGAATAATTATTCCTATTTGCAGAATAGTTCCTAATTTATAAATTAAAACTGTCTTCAAATCTAGTTCTTTTGTCGGAACTATTTTTCTGTCTAGAGATTGATTTGTATCTTCAGTTTTTACCCCCATTACTGTATTGACAATATGTTCAATTTTTCCACCATCATTTGATTGATTCATAATTACAATACTCAGAGAATTATTAATTTACGGATAATTAATTATACTATGACAAAATTAACCCCAATTCAACTAGAGGATAATACAACTATTTCTCTTGAAGCTACAGAAAATTTGGATATTTCTACGGTAAGCACTCCAGAAAATATAGCAGAAGAAGGGGGGGGATGAAGTTGCTCCCTTTTAACTTCTGTTCTTACTTTTGATTTTTGATTTTTGATTTTTGATTTTGACTAACTTAAGGCGATCGCGGCTTTAGTCAAACTTTCCCAGAAAGTACCATCTATTTATTAACTTGCCAAAGGCTTTGTTATATGAAGGTAGGGATATGGCACTTGGACTTTGATTTGGACTTATACTTGGACTTACTCATATTTACTTTTGTGCCACATATTGTGATTTTTACACTATGGGCATCCGCAACGCAACAAAGCCTTTACCAAATATAATATATGCTATGAGGAGTACCCAAATCTAAACTACTCATGGCTTACGAACGCGAAAAACAAATAGCAATAGAATCTGCCCTAGCAGCAGCCAAACTCTGCGAACAGGTGCGTATCAATATTCCCCCAGCAATGGAAAAGGGCGACAAAAGTCCTGTAACTGTTGCTGACTATGGTGCTCAGGCATTAATTTGTAAAGCTTTAGCTGAAGCTTTTCCCAATGATCCAGTGGTAGGAGAAGAAGATGCTACTGAGTTACAAACTCCGGAAATGGCAGAAAATTTGACAAAAGTGACAAATTATGTGCAAGAACAAATAACAAATGCTACTCCAGAACAGGTAGTACAGTGGATTAACCAAGGTAATGGTAAAGTTGGACCCCGTTATTGGACGTTAGACCCTATTGATGGCACGAAAGGGTTTTTACGTCAAGACCAATATGCAGTAGCTTTAGCATTAGTCGAAGAAGGAGAAGTTAAAGTCGGGGTGTTAGCTTGTCCTGCAATGCCAGTAGAAAATAATCAACCAGGAATGTTATATGTAGCAGTAAGAGGTGAAGGTGCAGCAATGATGCCAATAGCAGGGGGCGAACTGACTCCCATTCAAGTTGTGCAGGCTGATGATACTGCTCATCTTCGGTTTGTTGAGAGCGTGGAAAGTTCTCACGGCGACCAAGACCGTCAGAATGCTGTAGCAAAAGCAGTAGGTATTACAGCAGCATCAGTTAGAGTAGACTCCCAAGCGAAATACGGTATCGTTGCATCTGGACAAGCTGCTTTGTATTTGCGCTTGCCCTCACCAAAGTCTCCAAATTACCGAGAAAATATTTGGGATCATGCTGCTGGTGCGATCGTAGTTGAGGAAGCAGGAGGGCGTGTTTCTGATATTCATGGCAAACCATTAAATTTTGCTGATGGCGCAAAGATGCTTGAGAACAGGGGTATAGTTGTTAGTAATAAAATAATTCATGACCAGGTTTTATCTATTTTAAAACAGCTTTCAGTTAAGTAGACATCAAGTAGGAATGTTGCATTCAACATTCCTACAGGTTTATCTTTTAACTGGGTAAAGCAATTAAATAATTATCACTCCCTAGGAGCTTGAGTAGAAACAAAGAATTGGCAGATCCAGTCAATGGTCTTGTTAAACCAGAAAGAGAATATATACAGCTAATTTGCAGGAAAATGATGTCCGGCTATATTTGGTAAAAATCATGTAGCGCAGCCATTTTGCCCGCGTTAGCTTACCTCATCAACCTGCAAATTAGCTGTAAGAACTAAGTCAAGACAACTGTTCGCCTATGGTGTTGCTTATAGCAGCTTTTACTTAGGTTGACCACAGTAGGGATGTTGCATAAGGGCGTCCCTACAAGGGTTTTTGTTCAAAGAAGTGGGTTCTATCTTTCTGAAAACCTCTATATATATAATCTAACTGGAGATAATAAATATTTTAATTATGCTAAGGATAGTGTAGCCTATTTGCGAACATTTGCTTTAGAGCAATTAAACCGAAGTTACCTCTAAAGCTTATGCAATTCCCGTATAGGTAAGTTTGGGTAACCTTAGCAGAACGGCCTTGGAAAATTTTCTTAATCTAATGTTATTTAGATTATTTGATCTAGCTTTAGTTGGCTTGTTTTCCTGAGTCGAAGTTCTTTTTGTCGGACGACGGTGTCAAAAACTGAAGCCAAGCTGAACCATATAATTCAAGCAAGTAAACCCAAAAGGCACATAGGCTGAAATCTAGTTAAATATAACTAAGAAGGGCTGTCACCTTAGCAGAGCAAGTACAGTAATTATATTGCCACTTTCATCCAACAAAGTCAAGTGTAAGTATTAAAGCTGACATGATATTACTTGACAATCATTTTTTCAACTGCCTCTGCTGTTGCTGGAGCTAACAACACCCCATTCCGATAATGACCTGTTGCCAACAATATATTTCGCCAACCTTCCAGATAACCAACTGCAGGAGCAGCTTGACCTTCTGGACGAGGTCGTAAACCAGACCATTTCCTAAGAATATTTGCATCTGCTAAACCCGGACAAAAACTAATTGCTCTCGCCATCACGTGATCTAATAAACTGGAGTCAGCTACCACCTCACCGATATCGTTGGGAAATTCAACTGTTGCTCCCACCCAATATTCATTTTCTGCTACTGGTATAATATGCACATCATCCCCAGTGATCACTGGTTGAAAATCTGACTTTCCTAAAAGCGTTGACACTTGCAGATGTAAAGCTTGACCTAATACAGGTATTAGAGTAAATCTATTATCAACATTAGACTTGCGCTTGAGTTGCAAAGAGCGTAGCTTACCCCCTTTTATTCCTTGTAAACATGGTAATGAACCCAAGCCGGCGGCAACAACTAACCAGTCTACATCTGGCAAAGTAGGAGTTTTTTTTGTCTCATCCAAATTTTTTATAGATACTTGGCGACAACGATATTCATTTCTTGGCAGAGAAATAGTCTTATATTCAGCAACTGTGACCCCAAAATGAAAATTCACACCATTTTGTTGAGCCGCTTCTACTAAAGCTAAAGTTAATTCAACAGGGTTAACTTGTAAATCTTCGGGAGAATAAATAGCTGCTATCACCTCTGATATTTGGAGCTGGGGGCAGCGATCGCCTAGTCGTTCTACATCCCACATTTCTAATGGCAAATCATCTGCTTCTCGAATATTTATTAATCTTTGCCACTTGTCGAGATCTTCCCCAGGCAAACACAACTGTAAAATACCTTGACGGTTGTGAGAAATAGAGCGATTTATTTTGGCTTCTAGCTCAGGAATTAAATTGTGATAAGCTTGCACACTCATGCGTCTCATTTTCCAAGGTCTGCCTTTAGCTTTTTGACTAATAACTCCCATCAAAACACCCAAAGCAGCACCCGTAGATCCTTGAGCAGGCATTTGTTTATCTAAGACTGTAATTTTTAAACCTTCTATTTTGCTGAGTTGATAAGCGATCGTTGCTCCAACTACTCCACATCCAATAATTACTATATGACTCATTTTGAATAATTTAAAAAATATCAATTTACTATGGCTTTAAGCTCAAGTAATACCAATTCATGCATTAATGCTAACTTTTTGTCAAACTTCAGAAATTTCAGTAATTAACACAAAGGGAATAACCTTTTTGTACTATTAACTAACCCTCTAGAATTATGTTAATTTTAAAATGTTGTTTACCGACGCCCTTATGCAACATCCCTACCCCTCCAAGGTCGGAGTTACAGCCCTGTCCGTTGTTTAACGGGGTCAAAACGGGGTCAAGAACCCCTACTACATGATTTTCACTAAGTAGGTAGGCATGAAAAAACTTAGGTATATTAAGATTTGTATACTGACTTCAAGCTCCTCTAGAGATCTGATTTGAGGCAAATTTACATTTTGTTATATAGCAATTAATTTCAAAACCGACTTGCTTATTTAAAGAGTAAATAATTTGCCCCAAATTTGCTGTATATAGAATCCAATTATATAGTATATATTTATAATTCTATAATTACTTCAATCAATTACTTCAATTGACTGTAAATAATTTTAATTCAGTCAGCTACAGCTATAGTATCCATAAGCCTAAACTACAAAAGTTTGATTCCATATTCTCTATATCAATTTTAAGTATTTATACTATAAAATCATCTTCATTGACTTTCCTCAGGAGTCAAATTATCAGGAAAATATTAATCATAAATGATTGATTATTTACCTTTATTCACCACTATTATTTTTTTCCGGACTCCTAATTTTTTATACTTGGTTTGGAAGTGTAAAATGTAGATTTTATTATTATTAAAAATAGCCAGGCATTTTTATTATATAGGCAAAGTGCGCTAGTGTATTTAAAATACTTGTTGATGAGGATTTATTTTAAAGGGCTTAGACTGTAAGTATGCCTGATTTCACTGCTATAGCTAATTAATAAGACTTAGTCGAAAAATAGATGTAGAGATATTCTCTGGAGTATCTCTACATCTAGATTTTAGATTAAGATAGTGCTTATTTCATGTCTCTTTGAATACCCACAACAAAAATTTTAGGGAGTTTATCATTGGGAGTAATTGATATAATAAAAGCATTTTTATTATGGTTAATTCATGAGAATTTACCTGATAGCTCAATACTTAAACACTACAAAAAAGTTTGAGGAAATTGAGAAAATTGAAATCCTTGAAAACCAATAGTTTTTACTTGATATGATAGCTGATAGCTAAATGATAAAAGCTATAACTACTGAAAACTATTTAACTATTTTTTGGCACTAAATCTAAGAAAGCATCAAAATCAGCTATTGCTTTTTTGTACTCGCTCAGAGCTTGTTTTTTATTGCCTTCTGTTGCTGCTGTATCAATATCCTCTAAGTCATCAAATATCTTTTTTGCTGCATTCAGTACAGGTGTTTTATCTCTTGGCAACAGTAGACTTTGGGTGAGATAATTAGTCTTACTCCGCAAATCTCCCAAAGGCCCGTGGATAAATGTACGAATATTTACCCATTCGCCTTTCTGAATTAGGCTTTCTAGTTCATCCATGCGATCGCGTAAAGCCTGTATTCCTGATTCAGATACTTCTATTTTTTGTAACTGAGCATCTGAGTAGGTTAGCGGTGGAGTCGGAGAACTACAACTTGCCAAAAATGCTACTAACAGCACTATTACCCATGCTACTATCGACCGTTTGTTTAACATAATCTTTTTTGTTTGTCAAAGCTAATTTTAGTATTCTATTCTTAGATTTAAGATGGAAATGACTTTTTTGGCAATAGGAAGTATATTTACTTACTTATTGGAATCCAAACCTTTAAACTGTTTTTCTACCAAACTAACTAAAGTCTCTCGGGGAAGAAAACGAGAAGTATTAACAATTACCTGATTTAAAAATTCTCCTGTAACAACATTAGACTTATCTTTTTCTAATGCTTCAAGAGCATCTCGTACTACATTTTGTGCAGAGGTCAATTTTGCCTCTGAACCTTCTCGAGCAAACTCCGGAAATTCTGCTTTCTTGAAAAAATCTGACTCTGTTGGTCCAGGACAAAGGGCAAATATCTTCACCCCTGAATCTCGATTTTCTGCCCACAAAGCCTCACTAAAACTTAAAACAAATGCCTTAGTTGCACCATAAACAGACATATAAGGCAAAGGTTGAAATCCTCCAATTGAAGCAACATTAATAATCCCACCAGACTGGCGTTGTTGCATTCGGCCTAAAAATAAATATGTTAATTCCACTAAAGCAGTAATATTTAATTGAATCATATTTACCTGCTTTTCTAGAGGTCTTTGAGTAAAATTTCCATAGTCACCAAAACCAGCATTATTAACTAATAAATCTATAGTTAATCCTTGCTCTAAAACTACTTCAAATATAGACTTTGCTGCTGCTGATGCTGTTAAATCTTGAACTATTACATTGGTCTGAATTTGATATTTACTCTCGACCTGATTTGCTAATTTATGTAATTTATCTTCCGAACGAGCCACTAATACTAGATTGGTTTTTCTCGCTGCTAATTCTTTAGCAAAAGTTTCACCAATTCCAGAAGAAGCCCCTGTAATTAATGCAGTTTTCATTTAGATTAAGATCAAATAGGATATAATCATTATATTTTTATAAATTAATCAGGAATTACCCATAACTAATCTAGAGCAGAGTTAATGACTATTAACCCCTCTAAATACTATATTATTTGATCTTTTGCTTAAGTATTATCAATTAAACTTTATTAATAAGCTTAAATATAAAGTGAATTTTAGGATTACTATTTACTTTACATTTTTAGTATCACAAAATCAAACCCTGGAGGTAATAAACTATGGCTTTTCGTATTTTATGCTTAGATGGTGGTGGTATTAGAGGTATTATGCCTGCCCGTATTCTTCAAAAAGTTGAGGAACGATTAGGTGGCCCTTTAAAAGATCATTTTGATCTAATAGCTGGTACTTCAACAGGATCAATATTAGCTGTAGGAATTGGACTCGGAAAAAGCCCTGAAGAAATGTTAAATCTATATCTGGAGAAAGGTTTGCAAATATTCCCCTATCAATCTCTCTTCTCACTTAAACGACTACCAATCATTTTCAAATATGGTCTTTCTGCTCCCAAGTTTTCCCACGAAGGCTTAATGGGGGTACTTCAGGAGCAATTTGGAGAAAATAAATTTTCTGACATTACATCCGATCCTAATAAATTGATGGGCTCGTTAAAAATTCTTGTTCCTAGCTATGATACCATTAGCCGTAATCCTGTAATATTTAAAAGCTGGGACCATGATCGCTGGTATTCTAAAGTTCCACTCTGGGAAATTTGTCTCTCTTCTGCCTCAGCCCCAACTTATTTTCCGGCCCACCGTATCAAATATGATGGGCGAGTTTACTCATTAATTGATGGAGGGGTTTGTGCTAATAATCCTGTTGCCTGTGCTGTGGCAGAGGCTATCAAGCTATTACGTCAGTATTTGGATCAATCTACAGGAGACTCTATTGAGCAGATTAAAGTAATATCTATTGGTACTGGAGATCCCGCATCTCCAATTCCCTGGGAAAAAGTACGAGGTTGGGGACTGGTCCAATGGGGTTTGCGTATTGCAGATGTATTTATGGATGCTCCCCCTGATATACATCGATATGTTGCCGAACAAATCATAGGTGGAATGGATACTGACAGAGAAAAACGCTATCTTCGTCTACAACTACCTCTCAAGGACCCATTACTAGCAATAGATGATGCTCGGCAAGCCAACTTAGAGAGAATCTTAGAGGCAACAGATGCCTACATTAATCAGGGAAAAGTACGAAAACAGTTAGAAACATTATTGGCTAATTGGTAGCTTTTATTGCTGAAGTTAAAAATTTAAAGTTAAAGCTAAAATTTAAACTTATGCCTTGATATTGAAGCCGTTTTGGGGTTAATGGGGTATAAATTTTGACAATTTTAGCTAATAGGGAATAGAGATTAATATTTGGTATAATTTCTAACATTATTTAAGTGAAGTTGTAAGAGTTAGATAGCAATAATTTTATGTTTAAAAACCGCTATATGGCTATTAATAATTCTAAGGATAAAAAAATTGAAATAAATTCTTTCTAAATCTCTATCATCCGCAAAAATAACAGTAGTTCATCTATAATATTTCCTGACCAATGTTCCTGGGGGTAATGTGCTGCTTCTGGCAATTTAACCAACTTTCCATTCTGACAAATATTAGCTAAATTTTCCCCTTGACTAATATCTAACCAAGGATCTTTTATTCCCCAAATAATTAATGTTGGTTGTTGCCATTCTTTAAAGCCAGATTCAATTTCTGCCATTGACTTTTTTAAATCTAAATTTCTCACAATTGCTAATATGGCTCTACCAGCAGCAGAACTTCTTAAATAAGGACTACGATAAACTTCTAAATCTTGATCAGCAACTGTTAAACGACTACCTTTTTCTAAAGTTCTATCCACAAATAGAGGATCTTGAGTCAGCATATCTCCAATGAAAGGTATCCCTAATTGTTTAATTTGCCAAGGTAATTTTGCAGTCGTAGAAAGAGGAGTATTTAAAATAGTTAAACGTTCAATTTTTTTGGGATTTCGTAAAGCATATTGTAAACCTACTGAGCCTAAAAATCCTTGCACAACTAGATAAAAACGCTCAAGTTGTAGATTATTAATTAACTCTGCTAAAACTTCAATAAAAGCTTCACTTGTGTAGGGAAAATCTCTTTTGTCTAGTTTCGGAGAAAAACCACAACCTATCCAGTCAGGAGCGATCGCTCGATAACCTGCTTGAGCTAATTCAGGCATAATGACAGTCCAACTATGGCTTTGAGAAGCTAATCCATGTAATAGTAATACTGGTAGTTTATCTGTTTTCCCATCGGGTTGAGCTTCCCGATAAAACCATTCTATAGAACCAACTGTTACATTTTTTTTCTCAATTGACATTTATGTTATTAATTTCTTGTAGACGAATGTTGGCAATTGTATCATTATCTGACAATTAGCAGTTAGCGATATAGACCTTCAAATTTTAGAGAAGTTTTTGCTATATTTAACCTCTCTCTGTGTCAAATTTATGTTCATTCAATTATTTTATCTATTTAAGTAGTTATGCGTTTAAATTTATCAGTATGTAAAAAAATGTAAATCTCCATAAATCTCCCCTCCACTCAACTGTTTGTAAGAACCTGAACTTGGTCGATAAAAGTTAATCTAATTAAGTTTTTTTTGCCTACCTACTAATGGTTTTTCTAAGGTTTTAAGTTTTACAAAAAACCATAAGATTTAGGAAGTAAGTATTCATTTTCTGGTGAAAAAAAACAAAATTATAGTATAGTTTTTATACACATAAAAAAAGTATCTTTCCATTTTTATATCTACTATTTTCTTCTATTCACCCTCATAATTAATATAATTAATAGGAAAGAAAAAACGCTATATGTATTGTATTAGTTTGTGGTTGCACTAGATAACCTAGATATAATTTGCTGCTTTACCAGATAAATATGACTACTATTCCAGCGACAATATTTCCACAAAATTTTCCAACTTAAATCATGATCAAGTTTAATGAAAAACTATAAAATATCTAAATTATTAGAGAATAAAACTATTCCTTATTCCCTATAATAAATGAGTTTTAATTATATTTACTATTGTCATTGTTTACTCTCATATAAAACAAATTTTATCATAACAAATTTGGCTAATCATATGAAAAAAGTGAGCCCTACTAGAATTAATCTTTGAAGTGTTAAAATTTTGAAATCACAATATTTATGGCAAAATATTCAAAAATAAATTGTTTATAAAACAGAGAGAGCCATATCTAATTTTTGATGATACAGTTATTCCGAAAAAAAACTTACCTATTCTAGAGTAGCCGCGTAAAAAACAGAAGAAAAAAGTATATTTTGACTTATTAAAAATGAGTATAGTGAAATTATTTTCCCTGCTGTCTGCTCCAACTTTAGCAGAATATATTGTTACTAATTATTTGAGATATTCTAGTAATAATGACATATAAATTAAATCACAAACTAGATAAAAAATTGAATAATTTTACATGATAATTAAGCAATTAAATGACATAGAACTTAAATCACAAAATAGATAAAAAATTGAATAATTTTACACGATAATTAAGCAATTAACTGAGCTTTAGTTTAGCAAATGTCGCCGGGGGAAAATTAAAATCAATCTTATGGCTTGTACTATATTAGTCTGGAATTATTTGAAAAAATTGGCAAATATTCTGGGAAAACTATTGCTCAACTTAAATATGAATTATTATCTAACTATCTAGTCTATGAACTAAAATAACCGGCTATAAAACTTACAGTTATTTAAGTTTTATAGATAGAAATAGAGTTAGTAGTATGAGACGACAGCATCTGCATCAAAAATTAACTAGCGATCGCCTAACTTTAGATATCTCCAGAAAAACTTCTCAAACCTTTACTTCACCCTTCTAAAATTGGCATTTTTGGATGGGGATTTTTGGAGAGGTCTAATAACTAAAGTTTTACAAAAAGTTAGCATTTATCTATGAAAATTGGTATTAAAAAGAGCAAAGCTTCAGAAATGAAGTTTACCTCCACTGCTGATGCTTTGCTCCCCATCAGTCAATTTTCAAGGGAAAAACTCAGACAACCTAAAAATTCATTTCAGCAGCTTGAACTTTCTCCACTTGTTTTTTCTTCAAGACCAACATAATTTGAGCTAGCATAACCAAAGCAAAAAATGCCATTAACCATTTAACTCGGTTTGCATCTTGCAGCACAATTTCCGTATCTGCTTGACCAAAACCACCGACATTAGGGTTATTAGTAATAACCTGACCTGCTTCAACAGTATCTCCTACAGCAACTAAAAGTTCAGGGCCTGGAGGAACTAGATCTACAACAGTCTCACTATCGGGAGTTTCAATAGTGATTTGATTACCTACGTATTCTTCAAAAGTAATATCGGTAATCTTACCACTAGCAGACACGTTATAAGTAGTATTATTGCTCTTATTACCAGCAGGATAAACCTGGCCACGTCCTCGGTTACCTCCAGCATGAACAGCATATTTACCAAAGTGGATAGATTTATCTGTTGCAGGATCTGGAGATAATATAGGGAATACAACTTCTTGGTATTCATCCCCTGGCATTGGTCCGAATAGAAGAACATTTTCCTGCTCTTCAGAGTAAGGCATGAAATAAAGGTCAGCTAGTTCTTCTTGCCACTCTTGAGGTATTCTATCTTCAGGTGCAATTTTAAAGCCCTCAGGCAACATCAATACAGCACCTACATTTAAGCCACCTTTGCTACCATCACCTAATACTTGTTGAACATCAGTATCATAGGGAATTTTAACAACAGCCTTAAATACTGTATCCGGTAGTACAGACTGAGGTACTTCTACTTCAGTTAGTTTGGCACCAAGGTGACAGTTAGCACAGACAATTCTGCCTGTAGCCTCTCTGGGAGTTGCTGGAGCAGTTTCTTGTGCCCAGAAAGGATAGGCATTTGCTGCTGGGGAACTTGTGAGAAATAGTGATATGCATGCGATCGCTACTAAAATTGTCTTGGCGATCTTCTTAATGAAACTACTCCACATAGTTGATAAATTTATTTTTGACATTACCTATTATGTCTTCTCTCAAAAATCAAAAAATTCTACAAATTTGACGTTGTACCACCATTAACCATCGGAGCTATCACAAATAGCAGCTACTTGATCCAACTGATAAAAACGTCACTAATTTAGAAATTTTAACGTTTACTTGCTGGTTCTACGGTAATAGTGAGGAGCAAGACCTTGAAAAGCATTCAGGGGTCTTGCCTAAGTGTATCTCTAACCCTTTATAGTTGCAGCTAATATGCCATCTATTAGATAGTCCATATTCTGGGCAACTATAAAGTTAACAGAATTAATGGCATATTCATTACATAGGTGCAGCTTAAACTTGTCTTAAAAAATAGACAAAACTTAAACCCACCAAGGCTTTTCTCCGGTACGGAAATCTGTCTCTTCCCATTGAGTAAAGACCAGTTTATCATCACTAACATTCGCATGAACTAATGCTAGAGATAAAGGTGCTGGCCCCCTCACTACTTTTCCTGTATTGTCATACTGAGAACCATGACAGGGACAAATAAATTTATTCTCACTACCATTCCAAGGTACAACACACCCTAGATGAGTACATACTGCATTTAACCCATATTCAGCCAAGGTTTGCTCTCCTTCGATCACTACATAAGTAGGGTCTCCTTTAAGTCCTTGGGCTAAAGTTCGTTCTCCGGAGTTGTGATTGGCCAAAAATTCACTGACTATAATATCGTTACCAAGAGCATCTTTAGCTGTTACTCCACCACCAGATCCACCACTAGATGGAGGGATAAAATAGTTAACGACTGGGTAAAGTGCTCCAAGAGCTACTCCTGTTACAGTTCCAAAAGTGAGAAGATTCATAAATTGACGACGACCCATACTGGGTACATCTGGTGTTCCTTCTGCTTGAGCCATGAATATGTTAGGTGTTTTTGTTAATTTACATTTCTATTGAATGAATTATATGCAGACAAAAATATAATTGCTGTTAGCCTGCAACTACGGACAAGTTGACAATCTTCTATTAGATAGAATAATTCTGTCTTAACGCCGTTTCCTGATTATTATTACATTGTTTTAACTTATACTCTTGATTGTCAAGAAATGTAAACAAAAGGATTTTGAATTAATAGAAAAAACATATTATTATATCACAATAAAACTGTGATATAAACTAAACTCAATAGAAAATCTTAGGTGTGGATATGAAGGGCGAAGAATTATATCAATTATTATTCGAAAAGTGGGGTAAGTCTTATGATGTTCAAATACGGCGGATAAAGGACAAAATATTTGTGCAGGTGATGTGGAAGTATTTGGAACAAGCATCCTTTCCTATGACAGAACCAGAATATTTAGCTCACTTAGATGATATAGCTACCTATATCAGTGGTTTTGGTAGCGTAGAAACTGTCAGGAATTATATTGAAAATACAAAGGAAAGACCAAGACTAGGCAAGGCCGTTAGTATTCCTTTAGATCTAGGCGAGAGAGCATCAGAATGGATGTTGTAGTGCTAACCAGAACTCAGAAGTCAAAAGTAATTCTTGAGTAAATTTGAGGGTTTATAAATGTCCCCACCCTATCTGCGTAGTGCGATAAAAAAATTCTGGTGTGACAGGAAAATAAAAACCCTACAAAATTTTTTAACCTATTGATAAATCTTAATCTGATTATACTCAGACAACTTCTCTATGTCCATCACTACCCCTAGAACCAAAACTTAAAAATTGACATACTCCCGACATTAAATTAAAAGTTCGCCAGATAAGTTAACCTACCCGACTCGTCTTCAGAACGGGACGTTAGACTTTCACCTCCCTCTCGGCTCCTCTCCCAGACGTCCTTTTTCATTAGTATATCCTTCTATAAGAGTCAACATATCATCCACCTATAAATAGTTTCCGGTAAGTCCTGTCACCTTGGTTTTGACTAGTTATATTATCTAAGGCAGTTTTTGTATTGTGGCCTCAATGCAACATTTATGTATTCTTAAATGTTTTGTCACCAACTTCAGACCTTAGTGTTATGTCCTCTACTGAGGTTAGGTTAGTTAGTCTAAAATTAATCCACAAAATGCGCATTTATTCTTCTGCCATTTTCAAAGCGCGTTGTGACTTCTTTCCTTATGCCTAGATATTTAGCTACCCTATTCCAATACGTCTAGTCACCATCTAATAGTGCTTTAATTACCTTTAACTTTGATGTACTTTATGATAGGTACATCTGAGTGTAGGTTCAATATATATTTCCCATAGTTAAATACCCAACTTCTGGTTTCTTTTACGTTTATATACTTACCTTTCATCCAGACACTAAATTAAAATTAGAGTGTTGGTCTTTTGGTAATTTTAGATAAAGGTCTGCTCAACTCCTTTAAAGTAAACAATATCTATTTATATGTGTTTTCCCTGACTTTCTGATTTAATTGGCCGGGAAGAATAATTACTTAACTTTGATATTTGTAGAATTTTATATACCGATACTCACGTATAATATTACTTGTAATTTTGCTACTTACAATAGACTCAACTTTTGCCTAATATGGTTTTTATCAAAGCCCAACATATTCAGTTTTATTAATTTTTATTTGGAATTATTAAGCCTTCAGCTTGACCCTTATGATGGCCCACTTATTCTTAAACGTTCAAGAATTCTTGTAAGAGTTTTTTTGAGGCCACAATTCTCCACTCACTCTCCATTCTTTCTAAAACTTTCTTTAATTGTCTTGGTTCTTCTTCTCAGCAGTTTTTGAGCCGAGCTTTTTTTTGTGAATTAAGGCTAATAAAATTTACAACCATACTCTACAACACCAAGCATATTCTACAGGTCAACTTGTAACAGAAAAAAGTAGTATAAGAATCAGTGACTTACTAAGTATTTATAGTATGTAGATATAGAGCCTATTCATTAACTTTTCTCATTCCTCAAATTCTCAGAAAAATATTAAGTATAAATACTTAGTCTTAATTCTTGACTCCATATTGACCACTATGTTTTTTTCCTAACTTCTGAATTCTGATTCCTGATTTTATATTACATCTTGTATTATATATGTAGGTTAAAATTATTGTAGCGGGAGCATCCTACCAGACAGAATTTGTACCTCACTCTTACGCAGGAAATTCTGTATCACTTAACCCAAGCTTGCTCCCAAGATCCGCCACCAACTTCTAAACCACATAGATCGCTACGGGCTTCCAAAATTAACTTTGAATGACTATCCCTAACTTCTTTTAACTTCAAAGTTAAATGACCACGCATAGTATCTCGACACAAAAATATTAACCCTTGTTCTGATGGTGCCCGCAAAAGTGTACCAGAATGATTTGTAGTAGCAGTCAACTCTACCTCAAATAAATCATTTTTTGCCTGCATTTGCCATTCTCCCCAAGGCTGAATTTGCCAATATACTTTAGAGTTCCACGGTACAAACTCATAAAATTTGCCTTGATAATGAATACCTATCATAGCCACTTTTTCCATCCACCACAATACTCCTCGCTTACCACCACCAGCAGTTAAAGTTAAATCTGATACATCATAGAAACTATTGCAGTTAAGCCAAAACCACTTTTTGGGAAATGCACCACCCCAATTTTTTTCACTATACG
Organism: Trichodesmium erythraeum IMS101; assembly: GCF_000014265.1. Lineage (NCBI taxonomy): Bacteria > Bacillati > Cyanobacteriota > Cyanophyceae > Oscillatoriales > Microcoleaceae > Trichodesmium > Trichodesmium erythraeum. The sequence continues at coordinate 2,750,457 of NC_008312.1, forward strand.
CTGGTGCATTAGTAAACTTGTAGATACGCCCATTCCATTCTATCCAACCAGTAGCCAGACCATGAGCCATTAATATTTGCCATCCCGGCTCAAAAATTTGTAAAAATGATAACCAACCTGCAGTTGACTGTTGTATTGCATTTGGGTTTCCCCAACCATAGATAGGTTGTGTTTTATATTGCCAACGACAATAATTATTTCTTCTTGGATCCCAGAGAACTCCTTGATGCCAATTGGCAGTAGCTTGATACCCTTCTTTGATTTGATCCTCAAATAATTGTGGGTCTAAATAACCAACTGGACTTGTTAAATTTGTTTGTCCCCAATGACCTAATTCTAGAACCTCTGGAGTTGCCCAAAATTTTTTTACATCTGGGAAGGTCCGACAAAGATATTCATCATTAGGGCCAAGAATTTGAGCGCCACCACCACTATAAGGTTGGCCACCGATAGGATCTTCTATAGAGTACATGAAGGCGAAAGTTTGTTTTTCTTCTGGTAGAGTGACTCGATAATACCAGCCTTCAAAAAAACGGCGATCGCTACCATCCCAATGATAGCCACTATGAGGTGTTTGTAGAGGATATATTTTCACAACTGCTTATTAATTTTGTAGAAATTATTAAGGTTTTTTTTATGACTTTGGTAGCGATCGCATTGTTTTATAAATATTGTTTTATAAATATTGTGCCATCGCAGTCAATAGTTAATATTATATTGAGCTATCTAGGAGGAGCCATCTGAGGGATAACTCTCTAAAGGAAGTAAAAATATCTTCTTTTCAATAATCATACTTTCTAAGCTTTACCAATACTTTTGATATTTAGTATAAGACAATTTAAATACATTATTGAGGAATAATTTCTGTCACTACATTACTATTACCACCTTGAATAATAACTGTGTCATTTTTGAGTTGCCCCACTGCTCGAAGACCCCTAACATTAAATGGTGGATCCACTTGACGATAAAATACATTACCCTCTGCTTCAAAAGTTTGATTATTCAAATACCAAGTTAGGCGATCGCTATTTAATTGAGCTTGATTTTCTTGCCCAATACCAACCACATCTCCTGATAAAACAAAAACATTTTTCTGAAAATTTCCTTGACCTTTATTAGCTTGTAAAACTACTTTTTCTCCTTGTTCTAATACCCTTATCGGTCCTGGTGAATCAATCAAATCTTGTGGCATATTCCAAATCATCAAATCACTACTTATTTGTATTTTTGGGTCAATTCGGAGTAGCTGTACATTTTTCTTCATAGTAGCTATTTTACTTTCTAAATTAAACTCTGATTCTTCACCATAAGCTATGCCAATAACTTGTTTATCTTTTAATTCTTCTATTTTTATTGGTTTATTAGCAATCAATTTTTTTTGATCTACCTCCCAAAATAACTGGTCGGTTTTTATTTTAACCACAGGTTCTTTAAACATAGCTACCACTTGACCATAAAACTCTACTCTTTTTTCTAGACTAATAACTTTTGCCATTTGAGCTGATGCTTGTAACTGTTCATTATTACCTGTTATATTGTTGCGAACAATAATTATTCCTGGTTCAGTTAACCATTCTAACTGTTGTCCTCTGATAATTATTTTATTTTGGATATCATATACTTCTATTTCTTCTATAAGTAAAATTTTGTCTCCATCTTGATATACCTCTCCTTGTAATGCAGTAATTTTATATGCTAACCTTCCATCTCGAAATAATTCACCTTCTGGTTTAGTAACTCTAACTAATTCTTGATTTTTTACATACGAAGCTCGTTTAGATTTTACCCGCCACAACATTTCACCTGCTTCAGACGCTTCTTCAAGAGTAACATCATTTAAGGTTAAATCACTTTCTATCGCTTCATTAGAAATAGATTTTTCAGGAATATTTTCTTGATTACAACCAGTTATTCCTATAAATAAATTCACCAATATTAATAAAATTATTGATGACTTTTGGAAATAAAAATAATCATTATTTGGTATTTTCATAAATAGCTTATTATAATTAGATAATCTTACTCAGGATACTTTTTATATACATCCAAAATAAAGACTAGGGAATATCAGTAGTAGAATAGAGAACAAAAAAAATATTTAATCAGTTGTAAATTTTCACCACATTTTTTTTACAACTTAAAAAATAAAACCCTTATTACTTATTACTTGTGACTTACTAAAACGGATTTTAAATTTGCATACGCTTACCCCATTATTTGTAGCACATTAATTACTCAATCGACTGTATTTCTTATTTTTTTTGCCACTTTTCTCAAGGTAAGCAACCACTAACAAGATATGTAATCAAGATTCTATAGTAATACGCGCAATAGTTGTGGCAAAATTCGATACTAAAAAAGTTTAAGAAAATTGAATATTTGACCATAGCACAAAAATTTAAAATCACTTAACTCTTTTCAAATAACTGGAAAGATGATCAAATTGTCTGATAAAATTTCTGACTTGTAAACAAATATCCTTAACAAGGTTTTTCTCCAGGGCATTCGGATAAAACTTTCTACAATTTATCAACCATTCTTCCTCTAATATATCTTGATTAATTATCATCAAATATTGTCAGAATTATATCAAATTATGATAACTTACTCCGTCCAAATATTATCAATCTTTTCCCAGGAATTTTCTGTAGTAAATATTTAATAAATTCAATAGTATTTTCAGTATTTATGCTGATTTTATTTCACAATAAATTCTTTGCTTTGATAGTCTAATTTTCTATAGTAAGTCGTCCTTTATAAATTATTTTTAATGGGAATCTATATTTTTTTATCTATTATTATCCAAACCTAATACTAATATATCTTCCCCATAGAAAATGACATTTCTCAATCATCAACCCTGTAAGCTTTAGTTATATTTAAATAAAAATCAAGGAAAGTTTTGATCATAAGCACAAACTTTTTCCAGCTTTTAGATGGATAATGCTCAGTTTTAAAACTTTCCTTTTAATGAGTAATATTTAAATTTTGTTTTAACGCAACTATAAAATTTAGTTCACAAAATATTCTAGGTATTAATATGCTAATTTCAAGAAAAATTAACACTACTTTTACATTGATTACTATTCTAAAATTTGCCGATTTTTCCAATTTAAACTAAAGCAAATATTATCTTTAATCATGTTCATCAATTAAACCTATCGCTGATAGAGGACGATAAGTATAGCTAGGAGATTTTGAAGTTTTTTGGATGTCTTCTTTAATTTGTTCCAGATCTATATAGCGGTCAGAAACATTAATTAAACTATCGCTAGTCATAGCTCTAAGACTAACAACTTCAACCCTAACACCTCTATAACTAACAGCATCTACAGCATAAGCTAAATCTCCATCTCCACTGACTAATATAGCAGTATCATAAGAACCAACTAAAGCCATCATATCAACAGCAATTTCTACATCTAGATTAGCTTTTTTAGAACCATCAGGTAATTGTACTAAGTCTTTAGAAATAACACGATAACCATTACGACGCATCCACAGCAAAAACCCCTGCTGTTTTTCATTAGTACGATCTACTCCCGTATAGAAAAAGGAACGTAGAAGACGAGAACCTCCAGTTAGACGACAAAGAAGTTTTGTATAATCTATCTCAATTCCTAACTGTAAAGCAGCATAAAATAAGTTAGATCCATCAATAAAAATGGCTACTCTGCCACGATTTTCTAGAATTTGTTCTGGTGTAAATATTTCATTACACTCTATTTGTATCTGTTGATTATTCAACATGGTTTTTAACCTCAGTTTTTTATTAAATAAAAAAAATTAATTCTTAATCAGAGATAATTTGTAACAGAAAAAAAGCTATGCAGTAGAAAAGGGTACAATTATATTTTTAAGCAAAGGTTTATATCATATCTATTCTTTGAAAAATAGGTTGAGGTTGCCCTAGAAGTTGATTTCCTGGTAAAGCTCCCCAACTTACTTGTTTCACAAAAGTTTCTGAACTATTAATTGCTGATTTATCATTAAAGTTATTTGAGAAACCTAGTTGTTGATAGATAGCATTGCTAATATTGGGAATAATTGGTGACAAAAGATAGGCCACTAATCTAACAGACTCCAACACAGAATATAAAACTTCTGTTAAGGCTTCTAATTGGCCTTGTTTATATAAACTCCATGGAGCAGTTTCGTCTATATATTTATTGCCAGTTCTGACTAAAATTAATACAGCTTCACAAACTTGACTAAAGTCTAAAGAAGTGTAAGCTTGGGTAACTTTTTCACCCAAACCCATGCCTATTTTTTTGAGTGGATGGGTAACTTCTACCTCCTGAACATTAATTTTAGGAATTTGACCATTGAAGTATTTATGAGCCATTTTCAGAGTACGATTTAGTAAATTACCTAAGTCGTTTGCTAAGTCAGCATTTAGTACATTGATAAAGCGGTTTTCATTAAAATCTCCATCAACTCCAAATTCGATTTCTTTGAGAAAATAGTAACGAACTGCGTCAGACCCGTATTTTTGGATTAATTCAAAAGGATCTAAAGTGTTATTTAGGGATTTACCCATCTTCTTCCCATCTTTAGTTAGAAATCCATGTCCAAATACACGTTCAGGTAGAGGCAAATCTGCTGACATTAGCATTGCTGGCCAATAAACAGCATGGAAGCGTAATATATCTTTCCCAATTAGGTGCAAATTAATCGGCCACCATTTCGATAAAGCATTCTCTAGAGTTGGTTCACTATCAGGATCTAAAAGGGCTGTAACATAACCTAATAGAGCATCAAACCAAACATAGATAGTATGACTAGAATCAACAGGTAGTTTAAAAGCCCAATCCACATTAACTCTAGAGATTGAGAAGTCTTGCAATCCTTGGTTTACAAAACTTAAGACTTCATTCCTACGGCTTTGGGGTTGAATAAATTCCTGCCTATCTTGGTAGAAAGCTTGTAGTCGTTCCTGATACCTGGAGAGACGAAAGAAATAGTTCTGCTCATCGCGCCATTCTACTTTTTGGTTGGTATGAATAACACAATGTTTATCTTCGGTAAGTTCCCGCTCTTCTTTAAATTCCTCACAAGATACGCAATACCATCCTTTTTGCTGACTTAAGTAGATATCCTCTTTTTCCCAAACTCTTTGGAAAAATTCTTTGACAATTTTTTCGTGGTTAGGTGCAGTAGTACGAATAAAACGGTCATATTGAATATTTAGTTGTTCCCAAAGAGATTCAAATCCTCTAACTACTGAGTCACAGTGTTCTTTAGGGTTTCTTCCTTTATTTTCAGCTGTTCTTTGAATTTTCTGGCCATGCTCATCTGTACCAGTAATCATCAACACCGATCTACCTTGTAGCCTTTGAAAACGAGCTAACGTATCAGCAGCAATAGTTGTATAAGCACTACCTATATGTGGTAAATCGTTAACATAGTAAAGGGGAGTTGTAATTGCAAAAGTGTTTTTATCTGTATACATGTTTTTCATAGAGAATCAGGCTTAAATACTTTTGATTTGAACTAGCAATGGTAATAATCATAATGAGTTTAGTAGTACTAACCTCGAATAATTTACTACGATGGCTAATTACTTGTTCACTTACCGTAAGCATTCATCTAGCTTGCATTTAGCTTTTCCTAGGTTATAGTATGCAAACAGTTTTGAACATATTTAAGCAACTACTAAAGAAGAAGGATTTTATTATTTATACAAGTTAAACTTTTTAAATTCCATATCATCTGAGTTCTGTAAAAAAACTCTGGACTTGATAGAAAACCCATTCTATCAGACGAACTTAATTCATAACTTGATCATTCTTGTTAGAAACTAATTCCTCCTAGGGTGTGGTAATGAGTTAATATCTCATAATTCATAACTCATAGCTCATAATTAATAGCTCATAGCTGATGGGTGAACGCTTACCACTGTCCTAAAAATTTTTAGATGATTCCCTCGTCAGAATATAATCACCCATCGTAACATTAATGCTTTTATGTTGTTGTTATAAAATTTCTCAAAGAAATCTTAACTTTTGGGATTTTGATATTATTATTCTTACAAGAGACTATTTATTTATTTAAAGTCTAGAATTGAATCTCTAGTTAGAAGCAAAATGGCGAAGCAAGCCAATAATATACTGTTAATTTACCGTTTATTCTTAGAAATGATTAGTAGTAGAACTTTTATTGCACATAAATACCAAATTCCTTTACAACTGAGTCCTGGTATTTCTAGGTAATAAGCTAATTTTATGGACTTTTTGTGACTTAAAGTAGCCTTTATAGTCCTACAGGCAAGCTATATTAGGAGTTACGATAATTGAAGACAGAAAAAACTCAAGAGTTTTAAGTAATTTCTGACTAAATTTTTATATTTAGCAATGTCCTATTAAAAGTCATAAGTTATATCATCCTATTCATAGAAAAAAGCATTTCTTCCAATAGACAATACAACTAATGCAAGCTCAGAAAATATTGGGGATTTTTTGCTGAAGGTACTACCTCTATGGTAAAGCACTAAACGCAAAGCAAAAGTCAAAAATACAAATGTCAAAAATAATCAAATCATTTATGACTTAGTTTGATAATTTAGAAATATCCGTGCCCTTTGCTTATATTATGATAGTATTTATTACTCCTAATTTTATTAGGTAATTTTTGATTTCAGGATTTGCTCATTGTTTTTATGGGAGTGCTAGTCTCAAATTTGGCAATATTATCAGTAGTTTTTTGGTTTATTATGGTGAGCAGTTAGTTTATTAAAGAATACTCTTAAAAATTGTTAAGTTTTTTTAATTATTCACAACCTTTGTTTAATCAATCATCGATAGGACCCTACAGTAGTTGATAAATCCTCTAATATTATGTTTTATTCATTTGGGGTAATAAGTTCACACCGTCGGAATATCAAAATAAATATGCTAAATACCTAGTTAATTATATAATATCAAACCTGGTAGTTTTAATATAAAAAAAGTATATTTCATTCGTTTAAAGTATTAAGTGTCCTACTATGGTAACATTCACCTTCCATAAACCCAGTAATTTCTCGTAATACTCTATTTGAATCGGAGATTTATTCTAAATTATTATGTAAGCTAATAAATTACTAACTTGTTGGCAAAAATCTATGTTTATTCCTTGAATATGTGTGATTTTTAGAAGTTTGGCTTATATTTTTATTTTAGGGAATAACAAAAAAAATTACCCTTACTTATGTAGAAATTGAATGATTAAATAATTAAATAATTTGATTTTTTTGTTGATTATATTAACTAAAAGATTACTACTTCTTAAATAAGAAGATTATGTCGGGTAACATCGTTTGCATATAAAATAAAGTCATAATTGTCAAAAACTATTTGGCATTTATACCTTTTTCCCTCTGGCTTTCTTATACTAAAGTTAAATATTCAAAGGGATATGATATAATTGATAAATTCAAAAAAAAACAATAAAAGTCTCAATCTTGAGTATAAATTGAATAATAACTTACTTAGATATATCAACTGTTAGTTATTAATTTATCAATCATTACTAATTTATATCTGTATTTAATCATGCAAGTGGCAAGTGGTAAAATTAGTTTTTTAAGACCAACTCCCTTTCAACCAGAATTACCTCTGTTTGTTTTCCTATGTGCTATGGATGGTACAGGTAAATTGTTGCGATCGCAAATCTCTAGCTTATCAACTGGTTTCGATATTCGATGTCTGAGTATCCCACAAAATGATTTATCGACTTGGGAACAATTATCAGAGAAAACAATAAACCTAATTAAAATTGAACAAAAAGCAGCACCTAAAAGACCTGTTTATTTATGTGGAGAATCATTTGGAGGGTGTTTAGCACTAAAAGTTGCCTTAAATACTCCTGAATTATTGGACAAACTAATTTTAGTTAATTCAGCCACTTCATTTAGCCAACAACCTATAGTAAAATATGGATCATATCTCACCCAATATCTACCAAGCTATTTATATCAATTATCTGTAACAGCAACTCTACCCTTTTTAGGCGCTTTAGGTCGAATAAGACCAGAGGAGTGTCAAGCACTACTCAAAGCTATGCAGTCAGTTTCTCAGAAAACAGCTATCTGGCGGTTTGAACTAATGCGCTCATTCCAGGTCAAGAAAAATCAACTAAAAAATTTCCCAAAATCTACATTAATTATTGCCAGCGCTGCAGACAGACTTTTACCTTCAATATCACAAGCTAAGTTTTTAGTCAAATATTTGCCCAAAGCTGAAATGGTTATTCTCCCAAATAGTGGTCACGCCTGCTTACTAGAAGCAGACGTAGACCTTTATAAAATTATTCGAGACCAATGGGGCAGTAATTTGGTTTAACTAGGAACAGATAGAGTATCTGCTGAAATATTTAGTTTAAACTCAGCCACTTTTGAGCATTTAAACGTTGAGTTACACCGAACACCAATAACTTCAGAGTAATTTTACGTTCATCAATTAAAAAAGGTTCTAAGGTAGCCGGTTTAGATCCATTATCAGCACAAGAGAAAGCTCTAGGGCCTTTAATATCCTTTTTGGGAAAATAGATATTGAACTGACGCTGGCCTTTTTTAAACTTACCCACAACTTGCCAACATTCTTCAGATGAACTAAAGCCTATCATAGGTAATTTTTCCTTGACTAGGCTGAGATCAAGATCATCAATACCTTGCTCAAGAAGAGCTTTTTGTAAAGCTGGCAAATAATCTTGCTGCACAAACTCAGCAAAAGGCTTACTTTCGACAGCAGGGGGCTTTTCTGGTTTGACCTTACCTCCTGCAGGCTTAGTTTCAGTTTTTTTAGCTTTTTGTTGTTCTTCTGGCATAAATGCTTCCTTGCTTAAATTTCTGCATAAGCTCGTTCTACTAGACGACGAGCCAGGGTTTGAACTCCTGTATGTTCATAATAATTGGTACTCATATCTAAGAATGCAGCCAAATAGTCCAATTTATCATCGCTAAATTCTACGAAACCTTGCAAGCTATTGGCCACGTTTCCTGGTGTAATACCCCGATCACTGACAAAATCTCCCATCCAACTAGAAACAGAACCAAAAGCTTCCCCAATAAAACCTAACTTACTATCTTTATCATCCCCTGGAATAGCTTCTTCAATTCCCCGGAAGCCTTCGTTTTCTTCTAAGTCCGAGGTAGAAAGTCCTTCTATCCAGTTAGCGGCGGAATGTAGGAAATCTGGCCCTAAAGGAATTAAACCATCAAAACAAATTAAGGCTGCTAAACGCATTAAAGATTCTCCACTATAATCTCCTAGAGCGCCGACAAAATCACCAATACTATCTCCGGGAATGCCATTGATGGAACAAAAACCTAATAGTTCTGCAACTATTTTGAGAGATAAATCAATAGTTTGGGCTTTTCCTGGTTTAGGAGTAAGGCTAGTTAACAAACCTCCGATCAGAGGTATTTTACCTCCAACCATATTAGCTAAAGAAGCGGTACCTAAAGCACGACCTGCTCCACTAACAGTTTGATAAAGCCATAAGGCCCGTTGATATCCTTGAGCTTTATCATTGAAGAGAATTACAGCTCGATCGCCTATTTGCTGAATTAGGTCTTCGTCATCTTCTCCTGTTACAGTGCGGATAGTATTTTCAAATCCTACCAAGTTATCCCACTCTCCTGGAACAATGAAGTCTAAAGCACGTAAAGCTTTAATTGTAATATTGTCACTGGGCAGTTCATCTACTAATTCAAAGATGGGCTTACTCATTTAAGGCTCCTTAATTTCAGTTATCGTTGATCAGTTATCAGTAACTCTGGCTAACACCGGAGGTTTTAAGTCTGAAATTTCCTTTTTTTATCCTCTTGGAAGGAGAGGTTGTTGACTTTTTTTTAAGGTAAAAGTTAAAAGTGAATAGAGGTAGACACTTTTTTTCGAGTGTTGGGATAGGATTTTTTATTTGAGACTAGCCAGACCTCTTAGGTTAAATTTTTTTAGCCATGCTTCGCGATCATTTGCAGTAAATGAGGGGTCTTTTGATTGAGCTTTTACCTGAAAACGGTTATCTACTAATACTGCAGTAGTTTTTGTACCTTGCTCAACTGCTGGATATCCTCCTATTTTTTGGCTACTATTTTGGAATTTTTTGGCAGCAGTGGAGGAAGCAGAAATATCATTGATAGACATAACTGCTACTTCTTTACCATCTTTTTTCAGACTTGCTTGAGCAAAACCTTTCTTCTCTTGAGCATAGTTTAGTTTATATCCACCACTTGATGATGGGAAGTACTTGTTTAGACTACCACCTGATACTTGTTTGGCTTTAGAAGGACGTTCTGTTTTGCTTTGTTGTTGGGCCTGGTCAAAACGACTAGGTTGTTTAGCTCCACCACAAGCAGATGTAAACAATAATAAGCAGAGCAATATTGGAGCTAGTAACTTCCGGGCATCACGGCTGAGTATCATTTTTATTTCTCCTCAATTTTTTAGATGTCTCCTACCAATTTTTTCTTAAAATTGTGCAATTTGTGTTTACTTAATTTTTTCTGATAACTTAAGAAATTATATCTATTAACGGTATACTCAATTCAGTTAAGTAGGCCTTGCAGAATTCATTATACATACTTTCAAGCATAAAAGTATATATTCTCTGTTATTTGGAAATATATAATAGTCATTAATTTTCCCTAGCCACTTAGTCAGTTATCAGTTATGAGTATTCCTGTAATAGAGATGCAAAAAAATAGGAAATCTTTTTATTTCTTAAGAAAAATTAAACCTTTTTTTATACCAAATTTAAAAAAGATAGTTACAGTATTTGGCATCAAAACTCAGGAATAGGTAAAATCAATAAATTATGGTAGGTAAAATATCTCAAGCTGATAAAAGAAAGGAAGTTATTAGAACTCTAGAATCTGCTTATCCAATATCAACTGAAAAAGCAAATTTAGCAATTCTAGGTGTAGGTGCATGGGGTTCTGCTTTAGCAGGATTAGTAAGTCATAATCAACATAAAATATCTTTATGGTCTCGTAACTTAAATATCAGTTTAGAACAGGTAATAAAAGATGTTGATATGATAGTTTCGGCAATTTCTATGAAAGGAGTTAATGAAACTATTGAGAAAATTCAAAAGATTGGTTTACCAAAAAAAGTAATTATTATTACTGCTACAAAAGGATTAGATCCAGAAACAACTTGTACTCCTTCTCAGATTTGGGAAGCTAATTTTCCAAATAATCCTGTGGTAGTTTTATCCGGTCCTAATTTATCAAAAGAAATTGATGATAAATTACCAGCAGCAACAGTAGTTGCTAGTAAAAATATAGAAGCAGTAACGGCGGTACAAAATATTTTTGCTTCTGGTTTATTTCGAGTTTATAGTAGTTCCGATCCAATAGGTACAGAGTTAGGTGGAACTTTAAAAAATGTCATTGCTATTGCTAGTGGAGTTTGTGATGGTTTGGAACTTGGTACTAATGCTAAATCAGCTTTATTAACTCGTGCTTTGACAGAAATTATTCGTATTGGTACTCATTTAGGCGGAAAAACTGAAACCTTTTTTGGGTTATCTGGTTTGGGAGATATGTTGGCAACTTGTAGTAGTTCTTTGAGTAGAAATTATCGGGTTGGTTATGGTTTGGCGCAGGGAAAAAATTTGGAGGAAATTTTAGAGGAATTACCTGGTACTGCTGAAGGTGTTAATACTACAAATGTTTTGATTAATATTGCGAATAGAGAGGAAATTTCTCTGCCTATTTCTAGTCAAGTTTTTTTATTGTTGAACGGTAAAATTACTCTAGAAGAAGCTGTGGAAGCTCTAATGGGAAGAGATTTAAAATCAGAGTTTTATTGATTTTTAGATTACTCTTGAAAAAAAAGCCCAAACTATTGCAGATTAGTAATTAGTTTTTAGTTTTAATTGTTTGATTAAACAAATATTTGTGATATAAAGTAGGAAAAATTTCTCACATCCTAATTATCTTTGTGGGAAAATTTAGTTTTTTTTCCTGATGCTGAATTTTTTTCAGGACTTGTCTAAAGCCCGAACAAAGTGAAACTTAACCCTAAGATTAAAAAAGAGTAAAAAAGAGTAAAAATTAGCAAGCCATTGACAGTAAGAATTGAGAGTAAGACAGGAAAAATTTCAAGTATTGCAGATGAGTAATTGGTTTTTAGTTTTAATTGTTTGATTAAACAAATATTTGTGATAGAAAGTAGGAAAAATTTCTCACATCCTAATTATCTTTGTGGGAAAATTTAGTTTTTTTTCCTGATGCTGAATTTTTTTCAGGACTTGTCTAAAGCCCGAACAAAGTGAAACTTAACCCTAAGATTAAAAAAGAGTAAAAAAGAGTAAAAATTAGCAAGCCATTGATAGTAAGAATTGAGAGTAAGACAGGAAAAATTTCAAGTATTGCAGATGAGTAATTGGTTTTTAGTTTTAATTGTTTGATTAAACAAATATTTGTGATATAAAGTAGGAAAAATTTCTCACATCCTAATTATCTTTGTGGGAAAATTTAGTTTTTTTTCCTGATGCTGAATTTTTTTCAGGACTTGTCTAAAGCCCGAACAAAGTGAAACTTAACCCTAAGATTAAAAAAGAGTAAAAAAGAGTAAAAATTAGCAAGCCATTGACAGTAAGAATTGAGAGTAAGACAGGAAAAATTTCAAGTATTGCAGATGAGTAATTGGTTTTTAGTTTTAATTGTTTGATTAAACAAATATTTGTGATAGAAAGTAGGAAAAATTTCTCACATCCTAATTATCTTTGTGGGAAAATTTAGTTTTTTTTCCTGATGCTGAATTTTTTTCAGGACTTGTCTAAAGCCCGAACAAAGTGAAACTTAACCCTAAGATTAAAAAAGAGTAAAAAAGAGTAAAAATTAGCAGGCCATTGACAGTAAGAATTGAGAGTAAGACAGGAAAAATTTGTGGTCGCTGGGGATATCTAATGTCAATAGTACTAGGGTTATACGAAGTGGCGATCGCTTCAACCGACTCAGTACTTGCTTTCAACGGCTCCAAGACATCAATGTGTTGTAAAGCCTTACTATTTCAGCTTCGTGGTATATATAATTATCATAGCTTTCCTTAACAAAAATAGTTGGAGCACTTACCGAGTAGTCTTGTCTTTACGTTAATTACTTTTCTCATAAAATAGAGGTATCGGCTTTACGCTACTGTGAAAAATCAGAAGTTTATATGTATAATTAATCTGAAATATCAAATAAATATGATTAAAAATTTAGGTCAATAGCTTCTCCTTTTAAGGTTTGGGAAAAAAAATGTTCACCATACCTATTCTAAGCCTTTGGCTTCAGTAGGAGATAATAAAAACTAATAATTAATAACTGATAACTAATAATTAAAATGACACTTCCAGAGGACTTAAATAAGAATAGTTTAGCACCTACACCTACAGGTCTAAAAAATCCAGAAATTAGCTCTGATAAAGTGGAGGATATTACTTCCCCAGACTTAGAAGATCCCCGGAATTCGGAAGCAGATGATAATCTTGACAAAGTTCCTGATGAAGTTGAAATGTCGATATTTGAGCATCTCGAAGAGTTACGAATGCGGATATTCTCTTCTTTAATAGGAGCAATAGTAGGTATCTTATGTTGTTTCATTTTTGTTAAACCCATTGTCAAATTTCTAGAAGTTCCAGCTCAAGGAGTGAAATTTATCCAACTCGCTCCAGGAGAATACTTTTTTGTCACTATTAAAGTTGCTGCTTATGGGGGTCTTCTCTTAGCAAGTCCCTTTATACTTTATCAAATAATTAAATTTGTTCTCCCTGGTTTAACGACTAGAGAAAGAAGATTTCTCGGACCAATTTTCTTAGGTTCTACAGTCTTATTTGGACTGGGGTTAGTATTTGCTTATTTTGCAATTGTACCAGCAGCTTTAAAGTTTTTTATTGGTTATGGTTTAGAAGCGGTAGAGCAAGCATGGTCAATTGAAAAATACTTTGAATTTGTATTACTATTAATGTTTAGTACGGCATTAGCATTTCAAGTTCCAATTCTACAATTATTATTAGGTATTGTGGGAATAGTTAATTCTCAACAAATGTTATCCAGTTGGAAATATGTATTGTTAGGATCTGTAGTTTTAGGAGCTGTTTTAACTCCTTCTACTGACCCTTTGACTCAAAGTCTATTAGGTGGAGCTGTAGTTGCTCTTTATCTTGCAGGTACTTTTGTTGTTAAGTTAATTGGCAAATAAAAAATACTGCTAATACTTTAGTAAAAGCAGTAAAAGTTGATAGTTTTTGCTCTATAAGTTCTCAGACAATACACAAAATTAACTTAAATATTGTCATGCTTAATCATTTATAATTACAGCCTTATATTAAATTAGGTTATGCCAATGATTTAGCGATAAGTATTGTTATATTATTCATTTTTTGAGCTATTTTAAGATTTTAAACTAATCTTTTGGCTCAAATTTATGATATGAAATAGTAGTTAGTCTTGCTCTAGAAAGGGTAGTTTTGCTATAAAGTTAATTAGGGGATAAAGAATGTTTAGTCTATTGAATAAGTAGTTCATTTGTTAGTTAAAAAAATCTTAGAAAAATGTCTAGAAAAACCGAAAAAAAATTAATCAAACAGTACCTTTATTTAAGCCTTGATATTATCTATTTGGGAAAGATATATTGTGAGGATAATTATGGAGAATAAGTAGTTAAAATTAACCTGTAAAAATATTTATGAACTCAACGGTTGAAAAACTTAAAATAACAGAAAGACTCTAGAGCACGAGCGATGAAAAATTAGATTACAATATAGAGGGTAAATTTGGGTAAGGAAAAAAAAGACTTAGTTTTGAGAAAGTAATGACTATGCTTACTGAAACTTCCTATGACTGCGATAGAAAGACCTGACCCAGTGCGATTATAATCACTTTTTTTAGTAATTAATCTTTTTACCCTCTTAAAAGAGGCTTTTTCTCTTTTTTTTTACTTTTTTGCAGTTTTTTTAATCATTTAAATTTACAGTTGAATGAATGACAATAATAAAAAAATTATCATAACTTTTCTTTGAATAAAGAAATCAATTATTGTCAGATTTATTCAGGAAATCCTAGTTATATTTGAATAATAATTAAGACAACTAGAGATAAACATTACTATATCAATTTTTTAGTCTGCTTTTCAGCCCTTGAGGTTATTAAGTTCTTCTTTTATCCAATCTTGATTAAATATCCTTTTATAGATCTTATTAAATACTTCTAAGCGCCCATCTTTTTTCACAACTAATCCTGACAATGTCAATTTTTGGTAAACATAATCATCTTTTGACTCAATACTGCCTTCATTTAATATCCTTTCATATAAATTTAATAAAAGGTGTACTTGCTGTTCTTCTCTCAGACGGTTTCTAATAGTTCTTAAATGTTCAGGATCGTCTTTTTCTTCACTTAATCCATTTTCAATTATTTTTTCTTGTACTAAATTATCAAGTTTTATTTTTTCTCTTTTTTCTAGAGAAAAATTCAAACCAGATTTTGCCACTAACTCACATACTTTTTGTGTTAAAAAAGGCTGTCCACTAGTCCAATCAAGAATCCATTGTATAACTAACTCTGGTTCAAAAGCAACATTTTTTAATCCTGCTGCTAAATTAGAACATTCATGACTTTTAAAACCTTCTAATTTAATAGTTTTACACTGAATACTAAAAAGACTATTACCATAATTTTTAATTAAATCAGATGGTGTAGCAACTCCTAATAAACAAAAAGTAAGCCTTCTGTCTTCTTGTCTATTAGAATAAATTTTGTATTCAGAATAGCCTCGAATTAAGTCAAAAAAGTTATCTCTCCAAGTGAACTTAAACAACTCATCAATTTCATCAACAAAAATTATAATTTTTATTCTTTTATTAGATGACAAAACTTTTTTGAAAAATTCTGTTAAATCATTACATCCAATTTCTCTGTTTTGAGCAATAGCTATATAATTTCTAATATCAAGAGTTTTGTCTATGTTAGTCTCTAAACATTTATGACCTATCTTTCTCATAAGAGCTTTATAAAAATTTGATTCATCTTTAGGTTGCTCTTGAAGACTATAGTCAATACATAAAATATCTTTGTTTTCTTTCAATTTTTCTTTAATATTAACTATTAGAGAACTTTTTCCCATTTGTCTAGAGTTAAATACATAAGAAAATCGACCATTTTTTAATGATTTTAGTAAATCTTCATCAGCTTTTCTAGATATATAAACCTCTCGCTTGTTAAAAGGAATAGTTCCACCAATGTGATAGAAATTTTCTGTCATTATTTATGTTCGGCTTAGTTGGAATTTAAAAGCTAGAGAAAAATAGTCAAGGTAATTTTTGAGTAGTTAAACTCTAAGTTTAATGTGATTATGTTTATGTTTATTAGTGATGTGTGTCACTGAATATTAAACCCAGTTGTGAAAATCAAAACCAAGTTCGTTTAGGTAAAAAGCAGCAGGCAATAGACAACAGTATTTTATAGCAGTTTTCATGCTAGGTAGAATATGTAGGGAAAAAGCTTCAACCCCCAGGTGATGACCACAAACATACCACAAGAATTTTTTTGAAAAGAATAAGGTCAATTATAGCTTCTATTATTATTAATAATTGTCAATAGTTGATCTAATAGAACTATTTGTAGTGGGAAAATTTAAAATGTTCAAAATTTTACTCTGTAAGGCTTTCCAGATTTTAATCCTTAAAAGTACTATAAACTTTAACTGATAATAATTTTAGATATTTTTATGGCTTAATTCCCAACAACTTTAATCAATATTTTTACTGATAATTTCCATAATTCTTATTAGGGAAAAGTTTAAATGGTTAGTCTAAGATACTGACCAAATTTGGGTTAAACCGTTTGGCTTTGGCGAAGCAAGTTCGGCAGCTATATTGCTTCTTGCCATTATCAGCCATAGTCTTTAACTAGAGCTACTTATTCAACTTCATAAGTTATGGTTAATAGCTAGATAATATGCCACTAAGAATATTCCATAACATCCCGAATGACTTGATCAAGCTTTTCATTCCTTCTGATGAAATATACTCGTTTTAACTCAAAACTTTTCCCGTTTATTTGATGCCTGCTCATTTCTAGTTACATATAGCAAAGTGCGCTGGTGTATTTACAATTTTTGTTATAAGAATTGACTTTAGAAGCTTTGGACCATAAATATGCCAGAGCTCACTGCTATACATATATATAACTTAATCCTATTTTATCCTAGAAACTGGTGGCGTAGGTGGTTTAAGTCCTAACTATTTTTGTCTTTTTTTGTAACAAAGCCCTCTATTGCAAAATACTAACAAAATAATCACGATATAAACGACAACGAGGTTTAACCTTGTTATTATTCTGAATAATTAAACCTGCATTCTGTAAATGAAAATTTGACATTGGCGAATCTAACTTAACATAATCTTGACTATTAACTATTTTTCTTAAGTCATCTGTTAATTTAGCATCATTAACAATGTTGTAAAGTTGCATCAAATAATCTTTATAAATGCTCTCATTTGTAGTTGCTTTTGCTAAGATATTATCTAAAGATTTTCCTTCAATTGCGACATGATACAAAGTTAGTCTTACTAAATATGGATGTCCTCCGATAAAAGACATTAACTTTTCAAGTTGTTTAACTCCCCAGTCTAATTGATGCTTATCTGATAATTCCTTAATTTCTTGATAACTAAAATCACCTAAATTCCAACCTTCTCCTAAATTAAATAAAGGAGAGCTATTAATATTTGACTTGGGATAATTAGATGTTGAATAAATTAAAATTAATACCAAATTTATCCACTTATGATCATTTTTGGCTTTGTTATCATGCCAACATCGTAACATGCTCGCAAATTCATTAAAATTGGAATATTCAAATATTTTATGGAAATTATCAAAGCTCAAAAAAATAGGCTGATTAATCTCAGACAATATGTGTTTTTCAACAAAGAACGTACAATCATAAACACTTTCTATGGCTTTTCCCCATTCTTTAAGTATCTCTTCTGCATTCAAACCTAACTGTTGACAAAGTTCACGACAAAACCAATCATAAGTTTCAAATTTTTCTTTTTGGAAAGAACTAAAATGTTCTGCTAAATCAATATCAACTACTTTAGCCTTATTATTTGTAACTAATTTATTATTTAATAGCCTATTCTTGAAAGATGTTTTACCCCTCAAATGAGGACCTTTAATCCGAATTAATATAGCTTCCTTTCCTGCATTTTCAATCTTACTCAAACATTGATTTTCTAAATAACAATTTTGGTTATAATATCGATATTGATAGTAGGGAGAATAAGTTGGAATAGAACCTCCTGGGTAGGGAATACGCCCTAATAATTCAAACCTGGCTCTAGCTGCAGAAGAAATCCTATATTGCTTATATTCAACGAAATATTTCATGACAATGAATAAATCTTCTTCTATATTTCTTGTGCTTTTAACCCTAAATTTATCACATATAGCTCGTAAATGCTTACTAAGTAAAGCTTTGCTTTTACCAGATGAAGATTTTCGGAAATAATATAAATCTTCCACCTCTAATTTGAGTTTTTTGAGCTTTTTAATTTGATTATCATTTTTGTCTTTTTGAGCTTTTATTTTATCAATTTTTATATTGATCTGTTCGACTATATCTTTAGGGTTATTATACTTATATACATTGAGATATTCATATACATTTAAATTGAACCAAACTGTTTCATCTGTTCTGATCTCCTCATTTGTTTTACCATCTAATATTCTATTTAAAATTCTTTTGAGAATAGGAGTTAACTCTTCCTGTTCAATGCGTTCAAACTGGTCCCTGCTTAACATTACTTACTCTCTCCATATATTTACCAGAAAATAAGATTTCATACCAAGTTTAGTTTGGTATGATGCATCAAAAAAGTTTAGGAATGAGCAGATGATAAACCTCTGCGGAAACTAAGTTTTTATCCAGTTAGTTGAAGAGTTTGAGATTAATTATCCCAGAGGTCTTTCCAGAGGGCTCATAAGCCTATCCCACTAATAAATTTAGATTAATTCAAATATTTATGATAGTAGTATAATTACTACATATGCTGTGTTACGCCCAAAATTCATTAAAGCAATCAGCAATATACTCTTATCGTAAGACCCACCGTCAATATTTGCATTGAAACCAACCAAAGCATCGCTTTTGTTAAAAACGTGGTAAGGAAATTTTGATTGGTCGTTCTCTTTTTCTGTTTACCTTAAAAACTATTTTTGGCAGTTATGGTTTTATGGTTAAGCCAAAGGAGAATTACTAGTTAATAGTAGATAAATATAGCTATTGGTGGTAACCACTTTGAATCTCTTTCTAGATATTAGATGTGGGCCAGTACTGACTTTGATTATCTATCATGTTTAGTATTTATTCTCTTTCATTGCTATTGTCTGCTTTGGTAAAGTTAGCTAGGCAATACATTGTCTTCTGTTAAAGTATGGATCTAAGTTCTTAACTGGAAAGATGCCATATCTGGTAGCATCCTTTGTCTTAAAAATTCAGTGACAAGTGACAATTGAAAGAAACCCTTCTACCTCCAAAATTTTAGACCCTGTCTTCTTTCAACCCAAGTATAAGTACTCCACCAGACATGAGATAACCTAGCATTAACAGAAACTAAACAATAGGAATTACTAAAAATGGCTATAATTTTTCTTGATCTATGACTCTGGACAGGTCTGATAGCTTGATTTAGTAATGTGACAAATACCAAGAAAATAATTATAAAAGCTTCCGTTACTGGGGCAGACATTCAGTCTGTGCTAGGAATTTAACTTTTGATTTCTCCTCTTAAGTGGGGTAATGGAAGGAGATTGACTTCTAACTTCATATGTATTAAAGCTCTTGTGAATTAAGTCCACAAAATAGCTAAAATCCAAAACAAGTCCCGGTTTAAGGGTTCTTTTGAGCATAAAAATCATGAAAGCTTTATAGTGTAAGCTTTTAAGAATTTTCAGTTCTCTCACAACTAACAGAAATATTATATCACTGTTCTTGACTCCAAACTTTTATCAAATTTAATTTATCGAAAAAAAATGATTTCTCTTACTATCTCCTAAACCTAAGCGATCGCCATTAATCTTAGGAGTAATGGCTCTAGGTGATATTGTTGATCCCCACCTATTAACTAATTGTTGTAAAAACTTATCTTGTTCTGCTCGTGTTTCCTGCCAGTAAGGGCTGCGGTTCACTATCGTAAACCAAACTAAACCCTGTTCCCGGGTTGGAAAAACTCCCGCTAAAGCAATAACATCATTCAAAGTACCAGTCTTCACCACTGTTCCTTGGGGAATAGTTCTTGACTGATCGGTTAAAGTTCCTGTATCGTACCCAGATACCGGAAATAGATCAGCAATAACCCACTGAGAAGTTTGTAAATGCCGTTGAATAGCTATGAACATTGCAGTGACAGCTCTTGGGGAAATTTTATTCCCTAACCCCAACCCAGAACCATTAACTAATTGTATTTCAGCTTCCGGTACTCCAGCACCCCAAGCAGCTTTTTGTTGTACAACTTTTGCTCCTCCCAAACTTTTCGCCAATGTCTGAGCTAAATTATTCTTACTTTCTACATTCATTGTTTTAAGAATATATATTAGGGGTAATGACTTGTGTCTAATCATGGGCTTTGTTTGAGATACAGATTTTTGGGATATAACAGAACCAGCAATTACTACTGTTGGCTTTGGTGTTCCTCGTGGCATTCGGTTATAGATACTTTTGACATTTCTTGACCAAGTTGCTGAATTTATACCTTCTTGTAAAAACTTACCAGCTAACACATGGTTATACTGGTTATTCATCCAAAAATTACCTACTATAACTAAATTGCCCCTAACTTGATTAATGCCCAATTTTTGTATAGCGTTACCTAGGGCGATCGCTTCTTCCCAGACAAAATAGGGGTCACTACCTCCATTAATAACTAAATCTCCTCGTAAGATGCCATTGGTAATTGGACCAGTAATACTAATCAAGGTTTCAAACTGATGTTGCGCTCCCCAAGTTTCAAGTGCAGCTAAAGATGTAGCAATTTTAGTTAAAGAAGCACTGGGAATGAGAGTTGTACCTTCGTGGCTATTGAGGGGTCTTAGTTCTGACTGGATCCAAATACCCTGAGTATTAGGAGTTAGTAGTCCTTTTGTTTTTAAGCCTTCTAAGTATTCATCTACTTTTAAAGTTAATGTTTCATCTGAATTTTCAGGGGAAATTAGTTCAGGTATACCTGCTTGCCATTTGAGTATAGCTACAGTATTTTGGCCGATAGTTTGCATTCCTGCCATCTCTAACCACAGATGTATTACTCCGTAGCTGAACAATTCCCACATAACTCAATCCAATCTTTTCAAAACTGTTGTATTTTAACAAACTTCATTGATACTAACTCTCTTAAGGGGATGAAAAAAAATATTTGATTCAATATTTCCAGCCGGACGTTGAAGGTGTTCGGTACTATTTCCTGATGGGATATGAAAAGCCTAGTTATAATCATTGAAATGGTCATAAGAATGGCCATTTTAGTGATCATACTTATGTCCCAGATTTGGCTTCTACTCTTTTGGCAGAAAATTAATGATTCAGAAGCTAGTTTAATCGTTTAATCAAAAAAAACTTGTTAATCACTATTTCTTCATGGACAATAGTTAAGGATCAAATTTTTGTTAATAATTAACTTGAGCTGACCTATCCTTGTTAGTTAAAATACTTAGTAGAGTATGATTAACGTAAATATACTTACGCAGTTACACAGTCTATGTTTTGACAGAGAATATTTTTCTTTGATGAATTATCTTAATGTCATATCAAACAAATCTATGTATCAAAGTAATTTTTCTCAAGACAAAAAGGAATAAGTAATCAATTAGCTGATAGAATTCTAAAGGTTTATCTAACTTTGATAAATGGGAACAATACCTACAAAAATCGCAATTGACGCTATGGGTGGGGACTATGCCCCATCAGAAATTGTTGAGGGAGCAATCAAGGCCCAAGAAGCTTATGGTGTCAAAGTCTTACTAGCTGGCGACCCTCAGCAAATTAAAGCCTCTATGAATCATAGATTAAGTCAACCTCTGCCAGAGATAGTTCCTGCTGAGGATATAGTGGAAATGCACGAAGAACCTTTGATGGCTGTTAGGCGCAAGCCCAAAGCATCAATTAACATCGCTATGAAGTTAGTAAAGGATAAACAAGCAGATGCTGTAGTTTCCGCAGGTAATTCAGGAGCAGCAATGGCCTCTGCTTTGCTTCGTTTGGGAAGAATACCAGGAATTGATCGTCCTGCAATTGGGGCAGTCTTACCTACTATGATTCCGAAAAAACCAGTTCTGATCCTTGATGTGGGAGCAAATGTGGACTGTCGCCCAAAATATTTAGACCAGTTTGCAGTGATGGGGACAATTTACAGTGAATCTGTTCTAGCCACTGATGAGCCAAAAGTGGGACTACTTAATATTGGGGAAGAACCATCAAAAGGAAATGATTTAGCAGTTAGGACTTACCAAATACTACAAGAAAATAATCAAATTAAATTCATCGGTAATGCAGAAGGTCGTGATGTTCTGTCTGGTAAGTTTGATGTGATAGTTTGTGATGGTTTTGCTGGTAATATTTTATTAAAGTTTGCGGAGGCAGTTGGTGATGCTGTGCTGCAAATGATGAGGGAAGAATTGACGCCTGGTCTTAGTGGGAAAATAGGTACGGCAATATTACGACCTAATTTAAAAAACATGAAACAAAGAATAGATCATGTAGAACATGGAGGAGGATTATTATTAGGGGTTGGAGGAATTTGTATTATTAGCCATGGTTCTTCTAAAGCACAATCTATATCTAACGCAGTTCGTTCTGCAAAAGAAGCTGTTGAAAATAGAGTCTTGGAACGAATTAATTCCAAGTATTTACTTGAAGTTGAAAATCAATAGTTAGTAATTAATAATTCCTCATTTTTAACGAATTCAAAAATTATAACTTTTTGGAAGCTATAATGAGGATTTAGTAAACTTAAATATGAATTTTTTTGATGATAAAAATTTAGTTTGAAAAAGCTTTGAGAAGCATTGAATACAAATAGTAAAGTTGACAGTAAGAAGTGAAAATTATACATATTGAGAAGTAAGTGAAAAAAATTACATCATAAAAATTTAGCAAAACCTAGAGATTGATAATTTGTGGTAGTGGTAAATAAATAATTATTTTTCTAGTCTACCTCGCTTAAAATTAAAGGGCTTTAGCAACTAATATCAAGAAAAGTTTAGGAATGTCGAAAGTTGTAGATTAAGTCTACATTGATATGAATAATAAACAATACTAGAAAATTAATAATAATTAAAAACAGATAGATGACAAATATAGGCGTTTCTATAATTGGAAGTGGTTCTGCAATACCAAAAACATCTCTAGATAATCAACAATTATCCCAAATAGTAGAGACTTCTGACGAATGGATCATTTCTCGCACTGGAATTAATAAGCGACAGCTAGTAGATACAACAGAATCATTATGTAGCCTTGCTACTCAAGCATCTCTAGCAGCTCTTAACCAAGCAAATATTACTCCTAAAGATATTGACCTAATTATTCTGGCTACATCTACTCCTGATGACTTATTTGGTACTGCATGTAAAATTCAATGGGAGTTGGGCGCACAGAAAGCAGTTGCTTTTGACATAACTGTGGCTTGTTCTGGTTTTCTCTTTGCTCTGGTTACAGGAGCGCAATTTATTCGTAATGGAGTTTATCAAAATGTTTTGTTAATTGGGGCAGATATTCTCTCGCGTTGGGTAGACTGGGAAGACCGACGGACTTGTGTTTTATTTGGAGATGGGGCAGGGGCAGTACTTTTACAAGCTTCAGAAAGCGATCGCCTGCTGGGTTTTGAACTTGGTAGTGATGGTAGTCAAAATAGCTGTTTAAGTCTTTCTTACCAACCCCAAGAAAAGAGAATAATTGAGGGAGTAACTGTTAGTCAAGGTACTTATCAACCAATAGCTATGAATGGTAAAGAAGTCTATCGTTTTGTAGTACAAAAAGTACCGGAAGCTATAGAAAAAGCTTTATTAAAAGCTAATATTGATATTGATAAACTTGACTGGTTGCTATTACACCAAGCTAACCAAAGAATCCTTGATGCTGTTGCTAATAGATTGAATATTCCACCAGAAAAAGTTATTAGTAATCTACGAAATTATGGCAATACTTCTGCTGCTTCTATACCGCTAGCTTTAGATGAAGTTGTTAGGGAAGGACTTGTTAAATCAGGAGACATTATTGCTGCTTCTGGCTTTGGGGCTGGATTAAGTTGGGGTGCAGTAATTTTTCAATGGAACTGATAGGATTAATATCAAGATTTTCATCTTGCTTTTTACTTTATTCAAAATTTATACCAAAAAAATTTCTCTGAAATATCGTCCATAAGTGGGCGAATTTTTTGTTTTTTTTTCAATAAATATGTAATAGTAAATGTTAATAGTGTAAAACTAAAATTATCAAGACAAAATTTTAAGTATGGCATATATTAAACACCAGGAAAAAAATACTGAAAGCACAAAAGAAGGGCATTTTTGTGTCTGTATTATTGAGAATAATAGTCTAGTAAAGAAAGTGAAAAAAATAAGTTAGGAGAAAAAAATCAACTAATTTTGAAGGATAAAAGCTTTTTATTTCTCAAGCTAAAGAGAATGAATAAAAAGAATGGTTATCAAAAGTTTCAGTTGTATGATTGCAGCAATATTTGAGAGATTTAAACCAAGTCGATCAAAATTTATTGACTTTGTACGGGCTCCCTTTTTTAAGGTCCTTGGGTAAGGGAAAAAGTAGACATATTTTAAATCCAAAACTCACGCCCCAGGAAATCACCGGCTAACTTCTAGTTTAGTTTACTTACCAGAGTATTTAAGTATATCAAGAAAAACCATATTTAGCAAAGATTGGAAAGTTTTAGATGTTTGGGTATTGACCATTCTTCAGTAACAGTAATTAAAAATTCAGCTAACAGATATTTTTTGAATTTTGTAGTAGAAATACAGTCAGAAACTTTATCTAAAAATGATAATTCAATTGGAATAAATTTAGGACTTAAAACTTTTGCAAGAGTAGGAAGTTTGATAAAAAGCTAGACCTCTCAAGCACAAGAATAGGAATGTTTAAACTCTGGTGGCTAACAGCAATGGTCGTGGAAAATACAGTAATAAAAATATTAATTGTTCCTTGGGCAAAAGGAGATAAAAAAACGGAGGTGGAGGTAAAGGTAACTCACCCTCACCAAGAATCTGTGAAACTTCAACCTACATAGGAGCTACGACTTTGTCGTTTCTGTGCGCTGGCGCAGCCGAGGAGGATCTCAACTAATTCCTAAAAACATGAACATAATTATTTAGTTAAGTAATACTAGAAGAGCTAAAAAGTTAATCATTGAAAATTTGTATAAAACCCTGTGACTAGAAACCGTGAACCACTTAAGAATTTGCTTCTTTATCGCTTATTAAAATGGTCAGTAATAGTTCCTATACTGCATTTTTATTTTCGCAATAATATTTATGGTGCTGAAAATGTTCCACAACAAGGACCTTTACTCATAGTTAGTAACCATGCTAGCGATCTAGACCCCCCAATTTTATCTGTTTGTGTCAGAAGACCTGTTGCTTATATGGCAAAAGAGGAATTATTTAATATACCTATTTTGAAGGAGGTAATTACTTTATATGGTGCTTATCCTGTAAAAAGGGGAGCGGCAGATAGAAGTGCTATTCGTGCTGCTATGAATAGTTTAGCAGAGGGATGGGCTGCGGGTATCTTTCTACAGGGAACTAGAACTCCTGATGGTAAAATAACAGAACCAAAGTTGGGCGCTGCTTTAATTGCTGCAAAGGCAAAAGTACCATTGTTACCAGTTTGTGTTTGGGGTACTCATGCAGTGAAACGTCAAGGTCTAATAGCTAATGCTGTACCAGTAACTGTCAGGATAGCAGAGGTGATACCTCCTCCTGAGTCAACTAAAAAAGAAGAATTAGAACGGGTTAGTCTCAAGTGTGCGGATATAATTAACAAAATGCATGATTTGGGACGTTAATAAATTTAATTACAAAAAAAATGCAAGATATTAAAAAACAATTAGCTGAAAATTTGGATGTAGCTGAATGGAACTGGTTAGTACCTCATGTTAAACGTGATTCTGTGGTAATTATAGACCAAAAATTGGATTTGCTAGATGTGGGAGTGGCGATCGCTTCTGATCATAAGTCTTCTGTAGAAAATTGGATCAGCCAAGAACTTATTTATAAGCCAACAACAGAACAGTTATCGACGTGGAATAGCAATGATACTAAAAAGTTTAATGCTTTGATAGTACAACCTTTTGTTTTAGTCCAAGAATATGAGGAAACTCAAGAGGAAAACTAATGGAGAAGGTTGGCTCCTGTATAACCAGTAGTTAACCAAAGAATTCCTCTAATTCCATCTCGAATTGCTTTTTTTATGGGCTCGGGGGATCGCCCGGAGGGAACTGGTAGGGGCTTAAAAGCAATACCCCTACTACTCAAAACAATTTTGCCGATAACTATAGCGCGACGCATATGGTCATCGGAGGTAACTAAATAAACACTTGTAATACCTTGAGATTTTAGTTTATCTACTGTTGTTGTGAAATTAGTGACGGTATCTACGGCGTCATAGTCTAAATGTAAACGGGTTTGTGATATGCCAGCTTGGGAAAATAACCACTCTGCGTATTCTGGGTTACTGCCAGAAGATACCCAAATATCTAAGTTAGGATGTTGGCGGGCAAATTCGGCGGCAAATGCTTCTCTTTCTATGGCTCCACCAAGTACTAATAATGCTTGAGGAGGTTTAATGGTACCACTAATTTGTTGGTAACTAATCCAAAGAGTAGCTAAAAGTCCTAATAAAAACCACGAAATTAGAGAAATTTTTAATCTATGTAATTTCGTATTGGAAGTTACCCTCAAAACCATATGTTTTCAAATCAAAAACCACCTGTAGTTTTACAGATGGAAATAGCTTCAATATCAATATTCAAAAAGTACTATCTACCATCCGGAGTTAGAAGTGGGGAAGTAGGGAAATAGTGAGCAACATTCTATCAAAATCCCTACAGATGGAGACTTTCCATGGAACTGTCTGAGGTTGGAAGTGAGAATTATAGAGAGGGTAGTCGAATATATTTCTGCCTTGATTTTTTTGCATATTTATAGGTATAAAAAAACGACTTGAGTCAATATCAACTTATTTTTTGAGGTTTATTCAGTCAGCCTCTGATTTTTGGAGGAAAACTATGTTTTATAAATATCTTTCTTCAGATAAGACTTGACAAAAAATATAAATTGTGCATTTGGTGTTATATTAATTATATGATTGTTTTTCTACAGTAAATTTATTTCAAAATTGGTTTTTTTCTGCCAGGCCTAATTCTTTGCTCATTCTCTGTCCCTCCCGCCCGTTTCCAGATCCCTCTATTCAGAACAAGCCTTTAGGAGTCCCAGGGATAGGAAGATAGGGAGGTTGAGTTTTGACTTTTGAATTTTGATTTACGGGACTGGCGCGATTCGAACGCGCGACCTAGCGCTTCAGATTTGTGTGAGTTTCCCCACTCTCTGGACTATCCCTTCACCATAGCTTTTATAGCTTTAGGTGGTGGCCTAACGCTTCAGGAGAATTATCATTACTCCTTACAACTCTAGTCTCTGCACCTTCTTTACCTCATTAGGGGTAAAGCTTGGCTCAAGATTACCTTATCTTTGTAAATGACTTAGGCTTCCTTGAGTTTGACCACATTCACTCATGGAGTTTCCTCACATGGTGCCCGATACTTCAGGAGGCGCTTGCTCTATCCATCTGAGCCACAGCCCCATTGTAAAGCTATAGAAATCTATTAACTTTCAATATACAAAATAAAGATTAGCAGTTAAAATTGCTTTCTTATTTATTTATAATAAAATCTAGTTATAAAATTTGTTGTAATTTTAACATTAACTTAATTAACTACTTATATATCTGTATTTGCCTTTCAATAACTAACTATTGGACTGGGCTTCAGTTAACTTCTGATGTCTTAAATTAACAACTAATTTTATTTGTGCGTAATATCACTTAAAAAATAAAACGCTTGATAACTATAGCATGAATTTTGTGGGTTTGTCTATTATTATTAAAGTTTTTTTTCCCAAAAATGATTATTCTTTGATTCAGTCAATATTCTAGACTGGTTTCTGAATGACTAATTAATAATTTTTGGCCTGCTTGACTAAAAAATAAGGTCTCAAAATTGCTCTTTCAAAGTTCGGGGGAAAAAAATAAATTTCAGTATTTGGCTGCAGACTTCAGCTAGAGGTACTTACTAACTGTTAACTGATACTAAAATAACAAAACATTATATGCTCGGTTTCTTTTTGGTATTTGACTGCAAAAATTATCCTCCTCAAGGGGATGTTGTTTTTGTTCATGGTTTGGCTGGTCATCCTTGGGGTACATGGCATCCTCAAAATAAAAAGGATAAAGAAGATGTTGACTTTTTGCTGTGTTGGTTGGGTGAAGAACTACAAGCACATGGAATAGATGTTAATGTCTGGAGTTTTGGATATGATGCTCCTGGTTTTCAATATTTTGGTCAGGGAATGCCGCGTTTTGATCTGGCTAGTAATTTACTGGAGTATCTTCAGGTTTATGATATTGGCAAGACATCCACTAGTTTCCCCAAACGCCCATTGATATTTGTAACTCACAGTTTGGGTGGTTTGGTGGTGAAGGAGGTAATTCGTACAGCTCAAAGTTTTCCTGAGTATCTAGCTATTGTTAAACAGGTTAAAGGAATTGTATTTTTGTCTACTCCACACACGGGAACTCATTTGGCTAATTTAATTGATCACGTCGGTTTTTTGACTAGACCTACAGTGAATGTTGAAGAGTTAAAAGAACATTCCCCTCAACTGCGAGATCTTAATGAATGGTATCGACAAAATGTTGGCAAGTTGGAAATTAAAACTAAGGTTTTTTATGAAACAAAGTCTCTGAATGGGGTTTTGGTTGTGAATGAGGATAGCGCTAACCCTGGTATTCACGATGTTAAACCTATTGCTGTTTCAGCAGAAGACCACAACTCTATTGCTAAACCTGGAAAAAATGATTTGGTTTATCTTTCGGTGAGAAAGTTTTGTCAAGATATTTTTGCTTTAGAGGAAAGCACTTCTTCTCAATATCTTCACCAAAAATACTATATTCCTGGGGAGGCTAGCTTAGAGAATAAAGTTTTTGTAGGTAGGGAAAAAGAATTAGCTGATGTCGACAAGTTACTCAAAAATTATCAGCGGGTTTCTATTGTTTCTGTTTCTGGAATGGGTGGTGTTGGTAAAACAGAACTTTGCCGCCGATATGCTTATGCTCATAAGTCTGCTTACCCTGGAGGTATTTGTTGGTTGGAAGCGCCGACAGAAAATGCAGGTATTCAGATACTTAGGTTTGCTCAGAATAATTTCCAGCTTGTTTTCTCTTCAGATCAAGATTTACCGGAAAGGTTGCGCTACTGTTGGCAAAAGTGGTCTGAGGGGAATACTTTGCTGATCTATAATGATGTAACTGACTACAATACTCAGGCCAAGCCTTTTTTACCTCCGGACTTGTCTCGGTTTCGGGTGTTGCTGACCACTCGTAAAAGTTTTGGCTCGGCATTTCCGGAGTTGCGTCTCGATGTGTTAAAGCCTTTGGCGGGGATGAAGTTGTTAAGGTCTATTTTGGGTAGAAAGAGACTTTTGCTAGAACCTAGGAAGGCTAGAGAACTGCTGATTTTTTTGGGTTATTTACCTTTGGGAATTGAATTGGTGGGGCGATATTTGGATGAGTATTGGCAGAGTTTGAATAGGGATGGTTTGGCTTTGACAAAAATGCTTAAGCGTTTAGAAAGAAAGAGTCTGGAACATCAGGCTATGTCATCTAATGAGTTAATTAATTATCCTTATGGTGTGGCGGAGGCGATCGCTTTGAGTTGGGAGATGTTGGATGAAAATACTCAGGAAATTGGGTTGAAGTTAGGTTTATATGCTTTGGCACCTATTCGTTTGTGGTGGGATGGGATAGAAGATGATGAAGAGTTGGAAGGTTGGGAAATTGCTCTTGGGAATTTGGAAAATCTGCATTTACTGAAGAGTGTTGAGCCTGGTGTTTATATTTTGCATTCTCTAGTGCGAGAGTTTTTGCAGATGAAGTTGAAAGAATATCCAAGGGCAGATGAGTTAAAGCGGGGTATTTGTCAGGTAGTGGCAGAGGCGGCTAGGAATATTCCTGATAACATTACAGTGGAGCAAGTTAAGGAAGTTGAGGTTGATATTCCTCATATTACGGAAGTGGCGGCAGTTTTGACTGAGTATTTGAGTGATGATGATTTGATTTCTCCTTTTAATGGACTAGGTCGGTTCTATCTAGGTCAAGCATTGTACTCACAGGCACAACTTTGGTTAGAGACAGGTAAAGAAATAGCAGAAAAACGGCTAGACAAAGATAATGCTGACATTGGGAATATCTACAACAGTCTGGCTTTATTATATAAGTCTCAAGGAAAATACGAAGCTGCAGAACCTTTGTACCTACAAGCTATTGAAACCGCAAAAATAGCCCTCCCTGAAAATCATCCATCTATTGCCACAGGCCTCAACAACCTGGCAAATTTATATTATTCTCAAGGAAAATACGAAGCAGCAGAACCATTGTACCTACAAGCTCTTGAAATCAAAAAAATAGCCCTCCCTGAAAATCATCCACAACGTGCCAGCGGCCTCAACAACCTGGCAGGTTTATATTATTCTCAAGGAAAATACGAAGCAGCAGAACCATTGTACCTACAAGCTCTTGAAATCGACAAAATAGCCCTCCCTGAAAATCATCCACAGTTTGCCACTCACCTCAACAACCTGGCAAAATTATATAGATCTCAAGGAAAATACGAAGCTGCAGAACCATTGTACCTACAAGCTCTTGAAATCGACAAAATAGCCCTCCCTGAAAATCATCCACAGTTTGCCACTCACCTCAACAACCTGGCAAAATTATATAGATCTCAAGGAAAATACGAAGCTGCAGAACCATTGTACCTACAAGCTCTTGAAATCAACAAAATAGCCCTCCCTGAAAATCATCCAGATATTGCCACTGACCTCAACAACCTGGCTTTATTATATGAGTCTCAGGGAAAATACGAAGCTGCAGAACCTTTGTACCTACAAGCACTGAAGATATTAAAACAATCATTAGGAGAAGAACATCCTAATACTCAAACAGTTCAGAAAAACTATCAAAATTTCTTAAATGAGAAAAAATGAATCAAAACTCCTTCAAATATTGAACTTGCCAAATAATTTGATGACCCGCCTTACCTCCAGCAATAAAATTCTACCCACCCATTAAAAAGTAACCTTCACCTTAAACTTACCTAGGTTTTCTACCTACTATTTATTCAATTTCCTTAGTAGTCAAAATCAAACCTTTTTCACAACAGACAGTCAGAAAAATCTCAGGATATTAGTTGATATATCCCTGAAATTATCATCAAGTAGACGAGAAAAATGATTGCTTGTTTACAACCACCCCAAACATTTGTTTAATCATCTATATTTTTCTCACAGACACTCAAAATATTCGGGATGCAATGATCACAAACCCCACAATTTTCAGGTATATTTGCGATCTTCCTAAATATCCCTAACAGCGCTTTTAAAATTCATGAACTACATCCCCATAACTAAAACCTCGTAAGAACTTAGGAACTTTGGATGTAGAGACGCATCAGGTCGTCCCCACCGTCCTCTACCGATATTAAAACTGCAGCAAAAAGCCAGACTTGAAAAACCCCCCCACTTTTTCAGAGAAGAAGAGCTAAAACAGTAACCCATAGATTAAATAACTGCCAGATATCACCAAATATCGGTTAAACCTTCAAAAATTAATCATGATAAAATGCTGCAAAACTCAGGAAAACTTATAGAAATTTCTGACAGAAACACTCAATATTTTCCCAAAAATAAACAATATATTTCAGCTAAATTGAGCAAAAGTCATTATTGACTGCCAACTTGTAAACATTCAACCATCAGCCATCAGCCATCAACTAGAACAAGAAATTAGCCTCCCAGAAAAATTAAAACTCCCACAGCAAAAAAATTAAATACTGACTGCAAACTTCACCCCAGTCAGGAAGATAGACACCATCAACATTAAGCACTTGTTCAATATTTTGTAGCAAACTTCCTAACCCTAGATATTTTTGCCCTCTAGGTAACATGTCTATACTTAACTTACTTACCTCTTCCTTAGCCGCCAACCTTGCAAAAAAATTAAACAAAAAAATTAAACATAAGATAAATAGCAATATCTGCCGCGAACTTATCCCCTGGCAACCAACTTTTATCCTCTAAAACATGATCATTGAGTACAGTAAAACCTGCTTTTAACCTTAGGAAAACCTCAATAACTTCCCTTTCTTTCCCTGCCAAACCCCCAAAGCAAATTGGAGACATAAGTTCCCATCAACAGAAAGTAACCATATTTTTAACTTCAGATACCTCTTGGCAAACTATAGCTTTTTTAACTAGTCTTACCAAAAATTCCCACTCAGGAAAAAGAGAATCTAAATATGGTAAAATAGCCATAGATATCACGTACCCAAAAACCTCCATGTTTTAGTAAAAGCGCTCTACCACAATAGCTTCAAGCTAAATAATTAAGTTGCTTATATTCCGCAGTAAATGGAGCTAAATTATGAGTAGTATAATAATATTATGAATTACTAAAGCGAGGAGTACTCCCCAAGCAAAAAAACCACCTTAAAAGCTAAAAAATTCTATTATTAGACATCTTTTATTGAATATTATTCCTAATAAAATCATAAGAGCTTAGTCTTTTCATCCTATTTTTTCTCCTAGGCTTGGATACTAAAGCTCCTAGTATCAAATATTCCAACATATTTTGGTAAAAGATTTGACTTTTTTTAAATTTTTAAGTATAGTATTACTTATGGCTATCAAATAAAAAAAGCTTAGGAAAATGGAATAAACAATTTCCGACTTCTGCAGAATCCGAAATTTATTTCTAATCCTATGCTTTGATTTCTAGATAAGATTATTACATAATATGTGTAACAAAGTTAGGCGCTTTTATTTTTTGTTTAACCAAGAAAAAAGACGCCTTTATTTCTTCTTTGTCTATGGCCAAGAATAAAAATTCCCTGGAGATAGGGAGAAAAAAATTAGCTGTAACATCAAGCTGTTCAGGCTTTCCACCAGAGAAATTAACCAGAACAGCAAAGTCATCCCTGTAACCGGCAAAAAGCTCAGGGTCTTGAGGAACTTACGGAGCTAAAGCATGACCCCGGAGCATACTACCAATAGTTTTAGCAGTTATCTTCATTTGAATTAAAGGGTTAGCAGGAACAACAGTCTTGTACAAATAACTATCAAAAGTTAATTTCTGCACATCCCTATCAGCGCACATTTCCACAAATGCCTCTCGAGTCGCATCAGAACGATAGAATACCCTCTGCAAAATATCCAATACTTTGTAAGTCATGCCATATTTCTTATCCCACCGTTTCAGATAAAGCTTTAAGTCTGCTTCAGTAGGAATAATAGCACCATTGTTAGAAGCCTCAACAATAGTTTCAGCACACATCCGAGCAGACTTAGCTGCAAAATAGATACCCTCACCAGAAGACTTAGTAACAGTACCCGCAGCATCTCCGACTAAAGCAACTCTGCCACGAACCCTATGGGGACGAGGATGTTCAGGAATAGGATGAGCTTCTACCTTAATTATTTGGCCACCTTCGAGGCGTTTAGCTGCACGAGCTCGAATACCTGCTTGTAGCTGTTTAATTTTTGCCTGGTGAACCTTCATTGTACCAGTACCTACAGCCACGTGGTCATATTTAGGAAATACCCAAGCGTAGAAGTCTGGGGAAACATCATCCCCCACATACATTTCTGCAAGGTCTTCGTAGTATGCCATAAGATGGTCAGGGAGGCGGATACGCTCTTGGAAAGCGATCGCGTAGTTATAGTCTCCAGCATCAATAGCTTTAGCCACACGGGAGTTTGCCCCATCTGCTCCAATAACTAAATCTACTTTTAAGGTTTTAGCCGTTCCTTGAATATCTCCTTGTGAATGGTCAGAATAATGAATAGTGTAGGGTTCTCTATCATTATTAGGAAGATCAAGTTTATAAACAGTACCATTAATGAGGTTAGCTCCTAGGGAAGCCGCCCGGTCTCTGAGGAAGCCATCTAATACTTCCCGACGGCACATACCGATATATTCATCTTCTTTTTCTATATGAATATCTACCTCAACATTGGAGGGAGATATCATTTTCATTTTTCTAACTCGGCGATCGATAATTTCTGGTGGGAGATCAAATTCACTGACCATACATAGGGGAATAGCTCCACCACAAGGCTTAGCGTTATTTAGTTTTCGCTCAAATAAATAAGTTTCAATACCTGCTTTTACTAAAGTCTCGGCAGCAGAGGAACCCGCTGGACCTGAACCTACAACAGCAACCCTTAAAGTCAAAGGTTTTCTCCTTATTTTTATTTTTATATACAAGTTGGGATAGTACCACGGACTTAAGACTTGTGATTGATTTTGTCAGGGTATATGAAGAAAATGCAATAGACTTTAATATTTTGATACTAAATGCTATGGTTTTTGATGGACTTTTACCTATAAGAACTTAAAAACTAAAATGCAAAATTCAGTTTTTCTTTATTAAGATTTTCTTTTATATTTTAGTAAAATATGTAATAAATTAAGCTTTGTTAAAAGTTGGGAATTTGGGGTTAGTAAATAAAGGTATGATCAAGAAGGAATGCGATCGCTAAAAAGTTAAAAGTAGTTACAAGTAGTTAAAAGTAGTTAAAAGTAGTTAAAAGTTTTTGAGCTAATAGTATTAGGGACATCTCTGAATTTAAGAACTATGAATTAATAATTTCAATTATTTAGGATTAAATAAAGCAAATACTTATCTATATTACTTGAATTATTGAGTCTATTTTTTACCTCTTTGTGTGGTATTTCCTATGAGCCTCAGATAATGCTACCTTCTCCTTCTCCTCGGGTCTAAGAGTAAGTTGATCGGGGTTAGGGGCCTAACCCTGAACTATACAATAATTATTAAACCAAATTTCAACTTAATTGCTTATTGTGAGTTGGAGCTATGGCTTGAGGCAAGGTACTAGGTTTTAACCTTTGCTAAGTATTGGTTTTGAGTTCCTTCAGCTTTTCTCTAATAGTTTCGACTCGTTCCCGGTTAACACCCAGATCTGATTGTCCCAGACGAGAAGCAGAGCGGACTTGAATAGCATTAGCTTCTTGATCCACATAAAACTCGACATCATCCACATAGCCCATAATTTTCGTAGCAAATTCAGCATACAAATAATTCTCTTCTTCCTTTACAATATTAGTTCGAGGCATTGATTCAATTATTTGTTTTAAATTAGCGATCGCCATCTGCGGTTCAGAGTCATAACTCAGAGAAGCAATACCATGTTCTACATCTTGGCTATAACTACTCACACAATTTGGACTACCAGGACAAGGTGCAAGACGTCCAGAGTTTACACCAATATTATCAGGTCTAGTACCTGCAAATAAAGTGAGTTTGCCAGAAGTGGCAATATTTATTCCGACAACAATGAGAATTATTACTAATAAGAGGGCTATAATATTAAGCATTTTCTGAATTAGGTTAGAGGAATTTTTTTCTGTTGTTTCCATAGTCTATCAAAGAAATAATTTGGTTAAGTTTACCAAGTATTATCTTAACCCCAATCATAACAATTATTGTGGCTCTAAAGCAAAAAAAATTATGAAAGACGAAAACCAAGAAATTTTAGAAGTAAACCAAGCATTTTATCGAGCTTTTGAAAAACGGGACATTATAGCTTTGCATGGCATTTTGTCTCAGGGCATTAGTACAGTTTGTATCCATCCAGGCCGTGGTGCAATTTGTGGTTTTGAGAATATTCGTAATTCCTGGGATTTAATATTTAAAAATACGGATTATATTGAAATTGATACTGATGTTATTATAGCAGAAGTTAATGGAGATATTGGTTATGTTATTTTGGTAGAAAATATCATGCAAATTAGTAGAGATACGACAATAAAAGATAAGTCTATAGCAACGAATATTTTTGAGAAGATGGGTGGAAATTGGTATTTGATTAATCATCATGCTAGTCCTGTGTTATAGTAATTAAACTCGAATTTAACGATAAAATTTTACAGTTTTTTTTCTTTAGTCTAAATTAAACTAATTTTGAAGTTGATGATGTACAAAGTTTGATAATGCTTTTCAGATAAAATAATCTCACAAAAAACTTTTATAGGAGCCCTAAAGTGGTCTAAACATATGAATTATTTGCCAAAAATTTTTCTATATTTGAGTCGATAGATATAGTTTTATGTGGAGTTTTTGCCGGGACAAAAATATGACTATCTTTGACTAATTTTTGTGTTGTTTAATTAATTGCTAATTTTTGAAGTAAGATTACCTATTCATTTTTCTGTTGCATGAGCTATCCACTAAAAAAATTAGGGTAAGTATTCAGCTATTGAATGCTTACCAAAAATTAAACAACTGCTTGAGGATTTAATTGTAATTCACATTGCGTAAAAATATAATTTACTACAGCAAATAGTTAGTCTAAATCTTGAAAACTGTAAAAAGTAATATTTTTGATAAAACTATCTGCTGTTAATTTAGCAAATTGTCAAATTGTGGCATTTGAAACAATGCCAAAAACTATCAATTCTAGATTGTTATTTAATTTTTGATCAGCCACCATTTCTGCTAAATATTTTCCCAAACCTTCATCAAATTTATCTTTTTTTTGCTATGACTAAAAGTAGATAAGGTTTGTCAAAGATAACTTTTCCTAGAGGATAAGGTTTAGCCTGAATATATTCATAAAATCCAAACAGATGATGATTGTAAATTAGAGATTGATAACTCCATAAAATCAACTTACTGCAATAAGACTTCCATATTTATTTTAAAACTGGATAAATCAAATTTTCACAGAATTTTCACAGATAGCAAATTCTGAATTATCAACTATATTTATTTTAAAACTGGATAAATCAAATTTTCACAGATAGCAAATTCTGAATTATCAACTATTCCTTCCCCTATGACTATTTGTATGTCATTTTTGAAATACTCAGGAATATTAAACCTTGTCTCAATAATAAAATCAGTTTCTTTGTAAATAATCTGAATTTTTTGGAGAACTGCACTAATACTTTTGTAACAACTAAAAGACATATTTTTTTAGATACAAAATTACTTATATTTTTGTGGGTTGGGTTTGAAAAACTAAAACTAAAACTAAAACTAAAACTAAAACTAATAAGGATATAAAGAGGGAATTTAATATCTTTTTATAAGCTGTTTTAATAGCTAAATTTAAAATAGCTAAATTAAAGGGATATTACCTTGATTATTTTGAATATCAATTTCAATTTATAAATCTCTCACCCGAAAATTTTAGGGTGGAGAATGAAAACTTCCTAGTTCTGACTTCGCGGCTTCTGACTTCTGAGTTGCCCGTAGCCCTATAACTTCTCAAAGCCGATACTGGTAAAACACGTCTCGGGCAGCACGATGCAATAATGAATGAGTGTAAACCAATGAATTCATATCCTTAGTATAGCCACCGCCAATGACAGAAGCCACTGGATAACCTTTTCCTAGACAGGTACTTAATACTTGCATCTCCCGCCGGAATATTCCTGTATCTGTTAAAGCTAATTTTCCTAAAGCATCATGGATATGGGTATCAACTCCCGCATCATACAATACCAAATCTGGCTTGACTTCTGATAGCAAATATGGTAAGTGTTGTGCTAATGTCTGGAGATAAAGCTCGTCATCCATTCCTTCTGGTAAAGGTACATCTAGATCGCTAACTTGTTTTCTACTAGGAAAGTTTATACCACAGTGCATAGAAAATGTAAATACAGTAGGATCATCTTGAAATATCCAGGCAGTGCCATCTCCTTGATGTACGTCTAAATCTACTATTAAAACTTTTTCAACTAATCCTAATTTTTGCATCACACGAGTGGCGATCGCTAAATCATTAAAAATACAGAACCCAGATCCATAACTGGGAAATGCATGATGAGTACCACCAGCAGTATTACAAGCTAAACCATGTTTGAGGGCTAACTGTGCTGTTAATATTGTACCACCCACAGCAATGCAAGTTCGATTTGCTAATGCTTGACTCCAGGGCAAACCAATACGTCTTTGTGCTTTTGGGTCTAAAGTTCCCTGACAATATTTTTTTATATAGTTGGGATGATGTATTAATTCTATCCATTCTAAAGGTGGAAAATTTGGAGTCAAGAAATAGTTTGTTACCTCATCTACCAATAACATTTCATAAAGTAATTGAAATTTTGCCATGGGAAAGCGATGACCAGGTGGAATTGGTGCCACATAATTAGGATGATAAATAACTGGTAAATTCATTAATTAAGTCAAAAAATTAAAACTAAAAAATTAAAACTAAAAAATTAAAACTAAAAAATTAAAACTAAAAAATTAAATTTTTTCTAAGTATTCAGGTCTTTGCTGACGTTATTTTTACTTATTCTAGATTGTGTCATGGTAATTTTCATGCTTTTGAGATAGGAGATACAAATTCGATGTGTCAAATATTTGCTGTCAAAACAGGAAAAAGTATTGATCAAAAATAGCTATGAATTGTAATCATAATATCTGAAAATTGGTGAATTGAAATATCCTTCAATTAAAATGAAACAAACTTTCTCTTGAATAACCTAAGTTTTTTTTAAATAAATATTTAGGCGATCGCCGAGCCTAGCAGACCACCATATCGCCAAAAATAGAAGGTGAAGTTAGTAAAAATATAAACAAATTCACCATATATAGTGCTACCCCTAAATTCTGAAAACAATCAAGTAAAAACTTAACTTCTAACTTCCGTTTCCCAATATTCTCCTCTTCCACTAATTGAATATCAACATCATAGTCGCCAGTATCTAAAAAATTAACTTTTCTGAGAGCTCCAGATACAGACAAATCTAATAATAATTTCTCCCGAACACCTTCAGTATTTGGTTTAGTTTGCTCGCTAATTGTTTTCCTCAAAGCTATAGTTGCATCATACGCAGTCATAGCTCGCCAACTCACACTTGAGGTTCTCCAAATTTCTTGAGAGCGTTTGAGGAAACTTGAATTAGTCTGACCTCCTTCAATATCCCATGGCATAGCTACAACCATTTTTAAAGCATTATCTTGACTTTGCTCAATAGTCTTTGCAGAATAGATACCATCTCCAGTTACTATTGTTAATTTCCCTTTTTTCCCTCGAACTAATTCCAGAGCTTGATCTAAATAATCTGAACTGATAGCTAGTATTACAATATTTGCTGAATTTCTTTTTGCTTTGCTTAGAACATTAGTCGCTTTCTCACCCCAGTCTTCAAGATTTTCTGACCATGTAGCTAGATCGCAGTCTGAGTATTCGCTCAGAACAACATTCAAATTCCCTAACTCAGAGATAAATTCTTGACTTAGGAATTTGCTGTAGTTGCTATCTGAGTTATAAAACACTACTAGTTTTAATGAATTTAACTGACCTTGAGCATATTTGGCTAAAGCATTTGTCGCAGCTTGATCACTAGGTACAGTAAGAAAAAAATAAGAGGTGTTATCTATCAGATCAACAGAGGTAATAATAGGAGAAATAGATACAAGCTGATAATTTTGATAACTCTTAGCTGTTGGCAGGGAAGTATCACTTGAGTAATGTTCAACCACTCCTAGTATTTCCTTTGTCTTTGCTAACTCTGTGGCAACTTCTTCTGCAATTTGTGTACTGTTATTAGGATCATCATCATCATCAACAATTGTTACCTTCAGCATTCTGCTATCAACTAACCTAGAGTTGTTCCCATGAAACTGAGCATGGGGAACTCCATGCAAAACTTCTAGAGAACCATTCAAATTACTACTAATTTGCATAGATACAGCTATGGTATAGTAGGGATATTCGACTTTTAGATTATTGATAAAAATTCGTGCTTCTGGATGATTAGGTTTTGATTTCAAGTAATTAGTGAAAATTTTAATTGCATTATCATAATTGCCGTCGGCAACTGAACGAACTGTTTTTTCTCTTTGAAGTTTAAAGCTTTTTTGGGCAAATGCTAATGATTTTTCTCCAAATGTAATATTATCTGAAACAGTGCTAACTTCAGGTTGAAAAGGATTAAAAACACATAAAATTATAACAAAGAGTATGAAACTAAGGAGTATCAGTCTTAGCAGTTTAATGTTTAATATTTGGCTCATATAAATAGAAATAAGAAAAATTCCC
Source organism: Trichodesmium erythraeum IMS101 (assembly GCF_000014265.1). NCBI lineage: Bacteria > Bacillati > Cyanobacteriota > Cyanophyceae > Oscillatoriales > Microcoleaceae > Trichodesmium > Trichodesmium erythraeum. The sequence goes on from NC_008312.1 coordinate 2,790,847, forward strand.
TTCAAATCAACTAACATTAGTTATTAGGGAGATTAGCATATTTTTTTTCACTTCTCTTCTACTCCCACATTCCCCTTCCTAACGAGGGGTTGAAAGACTTTTTAAACTTTTTTTAGAGAGTAATTGATTTTGATAGCTTGAGTTTGAATTAAGTCAAAATTTTCACCGTCAGTGTTAAGGTGTCCTTTTAGAGCATCCATTGTCAACAAATGCTCCTGAGCCCAGAGGTGGCCATTGTTATCCTGAATAGATTCCCGGTTTCCATATTACAGGTATCACAAACCGTCGGCAAGCCCGAACATCGTCTTGAAAAGCTTCCAGGGTCTCCATTTATATAAATTACTTAAAGTTGTTTTGTGTAGGGAAATCTGCCGTTCGATCTTTCTTTGTGTCCAAGTTTGATTAATTTGCTGTCAACCTCGGCCAGAAAATTGCTCTGCTTCTAAAACTTCGGTTAATAGTTTAATGGCTTCATTTTTTGTTAATCTATTCTTAAAATAAATCTCTTTTGCTAAGTTATGTGCTTCAAGAAATTGTTGTACTAAATAACATTGCTTTCCCTCTTCAAAATATTCAAAAAATGTAGGTATTTGATTATGTTGTCTCAGATTTTTTTTTCATGTTTAACAATCTTTATTTATGACAAGCTTTTAGCGACTAGAAAAATTTGTGTTCGGGGATCTGATGAAGGTATTTGTTTGACAATACATTGAGGGTCATTAGGGTGGTCTAAATTAATTGCTAGGTAAGTAGTTATAAAGTTACCTTTTCCTAACTCAGACTCCTAAATCAGATATAATTTTACAATGATTGATAAGTATTTTGTTAATCATTATTTTTCTGATGAAGTTAAATCAATTTTTATAACTCAGGAGCCATAAAATTAAGTTACAGTAGTTTAATGTTTTTATAAGTATTTTGTTAATTATTGTTTTTCTGGTGAAGTTAAATCAATTTTTATAACTCAGGAGTCATAAAATTAAGTTATAGTAGTTTAATATTTTAGTTTAAATATGTTGACTTTTGCGGGGGATTATTACTCTATCTACTGGGTAATATTTTTGACAAATTCTTTGTAAACTGGAATATAAGTTTTAGGTTTATGAAGTACAGCAAAAGTGATTTATCCAGTAGTTTTTGAACTGTTAAATAAAGGTTTCATTTTTGTTTTTCTGATGTACTTTAATTACTATTGTATGTTTACACTAGAAGCCGTATAATTTTTGAGTTGCGCGATCGCTTTTTAGATTAATGAGCCAAACCAAACTAATTTATAATTATAATATTGTGACTAAATCAATTAATTTTCATTAAAAACAACTTGCTCAAATGGAGTTTTAGTAATTTGAAACACTTGGGGTTGTGGAACTGAACAATTCAATTGTTTAACAAAATATTAAGATTATTAGGAGGCTCTAGAACCATAGCTAAATAAGTAGTTCTCAAACTACTATTTCCTAGCTCAGAGATAACTTGATAATTATGCCTAAGTATTTTGTTAGTCATTGTATTTTAAGAAAGTTAATTTTAATCTTTTACATCATTCACATCAATTTGTATGAGCTAGATTTCGTTGATGTAACAATCACAGGGCAGGAATTTTGACAGTTAATGCCCATAAACGTGTTAGATGAATAAATCTTGATTGACTAATAACTAATGACTAATAAATTATGACTTTTGACTGTTAGCTAATAAAAATCTCATGCCCTGGGAAGATTAGAGAAAATCAATAAGGGGAATAAGTTAATAAGCTTTCCCTAAAATTAGCAAAATTCTTTAAAACTCCCAGATACAAGATTTGTAATAAATAGTTTTAGGAAGTAGACAATGACAAGGTCTACAAAATCTCCCACTTCTCTGGAAACGTGGCAGTGGAATAAGTTAATAAACTTTACTTAAAGTTAGCAAAATTCCTGAAAATTCCCAGATACTAAATTTGTAATAAATAGTTTTAGGAAGTAGACAATGACAAAATCTACAAAATCTCCCACCTCTCCCGAAACCTGGCAAATGAGCGATCGCGAACGTGCGAATCTTAAAAAAGTCACCCTCTACGACTCTATTCAATCTCTCTCAGAAATATGGCCCAGAGTAGCCCAATACTTTGGCCCGATCACAGCCCTTCATGACCCTCACGCTCAACCAGAAGTAAAACTTACCTACAAAGAACTCAATGAACAGATTCAAAAGTTTGCTGCTGGTTTACAAGCATTGGAGGTTGTGTCAAAGGAAAATGGAACATCTCTGCCCACAAGAGTGGCCTTATTTGCTGATAATAGTCCCCGATGGATGATTGCTGACCAAGGTATTATTACGGCAGGTGGAGCAGATGTAGTTAGAAGTGGGACTACAGATATAGAAGAATTAATTTACATTCTTAAAGATAGTGGAAGCATTAGTTTAGTCTTAGAAAATTTGGCCTTGTTGGAGAGATTGAGCGATCGCCTGCAAGATCTACCCATACATCTAATTATTCTCCTATCTGAGGAAGACGCAAACTCTTACAAAAGTCTACCCGTGGTCAAATTTTCCCAAGTCATTGCCAAAGGAGAAGAACGTCCCCTCCAACCAACTAACCAAAATCTTGAAACTCTAGCAACCTTAATCTATACCTCCGGAACTACAGGTAAACCCAAGGGAGTAATGGTAACCCACGGCAACTTACTTTATCAAATAAACTTCCTGGGTACAGTCGTTCAACCCTCTCCAGGAGAATTTACCCTAAGTATTCTGCCAACTTGGCATAGTTTTGGACGTACAGCGGAATATCTTTTCCTCTCCCAAGGTTGTACCCAGATTTACACTAATAAACGTTACCTAAAAAAAGATCTTCAAGAACATAAGCCTCACTACCTTATGAGTGTGCCGAGAATTTGGGAACTAATTTATGAGGGAGTACAAAGGCAACTGCGGGAACAACCGGCCAATAAACAAAAGTTAGCCAGATTTTTTCTTGATATTAGTGAACGTTATATTCAAGCTTGCAGAGTTACTCAAGAATTAGTTTTGGAACTCAACTCACCCTCTGAGCTCGAAAAACTAATGGCGACTTGGCAAAGTTGGCTCTTATGGCCTATTCACGCTTTGGGAACAAAAATTGTTTACCAGAAAATACGGCAAGCTACTGGTGGTCGCTTAAAATTTGCAGTGAGTGGGGGCGGTTCCCTAGGGATGCACTTAGAAAATTTTTTTGAAATAATTGGTATTGATCTATTAGTAGGATATGGTCTGACTGAAACCTCTCCGGTTTTGACAGTTAGACACTATTGGGAAAATCTGCGGGGGTCTTCTGGAAGACCTCTTCCTGGAACTGAAATTAAAATAGTTAATCCAGAAACTTACGAAACCTTAGGTTTTGGAGAGAAAGGATTAGTTTTAGCGCGAGGGCCACAAATTATGGTGGGTTATTATCAAAATCCTGAAGCGACTAAGAAAGCTATTGACTCAGAGGGTTGGTTGAATACTGGTGATATTGGCTGGATAAATCCTAGGAATGATTTGATATTAACAGGGCGCGCAAAAGATACAATTGTTTTGACCAATGGGGAAAATATTGAACCTCAACCTATTGAAAATGCTTGTACCCGTAGTCAATATATAGACCAAATTATGTTGGTAGGGCAAGACCAGAAATATTTAGGTGCCTTGATCGTGCCTAATTTTGAGGCGGTGGAGTTATGGGCTACTCAAAGTCAACTTTCAGAGTCTCAACCAAAAATTGACTGGAAAAGTCAGGCACTTCAAGAGTTGTTCCGTCAAGAATTGAATCAAGAAGTAAAAAACCGTCCCGGATATCGGCCTGACGACCGTATTGGCCCATTTCGCTTGATTTTGGATCCTTTTACCATAGAAAATGGCATGATGACCCAAACTATGAAGATTAAGCGTCCCGTTGTCACTGATCATTACCGCGATCTGATTAACGAAATGTTTAATTAATGACTGTTGGTAACTTTTGATTTTAGATAATTTAGAGGAAATCTAAAATCAAACTTTTAACCCATATTTGTCAACACAAAACAAACTAACAAGAAAAAATTTATGGATTATTCTCAAACACAATTACTTCTCAAGCGAGCGATTAATGTTAAAGTAGTTGTTACACCACGTTGGAAAGAGGAAGCTCAACAACAATTGCAAGCTCAAATTAATAATTTAGATAGCCAATTACAACAGCTAGAAATGCAAGGGCAAAAGGCAATTTCTGATATTCAAAAGCAGAGCATACAACCTCCTAGTACGCAAGTACAACAGCAAATCGAAAACATTCAATTGCAGATAAACAAAAATAAAAATGATCTTTTAGAGCAGAAAAACCAGGCTCTACAACAATTACAACAAGTACAAACATTAGAATTAGAACAAGAAGTTAATCAGGGTCAAATTGAAAGCGTATTTACTGCTGATATTGGAGATAATTTAATCAAAAAAATGCAAGTAGAAATTCTGCTAAGAGATGGGGTAATTGAGGAAGTCCGTGGTGATGTTTAAAGAGAAAAAAGAAGGAAGAAAATGAATTTTTTACGGGGATTTAGGGATAATTAGGAAAAAGTAAAAATTGTATCCAATAAATAAAAAATATTGGATACTGGTGCTATATTTCAGATAGAAATTCTATAGGACTAGCTTAAATATATGGGAGTAAGCTTAACTAATTATCAGCTTTTTAGGACTAGCTTAAATATATGGGAGTAAGCTTAACTAATTATCAGCTTTTTTTTGGTGCAATTCTCCGCCAACAGCATTTCGCTATGGGCTAAAAATTCAAGGCTGGGAAATTTCCTATAGTACATCTTGAGAAGCTGATTGCTCATAACTCAATGGTTATAACTACTCAAAGACTCTCAACAAATATAAAATTTGGTAGTCTTTAAAAACTTGGCGGATATAACATTAAATCTCCGGGTATACAAAGTAGGATTATGCCATCACCCCCCATATTTAATAAAGGCTATAATTTGAAAAAATACTCTTTCATAATTGTGATATTTGGAAAAATATCCCCCACTAAATTAATAAATTCTGACTCCCGACTTCTGAACTCTTTTTTCAAAAATTCTTTCTCAACAAGTCATCAACAAAAAAACTATAAATTATAGAGAACTAACATGATCAAAGAAATATTTATGCCTGCCCTTAGTTCTACCATGACCGAGGGTAAAATTGTTTCTTGGCAAAAAACTTCCGGTGATTGGGTAGAAAAGGGCGAAACAGTTGTGGTGGTTGAATCAGACAAAGCAGATATGGATGTGGAATCCTTCTTTTCTGGATATTTGGCCACAATTATTGTGGAAGCAGGAGATGTCGCTCCAGTTGGATCTACTATTGGTTTGTTAGCTGAAACAGAGGCAGAAATTGAGCAGGCAAAGCAACAAGGTGTGACTACTCTAAACAAAGAACCTGCTAATACTTCTAGCTCCACAACTCCTGTGGCCACAGCTCCTATTTCTACAGCCACAGAAAACCAAGAAAATTCTAGTCGTCGTAATGGACGAATTATTGCTTCCCCTCGTGCCCGGAAGTTGGCCAAAGATTTGAAGGTCGATTTGAGTACCCTCAAAGGTAATGGTCCTCATGGTCGTATTGTGGCAGAGGATGTGGAAATGGCGGCGGGTCGTATACCTGCTGTGGTAGCTGCATCAGCAAAGAGTACTATTCCTACTACTCCAACTCAAGTATCTATTCCTGCTCCACCACCACCACCATCTGTAGTGTCTGCTCCAGTAACTCCTGGTCAAGTTGTGCCAATGAATAGTCTGCAAAATGCAGTGGTGCGGAATATGAATGTAAGTTTATCTGTACCGACTTTCCATGTTGGTTATACTATAACTACAGATAATTTGGATAGGTTGTACAAACAAATTAAGTCTAAGGGTGTGACTATGACTGCTATTTTGGCAAAAGCAGTGGCAATAACCTTACAAAAACATCCTTTGTTGAATGCTGTTTATGTGGATCAGGGTATTCAGTATCCCTCTGGGATTAATATTGCAGTGGCAGTAGCAATGCCAGATGGTGGTTTGATTACACCAGTATTGCCAAATGCTGACAAAATGGATATTTATTCTTTGTCTCGTACTTGGAAAGGTTTGGTAGATAGGGCGCGGGCAAAACAATTACAAGCAAATGAATACAGCACTGGTACCTTTACTATTTCTAATTTGGGAATGTTTGGGGTAAATAGGTTTGATGCTATTTTACCACCTGCTCAAGGTTCGATTTTGGCGATCGGCGCATCTCAACCCCAGGTAGTGGCCACTGATGATGGGATGATTGGGGTTAAGCGACAAATGGAGGTGAATATTACTTGTGACCATCGGATTATTTATGGTGCTGATGCTGCTGCTTTCTTGCAAGATTTGGCGAATTTGATTGAAAATAATTCACAGTCTTTGACTATGTAGTTCAGTAGTAGGGTAGCTATCAGTTTTTAGTCACTATTGGTAGCGTTATAGGGTTTGTAGTTTGAAATTCAAAAGCTACTAATCATATTACAACCCAATGCGCTGCCTTTAGTTAAGGGTGCTGGCGCCCTTGACACTATAAGTAACGGAATTTGGTGTATATCAAGCTAACCACCAATATTGCTAATTAACTTCTCTCAGTGCCGATCACCAAGGCGACATATTTAGTAAGAGCTAAACTAAAATTTTCTTCTCAACATTGGAAGATACCTCTAATATAGACAACTTTCTACTGTGGGTTATTAACAAACGTTAGCACTCATAGTATTGGCAATTTTATAAGAGCAAGACAAGAACAAAAATGTATGAGTTTGTATTCTTTTTGTTCCTACTTCCTTGTCTACTTCCTCTCCCCTCCTCCCCTAGTTATCTTGTCTTAACTTATTCAACTTACTGTTCTGGGGATAGAGTGATGGGGTGATCTGGAAAATTTTTCAAGCTTTTTCCTACCTCCTCTATTCCCAGTTCTTGATGACCACTCAAAAATTTGCTCAGGGTTAACTATAGGAATTTAATAAGTTTGACCTTTTTAGATAAAATAGGATTTTCGCCTTATAACTTACACTTCAAAACCCAAAAACCAAGTTCAGTAATGATTTAAGCTTTGGGTGATTAAAAACACTAGGAATTTTTGCTCTGTTTAGGTTAGAGCAATTTTTTTTCCCTGTTTAGGAACAACTCTAATTATACCAACTCTAATAATTTTTACCTACACATGATTAGACTATTTATTTATTAGGAGTCAGGAGTAAAATGAGAATAGCTTCAGTACCATTTTTCAGATGAGAAATTATTTTTTTGTGTGAAAGGAAATCTTCTGTAAAGTCTTTTAATCACACTTATATTATTTAAACATATTCTTTTTTATCCCTTGGTCTTAAATATTTATTGTGATACTATTATAGTACGTCTAGTTTATTACAGAAGTTCAACCTGAAATAGACTTTAATGCTAGTACATTTGGGAAACTATATAATGTACTTTAGCTACCTTTAGTTTCTAGGAACTTTCAGCCTGTTCTTGAACATAAGTTGCTTAAAAATTAAGTCTAAAGACCTATTATTATTTTTCGTCCTCATGCCAAATTTTCTCGATCAGCCTAGTTTATGGGTAAGTCCTAATACTTTTTAATTTCAGGAAAAATCTACTATGAAAGCAGTTGTAATGATATCACCTGGGACACCAGAAGTTTTGCAAGTACAGCAGGTTGCTGATCCTGTAATTGAAAATGATAGAGAAGTCTTAATCCGTTTAAAAGCTGCCGGAGTCAATCCTATTGATACCAAATTAAGGACTCGTGGCACTCTTTACCCAGATAAAATGCCAGCTATTTTAGGATGTGATGGAGCGGGTATTGTGGAAGCTATTGGTAAAAATGTACAAAAGTTTCAAGTGGGAGATGAAGTTTATTTTTGTAATAGTGGTATCGGAGCTGCTCCAGGAAATTATGCAGAATTGGCTGTTGTTGATGAAAGATTTGTCGAGAACAAACCGAGTTCTTTAAGCTTTGTTGAAGCTGCTGCTGCACCCTTAGTTTTAATTACTGCCTGGGAATCTTTGTATGATCGAGGAAAGTTACAAGCTGGTAGAAAAGTCTTGATTCATGGTGGTGCTGGTGGTGTTGGTCATGTGGCTATACAGTTGGCAAAGTTACAGGGTGCTGAAGTTGCTACTACTATTAGTTCAAAAGAAAAATCAGATTTTGTTAAAAGTTTGGGAACAGATTTAGCAATTTTTAAGAATGAAGATTTTGTGAAAGTTGTTTTAGATTGGACTAATGGGGAAGGGGTAGATTTGGCTTTCGATACTATTGGTGGTAAGGTTTTCTATGATACTATTCCGGCAGTAAAAGTTTATGGAGATTTAGTAACAATTTTAGAGCCTGATACTAGCTTAGGAAATTTGAAAGTTGCTAGGCAAAGAAATCTGCGAATTGGGTTGGAATTAATGTTAACTCCAATGACGAAAGGACTGATGGAAGCTCAAGAAGACCAAGCTAAAATTTTGCAGCAATGTAGACGGTTATTTGACCAAGGAAAGCTGAAGATTCATGTGAATAGAACTTTTGCTCTAGACGACGCCATAGAAGCACATCGAATTTTGGAAGCAGGGTCTATGCTTGGTAAGATTGTTTTGACTATTTAATTTTGAATAGGTAGGGATTTTCCATGGAACGGAACTAAATCTTAGGGTTCAAAGACATAAGATATCTTTGCTCTTAGTCTATAATTCTTAAAAATATTAAGTAGTTAAACAAAATTAATTACATAATTTTTTCGTAATGCAATGAGACAAAAGTTTTCCAGTTGACATAAGCATCTATTCCTAGCTATTCATTTTGAGTAAAACGCCACCAAATTTATCTCAAATTCAACGGTGAAGAATAGGTAGGCAATTCAAAGATAGTAATTTGCAAAATTGAGCACTCTTCAAGTTAATCAAAAATCCCATCACTGTTATGAATAGATAATTGCTCTCAAACAATTTCTGTGGGTTGGTTTATATTAGGAAAAAGTTACCTATATAAAAAATAATTACATCAGAATTAATTTTTGCAGTTGAAACATAACTTTCTCTGATTATTTGGGGAAGAGATTCATCATTCTATTAACATTCAGATCGGTTTATATCTATATGGGGAATTTAAGTATTTCCGGGATACTGCCAGACACTGAGAATCCTAGTAATCATACTAAACCATACTTCATCTAAGTAATATAAATTAATTTTTTCCCCAAAAAACTATAATTTTAAATTCTTCTGTTTTATTAGCTTGTTTTATTTATCTTCTTCACCCATGAGGTTGTATTTCTAAAGCTTTACCCTGATGATTCACTCATCATTCTGAAACTTTTAATAATTCTTGCTAGAGTTTTTTTAAGGTCACAATTCTCCAGATTGATACAGTAGTACATCATTAGTTGTTTGTGTAAGTAATTTTGTTTAGTTACTTACTAAACTTTAGTTAGAGATTAGTTAATAAATATATAGCTATTCTATTTTTACATTGTCAAAAATCTAGCAGCTTTTTGGGAATCATGAAGATATAATAGTTTCGGAGTTTATTTCTAGTGTTTTTTATTTTGACAACCTGGGGAATTAGATTACTATAATATCTTGATAATATATCAGTTTCAGTAGTGGCTTACTTCAAGAAAAGTACTAAAAAATGACAAAATTAATATTGGCTCTCTTGGAATTTTTCCTGGATTTTCCCTGACCTGAGTGGAACAAATATAGAAAAATTAATGTGCTGCAACTATTGTTTATTGGTTCTTCGCCGATCCCGGATCTTAACTAATACCAAACCCGGGTCTAATAGCAGGGTTGTTCCATGACCTAATCCCTGACAGTATTTACCTCTGATGTGTGATGTATATTTAACAGCTCTGAAGAAACCTGCTCCACATAGAGTTTTACTATTCATCTCTTCTACTTATAATGTTGATCCCATAATGTATTTACCAACGGCTGTAACTTAAAAAAAATACTCTCTTACTCTTGGCAGGTTTTGTATCATTTGAGAATTCTATATCAGTTTCGGGAACATAGTAAATTATAAATTTAGGGACGTTCTACAGGAGAAATGAAAAAAATATTTGTATAATTTATGAATTATATTAGCAATCAATATAATATTTAGGAATAACTAAAGTTAATAACCAATATAATTTGTACTTAAAAGTGTTTTTATCTACATTTTTTTCTACAGCTGTAGGTTGTTTCATTACTTGTAATAACGAATTTAAAGCATAATTTTCAGATGAGTTTACTTGCTGATCAAAAAGAGCAATATTGATTGCTAAAGGCAGAGCAATAGCAGCTACATCTGGCTCTAATTCTTCAACTAATAAATCAATAGACTGAGGAACTCTAACTGCAGAACGAATTCCTTGCAATATATTTTCATTTAATCCTAACTGCTGTAAACTAGGATATATTTCGTCCCATTTAACTTTCTGATTGGGTTCTCCTGCTTGAATAACGTAAGCTATCAACCTTTCCAGTTTTCCTTGTTGCTTGGTTGTCATATTTTGGATAGGTTCAGTTTTAGTTAACTCTTGAGAATCATTTTGATTTTTTTCTTGTTTTATACCACTGACAATTTTTTCCCAATCTTGACCATCACAAGATTCGGGTTTTTCCACAGTTAAAGAAATAGTTATTTTTTTGTCTTGACTAGCATCTAGCTCAGTTACCTCTGCTCTGACTCCCAAAAAACCTAGCCATTTCGCAATTGTATGAATTAATGTTAGACGGGTTGAGTGACAGTTTGCTAATAACCGAACCTGGGTCCGAACCATAGGACGAACTATTTGTGTCAGCATTAAAATCCACTTACTATCTTAGCTAAAAGTTTACTTTTTTTATAGTATAGTCAAGGCTTTGGTGATAAATAGCAATTTTAGCTACAGATTTTTTTGACTATTGCCTTCAAATTTAGAAATGATGTACTCTATCTCAATTAAATCCATTGGTCTGAAGTTTAATCCACAAAATGCGCATTTACCTTTTTGTGGTTTCAACAGTGTTGTGACTTCTTTCCTTATGCTCGGGTTTTTGCCAATTCTGCTACTTCAGTCAACCTAGTTACTATCATGGAGTGATTTATTACTTTTAACTTTGACATACCTGATAATAAGTACCTCTAAGTGTTGACTTAATATTATGTTTGTCTTGGTTAAATATCCAGTTTTGGGTTTATTTCACATTGGGAAAATGCTTTTTCCAGACCGGGGTGTCTGTTTTGTTTGAGTGTTTCCTACTTACCCATAAAGCTAGTCTTTGACCTAAGAGGTTATCCAGTTTACTAAACACTTTTTTGTCAAATTGCATATATTGACAAGAATTGTGCACCTTGGTTATCAATTTATATTTGAATGGTATCTTAAAGAGGTTTTCTGGTTCCCTTATGCTTTTTTTACGACTTTGAAAATGGTTGAATCAGGGTTTTAAACCCTTGTTTGCTTGACTTAACCTAACCTTGCCTGACTGTAAAATCTAAAAAATTAAATCCATATTCTGATGAGTCAAATTCAGGATGATTCTCTTTATATTCTTCAGTGGGTATGGCCTATTCTGTTTTTTCCGATTTAAGTTCTAATTCTATGCAGCTTAACCATTACCGTCTCAAGGCTTTTGTTACATTACTACTTTGATATCCTTGTGTAATATTTGGGGTATTTATAGTTCAGATATTTTAATTCATAATTTAACTTTAGTTAATATATAGTCAAATATCATAATTGATTCATATTTTTTTTTAAGTATCAATTTATTTGTATCAAACTATACTTTAAATATAAAAAAAAACTTTTTCTACAAAAAGTACACAAAAAACACTTGTAATCTAAAAACGGTGATAAAAATTTAATTAGAGAACTTAATACTCACAAAAGTAAAAAACTATGGGACAGCAAAAATTTGGTGTTATCGGTCTAGCTGTAATGGGTGAAAACCTAGCTCTCAATGTAGAACGCAACGGATTCCCCATTTCTGTATATAACCGCAGTGACGATAAAACTAAGAAATTTATGGCAGAACGGGCACAAGGAAAAAACGTCCACGCTGCTTATAGTTTAGAAGATTTTGTTCAATCCCTAGAAAGACCCCGCAGAATCCTAGTAATGGTAAAAGCAGGAAATCCAGTCGATAAGGTTGTTGAACAACTTAAACCTCTGTTAGATAAAGGTGACATGATCATTGACGGTGGTAACTCTCTCTATGAAGATACAGAACGCCGTACTAAGGATTTAGAATCCACTGGATTAGGTTTCATGGGAATGGGAGTTAGTGGTGGAGAAGAAGGTGCCTTATGGGGTCCTAGTTTAATGCCGGGTGGTACAGAGGCTTCTTACAAAGAATTAGAAGCTATTTTAACTAAAATAGCTGCTCAAGTTGATGATGGTCCTTGTGTCGACTACGTTGGTCCTGGAGGTGCTGGTCACTATGTGAAAATGGTACACAACGGCATTGAGTATGGCGATATGCAGTTAATTGCTGAAGCTTATGACTTGCTGAAAAATGCTGTAGGAGTTAGCAACGAACAACTCCATGAAATTTTTGCTGAGTGGAATAAAACTCCAGAGTTGGAATCTTTCTTAATTGAAATTACAGCTGATATCTTTACTAAGAAAGATACTGAGACTAGCAATCATTTAGTTGACATGATTGTTGATTCTGCTGGACAGAAGGGTACAGGCAGATGGACGGTGATTAATGCTTTAGAATTGGGTGTTGCTGTTCCTACTATTACGGCGGCTGTTAATGCTCGTATCATGTCTGGTATTAAGGAGGAGCGTGTTGGTGCTGCTAAGGAATTAACTGGTCCGAGTGGTCAGTATGAAGGTGATAAGCAAGCTATGATTAATAAGGTGCGGGATGCCTTGTATTGTTCTAAGATTTGTTCTTATGCTCAAGGTATGGCTTTGTTGGCTCAGGCGTCTCGACAGTTTGATTATAAGCTGAATTTGGGTGAGTGTGCGCGAATTTGGAAAGGTGGTTGTATTATTCGGGCTGGGTTTTTGAATAAGATTAAGAAGGCTTTTGATGAAAATCCTGCTCTACCTAATTTATTGTTAGCTCCAGAGTTTAAGCAGACTATTCTTGATCGCCAGAATGCTTGGCGGGAAGTTGTTGCTTTAGCTGGTAAGTTAGGACTGCCTGTTCCTGCTTTTAGTGCTTCTCTAGATTATTTTGATAGTTATCGTCGGGTAACTTTGCCTCAAAACTTGACTCAGGCTCAACGGGATTATTTCGGCGCTCACACTTATGAGCGTATTGATAAGTCTCGTGGTCAGTTCTTCCATACTGAGTGGCCTACTAAGTAATTTAGGACTACCCGCAAACCGAAACTAGAAACCTGGTTTTTCAGAGATGTCTATTGTTAAAACATAAGATTTTTTGTGAAAACTGGGTTTCTTTGGGTAATATCATGTCCGTTGGTATTGGAAGGTGTCAAAGCCGGGGAGATATCTACTATATTTAAGGTTTTTTTCTCTTAATGCTTTTTCCTTTCCTTTGCACTGAGAATACTGATGCTGCTAACGGACATGATTAAAGTCCGATAATTATTTCTGTTTAAAGGTTAGGCGATCGCTCTTTGGTTAAATAGTGGCGATCGTCTTGAGCAATAACTAATTAGACTGATTTTGAGTAGCTTGTTCCCCTTGCTCAAGGGTTAATTCTAACTGTCGTGCTATCTCTTTTTCTGTTAACCTTGTTTCTTAGAATATAGGCACTCCTTGTAAAATTTTTCCAGGGTTGGAGATTGAACAATGAGTTGAAAATAAATATCAGGCATCTCTAAAAAAAATACTCTGTAAAATATTTTGTCTGTTTTCATCTAAAAATATTTTTGTAAAACTTTTAATTAAATCACGGTGAATAACTAGCTATTAAGGTTTGAAGGTAATTTTAATTTTGTGAAAAATTTGTCGATTATTGAGAGTTTTAAACGTCGACAAAAAATTTACTTATTGGTTAGTTATTAATTGATGAATTTAAGTTATTAGTCGTCAAAAAAATTACTTATCAGAATATTTACTGGTATACTATCTTCTTCAGTTTAAGTAGGATAGAAAAAAGAGTAGATCATTTGTTTTTTTCCAGACTTACTTAACTAACTGAAAAAAACAAAGATTGATCTAAAAAATATTTCTAGGGAAGCAATTGTGGATCCTATATCTGAAGAATTAAACAACTTTAGACAAGGTTTTACTTTTACAGGTACAGGCGAAGTGTTAGCCGAGGTAGATAAATTCGGTGATGAGCTGCGATTTTCTAGTGGTCTTGAATTAAGTCCAGCTAGCGAGGAACTAAAAATTGAAAATATAGATACATCTAATGCTGATGAAAATTTCTTGTTGCCCAAGAGTAATTTGGGAAATTTAGATTTAAATATAGAGGACTCAGAAGATAGGACTTTAAAGACTGAAACAGACCCACTGATAGGACAAGACAATGATCCCGTTCAAGAAGTCGACTCTTTAATTAGTGGGACATCTGATCGGGTAAACAATATACAAACTAGGGCTGCTAAAAAGCGGGATAAAGCAGGTAATAGTCGAGGAAAAGCCCACAACTTAGGAGTTTTAGAGGATGATCAAAAGTTACAGGAGTTTGTCGGTAAGTCTGACCGGAAGGACTTTTATAAGTTTAAGGTTAAGAACAAGACGGATATAGATATTGAGTTGGGCGGCCTCAGTGGAAATGCGGATTTGTATTTGCTGAATAATAGGGGGAAAGTTATTGAGAAGTCTAATAAGGGTGGTAAAAGGGCAGAGGATATTGAGCGGACTTTGAACCCAGGGACTTATTATGTGAGGGTGCAGTCAAAAGGTAGAGCAAATGCTAATTACAACTTGAGTTTGGATAGTGAGTTGTCAGATCTGGCGGGTAATAGTTTGAAGAGAGCTCACAACTTGGGAGTGTTGAAGGATGATCAAAAGTTCCAGGAGTTTGTCGGTAAGTCTGACCGAAAGGATATTTATAAATTTAAGGTTAAAGACAAGACGGATGTAGATATTGAGTTAGGCGGCCTCAGTGGAAATGCGGATTTGTATTTGCTGAATAATAGGGGGAAAGTTATTGAGAAGTCTACTAAGGGTGGCAAAAGGGTAGAGGACGTTGACCGGACTTTAAACCCAGGGACTTATTATGTAAGGGTTCAGTCGAGGAATAAGAGGGTTAATGCTGATTATAGTTTGAGTTTAGATACAAAGAGCCCACATTTGCATATTCACGAACCTATAATTATAAACGCCATCGACACTGCTGCAGATCAACCCGGTACATTAGATGACTCTTCAACAATTGATTTGATGGTTGTTTACACTTCAGAAGCTCGCCGAGCGGAGGGGGGTATAGATGCTATCAAAGATCTAATTGAGTTTGCTGTTGATGACGCCAATGAAGCCTTTGCTAAAAGCGGAGTTCAATCCCAGTTACGGCTAGTCCATACAGCAGAGGTTAACTATACCGAGTCGGGTAAAAGTATTAAGGAACTTGAACGGCTAAAAAACGATTCAGACGGCTATATGGATGAAGTTCACGAACTTCGTAATGATTATGGTGCTGACATTGTAAGTTTATTTGTCAGCAGTCTTGACGATGCTGGTGGTATAGCTTATCCAATGGGCACGCCAGCGTATCAATTTGAAAGTCACGCTTTCAACGTTGTCACCAATTATAATGCCAAAACTCGTCACACTCTTGCTCATGAAATAGGACATAATCTAGGATTAGCCCATGATCGCGATAATGCTGAAGGTCAAGGTTCTTTTCCTTACGGCTATGGTTACACTACTCCCAGTGGCGCGGGAACCATAATGTCTTATGCTAGGAACAGACTTCCATACTTCTCTAACCCTGCTATTAGCTACAATGGTGAAGCACTTGGTCAAACCAACCGTGAGAACTCTGCTTTAGCTATTAACAAAGTGGCTCAATATGCTGCTAACTGGCGACCTTCTGGTGGTACAATTAAATCCCAAGACTCTATCACTCTCAACTCCCCCAACGGAGGTAATACCTTAGAACAGGGTTCTAATTATACTATTACTTGGAATGACAATATTAGCGAAAACATCAAACTGGAACTATACAAAGGAGGTTCTTTCTACAGTACCATTAACAGTTCTACTACCAGCGATGGCAGTTACAGTTGGAGCATACCCACATCCATAACCAGTGGCAGCGACTACAAGTTAAAAATTAGTAGTGTTAGTGATAGTAGCTTGTACGACTACAGCGATAGCAACTTCACTATTGAACCAGAAGAGTTCATCACGCTCACAGCTCCCAACGGAGGTAACAGTCTAGAACCAGGGAGAAGCTACTACATCGACTGGGAGGATAATATAAGCGAGAATGTGAAACTAGAACTGTACAAAGGAGGTTCTTTCTACAGTACTATTAATAGCTCTACCTCCAGTGATGGTCGTTACAATATCTGGACAGTACCCACATCCATAACCAGTGGCAGCGACTACAAGATTAAAATCAGTAGCGTTAGTGATAGTGGCTTGTACGACTACAGCGATAGCAACTTCACTATTGAACCAGAGGAGTTCATCACGGTCACAGCTCCCAACGGAGGTAACAGTCTAGAACCAGGAATAAGCTACTACCTTGACTGGGAGGATAATATAGGCGAGAATGTCAAAATAGAACTGTACAAAGGAGGTTCTTTCTACAGTACCATTGACAGCTCTACCTCCAGTGATGGTCGTCACATCTGGGGAGTACCCACATCCATAACCAGTGGCAGCGACTACAAGATTAAAATCACTAGTGTTAGTGATAGTGGCTTGTACGACTACAGCGATAGCAACTTCACTATTGAACCAGAAGAGTTCATCACGCTCACATCTCCCAACGGAGGTAACAGTCTAGAACCAGGGAGAAGCTACTACATCGACTGGGAGGATAATATAAGCGAGAATGTGAAACTAGAACTGTACAAAGGAGGTTCTTTCTACAGTACTATTAATAGCTCTACCTCCAGTGATGGTCGTTACAATATCTGGACAGTACCCACATCCATAAGCAGTGGCAGCGACTACAAGATTAAAATCAGTAGCGTTAGTGATAGTAGCTTGTACGACTACAGCGATAGCAACTTCACTATTGAACCAGAAGAGTTCATCACGCTCACAGCTCCCAACGGAGGTAACAGTCTAGAACCAGGGAGAAGCTACTACATCGACTGGGAGGATAATATAAGCGAGAATGTGAAACTAGAACTGTACAAAGGAGGTTCTTTCTACAGTACTATTAATAGCTCTACCTCCAGTGATGGTCGTTACAATATCTGGACAGTACCCACATCCATAACCAGTGGCAGCGACTACAAGATTAAAATCAGTAGCGTTAGTGATAGTGGCTTGTACGACTACAGCGATAGCAACTTCACTATTGAACCAGAAGAGTTCATCACGCTCACAGCTCCCAACGGAGGTAACAGTCTAGAACCAGGGAGAAGCTACTACATCGACTGGGAGGATAATATAAGCGAGAATGTGAAACTAGAACTGTACAAAGGAGGTTCTTTCTACAGTACTATTAATAGCTCTACCTCCAGTGATGGTCGTTACAATATCTGGACAGTACCCACATCCATAACCAGTGGCAGCGACTACAAGATTAAAATCAGTAGCGTTAGTGATAGTGGCTTGTACGACTACAGCGATAGCAACTTCACTATTGAACCAGAAGAGTTCATCACGCTCACAGCTCCCAACGGAGGTAACAGTCTAGAACCAGGGAGAAGCTACTACATCGACTGGGAGGATAATATAAGCGAGAATGTGAAACTAGAACTGTACAAAGGAGGTTCTTTCTACAGTACTATTAATAGCTCTACCTCCAGTGATGGTCGTTACAATATCTGGACAGTACCCACATCCATAACCAGTGGCAGCGACTACAAGATTAAAATCAGTAGCGTTAGTGATAGTGGCTTGTACGACTACAGCGATAGCAACTTCACTATTGAACCAGAAGAGTTCATCACGCTCACATCTCCCAACGGAGGTAACAGTCTAGAACCAGGGAGAAGCTACTACATCGACTGGGAGGATAATATAAGCGAGAATGTGAAACTAGAACTGTACAAAGGAGGTTCTTTCTACAGTACTATTAATAGCTCTACCTCCAGTGATGGTCGTTACAATATCTGGACAGTACCCACATCCATAACCAGTGGCAGCGACTACAAGATTAAAATCAGTAGCGTTAGTGATAGTGGCTTGTACGACTACAGCGATAGCAACTTCACTATTGAACCAGAAGAGTTCATCACGCTCACAGCTCCCAACGGAGGTAACAGTCTAGAACCAGGGAGAAGCTACTACATCGACTGGGAGGATAATATAAGCGAGAATGTGAAACTAGAACTGTACAAAGGAGGTTCTTTCTACAGTACTATTAATAGCTCTACCTCCAGTGATGGTCGTTACAATATCTGGACAGTACCCACATCCATAACCAGTGGCAGCGACTACAAGATTAAAATCAGTAGCGTTAGTGATAGTGGCTTGTACGACTACAGCGATAGCAACTTCACTATTGAACCAGAAGAGTTCATCACGCTCACAGCTCCCAACGGAGGTAACAGTCTAGAACCAGGGAGAAGCTACTACATCGACTGGGAGGATAATATAAGCGAGAATGTGAAACTAGAACTGTACAAAGGAGGTTCTTTCTACAGTACTATTAATAGCTCTACCTCCAGTGATGGTCGTTACAATATCTGGACAGTACCCACATCCATAACCAGTGGCAGCGACTACAAGATTAAAATCAGTAGCGTTAGTGATAGTGGCTTGTACGACTACAGCGATAGCAACTTCACTATTGAACCAGAAGAGTTCATCACGCTCACAGCTCCCAACGGAGGTAACAGTCTAGAACCAGGGAGAAGCTACTACATCGACTGGGAGGATAATATAAGCGAGAATGTGAAACTAGAACTGTACAAAGGAGGTTCTTTCTACAGTACTATTAATAGCTCTACCTCCAGTGATGGTCGTTACAATATCTGGACAGTACCCACATCCATAACCAGTGGCAGCGACTACAAGATTAAAATCAGTAGCGTTAGTGATAGTGGCTTGTACGACTACAGCGATAGCAACTTCACTATTGAACCAGAGGAGTTCATCACGGTCACAGCTCCCAACGGAGGTAACAGTCTAGAACCAGGAATAAGCTACTACCTTGACTGGGAGGATAATATAGGCGAGAATGTCAAAATAGAACTGTACAAAGGAGGTTCTTTCTACAGTACCATTGACAGCTCTACCTCCAGTGATGGTCGTCACATCTGGGGAGTACCCACATCCATAACCAGTGGCAGCGACTACAAGATTAAAATCAGTAGCGTTAGTGATAGTGGCTTGTACGACTACAGCGATAGCAACTTCACTATTGAACCAGAGGAGTTCATCACGGTCACAGCTCCCAACGGAGGTAACAGTCTAGAACCAGGAATAAGCTACTACCTTGACTGGGAGGATAATATAGGCGAGAATGTCAAAATAGAACTGTACAAAGGAGGTTCTTTCTACAGTACCATTGACAGCTCTACCTCCAGTGATGGTCGTCACATCTGGGGAGTACCCACATCCATAACCAGTGGCAGCGACTACAAGATTAAAATCAGTAGCGTTAGTGATAGTGGCTTGTACGACTACAGCGATAGCAACTTCACTATTGAACCAGAGGAGTTCATCACGGTCACAGCTCCCAACGGAGGTAACAGTCTAGAACCAGGAATAAGCTACTACCTTGACTGGGAGGATAATATAGGCGAGAATGTGAAACTAGAACTGTACAAAGGAGGTTCTTTCTACAGTACCATTAACAGTTCTACCTCCAGTGATGGTCGTTACACCTGGCTAGTACCCACATCCATAACCAGTGGCAGCGACTACAAGATTAAAATCACTAGTGTTAGTGATAGTGGCTTGTACGACTACAGCGATAGCAACTTCACTATTGAAGCAGATGATTCAAACTCTGATAAATACTACTTTACCTACTTTTATGATCTAGGCGACTCCTATGATGGTTTCTTGTACGAAAAAGCAGGAAGATATTCTTTAGATGATTCATTATACAGCAGTAATGGTCGCTACCAGATATGGGATATTGAGAGTGGCGTGGGTAGTAAAAATGATATTGGCGATGTTTACGTTTATAGCTACTACGATGAGAATTATACTGGTGAAACTTACGAACCATCCTGGTGGACTTGGGGACTTACGGCAGGTGAAAATGGCTTAGGTAGTGAGTCTGACACAATATCGGGTTTCTATGGTGAAGAATATTTTGACCCCTATAATGAAGCTGACGGTTAAATTTAGAGATTAATTTGTCTTGTGCTCAATTCAGAGTAACATTATTCGGCGTTGTTGATGGGCGACTATGATTTTTTTAGCAGGGGTCATAGCCTAATAAAGCGATCGCTCCTGCCAAAACCAATCATGTTGAAGGAGCGATCGCCTTTATCCTTTAAGTGCTATATTTGAAGCATACAGGCTACACTGAAAGTATAAAATATAGGTTCTAGTAAGCTTAAAAAGCTTATTTTTGTTATAAACTATGAATAATTTATTGTTCTTAAAACCAGGAAATTTAGTTGCTCAACTCGGTTTCTGTGTAAGTTATGACTATATTTTTTTTAGCCTAGTCTAGTACTTTGCAAATATATCCGCTTCAGAGTATTAATATCCCTAGATGAAATAGGAGGAGGTTCTGCCACCTGAGAATAATACATAACATCAGTTTTCTCAGGACTATGACCCCAAATACCCAAAGCATGACCAAACTCATGACGAGCAGCAGCAGGCAGATATTTACCTACTTGCATAGGACTCAACCAAATCACAAAATTATGAGATAAAATACCATTCTCATCTTCAGATAACTGATAGCGAGCTTCTGCCGAACGCGCTCTTAAATTTCCTGCTCTCAGAGGAGGTCGCTTGTTAAAAATTTTAATATCAGCAACTTCTGGGCTATCTACCACTTGCAAAGGTAAATAAATATTCCATTCCCAAATAGCATCTACTACAGTCTTAACCCATTGACGAGAGCGAGACTCATCATTATCAGAAGATTCGACATAAACCTTGATCGGAAATTGCGACCAAATTAGATAACCTACATCCTGAACTTCAATTTGATCAAAATAATCACCACTACCACTAGGGTCTTGCCATTGTGCCAAAGTTTCTGGTAGAGGATAAACTTTCAGAGAAGGTAAATTTTGAGGAGTAACTGCTGTAGTCGGAATTGAAAACAAAAAATAGAAAGCTACCATCCAAATAGCAAAACCGAAAAAAAAGAACCGTAAATAAACCGATGCTATCTTGTTAGTAAACATTATACCAAGCTTGAGAAGTGTTTGTTAAAGAACTACTCAGAAGTCAGCACTTAGCCATCAACTGTTTTGAACAAAATACGTCTACGCCAGTACCGGGTTTCTGGGTTCCTCTGTGTAAGTCCTGAAAATATTACATTCCTCTTCAAGTCTAAGAGCTTCAAGAGGGATACCGAGATATTTGGGAAGTCTATTAGCCAGCGTCAGCTTAACGCCACTTTTAAAGGTTGGCAGTATTAATTAAAAATTCAACTACCAACCTTCTCAATTTTACCCGAGTTTTTATTGAGCGAGTTGATCCTTAAGATGCATTTTTAGCTTTAGCTTCCACAGTTTCAACATCTTCAGATTCTTGAATCATTGCTATCGTTTTCTTCTTGTCTAACTGAAACACTACAACACCTAAAGGAGGCAAACATAAATCTAAAGACTGTTGATAATCATGGAAAAACCAATCATCAGTCCACTTACCACCCAAATTACCCATATTGCTGCCACCATAGTTACCAGCATCGCTATTAAATATTTCAGTATAAAACCCTGGTTCAGGTACACCGACGCGATAATGACTATGAGGTTGAGGAGTAAAATTACAAACCGTTACCACAAAATCCTTCCCATCTTTAGCGCGACGAATAAACGACACCACACTATGATTATTATCATTGCAATCTATCCATTCAAATCCTCCCTCATTACAATCTTGTTCATACAAAGCAGGTTCAGAACAATAGAGATGATTCAGATCCCGGAAAAATCGTTTCATTCCTTGATGAGCATCAAATTCGAGCAAATGCCATTCTAAATCACCCCAAACATCCCATTCACCCCACTGAGGAAGCTCCATCCCCATAAACATAGTCTTCTTACCAGGATGAGTAAACATATAAGCAAACAAGGCCCGGACATTAGCAAATTTCTGCCAATTATCTCCAGGCATCTTACCCAAAATACTGCTCTTGCAATGTACCACTTCATCGTGAGACAGAGCCAACATATAGTTCTCAGTATGGTGATACCAAATACTGAAAGTAACATTGTTTTGGTGGAACTGTCGGAACCAAGGGTCCATCTCAAAATAGTCCAGCATATCGTGCATCCAACCCATGTTCCACTTAAAGTTGAAACCCAAACCACCAACATAAGTAGGCCAAGTCACCATAGGCCAAGAAGTAGATTCCTCTGCAATAGAGAGAACACCAGGATAGTAACTAAAAAGCAAATGATTAACTTGACGGAGGAAATCAGCAGCTTCAATATATTCTACACCTCCGTATTTGTTAGCAACCCATTCACCATCAGGTCTCATATAGTTGTGGTAGACCATAGAAGCAACAGCATCTACTCTGACACCATCAATATGATATTTGTCAAACCAGAAAAGTGCATTTGCCGCTAGAAAGTTACGAACTTCATTACGACCATAGTCAAATACTAAAGTACCCCATTGCTTGTGTTCACCTTTGCGGGGATCTGGATGTTCATAGAGGTGAGTGCCGTCAAAGAAAGCCAAACCATGTCCATCTTTAGGAAAATGTCCGGGTACCCAGTCTACAATTACCCCAATACCATTTTCATGACATTTATCCACGAAATACATAAAGTCTTGGGCACTACCATAGCGAGAGGTAGGGGCAAAAAATCCTGTAACCTGATAACCCCAGGAACCATCAAAAGGATGTTCTGCTACAGGTAACATTTCAATGTGGGTATAGCCCAAATCTTTAACGTAAGAAACTAGACGATCTGCTAATTCGCGGTAGGTAAGAAAACGGGCATCTGGCCTGAGTTCCGAGACTTGAACTACAGGCTCAGTTTCCCCATTAGGTAGTTTAGCTGGTTCATGAGCAGAAGCATGAATCCAAGAACCAAAATGGCATTCATAGACGGAAATAGGTTGAGTGAGTGGGTCAGTATGGCGACGTTTCTCCATCCATTCTTGGTCATTCCAAGTATAAGAGTCTAAGTCAACAACAATGGAAGCAGTTTTGGGTCTTACTTCTTGTTGATATCCATAGGGGTCGCTTTTTTCATAGATGTGTCCTTCCCAGTTTTTAACCTCATACTTATAGCTTTCTCCAGGGCCAATATCGGGAATAAATAATTCCCAAACTCCTGTATGTCCTTTGCGCATTTGGTGTTTACGACCATCCCAATAGTTGAAGTTCCCTAAAATTGAAACATTACGAGCATTGGGTGCCCAAACAGCAAAGTAGACTCCTTTAATTCCATCAACTTCGGTAATATGCGCTCCTAGTTTTTCGTAGATGCGGTGATGGTTTCCTTCTCCAAATAGTTGAAGGTCGAATTCTGTGAGTTTTGCAGAGCGAAAAGCGTAGGGGTCATGGATAACTCGTTCGTGTTCTCCTTCTTTGATTTTAAGTTGATAGTTGGCCAGTTTTGGGGTGTTGATGACACATTCAAAAAAATGAGGGTTATGGACTGACTGCATTGGGTACTCTTTGCGGTCTATCGGAGAAATGACAGAGACAGCTTCAGCACTTGGTTGGTATGCTCGGATCACTGTCATAGTTTTGCCACTGAGTTCTATCTGGTGAGAACCCAATACTTGAAAGGGGTCGTGATGGTGATTCCAAGCTATTTGGTTAACTTGATCAGCAGATATTGTCATTTTTGTCAATATATATATTTGTTAACAATTAATTAAGAATGCTACCATAATTGGAAAGATATACTATTATATTATGTCAACTAGGTTGACATCCTCCCCAACTGCACTCCTATGAAATAAGCTATTTCTTAATCCATTTTTTTTAGTAGTTTGGACGCATAAATTTTTTGACTATGTACGGACGCTCTTATGCAAAGTCCCTACCGTAGCAAAAGTTTTAATCCTATTACTTATAATACCTACTAAATTATCAGTTACAGATAAGCTTTCTTGATTGATTTCTACTACAAGACTCTGAAAATAGCTATTAGTAAATACCTATTCGCAAAATTTTTGGTTACTTTTGCTGATGATGGAATGAATGTTGACGTCCTTTCCGGCTTGAAGGCGCGGAGATTTCTACTAAGCTTTAGATCCTTAGCTGGTTGACGTTTTATCGGCTATTGATCTACCCCTATTGCTCCCCTCGGACCAGGGAGATGCTGGTGGCTTAAGCTTCCCTCCACGTCCATTTTTTATCTGGTGACTGCCCGCCCGCGAATAATAATATATTTATTACTGCGTTTTGCAAAAAGGTCCTGTTTAGCTCCACAGTTGAGACATTCCTATTCTCTCACTGAAAGGTCTATTTTGCCTGCGGCTGAAACCATAGTATGAGGATATTTTGGATGCTGGATCCCTGAGACTAATTACTCTGAAATCACGATCATATTTGTCGCTTTTCCTTTTAGAAGTGTTCTAAATTTTCTCCAACCTTAAATATAATATTGCTCTGGATCATTTGCAGTTTTTTACCATATTAGAAACATTTAAATCTGCTAAAACTATTACTTGGTTTTTGTCTTTTATTTTAGGAGATAATTTATGCAGAAAATCTATCTTAGTATCTTTCAATTTTCTATGAAATTTATCAACTCTAACCTGTACTTTTTCATATTGTTTAGATGTTTGAGTTTTCCTGCGATAATGACTTACTTAATTTACCCCTTTTGAAGCTCCTCTAAAAAAGACTATTTTTTATCAGTTTTTTAACGGTTTAGGACCATATTTTTTTTGAATATAGTCGCCCTAGAAGGGTGAAGCTTTAGAGCAAATTTTTTAGTAATTATCTTAAAAAAAATAATTTTAATTTTTCCAATTTTTACTAAATAAACTTTAGTTAACCAACTTTAAAAACACTTTTTTTAAATCTTGTAAATTGTTTTAGCTTTCTACTTTTCAACTTAGGGGTTTTTATGAATTTGCATTTTATTTACCCCTTTTATTGATTTTAAAAAGTTTTTATATACCTGGTTTCAATCATTTAAATACTGCTGCAATGAGATACAAGAAATCTCTAACAACTATCCTCTATCTTCAGTTTTTTTTGCTTGAGTAATTAGCTATTTTGACAAATTGTGATAGACATTATTTTTTCTATCCTAGTTTTTATTTTTCCTGGTAGAAGCCTAAGCTATTATTCCAGATTAAGTGAAAACACTCAAACAATTGTATGAGTTTTGTCGTTTTATATTTATGTTTTTTGTGTGCACTTCATATTTATACCTAGCCTTCATATTTTACTTGGTTTTAGCATGGATAGTAGAACTATAGCATAATAAGTTTGATATGCAACATAATTAAAAAAGGAGACATTCTGTTTCACACTTAAATATAAATTTGTTCTGGATAACTAAATACAGAAAAAAGTACTAAGAAAGAAAGGACTAGAGTTGATCAAAGATTTCTGGGAAACTGTAGTTAGTAAAAATAATTTAAAATAATATTAGAGTTTAATGTGGAGGTTGATTATATTCATTTAGCTATAGGATACTCGCCAAAATTGCCAGTATCTCTCAGATAATAAACCGCTAGTAAACCACCATCTGAAGAGTTAATAGTAGATTTTATGGAGCAGGAAGATACAAAAAACTCAAAAAAACTAATTTGCTCAATGGATCCCATCTTATTTTGCGCTTCCATTGGAGGCGCACCTCTGAAAATTATTAAAGATTACATTTGGCATTAATTGTCCCCCACTGAAGGACTATCCCTGATCAGAAACTTCTGAAAATTTTGTTGGAAAAAGGGAGAAAGAGTATAATTAACAAGGGGAACTAGTTAAGTCTTTAAAAAAACAATGTGCTTAACATAACTTGTCTATTTTTTCAAGTATTATGTTCAGAAAAATCTTGATAAAGCATAGCTAAAAGGGGGAAGTTTGATACCCATTTTTTTTATTTACCTTTTTATAATTATAATCTTAAGTATTTCTGAAACGATTGATAGCTATGAAACTAAATTTTTTGTTTCAGATAAATAACATAAATATACAAATTATGAAAATAATTTTTAAATGATTTTTTGACTGTTTAACTGCTTAGATAGAGATAAATAGAATTAAATCAAAAGAAAGTCTGTTTAATGAAAAATATTACTTTGTAAGGTGAGACAAATATTTTAACTGAAATAGGATAGCTATATTAGTATTCTTATTGATATAATTTTGGCTGCAAAATTTTTTATCTATGAAATAGAAGCAAAAATATTAATCAAATAGTTTAGAAGTGGATAAATATAAAAATTAAAAATTTAATTATAATGGCAGGTTACAACACATATTTAGTAGTAAATACTATTGTATTTTAAATTATATAGATTTCAGTATAGGTACACTATAATGGTCGCAGTTAGAAGTTCATTTCCAACCATAAGCAATAAGTCCACAAAAACTAATTTTTCTGTTGCCTCAAAAAAATCAGTTTCCCCACACAAACCAATAGAAAAAAACTTATCTGGTGGTAACTATACCTCTCAAGAGGGTAAAAACTTACACAAAATTCAAGAGCAGAACCTGGCTCAAGTTATCTCCCTACCACAGTCCCAACCACTTTGGTTAAAATCTTTGATGGTGACACAATTTACTTCGTCCATTGTTACGGTATTATTGGCTACTGCAAGTGTGGCCTTTTACGGCTTAACAATTGCTGGCCAGTCTAAATGGACGATAGAATATCAAGAGTTAGAAAAACTTAGAAAAAAAGAACAGGAGATAAGTGTTGCTAATGAACTATTAAAAAATTACATAGCTGAACAGGCATCAACTTCTGAGAGTAGTATAGCTGCAAAAGATTCTGTAAATAGAATATTTTTAGAACCAGCACCTCCACGTCCTGCTCCTAATGCTCCTCAGCCTTATCTAGAATCTAGTTCAGCTCATAAATATTTTTTCAACACACCAATAGGATATTGAAGTTGAACTTAGTACTTAACTATCAATACTATCAATATATATGTTGGAGTTGTTGGGAATTAAACAAAAAAATGGCTAAAATCTAAAATAAGTCACGGTTCATATCATAGTGTTTTCAGGTATAAAATACTGAAAACTTTATAGAGTAACTTTTTGAGCATTTTAAATTTTTCCAGACCTAACAACTCTATTACCTAAAACTTGGGTTTAGAGAAAACCAAGCCATAAAGCCATAGTACTGGAAGATTTAGAAATAAAACATATGCTCAAGGATCACAAGCCAGCCTCATACCCTTTGATGGGAGGGTAACAAAAGAGATGGGTAGTGATGCTAACTGCGGAGAAATAGTCAGGCCACTAGAGTACTTTGGGAAAGGGAATTAATCAAAATTGATGGATATTTTACTAGTTCCAAAGGTTGCTCTAAATGTGGTCATGTAGTAGAAAAATGGGTGGGGCTCGAAGGCTAGTAATACTGCTAAAAGGCAGGTAAAGTAAGCTTTCTATGGCTCATTTTTACAAGAAGGCTTCAAATATATGGCCAGTGAAAAGCTCTTATATCTTTCTTGTATTCTTGGTGGTCAAATTTCATCGGTCCTATTGTTGGGTTGAGGGCATAAGCCATACAGTAGAAACTAAAAATTAAGAGGATGGACTAACTACTTTAGAATTGGACTTACAAGATATTTAGGAAACTGGATATGTTTTTGTGGAAAATACTATGGCCTTGAATGAGGATCATTGAGATATGATTTTCTAGTCAATTCCCTAATGTTTAATAACTGATGTTATACAAAAATAGAATTAGTTCTTGATTAATGGTTCAGCTCTCAGGTATGAGGTTAAGGGTTGCAAATTTGATAAGTTAATAAGGTCTTACTAGCAAATCTATTAATTTTGGTCTATTAAATAACTATAACTTTTTACGTCAATAATTTTCAAAGTTTGCTCTCTACCACTAAACCTACTCCTTTGTCGGCGCCAGATTATAATTAGTAAATTATTATTCTAGTATATAGCTTATAGTCAGATTTGCCTAGGTAATTTTCTAACTCGAAGGGAGTAAAGCGATCAAAACTACTAACTATCTTTGCTCTCTACTACTAAACTAGCAAACCTGAAACTACTAAATTAACTTTTATGATCCCCTATTATTATAAATAAAACAAATGGCTTCTTCTGACTCTTCTTCAAATTCTAAACTTCGTCGTAGGTATTTAAAGCGCAAACAAGCGGAAAAATTTAGTTCTCATCTTAAAAATCAAAGATATCAAGATGAAATATATTCTGTTAGAAATAATGATCACAAATTAGCTTCAACTCCCCCTGATGAAAACTCTGAAAAATGTAGAACATCTAGGCTTTACCAAGTCTGGGTGCTTCTGATGTTGGGCTTAGTAGTATTAATAACTAACCTATTTCGTTTACAAATTTTGCAAGGAAAAGAATTACAAAAGCTAGCTCAAAAACAGCATACCATAGAATCAAATCCTTTTATTCCCAGACGACCAATAGTTGATAGAAATGGGAATCTTTTAGCAATTGATCAAATAGCATATACTCTCTATGCTCACCCTAAAATTTTTAATCGCCAAAAACAAGAAGTTGCTAATAAGTTGTCAACTGTTCTAGAAGGAGCAAGTTTAAAGAAAAATCTAACTTCTAATGATTTACTTCAAATGTTTCATCAAAGAGAGACAGGTATAAAAATTGTTGAGTATATACCTCAAGAAACTGCTAATAAAATTACTGATCTATTTATTGATGGCTTAGAATTAATTCAACACTCACAACGGCTCTATCCTCAGAAGGAATTAGTGGCGGAAATTGTAGGATATGTAGATGGAGAAAGCAAAGGTCAAGCTGGAATTGAGTATAGCCAACAAAATCTTTTAGAGCGCTCTATGGGAGCAATCAAATTTCGGCGCTTAATTAAAGGTGTTTTGGTACCTGATAAACTAACTAGGGGTTTTTTGCAGTTAGATGACCTTTCCCTTCATTTAACTATTGATTCTCCGTTGCAACGATCAGTACGAGCTATTTTACAAAAACAGTTAGAAAAGTATGACGCCAAGCGGGGTACTGTCATAGTGATGGATGCTACTGATGGTTCTATATTATCTTTGGTCTCGGAACCTTCTTATAATCCTAATAAATACTATAATTATGATGTGACGTTGTTCAAAAATTGGGCTGTAACGGATGTTTATGAACCTGGTTCTACTTTTAAACCAATAAATGTGGCTTTGGCTTTGGAGGTAGGAGCAATTGAAGAAGATAGTGTATTTTATGATACAGGAAGGATCAGGTTTGATCGTTGGTCTATATTTAATTCTGGTGGTGGCGGCGGCGCCCGAACTGTGACTCAAATTATTCAACATTCTAGTAATATCGGTATGGTTAAAATTGTTGAAGAAATGCCGCGCGCTGTTTTTTATGATGGTCTCAAACGTTTGGAACTAGATAGTATTACTGGTACGGATTTACCTTTTGAGGCTGCTAATATTTTGAAGGGTAGAAACCAGTTTTTAATGGTGCCGGTGGAAGCAGCGACTACTGCTTTCGGTCAGGGGTTCTCTCTGACTCCTTTGAAGCTAGCACAGTTACATGCGGCTTTGGCAAATGGGGGAAAGTTGGTGACGCCTCATGTTGTTCGTGGATTATTTGATAGTAAGAAGCAACCATATTGGCAGTTGCCAATGCGGGAACCTAAACAGGTTTTTTCTGTTGATACGACGAGAAAAGTTTTGGCAATGATGGAAAAGGTGGTTGAGAGTGGTACTGGTAAAAGGGCTAGACTACGTGGATATCGCATTGCTGGCAAAACTGGTACGGCGCAAAAGGCTTCTGATACTGGAGGTTATTCTGATGATGCTCGAATTACTAGTTTTGTGGGTATTTTGCCAATGGAGTCTCCTCGTTATGTGGTTTTGGCTGTTATTGATGAGCCTATTAAGGGTACTGGGGGAAAGGTTGCTGCTCCTGTTGTTAAGTCGGTGATTAAGTCTTTGATTAATATTGAGCAAATTCCTCCTTCTTCTATTAGGTCTAAGTGAGGTTAAGGGTTGAATGTTAAGGTTTTTTAAAGGCTGTAGTAAAACTGCTATGTATTGAGTTATTATGATTACATTGATATAAGTAATTCAAAAAACGAACCTAGGAATAGGAAAAAAATCAGTTGTTATTGCTAGCTTTTCTATGGCTTTTAGAATGTCTGCTTAATATGCTCAAGCAGCTGTTCTAAGTTTTGATTTTAATAGCGGATCAAGTAATTCATCTGGAGGTGACTTGGTTTTTAGGGAAACTAATGGATTTCAAGTGACTTTTTCAGATGATCACTCAAATGGATATTCTGGGGGTAATGCTGACTGAGTACATGTTACAAATAGAGGTTATGGCAATGTTAAAGTTGGTCATCCAACGCTGACCTCAACTATTTTGGGGGTTAATTTTTTTTGGTTTCATTGCTGTGAGTTGGGGCGGTAATTTGTTTGGTTTCGTTCTTCAACCCCAACAACTTTTACTAACTAAAGGTTATTCCTCCTCCTCCTTCTATCTTGTCAATAAAGACTTGATTTTTAACGTCTCCACCAGCGGCATTACCTTGTTGTACTGTTATTGCGTTGCGAATATTCTCTTGTGCTTCTAGTTGTATTTTTTCCTTTCCCTCTGCGGGTAAACCTTTGCCTCCACGCAATAATGCTACGGGAAAATCTTCTGTTTGGGAAAAGTCGAATATGGGGGTTTGTTCTCCCCCTTGTTGTTGAGCGCTTTGGGGAACGGTTTTTCCTACATGGTGCATTAGGTTGGAAAGGGTGACATATTTGTCTCCTGGTTTGTTGTCTCCACCTTGTAATGCTTCGAGAAGGTGGTATGTGTAGATGCTCATTGTTTGATCTGAGCGGATCCATGATAACTGGTATCCTGTGGATGAGGTGAATACTGCCCGTCCTGTTCCTTTTTTTAGGTCTTCTATTAGGTTTTTGGGGAGGGCGGTTTGACTGAAGTTTTCGGGTAAGTCTAGTTGGTCTGTTTCTTTGGCGGTTGCCATTCCTTGGGCGTGACAACTATCTATAATTACTAATAGTTTTTGGGCGGATATTTCCTGGAGGGCGTTGTTAAAGTCTGTTGCTGGTAATGCTGTTTTTTGTGTTTTTTGTAGTTTTATGGGGCTGGTGTCGTGGGGGATTAAATAATATTTTTCGGTTGATTTATCTAGCCAACCATGACCGGAATAATAGACTAATATTGTTGCTTCTGGGTCGTTTTTTGCTTGTTCTTGGAGCCAGTTTATGTTGTTTAAAATGTTTTGTTTTGTTGCTTGTTCGTTGCATAGTAGGCGGAGATGATTTTCGTCGTCTATGTAACTGCAGAGGTCGGGGTTTGTGAGGAATGATTTGATTGCTTGAACGTCTTTGACTGTGACGGGGAGTGACCAGTCGGGGTATTTGTAGTCGCCGACTCCTATTAGTAGGGCGTAGTTGTGAGAAAGTGATTTAGACATGGGTATTTTGGGGGTTGGTTTGTAGTATTGGAGCCGTTGTTGGATGGTTTGAATAATTTTGATAATTTTATATAAATCTTGTTTTACAAAACTATCATTTTGTAGTTTTTTTGTCAACTTAATAATTGTGTTTTCTGAACCTATTTTACCCAGAGCTTCTGCTACATGGTCGCGCACCCAATAGTCTGAGTCTTTTAGGAGTGGAATTAATTGTTCAATTGCTTTTTCCGAACCTATTTCACCCAGAACATATGCTGCTCTCGAACGCACAAAAGAGTCTGAGTCTTTGAGGAGTGGAATTAATCCCTCAATTGCTTTTTCCGAACCTATTTCACCCAGAGCATATGCTGCATTGCGACGCACATTAGGGTCTGAGTCTTTGAGGAGTGGAATTAATTGCTCAATTGCTTTTTCCGAACCTATTTTACCCAGAGCTTCTGCTGCAGTATAACGCACATTAGGGTCTGAGTCTTTGAGGAGTGGAATTAATTGCTCAATTGCTTTTTCCGAACCTATTTTACCCAGAGCTTCTGCTGCAGTATAACGCACATTAGGGTCTGAGTATTTTAGGAGTGGAATTAATTGCTCAATTACTGTTTCCGAACCTATTTCACCCAGAGCTTCTGCTGCATTGCGACGCACATTAGGGTCTGAGTCTTTGAGGAGTGGAATTAATTGCTCAATTGCTTTTTCCGAACCTATTTTACCCAGAGCTTCTGCTGCAGTATAACGCACAAATTCGTCTGAGTCTTTTAGGAGTGGAATTAATCCCTCAATTGCTTTTTCCGAACCTATTTTACCCAGAGCTTCTGCTGCAGAAAAATTCACAGAAGAGTTTGAGTCTTTTAGGAGTGGAATTAATTGCTCAATTGCTTTTTCCGAACCTATTTCACCCAGAACATATACTGCACTATAACGCACAAATTCGTCTGAGTCTTTTAGGAGTGGAATTAATCCCTCAATTGCTTTTTCCGAACCTATTTTACCCAGAACATATACTGCTCTCGAACGCACAGAAGAGTCTGAGTCTTTGAGGAGTGGAATTAATTGCTCAATTGCTTTTTCCGAACCTATTTTACCCAGAGCCTCTGCTGCAGCATAACGCACATATTCATCTGAGTCTTTTAGGAGTGGAATTAATTGCTCAATTGCTTTTTCCGAACCTATTTGACTCAGAGCAGATCGTGCAGAAAAATTCACATTAGGGTCTGAGTCTTTTAGGAGTGGAATTAATCCCTCAATTGCTTTTTCCGAATCTATTTTACCCAGAGCCTCTGCTGCAGCATAACGCACAAAAGAGTCTGAGTCTTTGAGGAGTGGAATTAATCCCTCAATTGCTTTTTGCGAACCTATTTTACCCATGGCATTTGCTGCACTCCAACACACAAAAGAGTCTGAGTCTTTGAGGAGTGGAATTAATCCCTCAATTGCAGTTTCCGAACCTATTTCACCCAGAGCATATGCTGCACTCCAACGCACATATTCATCTGAGTCTTTTAGGAGCGGAATTAATTCCTCAATTGCTTTTTCCGAAGCTATTTTACCCAGAGCATGTGCTGCACTCCCACGCATATACTTGTCTGAGTGTTCTAGAAATTGAACCAACCTCGGAACAGTAACCTCCGACATCGTTAACCCAGCCAACACAACCTTCGCCAACCCAGGCAACTCCAACCCATCAACCTCAGCAAACGCCGCTTCCTGAAACTTCTCTTTTACCTCACCCACCAACCTCGCCCCCAAAAACCAATCTACCTCCAACGCCAGCCTTACCACCCGCACCGCTAACACCTCATCCTCAACCAACCCCAACATCAACGCCACCACTTCCGTCCACTTCAAATAATTCAAATAATCCCACTGCAACTCATAGTCACTCAAACCAGACAACTGCGACGACAACCTTTCCGCCGCATAATACTCCTGCAACAACTGATGGCGAAACGAAATCTGACCATCATCTCCCACCTGGATCAAATGATACTCCAACAGATCCTCCAACCAACCCATGGCACAGTCAGTCGGAGCCACCACCTGCCCTCGCAAAAAGTCCGCCAATACATCTTCAGCCTTTTTCCGAGGAATAGCAACCATCATCTCAGTTTTCGACCCCCCAGTTGTCATCACCCACGCCAACTCCTGCAATAACCGATCCCACCAACGCCGAGAACTTTCATCAACCAGAACATCCTGCTTAATACGACCACTATAAGTCTGAGTAAAACCACGAAATACCAACCCCAGATGAGCAGGTATGACCTTGTTATAGTCAAACACCGAACACAACATCAACAAAAACATCGGAGTTTCCCCCAACTCCCGCAACCTCCCCTGTAACTGTCCCCACAAATTTTCACCCTGTTCCGGCAAATAAGCACAGACAAAATCCTGCATTTGAGATTCTGTCAGGGGCTGCATTTCCAGCTTTTTCTCAATCCGCAAGTCTCCCCCCAGACTCAAATCTCGGGTCGAAAACACCATAGCAGTTTCTGGGTAGTCTTGCCGGAACATTCTCACCTGTTGTCGCGCCTCCTCCGACGCCATCTCATTAAACCCATCAAATAGCAGCAAAAATTTACCTTGAAGCAGCAAACTTTTCAGAGTCTCTTCATCTATATATGTATTGTGGTTGTGCTTATCAATAAAAGCTTGAATTCTCGAAAGTACAGAAGATTTACTGTAGCGCAATTCTATGAGAATAGGAATTTGGCCATTTTCCCCAGACCAGACCTTATGTGCCTCCTCCAACAACAACCTGGCCAAAGCAGTAGATTTTCCCGACCCCGGTCTTCCCACCAATAAAACATGATTAGCCGCATATTTCCGTAAACCCTCCAAAACCGTCAACCGTTCAATTTTCTCTTGTGGGTCTTTCCCCTGCTTTTCCTCCGACTTAACCCTTTGTACCATCAAACCCAAATCGAAAGAAGGAAAAATATTTTGCCCTTGCTCATGGGGCTTTTTTCCCGCCACATCCGTCAGAGTATAAACCTCCCACCAACGGTCATACTCTCGGCAAACTGATTCTAGATAGGGCCCCCAATTGATCATATTTAGAATTTAGAAGTTAAAAGTTAGAAGTTTAGACCTTAATTTTAACCTTTCATCCAGACTACTGCCGGAGTTAACCAAAATCCAATAATATTGAATAATTATCAATCAAATCTTCCGATAAACACCTTGAAAGAACTTTTAATTACTGGAACTGATACTGACGCAGGCAAAACAATATTGACCATCGCTCTTGCTGCTTACTGGCAAACTTACTACAAAAACCAGAAGTTAGCCCTGTTTAAACCTATTCAAACTGGTATTGGCGATCGCGAACTCTACACCCAACTATTTTCCCTCGAACAATCTCTTGACGAAATCAACCCTTTATGGTATAAGACACCAGTTGCACCACCCGTAGCATCAGAAAAAGAAGGTCGTCTAATACAATTAGACAAAATATGGTCAACTTTTACAACCTTGCGAGAGCAAAAAGATTTTGTATTAGTTGAAGGTTTAGGAGGGCTGGGTTCCCCTGTAACTAAGGAACTCACCGTAGCAGATATAGCTAGAGATTGGGATTTACCCACTATTTTAGTAGTACCAATTAAGTTAGGAGCGATCGCTCAAACTGTAGCAAACGTTGCCCTAGCCCGTCAGATGAAAGTTAACCTCCGAGGCATTATCCTCAACTGTATCAAACCCTGCTCAGAACAAGAAATAGCTGACTGGACTCCAGTTGACTTAATTGAATCCTTAACTCAAATGCAAGTTTGCGGTATTATACCACACTTAAAAGACATTACCGACTTAGATAAATTAGCAAAAGCAGCTTCTAACCTAGACTTAGAGAAATTTCTGCCAGTAGTGTCAAAAGTTAAAAGTTAAAAGTCAAAAGCCAGAAACTAAAAGTTAAAAGTTAAAAGTTAAATTTTTAATTACTAAGAACTGACCCACAACCACCATATCTATTAGGGACATTAGGAATTTGGCCTCTCAAACCCTCAAAAGAAAGAAGTTAGAATTTAGAAATCAGGAGTTAAATTCTTAATTATCAAAAACATGGTCTCAACTATTCCCAACTCAAATTCCCTTATCGAGTCTCAACTGCGCCCAGAGATTAGAAAAATGCAACCTCTATTAGTTGAGTGGCGACGACATTTGCATCAAAGACCAGAATTAGGTTTCAAAGAACACTTAACAGCAAAATTTATTGCTCAAAAATTACAAGAGTGGGGCATCGAACATCAAACAGGAATTGCTAACACAGGAATAGTTGCAACTATTAACAGCAATAAACCAGGACGGGTACTAGCTATTAGAGCCGACCTAGACGCACTACCAATACAAGAATTAAACGACGTCCCATATAGATCCATACATAATGGTGTAATGCACGCCTGTGGCCATGATGGACATACAGCGATCGCCCTGGGTACTGCCCACTATCTCGCTACTCATCCTGAAAATTTTAGTGGCATAGTAAAAATAATCTTCCAACCTGCCGAAGAAGGACCAGGAGGATCCAAACCAATGATCGAAGCAGGAGTACTAAAAAACCCTGATGTAGATGCCATAATTGGTTTGCACCTATGGAATAATCTCCCCCTAGGCACATTAGGAGTCCGCAGTGGTGCTCTTATGGCAGCCAGCGAAAGATTTAATTGCACAATTTTAGGGAAAGGTGGCCATGGAGCCATGCCACATCAAACAATAGATTCTATTGTAGTAGCAGCACAAGTTATTAATGCATTACAAACAATAGTATCTCGGAATATTAGTCCTATAGACTCAGCAGTTGTAACTATAGGTCAGTTGAACGCAGGTAGAGCATTTAATGTTATAGCTAATACTGCTAGAATGGCTGGTACAGTGCGCTATTTTAATTTAGATTATCAAAATTATTTTAGTAAACAAATGGAGCAAATAATTTCTGGAATTTGCGCAAGCTATGGAGCTAATTATGAGTTGAATTATCAACCACTTTATCCCCCATTAATTAACAACCCAAAAGTTACAGATATAGTTAGAAGTGTTGCGGAATTAATAGTAGAAACTCCTGCCGGTGTCATACCAGAATGTCAAACCATGGGAGCAGAAGATATGTCATTTTTCTTACAAGAAGTACCCGGTTGTTATTTCTTTTTAGGCTCTGCAAATTCTGAAAAAGGTTTAGCTTATCCTCACCATCATCCTAGATTTGACTTTGATGAAACAGCTTTAGGAATAGGAGTAGAAATGTTTATCCGTTGTACAGAAAAGTTTAGTATTCAGGAATAATTTTTTGACTTCTTGAAGAAAATAAAACTGATATTTTAAACTTGTTTTTCCGAAGCATTTAGCACTTGAATACCAACTGTTTTTTTTTAGGAAAAATTCATCAAAATATTTATGCACAATAATATTCAACAAAATTTAAATTCTTTAAGAGTATTAACAATTGCTTTCCTATCTTTCTTAGGAAGCCAAATGCTAAATACTGCCAAGGCAGAGCAATGGACTCCAGGAATTAAAAGCACAAATGAGATATTAATTGCTCAACAAAAACAAGTTTGTAAACTGCAGTCTTCACCAGAAGATAACCGTCAGGGTGTAAGTTTCCGAAATCAACCAGTTGGAGGTCAAAGTATTGCTTTTTTTAATAATGGTACTTCTGTAACAGTCATCAATAGGACTAATGACGGACAATGGACCCAAGTGATAGCACCAAATAATATTCAAGGTTGGGTATATAGTCTCTACCTGCAAAATTGCAATACACTCTCTGCTTCGCAACTACCCAATACAGGGAATACCACAGGTGGAGTACCTATAGGAACAATGTGTCAAGTTACAGGTTGGCCTAACTCCCCCAATATTCCAGTTCAAGACTTTCCCAATGCTCGAAGTAAACCTATGCCCTACCTTTTTAATAAGGGTACTCAACTACAAGTTTCACAACCACCAGCAGGGCAACAGTCTCAAAGAAAGTGGGTTTACGTTAGATCTATGGCTAATTCTCAACAAGTAGGCTGGGTATGGAAGAATTATATTCAATGTAATTAGATATTCAAGGGAGTCAGGAGTCAGAAGGGAAAATTAATGAAGGTTTTTTTCATCTTCTATAACTTCTACTGAATCGTTTCATGTTATAATATCGAGCTAAAAAATTAGCGATGTTTATACTTAACTATTGTTTCCTACTGCAAAGTTTTGCTGTTTATATCCCAGAGAAAAACATAACATAATAACAAATATAACTTACAATTTTAGCTGAAACAATCAACTACTAGATTGATATAGTTAAAACTGTAAGTTTAATTTTTTCCTATAATTCTTATTACAGCAAAGAGAGAAGTTGAACCACTTTTGAATAAATATGCTATTCAAAATAACATTACAAATTAACATTATAGGAATAACAGTCTACTACAATAATCAACCCTCAAATATAGTCCATACTGCGAATTTAACCTGAATCTCATTTTGTGCCTTTGACCTTCTAAAAATACTTCCCATTTTCTTTAATTATCAAAAACCTTGCCCCCAGTGCTAAATAAACCATAGAATTAAAGATTATTACAAATTTGAGGTTGTGCCATATAGGCCATTTTCTGATGGGAGAACAACATTATGACTCATAGTCCAATAATATTAGGTGTTGTAGGTGATAGCGCTGCGGGTAAAACTACCTTAACTAGAGGAGTGGCTCAAGTCTTAGGGCCAGAAAACGTTACAGTTATCTGTACAGACGACTACCATCGCTATGATCGAAAACAACGAGCTGAAATAGGCATTACTGCCCTCCACCCAGACTGTAACCATCTTGATATAATTCAGCAACATCTAAGCTTGCTGAGTACCGGACAACCAATTCTCAAACCTATTTATAATCACTCAACCGGAAAATTTGACCCTCCAGAATATATTAAACCTAAAAAATTCGTTATTGTTGAGGGACTATTGGGTTATTCGACTAGGGGGGCAAGAGACTGTTACCACGTGAAAGTCTACTTAGCCCCTCCAGAAAAACTTAGGGCAAAATGGAAAGTAAAACGGGATACGATGAAAAGGGGCTACACTGAGGCAGAAGTCCTGAAACAAATGGAAAAGCGGGAAGCAGACTCAGACGCATTTATCCGTCCTCAACGCAAGTGGGCAGATGTAGTTGTTAGCTTCTATCCCTATTCTAGTGATATAAATAGTTCTCAACTTAATGTCCGTTTGTTGCTTAGACCAACTATTCCCCACCCAGATTTTTTAGAAATTCTCGATCAAGGTAGTCCTAGTTTTCAACCTGCAGTCCGTTTGGGTTTAGACCGAGATATGGGTAAACCAGTAGATGTATTGGAAATTGACAGTAATGCTACTAAGGCACAGGTAAATGAGTTAGAGATAATTCTCTGCAAGGAAATGCCCCACTTAAAAGATTTCTGCTCCCTGGAAACACATCCAGATATAGGTAAGCTAGTTGGTACAACTGGGGAGTTGCTTCAGAGTTATCCTCTAGCTTTGACTCAATTACTTATTTCTTATCACATGATCAAGGCAACTAATATTTATCTGTAGAATTATTATAGAAGTTTTAAGTACGAAACAGGGGTTAAAATTTCTGGCTTTTGTGAGGGGTAAAACGTCACTAAAACTTAACATATAATAGATGGCTAATATCAGTTATTCAGTAAATTTTGAAGTATAAATTATGGTAAATAAAATTTCTGCTGAAGAATTTTTTGATAGTTGGTCTGTCAAGTATGATGATCTGTTCAAAGATCCTAAGTATTATGTGCGTTACCTCAATGAAGCAGCTAAAATATTCCATCAATATAATTACTATCAAGGTAGTATTTTGGATATTGGTTGTGGTACAGGTTTTCTGAGTGAATTATTACAGGGAAATTTTGAATATACAGGAATTGATATTTCTAGTAAAATCCTAGATTATG
Source organism: Trichodesmium erythraeum IMS101 (assembly GCF_000014265.1). NCBI lineage: Bacteria > Bacillati > Cyanobacteriota > Cyanophyceae > Oscillatoriales > Microcoleaceae > Trichodesmium > Trichodesmium erythraeum. Next base: position 2,830,485 of record NC_008312.1, read on the forward strand.
CAGCTAAAAGAGGATACAAAACTATCCACAAATCCATTGAAACAGCTTTGTCTGAAATTGATACTCAATCCTACGATTTTGTTTTTTGTCTGGGAGCATTATTATTTGTTGAAGATGCTCAAAAAGCTATAGAGCATATTTATCGAATTGCTCGTAAAGCTATTTTAATAAGTCTTGATGAGACAACCGAGGAATATATCAAAAATTTGGCTGTGCCAGTTTATGACCATTCAAAAATTACAATTAAAAATGCCATTGAAGATTATTTGATTATAGGTTGGACTTCTCCAACTACGGGAATTCCTATCCGAACTCGCATGATTTATATTCAGCAAAAAAACTAAGATAATGGTTGACTAAGATTTAATATTTAATGTTGCCTATTGATCGTATTACATGGAAGAGTAAACATAAGTAAATCTTGAACTATAAATTATGGTAAATAAAATTTCTGCTGAAGAATTTTATGATGATTTTGCTCCTAACTATGATGATGTATTAAAAGACCCCAAGTGTAATGCACAGCACGTCTATGAGGCAGCTAAAATATTTCATCAATATAATTACCATCAAGGTAGTATTTTAGATATAGGTTGTGGAACAGGCTTTCTAAGTGAATTATTAGAGGGAAATTTTGAATATACAGGTATTGATGTTTCGGCTAATATGCTGGAATATTCAGCTAAAAGAGGTTATCAAACTATCCATAAACCAATAGAAACGGCTTTACCTAAAATTGATACTCAATCCTACGATTTTGTTTTTTGTCTGGGAGCATTATTATTTGTTGAAGATGCTCAAAAAGCTATAGAGCATATTTATCGAATTGCTCGTAAAGCTATTTTAATAAGTCTTGATGAGACAACCGAGGAATATATCAAAAATTTTGCTGTGCTAGTTTATGACCATTCAAAAATTACAATTAAAAATGCCATTGAAGATTATTTGATTATAGGTTGGACTTCTACAACTACAGGTATTTCTATCCGAACTCGTATGATTTATATTGAACAAAAAAATTAAGGTAACTGTAAATTAGTAGTGATGATTTCTAGTTGATATCCTAAGAGTGAGAAAGGTATACTGAAAGCATCACTACTTCTAAAAATTGTCTTTTGTTAAAAAACAAAAGGTAATATTGAAGTCGGGGCGGGTATCATTTCAGGACCCCGCATGTCTAATAGTTGTACAATAATTAGATAGGCGATCGCCAAGGCAATAGAAATAGCTCCAGTAATAATAGCCACAATTTTTCCACGATCCATTATCTTTTACTCCTAAAATTATATAATAAGCAAAAAAAAAATTAGCTTTTTGCAGGAGGGTATACCCCCTTAATGAACCTATCCAACTTCAATTGAAACCCTTATATTTAGGTAATATAAAAATCGTGAAATCTCCAAAAATCATCCTTTTTGGGATAGACTCATCTGTTGGTTTGCACTAGGGCTTAACCTAACTTAAAATATTATAACTTTATTAATTAATATTTTTAACTTTTGATTCTTAATTTTTAACTTCTGTCTCAGGCTACTAACTTAACCCAAAACGTTTACGTAAAACCTCCACCAAAGTCAGAAAATCTTCTGGTAAAGGAGCGATCGCTTCTACCAACTCCCCAGAAACCGGATGTTGTAACTCTAGTCGCCAAGCATGGAGAACTTGACCAGTTAAATTCACCCCCACCGAACGACCCTTACCATAAATAGTATCACCCACGATAGGATATCCTACTTGAGCACTATGAACCCGAATTTGATGAGTCCGTCCAGTCTCCAAGCGAAACAATATCATGGAAAAATTTCCCAAACGTTCCTTAACTTCCCAGTGAGTAACAGCAATTTTTCCACCTCTCTCAACTGGTGTCACCGCCATTTTTTTGCGGTCTACCCGATGACGACCGATAGGTAAATTTATTATACCACTGTCAGTTTTGGGACTACCATAAACAACTCCTAAATATTCTCGCCTTGCCGTTTTTGCCTGTAACTGAGCCTGCAAATGTTGATAAGCGTGGTCTGTTTTTGCCACCATTATCGCGCCTGTGGTATCTTTATCCAACCGATGCACAATGCCCGGTCGTTGAACTCCCCCAATACCTGCCAAAGAGTCACAATGAGCTAAAAGTGCATTCACTAAAGTACCTTCTGAATGTCCGGGAGCAGGATGTACGACTAAACCTGCTGGTTTGTTGATAATTAATAAAGCATCATCTTCATAGAGAATATCTAAAGGAATATCATTAGCTTCTATTGCCAAAGGTATTGGTGGTGGAATAACTAAAATAATCTTATCCCCTTGGTGTACTATTGCTTTTTTAGAAGTGCAGAGTTGGTCATTTACTTTCACATTGCCTTGGGATATTAACTTTTGAATATGCGATCGCGATAACTCTAGCATTTGTTGAGACAGCCAAATATCTAAACGTTGAGTTATTTCATACTCACTATTCACTTCTAAAATAATTGGACTTTCATCACTCATAATTTTTGATATTGCTTCTTGAGACTAATATAAAACGTCATAATAAATAACATTTTCCAGTTTACTTCCTGCTTAAACTTAGACTGTGGGCAGCTACTCATCCACAAGCTAAGTCCTCAGCTTTAATGGCATATCTTTAACATGACCACAACTACTTCAAGATGGGTGAAGATGGAAAAATATATCTACTACTACATGATCATAACTACACAACTGAGTCTTATACTGAAGTTGTTTCCTAAATTTCTAAAATCATTGCTCTGCAGCTGATACTCTTACTGAGGATGGGTTATGCTCAGCTCACATTTAAATCTTCATTGACTTTAGTGCCGTGGTTTTTGCCTAGGTCAGTTGTCAATTTATGAAGTAGGTTTTTACGAATATTTCCCTGCGCGATATGAAAAGCTATCTTTCTGTGTATCTTGGCAATTTTAAGTTGTGCTTTTTGCAAATTAGCTGAACCAATAACTTAATTCCATTTTAGAGATTTTAATTTGGAAAGCTTGACTTCAAACTTACGTTATGAGTTCCCACTTTCAACAACTTTCCCATTACTTAAAAATTCCTAATTTTTTAATACCTAAGTCTACACCTACAACTTCAGTAGTTTTTTTCTATTGGTATAAAAGTAAGTTTATAGCTGCAGCTTAAGTACGAATAATTTGCCTGTTTACTAACAGTTATTTTTTGAGTAGTTACCTCAATCTTAGGATTGATCAGTTTTTTCCAAACCAATAAAAGGTAATAGATAATTCTAAGTATTAAGTTCTATTGGTTTTTCACAATTATCAATTGTATTTACTCCCTATTTTCCTGGAAAAGAATCCAAGCTAGCTTTCTTTTTAAACCATTGAGTTTCAATGCATAAATTTATTTAAATAGCAAATTGAATATAATAAATATTAGCAAATTCAACTATTCTAACTCGTTTTATTTGGTTGAGTTGATAGTAGTTAAAATCATAAGTTACTTTGAATTTTCAGGTAACTATATTTTTATTTTCTGAAAAAGTAATTGCTTTTCTGTGCTCTGATAATTTCCCACCATAAGTTTTAGATTTTATGGCACAACAATGATTTTTAAATTTTTGATTTTACCCTTAACTTTTTGTTGCAGTTATCGTAAATAAAATCTAGATATTTTAGACAACACCCTCTTCACAGCAGATTATCCAGACATTAAATTTAGTTTACTAGCAAATTTAAACTCTTTAGCTAATCAATACCATGTTTCTTAAGATCATATTTACAGACAAAATTATATTATTGTCCATTCAATATCATAAACACTTGTTGTGAATAAACTTAGATATCTGAATAGCTTTATTTATTGCTTTATATTGCTGAGATTTAACTTGAACTTTAAACTCGTAAATTATCACCCTGGGTTGACCTATTTTTTTATATTTATTATATATATAATAGCATAATTAACTAAGAAAATGTCAAGGGAAAATAAGATATTTTTACAGTAAATCTTTCGCTTTTCATCCAATTTTTTTTTACCTGCTTTTCCAGCTCTCGTTCCCATTCAATAAAAATTGTTTCTGAAATTATTACCTGATCTAATTCATATTTTAGTATAAGATAACTAAATATAAAATACATTTCTACTGAATTTAGATAATGAAACACACTCTTTCTGTATTAGTTGAAGACGAAGCGGGAGTTTTAACCCGTATTGCTGGTTTATTTGCCCGTCGTGGCTTTAATATTGAAAGCCTAGCAGTTGGGCCAGCAGAACAAACCGGTGTGTCTCGAATTACAATGGTAGTACCTGGGGATAATGGAATTATTGAACAGTTAACCAAGCAACTATATAAGTTGGTTAATGTTTTGAAAGTACACGATATTACAGCTGCTCCCTGTGTAGAACGAGAATTAATGTTACTCAAGATTAATGCTACTACAAGTATGCGCTCAGAAGTGATAGAGATCGCAACTATTTTTCGGGCGCGAGTAGTAGACGTAGGAGAGGACTCATTAACTATTGAAGTAGTGGGAGACCCAGGAAAAATGGTAGCTATTGTCCAAATGCTTTCTAAATACGGTATTCGTGAAATTGCGAGAACAGGAAAAATAGCTTTAACTCGTGAGTCTGGTGTTAATACTGAATTTCTTAAACTTCAAACTTCAGAGGTATAAATTAGCAAAAAGTTAATTATGTAGAATAAGAAATATAGCAATCCTAAGTAGGTTGCGGCAAAATTTCATACTGAAAAAGTTTTGGGAAATTGAATATTTGACCATCCGCAAAAAACTTAAATAGCCACTTAACTACTTTAAAAGAACTGCAAAGATGATAAAAAGTAATACTGAAATTTTTGGTTTGTAACCAAATATCTTCAACAGGATTTTGCTCCGGAGCATTGGGAGCAAATCTTGTACAATTTATCAACAATTCTTCTTCTGATAAGTATTGATTAATTGTCATTAAATATTCTCGAAATTCTTGAGAGTTATGGTAAGTTGCCCCATCCCAAAATATTGCCAATTTGTTGCCCGGTCTTTGCTTCTGCAAATATTTAATAAATTCAATAGTATTTTTAGTATTTCCACTCTCATATTCTTGCACAAGAAATTCCTTGGTTTTATAGTCTAAAGCTCCATAATAAGTCTGTCTTTCTTTTTCATTTTTAATTGCAATTTCTATTCTTTCATCTGTTTTTCCCCAAGCATAACCTAATATGTCTCCCCATAGAAGATGACATTCATCAATCATAAACACTGTAAGCTTTCCAGTTTCTATTTCTGGTTGCCATTTAGCTAAAAATTCCTGTATTTCTTTTCTTTTAACTTCTACTAATTAATCATTTTTAGCAGGATTCTTTTTTTGAGTTTTTTTCCAACTTATGCCCGCTTCTTTAAACAAGTTATAGTAACTTTGATTAGACTCAAAAACCACATCATATTGCTCCTGTAAGTAGTTTTTTAAATCTGATAACCTAAGATAATCTTGTGCTCTCAACCACTCAATTGTTTTCTCTTTTTCGACCGTTTTTAAGTAACCTTGTCTCCCTTGATACTGAAGCCTTAAACTTTCTACACCATGAAATAATGCTTGGTTTTTCCATTCACTAATAAAACTGTGAGAAACATTTAATAATTCTTTGACTTCATGGTAGGATTTTCCTGACAAGGTCATTTTTACGGCCAAGGCCCTTTTAATTTCTTTAGACTCTTTTGTTTGATTAATAAAATCATTTAGTTTATCTATAATATTCATTTTTTGTCTTTTTCTTAGATCTGTTATTCTTACTATTATATCTGTTGCGACCAATATGGGATTGCTATAGTAATTTAAACTTTTGTCTAAATTGAAGTCTTACCATTGTACTTTCTAACAACTTTATTTATTTAAATTGCTAATTATCTAAGTTAAATTTTTAGCTAAGTTATCCTCAGTTAAATTTATTAAATTAGTCAATTACTCCTTGGTTTAGTATTAGGTAATTAGGAGTATTTTTTGATATTTATCGAAAGATTAAGTTTACCTTGTCCGCCCATCGGGCAACTTTTTATTTGTTTGTTTTGAATATATATCTTGTCATTTTATTCATTAATTAGTTGTGGGGGAACAGCCCAAGACAAAAAACGGACAGACTAGACCAGGGTAACTTACCCTATTCCGCTTTCGTCCCATTTTGGGAACAGAGTAAAAGGTTCGGAACTTTGGCTCAGTAGAAGTCCCCCCGTACCTAAAACCCAGAGAAGATATTAATTCCCAAATATAAATTACTACCAAAAAGTCCAAGAAGTAAGTTAAAAACACCCAGGAGTGACAGTTGAATTCTGGGCAACGGATAAACATCCCTTAGGGTTAAAGCCTATATCTAGAAGAAGAGTTTGGGCTCAGTTCGGAGAACAAGCGATCGCCTTCAAAAACTAATCATAATTGTCTTTATTCCTCTAGTCTATTTCTAATTTTTATACATTTATTTTCATCAAATTCAACTAATAAAGTTTAATTGTTTAGAAAAGCTGTATCAGGAAAGTTTTGAAATATCCAGCTATTTAGTGGCTTCTCTAGGAGAGTTTCTAATAAAGACTTAATTCGCCTCCCCCCAAGCATTAAGTTCCTTTTTTCTTTCATACGAATTGATAAAACATCTAAAATAGAGGGTTGAAATTCAATTATTAAATTATATTTTTCTTTCGTTAGTTCAATGTATTGTTGCAAAAAATTCTGTCCAATTGCGATGACAAATTCCAAGGGAAGTAAATCAAAAACAACAATATTATCCCCAAGTCTTCCCAGTAATTCTGTTCTGCCTATATAATTACTAAAATACCATCTAACTTCAGTATCAAAATGACGTTATATCTCTGAATAATCAGGAATATTACCTTCACTAAATGACTCCATAATACCACTACAAATTGTTTATCCTGTGTGATTATTAGTTAAATCTGATGCTCCAATATTGCTAGTAAAAATAATTACAGTTTGTTTAGTAATTTATTTAGATATTTAAACTACAATTAGACCTTTGGCTTCAGTCTTGGTTATTATTAAATCGTAGTCAATGTGAGCAAAAATTGCTCTGTCTATCTTCTGCTTTTGCACCAATTTCTATAATAAAAAAAAACTGCCTATACTGTCTCAATAAAATTCTTAGGTCGGTCAAGATGTTAGTCAGACAAATTTTAGGTTTGACGACTTAGGAAAGAAATAATTTTTAGCGATCGCCTTAGGAAAACCCGTGAATTTATCTTGGCTTACTCCCAGTGAATATAAACCATTAATAGAATGTAATAGCCAACGGGAAATTATTTAAATAGTTGGAAAAACAAAATAATTAGCAAGTTTTTGATCAAATAAAATTTCCACTATTAAACAAATATATTTTTTATGATTTGGCAAAGCTTTATCTCTGGCGTCGCAAATTACCATAATATCAGGATAGAAGAATGTATTAGTAATTTCTATATGAGCCTTCATGTCCGACATATAGGTGCGACCACCACTGTGTCCGAGATAATTTATTAACAGTGCAAATAAGTTGCCAGCAATGGTAACATAGCCATCACTAGCACCTGCCATTGCATATAATTGTCCATCAATATATTTGTGTTTAATAGGGCTAAATTCTTCTTTTAAATATTCTTCAGGAGGAATGTAATTTGTGTTTTAGTTAGCAATCATATTTTTAAAAATAGAAGTTTTGTATAATTATATCATTAGCAATAATAATAAACCAGAAAATCCCTTTATTAAAATATATTCCTCAAAAATTTAGCTACTCTAATTTTGTAATAATTCAATAGCTAAATATTTACCTACTTTTTTGGTTTCCTGGTATCTATTATTATTAGTTATAATCCCAAAATATTGTTCATTAAAAATATAAATAAAAATGGAACTTTGGAATATTCCTGCTATTGACCAACACGCTCATAATTTGTTACAACCAAAAGCGATCGCTCATTATCCTTATGCTGCTGCTTTTACCGAAGCCCATCATACCGATATTATTAATTACCATAGCTGTAATACCCTATTTTATCGTCGAAGTTTACGGGATATGGCAGACTTATTAAAATGTGAACCGCAAGAATCAGAAATATTAGCAAAACGAGATAATTTAGGGTTAGAAAATCTAACCAAAACTTGTTTTAACGCAGCCAACCTAGAGACTATTTTATTAGATGATGGTTTTCTCCCAGAAGAAATTTTACCTTGGCAATGGCATCAACAATTTGTAGGTGTAAAAAGATTATTAAGAATCGAAAATCTCGCCCAAAATCTAATTCCTCAAGTAAATAGTTTTGGCGAATTTTTGGAAAGATTTAGAGTAGAAATTGACCCCCCGTCCCAAGAAGTAGTGGGTTTTAAAAGTATTGCAGCCTATCGCACAGGTTTAGAGATTCAACCAGTCAATATAGAATTAGCAAAATCTCAATTTAATACTATTAAAAAAAATTCAGGAGAAAAATTACCACGTCTCAATCATAAATCTTTAATTGACTTTTTAATAATCCAGACATTGGAAATAGCTGCAAAATATAAAATGCCAATACAATTTCACACAGGATTTGGCGATCCAGACTTAGATTTACGTCAATCAAATCCTCTACATTTGCGATTTTTATTAGAAGATAATCGCTTTCAAAATACTCCCATTATTTTATTACATGCTTCCTATCCTTATAGCCGTGAAGCAGGTTATTTAGCATCAGTTTATCCTAATGTTTATATTAGTTTTGGGTTAGCTATACCTTCCTTAAGTATTGCTGGAATGAAACATGTAGTCAGACAATTAATGGATGTAGCACCTATTAGTAAATTGATGTATTCTTCAGATGCTCATTTGATTCCTGACCTGTATTATTTAGGTGCTAAATGGGGGCGAAAAATTTTGGCATACGTGTTAGAGGAATCAGTCAAAGATGGAGATTTAACTATTAATGAAGCTGAGGAAATAGCTGTAGATGTTCTTAGAAAAAATGCTACTGATATTTATCAATTAGATATGTAATAATATGATGCATCATTTATTCTAATTATTCTTATTTTTGTCACGACAATGTTAGCGAGAGTCTCTTGCTCCCTTATTGAATTGATAATGGATAGTTACCCCTTTAACAATTGATTGTGGAGAAAACATCCTTAATCATAATTGATGTAACTTGTTTGTATCAATGTACACTTATTCGCAGTAAAATAGAGGCATTTCTAGTATGGTAAATCAAACCATTTCACTATTTGTAGGTTGGGTTGAGATAACAAAACCAAAAATATATAGCACAACCCACTAAAATTGGGATATCCTACTATTAATATTCCAATGTTTTTTCAACCAAAATTTATTATCTTATAGTACTTTTCAAATTAATGATCTCACGTCAGAAGCAAAATAGGCGTTGCATAAATAGAGAATAATTTTAGTACTTTTGTCAAATGAGCATCTTGCCTGTTCCTGATATTTTTGGGCTAGTAGAATGTCTGCTCCAATTATATTCATCCCTAAATTCAGCAACACCGCAAAATATTGTAGGGATGTTCGATGGAATATCCCTACTAGCTAAAAAAAATACTTTCATATAAGTTTTTGTTAGGTTAAGCGACAGCGCAACCAAACCTACACCTATTCCTACAACTATTCCCTCCTGCTTCCTTCTTCCTTTCTCCTCCCCTACAATAAATCCTTAAACTTAGGATGATTAGCCAAACTCTTCAAAACCTTCTTAATATCCTGCGATCGCTCCTTTTTAACAATCAAAGTCACATTCCCATCCCTAACAACAACCACATCCTCCAAACCAATAGTTACAATAGTATCATCATCATCGGTAGCAAAAAAAATCGACCTCTTCGTATCCAACCCCAAATGATTAGCCAACTCCACATTCACACTATCCCCCTTAACCAAACGTTCCAAACCATTCCAGTCACCCAAATCATCCCAACCAAAAGCCACAGGTAACACAAAAGCCTTATCAGTCTTCTCCATCACTGCATAGTCAATACTCTTTTTCTCCAACTGAGAATAACCCCCAGGACCCATCGTCTCCAAAACAGTCATCATTGTTGGCACATATTTTCGCAACTCCGCCAACATCACCCCCACCCTGAAAACAAAAATACCGCCATTCCAACTAAAACGCCCCGTTGCTAAAAACTCCTCCGCCTTCTCTCGGTTAGGCTTTTCTGTAAACCGTGCCACCTGATAAACGTCAAACCCGCCAAAATTTCCTGCTTTTTTTCCCTGTTCAATATACCCATAACCAGTAGAAGGAAAAGAAGGTTTCACACCTAGGGTGACAATAGCCTCCTGGTTAGTGGCCAATTCTGCTGCTGCCTCCAGAGTCTTATGGAATATTTCTGGCTCACCGATCCAATGGTCAGCTGGAAAAAATCCAACAACTATATCTTCCCCATAACGATGTGCCGCTTCTATTGTTGTCCAAGCAACAGCAGGAGCAGTATCCCTTCCTTCCGGTTCTGCCAATATATTTTCCTGTGGTATTTGGGGTAACTGTTGTGCCACACCTGCGGCCAACATTGCCGAAGTCACAACCCATAAACCACCCCAATCATTAGATAATGGGAGTAGTCTCTGTGCTGTGGTTTGTAACAAACTTTTACCACTACCGTCAAGAGAAAGAAACTGTTTAGGCCGATGCTTACGACTCAGGGGCCAAAAACGTTCTCCTTTTCCACCAGCAAGAATAACAGGTATCATCAGATTCTAGATTATTTAATAGACTTAAATAATTCCATTTTAAGTTTTGATTGTCAGTTTCTCCAAAATTATTAAGTAGATTAGTAAACTTTTAAACTGCAAGGTCTTAGTTAGAGCAATAATCTTACTTATAAGTTTATGTTTTTATTTTTCAATAATTTATGAATAATAGTTCTTCTAATAACTCCCAGCCTATTTTCTTGAAATTGTGGTTCTGGATACTTATATTACTGTTAAGTGGAACCATAACTACTTCTTTGGGAGCAATAACTGCTTTGTTTGCCCCTGTTGAACCAGAATTTATAACTCAGCTACTCCAAGAGTTTATTCCAGATATTATTGTTTGGCGTAAACGCTTACCTTACCAACTTTCACGACCTATGAATATCCTAGTGATGGGAATTGATGAAGTTCCTGGGGTAACAGAAGATTCTCCTAATGTATTTGAAGGCCGTAGTGATACTTTACTATTAGTACGAGCTAATCCTAGGAAGAAGACTGTAAGTTTACTTTCTGTACCACGAGATACTAAAGTCCAAATTCCTGGAATAGGTCTTGCTAAAATTAATGAAGCTAATCTATATGGGGGACCAAAACTGGCAAAAAATATTTTAAAAAATACTCTGAATAATGTTGAGGTTGATCGTTATGTGCGAGTAAGCAAAAAGGGGTTTCGAGAATTAGTAGAACAATTGGGTGGGGTAGAAGTTTTTATTTCTCAACCTATGTTTTATATTGACAATACTCAGCAGTTAAAAATAGATTTACAGCCAGGTTGGCAAACTCTCAATGGAGAACAAGCGCAGCAATTTGCTCGTTTCCGAGACGAAGTTTATGGCGATATTGGGAGGGTGCAAAGACAACAAGTTTTGCTAAAGGCCCTGCGAAGTCGTATTACTAATGTGACAGTTTTACCTCGCCTACCTCAAATTATTCGGGTGATGCAGAAGTATGTTGATACTAATTTAAGTTTTCCGGAAATGCTGGCTTTGATCAGTTTTAGTCTTGACTTGGAGCGAGATGATTTAAAAATGGTAATGTTGCCAGGAAGACCTAGTTCTAGAAATGAGTATTTTGCTAGTTATTGGATTATAGATCAGGCGGGTCGCGATCGTGTCCTAGAACAATATTTCGATTTCAAGTTAGACAAGTTTAATTATGACAATATATATAAAAAATATAAAAATGAAATTTTGCCACAAGAAAAGAAAATAGCCGTGCAAAATGCCTCTAGTCACCCTCAAGTAGCAACAAAATTTGCTCAGTATTTGCGTAACGAAGGATTTGACAATGTTTATGTAGTTCCTGACTGGTCTGACAAACAACATTTGACTCAAGTTATTGTTCAAGGGGGTTATTTAGATTTAGCAGAAGTTTTGCAAAATACTTTGGGTTTTGGTAATATTGAACCAACTTCTACAGGTGAGATAGGTTCTGATTTGACCATTAGATTAGGGGAAGATTCTATTAATAAAATTAATCTTTTAGAAAAAAATGAAGTTGAAGCCAAAATTGATTCATCAGACCTTTAATATAGAGATTAGAGAATAGGAAACCAGGAAAAACTTGAAAGAAAAATTTCCCGACTATAATCAAATCTCATTAATTAGCCATGCTCAAAATGATTTGATCACATCAATTTCTTCCAATTCCCAATTTCCAATTTCGTAATATTTTCCCACAGTGAGTATTCAAAGAGACATGATATTAGGTAGCACTGCTTGATAAAACCAATATCAAACGTCAAAATAAGTAACATTTTAATGTTTATTTTCTCCTTCTACTGAGGCCGTTGCCGGCTACTAACTTACAAGCATCAAACCTCAAGGCGACCACAAAATTTACTCTTTGACTGACTCCAAGATCCCTATTTAGGACAATCATAAATTCTAGGCTTAACAGCATATCTTGAATGTGAATACAGCTACAGCAAGTTGTTGAGGCTGTAACCCCCAATTTTTCGGTAAATCTTCTTTGGTTGTTTCCTATGCTACTTTCCTTCCTCCCAATTTCCTGCTGTCTATCGAAATAACTCTACCCCATCTCTTCCATCAATAGCTTGCATATAAACCTTCACCTGTTCTTCCTTAGAAGTGGGTAATTTTTTACCTGTAAAATCTGGATGAATAGGCAACTCTCGATGACCCCTATCCACTAAAACAACTAATCTAATTACCTCTGGGCGACCATACTCAACAACTGCATTCAAAGCAGCTCGAACTGTTCGACCTTTATAAATCACATCATCAACTAACACCACAATCTTACCAGTAATATCCACAGGAATTTCTGTTTTTGCCGGGGTTCGCATTCCCACTTGGTCCAAATCATCTCGATAAAAGGTAATATCTAATGCTCCCACAGGTACTTTAACTTGTTCTAGTAATTCAATTTGATTTCCTAAAACTTTTGCTAGTGGCACTCCTCTAGTATGAATACCTAATAACAGCAATTGAGATAAATCTCCTGACTTTTCAATTACTTGGGAAGCCAGACGAGTAACACTACGCCGTAACTCTTTTGCCGATAAAATTTCTACTGTCTTGCTCATTTATTCACCAAAAAAAATTGGTCTGAAACGTCCCCCATAAGTGGGCGACTTTGTAAATTTGTTTTTATTCTATGAGTATTTTATCGTATTTTTAGTTTAAATAAAAATAAGGACAATAGTAAAATTTTCTATCATCATTTATTAATGCCATTAGCCTTTATATTGTATAACAACTGGACATTAATATAGTTTTAAAGAGTATTTTCTTATTTTTCATAGCATTAATCATCATTTCTTCAATTAGCCTGGTCTTGGCTATTGTCTAATCAGCCTTTCAGTAAAAATTATCAGACATTCAGCTAATAAACTAGATAGTAAAAGTTCTGGGAATAACTCTTGCGAGCTTTGACTTATAACAATGTTCTCAGTCATAAATTAACTCAACTTGAACTGTAGGTGCTGTAAGCATTTTCCAGTAATACTTTGATTCTTTATTAGCACAAAGCTACCAGATTTTGGACAAAGTAAAAAATGCTATAGAACTATGAGGTCAGCTTTTTAGGTTACAGAACTGTTAAAGGAAATCCTTAAATAGTCCGTATTGGAGCTATATTTTGGATCAAACTGATATATTTTTTAGATGATATTTCTCTCGAATAATCTCATAAACAACGGTAACTAAATATTTGATAAATCGAACAGTTTAATTCCTATTAGTTTCCTAGATTTTCTTAGAGAGAAATATGCTGAAATAACCCTACCCTTCAGAGAGAGTAGGGCAAATGGTTATGATTGACACAAAATACATTGCGTTTATTTTTGCTCTACATCTGCTGAACAGTATATTTTGAGCCAAGGAGCTATAAATCAAATAATATCCTTCTTCCCTGCAAGTCTTTAGCCTGAGTATTCAGAAAAACTTTGCTCCTACTAACAAAGATTCATTTTACTAAAACTTTTTCTGAGTTGGAGTCAGAAATAATAGCAGAGAAAAGCCACAATTCCTTGAGCTGCTTGATTGAATCTACTTATTTTCCCCCCTCAAAAAGAGATGGGGATTTCTCATGATAAATATGACAATATTTAGTCTTAACTTAAAATCATGTTATTGCCATTTCCTCTTCTAACTCCTCTTCTTCAACATCCACATTCCCATCTACTTGACGCAAATGAATATGTTTACGTCCTAAGGAAATTTCAAACTCATCTCCTGGTTGTAAATCCATTTGTTTAGTATAAGCTGCACCAATTAGTAAATTACCATTAGATTGTACGCTAATCCTATAACTAGCAGAACGTCCCCCGCGCCCATTACCATTTTGTTTCCCATCTAATTTAATACCTTCAGCATCAATCAAAGCATTCAAAAATTTCATCATGTTAACTCGTTCAACACCATTTTTTGTAACGGTGTAGTAGCCACATGCCCTAGCTTTATCTTCCTTAGTTTTATTACCTAAGTCTTTTACTTTTGTAAGTAAATCTTCCCCTTGTAAGGGATCAGGATTTTTCTTTTTTGACATGTTTTCATTCCTATATAACTTTACTACATTTATCAACTTTTGTCTTGGCTTTTTTTAATTCCAATAAACAATAGCTTGATGTTTGCTTGTAAAACTATATTACACTAATTATCCAAATATTTCATTTATTCAATTAAATTTTTAATATAAAAATCTAAGAATAGTGATTGATTAAATTCAGCAATCATCTATATAGTATGTAATATAAGCGTTGAGAGATTAACTATCAACTATTAACCTATTTAGTTGAGTGGCCATTTGATATAGTTACAACTATAAATTACTCTAGCTCCTTTGAATTAAGGTAGTATACAATGAAGTTAACTACTCGTGGACATTATAGTGTTAAGGCACTTTTAGATTTAAGCTTACAACAAAGTAATACACCAGTATCTGTCAAAGAAATAGCAGTACGTCAAAACATACCTGTAGCCTATCTTGAAAAGTTACTAATAGAGATGCGTCGTGGAGGTTTAGTTGTATCATTTCGTGGGGCTCAAGGTGGATATCAACTAGCTAAATTACCAGCTCAAATATCTTTAGGAGAAATACTAGAATCTGTTGGTGAAACAATTGAACCTTTGTTTAAATATACTCCTAATGCTAGCCATGCAGAAGACTGGGTTACTTATTGTATCTGGCATCGGATCCATAAAAAACTTTCTGAAGCTCTTTACAATATTTCCCTAGAAGATTTATACTACGATGTTCGTAGTTGGCAAACTGTAGTAGGAGAAGAAACAAATTTTGTGGTTTAGTTTTTGATAGTTTAAGTCTAAAGTTGTAAAAGTTAATCAGTGGTTAAATGATTAGCAAGAATTATTCACTCAAATAAATTTACAATTATTGAATTACTGTGACTTATAACTATACTTTCATTGTTATTTTTATAGCTGCTTGTCTAGATTATTTGATTGGCGATCCTTGGAGTTGGCCACATCCTGTAAAAGTTATGGGATGGATAATTACTCATTACACTCAAATGATTTTTCAACTCAGTAAAAATTATAGAGAGAACTTCCCTAGCTTTGTACTGAGATTTGCTGGTATTTTACTAACAATCACTCTTGTTTTCGGTAGTGGAGTTATCAGTTGGTTAATTGTTCAAGCTTTACGAATAAATTTTGTCCAATTTCCTTTATTAACTGTAATATTAGAAAGCATTCTATTAGCTAGCTGTTTTGCTGGTAAAAGTTTAAATACTGCAGCTAAAGACGTACTTAAACCTGCCCTAGGTGGTAATTTAATTCAAGCACGCCAAAATTTAAGTTTATATGTAGGTAGAGATACAGAAAATTTATCAATTTCAGAAATATTTCGCGCAGTTTTGGAAACAGTCACAGAAAATGCTACAGATGGGGTAATAGCACCATTATTTTATGCTTTAGTAGGAGCAATAATACCTGATGTAGGCAGTATACCTTTGGCCTTTGCGTACAAAGCTGCCAGTACATTAGACTCAATGGTAGGCTACAAAGAAGCACCTTATACTCATATAGGATGGTTTAGTGCCAAACTAGAAGATATTTTAACCTGGTTACCTTGTCGCTTAAATGTATTGACTATAGCGTTCCTCTCTGGCAAACCTCTATATGTTTGCAAAATATGTCAAAGGGATGCAGTCAAAGACCCAAGTCCTAATGCTGGTTGGAGTGAATGTGCCTATGCTGCAACATTGGGAGTACAAATGGGTGGTGCCAACTCTTACAAGGGGACGGTTAAATATAAACCACTATTGGGAGAAGCGACTCATCCAATTACAGCAGAAACTATTGATCGGGCATTACAGTTAACTCGTTACTGTTTTTTAATCTGGTTAGGATTATTTTTTATAATACTAGGCATTTAGGGTATGAACATTGGTAAATTCTGTTTGCCTAGCATTTGAGCACCAAAAACTAAGTAATTTTAGTTATTATCAGTACTGATCCCTGAAGTCAAGCCTTAAAATACATATCGCGAACATTTTTTTCCTCCTTAAAATAGGCAGGAGACCTAGTTTTTTGCTCACAAATTACTTTTGCAGCAGATGAGGGAACTACCGGATCTATAGGGTAAATGCTGAAAATGTACCTTACCAGCAACACCAAACTGCTGTAATATAGAATCTGATGGCCTTGCTATATCAAAGTATGAAAATCAAAATTGAACAATCTAAACTATTTGTTATTCAATAGTTTAGCAATTACCAAAAATACTAATCATACCCACACTAGAGCAACCCTAATCCAATTGATTATATAATCAATACAAGGGTTACACATAACTAACATATCTACAATATCTAGTAGGGGGTTTCCCGCCGGAAAACCCCTAGATATAGTCTATGATTTGATATGCCTAGCTTAGTTATCATAAGTTTATAATTCTATAATTACTTCAACTTTCCCTACTCTCCTACTCCCAATATCCCAAAAATTTCAACTAGGAAACTGTGATAGAACCCAGTAACCTTTCCACAACTGTTTTCGTCTGTCTTCCTCCTACGGTTATTAAACGATGGGAAAGTACATAAGGAACAAGAAACTTGACATCATCAGGAATAGCATAATTTCTTCCGGATAGAAAACCTAAAGCTTGAGTTGCTTGATGTAAAGTAACTGTTCCACGAGGACTAACACCTAGTGTAATTTCTTCATCTTCCCTTGTTGCTCTAACCAGTTTGAGAATATACTTTTTCAAAGACTCATCTACTTTGACTAAGCTGCATAAACGACGTAACTCCTGTACTTCCTCCAAAGTAATGCAAGCTTTTAGTGTCTTAACTCCTGAACCTTCAGAAATTCTTTGTAGCATCTGAAGCTCTTCCGACTCTGTAGGATAGCCTAATGTTAGAGATAAAGTAAAACGATCCATTTGTGCTTCTGGCAATGGAAATGTTCCCTGATACTCAATTGGGTTCTGAGTTGCAATTACAAAAAATGGGTTAGGAACAGAACGCGACACCCCATCTATGGTAACCTGTTTTTCCTCCATTACTTCCAAAAGAGCAGACTGAGTACGAGGTGTTGCACGATTAATTTCATCCGTCAATAGGACGTTTGCAAAGACCGGGCCGGGTAGAAATTCAAATTCTCCACTGCGAGGATTCCAAATATTAGTACCAGTAATATCAGTGGGTAGTAAGTCAGGAGTACATTGAATTCGCTGAAACTTTCCAGCGATCGAATAAGCTAAAGATTTTGCTAGTAAGGTTTTACCTACACCGGGAACATCTTCTAGAAGAACATGACCCCCTGAAAGTAGAGCTACTAATACTAACTTGATGCCATCTTCTTTGCCCACAATAGCTTGACTCAGATTTTCTTTTAGCTTTTCAATACTTTCTATCATAAAATTATTAATGTAGTCATTTCAAATAAGAATAAAATACTTTTTCACCTAAAACCTTTTCAGAGTAAGAAAGCTTTCTTTCAATCTTAACTGAAATAACTATAGTTTCCATGAATCAAGATTAACCATGAAACGTCCCTACTAAATTATAGGAGGAAGCTTTGCGAGCTTCAGTAAAAATGTTTTATAGTACTAACAAACTTTGTGCGATCGCTATGCAGAACACAAAAACCATGAATCAAATTGTGATTACCTAAGAATATAAAAGGAATAGGATTAATTCCCATCCCTTAAATTAAATCTGATTTTACTTACATAATTTCTCAAAATAATTGGGTATTGCCACTCCACCTTGAATGGCAAAATATTTCTGGAGGGTTGCTCACTCCTATATCATTACAAAAACAACTTCTGACTTCTGACTTTGTTATTGGTCACTAGAGAAGCTCTATCTTCTACCACCACTACCTCGTTCTTCTCGTGGCCTGGCCTTATTAACTTTGAGAATACGTCCCATTAATTCAGAACCATCCAGTCCCTCAATTGCTGCTGTCTCTTCATCTTCACTCTCCATTTCTACAAAAGCAAAGCCCCGGGGGCGACCAGTTTCACGATCATTAGGGACTTGAACTCGCTTAACATTACCATATTTAGCAAAGGCAGTCTTTAGATCCTCATCTGTTGCATCATAGGAAAGGTTTCCAACGTAAACCGACATGATTGACCTCCAAAATAGGAATTTAATATAGAGAGATTTCGGAAGGCCAGTAATGCCAGATGAAATATCATCAAAAAGCTCATCACTGAAAGCAAAAACTGCAACCTATACCTATTCTCAAACTAGATTTTATCATAGATAGTTTGGCTTCAAAATTATATAAGTAATAGCAATTCTTATCTCTGAATGAGATACAAAATTCTTTTGTAGCACGGGAGTAGGGACTAGAATAGAACAAAAACAATCGTACCTCAGTAATTGGAGAAATACTATAAAACTTTCATCTAATTGAAAACTAACAATAAAGTTTTTGATATTCTAGTTATATAAAATCTTTACTAAATTTTCAATGACATCTAAAAATTAAAATTAGGAGTGCTATATTTTATATTTTGTAAGTTTGGTATAATTATCAGTATCATGCTATAGAAATAATTAATTTAAAAATAAGTATTAAGGAACTTGTTGAGCAACTAAATATTATTATTTGAATAAGGTCAAGTATTGAAATCAGTCTACAGCTAGTGGTTCTTAGTATTCATACTCATAAAGTCATCGTAAAAAATAGGTAATAAATAATTCTTTTTTCCCCTATTCCCTGCCTTCTTTGTGATATTTCCTGATATATTCAATCTCTTATACCAAAGAGAAAAAAATAATACACAGTCCATGGTGCATCTTAATTATAGTTGCTTAAAAAGAGCGTATCTAATTCATAAAAAAGTAGTTATTTTTATCCATATACCCCTTATTTTTCAAGACTTACTTTCCTATTGGGTCTTTCTTCTGACTTAGGGATGTTTTATAAAACATCCCTACCTTATGTAATAAAGATTCTAATCTGCTTGGTATTATATAGTTTGATTTTTAAGTATACTTCTAGCAATTCTACAATCTTCATATATTTGAGCTTTCAGTAAATCTAGAGAAGCGAATTTTTGTTCAGGTCGCAAAAACTCTATCAAATTTACAGTTAAAGTTTGACCATATAAATCTTGAGACATATCTAATAGGTGAACTTCAACAGTTGGATCTAAACTATTTAATGTAGGGCGGCAACCAACGTTCATTACTCCTAAATAGGGGCTCTCAGCATGAAGTATTTCTTGAGGTTGTTTTTGTCGAGAAAGATAGACTTCCACAGCATAAACCCCAAAACGAGGCAAGAATTTTTGTGCTGCTAGCTGAAGATTTGCTGTAGGAAATCCTAAAGTTCTACCTAGTTGTTGTCCATGCACCACTTCACCAATTAAACTGTAAGGACGACCTAATAAACGATTTGATTTATCTAGATCTCCTTTTTCTAAAGCTTGACGAATTATAGAACTACTAATACGCTCTCCATTTTCACTATGATATAGAGGTACAGTTGTTACATCTATATCATAGTAACCAGCGATCGCCTGCAAATCTTTGGCCTTTCCTGCTCTTTTTTGTCCAAAACAAAAATCACACCCCACGCTTATTTGATGTACTTGTAAGCCTTTTACTAAAATTTCTTCTACAAATTTATTAGGAGTTAGATCGGCCAAATTTCGATCAAATGGCAATAATACTACTTGTTCAACTCCGATATGTTTAAATATTGCCAATTTTTCTTCTAGTGGAGCTAACAATTTTTTTGGTTTTCCACTAAAAAACTCTTGTGGATGAGGATTAAAAGTAACAACAGTGGAATAAATTTTTTGCCTTAGGTAATCATCATTTTTTCCCAATTCATTTTCAAAATGCCATGATGATAATTTTGAATCTTGATGCCATAATTTAAGCTTTGTATCTTCATCTACTTCTGTAGTTCTTGTCAATTCTGATGGACAAACAGAAAGTAACTTTGATCTACCCTTTAAGTTTAAAATTGGTTCTATTACTTGCCTATGTCCTTGATGTAAACCATCAAAGTTTCCTAAGGCAACTGCTGTTGGAGTTAGAGCTGTAGCTAAAGAAGAAGTTATCCACACACTTTATATTTGTATTAATTTACTCACCTTTTACCAGATCTAATCTGATTTTTTATAAGTTTTTTGTTAGTTTACTTACAAAATTTCAATTAAGCAGAAATTTTAAGTTCTTTTACAACGGTCTTTACTTCTAAGTTTTCTTCCTGATCATTATCCGGAGGAATTAATTGAATTGACAGACCTTCCCTTGCCATCAAACTATTAGGAAATTTTTCTGCTACTTTCTCCCCTACATTATCTAAAAAATCATCATTGTGCAAGGGGTCATGGTGAAAAATAACCAATTTTTTGACTTGAGCTGTTTTAGCAATTTTTATAGCTTCCTGCCAAGTGGAGTGGCCCCAACCTATTTTACTAGACTTTTTCGAGTAATATTCTTCATCTGTATAGGTTGCATCGTAGATTAAAACATCTGCATGACGAGCCAAAAATAAAACATTTTCATCCAAGCGATCTGGAAAATGTTCTGTGTCAGAAACATAAGCAGCGGAATAACCTTGCCAATTTACACGATATCCCACGGCTTCTCCTGGATGATTAAGTAAAGCATTTTCTATAAGTACATCATCAATTTTGATTGACCTACCTGTTTCCAGATCAAAAAATTTTAGTTCAGCACCCATAATTTGCAGAGGGACCGGAAAATTAGGGTTAAGCATTTGGTCATTAAGTCTTTGTTGAATAGTAGCTCCATTAGGAGCTACTGGTCCATATATGTGGAAACGATTATTTTTAACAAAGGCAGGTGCAAAAAAAGGAAAACCTTGAATATGATCCCAGTGTGTATGAGTAAATAACATATGGGCATCTACTGGCATGTGAGATATAAGGGACTGACCTAAAACTCGTAGGCCAGTACCACCATCAAAGATGAGGCGATGTCCACCAACTCGCATTTCTAAACAAGGTGTGTTTCCTCCATATCTTACCGTTTCTGTACCAGGGCAGGCAATACTGCCTCTGACGCCCCAAAATATAATTGTGAATTGATTTTGTTTAAGCAACATGAATTTTATGCCAGAATTTATTCCGTTAAACCATAGATGAGTCAAGTTTTTTTTACTCAAATTAAAATGGCTTTGCTTTGGGAATAAATATATAGATTCCTATCATATTATAATTGTAATCTATAATTTACTATCATTGACATACTCTACGACCTAAAAGTGTTGCTATTCGTAGGTTTCCATAGTTCCTGGGCTAGTTGAAGTTTGATAAGGGTGGACATCTTAGGTAACTCTCAATAATTGTCATCTTTTTTTTATTGATTTTTATGATGTGGAATAGTTTAGGTTCACAATGGGAATATTAATATTAGTTGGAAAGGAAAATAACCTAGAAATAATTATAAAAATATTCTGTCAACAACACTATTTCTCATAACATTAAATCAAATTCAACATGATTTATTAATAATAATAAATCCAAAAAGCTATAATTAAGTGATATAATAATTATTTAAGTTTTTATACAGGCTTAGTTGTAAGTTTAACGTGCTAAAATAACTTTTTATTTATCTTTACAAGAATACTTTATACATATATATTTCTGAATCAACCCCATAGAATTTCCCAATCTGTTAGTGGATCATATGGAGTTTCTTAGCAAGCTGCAAGAGGTAACAACAATAGTCAACTAATAAACCAAAGTGTTCATTTGACTGAGCAGCAGAAAACTCTTGCAGAAGCAGCGACAGAAATTCAAAGGCTTCTTAAGCAGCTAGAAGTTAGCGATCCTAATGCTACTGAAGTTGAGATAGTAGCTTATGTTAATGATGAGACGACTCCCAGTCTTAAACGTCGAGCTGTTGCTGCCTTGAAATCTGGTAGTGAGGCTGCAATTGAAGAGTTTTTGGACAATCCTTATATTAATGTGGGGAAAGCTATTGTTAAAAGTTGGATTAAACCTGAATAAATTTCTCAAGCAGCACTTTACAGGACAACTTATTAAAGTTTTTAATTTAAGAGCTGATTTTTAAACTTATGAAACTCCAAAAAAGGAGGATTTCAAATACATCTAAACGAAAATTCGACTGAATATGGTAAAAGCTTTTTCGTTTAAAGAAATTAAGTATCTCTAGATTGAGTAAATAAATTAGCTCCAAAGTTTTTTTTCGTAATTTCTACTCAGTTAAACAAGTATTGTATTTATGAGCACAGACCCGAACAAGGACCCAACTATTGAGGACCCATGGGGAAAAGATTCTGGAACTGAAAATGGTCTAGATAATCTAGGTAAGAGTGGTCAAGAGCAAGGCAAAAACCCAGAGGAGCTATCTGATCAAAACCCAACAGAATCTGATGATGGACTTAGAATAGAACAAAACGTTAAAGATAATCAAGGGGCTGTTTTCCAATAAACTGCATCAGGCAATAATAACACTCAAGAACAGAGCCAAAATTAGCAAGCTGCTGTGAGCAAAAATGCAGGAAGGGAAACTAGAACAACTCAACAAACTACAGATGGTAATAACAACAACCAAAACTATGTTGAAATTTTTGTTCAAAATCAATATTCCCAATATAAGGATGAAAAAAAAGATGGCTTTAGCCAGAATTAATCCAATGTAAACCAAGAAGTAATTGATCCAATAAAACCTTTACCTCCAAAGTCAAAAAGTCTTCCTGATGTCGGAATTGATGATTTATCTGATTATTCCCAGAAATTACAAGAAGACTATTTGGTTGTTGTTACTTGTTCAGATAATAAAACTGCATATTCAGTTGCCTATAGTTTGACTGAGAAAATTTCAGTCTCAAACAAGAGGTTGTTTACAGGAGGGCTAGGAGCTTCTAAAAAATTAGATTACGCAATAAATATAGATAACATTGTTATTAATTCAGCTATTGGAAAAGAGTCAAGCTTGATTCTTGTAGACAGCTATGAAGCACAAACTTTTTTAGATTCTCTGGCTGTAGAATTTTCTACGGCAGAGCAGATCAAACAACAGTTAAGAAATAGTCAAAGATTTTGCATCTGTATAGCTCAATCAAAAGTATTAAAAAGTACACTAGAAAGGAAACAGATTAAATCTCTGTCATTCCCGCACTTGGAAGTTCCGTTTGTAGAGTCAAAAGCTACAAATGAAAATATAGACCAACAGATAGGTATCTATGAAAAAGAAGATGGTGCTGCACTACATGAGAAAGTAGACGTTCTACGCAAGACTGTACTATATGTAGCAAGATTCTTTCAAGGTTTAAGTATCAGTGATTTTGAGCGCATTGTTTGTTTTTTACTAGGAGAACAAACAACTCTAATTGAGGAGAAAAATAAAGTTGAAACTCCTGTGAATTCTGACTCAACAGTTTCATTAACAATTAGAGATATTATCATGCCTAAAGTTTACGTTTTAGAGAATGTGATTAAAAGAATTAGTGAAAATGAAGCTTCTCAAATAAAAAAACAAATAGAAAAATCAGATACCAAAAAGTTGGTGATTATTGATGAAAAAACTCAGACATTTTTTTAGATAGAATTACTTGAACGAGAGACTCCGTTAAATATTCAAGCGAAGAAGTTAATTAAGGCGCAAGAGCAGATAACTCAAGATCAAAAGCTGCGTCTAGTTGAAACAAGTATATCTTTAGATGAAATTGAAACTGTTTAAAAAGAACTTGAGCTACTCCGTGGACACCTTCAGGATCTAAGTAGTCAGTCTGGCAATGAGAAACGCAAAAATAAATATAGACAACAAGAAAAAGAATTAAAGCAGAAATTATCGGAACTTTTACAAACTAATAAAGAGAAAGCTCATAAGCTTACATCCCAACAATATTCTTTATTAGCTCCTAGCGTAAATGATGATGATGATGATGATTTTGATGCTTTAGTTAATAAAGTAGAACTTGAACTACAAGCAAGTGAAAATACACAGAAAAAATTAACTCGCGACCAAGCTTCGCCTAGTGTTGATAATGATAATTAAGTAATTGATATTTAGAGGAGTGTAGTCAATGAAACAAATTTTAAGTAGATATAAAATTGCTAGTTCCTCTCCACAGAATCTAACTAAAAACCCTTTATTTTGGCTTAACAGTCAGATAGATTTCATTTTTGTATTATTATTAGCAATATTAATTTTAATTGCCTTTTTTAGATATACATATTCTCAGGGTTCAACTATATCAAATGTTTTCAATTTCTTGATCCACTGTTTAGGTATTTGGGGGGTTGTTGTTACTGCTATAGCTATAGCTACAGTAGAAATAAATAGAGCGATCGCGAATGAAACTAAAGAACAAGGTGAAGATGGTCTCCGAAAAAAAAGAAAAGTAGACCTAAGCAAATTAGAAGAAAATTATTTGCCAGCAAATATAACTGAACCTACTTTAGCTATGACTCGCCTTTTTCGTCATGTTTGCAATGAAGCTAAAAACTTGAGGTTTGAGTCAAGTATTAATATTGTTGAGCCATATCGTGATGAATCTCTTGACAGTCTTTTTACAATAACAAATATTCAGAAAATTGCCCTAAGAGCAGGAATTTTCGGAACATTTATAGGTTTACTCGAAGCAATAATTCAACTCAGTCAAATTGGTTCTGAAGTAACTCCCATAGAAGCTATAAAAAACCTTTCAGGAGCTTTATTTATATCATTTAGCACGACAATAGCAGGGTTAGAAGTTGCAATATTACTTGGATTTTTACTGATGATATTGCGTAAACGTCAAGAGAAATATTTTCGAGACATGGAAAGTTCTGTTGAAGTTATTCTCTTGCTAGCTCGAAATGCTGATAATGACGATCAATCAAGAATTTTAGGGGAATTAGCAAAAGTTGAAAGCGTTGTAGAGCAGCTAGGAAAAAGGTTTTACGAAAATACTCAAGAGATTCAACGTAGTATTAGTGCTGTTCTAGAAAGAATTGGAGAACAAACCAATGAGATACAAAAAGGTATGGAACAAATTAAGCAAACTAAAGTAGATTTTGATAGATTTATTAATGAAATAAGTGAAGTTCAAAATAACTTTATTGAGGAAGTAAAAGAAATTTACAGTGAACTTTCTCTAAAAAGTTTTAGAGATGACATAAAAAACGGAATAGTATTTGCCGGGCAAACAATTTCTAGTAAACTTGATGAGACAGAAAATAGTATTCAACAACAGACAGAACACATTGATGCAGGTATTAATACTTTGTCAGAAACCAATGCCAAATTTGCAGATTTTTTACGACAACTTGACTCGTCTCAAGTCAACTTTATGAGAAATATAGAAAACTCTCAATATACATTTTCCATGTTAGAAGCCAATGCTAAACTACGAACTACAATTAATCAAGCAATTCAGCGTATGGAAGAAATTACATATACGATGAGGACAGTCAATAAATCTTTGAATAAACCACTCCTACAAAGAATTAAAAACATATTTAATTAGATAATAAATTAACCATAAATTAGAATTTTATTTGAGGATGAAAAAACTTTGGAATTTTGTTAGTAATGAAGAAGATCCTTTCGGTCCAGGAGTCGATTTAATTGTTTCCTTACTTGCTATACTATTAGTAATGTTGGTGATTACTGCTGGAGCTTATCAAGATATTAATACTAAATATCAGGAATCAGTAATATCTTTAGAATCTTCAGAAAATAGAGTTAAGCAATTAACAAAATCACTAGATTTTGAAAAAGAAAAGAGTTCAGAATTATATAAAAAACTAACTGCTGAAACTTCTGCTAGAATTCCACAATTTCCTCCTAATATTGTTATTACTGCTGCAGAAGGATATGATTTTCCTTCAGGTAGTGCCGAGCTAACTGATGCTTTAAATAAATATATTCGTAATAAACTTCTTAAAAATATTGAGGAAAATATTCAAAAATATGACGTTAATACCGTAGTTGTAATTGGTCATACAGATGGACAACCTGTTGCAGATCCTGTCAGTAACCTTGACGGCTTAGTTGAAGAGGTTGCTAGTGGAAGTAAATCTATAAAAGAATTACAAGAAGGGTCTAATATAGATTTAGGAATTATGAGAGCATTAGCAGTCGTTAGAAAACTTCAAGACATTCAAAAGTCAGAGGGAAGACTTAAAGGTATTGACCCGTTGAAGGGTTTTCGCGCATATTCTTCGGGTCCATTAACCTTAAAAAATGGAGAATTTGCTCAACCTAATGAAAACCCTGATCAACAGAGGCGACGTATTGAGATTCGTTTTACTAATTCGGAGTAACAAGCAAGCTATAATTTATACTAACCATGAGCAATATTTTTTACTTTTTATTGAGTAGCAGACTCACCCGTAACCCTTTCGTTGGATAGGAAGTAGGGCAGAGAAATAAACATAAGAATAATTAACAGGTTTTTAGCTTTTTATTATCAAAAATACTTAGAGATAGAGGCAATAAATTCAATAATATTTCAAGTCATATCAATTATGAAAAAAGAATGTAAAAAATAATTCAAATAACTACAAGTAATTAAAGCTTGTTGATTAAATATCAAAGCATTAACAGATAAAAATTTAAAGCTTTTTTATCGTCAAAAAAGCCTTCTATTGTTGGGATTAGGGATGTGTACATTCCCGGTTATTCTTTAGGGATATTGCATATAACTTCCTACCTATCCTCCTATTTCTCTACTCCTTCAAAAGACTGTTTTGGTAATACCTAATTATAGTTTTTGATCTAAATTACCAAGTTACCCGATCGCTTAATTTATCTAATATTTTAGGTCCAATACCAGATATCTGATCTAGATCTGCTAAAGATGTAAAAGGTTTATTTTTCCTAGCTTGAATAATGCGTTCTGCTAATTTTGGTCCGACTCCAGGAAGTGTTTCTAATTCTTCAGCAGTAGCAGTATTGAGATTAATTTTATTATTAGTATTTGTTAGGAAAATTTCAGTTTTTGTTAATCTATCACCACATTCTTGTTGTTGTTTTTCAACTTTTTTTATCAACCATGATGGTATACCCATAGTTGCTGTTTGATAAAGTCTTTGAAACTCACGTTCAAAATGAGCTGCTACTGTGGAACTTTCTATTACTAATAAAGTTTCATCATTGTTTTTATTAGCTGCTTCAGTCCAGTTGTGAGAACCAGTAATTACAATTGAATTATCAATAATTCCAAATTTGTGATGGAGGCGATCGCCAGGGGGTAAGTTAGGTACACCTACTGTATATATAGGTTTTTTCCAAGTCTGATTATTAGTTTCATATTTACATTTATTTGGCAGAGCAATTCCCATTATATCTAACCCTTCACTATAGTAACGATAGGCAAAACTACGGTCAATTAAACCTTGAATTAATACTCCTTGTAGAGATTTTTTTTCTAGGGTATTAACTAATAGTTGTGCTGAAAATATAAATAGGGATAAATTAATAGATTTTTGTGCTTTTTCTAATGTTTGATTAATTAGACCATTTACACTTTTTTGCCAAGATAGACTCTTAGAAGTAGGAGAAAATTGTACTGCAACTTTTGTATCACCAACCAATACTTCTCTTGTCTGTCTAAATGGTTTTTTGATGCCAAATTTACTATCTAGTTTACCTCCAGGTCCGTCTCCCCATAAGAGATTAAATTCTTCTGTGAATAGTTCAGCTAATTCAACACTTTCTATTTTTAAGAGATTATTAGTATTTCCTTGACTCAGAGACTCCGAAAAATCCCCATGAATACCACTGGTAGTAAAATTAGCCGAGGTGACAATGGTGGTTTTACCATCCACAACTAAAAATTTATGGTGCATCAAACCACTACCCTTAGAGCCATCAGCAGTATCATCGATCAAGGGAACTCCTGCATTGCTTAAAATTATTAGAGCATCCCTATGATTCACTTTATATTGACTAATGTCACCATCTATGTTATTGCTAGAGATACTAATAAATTCATTGTAGCGATCGCGCTCCCGTTCAGGCAGTTGAGAGACTTCAGATGGACTTAAACTTTCCCAGGGAAGATTATAGGTATTTTCAATAATAACTCGTACTTTGACCCCAGCTCGATACCTTTCGGCCAAAGCCTGAGTGATACTTGGTAAACTTAACTCTTGAACCGCCACATACACAGTAGAATTAGCATCAGCAATAGTATTAACAATTATTTCTTCAAGATTATCTCCTAGTCGGGTTTGCTGGCGTAGGACTTCAGTATAGCTTGAAGCTTGAGATTGATTAAAGTAACATTTAATTAGAGGTTCTTGTGGCAATGGGGATAGAGGAGGAACTAACTCTTGAGGTTTATTCAGACAAGCAGTTAGGTTCAAAGTTAATAGTAAAACATAGCTAAATCGCAGTTTCAAAGAATAAAGTAGCACTAATATTAGGAAATCAAGTATTTTATTAAACAAAAATTGATGGTAATTAAACAAGAAGTGATCATTAATAATTGCTTCTTGAAAAAGTTAGATGTATTGTAAAGTTATGGTTAGGGTTATAGCTAAAATATTTATTAATATTAATTTGACTAAAAGAGGGAGCCATAAAAAAATTAGTCTTGTGGCATAATAGCCAATAATTTGAAGTTATTATTATTAACTGCTTCTTTGGCTCTAAAGCATTATTGAATAGCTGAGGGCGATAGATTAAAATTATTGCCCAAATTAAGTTTTGTACTTTGGTTTACCAAAGCAAATCTTGTTTGTTTGAAAGATGAGTAAATGTTTAATTGCAACCCCTGATATTCTTCTTCGTTTACCACTCAAAATTATTGTGAACAGGTCGTCGTTCCAATAAACTTTCCCAAATTTACATAAGGATTATTAAATAAGCTTTGGAGCTAGCTTTGGTGTTTCACTCTGATGCTACTGAAAGTAGTCTATAACTTAATCTATGACTTAGGAACAAAATACTAAAGAAGCTCCAAATTATTCATATAGTTTTCCCTCATTATTCATACTGCTACAATATTTCTCAACTATGTATGTGTAAATTTAGATAACTATAGTGAATTTTTATTTAACTGTCAAGTTCCTTTCAAAACTTTTACTTGACTCTTTTTTTACATTTAATGACCAAGCATAGGCTGGTTCCCATGATGCTAGGTGTTTTTTCAAGGGTTCAAGTACCAATACATAATTGCTGGGACTGGACATTTTGTGACCTGCCTAATGTAGTGTACAGTTGGCCTCGTCAGTTGATTTAAACTTTTTACCCTGGGCACACTAGCTTTTTAAATACAAGTAAGGGTTTTGATTAGATTTTTTGTTAATTTTTTGTAGAGATGTTTTTTGTATTGTTCATTCCATAATCTCTTAGTAAATAATACCATTTATCAAAAACTTTTCGACATTTTCTTGTAGGAAAGTAAGAGAGTAGGGCAGTGGAATTAGGGACATTGCATAAAAACATCCATACAATATAATAATAATTAACATTAACATTAACTTATCTTAAATTAATAAAAAAGTTATTCTCTATATTATATATTAATTATTTAACAACTGAAGTTTTACTTAACTAAAGTATTAATGCATGGTAATTGGTATCAGAATGAAGTGAAAAACTCAGAGCAACTTTGTAAGTAGTCTTTGATATTCACCTACGCCAAGCGCTTAATAGCTAGGGACAATGTCAATATATTTTGTTTTCATCTATGTTATGATGTTAAAGATTGTAAATAGCTATCAGCTTTTAGTACTTAACTATCAGCTTTTTTTTAAGCTTGGATTCAAATATAATATTCCTATAAATATGATGGTTGAGAAAGGGTTGAAAGACCCTTGGCTCACGTGAAAAATTATTCTTGAGGACTCAGAGAATTTGTAAACTCAGATTATGAAAGCTAGATTTAAGTACTGTATATATCCAAATGGGGACAAAAATACCCAGGGGGCAAAGCTATTTGTTTTTGTCCATTTTGTCTTAAATGAGAGTCTAGATGGCTATCAACAAAAGTATAAATTAGGCTTAAAGAAACTATTATTATCTAAGTTACAAAAACTCTTTATGACTCAAGCTAAAAAAATTGAATATCAGGAGTGACTCTCATAAATTTCTAATATTCCTTTGCCAAAATATTTGAATTATTTGAGGTAGCCTTTATGAAATTCGGCATTATTCATAGGTAAATATGGTTTTTCTGATTTGCCGATAACCTAACTATTAACTGAAAAATATTTTAGATTTAGTAAAATAATGTTTTCATAGCAATATTTCATCAATGCCCAATTTTTTTATCTTACTTTTAGGTTGATAAAAAAATGCCTGTCTGTTCAGGCTTATAAATTTAAAAGCCAGAAATCACTAGGGGAACTGCAAGGTTAAGAAAAGGTGGGTTGAAATTTTGTTAACATCAACTTTCTAGCAAAATTAAAGTTATAAAAATCAAAATTATTTGTTGAGATAACTACCTAGTCTGCCTCGCTCTGTCAACTACATTAATTTTAATCTAAGAGATATTTTATTGGTTTTGTCGTAAAAATTAATCCATAATCTTTATTTAAAATCGATAATTATGTAGGTATATATTTGGGCATAAAAACTTTTGCAATGTTGAAATGATGAGCAAAAATTAATTCGCTAAAACTATTGAAAAAAAGTAATTAATAACTAGCATATTTTTGAGGAAAAACATTTTCTGAAAATAACAACTTAGTCAGTAGTTGTCTAAAAATTAGTTAAGTTATCAATGGAAAATTACTAATTTTCAAGGTTAACTTAAAGATACAACATATAGCTTTCTACAAAAATTATTAACTAGTATTATTTTGCACAAAAGTTAAGTGATTGTACTCTAAAAGTAAAGTATTATAATTAAACATAATGAAAATATTTTTCTGGAATTTATTGCTGCCAATTCCCAATCCCCAATTCCCAATTGTCTGAAATTTTCCCATGATTTGGGTATTCACAAACAGAGACATGATCTGAAATTTGAATGCTTCTAGAATGATGAAAAATTTTTACTTAGGGAAAAGTATGGTCGCAAGGGAAATCCCGACAAAACAGTAGATGATCCATGGTAGTTAAGTGAGATAGGTAGGCTACAATTAGGAACACTTCTAGAAGGTAAAATAGAAAAATATAATTGTGACTTTAGAATCATTGTATAGATGGTAAATAACATCTCTTACTTTACTATTGTTGTGAAACTTAATGGTGGAAAGTTAGATCTTTCAAGTAAGAATGGTTTTGTCTTAACACTTGATGATGAATACGACTGCGATGAAAATATAGGGATAAATAAGCGATAAGTATATTGCTGACTCTTTCGGTATTTGGAGAAAAAAACGACGTGGAGATAAATGTAACCTACAACGTACCTATTCACCCATCTCTTGGGGGTGGGTCAGGTTCGGTGCAATATTCTATTAGACGTCAACTCCCGGAGGAGCTTGGGCTCGGTAGAATTCCTGTGCCTGTAGGCCAGGGAAGATGTCAAAACTAACTTTGCTGTTTTATGCCGAAAAGAAAAAGGACTTTTCCGTGTGGTCATAAAGGATATGGGAGAAAATGTCATCGCTGTGAACAAGAGAAAATGGTACAGCAAAGAGCTGAGGAAGAAATAGCGGAAAAGCGAGAAAAAAGGTTAGAGTGGGAAGCTTCCTTCGATTGTGATTTGATAGATTTGAAGGGTCTACCAGACTATGTAGTGGTTAAAGCTAGAGCAATTATTTCTGGGTTAAACAATAATCAAAGCTATCGAGAATTTGGAGGTAAACGGCTGCGCCACAATCGTTTTATTGTGAGTATACCTGTTACTCGTAATTATAGAATGATTTGTCAAGATTATGGGAATTTTGTTGTGCCACAGAAGGTGATGTCCCATGAGGATTATAATATTTGTAAACCCAAGTAGTTAGGGGGCAGGAAGTAGAGATAGTGAAACAAATAGTTCTAGTTCAAAAATTGGATAATTTATTTTTTGCTCCTTGCTGGCTTTTAGTCCCTCTACAAGGAAATCAAAAGATAAAAACTCAAGGTATTATTGCTAATGCTTTGAGTAAGAAGTTTACCTAGCTAAACTAGATAGAGAGCATTACTTTAGATTTTGAATTTTGTATTTTGCGGATACTTTGGTTTTCAATTTTCTTATACAAAACTTCTGTTTTCTCCCTTTTACCTTCTTCTTTTAAGTCAAAATTTCTATATTCTTGAATAATTAAGATTCCTGTAATAAGGTGAGCACTTCAAAAAGTCAATTAGACTATAATATGCTAAATACATTTTTGAGCAATTGAATCCTCAGAGATTAAAGGCAATACAACAAGATTAGAAGGTAATTAAAGAGTTTTTCAGATTTCTTTTTATTGAGACTAAATCCTTAAAGGTTTGAGTTGGATATACTTAGAGCTTATTCGTTAGTTGATGAATTACAGTAGTATTAGACTTTTAAATAGTTTTTAAAGAAAGTCTGGAATCAAGTTGTAATTCTTACTTTTGCTAATTTACTATAGTCACTATACCATGCTTTACTAGGAATAGGTTGACTACAAAAATAAAAAATTATAAGTATGCGTTGGATGTTTTAAGTATGTTCAAATATTTAACTTATTTTATAAGTGATGAGATATTCTTTTTATTTAGGTACAGTTGTTTTTATTCTTTTCTATGCCTACAGAACTAGATTGATTATACCATTGATCAAGGACTTTTCAACTAGGCTATCGAGAAGGTAGGGATTTTCCATACAACGTCCCTAAAATATAAAAATAATTAGTATTAGACCTATGGAAAAATAAAAATTTGAGAAGGATAGTAAAGGGTTTAAAAACTATTTGCGGGAGAGGTCTATTAATGAGAGCAAGTGGAGAGATTGAAGGTTATTCCCTTTGTGTTTATTACTAAGGGTTTCATAAATTGTACAGAAAGCTAGCATTAATGCATGCTACTCCCTAAAACCTAAGTCACTAAAACTTAAAAGAAAACAAAAGGAGAAAGATGATGCAAATTTATCTGGACTATAGTGCGACAACACCAACAAGACCAGAGGCAATCACTACTATGCAGCAAGTTTTGACTCAACAATGGGGTAATCCATCTAGCCTACATATGTGGGGCCAAAGATCGGCAACATTAGTGGAAAAGGCCAGAATTCAAGTAGCAGATCTTATTAATACAGTGCCAGAATCAATTATTTTTACTTCTGGGGGAACTGAAGCTGATAATATGGCGATAATGGGAGTAGCACTTTGCTATGGAAAACCTCAACATATAATTATTTCTAGTGTGGAACATTTTGCTATTTCAGAACCAGCAAGGGTATTAGAAAACTGGGGTTGGCAAGTGACCAGATTACCTGTGGATAGACAAGGAAGGTTAGATCCTCAAGAACTACAAGCTGCATTACAACCAAATACAGTTTTAGTTTCAATAATTTATGGCCAAAGTGAAGTTGGGACTCTCCAACCTATTGCAGAATTGGGCAATATTTGTCGTGATCGTGGGGTTTTGTTTCATACTGATGCAGTTCAGGTGGTGGGACGTTTACCAATAGATTTACAAAAACTGCCAGTAGATTTGTTGTCTTTGTCTAGCCATAAAATTTATGGCCCTCAAGGTGTAGGGGCGCTTTATGTACGACAGGGTGTAAAGTTAGTCCCTTTATTGAGTGGTGGAGGTCAAGAGATGAAGTTACGTTCTGGTACTCAGGCAGTAGCAGCGATCGCTGGTTTTGGTGTGGCAGCAGAATTAGCTAATGAAGAGATAGCTACAGAAA
Organism: Trichodesmium erythraeum IMS101; assembly: GCF_000014265.1. Classification (NCBI taxonomy): domain Bacteria; kingdom Bacillati; phylum Cyanobacteriota; class Cyanophyceae; order Oscillatoriales; family Microcoleaceae; genus Trichodesmium; species Trichodesmium erythraeum. The sequence continues at coordinate 2,864,796 of NC_008312.1, forward strand.
CGTCAAGGTTGAGTAGGTTACGCGATCGCTTCTTTGCGCATATGGTAGATAATCCTTATGTAATTTTTACTGGTGATCGATTGTACAGGTTACCTCATCATGTTAGTTTTTGTATAGTCCCTCCTGAGGTTGAAATGCCTAAGGGGAATAATCAGGTTACTGGTAAAACTCTCGTACGACAATTGAACTTAGCTGGAATTGGTATTAGTACGGGTTCAGCTTGTCATAGTGGAAAAATAGCTCCGAGTCCGATATTACTAGCAATGGGGTATACAAAAGAGCATGCTATTAGGGGTGTCCGTTTCACATTAGGAAGAGAAACAACGGAAGCTGATATTGATTGGACGGCTATAGTACTCAAGCAAATCTTGACAAGATTGATGCCTAATGTTAATTCTCAAAAATTTTATTGTATATCTTTGTGATAAGGGACATTAAATACTTTTTGATAATTGCTAAATCTTGATGAACTTTAATTTTCTGTACTTAAAGAGAATGTAAAAAATTGGATATCATAAGGTCAGATCAAGTGTTTTGGTCTTAGCATTTAGCGCTTCAGCAATTAATAATCAATAACTGATACCAATTTTATTAACTTAGTTGATACTACTTGAATATAGGTGATTAAATATAGCTAAAATATGAAATAACTTCTTGATATTACTGAACTTGTCAAAGTTTTGATTCCTTTAAATATTAATCTATGAAATCATGATTTTTAACTTCTGTGAAAAAGTATAATTCGGTAGGCATAAATAAACGTTTTACCAAAAAAATAAAAAACTATAAATAAATCATCAACTAGTTATCAAAGTTTTAAATCTCGATTCTTATTGTACTGATAATTAAATACACTTGCTTATTGCTAGATTTTAGGAATAGTAAGAAATTATAAAAATATTATATAATTTTAGTGGTAATTCTAAACTAGAACTAAGATTAACACAGAAAATTAACTAATGAGTGGTAGTCTCAAATTTCGGAGTAGATAAATTGAAAAGTCAACAACAAAGTTTACAAACATTAATATTAGCAATTGTGTTATCTTTAATATTGCTAATTGGCTTCAATTCTTTTGTAATTATTAACCCTGGTCAAGCTGGTGTTCTGAGTGTTTTAGGTAAAGCTAAAGATGGAGCTTTACTAGAAGGAATTCACTTTAAACCTCCCCTGATTTCTGAAGTTGATGTATATGATGTAACGGTGCAAAAGTTTGAAGTTCCTGGGCAAAGTTCGACAAAAGATTTACAACAATTATCCGCTAGTTTTGCCATTAACTTTCGCTTAGATCCACTGCTGGTAGTAAAAATTAGAAGAGAACAAGGTACTCTACAAAATTTGGTTGCTAAAGTAATTGCACCACAAACTCAAGAATCTTTTAAAATTGCTGCAGCTAGAAGAACTGTTGAAGAAGCTATTACAAAAAGGGAAGAATTAAAATCAGATTTTGATAATGCTTTAGGTTCTCGTTTGGATAAATATGGAATTATTGTGTTAGATACTAGCGTGATTGATTTAACTTTTTCTCCTGAATTTGCTAGGGCGGTTGAAGATAAGCAAATTGCTGAACAAAGAGCTCAAAGGGCAGTGTATATTGCGGAGGAAGCGGAACAAGAAGCTGAAGCGGAAATTAACCGCGCTAAGGGTAAGGCAGAAGCTCAAAAATTATTGGCCGAAACACTAAAAGCACAGGGTGGTCAGCTGGTTTTACAGAAAGAGGCTATAGAAGCTTGGAAAAAAGGTGGTTCTCAGATGCCTAAAGTTTTAGTTATGGGTAGTGAAAAATCCCAAGGAGTTCCTTTTATTTTCAATCTTAGTCAAATGGATGAAAATTAATAGTTTATAATTAGGAGTAAGTGAGAAGGAAGGAGAAGGAAGTGTTCAGTTTGAATCAAATATTCAACTGAATACTATCCGATTTTTTAATATGTTTAATTATCTCAGTTTGAGGTCAATAAGAATGATGGTAGTGGTATATTTAATAATATTTGGGTTAAAATATTGGGATTAATTTCTGTATCAGCTATAGAAAACTCAGTTAATTGTACCTTTCTGATAAAAGAAATCTATGATTGCTAAATTGGTTCCAAATTGAAAATCCCACAGGGAATGCTTAGTAATAACCGATGGATAATTAATGCTACTCCAGCTCAAAAATTAGCTACACAAGGGGCAATAATTGAGAAGGTATGTATAAAATAATTTTAAGCTCTGGTCACAGCCTAAGTATCTGGTTTATGACGAATCACAGATATAATTTAAGTTTAATGGGTAAGGGAACGAATTTGCGCCTAACCCATCTTATACTAGGATTTAATTTTTGTTTAGAGATACCCTCATTAAGCCCCCGTTCTTGTAATTTTTTTACCTTTTAGAGTTGATAATATGTAACTTGTATAAGTTGCCAACTATTTTCTCAGCTTCAATTACTATTTAAGGGAAAATAACTTACATATCGCAAAGTTTTCACAGAAAAATCACAGGGTATGGGGGTTTTTCATTTCGGAAACAATCATACTAATTCTTGTACGTTAATACTATATTTAGTTAGTACTTCAGTTATTCAGTAATTTATAGTATATTTAGGATTTTAAGTAAAAAAACTATTCTGGTTCAACGTGGGAATGGTCAGCTAGTTATAAAGATATTTGTTCTTTAGATAAATGAACTATTGAGAAAATATATAAATATGATGGATCTATGATGTAGATCATTATTTTGTAAATATGTCAAATAATGGTTAGATAAACTGAATAAAATTAGTTGGCCATTATTTAGATAAAAGTTAGGCGATCGCTAATAAACTGAAGAAGACAATGAATATTTGAGGTGTTTGAATTTCATTAAGCAATTAATATCCATAAGGATTATTTTTCACTGATATGATCATGATAAAACTGAAACTGTTGAAACTTTCTGAGCTAGTTCAGCTTTTTTTTGTGTTTTTTTGTGTTATGTTGATCAGAAAGTGAAAAATTTTCAAGGAAAAACCTGAGATTTATTATTAAAACTTCTAGGATCTTGATGACTGGGAAAACTTAACATTTTTTACTTTTTCCTTTTTTTCTTCTTAACACCAAAGGTTAAGTATTCAAGCGGACATGATATACAATAATAATAGAATTTGATAGAAATTATGGATGAACAATTCTTAGGAGATAACTCCTCAATAATGTCTAACTTTTCAGAGCCTTCGGTTGAAATTTTTGACTTGTTAGGAGGTAGTAACTTTGATGAAGGAATAGGAATAACTACTGACAATGAAGGCAATATTTATATAACTGGTAGTACCACATCTACAGATTTTGAAGTGACTCCAAATGCGGTACAAAATAGCTTTGGTGGAGGTGATGAATTTCGGGATGGTGATGCTTTTGTTGCTAAATATTCCCCTGATGGAACTCAAGTTTATGCTACATATATAGGTGGAAGTGGTAGAGATTTTGGTACGGATATTGCTTTAGATACTATAACCGGAGATATTTACATTACGGGTAGTACTAATTCTGTTGACTTTCCGACAGTAAATGCTTTGCAAAATACTTATGGGGGTGGTGATTTTTCTGGGGATGCTTTTGTGGTCAAACTATCTAATGATGGAAATAATATTCTTTATTCTACTTATCTAGGTGGGCAAGATAACGATTATAGTAGTGCTATTGCTGTAGATAATAATGGGGATGCTTATATAACTGGAGAAACTGGTGCCCAACTCCGTTTTCCAATTCAACCTATTCCTGGAGTTGGTGATTTTCCAACTACAGAAAATGCTCTACAAAAGACTCTTGTTAATGAACTTAACCGAGATAGTTTTGTGAGTAAGATATCTACTGATGGAAATCAATTAATTTACTCAACTTTATTAGGTGGAAATGACACAGAAATAAGTCAGGATATTACTGTTGACAATAATGGTAATGCTTATATTACTGGTCAAACTCGTTCCTTTGATTTTCCAACTGCAAATGCAGTACAAAATACGATAGGAGGAGATGGAGATGTATTTATTACTCAGCTTAATAGTGATGGTAGTGACCTGATTTTTTCTTCTTACTATGGTGCTGTAGATGGAGATATTGGTAATGGTATTGCTGTAGATGATATGGGTAGTATCTATATAGCTGGAAGTTCGGGTAGTCAAATTATGGGCGGTGATGCGGTAGTACCTGCAGTTGGTGAGTTTCCTATTGTTAATGCTTTGTACAATACTTTTGGTGGGGGTGAAAGTGATGGAATATTGATTAAGATCAATACTGAGCGCTTAGTTACTTTTGGTGATAGTGAAAGTGATGAAATATTACTTAGGGAAATTGATTATCGTTCTGTTGAATATGCTACTTACTTAGGTACGGAAAATTTAGATTTTATTGAGAGTATTGATCTTGATGCTGCAGGAAATATTTATATTGTTAACAACAATAATCTTTTTAATACTGTTGTGAGTAAAATATCTAATGATGGTCAAGTTATAGAATATTCTATTCCCTTTCGGATAAATGACAATATTGGGTTATTTGGTAATGATATTAAAGTAGATGAAGTTGGTAATGCTTATTTTGTCGGCTTGACTATTCCTAATACTGATTTAGATATAGATAATGAAGATGCCTTTATTGGTAAAGTTACTGCCAGTACTTCCTCTCCTGATCTTCCGATCTTTGTTACTCCTCCTAATATTGGTGAGAGTTTCGACGAAAATCTTTATTTAATAGAAAATCCTGGTGTGGCAAATGCTGTGGCAAACGGTTTTTTTGATAGTGGGTTTGAGCATTGGTTGGAGTTTGGTTTTTTGGAAGGGCGATCGCCTCAGTTGGCTTTTGATGAGCAATTTTATTTGGCTACTTACCCAGGAGTTGCTAGTGCTGTAGCAAATGGTGTTTTTATTAATGGTTTAGAACATTACGTTAAGTTTGGTGAAGCAGAAGGGCGTTTACCTATGAGGAGCTAATAAATTTTTAGTGTTCTATAGGGCTGCGTGCAAGTTAAAAGTTAACAGTCAATTTACCCTCGTAATTTAGGGGTGGAAGTCAATATTTAAAAGTAATCTCTGAGTAAGTTTTTATTGTGGAAATGCTTTGCAAAGGACATTTGCTAATGTCTACGCTCTAAATGGGTAGTGCTATGCTATCGGGAACAAATGATTCAAATCAAATGTTTTTGAATGCCTCTTTTTAATACAGGGGCTAGGTTTTAGGAGCTAAGGATTAGGGGAAAATGCAAAATTATTTCCCCATTCCTTTATTTTTCCTAGTTCTCTAGTCAATACCAGAAGCGATCGCTTATCGTCAACTAAATGTTATAATATTTGACAATTTGAAAGTTTTTTTTCGTTGAACAGCTATCATGAAAATATAAACATCCTAAGCACATGATTAAAAAATAAATAAGGTCTTAATTCTGCCCTTTTCAAGCTGAACCATGATTATAAACTCCTAAAATACTTTAGAGAGAAATGGGGAGTTAACCCTAATCCCTCTCAGTAGGAGAATGGGGGTAGAAAAGCCTGTATTTATTGACGTTGACTCTCCCGACATCTCTATTTAATGGCAAATATTATAATTAATATATAATTTCTCTTTTTCATCAAGTTTTATGTTAAGCTTTTGGAAAAATGAAAAAAATGAACATCAGTATTGAAAGCCGGATACTAGAGGCTGTCGGTAGTGATAACTGATAACGGATAACTGAAATGACTGAGCCAAGAAAAATCAAGAGAAGCATTGTTATTACTCTAGTATTAATATCCTCAATTTCTTTAATAGCCTGCGCATCTCGTAGATACAGGCGCGAAGTCTATAGAAGTCTTGAAGACTGTTACAAAGAATGGGGAATTGTAGTTGAATGCGAACCAGTGACAGACGGAAGTTATTCATCTGAGTATTATTATGGTCCTTACTACTATCAGTCTGGGTATAGTGGTAGATACTTTTATCGAAATAGTAATAGTAGCTATCAACCTGTTCCTAGTAATGCAGGTATTCTCCAAAGTCCTTCGGGAAAGTCTACAACTTCTGTTGGTACGGTTAATAGAGGTGGTTTTGGTAGTAGAGGTGGTAGAGGTAGTGGTAGCAGTTTGGGTGGTAGAGGCGGTGGCAAAGGTTGAGCAAACCCCAAATTAAAATTTCAAAATAAAACAGCAAATGAAACGCATAAATATTGAACCTCGTGCTAACTGGCAGCAGAAATGTGAAGCGGTTGGCTTTCATTTTTATAATATGTACAGTCAACCATATTGGTATGAGTCGGCTTGTTATCATTTTAGCACTTCAGAAATAAATGAACTGGAAGTAGCAACCAATGCTTTACAAGAATTGTATATTGAAGCAGCAGAGCTAATTATCCAAGAAGATCGTTTTTCCCAATTGTGTATTCCGCCAGAGTTTGTGGAGTTATGTCGCCAGTCTTGGGAACGGGATGATCCGAGTCTTTATGGTCGTTTTGACCTTGCTTATGATGGTATCAACCCACCGAAATTATTGGAATATAATGCTGATACTCCCACTGCTCTTTTGGAAACTAGTGTGGTACAGTGGACTTGGTTAGAAGAAATATTTCCTGAAGCGGATCAATTTAATTCTGTGCATGAAAAGTTATTGGCAAGTTTTTTGGAAATGAATGGTTTAGGGGGAGAGACTTTATATTTCAGTTGTGAAAGAGAAACTTTAGAAGATTTGGGAACGGTTGAATATTTGAGAGATTTGGCAATTCAAGCAGGATTAAATACTCAACATATTTATATTGATGATATTGGTTGGAGTGAAGATTTAGAAATTTTTTGTGATTTGGATAATCAAATTATTCGTCACTTATTCAAGTTGTATCCTTGGGAATGGATGATGGGAGAAAATTTCGGGAAATATCTATTATTAGAACCAATGAAAATGATTGAACCTGCCTGGAAATTAATTTGGAGTAATAAAGCTATTCTGCCAATTTTGTGGGAATTTTTTCCCGATCATCCTAATTTATTGCCTGCCTATTTCGACTCTAGCAAATTATCTCATCCCTATCTGAGCAAGCCAGTTTTTTCTAGAGAAGGAGGAAATATTACTGTTTATTTTGGAGATAGAGAATATCAAACCGAAGGAATATATGAGAATGAGCCTGTAATTTATCAATCCTATTATCAACTGCCGAATTTTGATAGTTATTATCCTGTGGTTGGTGCTTGGGTTATTGGTGGAGAAGCTGCTGGTATTTGTCTGAGGGAAGACAAAGAAATTGTGACTCAAGATTTAAGTAGATTTGTACCTCATTATTTTACATGAATTATCAAAAAGTAGTTGTTTGTTGTTGCACTCTCAAAAATTAACCTATTCGATGAGTGATTCTCTGAGCTTGGAACATGAGGTCATTCCCGACCTCTCCTACTCTCCTACATCAAGGGATCTGTTAACCCCAATTCCTGAAAAGCAGTCAACCGCAACTTACAAGAATCACATATCCCACAAGGTTTCTCTCCACCTGCATAACATGACCAAGTTTTTTCCCAAGGTACTCCTAAACTATTCCCCAATTGAATAATCTCAGTTTTTTTCATCTCTATAAGTGGAGCTACAATAGCGATCGCTTCTCCCTCTCTCCCTTGTCTAGTACCTAGTCGAAAAACTTCTTGCATTGCTAGAATATAATCAGGACGACAGTCAGGATAACCGGAATAGTCTAAAGCATTCACCCCAATATAAACCCGACTTGCATTTACAACCTCAGCGTAAGCCAGGGCAAAACTCAGAAAAATAGTATTCCGTGCTGGAACATAAGTAATAGGAATATTTTGTGACATTTCTTCAAGGTCGCGATCGCTAGGCAAATCAATTTGACTATCAGTTAATGCCGAACCTCCCCATGATCTTAAATCAAAACTAACAATATGATGTTCTATCACACCTACAGTATCGGCAATTTTTTTGGCTGAGTCTAACTCTCGAAGGTGGCGTTGTTGGTAGTCAAAGGAAATAGCATAACATTCACAACCATCTGCTTTTGCTTGATACAAAACTGTTGAGGAATCTAATCCTCCTGATAATAAAATAACTGCTTTCATTTTTCTATATAATTCATTTGGTATCTTGGTCAAGATTAAGTTTTTTTGATAACTAGCTTAATATCTATATCAATCATAATTATCAGAGCCATCATAAAAATGAAGTCTGCCATAGCCAAGAAAATAACCATAAGGTTTTTCTCCTACAGGAAAAGCTGTTACTCCAAATAAGTATACCCCCCCATATCTGGGAGTTCGCACTGGACGCAAGCCAATTGTAAAAGTTGTACCTGGAGGCACGGCCGGGTTAAAAAATACTGAGATAGTATTAGTTTTTTTGTCTATCCCTACTTCTTCAACTGTTAACTGTTGACCCTTATTCCGATGGGTTCCTTTAAAGGCAATTATTTTCTTTGAATTATATCGAATATTGTCAGGGCCCTCAGTTTTGCTAATAGTTACCTGTTTTAGTGGTACTCCAGCATCAGGTAATAAGTTGAGAGTAAAGTAATAGGTAGCTCCCCAGACATAAGTCTCGCTTCGGGTAGTCACTGCTTTAACTAGGCGAGGTGGTTGAGCAAAATAAACAGTACCATCTTTTGTCTGAACTCCTAAACTAGGAGTGACAAAAAGTAATAAGGGGAAAAGCAAAAGGGAAAATTTTTTCATAAGAAGAAAATTAGAGATTTTAATGGAAGCACTTGATAATTTCCTGTCTACTAAGATTTTTTTTGTAAAAATGTTGATTTTATACTTACTTAGTAACATGTAGGTGCATCTTTGCTAGCTATAGTAGTCTTAAGTCATTATGTAAATTCACTAGCCTTATTAAAAAATAACTCTTGATCCTTTTTTTTCTGCCTTTTAGCTGCCCATTTCTCTCACTCTTCAGATAGAATTGCGATCTATTTTGATAAAAGGATAAGAAAATTCATAAAATGTCTTAACCCTTCTTTTTTAAGAGGATGTTAAGGGATGAAAAGAAATAATTATGTTTAGTATTGCCAGCTTTTGGCTAAAGGAGGTCGTTACTGATAACCGATAACTAAAATGACCGCTGAATACTTACAGTAATAAATCTACTTTATACGATTTTCTGTTATTGCCAGCTTTTGGCTGAAGGAGGTCGTTACTGATAACTGATAACTAAAATGACTGCTGAATACTTACAGTAATAAATCTACTTTATACCATTTTCTGTACAAACAAAATCAAGAGGTTTATCCCAGGAATCTATAGGTAAGTCTTGTAAATAAGCAAATTCAAATACAATGCCAATAGTAGGTTTTGATGCCCATTCTTGTTGACTTAGCATCCGGTCATAAAAACCTCCACCATAGCCTAAACGATAACCATTAAGATTACAAGCCACAGCAGGAACTAAAATTAAATCTACTTTTGATGACTGTAATAATGGTGCATTTACCTCTGGTTCTAGAAGACCATAAGCACCTTTTTGTAGAGGATTTTCTGGTTGCCAAATATGCCAAAATAGAGACTTTTTTTCGCAGCGTGGAAACCCCCAAGTTTTTTGAGAAAATTTTGTTTGTTCTCCAATATTTGTAAATAATAAACTTAGGTCTGGTTCCTGACGGAAACTAATATAAGCTAAAACTGTTTTAGCTTTTTGGAATAGGGAGAAATTTTGTAAGTAGTAACAGAGGCGATCGCTCTTTTCTTTCCATTCCATCTCAGCCATAGACTGACGTTTTTTTAATAGTGAGCTTCTTAATTCTTTTTTGATCATTAATCTACTAAAATTATAATTAGAAAAGTAAAATGAGTAAGTTATGATTTATTTAGACTTATACTCAAATTGTTCGATATTGTACTTTAAAATAAGGTATCAAGCCTTCCTTTTCAATGGGATGAAAAAAAAAATTCCGGTTTTTAAGCCTTTTGTTTCAGCTAGAGATAATGATAACTATTTCCCTATGTGAGATGAAAAAGCCAGTTACTCGGGAGGAGGCTAACTGACAACTGAAATGGCCACTAAATAACTGGATTATTCTTCTTCATTTTCATTACCATTAGATAAAGAAAATAGATCGAGTGATAATTGTTGGGGGAGTTGATCAAGTTGGAAATATTGATGAAACTTATCTGTGACTTGTAACCAATAGGAGCGAGATTCTTTTTGACGACGTTTACGGATAAAACCTAAACTTACAAGTTCAGGAACATGCTGATAAACTCCCGAGCCACGAATATCTACTAATTCTGATTGGGTAATTCCTCCTTTGAGAGCGATCGCTGCTAAAGTCCTTAGAGCGCCGACTCCTAATTCTGGTTCAATCAAACTTTCTATCAACTCTGTAAAAGTTGGTTTTAGTTGAAGACTATAGCCTTTTTCAGTTTCGACAACTTCTAAAGCAGTATGCCGATGGGCATATTCTGACATTAATTCGATTAGGGCATCCTTTATTTGGCCACGCTCGCACTTAGCAATTTCAGCAATTTCAGAAATGGAGAGGGCTTTTCCCTTGAGATATAAAATTGCCTCAATTTTACTAGAAAGACTATACATTTAGTATCGTTAACTCTTACCATGATTGTATTATGGTCAGAAAACTTCCCCAAGAAAGGGTGAAATTATCTAACCTAATTTTTTCTATCATATATTCTCTTTAATACCAATTTAATAAATGTTAGCTTTAAATGGGAATTTTTAATGATAAGTTATGCTTTTTAATCTAAAGTTTTTGATTTCATCTTCAGGATCAAGTTTTCGATTTCTCTTCCTAATTTCTTCTCCAATAATTAAGGTTTAAAGCCTCGAATTTCAAAAATAAAAAAAATTTAGCTCATCCTGTTCTTAAAAATAAGAGGTAATTATTAATTATTAAAATAAAATATTTATAACATTCTTTTTTTTTATAGTCATTGAAGCAAAAGGTACGAAAATTTCTAAATTATAAAACTGAGTCATATATTATTTTTGTATTTTGGACTTTTAAATTGCGCGTAGGACTATAGGACACCATCAAATTATTAAGTATATAAAATATAGTCACAAGAAGAATTTTAATTCTAACTTTTTGCTTCTAACATTTATTAAAATCTATTAGTAGGCATTTGATTTTTGCAAATTTTATGATATAATAACAGCTTGTGTGTAAAATTAGTGCAAATCCATGCCAAAACTAAAAACTCGCAAAGCAGCAGCTAGGCGCTTTAAAGCCACAGGCAGTGGCAAAATCAAACGTCGTAAAGCCTTCAAGAGTCATCTTTTGGAGCATAAAAGTTCTACTCGTAAGAACAATTTATCGAAAACAACTCTTGTCCATAAGACTAATGAAGAAAATGTACGTTTGATGATTCCATATTTATAATATTTTTATAATATTTTAGGAGAAAAATTATGCCGAGAGTCAAAAGAGGTAATGTTGCCCGTAAACGCCGAAAGAAAATACTGAAATTAGCTAAAGGGTTTAGAGGAGCACAATCTAGATTATTTAAAGTTGCTAACCAACGAGTGATGCAGGCGTTACGGAATGCCTATCGCGATCGCCGTAAACGGAAACGGGACTTTCGTCGTTTGTGGATTACCCGCATCAATGCTGCAGCTCGTCAACAAGGTATGACTTATAGTCAATTAATTTGCAATATGAAAAGAGCAAATATTGCAATTAACCGTAAAATGTTAGCACAATTAGCTGTTTTAAATCCTGAAGCTTTTGCAAAAGTTTTGGAGCTGGCTAGTCTTGCCAAAAAATAATAGAAACTAGAGAGCTATTAGCAGTAGAAAAATAATTTACAAAATTAGACATAATTAAATATTTATGGGAATATCACTAGATTTATGTCTAATTTACGAACAGTATCTAAATCAGTATAACTCCTAGTCCTCAATTGTATGCTCACCTTAGGCATGAAGAAAGAATGCCATTGCCGAAAAATTGAGTTTAAAGCTTTGCCCATAAATATACTATTTTTAGTTGTTTTTTTTGAATACATATGTTATTTAAAAATGCAATTAATTAGTCCTAGGCGGGCAGTCCGAAACAAAAAAATGGAGGCAGCAGGCAAGGGTAACCTACCCCTTTAGTTCCCAACATAAGGAGCACGGAGCGCGTACTAAGTGCAAAACCTCAACACGCCTTTGAGTAATAAGACCCTAGAACCTCCCCAGTCCCTAAAAGTCGGGGAGGCTCTTAAACTAAGGGAACTGACAGATTTAGTACTCCTGGTTTTATTACTATTAGAGATAGAGAGTTGAATGCTGCTGTCAACCTAAAAAATTATCTACCTCAGTAGCTTGAGTTTTAAGGACTTTTCAGCCCGCTCTTGAAGGTAAGCTACAGACTAGGTTCAGTGCTCTTCCGTAAAATAGAAACTGACCTGCCAAAGGCCTCAAGGGTAAGTATGGATAAGTTTAGTCAAACCGAGAGAGAATTTACTTAGTCCCACTGCTATTCCCCTTGACTAAAATAATCACAATAAACCACCATTAGAATACATTACCAGCTAAAATTCAAATTAATCCTGGGTAAAGATTATGGATAGCACTCTACCAGTTTTATACTTATTAATACTGTTACTATTATTGTCTATAACATCTATATTTGTTATCCGTCAAATTACGAAGACAAGAAAAACAGAAAGTCAGCTTTCTAAATTGAAAGATAAACTGACAAAAGAACAGGGAACAGTAGATGAATATTATCAACTTGCCAGTATATATTTAGAAAAAAAATTATATGTTCAAGGAATTGAACTGTTGCAAAAAGCTCTGAGATTAAAAGACCCAGAAAATCTAGAAAATATGGCAAAAATTTATAATGCTCTTGGTTTTACATACTTCACTCAAGAGCAGTATGATATTGCTATTAGGCAATATAAAGAAGCATTAAAGATAGATCCTAAATATGTGACAGCTTATAATAATTTGGGTCATGCTTATGAGAAAAAAAAATTAACTGCTCAAGCTTTAGAAGCCTATGAGTCAGCACTGCAATATGACTCCAAAAATGATACTGCGAAAAGACGTGCAGAATCTATGAGGAAACGTTTAACAACTTCTTGAAGTCAGAATATGGCTCATAATTACTGGATATTTTTCTTGAGTCATTGGATATTTACTTATATAAAAAGGTTGAATAGTTACTGTATGTGGTAGTTCTTCATGGCTATATCTCCCTTTTTCTGTCTGGTGAGAACCCCTGAGAAAACTTCTTTAAGGAATATAAACTATTTTGGGGTTTCTGAATGATGGAATGAATTTGAGGAACCGGAATATCTGCTAAAATGCAGGTAGTGGATCAACGACTGAATAGCAGGCCCCTGTATGTCCAGAGTTTTGGAATAAAACAAGATATTGAAAAGAGTTTTTTCTCTCTTTTTGTGTTTTCTTACCCCAAAGCTGTTTTGTTGATCCGTTTCATTATTTAAATTGATATTTTAGCTACAAATAATAATAAAAAACTATCAACAGTTTCAAAGCTAATTTTGCTAATTTTTATTATAGAGTTAATAGGAGATTAACTAGTTTATTTTTAGATACATATCTGGACGTGGATTTTTACAAGTTTCGATTCGGATGTGGTGAAGAACTAATGACAAAACCAAAAAAAATTGGCGACTTTAAGTTTTTAGTTCTTACTGTTAAGAGTGAGGTCAAAGATGATTAAAAGCTTCAAATATTCAGAGTATATTTTTTATGGTAGCAGTTTCTAGCAATAACTATAACGATGAAAAATTTATCCCCTCTTTTGATGAATTTACTGGAGTTGTCTATTTTGAAAATATTAAGACGCAAGTAAGTTGCACAGGGGCTTTACTAGATAGTAATGGCCTTTATATTTTGACGGCTGCCCATTGCTTTAATAAGCAGAATGATTCGGCAAACTTAAATCCTAACCCTAATAATTATAAAGTCTTTTTTGAAGTTAATGGTACTCTTAAATCAAGACTTGTCGAAGAGATTTTTGTTCATCCTGAGTGGACATCTGATGAAAATAGTAATAACGATATTGCTATCATTAAACTCTCTAATGAAGCGCCTGATGTTGAGAGCTACGATATATATCGTGATACTGATGAGGTGGATCAGGTTTTTACCCGTGTGGGTTACGGTTTCCCTGGAACTGGTAGAGACGGTCAGATTGATGATTCAGGAGAAGACCCCCCTGTCAAGCGTTTTGGACAAAATTATTATGATGCCTTGGGTGAGATTTTCAATGATTATGATTATGATACTCCAATAATAAAAGGTACACAGCTAGCCTTCGACTTTGATAATGGGAAACCAAGGAGGGATGCTTTTGGTCGTGAATACGGTTTGGATCAGTTGGGAGTGGATCAAGAGGTTAATTCTACAGCAGGAGATTCAGGGGGTCCGGCCTTTATTGATGGGAAAATAGCTGGGATCACATCCTATGGTTTTTCTTCAGGTATGTATGATACAGATGTAGATGATGAAAGTGGTAATTCTAATTTCGGAGAATACAGTGTTGATATCAGGGTTTCAGCTTATATAGAATTTATTACAGACATTACATCCTTATCACTTGAGGGAAGTAGGGGTGATGATACTATAAAAGGAGGTATTGGTAACGATACTATTAATGGAGCTTCTGGTCAAGATAGACTTTTGGGAAAATCTGGCAATGACTTCTTAGTAGGTAGCTTTGGTAATGATGCTTTGTTAGGGGAAGCAGGTGATGATATTCTAAAAGGCGGTGGGGGTCGCGATCGCTTGAACGGTGGTACTGGCAACGATACACTTACTGGTGATGGAGGTAATGACCGCCTCAACGGTAGTGGAGGTAATGACCGCCTCAACGGTAATACTGGCAACGATATACTTACTGGTGGTGGAGGTAATGACCGCCTCAACGGTGGTGGAGGTAATGACCGCCTCAACGGTAATACTGGCAACGATATACTTACTGGTGGTGGAGGTAATGACCGCCTCAATGGTGGTGGAGGTAATGACCGCCTCAATGGTAATAATGGCAACGATATACTTACTGGTGGTGGAGGTAATGACCGCCTCAACGGTGGTGGAGGTAATGACCGCCTCAACGGTGGTGCTGGAAATGATATACTTATTGGTGGTGGAGGTAATGACCGTTTTATCTTTAATAGTAATGAAAAATTTGACTCCAATGATTTTGGTATTGATACTATCAAAAATTTTGAACCAGACCTCAGACCTGATGAAGATGGAAGCCAAGGTGACTTAATTGTTCTTGACAAGTCAAGCTTTACTGACCTTGGTAGTTCTACTCGTATTGGTTTCAGTGTTGATAGTGATTTTGAAATCGTTAATACTAATAATAGTATAGATGACTCTAATGCTTTTATTGTTTACAATGAAGAGTCTGGAAATCTATTCTACAAATCAGATGGTGAGTATACTAAGTTTGCTATTCTTAATGGTGCGCCCACTATTACTGAAGATAATTTCCAAATTATCAATTAGGAAGAAGATTTTAACTGAACAGTACAAAGTTCTTAGGAGAAAAAAATATTCCCTGCTAAAAGTTAGGGAATGGTGCATACTAGTTAATGATTCTAAATTGTTACTAGCTAATTTCTGGGGATGCACATAACATATAGTCTAGAGTAAATCTTGACCAACTTATATCCAGTATTTAGTTTTCATGACACTTTTGAATCGTTTGTTATGCTAATTTGGGGCATTCTTTTCTGTAGCCAACATCGGGTAGTTAGCAACTATCTCAATGCTGTGGGACTAACAAAAATTACTACACCCAAGCTTTACAGTAGCTGTATGGCTTGATAGCTAACAAATAATTATGCTTTCAAATGAGAGCACTCTTTCGGCAGCAGAAATTTTAACTGCTTACAGTTGGGATCTTAAGATTGAAGTCACTTTCGGGAACTTAATTCAACTATTTTTTTGTACTTAGAGCCTAGACTATTTACTGCTCAGTGCCTCGTAAATTCTATTATTAGCTTACTTGAAACTGAATCCCTGGGAATTGAAATTAGTATTACAGGTCTTTTTTACTGCCTGGGAATTAATGATTATGAGAGTTGTCCCGGAGCGTTTTTTTACCTGTTGACGTGCTTGATAGTGTAATAAATCTCTAATATGTTCAATTATCTCTGATTCTCGCCACTGTTTATAATGCCAAAATACTGTGGTATGGAGTAAGGAGGTAATCTTTATTATGTTTGACCAATTACAACCATTCTTCAGTTAAGAGAGTACACCGTCTAATATTTGTGTTTTACTCCCTATGTATGGGGCAAGTTTTCTTTTTTTTTTGCAACAATGGTTCAATCATAACCTATTCTTTTTCTATTAAACTACTTGAATATACCATTTACCCACCTCTTGGTTAAGTAATTAGCGTTGGCGGAGGATGGTGGTGGTAGCTAATATCGCTATTTAGTATAACCTTGGAACGAAAAGATACCTGTAGGGGTTCTATAAGATTCTACACTGATAAAATGTTGCAAATAAGGGTTTTCTCTAAACTGTTTTTCCTTTACTTTGCGACTTGTACCTAATTCTTTTTGATTATTAATGCTTCCAGTGCCGTTATAGAACTATAGAAAGTGATTCCAAATCAGTTTATTCCAGCAGTTTTCACAAAAATAGACTACAGTTACAAAAATGAGCAAACTAGTTGCGCAATATTTTAGGAGTGATAGGAGCGATCAAAGTAGCGATCGCCTGTTCCAAATCTTTACGAGTTTTTGCTTGATTGTTTTTTAAATGGGCTTTAAGGCTTGACCAACATTGCTCAAATAGAATAGGGTTTCATAATCGCTTATTTGAGTTTTTCTATTTTCTATAATTGTCTTTTATCTTTATGAAAACTCCTATCAATGGTGTTTGTTTCATTACTAAATTTGTACAGCAAAAACTTTACTGTTTTAAATGCTCTGTTATGGGGATGTACTATAAGGCTATAGATGACATAGAGGAAAGTCCTCTAATTTAGACTAATGAGCAAATTGGGGCAGAAACAGATTTAAGGGGTCAGTTAAGGTTCAATGAAAGTGGCGATCGCATTAATGTGATGAAGTATCGTAAATGTTCATAAATAGCCTTATTTTTAGTAGGATCGTGCTTAGGAGGAGATGGCAAATTAGCAAATTAATTGATATTTTTAGAATATTTTTCCAGCTTAATTATCAATAATACGGTGTAATAATCTCTTGAATAAAAGATGATTAAGAGTGAAAATAAACTTTAGTATAAGTATCTTCTTTCTGATGATAAATATTATTTTAAAAAGTAGTACAAGGCAAGCGATCGCTACTAGGAATAATTTACTGATTCTCTTGATCTGTCAGTCCAGCTACATTTTTTAGTTTTATAGGAAGGTACTCTTACCTTGACGTACTAACTTCGCAACATCAGCATTAATTGTGTCGCAATTAAGTCTTTGCCAGAGAGTTTTCCAGGCCTTACGTTATTGAGTAATTCTGTCTAATATTTTCTGAGAGTCAATTGGATCGGGAAGTATTCATCTATCTTCACCAGAGTCGCTATATTTTAACTCTTTGTTTTACAGTTTTTTTCAAACATTTATTTACGACTAAATCTTATCTAATAATTCATCACATTTTGGCTATAATATGTTTTATGATTTACGGAAAATATATTGATATTTTAAATTAAAATAAAGGCTAAAAGATATATTTTTTATAATAATTTATCTAAAACTACTTATCCTTAAAAAAAAATATTTTTGATATTTTTATATAAAAAATAAATTGTAATTGATGATAAATAAATAGAAATTTATTTTTTACTTTTAATATTTTGAGTGTTTTATCTGTAAAAAATATAGACATTATATGCTAGTATTTAGTGTTATTATCCATTTAATATCCGGTTTAAGCTCAAATCAAATCTGAGGTTAATTTTATAGGGTTTTAGAGTAAATTTTAGTTATTTTTAATTCATAAATTCTCGACTAATAAATGAAAATAATAATTGATATATAAGAGATAAATACTTACATTATAGTGAAAGTTTAAAGATTATAAATATCTAAATTGATCCCCAAATATTGTCAAACTTTGTTGATTTTTTTTGGGAAGATATATACCTGTTTTTTAGATAAACAATTGCAAAATATTTCTAATAATTAAATTAGTAATAAATGGTCAAAAAAGTATTAGACTAAAACCTTGAAAAAAAAGTATAAAAAAATACTTTTTTGCAATAATGAATAGCTATTATATAAAAAGATGCAACAAAACAAAACTAAACAATTAGCCTACTAATCAAGGAGAAGAACTGATGGCAATATTAACAGCTTTAACTAAGGGTGGTACAGCTTGGACTCCTCAATATGTTGAATCTATTGACATGAATAAATGTCTAGGTTGTGGTCGTTGCTTTAAAGTTTGTAATAGAAATGTTCTAGAGCTTAGACCCATTAATGAGCATGGAGAGTTTATAGATGATGATGATGATGATGATGATGAAGTATTAAGAAAAGTAATGGCTATTGCTAATGCAGATGACTGCATTGGATGTGAAGCTTGCGCTAGTATTTGCGGTAAAAAATGCTTCACTCATACTTCTGTAGCCGCATAAATTAGCAAAAATGTTAACTCAGAAGTATTGATATAAAGTTTGTAGAGCTTACTCAAAAAGTTAAACACTCAAACAACTGACATAAAGGGCCAATCAAATTAGTTAAATTATATAGTCAGAAATTGACAACAAACTTAACTAAAAAGCACGGCACCGTTGTGATAAAAAGTTGAAATATGAGTGGTATGCTAGCTAACTATAAACTGATACGGTTTAGTGAAGATTTGTTTGGGCAATTATCTAATCTGAAAAGCTCGTGATGATAGTTCAATACCATAATAGTTTTGGTCTGATCTGAACCGTATTCAACGGCTAAGTTGTATTAAATTCAGGACTTACACACACAGACCTAAAAACCCAGTTTTTTGGTAGATATCTATTGAATTAAACAACAATTTAGGCGTTAGTAATTAGTAAAATGATTTTCTACTATGGGTGATACCCATCACTTACCGTAATAAGATATTTAGAGATATCATAGACAGGTTACTCTTAAAGTTTCATCTCTTAATTTACTAACGCCACAATTTATCCTAGAAACTGGTCGCGTGTGTGGTTAAGTCCTATAAGTGGTTAAAAGAAGGTAGCTGTTATGCCTGCAAAAGATTTTCTCAGTTCAATTCAAAAGAAAAGATTGCAGAAAGCTTTGCGAGAGAGCGGTTGCTGTCATTTCCGAGAAAGAGTATTGATGTTACTCCTATTAAATGACGGAAAAACTTATTCCGAGATTTCTGAATTTATCGGTTGTTCTTATAGAACAGTTGCTTATTGGTGTGTACATGGAGACCCAGATAAATTAGATAGTTTACGAGATCAGCGAGAACATGGTAATTTTCGTAAAGCGACAGAAGAATATATTCAGTTATTAATAGAAGTTACAAAAAAATCTCCTAACCAATTAGGTTATGAATGTAGTAACTGGAGTGGAGAACGTTTAGCAAATTATCTTGCTCAACAAACAGGAATTAAACTTAGTGGTACTCAAGTCAGAAGAATTCTCAAACAAAAAAATATTAGCCTTCCCAAAAGTAGAGTACAACTTTATGAGCGAAAAAATAATAGAAAAAATGTTAGTCGTCCATCTAAATAATTAAGATATATAGTGTAAATATTGATAAATATATCTTTAAATTTATGATTTAAGCATTGTTTCTTTGCTTTTTTTATTTTTAATTAGTACATAAATTAAGCTTCAAATCACTAATTATTGCAAATTAAATGTATAAATATAATTATTTAATAAATAATTTAATAATTACTCTATACTAACAATATAAAGAAAATATTAATTTGCTCGTTACGAACATTTGAGCTAAAAAATTTATGAAATATTAATATTTATTATTAAAAGTTTAAATTAAGGCTTAAGTGAAAATAATTAAATCACTCTAGTAAAGTTTAACATTGTAACTGCTTAGATCGTTAGTTATTCAGCAATCAAGGCATCACTATTTAATATTTAATAGGTAGTAAAAGATGACAAGCAGTATGACTAACACCTAAATGCTCAAGCGTAAAAACAGGGGCTTGATATTATGACTCATAAAATGACTGAAAACTGTCTCGGATGTGCCACCTGTCTACCCAAAATCCAGTGCCCAACAGGTGCGATCTTTGTCGAGAATGAACAATATTCTATTAATCCTGAACTGTGTAATGGTTGTGAAGGATATTATGAAGAGCCTCAGTGTGTGGTTCACTGTTCTATTAGTAGTCCTGTTCCTCTCCAACCTAAAAAAGGTAGGTATAAAGTTGAGACAAGAACGCCTACAAGTTCTGACTTATTTCCTGATAACAAGCACAGTCCCTTTGCTTCTTCTATAGTAATGTGGGAAGCTTGCAATATTCTGGCGCAAAGACAATCACTACTTTGGACAATAGATGAAAAAGGTAAGTTTATTTATCAGCGTTCTATTAAGCAAGGTCAGGGTTCAATTAGTTTGAGCCTCCAACATTTGGAGCACTCATGCCAAACTGATAATGCAACTGTTCTACAAGAAATGGATATTAGAGCAGCCTGTATACACCTAATTTATGCGGCTCATGCCACAATTATTGACAAGCCATGGGAGCAAGAATTTGTTATCAGCGATCAGCAAATAGAAAGATACCTGGGGCTAGAAAAACGTAAAGACCTATCTAAAGCAACTAAACTGAGTTTGATTAAAAATCTTGCTCAACAGCCTTGCCGAATTACCACTACTATTGACTGGCCTCAACAAGGTAGAATAAATGCTTTTTCATTGCCAGAAAGCAAACTCTGGCATATGATTGATATTCAACATCACTTTTCTGAAGATTCCACAGGATGCAAACATCTTGTCGGTCTGACTTTTAAAGTTAGAGCGGGTATCTGGGCTAAGTATTTTCTCAACAAGGAAGCTTGCAAAGACCGTACAGCATTTTATCAATATGGGATTTTACCTAAGTCTGTATTGACTACTGTGATGAGCATTTGGCAGCAACATGAGGGAACTGCTCGAATGCTACTATGGTTACTATTCAAAACTAAGATGGGTCGGGAGCAAAGGTTAACTGTACCTACATTAATGCGAGTTGCTTATGGCGAACAAAAGGTGAGACGAGCATCTTCTTTTAGAGATGATCGAAAACGACTCATGAAGACTTTTGAGAGTGATCTCGAAGTTCTTAGCCATTATGGGATTAAACCTGAATTTGACCCTGTAACTTACCCTCAGGAAATTCAACCAATGTGGGCAAAATTAGCATCTTTACCTGATGATGGTGATGCAGCTTTAGATTTTTGGATTGATGATGGTAGTAACCATCGTAGATTAACAGATTATGGTCCAAGGGGTAAGTGGAATATGTTAATGAACGCTCGTATCCTTTGGTTTCAACTTCCCCAAGAATGGGATCGACATTTAGCAGAATTTGAAAAACATAAGCTACGCTATACTATTAAGCGCAAAAGAACAAAGAAGCTTTCTGTTATCTGTGGCGAACAAATTATGATGGCCAGGAAAAATCAACAGTTAAGCCAGAGACAGTTGGCAACTATGCTGGGAAAAAGCCAAAGCTGGATTAGAGATATTGAAAGTGGCCGCTTTCAACTTAAAGGTGAAGATCAAATGCTATTACAAAACCTTTTGGGTTTGGGAGGATAACTATTAATTGAACACTATTGCTGATTTAAATAGGCGGCTAGTAACTGCTGTCTATAATCTGGTCTTATGATAGACAGCAGTTACTAGCCCTTGCCTGGTGCGTTTGTTTTTTTGTCTCGGACTACCCAAAGAATAATAATTAATTAATAGTACAATAATACATCTATTCAAAAAAAACAAAAAGGTCACCCGATGCTCGGGTCTGGCTTTACACCTAATTTTTCGGTAATTTATCTAGCTAGGTTATTAAATAGGCAATTGAGGAAAACCAGGAGTTAAAACTTAGTATTTAATTGTGTATAGTTAAGTAGACTTGATACAATGTTTAAAATATCAATCACTTAATCCCTTGGCTAAAGCAAAGCATGGATAAACCATCAACATCAACAGGCTTAATTACAGGACTAGTAGCGACTCTATTTTTTAGTATTAGTTTTAGCTTACTAGAGTATACAATAAAATCAAGTATTATACTTGGTTTTATTGGGGGAATTTCTGCTGGATTATTAGGGTTTTGGTCCCAAATAGAATCAAGACCAGAAACCCCAGAAAAAGCAGATGCTAAGTCTGTAGATTCTATCAAATTATCAAAATCAACCTCAGTAATTAAACCACGGCTTCAAACACCTAAAGAGCGTAGTGGTGTTTCTGTATTGAGTTGGTTGTTTAAGCAAAAGTAAATGAGTTTGGTCAAAATCTTATATTAACTATTGGTAAACCCTAAGTATTTATGCCAAATTAATTATATATAATTGCTGGTATTGAACAACTTACAAGTGTCAAAATTACATCGTGCTATGGGAATTTTGCCCTGGGATAAAGTTATATACAGCATATTTTGGTCATATAAGGTATGGGGTAAATAGTGAAAATCAGGTGGTGCGGGCATCTTGCCCGCATATGTATGCTTTATAATAAGGGAAAGTTCTGTAGTTTTTGAGGGGGAATTTACTACAATTATGAGGTTTTTTTTGGGTGAATTTAAAAGTTAGGGGGTAAGCGATCGCTATTGAGTTGACTATCAAAAATCAACAGTAAATGAGTTTGGTCAAAATCTTATATTAACTATTGGCAAACCCTAAGTATTTATGCCAAATTAATTACATATAATTGCTAGTATTGAACAATTTACAAGTGTCAAAATTACATCGTGTTATAAGAATTTTGCCCTGGGATAAAATTACATATTTTTTGAAGTAGCAAGAAAAGCGACACAACAAATTTCTAAAGGAATAGGGTGAACAATGGATTATGGTAAGTTATGAAGTCTGCTAATTTTCCATCTTTTTGGAATGAGTATTATGGTCTTCCTTTATAAACTAGAAGTGATTATTGAGGATATTCTCACAAGAGGTATTTATCATAAGCTCATTAATTAATGGCAGTCCTTGACGCGATCACACTCCATACTTAATAATTTTTTTTCATTTTAATAAGCACCTAAGCAGAGCGAGCCGGATATTTCAAATATACACGAAAATTTCTTGAAAAGCAACCACCCTGTGTTTCTTATATATCAAAACTTTTAACAAATGGCCAATGCAAACGCGATCGCACCCTTTTTACCCCCAATTTTCACCCTAAATAGCTCATTTCAACTTTTTTGGCAAAAATTAGTTTAAATTTTAAATATATTTAATGATATTTCATAAGCCTAACTAATATAAAGATTTTTATTTGATTCACTAAACCCTAAAAACCTTGCAGCAATTAGTTTTCAGTCAAACTAATAGTTAAATGCTGACCGTTAATATATAAAATAAAGCTATCTCAAATATTTAATCTAAAATCTAAAAAAATGTCATTTGTTGGCCTACATATTCATAGCGACTATAGCCTATTAGACGGAGCATCTCAATTACCACAATTAATAGATAGAGCAGTAGAACTAGGAATGCCAGCCATTGCCCTGACAGACCACGGAGTTATGTATGGGGCTATTCAATTAATTAAACTGTGTAGAAACAAAAATATTAAACCCATAATTGGGAATGAAATGTATGTGATAAAAGGAGATATTGAGAAACAACAAAGAGGGAAAAAATTTCATCAGGTCGTATTAGCAAAAAATACTCAAGGCTATAAAAATTTAGTCAAATTAACAACTCTTTCTCATCTCCATGGTTTTCAAGGAAAAGGTATATTTGCTCGGCCTTGTATTAATAAAGAATTGTTAGAAAAATATCACGAAGGTCTCATAGTAACTAGCGGGTGTTTGGCGGGAGAAGTACCTCAAAATATTATGCGGGGAGAATTAGAAGAAGCCAAGAAAATAGCTAAATGGTACAAAGATTTATTTGGGGAAGATTATTATCTAGAAATACAAGACCATGGCTTCCAGGAAGATAGAGTTGTAAATACTGGAATTGTCACAATTGCTAAAAAATTAAAGATAAAAATAGTAGCAACAAACGACTCTCATTTTATTTCTTGTAGAGATGTAGAAGCACACGACGCTTTGTTGTGTATTAACACTCAAAAATTAATTGCTGAAGAAAAGCGGATGCGCTATAGTGGCACCGAATATTTAAAGTCTGCTGAAGAAATGAAGCAACTGTTTAGAGACCACTTAGAAAATGAAGTTATAGAAGAGGCGATCGCTAATACATTAGAAGTAGCAAATAAAGTTAAAGCTTATGAAGGAATTTTAGGAGAACCAAGAATTCCTGATTATCCAATTCCACCAGATCATAATGCTGATACTTACCTGGAAAAACTAGCTTGGTCAGGATTATTAGAAAGGCTAAAACTGAAACAAAAAAGTGAAATTTCCCCAATTTATAAAGAGCGGATGGAAACTGAATTAAAAGTTCTTCAGGATAAAGGTTTTTCTACATATTTTTTGGTAGTTTGGGATTATATAAAATATGCCAGAGATAATAATATTCCTGTAGGACCTGGTAGGGGAAGTGCTGCTGGTTCATTAGTTGCCTATTCTTTGCGAATTACTAATATAGATCCGGTGCATCATGGTTTATTATTTGAAAGATTTTTAAATCCAGAACGAAAATCAATGCCAGATATTGATACGGACTTCTGTATTGAAAACCGAGATGTAATGATTAAATATGTGACTCAAAGGTATGGAGAAGAAAGAGTCGCTCAAATTATTACTTTTAACCGGATGACATCTAAGGCAGTATTAAAAGATGTGGGTAGAGTATTAGGTATTTCCTTTGGAGAAGCAAATAAAATGGCAAAGTTAATTCCTGTTGCACGGGGTAAACCAGCAAAGTTAAAAGTAATGATTTCTGATGAAACTCCTTCCCCAGAATTTAAAAAAGCTTATGATAACCAAGAAACACCAATTGAAGATAATAAAGCGGGAAAAATTAGTACAATTTCTGTCCGACAATGGATAGATATGGCAATTAGAATTGAGGGTACAAATAAAACTTTTGGAGTACACGCAGCAGGAGTAGTAATTTCTAAAGAACCTCTGGATGAAATTGTGCCTTTGCAAAGAAATAATGATGGGTCAGTTATTACTCAGTATCATATGGAGGATATAGAATCTCTAGGTTTGTTGAAGATGGATTTTTTGGGATTGAAAAACTTGACTATTATCCAGAATACTGCCGAGTTAATTAAAAAAAATCATCATCTTCCGTTGGTTCCAGATGATTTACCAGCTAATGAAAGAAAGGCAATAGAAATTTTAGCAAAAGGCAATACTAAGAAAATGCCAGAGGATGTGAAAAAGACTTATGACTTGATTAAATCTGGAGATTTAGAAGGAGTATTTCAGTTGGAATCTTCTGGGATGGTAGATGTAGTGAAAAAATTGAAGCCTACTTCTATTGAGGATATTTCTTCTATCTTAGCTTTGTATCGCCCCGGACCTTTGGATGCTGGTTTAATTCCTAAGTTTATTGACAGGAAACATGGCAGCGAAAAAATTGAATATCAACATCCAAAGTTAGAGCCAATTTTAAAAGAAACTTATGGGGTTTTGTGTTTACCAAAGGGAACTTTAATTGATCAACCAGATGGTTCCCGGGAAGCAATTGAAAATATTAAAAGTGGAGAGGTAATTTTAACTTCGGACGGTAGAAAAGTTTGGGAGGCAAAAGTTGCTAAACAATGGCGGAGTGGTGTTAGGGAAATATTGAAGATTACTTTGTCTAGCGGGACGGTAATTTATTCGGGAAAAAACCATCGCTTTTTAACTCCAGAAGGAGATAAGTTTGCCTGGGAGTTACAACCTCAAGTGGGGAGAGTTAAGAACGCTCTTATTTATGGTTCTGCGGTTTATGAAAAATGGCAAGTTTCTAGTAATCAGAAACAACTCCGTAAAAACGATGCTTATTTGTTAGGGTTATTAGTAGGAAAGAGTAATCTGATTTCCTCAACTCCCAATGTTTCCTTTTCCACACAAGGGGCTATTACTTGGGGGAAAAATTTGATTGATGAAACTTGGGGTGGGGAAGCTAAACATTATTTTGATACTTCTCGCCGACAGGTTTATTTAAACTTTAATACTCAATCCAAACCTACAGCCCTAACCGAGTTTTTGGATGGTATTTATGGCGCTCAAAATTGGCAGGTAGAATCTGTTGCCAAGCATTTACCAGAAGATATTTTAGATTATTCGGAAAAAGACCGAATAGATTTATTGCGTGGTCTCTGGGATAGTGGTGGTTTTGATGGCAAAAAGTTGCTTTATTATCCAGGTTCTTCTCCTCAATTATTGTCACAAGTTTGCCAGCTTTTGGGAAGTTTAAAAATTGATTATTATCTGGCAGATAATTCTGTTAGGATTTCCGATAGGTCTCGGTTTATTGATATATTGGAAAACTACCAAATGTCTAGCCAACAAAAAGAAGAAATTAGCGAAAGTTATTTACCTGCTTCCTCTTGGTTTTTGAAAGGTGGTTCTGAAAATAATATTCAGAAAACAGATAGTTCGAGTCGGAAAACTGGGGAGGCTTCCCAGCAGAAAGCAACTTTATTTACCCAGAATTTATTCTCGGCTCAAACTCCGGCAGAAAATTGGGAAAAAGTCGGAGAAAATCATCTACTTTCCTCTTGGTTTTTGACAGATGCTTCTGAAAATAATATTCAGAAAACAGATAGTTCGAGTCGGAAAACTGGGGAGGCTTCTCAGCAGAAAGCAACTTTATTTACCCAGAATTTATTCTCGGCTCAAACTCCGGCAGAAAATTGGGAAAAAGTCAGAGAAAATCATCTACTTTCCTCTTGGTTTTTGACAAATGCTTCTGAAATTTATCTTCAGAGAATAGATAGTTCGAGTCGGAAAACTGGGGAGGCTTCTCAGCAGAAAGCAACTTTATTTACCCAGAATTTATTCTCGGTTCAAACTCCGGCAGAAAATTGGGAAAAAGTCAGAGAAAATCATCTACTTTCCTCTTGGTTTTTGACAGATGCTTCTGAAAATAATATTCAGAAAACAGATAGTTCGAGTCGGAAAACTGGGGAGGCTTCTCAGCAGAAAGCAACTTTATTTACCCAGAATTTATTCTCGGCTCAAACTCCGGCAGAAAATTGGGAAAAAGTCAGAGAAAATCATCTACTTTCCTCTTGGTTTTTGACAAATGCTTCTGAAAATAATATTCAGAAAACAGATAGTTCGAGTCGGAAAACTGGGGAGGCTTCCCAGCAGAAAGCAACTTTATTTACCCAGAATTTATTCTCGGCTCAAACTCCGGCAGAAAATTGGAAAAAATCCAGAAAAAATCATCTACCTTCCTCTTGGTTTTTGAAAGGTGGTTCTGAAAATAATATTCAGAAAACAGATAGTTCGAGTCGGAAAACTGGGGAGGCTTCTCAGCAGAAAGCAACTTTATTTACCCAGAATTTATTCTCGGCTCAAACTCCGGCAGAAAATTGGGAAAAAGTCAGAGAAAATCATCTACTTTCCTCTTGGTTTTTGAAAGATGCTTCTGAAAATAATATTCAGAAAACAGATAGTTCGAGTCGGAAAACTGGGGAGGCTTCTCAGCAGAAAGCAACTTTATTTACCCAGAATTTATTCTCGGCTCAAACTCCGGCAGAAAATTGGGAAAAAGTCAGAGAAAATCATCTACTTTCCTCTTGGTTTTTGACAGATGCTTCTGAAAATAATATTCAGAAAACAGATAGTTCGAGTCGGAAAACTGGGGAGGCTTCTCAGCAGAAAGCAACTTTATTTACCCAGAATTTATTCTCGGCTCAAACTCCGGCAGAAAATTGGGAAAAAGTCAGAGAAAATCATCTACTTTCCTCTTGGTTTTTGACAGATGCTTCTGAAAATAATATTCAGAAAACAGATAGTTCGAGTCGGAAAACTGGGGAGGCTTCCCAGCAGAAAGCAACTTTATTTACCCAGAATTTATTCTCGGCTCAAACTCCGGCAGAAAATTGGGAAAAAGTCAGAGAAAATCATCTACTTTCCTCTTGGTTTTTGACAAATGCTTCTGAAAATAATATTCAGAAAACAGATAGTTCGAGTCGGAAAACTGGGGAGGCTTCCCAGCAGAAAGCAACTTTATTTACCCAGAATTTATTCTCGGCTCAAACTCCGGCAGAAAATTGGAAAAAAGCCAGAGAAAATCATCTACTTTCCTCTTGGTTTTTGACAAATGCTTCTGAAATTTATCTTCAGAGAACAGATAGTTCGAGTCGGAAAACTGGGGAGGCTTCCCAGCAGAAAGCAACTTTATTTACCCAGAATTTATTCTCGGTTCAAACTCCGGCAGAAAATTGGAAAAAAGCCAGAGAAAATCATCTACTTTCCTCTTGGTTTTTGACAAATGCTTCTGAAATTTATCTTCAGAGAACAGATAGTTCGAGTCGGAAAACTGGGGGGGCTTCCCAGCAGAAAGCAACTTTATTTAACCAGAATTTATTCTCGGTTCAAACTCCGGCAGAAAATTGGGAAAAAGTCAGAGAAAATTATCTACTTTCCTCTTGGTTTTTGACAAATGCTTCTGAAATTTATCTTCAGAGAACAGATAGTTCGAGTCGGAAAACTGGGGAGGCTTCCCAGCAGAAAGCAACTTTATTTACCCAGAATTTATTCTCGGTTCAAACTCCGGCAGAAAATTGGAAAAAAGCCAGAGAAAATCATCTACTTTCCTCTTGGTTTTTGACAAATGCTTCTGAAATTTATCTTCAGAGAACAGATAGTTCGAGTCGGAAAACTGGGGGGGCTTCCCAGCAGAAAGCAACTTTATTTAACCAGAATTTATTCTCGGTTCAAACTCCGGCAGAAAATTGGAAAAAAGCCAGAGAAAATCATCTACTTTCCTCTTGGTTTTTGACAAATGCTTCTGAAATTTATCTTCAGAGAACAGATAGTTCGAGTCGGAAAACTGTGGAGGCTTCCCAGCAGAAAGCAACTTTATTTACCCAGAATTTATTCTCGGCTCAAACTCCGGCAGAAAATTGGGAAAAAGTCAGAGAAAATTATCTACTTTCCTCTTGGTTTTTGACAAATGCTTCTGAAATTTATCTTCAGAGAATAGATAGTTCGAGTCGGAAAACTGGGGAGGCTTGCCAGCAGAAAGCAACTTTATTTAACCAGAATTTATTCTCGGCTCAAACTCCGGCAGAAAATTGGAAAAAAGTCAGAGAAAATCATCTACTTTCCTCTTGGTTTTTGACAGATGCTTCTGAAAATAATATTCAGAAAACAGATAGTTCGAGTCGGAAAACTGTGGAGGCTTCCCAGCAGAAAGCAACTTTATTTACCCAGAATTTATTCTCGGCTCAAACTCCGGCAGAAAATTGGAAAAAATCCAGAAAAAATCATCTACCTTCCTCTTGGTTTTTGACAGATGCTTCTGAAAATAATATTCAGAAAACAGATAGTTCGAGTCGGAAAACTGGGGAGGCTTCCCAGCAGAAAGCAACTTTATTTACCCAGAATTTATTCTCGGTTCAAACTCCAGAGTTGGAAAATTGGGAATGTGAAAAAACTTATTTACAGGATGTCAGAGTTGTTCATGTTGTCTCTGTGGAAGAAGTAGGAGAAGCAGAATGTTTTGATTTAGAAATGGAAGACCAAAGCTCACCTTATTTTCTAGCTGAAGGAGTAGTAGTTCATAATTGTTATCAAGAGCAAATTATGAAAATGGCTCAAGATTTAGCAGGATATTCTTTGGGAGAAGCAGATTTATTACGTCGTTGTTTAAGTGGTTCGACAAAAGTAATAGATGCAGCAACAGGTAACTTGTTTAGTCTGAAAGAAATAGCTGCTCAACCTGAGTATTGGTTGAGTCGAAAAGTCTTTTCTTTAGATCTCAAAAGCCAACAAGTTGTTCAACAACCAATAACAGAAATTCATCCTAATGGTGTGCGAGATGTTTGGCAAATTACTACTCGTACAAACCGGAAAGTTTGCGCTACGGATGACCACCTTTTTTATACAGTTTTAGGATGGAAACCTTTAAAAGATTTTTCTGTAGGCGATCGCTTAGGTTTACCAAATAAAATTCCGATTAATTATAGGAGTCAAATATCTGATTCTAAAGTTAAATTTACTGCTTATTTAATTGGTGAAGGATATCTATATACTAATAGTTTTTCTTGTAGTTATTTCTGTAATAGTGATGGGGAATTAATTGCTGATTTTTATGGTTGTGCAGAGGAGTTATTTGGCTCTTCTGCTCCTATTGAAAAACAGCTACATCTAGGAAATAAATCAGTTATTTATGTTCGTATAGGTTTGATTTCAGGGTTGAAGAATTGGGTTGATAGTTATCTTCAATGTGCTAATTCACGGGTTCAAGAAATTCCTAATTGGATCTTTTCTCTTTCTCAGAGTCAGTTACAACTTTTCTTGGGAATTTTATGGTCAACAAGTGGTATTTTTGACGAAACAATTGGGTATACATATTATTCTTCAAATTCAGAGGTTTTAGTTAGACAAGTTCAACATTTATTTCTACGTTTAGGTATTGTTTCTCTATTCAATGTTAATAAGGTTAAAGGTCAAGGTGAACTTGATGTTTCTTATGTGGTTGAAGTTAGAGGGCGTGAGGATATGCTCAAGTTTTATAAGTTAATTAAGCCATATTTGAGTAGTTACAAACAGGGGCTTTGTGAAAGTTGTTATTTAGTGATTAAATATCAGCAAAGTTATCAATTTAAATATTTTCTAACTCCAGATTTTTTTGACCTAATTGTCAAAGCTAAAAAAGCTAGTTCTATGACTAGGGCTTTGGGTGTATGTGGTGGTGAAATTTCATCGGTTTGGAATTTTCAAAATACTTCAAACCGGAGTTTATCCTTTGATAAATTTAATAATTTTTCGACAGTTTTGGCAGATGAGGAATTAACGGCAATAGCTAATTCTGATGTTTTTTGGGATGAGATTATCTCTATAGAATATATTGGCAAAGAAGAAGTTTTTGATTTAACAATTCCCGAAACTCATAATTTTATTGCTAATGATTTTATTGTTCACAACTGCATGGGTAAAAAGAAGGTCTCCGAAATGGAAAAACACCGGGAAAAGTTTATTGATGGTGCAGCTCAAAGGGGAGTTTCGTCTGTAGTTGCAAAAGATTTGTTTGAACAGATGATTAAGTTTGCTGAATATTGTTTAACTTATGAGACTGAAATTATGACTGTAGAATATGGTCCTCTTCCTATTGGTAAAATTGTAGAATATCGGATTGAATGTACGGTTTATACGGTTGATAAAAATGGATATATTTATACTCAGCCAATTGCTCAATGGCATAATCGAGGTATGCAGGAAGTTTATGAATATAGCCTTGAAGATGGAACAGTTATTCGGGCAACTCCAGAACATAAGTTTATGACAGAAGATGGTCAAATGTTGCCTATTGATGAAATTTTTGAGCGTAATTTGGATTTAAAATGTTTAGGGACTCTTGAACTATGAAAATTGCCTATTGTTAGTTAATATTATTCAACAAGGTAGTCCTATAGTATAACCTGGTAGGGAGTCTAAGTATCTATGACTCTAAGGGTTTTTAGGATTACCAAATGGCATTCCTGCTTACGATACAATTGTCCGAGTTTTTCTATCTTTAGCTCCGGAACAATTACAATAATGTTTCCTGTTATTTTCAATCAATTAGTTAAATAACTTATGGTGAAATCGTAGCAACTTATGGTAAAATTATAATGGTATTTTATAATCAGAAAAATTATCAAAAACTAATTCAGATTCTCAGGGCTTGGGCAACAGCAAACTATCTAGTTTTAGGTCTAGTAAAAGTAGATCAAAAATCAAGTTAAATTACTGCAATTTCTAAACTTCTGAAACTTTTATCTCTTTCTAGTTGTTGATTTCCCATAAAGAAATTTTTCAACAAATTAGAGAAAAATAGGTTAACTATGTAATTACTTTATGTGTTACAATATTTTTAGTTTCTTTGCCCATAACTTTTCTTTATAGTCATTCCAAATAATAATGAAAAATTACAGCACTTTTAAAATTGATAAACTACATCGCTATAACTAAAATCTTGTAGGGACGTCCTTATCCAAGGTCCTTACAGTAGTCTACTAACATGAAAACTACTGTAAAAGACGGTTAGCGCCTGGGACGTAAGCCCTAGCTTGGTCGCGTGATTTACGCTCCATAATAGTTATAAGATAGACAGGTTGTAAGGAGTTCCACTACCTTGATCGAATACGCCAACCACATAGGTATCGGGAAACAAGAAGGTGTTAATCTCTTCAGGAGCATTGCCGGAGTTAGTAGAACTATCAAGGGATACTTTGTCGCTATCGTATAGTTCTAGGTTAGCGTTGCTCCTGAGACCGTCAAGTTTGATGCTGACGAAACTAGGCTCCGGAACAACAAAGTTGTAATAGTCGTTTTGATCAACTTTGCCTCCATTCTTGAAGCCAATATCACTGCTTTGGGTGAGAGGATCAACAACTGTACCAAGAGGGATCCCTGGTGCCTTGTCATCTATATTTCCAGTCAGGGAGTCTCTCTTCTCAGAACCAGCGCTACGCTTAGAGCTTGGCAAGTCCCCAACTCTTTTCAGCATCACTTTGGCTGTATCTGTACCGCCTTTGCCGTCGCTGATAGTATACTCAAAACTCCCCTTGCTGAACTTCTTATGCTTTCCACTAGGGGTAAAAGTTATTTCACCGCTTTTAGTTAACTCTACTTCGCCCTTGGTTGCATTACTGACTTTAATAATAGTCAACTTGTCGCCATCTTTATCTTGATCATTTTTCAGTAACTTTTTTGCTTGGATAGCGTGAAAGAGCTTGGGTCTGACAAAAAACACCTTGTCGTCTTTAGCGATGGGGTCAGAATTATCTCTGACTTGAACTGTAACAGTCGCGCTATCACGGCCTTTATTACCGTCGTCGATGGTATATTCAAAACTGGCCTTGCCCGTAAAGTCTTTATCGGGGGTAAAAGTTACCTTACCATTTTTACCCAGGATCACTTTGCCATTTGAAGCTTTACCTACCTTGCTAATACTTAACTTATCCCCGTCTTTATCCGTATCGTTTGCCAATAGCTCTTTTGGTTTAATAACCAATTTGCTTCCTGCATTAGTGGCGAGGTTGTCATTGCTTGCGATGGGCTTGGTGTTAACAATAGGAGTAACATTAACTTTGGTTTCCCCATAACCCAATACTTCCAGGGAAAGACGGTCTTTTTGGCTAGCATCGAGATCTGTAATACCCAGTTTAACTTCAAAAGTCCGACTTTGCCCAGGGCGGACATTTTCGTAAGTCGTAGGCTTAATACTTTTAATGTAACCAAACTCATCGCTTTGGGGTACTATCGTTAAGTCACTAAAGACTTCCTCCAAGCCCTCTGTTACTACCTTAACTAAGTTAGAACTGTCCCGCGATAACCTTTCTACCGTACCAAACCCCAATTTATCTACGAGTTTTTTGTAGTTTCTGACTTGGTTGCCGGTGACTGCAAAAATGGGAACAATGCCGGCTTCTTGTAAAGCATCTCTTACTTGATCGATACTGGGATAGTCTTCCCCAGTACCGGCTGGCTTACCATCAAGAACTGTATCCCCATTATTGGGAGTTTTGATACCTGCTTTTTTGCCGTCTCCTGCTTTGTGGTAGTTAGCATCTGTAGAAAGAACGACAACGCGCCGAGATTTCTTACGGAAGCCTATCTCTTTTTCTCTGAGAGCTAACTGCATCAATGCCTCAAGCTGTGCCTCAGGACCGTCATTACCGTTACCAATTTTCAAGTCATCCATCGCTTTCTGAAAATCAGTGCGAGATTTAGTGATCGCTGACTCCATTCTATACACAAAATCTTTAGGGCCGCCAAAGGGATCTTTGGGTTTATCTATATATGATGCTAGACCGAATTGACTGTTTGGTTGGATGTCTCGAACTGAGGAAACTAGCTTGGGAACTAAATCCTGTAATACTGGCAGGTCATCCCCATAAGAACCAGAAAGATCGCTAAGAAAAACTAGGTCTAGAGGTAATTTTGTGGAACTTTTTTTAGTAACTTTGGCAGTGATATCAAAGGTCACATTGTCTCCAGGTACAAGAGTTACATCTACTACATCTGGATTTAAGCCTCCTTTGCGATCAACTATATTTGTGATACTGCTTTTAGTTTTCTTCGCCATTACTTTTATTTATAGTCATTCAAAATAATAATGAAACATTAAAAAAAGTTAGGGTGTGCAACCCACGCCCTAACTTTGCCGAGCGACCTACGCTCCGTACTAGTTATCAGAGAGAAATGCTCAGGTCGTAAGGAGTTTGATTACCTAGACCGAATACACCCACCACATAGGTAGTATCGGCACTCAAGAAGCTATTAATCTCCTCAGAAGTATTGCCGGAGTTATTAGAACTGCCAAGTTCTACTTCGCCAGTCTCATCGTATAGTTTCAGGTCAGCGTTATCGCTCAGGTCGTCAAGTTTGATATCTACGAAACCAGCCTGGGTAATATCAAAGCTGTAATAGTCCTTGGTGTCAACTACGCCTCCCTCCGTGAAGCCGAGGTCACCGCCTTGGGTAAGAGGATCAGCACCAACTGTAACCGTACCGAGAGCTATCCCTGGTGGCTCATTGTCTATGCTTTCACCAATTTCACTCGCACTCATATTCAGAGTGTAGTCAGTTTTAGCCGCACCCCTGGGAAACACTCGCACACAATAGTCGCCCGCATCCAAAGTAAGGTTGATTTTTTCGTCGTCACTACCACCATTAGCAGAAGTATTTAGCACAGTGCTACCGTCGCCATCAATTAGCTGTAGGTTGGCGTTACCAGTAAGGCCTGTAAGGTTAATATCGACACTACTCTTAGCGCTCAAAGTAAACTTGCGGTAGTCGTTGACATCACGATAACTGTTTTCTTCACGACCGATGGAGTCCTCCTCTTCGTATGAGGTTAACACGCCGATGTCGGTGACGTTTTCTGGAAGTTTGCCTCCGTCCTCATCCACGCTACTGCCTGGCTCAGGAACCTTAATATTTAGGGTATAGTTACCACGAGCGTTACCTTTGGGTTCAACCCCTACATAGTAAGTACCTGGTTCAAGCTCTTCTTCAATTTTTTCGTTTTTCTTCTTCTTATTGCGGGAATCTTTGATCAAAGTATCAGAACTATCAAGCAATTCCAGATCGATATCAGCGCTCAGTTTATTTAGGGAGATAGTCAGATTCTTGTCTTCGCTTAGTTCAAACTTGTAGTAGTCTACTTCGTCCCGACTGCTACCACTGCCGAAACCGACATTATCTATCTTACTGTAATCTTCAGTGAGGTTACCGATATCATTGTACAAAGAAGTCTCTAGCACAGGACCACCATCTGGATCGACGCTCGAACCACTTGCAAAAATGTCCAAATTATACTTAGTTTTAGCTTGGTTCTGGGGCTCTACATCCACATAATAATCGCCTGGATCCAGAGTGTCGCTAATATTTTCGTTCCTTCTACCGCCTTTCCGAGACTCAAGCAATAAAGTGCCATCATCATCGTACAAGGCAATGTTGGCATTTCTTTTCAGCCCTGTGAGGTCAATTTCTACATTCCTCTCGTCGCTTATGCTGAATAAGTGCCGATCAATAACGTTACGAATACCACCAGAGGTAAAGCCGATTTCCTCGCCCCTGATACTGTAACCATCCTCCAAAGACAAAAGGTCACCAACTGTAAACTCTTGTCTCGGTTCTGGGATCGGTTCAGCATTCACCGAAAAACGATAGTTGCTGCGACTGTTTCCCTTTGGCAATATCTGGACATGATAAGTTCCTGCCTCCAATATCTCAGCAATGTTTTCTGATTTACGACCCTTGTTCCGAGAATTATTGAGAAAGGTTCCGTCGTCATCGTACAAGATCATATCTATGTTTTGACGCAGACGAGTCAGGTCGATGTCAACCAAGCTCTCTTCATC
Source organism: Trichodesmium erythraeum IMS101 (assembly GCF_000014265.1). Classification (NCBI taxonomy): domain Bacteria; kingdom Bacillati; phylum Cyanobacteriota; class Cyanophyceae; order Oscillatoriales; family Microcoleaceae; genus Trichodesmium; species Trichodesmium erythraeum. The sequence goes on from NC_008312.1 coordinate 2,900,776, forward strand.
AATTGTAAAGCTGACCCAATCTTCTGTGTCACGACCGGAACGACCTTCAGTACGGCCCATTTCGCCGTTGAAGACCCTTGTCTCCCCAATAGGGATATTCCCGAAGTCTAAAGCTTCTTCAACACTAGCATAGTCATCAACATAAGGAGCAGTCGCAGTTATACCCAAGCGATAGTTACTCTTGGCGCCACCATTTGGGAAAACTTTTATGTTATAGGTTCCTGGTTCCAGCCCTTCAAGTTCTATCTTTTCAGCTTTGCGGCCTGTATTTTTACCATCATCAACTAGCTCGCCACCCTCATCATAGATTTCCAGGTTAAGGTCTTGCCTTAGTCTATCTAGAGTCAGGTTGACATCGCTCTCTATCGGCACAGAAAAGTTGTACCAGTCTACCCTGTCTTTGTTAGCACCAAGTTTACCGGTTTTGCTGACGGGAGTAAGCTCCGTAACTGCCCCCAAGCTAATACCTGGTTCCTGGTCATCTTGTTCATTGGAAAGCACATCAGCGCTCAGACCCAGGCGATAGTCTGTCCTGGCAGCACCTTGGGGAGTTACGCGCACAAAATAATCACCGGGTTCTAATTCCTCGTTAATCTTTTCTCTTTTACGACCGCTATTGTTAGACTGGTAGAGAATAGTGCTGCCATCCCCATCTAAAACCTCAACATTAGCATTTCCCTTTAGCTGGTCTAGGGTAAGGAAAAAGTCACTCTTTTCATTGATACCAAACTTATAGTAATCTTCTTGGTCCCGGTTTTTACCCCGACCGAAGCCTATTCTGTCAATTTCGGTTACTTCTTCGAGTCCGATATTACCTAGTTCTTTAGCGGTATCAGTTGTGTCCTTTTCATCTGTCAGGGCATCAGCACTTACCCCTAAGCGGTATTTTGTGCGATCATCTCCTTCAGGATAAACACGGATGAAATAATCACCTGATTCTAAATTTTCGGTAATGTTTTCCCGCTTCCGGTTCTCTTCAGTTGACTGGAAAAGTACTGTGCTACCATCCTCATCTAGAATTTCAACGTTAGCATTGCGCTTGAGTTGGTCTAGAGTGATGTCAACCTCACTATCCTTGCTGAGAGTAAACTTATAGAAATCTTGCAAGTCACGGACACCACCTTCATTAAAACCGATTTCGTCGGTATTGCGGTAGTTCTTCCGGCTGTTAAGATCGCCAAGATTAATGGCACCGTCCGTTTTTGCTGTGGGGTCTTCAAGACGCTCAATATCTCTGGGTGCTAGTCTAATTTTCGCGAACAAGCTAGCTATGTCTACTTCTTGTTCCATCACCCGAAAGCGGTTTACTAGGGTGTCACCACCATCTTGGCTAAAGCCTGTTAGCTCTAAGGTGTATGTTTGTCCATCAAATTTGAAGGTTTCCGTGGGTAAGACTTTGGGAAAATAGACGAAATCAGACCAGTCATCTATCTCGTCAGAGGTATCCTCCGTAGTGTCTAAGTCCAGATTGAAAGTAAAAGTTATGGGAGAATCTAATAATTCAAAAGGATCTAATAATTCAATCTTCAGCGGTACTGACTCTACCGCTGTATCCGAAAAAATTGAACCGTTAAAGAAGGTTAACTTTCCGACTTCAAACTGCTGGTCAGTTTTAATGCCCCCGCTAATGTCTTCCGCATTAAAGAGTAAGCTGTTTGGTTTCAGGTCTTCCTCTACCGACTCTCCCCAACGAAACGTATTCGGAGGATCTGTAGGATAAATTTTAGGATTCGGGTTTGGCCCTGGCTCGGCCTCTCCCCAGGTGCCACTAAATTCAACTTGAAAAGTCTCCGGCATTTTTTTCTTCCTTTGTTTTGCTTACAAATTCGAGTTTGACTTACTTCGTAGTAATCGCTTTAGGAATTTAAAGCTACTTTCCTTAGAGCTAAAGCGCTTACTACAAAATGAGTTTAGAAAAAATTAATTGTATAGTCACTTTGGGCATCACCGACAGCCTCAACTTGCAGGTAATAATCCCCCGCTTCTAAAGTGGCATTGATCCTTTCGGTATTCGTACCGGGATTAGAAGACTTAAAGATTTCGGTAAAGATTTCGGTTTCGCCGTCACTACCCAAGAGAGTTAAGTCAGCATTTTGGGTCAGGCCGGACAAAATTATCCGGATGTCATCGTTTGCGTCGAGAGTAAATTTATAGTAGTCATTGACGTCATCTACTCCGTCTTCCATAAAACCTATTTTACCACTTTGAGTAAGCAGATCACTTCCCAAATCTGTAGCATCCTCCGGGGTGCCATCTGGGTCTCCCGTAATGGGATCTACTTCCGTTTCATCACCATCATCTCCCATGTCATCATCATCCCCGTCATCCATGTCATCAGGAGGATCAGGAAGCGGGTCGGCGTTCATTTTCAGGAAATAGCTAGTTTTAGCATTGCCCACCGGGAAGACTTGCACTGTGTAGTCCCCAGCATCCAAAGTGTCACTCAAAATTTCTGGAGCATTCTCAGGGTTAAAGCCACTAAGGACCATATCACCTTCGCTATCCAACACCATCACATTAGCATCCCGCGTCATTTCGTCTAGGGTGAGCATGAAGTTGCTGTTGTTATCTAAGGTTAAGTTGTAGAAGTCGTTGAGGTTCCGAGAACCATTCTGGAAATCCCCAATTCTTCCTTTCTTTTTGTACTCGTTATTGTTCAGATCAAGTAAAGAACCGACCTCAAAAGTTTCATCTCCCTCGGCGACTACTTCAGTGTCTATACCCAGACGGTAGGTAGTCTCAGCATTGCCCATTGGCATCACTCGCAAAGTGTAATCCCCTGGCTCTAAGACTTGATCAATTATTTCTGGATTATTTCTCTTTTCCTTGGAGCTGTCCACCAGCATGGAGCCCTTATAAAGCTCTAGGTCAACATTTCGCTTGATTTGGTCTAGAGTGGCATTAAACTCAGTTAACTCGTTGATAGTAAAAGTATATTCGTCCTGTGAGTTGCGTACCCCGCCGCCTTCTCCACCTATTTTGTCGTTATTGCTATATTCTGTGGGAGACTCCAGAGTTCCCAAAGGAAAGGTATCTGTTGGTGAGATGGGTTCATCCGCGCTCAGACTCAGGCGATAGTTGGTATTACTACTACCCCTAGCGACTACCTTTACATAATAGGTACCGGCATCTAGGTTTTCGTTAATAGTTTCCCGTTGCTTACCTTTATTTTTTGATTTGTAGAGCCGTGTAGTGCCATCGGCATCATAAATTTCGGCATCTGCCGCATTTACCCGCAGTTCATCTAAGGTTAAATCGACATTTTTCTCAGCGCTGAGGGTGAACTTAAACCAGTCCGCTTGGTCTCGGAATCGATCGTCTGTCAATAGCCCCACATTATTACCCGTCTCATTAGTGGGTGTAGGTACCAACTCCCCCAAGTCCTTCGCCATTTCTGGAGCGGGGAAATCATCTACATTGATCCTGGCGTCCAATTCCAGTCGGTAGTCGGTCTTAGCCGCACCTCTAGGGCGTACCTCTAGGGCATAGTGTCCTTCAGGTAAAAATTCGCTGATGGTATCTGGTCTTCTGCCTTTGCGGGTAGACTTATTCAACCGGGAACCTAGTTCTTCTGGTTCATCAGGATCATATTCGTATAAATAGATATCAGCGTTCCGCTGTAGTTGATCTAGTTCTGCATAAAAGGAAGCTTCTTGACTCAACTCAAAAGTGTAATAATCCTTTGTGTTGCGCTGCCGACCGCGACCAAAGCCGATATCTTCAATAGCAAAGTGTGGTTCTTCTGAAGCTAGAAGGTCCCCAACATCAGTGCCCGGAAGCTTTTCCGGTGGCAATATTTCGTCGGCGCTCAACCCCAAGCGGTAGGAAGTTCTAGCCCTACCCTGAGGGAAGACCCGCACCAGATAATCCCCTTTTTCCAAGATAGCGTTAATCGTTTCTTCCTGGCGTCCCTTATTTCGAGATTGCAGCAACAAGGTCTTCCCTTTATCGTCCCAAATTTGGACGTTGGCATTCTTTTTTAGCTGGTCTAGAGTGAGGCTGACATCACTATCCTGATCTAAGGTAAAGTTGAAGTAATCGTTTTTGTCCCTTTGGCCTCCCTTGGCAAAACCAATTTCATCGGTAAACGTAACCTCTTCTTCACTATCCAGGACTCCTAGGGAGACACCAGGAAGCTCATCGTCAGTTATTGGATCAGCATTAAGACTCAACCTATAATCTGTTTGTGCCATGCCTTTTGGTAAGACGCGGACAAAATATTCTCCTGCATCTAATTCCGCATCAATAACTTCTCGTTGTTTACCAGGTTTTGTCGACTTGAATAATACTGAGCCATCACTATCTAATATTTGGACATTAGCATTCTTATCTAACTTGTCTAGGGTTAGATTAAAGTCGCTTTCCTCGTCGAGCTTAAATTTGTAGAAGTCGTTGCGCTCCCGTTTACCATCTACTCTAAAACCGATCTGATCGTTCGTTACAGTCGGTTCTAGTTCGATGACTCCCAGGTCTAACGCATCTGCTCTGGTGTCGTTAGCCATAATTATTTTTTTGCTATATAAAACTGATACAAAACGTCACAACGTCACATAAGGTGACAATCTAATTTTTACTTCCTGCCTCCATTTAGACCATCGGTGGTTACTTATCCACAGATATTGATAGGCCTTGCCGGCCTGCATTTCTTAATTATTTGAGTCACTATCGTATTTTAAAATCATCCCAGTGCTGCTCTTACGAGACAGCAAAGGATTCTCTAAAATCGCTGTTAGGGTCTTTCTAATTCATAGCAACCGTCTTTAGAGATTTACTCTCTTCAGTTATAAAAAAGCTGACCCACACTGACACTGCCAGCCCCGCAGCCAAAAAGGTAAGGTTTGTTTGTAACCTACTCGTTTTTGTTGTTTATACCAAGCTTAAGTCATGGTAACTTTGGCATTCATCCCGACACTACCTTATCAGGAGAGCGCAGGCTTTTTGACAACATTTAGATAAACCATAGTTTATTAATAATTATCCCCAACTTATGGCCAAATGCATTCAGATTAGAAGATATATCAAAAAACTAAACTAAGTTGAACTGAAATATTTTTCAGTGATACTATTATACCACTACTATCTGAAAAAGCAACATTTTTTCTCAAAATTTTTTTTGATGACATAATGTCCCAAAATCTCCATCTAGAAAAACATATTAAGTAGCAGACATACTCAAACTGTAATTAGTACCCAAACCATTATAACTCTCGTAAAACACTCCGACAAAATAGTTCCCAGAATTTAACAACCGAGAAATAGAACCCATCTCACCAGAGTTAATTTTCCAAACATAGGAACTACCCTGATAATGCCCATTAGCATCGTAACTAAAAGTGTCCCCAGAGGAGTTATAGAGATACAAGGAAGCCTCGTCACTCAAACCAGATAGCTCAATATTAACAGTCCGTTTTTCACTAAGATTAAACTTATAGTAGTCATTCTCGTCAATATTACTTACCCAGTCATTAAAGGTTTGAACTTCTGCTAGATTTTCCACTGGCTTTGAGGTATCGAATGTATTCCCCGCAGCATCTGGATGTGCTACTGCCGATAGTTGTAAATTATAACCAGTACTAGCATCGCCGATGCTTTCGACCTCAACAATATAAGTCCCTGCTACCAGGTTGCGAGTAATATTTTCCGAAGCATTCAAGAAGTTTGTAGAATCATCTAACCAGTAGTATTCGTTATTGCGTAAGGTTAGATCCGCATTGGCACTCAAACCATTGAGACTGAGGCTGACAGTACTATCCTCCGCGAGGGTAAATTGGTAGAAATCTTCCTTGTCACTGTCGATATTCTGGGAGATGCCGACAAAATCAGTAAAGGTCTGGGCCTCACCCAAAGCACCAATATTCTTAGTTTGAGCTTCCGTATTGCCCACTATATTAGGTGCCGAGTAGGTCAGGGGAGTGGCCGAAAAATCTAGGTTGTAGTTAGTGTGACCACTTGACTGCCATACTAAAGCGTAATAAGTACCCGATGGTAGTTTTTCCGTAATTAATTCGTTATTGGTGTCATCATTAGTAGAACTAACTATCTCGTTTTCTTGGCTATCGTACAAGTAGAGGTCGGCGTCGCTTGCTAAACCTGTCAGATTAATGGTTACTTCGCTGTTTTGGGGGATATCAAACTTGTAGTAGTCATTACGATCTATTCTTCCTACCCAGTCACTAAAGGCTTGAGTTGCGCTGACTGCACCGATATTCCGCGCTACATCAAAATCATTTCCGGCATTATCAGAAATAGGAGTTGCAGTAGCGACGAAATTGTATTCAGTTCCGTTGCCCCAGAAGTTGCTTATCTCAACCAAGTAATTACCTGGGGTTAGATTTTTAGCGATCGCCGTCTCAGTATTCTCGTCATTAGGAGCTGAAGCAATTTCCTCCATGGCGCTGTTATAAAGATTGAAATTGATAGCATCTGTCAAACCAGTTAAGTTCAAACTAACTGCACTATTCTCACCTACAGAAAACTTATAATAGTCTTCTTCATCTATTCCTGGGGATACCCAGTTAGTAGCATTAATAGTAGTCAGCGCTCCCAAATCTAGAGGCGAGTCAGCACCACCAGCATTATCCACCCGGACTGTGGGAGACAGTTGCAAACTGTAGTTAGTACCAAAGTTACCCCTATCATTCCAAACTTGGACGTAGTAAGTTCCGGGATTTAAATCAGCAACAATTACATCATCAGCATTCTCAGTATTTTGGGAATAGAGCAGAGGACTTTCCTCAATATCATACAGTCCAATATTACCATTGCCAGTCATTCCTCCCAGGTTAATGTTGACAGTGCTAACAGCATCTATGACAAACTGATAGTAATCCTTTTCATCAACATTCCCGATCCAGTCGTTAAAGGTTTGAGGCCCTGCTAAAGTGCCAATTAGTCGGGCTGTTCCAACAGTATCTCCGGCACCATCTGGGTGGGCTGTTGCGGACAATTGCAAATTATAACCGGTATTCCCATTCTCTATACTCTTGACTCCAGCGATATAAGTTCCAGCCTGTAAGTTACGGATAATCACTTCGTCAACATTGGTAAGCTGACTAGATTCAGTAATCTGGGAATATTCGCTATCAAGCAGTACCAGGTCTGCATCTGCTGTCATACTCCCGAGATTAAGGTTGACAGTGCTAGTCTCTCCTAGGACAAACTGGTAGAAGTCATTCTTGTCACGATCAACATATTGATTGCCGACAAAATCTGTGAAACTCTGGGTCGCACCCAAAGCACCAATATTCTTAGTTTGAGCTTCGGTGTTGCCGACGATATTATCTGGCGAGTAGGTCAGGGGAGTGGCCGAGAGTTCAAGGTTATAATAGGTGTTGTCCCCACCATAATAAGGAGAACGTCCCTCAACTTTAACATAATAGGTATTACCACTTGCCAAATTATAGACAATAGATTCATCAGCGTTACTATCGTTGTCGGAACTCCCTATTAGTTTCTCCTTGCTATCGTACAAGTATAGGCCGGTATTCGCGGTTAAACCTGCAAGCTTGAGGTTAATAGAGCTATTGGCGGCAACGCTGAATTTGTAGTAATCATCATATTGGAGGTCGCCAACCCAGTCCCTGATAGTTTGAGCGGCGCTGACCATGCCTAAATCCCTTGCCGTTTCAAAATCATCACCCGCAGAGTTGGGAAGAGTGGTTGCCGATGCCGTCAAATTGTAGTTGACGCTAGTTGCTTCCCGGCTATATGATTTATAGCGCAAGATCCTGACATAATATATACCCGGGTTCAAGTTAGTGATAATAGCTTCATCCGTATTGCTGTCATTTATGGAACTTGTCAGTACTTCTCCCTCACTGTCATAAAGATAAAGTTGACCATTGTCATCCATTCCTGTTAGATTGAGATTGACGTTACTATCCTCAGTCAACGTGAATTTATAGTAATCGTTGGGATCGGCACTACCTACCCAATTACTAAGCGTCTTAGGAGTAGATATATCACCCATATCCCCTGCTGTTTCTAGGGTGTCTCCTCCAGAGTCAGGAATAGTGGTTGCCGATGCCGTTAAATTATAGTTAACGCTAGTTGCTTCCCGGCTATATGATTTATAGCGCCAGACCCTGACATAATATGTACCCGGGTTCAAGTTAGTGATAATAGCTTCATCCGTATTGCTGTCATTTATGGAACTTGTCAGTACTTCTCCCTCACTGTCGTAAAGATAAAGTTGACCATTATCATCCATCCCTGTTAGATTGAGACTAACATCGCTATCTTGAGTCAAGGTGAATTTATAGTAGTCATTGGGGTCGACATTCCCTACCCAATTACTAAGCGTCTTAGGAGTAGATATATCACCTATATCCCCTGCTGTTTCTCGGGTGTTTCCTCCAGAGTCAGGAATAGTGGTTGCCGATGCCGTTAAATTGTAGTTAACGCTAGTTGCTTCCCGGCTATATAATTTATAGCGCCAGACCCCAACATAATATGTACCCGGGTTCAAGTTAGTGATAATAGCTTCATCCGTATTGCTGTCATTTCTGGAACTTGTCAGTACTTCTCCCTCACTGTCGTAAAGATAAAGTTGGCCGTTGCTATTCATTCCTGTTAGATTGAGGTCAACCTCACTATCCTCAGCCAGACTAAACTTGTAGTAATCACTGACATCGAAGCTACCTACCCATTCAGTCTGGTTGAAAGTTGTTAAAGCTCCAATATCTTTTGCTGTCTCCAAGTCGTTGCCGACCAAATCTTCTGCCCGGGAAGTAGCTGATATTTGGAAATTGTAGGGGGTACCTACGACTCCACTGTAACGCTCTACTTCAACGAAATAGTTACTGGGAGTTAAGTTAATAGCTATCCCATCATCGGCATTACCCTCTTGTGAAGAAGAGGACAGACTTTTTTCCTTATTATCGAACAGTTTCAGATTAGCATTGCCACTCATTCCCGTCAAACTCATATCAACTGTACTATTTTCACTTACAGCGAACATATAGTAGTCAGTGCCATCAATATCTCCCACCCAATCATTAACTATTGTTTCTCCTAAGGTCCCTAAATCTAGTGCTTGGTCAGGATTTTCTCCAGCACCATTATCTGGCAGTGGAGTTCCCACCACCTGTAAATTGTAGTTAGTTTTAGCGTTGTTAATGCTTTGAACCTCAATAAAATAAGTTCCTGGACTCAAATTTTTGACAATACTTTCATCAGCTTTTTGCAGCGTCTCCGACCTGGCGATACTACTACTGCTTTCGCTGTTATAAAGATATAGATCGGCATTCTTGTTCAACCCCGTCAAATCAATTTGAACCTGGCTACCGCTACCCTCTACCTGAAACTTATAGAAATCATTCAGGTCATCTACAAACCCGTGGGGGTTACCCACATATTCAGTTTTTGCTATGGGAGTAGCACTGACCGCACCAATATTCAGGGCAGTATTGCGGTTCCAGCCCGTAATTTGCGGCACTGGATATTCTAGTGGCAATGCTGACATTTCCAAGTCATAGTTGGTGTTGCCTCCGTCATCCTTCCAAACTAAACCATAATAAGTACCAGGTAATAATTTTATATCAATTGCTTCCTCTTTATTCTCCGACTCCTCAGACTTTTGTAGCAAATCTCCATCGCTGTCGTACAAGTAGAGGTTGGCATTAGCGCTCAAACCCTTGAGATTTAAATTGAGACGACTTCTGTCATCAAGTTCTATCTTGTAGTAGTCGTGGGTATCTTCCGAGACGCCATAGAAATCACCCACCCAGTCTGAGAACTTCTGAGTTTTATTACCAAGGACACCAACTTTTCGCCCTTTATTTAGTTTGTTGCCCGCATTGTCCTGGGGTACAGGACTCAGGGAGACTTTTTCTTTGCTAACATTGTTAGTCTCGTTGACTTCCCTCAATACATCTTGGTCGTCAGCGATCGCCCCAATAAAATATTTCTTAACTCCACTGACGCTGGCCACTGGTAAAGTCAACTGCTTGTTGATGGTAGTACTCTTCTTACCCCCCAAAGATGTGACCATCTTAGAACCGAGTAACTCATCACTGGTAGTAATTTCATTATCCTCTGACACATAAAATCCCACCCGGAAATCATCAAGCTTACCACCAGCATTATTCAAAGTGACTTTGGCATTAAACTTTTGTCCGGGGTTAACAGTTTTTTCCTGCACATCAAAACCGCTAACAATCAAATCGCTGGAAAGATCAACACCCACTCTCTGACTGCCGGTATTATTCAGTTCGTTATTTTCGACAATAGCGTCCTGAACATCCACCATCATACCCAGATAGTAGTCTCCAGAGCCCTGCCAGAAATTGTCCCCGGACTCTGGCAGAGTCAATTGCTTCGCCAACTTCTTGGTATTCTTATCACCGGAAAGAGACTTAACCTTGGCAGTCCCCAAGAGGAAATCTCCCTTGTCTATACCCTCATCTTTGGACAAATAAAATCCAACCTCAAAAGCATCTGCCTTAGTATTACCGATGTTATTAACCTGGTAATTAACCTTAAGTCTCTCCCCGGCTTTTAATCCATCTTGCACATCCAGGGCTTCAAACTTCAAACTAGACAAATCTACAGTTTTCTGTGTTACCCCCAGAGTTAATTCGTAATCAGTTTTAGCTCCAGAAACCGGGAAAATTGCCGCATAATAAGTCCCTGCTTCTAACTTTTTCTTAATATTTTCAGCTTTGAGACCTTTGGCAGTAGATTCATCAAGGGTGTTCTTATTATCCAGCAATAACAAATTTGCATCTCCATCCAGGCCATCCAAAGACAAATTAACATCACTGGTTTCAGTCAGTTTAAAACTGTAGAAATCTGCTTGGTCTATAAGGCTACCTTCTTTGAACCCTACCCTATTGTTTTGTGTCACCTGGTCTTGCAAATTAAGAGTCCCTAATTGCTGGGCATTCTGACGATTATTAAAATCATCCTTCTGAAGATTAGTTGTTACTTCTAAATTGTAATTAGTCTTAACCTTTCCCCCATTTGGTTTCACACCAATATAATAATTTCCTGGCTGCAAAATCTCGTTGATAATTTCATTTCTCTTACCTTTATTGTTAGAAACTTCTATTTCTCCCCCATCATTTCCTACCAAGAATAAATTAGCATCACCGGTTAAACCATCTAGAGTAATATTAACCCCCCTTTGTTCTGCTAAACTGAAATTATAGAAATCCCCAACATCCCGGATATTTTGGGAAGATTCAAAACCAATTTCGTCCTTTTTAACAATCTTTTGATTTCCCAATTCTCCCAAATTCGTCCCCGGCAAAGCATCATCTTTTTCTCCTATTTGCGTATTGCCAGTTACGCTCAATTTATATTTGCTACTGCTACCACCCTTAGATTTTACCTTAATGTAGTAGATACCTTTATCCAAGATACTGCTAATTTCTTCTGGTTTTTTGCCCTTTTCTTTTGAACTATAAATCAGAGTAGTTCCATCTTTGTCGTATAATTCTAAATCCGCATTTTGACTCAACCTGTCTAAAGTAATAGTTAAGTCTGTTTCCTTTGTTAACTCAATTCTCCAGAAGTCACTCGTATCTAAAAAACCTTTTTTCTTTAAACCAATATCGTCAATTCGAGAAATAGTTTTTCCCTTTAATTTACCCAGATTTTTCCCCGGTAATTTAGCATCGGGGTCTTGAATTTTACTATCCCCATCTATAGATAAGGTATATTCTGAGCGATCGCTACCCATTGGCTCAACCAAGGCATAATATTTACCCTTATCTAAAATAGTGCTAATTTTTTCTACTTCTTTGCCCTTATTAGTAGAACTGTAAAGCAAATTTCCTTTACTGCCCAACAACTTCAAATCTACATTTTGGTTGAGACCATCCAGGGAAAAATTTACCTCACTATCCCTATTCAAATTAAATTGATAATAATCTTTTTGGTCTCGCTTTCCACCTACCTCAAAACCTATTTCGTCTCGTTTTTTTATCGGTTTATTACCAAGAGTTCCCAAATTCTCTGCCCGTGTTCGAGTACCATCTGGGTCGTCAATTTTATCCCCATCCAAACTTAGCCGATATTTAGTCCTAGCATTTCCGGTTGGAGTAACTTTCAGGTAATAAGTACCCCCTTCTAAAATTTGGTCAATTATTTCTTTCTTCTTGCCCTTGCTTCTTGACTGGTCGATAATTGTTTTGCCATCTTCATCTAAAAGTTGGATATTAGCATCGTCCTTGAGACCATCCAAAACAATATTTAGATTATTTAACTTTTCGGTTAAGGTAAATTTATAGAAGTCCCTATTATCCCGAGTGCCTTTTTCCTTAAAACCTATCTCGTCCGTAATTACTTTTTTCTTCTTACCTAATGGCCCTAAATTAGTGGCTCCAGGTGATTTGCTATCGGGGTCTTGGAGTATTTCTTCCGCACTAATACTGAGCTCATATTTAGTTTTCGCGTTCCCTTTGGGGTAAACCCGCAAGAAATAAGTACCTTGAGCTAATTCTTGCTCAATGGTTTCTGGTTTCTTACCTTTTTGTGTGGAGTTAAATAAAACAGACTTACCATTTTTATTCCGTAATTCTAGGTTAGCGTTATCTTTCAGGCCATCTACTACTATGCTGACATCATTCTCTTTACCTTTTAGGTTAAATTTGTAGTAGTCATTTTTGTCTCTGGCCTTACCAGATTTCATACCTATATTATCATTGTATGTTATGACGTCGTCTCCCACCCGCCCTAAGTTTAGAGCTGTTTTCACATTATTGCCTGGGTCTTTCTTTCTAGCTTTTCTCTGCTTTATAGTATATGCATTTTTTTCTGGGGGAATATTGGCTTCCTCTGTTGTAAGACCAGTGAGAGGATCTTTACCATCAATGTCCTCTGGTGTTGAAGCAACAGTTGTTAGGTCTAGCTGAGACGAATTGATGATTTTACTGGGCACTATAATTTGTGGCAGTTGGTTGTCTACCTCGTCCATAGGTACTTGTTCCAGCACATCAGGTTCCTGCACAGAATAAACTGGGAACATCATATTAACAGACTGATGTTTTGATTCTAATTCAAATCCTAGTATGTTTTGTGATGGTTCTAATCCTATTACTTCTTCTCTCATAAGAATTATATGATTTATCTATGCATATATATAGTACCACAGACAGCTCAAAAGTAAGCCTACTCTACCCCCCAACTAAGGAGATTAAAAATAATCCCTAAATTACGTTTTTTCATTTGTCGTCATCCTAATTATAATTTATGTTGCTATATTATGTTATTTAGATATTTTTTAATACTAACACTTAATTTAATAGCGATCGCTCCACAGAAAAAAAAATTAATTATTTGTTTGTTTCTGTTAGGTTTTTCTAAAAAAATATTGACTAATTATCTCAAAAATGATATTTATCTATAATTTTCAAATTATTTCTAGCAACAAGAACAGATATAGCACTACACATTTAGAAAGTGAGTAAAAACACGTAAGTAATAGGAAGAATAGCGATCGCTCCACAGAAAAAAATTAATTATTTGTTTATTGTTGTTAGGTTTTCTTCAAAAAATATTGACTAATTATCTCAAAAATAATGTATAAAAAATGATAGTCATATATAATATCAAATTTTTATAGCAACAAGAACAGATATAGCACTACACATTTAGAAAGTAAGTAAAAACACGTAAGTAATAGGAAGAATAGCGATCACTACACAGAAAAATAACAGAAAAATAAATGATTTCTTTATGTTAGGTTTTCCTTGAAAACTATTGACTAATTAGCTTAAAAATGATACTCGTATATAATATCAAATTATTTATAGTAGCAACAACAGATATAACACTACATATTTAGGGCGTAGATATTGGTAAATCATGTTTACTAAAAATTTTCCCTCTGAAAAACTCATTCAGATATTACTTCCCCCACTAGGGGTGCTCATTTCAGTTATCAGTTATCAAGACTTCTGAAACTAGCATCATGTATTCAAAAAAAACAAGTAAAAAAATAACCCTAGAAAAGCGAGGCTTTTAACGATATGGTCGATGCTGCAAAATCATAATTCACACCAATATCGGCGGATTTAATATGAATGAAGTAAGTTCCAGGTTCGTTCATTACAACTAATTTTTTCATTGGCATTACCTCTAGCAAAAGATCCATCTATATATAACTCACTATCCTTGTAAAAGTTCAAATTATCATTGCCATTCATATTGTCAAACTGAGGTCAACTGTACTTTTAGTTGGTAACATAAACCTGTAAAAATCGTCTTCGTCAAAACTACCTACCCACTCAGTCTGATTAAAGTTTGTTAAATTATCAATATCTTTAGCAGCTTTGAAATCATTGCCTGTACTTTCAACTAGTGAAGTTGCAGAGAGTTGTAAGTCATAGTAGGTATTGCCAGGAGCACCATTAACTATGGCAAAATAAGTTTCGGGTTCTAACTTGGTATTGATTACTTTATCAGTATTATCCGAATTTTTAGATAAACCTTTAGAAGATATCTGTAAATAAAACCTTAAGCGACAAGACGATTTAACATCAGTGAAATCATGGCTATATAAATAACGTATTCACTTACTTCCGGTAAACCCTCCTAATCTTTACTGAGTCGTTTGTGGGGTCAAAGCCTACCTAAATTTCTCTCCACCACCCAACCTCAAGGTTCAACCTCAAATTTTTTTTGAGAACCTTCAAGCACCTCCTGGTGAAGCTCCCATCCATTCGTGACTTGCTGTAACCCCTGGCTTTTATAGCCTCATTCAGCCCAAAGCTTTTGTAGGCTTGGAACTGACAGGCTATATTCTGCTAGCAACATCTTCCCAGGTGTGACATCTGATATATTAGCAACATGAACTAGCACCACTAATACCAACCCCAATGTTTATACTAGGATATAGCGTTTCCGACCTTTGACTTTTTTGCCTCCATCAAAGCCCCGCTCTGGTTCTCCTATCTCCGTTGTTTTCACTGATAGCCTATCAATTATTGCCCTTGTTGGTTCTGGGTTTCGTCCCTATTGTTGGCGGACATGAGTTCATAGGCTAGGGTGAATCAGTTGCCAGACTCCAAGAGTTCTGCCATTTTCGGCAAATCACCATACGCAGTCAAAGCCGGTGGGAAATCATGGGGTAAAAGTTCCCAGGTACAACCACTACGACGACTCTAGAGAATACTATTAACAACTGCTGGTAACTCCACGGTTTGTTTCCTTCCTCTAGATGTTTCATATTTAGCGACAGGTAGCATGGGATCTATCATTTCCTAAGAGCGATACCTTAAGTCTGTGGAATAGTTCAGAGCGAGTCATATTCTCAATGTTTCACCTCTAGTTGACTAGTTCCATTTTTTCTGTTTTACTTCCCCATGGTTTTATTTTAATCTTTTTTTTAAAGATACCCTCCTACTCTACAAGGTTTTCAGGATTTTAGTTTAAATAGCACTATAAGTTTTGAATGATAATGGTTATAGTCATTTTTTTCTGAATTCCCAACAACTCTATTATATAACTTCTGACTTCTGAGTTCTAACTTCAGGACTGCCTAATCTCTTTTTGTCATTAAAATAACAGCAGCCCGGGGCTCTAAGCGGTATCTAACACCAATAACTTTTGTTGCCACATCAAGGTTATTAAAATCTTTAGGAGAAGTAAAAGCAGTATTAACAATTAAATACCAATTTTCCCCCCTTTCCAAAGGTGGCAATTCAAACATTAAAGGTTTCCAATAAGCATTCAACATAATGTGAAAATATTCACCACTTTCTGGATGTTTTAAACTAAAAGCTAGAGTCCTGGAACCTACATTCCAATCAGGTATACCTAAATGTATTCCATGCCAACTAATATTAGGTACTTTATTCAAGTTAGTTTTCTCTTTAGTGCTAACCAAAGATGATTCGGGTATCGCTCCTACAGTAGCTAAAACCTTATCTAACTGTGTAATTTGTAATTCTTGAGTGAAATGAATAATCTTTTTGACAAATCGTAATAAATCATTTTGTTGATCAATTTGACTCCAGTCAAACCAACTACTTTTATTATTCTGACAATAACTATTGTTGTTACCTAATTGAGTTCGCCTGACTTCATCTCCCATCAAAATCATAGGTGTACCTTGAGAAAAAAACAGTATAGTAAAAAAGTTCTTAATTTGTCGCAGTCTTAACATTTCAATTTCTTCTTGATCTGTAGTTCCTTCAATTCCACAATTCCAACTAAAATTATGATTAGCACCATCGCGGTTATCTTCACAATTAGCTTCATTATGTTTCTCATTATAAGAAACCAGATCATTCATAGTAAAACCATCATGACAAGTAATAAAGTTAATACTATGATTTGGTTCTCGATCTGGTTTAGGATAAATATCAGGACTACCCATAATTCTTGCTGCCAATTTCTCAACTATTTGGGGATCACTTTTGACAAATTGACGAACATCGTCACGATAATGTCCGTTCCATTCAGCAAAGCGATCGCCAATAAATGAACCCACCTGATAAAGTCCGGCTGCATCCCAAGCTTCAGCAATAATTTTTGTGCCTGCCAAAACCGGATCTGACTCAATTGCCCACAAAACAGGAGGATCTTCTAAGGGATCACCAGTCATGCTCCGAGACATAACAGATGCCAAGTCAAACCGGAACCCATCAACATGCATTTCTCTAACCCAGTAACAAAGACAGTCAACAATTAAGCGATGTACAAAAGGATTATTTGTATTGAAGGTATTGCCACAACCGGTATAATTGCTGTAGTATCCACGATCATTCTTTTCTAGAATGTAGTAAGTTGAGTTTTCTAACCCCCGGAAAGAAACTGTTGGTCCGTTTTCGTTACCCTCTGCAGTGTGATTAAAAACTACATCCAGAATGACTTCTATTCCTTCTTTATGCAATGCCTTTACCATATCTCGGAACTCATCCATTGGTCCGAAAATATCTTTGCGGGAACTATAACTGTGGTGAGGTGCAAAAAAAGCGATCTGACTATAGCCCCAATAATTGATTAGGGGTTCGCGCACATCTTGTTCATCAAATTGCTGGACTGGTAATAATTCCACTGCAGTAATTCCCAATTCTTTGAGATAGGGAATTTTTTCTATTAGCCCAGCAAAAGTACCCCGTTTTTCAGGAGCAACACCAGAATTAGGATGACGAGTAAATCCACCAACATGCATTTCATAGATAACTGTTTTAGCATAGGGAGTTTCTAAAGGTTTGTCATCTTCCCAGTCATAGGTAGTTGGGTCAACTACCACCCCCTTGAGAGCGTAAGCACAATTATTACCGTTACCTGTAGCAGCTTTACGACTATATTTTTCTTGTCCCACTACAATTCTAGCATAAGGGTCAAGTAAAACTTTTGTACCATCAAACCGATGACCTTTTTCTGGGTTAAAGGGTCCATAGACTCGATAGGCATATATTTGTCCCGCTCCAATACCAGAAATAAAAATATGCCAGTAATGATGAGTTCTGTGTTGTGTTGGGTCAAGTAAAATTACTTGCTTTGGTTTAGCTGCTAATGGTTCATCAAATAGTAGTAATTCTATTGCTGTAGCATTTTTGGAATAGATAGAGAAGTTTACTCCTTTGGGGTCTTGGCAGACAGTGGCACCAATGGGAAAAGTATTACCGGGTAAGATATTAAGATTCATGATTTTTGAGTTACGCAAATTGTTAGATAAATTCAGTAATTTTATAAGATATAAGTGGATATTTTAAGATTTACCCACAGTAAATCAGGTTTCGGGAAAAATTATAGTTGTTTTTAACAATATATCTCTACAGAAAAAATGTTTTCTAGGTTCGCTTCTGTCAGTTCTGTATTCAAAGAAACTTAGGGAATATTAATTAATTATGTATAAAAACATTTTAGTTGCTATTGATACATCTGTTATCGGCGATCGCATGTTTAATATCGCTCTACAATTAGCAAAACTTGGTCACTCAAGTCTTCTGTTAGTTCATATTCTCTCAGAAGTAGCACAAGAAAGTCCTCTCAGGTTTTGGCCAATGAATATTGGTTATGATCCACAGATCATGAAGGCAGATCATCATCATTGAGAGAAAAACTTGAGAAAGAATGTTGACAAATGTTGCAATCAAAAGTAAGTAGAGGAAAAGATACTGGTTTTCAAACAGAATTTACTTAGCTAAGAGGCAACCCTGGTCGAGAAATTTGTCTAGCCTAAGAATGGAATACTGATTTAATTGTTATAGGATATCGTGGACATTCTATTTTGAGTGCAACTGTATTAGGCGGTGTAAGTAGCTATATGATTCACCGTGCTCATTGTTCTGTTCATATTTTACGGGGTTAGCATTTCATTTATCAGTTATCAGTAAGTAAAAGTAGTAACTGGTGGCAACTGCTTCTAAATATGAATATTGGTAAAGCGTTTTGAAGGAAAGCTACTGGTGAAATACTTACTGCCATAGTCACGAGCAAATTTTTGGTTCTTTTCTTACTAATCATAAATTTTATCCTATTTATTAAGCTGCTTGAAATTGAAAAACAGTTTACTCTTGGAGGTTTCTTTCCTTGATAGTTATCATTTATGGGATTTGAGGATGAAGATAAAAATAATTGTTGGTGGTGGTTATTATTATCGACAAATTTATTTAACCTAGCTATATATATAAAAAGTACATGAATAAGTTATATTAATTAAATGGGATATTTAACCTTAATTTTATATTGCCAAAATTCGATTACAAAACAAGATATATATCTTCTAGTTTTGGCGAATTTTTGCAACAGTTAGGAATCCATAATTTTCTCTGGTAAAACTAACTAAATTACAGTTTTTCTAGTTTTAAGACAATAAATAAGATTAAAAACTATGCCTGAAATTAATGACATCATTAATAATCGCAAAGCCAACGCTACTACTGCGATAAAAAAGAAGGAAGACTTAGAAGAACTTGAGAGGAAAATTAAGGAGCTTCAGAGGTTAAGACCAGAAATTATTAAAGCACCTGGTATTACTTCTGTCGTCTCTGAGCGCTTAGAAAAAGTTGACCTTCAAGGCATCCTTGATATTATTACTCAAGAACGAGAGCTGTGGGGAAGGATTGAGAAACGCCTGAATAGGGATACTATTAATATTGCTGTTGTGGGTTTAGCACGTCAAGGAAAAAGTACATTTCTACAGCAAATAACTTTGTTGACAGATGCAGAAATTCCTGCCAGTGATGGTCAACCTTGCACTACTACTCAAAGCAATATTTATCATTCACCAAACGAAAGTTATGGCAGAGTTTATTTTCATTCTAAAAGTTCTTTTTTGGAAGAAGTAATTATACCTTATTTCAAGAAATTAGGCTTTACAAGTTTCCCTCAAAGAATTGAAGATTTTGGTCGGGCACAACTACCATATTTACGAGAAAATTTTTCTGCTAATGATCAGTCTATTTATAATCATCTAAAAGATGAGTATTACAGACACTTTTCTGACTATTCCCACCTACTAAAAAATGAAAAACATGTCCAGAAAATTAGACAAGATGAAATTAAGGAGTATGTTTCTCAAAAGTATGATTTGGCCAGTCAACCAACCCTTTTTCATCACTTAGCTGTGGAAAAGGTAGAGATTTTTTGCCCATTTCCAAATAGAGGAGTAGAAAAAATTGCTGTAATTGATCTGCCTGGTCTTGGGGATACCCGGCTAGGGGATGCAGAACGAATGATTAAAGCCCTTGCGGAAGATACTGATTTTATTTTGTTTATTCGCAAGCCGAATGCTACTGGTGATTTCTGGGGACAACGAGATGTTGATTTGTATGATGCGGCACATCAAGCTTTGGAAGATAAATTACCTCTGGAACAGTGGTCTTTTATGCTACTTAATTATGATGGAGAAAATGGGAGAGCGTGTCAAGATTTTCAAAATACGATTAAGTCTAAAGGAATTCATGTTAAGGAAGATCTTCAGTCTAACTGCAAGAATTCAACATCAGCGAAAGAAGTGTTAACAAAAATACTTACATATTTGGAAAGAAACCTAGTCAGATTAGACAAACAGTATATGTCGTCAACTTATCAACAATCATTTAAGCGCCAACAGCAAGTGAAACTAGAACTACAAGGACTGGAGCAAGCAATAGCTAGTTATGGGGATATCAATGCTCAGTATGTAGTGCTCAGAGATAAATTTGTGCTTCAACTTTACAATGATATAGAAAAGTTCCGAGAAGAAAAGCGAGAAGAATTGGACACTTCTAACCCAGAATTTAAAGCTGAGGTTGATGCAGCAATTAACCGGTGCCAACAAGAGTTTAATATTCCTGATTTAGAGCGTTTAAATAGTTGGGCAAGAAAAGATGGAATTAATGCTGTTTATTTTCGAGCTAAACAACAAATGCGTCCGGGAATATTGAAGAATTTTCACTTAATGGAAACTGGTCTCAAAGCTGCGGTTGATCAGACAAAATTAGAATTAGCAAATATTCTAATTCAACTAGGAATTGGAAATATAGTGAAAGATAATGGACTGGAGTTTTTCCCTGCTATGGTAGAGATTTTGAACAAAAGTAGTAGTTTGCCGAATCTTAGGTTTGCCTTTGAATTTATTGATTCTTTTGAAGTTACTTATAAAGGAATTATTCAATACCGAGTTTGGAAGGAGATTGTTGATATTTTACCTCCTAATACCATGACTTTTACTAAGGTATCAGATAATATAAATAATGGTGATTTGTCTCCTAATACTATAGATTTTACTAAGGCATCAGATAATATGAATTTGGTTGTTCATGACCTTCAGAAACTCCATCAAAAAGCGATTGAAGTATGTGAAGAGATTTTAGATGATATAGGAATATACTTTAATAATGGACGAATATCAATGGTAGAAGAATTTGCAGATTACATTACACGTGCAGAAGGGGTACAGGGGGAATGGGACATTTTTTTGAGCAATAACCGCAGTAAAGTTTGGCCAGAACTTAAGGAGATGGAAGAACAAGAGCAGTTACGAAAATATTGGCTGTCTTTAGTTCAAGAAGCACTGGCTATTAATGAACAAATTAAGCTCTCTTTTTGATAACTCGATTGATTTAAAGTGAGTTAAACTAGGCAAAATGTTAGCTATAAATTTAGTTGATTAAGCATATTGAGCAAAGTAACTTAGAACAAGTTATTTGCTCAATAAAAATCAAAAAATGTTAGCTATTCGTTGTTCAGAGAGGATTGCTATATTAACTTGTAGTTAGTCAACCAAACACAGGGGTTATTTATAATCATGGTTCAAGAACAACAACGGCAAAAAAACACAAGAATTAAACTGGGAATTTGGGGAACTAGCAGTGCAGGAAAAACAGTTTATATGCTCATGCTATATCATTACCTTCAAAGGTCAAAAAGAAAAGACAGGTTCTTAGTTAAGGCTGGTAATGAACAAACAGACAAGTTTCTGAAAAAACATTTAATTTCAAGGATTTATAAAGGAGAATTTCCAAGCACAACAACAAAGGAAGATAAATATAACTCATATTCTTATAAGCTGAAAAGGAATAATAGCGACACAATAGTAGAGTTGACCTTTCTCGATCTCTCAGGAGAAATCTGGAAAAGCAGAGGATACAAGGTAAAGACAAATAACAAGAAAAACGAGGATGTAAGTGTAGCAAAATACTTGACACAGTGCCATGGAATTTTAATTTTATTGAGTCCCTTAAAGGAAGACTACCCTCCTAAAAACTCATATTTCTCATTATTAGAAGGCTTATTTAGATTAATGCTAAGAGAAATTCCCGAATCCGAATTCAAACTAGAGCAATATGTTGTTTTTGGTATAACTAAAGCAGATCACGATGAAATTTACCAGCGGACAATAGACAGGAATTTTTATCAATTGATTATGGAAATTATAGGACCCCAAGCAAGCCTAGAAGGGCTCGAAAGCTATTTTCATCTAGAAATAGTGGAAGAGAAAGATGGAACAAAGCGAGTGAATGTAAATGGAGAAAATAATCGTTGCTGTTTTCTTCCTATTTCACCCTTCGCAAAATATTACGATGAAGATGGTGGTAAAATGATATCCCCTGTTATTGAAAATAAAACAGAGGAAGAACCAAGGGCAAATGAGTCACAGCAGGAGCCGCCAAAAGCTGCTGGTAAGCGACAGGAGAAACAGCGAGAAGACCCTTTTAAAAAAAATCTAGGTAAGAAGCAAAAGAATAATGATGATTATGAAACACCCAGTACGGCTGACAATTCTGAAGGTGGTCAAAGGGAAGGCCACAGTAGTGACAATGATGACTATGACACACCCAGTACAACTAATGATGATGAACCAAATCAAAAACAGGGAAAATACAAGATTGATACACGCGTTGAGTGGAGACCTCAAAATGTAGTTGAGCCTATTGAGTGGTTGATTCAGCGTATAGAAAATCATCCTCCCAAAATTTTTGATGAATAGCAACAAACAGAGTAACAACAGTTAATCAATTAGGAGAAAAAATTATGCAACAACAGCAAGAACTAGAGCAGTTTATTTACGGTAAATTTGTCGGTCCAGAAAGCGGATATTGCATCGTTGCCCATAGTTCTAACTTAGAAGACAAACAGGCTATAGAAGAGATAGCCGAGCAAGAATGTCGCTTTTGGCAACAGCCTTCGGATTATAATCTCTGGGGGGTTGGCATTTGTCGAAATAATACTCAGATTTGTCCGGAACAGGAAATTATATTTATTCAAGAAAGGTCGGCTCAGAATTTGAACAAAAGCTTTGTTTTTAGCGGAAGTCGTAGATTTTATCAGCGACTTTATATTTTTGCTTCCGAAGCAACAGCGCTGAAATTCAACAAGATCATTTTTCTGTGGCTTACCAAATTTTCCCTCAACAAAGTGCCTACATTTAAAGCACTCAATAAACCCAATGGTTCCGGTGACTCTGGGTCTTGGTTTTTTCCTCAAAGTGACTTCTCATTAACTGACCAACAGACTGAAAAGGCAAACCCAAAAAAAATCATAGCAGATGTTTGGCAGAAACTTAGCAACAATGAACGAAACCTCTGGGTTCAGGCGTTGGATGCAATTATGAGAGGTAAAAAGCTTTTGATTGCGATCGCAGATAATAAAGATGAAATAAGTAAATTCCTGTCAAAACTGGACAATCTTTTATTACTTTTCATTCCGATGGTTTGGCGAAGTAAACTCTCGATCGCAATGGGAAAAGACATCGATCTAGAAGTTTGTAAATGGGCAAATATAGTAGTTAGTTTTCAGGAAGAAAAACCGAGCTATTGGACTGATGATTGGGTTTGTCTAGATTTAGCATCAACAATAATTACTCCAAATCTAAGTATTGAAAGTGAATACGTTAAAGATTTTATTGAACCACTTAAGGATGATTTTGGAAGTTTAACTATTCTATGTAAAAAATTTGCTGAAAATGAAAATGTTGGTCTTAAACTGAAGACCACCAACAATCAGAAAAACTCATCAGGATTTAGGCCAGATTCGTCTAATGTTAGTCTTTTATTACAGGGTAAGCCTTTAGACTTTAGTCATCCATCTGTTGATTTTATAGCTAATTACCCCAAGGACGATACCTATAAAACACAACTATTTTCCAAATACTTTTTACCCATGAAATCCGAGCTAAAAATCTTTCTTGAGAATGTGGGTAAAGATCAAAAGACAGTGTTAATAATCCTTTGGGAGGCTATCAAACAAAATTTAACGACTGATGCTGATATAGCGGTCCTCTGTTTGAGTAAAATGTTTGCTTTATTAACTAAAGATGAGTTTTTAAAGCGACTTCAGGAACTTAAAGCAGCCGATGTTATGGAGCTAATAAGTCATGGCTTATGGAAAGAAACTCAAAAAAATGTCAATAAAGAAGACTCTTTAGAATTCATAAACAAAGAATTACAACTTATTTCCTTAAAATTCATAAAAGAAGAAAGAAAGAGATACAAATACGAAGAATTTAAAAAATTTGTTAGCATTCATTTACAAGAAATATTTTTCTCAGATGTAGAAAAATTTCAACTATGGGATTCATTTTTAGCTCAGGAAATTGATCGGGAAAAGTTTCTGGATTTGTTTAACGAACAACTTATTCCTTTAATGCCTAAAATTGACTTAGAAATCTTTGAAAACAGCTATCTAATTAAATACCTAAAATCTTCATTTCCTATTGTATTTTTAGGATTGCAAGATGTTTTATCAAATCGAAATTTCTCAAAGCTTTGCCTAGTTTCTAGTGACTTAAAAATAAATAATGCCACAACCAATAAGCTTTACCTAAACTTTTTAGAGTCTCAATCACCAACCTATGAAAGTAGCCAGGATTTGTTAATAGATACTATTAATAGGAGTATCGATCTAAAAACAACAGTCCTTAAAATTCAAGATCTTTCTGATGTTTACCAATGGTTTTATAAGAAGAAACCAGGGTTATTCGATAATTTAAGTAAACTTTATAGCACTAATCCATCATGGTCAGACTGGGAAGAACTTGCATCTTTTTTGTACCCAGATGATCATAATCAAGAAAATAGGGTTTATTTTCTTGACAAAATAGTTGCTCAAAAATTCACCGCTGAGGTTTTAAAAACTTGGTTCAACTTATTAAAAAGTGAACCGAATAATCCCAAGATTAAAGAAAGTTTTTTGAATGGAAAAACCTGGAAGAATTTAAGGGACGAAACTATTAAAAATATGTACTGTTATCTAACAACTGAGGTCCCAGATTATGTAAGTAAGTTAATACAATGGGCCTCTGAAAAAAGTAGGTTTGATTTGATTAACGGAAAACTCACCGAATCTGCCATAGAAATTTGGGAAAATAATAAGACAATTGATCAACAAACTTGGCAAATTTTAATGTTTTCACCAGTACAAGCAAACTTATCCAATGAAAAGCGTTTTAGAATGAGAATTGCTGATTTATTGTGTGAACCAAATTCACTATCCTTGACAAATAATGTTGAAATTAAAAGCCAAAATATTTCTAAAGAAAGACAAAATAAAAGCGAGTCACAGCAAAAAAAACCAAGAGATCTTTTTAAGAAATATACTGCACATAAAACTATTCAGGAAAATGTTTCAAGCACTGATGATCCTTTAACAAACTCGACATCTACTCAGATGTCTAATAATAACCAAAATGAGGGCAAAGTCAACGAGTCCAGGAGAGACTTGCCACTCTACAATAAAGAACAAAAAACACTGCATTTATTAACTGAACTTGCTAGAAAAAAAATTAATAAATTCAAGGACGACCCTGAGAAAATTGAAGGTTTTCTTGAGCTTTGTGAAACCTTTGAAATAAAAATACTGGAAGTTTTAGTGGAAGTGGATTTAAAAAATTGCCCTGGTGTCTTCTTCAAGTATCTGCATAGCAAAAATTATGATAGAAACAGCACAGAATATATTCGTTGCTTTGAAAAAATGTTATCTCAAATTCAAAGCAACACTAAAGAGCGAGACAAAATTATCGATTTTGTGAGAGATATAGGAAAGAATATGATTGGGGAAGGAGACAAAGAGCTTCGGGAGCTAGCTGTTGATTCTCTAGCCTCTTGGGCACGTCAGGGATTGAAGTGATTGCTGTCTCACCATTATAAGAAGTGTAGCCAACAGGGTAACTAGGCTTTTTGTTCAGCTTTAAGGTAGTGCAAGTTAATAAAAACTTAGTCAAATTGGAGTTTTTTTTAAATGATTAATGATAACAGCCAAAATCAGGAAACAAATTTTTGGATATGCAATGGAGAGGAAAAAAACCTGCCTCATCCCCCGCAAATGCTTCATTACGGTGATGAGTGTCCTATTTGCCACAATGTCAAAAAAATCAAACGGAACCCACCTCCTCCAAACCCAGACACCATTAATATTACTAGACCAACCGATTTTGAAGTACCCCCAGAGGTCGACACCAATAGTATTAAAGGTACTAGACCAACTGCTTCTCAAGTATCCCCAACAGGACAAAAGTCAAAACGCGACTGGCCTCTTGTTGGGGCACTTACGATTTTGAACCTGGGGAGTGCATTTACGACTGTTCGTGGTGCGTCGCAAATTCTCCCGAGTTTTGTCGCTTATCCTATGGGTATTACTATTCAGGGAGTGCTATTTGCCTTAATTGCTCGTTTATTCCTGAAACACGCCCCCTTAATTAAATGGGTAGTTGTAGGCTGCTTTTCAACTTTTAGCGTTTACACTAGCTTTTTTGCTTACTATGATTTACTAAATCGAGAGACACGGGAAAAGACTCGTATTGAGCTAGCTAATTCTGGTCATCAAAGCTTAGTAGGAGAATTCTTTACCCCGATTCAAAATAAAGTTAATTCCTTGGAAAGCGAGATAGGTATTATTAACAAAAAAATAGAGAAAGAAACTCAAGGAGAGAGGGGAGGAAGACCAAAAGGTTGTGGAAAAGTGTGTCAGCAACTAAAAGAAGAAAGAGAAATACTCGAAGAACAAAAAGCTCAACTTAAACCATTAGTCAACCGCTTACAGCCTTTATTTAACTACAATGTGGAAGGTAAGTCACCAAAAGAAATTTTTGACACTGACTTCAAAGCTTTATCTAAAGTTGGGGAAAATTGTTTACCAAAAGAGCTGTTATCACAGCTAGAGATTACTTGTTTGCCCGATCAATATTTGAAGGCTTTAAACCCACAAAATTCTGAAAATTACGAAAGGCTAAGATTGACATACATCGATCCAGATCTAGAGGTTGATTTTCTTGCGCCCATTCTTAAAGTCATGAAAGGTGAAGGTTCTGCCATAGCATCTGTCATTATGGCTTTGCTAATTGATGGCTGTATCATTTTGTTAGGAATTGGTGTTGAAATTCGCCCCCAGGTAACTCGTCAACGACAACAAACATTGACCTTGCAAATAAAAGATGGTAAAATTGTGGAGTTTTTAAACCTGTTACTATCGAAATCAGAAAATGAAACTATTGAAATAGAAAAAAGCGATAACAATAAAGATGAATACCAAAATTTGCTCACTTGGCTTTCTGTAAACACTCGATGGATTTGGCAAGATGAAGATAAAAGCTGGTACTTTCGATCTTCCAGTAGTAAAGAGAATTTTCAGAAATGGTTGATAAATCAGATAAATTTGCAAAATCAGGCTCGGGCTAGTACGAATTTATTGGAGTCCTGGAAGAAAAAGCCTCCAGAATATTTTGTGCTTGAGATGCCAATAGTTTCAAAAGATCAGGATTAAGTTTGGCAGAGATTGCTTCCTACTTACTAAGGTACACTTGTGCGGGCAATATGCCCGCAATAGCAAGATAGAAGTTTTAATATCTGTACCTCATATACTGGAAATTTGCTGTAACTGATAACTGATTAATAACCAACCACTTTAATAATTTTTTCTTTGGCACCCAACTTCAGTAGACGATGGCCGTGATCATCTTGTTGATCAACTTTTACCCTGTCAGCAATCATTCCAAAAACTCTACCATCAGTTGTCAACACCTGAACCAGAACATTTGAACTACTAGCAACTATCCCCGCTAAAATATCATCTTGTCTGGTAAACTGAAAAACATTTTGACCAATACCACCACGATTAGCTACTCGCAAAGCAGTAACAGGAATTTGCTTACCATAACTGTGTTGAGAAACTAACAATAAATTACTTCCTATATCCAAAGTCACACAACCAACTAACTCTTCTTGTTTCCTTAACCTAGTTGCTTGAGAACCTTGAGCAGCACGCCCCATTAATGGTAATTTTTCGTCATCTATTTGTAATCTTAATAATCGCCCACCAGAAGTAGCCAAAACCACTTGTTCTCCAGTTTTACCCAAACTAACATAACGTAATTCATCATCTTCTTTAAGCTTAATTACTGTCACTCCACGATTTCTCATATCACTCAAATCAGACAAACATAAACGTTTAATTTTGCCATTTTGAGTCAACATAATTAAGTCTTTATTCTCCTTAGCTTCATTTAAAATAAATTGACCAATAATAATTTCTTTACGAGCATCAGTAATTTCTTTTGTAGCTGATGGGGGTAGTAAAGTTACTAAAGGTACCCCTTTATTTTCATTCCGTATTGTCGAACGGTTAGAAGCAGAAGGAATATTATTGACTTTCAAAGGATATGCTTTACCAGTACGAGTTAGTAATACTAAAGTTTTGTCAGTAGTTGCCTCAATTATATTAGTAGTAAAATCCTCACTATTTTCCATAGTTATATGAGATTTTTTATCAATTTTATACTTCTCAAATCCTTTAGCAGGAATTCGTCTTACATATCCTCGGTGGCTAAATTCTATAACAACTTTTTCTGTAGGTGGCGGAGCAGCTTCCAAAGTCAAAATTGGCGATTTAACTGTTATATTTTTTGATTTTATTACTCTACCTTTTGTTTTTATATCTATTTCTTTATTTCCAGCTTCTAGATATTTTTTCTGTTGAGAAATAGATGCAAAATCATCAGCATTTTTTAATTTTATTTGGTCGATAATTCGAGTACGTCTAGGGTCGTTATATTTACGCTTTAGGGTTCGCAATTCTTTTTTGAGGGCTTTGAGAAGTTGATGGCGATCGCCTAATAAATTTTCTAGCTCTTGTATTTTTCCCATGAGTTGCTCATGTTCTTCCTCTAACTTTTGTTTTTCCAAACCAGTTAGTCTTCGCATTGGCATTGCTAGGATAGCATCAGCTTGATTTTCGCTTAAACCCAAACTTTCTTGGAAGCTAACTTTAGCAGTATTACCATCCGGTGCATTTCTGAGAATATCAATTACTCTATCCAATTCTTTTAGAGCAGTTAGTAAACCTGCAACAATGTGACTTCTAGCTTGAGCTATTTGTAGCTCATGGGTATAGTGACGGGTGAGAGTCTCTTCTCTAAAATTGAGAAATTCTTGTAAAAGTGTTCGCAAAGATAATTGCTGTGGTTGTCCATTAACCAAAGCTAGCATAATTGCACCAAATTTAGAAAGTAAGTCAGTATTTCGGTAGAGATGGTGAAGTACAACACTAGGGTCAGCTTCACGTTTTAGCTCAATAACAACTCTAATACCAGAGCGATCGCTCTCATCTCGCAAATCAGCAATACCTTCGATCTTGCCTGCATTAACTAAGTCTGCTGTTTTTTCTATCCAGCCTGCTTTATTAACTTGGAAAGGTAACTCTGTGACCACAATAGCTGTTTTTGTCCGTCGTCCACGACCTGTAGGCACTTGCTCAATAGTTGCCACACCCCTCATGGGGATGCTACCTCGACCCTTAGTATAAGTATCAATAATTCCATCTGTGCTAACAATTTCTCCTCCAGTGGGAAAGTCAGGCCCAGGAATTAATTCAAATAACTTTTGATCAGAAATATTAGGATTGTCAATTAAAGCAATGAGGCCATCTACGACCTCACCTAAATTATGCGGTGGAACATTAGTTGCCATTCCTACAGCAATTCCAGAAGAACCATTTAGTAATAAAAATGGTAATTGTGCCGGTAATACTTTAGGCTCTTGTTGGGAACCATCAAAGTTGTTGGTAAAGTCAACTATAGCTTCACTAATTTGGGTTAATAAACCTTCATTGCCAATTGATGCCAAGCGACTTTCTGTGTAACGCATAGCAGCGGCAGGGTCATTGTCAATGGAGCCAAAGTTACCGTGGCCATCTAGTAATGGATAACGACTAGAAAAATTTTGAATCATCCGCACCATAGCATCATAAACAGCCTGGTCGCCGTGGGGATGGTATTTTCCGAGAACGTCACCAACTACTCTGGCGCATTTGCGAAATGGTCTATCTGGAGTGAGACCAAGTTCGTGCATAGCGTATATTATTCGACGATGAACTGGTTTTTGTCCATCTCTAACATCTGGCAAAGCTCGGCCAACAATCACACTCATGGCATATTCAAGATATGATTGTTGCATTTCTGTATGGAGTGATGTAGTAATAACTTTTCCGGAAAGTAAATTTAATTTTTTGGCCATGAGTTAGTATTTTAGATAGGGAATAGGGAGGGAATATGGAATAGAGAATATAAATGGGAATAGGGAATATAAATTAGTATTAAACTATACCTCACCATCCTAAAAATTGCTTTAATTTTATTAATTGAGATAATTTTGAGGATATTATTAGGAAATTCAGCCAAAGTAAAAAGGCTAAAGTGTTAGATTCCCATTACTAAATAGGAGTTTAAATATAATTAGATAAGTATACAATTAAGCTAGCTAATGGAAGTAATTTTCTCATATTTTTAGACAAGTTTTTCAAATAGTTATTAATTGAGACATTTTTATAAGAAGTTTAGCTAAGGGATTAAAACTTTTGATATTGTTTCTTTAGAAGTTATATTTATGGCCTTTTTCTTGTTATGTAACCTCAGCTATTATAATTAATTATTAGAAATATCTAATAATAGGTTATTTGTAAAGGAGATACAAAAAACGAAGATAGGAAATAGGGAATGTTTAAGATAGTAAATAACACAGCTAAAACCCTGAAATTTTACGAAAATTGTAGAAAAATTTATTGATATTTATCCAACTATTCTAGTTACCTCTTGCTGCAGAAGCTCTGCTAAATCTACTTATCAGGCATCAGCTTTTTTCATGAATAACTTGCCTGGTTGATTTTTTTTGAGCTTAGTTAAAGTATTGACTAACCTAAAAACATTTGAAATAACTATTCCTCTCCATAAATGTCGATTCAGGAAAGGCAGTTTAAGGGTTTGAGAGCCTTTTATGAAGATATCTATTAAGATTGCTAATTACGGACTGCCTTTTTCTAAAATTACTGTCCTAGCACTCTCAAAGCTTACTAGTATTTTTAACAAAAGACAAATCAAAATATCTGCTAGACTAGTCAAAATAAATACCTACACAAAATTATTGGCAAAACTCGATGTTTATACAAGGATTAGATTTCAGCTTTTAAAGTGTGTAATTTATTTTATTTACTCACTTGATAATTAAACTATTTTTAGGCATAGTAGATCTTCAGTAATACTGAAGTAATTTAAGTCTTACTTTTAACTTACAGCTAATTTTAATACTAATCTATATTCCCAAAATTTGTAAAACTTTGCACCTCATCAACTGAAAAACTGCTATAATAAAATATATATTCTAATTTTAAAATTGTCAGTAAGTATGAGTTTTAATATTTTAGGTTATTTTTTGGGAATTGATTATGCCAGTATTTATGGGATACTTATAGTGGGTTTCATCAAGGGTGAGGTATAGTTGTCACGGGCTATATTTTCCCGTAAAAAAGGTTTGATGGTTTAGTATTTGTATTTGATCAGTGTGGGAATCTGTTGTATTTAATTATAATAGCAGTCATAAAAAAATATATCGTTAACTACTTTATTCTAATATTATCTTACTACTAGGCAACTATCAGTGGGTATTTAAAAGTCCCAAATTAATTTTATCCATGATCCAAAAATTAAGATGTCAAACCTCTTCTTGAATAGGGTATGAAAAAAAATCAACTTGCGTATTTCAAACCTTTGGCTTCATTGGTTGGTATTGATAACTGATGAGGTTAGTAAAGCATGATCAAAACTTGGATCATAGCTGTTTATGAGTTGAGAAAGCCTTCGTTTAATTTTTAGTTCGTTTTATGTTAAAGCGAATTAACTATTACTAGTTAAACCTATGGAATTTAGTCTAAACTTTATGATGGTAGAGTAGTGATTACACTTACAAGTATTTAGTAGGAGAATTATATGAGTACCATTTTAATAGTAGAAGATGATCAGGTTAATGCTAAGGTTTTTTCCAAGATTTTGACAAAAAGGGGTGGTTTAAATGTTAAGCATACAGAAGATGTGGAAGAAGTAGTGAAAATTGCTAGGTCAAAGGAAGCAGATTTGATTTTAATGGATGTTTCTCTAACTCGCAGCGTCTATAATGGTAAGGCTTTTGATGGCATTCAAATTACTCAACTTCTCAAATCTGATCCTCAAACATGTAAGCTACCAATTATATTATTAACAGCTCATGCCATGTCAGGTGATCGAGAAAATTTTTTAAATAAAAGTGGCGCTGACGGTTATATTTCTAAACCAGTAGTGGATCATCAAGAATTTGTCAATCATATCAAGTCATTTTTGAGTGAAGATTAATGAATGGATAAATTGGCCACTGCACTTTATTCAAAAGTAAGATATATTTGAAAAGTACTAGAATGTTCTAGTACTAATAGCGACTGATATACAGACATCTAATTACCATCAATTAGGATTTGCGGAAAAAGTCGTTTTGTAAGGATAAGGAATGGCTAATTGACAGTAAACAATCTTTAGAAACAAGGCATTAGGGAGTAAGGAGTAGTGATAAATAATTAATCATTTGTATAAGATAATTGCTTTGATATTTTATGATCGGAGATGTCTAATACCATTCCTCAAAAATTTTTAAACTTTACGCTTTGAGTGGGGGAGTGGGAGAGAAGTAAATATTTATAAAATTAAAACAATTCTAGAGTGTTAATCGTACAATAAGCAAAAAGTTTATTCCCTTGATGTTAATTGCTTAAATTTATGAAGTTTTACCTAAGTAAACTAGAGTTGTTTGGTGTGGGAAAATTTAAAATACTCAAAAGCTTACTCTATAAGCTTTTCAGGATTTTAATGCTCAAAATCACGCTTAAACCTGTACTTGTTTTGGGTTTTAGACATTTTTTGGGCTTAATTCCCAACAACTCTATTATTAATGGATGGGAATTGGTCTAATAAGTAATAGTTGCGATCTGTGAATTTTTATTGATTTTTTATGGGTTTTGTGGGAACAAATCCCAAGTGATCGAATATTAATCTCGTAAGTTTTGGGCACTTTTCTTAAAGTAAACCATTGCTTAAACTGATATATTATCAGGATTTTATATTTATTCAGTTGGTTCGTTCTTATCGATCGCTGAGAACTTCACCATAAGAAAAACCTGGAGCTGCCAGAACAAAAACTGTAGTAGGAAGACCAAGAGTTTTAGACTGTAAATCCTGATAATATTCGGTAAAATTCTCTCCTGGAGTGCGAATACCAAGGAAAATTAAATCTGCATTCCGAGAAGACTCATGCAAAATATCATAAAAAGAACGACCATTAGAGACCAAAACTTGAGAACTTGCACTAATGCGTAAACTTTGAATTAAATTATCAACATTTGCTTGGGTTTTTTGAGCTGCAGTTTGTTCAGGAACTACTAGTTTTAAGTTAATTTGAGCATTCCGCCAATCCATATCCGTACGCAACAAATAGGCCAAAAGTAACATTAAGCCACCATTATTTTGTAAACCGCCCCACCATACATCTATTCGACGATATTGACCAAAGCCGTGATCGCTATTTTCCCGGAAAATTACTACATTTTTTTTGGCTTTATGAATATGAGCAACCAACTGACAGTAGCGATCGCGACGAGAAGCTTCCTGACTATCTCCAAGCACCACTGTATTTGGTGTTAGTGGTCCAATACCATAAGTTTCTACCAAGAGTTTTGCCCCATCAAAAAAGTCTGTAGCTGTTACAACTCTTACCAACACTTGCACTCCACGCTTTTCAACGTACTCACGAATAGTTTCTTCGGTATCACTCTGCTGAGAAACATCGCGAGATGAACTGGGTAAAACACTACAGACTGTAATTATCCCTCGGTTATGGGTTAGGTGATCTGCAAACCGAATTAATAACCAACGTTTTTTTGGTACTCCAGATAAGACTAAAATATGAGGACGCCAGTTTTTAGTATCTTCTTCACCTAGGAGCAAAATCCCTTCCCGTACTAAGGCCATCCATATTCCTCGTCTAGCATCTCCCCAAGTGGTCTCTAATTCCCGTCTTTGTAGCCAGATAAATATTGTTAGCACTATCACAGCAGCAATAACTGTAGCTATAGCATTAATCAGAAACATTACTGCTAAACAACCCAGGGCACCCAGCATTGATAATGACCAATGGACTTTAAATGTAGGACGAAAAGAAGGACTTTGTAAGAAGCCTTCTATACCTGCTGAGACGTTTAAAACCATATATGTTGTTAAAAAGAACATGGTCAGTACTGGGGCAATAATATTTAGGTCGCCTATGCAAACTGTAGCAGTAGCAACTCCTAAAGTCACTGCTGTACCAATTCGAGGTTCGTCTTTAAGCTTACTACCATTGCCAAGAAAAGATAACCAACGTGGTAAAACTCCATCTCTTGCTAAAGCTTGTAAGACTCTGGGAGCTCCCAATATACTACCGATGGCGCTGGAAAGAGTTGCACCCCAAACTCCAAATAAAATAGCTGGTTCCCAAACAGCCATTTCTTTCATGATCAAGGGTTTTTCTATTAACGTAGTTGGATCTGCACGCATGGCCAGAATAATTGGTAATATCATATAGATTACATATCCTGTACCAACTGCTGCTAGAGTACCTATAGGAATAGAACGGTTAGGTTCTTGCAAGTCTCCAGACATACTGACTCCTGCCATTATTCCTGTTACTGCTGGAAAGAAGACGGCAAAAACTGTCCAAAAAGGTTCTGTAGATTGCTCTGGAGTTGCCAAAATGTCTATACTTGTTATTTCTAGGGGATGTCCAAAGGCAAATGAGATTAGGGATAAGGCGATCGCTCCCATAATAAAATATTGGGCCTTAATAGCGATTTCTGCTGAGGTAAAGGCCAATACTGCTACAGCTATGGTGGTAATTAAAGCTACATACAATTTGTTAAAGCTACCAAAAGTATCTACAATGCTTTCTGCAAAACCAATGGTATAAAGGGCAACAGAGAGAGCTTGGGCAAAATAAAGGGGTATTCCTACTGCACCACCTGTTTCAAGACCCAGAGATCGACTAATCATATAGTATGCTCCTCCCCCTCTAACTATTCTGTCTGTGGCGATCGCGCTAACTGACAAAGATGTGAGCAAGGTAATAACTGTGGAGAGAGTAACAATAAGTAAGGTTCCCAATAAACCTACATTACCTACTACCCATCCAAAGCGGAGATACATAATTACACCCAAGATTGTCAAAATTGAGGGAGTATATACACCTCCGAATGTCCCTAAACCTTTTTCATTTATACGCTCGGGAGATGTTTTGGGAGTGGCTTGTGTTTCTTCTGGTAGGTTTGAACTTTTAAATAGTTTCATAGATCTTCAATTTTAATGGCCATCACGAAAAAGTTATAGAAGTCAAAAGTCAAAATTTAAAAGTCAAAAGCAAGGGAGGCTGGGCTGAAAATTTTGACTTGAGAGTAATTTAAAGGAATTATTTGACATAATAACTTTGAAAGTATTTGTGCCATCAAATTCAGTGAATTGCTATTCAAGAATTAATATTTAGCATTTTCTTGAATTTGCTATAGTTTTCTGGTCTAATAGTTCCTTTATCCTGTTTGGAATTTTATTAGTTTTGTTGGGTGGGAGAGCTAGTACCTATCTCTGGCTAAAAGAAATAAGGGTTTTCCCTACTCCTAGTCTTTGTAGTTAGAGAAGATTAGGATTTTGCTATACAGGAAAATTAAATAAGGGGCAAAGGTTTTCCCTACTCCGTACTCTCTTTTTATTAAGTTGATTTTAGTCAATGCCTACTTCTCGCTTGTTAACACTAATTTTAGGTTTTAGTTTAATCTTATTGTTGATAATTTGGCTGGTTGGTTCTTTATCATGGTTGTACAGTCAAATCTTATGGTCAGCTCCTCCACTTGTGGCCAATTTATTACTACTGTTGTTAATTATGCTCATGGGAATTGTCCTTTTTACTCTTGTCTATTATCTGAGACTATACACAATTGGCAAAAATAAAAGGCAACGATCATCAAAAATTACTATTCCTGTTGTTAAGTCTGAGGCGGTTTCCGAATCTCTGAAGGCGGTTAGGCAGCAAATAATTCAAATACAAGATGAAGTAGCTAGACAAGCATTGTTGAACCGTTCTCAAAAAATAGAATATATTGCAGCACAAGGTAATATAAAAGTTGTAGTTTTTGGTACGGGTTCAGCTGGTAAAACTTCTGTGGTTAATGCTCTAATGGGACGAATGGTGGGAAGGGCGGAAGCACCAATAGGATCGACAAAAGTAGAAGAAACCTATTGTTTAAAGTTATCGGCTTTGGAAAGGGAAATTTTGATTACTGATACACCAGGTATTTTAGAGGCAGGGGTGGCAGGTAGGGAAAGGGGTCAACTGGCAAAAGTTTTGGCGACGGAAGCTAATCTTTTGTTGTTTGTGGTTGATAATGATCTACAACAGTCGGAATATATGGCTTTGAAAAGTTTGGCGGCTATTGGTAAGCGATCGCTTGTAGTGTTTAACAAAACTGATCTTTATACGACTGAAGATCACGAAGCAATTTTAGTTCGCTTGAGGGAAAGGTTAGTTGGGGTTATAAGTAAAATGGATATTGTGGCGATCGCTGCTTGTCCTAATTCTGTGCGACTGGAAACAGGGGAAGTATATCAACCGGAACCGGATATTATAGCTTTAATTGAACGTTTAGCTGCAGTTTTACGACTTGAGGGGGAAGATTTAATTGCTGATAATATTTTGCTACAGTCTCAACTTTTGGGGGAGGAAGCAAGGAGTTTAATTGATAGTCAAAGAAGAAAACGAGGGGAAAGGGTTGTCGAAAAGTTTCAGTGGATAGGAGCGGGTGTGATAGCAGCTACGCCTGTACCAGTTATAGATGTGTTGGCAACTGCGGCTGTTAATGCTCAAATGGTAATAGAAATTGGCAAGGTTTATGGTTGTGAATTAAATCTGAAAAGAGGGCAAGAATTGGCAATGTCTTTGGCAAAAACTCTTGCTAGTTTGGGTATTGTTGAAGGGGTAATAAAATTGATTTCTATGGCTTTACAATTAAATGTAGCTACTTTTATTCTTGGTAAGGCTATTCAAGGAGTAACTGCAGCTTATTTAACTAGAATTGCTGGTCAAAGTTTTATTGAATATTTTAGTCAGAATCAAGATTGGGGAGATGGTGGGATTACAGAGGCTGTAAAAAAACAGTTTCAATTGACCAAAAAAGATGAGTTTGTTAAGTTATTTATTCAGGATGCAATCACTAAGTTTGTTGAACCTTTGACTAATATTTATTCTTCTGATGAAAAAGTTGAAACTGAGTCAGAAGCTGAAATAAATTATTATTCTCAGTCTGATAAAAAAGTATATGATTATGATGATTGGAAAACAGAAAGTCGGAATAAAAAAGAAGATTGGTGATTTTAATAAGGAAGTAGAAAAAAAAGGATTTTTGAAAGGGATATACGGATAATATAATACTACCCATTTAGGTCAGGATATTCGTAAATTCTGAAGTTTAGTCAGGGATTACTTTTAACTTTTGAATGCATGACTTTGACTTCCAGGTAGGACTATGTTCTATGTATTGTCAGCTATTTACGGTTAAGTATATACAATCTAAATTCCGAATACTAGCAAAATCAAAGGAGGGATAACTTTTCAAGTAGAAGAGGATATAAAATAATTTGTCTTCAACAGTGCGTAAACGAGCCAAAATGCCTCCTCGAAAAGAGTGTTGACGAGATTTGTCTCTCAATTAAGCAACCGTTGCTTTTGTTCCAACCTCCTATTGTTGTTGGTGGTGGTGACATAGGTGGCGCAATAGCTGGATTTTCTGTTCCTGTACCTCCTTAACTCAACTCTGTGATAAAACTGTGATGGAACCGGAAGTGAAGGCGGTGAAATACTTACTGAATCTCAAGGGTAAGGAGCTGATGTCCATCTGCAGCAATTGGGGGCATCACTCAGCAAATACTCTTGGGTGATATTTGGAAGTACGACGAACCTAACGGTTTATTTGAATGCTTTTTAGATGATGAATGTTTCCTTCCCTTTGAAGGAACGGTACATTATCAAGCTGGCGATTAGAGTTAAGAGGAAAGCGCGGCAGCTACTCAATGGTTTCAAGCTGCTTGTCACTCTGTGAGCTAATTAAGTGTTGTGCATCTATGGTTGAATAAAAAGTCATATATATGGGCGAGGTAACCCTTATAACTTTCATAGTATCAGAATTTTAGTGAGGATGCAACTGAATAACTACCCTATTTTTTTGAGCTTAATGTAATGACAATAGAAATAAAAATTATAGAAATAAAAATTTTGGTGGTTTTCTGTTAAGGAAGAAATGAAGAATGGATAGAAAAATCTCAGTACATTAAGCTGATTTGAGGTTGAATAAAAAGTCATGTATATGGGCGAAGTAACCCTTATAGCTTTTATAGTATCAGAATTTTAGTGAGGATGCAACTAAATAACTACCCTATTTTTTTTGAGCTTAATGTAATGACAATAGAAATAAAAATTATAGGGATAAAAATTATAGGGATAAAAATTTTGGTGGTTTTCTGTTAAGGAAGAAATGAAGAATGGATAGAAAAATCTCAGTACATTAAGCTAATTTGAGGTTGAATAAAAAGTCATATATATGGGCAAGTTGACCCTTATAAATTTCATAGTATCAGAATTTTAGTGAGGATGCAACTGAATAACTACCCTATTTTTTTAAGCTTAATGTAATGACAATAGAAATAAAAATTATAGAGATAAAAATTTTGGTGGTTTTCTGTTAAGGAAGAAATGAAGAATGGATAGAAAAATCTCAGTACATTAAGCTGATTTGAGGTTGAATAAAAAGTCATGTATATGGGCGAGTTGACCCTTATAAATTTCATAGTATCAGAATTTTAGTGAGGATGCAACTGAATAACTACCCTATTTTTTTGAGCTTAATGTAATGACAATAGAAATAAAAATTATAGAAATAAAAATTTTGGTGGTTTTCTGTTAAGGAAGAAATGAAGAATGGATAGAAAAATCTCAGTACATTAAGCTGATTTGAGGTTGAATAAAAAGTCATGTATATGGGCGAAGTAACCCTTATATATTTCATAGTATCAGAATTTTAGTGGGGATGCAACTGAATAACGACGCTATTTTTTTTGAGCTTCATAAAATAAAAACTAAGGGTCAGGATGGATGGAAATATTTGATGGGAAAGCCTGATTCTAATCTTATATATGATGAATATTAATAAGGAAAAGGAATAATCTTGGCTTCAATTCCTATACCTATAAAACGATTAATAGTTGTCTGCCCATCTTCTACCCAAAATTCACGACCGAATTGTACTAGCTGTTGTCGTTGATCATCAAATATTAATGTTCCAACTGCTACCTTTGCTTTTTCCTCATCTCCAGAAGATTGTTCTTTCAAAATAGCTTGAATTTGTTCAAACAAAGAATTATCTTCAGGAATCTTATCTACTGACAGTTCCAAGATAATTATTTGTCTTTGTTTTGCAGAACTATTTTCAGTTTTTGATAATTCAGTTTTTCTAAGATTTCTTTGAGTCTCTAATTGCTCTACTGGTTTTTCTGCTTTTCCAATATCTTGATATTTTTTTATCTCTTCATCTCTTGACTCATTTTGATAATTATCTAATTCTGTCACTGGTTTTTCCTCTTGTTTAACTGCATCTGCCATTACCTTTTCTATTGTTTCTGCACTCTCTACTAATAATTGACTTTCGTCATCTTTATTATCAACTTTTCCTTTCAAAACTAAAAGAGAATTTTCTGTTAGTAATTCTTTAATTTCTTGATATACTTTTGGAAAAACTACGGCATCTAGTTGCCCGGTCATATCTTCTACTTGAATAAATGCCATAGGGTCGCCTTTTTTTGTAACATGAGGTTTAATTCCAGCTAACATTACTACTAATTTTATTTTGGAATTAGATTTTTTTTCTTTCATTTGAGCGATAGAAATAGCATCTTGAATTTGATTTTGTTCTTGTGCATATTTAAGGGGATGATCAGATACATAAAATCCTAGAATTTCTTTTTCATATTCCAATTTTTCTTTGGCTGGAAAATCTGAAACTGGGGAAGATTTAGGAACAGAATCAAAAGCTGAATTTTTTGCTCCAGGGATATGATTATCAAATAAACTTAATTGTCCTATATTGCGGTCTTTATTTCGATCTTGTGCCCATTTCATTACACCTTCTAAGTCTTTAATTAATTGGTGACGGTTTGCTTCAATTTTATCGAAGGCTCCACATTTTATTAAAGATTCTAAAGTACGACTATTAAGGGCATTAAGATTAACGCGGTCACATAAATCTGCTAAAGACTTAAATTCTCCTCCTTCTTTTCTGGCTTTTAAAATTGCTTCTATTGCTCCTTCTCCTACATTTTTTACAGCGGATAATCCTACTAAAATTTTATCTTTTATTTCTTTTGTGGCTACTTTTGGCAAAGGAGTAAAGTCTACTTCTGACTGATTAATATTTGGTGGTTCGACTTCGATATTAAATTTCTGACAATTAGCAAGATATTTTTGTACTTTATCTTGGTCGCCACTATTTGCGGTTAGTAAAGCTGCCATATATTCGAGTGAATAATTAGCTTTTAAATAAGCAGTTTGATAAGCTACATAAGCGTAAGCTGTGGAATGAGATTTATTAAAACAGTTGGAAGCAATTAACCCGTTTGCTAATACAAAATTATGGTCTTTAGTTACACCAATGTCATAAACATTTTCTGTTTTGGCAAGTTTGCGAGAGACAATTTTTACCACGAGAATAACTCCTTTGTTAGACAAAAATAGAATAGGTTTTAGGTTTTAGGTTTGAGGTTTTAGGTTTTAAGTTTTAGGTGTCAATTTTTTGAGGTTTTAGGTTTTAGGTTTTAGGTTTTAGGTTTTAAGTTTTAGGTGTCAATTTTTTGAGGTTTTAGGTTTTAGTTTTTAGGTTTTAAGTTTTAGGTTTTAAGTTTTAGGTTTTTAAGTTTTAGGTGTCAATTTTTTTTTGTGTTAATTTTCTGAGGTTTTAGGTGGTAGGTTTTAGACGTCAATTTTTTGAGGTTTTAGGTGGCAGGTTTTAGGTTTTAGGTTTTAAGTTTGAGGTGTCAATTTTTTGAGGTGTTAATTTTTTGAGGCGTCAATTTTTTGAGGTTTTAGGTGGTAGGTTTTAGACGTCAATTTTTTGAGGTTTTAGGTTGCAGGTTTTAGGTTTTAGGTTTTAAGTTTGAGGTGTTAATTTTTTGAGGTGTTAATTTTTTGAGGCGTCAATTTTTTGAGGTTTTAGGTGACAGGTTTTAGGTGTTAATTTTTTGAGGTTTTAGGTTGCAGGTTTTAGGTGTTAGGTGTCAATTTTTTGAGGTGTTAATTTTTTGAGGTGTTAATTTTTTGAGGTTTGAGGTTTTAGGTTTTAGGTTTGAGGTTTTAGGTGGTAGGTTTTAGGTTGCAGGTTTTAGGTTGCAGGTGTTAGGTGTTAAGTTTGAGGTTTAAAATTAACAAATTCATAACAGCCTACTACTAACTATCTTAGCCTTCGGTTTGGATACAAAAGCCTGTTAGATAAAATATTATAACATAAGGGCAAATTGTTATATAACGAGGAAATTCCAAAGTTTACTTCTCTTTTTTTGACTTTTTTAGATAACCCTACCTCTTGGGAAAGCTTTTTCAATTATTGAAACTTTTTATGTTTATTTATCTACTTTTTATCTGGTCTATGCTTCTCAATATAGTGGTCTTTTTCTTTTTTTGAACTGTTAATTCAAGGAATGGTTTTTCATTTAATAAAGGTTATTTTATTCTATGGCGTCTAGCGATCGCTTGATCAATTTTTCTTTTCATGACCTCTACTGACTATTTACTTAACTATTGCGCTTGAGTTTTTATATTTTAGATAAAGTGGGTGGGGTAGCGATCGCTTGATCAATTTTTCTTTTCATGACCTCTACTGGCTATTAACTTAACTATTGCGTTTGAGTTTTTAGATTTTAGATAAAGTGGGTGGGGTAGCGATCGCTTGATCAATTTTTCTTTTCATGACCTCTACTGGCTATTAACTTAACTATTGCGTTTGAGTTTTTAGATTTTAGATAAAGTGGGTGGGGTAGCGATCGCTTGATTAATTTTTCTTTTCATGACTTCTACTGGCTATTAACTTAACTATTGCGTTTGAGTTTTTAGATTTTAGATAAAGTGGGTGAGATAGCGATCGCTTGATAAATTTTTCTTTTCATGACTTCTACTGGCTATTAACTTAACTATTGCGTTTGAGTTTTTAGATTTTAGATAAAGTGGGTGAGATAGCGATCGCTTGATCAATTTTTCTTTTCATGACC
This sequence comes from Trichodesmium erythraeum IMS101, assembly GCF_000014265.1. NCBI lineage: Bacteria > Bacillati > Cyanobacteriota > Cyanophyceae > Oscillatoriales > Microcoleaceae > Trichodesmium > Trichodesmium erythraeum. The sequence goes on from NC_008312.1 coordinate 2,942,831, forward strand.
TCTACTGACTATTTACTTAACTATTGCGCTTGAGTTTTTATATTTTAGATAAAGTGGGTGGGGTAGCGATCGCTTGATCAATTTTTCTTTTCATGACCTCTACTGACTATTTACTTAACTATTGCGTTTGAGTTTTTAGATTTTAGATAAAGTAGGTGAGGTAGCGATCGCTTGATTAATTTTTCTTTTCATGACTTCTACTGGCTATTAACTTAACTATTGCGTTTGAGTTTTTAGATTTTAGATAAAGTGGGTGAGGTAGCGATCGCTTGATTAATTTTTCTTTTCATGACCTCTACTGACTATTTACTTAACTATTGCGTTTGAGTTTTTAGATTTTAGATAAAGTGGGTGAGGTAGCGATCGCTTGATCAATTTTTCTTTTCATGACTTCTACTGGCTATTAACTTAACTATTGCGTTTGAGTTTTTAGATTTTAGATAAAGTGGGTGAGGTAGCGATCGCTTGATCAATTTCTCTTTTCATGACCTCTACTGACTATTTACTTAACTATTGCGTTTGAGTTTTTAGATTTTAGATAAAGTGGGTGAGATAGCGATCGCTTGATTAATTTTTCTTTTGATGACCTCTACTGACTATTTACTTAACTATTGCGTTTGAGTTTTTAGATTTTAGATAAAGTGGGTGAGGTAGCGATCGCTTGATTAATTTTTCTTTTGATGACCTCTACTGACTATTTACTTAACTATTGCGTTTGAGTTTTTAGATTTTAGATAAAGTAGGTGAGATAGCGATCGCTTGATCAATTTTTCTTTTCATGACTTCTACTGGCTATTAACTTAACTATTGCGTTTGAGTTTTTAGATTTTAGATAAAGTAGGTGAGGTAGCGATCGCTTGATCAATTTTTCTTTTCATGACTTCTACTGGCTATTTACTTAACTATTGCGTTTGAGTTTTTAGATTTTAGATAAAGTAGGTGAGATAGCGATCGCTTGATCAATTTTTCTTTTCATGACTTCTACTGGCTATTAACTTAACTATTGCGTTTGAGTTTTTAGATTTTAGATAAAGTGGGTGAGGTAGCGATCGCTTGATCAATTTCTCTTTTCATGACCTCTACTGACTATTAACTTAACTATTGCGTTTGAGTTTTTAGATTTTAGATAAAGTGGGTGGGGTAGCGATCGCTTCACTTGAAGAGAAAAATATGTTCAACTACCTAATTCCCAAACTCCCAAATTCCCAAACTTTCCCAGTTCCGAAATTTCCCACTCCCAAACTCCCAAACTCCCAAACTCCTAATTCCCAAATTTCCCAATTCCCGAGTTTCCAAACTTCCAGCAAGGCTGCTAATATATATAGTTAAATCCAAACCCAAATCCAAGTTATTTCAATGGCCGAGTTCTCTAAAGACGATAATTCATACTATCCCGGGGAGCCAGACCCTCTATTCCCAGAAACTAACTATCATCCTGGCACTGACCTAGACCCTGAAATTGCAGACCCCATCATACAATGTGCCTGGGGTGAGGTTCGTGACCAATTGGCGGACTTTATCTTAGCCCCCGAATTAGAGGCCCATATGGAGATGGCTTTTGGTGAAACGGTGGACTCGGATATGGCTAAAAATGAGATTCAGGACATTTTGACTGGGGAAAATTTGCCTGATATTCAAGTGTTGCCTGCGGCTGATATGGATCCGGTGGTGGGTGGTTTTGATTCTTTGACTGGTACTATTTATTTGGCTGATTCTTTATGGCTTGATACTTGTGGGGCTGAAGATGGGGTTTTGGAGGATGTCCTGTTGGAGGAGTTGGGGCATTTTTTGGATTCCCAGTTGTCTGAGTCGGACTCCCCTGGAGATGAGGGTGAGTTATGGGCAGGTTTGGTGAAGGGAGAGGAGTTGACGGAGTCGGAGGTTTTGCGGCTTCGGGCTCAGGATGATAGGGTTGAGATTTGGGTATGGGGTATTTTGGTTGAGGTTGAGGCTACTCAGGAGGTTTATTTTGAGAGGGTTGGTGATTTTCCGGTGGGAGACGAACCTAAGTCAGTAGCAGTAGAAGATTTTAATGGAGATGGCATTCCTGATCTGGCTGTGGCGAACTACAGTTCAGACAACGTATCAGTGTTATCAGGAAAAGGTGACGGTACTTTTGGTTCACCTACTAATTTCCTGGTAGGAGATTCTCCTAGTTCAGTAGCAGTAGAAGATTTTAATGGAGATGGCATTCCTGATCTGGCTGTGGCGAACTACAGTTCAGACAACGTATCAGTGTTACCAGGAAAAGGTGACGGTAGTTTTGGTTCAACTACTAATTTTCCGGTGGGAAGCTTACCTAGGTCAGTAACAGTAGAAGATTTTAATGGAGATGGCATTTCTGATCTGGCTGTGGCAAACAGCTTTTCAGATAACGTATCAGTGTTATCAGGAAAAGGTGACGGTACTTTTGGTTCAACTACTAATTTTCGGGTGGGAAACTCACCTAAGTCAGTAACAGTAGAAGATTTTAATGGAGATGGCATTTCTGATCTGGCTGTGGCGAACACATATTCAGACAACGTATCAGTGTTATTAGGAAAAGGTGACGGTACTTTTGGTTCAACTACTAATTTTCCGGTGGGAGACGATCCTTTATCAGTAGCAGTAGAAGATTTTAATGGAGATGGCATTCCTGATCTGGCTGTGGCGAACTACAGTTCATACAACTTATTAGTCTTATTCGGAAAAGGTGACGGTAGTTTTGGTTTACCTACTAATTTTCAGGTGGGGGATGGGCCATACTCAGTAGCAGCAAGAGATTTTAATGCAGATGGCATTCCTGATCTAGCTGTGGCAAACTATTGGGATGAAAACGTATCAGTGTTATTCGGAAAGGGTGACGGTAGTTTTGGTTCCGCTATTAATTTTCAGGTGGGGGATGGGCCGTACTCAGTAGCAGTAGAAGATTTTAATGCAGATGGCATTCCTGATCTAGCTGTGGCCAACTATTGGGATGACAACGTATCCATCCTCATCAACACCCCCATAAACATCACCATATCCCCTTTAAGCACTACCAGTCTAGAACCAGGAAAGAGCTATACTCTTGAGTGGACAGACAACTTTAGGGATGAAGTAAAGCTGGAACTATACAAAGACAATTTTTTACAAGCAACAATTTCTAGTTCTACCCCCAGCGATGGCAGTTTCTCTTGGACGGTGCCGACATCTTTAACCAGCGGTAGTAATTACAATATTAAGATGACTAAGGTCAACGATAGTAGCATTTACGACTACAGCAACAACTTCACCATCGAACCCAATAAAGAGGTAAACATCACCTTCCCTTCAAATTTTACCAGTCTTCAAACTGGGCAAAGCTACGATATCCAGTGGACAGACAACATAGATGAAAACGTTAAGCTAGAATTATATAAAGGAGGTTCTTTCAACAGTACCATCTCCAGTTCCACGGAAAGCGACGGCAGTTACTCTTGGGCAGTTCCCACATCCGTGACCACTGGCAGCGACTATCAAGTAAAAATTACTAGCATCAGCGACAGTAGTCTTTCCGACTTCAGTAACAGCAATTTTACTATTAAGCCAGAAGACTTCATCACAGTTAGTTCCCCCGACGGTGGCAATACCTTAGAACTTGGAAAAACCTATAGGATAAATTGGAGCGATAATATAGATGAAAATGTCAAGCTAGAATTGTACAAAGCAGGTTCTTTCTTCGGTACCATCTCCAGTTCCACCGCAAGCAACGGCAGTTACTCTTGGGCAGTTCCCACATCCCTAACCAGTGGCAGCGACTATCAAGTAAAAATTACTAGCGTCAGCGACAGTAGTATTTCTGACTTGAGTAACAGCAACTTCACTATTAAGCCAGAAGACTTCATCACAGTTAGTTCCCCCGACGGTGGCAATACCTTAGAACCTGGAAAAACCTATACGATAAATTGGAGCGATAATATAGATGAAAATGTCAAACTAGAATTGTACAAAGCAGGTTCTTTCTTCGGTACCATCTCCAGTTCCACCGCAAGCAACGGCAGTTACTCTTGGGCAGTTCCCACATCCCTAAGCACTGGCAGCGACTATCAAGTAAAAATTACTAGCATCAGCGACAGTAGTATTTCTGACTTGAGTAACAGCAACTTCACTATTAAGCCAGAAGACTTCATCACAGTTAGTTCCCCCGACGGTGGCAATACCTTAGAACTTGGAAAAACCTATACGATAAATTGGAGCGATAATATAGATGAAAATGTCAAGCTAGAATTGTACAAAGCAGGTTCTTTCTTCGGTACCATCTCCAGTTCCACCGCAAGCAACGGCAGCTACTCTTGGGCAGTTCCCACATCCCTAACCAGTGGCAGCGACTATCAAGTAAAAATTACTAGCGTCAGCGACAGTAGTATTTCTGACTTGAGTAACAGCAACTTCACTATTAAGCCAGAAGACTTCATCACAGTTAGTTCCCCCGACGGTGGCAATACCTTAGAACTTGGAAAAACCTATACGATAAATTGGAGCGATAATATAGATGAAAATGTCAAGCTAGAATTGTACAAAGCAGGTTCTTTCTTCGGTACCATCTCCAGTTCCACCGCAAGCAACGGCAGCTACTCTTGGGCAGTTCCCACATCCGTGACCAGTGGCAGCGACTATCAAGTAAAAATTACCAGCATCAGCGACAGTAGTATTTCTGACTTGAGTAACAGCAACTTTACTATTAAGCCAGAAGACTTCATCACAGTTAGTTCCCCCGACGGTGGCAATACCTTAGAACCTGGAAAAACCTATACGATAAATTGGAGCGATAATATAGATGAAAATGTCAAACTAGAATTGTACAAGGCAGGTTCTTTCTTCGGTAATATCTCCAGTTCCACCGCAAGCAACGGCAGCTACTCTTGGGCAGTTCCCACATCCCTAAGCACTGGTAACGACTATCAAGTAAAAATTACCAGCATCAGCGACAGTAGTCTTTCCGACTTCAGTAACAGCAATTTTACTATTAAGCCAGAAGACTTCATCACAGTTAGTTCCCCCGACGGTGGCAATACCTTAGAACCTGGAAAAACCTATACGATAAATTGGAGGGATAATATAGATGAAAATGTCAAACTAGAGTTGTACAAAGCAGGTTCTTTCTTCGGTAATATCTCCAGTTCCACCGCAAGCAACGGCAGTTACTCTTGGGCAGTTCCCACATCCCTAACCAGTGGCAGCGACTATCAAGTAAAAATTACCAGCATCAGCGACAGTAGTCTTTCCGACTTGAGTAACAGCAATTTTACTATTAAGCCAGAAGACTTCATCACAGTTAGTTCCCCCGACGGAGGCAATACTTTAAAACGAGGAAAAAACTATAGGATAACTTGGAGGGATAATATAGATGAAAATGTCAAGGTAGAGTTGTACAAAGCAGGTTTTTTATTCGGCACCATCTCCAGTTCCACGGAAAGCGACGGCAGTTACTCTTGGGCAGTTCCCACATCCCTAAGCACTGGTAACGACTATCAGGTAAAAGTTACCAGCATCAGCGACGGTAGTCTTTCCGACTTCAGTAACAGCAATTTTACTATTAAACCAGAAGACTTAGCTAAAATTTCCATCGGAGACACGAAAATTACTGAAGGCAATACAAATAAAGCGGCTAAATTCAAGGTCACCCTAGACAACCCCACGACGGAAACAGTTAAAGTCAACTACACCACAGCCAACCAAACCGCCAAAGTCAACCAAGACTACAAACTGACCAAAGGCACCCTCACCTTCCGACCTGGAGAAACGAACAAGACTATAACAGTTCCGATATTGGGAGATAAGCGGGATGAAGCGGAGGAAAAATTTAATCTCAACCTCAGCCGCCCCCGAAATGCAAAACTTAAAGATGCCCAAGCCATCGGAACTATTGTTGATAACGACCAACCTCCGCAAATATCTATTGGGGATGCGAAGGTGACTGAGGGAAATAAGGGTAAGAAAAATATGGAGTTTGAAGTGAAGTTAAACGACCCCAGCGGTAAAACGGTGAAGGTGAGTTATGGAACTGTTGAGGGCAGCGCGAAGTCTGGAAAAGATTATCAAAAAACAAGTGGGGTACTGACGTTCAAGCCTGGGCAGAGGAAAAAGATTTTGAATGTTCCCATATTGGGAGATACTCGCGATGAGAAGAATGAGAATTTTCAGGTCAAACTCAGCGGTGCGAAAAATGCTAAGTTGTCAGATAAAAATGCAGTGGGTGTTATTCGGGATAATGATGAAACGGTTCCGCAAATATCTATTGGGGATGCGAAGGTGACTGAGGGAAATAAGGGTAAGAAAAATATGGAGTTTGAGGTGGAGTTGAATAAGGGGAGTAGTAAAACAGTGAAGGTGAGTTATGGAACTGTTGACGGCAGCGCGAAGTCTGGAAAAGATTATCAAAAGACAAGTGGGGTACTGACGTTCAAGCCTGGGCAGAGGAAAAAGATTTTGAATGTTCCGATATTGGGAGATACTCGCGAGGAGAAGAATGAGAATTTTCAGGTCAAACTCAGCGGTGCGAAAAATGCTAAGTTGTCAGATAAAAATGCAGTGGGTGTTATTCGGGATAATGATGAAACGGTTCCGCAAATATCTATTGGGGATGCGAAAGTGACTGAGGGAAATAAGGGTAAGAAAAATATGGAGTTTGAGGTGGAGTTGAATAAGGGGAGTAGTAAAACAGTGAAGGTGAGTTATGGAACTGTTGAGGGCAGCGCGAAGTCTGGAAAAGATTATCAAAAAACAAGTGGGGTACTGACATTCAAGCCTGGGCAGAGGAAAAAGATTTTGAATGTTCCGATATTGGGAGATACTCGCGATGAGAAGAATGAGCAGTTTCAGGTCAAACTCAGCGGTGCGAAAAATGCTAAGTTGTCAGATAAAAATGCAGTGGGTGTTATTCGGGATAATGATGAAACGGTTCCGCAAATATCTATTGGGGATGCGAAGGTGACTGAGGGAAATAAGGGTAAGAAAAATATGGAGTTTGAGGTGGAGTTGAATAAGGGGAGTAGTAAAACAGTGAAGGTGAGTTATGGAACTGTTGACGGCAGCGCGAAGTCTGGAAAAGATTATCAAAAAACAAGTGGGGTACTGACATTCAAGCCTGGGCAGAGGAAAAAGATTTTGAATGTTCCGATATTGGGAGATACTCGCGATGAGAAGAATGAGAATTTTCAGGTCAAACTCAGCGGTGCGAAAAATGCTAAGTTGTCAGATAAAAATGCAGTGGGTGTTATTCGGGATAATGATGAAATAATTGGAAAAACTCCCCAAATATCTATCAAGGATACAAAAATTACGGAAGGAAAGAAAGGTGAGAAAGATATGAAATTTGAAGTCAAGTTAGACAAAAGTAGTAGTCAAATAGTGAGAGTTAATTATGAGACTGTTGACGGCAGCGCGAAAGCAGGAAAAGATTATGAGAAGAAAAAGGGAGTCTTAAAATTCCAACCGGGAGAGACGAAAAAGACTGTAAATATTTCTATTTTGGGAGATACTGTTGATGAAAAGAATGAGAATTTTCGAATCAAACTTAGCGGTGCGAAAAATGCTAATTTGTCAGATAAAAATGCAATAGGTATGATTCGAAATAACCAGGTGCCAGAGAGTTTCAAAGATGCTGTAGATTTAGGAATTCTTTCTTCAGAACAAACTGTAGTGGTTGATGATATTGGGTTTGCAACTGGACCTGTAAATCGTAATACGGAAGATTATTTCTGTTTTAAGGTAGAAAAAGAAGGTTTAGTGAGTATTTTTGTGGATGGTTTTATTCAGGATCTAGGAATTAAATTGTATGGTGATGATGAGAGTTTACTTAACCAGTCAAACGAGAAAGGTAATACAACTAAAGAAAAGATTAATACTATTTTAGATCCTGGTGTTTATTATTTAAAAGTTTTCCCATTGGGAGTGGCTGCAACTGAATATAAGTTAAGGGTTAATATTGTTGATTCGTAATCAAATTTTTCAGTCATTAATTATCAGTAAATATTCTAATTGGATATCTCCAAAATCAGAGTTAATATTGATGTTAATATTATCGAAAAATTTGTTTAAAGCTATATAATAATGACTTAAATTTGAGAATATTTAATAACCACCCGAAAGAAATAAAAATATTTATTGGTTTTACTGAGCCGGCTGTTTCAAAAATTCAGATAAGGTCTTCAAGTTTTAGCCGAAAATACAAAATGGAAATAGCTGAAGGAGAAAAATGATTAATTACAGCAAAAGGCGATAGAAAAAAAATTAAAATTCGAGTGACTCAGGCATTAGAATATCTCAATAACTATCCGAAAGAAATAAAAATATTTATTGGTTTTACTGAGCCGGCTGTTTCAAAAATTCAGATAAGGTCTTCAAGTTTTAGCCGAAAATACAAAATGGAAATAGCTGAAGGAGAAAAATGATTAATTACAGCAAAAGGCGATAGAAAAAAAATTAAAATTCGAGTGACTCAGGCATTAGAATATCTCAATAACTATCCGAAAGAAATAAAAATATTTATTAGTGTTACTGAGCCGGCTGTTTCAAAAATTCAGATAAAGTCTTCAAGTTTTAGCCGAAAATACAAAATGGAAATAGCTGAAGGAGAAAAATGATTAATTACAGCAAAAGGCGATAGAAAAAAAATTAAAATTCGAGTGACTCAGGCATTAGAATATCTCAATAACTATCCGAAAGAAATAAAAATATTTATTAGTGTTACTGAGCCGGCTGTTTCAAAAATTCAGATAAGGTCTTCAAGTTTTAGCCGAAAATACAAAATGGAAATAGCTGAAGGAGAAAAATGATTAATTACAGCAAAAGGCGATAGAAAAAAAATTAAAATTCGAGTGACTCAGGCATTAAAATATCTCAATAACTATCCGAAAGAAATAAAAATATTTATTAGTGTTACTGAGCCGGCTGTTTCAAAAATTCAGATAAAGTCTTCAAGTTTTAGCCGAAAATACAAAATGGAAATAGCTGAAGGAGAAAAATGATTAATTACAGCAAAAGGCGATAGAAAAAAAATTAAAATTCGAGTGACTCAGGCATTAGAATATCTCAATAACTATCCGAAAGAAATAAAAATATTTATTAGTGTTACTGAGCCGGCTGTTTCAAAAATTCAGATAAAGTCTTCAAGTTTTAGCCGAAAATACAAAATGGAAATAGCTGAAGGAGAAAAATGATTAATTACAGCAAAAGGCGATAGAAAAAAAATTAAAATTCGAGTGACTCAGGCATTAGAATATCTCAATAACTATCCGAAAGAAATAAAAATATTTATTAGTGTTACTGAGCCGGCTGTTTCAAAAATTCAGATAAAGTCTTCAAGTTTTAGCCGAAAATACAAAATGGAAATAGCTGAAGGAGAAAAATGATTAATTACAGCAAAAGGCGATAGAAAAAAAATTAAAATTCGAGTGACTCAGGCATTAAAATATCTCAATAACTATCCGAAAAAAATAAAAATATTTATTAGTGTTACTGAGCCGGCTGTTTCAAAAATTCAGATAAAGTCTTCAAGTTTTAGCCGAAAATACAAAATGGAAATAGCTGAAGGAGAAAAATGATTAATTACAGCAAAAGGCGATAGAAAAAAAATTAAAATTCGAGTGACTCAGGCATTAAAATATCTCAATAACTATCCGAAAGAAATAAAAATATTTATTGGTGTTACTGAGCCGGCTGTTTCAAAAATTCAGATAAAGTCTTCAAGTTTTAGCCGAAAATACAAAATGGAAATAGCTGAAGGAGAAAAATGATTAATTACAGCAAAAGGCGATAGAAAAAAAATTAAAATTCGAGTGACTCAGGCATTAGAATATCTCAATAACTATCCGAAAGAAATAAAAATATTTATTGGTTTTACTGAGCCGGCTGTTTCAAAAATTCAGATAAAGTCTTCAAGTTTTAGCCGAAAATACAAAATGGAAATAGCTGAAGGAGAAAAATGATTAATTACAGCAAAAGGCGATAGAAAAAAAATTAAAATCCGAGTCGGAAATAATATTAAATTTATACTATTTAGGTTATATTTTGACGTTCATTTACTCATTTTTTTGGGAAATTTTGGCAAATATAATTTACTAATATCTACGCCATAAATGCGTGCTTTTATATTTTTTTTGCTCCTATTAATAATGATATTTTATATATTATTAGTATTTTTATTTTATCTATCATTTTTTATCAAATTTTTCAATAATTTTTTGATTAAAAACTAACAACAAAAAACAGTAAATTAATTTTTTTGTGTGTAGCGATCGCTATAATATAGCACCATATAAATACTAATATATACGCCATAAATATGTGATTTTATATTTTTTTGCTCCTATAAATAATTTAGTTTATATATATAAAATTTATTTTTTTTGATGTTATTTTTTAGTAAATTAGCCAATAAATTTTTGAGTAAAAACTAACAGAAATAAACAGATAATTATTTTTTTCCTGTGGAGCGATCGCTATTAATAGTATTATATCAGTGTTTCTACTTACTCCTTAAATGTGTGATGCTGCATTTGTTTTTGCTGCTATAAATTTTGATATTGATATTATATATATAACTATAGTCTAACTGACTTGCAGTTTAGTGCAAATCTCTATTTGTTAGATAAAGAGGAGTTGGTGAAGGCTAAACCTTCACCAACTCCCCTCCTATTTTAGGTTTATTATTGATAAAAAAAATACTTTAAATACTCTTGAAAATATGACAAAAAAGGGTTAAAAATCAAACAAAAAAAACAATAAAAATGAAATATTGGATAATTATTGAGGCTAAAAAAAGCAGAAATTAATTATCGCAATATAGTTTAAATATTTAAAAAAAATTATATTTTATATCAGTCTATTAAACTGTAAAAATATCAGAATAATCAGCTTTTTTTTATCACAATTAAATCTACAAAATTGCCGAAAATACATACAAAATTTTTTAGGATTAAAACAATTTATTTTACCTATATTCTGATTTTTTTAGTCAATATTCTGATAAGAAAATGCTTTTATTTCAATCATAAGTAGTATTAACTTTAGATATAAACTAGTGAAAAAATATCAATATATTAATAATAAGTGTAGTTTAGAAAAAAAGAACATTATCTATATACTAAAACAATTAAGTTATCAATATCCAAGTAATATAACAGAACAACAAGGAGTAATTCGTCATATTTTAAGATTATTGAAAAAATTTAACTAATTTTAGTAATAGATAGGAAATTACATAGTATCCATCTATCATGTTGGTTAAAAAATTATCCTCAAAAATATCTATACTTTCCATTTCTACAAAAAAACGAAATTAAGGGTGCTAGTAAATATTGTAAACTCGAGAAATTAAAAGTAAAATTTGGCTAAAAAAATTATTATTAAATCAAAAAAAATAAAAAAATCAAGCAAGTCTTTCTATGCAATTTGTTGATATATAAAAAGCGCAAAATTAACCAGAAAAATATATCAAAACCTAGTAAATTATTAGTAATTTATTTTCGCTAGATAAAATTAATAAAGTATATAGTCAAAAAATAGAAATCAAGGATATGTTTGAAAAAATGTAATAATTGAAATTACAATTTTGAATAAGCAAAAGCAAACAAAAAAAATGAAATAATTTTATTGTAGTTTTATTCAATAATAGGTAGAGAATTTAGTACATTACATTCTCATAAGCTACCCTATTATCGAAAAGGAATTAAAGCTATCTCAAAGATTAATACTCTGTAGAATCGTTTTCTTGTTTTTTTCTTGAATTATCAACTCTTTTTTATAATCTTTTTAAGAGCATTTAGAGTATTTTTTTTGAATAAATAATCAACTAAAATAGAGGGGAGTTTTTGAAAGCGAAGGGTTCACCAACTCCCCCTTATTAAAAATAAGCTTTCCATTGGACTTGAATTACTATTCAGCTTAACCTGTAAATTCCTTGAGATATTTATTTTCCAGCTAGCTTGTCACCCCGTGATCATTTTTACTTAATGTATGGGTATGAAATGATTGTTATACTTTTTAGTTTAAGTCTTTACAAGCCAACAAGTCGAAAATAATCATTAAATTAAAAAAAACTACTAAAAAGTCGCTTTTCTAGGGCAAGGCTTCAAACCAAGTTTTTTGGTAATATATTATTGTTGATAAGCTAAAACTTAAGCAAATATGGCTCTAACAAAAACACAACTAATTGGTTTAAAAGCAAATCATTTTCGGCATCCCTTAGATCTAGAGGCAACAAATGCTTTGAAGCAACTTCCTGGTATAGACCTCTTAGTTAGACAGTTGTTAAGTCCATTAGGTGAGCAATTTTTCTATATGGAAAATATTGCTTCCAGTGTTCTCGTCAGTGAAGCACAACTGCCAAATTTACACAAAACACTATTAGACGCTTGTCAAGCACTTGACATAGAACCACCCCAATTATATATTCGTCAAAATCCTGTACCTAATGCTTATACATTTGCTATGCGAGGGAAGCAACCTTTTATTGTTGTTCATACATCTCTAATAGAGTTGCTCAACTTAGAGGAGATCCAAGCAGTATTAGGTCATGAGCTAGGACATCTTAAATGTGAGCATGGAGTATATCTTACCCTAGGTAACTTAATTGTACTTGCTGCTGGACAAATTTCGACATGGGGTGGCATAATAGCCCAAAGCTTACAAAGCAAAATACTAGAATGGCTAAGATGTGCCGAATTTAGTTGTGATCGCGCAGCCCTACTGGCCACACAAAATTCTCAAGTAGTTGTATCAGCTTTGATGAAGTTAGCTGGTGGTTCTCCAACAATATCACCTCAACTTAATGTAGATGCTTTTTTAGCTCAGGCAAGAGCTTATAATGAACTTAGTAATACAGAAGTTGGTGAAGTATTAAAGGAAGTCCAAACGGCTCAACTAACTCATCCTCTACCTGTATTGAGGGCCAAAGAAATTGATATGTGGGCAAGTAGCAAAAAATATCAGGATATATTGCAAAATTTAGCAAAAGATGTGTATAATAATCAAAGGATTAAGGGCGGGTGGCGAAATTGGTAGACGCACCACACTCAAAATGTGGCGACTTCGGTCGTGAGAGTTCGAGTCTCTCTCCGCCCATAACAGTTGACTATATAGTTTTAGATTTCTAAGTAGGGTTCAGAATATGGCAAAATATATGAAAAGATTGGAGTATTTTAGTCAATAAAGGGGAAATATTAAAGTTAAGTCAGCAAATTATCTGCAAGATTAGCGCAAAATTTAAAATTAGGTTGAATAGTTAATAAAAAGGGAACAACAAATAAATAGTTCCTTTTTATTAATAGATTCGGTGGATTAACAACTTCTAAATAATCTCTAAATATTTATTTGCTTTTCCTATATATTTGACTAGTAATAATCTACAACTAGTGTTTTTTATTTAAATTCCTTATATTGAAAGGTTTTTACTGATAAAGATCACTATACCTATAGAATTACCCTTTGACTTTTTCTATTAGGACAAACAGTCTCTCTAACCTAATCAGTTCATTGCTGTTACTCCTACTAATTATTAAGAATTTCTTCTAACTCAGTTTTTAAGTTTTCCCATGATTCTATTAAAAAATTAGATATTAGACTTTACTGATTAATTTATGCCGAACCTTTCTACCAAGTAATTAACCTTTATCTATGATGACCAAGATTTCAGCAATTTTCCTTAAGCTTAAACCTAAATAACTAGGACTGTTAGAAAAACCCAGTCTATCAAGCACCGAATATTTAAACAAATGATAACTAATTTAGAAAGTTCTGCATTTAATGCAAGTCAACCATTATCATAATAGAGCACTTAATAGAGCGGGAATATTCGTAAATTAAAAGGTCACTAATAGCAACTACTTGGGTAATTTTTCTAGACTATAAATTCTTTCTAATCTAAGGAAGATGTTTTTTATTTATATTTAGAATTGGTAGTTGTGGACGAGACGAATTAGGAGGCAAATAATATTCTGGAACAGCACTAGATTGCTCAATATGAGAACCCTTGAGCAGATAGAGGCGTAATATAATGGCAACTCCTACAGTTCCCATTCCTAGAAAAAATAAAGACCAACTTGATTCGACACCTCCAATGACGGCATCAACTGCTCCCATTGTCACTACAAAGCTGACTACTGGATCTTTTCGATAAGCTGTTTTAAGAATTTTTAGCCATAAAGCATTGATCATAAGCTTAATTTAGTACAAAATAGATTTTCAGTATACTTATTTATTTGACGTAAGGAGATTGACACTCTCCCGACGCTTATCCTACAAGACATTTGCGGAAAATTCCCAATTCATCAATATTAAGGGCTTTCTGCTTCATCGTACTTGCCCTCCGAGATTTACTCTCTTCAGGTCTTACAGTCGCGACCCAGACTGACACTGCCTGTCCGGTAGCCAAAATGTTTATACTTGCGTTTAGATAACTATCATGGTGACTAGCGCTTTCAGGACAGTCCCATTGTCTAATATTTAAAGATAATTTTTCTACTATATGAATACAATTAGAGTAACGTTTAGAACTAGGAAAATATCTGTCAATTTTTATTAATGTACGACTATACCATTGAGCTTTGTATTCTAATTGCTTCACTAATTCTCCCCAATTAGCATCACTTATTGCTATCGTACTGGGTATACAACCTAGTAGTAATTGCCTGCTCCATCTAATATATAATTGTTCTGCATACTTAGCTAAATAGACTTGACCATCTTTACATTTGAAGGCTGACTTTGTAAACGTAGCACTACCAACATTTCTTTTTTTCTTGGAATTAGGATATTTAGTATGTCCACTAAAAAGGTTATTAGAAGCCGTTTTTAAATATCTTAAGCTTTGCTGTAATACTACACTGCTTACTTCAGGGAGAAAACTTAAATATTCCGGTTTTTTCCAAGAAGTCAATATAGCTGAAGTTTGTTTATAGCTCACTCTTTCTGGGTGTTCATGCCAAGCTTGAGTTCTAGTTGCTAAAGCTTTGTTGTAGATGAGGTGTATACAACCCAAAATCCTCAGCAACAGAATTTCCTGCTCTGGAGTTGGATAAAATCTAAATTTGTATGCTTTTTGGACCATCTACTGCTTAACTTTTAATATTTAAATTTTAGAATATTTTTTGTAAGAACACAACATTGATTGGTTTTCATCTCAAAGCTCCCTTAAAGGAGAGCGCGGGTCTTTAAGCAAAATTGATATAAAGCTTAAAGTCTCATTCCTTTAATCTTAAATTATGTAGACTTACAGTTATAAACTATACTAAATATGAAAATTTAAATTAGTTCAAAGCATAATTATATTGCTTTCTATATTTATTAATCATGCAGATGTTTAGATCAAATAATTTTCAGTATTCAAAGTAATTTTGGGAATTACAATAGTTAATAGTTATAAGTATAAATTATAGAAATACTATTTATTATAGTACTGTTTTCTTATTTTATCACTGTAAGATTCATTATACTTAACTGCTTAATAATTGAAAAAATATTCAAAAAGCTTGTTATATAAAAAAATTGTAGCTATTGGAAATCAAACATAATAATTATTGCTTCTGTGTTTACTTGAACAATTTTTGTTACCTCTATTTAGCAACAACTTTCTTAAAGTTAAGCTGGTTTGTTTTTGAGCTATATGTTATAATATAAAAAATATTAAACTCAGGGCAATTTTTGATAATATGTAGTCTTAATTTGTACATATAATTAATTATTGCTTACTCTAGAGATATTGTGCATTATAATTAAATATTGGAAAGTTGTTGGTCAACTTTATGATCAAAATACTTGAGCTGACCAACAACAATCCTGTAAAAAATTAGAGGTAGACTCTAGCTTTAATATCTATTATAATATATATTTAAAAACTTAATGTAGATATTCAGAGCCCTAATTGAGACCCAACCAAGAGAGCAAACCTTCTCCAGTAAAGTATTCGATTGCTAAAGTCAATACAAAACCAATCATTGCTGCTCTACCATTCAGGCGTTCTGCGTACTGGTTAAACCCAAATTTTGGCTCATCCAAGTTAGGTGTATTAGTAGGTTGTGGTTGTTTCATTATCAATTGGCCTTAAAATTAATAGTGTTTGCAAATAGAGTTGTTTGTTTATAATTATTAAGTATATTTTAAAAGGAGTCGACCCAGTGTCAATATCTCTGTGCAAAAATTTTAGCGAGAGAGTCGAGAAGCTCCACAATTAAAGTTTTCACCGAAAAATTTGGTAAGTATGTCAAATTCATTAGACTCCCCTTCTTCCTTACCACCTGCAGTCGAACAAGTAGCCAAAGCTCTGCGACTAGGTGGATGGATTTGTTTTTGGGTACAACTTGTCCTCGGTATGGTTTCAGGTATAATTTTTATTTTTGCTGTAGGTTTACTAAGCCAGAATACTGGAGCTGGCACAGGAGGTGGACTATTTTTTGCAGTTTGTAGTCTTGTGGTACTAGGATTCAGTATTTTCTTGTCATTTCGGTATACCCGCTTAGCAAGGCAATTGCGATCACAAATATCTTCTTTAAGGCCAAGCAGGGCAGATACAACTCAAAAAGTAAAAAGGACTTTAATTATTAACTTAGTTGGGATGAGTCTAGCTTTATTAGGAGGAGAAGCAATTGGAGGTATTTTATTAGGCAAATCCTTAGTGAGTAAGTCATTTGTATTTAACCCTACAGAACTAGAAAAATTTACACTAGATATTTTTATACTCTTGGGTAATACTCACATAATTGTAGCTCATTTTATTGGGATTATAGTAGGGCTATTTTTGCTTGATAGGGTTTACAACAAGCAGTGAAGTTGACAATAGTTTTCTATTTTGGATATCCTCAAAACTATCTTGAAAGCCTACGATAATATGAATATTTTTTTTAGTGATTGATTGCCTCAGTAGTCTTAATTATTAATCACTTCTATAGAAAAATATTTTGAGAGACAATGCACATTGGTAGAAGAAAAGTATATTAATAATGGATATATCAACTTGATAGCTTTTTACCCAATCCTAATCTCTCTAAAAACTAAATTTGTTTGTAGATTGCTCAAGAATTGTATAACCTTATTCTCAACTTATACTCTCAGGTTTTTTAGGAAAGTTTTCTCTTTCTTGTTATGACTGACTGTGTCGGGTCAAATCTCTCGGAGGGTTCGTTATAGTTACTTACCATTAGCACTCATTCATTTGTTAAGTTTGAGTAGGTTTAGTAGTTTGCTGGTTTGGTGGTATGGAGCAAAGATAGTTAGTAGGTTTGCTGATAGGGAGCAAAGATAGAAAATTATTGAAGTAAAAACTTATTGAGAAAAACCCGGGCTAAAATTGATGCATTTGGTAGTAAGGTATTATCAATTTTTTAATTCTTTAACTCTTAACCTGAAACCTGAAACCTGAAATATGATATCTTAAATCAACAACGAATTCTATTTTATAGAAACTCGGAATTATATCCTATATTCGAGTAGTTACTGACTGAATATTTCATATCCTAGAGAGTTTATTACCTACCTTCCTTCGTGTTTGTGAATGTATCAGTTTGAGTTGGAGGTATTGTTTCTGGTAACTGGTATTTTCCCGGGGTTTAATTTAACTTCAGAGATTGATGTTCAGTTACTATTCTGTGGACTATGCTGTCAACCCAACAACAGAACAGTATAAGATTTCAGCCTACTTGGTCATAAGAGTTATTTATAAGTCGAGGTTGTCCTGATATATTGATTTAGAACGGTCATTTATATCCTAATTACAGGTGTTGTAGCTAATGGGTAGTACTTTGAAGTTAGTATTATACCAAATCCGCTTTAATAAGAAGATAGATATTTACAAAATTCAAAACTCTTGCTTAACAAAGATTTGGGTATCTATACCACTTTTAGTTATTAATCCGGAATCAATACTAACTCACAGAATAAATTACTTAGATTACTCCTATTAAGTAAAAATAGAACTACAACCATAGCCATGGAATTTAAACTTGCATCTAGCTATTTTTTTTACATATCTTCGATAAAATCTGATAATGGATAGATCGAGATAGTTAGCGATCGCTACCCACTCAAATTAAAATCGAAGTCAAAAGCAAAAATAGTCAAGTTTACAGTCTTATATTCAGAAACTTAAAATAGGAAAAATTAATCTCCAAAAATAAAAGTCAGGTTCAATAAAACATGAGTACAAACCTAGCTACTACTATAGAATTAGAAACTTCAACTGAATCAATCATCCTATCTAGAAACTCTGATAATACAGACACTAATCTATCAGAAAATAACTACAATTTATCTCAAGAGTTTGAACCAAAAAGATATCTACTAAAATGGAATAAAAAGCCGACAAAAGCAGAACAAGAAGCTTTGTTGCTTGAGGAAAGAAATACATATCTACAGGAACTAGGCGAAAAACTACAAAAAGCGCGAAAAATGCGTTGTTTATCAATAAAACAAATTCATAAACAAACTTTCGTGCCACTTCATTATATAGAAGCAATAGAGAAAGGTGAAACCGAAAAATTACCAGAAGATATATATCTTCGGGGATTCATCTTTCATCTTGGCAATGCTTTAGGATTTGATGGAGTAACTTTAGCAGCAGCCTTACCTATTTCCAATTCACTTCAAGGTTTAATTCCATCTTGGTCTGAGTCCAATAAAGGCTTTGGATTTTATCTACATCCAGCTTACTTATATTTAGGTTATGCAGCTTTAATAGCTGGAGCAGTAGGTGGACTAAATTGGATATCTCAACAACCAAGTCCTGAAGCAAATCTGATTCGGAAGACAATAGAACCTCCTAATTTAGCTGCCCATTCAAATCAGCATTTAGAAACGACTCAAAGACCAGGATTAAAATACACTAAAGATAGTCTAGTTGTTGGTTCTGATATAGCTCCACCAGAAACAATGATTTAATTTGTCAGCAAAAGATTATTTCTATGTACAACTGTTTCAGCTCCCACATAGCCCAAAATATCAGATATATTTTCTGAGCGACAACCTAGAATTTTTTGCAATTCAATACTGCTGTAGTTCACAAGTCCCCTAGCTATTTCCTGGCCTTTTTCATTGCATAGTTTGACAGCATCCGATGAATTAAATTCTCCTTCTACTTGAATAATACCAGCAGCTAATAGAGATTTACCATACTCAGAAATTGCCTTAACTGCACCTTGGTCTAGATATAGTTGGCCTGCTGGAACTAAAACATTGGCAATCCAATGTTTGCGACCATTGACTTGTTCTGGTTGAGGTTCAAACTGAGTACCTATAGATTCTCCATTGAGGATTTTTTGTATATTAGTGGGTACTTTACCATCAGTAATTACAGTTCGGACTCCAGCAGAAGTAGCAATTTTAGCAGCCTCAATTTTTGTAACCATTCCCCCAGTTCCTCGTCCACTAACAGACTCTCCAACTTGAACTTTAAGTTCTTTGAGTTGTTCTATTTCCCCTACTAAGGTAATGGGTAAAGCATCTGGATTTTTTCTCGGGTCGGCGGAGTATAATCTATCGACATCAGTTAGTATGAATAACCAATCAGCCTCTACTAGACTGGCAACTAAAGCTGATAGAGTATCATTGTCCCCAAAATTTAGCTCTTCAACAGCAGTGGTATCATTTTCATTCACTATTGGGACTACACCTAGTCGAAAAAGTTGTTGAAATGTGTTGTAGGCATTGACATAACTACTACGTCGTGACAGGTCACTTTTTGTTAATAAAATCTGGGCAACTGTTTGTTGCAAAGATGAAAACAAGTCATTGTAAACTCGCATTATTTGTCCTTGACCTACTGCTGCTATGGCTTGTTTCATAGAAATATTTCGAGGCTTTTTGGTTAGTCCTAATATATCGCAACCTACACCAACAGCTCCAGAAGATACTAAAACTACTTGATATCCCTGCTGACGTAAATTGATAATAGTTTCAATTAAGCTAGAAATTGTAGATAAGGCTAAATTTCCGGTTTCTGAATTAGTTAGGCTAGAAGTGCCTATTTTGATCACTATTGTATTCATAGAAATAATTGAATTTTCCACTACTAATTCTCAAGCAAAAAATCAGCTTTGAACTAATTACAAAATATTAATTATTACAATCTCTTGTATAGTTAGCATTGTCAATAATTTCTGATTGATTCTCATGCAAACAACTCCCTCAAGATGATAAAAAATGGGGTTTTTGATTGAGAATATATAGTGCTTTTGGTATAATTTTACTGAGTGGATAAAATACTATTATAAATTCCTAAATCTTGTTTGTATAGCACTTGCTCCCAGATTTCATGCCCTCATAATTTTTCATTATAATAATGGGGATGAGATAGTTAAAAATCATTGTTAACTCTCTTGAGCACTAGATATAATAGGTCAAAATTAATCTAGTTTCTATTTATCAAAGTAAATATATTTATAAAATACTACTAATGGTTGTATTTTTATGGCCATGAAGCAAGTAATTGAGGACTTTACAGATTTATAACTTGAGAATCCCAAGCTTTTTATTGGAAAAAAAGGGTAAGGTCAAAGATTCTCAACTCAAAAATACTATTACTAATTTTGACAATTAGAAACTAGTAAATCCATGTTTTTTTAAGATTATGTGGTATAATATCATTCTTTAATGTTTGTTATCGAAAAATTATCATCATCGACACTCCCTAAAAATTGGAAAACCTAAATAGAATTTCATAGCACTAGCTTCAACTAGCAAATTAAGATAAATTTGCAAAGACTAAACAAAACAAATCTTTAGTCTAATTAGTTAGGTGTGCTGGAGGATAATCTAGGAGTGCTAAATAGAATGTCAACACTATATTCAACTGATTTTACCAAAAATAGTCAAGCAAAACTACTTCGTGTAGGGGTAATTGGGGTCGGTAATATGGGGCAGCATCATACCCGTGTCCTAAGCTTGCTCAAAGATACTGAATTAGTAGGTGTAGCAGATATCAATGTTGAAAGGGGACTAGATACTGCCAGTAAGTATGGAGTTCGTTTTTTTGAGGAGTATCAAGAGCTTTTGCCTCATGTTGATGCTGTCTGTGTCGCTGTGCCCACTCTTCAACATTATGCTGTAGGAATGACCTGCTTAAAGGCGGGAGTTCATGTACTAATGGAAAAACCCATCGCTGCCAGTATTGGTGAGGCGGAGTTTTTGGTTAATACTGCTGCTGAAACAAATAGAATTTTACAGGTGGGTCATATAGAAAG
The DNA here is from genome assembly GCF_000014265.1 of Trichodesmium erythraeum IMS101. Lineage (NCBI taxonomy): Bacteria > Bacillati > Cyanobacteriota > Cyanophyceae > Oscillatoriales > Microcoleaceae > Trichodesmium > Trichodesmium erythraeum. The sequence continues at coordinate 2,964,001 of NC_008312.1, forward strand.
GTTTAATCCTGCTTTTCAAGAACTCAGTAAAGTTCTGAAAACGGAAGAATTACTGGCCTTGGAAGCTCATCGGATGAGTCCTTATTCTCATAGGGCTAATGATGTGTCTGTAGTGTTGGACTTGATGATTCATGATATTGATTTATTACTAGAGTTGGTGGCTGCCCCAGTTGTCAAACTGACTGCTAGTGGTAGTAGTGCTTCTAGTTCGGGAAATTTAGATTACGTTACGGCTACTCTTGGCTTTGCTAATGGTATTGTGGCTACTTTAACGGCCAGTAAGGTGACACATAAAAAACTTCGTTCCATCGTTGCCCACTGTAAAAATTCTTTGACAGAGGCAGATTTTCTCAACAATGAAATTCTGATTCACCGTCAAACAACAGGAGATTATGTGACTGACTATGGTCAGGTTCTTTATCGTCAGGATGGTTTAATTGAAAGGGTTTATACTAGCAATATTGAACCTCTTCATGCAGAATTAGAGCATTTTGTTTATTGTGTAGGTGGAGGAAATAAACCTTCAGTTGGAGGAGAACAAGCTCTTAAGGCATTAAGATTAGGTAGTTTGATTGAGAAAATAGCTATTGATGATTTGGCTTACCATCCAGTAGATTCAGAATTTAATTTGTTGAATAATTCTATGCTGAAAGTGGGGTAAAATATTTTGATAATTCTACTAGGAATTTTTGCTAATAAATATTATACTAAATCTCAAAAGTATTGCTATGTATTTTTGAGGTTAGGATGGAATATTGTATCCAACAATTATTTGGGTATTAGGGTTTTACCGAATAATATATTCTCGCTAAATTTCTATAATTGTTAAAGGTATTACTGAACTTTACTTATTACTTAATAGCTGAAGTTTTGGTCAATTTTCCTATTATTTTTGGGAATTAGTATGATTTTTGGCTGATTTTTTTATATATTACTCCGCCTATATTGATAGATTTAGGCGGATTTTTATGCAAGGAAAGTAACCTTGTTAGTTTAAATAGCTCCTAATACCAAGTGTGATAAATATTTGCTACAAATGACTAGGAAATTTATGAGGAATTAGGAATTAGAATTAATGGTTTCAATACCTAATACCATTTTTTAATTTTCAGGTGAGAAATTATCTGTTTTTGCCAAAGAAAAATTTCCTGTAAAGTATTTCATTTAATATGAAATGACTATAGCAGTTCTTTCATCTATGAGGTACAGTTTTAGATACCCCTGCTCTCCTTTTTAAGCTATCCCTGATCGGGAACTACTGATACCCTTTTCTTTTCTGGTAGTGACATGGGGACATAGCCTTAAGCCCGACTTTAGATAGGAACAGGTGGAAGAGCGATCGCTATTTTCACATAGGGAAAAAAATATCTTGGGAAAAACCTATGTTTAAATACATTTACTATTGAGAAATATTCAATTTATAGTAAATTTGTAACTTCTTTCTTTTGTCAAGTTTGACATTAAAAAATATTTTTATAAACCATAGCTAAAAAAGAGAGGCTTAAAAGCAGCCTCTCTTTTTTAGGGAGAAAACAGGGAATCATAAACGCACCTCATAACTGGGGGAATTGCTATATAAGTATTAAAATTCTTTAATAAATTACTTTTGACTTATGACTTTTTAGTTGCCCGTAGCCTTATAATTTCCTCAAAAAAATCAGGAAAAGTTATCAAAAAGTTGAACTATTCCAACCCCAAAGATAACCTTGAGCATCAGAAAATTCTATATAGATTCGATTTTTAGGAACCCCGAGAGTTTTATTAATTTGTTCACAAAAATCTTGACTCATTTCTTTGGTTTGGTTAGGCTTCATACTACCAATACTTTTAATTTCTATGTAGCAAGTCGGCTCATCACTATTTCCACCAAAAGTCATGGGAATATCAGATTCAAAGGCTGTCATTACGTAAGATTCTGATTTACTAAAATGCTTGGCCATACTAGATGAAAGTTGTTTGAGAAGGTTGTCAATTTTATCTTTTTCTAGTTGGGCAACGGAAGTTTTGACTTTGATTAATGGCATAGTTCGATTAATAGTTGAGGATGAACAAAATAAACTATTTACGTAGGTCTTCAATTATAAAAGTTAACTAATCAATTGTCTATAATAGACCTAAAGAAAGGAAGGGAAAACACATAGAAAAAATATATGAATATCAAACGGGCATTGAAAAGTATAACTAAGGGAGTTTCGACCTTTGCTGGACCTCTGGGGGCTCCTTTTGAAGCATTGCTATATTTCGTTGAGGATAAACAAACACAAGAGCGTGAGGCTCAACTAGATGCAATGATCTTTGAGGTACAAAGTTTGAACCGTGAAACTCTTGAGGAGATATTTCAAGCTAGAGAGGAAATTAAGGAATTGAGGGCACAATTTATTTTGGCAATGGAAATTTGTTTTTCTATTTTAGCTGAAAACAGGAAATTGTTGTTTAGTCCAGATTTAGAACAAAATCTTCCTTTTTTTATTGAACCATATAAGGAACGGTTGGAAGCAAGTGGGTTGATTACTAATGATGTTTTGGCTGATGCACTTTATCATTGTTATGAAAAAGATGCTCGACTTTTTTTAGCACATATTTCTGCTGATTTTCCTGTGGGAGAACTTCGTAGTTATGAGGCTTTACCTGTTATTATTTCTGATTTTTTAACAAGATTTTCTGGTCAGGGATTAAATCAACAAGCTAAAATATTTAAGACTTTAAGTAAGAAAAATCCAGGTAGTAGACCTTTAAGGGTAAAAAGCTTGATGCTTCAAGAACAAGTGATTAATCAAATAGGGAAGTGAGAAAATATTTATGCCTAGTGAGTTTGAAAAGGTTCTAGACGAGATTAGAAAACGAAGTAGTAAATATGAAGATATTGGAGATGTTAAGAGGGAAATTATTAATGCGCTTTCACAAAGATATAAAACACAGGAACGTTTGTTTACACATTATGTTCTAGAAAAAGGGGGATTTGATATTCGTAAATTAACTTTAAGTGACCCTCTGCTAGTAATTATATCTGATTTTTTTAATCAGTGTAATGGTCTAAACAAAAACGAATTATATAAATTTTTTAGAGTGTTATATGATGAAAATAAAGGTATTAGTTTGCTAAAAGAAATTAGAGATACACTTGTACAATTTAAACATCAAAGTACTGATACTCCTACATATACACCATCACCATACATATCAGTTATTACTTCAGAAGCAATAGGCTTAGTAGAAGCAAAATATGGACAGTCTCTAGAACAGGGAAAAAACTTTGCTAAAAAAGTTGATTGTAATAATTTTCAGGATGTACAAGCTTTTTTTAATAATGGGGGACAAGCTGGTAAACAGCTTGCTATTTTGGAGCCAGGAACCTATTACATTAACCCCGAAATATTCACTATTCGTACAGTTCCTATTATTAGGATTCTTCAAGGAGAAATAGGACTGGTAATAGCCAATGAGGGGACTTTTAAGTCTGATGAACAAACGTTAGGTAGAGTGGTGGAATGTGATAACTTTCAGGATGCTGAAGCATTTCTGAAAAATGGAGGACAAAAAGGTAAGCAACTTGCTATTTTGACTGACGGTGACTATAAAATTAACACTGATTTCTTTAGCGTAATTACTACTACTAATGCCTATAAATATAATGAAAATCCAAATAATTTAAAGGTTTATAAAATCGACAAAGATAAAATTGGTATTTTAACTACGATGGTTGGGAAAATTCTCCCTAAAGGTGAAATTGCTGGACCAATAATTGAAGGACACGATAATTATCAAAATGCACAAAAATTCCTAGATTTAGGAGGATATAAAGGATTGCAAGAAGAAGTTCTCCAAGAAGGAGCCTGGAGTCTAAATCCTTGGTTTGTTGAAGTTGAGCAGGTACCACTAACTAGAATTGAGCAAGAAGAGGTGGGAGTTGTTATATCTTTTGTTGGAAAAGAATATGACAAAAATTATGATCAACAGCCCATTTTTTATGGTGCAGAAAAGTCTCTATACCAATTAGTTCCAAAAGGGTACAAAGGAGTTCAAAAAGAACCTCTTACTGCTGGTCAATATGCAATTAATACCAGAGTAAAAACGGTCAAATTAGTGCCAACTACCCAAATTATACTGAATTGGTCAGATCAGAAAAAACATCCCTTAAATTATGACTATGAACTGAAACAAATGAAGCTAATTTCTAGAGACCATTTTGAAATTTTTGTTCAGTTTACCCAAATTATTCGTATTGCTGCTGAGAATGCTCCTAAGATGATTTGTATGGTTGGATATTATACAGGGGAAGACAAAATATATGTTACTGATGATTCTGGGCAAGTTGTTAAGAAATATGCAGTTATTAGAAATTTAGTTTCTCGTGTATTAACAAAAGTTGTTTATAGTCATTTTCAACAAGCTGCTACTGGTAAAACGGCAATACAGTTTCTAAACACAAGAGGTGACTCTCAAAAGGAGGCCGAAAATTATATAAAAACACTTCTTGAAATGATTGGTGTTGAAGGATGTGGCACTTTTATGGTTGATACAGTTAATCTACCTCTAGTAGTTGATTCTTACTTACAAGAGAAACAAAAGCAAGAGGCAAGAGAAGCTCAAGCAAAAGCTGCACCTGAACGGCTTCTTGAACCTGAATTTGTTGAGAATCCTGAACAACGGCTTCCTGAACCTGAATTTGTTGAGAATCCTGAAAACCGTTGTCCCATTATCCTCCTACTGGATACATCTTACTCAATGTCAGGAGAAGCTATTACTGAATTAAATCAAGGAGTGAAAATATTTCAGGCAAGTGTAAAGGAAGATGAACTGGCTTCCTTAAGAGTAGAAATAGCTGTCATTACTTTTAACAGTGAAATTGAAGTAGTTCAAGATTTTGTTACTGTAGATAAATTTATTCCCAAAACATTAGAAGCATCAGGAGTAACGCACATGGGAAAAGCTATTGAAAAAGCCCTAGAATTATTAGAAAAGCGAAAACAAGACTACAAAAATAGCGATATTCAATACTATCGACCCTGGATCTTTCTAATTACTGATGGGCAACCTACTGATACTTGGCAAGATGCAGCAAAAAAAATAGAAGAAGCTGAAACTAATAGAAAATTACTTTTTTTTGCTGTTGGGGTAAGAGATGCAGATATGGAGACATTAAGTGAAATTTCTGTATGCCCTCCTAAAAAACTCAACGGCTTAGATTTTCAATCTTTGTTTAAATGGCTAAGTTTTTCACTTCAGCAAGTTTCAGTTAGCAAGATAGGAGAAAAGAATAGACTTCCTCCAACGAATGCATGGGAAGAAATAACTAGTAAAAATCAAAATACTAAACAGACTCAACAAACTCAACAAAAGACAACAATTCCTAATTCTGACCCTAATCCTGAACCAATTATCCCTATCTTAGTTTTAGATAGAGATATTTTTAAAGATCAACGAATTAAGAGTAATTCGGAGGGAGAAATTTGGATAACTCAAAAATATCGCTACCGAAAGAAATACCTAATAAAAATTTATTATGAAGTTACACCAGCAAGGATAAAAAAGTTAGAAGTAATGGTAGCTTATAAACCGAAAAATTTTCATGGTTCTCAACAAGCGTGGGCTTGGCCTGAGTATTTACTAGCAGATAAAACAGGAAAAATTATCGGCTTTGTCATGGAATTTATTGAAGATAGTAAACTGCTATTTAATATTTATAATCCTCAGCGTCGTAAGCAAATAAATAGTCAACTCCACTGGTCAGTAGACTGGCTTTTTCTTCACCATACTGCTAAAAATATTGCTACTATTATTCAGTCTCTTCATAGTCAGGATTATGTTATTGGAGATATGAAGCCACAAAATATTCTAGTTAACCGATATGCTTCTGCTTCAATAATTAATACAGACTCATTTCAAGTTCGCCATCCTCAGACAAAAGAAATCTATCATTGTTTAGTTGGTTCCGAAGAATTTACCCCTCCTGAACTATTAGAAAAAGAATTAGCAAAAATTGTTCAAACTCCTACCCATGATAACTTTAGATTAGCCCTTATTATCTATCATTTATTATTTGGAGGACATCCCTTTAAAGGAAGGTGGATAGGAACAGAAGAGCCACCCAAAATTGATGAACTCATCCGACTAGGTTTCTGGTGCTATGCTCCCAATAGTAAAATTCTACCAGGACCGAGAACTATTCCCCTTGAAATAGTTCACCCCAAAATTCAAAAATGCTTCCAAAAATGCTTCAACGATGGACACTATCATCCAGAAAAACGACCCACTCCTCAGAACTGGGTTGACGCTTTAGAGAGTGCCATTAATGATTTAGTACAGTGTAAAAGAGTTGATACCCATTGGTATAGTAAAACTTATGGCAAATGCTATTGGTGCGAAAGAGAAGAAAAATTAGAGGTTGACATATTTTCTGATTCCAAAACATAACATTCCCTTGAAAAATTGCTTCAAAATAAAAAGTGGAAAGAAGCTGATTTAGAAACTAAATATATTATGCTAAAGTTTGCAGGAAGAATTGATCAAGGATGGTTAGATAAATCATCCCTAGAAAATTTCCCGACTAAAGTTATTCTTCAAATAGATCAACTTTGGCGACAATATTCTGATGAACGTTTTGGCTTTGCTACACAGAAGCGTATCTATTTAGAAACTGGTAATAAATTAGAACAAATAAATTGGGAAACCTATAATCATTTTGGTGAAAAAGTTGGTTGGCGAGAAGGGGGAATGTGGAAAAATTACTTCGATCTAGAATTTTCTCTGAATTCACCAGAAGGTCATCTTCCATTCTGTTGTGCTGGTTTTAATGTTTGCTTCATTGCTCATCTAGCCCTTCTGAAAGACTTATGATCATCTACATGAATCTTTGATTTTCTCTAAATAATCAGTTCTATTCCTGCTTCACCTCGGCAACCTCAGCGTTCTCTCAAAATCTATAATTTTCTATATAAACTTTCAATTATAGTTATCGTAGTGGAAAATCTTCATATCTTAGGAAGAATATCATATCCGAATCATCAGTGATCAAAAAGTTTTTGTTTGTAGTAAAGCGATCGCCTTATTCGCCGTAAGTGCTAATTCTCTCCTCCTGCTTTCTGCCTCCCGCCTTACCTCCTCCAAAGTGTAAGTATTGAACCTAGAGAGCGAATGCCATGTAGAGGGCGAATGCTAGAAAACCCCCACTAGATATGGGGTTTGTGTGTAAGCCCTATAAATTAACTACTTATTTGACTCTTAACCACAGACAAATAGTAATAGAAGACTTAAATGTATCGGGAATCTCAAACTGTTGATTTGTGTTGCAGTCTTTACTGTTATCAGAACTTGTTTTCAATTGCAAACACTGCAATTAAAGCTCGTGAGCGATACTTGAATGCAGCCTTAAATTTAGCTACAGTTAGTCAGTTCATTCCGTGTGCCTGTGAACTAGATCGCACCGACATTGCCAGAATAAAGTAGGAACAAAAATAGATCAAAAATCAGATAATGATAGATTTTATGAATTTTTTGTAGATTTCTGGGAACGGAATGAACTTGCCAAAATTGTGGTGCACACCATGACCGCCAGACACTAAATTAAAATTATAGCGCTAGTCTTTCGGTAATTTTAGCTAGCCACCATAATTCCAGCCTGTATTTTCTAATAACAGAGGATCTCCCTCACGATGCACACCTGCTGCAATTACTTCTCCTACATACACAGTATGATCCCCTTTTTCGACAGCACCCATAACTCTACATTCAACATAGCCAAGAGTATCAGAAATAATTGGACAACCAGTTTCCCCCAAATAAAATTCTACCTCTTCAAATTTATTTCCCACACGACGTTGAGGTTTGAAAAACTGTTGAGCTAAATCTTTTTGCTCTGCTCCTAAGAAACTAAGGGAAAATACTCCACTAGTCTTAATCATGGTATGGGATATAGAAGATTTATTAACACAGTTAACAATTAGGGGAGGCTTAAAAGATGCTTGCATTACCCAACTAGCTGTAAAGCCGTTTACTTCATCCCCATCTTTAACACCACAAATGTATAATCCATGGGGAATTTTACGCAGTATAGTTTTTTTTGCCTGTTCGTCTAGCAAAGTTTTACCCACTATGTACTAAGAATTTAACATTTTTTATTTTACCTGAAGTGATTAAAATTCATCTTACACTAAACATTTTCAGCGCTTACCCATACTTCACATAAGGACCCCATTTTTAGGAATGAATCGCATTTGTCCTCACGGTCATTACATAGCCGTGGGTAAGTCTTAATATTAGGATTTTAAAATTAAACTAATATCATACCTTAAAGTCTATTATCAACAAGAGCCATAAACTAGAGCTTATTGATAGTTGCCAACTTTAAAAAATAGATAACAAGTTTTGTGGTATAATAAAAAATTTTATTAACTAATTAAATATTTTTAATTACACATTTTTGAGTTATAAACTCTAAATATATTGTGGCACTATAGTTTTGATAATTCCTATATAGTTGATTTACACTTATGTATTTGTGAGTCAGGCAGAAATTTCGTACTCATAAAATAAAAACCGCTATAAATTCTAACCACAACAATAAATATCCTATGTCTTCCCTAAACAAATTGATCCAAAAATTCACTCATCACAAAAATTGGCCCTTCAGATTAATAATATTAACAATTGCTTCAATAGCGATCGCCTGCAACAACATCAAAACCCCCACCACAACCTCAGAAACACTCACCGCTCCCGAAACAGATACTTTAGTTTGGGCTAGATATAAAGACTCCGACACCCTTGACCCCCACAAAACAACATCACCCTTATCCAGACAAATAATAGACCAAATCTACGATACCCTGCTTACTTTCGACGACCAAGGCAAAATTCAACCTAACCTAGCCAAAGAATGGTCAGTCAACGACAATGGCCAAGAATATACCTTCAAACTCAACGAAAACATCAAATGCCACGACGGCAAAACCTTTAACGCTAATGCCGTAAAATTTACCATAGACAGAGCCATAGACCCCGAAACAGAAAATAACATCAAAGACAGTTGGGGGCCAATAGAAACAGTAGAAGTCGTAGACGATCTGACAGTTAAAGTAAAAATGACTGAACCCTTTAGCCCTTTTCCTCGTTTTCTAGCCGACCCTTACTCTAGCATGATTTGTCCCTCAGCCATAAAAACTTACAACAACAAATTTGGTATAGACGGAGTCATAGGTACAGGTCCTTTTGAATTTGTAGAATGGACTCAAGGGGAACAACTTGTACTGAAAGCTAACCCAAACTACAAAAATTATGGGAGACCCGTAGAAAATTCTGGAACTCCTTATATCAAGAAATTAGTAATAAAAACCATTCCGGAAATAGAAGCTCGTTTAGCAGGTATTAATTCTGGAAAAATTCATTTAACTGAACCTCCAATAGCAGAAATTTCTAATCTAAAGCAAGACTCTAATTTAAAACTTTATACTGCTAAAAATACTGGGCAAATAGTATTTTTAGAATTCGTTACTTCTCGAGCGCCTTTCAATAAAAAAAAGGCAAGACAAGCAATAGCTTATGGAATAGATGTGAAAAAAGCAACAGAAGAAATCTTAGCAAATTTAGCTAAACCTGCAGAATGTCCCATCGTCAATGTTATGTTCCCTAATGATGGTAAACTTTGTTCAGAGTTTAGTATTAAACCAGACCCAGAAAAGGCAAAAACCCTACTAAAAGAACTTGGTTATAGTAAAGATAAACCATTAGAAGTAACTCTCCTAACTTGGAAAGGAGGAAACCGTGAAAAAATCCTCGAAAATTTTCAAACTCAACTAAAAGTTGTGGGAATAAAAGCCAATTTAGAGACAATGGATATTGGCAGTCTGAATGCCAGAATAAAACAGGAGAATAGTCAAGCAGAAGGCAGAGGTGTTATTGATATGATGGGATGGTCTTGGTACGACCCAGATTTTCTTTATAAATTGTGGCATTCTCCCGGTTGGATGGGAGGTTATCACAGTGATGAACTTGATAAATTACTAACAGAAATGCGCACTGCAACTAATTCTAAAGAACAGCAAGAAAAAGTTGTGGCAGTTCAAAAATATTTGCTTAATAATGCTGTGATGGTGCCACTTTATAGTCCTGGTTGGATGTGGAATTATGTTAGTAGTTTGAATGTAGAAGGTTTTAATATTGGAGCTTTTAATCGACCTTTATTTAATGATATAAAATTATCGACTACTACGGAAAAAAAAGAAGGATTTCAGTCTCCTGCAAGTTCTGAAAAAGAAGTAGTAGAGGAGAAAATTAATTCAGAAAAAAATATCAAAAATAAAGATTCTGTCTCTGAAAAAGAAGTAATAGAAGAGGAAGTTAATTCAGAAAAAAATATCAAAAATAAAGATTCTGTTGCTTCTCCAGAAAATGAATAGGAAGTATAAGTTTTTCCTTGATTTGATTAAATAAATAATTTAGGGTTTGCTGATTAAATCTAAAAGCATTGACAGATAAAGGCACTTGCTTTTTTGGGGATGAAAAAAGTGCCTAGTATCGCATCTAAAACCCTCAAAAAGTTAATATTTTGGACAGAATAATTGCATAAAAATCAAAGGACAAAATATCCGACCACTTCTCCTATAATACTCTTGAGTTGTTTTTCTAATACATATTTTAAGATTGCTTTTCTTCGCGGGTGGGTAGTCTGAGATCAAAAATGTATAGGTTGAAGGACTATAATGTTGATTAGTCTTGTAATTCTTACTTTGATGACCCTTGATGAATGTATGAATTGAATATACAGACTTTTAGAGAAATGAGAAATTAGTGTAATACTAAATCTGGTTTAGACGGGAGCTTTATTCTCAACGTAAGGCAGAGGAAAAAAGGACTTATGCTGAAAGATTAGAAAATAATTTTAAATATTAGCTTTTGATCACTGGATATGGTATTATTTACATATATGGTATTCCTAAATTTGCTTGTTCCACTAGGAAAAATAGTTAGGATTGGGAAATTTTCAAATATTTAAAAGCTTGTATAGTAAGCTTTACAGGATTTTATCACTGAACAACAGAACAGAACAACACTTCTTCATTGACTCTAATTTTGGTTTGAGTCTTTTCTTCTGCTTCTTGAGTACAGCTTACTTTACTAGTACTTTATTTTTGAAAAATTGTATGTAATGACTTTTGAAGTGCTTATGTAGTTAAGTCAGATTAAGGGTAATAGTCTACAAGCAGTTATTTTTGCAGTTAGGCTCCTGAAAGTGAACGAGGAGATTTAATCATCAATATTACTAAATCTGCATAATAACTATTAAGGAAGGAAAAGGAACATTAATATTGTTATGAATCATAGTTTATGTAAAATAATAAAATACATAGATAAATATGGTAAATAATTAATAATAAATAACTATATCTAATATGGTAAAGAGCACAAAAAAAATAACTATCTAAAAGATTTGTGTTTCGCTTCCCAAAATGAAACACAAATCCTAGCTGCTGCTATGTAAGTCCTTTAAACATAGTTATATTAAGTATTGGATAATTTTTAGAGATGTTTATTATAAAAAAAACCTGATAGTTAAATCAAAATTACTATAAACCAGGAGTTAGAAGTTATTCTAGCTCCCAAGCTATAAAAACTTCATAATTAGACTAATCATCCTTTAAACCAAAAACCATCTGAACTACCATTTGTTTTCCACCTGATTCATGATATCTATCAGCCCAATGTCTAATTATTTCATCTAAGTCTTCTTTAGCTTGTTCAAAGCGATCAGGAGAAATATCAAACTCCTCTAAAATGCGCATTACCTTATTAGTATTGTTATTTTCCGCCCAGTCCTTCATTAACCGGAAATAGCGAGCTGTATCTTCAACCATTATATAAGTGCGTTCTTCTTGACCCTCTGGGGAATAAGAAGAACGAGTCAGAGCATAAAAAGGCATTCCCCAAGGAGAATCTATCTTAGTTACCGTACCAGAATAAATCAAACGACGCTTAATATGTTCTGCCAAAGCTTCACTTAGAGGCATCCGGCGTTCAGGAGGGAAATCTTCTTGAGAACGTCTATGTAGGAACTCAATTAATTCCATAAACTGAAAAGAATTAATCAATCTAGCATCAGGCATATTTGAAGGAAGTTTACCTTCAATATATCGCTTTTCTTCTGTAGTAAGATTATTACCAGGAAGGCGAGAACGACTAGGAGTCCAGGGATATTGTTCTAACCATACATAGGGAAACTGAATTAAGTATCGAGGTTCTTGAGAACCCAACATTTTTAACAATTTACCCTTTGTTAGTGCTTCTTCTACTTCCTGCACAATCACTTTAACCCGTTTGGGTTCAATATGATGTAGGTGTCCAGTCATACGAAGATTTTGACCTTGTTCAATATAGGTCATATAAATCGCACACTTAGCTGCTGTTGCAGCGGCATCTAAAAAAGCTCCATGACGATGCCCACTTGTCCTCATGGCACTAAAGGCTAGATATAACATAATCTGATCCATAGCACTTGGACTCAGACTATTTATTAGATCCGTATCGGTTTTCATCATAATCCTCAAAATTATAATTCTCAAAAAAACAAAATTTAGAAGGTATCCTGTCCTCCCTGATTAACAATGAAAAATGTGCTGACTATGATAATCTTTAACAATACCAGAAAACCAGTCAGTTATAGATGATACACCTACCAATATATCTCTTTGAAAACTTTTTTTCATTTTGCCTTAGAGCAATAACCCTAATATGGCTTGTGAATAGTTTGTTATCTTAGTATATTTTTACACCCTGTATAGTTTTATGGAAAGACGTAATAGAAATAATTGTACAAGTATAGTTTCTACTTGCTGTTTACGAGTTTTGGAATCTCTATAAGCTTCAATTCCCGAATATTATCAATAGGTTAATATTTTTTGATATTAATCTATAGTTTTAAATCTCACTTCAAAAGCTCAACTCTTCCTAAAGGCCATATGATTCTAGTAAAATGGACTAAAGTTAAAATATCCAACGAGAATATTCACAATTCTCATTCTTACTTATTTTGTTAGCTTTAACAAAAACTAAGTAATTATAACCAACCTCAACTTAATAATCATAACATAAAATTACCCAATAAAGGAAATAATTTTAACTTAATGTCAGTTCTTGATTAGAATTGGAGAAGTGACATGCTGAAGAAAAGAAAGGAAATAATTTAGCTACCTCTCCATATGATTAATTATAGATGCTTTGTTTTGTCATGTCGATGATTGTTATCAACAACTTTCCGCGTAGTGAGAATTGGCTATTATTGATGTCTTTCAAGCCTAATAGTGTTTCAAAACCTAGCACAAAGAGGCCATACTTCAATTGATTGATTTGGTTTTTTTTCTTTCTGACTTCATCTGGTTGTTAATGAACCAGAAGCTTATAGTTTATTAACAAAAGCTATAAATCATGTTAAAAATAGGATAAAATCGCTTAATTATAGCATGATTATTTGCAAAAAATGCACTAACTTATAAACCTTCTTATTGGATCTTCTTGATCCCAAACATTCCATTATCGAAACAGTTATTGATTGAAAAATCTTAAGAATATTTTTCAAATAAAAACTCGCCCGTCCATCGGGCGAGGCTTTAAAGCTAATACTAAATCCGGGTATAAATCAGGCTTGTCCCATAGCCCAATACCTTATTTAGCAAAGGCTATAACTTTTAAAAATATCCTTTCACTAATGTGAATTTAGTATTATTTCTAGTTAAGTATTGTAAATTATCAAGGGTAAATCAAATTTGACATTTGCAAGAGGCGTAATCCTTATTTAGAAATTTAAAAAGTAGGAAACAGCCTCAGCGTCCACTACCACGATGAGGGATAAGATCCTGATTATCTTGCCCAGAAGTAGGAATTATACTGAAAAATTTATATTTTTTTCGGATACCTTCTCCACTAGGAACAGTTTCTAAATCTCCATGATTGTTTACAGCATTGCCTCTACCTGCGTGTTGTGTTAAAAAATTTGCAGATAATTCAAGTTCATTTGCAGTCATCAAAGCTTGGCTACTAGAAGTATTACCAAGTAATAATAAAAAAGAGATAATGATAGGCGTATAATTTTGCATAGGTTACGTCCGTCTGAGAGTGTCTACTTTCTGATACGGACTGTTAGGAACAAATCAGGATAGTTAGGAAATAATTTGTCAGTTCAATATATAGAAAAGGCTGTAGTGTACAAAGATATTGAGAGAAATTTTTATCAGGAGTAAATATTAACTTAGAACTTAAATAAATCTAAAGATTATTGCAATTAGCCAGTAAAATTTAAAAGTTTATTCCCATAATTATCGGGTGTTTTACCATTAGATAGTAAATAAAAATATCAAGAACTGAATGGCCAAAAAAATATTGTTTTCTGGCAAAAAATTTGGTTAGACAATATGTATTAACTACTAATTCACAAATACAGGTAAAATATAACTTTAGTAAAAACTAAAAAAAATCAAGCTAAAATGGAAAAAGGATTTATTCTGTGGTTTACGGGGTTAAGTGGAGCTGGTAAAACAACTATCAGCAAAATTGTGGCAGAAAAATTAAAACAAAGAGGTCGGAAAGTAGAAATATTAGATGGGGATATAGTCAGAGAAAACTTATCAAAAGGGTTGACTTTTAGCAAAGCGGACCGAGATATAAATATCCGGCGCATCGGATTTGTAGCTCATCTCTTAAGCAGGAATGGAGTAGTGGCGATAACTGCAGCAATTAGTCCTTACAAAGCAGTACGCAATGAAATTAGAGAAATGGATGAAAATTTTATAGAAGTTTATATCAATGCACCTTTAGAAGTATGTGAACAACGTGATGTTAAGGGGTTATATGGTAAAGCTAGGGCTGGAGAAATTAAAAATTTTACCGGTATTGATGATCCTTACGAACCACCAAATAATCCAGAAATTACTTGTTGCACAGATAAAGAAAGTTTAGATGAAAGTGTAGCTAATGTAATTAGTAGTTTAGAAAAACTAGGTTATTTGGTTTGAAATTAGAGCAAGGGAGTGATCAATGAAGCAACAAGAATCAATAAATAAAGAAGATATCTTTAGCCGAAAATTATCTTTATCCCAGGTTTTAAGTTGTGGAATAATAGTTATATTATGCATTTTTTGGGAAGTTTCATATTCGGCACTTGCTCACACCCTACTCCAGGAAGACCAAACATTATCAGAAACCTCAACCTTACCAAAACTAAGAGAATCTTGGTCTAAAGAGCAAGAACCACAACCAACTCTATTAAATCTACCTCCAGAACTAATACTGATTCCTGAAACAGAAACACCTTTAAGTGTTTCAAAAGAGTACACACTTGGTCCTGGTGATCACGTTCAAATAGATGTTTTTAATATACCAGAATATAGTGGACAAAATGGGCAACATCAAGTACAAATTGATGGGACTCTTAATCTACCATTAATAGGTAAGGTTTATGTTCAGGGAAGGACCTTGGAAAAAGCCAAAGGGTTAATTGAAGAAAAATATGGTGAGTATTTACAAATACCTATAGTTAACCTTAACTTATTAGCTGCACGTCCATTAAGAATAGCGATCGCTGGAGAAGTTCAATATCCCGGTTCATACACAATTTCGCCTATAGTAAGTCTTGGGGGTAGTAGTAAAAGTGGGACTCAAATGCCTACAGTTACTAAAGCATTACAGGTAGCAGGTGGAGTAACAACTTCAGCAGATATTAGACAAATCAAAATTCGTCGTTTCCAACTCAACGCCCCAGAAGAACTAATCAATATTAATCTATGGGAACTTTTGCAAAGTGGCAACTTAGTTCAAGATATTTTTTTGCTGGATGGGGATACCTTATTTGTACCTAGTATTGCAGAAATTAACCCGGTAGAGTTAACTCAACTAGCAAGTGCTAACTTTGCTGGTACTAATAATAAACCTCTCAAAATTGCGGTGGTTGGAGAAGTAGCACGCCCTGGCCCATATATACTAGAAACAGATATTGACCAAAGTCAAGTTTTGCCTACAGCAGAGAAATCAGACTCTAGTGAAGCAGATAGCAATATTTCACTCCGTCAGAATACTAGGCTGCATACTGTGACTAAAGCAATTAAAATGGCGGGGGGTATTACTTTAAGTGCAGATATTAAAGAAATTAAGGTGCGCCGACTAACTCGCGCTGGAGAGAAGCAAATTATTAAAGTAAATCTTTGGGAACTGCTGCAAAGTGGTGATTTAAGTCAAGATATAGTCTTACAGACAGGGGATACAATTTATGTGCCAGTAGCAAATGAAGTTGATTTAGATGAATTAGCTGAAGTTACGACTTCAAGTTTTTCTCTAGGTCAGCTCAAAATTAATGTTATTGGGGAAGTAGTTAAACCAGGAACAATATTGATAGATCCTAATAGTACACTTAATCAAGCTTTGTTGGCAGCAGGAGGTTTTAATCCATCAAGGGCAGAAACAAAAGAAATAGAACTTATTCGCCTTAACCCTAATGGTACAGTTACTCGACGAAAAGTGCAAGTAGATTTTTCGGCAAAAGCTAATGAAGAAACAAATCCAGCTTTATTGCATAATGATGTAATTGTAGTTGGTCGTTCTAGTAGGGCAGCCTTTAGTGATAATATAGGAGGTGTTTTAGCTCCTTTTAATCCAATTAATAGAATTTTAGGGATATTTTTTGATATTTTTGATTGATTTAGTAGATAGAGAATATAGAAGGAATAGAAAGGATAAATTATTATAAACTATTAGAAGTTATTATTAAATTTACCTCACAATCATCAAAAATAATATAAGGTTTTTAATAAAAAAATTTAGGTGGAAAAAATTATTTGTATTGGTTTATTTATTGCCAAAATTTAAATCTATTTTTAGTTATCATTTAAGCTTTGCCTTGAGCAATAGTTTACTATGAGTAAAATTAATTTTAATAGATAATTATAGTAGTTCTCACTTAAGTAGTCCATAATAGGGATGTTCTAAGGAAAGTACCTATAAGGGTTTTTTATTTTTAGGAGTGTGTTCCAAATTTGTTCTTAAGTGCTATTAATTTAAGGCTCAATAGGCTGCTAGTATTAAATTACATTAATTAACTATAATTCAGTAACTATTTATATTACTTTAGACTACTAATAAAGAAGGTGATACCTTAAATAAAATAAGTTTTATGAAGAAGATTATTGTGGCACTATTCAATAAAATTTTAAGTTATACACGGAAAAAAAATTGTTTGGCAAGGAAAATAAAATTGATAAAAAGCTATAATATTGTATGATTAATTAACAATAATAAAAATGCTTTTATGTTTCCAATTTCTCCTATTTCCTGATTTTTTCCCTCAGCGAGTATTCAAAAAGATATGATATTAAGGTTAAGGTTAAGGTTAAAGTTAAATGATAAACTTTTCAATAATTTTTAGTTTTGAGAAATTTATCAATTGCTTTTTCCTCCTTTAAAGGTAATAAAACTGATGCTGACTGCTGAAAACTTAGGCAATAACTGAATTTTTACTTTTAACTTTAACTATAGATATGGAACAAAAAAAAACTTCTTGGTTATCTCTGTATAATAATCGGGATAAACCCTTGGATTCATCCCTAAGTTCTATTCCTTACTCTTTACTTCCTAACCATATATATGAAGCTAAGTTTCATGGATCGGAAGAAAAACTATCTGAAAAAGAAAATAAGATTTGGAAATTAATATGTCATTGTTTTTTCTTGATTTTTAGTGTGACAACTACTACGACAACTGGAGCATATTTCTGGAGTTTGAATCAGATTCCTATATATCAAGGAAAATTTCAAATATTGGTTGAAGGAGTTATGGTTAAGAATTCAGCTAATCATCAATTGACTATGGATAAAAAAATATTCGGCACAAATTTTGGAGAAGATTGGGAAAAACAGGCAACAAAAATTATGGATGGTCAAGATGAAGATATAATGACTTCATATTCACATCAAAATATTATAAAAAATCCAGAGTTAAATAACTATAGCTTAGATTATAAATCACAAATTCAAGTGCTAAAAAGTCCGCATATTATGGAGTCAATAATTGCGGAAATTCAAAGGGAGTATCCAGAAATTAATTATAATTTTTTATTTAATAAGCCAAAAAATGTTTTTTTTACTCGGGAAAAAATTAGAATTCAAAGGTTAGGTGATACGAAAATTTTAGAAGTTAGCTATAATGACTCAGACAAAAATAAAATAAAGTTTGTATTAGATAAACTGGCGGAAGCTTATATTAAATATGGTCGTGAATATAGTCAAAATAATACTGGTGAAGGGTTAAAGTTTGTTGAGGAACAAATTCCTAAATATCAGCAAAAAATTAAAAAATTGCGACAGGAATTACAGGAGTTACAACAAGAGTATCTCTTTATTAATCCAGAAATTAAAAGTCAAGAAATAGCAGCAGAAAGGAATCAAATTAAATCTCAAAAAATAGAAAATAAAATATTGCTTGGCCAACAGCGATCGCTCTATACTATGTTGCAAGGTCAGTTGGGAATTAATCCTGAAGAAGCCTTGATAGCTTCAGCTTTAAGTCAAGCACAAAGATATCAATCATTATTAAGTAAATTGCAAAAACTGGAAATAACAATTGCTATGGAGTCAGCTCGCTTTAAAGAGAAAGCACCTCAAATGCAAGTTTTATATAAAGAGCGAGAAAATTTACTTCCTTTGTTAAATGAAGAGGCCGAAAAAGTTATTGGCAGAGATATAGAACAAGTAAATAAAAATGCTTTAGCTTTTCAAGACTCTATTCGCCTAGAATTAATTCATAAAATGATATTAGCTGCAAATCAAATAGAGGTGATTGCAGTTAGAATTAAAGTCTTGGATGAGGCTGAAGCTAAATTAAATGAATACCAAGAAAAAATGCCAGAATTAGTAAGGCGCTACAGGGAAATTCAGGAAGAATTAGCAATATTAAATAAAAGGATTAAAAATTTATTAGAAAAACAACAAATATTACAAATAGAAGTAGCTAATACAAAATTACCTTGGGAATTAATTGCTCCACCAGAATTGCTAAAAACTCAAAAAGGTGAGTTAGTAATAGTCTCTCCCAATATATTATTAAATATGGCTATGGGATTTTTAATAGGGTTAGTGCTGGGAATATTATTAGCTCTGTTGGGAGAGAAATTTAAGCAAGATGTTTTTGAGACACCAAAAGAAGTAAAAAAGTCTCTTGGTTTGCCTTTGTTGGGGGTCATTCCTATACATGAACAAAGAATGTGGATAAATGAAGAATTGAAAGAAAAGAAAAGTTCATCTTTGGTTTTATATCCCTCAGTTTTTCAAGAAGCTTTTCGGACTTTAAATACTAATATTCGTCTACTAAATATCGAAAACCCGATTAATTCTCTTGTAATTAGTTCTGCTTTACCAGGGGATGGTAAATCTACAGTAGCGGGTCATTTAGCTAGTGCTGCTGCTGCTATGGGTCAACGAGTGTTATTAATAGATGCTGATGTACGTTGTCCACAAATTCATAATATGATGGGATTTTCAAACCAGGAGGGTTTAAGTAGTGTAATTACTGATGGTCTACTAATAGAAGCAGCAATTCAGCGATCGCCTGTGGATGAAAATCTGTTTGTTTTAACTTCTGGACCTATTCCATCTGACCCAACAAAAATTTTGTCCTCAAGGCGAATGTCACAATTGATTCAAGAGTCAGTAAATACTTTTGATTTAGTGATTTGTGATACTGCTCCATTATTGGGAAGAGCGGATGCTAATATATTGGCAGCTTGTACTAATGGATTACTGTTAGTAGTGGGATTGGGCAAAACTGAGCGAGAGGCTTTAAGTTTAGCTCTGGATGATTTGAGTATAGCAGGTGTGCCGATGTTGGGAATTGTGGGTAATGGCGATCGAGCTGATTCTTATTATCAGCGATATTATGATTATGACTAAATTTATCCTCAATATGAAGAAATTAGGTGAGCTACCCGGTTTTGAACTTATGGGTGGTTATAATGATGGGCTATGGCTTCATTGGGGAGCTACTTACTCAAAGATCGATTACTCAATTGAGTATCAATAACTCCAAAACTAATGTAAGTTTTAGTTTCTGTAAATTGAGCACGAAGCTTTTATCCTTTAATACTAAATCCCACGATAGTTTGCAGGTATTTGTCAGGCCTAAGGGTTCCAAACAAGCATTGCCTTTCTATCCCGAATAGTTGGGAATATTTCTGGAAAAATTGAAGTTGAGAAAAGGCAACAAGTTAAACTACATTAATAGGTCAGTGGACAAAAAATTAAAGTTCTTGTGAAAAAAAACATGATAACTTTATGGGAAAGATATGTTGATCTTCATAAGTATTGAATTATGACTTATGAGAGAGTAATTTTGTGTTTTTGAGGAGAATAAAAAATGCAGATCGCTACAGTTAATCCAGCAACAGGAGAAGTCCTGAAAACTTTTGAACAAATTACAGATACACAAATAGAGGCTAAACTAGAGTTAGCAGAAAAAACTTTTCGTGCCTATTGTCAAACTTCTATAACTCAACGTGGAGAATGGTTGTTAGCAGCAGCAGACATTTTAGAAAAAAATGCTGAGAAATTTGGTAAGATAATGACTCTAGAGATGGGTAAAACTATAAGTGGAGCGATCGCCGAAGCTAAAAAATGTGCTCTAGTCTGTCGTTACTATGCAGAAAAGGCTACTGAGTTTCTGGCTGATGTTCCTGCACAAACTGATGCTAGTAAATCATTTGTTCGTTATCAACCAATTGGTCCAGTGCTAGCGGTTATGCCCTGGAATTTTCCTTTTTGGCAGGTTTTCCGTTTTGCAGCACCAGCTTTAATGGCAGGAAATGTGGGTTTATTGAAACACGCTTCTAATGTTCCTCAATGTGCTTTGGCTATTGAGGAAATTTTTCAAGAAGCAGGTTTCCCAGAAGGTGTATTTCAAACTCTTTTGATCAGCTCAGATAAAGTGTCTGGTATTATGATGGATGACCGGGTCAAAGCAGGAACTTTAACTGGCAGTGAACCTGCGGGTGCAAGTTTAGCGGCAACAGCAGGTAGAGCTATTAAAAAAACGGTCTTGGAACTTGGGGGTAGTGACCCTTTTATAGTATTAGAAAGTGCTGATTTAGAAACAGCAGTTACAACAGCAGTTACAGCTAGGATGCTAAATAATGGTCAATCTTGTATTGCAGCTAAACGTTTTATTTTGGCAGATGCGATCGCTGATCAATTTCAAGAGGGTTTGGTAGAAAAATTTGAGGCTTTAAAAGTAGGAGACCCTATGTTGCCAGATACTAATATTGGTCCTTTGGCAACTCCATCTATTCTTGAAGAGTTAAATGCTCAAGTGGAAGCTTCTGTGGAGAAAGGAGCGAAAATTCTCACAGGTGGTCATCTTTTATCTGACCTTCCTGGAAATTTTTACCCTCCGACAATTTTAGCTGAGATACCAATAAGTTCTCCTGCTTATCAGGAAGAATTTTTTGGTCCGGTAGCTTTAGTCTTTCGCGTTGCTAATATTGATGAAGCAATAAATTTGGCAAATAATACACCTTTTGGTTTAGGTGCAAGTGCATGGACTAAAGATACGGGAGAGACGGAAAGATTAATCTCAGAATTAGAGGCTGGTGCTGTTTTTATCAACGGTTTAGTTAAGTCTGATCCACGTCTGCCTTTTGGTGGAATTAAACGTTCTGGTTATGGTCGGGAACTGAGCAGGGAAGGAATTTTGGAATTTGTCAATATTAAGACTGTTTGGGTTAAATAATTATTTTCGACATGATAGGGTATTTAATATTAATTCGGTTTTGATGCTTTATTTATACCAATGCTAACTGATTTAATATAAGGGTCTCATTCACGGGTGGGAGTAGGATGCTCCCACTAACCAACAAAAACAATTATCCAAACATGGTTTAGCTCTCACTTTCAGCAATGAGAAAATCTTCTGGGGTTAGTAAACTAGAGGCTACCCCTGAAACAAGGGCTAAACGTTGGCTGCCAGAATTAATCACTGTATTACCTGATTCTTCGGTTAGAGTCAAATTCTCAAAAGCAATACCCCCATTAAGCTGCAATAAATCAATACCATCCTCAAAGTCCTGAATAATATTGCTACCGTTGTCTGGAGCTAACACAAAGCGATCGCTACCCTGACCACCACTAAATGAGTCATTACCCTTGTTGCCTAAGAGGTTATTCTTACTTATACCTCCGAAAACACGGTTGGCATCTTTCCGCAAAGTAAATCTACTCCAACATCACCTGACAAAATATTGCTAAAATTAGTACCCATAATAACTTGAGCTACTTCTGGTTACTATTCTGGAGACTTTTGTGGATTTTTGGGGTCGATAATTAGCTATTCTCCTGCTTTATCTTCTGGAGTTGAGTTACCTCCATCAAATTCGCAAGTCTTTGTTAATTCATTCTCATCAGGTTTCTTTATCTGGGTAGTCTCATCATCATCTTCATCGTCTTTGATATTAAGGTTACAGTTTTTTTGATTCTGATTGATTCAATATAAACTGTCAAACAATTGATTTTCGGGGATAATGTGCCCATCGCATTTTGCCCCACAACTGATCGCCCCGCAATAGGCCCTGTCTCAACTTCCAAATTCCAATCACTCCTAAGGACACTATTCCCCGTCAAATCATTAGAGGCAGCCACATCACGTCCAATTAACCGACTCAAGTCCTCCACAAAAGACCTATGATTTTCAGCGCATTACATTTATACAATAGAATATCCCCACCATCAACTATAGCTTGGCCCCAGATATCTAAATGGACAATATAATCCTGCAAATTGCCATTATCCAACTGACTATTACTCGAATGCAACACCCCTTCAGACCCGTGGGATAATATTTGGGTATTTTGAGGTTCTGCCGTTTGGCTAAAACATTAATAATGACCTCCATACCATCCTGATGGCCATTAATCAGAATAATTTCAGTACTATTACGGTCTATTTCCTCCATTAAATGTTGGTAGTTAGAAATGCTGGTCTCGAGAAAATTAGGGAATTAGATTGGTTATGCATTACAAAACTCGGTAAGTTTTATATTTTCAATGTCAATTAAAACCCTATAAATTAAGCACTTATAATCATTAAAAAAAAATAACATTTCTAGGGATTGTAAAGTACAATTTATATTTCTTAATCCTTAGGGAAAACCCATTAGTCAAGAATCACGTTTACTACCTGGTACTTTAAGAAAAAATAGGTTAAAAATAAGGTAAATAATAAAGCTTTGTTGCACTATGGATGCCCATAGTGTAAAAATGATAGTACAATATTAAGCCGAATGATTCAAATAGGTAAACCTAAGAATTATATGGGTTAAAATCTAGTTACTTTTTGGGGGAGTGGTTTGCCTTAGGGAGTTTGTGCGGCAGCTATATCGCCACCTTCACACAACAAAGTCGTAAATAAGGTAAAGCTGTCAATAAGGTAAATAAGGTAAAAATTTTTAACAGTAATGTTTTTACGTTAAAATTTACCTCTGGTAAAATATATTTTTAAAATTTACCTCTGGTAAAATATATTTTTAAAATTTACCTCTGGTAAAATATATTTTTAAAATTTACCTCTGGTAAAATATATTTTTAAAATTTACCTCTGGTAAAATATATTTTTTATTAGCGATTTTTAGTACCCTTGGTATTTCCCTTGCTAATACTGGGTTTAGAACCATTTTCGGTGTGAAAAATCTCAAAGTCCAGCTATTGACTAAAGTTTCTCAAAAAAAAGAAGTAAAAAGAAACTTTCAAAGTTCACCTATAGTCTGTTAATGATTTAGGATTACTGTATATCCTGTTGTTAAATTTTACAGAACTTACGTATGGCCTCTATATATAATGTATTTTTGATAATTCTTTCAGATGTTTAAACTGCAATTAGTGTTTTTGCGTAAGTCCTGATTTTTATAATGTTGATTAAGTTTTTAAATACCTTTTATGAGAGGAGAACAATAAAAATGAACACTGCAGAATTATTAATCAAATGCCTCGAAAACGAAGGGGTAAAATATATATTTGGACTTCCTGGAGAAGAGAATTTGAACATTTTAGAAGCTCTGAAAAATTCTTCAATCCAATTTATTACTACCCGACATGAACAAGGTGCTGCTTTTATGGCAGATGTCTACGGTCGTCTAACAGGAAAAGCAGGAGTTTGTTTATCAACATTAGGTCCTGGTGCTACTAATTTAATGACTGGTGTTGCTGATGCTAATTTGGACGGCGCACCTTTAGTAGCAATTACAGGTCAAGTTGGTACTGATAGAATGCACATAGAATCTCACCAATATTTAGATTTGGTGGCTATGTTTTCTCCAGTAACTAAATGGAATGCTCAAATTCTTCGCCCTAGTAATACACCAGAAATTGTTCGCAAAGCATTTAAAGTAGCTCAACAAGAAAAACCTGGTGCGATTCATATCGACCTACCAGAAAACATTGCAGCGATGTCTGTAGAAGGGAAACCCTTGAAGCAGGACAAGCGGGAAAAATCTTATTCTGCTTATCAGAGTATGACCGAAGCAGCAGTGGCAATTTCTAAAGCCAAAAACCCGATGATTTTGGTAGGAAATGGAGCTCTTCGAGGGAATGCAAGTGAAATTGTAACGGAGTTTGCTACACGATTAAATATTCCTGTTGCTAATACTTTTATGGGTAAAGGGGTGATTCCTTATACTCATCCTCTGTCTTTATGGACAACAGGATTACAACAACGGGATTTTATTACTTGTGCTTTTGAGCAAACAGATTTGGTGATTGCAGTTGGTTACGACTTGATTGAATATTCACCAAAAAAATGGAATCCTCAAGGTAAAATTCCAGTTATTCATGTTGGGGCAAAATATGCAGAGATTGACAGTAGTTATATTCCTATCGCTGAAATAGTAGGAGATATTTCTGATTCTTTGAATGAAATTTTGCGACGCTCCGAGCGCATAAATCAATTAAGCCCAACTGTATCAGAGATTAGAAAAAGTATGCGCTATGAATATGAGGGACATGGCAAGGATGATGGGTTTCCAATTAAGCCTCAAAAACTAATTTATGATTTACGTCAGGTTATGGGTCCGGAGGATATTGTCATCTCTGATGTTGGTGCCCATAAAATGTGGATTGCTAGGCATTATCATTGTGAACGTCCTAATACTTGTTTGATTTCTAACGGATTTGCGGCGATGGGTATTGCGATTCCAGGAGCGATCGCGGCGAAGTTAGTTTATCCTGAGCGTAAGGTTGTGGCAGCTACGGGGGATGGTGGGTTTATGATGAATTGTCAAGAGTTGGAAACTGCTTTACGAGTGGGTACTAATTTTGTGACTTTGATTTTTAATGATGGTGGTTATGGTTTGATTGAGTGGAAACAGGAAAACCATTTTGGGGAGTCATCTTTTATTAAGTTCGGCAATCCAGATTTTGTTAAGTTTGCTGAAAGTTTTGGTTTGAAAGGTTATCGAGTTGAGTCTGCTGCTGATTTAATTCCTACTCTGAAAGAGGCTCTTGCTCAAGATGTTCCTGCTGTGATAGACTGCCCTATTGATTACCGAGAAAATTCTCGTTTTAGTCAAAAATCAGGTGGTTTAAATTGTTCTGTTTAGGCTTTGCTGAAAAACTTTTTGGTGAAGGGAAGCAATTGTTGACTTGACAAAAGCTTTTTGAGGTTTAACAGCAGTAAAATTTTTACGAGTTCTAGTTTCCTGAGGTACATCCAAAACTTAACTCAATCAGGACTTACGCAGTGCTGCTTGGTATGGTGTGTTTTTGATAAAAATTTCATATATTTACACTATAATTAATGCCTTTTCGTAAGTCCTTTCAATATAAAGTTTATAGGTTCAAGTTTATAGGTTATGTCACGTACCTCACTAGCTTAAAAAGCTATATATTAGTCAGTTTGATATAATTTTAAACGATAACCTGTATCTTACCTCTCAATATCTTCTAACACATCCTGAAATGGATTAGAAATGAAAAGGTTATCCATTCGGAAATCTTTAGCTTTTCCTTCTGCTTGCATCTGCCTGAGAATTGCTGCAGTTGCATTTACTGCTGACTGCATTGCACTTTCAATACAGCCTCCAGCAAAAGAGCAATTATTTCCAGCTAGATATACTCATTTGTTGAGTTGCTGGTATTGCTATACCAACTTACTTGTGGCATAGTATTGCTTGAGATAATCTATCTTAAAAACTCCAGAAATCATTGGCTATTATTTCCAGCTAGATATACTCATTTGTTGATTTGTTGAGTTGCTGGTATTGCTATACCAACTGATTTGTGACATAGTATTGCTTGAGATAATCTATCTTAAAAACTCCAGAAATCATTGGCTATTCTTGCTAAACAACAGAAGCTAGACGATCATCTTCAGATTCAGAAATAGAATCTAGAGCAGCAGTTATTGGGCTATCTGAGTCCGATCCTTCCAGACCAAACTGATAAGCTTTATTCAGAAAAAAATCTGAACTCTTACTTGGGTAAATAGTCTGATAGCTCTCATAATTCCGTGTAGCCATCATCTTAGTGGAATCATCTTCCCAGTTATACCTGATGAGTATATTGAAAGCTGCATCATCTTGATCTGGATAAGGATCAAGAAAATATATTTGTCGTGCCAGGGTATCTTTAAGAACGCATTTGATTGCTTCTCCTTCATATTCTGGCCAACCTGTGATAGCTCTACTATTTGCCCAAGGTTTCGGATCGCTCAAACCAAACATTGACATTGTTTGAGTTTTCTTGGTCTTCTGCCTGAGAGTAGTCGTCAATATCATTCCAACTGTATTTTAATCCCGGAAAAATTAGCTGTGTAGCAACAACACCGGGGCCAGGGAAATTTTTCTGTCCCAAAGTGATCTCCACCATTTGCCTCCAAAACTTTGGAAAAGTAGTGTCAAAACAGCTTGGAGTTTTCTGGAATTCTCATCGGCCCCATTTAATTCACATATTTTCTTCTATTACTTTTGAATGTAGGAGAATATGCGCGCCCACCAACTAGGACTTGTCCATTTTTTTGTTGGCGAGCTTCATAAATTATGATATCTGTAATTCCTGCTTGATGCAATTCGTAGGTGGCTTTTGCTCCGGGAAAACCAGCTCCTATTATGGCAACCTTTATACTTGTATCTGTCACATTTGCAAAAGGAGCAGAATTATCTCGTACTAATTGAGGATAATTATAAACAAAGGTATCTACCATGGGGGAATATCCCGTATTTAATATGTTTAGTTGCTCTGTTTTTCTAGTAGCTCTTCGACTCTTGGGCTTCAGCTTACCGAAAATACTGCCTACTCCTCTAAGGGCAGACAATGATGGAAATTATAAGTAGGCATAATTCAATTCACTACCT
This sequence comes from Trichodesmium erythraeum IMS101, assembly GCF_000014265.1. Classification (NCBI taxonomy): domain Bacteria; kingdom Bacillati; phylum Cyanobacteriota; class Cyanophyceae; order Oscillatoriales; family Microcoleaceae; genus Trichodesmium; species Trichodesmium erythraeum. Next base: position 2,991,358 of record NC_008312.1, read on the forward strand.
TACTTTACACTACAGCAACTGGATATATTATATTTACAGCTATTTTACCACTATTTTACCATCAAAGAAAATTAAATAATAGTTAAGTTGCTATTTAAGTTTTTTGTGCGATGAAGGTGTTAGGTTTCAGGTATCAGGTTTTAGGTTTAAAAATCAACAAATTGATCATATCTTACTACCAAGTCGATTGATTTTAGTCACACCGTTAAATCTCTATAACTTTTTACTTCAATCAATTTTCTATCTTTGCTTTCTAACTGAAACCTAAAATTACTAAACCTACTCAAACTTAAAATATTTGGGAGTGCTAATGGTCAGCTTATAAAAAATTAGAAAGAAAAAAGTCATTTACCAAAAATACCTTTTTTTGAGGTTTGTCTGATTTTTTTTAGCATCATATTTGAGCAAATATTCGTTAGCGATCGCTACCTACTCAAACTTAAAATATTTGGGAGTGCTAATGGTCAGCTTATAAAAAATTAGAAAGAAAAAAGTCATTTACCAAAAATACCCTTTTTTGAGGTTTGTCTGATTTTTTTTAGCATTATATTTGAGCAAATATTCGTTAGCGATCGCTACCTACTCAAACTTAAAATATTTGGGAGTGCTAATGGTCAGCTTATAAAAAATTAGAAAGAAAAAAGTCATTTACCAAAAATACCCTTTTTTGAGGTTTGTCTGATTTTTTTTAGCATCATATTTGAGCAAATATTCGTTAGCGATCGCTTCTAAATTACGTAGATTTTCTACTTCTGATTTACTAATCTCAGTATCAGTAGAAAACAGAATAACTTGATGACTAGCAGCAGGGAAATAACGTTCAACTAAATTTTGACGATGAGAAGAATCTAACCTACCTAGAGGTGTATCAATAGCCACAGGTAAACGTCTACCAGAAACCCTTGCCAACCCCCATAAAAAAGAAATTGCCAAAAGTTGTTTTTCCCCTGCAGATATTCGATTTTTAGGAACAAGTTGCCCTTGATTATTATAGAGAAAAAGGGTAAAATTATCAGTATCAATAGCCACGCGATGAACTAAGTCTGATTTATGCAAAAGATAACGGAAACATTCAGTTACTTCTCTTTCTAATTTATTCAGCTTTTTCAGGGTTAACTTATGTTTAAATAGCTGTAAAGTCTGCTTAACTTTTGCAGAAGAATTAATTATATGTTGAATATTGTGACGTTCGATAGTTTCGTCAGTATAACTCAACAATTCTTTCTTAGTTTGAGTAATAGCATCCTCTAATTTTTTAGAATCACGCTTACTATTTTCATAAGCAACTTCTGCCCTTGCTAACTCAGTTTGTGACTCTTGCAAAGTAGTTGCTAAAATTTCATAAGCTTCTGGGGGTGCTGCAGCTGCCAATTGCTTTTCCAAAATATCTATCTCTACTTCAAAATCTTTCAGACGAGTTAAACTTTCCCGGGCACTTTTAAGAGAATCTTCAATCTCATAGCGCAATAAATTTTCTAGTAGAATTAAAGTTTCTTCATCAGCGGACAACCAAGGTTCATTAACTTGATTAATATCATCTTTCAGCGTCAAATTTTCTTGATTGAGAAACTCTTCAATTTTGCTAATTTTATCAGTAGAAATAGATAAATCATCCAGATAATTAAGTAGACGTTTATCTCTTTCCTGAAAAGCATCCAAAGCAATTTCTGCTTCATGGCGTAAAATTTCCAAATCACCCTGAGAACTTGCTTGTTCCAAAAGTGGAGAAATTAAAGCTATAGGTAAAGCTCCCCCAGCAAGTTCAACCATTTCCTGACGAGCATTATCCACATCTAGCTCTGTATCTTTCAACTCTTGTTCTAACTGACTCCTTTCCGCAGCAATTTTCCCTCCTTCTGAGACGAATTTTCTCATTGCTTTTTTTTGCTTTTGTTGAGATTTTTTTAATTTTTTTTCCAAGTCTATTTTTTTGTCTTTTATCAATTCTAAATCTGTTTTTTGCTGATTAATTTTTTGTTCAATTTCCTCTAGATTTGCTATTTCTTTAGTCTTAGAAAGTTGTTTCTTTTTCCGAGTAACTAAAATATCTAAATCTGCTGCCAGACGTTCCGCTAATTCTAATCCCAATAATGACTGAATTGCATCTACAACTAAAGGTGGTGGTGTTTCTAATTCAGCTAATTCTTTTACCTGTTCTCCATCAAATAGAAATAGGTTAGAAATTCCTAAAGGTAAAAGATTTTCTATATATTCATCCCAGGTATTTGCTAAGTAATAATCTGGCCATTCTCCATCAAGAATTCCCAGAGTATCTTTGCCGTCTTTAGGATTTTTTTCCCAGGTACGAACAATACGATATTCTACAATTTGGTCATCTTGAATATGTTCAAAAGCTAATTCAATACGAGTTTTTTCTGTCGGTGGAGTATTCCGGTTTACGCACTGAGAAAGAAAGTCGCCATAAGTTAAATTTCCCCTAGTTGAACATTGGGCACGATGACCGTAAAGTGCAAGGCGAATGGCATCTAAAAGAGTAGTTTTTCCTCCTCCATTCATACCTCCAAATAAGATTATAGGGCAGGGGCGATCGCTAAGTGTAGGGCGAAGGTTTATTGTTTGTTTACCGAAGTACGGTCCGAAGTTTTGTAAGACGAGTTCTAAGAATATCATTTCAGTTATTAGTTATCAGTTATCAATACTTATCCCACTCAGTATTCGGCTTGAAATACTGAAGTTTATTTTTTGATTCTTAAGACTTACCTTTTTCCTGTAGAAGGTAAGTCTAACAAATAAAATTTTAATTTACCCCGTGAGAAATTTTTGCCTTTTATCCAAATTTATTTGGGAAAATATAGGTTTACCAGAAATAAACTTTTCAAAGAAAATTTTATAGTTACTCCTATATCAGTTATCAGTTATCAATACTTATCCCACTCAGTATTCGGCTTGAAATACTGAAGTTTATTTTTTGATTCTTAAGACTTACCTTTTTCCTGTACAAGGTAAGTCTAACAAATAAAATTTTAATTTACCCCGTGAGGAATTTTTGCCTTTTATCCAAATTTATTTGGGAAAAGATAGGTTTACCAGAAATAAACTTTTCAAAGAAAATTTTATAGTTACTCCTATATCAGTTATCAGTTATCAATACTTACCCTACTCAGTATTCGGCTTGAAATACTGAAGTTTATTTTTTGATTCTTAAGACTTACCTTTTTCCTGTACAAGGTAAGTCTAACAAATAAAATTTTAATTTACCCCGTGAGGAATTTTTGCCTTTTATCCAAATTTATTTGGGAAAAGATAGGTTTACCAGAAATAAACTTTTCAAAGAAAATTTTATAGTTACTCCTATATCAGTTATCAGTTATCAATACTTACCCTACTCAGTATTCGGCTTGAAATACTGAAGTTTATTTTTTGATTCTTAAGACTTACCTTTTTCCTGTAGAAGGTAAGTCTAACAAATAAAATTTTAATTTACCCCATGAGGAATTTTTGCCTTTTATCTAAATTTATTTGGGAAAATATAGGTTTACCAGAAATAAACTTTTCAAAGAAAATTTTATAGTTACTCCTATATCAGTTATCAGTTATCAATACTCACCCTACTCAGTATTCGGCTTGAAATACTGAAGTTTATTTTTTGATTCTTAAGACTTACCTTTTTCCTGTAGAAGGTAAGTCTAACAAATAAAATTTTAATTTACCCCGTGAGGAATTTTTGTCTTTTATCTAAATTTATTTGGGAAAATATAGGTTTACCAGAAATAAACTTTTCAAAGAAAATTTTATAGTTACTCCTATTTACTATTGCACTTTTTCTGTAGAAGTTAGGTCTAACAAATAGATTTTTTTTCAACAAGAAAAAATTTTGGGATTTCATCTAGAGGATGAACTGAAAAGATAAAATTTCATATTATCTAAATTTATTTGGGAAAATATAGGTTTACCAGAAATAAACTTTTCAAAGAAAATTTTATAGTTACTCCTATTTACTATTGCACTTTTTCTGTAGAAGTTAGGTCTAACAAATAGATTTTTTTTCAACAAGAAAAAATTTTGGGATTTCATCTAGAGGATGAACTGAAAAGATAAAATTTCATATTATCTAAATTTATTTGGGAAAATATAGGTTTACCAGAAATAAACTTTTCAGAGAAAATTTTATAGTTACTCCTATTTACTATTGCACTTTTTCTGTAGAAGTTAGGTCTAACAAATAGATTTTTTTTTCAACAAGAAAAAATTTTGGGATTTCATCTAGAGGATGAACTGAAAAGATAAAATTTCATATTATCTAAATTTATTTGGGAAAATATAGGTTTACCAGAAATAAACTTTTCAGAGAAAATTTTATAGTTACTCCTATTTACTATTGCACTTTTTCTGTAGAAGTTAGGTCTAACAAATAGATTTTTTTTTCAACAAGAAAAAATTTTGGGATTTCATCTAGAGGATGAACTGAAAAGATAAAATTTCATATTATCTAAATTTATTTGGGAAAATATAGGTTTACCAGAAATAAACTTTTCAGAGAAAATTTTATAGTTACTCCTATTTACTATTGCACTTTTTCTGTAGAAGTTAGGTCTAACAAATAGATTTTTTTTTCAACAAGAAAAAATTTTGGGATTTCATCTAGAGGATGAACTGAAAAGATAAAATTTCATATTATCTAAATTTATTTGGGAAAATATAGGTTTACCAGAAATAAACTTTTCAGAGAAAATTTTATAGTTACTCCTATTTACTATTGCACTTTTTCTGTAGAAGTTAGGTCTAACAAATAGATTTTTTTTTCAACAAGAAAAAATTTTGGGATTTCATCTAGAGGATGAACTGAAAAGATAAAATTTCATAATTACTCCTAACATCAGGAAATAAGTTATTACAAAAGTGTGTTGATCACTTAATAACTGAAATGTTACCTAAATATAGGATAAATTCATAATAATTGGTATAACAAATAGATTTTTTTTCTTCAACAAGAAAAAAATTTTGCCTTTGGCATAAACTCAGAAAAATAAATATTTACCAGATAGAATTGTATCTCTCGGAAAAGCTTTATAAATTCCTAGTCATTATAGAATTTTATAGGTAAGAGATAAGTCTTAAAAATATAATTTTATTGTCACTATGTGAGTAATTTTTACCTTTTCTCTTGATTCCAAAAAAATAGAGGTTTACTAAACAATAAAATTCTTGCTTATTCTCACTCAGTATCTGCCGAAATTTGACGAGAAAACTTCATATTTGCCCAACTTAATTGTTTGATTTTTTCTGAAACTTTTCCTCTATCAACAGCTTCTTTGAGGTCTCTTTTATTATGAGCATTTTGAATAGCTTCTTCCTTAGAACGAGAACTTGTTTCAAAACATTGTTCAAGACTTTCATAAATCTTATACCGGTGAGACTTAATATAATATTGCCGTTCTGTGTCTAACAGTTTTGCCATAAGTTCAAGATGCATCTCATCCTGATTACATATTTCTTCTAATACTGACCATTCATCACTACCTAAAAGACTCATTCCTGTACCAGGACGACAGTCTTGAAATTCTTCTCCTATTACTTCTTCATATATACGAGGTAAACTATCATCAAACTCGTGTTTTTCTTCTAACCATATGCGTCTAATTTCACTAAGTTCTTCTGAAGAAATTAGAGTAATACCTCGCATATTTTCTGGAGCATTTTCACGAATTTTGGCTTGAGCTTCTAACAATTTTCTAAGTAAAGTATCTCGCCATTCTTTTTTGTAAGGACCGGGTATTGGTTCTACAGAAACTTCACCATTTATATTCCGTTCAAAGAGTTGAACTTTTCCCCAAATTCGCCGAAAATCTCTTTTATCTCTGTCAGAAATATCTAGTTCTTGACGCAAATTTATTAGAGGTTGTAACCATTCTTTTTCTTCATCATTTTGAATCATTGCTGACATAGATTTATCACTATCTACTAAGGTACAAACCCAACATCCAAAACGAGAACTTCCACAACTAGGAGTAGAGGTATCAACCACTAAGGGACATTCATTATCTTCTGTTGCACCTCGATACATTGCTAGTAAATCTTTATTACTATTTTCCCAAGGATTTTCCCATTGCATTAAATATAGCCAAACTTCATCAGTTCGCCAGTCTTCAATAGGAGTATAAAGCAAAGAATTAAGGAGACTAGGATGAGGGCTTAGATGGTTTCTTAATCTACCAATTTCTCGTTTATTCATTATTGCTAAACGATTAGCACTTTCTGCTTTACGAGTTCCTAAAACAACTATTGTTTCCCCATTATTTCTAACAACATTACGAATAAAAAGATTGGATGGATCTATTTTTAAACGGGGAGTACACCAGCGAAATGTATGACGTGGAGCTGGGTATCCTTTACCAAGTAGTCCTACCCAGTATGTTTGTTTAACTGCTGGTTTTAATAAATGACATTCTATAGGTAGTTTCTGATTTTTTGCAGACTCTTTCATCAACTGTAAAGAGTTAGTTACCCAAGCAGAAACAATGGGATTTTCTACTAATGTATCTGTGGTAATAACGTGGATAGTTTTAATTCGTTTTTTTTGGGGAAGTTCGGCGATCGCATTCCATATAAGCTGCAATGTTGCGGTACTATCTTTACCCCCTGAATATCCAATAACCCAGGGAATAGAATCTAAACAATATAGTTCTTGAATTTCTGTAGTTAGCTTTTTTATATCTTCTACTAATTGGGTAGTAGTTCTGCTTGGAAATAAAGATTGTTGTGTACCTTTCATTTTTATAAATATTCTCGAATTTAGTCAAATTAATTTTCTATGATTATGATCTAAATAGGTTCTAGGGATACTATTGTCAGGTTTGTCTTCTAGATTTTTTTTTAATAAGCAACTAAAGCTGATTATCGTTCAATATTTTTTTTAATTGAATATTGTATGATTCAATCAATTACAGATAGAATAAAATCGGTTTCTTCTTGGCAATACCATTTTTTTCTTTTTGTTGATTTCGGTAAAATGTTGACAGTAATGCGCTAATTTTTTTTCTTTTATCCCTTTTTTTTTTAATTATAAAATTAACTATAATAAACATATTATTTTGAATAATATCAATATTTATCCCTCATTTTCTATCGGTTACTCTTGACATAATAAATATTATATGATTAGTAAAAAGAACTCTACAATTAATTATTATAATAACTCAAAAGTTTTTAAAAACTTTTGTTGACAAAAATTTATATATGTAGTATTTTTCAAAAAAAGATTAAAAATATGTCCAAAAAATTAATGATAAAAAAGGCCAATAAACCGACATCAGAAATAGCAAAAGAAATTTTAGAAAATGATAATCGAGAAAAAGAAGCGATCGCTATCCTATTAGACAAACATATAGGCAAAGACAATAGATTATTAGTACAAAAAACCATGATGGGAAACACAGAAGCTTACATTGGTTCGGTCACTCTAGAATGGTTAGATAGTCGTGTACGCTTTGCCTCTCAACTACCATTATTTAGGCAAAAATTTGACATAGAAACTGATAATATAATTCGGGATTCAGAAACAATAGATGAAATTCAACAACGACCCTTAGACTGGTCTCGTCAAGCTCCATTAACTTTATATTTAGCAACTAGAAAATCCCATAAATTTCCGGCAGTATTAGTAGTAATTAGTCCGAGTTGGGTAGATAATCCTAAGGCAGAAGAATGGAATAAAAATGGTGAAGCAAATAAATCTGCAACTGATTTTTTTTCCCTAGATTCACAGGGAAAAGTAGGATTATTAGACCTACGTTTAGAAGTAGCAGTATTTGCCTTAGATGGTCAACATAGACTGATGGGAATTCAAGGATTAATGGAATTAATAAAAACTGGTAGATTACCAAGATATAACAAACAAAAGAAATCAGTAGGTGCAGCAATTACTATTGATGATTTAACTATAACTCATCAGATTGAATTACCAGAAATACAAAAATTAGCTTACGAACAAATAGGAATAGAATTTATTCCAGCAGTAGTAAAAGGGGAGACAAGAGCACAAGCACGACGCAGAGTTAGGTCAGTTTTTGCTCATGTAAATTTGACAGCAGTAAAATTAAGTAAAGGGCAATTAGCATTATTAAATGAAGATGATGGATTTGCTATTGTAGCGAGAAAAATAGCAATTTATCATCCTATTTTAAAGGAGAAAGATGGTAGAAATCCAAGAATAAATTGGGATAGTGCAACTGTGGCAGCTAACTCTACTGTTTTAACTACTCTCCAAGCATTGCAAGAAATGTCTGAAAGATATTTAAAACCTCGTTATCCCTATTGGAAACCTTCAGATAGAGGTTTAATTCCTATGCGTCCTGCAGAAGAAGAGCTAGAAGAGGGGGTAGAAGAATTTATGGTACTTTGGAATTATTTGTCTAATTTGCCTAGTTATTCTAGATTAGAAAATGGCTCTGAAACTTCGGAATTAAGAAGATTTAGTTTTGAGAGAAAACCGGGAGAAGGTCATGTTTTGTTCCGCCCTATTGGGCAAATTGCTTTTGCTGAAGCTTTAGGGATTTTAATATATAAAAAAGAATTTTCTCTCAAAGAAGTTTTTCATAAATTAAATAAGTATGATGTGGATGGTGGTTTGAGTGGAATAGAATTTCCTGACTCAATTTGGTATGGGGTTTTATATGATTTTAATCGGAAACGAATGTCGGTAGCTGGTAGAGATTTAGCAATGAGATTATTTATCTATATATTAGGTGGAGTTTCTGACAAAATGGAGCGGGCAGAAGTTCGTCGGCAGTTGGCGCAAGCAAGACGAGTTGGAGAGGATCAAGCTGTAGATTTTCAGGGTAAGTTTGTCGAATTAAAAAAAGTAGGATTACCTGAAATTTTATATTAAAGTATGAGTTTATAGAAGTTATATTATTTCACGGAAGTCAAAATTTAGTATACTTTTAATTTAGATGTTGTCTAGCATTTGTATTTTAAGTGTTAATTATCTTAGGTATTGACTTTTAATTTAGATATATGCCAACTATTTTTTAAGTAAAATATTCATCGTCTCAACTTTTTATTTTTAACTTTTGAGTTTATATATTTAGCTATTTTAAATAAATACTTTTCCCAAAACTATTCTTAATTTTGATGATCATATTATTCTCTAGGAATATATTCAGATTAGTATCAATAACTAATTCTTAATATTCATTTCTTGGAAGTCAAAATTTATGATATAATATTCTTTGTATAATAGTTTTTAGTAAACTAGTAATATAACAATGTTTTTATACCCATTGAAAAGGACTAAATATTTCATAAATAAAATTTATCTAATAATTAATTAGAGCTTCCATAATTTGATATCATCTCTGAGTAAATACTATGGATATAAATCAATTCTTTATCTAAATAGATGAAATAGATGATAATCATTATCTAAGAATTGACAGACTAATTTCAGTGAAACTAATTTCACTGTATGTGGCGATTTAGATAAACTTAATAGTATGGTCAATTGTAAGACTACGGATGTTTATTAAAATAGGTAATTTGAGAGCTAGATTAAATAACTCAAGACATATTTTATGGATAGTATTTTTATTCAAATAGTTGCTTACCGGGATTTAGAATTAGTTCCCACAGTTGAAGAGGCGATCGCTCATGCTACTCATCCCAAGCGTCTCACTTTTGGTATTTGTTGGCAGTATGGTACGGATGAGGAAAAAGATTATATTAGTAAACTTAAAGCTATAAAAAATTGTCGTATTATTACAGTTACAGCTTCTCAAGCTCGCGGTGTAGGTTGGGCGAGGTCTCTGGTGCAAAAGTTATGGCAAAAAGAACAATATACTCTACAAATTGATGCCCATATGAGATTTTTACCTGGATGGGATGTGAAATTAATTAAAATGCTGAAAGCCTGTCCTAGTGAAAAACCGCTTTTAAGTGCTTATCCTCCTGCTTACAGACCCCCTAGAGAATTGCTTGGAGATACACCGAGTCGCTTAGAGCCAAGCCAGTTTGGAGATCCTGGTACTTTAACTTTAAAAGCAATAGGAGATTTGAGTAAATGCAGTACTCCGCAACTAGGAGCTTTTGTTGCTGCTGGATTTATTTTTGCAGAAGGGTCAATTATTGAAGAGGTGCCCTACGACCCGGATATTTATTTTACTGGAGAAGAGGTGTTATTTGCTGCTAAAGCTTGGACGAAGGGGTGGGATATTTATCATCCTAATTTGAGTGTTTGTTGGCATTTTTATAATACTGGTAAAAAGCGGGTTGTGCATTGGGAAGATCATCAACATTGGTGGGTCCAAAATAAGGTATCTGAATCTCGTTTTCGTCAGATTTTGGGAATGGAAACTGCAAAGGAGGATTTTGGAATTTATGGATTAGGAAATGTCAGAAGTTTGGCAGAGTATGAAGCATTTGCCGGTGTAAATTTTCAGGAACGTTGGTTTATTCATTTTATTTAGGGAAGTTAGAAGTTAAAAGTTAGAAGGAGGTTAATTAACTACAAGTGTGATAATTTTTTCTTATTAACTTTTTTACATTAGGTTTCTTCATAAAAGGTTTTAAAACTCTGGTTATCTATTTCAAAATCGGTATTTTTAGATAGGTCTATTAGGTGCTTAATAATATTGAGCAACTCTACTATTTAAAAAAAATATAATTAATTCTCAAGCTGATAAATTATCTACTGTCATCCTAAAACCTATTAATTTTTTTTGAGCGACAACAACCTAACTATAAGTAAACATTAAATCTTGATTCTCAGTAACTATTATTATCCATTTCTTCTCACAGAAAACTAACTAAAATTATTCCCCACTAAACTTTATATATTCCTGATCCTTTAGAAGAACATTTTCAGCTATATCTATAGGGGAAATAATCTCTGCATTTAAAGGAACACTCTGAGGCAAAGTAGGATAATTTCCATATTAGACATCTCCAAAAATTATCAAGGACTGACTGTAACTATCTTTTGGGGAGCGATCGCCAGCTCCACCAGATGGTCATTTTTTACGGACTTTATAGTATTACAGATAGTTACTGTATTGTTTGAGAATTTTGGGGAAGTTTTATTTCATTAGTTTCTAACAGTAATAGACCTCTCCAAAATCAAAATCAAGGTAAAATTGTAGTGGCAAATTATATATATCCTGTTTCCAAATTAATAATGTATCAGAATATATTTATAACCATCCAAAAGAAACAAAAATAATTACTGGTATTAGAGATGAACAGCTAATAAAATTAATAGAAAATCCTCAAAAAGTTGAAAAAAAAAGATGGGCGATCGCCAGCCAAAAAAAAGGTTAATCAAGGCAGGAAGAGCAAGAAAAAAGTCTTTAAGCAAGATAGAATAGATAATGTTGAGCTTATATTATTTGCATCATGTACCAACATTTTAGCTACTAGGAGCAATATTTGGAGTTAGCTCATCAACAGCAAATAATATTTTTCAGGCTTTGGATAGATATTTTGAGGGAATTATTACCATCTAATTTACTAGAGAAATTCTCGGGAAAAGAAAAGGAATATTTATGGATAAAAGAGGCTTTGACAGAAATAGAATTGATAGTTGATAGTATAGAGCAGGATAGGGAAAGGCTAAAAAATGATGATAAACAGAAAAAGTATGATTTAGGAAAGCCAAAAAGTCATAGGTTTAAAAATCAAATAGTAATCACAGAAAAGGCAGAATAAATAGTAGATGTAATAGTAGGAGAAATTAGTTTTTCGGGACACCTGGCTCAAAATCAATTTTTCCTAAATATTATATAGAGGGCCAGGGATTAAAAAAAGAATGGGAAGCTTGTATAAAATATGGGCTGTTCTTAGAAAAAAATAAATAGGGGAGAGCTATAAAAGGCCAGGAAGTAAAAAAAGAAGGGGAAGCTTGCATAAAATACGGGCTGTTCCTACGAAAAAATAAATAGGGGAGAGCCCAGGAAAACTACTAACTTTCTGGCCCCCAGTGAAATAAAAAGCTAATTAGTGGAGGTTTTACCGATATAAATCTTTACCGATATAAATATGACACGCATCGTTTTGTTGTGATGAGGATTGAAAAATAGAAAACTCTATGATGTCTGCGATATTTTTGTTTTTTGTAGGCTTAGTTTTCGTAATTTGGTTAAGACACCAGCCCAAGGAAATCTATCTGAAAAATGAAATCTCAAGGTTTACTCAAAGTCGGCCATCGCTCCATGGAGATAAAACCAGCAATGGTAACGTTAACAGTGGTGAAGCTGTAGTAATGGCCACCAAGCAAAAGACATCTCGAAGCAGACACAGACCAGGAGCAGTTAGTGGGGACAAAAACTGCTATCCAAATGCCGAACGGGCTCAACATAGAACCGCCAGACGTGCAAGGGTGCCTTACACATCATTCTGTGAGGGAGAAACCGAATTTAGACAAGACTATTATTAAGGAAACCTTGCTGCATTCTCGTAGTGCTGTAACACAAAAAATCGCTGAATTTATAGTAAAAGAGCGATTTATGGTGGTTACGATCCGTTATACAAGATGCTAAAAGATTATCCTTTCTGTGCGGGTTGCTGCGTCCGACAATGTGTATTAGTGCGGGACGTGCGGTTGGGGGAATGGGAGATAAGACTATGGCAACTGCGACGGCGCTAGAATTATATCACAATGCTTTTTTAATACATGACGATATTGAGAATGGCTCGGAGTCGCGACGGGGTAAAGAAACTCTGCACCAAAGCATCGGCATGGCTCGGGCTATTAACGCCGGCGATGCCACTAACATTTTAGCAGTGGGGATGCTACTGAAAAATTTGTCGTTCATCGGCGTGCAAAAAACGTGGATGCCGATCGCTGGTTTAGCGACTTGCTTTTAGGGTTGGCGGCGCTATCGCCTCCCATCAGCAAAATTTTGGAAGCGATATTTACACACAATTTTAGCTGTGACGCTCTATTAGGTTGGGTGAAGGTTTGCTTACTTAATCCAATTGTTAATTATTAATGGTTTCGCTATCATGCTCGCAATGGGTTGTTTTCGCTGGGGGTGAGGATATCGCTTGGAAGTGGTTTGTGGGTTTTGCGACTTTTAGCAGTGATCGCAATTTGAGTCTGGTTTTAGACCGACGTACTAACAAACATCATTCCGAGTGGGTGTTGTTCTATATCTTTGTTGATTTTGGTAACAAATTCGCAAGTTTTTTTGGGATCGACTTTAGCCATCGACTGGGAATGGTCTCCAGAGGTGTTGTTACCCCTGCGGTTGCCTGGGGTGATGGCATCAGTTTTTGCCCATCGCAGTTTGTCGATGCTTGATGCTTTGCGGGTGGAGATAGAATCAGAAAAAAAGTCGGCGATCGCGAAAACAGAAAAAAGATTAATTAAAGCAGGTGGAGTCAGAAAAAAGAATTTAACAAAGGAAGAAGAAATAATTTTAAAATTATTTTATTGACATCAAATACCAACTTTTCAAAGATTAAGAATTAACTTTGGTATAAGTGAATCAAGTGCTAATAATATTTTTCATTACTGGATAGATATTCTCAGATAATTACTGCCAGCAAGTTTATTATAACAAGTAAAAAAAAAGAAAATGAATTGGAATGGGTAAAGGAGATATTAACAGAATTATAATTAATTGTAGATAGTACAGAACTAGGTATAAAAAACCAGGTAAATATAAAAACTAAGAAAAATATCAAATATTAAAAAAGAAAAGTTATACTTTGAAAAATCAAATAATAACGACGCCAAAAGGAACAGAAATAGTGGATGTAATAATAGGAGAAAAAGGTCCAATAAGTGATTTAAGAATATTAATAAAAAACCGGATAAATTTGATAAAAAACAAAAATTTTAAGGAGATAAAGCTGATGAAGGAGTAGAAAGAACTACTACACCAAAAAAGAAACCAAGAAAAAAAGAAATGCTACCAGAAATTAAAGAATAAAATCAAGAATAAAGCCAAAAAAAGAATATTTGTAGAACATGTAATAAGATTAATTAAAATATTTATAATTTCTCAAGAAAGATTCAGATTAAAATATAATAATTATCAAAAAGTAATTTTAAAAATATATGGTTTAGTGCGACTAATAATTGCCTAATTTTTATTAGTATAAATCATCAAAAACTGAGATAACAAATTCATAATTATAGCAATTTCATCCCTCTCTCCTTTATATGTTCTTGGAATGAGTTCAACTTTACTAATATCTTGAATAGAGCAAAACAATTTTGGTACTTCATCCTCCTGAGTTTGCCTTCCCGACAAAAATCGAAATCCTACTTTACGTTTAGGTAAAATTTCTCTTATTAAATACCTTTTTTTTACTTCACCTTGCTTAATATCCTCTATCTCAATTTCCTCTATACCCATTGCATTATCATTCAAAGGTGGTTCAAAAAATTGTTCTAAAACTCCAACATTTGTAGAAATAAACTCAAAAGTAATTTCTTGATTTTTAATTACTTTTTTACCAGTATTTTCAATGTCGCAAGAGATGACATACAAATCTACAACTTCATAATCTTCACCATAAAGGATACTAATATTTTTCTGGTCTATATCTTTTTTGAATTCTAAAATACTCAATATATTTGTTGTATAGGAAAGCTCCATAGCTTGGTCTTGACGTTGCTTGTTTGATGAGAAATAATTAAATAGAGCTACTGAAAAAGCAGAGATAATAGCAATAGCAACCTTTTGCCAAAAATCACTATTCTTTAATAGTGTTTGAATTGCTGTTAGATATTCGTTTAAGTTGTTCATATTCTGGCTTTAAATAACAATAATTAACTTGAGTTGCTGAATTTGTGATATTAAGCTCTACCATTTAAATTTATATTATATCCAGTTCAATAGTGAAGGCTTGGTAATTAATTCTCAAAGCATTAACATAAATTATGCTCATAGCCAAATTTCGGGCTTTTTAAAAGTATCAGAATAGAGGATTTTGGGTATATCTAGACCAAAAAATCAGAAGACAATTCTTACTACTACCTCCATGGTGACCAAGGCATTTATCCGTGCTGACCTGCTGACCTGCAACAACCCTCACCCCATTAGAAAATAGACGTGCTCAACCTATTATAATTAAAGTTCATAGTAAAGCTTTAATCCTGAGATAAATCCGGATTTTCCCCTACCAAAAATAAATTCCTAGTACCGAAATATTGACAAGAATGAGCAGCAATATTAGCAGCATTTCTCAAAGCTTCTGTAAATTCTCCATCAAAAATATAGTGACAAAATGCTCCATGAAAAATATCACCTGCACCTAAAGTATCAACAACATTAACTTTGGGAATTGCTATATTACCAAACTTACCCTTATTCAAATATTTGATAGATTTTTCCCCTTGGGTTATGGCAATATGCCGGATATTTTGACTTGCTAAATATTCAAAAACTTCCTCTTGACTTTCACAATTAGGAGGATAAAAATTAGCCGAACAAATAGCATAATCAACAAAAGGTAAAATTTCCTCAAACCCTAGTTTCCAACTACCTCCATCTATAACAATAGGAATATTTTTTGACTTAGCAAGTTGAGCAATTTCTAGACTTGCTGCCATTTGATGACCGTCAATTAAGACAATATCAATGTTGTGAAGAATTTCTGAGCTAATTAATTCTTTTGAGATTTGAGACTTAGTAGCATTGATAGAAATAACAGCACGATCGCCTGTATCTTGAGTAGTAATTATTGATGAAACTGGTGGTGGTTCAGAACGATTTTTATCTAAGTCTTGTATTCTCACATTATGCTTTTCTAAATCTGCTTTAATTAGATGAGTTATCGGATGATTTCCTAACACACCGATAAGAGTTGTTTGATTATTAAAGTAGCTAAATGTTACTGCTGCATTTGTGGCAGGACCTCCGGCAGTAACAGCATAATTAGCAGCAACAACTTTTTGATTATTATCGGGATAAGTTGCTGTGAGATAAACTAAATCTAAGGTAATTAATCCAACAAATAGTCCTGTTTTAGTCATGTTTTTTTCTACTTTATAAATTTTCAACAAATAACTTTATAAATAAAGATAAGCATTAAATACTTAACCAATTTTATAGTATTTTCAGTCTTTATAGTTCTTTGATTGAAAAATATTTTTTTTGTTTTAATAGTCTAATACACCATAATAAGTAGGCCTTTAATTTGAAGTTTTGAGTAGAATTTTTATTATTTTATCTATTCTTCCCCAACCACAACCGCTCAAAGTCTCCCCATAGCAGATGATATTAGTAAAACCACGTTATATTGGTTCTGTAAATAGTTTAGTAAATCTGATAATTGCAGATAATCTTTTTCTTTCAAGCAATCAATTATTTGATTTTTTTATTCAGCCTTTAAGCAAACTTTTATTCCTTAATATTGAAGCCTTAAACTTTCTAAATCATGAAACAGTACTGATTTTTTTAATTTCACACCATAAACTGTGAGAAACATTTAAGAATTTTTTGTAATATTTTTTTACTTTATGTAAATATTTCCATAAAAAATCACTTTTATAGCTAAGACTCTTTTTATTTATTTAGACTATGTATGTCTAAAGTATAAAATTATTTAGCTTAATCTCAAAAATCAATTTTTTATCTTTTGACTGGAGATATTTATTATTACTATTATATCTGTTAAGATATACTCAGGACTGCTATATATCTGTCACAAACTATCTGGAATTGCTGCTATAGATGGTTAATCATTCTACTTACGTTCAGTTCCAAATAATTAATCAATATAGCAATTCTTAAATCTGATTTGTAAACTTAGCTTAAAGTCTGATATTACCTATATTTTAGTAATTTTGGAAAAAAATATAACTCACGAAATCTAAATATAGCATAGAATCTAGACTCTTAAAATGTACGTTATAAATCAGCTATTATACTAGTGAAGTACAGAGTTATATCTAATAAAATAGATTGGTAATCCGTGTATATCTAAAAAACTATTTTTCAATTCATAAAAAATATCTATCCAAAGCTCTTTATTACGAATATAAAGTCTTATTAACTCCCACGCACCTTATTAGGAAAAGTTGGGAAAGTGGTCTTTTTTGAAAAGATTAATAAATCACTAGTATACTAACCCTAAATAATTTTTAAGATAAACGATGTATCATGGAAAAGTACAATTACTTAGCTTACCATATTTTACTATATATGATACTTTTTTTTGATATAACTTATAATTAGTATACTAATTCTGAAGAAGCTTATAAAATATTATTTAGTAAATTTATTTAATTATCATAAAGTAAGAGTAAAAACTATTACTAATTGACGGCTAGCAATAGATTTAATTTATCAAAAAGTAGTGTATATAAAAGTAGCAAAAGTGAATATTTTAGTAGAAAATTTAGGAATTCCTAGAATGCCATCTCATTTAACATTACGACCCTATCAGGAACAAGCTATTAATAATTGGTTTGCTAATCGAGGTAGGGGCATTTTAAAGATGGCAACTGGTACTGGTAAAACAATAACTGCTTTAGCGATCGCTACTCAACTTTATCAAAAAATTAGCTTACAAGTATTAATAGTAGTCTGTCCTTATCGTCACTTAGTAACTCAATGGGGAAGAGAATGTGAAAAATTTGCCTTCCAACCAATTCTAGCTTTTGAGAATGTAAATGCTTGGCAAAATCAACTTTCTACCATACTTTATAACATTCACTCTGGTAATAAAAAATTTATTTCTATTATTACTACTAACTCTACTTTTATCTCAGATAGTTTTCAATCTCAGCTTAAATATTTTCCTGAAAAAACTTTAATTATTGGCGATGAAGCTCATCATTTAGGTTCCCCAAAATTAGAGAAAAGCTTACCAAAAAATTTTGGCTTAAGACTCGCCCTATCAGCTACCCCAGAAAGATATTTTGACAGCCAAGGAACTACAGCAATTTTAGATTATTTTGGTCAAGTATTGCAACCAGAACTAACTTTAGCTAATGCCATTCAACAAGGTGCTTTAGCTCGTTATCTTTATTATCCAATTTTAGTAGAGTTGACTGAATCAGAAAGTCGAGATTATGTCAAACTAACCTCTAAAATTGGTTGGGCATTATTATTGTCAGAAAAAAGAAACGTAAAAATAGAGAAAGAAGATTTAACAGCTTTATTAATGCAGCGTTCTCGATTAATTGCTTCTGCAAAAAACAAATTGACGGCATTAAAAAAATTAATGCTAAATCGTTTACAAACAACTCATACCTTATTTTATTGTGGAGATGGATGGGTAGAAAAAAACAATATTTCAAATTTACGACAAATGGAAGCAGTAGTAAAAGTATTAGGATCAGAATTAGGTTATCGTGTTAATACTTATACCTCTGAAACTTCGATTAAAACAAGAGAAAAGTTAAGAAAACAATTTGAAAATGGAGAATTACAAGGTTTAGTAGCAATTCGTTGTTTAGATGAAGGAATAGATATACCAGCAATTAAAAATGCAGTTATTTTAGCAAGCAGTCAAAACCCCCGACAATTTATTCAGAGAAGAGGTAGAATTTTACGACCTCATTCTAGTAAAGAAAGGGCAACTTTATTTGATATGATTGTTTTGCCTCCAGATATGGGTAGAAGTACCTTAGCAATAGAACGAAATTTACTCAAAAAGGAGTTAAAACGTTTCTTAGAATTTGCTGATTTAGCAGATAATGCTGGAGAAGCTAGGGTAAAACTATTAAGCATCCAAAAAAAATACGGATTATTAGATATTTAACTCCGATAAATCTGTAACTAAATTATATCTATATTATATATCGTGTTTCAATACCTAAATTTTCTCTAACTGTATTACTTCCTATCTGTACCAGAATAATTAATTCTTCTGTAGCCATTATTTTTTAATATAAATATTGGTTAAACCCTACTGAAAAAACAAATCATTCGTGACTAATGTTCATGTTAATTTAAGTTTGAATATTAACAGCCATTATCTGAAGTAAGTTAGTTTTTATCATATTTTTTTCTCCTAGCTGAAGATAATTATTAAAACTTTCCTGCAATTTAACAACAATTAAATTTTTTAGTTTCTAGATTTCTTTAGACGCTGAGAAAAAACTAATTAAGCCTAGGTAGAGAGATTGTATGTAACCTCCCTATTCATGAAGAGAGAGATCAACATAAAAATAATTGATAAACTTCTAGCTAATAATTATCAAAAAAGTAACTCAATTTTTGTGACATCAACTTGATAAATGTTTGCTACAAATTTGGAGAAAATTTTTTATAAATTATATCTCAGAAATCAGGAATCATAATTAATAGCTTTAATACCATTTTTTATCTGAAATCATCTTTTTTTTCAAACAAAAATCCCCTCTAAAATCTTTTTATCCTCCTTACAATTGGTAACATTATTTTTTCACCCTTGGTATTAATTACTTAACAATTGAAATCCAACCTAAGTAGAGAATTATTTTTGGGAATTGGTATTATTCGGCTTTAGTAGTTAGCCTCATATCTCCATCTTTCCCAAAAACACATCTCCCGGCCTCTCTACCTGCCCAAAATCCCATAATTAGGAATCTACAGAGACTTAAGATCAACCAGCAAGACAACTAAATCTCACAACTATACTCACTCCGCTGCTGAATCAATTTCGCCACCAAACCAGTCCAACCAGTCTGATGATTTGCACCTAAACCCGCACCCTTATCACCATGAAAATATTCATAAAACAGAATTAAATCTTGCCAGTGATCGTCATTTTGGAACATTTCCGTATCTCCATAAACCGGACGTTTTCCATTTTTATCTTTAAGGAAAATGTTAATTAGTCTCGCTTCAATTTCTAATGATACTTCCCACAAATTCATCATCTGACCAGAACCAGTCGGACATTCTACCCGAAAATCATCACCTAAATAATTATGAAACCTTTGCAGAGACTCTATCATTAAATGATTGATTGGAAACCATATAGGACCTCGCCAATTAGAGTTTCCTCCAAACATTGCACTAACAGATTCAGCAGGTTCATAATCTACTCTGTATTCATCTTCATCAGCATAAAAAATATAAGGATTTTCCGCATGGTAACGAGACAAAGAACGAACGCCATAATCACTAAAAAACTCATTTTCATCTAACATTTTTTCCAGGATAATTTTCAGCCTTTCCGGACTAACAATAGCGAGTAAGCGTTCTGATTCAATTCCACAAGCTTCCAGACAAGCAATATTAGCACTAAGATCAACTCTATTTTGCATAAACCAGTTGACTCTTTTTTTGAATTTCGGTAATTTTTGCAAAGTTTCTGAGTCAATAATTGCTACAGCAAATAATGGTATTAATCCTACTATAGAACGAACTTTTAAGTGTATATCTTCCTTTCCTGGTTCATGCAAAACATCATAATAAAAATTATCAGTTTCGTCCCAAAGTTGAGTACCACCAGGACCTAAATGATTCATGGCATCTACAATGTAGAGAAAATGCTCAAAAAACTTAGACGCAATATCTTCATAAACATCATTTTCGAGGGCAAGTTCCAGAGCAATTTTTAACATATCCAAACAAAACATTGCCATCCAACTTGTACCATCTGATTGTTCAATATGCCCTCCAGTTGGTAGTTCAGAACTCCGGTTAAATACCCCAATATTATCTAATCCTAAAAAGCCTCCTTCAAAAACATTATTTCCCTCAATATCTTTCTGGTTAACCCACCAAGTAAAATTGAGTAAAAGCTTTTGAAATACTCTTTCGAGAAACTTTCTATCCTGGCGACCATAAACTTCTTTTTCTATCTGATAAACTCTCCAAGTTCCCCAAGCATGAACCGGAGGATTGACATCATTAAAATTCCATTCATAAGCTGGTAATTGACCGTTGGGGTGCATATACCATTCCCTAGTAATTAAGTCTAATTGATGTTTAGCAAAATTAGGATCAATTATTGCTAAAGGTATAGTATGAAAGGCTAAATCCCAAACAGCATACCAAGGATATTCCCATTTGTCAGGCATAGAAATTATATCATCATTAAATAGATGAATCCACTCAGAATTTCTAATATTTTTCCTATTTTCTAATATTGACGGCTCTTGAAAATCCCCTTTTAACCAATCTTCTACAACATAATGATAATATTGTTTTGTCCATAATAATCCAGCAAAAGCTTGACGCTGAATATTTCGCAATTCATCCTTCATTTTACAGGGAGAAATCCTCTGATAAAATTCATCTGCTTCCTGAATTCTTCTTTGAAAAGTATCGTCAAACTTGGCATCAAATGGTTGTCTAATTTCTGAAGAATTAGCAAGTCTTAATTTAATAGTTTTAGTTTCACCTGGTTTTAGTTCTAAAAGATAATGTGGAGCAAACTTTGTGCCAGACATATTAGGATTAATAGCATCTTTTTGACCATTTACTAAATAATTATTGATGCCATCTTTCACATAAGGAGAAGTATTTTTTTCTCCAGATAAACGTTGTGCATTTGTTTCATTCTCAGTAAAAAATAGTTCCATAGTTTCCGAAAAATAAAGCCACCTTTTACCTAAAGTAGGGTGGTTAGCTTCAACGAGACCATGATTAATTTTTTTGAGGATAGGCTTCTCTGAATCTTGAGTCCAAGACCAAGTATTTCTAAACCAGAGAGTGGGTAATAAGTGTAACGTTTTAGTTTCTGAAGCTAAGTTATTTACTGTAATTTTAATCAGAATATCTTCCGCTGTAGCTTTAGCATATTCAACAAAGACATCAAAATAACGATTTTCAGCAAAGACTCCAGTATCAAGCAATTCATATTCTAAAGACTTACCATCGCGCTGTTGATTTTCTGTTAATAACTCAGTATAGGGAAAAGCAGCTTGGGGATACTTATAAAGTGCCTTCATATAACTATGGCTGGGGGTATTATCTAAATAAAAATAATACTCTTTGACATCTTCACCATGATTTCCTTGAGTGCCAGTTAAACCAAAAAGTCGTTCTTTGAGCATTAGATCTTCGCCATTCCAAAGAGCGATCGCAAAACACAGTCGTTGATGATTATCAGAAATACCACAAATACCATCCTCTCCCCATCTATAAGCACGATAATGAGATTGTTCGTGGGAAAAATAATCCCAAGCAGAACCATCTTCGCTATAGTCTTCCCGTACTGTTCCCCATTGTCTCTCACTCAAATAAGGTCCCCAACGTTGCCAGTATGCTTTATGGTTAAGATCTGCTTCCAGTCTTTGTTCTTCTTGAGTCAAAATGTTATGGTTTTGAGTATTCATAATCATTGATACTTTAGAATGGCTTAGAATCTTAATTTACTATAACTGTCCTCAAGTATTTGTAACAAAATGATCTTTTTTATCTTTATTAGGATCGTTTTATAACAACAACTTTCCCAAGAGTCGTGAAAAATCATACTTATAGCAATAAACTCAGTTTTTGGTTTGAATTTGTAAGCTCACGGGGTAAGAAGCAACTGAAAACTATTATGAGATGGAGAGGTAAAGATATTCACTCAGTGAAAACTTGACCGTTTGTAAAAAAAAATAATCTTTATTAGTAAAGGTGTAGATAAGCAATATCACCAAATTATTATTTTAACTTTAGCGATCGTCTATGAAACATAATTATTTTATGAATTTACTCATTACTGTTACTATACCTCATAAGGGAACAAAAGCACTGTAAATTTGAGAATAGTTGTAAATGTCAAAGCTCAACAAATCATCATTTTTCAACAACCATCCACATATTATTATCAAATTCAAAAAAAAGCATTGGTAAATGAAGATATGACTAGGAAAAAATGCGACCGCTGTTTCGTGCTTAAATTGCTGAGTCTTCTCAGTATAAGGTATAGGAACACTTCTAAATTTGAGATAGTGAGATTATTGACTCACTGAATTTCTCAGCATCATTTCAGACTTAGAGCAACAAAGGGTTTTTCTTTGAGCAAGCAAGATTATCTCATACTTTGGTGTTTTCTCCCTCAACTCAACTGATGTAAATTTTGCTAACAACTCCATCCGGAAGAAAACTTGGAGTAACTTTCCAGCCATCAGTGACGTCAAAGTAGCATCTCCTTGAGATCCACTATTTCCCATAATAGTTGGAAGGTTTCGACGCAATGATCTTCAAGTAACCTTCCTTTTATGACTTTTTCATATAGGAGCTACAACTTTTGAGAGCAAAATTTTGTTTTTTTTTGATCTCACAGAGACTTCTAGTTCCTCTAATTCTCCCACTTGAACAATTGTTTCCAGCTCATAAGCTTTTTTGTAATAATTTTCCTACTTATTTATACAATTGATAATTGCCAGAGGACTTATGCCTTTTAACTGACCAAAAAAAACCATGCCATCGACGTAATTCATGTTTTAGATCATCTCAATAGCTTCTTTGTGTTTGATAGTAGTCTAAAAAAGGTCTTCTACTCACAACCAACATAGATTTAGACTTAATCATTGTTTTCCTTTCTTTTTTTTCATTTTTATGAATATGAATTGATTAACATCGAGAAAATTGTATTGAAGTTCAACTGGGCTTATTGAAAAAACCATACCCTAATTTACCAACACCCAAAAAAGTGATGCTTCAAGAAATATTTTGACCTGAGCCTTTCAAGAAGTAATATCTTTTAAAAATTTATTAGTGTGATCATAGGTTGGGTAATAGTCATTTTATAGCAATTTCCTAAAGTTAGACTAAATATAACTTGAGCTCTTAGCTTTCAAGCTTAATAGATTTATTTACCAGTAAAATTTCAAGTTTATGAAACAGGTATTAATTATTACTTATTAGTTAGCTGTTGATCTGTATAGTTATTCCATAATCTATTAATTACAAATAAAAAATCAATACGATAAACTCAAAAAATGATTGACAAAAATTTATTTATATACTAGGATTTTAGTTTTGGCGTATAAATTATCTACTCTGAATCCCATCCTAAATATAAAATAGTAGATGGACCTCTTGTCTGAGGAGTGTTGAAAATTGTAGCAACAGTATCATATATGATACAGTTTCTTGACTCACTAGAGATTTATACCAAAACCCTATCGGTTTATCGGTAGGGATAAACAACATCAATAGTCATTCTAGAAGAACAAAAAAATAGAGGAAATAACAAACCAGGTGAGAAGGAAATTTTTCAGTCTTATAGACAAGACATGCAAAGGATAACTCAGCTCTTTAAGAAGGAAGTAAAATCATCCTTTTCTGCTTCCTATACAAGCAGAAAACTGCGAAATATTTATAGTTAATCTTGAAGGATAAGTGGTGTTAAAAAATTAATTACACATCTATACAAGCTGAATTCTTTGCTTTAATTACGAGGGCAAAGATTAAAATAGGTAAATAATTTTGTAATACTACTTATCTACCTGAGAAAAGCCAATTAATTAAACTAAGTCAAAGTCGATTAAACAAACAAAAAAAGGGGGTAATACTATGAAATTAAAAACAAAACTATACACTGATGCTGTCAAAGAGGCATTACTTTCCTTATCAGACATAGAATTTTATAATACTATACACTATTGGCTTGAACGAATATCTAAAAATTATTGGGAAACAGAATTATTAGATGAAATGCAGCTGGCTTTAGGTTATACATTAGAGTCAGGAGAAACCCTACAATCTTACAAAAATTGGGATGAATTAATGTGTGCTGAACCTGACTGTAAAAATGTCTATTTAATCGCACCATCACCTTTAAAATTACGCAGGTACTTATATCAAATGGATTCACATTCTTTTTATGAAAATATAATTTATCTAGCAGGAGTTGCTTATACAGATGGACAAATAGGTGAACCTCCAAATGCTTTTTGTGACGGATATGAATTTATGGAAAACTTAGTTGCAAATCTCAGGAAAAATCAACCTAACCAAGAAATAAATTATCCCCCACAAACTATCCCAATTATGAATCAAATTCAGTCAAACGAAAAGCTTTTTCAAGTATCAGAATATTGGCGGAGTTATAGTGGAGGTAAAGTAACTGATTTTGTACTTTTAACATCTAATTAGAAGGAAAGAAAAAGGAAGAAATAGGAAGCACATCAATATATTGATAGAACTTCTTGTAAATAACTATTTGATCTAATTACCTATTCTCTCATCTGATCAAAACTATTTCTTACTTTTCTAGTTACCAATTTTGTTGTCCAAAACATAACAAAATTAATAGTAGGGGGAATTTATGAATTCCTCTTACAGACAGAAGTAAGATAGAATTGGGTTCAATTTACTTGCTGCTATTATTTTACTTTCAATTAAGTCACAATGAAACGATACTTACAAGTACTAAAATTATTTTGGAGTGCAGCTATTGCGGCTGAATTAGAATACCGTTTCAACTTTATGATCGCAGCCATTAGCAGCATAGGAGGTTTACTAGGTAGCTTATTTAGTTTACTTCTATTCTATAGAACAGGCTACAAATTTCAAGGTTGGAATTGGGAAGAATCTTTAATTATCCTAGCAATTTTTACCATTTTACAGGGTCTTTCAGCAACTTTTTTGATTCCTAGTTTAAACCGAATTGTGAAGCAGGTACAAGAAGGTACCCTAGATTTTGTCCTTCTCAAACCCATTAGTAGTCAATTTTTGCTTTCTACTCGCACAATTTCTCCCTGGGGAATACTAGACATAATTTTTGGCGGGTTCCTCTTAGAATATGCCGGTAGTAAACTTGGTTTAGGAATAAGCAATTATTTGCTTACCATACTTCCAATGGTCTGTGGGATAATTATTCTT
The DNA here is from genome assembly GCF_000014265.1 of Trichodesmium erythraeum IMS101. Classification (NCBI taxonomy): domain Bacteria; kingdom Bacillati; phylum Cyanobacteriota; class Cyanophyceae; order Oscillatoriales; family Microcoleaceae; genus Trichodesmium; species Trichodesmium erythraeum. The sequence goes on from NC_008312.1 coordinate 3,017,028, forward strand.
TATAGTATCTGGTTTATCCTGGGCTCTACCAGTATTTGGTTTGTCAAAATTTATAACTTAACAGAAGTCCTCAGAGGTTTATTAGGAGCAGGAAGATATCCAATAGTAGCTTACCCTACTGCTTATCGTTTCTTCTTCACTTTTCTAGTACCAGTGGCATTTTTAACTACTGTACCAGCTCAAACCATATTAGGTAAGGCTGGAAGTACTTGGATATTGGGTTCTTTTGTTTTAGCAGGCGGATTATTTTTTGCCTCTATTCAATTTTGGCGACTCGCTCTGCGCTATTATACAAGTGCTTCTAGTTAAAGGAAGAAATAAAAAGGAAGAAAGAAGTTTAATTTCAAAGTTGATAAGATAGGAAGACTTTTCCTCCTAATGACGAATAGTTAGGGGAAATTAAGACCAAGATCAGGGAGACCTTTTTGTAGTATTCTTTACTTCACCTTTGATACAACACCAAAGTCTACGGAAAAGTTATCATGGCGACAATAGGAAAAACTATTGGCCCACCGAAGATAATTGCTCCCTTCCACTACGTTCCAGTAGCTGCAGACCGGCTTTTTTGCGAAAAGAAAGTAAATAGGGTCAAAAAAATTGTTTAGCAGAAAAAAAACTACTCCAAGGTTAGATATTAGTTAAGTCGAAGTCCAAATACAAGTAGTTCCTCAGCAACTAGTCTCAGTATGGTGCTTCTCTAAAGCAGAGAGGAAGTCTTATATTTTGGTGCTTATGATGAAGTAATAGAACATTGGGTAAAGCAACAGAAAACTAGACGTAGGAGAGCATCAAATATCTATAGTGATACCCCCATTAAATTACTATTGACTATACAATTATTGTTTGGTACTGCTCAATAATAGACGGAAGCTTTTAACCGAATCTATATTTAAATTGATGGACTTGTATAGATAAGGTACACTCTACAGACCTATAATAAATGATCTGGATTTGATCTAATTTAAGGATTATCTACCGCCTCAAATACTACTCAAAATTAAATTAAACAGTTAATTCTAATCGTTTTTTTCTTTCAATTGCTTCGTGATAGTCAGGTTTAATTTCTAATACAATTTTGTAAGAACTAACAGCTTCTTGAACATATCCTAATCTTTCCAGAATTAATCCTCTTTTCAACCAAGTTTCATGATTACCAGGCCTTAAAGAAATGATTTTGTTATAGGCAACGATCGCTTCATCTAACCTCTCTAATTTTTCCAGCATTAAAGCTAATTGTAACCAAGCTTGATAATTACTAGGCCATATACTAATAGCTCGACTATAACTCAAAACAGCTTCTTCATAATTTGCCATTTTTTCTAAGTTTAATCCCCGGTTTAACCAACCATCAAAATTATTTGGTTGTTTTTCAATTACCAAATTATAAGCTTCTATTGCTTCAGGATATCGCTCTAACTTTTCTAAAGCTGCTCCTCTCTGTAAACCTACTTTAGCAACAGAAACTCCTTGCTCAAAACTCATTTTTATCACTTTGTCATAAGCTGCCAATGCTTGATCATAATTTTGGACTCTTTCTAATGCTTCACCTCGACAATTCCAAGCCTCTAAAAAATATGGCTCAATACTAACAGCATTACCATAAGCAATAAGAGCTTCATTATATTTACCTAGAGCCATCCATGCTTTACCTCTACCTAACCAAGATTCGGGATAATTAGAGTTAATTGTAATTGCCTTATTAAAAGACTCTAATGCCTCACGATATTTAAATAAATCTAATAAAATATAACCACGACTAATCCAAATTTCTGGTAAATTAGGGTTAAAATTAATTGCCTTATCTAAACAAGCAACTCCTCCTTCTTTCCAATGATTTTTTAAAGCTAATCCTTTATAATACCAAGCTTCATAATCATCAGGATTTAATTTAATTGCCTTATTAAAAGAAGAGACTGCATCGTGATATTTATGTAGTTTACTTTGAGCAATACCTAAGTTAAACCAACCTAGATAATTCTCTGGTTGTAATTCTATAGCGTGGCCATAACTGATAACTGCTTCTGCATAACGTTGAGTTTGAAATAAAGCTAATCCTCTCTTAAACCAAATATCATAATTATCAGGTTGCAGCTTCGCAGCACAATCATAAGCTGCTAATGCTTCAGCATATTTTTGCACATTTAATAATGCTTGACCTTGACCATACCAAATTTCTCCCTTCATAGGTTGTATTTTTAGTGCTTCTTTGTAGCAGTATATCGCAGGTAAATCTTGTTTTAATTCGCTTAAAATAATTGCTTTATTAAACCATGATTGATAATCATTTGGATTAATTTTAATTGCTTTGTCAAAGCAAGCGATCGCTTGCTCATACTGCTTTAAATTAGATAATACAACTCCATAACTATGCCAAGCTTGATGAGCGTTTTGTTTGAGAGATAGGGATCTTTTATAAGCCTCTACTGCTTGTTCATACTTTTGCAATTTAGATAAGGCCTCAGCTAGTTTTAACCAACCTATAGCCCAGTCTGGCTTTATTTTCACTGCATTTTCGTAGTAGGGAATAGCTGACTCGTATCTACCCATTTCATACAGTCTGTTACCACGGTCATATTCTGGGAACGCAGAAAAGATGCTAAAAATTCCCTTAGAAGAGGAAATAGTTTGATTATTTTTAGTATTTAATGTAGTTAAAAATGTCAATTTTTCCGATGATTTAGCATGAGTTTTGCTCATAATTTTTTCCTAGAAGCTGATAGGACAAATTCTGGAATAATATTATATTTTTTGTGATTATTTAATATCTAATTTTTAAGTAGAAACTTATCTCTTAAACTTATCCAGAATATATTTCATTAAGGATTACTTTTTTTTGTTTTTTTTAAAGAGTAAGGATAAATAGGAATTATAAAGCAATACGCTTTATTTAAGGATTTTTTGCCCGATTTATGCTAGCTCAAAAGCCCATAATTTTGGTTCCATGCCTTATAAGTTTTTTTTCTTATTTGAACTGTATTGAATTAACTCAGAGGTATCTAGATATATTTATCCCATGATTTTTCTGCTATTGTCTGATCAAAAGGTTAACTTCTTGAGTTTAAACAATCGAAAAGCTGGCACTTTTTTTTAATCCTAAGAAGCTAAAACCTTTATATGCTAATAATTTGATAGCTAATTAGCCAAGACTCATTATCATAAATCTTCTACTCTTTGGGTCCATCTATCTACCTACTTTTTTCCTCTTTTTGTTTAATACAAAATATTATACTGAATTTACATATTTTTTTGGGCAACTATTCTGATGATAAGTGTTCTTAAGAGAATGTAGTTGTAATTAATATTAATTATATCCATAAAACAAGTTACCGAAAAATTAGGTTGAAACCCTCCCTCGTCCATCGGGGGACTTGAACGCATTTTTATCAACTATCCTTGACTATTCTTAATTTCTGATTTTCCAATTTTTGTTTTTCCCTTAATTGTCTTCCCTTCACTTTTTTATGGGGAATACAGATATTTTTATATTGATTTTGGAGACTTTGGAAAGCACTCATAACTTCTATTGGTGTCTTCATAGGTATATCTCCTATTAATTTTGTCTGATCATGGAACTTTTGATTTTGTCACGGCTGTCACCCTTGTCACTCCTGTGACTTTTTGTGGTATAGTATTAATATTACTTATCATCAAAACTAAAAAATTTATCTATTTCAGAATGATAGTAATAGGTTTATACAAACTAGAAATATGCACAGGCAACTAAAAAAATAGAGGTTCAGCAAAAAACGGGGTAAATGCACAATTCAATTCAATGTATCTCCTACTTCTCTAAGTAAAAAGTTAGCCCAAATTCTATTACCATTTTCCACAAAAAATATATTGTTTATGGATTGACAATTCGTATTCTTATAGGTCAGATAAAAAGTAAGTTTTATAGTATAAATAAATTTAAAAAATAAATGGCAATATCTTTTTAGTAATTTATAGCTTATTAGAAGTAATTTAGAGTAGTTTTTTTATCTTCATGAAAACCTGACATACTCACATCCCAGAATTGCTGAAACTCTGATTATCTCGTTGACTTGCGTTTTTCCCATACTGGGATTGGATTTGAGGGCTATTATTTTAGTAAAAACTGCTATATTGACTTTTTTATCAAAGGAGTGAGTATATTTGGGGGTCTGAAAGTATTGCTGTGTTGTGTTTTAAAATCGTAGATCCCCCCAGCTTCACCTAAAGCGGAATTAATTGGAAATATTCTATCAACTCCCTGAATAGGCTAATTATACTCCGCCCCAGCTTTGCCTGAAGCGGAATTAATAGAAACGTTAAGCACCTGCCTCCTTTTTGGTTCCCCCCCAGCTTTGCCTGAAGCGGAATTAATGGAAACCTGTCCTCTAAATACGGATCAAAATAATCACCTTTAACGTTTATCCCCAGTTTCGCCTGAAGCGGAATTAATGGAAACTTACATTCTGTTTCTGCAACGATAACTCCTTCAGACTACCCAGCTTCCTCTGAAAGAGATATGCCTGTGAAGATTTGGATAGAACTTATAAGTGGTTTCCAAGGTCTCCAAAACTAATATGAAAACATCTGTATTACCCATAAAAAACCTAAAGTAAAACAATAATTGGAGAATCAGAAATTAAGAAGAGCCAAGGTGAGTATATGAAAATGCGTTTGCAGGCATCAAGCGTTATAGAGCTATTAGTTAAATTTAACATAGTCATCAAGATAATTTTGAGCACAAATTAATCTTAATCCTAACAGCAACTGGGTTATGGAATTTCTACTTGATAGCAGCATGAGGACAAACACAAAGGATAATTTTTATCTGACTTGAGGAAACTAGATTTACCTGTGCCAAACCATAGTAACGTATCCCGTAATTTGAGAAAGTTAAATATTGTGATACCAGTTAGACTAATGATACCAAGTTTTTCCCACCGCAGTATATTCTACAGACAGGCGTTAAAACTTACTCCTGTTCGTAAATAGAAAACCAAAACTCATAGATTTTGGTAAACATAGAACATCGCGTAAATTACATCTAGGTGTAAAATGTTGCTAATCATCTATTTAAAATAACTATATTAGAATATTTAGAGCTCGCTAATGACTTAACCCCTTGGACCCTGCTTAACTGGGTACAGCTTGCACCAAGCATATATTCAAACTAGAGAACTTTGAGCTCCTGAAACTGCTTACCCTTGATCAATAAAAAAGTTTGTGTAACCTCAAAAAAAAACAAATTTGGGTCTGGACAGTTGTAAATAGCTAAATGCCAGAAAATCTGAAATTGGTGATAGGCGATCGCTCCCCTCTTCCAAGAGTGAATTTTTCCATCAAATTTTAGCCTCCAGGGACTTTTATTAGCCATTTGCCAACTATTTTTTTTATGTATTTTACTTGCGCCAACTTATCCTGACTTTCAGTATTAATACTTAATTAATCGTGCTCCTTTTCTTACGGTATTTTTGCACTACACTTTAAATTAAAGAATCTGAGTTTAAACCAAAAAGAAGTCAGACAAAAATAATATTACTAAAATTTGCAACTAAACAATAGAACCAGAATTATGAGCCTTTAAATTTTGCAGAACTTCAAAAAAAATCCTTAACTGAATCATATTGTGCTATGAATAAGCACTAGAAGCAGCCTAAGTAGGGCTTGCTGATGAAAGATAAAAGCATTGAAATATAGAGATTTTAGCATTGCTGGATTCCCAACAAACATCTATTTTTGGCGCTCTAGAGCTTTAAAAAATAATATTTTGGGGAGATCACTGAAAAAGGCCACAAGGAAAAAATACATTCAACTACCTCTTCTATAAATTCCCTGTTTTTCTATAGGACGTTGCATGCAACGTCCCTACCCACCTCCCTATTCTCCTACTCCTGAAAAAGATAAAGAAGATCAAACCCTAAATATTTGTAGCAAGAATTTATCAAGTTGCTACAACTCAAATATAACCTCTATAATCTATTCAATAAATAAATAAATAAACAAATAAATCAATAAATGGGGACAGCCCTACATAAACCCCATTAGTATTCACCTCAACTTATGAGATTATTTCTAACTCCTCCTCCTTAAGATGAACTTTAAATTTTGTAAATTTGACAAGAATTGGTAAATTCGCACTAACTGGTCTACCTTTCCATTCATTGATAATATTAATCACTTCTCCTTCGTGATCTTTAATATCAAATGGTTGTCCTTTATGTTCAGGATGAATGTAAACAACAACAGAACTATTAACGCGAACACGATCGCCTAATTTCATATAAAACCTTCTACTATTCTCTCTGATAAATTTTTATGCAACTCCAAGAAGAAATTACAAGCTTATTTAACAATTTTCTTATTTTTGCATAAAACTTACTGTTAAAAACCCTCAAATAAGGATTAAGAACTAGGAGAAATTCTAGTTTCTGAAGGCTCAGGTCTCATAGGACTCTCCCAAGGTGCAGGACTATCCCTAGGAGTTGACTGAAAATTTTCCCAATTGCGCCATACCGATATAATTGCCCCCACCAACAAGATAAATAAGACACCCATCATACACATCCAGGGTTTTAACCAGAAAAAATTTTGGACAGGTTCCAACTGAAATTCAGACTCAGCTTCTGATACTTCTTCATCATTATTGTAAAGAAGCTCTTTAGAAGCCTCAGACAATTCTGTCATTAAAATTTCCTTTTCTGGAGTTGTTACTGTAGGAATATTAGATAAGATTAACTTCTCTGGAGAAAGACGATAGTGGACAAGCACCACCGAAGTATTATCATGACCATTTTTATGATTCGCCAGCTCAATTAAAGACTCTACCCCCTGTTTTAGAGAAATTTCACCCTGGAAAACTTTAGAAGCATATTCAGCCCAAGAATTCTCAACCCAATTATTATCACTCAGGCCATCGGAACATAAAAGTAATATCCCCTCTTGTTCGATCAAAAATCTTTGAATAGTAGGATAAATAAACTCCCCATCTCTTGTACCCAAAGCCTGAGTCAAGGCACCACCATCACGACGTTTTAAACCCTGCCAATACAAACAATGACCCAAACCAACTTCTCTAGAAGCAACATTATCATCCACAGTCAACAACTGACAAGTATTTCTACTTAACCAATAAGCACGACTATCTCCCACATGAACTATATATAACTCATGGGCATTATTTGGACTAGATTCTGGGGAAGGTTTCACCTGTTGGGGTAACTGTAATGCCATGGCTAGTGTTGTACCCATGCGCTGTCGAGACTCTCTTCCTTGTTCATCATTCTCCGTAGCAATCATATTATTGACTACCCGAATAATTTCCTCTAGTTGTTTATTGACTAAGTTTGGGGATGTTAACTCCTCTTGTTGCTCTACCTCTATTAATAAATTTTGAACTAATTTTTTTATTGATTGTACTGCAAGTTGACTAGCTACCTCTCCGCCATCATGGCCACCCACTCCATCACAAATTATTGCTAAATTGGGCACTAGTTGATTACTATTTAAGTCCTCTTCTGTAGGATAACAACAGTCTTCATTATGCATACGCACGGGACCTGTATCCGTCGCCCCCATGATATCGGATTTTAATGGTAATTTGGCTGCCTGTTCTAATAGTAGTTGGTTTAATTTCGGAGCGATCGCCTCTAAAGATTCCCCAATATCACTAATCATATGACAAATCTCTGTCAATGGTTGTTGAACGTTAGGATGAGCTGTCGGAAGCAAATTTGACCAAAAAATCTTAAAATCTCTAAGTTTAGTTTTACGGGTTTCTAGGTTTAACTCTAACAATCGTAATCGCCAATCTTCCACCCGTAAATTATTGGTCAATAAACTAAAAGCTACACGCTCTTCTGATAGAGGTTTCCATAATTGCATCATTTGCCACAACCAGTAGACCTGACGTACAGGACTTGCTGTGGGCCAAGCTTCTACAAGACTAGGAAGCAAATTACCTTTAGAGTCCAGAGGAACATTATCTAATAATAGAATATCTGTAGGATATGTTTCTTCTCCATACTGATAAAAACCATATACATCTGGTGTATGAAGCCTCTCAGGATATAAGCGTAGATAAGGCATAATATAATCTGGAAATTCCTCGTGCATAAATGGAGGTTCACCAGGCTTCGTATCTAGCCAAACTTGTGGAGCTACAACATAGTAGCGATCGCCCAATAACTCCCCTACAGAAATCTCGACTTTTGGAGCAACTGCCCATAAATAGCGATAGATTAATTTAGTTTGGCAAGCTTCACACTCTTCCTGATCCCAAGAGTGAGAAACACTAGAACAATTAATATTTGGACAATGAATTATTGGCGCAGAATTAATCATAGTTGGGAATTAAGTCAAAAATCAAAAGTAATACAATTTACTCTTTATGAAGTCAAAAGTTTTACTATTTAAAAATTAATTTGATAATTTTCGTGTTGGTATTGTTTTTTTGCTTTTAATAAATAAATTACTTAGGAGGTTTTCAGAGGACTTTTTTAAGGTCAAAGCGCAAAGATATATTAAAATAGAACTTGCCTTGATCAATCTTACCGAAAAATTATTGGGTTTGAAGCCTTACCCCTATAGGCTAACTTTTATTTGTTTTGGTTTTATAAATATACTATTATACTATTTATTAGTAGCATTTAAGGTTTTTGAGGCACAAAATAAATGGGTTTAAAGCCAGTATTCAGACTAAAAAAAAATACTAGGGTTCCCTATATGCTGAAAAAGTTGATGCTCCTAAGCCACTTAAGAAACAAATGAATCTGCACAAGTTGTCCACAAAAATAATTAGTGAAAACCAAACAGTTATTAATGCCTCCATACCGGAATGTTCGACTTTGAGCAGCTATGGGTGAAAATCCCTGTTAACTTTTGTACTAGATGTTTTAGACAGGGTTGAAATCTCCTGTTTAGCCTAAAAAAAAATGCTTTTGCTAATTTTGTTAAATACTAACCGCTGATAACTTCTTTAATCTCACTGATCCTATTTATCCGTGCTATTAAATCCAACTATATTTTGGTTACTAGCTGGGGCAACACTTTGTTTTTTAGAATTCTTTGTGCCCACGGCTTTTGTTGAATTTATGATGGGACTGAGTGCCTTTGTTGTGGCACTTGTGTCCCTCTTAATTCCTAGTGTGAGTTTACAGGTAGCCTTGTGGATGATTTTTTCTGTAGCTTCTATTTTTGCTTTCCGTTATCTGTTGCCCCACCGTAAAATAGCTATTATTGCTGATTCCAAGGAAGGAGAAACTTTAACAGAAATATTACCAGGTCAGCCTGGTAGAGTACTCTATGAAGGTAATTCTTGGCGAGCTAAATGTGACGATCAAGATATTATGATTCCTGCTCAAGAAAAAGTTATTGTCCTTAGACGAGAAGGTAATACTTTATTTATATTGCCAGAAAATTTATTAAATTCTTCAGTTTATCTTCCCAACCAAAATCAATTGAAATAACAGCTAATACAAATCCTTAAAAATTTTGCTATACTTAATATTTTCGATCTCTAAATACTATTTATTGAGGTAATTTTATTCTTAACTCACCTCTATGATATTTGTAGTAGTTTTTAGGAAAATCCAAGTGTAGCATTAATTTAGATAAATCTTATAATTTAGATAATTAGGAGATGAAAAATGCAACAGTTTTTTTTACTTGTATTTTTAGTTTTAGGTGGTTCAAGTTTAGCAGGAAGTGTCAAAGTTATTAATCAAGGCAATGAAGCTTTGGTTGAAACTTTAGGTAGATATAACGGCAGAAAATTAGATGCTGGTTTGAAACTTATTATACCATTTTTAGATAAAATTTCTTATCAAGAAACTATTCGTGAAAAAGTATTAGATATTAAACCTCAACCATGTATTACTAGAGATAATGTAGCAATTAGTGTAGATGCTGTAGTTTATTGGCGAATTATGGATATGGAGAAAGCTTACTATAAAGTAGAAAATCTCCAATCTGCAATGACTAATTTAGTTTTAACTCAAATTCGGGCAGAAATGGGTAAATTAGAATTAGACCAAACTTTTACAGCTCGCACGGAAATTAATGAGGTATTACTCAGAGAATTAGACATTGCTACTGACCCTTGGGGAGTAAAAGTAACTAGGGTAGAGTTACGAGATATTAGCCCATCAAAAGCAGTACAAGATTCTATGGAATTACAAATGACTGCAGAACGAAAAAAACGGGCAGCAATTTTAACTTCAGAAGGGGAAAGAGATTCTGCTATTAACTCTGCCAGAGGTAGAGCAGAATCACAAGTTCTTGATGCTCAAGCACGTCAAAAGGCAACTGTTTTAGAAGCAGAAGCACAACAAAAAGCAATTGTCTTGAAGGCTCAAGCTGAACGTCAATCTCAGGTATTGAAAGCTCAAGCAACTGCTGAAGCATTAGAAATTATTACTAAGACTCTCCGTAAAGACCCCAATGCAAAGGAGGCACTCGAATTTTTATTGGCTCAAAATTATCTGGATATGGGTCAAAAAATTGGTACTAGTGAAAGTAGTAAAGTTATGTTTATGGACCCTCGAAATATTCCAGCAACTTTAGAAGGTATGCGTTCTATTGTGACAGACAACAAAAATTCAGTGAGCATTTAGAAGAATGGTAGTTTAGCAAAAAATTTGGTTTAAAGTCTTTCTCATAAGCAGACAATTTATTAGTTGTTTTTTTTGAATAAATATGTTAATATAAACTCTAGTTTCAGTTAGTTGTTTGTGAGTATTCTAGGATAAAAACAGAAATGCACTTCAAGGGGTTTGACTAGGGCCAACCTTTGGAGTAGACTAAGATAAAGGTCAATCCGTATTTTATTAGCTTTAGATTGTAAGACTACCCCAAACTAATAGCTGGGGAGAATGTTAAGAAATATCTTCAGTTAAGGTACAGCGTTCACAAAGCCCAAAAAATTCCAAAGTATGGTAAAAAATCTTAAATTTGTAGGACTGCTGTAATTTATCCTCCAAATTGTAGACAGGACATTTATTAATAGGTATAGAAGTCCCACATTTAACACAATTCAAATAATATTGGTCTTGCTGTAGACAACTATAAACAGATTCACCATTGACCAAAGTCCGAACAATTACTACACCCTCTTTTTTGAGAGCATCCAAAGAACGATATATTGTTGCTAGCCCCAGAGGTCTGTCATATCTGCGTAGTTTTAAATAAATATCTTGAGCAGATAGCGATCGCTTCTGGTTTTTTAGTAATTTTAAAATACGTTCTTGAGAATGGGTGCGCTTGGTTTTCATGGCCAATATAGTTAATTTAGGTTAAACTTAACAGATAATATCTGAGTGAGTAGTTCAATTAAAATCTAAAACTTTGTACTAAAGTGATCAAAAAATATCAGGTATATATTTATGTTACCCTAAGACCATCTGTTTTAGACCCTGCTGGTACCGCAGTTAAATCTGGTTTAGCACAGATGGGACATAAAAATTTAGAACAAATTAGAATTGGTAAATATATTGAGTTGAAACTTAATGCAACAGATGAAGAAACTGCTAGAGAACAAGTAGAATTAATTTGTGATCAATTATTAGCAAATCCTGTCATTGAAAATTATCGCTTTGAATTAAATGAAGTAAAAATATAAGAAGGAAGAAGGAAGAAGTGAGAAAATATTTAATTTAGGATTTTGTTTCTCAGACTAATCTTCCTCTTAATATTGCTAGAAGATATGGGAAAACCTATAAGGAAGACTCTTATGGTAATTGCCATCAATATTGCCTTTAATACCGGCTTGTGTGAAACTTTTACCATAAAATAATTAAACAGTAGATGGTTTAAAAAAACAGACAAAGCCTTCTACATTAGGGTCGGAAGAATGACTTAATTGAAAATTAATATGAAATTTGGCATTATTATTTTTCCTGGTTCAAATTGCGATCGGGATGTAGCTTGGGTAACTCAGGGGTTATTGGGTCAACCAACTCGCATGGTTTGGCACCAAGAAGAAGATATTTCTGATCTGGATGTAATAGTTATCCCTGGAGGCTTCAGTTATGGAGATTATTTAAGATGTGGAGCAATTGCCCGTTTTTCTCCAGTAATGAAAGCAACTATTACCCACGCTCAAAAGGGGAAATTAGTTTTAGGAATATGTAATGGTTTCCAGATATTGACAGAAATAGGGTTATTGCCTGGAGTCTTGGTGCGAAATCATAAATTAAATTTTATTTGCAATCAAACTTATATCAGAGTAGAAAATTCTAATACTCCTTGGACATCTGCTTATAGAACAAAAGAAATAATTAGTTTGCCAATAGCTCATGGGGAAGGTTGTTATTATGTTGATGTAGATACTTTGCAAGAATTAGAAAATAATCGTCAAATCTTGTTTCGTTACTGCACAAAAAATGGTGGAATTAGCCCAGAAGCTAATCCTAATGGTTCTTTAAACAATATTGCTGGTATCTGCAACCGTCAAGGTAATGTGTTGGCAATGATGCCTCATCCGGAAAGAGCATCAGACCCAATTTTAGGTAATACAGATGGCATGAAATTGTTTAAAGGGTTATTAATGGATGTAGTTAGAATATAAACTACAGTCATCTATACCAGTTGCTTTCGTTCTGAAAATAGTTAAACCTCAACGAGTCTATTTCCGATTAACCTTATATAAGGCTCGTTGGCCTTCAAAATCTTGTATAAGACTTTCACCTCACACAACTTCTTTCTTAAAAGTCCCTTAACATAGGTACATCCTTCAAAGTTAGTATATTCCTGATGAGTTCTAATAGTTACTGTTTTTTTATCTAAGCCACCATACTCAAGTTATACAGCATCTTTACTGCATTGACTTAGGTAAAGTTTTAGCACAATATTTAGCTGTTGTTAGTAGAAACAATTACTCATAAGTAGCTAAACTTTTTTATGCTTTGGAAGACCTTTGATTTTTACTATTTTACCTGATATTTTTTCTGATTTATTCTATATTAGTTCAGCAATATTTTTATATACCGCCGGTTTTATCTAGGGACACAATTTATTTTTAATGGGCAATAGTAAATTTTTCACAGTTTAAGTAACTGAACAAAATTAATTACACAAATAACTAATAATATATTATTCTATAAACTGAGGGGATTAAGTATACTATAATATGATATTTTTCAGATTCATAAGAAAGATGATTGACGATTTAAAATGTTATTGAATCTATTCATTTTCAGCTCTGGATCCTGATGATGATTTCTGAGTCCTAAAAAATTCCCCTTAAAAATGTTATTGAATCTATTCATTTTCAGCCTAGGTTTTAGTGACTTTAATTAATATCTGGTTCCAACCGGAAATTATTAGAGTCAGTTAATGACTTTTTTGAGTAGTAAAAATTGATTTACTAACCCAATGTGGTTGATGCCAAGTATTCTTTTCTTATGAGGTCAAATTTATCTCCATACCAACCAAGATTTCCTCAATTTTTCCCTGATTTATTTCTCTGATCAATTGATAAAAAAATATCCGATTAATCCTAATTATTGTGAAGTGTAATTAAGTCTTTTTGTTTAACCTTTTTACCAATAAAATATCATCGACTATAAAAACTATTAGCTACTAATATTATAAATTACAATCTTGGGATCCGATTCTTTATAAGGTTACTGATAGTCATAAAAAAACTCAATACAAATATTTAGGAAAAGCTGATAGTAAAGCTCATATTGATACATTCAAAAAAATGACTCAAAGAAATCTTATTAATGAATTAGAAAGGGTTGTTCATTCCCTTCAAAAAACCTTATTTGGAGATTTGTTTCCGTATAGAAATTAAACTATGCCCATTGTGAAGCTCTTCAATATTCTCAAAAAGATAAAAAATCAAATCATTTTTGGTTTGATTTTGCCTCTAAACTCTTTGAAAAAAAACTCGCAAAAAGAATCCCACTAAAAATGATGAATTAGTAAAAGCAAAAAAAGTTAAAGAGGATAAATCAGCAAAATTGCAAACATAAATAGAACCCATAAGGCAAGTAGTATTTATAATTTACAAAGATCATTATGCTATGGCGATATCTTGATCGGTTATGCTTGGGGAAGAACAGATAAAATAACAGAAATTTCGCTTCACTAATAAAAAATTAAGGCTTACTTATTCTGGCATCTTAGACTATCAAAGCAAAGAATTTATTATTCAATAAAAAAGGTGGAAATACTGAAAATATCATGAAAAATATTTAAGTATTTACAGCAGCAAAGGTAGGGAAAAAGATCAGTAATATTTAGGGATAGAGCCACTGATAATAATTTGAGATAATTTCAAAAATATTTAATAACAAAAAATAGCTAAAAAAATCGAAGAATAATGGTTAATAAATTGTACAAAATTTGCTCTTAATGTCGCGGAGCAAAATAGAGCCACTGATCATAACTTGAGATAATTTCAAAAATATTTAATAACAAAAAATAGCTGAAAAATCTATTGAATATATTTGCTGACAAGCCCAAAATTTTATAAGAGAATTTGATGATCTTTGCAATTATTTGAAAATGGTTAAGTGACTATTTAAGTTTTTTCCCTATAGTCAAATATTCGACTTTCCCAAACTTTTTCAGTATATAATTTTGCCGCAACCAATGCGCAGAATACTATATCATGGCTAACTTTTTCTAGGTGGTTAGCTAAATTAGTTAAAGTATAGTCTTTGTGAGAATTGATTAAGTACTGGTATAAAATAAATATAATTAAAATTAATATTTTTTTTAAAATTAGTAACAATTTAATTGCCTAATAATTAATTATAGCAATCGAAAAAAAGCTTAGGACTCTGAACTATTCCTGATCTGCTCATGTAACCGAAATTAATATCTTAACCTATGCTTCGACTGCTATATCTTATAATTGAGATTTTTTAGGAATTAATTTTATACTTTTTTATAAATATCTCTAATAATGAGTAAACAACATATAGGGTACTTGAATAACTCCTAATTATATTATTTGAGTGATCTCAATTTTTTTTAATTCAAAGATTCTAAATAATCCTGTATTTGATTACGAAACTTTGGTTGACGCAACTTATGTAGAGCCTTGACTTCAATTTGACGTACTCGTTCCCGAGAGAGTTTCAATGCAGACGCAATTTCTGATAAGGAGCAGGCACGACCATCTTCTAAGCCATAACGCATAGTAATTACATACCTTTCTCGTTGAGTTAAATCTAATAGTAACTCTTTTAAAGCTTGTACCAGAGACTCTCGTATTAACATTTCTTCTGGAGAAGCATCTTTAGTTTCCAGAAGTTCCCCTAATTCAGTATCTCTATCCCTACCGACCTTAGTTTCTAAGGAAACCGAGTGTGGAATTTTTACTAACACTTCTCGAACTTGGGCAGCTGTAATTTTTAATTCTCGGGCAATTTCTTCAACTTTAGCCGTATATCCTTTTTCTTGAAAAATTTTTTGTTGTACTTTTTTGATTTTATTTAATTTTTCGCTAACATGGATAGGTAAACGAATTGTTCGACTTTGAGTAGCAATTGCTCTTGTAATTCCTTGACGAATCCACCAGTAAGCATAAGTGCTAAATCTATATCCCCGTTGTGGATCAAATTTTTCAACAGCTCTTTCTAAACCCAAAGTACCTTCTTGGATTAAATCTAAAAGTTCTACACCACGATTTTGATACTTTTTTGCTATTGAGACTACTAAGCGCAAGTTAGTACTTATCATCTGATGTCTCGCTTCAATGCCTTCGGTTTGAATTTGCTCAAGTTCCTTTACATTTAAACCTGTTAACTTTGCCCAGCGAAGTTTTCCTACAGCAATGATCTCTTTCAGTTCTGCCATAGATAAATTTCCTGCCTTTAGCCACCGCTCAAATGATGGTTTATGTCCTAAACGAGCTGCCAGACGATCACGAATCTTGATCATCTCAACATAACGCTGAATTTCTTGTTCTTGTTCAGCGGCTTTGTTGCGTAACTCCAATAAATGTACATAACGTTGAACTTTTTGAGCTGTAGAAACTTCTTGATCTCTTTGAAGCAAATCAACTCGCCCAATTTCTTGGAGGTATGAACGGACTGAATCTCTGCCACTATAGTTAGTGTTTATTTGAGAACTATCTACTTTTTTATCCTCTATTGTTAATTCATTGATAGTTTGACCTAGATGTTCAGAACACTCATTCTGCAAGTTATTAGATTGCAGTGTGTCTTCAGTGTAAGGATAAATTTCTGAGGTAGTGATCATCTCGTTTACTCCTGAAAAGAGGCTACACTTAGTTATGGTCTATTAATAAAATGCCTAATTTATAAAAAGTTGGCGTTTTTTATACTTATGTTTTCTGATTAATAACAACAACCTAGACTAAATGGACTTAGGGGATCGCTTATACTAAGTTTATTAACTCTATAGCAATAGCAGTTCCCAATTAAATGAGGAACACTAAAAGCTTTAATTAATAAAATTTTTAGCTTTAAATAGTTACCTCACTCTTTAGGGAAAGACTGTCGACTATTAAAGTACATTTGTCTATTATTTGTTCTCTCCAGTTAACTTCTTTAGACCTAATCGTTAGTATATTAATATTTATGCAATAAAAAAGTGACCTTCATCAGAAGCTATATTAATACTCATCACTATTAGAGTTGTTCCCGATCACTTCATAAATTTTTTTATTATGGCAGTTAAATTTTTTCTTTTCAGTATTTTTATATTTTTGTAGTTTTAATTTTTCAGAAATATTTCTCTTATATTTTATTTAGTGATTTATATGTAGTATATTTAATATATTTACCTATCTATTTTCAGGTATCAAGTTACTCAGAATACAATAATCATCTCTCAACATCACACTTTACCAGTAACTAGATATACCACCATGAGTGATGGATTATATACCTACTAAGCTACTATCCTTTTCGCAGATTTCATAAAAAGGTAAAAATTAGAAGTAAATTGCTAACTTTTGGTCTTTGGATAATTTACCATCAATTCTTTTACCTCTTCAGCATGATATGAGCTACGAGTCAAGGGCGAAGCCACAACTTGTAAAAATCCCATTGAAAGCCCTATTTTTTTCCATTGATCAAATTGTTCAGGTTTGATGAAAGTATCTACTGGTAGATGTTTAAGACTTGGTTGTAGGTATTGTCCAATAGTTAAAATATCACAGTCAACAACTCGTAAGTCCTTCATTACCTCTTGGACTTCTGCGTCAGTTTCTCCGACACCTACCATAATTCCAGATTTTGTATATATTTCTGGGGCTAATTCTCGAGCTCGCTTCAACAGTTCTAATGTTCGATGATAATTACCTTGAGGCCTAACTCGGCGATATAACCGTTGAACAGTCTCAGTATTATGATTAATAACTTCTGGTTTAGCATTAAGAATAATTTCTAAAGCTTGCCAATTACCACATAAATCTGGTATCAGGACTTCTATAGTAGTCTGAGGTGAAATTGCCCGGACTTGAGAAATACATTTAGCAAACTGAGTAGCACCTCCATCAGTTAAATCATCCCTATTGACAGAAGTAATAACTACATGATTAAGTCTTAATCTTTTTACTGCTTCTGCTAGCTGTTTTGGTTCATTAACATCTAAAGGCTGAGGTTTTTTCTCAAAATTAATATCACAGTAAGGACAAGCACGAGTACAAGCTGGTCCCATAATTAAAAAAGTTGCTGTCCCAGCATTAAAACATTCACCAATGTTTGGACAGGAAGCTTCTTCACAGACCGTTTTGAGACTTAAGTCTCGCAAAATTTCTTTAACCGTACCGACTCTCTGCCATTGGGGAGCTTTGACTCTTAACCAATCTGGTTTTACTACCACTTTTTCCTCTGCTGTAGTTTTATCTACACATTAACCTTAACAAATATATCACCCTACTAACAAGGGTTTTGAGTAAATTTATTTAGATAGTAGAGCTATATAGAAATAATTTGAGACTTTACCTTGATGATAATGAGCGAGGAGTAGATTTAGGAGTAGAAACTAAGCAGTAGTAGAAACATACCTACCCAATATGAATACTCATATCTTGTCACTCTCTTTGAAGTTATCAATTTACTGTTTTGCATTACGCCAGAAACATTTAGTTGCTCCAAGCAAAACCCTTTAGTAAGGAATTACTTAAAGACACTAACTATATAGTGCAGACTTCAGTTTACTTTTGTTTTATTGCTCTTCCGTTGCGAAGAGCGATCGCTTGACTATTCATTAAAAAAGCTTCAGTTATTAGAGTCGGATAAATTTGACTTTAACTGCAGTATCTTTCAATTCTAATGTCAGATAATCTGATCACAATTCCTGATTTACTTGAGCATTGAAATCCTTCTAACATGAAATCAAAAATTATGAAAGACAGATTTCCATCTCTTCAAACAACCTAAATTTTCAGACTCAAAGCTGGTTGATACATGATTTGAATTAGCGCTATGGGCAAAGCGCGACTTACGTTTTCCAAGCTATTCGTTTTGAAGTATCGGTTTGGCCATCCGCGACTAAGTCAGAAAGTGTTAGTTGAATTAGAATTTCTAGTATTTTTTCTTTGACTTTTTCAACTACTAGGAAACCCCTGATCATTAAAATTTAACTTTTCTTCCTAAATTCGGACATTTTATCACTCCTTATAGCAAGTAATTATCAATAAATTACTTTTTTTGACAATCATTTAGTAATTGTGTATCATTGTCAATAACTATAGATTTTTGATAAAATACCGTGGCTCTTTACACACCATCTTCATTTAAAGCAGAACTAAATGAAAAAGGTTGGCGAATGACTCCTCAAAGGGAGACAATTTTGCACATTTTTCAAAACCTGCCAAAAGGCAATCATCTGAGTGCCGAAGATCTTTATAACATGTTAAAAAATAGGGGTGAAAGAATTAGTCTATCCACCATTTACAGAACCTTAAAATTAATGGCAAGGATGGGAATTCTACGAGAACTAGAATTAGCAGAAGGGCATAAACATTATGAAATAAATCAACCTTACCCTCATCATCACCATCATCTTGTTTGTGTACAATGTAATAAAACTATTGAATTTAAGAATGATTCTATTTTAAAAATAGGTCTCAAACAAGCCGAAAAATCAGGATTACATCTTTTAGATTGTCAGTTAACTATTCATACAATTTGCTATGAAGCCCTAAGAAAGGGATGGCCTTCCCTAGTTTCTTCTGATTGCTATTGCCCACGAGCACTTGCAGATAAAGAAAACTGTGAATAGATAAAATTTTATGAATAAAAAATAATCCCACTTTATCTAAAAGTGGGGTCACTTCAATTATCAATTATCAGCATATCCCACTGAATCCAAAATTTTTTATCCCCTAAAAAAGACAGGTTATTGACCTAATTTTTGTATCTATCTAAATTAGAGAAATTAGTCTACAATATCTTTCCCACTAACTCCATAAATTAGTTGAGCTTCTGCTACTGCTGATCTAGTTTGTGAATTATAAACTCCATTCAATGGACCAGTATAAAGGCCTTGTAAACGAAGTCGATTTTGAAGTTCTAATACTTGTGTTTGGTTACCAATATCACTAAATTGCTCCTCAGAAATATTTTGGTTGATAATCAAAGGATGTCTTAAGGCCTGTAATGTATCTATTGTTGCTACTCCAGTATCAACTAGTCCCAAATCCTGCTGAAAGCTTCTGACAGCAAATTCTGTTCTAAGTCCAAAAAAACCATCAATCACTCCAGAATAATAACCCAATCTTGTTAATAAAATTTGGAGTTGTTCAACAGCCCAACCTTCATTGCCCGGTTTCAGTAAACCTTGGTATGAGTAATGTTTCCTAGCATAATTCCCTCTAGAGTAAGATACTGGACCTGGAGGTAGAACTTGATCAGCATCAAAAAGAAATGCTTTAGTTGTTTGTCCAACTATACCTGTAGGAGTAATTCTGTTTCTTTTTTGAAAATCAATGACTGCCGTTTCTGTACTTAGATCAAAATAGTTAGTTATCTGCCTCTGATAATAACCTAAACTTCGTAAACGTTGCTGTAATCTCCTCACATCTAGACCTGTGTTTCCCAGCCTCAAAACTCTCTCCACAGGAATAGTTCTGGTCTCAAACAAAAATTCCCTAGTGGTGTATCCTACCTGACCAGTAGGTGTAATTCCATAAACATTTTGAAATTGGATCACCGCAGTTCTAGTTTTTTGGTCATAAATACTATTGATTTGACCTTTGTAAAAGCCTAGTTCTGCTAATTGTCTTTGAATAATTGCTACTTGAGGATTAACTTCTCCAAAAGATAATACTTTTGTGGAAGAATTGAAGAACCGACTATTAGTTTGGCTATTTTTTCTATCTGGAAATAGTAATAACCAGGTAGTAGGTTCAATTTCACCAGTAGGTTTAAGACCCTTTTCTTGCTGGAACTGTTTGACAGCTATTTCTGTTTCTTGACCATAATACCCAGTTAGATTAGCAGTAAAATAGCCTAGTTCTCTAAGTTCTCTTTGAACTTCTGCTACTATCTCTGAAAAGTCTCCACATCTTAAATACACTTGGCTATTGGGAGTAGGAATTACAGCATTATTATCTAGTCTGGAACTAGACACAAAAGAGTTAGGTGCTACTTGTTCTTGAGCTGTTTTATTATTTTGAGTTCTACTAATATTAAAATCACTATAACTATTTGTTTTAGGAATAGAAATGTCTGACACCTGAGCCAAACTATCATTAATTAGAATAGAGTTAACAATTACTGCTGATAAAAAGTTGATGTAAGTTAAATTGAGAAGTTTTTTCCAGTTAAGTTTTTCAATAAATTTTAAATCCTTGATTTCTTTATTAACTAGAAAAAGTTCTATGTATGCAAGGGATTCCATAAATTCTTCTGGGAGATTTTTGTTTTGAGATTAACAAGGGATATGTAATCATTCAGGGAACAGCTATCAGTTATTAACTCATCATCATCAAATAAAGTATAAATTAGTGACCAAAGGAGTATTTTGGAGCTATGAGAGCTGATTTATAAAGTAAATATTAAACGGTTAAATTATTTACTATACTTAGACTTGGTGATAAGTTTAATTCTATAATACCCCAAATTATTAAAAGCTAGGTAATATAATATTTTAAGCTAAGTTAATAAATCAGCTCTGGATGAAATTGGTCATCACCTCATCTTAGAGCTGATTTATACGGTAAACCTCAAGAAGGTGAATTCCTTAAAAAAAATGCTTAAGTTTTAGCAGTTATTGACCAGTAATTCCAACTTACGAAAAGCTAGGTAATATAAAACTCTCAACTAAGTTTAAAAAACAGCTTTCAGTCCTTGCTTGAATATAAGTAGGTAGGCATAAAAAAACTGAGCTGTATTAAGATTTATATACTGACTTCAATCTCATCTACAGAGTTGATTTAAGGTGAATGTAAATTTTGTTACATAGCAACTAATTTAAACACCGACTTATTTATTCAAAACCTAAAAGCTGAATGGGAATCAGATGAATGCTTATAAGCTAAATTGGATTAAAGTAATTAAATTTTTCTTATAATTAATTTTGTATAACTACAGTAAGTATACCTATAATTGTTTTAGGATTGAAAAATCACCAAAAGTTAAGAAATATTATTATCCTTAAATTACACTTCCTTTACTCAAACTAAACCAGCGCGATCACAAATTAAAACTACGATAGCAGCAAAAATAGTAATTCCCAGAGCAGTTAAGGGATTTTGGCCTTGACTAATAGCAAAAGAAGTAACGACACCAGCTCCTAAACCAGCAGTAATAGCTACAACTAATGGGTCACGGTTTGAATGATTATTATACATTTTTAACCCAGGATATTTTTGTTAAACAATTTATATCAAAGTTGTTTGAAGGTTTGAAATTTCCCTGATCAGAAACTGACCATCCCTTGGGGATCTGAATATTGCTTTGTCATGCTATATAAAACATTGGGAAAATTCAAGACTAACAACTTTTTATAAACCTATCACTGAAATATTATGGAAGTGGCAATTATTATAGTTTTGTAACTAAGATTTAGATAAATCTAAATTTCTTAACAAATACTATCTAGGCTTTACCCTGGATGAAACTGTTGATATAACCCTTATCGTACCTTTGAAGTCTAAGTGTGATAAAAACTTAAAAAAAGTGGCATCAAATAACTAGCAAACCCTAGTTATTAAACCTAAAAAACTTTAATAAAAATCCATAAAACTTTATATAGTAAGCTTTGGAGCATTTTAAGTTTTCCCAGAAAAAACAACTCTAATAATGCTTAAACCTTTGTGTTTGCTCTAAAAGTGCAAAGTTCTTGCTCCCCTAAGTTGAAAATATGAGGATTTTCAGCATCTAAAAGGGGAATTTTTATGGACCATTGACCTGACCCATATCTTCTGTAATTTCCCTAAGCCCTAGTGTCACCCTAAAGACTTTTGAAGCCAGTATGCTTGCTATGACCAGGAATATCCACAAGTAATGCTGAAATACTTAGAGGTACACAAAACATACCGTATTAATTTGCTAGGGATACTTGGAAAATTAACCTAAGCTAGGGTAATGAGAGTTTTGATAGGATTTGCATACCTATCCATGATAGATAACTCTTGTAACTTCGGCTATAGTCCTTTAGACTTGGCTAATAGTTTAGGTCATGTACCCTCAAGTTTGACCCAATTAATCAATTAAGACTTATCTAGTTTCTAATTGTAAAAACTAGTAATAACATTTTTGAGTTGAGAATCTTTGACTTCACATTTTTTCCCAAATAAAAAGCTTGAGGTTCTCAAGTTATGAATCTGTGAAGTCCTCAATTTCTTGCTTAATGTTAAACGTTCGCTACGTAAGTTACCCTACCCGACTTGTCTTCAAACTGGACATGAGACTTGAACCTCACCCGACTTATCTTTTCAATGCCCCTTGTCATGGGTACATCCCTTTCCTCTATTATCAACATATCGTTAATCCATTTATATCTATTAGGTAAGTCTTTATAATGTTGGTTTTGGATATCTTTTGTAATCGAAAGGCGTTTTTGTATAGTGACAATATCGGTGCAAAAATTGTTTATTTTTTATTGTGTTGTCAACACCCTTAAACCTTGTTTTTATATGGTCAACTTTTATGAGGTCAGTTAGTCTAAAGGTCAATCCACTTACTTATTCATGGCCCCTCTGACTTTCGTCCTAAATTCCACAGGTACCTTTGGAATGTTTTTTTTGCGAAAGTTTGATTACCTTCGTGTTCATCAGCCTGTAAGTCTTTGCTAGAAGTCTCACTGATTTTGGTAGTTAGAGCTTCGACCTATTTGAACAAACTTCAATGATTGATTTTCAGTCTTTACTATGTAGCCCACGTTGTCAAACCAACAACAAGGCGGTTAGAATTTCACCAACAAGGAGATAAGTTTATCCTCAAGTCAAAGTGTTAACTTCATGTGTTGATTAGGGAAGGCCATTTATACCTAATTCCTTGGTTTAGTAGCCAACCAGTCCCACGTCCAGAAAAAAAATATCATCATTAGCAGTATTTTATAAATATATATATTAACTTTTGTAACTAGATACAAGAAGTTATTCCTTCTTTTTGAAGAGAGTCTGTGGCAGAAGGCAGAAAAATAAGGGAAGCAGAAGAAATGAGGAGAGCAATTTAACCATTAATATAGTTGTGAGTTATGAGCTCTGATAAATATTAATTCTAATTCAGATATTTGAAGCTTATGGCTTAATGGCTTTCTTGGATCAACAAATCCTACTCAGCAAACTCTAATGAAATTAAGGTTAAAAACCAGGAATTTTTTCCTGATTCATTTGACTGGGAAAAATGCAAAAAATTTTACATGAAAATTATGGGCTATTGCCTATTTCCTATTTCCTGCCTTTAAGCCTTAAAATATTTTCACAAAATTTTGATTCAATCAATTATCATCATTTTTGAGCAAATCTGGACGACGAGATTTTGTTCTCTGAAGTTGTTGTTGATAACGCCATCTTGCTATTTCGGCATGATGCCCTGAGAGTAAAACTTCAGGAACTTTCCAACCACGAAAGTTAGCAGGTCGAGTATATTGAGGATAGTCAAGTAATCCCGATTCAAAACTTTCACATTCTAAGGATTCAGCCTTTCCTACAGTTCCAGGAAGTAGTCGAACTACACCATTAATTAAAGCTAAAGCTGGTATTTCTCCGCCTGTAAGGACAAAATCTCCTAAAGATACTTCTCTACTAACTAAATATTGGACTCTTTCATCAATACCTTCATAATGGCCACAAATTAGAATTAGTTGTTCATAATCTGTAGCTAGTTCTCGAAATAGTCCTTGGTGCATTCTTTTTCCCTGAGGAGTTAATAGAATTACTTCTCGTTTGGAAAGAGTTGGCAATGATTCTACAGCAGCAAATATAGGCTCTGGTTTTAAAACCATTCCTACTCCTCCACCATAAGACTCATCATCAACTTTTTTATACTTATCTGTGGTATAATTACGAGGATTAACTAGATTAACCTTGGCAATATTTTTGTTAAAGGCTCTCCCTAGTAAACCTGAATTTAGAGGTGTTGTAAAAAAATCTGGGAACAGGGTAATAACATCAAATCGCACAGAAGTAAAATTAAGTTATAAGGTTTTATAAAAAATGTATGACATTCTTGAGAGTTACAATAATTGCGCAAAAGGTATGTAATTAATGTAATTGCCATAACTTAGGAAGGAATCTAAAAAACTAATGTATCATAAAAATGCGTAAACCCTGATTGATTTTATAAAGCAGACTATGGGGTTACAAGTCCTTAGACTAAGCAAGCACTTTTCTGGAAAAATTATTTATAGAAACTGTCAAAAGAATTGTTGGATATATTCGGCATCAAGTATATATTTCGGTTTTTTACTAATGTCTCTATGTATAGTCACTATGGCATCATATTTTGATGCTCCTGGTCTAATAAAACTATAATTATTAGATTCAAACGGTGCGTTTTATTCCAGCTCTAACATATTTTGTCTATTTAGAAGGTTTGCTAAGGGGCGATCCCTGTTTGGGAGAAAGCTTTTTAATTCCATCCATCCCAGCAGTTTTCTTACCTTGGTTATCCTGGAATGCCCGTCTAACAGATAGGACCAAGGCATAATAACTTTTGGGCATAAATCTCATTTACCCATCTTGCAGATTTTTCCACGTCTGGATGCTTTGTAAATTAAAAAGCATCAATTTTTGCAACTTAAATATATTCTTCAGAACGCTCTGCCAGTCTGTGTCTTTCAATAAAAGATTAGGATTAACATTTACCTGGAACGTTATAAGGATATAAGAGTTATCTCTAGCTTGGGGTTTTCCTCCTGTATTAAGCTATGATAGATATCTATTGTCCCAATACTGGGCATAAAGTGGGTATATAATTATACCACAATAAATAAATACAAATTTATAGAACCTATTCCATAGCTCCTTGGCTAATAATTAGCCCTAAATTTTATTGTTTTAATTATGATTGGCATAAATAAATAGTTTTCAGTTGTCCATTACAGAAGTTTTAAATGGATAAAATTGCTCAGTAAGCTAGCTACTTCAACAAAGGTATTTAGCTAAAATAAGGAGACTAAATGAGTTATAATTAAAATAATCAAATGTTGAAAAATTATAGAGCAAGTTGGGTACTTGCAAGGTTATAAGATAATCTACTATCATAACAGATTATTAAAATTATCAAAATTGAATGTGTACCTGCTTTCTAAGATTAACAATATGCAGTTAGAGTCTCAAAGCTTAGAACTAGATACATTACGTCCGACAAAAACAACTATTATGGTGATTGGAGGGGCAGAGGATAAAGTTCATGGAAAAGAGATTCTACAAACTTTTTTTAATCGTTCAGGAGGAGTAAATGCTAAACTAGCAGTTATTCCTTCCGCTTCGAGAGAACCGGGATCCCAAGGAGATAGATACCGCAAGGTGTTTAAAGACATGGGTACTCTGAATGATAATATTAGAATATTTGATATTCGGGAAAGGTATCAAGGAGAAGACCCAATCTGGTTAAAGTATTTGGAAGACTGCACTGGAGTATTTATGACTGGTGGAGACCAACTACGTCTTTGTTCCTTACTTGCTGAGACACCTTTAATGGACAATATTAGAAGTAAAGCCCTAGAAGGAAAAATCGCCCTAGCTGGAACAAGTGCAGGGGCAGCAGTGATGGGCTACCACATGATAGCAGGTGGTGGTAGTGGCTCATCTCCCAATAGGTCTTTAGTTGACATAACAAAAGGTCTAGCTATATTGCCAGACTTAATAGTAGACCAACATTTTCATAACAGAAATCGTATGGCCCGTTTATTAAGCGCGATCGCCACTCATTCAGACAAAGTTGGTATAGGCATAGATGAAGATACCTGCGCATTGTTTGAAAGAGACAGTATGATCCAAGTTATGGGTAAAGGTACAGTCACAATTATAGATCCAGTAGAAATGTCCTATACAAATTCAGCAAAAGTAGGGGTAGAAGATCCTTTGAGTTTATCGAATCTCAGAGTACATATACTATGTCATGGTGATGGTTACGATCTCCATTCCCACACTATGAAACCAGGACTTTCTGAAACAATTATGCCTCTAGACTAATAGAATTTCTGATAATTTATCAGTTCTTGAGCAGTTAGTCTCTGCAAATGAGTAGCTGATCTAATTGGTAGACAGGAAGCATAATTATACTGAATACTATGTATAGTAGCCAAAATTAATAGAAAGCCAAAATTCTTCTACCATCAAAGGATTATCAAAAAACTGATAAATTGATCGGATATTTTCAAGATGGAGAAAGGATTAGCGCATCCTCAAAAAAGTTTGTAGTAAACAGTCTAGTCAATGGTATGAGCTGAAATTAAAAATGCCATTGCTTCTCTGATTCTAAGCATTACCTTAAAATCCTCCTATGAAAATCCTCAAACTCCAGACATTACGTGGTCCAAATTATTGGAGCATACACCGCCATAAGCTGGTAGTTATGCGTCTAGATTTGGAAGATCTTTACGAAAAATATACATCTGACATCCCTGGTTTCTACAAAGGATTAACAGAAGTTCTACCAAGTTTGGTAGAACACCTTTGTTCGCCTGGAGTCAAGGGTGGTTTCCTAACTCGTGTGGAAAAAGGAACATTAATAGGCCATGTAATCGAACACGTTGCCATAGAATTACAAGAGCTAGCAGGAATGCCAGTTGGTTTTGGTAGGACAAGGGAAACATCTACTACAGGAGTATTCCAGGTAGTAATAGAATATGAAAATGAACAAGCAGGTCGTTATGCAGCACGAGCAGCAGTAAGGCTTTGCCAAAGTATTGTTGACACAGGTACATATCCAGCAACAGAATTACAGCAAGATTTAGAAGACCTTAAGGAATTAAAAAATCAGGCATCTTTAGGTCCAAGTACAGAAGCTATAGTTAAAGAAGCAGAAGCAAGAGGTATTCCTTGGACTCAACTAGGTGCTAGGTTTATGATTCAGTTTGGTTATGGGGTTAATCAAAAGAAAATTCAGGCAACCCTAAGTAACCAAACCGGAATTCTTGGTGTAGAACTTGCTTGTGACAAAGAAGGCACAAAAAGAATTCTCAAAGATGCAGGAGTACCAGTACCTCGTGGTACAGTTGCTCGTTATTTTGATGAGCTTCAAGATGCTATTGAATATGTCGGAGGCTATCCTATTGTCATTAAACCTCTAGACGGAAATCATGGTCGTGGCATTACCATAGATGTTAAAAATTGGCAAGAGGCAGAAGAAGCATACGATTTAGCTAGAAAAGCTTCGAAAACAAAAACTGTAATTGTTGAACGTTACTACACGGGCAAAGACCACCGAGTTTTAGTAGTAAATGGCAAAGTTGTAGCTGTAGCTGAACGAGTTCCAGCCCATGTGGTGGGAAATGGTAAGTCTACAATAGCGGAACTAATTGAAGAGACCAATAGAGATCCTCAAAGAGGGGATGGACATGATAACATCTTGACTCGAATAACGGTAGATAAGTCTGCCCTTGATATTCTAGGAAAACAGGGATACAGTATAGATTCAATACCTCTCAAAGGAAAAAAGTGCTTTTTAAGAGCAACGGCTAATCTAAGCACTGGTGGTATAGCAGTAGACCGCACTGATGAGATACACCCGGAAAATGTTTGGCTATTATCTAGAGTTGCTAAGATAATTGGTCTAGATATTGCAGGTATAGATGTAGTTACTGAAGATATTTCTCAACCACTACGAGAAGTGGAAGGAGTTATAGTAGAGGTTAATGCTGCCCCTGGTTTCCGGATGCATGTTGCTCCTAGTAGAGGTCTAGCAAGAAATGTGGCGGGGGCAGTGATGGATATGTTATTCCCCGGATCAAAAAATGGACGAATACCAATATTGTCTGTTACTGGCACTAATGGAAAGACAACTACTACACGACTACTGGCTCATATTATTAAACAGACAGGTAAAGTAGTTGGATATACTACTACTGATGGTACTTATATTGGTGAGTATTTGGCTGAAACTGGTGATAATACTGGACCTCAAAGTGCACATTTAATTCTTTCAGACCCTACAGTAGAGGTCGCTGTTTTAGAAACAGCACGGGGTGGTATTTTGCGTTCTGGTTTAGGTTTTTCAAGTTGTGAGGTGGGAATAGTATTAAATGTAACTGCCGATCACTTGGGTATTGGAGATATAGATACCATAGAACAATTGGCTAAACTAAAAAGTGTAGTAGCTGAGTCGGTAATGCCAAAAGGATATGCAGTTTTGAATGCTGAAGACCCATTAGTCGCAGCTATGGCAGATAGAGTTAAAGGTCAAGTTGCTTATTTCTCAATGGATCCAAATAATGAATTGTTATTAAGACATACAGAAGCAGGGGGTCTGGCAGCAATTTATGAGAATGGCTATATTTCAATTTTGAAAGGGGATTGGACTTTAAGAATTGAAAAAGCAGTTAATGTGCCAATTACAATGGCTGGTAAAGCTCCTTTTATGATTGCTAATGCTCTGGCAGCTTGTTTGGCAGTTTTTACTCAAGGAGTAAAGATAGAGCATATTCGGAAAGGTTTGTCAACTTTTGTGGCTTCAGTGGATCAAACTCCAGGCCGGATGAATATGTTTAATATGGGTAGTTATCATGCTTTGGTAGATTATGCTCATAATCCTGCTAGCTATGAAGCATTAGGTGGATTTGTCAGAAATTGGCCGGGAAAACGAATTGGTGTGGTTGGTGGACCAGGCGATCGCCGTGATGAAGACTTTGTTTCTCTTGGAGAACTAGCAGCAGATATCTTTGATGAAATTATTATTAAAGAAGATGATGATACTAGAGGACGACCTAGAGGGAATGCTGCTGAGCTTATTTGTCAGGGTGTAAAACAGTTTTTAAATGGAATAAAAAATTCTGAATCAAAAGCTACTTATGAGTCAATATTAGATGAGACAGCAGCTATTAATACAGCTTTAGACAGAGCTCCAATTGATGGATTAGTAGTGATTTTACCAGAAAGTGTTAACAGAGCTATTAGTTTAATAGAAGGTCGTCACGTTATTCAAGATATTGAATTGCTTCAAGATAGTCAAAGAGAGCCTAAGGATCAAGAAGTTTTAAAAAGTTCAATTTAACACTAAATTATATTAGATCTTCTTGGGAGTGAAGTATTATTGGAAACTGGGTTTATAGAAGATAGATATCAGTATGGTAGTTAATCTATCACTTTCCCCAGTTTCCAGATTTTAGAATACAACCAAGCTGAAGGTGAGACACAAATTTAGTGGGTTAGATGCCATAACAACAAGTTTTTTACTATTAATGACTTGTAAATCATTTTTCCGAAAATGGGTAGGGCTTCAGACCTATCTTATTCTATTGATAAAAAAAAAGGGATTGAAATTGAAAATTTCAATCCCTTTTCTATTTACTGGAGAGTACAAAGTTCTCCTAAAAACTATTGGCTTTGAAGGCTGAAAACATTATAGGAATTGGCTTACAGCATTTATATTTTTTTAAGAAACTTTCTAACCTTCAGATAGCTGTAAGCCTGAGCTAGAAATAGTTCTGAGAAGAACTTTCTACTATTTAGTCTATTTAGTTAAAGTAACAAAAAAATATTAGAAGAATTACATTAAACCAATTTGGGAAAGAATACCTTGACCTGTTAATAGTTCTGTAGCAATACCGATAATAAAACCTAACATAGCCAAGCGACCATTCCAAGTTTCTGCAAACTCTGTGAAACCTAACTTTTTCTCTTGGTTATCCATATTTACTATTTTTATTGTGTTTTAAGTTCTTGTAATATAGCTTAACTTAAAATTTCAAAGTTGGCAACATTATTTAATATTTTTATGTGGCCCAAGAGTGAGGGTATGGATAAAAGGACGAAATAGGTGTAAACTTAATAAATATAATTAAAGACTCTTAAATTTAAGGTAGCCCTTGTAAGTAGGCACACAAAATTAATTACATCTAATATATATGTGAAACTGAACCTCTTATACGATATGCCTTATGTCAAACTAGAATAGATAAACAATTTTGTTTAGCCACTTAACTTATTTATTAATTCTTTAGGCAGTTATGTAGATTTTAAAATTAACAGTAAGAATAGCCAAAGTTTAGAAAACTCAACAAAATCATGTCCACAGTTTAAAAGACTAACAAATTTTCTTAGAAAATAAAAATAAATATGGAAGGTTGTAAAGTTAAGGGTCTGAAGATTGACACAAAAAAACTATTATGTGTTTGATGTTGAAGCTAGAGGCAAAATTCAGAAAGAAACAGTAGTTTCTAAAAATTAGAATAAGGGATATATGTAACTAGAATCTGCAGTAGTTTGTTTAGCTAGCTAAACGATGCAAATCATATTGTTCAACCTATTTTTATGTTTAATATTTGTGGTGGCAAGTCAATTAATAAAAAACTAATTTGAAAGCTGAAGCTAGTTGTTAAACTTTAAATGGTGATGACGATACATTAACTTTAGAAGTGCTAAAAAAACAAATATTTATCAATTTTTATTTGATAGTTACCTTGAAGATAATGAAGGATAATTGATAAATTCAATGGTAAATATGTAAAAATTAACAACTATTAAGATAAAAAATTATCAAAAAAACTCGTCTTAACTAAATTTTTGCTAATACTAAAAATAGATTTAAATAGACTTAAACAAACTATATTTTGCAGTTAATAAAGGTAAACTGAGGATCTAATTACTAAAATCATTTATCAGGAATTTAACCTTCATAGAGTATTTATTTTATCCGTAAATTAATTAGTAAAAAGTACTAATTTTTAATAATAAGTTTATAGGTCAAATTAATGGGTTTTTATCAACTTCAATTTAATAATATTTGATAAATATAAAAGCTATATGAAAATGTATTTCTTTAGGAAAAAATCCGTTCAATTATTAGTAGTATTGCTAACTTTGATTGCTACTCCTAGGCAATTAACAGCTAATAATTTATCTTTTTTAAGTAATACTATCCTAAATCAATCCATCAACTCAGATACTACTTACTCAGCACCTAAATCATTACCAAGTGGCAGAAAAATCAAATTGTTTAGCTCTAGTAGTATGATAGTTATTAATCAAGTACTAAAACAAGTTTACGAAGAAAAATATCCAGATGCTCAAGTTGAAATAACAAGAGGTGATACAAGTGAACTATTAGAAGTACTTCTAAAAGGAGAAACAGATTTAGTAGCCTTGGGACGTCGATTAACTGCTGAAGAAAAAAACCAAGGATTAGTTGAAGTCCCCATTAATCGGGGTAAGATTGCTATTGTAGTTGCCTCAGATAATCCATTTCAAGAAAACCTCTCATTTGAGAAATTTGCTCAAATATTCCGGGGAGAAATCACCAATTGGTCAAAACTAGGTGGTCCACAACTGCCCATTCGCTTAATTGATCGCCCAGAATCTAGTGATACGAGGGAAGCTCTCAAAAGCTATGATGTGTTTAAAAAAAGTCCATTTATGACTGGACGTAACGCTATCCAGTTATCCGAGGACGATACAGCAGTAGTCATAAAAGAACTAGGTAAAAATGGGATTAGTTATGCAATCATGGACCAAGTTCTCAACAGGGAAAATGTTCGGATTATTCCGATGCACAAAACTCTGCCGACTAACCCCCTATATCCATACTCTCAACCTCGTAACTTTGTTTACAAAAATGACACTGCCTCTCCAGAAGTTTTAGCATTTCTGGGTTTAGTCACTTCTGAAGATGGTCAACAAGTTGTGGCAAAAGCAGATAAACAAGGGAGAAGTGATTTAGCAAATCTTAGCTCGACCAATAAAGCGAACTCTTCAGATATAGTAACATCACCTAGTCTTGATACTCAAATAAAGACAGAATTAAACAAACAAGAGAAAACTGATTCGGAAACTTTTGGAGGTCTGGTAACTGCACTTATAGGTGATATTGGTAAGGAAACGGGAACAAAAAGAATTCCCTGGTGGATTTTACTATTGTTGAATATTCCTATTCTTGGAGCATTACTATGGGTATTTCTTAGAAGACGTGGAAATCAGTCAGTAGGAACAGGTGGAACTAGAGTAGTTCCAGGAACAACTACAGATTCAGACTTCACCTCGGTAGGAGAAACTCTTTTTGCTGAGGCTGAAGTTACTGAGGCAAATGATTTAACAGAAACAAGTTCAGAAAATGGTAATGAAGTAGCTGTTGTTGATCCCAGTATAAGTGTAGCAGGGGTAGAGGGAGTAGGAGAATTATTAGCAACCTGGGCTAGCCTTGAAAAAAATAGTCAAATAAGTCTGAGTCCAGGGGAAAGTCAAACAGTATTAGCAAGTTGGTCAGTACCAGAAGCTGATCAACTTGCAGCTAAATTACATGGAGCTAAACAATATCAATTGCGGGTTTATGATGTGACAGATATAGACCTAGATTTAGAACTGGCTGAAAGTATCAAGTATTATAATTTTGAAGATTCGAATCAGCAGTGGCAAATAGGAAGCTTACTGTTTGATCGCGAATATCAAGCTGAAATAGGTTATGCTACCGATGATGATCGATGGTTACTATTGGCTCGTTCTAACCGGGTTAGAATAGATATATCCAAAAATGCTGATTTGGGAAGAGCTGGACAAGGGTTTGATAACCTTTTATTGAGAGATATAACGGTAGAAGATTATGTTAATAAAGATATTGAGGTAGTAAAAGAACCAGATTTAGAAAGGGGAGAAAGAGTAAGAGGGGTATTACTTCCCTGTAAAATTACTATTACTCCTGATGATGCAGAAAATATGATGGTGACTTGGAAAGTTTCTCAAACAGCACAAAATGCATTAAAAGAACAGGGTGGAAAAGAATATCAACTGCGTATTTATGATGTGACGGATATTGACTTAGATAAACAGCCAGCCTACAATGTACAAGGTTATAATTGTCAAGAATCAATTCAGGAAATGCAAGTACCTGTTTTGATGATTAACCGCGAATATCAAGCTGAGATAGGCTATGTTACTGATTATGGCAAATTGTTGAAATTAGCTCGTTCTAATCGTATCCGCATACCTGCTATTGAAATTGATGATGTAAAAACTACACAGCTCAATGTAACTCAGACTAAAGCGGTAATTCAAGAGGAAGCATTGAAATCAAGTTGGGTTATTATAGTTCCTGTTAGTAGTCAAAGCGCCTATGTTCATTGGGGAGTTTCTCAAACTGCTAAAAATTTAGCTAAACAACAAGGTGGACAGCAATACCAGTTACGAATTTTTGATATTACAGATATTGATATAGACTCACAGAACGCTCAAAATGTACAACAGTATGATTGTGATGGATCTAGCCAGAAACAAGAAATTCCTATCAATGTTAGTTCTGTTGGCTATGTTGATT
The DNA here is from genome assembly GCF_000014265.1 of Trichodesmium erythraeum IMS101. Classification (NCBI taxonomy): domain Bacteria; kingdom Bacillati; phylum Cyanobacteriota; class Cyanophyceae; order Oscillatoriales; family Microcoleaceae; genus Trichodesmium; species Trichodesmium erythraeum. Next base: position 3,050,840 of record NC_008312.1, read on the forward strand.
ATTTCGCAGAAATTGGTTATGTTACTGATGATTCGCAGTGGTTGATTATTGCTCGTTCTAATCCTCTGCGAATACCTGTTTTGATTTAGGAACAAAAATTCAATAAGATCCATTATTGAGATTTGTGGTTTAGCAATATAATTTTATTGGGGTAAATAATTATTAAAAATAATTTTCCTTCTTGGTTAGCAGCTCTATGATGTGAAATTTTTACTGAGATATTTTAGTTGTTTTTTCAGGGCTTTCTTGATTTGTTTACAAGTGTTTAGTCTTTTTTTTGCGACGTTTAAATGTTGTCAGCCTTACTATTGCCGAGCTTACCAACAAACTTTCACAGAAACTTTTGATGCTCTCTACTATTGTTGACAAATTGAAGCCGAAAAGATTCGTATAGTGTTATGGGTACACGGGGAAGGTAGTAGTTTAAGGAGAGTTAGTCGGACTACGAATCTAGCTTACAACACAGTAGTTATATCAAATCCGTTGGCTTTGGAGTCATATAATTTTTCTTGTCATTATAGGCCAAAGGCCTTTATACCTTAGAATATAGATTTAATTATGCTTCAATACTATATCATACCAATGATACCAAATTTGATATTACTCTAATACGAGTAGCATTAAACAGCACCAATAAATCTGTTTTTCCTGATAATGACCATTTTTGACTACTTTATGGTTTTAACAATAAGGACAATTCATCTCTCAATAAAGTCATAAAATATCATTCTTTATTGTTCAAGACCCAATGACTCAGAATAACATGGGGTTAAGGGGCATTTTTAGACAAAACTCTTTAAGAGCATTAAGAGCAACAGATAAGACACGGGTTTGAAGGCTCATTGACGGCCACACTCACGGCACAAATAACTCTGTTTTCCCTGATAATATAACATTTTTAACTACTTTATGGCTCTGACAATAAGGATAATCCATCTCTCAATAAAATTATTGAATATCATTTTCTATTGTGCAATACTCCATGTCTTATTAAATTTTTATGGTTTACCCTAGCCGTTGTTAACTTAAACCAGCTATATTAAGTCTTAGTATAAAAGTTTATAAATTGATGGATATTTAACCCCATAAATCTACTGCTGATTCATCTCACGGCAAATCACAAATTATGGCGTGAGGGTTCTCGACGGTCTAGCTAAAATACACTTCTAGTTTTAGCACTAAGCTAGGTAAGTCAATCGACCTAACTTTTCTAGCTGTTGTAGTTTTTGTAAGACCATTCCCAAGTGAGTTAAGTAAGGCTAAAAAGTTGTTTAGTCTATAAGGAAAAATTAACCATTACCTACAAACTGTAATAGTTAGAATAACTATACAGATGCTCCCAAGTATATATCCTTTCAGTTAGCTATAGAAAATGGGGTCTATTGTGAATCCAGCATTTTGGAGGTTAGTTGTCATGACAACCATTACTAATGGTAATTGTGGGGTATCCAAGCCGTAAATTTGATCAAGCTAGCATTAGCAGCATAGGAATAAGACTGTGGCTCATACATTTATATTAGAATCAGGCAAGTGGAATATAGCAGGAAATTGGTTAGAACGTAATGGAATGTTAATTACTGTCAAGGGTAAAACTATCGTGACATGGGATCGTACGGATTGGTTCTCTATGGTAACAAAACTAATATTTCCCACTCAAGACCGTGAGGAAATTATTTTACAATACAGAGGCCGTCTTGACAGTGATGAACGACGCTATACCTTTGTTCTTCAGCATAGTGAGCTAGGACAAGTGGAAGGAGAAGGATGGCTTGGTATTGATTCAATTACTCAACGCTATTGGGTACTTGGAAATGATGCACAACGTCGTAGTGGTTTTGAAACCTTACGTCGCTTAGATGAAGAGCGATATTACAGTAATAGTGCGGTTTTAACAGGTCTTTCTTTGCTTAGTGCTATGGAAGCAACTATGGAGCGTATAGAGCCTTATGCAGAGAGTTAATATGATCAGGGCTTACCCAAGCAAGCTATATATAGTGTACTGAAATATTTAATTTTTAATACTATAGTTTGTGGTTTTTCCGGATAGATATTACTTTAGAGATATATTATCTAATAACAATAAAATTACAATTTTTTTAATAGATTACAAACTGTTAAATTAGTTTGATAAAATTTTCCAATAATTAGATAATAATGACATAATTATATTACTTTTCAAAATCATGGATTTTAATTATATTTTCAATTGTTAATATTTACTTAAATCTTATAGGAATGATACAATCAAAAACTTAGTAAGCCTAAATCAAAAATATTAGTCATGATACAATAAACTGTTACCTTAGAACAGAGTCTTTAAATTCACAAGATTGATGGCGAAATGTAAAAGAATAAATTGTATCAAATATAGCAAATTAACAACTTAAGTATTTTTAAATAAGATGTAAAATCAGATTTGATTATTTACTAATAGTTAAATTGTACCCTACTGACTTCTGACTAGTTGGCTTTTGTGTGGATGCCTTGGGCTTGTAAGCATCCAATTTTTTAATGCAACTAAAATGAAGTTTATGATATTAAAAATGATATTTTTTGCTGGTTTTTAAGGTATTCTGAAGACTTGAAAAATTAGTTGATGCCTCATCATTTTTAATCTTTATTCATTTTGGCGATCGCCTCCTTATTTCACGATTTCTAAGAATAAATTATGATTATCAAATTATGTTATTTAATATAATAAATACTTGAAAAAAATGCTATTCTTTTTATCAAATAAAATGAAGTTTATGATATTAAAAATGATATTTTTTGCTGGTTTTTAAGGTATTCTGAAGACTTGAAAAATTAGTTGATGCCTCATCATTTTTAATCTTTATTCATTTTGGCGATCGCCTCATTATTTCACGATTTCTAAGAATAAATTATGATTATCGCATTATGTTATTTTATATAATAAATACTTGACAAAAATGCGATTCTTTTTATCAAATAAAATGAAGTTTATGATATTAAAAATGATATTTTTTGCTGGTTTTTAAGGTATTCTGAAGACTTGAAAAATTAGTTGATGCCTCATCATTTTTAATCTTTATTCATTTTAGCGATCGCCTCCTTATTTCACGATTTCTAAGAATAAATTATGATTATCGCATTATGTTATTTAATATAATAAATACTTGAAAAAAATGCTATTATTTTTATCAAATAAAATGAAGTTTATGATATTAAAAATGATATTTTTTGCTGGTTTTTAAGGTATTCTGAAGACTTGAAAAATTAGTTGATGCCTCATCATTTTTAATCTTTATTCATTTTGGCGATCGCCTCCTTATTTCACGATTTCTAAGAATAAATTATGATTATCAAATTATGTTATTTAATATAATAAATACTTGAAAAAAATGCTATTATTTTTATCAAATAAAATGAAGTTTATGATATTAAAAATGATATTTTTTGCTGGTTTTTAAGGTATTCTGAAGACTTGAAAAATTAGTTGATGCCTCATCATTTTTAATCTTTATTCATTTTGGCGATCGCCTCATTATTTCACGATTTCTAAGAATAAATTATGATTATCGCATTATGTTATTTTATATAATAAATACTTGACAAAAATGCGATTCTTTTTATCAAATAAAATGAAGTTTATGATATTAAAAATGATATTTTTTGCTGGTTTTTAAGGTATTCTGAAGACTTGAAAAATTAGTTGATGCCTCATCATTTTTAATCTTTATTCATTTTAGCGATCGCCTCCTTATTTCACGATTTCTAAGAATAAATTATGATTATCGCATTATGTTATTTAATATAATAAATACTTGAAAAAAATGCTATTATTTTTATCAAATAAAATGAAGTTTATGATATTAAAAATGATATTTTTTGCTGGTTTTTAAGGTATTCTGAAGACTTGAAAAATTAGTTGATGCCTCATCATTTTTAATCTTTATTCATTTTAGCGATCGCCTGATTATTTCAGGATTTCTAAGAATAAATTATGATTATCGCATTATGTTATTTTATATAATAAATACTTGACAAAAATGCCAATTTTTTAATGCAACTAAAATGAAGTTTATGATATTAAAAATGATATTTTTTGCTGGTTTTTAAGGTATTCTGAAGACTTGAAAAATTAGTTGATGCCTCATCATTTTTAATCTTTATTCATTTTAGCGATCGCCTGATTATTTCACGATTTCTAAGAATCAATTATGATTACCGCATTATGTTATTTAATATAATAAATACTTGACAAAAATGCCATTCTTTTTATCAGACTACAAGTATAAAAATGACAAATCCTGATAATAACCCCTGTTTTTTAATAAACCTTTAGATTAAAGTCAAGAGTAAATATACTCATATTGAACAAATTTTTGATATATTTTTAATAATACCTCGAAAAGACAGCAGAGAAAAGCTTAAATATTATAAAGATTTATTTTTGATAGAGAAGTGGTAAAATAGAAAAATAGGTAGTATGCTGGACTCAGTAACCATTACTACTAAAATTATCAAAAATGTTTGATACAAAATCTAAGTACAGCTTATGGGCCATAACTGCTATTATGACCATACTCACCACTACTCAAGCTGGTGCTTCTTCTTTTAAACTAACCTCAAAACAACTTCAATCAAGCAATACCAAAATTATCGCTCTCGATCAAGAAGCTAAAACAGAATTCGAGCGTGGGATTAAACTCTACAAAGAAGGAGATCTAAAATCAGCAGAAGCAGCATTTCGCAAGGCTATTGAACTTGATTCAGAATTTGCAGAAGCTTATGCTAACTTAGGTAGTCTTTTGGCAAGTCAAAATAATTTACCGGAAGCAATATCCCAATTTGAAAACGCTGTTCGTCTTAAACCAGAACTAGCGGTGCTTCATTATCAGTTAGGGGTAGCTTTGTATTTGGAAAATAAACGACCTGAAGCGTTAGTATCTCTGACTAAAGCTAGAGACTTATTAACAAAACAAGGAAAAATTGAAGATGCAGCAAAAATTGAGAAAGCAATAAAAAGGATTCAAGCAGAATCTTAATTGATGTTTTAATACGATAATTTTCGGAAATTATTTCACCGAATAGATATAGGGGAGATTTTTCAGCTCTTTGAAAACATAAAAATATCGAATCAAGTTTCTGAATCTCATTTGGCATTTTAGCCGGTCGCCAATATTTCTGTATAGTATGACGAATAGAAAATTTTGGTTGGCTAAGATGAAAGGCAAATCGTTATTACTAGTTTCAGAATCAGATGATTACTTATTAGACTATTATAATATGTGTTGAAGTGATAAATATAGTTAATAAATTACGGGGTGATAAGCTAGTTAAAAGTTATATATATAAATGGGTGAGCCTTTAGAAAATGAAGAATACTTTAACTAAAAAAAAACTTTATTGACAGTGAATGGGATGTAGTATGAGCCAAAGGCTTGCTCTACATCCCCTACTTTTAGCTGAATTATTTATTTATTTCAGTAATTTTTAAAATCGTTAAAAATATTATAAAAAAGAACTGGTAATTACAAATAAAAATCAATAAATGTGAATATATTAGGCTTTTGTCAAAACCATATTAAGCTAACAGAGAACTTCTATAGTATCTGCTTTCACGTTAGTAGATAAAAAAATTATTCTATCTGTTGAATTTAAGATTTACTTTATGCATCAGCTCTAATTTGTTTTACCAATATTCTTTTTTTAGCTTTCTCTTGGAGATTTCTAGTGAATAATTTAATAGTTTTAAAAGAGGAGTTGCTATGAATAAAAACTTCCTCTTTTTTTGCAAAGGCTAGACCTAACTAGAAAATACAAATGCGACTATTTCAGAGTATAACTACTATCTATTGCGATGGAATAACCTGTAATAAAACTAGCCACATCAGAGCATGACCAAACAAGGGCATTAGCCACTTCTAAATATACTTCCACTGCTTAAAAGTAGCAGCTTGACCACATTGCTGTTGATTTTCATCTAGAATATTCCAGATAATAGCATTTGAAATCCAAAATTGTTTGCCTTTGCTAGAAATACGTATTCCCCGATAATTATCAATATACCCTTGAGTTTTTGCCTGGGTCAGTAATAGCTGGCGATCTTCGCGCTGTAAAGGTTGCGCTGTCTCACAAGAAGGGGTATGAGTGAACTGTTCCCAAGTCATTTCCCACAAATCTAATGCTTGCTGATTACCATAATTTAAGATAGGGTTTTCTTCTATACCGTGAGAAGCAACAACAAATGAAGTTTCCCATAATGCTTGAGCCATAAGTTGTGGAGTTCCATCTATATCGAGTAGACATTGACCAGTCCAATGTTTATAGCTCAATAACAGCCTTTGAGTATGGTGAATGATGGTTTCTTGTTTCCAGGGATATAGGATATTTTCAGTCATTAATGATTTTTTAAAAGTTAATCATCAAGAATTTTATCTTAATTTTTTACTTTTTGAATTAAATTGCCTTTGACTTTTTACCTAGAAATTTGAATTAATGATTCATATTGCCTGAGAATAAAGATGTATGTCAATTTTACAATAAGACTTTGCTAGAAATATGTTGTATGATCTGGCTGTTTCGGAGGACTATGTTATCAGATAATTAATTATTGAAAAAACTAATTTATAATTTTTGGTTGTTACGAAAAAAGATATAATTATGATATTTAATACCTAATAAAGAAATCAGGTTAATTGTTTTGATTTTTATTTTTAAAACTACACAATTTCCTTGATAAACCTTCTCTGTAGCTTCTATAAGTTTCTGAATTATATAAATTAACTGTTATTCAAGATTAATATATTTGCAGATAATGAGAAAAGATTCAATGAAAAAAATCACTAATACACTTTTGATTTAACGAATATTTTTTAACTATATTTTATATTTTAATCCTTATATTTTAATCCTGGGTTTAAATAGTTAATTTTTAATAATTTTAGGGTTTCATTAATCCTACTTTTTAATCTAAAAAAAATAATATTTTCTGGCAATTTTTTTTGTGATTTTGGTAGGGAATAATTTGACTATTCAGTTTATAGTTAAATAGTTTTAATAGAGGAGTTGCTATTTGCAAAATTTCCTCTTTCTGTGCATCTGTTTAAATGTCTACTGATTGTCATGATTTTCATTTTGTTATGATTAGGACATCTGTATTCATGTTATTAAATGATACTTTTTATTTAATCTCACTTCTTGCTTTTTTGTATCAATTAACTTCCAAATATTTTAAAATTTTTTCTAGCTCATGGTCAAAATTATATAGTAATTTTTCATTAAAAATAAAGTGAATATTCAAATATTTCTGGTGTTTTAAAAATATTTCCATATTATTCATCCAATCATAAATAATAAATATTTGTCGGATTTTTGTTTAAATAAGTTGCTCAATTAGTTTCATAAACAGTAAAAGAAGGAAAATATCTTTTTACATAATGGGAAAATACAAAATTAGACTAAGAAATTGATACATATCTAGGATCGCAAACAATATATATTACTTTGTCAAATTTTTGGATAATAGTTTAAGCATTATCGCTGTTCGGGGAATTAATTTCTACTAGAATAGAGCTATTAATATAATGCTCTATATCATCAACTGGATATCTAAATATATTACTTCTTCTGGAAAATACAGCATTTTTTGTAATATCTAAATAATTAATATTAATCTGCTCTTTAAGCTGAACAATATCCCAAGTTTTAGCAACTTGATAATGGGTTGATTTTCAATGAAATTTTTATAGTCAAAATTACTATTATCAATAATAATGGGTTGATTTTCAATGAAACTTTTATAGTCAAAATTACTATTATCAATAATATTATGTAAGATTGTATAGAGTCAAAAGTTATCACTTTTAATTAGCCTAGCTTTTAGGATGTGCATAGTCTTCTCCTGATGAGTTATTAATTCTAGTAAAAGCTATTATTGTTAAACCTATACTTGAGAATTTTGTGGTAAAGTTTATTAAGTTTAGTATTTTTAGATATGCATTGAAGTCAATAATTTATCTTGCCTTGTAATAAGGATGTATATCAATGCTACAACCACTATCGACAAAAAGAGTTTGCCCAGTAATATAACCTGCCTTTTTTGAAAAGAAAAAGTCAATAGTTGCAGCTACGTCTAAAGGTTTACTAAGGTGCTTCATTGGTTTCCCACTTATGCACTGCTTTTCAATTTCACTACCAGGTGGAAAAATATCTTGACCCATTTCTGTTTCTATTCTTCCGGGAGTAACAGTATTAACATTTATTTTACTTGATACTAGCTCCAAAGCCTAAGTAGGAGCTAAACTAATCATTCCTACTTTAGCTACAGTATAACTGGTGAGCTCTTGGGCTCCTAAAGCAGCAATACTGGAAATATTAACTATACGGTCTTACTTTTTCTCCTTCATTGATGGCAACACTGCTTGAACTGTTTGTATAGCAACAGGCAAATTTAAGTCAATAACTGCTTCACATTTATCTAGTTTTACTTATTCTAGTGGCTGTGGGTATACTATTGCTACATTATTGACTACTCTATTAAAAAAATACTGCTTGAGTTTAATTAGCCAGAGTTTCTGTTGTGGCATAGCGATCGCTCAAATTAACTGTGACAAATTCACGAGGGAAGGGTTTTGCTGGAACATGACGTGTTAGGCTAATTACCAGATGTTCTTGTTTGGCAAGTATTCGGCTGTAGAAAAGCTTATTCCTCGACTTGCAATAGTTCTGAGAATAATATGCTGTTGTGTGATTTTTCTTGAGATTAAAATAATAGTTCTAACTACAAATAGATAATTTGGCAGCTTCAGATTAATTTTTGCTCACAAGTAATTCATCGGGAAAATTTGATTATAATTGTGATCTCTACAGATTACATAAACCTTTTTTTAATTCCTTTAGGTAGTTCAATGGCACTATCCTTTTTTGATTCGAGGTATGTATTCTCAAAAATTTATCTGTTGATTTTAGTTGTATGAAATTTCAAAATGTACTCTCTAAAAATCAGTAAAAAATGGTTGATCTCAATTAACAATTGAATTAGGATAATTTCAAAAGTTATAGTTTCCAAGTATGAGAGATATTTGGCAGTATCAATTGATTTTACAATATTATTTATGAGCTTTTTTTATTACTTCTTATTTCTAATAATCTGTATATTTGCGTTAAAATTTGTGTCGTGCCTTTCTAATTATTTTTGTGTTTTTATATCAAAATCAAATGAGTAGTTTAAATAAAAAAATTAAAACATTAGTAGATTTATTACAACATAGAGCTATCCAAAACCCGGAAAAAATAGGTTACAGCTTTTTAATAGATGGAGAAATAGAAACAGTTAACCTTACCTATAAACAACTGGAACAACGTTCACGGGCGATCGCTGCCTATCTCCAGTCAGTATGTCCACAAGGAGAAGTTGCCCTACTCCTCTATCAACCGGGACTAGAATATATTACCACTTTTTTTGGGTGTCTTTATGCAGGGGTTATAGCAATTCCTGCCTACCCCCCTAGGCCAAATCGTTCCCTAGACCGGATCCAAACAATTATTAGAGATAGTAAGGCCAAAATAGCTTTGACAACTAAATCTATCATTTCTAGCCTAGAACCTCGTGCCTCAGAAACTCCAGAATTAGAGAATTTAGGTTGGTTAGCTACTGACCAAATTCCGGACTATTTTGCAGATCAATGGCTTGAACCGAATATTAATGAGAATACCCTTGCTTTTCTCCAATATACTTCTGGTTCGACAGCTAAACCTAAAGGGGTAATGATTACCCACCAGAACCTTTTGCATAATTCTGGTCTTATTCATCAATGTTTTGGACACTCTGGTGAAAGTAAAGGAGTAATTTGGCTACCTCCTTATCATGACATGGGTTTAATTGGTGGAATATTGCAACCCTTATATGGGGCTTTTCCTGTCATTCTCATGTCTCCTTTGATGTTTCTCCAAAGTCCAGTGCGCTGGCTAAAAGCTATTTCTCGGTACCAAGGTACTACTAGTGGGGGACCAAATTTTGCTTATGATTTGTGTGTCCGTAAAATTAAGCCTGAACAGATACAAACTTTAGACTTAAGTAGTTGGGAAGTAGCTTTTAATGGTGCAGAACCTATTAGTGCTGAAGTTTTAGAACGATTTACTAATACTTTTTCTGTATGTGGTTTTCGCAGAGAAGCTTTTTATCCTTGTTATGGGATGGCTGAGGCTACTTTAATTATTTCTGGGGGTAATAAGTTTTCTCCGCCGGTAGAAACTAAGGTTGCAGCTAGGGCATTGGAAAAAAACCAGATTGTTTTAGTTTACCCAACAGAAGGAACAAAAACATTAGTGGGTTGTGGTCAAACTTTGCCAGAGCAACAGATTAAGATTGTTCATCCAGAAAAATTAACTCTTTGTACTGAGGGAGAGGTAGGAGAGATTTGGGTCTCTGGCCCAAGTATTGCTGGGGGTTATTGGCAAAAACCAGAAGCAACGAAGCAGATTTTTGCTGCTTATTTAGCTGAAGCACCCGGAAAAGAGCCATTTATGAGAACTGGAGATTTAGGCTTTCTGGAGGCTGGGGAATTATTTGTGACGGGTCGCCTTAAGGATGTAATTATTATTAATGGTCGAAATCATTACCCTCAAGATATTGAATGGACAGTGGAGCAAAGCCATCCCCTGATTAGACCAGGTTGTATTGCTAGCTTTTCTGTAGAAGTTGGAGGAGAAGAACGTTTGGTAGTAGTAGCTGAGGTAGAACGGAAATTTCGTCAACTCCTTGAGAGAAGTCAAAAGTCAAAAATAAAGAGTCAAAAATATGAATCTACTGATAAATCTGTGGGCTCGGTAGCAGTTGGTTTTTTCAGTGAGCGTAATGGTAAGTCTGAGAATAAAAATTCTGATAATTCTCAAGACTTAATTAAATCTATCCAAAGGTCTGTGTCAATAAATCACGATTTACAGATTTATCAAATATTATTGCTTAAACCGGGAGCTATTCCCAAAACTTCTAGTGGAAAAGTCCAGCGTTATGCTTGTCGCGAAGGTTTTTTAGCTGGAACTCTAAAAATATTTGATTAAAGAAAATGTTTAGGGGCTACATACAAATCAGAATTCAGAAGCCACAAGGAAGGGGCAAAGTTAGAGCTTAGAAGTATTCCCTAAGTGGGCTTGAGGATTTATAAATTTCGGCGCCTTGTTGCAGTAGTACTATAAATATTTGAATCTAGCTGCTTCTGCCTACTTCGTATAAGATAGTGGCACAATAACCATCATACCTTCCCTCGTGTTTTTTTGGGGTGGTCAATCAGTTGAGATAGTTAGCTATTTCAGGTAATTGTTACAACTAAAAAGCTACTGACTTACCTCAGAAGTTTGATTTCTGATTTTCTCAAGTGACTTTTTAACCCTAATTGTGTGCCATTGCCTATAAGCTACTGGAAAAAAACTGAGTGATAAGTAATTTTAATGTGGTGCAGGAGTGAACAATGAAATTGTTGAACCAGCTTGTGAATGAGCAAGACAAACAACATCTGTCCTTAGAGATGACTGATCGAGACCCTGCTTTGCAAGTCCCACAATTATCTCCAGTCAGAAAAAATATTAAGTCCTGGTTGATATCCCAATTGGCCGAACGGCTTGAAATTGAGACCGATCAAATAGATATTCAGCGGGATTTTACTGATTATGGTCTTAACTCAATTGAAGTGGTCAATCTTTCTGGAGAATTAGAAAATCTTCTGGGTCGGCGACTTCCTCCTACTCTTTTGTTGGATTATCCTACTATTGAGTCTTTGGCTGAATATTTAGTAGAAGATACTTCGGAGGATACTGGGCCAAATGTTCACAAAAAATTAGAAGATGAGGTTGAGGTCTCAACTTCTAATCCAACTACGGAAACTGAAGAAATTCCTTTAGAATATTATAGGTTTGACCTCTATCCAGAATATCTACAACTGCAAAAGCAATTGGCAGATATTAATTCTACTGGCATTAGTAGTCCTTTCTTTATACCTCAAGAACGGGTTAATAATAATACTACGGTTATTGGTGGTAGAAAACTGGTGAATTATGCTACCTATAATTATTTGGGTATGTGTGGTGACCCTTTTGTCTCTAACGCTGCAAAGGAAGCTATTAATCGTTATGGTACTTCTGTTTCTGCTAGTAGGTTATTATCAGGAGAAAAGCCTTTACATCAGGAGTTAGAAAGAGAAATTGCTGATTTTATTGGTGTAGAAGATAGTATTCTTTATGTTGGAGGTCATGCTACTAATGTAACTACTATTAGTCATTTATTTGGGCAAAATGATTTAATTCTCCATGACTCTTTAAGTCACAATAGCATTTTCCAAGGTTGTTTATTATCGGGGGCAACTATTATTGCTTTTCCTCATAATGACTGGGAAGCTTTGGAGAAGTTACTGCGCGATCGCCGTCATCGTTATAAGCGGGTACTTATTGCTATAGAAGGTGTATATAGTACAGATGGTGATATTCCAGAGTTACCAAAGTTTATTGAGATTAAAAAACATTACAAAGCTTTTCTGATGGTGGATGAGGCTCATTCTATTGGTACTATTGGTAAACATGGTCGTGGAATTAGTGAGTATTTTGGGATTAACCCTAATGATGTTGACCTATGGATGGGTACTCTGAGTAAGTCTTTTGCTAGTTGCGGTGGTTATATTGCTGGTACTAAAGCGTTAGTGGAATATCTTAAGTATACTTCTCCAGGGTTTGTTTATAGTGTGGGCATTTCTCCACCAGATACGGCGTCGGTCTTAGCTGCTATTCGGTTGTTGAAGAAGGAACCCGAAAGGGTGGCAAAACTACAGGAAATGTCTCGACTATTTTTGCAGTCTGCTCGTGAGCGGGGGCTTAATACTGGTATGAGTAAAGATTCTCCGGTTATACCTATTATTGTAGGTGAATCTATTAAGTCTGTAATGTTGTCCCAAAGTTTGTTTAAGCGAGGGATTAATGTTCCGTTTATGTTTTACCCGTCTGTACCACAAAATGCGGCCAGATTACGCTTTTTTATTACTTGTAATCATACAGAGGAGCAAATTCTTTTTACTATAGATGCTCTGGCGGAAGAGCTGAGTTTAATGGGTGTTTAATAAGTAGCTGATGGTTAATAGCTAATTATATTCTTGATAGAATTGATTATTAGCTATTAGCTATTCTGAAAATTGAAAGTCATTAGGGCTTATAGAGGTTTTCACTTAGTGAGACTAAAGTAGGGACGTTCCATGGAACGTTCCTACAAGCATTTTTGTTTGTAATAAGTGTGTTCTAAGTTTGCTGAAAACTACTATATAAATAAGGGCCCAGAAAAGAGTTTTTTTGACCTTAAGTTCTAGTTTATTTAAAAGAGCAGTTTGGGAATAGTTGGCTCTGGGTGTTTGACTTCAAGTTTTTGATATTTTTTGATAATTTGTGCTAATATTTTTGCTATCATATCAAGTTTAAGTATATTTTTCGTACGGTATTCCAAAAAACATAGTTTCTCCTCTGACTCAATTAATTGTATGAGCAAATTATCAAAGGAACGCTGAGTTTTCATTGCTTTCTATCACCCCTGACTAGCAAAGGTTATTGAGGACTGGTAAAACGATCTTTTGGTCATAACTTATTGTTAGGCTTTTCTAATTTTCAGAGTGATGTTTTATGGTTTCTGACAAAACCCGATGTTTCCTTTATCAGAGAGAAATGCTCAGGTCGTAAAAAGTTTGATTACCTAGACCGAATACACCCACCACATAGGTAGTATCGGCACTAATGAAGGTGAAAATCTCTTCAGGAGTATTGCCGGAGTTAGTATAACTGCCAATTTCTACTTCGCCAGTCTCATCGTATAGTTTCAGGTCAGCGTTATCGTTCAGGTCGTCAAGTTTGATCTCTACGAAACCAGCCTGGGTAATATCAAAGCTGTAATAGTCCTTGGTGTCAACTACGCCCCCCTCCGTGAAGCCGAGGTCACCGCCTTGGGTAAGAGGATCAGCACCAACTGTAACCGTACCGAGAGCTATCCCTGGTGGCTCATTGTCTATGCTTTCACCAATTTCACTCGCACTCATATTCAGACTGTAGTTAGTTTTAGCCGCACCCCTGGGAAACACTCGCACATAATAGTCGTCCGCTTCCAAAGTAAGGTTGATGTTTTCGTCCTTCCTACCACCATTAGCAGAAGTATTTAGCACAGTACTACCGTCGCTATCAATTAGCTGTAGGTTGGCGTTACCCTTCAGGTCAGTAAGGTTGATATCGACACTACTCTCAGCGCTCAAAGTAAACTTGCGGTAGTCGTTGACATCACGATAACTCTTTTCTCGACGACCGATGGAGTCCTCCTCTTCGTATGAGGTTAACACACCGATGTCGGTGACGTTTTCTGGGGGTTTGCCTCCGTCCTCATCCACGCTACTGCCTGGCTCAGGAACCTTAATATTTAGGGTATAGTTACCACGAGCGTTACCTTTGGGTTCAACCCCTACATAGTAAGTACCTGGTTCAAGCTCTTCTTCAATTTTTTCGTTTTTCTTCTTCTTATTGCGGGAATCTTTGATCAAAGTACCAGAACTATCAAGCAATTCCAGATCGATATCAGCGCTCAGTTTATTTAGGGAGATAGTCAGATTCTTGTCTTCGCTTAGTTCAAACTTGTAGTAGTCTACTTCGTCCCGACTGCTACCACTGCCGAAACCGACATTATCTATCTTACTGTAATCTTCAGTGAGGTTACCGATGTCATTGTACAAAGAAGTCTCTGGCACAGGACCACCATCTGGATCGACGCTCGAACCACTTGCAAAAATGTCCAAATTATACTTAGTTTTAGCCAAGTTCTGGGGCTCTACATCCACATAATAATCGCCTGGATCCAGAGTGTCGCTAATATTTTCGTTCTTTCTACCGCCTTTCCGAGACTCAAGCAATAAAGTGCCATCATCATCGTACAAGGCAATGTTGGCATTTCTTTTCAGCCCTGTGAGGTCAATTTCTACATTCCTCTCGTCGCTTATGCTGAATAAGTGCCGATCAATAAGGTTACGAACGCCACTAGAGGTAAAGCCGATTTTCTCGCCCCTGATACTGTAACCATCCTCCAAAGACAAAAGGTCACCAACTGTAAACTCTTGTCTCGGTTCTGGGATGGGTTCAGCATTCACCGAAAAACGATAGTTGCTGCGACTGTTTCCCTTTGGCAATATCTGGACATGATAAGTCCCCTCTTCCAATATCTCAGCAATGTTTTCTGATTTACGACCCTTGTTCCGAGAATTATTGAGAGTGGTTGTGCCGTCGTCATCGTACAAGATCATATCTATGTTTTGACGCAGACGAGTCAGGTCGATGTCAACCAAGCTCTCTTCATCAATTGTAAAGCTGACCCAATCTTCTGTGTCACGACCGGAACGACCTTCAGTACGGCCCATTTCGTCGTTGAAGACCCTTGTCTCCCCAATAGGGATATTCCCGAAGTCTAAAGCTTCTTTAACACTAGCATAGTCATCAACATAAGGAGCAGTCGCAGTTATACCCAAGCGATAGTTACTCTTGGCGCCACCATTTGGGAAAACTTTTATGTTATAGGTTCCTGGTTCCAGCCCTTCAAGTTCGATCTTTTCAGCTTTGCGACCTGTCTTTTTACCCTCATCAACTAGCTCGCCACCATCATCGTAAATTTCGACATTAAGGTCTTGCCTTAGTCTATCTAGAGTCAGGTTGACATCGCTCTCTATGGGCACAGAAAAGTTGTACCAGTCTACCCTGTCTTTGTTAGCACCAAGTTTACCGGTTTTGCTGACGGGAGTAAGCTCCGTAACTGCCCCCAAGCTAATACCTGGTTCCTGGTCATCTTGTTCATTGGAAAGCACATCAGCGCTCAGACCCAGGCGATAGTCTGTCCTGGCAGCACCTTGGGGAGTTACGCGCACAAAATAATCACCGGGTTCTAATTCCTCGTTAATCTTTTCTCTTTTACGACCGCTATTGTTAGACTGGTAGAGAATAGTGCTGCCATCCCCATCTAAAACCTCAACATTAGCATTTCCCTTTAGCTGGTCTAGGGTAAGGAAAAAGTCACTCTTTTCATTGATACCAAACTTATAGTAATCTTCTTGGTCCCGGTTTTTACCCCGACCGAAGCCTATTCTGTCAATTTCGGTTACTTCTTCGAGTCCGATATTACCTAGTTCTTTAGCGGTATCAGTTGTGTCCTTTTCATCTGTCAGGGCATCAGCACTTACCCCTAAGCGGTATTTTGTGCGATCATCTCCTTCAGGATAAACACGGATGAAATAATCACCTGATTCTAAATTTTCGGTAATGTTTTCCCGCTTCCGGTTCTCTTCAGTTGACTGGAAAAGTACTGTGCTACCATCCTCATCTAGAATTTCAACGTTAGCATTGCGCTTGAGTTGGTCTAGAGTGATGTCAACCTCACTATCCTTGCTGAGAGTAAACTTATAGAAATCTTGCAAGTCACGGACACCACCTTCATTAAAACCGATTTCGTCAGTATTGCGGTAGTTCTTCCGGCTGTTAAGATCGCCAAGATTAATGGCACCGTCCGGCTTCGCTGTGGGGTCTTCAAGACGCTCAATATCTTTGGGTGCTAGTCTAATTTTAGCGAACAAGCTAGCTATGTCTACTTCTTGTTCCATCACCCGAAAGCGGTTTTCTAGGGTGTCACCCCCATCTTGGCTAAAGCCTGTTAGCTCTAAGGTGTATGTTTGTCCATTAAATTTGAAGGTTTCCGTGGGTAAGACTTTGGGAAAATAGACGAAATCAGACCAGTCATCTATCTCGTCAGAGGTATCCTCCGTAGTGTCTAAGTCCAGATTGAAGGTAAAAGTTTTGTTTATTGGTGGTTCACCTTCTAAAGTATCTAATTCTAATTTAATTTCCAGGGGTACTGACTCTACCGCTGTATCCGAAAAAATTGAACCGTTAAAGAAGGTTAACTTTCCGACTTCAAACTGCTTGTCAGTTTCAATGCCCCCGCTAATATCTTCCGCATTAAAGAGTAAGCTGTTTGGTTTCAGGTCTTCCTCTACCGACTCTCCCCAACGAAACGTATTCGGAGGATCTGTAGGATAAGTTTTAGGATTCGGGTTTGGCCCTGGCTCGGCCTCTCCCCAGGTGCCACTAAATTCAACTTGAAAACCCCGTTCAAAACTCCTATCAGGTCGACCTGTACTAGTGCAGTCCATTGGGGGGTCATTGGGAGGGATTATTGTTTCAGAATCAACAATTTCAAAGTCAGTGTTTTCTAATGAGCTTTTATTAGTCAATTGAGTAAGTATGACCTCATCATTGGGCTTTTCTGTTTGATTAGCGTATACAAGGCCAGAGACAGGATCATAGATAATTGTTTCTGAGGTCTGAGGTGTGTTCCCCCTACAGCCATAGTTTGGAATTGCTATAAACTCGTATTCTGGTAGAGTTTCGCCAATAGTTATATCTTTTAAAGCCTCAAAATTTTTACCATTTAGAAGTATCTTATCTCCTTCACTCTTATTAAAATCTTCTATGGTGTCATGTCCATAAGTACCATCCTGATCATAAAAGGGGACAAATTTATCAGCCCCTTCACCACCAATAAAAAGATCCGCACTGTCCAGAAGAGCACTAGAATTTTTGGGTTCAGCATTAATAGTCAATCTATAGTCTGTTTCTGCTCCGCCTCTTGGTAAGACGCGGATAAAATATTCTCCTGCATCTAATTCCGCATTGATAAGTTCATCTGTATTCCCAGAGTTTGCAGAGCTGAATAATAATGTTGAGCCATCACTATCTAATATTTCGACATCAGCATTAGCACTTAAATTTTCTAGGGTTAGGTTAAAGTCGCTTTCCTCGTCAAGAGTGAATTTGTAGTAGTCGTTCCTATCAAGTTGACTATTTACTCTAAAACCGATCTTATCTTCTATGACAGTCGGTCCTAGTTCGATGAGTTCCAGGTCGAAGGCATCTGCTATGGTGTTCTTACTGCCGCCGGGGTTTCTCAAAACAGGACTAGAATTTTTGCTGATTTTCTTTTTATGACCTTTACCAGTAGAAGTAAGAAGAAAAATTACGTCAGAATCACCAGGTACTACGCGATCCTTCTCTTCTTTCCACACTTTGTCCTTGCCGGCTCCTCCATTAAGGGTATCGTTGCCGGCTCCTCCATTAAGGGTGTCTTTACCACGACCACCATGCAATCTGTCACAACCTCCATTGCCATACAATCTGTCGCGACCTCCATTGCCATACAATCTGTCATTACCTTGCTCGCCGTACAATTTGTCATTACCTTGCTGACCATACAATTTGTCATCACCATCACCACCATACAATATGTCATTACCTTGGCTAGCATACAATTTGTCGTCACCCCCTCTACCATTCAGTGTGTCATTACAAGAATTATCCTCAGATAAAGGCCACACATTGTCTCCTGGCGTGCCAGACCAATCTACTCCTGTACACGTAGGCATAGTTTAAATACTCCGTTTATTTTTTAAAGATCTACAAAAACTCAATTTTCAAGGAAATATAGCCATCCTCAATGATATTAAAGAAAGTATTATCTGTCCTCAAATAAGGTAGCTAAAAGATTGTATTTTTCCTCAAAATAATTTAAGATTAGTCATGCAAAAAATTCAATCAAGCATAGTTTATTAAGAGTCACCTATAGTCTATTGACAACATAGGCTTGCCCTTAACTTGAAAATGACTTTTCTCTTGACTTTGTCTAATTACAAGTAATTATAACTCGGCTTTTTTTGAATAGATCAAAGGTGAAAATTATTTTCACCTTTTAGTTAAACTCAAAAAAACATGTGCTTTTTCCTTCACTCGTCCAAAATTTTGAAAAAGATTGACAGTAAAAATAGGGCAGACTATAGATGAACTAGATAATTCTATACTTCAAACAAAAGAGGCCACAAAAACATTATTACAGTCCCTTTCAAATTAATGAAATACATCGCCATAACCAAAACTTTGTAGTAACTTTGTATGCAACTTACTGTAGTCTAAGGAGATAAAACAAGGTAACAATGGAAAAAAAACTTCTGCCTTTTGTCTCCTACCTTCTTCCTTACTGCTACCAAAGTCTAATTCTTTAACTGGAAACAATATAATAAAAACCTTAGAGATAAAAATGATATTGTGAGTAAAACCCTCAAAAGAATTATTAAAAGCTTCTTATAGTTTTATTAGTAAATAGAAAAGACCAGCACCTTTTTATTTAGTTGCCAGGCAAAAATTTCATTAGACTATTTAACCATTTTTGCAGTTCTTTTAAAGTAGTTAAATAGCTATTTAAGTTCTTTGCACTATTGTCAAATATTCAACTCTCTAAAACTTTTTCAGCATAGAAATTTGCCACAACCAATGGGCAAATTTCTAGCTACATTTATTACCAAGGACTACCAACCATAGTAAACCCTGCCCAATAATAAGGATGAGATAAATTTTGATTCTCAATATCTGCTAAGGCCGGTGGTAACACCACGTCACCATCAACTCCATTTCTCATCAACTTTCCATCTGTAATAGCCACCTTCCCTTGCAACATTGCTAACTGCGCCTGTCTTAACGCCTCTGACTTAACCTTAACATCATTCAAATGAGTATAAAACTCTGTCATTAACCCCAATGTACCCTCATCATTCACATACCAAACACTTGCTAAAGCTGACTTGACTCCTGCTGCTATTGCTAACCCTGCAAACCCTAACTCTGCCTCTTTATTTCCCACGGCAGTGCGACAAGCAGACAATACCAACAAGTCAACTGATGGGTTACCCCAACCCAACTCCCGAACTTGGTCTAACTTTATTTGTTCGTCACCCCATAGTTGAATGTAAGAGTTGCTTGGTCTTCCTGCCTTAAATTCTGCATGGGTAGCTAGGTGAATAATAGAATAGGGATAATTTTGGCGCTCATTTAACAAATTATTGTGGGTAAATTCTGCATTCAAAAATTGACTCCCAAGCCATAAATTTTGGGAAATTATTTCTAACTCCACAGGTACTGCTGGCAAAGGATTTTTAGCAATAAATTCACTAGCTCCCATAGCTAATACTTGAGTACCTTGAAGTGGGCGATAATTTGTATCCATTAAACTGATACTAGGAATTAAACTTAGGCTATATTTTTCAATTAAAAATTGTTCTCCATCATGTAATGCTGCTACTGGTAAAGCCCGTAAACTTTCACTCATACTAAACAGTAAAGTATCAATATTTGCTGCTTCTAATTCTGCGGATATAGGTGTAATGAACCAATCATATAATTTTTTTGCTGGTGATAAATAACTATTAGTATTACGATAGGCAGGGTTGGTCATAAATTTGAGGAAATTTATAACTACTTTCTCTAATTTTTTACGGTTAGCTTTGGGGATAGTTTTAAGAATAGGCTGACCATCTTTGGTATATAAGACTATTTGTAATTCCTCTGGATAAGCATTAATATAAACAACAGCAGATTCTTTTCCAGTTTTAGAAGCCATATCAGCTAAAATTTCTCGGACATTTTTTGTGCTGAGAAGTTGTTCCTTGAAATCTGTTCCAAAGTAATTAGAATATTCCTTAGTTCGGCTTTTTTCTAAAATTGTTATTACTTGGTCTGAACCAGTCGCAACTGTCAGGGAATTGGTATTTACGGTATCAATTATGTTTAATATTTTTTGGGTATCCGTTGTACTATTAATAGATGATTCTGTTTGTTCTTGAGCTGTATTTGTATTGGTTGTTTGGTTATTGTTGCTAGGGGTAGAAGTTGAAATTAATTCAGACCTTTGAGACTGGGTAAAGTTTGATAAAATGTTTTTATTGTTTGAGGAATTTGTCGTGGAATTATTCTCAATATTGTTATTGTTATTATTAGATAATTTTTCTTGATTAAGTACTTTATTATTAGGTACATTGTTATTAGAAATTGCTGAACTATGATCTAAATTTTGATTAATTTCTTGACCTTGAATATTGATATATTCGTTGCCAAAAGTTTGATTAATTTGCCCAATATTTTGCTCGCCACTTGCGGTTTGAATATTAATGGTATTATTCTCGGCATTTTGAGTGACTTGCCCAATATTTTGGTCGCGACCTGCAGTTTGAATGTTCTTAGTATTACCTCCAGCAGTTTGAGTGACTTGCCCAATATTTTGGTCGCGACCTGCAGTTTGAATGTTCTTAGTATTACCTCCAGCAGTTTGAGTGACTTGCCCAATATTTTGGTCGCGACCTGCAGTTTGAATGTTCTTAGTATTACCTCCAGCAGTTTGAGTGACTTGCCCAATATTTTGGTCGCGACCTGCAGTTTGAATATTGTTAGCATTACCTCCAGAATTTTGATTCACATTCCCACTATTTTGGTCGCGGCCTGCAGTTTGAACATTATTAGTATCCCCTGTTTTTGCTATTTGAGTAGTATTGCCGATATTTTGATCTCTTCCTGACTCAATATTAATATCTACATTTCCCTCTCCAGCATTTTGAGTAACATCTTCTGTAGTAATATTTTCTGTTGCTCTCAGTGTTAAAGCTCCTACTGTACCACCTGATATCATTTCTATATCATAGGTGGCAATGGAACCATCTGTCGCTTCTACATTAATTTCCCCGGCACTTGTTCTGGCGATAGAACTTAAATTTCCCGTACCTACTTCTGTTCCGTTGATAACTATACGACCACTATCTCCCTCCGGAGCTTGTGTTGTGATATTACCTGTATTAACTTCTGCTTGTTGGCTCTGAATAATTAAGTCACCACTTTCTGTCATGCCGTAGGATGATACATTTGCTAAATTTACTCTTTCTGGGGCGTCTACTTTGACATTTCCTCCTCTTCCTTGCTCTGAATATGAGTCTATATTCCCCCTGGACTGAATTTCTCCTCGTTTACTCTTGACTTGAATATTACCCCCCCGTTCCATTCCCTGAGAAAGAATATTATTTGTCTGGATCTGACCAACTGCAGTAATATTTATATCTCCTGCTGTACCTTGTTCAGAGAAAGTTTCTATGTTTTGAGTTGCATTAATTTCTCCTTGCTCACTGGTAATATTAACGTCTCCACCTGTGGTAGGCTTGTCTGGGTTAAGGGCACTTGCTTCTAATTTCCCTGTGGTAATATTTCCTTTGGCATTGATAATAATATCTCCAGTGCCGTCTGGGGAACGAGAATTTATTGTGCCGCCTGTAGTATCTATTGTACTGTTTCTGCTGCGGAGTCTAATATCTCCAGCTTTTCCTTGAGTTGCTTCTCCTTCTGGTTTGGGAATAATAGTAAAGTTTTCGTTGACTTTTTCTTGTTGTCTGACAAAACCTGATACTAAGTCTATCTTACCTGTTTCTATTGCATTATCCGCAGTAATATCAATTGTTCCTGTGTCGCCCTCGTTCGCACCAGAATATATATTAGCTGTTGTAGTATTAATATTGTTGCCTGCTTCTAGAGTAATATCTCCTCCTTGTCCTTGTTTGTCACTGTTCCCCTCATTTGGTGGTTCCGATGCGGAAATAATATTACTGTTTACTTTTATATTAATATTGTTTCCGGCTTTAATACTTATTTGACCTCCATCTCCGTCGGCGTAGGAATAGATATCATTTGTGGTAATATTTCCTTGGGGTGCTTCCATTGTAATGTCTCCGGCGTCACCGCCTCCTGAATAGTTGGCTAAGAAGTTACCACTACTGGTGTCAATGTTTCCGGTTTCTGATGTGATGGTTATTTGACCACCCTCTTGCTTTCCGTGAGAACTTATGGTTTTGGCGGTTATGTCTGTTTGGGCTTTGAGGGTAACGTCTCCAGCGCTCCCTCCTTCTGAAAATGATTGAATTGCTCGGGTAGCGTTAATTTTTCCTTGTTCGCTGGTAATACTAATGCTACCTCCGTCAGCGGTTTCTATGTCATTTTTGGCGGCGGAGGTAACAACTCCTGTAGTAATATCTCCTTGGGCGGTAATATCTATTGTACCTGCGTTGCCGGCGTCGGTACTTTTAGCTGATATCCTACTGTTAGGCGCAATTATTTCTCCTGCTTCAATATTGATAATGCCTCCATCTCCTGTTCCTGTGGTTTCTGTTAAGATTTTACCTTGTAGTTGGAATGTTTCACTAGAGTTAATTTTGATTTCGCCTCCGTTTCCGCTGTCAGATGTGGATGCTGATATTTTTGTATTTTCAGCTATTTTAAGGTTTTCTGTTTCAATGTTAATAATGCCTGCATCTCCACTACCTTTAGCTTCAACTGTTATCCGACCATCTCCTGTAATATTTATATTTTCTGGTGCAGATATATTGATATCACCTCCCTTTCCTAGAGATTTGGTGCGAGCAGAAATGAAGCCTTTTTCTTGGAATTCTATATTTAGGTTGGGGTTGTTTTTATATGGGTTCAGGGTGAGGGTGCCTGCGGGACTTTCTCCTGCTGTTTCCGCGAATATTCCTAGTTTTCCTGAGATTTCTAGGTTATTGGCGTTGATGGTGATGTTGCCACCTGCTTCGTTGTTGGTAGATCCTTCTCTTGCTGTAGCACTTATTTGGGCGTTTTGTCCTATTGTCAGTTTCTCGGTATTTATTTCTATGTTTCCGGCTAGTCCGGCGCTGTTAGTTTCTGTTGTCAGACTTGTTCCTTTTTCTAGGGTGAACTCTGTGGTGTTGATTTTGATTTCGCCAGCGTTGCCTTGGTCTTCTGTAGAAGCATTTATCTTGACTCCATTGGATATTCTGAGGTTGTTGGTTTTGATGTCGATAATTCCGGCGTCACCTGCACCTGATGTTTCTGTTGCAATGAAGCCTTGGCCTGTTATCTTTATGTTTTCTGGGGCTTGTATGAATATGTTGCCTCCGTTGCCTATGGATGAGGTGGAAGCAGAGATAAAGCCCTCGTTTTTGAAAGTGATGTCTAGGTTGGGGTTAGTTTCATAGGGTGATATCCGAAGGACACCAGCGTTTTTGCTCGCTTCGGTTTCGGCAAATATTCCCAGTTTTCCTGTGATATTCAGTTCGTTTGTGTTGATGGTGATGTTGCCTCCTTCTCCGGTGCTGGTTGAACCTGTTAATACTGTAGTGCTGGCTTTAGCGCCTTCTCCTATTTCTATGGTCTTGGCTTGGATGTTTATATCTCCAGGGTTACCGGCTCTTGCAGTTTCTGTTATTAGTTTGGTGTTTTGGTCTAGGATGAGGTTGTTAGCTTCTATGTTTATTTGACCTGCGTTTCCGTCGCCTTCTGTGCTAGCTAGGATTTTGCTGTTGTTGGTGAGTTCTATGTTTTGGTTAGTTTCTAAGGTGATTTGACCAGCGTTGCCTTGGGAGTTGGTAGTGCTGATGATATCAGTATTGTTAAGTGTAATGTTGTCGCCGCTGTAGATGTTGACGTCTCCTGCTGCTTGGTCACTTTTGGTGTCGCTTTCTATCGTAACGTTTTTGAGGTTGAGGTCGCCGGAACTATTGATAGAGACATTACCTGATTTGCCTTTTTCTCTTACATCTATTCTTGTTTCACTGCCCCTTATTCCTAATGTTACTTGTGCACTTGTAATAATGGATGAATCATTGATTTGAAGTGGTTCTTGTGCCTGACTTTCTATTGTTATTTTTCCTGATCCAGAGCCGGAAGATACTGTAAGTATTTCTGTGTTGCTGACATTGTTGGTAGTAATGCTAACGTCTCCACCTTTTCCTTCCCCAGACTCTTTTTTTCCTACTGAAAATGTATTAATTTTTAACTTTTCTGTATTTCCGCCTTCTGGAGGGTTAATTTGTTTTGCATGCAAATTAACGGCTCCTCCATTTCCTGAGTTGCCTCCATTGGAAAAGGAAAAGGAATTGATGTCTTGTGTGGTGATATCGCCACCAGCTACCAAATCAATGGCTCCTCCATTTCCTGAGTCGCCTCTATAGGAAAAGGAAAAGGAATTGATGTCTTGTGTGGTGATATCGCCACCAGCTACCAAATCAATGGTTCCTCCATCCCCTGAGCTGCCTTTACTGGAATCGGAGTAGGAAATGAGGCCTTGTATAGTTACATTGCCATCAGCCTGAACATAAACGACTCCTCCATTCCCTGAGTCGCCTTTTTCAGAACGAGAATAGGCGTTGATGTCTTGTGTCTTGATATCGTTGCCAGCTACCAAGTTAATAGCTCCTCCATCCGCTGAGTCGCCATATTCGGAATCAGAATAGGAATTAATATCTTGTGTATTGATATCGCTATCAGCTTTAGCAGAAATGTCTCCTCCATCTCCTGAGTCGCCATATTCGGAACCAGAAGAGGCATTGAGGTCTTGTGTAGTGATACTGTCACCAGCATCCAAATCAATAGCTCCTCCATTCCCTGAGTCGCCTTTTTCAGAACGAGAAGAGGCATTGAGGTATTGTGTAGTGATATTGCCACCAGCTACCAAATCAATGGTTCCTCCATTCCCTGATTTCTTCTTGGAAAGGGAATAAGAATTGATTTTTTGCGTAGTGATATTTATTCTAGCCTGAACAGAAACGAATCCTCCGTTTCCTGAGTTGCCTTCTATGGAATGGGAAGAGGAATTGATACCTTGCGTAGCAGTAACATTGCTACCGGCATCAATAGAAACGAATCCTCCGTTCCCTGAATTGCCTTTACTGGAATGGGAATAGGAATAGAGGTCTTGCGTAGCAGTAACATTGCTATCACCATCAATAGAAACGGCTCCTCCATTCCCTGAGTTGCCTTCTATGGAATGAGAAGAAGAATTGATACCTTGTATAGTAATATCGCCATTAGCCTCAACAAAAATATGTCCTCCATTCCTTGAGTTGCCTTCTATGGAATAGGAATAGGAATAGAGGTCTTGTGTAGTGATATTGCCACCAGCTACCAACTCAATAGCTCCTCCATCCGCTAAATTGCCTGCATAGGAATCAGAATAAGAATAGAGGTCTTGTGTAATGATATTGCCACTAGCTACCAACTTAATAGCTCCTCCATTTCTTTGTACAGAACTAGAATTAATCAGACCAGTAATAATATTATTATTAGCTTTCAGGTCAATTCTTCCTCCATCAGCAGTTTTGCTAAAACTACGAATATTTCCTACACTAATATCACTATGAGTTGCTTCTAGGTTGATCGCTCCACCATTTCCTCCACCACTCTGAACAAGAGGGTTACGCAGCAACAGTTGTGTACCTATAGCAGTTCCCCAGGGAGCCTGCTCACCAGCTCTGTATAAAATGCCATTGTCTGCCGAGGGATAGGTATCAGTTACCTTCAAAGTCCAAGTTCCTTGAGGATTTTCTCCATTAAAATCTGCTAAACTTTCTTGGGGACGATACGTACCATCAAACGGAGCACTGCCAAGGCCAATAATTCTAGAACCATCATCATCCAACACAGTATCCTGAAAGTTATCTCCACTACGACCAACACTTGCAAACAATTTTACTGCCTTCCCTTGGGGTGATTTCAGACTAACGTCTAAGTCCCCAGTGTAAGTATGTGCCGCAGAAAAGCGAACATCTATATTTTCTACAGTTCCCAAGTCACCATCTACAGTAAAAGTGAATGTGGCAGTACCTTCTGTACCTTCCGGAGGTATCGCCCCCCCCTCATCCACATCGATCGCCTTCAACAACTCCCCACCAGAATAAACAGGGAACCAAGAAGTATCAATATTCCCCAAAACCAGACCAGCACCAGCAATAGTCAAACCTCGCCCATTAGTCTTAATAGTATCCGCCCCATTATCAAAAACATCAGGGTAACTCCCAACATCCGGCTTATTATCCAACATCTTCACAAGACCAAACCCATCCCCATCCTTATCCGCACGAAATTCTATCTCCCCACTCCCAGGCATAAACTCCAACACATCATCCTCTATATCCTCAACAACAATATCATTTGTGGCCGACAACTTAACATCCGCATCCCCAGAAGTCTCATCAAATTCATCATTTATCCTAATATTAGTCCCAGACATAGAAACACCTTCCTTACCACCTTTAATACCACTACCCGTAGCCACAATATCTCCCGCCGCTTCAATATTTATCCCACCACCTGGATCCGTAATTTCTCTACTTTCTTCTGTTCCATTAGTAGAAATAGTTTCATTTAAAGTCACATTTCCCGCGCTCTTAACATCAACATCTCCCCCAAAAGTAGCAATACCAACCACATCCTCACTCACACCACCAATATTCACATTTTTCAACGACTCAAAAAACACCCCACCACTACCAGAAACCGCCTCCAAATTCTGCACATCCAACCGCAAAGGTTCACCAACAAAACCTATACCTCCATTCCCAGAAGTTCTAAACAAAACACTCCCCGCATTTATCAAAGAATTCTCAGAAACTCTAACAATATTTCCCCCATTCGCATCAACCAAAACTTTCCCTGTCGTCCTTAAATTTCCCAGATTTATATCACCTACCTCCCCTAAACTTCCCAACTTAATATTAATTCCACCACTTCCAGCATTTAAAAATGTTCCATCCAATTGATTTATTGAACCTTTCCCATCAGAACGGTTCGCCAAATTCATCTCATCATTATTACCGAATAAATCAATATTCCCATTTCCACTCTTAGTATCAATATCCGCATTTATATTAATACTTCGACCAGCCTTTAACTCCACAGAAGAATCAGTTTCTATCCTTTCATTTATGGTAATATCATTATCAGCATCAATAATCACATTCCCCGATAATTCCCCTAAATTATCCGCCGAAATAGTCACATCAGAATTCTCATCAGCAGGAAAAGGATCAAGAGGATTTTCTGTTTCTTTGTCTTCTAAATTATCAGTATTTTCTGTCTCAGAAACCTCGGAATTCTCCTCAACAATTTCCCCATCATAATTATCAGTATTTTCTGTCTCAGAAACCTCGGAATTCTCCTCAACAATTTCCTTTTCACCTTCCGAATTATCCTCTCCCACCGTCACACTTTCTGGGTCCAATAAAATCGTACCTTCAGTCCCTAAAGCCGCAGTAACATCCACCTTTCCATCAAAGATTAATTGTTCTTTTCCCCCAACTTTAACCAACCCTCCATTTCCCGAAGATGTGCCGCCTTTAGCACTAATATTTCCCGCAAAATTAGTAATGCCATCCGACCAAATTCTAACTTGACCTCCATCACCATTTGTGATAGCATCCGCAGAAATAAATGAATTATTATTAACAAAAGTATGCTGAGAATTAGGAACTATACCCAACCCTTGAAAATCTCCTCCTATTAATACAGTTCCACCCCCATTTTTGCCATCAGCCTTGATGTTTGTATCTATAAGAGCCACGCGATCGCCCCAAACATTAACTTGACCCGCCGTAGGAACATCCCCCTCATCTTGGAGAGAACTAGCAGTAGTTGATACATCTATCTTTCCTGAAATAGTTGCCGTTCCCGGAGTCTCAGCCACCATAGTATTTGAACCCGTCAAAACCACATCACCATTCTCTTTAACAATGACAGATGTAGCCTCAACGATATCTCCTCCACCAGCTAATAATTCTGGTAAAGATAGAGGATCAATATTAGAAATATTTTCTCCATCTTGTAGGGACATTGTATGTGAGACCTCTACCTCCAAACTTAATACATGTCCTGGTTGAGATATTTTCAGGGTACTACCACCTTCGACAGCAGTGACAGTAATATTACCCCCGGGGCTAGAGAGTTTTCCTGTATTAACAACAGCTCCCCCTAATAAAGTTAAATTTTCTCCAGAATTTAAAGTTAAATTTCCTTCATTAACAATAGAACCAGGTTTAGAAACATCAAACCTATAACCACTAGGGCTTCCGAGCAAATTTGAATAGTCATTAGTGCCCATAGCCTTGAACCAGAAATTATTCTGGTCAAAACCAATACCAGTAGCAGTAGTAACACTGAATGACGCAGGTACGTTCAGGCGAGCGTCTCGACCAAACATTATGCCTGCGGGGTTCATTAAGAAGAGGTTAGAGCTGCTCCCTAGAACCTGAATAAGACCATTAATATAAGAAGCACCTCCCTTAACTCGTCCGAGAACGTTGCGAGTATCCGGGGTCGTGACAAAGTTGGCAGTTTGACCAGAGTGCACATTAAACTTATCAAAGCTGTGAAATAGATTAGCACCACTACGAGTCCCACCTTTAATATTAAATTGTTGGCCCTGTGGAGTGACGGTAGTATTGGTCCCATCTTTAGCCGGGGTTATGGGCTGGGAGTTGGCGGGAGCAGTGGCTAATGTTCCTAATATTAAGCTCAGAGCTGTTACCCTATGGAGTCTTAGTGTATAAAAGCTTTTGTCTTTGTAGTATTGATTCATTGTTAAAAATCCCCATGATCTATTAAACCTTTAGTTTTCAACCAGGCTTATAGGCTGTAATACTATTTCTTCAAGGTAATGCTACAGTTGGAAAGCCCCAAAATAATTATCAATAACTATGTATAAAATTTAAGGCTACATCTTAAGCCAAAATAATTAATTATTTTAATCAGCAAGTATTATTGAGTTATTATATTATATTACATCTTTATGTAAATAAAACAATATTAGATAATTTTTAATATCAAAGGATTTGAGTATTATTTATGCAAAAAATCCTATGAAAGTTTTTGCAAAACTGTACCAATTAAATATCTCTGAAAAAAAAGTCTAAATCTTTTAATTTATCCTTATAAATTTGCTCACGTAAATAAACTACAGTACTCCTAATTAACTATTTAATTATACCAATGCTACCAGATGTGCTGATCTAATTAACACCAAAGTAATACTCTTATACTCAAGCTTTTAGCTGCGTTCGACACTTCATATAAGCTAATATTTTTAATGAGTTGATTTTATGAATTTTTAGGGCTCACTCAGGAATGGCTTTTGACTGTTGAATAGATTAATTTTGACTTGCATGCATTACTATACAAGCCAAGAGCGTGTTAATTATTCTGATCTGAAATACCAAAAATTGTACTAATATCCGAATATCTCCCGAGACCAGATCAATATTGGTAGCAAACATTAATAGATTTCATATTATTTTTACAGACCTAGCATAGAACCTTCTTACCTTTAAATACTTTCCATGCCAGGTTTCTACTTACTCTCAATACAATAAAAAACTTTTAATAATCCCTTATACCGTAACTGCTTCCCTTTGTTTGCTTGATTTTACCCTCGTTTCAGAGATTTTGTAAATAACCAGAAAGGAATAAAAATACCTACTATGACCATTACTAATACAAATAAGAATACAACCCCCCGCACTTTTGCAGGTAGCTTTGGTCCAACCCAGGGAAATGTGTAAGATTCTGGTTGAGATTTGATATCACGGCCCTCATCGGGAGACTTAACGATGACTTGAACGTTATGTGCGGAACCGCGATCTGAACTTGTTGGTTGAACATAGGTAATTTCATACTCGTTAAGCATGGCGTTGAGGAAGTCAGTTAAAGCATTAGCCACATCATTAGCGCTAGCAGAAAATTCGTGGACTCCTCTAGTAATTTCAGCAATTCTGACCAAGGACTGTTGATCGACAAATTCTTCGCTAATTTGTTTTAATCTTTTGTAGTTAGTTATATCTGCAACCGGTAAATCATCTTTCAACAAATATAGATTTTCGATATTGGGCTCATCCTTTAAATTGTACTCTTGCTTTAATTCTTGGGCGGTTTTACCGTAACCTATAGTATTTACAGTAATATGAGAATTTTCTTCTAATGCTGGGATAAGTTGGGTTTCAAAATGTTCTCTCTCTGCCTCTGCTTCTGTTTGATATCTTTTTCTTTTTTGTGAATTTGCATAGATGCTGTGATAGCCATCAGAAAGCAAAATAATTGATAACCTTGGTTCCGGTTCTTTTGAATCTGTTGTTTCCAGCGAATCTGCTTTTGGAGGGTTAAAACGAGGCTCATTTTCGTCCCCTAAAAATCTTACTGCTGCCATCAAAGGATCGTAAATATTTGTCGCTCCACAAATATCTTTTGGAGCTGTTTCTTGTAGTTCCTTCAGAATATTTTCAATTTCGTCACTTCCTGCTGGTTTAAACTCATTGAGTGTTTTCCTGCTGACTTTTTTTCCCACACAACTTCCCCCACTTTCACTAAAAGGTACGATCGCTATTTTAGTTTTTTGGCTCCGTCCAGCCACATCCTTACTAAATTTTTGAATCGCTTCAATGGCTCCCTTTAATTTACTTTTACCTGAGCATTGAGAAGATCTTTCATCCCAACTACCCCTTTCCTCGCATCGCTTCATGCTACCGCTAAAATCTAATAAGACAATTACCCAAGCTGGAGGTAGTTTTTCTGGGGCAGGGGTTGTCCATTTTTTATTACCTAATCCTAGTTCTTGGCACTCTTGGTCTTGGGAACAAACTCTCAAAGTAATACTTTTTTCTGGTAATCGCATTACGGCTTTATTATTGCGATCAAATGCTTGAAAGCGTAAGGCTACACTCCCGTCATCTTTATCTGGTTTTGCTTGAATAATTTCTACTCTTTCGACTTGAGCAAAACTAGGATGACTCCCAGAAAACAATAATAGCAAAGATAGACTAACCTTGGGGGTCCAAAAAGCGATTGTAGTAAATAAATCTAAAAAGTTTTTGATCATTATAATTTCCCTGTGGAACATGAAATGTAATCATATCATTATGTTTTAATTTAATCGGCCCTGGGGTTGTTAAACGTAGACCTCTATACTCTATTATTCCATAAAATTTAGGTTGGGGAAATAATAAAGTTTGACCGGGTTTTAACTTTAGTTCGGCCACATTTTCTGGCAATTCTGGAAGATAAATATGTACGTCTTGTCCAGAACCAATTTTTATTTTTCCTCTGGCGGGTAATTGAATAGATAATCCCTCTTCAATTCGATCGGCATAATCATCGCTAACAAATTTTAATGGGGGTTTTTTTGTCTTTTCGATGTGGGGATAATTAGTAGTTTGAGTTAGCAGCGACGAACCATAAAGATACTCAAAACCGGCACCTGCTCTGAGAGCGATCGTGTGACTGGGAGAGGTGGAAAAACTTAAGACTAAACCTAACAAACCTCCCAAAAAAGAAAATCCTATAGGTTCTTCCCAAGCTTTTAATGCTTCTGGAATTTCACCTCCAAAGTTTTGTCGCAACTTTTCAAATATTAATGCTGCAGCTAAGGCGGTCAAACTACTAGCAATAAAACTAGTCCAGAAACGCTGTTGATAACGGCGAGAATCTCCTGCTTCTATGCTACGCCATCGCCAAGTTAATCCTTCTCCTAGACCTACTGCTACTCCAATTAAAACCCACCCTATTATTCTAACAAAAAAGTCTGGTACTTGAAAAACATGATCCCGCAGTTGAGGGTGGAGCCAAAGTTGTACTATACCTCCAGAGGTAGTGCCGATCAATAAACCAAGTCCGGCAGCAATTGTTAAGGGGATAAAACCTGTTTTTAAGTTACGTTGGAATCTGGTGGGGTTGCTGAGAAAAAGATCTATGGCGACTATGCCTATTGCCAGGAAAATTGCCACGCAGGGAAATAGGCCTAGTTCGGGGATGTTTTTTAACCATTGAAGGTCGCTAATGATAACATGACCAAGGATCCACCCGGTGAGGGCGGATGCGATTCCTGATGATATGTAAAGGTAGGTTCTCATGTTTATTTTTTAAGGGTGAGTTTATTGGGAACTATTGTTTGGAATTAGCGATCGCTATTCTAGCAATTGTCTTTGGATATCTTGTTTTAACCTCTGATATGTTTCTTCACTATAATGAATTATGCCATCGCCTCCATTTTGGTATTCTCGAATAGAATTAACAAACTTTTCCACCTCTTGTGGGTTTCCTTTTTCTATAGCACCTGCATAATCTGTTATTCCTACAAAAGTATTTTTGATAGCATTGATAATCTGGCTGCGATCAAACTTTTCTTGTCTTAAGTTTTCATCTTCTAACAACTCTTCTATCAGTTTTTCTAAAGCTGGCTTAGTTTTGTTAGCAAAATTGAATCTTTCTTCATATTGTGTTTTTATTTCTTCTTTTAACCTTTGATATGTTTGTTTACCATAATTAATTATGCCATCACCTCCATTTTGGTATTGTTGAATAGAATTAACAAACTTTTCTACCTCTTTTGGCTTTCCTTCTTCTATGGTAGCTGTATAATCTGTTATTCCCACAAAAGTATTTTTGATAGCATTAATAATCTGGATGCGGTCAATATTTTTTTGTCTTAAACTGTTATCTTGCAACAACTCTTCTATCAGTTTTTCTAAAGCTGGCTTCGTTCTATTAGCAAAGTTGAACAGTAAAGTATTGTTTACTTCTTTTTCAATTCTTTCATCTGTTTCAAAATTATCATCTATGTATCCATACCCTTTTTCTCCTGTGTTGGCTTGATACCAATAGATAGCCTCTATCAATTGCTTTTTGTGATTTTCATTGCCTTGAATTGCGGAGCTATAATCAAGGTTCGGGTTGCCAATAATGGCTTTAATTTCCTTTATTACTTGATTGCGCATTATTTGTGGATCCGCTTGATTAAACTTTTCCGTTAGTTGATTTGTAAGTCTCTTGACAAGAGCCTCCATCACTGTAGCAGTTGTTGAAAATTCACTAGATGCCTTAGTCATAGGAGGAATTATTTCAACTTGTCTCGCAGCATTTAATCCTTCTTGATAACCAACTTGATAGCCCTTGTCATAGCCTTCTTGTTCTCCTGCTTCTCTTGCCTGTTCTAATGTTTCCCCATTTGAGTTTTTTAACCCTATTTTACCTTTACTTTGTAAACCTAGCATATAAGAAAACAAGTTAGTTAGCACAAGAATGAATATTGCCGCCAAAGATAAAGAATATCTTCTCAACAAGTTAATCAGATGCTCATCCCAAGTAACTTCTCTGTTTAGTGTCAAACCCCAAAGATCTGATTTATCTTTGTTTTTAAAAGCTTTCAGAAATAAATTTTTCGGTACCACCCCTTTACTGACTTGGTAAAAATAGGAAGCTAACTGATAGTCACCCAACCTCTCAAACAAATCCGCAAAAGGTTGATAATAGCTATAACGATAGTTGGGTCCCGGAAGCCCACTTTGCAAGTTTTTCCAAATCGAATCTCCACAAGCAAACGAAGGTTCCGACGGGCTATCATCAGAAGAGTTCAAATAGTTATCAATAGCTTCTAAATCATCTCTGACATTTTGCAAAAGTGAGGCGCGATATGACGACCAAAGACTTTTTTGTGCAGTTAATAACCAACTGAATGCTGGAATTGATATCTTCTTCTTCAATATTTGCTCCAGGACACTCTTCATGCTTCCATCAATTAATGGCTCTAGTTGTAAAATATGTTTTTTAAGTTGTCCTTGAAACTCAAGAGAAACTTTTTGCTTATTATCCCCTTTTCCCTTATTTTTGCCATCAATACCAAACCATTCTAGATACTCAGGCAAAGTATCTGGAATAATTATCGCCCTTAAAGTTAAAAGTCGCACCATTTGAGGGCTATAATTTCTCTGCTTAATCCTAGTATGGGCACCTTGATCATCAAAGATTGTTTGGCAATGGTCTGAAGTTACTTGCTCGTTCTGTAAAAGAGCTTGAATCCATTCCTGCTTAATTTGCGAACCACCTATCAAACCTTTTATTGCTAATTCAATAGAGGGTTCATCAACACTTGATAGATTATCAATTGAAGCATTCCCTATTCTTATTAGATCTTGATACGCTTTTTCATCAGCCGCTTGAATAACTAGAAATCTTCTTGCACGTTCCACAGCCTCCACATCATATGCCCAAGATACAAGTTGACCATTAGCTATCTTCTCAGCTACTGCATTAATTGTCTGTAGATCGGAAACTTGTCCTGGTTGAAGAATCAAAGCTCGTTGATAGTTGCTTGTCAAAGAATTTAGCTCTGAAGGTAAGGTTACTAGGGGTTTATTAGAAATATTGTGATAGTTCGGCTTGCCAATTTCCTTAATTTCCGATGGATTGAAAATTGGTAGTCGTCCGTATTTTTGCGAATAATTATCTATCGCATCTAATATTACCCAGAGTCGATCTACTCCCTGGCATAAAATATATCGATAAAAAGAGTTAAAAAGCCCGTAGTCATCCCTTCCTGGAGTCACTACCGCTACCACCGACCAAGCGGGATCTGCATTTTTGCCCCTAACCTCTCGTCCTACAAAAGTAGGTTTTTGACTATGACTATCCTTGGATACCTCAAACATTTTGTTAGCGATCGCTAGTTGGACAACATAGGGAATTTGCGGCAAGGTTGAGTTCATATATTCTCCTACCTTATACCCCCGCGATCTCCAACTGCTATCGGGCAATGTTTCTACATTTATACCAGTGCTGAATTCGTGTATATTATAAGTAGGCATTTGCTTTAATCCTTATCTAATTCTTGATTGCGTTTGCCAGTATAAAGCTAATAAATTTTCAAATATTAATCCTACCACTAAAGCATCAAACTATTATTAGTAAAGCCAGCCCCAAAATATTTTTTATTGTAACGGACTATTCCTATGGCAAGGAAGATTACTACCCAGGAAAATAGGGTGAATGCTATTTCTAATAAGATTTGAAGGTAGGTTATCATTATGTTTATTGATTTTCTGATGTGAAGATAGGTTATCATTATGTTTATTGATTTTCTGGGGAATTTTTATATTTGTTGGGGTTATTTGCCAATTCATTTTTTACCTGTTCCAGCAAAATATTAAACGTATTTTGAATTGTCCTATCTAAAGGTTTTTTAGGCTCATTAATTATCCCATCAGGTTCTCCTTGAATCTTGTTTTTTTGTTGGTATTTATAAATAGCAATAACTAAGGCGTTTTTACCCTCAGGTATCGCTTCTCGTGCCTTTTTATATTCAAAATTCTTCACATTACCAATAGTCTCGCGAATAGCTTGGTGAATCGCTTCTTGATCAAGTCCTAAATATCTCAACTCTGATATAATTCGACTGATTGCTTCGTAAGTTATCTCGTTAAACTTGTCCTTACTAGTAGCAATCTTTTTTTGATCTTCTGTCATTTCTGGTAAACAATTCTCTGGCCAATCTTGCCATTTCCAACTTAGAGATTCA
The DNA here is from genome assembly GCF_000014265.1 of Trichodesmium erythraeum IMS101. Lineage (NCBI taxonomy): Bacteria > Bacillati > Cyanobacteriota > Cyanophyceae > Oscillatoriales > Microcoleaceae > Trichodesmium > Trichodesmium erythraeum. The sequence continues at coordinate 3,086,862 of NC_008312.1, forward strand.
GCTACGTTACACTTCAATAAATTAGCTGTATTATCATCAGGATTTATATATCCATTAGGCGGATTTTTTAGCTTTTCCTGTTTGTTCTGTTGGTATGAATAGATGGCTTTTACCCATTTTTTGCGAGCCTCTTTTCTTTTTTGCTTCCCTACTATCAAAAAATATAGTTTAGTAGTTGCTTGCTCATAATTAAGTGCTGAATCATTAGCAAGAATCTTCTGAATTTCTTGGACAAACTTTTGTTTTTCTAATTCCTCTTGCTTTGCCACTTCTAAAGAAGCTAGATCGGATGTGATTTTATCAATTGCTCTGATACTCTGAGGGAAATTGTCAAGTGCTATATTCATCTCTTTTTCTAATATATTCCTTGGAATAGAAGGACTTGGACTTGGACTTGGACTTGGACTTAGACTTAGATTTGGACTTGGACTTATATTTGGACTTGGACTTGGACTTGGTGTCGTATTCTTGATTTTGTTAATAGCATCTTCTTGTCCCTTTAAATAACCCTGACTATATGCTATTCGTAGCTGTTGTTCCCCTGGTTTTTGTGCTTGAGGTGTTTGATTTTGTCCTTTACCTATCAAATATCCGATTGTCAAAAAAACAATTGCTATAGTCAAACGCAAAGAATTTTTGATCAAGCAACGAATCAGATGTTCTTCCCAAGAAATTTCTCTCTTTAGTGTCAAACCCCAAAGATCTGATTTGTCTTCGTTGTTTTTAAGAGCTTTCAGAAATAAATTTTTCGGCACCACCCCCTTACTGACTTGGTAAAAATAGGAAGCTAACTCATAGTCACGCAACCTCTCAAACAAATCCGCAAAAGGTTGATAATAGCTACCACGATAGTTGGGTTTCCGCAGCTCACTTTGCAATTTTTTCCAAATCGAATCTCCACAAGCAAACGAAGGTTCCGACGGGCTATCATCAGATTTCAAATTGTGATCAATAGTTTCTAAATCATTTCTGACATTTTTCACGAGCGAGGGGCGATACGACGACCAAAGGCTTTTTTGTGCAGTTAACAACCAACTGAATGCTGGAATTGATATCTTCTTCTTCAATATTTGCTCCAGGATACTTTTCATGCTTTCATCAATTAACGGCTTTAGTTGTAAAATATATCTTTGAAGTTTTCCTTGAAACGCAAGAGAAACTTTTTGCTTATTATCCTCTTTTCTCTTATTTTTGCCATCAATACCAAACCATTCGAGATACTCAGGTAAAGTCTCTGGAAGAATTATTGCCCTTAAAGTTAAAAGTCGCACCATTTGAGCACTAGAATTTCTCTGCTTAATCCCAGTATGGGCACCCCGATCATCAAAGATTATTTTCCAATGCTCTGAAGTTACTTGATCGTCCTGTAAAAGAGCTTGAATCCATTCCTGCTTAATTTGCGAACCGCTGCTCAAAGCTTTTATTGCTGTTTCAATGGCCGCTCCATCAACATGTGATGGAAGGGTGGCTTTGGGATTATTAATTGAAGCATTCCCTATTTTCCTTAGACCTTGATACGCTTTTTCATCAGCCGCTTGAATAACTAGAAATCTTTCTGCATCTTCCACCGCCTCCACATCGTATGCCCAAGATACAGGTTGACCATTAGCTATCTTCTCAGCCATTGCATTAATTGTCTGTAGATCAGACACTTTTCCTGGTTGAAGAATCAAAGGTAGTTGATGGTTACCTGCCAAAGCATTTAGCTCTGAAGGTAAGGTTACTAGGGGCTTATTAGAAATATTGTGATGGTTCGGCTTGCCAATTTCTTTAATTTCCAATGGATTGAAAATTGGTGGTTGTCCGTATTGTTGCCAATAACTATTGATCTCATCTAATATTACCCAGAGTCGATCTACTCCCTGACATAAAAAATATCGATAAAAAGAATTAAAACGCCCGTATTCATCTCCTCCTGGAGTGACTACCGCTACCACTGACCAACCGGGAGCTCCATTGTTGCCCCTAACCTCTCGTCCTACAAAAGTAGGTTTTTGACTATGACGATCCTTGGATACCTCAAACATTTTGTTAGCGATCGCTCGTTCAACAACTAAGGGAATTTGCGGCAAGGTTAAGTTCATATATTCTCCTACCTTATACCCCCGCGATCTCCAACTGCCATCGGGCAATTTTTCTACATTTATACCAGTGCTGAATTCGTGTATATTATAAGTATGCATTTGCTTTAATCCTTATCTAATTCTTGATTGCGTTTGCCAGTACAAAGCCAATAAATAGGCGAAACTAAACCAAAAGGCCGCCACATTTTAGGTTTTTCTAAAACCGATGAAACCCCACCCCGATCACGCTCTATTTGTATGGAATTAGGTCTGGGAAATCTATTTCCTAAAACTCCAAAAGCTGAAACGGCAAAATAGTCTATATTACCAGAACCCCCTCGTTCCCAAAACTCCAGCTTTCTGCAAGTTTCTCGGAAGCGAGCTTGAGCCACATATTTTGGTTTCTGTCGATTTATCCACAAATCGGCCAATTCGCACTTACTCAAAACCAGAGCAATTCTCCGCTTTTGAATTTGTGCCTCAGAGCGATCCAACTCTACCAAAAGCTTCTCGATCGCTCTAGCATATTCCCCATCTTTCTGATGGGCCGTTCCATCAATCAATAACAAAATTCCCGATGCCAACAAACAGTCTTCTAAATAGTCCTTAAATAAAGGCAAATCAGTTTGATTCAGCAACTCGCTGAAAAATTCTCCCGAATAATCCTTGCAACTTATATCTAAGTTAACCAAAGACTTCTTTCTATCCAATACCAACTCTTTTTTTAGAGTTATCCTCAAGCTATAATTCTTCAGAGTATAAACATTATCAAGCAACGGAGTTTGTTTCATGGGTTCCCCTTGTTCCAAAATATCCCGAGCTTTTTTGATTAACTCTTCTCCATCTTTATTTGAAGCAGTTACCGCCTCAACCAAACGGGTATTTTGAGAATTTGGCCACCTAGCCAAAGCGGCCATATAAGTAGTCTTACCAGCAGAGCGATCGCCTATCAGCCGCAGGACACCAGATAAATTTTGCTCTTGAGATTCTTCACCTTTATCTTTAAATAGAGATTTAAACACCAGATCGCATCCTCTTACCCGTACTTAACCAATATAAGGGCGAAATCAGCCCGTAGGGTCGCCACTGATGCGGCGATCGTAAAACAGAACGCAGACTCCCCTCCTCATCAGCACGATTCGGACGAGGATTGTTCCTTTCCAGAACCCCAAAAGTAGATATGGCATAAAATTGTAAATTATTCTTAGGAATCCTCTGGCGCAAAATTTTTCTAGTGCGGGGCAAATGTACTTCAAATAAGTCCAATTCCGGGTCCAGACGACCAGGCCAAATTTCTCCCCTTTCGCATTTACTCATTGCCACTGCCAGTCGCAAATTTTTTAGGCGATCGCGCCTGTCCATTAAATCCATAAATCTCCCTATCATCCTCCTGTAAAATTGGTCGTTGCCCAACTCCCATTTATGGAGGAGCAATAAACAGCCAACAATATCTGGAATTAAACATTCATTGAGAAATTCTTGATGTATTTCATTAGAAATTCCCGAGGCCAAATCGTCAAAAATTTCCCCTGGATAATCTCGAACCACTAAATTGATTTCCTCTGGTTTGCGCCACCTCCTCTTTTTTTCTATTTGAAAAGAATACAACGGTAAATCGTAAACAGTTTTAATTTTGAACCCATCTATCTCTGTCCTCCTTAAAGAATCTCCACTAAGAATAATATCTTCAGCTTGATTTACTAAATTTTGTGCCTCTTTTGTGATAGGAGTAACTTCAAAATTTTGGTTATGAGTATCCGGCCAATATGCCAGTCCTGCCAGATAAGTTGTTTTGCCAGAACTCCTCGGTCCGATAATACAAATATTTCCCATATTTCCTCCTCCATTAATTAGCTAAATAACTAGCTAAATAGATCCAGGGCAACTCCAGCAAACTACGATCATAGATACTGGTAATAAAACAGCGAACTGATAACCCAGGCCGACTCCTATTTATTTGTGCTATTTGGGATTTTACCAATCGAAAATAACTATTAACTACATAATTATGACGCTGAAGCCAATTCATCGAAGAACCATCTGGTCGATAAGCCAACCTTTCCGACTCCTCAGAGAGATTGCAATTTATTAGATCCGCCTTGTTCAGACAAATAACAATATGCTTGGCCTTAGGACAATCATCACAAAAAAATCTAGCCCAACTCTCAAAGCCATTACACCACTGCTTTTGAGTCACAAAATTTGTCACCTCCAGATTAGGCAACAATATTTCCCGATAAGGTGGCAAAATCAGCAAAACCCCCTCGCTTTGCCGGACAATTTCTTGAAAAGATTCCCATTCCTGGGGGTGTTCCCACTGCCAAGACCTACGAAAGATTTCCCCTGGAGAGTCGATCCAATCTACGGGAACTTCGTTTAAACCACTAGGCAACCGTACTTGGAGGTTTAGGGGACGATATTGGATGTTTTGAGTTTGTTTGGCCGTTCCATCGCTATTCAGGAGATTGGCCTTAAGGTTTTGATAAGTTTGGCCCACCATAGAAACCTGGACGTATTGCCCCTGGGGATTAACTAATTCTAGGGCTAAATGAGTTTTGCCTACCGCGCGATCGCCTATATAGACGACTCCCACCTTGATCCTCCCTGCTTTTAATTTAAAATTTTCATATTATATCAAATTGAACAAAGAAGCGAGGGGGCTCTCAACAGGAGTTAGGAGGCACGAAGAGTTCATTTCTACATTGAACATTTACCCAAGTACGTTCGTGATGCCTTCCATCTCAATGGAAAGGAACTCCATGAGGATGTCAAAAAGCATATTCAAGAATCTTCAGAAAAACGCAACTACGATCGCCAGGCAAAAATTGCAGCATCTCATCATTCCCCAGAATACTAAGCTTTTAGAGTTCATAAGATTTCCAAAACTCAAAACTTTAACGCGCTCAGTAATTTGAGGAATTTATTTAACATTTGCTGTTAATAGTCATTAGTGTTACCTAAGTTGATAAAGTTGATATCAGCCTATATTAGTAATAATAGGTTTCCATATCTGCCTTTAAAAAAAAATCTTAATAATCAGAAAATTTTAGAGTAATATTGTTAATTAATTAAGCATTTAACCTACTTAATTAACCGCTAATTTATCTCACAGTAAATCACAAATTATGGTGTTAGATAAAATTTGCTTAATTTCATAAAAAAAAATTCTCTTCAGCAAAGGCTGCAAATATTCCTGAATACTCTTTCCTCCTAACTCCCAATTAACCATCTAATTATACAAATTATGCCAGATTGAACATCAGGCAAAATAGTGACTTCAGCTAACTAACTAAACTAATTAAAATGCCGAAAATTTTTGATAAATTATTGAGAGAATATTCTTCTAAGTCTACAATTATAGTTTCAGACTCTAGCTCTAAAAATTGCCAAACCGTTCCTGTGGTGACAACACCATAAACTTTATTAATATTGTTGCCTTTTCTTTTATTAAAAAGTTGAGCTGCTAGCATTTCTGCAATGCATTGGGAAAATCCAGACTTAAGATTATCGTTTTTTGCTTCTACTAAAGTAATAACTGGTGCTTCAATAATAAGTTGTCTAGTAGAACGGCTAATAATAAAATCACAAAAACCGTTTAAACCTTGGTCAGGATTAACATTAAATTCTATTCCTGAAAAAATGCTAATTTGATTATTTAGCTGTTTCTTTATATCCACTAAAATGGGCGCTAAAATTAATTCTGAACGAGCTTTTTCTGAACCGATAGCAACTGCTAAAGGTATATATTCTTTCAAAAGTTCTTGTATTATTTTACTGGGAAAAATTTCAGGATAGTTGTTAAATTTTCCCTGAAATTCGACTAAATTTAGATTAAAGTTTGTTAGTAATTGCTCTAAGCTGAATTTACTATAAGACATTTGTTTATTTCAGGTTTCAGGTTTCAGGTGTTAGGTTTTAGGTTTCAGCTTTTAGGTTTCAGGTCTAAAAATTAATAAATTGATAACATCTTACTACCAAATTTATTAGTTTTAGCCACACCGTTAAATCTTCATAACTTTTTACTTCAATTATTTCTTAGGCGTTAGGTATTAGGTATTAGGTTTTAGGTTTCAGGTCTAAAAATTAATAAATTGATAACATCTTACTACCAAATTCATTAGTTTTAGCCACACCTTTAAATCTTCATAACTTTTTACCTCAATTATTTCTTAGGTGTTAGGTATTAGGTGTTATCTTTTAGGTTTCAGCTTTTATATTTCAGGTCTAAAAATTAATAAATTGATAACACCTTACTACCAAATTAATTAGTTTTAGCCAAACCGTTACATCTTCATAACTTTTTACTTCAATCATTTTCTATCTTTGCTCTTAAAACCTAAAACCACCAAGCCTACTAAAACTTAAAATATTTGTGAGTGCTAATAGTCAGTTAATAACTAATTTTTTAGCAATAGGCATCCGCCAACCTGTGCCAAAAGCGCGAGTACTAATTTTCAAACCTGGGGGTGCTTGTCTACGTTTAAATTCTGCCCTCATGACTAATTTTACTACCTTATTTACCACCTCTAAATCATGTCCTGCAGCAATAATTTTGTCTAAAGATTCGCACTTTTCTACTAACCTAAATAAAATATCATCTAAGACTTCATAAGCAGGTAAAGAATCCTCATCCTTTTGACCTTCTTTTAACTCAGCACTGGGAGCTTTTGTCAGTATATTTTTGGGAATAATATTTTGCTTTTCAGTCATTAGTAAGTTTTGGGATCCAGAGAATTTTTTATTGTTATTAACTGTCTGTTCATTCAACCACTGACATAAAGAATAAACCCGAGTTTTCGGCACATCTGAAATTACTGCTAATCCACCATTCATATCACCATAAAGAGTACAATAACCAACAGCCATTTCTGACTTATTGCCTGTAGATAAAAGTAAATAACCAAACTTATTAGAAATAGCCATTAATAAATTTCCACGAATCCGAGATTGAATATTCTCTTCAGCAATACCAAAATTTGTACCTGTAAATAAACTTGACAGACTATTATCATAATCCTTCATTAAATTCTCAATAGATATAATTTGTTTAGCAATACCCAAATTTTCTGCTAATTCTAAAGCATCTTTTACCGAATGCTCAGAACTGTAGGGAGAAGGCATCAAAATAGCAAAGACATTTTCTTTTCCTAATGCAGCAGTAGCGATCGCTGCAACTAAAGCTGAGTCTATTCCTCCACTTAAACCCAGAACAACTTTAGAAAAACCACACTTTTGTACATAATCTCTTAGGCCTAAAACCAAAGCAGACCAAATTTCTTCATCCTCACTTTCTGGCAAATTTATACTTTTAAAATCTACTGAAATGAAATCTTTTTTTGCTGAATTAAATTCTACAACTGCCAAACTTGTCTCAAAAGCTTGAGCACGATAAACCACATTTCCAGCACCATTAAAAACTACACTACAACCATCAAAAATTAAATCATCATTACCACCCACTTGATTGACATAAATAATTGGTATTTGATAACAATTTGTACTATGTTTTAACATTGCTTCTCGCAATTTTTGTTTTCCAGTTTGATAGGGAGAAGCTGACATATTAATCACAAAATCAACTTTTTGTGCTGCTAATTCTTTCATCGGGTCATAAGCATAATTTCGTTTTCCCCAAAAAGCCTCATCATTCCATAAGTCTTCGCAGATAGTTACACCTACTTTAGCTAAATTTTCTGAGCTGTTAGAATAATTTTCTAACGTGAAAAAATCCCTAGTTTTACCAGGTTCAAAATATCGGTCTTCATCAAATACATCATAAGTAGGTAAAAGTTGTTTATGAAATACTTGTTTGATTTCGCCATTGGTTAATAAAACTGCACTATTAAATAGTGATTTTTCTCCTGTATTAGCGGCTTGATAATTAAAGGTTACAGTTCCTACTAAAACGGCTATTTCTGATGGTAAATATTTGGCTAAATTTTCTAATTCTAGAACTGCAGCTTCAATTAAACTAGGATAAATTAATAAATCTCGTGGGGGATAACCTATTAATGATAATTCTGGAGTTATCATCAACTTAGCATCTAATTTTTTTGCTTTTTGTGCAGCATCCAAAATTAATTTGGCATTGCCTGAAATATCACCAATCACAGGATTAAGTTGAGCAATTGCAATTTTCATAATTTTTACTGAAAAGTTTGGTCTGAGCGATCGCTCTTCTAGGGCGACTTTGTAAATTCGTTTTTATTTTATTAATATGTTATCATATTATTAATTTATAAAACTATTAAAGGTACATTTAAGTACCGTATATATCCCATACTCGGCAAAAAATAAGATTATTAAAGTTGTTTGCTTATATCTATTTTCTTTATAAGAATAGTCTAGGTTGGTGCTAATTAAAATACAAATTATTTTAGAATAAAAATAACTTATATGAGCCACAAAAAATATTTATTACCAAACCTAAAAAACTCGAAAAAAGCAATCTCAAAATGGGAAATAACTGTACCTTAAAGTCAGCTATCAGCTATCAACTAGAAAAAAAATTAGTCTCAAAAAAGAATTAAAAGTCTGACACCGAAAAGATGATCAGCTAAACTTCATCTTTTTGGGCAGCATGAGCTAGGAAAAGCGCTCAAGCTGACTTCTAAAGTGCTGAATGGTTACAAATAATTTTATAACTGATAACTGAATTGGAAGCTAACTATTAATATTTGATTTGATATTTGATTGTGTAAAATACTATTCAGTGATGTTTTACGATCACAAATCTAATATAGCAATTAGTCATGGCTTGGCTTTAGTCAGAGAATCTAACGAAATATCAAACGAAAGATAATTGGAATTTGCTCAAAAAGCAAAATCTACCGTGCTTGGTAAAGAACTACAAAAGCTTGTGCAGAAAGTAATACCCAATTTTCCCAAGTCAATTTCGGAAATTGTTGCCTCAATAATATTAGGTGACATTACCTTCGTTGAATTAAGAAAATGGAAATCTCTTTACTAAATAAGACTATGTAAAAAATTAAAGATAGATGTAGTGAGAAAAACTTGGAAAAGAGATTGACATCTATATCTTCCCTCCTATCAAGAAACACTTACAGACTGAGTCAATGACATAATTGATGAAATTAACGAAAATTACTTCAATTATGTCAAACATACAAGCTAACAGATTTGACAATGAAAAACCTTGACATTAAGACAGTTCTGATTGATCCTACAAATATTAGTCGTAACATTGATGTCAGACAAGGTTTTGGGGATGATGTATTCAGTTTGCTTGATGCTTTTATAGTTATAGTAACAGCAATTTCATGGTATTCTAATGTATGTAGCACTTCCCAGTTTAATTGCAGGTATTGTGCACATGCTCGATGGGCTGTTTTAACTTTTTAGTTGCATTCAGTATTTTCACACTTATAGCGGTCGGCTTAGATATATGGCTTTCAAAAAATACTAGAATTTCAGTTGCCTAAGCTCATGCATAGATCAGATGAGTGTGCTCCGTGCCGAAAGCCGAAAAACCAGAAGACAATTCTTACTACACCGGAGCTGGTGACCAAACCATTTATCTGTGACGATCTGCTGACCTGCAACAACCCTCACCCCATTAAACCATAAATGTGCTAACCCTAATTAATAGTCAAGTTGTAATTGACTTGTTGGATAAATTTCGTCAATATTTATCCATACCTAATCAGATGGAAAAATATACACATTATCATAGGTTAAATAGCGATCGCCTAATCAAATACATTAGACAATTAGCCTTTTGGATTTTTTGCTTTTAGCAAATATTGAATTATCGATCATCCTACTCTCAAAGATGTTAATTTATAGCAGTCGCTATTACTATTAGAACATTCTCACGGTTTTCAAATTTAGTTACAAAAAAAATTTAATCTCGCATCTTGTGACTTCTGAGCTCAGCTATAAATATCTATTTCTGTGCTATAGTTACTTTAATGGCTGTGGCAACTTTACTTATACCTAATGAATTGAGCCATTTTTTTCATTCTGAGTTAAAATTTTTATCGTTGGAATTAGAATGAATTTGTTCTACTACGCTTACCAATGTTTCGTGCTTTATTCCTGCTTCTGAATAAATTAACCAGCGATCACTATATGGAGTTTACTGTAATTTTTTTGTCAAATATTTACTGGGATTAACCCTTGGAATTGAGCCTTCCATCCTAGATCTACGACTAGGAGTTTCACAAATTAACCTTAATTTCCAGTTATAAGTTGTACCTACTTTTAGTTCTGGTTGTTCCCTAGGAATTTTAATATTTATAATTCCCTGACTCTCAGGTAATAATGCTTTATTTTGATATACCTTTTTTTGACTAGAATCTTTTAGGATAAACTCTCCAACGATAGCTTTATTTTCTGGCACATAAATAAACATTTTTGGATGTGATACTAGGGTTACTTTTAATTCTGGTTTTTTGTTTTTTTTCGGAACTAGAGGAGTTATGGTTTTTTTCTTACCACTAAAGCATGGCGTTCCTCGTGTTCCTCCAGGGATACTATTTTCTGTACCTTCATCAGTCTTTGGAGTCACGTTTGCAAACGCACCTCTTGACAAAAAAACAGTAGATAATCCCAGAAATAATAATGTCAGAATAAAAGTTTTGGGTTTGAGGAAAGATAGTAATTTGATGTGATGAATACTCATAGTTAGATAAGGTTTGTATTTTTTCTACTTAAGACTTGCCAAAATAATCTTTTGGTAAGAGTAGGAGTCATAAGTCAGGAACCAGGAGTCAGGATAAATAGAAATTCTAGAGGAGCTGATAGGATACATTTGTCCCTTAATTTTCCTGCCATAGTTAACTTAAGATGCTAACTTTTTGGCTCCTCAGACTCCAAAAGCTATACTTTATTTCTCTCCAAAAAAAGTACCTACCTTTATCTTTCAAGACTTTTAGATTCAATCAGCACATTTCGATCAATTCAATCAGCAAATTAATAATTATGGTTTGCTTGGACAGTATTTTCCCTAAACACTTAAAACTTTTTATTTAATTTTTAGCTTATTAATATCAGTTTGTTACTCAACAGACAATTTAAGAAGAAATTATCAAATTTAAAAATTATTTTTTACCACTAACCAAATATATACTAATCGGTTTTGTCTTCCCTTTCAGACAAAAATTACCCCAAAATTCTACTTTAAATTTTCCATCTAGATATTTGAAAGTTTCCTCAGCAATCAAAACTCGACAAATTCTTCGATGATATTCCTTCTCAAAACTTTCTAACCGGGAAGCAATATTAACACTATCACCAATTACTCCATACTCTAAGCGATTTTTTCCTCCTAAACTACCAACTATTATGCTTCCTGTATAAATTCCTACCCGCATTTTTATTTCTGGATCACCCTGTTTTTGCCACTGACAATTAAACTTCAACAAATATTCTTCCATTTCTAAAGCACAGTTAACTGCATTTTGAGCATCCATAGCAATCTCTTCAACAGTATTACTAGGTACTGGTATACCAAATACTGCCATTATTCCATCTCCAGTAAATTTATTGACTATTCCATTATGATTAATCACAATATCTGTCATAGCACTCAGATATTGATTTAACCAGATCATTAAAACTTCCGATGTTTTTTTTTCTGAGATAGTGCTAAAATTTTTTAAGTCAGTAAATAAGATAGTTGCTGTAACTGTTTTTGCCGGTAAAATTCCAGAATTAATCAACTCTGAACGTTGTTGCCAAAGAGCATTAGCAATCTCTGGAGAAGTTTGCTGACCTAATAATTTCATCACCAGATTTTTCTGTTGCCATGATTCATGCATGTTATAAACTATAACTATCCCACCTGTAATAACCATTCCTGCTAATGGTGCTACCACAGGAATCCACTGCATATTTATAAAAATACCATAACTAATACCACCTAAAATACTAAAACTCAGAAAATTTATTAACATCCAAATCATAGGTTTCCTGATATACCTAGTCAGACTAGCACCAACAATTGACCAAGCTATAATCCATAGTATTTCTATTGATTCATTCCAGTATGAAAATAGCTTTCTATCATCAAGAACTGCACTAATAATTTGACTTGTAATATGTGCATAAAGCTCGACTCCTGCCATTCTTAAAAACTTTGAATTACCAAAACTATAAGGAGTCCAAAATAAGTCATTGCTACTAGGAGCTGTAGTCCCAATCAAAACAATTTTATTTTTGACTAATTTAGGGTCAAAATTATTATTTAAAACATTAGTTATGCTAACTTTGGGAGCAACAGATTTAGAATTACGATAATTTATTAAAATTTTATATCCTGTATCATCAATTCTTTGGTATCCCCCTGAATTTGATTTTAATTCTTTAAATAATACATCACCTAATTTATATTCATTATTTTTAGTGACAACCGGCAATATTCCATAATCTTTCAGGTAAGTAATAGCTAATTTTAAAGAAAAAGCTGTGAATGTTTTATTTTTATGAGAAGTAAATAATAAATAACGACGAATTACACCATTCGGATCAAGATTAATATTATTAAACCCAATTCTTTCTTCTGGTATTGTGGGAGGTGGCAATACTGTTTTATCAAGATCTCTGTGAAGATAAGTAATAGCAAAAATATTCGGTTTTTTCAATTGTTCCAATAATTCTGACTCACCAGGCGGATAAGGAATATCTCGATAAATATCTAGACCTATTACTTTAGGTTGATGCTTTTGTAGAGATACTAAAATTTTGGCCAAAGTTTTATCGGAGATTGGCCACTGCTGTAAAGACTGAATATCCTCTTCAGTTATCTCTACTATTAGAAGCCGAGGATCTGGCTCTTCCATTGACCGCAAACGCATCATCAAATCAAATACTGCTAGTTCTAGTGGTTGGAATACTCCTAAGTATCTGAAAAATAGTAAACCGAGGATAGTAAAGCTAGAAAGGGTAATTACTGGTATTGGTATCCTTAGAGAGTTAATTTTTTTATTGATGCATTGCCAAAAATGTATAAGTCCCATAATTTTAATAGCCATTAACCCTCTTGGAATCAGTTTTAAATAGTTGTTCTCGACACTTACAGCAGATTTTAAGATAGCTATGAACTACAAACATTAAACAAGAGCTCCCCGGTTCAGGGGACATTTTTTAATCAAATCTTTGTAGCGCGCACATTTTTCCCCCCATATTTGTACCCCACTCTTCATAAAATTTGCTGTACATACTAGTTCATATACATATAAATTAATGTTGAGAACAAAAGCATTAAGATTATTGAATTTCATCTCAGTTTACGGAACAACACACTTCAAAGCTTTTCCCAACTATCAGGCGAATTTTTACTTGTGTTTTTTTTAACACATATGTTAATGTTTTACTCATTAATTAGTCTAAAGCGGAAAGTCCGAGGTAAAAAACGAATGCACCAGATAAAAAGTTTAACTAGGATTAAAGTTTCGCACTCGCGACTTAAATTGCATTAAGCCTGTGGAGCGCGTAGCGTATGCTAAGTGCAAAACGTCAACCCGCCCTTGAGAGCAAACCTAACAGTGAATCCCCCTTGCACCTGACAGTCAGGAAGGATGTCAATTAGTCATGCCTAACACCATCTGGCATTATTGTGCCAGTGAGAATTGCTCCTTCTAAACTAGCTCCTTCCAGATTTGCTCCCCCCAGATTTGCTCCTTCTAAGTTTGCTCCTGATAAATTTGCTCCGACCAAATAGGTACCTCCAAGGTTTGCTCCAGCTAAATAAGCTCCTTCTAAATTAGCACCCTCCATATAAGCTCCTCCAAGATTTGCCCCTCCTAAGTAAGCTCCTCCCAAGTAAGCTCCTCCAAGGTTTGCTCCTCCAAGATTTGCTCCTCCTAACTTAGCTCCTGCAAGGTTTGCTATTTGTAGTTTTGCTTCCCCAAGATTGCCTCCTCCTAAATTGACCCCTCCTAGTCTAGCTCCTTCTAGATAGCAGTTTGGACACTCACGAGTTTCTAGCAAAAGTCTAATGTTTCGTTCTACTTGTTGGTTAATCATTATTTGGAATAATTAAAATTTAGGGTAACTATTTATAACTATAGTGAGTAATATCCTGAGACGGAAGTCAAAACTCAACATTCAACAGTATTAATTAGTAATAAGCAATTACCATAGATTAATACTATACTTGGGTGACACTTCAATTACGAAGAGTATTTAGGCGATCGCATATAGAAATCTACTGAATGATAAGTAATATAATTCCGATCGCGTCTTAGGGACAAAACCCTGTTCAAAAGCTCAAACATCAACAAATTATTCGAATATACACTAATTTATCAATGCTACTAGATTTGATATCATAGACACATAACTCTTGTTATAGTTCTCACAGCAGTTTTAATATTTGTCTTCCTCAAAGATCAGAAAGTGCATCAAACTTTACTGCTACAAAAGTAGCAGATAATTTTAGTGACGTTTGTGGCATAAATTTTTAGGATGACTCGCTTATTTAACTAGAGTTAGCACATCTATTTATTGTATAGTGGGTAGAGGGTTGTTGCAGGTCAGCAGGTCAACACCGATAAATCCCTTGGTCACCAGTTCCGCAGGAATTAAATATTTCTTTTTTCAAATTCTTGATAAGAAGTTTCATGTAATTTTCTATATGATTTTTCGGACATTTCTATTACACATAAATAGTTTTTATCATATTACATTGTCTCATTTATACTAGTGCTCCACCGCAGCTAGATCCACAACCTGCGGTACAACCGTAACAATAATTTGCTGTCTGTACTTGTTCAATTATGTCTAAACTATTACCTTCTAATAACTTAGCTACTGTAATTGTTTCACCTTTTGAAGTTTTAGCCGGAATATTTTCCATTTGATTAAAGTCACAGTCATAAACATTACCTAAATAATCAATTGATAACTCGTTCCGGCACATTAAATTTTCTATAGTTTCACCATTAAAATTTGCCTCTAAGAAGTCTAAATAAGGTTGATGTATCTTTAGGTTTTCTAGAAAAAGCCTAGTTCTACCTATAGGTAAATTAGTAATTGTAAATAGTTGATTAAATTTGACGTTGAAATGTTCTTTTAAATAACTTTTATAGTCTTGTTCTAAATTTTTTTGATTGGCAGGAAGTGCAAACTTATAACTATTCGGGACTGGAGGATTATAAACTAAATCTAATATCATACTTTGATTTTGTCCGTATCCTAATCTATTCAACCATTGCAATGCCCTAATAGACTTTTGATAAACACCATTGCCACGCATTTTATCTACATTATCTTCTAAATAACAAGGTAACGATGCAATAATTCTGAGTTTATTTTCAGCACAATACTGTGGAATATCTTCAAACCCTGGCACAAAATAAATTGTCAAATTAGAACGAACAATTACTTCTTTATTATTTTTTATTGCAGCTTCAACTAAGGGTTTAAAACCATAATTCATTTCTGGTGCGCCCCCGGTCAAATCAACTGTTTGAATTTGAGGAAATCTATTAATTAACTCAATTAATTGTTCACAAATTTCTTTACTAAGTTCTTCTGTTCTTTTTGGACTAGCTTCCACATGACAATGAGTACAAGCAAGATTACAACGTCTACCAATATTAATCTGTAAAACAGTAATTTTTTTCTTAGTTAAAGCCTTACCTAGTTTAGCTAAGAAAGGTATAAAAGCTGTTTTTCTCATTGCAATAAATTTTAATAACTAATTGAAAAAATAAAGAAGGGAATAAGTCATATGATCAATAAATATACAAATTTAACTCGAAATTCAACTTTATAAATTTGATTTATAATTTAAAGAGCCCTTCAACTCATACTATTTATAAAAACTTTTCAACCCATATCTTGAGTATGGGATGAGAGGTGGAAGAAGTCAAAAAAAGAAGAATTACTAATAATCATGAAAAAGGTTATAAGGTTATTCCGACTGTGCTAATTACTTAATAATTGAAGTAGAAACTAAATACAGCATTAATGGAAGGTAATTGGTATGAATCATCCGAAATATAGATAAAATACTAATATTATAGACATAAACTTGATGAAGTATTACCTGAGCTTTTTCTTATGAGTTTTTAGAAAATAAGTATTATTTTTCAGCACTAGAAAATTACCATTTTTCCTCTTTCAATTTATAATTTATATTGAATGCAAAAAATTCAATTTAAAGAGTAATCTTTCCCCACTGAATAGAATCAATAACACCTGAAAAAAATATCAACTTTCTAAGCTTTGTTCCACATAATCTTAATTTCATCTGGCATAAACTTAGCTATTTCTTGAATTCTCTGAGTTGATAATTCTTCTTTAACAGCAGAAAAAACTGCTTTAATTACTGTTTCAGCTGCTATTCCTTTAGGAACTCCAGCTTCTTGGCTAACTCGGAAAATAAAAGTCTTACCATCAAATATAAGTGGACGACGAACTTTACTAAGAAAAGCAACAAGTGGGTTGTTATCTTTCCAAAGTTCTCCTATTTCATCTGGGTCTGGTTTTTCACTACTAGAAGCTAAGTCTGAGGCGATCTGATTAGATGCTTCTGTTGTCATCAAATCACGCATTGTCCGAAATATAATAATACTAATATCTCTAGCATCGTAAATATCCGGTAATCTTGCTTGAGTCTGAACTTTTTGGAGAAAAGGTACAAATTTTTCATCTACAGGAACTTTTTGAGAATCAGTCATAATTATACCTTGAATTTTATTAGATTATTAGATGATATCATAAGTTAATATCAAATATTAAAAGTCTTACTATAATTTTATTAAAAATAGGGATTAGAGAAATCAAATTAAGCATAATAAATATATATTCTCTTAATGCCTATAATTATTAAAAAAATTTATATGAGGCACAAAAATTATGGTTTTAAGTAACAGGCAAAAGAGAATAAATATCCTTCTCATTAATATCATAACTACTATAGCTGATAGCTAAATAGTTAAATATAATAATAACGGAATAAGTTTCATTGTCCTAAATCTATTTTCTGTTGATTAGGAGGAGTTGTAAACCCAGTTTTATCAAGAATATAAACAACTCCAACGGATAAAATTGCCCCCACTATTAACCCAACTGCTATTAACATTAAAATAAATCTTTCTAGCATTAACTTAGTTTCAGGGTTATAAGCTTCTATAATTTCCATTTGATCGTTTTCTTCTGAATCAACTAAATTCTGATCACGAGATTTATAATTGGAATTAGGAATTCTATTCATTGGTACTTAGTTAAACTTTCAGTCAAAAAAAAGGAAGTAGGAAGTAGGAAAAATTATTGCTCCTTATTTAATTTTTCTGTATGGCAAAACCTTGCTTTTCCCTAACTATAAAAAAGTTAATTATGAATTCGCAATTCTTAGCCTATTTTTATCTACTTCTATAAATTATTATAGTAGGGGAACAAAATAACCCTACTATTCCCTTGAGCAAAATAATTACGATAGACTACTATCAAAATTAAGGTTAGGTTATAACTTTTTTATTCCCCAGGTCATGCTGTACAAATATAAGTAATAATTGTTTTTGGAGACTAATTTCTCTTCCAGCATGATAAGTAAGTTAGTAACTCATAGCGATAACTCAATAATTACTCAACAACAATCAGAATCAGAAGGAGTACAACAATTACTATTATTATTAATGTTTGTTGTTTGATAATCTAAGCCTTTAGTTTCTCTAGGATGCCGAATTGTGCCATCTTTACAGTCAAATATTTCTGCAACTTCTATGGGAATATTTGCATAAGGTTTAACAGGCAAAATATGGTGGTGGTAAGGACCATTTTTATCTGTATAAATCTGGAAAATTTTATCACAAACAGCCATTCTTTTACCTCTATATAAAGTATGACTGTCATCATCAATTACCTGTTTCCATGGACCTTTATAAATCACAGCTTGATTGCGTTCTAAAGATTCTCCCTCTTTACCTTTAAAAGCACGAACTGTCAGAGAGCGAAACTCTATTCCATCAATTACTTGCCAGGCTTTTTCCTCACGTTTAATAATTTCAATTCCATAAAAACCAGCCTCTTCAAACATTTCTAGAAAAACATCTTCTCGAAATGCCCCTGCAATACAGCCACTCCATAATTCCGGGTTATTCATAATTTTTATAGTGGGGTCTTCATCACAGACAATATCAGAAATAACTGCTCGACCTCCTCGTTTTAATACTCTATGAATTTCGTGAAATAGTTTATATTTATCTTGGGGGCGGACTAAGTTCAAAACACAGTTAGAAATTACGACATCAACACTATTATCTGGAATCAAAGGTTGTTCTTTTCGGAGAGAATTACACTTATATTCAAAAGCAGCTAAAGCATCAAGAGATTTAATCGGATTAGCAGTTAGCCAGTTTTGAATTAAGTCTAAATCTAAAGCCAAATCTTGGATTTTTGCCTTGACAAACTTAGTATTTTTGTATCCAGTTTTTGCAGCTATTTGATCTTGATACTTGCGAGCTAATGCTAACATATCATCATTAAAATCTACCCCTATTACTTGCCCCTCTGCACCAACTTTTTGAGCAATAATATAGCAATTTTTTCCAGCACCTGAGCCTAAATCTACAACTGTTTCTCCAGAGGATATATAGCGGGTAGTATCTCCACAACCATAATCTTTTTCAATAATTTCTAGAGGTAAAATATCAATATAGTTTTCCTCATATTCAGTTGGGCAACACAGCGAACTTTGTACATTTTTAGCCCCTTCTTTATAACGCTCTAAAACGGCACTTTCAATATTATAATTATCAGTCAATTTTTCGTTTGTAGTTGTATTAGTTATGGATAAATTATCTTCAAAGTTTTCCAAGTTCATAATATTTACTAAATAATTAAGCTGGAGAAGCAAACATTAAGCAAAAGTTGACAAATTCTAGTCTAAACCTTTTTTGTTATGCTTAAATTACATCAGTTTAAAAAAATACGCCTACATTAACTTTTTTCCTTTCCGTAAGGTTGGCATAGATAACAGGCAAGATAGAATGATATTTTAAGATTTAAAGAACAAAGGTAAATTTTTACTATTGAATTAACAAAGGTAATTATATCACACTAGCCACTTTTCCATTCCAAGCACTATTAAAGGAAATTACTGGAGCGATAGCTCACTCCAAATAATACCAAATCCAGTGATAGAAAGTAACTTTTTCACATTCCTCCCTAACTTTTCTGCTTTCTGTCCCTTGCCTTCATTTTAGTTGCTGCTGAAAACTCACACTTAAACCTATTTTTAGTGTTGAGAGGAAAACAAATAGCATATAAATTACTTTCCTCAATATATTAAGTTTTTTTGTTTTACTTAATTACTAAAAGTGCAGGTATAATCATCTAATTTGTCTATGTGCTTACAATAATTTGTGACTAATACCTTGAATAGTTTCTGTTTGAGTTTTTATGTTAAATGAACCTGTTTTCCCCACAGCTATTCACAAAAATAATAATCTATGGCTAACTATACCATCCTATAATCACTAGAAATTAGCATATAAAGTAATTAAATATTTTAACGATGAGTAATAAGCAAGAAATTGCTAAAATTATTTCAATATTACTAATACCAATTTTATCAAAAATTACTACAGTGCTTTTCTCAAAAGTGAGACCTAATAAATTAATGCTTTAACGATTTTTTTTGAATTTGCCATAATTTAAAAGTAGTTAATTAAGATAAAATTATTCTTTTTTCTCTTGGGAATAGTAAGTATTAATTATATTTCAGCTCCGTTTATATGCTAGGCAAATTTTTAACATTAGTATTTATTGGTTGCTGACTACAATAAAAATAATAATATTCCACAAATAATACTTAACTTTATGGCATCCATACTTTTTTTATATTCGAGGAAATTAAATATGCTTTATAATTTCTATTATTCAACTTTAACCGCGAAAAATTGGAAATTTTTCACCTTTTAAATAAGCATCAAAATTTTGTTTAAAATAAATCCAAGAATTCATATTCTCCTGATCTAAAAGAGACTTAGCAGCATTTTTAAATAAAGGAACACGAGTATTAATTTCATTTTGAATTAATAAAGGTAATTCTGTCAGACTGGACACCTTCCCACCCCAAGCACTGTAAATTAGATGACCGAGGCGATCGCCCATTTTCATCCACGGCAACCAAGGGCCAACTCTATCCCATGCCAACATCACCTTAGACACAGAAGTGGTCTCAGGATTTTGCAAATCTGCCGTAGGTACTGACAATTTAAATAGTTCGGTCGCTTGATAGAGAGGTTGAGGACTATATCTAGCAAACTTCGGGTCATCCGCGAGGGGGTTAGGATAGTTAGAAAATAAGTCAAACTTATAAGTCGTTAACTCCTCATTAACTAATGCTGGCATTGGCCTTTTAAATAACCCTTGTACCGGATTATTTGCTACATGAACTACAGGCAAAATTTCATCAGTCCAAGGATTTTTCCAAGTATCCAACTTTTCTCCTCTTTCAGGGTCAAGATAAAATGTTAGTTCCCTAGAAGTAAAATCCCAACCTCCCTCAGATTTCGGAATACATCTGGCCACACTCATCCCTACTATTTCAAAAAGATGCTGTTTCAGTTCCCCTGGAATAAAGGCATAAATTGAACCATACCAAGTTAGAAAAGATTGTTGAGCATCGGTACTAGCACGGACTTTCACCCAGTCTTTTGCCTCAAGTAGTTTTTTTGTGAGATTGACCATTTTTTCGCTTTTATAATTTTTTGTTTATAATAATACAGCAATTAAAATTAAGCTATTTAGCTATAAGCTTGATTTTTTTCCCTTTTATTGCCTGGTTTGATAATTAGTGACTCTAATTTATTAACTGAATAAATTGTATATATCTAGGACTTTCTAATTTAGTAAAGTTGTTGATAGACAAACTGAAAATTTATGAGGAAGCTCACGAGAAAAGTGATAAAATGAATATAAAAAGTATCTTTTTTTTAATAAATAATAATAAAAATAACATAAAAATATGATAAAGTAATACGTAATACTAAAAAATAATGCCTTTACCAATCGCAAATATAATTATCAGATAAGTTATCAAAGTAAATATTCAGCTATTATTTATTACCTTTCATCCTAAATTTTGACTTGTTTTTTTATGCTAAATACTTATTAATATAAAGATAAATTTTAAGTTTATATACTATGAACGAAATACAAGAAACACCAAAAAAAAAGCTAACACTAAACAAGCTAATCAAACCCCTCTTAATTATATTTGGAGTAGCTACTCTCTTAACTATTGCTCAGAAATTTTTTAATGCTCAACAACTATTGGAAAATGCCTTAAATTGGATTGATACACTTAGCCCCTGGGGCCCGATAGCTTTTATTACTATCTATATTTTGGCCACAGTTTTATTTCTACCTGGCTCACTACTAACCCTTGGTGCAGGTTTCCTTTTCGGCCCTCTTTTTGGTTCTATTTACGTCTCTATCGGTTCAACTATAGGTGCAACTTTTGCTTTCTTAGTCGGTCGCTATCTAGCACGGGGTTGGGTTTACAAACAAATTGAAGGAAATGAAGAATTTAAGGCCATTGACAAAGCTGTAGCCGATGAGGGATGGAAAATTGTTGGCCTAACCCGTTTGTCTCCCATTTTTCCTTTTAACTTGCTTAATTATGCTTTTGGCCTAACTCAAGTTTCTCTACAACACTATTTTTTTGCATCTTGGATCGGAATGATGCCAGGAACAGTAATGTATGTATATTTGGGATCCTTGGCTGGTAGTTTGGCAACTTTGGGTACAGAAGAGCGATCGCGCACCACCACAGAATGGGTTCTCTATGGAGTAGGTTTAATAGCCACAGTTGCTGTAACTTTTTACGTTACCAAAATCGCTAAAAAAGCCTTACAAAAGAAAATATCCTAGTGTATGTGTTGTAAAAATTAGTAATATTATTTTTTTGTTAAATTTTCTTGGCTTCAGGCTTTTTTTACAATATTTATAAGTATATTAATTTGTGTAATCAAATATTAAAGTATATTGCAGGATTCTTTTTGACTTTAGCACAGGTATCAAGAGTTATATTGCAGAAAATTTTTTGGGTTTTAAGAGTTAAAGGCCAAGTTATTATTCTTGATGGTAACCAAAAAAAACTTGCGACAAACTGAGTGGTTGACAGAAATCTTTAAGAAACCTTACATTAAGTCTTATACTAGAGGTACAATTGAAGCTTAATGAGGAGCGGCAGGATTTGATGCAGTTTTCACTCTCAATTGTCGCTATCTAGATATATCCTGGCTGTATCAGGTTAGTTGTGCCATTAAGCCACCTTTGGATATAGACCAAAATAGCATGCCACAAGTAAACCATAAATGTACAAAATCCGGGTAATGGTAGTGGTTATTTTTATGCTCCTAATTATTATTACAATTGGCACCTATGATAAATATTTGCTATAATTAGAAACTACTTGGACTTTACCGCTAATTTTTTACAGGTAAGTTATTATGTAAGCTGAGGGACAAAATTTATAGTACTTTCCATTGCCTGTAAGGTACAGCAAGAATAATTAGGAAAGCAAGCCTATTTTTGAAATGTTGAAGACTCATTAACTTCAGTGTAACGCCTGATAATTCTACTTAACAAGATAAATTAACAATTTATGACTCTTAAAGCTGTTTTGTTTGATTTTAATGGTGTAATTATTAATGATGATTTTCTGCACGAAAAATTAATAGCACAATTACTGCTTGAGGAAAATCTACTACTTAAAGCAGGAGAATATCAGAAGTTTTGTTTAGGAAGAAGCGATAAAGCTGGTTTGGAAGATCTATTGATTCATAGAGGTAGATATGTTAAGCAAGAGTATTTGGAGCGATTAATCAAACGCAAAACTCTAAGTTATCAACAACAGTTAGAAAGTCTTGAAAAGTTACCAATTTATTCAGATACAATAGATTTTATTTCTCAGCTTTCTCAGACTGATCTGAAAATCGCTTTGGTTACTGGTGCTGTCCGAGCGGATGTAGAATTAGTATTAAATAAAGCTAATTTAGTTGATTTTTTTAAAGTAACTATTACTGGAGATGATATCAAGGCAAGTAAACCAGAACCTGATTGTTACTTGTTAGCGGTAGATATTTTAAATCAACAATATATAGATATTAATCTAAAACCTTCAGAATGTTTAGTAATTGAGAATACTTTTCCCGGAATTAAAGCAGCTAAATTAGCAGGAATGCCTGTAGTTGCTGTTGCTCATACTTATCCATTCCATATGCTCCAACGTTTAGCTAATTGGTGTGTCGATTATCTTTCTGATTTAGAATTGGATAGAATACAAAAAGTTTATCAATAAGTTATACACAACAATACTATTGTCTCAAAAAAAACATACACATAGAATATATATATGTATACATGTAAGTAGGGCTTGCTGATTAATTCTCAAAGCATTGACATAAATTCTGCTCATAGCTAAATTAAGAAGTTTCAAAAAGTACCAGAAGTTAGGCGTTGCTCATTAGTCATGATCTACCCTGATGTAGGAAGAGTATAAAACTTTAGATAGTACATTAGAAGACAAATAGAATATTTGAAAATCTCAAGTTACTTAGACTAACAAAGGGTTTTGTATGGGATGGCAAGCCCAATAATGTAGGAGTCGATTATTTTCCCGTTTCACCCTGGTCATATAAGTTTTATTGACTCAGTGATACTCTCAAGGAATAAAGCAGGGCTATACAGAATAACCATCACTTACATACCAAAAGCTATGCTAATACCTAAATTATTAACCACAAATATTCAAAGGTTTTGCTGCTGTGTTTCGCGGAGCTACATGAAACGCGGTAGCGTTGCCTAAGCACATCGCCTAAAGTCCATAATAATATTCCTTGCCTAGCTTCTCATGATTGATTAGTTTCTAAATCCCAACTTTTTGTTTATTATGGCCTTAAAATATGTAACTCATAAATTTCAGTTATTTTAGGTGTCTCTTTCTCTTCGGGGGGATCTGGTAATTTTTACCTGCATCTTTTAATCCATTTGATCATGGTTGTATGATGAACCTCTGTTACTCTTTGGAAAACTCGTCAACCCATACCATTGGGATACATCTCTAGACACAGTTCTTTTATCTTTGGTAAATAGGGTTGACTCTTAGGGGACTCAAGGAATTGACGACCACAGCATTTAAGATTGGAAAAACTGTTGGCCATGTATTAGGCTATTTTTCCTAGTTTGGGTGGAGTTTTATGATTCTGTCATGTCGTACTTGTTGTTATTCCAGGATTTCAATCAGATATTCCACCAGTTGTGCTACCTGATAACTTTTAGTTGTTACTGCCAAGGAAAATAAAATACTCAAAGTATTTTTTTTAATATGGGCTACATAATTAAGTCCCATTATAAATAAGTAAATAACTACATCATTTTGTAAAGATATCAGTAATAACTATAACTTATTATTTAATACTATCTGTTCTGAGTACTATTCAGTTATTATTTAATAAATGTAAAATAATAGTTAAGGAAATACAGGATTTAAGGAATATATGTATAGAGAAACACTCTAATTATTAGTCTTGGCAAAAAAATAAGGCCTCAAGTTTCCTCTTTTAAGGGGATGAAAAAAAATATTCGCCATTATGTATTCTATGCCTCAGGCTTCAGTAGTTGTTACTGATAACTAGAAATGCCAATCTCCTAAGCAAAAACGGGTATTAAATTTATATGGAGGTTATATGACTCCCACAATGTTACGTCAGCTTTGGTCTATAATAGAAAACTCCCAAGCTACAATCTTAGTATCACTAGATGATGCTACCTTAGTTCAGTGGTTAATCAAACAGCTAAAAACAAGAACTGGCATAAACTGTAGAGATGCAGATTTAATGAATGAATATATTATCTCTCGATTATCCTTAATTCGGGATTTAGCTGAGGAACGTTTAGGAACTAAGACTTCACCATTATTATAATATCTATGTTGAGGTTGAAAGTCAAACTATAATAGACGAGACCTTGAAGGTAATTATAATAAGTAAACCTAATTAGCTATTTTTACTATGCTGAACTTTAAGTCAACAGCAAAAACTTAGAATAATAGTTGATTTAACTCACAGAAGCGATCGCCAAGTATGATAGCCCAAATTATATAGAGGTATCAAAGGTGCATAACTACATTTATTTGAACCAGGAAATATGACTAGGCAATTTTAAGAGCTACATCAAGTTAATATATTTTCAGATTATGGTAGCTTTAAGTAGGTTATTTTTCTCAAAACAAAAAAATCATAATTAACTATGAAAAAATGGCAGTCTATAATAGCAGCTTTGTTGATGATAATACCAATTACAGCTTGTGAAGTTGAAGGTACATCAGACCAAAAAGAAGTTACTCAGGAAAATAAACAAGTCACTAGTCGTTTAGATATTGTCAAAAATCGTGGTAAACTGATCTGTGGTGTAGAAGGTGGTATTCCTGGATTCAGTTTTGTAGACAAGAATGGTAACTACTCAGGAATAGATGTAGATATCTGTAAGGCGGTAGCGGCGGCATTATTCAATGATCCAAATCTAGTAGAGTATCGTAACTTAGATTCAACGGAGCGTTTTACTGCTCTTAACGGTGGGGAAGTAGATATGCTTTCTCGCAACACAACATGGACTGTTAGTCGAGATACTACTGTTGGTCTTGAGTTTGCCCCTACTACATTTTATGATGGTCAAGGCATGATGGTTCGTGCTAATAGTGGAGTTGAATCTTTAGAGGACTTGCAAGGCAAATCAATTTGTGTCGAAGCAGGGACAACTACAGAATTAAACTTAACAGATAATCTCCGCCAACGAAATGTGACAGCTGAGACATTAACGTTTCAACAAGCAGACCCAGCTTATGCAGCTTATGCTGAAGGGCGTTGTGATGGGATGACTTCTGATAAGTCTCAATTATTGAGTCGTCGTAGTACTCTACCAAGTCCAAATGATCATGTTATTCTACAGGTCACTATGTCCAAAGAGCCTTTAGGTCCAGTCACAAAAAATAATGATTCTGCTTGGTTTGACGTGGTTAAATGGGTGACTTATGCTTTAATAGAAGCTGAAGAGTTAGGTATTACTCAAGAAAATGTAGATGACTTGAAGCAAAATTCTGATAACCCTACTATAAGGCGCTTTTTAGGAGTAGATGGAGACCTGGGTGAAGGTTTGGGTTTAAGCAATGATTTTGCTTATAGAGTAATTAAGAATGTTGGAAACTACGCTGAAGTCTATGATCGTAACTTAGGAGAAGAATCTCAGTTTAAGTTACCTCGGGGTATGAATAATTTATGGACGAAGGGTGGTTTGCTTTATTCTCCTCCATTCCGTTAGATATCAAAAAAAGTAAAGATTTGGGAGTTAACCTAAGCTCAATTTCCCAAATCTTTAATAAGTTTAGCTGGTCTCTATAGATTTTGGATTAAGTTAGGAATTAATTAATGATCACTATGATAGATCATCTATTAATAAATTCAGGACTCAGAAGTTATTTTTGTCATAGCAATTTTGAACAACCACCCTCCAAAAATATTTGATCAATAATCAAGCAAGGCGGTATTTTAGAGTATTGCTAAACCACGAGATGAATATAAGTGGCTACCTAAAAATATAAAGAATAGGCAAGATACCTAGGCTATAAAACTATTAATAATAAAGCTATTAATAATAGTATTAAATTATCTTACGTTTATACAAATCCAGTTTGATAATCAATTATTTTGATTAATGTAGATGAGAATAAAAATTTATTGGCAGGACATTGAATAGAAATTATTTGCAGAAGTGGATATATTTTCTCTTAAAAACTTTGCTATTTTCTTGACTTTTTTATACTTAGCACTACCTCCGCGTTCAATCAGAATGCTACTTTCATCTGGCTATTGGCTAGAATAAATATTGGCCCTAGGTTTGATGGGTCTATTTTTTGTCTTGAACTACCGGACTGCTATTTATTAGTTTACTTATATTATAACATATAATTTAAAAAAAAACAACTAGAGATTCCCACGGTTATGGGCAATACTTTAAACTAAATTTTTCCCTAAAGCATTTGCTTTAACTTGATTCTAGTTGGTGACTCTTGACTTATAAAAAGAGTAATGCATAGCTTAGATATAATGAGAAATATTTACTATCTACACTACTTTTTGTTTAACTATTTATTATATCCCTAAAAGATGATTGACGACAAAAATCAAAAAATTCCCCTATGGCGAGATGATAGATTTTGGCGTGTTGCCTTGCAAGTTTTAGCTATCATAATTTTTGTTGTGGTTGTATTTATAATGATTAGTAACCTCAGCCGCAATTTAGCACAACAAGGCACAAGGTTTGGCTTCAGTTTTCTAGACAATGAAGCTGCATTTAGTATTAGTGAAAGTTTGATTCCTTACGAAGCAAGTGACCCCTATATTCAAGTATTATTAGCAGGTTTATTTAATTCTCTGCGAGTAATGATTTTAGGAATTTTCTTGACAACAATACTGGGAATAGTAGCAGGTATCGCTAGTTTTTCTGAGAATTGGTTACTCCGGAATTTGAATCGAGTTTATGTGGAAGTTGTTAGAAATACTCCCCTATTATTACAGTTATTTTTTTGGTATTTTGCCGTTTTTTTCAATCTACCATTACCTCAAGAAAAATTAGAATTACCAGGACCAATATTTATGAGTAAACGAGGAATAGCTATTCCTTGGCCGGAAAATACTGTTAATGTTTGGTTATGGTTAATAGTTTTATTTTTAGGAGCGATCGCTGCTATATTTATTTGGCAATGGCGGAATAAATTAATGACAGAAAAAGCAGCATCTGGTCAACCACAACTTATAGCTATAATTACCATAGGAATTATGGAGCTATTAATTATTATATTTGCTTTGGGTTGGCAAGCACCTATAGCAACAGAAACAGGAGGTACAAAAGGAGGATTAAATTTAACACTAGAAATCTCAGCTTTACTAGTAGGATTAGTATTTTATACGGGTGCTTTTATTGCTGAAATTGTTCGTTCTGGGATTCAAGCAGTGCCAAAAGGGCAATGGGAAGCAGCTAAATCTTTAGGATTAAAGCCTGGTTTAGTAATGAGGTTAGTTATTTTTCCTCAAGCATTACGGGTTATGATTCCATCATTAAATAGTCAATATATGAATTTAGCTAAAAACTCTAGTTTAGCAATAGCTATTGGTTATCCAGATTTATATGCTGTAGCTAATACTACTTATAATCAAACAGGTCGTCCTATAGAAGTATTTATTTTAATTATGGTGGTTTATCTTTCCATAAATTTGATAATTTCTCTATCTATGAATTTTTTGAATAAAAGTGTTCAATTAAAAGAAAGATAATCAAATTAAAAAGTCAATTAATCTATAATCTTTCTAAGGGCTATCCATAATCAGGAATTCCTAAAACTATTTTATGATAGGCAGATTGGTGGTGAGTATATAAGGTCTCTAAGACTTACAAAATAAGCATAATTAACATGATTTATAGAGCAAAAAGGTTATTCTATTTGTATTAATTATTTAATAGAAGTCTAGCTCTATACAAGCTACATTATTTACCTTCCGGTGAGCTAAAATAATTAGAGTTAGCTGAGAAAAATAAAAGTATTTACTTGAATATTACTAAGTGCTTTGTTTTGTGGGAAAAATGCACAATCTTTTGCCAATATTTTCCTCAAAAGCATCAATTTTGAAGAAGCTATTCAAGGCAGAAAAATTAAAAGAAAATACTTCCGAATATATTTTCTGTAGTTTCCATTTATCTGTGCTTTTATTTATTAATTCGATTCTGTTGACTTACCTCCTAACTTTACCGATAAATTTATTCAACAAGTCCTAATTATAATAGGTAAATAATAATACTACAGCACTTAAGGTAACTTTTGATTAAGTAAATAGTATGAATTCATAAAAATTGCTCTAATGAAATATATTTTATATCTCAAAATATCTATTAAATAGCAAATTCGTAAATCCTATATTTTATCAATTTATATGTTAATAAATAAGTTTATAAAGCATAGGTTGAGGGAGAAACTAAAAAGTAAAAGTTGAAGATTTTATAGGCTTAAAGCTTGGATGCTAATTTCAAAATATACTGCTACATTAACTTTTTTCTAGTTAGGAAATATGTAGATTTGGCAATACAGAAAAATTAAATAGAGAACAAGAGTTTTTCTTATTCCCTTTGATATAATGTTGATTTAATAAATGTTTGTTACATTTTCTTGAGTAGGGAACTCAGCCCTAACTCCGACCGTGGAGACTAACTAACTCTGAATATCTCCCAGAAAGGGAAACCAGAAGAATAGATAGGGATGTGGCATGTAATGTCCGTATAAAATTTATAAAATTAATACGCTTTTAGAGTGCTAATTATCAAAAAAGTTATTGGTAGAATGTTAATTACTTAATAATTGAAGTTTTACTCAAGTTAGGTATTCTTTTTTCACTCTTGGTATAATAACCATTACTGAAAATCTTGGGTTTCGGTTGCTCAAACTAGCCTACGCAATAACCTACTTTTTCATAATTATTAGTACTTTGACATTTTTAAGAGCAGGAAAATGCTTATGACTAATATTTTGGGGTAAAGAAAGTTTGTAATTATTACTTACTTGAAACCTAGATAGTTCAGGAAATAGCTTGATTAAATGTCAAACAATTATTATATAAAAGTTTGATAGTATTCAAATATAATTTTTTGCCAAAGTACCATTATGAATGTATGAAAAAAATTAATACAAATGAATTCTATGCTCCACCATTTCCAGAAAATAATGCCATCAAATGGCTCAGAGAAAATTTTTTTAGTACCTGGTACAACACCCTACTAAGCTTAATATTATTCAGCCTAATTTTATGGGGTGTAATTAACTTTATTTCCTGGGCAAAAACAGAAGCAGAATGGCAAGTTATAAAAGTTAACTTGCCATTATTAATGGTGGGTAGATATCCTAGAGACCAATATTGGCGCATCTGGGTAATAGTCGGAATAATTTCTAGTTTATTTGGTTTTTCTTGGGGAGTTATTGCTAGAAATTCAGCTCAACTATTTACGTTGCCAGTTTTAATTGGCATCGCTTTTTTACCTGTAATTATATTAATTATCCCAGTAAATGTATTTTTTAAACTATTACTATTAGGGATGGTAATTTTAGTTGTTGCTACAGCCTGGAGTGGAAAAAAATTAAGCATAAAAAATAGCAAATTAGGGAAATATCTATCTTTTTATTGGTTGATTGCTTTTATCTTAATTGTCTGGTTAATTGGGGGCGGTTTGGGTCTAAAGTCTGTTTCTACAAATGACTGGGGTGGTTTAATGCTAACTGTATTAATGGCTGTAGTTAGCATTTTTTTATCTTTTCCATTAGGGGTTTTATTAGCTTTGGGCAGACAAAGTACATTACCAGTAATTAGAATTTTTTCTATTGGTTATATTGAAATTATTCGTGGATTACCTTTAATTTCAATTCTATTTATGGGGCAAATTCTGATTCCTCTATTTTTGCCAGATGGAATGCGACCTGATAGAATTTTTCGGGCAATTTTAGGATTGACTTTATTTAGTGCTGCTTATTTAGCAGAGAATGTTAGGGGTGGTTTACAGTCGGTACTAAGAGGTCAAAGTGAAGCGGCAAAAGCATTAGGTTTAAATACTCCATTGAGTTTAGGATTAATTGTTTTACCTCAAGCTTTAAAAGTAGCTATTCCCTCTATTGTTGGTCAATTTATTAGTCTATTTCAGGATACTACTTTATTATCAATTGTGGGATTAGTAGAGTTGTTGGGTATTAGTCGCTCTATTTTAGCTCAACCTGAATTTTTAGGAGATTATGCTGAGGTTTATTTATTTGATGGTATCATTTTTTGGATTGTTTGTTATGCTATGTCAGTAGGTAGTCGGCAGTTGGAGAAAAAACTAAATACTACGAATTAATTATAGTTATTGGATATTAGTTGAAATCAAAACTATTACTTGTAAAAGATTTCAATTTTATTAATGTTTTTTCTTACTCGTTCTATTCTGGCTCTATTCTATTTTTCCTAACTATTCTGTACTCCCTACTTCCTAAAAATACTTTTTTGAATAAACCCTAAGCAGATATGATTAAAGTTGGGCTTTTTTTCTAAATCTAATCTATAGCTAATAAGAGAAAATGACACAAGCAGAAACACAAAAAACTGAAACACCAATGGATACTAATATAGGAATTATTGCTACAGATGTCCAGAAATGGTACAGCAATAATTTTCATGTTCTCCGTGGAGTAAGTCTCACGGTAAAACCTGGGGAAGTAGTAGTAATTATGGGGCCGAGTGGTTCTGGTAAATCGACTTTTATCCGTACTTTTAATGCTTTAGAGGAATTTCAAAAGGGTAGTATTATTGTTGATGGTATTAATTTATCCCACGATTTGAAAAATATTGAGGCTATTCGACGAGAAGTGGGGATGGTATTTCAGCAGTTTAATTTATTTCCTCACCTCACAGTTTTACAAAATGTTACTTTAGCTCCTATCTGGGTCCGTCGATGGCCAAAGGTGAAGGCGGAAGAGGTGGCAATGCAACTTTTGGAAAGAGTTGATATTTTGGAACAGGCGAAAAAATTTCCTGGTCAACTTTCGGGAGGTCAGCAACAAAGGGTGGCGATCGCTCGTGCTTTAGCGATGCAACCCAAAATTATGTTATTTGATGAACCAACTTCAGCATTAGACCCGGAGATGGTACGGGAAGTTTTGGATGTTATGCGTAGTTTAGCAGACTCGGGAATGACTATGGTAGTGGTGACTCATGAGGTAGGGTTTGCTAGGGAGGTAGCAGATCGAATTGTTTTGATGGCGGATGGGTTATTGGTAGAGGAGGCGACTCCAGATGAGTTTTTCCAAAACCCTAAGGAGGAGCGTACCCGCAAGTTTTTGTCACAGATATTGTAGGGAAGGTTGCTTAAGTTACTGAGGTACGGTTGTTTTTTTTGTTTTCTATTCGGTATTTCCGGAGTTACTAATATGTACAAGGGTAAATAACAGCTTGAAAAAAATCTATGATTATCTTTTATAATCTATGATTGTCTTGTAAAACTTATGATGATGACTAATAAATTCATTAAGATAGGTGCAGCAGCAGAACTATTAGGAGTGTCCATTGATACGCTCCGAAAATGGGAATTATCTGGAGAGCTGATACCAGACCGAAAAAGTCAAGCTGGAACTAGATTCTATGATTCCTCTAAACTTATCAATTTAGGAGATGGAGACAGTCCTACTATTTGTTATGCTAGAGTCAGTAGTCACGACCAAAAAGTAGATTTAGAAAGGCAACAGGCAATGCTAGAAACTTATTGTGCTGCCAAAGGGTGGATCTTTGAGGTAATTAAAGACTTAGGCTCTGGCATGAACTATCGCAAAAAGGGATTGCAAAAACTATTAGAAAAAATCTTAAGAAAGCAAACTAAGGGATTAGTATTAACCCATAAAGATAAATTGTTAAGGTTTGGTGCTGAATTAGTCTTTTCTTTTTGCGAACTCTAGGGAATTGAGATAGTTATTATTAACAAAGGTGAACAACCAAGTTTTGAAGAAGAACTAGCTCAAGATGTACTAGAAATAATCACAGTTTTTTCAGCTAGGCTTTATGGTTGTTGATCAAAAAAACATAAAAAACTATTACTGGGTTTACTTGAGGAAGTCGCTCAAGTTGTGGGAAAAACTGATAATCATGCTACTAGGATTTAAAACAGAACTCTACCCAAATAACTCACAAAAAACCTTACTAGCTAAACACGCTGGTGTCGCACGTCATGCTTGGAATTGGGGCTTATGGTTAACTAGAAATATCCTTACTCACAATTCCAATAATCCTGATAGTAAACTTAAATTTCCCACATCTATCGACCTGCATAAGCTTTTAGTAGCAATAGTTAAACCTAATAGCTATTGGTATTACGAAGTATCTAAAACAGCACCTCAATATGCTTTGAGGCATTTATCCAATGCTTGGAAACGTTGCTTAACTAAAGTGTCTGCTCAACCTAAATTCAAGAAAAAAGGTAGGGATGATAGTTTCACTTTGGATGGTTCAATTATAGTCGGTTTTAATCAGATTAAATTACCTCGAATTGGATGGGTGAAAACCTTTGAAATTTTGCCAGATAATGTCACTCCCAAGTCTGTAACTATTAGCAAAAAAGCTGATAGATGGTTTGTCAGTTTCAAGATAGAAACAGCAACCATAGTCACTGAGAAATCAGTTGATGTAGTTGGTGTAGATTTGGGTATGAAATCACTAGCTACCCTATCAACTGGGGAGGTATTCCCTGGTGCAAAATCTTATAGAAATTTAGAAGTTAAACTTTCTAGGTTGCAATACTTGAACCGACATAAAGTGAAATTTTCGTCTAACTGGAAAAAAGCGCAACTCAAAATAGCCAAGTTACATAATAGAATAGCTAACATCAGGAAAGATACACTGCATAAACTAACTACTTATTTGGCTAAAAACCACAGTCAAATAGTAATAGAAGACCTAAATGTATCAGGAATGATGTCAAATTACAAGCTGGCTAAGGCTGTTGCCGATATGGGTTTTTACGAATTTCGCAGACAATTAAAGTACAAATGTCAACTGTATGGCTCTAAGTTAACCATTGTGGATAGATGGTTTCCTAGTTCTAAAACTTGCAGTAGGTGTGGAACTGTTAAAGAATCTCTGTTGTTATCAGAGCGCGTTTTCAATTGCGAACATTGCAAATTCAGTTGCGACCGAGACTTGAATACAGCGTTAAATTTAGCTATGGCGGTCAGTTCGACCGTGACAGCTTGTGGACTGGATAACGCCGACGTTGCCAGAATGAAGCAGGAATAGAACAGATAATCATAGATTCATATAGATTATCATAGGTTTTTAATAACGGTTGTGTGCAATATTCCTACTGAAATAAAGGAATGCACATACCTTAATGTTTATCGGAGTTTTTATAGTTAAGTAAAAGTTGGGAAATTTGAATATTAAAAAAATTCTCTGGGGAAAGGCGATCGCTGTTTTGGATAATGAGGTAAAAGACGATAGTTTTGACTAAAATAGTGGGAATTTTATTGACAGTGAGGTATCGCTATGGCGAGCAATATCTTCATACAACAAAGGTTTGATGATTAATATTTGTACAATAGAAAGTTAGAATTTACTGTATTTACCGACTGTCTCTATGAATAATATTGGTAAGGTATTTAATGGCAAACAATGAAGTTATAGAAAATACTTGGCTAGAACGCCCATCACCTGAAGTTGCTCCAGAATTAATAGGTTGTACTTTGGTGCGACGAATATCGGAGGAAAAAATTATCCGTAGCACAATAGTAGAAACCGAAGCCTATGCCCCAGGAGACCCTGCTTGTCACGCTTATCGCAAACGTACTCCACGAAATACGGTGATGTTTGGTCCTCCGGGAATAAGCTATGTTTTTCTCATTTATGGGATGTACCACTGCCTAAATGTTGTTACAGATATTGATGGGATACCTAGTGTTGTTTTAATTCGGGCTTTACAGTTAGAGTCTGTGCCAAATTGGTTATGGGAGCATATTCCAAAACAAAAATCAAAACCTAAAGTTTCTCGTTTGGCTGCGGGACCTGGTAAGCTTTGTCGTCTGCTTAATATAGACTTGAATTTAAATGGTTCTCGTTTGAGAGCAGGACAACCTATGTGGTTGGAACAGCGATCGCCTTCGTTTGAAAAAAATTTGCAAATAGTACAAACAACTCGTATTGGAATTACAAAAGGAACTAATTTACTTTGGCGGTGGTATTTGGCTAACTGTGATGCTGTGTCTAAATAGGGTTTTTGAGTGAGATATGTTGAGCTAAAGACGCCATTAGGTAATATGGTTCAAGTCTCTGAAATGCTCGATAGTCATTAGGGATGATCACTTACTTCTGGTTATTAGGTTAATTTTTTCTCTTTTTGTTAGGGGGTGAGTTTAGGAAACTGCAAAAACTTTTATTGTAGAAAAAAAAGGGAAAGCTACAATAGCTGAAAACTAGAGAGGAAAATACTTTTTAATGTTTTCATCCTGGTGGCAGCAGGTGCTAACACTCCCTATCTTTTGCCACAGCTACAACTTTATATGCAAGTAACTGGTCATCGGGTGTTTTGCCTAAAACCTATAAATTCCAAATATTTTTGGTCTCCTTATTTAAGTGTTTTTGCTGCTGATATTTCTAATTCTGCTTGGTATGGTTTTCCTTTTTCATGGAAAAATTTGGTTTAAAACCGGACTGTTTGAGGGCGACTTTGTACAAGACTCGAAAAGGCTTGAAGGTATTCAACCTGTTGCTATCAGTTACCTAAGAGTAATATTGCGAACAAGCGATCGCTTCCCGAAGAATTATGAAAATTTTGACCCTGCTTCCTCTTATTTTTCTAGGCAGGAGTTCTCGGTGAAAGTTAGCCACTGTCGCCAAATTTAAACTTGGTTTTTTTGGTGACAAAAGTTGAGAATTTATTTCTGTCAATAAACTGTCACCAACCTCTGATATTTCTTTTCGGAGCTTATGCATCAGGTAAAAGCTGTCCTAACTTTTAGCTTGATATCCATGTTTTTTGACTAACAGAAAACCAGGCTTATCTGGTTACGCACTCACTTGATGTACCCAGCAAAATGTTACAGCGCTTTTGAAATTTATGAACTACATCGCCATCACCAAAATTTTGTCAGGAGGTTGCATCTAGTTAGGTTGTATGGAACGCCCCTACTCTGGTCTACCAATGTGAAAACTGCTGTCAAGTTAATAAAAATATCATTTTACTTAGGTGTTCTCGTTCTGTTAAATGAGTAGACTCAAGCTGAAAACCTCTAATGTTTTACGGAGAGCATGATCACAAATAGCACTTATTTGGTGAGGGATATAGCTGCAACCACTATCCTCCGCCAACGCTAACTACAATTAACAATTCTCTTTATTCCGGCTTCAGAGCTGATACATACATCCAAATTACCAAAATACGAGGCTTTTCAGACAAATTTCTGATTTCACTAACGACTAAATTACATCGAAATGCATAGAAAATATCAGATGAAAGTTGCAGTAGTTTCTGCTTTTTGTTTTAATATTCTTGCTGATAGAAAATTGCGAAAACACCTAGAATTAGAATTAATTAAAAAGTTGCGATCGCCTTTCAATTGAGATTCTTGGAATTTTTGGAAATAACCTTTTTAGTAAACACTCAAAAACTCTTTTTTACTTTACCAGAATAATAAAATCATAGAAATAAAGAGATTCAAGTTATAATTTTTGATTAAAATATCACCGATAAATATAATAATTTTTGATTGAGACTCTTAATAATATATCAGCGATCGCTAGATTTTTTTTCTGAGGTTTTTAACAGCAAAAAATACTTCAAATATTAAATGTAAAAAAATGGTGATGGCATAGTTAAAAAAAATCATTAAATTCAATAGAATAATTAATTACAATTAAAATACTTCCAAGGTGTTAATAGTTATTTTTTAATAGTAAAAATCATTCTGAAATACTGCGGTCTAAAGTTTTAAAATCGTTAAAAACTAAAATTTATCAAACTCTTAAAAACCATAATAATTTGTGGTTTTGAATGTAAAAATTGTGCTGCGATCGCTGATTTTTTTGTATTTTCAAAAAATCTGTATTTTAATATCATTTAAACTCGTTTTATTCTCAGAAAAATATGCGGCCGTACAGACTAAAAAATAGAAATTATTATCATAAAAAAATTATAACTAAGAATATATTTTATATTCCCAAAGCAGAACTATGAATATTTATTCTATCAGCATAAATTGTTATTATAACTGACTCAAAAACAAATTTTTCACAGACTATAAAGCCTTTAAATAAATCTCAACTTGCTTTAGAAAACCATGTTTTTCTAGTTCTTAGTCAAACCAAAACCATTACATAAATTTTTCAATTTTTGAATATTTTCTTCTTCAATAGTCTGATAATTAAGCTCCAACAGATTTAGCCTCAGAATCATCAGATAAATTCCTTCCATTAGACTTACCTTCTTTTCTTGACTAATTACTATTAATTAAAATATTATCATCTGACTCTATTTCAATAGTCAATAATTAATAACTAACAATTAATAATTTATCAGCCAACTTTTAATATTTTATGACTTAAAAAACTACACACATAACTAAAACATAAAAACTTAGATATAGCCTAGTTATATAGAATAAAAATTATTCAGATTTATCACTATTAAAAAGTAGCTTTTTTTATTTAACAATACATCTCATATTTGACTGTTTTCTGGGAATAATAATTGTTGAATTAGCAAAAATTATTAGTCAATAAAAAATGGTAATATTTGCTGAAATTAAGAATACTAAAATTACCAAAATGAATAACATTTAATCTTGATTTTAGCTTAATAATAATTTGCGTCTAATGAGACTTACTCATTTTGTACTACAAATATATTACATTGCTAAAAAAAATTCTACCCGCTAAAGCCGGACTCAAAAGAGGAAAAAGAAAAACAGGGCAAAGGGTAAAAGGGGAAAAGAAAAAAGGGTTAGAGAGTTCTCCCGCCATCGCAGACTACACGAAAACCGATAATGCCCTAGCGGTAGTCGCGCCTAACATAGTTCAAGCGAAACGCAGAACGGCAAGAATTAGGAAAGTCGTCCCAGGAACCGCCCCGCACACATGTTATCTCTTTATCTCCATCTAGCCAAACACTGCCATCTGTAGGAGCACCATTATAGTTACGATGCCATTGATCAGCACACCACTCCCACACATTTCCGTGCATATCGTATAACCCAAAAGCATTAGCCGGAAATTGGCCTACGGGAGTTGTTTGTTCTCTATATTCTCCTTTTGGTGCACTACCATAAACATATTTGTCATTATAGTTAACTAACTCAGGCGTTATAGTTTCCCCAAAATAGAAAGGTGTAGTTGTTCCTGCACGGCAAGCATATTCCCATTCTGCTTCACTGGGCAGTCTATAATTCTTTCCTGTTAATTTCGATAGCCTTTGGCAAAACTCTATAGCTTGGTACCAAATAACCTCCTCAACTGGTCTCTGCCATCTATCTATATTTCGGTATGGTTCTTTAAAATAAGATGGTTCTAGCTCTAGGTCTAATTTTACTTTCAAGTCTGCGCAGGAGGCGATCGCTTTCCACTGTCCTTGAGTAACTGGATATTTGCCCATAAAAAAGTTAGGGACAGTTACATCATGTTGGGGCCGTTCATTATTATTGCTATCCACTTCACTTTCAGGAGAACCCATAGTAAAAGTACCCCCAGGAATATAAACCATTTCCAATTTAATTCCATTACCTAAATTTTCTATTTTCTGTCTAGCACCCCCTTGACTACGATTAACAATACTGCCAAAATTATTAACACTTACAACTGCAAAAGTAAACAATTCTCCCTTGTCTAGTTCTTTTGATAATGTAACTTTACTTTCTAAATTATCTTCAATATTTGTACTAGTTAAAACTTCTATTGTTTTTGATTCTCGTTTAATTTTTTTAAAGACTTCATCAGTTATTTCAAACCAAATTTTTTCTAAAGCCTCTATTGATATTGCTCTACCAAACATTCCTACTCCATCAACATCAATTTTATGAGTAACTAGACCGATAACTAGTCCTGTATTAATATCAATAACAGGAGAACCACTATAACCTGAACGGAGACTTCCTTTTTCTATCTCTAACTTTTCAACCGCCACATCTTCTGGCATATTTTCTATTAATTGAAATGCCCTTTCTCCATCAACCTCTACTGTCATTCTTCCTTTTATTGTTTGACGACAAAGTGCATTATTTTGACCCCAAAGATAATAACCAGGAATTTTCACAAGCAAATTTTTTTCTTCCTCTCCATATAAAATCATTAAACTTAAAGATGGAGCTGAAAAACTTTCATTCACCTTTAAAACAGCTAAATCAAAACCCTGAATATCTCCTATCTTTATAACTTCCGCCGGAATATTATTTACCTTTATGTTGTCTGCCCCACCAACATCCTCAACAACATGAGCACAAGTAAGTAGATAAGTACAATTCTGTTCCTTATGAAATATAAATCCAGTACCAATAACATTTTTTCTATTATCTTTAGCACTTGCAATTAAAACAATAGAATCTTCCAACTTTTTTAAATTAACCACTTTTTAATTAATTAGTTCCTTCTTAACTTTATACTAAAGGCTTGAAGCCAGAGCCAAACCAACCTACCAAAAGTAGGAGTTAAATTTTTAAATGTTTTAGAATATTAAACAAGTATTAGCCATAACTGGGATATCCCCGCAATTAGACCCCGCTAAAGTACAATTTAGGAAAAACAAAGTGGAATTAGAGCCAAAAACAGCTTAATTGAAAAATCTAAATTTCTATTTTGTCATATTATTTCAGTATATTTCCTAAAAAACAAAAAATAGGCACTGAAATTTCTGATAAT
The DNA here is from genome assembly GCF_000014265.1 of Trichodesmium erythraeum IMS101. Taxonomy (NCBI): domain Bacteria; kingdom Bacillati; phylum Cyanobacteriota; class Cyanophyceae; order Oscillatoriales; family Microcoleaceae; genus Trichodesmium; species Trichodesmium erythraeum. The sequence goes on from NC_008312.1 coordinate 3,126,361, forward strand.
ACAGCTTGTATAATTTGCATCCTCAAACTCAAGTTTATCAACAATTTTTGAGAAAATAAACTAAATTTAGAGTATCTACTATTGTAGTTAAATTAATTATATTCAATAGGTATATTTGCAATTATTTCGTAACTAGCTTACCATTAATTTTTTCAGTAAAAATTTAATCGCTTTATTCTCAGTATCTAGAGCAGAAGCCTGTTTATTTTGAAATATTAAAAATTAAAATATTATTCATTAAAAAAAAATATCCCAGAATTAAAAGACATCCTGGTAGTTTAACTTATTTCAAATTCAGGAAAACTTTCCATCTTGTCTGTAGAAATATTTCCTAACTTATAATCATCATTTTTATAAATAGTTATTTCGTCAAAATATCCCTCTATTTTTCCACCATATTTAATGTATTTAATAGTTTTCCAATAACCATTAAGTACCGAAAAAATTCACCAGAATAGATAAGATTAGGAATTATTAAAGAATTTTCATAATAAGAACCTGTTATAGTGAAAAAAAAACCGTATTTTTTGATTTTTTTGATAAGCGATCGCTCATACCTTTCCAAATATCATCAAACACCGCAATTTAGTTAAAATTTTTGCATAATTAAAATAATCACGAAAATAAACACTTGTAACCCTTTAGAATTAAGAATATAATTTAGTAAGTAATTATCAGAAATGTTAATAAGTCAAAACCGACAAACCTTTCCATAAAACTTTAATTATTACATCCCTATTTCCCAACCTCACTAAAATACCTTTTTTGTCAACCCTAACTACCATTAAAAATAAAGTGTTAAATATTTATCGTTCCGTCCTATTTCCTATTATATTTTCCGGTTTAAAAGCCGATCCAGAATGGGCACATCATCAAGTCCTAAATATGCTCAGTTTTATAGATACTCACTCCGACTCTCAACTAGTAAATAGTATTAGGACAACAATGGAAAAATTATTCTGTTTTAAAGACACTCGTCTAGAGCAAAACTTATGGGAATTAAACTTTAAAAACCCAGTAGGTTTAGCCCCAGGATATGATAAAGATGGTCAGGCAATTAATATGTGGCCTCAACTAGGTTTTGGGTTTGCTGAACTTGGTACAGTTACCTTCCATCAACAACCAGGAAATGCGCAACCAAGATTATTCCGCTTACCAAAAGATAAAGCCGTCTTAAACAGAATGGGATTTAATAATAAAGGAGCTGCCGCCTTAGCTAAGAAATTCCAAATTCAAAACAAAAAAAATTCTTTTTTCTTTCCTTATGGAGTAAATATTGGTAAATCTAAAATCACCCCTTTAGAAGCAGCAGCAACAGATTATTTAGAAAGTTTTAGACTATTAAAAAATTGTGGAGATTATTTTGTAGTAAATGTATCTTCTCCTAATACCCCAGGGTTACGTTCCCTGCAAAACACTGATAGTTTAAGTAAAATTTTAGAAGTTTTGCCAAGAGAAAATGAAAGAAAAAAGCCTATTTTAGTTAAGATTGCACCAGATTTAGAAAATGAAGCGATCGCCGCCATAATAGACCTAATTAAAGAATATAAAATATCTGGTATAATTGCTACAAACACAACTATTAATCGTGAAAAATTAACAACTAAAATACTTCCAGCAACAGGCAAACCTATTATAGAAGAAGCAGGTGGAATTAGTGGCAAACCATTAACCAAAAGATCAACAGAAATAATTAAATTTATCTGGCAAGAAACAAAAGGAAAATTACCAATTATTGGGGTAGGTGGTATATTCACTTCAGAAGATGCCTGGAATAAAATTACTGCTGGTGCCAGTTTAATTCAAATTTATACAGGATTAGTTTATCAAGGACCAGGAATAGTCAAACAAATTCTCCAAGGATTACTAAAAAAGCTAGATGAACATGGATTAAACTCCATTTCCGAAGCTGTTGGTCTAGCAAACAAATAAGTTATCAATAAAAATATCTAGAAAGTATTTATTCTAGAATTAATTATTATCTATGTTTTCTAAATTTTTTTCACTTAATCAACCCTTAAATTTGTGGATTTTAGTATTAACAATACTATTAATAACCCTATCTTTAAACCTTTACATCAAAGTAACAACAAGCAACTATTGCTATCAAAATTCAGAAGAAGTTCCAGTTAAAGCTATTGCCATAGTTTTTGGCGCCGGAATTTGGGAAGATGGTACTCCCACACCAATGTTAGCTGACCGAGTACAAGGCGCAATTAATTTATACAATATTGGTAGTATTCAAAAAATTTTGATGACTGGCGACAATAGTACCCCTGATTATAATGAGGTAAAAGCAATGCAAGAATATGCAATTAATCATGGTGTATCTGTTGAAGATATTATTCTAGATTCTTCTGGTTTTAGTACTTATAAAAGTTGTTATCGTGCCAAAGAAATATTTGGTATTACTCAAGCCGTTTTAGTAACTCAAAACTATCACTTACCTCGTGCAGTTTATACTTGTCGTCAATTAGGAGTAGATGTTGTAGGTTTAGGTATGCCAGACTGGGGAAAGTTTAGAAATGATTCTATGAGACGTTATTCTATCCGTGAAGTTTTCGCAGTATTAAAAGCATTCTGGGAAGTTCATATTACTCGCCCTAAACCAACATCAAATTTTTGAGGATATTTAACCAAATAACATTAAATAGCTCAATACTTTAGGAACGAGAATAAAATCAAAATAATGCATTTATAAAAATGTAATATAATCAACTTAACATCACATTCTCTATCATCCAATCCCAGAAATTAAGTACATATAAAATCGTAAATATAAAACAGTAAGAAAACCCTAGAAATTAGCCAAACCAAATAAAATAAAATATCAGGTTAAAAGTCAGATATAAATAATAGCAGAAATTATAGTTATCGAATATAAATAATAGCAGAAATTATAGTTATCGAAAAAAATAAAGCCAATATACTTATATTAGGGATAAATATATTAGATAAAAATGAACTGATTAATTAGCAAGTATTAGAGGAATACAAAACCCAAAAATGTAATGAAAGAGGGTTAATATTTTTTAAATATTTATTGTTTTTTAAATAAACTTATATTTTAGCAAAACCCAAAAATAGTAGAAGCAATAGCAATCATCATGATTGTATTTTTTATCTTTAAATATGGAAAAAAAAGTTAAGAAAAGAATTAGTTTACTGCCGATTATAGCATCATAAATCAAGTCAAAAAAATCACAAATAAACCGACAAAGAGACAAAATGTAAGTTCTTAGTCCCATAGGTACTGTTTAAGAGCAGGTTTTTTCTTATTTTGTGAGGGATATCTAGCAAACCCTTCAACTGTTTTTATATGTAAATTTATAGCAGCACACTTGAGGAGAGTGAGGTATAGTTTAATATTAATCTCTATAAATACTTTCCATACATAGATAATAATACTAGGCGTACCTGTTGCCAAAAAAAACGAGATAACCCTATTACTCCATCTCCTAAATTTCTCGACGACCTGTATCAGAAGTACTTAAAACTACTAATATAGTCACCATACATTTAATAGCCGTGTTACTACAATTATAAGATGCTACCCTACGTCCAGTTTTTTCTGATTAAGCAACTCCTGAATTACCTTTGAAGTTAACCAAAAAGTAAAACTCCCTCTTTACTTTAAGCTTGAATGAGTTATCATACTCATATCAGTTTTTGAGTCAATACAAACATTTAGACCTATTCATATTTACTGAATATAGTTTTGTTTACCATCTTAACTTTTTTATTTTTACCCTATCATTATTCCGTTTAACAAAATCATCAAGGTTAAAAAAATAGTTCAAGTTATAAGAATAGTAAATAAATACATAAAACAGTAATTGTTACTGGTATTCAAAAGTTATTCAAGTTTGACTAACATTATTTGTTACTACCTCTATAGGTTGTATTTCTTTAGATAAAGGCTTAATATTATCAGGGTTAAAATTCAAAGTAGAAAACAAAGGCAAAATTTCCTTACTAAAAGCCTCTGCTGCTTTAGAGCGGTAACGATTAGGATTATAAATTACTGATAATATCCTATTGATAACTATCTGGTCTACTTTTACTGTAGTCATAACCCCAATTTGTAATTCCTTTTCAATAGCAGAAACAGAAACAAAAGCTACTCCCAAACCAGACTGAACCGCATTTTTAATTGCTTCAATTGAACTTAGTTCCATCTCCACTCTTAGACGGCGAGTATCAATGTTACTCTGGGATAATACTTGATCAATTACTTTGCGAATAGTAGATTGAGAATCTAAAGTAATGAATTTTAAATGATACAAATCATCTTTTTGAATTGTCTCCTTTTCTGCCAAAGAGTGAGACACAGGCAAAATTAAGGCCAGTTCATCCTCAGCATAAGGTATAACCTCTAAAGACTCTTGCAATTCTGGAGGAACTTCGCCCCCAATAATAGCTAAATCTATTTGCCCATTAACTACACTCCAAGCAGTACGACGAGTAGAATGAACGTGTAGCTGCACAGCTACATCAGGATATTTTTGTCTAAACATTCCAATCATTCGGGGTAGTAAATAAGTACCAGTAGTTTGAGAAGCACCAACAATTAATGTACCTCCCTGGAGATTTTGCAGATCCTCGATCGCCCGGCAAGTTTCTTGACAAAGAGACAATATTTTCTCACCGTAAGTAAGTAATAGATGACCAGCCTCAGTTAATTGTGCCCGGCGACCACCTCGGTCAAATAAAGGCACGTTCAACTGTCGTTCTAAGTTTTGCACTTGTAAACTAACTGCTGGTTGAGAAACAAATAGACTATCGGCAGCTCGTTTAAAGCTACCTTCAGCAGCGATCGCTTTAAGAATGCGTAATTGGTCTAGGGTGAAAGGAAGCTCAGACATATTGTTAAAGGAAAAAGAAATTTAGGGAGTTGATGTCCAAAGGGTTACCTGATGGACAGAGTATGACCATTTTGCCTTTTATTTGACTCCATAGGTCGTAGAAAAGGACAAAGAAAGTGGGGAAATGTTGACAAAGGGTAAATTTACATTTTTTTGTTGTCTTAAAAAGCTGTTTATTTATAGCAGTAGCTACAAAGGTTAGGACTTCTAGAAAAGCCTAAATTTAGGAATATAGCTAAACTCAGAAGTTCTAAATAGAAGCAAGTGGCCATTCGCCCCCGTACATTTGGACCACGGATTAAATGTAAAACGTGCGAGAATGTCGTAACCGTCCTGACAACTGCTATATCAATAATCTACCTTCTACTTTTTGCTATAACTTAGCTATTTTATAATTTAGGAAAACAGAGACATATCTTTCCGTGCCCCTTATCAACCTCTTTTCTCATCCTTTGATCTTTTCTATAGCACTACGCATTTAGGGTGCGGATATAGCATAAATCCCATTGACAAATACAAATGCATAATGTAAAAAAGTATTTCCGCATCAAAAACTAAGTCAGAGATTACTTTTGACTTGGGCATTCAAGGGATAAAGAGTTTATGTCCCTCTAGCATACTGCTCGAAGATTCATCCAAAAGTTAACTTTTATTATCAATTTCCTCTAGTAGCCATGTTTAATGATTCCTTCACCCCTAGCCATTTGATTATCTTAGGTTTACTGCTAAGTTTCGCGATCGCTCATAGTGGTTTAGCAGCCCTCCGTTCCTGGGCAGAAAACAAAATTGGTCCTAGACTCTACCGCATTTTATTTGCCCTAGTGAGTCTACCATTAGCAGTAATTCTGATTATTTATTTTTTCAATCACCGTTACGATGGCTTACAGTTATGGCAACTGCAAGGCGTCCCAATTGTTAAACCTATAGTTTGGACATTCTCAGCAATTTCATTCCTTTTCCTCTATCCCTCTACATTTAATCTACTAGAAATTGCAGCAATTCAAAAACCACAAGTACATCTTCATGAAACAGGGATTATTCGCATTACGCGCCATCCTCAAATGGTAGGCCAAGTAATCTGGTGTATTGCCCACACCCTTTGGCTAGGAACAAGCTTTACTTTTGTGACATCAGTTGGCCTAATACTCCATCATTTGTTTGGTGTTTGGCATGGCGATCGCCGACTTCAAAAGCGTTTTGGTGAATCTTATGACCAATTAAAGTCCCGAACATCAGTTATTCCTTTTCTTGCCATTATCCAAGGACGTCAAACTTTACATTTACAGGAGTTTATCAGATGGGCTTACCTTGGAATAGGACTTTTTGTCCTTTTATTCTGGCAAGCTCATCCTTTACTAATCCGTGCAACTGGGAACATAGACTGGTAGCATAATCCCAGGATATAAAAAATTTAATTTAAATAGATTTAAACATGATGATTTTGTCAGTTAACGAAAAGACTTTTAAAAAAGAGGTTTTGGAATCTTCTCAACCTGTTTTAGTTTATTTTTGGGCCCCTTGGTGTGGCTTGTGTAAAATGATTGTCCCCCAATTAGTTAAATTTCAATCTGAGTGGAATTGCCATTTAAAGCTGGTAGGGGTGAATGCTGACAAAAGTTTAAAACTTGCTAGCACCTATCAACTCCAAACTTTGCCTACTTTGATTCTCTTTGTTAATGGGCAAATAGTTAATCGATTAGGTTATTTTCAGGCACGAGAAGATTTCCAGCGAACATTGGATGCTTTTATTTCAACTTTAGTTAAAGACCCACCCTCTCAGCCAAGAGAGCATCGGAATGAAAAACAATCAATATTGTGGTGAAATTAAATTTTTTACTAACCTGTCCGGATATATATAAAAATACAGGTTAAGTGAGGAAGAATACCAATTTTGGGAACACTGCACCAAAGATTGGTATCTCACAGAAGAGGACTAGTCACTGGAAACACTCCATACTTGAACTCAACACATACAATAAGAAATTTTTTGTTCAAATCTTTGGGATACTGGGCTTGTAGTATTTAGAACACAGGTCGAATTGTCGATGTACTCTAAAGTAACCATAAGATCAAAAAGAGGAGGGCTTGAGAAATAGCTGAGCTAGTTATTATCAATAAGCATAAATAATTGATATAAAGTTGATTCTATGATCTCAAAAAAAAATTAAGTTGAGATTTGAATAATGGTAGACTATTTTCGACCAGGTATGCTCGGTTGGGTAATTGAAAACCTTAGTGCTAAAGATTTTATTTGTTCTGACAGGCGATCGCTTGTTGATAATGCTATTTCTGGGACAGTAATGGAAACCATATTTATAAATTATTTATTCCTGAGCAGACCAAATTATCAGTAAAACCTACATTACCAGAGTAGAAAGAGAAAATAATTGTTTACTACACTACTTAGCTCGACTGCACTACAAAAACGCCATACCACTCCTGGCTTGGTAGAGATCCTGAAGCATTCCATCAGACTTTCAATTCATCATCTCAAGTTTGGAAATCTACCCCTTCGCTGCCAGATTAGATTCATCTGTAAATTTACCAACGCCCTAATTTCTACTTGTAGCTTTTTCATAGCTTTTTGCCCTTTTAACTAGAATTGTCACCAATGCCTTTTTTTGAGAAGATACTAGATACCAAGCTGACTATTGTATTATAGGCCAGTTTCGCTGTATGACTAATTCCTTTAAAGCTACTACCCTCGACATGATATTGTAGAACTATGAGTATTTTTTATTACCCAATTTGCCAACGATAGTATAGAGTGTCAAAAGTTTCAGTGAAACATTATCCATATTCGGGACAATAGTAACGTTAACGTCCAATACTAGTTTTTCCATACTTATGGGGTTTATCAGTACGGCAAAAAGGACACTCCATAATTATTTCCCCGACTTAGGGACTATATTCATCTCATCATTCCCACACATTCTTACATGTACTACCAAAACCAAAATTTTCACCCTTTCTCTTTTTTTATCTGTTTTTACTCTATCAGCAAAAAATTTTTGAGAATCTTTTTTGACTCAAAAATATTAATTTTTAGTGTCCCATGCATAGAGCAAAAAACTTAATACAATCGCTTTAGCTATTTATAGCATTCTTTTTTCACCCTTAGCATTAAAGCATAGTCTCAGAAAAATGAATAGTGATTTCTGCAGTTATGCTTCTTAAAAGCAAAGGGATTTACTTATAAATGTCAATACGTCTACAGGACTACCAACAAATAATGCACAAGTAGTAAAGACTAATACTCTTGTAGGGCAATCATCTCAGCCACTAAGTGTGTAACTCACGAGTAGAGAAAAATTATGATGTATAAAAATCATCATAACCAATGATTAAATTATTATAGTGAATTTATCAGTTAATCAATTAGCTCAAATTTGAATGCTTTACCAAAATAGATTATTAAATTATAAAGTATTACCTTATTTGCTCATTTCTTTTTTTTGTTTGTTTTTGGCTTTTCCAATCTGCTAATGCTTTTTGAGCAGACTCATAAGTTGGTGTTCCATAAGGAACTAACTCACCAGCCAAAATAGCCTCACTCAAGTTTTTATTCTTAGCTCGTACTTTTGCAATACTAAATATTGTATCACTCCACTGAGCAATCAACTTTTGAGCTTTTTCATATTTAGGCTCACTAGATCGAATTTTACGAGCTTCGTTAATTGCTATTATATAAGAGGAAGCTTGTCCAGGCTTAATCTGTTCCTTCGCAGATTTGAGTAACGCTTCATTAAACCCTTCCTTAACTTTTTTTTGTTTAGCTGTTTCTGTTTGCCATTCTGCGATAGCCAACTGTGCTTCTTGATAAATTGGTCTGACATTTCGAGGTACCAATTTAGCCGCAGCAATTGCACCATCATAATCTCCTTTTAATGCTCGTCCACTGGCTATATCAAGAATAGTCAAACTCCAGTTTTCTATTTGATTTTTTGCCTTAGGGTAGAGTGGATCGCTTTGAGGAATTTCAGAAGCTTTGATTATTGCTTGGCTAAAACTAGAGGCTGAAACTAAATTAAGCAAAGTTAAAGCTTCAGATAATATTAATTGATTTAGAATATCCTTTTTGTTAATAGAAGTCTTTTTCGTAGATTGACCAACAGTCGCAGATACTAAAGGTGATACTGGTAAAGTTAATTCCGATGAAGTATATTCTTCAGTTTTAATAGTAGATAAATTACCTTCATTTACTACATTTTTTCTAACGAATATAGACTTATTGGTTAAGAATACACCTAACAGCAATGCTAAAGAAGTGAGACTACTTCCTATAATTAACTTCTGCAAAAAATATTTATCAAGCTGTATATCTTGAGCAATATTATTAGACATTTCTACTTGTTCTTTTATATTGTTTTTGTTATTTTCTTGAGATGCAACTGTATTATTAATATTTTTATTCATATTCTTATTTAATATGTCTGTCTTAGTAGTTTTTCTCTTAGAGTATAGGAATTTTTATAACTTGGAAAACCTGTTTATTTATTTTAGAATTAATCAATGATTTAAAAATTACACCTGCCTTTTTATACAGTTAAATTTTAATCAAATTAAATTATTTTTTTTGTCAAATTCTCCTATAGTTTATGATAATTAAGTAATTTTGCTTTATTCGTATATGTTGATTACATTATTTTTATAACTATTTACTTTAATTAAAAAATCATCAATATTTTTTTAATGTTATACATTTTCAAAAATGTAATTATTCTAAAAGAGCTACTGCAAGAAACCCTAGACGCAGTGCAGAAGTTTCCGGGGAAATATGGTTAGGATAACATGAGAGTAACAAGAGTATTTCAACTTTTTAGCTATCCCAAGTTTTTGACAACCAATTTAATTTTCAATTCTTATAAAACAGTTATGCTTTATATCTAGCATAACCAACATATACTCTACAAGGGATTTGATAAAATATTCTGTTAGATTTATTATTGATATTCCTATAGTTTCATACTCTTGAGGATTCCCATACATAGACATTAGGTACTCTTTATTTTGATAGCTCAGACCATAACCACTAAAAAAATACCAGAGAAAGCTCTCTACTGACAATTATTTTTGACAAAAGCCTTCCATTAAGATCTAGTTCTTTTCTATTCTATATAGAAATATAGCGTAAATTACATTTATGTTTAGACTCAAAGCAATATTTACAGGGAAGTTGCGACGAGGATAAGAGATATCCTCAAGCAGTAGAATTATTTGTCAAATCTGCAATAGAGTTGTTGGGAATTAAGCCCCAAAAATTGCTAAAACCCAAAAAAATCTAACTTTACATTATATAAAGATAGTATCTGTCTCAAAAAAAACCAGGAAGTAGAATTGAGCTGAATTTACGAAGAAGATACACTATATGTGTTGCGTCAGCGTAAGTCCTGTATTTTTTTTTAGCGTTTCTAGTCCAAGTAGATTATGCCATCTGAGAAAATATTTTTTTTAAATCACCTTGATCATTATTCCAGTAATATTAATAGGCAGCAATATTTTCCTCATAATTTTTTTTCATAAAATTAGTATAAATTTTGAGATAAAAAAAATAGGCATTATTGGCTGAATTTATAGGTCAATATATTTTTTTTGTAAGATCTTAAAGGCCTGAAAAGTCTGCCAAATAGTCAATACAGCCTATATTACTTTAGTAAAAATATCTATTTCCCGAAAAAAAATGAGAAAAGGGGTTGACAGTTCCTGATAGAGTTGCTACCTTAGTAAATGCGCAGGTGAGAGAGACAAAAACCTCAATCCAACGCCTGAACCTAGAAAACTTCATAGTTTGAAAGTTGAAAAGCACTATTATTTATAGTCCTTGTTATAAAAATAATTAACCAGAGTTTAGAAGTAAAATTCTGAATTCAAAGATACAAAAAAAACCTCTTAGTCAATAGACAAAGAGAAAAAACAGAGAATCAAACCAAACATCATGGAGAGTTTGATCCTGGCTCAGGATGAACGCTGGCGGTCTGCTTAACACATGCAAGTCGAACGGACTCTTCGGAGTTAGTGGCGGACGGGTGAGTAACGCGTGAGAATCTGCCTTCAGGTCTGGGACAACAGAAGGAAACTTCTGCTAATCCCGGATGAGCCTTAGGGTAAAAGATAAATTGCCTGGAGATGAGCTCGCGTCTGATTAGCTAGTTGGTGTGGTAAAAGCATACCAAGGCAACGATCAGTAGCTGGTCTGAGAGGATGAGCAGCCACACTGGGACTGAGACACGGCCCAGACTCCTACGGGAGGCAGCAGTGGGGAATTTTCCGCAATGGGCGAAAGCCTGACGGAGCAAGACCGCGTGGGGGAGGAAGGCTCTAGGGTTGTAAACCCCTTTTCTTTGGGAAGAAGATCTGACGGTACCAAAGGAATCAGCCTCGGCTAACTCCGTGCCAGCAGCCGCGGTAATACGGAGGAGGCAAGCGTTATCCGGAATGATTGGGCGTAAAGCGTCCGTAGATGGCCATGTAAGTCTGCTGTCAAAACCCAGGGCTCAACTCTGGTCAGGCAGTGGAAACTACAAAGCTAGAGTTTGGTAGGGGCAAAGGGAATTCCCGGTGTAGCGGTGAAATGCGTAGATATCGGGAAGAACATCGGTGGCGAAAGCGCTTTGCTAGACCAAAACTGACATTGAGGGACGAAAGCTAGGGGAGCGAATGGGATTAGATACCCCAGTAGTCCTAGCCGTAAACGATGGATACTAGGTGTTGCCTGTATCGACCCAGGCAGTGCCGTAGCTAACGCGTTAAGTATCCCGCCTGGGGAGTACGCACGCAAGTGTGAAACTCAAAGGAATTGACGGGGGCCCGCACAAGCGGTGGAGTATGTGGTTTAATTCGATGCAACGCGAAGAACCTTACCAGGACTTGACATGTCGCGAATCTAATGGAAACATGAGAGTGCCTTCGGGAGCGCGAACACAGGTGGTGCATGGCTGTCGTCAGCTCGTGTCGTGAGATGTTGGGTTAAGTCCCGCAACGAGCGCAACCCTCGTCTTTAGTTGCCATCATTAAGTTGGGCACTCTGAAGAGACTGCCGGTGACAAACCGGAGGAAGGTGGGGATGACGTCAAGTCAGCATGCCCCTTACGTCCTGGGCTACACACGTACTACAATGGTTGGGACAGAGGGTAGCGAACCCGAGAGGGGAAGCCAATCCCCAAAACCCAGTCTCAGTTCAGATTGCAGGCTGCAACTCGCCTGCATGAAGGAGGAATCGCTAGTAATCGCAGGTCAGCATACTGCGGTGAATCCGTTCCCGGGCCTTGTACACACCGCCCGTCACACCATGGAAGTTGGCCACGCCCGAAGTCATTACTCTAACCCGAAAGGGAGGGGGATGCCGAAGGTAGGGCTGATGACTGGGGTGAAGTCGTAACAAGGTAGCCGTACCGGAAGGTGTGGCTGGATCACCTCCTTTAAAGGGAGACCAACCGGATCAATACAGTAAGATTAAAAATAGTGTTGTGAAGGTCAAACCCTGGTCGAGCAAGGATAAATAAAAAAAGTAGTAAAGTAAACTTTCAAACTAGAGTTAAGGTTCGATAAATGGGCTATTAGCTCAGGTGGTTAGAGCGCACCCCTGATAAGGGTGAGGTCCCTGGTTCAAGTCCAGGATAGCCCACCTAAGAAGGGTAAGGGGGTATAGCTCAGTTGGTAGAGCGCTGCCTTTGCAAGGCAGAAGTCAGCGGTTCGAGTCCGCTTACCTCCAGGAATAAAAAAGGTAGAAATCAGCAACAAGACCTGAATAAAGCAAGTCATGCTGCTGGTATTCTTAAATACCAGTAAGAACCTTGAAAACTGCATAGTCAAAAAAAGTCAAAGTAACTGAACCAGAGGTTAAGTAAAACCTTAAAAAAAACCTAGTTCAGGTGTAGAAAGAAAAAAGTGGTCAAGTTATAAAGGGCTGACGGTGGATACCTAGGTACACAGAGGCGAAGAAGGACGTGGTTACCTACGAAAAGTTCCGGGGAGTTGGAAGCAAGCATTGAGCCGGAAATATCCGAATGGGGCAACCCAAAAACGACAGGCTGAATATATAGGCCTGCACGAGCGAACCCAGCCAACTGAAACATCTTAGTAGCTGGAGGAAGAGAAAGCAAAAGCGATTTCCAATGTAGCGGTGAGCGAAATGGAAACAGCCTAAACCATGTGTAATTACATGTGGGGTAGTGGGACAACCATTAGGAATAGAATAAAGTTAGATGAAACAGCGGAATACTGTACCAGAGAAGGTGAAAGTCCTGTAGTCAAAAACTAAATTTGATTCCGGTTGTATCCCGAGTAGCATGGGGCACGTGAAATCCCGTGTGAATCAGCGAGGACCACCTCGTAAGGCTAAATACTCCTGTGTGACCGATAGTGAACCAGTACCGCGAGGGAAAGGTGAAAAGAACCCCGGAAGGGGAGTGAAATAGAATATGAAACCGTCAGCTTACAAGCAATGGGAGCTCGATTTAACGAGTGACCGTGTGCCTGTTGAAGCATGAGCCGGCGAGTTATAGGCTGTGGCTGGTTAAGACCAGAAAGGTTGAAGCCAAAGAGAAAGCGAGTCTGAAGAGGGCGTAAAGTCACAGTTTATAGACCCGAACCCGGGTGATCTAACCATGTCCAGGATGAAGCTTGGGTAACACCAAGTGAAGGTCCGAACCGACCGATGTTGAAAAATCGGCGGATGAGGTGTGGTTAGGGGTGAAATGCCAATCGAACCCGGAGCTAGCTGGTTCTCCCCGAAATGTGTTGAGGCGCAGCGGTAAGAGAAAAAGTCTGGGGGTAAAGCACTGTTTCGGTGCGGGCTGCGAGAGCGGTACCAAATCGAGACAAACTCAGAATACCAGATGGAAATCTTACCAGTGAGACGGTGGGGGATAAGCTTCATCGTCGAAAGGGAAACAGCCCAGACCACCAGCTAAGGTCCCCAAATTATCACTAAGTGAGAAAGGAGGTTGGAGTGCATAGACAACCAGGAGGTTGGCTTAGAAGCAGCCACCCTTAAAAGAGTGCGTAATAGCTCACTGGTCAAGGACTCTGGCGCCGAAAATGAACGGGGCTAAGTGATATACCGAAGCTGTGGAATACTAAAAGTATTGGTAGGGGAGCGTTCCGTATTAGTACGAAGCAGTAGCGAAAGCAGTTGTGGACGAAACGGAAGTGAGAATGTCGGCTTGAGTAGCGAAAATATGTGTGAGAATCACATACCCCGAAACCCTAAGGGTTCCTCCGGACGGCTCGTCCGCGGAGGGTGAGTCAGGACCTAAGGCGAGGCCAAAAGGCGTAGTCGATGGACAACGGGTAAAAATTCCCGTACCGTAAATAGTTGGTGCAGAGGGACGGAGAAGGCGTGAGCTAGCCGGAAGATGGTTACCGGTGTAAGCGTTCAAGGTGTTGCGGAATGGAGAAAACGTTCCAAGCTGAGGCGTGAGTCCGAGCACCTAAGGGTGCGAAGTAGTATCTGTCATGCTTCCTAGAAAAGCTCTAAACACCATAAACTATTAACGCCTGTACCCGAAACCGACACAGGTAGGGTAGTTGAGAATACTAAGGGGCGCGAGATAACTCTCTCTAAGGAACTCGGCAAAATGGCCCCGTAACTTCGGGAGAAGGGGTACCAGCGAGAGCTGGTCGCAGTGAAGAGTCCCAGGCGACTGTTTACCAAAAACACAGGTCTCCGCAAAGTCGAAAGACGAAGTATGGGGGCTGACGCCTGCCCAGTGCCGGAAGGTTAAGGAAGTCGGTCAGCGAAAGTGAAGCTGGCGACCGAAGCCCCGGTGAACGGCGGCCGTAACTATAACGGTCCTAAGGTAGCGAAATTCCTTGTCGGGTAAGTTCCGACCCGCACGAAAGGCGTAACGATCTGGGAGCTGTCTCAGAGAGAGACTCGGCGAAATAGAAATGTCTGTGAAGATACGGACTACCTGCACCCGGACAGAAAGACCCTATGAAGCTTTACTGTAGCCTGGAATTGTGTTCGGGCTTCTCTTGCGCAGGATAGGTGGGAGGCGATGAATAGTCCCTTGTGGGGGTCTAGGAGCCATCGGTGAGATACCACTCTAGAGAGGCTAGAATTCTAACTTAGAGCCGTATCCGGCCTAAAGACAGTTTCAGGGGGGCAGTTTGACTGGGGCGGTCGCCTCCTAAAAGGTAACGGAGGCGCGCAAAGGTTCCCTCAGGCTAGTTGGAAATTAGCCGAAGAGTGTAAAGGCAAAAGGGAGCTTGACTGTAAGAGAGACAACTCAAGCAGGGTGGAAACACGGCCTTAGTGATCCGACGGTACTGAGTGGAAAGGCCGTCGCTCAACGGATAAAAGTTACTCTAGGGATAACAGGCTGATCTCCCCCAAGAGTTCACATCGACGGGGAGGTTTGGCACCTCGATGTCGGCTCATCGCAACCTGGGGCGGAAGTACGTCCCAAGGGTTGGGCTGTTCGCCCATTAAAGCGGTACGTGAGCTGGGTTCAGAACGTCGTGAGACAGTTCGGTCCATATCCGGTGTAGGCGTAAGAGTATTGAGAGGAGTCCTCCCTAGTACGAGAGGACCGGGAGGAACGCACCGCTAGTGTACCTGTTATCGTGCCAACGGTAAACGCAGGGTAGCCAAGTGCGGAGTGGATAACCGCTGAAAGCATCTAAGTGGGAAGCCCACCTCAAGATGAGTACTCTCACTACGTTAGGTAGGTAAGGTCACGGGAAGACGACCCGTTAATAGGTGTTAGGTGGAAGTGCAGTAATGTATGGAGCCTAGACATACTAACAGACCGAGGGCTTGACCTCTAATCTTAATCTTGACTTTTGGCTATGCAGCCTTCATGGTTTCTTTTATCCCTGGTGTCTATGAGGCTATAGAACCACTCTGACTCCATCTCGAACACTGAACAAGCTTGCTCAGGATTGAGGTTATCTTACAACTTCAGAACCTCCTGACGAAATACAACTTATCTTTCATAACTCTGGGAAGATCGACAGATTTCCATCACCTTTTTAGCTAGTTTAGCTTGTATTGAAATAGTCAGTAGCGTTTGTTTTACGGTTAATAGCGGCTCCATCTAATCTCTTAGTTCTCCCCAATACTGCTCCAAGTGGTCATGGGACTCCCCATAATCGCTTTATTTTGTTTGGTACTCAGTGGCTTACATTGCAAAACTACATTACCCAGACCATGCAGTTACCTATTAATGAGGGTAATTGGGATGATAAATATGGCGAGTTCTCTGATATATCCCTAGTAGAAGATACCCTTAAAGCAATGAAGAAGGTCCAGGGGCTTTCAGTTCAGTTTGGGAATCCAACTTCAATTCAAGCCAAGCTTGCTCAGGATGGAGGTTATCTTACAACTTCAGAACCTCCTAGTGAAATTTATGGTCATATTATTTGGTTAGCTAGCCAAATACAAAATGGTGCCAGTACACCAGTACATATAACTATACATTTTTGGCTCTCAAGGATATTTTGCATCCTGGAATGGGGACAAAAGAGGAGCGTGCAGAGTATCTTAGGGAAATTTTAGTTGGTCAAGGTGGACTAGTATCCACTGCCGAAGATATGAAGAAACCGATGCCTTGATTAAGAAACTTGCAGATTTTGATGGCCAGATTACGGATGCCAATAAACAATTGCAAACATACACAGGCCAGCAATCGCAGATTTTGACACTTGCTAACCAGAATGTTGGATCGATTAAAACTACGATTGAGCAATTACGTCGTGAAGCTGATGCAGCGGAGAAAACTTGGAAAGACTATACTATTGCAGCGGTAACAACTTCAATTGGAATAACAGTTCTATCTGGAGGATTGTTGTGGTTTGTTGGCGCGGCAGCAGGCATTGGCCTAGGGATCAAGGCTGATACTCAAAAGGCGAAATACAACGCACTCATCGGTGAAATTGGGACGCAAAATGTGGAACTAAGTAAGAAATCGCGCTTAGTTACCGATCTAACAGGATTAAATACTCAGATTGGAAATGTTGCTCCAGCATTAGCTGATTTCAAAAATCAGCTTCAACAAATTCAAGGGGTTTGGGTAGGAGTGAGTGGGAATTTGCAATATATTGCAACTAACTATGGTGTAGACCAGTTAAGCAGCCTTCCCTGGATTACTCAAGCCATGAAAATAGGTGATGCAACTAAGAAGTGGCAGGAGATTGGAAGAACAACAGAACAATTTATAACCCATTCCTTGGTTAGCTATAACCAGGATACTACTTGGGGTCAACAGATTGCTTAATTGTGTTGAGCTGGTGATATTTCATTAATCTGGGGAGATAGACAAATTTCCATCACCTTTTTAGCCAGTTTAGCCTGTTTTTACTAGAGTTGTTGAGAATTAAGATCAAAAAAATAGCTCAAACCCTTATTAATCAAGCTTTATAGCGTTTTTACTCCTAAGATTATGAAAACCTTATAGAGTCAGGTTTTGATCATTTTCAGTTTTTGTTTCCCAATAACTCTACCAAAGTAATCAGGACTTACGCATGAGGTACGAAAAACTAGGATTTGAGATTGCTTCCCTGTCGGTCGCAATGACGAAAATAGGTTGTACTGCGTAAGTCCTACTAATATTAGGATTAGGCTTTGTTGCATGAAAGTAGTGATCGCCAAAAACTTCCATCAGGAAGTTAACTAGATTTTCACTTTGTGACTTTTGGGTTTACCTGTTTGAATCATACGGTTCAGCATGGCACATTGTATGAACAACTCTACTGCTTGATTTTCGAATTTTCGTCGTCGTAACTGACCTCCAAAGCTCACTTTGAGTCTAAACATTGTGGTTTCTGATAGAGAACGCCGATGGTAACCACTTTCATGCTTCCATTTTTGGCGTCCTACCTTTCTGATTCTTCTGAGGTTTTCATCTCTGGGATGAGGTGGGCATTTGCAGTTGCCGTGTTGACCTATTACTGCATTTTTCCTGGGTGGAATTGTTACTTTTGCTCCTAGTTGGTTAGCTTTCTGGTAACATTTATACTTGTCATAGGCTCCATCTCCTGATACTTGGGCTATTTCCCCATCTACTCCATTTCTCAAGTTCAGAAAATGCTTGTGAATCACTGACATCATTGGTAGTCACTACTCCACTGACAATCTCTCCTGTAGCCTCATTTACTCCTAGGTGTAATTTACCCCATGTACGCCGTTTACTGACACCATGAACTTTTGTTTTCCATTCACCTTCTCCGTAAACTTTCACCCCTGTAGAGTCTACTACTGTACGGAATAGTTTCATTAGTTGGTATAACTGGCAGTTGGATATTCAGTTTGAGCAAGCGACGGGATACAGTGCTATGGTCTGGTACTGGTAAATCTAAGTCCATCAATTGAAATATAGATTCGACAAAACCTTCAGTCTGTCGTCCGGCCAGACCAAACAATGATTGTATAGTGACCATAAATTCAATGGCCGTATTGCTATAGGTATTTGATGCCCCCCTACGTCCAGTTTTTTGTTGATTTACCCACTGCTCTATGACTTCATCATTCAACCAAAATGTGAGGCTCCCTCTCTGTCTTAGGGACGCATCAGACCTACGACCAGTTGCTGAAGAGGTACTTAGACTTGGACTTGGACTTACTCATCTCTACCCTTACTATAGGTTTCTTGTGCCACACGCTTATTGTTACCATATTTTCTATCTTTATACAACAAAGCCTTAACAATAAATTAATTCATATGAGTTTTTTAATAAAACTCAGGACTTACGAAGTACCGCTATATATGGTGCAAAAATTATCATTTTCAAGATATTACCACTATACATAGTGCCGTTGCGTAAGTCCTAAAAACTATCAGGACTTACGCAGGTACGCTATATATAGCGTACTGTCAACTCGGGAATTGTCAATTACTTCAATTAGTTCTTTTCGGATAGATATTACTTTTAATATCTATGAAAATAAGGTTACAAAATATTAAATTTATTTGCTAAAAATGTTTGATTATTAGATAATAATGAGATGATTATTTTAGTTCAAAAATATGAATTTTAATTTTGTTGTAACTCGTCAATATTTACTTAAATCTCACACAAATTTTACAATAACGCTCCTTAGCAAACCATCTGGAAAATATCAGCTATGATACAATAAATCGCTATTTAACCCACCCACACGCACTTCCGGTATGTAGTACAAAAAGATACATGAATTATCATTACTATTTTGAGCCAACAAATTAAACAAATTAATTCTATAGAACACAAAAAATTAGTGGCATGAATATTTTGAGCAAACCAGGGATTTCTTTTGGCAGCAGAACATACAGGAGGAACTACAATCCTGTTGTTCGCATCAGTTAATTTTCTTAGTTCTTCAAGTAATGCGATCGCGAAGCGGACTGGAAGTCTATCGCTTCTTATTATTGTTTCCCAGATAATATTTTTGACAACTCGAGGGTAAACACTCTAAAATTAAGCTCCTTTCTTCTGTGAGATTAACCACTTTTGGCGATTGATTAATTCTCAAGAAATGTACGACTTGAAAGCATTGAAATACCCATCTTAATGTCGAAGTATTTGTTAGTTTTCCTAATTGTACTATTGCTTCTTTTTAAAGTTTTTCTCAGTTCTCTTTGGCCTAGATTATATACTAATAAACACAGTGACATAATAAATAGTATTGTTTCTACTCTTTCTGATTTTCTGACAAAAAACTATCAGCAAAAAATTGTGGCTCAATGATTAATCACCAAACCACGTTCACAACTTTGTTAGTTTTTATAATTCCAGAGTATTTCTGAGCAATGAAGGTCTGAAGACGAATCAATATTTGTAGCTAAAATAAATCGGCCAGCTGCGACAGTCCTTCTTTCTATTTCTGAGCCTCTTGGTTTAATTTCCATTTGATGATGATAGACTATAGACTGTTTATTAATTTCTTTTTCCTTGATTTCTAAAGAGTATAAATCCCATAATTTTGGGTCAAGATTTTCAATTGTTATTTCTTCTATTAAAGACATTTTTTGATACTCAATAAGAATGCAATCATCAGCTTTATGATCTCACTTGAAGTGACTAAAGATCATAAGTAATTATGCTTAATTAAATAGATATTGTCTTGTAGCTTTTTATGCTACGTTTTGAAGTGCGGAATGTGGGATTAAAGACATTTTTTTGATACTCAATAAGGATGGAATCATCAGTTTTATGATCTCACTTGAAGTGACTAAAGACCATAAGTAATTCTACTTAATTAAATAGATATTCTCTTGTAACCTCTTGTAATACAATATGAAGTGCGGAATGTGGGTTATAATACAGCTTGAATAATTCTTCAACACGGTTAGGGGGCGTAGTGCGATCGCTCTGACACCCCAGCATTTCCTATTGAGCGTTTTCTTTTTGTTGAAATATTATTCAGTCCCCGAAGGCAAATTCCTCTCTAAATATAGCTTTCAACTAGCTTGTCACCCCATGAGATCAAATGGACATCTCCTCTAAGAGCTTTTTATCACCCTTACTATTCGTAACATTCTTTTTTCAAAACGGAATTTTAGGTAAGGATCTAGCTATGAGGAGAACTAATTAATTAGAGAAACCGACTGGGAGATAATTGCTGGATAATCTGATCATTTTCCCCAGCTACATAATTAGCAAATCTTTTAGCTAGGGGAGGTACCAGTGTAAATGGACTACTAAAGCCAGAAAAAATATGTATTCCTTCTAAATTAGGAATAGCTCCGATGAGAGGTAAGTCGTCAGCACTGTATGCTACTAAGCAGTGATGCCAGGTTGCTGGTAAATCTTCTAGTGCAGGCAAAACTTTTCCTATTTCTACTCGCATAGTGGCTTCACTTTGAATAGGATCAACTTTAGCGTAGGGGTCAGTGAGTACGCGGGAAATTTGACCTATTCTAATGCTATTATTTTTAAATTGAATTGCACCAGGGTCTAAGCTAAACGGTACAAACTCATGACCAGGTTCATCCCACATTTTCTCGCACTCAACTGTACTTGTAGCAATTTCATAATTTAAACGACTTGTTAGTGCTGGCAAAACGATAGTCTTTAGTTGTAGTTCTACAGGAGGAGTTTCTAGCATTTCAGCATGGGTAAAATAAACACGAGTAGAAATACCTGCTGACTTTAGGAAGTGACGGGAAATTCCTCCTGCACAAATAACAACATTAGCTGTGTGATAAGTTTTGCTTTTAGTGTATACCCCGGTTATCCTTGCATTATCACCAGTTTTAACGAACCCAGTTACCTCTATAATTTCAATTTGACCTCCTAACCTAGTAAATGCTTGGAAATATCCTAGAGTTATGGCTTCTGGAGAAACATGACCTTGACTAACAGTAAAAGCTCCTGCGATCGCCTCTTTGTTTAGTAAGGGTTCCATTTCAAAGGCTTCTTCGACACTTATGAGCCGAGGTAAAATATTATACTTGGAGAAATTAGTAGCTATTTTTCCTGGGTCGTCTTCTGGGGCGATAGTTAGCAATAAATCTAACTCTCGAAACTGAGTATCTGCTTCTAACTCTTCAGATAAACAATGATGGCGTTGTTTTCCCTCCTGAACAAGTTGTTTAATCAAATCCGTATTACCTAACCAGTAGGGTAAACTAGCATAACTATAACGAGTTGCATTGTTTAAAGTAGAATATTTTTCTAATAGGAGTACAGTAAAACCTTTTTTTGCTAATTCATAACTAAGAGCTGCCCCAGTTATACCACCCCCAACTACAATCCAATCGTAATTTTTCATTAGCCTTTTCATCTAAAACTTTTCTGATATGATAGTAGGTATTTAATTAAAAACAAATATTAAATTATTTAACCAAATAATTATGCAGTTGATCCATGAATTGTTCGATATAAATACTAGACTAAACATTGCAATTTGTAGACCTATACTTATATTACTATCAAGCATATTTTGGCCTCTCCTTAGCCAAGCACAATTACCTCGTTTTGATTATCCCATACCTCAATCCCCTTCTCAAGGAAAACAGTCTTCAACGACATCACCATCAAGTCCTCTTCAAAGTAAGTCTTCAGAACAATCAATTATTAATGATTCAACACCTTCTTTACAACTAGAAAGACAATTGCCTCTGAGAATTATCAAACCTGTTAATGGTTTTGTCAATATTAAACTTACAAATAAAACTGCTGCTAAAATTTCTTATGAGGTAATTGGAGATACCACACAACGTCAGTTGTCAGGAAAATCAGAAGTTATTTTAAAGACGTTGAAAGTTCCTATAAATATCACTTTCTACAGAGAGACAGGAGGATTTTTATTTATACAAACACTGTTCACTTCTGAAAAGTGTCTTTTAGAGCTTATTATGACTGAAACTAATGATTTTAATTTAGATAAATCTAGTTTGTTAATAGAGGAAACTGGCAGTTTATTTTTAAATTAGTTATTCCTTAAATACTAATATCTTTTAATTATATTAAATTGATTTTTTAATATACTTATTTAGCACTACTTAAATTTGCTCTAGACAATTTTTATCTTATCTAAAAAATATCCACTAAAATTCGTTTTTGTAAAGTCAGGATAGGTTATTACAGTTTCACCCATTTTGGTAAAGCTGAAATTAGACCTATTTAAAAATGCTTGATTGAATTGAGTTTCTGTGAGACAAGATATACTTAAATTTGATCTTATTAAATTAGTTTTTGATAGTTTCACTCCAATAAGAATTACTCTTCTCAAGCCAGTTACAGTTAAACTCAGGCAACTAAAGTCTTTTTGTATCGCTGGAATAGTTATTGTTCTTTTATGGATCTATAATTTCCTGATTTATATATAAATAGGTTATCTAAATAGTTATGCCAAATTAATTACAGATATAACAATCCTATCTGAAAAGTAAAAGAGATGAGAGGATAGAAGTTACTTATGCTGAAGAGATAAACCAAAAGTAACAGTGATTGGAGCTATTTTTCAAAGAACTAGTAATTTTTTGTAAATGATTTAGGATTGCTATATGTAGCAAAATTTATTGATTCAGTTAAAGTTAAGTGTGATGTTAAAATTCATTAATATTTAAATATCTTTCGATTAAAATAATGGCTACAATATCATCTATTGGTTTGGGCGGGATTCGCATCCCAGGTGGAATGAGACGTACAAATCCTTGAGGGGGATTTATTTGCCAGTAGCGATCGCGAGCTTCTAAACTACTATAGCGTTCATCTATTTTTATTATTGGTATTTTTTCTGAGATAATTTCTGTGAGGTTTTGTTGCCAAATTTTTGATGTGGTTTGATCGCCTATAATAATTAAATTAATGTCAAACTGTTGACTTAGTTTTGTAATTGTTATAGTAATTTTGGCAGAATCTACGACTTGGTTATAATGCAATTGCCTATTTTTATCCATAATTGCAATTCCACATTTATCACGACCAGGGTCAAATCCTAAAATCATGTTTAAAGATTTTTTATTACTGACTAAATTAATGCTATTTCTTGATATTTTTTTATGAATGAAAAATGCTATTATACATTTAGTCTTCTAATATTTTTCGACTATCTATTTCTTGCAATTGCTCAATTTCTTGTTTGAGTGTTTCTTTTTCTTGTATAATATCACTTAGTCTACTTTGAGTTAAATTAAGTTTAGCTTCAATTCTAGTTTTCTCTGCTTGAGCTTGATTTAATTGATTTTGAGCTATTTTTAGTCTAGCCTCTGTTTTAGCTTTTTGGTCTAAAGTTTTCTGAAAAGATTGATTAACTTGATTTAACTCGGAATAAGCTAATCTTAAATCATTTTTTAATATTTGTAATTCATTCTTGATTTTAGTTATTTCTAATTCAGCTTTTGTCAGTTCTTTGCTGGTTTGATTAAGCTTGATTTGGATTTCATCTATTCTAAAAACACCTTTTCTTAACGGTTTGCTTGTTGCAAATAAAGTAGCTAAGGTTAAAGCGGAAAGAATACTGCCAGTGAGCATAGATACTAATGCAGCAGTATAGCGGGGTCTGAGGTTAAATAGTCTTAGTCTTGCTTTACCTACTTTTTTACCTATACGATCACTAATAGTAGCGATTACACTACCTAAAAGTAAAATTGCCAATATTAGGATAATACCCGCGGTCATTAATGCCTGCTGGTAATAGTTTAATTGTAAGGATAGCTTCTGATTCTTGTTTCAGGTCATAAACCCTTATCAAATATGCTTTATGTAAAGTAATCTTGATGACTCAATTGATTGTAGTAGATTTAATCAAAAGTAAGTTACAGCCATTTCTGGCAAGATGTCAGCACTATAAAAAGTTGGATGATTAATATTTTTACAAGTATTTATTTTATTTTTTTAATTAAGTAAATTGCTGACTTAAAGCTACTGGGTTATGTACTGTAATTTTCTTTTTATGAATAGATATCATTTCATCTTGCCTGAGGTCTCCAAGTAGACGAGTAACAGTCACCCTTGTTGACCCAATTGCTTCTGCAATTGCTTGGTGAGATAATTTCAAGTCAATCATAATCCCATCATCTCTAGGAACTCCAAAATCTCGACAAAGGATTAACAAAAAGCTAACCAGTCTAGAACCCATATCTCGGTGTGCCAAGGTTTCAATCATCATTTCTGTCTGTAAAATTCGGGATGATAGTCCACGCAATAGAATAACTGACAGTTCTGGATCTTCTCTTAGAGCTTTTTCTACTTGGTCAATTGGCACTGATATTAACTCTACTGGAGTAAATGCCACTGCATGGTAGAAACGATCTGACTTATGGCCTGTTATTAGAGATAGCACACCAAATACACTATTCTCCCTAAGTAAGGCTACTGTAATTTCGTCTCCTGCTTCATAAACCCTAGATAGCTTTACTGCGCCTTTTATTAAGACGTAGACACGCTCGGCAGGATCTCCTGGAAAAAATATTGTCTTGCTCCGCTCAAAAGTTTCTATCACTGGTGGATATGAGCCACCAGATATATTACGGAAAACAGATGCTAGCGGTCTATCATGCGTCACGAGCAATTTCCTTACACTGCTTCATAAAACTGATCTAAAACTTCACTGGTTATGACATTTAAATTTTGACTTCCTGTTTCTACCAAAGTTGTCGGCAGCACGATATTAACAGGTATCAACGTTCAAGCTAACCGAGTCTCTCAAATTTATACTTGCATTTAGATGGCGACATATAGACAAACCAGACTTTTATTAATCAAAAGTTAAAATATTTAATGGCATATCTATTACATAAGCGCAACTATAACAAGTTTTGGAAGATGAAAAAATCTACCTACTTTATTGCTTTTAACAACTGTAGCATAATAATACTTTATGACGTAAGTTGTCAACTAACTCAATTCTCTCATCTAAATTTTTTTCTTTATATTTTTATAATAAGTAATTCACTAACTAAGCAAAGGTAATACTATCAAATTACAAGATATTGCTGTATATTTAGGATTGATTTTATTTTGTTGTAAACATTTATTGAGATAAATTAGCATATTGAAACTGAAAAACTTAATGTTTAATGATGGCCTATTAGTACTATTTTGCTGGTATAGCAAATATACATATAATAATCATACCATCAATCGGTAATACATCATGATCAAATTAAATTTGAAATTTTTGATCAAATTAAATATTAATAAAAATTAATGATATAATGTTAAACTTAACTGGAAAAAATGCTCTGGTGACAGGGATTGCAAATAATCGTTCTATTGCTTGGGGTATTGCTCAACAACTTCATAAAGCCGGGGCTAATTTGGGGGTTACTTATCTACCAGATGATAAGGGTAAGTTTCAAAAGAAGGTTTGGGAGTTAGTCGAACCTTTGAGTCCTTCTTTATATTTACCTTGTAATGTTCAAGATGACCAACAGGTTAAACAGACTTTTGCCCAAGTAGGGGAAAAGTGGGGTAAGCTGGATATTTTAATTCATTGTTTGGCTTTTGCTGGTAAGGAGGAGTTGTCTGGGGATTTTAGTAATACTACTCGTGAAGGGTTTACTCGTGCTTTGGAGATTAGTTCTTATTCTTTGATTGATTTAAGCTCAAAGGCTAAGGAGTTGATGACTGAAGGAGGGAGTATTCTGACTCTGAGTTACTTGGGTGGGGTGCGAGTTGTTCGTAATTATAATGTTATGGGAATTGCTAAGTCTGCTTTGGAAATGAATGTGCGTTATTTAGCAGCAGAACTTGGGCCCAAAAATATTAGGATAAATGCTATTTCTGCTGGTCCAATTAGAACTTTGGCTTCTTCTGCTGTTGGTGGTATTTTGGATATGATTCATCATGTGGAAAAAGTGGCTCCGTTGCGTCGTACGGTGACTCAAATTGAAATTGGTAATACTGCTGCTTTTTTATGTAGTGATCTGGCAAGTGGAATTACTGGTCAGGTTGTCTATGTGGATGCTGGTTATGAAATTATGGGAATTTAGATATTGAACTCAAAAGTCAGCACATTTCTAGTCAGAAGTAAAGAAAGTATAGCTAAATTCAAAATTCAGAAGTAAACAAAAGTAAGTAATAAAGTTTTCTGATTGACTTAAGTTAAGGTTTAGTTTGTTAGGTTGTTGTTGGGGTTTGATAAACAAAACCCAACAACAACTTTATTGCTGATACATTTAATAACATAGTGGGGACAAACTTCCAGCTTGTGGGACATCAATCTATGTATATACGTGCGACTCGTTGGCCACTAAACCAGGAAACTGGGTATAAATGGCCGTTCAAAGTCATCACATGAGGACAACCTCGACTTGTGAATAACTCTTATTACCTTGATGGTGAAATTCCATCCACCTTGTTGTTGGGTTGACAGCATAGGCCATAGGGTAGAGACTGAACATCAATCCCTAAAGCTGGTCTAAATGGGGTCAAAGCTCTAACTACCAAATGAGTGAGACTTCTAGCAAAGGCTGACAAGTGGACGAATAGGAAGGTAATTAAACTCTCGTTATTAGTAACAACTTCAAAGGTAGCTAAGGAGTTTAGGACGAAAGTCAGGGGGTCTTTGAATAATCTTATGTATCTGAGATTATTAACAACCAAGCCGAACCCTCCGGGAGAATTTACCCCACTAAATCAATCGAAATAAAGGAATAATGGAACGAGGAAACCTATTTAAGACACCTAAGTAAATAGGTCGAAAACTTAGGAAACCATTCAAGGTCAATCTACACAAAAGTTGTAGGTCTTAAGGAGATTAGGATTGAGTAAGAAGCATTGCAGAGGCAGACGTACTCACTGTTGAACGTAATATAGAGTAATGATTAGTCATGAAAAAAGCTGAAATACTAAAAAGAAGATTGGGTAATCCAAAACCCTTTTTAAGTGTGGCATGGGACACTTACGATATGCTTGACCAAATTTGTGTCAATCCTAACCTTAAATGGAGGGATATAGACTGGAAAAAAGTTGAGCGGTATGTGTTTAAGTTACAAAAGTTAATCTATAAAGCATCCAGCCGTGGCAAAATCCGCAAAATGCGTAAATACCAAAAACTTCTGACCAAAAGTTATGATGCTAGGTTGCTAGCTGTTAGGCGTGTGACTCAGGAAAACCAGGGGAAGAAAACTGTGGGTATAGATGGTATAAAAAGTCTTCCCCCAATGCAGAGATTTAACTTGGTAGAAATGTTAAAGTCACGATATCTTAAAGCAAGCCCTACCCGTAGAGTCTGGATACCAAAACCAGGGAAAGAAGAAAAACGTCCATTAAGCATACCTACTTTGTATGATAGGGCCCTTCAAGCACTGGTAAAGTTAGGTAGGTCACCAGAATGGGAGGCCCTTTTTGAACCTAATAGTTATGGTCTTTTCCGGAGGTCAACATACGATGCTATTGCAGCAATCTATGACAGCATCAACAAAAAACCAAAATACGTTTTAGATGCTGACATATCCAAATGTTTTGACCGAATTAACCATGATGCGTTGTTGAGAAAAGTAGGACGAACACCTTACAGACGATTAATCAAACAATGGTTAAAGTCCGGGGTATTTGATAACAAACATTTCTCAGAAACTATGGAAGGTACACCACAGGGAGGGGTTATATCACCCTTACTAGCAAACATCGCCTTACACGGGGAAAGAAAAATGTCTAGAAAAATATGCCGAAACCCTTCCGGGAGTAAAGGCAAAAAATAAACAGGCATTAACCCTAGTAAGATATGCTGATGACTTTGTAATTCTACACAAAGATATCAAAGTATTGTTACAAGCAAAAGCCGTAATACAGGATTGGTTAAACCAGGTAGGATTAGAGCTAAAACCAGAAAAAACCAAAATTGCCCACACCTTAGAGGAATATGAAGGGAACAAACCTGGATTTGACTTTTTAGGATTCACAGTAAGGCAGTGGAAAGTTAAGACAACCAAACAGGGATTCAAAACACTGATTAAACCATCAATTAATAGTATGAAATCTCAATACAAAAAGATGGCGGAAATATTTGATGTTATGAAAGCAGTTCCTACCAAGGTACTTATAGCAAAATTAAATCCAATAATCAGAGGCTGGTCTAACTACTTCTCAACCGTAGTCAGTAAAGAGGCATTTATTAAAATAGATAACCTCCTATGGAAAAGATTAGGTCGATGGGCAAACCGGAGACATTCTAATAAGTCAGCAGCCTGGGTAAAAAGTAAATACTTCCCCGCTCTGGGCTCCAGAAACTGGATACTTAACGACGGCGAATATGTATTAAACCAACACTCTAATGTGTCTATTGTGCGACACGTAAAGGTTAAAGGTAATAACTCACCCTATAACGGAGATTGGACATATTGGGGCAACCGACTAGGCAAATATCCCGGTATAAGGAAAGAAGTTACAACACTGTTAAAACGACAGAAAGGTAAATGCGCACATTGTGGAAATTACTTCAGACCAGACGACCAAATGGGAAGTAGACCATATAAAACCAAAATCTGAAGGCGGTGATAACTCAATTAAAAATAAACAACTGTTACACCGACATTGTCACGATACTAAAACTGCTTTAGATAATAAAACATACCCAAAACCTAAGTTACAGGACTTACCTGATGAATATTTATGGGTAAATGATATGTTAATTCTAAAACAGGGATGTACCTATGTAAAAGGACGTTCAGGAGAGGAGCCGGATGAGGTGAAAGTCTCACGTCCGGTTTTGAAGACGAGTCGGGTAGGGTAACTTACTTGGCTTAGTTTAACAATAATGAATAAACAGGCTGTAAAACTGTGCTACTGAAAAAGTAAAATTTAAAATTTATATCTATATTTATATATTTATTATGCAGATAAGCGATCGCCTTTCTTCATCTACTGCACCAATACTGAATTTGCCTGTTAGACGTGCTTCTGTGAAACGAAAAACTGGAGAAACTGATGTGACTGTTAATCTTAATCTTGATGGTGTGGGTAATTGTCAGGCTAATACTGGTATTCCTTTTTTGGATCATATGTTGCATCAAATTTCTTCTCATGGACTGATTGATTTGGATGTCCAGGCTGTGGGGGATATTGAAATTGATGACCATCATACTAATGAGGATGTGGGCATTACTTTAGGCCAGGCTTTAAAGCAGGCCTTGGGCGATCGAAAGGGTATTGTCCGTTTTGGTCATTTTTTGGCTCCTTTGGATGAGGCTTTGGTTGAAGTGGCCTTAGATTTTTCTGGTCGTCCACATTTAAGTTATGGTTTGGAAATGCCAACTCAACGGGTGGGAAATTATGATACTCAGTTAGTACGGGAATTTTTTGTGGCCCTGGCCAATAATAGTTTGATGACTTTGCATATTCGGCAGTTGGGAGGAATTAATTCTCATCATATTATTGAGGCAGGGTTTAAAGCTTTTGCTCGTTCTCTACGGATGGCTACGGAAATTGACCCCAGGCGAGTTGGGGAAATTCCTAGTTCCAAAGGAGTTTTGTAGTTAGTTATCAGTTTTTGACTTTAGCGATCGCCTATGAGAAATTATTTTATACCAATTTCCTAAAGTCCGACTACACATAATGCTTCAAGAATAAAATCATATCCTGTACAAGAAGCAATATCTTTTTGACTAAATCCAGTTAATATATTTCTCAGGATTCTGCGTCAGAAATCTAAGGAATCGAAAACTCGATTTTTCAAGAATTTTTTCACCTCTTTCCACAGTCTTTCAATGGGATTAACTTCGGGACAATAAGGAGGTTGAAATAATAAAATGATGTGATCAGGGATAGATAAATCATTCCCTAGATGCCCTCGCCCGTTATCTAGTTGAATAATATGAATCTCTTCAGGATATGTTTGAGAAAAAAGCTCTAAAAATCTTTCAAAGCAAGGAGTATCTAGATGACTAAATTCATAAAAAAAGGAATCTCCTGTTTTTGGTTCTACTAAACCATAAAGCCATAGATATTTAAATAGCCATTGATATAAACCAATGGGCTTAACACCGCAAGCAGTAATGACTTTACCTGTTATAGTTTTTAATCCAATTCTAGTCTCGTCTTGACACCAATAGCGAATTGGCAGTTGATTTTCCGAATATTTATTAATTAACTTAATTTTCTCTTCTAGTTGAGATGAGAGTTTTTTTTAAAGTTTTCTTGAGCTTCTTTATTTTGTTTTATGTGATTTGGACGTGGAACTTTTAATTTACTTTTTAATTTATATCTGACTAATTGATGAACTGTTCGATAAGACAGCTCGATGTCAAAACAAGTCGTTAACCACTGTTGAATTTCACCATAGCTTTGGAAACCTTCCGGGTTTTGCAATTCTGCTTCTAATTTCTCGATTACATTTGGTGGAATTGAACTTGGCCTCCCTCCTAGATTTTTCTTTGGTTCTAGTAAAAGATTCAGTCCACCTGTACGATATTTCCCTAACCATTTTTGTACTGTGACTCGATTGCGTCCTAACATTATCGCAATTTCTTTTACTGTTTCTACTGTTTGAGTTTTCAACCAGTAAATAGTTTGAAGTCTTTCCTTTTCTTGAGCTGTACTCGCACTTTTTAAAAGTTTTTTGAGAGTTTCTACCGATTCATTTATCTCAATTTTTACTACTCCTGACATGGGGACATTTTCTATAATAGGTTACTTCTAAAAGTGTAGCTTAAGTTTATGAAATTAGTATTACCTATTTAATCATTATTTTTACTTTACCTCACAAACGAACGAAAGTGCTGTAATAAGATTAGCTTTTTTTCTAATATTGTTGGGAATTTTACTTGAAATTTTATTCAATACAAGCGGGAGGTGTGATGGGATACTTCTGATGCAAAGCTCCACAACCACACCACACCAAATCTATTCTCAATAAGCTTTCCTTTTCTGTTAAAGTATTTTTCAATTTCAAGAGGCAAATTATTCTCTCATTGAAACAAATTAATGTTCAAGAAGTAGAGTTAAAATTTGACTTATGTTTTCCCAATTAAGTCCAAGTTAAAGTTAGCTGAAAACAGGAAAAAATAGAAGTATAAAAAAACGATAATGTCAATTTATATTAAAAACAAATATTTTATATCGGATGGCATTAAATACAAAATAAATTTTGTATAAATATCAAGAAAAAAATTCTATCGAAATAGGTTTTAGGTATTTTTTTACTGCCCCTATTTTTAACTGATACTGTCTTCTTTAAATTACTCCATATAATTGGAGTTTTGGGGTTAATTAGGGGTTTATGTTTGTTTATCTATACTGTGGTTCAAGGTCAACTAAGCCAAACTTTAAAGTGTACTCAATATACTGTAAAAAATTAATTGAATCGTCCTACTAATAGACCAACACAACGATTATATATTTCAATATTTTTAGTCAATTTCTTTGTTGATTAATTCTAGAGTTAAGGGCATATCTAATCTAACTTTATAACGTTGGTAATGATTAATTTTTTTTCCTCTAAATTGTTAAAAATACTATCTGCTCAATTGAGAAACATGAGACAAAAGCAGGTAGAGTATGAAAAGAACTAACAATTGAATAATAGTGTAGAATTAAGTAAGGGCTTAACAATTATTAATATACTATCAGTCAAATGAGGGAAAGACTTTGGTAATTTTTGAAATTTTCTCTTAGTAATTTCTGCTAACCCATAGCATTCGGTAGTGGGTCAGTAAAGTGTGGGATAAGTAATTAAGTCATTCCAACTCCAAGGAGCGATCGCGTTCCTCAACTCTTTGCGTAGCAGTATTTTCTTTGCGACTATGAACCCAAATCCAATTAAAGTAGGCCCTCGCCAACCTTACTGTTGGCTCAGTTTGTTGCCAGAACTTGCCAAATTTATTCTGTCGGCGATGCCATCGACCGAGCTGCTGTCTGATAATTCCAACAGGGCAATACTCGTTCATACCCTCCCAAATCATCAGTTAGCCATTTTTACAGCTAGTTTTCCCTTCTGTGTTGACGACCAATTCCTCAATGAACTGATCAGTATGTTGACTTACTCTAGCACTCAGAATTAATCTACTGGATGAAGCGTAGGGGCTTGCCAACCCAAGAATTCCCTTCTCTCAATTCCTGATACTGGCACTGTTTTTGTTTTTTTGAACGAATGACTAAAACTCATCACTGCTGATTTGTGAGGTATTGATATTCTGGAGATGAGCATTATGAATCATTTGTCCTTTTTCAGAGGGAGCTCTCACTAAAGTAACTACCGTATTATCGGCCAAATTCACTGTTCGACTAATCCCTCTTAAACTATTGCCCTCAACGTGAGCCTCTAGAAACATGGGCATTTGTTCAGGTTGAATTGTTCTACGATAGTAGAGAGTGTCAAAAGTATCGGTAAAAGTTTGTAGGCATTCAGGACAATAATATCGTTGACAACATTACTGGTCTTTCCATGTTTATGAGTTTTCTGATGGCCACATAGAGGAAATTTCATGATAATAGAAAGTATTTAAGAACAATGATTATATTACCATTCCCACACTTTCTTGATGCACTACGACTTTATTCATATAATTTAGGAGTTATTGATGAAACTGCAATCATTAAAAGCAAAATTTATTTCATTTTCCTTAGGATTAAGCATATTATCACCTATTTTTACTCCTATTCTTGCTATTGCGGCTGAACAAATTATAATTTCTGTTCCCGATATAAATATTAAAAATCCAATAGAAGTTTATATCCGAGATTTTCAAATTAAAATATTAGTAAAATCTCTAGAAAACTTGGCTGAAGAAGGTAAACAGACAGAAGAATTTAATCTTTATTCGGAACTACTAAAAGAAGAAGTATATGAAGTTCTGCAAAAGCCTTTTAACTTAGATCCTACTTTTGTAGAAGCTTTTATGAAAGAACCAATGGGAAAAGAAATGCTAAAACGTTTAGGTAAAATTATCCAAACAGGAGACAAGCAAAATGGTAGTGAAGCTATCAAAAAATCCTTTCAGTTAGCTCTTGCAGATCCAAATGGTTTAACTATTATTAATTTACTTAATAAATTTCCTGGAGATATTTTTATAGAATTACAAGAAGGTGTGAATTTAGTTGATGAGTTAATAAAAAATTTTGTAGAAAAAAATAGAATTTTAACAGGATTACAAAGACAAGCAGAAGATTTAGCATTAGCAGAAAAAAAACGTAATTTTAAGTTTTTTCCAGACTTAAGAATGCCTGGGAATATAACATTCAAAAAACAATCTTTTAGCTTTAGAAATCCCTATCGTAAACGATCTTCTCCTGTAGATATTTAT
This sequence comes from Trichodesmium erythraeum IMS101, assembly GCF_000014265.1. Lineage (NCBI taxonomy): Bacteria > Bacillati > Cyanobacteriota > Cyanophyceae > Oscillatoriales > Microcoleaceae > Trichodesmium > Trichodesmium erythraeum. The sequence continues at coordinate 3,159,842 of NC_008312.1, forward strand.
CTGCCTAATATTTCTGGAAATAACTTAATTCCTGTGGTAGTTATTTCTCATGGTTTAGGTTCAGATATAAGTAGTTTTGTCTATCTTGCTAAACATTTAGCATCTCATGGTTTTGCTGTAATAGTACCAAAACATATTGGTTCAGATGCAGAAAAACTTGAAAAAATGTTTGCAGGTCTTAGCAGACCTGTAGATGGGATGACATTTATTAATCGCCCACTAGATATTAAGTATTCGCTAGATGAAATAGAAGAAAAAATAGGATCCGACCCTATATGGCAAGGTAAGCTAAATTTTCAAAACGTAGGGATAATAGGTCAATCTTTTGGTGGTTATACTGCTTTAAGTGTTGCAGGTGCTCCTCTCAACATCAAACAACTAAGTAAAGACTGCCAATCTGAAGATATTCAGTTAATCTTAAATTTATCCCTGTTGTTCCAGTGTCAAATGACTGATTTAGCGAAAGAAGTTACTCCCAGTTTAGCAGATGAAAGAATCAAAGCAGTTATTGCAATTAATCCTATTAGTAGTATTTTATTTAGAACTGACAGTCAAGGTATGAGTAAAGATATGAGTGAAATTAAAGTTCCTGTGATGATTATTACCGGCACTGAAGACTTATTTGCTCAGCCAATTCCAGAGCAAATTTATCCATTTATTAGCTTAACTACCCCAGAAAAATATTTAGTTATAAGTAAACCAGGAACTCATTTTTCATTTATTCAAGAAGAAGAGAATGTTCCTGTAGAACTACCAAAAAAATTAATTGGTCCTGACCCTAATTTAGCTTATCCATATCTTCAGGCATTAAGTGTAGCTTTCTTTCGGGTTTATATTCAAAATCAATCTGAGTCATTACTATATTTAAGTGAGTCTTATCTACAGTATCTCAATCAAGAACCATTTACTTTTAGTTTACTGAAATCTCTTACAGAAGTTGATATACAAAAAGTGCTTGAGAGTTATTATGAATAAGCTGCATATAAGTAATACTAATTTTATTAAATTAGTGTATACTATTTATATTGTTTAGATTATATGATTTCATTATTGAGCTTTTGTGTTTAGCTAGACTTGAATGAATTGGTGGAATTAGGGTATAACAGCATCCATAAAAAAAGAATATATTTGAATAATTTAGTCAACTAAAATAGTCAACTTTAGACCATATTAAACTTGCTGAAAGGGTATTTTTTCAAGTTACAACTTACAACTTGTTGCTGAATCGTGGATTATACGGTAGTAAAGGTATCCTTTTTACCTATATTTTGTATTATATATATATTGGCTAAAACAGAATTGTTTTAAGGTCAAAAATGATAATAATAGCTCTTACTAATAACTACTATAAATAGTTAAAATATTTGTAGCAAATATTGATCATGCTTGCTATAAAAAACTGTTAAAAAAATGGTATAAAATTCTTGCCCTATCTAACTTAAAAAATATTCAAATTGAGGATTACAACTTGGGGAATGTAGGTGAGATCAAGTTCAGTAAAATTATTAGCAGGAGTAAGGGATCAAAAAGTTGATCCCTTAAACTGATTTACTTTACTCGCTAGTTATTGGGGTTTGCGTACCATAAAGTTGGAACGATAATGGGGTAGGAGAATATTTAGACTACTTAGGGCTGCGCTTACACCGCAATTTATATGAATAAACCATAATAATATAATCAACTAAAGATAGCATTTTCAGTAAAGTGAAGGGCTCGATCGCTTTTTTCATAACTTAATTTGGTTCTTCTTGAGTTCGAGCTTTACAAGAGCGGAGAAACTCCTTGATTTTTTTTGACTAACATAGTTCAATGGTTGACAATAAGAGTGAGTAAGCAGGGAATAAAATTAAGCAGGCTTCTACTGATAAAATTAATTCTTTCATTCTAGAACCTTAGTTACTATTCTTTTTCCTACTTTTCCCGGACTATAAAGACGAGTCATTGCTAAATTAAATTCTGAACCCTTAGACAAAAACTAAATTATTTATATCTACCACATCCAGCTATTTTTATGATTCATAGCGCTTTTATTAAAATTTTCTCTCTCTTTTTATGCTTCATAAAAAATTTTTTTCTAATGATATTAAGTATTTTTAAAGTCCGATACATTGTTGTTAAATTCACTTTTACTCTTGTTTTCATTTCTAAATATTCCAATAACTCACAAAGCTAAATATCTGGTAATTCAAAAAAAATTATGTTCTTGTAAAAAAAACAAAATTATGATCAATTTGATGGCAAAAATTATATGGTTTTCAGTAGTTTTATTAGTATAAAATATAGTGATGGCTATCTGATGATATTTGACATATTTAAGAGATTAAACTTCGGCAATTTATAAATTTTTAAGTGAAATATATGAACAGATTAAGTTGCCTAATTTAGATAAAAATATGCTATTTAAAATTAGCAAATTTGACTGTAGTTAATGATGTTGATAGAAGTGCCAAAATCTATACTGCTTTAGGATAAGTTTATGTAATCTTAGATAGTGATGAGGAAGTAATTTATTGATTAAAACTAGATTTTAATAGTGCTAAAAGTTTGGAATATTTTAATGGGGAGATGAGTTGAAATTATCAGTATAACAATTGAAGTAGCAGTTGGTAGAAGAATAGACGTGGGAATAAGGAATAGGGAGATGTCCTAAGGTATTTGCCTAGCTTGATAATTCTTTACAGATTCAATATTATATTGATTTTGTTACCATCAATACTGAGTTGACTAATAATCATTAAATTTTTCTTGAATTTCCTAGGAATTCTGTAAATTAGAGTGAATCTATACGTACAATAATATCTATAATAATATACCTATAGGTTGTAGAATTCAAAAACTATAAATCAACTTTGAAACTCTTACCCACTGACCCAACTCTTATTTCCTATTCCCAAAAGTTGCAAGTTGCAGGATTTTGGACAAGGTAAAAAAGGATTGCCATATAGATTTTTATTGAATATTGATAAAGAGTATACAATTAAGTCTGTAGAAGAAGAGATATAACTTTCTATTACACTATTTTTGAGGATAATGAGGTACAGTTTAATATTAATTTTTATTCCCTATTTTCTACTCCCATTACTCGTCAAACTTTTTACTATTACAACTATAAAATGTAAATCTTAAATTTACTAATTTTTTTCTATGAGCTATTGCTTTAACCTAAATTGCCAAAAGCCTCAGAATCCCAACGATGTCAAATTTTGCCAAAATTGTGGTTCAAAGTTGTTACTGCGAGGACATTATCAAGGAATAAAACCTATTGGCAATGGCAGCTTTGGTAGAACTTTATTGGCAGTAGATTTAGATAGATTTAATACTCCTTGTGTTGTTAAACAATTGGCTCCAAAAAATAATAATTTACTTTCTAATAATAAAGTATTAGAGTTGTTTAAAAGAGAGGCAAAACAATTACTAAAATTAGGTAAGCATCCCCAAATTCCTACTTTTTATGCTTATTTTGAAGAAGATGAAAACCTTTACTTGGTAGAAGAATTAATTACTGGAAAAAATCTATTACAAGAATTGGAATCAGAGGGTGCGTTTAGTGAGAAAAAAATATGGAAAATTTTATATGAAATATTGCCTTTACTAAAATTTATTCACGAAAATAAAGTAATACATAGAGATATAAAACCAGAAAATATATTACGAGTTGATGGGGTAAATTCACTAAAAGTAGGAGAAAACCAAAAAGATCAATTAGTGTTAATAGATTTTGGTGTTTCTAAGTTCAGTAGTGAGGTTGATTATGATAAAATAGGTACTATTACTGGTACATTAGGATACTCGCCAATAGAACAAATAAGGGGTGGCAAAGCATATCCAGCTAGCGACCTTTATAGTTTAGGTATGACTTGTATTCATTTACTGACTGAAGTACCACCAAATCAACTTTTTGATTCGTTTAGTGGAGAATTAATCTGGCGATCGCATCTAATTAAAAAAGGGAAAAATATTAGCGATCGTCTCGGAAAAATATTAGATAAGTTAGTCAAAGATTTAGTCAAAGAAAGGTATCAATCAGCTACAGAGGTACTGATAGAAATTGCTATAGTTTCTACTCAAAATGATAACCAAATACCTCAAATTAACCAATTAAATTTATCAGAAAAAAAATATTTAGAAAAATCACAAAAATTTCAAAAAAATCCGCAGAAGGAGTCTCCTGTTGATGTGATTTTACAGGTAGAAATTAATAGCTGTAAAAATCAAAAAAAATTATCAGAATTAGGAGATTATAGGCTAAAAGAAAGATATAGTAATAATGGGGATAGTTACCAAGAAATTACAGAAAAACTATCATATAATCACTATCTTCAGTATAACTCTAAATTACTAGATAATGTGATAGAATTTGAACATAAAAAAGCTAACTTTGTTCCGAAAAAAACAAAAATTAGAAACTATGTAGAACTCTCTCAGCTATGGAAAACTGTACAAATTATTAAAGATAATACTGCTCCTATAAATACCATAGCTATAGATACCCAAGATTTGATTTTAGTAAGTGGCAGTGATGACAAAAAAATTAGGTTATGGAATCTGCAAACAGGACAACTTTTGCATAAGTTTTTAGGTCATACTGCTGAAGTTTATGCAATAGCTATTAGTGTTGATGGCAGAAGAATTATTAGCGCTGGAGATGATAGAACAATATTAGTTTGGAATCTACAGAAAAAAACAATTGCAGATAGATTTTATAGCTATTCTGGTTCTCCTTATAGTCATCGCTATGGTGCTATTTTTTCAGTGGCTATTAGTCCGAATTGTGAAACTATAGCGAGTGGAAGTGCTGACCAAACAGTTAAAATTTGGAATCAACGTAATGGAGAATTACTATATAAATTACATGAACATTTAGACAGGGTGTTTTGTGTAACTTATAGCAAAGTCAACAATATTTGTACAGAAAAAAATTCTAATGACATTTTGGCTAGTTGTAGTGCTGATGGTGCTATCAAGATTTGGCAGGTAGGTTGTTGTCAAAGTCTGAGAACATTAAGGGGGCATTCTGGGGATGTTTATTCAGTTGCTTTTAGTTCTGATGGTAAGGCGATCGCTAGTGGTGGTGAGGATAAAACGATTAGATTATGGGATGTTGGTACGGGTGAGTTAGTAAATATTTTTGAGGGTCATTCTCGAGCAGTTTTGTCTGTTGCTATTAGTCCAGATGATCAAATTCTTGCTAGTGGGAGTATTGATGGTACGGTTAAGTTATGGAATTTGCGGACTGGGAAGTTATTGGATAGTCTTTGTGGTTATCATCCGGTGCAGTTTAGTCCGAATGGTAAAATTTTGGTTAGTGGGGGGGAAGAAGGTCGAATATTAATTTGGAGATTCTAGTCCGTTGACATTCTCCCCAGTTTACAGGTGCGGGGATCTATGGCTTTATTGACAAAATCATTATGGTTGAAAGACTCTCAAGTTACTGTCGCTTATTTGGGGCTCAGAAGGCGATCGCAAAGGTACTTACTATTTTTAAAAGTTATAGGTTCAAACTCACTTAGAAGCAAGCTGCTCAAAACTCTTGTAGGATAGAGGTGTAATGGCTTAAGAGGAGTGTTGAAATTAGTGAAGGTGTTGCTTAGATACACTAAACAACACCTCCTTTTTTTAATTGATTTTTATATCAATTTTTGATGATAGCCATAAGTAACATTGCATATTGCTCATATCACAGACAAGTGTTGCATAAATGGGGGATGATTTTAAGACTTTTATCAAATAAGCATCTTGTCTGTTCGTTATATTTTTGGGCTTGTAGAACGCCTGCCCCAATTATATTCATCCCTAAATTCAGCAACACCCACAGTCACCCAGATGCGTAGAGTTCGACATAGGCGTTGCTATTTGTTCAGCATTAATCTCACTGATCGGGATGGAGTGAAGAACCCCAAAGGTAACTCCAGCGCGGACAGTTAAGTCCGACTGTTCAACTAGATCACCATAAACAGTAATTGTTCCTAGTTCATCTTGGTCGTGGGCTCCACCATTACCACCTTGATTACTAATTAAGTGAATAATAGATCCATTTCCATCGTCAAGATTTTCAATCTCCCTGACTTGTACAGTATGACCTAAAATCTGAATTTTATCCCCTTCACTTTTATTAAAGTCAAGGATGACATCATTACCAATAGCATCAACCCAGTGATCATGGGGGTTATCATTTTCGCCAGCGACTCCTTGCCAGTTGATTTTACCAGTTACAGGATCGGCGTGTTTTTGAATAATATTGTCTTTGGCATTAATTAACAGTTTAAACTCAAAAGTATCAGCCCCTGTTCCTCCAGTTAAAGTATCATGAGCTTCAAGAAAGGGTTGCTCGGAATAAACCTTAGGTTGATCTGTATCTTGGGCAATATCTGGTTCTCCTGCATCACTATAACTAATGATGAGGTCATCACCTGCATCTCCTTTGATCTCATCACTCCCATGACAACCAAAAATTGTATCATCACCTTCACCACCAGAGAGGGTATCATTTCCTCCTTCTCCTTTCAGCAGATCGTTTCCTTCTCCACCTGAAATTAGGTCATTACCTTCAGCAGCAAAAAGTTGATCATCACCTGCTTCTCCTGTGAGCTCATCATCCCCATCACCACCAAAAAGTTTATCATCACCACCTCCAGCAGTGAGAGTATCATTTCCTTCATCTCCTCGGAGTAAATCGTTTCCTTCTGCACTTGAGACTAGGTCATTACCTTTACCAGCAAAAAGTTGATTATTACCGGTTTCTCCTTTGATTTCGTCATTACCTTCACCACCAGCAATGATGTCATCACCCTCTCCACCAGTGAGGGTATCGTTTCCTCCATCTCCTCGGAGTAAATCGTTTCCTTCTGCACCTAAGACTATGTCATCTCCATCACCACCAAAAAGTTGATCATCACCTGCTTCTCCTTTGATATCGTCGTTGTCCGCACCACCGTCAATAGTATCATCACCTTCTCCAGCGGTGAGGGTATCAGCTCCTCCATCTCCTCGGAGTAAATCGTTTCCTTCTGCACTTGAGACTAGGTCATTGCCTTCACCAGCAAAAAGTTTATTATTACCGGTTTCTCCTTTGATTTCGTCGTCTCCATCACCACCAGCAATGATATCATCACCCTCTCCACCAGAGAGGGTATCGTTTCCTCCATCTCCTCGGAGTAAATCGTTTCCTTCTGCACCTAAGACTGTGTCATCTCCATCACCACCGAAAAGTTTATCATCACCTGCTTCTCCTTTGATATCGTCGTTATCCGCACCACCGTCAATGGTATCATCACCTTCTCCAGCGGTGAGGGTATCAGCTCCTCCATCTCCTCGGAGTAAATCGTTTCCTTCTGCACTTGAGACTAGGTCATTACCTTCACCAGCAAAAAGTTGATTATTACCGGTTTCTCCTTTGATTTCGTCATTACCTTCACCACCAGCAATGATATCATCACCCTCTCCACCAGAGAGGGTATCGTTTCCTCCATCTCCTCGGAGTAAATCGTTTCCTTCTCCACCCGAAACTAAGTCATTACCTTTACCACCGAAAAGTTTATCATCATCGGCTTCTCCTTTGATGTCATCATCCCCATCACCACCAGCAATGATGTCATTACCCTCTCCACCTGTGAGGGTATCAGTTCCTCCATCTCCTTTCAGTAGATCGTTTCCTTCTGCACCAGAGACTAGGTCATCTCCATCACCACCGAAAAGTTTATCATCACCTGCTTCTCCTTTGATATCGTCGTTATCCGCACCACCGTTAATGATGTCATCACCCTCTCCACCTGTGAGGGTATCAGTTCCTCCATCTCCTGTCAGTAGATCGTTTCCTTCTCCACCCGAGACTAGGTCATCTCCATCACCAGCAAAAAGTTTATCATTATCGGCTTCTCCTTTGATGTCATCATCCCCATCACCACCAGCAATGATGTCATCACCCTCTCCACCTGTGAGGGTATCAGTTCCTCCATCTCCTTTCAGTAGATCGTTTCCTTCTGCACCAGAGACTAGGTCATCTCCATCACCACCGAAAAGTTTATCATCACCTGCTTCTCCTTTGATATCGTCGTTATCCGCACCACCGTTAATGATGTCATCACCCTCTCCACCTGTGAGGGTATCAGTTCCTCCATCTCCTGTCAGTAGATCGTTTCCTTCTCCACCCGAGACTAGGTCATCTCCATCACCAGCAAAAAGTTTATCATTATCGGCTTCTCCTTTGATGTCATCATCCCCATCACCACCAGCAATGATGTCATCACCCTCTCCACCTGTGAGGGTATCAGTTCCTCCATCTCCTTTCAGTAGATCGTTTCCTTCTGCACCAGAGACTAGGTCATCTCCATCACCACCGAAAAGTTTATCATCACCTGCTTCTCCTTTGATATCGTCGTTATCCGCACCACCGTTAATGATGTCATCACCCTCTCCACCTGTGAGGGTATCAGTTCCTCCATCTCCTGTCAGTAGATCGTTTCCTTCTCCACCCGAGACTAGGTCATCTCCATCACCAGCAAAAAGTTTATCATTATCGGCTTCTCCTTTGATGTCGTCATCTCCATCACCACCAGCAATGATGTCATCACCCTCTCCACCTGTGAGGGTATCAGTTCCTCCATCTCCTTTCAGTAGATCGTTTCCTTCTCCACCAGAGACTAGGTCATCTCCATCACCAGCAAAAAGTTTATCATTATCGGCTTCTCCTTTGATTTCGTCATCTCCATCACCACCAGCAATGATGTCATCACCCTCTCCACCTGTGAGGGTATCAGTTCCTCCATCTCCTTTCAGTAGATCGTTTCCTTCTGCACCAGAGACTAGGTCATCTCCATCACCACCGAAAAGTTTATCATCACCTGCTTCTCCTTTGATATCGTCGTTATCCGCACCACCGTTAATGATGTCATCACCCTCTCCACCTGTGAGGGTATCAGTTCCTCCATCTCCTCGGAGCAAGTCATTTCCTTCTTTACCCGAGACTAAGTCATTACCTTTACCACCAAAAAGTTTATCATCACCTGCTTCTCCTTTGATGTCGTCATCTCCATCACCACCATCAATGATATCATCACCTTCTCCACCAGAGAGGGTATCATGTCCTCCATCTCCTCGGAGGAAGTCTTTTCCTTCTCCGCCTAGGACTAGGTCATCTCCACCACCACCGAAAAGTTTATCATCGCCGGCTTTTCCTTTGATCTCTTCATTAACTTCAACACCAAGCAGTCTATCATTACCTTCAGTTCCAGAAATAATGAGGCGCTCATTCTCTCCTTCTCCTTTCTGGGTATCGCTTTCTTCTGTAGCCGGGGCTGGGTCATTACCGTCAGCGCTCATTTCTTCTTTGCTATCGTCGTCCCCTTCATCACTGTTAACTGTCTCATCAGCATCTTCACCAGAGCCGGTATTGTTTCCTTCTTCTCCTTCTTCGGTGTTGCTTTCTTCTACAGCGGGGGCTGGTTCATTGCCTTCAGCACTCGTTTCTTCTTTGCTATCGTCGTCCCCTTCATCACTGTCGACTGTCTCATCAGCATCTTCACCAGCACCAGAGTCGGTATCGTTTCCTTCTTCTCCTTCCTGAGTGTCACTTTCTTCAGCAGCGAGGGTTGGGTCATTGCCTTCAGCACTCGTTTCTTCTTCGCTGTCGTCATCTCCTTCATCACTGTCGACTGTCTCATCAGCATCTTCACCAGAGTCGGTATTGTTTCCTTCTTCTCCTTCCTGAGTGTCGCTTTCTTCTACAGCGGGGGCTGGTTCATTGCCTTCAGCACTCGTTTCTTCTTTGCTATCGTCGTCCCCTTCATCACTGTCGACTGTCTTATCAGTATCTATACTTAGGTCTTTAGGTTCTAGGTCATTACCTTCTTCACCATGAGCACTACTTTCTGTATCAGAAATAAACTTAGCCATTTTAGAAACTCCTTAAAATTTTCTTACTATTTTAGATAAAATATCTTTATGTTTTATCATTAAATATCATAGCATTATAATCAGCGATAAGCAATAGAGAAATTACTTAATTTTAGCTAAATATATAGTAGCAACAAAACTCAGTAATGACTCCCTTCCTAGCATAAAATTATAATCAGTAAATTATTGCAGGATATAGCTTAGAAGTATATTTGCTTAGGTAATCTTCTAGGGTGAAGGGACAAAAAAAAAGGCCCAAAATAAAAAAAATCCCAAAAATGTTTCTAGAAAAGTTAACTGAACATACCTGGGGGGTAAAAAAAGGGTAGCCAACAAAAAGTCTGATGACTAAAACATCACCAAAAAAGATGAATCTAGCTGTTGTCAATAAGACTTATTTAATGATTATGAATAAGTTACTTTCATTGTACTATAACAATATGTGCATTGATTGTTGCAAAATTCTATACTGAAAAAGTTGGGTAAAATCGAATATTTGATCATAGCAAAAAACTTAAATGGCTGTTTAAATAATCGCATATCTAATTAATAAAGGTAAAAATATTAGACATCTCTAAAATCAAAATCAAGGTATGGTTTTAATGAAAATTTTGTCAAAACTATATACTAATGAATCAGATATTAGAATATATTAATAACCACCTAAAATAAATAAAAAAAGTCATTGGAATTACCGATGAGCAATTTGAAAAATTAGTAGGAAATGCTCAAAAACTTGAATAAAAAAAAGACAGGCGATCGCTAGTTAAGAAAAAAGACTAATTAAGGCAGGATGAGAAAGAAAAAAAAGCTTAAAAGTCGAGGGGGGAAATCATCTTAACTTTATACTATTTACGTCTGTAACCCACATTCCAAATACTAGGAATATATTTTGGTTTCAGCTCATCAACAGCAAATAATATTTTTCATGATTGGATAAATATATTACAAAAGTTACTCCCTAGTAGCTTGTTAGAACAATTTCAAGAAAAAGAAGACGAATATTTATGGATACAAGAAATTTTAACTGAACTTGAATTAATTGTATATATTACAGAACAAAGCATATATAGGCCATACGCTGATGATAAACAGAAAAAATATTACTCCGGAAAAAAGAAAAATCATACATTGAAAAACTAAATAATAACGACAGAAAAAGAGACAAAAATAGTAGATATGATTGTCGGAAAAAGAGGTCCAGAAAACGATGTAAATTTACTCATGAAACAACAAAAAAAGTTTGATAAAGAATAAAAAATTTAGGGATACAAATGGTGTTAAGGAGAACAGAAGACTATGACACAAAAAAAAGCCTAGAAAACAATAAATGACGCCATAAATAAAAGAAGATAACTTGAAATTAGCTAAAAAGAAAATATTCTTGGAACATGTTATTAGGTTGCTCAAAATATTTGGAGTAGCTAGAGAAGGGTTCAGCTTAAAAGAATATAATTATGAAAAGGTAATTTTAACAATATGTGGTTTAGTCACACTAAGAATAGGAGCATTAATATTAGCATCAACTCTACTATATGTGGAAAAGAAGATAACAAAAACAATAGCTTAATATGGTTAATAATTAACAGTAACTATCTCTAACACCATAAAGTATGTAAAAAATGACTATCTGAAAAATAGTTACAGTAAGGGAAGTGAGTATTTTTGGAGATATCTATTATACTCCGACCATTTGGTCAGACAGTACTTGGAATTGGACTTGGGCTTAGTCATGTTTACTTTTGTGCTACATACTGTCGTTTTTATACTATGGGTATCCGCAGTGCAACACAGCGGTTTCTGTACATATTTCTGGCATTGGTTAATTTTGCTATGATTTTTGTGTTTAGGGAGTAGATACAGCCCTGCTTTTCTCCATGGTTGCTACTAAAACCTAAATGTGAGGGGATCCCGCGCTGTTTGAGAAAGCAGCGTCGGGAGGATGTTAATGTTTTACATTCCAACTATGTCCCAAGTTGAATCAAGAGATCCAGGGTCAACGATCTGATTACGTGTGCCGTCATCATTCATTAACCAAATATGGTTAGCTCCATTGTTTTCATTGCGCCAGAGAATATCTGCGACTCCATCACCATTCAAATCTGGCATTCCTTTTACATTCCAGGGTGAATCATAACTTCCTAGGCTAATAGAATTCTGAACTTTTCCCTGATCATTCATTAACCAAATTTGGCTACTTCCTTTTTCATCACGCCAGAGAATATCGGCTACTTGATCAGCATTGAAATTTGCTACTCCTACTACATCCCAGCTTGAATTAAGACTATCAGGGCGGGCACTATTATTAACTGTGCCGTCATCATTCATCATCCAAATCATGTTATTTTCATTTTGATCACGCCAGAGAATATCGGCTACTTGATCAGCATTGAAATCTCCTACTCCTGCTACGTCCCAGCTTGAATCAGGACCTAGGGAGCGAGCACGATGATTAAGTGCACCCTCATCATTCATAAACCAAATCTCGTTATACCCGTATTTATTACGCCAGAGAATGTCTGTTGCTTGATCAGCATTGAAATCTGCTACTCCTCCTACAGACCAGCTTGAACCACGACGCTTGAGACGAGCACGACTATTAAATGTGCCGTCATCATTCATAAACCAAATCTCGTTACGTTTGTACTTATTACGCCAGAGAATGTCGGGTACTTGATCAGCATTGAAATCTCCTACTCCTGCTACACCCCATGTTGAATAATTACTTTTCAGGGGAGCACTATTATTAACTGTGCCGTCATCATTCATAAACCAAATCTGGTTCTCTGCATTTGCAGGACTATCTATTTTTTTACGCCAGAGAATGTCTGCTACTCCATCGCCGTTGAAATCAAACTGGACTGGACTATTATTAATAGTCGTAAAGTTCCAGGTGCTGTTGTTTTTAATACCAAGGTAATTATTGCCTGAAGTGTCTTGTATAGCATCTGCTTCTACCTCAACATAATACTTTGTTCGTTCTGCTAAGTCTGCAGTGGGGTTAATGGTGAGGGTATTGTTTGAGATACTAACTAGACTAGAAGTAACATTTATAGTTTCTACTACTGAATTATCGCTGAATTGTTTGATAATTATGTTGCCTGTCCCTGCTTGGATGTTTTCATCAAAGTTTATGACTAAATTAGTTCCGATGGCGATATCTGTGGCATTATCAGTTGGGGTGAAGGTTGCTGCTGTAGGTGCTTTATCGTCAAGATCGTTAACATTAATGGTTAACTGTTCTTCATAACTTGCTCCTTTTCCATCAGTAGTTTTAACTCGGATGCTATAACTAGACTGGGTTTCATAGTCTGGAGAACCATTAATTTTCAGTTGATCACCATCAACATTGAAACCTGCGTTATCCCTATCTCCGACACCTTCTACTAATGCATAAGTAAAGCTATCCTCATTGTCGGGGTCGGTAGTGGAAAATTTGCCAACTGTAGCACCTGGGGTTACATTCTCGTCAATGGTATTGTTGTCAAGCTTGATATCTGTGGGAGCAGAGTTGTCGTCTAAAGAATTAAACATTTCTACAGCACTATTTAGAAAACTTTCATCCTCGGTTGCAAGAATATCGAAAGCAACTGCATTTACTCTGTTTTCATCAGTAATTCCTGCTTTTTTTACCTTTGCCTTGGCTGCTGCAACTTCATCTTGAGGAAAGTCATCCAGCGATATAAATTTTTCAGGAAGATCTATAACAGTGGCTGGATTTTTAAATAAAGATTCTCCTTCTTTTACTCGCCAACTTTCACCATATTGTTGATGTATTTGTCTTACGGTTAAATTATTAGGAAGTTGAGTACCATCACGCAATGCAAAATCATTATTAGGGTTACCGTCATTATTTCCTAACAGCCCTTGCATTCTAGCAGAATCAGATATATAAATGTTGATATAACTGCTCCAATCAAAAGCTGTTAATGTAGTGTCATCAATATCAATAATACCATCGTTTCCTGCGTAGGTAATTGTGTATTTATTGTTATTACGTTCGATTTTACTGTTCCCAATACTCTTAGTCTCACCACTAGCTAAGGGAAAATCAACTCCATCAATTTGGAGCCTGTTATTAGGAAATTTCTGGTTAAAAACTACTCTTTGACCATCAACTAGGGTGGCGAAAGCTGTATTAACAGAAACTGATCTATTGTGTACAAAAGGTTCTTGACGAGTCTGAACTACCCAGTCATCATCCTTACGCGCTGTTTCCGCCATAATAAAATCGCCAAAGGATTGAAGATCATATTTACGACCATCAAAAGTGGCAAAGTGTACGTCACCCCAACCTATACCTTGACGTCTAATTCCCTCATACAAATTAAGGCGACCACCTGTGGCTGTTTTCAAACCATCAATAGGAGTCGTGATCTTAAGAATTTTATCTTTCAGCTCAACAGCACTCAAATCATCCAAAGCTTCATACATAGGACTCCCAACAGGATAAGTCTGCCTCCTGGCTCTTCTTGTCCCCAGCATTAAAGCTGCTGCTCCACTCACATAAGCTGCTGCTGCGGAAGTACCTGCACTGTATTCATAATTACCACCATCAATACCAGTACCAACCGGTACCGTACTATAAATATCACTAGAATCATGAGGGTTATTATTATTATCAGGTAGATTGCTACCACCAGGAGCAGCTAAATCAACAGACTTTCTTCCATAATTGGAAAAAGGGGAAAGCCGATCATTATGGTCTGTTGCAGCTACAGAAATAATGTTGTTTAAATCATAGCTGGCGGGATAAGTTCTCATCTTTAAATTAGCATTATCATTATCATTGCTCTCATTACCAGCCGCTGCCACAAATAGTGGTGGTACTCGTCCTGAAGGATGGTTGACATTACTAATCGCTTCTTTCAATTCTTTAGAATAAGGCGTCCCAACCGGCTTACCCCAGCTAGCATTGATTATATCTACTTGAGCATCGTTAATCGCATAATCTATGGCCTCAATGATATCAGCATCAAACCCTATAGGATCATCATTCTCATCAAAGTCAAAGGCTTTTATTGGAACGATTTCGACATTCCAACTTACCCCAACTATTCCTTCATTGTTATTTCCTATAGCACCAATGATTCCAGCAACATGAGTACCGTGGCCGTCTAAGTCTTCCACTTCCTTAGAAATATTATCTGTATTATTATACCCATCAACAAAATTCCTGGCCGCAGATAAGTCTAAATTATTGATTAAATCTGGATGATCTACGTCAACACCTGTATCAATAACAGCTACCCTAACTTTCGGACTACCGTTATCGTCTACCGGAGTTATGAGTTCTGGAGTTTCATAACCCCAAGCTTTTGGAGCGTTAATATCTGCACCATCTTTTCCCCCAGTTTGTCCTTTATTGTTGAGAGCCCAAAGACGACCTACTCCACGGCCAGGAGGAACAACAGAGTCTGGAATATTATTATAATCTGGATCATTAGGATGATAAAGACGCGACAACCTATTTTTATAGTTGGGCTGAATATCAATTTCCGGACGACTATCATATTCTTCAATAAATTCTTTTACAGTAGTAGAAATTGGTAATTTCCACACTTCACGGTCGAAGGCTTCAATTGTGGAAACTACTTCAATGTCTAATTCATCACGTAAAGATTGAATAGAATTAGAAAATGTTTCATTACTGGGATCTTCAAGGGTAACAATGACTTCGCGTGGTTTATAATGTTCAGGTGAAGGCTTAAGAGTTATACGTGTACTACCTAATATGTCGAAGCTACCGTCATTGACAAAGTAGAAAAAACTTCCAGGGTAGCCTTTACCGTTATAATTTGCAGGGGCGTCATACTCTAACCCCACTAATTCCTCTGATGTTAGTATGTCATTTCTTTTAACTACTGTACCATCAGCTTTAGTTACTTCTCCTAATCTTGGCACTCTGGCGACTCGGATAGTGAGGGGATCTCCATCGGCGTCCGTAGGGGTCGCGAGTCCTAAGGATGTGTTTGTGCTATTTTCGTATACTGTGATTTTGTTTCTATCGACTACCGGAGGATTTTGACTAGAGTTCTGGCGTCCCTGAAAACTTAGTAGTGTTGTACCCATAGTTCTTTAGAAAATTGGTTATTTGTTGTTGTACAAAATTTAAACAACTCAAAGCTATATACTTTGAGTCTGTACTGCATCACCAGTTAAAGTGATGACGGATGACCTATAAAGCTGGCAATTATGATATTACGAGCATTGCTCCAATCCCAGTGCGTAGTATTTCCACACTAAAGGAATTAAAAAATTGAAGCTTTTTGCGGTCTTTTTTTTTTAAATAGCACACTGAAATGATCATTTAGGCTTCTTGATAAAAGTTTACATAAAGTTAATATTTAGTTAGTTTATTACAGCGATTTCCATTGTCATAAAGCACACTAAGTATCAAAAAAAACCTTATGCTATAATATTCTTATCATTTATTTTGTACCTCGTTTTATCTCTCATCTTTTGTATCTATTCAGCAAAAGTAAGTAGAAATAGGCATAAAAATAAAATCAGGACTATAGTATATACTTTTATTTCATCAGGACAGTATAATTCTATTGAGGTCAATCATGATCAAAAACAATCTTCATCTTTGTAGTACAACTCTATTGGAGAGACAAAAGCACTACAAAAAAGTGAAAGAAACGTTTTCAAGAAAACTGACTTTTAACTACAAAGAAAATCAAAAAAACAGTAATTCGAAAACCAGGAATTTTTCCAGGTGAAAATCTTGCTTAAGGTCTTTCAGTATTGATGTTGAAAAGCGATCGTAGCCTAGTCTTTATATCGTCAAAATATTACACATCCTTAAAAGCGAGAAGCAAAAAATAGAAAGCCCCCTCAGCAACCAAGATGATGAAAACCCCTGCTGTTTCATAAAGTAGCGTCGGGAGGCTGTTAATATTTTACATCCCAACTATATCCCAAGCTGAACCGAAAGCTCCAGGGTTAAGGTTCTGAGCACGGGTGCTATCATCATCCATCAACCAAATACGGTTAGCTCCATTGTCATGGCGCCAGAGAATATCTGTCAGTCCATCAGCATTGAAATCTGCAACTCCTGCCACATCCCAAGCTGAACCGAAAGACCCTGGGTTAATTATATCATCATGTGTGCCATCACCATTCATTAACCAAATGCTGTTAGTTCCATTTTTTTTACGCCAGAGAATGTCATCCACTCCATCAGCATTGAAATCTGCAACTCCGGCTACATCCCATGTTGAACCTAAACCTCCGGGGTTAACTGTATTATCAAGCTTGCCGTCATTATTCATAAACGAAATTCTGTTCCGTCCATTGTTATGACGCCAGAGAATGTCATCCACTCCATCAGCATTGAAATCTGCAACTCCAGCTACATCCCATGCAGCTCCAAAATTTCCCGGGTTAACCAGTTGTTTACGTTTGCCGTTATTATTCATCAACCAAATGCGGTTTAATTTTTGATTGTCACGACGCCAGAGAATGTCATCCACTCCATCAGCATTAAAATCTCCCACTCCTACCACATCCCATGCAGCTCCAAAATTTCCCGGGTTTTTCGTACTCTTACGCGTACCGTTATCATTCATCAACCAAACGCGGTTACCTCTATTTTTATTATGACGCCAGAAAATGTCTGCTACTCCATCAGCATTAAAATCTCCCACTCCTGCCACATCCCATGCAGCTCCAAAATTTCCCGGGTTTTTCGTACTCTTACGCGTACCATTATCATTCATCAGCCAAATGCGGTTAGGTCCATTTTCACGACGCCAAAGAATATCTGCTACTCCATCGCCGTTAAAATCAAACTTTACTGGTTGATCTAATGGGTCGAATGGGATGACTGTAACACCTATTTCGGCTGGGTTTGAGACTTCACCATTATTATCTTCTACTGTGTAGGTGATAGTAGCCGTAGTTCCAGCAAATTCTGGTTCGGGGGTGAAGGTAAGGTTGCCAGCATTATCTACTGTGTAGGTTCCTTCATTTGCTACTGTCAGAGTGTTTTGCCGTCCGGCTGTAGATGGGTCTAGGTCTACTGTTGCTAGCTCTAGAGTACCGTCTGTATCTGAGTCGTTTTCCGTAATGCTGAAGGTGACTGCTTGTCCTTTGCTGGTGTTGGTGGTGTCATTTACCGCTATGGGTGGTGCATTCGGAGTAGGTAAGCTGTCACTGACTACATCTAATTTGACATTTTCGGAACTAACTTTAACTTGATAAGTTACTGTATCCCCTGCCTGACCATCCCCATTAAGATCCCCAGAAAAAGTAACATCGTAAGTTTGATTTGGGTCTACATCTAAACTATAACCACCTGCATCCCAAGTGGTGGTTGTGAAAATATTATTACTATTATTAGTATTAACTGCTGTAACTATTATCCCGCTTATTCCTTCACCGACTGTATAGAAATTGTCATCCTTAACAGCATCAGTATAGGCCACACCTGTGATGAATGGGCCACTCGTTCCAGAATAAGCAAAATTTTGGGTAGTCATCACTGTGTTGTAATTTATACCCTCAAATGTAAACTCTCCCTGTAGTGAAGAAATTCCGACTTCCTGAAGGTTACTGCTCATCAGGGTTAGCCGATGACTGTTACTGCGGACGAGGTTTTCGTGGTTTTTCTCCACAAAAGTGGTGAAGTTGGGCGTACCTGTTGTTCCTCTCCAAGCTATATTTTCCCCAGAACCATATGTTCCTGTGAATATGTACCCCGAATCCCGCATACGGTCTCCTGATTTCTTACCATTGGCTCCTGTATGACTAAATATGTTATTATCTAACATCCATTGACTATGACCTTTAGCAGCAGTATTGAGGTTAAGATTAAATGCTAAAGGTTGTTTGGCATCGGAGGAAATTTGACCTTCAGAAAGTCCTTCGTTTAGGTTTCCATCTAGATATAAATCAGCTTCTGCTTGAGGATCTGCTCGACTTCTGTTTACCAATTCGAGCATATATTGGTCTTGAGGAGTTGGTTGTGTCATAGTTTATGTTGTAAATATAAATAACAGTAGTTGACAAAGTAGGAGGTATTTTTTTACCAATCTAATGTAGATTAATATACATTAGATATTTCCTGAATAGTTATGTTCAATATCTTACAATCTTTATTCAGTATACTACTTTTAAGATGATAATTGTAATAATTTTAGTTCTCTTAATAAAAGTTAATGTGTTAATAATATTCCTTGAAAATAATTTCAAGCTTAACTTAATTTAAGACTTTTGACAATATTTAATCTACTAATAATTCAATTCATAGTCCATAAAAATATGGCCTTTAAACTCCTATTCAATTATTAGTCATTGAAGCTACTGCCAATAGTATTTTAATTACTCGTTTAAATAATTGGGAAATTGTTTTAATCAAGTTTAAAAGCCTAAAAATTAGGAGTGAGCTGCTGAAATAATTTTTAGCTAACTTATGATTAGATTGCTCAAAATATTGCAAATACCCCAACAAATATTTAGGCTAAATTCTGATAACTACGCCCAAATAATAACCACTATTGGTGGTATTGTTAGATTAAGTCTATAGTACTTATTTAACTGTAAAAATTAACTATTTTATAGAGATAACAATTGCGACCCAAAAGATAGTCATAGTAAATGTTTGGCTCTTTTCATAAATTTCCAGAGCCTACAATAAAGTCAAAATGGTAAGAAAAACTTCTGCTCTATGCCAACATCCACGAAAATCTAGTTATTTAACCCGACATGATATATAGCAACAGACATATCGGTTAGGACATTGTATTTTGATTGAAACGCAATAGGAAAAAGGCAACTAGTAACAATAAAGCATCCTAACAGTTGTAGCAACTACTATAACTAATAATTGACTTCTTCAAGCTTAAAGGCGATCGCCCAGTGGACCTTTTCCTAAATTCTTCTCTAAAAACTCTATTATTTTGCCAGAAACATCTACTCCTGTAGCAGTTTCTATTCCTTCTAAACCAGGAGAAGAATTCACCTCCATAACTACTGGGCCATGATCAGAACGTAATAAATCTACCCCCGCAACTTTCAGCCCTATTGCCTTAGCTGAACGCATAGCAATTGAGCGTTCTTGTGGAGTCAATTTAATTTTTTTTGCTGTACCACCTTGATGCAAATTTGAGCGAAATTCTCCCTCAGTTCCCTGTCTTTTAATAGCAGCTATTACTCTATCTCCTACTACAAAACATCGGACATCTGCCCCACCTGCCTCTTCAATAAATTCCTGTACCAAAAAATTAGCATTCAAACCAGAAAAAGCTTCAATAACTGACTTAGCCACTTGATAAGTTTCAGCTAAAACTACTCCTATTCCTTGAGATCCTTCTAATAATTTTATCACCAAAGGAGCGCCACCAACAGTATTAATTAAACTATTAATATCTTTAGTAAAATGAGCAAAACTAGTCACAGGCAATTCTATTCCTTCTCGAGCTAATAATTGTAAACAATGTAATTTATCACGAGAGCGAGAAATAGCTAGAGAAGGATTTGCTGTAAAAACTCCCATCATTTCAAACTGTCTAACTACTGCCGTACCATAAAATGTTTTAGAAGCACCAATGCGAGGAATAATAGCATCAAATCCTTTTAAAGATTTACCCATGTAAATAACTTCAGTCTTCATAGAAGTAATTTTCATATAACAGCGTAAGTAATCAATAACATAAACTTCATGACCGCGTTGTTCTCCAGCTTCCAGCAATTTTCTAGTAGAATAAAGACTTGGATCAGTAGATAAAATAGCAATTTTCATTTTGTTCTTTTCTACCTTTTGTAATCAGAAAATTAGGTTTAAAGTTTCCCATTTAAAGGGGAGAATACCAATTTAATAAATGCTTGTTATAGTTTCTTACCACCCCTAAACCCCCAAGGTTAGGGAGTAGGGGGTTAGGTAGGGAAGTTGCATAAATTACAACATAAAAATAATAACACCCTTTTAGATATTTATTATTAAAAAAGCTATTTTATAACTGTTAATTACTTCACAATTTAAATTATACCTAATGCAATAATTTTGCCCTTAGTATAAATAATAATATCCAGTGTTTTAATCATCCTAATTAAATAGAATATACTATCAAATAGTAACTGATTAGTACAAACTAAAATACCACTATATTAACTATTTTTTTCATTCATATCTAAATAGGATTTTCCAGGGTTAATTAAGAAATTATTCTGCATAGCTTGTCGCCCCAATAACATTCTAAATTCCATAAATTCTCGATTAGTTAAGGTTAGTTCAATTTGCAATTTTTTGTTCATTAAGTTAACTTCGGTTAAAATAACAGGACGTAACTCTGCTTTCCCATTAGAACTACGAACTTTTTTTTCATCTATTAGTTCTGCTTCAGCAATTACTATTAGATTAGTATCTCGTTGTTTGGGATTAACTTTAAACTTAACCATCAATTTTCCGTCTTTTTCAAAAGTTTTAATATCAAAAGCGTGTAAAGCAGAATAATGGGCACCAGTATCAATTTTTGCCTTAATGCTAGTAATTCCAATTTCAGGTAAAACTATCCATTCTCGCCAACCAATAATAGGTAATTCTTGATATTTCATTTTTTAGGAAGAAGGAAAAATAAACAAGGAATAAAAAATAACCTTTGAAAATAGTCTAGTAAGGTGTGTTTTGCACAGCTACATGAAAAGCCAAGTGTAACCAACCATTTTCAAGTCTCATAAGATACTGCGTTACGGCGCAATTTTATCTTTTGAGATACAACTATGTAAACATAATTGCACCTGCAGCACCCTATAGACTCCCACTACACACTACTTCCTACCTTTAACTTTTAACTTTTAACTTTTGACTTTTGACTTCTATAAAAGGGGCGCTTAACAACAATAGCTGCATAATTTTTACCCCTAATTTCCACCTCTAACTTTTGACCTACCTTAGCTAATTTTTTAGGTACATAAGCCAGAGCGATCGCTTTCCCTAAAGTAGGAGACTTAGTACCGCTAGTAACTTCCCCTACCACTTTGCCATCACTCAAAACAGGATAACCATGACGAGCAATACCGCGATCGAGCATTTCCAAACCCACTAAACGTTTTGATACTCCTTCCCTCTTTTGTGTTTCTAATACCTCACGAGCAATAAACTCCCCCTTTTTATCCAAGTGAACTAACCAACTTAAACCTGCTTCTAAAGGAGTAGTCTTAATATCAATATCTTGACCATAAAGCGCCATAGCAGCTTCTAAACGCAAAGTATCTCTTGCTCCCAAACCGCAGGGAGTCACCCCAGCATTCAACAAACTGCGCCATAACTCTACACCCACCGGGGGGTCAACCATAATTTCAAACCCATCTTCCCCAGTGTAACCAGTTCTAGCAATGAAACCAGGTTTATCCAATACAGTAATATCTGCATGCCCAAAAAATCCAATTGATGCCAAATTTTCCTTGACAAACTGCTGTATATAAGACTCTGCATCCGGACCTTGGACAGCTAATAACACTTTTTCCTCAGAGATATCTTGGAATTTAACACCACTATTTTCTAGATGACTTAATATCCATCCTTTATCATTAGCTTTAGTGGCAGCATTAACAATCATAAAACCCCGTGCTTCATTAGTTAGAGGGTCATCACTTTGACGATAGAAAATGAAGTCATCAATAATGCCTCCTTGAGAATTTAATAAGACAGTATATTGAGCTTTACCAGGTTCTAAGCCGCTCAGGTCCGAAGGTACTAAATATTGAATTTTCTCAATTAAATCATGGCCTTGAGCAATGAACTTGCCCATATGAGAAATGTCAAACATTCCTGCTTTTGTCCGTACTGCCTCATGTTCGTTGCTGATACTAGTGTATTGTACCGGCATCTCCCACCCAGAAAATTCTACCATTCTAGCCTTAAGTTCAGTGCTTAAGTCATATAGAGGTGTACGAGAAAGAGGTTGTGTATTAGATTCTGTTGATTTGGCCACTAGTATTTTCCTAATTTATTATAAACTTTATTGATTTTAGGACATTGTGGGTATTCACAGAAGTCATAACTCAGGAGTTAGGAGTCAGGAGCTAGGAGAGAGTAGCGATCGCTCCACTGTATTATTGTTTTCTAAACTAGCATCTTGCCCGCCACACGTGCATAAGAATTAGATGAAATTTTCAATATAAGGAAAAAAATTTACTCCTTTTTTAGAATAGAGTTATTGGGAATTAAGCCCAAAAAATAGCTAAAACCCAAAACAAGTCCAGGAGGCCGTGCTTTTGAGAATTAAAAATCTGAAAACTTTATAGAGTATACTTTTGAGTATTTTAAATTTTCCCACACCCAACATTTATAATAATTATCTAGTGATAACTCAACAGAAGTGTTTAGCTCCGAAACTTCCCCATTTTCAAAGGCTGATGCAACTACCAGAAGAATTGACAGTTTAAGAAATAGGAAAAGCTTTTAAAGATTTAATTGATGAAGAATTTGAGCATTATAGTATCTGGCAAGAAAACCAAAAACAGTCTGTTGATGATGAGTGGACAATTGAATTCAAAAACAAAGTAGAGTTAACTATCAAACAATGGAGCCATAAAACAGGCTATGAAGCGGAAAAAATCTTAAAAAGTTTCAAGTTGAAAACAGATCAATGGTGGTATTTTCAACTTCACCTAGAAATTCCGCCCGATAATAACCTCGTAGAACTTTCATTACAGTTGGTATATCATCAAGGACCACTAATTTGGTGCATCAAGAAGCATAGAAAGATTTCAACACACAGCTAATTTATTAACTTTGCTACAAACCTGTCGTCGTCAGGAGTATTCTGTCATTGAGTTCTTGGAAAAATCGCCGGTGGCAAAATTTGTAGCTCAACACTCATCAAGTTTTTCTTTTGTTACTATTATGTTCTGGCTTTTACCACAGGTATACTTATCTGTAAGTTTGTCACACAAGATTAGAAAATAAATTTCTGAATACACCTTACAAATATCGATCTATTAAGTAGGTAACTTTGCAGTAGTTATCAACAGCATTTTTGTGGAGTCAATGGCTAATTCAAGACTTGGCAAATATATTTGTATATCTGCTACTAAACCTTGATGCTCCAATGCTATTTTTCTCAATTTTTATGATGCTACTTTTACACCCAGTTATTTTCTACAGGAATGGTGGTGCAATTCAGAAAATAGTAAAAATTAATGGTCTTGGCAGGATATTTTTTCAGCAACAATTATAGATTTGGCGTTGGTAATTTTGGCTATAATTTTGCATCAATGCTGATCACCTAACTATTAACTGAAAAACATTTTATATTTAGCCAAATTTAGGTTTTATAGCTATTTTCACCAACATCGTAGATTTTATTTACCCATTAATTTTGTTATTCTTCAAAAAATAGAGCAAGATGTCTATGAGTAAAACTTGGGTTTTATTGGTCTTTGAGCTGGAACAGAAGTAGCAATAGCTCAAAATTTCCAAAATCCTAAAATTAAGGATACAAGTCAAATGATTTTCAGTGATGCCTTAAAAGCATTTGTAGGTTTAGGAGTTAGTATTATTATTACTTTTGGACGACCGATGCTAGAAAAAATGATTAGTAAGTAGTACCAGTAATACTTATCCACAGGAAGACTAGTATTTTTACATAGTAAGTAGGGTGAGCACATCTATTATCTAATGGCGTGAAGGTTTTTGCAGGTCAGCATCCAGGCACAGCTCAATGGCCAGGTCACCAAGTCTGATGTAATAAGAATTGTCCCCTGATTTTTATGCTGCCGGTGCACCCAATATCCGTGCATAAGCTTTATCCATCGAACTTATACTGCCTTTTGAAAGCTAGAAATTTAACCTTTGCATAATTTATGTCAATGGTTTGAGAATTAATCCAAAGCCCTAAGTAGTTTAAATTATTTGAGATTACACAAAGATATTTCCTAGGCTTAACTCTAGGAACTATTAATTTTTTTTGGACATTATGATCAAATATTTATTTGAGGACAATAAGATTCAAATTATACTAACACTCTTATGATATGGAATCGTTAGATGAGTTTTTCAGATTAAAGAACTACAAAAAAAATCTTTAACTGAAAAGTATTTAATTTTTAGGATAAAACTTGAAAATTATCATTTTAGAGACTGCCAATAGAGTTATAGTAGACTGGCAGTTTATCCTTAATTTCAGTTTTCAGAATGCCCCAATAATTTAGATCACAGTGGAGCATTAAAACTGATACCCTAAACTAAAAATGGCCGTGAGGAGTTTAATTAGATGAATATACCCAAAGATAAAGATGCCCTAGAGATACTAAAAGAAACTAGCCGAACTTTTTATATTCCTATTAGTCAATTACCATCTGGCCTAAAAGAGGCAGTAGCATCGGCTTATCTTTGTATGCGTGCCATTGACGAAATTGAGGATCATCGAGATCTAGATAACTTCACAAAGGCAAAATTATTACGAAAGATTAGTTTGGCTTTACAGGAAGCAGTTGACCATTCTAGTTTCCTTAACTTTTCAGAAAAATTAGACCTGAATATTAGTCACCTACCAGAAGTAACAAAAAGAGTAGGAGAATGGGCTATACTGGCTTCAGCCACCATAGCACCTAGGATTTGGGGTGAAACTGCAGCAATGGCAGACCGGATGGCTTATTGGGCCGAAAATAATTGGACCATCCACACCGAATCAGATTTGGATCGTTACACTTTTAGTGTGGCTGGTGCAGTAGGTTTATTACTTTCCGATTTATGGGGTTGGTATGATAATACTCAGACTAACCGTACTCAGGCAATTGGGTTTGGGCGAGGTCTACAGGCAGTAAATATTCTCCGTAACCATTCAGAAGATTTAGTTAGGGGCGTAGATTTTTTTCCTTATGGTTGGAGTGCAAAAAATATGCAAGCTTATGCTCAACGTAATCTTTTACTGGCTGATTCTTATACTAATTCTCTTCCTTCAGGACCAGCAAGAAATTTTTGTCAAATTCCTCTTACCCTTGCTCATGCAACTCTAGATATTTTAACAATGGGGCAAGAAAAGCTGACTCGTTCAGAAGTGATGAAATTAATTTCTCGCTGCAATAATTCTGTTTAACTCTCCCGGTGAAAAGTCCCGCGCTCTTGGGAAGGAGAGCGCCGGGATGAAAACCAGACGTTATATGTGTGTAGTTATCCTGATTTTCTCTAAAGCATATGTTGATAACGGGACTTGAGCAAATTTCAAGCCCAAACAAACCCCAAACTCTCTTTATGAGCGGTAAATACGTCGATGTTTTCATCTAACCACTCAACAAAACGATAAGATATTGCTGCATGAAATGCTTCTAAAGTATCAGTAAAGTATTTAATAGTTTGTTAGCCCAACGCCTTTTTATACCTCCAGTTAACTGATGCCAGATAATAAATTTATAAGCACAAAATACTAAAATAAAATGCCTTTTTAGGCTGATTTTATCCCGGAGTTGATATTCTCTTAGTCCTAAGTATCCTTTGGCTTCTAATCACGCAAACTTCCACCCAATTTCTCTTTTTATAAGCAAAATACATCGACTCTGGAGTTACATATTTGTGTTCTATATTAGTGATATAATAGTTAATATCAGTTGTTTCATAAAAACTTTTAGCATTTCATATTGATAGCTATAGTTTTTTTACCTGATATCCGTTATGAGTTATACTTTAATGATTGAAACCAAAACTTTTTTGGCATTTTTTGTGCTTAGTTGAACTAAATTAAAAGCTTGTATAGATATAATTTCAGCTAGCTAGTCTCATATAATTTCTTCTTTAATATTATCCTATTTTTTGATGATTACTTTTCGATTTTTAGCTAATCCTCCTATATAAGTTAAATTTCTTTTTTATAGTTGATTCAAGAATGATGTATTGTTACCATATTCCCTATCAATTAACATAATTTGTGGCTGATGTCCTCTAGACAAAAATTGGTCAACTAGAGACATTGCACTCGTCTGGTTTATTAACAAATTCTGAGTCTTTTTTTATCTAAAGGTAAAAAATCAGCTTTTTGATATAAAGCTATCTCTAAAGGTAGACTTCTTACTCTATCATAAAGATGAGTGGTAACTACAACTACACCATTATCTGTTTTTCCTATTTATCCTATATATTGCCGCCCTACTCCTGCAGTTAAATTATCACTTTTCCTGTGACCTGAATCTCTATAATTAAAGCAATAGGATCGAGAAGGTTTTGTTTGAGGACATTCCCACATCACTTGGAGACGAAACTCATTCACAGCATCTACAGACCAATTTGCTCAAACTAAAAAATGCCGTAATTTTTGGTATAACAGACCTACAGTCTTATTAGACATTTGAGACAAATTTTTTCTTTGACTTTCTCAAGAGTAATCCTCCTATATAGTCTCTAAACCCAGTTTTTTGAGCTTTTGTCTTTAATACATTGTTAAAGCGATCGCACCATCGATAGAAACAAGAGGGCATGGCCACTGAAGTTATTTCTTTCATTGGACTTTCCCCAGGGAGTCATTAACGTAAAATACTTGTCAGCTATAATACATATAACTTTTTTTTTATATTTCCTGACACTAAAGTCCCAATAAGTATACATATATTATAGCATATTTATAGTAATTATGGCCAATTAAACATTGGTCTTATATCAGTTGGATACAAAATCCATATGAGCCTACCAGTGTCAAGAAAAAATAGTCTTTTGCTAAAACTGAAGTAATATCTTGAGAAAAAAACTTTAGCCATGCTGGATAATATTTCTGAAATCAAAATGCATCGAGTACGATGGGTAGTTACACTGAGTTGGTGTCTCCTAATTATTTCATTATTCTATGATCCACTATCCACTCAGCTTACAGAACCTTCCAATGCAGTAAGCCCATTCAGACTCAATACAGAAAACTGTGTCCTGTTACAAGGAAAATGTATTGAAGAGACACCCTATGCAATGGGAGCTGCTATTTTTTGGGGCATGGTCGTACCAACTTCAATTTTGATTTTGCTTGTGTTAGGACACGAATTTTGGCGACGCATTTGTCCCCTATCCTTTATTTCACAAATTCCTCGTGCTTTGGGATGGGAACGTAAACGCGATCGCATCAGTAAAACAGGTAAGGTACGCAAGGAATTGGTCAAAGTTTCCAAAAATTCATGGCTAGCTCAGAATCATCTTTACCTACAATTTGGCCTTTTCTTTGTAGGGCTGTGTAGCCGTATTCTTTTTGTTAACTCTAATCGTTTTGCTTTAGGTTTGTTTTTAATACTTACCATTATTGCAGCAATAACAGTCGGTTTCCTCTATGGGGGTAAGGCTTGGTGTCAGTATATTTGTCCGATGGCTCCGGTACAAAAAATTTATGCAGAACCAAGAGGACTTTTTAATAGTACTGCTCACAAGGGCGATCGCAAACGCATTACCCAATCTATGTGTCGTACAGTAACTCAAGACGGCAAAGAATTGAGTGCTTGTGTTGCCTGTCAAAGCCCTTGTATTGATATAGACGCCGAATCTTCCTATTGGCATGGTATAAGTAACCCACGGCAGAAATGGCTCTACTATGCCTATGTTGGTCTTGTAGTTGGATATTTTGTTTATTACTATCTTTATGCGGGGAACTGGGATTATTATTTATCGGGTGCTTGGGCTCATGAAGAAAACCAACTGGCTAATTTGCTTAAACCCGGGTATTATTTGTTAGATAAGCCTTTAGACATTCCTAAACTCGCAGCAGTACCTATAACTCTGAGTTTATTTACCTTTGGTGCTATAGGCATTGGTGATACTTTAGAAAAGACTTATAAAGCCTATCATCATCGCCATCATAGACATACAGACCCCCTAATCATTCGACATCGAATGTTTACTTTGTGTACATTTTTCATTTTTAATTTCTTTTTTGTTTTTGCAGGGCACAATTTTGTTCACTTGTTGCCATTACCCTTACCCAATCTTTTTTCAGTTTTAATAGCTGTATCCAGTAGCTTGTGGCTCTTCAGAACTTGGCAGCGCACTCCTAGTTCTTATCACCGAGAAAGTCTTGCCGGTCGGTTGCGAAAACAGCTTAAAAAACTCAATTTGGATAGGGCAAAGTTTTTGGAAGGGCGATCTATTGAGGACCTTAGTACAAATGAAGTCTATATTATGGCTAAAGTTTGGCCTGATTTTTGCCAAGAGCAACGCCTCAAAACTTACAAAATTATACTGCGAGATACCATTAATGAGGGTTATGTAAACCCAGCTAATAGTCTGGAAAGCTTCAAGCATATGCGGCAAGAACTGGGTGCCTCAGATAAAGATCACAATGCTATCTTAACGGAACTAGGTCAGCAATATCCTGAGCTTTTCTATTCTCATAAGCTGCGGAATAAAGAAAACACTTCGCGCTTAGAAAGCTATCAAGAAACTCTGCTGGAAATTATCTTACTTGCTCAGAAAGCTAACCCAGATAAAACCTGGGTGACTGACTTGATGAAAGTATTTTCTAGGGAAACATCCTTAGAAGTCTTAGAAGACCTTTTGAAAAGTTTATCTCCAAAAGCTCGTAATTTAGTTCAAGAACTTCGCCAAGAATATAGCATTACTGCAAATGACGAAGCAGATGCTCTTAAAAACACTGACCCCTATCAGTTGTGGAAGGCGATCGCTGAACGTATTGGTTTGCTAGAATACATTAGTACTGGGGGAGAAAAAGAAGTCCGCAAAATTTTTGAACAAATTGATACAGATGCTTCAGGGGATATAAGTTTGTATGAATTAAAAACTTATATCCGTACTATCGATCCCCATGTTACTAATTTTCAAATTGAAAATATGTTGACAGCAGCAGACACCAATGGAGACTATGTAATTAGTTATGATGAGTTTCAAGAACTCTTTAAATCCTTGAAATATTAGACTCTTAATCATTTTTTGTGCATTAATGCTACCTTTGGAAAGCAATAATGCATGAAAAATTACAGGGGTTATCTAAAAATAAAACTGTGTCAATAAATAGTATTTAAAAATAGAAAATCTAAGTGTAGCAAAGATTTTGATAATTAGTATTAGAGAAAGTTAGTAAATATTTATACTTAGGAGTTGATGAATGAAGTATAAGTTGTAGGGGTAGGAGTCAGGAGTCAATATTCAGGAGAAACAGTGATGAGTTTTAGTCATTCTTCCAAAAAAACAAAAACAGTGCCAGTATCAGGAATTGACAGAAGGAAATTCTTGGGGAGGAATTGCTCCTCAACACAGAAGGGAAAACTAACTGTAACAAATGGCTAACTGATGATTAGAGGGTATGAACGAGTATTGCCCTGCGTAATAGAACACATTGTTGGTAAAAACCATTGCCCTGCAATTGGAACGCACAAATGGAATTATCAAACAGTAGCTCGGTCGATGGCATCGCCAACAGAATAAATTTGGCAAGCTCTGGCAACAAGCTGAGGTAACAGTAAGGTTGGTGAGGGTATACTTTAATGGATTTTGGTTCATAGTTGCAAAGAAAATACTGCTGCTCCAAGAGCTGAGGAACGCGATCGCTCCCTGAAGTGGGAACGACTTAATTACTTATCCCACACTTTACTGACAGACTACCAAGAAAACCAGGGAGGATGACTTAAAGGAAATAGGCGTGAAATTGAGTGCTGATGAAAAGAGGCTCTTAGGTGTTGATGAATTAGGGTATGATTTGAGTTAATAGCGATCGCTGTGAATATCTATAAGGAACTGGAACGTCCCAAAATTGATATTTAATGAATCAGTAAGTGAATTGAATGCTTTAACTTCACGTTAGATTTTGAGTAGCAAAGAGTCCTTCGATGTCATCTGGCAAAATAGTGCTGAAGTCTAGTATTTTCTCCAACTACAATGGTCATATAAGTTTTGCTGATAATTTTATCCCCATCATTAATAGGCCTTGGCATATACTTTCCATCCATCTGTAACTTAAAGGAGGACATTCCCATTTTTAACTTGTTCCCATAAAGGATAAAATGCTTTTCCACTAGGATTTCCAATAACCCATTCTAAAATTCCTTTTTTAAAATGATTTAGTGCAGTTCATACCCAAATTGGGTTTTTTTGAGCCTAATTATGTCTATAATTTTTCTAGCTCTCCTACTTGAGGAGTTTTTTGAGGAGAGTAAGAACATGGTAATAGTTTTCCTACTTATTTAATTGAGTTGATAATTGTTTTTATTTAAGCATTTATCTGTGAGTTTATCACTATAACCTCTATAAGTTTCATCGCAATAAATAAATTGACGACCACAATAAACACAGATGTAGTTTTGCTTTCCTTTTTTTTGGCCATTTTTATTGATGTGAGTTGATTGACATTCTGGACATTCTATAATTTTTCTGCCTAAGAGCGCGATCGCTATGAACTCAAATCATACCTTAATTTACCAACGCCGGATTTTTAATATTGCTCAGAAAAGAAGATTATTGAGAGAATAATTAAAAGAGTAAAACTTCGTATTTATGAAAATTATATCTATCATAATCTCACTACTATTGGCTTCATTAATAATTCTTCCTGCACACAGTGAAACTTTAACAGGGAAAATCACAAAAATAATTGATGGAGATACAGTAATCGTTGATAATCAAGGACAAAGGCTAAAAGTTCGCTTGGCCTGTATCGATGCAATGGAATCTAAGGCCCCAATGGGAAAACAATCAACCAAGTTCTTACAAAAACTAATCCCTGTGGGTACTCAAGTCACATTAAATGTTGTTGATACTGATCGTTATAAAAGACTTATAGCAGAAATATATAAAGGGAATAATTTAGTCAATCTCCAGCTAGTACAAGAAGGAAAAGTTGTAGTTTATCAAAAATATCTCAACAATTGCCCAAATAATTCCCAAAAACTACTGGATGCTGAAGCACAAGCAAAAGCCAAAAAAATAGGATTCTGGGGACTACCTGTGAGCGAACAAATATATCCTTGGGACTGGCGACGAGGCAAACGTATAACTCAGCTTCAACCCAATCAAGATTCAACTATGAATCTTCCGTCTAGTTCTAATTTACCAGCTTGTGTAAAAAGTGATTGTAACTGCTCAGATTTTTCGACTCAAGCAGAAGCACAGGAAGTTTTTCAGGCCTTTTCTAATGACAGATTCAAGCTTGATCGTGATAATGATGGTGTGGCTTGTGAATTATTACCTAATATCTAATTTTAAATAATATTAGTTGTTCTCACAACAGCAAATAACTTTTAACAAAAAAAATAGCCAGTGTAATATTTATTTTCACACTGACTGTTTTATTCCCTAACAGATCATCTTGACCTGTACCTCCAAATATTAAGTCATTTACAGATGAACCGCTAATAGTATTATCACCACTAAGAGCTAATATTCCCCCAGGAAAAGAATTAACTTCTTCTAAGTACAGGACAAAAATTTTAAATCCCTATAATAAATCCCTATAAAAATCAGCTATTTTGCTAGGTATATCAAAGAATATATTACGCCAAAAATCTAGGCCATAGGGAAAAAACTTTGGGCCTTATGTTTTTACCACAGAACGATGCTCATCTAACCAAACACCTACTCGGTATGCCCAACATATTGTCAAGGTTAATAAAAACATCATTTTAGTTAGACGTTCTGGTTAAGTTATATGAGTAGACTCAAAGTCAAAATCTTTAATTATAAAGCAACCAAACAACCTTTCAATAATCTTGAATCCCATTTGCCCCTGGCCGGGCCCTAACTACAATTAACAGTTCTCTTGATTCCAACTTTAAAGCTGATACATACATCCACATTCCCCAAATACGAGGGCCTTTAAATAAACTTCTAATTTCACCAATGGTGAAATTGCTGAAAAATCACGAAAAAGGCAAATATTGGCCTCCAACACCAATTAAGTCTGTGTGAAAAATCCTGATAGAAAACCCCCTATTAGCAGAAAGATATTTCAACCATTATTTGCCCACAAATTCTCTATCTGCAGTTAGATATCCTACTCTTTGGTAACCTAACAAGGAAGCAAACTTCTGCTTTTTTTATACTGAATTACTTCAACATATCTGGACTTTTGGAAAAAAGTAAAATATATTTATCTCTATTCTAGAATAGAGGAGGTTGTATCTAAGTGTATCCCCAGATCACCTCTAAGTCAGCTTTATATTGAGCAAAAAATTCTTAATTCTTTTGCCAGCACCGAATTTTGTAGGAAACACCAGCACTATTTTAGATGAAATAATCTACTATTGGGCTGATACTCTTGGCAATTTTAACCCATATAACTACTCTTATGATGAATACAGAAGTTTGGACATTTATTTTTGTGACAATTTCCTTGATGTTGTACCTCTACATTGGATGGCGATCGCGAGTCCAAGATAGTAAAGGTTTTTTTGTTGCAGATCAAGGTGTGCCTGCAATTGCTAATGGTGCTGCTACTGCAGCGGACTTTATGTCGGCAATTTCATTTATTTCTATAGCAGGGGCAGTATCAATTTTAGGTTCTGATGGTTCTTATTATGTAGCAGCAGGAAGTGGAGGTTATGTACTCTTGGGACTGCTGCTGGCTCCATATCTGCGAAAGTTTGGTAAATATACTTTACCAGATTTTATAGGCGATCGCTACTACTCTAATGTTGCTCGTATTATTGCAGTTATTGCTGCCCTCATTATATCTATAACTTTTATTGTCGGGCAAATGCGAGGTGTTGGTATTGTCTTCAGTAGATTTTTGCAAGTCCCTATTGAAGTTGGTGTTGTTATCGGCATGGTTATAGTTGCCTTCTTTGCCATCTTAGGAGGAATGAAGGGCATTACTTGGACTCAGGTTGCTCAATATTTTATACTTATTGTTGCTTATTTGATACCAGCTATTGCTCTTGCTAATACTCTGACAAATATTCCGGTTCCACAGTTAGCTTTTACCTTTAGTGATATTGCAGAAAAATTGAATCAAGTTCAGGTTGACTTGGGTTTTCCGGAATATACTGCTGCTTTCACTCAAAAAACTATGCTAGATGTTCTATTTATAACTATTTCTGGCATGGTTGGTCTTGCTAGTTTACCCCACGTTATTGTTCGTTTCTATACTGTACCTAATTTGACAGCAGCTAGATATTCTGTAGGTTGGGCGTTGTTGTTTATTGCTGTTTTTGCTACAACTGTTCCGGCTTTAGCTGTTTCTGCCCGATACAATTTAATTGATACTTTACACAATACAACTATAGAGGAGGTGCAAAATTTAGACTGGGCAACAAAGTGGGAAAATACGGGTTTGTTAGAATTCAGGGATAAAAATAATGATGGTCGTTTGCAATTAACTCCAGATATGGAGACTAATGAAATCATTATTGACCCCGATATTATTACTCTCTCTACTCCAGAAGTGGCTCAACTTCCTCCTTGGGTAATTGCTTTGGTGGCAGCAGGAGGAGTCGCTGCTGCTTTGTCTACGGCATCGGGTTTGTTGTTGGTAATTTCTAGTGCTATTGCTCACGATATTTATTACCGTTTAATTAACCCAGAGGCGTCAGAGTCACAAAGGTTAATGTTGGGGAGAATAATGGTGGTATTGGCGATCGCTATTGCTGGTTATTTCGGCATTAACCCCCCCGGTTTTGTAATTGAGATAGCAACTTTGGGAGTTGGTGTCGCTGCTGGTACTTTTTTTCCAGCAATTATTTTGGGAATTTTTGATCGGCGCACTAACCGAGAAGGGGCGATCAGTGGTATGATATTTGGTTTGGTGTTTACAACTATTTATATCATAGGTACCAGGTTTGCGGGAATGCCAACATGGTTTTTTGGGATATCTGATCAGGGTATCGGTACAGTAGGAATGTTGTTGAATTTTGTTGTGAGTTTGGTAGTGTCTCGGATGACAAGTCCTCCACCTTTGGAAATACAAAAGATAGTGGAAGATTTACGATCGCCTTTGGCTGCACCTGCTCCTCTTCAGGATATTGGAGAAGAACAGTTAGATTAATTGCTATTGTATAATCTATATATGACAGAATTTACCCATAAAGACTTTATCTAATAGGGGTGTTTATGTTCTGGGGCATTCGCGACTTTTCAACCATACATAAAAACTGTGTATAATTTTATTTAGTATATAAAAATTGTATATAATTTTATGTGGCTGTGTAAGTTCTGCATGAATTTTTGAATATAATTACTATGTTCTTATTAGCAAAGGAGCAGCATATATGAATTTTAAATTCATCAAACAATGGTTGACTATTGGTTGCTTTAGTTTAGCTGTAATTTCTGGCCTAACTCAGCATACTCAGGCACAACAAAGTCGACGTAGGGCTAGTTTTTTCTGTGGTACTGAAGGGGGTCAACCTGCTACTATTGCGCGACTGCCAGAGAAGGATGGCAATACTCCTTTAAAAACTTTAATTATTTGGAAAATTGATGACTTTAAAGGGTATCCTCCTGAAAAACGTTGTCGTCTCGTTTCTCAGAAATTTCAAGATAATCAAAATACGGGTCATTTGAACTATATTGTTTCTGGTCAAGCAAATGGTTGGCCAGTATTATGTGCTTCTAAACAGAACTATGATTATATTGTAGATTGTCCTGACCCTAATGTTTTGATGACTCTTTTACCGGGGGATGACTCCCAAGACATGATTAGAAAACTGGAAAAACTAAACAGGGGTCGTTCAAATGCACCCCTGGAACATTTACCAGATGAAGTATTAGTTCGTAGTGGAAATTTAGACTCAATTAATATTAATAAATGGATAAATAATTCTCCACTACATGGGAATAACTCCCAAGAAATTATCAGAAAAGTTGAAGAACCAAAGACTGATATTGAAGAATCTAATCAATGTATTTGGGGATGCGAATAATTATTCTTTGTAGTTGGGCTTTAGCTCCTCAAATATTAACTTTTGAACTGAAGCTTAACTACAAGCCTAATGCTCTGAAAAATTCTCCAAATATTTGGCAATAGGAATATTTATTTGAATAAGTTAATCAATTTTTTTAGTAGGGCTTTAGCTCCTCAAATCTTAACTTTTGAACTGAGGCTCAACTACAAGGCAAATGTTCGGAAAAATTCTCCAAATCTTGGGGAATAGGAATGTTTATTTGTATTTGGGCTTCAGCTCTCAAATATTTGCTTTTAGGTTAAAGCTGAACTACGAATTTGATTAAAGGAGTCTACCATTTAATGAAACTCAATTTTTCATTCAAAAGAATTAGCATCTTGAGTCTATTTCTGACAAGTTTATTTTGGTCTGATTTAGAGCTAGCGATCGCTCCTTCTCATCATCCTATTTTACCTGAAAAAATAGTTGAAAAACAACTTTGCCAAACTGCTGCTAAATTTACTGTGAAAATTATTTCTGGTGAGGGTTGGGGAACGGGAATTTTAGTGCAGAAACAGGAGAATATTTATACTCTGGTAACTAATGATCATGTTTTGAGAGATAAGACTGAAAATTTTGTTGTGGAAACTGAGGATGGTGAAAAACATCAAGCAAGTTTATTGGTGAGTTTTCATCATAATCAAACCACAGGTAATGATTTGGCTATTTTACAGTTTAATAGTCTGAAAAATTATCCAATTGTTAGTTTGGCAAAGTGGCAAAAGGAAGAACGAGTAATGGCTGTTGGTTTTCCTATAGATGTTAATGTTACTAGTTCTAAAAAGGGCGGTTTAACTTGTACTAAATTGGGTGAAGTTTCTAAATATTTGGCAAGACCAATGCGATCGGGATATCAGATTGGATATAAGTTAACTGTTTTTAATGGTATGAGTGGGGGACCTTTATTAAATAATCATGGTCAGTTAGTCGGAATTATTGGTATGGGGGAGCCAATTATTTTTGTTAATCCTGATATTTATCTATATAAAGATGGTTCCCGGGTGACTGAATCTTTGGATATTTCTTCCGAGAAGGCTTTGGATTTTTTATCTAGTTTAAGTTGGGCAATTCCATCAGAAACTTTGGTTTATTTATCTCCTTCTGGATTAGGTTTGAATTTTGAATTTTGAATATGGTTTTTACGATTTACTCTGTACATTATTTGCCCAAAATGTGCTATGTATAATTGTAATTCCTCTGGTGGTAGTAATATATAATTCTTATGAAAAAAGCAATCTTAAAATGTTTCAAGAAAAAAATAATTATAAAGAAATATATCATCAGACTAACAATTTTACTAACAATATTAACTTTGGTTAGTTGCAATAAAATACCTTTTCTGAACAAACAACCACCACAACCAGAACAACCAACTTTTATTGCCAGAAAATCAGGTACTCCTGTAAATCCTTTTGCTTTAAATAGATTAGCAAAAGAAACGGTAGTAGAAATTGTGAGTGAGGGTTATTTGACTGGAGGTAATAAATATCTTCCTAAAGGTTCGGGAGTAATTATTGGTAGAAAAGATTCTGTTTATTATGTTCTAACTGCTGATCATATTTCTGATATTGACGATGGACTTTCGGTGTTTATTCGCAGTGAAAAACCAGGGAAATTAGGAGAAGTATTACCTCTAAAATTTATTAGGCGTTACCCACGGGAAGATTTGGCTGTGGTGACGTTTCTTAGTTTTACTAATTATAAGGTGGCGGAGGTTGGAGAGGCGAGTCAGCTAGATGATGATAATCAAGTTTATGTGGCGGGCTGGCCTGGGGCTGAGAATAGGCAGGGTTTTCAGTTTACTCCTGCTAAGGTGACCAACCCACAAGTGGGAGATAATTTGACTTATCAACCTACTGAACCTAGTGAGAGTTTGTATAAGGGGATGAGTGGGGGAGCGGTTTTGAATGAGGCGGGGCAGTTGGTGGGTATTCATGTGGGCTTGACGAAGGTTGGTGGAGATGGGAAGGGGGTTTTGATTTCGACTTTTTTGCAGATGGTGCCACCAGAGGTTGAGGAGGTGTTGGGGAGTTCAACTCCCGATGTCTTGTCTTCTTCGAGTAGTGACAATGAGGAAGTTAAATTACGACGACAACTGGAGGAGGAGCGGCGGAAGCGTGAAGAGGCAGAAGGGCTAGTGGAAAAGCTAGAGGCTAAACTTTTCAAAGAGACAGAAGGGCGAAAACAAGAGGGAGAAAAAAAAATAAAAAATGATAAAAAAAGGTTTTGCCTCTGGGGTTATGTTTGGTGGTCGTGGTTCTTGAAGTTGGGTGTGTGGGGGCTGTATGTCGCTGTCGTCGTCGTAGCGTTTCGTTGGGTCGTAGGGGTGTTTGAGGGGATTTTGGTCTCCCGGGAGCAGCGTTGGCCTTGGAGAGGGAGGCTTTGGTGGCTGATAGAGTTTGCTTGCTGGGGGGTGGGAGGAATTTGGGGAATGGTGGGAGGAATTGGCATGATTTTTGTGTGGGATTGGGCTGATGGGTTGGGGGCGTGTAATTAGAAGTCTAACACTAAGTCCTTTCAGCCGTCAAGAAAAAAGTTTGCCAAGTTAATTCGATACCTGGCACCCCGCCGCAAAAATTCTTAGTATTTGTAGGTTGGGTTGAGGTCACGAAACCCAACTTATCCCCCGCTGATGTGTTAGGTTTCACTTCCTTGTTGAGGAGCCTACTTTAATATTGCCAAAACCAATCTTTCTTAACCATGCTAATGTGTTTGGTTTCACTTCATTCTACCCAACCTACTTTTGTAAAATTTGAATATAATTGTAATTGTTAAACATTCCCAAAAGCCATCCTCTCTAACCAACCTAAACCACCAATGACCACAAACCAACTTCTAGACAACCGATACCAAATTATCAACAAATTGCACGAGACAAATTTAAGCACCACATTCCAGGGAAAAGACATCAAAACTGCCACCCATCGCCCATGTCTCATCAAACAACTCAAAACCGATCCCCAAAACACCAAACTACAAAAAGAACAAGAAGAAAGATTTCAACAAGAAGCAAAAATCTTAGAAAAATTAGGCAAACACCCGCAAATACCAGATTCATACGCCTATTTTTCTGTAAATAATCAATTTTATTTAGTTCAAGAATGGATAGCAGGATGTAACCTAGAAGAAAAACTTCAACAACAGGGCAAACTAACAGAAACAGAGGTCAAAAATATACTAATAAAATTATTGCCAGTCCTAGAATTTATTCATCACCAACACAAAATAATTCACCGAGATATTAAACCAACTAATATTATGCTGAACTCCGAAAACTTACCCATATTAATTGACTTCGGCATAGTCAAAAAAATAGTCACTTCAATAAACCCTCAAATCCCAAATACCTTAAAAATAGGAACTCCCGACTTTGTCTCTCCCGAACAAATATTAGGAGAACCAACCTTTGCCAGCGATATATATAGTTTAGGCACTACAGCAATTTATCTCTTAACAGGAGAAATACCCAAAAATAAATATTCCTGGCATTCAAACCTACCAAATATTAGCCCAGAATTTGCCAATATTTTAGATAAATCTATAGAAGAAAAATTGAGCGATCGCTATCAAAGCGCCAAAGAAATGTTAACGGCAATAAAAAGCAGCAAAACATCTTATTCGAGCTCCAAAACCAAACTGCAAATTACCAAAACCCCATCATCTCTACAACCAACTCAAAAAATTTCCCCCGTAACTTTAACAAGCCCAAAAAATAATCAGTGGTTAAAAATCGGAATAGTCGCCATTATCGTAGGAATTATCAGCACAGGAACATACATTTTTTACAATAACAAAAACCAAACCCAGTCAACCTTATATGCAGCAACTGAAAAAGCAGAAAAAGTAATTACAAAAGCCAAAAAAGCCACAGAAAAAAACGAATTAGAAATTGCCAGAAACCAATTAGAAATCGCAATTCAAGAATTAGAAAATATTCCCCAAAACCCAGAAATTAATAATCAAATTCAAACCAAAAAATCAGAGTATCTAAAAACAATGAACCAAATAAATCTGGCATTAAAAAAACAACCCTGTTATGAACTATTGTGGCAAAAAGATAATTGCCAAAAATACCCAATTAAATTAGACAATAGTAGTTTTGATTGAAGATAAAATTGAGAACTAAAGATACAAAAATTGACAACCTTGATCAGATATTTTCAGGGATAAATTAAACAAGTAAAATAAACAAGCAAAACCTTATCCTTACAGTCTAACATTTAGAACTTGCAAATTATCAGCACCCGTTCTACAACACTCTCAGCAAAATATTAGAATGAGGAAATATTAGACGAGCGATCGCCTTTATAAGCCCTATTACCACAAACAAAACATTGTAGGGACAGTCATAAGAATGTCCCTACTATAGCCTACCCAAATAAAAGATATCTACTCAACTAAAAATGATACTACTTAACCACACCAGAGTGCCCATCTATAGAACCCGCCGGTTCAAATTTTCCACCTAAGTATTTTGCCAAAAATTCCTCAGCGATCGCATAAAAATGTAAACGGTTTTCTGGGCGTGCAAAACCATGACCTTCATCTTCATATAAAACATATTCTACAGGCTTACCAGCATCCTTCATAGCCTGAACAATTTGTTCACTTTCTGACTCCTTCACCCGTGGGTCATTTGCTCCTTGGCCAATTAACAAAGGTTTCTGAATTTTATCCACAAAAAACAGAGGCGATCGCGACCTTAAAAACTCTGGCTCTGTTTCAATATCTCCCATACGATGACTAAAAACCCTCTTCAGAGGTTTCCAATAAGGTGGAATAGTTTCCATTAAAGTGATCAAATTACTAGGTCCGACAATATCAACACCAGCAGCAAAGACTTCCGGAGTAAAAGTTAACCCTACTAAAGTTGAATAACCACCATAAGAACCACCCATAATAGCAATTTCATCCTTGTTAGCGATACCCTTTTCAACTAGCCAGTTAACTCCATCAATGAGATCATCATGCATTTTCGCTCCCCACTCCCGGTTACCAGCATTGAGAAAGTCTTTACCATAACCAGTTGAACCGCGGAAATTAACTTGCAACACCACATAACCCCGGTTAGCCAACCATTGAGCTTGCCCTTTATAACCCCAAGTATCCCGAGCCCAAGGTCCTCCATGAACTAAAAGCACTGCTGCAGTTGGAGTAGAAACCCCCACAGGTTTAGTCAAATATCCATGAATAGTTAAACCATCCCTAGCAACATAGGAAATAGGTTCCATAGGAGCCAACTGTAAACCTTCTAGTTTTGGTTGGTTCGTAAACAAAAAAGTTGTAGTTTTAGCAGTACGGTCGTAGGCATAATAATAAACTGGTCCGTCATCAGTGAAATAAGCTACTAACCAGTTAAGATCCTGAAGAGTCCGGTCTACGATGCGAAACTCCCCTTTATGAGCTGCTTTCAGAAATTCAAAATCTGCAGTAATGCTATCGTCCAGAACTTGCCATTCTAGCTTATCTTTGTAGAAACCTACTGCTTGAATAGTACGAGTTGTAGGATGAGTTATGATGCCACTAATATCATATTGGGAGTCTTCAGCAATTACTTTTTCTTGACCATCTCTAAGGTCTAGAGCAAGTAGACGTTGAGCATTAGCATCATGGTTACCCGATATATAGAGAATATTCCCATCATCGGAGAAGAGAACCGGACCACCTTGTTCATCAGGTCCCCAATGACGCAAAGTTTCCCATGGTTTTTCTGTAGTTTCCCGATAAAATAAATTAGAACCTCGATCCTCAGTGCTGGCGATCGCTGCCCGGACTTGAAATTGAGCATCAGCAGTCCAACCAACAATATTACCTGGGTTCTGGGTATCAAATTCTACTGCACCATTATTAAGATCAATGCGGTAAACATCAAAACTTTGGGGGTTTTTTAGATTCATTCCCACCAATATTTGGTCGGGAAAACAATGATCTAAATTTACTATTTGCGCTTTAACTCCTTGGAATGGGGTCAGGTCGCGCACTATGTTTGATTGAATATTTACTTGATAAAGATGAAAGTTTTCGTCACCACCAGCATCTTGGAGGTATATCAGTTGGTCTGGCTTGTAAGTCCAAAGATACATACGAATGCCTCGTTTTTGGTCAGCAGTAACTTGGCGATCGTCTTGTTTACCAATAGTTTGTACCCATACTTGCAAAACGTTTTTATCATCTGGGGCGATGTAGGCAAGATATTTTCCATCGGGGGAAATTTTTGGTTTAGTACGTTCAGGGTTCCCAAATAAAATTTCACGAGGAATGAGAGGTGTGAGTTGAGCCGTAGTTTTTTCTTTGCTGGTCATTTGTAGTTATCACCTTATTAGTTATTAGCGTATTAGTTATCAGGAGCTTTGACTGCAGCCAAGCCACATAGAAATACTGATTTAATTTTCATTTGTAACTGTATTTAAAGCTCCTATTATTTGAGGAGCTTTAAGTATAGATAGGGCTATTGAGTTAGTACAAACCATGTACTTTTTTATTACTTATTATCCAGACATCATATTATACTGTTTCTAAATCATTCTATGTGATCTAAAAGTTAATTTTTGTATAAACATATTTTAGGGACAAATAGTCCTGAAACGGCTTGAGCCATTTTTTTTTGATAGTTAGTATTAAATAGATTTTACTTTGATATTCTACTTTACAATTTGTAATATTTACATACAATAGAAGTAGTGTAAACCTACCTTGACTTTTTATGTTATTAGAAGCTAAACAACGTACAAAATTAGATAATTCTGACGATAGTTTATTTTATTCTATTCCCAGGTTTGTCACCCATGTGGATGAAGGGTTTATTGACCAGTTGACCAATTTATATCGCGATCGCCTCAAACCTAATACTCGAATTTTTGATATGATGGGTAGCTGGGTTTCTCATTTACCAGAAAAGGTAGAATTTGCTCATGTTGAAGGACATGGTATGAATGAGGAAGAGTTGGCCAAAAATCGCCAATTAAACCATTACTTTGTTCATAATTTTAATCAGGACTTAAAAATACCTTTACCAGACAAAGATTTTGATGCTGTGCTCAACTGTGCCTCAATTCAATATTTGCAATATCCTGATGCTATATTTTATGAAATTCATCGTATTCTTAAACCTGGTGGTATAGCAATTATTAGTTTTTCTAATCGGATGTTTTATGATAAAGCGATCGCTGCTTGGCGAGATAATTCAGAAGAGGGAAGAGTAGAGCTAGTTAAGAGTTATTTTGAGTCTGTAAAAAATGCCAATGGTCTTCCAGGTTTTAGTCAAGTAGAAGTAATTTCTCAAAAGTCAAATGTGCCAAGTTTTTTGCAGGCCTTAGGTTTAGGAGGAGGGGATCCTTTTTATGCTGTAATTGCTTATCGTCAGTTTTAATATTAGGTTATAAGTAGTCGGACAAAAGTTTTAGTATCTGT
The DNA here is from genome assembly GCF_000014265.1 of Trichodesmium erythraeum IMS101. Lineage (NCBI taxonomy): Bacteria > Bacillati > Cyanobacteriota > Cyanophyceae > Oscillatoriales > Microcoleaceae > Trichodesmium > Trichodesmium erythraeum. Next base: position 3,202,943 of record NC_008312.1, read on the forward strand.
ATGAGTTGTGGTCAAAATAGCATAAACTCCTTGTGGAATCACAGTTAGCGTTATATTTGTATTTTTAATACATAAAGAGTTGTTGATTTGTGTCCCACTACTTAGGTTTTAGGTAGTAGCTAGTAAATTAAATAAGTATTTTTTCTGAGTAAAAATTATTTTTTTTTACTATATTTTCTCCACTACCTAATACCCATTCTCTGCATTTTTTTTGATGATATAATTTTTCAAACAAACTAAAATATCAATTCAATGAATCTAAAATAATCAAAAAAATAAAAAAAACATGATATCAAACCATGTAAAAAATAATTTATGATTATATTATTTATAGTCAGATTAAACTTGTGATTTTAATTAAAATAAAAATTATCAATATGGTATAAAAAGAAATAGTAACTATTGTCAATTGCTAACTGTAAAAACAACAATTTTACTCAGAAAATTAATTTAATCAAAGTGATTTCAAAAGAAAATAGACTTAACATACAAGAACTAGAAACTATTGTTGGCAAAGACAACATTAATTTATGGGAAAATATAGACCCAACAAAACAACAACAGATCTCACAGGCGATCGCTCCCAATAACATTATTAACTGTATCATTTATCCAGAAACTCAAGCACAACTATCTGATGTAGTTGCTTACTGCGCCCAAAATAACTGTGTCATATTACCTTGTGGTAGTGGTAGTAAACTTCATTGGGGAGGTTTATTAAAAGTAGATCCAACTACTCACCACCAAAAAATAATAGTAGTCAGTTGTGCTCGCCTCAACCGTCTCATCGAACATGCTGTCGGTGACTTAACCGTTACCGTGGAACCAGGAATAAAATATGCAGAACTACAAGCAACCCTGGCAAAAGTCGGACAATTTCTAGCTATCGACCCGGCCTACTCAGAAAGTGCAACTCTTGGCGGTATTATTGCCACTGCTGACACTGGTTCCATACGTCAACGCTACCGGGGTGTACGAGATATGTTACTAGGTATTAGTTTCGTGCGTTCAGATGGAAAAATTGCCAAAGGAGGAGGACGAGTAGTTAAAAACGTTGCAGGCTACGACCTAATGAAATTATTTACAGGTTCTTATGGCACATTAGGTATTATTAGTCAACTTACTTTCAGAGTTTATCCCATACAAGAAGCATCTGGAACTGTTGTTTTAGTAGGAGAAAAAAATAACATTGCTAAAGCAACTCAAACTTTATTATCTTCTGCATTAACACCTGTTGCTGTTGACTTACTTTCAATGAATTTAGTTCAAGAATTAGACTTAGGCAAAGGGGTGGGATTAATAGTAAGATTTCAAACTGTAATAGATAGTGTGAAAGAGCAATCAAAGAAATTATTAGAAGTAGGAAATAGTTTAGAATTAAACTCCACTTATTATCACGATGACGAAGCAGAATTATGGAATAAATTAAAACAGAAAATTTGCCATGTTCACGGAAATACAAAAATCACTTGTAAAATAGGAGTAATACCTAACAGAGCCGTAGAAACTTTAAGTAAACCAGCTCTAGAAAAAAATTTGGGATTAATTCATGGAGGAAGTGGTTTAGGAAAATTAAGCTTTAATTCTATTACCCCTGAAACTCTTCTAGAATTAAGGCAATGGTGTGAATCTCAAGGTGGATTTCTGACAGTTTTAGCAGCACCATTAGAGATAAAACAAAAACTTGACGTTTGGGGTTATAATCAAAATGCTCTTGATATGATGCGTCGAATTAAACAAAAATTTGACCCCAAAAATATTCTTAATCCCCATTCTTTTGTTGGTGGAATTTAAAAGTATCAGTGGGGTGTATTATCTACTTTTTTTATACAAACTTGCTTGATATATTAAAAAGATAATTGCATTATTTCAGCTATTTTTTAGGGTGCGTTAATTTTCATTAACGCACCACATCTTAAGACCAAAACCACCAGGAACATTTCTATCTTGATATCTTAAAAAAGATAGAATTGGCACTTACTACTTCAATTATTCTGAAGAGCTGTTGAGGAAAAATAAACAACTCTTCTAAAAAGCAAATTTGCTTTCAAGCTTCTACCTAAGTTGAAAATTACTAGTAGCTAAAACTGGACTATTATCTAAATTAGCAAACTCAGCTCCAATACCAAAACCATCTTCACTGCCGTTAGTATTATAATATAACGCTCCGCTAACAGAGTTGTAAACAATAGCAGCTTCAGCAGTTTCGGCATCACTTTCACTAGAGACAGTAGCAAAATCATCTTCAGATAAACCAGCATCAGCAGAACTATCTAGAGCAGTAAAAGTATCCAAGTCAAGCAAGATTCTATCTTGACCAATATTAAAATCAGTAATTCTATCTGTACCTATATCCTGAGAATTAAATTCTTTATTGGTGTTAAAGATAAATCTATCTATACTGGCTCCACCAGTTAATTCATCGTCTCCAGGACCACCATTCAGGCGATCGCGACCTTGACCACCATTAAGAGTATCATCACCCCTTCCTCCAAGCAATATATCAAACCCTGGACGACCTTGTAAAAAATCATCACCATCCTGACCCAAAAGAGTATCATTACCCCTGGCGCCTATCAGAGTGTCATTACCATCATCACCAAGAATTCGGTCATTGCCTGCCAGTCCATTTAGGCGATCATCTCCAGCAAAACCCCTTACCTTATCGTCAGCAAAACCTGCTTGAATATTGTTATCCCGTTTATCTCCATTGAAAACCACATTCTCAACAGGAATTACAGTATTCATATTTTCTAAGATAACCTGTCCGCGCAACTCACCACTCTGATTATTTTGTGTATGCAGGTTAATATAAACTCCTCCTGACTCTACTGCAGCCACTTCAGTCTCATCCAAAGTAAAGTTACCAGAGAAGAAACCAGAGTTACCATCAGTTTCAAATACAGTTAAGTTGCGTAAAAATGCACCATTCTCGCCAATTTCTCCCAAATAAAGTTGAGCCGAGCTTTGAGAATTTCCCTCTGAGTCCTGCTCTGGTCCGACATTAAATAAGTCACTCGACAGCCCAAAAAAACGTCCAAATATATTAAAATTATTGCCCAAAAGTTCACTAGAAAAGACTCCTCCAGCCTGGGTATTTGAATCTAAGTCAACGACTTGAGATTCTAACATTGGTAAAAATCCTACTAGAGCATCGTTCCCTGGAGCTGTCTCGTTGACAAGAACTTGTGCGCGTAACTCACCACCCAGATTATTTTCTGTGTGCAAATTCACATAAAAGTTCCCTGACTTTGCAGCTACGACCTCATCATCACTCAAAGAAAAGGATCCCAAAAATCCACCTGAACCGTCACCATTATCAGTGACATTGAAATTACGGGCAATTCCACCAGTAGAATTAGCTAATCCCTGATGCAAGTGAACAGAACTTTCAGCATTTCCCTCTAAGTCTGTACCTCCCACCGAAAATAAATCGCTTGATAAACCTGAAAAAGTTCCTTGTATTATCAGTGTATTATCATCCAGAGTCGCATTTATTATTCCTTCAGCGGGACTATCTGCTACTGGGGGTACTTCAAAAGATTCTGACATGGGCAACCCAAGGCCAAATGATATTTGTAAACCATCTAAAAAATTTACCTGTCCCCGTAGTTCTCCACTTGGGTTATTTTCTGTGTGGAGATTTATATAAAACGCGTCTGCTTTTGCTGTTTCTAGCTCTGGATCTGTGAGGGTAAAAGCTCCATTAAATCTACCAGAACGATCATCAATTTCAAATCTATTTAAGTTGCGGACAATACCTCCATTCTGACCTATTTCACCCTGATGAAGATGAATGGGGCTTTCAATATTTTCCTCTGAGTCTACTCCTCCTAAAGGAAGTAGAGGACTTGATAGCTCCTTAAATTTGCCATCTATTAATAATATATTATCAAGTAATAATGCAGTAAAACCCCCTACAGCTGGACTATCTTCTACAGGTGGAACTTCCTGTTGTTCTGAGATAAATAAAGAAGGTCCAAAAAAAAATTTGTCAAATGAATAACGAGCCATTATAAATCTCCTTTCTAGTTGTAAAACTAATACAAAGCTTTAAATTCGGTAAAAAATTGATGTGTACAGACATTACATGCAACATCTCTTGCTTTTACTGGAGCCGTCGGCGGTTTTTCATCAATAGGTATTGATGGTTAAGGAGACCGCCCAACCTAAATTAAATTTGTACTTAGGTTTAAGTCTGAATCTATTAGGGACCTACACTGTGAAAAATTATAAGAAAAATTATAAGTTCTCATACTTAATAAGTTTGAGATTTATTCTTATAGATTTCATGTATAAGTGAGTAAATAATATTAATAGATTTTTTGATTATATCGTTATCTTTGATTAAGTCAATGCTCTCCAATTTTTGTATTAGCTTTATATTAGGCTAGTATAACTGACTTATTGAACTATATATAATATAACCTAAAGTTAGTATTGGTGAAATTATGCACACCAAGGTTATTTCATGGAACTTTGAAAATTGATTTACTAATTTTATTTTATTTATTAACTTTTTAGTATGACAGAGCGTAGTATAAAATTATGAGTTAATATTCAATCCTACTTTCATTATTAATTATCAAAAAAATTAATGTATAATATTATTTATGAACTTTAGGATTGAAAAAAATCATATAAAAAATGGATCTCAAAGACATAAGTATTCAAAGTAATCCAACAATTCCAGCGAAAGATAGCAAATTTTTACAGCAAAATCCACACTTGCAATCTGACTTAGATCACTCTAGTTTTGACTCTAAAAATCCACCATCACCAGAATTAATTGGTGCCTGCGTCCACTGTGGATTTTGTTTATCAACATGTCCTAGTTATCGAGTAATAGGCAAAGAAATGGATTCTCCCAGGGGCAGAATTTATGTTATGGATGCTATTAACAATGGAGAAGCATCTTTAAATCAAACAAGTTCTCAACATTTTGATACTTGCTTAGGTTGTCTCGCTTGTGTAACTACTTGCCCTTCAGGAGTTAGATATGATAAATTAATTGCTGCAACTCGCCCACAAGTAGAACGAAACATTCCCCGTTCATTACCTGATAAATTAATTCGTAGTCTGATATTTAATTTATTTCCTTATCCTAATAGATTACGACCTTTACTTATTCCTTTATTTATTTATCAAAAATTAGGATTTAACAAACTAATTCGTAGTAGCAAATTACTTGATAAAATATCTCCTAGATTAGCAGCAATGGAATCTATTCTACCAGAAATTACAGTTGATTCTTTCTCTAATAATTATCCAAATATTATTCCGGCTGAAGGAGAAAAACGTTATCGAGTTGGTTTGATTTTAGGTTGTGTTCAAAGAATATTTTTCTCCTCTGTTAATATGGCAACAATTCGAGTTTTAACTGCTAATGGTTGTGAAGTTGTGATTCCTAAAAGTCAAGGTTGTTGTGCTGCATTGCCAGAACATCAAGGACAAACCGAACAAGCTCATGCTTTGGCAAAACAAATGATCGATAGTTTTGTAAATACAGGAGTTGATGCAGTTATTATTAATGCTGCTGGTTGTGGTCACACTCTTAAAGAATACGATAATATTCTACAGGATGATTCTGAGTATTGTGACAAGGCAAAAGAATTTTCTAATAAAGTTAAAGATGTGCAAGAATTCTTAGCAAATGTAGGATTGACAGCTAAACTTTATCCTTTGGTTGAGGAAGAAGAATTGACTATAGTTTATCAAGATGCTTGCCATTTGTTGCACGGTCAAAAAATTAGTTTAGAACCTAGAAAATTGCTGCTAAAAATTCCTGGGGTGAAGTTGCGTGAACCTATAGATGCAGCTTTATGTTGTGGAAGTGCGGGAGTCTATAATATGCTACAACCGGAAACAGCTAATGAATTAGGAGAACAAAAAGTAGAAAACTTATTGAATACAGGTGCAGAATTAATTGCTTCTCCTAATCCTGGATGTTCTTTACAAATTAAAAAGCATTTAGATTTGCAAGGTAATAATATGAGTTTAATGCACCCAATAGAATTATTAGATTATTCAATTCGGGAGGTAAAGTTAAATCTAAAAAAGTAAATAATAAACTAGTCTAATTTATGTCTAAACAGGAAGCGATCGCTCTGTTTTTGAAAATAAAAAATAGTAAGTATTAGTATTATTAGGCATACTATTAGCCAGAAAAAAATAGATATCGCTTTTCTTTTTTTGTCAGAGATAAAAATCATTCAGGAATTTGAGGAAAAACTGTAGAGGTTTGCTATTTAAACTCAGGGCAAAAATAAGATAAAAAGACAAAACCCCGGGTTGATAAAATCTTATAACCTATTTCCCAAAAACTCTAATAAAAAAAACTCAAAAATATCCCGGCTTCTTACCCGAAAATAATTTTGTGGTCTAATTAAATGAAAAGTCATAAACCACATTGTCACAATCAAAACCTTGTAACGTCCCGACTCTCCTACGGAAAAATTAGTCAGAGATTACTTTTGACTTTTGACTTTCCAATAGGGGATAATTTGTGAGTTAAAAACTGGAGGAAAATTTTATCAAATGAAGCGCTCTCTATTTTTATTTATAAGTTTAGCTGTTTTAAGTTTAACATCCTGTAGCGCTGCCAAGGAAGTTCAGGAATTAATTCAGGAATTAATTGATCCCACGCCACCACAGACATCGACCACATCTCCTGTTAAACAAAAAGAACAAAGAAAGTTATTTCCAATTCAGCAAAAAGGAAAATATGGTTATATCAATAAAATGGGCAAAATATTGATTCCACCAAAATTTGAACAGGTGAAAAATTTCTCAGAGGGATTAGCAGCAGTAAAAATTGGAGAAAAATGGGGTTATATTAATGAAATGGGAAAAATAGTCATCAGCCCAAAATTTGATTCTGCTTTACGTTTTTCCCAAGGGTTAGCACCAGTGAAAAAAGTTGCTCAAAGATGGAGCTATATTAACCAGAATGGAGAAATAGTAATTCAACCAGAGTTTGAAGATGCAGTCTATTTTTCCGAAGGGTTAGCACGAGTTACAATTGATGGTAACTGGGGTTATGTTGATAGAATGGGCAAAATAGTAATCAAATCAAAATATGGAGGACAAACTGGGCGGGGTTTTTTTGTTGAGGGATTAGCTGCTGTGAGGGTCGGGGCTGGCTATAAATATGGATATATAGATCAGGCTGGAGAAATGGTCATTACAGAACAATATAATTTTGCTGGAGACTTTGTTAATGGTTTAGCGAGGGTTCAAATTTTTGATGTTTGGGGGTATATTGATAAAACTGGTAGAGAAGTCATTAGACCAAACTTTGAATTTAGTCAAGATTTTTCTGAGGGTTTAGCAGCAGTTAAAATTAAAGATAAGTATGGCTATATTGATGTTTCCGGAAAAAGAGTTATTCAACCGAAGTATGATTATGCTGGCAGTTTTTCTGAAGGTCTAGCAGAAGTAAGGATAGATGACAAATATGGCTACATTAATGCTAAGAATGAGATCATTATTGAGCCGGAGTTTGATAATGCTTTTGCTTTTTCTAATGGTATTGCAGAAGTGTGGGTAGATGACAAAAAGGGTTACATAGATAAAATTGGTAGGTTTGTCTGGAATTTAAGTAATTGATAGCGCTTATATAGCAACTATCATACTGGAGGGTACAAAGTTGTATCTGGCGCGAGAGTAGGGATCAGGTAGGGATGTGGCAAGTGCTAGCACAAGTCAGAATTCAGCAGTCAGAAGTAATATCTGAGTGCATTTGAGCATTTAGCTATGTGCGCCCCTAATATTCCACAACTATACAACATCCCTACTCCTGCTCAATAGCCCGCGCTGAATTTTTTTTGATAAATACTATATGCTTCCTACTTTTTGCCTTTTACTGTCTAACTTTTGGGAGTTTTTAACGATCATAATAGCTAATGCTATGATTAAATTATATTTTCCATCTTAATAAGAAGCAAAATTATGTCCCAGACTTTCAACCAAGGATACGCTGTTGTTATCGGAGTAGGTGATGATTTGCCGATCACAATTGATGATGCTACTGCCATTGCCAATGTATTGGGTGATTTATCTCGTTGCGCCTATCCTACTGATCAAGTGCGTTTACTAACAGGTGAAAAAGCAAACCGTGCCAATGTTCTATCTGCTTTGAGCTGGCTGGCTGAGACCACGGGAAAAGATGACACGGCGATCGTTTATTTTTCTGGTCATGGAATTGAAAAACCAGATTATTATTTGATGCCTTATGGTTATAATTTAGAAAATTTGGAGGGTACAGCTATTCGAGGCGAAACTTTTACGGAGTGTCTGAGAGCTATTAAAACTAAAAAATTACTGGTACTGTTAGACTGCTGCCATGCTGGTGGACAGGCAGACCCTAAGGGAATTATAAAATCACCTCTACCTCCATCGGCGATCGCTCAGTTGGGGAGCAGTAGTGGTAGGGTTATACTTGCTTCTTCGCGAAAAGATGAACTATCTTGGACGGGAAAGCCATACAGTGTTTTTACTGTAGCATTGTTGGAGGCTTTGGCTGGTTATGGCATATTTGAACAAGACGGCTATGCTCGCGTTTTGGATCTTGCTATGTGGGTCGGACGCAAAGTCCCAGAACGTACAGGGGATGAACAGCACCCTATCATCAAGGTCTCTAATTTAGAGGATAATTTTGCTTTGGCTTGGTATGCTGGGGGGGAGAAAAGTGTGCGCCCATTGCCAAAATGGGAAACTAATATTCCATCTATTACACCAGGGTTGGATATTGAACAGGTGGCTACCTGGCGACGGATGTTGGCTAACTATCGTGAAAATCTTCTGTTAATTGAAGAACGCATGAGTGAATTTGTTGAATTTACTGATGTTCCACTAACACTTTTGAAAAATAAACGTCGGATAGAGGCGGAAATAACTAAGTTGGAAAAAAAATTGGGGGGTTAACTACTGAGGCCGAATAGTTAAAAGTTGGAGAAATGTTAATGAATATTGAAAGTATGCTGATTATCTACTATCATAGATTAAGTTTTTTTCAAAAAATTACAGTTTTTTTTCATGGTTTACCAGCTCAAATGAAGTCAATTAAGACATAGTTAAAAGTTAACAATTACCAATAGAAAAAAAACCATACTTGCCAAATATCTAGGTGTGGTTTGCTGATTTATAGCTTCCCTAATGTCATACTTATAACTGGGGAATCAAAGCTTGTATTTTTGAGTAAGAATAACTAAAATGACTATTAAAGTTAATGGATGAGATTGAATCTATTGAAAAACAAATTAACAATACTAAAAAAAATCTACTTCTGACTGAGGAAAGAATATCTGAATATCCTGAGACTACGAGTGTTCCACTAAAAGACATCAAGAATAAACGAAAGTTAGAGACTAGGTTAAAAAAATTGAGAGCTCAATTAATAGGTCTTGATAAGCATCGCGATCGCTTAAAAGAACGTCGTGATATTCCTCCTTTACTTCCTTACTTTGTTAATCGTAGTAGTCAACAAATTGAACTTAAAGAAGCATTAAAAAAATTGTTCAATCATCCTTATTCTCAGCCACTTTTATGTATAATTCACGGGGATAAATTACAATGTCATGATACATTTTTTCAATTTCTTGAAAAGGAGTTTCTGCCAAAAATATTCAAGGAAAATACCAATATAAATACAAATAATAACTATACAGAATTTATCAAAGAATACCAACTGAAATGGCCGCCGAGAAATACTTCTATAGAAGACTTAAAAAATAGACTAGAACACAATTTAGTAGATACGGTACTTGACAATAAATTTGCTTCAAAAGCAGACATAAATGAGTACCTGGCTAGTATTGGAACAGTTATTATTCACACACATTTGCTCACTGCTGATTTGCAGGAAAATTCATCTATAATTATTGAAAAATTTATAGAATTTTGGCAAGATTGGCCTGAACTTATTCCTAATCAACATCTAATTATTTTCTTGTTTATTAAATACAAAATTGAACCAAAACAAAACTATTTTCAGAAACTACAGAATTGGATTTTTCAGAATCTATTCAAGAATAATTCCAACACTCGAACCGGGAATTATTCTATTCAAAAAAGTATCAAAGATTTGTCTTCCTCTAACTTTACTAAATTTGATAAAATTATCGGGGTAGTTCTGCCCGAACTTCAAGGAATTACGCAAACAGAAGTAGAAGACTGGGCCCGTAGGGAAGAAGTAAAGAATTATTGGGATGAGGAAAATATTCAAGATTTAATTAATATAATTGAGGATATGTTTGAAAAATGGGAGAAACAGCAAGCATCTGATACTATGCCTATGTCTAATTTAGCTATAAAATTGACTGATATTTTGATGGGAAAAATACCTATCAAGGAGGATACTGCATGAATTTTCCATTTTACTTTGGTGACGGAAAACGGAAACCAAATAATACACCAGCTACTCTACCTGTGTCGCGACGAGCCGAATTTATCAAACCAGAAAATTATTTGGCAGATCCTGGTCTTCGCGATGCCTGCAACGTTGCTTTACTCTTGGGTCAACCCTTATTACTTACTGGAGAACCCGGTACTGGCAAGACTTTGTTCTCTTATAGTCTAGCCTGGGAATTGGGTTTTGACGAACCACTGAAGTTTGAAACCAAGTCTACCAGCACTGCCCGGGATTTATTTTACAGCTATGACTCCTTGAAACAATTTCAAGATGCCCAAAACAGTATATTAGACAGAAAACCTCTAGACTATCTGACATACAATGCTTTGGGTCAAGCCATCTTGCTCACTAAAGAGCCCTCTGAAATTGAGAACTTTGTACCTCCAGATTTTTTTCACCCTGGTAAAAGACGCTCTATCGTTCTCATTGACGAAGTAGATAAAGCATCCCGTGATTTTCCTAATGATATCCTCAACGAATTGGAGTATCTATACTTTCGGGTCCGAGAACTGGGCAATATCAAGATTGAAGCTAACTCCAAACTACAGCCTATAGTCGTCATTACCAGCAACTCTGAGAAAGACCTTCCGGATGCATTTTTGCGGCGTTGTGTTTACTACAATATTCCTTTTCCACAAAAAGAGCGCCTTGAGAATATTGTTACCAATAGACTAGGTTTGTACTCTGCTGGTAGTAGTGACTTTCTCCAGGACGCTCTAGATATTTTTTTTCAGCTACGAAAAAGCGGCTTGCGGAAGAAACCGACTACTTCTGAACTTTTGGGTTGGATGATAGCGCTCCAAGAAATTTCAGGCGGTGCAGAAAACCCCCTGGTTCAGTCTGAGCTGGCTCTGCAAACCTTGAGTAATTTGATTAAAACTGCTGAGGATCAAGATAAAGCTAAGGAGATAATGAAGCAATGGGTAAAAAGTCGCCAAAGTTAAGCCCAGGGTGGCTAGAACCAGAACAGTTGATGGAATTCATTGATCAGCTTCGTAGAGAATACAAATACAATATCGGTGTATCCCAATATATTGCAGCTCAAGAGTTGATACTTGCTTTGAGTGCAAAAGGAGAGCAGTTAGAAGAACCCCAGAGGCTTAAAAGTCTTCTCGGTCCCTTGTTATGCAGTTCCCCAGCAGAACAAGAAGATTTCCAACTACGGTTTGACCAATGGATGGAACGTATGGGTTTTACCGTTCGCGAAGTTATTCATGCTGACGAAAATGCTGAGGCTCTTGAACAGGAGTTAAAAAAGATGCGGCAGGAATGGCGATGGCTACGGTGGGTACGTTTAGCGATCGCTGTTTTTCTTGTTATTGTTCTAACCAATTTCCTGATACAGGATTTTTCGGCTTTAACTTCCCGGATGCAGCAGTTTCCCACTCCAACAGTAGATCCCTTGAAACTATTTCCACCTCAAACTCTTCAAGAATGGCGGACTACATTTTTATGGTTAATACTCGTGCCCCCGGTTACATTCTTAGTTTGGAGACTATGGTGGCGTTGGCGTGTGGCTCTATACCTCAACCGTCGTCAGACCAGGCGGCCTCCTGAAATTCAGCGAGTGTCTATATCAGGGCTAAATGAGGAACTATTTCCCAGAGTTTTGTTTTTGCGCATTGCTCAGGGTTTGAGGCGACGTATTCGGGTTCCATCCAATGAACTTGATATTGACAAGACCGTAGAAAAAACTGTCCGGGGAGGAGTTAGGTTTGCCCCAGTATACGGCTACTATAAGCTTCTTCCTGAATACCTGGTTCTGATCGACCGGGCAAACTACAGCGACCACCAGGCGAGACTTGTCAAGGAAATGATTGCTCAATTAACCGAGAACGAAGTCTTAATTATAGGTTACTATTTTGATGGCGACCCCAGGGTATGTTTTCCGGTTACAGGAAAAGGCTCTCCTTGTAAGTTACGGGAAATTTCTTTGAAGTACAGCCAGCATCGGCTCCTCATCTTCTCTGATGCAGAAGGTTTTTTTAATTCCCTGACTGGGGAACTTGAAGCCTGGCTTGATTTATTTTCAAGTTGGTCTCAGCGGGCTGTTTTCACTCCCAAACCTTCGGAACATTGGGGATATCAGGAACTGAAATTATCCCGAGAGTTTATTGTTCTACCTGCAACAAATGATGGGTTAATTGACTTGATACGGAGCATTGAACATGGAAAACTGCCTTATGTGTCTTCAGAAAAAGGTAGGGCACCTTATCCGGAAGCATTGAGAGTGCGGGGGCGGCGCTGGGTTGAGCAAGATCCACCTGAGCCATGGTTGCTGACTAATGTCCTAGGGTCTGTCCGAAACTATCTGGGGGAAGCTGGTTACTATTGGCTGAGTGCTTGTGCTGTATTTCCTGAGTTAAATTGGAATCTCACGGTTTACCTGGGGAATGCTCTTAGTGCTGGTGATGGTCGTTCTTTGCTTCAGGCTTGTCGGCTAACAGTTCTCGCTCGTTTGCCTTGGTTTCGATATGGTTATATGCCTGACTGGCTGCGCTTGTGGTTACTTTCTGAGTTACCTCGCCACCAGGAGGATGAGGTTCGTCAACTGCTTAGAAGTTTCTTGGTGGCAAAACCTGATGAGCAAGGCTCAGTTGGAAGATGGCAATTGGAAATTGCTCGGCAATACAGCAATGTTGTCTCTAGGTTGGTGCAACCACTTCTCCGCTTATTTTCTGGGGAAGCTCCTGAGGATAGTCCTCTGCGGGATTATATTTTTCAGGAGTTTATGGCAGGTCGTAAGGGACTCGCAGTGAGAATGCCGGAAGAGTTACGGGAGGAACTCCGTCGCAAATATTCACAACAAGTAGGATGGTGGTTTTGGTTTCAGTGGGTGTTGGCAAATAGTGTGGGTTTGTTTGTGGGTTTGTTTGTGGGTTTGTTTGTGGGTGGACGGGTTGACAATATTATGGTTAGTTTTCGTATTGCTGTTTTCGGTACTGTTTTCGGTGCTGTTGTGGGATCACTCCAGTGGTGGGTACTTAGAAAACGACTTTCCCAGGCTAGATGGTGGATACTGGCAACTGCCTTGGCATCAGCTATACTATTCTCTACAGCAGAAGTTATGTTGAATGCTGTAAGGGACGTTGTGAGCAATACTGTGATTCAGGTTGTTGTTATATCTTCTGTGGTGGGACTTGTTATCGGATCAGCTCAATGGTTGGTTCTCAGAAAACAACTTTCTCAATCTCACTGGTGGATACTGGCAAGTGTTTTAGGAATAACTGCTACGCTCTTTGCTATTGTTTATTCTTCGCTCTTTGCTATTGTTTATTCTTCGCTCTTTGCTATTGTTTATTCTTCAAGGTTCGAGCTGGGTCTGCTTAAGACTTTTATATCCTTCCTGAGCATTTTCGGCATTATATACGGAGTAATCACTGGATTTGCCTTAGTTTGGCTGCTGCGACAACCGGGCAATTCTGTCATCAACAATAAAAAGTAACATACTTGCGCTGCAGGCTTTAAACATCTCACATCGACGCCTCACATCAGACTCCATTAATTAACCACAATACAAAAAGACAGCACAGACAACCAAACTATTAGGCAAATATCACAGCAACTTTCATATCATTAGACCACAGTAGGGAAATGCAACCCCCCTATCTACAACCTTCCTACAAAGCTTTAGTTATGGCGATGTAGTCAATAAACTTGAAAAGCGCTGTAAAATCCTTGGGTAACTAGGGGATATGATTTTATTATAAACAAGACTTAAGCAAACACCCAGATAATACCCGATCTGTAGGAGGCAAACACCAGAAAACTCCCACTAAATCAGCTATCAGCATTCAGATATCAGCTAGAAAGAGGAATTAGGTTGCAATAAAAATCAAAAGTCAGACACAAAAAAGATGATCAGCTCAACTTAGTAACTTTTCAGCATTCATAATTCACCATTCAGAATTCACCATTCAGCTCGAAAAATAAATTAGCCTCCAAGAACAATTAAAATTCCGACACAGATCTGAGAATTAATGACTAGCAAATATAGCAGTCCTACATCTTATGTAAAATCATTAGACATCTGAACAAAAAACTATTTCTCACACTCCTTCAACATCAGTTTTTCCTGCTGAGAGCCTTCAGCCTTCTGTTTCCAACCTCTTACCTTCTATTGTTTGCCTGAAAGCAGACCCAATATTTCACCCTTCAGATAGGATGAGTAGACCTTTAGTCATATTTAAATAGCTTCTGCTAGTAGCCAAGCAACTTATTTTTTTAACCAATGTACATTTAACTTGCAAGTCATCAAAATAATCAACCTAAATTAGTAGTAAAAATGTAAATTTGTATCTAGTAATAAAACTGTTTTAAAGGTATAATTATCTGGATTTATGCTCACTTAAATTAAAATTTCTGCTTATAATTATATCTAAACAATGCAGTCATGTCAAGACTTATATAAACTTTTTTTCAATCAAAAAAAAAGTAACAATCAATACTAACAATGTTTAAAAAAATATGATAATTTCAAAAGTAAGGTTATAAAGATAACCTCTATTAACGGCAAAAAAAAAGCCATCATATTAATCATAAGAATTACTTAGTTGAAAGAGGGAAATAACTATGAGTCTTAAACCAGGAAAAGCATCAATCTATCTTCAATCTCCTCACCACGTTGTCATCGTTGGAGGTGGATTTGCAGGACTAGAAGCTGCCAAGCAACTTGGGAAAGCACCTGTAAAAGTAACCTTGGTTGACAAAAGAAATTTCCATCTATTTCAACCACTACTTTATCAGGTAGCGACAGGAAGTCTTTCCCCTGGAGATATTGCCTCTCCTCTTCGGGGTGTAGTTGCAGAACAGAAAAACACCCATGTTATTATGGGAGAAGTCGTAGACATCGATCCCGAAGAGAAAAAACTTACCTTACATGATCAAGAATTAAATTATGATTCATTAGTTATAGCCACTGGTGTGAGCCATAACTACTTCGGAAATGATTGGTCAGAAAAAGCTCCCGGACTAAAAACAGTAGAAGATGCATTAGAAATGCGTCGGAGAATATTCGCCTCCTTTGAAGCAGCAGAAAAAGAAACAGACTTAGAAAAACGGAAGGCACTCTTAACCTTTGCTATTGTGGGTGCAGGTCCAACAGGTGTTGAATTAGCTGGTGCTCTAGCAGAACTAGCTCATACCAAATTAAAAGAAGAATATCGTTCTATCAATACCACTGAAGCTAAAATTTATCTGATTCAAAGTGGAGACAGAGTTTTACCCTCCTTCAAGCCTGCTTTATCACAGAAAGCCAGACTAGAACTAGAGAAATTGGGCGTCACAGTAATGACCAAAACACGAGTAACTAATATTGAAAACAATGTAGTTACTGTTAGCTCTGGAGAAACAAAAACCGAAATTCCAGCTCATACAATATTATGGGGAGCAGGAGTTAAAGCATCAAAAGTATCTGAAATCATATCTAACCGTACAGGAGCAAAATTAGACCGTGCAGGCCGTGTGTTTGTCAACAAAGACTTGACAATACCTAATTATTCTGATATATTTGTAATTGGAGACTTAGCCAACTTCTCCCATCAAGGTGACTCCCCAATTCCTGGAGTTGCACCAGCAGCAATGCAGGAAGGATTTTATGTCGCAAAGCTAATTAGAAAGCGCTTGAAAGGTGAAAGTTTAAAGCCATTCTATTATATTGACTATGGTAGTTTAGCTGTTATCGGTCGTCACCAAGCAGTTGTACAGTACAAAGCCATTCGTTTCTCAGGACCTATAGCTTGGCTTGCCTGGTTATTTATTCATATCTACTATATGATAGAATTTGATAACCAATTAATTGTAATGATCCAGTGGGCATGGAGCTACTTTACAGGTCAAGGTGGTGCTCGTCTAATCACTGAAAAATCAATGAAGACACCCAGTTATGAAGAACGTCAAGCTCGCTATACTCCATTAGTACCAAGTAAATCATCTATTGAAACCTAATTGTAGACATTTTTATTAGGTTTAGTTAACCTAGACCATAGTAAAGAAGTCCTCTAAAATATCCTTACAAGATTTTGATGATGACGATCTAGTTCATAACGCGATATCATATCTTGTAAAATAATTTGTGTATAAAATAGTTAAAATTGAGGTAAGCCCTTTTCTATAAGAGCCTTCTGTCTCCTACTTTGCTTCCACAAAGTATAAGTATTCAGGTAGACATCATCCTCAAATATTTTTTAAATTTCTCGTTCTTCCCGACCCCCGACTTCCAACTCCTTATTCCCTCGGAGTTGGTAGATCTAATGATGAATTATAGAATCTATTTGGTATCTTTTTCAAGCTAAATATACTTGCTGAATTAGCTAGTGTATCAAAAATTCGGGTGCTTGTAATGACCAAGTAGAGACTATTTCTGCCAATAGTAACTATAGCTTACTAATTAAGTCTAAAACCATTGACTGACATTAGTAAGTTTTTTTTTATTTGAAAAAAGTATCAGTTTTTCAGTGGGTATTGCTGATGTATGTTAGCATTTTGTGTCCCAGAATAGCCCAAAAATTGAGGAATAAATATACCCCACTACCTCCTAGGTATATCATGTCCGGATAGTTCAGTGATCAAAAAAAAAGCGAACATCAGTGGCAACTCTATTCTCCTGCTCCAGAGCTACCCAGAGCTACATAGCCTCCTGGCAAAATCCTCCAAAGTGTAAATATTCAACCGAACATGATATAATATATACTCCTGACTATGCCCCTCAAAAATTGTCATTAAGGTAAAAGTATAATACCCAATAATTTCTAGAAACCAGAATTTCACAGACCTCTCTAGACCTCTCCATAAAAGCTTCTGAAACCCTGATAACAAAGTTCTAAAACCAGCATTTCTGGAGAGGTTTAACAACTCAAAGTATTAACTTCTGAGATTAACTTTAAATTTATCAACCAAAGCATCCCTAACTTTTTGCTGCAGAGGATCAACATCAGCATCCGTAAGAGTGCGATCGCCAACTCGGTAAATTAACCGAAAAGCTAAACTTCTTTCACCATCGGGCACATTTTCACCCTGATATTCATCAAATAACTCAATAGACTCCAATAACTTACCAGCAGCTCGAGAAATTACCTGTTTAATATCATCCACTGATACCCCAACTGTTACAAAGAAAGCAATATCTCGCGCAGCAGGAGGGAAAGTAGAATAACTACTAAACTTCCGTTTCCAAATATTTCCTTGAGTCATTACCGACACCAATACCCCTAAGTCAAGTTGAAAAACATAAACCTCATCTGGCAACTCTCGCTCCTGCCTTACTTGAGGGTGTAGTTGTCCAAAAATACCCAGATATTTACCTTGCAGCCACAATGACGCTGTCCGACCTGGATGTAGTAGAGAATTCTCTGAGTATGCTTTGTACTCAACCTTCAAATAGAGTCGTTCAAAAACTTGTTCTAAAATACCCTTAGCTTCAAACCAACTCAGAGGTTGTTCCTGACCACCTCTAGTCCAACTTTTACTACCATTACTGATAACTCCAGCGATCGCCTCTGCCTCTTGATATTTTTCAACTTCATTCCAGAATATACGACCAACTTCAAACCCATTTAAAGCTCCATTTCCTTTTTCCAGGTTATATTGAAAAGCATCAATAAGTCCCGTTAATAATTCTGTGCGCAAAGCAGAATATTCTACAAATAGAGGGTTAGCGATCGCTATTTGATTTTCCCCTCCTTGCTTAACCAAAGAATAGTGCATCAACTCTGTCAACCCCGCGCCGCGCAAAGCTGCCCGAATACTACGGACTGCCAACTCTCCTGGAGGCAAATAACCTGCAGCACTTTTACTGGGTAAAGTTTCACAGAAATTATCATACCCATATAAACGTGCAACTTCTTCGATCAAGTCTATTTCCCGTTCTAAGTCTCGATAACGATAAGCAGGTACTGTAACATTCCACCCCACCGCTCCTTTAGCCTCAATTTTACTCAACTCACATCCTAAAGACTTGAGAATACCTTCAACTGCTTCTGGTTGCAGAAAAGATTCATCTAAAGTATTTTCCGAAGGCTTAAGTGGCCCTAAAATTGCATTAATACGCTCTAGACTAAGGGATAACTTACGAGTTGCTGTAATACTATCTGCTTTAGTTGTAAAAGTGTCTTGATAACTCACCTTTCCTCCCGCTAATTCAGTAATTAAATGAATAGCGCGACTACAAGCCAATACTAATTCCGCAGTATTCACCCCCCGTTCAAACCTTGTAGAAGCTTCTGTGCGTAGGCCTTGACTTCGAGCTGAACGACGGATAGCAATAGGAGCAAAAATTGCTGCTTCCAATAATAAATTTGTCGTCTGATCGCTCACCTCAGTTTCTTCACCACCCATAACTCCTGCCAAAGCCACTGGTTTCTCATTCGCCGTAATTAATAAAGTTTCAGTTTCCAGGGTGCGCTTCTGACTGTCCAAAGTTATGAGTTCCTCATTTTCATTAGCATAACGAACTCCAATTGTCAATAACTTATGTCCTATGATCTGCTGAATTTTATCTTGATCAAACCCATGAAGTGGCTGACCCCACTCTAACAGAATATAGTTAGTGATATCCACCACATTATTGATAGCTCTAATACCTGTAGCTTCTAATCGTTCTTTTAACCATTTTGGTGAAGGACCAATCTTTACTCCTTCGATAACAGTACCAATATAAATAGGGCAAGCACTTGATGCCGAGATATCTATTTTGATACTACTATCCCCCTCTTCATCTGGAATCAAAATTTCAGAAACATCTGGTATTCTTAGAGATGCTCCGGTCAGGGCCGCAACTTCACGAGCTACACCAATCATACTCAAAGCATCAGCACGATTTGCCGTTGTTGTCAAGTCTAAAATTACATCATCCAGACCAAGTAAAGGCCCCACATCACTCCCCAACTCTGGGTTTTCCAGATCAAATATATGAATACCTTCAGAATCTTTTGTTAAGCCCAGTTCTGACAAAGAGCAAATCATTCCTTCGGAGTGGACTCCCCGGAGTTTACTTTTTTTAATCTTTAAGTCAATGGCGGGCAAATAAGTACCGATGGTAGCTACTGGGACATAGATATCTGCTGTGGCGTTAGAAGCTCCACAAACAATATTTAATGGGTCTGACTTACCAATGTCCACTTGGCAAACTTTAAGCTTATTGGCATTGGGGTGCTTGTCAGCTTCCAGTATTTTTCCTAATACTACCCCTGCTGACCAAGTGCTTCGATCTTCTATTTCTTCTACCTCAAAGCCTGCCATTGTCAAAGTTTCAGCTAACTCTTCTGGAGTAATATTGATATCTACCAGTTCTTCGAGCCATTTCAGAGAGATACGCATTCTTTAATAATTCCCAATTTTTAGTTATAATAGTGGTGTATGTAAATTTATTTTGCGGGTATCCCCCGAACCCTCTCCTACAAGGTAAATTCCCTGCTCAGGAAGGGGTTTAGATTTTTTCGACCTTTTAAAGTTAGATACGCGCTTTCAGAGCAAATATCTCCCTCTATTAGGCCATGTTTATAACTTCAATTAACATTTTATCTCTCATGATGTCGTGGTTTTCATCAAGTCAGAAGTTGTTTTGATCATGGGAATAACCAACTTAAAACTCACAAATTAGACAACTTTATTTGTAGGGTACCTATTGAAAGCTAAAATGTAGGCTATTAAAGGGATTTAATAATTTATTGCCCAATTAATTATTAAATCCCCAAATTTTTCAGAATATTTTCCACTCCATTTACTAAATTCACATAACTTTCATAAGTTTTGATTAAATATATCCAAAAATTATCAAGGACTTGCTACTTGCTATAAATGTAATTTATCAAAACTCAAACATCAGGGCAAACCCATTTTGTCAATAAACTGGGGATTATTTTTAAGTTATTCATAGTTTTAAGTTATTCATAGTTTATTGTGCTTGTTGGTAATAGACTGTCCACATTATGGCGCTAATAAAATAATTTAAATAATTCAAATAATTTAAATAACTCAAAACACGATAATATAAAGTTAACAGGATTTACCACGCCTGGTAGATGATATCCTATCTGTAGGGAGTGAATGCTTTATGTCCCTGGATATCGTCGTTGGTGCGTAAGTCCTGAATAAGTAAATTAGTAGGTTGACGTCCTCCCCGCCCTTTAGGCACGGGGAGGAATTTCTACTTAGTAGTAGCTCCGAGTCCATTTAAAGTCTCTAAGTCTTGAAATGCCCGAAGGCAACTTACTAAAAATTCTTGTTGGTATTTATATGTGCCTTCATTGCGGGAGCTTCTCCGAAACCTGAAAGCTTTTCAAGTTCAATTCTTAACTTCGGATAGTTTCCTATAACCTCTTCTTTTCTACAATATTTAGAGATAAGGCGGGTATTTGAACCCTAATTATTAAAAAATTCAAAGTTGTCCAATGGGCAGGAGAGGCTTTAAACCCAATTTTTTATTCAAACCAATTTCAAGCATACTTAGGGTTTGCTCAAAAAAAACTAAAAGTATGAAAAATAAAGACTTTAGCCTTTACGTCTGCGCACCTTGAAGTTATAATCTCAAAATTGAGAATTTTGAGGTGTTTCGATCAGAAACAGGTCGGGACAATACTCCCTACTATATCCTTTATAATCCTTATTTATCCTCATTTTGTGTCTTATATCTTTACTCATTAAGGCAAATTTTAGCAAGCCTTACTTATTTTTTTGTTCTAGTTTACCTTTGTAAAAACTGCTATACTATTGAATAGTTATAGTTTAAAAATATAAGAAAAATGTCTTTTTTAGTTAGTATTATAATCATAACTTGAGATATAAAATCATTAAAAAAAGTTCCCAGCTAAGTTGCAATCAAAATTATTTTATGGGAGATATGTTTTGATAACAACTATAGATTTTGATTGATATAATAGATAAGTATAATGTTATTCTGACCAAAAAAAATTAGGTCTAGGTCTTCAGCTTCCTTTCTGTGAATAGGGATTAAAAAAAAATATTCGATTCAGTAT
Source organism: Trichodesmium erythraeum IMS101 (assembly GCF_000014265.1). Lineage (NCBI taxonomy): Bacteria > Bacillati > Cyanobacteriota > Cyanophyceae > Oscillatoriales > Microcoleaceae > Trichodesmium > Trichodesmium erythraeum. The sequence goes on from NC_008312.1 coordinate 3,224,327, forward strand.
TTTAAGGATCTGGCTTCAACAGTCTGCACTAATAACTGATAACTGGAATGAAAAGATTGGTCATTTAAATAAAAAAAATTAATAATATTATTATATTTAAGATGAGCTATTGTATAAATCCTGCCTGTCCTCAACCTCAAAATTTAAATAGTGTTAATAAATGTACTGCCTGTGGTTCACAGTTAATTTTGCGCGATCGCTATAAAATTATTAAACCTATTGGGAAAGGAGGTTTCGGAGTAACTTTTCTAGCCAAGGATATATCTTTGCCAGGAGCTCCCATTTGTGTAATTAAAGAACTACGGCCATCTAGTACAAAAGCAAGTGAATTAGAAATGGCTAGAAAACTATTTCAGCGAGAAGCAGAAACACTAGGAAAAATTGGCCATCATCCCCAAGTTCCCAGATTATTAGATTATTTTGAATGGAAGAAACGTTTTCATCTAGTTCAAGAATATGTAAGTGGTTTAACCTTAAAACAGGAGGTCAAAAAACAGGGAATATTTACTGAAGAACAAGGGAAAAAGTTTCTAATTGAAGTGTTGTCAGTCATAGATTATATACACACTCAAGGAGTAATTCACCGAGATATTAAACCTACAAATATTATTCGGCGGAGTGAAGATGGTCATTTAGTTCTGATAGACTTTGGTGCTGTCAAAGATCATGTGAACCAAACTTATATATCAGGTGGTACAGGAGAAACTGCTTTTACAAATATCTCTATAGGTACTTCAGGTTTTTCACCACCAGAACAAGTGCTTTTGCGACCTGTATATGCAAGTGATATATATGCTTTGGGAGTAACTACCATTTTCTTACTGACGGGAAAAACTCCAAATAATCTTGGTTATAATCAGGTTAATGGCGAAATTCTCTGGCATTCTCAAGTTAATGTTAGTGATATGTTTAGGGAAATCTTGAAAAAAATGCTAGAAGTTTCTGTAGAAGATCGCTTCCAGTCAGCAGAAGAACTTTTAGCAGCTTTGAAGACAAAACAACCTGAGAAAAAACAGGTACAACCCAGACTAGATGATGCTGTTAAAACTATATTTAGAGATGAAATTACAGTTTTTAATGACAATAAAGATAATTTTTCATCGATGTCTGCCAATATTAAAATTGCTCAAAAAATTCGGCAACGCAAATATGGTTTAGAAAAAAACTCTACAAATCAAGTTCTACCTAATTCTGTGAAGACGAAGCCCAAACATATTGAAGGATATTTGACGGTAGTACCTCCAAAAAGCAAAGCAACTAATACAACACAATTGGGTAATGAAACTCCTATAAAATGGACTGCGGCGACCTTGCGCAGTGCTTATATGAAAGGTAGAAGAGATTTTGCTGAGTGTAATTTAATTCGCTTGAATTTGTGCAATGCTAAGTTATCTGGAGCTAATTTTTATGGGGCAAATTTGGGTGGAGCTAATTTGCAAGGTGCAGATTTATCTGATTCTAATTTTGGTCATGCTAATTTAACTAATACTATCCTGAAAAATGCAACTCTGACTAAAGCTTATTTAAGTACAGCCAGTTTGGCAAATTCTAATTTGCAGAACGCAAATATGAAAAATACTTATTTGAGTGGCGCAAATTTAGGGGGTGCTAATTTGTATGGTGCTAATCTCACAAATGCAATAGTGAGCGATCGTCAACTTGAGACAGCAAAAACTAATTGGTGGACGATTTTTCCTAATGGTAAAAGAGGTTCGATATTCTAAAATAGAATTGATTATATAAGCTTACTCCCATAGACCTCTTTTAAATCAAAAAAAATTTAGGTATAATTGTAGTGAAAATATTGTCAAGGCACTTAGTAATCCTAAATATTATCTAAAATTATATGCTTTACTTAAAAAATAACTCCAACTCCTATGACTTCAGCACAAGTGTCTTGGTGCTTCAGGCCTTAAATCAGTAGATTTTTTTTGACTTTGGGAACAAAATCATGAGAAACTTTCAGTGATTCTCTGATTTAATGATCAGAATATCTTTACTCTAGCCATTTTAGCTACCAAAGTTCTTCTGATTTATTTGGCCTCTTTTGTCTGATTAATAACATGATTGAAGTTATCATAAATAACTATTAACTTTGGCCTCAATTAGATTGTCAGAAAAAATATTCTCTTTGAGAATTTAATGGTGATCAAGCTGATAGCATAAAATATTATCGCTTCATCGTCCCAAAGATTTCCTTGAAACTCTTCCGACGGCCAATAGTTGGTAGAAGTAGAACTAAATGCTTGTGGAAAAGAAGCTCAAAAGTAGCTCTTAATAAGCAATAACTAAGCTTAAGGGAAACCCTGAGAAGCAAGCACCTCTCGTTGTCTATACTTTTAACAGTGAGAGTGCCAAAATCTAATAGTTGAATTTTAGGAATGACAGTATAGGCATGGCATCCATTAGCGATATCCATCAACAATTAATCAGTAAGCAACGCTCTGCTGTAGAAATTACCCAAGAAGCTCTCGAAAATATCAACCAATTGGAGCCGAAGTTAAAAAGCTTTATCTGTGTTACAGCAGAAAAGGCCATTGCTCAGGCCCGTCAGGTGGATGCAAAGATTGCTGCAGGAGAGAAAATTGGACTACTAACAGGGATTCCGATCGCTGTAAAGGATAATATATGTACTAGGGGTATCCCTACTACTTGTGGGTCTAAGATTTTACAAAACTTTATTCCCCCTTATGAATCTACGGTAACTCAAAAACTTGTGGATGCTGGGGCAATAATTTTAGGCAAGACCAATTTAGATGAATTTGGTATGGGCAGTTCAACAGAAAATTCTGCCTATCAAGTCACGACTAACCCGTGGGATAACACTCGAGTTCCTGGTGGATCTTCGGGAGGGTCAGCAGCAGCAGTAGCATCGGCAGAATCTGTAGTAGCATTGGGTTCAGATACAGGTGGGTCGATTCGTCAACCAGCATCTTTTTGTGGAGTGGTAGGAATTAAGCCTACTTATGGTCTGGTTTCTCGCTATGGGTTAGTGGCTTATGCTTCTTCTATGGATCAAATAGGGCCGTTGAGTAGAACTGTGAAAGATTCTGCTATTTTATTGCAGGCGATCGCTGGTTATGACCCTAAAGATTCTACTAGTCTTAATGTCCCTGTCCCAGATTACACTAAAAACCTCACACCTAATTTAAGACCTAAAGGGCAAATTAGAATTGGTCTCATTCAAGAGACTTTTGGTGATGGTTTAGACTCATCTGTTCTTCAAGCTTTTACTAAGGCAGTGGAACTAATGCAGGAGTTGGGGGCAGAAATTCAGGTAATTTCTTGTCCTAGATTTAGTTACGGTTTACCTACTTATTATGTTATTGCTCCATCGGAGGCTTCGGCAAATTTAGCCCGCTATGATGGGGTCAAATATGGTTTCCGTGCTAGTGAGTCGGAAAACCTCTTGAATATGTATGCTAAGACTCGTTCTGAAGGTTTTGGTTCAGAAGTTAAACGCCGAATTATGATTGGTACTTATGCTTTATCGGCTGGATATTATGATGCTTATTATCTGAAAGCTCAAAAAGTTCGGACTTTAATTAAGGAAGATTTTGATAAAGCTTTTGCTAAAGTAGATATTTTGGCTTGCCCCACTTCTCCAACTACAGCATTTAAGCTGGGTGAAAAAAGTGATAATCCACTGAGTATGTATTTGTCTGACTTAATGACTATTCCAGTTAATTTGGCTGGTTTACCTGCTTTGAGTTTACCCTGTGGCTTTGATCAACAAGGGTTGCCTATTGGTATGCAATTGATAAGTAATGTTTTGAAAGAAGATTTACTATTTGAAGCAGCTTATGTTTATGAACAAGCTAATAATTGGTATAAATTCCAACCTCAGCTTTAAAAATTTAGTTTTGAGTTTTGAGTTTTTATTGATTAGGTTTGAAGTGTTCATAATAGTGTGTTAGTTAATAGCTGCAATTGGAGCTTAGGAGTTAGGCACACGTTGGGAATAATTAAGTAGTTGTGCTAAGTTAATTACACATCTATACTATACAAGTTAAATTATTTGCTATATTGTAAGATTAGGTAATTCGGGGTTTGCTCACAAAATGAAAGGATTTACCTAAATCTTACTAAGGGCTTTGTTTATTTGTATAAAAAATGTATAAGAAGTTGGTACGAGGATGTTGAAAATTGAGGATTTTCATTCAGCTATTAAAACTAGAAAAATTGAAAGAAAATTCTTCCAATCACATCCTCTTGCTCTTGAATTTTCATTTATCTGTGCCTCTGTGGGTCACTCAATTAGTTCATATCTACCTGCCTCCTAACCTCACTCATGAAACTTATTCAGTAAGTCCTAATAAAATAGGTAAATAATTTTGCTGATGCACTCAACAATATTAACAAGTATAAACAGGAATATACTAAGAGCTTCCATTTACATAATTTGTGAAAAATTAACAAAAAATACCTATAAGTTTTGATAGTTATATAATTTTTTTATCTCTCAAAATAATTTGCTTTGAAAGCAAGAAAATGAATGAAAAAAAGAAGTATTAATATTCTTTTTGCCGACTTATTGACTAGACTGACAATATAATAAAAATTTTTGAAGTTTCTCTAAAATATTAATAGTGAAAAACTGAGGCTGATAATTATTCTAATCTGGTATTAGCTGTGAAATTATTATGAATGGGGTAGAAGAATATACAATATATTTTGTAATGGTACTTAATTAATTAAGGGGACATAATTTAATTATCAACTTTTGTTATTTAGATTATGAAGTTGGTCTGAAAGCGCTTTCGGTTGTTATAAGATAAGGATACGGGGGCAAGATGCCTGCAATACATGATTTTCACTATTACTTTATACATCATTTGCCCGATCGGATGTCTTAGTTGTTGGGATAGTTACTATTATTACTATGGAAGTAGTCACTATTTCTGAAAGACTCATTCATAAAAGAACTAAACTTAAACTATTTATTAAAAACTTTTTTACTTGAGCGAAAATTAACATAATTAGTAGAGCGTTAATCGTGCAAAAAGGTTACTCTATTTGTGTTAATTCTTTAAATTTTATGAAGTTTTATAAAAAGTTTGCATTAATTTACGGGAATTGTTGTTGCAGTGGCGTTTTCTAGATATAGAGGAAGGCTGCAAATGTTACTGATCAATAGTCTCAAAATAATAGTAATTAGCCCAAGTTATCAATGTTACAAAAAAAATTATGATGTCCAAGTCTAATAAAATATTAATAATTATTAGTAGGGTGAATCAAAATTTATTCAAACTAATTAGAGCTGCTTTTTTTTCAACTTAGTTTGTTTAGTCTATCAAGCTCACCTTGGTTAGGTTAGAGTTCTATTTGACTGCAAAAAATAAGCTCTTTTGACTTTAAAGTCTATGTTCATTTTTCTGGCCAGGCCTTAGCTAATAGGAAACCCCGGGTATAAAGGTTGGGAAGTTATGGCTCAGTCCTTTATTTAGGAAGGGCTGTAATTTGAAAAAATATCTTCTTACTAAGGCGCGTTTTTTATGAATGCTTAAGTTTATGAGATACACTATGGAGAAAAAGTAGTCTAGTAATCTTGACAAAATAATTATCTTGTGATATAGTCGACAGACTGTATTAAAGGGGTTATTCAAAATAAATATAATACAACGACTATAAACAATCAATTAGGAGACTATACCTAAGATGAGTTTACTAAATAAGGTATTTGAAGCTTACAATGGACATCGGGTTATGTTTTCACAACCTGAAGCAATAGCTGCAATTGCAGCGTCTGCAATTGCTTCAGATGGTTATCTTTTAGAACAAGAAACAGAGCTGGTTATAACACTTTTATCTCAAATGGAAGTATTTAAAGGCTATTCAGAAAAACAAATTACGAATATGCTTAATAGGTTGTTAAGTACACTCAGCGTCAAAGGAATTAATAATGTAGTAGCGATAGCTAATGATTCACTACATCCGGAGTACAAAGAAGCAGTTTTTATGTTAGCTACTGAAATAATTTTAGTAGATGGGGTTTTATGTGGTAAAGAACAAGCGTTTTTAATTGATTTGTTTCAGGTATTGGAAATCTCTTCAGAAAGGGCTTCACAAATTTTTACCTCTAAATCAGAGGCCTATCGGGTTACTAATAAGAAATCTAAAAACTATAGAATTAATCAAGGTTCTCTTAAGTAGATGAGAATATAGTTTGATCATAAAATTACGAACATAGATATACTAGATAACTTAAGGATCATTTCTTATTGATTAATTTATTTACATGAAATAATTTTTTCATAGGCTTGAATGGTTTGTGTGGCGATCGCTTGCCAACTATAATTATTTTTCGCTAACTCTTGAGCATTCAAACCCCGGCGTTTTCTCTCTGCTTCATCCTGCAAAGCTAATTTCATTAAAGCAGCCATGTCTTCTGTTTTGCAACCACCAACCCAACCTGCTTCTGCATTTGCTACATCTTGATAAATATAAACTTGGTCTGAAATCACTACGGGGGTACCTGCTATCATAGCCTCTGCTACTGCAATACCAAAGTTTTCATAATAAGAAGGTAGTACAAATAAATCAGCAATTCTTAATAAACTTGTCTTTATTTCCCCTGTAACAAACCCCATTATTTTGGTAAACTTAGCAATAGGTGAAGCCTTTATTTGTGAGTAAATTTGTGCCTCATAATTAGGATCTTGAGGATTTGCACCTGCTAAGATAAATTGAAAATCTACCCCTTGTGCTAACAATTTTTCTAAAGCAGGTAATAATAAATCTAGTCCTTTTTTTGGTTCAATGCGAGACATAAATAAAATTATGGGATGTTTCACTTCTACTCCTTGAGATCGGAGACTATTAACTAAATTTTCATCTTGAATATTCTCTAGAGTATTGACTCCATTGGGAATTACTAAGTCTTTTGTAGATAAGCCAAATCTTTCGGAAACTTTTGCCTCTTGTGTTGTGGTAAAATGAAGGGCAGCAGCATGAGCAATATTCCGCTTTTCTAAGAGAGAAACATAAATTTTTTTGAGTTGTTTTTTCTTGCGTAGATCAGCGGGGTCTAAGGTTCCTAATGGTCTTAAAATATAGGGTAAGTTATTGGTTCTAGCAACAGTTGCAGCTATGGTTGTTACTGGTGAAAAAAGAGCATGAATATGAGCTAAATCAAATTCAGTAGCGTGTTCATTTAACCATTGTAATAATTGTAGAGAAAATTTATAACGACGAAACGGAGAACAAGGAAAATAACGAATTTGATAACCATTTTGTTTGACAGGTTTATTGATAGGAACATCTAAGGGTGGCTGACCAGTGTCTCCATTAGAATTTGTGGTGAGAATGGTAACATCTATGTTCTGAGTGGCAAGAGCGGTAGAAAGTCCTATAACCATTTGACTCGGACCGCCATAAACAAGAGATATAGATGGTAATATTTGTACTATTCGCATAACTTTGTCTGGTTTTTCTATATATATAAATGAAATGCTATATAAAACTGATATAATTCCAGTGATATCTACTCACTAAGTAGGGTGCACCTAGGGCCTCTGCCAGCTCTTGCGTTTTCTGATGCATAGCAGGCAATAACACTGAGAGCATTACAAGCTCTGCGATCGCCCCGACGGCAAAAACGTCCTAGGTTCCTTGGGCCGCCACTTTGGTTAATTAGGGCTAAAAAATTACAGGCGCGAGTATTATTTCGCTGTCGGCAATAATAGTTGATCTGAGCAATGCCTCCTTGAGTGGCAGTGTTAACTAAGTTGCAAGCTCGTGAATTTCCCTCCCCGCAAAGAATGCCTAAGGCCGCGCAGCTCTGCACATTTCCGTTTTTGTAGCAACTTTCGTAAAAGTTGTTAAGTTGATTTGATTTTGCAGGTAATATTACGGATAGGAGTGTAGCAACACTAAGCATTCCCAGAAATATCCATTTCATATTTGATAACTGAACTATTTGGATGTGCTCTGAGCATAATAACATGAAAATATGGTTGCTTCCATAGAATTTTTCATTGGTTCACCCTAAAGTTTATTACTTTGTAGCTTGGCTTGAGGTCACTAAACCCAAAAAAGCTAGATAATACCGCTGCAGCAGGAAATTTCAGGAAAAAGAAAAACAGGGTACACAGCAAAAGGGGAAAGGATAAAAGGTTTATTACTTTGTAGTTTGGGTTGAGTTCGCCAAACCCAACAAAGATAGATAATACTGTCGCTGCAGGAAATTTCAGGAAAAAGAAAAACAGGGTAAAGGGCTGAAGGGGAAAAGAGAAAAGGGTTAAAGAGTTCTCCCGCCGTCGCAGACTACACGAAAACCGATAACGTCGTAGTGGACGTCGCGCCCAGCAGAGTTGTAGCGAATCGCAGAACGGCAATCATTAGGAATGTTGACCCAGGAACCGCCCCGCAGCGGTGAACGTTTTTTATTTCCATTTAGCCAAACACTGCCATCTGTAGGAGCATTTTCATAATTATCATGCCACTCATCAGCACACCATTCCCAGACATTCCCGTGCATATCGCTCAACCCAAAAGAATTAGCTACTTTAAAATAACCTACAGGTGTAGTTTCCTGACGATATTCTCCTTTGAGTCCTCTGCCGTAAGAACCTTCATCGCCTGTCCCGTCATAGTTGGCTAAGTCTGTAGTAATAGTTTCTCCAAAATGAAAGGGAGTTGTAGTTCCAGCACGACAGGCATATTCCCATTCAGCTTCCCTTGGTAGTCTATAATTTCTTCGAGTTAGTTTTGAAAGTCGTTGGCAGAATTCTACTGCTTCGTACCAATTCACTCGCTCTACTGGTCTTTGCCATCTATCTATATCTTGGTACGGTTTTTTAAAGTAAGATGGATCTGGGTCTAAATCTTGTTTTTCTTTCAGGTCTGCTCGGGAGGCGATCGCTCTCCACTGTCCTTGAGTAACAGGATAACGGCCCATGAGAAACTCGGAGATAGTTACATTATGTTGGGGTCTTTCATTATTTCTACTTCCTTCTTCAGATTTTGGTGCGCCCATTGTAAAGGTGCCACTAGGAATTAAAAACATTTCCAGAGGCACCTCAGCATATTCTCTGTAACCTCGAATTTTTTGTTTTTGACGTTTTATGATAGGTGTTGTCGCCATGTAACTACTTTTGCAAATGTTGGGGGGGCTGAAGGAATTTTCAGTTTTACTCTATGTTGCTTAAAGTTTCCTCACCTAATTTTACCTTGAAGATAATCTTTTTGCAATTTTTTTAGTCTTTTTCTTCCAGGATGGAGATCACTGTTTCTAACTCAAATTGTTTGAGGAAAAACTCTAGAGTCTAGAAATATAGACTTAGGTTTAAATGCTTTTTATACGGTACAGAAATTGTTTGCAAACCTGTACAGAAGAGCAGGGAATTTACTCACCCCCAACCCCGACGTGGAGGGAAGGTCAAATTATTAGTCGTTATATCTCCGACTATAAATTTATGACTTTTGGGGAATCTTTCAATTATTGGGACATAGTATTTGACTAAATCATAGGTTTTTTGGACAACTGATAATTCTTTCATTTTTTTTTACTTTAGGGTTTTGTCATTTGTCGAAAATTTAAGACACTTGACACTTGGACATCAAAAAAATTTTTCCCGCTTCGCGGGAGGTAAAGGAAAAAGAAACATAGTGTAAAGGGCAAAAGGGGAAAAGGGAAAAGGGTTAAAGAGTTCTCCCGCCATCGCAGACAAGACGAAAACCATCATAGCTGACGTGGACGTCGCGCCTAAGATAGCCGCTGCGAACCGCAGAACGGCAATCAATAGGAGAGTTGCACCAAGAACCGCCCCGCAGACGGGTATAACTATCAGTAGAACTGTCTTCGTTACTATCAACCCAAGCGCTTCCATCTGTAGGAGCTCCCACATAGTTATCATGGCTATCATCAGCACACCATTCCCACACGTTTCCATGCATATCATATAATCCAAAAGCATTAGCAGGAAATTGGCCTACAGGAGTTGTTTGTTTTTTATATTCTCCTTTGGGCCCATCGCCGTAAGTAATATTACCATCATAGTTAACTAACTCAGGTGTTATAGTTTCTCCAAAGTAGAAAGGTGTAGTAGTTCCTGCCCGACAGGCATATTCCCATTCTGCTTCACTGGGCAACCTGTACTTTTTTCCAGTTAATTTCGATAGTCTTTTACAAAATTCTACTGCTTTGTACCAACTCACCGTCTCAACTGGCCTTTGCCATCTATCTATACCTTTATATGGTTTTTTAAAACGAGATGGATCTGGGTTTAGGTCTTCTTTTTCTTTCAGGTCTGTTCGGGAGGCGATCGCTCTCCACTGTCCTTGAGTAACGGGATATTTGCCCATAAAAAAGGAAGGGACAGTCACATCATGTTGGGGGCGTTCATCATCATAGCTACCTTCTTCACTTTTAGGGGAACCCATAGTAAAAGTACCACTAGGAATAGCCACCATTTCTAGACTAACGTTATCTGGAAGGCTTTGAGTAAAGTAAAAAGCTTTATGAATTGTTCTTTCGACAATTTTACCCAGCCTGTTAACAGTAGGAGTTTCAAAACTCCACTCTTGTAATTCTATTTCAACTTCCTTAGTTTCTTCTTCAAAAACAATAGTAGCAATTTCAATTTCAGTTTCAAACTCAATTAAATCTTTTATTTCATTAGTAGAACCAGTATTAGAAGCTCTTATTTGATTAGCAAAATAAGCATAAGAACCCCCTAATTTCTCCAATACTTCTGCCTGAACTTGAGCTAAAGGATAAACCTGTTTAGCTAGCTTATTCTCAGGTTTTGAAGAATCTATCAACAGAGCTTCAAATTCTTTGGGACTTATTCCCATTTTCTCAGCTAAATAAGAAGATACTTCCTCAATAACATCGGTAATTTCATCAACAGTTAACCCACTCAATAGTTCATCCCGCACCCCATCAAAAAACTCAAATTCGATTTCATCTGGATTAATATTAGGGGTGATTTTTTCACTTAAAGGTTTAAATAACCCTCCCATTAATACTTCTGCCACATGACCTTGGTTGAACTGAGGAAGCATAGTATATTGAATTACTCTAATCACAGGTAAAGTAACAAGAACTGCGGAGAGATGTTCAGCTAGTCTAACGGCATTAGGTGAGGCAATTTCTTGAAACCTTTCTACTCTTTCGGTAGCCGTAATTTCTTCTTGAACAAAGTTAGAATAACGATGATTATCAGGCTTAATTCCATAACCAACAGACTGATTATTTCCTACTCCCATTAATAATTTTGACCATTCTTCTAAAATATTAGGGTCAAGACAAAGGACGGGTAATTTAAATTCTCCATCTTGAGAAATTTCTTGTTTTTTTGAACTAGGAATAATAGTTAAATTCTGATTAGAAGTAAGACGAACAGAAGCATTTAATTTTAAAGACTTTTGTTGACCAAGATTAGTGCGGAGCCACAAACGTTCTGGTAGAAGCTGCAATAAATTTACCATCCCTTTTCGCCCCCACTCCTGCAAAAGAGTATAGGTTTCTGGGCGAGACCAAACAGAAGAAACTAGATCGCTTACTAATAGAATTAAAGTTTTTCCACTGGTAGCCCCAATAAATTCTGGAGAGTAGGGACGCATCTGAGGATCATCGTAGTGGAAAATTTCAATCCTTTGGTTTTGAGAGGATAAAATCAAAAATAGTATAAATTCAGGAGATACCCTAACAATAAGTTTAAACAACAATTCCTGATGTAATAGTTGAGAAGAATTAAATTTTAATCCCCTAGTTTCAGTATGACGAAAAATCCCCAAACTTTGGAGAAATTTCCTCAACTCTTTAATAGTTTGTTTCCAAATTACGAGGGAGTTATTTACTTCTATAACCAATACTAAATCTAGCCAACGACGGGTTAAAGTTGGTTGTTTAATGGGCATCCAAATCTTTTGTTCGACAAAAAAATCAATAGTTTTAGCTTCGTTTAATTCCTGTTCTGTTGAGGATGGAAATTTTCGGCGTAAAGATTTTAAAGCAATACCAAGCTCCTGTTTATTGGGAATAGCTGGAGCATCGGGAACTTGTAGAGGGTAACGTTCCTTTTTATTATTGTCTGTTTTAGGTAAATATTTATCAGCAGCAGCTTTCGGATAAAGATCTAAATTTGTTTTTGCTGGAAGTTCAGGAATATTAACTTTTAAATTTCGTCTATTTTTCTCTGAGTAAATTTGATTGTTTGATTCAGATCCTTGAGCATCTTTTTTATCAGTTTCTAATAATTCTAATTCTCCATCCGGCAAAGTTTTTACCCATAACCAAATTATTTCTGCTATTTCTCTAGCAGTTGGGTCATAATTAGCTTTTTGTAATCCTTCTATGAAGTTAGAAATCGACATTAGGCCTTAGGTTTTAGGTGGCAGGTGTTAGTATGCAGTCCGAGCGCTCCCCCCTCGAACTGCACCCCAACATTTCTCAATAAGCGTTTTCTTTTTGTTGAAATATTCTTCAGTTGCAGAATGCAAAACCCCTTCTATATATAGCTTTTAATTAGCTTATAACCCCGTGAACATTAACAGACTCCTTTGTTCCCAGAGAAGAAAAAGACCACTGAAAATCACAAAAGCAGTTACTAATTGACGGAACAGCTGAGGACTAATTTTTTCTAATACTAAATGACCCAACCTATTTCCTGGATAAGCAGCTACTCCTATGAGTATCCCATATCCCAAATAAGGTAAAGTTAAATTACCAAAAATTGCATAAGTAATTGCCTTAAAAATATGAACTACCATCCGGTTAACTGCTTGAGTTCCCAATAATTCTTCTTTTTCCAAACCATAATTCAGGTAAAATGGTGCAAGTAAGGGTCCCATACTACCAATAATTCCTGATAAAAAGGAATAAATAAAACCTGCAGGCAAAAAATACCATGCACGAACAGTAAAAGATTTTTCTTGATTTTTAATAATTAAATTTATCCCAGAGATCAATAGAAATAATCCTACTAAAAAACTGAGCCATCTGACAGGAATTTGAGTGAAAATAAAAGCCCCTAAACAACCACCAAAAATAGCACCAGGTAGTTCCCACAAAATGACAGTCCAGTTAATTTTTTGCCAATAAGCAAAAACACGTTCAGCGTTACCAAGAATTCCTCCAGTCGTAATGACTGGTGGAATAGCTATAGTTCCTAAAAATAAACCTACTATTGGCATTAAGAGAAAGGAACTACCCCCACCTGCTAGGTTGCTGACAAACCATCCAACCATACTTGCTAATGCTAACCAGAGATTGGTCATATTACTTGATTAAGTTATAATTTTTTACTATAGTTCCTTTTTAGCTTAAATTTCTGAATTTTAAATATCAACTAAAATTCAGAAATTATCTTTAGAATTTGCCCATAGAAACATTTAGTTAATTTAGTAGTTTCTAAAGAACAAATCTCAACAAAATTAATTCAGAAAAAAATTTACCGTCCTCCCTGTATCAGACAGTAAGCTATTCATAAAATAATCCTTCTATTGGCACACCATCTTCATGTTTATTTTCCTTAGATTTTCCTGGTAATGAATTACCATCAACACCTATACGATGAACTGGAAGTTTGTCTTTTTCTGCGCCTACCCGTAACAAGACAAGAGGTTCATCTCCACAACTTTGAAACTTATAAAAGCATCCTCTGGGAAGCATAATACCTTGATTTATAGAAAAGACACCAACTTCACCATCTTTGCCAAAAAATCTGGCTTTTCCTGCTAAAACAATAAAAGTATGATCCTCTCCTGGATGAGAGTGCAAAACATTTTCTCCTCCTTGAGCGTAACATTTAATTCTCACGCTCATTAAATCAGTTTTCGCAATAGTATAGTCGCTCCGGCCTTTACTCAAAAGCTGGGTTTTAAGTTGAAAAACTTGTGGTTCTAGACTTTGATTGGAGGATTTTTCTATGGTTTCTTGATTAGCAATCATAAGAGATTTTTAAAATAAAAATTAATACAAATTCCTAACTATTAATTATACATACCCTGTCCCCAATATCCGAAAATATCCTAGAATATCTTTATAATCATCCAAGAGAGACAAAATTATAACTATAACTTACTTAGACATTATATGAGAATGCAGTTGCTGTTTGTGCCTGGTTAATAATTTTTACTTTTTGAAGTGCCTATAAAGTGAGAATTTTTATTCTGGCTCCATCCCAATAAAAGTGGTTTATAAAATTTTTTTGTAGTCAAATAACTTCCTAAATATTTAGGTTTTAGGTGTTAGGTTTTAGGTTTTAGGCGGCAGGTTTTAAGCGGCAGGTTTTAGGCGGCAGGTTTTAGGCGGCAGGTTTTGGGTTTTAGGTATCATCATAAATTTGAAATTGGAGGTAAGAGCTTAGTTAGATGAATTTTAAAATTAGAACTTATAACTAATAATTAGTAATTAACTTTACCTTCGATCTAAAGACTGCAATAAACATTCAAGTAGATTTTTTTTATCCTGTTCTGAGGGAGACTTTTTCTTAGTTAGCATAAATATAAAATTAAGTAACTGATCGGTGGCGAGATTTTTACCCCCTTCTCGCTCTCTAACAAATCTTTCAATGAACTCTTTTGCTATATTTAAAGTATCTGTATCTGACTCTAAATTATCAAAATGAGATTCAACAATTTGAGCAAGTTGTTCTCTGGTAGGTTCAGGCATTTCTAGTTGCAAACATCGCCGTAAAAAAGGTGGAGGAAAATCACGCTCCCCATTACTTGTCATAATTACTAAAGGAAATTGTTGACAAGCAACTTTTCCCTCGTAAATATCAACTTTTTGATTATCATAAGTTCTCAAATTAACAATTTTTTCCTGCTCTGATATTCTTGCTAATTCAGGAATTTCAAATTCTCCTTCCTCAAATAAATTTAATAGATCGTTAGGTAAGTCAATGTCACTTTTATCAATTTCATCTATTAATAATACCCTTGGATATTCATTGGGAAGAAATGCTGTTCCTACTGCACCTAACTGTATATATTTACCAATATTTGGTTTGTTTCCTAGTTGAGCATCTTGTAAACGACCAATAGCATCATAACGATATAAACCATTACTTAAAGTAGTGCGGGTATTAATTGGCCATGTTAATACTTTTCCTAATTTTAGTTGATAGGCGATCGCATAAGCCAAAGAAGATTTTCCAGTTCCCGGCTTTCCTGTCACCAAAAGAGGGCGACGCAAATATAAAGCGGCATTAACTAACTCAACTTGCCTATCCGAGACTTGAAAGGTTTTCCCTTTAATTTCTTCCCGAGACTTTTTTTCAGTAGTTTTGGCTTCAGTATTAAAACTTCTCCAAGGTGGAGGCTCTGGTAAATTTTTTATCCCATCATGTGGCTCATGATCTTTGTTAAAAATTTGCCAATTTTCAGTCATAATTAATTAATTTATAGTTAATAATTTAATAAATTTATACAAGTTTAAAGATATGAGAAAAATACTTTTATTTTCTCATATAGAATTTAAGAACTTAAAGCATATTTAGGCTCACTAGGTTCCGGTGGCATTCTCTCAGGGTTATCCCATAAGAGGCAAATATGCTTTCCAATATGTTCTTCTCCTTTTGCCTTTTTTCTCTCATCTGTTACTTCCTTTGGTAACTGATTAAAATTACCTTGAACATTCCTGAGTATTCGATTAATTTCATTTTGGCAAGAAATGGTTTGTAAATCACGCCTTGACCAAATAGCAAGAGGCAGAGAGTTGAGTACAATTAGGTCAAAAAACTTAGTTAGTTCAGAAAGTTTATTTAGTTTAATTCCTACGGTTTTATTTAGCCCTAATTCATAATCATCTGTGTGATAAAAATCTACCACATTACCTTGATTAGAGTTTAAATTTTCCCATTTTCTTTGCCAAGCTCCCCCTAAATCTTGAGCTGTATATTTTAACCTTTCAGCTAAACGAAAAGTAACAATATATTGCTTACACATTTTTGCAGGACGGTTGAGCTTTGTTACCTCCAGCCAATCAAAATAAGAGTTACTTTCTATAAGCAAATTAGTATCTAAAAATAACTCTATCCTCAAGTCTTTACTGCCAATTTTTTTCATTCTCTTATTGGATTCGTCTATCAGTTCTGTTAATTTTTTAGATAGATATTCCCGTTCAATCAAGTCTTTTTCTTGAATATTACGGATTAATTGACTAGACCAAAACCAACTTTGTATTTGTAAAGAACTATAATTCTTTTTCTTAAGCTCAATCAACAAATAAGATTCTAGTAACTTGGGATTTTGGGTATCAGGTGAAGATTTTCTAAAATTTGGTGTTGCTGTTTCCTTAAACTCAGAATATCCAAAAAAATTACCGTATTCTTCTAGCCATTTATCTAGGGTTTTTTGTAGATTTGAATCAGAAACTTGTTGTTGAATTCCTACTACAAATGGAATAATAAGCCGATATTTTTTTAGGGGAATAATACGATTTAGTTGAGTCAAAATATCATCAATATTCTTAACTGTTTTATCTGCCATTTCAGGGCGACATGATAAGTATATTTTTTCTAATTTTTCAAAAGATTGATTCTGTAAATACTCTCCCAAATCATTAATTGCTTTATCTTCTTTATTCCTAGAACCCGATAAGTTTGTCTGTTCTTGTCTGTCAGTCTCAAACTCATTAAAAGCCTTAGGATTGATTTCTTGAATTTCATTTAGTAAATCATCTATTTTTTCGTGTTTATCAATATAATCAAATAAAATTCGGAATCTTTGATTTTTACTTTGTCCATTTATAAATTGGCTATAAACATCATGAAAGCTATAAAAAACTAAATCTTCAAATTCGTCTGGTCCTAGAGCTTTGTTAATTAAATTCCGAATAAGTTTAAGATCATATTTCATTATAAACAAACAAATAAAAAAACAATGTAATAGACTAATTAATCACCAAACAAAATGATAACTAATAACTAAAATATCTTACTGCCGCATAATCCAATAACCCCCCTCTTCCGACGGTTCTAACCGACCTCTTCGCTGCCCTGGGGAAGTATTATTAATTAATAAGTCCCGTATATCTTCAAGTACCAAACGAGCATCAGCAAAATAACCATGTCCTAATAAAGTTAAATCTATCTTAGAAACTTTTACCGTGTCTATTCCTTCTACAACAGTAACAGGGGGGAAAAAACCAGCTCGGCCATGCTGATGAATAAGCGCTGAAGTTGCTAAGGCTTTGTCTTTTGATGATATGTATAATGTAGTTCGTTCTGCTAATTGATGATATCCTTTAGCTAACTCTTTAAACAAGTCAATATCTACATCTGGAGCGGCTAAAATAATTTGCCCAAAAGCAATATTAGTTATTGTTTGAACTTGAGAAATAATTCTTTGGACTGCTCTGAGTAAACCTCGGTTTCCCATACTATGAGCAATAATATGAATTTTCTCAATGTCCGTTTTTTCGGCTAGGTTGAGTAAAAATTCTGTCATGTACTTTTCGCTGGCTTCAATACTTGCCTCGTCTACCGGATATGCTGATAATTTCCCTTGAGATGGCCAACTATAAAAGGCTGTAATTCCTGGCACTTGCAGGTCAAACCCCATTTGTGCGGCTCTAATAGCTGCATCTTCAAAATTGACGTTGTATCCATGAACAAAGACTAAAGCAGACCTTTCATTTATTTCATGGTCTTTTAATTCTTCGTTGATATTTTCCCAAAATAGTTCTTTTTCCAGAATTTGCAAACTTTGAAAATGTAGTTTGAGGCGATCGTCTTTGAAAGTAATTAATCTTTTCCACAAAGGGGAACCTATAGAGCCTATTTTATGAGATTTAGGAACAGCTACTTGACAAATACCATAGTGAAGTTTGTCATCTCTTTTTCCGGAAAAACCTTTGGATATATTATTTGTATCTACAGGTTTTCTGTTGGTACCAAACCATAAAGGATATATAGTTGCTGTTGTTTCTTTAGTATCTTTTAAAATCAGAGATCTTTTGACTTTTACGGTTTCTTTTTTCTTTATTGCTTTCTTTGTTACGGCTTCTTTTGAAGTCAAATAACCGTTGGTTTGATGACTTCTTAAACTGACAGTTTCTGACTCTAATAATGATGTATCAAAAGGAATAAAATGAGGAATTGGACTATCAGGTAATCTTAAGCGTTCAATTCCATTTATACCTAGTTGAAAAGCTTGATAATAGCTCCTTTGATATGCTAAACCTTGATAAAATTCTTCGGCAAATATCAAAGCAGAATCATCACCAATCTCTTTTTTCATGCCAATAACACAACCTACCTGGTGAGCGACTGCATCAGCTTTTTTCAGAGAAAAACAGGCATTAAATACAACACATTCTATAGGTTTTCCATCTTTTCTAACAATAGATAATAATTCTGATAATGTTTCGAGGGATAAAACCTCTGCCTCACCTTGACGGTTGTTTAAAATTATTTCACCTTGAGAATTACCATGACCGCTAAAGTGAAGAATTCTAGGCTCATATTTCAGCAAATATTGAGATAAATCTTCTATAAAAGCATTTTCTTCTCCATAAACAATATAATTTTTTCCAAATTCTGTCTGCTGTAGTTTTTCCCTAATTAATTCAGTTTCTTTTTTTAATTGTAGTGGCTGTGTAGTTGTAGGGTTTGCTGCTAAAACCAAAACATCACATTTTTCAATTGGAGGCGGAGGGGGATTTTCTCCTAATTTTGACTCATACTCTTGATAAACTTTTGGATTAATATTTTTAATGCCTTCAAGTAACCGCTCAATTTCTCTATGTTTGTCAGCATATTCAATTAAAATTCTGACTCTTTGCTTTTTATTTTGTCCATTTGTAAATTGGTTATAAACATCAGGAAAATAATCATAAACTAAGTCGTTAAATTCTTCTTCGGGTAGATCTTGATTAAGTAATTCCCGAATGACTTTTCTGAGTCTGAAATTATATAACATACGCTTTTTAAGTATTAATTATTAGGTGAACTCCGACGGCTTCTGGAAAACTAGACAAAGCTAGAAATTTGCTGTCGGTCATGGGCAACTGCAAATCAGTAAATCTCTTTAATTAGAATTATATTCTATCAATAAATGACTTATTCAAGACTTGCCTAAAGATATTCCATGAATAGGAAGGCTGTCACCAGGGGCAAATGATGTACAAGGTAAATGGTGAAAATTATGTAGTGCGGGCATTTTCTCCCGGTGAGGGTGGCTTTTGGTAAACTACGCTTTTACAACCAAAGCTTTGTCGAGAGGTTCGATGCAAAGTTCCTATATGCAAGGTCTCTGCTGTGGTGGACGGAGATGAAAAATGCTGGTGTTTTTCTTCGAGGCTAGTTTTTTTCTTCTAACTCATAGCTGAGTGCTGACTGCTGAGTGCTCACAGTCCCTGTACCTATTTCCTGTGACTAAGGTCTAAGTATTTAGGGGGATGTGATATCAGTTGAGAGCATCAATAAGTTTAAACTTGACATCATACTCCACGTTACATTACAAAAATTACTGCTTCATTGCTTTCAGCGTAATACATTGTAGTATTGCATGATGGCAAAAAATTTCGACTCGCCAAAGGCGAGGCTAAATAGGGCAAAAGGGCAAAAGAGCAAAGGGCTATTCAGGAGTCCTGGGGGGGAAACTCACAAGACGAAAACCAAAATTGGAGCTGACCACCACGACCGAGACATAGTAGCCGCGGCTCGCAGAGCGACACCACCCAGGATAGTTGAGCCAGGAGCCGCCACGAAGCACTCTACCGCTACTATCGCCTCCATTTACCCAAGCACTTCCATCAACAGGTGCTCCATCATAATTACTATGCACAACATCCTGACACCACTCCCAGACATTCCCATGCATGTCATATAGACCAAAAGCATTAGGTGGAAACTCACCTACAGGAGTTGTTTGTTCTCTATATTCTCCTTTTGGTTCATCAGCATAAGTCTCTGAAGCTCTATAATTAGCTAATTCTCCTGTGATAGTTTCTCCAAAATAAAAAGGTGTAGTTGTCCCAGCACGACAGGCATATTCCCATTCTGCTTCACTCGGTAGTCTATAGTCTCTTCCTGTTTTCTTAGAGAGCTTTTGACAAAATTCTGTAGCGTTATTCCAACTTACTCTTTCCACAGGGCGATTTTTTCCTTTAAATTTCGAAGGATCATTTCCCATTATTGCTTGCCACTGTTGTTGAGTAACGACATACTTTCCCATCCAAAATTCTGGCACATCTACATGATGTTGCGGACCTTCATTATCACTTCTCTGTGCTTCCGTCTCTGGAGACCCCATCAGAAAACTACCACCGGGTATTTTTACCATTTCCAGAGTAACTCCATTACCTAAATTTTCTATCATTACTTCTGCTTCACCTTCAGAGCGGCTTATTATTTCTCCTTTCCTGTTAACTTTAGGAGTCGCAAATGTATGAATAGTAATTTTTGGCTGTGACTTTGTTTTTATTTGTGAGTTTGGTTCTAACTTCCGTTGTGACTGTAGTGAAGTTTGAATATTTGAACCTTCTAATACTTCTGTTGATCTTGGTTGTTGAGTTTCTGAAACCGGTAAATTCTGAAAATAACCTAGATCTAACTGTGGGGTGGAAACCAACTGAGATCTAAACCGATCAACAGCAATTTTCTGCAGAGCCTTAACTGCTTCAAGATCCAAACCTACCTCTAAAACTCTTATCCATAGTTGTTCTGCCCAATTAAAATCTCCATTTGTTTGAGCTCTGTAAGCGTCAATTTTCAGAGTAGAAACATCAGTTTTTGTTGCATACTTCGGCATTAAAATTAAATGAGACTTTTCAATAGGGTCAGCAATAATACGAGGGGTCTGTCGTTTTCCTTCCTTTTGAGCTAGCTCTTGCACCCGATACTTCAGATATTCATTCAGTCTTTCTGCAGTTGCTTTTTGACCCTTACTACCTAACCCCTCTAATAACGCATAAGTAAAAACTCCCTGTTGCAACTCTTCTAATTCCCAAGAACGTTCATTTGGACTACAAGAAAAAATAGTTACTATCCCCTTTTCACGAGCTTCTTGTTCTGTTTGCCTTCCTAGTCCTTCTCCCCCTTTTCCCCCATCACTTTTGTTTCTACAAGCATCCAATATTAGAACTATATTATCTGCTCCAGATTTTTGCAGTTGTTGAATAATATAGTCAACAGAAATTCCACTTCTTTCAACATTTGAATGACCATCAATAGGAATTAAATAATCAATATTATTATTCTCTCTATGACCATGGCCGCTAAAAAAAAACCAAAGGTTATCACCAGTTTTCAGAGATAGTTTTTTAACTTCATCTTCTAACACCAATTCTAAGCGGGAACGAGTTGGGCGAGTTGAAGCACCATTAATTTTTGGAGAATTATCTGACAAGTAAAAAACGTCATCAAAATCTGCTTCGTCGAGCAAAAAATCCCTCATTTTTTTAGCGTCATTAGCTGCATATTTTAGAGGAGTCAAAAACTCATATTCCTGAACTCCTATAGTAATTGCTATATTTTGATTGGTCATCGTTTCTCTGCTGTGATTTAAATTTCAACTTAGTAGCACTTTTTCCTGACAGATAATTCTGTTGAACCAGGTTAGCGATCGCTAACTCAGGTTTAACTTAAAATCAGCGATCGTACAAATTAGAAAATAAAAATAGATTTTACTATTAATTTTATATACAAACAACCCTGTTAGATATGACATTAATAAATTATAGTAATATATTTTAAAATATTGAGTCAGGTTAACTCTATCAATTATTTTTTTGAGAAACACAAATAACCATAATTTAATTCAAGAAAGTTGAGACTAAAAGCAATTTGAATAAATAAAAATAATTGAGTAACTCCTGAAATTGTGCAGTTTTGTTTAATAAGTAAACTACATTTAGGATTTTTTCAGCAAAACCAGACTAACCTTGGACAAAAAGTCAGTAAATAAACTAATTTTGATCATTCTAATATTGTAGCGGCCTCTGAAAATAGATAAGAACATAGATTAGAGTCCGGTCCAAATTATCCTTATAAACCTTTAACTAACAGAGCATTACCACCTACTTATTTATTAAGTTTTGTAAATTTAGTATTTTAGTAGTTTAGTGGTTTAGTGGTAAACAGCAAAATATAGAAAATGATAGAAACCAAAAATTATTAAGATTTAAGAAGCCAAAATCAACAGAATTAGTATTCAGATATAGTCTACTTGTTAAATTTTCAACCTGATACCTAACATCTGACATCTAAAACATGACATATAACGCATTAGACCTCAAACCTAACAGCTAAAACGGAAGAAAACCTAAAACTTAACACCTAAAACGGAAGAAAACCTAAAACGGAAGAAAACCTAAAACCATAATAAAATCTAAAACCTAACACCAGGGTGATATATTGTATTTACGTTCATCAAAAAACCATGGAAAATGATATATAAATTCAGAAAAGTAAACCCCATTACTTGGAAAAATGACCATGTTGTATTAATTGATCAAACTTGCTTACCAGAAGAATATAAAACAGTCGAAATTAGCAGCTATGAAGAAATGGCAGTAGCTATCAAAACAATGATAGTTCGTGGAGCACCAGCCATCGGTGTATCAGTAGCTTATGGAATGTATTTAGGAGCAAGAGAAACTGTCACAAATGATAGAAATGAATTCTTAAAACAGCTAGAAGAAATAGCTGTAATTTTCCGAAGAACTCGCCCAACTGCTGTTAATTTATTTTGGGCAATAGAGCGAATATT
Source organism: Trichodesmium erythraeum IMS101 (assembly GCF_000014265.1). Classification (NCBI taxonomy): domain Bacteria; kingdom Bacillati; phylum Cyanobacteriota; class Cyanophyceae; order Oscillatoriales; family Microcoleaceae; genus Trichodesmium; species Trichodesmium erythraeum. The sequence goes on from NC_008312.1 coordinate 3,246,992, forward strand.
AAAAGTAGCAAATAAAACTAATGGAACTGTAAAAGAAATTCAAGAAGCGGTATTAGAAACTGCTAAAAAAATTCATCAAGAAGACTTAGAAACCTGTAAAAATATAGGCGATCGCGCAGTTGAAATTTTACCAACTAAACCCGAAAAATTGAACATATTAACCCACTGTAATGCAGGAGCTTTAGCAACAGCAGGCTATGGTACAGCATTAGGAGTTATTCGTTCCGCCTGGCGAGATGGAAGGTTAGGCAAAGTCTACGCTGATGAAACTCGTCCCCGTCTCCAAGGAGCAAAACTTACCACCTGGGAATGTGTCCAAGAAAACATACCCGTCACCCTAATTAGCGATAACATGGCAGCCCACTGTATGAAACAAGGCTTAATTCATGCTGTAGTAGTAGGAGCTGACAGAATAGCAGCAAATGGAGACACTGCCAATAAAATTGGTACTTATAGCCTAGCTATTGTCTCTCAAGCACATAATATTCCCTTGTATGTAGCTGCACCCCTATCAACTATAGACTTTAAAATCTCTGATGGTAGTGAAATACCCATAGAAGAAAGGGATACAAAAGAAATATATCAAGTAGGAGAAACACGCATTTGTCCAAAACAAGTAGAATTTTATAACCCGGCATTTGATGTTACACCTGCAGAACTAATTACAGGAATAATGACAGAACATGGTACAGTTCTCCCAGGAGAACTAGAACAATTTCGGGTCAAGCAGTTAGTTTAATTTAATAAAAACATTAACTAACAACTGAAGCGGCCAGGGAAACAACCTTAACCAACAGTTGGAGCCATATCTATCTCAACTAACCCTTCTAATTCTGTAACTAAACGATCTAACTCTACTACCATCGGAGTAGAGCCAGCCTGATGAAATGCAGTCACAAGAGATCGATAATACCAGAGCGTACCTTCTTTACCACCCTTAAATATATTCCAAAGTACATCACCTTGGGTCCGATAGTCTTTTAAAATAGACCTCACATTATGTAGTTTATCTGCTAAAGAAACCAAGCGTACTGAAGGTGAAGCATTAGCAAGACGAGCAATATAAGCTTTTTTACGTTCTGCCCAAGGAGGTTTAGGAGTAATATCCGTTTCAGTGCAACCATCCACTATTTCAGTCACTCTCTCCCCAAAACGTGCTCTAATTTCTCCACGAACAGTTTCCCCACCTTGATCTTCTATAGCATCGTGGAGCAATGCTGCTATAGCTTCATCTTCATCAGCGCCATACTCGAGGGCAATGCTAGCCACCCCCAAAAGGTGAGAAATATAAGGAACCTTACTTCCTTTGCGAACTTGATCAGCGTGTAACTCCGCGGCGTATACTAAAGCTTGTGTAAAATGGAGCGAAAGCATCATTTTTTTAGTCAAAAGTTAAAAAAAATTACAATATAGAGCAAAAATCAATCTGTCACTTTTTAGTGCAACAATAATAGATTATTTTGCCCTTGTATTCAACTCAAACTGAGAATAATTTTATGGATAAATTTCAAGTAGCAGTTATTGCTAAAACAGCAGATCCTCAACAGGTAATTTATGCAGCTTTACATCAAGATTATAGTGAAGGATTTGTATTTGATCAAAAAAATATTTGGCCTTCAGAAACCAAATGTGGGGAAATTCTTGTTAAACGACTTTTAGTAGGCGATCGCGGACATTATGGATGTCTTGAACGTGCGACTCGTTGGCCAAGAACCTAGGACAACCTAGTATAAATGGCCATCCTTAGTCAATACATGAGGATAACCTCGACTAATGGATAACTCTTATGTCCTTGGTGGTGAAATTCCATCCGCCTTGTTGTTGGGTTGACAGCATAGGCCACAGGGTAGAGACTGAACATCAATCCCTGAAGCTGGCTTAAATGGGGTCAAAGCTTTAACTATCAAATAAGTGAGACTTCTAGCAGAGACTAACAAGTGAACGAACAGGAAGGTAATTAAACTCTCGTAACATTCATTCATCCCAAAGATAGCTATGGGTTGTAGGCCAAAAGTCAGAGGGTCTTTGGATAATAATGTGTTCAAGCTATTATCAACAACCATACCGGATCCTCCGGGAGATTTTACCTCACTAAATTAGTCGCAATAAAGGCATAAGGGAACGAGGAAACCTCTTTAAGACACCCAAGAATATAGGTCAAAAACTTGGGAAGCCATTCAAGGTCAATCTACGCAAAGCCCGTAGGTCTTAAGGAGAGTAGGATTGGGTAAAAAAGCACAATTTATGCAGACGTACCCACTGTTAGACGTAATGTAAGGCAATAATTAGCAATAAAAAAAGCCAAAACACTAAAAAACATTTAGGGTCACCTAAACTATTTTTAAGTGTGGCATGAAATACAAAAGATATAGGTTCCTAAAGCAGTTTTAATCCAAATTTGAAGTGGAAAAATATAAACTGGAAATTAGTCCTGAAAAATGTATTTAAGTTGTAAAAGTTAACTTACAGAGCATCCCGTTGTGGCAAACTCCGCAATATGCGTAAATACCAAAGACTTCTGAGCAAAAGCTATTACCCTAGGCTGTTAGCTTTTAGGCACGTGACGCAAAGTTACCATAGCAGAAATAGTAAATATCCAGGGGTAAAAAAAAGAAGTCACAATACTGTCAAAGCAGCAAAAGAGTAAACATGCATCTTGTGGATTATATTTTTGACCAAGGGTATAAATTGAAACAGACCACATCGTTCCTAGGTTTGAAAGTGGTGACAACACCTATAAAAATCAACAGTTGTTGTACCAACATTGCCACAACGTTAAGACTACCAAAAATTTAAAAGCAAATTATTAGGACTCATTAAGTCCAAAGTAGAACTTTAAGGATGTGCCCTTGAATAGGGACGTTTAAGAGAGGAGCCGTGATGAGGTGAAAGTCTCACGTCCGGTTCTGAAGACAAGTCGGATCAGGTAACTTATCTGGCTTAGTTTAACACCCTCAAATTACTTTTAATTGTGGATTTTTTCCCCATAGTGTTATGCAGCAAGCAAGAACTCATAGAATAGGTTGCTGTTTGTCGGGCAATACAAAAGTTAGATTTAGGTATTCGTCTTCATCCCAAGAAGCGAAATATTATGAGGAAACAATTGAAAAATTAGCTAACTTATGGCATTACGGGAGCAAAAATCAATATACTTCTAAAGATGCAAAATGTATGCAAGAAAATATATCTAGCCGTAATATTTTTACTCTAGATACCCAAACTAACCAAATTGTTTCTAGCAAAATTACCAACATATATATTAATGGTGAAAAAGAAACTTACACAATAAAAACTGTTTCTGGTAAGGAAATAAGAGCTACCCTAGAACACCAGTTTTGGACTAACCAAGGGTGGAAACGATTAAAAGATTTTAATAACAGCACTCAATTATGTGAAGTGCAATTAGCTGGAAATAAAGTTACTCCACAAGAAGTTAAATTTCTCGAAAAAGAAATGTTTAATGAAAAGTGGATCCCAGTAAGAAATTATGACGGATATAAAATTTATAGCTTAGATATTTTGAATTCTTACCTTATTCAAAAAGAGAATAAAGAGCATTCACGGAGCAAATCTAAAAATTGTTTACTTCCCAATTTAAATTATGGAATTAGGTATGATCGACTTTCAGAAGTAAATATAAATAGATTAGTAATGGAAAACTTGAAATTATTAGGAGAATACAAGGAACTTGAAGTCAGACATTTAAATGAGAATAGTTTTAACAACAAGCCAAAAAAATTTGCCTGGAATTCTAGCAAAAGCGACCAAATTGACAATATCAATAACAATAGTTTCTCTGATAATTCTGGTGTTTTTGTAGAGATAGAATCTATTGAAAAATTTGGCAAAGAAATTACTTATGATCTTGAAGTCGAACACCCAGAACATAATTTTATAGCCAATGGTTTAGTTGTTCATAATTCTTTCGATGTACAAAGTTATCGGTTTTGTTCGGGAAAAGTTATTGCAGTAGCAGATGGAAAAACTGATATAGAAACTGCTTTTTACTTACGTCCAGTCGGAGAATATTCTGACCGCAAAGGTAAAAAATATTATTATTCCGCCGAACAACGAGAAAAAGATTTATATTGGTGTTTAGAAGCAGCTAAGAAATACAAACTTGATATGGAACTTGGAATGTCTGAAGAACATGCCAGAGGAAAAATTCCTTTTGATTATCGTCAGCATTTTGTTGTCAGTTTTAATTGTCGTAGTTTGCTACATTTTTTAGATTTACGTTTTAAAAAGAATGCTCAATTAGAAATTCAAAAACTTTGTGAATTAATGTGGCCTCATTTTCAAGATTGGGTTCCCAATATAGCAGAATGGTATGAAAAAAATAGACTTAAAAAAGGCAAATTAGCACCTTAAAAACAACCCTAAAAATAACTGATAAATGATAACTAAAATCACACATTTTTCAACGATAATCTAAAATCAACGAAACTCCCTATTCTCAATAAACTCCCTATTCCTTATTACCTATTATGAAACTGAAAATCAAAAAGTTAGATGAATTAGCAATTATTCCTTTTTATGCTCATAAAGGAGATGCTGGATTAGATTTATTTTCTATTGATGAGTCAACAATTAATCCAGGGGAAAGTAAACTGATTCATACAGGTATTTCCATAGAATTACCATCAGGAACAGAAGCACAAATTCGCCCGCGAAGTGGATTAGCATTAAAACATCAAATTACTGTTTTAAATACCCCCGGAACTATCGACGAAACTTACCGAGGAGAAATAGGAATAATTCTGATAAATCATGGCAAAAATTCTTTTCAAGTAACAAAAAGAATGAAAATAGCCCAAATGGTAATAACGTCAGTTTTATCTGTTAAGGTAGAAGAAGTCAATCAATTAAGTACAACTCAAAGAGACATTAATGGATTTGGTTCAACAGGAACATGAGAGAACAAATATATCAAAGACCAAGCTGGGATGAATACTTTTTAATGATTGCCAAATTAGCTGCTACTCGCTCAACTTGTTTAGCTTTTCCAGTAGGAGCAGTTATAGTTAAAGATAAACAAGTTTTGGCAACTGGTTATAATGGGCCTCCTTCTGGTTCTAATCATTGTACAAGCCAAGGTTTTTGTTATCCTGAATTAAGTAGTTGTGATGCCAGTAAAGCTTTACCATCTCGTTCTGTTCATGCAGAAGCTAATGCTATTGCTCAAGCGGCAAAACATGGTATTTGTACGAATGGAGCAATTATTTATGTCACCTTAGAACCCTGCATTTATTGCTTAAAATTAATTATTTCTTCTGGTATTAAAGAAGTTTTTTATGAGACGTCTTTTAATAGTGGGGGAAAAGCGGCTTTAAGAGATTTATTTATTCAAGATGGTTTAGTTTCCCTTAAGCAAGTTTCTCTCTCAGATACAATTGCTAAAAAAGCAGCAACATTTCTACTTGATCCTACTTCTATTAGTAAAGTTTCTCGGTAGTACTAAACAAGTAATGATTTTGTTTATTTACCTTATAGTAATTCAAGGGATATATCAACCTACATCCTGACATTTTTAAGACTACCAGTTTTTCAACTTGAAGAATAACAATAGTAAACCCGTTAAGGATAGAAAGTAGGCACTATGAAGGTAAATAATTTATGTTGAATAGTTATAAAGTAATTGAAAAAAATGCACTTTTGATAACCGGAATAGGCTAATATACAGTGCATTTGCTAGTTTATGAGGTGAATTAGTATTAGCTTCTTAGATAGTTTTTAAAGTATAGAATTAAGTTTTAATTTTTGTTGATTCAATCTACTGAAATAACCATACTATACTTTACTAAAAATAGGCTATACTATATTTAATATATAATAATTATAGCATTTATTCATGAAGTTTCACTTAATATAAAGATCAGAATAGTCAGTTTAATAAGGCCTTAAGTAACAAAACTATAATGATGAGGAAAAATTATTAATTGTCTTCTTAAAAAGAAATATTATTAGTAGGTAGGCATAAAAAAGTTTAGCTATATTAAAAAAAAAATTCTACTAATTTCAAGTTCCTCCAAACATTTTAATGGAGGAACTATTTGCCTTTTGTGACATAGGAAAAAAATTTAACCCTAGCTGACTTAGGAGATTAATTATTATCACTAAATTGGGGGAAATGATCGTTATTCTCTGTAGTTTATAGCCTATGCCATATATTTTTCAGTCAATATGCTCTTACCCTATATTTAAAAATAGAAAGCACATTATGAAAAGTAAAAACATCATCCTTAACCCAATTTTGCCAGTCAAATTTTTAGTAAGTTTTTTACCTTTGCTAAGAATTTGAAAATTCAAGTTGAATTTAATCCGGCAAAAGTACAAGCTTATCGTTTAATTAGCCATGAAAATTGACTGTTACGTTCTCAAGATTTTAATGACAATACAAAAGATGCGGGAGATTTTGGTACAGGATATTTGGTTACGGCACTTTATGAAATTATTCCAGTGGGAGTAGAAAGTAATATGAAATTATCAGAAGTTTATCAATTGAGATATCAAGATAATTAAGTTTATCAACCAGCTTAATAATAGTGGTCAATTAATATTAGTTAAGTTGTGTTATAAGGAGCAAAATGGTAAAAATTCTGAGTTAATTCAACAGCCCGATGTTAATAAGGGAGTAAGTTTCAATAATGCTTCAAATGGTTTTAAATTTGCTGCTGCTGTGGCTGAGTATGGAATGATTTTACGAGATTCTGAAAATCAAATTGATGCTAGTTTAAATAAAGTATTGAAGTTAGCAAATGAGTCGAATGGTTTAGATTTAGAAAGTTATCGGAGTGAGTTTATTAATATGGTTGAAAGTAGCCAGAAATTGATGGGTCAAAAGTAGACTATAAATTTAGATAAAACTTTTTCTATTATAGATTAATATAGATCACAATTTTTTGCTTTAATCCCGCTACTCCCTTTATACAGAGAATGAGTAATTTTTGATTGAGCTGTTAATTGAATAACTTATATCATTTTAAGTTTATTTTTCAACATCTTGAATAGAACAAGATTCTTTTCTATTTTTATTCAAAAAGTCTCTAATTTTTATCGGAGAAGAACTTGCATCTGGAATTTTAGGATGATCTCGTTGAAACAAAGATTCATTGTATGCTGCTTCAGTAATTTCTAACAAAGCCATAACATTTTTTTTGATATTGTTAAGCTCTTGTCTGATTTCCTCCCAGTCTAAACCTTCTTCTATAAATATAATGAGTAAATTAATCCAACCACCCCAAAATTTTGAGTAAATAAAAGAAGTATTTCTTGTTTTATTTCTACTTTTTAAGTTATCTTCATCTCTATTAAAAGTTGAAAAAATATAGTTAAAATAACGCTCAAATAAAGCTGTTCCTTTTTCTACTAATGTTTCTTTTTCAGATAATTTTTCTATAGTTGAATCAAATAATTTCTCATATCCATCTTTTTTTAAAAGAGTATTCCTAACTTTGGCTTTTGTTAACTGTTCGATCTTTGTAATGTTTGTAATTTTTTTAATTGCCTCAATAATTATTCCAGCATCAATAATACCTTTATTTGCTTTATCCGACGTTAGATTAAAAAATTGCTTAAAGTTTTGTCTAGTATTTAAATTGACAATAATCTTTGTAGCAATTACTTTTGGCTCTTTACTTCCCAATTCATAAGCAATTTTATCTGTATGAGTTATTTCTACTTTTGTTTGATTCATATTGATTTCTAGAAATACTTTAGCGCTAAACTTATTAATAATTTCTTGATTCTCAGTTTTAAAATCAACTGCTGTCACCATTATTTTACAATCATTTTGCATAATTGATTTGACCTTTTGATCCGCATAAGAAAATAATCTATGTTGACCATCAATTACAGAAATACTTCCATACTTTCTAGGAATATACAAACAACCATCGTTACGTTCGTCATATGTACATTCTTTAGATAGAACCACCAAAATATTAGATGGGAAAATAAAATCAGGATTTGTTAATAAATTTTCCCTGATTTTTTTTAATTTATCGGGTATTAAAGGTCTTTGATAATTATAGGTTGAACTATCCTCTAATAAAGGAAGTTCATCTTGTCTATATACACGAACTATATTTAGTATCTTGTATGGGGATATAGTAAATGTATACAAATCTGATAAAGGTGCATCATTATCTTTTTTACTAATTTGCTTATTAGTACTTCTAATTAGTTGATGATATTTCTTATCAATTGAAATAGAAGTTTTATCTATCTCGTCATCGATTTTAAATAAATTTAAAAAATAGTTTCTAGTGTATTCTCCTATATCGTCAGAATATTCCTTTAATCTCATATAATCTGATTTATAAAATTTAACTATATCCCTCGCTTCTGGTAAATCAATTCTGCCTTCTCCATTGCCTTCTTCTACAGTTGTAGTAATGAAAAATCCTTTAATTGACTGTATATTTCTAAATTTTCTTATATGTTCTGTTTTTATACCTAATTTTTGCCAAATATAATCGGAAAATTCTAACTTTTTAATTATATTGATTTGATTAATAAACTTTTTATACTTTGTATTGATTTTTCCTTCATCTCTTGATGTTATTTCACCTATTAAACAAACTTTATCTATAGGTATCATGTAATCAAATTCAAGATGCTCGTTGTTTGGATATTCTGGTGCTATATCTTTTAACTGTACTTGACCTAAATCATTAAAACAATCTAATCCAATAGCTTCAAAAATACATTTTCCTTCTTGTTCGAGTTCTTTTCCTGATTTTCCTTGTAAAGATTTATTCATATTTTGCAATGATGTATAGCTAAAAAATCCAAAATTTATATAAATATAAATATAAATATTAATATTTCCTCTGTACATCACCCTCCTGTTGAAAAGTATGACTAATTTATTTTAATTATAAAATATTTACAATACCATACTTTCTATTGAGTAGCGTTGATAAAATTTAGAACATTTCAATAAATCAAATTATTCTGTACTAATAATATATATGCCCTCCCTTTTCAAAGTAGTTTAGGAGGATATTTTCTAGGATAATCTTTAGTATTTCAGATTACGAGAATTTTTGCGGTATTATCGTCAAGTTCAATATAACCTCACTTGGAGAGGATCCATATCCATCGCTCGGAATTTTTTTTTGCTAACTTTTCAGCCCTTAGACGCCCTGTTCAGCTTTTTGACTTTTTTGTGCCAACCTTTCTTCACTTGTAGTTAACAAATTACCTTCACTATTCTACCAACTTAACTAAGGTAGTTCCACCTTGTGATACCTACCAGATCAAACGCCTAAGTCTACTCCTAATAGTCCAATTAAATAATAACCCCGATCATTTGCCTATATTTGTTCTTACAAATTTATACACTTCTACTCCCGGGTTTTTAATTTCATAAATAGTATAAGTGCCTAAAGAAAACTAATTACATATTTTTGCTCAAAATTATCAAGCACTTTTTTGAGATAATTAAGTAAACTTTCTCTATTCTCATAAGCATCAAATTCAATCCATTCACATTCAATAAATTTTCCAAAAATCTAAACAAAAATCTCAATTAAGTTTTGCTTAGTTGAGTAAATAGGTAACTCAAAAATCTGGAAATTTATTTACTCCTATTCCTCTAACTTTTTAATTAACTTATCACCCTTTATAATTGAGGATTAAACCATAATTACTACTGTAGTTTTAGACAAATTGTAACTAAATATATCTGAAAACTATCGGAATATTTAACTGTTGATAATTCTGCGGTTAACTTCATAATATAATTCATTTATACGATTCATTCACCCCGAGATATTAATTATTTTACTTTGACAACTTTTAGCAGTTATTATTAGTATTTTTTCCGTCCCAGCAAACATAAAACATCAAATAAAATCCACTAATATATCCTCAATATCTGAATTCAAATTATCCCTTTTCCTTTGATTTTTATTTCAGCTCTAATAATGTAGTTTTTTTTTACTTATACTTTCCAGCTATCAGGAGTTTTACTTAGTCTTCTTTTCAATTGTTTCTACAGTATATTCAATTTTTTTATAATTATTTTTATCATTTATTTGTTAATATCTATTCCCTACTGTGGAAGTCTTATACCCACCTGTTTCAAATTCTTTTCTTTTTGATTATATAATCCTAAAAAAACTTGGATTTTTCCATATTTTCAACTAATGATCAATAGTTCTTCTGTTAACTTCAAAAAAAAATTATTAATTCCGAAGTCATCAAAAATAATGTAGAGATATTTTATGAGATATCTCTACAAAAATTAGCTGAAAAAGTTTTTATAGTTTCTAGAGAAATCTATATACTATGGTCTATGACTGCGACGAATTTCTGTAATTTGGTCTGCTATATCCAGAATTACTTCAGGCATATTTGGTCCTGTTAAAATTACATCTAAATTACTAGGGCGTTTTTCTAGAAAATCTAACACTTCATTTTCAGGAATTAAACCAAAATTAATAGCTAAACTAAGTTCATCAAGAACTACTAACTCATATTTTCCTTCACATACAACTTTTTGAGTATAGGACCACAAATCTAGCAGCGACTTTTTCTGATTTTCGTCTATCTCTGGGGCATCAATACAACTAGAAATATCGCAGCGAACCCAACTCAGATTTTGTCCTAGTTGTATTGGTTGTTTGTATCCTTGCTTAATTCCCCCTTTAAGAAACTGTACAATTAATACAGTTTTTCCCTGGCCAGCTATTCTCAAGGCTTGAGCCATAACATCAGTAAAGAAATTGCGTTGACCACTTGTGAATACCTGCACTAGACCAGGAACTGTGTATGGTAAGTCACTAGGAACGCTTAGAGAAGGGGTTTGTAATTGTGCAACCATTATGAATGTTAAAACTTGACTATTTTGAATAATATATTGATTTTTCCAACTTGATAAGCTGGACTGAAAGCTTGTCCTAGGACAACATTTAATTTACAATATATAGTGCTTTTTTTTATTATATGTTAAATTTAACACTATATGTATGTCAAATTTAAAGATAATAGGAAGAATGAAGTTAGAGTTTAGAACTTAGAAATTATTTTTGTAAAGGTATCGGGGTGAGCAACCCTCCAAAAACTGGTTTCAGTCCTAATTATTTTCATCAAGTATAAAAATTGCTATGAACGATACCAAAGATTTATATAGAATAATTAACTATATATTATATAGATTGTAAATAATTCAGTTGAGGGATTGTGAGACTAATAACTTTAGGTAGTTTAGGTGCAGGGAAAGAAACTAAAAAAAATTACCCTGTCAAGACCTATAGATTGCTTTGATATCTTTTTTATGATATACTAAAATAGTTGGCTATTACTAAAATAATATTAGGCCAAATTAAACAACCTTTTGTGGAAAAAGAAAAAAAAGAAGAGTTGATATCATACCGGAAAATCATTCAGTTTGTTCATCAACTACTTTTAGAATCTGATGTTAGTTAAGGTTAGTTAATAGATGGTTATCCTAGAACAGCTTTTCAAGGAAAAGAACTGCATTTTTGATGATTATAATTTGGGACAAAAATTAGACTGGGTAACTTCTCGAAAAAGTATCTGAAGAAGAACTTATAAATTGATGTGAAGGAGCGATTAGCTAGTTAAGTATATAAACTACATAATTCATAAAAAAAATAATTTATTATGTCTTGGCAACGTCCAGATGGTAGAAAGTCAAACCAATTACGTCCTATTAGTTTTGAATTAGATTACACTAAATTTGCCACCAGTTCTGTCTTAACCAAGTTTGGTGAGACAAAGGTACTCTGTAATGTCACTATCCAACCAGGAGTACCCAAATTTTTGGCAGATACAGGCCAGGGTTGGTTAACTGCAGAATACAGAATGTTACCAGCTGCAACTTCCGAACGTCAACAACGGGAATTTATGAAATTATCTGGGCGAACTCAAGAAATTCAAAGGTTAATTGGACGCAGTTTAAGAGCTGCTCTAGATATGAATTTATTAGGGGAACGTACTATAATAGTAGATGCCGATGTTTTGCAAGCAGATGCAGGTACTCGCACTGTTTCTATTACTGGAGGATTCGTGGCAGTAGCAAATGCTATTAGCAAGTTGATAGACCAGGGAAAGTTGGAGCGATCGCCTATTTTGCATCAAGTTGCTGCTGTATCAGTAGGGTTATTAGAAAAAGAACCTTATTTAGATTTGAATTATCCTGAAGATGTCGCCGCAGAAATTGATTTTAACGTGGTGATGAATGACCAACCTGCTTTAATTGAGGTTCAGGGAACAGCAGAAATAGGTAGCTTTAGTCGTACTCAACTTAATCAAATTTTAGATTTAGCAGAAGCAGGAATTAAAAAATTATTTGATGCCCAACGTCAAGTTATCTCTTGATTAGATACAAAGTTTTTCAAAGGCTTTATCCTTTTGAGAATCAAAAAAGTGCCAGGATTTTTGCCAAGGCTTGGGCAAAAAAAATCAAGGGATCATTTTTACTTCTACTGGTACTTAAACATTTTCTAGTAGAAAAGAATGACTCAAAATCAGTCTAAATAAGAGAATTAATTAGATGCTCTAAAAGAGTTATAATCCTTGTTTTCCAACATATTTATACCTTTTGCCTTTTTCCATCTATTGATAATACGAATTTCCATGGACTGATGCTATGCTCAGGTAACACTTCATTTATTAAATAATCAATACCAATTTTATCAACTTAGTCTACATTACTTAATCTTAATAATATGATATGATTTCATTCTTGAGTATGATGTGTAGCAATCTTAAAGGAAATTGGTTTCACAAAAAGAGAATAACCTTGTTCACGATGAACGCTCTCAAATTGTGTTAATTATTCTGATGTTGTACAGACATCTCATAGAATATGCTTACTCCTCCATGGTCAGGTCTAGGGATGAGTCCCCTGCTCAAAGTAGCAAGTGGAAAAGTTCTTTGATAAATAGTATAATTTGAGCTTATTATTTTCTAGTTTCCTGGCTGTTTAAGTCCTACTAACTCATAAATATATCATCATGATTCTATATTAGTTTAAGTGTTCGCTTACCTGGAGAAAAGTGCAAAAAAAAAAATTACAAAATTAAGATTTGCGCTACTTGGGATTTTTCCTGACTTGAGTGAGAAAATACAGAAAAATCAATAAATCAAGACTTATAGAACCAAACAAGAAACCGGGTTTATTGCCCTGATCCCCGTTGTTGATCCTAATGGGAAATTTCCTCTCATACCAATGGGATTGGAATGTTTATAAAAAATGCTAGAGACCTTGGATAGAGAAGACTTAGGTCAAACCAAAATTAGAAGACTAAAGTTTGAGTAAATCTTGAAAAAAAGGGGGATCGGGATATAAATAACTGTATTAAATCAATTAGATATGTTTTGTTTAATATCTCCAATTGAGATTAACTACCGTGAAGTGTATTTTTTTTCGCGGGTATTATCATAACCAGTTTGATGGGTAAGTGCTCCAAATCCCACTATTAAGCTATCGTACATCTAAATTTTATATTTTCTTAACTTTTTGTCTATGATTTTGTTCTCAAAAAAACTCAAAATATGGTTTAAGTTATAAAAAGCTTACCTATTACTCATTTCCAGCCCTCATTAACAGACTGTTTCTGTAGATCCCAAGATATACAGATAAAAAGTGGTTAATCTTCCGGAATATCAGCAAGGATCAAAGAAAAATCAAGATAAAACACTTATGAAATAACAATGACTCAAGATTTTGGTTTATGTTCTAAATTTCCCTACCTGGCTAGAAGTACTGTAGAGGAAGGTATATCAAAACGTCATCGCTTAGGACAAGCACTCATAATGATGTTATTGATTACCAGCTTTATTAGTATCCATGCTTATCGTATAGTACAATTACAATTAGTTCAAGGAGAATATAACCGGGAACGTGCAGACAACAACCGTGTTCGCTTAACACCAGTACCATCAAGTCGTGGCACTATCTACGATCGCAAAGGTAAAGTATTAGCAGGTAACTTCCTTTCTCGCTCTGTATATTTATGGCCAAGCGAATACTCACCTGCAAAATGGTTGGAGGTAGCAACGGAGCTTAGTCTAATCTTAGATATTCCAGTGGCTGATATTATTAACAAGTTAAATAAAGCTGGCTATAAATCAGCCTTACCCGTCAGAATTACCTCAAACATGGACCGCACTACTTTTGTCGCATTAGCAGAAAAAGTAGGTGAGACAAGAGGAATAGAGATTCGTACTGAAAATACTCGTTACTATCCTCATGGCACTCTAGCAGCTCATTTATTAGGATATACTGGTGAAGCAACCAAAGAAGAATTAATCGCTAACCCCAAATATCCAATGGGAATGATCGTGGGAAAAATGGGAATCGAATATTCAGCAAATTCAAAACTAGAAGGAGTTTGGGGTAATCGTTTAATTGAAGTTGACGCCAAAGGTAATGAAATTCAAGAGTTAGGAATAGAAAATCCGATTCCAGGCAAACCAGTAAAATTAACCATTGATTTTGATATCCAAAAAACTGCAGAAAAAGCGTTAGGAAATCGCCGGGGTGCCGTAGTTGCAATTAATCCTAAAACAGGAGAAGTCTTAGCAATGGCAAGCGGACCCACATTTAACCCCAGTATATTTGCAGGCCAAGTGACCAGGGAAAAATGGCAACATCTTCAAGGTGCAAGCAAGCCTTTTTTGAATCGCGCTCTTCAGGGTTATCCTCCAGGAAGCACTTTCAAAGCTGTTACTTCTGTTGCGGCCCTACAGTCTGGCAAATATTCTCCTAACTCCAAAGTTGGAACTTACAATGCTGTAACTATTGGTGGTATAACTTTTAATGAACATAGTGGTGGTTATGGATTAATTGGCTTTCGGGATGCTTTAGCTTACAGTAGTAATACATTTTACTATCAAGTAGGTGTAAAAACAGGCCCGGAACAAATTTCTAAGTGGGGGCGAGAGTTAGGTATTGGTGGCAGTATTGACTTCAAACTATTCGGACTCAATGGTAGTCATGGTCAAATCCCTACTCCCAAGGAAAAAGAAAAAATATATGGGGAACCTTGGCATATTGCTGATATTGTGACGATGGGAATAGGTCAGGGTTTGGTATTGGTAACACCTTTAGAATCTTCAGTTATGGTAAGTACGATCGCTAATGGTGGGTATCGAGTGCAACCTCATTTATTTGCTTCTGACACTAATACTGATACTACTAAACCAATTAGTACCGGACTAAAACCTTCAACTCTTAAAACAGTGCGAGAAGGATTAATTGATGTAGTTAGGAAGGGTACTGCTCGTCGGTTGAATGATGGTACTATTCCATTATCCGGGGGTAAAACTGGTACAGTGGAACTTCCAGGGCAAGCTGATAACGCAATGTATATAGGTTTTGCACCTGCCTATAATCCTGAAATTGCTGTAGCGATTGCAGTTGAAGGCGGTGGTTACGGTTCGGTAGGAGCTGCTCCCATTGCCAAAGCAATTTTTGATACCTATTTTGGTAATCAAGGAAAATAATTAATCAATAAAATATTTATGTCATGTTTAGTATAGTTTATGTAATAGGTCGTAGGTTTTAAAGAGAGTAGGATAAGGTAAAAAGCTATCAAGCTTACCTACTCACCTTTGGACATAAAGTGAAGTAATTACTAGCAATGAAAAAGGCTAGAACACTAAAAAATAATTTTGAACACCCCAAACAATGTTTAAGGGTGGCATGGGGTTTAGACGATATTCCAAGCAAAGTATGCGTCAATCATAGTCTTAAGTGGAAGAACATTGAATGGAAAAAAATAGAAAAGTATGTGTTTAAGTTGCCAAAGTTAATTTACAGAGCTTCCAGTCCTGACGAAATCTGCTTTTCGGCGCAAATACTAAAAACTTCTGAGCAAAAACTATTACTCAAGATTGCTTGCTGGCTGTGACGCACGTGAACAACCAGGGTAAGACAACTGTGGGAGTAGATGGAATTAAAGACCTAACTTCTATGCAGTAGCTCAACCTAGTTAATAGATTGAAAAGGTTTCACCACAGACTGAAAAAAAACCGCAGAGTTTGGATATTTCAACCAGGTAAGGATGAAAAACCAGCACTAGGCATACCAGCTATGGAGGATAGAGCGTTATAAATCTTAGTAAAAAGGATTTCAACTTGTTGAGGGAAGCACTTTTGAACTGAATAGCTATGGTCTTTTCCGGAGCTCAATACATGATGCTATCCAAACTATCTTTTAGGGCATATCCACAATATTTAAGTATAGCATATTTCGGATATATAAGGTATAGGCTAAATAGTAACAATTATGTAGTGCGGGCATATTGCCCGCATTAGCATAACTCATAACAAGGTCAAGCGCTGTATGTTCTGGATACTGACATAGCAAAATGTTTTGAGCAGATTAGCCATGAAGCGTTATTGAAGAAAATAGGGGATACACTATATAGGCTATTGATTAAACAGTGGTTAAAGTCTGGGGTTATGGATAAGCAAAAACTGACCGAAGGCACACTATAAGGAAGATTAATTAGTTTTATTGATTATATTTAGCATAATGTTTTTCCATTAACTGAGAAACTTCAGGGTTATAAATCTGCAAATAATTCCAATAATTTTCAAAGACAGACTCCACATAACCCCTTGTTTCTGGATAAGGAATTTTCTCCACAAAAGCATCAGCATCATCAAACCCAAAACGTTTTAACCAACTATTTATAGCATTCGGACCGGCATTATAACTAGCAATTGCCAACATTGAATTATTCTTATACTTTTTATGAGTAAAATCCAAGTAATAAGTACCTAAATTAACATTATCATTAATATTCTCTAAATCATAACTAACAAGATTAATTTTCTTAGCAGCCTCTTTACCAGTTTGTGGCATTATCTGCATTAGTCCTGTTGCTCCCACAACTGATTTGATGTTTGGCATAAAACGAGATTCTTGACGAATTAAAGCAGTCACCAAAACAGTATTTAGTTTTCGTTTATTAGACCATTTAACAATAGTTTCCAAATAAGGAAAAGGATACAAAGTTTGCCAATAAGTAGACTTTTCTTTTAAAGCTTTATACTCAGCTATCTCCTCTGGAGATTCCCATTTACTCAAGCTAGTTAGCATCCAAATACCATCCAAATTATCCCCCACACCAACCCTCAATACGCCATCAGTATACTGTTGAGCGACAGTTGGATTCATGCGGTCTTTAAATTCTACTTGCCACTGTTTCCAAGCATCCCAGTCTTGTCCAATCTGATATAGTTCCCGCAATGTTTCAGAACCAAAAGGCAGTGGTTCACGGTCTTTCCTTTGTACAACCTCTGGAGATAAATTCCTAACTGTCGTAAAATCCCCTACAGGCCAACCTAGCATCACTGCCGATCGCCAAGCATAATAAGAGTGAGGATATCGTAAAATCATATACTCAAAAGCTTTTGTGGCATCCTCTGTCCGCCCAAGTTGTTGTGCCCACTTACCTACCCAGAAACCTGCTTGCGCTGCCAACTTATGATCAGGATTATTCACAGTCAACTCTTGCGCCCACTTCCAAGCCACTTGTAAATTACCACCTGCGGCAGCTTGTTCAGCTAACTTCCAGCGTAGTATAGCCGCAGCATCAGAATTACTATATTCTCTCAACAATTGTTGACGTAACAGAGAAGCTGACTTAGTAGAGTCAAGTTTATCAAGCAACTTAGACTTATCTAACAATGCTTCGGGTGCTAAACTGGGGAAGTTAACAATTACCCTGTCAAGATAAGGTATAGCATCTTTTCGATCAACTAACCTCGACAAACGAATTAAACCCAAAGCTGTATCTTCTCCGCCATTAGGAAATGTATTAATTAAAGTTTTATAAGCTTCGCGAGATTCTTTGATTTTTCCTCCTAACCATAAGCCCCTGGCATAACGATATAAATTTTGGGGAGTCTTGGTTGCTTTCTGATATGCTAAGGCACCTTTACCATAATCTTGTTTTTCCCAATACCCAAAAGCAACCATTTCCCAATCTTCGGGAGTCAACTCAGAAGCATATTTTGTTCTAAGTTGTTCTAATACCGTGCTATATTCAGGCACATGAAAACCATACTTAGCAATAAGCAATAATAACCGAGGTTGATTAGGATTTTGCTTTAATTTTTCCTGAGCAATTTTAACTGTAGCTGGATAACCAGGAAATTTAGCGATCGCCTCATCCCAGTATTCCGGGTTTTCTTTTCCTAGTATATACAAAGCTTCTACCACCACAGCTTCTTGTGGATCGTATCTTAAAACTTCTTGCCAAACTCTTTTTGCTTTGTCTGTATCCCCTATTTGTTCGTAAGCTTGCGCTCGTTTAACTAGAATATATTGTGCTAGAGTTATATATTCTTTTTCTAAATCTTTCAGTTGAGCGATCGCCAACTCAGCCTCTCCCTGTTGAATTAAATCATTAGCTAGAACATAACGAGCACGACTAGTGTTGAGAGATTTTCCAGTTTTGATCGCAGTTTCCAACCTACGACGACGTTCCTCTGGTTGCAGTGACACAAAACTTACTACATTTAACTCTTGATTAAGTTTTTCTTTTTGGGTAGTCTTTTGGGAGTTTTCGTTATTGCTAGTAAATTGTACCAGAAAAACCCCCGATAACAGAGCGCTAACAGAAGCGACTATTACTATAGAAACTTTTGTTATGTTTTGCTTTAACATTTACTTGCCATCAGTTAATTTTCAATTTTTTTCAAGTGTTAATTTTCTCCCCTAGGGACAATTTAAAGTATGAATTGAAGATTACACTCCTAGAAAAAGTACATTTTTCCATTCATCTATAATTTTTTTATCCAGAAGTTAATTATAGCGAATTTCCTCTCACTTAGGTATACTACTAGCAACACTACAATAGCAATCTTAAATATTCAGAACTCGTTCTGCCAAGAATTAGTTGTCTAGAGATGCTGGTTCAGCTAATGCTTAAAGCAAACTATAACTCTGGTGCACAATAAGTGTGGAGGAAAGAAGATTTTTAGCTAAAGTTGGCCTGAAAATAATTAATAAATAATAGAGTTGTTGGGAATTAAGCCCCAAAAATGCCTAAAACCCTTATGAGTCCAGTTTTAAGCGTGCTTTTGAGTACTAAATACTGAAAAGCTTATATAGTAAATGAGTGAGAATTTTAAATTTTTCCATACCAAACAACTCTAATAAATTTGAACATTATTAAGCATCAACTCCAAAAAAAACCCTATAAAGAGCTTAAAATTTCCACACTTAGTTCATTATCACACTGTGGACTATTTTTTAATTTATTTCTAGAGGCAAAGAAAAATCCTACAATACCAAATCCCCATACATAATAATACTTACTATTTATCAAAAACTTTTCAACTTGGCACTTTGAGACAGGGACTCACCCCTAACCCCGATCATGAAAAGGTCAGGACATTACATGCAACGTACCTGCAACAATAATTTCAAAGAATATATAATTAGAGAGCCTCAACCTTGTGTAAAAGTTTATTTCCTTCGTGTCAATTACTTAATTTTTTTAAGTTTTACAAAAAGTAATCCGATCAAAGAGTTGTAATAATTCAAAAATCAAAAAATTTACTCCCAAACTCTGAGTCATTACCCCAAGTCCTCTCAACCCTCATCCAAAAAAGTTGCAAGATTTTAAAAAACTTAAAAATATGGGTTTGTCGAACCTTAAACTCGAAAAGCTCTACAGTATTTAATAGCAGAAGTTAATACCAAGTGATTAAATTGAGTATACGAAACTTTTGCATTAAAAGTGGGATGACTAGAAACAAAAAAATTATCTTAGTAGAAGATAGATTCTAATAGCACAGAAGTGAGAAAGTTAAAACCCCATTAGGGATAATTAGACAACATTTACCCACTTGAGAGTACAAAGTTCTCCTAAAAAACTATTTGCTTTAAAGGCTGAAAGTATTATAAAAAATTGCTTACAGCATTTATAGGTATTTTGGGAAAGTTTCTAACCTTGAGGTATCTATAAGCCAAAGCTCGCAATAGTTATTCCCAGAATTTCCCACTGTCTAATTACCTACATATTTCCCTAAATTACACTAGCTATTGAATGATGAGTATGATTAGATAAACTTCTGATATTAAAAGTATAGAGGAAATAAAAGAGATTTTTATTCAAACAAATGTGCGGTACTAAGTTCAACAATGACAAGAGAAATCAAAAAGTTAACCAATTATTCTAAATATTCAATATACATCTTTTTTTTCCCAGATTTGGTATAAACTGCACAAAACTAACTTTTAACCCTCTAAAGTAAAAATTTAGAGTCGAGTCAACTAACAAAAATTTGTCTAATCATCAGTTTTCAGCTATAATTTTTGTAAATTGGGCAGCTAATTTCAACAAAAATTAGACACTGATGGATAAAGTAGGTATAAAGAATAAATGTAGTACAAAAGCATCAGATACTCAAGGCTCAGCTTCAAACGAGCCTGGTAGTTTTATGATTGTGCAGCTCAATAAAAACTTGCAATCTAGTTCTCCCGTTAACTATAAGGAGGGTGACACTAGTTAAACAGACCTGTAGCAAAAGGTCGATCTCTATAGTACAAAAAAATTATCAGTATAATCCTAATAACCAGTAAATACAATAAGTGGTAATTAGTCATTTGGGTAAAAATATCTCTAATCCAAGACTTATAATTATAAACCTCTGCACACTAGGCACTCCCAAATAGAGGCTGTAGTGATCAGCCTTGTATAGCATTAACAAAACATAATTTATTTTGAAAGTTTAAGTCAACATGGAACCCTTAGAACTGAATTTTTTGCAGTACCTAAGAAATCAAATATATTAACATAAATTCATACCAAATCACAGATTTATTTTATGAATGCTAGCCAGCTTTTAAGTGCAAATGAACTGTTATTTAGACATTCCCAAGGAGAAAGAAATTTTCAGGGTGCAAACCTAATTGCCGTTAATTTAAGTGCAGTCAACCTCAATTGTAGCAATCTAAGTAATGCTAATTTTAAAGATTCATACTTAGGTAAAACAAAACTAATTGGATCTAATTTAAATGGTGCAGATTTTAGTTATGCTAATCTGTCCGAAGCCAAATTTATAGAAGCTAATTTGAGTGCTGCTAACTTTACTAAAACCACACTTATTGCAACCGATATAAGTGGAGGAATTTTGAGTGGGGCAATTTTCTCAGAAGCTAATTTAACAAGAGCTATTCTCATTGGTACTAGCATGGTTGGAACTTCTTTACTAAATTGCTCAATATTAACCAAAGCTAACCTCACAAGAGCTACTCTTTCTCGTGCTATTCTTAGTGGTGCTGACTTAACACAGGCTAACTTGAATCGGGCAATTATGACTGAAGTGGACCTAAGTGGCACTTTGCTAAATCAGGCAAGTCTAATTCGAGCCTATCTACAACGGGGTAATCTCAATGGTGCAAAACTAATCAAGGCAGATTTAACAGAAGCCACTTTAGTACAGGCCAACCTTTGTGCTTCTGATTTAACTGGAGCAGAGTTGCAAGGTGCAAATCTCAGTTATGCTAATTTAAGTGGGTCAAATTTGATGGGAGCGAATCTACAGGGAGCAAATCTCAGCAATACTAATCTTAATGGTGTTATTCTCCAACAGGCAGACCTGCAAGCTGCTGACTTGAGCAAAGCTAGCTTACGAGGTGCTAATTTAAAAGCTGTTAATCTCTCAGGGGCAAATTTATTGAAAGCTGACTTGCGCGATACTAACTTACAAAAGGCTAATCTTTATGGCGCTGGTTTATTGTTAGTATCTCTCAAAGGCGCCAACTTAAAAGAAGCCTGTTTATGTAATGCTAACTTAATTGGGTCTAGTTTAAATCTTTCTAGTCTTCAGGATGTTTGCCTAGAAAAAACAATTATGCCTAATGGTTCAATTCATGAATAGAGTTAGAGTCCTTTTCAGGGCTAAATACGGTCAGTGAGCTTCAAAAGCTAG
Organism: Trichodesmium erythraeum IMS101; assembly: GCF_000014265.1. Classification (NCBI taxonomy): domain Bacteria; kingdom Bacillati; phylum Cyanobacteriota; class Cyanophyceae; order Oscillatoriales; family Microcoleaceae; genus Trichodesmium; species Trichodesmium erythraeum. Next base: position 3,268,925 of record NC_008312.1, read on the forward strand.
ATTTCAAATAAAGTAGTTCTAATTAATTAGAGTTTGCTAAGTGCGACTTGTTGGGCTAAAAAAGCTAATAAACACTTCTAGCCCACATCTATAATAATCACCAGAGGTGACATAAGATAATAACTAGCAATTCCTGATAGCTTAAACTCCTCTCCATTCCTTTCTTGCTTAAGGAATAATGACTCCCGAGGTCAGGTAATTTTAAGGAGGGCTGATTAATCTCGGTGCATGGCCTTAATATCAGCAAAGGCTAAAGCACTGTAGCCAAAACTGCAAGATTTCTCACCCCAAATCCAGTGAATATCAATCCTATGAAAATTGTCGTCACCCTAGTTCAGGGTAATTTTCTCAAGCTTCCTAACAAACCATGCCTTTTTGGTTTGCTTGCTCCTGAGTATTTCAGCATTCCTCACAACACTCTTGGTAAAACCCCCACCCATTTTAGGAGTCCTAGCCTAAGAAGCGAAAAGGATTTTGGGAACGAAGCCACCTCTTTAGTCCTTCTGTCTTTGGAGGTATGGCAAGGTTACACTAGAAGGCTTAAGAATTAAGGATGTCCCAACAAGCAAAAGCCCAACCTCAGAGCTGAAATATGCAAATATGGGAAGGTACTAGAGGCATTAGCCTTAATTGAAACTACTTACAACAGCTAAAACCTAACTATTAGTATGAATGGCAAGCCTTAAAGGTATATCCATTATCAGGAGCAATGAGGGGCGAAACTCTCATGTATGGTGCAGAAGAAAGGAGAGGTAAGGAGGTAAAATCCCCTATTCACTAGATCAAAAGTATTTTTGTGCAGTCAGCTAAAAACTATTGAAATTTTATATTTCCTGTTATCTGTTGCCTATTAGACATCTCCAAAAATACTCAAACGCTTATCCTAACTATCTTTAGTGGTGCGATCGCTACTTATGAAGATAGTTAATTTGTACAGTTTTATGGGCATCAGAGATACTTTGTGTTACTAATTCAAATATTTATTGTACTTTAATTTATTCTTTTTATCTCAGCTTTTGATGGTTTATGCTAATATAAAAGATCGAATTCTTAGTCGCACTAAACCACATATTGTTAAGATTACTTTTTGATAATTATTATCTTTTAATCTGAATCTTTCTCTAGCAATTCCAAATATTTTAATTAATCTTATTACATGTTCTACAAATATTCTCTTTCTGGCTTTTTCTTGATTTTCTTCTTTGATTTCTAGCGGCATTTCTTTTTTTCTTGGTTTCTTTTTTGGTGTAGTAGTTCTTTCTACTCCTTCATAAGCTTTATCTCCTTGAAATTTTTGTTTTTTATCAAATTTATCCTGTTGTTTTCTTAATATTTTTACATCACTTACTGGACCTTTTTCTCCTACTATTACATCTACTATTTCTGTTCCTTTTGGTGTCGTTATTATTTGATTTTTAAAAGTATGATTTTTATTTTTTCCTGAGTAATATTTTTCTTGGTCTTTATATTCACTTGGTCTTTCTCTACTTTGTTCTGTACTATCTACAATTAATTCTAATTCTGTTAATATCTCCTTTACCCATTCCAATTCATTTTCTTTTTTTTTTTTACTTGTTCTAATAAACTTGCTGGCAGTAATTCTCTGAGAATATCTATCCAGTAATGAAAAATATTATTAGCACTTGATTCACTTATACCAAAGTTAATTCCTAATGTTTGAAAAGTCGGTATTTGATGTAAATAAAATAACGTTAAAATTATTTCTTCCTCCTTTGTTAAATTCTTTTTTCTGACTCCACCTGCTTTAATTAATCTTTTTTCTGTTTTAGCGATCGCCTTCTTTTTCTCTGATTCTATTATTTGGGCCTTTGCTATTAATTTTATTAGCTGTTCATAAGTAATGCCAATAATTCTTTTTGTTTCTTTTGGATGGTTATAAATATATTCTAAAGTTGGATTCATTTGGGAGACTTTATAAATAAATGGTTTTGATAATTTTACCTTATTTTTTATTTTGGAGATGTCTATTGCCTTTGATAAAAATTGGATATATCACTTGAATTGAATGCTAAATAGCTTAGGGAGTAATTAGGAACTTTCTATGTAATGTCCCGACCTCAAAATGAGAATTATAGAGGAGCTAGTCGGATAAATTTCTTCTTTAACGCCCTCTGTCATAATCAGCCCAAAACATATATCTTTATGTGAGCTTGAAGAAGTGAAAAGCTGGTGAAGGCGTTAAACCCTGCCCACAAAGGCTAAGGCCTTTAGATTTAAATTCTTTAAGAGTTAATCAGCTAGCCCTAATTACTTATACTTCACAAATTGAAAATTTTGTGATTATAATAAATATATCTTATCAGGTAGAGGTATAACAGCGCAGAATGAAACAATTGGGAACTCATCTAGTAGTTGATGCCTGGCATTCTCCCACAGAACTGCTCAACGACACTGAATTTATACGTCAGTCTTTAATGAAAGCAATTTCAGCAGGAGGAGCAACTCTTATAGATTTATGTGTTCATCAGTTTAGTCCTCATGGAGTAACAGCAACAGCAACACTAGCAGAATCTCATATTGCCATCCACACATGGCCTGAGTTAGGTTACTTTGCTGCAGACTTATTCTTTTGTGGTCATGGGAGTCCGCATAAAGCTATAGAGATTCTACAAACGGCTCTTCAAGCTAAACAAATGAAATTGACAGAGATTAAGCGCGGTTTTGAGCAAGAGATGGCAGTTCAAGATACTGTTACAACACATCATAATGCCAAAACTCTGGCAAAAATCAACTTTAGTTAGTGTAAAAACAACCAACTTAAAGTTAATTTGTCAATAATCCTCTTGGATGAGTTTGAATAAGTTTTGCCGAACAGATTAGATTAGATTCTCAGGAGTATAGTCATATTGAACAGGAGTATAAGTTGTGAATCTAACCTTTAGTTTTTAGGTATAAGAAGGTTTATAAGCTCTTGAGTATTTAAATCATAAATTCAATTTCTGTCAAAAGCAACAGACGACAGGCAACAGGCAAGAGGGAATTAAAAATTGAGATATATGACAGATTAGTAGAAAATGGTTGGTTTTAGTTAATAGTCTCGCGGCTTCGGTCGTGGGATTGTGAGTATATTTTAACTTAGTTGATTTGCTTTACACTTTATATTTTTGATATCCTTCTCGACTGTTAGGCGTAAGGTAAATTCTACCTAGCCGAAGCTCAAGGGCTGGTTGAGGTTTTTCACTTAGCACGCCCTCTGTAATACACCGGCTGTTGTAATTTATCGTCGCAAGGCCGAACTTCACCCTAGTCAAACCCTTTTCTGAAACACCCGTTTTTTGTCTGGTGACTGCTTATCCGCCACTAATTAATTAATAAGTGAAATAACATATTTATTAAAAAAAAACTAAAAAGTTACTTAATAAGCGGGGCAGGCTTTAAACCAATTTTTTTTACAAAACAAAGTTGAACAGACTTCTATCGCTGATTTAATTTTGGTCGCACTACCCAATAACCAGCACCAAATGCAGCAATTACAATTAAACAAACAGCAATTACTAAGGATATTCCATTCAAATTAGATACTTGTGTACTATTGGTAAATCTACTGTAGTAACTTTTGTCTGGTTCTTCTGTAAATAAATGTTCTGGAAAGTTTGGCTTTTTTGCTCTAGGTTCGGTAAATGGTAGAGAGGGAGAAGAATGGGATAATATTTCAGGAGAGTTCAGCTCAAAATCAGAACTTAAGTAATTAGAGCCCGTAGTATTAATCCTCGGAGAGTTCGGTATAGAAGGTATTTGCGGTTGGGTTACCTGGATGACTGATTGGGCAGTATTTAATGTTTCTTGTAAATGTATTGCAGAATTAATAACTTTTTCAATTTCTTTTCTAAGTTTTTGATTTTGTTGAATTAACTGTTCATTATGAACTTTAAGGGACTCTAGCTTGATTTGAGTTGCTTGTAATTCAGCAGTAGTTTCTCTATATAAAGAAATAGGTACAGATGGAGAGTAGTTATTTTCTGATACGGGTTTAGTTTGACTAGATGTGCTAAGATTTGCCATTGTTTTACTAAGTAATACTAACAAGTCAAAAGTTCAAAGTAATCCCTGACTAATTTATTAGTGCAGAAATATTTGACCAACAGCATTTACTAAATTTACTAATGTTTATGTCCTAAATATATAGTATTATATACATATAATTATACCATAACACATAAATTTGTCAAGTCATAATCAAAAGAATTTACTCAGATAAATTGCATTTCCAAAGAATTGAATCTTGTTTAATTAATATCTATGAATTACGATGAAACTAACAATGAACTATTTCAAGAGTCAAATATGCAAGAACTTAAATATGGAGAGCGGAATATATTGGAGGGAGAGTTAATTACTTTTCCAAATCCCCGTATAGGACGACGTTATGAAATAAATATTAGTTTACCAGAATTTACTTGTAAGTGTCCTTTTTCTGGTTATCCAGATTTTGCTACAATTCATATTAAATATATTCCCAATGAACGAGTAGTTGAGTTAAAAGCTATAAAGTTATATATCAACAGTTATCGAGAACGCTATATTTCCCATGAAGAATCAGTTAATCAAATCTTAGATGACTTTGTCGCAGCTTGCGATCCTTTAGAAGTCAAAATTAAAGGTGATTTTTTGCCTCGGGGAAATGTTCATACAACTATTGAAGTTGAACATTATAAAGCAAGCTAGAGAAGTAATATTACCAGGATTTTCCCAGGATAACTAAGAAACAAAGTTTATATTATTAACAACAATTTATCCGATAAACTGGACACGGGCTACCTTATAATGCAAATACCGGGACTTTAGTGAAAAAATAGTAAAAAAAAGGGTATAATGTATACCTGATATGTATTTTACGTTAATTACTGGCCTGGGAAAAGTTTGATGAAAGAAACAACTTCAGTGGCCATGCCCTCTTGTTTCCATCGATGGTGCGATCGCTTTAACAATGTCTTTAAAACAAAAGCCCAAAAAACAGGGTTTAGGGAATATATAGGAGGATTACTCTTGAGAAAGCGATCGAAAAAACTTGTCTCAAATTGCCAACAACACTGTAGGTCACACGTACCACAAATTACGGCATTTTCTAGTTCGAGCAAATTGGTCTGTAGATGCTGTGAATGAGCGTCGTCTTCAAGTAATGTGGGAACGTCGCCAAACAAAACCTTCTCGATCCTATTGCTTTAATTATAGACGATTCAGGCCACAGAAAAAGTGGTAATTTTACTGCAGGAGTAGGGCGGCAATATATAGGAGAAATAGGAAAAACAGATAATGGTGTAGTCGTGGTGACAACTCATCTTTATGATGGAGTTAAAAGTCTACCTTTAGACATAGCTTTGTATCAGAAAGCTGATTCTTTTCCAAAAGGAAAAAAAGACCCAGAATTTGTCAAGAAACCAGACGAGTGCAATGTCTCTAGTAGATCAATGTTTGTCCAGAGGACACCAACCAGAAATTGTGTTAATTGAAATTTGGCTATGGTAACAATACATCATTCTTAAATCAACTAGAGAAAAGAAGTTTAACTTATATAGGAGGATTAGCTAAAAATCGAAAAGTCATCATTAAAAAACAAGATGACATTAAAGAGGAAATTAGATTAGACAAGCTGGCAGAAAGTATACCTCAGAAAGCTTTCAACTTAGTTCAACTAAGTACAAAAAATGCTAGAGAAGTTTGGGTAGCTACATTAGAAGTAGAAATATCTAGGATGTCAGGTCAAAAAACTATAGCTATCGTTATGAATGCTAAAAGTTTTTCTGAGGCCACTGATATTAACTATTATATCACTAATAGAGAAGACAAATATGTAACTCCTGAGTGGATATATTCTACTTATTCTCAAAGAAATTGGGTGGAAGTTTTCTACAGGGAAGCCAAAGGATGGTTAGGATTAAGAGAATATCAAGTCAGAGATAAAATCAGCCTTAAAAGGCATTTTATTTTAGTATTTTGTGCTTATACATTTATTATCTGGCATCAGTTAACAGGAGGTATAAGAAGGCGTTGGGCTAACAAACCATTAAATACGTTTACTGATACTTTAGAAGCATTTCGTACCGCAATATCTTATCGTTTTGTTGAGTGGTTAGATGAAAACATCGACGTATTTACCGCTCATAAAGAGAGTTTAGGGTTTGTTTGGGCTTGAAATTTGCTAAAGTCCCGTTATTAGAAAAAATCAAGGAGTGTAAAAATTAAGGTAAATTAATTATAGATGCTACCTAAGCTCCTGCCGATATGAACTATCTGACCGACTTAAATCTATTAAATAATGGCAGAATTAAAACCGAAATCATCTAAGATATTCTCTTAAAAGGCTGTTAAAAGCCAGTTTCATCTAAAACTCATTACTCACCGTTAAACAGCAAAAAAAAAGAATATTTAAAGGTAGGCAAAAAAGACAGCCAACTTCTAATGCAATTAGGAAAGTAATCAAAAAAACTGAAATATGTAAGTAAAAACTTAAATACTCAAAAGTCTGTTAATTGAGAATGGTAGCCGTCATAAAAGTTTGAGTAGTAGACAATATAAAACATTTTTGGGTTTCTGTGAAATTTAGCATCAACAACAACTAATGTGGGATAACAAATAACAACGAATAGATGAAACAATAGTAAGTTTAAATCAACCTGATATGCGTCCAATAGTAAGAGTAAAAAGGGAGAAAATACAGTGATTTGGAGCTCAAATATCTGTAAGTTGTATAGATGGATATATATTTTTACATAGAATAAGTTGAGATAACTATAAGGAATCTCAAGATTTAAAGGCTCAAGTTGAAGAATGGAAAAACTACACAGGTTATTATCCAGAGTGAGTTTATAGAGACTAAATTTATTTAACATGAGAAAACCAAAAATTATCTAAAAACAAAGGTATTAGAATCAGTGGTTTATTAGGGAAGAGCACCCAAAAATATTGATAAAGAACAGAAAAAACAAGCTCAGGAGCGATGAAAGATTAGGCGACCATATTGAAGGTAAATTTGGCAGGCGGCAAAAGAGGATTTAGTCATCAAAAAAAGTAATAGCTAAACTTTCTAAAACTTCCACAACTGCAATCGCAATTACTTTCTTAGTAATCAACCTTTCTACCCTTTTAAATGAAACTTTTTCTCTTTTTTTATAATTTTTTTGTCTGGGTATTTTTAATAATTTCAACTTCTATTTGAATAAATGATGATTCTGATTTGAGAGCCATTATTTTTTTGAATAAAAAATCAACTACTTTCATGATTTTTCAGCAAACCCTACTTAAGAGTAGTATAACAAAAGTTAATTATGCCCTTGTAAGATATGATCTAATATTATATAGAATGTTATATAATTAGTAGTCATAAAACTAAACTTAAATCAAATATTTTTTCAACAGTCATTAGAAATATCAACAATATTAATTAAAATCCTAACTATCAAGCTTCCGTTGAGAAGAGAAATTATCAATTAGCTGATATTATGAATTAGCTTTGCTTTTTGCCCGCCTCATCCTCTAAAACTAGATTAATAGTTGTTTCAGTTTCTGACCCTTCTAATTGACAAATATTGATTTTATCTAGACGTTGACCTTCAGCAGAGATGACAGTAAATTCAAGATTTTTGTAGTGTAACTTTTCTCCTTGAGTGGGAATTTTTTGTAATTGATAAATCAAAAACCCTCCCAAAGTCTGATAGTCCTCAGTCACTGGCAAATCTAAATTTAAAAGTTCATTAACTTCTTCAACACTTAATTGTGCCTGTACAATAAAAGTCTGATCATCTAACATCTGTAAGGTAAGTTCTTCAGAGCCTGTTACTTCATAACTATCACTACTAATAATTTCAGCAATTAAATCTTCCCGTGTAATTAATCCAGCAGTTCCACCAAACTCATCTACCACTATTACCATTTCTGGGTGCTGAGGACTATTTGAAATTTGACGCATTCGTTGCATTAATGATAATAACTCATTCAGATAAGTTTGTTCAGAAACAAATCTTGCAGGTCGAACCCAAGATAAAATAGAAGTTTTTGGGCATAATAATCCTTTCGCTAAAGGTTTAGCTAGTTCTTTAAAGTCAATAATGCCCTGAATATCATCTATTGATTCACCAACTACAGGATATCTGGAATGACCAGATAGCTGAACTTCATTTAACAAATCTTGAAAAGTAGCTGTACTAGAAATAGTATCTATATTTGTCCGTGGGACCATAATTTCTACAGCTAATACTTCCCCAAATTCAAATACATTACTAAGTAGTTGTCGTTCTTCTGCTTCTAAACCTATTGATTCTGTAGAAGTAGAGATAATTAATTGCAATTCTTCTGAAGTAACAGGTGCTTTCCAGGCACTACCAGTAGATCTAATTCCCAGCAGTCTTAATAACCAATAAGTAGATTGATTTAAAATCCAGATAAACGGATTAAACAAACGAGAGATGGCTATACTTAAAGGGCCTAATAATCTAGATAACTGTTCTGAATAAATGAGTGCTACTGACTTTGGGCATAACTCTCCGAGCACAATTTGTAGGTAAGCCAAAATCAAAAAGGTGACAATAGTAATAGCTACGGAGTCATCGTTCCCTTGACCAATATGAATAGGTAATGGTATGGTTTTTATAGCATTTGTAACGATTTCTACCATAGTTTTTGCACCTATCCAACCCAAAGTAAAACTAGATAAAGTAATACCTAACTGAGTTGTCGATAGAAGTCGCTCTATGTGTCTTTGAAGTTGTTGAACAATTTTTGCTTGAACATCACCTGCATCTACTAATTGATTAATACGTGACCTTCGCACAGAAACAATAGAAAATTCGGCCAATACAAAAAATGCATTAATAGTAATTAGTAAAAAAACTAACAAAAATTGTGACAGTATATCTAAATCTGGTATCTCCGTCATAAAACTAATATAAAATGTCACCATTAGTGACATTTTAATGTTTACTTCCTGCTTCTATCGGAGTTGTGGGCAGCAGGACTTTCACAGGAATAACCGTTATAGCCAACTGCATTTCTCGCTCTTCATACTTATGCTTCTATAAATCTCTAATGAAGGCCTTATAGATAGACCTAACGTACTTCTTGCAATCAAAGCTTAAAAAACTTAATACTATATCCATTATTTGACCACAACTTGAACTTGTCTTAGCAGATGGAAAATATTTATTTCCTAATACTAATTTAGAACCATACCAACGATCTTTATGTTCTAATAGTATACCTTCTGTAAAAGAATATCTTTATTCTGGGATTAAGTCAACAGCCTGAACCTTACTATCATTGATTATGCCTTAGACCTCCAAACATTGTTTATTTATTTATTTATGTCTAAAAAACGCTATTTTTTTTACAGTCTCAGGCACAATTCTCAAATATATGTATCTTTAAATTGCAATATTTTGGGCAAGAAAAAATCAAAAATTTAATTAATCTATTTTAATTTTAGATATTTTTAAATCTAACTTTTGATCGGGATAATCTGTAAGTTCTAGGGAAATTTCTTTAGCGTTATCTAATAAAGCAACAGGAATTGTGATAATACCATAATATCTTCTAGCATTGGGTGGAAGTTCTCCTGGTAAATCTTCTGTACTAGCACTTATCACTCTTCCTTGTTCATCTTTAATATTCAAGAAACTGTATAAGAATCTTACAGCTCGGTCTCCTTTGTTTTTTAAATTAACATCCAAGACTATAGAATTACCCCACCTACGAATATCATTAATTTCCAGCACTACTCCGGCATCACTACTGATAATTGGAAAAGTTTGCTGAGGCTGGTTTATTTGACCAGATTCTACCTTACCTTGTTTTTGATGGGATTCTCCAACAGTTGTCTTTTTCTCTACTACTCCACCATTTATTATAGTATTTTTGACATTGAGAACAATTTTTTCCTCCTTTAATAAAACTAGCTCTTCTCGACGATTTGAATTACCTTGAGTACCTGCTAAATTATTAGTGGGACGAGTATCTGGTTGAGTAATTCCCTTTAAAGCCTCTCTGCCCAGTTTAAATCCCCAAGAAGCACTACTCAAACCAGCACCAAACATTAGAGCCAGTAAACCTAGAGTTAGGAAAATACTAGAATTCATAGTTTTTTTCTGTCTTAGGTATGATTTGATTTTTTTTATGATATACTATAATTTATCTATATAATAATCTATAATCTTCTATATTTAATTACTTGACTATATTGAAGATTAATTGTATAGTATTAATTAAATTTATCCTTGTAGGACTAGTAAATTTATAACAAGGTATAAGCGCCTTTGGCCGATTGGGGAGGCAGCGAGCTCATAATTCGCTTTCAGGCTGGTTCGATTCCAGCAGGGCGCATTTATTTAATAATAAAGGTGAAAAATGTTTTTTATAAACTTTTCATATTAGGTTTTGCTCAAAACAAAAACTATTTTTTAAGAGTAGTGATTAGAGGAGTAGGCTGGTAATTCAGCCAAATGAGTTTTTTCTAGAGGTTGGTAAGTAGTATTTATGGCCTTAGTGAATGTATATAAAAAATCTAAGTTTGGCCAAAAATAAAATTATTTTCAGTTAATAGTTAGGCGATCGCCACCAACTGTATTTCCTCTCCCATTATTCTTTATGCTTTATTCTTTTTTGTGATTGAGCCAATACACTTGATCCCTTAGCTGGTCTTGGCCGCCATAAATCATTGTCTACCCAATTTTATTGAGTACATACTATATTTATGTGATGACAAAAGGGCTAAAAAGCAATCAAGAGTAAGGATTGACCAAAAAAAGTTTAAGAAAAATGAGTCTAGGTATTGTAAACTAGACTCATTGAAAAGATTATGAACGAATTAGCTATATAATACTATAAATATAAATAAATCGTCAAATAAGAGTAGCAAATTCTGTAAATCTCAACAGTGAAACTCTAAAAAAATATCAACAACATAGCTATTGTTATATAGGAAATGAAGTTCGAGGTTGGTTGAATGGGGTTAGAAATTTTGGCAGAGTGAAGATGAGGGACTAATGGCCAATTATCTGATACATCGGCTGAATTATCAGAAAGGTAAAAGAGCTAGACCTATTGTCAAAGTGAAATGAGCCTTTTAGTCTTTTGTGCCACCCTTTCAGTGTTTGTTATATATTTGTGATAAATAAGAATAATATTGTCTAAAGAGTGATTATTAATGTATAATCAAAAATAAGCGCCTTTGGCCGATTGGGGAGGCAGCGAGCTCATAATTCGCTTTCAGGCTGGTTCGATTCCAGCAGGGCGCATTTGTTTGGTATTTAAGGTGTCAAAGCTTTTTTTAATTTTCGATTTTCTGGGCTTTCATATTTAATCACCAAACCTAAGATAGGACATAAATGACTTGTTGGGATTCTATGATAATAATTTCATAAATCCCTTAATCTTAAGTAAATATAGAACTAGGTATAATTTTTAATTCATCTACCTATCATGAAATATAATATCATATTTCGCACCCAAGGGCATAAACAAACAAGATGAATCTCAGCAAAAAAACTATTGTAGCCTTTGTCTCTCCAGGAATACCCCTTTCTGCTCTTGGCCTTCCTCTTTTAGTCTATCTTCCCCCATTTTATGCAGAAGAAATGGGACTTGGCCTGTCTCTAGTAGGCACAATTTTTATGATTGCCCGTTTGTGGGACGTTTTTACTGATCCAGTTCTTGGTGTTTTCAGCGATCGAGTCACAACTCCACTAGGTCGTCGGCGCCATTGGATTATATTATCTGTCCCTATTTTAATGATTTGTGTTTATAAAGTGTTTATGCCAGGAGCACAAATCACAGGAAATTATCTTCTGTTTTGGATGCTGTTGTTGTATGTCGGTTGGACTCTGCTGAGTATCTCTCATATGTCTTGGGGAGCAGAGTTATCATCAGATTATTATGAGCGATCGCGAGTTCAAGGTTGGCGAGAGTTTGCTTTAGTCTTTGGTATGTTAGCGGTTTTGATACTCCCAACTATTCTGGAACAGACTGGAGGTGTTGATAGTAGTACGAAAGTTGCGGCTATGGGTTGGTTTACAATTATACTGCTGCCTATTACTGTAGCGTTCGCTGTGAGTAATGTTAAAGAAAGAGCTGTGGAACCATCTTGCCAACTTGGTTTCTTTGAGTCAGCTTCTATACTGTTGAAAAATAAACTACTAATACAGGTTCTACTAGCAGATTTAATGATTGGTCTAATTCCTGGAATTATTGGATCAATCTACATTTTTTTTGTGACTTATGTCATGGAATTAGGTGAACAGTCTAATTTGATGCTTTTACTGTATTTTACGGCTAGTTTTTGTGGAATTCCTGTTTGGATGCGTCTTAGTTATAAGTTGGAAAAGCATCGGACTTTTGGTGTTGCTAAAATATATGGTTGTATAGTTCTTGCTAGTTTATTCCTTGTTCAACCAGGAAATTTATGGTTGTATGCTTTGGTTAATATTCTTTTCGGTATTGAATCTGGTTCGGGAGCATTTTTATTGCGCTCAATTATGGCAGATGTTACGGACCATGATAATTTGGAATCTGGGACACAACGTACAGGTCTTTACTATTCACTATTAACCATGACTACTAAAGTTGGTTCTGCTTTGGGAGTTGGGATAATTTATCGTATTTTAGATTGGATAGGTTTTGACCCTGGGGTGGAAAATACTGCGGGAGCAATTGAGGCTCTTAAATATATATTTATTTTTGTACCTATTCCCATTAGTATTTTGGCAGCGATCGTTATCTGGAATTTTCCACTAGACAGCACTCGACAAAAAGAATTACGTCGTTTACTGGCAGAACGTGATTCTGTGATTAGCTCAAAATAATTCGAGAATTATCAGCTAATATGATTTTGCTTTCTGAAGGTTCAGGACTTGGTCAGGAACCTAGTTTATGGGAGGCAGATTTTTAGATAGTCAGGACTTACGCTTAGGAACTAATTGTATTGTAAATATATCAAAAAAATTCCAAACATACAATATACATAGCGGTATTGCGTAAGTCCTGATAGTCAAACATCAATCTAGGCTGCTAACACTTGCCTAACCAGTTACGAATGGATCTACGTTGGTAATTCCTGTCAATTTCTTAACCTTGACTTTACCGCCATCTTCAGCCAGAATGAATGAGGGTTGATAAACGTCTGTGCCGTAAAAATTGGTTAAGCGCGGCAAATTCACTACACTTCCTTCTCCGGTGGCGGTAATATCCACATCACCACTAATAGTTCTCGCACCTAAAGTCAGTTTACCTTCATTCCTGGCTTTAATGACAGTATCGCTTTTACCGCTAAAGCTGTTGACTGCTGAAAAACTCAATGTGCTGTTATCGGCAGACAAATCTACTTCCTTGAGGGTTTTCAGCTTCTTAGCTGTCACCGAGCCGTTATTTTCAGTCTTAATAAATGAGGGTTGATAAACGTCTGTGCCGTAAAAATTGGTTAAGCGCGGCAAATTCACTACACTCCCTTCTCCGGTGGCGGTAATATCCACATCACCACTAATAGTTCTCGCACCTAAAGTCAGTTTACCTTCATTCCTGGCTTTAATGACAGTATCGCTTTTACCACTAAAGCTGTTTGCTGATAAATTCAATGTACCGTTATCGGCATACAAATCTACTACCTTGAGGGTTTTCAGCTTCTTAGCTGTCACCGAGCCGTTATTTTCAGCCTTAATAAATGAGGGTTGATAAACGTCCGTGCCGCTAAAATTGTTTAACAGGGGCAAATTCACTACACTCCCTTCTCCGGTGGCGGTAATATCCACATCACCACTAATAGTTTTGGCACCTAAAGTCAGTTTGCCTTCATTCCTGGCTTGAATGACAGTATCACTTTTACCGCTAAAGTTGTTGACTGCTGAAAAACTCAATGTGCTGTTATCGGCATACAAATCTACTACATTGAGGGTTTTCAGCTTCTTAGCTGTCACCGAGCCGTTATTTTCAGCCTTAATAAATGAGGGTTTATAAACGTCTGTGCCGTAAAAATTGTTTAACAGGGGCAAATTCACTACACTCCCTTCTCCGGTGGCGGTAATATCCACATCACCACTAATAGTTTTGGCACCCAAAGTTAGTTTGCCTTCATTCCTGGCTTGAATGACAGTATCACTTTTACCACTAAAGCTATTTGCCGATAAATTCAAGGTACCGTTATCGGCAGACAAATCTACTACCTTGAGGGTTTTCAGCTTCTTAGCTGTCACCGAGCCGTTATTTTCAGCCTTAATAAATGAGGGTTTATAAACGTCCGTGCCGCTAAAATTGTTTAACAGGGGCAAATTCACTACACTTCCTTCTCCGGTGGCGGTAATATCCACATCACCACTAATAGTTTTGGCACCTAAAGTCAGTTTGCCTTCATTCCTGGCTTGAATGACAGTATCGCTTTTACCGCTAAAGTTGTTGACTCCTGACAAACTCAATGTGCTGTTATCGGCATACAAATCTACCTCTTTGAGGGTTTTCAGCTTCTTAGCTGTCACCGAGCCGTTATTTTCAGCCTTAATAAATGAGGGTTTATAAACGTCCGTGCCGCTAAAATTGTTTAACAGGGGCAAATTCACTACACTTCCTTCTCCGGTGGCGGTAATATCCACATCACCACTAATAGTTTTGGCACCTAAAGTCAGTTTGCCTTCATTCCTGGCTTGAATGACAGTATCACTTTTACCGCTAAAGTTGTTGACTGCTGAAAAACTCAATGTGCTGTTATCGGCATACAAATCTACCTCTTTGAGGGTTTTCAGCTTCTTAGCTGTCACCGAGCCGTTATTTTCAGCCTTAATAAATGAGGGTTGATAAACGTCTGTGCCGCTAAAATTGTTTAACAGGGGCAAATTCACTACACTTCCTTCTCCGGTGGCGGTAATATCCACATCACCGCTAATAGTTCTCGCACCTAAAGTCAGTTTGCCTTCATTCGTTGCTTCAATGACAGTATCGCTTTTACCGCTAAAGTTGTTGACTCCTGACAAACTCAATGTGCTGTTATCGGCATACAAATCTACCTCTTTGAGGGTTTTCAGCTTCTTAGCTGTCACCGAGCCGTTATTTTCAGCCTTAATAAATGAGGGTTGATAAACGTCTGTGCCGCTAAAATTGTTTAACAGGGGCAAATTCACTACACTTCCTTCTCCGGTGGCGGTAATATCCACATCACCACTAATAGTTCTCGCACCTAAAGTCAGTTTGCCTTCATTCGTTGCTTCAATGACAGTATCGCTTTTACCGCTAAAATTTTTTACTCCAGGTAAAGTAAGACTGGCGTTATTCGCAAATAAATCTACCTCTTTCATAGTGAGCAGTTTATTTGCTTTAAGTGTGCCACCATCTTTCACCGTAATAGATGAAGGCTGATATAGGTCTTTGCCTGAGAAAGTCTTTAGATCGGGCAACTTAACTACACTGTTTTTTCCTTCGGCTAAAATATCTGTGTCGTTCCCTACAGTGGTTAGTCCATTTAAAGTTAGAGTTCCACCATCCTTAGCCCCTAAAAACAAATCTTTAATATTAGGGTTTCCCTTGGAAAAGTTAATTTTGATGTTTTGACCAAAAACTTCCAGAGTTACATTATCGCTAGACTTGGGGACTTTACCACCGCTCCATTTACTAGGGTTATACCAATCACCGCTACCTCCGAGCCAGGAAAGGTTTGCTTGTTCGATGGTAATAGTATTACCATTTAAGAAGACTGTGGCCCAATCATCCTCGACCTTCATCCGCAAAAACTCAGACTCGCTCAACTCCTCTCCCAAAACAAAACTGACAAAAATTTCCCCTTCATCCCCAGGGGTATCAAAACTATTAACTTCCCCATCAAAATAATGAGCGTACTCTTCAAGAATTATAGGAGCGATCGCCCCTACATTCCCAGCATTATCTTCAACAAACTCTTGTGCTAAATAAATGGTCTGTGTCTCTCCAGCAAAAGCACCATTCGCTCCATTAATTTTACTCTCAGAAACAATTTTTATCTGTGGCAAAAAGCCGGCATGTTCATTTTGCCAAGTACCAATTAAAGCATCAGCTTTACTAACATCATAACTCTCTCCAAAAGCCAGATTCATTTGCTCTTCAAAATCTACTTTACTAGAGAAATTGTCAAGCAAATGTTGAACTATTGGCAGAGCATTTTGTACTACAGAAATTAAATCAATATTACTGCCAATTAGAATATCTGTATCATCAGAATTCTCCTTTTGAGAACTACTCAAATTTTTTTCTGTAGCTTCATACTCAGGATTTAATATATTTTGTCTAAGGTCAGTAATTATATTTATAGGTGGAAAATTAGAATCATTACTAGGTAATAGGCGATCATCACAAACAAGGCCTAATCCACAAAGGCCATCTCCTGAAACAAAAGGGGATATTTCCTGTGCAAAAATACATTCTATGATAATTTCTGTTAATCACTTCTATTAGGAAGTATTACATACTGAATTAACTCTATTATCAATAATCCACGTTTGCTTAAAAAAAATTAATAATCGCCCAAAACCAAGGTATAATAGGTATCGATAAAAATATTTTGAAATTTTTTTAAAGATAGATAAGATTCAAAATTTAGGAACAGGGTTGATGTTAGACTCTTCTATCTGTTATTATTTAAAGTTTACTAAGTTGGATAATTTAAGAATGCTCGCGCTAGTATAGACTAAATAAAAACTAAAAATACTTTAGTTATTAAAACTTCTGTAGTTCTTATAGAGCAATAAACTTATTTATTTTCCTATGATTAGAATACCATTATATCAGATAACTCAAGAAATTTATACTGGAACAAAAAGTAAAGTTTATCGTGGAATAAATACCATAACTCAACAACCAGTAGTTATTAAAGTTCTGAAGAAAGAATACCCGACCTTTTCTGAGTTATTACAATTTAGGCATCAATATACAATTACTAAAAATCTTAATTTGGCTGGAGTTGCTAAACCTCTATCTTTAGAAAAATATGGTAATGGTTATGCCCTAATTATGGAGGATATTGGGGCAGTTTCTCTCAATACTTACCTGAGTAACCAAAAACTTAATCTGCAAAAGTTTTTGGAGCTGGCAATTTCAATGGTTGAAATTTTAGAAGGTTTATACCATCATCAGATTATTCATAAAGATATTAAACCTTCTAATATTCTAATTAACCCAGATACTGGGGATGTGAAGTTAATTGACTTTGGTATTTCCACATTATTAACTAGAGAAACTCAAGAAGTTATTAACCCTAATATTCTGGAGGGGAGTCTCACATATATTTCTCCGGAACAAACAGGAAGAATGAATAGAGGTATTGACTATCGGAGTGATTTTTATTCTTTAGGTATTACATTCTATGAGATGCTGACAAAGCAATTACCTTTTGTATCAAGTGACCCCATAGAATTAGTTTATTTTCATATTGCTAAAGAACCTACTCCACCTGCTAATTTAAATAAAGAAATACCTTTAATGGTAAATAATATTATTCTGAAAATGATCGCTAAAAATGCGGAAGAACGCTATCAGAATGCTATTGGATTAAAACATGATCTACAAATTTGTTTAAATTATTGGCAAAACAACAAAAATATTCCTTTATTTGAGTTAGGAAAACGGGATATTTCTGACCGCTTCAGCATTCCAGAAAAGCTTTATGGTCGCCAAAATGAAGTTAATAATTTATTAAGTGCTTTTGAAAGAGTTGCTGCAGGTAAAAGTGAAATAATGTTAGTAGCTGGTTTTTCAGGAATTGGTAAAACAGCAGTAGTTAATGAAGTTCATAAACCAGTAGTTCGTCAACGAGGCTATTTTATTAAAGGTAAGTTTGACCAATTTCAGTGCAATGTTCCTTTTAATGCTTTTGTACAAGCATTTCGTAATTTAGTGATACAATTGCTAAGTGAAACGGAAAATAATTTACAGAAATGGAAGACTAAAATTCTCTCAGAATTGGGTGAAAATGGGCAAGTTATTATTGAAGTTATTCCTGAACTAGAATCTATTATTTCTCCTCAACCTGCAGTGGCAAAATTATCAGGAACTGCGACGGAAAATAGGTTTAATTTATTATTTTTAAAGTTTATTAAAATATTTGCTTCTCAAGAACATCCATTAGTTATTTTTTTAGATGATTTACAGTGGGCAGATACAGCTTCTCTAAAATTAATGGAATTGTTGATGAGTGATAAAAATAGTCAGCATTTATTATTGATAGGAGCTTATCGGGATAATGAAGTAAATCCGGCTCATCCTTTAATGTTAACATTAGAAGAAATAGGCAAAAATTTAGCTGTAATTAATACTATTATTTTAAAACCACTAGAACTAACTTCTGATTTAAATCCCTTAGTAGCAGATACGTTTAATTGTTCTCAAGAAATAGCATTACCTTTGGCGAAGTTAGTCGGTCAAAAAACTCAAGGGAATCCTTTTTTTATTACTCAATTTCTCAAAGCATTGTATCAAGAAAAATTAGTGACATTTAATTATAAGGCTGGTTATTGGGAGTGCGATATTGCTCAAGTAAAATTATTTTCTCTAACCAATGATGTTGTAGAATTTATAGCAAATCGTATCCAAAAGTTGTCATCTGAGACTCAAGAGGTGATGAAATTAGCGGCTTGTATTGGTAATAAGTTTGATTTAGAAACTTTAGCTATTGTTTCAGAAAAAAATATTGTAGAAACAGCTAATAACTTGTGGCAAGCATTGCAAGAAGGATTAATTTTACCTGTTACAGAAGTCTATAAGTTTTATATTTCAGAATAGTCAAGTGCATTAGCAACTTTTCAGACAATAGAAACTGAGGCTAGTTATCAGTTTTTGCATGATCGGGTACAACAAGCAGCTTATTTGTTAATTCCAGAAGAGCAAAAACAAGCAACTCATTTAAAAATAGGGCGATTATTGTTAGAAAATATCCCAAAAACTGAAAGACAAGATAGGATTTTTGATATTGTTAATCAGTTAAATTATGGGATGGATTTAATGAATAATTCTATTGAGCGAAAACAACTTGCTGGGTTAAATTTAATTGCTGGAAAGAAAGCTAAGGTTTCTGGTGCTTATAATACTACAATTAATTATTTCAATACAGGTCTAGAGTTGTTAACTGTTAATAGTTGGAAAACGAATTATGATTTAACATTATCCCTCTATGTAGAAGCCACAGAAGTGAGTTCTTTGATAGGTGAGTATGAGCAGATGGACAAATTAGCTGAGGTTGTATGTCAACAAGCTAAAAGTTTATTGGAGAAAGTTCCAGTTTACATGAGTAAAATTAAATCTGAATTTGCTCAAAACCAAATGATGAAAGGTATTGATCTAGCTATAGTAGTTATTAAAAATTTAGGATTAGAATTATCTCCTATATTGGAAGAAGCAGAGTTATCTGCTGCTATTGCAGAACTCCAGTCATTGATATTTCTGAGCGATCGCTCCACTGAAGACCTCAAACAACTTCCAGAAATGAAAAATCCTGAAAAGTTAGCTTTAATAGAACTTTTAGGGTTAATAGGAGCAGCAGCTTTTGTTGTGGGTTCCCCACTATGGTCGAGTATAGTTTTTGCTATGGTTACTTTATCTATGGAGTGGGGTAATACTCCTGTTTCTGCTTACGGTTATAGCTCTTACGGAATTTTCCTCTGGAGTAGAGGAGAAATTAAAGCAGCTTCTGAGTTTTCTGAGGTAACATATAGACTATTCGAGCGCTTCGGTGGAGATACTCTCAAAGGACTGACTGTCGCAAACCTCCATCTGCGCCATTGGAAAGAACATTTAGGAAAAACTTTGCCTTTATTTCTAGAATGTTATTCCCTAGCTTTGTCTAGAGGAGACTTGGAATTTGCTAGTTATAATATTTCTTTACACTCTTTTTATTCCTACTTTATTGGGTCAGAATTAACAGAGCTTTCTCTAAAGCTGAATAACGCTATTGATGCTGTTTTTCAAATGAAGCACAAAGTTCCTCTAACCTGGTTGCAAATGACTCAACAAACTATTCTGAACTTAAGCGATCGCTCTGAAAATACCTGTTTATTAATTGGTGAAGCTTTTGATGAGACAAAAATACAGCCTCAAGAAGATTTTGGACTGACATACTTACATTTTTATAAACTTTATTTATATTATCTGTTTGGCGACTACCAAGAATCTCTAAAATTTTGTCTAGCAGGACAAACATATCTGCATTTTAGTAGTTCTGACTATAGTCTCATACTTTTCTATTTTTATGGCTCTTTAATTCGACTTGCTTTGTACAATGAAGGTTCAGAAGAAGAACAACAACAGTGGTTAGAACAAGTGACCTCTTACCAGAAACAGATGAAAATTTGGGCGCACCATGCTCCTATGAACTTTTTACATAAATTTCATCTAGTAGAAGCAGAAAAACATCGGGTGCTTCATAACTATGTTGAAGCAATTGAACTTTATGAACAAGCGATCGCTGGAGCTACAGAAAATAAATATATTCAAGAAGTTGCCCTAGCTAATGAACTTGCAGCTAAATTTTACTTAGGGTGGAATAAAGAGACTATTGGCCAAGCATATTTAATCAAAGCTTACTACGCTTATGCTCAGTGGGGAGCTACTGCTAAACTTAAACATCTAGAAAAGTGCTACGGTGATCTACTTAAACCCCTACAGGAACAAAAACCTAATTTGACTTCTAGCTTAACTACTGAAACTATCATATATACAAGTAGTGATACCTCTTTAATTTTTGACTTCAAGAGTGTGATGAAAGCAACTCAGGCAATTTCAGGAGAAATTAAACTTGAGAATTTACTCTCGGTTTTGATGCGAGTTACCCTAGAAAGTGCTGGAGCTAAAAAAGGTTATTTAATCTTACCCCAAGGGGAAAATTGGGTAATAGAAGCTGAGGCTATTCGTAATAGAAACCTTGAGGGAGAATTACAGCTAACAGCAAAACAGTCTATTTCTATTAACTCCACAAATAAGCTTTCTACTTCTGTTGTTTATTATGTGGCGCGTACTCAAGAAATTGTTGTACTTGATGATGCTACTAATGAAACTAAGTTTGCTGCTGATACTTATATTCAAAGGTATAAACCTAAGAGTATTTTATGTATTCCCATTATTAATCTTTCTCAATTTATTGGCATACTATATCTAGAAAATAATCTGACGGTAGGAGCTTTTACTAGGGATCGCCTAGAAGTATTAAAATTTCTCACTACTCAAGCAGCTTTATCCTTAGAAAATGCCAGGCTTTATGAAACCTTATCTATTGCTAAAAATCAACTTGAAGAATATAATCAGACCTTAGAGGAGCAGGTTAAAAAACGTACTGAAGAATTAAATGAAAAAAATGTAGATTTATCTGAAACTATCAAAAAACTACAAAAGGCTCAAGGTCAATTAATTCAAACGGAAAAAATGTCTAGTTTAGGGCAGATGGTAGCGGGAATTGCTCACGAAATTAATAATCCAAACAATTTTATATATGGCAATGTTAATCACGCTATTGAATATAGCAAAAATTTACTTAATTTAATCAATCTTTATCAGGAAGAATATCCTCATCCGACAATTAAAATAGAAGAAATGACTGAAGATATAGATTTCTATTTTTTAAGAGAAGATTTATACAAATTACTAGATTCTATTAAAGTAGGAGCTGAAAGAATTCAAAAAGTTGTGCTATCTCTACGGAATTTTTCGAGATTAGATGAATCAGATATGAAGCCAGTAAATATCCATGAAGGTATTGATAGTACTCTACTAATTTTACAAAATAAACTTAACTATAAAATTGGAAAATCAGAAATTAAAGTAGTCAAAAACTATGGGCCTCTTCCATTAGTAAACTGTTACGCTTCTTACTTAAATCAAGTATTTATGAATATTTTAATTAATGGTATTGATGCTCTAGAAGAGGCGAGAAAAAATAATAGTGAATTAGAAGAGCCTATTATTATTATTAGTACAGAAATTACTCAAGACCAGACTGTAACAATTAAAATTTTTAACAACGGCCCTAGCATTAGTCTCGAAAATCAAAGGAAGATATTTGACCCATTTTTTACTACTAAACCAGTGGGTACTGGTACAGGTTTAGGTTTATCAATTAGTTATTCAATTGTTGTTGAAAAACATAAGGGTAAGCTAACTTGTAATTCTTCATTAGGGAAAGGAGTAGAATTTGTGATTGATATTCCATGTGACCTATAAAGAAGTTAAGCATTCAAGCATTGGCTATCAGCTATTACTTTTATTTGAGGTTCAAAGGTGTATTAATTGAGCCAGAATTAAATCTTAAATAAAAAAGTGGATTTCTTTGATATTAAATCTAACTGAAATATCAATTATTATCCAACTCTTTAGCCTAGCAAATTCAATTATTCTACAATTAAATTTATATATAGTTATTTAAGTTTTAATCGATAGGGATAGAGTAAGTAATGTAAGGCGATCGCATGAATATTTAATCAGGGGTTTACCCTTCTCTTTGCGACATCAAAAGAATATTACAAATAATTAGGGTACAAAAGGAATATTTATTCAGATTTTCCCCTTGATTAAAAAAAGATATTTCAACCAACATAATGATATTTAAACTATCTATTCTGACTTATGAGTACTGTCTCCTAACTCAATAGTGATAACCTGAATTCAAAGAGTAAAAATTAATCTTCGATGGTCAACCATTAAGGGTTTAAAGGGCGTGTTGTAAATTTAAAAAAACGGTTTAATTTTGATTAAACAGCACTTTTGCTTTAATTATTTGTTTTTAGAGTAGTGAATCTAAATATTTAAAAACTTCTCAACTTTTTTAGGTCTTGAAAAAGTGTCTGGTATTACATCCAAAAACCTTCAGATAAGTTAGCATTTTGGGCAGAATAATTGCAGATGGCAGCAAGAGACAAATATATCTGACTACCTCCTCTATAATTCGGCCTTCATCCCATCCCAGGAGGGATGGGTTGGGGGTACGTCTGCGCACTCAACGTTCAGAGATGGAGATGAGTCTCCTACTCCTTAACAAGAGAACCCTAAATAGTTAATTTTGATGGCATATCAATATAAGTTTTGAGTCTGGAAGCTAAAACCTGAACATGGGGTTCAAGCATCATGGTAATATGATCCCCAGGAACAGTCTCAAGTTCTACAGAACGTTGAGAAAGTTGCTCCCAACCCAAAAAAGAATTCTTTTGCAGTTGGTTGCGAATAGTATCAGTCAAACCAATGGCGCTATTCCAAGTACGAACATCACTACTACGGAAAAGAGCAATAGGAGTCGGATAAAGTTTCTCTGGGTGATAATGACCCATCGCATAAACACTAGCTTTTAAAACTTTGACAAAACTATGCACTTGTCTTTTAGCTGCCTGAGAAGAACGTACATGAAGCTTTTTCACTAGTTGCTCAGTTACATAATTTAATTGCTCATCAGGAGAGAAAACTTTCAGATCATTATAGGATATCTCTAAATTTTCCTTTAAAAAGTATTCAAATAACCTCACGACCTCACTCATATATTTAGTATCATCCCAACCCGCAATTATAAAACTACTAAATAAAGGGGCAGGAATATCAAAAACAGCAAGTAAACCAATTTCATCTCCCTGTTTTTGTAACTGTTGGGATATTTCAAAAGCTACTTGCCCACCAAAAGAATGACCACCCAAAAAATAAGGACCTGTGGGCTGAATCTTTTTTAATGCGTCAATATAGTCGGCAGCGATCGCCTCAACATTTGTTTGAGGTTCTGCTTGATCATCCATTCCCCGTGCTTGTAGTCCGTAAAATGGTTGGTCTTGACCGAGATGAAAGGCTAGAGAATGGAGATAAAACGCAGTTCCCACACCCCCAGGGATACAGAAAAAAGGAGGCTTAGAACCTTTTGCTTGAATTGCTATTACAGGAGTAGCAAAACCCGAACCTAAGTTTCCATCTGCAACTAACCCTATATCATAATTTGCAGAAGGTTGTGGGGAAAGCACTTCTTTTGCCAAATAATTAGCTAGAGCTTCAACTGTGGGATATTCAAAAATTAGTGTTGCCGGAAAAGAAGTTCCTAAGCTATCTTGGAGAAGATCGCTCAACTCAACAACTGTCAGAGAATCTAATCCCATACTAGTTAAAGGTTGTTGCCAGTCTAATTGAGATTTATTTACCTGGAGAATATTTGAGATTAAAATCTGAAGATGAGATATTAGTAATTCTTGACGTTTTTCAAGTGTGGTAGCTAAGAGTGTTTTTCTATCTAAGAAAGCTTCTTTTTCCTTTTCCAACAGATCAAATTCTTGGTAAATACTACTGCCAACAACATCAAGACTTTGCTCTAAAAAACCTACTTTGCAAGCATGACGCTGAATCTTGTTGCTAGAAGTTTTAGGAATAGTTCCTGTTTTCAATAATAATATCCCATAAACTTGTAACTGATGCTGTTGAGATACAGCTTGACGGATAGCGTTAACAACCTCATCTACATCCAGTTTATCTAAGTAACTTTCCTGAACTTCTTGAACAATGACCAACCTTTCCTCACTTTCCAACTCTACGGAAAATGCTGCACCACAACTAGGTCGTAAAGCTTGATGACTTCTGTCTACAGTTAACTCAATATCCTGGGGATAATGGTTACTACCTCGGATAATAATTAAATCTTTGAGACGACCAGTGACAAATAATTCATCATTGAGCAAAAATCCTAAGTCACCAGTCCTGAGAAACGGACCCTCCTGTGTATCTTTTAAGTAATTTTGAAAAGTTTCTGCTGTTGCTTGGGGTCTACTCCAATAACCTTGAGCAACACTAGGACTAGAAACCCAAATCTCTCCCACTTGGTCATCTGCACATTCAGTTAAAGTTTCCGGGTTAACAATGAGAATTTTTTCACCTGAACTAGCGCGACCACAACTAACAATTTTTTGGGTACTATCATTCTCGTCAACTGTTACCAAAACCCGATTTTTAGTAAATTCAGCCTTGTCAACATTCAGAATAACTGGGGGTTCTGTTATTAAGCCTAAAGTAATACCGACAACACTCTCTGCCATCCCATAGCCTGCAGTTAAAGCCTCTGGGCGAAAGCCATAGGGTTTAAAAGTCTTGATAAACCGCTCAAATGTCTCCGCACGAATTGGTTCAGCACCGCTAAGAGCTAACTCCCAATTACTTAGGTCAAGCATTGCCCGTTCTTCAGGGGTTGTTTGAAAACAAACTAGGTCATAAGCAAAGTTAGGAGCTAGGCTTTGAGTAGCTTTGTAATGAGACATAGCCATTAGCCAACGGAAAGGTTTTTGCAGAAAATCCAATGGCGACATAATTTTAACAGGGAAATTACCGTAGAGAGGTTGTAGAACTCCCACTAATAACCCTGTATTGTGACTAAAGGGTAACCAAGTCACTGTAATACTTTCAGGTGTAATATCAGATTGTTCATAGCCCATAGCTAAATTGTGCAGAATATTTTTGTGGGTGATCATTACACCTTTAGGTTTTCCAGTTGAACCGGAAGTGTATTGAAGAAAAGCCAATGTATCACCGTTGATATTAGGTTCTTGCCAATGGGACTCCAGATTTTGAGCAATAATATTATCGGTATCTAACAGCTGTATTGTTGCTAACATGGGATTTTCCGCAAAGCGACCTTTTAAGTAAGGTAATAGAGGTGTAGTGGTAAGAATCAACTTTGCTTGAGCATCTGCTGCAATTGCTTCTAATTTTGAGAGGGACTGATCAGGGCGTGGTGGATAGGTTGGTATAGCGATCGCCCCCCCATACAAACAGCCAAAAAATCCAGCCATCAATTTTAGTCCAGGGGGGTACAACAGCAAGACTCTTTCACCTTTAGCATTTAGGGACTGAAGATTTGCTGCTATGGCCTTAGCGTGTTGTTCTAATATTTGATAGGTAAGACTATCAGCTTCTGTTTCACCATCTTTGAGAAAAGTATAGGTTTTTTGCTTAGGTTGATCTAGGGTTCTATGGTGTAGGAGGTCTATTAAAGTATCAAATTGCATAATTAAAAAAAAAGCTAAACATCTTGATATTAAAACTTCGGAGTTAATACCCCTACTATGTTTTTCTGCGCTGATAGTTTAACATAAATGTATATTTGTTTCAAGTGAAAAATAATCATTCAAAAAATTGGAGTAACAGTATACGATATTTCCTGCCCCAGCTACAAACAATAAAACAATTGGCTTTAGTTTTTACTCTGTTAGCTGTTGAGGCACTGAAATATATATTTTTTGATCTATGCCAATTAGTCTTTTAGCAGCAATTATTATCTATAAATTTCCACTATACAGGACTCAAAAAAAAATAATTTTTTTGTATTTATCCAAGGTATATTTGACCAAGTTTAGTGCAATATTACTTTGATTACTTTTGTACAAGGATTTCGTAATTTAATATAAAAATTTCTGAATAAAACATAAATTAAATCACAAAAATTGAAGAATGCAATTATCTCAAAATTTAGTAATAATAGGTAAAATATTATTTAATTTATATTTTTATAATATCTTGATAATAAGTACAAAAAACCTTTGATCTTTAAACCTATTTTTCCTTGAGTATAATTGCCTTTCTTCCTACAAAATGTAAATATTCACCCATAAATAATATTTTTTATAACTAAATATATTATTTATTTGTCCTCAACTTGCGGTCAAATAATTACCAGATAATAGGCTTGATAATTGCTTTGATCTACTTTTTTTAAAGGCTCATTGATTTTCCTAGAGATTTATAGTTGGTGGAAATGTCTGAGACAAATGGTAATGAATATAAGTTGTTCACAATTAGGTAACCTAATCAAATGCTATTGAATTAATTTCAGGTAAAAATCCAGCATTTTTTACCCACTTAGCACATTCTGTTTCTAACTCTTCAGACATAATTATATCATATCTTTTGAGCTGTTCAGTAGTTAATAAATTGTGCCAGCGACCATTTACTCCTTTATTAATAAAAGTATTAGGTTGAAAGACTCCTTTTTGCTGAAACTTTTGCCAATTTGACTTCATATATTCTAGAGAACTTTTTTCTAAGACCATCTCTTTTTTTGAACTATTGATATTTAGATTGAGAAATTCAGAAATTCTGTCAATTTCTTGAGATTTATCATAGATTAAATTATGATAGTGGACTAAAAGTACATTCGGTAAATTTCTTACCTGCCACCAACTTTTTATATGTTTCCAATAAGACCAATACTGATTTTTATCCTCTTTTGTTTCTACAAAATCATCCCAAAAAGCCGCAAAATCTTGTGGTAAATTTTCATGGAAATATTCAGGCAAGAAAGATTGATAATGATGATATAAAGATAATCCCACATCTCTGCCATCTCTTACTAAATAAATATATTTCCATTCTGGGTAACATGGTAAAGCTTCAAACAATAGATGACTTTTTAAAATTCTGGGGCTAGACAAACTTTCTATCCAAGATTTTTTATTTTCTGGGGGAGTAATAAAAATTTCTTCTACCCAGGGACTAAGATCATGGAGAGATTCAAAATCATCATGGCCATTAACCATTAAATTAACTATTTGTTGAGTTAAAGTTGTGCCTGACTTATAACAGGAGGAGATGACAATATCAGTATTTCTAGGCTTAATTAAATCCCAGATTGTTGAATTCTGTAGCTCGCTTTTTATTACTATCCGGTTTTTCGGTAATGATTGATAATTTGGCAGCATAATAATTTTCTAAATTTTTCCCGTTTAGTTGCTTTATGATTTTTAGATTAATTATCTAAATAATTAGATTAGTTTAATGCTAAAAAAATCAAGATCGTCTTTTTCTGGGATATCAAAAAAGATTAGGAATTACTCAATATTTTTGACCCTTTTACCATTATATAGCTAACTAGAAAGTAATGGCAAATTTTTACCTAGGGCTTGCTAATTCAATATAAAAGCACTAGCACATAAAGGCTTTAGTGTTTTTTAATCGAAAAAACTACCTGGTTTCCGATCCCTGAAGCTAAAAAAGCTAGCATTTCGAGAACTCCTATGCCAGAAAAATCAAGAGACAAATAATATTCCACCGCTTCCTCTACCTACTTCCTTACTTCTTAAACAGACTTTTTTAGCAGACCCTAGCTAGTTATATAGTTCCTGTTAAAACTGGTTTACCTGTTGATACTGCCTGTTCAATAATATCAGCAGCACGAGTGACTCCACCTGCTCGTTTAATTGCTTTCTGTAATCTCAAAGCATTTTGCTTATATGACGGTTGTGTGAGCACCTGAGAAATAGCTGTTCGTAACCGAGGTACTGTTAAACGTTTCAGTGTTATCGCTACTCCAGCTCCAGCCCAAGCTATTCGTGCCGCTACTCCTGGTTGATCGTTAGCAATAGGAATAGCAACCATTGGTACTGCATTACTTAAACATTCTAGAGTTGTATTCATACCTGCATGAGTAATAGTGAGAGTAGCTTTTTGCAGTATTTCTAATTGGGGTGCATATTCAACAACTAGAGGATTTCCTGCTAAGTTGGGTAGAGATTCTGGAGTGGCAGAACCTCCCAGAGAAATAACTAACTGAGCATCCAACCCCTCACAAGCTGCTGTAATTTGATAAAATACCTCAACCAAACGATTTTGTATAGTTCCCATAGAGGCATAAATTAAAGGTTTACCTGTCAACTGTTCCCAAGGAAAGGAAACAGGTTCTCTAGTACCTGAATAATGATAAGGTCCTGTGAAATGAAAACACTTAGGTAAATTTTCTCTGGGAAATTCTAACTCAGCAGGTTGCTGACTAATTTGAGCCAGTAGAGAATAAGCATCATTGGGGTCAGAGTACAAAGGTAAATTCCATTGACGACGATACTCAGCTACTACCTTGTTAATAGGTTTGCCTAAGATTTGATAGAAACTCCAAGTAGCTCTATTACGCAGTTTTGCCCACCAGGCGGGGTTATATTTCCAGTTGCTTACAGGGTGGGGAACATTCTCATCTTGATTGAGTACCAGTGCACTACAAATAGTAATAAAGGGAATGTCTAGAAAATCCCCTATAGATTCTCCTAATGAAGCCTGGTCGATTAACAAAGCATCTACACCAGCATTTTTGATGACTTGCGGAGCATCCCGAAGCAAAACATTTGTCCAGTCTTTTAATAGTGTAATTGTATAGCGAAATGCAGCTAACCCGCTGAGTTTACTCAGGTGATTTAAAGCTTCTGCTGTGCTGCCCTTAGAATATTCTTCCGTGCCATAGGCAACAAATTCTAATCCTGCTGCTAGTGTCTTAGCTTCAGCGTCAAGTATCCCTATCGTCGTGACACGATGACCACGCCTTTTTAATTCTTGTCCTATGGGAAGCATTGGATTTAGGTGTCCTGTCAATGCCGGACAAATCAGACCAAAATGAGTCATAGTAAGTTTTTTCCTGGTTTTCTGATTTTCCCCTACAATCATACTATCAAGCATTACGAAAATCAATCATTGTCTGCCAATACACATCTGGCATCCCCGTATCAAAACATCGCCCTTTGACTAAATACCCTGTCATTCCTTCTGCTTTTTGTAATTTATCTAAACAAGATGTCAGTTGAAATTCTCCTTTTTCCCTCGCATTTTGTTTAATGTTTTCTTCTAGGTAATCAAATATTCTTGCGGTTAATACATATATCCCAAAAACTCCTAAAAAGTGTTCTTTTTTCATCCCTAACACATGAAGCTTTTCTCTGGCATAATTTAGGTCTGGTTTTTCATAAATTGTATCAATATTAATTAGACTATCGGCAACTAAAGTTCCACCAATACAACCATAATGATGTATTTCTGTTCCTGGGATAATTCTCACCCCAAGTACACTTTTATTCGTCTGTTCATAGACTTGCAAAAATTGACTTGTACAGGATTTTGTGACCTCAGAAGTATAAAGATGATCCCCCAGTAATAGCAAAAAAGGTTCGTCTCTTACCCAATCTTTAGCACAGAAAACAGCATGACCATAACCAGCCTGCTGCTCTTGAGTTAAGAAAGTAATTTTATTACCTAAATTTTGTAAATATTGGCAATATTCTTGTTTTTCCGGGGAGAGTTTTTCATAATAACTAGGAACACCTTGGAAATAGTCTGTAAAAATTTGGCGATCGCTTTCCTGTACCACCACTCCCACCTCTTCTATTCCACCACTTATAGCCTCTTCAATAATTATTTGAATTATTGGTTTAGCTCTGCCATCTTTGTCTATTATGGGAAATAGTTCTTTTTTCACAACTTTAGTAACTGGGAACATCCTTGTACCGAAACCTGCCGCTGGAATTACTGCTTTTCTTACTTTAGCTGTTGTTTCTGTCATATATTTTTGATTTTTTGGTTAACTAATAAATAAAAATTAGTAAAATTTAGACTTTTAAACTTGTATAAATTGAATTTTTAAGAAAATTTGTTTACTATTCTCTGCTATTTCTGAAAGCTATATTTTTTTTCATTTCAGCGTAGAATATGTATTTTTCCCAAAGTACATTATCATCAATTATTGACTTAATCAAAGTTTTTATGATCATTTAATTATAGAATCTAATAATGAACATT
Organism: Trichodesmium erythraeum IMS101; assembly: GCF_000014265.1. Classification (NCBI taxonomy): domain Bacteria; kingdom Bacillati; phylum Cyanobacteriota; class Cyanophyceae; order Oscillatoriales; family Microcoleaceae; genus Trichodesmium; species Trichodesmium erythraeum. The sequence continues at coordinate 3,299,426 of NC_008312.1, forward strand.
TATTATTGGAGTGGTAACAAATATTTTGATATTGGAGTAAGCTGTCAGCCATCAGCTATCAGCTTGAAGGAAAAATTAGCCTCCAAGAAGAATTACAGCGCTTTTCAAATTGATAAACTGCATCGCCATAACCAAAACCTTGTAGGAGCGTTGCATAACAAAAATGCGTTTCATGTACCATAGCGAAACGTCCCTACTGTAGTCTACTGAAATGAAAATTGCTATAAAAGTCTGACACCGAAAAGATGATCAGCTCAACTTAGTAATTTCTTACTTTCATGGAGCTTTTTGGGCACCATTAACAAGAAAAAGCTCTTTAGCTAAGTACTAATAGCTGAATGTTCACATATGGCATCAAATTTAGGAGGGAAATAATTATCGCATCAGACTAAGTTAAAGGCTTTAAGATTTTTGAGAGATAAATGTGATCTAAAAGTATGAATAAGGTGGTATTTCTGACGATGAACCACATCATCATCAAAACAATGTAGGGACATTCCATAGAACGTCCCTACTGTGGTCTAACTATTAAAAAAAACACTGTAATTATTTAATTTGCTTCCATCTCCAAAATACAAAATAATCAACTTACCATCTTTACCACTGCTAATGAGCTTGCTATCAGGAGTAAACGCTACCGAAGTTATAGCTCTTGTATGTTCCTTACATATAGAAATAGGTGTTAGCCTTTTCAGACTCCAAACTTTAATATTTCTATCACTGTCTTTACTCACAATTAACTTTCCATCGGAGCTGAAAGCTAGCGAGTTAAAAACAGCTGAATGTGTTCTACGGTAGTTATCATGTTGCCGATCTGTTTGAGGATGCCATTACCTTTACTCCTGATGTCTCGAGAAGCTTGTTAATTTTGAGCAGTATTTCTTGTTGGACTAAAATAGATTCAGCTAAATCTCTAGTTAGGATATATGTGAAGATATCAATATCAACGATTTCATGACTCAAACTGCTAATACCAACACTTTCTTCGGAAAGTTTTGGATCTTGAGCGAGGACATTTCGTAGCTTCTCCATGATTTCTTCTAAGTCTTCGTGAACACTGTCATAGCTCAATGAAAGTGTCTTGTCAAAATAATAGTTGTCACGCTTACTATGATTGACAATTTGCGATGTGGATACTACTGTATTAGGGACAGAAATGAGGTAGCGTTCTGGCGTGCGAATCAATGTTGAGTGTAAACTGATGTTTTCTACTGTACCGGTAACACCACCTAATTCACAAAAATCGCCAATCTTTATTGTGTCAGTTAACAATAAGGTTAAACCACCTACTACATTTTCTATATATGGTTTAACTCCAAACCCAACAGCAACACCACTAATTCCGAAGCTAGCTATTATTGGTCCAACAGCTATGCCAATTTCTTTGCTGGTAATATAAAAAACTATTAATCCTGTTACAGCTCCTAGTAAACGAAATCCATTGTGAATCATTACTTTTTTCAAGTCTCTATTCTGTTCAGCCATTCTGAAGATAATAGTAGAACTAATGGCATTGAATACCATAAAAGCGAGCCAAGCTAAAACAAGACCTTGCAGAACAGTTGATAATGTCAGTAGATTTTCTAGGAGTTTGCCCGTGATATTAATAGATTGATCTATGATATATTTCCAAAAAGTAATCAAGCAATATGTGAAAACTGGTATAAATAATCCCAACCATGATTTTTTCTGGGGATCAGTAATTTTTCCTTTGTGCGAGACTTTGAATATCAATTTGTCGGCAAAAAAAACGGTAGGGAATATTATCAAGGTTACTATAGCTAGACTAAACCATTGCCAGAGGGTTTGGCCATACAACAATATAATATTTTTCCCCCTTGGTAGCCATGTATTCCATTTGGGAGGTAGGAGATGGCCAGGTGTACTGATATAGAATTTGTAGAACCCTGGAGATGTTTTCCAGTAATTCGATTCATTATAGGGATATTTCTTGATCAATTGATAATATTTTCTGATCCGCTTCACTGTTTCAGGGGTAAAGAGAAATTGATTGGCATTGAAACCTTTCTCAACTAACTGCATTTTAATCTCAGTTTCTGGAACTTCCCAGCGTGTTAGGGATCTAGAGAAAACATCTTCTTGACTAGGAATCATACTGGGTCTAGGTAATTTAAGGCGGTCTAATATCTCTTTCAGCATTAATGCAGATTGTGTACCAAACTCTTGAATAGTAACTGGGGAAACATCTACAAGATTTAAGGCCTTAATCGCCCGGTTAAGAGCTAAGTTTGCTTCATCGGCTTTTTTTAGCACTGCCTGAGAATGCCATAATCCCCCGTCTTTTTTTGACTGCTCTTCAGCTTCCATAATCAGTGTATAAGCCTGATTCATATTATTCATAAATCCTGACATGGTAGCACGGGGACTATTAGTGTCAGGTGGCCTAAGTGGGTTAAAGTTTGAGCTTATGCTAATAACGGCATGCTGAGTCAGCAGAATTATTATTACAACAGTGAGAATTTGTAAAAAGAGTTTTTTTATGAGTTTCATACTGAGAAAGTCTCCATAACTTGCAGATTAGTCTATTTATTTAAGTCTTAAGAGTCCATTTTTCCTGATCAATTCTGGCTTTGTCAGTAGGAAATGTGAGAAATTTTCCCTCAATTTATTTCTAAAATTTGTAAGGAATGTATGATTTGTTTGCTATAATTTCCCAAAACACTAACATTTTCCAATCTATGGATATTAAAGAAGTTTTGAAGTTGGTTGAGGAGCTAATTTATGACCATACCGGAGAAAATTTAGACTATCTGCCAAAAACTATATTGCAAGGCACTTTAGAAGGTCAGACTTACAAAAAAATTTCTGAGGAAACTTACGCTAGCGAAACCCATGTTAGGTATATTGGTGCTAAATTATGGAAAACTTTATCGGAAATACTCGGTGAAAATATTACCAAAGCAAATTTTAGAACAATTTTAGAAAATACAAATATTTACAATTTTGTACCTGTTGTTTGTAGAGATAATGCAACAAATAACATTAATATCTGTCCGTCAAACCCTCACGCTTCCGCAATAAAAACCAACTCTGAACAAACACCAACTCAACATATTATTGACCTAGACAAAGCGCCAGAAATTATCAACTTTTATGGGCGCACAGAGGAAATATCAACCATGACAAAATGGATAGTGAGCGATCGCCTCCGTGTCATTTCCCTTTTAGGAATAAGTGGTATCGGCAAAACGACCCTTTCTCTAAGATTAATTCAACAAATAAATGGGTTAGAAAACCAAACCCCTACCTTTAACTACATCATTTATCGGACCCTACGCTTTTCTCCCACCCTCACCACAACCCTCACTAACCTCCTGCAAATTTTCGCACCAGAAACAGAAGTTTCCCACAATATCGACATCCTATTATCACAACTACAAAAATACCTAGCAAAATATTCTTGCTGGATCATATTTGATGACGTACACAAATTATTTACTCCGGGAAAACTTGCTGGTCAATACAAATCTGGTTATGCAAATTATCGGGATTTTTTTCAACTATTTGCCACAGTCTCCCATCAGAGTTGTCTACTATTAATAAGTAGAGAAAAAATAGCAGAAATTTTCAAATTAGAAACAGAAAATTATCCAGTGGAAACTTTAATTTTAGGAAGTTTAGGAGCTTCGTCTAAAGCAATCTGTCAAAGGCACAAGTTAGTAAATCAAGAATCCTGGGAAAAATTGATTAATAATTATCAAGGAAATCCGCAATGGTTAGATATAACAGCAACAATAATTCAAGAATTATTTAGAGGTAAAGTAGCAGAATTTATGGAATATAAAACCCTAATTTTACCAGAAGCATTACAAGCCGAATTAGAACAACAATTACAAAATTTATCCCCTCTTGAAATCAGAATGATGAAGCAAATAGCCAACCAAAGCCAACCTATTTCAATAGCGGAAATAAGTAGACAATCACAACTATCTATTCAGGAAAATATTAACTTAATTCAATCCCTAAAGAAGCGGTTATTATTATATGGGCAGTTAGAGAATAATTTGACAGTATTTACTCTGAATTCAATCTGGAATCAATACTTAAAAAATAAAAATTAGTAGGATAAAATTTTTATTTTTTCTACATGTCAACTTTTTTTCATTATCACCTTAAATAATATCATTATAAATAATATTTTCAACTAAAAATTATGCGATATCATGCAACAAGGAGTTATATTATATCTATTGAAATAGTTAGAATGAAAACTTGAAGTAAGACTTGAGCAGTAAAACATATATAGAAAATTCTAAGTATATAAAGTTGAAATATTAAGAATAAATATTTTGTAATTTCGCTATATTAACTGTCATAGCTATACCTAAAATTTGATCAAATATTCTGTATTTTATAGGCTAAATCCCTACTAAAAACAAAAAAAATATCAAAATTTATCACTTGTTATCCAGATATAATATTACTTATCAATAGATTTATAAGAGTAAATTTCCTGATTATAAAAACAAATAATCATCAATAAAAATCTAGTTTATTGTTTAATATCAGACAATTATTAGCAACAAAATCCACTCAAAAAATATGGCTCAAAATATTCCAGCTAAAAATATCAACATTCTCTAAATAATAAATAATTCAGGAATTAAAAAAAACAAAGGTAAATAATTATTCCGGGAATTGCAAGATAATTTACTAGAAATTACTGACTTATAAAAAAACTCCTATAACAAGCAAAAACCGGTTTTTTTAAACCTAATAGATTATCCGCCATTGCTAGAAAATATTGTTAGGATGTCAGTAGTTAAACCCATCTTATTTATTGGTAATTTTTGTCTGTATCCATTGTATATTCGTAAGGAAATTACAGTTAATTTAGCTCTTGACAATGAGGATATTATTATTAAAGGTAAGATTGATAAATTAGCGTTAAAAGACCAATTTTAGAGAATAGTAATTGAGTCTAAAAAAGCTGAATTTTCTCTAGAAGCTGGGCGGGGTCAAATTCTTGCTTATATGTTAACAAATCCTCATTCAAATCGGCCTAATTATGGAGCGATTTCTACAGGTGACGGTTTTATGTTTATTAAATTAGTTAATGGAGAAATACCGCAATATGCTCTTTCTCAAGGATTTTTTACTTTTCATCCTGGTAATAAACTTTATGATGTACTTCCCATTCTCAAACCCTTAACTGAAATTGTCTTAAAAAGAATTGAATAGAGTATAGCTGAAGTCATTTCAGTTATCAGTTATCGGTTATCAGTATCTCTGGGTTCAGCTAAAGGCTTGAAATGCTGAAGTTTATTTTTTTCCGAACCTTGAAACGGAAAGCTTGAGACCTAATTTTTTTGTGAGAAGTAGAAACCCTAAATTCTTAGGGCGAACTAAATTTGAGAGCTGCGATAATTTCCTAACCATCTAAGCGACTGCCATAAGAACTGATACCAAATTTGCTGCTGCTTTTGGAGTATTACAGTACTTTTCCAAACTAGAAAACCACAAATAGTGAGTGTTGTATCCAACATTCCTATAAAGTTATCGCAGTCGAAGTATAAGTTAAGACATCAACTTCAGCTTGTCTCCAAAATTGGGAATAATTCAGCGTCGTAAACCTTTATTCAATTGCTATATCATTTCTTTGATGTGGTTCATTGGCAGAAAAATACTGTATAAAAAACTAGGTTTATAGGATACAGATGTTAGTATAGTAGAGCATTTAATATAAAATTGATATCAACATGACTACTTTCAATTTGACAAACCAAAACCTAGAAACAAACCTGGAGACAATTTTAAACCGTGCTCTCCAAGGTTATGATCTATCTCCAGCAGAGACACTTTTATTGTTATCCCCAACTACGAAACCTAATTTGGGAAAACTTGCCTTAACTGAACTTCCAGCAGAAATAACCGCTATCCAGAAAACAGCAGACCAACTCCGACAACAACAAGTAGGTGATACGGTAACTTACGTGATCAACCGTAATATAAATTTCACCAATATCTGTGAACAACATTGTAGTTTTTGTGCATTTCGCCGAGACGACGGGAAAACAGGTGCATTTTGGTTAGACATCAATCAAATTTTAGCAAAAGCTAACGATGCGGTGCAACGTGGAGCCACAGAAATTTGTATGCAGGGAGGATTAAATCTTCAAGCTAAAGTTGCAGGAAAATCTTTACCTTATTATTTGCAACTGGTAAGAGAGATTAAAAATGAGTTTTCCCATTTGCACTTACATGCTTTTTCTCCCCAGGAAGTTCAGTTTATTGCTAGGGAGGATGGGGTGAGTTATGAATATGTAATTGCTGCTTTACGGGATGCAGGGGTACATTCAATGCCCGGTACTGCTGCAGAAGTTTTGGATGATGCAGTCAGACGAATTATTTGCCCGGAAAAAATTGATACAGGAACTTGGTTAGAAATAGTGGGTACAGCCCACCGGTTGGGAATGCCAACCACAAGTACTATGTTATGCGGTCATATTGAAACCCCTAAACAGCAGATTTTACATTTAGAGAGATTGCGATCGCTACAACAAACTGCTATTGAAAAAGATTATCCAGCAAGAATAACAGAATTTATTTTATTACCATTTGTGGGACAAGAAGCACCTGCACCTTTACGTCGGAGGGTAGGGCACGACCAACCTATTTTGTTAGATGTTTTATTGTTAACAGCGGTGTCGAGAATATTCTTAGGAAATTGGATTATTAATCATCAACCCAGTTGGGTGAAAATTGGTTTAGATGGAGCAAAAGAGGCATTAAAGTGGGGTTGTAATGATATTGGTGGGACTTTAATGGAAGAACATATTACTACAATGGCTGGTGCTATTGGAGGTACTTTTATGGAAGTCAAAAATTTACAGGAAGCTATTACAAGTTTGGGGAGAAACTATCAACAAAGAGATACTCTTTATAAATATTTGTAGGTTTGGTTGAGGTACCGAAACCCAACAAAAAAAGTAAAAGTTATATACAGATTTTTTGTTGGGTTGCTCTGTCATTGATAGCCTACAACTATATTTTGATATTTTGATATTTAGAATTTACAAATATGAATGTTAAGATGCCTCTAGGTAGATCACATCAGGAAATTATAAAGTCTCCAAGAAGAAAACAAAAGTCATCTCAATATTTTTAAGGTGTTGTTGACATCCTCTCGGGCTTTTAAGAGTAGGGATATAGCCGAGCTATAGCTACTCAGCGAGTTTACCTTCAGAAGCTGTCACTACTTTGGCACTGGTCTCGAATTACTTCTACCTCCTTTTTTGTCTCCGTTTAGCTTTCCCTTCGCGATATAAAACGCTATATAAAAAGTGAAGTTCCTCCGAAGGACGCATGCCCAAGGAGCCAGCAAATTAGCAACATGCAGAACTTATGTATTGAAAAAAAATCAGCTAAAAAGTTTTTCTTTTCCTACAAGGCTTTTTTTAGGAATATTTTGTGCTATAATTAAAAAACTTTTTTCGTATGAAACCGCTCTCAAAATAAGCGGCTACCTAATTTTAGGTTTTGTAACTATTAAACTAGAATTATGGGTTTCGATAAGTAATGCTTCTAGTAAGAATTTCTCTAGGCAACAAGTACCCGAGAACCAAAGTTTTTTAAAGAAAGAAGCTGTATCCTAGGGCATGGAGGAATATATTTAAGGAAAAGAGCAAACTTTTGGGGAGAAAAAAAAGAACTTGATATATATTGTTTTGAAAATTCAATAAGCACCATAAGTAGAAAATATATTGTCAATAAGCGCAATAAACTACCGTTTATCAAAAATTTACCCTAGTTTATTGAAAATATACGTTTGCCCTATTCAAGCATAGTGGAGATAAGTTATACTAATTCCCATAAATAATGCTTTACTTGGGTAAAACTTCAGTGATTAAATAACTCATATAAGAAACAGAGTTTTTTTACTTTCTTTAGGTAAGTTAATGTTAATTATTTGTTTACTTATTCTCTACTTTTTGACTTAATAAAATGTAGAAAAATTTTTGAGAAATGATCTTAAAAGTCAGAGGTTCAAGGTGATGAGTCAGGCTTCTACCTCTATGTACTCGCTAATTATTAGAGCCTTCAATATTTGAAACACTTGCCAAATTTGAGATGACTGGGATAGTTTTTTCTCTGCATACTAGCGACATCATTACTATGATCATTTTCTCACTGAAGCGTTATAGATTGTGTTACAAAAATTTACAAAATCAGAGGTATTTTAATGATTACCACTATATCTAGTAATGAATGCTCTACTTTTTCAGACCAACTTTATGGGAAAATTAATAGCAATTTTAGAGAAAAAAATCAGTATCAAACACTGCAAAATATTGATTAACACTCTGTCATACTGAATTATAGTCGATCTTAAGATATTATTATTTCTGAAAAACACTTAGAGAAAAAAGTCAATATTTATTCTGTAAACTGAAATCTATCTTAACTATTTACATAGAATTATCCCTCCGATAAAACAGTAATTTATCAGGGGATATTACAGCTATTTGAAAAGAAGCAACAACAATTGGTTATCATCTTTCTCCAAAAATATTAAGAGAAAGATGAAAAGTTATTTATTAATTATAAGGGGTAATTAACCATGGAAAAAGTAGCTCAAAAAAACAACAACCTTACAAGTAATTATTATGGTTTGAGCCGTTGGTTAAAATCTCTAACTCTAGGCATAATTCCTGCTATTTTAACTGCTTTACCAGTGAATGCAGCCAAGCATATTTCTGTTGGTCACGAAGGTTTAAATACTTTGATTTCAGTATCAGCATTAGAAAGTTATGTTCAAAATGGAGAAATTAACTATGAACTAGCTAGCTATATGCTACTTTTAGAAGCTGAAGACGAACAGGAATACCGAGACTTCTTGCAAACTCGCTACAATTTTCCACCTCAAATAGTTGCTCAATTTCTTCACTCACCTATGGGAAAATTATTCCTCAACAGTTTAGGAGAAGTAATTAAAACTCATTCAGTTAATAGTGGTTCATCCTCTATTGAAAATGGTGCAGAAGCAATTAAAACAGCCTTATTAAAATCTGCAAATGACTCTGCAGGCTTAAGTATTATAAATTTTGTCCGTCATTTTCCCAGTGATGTTATGTGGCTAGAAGCAAAAAAAATTGTAGCTGTGACTGAAAAAATTTCTACTGTAGAACAAGAGACAAAAGCTTTGGTTGAAACAGTAGCAGAACTAACATTAAAAGAAGCTAATCAAGAAAAAAGAGTAGATTTCTCGCAATTACCGGATATTAGGAAAAAGGGAAAATATAGCTTTTCACAACAAAAAATTACTCTAGAAGATACCGGACGTAATCGCAATTTTTCAGCCCAATTTTATTTGCCAAATATATCTTCAGAAGAAACCTCAATTCCTGTAGTAGTTATTTCTCATGGTTTAGGTTCTAATGGGGTAAACTTCCAGAGCTTGGCCGAACATTTAGCCTCTTATGGATTTGCTGTTGCCCTACCTCAACATAGAGGTAGTAATTATGAATATATCCAGAAATTCTTAGCAGGTAAAACTCAAGATATGTTTCAAGGGAATGAGTTTATCGATCGCCCTTTAGATATTTCTTTCTTATTAAATGAATTAGAACAGTTAAATAAATATCAATTACAAGGTCAGTTAAACTTAGAAAAAGTTGGCATATTTGGTCATTCTTTTGGAGCCTCTACGGCCTTTGCCTTAGCAGGTGCAGAGATTAACTTTAATCAGCTCCAACAAGACTGTGGTCCACAAATGGAAATTTTGAATATGTCGCTGCTGCTACAGTGCCGTGCTTTGGAATTGAAACCACAAAAATATAACTTGAAAGATGATAGAATTGGAGCAATATTTGTACTTGACCCAGTGAATAGTAGTTTATTTGGAAAAGCTGGTATCAGTCAGATTAAGTTACCTGTTTTATGGGGAAGTGGGAGTGAAGATAAAATTACTCCCATAGTTTTAGAACAAGCAAACTCTTTTACTTGGTTGCCAACTACCAATAAATATTTGGTATTAACAGAGGGAGCAGATCATATTAATATTAATCTGGGTGCAGTTAACAAAAATGCCTTTACTTCTTTAGAAGAGTTAATTAAGCCAGACCCAGAAGTAGTAGTTGGTTATGCTAATGCTTTTGGTTTAGCATTTTTCCAAAGCCACGTTGCCGATCGCCCTGAATATCATTCTTATTTACAAGCATCTTATGCTAAGGCGATCAGCGAGCGACCTTTTAATCTGAGTTTAGTGCGTTTTTTGCCAGAAACTCAGTTAAACAAAGTATCAAAACAAGCAAGGAAAGACTAATTAAGGTTTATTGAAAAAGTCTTTTTGGGGAATAGGGAATAGAGATAAATAGAAATTATAGAGCAGGTGGTTGGATATATTTGTCCTTTGCGAACCTCTACCATAGTCAAGCTAAAATGATAAATTTTTGAGCTTGAGCAAGGGAAAAGAATGAACCAGATCAAAAAAAAATGATCGTCCGCTCTGGGAGTTGACATTCAACGTTCCGCTCTTCCTGGTTTAATAATAATGAAAAGCATTGAAGGTCTCTAGTGTGGTCGACCGAGGCAGGTCCTATTAGACTTCTCCAAAAACACCGATCAAAGAAAAAACTCCCTGCTCCCTAACCCCAAAAACCATTCTGCTTCAGGAACACCTATTATTTTTTGACTAATTTAGTCTTTAACTGATACTTAACAGTAGCATAAACTGCTTTGTAAGAAGCATTAATATTATACTCCTTTTGTAACCATGTTTGAATTTCTCCATAACTTTCAAAACCGTTATCAGGATCATTCAGTCGTTTTTCCAACTGATCTCGTGCCTCTTCTGGAATTGCTGGTTTGCGTCCCCCATTTTGTTTAACGTGCAATAGTCCTGGAAGTCCTTCCTTGCGATATTGTCTTAACCACCGTTGCACTGTAATTCGATTTACTCCTAGAGTAATTGCCAATTCTTTAACAGTTGCTACTTGACCAATTTTAAATAAATACAATGCTTGAATCTTCTGAAAACCACTAACGGTCTTTTGATGATTTAACAATGTTTTGAGTTCTGGAACTGTTTCTGTAATTTCTATTTTACATACCCCGGCCATATTTATTTCCTTTTACCTTTGTACTACTGTTCTAAGATTAAAACTTTTTCCATAATATCTGTAGCATACAAAATAATAAATTACTACTATAATATTTTATGGTAGATTTTTAGCATAAAAAGTACAAATCTTCATGATCAATCAAACCTTTGTAATGCGATAATTTTGCTTGATACAGCTATACCTCAGGTTTGATGATATACAGCAAATTTAATTGACTTAGTATTTAACCAATTGATTGGTTTAAGGTAGAACAGGATATCCTAAATGATTAGCAATTGAGCTTTGAGAGACAGATATCAGAGTCTAGACTAGTGAATTTAATAATAATATATCAGAACATCGTTTTACTACTAAACTAAACTTGTTGAACCTCCGCCATTACCCTAAATTTTTTTTTAATTTACAGCTAAATGAAATTTGTGCAGCATTCCGTCAAAAAAAAAGCTGATAGCCAGTTAATGAAAAATTAAGATCTCAACAAATAGGTTGTTTTCCTGGTTTGACAGCATGAATATACTCACTACCAGAATTAGGCCAACCTCTCCGATAAGCTGCTGACTCTGGTTTTCCCCATCCCAATTGTAGAAGCATCTCCAAAAAGCTTGATTTTTCCCATTTCAGCATATTGACCCATTCTGTACGTTGAGCGATCGCCTCTACCTCATATATCTCTATTTGGCGAAAGTCTCGACCATGACTCACACTTAAATACAAATCCATTCCTATCGTCACTTGGTTCCAGAAATCTAACACAGAAACCTTTGCTCCCTGCAAAATTTCTAAGTCATCGGACAAAGCAATTAACTGTTCATGCACAACAGGAAAACTAATAGTTCTACCATTAACCATAACTTGTCGCCAAACAATACCAGAGACCAAATATTCTCTTTGGTAGCGATGAATAGCAGCTTTAAAATCTTGATAAGCAGTAAACTTTTGGAAAGCTTCTGGTTTGAGAAATTGGTCAACCACTGGGTTTCCAGTATGGGGAGTTGCAGCCAAATTAAGACGTTGCCCTAGAAGACAAGCTTGGCGCTCTGTAGCTAAGATATCTATTAGCTCGTTAGTGCTGTAGACCTTTGACATAAGAACACAAATTAGTCAGGGTTCAATAATATCCTTTTATTTTGACACATTTTTAGCTAGGGAGTAGAGAATCAATCAATCAGAGTAAGTTTTTTTTCTTTCTGGTTGTAAGGAACAATAATTAGCTAAAAACTAAGGGTTGTGCATCAAGAAAGTGTAGAAATGGTAGTATAATTACAGTCCTTCAATACCTTTAATTCTTGTGGAATGTCCTCTGTGTGGCCATCACAGAACTCCAGTCTTATAGAAAGACAAGCATTGTCACTCAGGGATATAATTGTCCCAAATTCCTGCAAATTTTCAGTGACACTTTCAACGCTCTATACTAAAGTAGACAAGCTCAACCTGAACAAATATACTTCTCATACTTCCAAAGAAAATACTGTTGCACAAAGAGCTAGATTCTGGTTTCGCTGCGCTACATAGGTATATGCAGTAAGTGTCGCAGCTATATCGCTCCTTGGGGTGGGAGAGACCTAATTACTCATCCCGAATTTTGCTGACGCACCACTTTTTTATCACTTTAGTAAATAGAGTTGTTAGGAATTAAGCCCAAAAAATTCCTTAAACCCAAAACAAGTTCAGGTTTAAGCATAATTTTAATTATTAAAAGTCTGAAAACCTTATATAGTAAACTTTTGACTATTTTACATTTTCCCAGACCCAACAAATCTAATAGAGATCAGCAAACGCTTCAAAATACTCCTGGTCATTAACTTTCAGTGTTTCTCCCCTACCCCCTCCCATACCAGAGCCACATCTCCCTTTTCCTCTAGATGTTTTATCAACAGGTCACAAAGCATTGCGACTAATGTCAAAAGCTCTACAAACATCAATCTTTCCCTAACCTTAATCATAGGTAGCTACAGATTTCTTTCAATATATCTATACTATAAGCAGATAGCATAATCAGCGATCGCTACTTTAACCCATTTTGTATTAGATCCTGAGTTTTTCTTACTCTTGAAATCTTGAAAATATCTTAATTCATAGCTTAGTTCACCCACACCACTAAATTAAGTAGACTGACTTTCGACCATTTGATTTTCCTGGCGTAAATAAGCCTCAATAAATTGGTCTAACTCACCATTCATCACATCATTAATAGCAGTAGTTTCCTTCTGAGTCCGTAAATCTTTAACCATTTGATAAGGATGGAAAACATAGTTACGAATTTGATTACCCCAAGCAGCTTCTACCATATCACCGCGAATTTCATTAATTTCTTGAGCACGTTGCTCTTGAGCAATTATCAGTAACCTAGCTTTCAATAATGCCAAAGCTTTATCCTTATTTTGTAACTGACTACGCTCTTGGGTACAACGCACAGAAAGACCTGTAGGAATATGAACTACTCGCACCGCCGTTTCTACTTTATTCACATTTTGACCACCCTTACCCCCAGAACGAGAAGTTGTAATTTCGAGATCCTTCTCTGGAATATCCAATTCTACAGAATGGTCTAATATGGGCATCACCTCCACACCAGCAAAACTAGTTTGTCGTTTGCCATTAGCATTAAAAGGTGAAATTCTGACTAAGCGATGAGTACCTTTTTCCGCCTTCAAGTAACCATAAGCATACCGACCAATAATTTCTAAAGTTGCAGACTTAAGACCTGCTTCATCCCCCTCAGAAATTTCGGCCAACTGCACCTTATACTTATGCTCTTCTCCCCAGCGAGTATACATCCGCAACAACATTTCTGCCCAATCTTGAGCATCTGTACCTCCTGCCCCAGCATTAATAGTCACCACTGCTCCATTTTGGTCATATAGACCAGATAATAATTGCTGCAACTCCCATTGGTCTAACTCCTGGTTGAGATTAGCAATTGTTAAATTAGCTTCTGCTAGTAAAGATTCATCTGTTTCTAGTTCCAATAACTCAACGATCGCTCTAGTATCTTCCAGATTATTTTGCCATTGTTGATATTGCTCAAGATGGGATTTCAGATCATTCAGTTGTTGCAGAATCTTTTGTGCCGTCGTTTGGTCATCCCAAAATTCCGGTTGAGCTGCAATTTGTTCTAAATCTTGGATTTTAGCTTTTAATGCAGGAATGTCAAAGATAGTCCTGGGTTGTGCCCAGGCGAAAGGACAAATTTTCTATTTCTCGTTTAATGGCTAATACTTCCATAGAGATCTCTCCTAAATTTAAAACTAGACTTAGTACTATAATCAAAATTATTTGTAGTATAGCATTCAGCTATAAGCTATCAAATCAAGTAAAAACTATTGGCTCTCAAGGACTTCAATTTTCTCAATATCTTAATAATTTTAGGACTTACCCAGGTGCGCGACCAACTTCTCAGATAAATTATTGTTTTTGAGAAAAGACTTTACAAAAGAATTGACAAAAGACTTGGGCAAAAAAACTTAGTTTCTGGATTAGCCTGGGTAAGTCTTGACTTTTTTGTAGTGTTATAGGATAATGTAACTGAAGTTAAAACTTTTTTTTGCAATTGGCGTAATCTGAAAAGTTGATCATTATACTTCCATAATTACTAACTTTGTTGACAAATCTACTCAAACTTTATCAGGCTTTAACCTTACAAAACTAAATAGAAACCTCTTGATCAGCTTTCCATCAAAAACGGAGTTACCAGCTTGCTCGTGGGTAAAATCTTCAAGAAACCATTCACATCTCCATTGTATTTGATACCTTGGGATGATTAGAATAAACCACATAGTTCTTAAATTTTAGATAAAATGCCCAGAGGTAGGGGTTTAGTAGCGAAACCCCTACAGCAGCAGTAGAGTTATTTCATCAACTGCTCACTGCTATTAACAACCTAGTCGCGACTACCACCACTAATTGCAATTAGAAGTCGTAGAATAAATATGAATAGGTTGATATAAGTTAAGTACATTGAGAGAGCTGCGAGAACATACTGATCGTCGCGATAAGTACGGGGCATAATATAGAAATCTACTACTGCAGCACCAGCAAATAAAAATACACCAATACCAGAAATGGCAATTTCTAACCACCCTGCAGTATAGACACCAAAAAATCTCAAAATAACTTGGCCGATAACCGCCACCAATAATGCAGTTATTCCTAGGCTCACAGTTCTTGTTAAAGCCATTCCATCTTCTTCAGACAAATTTGATCCTATTTGACGAGCTGCAATAAAGGTGACACCACAACCACCAGCTGCAAAACCTAGTCCCCCAAGACCTACTCCTTGCGTATTTAAAGCTATATATACTAAACCAGCCAGGGTATATCCTGATAGCAAGCTATAAGTAGCTAATAAAGGTAGAGCCACATTATTATTACCCTTTTCCGCAATTGTACGGGCAACAAAAAATAGGGCTAATTCTGCTACCAATGCTATCCAGAAGGTAGTTTGAAATAGACCAGGGTTAGATTTTAAGACTCCTAGGCCACCAAATATACCTACTGCTGTAAGAACGAGGCCACCGCCTACAAAAGGTAAAGCATTAACAATGACATTAGGGCCAACTAACGATTGGCCTTTGGCATCACGCATTGCTTGACGGAAATTACTGGTATTAGCCATAATTTTTTCTCTTAGTTAATCAAAAAGAATTTCTATTTATAATATTGTGACACTGGAGTTGATTTTGTGCATATACCAAATCCACTATTATGTGAAGTTGACGTACAAGCAAATTTAGGATTCGATGGCTCAGTAACAAACGTTGATATTAGACTTCTCCTCCAAAAAGCTTCTCAAACCCTTATACTCCTTTTCCAAAATCAGTATTTTTGGATATATATATTATAATGAAACCTGACGAAACATTGCTTGAAATAACGACATTATTTAAGTTTTGGTGTAGTTGTTACAGGTTTAGTTGCTACCCATCCTCAGAAAAACTCCTAGGCAAAATTTCATAAGACAATTTGATTATTTTTGCAGTTCTTTTAACATAGTTAAGTTATTTGATTTTTTTTTCGTTATGGTCAAACAATAGACGTTTTTGTATTTTTTTTAAAATTATATCTGCTATATTATATCTGTGAATTAATATTAGTTATTGTTCAGTTTTTCATTTATATTTTTACTTTTTTGTCAGAGCAAGATTTTTCTATTCATCATTATTATCTAGCCTATATATATTTCATTATGTACTATAAAAATCGTAAATTATATTAGATAAAGTATGATATATATTCAAATTAGCTACCCTTAACAATTGTACTTTTCTATGATACTTTATTTACATTCAAAATTATTTAGGATTAGTATATATATAATCAATTATTGTTTTGTTATAATTTATTTATTGTGCCCATAAATATTCATTTTTTTATCATAATTGTTCTGACAAACTCGATAGCAATAATTATTGCAATATTTATATCAAATAATCAAATATATTGTTGATAGTGAACTCACCTACACCAAAGTTAATTCCTAGTATTAGCAAATGTGGGTATATGATGTAAATAGTATGTATAAAGTTAAAATAATTTGCTCTTCTACTTTTAGTCATTTATTTAGACCTCCTCTTAATTTAATTATTTCTTTTTTTATTTGAGCTATTTTTAGCTTTTTTATTTTTATCTATAATTTTAGCATTTTTTACTAATTTTTTTCCATTTCTTATCAGTAAGATTAACAATTATTTTTCTTTGTTTTGGATAGTGATTAATATTTTCTAATATTTGATTCATTAGGAGATATTTTTTACAAAATATTCACTACGATTATAGCTTAATTTTTATTTTAGAGATATCTATTATGTAAAAAGTACTTAATACTAATTGCTATAAATAATGCCAAGTTTGGTAAAAGTTTAGTTATTCAAGAATTCAGAGAAAATCAACAACTTTTTTACTACTATTACTTCAATTAATATTAATTTTTAATTTTACTTATTGTCTATTATCCCGCTAACCTTACCCTACTTTTATACTCAATAAAATGTAGATTTTTTTTTATAAATGTCATAATATAGGGCTACGCAGTATTATTAATGCAATGATATAATGATAAAAATTAAACAAATAATGGAAAAGAAATTCTTCAGCCTTATAGTTATAATTTACACTCCTTCAAATTAGTATTCTCAAGCATTAAATAACTTACGCAGTCACCATAATATATACTAGGGGGCAACAACCTTAATACTGATAAATAGTATATGATTTAATATTACTGAGTAAGTATATATCAAGTCTAAATAATATCAAAATGACTTACACAAAGGCAATAAATATAGTGCAAATATATCAAATAATCACCATTATTAATAATAAAAATGTCAGATAATTTTAAGATAAATTTAGAGAGAATTTGTCTAGATATATAGATAGCAATTATCCCTCAAGACTCAATTATAAAGAGTGATAATTTAATTAAAAAGCTATAAAAATGAGAGCAAATAAATTTCCACATTTTTGGGTTGCCTAATTAATCAATTAAGAAAAACTTAATTGAGACTCTCAGGAAATTTATTAAATATGAAAGGATTAAATTTGATGCTTATGAGAGTTTGCAAAGTTTACTATGGTAATTTTCAGTTAAAAATATATCATTAATTTTGTTTAGCCACTTAATTTTCCTTTGGTTAAAAAGCTAAACTCTATAACAAGACAAGAATCAACCCATAGAACATGTAATCAATTCTATGATTCTACAAGAATTGTAGCCCGAATCAATCAAGTAAAAAAGGTGCTCCAAATCCCCAAATTCAATTATCTAGTAGAGTACAAAATAACTAGTTATCAAGTATTTCCAGAACAAAATACAATTGAGTTGCAAAATAGTTTTAAAGCTAGTGTCTTTGACTTATGAACTAACCATGATTTAGTCTAGTGCTCAGAATAGTAAATAAGTCGTATTAGAGTTATTAGATTTGAGGCGAGGTTATTCTGCTCAGTTTTTAGTAAACCTTGAGAGAAAAGAAACTCATAATTTTGAAGAAAATTTAGTAGGAATTAATTTAAGTTTAAATGCTGTTTATACTGATAATAATAATAATATTAAAGTAATTATATAATTATAAATATATACTTTATAATAAATGCTAAAATTTTGTAATAAAAATCGTAAATTATGTTGCCAAACGACTTACTTTCTCATCGTCAAATTGGAGAAACAATCATTCCTCAAAAGCTAAAAATAGATGCCAAAAATTTAACTATTGCCATGGAAATGATTAATTGTTTCCAAGAAACATTGGGAAAAACCCAAGGAAAACTTGATAAACGTTTACAGTCAATTGAAGGGGATGACACTAATTATCGCTTTAAACGAGGATTAGCACATATTCTCAGAGGCAGTTTTTCTACTTTTGAAATAATGAGTCCTCTTGAACCGATAG
Source organism: Trichodesmium erythraeum IMS101 (assembly GCF_000014265.1). Lineage (NCBI taxonomy): Bacteria > Bacillati > Cyanobacteriota > Cyanophyceae > Oscillatoriales > Microcoleaceae > Trichodesmium > Trichodesmium erythraeum. Next base: position 3,317,898 of record NC_008312.1, read on the forward strand.
AATTAAGAAATCGTGTTTTTGCTATGGCAGCAGAAGTTGCTCCTAGTATTAGAGCGACACAATTAACTTTAGAGAATTTAGCAACTAAATTAAGTCAGGAGTTAAACCAAGAAGTTGTACCTGATGAAATTAAAAAAGGTCTCTATGCAGACTTACAAGAAAATCGAATTTTGACTCAATTTGATGCTCCTAAACCAGAAGATTTATTACATAGATATAACCTTTCTCAAGTTCAAGGTATTTTTTATAAAGCTAGTCATATTAAATTAAATGCTTATCGCAACGATCCAGGAGAATATAAACTGTTATTTAGATATGTGAAATTATTTCAATTAATGACTTATATTGAAGGAGATGCCGACAAAGGTTTTACTCTTACAATAGACGGTCCCTATAGTTTATTTAAACCTAGCATTCGTTATGGTTTAGCATTAGCAAAAATGTTGCCGGCATTATTGCATGTTACTAAATGGAATTTACACGCAACTTTACAAAATCGTGACCCTTTTAGTGGAGCTTGGAAAACAGGTATATTTAGTCTTAATTCTGATTGTGATTTAGTTAGTCATTATCCACCAGGAAAACCTTATGATAGTATGTTAGAAGCATCATTTGCAGAACGTTGGGCAAAGTTAAAAACTAAGTGGAAATTAGAAAGGGAAGTTGATTTAATTCCTATTCCTGGTAGTGTCATGATTCCTGATTTTAGACTAATTCATCCTAACGGAGTATCATATTTATTGGAAATAATTGGATATTGGCGACCAGAATATTTAAGAAAGAAATTTGCTCAGGTGCGTAGTGCTAAATGTGATAATTTAATATTGGCTATTTCTGAACGATTAAATTTAGAAAAGGCGGGTGTAAATGTCAAAGATGTATCAGTGCCTATTGTGTGGTTTAAGAATAAGTTATTACCTAAGTCAGTGTTGGAAATTTTAGACTCTATTGAGTAGATTATATAACCCTAAAGATAAGTCAAAATTTCTCTTTTTCAAGTTGATAAAATTAACATAATTCGATACTTTTAATTGTTAAAAATATTAAGCACCTAAACAGAATTATTTACATTAAAACTAGGGTTCAGCTCCTATAAAAGTAACCTGGATAAAAGTCTAAATCTCACTTTTAACTATCTTTGATTAAAACTATTACATACTTATAATTAAATTATTATATACCATCCTCGAATCCTAGGATTAGGTCTATGCTTATTCGGTGGACGATGATGAAAGTATCTCTTTCTACACTGTCTTTCTCTATTACTTCTTCTACCTCCATTCAAGGTATAATATCCCGTACCACCTCTAAGGATTTCATCAACATCCTTACCCAATAGTTGATTATTACCTCAGTTTTTATAGGGTGTATTCTTGCCTTCACCTTTATCTAAGACGTCGTTATTTTTACTGCTACTTACTTTCCCTTCCATACAATGTATTTTCTCTAGGGTTGCCGTCTACTTTATTACCTAATAATGCTGAGTAAATTTCTGTACTGCTGCTCTCTGCAAAAATATTGTTACCAATAGTTTCTTTTATTATGTTAATATAAACAGTTATTTATTGGCAACTGCTTCCCAAAAAATAATTCTAATATTTTTGTAGTTTAGGATATACTTCTTGTATGAAAAAGTTAGTAATAAAAACTTTAAAATGTGAAAATATTATTTCAACCTATATAAAATTTAGTAATTTATACAGACTAATATTTTTAAGTTTAGGAATAGTTCTTGTAATCAGTTGGACACAGCAACAAGTTTATGGCTATACTCCAATCAAAAATAAATCTGTAGTTGATACAAATGGGAAAAAATTAATCGCAAAAACTCCCAAGATAAAGCCAAAATCAATAACTATAAAAAAAGCACTAAATAAACTTTATATTAAACCTAATGAAACAATTTCTTTAGTCATAAAATTAAGCGATCGCCGTGTCTATGTCTATAAAAATGACCAATTAAAAACCAGCTACCCAATAGCTATTGGTAAAGAAGGATGGGAAACTCCCACAGGAACCCATAAAGTTATCCAAAAAATACCAAATCCTTCTTGGACACATCCCTTTACAGGAGAAATCATACCTCCTGGACCAGAAAATCCTTTGGGGGAAAGATGGATTGGTTTTTGGACAGATGGCACGAATTATATAGGTTTTCATGGAACCCCTAACGAAGAAACTGTAGGACAAGCAGCCTCTCATGGTTGTGTGAGAATGTTCAACCAAGATGTGCTAGATCTATTTGAAAAAGTAACCATTGGTACAATTGTCGTAGTAGAACCTTAAAAAAATACAAGTAAAGTTTAATTAAAACATTTTTAATATCCGAATTGTATTAAAATATTATCTCACTAGTTTTCAGCTAACTAATTAAGTGGGATATTTGAGGAGTCAAAATGATACAATCTACTACAAATAAATGGCTATATTTTATTCGCAAAATCATCCAGGGAAAATATAATTTAACAGCTATTGTCCTGACCACAGCAATTATTTTATTTAGTAAAAGCTTCGCTATAGCTTCTACCCCTACTACTGAGACTAGCAATAATAATCAACAAACACAGATAGATACCAATTTACCATCTGATAGCTTAATGCCCAAATTAGATCAAGCTATCAAAGACTTTCAAAAATATTTGGGTATAAAAGCAGAAGAGTTAGTTCGTGTCGTACTCCGCATCGGTGAGAGGCGGGTATATGTATACGAGGGAGAAAAAGAAGTTGCTAGTTATCCTGTAGCAGTGGGTAAACCAGGTTGGGAAACTCCCAAAGGCAATTTCAAAGTTATTCAAATGGTAGAAAATCCTAAATGGCAGAACCCCTGGACGGGTGAGGTAATGCCAGCCGGACCAAATACTGCCCTGGGACTGAGATGGATTGGTTTTTGGACAGACGGTAAAGACTCCATTGGCTTTCATGGTACTCCAACTGTAGGATCAATTGGATCTGCGGCTTCCCACGGTTGCGTGCGGATGTATAATGAGGATGTGATTAAGTTATTTCAGAAAGTACAAGTAGGTACCGAGGTGGTGGTAGAACCATAGTTTATAGGGAATGTAAGGTATTGACTATAATCTGGTATTATCTATCTCTATCTGTAGTTACAGCAGCAGCACCGGAACAATGATGTATAAAGTAAGCTTTAAAAATTATTTGGTGTGGGCATTTTGTCTGGGTGGGCATATATCATGACAATGGAAAGCGCTGTATCTTTATTCATGCTAATTGGACTTAAAACTGAACTGTACCCAAATAACTAGCCCAAAACATTGCTGGTTCAACATGATATCTGTAGCCTGTCATGTAAATAAATTGGGGTTTGTGGTTAAGGAAAAATGTCCCTTTTTTATAGCTTCTCAAATCTCTGAAGTGTAAAATGAAATTTATCACTACCATTGACTTATATTACATAAGCTTTTGGTTGAAGTTAAACCGAAAAATTACTGGCCTGTCTGAGGTATTATTATCTGCTCAGTAGTATGTGTTCTTCAAGTGTGAAGACTGTAGTTTGAGTTGTGAAGCGAGGCTTAAATGCCAGTTTAAACCTAACGATGGAGTTCAGTTTCAAGAGTATCCTAGGGGAGCTTGATAATCTTAGGTAGCCAAGGTAAGGCGCCGAATAGAACTAATATAAGCGAGTATCTTCAGAGATCTATATAGATAATTGTAGGTTTATCAGAATAGTTTTCATAATCACCCGTTATGGGACGTTGCATAAAACGTCCCATTTTTTATATTCTGCTAACATGAAAACGCTGTCAGCTATTTTTAAATAGTTGAAAGATATGGTGTGGGCACTGCTAAAAATTGAAACCACCTCAGAAATTACTTCTAATTTTTGACTCCTGTACCTCGCCCATCTAACTGCTATCCTATCTTACTTGCTCCTAGCCCTATAACTTAGAATATTCAACTAGCTAAAGTCTTCAAAAGTTTGTTTGCTATATCGAAATTAGCAGTAATATTCTGCACATCATCAAGATCGTCAAGAGCATCCATTAACTTGAGAAGCGATCGCGCCTGTTCCGGATCACTCACCTCAATAGTATGAGCAGAAACCCACCGAAATTCTACCTCACTAATATCAAAGCCCTTCTCTTGTAATACCTGACTCAAATTTTCTAAATTAGTAGTTTCCGTGAAAACCTCCACACCTTGAAAATCATCTTCTGCAATTACTTCATAATATTCCGCTTCCCCTTCCACAGATGCTTCGAGTAACTCATCCTCATCATAACTTCCTGTAATACTAACCACACCTTTTTGGTCAAACATCCAACTCACGCAACCAGTCTCACCTAAATTACCACCATTTTTGGTAAACGCACTTCTTAGGTCTGCTGCTGTACGGTTGCGGTTATCTGTCAAGGCCTCAATTATAATTGCTATACCTCCAGCACCATAGCCCTCATAACGAATCTCCTCCAATTGACTGCCATCATTTAATTGGCCTGAACCTTTAGCGATCGCTCGTTCAATATTATCATTGGGAATACCTACTGTCTTTGCCTTCTCTATCGCCGTGCGTAACTGAAAATTACCAGCAGGATCAGCTCCACTGCGAGCAGCAACAATAATTTGCCGAGATACTTTAGCGAAAACTTTTCCTTTAACAGCATCAACTCTTGCTTTTTGGCGTTTAATATTGGCCCACTTACTATGTCCTGCCATAAAATCAAATCTTGTAAAAAATATATCCTAACTTCAGTAATTTTCATAACTAGTTACACTTGACATACTCTGTACCGGGAGCTGAAACAATGTACTCAGACTCAATAGAGCAGCGATAAATCCGGTATTTTTAGGAGTTAGTCCAGTCTTTCCTCTCTCTAAGTGCATAGTTATACACAAAGTGATAAATATCTAGCCATCTGTCAATGGCAGAAGTTTCCTCAATAATAGGTATCAACCTATCCTGATAATTGAGAGTTAGCACAGGAGAGAAAATTAACTATTTTTTTCTAACTATAGCATAGAAATGTAAAGCCCTCCTAGAAGGACATTCCTCTAGACCCAGGATTTTCAGTAAAAAAATGTTCTAAAATAGTTACTAAATTGTTAACCACAATTATCACATCTCTAACTCAAAATTTATCTAAAATTTATCTAGCTTCGGTCTTAGGGTCTTATTAAAGAGGACTTAAAAAGAGACTTAGGATTTAGTTTTTCCCATACTTTTAACTCATAATTATAGAATCCTGTTATCACTTCCTGCACTTCCTACTATTGATAAGGGATCCCATTAAATGGGCAAAATGCTTATAATACAAGAGTTATACCCTTCAACCCTTGTAAATCATTTGTGGAATCCCCGCTAATCATTGTTTATAATTATGCCTATAATTTCAGTATTTAACCTTCCCTAATTTCTAATCTCTACTCCTTATTCCCCAATTCACTAAACAAACCTGACAGTAGTTTCTCTATTATCTAGATGGGAAGTATCCCCACTTAATTCCATTACCCACTGCTCTTCTTGCAAAACAATTTTGACCAAACAACAAAGAGGAGCCTTGAGTTCAGTTTCCGCAATTTCACCAACTAATCCAGCAGCAGTACCAATAACTGAGACACCGTGCCCCACCAATAAAATATTTTCTGTAGGAAACTCTTTCACCAAACCCTTAGAAACTTCTCCTGTGCGTTTCATACAATCTTTCCAGGTTTCGGGATATTTGGGAGTACCTCTATCGTAAGAAAGGTCGATTCTAGGATAAGTTTGGGCAAGATTTTCTCTAGACAGGGTTTCTGGCATAGCAGGCATCCATTTTGGATTTAACCATTCACATAAACCCCAATCTAATTTGATGGCTAAATCAAGAACTTTTGCTATTTCATTGGCAGTTTGTACAGTTCGTAAAAAGGGAGAAGCAAAAATTTGGGTGATATTTTCCCCAATTAAACGTTTTGCTAGTTGTTGTGCTTGAACAACGCCATCATCTGAAAGATGGGGATCGTATGGTCTTTTGGCAGTGTTAAACCATTCAGGGTTAACAAAGTCGATACGGTTTCCGTGTCTTGCTATCCAGACTGTTTGTTGAAACATAAATTTATTTGTGACAGGTTGTCACCTTAATATATAGTAATTAACATATCTCAAGGAATTAAATTTTCAGACAGTAGCCATAAATCTGCTGTTGCTCTACCAAAAATTTATTAAATTATTGAATATCTTTACCAAATCTTTACAACACCAACAGGTAAGGAAAGGAATATTATCCATAAATTCCTCAAAAAAATATCTCATTCTAAAACTTACTTTAGTTGCCTTGGGAACTGCTATTTTTTTAACAACTTTAATTAAAATAGAACATTCTGCAAATTCTTTTTCCCTTGAACTTGCAGAAAAAATTGCTCAACTCAGAAATGCAGAAAAATTTTAGGGTGCTAACCTTTCAGATCTATATACCACTGAAAACCATCAAGAAAATGACCAAGAATAGGATCTTATTAAGCTACAGACTAATTTAAAGCAAAAAGGTTACTATCTAGGAACTGATAATGGAACTTACGGAAAAGAAACAGAGAAAGCAGTGTATATATTTTAAAATTAGTTTGGTATTTCTAATAGCAACAGGAATGGTCTATCCGGGAACCTAGGCTTTTATTGAAAGCGGTATCTGATAGTTTTCCTCCATAACCTCCTGTTGTAGTTGTGAGTATAATAGTCAGTGTAATCACAGTTAATCTCAAAACATTTAAGCTATTGTTATACAGCTTAGCTGGCAATATTCCTGTTTCTGCCAAAACACCAATAAGGTGATACTTAAGAATATAGGATAAGAATTTTTAATAAAATTCATGAGCTTTATTACAGGTAAACACAAAAAAATTTGCTCCTACCATATTGTAACATTTTTCCATATTTAACTATCTCAGGAGTACAGTCTGGCAGTTTTCCCAATAAGCTTTGAGTCGAATATCGAATATCAGTAGCATTAATTAAAACCCAAATAGCATGGAGGCATCGTTAACAGCTCCTCGCTCCCCTCCCTATTAAAGGAAATTAACCAAGGTTCAAATTTCATAGCCATCCGTGGGCCGACTCCCCGGATAATTCCTGGAATTGCTTTTTGCTGAATCTCTTGTTTTATAATTAAGATGCCAGCTCATGAACAGCCTAGACTCTCGCGAGTTTCTACTCCTGTTGTCTTATTCTTTCCTGAAGCTGTTTCACACATTAATTTTATCTGATAGCGGTCTACCATTGCTCCAGAAAAATCTGTTCCTATCACTGTTGCATCACGGAAGGTGCTACTCATTAACATGGCATCTGTGAAAATAGCATTAGTTAAGTCACTTTTATCAAAGCTAACTCGGTCTGCAAAAGTCCCAGTAAAGTCTGCTTCTGTTAAATTAGCTCTTAAAAAATCTCCTTTGGTAAGAATTGTGTTTTGTAGATTTGCACCTTGAAAATTTGCCTTCCACATTGTTGCACCTGCAAAGGAAGTACCATGTAAATCTTTATAAGAAAAATCCCGGTTGTTTAAATCTGTAAGGGTATAGTTAACATTATTTTCTACTGCTTGAACTGAATAGATATTCATTACCCAAAAACCAGCAACTGTCAAAATTAAGATAAATGTCCAAATTCCTTTTTTTAACATTACAATAACTACTCCACAAATTGAATCTAACTGAATTAGGACTTATGCAAAGAAACCGGGTTTCTCGGATCAATTGTTATTTTAAGAATAGACTAAAAAATCAGGTTTCTGGGTTGACCCACGTCAGTCATTAGAATGATAAGTATAGCAAATAATATATGAATTCTGAGAATTCAAAAGTTAGCTCCTATTATATCATATCTCTTTGAATAACTAATGAATGTCTGTGAGAAAATTTTTGGGAATGGAAATTGAAAGTAATTGATGTAATCAAAGAATTTTTTATTATGGCTAATTAATAGGAATTTATTTAAGTACCTAGATAAAATTAATTACTATTATTTATTGATTTATTACCAAATCACAAAAAATATATGTTTTTCAGCTTGAAAGTATGTGTAATTAATTCTACATATATAGTTATAATTTAAAGCCAAAAAGTTAGGGATAATTATTTTGATAGTAGTACAAAAAATCATCAAATAAGACATTTAACTATAGTCAAAATTACCACAAACAACTGACAACTGGAAACTGGAAAATATTTATTTAATCTATAATTTTTATTGATTTTTATAAGGTTTTATTGTTTAATTTAAGCTATTATTAATGATGCTGTTGATTACTCCCAAAATATCCAACAAAAACTTAAACTATTCTTGATAATGCTATTGATTATTCCGAAAATATTCAACAGAAAAAAGAATATTAAAAATAGAATAACTTTGAATTAACTAACTTCAGCGATCGCTTTTCCCTACAGTGGAACCATTGTACAAACGAGACATGGAAATAGACAAAATAGTCCTACTTCCTAGTTACTCATCCCTTACCATTGGCCTCAATAATCAGGCTTTATGACAGCAAACATGGAGCAAATGATGTACAGAATAAATAGTAAAAATTATGTAGTGTCGACATCTTGAGCATTTGGGTGTACCTCACCAGTAACGGAAAGCCCTGGATATTCTTATCAAAAGAGATACAAGGTAGTGGAACTATTGCATAAATAAGTACTGAAGATTTTTGAGGAGAAATTAGGTAGAAAAAATTATTATACTAAGACTATAGAATAAAATTCCTAATATTATCGGCAACAAAAATACAACTAGAAAGGGATTGAGGGATTTGGCCACGGATGTACGGATAATATAAAATATTAATTTGTTGATAATATTTTTCTATTAGATGAGGTACACCTGTAATTCCAATATTATGAGCACTAAAAATTATGAACAATGCACAGCAAAATTAACCGGGTTTGGAGGTATCTCTCAATATCTACTGTAAAAACCTGTAGATAGTTTTCAGTACTAGCCTCGCCTTGGTGCCTCAGTGTTCACAGAAGCTTCAATTACTTGACCATATTATTCCTCTTGTCCAGGGACCTGTTAAAAAGGGCAGTAGGGCGAATAAAATATCTCAAAAGAGCATATTCAAGAATTGCTATATCAGTGCCAAAAACTGTTTTTATATCTGAACTTTATCAAAATCATGGAAGAAACATTTATAAATTTATTATCCCATAAAAACGTCAAAATTAACAAAATAATTTCACCCCCAAATTTTATCAGTGAGGAGTTTATCCAAGACGAAGATGAATGGGTAATATTACTTCAAGGTTCCGCTATATTGGAAATTAATCAAAAAACAAAAAAATTAGTCAAAGATAGTTATATTTTTATTCCGGCAAAAACTCCACATAAAATTATATCAACAGATCCAAATATAAAAACAATTTGGCTAGCAATTCATATTTATTAATAGCTTATATTATACTGTATTAATTAACTACAATATAATAAAGATAAGATATATAATTAAGTGATATAAATATCACTAAAACTAGCTAATTTATTATGACTAATGAATGATTATTTATAGTTATTTTCATTATAGGGATAAAACTTTTAGGTAATTCTCTTAATTTTATATAATTACCTAATTTTTAAATATTAAAAATCAGCATTTAGCAGTCATATATCAGCTATCAGCTATGAGTTATTAACTCATTATAAAACAAGAATGCGTTTGGATAGTAAAGGGAATAAAAAAAATTACAGAATATGTTTAATTGAGCAAAAAAGATGATTTACAAATTAAAAATTGTCTTGAGTTTACTCCTTATGAATTCTGAATCATAAATTCTGAGGTCTAAAAATTTGCGTAGCTTTTTGTAATAAAAATTTATCACGCTAATTGATCACGCTTGGTATAAAGCCCAGACTGCAAATTGAGCACTAGTTTATAGTAGGCTAAAACCTCAATATTAGGAAGAGGAATAAAGCCCTAATATAAGTTTAGCACTTGTTAGTAGTAGGGCAAAATCCTAAGATAAACACAAGACTAAAGTTTAACTACAAACTATAATATAATTATATCACTCATGAATTATATTGTTGTTATTTGGCTTACTCAAAAAAATTAATGAATACTAAATTCGATTCACCTGACTTTATTCAAGCAGAAAGTTTGCTACAAGAATTATTTGAAGAGTTACAAAAACAAGAAGGTTTATTGGCTGGGGGTCAAAAGCTGGGAATTACTACCAGTATAATTAAAGATTTACAGGAGACTAAAGTTAGTTTTGGCAACCCTAAAAATGAGTTAATTCCCTTAACAGAAGAAATATTTAAAGAGGCTGAGATAGAGTTAAATCATCTAATCAAGCAACAAATGAAGGATGATTATAATTTTTATTATTTGACTCTAAATGTTAATTTGCTTCCCCAGCCAGGAGCTAAATTTTGGCGTTTAACTTGTAAACTTAAGTTAAGTGAAGAAAAAACAATCATTCAAAGTATTTTTCCTGAACATAAATGGCAACCAGTTATCAAAATTGGTGTGGGTATGGATATAGGAATTAATCAGAATTTAACTTGGGATGCTGGTATTGACTCTTCCATGATAACAGAGGTCTTGAAGTTTGTTCCAGCTAATTTGAAAGCTAATATTGTAAGTAAAAATAAATTTAAAGCTTTTGCTGTTATTCCTGACTGTAAATATGAGTTAGGTCGTCCAGAAATTGTAGCTGAAGGAATAGGTTCACCAGAGTGTTATTGGCGAATTCAAGACAAGAACATACAGAAAGTTGGTACGGTTAAGTTTGGAGTTATTTTCAAAGTTCCTAAACAAACAAAATCTATTACTTTAACTGGAATAACTTTGGCTAATATAGATATTAATTTGTTGACAGATAATATTAGCGATATTGTTTTAGCTAGGCTTCCTGAAAAAATTCAAGAGTGGTTAGGTTTGGATGCAGAAGAGTCAGCTAAAAAATTTTTCAGAGGTGACAATGAAAAGTGGGATTTAAAGCTGCCACAGTAAATGTATCTTGTTGTTTAGTTTGATATTTATTAATTTTTAAATAAGTGTTGACTGATGTCTAATAGTTATTATATTTATCGTATTCATCTGAAAAATCATCATAATGTGGAAATTGAAAGATATAATCATAAAAAAAAATTGCCAGGAAGCTCGTCTGGAAAGTTTTGTTATCAAGAAAAAGAAAAAGAAATTCAAAAGCTTTTGGAAGTTGCTATTAATAATGAACTAAATGCAGAACAAACCAGTCAGTTGGGGGAAGCTTTATTTAATAGTTTATTTGATTCTAGATTATGCCAAGATTTTATTAATTTTTACTTTGAAGTTGTACAGAAAAAAAAGCAAAAATTACGAATAGAATTAGATATTGATGAAAAAGAAATGCCAGAATTTGCTGCTTTACCTTGGGAATTTTTATGTATTCCTGAAGAAGTTAATCAAGGTACGATTTGGTTAGGAACAGATCCTAATTTAATATTTTCTCGCCGTCGTGCTTTATGGAATTCTGCTAAGACAATACAATTAGAAAAAGATGAAAAATTGAGAATTGCTTTAGCTATTTCTGCACCTGAAAATGAAGGTCCTGTCGAATATGCAGAAGTACAAGAGTATTTAGAAGAGTTGGCTAAGAAACAATCTGAACAAATTGAATTATTACCTATAATAAATCCAGCTACAAAAATTGAAATTGATAGATTATTAGAGAAAAAACCTCATATTTTTCATTTTATTGGTCATGGTCGTTTTGAGGATGAAGCAGAGAAAAAAGTAGGAAAAATTGCTTTAGGAAAAAAAGTTGGAAAAAAAATATTAGCTAGATGGGTTAGTGAGAAATTCTTTGCTCAATTATTTGTTCGTCATCGTCCTGGTATTGTTGTTTTACAAGCTTGTGAAGGAGGAAAGCAGTCTGCATCTGAAGCTTTTAAGGGAGTTGCTTCTAAAATTGTGGCTCAAAGTATTCCTGTGGTAGTGGCAATGCAATATAAGGTACAGAATGCTACAGCTAATGCTTTTTCTACGGAATTTTATAGGAGATTAGCAAAGGGTGAACCTGTTGATATTGCTGCTCAAAATGGTCGTCATGATGTGGCTTTACAAACTGATTATTCAGGTAATGATTTTGCTACACCTGTTATTTTTATGAGTGTAGAAGATGGTTGTTTATTTCAAAAGGAAGAGGTTCAAAAAAAAATAGTATCTGATTCTTTTTCGTTATCTGAAATAAACCCCAACCAAACGTTTAATATTATTGATGATAATGTTGTGGAAAATCAGAAAAATCAGTGTCTTGATGATAATAATTATGTTTATTTGGCGATAGATTTAAAATTAGAAAGCACAAAAATTCAGAAAAATGATGCAGACAAATTCCTGGTTAATACATGGTTGGCAATTCCTCAATCTTCTCAAAGTTTTTATCATAAAAATTTGTTAAATACTTTTGAATATAATCGAACTTATAGTCAGGCAGAGGTTGAAGAAAAAATTATGAAACTAATTGCAGAATGTAATGAAGAATTAGCAAATATTTTCCCTCCAGAAAAAGATTGGGAGATTGCTATAGAATGGGTTCTTCCTAATAATTTATTATCTCTACCTGTTGACTGTTGGGAGTATCGAAAAAATGAAAGGATAGGACGTGGTAAATTTCTTTCTGTTCATATTCGTTCATCTCAACGTTTACACATAGCTTATAAACATTATCATAAATCATGGAAAGATAAATGGAACTATCTTCAGGGAAACATACAAAATATTAATTTGGGTAACTATATTTTAGCTTGCCAATGTCAAAATATTAATGATAATTATTTGAAAAATATTGATAATAAAAAGAAGATTCTGGGGATTAATTTCCCCTTCAAAATAGAAGAGTTAGAAAATATTACTTATGAGTTAATGATAGAAACAGGAATTCCTATAGCTTTGTGGTCTAGATGTAAAGAGTCTAATGTGAATCACCTTATAGATTTAGATACATTGATAAACCCCAATAATGAAAATGTTTTAAATCTACAAAATTTACCTGAATATGTGGAACAGAAGAGGTTAGACTCTCATTCAAATGACCCTCATCATTTAGGACATCATCTTTGCTTTTTATGTGAAAATCCTTATAATTATCCAATAAAAAGAAAATTAAATTTTGGGTATTAATTTAGTACTGTTTATTAGCTGACCTTGTGGGAAAAATTAATGGATTTGGTAGTAACATTTTATCAGTTTATTAATTTTGAAACCTGAAACATAACACCTGAGAAAAAAAAGAATGAATTTTGTTAATTCTTACACCTAATACCTAACACCTGAAACTTAAAATTTTAGAAAAAAGAAAAAATTTTGTTCCTTTTTAAACCTCAAACCTAAAGCCTAAAGCCTAAAAACTAAAGCCTAAAACCTAAAACCTAAAACCTAAAGCCTAAAACCTAAAACCTAAAACCTAAAACCTAAAACCTAAAGCCTAAAACCTAAAACCTAAAGTAACACCTAAAACTCATGAGTAAAAAGAACAAATTTTGTTAATTTTTAAACCTAAAACCTAAAGCCTAAAACCTAAAACCTAAAACCTAAAGCCTAAAACCTAAAACCTAAAGTAACACCTAAAACTCATGAGTAAAAAGAACAAATTTTGTTAATTTTTAAACCTAAAACCTAAAGCCTAAAACCTAAAGCCTAAAACCTAAAACCTAAAACCTAAAACCTAAAACCTAAAGTAACACCTAAAACTCATGAGTAAAAAGAACAAATTTTGTTAATTTTTAAACCTAAAACCTAAAACCTAAAACCTAACACCTAAAACCCAATACCTAAAGCCTAAAACCTAACACCTAAAACCTAAAACCTAAAGCCTAAAACCTAAAACCTAAAGCCTAAAACCTAAAACCTAAAGTAACACCTAAAACTCATGAGTAAAAAGAACAAATTTTGTTAATTTTTAAACCTAAAACCTAAAGCCTAAAACCTAATACCTAACACCTAAAACCTAAAGCCTAAAACCTAACACCTAAAACCTAAAGTAACACCTAAAACTCATGAGTAAAAAGAACAAATTTTGTTAATTTTTAAACCTAAAACCTAAAGCCTAAAACCTAACACCTAACACCTAATACCTAAAGTCTAATACCTAAAACCTAAAACCTAACACCTAACACCTAAAACTTATGAGTAATTGGCAAATTTTTAAGGGAAATAATACACCTCATACTGTTAGTAAATGGCCGGAACCTCCCCCTTGGCGGAATTTTAATCAACAGCAGGAACCAAAGAATAATTTTCAAGCAAATGAGAAAGTTATTAACGCTGTTAATATGGCTATTTATTTACATCGCCCACTTTTGGTAACAGGAAAACCAGGAACCGGTAAATCTAGTTTAGCGAGGGCGATCGCTTCGGAATTACAATTAGGAAAAGTCTTACATTGGCCAATTAATACCCGGAGTACTTTACAGGAGGGATTATATTATTATGACGCGATCGCTCGTCTACAGGATGCTCAAATTAATCAACAGGAAAAAGATAAGTTTAATATTGGAAATTATATACGTTTAGGAGCTTTAGGAACTGCGATGTGTTCTTCTGAAAAACCGAGGGTATTACTAATTGATGAAATTGATAAAAGTGACATTGATTTACCTAATGATTTACTCAATATTTTTGAGGATGGCTATTTTATTATTAAAGAACTACAAAGATTGAAAAAATATCAGAATTCTCAAAAAATAAGTGTTGAAACTTATGATGGTAAGACTCATAAAGTTGAGGATGGAATGATAGCCTGCAAGAAATTTCCTATTGTAATAATGACGAGTAATGGAGAAAGAGAATTTCCTTTACCTTTTAAGCGTCGCTGTATTCAACTAGAAATTAATGAACCTAATATTGAGGAACTAACTAATATTATTAAAGCCCATTTAGGAGATGATTTAACTCAAGATATTGAAGCAAGAATTTCTGAGTTTGTGAAAAAAAGAGACAAGGGACCTTTGGCAACAGATCAATTACTTAATGTGGCATTTATGTTGATGAATAAGCCATTGCCTAATGCTGGGGAAAAAGAGGAAATAATTCAACGTTTAATGGCATATCTCAACACAACTGGAGAAGAATAATAATTAAAATGATAGCTTGTAGTATTGGGCTTAAGTTATTAGATAAAGTAGTTATAGAACAGCTCGCAGTAGATGGCTGCAGTTATTAGAAAAAGTAGTTATAAGATAGCTAGTAGTATTTTTTTTAGATATTAGAAAAACTAGTAGAGTTTTAGCCCGAAGATCCAGCATATTTCACCTGGATGAGGTTAAATTACTCCAAGTAATACACCTGTCTATTGTTGATAAATATTCTACAATTTATACAAAATAATGTTATACTCTAATGGCTGTTAAAATAGTGAATAATATGGTTTGTTACGTTAAAATAGATATTATTGAATCAGCGGAAGAACTAAAAGAAATATTATCTCGACAGACAGATATAAAGCTCAAGCAAAAAGTACAAGCATTATATTGGCTTAAAATAGGAGCAGTAAATACTATTGAAAATATATCAATATTATTAGGATGTCATCGAACAACTGTATCACGATGGTTTAGTACATATAGAAAGTTGGGTATAGAAGGTTTATTGAAGAAGAAAAAAATTTTGGGTAGACCTAGAAAAATATCACCTATGTTAGAAAAAAAACTTAGAGATGAGCTAAAAGATATAGAGAGTTTTAAGAGTTATAATGAAGTGCAAACATGGTTAAAAGCAATGTGGGATATTAATCTGCCATACTCAACAGTACATCGGTATGTTTATTATAATTTAAATACTAAATTAAAAGGGTCACCTCCAATAAGTAGTCAACAAAATTCAACAGCAGTTGAGGACTCAAAATAAAATATTTTAACTACTATCGAAGGTAATTGAAAAATTGAAAATAACGGGTAAGTAAATTTTGGAACAGAGTTAAGTTTTACCTAACTATTTAACTATCAGCTATCAGCTATTGAATGCTTACCTAATTATTTATCTCTACTTTATATACTTACTAAATACTTAATAGGCTAAGTTTCTACTACAAAAAAAATTATTACTTATTTACTGTCAGGTTAGTTTTTCCTTCTATTGCCTACTAAATTATGTTTGAAAAATTCATAGCTTTTATAAAGACAAAAGAATGGCAACTTGATTCGATGCAAATAGCAGAAGTTTTATGGTTTGTGCACCAAGTTAGTGAACAAAAACAGGAAGAAAATAATTCTCAAAATTTAGTTTCAAGTAATACGGAGGAGCTAGCTGAAAACTTTGATCAATCTTATGACTTTCAACTTTCAAAAACAGCTAGTATTCAACAACCAAAAAAAACGCCTACTAGGTCTTCGTCTTCTCAATATCCTTTAACTACTTCATCATCAAATAAATCTCAAAATACAGAAATTCAACCAACATCTTTGACTACTGAAAAATTGCCTATCAAATTACCAGACATAGCAATTTTGCGTAATACTCTAGAATTAAGTCGCCTAAGTAGTCAACAAAATTCAACAGCAGTTGAGGACTCAAAATAAAATATTTTAACTACTATCGAAGGTAATTGAAAAATTGAAAATAACGGGTAAGTAAATTTTGGAACAGAGTTAAGTTTTACCTAACTATTTAACTATCAGCTATCAGCTATTGAATGCTTACCTAATTATTTATCTCTACTTTATATACTTACTAAATACTTAATAGGCTAAGTTTCTACTACAAAAAAAATTATTACTTATTTACTGTCAGGTTAGTTTTTCCTTCTATTGCCTACTAAATTATGTTTGAAAAATTCATAGCTTTTATAAAGACAAAAGAATGGCAACTTGATTCGATGCAAATAGCAGAGGTTTTATGGTTTGTGCACCAAGTTAGTGAACAAAAACAGGAAGAAAATAATTCTCAAAATTTAGTTTCAAGTAATACGGAGGAGCTAGCTGAAAACTTTGATCAATCTTATGACTTTCAACTTTCAAAAACAGCTAGTATTCAACAACCAAAAAAAACGCCTACTAGGTCTTCGTCTTCTCAATATCCTTTAACTACTTCATCATCAAATAAATCTCAAAATACAGAAATTCAACCAACATCTTTGACTACTGAAAAATTGCCTATCAAATTACCAGACATAGCAATTTTGCGTAATACTCTAGAATTAAGTCGCCTTATTAAACCCTTCAAACAAAAGGTAAACTCTCGAGTTGCTCAGGAATTAGATGTTAATGAAACTGCCAAAATAAGTGCAGAACTTAGTACCCTGAATTTTCCCCGTTATTTTCCAGTTTTAACTCCTAAAAAAGAACGTTGGTTAGATGTTGTTTTGCTCATAGAAGATAGTGATTCAATGATTCTTTGGCAGTCTTTATTGCCAGAAGTTAGAGATTTTCTAGAACATTTAGGAGCATTTCGAGATATCAAACTTTATCGCATAAAATGGGATAATAATTCAGAAAATTTACAAATTTATCCTTTTCATTCTCCTTCTCTGACTCTATCTCCTCAAGAATTAAATTCATCCGATCATAGACGGTTAATTTTGATGCTTAGTGATTGTATTTCCCTAGCTTGGATTAATCAGAAATTTATTAATATTCTTCAAAAATGGGCAACAAAAGAAAAGTTGACTATCCTCAATCCTTTTCCTGAAAGAATGTGGGAAAATACAAATCTTTGTTATGCAATTAGACTGCGATTAGGAAATAATAAAAAGCAAAATTCGACTCAAAAATGGGATGCAATTCCTATTGAGTATTGGCAAGAAAAATACCTTAATCAACAAACAGTTAAATTACCAATTCTAAATTTAGAACCAAAGTCAATGGCTGCTTGGGTTAATGTTATGGTAGGAAAAGGAATCAGTTGGTGTGCTGGTGCTGGGTTAGGTTTAGAATTGATGGGTCCAGAGCCAGAAGAAGAGGAAGAACCTCTCACTCCTAGAGAACAAATTAATAATTTTTATGCCACTTTTTCCAAGGAAGCTTGGCAATTAATTCAATGGTTATCTGCTATTCCAATTAATCTTTCTACTATTCGTTTAATACAACGAGCTTTATTACCAAAGTCGACTCAAATTAATGTCGCAGAAGTATTAATGGGAGGATTATTAAGTCCGGTTAAACCTTTTAATTCTTATCGTTTTCCTCATCAAATTGAGTTTGAATTTCAACCGGGAATTAGGGAGATATTTTTAGACCGTTTAGGAGGAAAAGAATTTTGTATTGGGGTTATTGGTCGTTTAACTGAAAAAATTGCTAGTCATTTTGGATATGAAACTATTCGAGAATTTGAAGCAATTCTATTAAATGAACCTTGGAATTTTCGGGATGATCAAGATATTAGATTAATTCACACTTTTGCGACTATATCTATCTCAACTCTTAGGCAATATGGAGATAAATATACTGATTATATTCCCAAGTTAGATAGAAGTCGCGCTCAGTTATATTTGATGTCTGAAGTTCCAGGAGAATCTATAAATTGGAGAGATTTTCTGGAAAAAGTCGCTCAAAAATATCGTTTAAGTTCTATTCAAAAAGAAATTTTAATTAATCTATTTCCAAGTTCCCAAGAATTTCTTTCTATTTCTGAACTAGCTCAAAAACTTCTCAGTTCGGCTTCAGTTATTAAAGGTCGCTTAAATCATATTTTTCCTAAATTTGAAAGTAAAAATCCAGATTTATTTGCATCTCAAAAATATTCTCGACTAGAAGCTCTGCATTTATTTTTATCTTCTGAATATAAAAATTCATATATTCCTCAAATTCTTGAAAATGATCAAATTGAGGAAAATTTACAAGACTTGAATTCTGAAGTTCCAGGAGAGTCTGTAAAATGGAGAGATTTTCTGGAAAAAGTCGCTCAAGAGTATGATTTAACTTCTATTCAAAAAGAAATTTTAATTAATCTATTTCCAAGTTCCCAAGAATTTCTTTCTATTTCTGAACTAGCTCAAAAACTTCTCAGTTCGGCTTCAGTTATTAAAGGTCGCTTAAATCATATTTTTCCTAAATTTGAAAATAAAAATCCAGATTTATTTGCATCTCAAAAATATTCTCGACTAGAAGCTCTGCATTTATTTTTATCTTCTGAATATGTAAATTCATATATTCCTCAAACTCTTGAAAATGATCAAATTGAGGAAAATTTACAAGACTTGAATTCTGAAGTTCCAGGAGAGTCTGTAAAATGGAGAGATTTTCTGGAAAAAGTCGCTCAAGAGTATGATTTAACTTCTATTCAAAAAGAAATTTTAATTAATCTATTTCCAAGTTCCCAAGAATTTCTTTCTATTTCTGAACTAGCTCAAAAACTTCTCAGTTCGGCTTCAGTTATTAAAGGTCGCTTAAATCATATTTTTCCTAAATTTGAAAGTAAAAATCCAGATTTATTTGCATCTCAAAAATATTCTCGACTAGAAGCTCTGCATTTATTTTTATCTTCTGAATATAAAAATTCATATATTCCTCAAATTCTTGAAAATGATCAAATTGAGGAAAATTTACAAGACTTGAATTCTGAAGTTCCAGGAGAGTCTGTAAAATGGAGAGATTTTCTGGAAAAAGTCGCTCAAGAGTATGATTTAACTTCTATTCAAAAAGAAATTTTAATTAATCTATTTCCAAGTTCCCAAGAATTTCTTTCTATTTCTGAACTAGCTCAAAAACTTCTCAGTTCGGCTTCAGTTATTAAAGGTCGCTTAAATCATATTTTTCCTAAATTTGAAAATAAAAATCCAGATTTATTTGCATCTCAAAAATATTCTCGACTAGAAGCTCTGCATTTATTTTTATCTTCTGAATATGTAAATTCATATATTCCTCAAACTCTTGAAAATGATCAAATTGAGGAAAATTTACAAGACTTGAATTCTGAAGTTCCAGGAGAGTCTGTAAAATGGAGAGATTTTCTGGAAAAAGTCGCTCAAGAGTATGATTTAACTTCTATTCAAAAAGAAATTTTAATTAATCTATTTCCAAGTTCCCAAGAATTTCTTTCTATTTCTGAACTAGCTCAAAAACTTCTCAGTTCGGCTTCAGTTATTAAAGGTCGCTTAAATCATATTTTTCCTAAATTTGAAAGTAAAAATCCAGATTTATTTGCATCTCAAAAATATTCTCGACTAGAAGCTCTGCATTTATTTTTATCTTCTGAATATAAAAATTCATATATTCCTCAAATTCTTGAAAATGATCAAATTGAGGAAAATTTACAAGACTTGAATTCTGAAGTTCCAGGAGAGTCTGTAAAATGGAGAGATTTTCTGGAAAAAGTCGCTCAAAAATATCGTTTAAGTTCTAGTCAAAAAGAAATTTTAATTAATCTATTTCCAAGTTCCCAAGAATTTCTTTCTATTTCTGAACTAGCTCAAAAACTGTCTCTTTCAACTTCAGCCATTAGGGGTCGCTTAACTAATATCTTTCGTAAATTTGAAAGTAAAAATCCAGATTTATTTGCATCTCAAAAATATTCTCGACTAGAAGCTCTGCATTTATTTTTATCTTCTGAATATAAAAATTCATATATTCCTCAAATTCTTGAAAATGATCAAATTGAGGAAAATTTACAAGACTTGAATTCTGAGGTTCCAGGAGAGTCTGTAAAATGGAGAGATTTTCTGGAAAAAGTCGCTCAAGAGTATGATTTAACTTCTATTCAAAAAGAAATTTTAATTAATCTATTTCCAAGTTCCCAAGAATTTCTTTCTATTTCTCAAGCTGCTCAAAAACTGTCTCTTTCAACTTCAGCCATTAGGGGTCGCTTAACTAATATCTTTCGTAAATTTGAAAGTAAAAATCCAGATTTATTTGCATCTCAAAAATATTCTCGACTAGAAGCTCTGCATTTATTTTTATCTTCTGAATATAAAAATTCATATATTCCTCAAATTCTTGAAAATGATCAAATTGAGGAAAATTTACAAGACTTGAATTCTGAAGTTCCAGGAGAGTCTGTAAAATGGAGAGATTTTCTGGAAAAAGTCGCTCAAGAGTATGATTTAAATTCTATTCAAAAAGAAATTTTAATTAATCTATTTCCAAGTTCCCAAGAATTTCTTTCTATTTCTGAACTAGCTCAAAAACTTCTCAGTTCGGCTTCAGTTATTAAAGGTCGCTTAAATCATATTTTTCCTAAATTTGAAAGTAAAAATCCAGATTTATTTGCATCTCAAAAATATTCTCGACTAGAAGCTCTGCATTTATTTTTATCTTCTGAATATGTAAATTCATATATTCCTCAAATTCTTGAAAATGATCAAATTGAGGAAAATTTACAAGACTTGAATTCTGAGGTTCCAGGAGAGTCTGTAAAATGGAGAGATTTTCTGGAAAAAGTCGCTCAAGAGTATGATTTAACTTCTATTCAAAAAGAAATTTTAATTAATCTATTTCCAAGTTCCCAAGAATTTCTTTCTATTTCTCAAGCTGCTCAAAAACTGTCTCTTTCAACTTCAGCCATTAGGGGTCGCTTAACTAATATCTTTCGTAAATTTGAGAATAAAAACCCAGGGTTATTTGAATCTAGAAAAGGCTCTAAATTAGAAGCTCTACAGTCATTTTTATTTTCTCAATATGTAAATTTAGATATTCCTCAAACTATTAAAAATAATCAGTTTCAAATTGGGGAAAAATTACAACATTGGAGTTTTAAAACCCCTACTGTTAACCGACGTGGAAATATTATCAACACCAGAACTTATACTGCTTCTTATTTCATCGAAATTCTTGGGCCTGATATTAATTTAGAAATGGTAGCTATCCCTGGTGGTACTTTTACCATGGGTTCTCCTGAAAGTGAAAAGTATAGCGAAGATAATGAACGGCCCCAACATCAGGTAACTGTTCCTTCCTTTTTTATGGGCAAATATCCAGTAACTCAAGGACAGTGGAAAGCGATCGCCTCTCGAACAGACATAAAAGTAGAAGGAGACCTAGACCCAGAGCCATCATATTTTAAAGAACCATACGAAAATATAGATAGATGGCACAGACCAGTGGAGCGGGTTAGTTGGAACCAAGCAGTAGAATTTTGTCAAAGACTATCAAAACTAACAGGAAGAAAGTACAGGTTGCCGAGTGAAGCAGAATGGGAATATGCTTGTCGTGCAGGAACGAGTACACCATTCTACTTTGGAGAAACCATAACACCTGAGTTAGCTAACTATGATGGGAAGTATACTTACAGCGATGGGCCAAAAGGAGAATATAGAGGGCAAACAACTCCTGTAGGTAAATTTCCACCAAATGCTTTTGGTTTATATGATATGCATGGAAACGTTCATGAATGGTGTGCTGACGACAGGCATGATAACTATGTAGGAGCTCCTACAGATGGAAGTGCTTGGATTAATAGTAATACACATAGTGATACTAAAAGTAGAAAAATCCTTCGTAGCGGCTCCTGGTACGGCTATCCTTGGTGGTGTCGCTCTGGGGACCGCAACAGCTATTTCTCCGTCGAGGCGAACAACATCATTTTTGGTTTTCGTCTTGTGAGTGTCCCCCCCCAGGACTTTTGAATAGCCCTTTGCCCTCTTGCCCTCTTGCCCTATTTAGTCTCGCCAAAGGCTAGTCGAAATTTTTGAGCTTATGTAGTATTGTTGTAATATGTTGCGTGCTATATTCCAACTTAATAGAACAAAGGAGTCTGCTATACAGAAATTTTCCTCAACAGAAAACCACAGTAAGGACGCCCTACATGCAAAGTCCCTACATGTAACCTCCCTACATTCCGAAAAAACTAATTATTCATTTCAAACTCTAAACTCTCAACAAAATAGCTGAGTATTGGCCTCAAAGCTAACTCTTTATTCTAAACTGTTCATTCTAAATTCTGAAAAAAACTTCTGAGTCCTCGTTTTTGCCTTATCTGCGATCGCCTGATAACCCTCTAACCCTTTTCTCCTTTCCCCTTTTGGCCTTTAGCCATAATTTCTTTTTCCTAAAACTTCCCCCCTTGAGGGCTTGACATTTTTTAAAATCAATGATATAATTATAACAGCTTATTACTTAATAAATCCCAACTTAACCCCGTAAAGAGGCCTCCCATACAGAAAAACTCCTGCATAGTAGACCTCTTTATAGATGTTCCATTTAACCTCCCTAAATTCGGAAAAAACTAATTATTCATTTTAAACAGCTTATTTTCAAATCTTGAGGAAACTTCTCAATTAAAGAACAATCAAAATAATAATTACACCAAAACTCAGACACCTCTAATAACATAGGAACAGAAGCAGGAATTAACCCACTACCATAACTTGGCTCATAACGTACAACATATACCATAGCCAACTTATAAGCCCAGCTAGAAAAATCTTGTTCAACAAAACAGCGCAAAGCATAATCTAACTTAAGTAAATAACCACTACGAAAAAAACTTACAGTACTCCAATTAACCCTACCATAATGATTACTTTGTAAACCATCAATTCTTCTCAACAACTCCCAGAAAGAGTGCTTTTTTTCAGCAGTAGGATCTGCTAAATAATCCTCCATTTGAGCAACAGTATCAGAAATCAAATTAAGGCGAATTGACCATTCTTCTTGAGTAAATTCTTTATAACGTTTAACTTCATTCATCTCCTGCTGTAATTTTTTAGCAAGATGAAAAGCAAATAATTCTGCTGCTGTTTTATCTTGAATTAGACTTTTAAGACTTGTTAAACGAGTAGTAGGTATAGCAAAAATAAAATCTCCATTATTAAGTTGAGATACTACTTGAAGCCATTTTTTAATTTTGTTAGCTATTGCTTTATCAGTACATTTTTGTTTCATCAGAATATATTTTAATCTGCTTAAATAATAGTCATAAAAATATGCACAAATTAAAAGCCAGAAATTATCCCTGACCAAGTTTTAACACTGAACTATCTGTGCCTAATATTCAACTACTACAATTGTTTTATCGAAGTTTTCTAAGCATAAACAGGAATCTTTATTAAGCCCCACCATTGTAAGTTCCATGCACCTTACCATCTAACCAAAGTTCTTGTAAATGTCCCAATACCTCTTCAGAAAGATCAGGCAACATAGTCACAGAAGCATTATCGCGAATATGTTCAGGGCTAGATGAACCTGGAATAACCGAAGTCACCGTTTTATTGTTCAAAATATATTTTAAGCCTATAGTCCACATTGGTAAGTTAGTATTTTTGACGATCGGTTTAATATGATCCACCATTTCCATTTGTTTAGCCACCCAATCATGAGAAGTCCATAAGCCCCGCCAGTCTCCTTCAGGAAACTTATGAGAAGATGTCCAATTACTCACCAATGCACCAGAACTAAACGGACAGCGTGCTATTATCCCCACCTGATGTTTTTTAGCCATCGGCAAGAGAGTATATTCTGGCTCCTGTTCCAAAACATTATAAACAGCCATTACCACATCTATCCGTCCTGCTTCGATATGACTATTCGCTTCAGAAGCACGCCGGTCCCCCACTGATACCCCGATAGCTCTAATTTTTCCCTGTTCTTTTAGCTTGACCATCGCCTCATACCATTCCGTGCGATCGCCCCAAGCCACATTCCAAGTATGCAGAAATAAAATATCAATGCATTCTCGCCGTAAATTTCTAAGTGTGGTCTCGCAACATTTATTTATCCAAGCAGGGGAAAAATAATCATCAATATTATCTTGAGGTTTTGGTGACCATTCATCACATTGAGGAGGTATTTTACTAGAAATAACCACAGATGGATATCTCTGTAATACCTTTCCCACAACCTGTTCACAATAGCCATTTCCGTATTCTAAAGCCGTATCAAAATAATCAATACCCGCCTCTATTGCCACCTCGATCCCCCGACAATATTCAGCCTCCGTTTTTTTCCCCCACACATCCCCTGACATTTGCCAAGTACCCAAGCCAACCTCACTAATTTTGATATCCGTATTTCCCAACTGACGTTTTTTCATATTTACTGGCAAATTTTGAAGAAAAAAAAGCTCGACTAAAATTATCAGGGAACAAAAAGCAATTATTAAACCAGTTTTACGGTTATTAAAAAAGATCAGCTTATTATAACCTGCTATAGTCCCAGTCTTGAGTCATCAGGATTTTCTGTTTGTTTATTATTTAGCTTAAGCTTACTCAAGACTTACCCAGAAAAGCAACTCTAATATTTACCTCCTACAGATAGGGTCTTATCCAGTAGTTATTTATATCCTATCTCATAGTAGAATTATTTACATATTTTATCATTATTCTTTAATTAAGTCAAGACTGAGAATTACTTAACTCATTATATTTTTCACAAATTGCTTTTACCACTAACTGTTGTACCTGATAACAACTAACTACCTGAGAGAGTGGTAGACGCCTTAGTAACCACCAACCTTTTAAATTACAGTCCTCTTTGTGGGGATCGAAATGACCTTTTAACCAGCCATCCTCAGTTTCCTCATCCATTAATTGTAACCGAAAGTGATTCCAAATATTTTCAGCTACATCCTCCAACCTCTCCGAAGGGTTTTCTACTTCTGGCTTCGTAACAGCTAACCAACATTCAGGCTCTTTTGTATCTGGGACATGAGGATCATTGCATCCTATCCAATTCCAAACAAACGCTATATAATCTAATCGTTCTATGGGACAATCTTCTATAGCCGTATCTGCGGGGATCTTCTGGGAATTTACATAAAAACGACCATACCATTGTGGAACCCAAAGATATATAGGATAAACCTTTTTCTCATAAATATCATAATCTTGGGAAATCGCAAAAAGTCCATTACGAATGGGTTCTAATTTTACTCCATATTCCCGCGCCTTAAATTGTGCATCTAAGAATTGGTAAAGTTCCTTAATCTGTTTTTGATATCCTACGACTTGCCAATAGCTATCTATTAAATTATTTAATTCATCTGTTTTAATCAGCATATTAATCCTGGATAATATATAGTTAATTTAGCATTTCTATATCACCCAGACGAGACAATTTATTACAGAATTATCCCACAAGATACATGAGACTCTGCACAATTTTCCCATTTACCAATTCATAATTTTTGACTTGATTTTGCCCAATCAATTACATTCTTTAAGTAACTATATTATAACTAGCCTCAGCAATAACTTAATTAATTAATCAGAATTATATAGGGCGAACCAATTAAAAAAGAGCCGGTGAGGAGACTCGAACTCCTGACCGTTCGATTACAAGTCGAGTGCTCTACCAACTGAGCTACACCGGCAACGTTTTTTAATATAGCAAAAGTAGAGCTATTTTGGCAACCCCTATTTCATTTTTAATTATATTTTTTTTAAATAGCTTAATAAATCGGCCATTTCTTGCTCACTAGGTTGAAATTGCGGCATAGGTGGTGTTTGGCCACTAACTACTTGTTTAATAATTGCCAAGTCCGACTTATGTTGGGATACTCCCTCTAACCTTGGTCCAACCTGACTATCCATAGATGATTTGTGACAACCTGCACAATTGATCTGAAAAATATCTTCACCTTTTATGGGGTCTGCCTCAAGAGACAATACATCTTTGCTATAAGGATCAGACACTTGAGATGGCTCAACTCCTAGAAATATAAATAAGATTACTAGAAGAACAGCAGAACCAACTAAGCTGATCCACTGCAGCGGGACTTCTTTTTTGATTTCAGCAAGTTGGTTATCCAAAATCTTTTAGAGCTCAAAAATTATTTACAGAAAAATTTAAAGTTTAATATTGATTTGTACATCTTAACAGATGTAATATTTTCAGTGGTAATACTTTGATTGAAAGTTAAATATTTTTTGAAAGTCCTAAGTCTATAACAATATTCTTCTAAAATAGCTTTATATTTTTATGTTTAAGGAAGAAAAAGACAGTTAGTTTTCTCAAGTGCTAACTTTATGAGAGATTAGTACAAGTTGATGCCGAGCTAGAATCAAAACTCTAATGTTCTCTGCTCATACTGTAGTGCCAAGTTCTCTTTCCCCGGTTATCTAAAGTTTTTATCCTAGCAAACTATTTTTCCTCACCTCTGTCTTTGTTGAATTTTCTTGAATTGTTTAATGCCCAAAATGTAGAGGTTAGAACCTGCCTCCCCCAAGAGAAATATTGTCACAACAATAATGTTTACCTGAAAAAAAGAACTAGACTCACCATCTCAAGACAAAGTACAGGTTTTGATCAAATTGATCGTTAGTTTAACTTTAATCCACTATATTATTGATCAATAACAAACAAAAATTTCATCAAAGGAGTTAGCTTCGTGGTAGAACCATTACTTTCTGGAGTAGTACTAGGTCTAATCCTCGTAACATTGTCAGGACTATTTTTTGCAGCTTACCAACAATACAAGCGAGGTAACCAATTAAATGGTTAAATATTAAGGAGCAATAGTTAACCAAAACCAAAAATACAAAACTTTTTAAAGTTACTAATATGTCATTATGTAGCTTTAAAAAGCTTACCTTAAAAAATTTAGTTAGCCCTTGACAAAAGCTCTATATTGAGGTATTGAAATCACAATTATAACTTGTTTAAAAAGGAAAAACTAAAAGCTATTACTTATATATGACTATTTCTAAGTTAAGGGACATAAAAGAAAGGAAACCATTCTTGTTACAGTGCTGGGAGTGAGTAAGCAACATACTCCAAATTATCAACCAGTGTAATATGGGTTTTGTCCTCAAAGACCAAGACAATACATGTAAAAACCATCACTTTTATCCCTCAGTGATAGTATACATATTCAAGACGTAGAGATGGAAAGAAAGTTAAGTTTTTCCATAAATTTATCTATGCTCAGTTCTGAAAAAGACGAAAGAAAGTCAAAGCTGTATTGCCATAGACTTTCTGCCGACAAATTTCTAAATTGGGAATAGATTTAACTGGCCATATTTTGGGACAATGTTCTACTGCTAGCTCGCTGGTTAGCCCTAGAAGTTGATATTGAGCGATCGCCTCCAATACTGGTTGATATAAATTACTAGTATAGGGGGGATCAAAATAAATCAAATCAAACTTCTGGCCCACTAAAACTTTTAACCGTTTTAAAACATCTCCCCGCAAAACCTGAAATTCCTGGGATGAACTAGCCACCAGTTGCCAATTTTGGCGAATTAAAGTACAAGCAGGGCTATATTGTTCCATAGCGATCGCTATGGATGCTCCTCTACATAAAGCTTCTGCTCCCATAGAACCTACACCAGCACATATATCGAGCCATCGACATCCATCTATATTATTTTGCCAGATATTAAAGACTGCTTCTCGCACCTTAGCCAAAGTTGGTCGAATTTCCATTCCTGGTAAAGTTTTTAACTGACGGTTACCATATATTCTTAAATTCATATCAAAAATTCACCTCAAAAATTCATCTCAAAGACTTATCTTAAAAAAAAAAGAAGTACCAGGATATCAAATTAAAAATTAAATTAAAAATTAAATTAAAAATAATAGTCATTTCACTATAGCTTGCTAATTAAATATCAAGCCATTTACTGATATTTACAAATACCTTTTTAAAAGTCTAATAAAGTGTAATTTTTTCAGTACCTAAAGCTAATACATATTAATATCAACAGCAGAATAATTGCCCAAAAATCAAGGGCAAATATATCTGACTACTTTCTAATTAATTCCCATTTAGACCTAAGTAAGTTCCATGAAATGTTCCCACCTATTTCTGAGTTCTAACTTCACTGCTCAGACTTTTTCAGCAAGCCTTAACTAGCTAAAGCCAAATTTTTAGGGATAACTTTACTAACAAAATTTGACAAAATTTTTAATCCGGCAGTAGAAGATTTTTCTGGGTGAAATTGTACTGCTATTAAATTATCTTTTCCTACTGCTGCAGTAACAGTTTGATGACCATGGGTGACAGTTGCTGCTGTAACTTGAGAGTCTGTAGGATCAACATAATAAGAATGAACAAAATATACCCAGGGTTGAGAACCTATTTCACTCCACAAAAGATGTTCTGGTTGAGTAAATTGTAATTTATTCCAACCCATTTGTGGAATTGTCAGGCCAGGTTCAGATTTAAACCGACATACTTTTCCAGCAAATATTCCTAAGCCTGGTTCTTGACCTTCTTCGCTACTTTCAAATAATATTTGTAAACCTAAACATATACCTAAAAATGGTTTTCCAGAAGCAATAACTTGTTTAATAGGTATTTCTAAGTTGCGTGTTCTTAAATGTTGTACTGCTGGATCGAAAGACCCTACCCCTGGTAAAATCACTGCATCAGCCTTGTCTATTTCTATTGAAGAATCTGTAATTTTTGGAGTTGCTCCTGCTTTTTCTAAGCCTTTACAAACGGAGTGCAAGTTACCCATATCGTAATCTATAACTGCAATAGTTGACATATATTCATTATCCTAATTTTATATTTAGTAACTTTAATATTATATGTAAAAAATTACCATAATTGAAAGGATTTACACTTTTTATAATTTGGTGATAATTCACAGATAAAATTAAAGTTTTACTCATATAATTTAATATTTAGAAACCTAAAAATAAATGTAATTATTCTGAGAAATTATTAAATATGATATTTTCCCAAAAATCAACTAATTACTGTCTAAATTTCATAAAAAAGTTGGCTATTGATTAATAAATTGTGATTTCTTAATCAAATAGCACAAATTAATCTCAATAGAATTATTGATTCTAGGATGAAATAAATATTCCTGACTGGTCCTCACTTAATCAGTAAAATTACTAATAAATTAATGAGAGGTCAAATGTCAAGAAAAAATAAAAGTTAGCAAAAAAAAATTAATCTGAGAACTATTGACAAAAATTTTATATCTTTGCTATTATTCAAATTAATAAAGTATAAAATTTTAGAACCTATAGTCATTAGTTGGCTGCTGTCTCATCCATGGTAGATATATCAAGTTTATTTGTGTATCCAATCTTTGTAAGTAATCTCTAGCATAAATATATAATTATTTATTTAGGTAAATAGTTCAAAAGAATAATAATTTTTAAGATAGTTATTTCCAACTATGATATGAGCAAATAAGTTTTTAAGTTTCTACTTAACTAAAAATATCATAATTCTTTATCTAAAAGAAAAGTAACTACAAATGAGATGAAAGCAATAAGTGTAATATATGGCAATCTACCATTGATAAGACATTAGCTTAGCTGAGGAAACTTAATATAATGTTTGCTCAGTTTGAGTGGTTCTAATTTGATAAAATTTTATGCCGAAAAACATACCAATATTATTAGTAATTTTGGAGTGATATTACAGCTAATTTCGGGCATAAGATGTACGGCTGTATTTAGAGAAAATTATGCATTGCGGGAATCTTGCTAGGGTGAGGGTATTCATAAAGTTGAAATATCCTGTATTTGTCACTCTCAATATATATTTTTTTGGTAATTGTCTATCAAGAGATGGGAGTTTTTTTTATTTATACACTATTAAAAATAGATATCTAATATTCCCATATGTAAGTATTCAGTTATTAGCAGTCAGCTCTCAGTTTTTCCCAGCATAACCTTGTAAAAAACATGGATAAAAGTAATAAATTACTAAGTTTAGCTGATCGTCTTTTTCGTGTTGGACTTTTAATTTTTTTTGGAGGCTCATTCTTCCTTTTAGCTGATAGCTGATAGTTGATAGCTGAATACTTACCCAATATAGATAAATATAAATAAATATCAATAAATTGAAAATTAGCAAATGATAGATAAAATACCTGAGTTTAAAAATCAAAAACTTCTTCAACAAGCTCTAACCCATCGTTCCTATTTAAACGAAAATTATGGAGATGAGGAAGACAACGAAAGTCTAGAATTTATCGGCGATGCTTTACTAGGTTTCTTAGTAGGAGAATTGCTATATAGAAGATACAAAGAAGAGCATAATCTCAAACCCAAAGAACTTACTCGGATCCGTTCACTTTTAGTAGATGAAAAACAATTAGCAAAGTTCGCAGTTCAATTGGGAATTGGTGCAAAAATGCGCTTAGGTAAAGGTGCGGAAAAAGATGGTGGAAGGAAAAATCCAGCTTTACTAAGTGACACTTTTGAAGCAATAATTGGAGCCTATTTTTTGGACTCAAATTTAACGAAAGTTAAACCTTTTATTAAAAGGCTTTTTGAACCTGTTGCAGATAATATAATTTTGCCTAATTATGGTGATAATTCACAACCAAAAGATTTAGTAGATACTAAGGGTAAATTTCAACAGTGGGCACTCGCAAAATTTGGAGAAAATCCTAGATATGAATCTAATAATGGAGAAGGTTTAGATCATGCTAAAATATTTACTGCGGAAGTTAGAGTTAGAGGAAAATTATATGGTGTTGGTAAAGGAAATCGTAAACAAGAAGCAGAAAAAAGTGCGGCAGAAAAAGCTCTGAAAAAAGTAGGGTTAATTTGATTGAATAAGGAAAAACTAATTTGGATAATTTCCTAGATTCATTTTTTTGAAGAGCTTAATTTTTTATTTGGGCAAGTCAGCCAATAAATTTTTATTTAAAAAGATTTAACTTAAAAAAAAGCTGATAACTCAATACTAATTGATATAAATAATTTTGAAATCTTAACTTTTGAGTTTCAACTTAAAATTACCAAAGAAATAAAGTTAATCTTTTACTCTTTCAACAGAATAAAAAAAACGAAATTTGGGATTTTTAGGTCTCCCTATTACTGGAAGTACTGTTGCCCTACGCGATATGAAAAGCCCAGTTCCTCCTCCAGGAAGCTAACCAATAAATGATAATTGATACTGATAACTGAAATGACGGATCAGCCAAGCTCCCGCAAAGAACTATATGCTCGTATTCGCGAAATAGGCCGGGAAGAATTTCTCCTCGAAGAAATGACTCGCTATGGCTTTTGGCCAGAAGGTGAAGAAATGCCTCTAGACCCTGTCGATGAAATTCAGCGTCGTGGGGAACTAGAACAACAACTGAAAAAACTTCGCCAAGAAAATGCCCACCTTTTTAACTTAAAGAAACTGGGTCAAGAAGCTTACAAACAAAGATTAGTTGAGTCACGTCGCAAACAACAAGAAACTAAAGAACTTCGGGAAAGAGAAAGACAAGAACGCGCTAAAGCATGGCAAGAAAAAAAAGAAAATGACATTATTTATCTAGGGGAAGAGATATCTGGAGGACTGAATAATGTTGAAGGGAATATCTTTCGTCTCGAAATTTACAACCTCCCTATCCTTAATACTGCCCAAGATATAGCTAATGCTATGGATATTACTGTGGGAGAACTTAGGTTTCTGGCATTTTCCCGCCCTACTTCTACAGTTTCCCACTACATCCGTTTCAAAATTCCTAAGAAAACAGGGGGAGAAAGGCAAATATCTGCTCCGATGCCACGTTTGAAAAATGTTCAAACTTGGATACTTGATAATATTCTCTGTAATGTTCCCCTCCATGAAGCAGTTCATGGTTTCCGTGCCGGACATTCTATTCTTACTAATGCTGAACCTCATGTGGCTAAAGATGTAATTATTAATTTTGACCTAAAAAATTTTTTTCCCTCTATTTGTTACAAGCGTGTCAAAGGATTATTTTTTTCATTGGGTTACTCTGAAGCTGCTGCTACTATTTTTGCTCTTCTTTGTACTGAACCTAATGTCGTAGTAGTAGAGTTAGACGGACAGGTTTATTATGTAGCTCAGAGCGATCGCCACTTACCTCAAGGTTCTCCTGCTAGTCCAGCAATTACTAATATTATGTGTCGTCGCTTGGATAAACGTCTAAGTGAAATGGCAGCCAAACTTGATTTTGTTTATACTCGTTATGCTGATGACTTGACTTTTTCTAGTTCTGGAGATAGTCTCCGACACATTTGCAATGTTTTCCGACGTACTGAGTCTATTGTTAGTCATGAAGGGTTTACTGTAAATAGAGAAAAGACCAGACTTCTTCGGGGCAAGTCTAGTCAACTTGAAGTTACTGGTGTTGTGGTGAATGAATTTCCGAATATTTCTCGCAAAGAGTTGAAGAGGTTTCGGGCAACTTTATATCAGATAGAAAAGGACGGACCTCAAGGGAAAAGGTGGGGTCATAGTGATAATGTGATAGCTGCAATAGAAGGTTTTGCTAATTTTGTGGCGATGGTCAACCCGGAAAAAGGTAGGGAGTTAGTGAGGCGGGTGAAACAAATTAAGGAAAAATATACTGGGAGAAGGAGGCGATCGACGAAAATTTTGGAGCACGATGGTACTTAGTTTACACCAGTTTAAGTTGTAATATTTTGCTGGCAGTTAAGACTCAAGAGTCAGGAGTCAAAATTTCAGAGGTTTTCAGTTAAAATTTTTAGTGAAAGATACAATTAAAATATAGCCAAGTTTTTGAGAATTGGTATAAGACTTTTAAGTTAATTTTTATTTAATCTTCTGTATTAACGAACCAAGGAGAATTAGTTTGAATTGCTCAATATTACCGAAAGTCTCTCCAAGTGGCTAAAGACTTTACAAAAACGTTGATACTGAAAGAAAAAAGGCAGCAACAGATGGTTAAAAAATGTTTGCTCAAATGTGTTTTGAGTAAGCAAAGAAAGACTATCTAAAATTTAAAATGAAGCCGGTCATCTTATATATTTATCTTAGTTAGGAATAGAAAACCAATGCTATTAAAACTATCGTTACCTTAGTTTAGGGTAATTCTCCAAGTATTCCCGAAAAACCATACCATTTTAGTTTGCTTGCTCCTGGGTATTTCATCATGAATTAGGATACTTCTGGTAAAACCGCCACAGTTTAGGAGTTCTAGTCTCAGACACGGAATTGTATGTGGGAACGAAGTCAGTCCTTGAGTCCTCATCTGTTTAGAGGTAAGAAAAGAGTACACTTGAAGGCTCAAGAATTAAGGATATTCCAATAAGCAAAAGCCTAGCCTTATAGCTGGGATACCCAGGCTTGGGAAGGTATTGGAGGTATTAGTCTTAGTTGAAATTACTTACAACGGCTAAAACCCAGCTATTAGCAAAAGTGGGATCTATTACTATGGGCGAACCCTTAAGCGTATATCCAGTATCAGAAGCCATGAGGGGCAAAACTCTCATTTATGGCGCATAAAGGAGGGAAGTAAGGGGATGCAATCTCCCCCATTGACTCTATGATAAATATCCATTGGTAAGGGTAGGAGTAAAGATTAGGGAGAGACTTTGCATCAAGGCGCGCCTAGTATATAATAGTGGGAATTACAGAGGATGTAGTTGAAAGAATTGCCCCTTAATTTTCTGCCCTTGTCTCTCACAAAACTCACATGCTCAACTATGGGAACTATGGGAAGAAAAAAGCTCGCAATTTTTTCCCAGATGCAAAGGCTAAAGTCTTGATATGTAAATGCTTTTAGATTTAGTCAGTAAGCCCTAATTAATTAAAGATGGATGGATACTTACTAATTATCCTGATTTGATTGAATAGACCTCTTCAAAAACTAAGTTTTTACTTAGGTATTTCAAGGGTTTGAGATTAATTATCTCATAGATATAATATAGAAAATAAAACTCTATTCTGCAAAATGGGTGTTTCACATATAGTATTTGTATTTAACACCCCAATTAAATTTTGAATCCATTTTTGATTAATCGTATCTCTTTCTATATTCAATCCAATATTTTTTCTTGATAGTGAAGTTTCTACTTAAAGCTATGATTTGAGAACTGATAACTGATAGAGTTATTTCCTATATATCCTTGTCTAAAAAGTTAGATAACTTTCCTGAATTGATCTAAATATTAGCTAGAATGTAACTGATGGCCATAGATTTGTTTAATTTCTGTATTATGATATTTCAAGAATAATGAAGTAAATTTACAATAGGAGGTGAGTCCCATGTTAAAGGAACAGAATCACAACCTCAAGGTTGTTAAACTAACAGAAGGAATATTAGTCCGTACTCAACTAAAAAATGCTTATATTCCTGCGCTGCGTTCTGGATTTGCCGGATACCCAGTCAATCCTCGTTGGAGTGGGGTCAAGTTTTGGGCCTGGAAGACAGGGAAACAATGGCGAAAAGCTTTATTAAATGGAGAGATGGTAGTGCGTTCGACTGACTCAATATTAGTATCTGTCGATCAACTTCCAGACTCGGAAAAAGATTCTGATGCTGTAGAGTGGCTCTCTCAAAATTCATTTCTAGATAACTTACTTAAGCGAGAAAAATTGACAGTTTGACAGTTTAATTATTTAACTATTTTGTTAAGTTGTTTAGAATAGCTGATTTTATGGTTTTGTAACAATACAACCTAATGCTTCAAAAAAAACCTTATTACCCCGTAGAAACAAGAAAAATTATCTGCGGGGTAATATCATTTTCAGATAGACTGGAACTCCCAGAGGCTTTAAATTGAGTTTAGGTGGTAAAAAAGCTAGTCTAAATAGAATGGCAAGTCTTCTACAAGGATTTATGCCACTAAAATTAAAATACTCTAGAAGATTATCAGTAAAAGAGTATAGAATCAAAGAAAAATTATAGTTACACGTATGGAGTATTGAATAAAATATTTGGCAGCTAAAAATAAGTGTTTACGGATATCTACCCCAACTTACCTATGATTATGATAGAGTTAACATGAATGGGTTCCCTCGTATTGATGGGAAAATCAGAATCAACATTGAGGCGCTGGGATTAATTATAGAGGGAAATTAGTAGGGAACTTGAAAGTTCAATAGAAATTAACGATACTTATTTAAAATTATATATACATCTACATAGCGATACTGTAGCAGTATGGGTAATGAGTGAAAAGTATGTGAATAAGTCGCTTTAGCTTTCTGGGGATTTGAAGCCTGGGTCGTAGATAAGTAGAAAGACTGCGGCCTAGTGACATAAAGGTGAAACACCGAAGCTAGCTCCAAAACTTATAGGATCACGCTTATGTAAGTTTGGGTAAGTTTAGTCAAACGAAAATGTTCCCTCGGAAACCAAAGATATTATGATGAAAATAATTTAGAAATCGTTTTAAGCTCTTTACTTGGAATGCTATATGGAAGTTATGGAAAGAAATTGAGGTATTTTACCTCAACTCCTTTCCCCAGACTATAGCAGATCCGCTCCTGAATGCATTACCTTTTTCAAGTTCTTCTCTAGCTCTTCTGCCTTAACTTCAAAAATTATGCTTCTATCTAAACCAGATTTAGTCTTAGGTATTATTGTGCTAACTCAGGCTCTTTATCTGCTACAATTTATTCTTCAGGTAATCCGAGCATTGATTTGTACATTTTGATATAACCTTGAGCTGACTTATCCCAGCTAAAGTTCTCTCTCATGCCACGCTTCTGTAACTCCTGCCATTGATCTTTGAACCGGAAACCTTCATAGGCTCGGACCATTGCAGTAAGCAGGTCTAGTGGTTCATAGCGATCAAAAGAATAGCCAGTACCTACATTATTAATAGGATCATAGAAAGAGACAGTATCAACTAACCCACCTGTGCGACGGACAATAGGTATACTACCATAACGCATTGCCAATAACTGACTAATACCACAAGGCTCAAATCGACTGGGCATTAAGAAAGCATCAGTACCTGCATATATTCGTCGGGAAAGGGCATCATTATGTAAAAGTTGGACACTCATCCGACCAGGATAACGACTTGCTATTTGCCACATTTGGGTTTCATAGAAGCGATCGCCTGTACCCAACAAAATAAACTGAGTATCAGTATAAGCCATAAACCGATCTAAGACTTGCAGCATTAAATCAAGTCCTTTTTGTTCTACCAGTCGGGAGACCATTCCCATGAGAAAGCTATTTTTGTTAACTTCAAAACCTACTTCTTCTTGAAGAGCAATTTTATTGTCAACCCGTTTTTCCAGGGTATTGACATCATAAGTTTGAGGAATATATCTGTCATTAGCTGGATTATAAAAGTTCATATCAATACCATTGAGGATACCGTGTAGTTTCCCCGTAATAAAAGACATTAAACCATCTAGATTTTCTCCGTAGGCAGGTGTTTGGATCTGACTAGCATAGGTTGGAGAAACAGTAGTTACCCGATCTGCAAACTGAACTGCTGCTGCCATTGTATTATGCCCTTCCATGTACCAAGGACACCAAGTAATTCTTTCCAAGTACCAGCGCCAAGGTCCTTGATAAGCTAGGTTATGAATAGTAAATACGGTTTTAATGTCTGGAGTTTCGTGCATCCAAACTGGAATCATGCCAGTGTGCCAGTCATTACAATGAACTATCTCTGGTTTCCAGCCATTCCAGCAAAACTCGGCCGCCCCATTAGCAAATAGAGTGAATCTCCAGTCCTCATCATCTCCATAGTAAATATGACGTGGCCAAAAAGCCGGGTGACCAAATAGGTACAATGGCACGTCACTTTTTGGTAGTACCGTCTCATAAATCTTAAAGTTTTGATACATGGCCGTTCCTTCCCAGATAGGTTCCTCAGGAACTTCCATCTTGTCGCCTAAAAAGCCATAATAAGGCATGAAGATACGAACATCGTGACCCATTTTCCGTAGTACTTTGGGTAAGGCACCCACTACATCTGCCATACCACCAACTTTTGCTAAAGGAGTCGCTTCAGCAGACACAAATAAAATTCGCATAATTTTTGAGTTTGCGTTCCCTTTTTAATTTTAAATATCGTCATCATAGTTTATAAAAATATAGTCACATAAAATATATCTTTATTTTGCAGGTGTTATCCTGGCTGGTTTAACTACAACACCCTCACTCCCATAGTTAAAGACATAAGGGAGCTGTTTTTATTATGATTTTCTCTGAACTGTTCACATCAGCATTTGTTGCTCTTTTGCTTACGGTACAGTTAGATTCGTCTTTTTAGTCTTTTTTTTCCAAAAAAAGTACTTTGATTGTTTTTACCTTTTTTTGTCAACTGGAATAGTATTTTTATCTATAAAAATTACTTTAAAGATATTATCCTGCTTCTAGTCTAGATTATGGCCAATTATCTTAGTATGGGCATACCTATAGCTGAATTCAGAACTCAGAAATTAGAACTCAGAAGTTAGAAGTTAGACTTCAGAGGTTAAATTCTTTGTTTTGCTTGTTCCCTATCACCCCATCATTCCTATTCTCTCCAAAAATCCGAATCTTTTATCCCAAAAATTTAGTTAAATCAAATTCGGCTTCTGCCTGAGGTTTCTGATATCTTTCAGAAATTAAAACTAATAAAAGACGCTCTGAATAATTTACTGCACCTCGCAGTTCATCTTGTAATATTTCCAATCCCCCATTAGCATACTCTTCAAATATTTTAATCCGATTTTCCTCTATTTCTTCATTAGTTTGGGAGAGAATTTTTGTATCTCTTGTGTCGGCGATCGCAATTAATTTAATAATATTTTCATATCCCCTAGACCAAAACACCTCAATATTAATTGGCCCTGGTTCTCTTATAGAAATTTCTGTCACTGGAATTCGCTTTTTTTTCTTAATAGCTAAAGATGCAGCAAATACTATTACATCTGCATAGGTTTTAAATGGGCCTGTTTTTCCTTCTGATTCAGTTAAAGCTTTAACTAAATCTGCTTTATCTTTAGCAATTCTAATTCTGTTCATAACTCAAAAAATTAAGGTAGTGATTAAGAACTAATTCTGACCATAAAGAGATCGATAAAAAGCAATATTTAATTACCTTTTTTTATTGCTATTTTCGAGCCATCTAAATAAATATAAAACCTTAATTATACATTATTTTAATTCGTTTAAACCTTAATAAAAGTACCAAACAATTAGGGAACTAATATTCGCTTCCTGAGGATTTTCTCTAATATTAGTGAGTGAGAAAAATGTACAAACAAAACATACTGCAACTATTACAAACAATCATATTCTTGATTACTCCCTGTCACTAACATACTTTTTCATAAAAGTCTATTTTAGCATTACTAAAATTAAATATTTATAGCAATTTCACAAAAAATATAGAAGATTACTCAAAACTTTATTTCTTAAGTAATAAGTAAGTAATAGTAGTTTTTTTTTACGATTATATACTTGTAAATACCTCTTAATATCTACGCTTTTTTCTTCCTTATTAACAAATCCAACAAGTCTAGTCACAACCAGAAAGTTAAAAACCTCCCCTTATGAAATATTCCTACTCCTTACTCTCTTTTCTTCTGTCCATAACAACATAGTTTTATTATCAAAATTTCCTTTACTTGCTCGCTTTTTATCTTGTTCTAATCTAACTCTACCATGAGAAATACCATAACTTCTTAGTAAAGCATCTACTACTTCTAATAAATCTGCTATTTCTATTACTAAATCAGCGTTATTTGCTGCAGCAGCTTCTTGAGCTTCTTCAATAAGTTTCTGTCGTAGCGCTTGCTGATATTCTATTTCTGATAGAGTTACAGTTTCACATTCTATACCACTTTTAAGGATAATTTCTGGGATGCGATCGCGGACTAATTTATTATATTCTTGACGCATAATTATATTGCCTTATTCAGTAAGTTTTGTTTATTAATTAAACTAACACAAACCATTATATATAAAATATATAGCAATTATATAAAACGGTTATAAAAATTAAAAAACTCAAAATAAACTTTGAAACTCTTGCTCATTGCCCTCATTGCCCGTTGCCCCAAACCCTCAAAAACGCCAATATTTTGGACAACATAAATATAGGATAGCTATCTACCAATTGCTAAAAATATGCTTATTCTCAAGTCAATGTTCCGTGGTTTATTTGTAACAAAGGTTCATCAGAACTATAATGTTTTATTAAACAGACTTTGGATTGCATCGAATTTATGTTTGTTTTTTTCTTTATAATGTTTAGTATTATTTCCCTTATTCAAAATTAATTTTATTTATGACCAAAAAATCAGGTCTCAAGTCTCTGAATTAAGCGTTCGGTACTGATAACTGTTTAACTACAGGAGATGAAAAGGGAAGCTCCGACCCAAGAAGGCTAACTCATAACTGAAATAACCAGGTATTTGCTATGACTAAAAATATCATAAAATTTATAGAAAATTTAGGAAAAATTTTATCTCTATTGCTGCTAGTTTCGACTCTAGCTTCTTGCGCCATTAACACTGGTATAGTTACCAATTCAGATAGTATTTACCAATATAGAACTATTCATAATTATGAAGGTATTGGCAAATTTTATCTAGGTCGAGAAATTGCTAAAGTAATGGGGCATGAAGGCGCAGGATGGTTAGAAAGAGATAGTAGAACTTATCAAGAAA
The DNA here is from genome assembly GCF_000014265.1 of Trichodesmium erythraeum IMS101. Taxonomy (NCBI): domain Bacteria; kingdom Bacillati; phylum Cyanobacteriota; class Cyanophyceae; order Oscillatoriales; family Microcoleaceae; genus Trichodesmium; species Trichodesmium erythraeum. The sequence continues at coordinate 3,357,986 of NC_008312.1, forward strand.
AACCTGAAAGTGCTATTAATAATCTTGAATTAAAATCAACAGATATCGTGGCAGATATTGGTGCTGGTACTGGCTATTTTACTTTTAGGATGAGTCCTTTAGTTCCAGAGGGAAAGGTACTAGCAATAGATATACAGCCAGAGATGTTAGAGTTAATTAATTTTGTTAATCATGAGGAAAATATTACTAATGTTGAGACAATTTTAGGTGATGTAGATAATCCAAAGATACCGCCATCTAGTGTTGATATTGCCTTGTTAGTTGATACTTATCATGAGTTTGAATATCCACGAGAAATGATGTTAGGAATAGTTGAGGGATTGAAACCTGGTGGGCGAGTAGTTTTATTGGAATATCGGAGTGAAAATCCAATGATTATGATTAAGGGTTTACACAAAATGAGTGAAAAACAGGTAAAAAAAGAAATGAAAGCTGTTGGTTTGATTTGGCAAGATACTAGAGATTTTTTACCACAACAGCATTTTTTAGTGTTTAAAAAGCCTGATATTTCTTTGTGAAACTAAGGTTAAGAATAATACTAAGTTAATACTATTAGATAATTCAAGAAAAACTACTATAGCAATCTTATTTGAATTCTGAGAATTTGTAGATTTTTGGTAACAAATAATAGGGCAGAGGATAGATATAAAAACTATATCTGATTAATATAAAAAGGGTGATGTTCTAGATTTTAAGAAATAGTCAAATTATCCTATTTAATTCATGATACCCTTATGAGCAAATCTCATAAATTTTTAATCAGGTCTTTTCGGGTATATGTGTAAGCCACTAAGATAAAAAATTTCTATTGTCTAACTTTCACATTTTATATGTCAGGTTTTAGGTATCAGGTGTCAGGTTTCAGGTGTTAGGTATTAGTTTTAAAAATCAATAAATTGATAGCATATTACTACCAAATATATTGATTTTAGCCCGTTAAATATCAATAACTTTTTACTTCAATTCACTTTCAATTATTTCTAATAACCTGAAACCTGAAATCACCAAACCTTAAACATTAAACCTACTAAAACTTAATATATAAATGAGTGCTAATGGTTAGTTATTATATGATTAAAAATCATTATTATCTACCTCAAGTAATTCTGTATATTCAAACTCATTTGGACTACGTTTTACCAAAGGATAAGATTTACCACCTAACTCAATAGCATCTTCCTCACAATCTGATTTTGGAGAATTATAAGAAAGCACATATTCCCTGCCAATATAATCAGCCATTTCCTCAGCAACTTCACCTCGCCATTGAGTCTTAGTTACTAATACAACTAATTGATTTGCTAATTGAGGAATTATTTTAGCAATTTTTCGCCGATAAATCTCATCTAAACTCCCAAAAGGAGAATCCATTACAATAGGAAAAGTACTACTGTCAGGACCCATTAAAGTATTTTTTTTACTCCACTCTCTTACCTGATCAATAATGCTACCAATAAATGCCAAACTGAGGATTTGATTCTCTCCTGTAGAAGCAGCAACTAAGTCATTTTTACTACTAGTATTTTCTACTAAAGTTAACTCATAGTTTTTATTTAGCTGAGGAATATAAGGAGTAAAAGAAATTTCAGAAAATAACTCTTGTACCCGTTTTTCTAAAGAAATTCTAAATTGTTTTTCTAAACGTAAACGTACTTCGTTTAGCCTCTCAATAGCATCCTGAGTAGCAGCAATTCGTCTTTGAGATAAAACTTGCCTTAACTCATTCATAGTTTGGCGATCGACTTGTTTATCTAAAACCTTAATTTCTTTATGTAAAGTTTCTAACTGTAGACTATTTGAACCAGTTTCTCTATTTAAATTTCCCACCTTAATTTCAATTTCATCTAACCTTTTTTGTAACTCCTGAATATCCTCATCTGGATAAGAGCGTAATTTTTTTTGAACTATTTCCAATTCATTTTCCACCCCTGAAAGCTGATAACGTAATTGTTCTATATTTCCTTGTTGTCTATCAACTTCATCCCAAAAATCTACAATTTGCTTATCAACTTCATCCATTTGTACAGTCATTCTAATTGCAGTTTCTTCAACATCAGCAACCTCTACTTTTTGCATCCATTTTTCTACTAATTTTCTCCCATTAGAATCTATAGTTAATTCAGTGCCACAAATACAACGTTGTTTTTCTAATAACTGTTGAACAAACTGCCGATTAATTCCTGTAAGTAACTCACCTTTTTCCTTTAAATGACTAAATAATTCTCGAAATTCTACTATTGCTTCTGATAAAAAAACCATATAACCACGAGTTGATATAGCTCTTTTTAAACTCTGATTTGCTTGTACTATTTGTTCTTTTATTTCCCCAATACGAACCTTTAATTTGTCTCTTTGTTGAGGCAATCCTTCTGCACCTTTAAAATCTAACAAACGACTATTAATTTCTTTTTTAAATTTTCCATGATGTTGTAATTCTTGATCTATTTCTTGTTGGCGTTTTGATAATTTATAAATTTCCTGTTCAATTTTACTTTTTTCTTTCAAGAACTTTTTAGTCTCTGGATTCCCAATCAATCTTAAATCAGTTTCTAGGGATTTTTTAGCTTCCCCTAAATGTCTAACAGAACGATTTAATACTTCAATTCCTAATAATTCCTTAGTAGCTTCTGCAATTTCACTTTTTTGGTTATCCCTAACAATATATTCAATTCTTTCACCGTCAAAAAAGAAATATCGATGTAAACTTTCTGGCAGAATTCTACCAATAATATCATCAGGATGTTCTGGTGGTGGAGACCAACGTCCATCATCTCCAGCTATCTGCATATATAGCTCACTTTTGCCATGTTCAATTTTATTTTCTTCGTTTCTATAAGCTCGACATAAACGCTTTGCTTGATAACGTTTATGATTATGTTCAAATATAATTTCTACCCAACAAGCAATAGCTTTACCCGCTTTTGCTTCTGTAATTGCTCGTTTATTTACCAATTGAGTTTCTGCAGCAAAAGCTGCACTAAATTTCTCATAAAGTACCCAGGTAAAAGCATTCATGATAGTAGTTTTACCGGCACCATTGTTGCCATGAATAATTGTCGTATTTTGTTTCCCTGAAGCACAAATTATTTCTGGAGTTTTGCCATAAAACTGGCGAAAGTTACACAATATAATTGACACTAATTTCATTGTACTGCTTCCTTAATAATTTTGAGAATATCATCATTAATTCGAGGAGTTTTTTTATAAAGCCTGTCTTTTTCTAGTTGTAATACTCGGCCAATGATATACTTTACTTCTGGAGGTGCAGTAGTAATTGGTTCTTGAATATTATTTAGCTTACTTTGACTTTGAGCATTGTATGTTGAATGCTTCTCTGAAAAAATATTTGATATGTTTATGATTCCTTTGTCTGAGTATTTTGAAGTCATTTGAATTTTAATAATAAGTAATACCTCATGTTCTTTATGTACCAAATTTTTATCAAAGATGGCTACATATCATGCTCAAAAACTAAATCACACAATTTTTTAAAATATTTAGTGTAGCCTAAGTTAGGAGTTATATATGTGTAGCAATATTCACAATAAAATTCCTTTCATTCTCACAAGCCTAACTGCAAAAATCACTACTTGTACACTACTACCCCTAAATTAATGAAATTGGAATCATTATACTGGGTTGCTAAGTATTAGTGGTAAGTATTACAGCACTTTTCAGATTTATGAGCCATACCTTCATAACCAAAAGAAAATCCTGTAGAGGCATTTTCCTGTAGAATACTATGTAAACATATTGAACAAAAAAAGGGCCATTTACTCTTATTCAAATCTACTGAAATGAAAACTGCTGTATGTATATAAGTGGTAGGTATTATGTACATTGTTTTCAACAACAAATTTGGCTAAGGTTAAGAAATAGTATTTATAGGGTTAATTTAATTGAATACATTCAAGTTTTGTTAACAGATTTTAATTTGTATTGGCATAAAAAAGCTGGCTTCCTAATATACTAAAATCTTAATTGTAAAATTTTAGTAGCGGGAAAAATCAGGTGATAACTGAATAAATACAGCAAAAAACAAGCACTTAGAAAAGTTGATAGGTTTTATCCTTTATCAAATATTTACTTTAACTATGTTTATCTATCGGGTTTTTAACTATTGTCTATAATTTGGTATGATATACAATTATCTCCTATTATCTATTTATTTTATGTTACTAGTATATAGAAAAATAGCTAACATCAGAAAAAATACATTGGATAAACTGACTACTTATCTGGTTCTTAAACAAACAGATAGTAATATAAAATTTGAATGTATGATTTAAATGTATCAGGAATAATATCGAATCATAACCCACTCCCAAGAGGGAAAATATTGCTCTATTTACCCTGTTTGCAGCGCAAATTTGCCCGGCACCCGAAATTTATACCTTTGAACCCATTCCGTCAATTTTCCATAGCCTGCTTTTCAATGGAGAACTCTAGGACTTCAAAGGGAAACTTTTAATTGCAGTCTGGCTGACAAAACAAAGCAAGCTACTTTTACCTATGATTCTAATATGTCAGTAATTTCTAGACGGTTGGCAGAGCTTGAGTCAGAAAACCTGATGGCTAATTGTTATTTACTCTTAATGCTTATTCTGGTGGAGTTAATTTACTAATCTTTACTCCGCCAGCCTACGATAATAGTTGCAATGATCCCATTCTTGTTAGTAGGTTAGGTATGGTTTTCTTGAGCTAACTATCAAACTGTGATATGTAGCTGATAGCTCCTTATTATCAACTATTGAAACTAAGGGTCAGGCTTATTCAGTAGTCTTAGCTTTCAACAACAACGATCATAATTATTGAATTTTGGGAATAGTAAGAATACTTTTTCCCAGTATGAATTCACTAGTCTTCGTTCCTGATGGTACTACTATCATTAGTGGTAGCGACGATCATAGAATCAGATTTTACTAAGTATCATAGCTTGTTGCTCTCAGGAAATAGTTACCCCACAACAACCTTTAGAAGATATATAATTTTACTCCCCACAACATTGTACTAAAATAAGAACGGCTATAACCAATACTAAAAAAATTACCCAATGACACAATCAAATTTGCCAAAACAACAAAATTCTCCCATTATCTCTATCTTACTCTGGCTATTATCAGCAACATATATCTACATTCTCCTACTTTCACCCCAAGATCAACTACTTCCTAACGGACCAATTTGGGCGGTTCAACCTGAAACTATTAAAGAAGTCATTGAGGTATCTATCAATTTTTTCTTCATTCTTCCCATCTTTAATGTTATTGGTATAAAATATATGGAAGCACCGATCGTACATCCTTGGTTAGAAAGTTTATTCAACTTTGCTGAAGCTTGGATATTTATGTTTCTTCCCCTCCTGCTTGTCGATCGCCGTGGTGGAGAACTTCCAAAAATCTTGATTTGGAGTATGGCAATGTTCCTTACCAATACTTTCTTACTACCATACATGGCTTGGCGCAGCACTGCAACTGAACTTCCTATAGAGGAACAAATGAGTAAAGGTTTACTGGCGAAAATATTCGGTGTTGTCGGATTAATTATAGGCAGCATCGCTATAGTCTGGGGAATTTTCGCTAGACCAGAATTTGGCGATATCGCTACTAGGGGAAAATTTTTTATACAAAACTTTCAGAGCGATCGCCTCACCATTGCCTTTTGTGTAGATGTAATTTTATTTGCCATTTTTCAAGCAGTATTAATAGGAAATATTGAACCGCCAGAAAGTGGCAAACGTTGGTTAAGATTTATACCATTTTGGGGATTAGCTGTTTGGCTAATTTTGTAGAAGTTTTGCTTCTATATTGTGTCTCCCATTTTTAGTAGATTTAGGAAGTAGGTACTTGGGCAAAAAAGAGGTACAGTTTAATATAAATCTCCATTCCTTCTTTTCTGCTGTTTTATAAAACTGATACAAAGGATCACATAACGTTATCAATTGATGTTTACTTCCTGCTTCTACTGAGGCTGTCGGTAGTTACTCATGCACACACATTCACGGTCGAGCTGACCCCATTTCTATTTTTTGTTTTTATGATGAAAATTGGCAAAACCCAGAAGAAACTTGCCCGCCAGCATTACATCAGGCTAAAATTGATTAAATAGCTTGACACAAAAGTAATTTTATGATAGCTATTCACAATATCTAGAGGCGCAATATAAAAAATATTAAGATGTAGAAAAATCAAAAGGAAATTTCTGAAAATCAAATTTAATTAGAGGTTGTGATAAGAGCAAAAATATAAATTTTACATTTGTTAAATTCTATTGTTAAATTCTATTATACTAAATCCGGCTTTTAAAACCACTTTATAATCTTCGTTTAATTCTCTTTAACTATAAAGTTAAAGTCTAAAATAACAGGTTTATAAAAACCGGATTTAATATTATTTGGGGGGTTTTTTTCCCTAGCAGAAATGATAATGATATAATTTGAATTAGTAAATTGACATTCAAGCAGTTGAGATATATCATGTGGGTTTTCCTAGATATTGATGGAGTATTAGTACCAGAGAAAAAGTTTGATAAACGAGTATTACAAAAAGACATAATCAAGTTCGATCCAGGTTGTTTAAATGAATTTGAAAATGTCTTGCGTCGTTATCCGAAGACTAAAATAGTTATATCCTCATCCTGGCGAGAAATGTATTCTCTGCAGAAAATTTCTAGCTTATTTTCACCGGATATTGGTATGCGTGTTATTGGAGTAACTCCATATTTACACCCGATAGTTATTGAAACAAATCAACATATTCGGCAGCAAGGAGTTTTGGAATATCTCAGACAAAAAAATGAGAAAAATCCACAGTGGGTAGCTATTGATGACATTGCTGAGTTCTATGAGCCAGGTAGTCCAGTTATTGTTACCGATGCTTATCATGGTTTTAATCATAATTCTGCCCAAATGCTCGATCGCTATCTTGCCTCGTTTTGTGAGAAAATAACATCAGGTAATACTATTGGACAATAGTTAAGGATGCAAACTAACCAAAAACTTATCTTGCCAAAAATAGGTTGTGGTACATGGGCATGGGGTAACCGACTCCTGTGGGGATATGACGAAAGTATGGATAATGAACTGCAGAATGTCTTTAGCCTCTGTGTTAGTAATGGGGTAACCTTATTTGATACGGGCGACTCCTATGGAACTGGTAGATTAAATGGACGTAGTGAAATGCTGTTGGGAAAATTTTCTCAAGGATATATGGGTGCATATCAGGATAATATTTGCATTGCCACAAAACTTGCAGCTTATCCTTGGAGGTGGAGAGCTAAAGCAATGATTTCGGCTTGTGCAGCATCTGCTCAACGTCTAGGTAAAAATGTTGATTTGGTACAGATGCATTGGTCTACTGCTAATTATTTTCCCTGGCAAGAATGGGGACTTTTGGATGGTTTAGCCGATCTGTATGAACAAGGAAAAGTTAAGGGAGTGGGGTTATCGAATTACGGACCGAAACAACTGAAAAAAGTTTATAAAAGGTTTAGCGATCGCGGGGTCCCAATTGCTACTTTACAGGTTCAATATTCTCTGTTATCAACCTACCCAGTGACAGAATTGGGAGTCAAAGAAGTATGTGATGAATTAGGTATTAAACTAATTGCATATAGCCCTTTAGCTTTGGGAATATTAACAGGAAAATATTCAGAAAAAGGTTCTTATCCTAAAGGAATTAGAGGTATTTTATTTAAGCAAATATTGCCAGGCATTCGCCCATTATTATTATGTTTAGAAGCTGTGGCAAAATCAAGAAATAAAACTATGTCACAAGTAGCAATTAACTGGTGTGTTTCTAAAGGTACAATTCCTATTCCAGGAGCCAAAAATCAAGTTCAAGCACAAGAAAATATTGGTGCTTTGGGTTGGGAGTTAGACTCTGGTGAAGTTGCAGAATTAGATAAGGCTGCTGCGAGTACAGGCAAGAAAATGGTGCAAAATATTTTTCAAACTCAGTAACTTCTTTCTGAAAATAATTAATAATAATAAAAATTATTTAGATGTATGTCTTTCCCCTATTCATCTCTAATATCCCGTGGCGTTTAAACTACATTTCTCTCTGCAAATTCGCTGTTCTTCAAGTTTTATAGTTCATGGGATGACAACCTAGTTGAAAGTAATAATAGACTGGGTCTTTTGGAGATTCTTTTGGGGATAATATCCAATTGGTAGCGATCGCTCGAAAGAATATAGCAATTGTTTCCAAAGTTATACAATTTAGATGATGGTGGTAAATTAGCACTAGGAATTTAGGGAGCTCATACCAATTCTCAAAAAGAAATCAAAGATGAGATTTTTTCTGAGCAGAAAATTATATAAAATTACATCCCCTCTTAAAAAATAGCTCCTGTTTCAATTCTTTCTGTTTTCTGCCTCCTACTTTCTAGTCGCCTATTTCTCTCACTCTTTATATAGGATTATTGCTATGGTAAGGTAAGAGTGATAAGATAGATATTTTAAGGGCTAAAACCCTACTGCAAACTATATACTTTTGGTTGAATTATTTGCTATTAAAAGTTTAAGTCTATTGCAATTACTAGTTTGCTTAAACTAGTCTAGGAGAGCCAAAAAAACTACTGATAATCTATTTATTTAGGTTTTGATAAATATACCCATAAATTGGGTTGAGTTAAACATAATTGATGAGAATAAAGAAATGATTAATGAGTATGTTGAGATAGCTAATTACTATGACAACGTATTGACAAGTGGATACTATGACTTTGATTCTCTTAGCAATACTTTGTACAATTTACTTGGTGCTAGAAGAAAGATTTTAGATATTGGCGTAGGAACTGGGTTACTTACTGAAAAAATGCTTTCTTTGGCAAACTATAAGATTGTTGGTGTTGATTTTTCTTCCCGAATGTTGGAAATTGCTAAGAAAAGATTGGCAATTTCAGATGTTAAGTTGATTTGTCAAGATATGACAGAGTTTGAAACTGAGGAAAAGTTTGAAGCTATAGTTTCTACGGGAGGTGTTATTGCTGCTGTGGAAGAAGAAGGAGAATATAGAATTTATAGTCATATAACTGATCCAGAACAAAATAAGCAGTTGCTGGCAAAGTTACACAGTCAGTTAGATGATGGTGGATTATTAGCACTAGCAATTCAGGGACCTCATAATAATTATAAAAAGGAAATTAAAGATGAGATTTTTTATGAGCAGAAAATCAAGAAAGAGGGAAGTTATGTGGATAAGTGGTATGTTTTTTCTCAAGCTAATGGAGAAGTTCTTAAGGAACAATTTTGCCGTTTTTATTTTTTTGATGGAAAACAAACTAACCAAACTTTAATTGATGCTGGATTTCAGCAAGGATATCAGATTATTGATGGTAAGTTTTTGGTTAGTTACAAATAGTCTGCTAATATCTATTTAAGATGTATATTAGAAAGTCATAATTTCAGTTATAATTTATCTGAATTATGATTTCTGTGAGATGGTATCAGTACTACTAAAAATGAGCGATCGCTTTTGGTTTTGATGGATATTTTTTATTGGTTGATTTTCATGATGATTGTCTTTTTTTCAGAGATTAATTAATCACAAAATCTGGGTATAGTTTGTTTTTTTTGATGGAGCTTGACTTTTTGCTTTACTATTACTCTTATTCGGAAATAAGTGGCTTTTTATTGTGGTAGATTTTAATTCTGATATTAGGGCTTGAATTTTGACATTTTCTGAAGCTCAAGATTTTTTTTCGGCGGCGACTTTTTTTTTGCTTTTGCTTGACTTTTGTTTCCCTTGACTGGTATTATTATCATAATGGAAGTGGTGACACATTTAAAAATTTTGCTTCTATTCCCATTATCTTAATTATAGCTGTCAAATGCAAGACTTGTCAACTACTTTTACCCTCTTTTTTCAGAAAAATTTTCGAGAATATATAAAGTTACAGAAAGACAAAATGATCTTCTATTTGCTCGAAAGAAATCTGCTGTAAATTTTAGATACTAATTAAATTTAAATCAATATCCAACTTACCTATCGAAGTCAATTTAGCATAGCGTCCGTGGAGAGTTTCGTCAAAATTATCTCCTACACTAGAAAAACTCAAACAAACTTGTAAAAAATCTGGGGGATAATAAACTAACTTCTCAGCCCATTCAATGGCGAGAATACCTAAAGGTACTTCTAAACCTTCCCAATAAATCTCTAAATTTAGGGCTTCTATCTCTGAACTTTCTAAACGATATAAATCAAAATGATAAAGAGGAATTCTGCCAGAAAAATATTCATTAATTAATGTGAATGTGGGGCTATCAATTGTTTCAGTTATTCCCAAACCTATCCCAAGACCTTGAACTAATGTGGTTTTACCAGTACCTAAATTTCCCTCCAATAAAATTACACCACCAGCAGGTAAAAATTTTCCTAAACTTTTACCAAGGTTATAAGTAGCTGCTGCATTTCCTAGTGACAAAAATACTTCTTGACTTTTCATTTAATTCTTAATTGGTAATTTCAGTTATTAGTTATTAGTTATTAGTGAAAAAAAAACAGGGTAAAGGGCAAAAGGGGGAAAGAGAAAAGGGTTAGAGAGTTATCCCGCCATCGCAGACAACACGAAAACCGATAAAGATGAAGTGGTCGTCGCGCCTAAGAGAGCCGCTGCGAAACGCAGAACGGCAATAACTAGGATAGGAGACCCAGGAACCGCCCCGTACTAAGGCCCCAATTTCGGTATAATATTTTTTATTACTAGCAACCCAAGGACTTCCATATGTAGGAGCATAATGATAACCATCACGGGAACAATTATCAGCACACCATTCCCATACATTTCCGTGCATATCATATAATCCAAAAGCATTTGGTGGAAATTGACCTACAGGAGTAGTTTGGTTTCTATATTCTCCTTTGGGCCCATTCCCGTAATAGTTGCCATTATAGTTAACTAACTCAGATGTTATAGTTTCTCCAAAGTAGAAAGGTGTAGTGGTTCCTGCACGGCAAGCATATTCCCACTCTGCTTCACTGGGTAGTCTATAATTCCTTCCTGTTAATTTCGATAGTCTTTCACAGAACTCTACTGCTTGGTACCAGTTTACCTTCTCAACTGGTCTCTCCCATCTATCTATATCTTGATATGGTTCCTTAAAGTATGATGGCTCTGGGTCTAGGTCTAAATTTACTTTCAAGTTTGTCTGAGAAGCGATCGCTCTCCACTGTCCTTGAGTAACCGGATATTTGCCCATAAAAAAGGGAGAGACAGTCACATCGTTTTGGGGGCGTTCATCATGATAGCTACCCTCTTCACTTTCAGGAGAACCCATGGTAAAGTTACCACCAGGAATAATTACCATTTCTAGTTCTAACTGTTGCGCAATAGTTTCCCTAAAGTATTGGGTAAGCTTAGTATCTTGCTTGATAATTTTTCCCCCTCCGTCAACTGTAGGTGTTGTATACTGAAAAACCTGAAAGTCTGAAGGAAAAGGAACCCATTCTCCCAAATTTTTGGGAGAAATAAACTTTTGTAGAATTTGCCTCTGCTGGTTATTCCGTTTGTTAAGTTCCCGACCGCGATCGCTCAAAAACTTCTGAAGTTGATTTATACTCAAACTCCCTTCACTCGACCGGAGTGCTTCGTGTAAAGCATAAGTAAAACTTCCCTGCTGAAGTTGCTCAACTTCATTAGCTTCTTTACTCAAGAAAACTATCAGTTCCTGCCCATCTTTAACAGAAAAAGAAAAACCGGAAAAGAAAGAAATTTCACCAGAGATATAGTTAGTATCTAAGAACAAAATTACTTTTCCTGCACCAGAAGAAAATAATTTTTCTACAAGAGAATTAACAGAAATAGCAGTTGTTCTGAAGTCATCCTTTTGACTATCTGCTGGGATGAGATAGTCTACATCTTCTATACACTCACCGTAGCCACTAAAGAAAAACCAAAAATTATCTTCTGCTGAGAGGAAAGGTTTCTCAAATTTCTCTGCCAAAAACCTCTTAAGTCTCACTGAAATTACTTCTGTAAATAAATCAACCTTGCTAAAGTTTTTCTGCTCAAACCAATTTTTTATTACCTCTGCATCTTTAACAGCATATCTTAGAGATGGTAGATAATTATATTGGTTAATGCCCATAGCGATCGCGTGATTATTTCTAACCTTAACTCCAGCAATAATTGAGTCATCTTGTTTATCCGCAACTACAGCCACATTCTCCAAACGCAACCTTTTGAGAGGTACGCCCCAACCATTAACCAAAGTTACTCTAATCTCTCCTTCCATCTCCTTTTGAGCAGCAGTTAATAAAAATTTTGCCGGGCCGTAAGTCCCCCCAAAGCGATGTAAAACCACTGCAGGTTCGCCGATAATTTGAATCTTAAATAATGGAGTAGTATCTCCTTGACAATAGGTATCTACCCGAAAATAAATAGGATATTCTTCCTCCTCATAATTCCATTTTTCAAAATCCTCAGTTTGTTTAATATCAATTTCCATCAAATAAGTTTTACCCACTTCTGCCGAATGGGGATAGTTAATTATAGGTTGAATTGATATAGGTAGTTGTTGAGTTTCATTCATATTTTTGGGCAAGTCAGAATTCAAAAATGATAATAATTATGTGAGAATAACTATGTATATTATTAGTAAAAGTCATTAAAAAAACAGATCACAAATAACAGATAATTAAAAAAGCTGATATTTAAATACCTTCTTTTTTCAAAAGCTCCAATTTAGCCATAGGGTTCCCATAATAAATATACATAAAGGTATAAATAAATAAATATTTATTCTCATCATTACCTTTCTGACGCTGATATTCATCAGCAGCTTTCCGTCGGAGATTTTTTAAAATTGTAGCGACAGAAAGATGGGGATATTTTTGACATTCTTGAAAGAAATTACGAGAAATTTTAGCTGCATATGTATCATAAACTTCACATAATGTTCCTATGACTCCCTCAGCTCCTTTTTCTAAGAAAAATGTAGAAAACCCTATGGGATATTCTTGTCCTATTGTAGGGTTAGTATCAATAATTTTTAAAGTATCATTTTGTTGTAAACGTCCAGAGTTACAAGCATTCATAAAAACAATTGAACCTTTTTTGAAAAAATTAAAATCATATTCATATAAATCATATACAGATATTTGTTGTGTCTCATCTTTTTCTCCTAGTTTACTTTGAGATAAATCCTTATCAAAAAAACCATGACTGGCGATAAAAACTAAACTAACCTCTGAATTAACTTGATCTAAATTAACTTTATCTAAATCATCAAAAAAATTTCGTACATTGTCATAAATAGTCGAATGAAAAACTTCTATAATCTCCTTTTCTTGCTCAACTTCGGGTAAATCTTTAGTATTTAGATAAGCTACTATTTTACCGCAACATTTTTTTTCTGTAACTTCTAAATTAATGAAGCCATTAACGTTATCTAAATCTTCTGGATTTGTAATATCTTGCCATCTGACTGTAACGAGAGAAGCTCCTAAATAATCATTATTTTTCAATTCCAACATTTCCCAAGGAATTTCAAAAGTTGTACGGTCATTAATAATTAAATAAGAGAAATTATGTTGTCTTTCTTGTAATTTTTCTTGTAATTTCAGTAGCCATCCCCTAATTTTTTTAGCCTGAGAATTTTTCTGAGAAAACATCCGCATTATACCGGGAGTTTCTTCTAGATTTAGATTGATAATGTTATCAAAAGATATTCTTGGAGCTGGAGTAGGGTCAGTATGTAATTGTTCGCCTATTTTTAACGAGCCGTGACGGCAGCGAATAATTATATTATCATTATTATTATTAGGAGATTCTACTTCTAAAAAAGCAAATTTCCAATCAAATTTTCCATCTAATTTAATGCCAAAACTCTCAGAAAGTGAGCTTTTATTATTATCAGTCAACCCTTCAATTTTTTCCAGCTCTAATTCTTGATCATTGAGTAATTTATCCGGAGATTCTCCTTGGGCAAATAATCTACTTGGATAAGGACTTTGTTGATTTTTTAGCTTTTGAATTGGATTCATTAAACTAATAACTAATAACTAATAACTAATAACTAATAACTATAGCAACTTCCACAGTATTTTGAGTATATCAAACTTGCTGAGGTACAACTAGTAATATACACCTAATCTTGGTGAGGCACACCTATCCCGGGCAAGATGCCGGCACTAGAAACATTTAATTTTTAATATTTGTACTTTGTATACTTGGAATTTGCTGCAAAATTTAACCTTTGACTTAATTTTGACTTTCTTCTAGCCTTTTACTTTTTAGTTTTGATTTTTAAATTAATTGTGACTTGTAATTTCCCAATTTTCCACAGGTGGAATAGACAAAATTTTTGCTCCTAATGCTTTCGCTAATAGTAATGGTAAATCAGGATATTGTTTAGATTGAGGATTAAGAAATATAGTTTCTAAATTACCTAAATTACTAATTTTTCGAGCAACTTCCAAAGCATCTTCTACCCCTTTTTTCCCCACAGGAGGCTTAATTTTTCCTACATGACTTGCTTCCAAAGGAACATTACCTCTACCATCACTAACTACCACTAATACCGCTTTTTGTACAGTATTTTTCCCATGTTGTAAAGCATGACGAAGAGTTTTCAAAGCCAAGTCAAAGCCATGTGCCAAAGGTGTAGCTTTACCTTTTTTAGTCTTTTCCAAGTCTAGTCCCATGGCAATTGTAGGTACCAGAATATTTTGACCAGATATTTTTTTAGCCCGTAATTCTACAGGATTAATTGTAACATTTGACTGGTTATTATCTAATACGATAGAGTTCGGAGCAATACCAACTTGAATTAAACCAACACTTGCTCTTTGGCTGTAAGCCCAACTAAGATAGGGCAATAATTTTTCTTCCCATTGACAATATTCTAAACAAGTATAATCTAGTAAAAGCATGAACATCTGTTCCGCAACGGAAGCGCGACGATAACGATATAAATCAGAGGGCAATATTTTCAATTTATGATAATTATTACCCTGTTTTTTCTGACGAATTTTCTGAAATTTAGCTGCTTCTAATAGACTCCTAACTATAGCTAAATCATTAGCGTTAGTAGTTTTTTCTAGCCCAAGAATTGTGCCACAATGAATAGTTTTAGATTGAGAAATACGGGTAGGTAATTTAAGGGAATCTATTTCTCTTTCTAATGAAGTAGTATCTTCTATATAAGGATTTTCTAAAAGTGTAATTTCTGGCAAATCAGTATCTGGAAAATAATTAGATACCTGTGATTGATAAACAGGAATTTCTGGTGGATTATTTGATAAAGATTCGTCTTTAATTTCTGATAATTCGGGTGATCTTCGTGGTTCAAAATCATTATCTTCTGTCTCTGGTTGTGGATTGAAACTCTTAAAATCAATAGAATTATTAATATTATTTCTTTCTAACTTCAATCCCATAATTTTAGCTACTTTATCCACATGCTTAACTGTGACTGAATCTGCTGCTTCTAATTGAGCATAGGTACTTGCAAAACGAGCCAAAGCAATTTCTCGCCGATGATAAATATTTGACTCATAATTATAATTTAAAATTGTCTCCAAAGCTGATGGTGTCATACTTGGTAAAGAGGAACGAATTTGTCTCAACCATTCCTGTAATTCTGGTTCAATTTTCCTTTCTTCAAACAATAATTTTTGTGGTTTTTCCGGACTATTTAATAACTTTTGAATCTGAGTTACTCTCTTATCATTATTCTCAATTTGTTGTATATTGAGACGCAGGGCAAACCTATCTAATAAATGAGGTGAAATCTTACCAATTTCCTCATTCTGACTCGAACAACCAACTAACCAACAAAAATTAGGTTGCCAATATTTATGTTGTCCGTGACGCTCTAAATGTGCGACATCTGCTCCCATCAATACAACACAAGCCCTCATAGCTGCTAAACTTAATTTAGTCAGATCTGGAATAATTACTAACTTAATTTCATTCGTATTATCTGCACTACTAAATAATCCAAATTGCCAATTAAAAGCTTGTTTTTCCAACTCATCCCCTAGCCCAACTTGCCCCCATAAATTATCCTCTGATTCAAAAGTTCCCAACTTCAACGGAACAACTTTTTCACATTCTGTTGTTACTTTAAGTAGAGACACTAAAATACCAGCAACTTGCTGCAAATTATTAATAGAAATATCAAACAGCAAAATACTGCGTAACTTGGAATTAAGCGCTACACAACAAAGAGATTTCATTAAAGAGCTTTGAATATTTACCATAATTATGGAATAGTAATTCTGTGATTAATTACCGGCTTTTTCTGTGACTTTTTGCCAAGGATATAATTAGGGTTTGCTAACTAAATGAGGACTTACCCACGGGCACTACACGAGAGCAAAGGCGAATGCCAGAAAGTCTCTACATATAGTATTTTCAAGGTGAATTGGTGTAAGTCTTGTCAATATAATTTCCCGTTGCTCTGTAGGAATGTTGCATGCAACCTCCCTACTTCTCATCCTGGGAGATAAGATGTTAGCAGTGGGTCTACTCCCAGGAGTGGTTAGGAGTGCTTCCACCAGTTCCCCTACCTAGAAGGAAAAAGCCTTATGCCCTAACATATATCGCGGTTCTGGGCAAGTTATGTTAATATATTCTTTACCTTATTCTCATCTTCATCAGTCCAAGGAGGTTGGGTACTTTGGAGAAATTCAGGGCGACGGTGTTGCAAAACTAATTGAGCGACTGCTTGAATATGCTCAATATTTACCTGTTGAAAACCATGCAAAGCAGCATAGGCACGGGAAGCTAGGGCAATTACATAATCTGCTCTGTTTCCTTCTGCCTGAAAAGCCGCCGTCAACTCTACACAATATTCGATCGTATCCTTTGGTATTTTTATCTGACGAACATTATTTTTTGCATCCTCTAACTTTTGTTTGTATGCTTGATCCTTTTCCCTAGCTTTATCAATATATTCAGAAGATGTACCTTGAGAAAAGTCGAACATTGCCTGATCCCATTCCATAACTGTTTGTAAAATTTTCATCCGTTCTTGGCGGTCAGTTTGTGCCTTGATATCCACCATCAAGCCAAACCTATCTAATAACTGAGGACGCAAACCCCCCTCCTCAGGGTTCATGGTACTTACCAAAGTAAACGATACTGCCTCTTCCATTCGTTTTCCTTCTCGCTGCACCACTAAAACTCCCGTAGAAGTAACATCAAGAATAATATTGACAATATGATCGTCAAGTAAATTCACTTCATCAATATAAAGTAACTTATCATTAGCTTCTTTGAGCAAACCATCTTGCCATTTTGCTTCACTCTCCATTAACTGACTAATTTCCCAACCTCCCATCACCCTGTCTTCTGTAGCATTTATTGGTAAA
Source organism: Trichodesmium erythraeum IMS101 (assembly GCF_000014265.1). Taxonomy (NCBI): domain Bacteria; kingdom Bacillati; phylum Cyanobacteriota; class Cyanophyceae; order Oscillatoriales; family Microcoleaceae; genus Trichodesmium; species Trichodesmium erythraeum. Next base: position 3,375,304 of record NC_008312.1, read on the forward strand.
GTTACAGGTAATTTTTGTCCATCATTACCGAAAACGCTCTCACTGCAGTTGACTTACCTGTTCCTCGCTATCCGCTTAACAAAACTCCCCCAATACGAGGAACAATATAAGCTAATTCTAATGTAAGTTTTAACTTTTCCTGACCAACAAGCAAAGTGTAAGGTAATATTTTTTTTTGCTATGGGATGTTCCATCGTCAAAAATTAAGGTAGTTAGAAACCAGCCAGTTTTAAGGGCTGGATGAAAACAACAGATATAGCTTAATGGAAAAACTAAGTCAAAAGAAAAAAAGAGTGAACTTTCTTAATTTTTAAACATGATACCTAATACCTAACACCTGAAACCTAAAACCTAAAACCTAACATCCTATATATAAATATTACTCTTTTAATTTCCATTTCATGGTAACTTCCATTTGCGCTTCTGCACCTGCTTTTGCCAACATTGGTACACCTGCCTCAGAATCTAAAGTAATTGACAATTTCATTTCAAATTCATTAGGTTTAATATCATCGCTCATTTGGTTGACACTTTCTATGACTTTAGCAGCACAATTACGAGTTAAAGCCAAACCATCCCCAAATAAATCCTTTGCTGCCGCAATAACTTCTTTTCCCGAATTACCTCGAGACAAAGGCTTAGGATTATTTTGAACTTTAAAATCATCATTAACCTGAATATTGATTTCAATTTTTTCATTGCCAAGTTGGCTAATGGTTTTAACAATTGCCACAAATCATATCCTCCAAAAATTAACATTATAACTGACCCACCTCCACAGCTCCCCTTTTACGGATGGGATGGGGACTAGTAACCGGTGGCTATAATCTCTGATAGTCTCTAATAATCTCTAAATAATCTCCAGTTATTGATAATTTATCCTAACTTCCACTATACCACTGAAATAAAACCTGAGCCAACATCGTAGAATCATGGCGAACAAAACCATTTTGTTCGTCCTCATACATAACATTAGTTAAAAGAATTTTCCGCCCCAAATTGTTAACTGCTTCTCGGTCAAGAAAAACCGGATGAGAATTTTCTTGAGCATACTTAATTAATGCTTGTGCCGAAGGACTTTTTCCCTGTACTAAAACAGTATCAAATAATCTTTGACCACAAGCAACATCAATAGCACAAATATGGTCAGCCACACTATATCCAGTAGTTTCTCCAGGCTGAGTCATAATATTACAAACATAAATACTAGGAATATTTCTACAAGCGATCGCCTCAGCAATTTCAGGTACTAATAAATTAGGAATAACGCTAGTATATAAACTACCAGGACCAATAATAATATAGTCAGCTTCTTCTATAGCTTGCAAAACCTTAGGCAAAGCCGGAGGATGTTCAGGAGTACAGCCAATTTTAACAATTTTGCCCCCTGCTTCAGTAATATTAGACTCCCCCTCAATGTGTCGTCCATCAGCTAACTCTGCCCACAAATACACATCAGTAAGAGTAGCAGGCAAAACCTGACCTTGGACAGCTAAAACCTTTGAACTAGCAGCAACAGCCCGTTCCAAATCTCCTGTCACCTCACTCATAGCTGTCAGAAACAAGTTGCCAAAACTATGCCCTACCAAACCATCACCAGCCTTGAAGCGATACTGAAATAATTCAGTTAATAACTTTTCCTCGTTAGCTAAAGCCGCCAAACAATTCCGAATATCTCCTGGTGGGAGTACCCCTATTTCTCGGCGCAACCTACCAGAAGAGCCACCATCATCAGCCACCGTAACAATAGCAGTAATATTTGCACTATAACTCTTGAGACCCCTTAATAAGTTGGAAAGACCAGTACCCCCACCAATAGCGACAATTTTGGGACCTTTATTTAATCGCCGATGAGTGAGTAACCGGTCTACAAGTTGTTCATCTCCTTCTGGCATTAACGCTTGGGTAATAGTTTTTAAGCTGCGGTTTTGGCCTAGAAAGATTAATAGTAAGCCAACAACAATAATTATTGGGCCAGAAATGTACTTAGGGACTATTGTTGTTACCCACCCTAAAAATTCCCTAATTGTTTGTAGGATGTAAAAAATAGGAGTCATTCCCGTCCATATTGCCAGCCCTAAACTAGTTAGTAGTACACCAGCAGCACTTAAAAGTAACCACCGTTTGACAAATAATCCTGGGGCGAGCCATTTGAACCATTGACTAACTATTTGATAGTTACTTTTTTGAGGTTTTGTAATAGGGAAGTTTTTCTTCAGAAAGATACGTAGAGTTTTCTTAAATAAACTAGTTGACATAATAATTTTTATAAAAATATTTTTTACATAAAAAGAATTCTGGCATTATTATGACTCTTCAGGACCAACTTTGTTTTAGATGAAATCTAGCAAACTCAAAATATTTATAGGGAATAGAAAATATAAGGATGTTTTCAAGTATTTGCCTAGTCATTTATAATATAGTGGGAAAAAAGTCAATTTCTAATCTATGAACAATGAACCTTTAATTCAACTCAAGGGAGTTAGTAAGTCATTCGGGCAAAACGTTGTGTTAGATGAAACAGACTTAACTATTTATCGTGGAGAGGCATTAGCTATTATTGGTCCATCAGGAACTGGTAAGTCTACAGTTCTGAGAATTATTGCTGGTTTATTAACTCCTGATGCTGGGGAAGTTTATGTGCAGGGAAAGAAACGGGTTAGATGGATAGATGATTTAAAAGATCCAATAACTATTGGTATGGTGTTTCAGAATGCAGCTTTGTTTGATTCTTTGACAGTAGAAGAAAATGTGGGTTTTCTTTTGTATCAACATTCTAAGTTGTTACGTCCCCAGATTCAGGAATTGGTCAACCAGAAGTTGGAAATGGTGGGTTTGGGTAATATTGGCGATCGCTATCCGGCGGAGTTATCTGGTGGGATGCGTAAACGTGTTAGTTTTGCTAGAGCAATTATTACTAATCCAGAAAATCCCCATCATGATCCAGATGTATTATTATATGATGAACCTACCGCTGGCCTAGACCCTATCGCTTCTACTGTGATTGAGGATATAGTTCGTCATATACAATATGTAGATGGTGGCTGTAATACTTATGTGATGGTGACTCATCAGCATAGTACTATTCGTCGTACAGCGGACAGAATTGTATTTCTTTACCAGGGTAAGGTGCAGTGGGAAGGTACTGCAGATGAAATTGATACTGTGGATAATGCTTTGGTCAAACAATTTTTTACGGGTAGTGTAAATGGTCCAATTCAGGTGGTGGGTTAATTAAGTTATTTCAGTTATCGGTTCTCGGTATCTCTGAGACTCAGCATCCAGGTTGAAATACATAAGGCGAATATTTTTTTTTAACATTGAAATAGTAGGTTATTAACCTGATTTTTTTGCTCAGAAGTTAGGAAACCAAAAATTGTTTTAGTTATTAGTTATTAGTTATTAGTACTGAGTAGCCCTCAGCATCTAGATTGAAATACACAAGAGGAATATTTGTGTCCAAACCTTGAAAGGGCAGCTATTATCAGAATTTTTTGGTAAATTGAACTCAGAAGTCAGAAGTTGTTTTGGTCACAGGGATAACTAAGTCATCAGCTAAACATCAAAATTTTCACCTTGACACGAATAGAAAATAAAGATGGATATTATACCATAAGTTGATTGATTATCAAGTAAAATTTTTAGGTTTCAATACAATAAAAGTTGGTTGGGGAAATTATGCGATCGCGAACAACTAGAGAAGGTTCAGTAGGTTTATTAACTTTATTCGGACTGGGTTTGTTTGGTGCTTTAATGCTTTGGCTCAAAGGAGTAGAATTAGGCAAACGTAGTTATAAATTCATAGTTGAATTTGAAAGTGCATCTGGTATTGAGTTAGGTACATCAGTTAGATATCGAGGTATTGATGTTGGGCAAGTAGTAAAAATCAAACCAGGGTCAAATGGAGTAGATATTACCCTAGAAATTCAGCCAGAAGATTTAATTATTCCTCGTGATGTATACATTCAAGGCAATATATCTTCATTTATTGGAACTGCGCAAATAGATATTATTCCAAGAAATAGAATACCAGAATCAGAAATTTCTGCTACTGCCTTATCATCTAATTGCCCTGAAATAATTATCTGTAATAATGACCGTTTACAAGGAGAGGCCGGAGTAGAAATGCAACAATTATTAAGGGCAGGAATACGTTTAATTGACCTCTATAGTGACCCAGAGTTATTTAATAATGTGAAGATAATTGCTGAAAATACAGCTAATGCATCTGCTGAAGCTTCTAAGTTAGCGAAACAACTCTCTGATTTATCAGAAACTATTAAAAAAGAAATGAAAGGTTTAAGTCAATATCTAAGAGAAGATATTGATAATATAACAGGAATTATCCGCACAGAAGTGGGTAGTTTAACTCAAACATTAGAAGGAGAAATTGGAGGCTTAACTCAAACATTAGAAGGAGAAATTAGTGGTTTAACTAATACAGTAGAGAAAGACTTAGATAGTTTGACTAAAACCTTAGAAAAAGAAGTGAATGATATTTCTAATCAAGTAACTACTGTGACTGAAACCATGAAAGAATCTACAAAAAAAGTTTCTTCTGCCGCAGTCGCTTCAGCAAATTCTGTAGAAGAAGTAGCTAATCAATTTAGTTTAACAGTTGAGCAGATTAATGAAATTGTTAATACAAATCGTTCGACTCTAGTTGCAACTTTAAATAATATCGAAAAAACAACTGAAGAATTAGTAGGACTAGTGGCAAGTTTAAGTCCGATGATTGGTGAGTTAGAAAGAGGAGAATTTATTAGTAATTTAGAGATATTATCAGAAAATGCAGTAGAAACTTCTGCGAATTTACGAGATATTTCTACTGATTTAAACAGCCCAACAAACATAATTATGTTGCAACAAACATTAGATTCAGCTAGAGCAACATTTGAAAATGTGCAGAAAATGTCATCAGATTTAGATGATATAACAGGGGATGAAAGATTTAGGAAAAGCCTCAAAAAAATTATTAATGGATTAGGTGATTTATTCTCTTCAACAAAGCAGTTAGAGAAGCAAACTCAGACGGCAAAAAATATTGAAAGTTTGTTGAAAGAGAGTAGCAGTTCAGAGATTAGTAAATTTACCAAAAGTTATGAGTAGCTTTGAGGTTTTAGATGTGAATTTTTAGGTGGGGATAGAATGGAAATATTACTGTTTTTATTAACATAGTATTTCTATGCCGGAATGCTCCACAAATAGCTATCAGCTATCAGCTATTAGCTATTAGTTCTAGTCAAAACTATTGGTTGTAAAAGATTTCAATTTTATCAATGTCAAATGTACTTTTTTATAGTTTTATACTTTTTATCCTAGGAAAATAAAAGTGGAGGCGATCGCTTTATGACTCATAGTAAGGTCAATGAAGCAGAGGCTAAGACTAAAAAATTGCTAGAAAGGTAAAGGTTGCGATCGCTAGGCATTAACCCAGAAAAAATTGTTTGAGTTTTATTCCTCAAATAAGGAAGTTTTTATTCTTTGACATCCTCTAGTGGCTGTTAGTTCTGAGGGGGGTTATACCAAACCAAAGCTCCTACATGGGTTGAGTCTTTTGCACTTAGCACGCGCTTCGAGCTCTACAGGCTGCTATACCTCCTCTGGGGGCAAGTTTTCCTTGTCTCCGTGTCTGTTTTTTTGTCTTGGACTGCCCACCTGCGACTAATTAATTGATAGAATAACAATATATGTATTCAAAAAAACAACTAAAAAGTCTCCTATTTATGCATCAAACTTTCAATCCAATTTTTAGGTAAAAAGTTTTGATAAAGTTGATTATTGATGGGAATTATTGCTTCTTGGAAAAGTCTATATATTAGAGGTTTGACTCTAGTAATTTGCAGTTAAATTTTTATTATCAACAACTCTTATAATCATTATTTAGCCTTAAAATATATTCAATAATCTAATTTTAATCAGGTATCAATATTAGTAATAAAATAAAACTTGCGAATAATAATTATGGGAAATTGAGAAATTTGAATATTTATAAATTATGGCTAAATTATTTAAAATTGAACTTAAGATATAAATCTATTTTAATAAATTAGCATTGAAATTATAAGAAGCTAAAATTTAACCAATATCGAATTTTGATACTACTAGTTTTATTTTGTTTATAGAGTAGCACAGCCAATTCTATTTTTAATTCCTATTCTGTAATTTTGGCAGCTTGCAAAATGTTTTTAAGAATAACAAAAATAATTGTTTTTTTGTTGGGGCTGTAAAACTAAGTAACTACTATAATGATACAATAATAATTTAACAAAAAAAAATATTCTCCTTTTTAAAGAAGACAAAAAAATAAAATTCAGTTTATTGTTAATAGTACTGATAACTAATAACTAAAAAGGCCATAGTCTCTGGACAGTCGTGGGACAAGTAATAAATGCTGAGGAGGCGATCGCTTTTTGGTTCAAACTGGGAAAACTGGATAAGGTAGATGTTAAGAGTAGAATGCTAATGCAAGGAACAGAGAAAGAGTACATGGAAGCCCGTAAGCAGCGAAGTAAAACATTGAGAAGAATAATGTCCTTAGTCGGGCTTATATCTTTTGGGAGTGCTGCTTTGTTTGGGATAGCGAATATGTTTAAAAGTGCTTTACAGGAGTCTCAAAAGGTAGAAACGGACACAGTTGTTTCGGTAGAGGAGCAGCTGCAGAAAATAGCTCGGGGATATGAGGGTGTTTTGGAGCGAGAACCTGAAAATGTGACCGCTTTGGAAGGGTTGGTTAAAGTAAGGTTGGAGATGGGGGATAGGAAAGGGGCGATCGCTCCTCTGGAAAAATTGGTGGGGTTGTATCCTCACAAAGATGATTATAAAGTTGTATTGGAGCAGCTAAAGTTGGAGGTTGACTAACATTAAAGATAATAATTAACTAATTTCTGATGTCTAGGTAGTAAATTTGAAGAAAATTTTATGATTTATAAAAAAGATAAATCTGATTGGTTATATTTGCTATCATTGGTTCAGAAAAAGCTATTGATTATTCTATAATTAGTATTTGTTAGTAGTTGGTTTTATGATACCTTCAACTTAAATAAATATTGGAGTCCCACACTATAATTTTAATTTAGTGTCGGGAATAATTTATAAACAACGATAATATTTATTGTATGTAGAATTTACCCACAGGCAATATATTTATATCATTACGATCCATAGGGAAGTCATCTCAAACTAATACTTTCCTAGTGGATGATTAAGGCCTGGGATAGTTATTTTTCATCATTCACCACGAGGAATATTTTCGGACTATTTGTTGATAAAAATCTTCTAAGGCATTGACACAAGTTTGGTCATCAAATAGATAATTATGGCGTAAACTCATCCTCTGAGAAATGTCATTTCGCCAAGCAGTTTCTAAACCTAATTTAACAGCAATATGAATATATTCTGCTTCATCTTTAGCAATAGTATCTATAACTCCCAACATTTTTAAGAAACTATCTGCATGACGACTGCGCATAAATTCTCCAGGACAAGTTACTATCGGTAAATTACAAGCGATCGCCTCTAAAGAAGTATTCCCACCAGACCAAGTAAAAGTATCTAGAAAAACATCTGAAAGTAGATTTAACATCAAATAATCTGACCTTTCTGGAATCTTTAAATGAACACAATAATCTTCACTATTTAACCCTCTAGAATAAAAAGCTTTTTCTAAACGAGGTTTTAATAAAGTTCCTCTGAGAAAAACAAATTTTGCTTGGGGAACTCCTAAAGCTATTTCTGGGAAAATATAATCATATTGAGGCAAATATTTAAAAGGTGCTTGACAGCATAAATAAATAACTCCATCTTCAGGTAATTGGAATTTTTTTTCGCCCCTAACGCTCTTTGGAAAAGGGGGAATAGTCTGTTTTTTTGTCAGGTTAGTAATGTCTTTAGGTTCAGGATAAGCCACCCCAATATTAGGTAGTTTAATTAAAGTTTCTGAGTAATGTTCTTGAGCATTTTCTGGCTCCATTAATTCACTGGATAGAAAATAATCAATAGTTGGTAACCCTGTAGTTACTGGATGGCCCCAGGCAGTACATTGTATAGGTGCTAACCGCAAGGCTGCTATTTGCATTGTGGGTGGGTCCATACCTATTTCGGGATAGACTAATATATGTAGTTTATCATTTAATATTTGTTGGCAAACTGCGGGTAAATTGCCTGGAATATGATGAAATTTATGGCTATATTGACGAAATTTTTCTGTTATTGGGTCAGGAGAATTACCAGTATAATAACAGTAAATTTCAAAATTTTTATGGTCAGCATAACGTAACCAACCTATTAACCACAAGCTGCCACTATAAGAATGTAAATAGTTGGAAATATAGCCAATGCGGATTTTATTTTCTACGGGTGGAATGGATAATGGTTGTATGTATTCTGGATAATTAGCTCCTAGAATTTTATGGAGAAAATTACCATAGATAATTTGAGATTTTTGAACATTATGAGCTTGATAAGCTAAGTAAAAATTAGTGAATCTGCTAGTACCTAAAAGAGCGTTTTTTCGCGATTCAGTATTTTCTAAATTGGTTGTTTTTATGAGGTTTTGTATTTCGGTTTCAAATCTTTGGCGATAAAAGCTGATTGATTCTGGACTGTGGTAAATAATGGGAACTATTAAATGTTTTAGGAGTTTAAATGTGTAATCTTGGGGCAGGTTTTGTAAAGCTATTTCTGCTTGAGATATTGCTTGTTCAGTTCTCCCATTTTGTAATAGGGTCATAATTAAGTTAAAATGGAGCTGTCCTGAATTGGGGCAGGTTTGGGTACCCTCTTGGAGAATGTTTATAGTTGCTTGTTTTTGGTCTAATTGTTGATAACATTCTGAGAGAAAAGAATAGACTTGAGTATCTGTTGGTTGAAGTTCTAGATATTTACGATATTCTAAAATTGCTGTTTCATATTTTCCTAATTGTTGCAGTCTTCGTGCCCAATTTAATAATATTGGGGCAGGGTTATTTTTTGCTCGAAGAGCGATGTTGAGATTGTTAGCTATATCTGAATTTTCGGGATTGATTTCTAGGGCCTTTTCATAATTAGCGATCGCCAACTCAACTCGATTTTGTTCGAGCATTAAATTACCTAGATTAATATAACTTCCCCAATGGTTGGGGTTAATAGAAATGCTCTGGCGATAAATAGTTTCTGCTTGTTCAAATTCACTTTTTGTCTTGAGGAGATTGCCTAAATTATTATAAGGATCTATGAAATTAATATCTAGTTTAATTGCTTGTTGGTGGGAGGCGATCGCTTGTTCAATTTGATTGATTTTTTCTAACCCTAAACCCTGGTAGTAATATCCATAACTTGATGGTTCTATTTCTAAAGATTTAGATATAGCTGAAATAGACTGTTGATAATTTTCTATTTGATAATAAAGCACTCCTAATTGTAACCAAACCAGGGAATTATTAGGTTGCCATAATAATAACTCTTGATATTTTTTTTCTGCTAATTGCCATTGCTGTTGTTGGTGTAAATATATTGCTTCTTCATAGAACAACTGCCTGGATGATTCTGTCTCCCATTGTTGTAGATTAGAAATGGCTGTAATGACATTTTGTTGACGATTATTAATAATCCTAGAAGGTGGATAATTATGATTTCTTTCACTGTCAAAACTTAGGAGTTGAATCCCATTACCAAATAAGTGATTTATTTGTGCAAATTCTGGTAATTCTGATAATATTTTATATTGAGGAAAACTAGCCATTAAATCCCAATAAGCTTGCTGTACTAGACTTTTATTAGAATTATTAATAACCACTAATGCTTTTTTAGATAAAAAAGGCTTAATTAACATTAATCCTAACAGTACGGAGCGATATTCAGGAGAGCCATTATAGAAATAGACACCAATATTATTTTCTGTTTCTATTTCTCGTAATTCTAATAAAAATTCTTCTAGATCTTGGTCACAAAAAAAGACCTGTGATTCAAGATTAAATTGCTGCAAATTTTCTAATAGTTCTTGTTGTAGTTCTCCAGTAGAATCAAAGTTAGAAAAGTTGTTAACTGCATAGGCCATTTTTTCGGTATGCTCAAATAATGCTCCGATTAAAGTGAGACCTTGAGTAGTGCCTATCTCGCAGTAAATCTCATCTGGTTCTGTGTGTTCTACAGCGCTGTTGAGTAGTTTCATGAGGTTGAGGGTGTTGACGTTGGGTTTAGGGGTGAGGGTTTTTGGCCATTGGTCAGATGGTTGAAGGGAGTTATTGCCCCAGTTTTGGTAATTAGTGGGAAGTTGTTGGATGAATTTTTGGTAGTCCATTTTGGTATGTTGCTTCTTTGGGGTTATTATAGAGGTTGGTTGAGTGGGAGGCGATCGTTTTTGTGGGGAAATGGGGAATAATTGGGAATATCGAGTTTCTGAGATTCAAACACTGATTTTTAGGAGCTTGAATCTAACATAAAATAGTTAATAAAAAAGAATTTGATTATTTCTCAAAAAATCAATCTTAATTCTTTTATTTGACATCAGAGGGAGGATTATAAAGTGGTGTTGGATTAGGTAAGGCTAAGGGTTAGAGAAAAAGGAGTGGATGGGAGCAATCTAACCTTTAAAGTTATTAGTAAGATTATTACCAATAAAAATAAAGATTATTAAAGAAAGGAAAAATGTCAGAGGATAAAGTATTGGAGGAATTAGAAAAAGCTTATAAATTATTTAGGCAAGGTAAATTTAAGGAAGCAGTGCAGTTATATAAAGAATTAATCACTAATAACCCTGACCTAGCCAGGAGTGGAATCAATATTAACCTAGCACATAGTATTATTTTATCTACAGATTGGTCTGATGTTTCACAAAACTTACCACCTGGTATAAATTATCCAGAATCATCAGGCTGGATAAATTCCTTAATGACTGGTTTACCTATCAATTATGATTCAAAACCTATCCCCTGGTACACCTATCCAGCTATAGAGTTTATAGAAAATAAGATAGCATCAGATTTTCAGGTTTTTGAATATGGAAGCGGGCAATCAACATTGTGGTGGGCTGAAAGAACATTAAAGGTAATTTCGATTGAAAGTAATCGAAACTGGTTTTCTGATCTTCAGGAAAAAATCCCCAATAATGTAGAACTAAGCCTTAGTGAGAATGAAGAAGAATATGCAGCCAACATCAATAGATATCAAAATAACTACTTTGATGTAATTGTTATAGATGGTATTAATAGAAATAGGTGTGTAGAATTAAGTTTAAGCAAGCTCAAAGAAACAGGATTTATTATTTTTGACAATACAGATGATTATCAGTACGACTTGGGTGTAAGACTTTTAGAATTGAAAGGATATAAAAGAATAGATTTCTATGGAATGATTCCAGGGTACACTTACAAAAATTGTACGTCAGTTTTTTTTAAAGATAGTAAAGTTTTAGATAGGGGAGGATTACCTAGCGAGAAAGAGTCTTGCTTAGGACTTTCTTGTTTTCAAGTAACTAGCCCTAGATCTAAAAATAATTGTATGTTAAAAGAATCTAATATTGCTGAATGTCAAGCTAAGTTTAATCTTAGTTATCACGTTCCTTTTGCCCGTATATGTCAAGATTTAGTAGGTTTTGAAGGTAAAGATGTTTTAGAAGTAGGTGGGAGTTTACCACCAGAATTTGTTTTTGATTATCTTCATGTTAAGTCTTGGTCAGCAATAGAAACTCCAGATTATGAAGAATCCCTCAAGGAAGCAGGAGGACTATCTCATACAGGAACAATTATTCCTAATATTAAAGATACTTCTAATTTAGGTTTTGATAATAGAAAACTAGAAAAATATAATTTCTTCTTAGAAAATATAGAAAATCTTCCCGAGGAATATTACGGAAAGTACGATCTAATTTTTTCTATTGCAACTTTCGAGCATATTCATAAATTACCAGCTGCTTTAGATAAAATGTTTCTGGCTTTAAAACCAGGAGGCAAATTATTCTCTATGTTTTCGCCTATTTGGTCAGCCTACGATGGGCATTATTTGCCAAAAATAACTGACCAAGCAGGCAAAGTTTTTAACTTTGGCAATTCGCCTATCCCACCTTGGGGACATTTGTTAATGAAGCCTGATGAACTATGTCATTATTTATATCAATATACTGATCAAGAAACAGCAGAATTGATGGTTGATTATGTTTATAATTCACCTCATATTAATAGGTATTTTACAGAAGATTATCTAGAAATTGTTAAAAGGAGTAAATTTCAAAGTAAGCATATAGAATTAATATTTGAAAATCCTATTGATGAGAAAACTCAAGAGAGTTTAGAACAGTTATATCCAAATAAAAGAGAATTTTCCAACAATGGAATATTAGTTGTACTTGAAAAAAATAGTTCGGAAGATAATATGATGACTGAGCAAATAACTATGATACCAGCTTACCAAAGTACCAAACAAGAACTCGCATCTAAAGTGTTCGACTCAATAACCAGTCCGAAAGTTAAAGAAAGAGTTTACTCTGTTATTAGCCTTTTAACTCAGGATCGTTGGTTATCCAATGATTTGAGAAATTATTCAAGTTCATCTGCTCAAACACAATCAAAATGGTTTGATTTAATTTCGTTTTTAAACTGGTGTGGGCATAATTTTAAACCTAAGAATTATCTAGAAGTAGGTGTGCGTCGGGGGCGTTCTATGGCCCAGGTTTTAGTAGAATCCCCCGATACTAATGCTTATGGTTTTGATATGTGGATACCTGGGTATGCTGCTGAAGATAATCCCGGTCCTGAGTTTGTACGTTCAGAGTTAGAAAAGTTGGGAATCAAAAAACAGCCAACTTTAATTAGGGGTGACTCTCACGAAATGCTCCCATCTTTTTTTGCTAATTCAGATAATCCCCAAGAATTTGACCTAATTAATATAGATGGAGACCATACTTACTCCGGTGCCAAAATGGATTTGGATATCGCCTTTACTCATTTGGCATCTGGTGGAGTATTGGTTTTCGATGACATTGCTCACCATGCTCATCCTGAGTTGGGTGTTTTGTGGAACGAGTACAAGAGCAAATATCAAGATTATTTATTTATTGATGATCACTATGCCACAGGAACAGGAGTAGCTTTTAAGCCTCCTTTTTCTAAGTTATCACAAATACTTGCAACGTTACCCATTCATTTCTTTACCATTGTCCTTAACGGCCAACCATTTATTCGCTACCACATCGACATTTTCAAGCAACTTCCCTTTAAGTGGCATTGGCATATTATTGAAGGTGTAGCTGACTTAAAACACGACACTGGTTGGAGCTTGCAGTTAGGGGGAAAAATAACCGATGAAATTCATAAACAAGGTCGCAGCAAAGATGGTACATCGGAATATCTAGACGAACTTGCAGCCAAATACCCAGAAAATATAACTCTTTACCGCAAACCAGAAGGAGAATTTTGGGATGGCAAACGGGAAATGGTTAACGCGCCTTTGAGAAACATAAAAGAAGAATGTTTGCTGTGGCAGGTAGATGTTGATGAAATCTGGACTTTAGAACAGATTTGTAATAGTCGGAAATTGTTTATTAAAAATCCAGAGAAAACGGCGGCGTTTTATTGGTGTTGGTATTTTGTGGGAGAAAATCTGGTTATTAGTAGCCGCAACTGCTACACACAAAATCCCAAACAAGATTGGTTACGCACTTGGAGGTTTAAACCAGGATACCTTTGGGCAGCCCACGAACCCCCAGTATTAGTAGAAAATTTGCCAGATGATCAACAAAAAAATATTGCTGCTATTAATCCTTTTATGCACGCAGAAACAGAAAAAGAAGGTTTAATTTTCCAACACTTTGCTTATGTCACCCCAGAACAACTAAGCTTTAAAGAACAATACTATGGTTATAAGAATGCCGTCAGTCAATGGCAAACCTTACAGTCACAAACTAAGTTTCCAGTATATCTGCGGGATTATTTTGCCTGGGTAGGAGATAACACGATGGTCGATAGCACTGAGTCATTAGGCATAGTTCCACTGGTGCAAAAAGATGTAACTGGAGATAATTGGAAATTTTTGCAACCAGAATATTTACAACAACCAGTGAAGAGGGAAAGGCGATCGCCCACTATTCTTATTGATGGTGTATTTTTCCAACTTTATAGTACGGGTATTGCTCGTGTGTGGCGCTCTGTCTTAGCAGAATGGGCTAAAACTGAATTTGCTAATCACATAATATTACTTGATAGAGCAAATACAGCAAAAGTACCAGGCATCAGATATAGAGCTTTACCAGCATATAGCTACAACAACACCGATGCCGACAAGCAAATACTCCAACAAGTCTGCGACGAAGAGGGAGCAGATTTATTCATCTCCACTTACTACACAACTCCCATATCAACACCCTCAGTATTTATGGCTTATGATATGATTCCGGAAGTATTGGGGGCAAATTTCAACGAACCAATGTGGCGAGAAAAACATCACGCTATTGGTCATGCTTCCTCCTACATTTCCATATCAGAAAGTACTGCTCGGGATTTGGTTAAGTTTTTCCCAGATATTACACCAGATGATGTGACTGTAGCTCATTGCGGTGTTGCTCCCACTTTTACTCCAGCTACAACAGCAGAAATAAGTGTGTTTAAATATAAATACGGCATCAGCAAACCTTATTTTCTTTTGGTAGGTGCTGGAAGTAACTATAAAAACGCGATTTTATTTTTCCGAGCCTTTGCCCAACTCCACAGCAAACAAGGTTTTGAAATAGTCTGCACAGGTAGCGGTGTCACCCTAGCTAACGAATACAGACAATATGCCTCTGGCAGTGTCGTACATTCACTCATACTCAGCGATGAAGAATTGAAAGTTGCTTATTCTGGTGCAATAGCTTTAGTTTATCCTTCTTTATACGAAGGTTTTGGAATGCCTGTTGCCGAAGCATTAGCTTGTGCTTGCCCGGTGATTACTTGTGCCAATGCTTCTATTCCTGAAGTTGTCGGGGAAGCTGCTATATATGTTGATGGCAATGACGTAGATGGTTTGACGGATGCCCTGTGTGAAGTGCAAAAGCCAAAAGTGCGTAATTCTTTAATTGCTACTGGTTTAGAACAAGCGAAGAAATTCTCTTGGGGTAAAATGGCTGATATTATGAGTATTGCTTTAATGAAAGCAACTTTAGGGCATTTAAATCTCAGGGATATTAATTTAATTATTTTCCCAGACTGGACGCAACCAGAAGAAACAGTGGGATGGGAATTCCAAGAGGTAATCAAAAATCTGGTGACTCATCCAGATAGAGCTAAGATGACTTTATTAATAGATAACAGCAATATTATTGCTGAAGATGCAGATTTAATTTTATCTAGCGTGGCAATGAACTTGTTAATGGAGGAAGAATTAGAGGTAGATGAGGGACCAGAAATTGTTTTAGTTGGGGAGTTGAGTCAAGTGCAGTGGTCTGCTTTAATACCTCAGTTACAAGGTAGGATTAAATTGGAACATGAGAATGGGGAAGCGATCGCTGTTGTTGATAAAGATCTCCCTGTTTATGAGATTCAAGGTATAGAGCGATCGCGATCTCTTAGGCTAGAAACTGGTAGATGGGAACTTTTTAAACTAAGCGAAATTAATTTTGTTATATTCCCAGACTGGTCCCAACCAGAAGAAACAGTGGGATTGGAATTAAAAGAGGTAATCAAAAATCTGGTGACTCATCCAGATAGAGGTAAGATGACTTTATTAGTAGATAACAGCAATATTACTGCTGAAGATGCAGATTTAATTTTATCTAGCGTGGCAATGAACTTGTTAATGGAGGAAGAATTAGAGGTAGATGAGGGACCAGAAATTGTTTTAGTTGGGGAGTTGAGTCAAGTGCAGTGGTCTGCTTTAATACCTCAGTTGCAAGGTAGGATTAAATTGGAACATGAGAATGGGGAAGCGATCGCTTCTGCAAAAGCAAGTCATATTACTGCTCTAAGTCTGAATGATTTAGCTAATAGTTAAAGTAAAAAAACTGAACAAAAGAGGAAATTTTAAGGATGCCAATATTTGTTGATAACTTAAAGAAAAATAGAAAAATAGATGATATTCATTTAACCATAGCCATTGTAGGTTCTAGAAAGCTTGAACAGTTTGAAGAAGAATATATCAATCAAGGATGGGGTTTAATGTCCCCCAATCTGACCATATACGGTTTTGATGCTGATCAAGACGCGTGCAAGAAAATGAACACAAAGCTGCAAGAACAACAAATCAGCCATCAAGAAAAACACATACCCTTGGCTCTTTGGGATTCTGTAGAAACTGCTACTTTGCACATTACTAAATTCCCTGCTTGTAGTTCTTTGTACCCTCCAAGTCAGTCATATATTGATCGCTTTATTGGAAATTCCCCACTTATGGAATTAGCATCCACCCAAGAGATTCAAACAACAACTTTAGATGATTTTTGTCATTCTGAGGAAATCAGTGAAATTGATTTTATACAAATTGATACTCAAGGAGCAGAACTCAAAATTTTAGAAGGTGCTAAGGAAATTTTAAAAAGTGTTTTGTCACTAAATGTAGAGGTAGAATTTACGAGTCTCTATGATAATCAACCTTTGTTTGGGGATGTTGACTTGTATCTGAGGAAAAAAGGCTTTACCCTATTTGATTTTGGAACTTTGTATCGAGATTCCCGTCGCAGAAGTTCCATATGTTCTCAAGAGCATCCCGGTCAATTAATATGGACAGATGCTTTTTACTTTCAGGATTTGATCCAAAAGTCATCCGCTCAGGAATCGTGTAATAAGACTCCAGAAAAGCTGTTAAAGTTAGCTTGTATTGCCGATATCCTAAAATTTCCTGACGTAGCAATGGAAGCCCTGGAGTGCTTAACTTGGAAGTATGGTGATAATCCTAAGTACAATTTTGCCAACAACATAGCAGAGGTTTTATCCCAATTCCACAATTTGGCTAAGGAGGGAGTGGGCGCTTTACCAGCGATGGAAAGAATCAAAGGTTATCTCAATAGTAAGTATTTTTTAAATCAGCCAGTGGTTAAAGAAGACGAGCTACATTCAAGGTTAAAATTCAGACAATTTAATCTGATAATTTTCCCAGACTGGACGCAACCAGAAGAAACAGTGGGATTAGAATTACAAAAAGTAATTAAAAGTCTAGTGACTCATCCAGATAGAGCTAAGATGACTTTATTAATAGATAACAGCAATATTACTGCTGAAGATGCAGATTTAATTTTATCTAGCGTGGCAATGAACTTGTTAATGGAGGAAGAATTAGAGGTAGATGAGGGACCAGAAATTGTTTTAGTTGGGGAGTTGAGTCAAGTGCAGTGGTCTGCTTTAATACCTCAGTTGCAAAGTAGGATTAAATTGGAACATGAGAATGGGGAAGCGATCGCTCAAATTAAAGCAGAAAATATTCCTATTATTGAACTCAATAACTTGGCAAGAAAAAGTTTTTGTATTCATAAAACCGTTGATTTCACCTGACAAAATGCTCAATTGTCGACCGTCTCGTAAATAGCGATCGAGTATTTAAGAATTTAGTCAAAATTAGTCCTGACCAACTTTTGTCTAAAAGATACTTCCTCTGTTAGCTGTTGTGTTAGTAAAACTATCTCTTCACTCAGATAACCATTAGAGGGTAAGGTACGAAACTAACAGGGGAAATACTTCCATACATTCATAGGCATCTCTAAACTAAGCAATTGTAAAACACCTAGAGCTAAGTGTTGATGAAAAACCGTTCCATTGCCTCTGCCTCAACTTTTCTCTGAAACTGTTGTTATTGTTTTTTCGGATATTGACTGAGAATTAAGTCTTTCGGCCACCCCTGAGTCCGAGTCATATCTTTCATCCAAAACTGATAGCTAAAAACCGACAATAGTTGAATAAGTTCCGGAAAGTAACTTCAACCTTGAAACGCCAACTGTAAGCGGTTAAAATTTATGCTGCTGATCAAGTGACATCAGTTGAAAGCAGGATTATTTATTTCCCCGACCGCCACACAGCTAGTACAAAGCGAACTTTTTGAACAGAAGAGTCCTAATGCAAATCTATACTGTGACTGTGGTATTTGAGCTTCACCATGTTGCCATAAAGTAGTAGAGTTTCTGTAGTAAAGCAGTCTTTCTCGTCAAACAAGTTCCGTAATTTGACTGATTCACCCCAGATGCGAGGCATGTCCCGACTGTATTTGAGTGGTGGTGGCAGTAAAGGATATTTATCTACTGCATTGATGCGTACTCTGGTAATTAAGTGTATCTAATAATTCCTAAAATCTTCAATCAAGTGTTTAGAAGCATAATAAGCATCCAGAATGATATCGCTACCAGCATAGATAAGTTCGATACACAAAGTAGACATTCACTCTACTATTATAGTTTCATCATCCTCAGCCATCTTGATACCATCTTGTAACCCCAAAGTCACAGGAACTGCTTTTAAACAAGAGCCTGTAACTGAAAGTAAGGCGAGAGCTCCAAAGTAATGACCTCGTATCCACTCTGGTTTGGTGACATTTTCTGATTCATTATGCAGTTTTTTCACCGCCGGCATTTTTCTTCCTTCCTTACCGACTTTAATACCATCACCTAGATAAACTAGTTGACCTCTGAGACGGTAGACTTTTGGGTGAGTGATTAACCACTTGTGCCACATGGTGGATAATTTTTAGACACTAATTCCCTTTGAATGAAATCAGTGTAAAGCTTGGGTGTAGTAATTTTGTGTTACTCCCACTGGGTTTACATAGCTGGTAACTGCCCGATGTTGGCTACATAAAAGAATGCCCCAAATCAGGATAACAAAACATTCATAAGTGGCATGAAGACTAAACACTGGACTTAAGTTGGTCAATATTTGCTCTAGACAACGTATTATGTGCATAATAAAGATTAGCTAGTCAAATTTAAGAATCATTAACTAGTATGCACCATTCCCCGACTTTTAGTGGGAAATGTTTTTTTTTACTCAGAACTTTGTACTGTCCAGTTAGTAGGTATGAGTGAAAAATTAACCCTCATACCAAACTCAGGATACCAGGTAAAAGTCACCGTACGAAAAAAACTGTAGAAAATCGTAACAGCTTTTATCTTGATATTGGATTAAGCTATACAGGCTCTACCGCACAGCTCACTATTCCCTCGGCAGTAAATGCCTCTGGGAATTTCTTGTCTTAAATTTGAATACTGCCATTGATATCGGCATTAATGACTATACCAGTTGCACTCCTGAATAAACCACGTTTGACTCATTTACCCCCATAAGTTTCATGTTTAATTGGTAGCTCTTGCTCAAGTGCAGAAGTTTTACTGGTGTAACAATATCCGTTTCAATTGAACCAGTGGGGTTAAATTCCTAATCTGTCTCCAGCCCTCGGAGCACAGTTATGAATATCACTCAATCAATAGGACAATAATAATAATCCGTGAGAAAGATAGTTTAAACGTTCTACTTTTACCCTTCGATTTAATCAGTTTCCTTGGAATGTTCTACAAGATTTGTATAATCTAGTTTATCGCTCTATTGATAAGATCAGCTTATAGGTTTTCATTACAAGAAACATAAGAGAACCTACTTATAAGCGGCTCTACATAAGGGTTTTAAAATTCGATAGTCATCATATATGATGAGTCAGTAATCATATATGATGACTATTTCTTCGAGAGCGTGATGAAACGTAAAAATATAGCCTCAGTAGATCAAGACACAGCTGTTTTTACATCAAAATCATAAATCCAAGCTGTTTTTTTATTCAGTAGACTAGGAACAGTCGTCGATACTACACCCAAAGCAAAATTTCTGATCGCTGCTTTCACTCCTGAAGCATGGAAGATATTAGCGTTATTTATCGATACTTGCTGTACTTTTGTCGTGCGTTTGATTCGGGCTTGTTGATACTTGATAAAGGCTTTTTCTATATCCCTTTCACTAGCTAGATACTTAGCTAAGACATAAGCATCTTCTATTGCCATAGCTGCTCCTTGCGCCTGAAACGGAAGCATAGGGTGGGCTGCATCCCCTAATAGTGTTACCTTACCTCGCGACCAATAAGGTAGTGGTTTATGGATAAATAAGCCCCATTTGAAGCAAGGTTCGGGACTTGCTGCCATATCTTCTAAAATCTCATTAAGTTCCTCAGATTGGTTGGCAAAATCCCTAGCTACAGCTTTTTTATCCGCAGGAATTGTCCAACCCTGCGGATTCCAGTTTTTATCTTTGACAACTAATACTAAGTTGAGCCAAGATGTTGAGTTCTGTTCGTTACCATTAGGATAGACTACAACGTGATGATTTTTTCCCATCCAAACAGTTGCTTTACCCCATAAAGGAAGATATTTGTCTTGAAAAGGTAAAATTGCCCTGTATGCAGCATAGCCAGCGTATTGAGCTTGATTTTGGGAAAAGACAGATGTAGCGCTATCTTGCGGGTTTTCCCCATGGGCGACAGCATTAAAAAGCGATCGCCTGACGAGCGAACGAACCCCATCTGCTGCCACCAATGCTTTTGCTGTTGTGGATGGGAGGTTGTGCCAGGAAAGCAATAGTTGGTCATCCTTTTCTTCATAAGACTCCAAACATCGCGAGAAATGAATTCTACTTTTATCTTGGATCGAATTAAATACTAAGGAGTGTAAATCTGCCCGTCGGCATTGATAATAAGGTGTATCGTTGTCAAGTTGCCATGTCGCTAAAACTCTGTTGGAGTTAAAAGAGCGCAATTCAAAACCCAGACAAAGATGAGATACTTCCTCTAGCTGTTGTTCTAAACCTAATTCCCTCAACACCCGAACCACATTAGGGCTTACTTGAATCCCGTATCCTAAAGCTTCAAAAGAATCTGCTTGCTCGTATAGTTGAAAATCAATGCCTTTTTGTTCTAAAGCACAAGCTAAAGTTAAACCACCAATACCAGCACCAACTATGATAATTTCTTCTTCCATTTGGTTTTTTCTCAATAAAGAATGCTACAGATTATTAGCTTTGCTTTTCATCTGTAGCAAATATTTGCTGAAATCAGTATTTAATCTCTTAAGCGTTAGCTACTTCAGTGGTAGCAGTCTCTGTTGAGACAGGTACTGAGTTAGACTTAACAGCGCGGAACATTCCAAATCTGCACAGCCCAGCACCAAATCCCAATCGCATCAATAACATAGTAGGTACTTCTCTGAGAGATTTAATAAACCCTGAAAAGCCAAACTTAATCAATCCTTTGGGTCTAACAATTCCTTGCCAAATTGATTCGAACCAAGAAGGGAGAGTTTCTTGAGTCCAATCTGCGGTGGCTACTTCTCCTTCGACTAACCCAGTTTCCGCTATTTGTTCCGAAAAGCCTTCGATACTAGAAAAGGCAGGATGTGACCACTGGTCCAATAATTGACGCATTACGGGTTTTTCCCAATAATTCAGGGGTTTTTGACGGTCATCGCGCTGATTCCAATCAGCTACGACCAAAATACCGCCAGGTTTTAAGACACGCATCATTTCTGAACCATACTTGACCTTATCCGGCATATGAGGTCCAGCTTCAATCGACCAAACCACATCAAAACTATTGTCTGGGAAAGATAGTGCCAACGCATCATCTACCTGGAATTTAGCCGTAACTCCTTGAGGGGTTAATTCTGTTGCCCGTTGTACCTGTTTGGGGCTAATGGTAACCCCCGTAACTTCAAACTCGTATTCTTTGGCTAAGATACGGCTGCTGCCACCAATTCCACAACCGACATCTAAAACAGTAGTACCACGAGGTAATTTGTCTAAACCACCCCACTTGACCATTTCGTGAACGAAGTCAGCTTTGGCTTGCAAAAAATCTTTGCGTCGTGGTGGTGAACCATAGTGACCTAAATGAATATGTTCGCCCCAGTAAAATTCTAAAATACCGTCTTGAGTCCAGTCGTCATAGGAATTGGCTACCGTATTAGAGGATTCATAGCTACGGGGAGTGATTAAATAGATAACTATGCCGAGGGCTACGAGTAATAATATAAATCCAAGAGCGTAATATAAGTACATGAAGAAAACCGTAATATTTATTTATAATGTTCTGTATATAATATCAACTTTCGGCAGTGCACAGCTTCTTGCTTGTGAGCAAGTTTTTTGTGTAGCTAACCTTTTCGTCCACAACCAGGGGGACGATAGCCTGAGTAAGAGGTAAAGAAGGATAAGAGTAGTTTGGTATAGTCTGTATTAACAGCCAGACAAAACTAGAGTGAATTGCTGATAAGACAACAGCCCAGACAGTATCTTTTAGGAAAATACCCCTAAAAATTGTGGAACTAAACCCATGTCCACCCGTTAACAGAGCAATCAACACGATACTGCCCTGATAAATAGCATAACCACCGACAACAGCGATCGCTAACCACAGTAAATAACCCCGAAAACTACGAGGGCTAAATTTTAGTCGTAGGGTAATTAGCCAAGTAATCAGCAGTGTTCCCAAACCCATTACTAGCCCACAACTAAAAGACTCAAAAGTACAGGGATATTGGCGAATGGTGAAACCATAAAGCTGATTGGCAAACCAGATACTTGTAACAGTAATAAGCGCTTTTTTGCGAGTCAAAGTGTTACCATATACCGCAGCAAAACCGACTAAAGGCACATGGGGATAGATAATACTGCTAGCACTACCAATAGCAATTAGAGATAGCTGCCACTTATTGCCACTACTCACCATTTCTCCTACTGTTTGCCATAAATTAAGCTTACTCAAAGCAGCCAATGAAAATTTTTTAGATGGTACTTTGAATGAGAATACGTAAGGATTCAGAGCAGGTTGTGAATCAACTAATCTCGAACTATCCAGTTTTTTGATCTGGGAATTCATCTTTGAGTTCTTTTGCTACGAACATCACTTAGTAGTATTATAGCAATTTTTAAGTAGTCTAGCATAGGACTGAGCCAATAATACCCAATTGTCTTGACAACTCCCGTTGCTCAAAGCAAGGGATTTTTCCTTCATCATTCAATACCTTGCAAAAGCAGTACCTTTGCTTGGTATTACTCGAACTCCAGAAGCGTTAGAGAGATGCCCTCCCGCCTAAATTCTTAATCCTTCATACATGATATAATTCAAGCTAAAAATTAACGTTTAGTATCACAATCTCTATTCTAAAAATTTACCCCTTCAGACTGCAATCGGAAGAGGGCAGAAAAAAACAAACACTAAAAACATAAACAAATAAAATTTATAAACAGAGTCCATACCGAAATATGGTTTGATGCTGAATAGGGACCTAAAGGTCATCCAATATCAGTTACTCTAGTCACAATGAATAAAGTATATCACATCATCGACAATAAATACAAGAACTCTCACAATTACAAAAGGCACAAATTCGACAGAAAATACAAAAGAATAATAAGATTTTGTGATCTAAAAAAGACGGAAATTATACCTAAACTTTGTATTAAAATAGGCATACATCCTTATCACAATAGCAATGTTGATATAGCAATCGAAGGAAAGGTTAGGACGTTAACTTAATAGCATAATCAACTCTCAATGCGAAAATTTTCTCTTGTTCCAACGGACTTTCTGAGGAGGTTTTTAATTGGAAACCAATAATGTTCTATTTTATTTAAGTCAGGAAAATATGGTGGTAAATATTCAATTTCACTTTGGCACTGATTCTATTAATTCTCTCATTTTTGGGAATTTATGAAAACTTCCATTGTCTAATATTACTAATTGTCCTATCTTTAATTATGGCCACAATTTTTTTGCCAACCATTTTTCAAAAACTACACGGTTACAAGAGCCTTCAAATTGTGTTATGGGGCAACTAATTTTCCCTGACACAAACCACTTATAACACTTACCCTTAGACTTCTTTTTCCTGACTTTAAATCGTAATATCTTTTTCCCAATTTATTCCATCCATAACCATAATCTTCTCTATTGTCCATACCTGATTCATCTATATACACCAACTTTTCCGGCCTTTCCATGGGAATTTTGGCCAGATTTTTTTTCTTTTGTCTTCATCTATTTCCCTGTAACCGTCAGTTTTTTTTCTTGTATAACCAATTTTTTTTAACGCTTTACTTATAGCGCGAGCGCTTACTGATTCTGGCCATTCAGAAGCTATTTAGGAATAAGTTTTACTGCCATTAATCTGGACAAATGCTCGCTTATTGTTCTAAGTCTGATTTGATAACCTGTTAATGCTACTATATCCCCAGTTTTTCTTATTCTATGTAACCAAGTCTTGATGGTATTACGACTAATCTTAAATATAGAACTTACTTGAGTTTTACTCATCCCACCATCAATGGCCTTTTAAACTTTTTGTCTTAAGTCATAGCTATAAGGAGAAGGCATAATCTTTCCTAGATGATTTTTCGAGCATTACATCCTAATCTTTGCCTCAACTACTATATCTCAATATTCAATTTACTTAGAGGACAGGACAAGGTAGTGTAATCTGGTACTGGTAGTTCTAACCCAATTAAGGCAAATATAGATTCCAAAAATCACTCGGTTTGTCGTCCTGCCAAGCTAAACAGAGATTGTAGGGTAGCCATTGATTCAATATTTTTCGTTACTGTAGGTATTAAATGCCCCCCGATGTCCAGTTTTCTCTTGGTTGAGCCACTGCTCTATGATGTCATCACAAGCACCAAAATGTTAGATTCCCCCTTTGTTTCAAGGAAGCATTGTATTCAGACCAGTTACTGACTCTGTATTTGGACTTGGACTTACTCATATCTAAAATAGGTGCAGATTTTTTGTACTATAACTATATTTTTAGTCCATTTTCATCTTTTGTGCAACAAAGCAGCAAAAAAATCCCGAAAATTACTGTCAAAATTGTTTAGGCAATTTCCGAAAAAATCAAAGCTCGACCCCGAACTTCAGAATTAAATTCACCACGATTAAAAGCAACCTCTCCCCCAACAATAGTAACAACAGGCCAACCAGTTAAACTCCATCCTTCAAAAGGACTCCACCTACATTTTGTCATCAATTCCTCTCTTAAAACAGGGCGATAATTATTTAAATCAACTAACACTAAATCTGCATCAAAACCAGGAGCGATCGCACCCTTTTTCAGAATTCCATAACCCTTAGCCACAGCAGTAGACATCCAATTCGAAACCTGAGCAACAGAACATCTTCCCTCAATAGCTTGAGTCAACATCAAAGGCAAAGAAGTTTCCACCCCAGGCATTCCCGAAGGAGTATTCGGATAACCTTTACCCTTTTCTGCCAAAGTATGAGGTGCATGATCCGTTGCAATAAAATCAATTACTCCATCCAACAAAGCTCGCCATAAAATATCATTATCACCAGCAGATTTTAAAGGAGGATTCATCTGAGCTAAAGTACCAATTTTTTCATAAGCACTTGTATTTAAGAACAAATGTTGAGGCGTAACTTCAGCAGTTACCCAACTAGGCTTATCCTGACGCAACAATTCAGCCTCATCTCCAGTCGAAGTATGCAAAATATGTAACCTCCGCTCATACTTCTTAGATAATTTCAAAGCCATCTTAGTTGCCAACAAAGCAGCTTCATTATCCTGAATTTGTGAATGAATAGCAGGATCAGAAATACCAGCAAACTGTTTTTTCCTTTCATCAATTCGAGCTTGATTTTCAGCATGAACAGCAATTAATCTTTTTCCCCTAGCAAAAATTGGCTCTAACTTTTCCTCAGTATCCACCAACAAAGGTCCGTGCATAGAACCCATAAAAATTTTAATTCCAGGAGTAGGATTAGCTGTTAATAAATCAGGTAAATTCTCTGCCGTTGCCCCAATAAAAAAACCAAAATTAGCCACGCATTTTTGCTCTGCCCGTCGTAACTTATCATCCAATGCTCCTTGAGTTGTAGTCAAAGGTTTAGTATTAGGCATTTCTAGAAAAGAAGTAACACCACCCTTCACACAAGCCCGACTAGCAGTAAATAAGTCCTCCTTATGTTCCAACCCAGGTTCCCGAAAATGTACTTGAGGATCAATTACTCCCGGTAATAAAGTTAAACCTTCAGCATCTATGATTTTTTCTGGAGCTTCAGAAGATGAAATCTCTGGAGCAACCTGAATAATTTCTCGGCCTTGAGTTTGCACATCACCAATCAAAAATGTCCCATCCGGTAAAAGGATGCGGGCACGACGAATCAACAAAGAAGAGATAGGAGCCATAATAAAAATTTGGTTTGAAAACTAGAGAAAGAAAATTTGGTTTGAAACTTATTATATTATTTTAGGAATTAAAGATAAAGGACTAGGAGCTAGTAATTCAGTAAACAGAAATATAGAAAATACGAAAAAACCATACCTCAATAACTAGAGAAACCGTATAATATTATTTTTATTAAGACTATGGTAATATTTTAAATTATAAGCACTACAAAAACTAAGACGTTATAGTTTTTATTCACAATCTCTACTAAAGTATTCCAACCATAGGTTGTAGTATTTTATTGTAGGGCTTTGGTCTGCAAGCCGAGGACAAAAAAATGGCATGAAAAGACTAAACTCAATTCCGTTTTTTTCACAATTTTTTTAGGATTGTTATAATTATCCCTATTATGACTATCAACTCAAAAACATAAAAAATCAAAATATCACTATAATACAACATGAACTTAAGATGATTGAAATTCTCGGCTATTTTCAATGCTTAGACAGGGTACTTAAAAAAAATCCTGAATCATTAAGGGTTAAAAAACTGTTAAATAAAACCAGTATTTTCAGATTAATTCTGTGATTGATATAGATAATGAATAAAGAAGAAAAATCAACACATAAAGAAAATCAAAATGAAGAAAATCCTTTGATTGAGTCAATAAAAACTATTGGACTTAGCGTGATTTTAGCTATAGGAATTCGTCAATTTGTTGCCGAAGCACGTTTTATTCCCTCTGGTTCGATGCTACCAACATTACAAATTAATGACCGCTTGATTATAGATAAATTGGGTTATCAATTCCAAGAACCGAAAAGAGGAGATATTGTGGTTTTCAACCCAACAAATGAACTAAAAACTCAGTATAAAGATGCTTTTATTAAACGGATAGTTGGATTACCTGGAGAGCGAGTAGAATTGAAAGATGGAAAGGTATATATAGATAATCAGATAGTAGAAGAAACTTATGTTGCTTCAGATTCTAATCCAGCAGAACTTGAAGCTAGAAAAACTAATCACCAACAAACAAGAATAGATGTCTGCCCTCCTGATAAAAGATTTCTTTCTCAACCTGTGGAAGTGCCTCCAAATTCTTATTTGGTTATGGGGGATAATCGTAATCATAGTTATGATGGCCGATGTTGGGGTTTTGTACCTTATGAAAATATTATTGGTCGAGCTATATTTCGCTTTTGGCCTTTTACTAGTCTTGGTACAATAGATGAACTACCATTATACGAGTAAGAAGCATTTTAGTTATTAGTATCAGTACTGAGCCCTCTAAGGCAAAGGCAAGAAAAGTGTATGGCGAATATTTTTTTTATCCTCTGTCTCAGGGAATGCTTGCAGACCCTATTTTTTTTATCAAAATTTGAAATTTAAAGCTCAAGATTAAGGTTTAATTACAGTCGGGGGAATTAAGGGATTAAACTTGAATACCTCTAAATCTGAAAAACTTTTAAAATATCAAAAGTTTTTATCAATTTCAAGGTAATGAATTCCTTAATTCATATCTTCATGTCTAGGTGCTTCATAACAAATAATATCCTTTAAAACTCCCACTCTAGGACACGACCTTGAATTTGTTTTCCTAACCAAGGTGTATTAAAAGAACGAGATTTCAAAGTTTGTTTTTCTACTACCCAAGTTTCTTGAGGAGCAAATAAAGTCACTTCTGCTGACTTTTGGGGTCTGATATCTCCAGGAATTAATCCTAAACATTTGCTAGGAGACGTACTTAATAATCTCCATAACTCTAAAGCCGACATCTGTCCTGTGTTGACAAAACTCTGCCATAATAAAGGTAATGCTATTTGTAGTCCTATTGCTCCTGTGGGTGCTTCAGAAAAAGCAACAGTTTTCTCTTCATAAGTATAAGGAGCATGGTCAATAGCAATAGCATCTAAAACCCCATCCCTAATACCTTCAAGTAAAGTTAAGCGATCGCTCTGACTTCCTAGAGGAGGTTCCAAACGTAAATTCGGGTCATAAGGAAAAAAATAATTATCCAGAAGAGACTTACCCTCAATAGCCAGACTATCCAACAACAAATGCATCCAAGTCGTACTAGCAGTAATAGGCAAACCCCTACTTTTAGCATTTGCAATTAACTCTACACTCCGAGCAGTAGAGACCCGCATAATATGAACCGGAGTACCAATAGCATCTACTAACTCTAAAACAGCAGCCAAAGCAGAAGTTTCAGCCATAGTCGAAACCCCAGGCAAACCCAAACGAATAGAATCATACCCCTCTCGCATCACCCCATTACCTGCTAACCCAGAATTTTTGCAAAATAAAGCAACAGATTTATTCAGAGGTTTCAAATATTCCAAAACTCGTCGTAACAAACCAAGATTTTCTAGAGCCAAACCATCAGCAAACCCTATAACACCTGATGCAGCTAATTCCCCCAACTCAGTCATTTCCTTACCTTTTACACCCTGAGTAATAGCACCCCAATAATAAAAGAGAGGAAAAGTAGAATTATTATTTACCTGAGTTGCCAAATTTTGTAATCTTGCCAAACCAGACAAATTATCCACAGGAGGAAAAGTATCCGGCAAAATTGCTAACCTGGTAAAACCACCTGCCTTAGAAGCTTGCATTAGAGATTCTATAGTTTCCCGTTCCTCAAACCCAGGTTCTCCGCTATGACAATATAAATCTACTAAACCAGGACCTAAAATTAATCCCTGACAGTCTTGAATATCTGTTTTAGTTGGAAACTCGGAAATATTTTCCTCAACTGTGGCTATTTTTCCATCAATAATTAAAACATCAGCAACTCTGTCTGTGTCGTAAACAGGGTCTAATATTCGGACTTTTTGAAGTAATTTGCTATTCATTTCTATAGAAGTCAGAAGAATGTAGGTTGGTTAGAACGATAGTGAAACCCAACAAAACCTTGTTATGCTAATTTTGGGTTTCCATACCTCAACCAAACCTATACCTAATATTCGGATTTGTTGAAGTAGTTTGCTGTTTATTAATTATATACAAGTCAGAATAATGTAGAATGTAGATTAAGTAGAACGACAGTGAAACCCAATAAAACCTTGCTAATGTTGGGTTTCGATACCTCAACCCAACCTATACTTATCTCTTAGCCGAAACATGTCCCATTAGCGAAACAACCTAACCTAGTTCTGGACTTTGCGTCAGCAAAAATGTAACTTACAGGACTTTTTCATAATTGTCAATCAAAGTAAAATTTTGATGTAGGAAAAAATCCATGATATTTTTTTCCATTGCGCTCTAATACTCCACCATCACCGCTGAACCTCAATTTTGTGGGATGATTAGGGTCTAAGTGTTGAAAATCTTGACCACAAGGACGCCATTTTTCTTTACTTCGGTCCCAGTAAAAACATTTTCTACTGGTAACTGGGACAAAACAGGTTGCCATTTTTATTCCGGGATTAAAGAACCCTCCATAAGAACCAGAAATATCTGGCACTACGTGATAAAAAATGTCTGGCAACTCCTTAAAATAATCTACGTCGGTTCTAAAATCTTCTTCGCAACGATGAATTGTTTGAGCGCTAGCAGGTTTATATGTTATGAGATTAGGAACACTACTCCAAAGCAAACAGAAGAAAAAGAAACATAAAAAGATAGTGGCTTTTGAAAAGTATAATTCTTTTCTCTTATGATATGGGAAAATATAAACCTCATTTTAGTATATGCAAAGTATAGCAATCAATTAAAATGGTGCATTACCACAGATTGTTAAATCATTAGAAAAATTAGTCATTCCAGTAGCATCGAAATATATTAAATGATAGGTGCGTTACATTTCATTTTCATGTCACGCAGTGAAACGCACCCTACTCTCCTTCGGTTTGGAGACCAAACTCCTACAAAGCTCCAGCAGCAGTTTTATCCAAAATACCCCCAGACAAATGAGAAGTAATATTCATCACCTCCAATACTGGAAGTCCATCTGGACCTTCAGGATAATCAATCACACTAACTGCCCCATTACCCTGCTTAAAATTCCAGAAATGTTCCGGTTCCAAAGCAAATAATTGACAAAGGATAGCCTTATTAATAGCATCATGGGCAACTACAATACCAACACCAGAAACCGACCTAATAATCTCATTCCAAGAAACCAGCGCTCTTTTCCAAACTTGCTGTAAATTTTCTCCCTCTGGCATTTGAACCGATGCCGGAAATTCCTTCCACTGTTTCAACAACCCAGGAAAACCCTCTTCAATTTCTGACTCAAACTTTCCTTCCCAGAGACCGTGGCTAATTTCCCATAAACCATCCAATAATTTTAACTCTACATCTGGATGATGCTGCAAAATAATCTCAGCCGTTTCTTTGGGACGTAACATCGAACTACTCACAGCAAAATCTAGATGTACATCCTTAAGAAACTCCCTAGCTTGATTAGCTTGCACTCGACCATTATCATTAAGTGGTACATCAATTTGTCCCTGAAATTTACCATCTCGGTTCCAGTCAGTCTCGCCGTGACGCACCAGTAACAACCGGGGACCTTGATGGTTACTTCTAGGTTGAGGAAACTTTTCACCAAGCTGAGTAGTGAGATTCATTGATTCTAATTGTACAGGTCCTCCTGGTTCATTCTCTCCAGAAAAAGAAGAATAAGGAGGAGTAAAGTTTAGTATATTAATACCACAATTGGACTGTTGAATAGAGTGGTAATAAGATGGCTTTATTCCTAAAGCTGTAGAAATGAGGCAGCGATTAATACCGTTGTGGGCTACAAGTAGAATAGTTTTATGATCATTATTATTCAAAGTCTCTGACCAAAATTTCTTAGCTTGCTCAAACAGAGATAATATAGGAAAGTGCTTGATTTGACCCTCTGGTTTGGAAACCTCCATACAAAGTTCCTGGGGACTGCTTTTCCATAAACTATAATCTTCTCCATATTTCTCTATCACTTCTTCGCGCATCATTCCTTCCCACAAAGGTAAATCAATTTCTCTTAAATTTTCTTTGATTTGGACCGGGGGTGGAGAGTCTAAATAGGAATGAATAATTTCAGCAGTTTGTTTTGCTCTTTGTAGGGGACTGCTATAAATAGCGTCAAATTTTAGGCTTTGAAGAGCTTCACCTACTTGACGAGCGGTATTTTGGCCTGTCTCAGTCAGAACTGAAGCATCAAGGCGACCTTGAATTCG
Source organism: Trichodesmium erythraeum IMS101 (assembly GCF_000014265.1). Taxonomy (NCBI): domain Bacteria; kingdom Bacillati; phylum Cyanobacteriota; class Cyanophyceae; order Oscillatoriales; family Microcoleaceae; genus Trichodesmium; species Trichodesmium erythraeum. Next base: position 3,406,556 of record NC_008312.1, read on the forward strand.
GCTTTCTATATTATAGGTGCTCTGGCCATGACGCACAAGGATAACACGGGTACTCATCGATAATTTATATTATAGATTGATTTGGAACTGTGAGACAGAGTGCATTTTACACTGTTTTAGGTCTTAATAGCTGAACTTAAAAGTCAAACCTCCCTGAGCTATCTCTAATCAGGAACTTCTAACACCCTTTTCTGATAGGGAGGTGGGGAAGTGGGGGGTTTTACAAGTGTATGTTTTTTAGAATTATGCCCTTGAGTGTGGGGAGTGTAGGAAAAGAGGTAAGTATGGGAGGATTTTTTGACCATTTTTTTGTATAAAAAAAAGTACTCTTTTCGGATTGATTTGATACTGAATAAAGGTAGTTACTCTACCCATTTGTTAAAAACATACCCCTATAAGAGTGGGAGATGTGGGAAAAAAGCGATCGCTCAATTACATACGGCAGAAAAAAAACGTATTTTTAAATACATTTACTGTTCCGAAATATTCACTTAATAGTAGATCCATAACTTTTTTCTTTTGTCAAGTTTTATGTTAAGAAAGATGTTTATAAAGGATAGTCCTCTAAAGGGGAAGTCGGTAGGGGTTAATGGCCATTCGTCCCTTGACAGTATGGACTATATTTGAGAATGTTCGCCCCGTACATCAGTAGGTGGAGTTATCACCGATGTTAAGTCTTTGGAGAGAATAAGGTTACAGACTTTGCTCAGTGATGATTCACAGAAGCAGGAAACTAGCTCTAAAAAGCTGTTGAATAAGTTTAGTAGAACGGAGATATTAATGAAAATTAAAAAGTTAATTTTAAGTATTCTGACTATTGTAGCGATCGCTTATATTAGTTTTTCTTTAATTAGTAGTGTAACTCAGCCACAAATTCAAAGTCGTCTGGAGTTATATCAGACAAATTTATTGTTGCAGGCTGGGGAATGGAAACCTCAAGATTTAGATAGTAAAAATTTTTATTTAGCTAGTAAAACTTTGATTGGTAATGACTCTAAGCAAATTGGATTAATACAATACAAAAATGCTCGTGATTCGGCTCAAAAGCAATTGGAAAAACAAGAAAAAGATTTACAAATTTTATCTTTAGAGGAAGGAATAACAGCACAAAGTAAAAAGTTAAATGATGATATTAATCAGTTAAAAAAGTTAATTAATGAATTTGATCTTAATATTGGTATTTTGCAAATAGAAAAAAATCAAATAAATACAGCTCAGCAAAGTTGGCAAAATTTAACTGAGTCAGAAACTGCAAATAAACCTTTAGGAAAAACGGCAAAAGTTTTAGCAGAAATCTGGAGTACACCAGCCAAAATTTTACCTAATGCAGAATATTTAATCGAACAAAATTTAGATGGATGGTTTCGTTATAGTGCTTTTAAAAAACTATATAAATTACAGGAAAGAGAAGAAGATTTAGCTCAACTGCAAAAACAGGAACAAGAGATAGCAGAACAAGCAGTATTAAAGTTAGCTATTATTGCCGGTGTGCCGGGAATAGGATTAACATTTGGAGTAGGATTACTAATATTTTTAGGAGTGCAATGGTTAATTTTAGGAAAGGAATCTTTATTGTTAAAAAATGCTGATTTACCTTGGGAAGTCAATTGGAATGGTGAAACAATTTTACAAGTATTTGTTGTCGGTTTTTTCTTGGTCGGGCAAATTATTGTTCCTTTTGGATTAGAGGTTTTTAAAAGTTTCACAAATTTGCAACCTGCAATGATGGGAGTGCGAGTACAAGCAGGGTATATTCTTAGTGCTTATATTTTGTTTTCTCTAGGTGGTTTATTAGTATTGTATTTATCATTAAAGTCGTTTTTTCCCTTACCGAAAGGTTGGTTTAAATTTGATTTACGTGGTGGTTGGTTTTTCTGGGGTTTAGGTGGTTATTTTTTAGCTTTACCAATGGTCATTTTAATATCTCTAATTAATCAACAATTATGGCAAGGTCAAGGTGGTAGTAATCCCATTTTACCTATTGCTTTAAACGGGCAAGATGGTTTAGCTTTAGGTCTATTTTTTGTTACTGCTTCTATTGCAGCACCAGTTTTTGAGGAAGTTATGTTTCGCGGATTTTTGTTACCTTCTTTGACAAAATATATGCCTATTTGGGGAGCAATTATTGTCAGTGGTTTTTTATTTGCGATCGCACATTTGAATATTTCTGAAGTCTTACCTTTGGCAGTTTTGGGAATAATTTTAGGAGCAGTTTATACCAGGTCTCGTAATCTTTTGTCTTCTATATTGTTACATAGTTTATGGAATAGTGGAACCTTGTTAAGTTTGTTTATTTTGGGAAGTGGAAATTCCTAATATTTATCAAGAATATAGCCGGACCCAAAAATATCAAAAACAGGCAAGATAGGAGCAAGAGAGCAAAATATTGCCACTGTTCCCTTGACCAAAATAATTATAATAATGGGATTTAGCCATAACCAACATATATATTAAGAATTTTCATTTTTTCAGCACTCAAAACTTAATATAAATAAAGTATGATTTAATACTTTGGGTAAGTCCTGAATAAATCTATCAATGGTAATTTCTGCTCTAAAGGCAATGAATTACAGCACTTTTAGGACTCACCCTCTTTCTTAACTTATCCAAAGTCAAAAATTATGCAACAATGGGTTACTAATTTTCAAGGAGAACTAGCTGCCTTAAGTGGTGCATTTTTGTGGGCAGTATCTTCAGCAGCTTATAGCTTACTTGGTCAAAAAATATCTGCCTTAAAATTAAATTTATTCAAAGGTTTAATAGCGATCGCTCTGATTTTTCTAACTTTAATTATTAGTGGCAAACTTCAGACAGAACTAAACTTATTTACAATAAATTTACTTTTAATAAGCGGTATTATTGGCATTGGTTTAGGAGATACTGCATTTTTTTATGCCCTCAAAAATATGGGTGCAAGAAGAACTCTTTTAGTGGGAACTTTGTCTCCCCCAATAACCGCTTTACTAAGTTTAATTTTTTTAGAAGAACAATTAACCTTTGGTGCTTGGTGCGGAATTTTTATTACAGGAATAGGTGTAGCTTGGGTAATTTCAGAAAGAACTCCTGGTGTAGTAATTAGTAATATTAATATCAAACAAGGAATAGTTTGGGCAATATTAGCAGCAATAGCTAATTCTACTGGTATAATTCTTTCCCGTTTTGCTTTACTTTTCTCAGAGATTATTCCTTTATGGAGCACTTTATTCAGATTAATAGGAGGCATAATTATTGTTGTCTTTTTGTTACTTCTCCAGAGAACCAGACAGGAAAAATCAGAAAAAATTAATTGGTCAATAAAACTTAGAATAGACATTTTTATTGTAACTTTTGGTGGTACTTATTTAGGTATTTGGTTACAACAAACTTCTCTCAAATATGCTTCCGCAGGTATCGCCCAAACTCTTTTAGCTACAAGTCCAATATTTATCATTCCTATTGCTGTTAAAATGGGAGAAAAAATAAGTATTAGGTCAATTTTTGGAGTCTTAGTAGCAGTAATAGGAATTAGCTTTTTATTTACTTTTTAGTAACAAATTGAGATAGAATATTAGTATGATAAATATTACCTATAAGAACCAAAAAAAAACTTGATTTTACCATATTTTTGAACCGATGTATCCCTTACTTCTAAATCCAAAATCATAGTATCAAGACTAACCCATAACCACCATAATATAGTAGGATTTTTCATACTTTAAATGTCAAATAATTTTCTGAAATTACTGGGGCCGTCAAAGTTGTAAGCTGATAAAATCTTAATGCACGACTTCCGTTAAGCTTACAGCAGTTTTCATGCCACCATATCACAGTAGGGACGTTACATAAAAGCGTCCCTACAAGATTGTAGTTATAGCGATGCAGTTCATCAATTTGAAAAGCCTTGTAACGAGACATTGACGTTCTTCAATTAAGTTAGTAATCTGCTTATTTCCTTTCTATATATAACTTTTACAGGACTTATCCATGACTTCTAGATAATACCCTATCTGTAGAGGGCAAATGCAATTCATTCCCTATTTGTAGAGAGTTAATGATCATTAAAACCTACTAGATGTGGCGGTTCTGGGTAAGTCGGTTTCAACTAGCTGATAACCCCGTCAGAGCATTATCTCATGCCTTACACATTTTCTGATACTCCCGCTGAATTCCTTGTAAAATATGTTCCATCGTTACCGCACTATCAGCTTCGGCAGCTAGGCAAGCAGCAGCTAAGGCAATATTTTGAATATTCCCATCACTGTGAAAACAAGCTTCACGAAATAATAATTTGAGCAGTTAGTCAAAATCTTGCTTAATTGCTAAAGCTTGAGCTAAGTCGGTAATTAATAACTACCTGTTAAGTTGAGCTGCAAGAGCGATCGCTCCACAGCGTTTCTCAGGAAGGTGCAAGCTAGAGAAATAGATAAGTAGATACTGGTGTATATTTTGAGCTTGGGTGATTAATTTAGGAAGTATCTGCTTGATTTCATCCCGAATGGGAAATTTTTCCTCAATAGCAGGATGAGTTAATAATTTATACCATAATATAATCCTAAGCTGTTTTCAAGTCCCTTTTGGTTTAAGAGAAAATGGATCATCTGGTCGTCTAGTTTCAAATAATAGGATAATATTGGTGGCTTAACCTGATGATGTTCAGGAATTAAGAGAAGTAAGCCGTATTTGATTAAGAGTACATCAGGAGCAAAATTGATTCGTTGCAGCAGTTTCGCTTCAGGAGAGGGACAGAGTCAGTTTAGAGCTAAATCAACACTGGACCCCTTGGAAGTGAAATCATCCTGAAGATAAGCGTATAAGCGATCGTAACGCAAATCAATTTCTGGAGCTAGGGCAATGAGCATCAAGCATCAAAAGAAAACTCCACTATTTTACTAACTAGAGTTTTCAATTAATATGCATTAACCCAAGGGGTGGGGGAGGGAATTTAATGCTCAGTATCTTCAAATTGAGGATTAGATTTCACTTCGTTCTACAAAAGCAGACATTTTTAGGTCTGTTATGCTACTACTACAATTTTTGCTGTAAATATTTGTACCAATTAACAGCTAAATCAATATCTGTAAAGGGAACTTGGATATTTTTAGAATCAGAAAAAATAAACTCCAAAACTACCTTACCCCGAGTAGGAAGATTTTCTAGATCTACTAGCTTATTATTAACTAATAATTGTAGCGATCGCACATCTGACAAAGAAAATGTCTCCAAATTTACAGGTTCCTTGCGTTTAGGTTTTCCCCAAGTTATACTTTCACCATTCTGACCCAATACCGCATAAATATCATATTTAGCTTTCTCAAAAGGTTTTGCCCAAACACGGTAAGCTTCCAACTTTTGATACTCATTCCAACCTGCCCAACTGAGCCAAATAAACACACCCAATAAGGGCAACCATAATAAACCTCTTTCCATTTTAGTTCTCAGATTTTCTACTTATAATAATAACTGAATATTTGAGTAAGCAATAACTTAAAGTAAAACGAAAAATTCTGTTTCCAGTCTTATTTTTACATAAAAAAAACAGATTGTAACATTATTTAATTAAATAATAACTTTAATTGTAATTGCCTTATTGCCAGATTGAAGTTTATTCGTAGATATTATGATAGAAGTTAAACATCTTCATAAAAAATTCTCTTATCTCCTGCTTCTTTCCAAATCAGCATTTTAGAGAAGTCGATTTATGTTTTTTTTAATCTGATAAATATATTACCCAGCCATTACTGTTATATATAACTTATAACTTTGTCATTTTCAAGACATGCTCACTATAATTAGTGCCATTGCGTAAGTCATAAATAGTTTTTTCTCAAGTATGAGCCCAACTTTTGATATGGTTTTTTACCTAGTGTCTAGTTGCAAAAGTTAATATATTTATTATACCAATTCAAGTGATAGTTTCCTTGTGAATAACTAAGATAAAAAAATGCCCCATCGAGCTCTACTGGTAAATCTGAAAGCAGAAGAAAGATCCCATCTTATATCTTTTGTCTGGGCCGATAAATCACAAGCTTAAGATGCACTTCGTGCACAAATCATACTTCTGTGCCCTCAAAGATATACTAATCAGGCAATCACCTCATTAGCTCTCAATGAATGTTTTGAGTATTAAGTATCGGGACCAAACCTTTGGTCAAAAAAAAAGCCAGTTTATCTAGTTTACTTTGGAGTGGGAAACCAAAAAAGTATCAAATACATGAAGGCATCCCATGACTCAAACTTCTAAAAACTCCTCCACCTCAAGGTTGAAATACCCGGGTTCTTGAAATATAGGAGATGTTTAGGGTTTTGATTTAGCTGTTTTTAAAGTCAATAATACATCTTCATCTCCATCTTTAAACTTAATGACTTTATATGGAGAGAAAGAAAAAAAATTAGGTGTTAAAATTCATGCTTATTATCTTTTTTGGAGGAATAAAATACGTCTTAGTCAAACAATAACAGGAAAAAATATAGTGAAATTGGATATATAAAGAGCATCTCAAATAAGATAAAAATTACTATAGCAAGTAGGATTTATAAAGTTAGAAATAGAAAGAGTAAGTCTTCATTAATTAGGTAGTTTATTCCAGGAAAAAGATGATTTATAAGTAGCTGCTAATGTCTAATGGAAGTTTTTAATCATTTATTACCTATATAAAAAAATAGTATGACAATTAATTTAACTAAAAAAATTTTTTTTTAAAGATAATTTATAAGTATCTGCTAATGTCTAATGGAAGTTTTTAATCATTTATTACCCATATAAAAAAATAGTATGACAATTAATTTAACTAAAAAAATTTTTTGAGAAGATTTAAGACAAAGTTTTAATTTATATTTATGTTGAAACTTATAATAATTTTTAATAATTATAAAAGAGATATTTGACAGAAAAAAATCATCTAAACCCTTATTGAATTGATATTAAATTTTAGATAATATGTTAGATAATTCAATGAAAATCAAGTGATACTTTTGACTATATTATTGGCTTTAATATCCCTTAATGTAAATTATTAATACAGAAAGAATATTCTTTTAAACATTAATTAATCAAGCTATAAAACCAATTTTTTGTAAAATATAAAATGTTTAATTTATGATTTAAACCAGCACTATTAAAGTCAAATTATAGCCATGCATTAGACGGTATCTGTAAAAAAAAGATTAAAATCAAACAACGGGAAAGTAAAACAGAGAAAATGGAACTAGTCAACCAGGTGTCAAACATTGAGTACATAACTCCCAAAGCCTATTTCACATATCTCAAGTATCGCTACTTGGGAAACGATAGCTCCCATACTACCTGTGGCCAAATCTGAAACATCCAAAGGAAGGAAAAAAACAGTGGAGTTACCAGAAATTGTTAGTATTATTTTCTGGACTGGTATTAGTAGTGTTAATTCATAGTGCCAATTGTAATTATGCTCAGAATTGTTTTACTCTAGCGCTATAGTTTTTTTGAATTTTCAAAATATCAACAAATATACTAAAATATAGCAAATACCAGTTTAAATTTATTTTCGCAAATGATTACAAGTAAAACAAAATTATTAGGAGTCATTGGTTATCCTCTTGAACATTCTCTGTCTCCTTTAATGCACAATGCTGCAATTCAAGCAATAAATGCTCAACAAGCTCAACAAAATTTAATTGATTATATATATCTACCTTTCCCTATTAAACCAGAAAATTTAAACGCAGCTATTACGGGATTTTCTGCTATTGGCGTTCAGGGTTTTAATATTACTATCCCTCATAAACAAACAATAATGCCACTATTATCAGAAGTTTCCGATATCGCTCAGGCGGTGGGAGCAGTTAATACTGTTTATAAAACACATTCTCATAGAACACATCAAGGATGGACGGGGACAAATACAGATGTGGCAGGATTTCTGGCCCCACTACAAACCTATCGTTGGGATATGCATCAAAAAGTAGCAGTAATTTTAGGTAACGGTGGTGCTTCTCGTGCAGTTGTTGCGGGTTGCATTCAGTTAGGTTTTGCAGAAATTCATATTATTGGTCGGTCAATAGAAAAATTAACTGCTTTTCAGCAAAGTTGGCTTAATTCTCCTCTAGCCATAAGTTTGAAAATACATAAATGGGATAAACTGTCAAGCTTAATTTCACAGGCAGATTTGTTAGTTAACACAACTCCTATAGGAATGTACCCAAACATTCAGGAGTCTCCAGTAGATGAGAAGGTTTTTGACAAATTGTCGCCAGGGGCGATCGTCTATGACTTAATTTATATTCCTAACCCTACTAAGTTTCTTCAGCAAGCTCAGGAGAGGGGAGCGATCGCTATTGACGGTTTAGAAATGTTAGTTCAACAAGGAGCTGCTGCCTTAGAACTATGGTTACAACAGTCTGTACCAGTGGATGTTATGCGCTATTCTTTGCATAAACATTTAGGATTAAATAAATAATTAGGACTGGTTCAAAAAAACTATAAGTGGACATATAAATTTCTATTTATACCAGTTTCAGAGGGGCGTAAAGTAAAAAAAACTTGATGACTTTAGACTTAGAGCAAAGAGAGATTAGTGTTTAACTGTAATTTACCATCCCCGCCAAATGCTCTAATATTCCTGATATTTTAATCAAAACCCTTGAAATTTAATTTTTAACAAGAGACAATACACACTATAGATTTCCTGATTTTTATTATATACGCCAAACAGCTTACTGAACTCAGGTACTAGCCTCAACGCTTCTTCCACCCTAATATTTCACCCACTGCTCCAGACTTTGCTCCCCACAGTTGCTCTTGTAGGGTGCGTACATTTCATTAACTTCCCCCTTATTTTATAGTGTTTCCCGATAGCTACGAATCATGCTAAACTCTTTTTCTCTTGACAAATTTCGTAATCAGGTGTTATAATAATCCGGTATAGAAAAAATTCAAATGATAGAAAGTTTACTATATAAGACTTTCAAGATATCAGGCATCAAACAAATACCATAAAGCTAAACTATAAGGGTTTTAGCCATTTTTTTCTTAATTGCTAATAACTATAATGAGTATAGTGATATTGATATAGCACCATTGAGTAACTAGTGCGATCGCTATATCTAAGTTTATATGCGCTCTCTACTGATGGTATGAGCGGTACAATTCCTGAAAAAATTATTCAGGTTAGGTTTTTTCTCAGAGGGAAATCAAATAATAATGCATACACATATACTAAAAATTAATATTTATAACTTTAGCATTACAGGACTATACAAAAAATGTTAAACAAACAGCCATAGTATTTAGTAAACACTTATTACCTCTAAAGAATTTTAATTTTATCAAAATCCTAACACTTTTTTATAATGCTATAATATTATATCTGAAGCAAAGCGTGATTCATATTCCTTTGAAGAAAGGCTAGCAAAATCATGTTTTTGTCCACTAATATAGCTAAGTTTTTTGATATAAGCTAAAATTATTATGCTCAGTCTAAATATTAATTAATGATATGCGATCGCGATTCCTGCCTAATATTATTATCTCCGGCTTAATTACAATAGCTATTTGGTTGTGGAGTAGCCCTGCGTGGGCATTAATTCAACTTAAAGTTTCCGATCTAAACTATAAAGATTGCCCTACAGAAATAGGAAAAGGGGCAATTACCAGTGGTTCTAGTCTGGCAGCTAATTGTTTTATTATTAGTGGGAAAGCCAAAAATACTTCTAATAAAACTGTGTATGATGCTGATGTTTATGGCCGTATCTATGACGCTAACAACAATAACGTCATGCAAAATCGTACCAGACTTGGAGCAATTGAAGAAGTGCCTGCACTTAGTACTACCGATTTTGAAATTAGAGTTTCAGTACCAGCAAATCTACCTACTCCCTTGAAACTTAAGCAGTTTAAATCATCTGGTTTTCCTAGTAAAGCTCGTTGGGATCAAACTATTGAAGAATTTGATGGATTTTAATGATTAAAGGCAGATAGAATTATAGGAATAAATACCTTTTGATCATCTGCCCCAAAGTTTTTTCTCATGAAAGATTGTAGATATTAATAAACTGGCAAAATCAAGCTATTAAGTAATCCAGTTAAAAATTGAGCTCCAAATTGGAGAGCAAATATAGCAATTATTGGAGAAAAGTCAATACCTCCCAAGGGTGGAATAACAGAACGAAATACATTTAGATAAGGGTCTGTCAACTGACTCAATACAGAAAATGGTGGATCATACCAGTTAACATTAGGGAACCAACTTAACAAAATCCGAATGAACATCAGAACCAAATAGATGTTTATAAATGTTGTTAACGTCCCGACTAATATTCCTATGGAAGCACTCATAAGTATTTTTATTTTTCGTGAAACTACAAATACATAATTATACAATAGATATTAGCATAGCTTTACCAATACTATGAGTACTAACAATTGTTAACAATTCACAGTAAGATATACCTTGCATTGGTAGTATCTCCCAATACCTAATTTAGAAAACCTGTAGACGCTTTTAAGTACTTACATCGCCTTGTTGGATCGGCGCTCACAGACAGAAGTTTAATTAGTTGGCCAGGTGATTGGGCAACAGAGAGTATTAATTCAATTCGGTTACTTAATGCTTAGTAAATTATTTCATACTACAAAAGTACCCCTAATAGTATAATTATACCACAATTAATTAAGTTTGATAACCCTAGCTATATCAGCATATATAAATTTATATCAATAAATATCAGCAAATCAGTAATAGTTAAATAGGTGTATTAAGCTCTGATATAGAATATGCTTGATTCGGAGTGTTATAATAAATTTTGTTTATACTATACGAATATCAGTATGGTAAGACACTTAATACTTTCCTAAAATGGAATATATTTTATCTATACTAGAAATACTGGATTTAATATAAAGTCTATACATATAGATATATTAAAAATATCAAATAATTCAATTCAAATGATTTTTCGCTTTAGATGGCTATAAAATCAGTATATTACGAACAATTTTATATATTCTAAAATTTAGATATTTATTAGATATTTAGTGGAAATTTCTTCAGAGCGATCGATCAGTATTTATCAAATTTCCATTAACATTGTCTATTTGTTGACGCACTTCATCAATTGCTTGATTCAACTGTGCTATTTGAGCTTCTAAACTCTGATGAGCTACTTCTGTACTGTCTAATTCTGTTATTGATTTTTGTTTTTCTGTATCTTGACTATCTAATAGATTTTCTACTAATTCAGGATCATCAGATATACTTGTTCCAATTAAAATTCCTAATAATCCACCAGCCAAGCTACCAAATGCTGCCCCCGCAATTAAACCACTCACAAAACTATCTTTATTACTCATATTTAGCAAATAGCTAATTACTTATATTACATGTTTATATATCTAGAATAACAGATTATGAAATTTAATGTCAAAATTTAATTAAGATTAGGTAAGTCTTAGTGGCCAATCACTAAGTACCAAAAAATCGATCCCCCGCATCACCAAGGCCCGGCACAATATAACCAACATCATTTACAATCTCATCAATAGTTGCCGTATAGATAGCCAAGCTAGGATAAGTGCTACCCAGTTTTTGTAGAGCAGGTTTAGCAGCTACTACAGAAATAATTCTTATAGCAGCAGGGTCAACTCCACGATGAGTTAATTCCGCCATTGCCTGCATAATTGTGCCACCAGTAGCTAACATTGGGTCGCAAATCAAAACCCGAACATTCGAGTCAAATTGGGAGGGAAGCTTATTGAAATAACAATTAGCTTCGAGAGTTTCTTCATTCCTGACCATTCCCAAATGATAGATAGATGCCAAGGGCAAGACAGTTTGAGCGCCTTCTAGTAATCCTAGACCGGCTCGGAGGATAGGTATTACTACCATGGGAGCTTGAGGATGGACAAAAGTAGCCGAACATTCAGCTAAAGGAGTCTGTACATTTGTTTCTACGACAGGTAACCAATCTCGAATTGCTTCATAAGTTAACCATTTACCTAACTCTGTTATGGCAGAACGAAATAGAGGAGAAGGCGTATTAAGGTCACGAGCTACTCCTAACCAATGTTTGACTAATGGATGGGGTGGGACATAAACACGAAGTTGCAAAGCCATGATTACAAAAGTAAAAAAAATTAGTTTTAGGACTTATGTAGAAACTTAATCTACAAAACTTTCTGAGTTGAACAAAAAGTCAATATAGAGCAATAAATCCAGTTTTTTGTTGGGTGGGTAAGTCCTGAGTTAATTAGAATGTTAGCTTTTTAAGCCTATCTCTCTGGTTACAGGAGTGCCTAATAATAATAACAATCAATGTTGATTATCTCACACAAAAGAATAGGTTAAAATTAAAGAAAGTGAAAGTATTGATAAATTTAATAAATCTTAAGGTATAATTAAGAGTTAAGTATTGGTGGATTATGGCAAATTTTAGTATTTTACTATTGAGTTTAACTAACATGAGTTTTTTAATTATTAGTTAATACTTAACCAAGTTTACACTTCAAATTAAACACTATTATAACCACTAGACTAAAATCAAGAAAAGTATCAAAGGTTTTACTATGACAGTCTCTAAGCAATCTACCTCATTAACTGATAAATTATCAGCAATACCTGAATATGATGCAGTTATAATTGGCTCTGGCATTGGTGGCTTAGTTACAGCCACTCAACTTGTAGCTAAAGGAGCAAAAGTTATAGTCTTAGAAAGCTATATTATTCCTGGTGGTAGTTCTGGTTACTTTGAAAGAGAAGGATACACATTTGATGTTGGTGCATCAATGATATTTGGTTTTGGCAAGAAAGGTACAACAAATTTACTTACTCGTGCTTTAGATGCTGTCAATGTGAGCCTAGAAACAATTCCTGACCCGGTACAAATACATTATCATTTACCAGATAATTTAGAATTAAAAGTTTACCAACACTATGAGAAGTTTATAGAAGAATTAACTAAAATATTTCCCCATGAAAAGAAAGGAATTAGACAATTTTATGATGAATGTTGGGCAGTATTTAATTGTCTCAATTCAATGGAATTATTATCTTTAGAAGAACTGCGATATCTTTCCAAATCATTTTTTCAAAATCCTGGTTCTTGTTTAGGGCTATTGAAGTATTTGCCTCAAAATGTTGGTGATGTTGCACGTCGATATATTAATGATTCTAAGTTATTAAAATTTATTGATATGGAATGTTATTGTTGGTCAGTAGTTCCGGCCAACTTAACTCCAATGATTAATGCTGGTATGGTATTTTCTGACCGACATTATGGTGGTATTAATTATCCCAAAGGTGGGGTGGGAAAAATTTCCCAGAAATTAGTGGAAGGTTTGGAGAAAAATGGAGGAAAAATTAAATATCAAGCCCGTGTAAAAAAAATTATTATCGAAAACAAAAAAGCGGTAGGAGTGGAATTAACTAATGGTGAAATTTATCGAGGTAAACGAATTATTTCTAATGCTACAAGATGGGATACTTTTGGCAAGTTAGTCCCTGAGAAAAATATGCCCCCAAGTGAGATGAAATGGCGGAGTAATTATCAAAAATCACCAAGTTTTTTAAGCTTGCATTTAGGAGTCGAAGCAACTGTATTTCCCCAGGGTACAGAATGTCATCATATTCTCTTAGAAAATTGGGAAAAAATGGAAGCAGTAGAAGGTACAATTTTTGTTTCTATTCCTACATTATTAGACCCAAGTTTGGCGCCAAAAGGATATCATATAGTTCATACTTTTACACCTAGTTATATAAAAGATTGGCAAGGACTAAGTATAAAGGAATATGAAGCTAAAAAAGAGGCAGCAGCAGGGCGAGTTATTGAGAGATTAGAAAATATTTTTCCCGGTTTAGATGCAGGTTTAGACTATGTGGAAGTTGGCACTGCGCGATCGCATCAAAGATTTTTAAATCGTGCAGATGGAACTTATGGACCTATTCCTCAACGTAAATTAAAAGGTTTATTAGGAATGCCATTTAATCGTACTGCAATACCTGGTTTATATTGTGTTGGAGATAGTACATTTCCTGGTCAAGGTTTAAATGCTGTAGCATTTTCTGGTTTTGCTTGTGCTCATAGAGTTGCTGCTGATTTGGGTTATAACTCTAAGGGCAAGTCAAAAGTCAATATAAACTTTACAAAAGTCAAAAATAATCTTTGACTGAGTTTTTTGTCCCTTATGTGGAGCAAACAGTATTTATAAATTTCCCAGCCTTAAATGCCTAGTACTAAAAAAATTATATTTTATACTACATTTTATCCTATAAAATATATAAGTCAAAAATCATGCATTTAGGCCTCCCCTTTTTATTATTTCCCAAGGGGAAAAGTCACCCCAATTTGAAGAAAATTATAGTCGTCAATAGGATTCAATGATTTAGTTTAACCAAGCTACGGATTTTATACGAGTTTTTATGTTACAAATTGAAGTACGGAATGTGGGATAAAAAAAATTGACTTCTCCTGTGGCTAAAGGCAAAAGTCTGGTGTTGCTGAAATAGAGGATGAATTACAAGAGATTATACTAATTTCATAAACTTAAGCTACACTTTTAGAAGTAACCTATTATAGAAAATGTCCCCATGTCAGGAGTAGTAAAAATTGAGATAAATGAATCGGTAGAAACTCTCAAAAAACTTTTAAAAAGTGCGAGTACAGCTCAAGAAAAGGAAAGACTTCAAACTATTTACTGGTTGAAAACTCAAACAGTAGAAACAGTAAAAGAAATTGCGATAATGTTAGGACGCAATCGAGTCACAGTACAAAAATGGTTAGGGAAATATCGTACAGGTGGACTGAATCTTTTACTAGAACCAAAGAAAAATCTAGGAGGGAGGCCAAGTTCAATTCCACCAAATGTAATCGAGAAATTAGAAGCAGAATTGCAAAACCCGGAAGGTTTCCAAAGCTATGGTGAAATTCAACAGTGGTTAACGACTTGTTTTGACATCGAGCTGTCTTATCGAACAGTTCATCAATTAGTCAGATATAAATTAAAAAGTAAATTAAAAGTTCCACGTCCAAATCACATAAAACAAAATAAAGAAGCTCAAGAAAACTTTAAAAAAAACTCTCATCTCAACTAGAAGAGAAAATTAAGTTAATTAATAAATATTCGGAAAATCAACTGCCAATTCGCTATTGGTGTCAAGACGAGACTAGAATTGGATTAAAAACTATAACAGGTAAAGTCATTACTGCTTGCGGTGTTAAGCCCATTGGTTTATATCAATGGCTATTTAAATATCTATGGCTTTATGGTTTAGTAGAACCAAAAACAGGAGATTCCTTTTTTTATGAATTTAGTCATCTAGATACTCCTTGCGTTGAAAGATTTTTAGAGCTTTTTTCTCAAACATATCCTGAAGAGATTCATATTATTCAACTAGATAACGGGCGAGGGCATCTAGGGAATGATTTATCTATCCCTGATCACATCATTTTATTATTTCAACCTCCTTATTGTCCCGAAGTTAATCCCATTGAAAGACTGTGGAAAGAGGTGAAAAAATTCTTGAAAAATCGAGTTTTCGATTCCTTAGATTTCTTACGCAGAATCCTGAGAAATATATTAACTGGATTTAGTCAAAAAGATATTGCTTCTTGTACAGGATATGATTTTATTCTTGAAGCATTATGTGTAGTCGGACTTTAGGAAATTGGTATTAGAATACCCAATTCAAGGTTCCCCTATGCAATGTCCAGAACCAAATCTGGCCATATTTCTGACTTAGAGTAACAAAGGGTTTTTCCTTTGAGAGGAGGAAGATAACTCGGCAGTTATATCGCAACTTTAATGCAACAAAGACCTTGATCTTTATTATGCAGGACTACTAAAAAAACAACTAAAAAATCGCCCTAGAAGGGCGAGGCTTTCAACCCAATTTTTCAGTAAGTCCTGAGTTAGTCTCATGTTCGATATAACAATTATAATTAAGTTACTAGTTTTGCTTTAGCCCTTAAATACTTGTCTTAGAACTAAAGTAAACTACAAATAATAACTCTATTATAACTAATTATCTAAACATGATCACGACTCATAAATTTTAAGAAAAGTCAGGGTTTGAGATGTCTTCCTTTTGTCCCAATAAATGATATTAATTCCGTCGGTTTTGTGTAAATCATGATCCAATAAGAAAACTAAAATTTTCAAAGCTCAAGGTTTTTTTGAGGTGATAGCTGACCTCTAAACCCTATGATAATAATTCAAAAGATTGAACTTCCAATACAGGACCAATCATTGCTATCGTCATTACATCATCTCGCACTATACCTGAAACTCTTGCCTTCTGGTCAGACTTACATAGATCCGTAGGAGCATCCTTTAATTCATAAGTTTCACCATCAGTCACTAACGCCCAAGTACCAGTACCAAATCCTTGTTTTTCTACCGAACCACTCACTGTGATATTCATGCTAACTTTTCCTCTGTTCTAATTGCCAAACGTGCTAAACCTAAGCATAACAGGGCATTCACAACTAGGAAAATTTGAGCTGTTATACCAGTACCTAATCCCCAAACTGCAGGATCGACAACTGCACTCACAATTAAACAGCTAGCAACACCGATAGTAGTACCGATCGCTACCCACTTCCATTGCTGATGACCTAATAACAACAGAATTAATAACGCTGGAATCAATACACTAGCAAAAATGGGATTCAAAATACCACTACCTTGAATAGCTCCACCAAGTTCGGGTAAAGAACTACCCATTAAACGCATTGGCCATTGGGGCAAATCAAAAACATAGAAACCACGCAAGAAAAATAACCCACTGCTACCTACAACTAATCCAGTATGTAAGGGAAAACTCCAACTGAAAGGAAAATAATTCCGCAGCAACCAAGCTAATATATAAGATCCTAAAACCATTCCTAACTTAGGCAACAATGCTATGGCGCCACCATCAAGCCAAAAACCAGGATTGAGATAACCATTATCATATAACCACCGGAAGAAGTCGCGGAAAGTTATTTGACCTTTAAGTGCCAATTTGACTGCTGCTGCTGCATCTAACTGACCTGCACCAAAATGGTTGAGGGGGTCTTCTTTAACAGTTCTAGCAGATTTTTTGAGAATGTTGGTAATTTCCTCTGGGTCTTGAATTCCACTAGATTTGATTAATGCTACCACTCCTGCAACGTGGGGAGATGCCATACTTGTTCCTTGGAAGGAGGCAAATACACTGTTGCCATTTTCTGGGTTAATGGTTTCTTGCAGGATACCGCCAGCTTCATTTTTATCTTTAGTGGAACCGCCAGGAGCAGAAATATCAACCCCTGCACCGAAATTGGAGTATGGAGCTTTTTCTCCAGAAGCGTCAGTGGCGGAGACACCAATAACATGAGGATAACGAGCGGGGTAGCTGGCTGAATTTTGGTTAGCGTTGCCTACTGCAGCAATGATAACTACACCTTTATTATGAGCATAATTAATTGCTTCTTTCATGATTTGGCTTTCACCGCCACCACCTAGACTCATATTAATAATGTCTGCACCATTATCAGCAGCGAATTTTATAGACTCGGCAATATCGGAAACTGTACCACCTCCACTAGCAGATAAGACTTTTAGGGGCATGATGCTAGCTTCGTAGGCGATACCTGCTACACCATAATTATTGTTAGTAGCTTGGGCAATAGTGCCTGCAACATGAGTACCATGACCGTTGTCATCAGTAGCTAATGTGCGATCATTAACAAAATCGTACCCGGGTACAAATTTTGTTTTTTCCAGGTCGGGAACTTTGGAAACACCTGTATCAATTACTGCTACAGTTATTCCGTCGCCTTGGGTTTCATTCCAGGCAGATTCGACATTGATGCTACGCAGGTTCCATTGTTTCCCATACATGGGATCGTTAGGAACGCCATCACCACTATCCAAGATAATGGCATCGGTATTGTAAATATAGTTTGGTTCTATGTATTCAGTATATTTGCCTAGAGAACTTTTGAGGTTTTTGAGGAGTTGGCGATTACCCTTGACAATATATACATTATCTGATATTGAAAATTCACTATTTAGGCGAGGTGCGACTTGGTACTCATCAGAAATTGTCCTGATTTGATCGAAAATTTTAGTAATTCCGATATCTTCACGGAAGTCTAAGACAATTGAGTCGTAGACTCCTTTATTGGCCAAACCAGAGAAGTTAGATAAGGCCCAACCAAGCCCAATTAAGAATAAGCAGACAAACAGAAATTTTTTCATTGCTTAAGATATCTACTAATATACTGAGGACTTTTTTACTACGATAGCTTATTGTTTGGTGTCTTGGATAAAAATGTGGTGTTGCCTAATTCCCTGGGGCAAACTTTTAGGGGCATACCCCCCCATAGTTGCCTTTAGTGGTAAGTAGCTGAACAAAATTAACTATACATTGAACATCTCAAGAAAAGATTCTCTTGCCCCTTGCACTGATGTTCGAAGATAAGCATTTTTGGAGATTTCTATCAATCAAAGGTGATGTATCATTTATAAATGAATACTTATCTAATTTATCACTGACTCACTCAGATATTAGTGCATGGTTAGCTCCTATAAAAATTAATAATCAAAAATGTTATGCTTGGGTAATTGGTCATCGTCTGCACTTATGGATGTTCATTCTAGGTTTGAGCAAGGGAGTGTAAAAGTTTGTGAAGATCCGATATTAATGTGTAAACAAGAACTAAAGCCATTAATGTTTATTGAAACTATAGGTGTTTCTCGGTTTAAAGAATCAAATTTATCTCAAAATGTTGATAATTCTTATAACCCTGATGATTTTGCTATTTTTCAAGTTGGTTATAAAAATCCTAACAAAAAGATTGAACGTTTTGATCAAAGATTAGTCCTCAATTTAACTTTACTTAAAAACAATTTTAAAAATTCTCTAAGAATAGGATCAAATTTTATTGTTTAATTACGAAGAATTGACTTTAATTTTATTAATATTGAAGCTGAACTTTTAGCCATATTACACGCAGAAGGATATAACAGAGGATATTTTGCTAGAACTTGGCTATTTAATAATAATAAACGTTGTTTGCTTCATCAAGCGGTAGAGGAATTTCTTGCTTGTTTAAACGCTATTAAATGGTCTGAATATTTAGGTTGAAATGATTATAAAATGAATATTTTAGCTTTGGGTATATTTGCTGTTAATTTTTTTTAATTTTGGATATATATCATATATAAATCCGGTAAAAAATTGTCATAATATTTGTGGAATTTCGATAAAATTAATGTTTTTTTTAAGCTATTAAAAGAAGCTAATATATTGCAAGTCAATACAGATAGTATATTTAAATATTATATTCAATATAAATTTTAAATAAGTAAAAATATTAAGCTAAATAAGAAGGATTAAAATATTACGATAAATAAGAATTTATTTATATAAAATTGCATATAATCATGCCAACTTTTCTCTAAAAACACAAAAAATATACGCTCAAATTAAGGAAAATAATCTTCCAATATTAAATGCTATATTTTTTTAATATGGAGTCAGTTTTTTTAGCTAGTTTATAGTCAGATAATTGTTAATCAATGAAGTAGATTTATGAATTATTTGCCAAATTTTTCTTTGTATTGCAACGGAAAATTTTACTATCGCATGATAAAATTTGATTCTATTTTTTTTGACATATCCTTAATTTTTGGCTTCACATAGCTAAAATTTATAGTCTTACTTCAATTAACGATAGGCTGCATCATCTAAAAGTAGGAAAAAGCAAGTATTATTAGTTTAAAAAAGATTAAAACGCTTTGAAAAATAAAATACATAAATTCGTATTGATATTAATAAAGCAGTAGAATTTTGCTTATCTTTAAAATCTTTTGACAAGAAAGTTATGACTTTTCAACACCTAAGTATTATGGGATTAATTCAACCTTTTACTGCTGAAGTAAGATTAGGAGATCGCATTGCGTTTATTGGTGAAATAGTATAGAAAAAAGCCCTTTAATCAGATTTATTGCTGGAGATACAAGTGTTAACTATACAGTTACTTTTACTTTAGGGGCTCGTGTTCAATAGGTTACTTTAATCAGCTACACGATCACCCTAATTTTTGGGGTAAAACTCCAGTAGAAATATTAGCTTATAATAAAATCCCAATGGAACAAGCGATGCCTTTATTAGCTCGTTATGGTTTAGCTGCAAGATATAATGTAAAGTTTGAGTATCTTTCAGGTGGACAACAACCTCGTTTATAACTAGCCACCATTGAATCCTCAGAAGCTACCTTATTATTATTAGATAGAACCTACTGATAATCTTAATATTATTTCCGCAGGAGAATTAGAGCATTAACTGAATGAATTTCAAGGTACTGAGATTTGTTAGTCACGATCGCTGTTTATGAGAAAATAGTTTTGATACTTAGCTGGTTATGAGAAAATAGTTTTGATACTTATTGGAATCTCAATGATGATGTAAAAATTGAAAAACTATCTGAATTACCTGAAAGTTATTATTGTTAATACTTATAATTTTGACCAATTTTCTAGACATAAACCCTCAAGTTTAGCTAAATTAGGTATCATTATAAAGCACAAGTAAATCCTGAAAAATAGCGTTCACTGCAATTACAGTATTTTCGAGGATAGTGAGGTACACTAACAGTAACGAGTAAATCGATAAAATAATGTGTTATGGGTAATACAGCTGTTGCTACGCTTCGCGATCGCTAGAGTCAAAGCAAGAACTAAGTAATTTGGTCAAAGTTAAATTATTATCAGTTATTAAAAATCCAAATTTTTAACTAAAATAAAAGCTTATTTTCGATAATCTCAGAAAAAAAATATTGAAACATATTTGAATCAAAAAAAGCTCAAGAAAGTCAACTAGATTTTAGTTTTCAAGTGGTGAGTAGTCTTATACAAAAACTCATCAAGAGATATGCTTAATCAAGTCCCTCTGCATTTAAAATATTAATCGTTATAGAACCCCTTCAGGTATCTTTTAAGTCCAAAGTTATAAGGATTAGCGATCGCGAATTATTAAACCAAGAGATAGGTAAATGCCTATTCCTGGATAAAGAGGTGTAAAAGCTTGACCAAAAAAATTGATTCTAACCCACCAACAATGCTACTGCTAAAATTAATCTTTGTTTGATGCGACTGATGCTTAAGAGATTAGCTCATATGAGTTAAGTGCAGTAGCTATATCGCTTAATTTTTTTAAAGATACCTGCAGAAGTTCTATATGATGTCCGAAGCATAAGTTATAAAAAAATTTTTGTTTGTAGTAGGGCTTTAGTTCACGAAATATCTATTCTTCGCGAATTTGCCCTACCACTAGATTTCATTTCAACCGGACATAATATTATTGATGGCTACAGAGCATTAGCACCACCTACAACCTCAAGAATTTCTTGAGTAATAGCAGCTTGCCGAGCCTTATTATAGGCCAAAGTTAATGTACCAGCTAATTCACTAGCATTATCGCTAGCATTACTCATTGCGGTCATCCGAGATGCCAACTCGCTAGCAGATGATTCTTGCCACGCTCTCAATAACTGGTTAGTTAAAAATAATGGCAACAAAGCATCTAAAATTTGAATTGGATCTTGCTCAAAAATCATGTCGCGGGGAAAACTTTTAACAGCTGCAGAAACAGTTTCTCGCGATACTTCAAACTCACCACCTTTGGAAGTTAAACGAAAAATTTCATCATCCTTAACTTCCAAACCTTGAGGATCTAGAGGTAACAGAGTTTGAATTACAGGTTTAGAGCTAATTAGGGAAATAAACCTAGTAAAAATTAACTCTACCCTATCTATTGAACCTGCCATAAAACCCGCCAGAATTTCATCAGCAACTACTGAAGCATTATCTGCCGTAGGAATTTTTTCAGGGTTATCATAAGTATTTAAAATTGGAACTTCTCTACGTTGAAAATATTGAATAGCTTTCCGTCCAATTAACACATATTGGCAGTTAATTCCTTGTTGTGTCAGCTCACGAGCCCTCATTTCTGCACGTTTAATAACATTAGTATTATAACTACCACACAGACCACGATTTCCAGAAATTACTAATAACCCGACTGTTTTAGCTTCTCTTTTTTGGAGTAGAGGTAGGTCTAAACTTTCAAACTGTAAACGTTCAGCCAACCCATATAAAACTTGAGCAAGGCGGTCAGCAAAAGGTCTTGTACCAATTACTTGTTCTTGGGCACGACGCACTTTAGCTGCTGCCACTAGACGCATTGCTTCTGTAATTTTTTTCGTGTTTTTGATCGACTTAATGCGATCGCGAATAGCTTTTAAATTAGGCATTGTTTTTTAAGAAGGAAGAAATAAGAAATAAGAAAGAAAATCCTTGACTTTTTCTTATCAGTCAACTATATTTTACTTTATTGAGATACTGCTTCATAAAACCTATATAAAACGTCAAAATAAGTAATATTTTAATGTTTATTTTCTGCTTTTACGGTTACTATCGACATCAGGAATTCTATTTTTAAGGTATTGACGGTCAAGCTAACCGAATTTATCGCTCCTTATACTTGCATTCTTATCTTAATTAATAGATAGATATACATTCAGAGCAGTTTTGAGGTGAGGTAATATCTCTATTGATAACAACCCTAGCCACCCTAAACGATGAGTGCTAACATTTGCTAACAATGCACAGCAAGAGCAATTGGCTTTGGGGGTATCTCCCAATATCTACAAGAAAAACTGTAGACCCTTTTTAGACCCTTTTAAACACTTACATCACCTTGATTATAAGCTAAACAAAACTTTTAAACATGCGAATAGTCACTTAATCAGGAAGTCGGTTAATTAGTGGCCTGGTTTTACACCACAAGTTACTCTATTTATCAGATTTTAGCATTTATACAACTTGATTAGTATTACTGTATCAATATATACAAGCTTATATCAATAAATATCAGTCAACCAACAATAGTTAATTAACCCAATTCCATTCTACTAACCTTACCCCAACTTATATAAGCGTAATTGCATAAGCTTTGAAACTAGCTTCGGTATTTCACCCTTATGCCCATTGATCCCAGTCTTCAACTTATCTTCAAGACCAGGCTTTAAAACGCAAGGAAGCTCAAGCTACTTATTCATATATAGTTTTCGCTCATTACCCATACAGCTACAATATTCCTATGTATTTGTAAGTTTAAATAAGTATAGTTAGTTTTTATTTAACTATCAAGTCTCATCCCAGGAGAGAAGCTAGATTGGTAAATGAATTATAGCATTGTCTAGCTCTTGACTAGGTTTAGGTCATAAACACCTTTCATCTCGTGGAGCTAAACATTTTGATTAGCCTTTAAGAACTCTATTTAGACATTCCCAATAATATTGAAACGTCCCTTTAGATTCTACCTTGATCACTCCCTTTCTTTGTTTCCCAGCTACATACTCCAACACTTTAATAACTGGTTGCTTGTTTAGGTCCATAAGTCCATTAATGATTAGTGGCTAATTGTTCTTGATCATTAACAACTAACCACTAACCCTTGATATCTCAAAGCAACATACTAAGCTGATACCAAGAATGTCTGCTTATACTCAGTGATCCCCTCTTTTAAGAGAGTTTGTGCTTCATCAGTAAGTACCTTTTCTGTTTTAATGATTTCACCAAACTTAGGCTTACTATTGTTTAAGTAATCTAGTAAACCAGCAATAAACTTAGCCGCTTTTTCCAGAGGAATATCATCTAAGTAACCATTAATACCAGAATAAATTGCTGCTACCTGCTCAGGAAGTGACCTAGGTGAATTTTGAGGTTGCTTCAAAATCTCCCGCAAACGCTGACCCCGTGCCAGTTGGTTTTGAGTAGCCTTATCCAGGTCAGAAGCAAACTGGGAGAATGCTTCTAATTCAGCAAACTGAGCTAGCTCTAACTTAATTTTACCAGCAACTTTTTTGATAGCTTTAGTTTGAGCCGCAGAACCAACCCTAGATACAGAAATACCAGCATTCACCGCCGGCCGGAAACCTGCATTAAATAAGTCACTAGACAGGAATATTTGACCATCAGTAATGGAAATTACGTTAGTAGGGATGTAAGCTGAAACGTCACCTGCTTGAGTTTCAATAATTGGTAGAGCAGTCATACTACCTCCACCAAGTTTGTCATTGAGTTTAGCAGCTCTTTCTAGAAGACGGGAGTGGAGATAAAACACATCTCCTGGATATGCTTCCCGACCTGGTGGGCGACGTAATAGCAAAGATACCTGACGATAAGCTTGAGCTTGCTTGGAAAGGTCATCGTAGATTACCAAAGTTGCTTTGCCTTTGTACATGAAGTATTCGGCAATAGTAGCACCAGTATAAGGAGCTAAATATTGTAGAGTTGCTGGATCACTAGCGTTAGCTGCTACTATCACCGTATAATCTAGTGCGCCTTTTTCTTCTAGAGTACCTACTACCTGAGCTACTGTAGAAGCTTTTTGACCAATAGCTACATATACACAGATAACATCTTCACCTTTTTGGTTAATAATAGTATCAATGGCGATCGCTGTTTTACCTGTTTGTCTATCACCGATAATCAGTTCTCGTTGACCCCTACCAATAGGAATCATAGAATCAATCGCAGTAATACCTGTTTGCATAGGTTCATAAACAGAACGGCGATCGATAATTCCTGGAGCTGGTGATTCCAGTAGACGACTATCAGTAGTTTTCATCTCTCCTTTACCGTCAATTGGACGACCAAGGCCATCAACCACCCGGCCAACCAACGCGTCTCCTACTGGCACCTGGGCAATTCTACCTGTAGCGGTTACAGCAGAGCCTTCTTGGATTTCTCTGCCTTCACCCATTAATACTGCACCTACATTATCCTCTTCTAGGTTTTGGGCAATACCTACAGTACCATCTGCGAACTCTACCAGTTCTCCAGCCATTACTTTGTCTAACCCATAAACACGGGCAATACCATCACCTACTTGAAGAACAGTACCAACATTAGATACTTTTACATCTTGCTCATACTGTTCTATCTGGTCGCGAATAATTTGGCTAATTTCGTCAGGTCTAATTGATACCATTTTATTTTTATTTTGTCAAGCTTTTTACAAAAAATTATCGGGTATTATATAGCAGTTGCCAGGGCAGTTCGGACATTCTTACTCCTCTGAAATATAGTCACAGCAATAACTTAATGGATAATTGCCATTCCCACCTACTAAATTTACCTTAATTAGGGGTAAAGAGGGCGGACTTTTTACTTCTGCTATAGTGTTTTGAGGCTGATGCCAATACGACGCAGTTGTCCTTGCAGACTAGAGTCAATTATCTGAGAACCTATTTTGATAATGACACCACCCAATATACTTGGGTCGACTTTAGTTTCTATTTCCACTTCCCTTGCACTAGTCATTGATTTGACTCGTTCACGGATTGTATTTTTTTGGTTTTCATTCAATTCTACTGTGGAGGTCACTTCTGCTAAAACAGTTTGATTGAGTTCACGCAATAGTGCTAAGTATTGTTTCCCTATCTGTTCTAGAAAAGTAATCCGACCTTTATCAATTAGTAGCATTAAGAAATTACGCATTAAGGGATCAACCTGTTCTCCCAGCATGCGTTTTACCACTGCTTTTTTATCCTCTTGCTTAATAACTGGATTTCCCACAAATTGCTTAAATTCCGGGGATTCATCCAGAATATTAATCAGGCTCCGCACATCTTCGGCAAATTTATCAGTCAAGTCTTTTGATTGAGCCAAGGACATCAGAGCTGCTGCATAAGGTTCTACAATTTCACCAGCTATTACACTCATAATTGACCTCCTAATCGCCCTATGCTACTATCTATTAATTGTTGCTGGGCATTCTCATCTAAAGTTTCTTGCAATTGAGATTCTACTTTTGCCAATGCTTTAGATGCCAGAATTGAGCGCAGTTGGGCAATAGCCTTATCTTTTTCAGAATCCATTTCTTGGTTAGCAGCTGTCTTCATCCGCTCAATATCTTGTTCGGCCTGAAGTTCAATTCTTTGTTTAACCTCCTGAGCCCTTGTTTCAGCAAGAGCTAGAATTTTTTCTGCCTCTGCTTGAGCTTGGGTCAAATTTTGTTGTTGCTCTGCTAATGCTGTTGCTGCTTCTTGTTGACGCTGTTCTGCTTCTTTTATTGCCTGTTCAATAGTAGCTCGTCTTTCACTCAGGATCTTCCCGATAAAGCCTGGAGCAAAATACAGCAAAACTGCAATTAGAATTCCTAAATTAATTAGGTTTGTATCTAAAAGATCCAGGTTTAGACCAAAACCTTTTTCAGCACTAGCTTCTGTCGCTAGTAATAAAACATTTACCATTATATTCTGTGATAGTCAGCCTTTAATTATCTTGTTAGATGTTGAGCTTAGTTATCTAATCATTCAACTCTTCAACCTGGATTTTTTTTGGCTATCTGACCAATTCTGGTCCTAATAGTTTTTCTAGAATTTGGCGACTTAGAGAGTCTACCTGTTCTTCTAACTGTTCCAAAGCTACTTCCTTTTGCTTTTCTATTTCTTGAGCTGCTTGTTCTCTTTTCACTTGTGCTTCTTTTTGAGCAACAGCCACTTTTGTAGCTGCTATTTTTTCAGCTTCTGCTTGAGCCGCAACAATAACAACCTGAGATTTCTGACGGGTTTGTGCGAACTCTTGCTCGTATTGTTCAGCTAATTGTTTAGCCTTTGCCAAACGTTCTTTTGCTTTTACTTGATTTTCGCGAATATAATCTGCACGAGAATCTATAGCTTTACCCAGAGGCTTATAAAAAATTTTGTCCAAAACAAAAGCCAGAAGTAAAAACTGAATTGCCATTAGTGGTAGAGTTGCGTTGATGTCAAACAAACCACCCTTTTCTGCTACTTCTTCAACAGCTAGTACAATTGTCAAATTTATCATTTTCTCTAATTTTTGGTGGTTCCCATAGTTTTTGATTTAAAGATTTTAGATTTTCAATCTCCTAAATTAAAAATCTAAAATCTCTACTTTCTATAAATCAGGGTTTTTATGCAAAGGGGTTAGCAAATAGTAACACCAGTGATACCACTAGACCGTAAATTGTTAAAGCTTCCATAAATGCCAAGCTCAACAGTAATGTGCCTCGAATTTTTCCTTCTGCTTCTGGCTGACGCGCAATACCTTCTACAGCTTGACCTGCTGCATTTCCTTGACCAATTCCAGGACCAATAGCACCTAAACCTACAGCTAAGGCAGCAGCAACAACAGAAGCAGCAGCAATCAATGGATCCATAATAATTTTCTTTCCTTTGAAGTATGAACTTGACGATTATAAATATATTGATTACACTGTAGTGCAATCAACTACATAATGTTGACATCCTTCCCGGCCTTTAGGCACAGGAATTATTTGCGAGCCTTAACTCCTCGGCTCACCCCACTAAGAGCTTAGAATAACAGATTTTGAGTTTTTTTTAGCAAGTTTTTTTACTACCTACTTATTCTCTTAATCGTGATCTTCTGCGCCGTGCTCTTCTAAGGCTTCTCCAATATAGTTAGCAGCCAGGGTAGCAAAAATTAGCGCCTGAATAGCACTTAAGAATAGACCCAAAACCATTAGTGGTAGGGGGATAAACAGAGGTACTAACAGAACTAGTACTCCTACTACCAATTCATCCGCGAGAATATTACCAAATAAACGGAAGCTCAGGGATAAAGGCTTAGTAAAATCTTCTATGATTTTAAATGGAACCATAAAAGGTACTGGCTCGGCATAACCTGCAAAATATCCTAAGCCTTTTTTACTGATACCTGCATAAAAATATGCTATGGAAGTCAGTAGTGCTAATGCCACTGTAGTATTAATGTCACTTGTGGGGGCCGCTAGTTCTCCTGAAGGTAGTTCTATTACTTTCCAAGGGACTAACGCTCCTGACCAATTTGACACAAATATAAATAAGAACAACGTACCAATAAATGGTACCCAAGGGCGATAATCTTTTTCACCTATCTGGTCTTTTGTCAGACTGCGGATAAACTCCAGGACAGACTCCATGAAATTTTGCATCCCACTAGGAATTCGCTGCACATTGAGTGAGGATATAAAAGCAGCCAAAAGTATCAAGGCAATTACAAACCAGGATGTGAGTAAAATTTGCCCATGTATTTTGAAACTACCTAGCTCCCAGTAAAAATGCTGGCCAACCTCCAACTCAGCCAGAGGTAAAAAGTTAATAGTGTTTAAAACATCTAGCATTTTGGTTCTCAGGCTTCCAGATTTATATCAAAGTGTGGATTAATTAATATTCATAAGACTTATGAGTTAGGCATAAGTGATGTTCGCAGTACATATATTATTAAGGCTGCTTTGTAAGTCAGAAATCCTAGGAAAATCGGTAAAATTTTTAGCTCATTTAACTGAGCTGCTAATATTATTAACCCAACAAGTATAGCTAGTCTTGTTTTGCTCAGACTTCCTTTTTCTCTACCAATACGTTCAACATCTTTAGCCAACATTCTTAAGTAAACCACACTTGTAGTTGCTCCTATCAAATAGTTTAGAGCTATGTTTAAGGAGTAAAAAACCCAGACAAAGATAAATATTATACCTGTAATTGTAAGGGTAATTACATATAATTCCTCTTGTAGTTTGTAATACTCTTTCATTGAAGGATTTGGCTCTTCTGGTAGAGCACTAACTTCTGAAGTATTACTTTCAACAGTTATTGATTCTGGTGATGTATCAGATGTATTCACAAAAAATTAGATACTAATCACAAGTGGTAGGCTTTTTTTTATATGCCAATAGTCATCATACCATGTTGAAGCCAGCATACCTAACATATATTGAATTGATATATATCTATCCATAAGTAATAAGGCATCCTTCTTTAGTCATAAGTCTGAGACTAGGAGAACCATAACATAACTTAGTTGACAATTTAGGAATTTAAGGGTTTTGAATGCCCTAGTTATTCATTCGTTATGATTATGCTCAAGTATATCAACTCGCTTTTTTGCTGCTGACATAAGTTTGAATTAATGTAACCACTAGCTAGTCAAGTAAGAATAAAGCAGTCACATAATAATAGCTTATGCTTTATCAATATCTTCCTTAACATAAAAAGTGGACATTATAGATAAGTTATTTACTTACCATTGAATAGATATTTTGAAAGAGTAAATGTATTTAACAATACCTTTTTTTCCTGATGAGTCAAACTAATTCCCATTCATTAATGCTGTACTTAGGTAAGACTTCAGTTATTAAGTAATTAAGAAAAAAAGAATAACTTTTTTACTAACTTGATCATAATTAATTTGTCTGTTCAATGCAAAGTCCCTAATCCCCTGATCAAAGTGTGAGGTTGAAAAGTTATGGATAAATGTTTAAGTTTTGGGCTTCCCTTGCCCCCTACTCTCCTATCTAATACCGTTTCACGAAAGTCAAAAGTCAAAACTCAAAATTTAAAAGTTAGATTGTATATGCTCAAAACTTTGATTAAACAGTAATTTCAGGAAATTATTTGACATTTAAAGTTGTAAACTATTTGTGACATCTTAAAAGTGAACTATTATTAGAAAAGGTTTTTAGGAGTTCCTCATCATAGATATCTTTTAAGGGGGTAAGGGGAGAGTTAACTGCTGAGTTTAGTGATAACCGGAGTTAGGACTTAGCAAAATTAAAAGTCGGGACTGAAGCGATCGCACAGTTTCTACTCCTACTGGTACATCTGTTAATATCTCCCCTACGGTGGACTGAGATTTGTTGCTTACTCCTTGAGTACAAGCTTCTAGAAATTCATATTCTGGCCTTGACAAATTTACTAATCTATAGTCACCATCAAAAATATTTTCACTAGGCCATCCCTGGATACAAGGACTTAATTCAGGTATTGCTGCCTTGAGCAACTCATCATGAGACCAATCAACCTTTTGTAGAGGTGGTCTTCCCAAAAAAAACTCGTAATGACTAATTTGAGGGTCTAATAACTCAATCAAACGATAACGTTCTTGATCATTCAAATCAATTGCTCTTTCTATCAATTCGGGAGATTTTCCCAGAAGTCGCCCTAAGTCCCAGTATTCCCAATTGGAAAATCCCAGAAACTCCAAACCAGATGCTTCTATTAACTCAAACAAGGTATCAATATTGTAGTGAATTTCCTGGGGATGAACATACATATCGGCAAAACACTCATCTTTTTTATTTTCCCAAGACCATCTTTCTTTTTCATACTTGACAATACGGTTATTCTCTGGTAAAGAAGCAAAAAGTTGACGTCCGATTTTCACTCCATCTTTGTAGTTGCCACGTTCATTACCTTGAAGGATGGCGATCGCCTGCTGCATGAGTCTAATTTCCCAGCGCCCCAACTCTGCATAAACAAAAATGTGCATAATCCCACCAGGGGCCAACTTCAAAGCGAGATTTTGGATACCTCGAATTGGATCTGGTAAATGGTGCAGTACCCCTACACAATTAATAAACTTAAACTCTCCCTCTAGTCTACCTACATCATATATGCTGAGATGATGAAAATCAACGCGGGAAGCTCCGGAACGACTACACCTTTCCTTTGCCACCCGTAAAGCACCACTACTTAAATCAATTCCTACTACAGAAGCTTGAGGGTTAAGGTGAACCAAATAATCTGTACTAGAACCTGTACCACAACCTGCATCTAAAATTCTAATATCTTGTTTTTTCGGTTTTTGACCAGTGCAAAAACTATAAGCTACTGGCCAACTCCAACGCCAGTTGTATCCAGGAGGCGCTTCATCTGTCAAAGGGTCTGGAGGAAATGGAAAGGTATCATAGAGTCCCTCAACAGCAGAACTAATATTAATTCTATCTTTCATCTCGTTTTGGGTTTAATAGTTACTA
The DNA here is from genome assembly GCF_000014265.1 of Trichodesmium erythraeum IMS101. Lineage (NCBI taxonomy): Bacteria > Bacillati > Cyanobacteriota > Cyanophyceae > Oscillatoriales > Microcoleaceae > Trichodesmium > Trichodesmium erythraeum. The sequence continues at coordinate 3,437,314 of NC_008312.1, forward strand.
AATATATTTGCTAAAAATTATAGTGCTATATTTGTAATTATTTAAATGAAAAAATTTGCAAGTTGTTGTTAATTTTGCTGTGTTATTCTAGAAAAATATTATTACAAAGATACAATGATTGCCTCAATTATTAATATTAAGTTATAGGTAACATGACAAATTCTTTCTCGCCTCTAGTACAAGATGCGACAAAAGCTCAAAATGAAAGTATAAGAACTATTGTGGGGAAATTGGATGATAAAGAGGTATATATTCCTGGTTATCAAAGAGACTCTGAACAATGGGATGATCGTAAACAATCTCTATTTATAGAATCTTTACTAAACAATCTCACCATACCAGCTTTCTTTTTTTTGTGAAGGTGAAGACTTGAATGATGAGGTAGTCGACGGTCAACAACGTCTTAGCACTATCTGGAAATTTTATAAAAATGATTTAATTATGAGTGCTAGTCATAAGGTTTCTTATATAGCACCTCTATCAATCTTATACAGTGGTAAAAAAATTAAGGATTTAGATAAAAAACTACAAAAAATATTCTTGAATTATCCTCTGACCATTATTTATCTTCCTAAAGACTTAAAACTAGAAACAAAACTGGAAATATTCAGAAGAATAAATGAAGGTGGTACACCTCTTTCTGGTCAAGATATTAGGTTAGCTTACTATAGTAAATCAAAATCAGTTACTTTGATTAGATTAGTAGGTATTCACAAAAATACTACTACTTTCAATGATGAGGATAGTGAAGATGATGAAGATAATAAGAAGCCATTTCAAAGAATAGTTGAAATGGCTGAAAAAAAAAGAGCTATCTAACCCTTAGTAGAATTTTACTAATGCTAGAGAAAAGTGGTACGAATGGTGGAAAGAACAAAAGATATCCAAAGGTCAAGCACCTTCTTTGATGTTTTTATGGTATCTAGTTTGTCTTGATAGACAAAAGCTTAAAGATTTATTGCAGAATCCAACTCATCTTAAAATTAGATTTGGAGGGTCAACAGAGAATGCTTTAGATATTTACTGCGCATAACTTAAACATCAAGACTTAAATCAAAATGAAATACCATTAGTTTCATCTTTCCATAAAATTCAAAATCACTACTTTACAAAATTTGCGGAATGGATAGAGGTGATTTTAACTAGAAAATTACTAGGAATTAGCGTTAATAAATATAAACAGTTAGCTTTGTTTATTGCTGGAGCAGTTGAGTTAGATATATCACCAACAGAATTATCTGACGAACAATGGAATGTTACCGGAAATTTTATTAGAAGTTCTAGAAAGGTTGGTAAAGAATTATTAGATGGTGATAATTATCCAGAACAAAAGGGGCTATGGATTGAAAAAAGCGGGCAATTTAAACAGTGCGATGCCACAGTTGAAATTGTCAGAAATATTTTTAACAAGTAGAATTTTTATGAGAGAAATTCCTGAAGGTTTATAGCTATGTAATTCCCAGGCAATAAATTTTTCTATGAGTTGGAAAAAAGCTTATTTCAGATGAAATTTTAATTCAAAATTGGAAGGGTATATTTGTCAGATTTGCCAAAAGTTATTTCTAAGTTCTAAGGGTTTTAAAGAATTTAGGGCTGATCATATTCACCCTTTCAGCAAAGGTGGTTTAAAAACTTGGAATAATATGCATTTATTGTAATGGCAAAAAGAGTAACACGTTAAAGTAGTAAAAGCTATATATATTTCCGTTTTAAGTACGTATAGCTATCAGAAATAACTCACGAAAAATATAAAAATAGATAAAAACTATGACACTGTTACCTCTGCCGGTTGGTACTTGTTGCTTAATTCCAATAGTTTTTTTCACGACTATACTGAAACTTCCTATTTAATATAGGGTTTTTGTCTAAGTCAGATTAAAAAAAATATTAGTCGGTGTACATAAATTATGAGTTAATTTTTCAGTAATAATTCAGAACTTTAGCAGTCAGCTTGAGCACTTTTGCCTGCTCTAGCTGCGCAAAAAAGATGAAGTTGAGCTTAACATCTATTTCCTGTTGGACTTTTAATTCTTCTTAGAGGCTAATTCTCCTTCTGGCTGATAGCTGATAGTTGATAGCTAAATACTAAATGCTTAAATTTTTCATGGCAAAAAAAATAAGTTCAATGCTTTATCTTGGATAGCTATTGCTGATTAACTGTGGCCAGAGAATATTTGTTACTCCAAATTTTATGTTTAGTAATTTTGATGAGATAAATAATTTTTAAGTTAGTAGATTTTCTCTAGTGACCGTAAATATACCTGGCCTTGAATAAGGAATGAAAAAAAATATTTGGCATAGGTATTTCAAGCTAGATGTTAAGGATGGCTGGTAATGTTTTGCTACGGGACATGATAGACGCAGTTTATCTTCCGGAGGCTCACGGACAATTGACATGGTCTAATATCCTAATATTATCAAGAATTACTTAACAAAATTTATTATTTTTTTTAAAATAAAAGACTATAAGTCTATAAAATAAAAATCTGTAAGGTTTTTCACAAAAGCAGGTAGTTTAAGTAGGTAAGTTTTGAAATTTGTCGCTATGTAAAAAAATGTAAATTTACCTCAAATCAACTGTGTGGAGGAGCTTGGAGTCAGTACATAAATCTTAATATAGCTAAGTTTTTTCATGCCTATCTACTTAGCTCAAAAAATTTTACCTGAAAAACTAGATAGGAAAAACTATAAAGTAAAAATAGCAACAATAGCTAGTTTATTAGGCCTGAAGATTTAGATCAAGTTACTGTTATGAAAACCCAAGTTTAATAGTAAAAAAAATGATACCAATAAATTAGGGTTTTTAGGCGGTGCGATACCTAAATCTTAAAGTAAACTTAGGCGTGTCAATACTTTAGCATAATACCTAATCACAAATAAGGTCTAAATTTCTGTAAAGATTATTGGGAAAATATCAAAATTAAAAATTTGATGTCAACTTACAGTTCTTTAACGGTATAATTTAATTACTAGTGGTGTTATTTAAAGGGGAAAGAACACATAAAGCTTATTTAAGTACATAAAACCACCTAAATAATCCATAAACTCTAAAAGATTACAGGAGCTAGACAATAAATCAAATCTTCTGTAAAAGTGTTAAAGCCAAAAAAATTATCAATTATTGATTTGGTTTTAATATTAGCTTTTATGGCATAAAATATATTAAGGTAAATCTTAAAAAACTATGCTTTTATTCAAAGTAAAGCTTGTTTAAAATGCCATAAAAACTGCAGCTAAATAATCGAATCGGGAAGCTATAAAAATTTAAAATAGGGAGCGAAAAAAATCAAATGACTATCAAAGCCAGTAGTGGAAGTTCAGTTGTACGTCCGCAATTATATCAAACCGTACCAGCATCAACTATTTCTAAAGCCGAACAACAAGATCGCTTTCTGGAAAAGGGTGAAATAGACGAGCTAGCAACATTTTTTAATTCAGGAGTTAAACGTTTAGAAATTGCTCAGATATTGACCAATAATTCAGAAAGAATTGTTTCTGTTGCCGCCAATACTATTTTTACTGGTGGTTCTCCTATGACTTTCTTGGAAAAGCCAGATGTACCAGAAATGGCCATGAGTGCTGTTAGTACTAGCACAAACTCAATTTCTGAAGTCATGAACCTGGATGTAGAAAACAAAGGTGGAAATAACTTATTTCAAGGTGTACGCAGCCTATTTAATAATTTAGCTGCTGGGGGTTCTGGCCCTATACCTACTGGCTTCCGACCAATTCCTGTATCTAAGTATGGCCCCGCTAATATGACTAAATCCTTGCGGGACTTATCATGGTTTTTACGGTATATTACTTATGCTATTGTGGCCGGGGACTATAATATTCTCTCGGTAAATGTCCGTGGTTTAAAAGAAATTATTGAAAATGCTTGTTCCACTGCGGCTACTATTGTGGCTATTCAACAGATGCGACAAGCTTCAATTAAATATTTTCAAGACGAAGAAGCAAAGGATATTGTTGCCCAATACTTTGATGTAGTTTTGACTGAATTTCGTGGGTCAACACCTTCTAATAAGCAACGTCAGGGTCAAAGTTCAGCTCAACAAGGGCTAGAATTACCACAAATTTATTTCAATGCTGCCGAAAAACGGCCCAAGTTTGTGATGAAGCCTGGCTTGTCTAACTTTGAAAAACAAGATGTTGTCAAGGCGGCTTATCGGCAGGTATTTGAACGTGACATTACCCGAGCTTATAGCCTGAATATTTCTTATCTAGAATCTCAGGTGAAAAACTGCGAAATCTCAATGAAAGAGTTTATTCGTCGTTTGGGCAAATCTCCTCTTTATCAGAAACAATTCTATGAGGGATTTGTTAATAGTCGTGTAGTGGAACTGGCAACTCGTCACTTCTTGGGTCGGGGCTTAAGTTCACCAGAAGAATTTAGGAAGTACTTTGACATTGTTACTAAGGGTGGTTTGTCTGCTTTGGTAGATGCAATGGTGGACTCTCAAGAATACTCTGATTATTTTGGGGAAGAGACAGTACCATATTTGCGTGGTTTAGGTCAAGAGGCTCAGGAATGTCGGAACTGGGGAGTACAATTTGATTTATTTAATTACAGTGCTCCTTTGCGTAAAGTACCTCAGTTTGTGACTTTATTTGCTGATTATAATCAACCATTGCCAGACCAGCATGTTTATGGTCAGGGTAATGACCCATTGGAAATTCAGTTTGGGGCAATATTCGCGAAAGAAACTCGTAACCCTAAAACCCGACCGGCACCTTTTGGTAAAGATACTCGTCGGATTTTAATTCGTCAGGGTGCTGGTATTGATAGCCAAATTAGTAACCCTGGTGCTAGAGCTAAAAATCCTGGTTCTCTTGGTCCAAAGGTTTTTAAACTTGATCAAGTTCCTGGAGGTTATGTTGGTAGTGGTTTTAGTAATTCTGGTGGCAGTAATGGTGCTAGCGTTAAGTTCTCTGAAAGTTCTACTCAAAAGATTATTATTGCTGCTTATCGTCAGGTGTTTGGTCGGGATGTTTATGATGGTCAACGCCTCAAAAGTGCTGAGAATAAACTTGAAAACGGGGATATTACTGTTCGGGAGTTTATTCGTGTTCTAGCAAAGTCTGACACTTTCAGGAATATGTATTGGACTTCCTTGTATGTATGTAAGGCAGTTGAATATATTCATCGACGGTTGTTAGGTCGTCCAACTTATGGGCGTAAAGAAATTAATTATTACTTTGATATCTGTTCTAAGAAAGGTCTGTATGCTTTAGTTGATGCCATTATTGATAGCCAGGAGTATAATGAGGCTTTTGGGGAAGATACTATTCCTTATGAACGTTACTTAACTCCTGGTGGTTTGTCTTTACGTAATATAAGGGGCAGTATTGGTAATAAAAATTTGGAAGTTGATAAAGAAATAAAACCAAGGTTTTAAGAAAACTATACTTTTATTCAAAATAGAGGGTCTTTGAAGTCTTATAAAAATTAAAAGCCAAAATGTCTGAATAGAAGCCGTAAAAACTTAAAATAGGAACTGACAAATGACTGTCAATGCAAGTAGTGGAAGTTCAGTTGTACGTCCGCAATTATATCAAACTGTACCAGCATCAACTATTTCTAAAGCTGAACAACAAGATCGCTTTCTGGAAAAGGGTGAAATAGACGAGCTAGCAACATTTTTTAATTCGGGAGTCAAACGTTTAAAAATTGCTCAAATACTAACCAATAATTCAGAAAGAATTGTTTCTGTTGCCGCCAATACTATTTTTGCTGGTGGTTCTCCTATGGCCTTCTTGGAAAAGCCATCTGTACGAGAAATGGCTATAAGTCCTGTTGATGCTACAACAACCTCAGTTTCTGAAGGTATGGAGCTAGGTACTATTAGTTATTTAGAGGACAGTGGTAAAGGTAAACTATTTCAAGGTATACGCAACCTATTTAATAATTTAGCTGCTGGGGGTTCTGGCCCTATACCTGCTGGCTTCCGACCAATTCCTGTATCTAAGTATGGCCCCGCTAATATGACTAAATCCTTGCGGGACTTATCATGGTTTTTACGGTATATTACTTATGCTATTGTGGCCGGGGACTATAATATTCTCTCGGTAAATGTCCGTGGTTTAAAAGAAATTATTGAAAATGCTTGTTCTACTGTCGCTACTATTGTGGCTATCCAACAGATGCGACAAGCTTCAATTAAATATTTTCAAGACGAAGAAGCAAAGGATATTGTTGCCCAATACTTTGATGTAGTTTTGACTGAATTTCGTGGGTCAACACCTTCTAATAAGCAACGTCAGGGTCAAAGTTCAGCTCAGCAAGGGCTAGAATTACCACAAATTTATTTCAATGCTGCCGAAAAACGGCCCAAGTTTGTGATGAAGCCTGGTTTGTCTAACTTTGAAAAACAAGATGTTGTCAAGGCGGCTTATCGGCAGGTATTTGAACGTGATATTACCCGAGCTTATAGCCTGAATATTTCTTATCTAGAATCTCAGGTGAAAAACTGCGAAATCTCAATGAAAGAGTTTATTCGTCGTTTGGGCAAATCTCCTCTTTATCAGAAACAATTCTATGAGGGATTTGTTAATAGTCGTGTAGTGGAACTGGCAACTCGTCACTTCTTGGGTCGGGGCTTAAGTTCACCAGAAGAATTTAGGAAGTACTTTGACATTGTTACTAAGGGTGGTTTGTCTGCTTTGGTAGATGCAATGGTGGACTCTCAAGAATACTCTGATTATTTTGGGGAAGAGACAGTACCATATTTGCGTGGTTTAGGTCAAGAGGCTCAGGAATGTCGGAACTGGGGAGTACAATTTGATTTATTTAATTACAGTGCTCCTTTGCGTAAAGTACCTCAGTTTGTGACTTTATTTGCTGACTATAATCAACCATTGCCAGACCAGCATGTTTATGGTCAGGGTAATGACCCATTGGAAATTCAGTTTGGGGCAATATTCGCTAAAGAAACTCGTAACCCTAAAACCCGACCGGCACCTTTTGGTAAAGATACTCGTCGGATTTTAATTCGTCAGGGTGCTGGTATTGATAGCCAAATTAGTAACCCTGGTGCTAGAGCTAAAAATCCTGGTTCTCTTGGTCCGAAGGTTTTTAAACTTGATCAAGTTCCTGGAGGTTATGTTGGTAGTGGTTTCAGTAACTTTGGAAGCAGTAATGGTGCTAGCGTTAAGTTCTCTGAAAGTTCTACTCAAAAGATTATTACTGCTGCTTATCGTCAGGTGTTTGGTCGGGATGTTTATGATGGTCAACGCCTCAAAAGTGCTGAGAATAAACTTGAAAACGGGGATATTACTGTTCGGGAGTTTATTCGTGTTCTAGCAAAGTCTGACACTTTCAGGAATATGTATTGGACTTCCTTGTATGTATGTAAGGCAGTTGAATATATTCATCGACGGTTGTTAGGTCGTCCAACTTATGGGCGTAAAGAAATTAATTATTACTTTGATATCTGTTCTAAGAAAGGTCTGTATGCTTTAGTTGATGCCATTATCGATAGCCAGGAGTATAATGAGGCTTTTGGGGAAGATACTATTCCTTATGAACGTTACTTAACTCCTGGTGGTTTGTCTTTGCGCAATACAAGGGTAGGCAGTATTGGTAATAAAAATCTGCGAGTAGAGAAAGAAGTAACACCAAGGTTTGTGGAGTTGGGAACTCCTAGGATATTTCGCACTGAACCTGATATTAAGTTCCGAGTTAGGCAAGGTGTTAATAAGCAACGGGAGCAGTGTAAGGTATTTAAGTTGATAAATACTGAAGATCAGCAACAGTTGAATTTAGTTATTGCTGCTGCTTACCGTCAGATTTTTGAGCGGGATATGCCTCCTTTCATCATGAGGAGTGAGTTCTCTTTTCTGGAGAGTAAGTTAAAGAATAATGATATCAATCTCAAGGAGTTTATTGAGGAATTAGGTTGTTCTCAAGTTTATATTAAGGAGTTTTACACGCCTTATCCTAATACTAAGGTTATTGAACTGGGTACAAAGCATTTTTTAGGTCGCGCTCCTCGTGATCAAGTTGAGATTCGCAAGTATAATCAGATTCTAGCAACTTTAGGTATTAAGGGTTTTGTCAATGCTATGGTAAATAGTGATGAATATATTGAGCTCTTTGGAGATGATACTGTTCCTTATCGCCGTTTCCCCACTCTCCCTGCTGCTAATTTTCCCAATACTGAAAGACTGTATAATCAGTTGACTAGGCAGAATGAGGATTTAGTTATACCTAGTTTTGAACCGATATCTTTGACGGATCGCAGTTAAGCTATTGGTGATTTTTTTGGTTGGAATTGTTACTGTTCCCCTGCTATAGATTTTTATAGTAGGGGGTTTTTTTGATAAGTTTAGGGAGTGGGTTTTATAGGTCAACTGAAAATTTACGGGCATTAATGCTAATTTAATTAACTGAGATTACACTAATGATCTCAATAGAGCATAAGTTAAATAATTTCCTGAAATTACTGAATGTGTTAAAGTTTTGAGCCGATAAAGTCTTACTTTTAATTTTTAACTAGTGAGTACGTACAAAAAAGCTGCACTATATTAAGTTTGATCAACTAACTCCGAAATATTCCATAGAGTTGATTTGAGGTAAGTTGATATTTTGTTATGTAAGGAGGTTGCTGAACAAGGATCACGATAAATTCTACCATGCATTGCTGAAATTCGCGATCAAATTTGTTCTTGTCGCAGTCGATCTAAATTAAAAGTTAGTTTACTGCTAAAAATTCAGTTTCAGGGTAGTGTTGCTAGTGAATCAGTAAAATACTAGCAGCATTGAAGAAATTTCAAGGGTTAATTGATGATTTGAAGTTCGGCTGATCAAATATTGATACTGAATATCAAGTTTTAATTGACTAACAGCTGCTCGTTCGCTTAACTGTAGATGAGGTGCTTAAGAAAATTAAATGACTGTTTAATAATGGTAATTTGGCGGAAGCTCAGGGTTATTTACAAGTTGGGGATGATGCACGAATACAAGTTATGCAAGGATGAGGAGAATAGTGGGTTGATCAAATTGAATATGTAGAACAAAGGCTAACAGGTTTGCATTGCCTGGAGCTTGAGGTTATAGTTCAAGAACTACACAAGGGAAAGGGGAGGAATATTTTCCTTTTCTCTTATAGGAGAGGGGTCGGGGGAGAGGTCTTCCGGGTTGCTCAAATTTACCTACAATTGTTTTAGTTAATTTTATAAGTATTTTTTATGAGTAAAGTTATTGTGATAGGCGATCGCCAAGTTGGTCAAACAAATATTCTTCAAAGTTTGGCCCAAATTTATGATAGGAGGTGGGAATGAGTGTGATAGTGATAGGCGATCGCGCCGTGGGCAAAACTCACATGGGATTGGCCTTGGCCCAGCCAATTGGTGAATGGCGGGTTAAGATCATAGACCCATCTTATAAGACGCTGAGAGAAAAACTTCAAAAAGTAGATACTGGTGATATGGTTCCAACTAGAGACATGATAAGAAGACCAGTCAGGCTAGAAGTTCAGTTAAATCACCGCAAAATTATAGAATCAGTTTGGGTAGATACTTCTGGGGAAATCTGGGAAACTGAATGGCAGGAAAAAAATGAAGATGATTGGAATGACTTTAAGGAAAAAATCGGTCAAAATATAGGCATCATTTTGTTATTACCTCCCTATAAAGAAATAGTGCTCAATCATTTGCTCAAGAAGGCATCCTCAGGTATGACTTTAGATCCAGACCAATTAATGAATGCTCAAGGGTGGTCTAATAATTTAGAAGATTGGTTAAGGTTTTTCAATCAATATTGTAGTCGAGTAGATAACATTGCTATTTGCCTACATAAAGCTGATTTATTCTGTGAAAGTCTTGACGATGAAGCAATAAAAATGCAGGGACATCCCGTCGAGCGTCAAAAACAAGTACGCAATAGATATTTTGCTGTTGCTAAAGAAGTAATAAACAGAAATAACCGAGAGGTAAGGCCTTTTCAGTTTTTTATTACTAGTATTAGCAATTGTACTTTATTAGAAGCACCCTGGCTTTATTTAAGTCCTTTTATTCTCCATTATCGTTAAAAGTATGACTCAGATTAGTATTATTGGTACTAGAGCTTGTGGCAAGACAACCTAAGTTTAGGAGCTGCTCCTAACTATGCAGTAGCTTTACGAGCAGGTGCTGGTTTTGAAATGACGGCAGAAATGGAAGAAAGATTTGAACAAGAACAAGACAATTTGACTAGTCCTAAATTACCTCGTATCAGAAATGTCTATCGCCTTCAACTAGTTACTGAAGACGATCCACATACTCCTATTGAAGAAAACTTATCTATTAAACTGCCATATCATACTAAAGGTAAACCAATAATTATTGGTGGTGATGGTAGTGATTATACTGATGTAGACATTTACTTGCCAGGTATTGCTGATAGATGTGCCTCTTTATCTGTAAATAACCGTGTCGTTGAAATTCAATGTTGGGCTACAGGAAAAGTTCAAATTAATCGAACTTTAATGGAAAGAAGGGGAAAAAAGTCACTCCGCCACGGTCAAATTATAACCTTGTTACGAAACGATAAACCAGACAAATATTACTGTTTTTGCTTCTATGACACTTTATATGATCCGCAAAGCTAAACTGTTAGCAATAGCAGTTTTTTCTGCTATATTACCATTCGGTTGTGCCGCCATACCTGAAAATATAATTAGTCAAGATGACTGTAGTAATACTAAAGAAAATCGTCAAAAATGCCTGGAAATTACTCGTATAATTACAGCAGAAAAAAATACAGTCAAAATGCGGATTAAAGTTTATAATAAAGCAGGAAACTTTAATCCCAATTTACAAGAATCAGATTTTTCTGTAGAAACCATTAGTGAATTTGGTAGCAAAAAAACTATTAAACCAACTGTTATTCTCCCTACTGATACTAGGGCAAAAACTACTCCCGCTGACATAATTATTATGTTAGATATGAGTGGGAGTATGAAGTTTAGAGATTCTAGTCCAGGTAGAAGACGCATTAAATTTAAGGGTGCTATTAATGCTATATACAAATTTATTGATGCCGCTAATGATAAGCCAAATTTAACTGTTAGAATAGGTTTAGCACCTTTCGGTAAAGGAGGTAACCAGTTTAAAGTAAGTAATAAAAGTTTAGATGCCAATTTTTACCCATCTAACAGTGAGAAGCTAAAGGAAAAAATAGAAGAGTTAGCCAATCAAGAACTCAGCGCTTCTACTAATTTATATCAGCCACTAGAAACTGCTGTTAAATATTTGATAAATTCAGTTAATTCGACCTCCGATAGTAATAATAAAACTGATGATTCTCAATCAAAACAGTTAGTGGTAATTGTGTTATCTGATGGGTTTCATAATCACGATCGCGACACAGAAGAAATACAATTTGAAAGATTAAAAAATATTCTCCAGCCTCAAGATTCACAAATGCCAAAGGTTAAAGTTCACACATTAGGTTATGGTCAATCTCTAACAGAAATATACAATAGTTCAAGATGTAATATTGAATTTACTGACGCACAATTAACAATAGATGAAATAATTATTAAAGACAAAGTTATCAATAAAATTATTGATAATTGTAAACATCCAAGAATAAGGATTGACCAATTAATCGTAGATCAACCACGTTTAAGAGAAATTGCTGATTCAACGGGAGGTATTCATCAATTTCCAGATAATGCTGAAGAGGTAGCTCAGAGTTTAATTAAATTCCTAGAAAGTCTACAAGAATATGAATTAGAATATAAGCAACCAGATGGCGATCGGGCAACTAAATATCAAGTCAAAGTTTTAGTCAAAGGTCTTACTTCTAATGCCCAAGATTACCGTATTACTAACATTGGCTACGAACCTTTAGAATTCAAAACTAGGGGATTATTAATATTGGTAGCTCTAGTTATTTTTGGTATTATAGGAGTATATCCCTTCATCGAATGGAGTAAAAAATTACGGGTAGATAGATAAATTATGATAGAATATACTTTAATCTTAAAAATACCCAATCTCGGTCATAAATAGATTTACTATTCAGTGAATCTAACTGGTAGTGATATTAATTATCCAGAAGATTATTTTCATAATCAAACTGATAGAGGACAAACTAATAGATTAAATTTGCGTCAGGAAATAGAAAAGCAATAATTACGACAAGTAAATAAGGAGCAATTTAACCGAATTATTAATTAATGGAATTACGGTATTAAAAATGGTAAAAGTAATTTCATAAATGTTATTATATCCTTGGAGCTTTTATCTTTAGAAAATAATAATAATAAAGTTTCGGTTTGCTCGAATACAACCTCGACTATTGAGAAAACTTTTACATCTGCTAATTACAACAATTCCCCAAGATAACTCAAACAAATCCAGGGGTTATGCCTAAGCTTAAAAACCTTTTTTATAACCAAAAATACAAAAAAATGTTAACCTAACATCGAGGAAATTTTGATTCCAAATTCATAAAATATGATGCCTATATTTGAAGCTAAATATAATAACAATTAAGCCTGTTTTTTATGGATTTATTTAAAATAAAATTAGTTTTAAAAAATCATAAATAAAATATTATAATCAAAAAATATGGAACTTCCTTACAATAAATGCCAACGAGAACTACAAGAACTTTTACAAGCTCAATATCCCTTGATTTTCTTACGTTCATCAGAAGAAATTCGAGCAATTAATTGCATAATAGCTGCCTATCGTTCTCTATGTAATAATAATATTATTGAAGGAGAACTAGCTGAATGGAGAAGTATTAATGGATTTTATAAATTAACAACAGAAAACAATTGGCAAAGCACAAATTATGCACCACAACCAAACACCGATCCAATAATTTATGCCCTTGATTTTTTACAGACGCAATTACAAAATCAAGCCAGGAAAAACATAGACCAGCAATACACCTATATTCTACCAGACTGGTCAAAACTCATAGAACCAACTTTTTATTTAACTACCCGCAAACTCAAAGAATTAGTCCTCGCGATCGCACAAACAAAACCCAGACCCAGAATGAACTTAATAATAGTAGGTTCTGATTGGTCAATTCCTACAAGTTTGCGTAATTATATTCACATATTAGACCTGCCCCTACCCATTGGAGAAGAACTTTATCAAAATATCTTTAAACTTGCTGTTACTAAATACAATTTAGCAGAAAATAGAGCCAAAGACCTTGCAGAAAAAGCTCAAGGAATGAACTTTCAAGCAGTAGCACAAACCGCAAAATTAATCACAACAAAAAAGCTGTGGCAACAACCAGAAGAAGCTTCCAAACTATTATTAGAAGTCAAAAAACAAGAAATTGAAAAAATCGGCATCTTAGATTATTACGAACCACTAGGAGAAGGACTCCAAGAAGTTGGTGGTTTAGAAAACATCAAAACTTGGGTCAAAGAACGTTATCCTTGGTTTGAACAAGATGCAGACCCAGATATGCGCCCCCGCGCTCTTTTACTTGAAGGGTTTCCTGGATGTGGAAAATCTTTTATTGCCAGAGCGATCGCTATTGAATGGCGCGTTCCTCAAATTAACTTTGAAATTAGCAGATTACAATCTCAATGGGTAGGGGAGTCCGAAAGCAATACATATCAAGCTCTCAGAGCAATTGAAGCTTCCGCTCCCAACATTCTATTTATGGATGAAATCGAAAAAGCTTTTGCAGGAGTTGGTGGTGATAGTAGCGGTACTACTACCCGACAGTTTGGCACATTCCTAACTTGGCTTAATGACCACAAAGAACCAATTTTTTTTATTGCTACATCCAATGATCGTTCCATGCTACCACCAGAAATATTTCGTGCAGGGCGTTTTGATGAAACTTTTATTGTTATGCCTCCCACAACTAAAGAACGCTACGAAATTATTCAGAAACGAATCAAAGCTCGTCAACTCAAGCCAATTTCTGATTCACTTTTAGAATATTTAGTAAAAAACACTCTCGGATTTTCAGGAGCTGAACTTGATAAATTAGTTAAAGAAACCAAAATTTTAACTGGACTTAATCAAGAACCAACTGAAACTAATTGGCAAAAAGCTCTGAATAAAATTAATCCACAATATAAAAATCCTAGAATGAAAGAGCTTTTAAAGTCTTACATAAATTTAATTGTAGAAGGTAATGTACAATCAGCATCCGAAGTTGAAGAAGGCTTTTTTGAGGAACTATTATCAGAATAATATTACCCAAAAATTGGGTCTCTATTATCTCACCCATAAGCGGGCGACTGTTTAGTTGTTTTTTTGAAATATATCTGTTATAATAATAGTTAATATTAACAAAAAATGCCATTGAGCGAGAAAACTTATGAATGTATTACTTGTGATTTGACTATAGACAGAGACTTTAATGCTGATATCAACGAGCAAAAAGTATATGAATAAGTAGTTTTAGCTAACTTAGGATTTTGTGGCCTGGGTCTTATATCAGTTACAGACTGTGCTTAGTGGCATCAGCGTGAAATATTGAAGCTAGCTCTCAAGCTTATGCAATTCCTGCATAGGTAAATTTGGGAAAGCTTAATAGAACCGATATCAAGTTACAAAGATTATAAAAATGGAAATAGGAATTGCTATATTTGGTGCAGGTCGTTGGGGAGTTCACTTAGTTCGTAATTTTCTCAATCATCCTCATTCTCGTGTTATTGCTATAGTAGATCCTCATGCAGAACACTTACAAGTAATTCAAAAACGCTTGCAATTGGACAAAGATATAGCCTTAGTAGAAGATTGGATAGAAGCTTTAGAGTTACCAGGAATCTCAGCAGTCGCGATCGCCACACCAGCATCTACTCACTATGAGATTATTAGTGCTGCTCTCAAAAGAGGTTATCACGTTTTTTCCGAAAAACCTTTAACCCTTGAGTATTCTGAGTCTATTGCACTATGCAAATTAGCAGACAAAAAAAAATTGCAACTATTTGTCGATCATACTTATTTATTTAATCCGGTCATAGAAACTGGCAAAACTATAGTTAATCAAGGTAAATTAGGAGAATTACGCTACGGATATGCGACTCGAACTCATATTGAACCTGTTCGCTCAGATGTTGATGCTCTCTGGGACTTAGCAATTCATGATATTTGTATTTTTAATAGCTGGTTACAGGAAACACCAGTCGAAGTAGAAGCAAATGGTACAATTTGGCTTCCTCAAAAACCCCCACAATCAGATTTAGTTATGGCTAAACTGATTTATCCTAGTGGTTTTCAAGCTTTTTTACATCTTTGTTGGCTAAACCCTGATAAACAACGTCGTTTAGGAGTAGTAGGTAGTCAAGGAACATTAATTTTTGATGAAACCTCAGAAACTCAACCTTTAGTTATTCAGCATGGTCATTTAGAATATTTGAGCAGTCGTTGGAAAGCAGTAGATGTTGTTCCGGAGGTTATAAGCATCAAAAAAGCTGAACCTTTGGCTCAAGTGTGCCATGAATTTTTAAATTGTATTTTGACGAATACTACTTCAAAAATTTCTTCCGGTTGGGTAGGTGCTAAATTAGTAGAAATTCTCTGTGCTTTGAATAATTCTCTTCAGCAACAAGGAAAAGCAATTCGATGTGACCAAGCTTACAGCGGATTTTATAATTAGATTAAGTACTTGGACAAAATTAATTTAACATTTTTCAGAGAGTGGGTAGTAGGAAGTCGGGAGAAAGGGAAAAACATATTTGATCAGTAGATCAAAAATAATTTCGCTTACCTACTTTGAGACTATTTGTCAAGTTAAGATTAAGACAGGTAGAGTGTTTAATATTATTGAGTTGCCGCGGAAAGTTAATAGTTGGCTCTCTTGAATATATGTTGCCTCCTAACCTATCCTACTGGAGTGACGCCCCTAAAAATGTAGGTTCTATAAGAATGAAGTGAAATTCAACAATGGCTCTGTTGTTGTTGGGTTACCCTGATAGAGTATTATTACGTTCGATGCTACCTAACCTAGATTTATTAAACCATTATAGCTGTGTCGGTCTGCTACTAGACTGATAGACCTTTACTAGGTTTGAATAAATTTTCAATGTCAAAAACTCAAACTATTCTTAGGACATTGGTCAAATTAAAATTATTGACAAGCCATGTAATATTAGGAAAACAAAAAAACTAATTGCTATTAATTCATCCTTTTAATTCAATTTAATTTCTGTTGAAATATCCTGTTTTTTCTCCAATGATAATCTTTCCTGAATTGGTATAGTAATATAAACTGTAGTTCCTCGCCCTATACCTTCACTATAGAGATGAATATTACCATTCATCATTTCCACCAGTCCGCGAGCCATAGCTAATCCTAATCCATTTCCACCAAATTTACGAGTTTTTGTACCATCTACCATAACAAAAGGCTGAAATAATTTATCCTGTTCTTCTGGATCAATACCAATTCCTGTATCTTGAATAGTAACTAAAACTTGATTAACTTTATGAGTATGAGCATTAACTAAATTATTCTGATTTTCAGAAAAAATACATTGATTATATTTTCTACAAATAGAGATATCAATATTTCCTTTTTCTGTAAACTTAATAGCATTACTAATAACATTTTCAAAAACCTTCTGTAACTCTTTTTTGTCAACATAAACAAGTATTTTTTCTTCAGAAGCATTTAGTTTTAAAACCAAAGATTTTTGTTCAAGATCGTATCTAAATATATCCACAGTTTCTTCTAATAACTTGATGATATTGATATTCTCAAATGTCATATATAAATTTCTTGCATCAATTTTACGAATATCCAGGATATCATCAATAATTCTTAGCAAATGAATAGCTGAATCATTAGCTTGTTTCAAGAACTGTATTTCTTCTTCCCTAGTATCACAAAAACCATCATAAATTATTTGCAGTGAACCAATAATACCATTAAGTGGAGTTCTTAACTCATGGGAAATATTAGCTAAAAATTCACTTTTTAACTGGTTAGCAACCTGAGCTTCTTTAGAAGCTACTTCTATTTTATCAGCCCACCTATTTAGCCTTTCTACCATCTTCTGTAATGAAACTGCTAGTTGATTAAACTCAGGAATTTTTAGATCTTGAGGTACTTTACTGGGAGCATTTAAATCATTTAAAGTAATAGCATAATCTCGGAGTTTCTTCAAAGGAATAGCTAAATCACGAGCCAAAAAAATACTTGCTATGATACTAGCACCAAGTAAAAATAAAATTAGAATAATTAGAACCTTTTGAACTTCTCTAAGACCAGATAAAGCAAAATCTATAGGTGTAATTGCTAAAACAACCCACACTTTATCATTATCTCTATCTATAGGGCTAGGAATAGCAACATACCCTGCTAAAAATTCATTATCTTCTGATAATTTAAGTCTTAACAATTTAGGCAATATCTCTTTTAGTTTATCAATAATTTCTCTGAAAGTATTTTTACTTCTATCACTTCCCTGATTTTTACTCAGAATATCTGTTTCCTCAATAGAAAATATATGGGCAAAATGTTTTTGACCTTCCTCTGCCTTTTTCATAATACTTTCTAGTTTCTTTGCAGTCTGTGTGTCTGACAATTCAGAAATCCTACGCCCTAGTTTCCTAGAATCTAGACTAGCTAATATCCTGTACTCGGGGACATTAATTACTACAGTTGAACCTGTAAATGAGCCTCTTTCTCTATTTGTTGGCATTGGTAAAGCTGACTTAATACTTAAGGCATATCGCAATTTTCTTTCGCCAGCTTCACTAACATACACTGGTACACTCCAAACTAAGCTAACTTGTGTTTTTTGATTTACTTTCTGACCATTTGATTCGCTATCTGCGCTTAACAGTTCTAGGATGCTGTAACTCACATAAATATTATACTTGTCCCTAAAAAGTTGTTTTTGCTGTTGAGGCCATATATTTTCCGGTAAAGAATCTATTCTTTCAGTACCACAAGTATTCGCGACGATCTCCTCAGTCCGTAAGTTACTCAATTGAACGCAACTTATCTGAGTAGATAACATTTCGTCTAACCGTTTAATATAACTTTGATGCTCTTCAACTGTACCAGATTCAAGTACATAGCTTTCACTCGCACTAACTAGACTTGACTTTAGTGATGTTGCCCATTGTTGAAGATATTCCGCTTTTCTATCTGCACTTTCTTTAAGGTTTTGACGAGCAGTGTTTAGAAAAGTAGAACGTGCTTGTCTGTAAATTATATACTGACCCAATACTAGTCCTGATATCGTAAGTAGTAAAATTCGCGACAATAGAATCCTATTAAAAGAGGATTGAAATTTCTTAATCATAGCATTTTTTTACCGAAAATTTTGTTCTAGAGTAAAGCCTGAAAACGACGATAGGTAGTTGTGTAAAATTAGTGATTTGTGCAGTCGGACTTTTCGCGCTGAAAGGAGTTTACTGATCAATATCACTATATTAACTGCATCTACGGGACTACGGGAGAATTTAATGTTGTAGCGCTAGAAATTAGATTTGTCTCAATACCTAGACGAGAGAGAAAAGACAAGAAACTAAATTATTAGCCAAAATTATACCAAGGGTCAAAAAAAAGAATCTGTTTGAATAATTAAGTGTGATTCAACAACTTTATAGGGGATATTTCTTTGACAAAAGAAGTAATTTACGAATAAAATATAATCTTGAACCAATTCATTCCTTGACTTCTGACTTCTAATAAAAAGCCTAGTTATTTGCAGTAAATTTTTATTACACCTGGTATAAATACCCTGTAGTCGGGAAAAAAATTAATTATAAAATATTTTTCTGAAAAAAAAGTTGATTTCATAACTATAATAAACCACAATTAGCTTCTAAAACAAAGATAAAATTTTCACAAATCAAACTCTAAATAAACTACATGAACATTAGATGTATCATAAAATCTGTTTAGGCTTATTTAGAAAAAGTCACCTGTGAAGAGTTTAAAAATACCAAAGAAGCAGAAAATACTTTTATTAAAAGTAGAATTTATTGCTATAATAATATATTTTTATTTTAAACATCTTTATTAACTTTAAATTGAAGTAGTTCAGAATTCTTATCTTTTATAGTAATTTTCCACATAGATTCCACAGTATTTCCACAAAGAACTTCAATGTTTTCCACAGGTTAAACAGAGTTTTCCACAGAGTTCAACGACATGATAATACTCTTGTAACTAAATTGGGGATTTTGTTCACTCACAGGTAAATAAATTAATATTGGCCAATATTAGTAAAGTTTTGTAACAAAAAATGCTATGAAACATTTATTATTTCGTAAATATTTTATTTCTAGAAAGCAAGTTGTAATATTTCTCAATATTGACAAACCTACCCCCTCTTAATGCACAATGATGCGACATCAGTAGTTCAAAGTTAGTGGTTCATGGCCACAACTAAGGACTATAGAGAAAAAAAATATACACAGAGCCTTACTTATAAACATGAATGTAACTGTTAGTATTCTGGCCGAAATTCCTGAAGCACTGCACGAATCATTGAAAATCTACTTAGAAAATCACTCAGACTGGGATCAAGACCGGGTGTTTTCAGCAGCTTTATCACTATTCTTGTTACAAAATGGAGATAGCGGTACACCAGAAACATCTCCCTATTATCGACAAGCTGCTAGAGTTTATCTAGAAACCCTTTTCCAAAATCATTTATAACAGAAGCTAAAAGTTAAACTCCTAGTACGGACTAAATTTGAAGGTTTGGGAATCTCAATCCCGCCCTGGGGACTATTATATAAACAACATCGTGAAAAATAGTATGCTAAATATATTTAAGAACAAATGACTGAAATATTAGATGTCTTAGTCGTGGGTGCAGGTATCAGTGGCTTGAGTTTAGCCCATAAACTGACAAAATTAAGTAATAATTCACCCTTGAAAATTTTAGTTGCTGAGAGCCAAAACCGAGTCGGGGGTAATATCACGACAGTTTCTCAAGGAGAATTTCTTTGGGAAGAAGGTCCTAATAGTTTTTCTCCCACCCCTGAGCTTTTAAAGTTGGCTGTAGATGTTGGCCTCAAAGAGGATTTGATTTTTGCAGACCGTAAGTTACCTCGTTATGTTTATTGGAATGGTCAATTACTACCAGTACCAATGAGCCCAAAGGCAATGTTACAGTCTCAACTACTGAGTAATACTGGAAAGTTACGCGCTTTAGTTGGTGCTTTGGGTTTTGTTCCACCTGTTGTTGGTATGGATCTATCTCAGGAAGGGGGAGAAGAAACTGTATCCCAATTTTTCCAAAGACATCTTGGTAAAGAGGTAATGGAACGATTAGTTGAACCTTTTGTTTCTGGTGTTTACGCTGGAGACCCTAGTCAACTTAGTGCTACTGCTGCTTTTTCTAAAGTGGCTCGAATGGCTGACCTTGGTGGTGGACTTTTGGCTGGTGCTGTTTTGTCTGCTCAAAGAAACCCTAAGTCAAAGGCTGCTGCTAATTCTAATATTCCTAAAACTAAACCTGGAGAGTTGGGTTCTTTCCGACGTGGTTTGGAGGTATTGCCAAAAGCGATCGCTACTTATTTAGGACAAGCAGTCAAGCTCAATTGGTCTCTCGTGGGTCTTCGTCCGACAGAAAAACAGACTTATATAGCAGAATTTTCGACTCCCAATGGTTCTCAGCAAATAGAAACTCGTACCATTGCCCTCTCCAGCCCTGCTTATGCCTGTGCTAAATTATTTAGACCTTTACTTCCTGAAATTGCTGGTACTCTTGATGAATTCTATTATCCTACTGTTGCCTGTGTAGTTTTGGCATATCCTGTTTCTTCTATCAAGGCCAAGATAGATGGCTTTGGTAATTTGATTCCTAGAGGTCAAGGCATTCGGACTCTTGGTACTATTTGGTCTTCTGCTTTATTTTCTGGTAGAACACCTCTTGGATGGCAAATTTTTACTAATTATATTGGTGGTGCAACAGACCCAGAAATTTCTCACTTAGATAGTGAAGCCATCGTTGCACAAGTTCATCAAGACCTTTGTCAAACTCTATTAAACCAGAATCCTGAAAAACCAAAAGTTCTGGCAGTACATATATGGTCTCGTGCTATTCCTCAGTATAATTTAGGTTATAGTTCTAGGCTGGCTCAGATTAATCATGGCTTAAAATCTTGGCCTGGAGTATATCTATGTAGTAATTATATTGGTGGTGTGGCTCTGGGAGATTGTGTTCGTCGTAGTATAGAAGTAGCGACTGATATTTATTCGGGTATGGGGTTTGGGGAGCTTTAACACCCCCCTTGTTTAAGGCTGGGGATAAATCGACTCCCGAAGAGATAAAATAGACAGCTCAATTTTGTTTATTTTGTCATCTTTACAAAGGAGATTTGTATCCCTTTGCTGATATTTGCAAAGTTTAATGCTATTTGTACTAGGTAAGTTGACATCTAATACTACTAAGTCTGGGGAAAACTTATTGAATAACTCTAGGGCTAGAGTGCCATTTCTAGGAGGCTCTACTTAAAGGTATACTACACACCTCTCTATCTCCCATTCGATTAAACTCAGAGCGAGAATACTTTTGGTGAAAATTTTTGACGAAACAATCACATCAGCTTGTACTAAAAATCCCTAATTTATTTTATAGAAAGTTCTCTTTATTCTTCTTTTTTTCCTATAAACTCTTCCTTTTGTGCCTCTTTCCCATAATATGGAAGAGGATATAAGTAAATAATAAAAATTGAATTATCTTGAGATTATTGTTTATAGGTATTTTGGTGACAAGTTGATTTAAATTTAACGAAAGATTTCTGTTTTCCTCTATATTTTGGGTATTAACTATTTACTTAGTATAGCAACTCAAATACTTTGATATATAAAATAATATACTTAGCTTATTTAATCATCATAAAAATAGTTGACTCACATTCAGTTTTATTCAGTCCTAGTTGAAAAAAATTATCCTATTTTATGGATGGAATTTTTAACAGGAATAAGAGTTTTATTATGGTAATTCTAGGGCGAGTGCGATGACAACATCACTAAAATTTTAGGTAATAAATTACTTGGGATTTTAGAAAGAGCTAAATTTTGCCCTTGTATTCCATACTTATTGTAGAAGGTACGAATAATTCTGAGAATATAATTTACACTAACTTGTTCTTCTTGCATTTTGTTAACATTAGTCTGGGGTTGATCACCATAACCTAGTAAGTGATGATCTAAAGCTGCTTCTAAATTACTGATTTGACTTTTTTTGTCTAATGTGGTATTGCTAATTGTTGCTATTTGATAGTAGGCAAGTCCAATATTATGATGAGTGGCCAATAGGTCGAAAGTAAGTTGAGAAGGAGAAAAATGTTGAGCGATACTTACAGCTTGAGAATAAGCAGCGATCGCTTCATGGAAAATTTGAGCGCGAATTTGATTTTCCTCAAATTGGTTAGCCAGATGCCAATAGGCAGTACCTAAGTTATTTTGTGTCGCAGCATAAGCAAGAGGAAAAGCTTCTCGAGTACGATACTTCAATGCGAGTAAATAGGCATCAATAGCTTTGAGAATTAGATTCTCTGATACTTCTGTCTGAAATTGAGCTAAGTTCCAATAAGCTATACCTAAATTATTTTGAATCATTGCATAGTTAATTGGTTCAATTTCTGGCGTAAAGTAATCTATAGCTTCCTCATAAGTAGAAATTGCTCCTTGTAAATGCTCAATATCTTGAGTATATTGAGCCAAGTTCCAATAAGCTGCTCCTAAATTATTGAGAGTAGAAGCATAATCTCTAGGAGCAGCTACTTTATCTAGATAAAAGATAGCTTCCTGATAAGCTCTCAGGGCTCTTTCCCAATTCTGTTGTGGTTGCTGATAAGTAGCTAAATCAGCGTAAGCTAAACCTAAGTTTTTTTGTAATCTAGCATAAGTGTATTTTTGAAACGAATTAATTTCCCCCATAGCCACTTGATAAAGAACGATACTTCGCTCCAAATAAACTAATAAATCAGACTTGCTAGACTTGATTTGACGAGATAACATCCAGTATAAAGTACCAAGGTCATTAAAAATGTCTTGAATAGGAATTTGGTATCTAGAAAACTGACTCACATTTTCTGTATCTTCAGATGTCAACTCAATAACCATCTCATAAGCACGAATGGCAATAATTAGACTTTGCTCTGAGACTTCCCCGGCTAAAATGAGATCGCGATAAAAATCCCCCAATGTTTGATAAGCTATAACTAACTCTGGAGATGGATATTGATTAGTTTTCAACTCCTGAATTTCTTTAAGGATTTGAAACTGTTGCTTTTTCAGGGATGTTTTTACCTCTTGAGACTTTCTCGAAATTTCTGCCCATACTAAACTTGCTAGTTCAACTAATTCTAATTCTGGCTGTGGAAGATTTTTTTTGTGTGGACTTAAGTTAATAGTTAACTCTGACAGTTTTTCTATAGCCGGGGAAAGAAAATAACCTTGAGAATTTTTTGATTCGTAAGATTTTTGTTCGAGTGCCATCAATGGCCTTGCTATGTTTATGGAAGGTTGGCTAGTTATTGATGGCAAGAAAGATTGAGGTTTTACCTTGTTTGAAAATAATGATTTTTTTTGTCTAGGAGTTACTGGGGTAGGTTCTCCCTCAAATTCAAATATACCTGTGTGCCAATTCCAAAATTCTGGTGCTGACTGTTTGATAGTATTTAGCCAAGGTTTAGTCACCCAAAGTAAGATACTAGATTCTAATTTGGATAAATTTTTTTCGATTTTTTTGAGATTGCTAATAAATGACCATTGAACTGCTGAAGGTTGTTTGGTTAAGTTCTCTACTCCAATAATTTGAAATCCCAAGATTTGATATTCTTCTATTTTTTTAAATTCAGGATTAAGTGCAAACCATTGATTAATCTGAGTTACTGGATTAGGATTACTTAGGTTTAAATTTAGAGTAACAAATAATATATTTTGATTGTTATTTATTTTGTTTTTTGATTGTTCTTCCCTGTCATCAATAGTATTTGTTAGGTCGGCTTCTAACTTTTCAACTAAGCTAATTTTTAGCTGTTGGTGATCACATACAGCTATAAAAATTTGGCGACGTAGATTTAAGGATAGAGCTTGTTTTAAGCGTTGATAGATTTGCCGATTCAATCTAGAAATTGTTGGGGCATGAATGTCTATCACAGTTTTCTTAAGGGGATAGGTAAATTTAAATAATGTTGACTTGATTTTATGATAAAAAGTTAAGTATTATCTTAATTTTAACTAAGTTATTTAGTTATAGTCAATTATTTTATACCATCTTCTACTCTAACTACCCAGAATCAGAAATTTCATAATAAATCAGAGTTTTTTTTACATTACCTAATCATACTTCTAGGACATTCGGTAGTTGATGAAGTACAGTAGCAGTAATTTCAAGAGGAGTTTAATAGTTATTGAAGTATCAAATTAATGTTTTATTTTGTTCGGCAAATCTACACCTCATAAATCAAATCAGATTACTTTTGTAAAATATAATAAACAATAAATATTAAATATAAATATCCCTTGCCTTTTTAATTGAAAAAATTTAAAATTACTATATTAAAGGTTGTTTTTTTCTATCGTAAAGTTGATTATTAGAGTATTCGCTATTAAACAAAAACTAGACCCCCGAAAATTCAAGAACCTAGTTCAGTTTCAGTTATAAACGATTCCTAAAAATAATAAAAGACTTTGATCAAGACTTTAGTTATTAATTAATAAGCAAACTTCAGCAATATTTTTAATCATTCTAGGAAAACATATCGCAGATAAAATTTACAACGTGGAATAGTCAAACTTTTGTATTATAGGCATCCTGCCCGCTAAATATTATATACATCGCGAACAACATCCCTGCTATATCTTAATTTCTAAGAACCTTAAGCATGATCCCTACTATCAATAGAAAAGTAGGGATTAGAGATACTTTTAATATTTTGTGTTATTTATAGAAAAAATCTAAGCTGATACAGAAAAAGCCACAAACACTAAACTAACTATTAAGAAAGTTCCTAAAGCTCCTAAGATTAGATAAAGCTTTTGTTGGTTTTGATCTGGAGCTTCTGCTTGATAAACTTTTGGCTCTTGAGCAAAATTATTTAAACGTCCACCTTCTTCTGTTGTATATGGCATAACCCAAAGTCCCTATTTCTTTATTATTTCTTAACTATTACTTAGCCTAACAGAAATTCGGAGAATATGAGAATATAAGAAATTATTATTCTGAAGTAGTTGTATTAATCTTTCCAGTTACAGGAGAAGAAGGAGTAGCATAACTTTTTTTCGGTATTCTGCCAGCTAGATAAGCTAAACGTCCTGATTCTGTGGCCATTCCCATAGCTTTTGCCATGATGGGCGGATTTTTGGCTAAAGCGATCGCTGAATTAATTAGTAAAGCATCAGCTCCCATTTCCATTGCTTGAGTTGCTTCACTGGGAGTTCCGATACCGGCATCTATTACCACAGGAACAGTAGAATTGTCAATAATTATGGAAATATTGGCTGCATTTTGTATTCCCTGGCCTGAGCCTATGGGTGAACCCAAAGGCATAACTGTAGAACAACCAGCCTCCTCAAGTCTTTTAGCTAGAAGTGGGTCAGCATTAATATAAGGTAATACAGCAAAACCTTCTTTAATTAACTGTTCTGCGGCTTGTAGAGTTCCGATAGGGTCTGGCAGTAAATATTTAGAGTCAGGAATAACTTCTAGTTTGACAAAATTATTATCTTCTTGGCCTAACAACTTTGCCATTTCTCTACCCAACCTGGCTACTCTTACTGCATCTTCAGCAGTTTGACAACCAGCAGTATTAGGCAACATCCAGACTTTTTGCCAGTCTATAGCTTCTGCTAACCCTTTATGGCCAGGAGCTTGAGTTTGTACTCGTCGTACTGCTACAGTGATAATTTCACATTTACTAGCCTCTATACTTTGCTGCATTGTCTCAATAGTCGGATACTTGCCTGTGCCTGTCATCAGACGAGAGGTAAACTTTTTACCGGCAATAATTAGAGGTTTTTCTAGAGTTTCTGTAGTTAATTTTTCAACTGTTTGCATTGTTTAATTTTGATGTTTATAACTATAGCAGTCCTAAATATTATGTCTAATAACTGAACTTCTTAAAAATATCTCCAACTCCTGTTCCTTCTGCTTCCTATATCTTGCTTTAAAGCAGCCCCAATTTTTTATTTTCGAGGTAGGACTGATGTAATAATTCATAGTAAATACTAGAACACTCACCGATTAAATGATTATGTGTATATCATAAATTTATTCCATCACCAACAAGTATCAACTACTTGGGAAATGCTCAAAAAAATATGATTTTAACTTATTTTTCAGCTTTCATTAATTAGATTAAATTAGATTATGATATTTTTCATTTTGAGCTTTATTGAAATTTTCTTAATGTTATAAAGCAAGTCATATTTTTGCAGGTGTTAAGAGATTAGGAATAACTAAAAAAGCATTTAGTATGAAAAATTTAAATTGACGTTTTATTTTTTCTCTTGATAGTGTTTAACCTGTTAAATATTCATATATTTTTTCATTATTTTGTAGTAATTAATTATTAAGCATCAAAAAATAAGGAAAAAGTAGGAAGTAAGCCGGGTTCTGTTCTCTCAACTCAAACAAGCTTTGAGGGCAGTTATCTATCTGGGATGCCTGTTACCAGACACCTCTTGCGGTACACCAAACATTACAAATAAATCTATAATGCAATGGAACCGGAAAAAGACCAACCATTGTTCCTTCGACCTTGCTCCCCGCCGGGGTTTACCGAGCCAGTATCTCACGACACTGCTGGTGCGCTCTTACCGCACCTTTGCACCCTTACCTGAAGTGACTAAACAATAATAATTAATCTACTTTGGCGGTATTTTTCTGTGGCACTATCCTCACGATCACTCGCACTGGGCGTTATCCAGCAGGCTTGGTCTTTTGGGAGCCCGGACTTTCCTCAGACCCTAAATAAGTATTGAGTCCGCAACTGCCTCTTCTACTTTTTCCTATTTAAATTATTGTATCACAGGAGTGAGGCAAATACCCTACATTTAATCTAGTTATTGAATGAGATATTTATAACTAAAGGATTAAATTCATCCCTAAAAAATCCAAATTACAAGGTGATGAAACTACCACTAATTTTTCGTAAAAACATGGATAATTAATCCTACTCCTAATCTTTCCTATTCTCTATTCGTATGAAAACAAAAAATATACTTTTTTTAAGTAATGGTCATGGAGAAGATGCCCATAATTGTCAAATTATTAAAGCTTTTACAAAAATTTCTCCAGATACAAATATATCAGCTTTACCTATTGTTGGTGTTGGTAATAGTTATGAAAATTTGAATATACCAATTATTGGTCCTCGAGTAAATATGCCATCAGGAGGATTTTTATATCTCAGTCCTTTATTATTATTTGAAGATTTGGGAAAAGGTTTAATTAGTTTAACTTGGCAGAAGTTACAAACTATTTGGACATTTGCGAAAAACTGTGATTTAATTATGGCTACTGGAGATATTGTAGTGGCAGCTATGGCTTATTCGACAAGGCTTCCTTATATGATATTTCTTTCGGCTGATTCTAGTTATTATGAAGGTCGGATTAATTTGGGTTTAATATTGCCAAAGTTACTTCATAATTCTCGATGTTTAAAGGTTTTTGCTAGGGATGCTTTGACGGCTAAAGATTTAAAAAGACAAGGAGTTACAAAAACAGAATTTGTTGGTACTCCAGTGATGGATAATTTAATTTCAACTGGAAAAAATTTACGGCTTAAAACGGAATTGTTTACTATTGCTATTTTGCCTGGTTCTCGGTTGCCGGAAGCTGGTAAAAATTTATGTTTGCTGTTGAAACTGGTTAGAGAAATTGTCAAAGTTATGGGAGTAAATGTTTGTCAGTTTCGAGCTGCAATTGTTCCTATTTTAATGTTTGAATTAGAGGCGATCGCTATTTCTGAAGGTTGGGAATGTCAAGGAAGTAAGCTAACATTTTTTACTCAGGAATATACAATAGAAGTAATTTGTTATGAGGATGCTTTTGCAGATATTTTACAACATTCAAGTTTGGTAATTGGTATGGCTGGAACTGCAATAGAACAAGCTGTGGGTTTAGGCAAACCTGTAATTACTATTCCTGGTGAAGGTCCTTCATTTACCTATCGTTTTGCGGAAGCTCAAACTAGACTTTTAGGTTCTTCTGTACAGGTTATTGGTAAAAGAATGGCTAATAGTTTTATTCTCCAAGAAGCAGCTAGAAAAGTTAAAGAAATTTTGGCAGATGAAGAGTATTTACAAAGTTGCATTAATAATGGTTTAGAAAGGATGGGGAAGCCTGGTGCTAGTGAAAAAATAGCTAATTATCTTGTTAAGTATCTGAGTTCAGACTAAGTTTATAGGGTGAATTACTAAGTTGATATTAAGATGGCTAGAGTATTTAATATTGATGGTTTTGGGAGGGGGATTTTCAGGTTTTGCTTTCTGATGATTCAGTTAAGTATTGTGGCTTTTTGATGTGGCTAATATCTAAAACTTATTCTGGACGAAAAATTCTGGGTGACAAAAAAATTAATAGGGAGAATAAAGGGCTTTGAATTATATTTTTTAATATTTTTAATGGCATAAGTAGATACACAAGATTAATTTAATAAGGTTGCTAGAAACGACAAATTGATTCTGGTTGTATAGGACAGGTTTTTTGAGTAAGTGGGTTATTTCGCAGATGTAGAGATTTTAATTTTGCTAGAGTTGATAAGGAGCTAATATCTGTTATTTTGTTGCGACTTAAGTCTAATAAGGTAAGGTCGTTTAAGGTTGATAAAGAATCTACTTTTGTAATTTGATTGAAAACTAGGAGAAGAGATTTGAGGTGATTTAAATTAGAGAGGTTTGAGATTTCTTTGATGTAGTTATCGCTGAGGCTAAGGTAAGTTAGGTTGGTAAGATTAGAAAGAGATGAAATATGGCTTATTTGATTTCGATATAGATATAGGTTTGTGAGGTTTGTTAGGCTCGAGAGTGGGGAAAGTTCCTTGATATTATTATCATTAAGATATAGGTGGGTTAAGTTGGTTAGATTTCTTAAAGGTTTGATGTTTTTGATGTGGTTTACTCCAAGATTTAGTCGAGTTAATTGAGTTAGGTTGGATAGGGAAGATATATCTTCTATTTGATTAAAAATTAGGTTGAGATGAGTTAGTTTGCCTAAGTTGGATAAGGAGGATAAATTTTTGATTTTATTATCGTTGATACTAAGGTGAGTTAGGTTGGTTAATTGAGATAGGTCAGCAATATTTATGATTCTATTATTATCTAAATATAAATGAGTTAGTTTTTGGAGTTTAGAGAGGGGGAAGAGTTCTGAAATTTCATTGTTATTCAGAGATAGTTGAGTGATATTTTTGAGGGTAGATATTGGGAGAATATTTCTAATCTGATTATTATTTAGGGAAAAATAGGAGAGTTGGGAAAGTTTTTCTTCTGCTTCAATACAATTTTGAGTTTTTACTTTTTGCAAAATAATTTTAATTGTGTATTGGGCACTGGGAGAAATATTGCTTTGATTTAAACACCATTCTCTAAAGGTGGAAAATTTTTCTGGGGAGATGGGGCTGGCATTTACAGAGTTTTGTTTTAAGAGTATTGTTGAGCAAATATAAATGCTAAAAAAGATGGTTTTTAGGTTTTTTAATGTTAACATTCGTACCTCACATACTTGACATTTGCTGTCGTGCTAAGGCTGAAAACAACAATGCTATTCTTGATTAAACTTCAATTTAAGTCAGGTTTTTACTAAATTGATAACACTTTCTTATTCAGTTTTTTAGTAGGTTTTGTTACATAATCAATCAAGATAGTTTGAGATAATATAATCATATTTTTATAATTTTGTTTGACAAATGAAAACTTTTAGTGTAGGTTAATAATATAGTTTAATTAGTTTTAAACAATCTTAGGGCATAAGTATTCAGCACTGTATTTAGTTAGCTCAAGCTCTCTTCCTAGTCGTGTTGGGATAAAAGATGTATGAAAGTAATAAGTTACTAAGTAATAAGTTACTAAGCTGAACTAATCATCTTTTTCCTGCCGGGCTTTAAATTCTTCTTCTTGGGTTATTAATGTTTCTTTTCCTTCTAGCTGATGGCTGACTCTGAAGGGCTGAATGCTTACCTTAAGACTAATAACAGGATTTGGTATGGTATACTTTCCCTTCACCCAGACTTACTAATATCCATAAATGACCAATTGAATTGTCTCTACAAATTAGTCGCTCCCTGGAACAATATTTATGTAATATTTTTTTTCAGTAAATCTTTATACAGAATATTTAATTTTTGTAAATATGTATTTACGAATACAGAAATAAGTGAAATAATAATATTGTCACTATTCAGGAGGGTTGAGTTCCATGGAATTTGAGAATTATCAGAGTAGATCTGTTTTAGACCGGGTTACCGCTAGCTTTTTTGTAGCCTTTACTATGTTCATAGTTAGTTACACTGCAACACGGGTTTATCTAAGCCACTCATCGGAAATAAATATTCAAACACGATCAGATGTCATACCCCATCCGGGTTCGTTGTGGAGCGACTTGGGTAAGGGACTTGGGCAGTAAATAACTTGAATATTGCAAAAAGTCTTTGAAATAGAATAGGCGATCGCTTTTTTTTGGTAATAGGAGCGATCGCCTATTCTATTTAAATATCAAACTAATAGAAAAGCTTAGGACTTAGGCACCACTAACTATATACCTAGAATTATGTGTAATTATATCTCTACTACTCAAACATACCAGTATATTTTTTTGTTCGTAAACTAACCCTATTTAAAATTTGTATTGCTCAAAAGAGTTTTACCTAAGACCTTGACTTTTAAAGCGGAATATCTTAACAAAGTTACTCCAGCAGAGCCGTCACAAAAATAACTAATGTAGACTGTGCTACAGAATAAATCTCAATAAATTGAGATAATTTCATAAAATATTAATAATTTAATTAATAAGGTAATAAGTATGAGCACCTTTAACTTAGTTAGTTTAGCATTTCCAGCTATCTTAGGAATAATAACGGGAATTGGTCATGGAATACTTGCCCATCATATAGACTTACCAATGTCCATAGCTGAACAATTTAAGTTGTCTGAAAAAATTAATAGCTCCTGGGAAAAATAAGTTTTGGGAAAATATTTAATATTGATCTATAAAAAATAGAAATGATAACTGAAATCTTAAGTGATAAAAGACTAGATTATAGTTAGTTCAATAGATAGATGGATATCTAGTCATATGCAATTTCATAGTTCTCAAAAGATATTTATTTTCAAGTATTTTATGGCCAGCTTTCCCGTAGCTTTTGTAATTTTTGTATGAAGTTATACATCAACACGGGCAACAAGGATTTATTAAAATAAGTTATCACAGGTAAACTTTCAGGTAGGATCGGATGTGAAACCCTATCCAGCTTCGTTGTGGATAGACTTGAGTAGTAAATAAATTGAATATTAAAAAAAGTCTTTGAGATAGTTGAGGCGATCGCTTTTTTTGGTGATAGGTAGCGATCGCCTAGATCATCATTCTATCTATACAAATTTTTTGAATATAAAACCAGTGGAAAAGACTAGGACTGACGCACCATTATAAAAAACTACTACTCTACTCTTCCATATCTGGCCACAACTTTACCTTGATCATTAGTTAACCAAGCCCACATTTGGTCGCCTAGGGAAAAATGCCACCATTCCTGTGGATGCTGTTGAAACCCCCCAAATATCATGACTTCTGCTAATAATTGTCGATGTTGATGATATTTTTGAGCTTCTTCATTCTGGAGCTCTAAAAAATGTTTGGGATAGGAGCGAGGGGATAATTCATCAATGGGAGAGCCCATATTAATGATTTTGCCATTGGCATCAACTAAGGTGACATCTACAGCAGCACCAGTGCTATGAGGTGGTGGTGTCCTAGGATCTGAATTGGGAGTTGCCCAAAACTGATAAACTAGCTCTAAAATTTCTTGGCGTTTTACTTCGGTTAAAGACGGACTATCTAATGTTAAACCATGAGCTTTTACTGTTTCTGTAAAAGTATAATCTACCATAAATTTTTGTATGATAATAGGGCGATAAGCATCAAATATTTGGATTTGCCAACTGGGATAATTTTGTTGTAATTTTGTTTGAGCTGTTATTAAGCTATCTAATACTTTTTGACGTAAAAAATAAGGTGATTTTGTTTGAGAAAGATGATAGGGAGCACCTAGTTTTTGATAGGGATGAGGTGATTCTATGGCAAATAATTCTAAGGGAATTGGAACTAAGGGCTCGTTACATTCTTGAATTTTAATTTTTTGGTAAGGTTTCATGTTAGTTATGAGTTATTAAGTATTATTTATGAGTTATTATTTGTTAGTTATTGATTCATAATTTACGGATATTTTAAATATATATAAATATATTTTGAATCAGACTAAAAATTCTATAATTTGTAACTATTATAGAGGCTTTTTATGTAAAAAAAAACTATGAAGATAAATCCTCAAAGTAACTGTATTTTTATATATAGTAGGAATAACAGTTATTGACTTTGACTGGTGTATATAATACTAGTTATCAACAAATTTTATGCTCTACTTAGGTAAAACTTCAGTTATTAAGTAATTAACAGAAATAGGATAACCTTTTTTACAAGATTAATGCTTTAAAATTTTGTTAATTGTTATCATTAAATGTTTTTATTTGGTTATTTCTATGGTTAGGCTTATAAGTGAGTTCCCTACTTCGTAAAAATGGAAGTTTATGATAAATTGTCATTTTATATGGGTTGGTAAATCCTATTAATTTCCTGTATACTTCTTTAAATATAATATGAAGGTTATATCTAAAAGGTAAAATATAAATGAAAAAAATAATGGTTTTTTCTTTGGCTATTGTCCGGAAAATATATAAAGATAAAAGTTACAAGTGGCGTCAAGTTTATATAATTTTCAACTGTTTGGTAGTTTTGATATTTTTTGGGGAAGGAATTACAGGAGGTCGAGATTTACTTAAGGTTTCTCTGAGTTGGCAACAGAAATATTTATATAATTGTGATTGGCAAAATCAAGTTTGCTTAGACTCAAAATCTCAATCAAAATCTCCTGAAGTTCTTGTTGCTTCTATCTCAAATTATCCGACTTTGGTACAGGCAAATCAGGTTTTGGCTTCGGGGAAATTTGTAACTGTTACTCGAGGAGAAAATACAAAAGGTAGGGCGGAAATTATTCGGGTGGGAGGTAAAACTCAAGTGCGGTTAGGAGAAAATTTTTCTACTATGGTTGGTCCGGCAGTAAAATTAGTTTTGCATAAACAAAGTCGTCCGGAAAGTTATACGGGAGAGAATTATGTACCCTTGGGAGATTTAAAAAGTTTTACGGGGGAGCAAGTTTATAATATTCCAGAGGGAATAAGTTGGCAAGATTTCCCTAATGTTGTGGTTTGGTGCGAAAGATTTGATGTGACTTTTGGCTCGGCAAAGCTTAATTAGGGTTTGTTGAAAAAGTCTTTTTTAAAAGTATTTTTTAGGAGTAGGATACTTACCCAAAAGAGGAAGTTTCTAGGGACTTTTTATGTAAAGTCCCTACAGTTAAAAGGAAGGTCGAATTAGGTCGGAGATAGTTGGGTATATTTGTTCTTTTATTTTTGGTAAATTACTGTATTAAATGCTTTGGCTTCTGAATAATACAGCATATTTTGGCTGTATGAGTACGGTATGTGCGGGCATCTTGTTCCCGTGGCTGTGCCTGATAATAACGGAAAGCCCTGTATAGTTCTCTCGATCATTATGGGATGGGGATGGGCAAATACCAGAAAGCTTCTACAATATAGGTTCTTATTTAGTTTTCCCAACCTCTCCAAGGACTCACCTCAAGTACTCCTGTTGGTGTCATTACTGTTTTGAATAGTGCAAAAGACTTTTGATGACTCCCATGAGCATCAGAACTATTGAGCAATTTTGGTAAAGGTGTTTGTTGAAAATAATCTCTTGCTGATCTATTTATGGGTTCTAAACTGAGGATGACACCATTATTATTAACTGTGGCCTGATAAACTAAGTTCTCAGACCATGTTGGAGTCTGTTGCCAGCTTTGATTAATTTGATGATATAATATTTGGTTTAACTCTTCTAATTTTTGTGTATCAATAATTTCTGAGATGAAGATTTTATCTGCTTCTTCCTTGACGACAGGTCGAAAAGTAGTATTCTGTAACTGTTGAGTATTTAAGTTAGATAAACACCACAATTTAATGTTCCTGTCAGTACTACCACTCACAAGGGTTTGACCATCTGGGGTAAATTTTAAAGACCAAACTGCTTGAGAATGGCCTGTAAATGTTTCTAGTAATTTTCCTGTCTCTACTTGCCACAGATGAATTTTGCTGTCATAACTACTACCAGCAACAATTTTGCTATCAGGACTAAAGTCGACGGATAAAACTGCTTGATCATGGTTTTCTAAAGTACTGTGAAGTTGGCCTTTTTCTATCTCCCATAGCTTAACTTTCTGGTCTTGGCTGCCACTAGCAAGAATTTTGCCGTCAGGACTAAAGGCGATCGCCCAAATTGTCTTGGTATGTGCTGCAAAGGAGTGGAGTTCTTTACCTGTATTTAATTCCCAAGTTTTGATGTTTCCTTTCTTACATCCACTAGCAAGTATCTCTCCATCAGGACTAAAAGCTAGAGCAATTATAGGGTATGGCTGTTTAATTTTCATCTTAAGGGAACCGGTTTTGAGGTTCCATATTTTAATGACACCATTATAACTACCACTCGCCAGGGTCTGACCATCCTTACTCATTGCTATGGCTTTCACATCGTCGGCATGACTTTTAAGGGTCTGGATAAATTTTCCATTTGTAATATTCCAAAGTTTAATGTCGTTATCCCAACTACCACTGATAATAAATTTTCCATCGGGACTGATAACAAGGGACTCAATGGCATCTGCATGGGCATTGATGGTATGAAATAGTTGACCGTTTGTTAAGTTCCAAACCTTAATTTTACCATCATGACTGCTACTTGTTAAGGTTTTTCCGTCAGCACTAATGGCAACTGCATAAATTGGTGTTTTATGTCCGGAAAGGGTGACGGAGGCTTGAGTTTTTGCTTTCAATTCGGTTAATATTGATAGCGATCGCCACAACCATAGTCCACTAATAGCTGTTACTATCATTATGGAATATTTCCAAAGCTTTGGTTGGTTTAGTATAAGTTTAAGTTCAGTCATTGTTATCTTTTGGAAAAGCTTGAAATTACTGTTTACTATTTATTGATTTCTTTAATGATATTGCTACAGCATTTGTATGATTTTTTTTTTTAGCAAGTAGCTTTTTGTTAACAAGAAGGGAAGTAATGTAGATAGTAAATATTTAGAATTTATATCTATATTATGCAATAGTGGTTTCGTTTTTGCTTTTAGTTTTTGCCCATTTTTTTCTCCACTCTAGAATTTTTCTAATAATAAATAAAATTGTTATGCTTGTAATTCCTAACATTGCTAATGGGGTAATATAGCTCCAATGACCCTGCATTTTGTCTATGACGTGCCAGAGTAAAAGAAACATTGCTAAATAAGTCATTTGATGTAGTTTCTTCCAATTCTTTTTCATTATTTTGATACTCCAATTATTGGAGGTTATTGTTAGTAGTGCAAAAATAATGAAGCTGGCGACTCCGGTATATGATATCAAGTATGTTTGAAGATTAAAAAAATCAAAGTATCTCTTGATAATTAGTAACCGTGCATGAGCAACAGTAAAGAAAAAAGTAACTATGCCTATTTGACGACGATATTTGAATAAGAATTTAAGAAATCTTGTTTTTTTTGTTCCTGGAAAAACAATTTTTAAAGTTGTGGGAAGTAATGTTGCAATATAGAAAATTAGTGCTAACAAACCTAAGCAGTTAGCAACTGGTGCGCTATCCAAAACAGACTCTCCTGTGTTTAATTATTAAACTATATTGGAAGCAAATAAAAACTAAAGCTGCTCCAAAATTTATTCTTTAATTTTTCAGATTGAGTTTAAATAGCTTCAAAAAGACTTTAATTTTTCAAAAACATAGCTTTTAGCTAAAAAAGTACCTAAATTTAATAATTATATTTATTGATACTTTTGGATTTATGTTCATTAGTATAAGTAATTTTTATATTTTTTTAATAACATCACTATACAAGTTTTCATAAAAACTATTAGCTATCATAACATTTTGAAACAATTATTGTTTCTAAAGTGGTTAGGGGTAGCTTCCTCTATCTCCTAAAGAAGTCTTTTAATTACTTGGACGTAATATTTGTAGGACTAACGCAGTATATTAAGTTATAGAATCAATCTCTTTAATAAATAATATCAATTTTGGGGGGAAAACATCAAGATTTAAGAATTTCTTACTGTATCTAGGCCGTTCATTCTAGATACGTTAGTGTTGCCTAAGTTTTGATGATTTAACCATAGGTTTTTTGATAGTTGATAATTCTATCATTTGATTACTTTAGCTTTTTGTCATTTGTCACAATTATAAGACAAGTGACATTATGAGATAAAAAATCGATACGCCTAGAGGTGGAAACTAAGGGTAAAGAAACACAGGGTAAAGGGCAAAAGGGGAAAAGAGAAAAGGGTTAGAGAGTTCTCCCGCCATCGCAGACAAGACGAAAACCAGAATTGATGATGTGGACGTCGCGCCTAAGACCGTCGGTGCGAACCGCAGAACGGCAAATATCAGGACTGTTGTTCCAAGAACCGCCCCGCAGCGGTGAGCGTTGTTTGTCTCCATTTAGCCAAGTGCTGCCGTCTATAGGAGCATTTCGATAATTATCATGCCATTCATCACCACACCATTCCCAAACGTTTCCGTGCATATCATATAACCCAAAACCATTGGCTGAAAACTGACCTACAGGAGTTGTTTGCTTTCTATGTTCTCCTTTTGGCTCATCCGCATAAGTCACTGACGCATTATAATTAGCTAACTCTCCTGTGATCGTTTCTCCACAGCTAAAAGGTGGATAACTTTCTCCCTTTCCTAGGCCTAAAGCTTTTCTCTGTGCTCGACAAGCATATTCCCATTCCGCTTCACTGGGTAGTCTATAATTCCTTCCTGTTAATTTCGATAGTCTTTTACAAAATTCTACAGCTTTGTACCAACTCACGGCCTCAACTGGTCTCTGCCATCTATCTATACCTTGGTATGGTTTTTTGAAATAAGATGGCTCTGGGTTTAGGTCTAATTCTACTTTTAAGTCTGTTCGAGAAGCGATCGCTCTCCACTGTCCTTGAGTAACCGGATATTTGCCCATAAAAAAGGGAGAAACAGTCACATTATGCTGGGGGCGTTCTGTATCTCTGTTAAGTTTTTCACTTTCAGGAGAACCCATGGTAAAAGTACCACCAAGAATAGCTACCATTTCTAGTTCTAACTGTTGCGCAATAGTTTCCCTAAAATATCGAGCAAACTTAGTATCTTGCTTAATAATTTTTCCTCCTCGGTCAACTGTTGGCGTTGTATATTCATAGTGAAAAACCTCAAGGTCGGAGGGAAATGAAACCCCTTCTCTTTTTAAACTCCCAACAAAAGTTTTCCTGACAGAACACAATACACGAAAACCAGTATTGTTGAAACGGCTGTAGCTCATATTGATCTCAGAGCAATACGCAGAAAGGGACTTATCAGGACGGCTGCTCCAAGAACCTCCGCGGAGGGGTGAACGGTTTTTATTTCCATCTAGCCAAACACTTCCATCTACAGGAGCACCATTATAGTTTTCATGCCATTCATCACCACACCACTCCCTTACGTTTCCGTGCATATCATATAACCCAAAACCATTGGCTGAAAATTTACCTACAGGAGTTGTTTGCTCTCTATATTCTCCTTTTGGTTCATCGGCATAAGTCACTGACGCATCATAATTAGCTAGCTCTCCTGTGATCGTTTCTCCACAGCTAAAAGGTGGATAACTTGCTCCCTTTCCTAGGTCTAAAACTTCTGTCTCTGCTCGACAAGCATATTCCCATTCTGCTTCACTGGGTAGTCTATAATTCCTTCCTGTTAGTTTTGATAGTCTTTGACAAAATTCTACAGCTTCGTAGCAATTCACGTTTTCAACTGGTCTCTGCCATCTATCTATACCTTGGTATGGTTCTTTAAAAGTAGATGGCTCTGGGTTTAGGTCTAACTCTACTTTTAAGTCGGTTCGGGAAGCGATCGCTCTCCACTGTCCTTGAGTAACCGGATATTTCCCCATAAAAAAGGGAGAAACAGTCACATTATGTTGGGGGCGTTCTCTATCCGTACTACCTTTTTCACTTTCAGGAGAACCCATAGTAAAAGTACCACCAGGAATAGCCACCATTTCCAAATTAATACCATCCGCAAGAAATTCCCTGAAATAAGGAGCGATATAAGCTGTTGTGTTGATCACTTCCCCCCGTCGGTTAACTGTGGGCGTTTTATAAGCAAAAACTTGATTTTCTTTAGGAAGTTTTTTCCCCTTATAAGCAAAAACTTGATTTTCTAACTTAGGAAGTTTTTTCCCCTCAACATTCTCAGAAATTTCATTTTGAGACCTTTCTATTTCCCGAGCAAAATCAGCATAAGGTCCTCCTAATCTTTTTAAAACTTTAGTTGCAACCGTAGCAAAATATTTAACATCTAAATCTAAAACATTCCTCTCAGTTTTTAACCTTTCCAACTCATCAGGTTTTTTCAATAAAGCCAAAAATTCTCGAGGACTATTCCCCAGTCTATTAGCAAAATCCTGAGAAATCATAGTAATAATTTCCTGAGCATTCTTTCTCGGACTATCCTTCAGCAAAATATCTCTAATTTCCTCATCAATAAACTGATATTGAACCTGATCAAAATCAATATCAGGAGTAATCAAAGATTGAGGTTTAAGAATATTACCGAGAAATACCTCAGCCACATGAACCTGTTGAGAATCTCTCAGAAAATTCTTTTGAATTGACCGTACAATAGGTAAATTAATCACTGGTGCAGCAGAAAGATACTCAGCTAACTTTTGTGCTGTTTTTGAAGAACTCATCTTAAAATTATACAGCCGTTTTTCACCTGTTAAATTTGCTCTTTCTTGGTCTGAGACTGTTTGATTCTGGTCTAGTTTTAATAAAGAAGAAAAAACAAAACCACCAGCACCAATAATTCCTTTTCCTACCACCATTTCGCTCCAAGTTTCTATTAGTTCTGGTTCCAAACTAAATACAGGAACT
This sequence comes from Trichodesmium erythraeum IMS101, assembly GCF_000014265.1. Taxonomy (NCBI): domain Bacteria; kingdom Bacillati; phylum Cyanobacteriota; class Cyanophyceae; order Oscillatoriales; family Microcoleaceae; genus Trichodesmium; species Trichodesmium erythraeum. The sequence continues at coordinate 3,476,489 of NC_008312.1, forward strand.
TTGATTCCAGTTTGTAAATTATCATTACTCCCAAAAAAAACTTCCCTAACCAATAAATTAGAATTAGGAACCCTAGGCTGTAAACAATCCAATTGTACCATTGCCCCTAAACTCAGAGCCGTTCTTAACCACAAACGTCGAGGTAAAACTTGGATAATTGCCACAATATTGTACTTTCCCCAATTTTTTAAGAGAGAAAAAAACTGACCATTACGCCAAATCTTGCTAACACAATCACTAACTACTAAAATCAAACGACGACCAGTAGGATCGATAAGTTTTTGAGGATAAAAAAGATGATGAGAATAAGGATTTTGTTTAATCCCTTGTTTAAGGCAAATTTTTCCCTTTGTGTCTGTCAAAATTCTCCAAGTTTTTACATTCCGAAAAATACCATAACGTTTGAATAATTGTTGTAATTCTTGAATATTTTTATCCCAAAAAATCATAGAATCACTTTGGTCAACCACTAAAGCCAAATCAAACTGAAGTTCCAGAGGATATTTGAGAATAGGAACACAAAGTCCTTCTAATTGAGCAATATTTTCAACTGTAGCTTTTTCATCTAATAAAACTGCTTTACCATAAGAAATATATTCCATTAGAGGACGAAAAGCGCTAGCAATTTTCAAAGGGTGACGCAGTGAAGAAACATCAGGAGCTTTTATGGATAAATCACTTTTATTAGAAGAAGTAGAATTAGTTTTAGGAGTAACTTCAGCGTAGGAATTATTTTCAGGAATTTTCGGATAAAAACTATCTTGAAATTGTGTAGTAGAAGATCTTGTAGAAGATATTGTAGTATTTACTTTTTCACCTGTAGTTATTTGATTTTTAGAGGGTATTTTTTTATCAACTGAAGAGGGATATTGACGCCGCATTGCCAACCAAAGATTTTCGGCAATTTCTGTACCTGTTAGTTTTAACTCTTTTTCTAATAGTCTAATTAAATTATCAAATTTATCAGTTTTTTTAGTCATATTTATTAAACGTAGGTTGGGCTAACGTACGACAACCAACATAACTAAATTATATCAATAAAATACACTCAACATTACCAAAATTATCCTGATGTTTGACTTCAGTGTCGTTCTGCCCAACCTACATTACTATTGACATTGTTATCAAAATTCATCCGTAGTTGATAAACCCTTCAATAATAAAGCTTGTAAGTCATCAGTAAAAGCTTCTGGACTAAGGTTATTGCGAATATAAATAGCATTCAATAACTGATCCGTTGCCCGTTCCTGTTCGTCCTTTTCCAAAAAAGCTTCAATAAGTTCCTCAGTTGTTGTCTTCAAACTTTCACCTTGTTCCTCATCCTGAAAATGAGCCTTAATAATAGTTTGAAGAGCTGCCGCACCCGGGTCTGGCATTCTTATTCGGAGACAGCGGCGCACAAAAGCCGGAGGAAAGTCCCGTTCCCCATTACTAGTCATAATTACAATAGGAAAACTAGAACAATGAACTCTTCCCCCTATAATAGAAGCTTTGATACCCGCATCTTCCGTCCGCACTTTTACTTTTGTTGGTTGATCATTTTCAGAACTTTTTTCAGACCTATCAGCCCAACGGACCAACTCAGGAATTTCAAACCTTCCCTCCTCAAATAAGTGAAGCAAATCATTCGGCAAATTAATATCACTTTTATCTATCTCATCAATTAATAATACTCTCGGATATAAAGAAGGTAAAAAAGCTGTTCCTACCGGGCCCAAAGTGACATATTGGCCAATATTTTGTAAGTTCTCCCTATTTAACTGAGAATCTTGTAACCGAGCGATCGCATCATAACGATAAAGTCCATCGACCAAATTAGAACGAGCTGTAATGGGCCAATTCAATACGGGCCCTAATTTTAATTCCTGTGCGATCGCATAAGCCAAGGAAGTTTTACCCGAACCAGGGTTTCCTGTGACCAAAAGAGGCCGTCGTAAATATATTGCAGCATTTACGGCATCAACAACATTAACAAGTGGTTTTTGACCATCATCTTCCTCAGTTATTTCTGAGGAATAAACACGAAATTTTTCACCCTTTTCTCTACCCCTTTTATTATCATCAGACTCAGCTAAAATTTGAATATTTTGCCAATCTTTTTCCAGTTGTTTTTTTAATTCAGAATCTTTTTCTATCTCTTGAAATTTTCGCCAAGGGGGAGGATCAGGAAGGTCAGCAATATTAACATTATGTGTATTTCCATCACCATAGAAAAAAAGCCAGGCTTGTTGATTTTCCATCATATTATTTTGGGGATAAATTTTTACCACTGCTTTCTCCTTTTTTAAGAACTAATTATTTAGTTGATTAAAATTGATTAAAAGCAGGAATGTTGATTGGTTTGCGGTCATTACAATCACATAAAATTCTTAAATGGTAACCTAAAGATTCTGTTTTAGAACTATCAGCAATAGCCAGGTCTGTTTTACGAATATCAAAAATTTGTGTATATAATTGATTAACATCTGACAAATTTTCTAATTCTATTAAATGATTGAGCTTATCTATTAAAGATTGATAATGGGAATCATTTAAATTATCCCTTTGATTTTTCCTTTTTATCCATAGACATAAAGGAACTCCCTTTTCTAAAATAACTTCAAATAAATTAAATGCTTTATTATTTCCTTTAGGTAAACCACAGGATATTTTCAGGATAATTTTATCCTCTAATTTATTTCCTAGCTGTTTTCTTTTTTGTGGGTTAGACAAGAATTCATTTAATTTATCTTCCACTTCAAAAGCTAAAATATTATTTGATATAACTGGTTTTTTCTCCATAATTTTCCAGTTTTTTTTGCAACAGTTTAGCCAACTAGTTTTACCTGGTTGTAATCGTTCTAAAGAGCGTAAAATTACAGGATATTCTTCACAAATAGCTTTTTGTTTTGCTTTTAAAGCACTAGGAATTTTAAACTCAAAATCTTTAATAAAAAGTTCTCTCTTTAAAAATAGCTCAAGTTTTAAATCATAAGTTTTATTTTGTTGCACTAGTTTACGCAAATATACCTCTTGAACCTGCTCAATGAATTTATAAATAATATTAGGAATTTGCTTTTCTGAATATCCATTTTCCTCAAAATCTTCTTTCTTCAGCTCAACTTGAATATTTTTAGTATGACCCCAGTTTTCAATAAACTCACCTTGAACATTAAATGTTTTTTTATGATTTTTAATCTGACTTCCCATAGGAAAAATAGTTATCAAAAGATAGCTTTGGAGATCAGATGGTTTGTCTTTTTTATCAGGAATATTTATATCTGAGCAATTTGTTTCTATCCATTTTCTCAATCTTTGCTTGAGATAATCTCTAATATCTTCAGCATTCAAAATTTTAACTAAATATTGTTCTACAAAATCTATGAACTTTGGATCATAGTAAAAATAAAAACTATCTCTATCACTAAAAAGCAAACCATTACCATTTTTTTCAGTTTTTTCAGTTTCTTCAGTTAACTCTAATAAATGCTCTTCTAATTTATCTATATTTTCAAAGTCCCCAAAAAAAATCCCAAAATTTTGGTTTTCTGAAAAAATTTTTTTTAGTAAAAAAATAAGAGTAGAAAGTTGTGAATATGTTTGGTAAAGTTCTTCAATTAATGGATAGTCCTCACTAACAATTTTAACAAAATCAACAATAAGTTCTGTATTATTTAGCTCAATGATTAAATTAATCAACCTTGTATGATAGGTATCTCCTTTAATTTTATTATAAAAATTAGCTCCAAATTTCTCTGGATATTCAGAAAATATACTTGTCAGTTTATCCTCACTTAATACCTTTTCAATCTCTTCACGAAATTTGATTCTTTGCTTATCAGTAAATTTCATTTGCAATGTACTTACATTACTATTTTATCTACTATTTATAAATCTTGAGCAAAATTATGATACTCATACCTAACAACTTTAATAAAATCAAAAATAAGTTCTCTATTATTTAGCTCAATGATTAAATTAATCAACCTTGTACGATAGTCACCTCCTGGAATTTGATTATAAAAATTAGCTCCAAATTTCTCTGGATATTCAGAAAATATACTTGTCAGTTTATCCTCACTTAATACCCTTTCAATCTCTTCACGAAATTTGATTCTTTGCTTATCAGTAAATTTCATTTGCAATGTACTTACATTACTATTTTATCTACTATTTATAAATCTTGAGCAAAATTATGATACTCATACCTAACAACTTTAATAAAATCAAAAATAAGTTCTCTATTATTTAGCTCAATGATTAAATTAATCAACCTTGTACGATAGTTATCTCCAGAAATTTGATTATAAAAATTATCTCCAAATTTCTCTGGATATTCAGAAAATATACTTGTCAGTTTATCCTCACTTAATACCCTTTCAATCTCTTCACGAAATTTGATTCTTTGCTTATCAGTAAATTTCATTTGCAATGTACTTACATTACTATTTTATCTACTATTTATAAATCTTGAGCAAAATTATGATACTCATACCTAACAACTTTAATAAAATCAAAAATAAGTTCTCTATTATTTAGCTCAATGATTAAATTAATCAACCTTGTACGATAGTCACCTCCTGGAATTTGATTATAAAAATTATCTCCAAATTTCTCTGGATATTCAGAAAATATACTTGTCAGTTTATCCTCACTTAATACCCTTTCAATCTCTTCACGAAATTTGATTCTTTGCTTATCAGTAAATTTCATTTGCAATGTACTTACATTACTATTTTATCTACTATTTATAAATCTTGAGCAAAATTATGATACTCATACCTAACAACTTTAATAAAATCAAAAATAAGTTCTCTATTATTGAGCTCAATGATTAAATTAATCAACCTTGTACGATAGTCACCTCCTGGAATTTGATTATAAAAATTATCTCCAAATTTCTCTGGATATTCAGAAAATATACTTGTCAGTTTATCCTCACTTAATACCCTTTCAATCTCTTCACGAAATTTGATTCTTTGCTTATCAGTAAATTTCATTTGCAATGTACTTACATTACTATTTTATCTACTATTTATAAATCTTGAGCAAAATTATGATACTCATACCTAACAACTTTAATAAAATCAAAAATAAGTTCTCTATTATTGAGCTCAATGATTAAATTAATCAACCTTGTACGATAGTTATTTCCAGAAATTTGATTATAAAAATTATCTCCAAATTTCTCTGGATATTCAGAAAATATACTTGTCAGTTTATCCTCACTTAATACCCTTTCAATCTCTTCACGAAATTTGATTCTTTGCTTATCAGTAAATTTCATTTGCAATGTACTTACATTACTATTTTATCTACTATTTATAAATCTTGAGCAAAATTATGATACTCATACCTAACAACTTTAATAAAATCAAAAATAAGTTCTCTATTATTTAGCTCAATGATTAAATTAATCAACCTTGTACGATAGTCACCTCCTGGAATTTGATTATAAAAATTATCTCCAAATTTCTCTGGATATTCAGAAAATATACTTGTCAGTTTATCCTCACTTAATACCCTTTCAATCTCTTCACGAAATTTTCTTCTTTGTTCCCCCGTTAAACTCAAGAAACCATTTTTTTTCTGAGTTATCTCCATAGATTCTTTGGCAAATAAATAACCATCTAAAGCATTCATAAACACAACAGGAATTGCAAAATCTCTTGCCTCATAACCCTTCTCAATACGCAACTTAAACCGAGCCTTCTGTACCGCCATCTCAACAGAATTACCATCTATTATTTTTGAATAAAACTCCTTCACAAAAATAATCGCCGTTTGATTAGAAACCTTATATTGCATAGCTATAACCACCGGAATTCCCTCAAGCATTAAGCGAGAAGCCAGACTACTAAAAGCATTAGTTTCAGATTGTTTTCCAGTTTCACAAGCTTGTAAAATCACAACTTTAGGTTGATGACCAGTAAACAATTGACAAAACATTTTAGCATCTTTCCAATCAGCTTCACCAAACTCATTAACAAAAGCAACCTGTCCTAAATCTTCTCCATTTTTCTCAACTAATTGACCGTGACCAATAAAATGAAAAATATCCGGTTTCTCAGTTTCTAATCTTTCTACAATACTATAGAAATCTAGAGAATTCATAACAGGTAAAAATTTAACTTGCTCCTGTTTAGTATCTATACTTTTTAAGTATTTATGTACCTCATAATATTCCACATCACTTAATCCAGAATCAGCCGTCGGTTTCGAGACAACTAAAGCAATTTTTAACTGTTCATCCTGATTAATTTTAATAGATAATTTATTTGATTCTTCTAATTGATATCTACGACGGTAAAAACTTAATTTACGATTAGTAGCGAAATAAATTTGACCTTGATTATATTTCTCAGGTAAACACATTAACTCCCAAGGATAAGCTACAACTTCCGGCATAGCTTCCTCATTTATTTCTAAAATAATTCCCAAATTTGCATCCTGTTGTTTGAGAATATCTTGATAGTATGCCAAAAAATATTCTCTTAACTGAGCATCAAACAAAGCCTCAAACAAAGCTTCTCCCACCTTAGTAATTTGTTCACCTTTCAAATTAGTAGGAGCTTTAATAATTTCTCTAATCTTATCGTTAATTTTGTCAAGATTTAACTTACCTATTAACTGCTCTTTAGTAGCTAACTGAGGAGTTAATTTTATGAGTTTAACCGTATTTTCATTAGAAACAATAACATTACAAAAACATTGATTCATCGTCATAAAAATTAAGAACAATCAAAAAGTAAATAATCTACAGTTTTGGTAAGCTAATTTGTTTTTCCCACTGACTAGTCCATTCTTCCTTTATCCCAACCGCAAAACTCTTAGCTGCTTTATCTTTACTCCCAAACAAATTTTTTAAATGACCTGGTAAACTTGATATTACATGAGTTAATTCACCATTCAACCAATCAATGTTAGGTTCAATCCAAGCATGACCAATTAAATCAATAAACTCCCATCCCTTAGGAACCTTAAAAATAACGCTAAATTCTACAGTAGACTTATCCTGAATTTCTGGTTTTTCAAGCCGCCATTCACACCAAGAATTATTTTCCCCATGAGCAGAGATATTAAACTTACCAAATCGATAATTTAAACTATCAAAAACAATAAAAGTTTTAAATTTATTTTTAGCTCTTAAATCAACTTTTAATTGATCATAATTAGGAAGATTAGCTATTTTCATTAACTCAGAACTATCACCTCCAACTCCCACATCCAAGTTAGCATCTAATCCTAAATTAAAGTTAACTCCTGCACTTAATATTGTTTGCCATTTACTATCTGGAATAATACGATGAACTATTGGCTCCTCTTTTCCTTGAGCACCAAAATCAAGCCGACATTCTAACTTTGAAATTAAAACACTTGGTTGAGGTCTTAGATCAATACTCACAACCATAGAATAGAAATCAAACCGCTTCATTAACTGTTTAACTTCGTAATTTAACTCTATTCCTTCTGCTTCAAAACCTTTTGCAGTAAGAGGAATTAATCTACTATCAGGATTACCAAAAGTAACAGTAGTTTCCTTCAATCTTTTAACCGCAGTTGCTCCTCTTTTTAACTCTTGAGCTTCCCCTCCCCCTAACTCATTTTCCTGGCTTTTTACTTTTTCAAATAAATCATTAAGTAAATCTTCTGCCTTCTCAAAATTAGGTAGATTCAATTTCTGATTTGTCATTAATTTTTTGGGAAATACTTTTTAGGAAATAAGGTTTGACTTAGACGTCTCCAAAAACTAAGATTTAACAATATGTTTAAAAGACTTTCTCATTAATTATTCAGAGATGTCTATTGTAGAGATATTTAATGAAACATCTCTACATTTTGTGGACAAATTATTCTATAGTAATTGATTGAGGACCTTCATCTTTAGTATTATTGCTTGTATCTTTAGGAGAACCATTAGTGTAAGTATCACCTGTCTGATTATTAAGCCAAGTTTTAACAGGGTCATCATTAAGATTTAGCCGCAGCATACCAGAAAAAAAGCCTCCGAAGAAGGCAGCTGGTTGTTCAATCAATTCTTTTATAACTGGGGTCAATTCATCTAAGAACATAGAGTTTTTTCTGCTCCATAAAGCTGATATAAAACGTCACAATAGGTGATATTTTAATGTTTACTCCCTGCTTCTATCAGAACTGTCACTAGCAGCCTGTCCACAGGTATTCACGGTCAAAATAACCGCAATTATCAAATTTTTACTAATGTATAGTATACTTAAACATCTAATTTTATAATCATTTTTTCATTAAGTCAACGCTCTTTGCCTTGAGTATATGTTTTTATAGTATTGAATGATACGGGCAAGCTCCCCCCTTAACTTTACCCGCTGCATCTTACATCAAATCAAACTTATGAACTAGTTTCTTTTAACTTGAAAATTTTACTGAAAAGTTGGGTTTAAAGCCTCACCAATAAGTGCGCAACTTTTTAATTGTTTTTTTTTGAATATAGTATGTTAAGATATTAATTTGTATAAGTAAAAAGTTAGAGACAAAAAGACAAACGTAGAGACAAGGGTAGTCCATCCTAGCTCACTCCTAATATCTCCCCGAAAAGAGAACAAGAGTGGGTGTAGTCTCGCCGTAAAGCACTCAAAGTGTGCTAAGTTAAAATCTCACCTATGCTTGAGCTTCTGCTGGCAATAAGCCCCCTATGCCTAACAGCGGGGGAAGACGCCAATAATTAATCCTAGAAACAACTTCCATATTTAAGACAGGACGCTTAATCATGTAAATAATATAAATTTAAATTATCAACTAAGGCCAACCAATATTATATCTATATCTATTTGAAGAATTATACTTTAGAGGATGTTGGCAGAAGTTTCTGTTGCTCTTAGTACCAGAATAAAGCATAAAATTGGCAATTAGAGTCGAAAGTTTTTTTTGATCACTGATTATTCTGACATGATATAAGTCATGTAAATTCCCATAAGTTATTACTATACTTAGATCATACTTAAGTTATTAAGTAAGTTATTAAGTAATAAACACAGGTAGAATAACCTTTTTGCAATCAGAGCCAAAACAAATTAATGTTAATTTCATAAATGTTTTATATCTCTACTCTAAGTGCCAAGTTAAAAAGTTTCTGAGAAAAGCTTAAGGCATCCTTTGCCATCCCATCTAGCCATCCCATCTATTAGTTCAGCTTCTCTTCTTCCCTCAAGTCAACAGGGTTGCCCAGAAGTTACCCCCAATTAAATTTTAATGGGGATACTTCAGAAGTCGATACTAATAACTAACTGTTTCCCTAGGTGACATGAAAAACATAGTTCCTCCGGAAAAGGTTAACTAATAATTGATAACTAAAATAAGGGGATGAAAAGAAAAAACTATTAATATAGCAAATATTTCAGGGGTCCGTACTTATAGCTGATAGCTCATAACTGACATGACCAAAATCTCCTGCCTTTTTTCTATATTACCTGCTCTGAGATAGCTTGGCCTCCTGAGCAACCTGTTCAACTTCATCCTCAGCCAACTGTGCTATTATCTCTTTTGCTTCTGGGGTTCCTAACCTCTCTAAGGCCTGTAAAACTCTATAGCGTATTTGCCAGTCACTGTGGACAGCAAAGGGTTTGAGTAAAGGAATGGCTTCTAAATTTCCTAGTTCCCCTAGAGCGCTAATGGCAATAGTCTGTATTAATTCATTCTCTGAATTGAGAGCATCCTCAAGTAAAGAAAAAGCTTTTGGTTCTCCCATTTCTCCTATTGCCGCAACTATACTGAGTTTTACTAACCATTCTGAAGTATTTTGGTATACCCGCACTAGGTCATCAAAAGCTTGAGTTATTTTTAATGCTCCGATAGCATCTGCTGCTGCTGCTTGCACATCTGCTTCTTTATCTTTGAAGAGACGCTCACACAATATTTCTTGGGATATTGTTAAGTTTTGCTTTCCCAAGCTTGACATTTGGCTGACGGCAGCGTACCTAACACGAGTATTTTTATCCTTGATCGGAATTTGAATTAATTCAAAGGCGATCGCAGGTTCTATTTGACGTAATTTATTAACTCCTCGCAAGCGATCGCCTAGTTCTTCGGATATCAGTAGTTGCTTAACTGAATTTGGGTTAACACTCATTTTATATTTGTTTTCTGTACTTAGTCCGTATATCCTAGCTCCTAAATCAAATCCAAATCTAGGAACAGCTTTTTGGGGGTAGGAAAGCACTTATACATAAGGGCATAGGATTTTTCCAATTTTGACCTGATTTTATGCACAGGACTTACACAATATTAAATCATAAACTATCTAGAAGGGGGTTGACAAATAAAAATATTACTAGTATTTGTATTCATGCATAAGTTTTCATCCCAATATTATCCCAACGGAGTTGATCTCAAAAGCATAAACTTCAGCTGTTGATTTTTTACCATCAAATTACACCTCACTCAGCTGCCATAGCTCTAATGATGTCACCACGGGTTAGTATACCAATAACTTTGCCATTTTCATCTACCACTGGCAAACGATGAATACTACGCTCGTTCATAAGTTTAGCTGTTGCCGAAAGTCGTTCTTGTGATCTAGTAGTCAAAGGATTTTTAGTCATTATCTCCTCAACAGTTTCTCCTAAAGCTTTATGAATTTCTTTTTCATAACGCCCTGGATTTTCTAAGAAGATAATACTATCTAGCAGCATAATATAAGGTGGAGGGGTAACTCCACTCTCTTGCCACATTAAATCTGTTTCTGATACTATACCAACTAACTTTCCGTTGTCATCGACTACAGGAAGACCACTAATGTGTTTTTCTGCCAAGATCTTAATTGCTTCTTTCAAAGGCGTTTTCGGTTTGACGGTGATGGGATTAGAACTCATAACCTCTGATACAATTTTGTTGGTCATACTTACCTCTGATTTTTTTTTCTGAATAATTGAGCAATGATTATAGTTATATGATCAAAATTTTGATTTTGACTTTTGCTTTTTGCTTCTATTAAGGTCAGAAAAGAAAGTGCAATTTACTATAGTATTGCACCTTGATTAAATCAAACCTTTATTTTTTGTAATTAATATATATTAAGAATTTATGACTAATGTTAACTCATAAAGGCCAAAAGCAGAAAATTAATTCTGGGGATCGCTATGTATTTGTTTGTCAAAATCATTCTTGTTTGCGCCAAAACTCTCAAGAAGTTCTCAAGGCCTTTAAAGCTGAGACCGAAAACTTGGTTGGGGTCTATATTGAGTCCAGTAGTTGTCTAGGCCAATGTAGTATTAGCCCTACAGTAAGAATTATCCCGGATGAAATTTGGTACTACCGAGTCCAACCCGAGCATGTCCCATTAATAGTTACACAACATTTCGTGGGCAATAAACCTGTAGATGATCTGCTCAACCCCAGAATTCATCCTCGTTTTTACTGATTAGAAAATAATAAAAGCCTATTGCGTATCCTAGAACCTTTTAACTGTTGAGAAAACCCATTCCTGAATTAACTTATTAACAAGATCAGGAGCTTCGTCATGGGGACAATGACCTGCTTTTAAGAAGTATTCTGTTAACTGAGGATAATATTTACGAAATTGGACACTCCGGCTTCTTGTATTGATCCAAGGGTCAGCTTCTCCCGAAAGCATAAGTAGAGGAGACTCTAAGTCACCCAACAACTCATCTACTTTCTTACCAGATGGTGCCTTAAAAATAGAAGCAAAGACTTGAGCTGCACCGGGGTCACAAGAAGGTCGATATATATCTTCTATTAATTGGTCTGTAATAGCACTTTGATCCAAATAAACTTTTTGTAATATTTTTCTAATAGTGCTACGTCGTCGGGTCCATTGAAATAATAAAAAACTAGGTAGGGTTTGCAGAAATAACCACTTTGTGATCCGAGAAATAAATTGTCTAAATATTGGGGGCTTAGGAGTAGGTTGAGATTCGCTAAATGGTCCAGCACTGTTAAGAAGTATCAAACCTGCTGTAGAAGTTGGATATTCAGCTGCTACGCACAATGCTACATAACCTCCAAGAGAATTTCCTACTAAGACTACTGATCTACCTATAACTTGGGTAATAAAGTCATTGATCTGTTGTTGCCATAGCTTACCACTATATTGCCAGTTTGGTTTACCTGAACGTCCAAATCCTAATAAGTCAATAGCCCAAACTTGAAAAAACTCGCTGAGAGCTGCAATATTTTTGCGCCAATGGTCTGTAGAGCCTCCAAAGCCATGTATTAATAGTAAGGGTGGATGGGTAGGGTTAGACTTACCTGCACATAAGTAGTAGATTTGCTGATTCTTCCATAGCCAATAACTTCCAGGAACTGAAATTGTAGTAGTTATAGATTTAGTCAACATACATTAAATATTTATTAAATGTTTATTAAATTACATTAAATACTATATCAAAAATATAATGGAATAAGATTATATTGCTACAGAATAAATATTGTCAATGATCCCAAATCAGAGTCATACTAAATCCCATTTATAGAATACAGTACCCTTTTGTGTAGATAATGAGATGGGACTGTAGTAGAGATCAAGAGGTAAAAAAATAGTTAAAGAGGATCAGAAAAAAAAATGTCTTTTGATAACTGGATCTAGTACCAGAATCAATCTTTATCTTTTAGATACTTTATTTTTCTGAGGAGTTTTGATATTATAGTAAATATGAGAGCAGTAATGCTCACATAAAAGCTTTTTAAACTGTAGAGGAGATTCAGAACTCTTGACAAAAGTAGTTGCTGACTATGCCCCATACAAAAGCTAGGGAGTTTGTTTTAAGTGATTGCTACATCATCACGTCCACGTCAAATATGTCAAAATTGGGTGACAATTAGTTTCGCTTCTACCCTCTATTTGTGTCCTATCCTTAATCTGTTACTAGCTGATGTTCCTAAACAATGGCACCCAGAACTCCGATTAGGACTACAAGAGGCGTTAGTTAATGCTACAAAGCATGGCAATAATTTAGACCCTACTAAAACTGTTTTAGTACGTTTTTCAATTGTTAAAGACGACTATTGGTGGGTGATATCAGATCAAGGTTCTGGTTTTCAACCACCCATTAGAGCTAACCAATATCGGCAACTAATTGGTGATACTCCTGAACAATACACACATGATGAGGATGAAAAAGAATGTGGTCGAGGAATATACATTATCTACCAGGTCTTTGATTATATTGAATGGAACTCCAAGGGCACAGAGTTAATGCTATGTAAAAAAGTAAAGAATAACTCTAGATTGCCCCTGGTAGGATGAATAATTAATTTAAGTTAAAGTTAAAGTAATTTATTTTTTATGAGAACCATGACTTGGACACGGAGGTGCTGATATAGATTGATTTAACCATTTAGTTGCTTGCTGTAGCCGTGTGATCGCTTCAGTAGTTTTACCCTTAATCATAAAAACTAAGGCAGCTATAGTTAGCTCTAATGCACGAACCTGGCGATTAGATTTGAGTTTATGCCAGTCTCTTTCTGGTATTGCAAGTCTTGCAGCTAATGCTTGGGCTAGTTCTAGTGTACTATATTCTTCTAAATCTCTATGGTGAAAAGTATGTACTTTATTAGAAGTGTTTGTAGAAATAGAGTTAGGTTTAAGCATATCTATCTAGATAATGTTTTTCAGTAAACTTACTATATTAAGTATGACAGTATGAACTCTTCTCCAGAAGATTCTCCGAAAAAATTAAATGATGAATTTTCAAATTATGTCCCAGTTAATCAAGACTCAGAAGTTACGGAGACGAAGTTAGCACAAGCATTGGCAGAGGTAGAACATAACCTGAGTTCGCTGAAAGAACGTTATTCCCAAGTCCAGTACTACCAAAAACGCAAAGTAGAACTGCAGCATCGTTTAGAAGAAGTACGGCCGGAAGTAGGTCGCCAAAAAACTCATAAATTAGAAGAAGAGTTACAACTGATACGGACAGAATTAGAAACAATAGAATTAAATCTAGAAAGTAGTTTATTTCGTTTTGATACCATAAAAAAACCATTTTGGCAAGCTGTAAGATTTGGAGGTTTAGGAATTGTTATTGGTTGGCTTTTAAAATCTTGTACTGGATAATATCAAGTCTTTATATTTTTTTTTGTAGATAGTTAAGAATAAAAAATCATACTGGGAATTAGATAAGGTAAACAGATCTTATATTTTTTTCTTTAGAACTGCCCGTGTTGAGTCGTACTTGCGCCATTGTTACTATAAGTGGCCGAGTTCCTGATCAGCCAATTCCTATCTAGGTATTGTCAATTAACCTCTGTCACTAAAAGCGAGGTCTCAAACCTCTTATTTCAGGGTTCGGAGAAAAAAATCAACTTTAATATTTCAATCTGGATGTTGAGCACTGCTAGGTACTGACAACTAATAGATAAATGCTAATAACTAAGATGTCATGTTTAGTAAAAGCGTTTACAAGAAGAGCTGATAAAAATCGGGATATACTTCTAATATAGACAAATCTTTACTATGTATTTTTAACAAACGTTAGCACTTTAAATCAGAGCATAAATTTAGATGGAAAAAAAATTAAACTAGAAAAACTATGATACAAACCAATTTTTCTGAAGCGCAGGAGCATTGTGAAGCGCGAAGAAAATCTTGATCGAAGTTTTTGGGACTTAGAATGCAGTTTAGACTGGGGCTATGCTTGAAAACTTAATAGATGCTAAAGTAGTATATTTGACTACTGCTCATAAAAATTGGAAAGAATATATGCTCTACTGGAATCAGATAATTAAAGATTTTATCGTATAGATTTTGGCTATAGTAATGGTAACAATGCTTTATGGTTATCGTAACAAAAAGGCTCTAAAGTAATACGAGTTAATACTAGTAGTGGGTCTAGTTTGAAAAGTGTGGGTGAAAAAACCTAGCTCCTCCTTAAAAAGGGGTTGACTGTTTTATTAAGTGTGAAAAACACAAGAGGTTAAGGGGTGTAGATTTAATTTGTTCGCTCCTTACCGAAAATTTTAGTCATATAGTTCTAGTAGCTGGAGAAACAATACCATTTATCAAAAACTCTTCAAAGGGGGATTTTGATTAGAATTAGGGACATTGTCTGCAATGTTTAGTAAAACACCACCTAAGATTAACATTAATTTAGCTGCAAAAAAGTTATTTCCTTTGTGTTAATCATTTTGAATTATTATTCAATAACAGAAGTTTGACAAAAAGTTAGCATTAATACATAAGAATTGGTATGATTTAGTTAAAAAAAAAATTACAGCTCGGAAGCCTTCTGAATGTGCCAGTTTTTCAAAGTCAAGAGCAAAGCTTGACGATCTGCTTGGCAGATATGGAAGGGGATATTTATGCTAGTTTAGCGATCGCTCCACTAGAGCTCAAAACTATGATCTAGCGAAATGAAGATAACTGATAAGCAAAAAGCCAATAACTAATTAGGACTTACTCAGGCACTACCTTATATAGTAGGAAGAAGAACAACCTTAACACACCTAATTTTGGTGTATAGTTACACTTTGAATACATAATATTATGTCCGCCTGAATACTTATACTTTTACTTTGGTGGATAATTTTTCTGCTTTATTTTTATAGGAAATTTTTATGCTGTGGCGATCGCTCTATGGCCAAACTCTAGGACAGTGAATGCACAAGCTGATATTAAGACAGATAGAGTTCCTAATGCTTGTTGGTTATAGAGAAAACTTAAGAGTTTGCTTTCTCAGTATCAGTATTATTGCCTTTTCATCTCAGGGATAGCTGACACCTAAGCTACTGGACTGACACAGCTAAAATGGTGCAATAAATTGGGGTTGGGTTGAAAGACATTAGCAAAGCTTATCCTTAGAATAAACTAAACCAGAATAAAGCACATATTGGATTTCACTTAGTTCTATAAGAGCTTACATTCTTAAGGGAGTCAGTCCATTAGTCTAGATTTAATATTACTTTGACAAACAATGTCTAATCCCTATTTATTAATTGAGTGAGACATATAGTTAGGTTTGCATCTTACCATTCTAGTGTGTCACTTTTGCTTTTGCGACATGAAATACTTTTTTAGCGACTTGAAGTATGTATGTTAAATAATTGGAGAATTTCAGCATAAATGCAAGATTCAGATGACCCAGACTGGGACAATTAAATATTTAACCTCTCCAAAAATGCTAATTTGGTAACGACGGGATCAGATTTTGGGAATCTTTTGGTGGAGATATCTATTAGGTAAATGCTTACCACCTTTATCTTGCTTTATCTTGTTGAGCTTTAATGGTTCTTTTCCCTTCAGTTCATACCATGCTTATGCTTAAGTTAGCTTTTGTGTTGTTTTTTGAGTAAAATTGGCAAGCCATATCAAAGATTTGTTCTTAATAGTTAATAAAAATATTATTTATTTCGTTGTGATGTGCCTAAATATAGCAAATGAGCAAGCAAACGACACACAAGGGAAATTACGATAATTATAAAAGTTCAGACATCTTGCACGGTAGATGTGTACCTCACAGACAATGGGAAACGCTTTAAATATCTTTATTTAGGATAGCATCTAAACTTATGGAATTTTTCCTATGAGAGATACTGATCATAGCATAATATTCTATAATAGAAAGCCAAACTACACCAGATGGTTAAGGCCGGGATTTATCTCGTACTGACGCTATCCCTTGCAGGCGTAGGGCTTTTGCCGGATAAAGCTAAACTTTATAATACTATAAAAGCAGGATTAAATATATGACAAAGCAACGAATTGCAAAAATATTAGGAAGCGGTCAACCTGATGCCAAAGTAACAATTCAAGGGTGGGTACGCACTAAGCGAGAATTGAAAGAGTTTGCTTTTGTAGAAGTTAATGACGGTTCATGTTTAGCTAATTTGCAAGTAGTATTAAATCCTGATCTACCAAATTATCAGGAAAGTTTGCAGCAAATGAATACAGGTGCCTCAGTAGAAATGACTGGTATTTTGGTAGAGTCCCCAGCAAAGGGGCAAAGAATTGAATTAAAGGCAGAAAGTATTACTGCTTATGGTGATGCCGACCCTGAAACATATCCTTTGCAGAAAAAACGTCATTCTTTTGAGTTTCTCCGCACTATTGCACATTTGCGAGGACGTACTAATACTTATGGAGCAGTTTTTCGGGTAAGAAATACTTGTGCTAATGCCATTCATCAATTTTTTCAAGAACGAGGTTTTTTGTGGGTTCACACTCCTATTATTACTGCTAGTGACTGTGAAGGTGCGGGAGAAATGTTTACTGTTACTAATTTAGATTTAAAGAAAATTCCTCTCACAGAAAAACAAGATATTGATTTTAGTCAAGACTTTTTTGGAAAGTCGGCTTTTCTGACAGTTAGTGGTCAGTTAGAAGCAGAAATTATGGCAACTGCTTTGAGTAATGTTTATACGTTTGGTCCGACTTTTAGAGCAGAAAATTCTAATACTTCTCGGCATTTAGCTGAGTTTTGGATGATTGAACCTGAGATGGCTTTTTGCGACTTGGAAGGAGATATGGATTTAGCTGAGGAATTCTTAAAATATATTTTTAAATCTGTTTTAGAAGGTTGTCCGGAGGATATGGAATTTTTCAATAAACGGATTGATAAAACAGTTTTTGAAACCGCGGATACAATTATTAATAATAGTTTTGAACGGATTACTTATACTGAGGCAGTTTCTTTATTAGAAAAGGCGGATAAAAAGTTTGATTACCCGGTAGACTGGGGTTTGGATTTACAGTCAGAACATGAACGTTATTTGTGTGAGGAGTTGTTTAAAAAACCTGTTATTGTGACTGATTATCCTGCAAAAATTAAGGCTTTTTATATGCGGTTAAATGATGACGCTAAAACAGTTAGAGCAATGGATGTTTTAGTGCCGAAAGTAGGAGAAATTATTGGTGGTTCTCAGAGGGAAGAACGTTTAGATGTTTTGGAGAGGCGCATAGATGAACAGGAGATGAATAAGGAAGAATTATGGTGGTATTTAGATTTGCGGAGGTATGGTACTGTCCCTCATGCGGGGTTTGGTTTGGGATTTGAAAGAGTGGTACAGTTTATGACAGGAATGGGGAATATTCGAGATGTGATTCCTTTTCCGAGGGCACCTCTAACTGTGGATTTTTAAAATTATAAATTGTTGGAAAAGTAGGGGACGATATAGTTTAATTAATGGGCAAAAGTTAAAATTTAAAAGTTAAAATGTAAAAGTCTAGTAGGGTGCTTTATACAGACCTAATTCAGGGTATAAAAACTATTTAAAAATATATCGTAACGCACCATTTATATTTCTTAAGTCTACTACTTTTCGCAAAATTTATAGTGTTCCCACAGTTTAATGGTAAGTAGATAATATACATAATATATAATCCTATTTTGCTAATAGTCAAAATGATAATTTGCCTGAAGCTATTAATGCATTATCTATGGGAGGTTTGGTTGGCAAGTAATGTTAGGATATAATATCTTTAATTAGATCAATAAAAAAACGATATTTGATATAAAATTATGGTTTATAAATAGAATAAATTTAAATAATTGAGTCAATTAATGTTAAAAGTTTGTGTTAATTACCCAGATTTTATCAACAGTAAAGTTTACATTAGGCAAAGCTTAAATTATGTTAGTTTAACTGCACTGAAAACTATGGGCAATTTCATAATTATTTGCAGCAGTTTACTGGTAAATTTCCAGACATTTTTGAGGAATATTCACCAAGCAAACTTCAAGATCGTTATTCTGGTGTTGGTAAATTAACATCAAAAAATCTAAATATGGCTAAACATAAATTTTTTTTCAGTTAATAGTTAGGCGATCGCTATTAAAGGATAATCACGTGCCAAAATCACTAACACCCTGATTTTGAGCATAGAGCATATAAGAGAATTTTTACTTATTGGTCATATTTAATTGTTATATTAGACATTTCTATGAGGAGAAATATACAGGGCATTCGGTGGTTTATGAGGTACAGTAGTAACAGTGTTGAAAATATTGTTTGAAGTGGTTAGTCTTTAAACAAAAGTACAGTAGAAAATATTATACCAACCATTTTTGCAGTGGTAGTCTGAAACTGATACAAAAAAAATGTTCTTATGTAAATTTCAGTCTATTAATACTATACTTAGGGCTTTATGAAAAACTATGCATGGGTTCGCCTATAACTCAGAACTCAGGAGTATTTTATCCCCCCTTCCTCCTCCTGAAAATCCTCTGTTGAAGATAAAAGATAGAAATAGAAAAGTTTTTGATAAATGGTTGAAACTCTAGAGCAGATTTCATCAATGGTGATGTAAGGTTTTAACAGGCAATATTATTTTACTACAAAGGTTTGATCATTAATATTTATACAACATAAATTTGGAATTCCCTATAAACTTAGCTTGTTAATAAGTCGATCAAGTCCTCAGTGATAGGACAACCTGTTTACTTTTTAAAATGAAAAAATATTGGATTAAGAAAGAGGGAAATAAACAAATATCTAAATATTCAGCTATTATTTATTTTCCCATAATAGCTTATGTGATATTGATTCTAGTTCAACTTTATACTTAATACTTATTATAGTTATGAAAAGTAACTAAGATACCTTTTAAAATTTTCTATCAACCCATATTAATTTAGTAGATATTAATCATAGATGACTAAACTACCCAATGATATAAATGAGGCAATTGTCCAAGGAATGGAAGCGACTAAAGCAGCCCTCCAAGATGGTTATACTAGAGTCCAAATTGAGATAGTTGTTCCAGATATAGAACTTCAAGCTCAATCTCTGGCAAAACAATTTATCCCTGCTTTGCTCGAAACAAGTACTAAGCTCAAAGTCTTTTTTCCTGACTCGGGAGCAGCAGCTTTAGCTAGACGAGATTGGCAAGATGCCACGTTTAAAATAGAAGATCTTGGTACAAGTAGATCTCCTGTTGACAAAAAAGTTGAACCTGAAGACCAATGTTTCTTATTAATTGCTCCTTCTGCTATAGAAGTGGCCCAGACTGAAAAATTGTCTAATCTTGCTGGCGATCGTCCAGTTATTATGTTAATCCCGAAATTGGAGGATGTTTCTATTGTGGGAATTGGTTATGCAGCACGCCAACTTCGAGAAAGGTTTATCAAAACTATTGAATCTTGCTATTATATTAGGTCTCTTGGTGGGGCAGCACTATATCGTTGTTATCCTTCTCCCTGGCAAGTTTGGCTTGAAGAAAACGGCCAGTATAAGTTAATTGCTGAACAACCAGAAAAACCAGTAGGAGATGAAGTAGATATGATTTTAGCTAAAGCTACTGGTACAGCTAAAACAGATAACTCTATTTCATCTTCTCAGACTATGAATAGTTCTCCAAAAAAGAAAAGTTTATTAACCGAAATTCAAAAATTTTTCCGTGCTTTGAGTAACTAATTTTCTATAAAGACCGAAGGTATTGATGATATTTATGTAGTCTGAAAATACCTTCCAAAATCATGTGATATACTATCAATAATTAAGTATAGTATTAAAATATCTTTACTATACTTGAATGAAAACTTAAACTTAGTATGATGTAAAATTTTTTCTTTTGCCTACTTTAATAAGCAAGGAGATCAGGGTATGATAGTCAAACCTATTAGAAGCAAAAATGAACCAGAGACGTATTATTATTGGCGATATACATGGGAATTATGATGGCCTAATCGCTTTATTAGATATGGTAGCTCCTGGCATAGATGATATGGTATATTTTCTAGGAGATTTAATTGATAGAGGTCCGAAAAGTTCTCAAGTAGTAGAATTCGTCAGAAATAGTCCTTATCAGTGTGTCATGGGAAACCACGAACACATGATGATTCAAGCTCTTTCAGATACAGAACTCAAGCATGAGGCATGGCCACATTGGTATAATAGTGGTGGTCTTGAAACTGTGGAGAGTTATCGAAAAACAGGAGCAATGCCTTATGATGATTTAGAGTGGATGCGATCGCTACCTCTATATCTAGACTTAGGAAATATTTGGTTAGTTCATGGAGGAATTAATCCTAAACTACCTATTGAAAGGCAAACTTCCCATGAATGTTGTTGGATTCGCCATGAGTTTCATTCTGTGAAAAAACCTTACTTTTCTGATAAATTAATTATTATAGGTCATACTATAACTTTTACTTTTGATGATGTTGAACCCGGAGAATTAGTTTGTGGACAAGGTTGGTTAGGTATTGATACTGGTGCATATCATTCTCACAGTGGGTGGCTCACAGGGTTAGATGCTGATAATAATATTATTTATCAGGTTAATATTAAGGATAATCAAACTAGGAAAGTACCCTTAAATGAACTTGTGAAATCTTATAAATCTAGGAAAAAATTTTTTCAAAATTTATCAAAATTTTCTCAATAATCAAACAAAACTAAGAAAAGTTTAAAGTGAAAAAATATTGGTTATAATAGCCTGAAGCCATCAAATAAAGTCAAAATATTGAAGATAAAAGATTTAAATTTTATTGAGTTGCCAACATTTTTTTGTAGTCATATAAATAAAAGCTTTTTCCATAATTTTGAATCTTATTTATTCTGGCTTCACTTCTACTTTATCTACTCATATAGTTGAAATTAATGTTGAATGGAAATAGGAAAAAAACAACAATTAATTACTTATTTAAGTCAATTTATAACTCCAGCTCGTCGGGAAAAAATCTTATCAGTTTTACAGCAACGAACCCGCGACATTACTGTTATTTTAGAAGATATTTATCAGCCCCACAATGCTAGTGCAGTCCTGAGAAGTTGTGACAGTTTTGGTGTACAAGATGTGCACATTGTAGAGAATAAAAATATTTTTACAATCACTCAGAGTGTAACTATTGGTTCAGATCGTTGGTTAACATTATATCGTTATAATGAACAAAGTATAAACAATACAGAAGAATGTTTAAAGAGATTAAAAAATGAGGGCTATGTAATAGCAGCAACAACTCCCTATAAAGAGCATATAACCATTGAGGAATTATCTGTAAATACAAAAGTAGCGTTAATGTTTGGTTCAGAAATAAATGGGTTATCAGAATATGCTAAAAACAATGCAGATGTATCGGTCAAAATTCCCATGGTGGGGTTTAGTGAAAGTTTTAATATTTCTGTTAGCGCCGCTCTATGTTTATATAATTTGATGAGTCGCCTCAAAAAAGAGCATAATAATTGGAAATTAACGGAGACAGAAAAATTAGATTTGGAATTAAATTGGTTGCAGAAATCTATTAAAGGCGGGGAACTTATTGAGAAGAAATTTTTCAGAGATATTTATCAGACTACAGGCGGTGGGGAGTAGGAAATATAGGGAGATAGAAAACAATATTTAGTCAGGTAGGGTGCGTATTTACGGCTTAAATTTAAGCTGTATTTCTCTCACGCACCATTTTAGCTGTGTTAGTCTGCTAGGGCAGCAACCTATTTAAAATTACCTGATAACGTCTATCATCTAACCCATCACCATTATAGGCAAATTCAGGATTAATCATTTGTTTCATCTGAGAAATTCGCGTCGATGTTGCTGGGTGAGTGCTAAGAAAAGATGGCGGCGAAGATTTTTTCAACAATTTTTGCATAAATGTAATTGCAGCATATTGAGCATATCCTGCTTTTCCTAATGTTTCAATTCCAATTTGATCAGCTTCAAATTCTGCCTGGCGGCTTTTGGGGCGACGTAATGCTAATTCTACCGCTATTTGAACTGCAACACTATTATCTACACCTGCTGCAGTCGCTAAACCTTGTGCTAATAATGTTTGACGTAATTGTTTTAGTGCATGGCGATCGGCAATATGAGCAATTTCATGAGCAATAACACTAGCTAATTCTGCTTCATTATCGGCAGCTTTCATTAAACCAGTATTGATGTAAACAAAGCCTCCCATAGTAGCAAAAGCATTTATACTATCATCCTCTACTACCTGAAAAGTATAGGGAATATCTGAGCGGGGACTTGCTAAAACTAATCTTTGCCCAATTCTATCAATATATTTCTTAGCTGCGCGATCGCGATAAAGTTTAATATTTCCACTTTCCAATAACTGTTGATTAATTTGTTTACCTAGTTCAACTTCTTGAGTTTTAGACAGGTTAGAAATTGAGATCATTTGAATACTGCGAAAAATTAATTCTCTCCAGGGAATAGCTTGGCTGGGAAGTACTGTACCTGTCCATAAACTAACAGCGACTATCACAGATATTAATGGGTATAATATTCTACGATAGGAGGACTGAGAAATCAAAGATAGTTTTTTCAACATGATGAATTTTTTTTATTTAGAGGTACTAGATTTTGGGTCTATCAAGATATCATAAATTCGCAAACTATGTTTTGCTAATCTTGTTATTAACTACAAAAGTTATATATAGGTTTTCCGCAAAGCAAAAACTAAATTTTTTCTGGAATATAAGGGAATTTAGCTAATAAAAACTTCCTTATCTTCCCCCTTAAAACTAATTTTTATCCTAAGTTACTGTGTAAGCATTCAGCCCTCAGACATCAGCATTTAGCTATTATAAAGATTTCCTAAAGTCTTGGCCGTATTAATCTCTAAATTTTTATCAGCATATCAAACCATTCTAGTAATATTTTATGAAATTGGGATTTTAATTTTTATTAAAAGTAATACTATACTTAAAAAGTAGTAAAAATTATGTAAGCATTCAGCTCTTTAGCAGTCAGCTTAAGCGCTTTTCCTAGACCATTGTGCGCAAAAAAAGATGAAGTTGAGCTGCTGATCTTTTTTATGTCGAACTTTTCATTCTTCTTGGAAGCTCATTATTTTTTCTAGCTAATTTGGAGCAGTCAGCTTGAGGGCTTTTCCTGAAAAATACGGGAAAAAAAGATAAAGTTGAGCTGCTTATCTTTTCGGTGTCAGACTTTTAATTCTTCTTACAAGCTAATTCCTCTAGCTGATAACTGATAGCTGAATCCTTACAAAATTACTAGAAACATCACAGAGGTTAGTCAACAATAAAATTACCTCAATAAATAGTATTTATAAATATAAAATTTAAGTATCAAAACTTTTTTTGATAATTAGTATTAGCTATTAATTGATAGTTTGCTCTGTAGCAATTATTATTAATATATTTAAGGATAATTAAAAGTATTATAAAAAAAATCCCAAGAATTTTTTTTTACTTTAATATGTTTAAAAAAATGAACTTTTTTTTGATAATTAGCATTGGCTATTAATTGATAGTCTGCTCTGTAGCAATTATTATTAATATATTTAAGGATGATTAAAAGTATTATAAAAAAATCCCAAGAATTTTTTTTTACTATCCATTTTAATATGTTAAAAAAAATGAACCTTTAGCTCTTATTACCTCCTCATTAAGTATAAGTTACTAAGAATTAATAATCGAAATTATCTTGACTTATAAAGTATATATTTATTATTTATAAAACAGCTAAAAATGACTGCAAGCGAACTTAATAGTTACATCATTGTGATTTCTTTAAAAAGATGTTTTTCTGAGGAGTATTATTAATTTTATTTACTGCACCTTTTTACATACAAGAATACTCATGATACTCATATAAATTTTCCCACACTGTCTACAATGGATAGTTTATGTGGTAAATGTAGAAAAGTGATTAATCTTGACTTTGTGCTCAGACAACTAACTATATAGTATATGGGATATGTTGGAAGACTATAAAAAGCTCACTTGATAATTGGGCTATTTAATGTTGAGCAGTTTACTTTTGTAAAAATTAAGTTATAAAGTTATGAAAATTTTGGATTCTCAAGGACGATTATTTGGTAAAATCAGTATCTTAGACCTTGGTGCCGTGTTAATAATTTTTATGGTATTGGTGGGAATATTTGTCTTTCCTGGTACTAACAAAAATTCTGTTGCTCAAGTGGGCAATGTTATTACGAAACCAGTTGAAGTAGATGCTATTGCTTTAGGTTTAAAAGGTCGTTACCCTGAAAAATTATTAAAGGAGGGGGAAAAAACTCAATTAATTATCCGGAACCAACCTTATGGAGAAGTCGACCTAAAATCTGTAGAGTTTTTGACTCGAAAAGTGGCAGTTCCTCAACCGGATGGAACGGTAAGAGCTTTACCAGATCCTAGAGATAAAGAACTATTTAGTAGAAATGTTTTACTAACATTAAAAGGTCAAGGCAGAGTTACTAATGATGGTCCTGTTTTAGGAAATATTAAGGTAAAAATTGGGATGACAATTGAGCTAGAAGGTAGGGACTATAATTTTAATGCTAGTGTAATTGATGTACGAGTACAAGAGTAATTTATACTATTTCTCTGTAATAACTTGCTTAATAATTGTTGCTTATATCTTATTTACACTGACTATTTTTAATCTTGAGATATTATACAAAGTGTCAAAACAAAATTTGAATTTGTTTTAATAATCAGTGTGATTAAAAGACTTTAAATAAGATTTCTCTTTGGCAAAAAAATATAATTTCTAACCTCAAGAATGGTATTGCAGCTATTTATTATGAATCTTAATTCCTAATAAATGGTTCCTAGTAATTTGTAGCCAATATTTATCATTATTGCTTAGTATTACAGTATGTTTAATAATCAGTGAGATATACTTTTGCTAAGTAAGATGCTCATAGTAAAATATTTTACTATTCACAGATTGTAGATAATTTTATTATCAATGCTGTATCTGTAATTTCCTATAAGTATTAGACTACTTAACTCCTAACTCTCAAGAAGTAGAAGTTTGGTAACTGAACTTCTACTTTTGCTATTAATCAGAAATTTATTTAGTTGCTACTACTGCTAAATTCCAAGCAAATTTTTTAATTAAAGGCAACTTTTTTAACACCACATCCAACTTTTCTAATCTCCTATACATTGGTTCTAATCTTTGATGTTCAATAATAATCTTCTTCCAATAACGTTCTTGATTTGGATTAACTTTTTCAATTAAATAAAACCTGAGAAAAATCCACAGAGTTGCTAACCAAAAAGTATCATAAGCTGTTTCTGAATAAAGAGATTTGATAAAATCAATAATATTAATATCCAGAGGCGTTTCATCCTCAGTTCTCACTTTTGTCGCAATGCGTCGATAAATATTAATAACTGGATTATGTTTTAATGGGTCCCAAAAACAAGCTTTACCGCCAGGTTTAAGAACCCGATGCATTTCCCTAATTGCTAATTTTGGATTTGGTAAGTGGTGAAGTAAGTTAGAAGCATAGACAAAATCAAAGGTATTATCAGGAAATTCTAATGCCATAGCATCCATAACTTTACCTTCAACTTTTACACTATTTTTTTCTGCTAAATTAACAGCAACATCTACCATCCCTGAAGAATAATCTGTCGCTAAACACCGTGCTCCTTTTTTGGCAAAATAAACACTATTTTCTCCAGCTCCACAACCTAAATCTAACAAGTATTTATCTATTAAATCTCCCATTTGTTTAAGAATAAATCTGTTTTCTGGTGCGGTACAACTTTCAAAATAATCAACTACTCGGATACCTTCAATATCAATAGTTGATGCCCAAACATCGTGAAATTTTCGCTCTTTAGCTAATACTTTGTCTTCCATTGATTACTTCCTGATATTTTAAATATGTAAAAAAAAATTGCTTTTACAGTAACATTAATTATTGTATTTGTTTTCAACCCAAATGATTACGGGATTTTAAATTCAATTTAGGTCTAAATTTTTATTGGATATAAATAATATTAAATATAGCACTAGTTGTTAATTTATTGATTTTTTTTGACATCTAATTCCCTTTAGCAAATTGTTGTTCGATCACCTTTAACTTCTCTTATTACTACATCAGTAACAGGATAGGAATTTTCACTCAAATACAGCGCTTGACCTTGTTATCAGGTATACCCCGCGGGCAAGATGCATGCACTACATAATTTTCACAAAATATAGCCGTACATTATTTGCCTGATCGGATGCTGTATATAGTTTGACGATCTAGAGCTAATTTAGTACTTTTCTTAAATTCATCAAATAAATTATATCAGTATTTACCCATAATAACCTTATGTAGTAGAGGTTTTCATATTGTGGAGCATGAGCTGCCATTAACCCCTACAAATGCTATATATATAGTTGTTTTATAGTAAATGGGGTTTTTCCTAATAACTGAGCGTTAGCACTCCCAAATACTTGAAGTTTTAGTAGGTTTTACCGAGTTTATTGCCCTAATTATTATTGTTCAAATCAAGAAATTTTGTTAATAAACCCGGTTTCTACAATAAGTTTTAAGCTAGTCAACTACCAGCTACTACTTCCGTAGGTTGATCCTTTGGTAAATTTATTTTCTCTACACCTCTTTGCAAAACTGCATACAACCGATTTAAAGCACTTAGATAAGCCTCAGCAGATGCCACAATAATATCAGTATTAGCAGCATGACCAGAATAAACCCGCCCTTCATGGCGCACGCGAATAGTGACTTCCCCAATAGCATCAATACCAGCAGTTACAGACTGCACAGAAAACTCAACTAAATCATTTTCTACATTCACCACTCGGTTAATTGCTTTGTACACAGCATCTACAGGACCAGTACCAATGGCAGCATCAGTTAATTCTTCCCCATTGGGAGTGCGGATAATAACTGTAGCTGTAGGGCGAGAGCGATCGCCACAAGAAACCTGCACCAACTCCAAACGGAATAGTTCCGGTGGTTGTTGAATTTCAGCATTAACAATAGATTCCAAATCCCAATCTGTTATTTCTTTCTTTTTATCTGCCAAGTCTTTGAACTTGATAAACGCCTTATTAATTTCTTCATCTGAAAGTTTAAACCCAAGCTCTTGCAACCTACTTTGGAAAGCATGACGACCCGAAAGTTTACCCAAAACAATCTGATTATCTGTCAACCCAATTGACTGAGCATCCATAATTTCATAGGTCAGTTTATTTTTGAGTACCCCATCTTGGTGAATACCTGACTCGTGAGCAAAAGCATTAGCACCAACAATAGCTTTATTTGGTTGCACGAACATTCCTGTCAAACTAGAAACCAAACGAGATGTTTTGTAAATATGACGAGTATTAATATTAGTTAGTGGTGTTTCTGACTCTGGTGGGCGACCAAAAAATGGGTTGAAATATTGTCGCCGAACGTGAAACGCCATTACCAATTCTTCTAAAGCAGCATTACCAGCACGTTCCCCAATGCCATTGATAGTACATTCTAACTGACGAGCCCCATTTTTCA
This sequence comes from Trichodesmium erythraeum IMS101, assembly GCF_000014265.1. NCBI lineage: Bacteria > Bacillati > Cyanobacteriota > Cyanophyceae > Oscillatoriales > Microcoleaceae > Trichodesmium > Trichodesmium erythraeum. Next base: position 3,504,610 of record NC_008312.1, read on the forward strand.
CTGCTTCCAGAAAATTAGCGACTGCCAAACCCAAATCATTGTGACCGTGAACTGAAATAATAGCTTGGTCAATATTTGGTACATTTTCTTTAATACCCCGGATCAGCCCCCCAAACTCAGCAGGAGTTGTATAACCTACAGTATCAGGAATATTCACAGTAGTAGCTCCAGCAGCGATCGCCTTTTCCAATACTTGATAAAGAAATTCTGGGTCAGAGCGACCCGCATCTTCCGGAGAAAACTCTACATCGTCTACAAAGGTTTTAGCATAGGCAACCATTTCTGAAGCAATCTCCAATACTTCTGCTCTAGTTTTCTTCAGTTTGTAAGCTAAGTGAATATCAGAGGTAGCAATAAAGGTATGAATACGCGCTTTAGCTGCTGGTTTAAGGGCTTTACCTGCTGCCTCAATATCTGCACGAGTTGTTCTTGCCAAACCGCAAATAGTTGGGCCTCCTTCTACTCCCACTATCTCAGCAATTTTTTGTACTGCCTCAAAATCCCCAATACTAGCATAGGGGAAACCAGCTTCAATGACGTCTACTCCCAAAAGAGATAGTTGTCGAGCAATGGTCAATTTTTCATCTATATTGAGAGTTGCTCCTGGAGATTGTTCTCCATCCCTGAGGGTAGTATCAAAAATAATAACTCGGTCTTGACTGGTGATCATTGCTTTTTCTTCTTTTACTCTATAATGTTAAAGGGAAGTTGGCTTTATTTTATGCAATTTCTTTTCAAGTCCCTACACAAGCGACCGACTATAAAAGTTACAATACAAGACCGGACTTAGTTTGTAAACTTTTAGCTAATAGTCGGTAGGACTTATGCACGCACTTTAAATTATACACCAAAAATAGGGGTTAAGAACCAAGTGCTATGGCAAATGAAAACCTCTACTATTTATGGTAATTATGGGTAAGTCCTAGTAGGATTTTTCTTTAACTGCTACTTATATTGTTCAAGCTTGGCCACTATCTCTAGTTGATATTTTCCCCGGCTGTTAGGCACCCTTAAACAACTGACCCGTGGCTCTGATGAGAGTTAATGTTTTACGGTTAGCCTAACCCACCCCTCTTGGGAAGTGAACCGTCCATTTAAAGTCTGAGAATGCCTGAGGGCGACTTACTAAAAATTCTTGTTTGTCTTTGCTTGTTTCTTCAGGGTGCGAATTTCTCCGAAACCTAAAAGCTGCTCAAGTTCAACTTGAGGGTACGCGGAGAGTTTCTTAGGATCTCTTCTGTTGGAGGGTTTTTAGTGATACAAGGCGCGTGTTCAAAAACTACTTATTAAAAAGCTTGATGGGCGGGCGAGGCTTTAGAGCAAATTTTTCCCTAAATTTTAGATAAATGTTAGTATAATCTGTGAAAATTATAATCCACTTCCATCTCCTCCCAGGATTTGGAGTTTTAGGGTTATAGCACTTTACTCACTATTTTATGGTAAGATAAATATATCAGTTTTACTAAGCTCATTACTTTGAGTTTAGTAAAAGATTTATTGAAAGCATCTACTAAACCTATTCAATAAAAAGATTTATTGAAAGCACTGACTGAATAAATCGACTAAATAAATATTTAAAAGGACTGGTTCTACTATCAAACTAGGGATAATGTACTGGCAATTTGAAGTTCTATAAGTGCTGGCGATCGCTGATTATTAGAAAATAGTTTTACTATCTTAAATTTAAGTTGCGATCGCTCAATTTGATCAGTTTTCTATACCCTACCTTTTCAACCTTAGTCGGTCTAAAACAGATATTTTAAATTATTTTTTTTTAATTGATGGTATTACTCTATTGAATAAATTTCTCTCGATCTGAATTAGTTAAAAATGGATTGTATTGTTCATCAAAATGTTATGGTAATTAAATTACTAATATGTAGATGTATACTAAAATCAAAAATCAAAAAATTATATGTGTAGATTATTAGGTTATCTTGGTGAGCCAATCTTATTAGAGTCCATTCTTACTCAACCAAAACACTCGTTAATAGTCCAAAGTTATCAACCCCAAGAAATGCAAGAGTCATTACTAAATGCTGATGGATTTGGATTAGGTTGGTATGATACTCAAAAGCAGACTTCACCTTTTACTTATAAAAATACCCAACCTATTTGGAATGATATAAATCTTAAGAGTCTTGGTGGTTATATAGAGTCAGGCTGTATTCTAGGTTATGTTAGAAGTGCAACTCTTGGTCAAGGAATTGATATCAGTAACTGTCAGCCATTTAATTACAAAAATATACTATTTATTCACAATGGCTATATTGATCAATTTCGATCTACTCTTTATAAACCCATACGGGATTCTCTCCAAGATATTCCATATTTATTGATTAACGGTAATACGGACTCTGAACATATTTTTGCTTTGTTAATTAATGAAGTTCTTGAAATAATTAAGTATAACTTTCAAGAAGCTTTACATAATATATTAATGTTTTTGAAAAAAATTGCTCAGGAAAATAAAGTCAAATTTTTGGCAAATACAATTATTACAGACGGACATCAATTAGTTGCTTCTAGATTTGCTCAAGAGGCAAGTTCACCTAGTCTTTATTGGTTAAAAAATTCTTCTAAATTTCCTAATTCTGTAATTATAGCTTCCGAACCTTTGTTTGCAGATGATTGGCAAAAGTTTCCAGAACAAAGTATCACTAAAGTCAGTGAAAATCTTGATATTCAGATCTATCAAATATGAAAGAGAAATATGAGATATTTATCCCAAGAAAAATATCTCTATTTTAGATATTATATTTTAAGTGAAGTTAATTAATACAATAACCCCGATACAAAATACTATTTTGGGGTCAAAAAATCGACCATAAGTGAATTATAAAAAATTGCTTATTTTACCTGGTAAGACCTAGATATTATACTTAATACTTGAGTATTAGTGTCTGAAATTAAATTAAATAAAGGGAGAGCGATCGCCTGTTTAGCACAAAATATTTTTTTTAGAAAAAAAATATAAAATTTAACCATATTAAACTTCATGAGTAGTATAATTACTCATTAAAGAAAAGAGAAGCTGACTTAATATGCAGTGTATAGTGCATCTATAGACCTAAAATTTATTGTATGGGTAAAACTCTACACAATCATCTGAATTCTATATTTTTGAGAGAATCAAAGGATGATGAGTATCCTCAGTAAATTACCAATTAATTAAGACAAAAGGAGAATAATTAGTGTCTAAAGTTGCTACTAAAAATATTACATTCTGGAATACTACTGGTTATAATTATCCAGGATTTGGCAAAACCGTAGAAGTCCCTGATGGCCTAGGTGGCACAATAAGTATTACTTATAATCAAATTGATTATAATGACCGTAACTGGAAAGCCAAACCAGATGGCAGTGTTCCTGTGACAGAAAATCGCTTCCTCTCAGGAGAAGTAGGGAATAATTTTAGCTTAACAGGCCAAGTACAAGGCATAACTGCTACTATGCCTCTTATAAGAACTCTAGGAGCTGAAAATAACTATTCTGTCACTTTAGATTTTAGTAAATACAAAGCCTCCGCAGGAGGTTCAAAAGCAACTGATGGTGCAACCTCTGGTGACACCTATTTAGCCATATCAAGATTTTTTAACGGTAGCAAAACTGGATATACAACCATTAAAGTCACTGCAAGAACTCTCGATGGTAGCGAACTTAACCTAGGTGATTGGAAATTATTCAACAGTGGAACTCTCGGCCAAGGCAATAATGCTCGGATATTCTTAAATGCAGCTACTCAAATTCTTTCTGGTAAAAACTCTCAAGGCAAACCAGAATTCTGCCCAACTCCACCTAACCCAAACTCTTCTCTTGGTAAAGGCACAGGGCTAGGTTTATTTGAGTTAGCAAGTAATCAACGTTATGTATCTATTACTCTTAGCTTTAAACAAAAAAAAATTACAGGTTCTTTGCCTAATGATTTACACGATATTTATGTTGCTAGCAATACTAGTTCTACAAGTCCAATTGATGTAACTCCTCCACCGATGGATATAAATCGTGGTTTACAAGTACATTTGCCATTGAATGAAATAGTCAAAAATGCCGAATCAAAAAAAGAAGTAGTTGATATTTCAGGAGCTCAAGTTAATGGCAAAGTTAATGGTGCAAAAGTTGTCGCCGACTCAAAATTTGGTCATTGTCTAAGTTTTGATGGGGTGGATGACTATCTTGAACTACCAACAGCAACTATTCCTCAAACAGGGGCAATCACAATTAGTTTTTGGGCTAATGGTGATAACTCTTTACCCAAGGATAATTCCATAATAGCTGCATACGACCAAAGTAATAACAGGGTGATTAATATTCATTTACCTTGGAATAATAGTTACATTTACTTTGATTGTGGAAATACGGGAAACAGTTATGACAGAATAGAAAAATTAGCTAAAGCTGCTGATTTTAAAGGGAAATGGACTCACTGGGTATTTACGAAGAATGTTACCACTGGAGAGATGAAGATATATCTCAATGGTGCTTTATGGAGTAGTGGTAAGGATAAGAGTAAGCAAATAAGTGGCATGACCCTGGTGAAGCTTGGTTCTGGTTATGGATTTTATCATGGTCAAGTTGCTCATCTGCGAATTTATGACCGAGTGTTGTCTGCAGAAGAAATTAACGAATGTATGAAGGTGGATGTAACTCCTCCACCGATGGATATAAATCGTGGTTTACAAGTACATTTGCCATTGAATGAAATAGTCAAAAATGCCAAATCAAAAAAAGAAGTAGTTGATATTTCAGGAGCCCAACTCAATGGCAAAGTTAATGGTGCAAAAGTTGTCGCCGACTCAAAATTTGGTCATTGTCTAAGTTTTGATGGGGTGGATGACTATCTTGAACTACCAACAGCAACTATTCCTCAAACAGGGGCAATCACAATTAGTTTTTGGGCTAATGGTGATAACTCTTTACCCAAGGATAATTCCATAATAGCTGCATACGACCAAAGTAATAACAGGGTGATTAATATTCATTTACCTTGGAATAATAGTTACATTTACTTTGATTGTGGAAATACGGGAAACAGTTATGACAGAATAGAAAAATTAGCTAAAGCTGCTGATTTTAAAGGGAAATGGACTCACTGGGTATTTACGAAGAATGTTACCACTGGAGAGATGAAGATATATCTCAATGGTGCTTTATGGAGTAGTGGTAAGGATAAGAGTAAGCAAATAAGTGGCATGACCCTGGTGAAGCTTGGTTCTGGTTATGGATTTTATCATGGTCAAGTTGCTCATCTGCGAATTTATGACCGAGTGTTGTCTGCAGAAGAAATTAACGAATGTATGAAGGTGGATGTAACTCCTCCACCGATGGATATAAATCGTGGTTTACAAGTACATTTGCCATTGAATGAAATAGTCAAAAATGCCAAATCAAAAAAAGAAGTAGTTGATATTTCAGGAGCCCAACTCAATGGCAAAGTTAATGGTGCAAAAGTTGTCGCCGACTCAAAATTTGGTCATTGTCTAAGTTTTGATGGGGCGGATGACTATCTTGAACTACCAACAGCAACTATTCCTCAAACAGGGGCAATCACAATTAGTTTTTGGGCTAATGGTGATAACTCTTTACCCAAGGATAATTCCATAATAGCTGCATACGACCAAAGTAATAACAGGGTGATTAATATTCATTTACCTTGGAATAATAGTTACATTTACTTTGATTGTGGAAATACGGGAAACAGTTATGACAGAATAGAAAAATTAGCTAAAGCTGCTGATTTTAAAGGGAAATGGACTCACTGGGTATTTACGAAGAATGTTACCACTGGAGAGATGAAGATATATCTCAATGGTGCTTTATGGAGTAGTGGTAAGGATAAGAGTAAGCAAATAAGTGGCATGACCCTGGTGAAGCTTGGTTCTGGTTATGGATTTTATCATGGTCAAGTTGCTCATCTGCGAATTTATGACCGAGTGTTGTCTACAGAAGAAATTAACGAATGTATGAAGGTGGATGGTACCGATGCCACATCAACTACTGATGAGACTGATACCATATCAACTAATGATGTTACTGATGTCACCCCAACTACTGATGGTACTGATACCACATCAACTACTGATGGGACTGATACCACACCAACTACTGGTGGGACTGACACCACACCAACTACTAGTGAGACTGATACCACACCAACTACTGATGGGACTGATACCACATTAACTACTGATAGGACTGGTACCACATCAACTACTGATATTACTGATGCCACATCAACTACTGATGGGACTGGTACCACATCAACTACTGATGGAACTGATACCACACCAACTACTGATGGAACTGATACCACATTAACTACTGGTGGTAATGATACCACATCAACTAATGATGTTACTGATGCCACATCAACTACTGATGGGACTGGTACCACATCAACTACTGGTGGTAATGATACCGCATCAACTAATGATGTTACTGTTACCACACCAACTACTGATGGGACTGATACCACATTAACTACTGATGGGACTGTTACCACACCAACTACTGATGGGACTGGTACCACATCAACTACTGATGGGACTGTTACCACATCAACTACTGGTGGGACTGATACCACACCAACTACTGATGGGACTGATACCACACTAACTACTGATGGGACTGATACCACATTAACTACTGATAGGACTGGTACCACATCAACTACTGATATTACTGATGCCACATCAACTACTGATGGGACTGGTAACACATCAACTACTGATGGGACTGGTACCACATCAACTACTGATGGAACTGATACCACATTAACTACTGGTGGTAATGATACCACATCAACTACTGGTGGTAATGATACCACATCAACTACTGGTGGTAATGATACCGCATCAACTACTGGTGGTAATGATACCACACCAACTACTGATGGTACTGATACCACATCAACTACTGGTGGGACTGATACCATATCAACTACTGATGGTACTGATACCACATTAACTACTGGTGGTAATGATACCACATCAACTAGTGATGTTACTGATGCCACATCAACTACTGATAGTACTGATACAACCCAAAAACCTATGGAATATCAGATTTATCAGGTAAAAGGTAATCCCACAATTAAAACCGGATATCAAGGATCAGAATGGACTGCAGTTATTGCTGGATTTAATTGCGGAGCAAAGAAGAAACACAAAGCAACAGCATTCACTATCATGCCTGTTCTAGATGATGGAGAATGGAAAATTAAGTGCGATATTAAGGATGTAGATGATCGCTATTGGGATGTAGCAGTTCTATTTATCAGGAACAACATGGTAAATATGTTAAACCATTTTCACCGTTAAATAGCTGTAACTTAAAACCGTATTTGATAGATTTTTTAAGGGTAGTTTTTTATAGCTACCCTGTTTTTTGTAGTCTAGGCTCTTAATAGAAAAGAATAAAGCAAACTTTTATAAAAGACATCTCCAAAATCAAAACTAAGCTATAATTTTAGTTAAGGTTTTGATAAAAAAATATACTAGTGAATAAAATATAAATAAGGACCTAGAGGATACTAAAATAGTTATTAATTTTCTTTTAATAAATAATTGAAAAAATTAATAGAAAATGCTTAAATTATAGTCGACAATAAAGAAGCAAAAGCAGCTCGAAAAAATTGCCTAGTGTTTAGTATTTCAAGATGAAAAAGTTAGCATTTTAGGCATTCCCATGGCATAATAATCAGGAGAAAAATACATCCGACTCCCAAGAGTGGGAGGGATTAGAGGTGGGTAAATTCACTGTTCCTCTGTAAGGAAATTCCATGCAAAGTTTCTACCTATCTCCCTAATCCTTAAAATAGTTTTTCAGCAAACCCTACTAAGTTTTCATCGGGCTTTTAATTAATAGGAAACTCATATCACAAGAGTTATTTAGAACACAAACTAATGATAAATATTATACTGATAAATGTTTTTCCTACTGTTGTATACTACCTCTAATCATATCTCTCTTCAATACAAAAAAGAAAGGTTGTGGTACACCTTTAAAATCCATTAAACCTAAAACTGTATTATCGTCTATTTTTCTAAAGATATCGTTAATGGGTAAATTATCATAAATCATGGTGGCACTAACCTTTTGACGATACTCCATCATACGAATCCTGGCCTGACTTTTCTCTGTTTTTAACATCAAGTTCATCAGGGTCAAAATAGGTTTCATGGCCTTATTTTTGAGACCTGACAAACTAAGTCCCAAATTCATGGCAATTGGACTTGGCTCAACCTTAAATATATTATTATTCCCATCTGAAAATAATAAAGGATGAACAAACTCAGCATCAACAAATTCTTTTCCATACCAACCACTAGCTTCTAACAAGCCATCTATTGGGTGATTTGTAGGAAATTCAGCTCCTTGCCACCTACCTATCATAAACTCCAAGTCTACCTATTCTAACTCATCAAAAAATGTTAAGGCTTGCTCTGTACTATACCCTCCATTTTCTAGAGCTGTATCTAATCTTTCTAAAGTGTTCATGTTAGCTTTTTGATTACTTACGATTAACATAGTATATTTGTATTCAGACTGATAGATTAATTTTCTTTAGAGTTAAAGATTATCTTTATTAGTCAGCAGAAAATTATTTATTTGTTTGGGAAAAATTATATGCACCAAATATTAAAAATAAAACAAATCCTCACTGGCACTTTAACAACAATGGCCAGCATTACCATCATTTCAATTGGAAATATACAGAGTGCCTCAGCAGCAGAATCTCATACTAAATCTGTTCAAGAACTTTATGAGATGCGCGATCGCATCGTAAATCAATTAGAATCTCTACCTACTCCTAGAAAAACATTATTTTTTTCTGAGCAATATCAAACAACATTAGAAAAACAACAAAACTTAGTTCAAAAATTACAAGAAATTGATGTTCAAATATTAATTGAACAGCGAGCTAATGATAATTGGAAACAAGCATTAAATCTAGGTGCTCAAGCTGCAAAAGTATCAGTATCTCAAAATCCCAGCCTCAAAACTAGAAAAACACAAAAACATCTCTGGCAACAAGCTATTTATAACTTAGAGGAAATTCCTACCGACTCACTTATCGGAGAAAAAACTAATAAAAAACTCAAAGAATATAAGCGCAGTCTCAATGATTATTCTGATCAATTAAACCTAACTAAATCCAAATTTTTAGAGAGAATTCGTAAAGACAGTGGCCTATCAAGCAAAGCGATGATTACTGTTTGTAATCTCCAACGAGAATGCTTAGATTTAAATGGTAATAAACCACCAGCAAGTGCTGCAAGTTTAATAAAAGTTCCTATTGCTGTAGCATTGATGCAAAAAGTATCCAAAGAAAATATTAGTTTAGATACTCCTGTTTATGTGAGTCGAGGTAATTTTACTGAGGATGGTTCAAAAATTCGAGCTAGAAAACGTTATCCCTTGAAAACTTTGGTCGGAGAAATGATTGACCATAGTAGTAATATTGCCACAAATCAACTAATTGATTATTTAGGGCAACCTTATATTAATAAAGTTCTCAAAGATGATGGCTACAAAATTATTCGGGTCAACTACAAACTAATGGGCAACCGTATTAGGCCTAAAAATCCCGGTAGAGGTCGTAATCGTTTAACCAGCAATGAGCTAACAGATATGATGGTCTCAATATATAATAACGAGTACCCAAATTCTGATGTATTGATAGAAGCATTAGCTAATCAGAAAGATAGGTTATTGGGATATGCTGGCCTAGAAAAATTGCCAGAAGCCAAATGGTTAGGTGAAAAGACTGGAGAAAATTCTCGTGCTCTGGGTACTACTTTAGGATTTAGTATTAATGGCCAAGTTTACGTAATGACTGTAATTGATAATCGTGGTGGACGGGATCCTCAGATTCGTGCTTCTGTTAATAAGTTGGCCAAATATCTAATTGATAATGATGGTCTGCTATAGATAGATGGCGAGATCGATATTTAACCACAGGCTCAATAGTCCCTAAGGCCAATGTACCTCCTCCTCAAATATCTAAAATTAAAGATTGGGAAGAATTTGAAAAATTTCTTGAGGCTAATCATGAGCAAACTCAAAAACAAATGGCTGGAAAATGGGGAAATTATAGTCGTTTTACTATTAGTAGAGGTTTTAAAAAAATTGGTTTTACTCCTAAAAAAAACATCTGGTTATCAAGAAAGAGATGAATTAGAAATAGAAGAGTTCATGTTGAAACTAAATCAAATAGACAACAAAAGTATTGTCTATGTAGATGAAGCCGGAATAGATAATCGGGAAGATTATTCCTATGATTATGGAGTTAAAGGAAAAAGATTACCAGGTATGAAGTTAGGAAAAAGGACTGAGAGAGTAAGTTGGATTGCAGCTATAAATCAAGAAAAAATGTTTGCTTCTTTAACATTTATAAGAAGTTGTAATCGTGATTTATTTGAGAACTGGTTGGAACATTGTTTACTACCAAAATTACACCCAGGGCAAGTGATCATAGTGGATAACGCAACGTTTCATAAGTCAGTTGATATTGAAGAATTAGTAGCTAAAGTCAAGTGTGAAATCTGGTATCTACCACCTTACTCACCAGATTTTAACAAGATAGAACGTTGGTGGTTTGTACTAAAAAATTGGATCAGACCAAGACTCAAAGAATTTAAGAATTTTAGAGACTGTGTAGATGCAGCTTTCATAATCCAATCCTCAAGTTTTTTCCTAGGGAGCAAAGATATGCTATAGAAATAATTAGTGTAGTTGCTCTTTGAGACGCTTGCTATCACACAAGAATGTGATTTTTGACTTGTCTGTTAAATCAACAGGATTTACGCATAACCACTATATATCCTAGGGTTAACTGCCGTTGACCCCTACAGATGATGTATCTTTGCATTTGCGTGGGTAAGTCCTGATCAAGTTCCAAGGTGCGAGGGCGAGAGAGTCATGTCAGTGATAGCAGAATGGATGCGAAAGCAACATTCATGCAACAAAGCCGTTATGAACTATAAATTTTAAATCCATTACACGCATCCTTAAAACTTTAGTGTTTGGCGATCGCCTAATTTATGAAAGAAAAATGCAGGTCATACAGTACACAGTACTACATCAAGACAATCTTTGTAATATGTAAATATGCCAGCGCTCATTGCTATATTACTCTACATTATATCTAACAGTGAGTAAGTCAGCTTTATAGCTTTTTACTCAATCCTACTCCTCCTAAAACCTACAACCTTATGTGTATAATTACCTTGAATGGCTTCCTAGCTTTTTGACCTATATTACTAGGATGTTCTAAGAGGGTTTTCTTGTTCCCTTATTCCTTTATTGCGACTGATTTAGCAGAGTAAAATCTCCCGGAGGGTTCTGTATGATAATAATTACCAGCCCATATAATTATCCATTGACCCCCTGACCTTTTGGTCCTAAATTCCTTAGCTGTTTTTGGAATGGTCAACGCTAATGAGAGTTTAATTACCTTCCTATTCTTCTGCGTATCAGCCTTTGCTAGCAAACTCACTCATTTGACAGTTAGAGCTTTGTCCGCATTTAAACAAGCTTTACGGATTGATGTTCAGTCTCTACCGTATGGTCTACGCTGTTAACCCAACAACAAGGTAGTAGAAATTTTACCTACAAGGATATAAGAGTTTGCCATGACCGATGTTTTACCATCATGTATTGGCATGGAAGAATTATTATACATGCTTTACAGCGGTTTTGTGCAAGCCAACAAGTCCCACGACGCTGGAGAGTTTCAGGTGATTTTGTTGGGTCTCGAACTCCAAGCTGATTGGGGGGAAGTGGGCTATCTTGACGAACTGCTTGTTGCCAAGTTTTGGGTTCTACATTTGCAAAAGTTTTAATTTCAGCTAATTTTTCTAGTGCTTTTGCCATATTTTCGCCACGATTTTTTTGATTTGACTCTGGTTTCTTTAAAGTATTAATGATTGATTTTCTAGACTTTTTGCTGAGTCAAAAACCTGGTCGTAATTCGGAAAATTCATCTGACAAGGAAGAAGAAAAAAAAGTTTCTTTTTATGAAGCAACTAAAGAAATAGCAGGCGCTCTTAATTTTTGTCCCGGAGACTTAGCAACCAATAAGAAATATTTGGAAAATCTTGGTAAAGAATGGATAAAAAAGTAATTATAGACACAGGTGTTTTAGTAGCTTATTTGAACAAACGTGTTCAATGATCGGTTTGGCAAAAATAGATAAACTTAGTTTACTCAAGGAACTAGGCTGCGCGATCGCTATTGATAAATAATAGAAATAAACTCGTTTTTATTGATTTTAATATATAGCTTTATGATTTTTTAAGGGGGCAATATAAAGAAAAAAAAGTGCTATAAAAAGAGTAGTTACTAACAGTATTACTGATGTAGGAGGCTCTAAGCACACAGTTATTTGAGTAAGTTTTTTTCTTCATTCTAAATTATAAATGATGAGGTGATAGGGCTGATACTATACTCAACGATACAGCTAACGCCACGCTCGGCAAAAGCTTTTTTTCATAGATGTAATACCACTCTTTTTTTTATGTATAAGCCATCTATTGGCATGAGAGTTTCTTGTTAAATTGGCCAAAACTTATGTTAAATCCATATTCCTGTTTTTAGATCAATATCCTACTTTTAGTGTTTTGGAGGAAATTTTACTTTTGTTGCGTCAATTGTGGTAGTCTTTTGGGACAGCAAATTCTCGGATGTTAGAAAAAAACAGAAATAAGAATGAAAGTAGTTATTCTAGCGGGTGGTATTGGTACTCGTCTGAGAGAAGAAACTGAATATCGTCCTAAACCATTGGTGGAAGTGGGAGGATATCCCATTATTTGGCACATAATGAAGCTTTATGCCCATTATGGCTTTTTAGATTTTATTATTTGTTTGGGCTATAAGGGCAATTTAATTAAAGATTATTTTCTTAATTACGAAGCCATAAATAATGACTTCACTATTAATTTAGGTCGTTCTCAGAAAATTACTTATCACAAAGCCTATAATGAACAGGATTTTCGGGTTACTTTGGTCAATACCGGTCTGGAAACTATGACGGGGGGGCGAGTGGTTAAGGTCAAACCATATATTGATGAAGATTTATTTATGGTGACTTATGGGGATGGTCTGGCAGATGTTAATATTAGAAATTTGGTGGAATTTCACAAGGGTCATGGAAAAATGGCTACGACTACTACGGTGCAACCCCTTTCTCGTTACGGGGTTTTAGATGTTGACAGGGAAGCTAGGGTTTTAAAGTTTGGGGAGAAGATTAAAGATGATAAAATGGTCAGCGCTGGTTTTTTTGTTTTTGACCGTCGGGTTTTTGACTATTTATCTGGGGATAATTGCGTTTTAGAAAAAGACCCATTAGAAAAGTTGGCGACAGAAGGTCAATTAATGGGTTATTATCATTCTGGTTTCTTTTACGCCATGGATACTTTTAAGGAATATCAAGAGTTAAATAAGATGTGGAAGTTGGGTCAAGCGCCTTGGAAGATTTGGGAATGAGATATAAAAGTAAACATTTCCTCGGGCTTGTTATAAGCTCACAATCTGCCAATTATTTTTGTTGACTTGAATACAATTTTAGGAAAAAAACTATGGAAGCTGAAAATCTCAAAGTGCAGATTTTAGAATTGGTTAAAAAATATTACCAAACAGCTCATCAAAAGTCTGGTTTTGAACCAGGAAAAAGTCGAATTAACTACTCAGGAAGGGTTTATGACGATCAAGAATTGGTCAATTTAGTAGATTCTTCTCTGGATTTTTGGTTGACCGCAGGGCCTTATGGAAACAAATTTGAGTCTAAAATGCGCGATTTTTTCAGCAGTAGAGACTTTTTGCTTGTCAATTCTGGTTCATCGGCTAATCTACTAATGGTAAGCACTATTTGTTCACCTGAATTAAAATCCCAAAAGGATACTCAGTTACAACCTTTAGAACCAGGTGATGAAGTTATTACTCCGGCTGTAACTTTTCCTACTACTTTAGCCCCTATCATTCAAAACCGCTTAATACCTGTTTTTGTGGATTGCGAGGTGGGCACTTACAATATTAATCCCCATCTTATTGAGGATGCTGTTGGGCCTCGGACAAAAGCCATTTTTATTCCTCATACTGTCGGTAATCCTTGCAATATGGAGATTATTATGGATGTAGCTAAACGTCACAATCTATGGGTATTAGAAGATAGCTGTGATGCTTTAGGGGCAACTTTTGATGGTACTTTGGTGGGTACTTTTGGGCAAATGGCTTCCTTGAGCTTTTATCCAGCGCACCACATGACAATGGGTGAAGGAGGAGCCGTTATTGTTAATCAAGCTAGTCTGAAAAAAACGGTACTCTCTTTACGGGACTGGGGTAGAAGTTGTTGGTGTCCTCCAGGGATATCTGATAGTTGTAGCAAAAGGTTTAATTGGGAATTGGGCGAACTACCATTTGGGTACGATCATAAATACATTTATTCTAACATTGGCTATAACTTGAAAGTTACTGATATGCAGGCGGCTATTGGTATTGCTCAAAAGGAGAAGGTTGAAGGGTTCATTGAAAAAAGGCGTCATAATTTTTGGCGACTGTATGAAGGCTTAAAATCTCTCGAAGAGTACCTAATTTTACCTAAAATTGATTCTAGGGCTAACCCTTCACCATTTGGTTTTCCTATTACTGTGAAGGAAGGAATAAATCGTCGCGAGCTAGTTCAACATTTGGAAGCTCATCAGATTGAAACTAGGTTGGTTTTTGGAGGTAATATACTAAAACAACCTGGATTTATGAATATTGAACGTAGAGTTCACGGTACTTTGGAAGAATCAGATATAATTATGAATCGCACGCTTTTTACTGGTGTGTTTCCTGGATTAACTGATGAAATGATAGATTATGTCATTGAGCAATTTACTGTTTTCTTTAAAAAAGATCCTGTTAATTCATCGGTTACTCTTTTGTCATAAATTTTCAACATAATAGAAATAATGGTAAATACTATCCAAACAGTTGTCGAGAAAGATTTAGAGTACATCTGCACTCTTCTTAAGGAAGAGATGTCTTGCTTGGCTGGAAAAAAAATGTTGATAACTGGAGGTGCAGGTTTTTTAGGTTATTACTTGGTTAAGTCAGCTTTATTCTGGAATCAGTCTGTAGAAAAGTCTCGAAAAATAGATTTGACAGTTTATGACAATTATATCCGTGGCGTACCTAGTTGGTTAACCGATTTAGAAGAAAACAGTTTTAGCTTGGTAAAGCACGATATTACTCAACCACTGCCTAGTAATATTGATGATTTTCAGTACATAATTCATGCAGCTTCCATAGCTTCTCCGACATACTATCGTAAGTATCCTATTGAAACGATGGATGCTAATGTTAATGGGTTAAGGTTTTTGTTGGAATATTGCCAACAACAAAAACATAAACCTCAACCAGTGGAAGGTTTCCTATTTTATTCGACTAGCGAAATTTACGGCGATCCGACTCCTGAAAATATCCCTACTCCAGAAACCTACAGAGGAAATGTTTCTAGCACTGGTCCGAGGGCTTGTTATGATGAATCTAAACGCTATGGTGAAACTCTGTGCGTGAATTTTGCCCAGCAGTACAATTTGCCGATTAAAATAGCACGTCCTTTTAATAATTATGGCCCTGGGTTAAAAATTACTGATAAAAGGGTAATTCCTGATTTCGCTCGCGATATCCTGGCGGGTAAGGATATTGTCATGCTTTCTGATGGTTCCCCCACTAGGACTTTTTGTTATGTCGCCGATGCAATTATTGGCTATTACAAGATTTTAACTAAGGGTAAGCAAGGTGAAGCTTACAATATCGGTGTGGAAAAACCAGAGATTTCTATGCTTGATTTGGCAAATAAGATTGTGGAGTTAGCAGGAGATTTATTCAATTATTCTGGTAAAGTTGTTCGTCAAGCTAGTGCTGACCAAAATTACTTGGTTGATAATCCTAATCGTCGTTGTCCTGTCATTGCTAAAGCTAGAAATGATTTGGGATACAATCCTGGTATTTCTCTTGATGAAGGGCTAAAAAGATCGCTGATATGGTATCAAGATAATTCAGAAGCAGCGGAGGCATAAATGAAAGTTTCTATGATTGGTACGGGATATGTAGGTCTAGTGTCTGGGGTTTGCTTTGCCGAAAAGGGGCATTCGGTTATTTGTGTAGATATTGACCAAGATAAGGTCGATTCTATTAATCAGGGCATTCCCCCAATATATGAGAAGGGTTTGCAGGAGTTGTTGCAAAAAAATATTGGTGATGGCTTACAAGCTGTCACCGACTTGGGACAGGCAGTACAAGAAACTGAAATTTCTATGATTGCTGTTGGCACTCCTTTTGATGGTAAGGAAATTGACTTGGGTTATATCAAGCAGGTTTCTCAGCAAATAGGGGAAGCTTTAAGGAATAAAAATTCTTATCATTTGGTCGTTATCAAAAGTACGGTAGTACCAGGTACTACTGAAAATGTGGTGTTACCAATATTAGAGGAAACTTCTGGCAAAAAAGCAGGGGTGGATTTTGGTCTGGGGATGAATCCTGAATTTTTGAGGGAAGGGGAAGCTATTGAGGATTTTATGTTTCTTGATAGGATTATTTTAGGTGGAATTGATGCTAAAAGTATTAGCTTACTGGAGCTTTTATACCAAGTTTTCGAGGGCATAGAAAAGCTAACTACAAATTGCACTACGGCAGAAATGATTAAGTACACTGCTAATTCACTTTTGGCTACTATGATTTCGTTTTCTAATGAAATAGGTAATCTCTGTAGTGCTGTTGGTGGTGTAGATGTGGTTGAGGTGATGCAAGGAGTTCATTTGGATAAACGCTTTAGCCCAATTACGGCTAGTGGCGATCGCATTACTCCTGCTTTTCTGAGCTACTTACAAGCAGGTTGTGGTTTTGGTGGTAGTTGCTTTCCTAAAGATATAAAAGCTTTAACTGCTTATGGCAGTAAACTGGGAAACCAGATGGAAATTCTGGAGGCTGCGATTAGAGTGAATGTTGCTCAACCTCAGAAAGTTTTGGATTTGTTGAAAAAGCATTTTCCTTCGACTGAGGGGGTAAAGGTAAGTGTTTTGGGTCTAGCTTTTAAACCTGGGACTGATGATATCCGAGAGTCTCCGGCGATTCCTATCATTGAATCTCTCTTAAGTCAAGGTGCGATAGTTAAGACTTACGATCCATTTGCTCAAAAGGAGGCTCAAAAGTATTTTTGTGAAAATGAATTGCTGTTTTGTGATGATTTAACTGATGCTTTAGATGCTGTAGAGGCAGTAATAATAGTCACTTGCTGGTCTGAGTTTGAGGCTCTCCCACGGCTATTAGCTGGTAAGGATAATCCACCAGTTGTGGTTGATGGCAGAAGAATGTTGGGTAAACAGAGTGTTTCTATCTATGAAGGAATAGGTTGGTCCTCCAAATCAAAGTATTGAAAACATGACACAAACAATTTTAGTTACTGGGGCTACAGGATTTGTGGGAAGTCATTTGGTTAGGCAACTCCTGAATAAAGGCAATCGAGTTATTATTCTCAAGCGTAGTTTTTCTGAAACTAAAAGGATTGAGAATTGCCTGTCACAGATAACTGCTTATGACATAGATCGGTGCAACATAGAAAAACCTTTTCAAGACTTTGGAAAAATTGATGCAGTAGTTCACACAGCAACGGCCACTGGTCGCCGTCAAGAGAGTCTTATAGAAATATTTGAGGCTAATACTGCATTTCCTTTAAAATTGTTGAAAACAGCCAAAGATTTCCAGACCAAGACTTTTATTAATACGGATACTTATGTTAATAAAAGCAATATATTATATCAAGGATTAGAAAGCTACTCTCTTTCAAAAAAACATTTCCAGCAGTGGGGAAAACAAATTGCTCTAATTCATCAGATAAAGTTTTTGAATGTTAGATTAGAATACGTTTTTGGCCAAGGGGATTATCGTAACAAACTAATATCTTACGCGAGCCAGCAGTTTTTAAGCAATGCCTCTGAGTTAAAATTCACTTCGGGGGAACAGCAACGAGATTTTATTCATGTTGAAGATGTAGTTTTGGCCTATCTTTTGCTGCTAGAAAAAGAATCGAAACCCTCACAATATTATCAAGAATATGAAGTAGGAACAGGTAAAGCAACTTCATTGCGACAACTTCTAGAAATGTTGAAAGAATTAATGCAAGTTCAAACAGAATTAAAATTTGGAGCTTTACCTCAACGTCGGGGTGAAATTATGTTTTCTCAGGCTGACACTAAGACCATTGAAGAAATTGGTTGGTATCCGGCCAAAAGTTTAAAAGAACGTTTGATGCAAACCATTGAAGGTGAAAAAAAACTCAAAGATTAACTAGGTTGGCTCAAGACTATTTTTGACACATCAGCACATTGCTGATAGAATACTAAAATTGTTTTACTTATATTATATTATTATATTCAGGACTTATGCAGAACCACTATATCTAGTAGGGGTCAACTGCCTTTAACCCCTACAGATGGTGTATATTTTCATATTTTGCGTAAGTCCTGCATATTATCGAAAAAAATAAATGACTCAATCAACTTCTTACTCTGAAATTACTAAATGCCGAGTTTGTGGCTCCGAAAAACTTACTCCAGTTTTAAGTTTGGGCAGCCAACCTCTCAGTGGAATTTATCCGTCCCCTGACTCTCCAGATCCATCTACTTCTCCTTTAGATTTAGTAATTTGTGATAGTGAGGAAGGCTGTCGAACGTTGCAACTAAAACACAGTGCAGATGCATGGGAAATGTATGGTGATAACTATGGTTTTCTCTCCGCAACAAGTCCAACAATGTGCCGTCACTTACAAGGTATTGTTACAGAAGCTTTGGAACTGGTACAACCCAATCCTGGGGATGTGGTTTTAGACATCGCTTGCAATGATGGTACTTTACTGAACTTTTATCGCGATCGTAACCTAACTCGCATAGGCATGGATCCATCAAGTAAAAAATCTGCAGATAAATTTGATGCAGACATTCAAGTTATCTATGATTTCTTTTCTGCTGATGGAGTACGGGAAATGGTGGGGGATAAGAAATGTAAAATCATTACTTCCATTGCCATGTTTTATGACCTGGAAGATCCAATAGACTTTATGAAGCAAATTCATTCTGTTTTAGCTCCAGATGGGATTTGGGTTTTTGAACTTTCCTATATGCCCCTGATGTTGAAAAATCTGACCTACGGCCAGATTATGCACGAACATTTAACTTACCTGGGTTTGCAGCAAATTCAATGGATGGCAGAACGCGCTGACCTTAAAATACTCGATGTCAGTTTGAATTTTATGCATGGTGGTAGTTTTCGGATTAAAGCTGCCCGCAAGGAGAATCCGATGAAGCCTAACCATGAGGCGATCGAGAAAATTCTTGATGCCGAAAAGCCCCTGGCAACAATGGCTCCTTTCGAGCGATTCCACAATCGGATTATTCAACATCGGCATGAGATACGAGCATTTTTTGATCTGATGCGATCTTCTGGTAAAAAAGTCTATGGCTATGGAGCTTCGACTAAGGGGAATATTGTTTTGAATTATTGTGGCATTACCCCACAAGATTTGATAGCTATTAGCGACCTGGAACCTCAAAAAGATGGTGCGGTTACGCCAGGAACTCGGATTCCAATTATAAGTCACGAAAAGCTACGAGAAATCCATCCTGATTATGCTCTGGTGTTGGCTTGGCATTATCGTCCAGAAATCATTAATAGTGAGATTAACTACTTGGAAAAAGGTGGGAAATTGGTATTTGATTTACCGCGTCCCCATACTGTTAATTTGGAAAATTATCAGTATTATTTGAATGCTTCCTTTGAAGACCTAGCTTTTTCTTTATAGATTAAAGAATTGCTGCTGTTTTATGTTGGCCCGTAGAACAGACATCTTGTCTGTTCTGTGTAGGTTTTCATTGCCCTTTAAGTATTGCGGTAATTACTCTTTTCAATTTATCTATATTCATTTCAAAACCATTGAGCGTTTGGTCGCAATATAGTGGGTAAAAATTATGTTGGCCCAATACAGATACAGGGTAAAAAAACCTATCTATAAGGTATCTACCGGTGAATATCTCGACAACAGTGGTATTTGGATGACACATAAGAATGCAGCTCAACCCTGCGCCAATAGCACCAACTAAAACAGAAGTGTGGTGCATTAACATCGCTTTCTCCTCAAAACTCAACCTTTCGGCATAAACAATCGAAAATCCCAAACTCGCCATCAATTCTTCTACTTCTACCTCGTTAGCCATCGGTCGGCGAGGAGAATACCTTCTGGAAATATACACATAACGAGCGCGATATTCTGGAGGTATATCCGAACGCTTTGCAACAATTGATTCTCTCAATTGTCTGTAAAAATCAATCCTGTCTATATCGTATTGATAACGACTAATTATCAAGTATTTAAACTTCTGCTCTTGCTTTACCAAAATTTTCTCTTTTGGTATGTTCAAATGACTAAAGATTTCCCAGTGGCTATCCGTAATTTGGGGAACAAATATTGGGCAGGATAAATTCAGCTTTTGATAGAGAATTAAGCTAGGAATTTGGTCTAGGAGTAAATGGGCGTAGTTCTGATATGCACCCCAAATATGACCGATAACAGCCAAACTGAAAATTACATCATCTTCGTAATAATTATCCAGTACTGTTTTCCTAATAGCAATCTCCTCTAAAGTTGCTCTAGTATTTGCCATCTGACTATAATTATCATCTGGCGCAACGTCTTCCCTCGAACTGGCAGTCTTTTCACCAATAAATTCCTTAACAAATTTATCAGATATTCTCGGGTCACAACGATGAAAAATATATCCCTCAGAAACACAAAATGGAGACTCGCAAATAAAATCCTTAAATATCTCTATGGTTTGCCTGCTTCTCAACTTAAACGAACCTGACAATTTCCGCACGGTAGCTACAAAATACTCCTTATCTCGATCCATTAACTCGGGTAAATATTTGACCGTAGCTTGTACCTGAAATTTTGGCACCCGTTCGTCCGCGCCCATTATATAGCGTACCGACGATGACAAACCATCAAAACACAACTTATCCATCAATGGCAGTGGAATTTCCGAGCGAATTAGTTTAACCCTTTTATACTCGCTACTATTTAATCTCTGGGATTCTTCTTTCAGAAGTTGGATAGCCATATTGAAGTGTTTTAATATTAACAAATAGGACTTTTTAGGAACCTCTTGAGTAGCAATAACTTGGGAAAACAATTCTTTTAATATCTTTAATTTTGGCAGCAAGGGAGGAGCATCCTTCGCTACGGGGGCAAGATGATTACTTCTCCAATAAAATAGTACTTTATCTGTTAAGTTAGCTAAAGAAACAATATCCTTAATACTATCCGGTTGTTTCGTAACCAGTCGGTCGAGCAGCAAACCTAATTCCTGAATAGAAGTTAAAGATGTCCCCAGTAGTTTAACCTCTGGATATAAACCACGCTGCTGATGGAAACTTACAATCTCTTCGTACTTGGCGATCGCTTCACTCTCCCGACTCAAATTCTTTAACTCCACTGCCGCCAGTATATAAGCATCAATAGCTTTTTGAGGATGATAAAATTTAATCACTCGCTCAAATCTCTCCAGAGCTAACTCTCTATTTCCCTGTTGACTGGCTAAAATTCCGCCCTGGAGCAAGGTCGTTAAATCATTGGGATTCCTTTGCAAAGCCTGTAGAAATTTTTCCTCAGCCTCCGCAAAACGCCCCATAGCTATCAATTCCTTAGCCGCCTCACAGTATGCCGGAATATGCCCAGGGAACTTTTCGATCGCTTGTTCAAACCTTTGCCAGGCAAACTCCCGATTTCCCAACAGCCTCGCCAAAGCAGCACTTTTGTATAATCCTTCATGGCGAGCGGGATATAAAGCAATAACTTTTTCCCACCAAATTTCTGCTTCCTCATACCTAAACAAATTAGCCAGTACATCCCCTTTTTGCAAATAAAAATTAAAATGGCCGGGAAACTTAGCAATAGCATTTTCCCAACGCTCCAAAGCCAACTCCCAATCCCCTAAACTCTGAGTTAAAGCTGCACAACGTTCATAACCATCAGGCTGATTTGGATACTTTTCTATTAACTGTTGAAAAACCGCTTCTGCCTCATCAAAACGAGATAAATTGATTAAAGCATTGGCTTTTTGAACTTGAAAATCAATATTTTCGGGAAATTTGAATACCGCCTCCGACCACCGTTTTAATGCCAATTCCCAATCCCCTAAACTCTGAGTTAAAGCTGCATAACGTTCGTAACCATGAGGTCTATTTGGATACTTTTCTTTTAATTGTTGAAAAACCGCTTCTGCCTCATCAAAACGAGATAAATTGATTAAGGCATTGCCTTTTTGAACTTGAAAATCAATATTTTCGGGAAATTTGAATACCGCCTCCGACCACCGTTTTAATGCCAATTCCCAATCCCCTAAACTCTGAGTTAAAGCTGCATAACGTTCGTAACCATGAGGTCTATTTGGATACTTTTCTTTTAATTGTTGAAAAACCGCTTCTGCCTCATCAAAACGAGATAAATTGATTAAGGCATTGCCTTTTTGAACTTGAAAAACGATAGGTTTAGGAAATTTAATAATCGCCTCTGACCACAATTTTAATGCCAACTCCCCATCACCTAACCTATGAATTAATCTCGCATAATTCTCATAACCTTGAGGTTGATTTGGATACTTTTCTTTTAAATGTTGAAATACCGCTTTTGCTTCATCAAATCTGGCTAAATTGATTAAAGTATTACCTTTTTGAACTTGAAAACCGATATTTTCGGGGAATTTAAAAATCGCCTCCGACCACCGTTTTAATGCTAGTTCCCAATCCCCTAAACTCTGAGTTACCCTGGCATAACCATCATAACCATCTGGTAGTTCTGGATAAAATTTTATTAATTGTTGAAAAACCCTTTCTGCTGACTCAAATTTGCCTAAAGTCATTAAATTATTACCACAACTACGATAAATAGACATCGGTTGTTGAGGATTCAGAATTAATGCTTGTTGATAAAATTCAACAGCTTCCTTGATCTTTCCTGCCTCGTTTAATTTATTCCCGTTATCGATACAATTGAGAGCAATATCTGTTTCCAAGCGAGAGATTTTTTGAGTTGCCAGAGAGTGATTTGGATGAAGAGAAAGGATTTTTTGCCAAGTCTTGAATGCCTGCCATAAATCTAATTTAGCCTCATAAGCTAAGGCTAAAGTTTGATTATAAATAGCCAAGTCTGGCTCTAGAAAAATAGCTTTTTGCGAATAGTTAATAGCCTCATCTAATTTCCCTTGCTCTATTAAAGCCTCCGCTAAACTATTGTGCAAGGTAGCAGAATTAGGATTGAGTTTAATGGCTTTTCTATATTGGGTAACTGCATCCTGCCATTTTCCTTGTTGAAAAAACAACTGCCCCAAGTAATAGTAATTCCAAGCAAAATTGGGCTGTAATTCGATGAGTTTTTGATACTCTTTTTGGGCATCTTCTAATTTACCCGCCTGCAATAATTTGTTAGCGATTTTAAGGGAATTATTTGTGGCCATAACTTTTGGGGAACTTTGGGTCTTAGGATTTTGATTTTACACCATTTTTAATTAGGGTTTGCTGATTAAATATAAAAAACAGATAAAGGTTTTAGCCTTTTTAAGTCCTAAAAAATTACCTGGGTTTTGACTTTTGTCGTCACTTTCATGCAACAAAGCCCTATTTAATCTAAGTTGTGTAGCCACAATCTCTAAAGCGTTGCATCCGCCGAGGGCAAAAAGGACTTGACGTCAAAAATAACTTGCCCGTCATTCTTAGCCAAAGGAAGCTGTTTAAATTCATCGTGGGCAACAGCCAGTACAATTGCCTGATAGCTAGCAAGTTTTGGTAGATCGCTTAAAATATCAATATCATGCTCCTGCTTAACCTCCTCTGGCAATGCCCAAGGGTCATAAACATCTACAACACAACCAAAATCTTCTAATTCACGAATTAAATCTATTACTTTAGAATTACGAATATCCGAACAATTTTCCTTAAAAGTAATACCCAAAATTAGAACAGCAGCACCCTCAACTTTTTGCCCCTTTTTAATCGCGAGCTTAACAACCTGCTTAGCAACATAAATTCCCATATTATCATTGAGGCGTCGTCCTGCAAGAATAATTTCTGGGTGATAGCCTAGTTCCTGGGCCTTGTACGTTAAATAGTATGGATCTACTCCGATACAGTGTCCCCCCACCAGTCCTGGTTGAAAAGGCAAGAAATTCCATTTAGTAGCGGCTGCCTCTAACACTTCCCTAGTTTTGATCCCCATTTTATTAAAAATAATCGCCAACTCATTGACAAAAGCAATATTAATATCTCGTTGAGAGTTTTCAATTACTTTAGCTGCCTCAGCAACTCTTATAGAAGATGCTAAATGGGTTCCAGCTATGACAATCGTATTATAGAGTGCATCAACTTTTTGAGCTATTTCAGGCGTCGAACCTGAAGTGACTTTTTTAACTTTGGTAACTGTGTGTATCTTGTCACCAGGATTAATGCGCTCAGGGGAGTAACCACAGAAAAAGTCTTGGTTAAATTTTAAACCTGAAATCTTTTCTAACACAGGAACGCATTCTTCCTCTGTTGTGCCCGGATAAACAGTAGATTCATAAATGACTATATCATCCTTTTTAAGAATTTTACCAACTGCTTCGCTGGCTTGAATTAAAGGAACTAAATTTGGTTGTTTGTGTCGGTCAATCGGAGTTGGTACAGTTACAATATAAATATTGCAATTAGCAATATCCTCAATAGAGGTGGTGACGCGAAATCCTGTTTCAGATATAACTGAAGCTAAATAATCGTTGTCAACTTCGAGGGTGCTATCAAATCCTTGATTCAGTTGTTCAACTCGCGTTTGTGAAATGTCAAACCCAAGGGTTGGAAACTTTTGAGCAAATTCAACCGCAAGGGGTAAACCAACATATCCTAAACCAATCACAGCTATTTTAATGTTCTGCATTTTTTATTTGATGAAAAATATACTTTATTTTTTTGCACAAAAATTAATCAACAGACCAGCTTTCAAAAAAGGTTGCATCTGTTGGAAATTTTTTAAAGTATTCATAATGGCTAACACCTGATATTGAGATCATCACAACCGTTTCATAAAAAACTGGAAACTCAAATTTAAACCCCTGAATCTTAGGTGGATGTTTTGATGAATCGAAGTGATGCTGATCTATGGGAGCATTAATCGACTGTACATGGTTGTCATCAGAGGACAAAATTGGTTTTTTACCATGAATTGAAAACTTCTGCAAAAGCCCTTCATCTTTTAACTCCTTCATTAACTTAAACAAAGATAGAGTAGTCATCTGATTCGGATGTCCAGTCCAATCAGAGAAAAACAATTTGAGTCCATTTTGGAATAAATAACCATCCGCATCAAAATAGGGTTGCTTGATAAAAACAAAATCAGTAGATACTTGGCAAGCTTTTCGTACAAAAGCTTTAACATCGTTTTCGCTTGGCAAATTCTGAAGTAAGTGGGAGAGAACTGTAAATCTTACCAGTTTTTTTGTAGGAATATTGTTTATATCAAATATCACAGCATTATGACCAGCAGCTTTCGCTTGAGCTATCTTTTTGGGATCGATATCAATTCCCAAACCCTGTTTACCACCAAAAAGGCGTTTGCTCCAGTTTAGGGAATTTCCTTTTGAACAACCAAAGTCAAGATAGTCAAAATTTCCTTCCCGCAATATTTTTATGAATTCATCTCTTGGGTTAATAGATATTTTTTCCGCATTGGATATTCTATAATTTTTTGTATCATCAGAATCGGGGTTAATAACAAATTCTTTAATTCTCTCAAATGCAAATTTCCAATCCATTTTTTTTGTTGTTTCTAGCCCTCCTTTGATAATTTGCTCCCTTAGTTGGTTATTTTCTAATAAACGAATAATGTTTCCAGCAACATCATCGGGTAAGAGAGACGATAACAGTGAATTTTGTTCGTGCTGAAAAAGCCATGAAGTTCCTAAGTTATAATTACTAACTGTAGCACAGCCTGAAGCCATATATTCAAGAGGTTGGTAGGATGGATGTGGGGTCAGCATAAAGACTAAGCCCACATGACTATTTCCATAAAGCTCTGCTACTTTTTCCAAGCTGTCAAGCACACCTAAGTTCTCAATAATGCTTTCGAGGCCATAATCCTTGGGATTCCAATCGCTACCAACAGAGACGATTCTTACATTGTCCTGGAAATGTAACTTGACAAGCTTTAAAGCCTCAATCCCCAGAACAAAAGCATTTCTTTTATTTTTCGGTCTGCCATAAAATACAACTTGCCACGGTAGTTTGTTTTTACTATAAGGTTTCGGATAATAAATACTCCGATCTATTCCCGGAGTGAAGTATGTTACATTATCTCCATATTGCTTGTACTTTTCCGCTATTCCTAAAGAATTGGCAATGCAATGAAAACCAAAGCGGTAAGTCATATCAATCGTTCCACTCACGCTACCAGCTGGATAGAATAACGACTCATCATCTTGCATAAAGTAAAATTTGGCTTGGCAATTATTGTATCGAGCAAGTAGATAAGCTGTATGCCAAGCTGTGCAAAAAGCTATATCTGTTCTGGGAATTTCTTTTGGGTTATCATCAAAATTAAAAACAATTAATTCAAAATTTAGGTCAGGGAAGAATTTTTTTATTGTAGATTTGTCTAAAAATACCTCTGTCGGAGAAGTCATTTGAATTAAAAAAACGTTTTTACTATTCCAGGACCGTGAAAATTCCTCGGCTACCATAAATACAGTTCTAATTCCTCCCGCTAATATATTTCGACAGTTAGGGATAATCCATAACACTTTTCCTGGAGGCTCTTCTAAGGGCTTACCTCTCATGTTTTCAGTAAAAACGCTGTTCTCCTGTAGCTCCTGTAATGAAATTTTTACCAGCAGTAGCTCTTTAGGAAAAATTACCGAATTTATTTTTGTGAGCTGACTTAAATCGTAGTTGGCTAATTTTTGGGGAGAATCTGACGGTCCAGAGCTTTCTGGCAAATTTGTGCTTTTCGGTAGATCGGAGCTTTCTGGCAAATTTGTGTTTTTCGGCACAGATGAAAGTTTAGTAAGTCCCTTTTCTAGAACTTCAACGCCATAATACTCCCCAGCATAAGCCCGTAAACGTTTAAGAAATGGATGAAAATTTAGAGAAATCACAGCTCTTTTGATTCGTTTCTCTCCATGTCTGGCTCTTAGTGCATTCCCACCTGCTTCAGCAAGGACACTTCTAGTTTCCGCACCAAAACTCTTTGATTTGGCATGAAAAACATAGCAATGGGTTGCCAATGCATGGGTAAAACCTGCATTCAAGGCGCGCATAGAATAATCATCTTCCTCCCCATATCCTTTGGGAAAAGCTTCTTCATCAAAGTAGCCAATAGCATCAATAACTTCGCGCTTTATACCATAACAAAAACCATTAATTAAAGGAACCCGGGGGAAATGCCCAAACCAACCGTATTGCTCGCAGAACTTATCCATGTCAGCTACAGTCTTGCCCTCTGGAAGTTCATTGATTATCATTCCACCGTTCTTTGGATCTTTGACAAAAGGTAATGATTGCCATGATGCTGCATTACTCATGGGACCTACTACACCTATCAAATTACTACTCGTTGCAGTTTGCAAAAGTTTCAAAGCCCAGTCTGGGCTTACTATAGTATCACTATTTAAAAGAATAACAAACTCCGCATCAGCAATCTGCATTCCTAAATTTGCAGATTTTGTGTAACCCTTAGCTATCTCATGTCGAACTAAAGTAATGCTATGGTTTTGTGCAGCAATCTGTTTTAGGTAGTCCCAGGTGTCATGATCAGAACCGTCATCCACAATAATAATCTTATGGCTTGGCAAAAGATTGACAAGCACAGAATTAATACAATTTTTAACATGCTCAAGGGCATTGTGTACACAAATGACAATATCAATAGGAAAAGCACTTATGCTTTTTAAGGAATTTCGATCGTAAGGCTTAGTTTTTGAGTGCCAAAATGGAGTTTGTTCAAAGGCAAATTCTTTAGGCAGGAAAGAGGGTATCTGATAGGGGATATCTCTTGTGGTAGATCTTAACCCATGCTGAAAGAAGCCAAATCCTGGGTGGTTTCTTGTTGATCGCCCTTTCTTCATCAATGGAATCCACTTTAAGTCAGTTTTCCATAGAGCAAACATTACGGAAAGCTGGTCTCTTTTACTATATTTTTCTATTTCTTCCCACCATAAATTGTGCAAGTTCCTAATACAATTGTCGTTATGTTTACGAATCATAACACCTGTCTCTATTAATCCTAATTCATAGGGCAGACCTTCCTGTTGATAGTGAGTAGTTTGCTCTTCAATTGTATCTTTGTCGTCTTTCTCTTGCTGGCTACATATATTAGCTTCTTGATAAGTACAATTCCTATATGGGTGAGGGATAGCTGCAAACAATTGCTGATTTTTGATAAAACTATTCAGAAACTCCTCCAGAAAATTGGATTTAACCAGAATGTGCGCATCTATCCAGATACTATACTCATAGTTATTGAAATAAATATGAGGATGTGTTTTTACATATCGAGCAGTGCGAGTGCTATCTTCATGTATGTAATCGAAATGACGAATTTCCCAACAATGCTCCCCTGGATATTGCGCTCTATCCGTAAAGCAAACATAATCCCAGTCAGGGCATAAAAACTCTGGTATTTTTAATACATCATAGTTATTGCAAATGGCTGTATAAACAACCACGTTCTTTTTTTTGGACTTTGACGCCTTTAAATATTTCCGCACCCTTTCTAGCAACTGCTTATCTGCAATCTGTTTAGGACTTACAGACTCAGTATCAATCTGTTGCCCCCGCTGATAAACCTTAACAGCCTCCTCCCTCTTCCCCAACTCCCTCAAAACATTCCCTAAGTGCTGCCAAACCACGGCAGATGCTGGATGCAACTCCGCTGCCTTCCGTAACTCAATCTCTGCCTGGACCCAATACTTCAACTGCATCAAAGCATACCCCAAATGATGCCGAAACTCAGCCGACTTCGGATTAATTTCCACTACTAACCGATACTTAACAACCGCCTCCTCCCATCGACCCAACTGCGACAAAGCTTGACCAAACCCAAACAAAAACTCCTCAGACTCATCAAACAGATGTGCGCTCTGACGATAACATTCCACAACTTCCGACCATCGTCCCAACTTACCCAAACTTGCAGCCCAACCCATACAGCATTCCAATTTACCATAATTAGTTTCCCAACTCTGACGATAAAATTTCACCGCTTCAGACCATTGCTGTTGCCCAAACTTTATGTCTCCCAAGTAAAAATAAGCCTCTGATACATAGAATGTCATTAAGGAAGTTCCATATACCTGCTTTGCCTCCTCCTCTAGAGGGAGAGAGTCAACACAGAAGTCAACCACCTGATAGAGAGATTCCTCCGCGTCCGACCATTGTCCCAAATGCACCAATGCCCTCCCTAAACTTAAATAAAACTCCGGCACATTTGTTTTCTTTTCCACCGCTTGCCGCAAATAACCCACAGCTTCCTTATACTGGCCTAACTTGTTTAACATTGCCCCTAACTTATAAAGAGACCAAGCAGAATTAGGGTTGATGGCCAATGCCTCACGAAAAGCAGCAGCAGCTTCTTTGATGCGTCCTGCTTTGATCAATGCCTCTCCTAAATTATGGTGAGAACAATAGAATTGGTTACTTTTAGTGGTGGCCTTTTTGTAAAAAGCGATCGCTTCCTCTATTTTTCCTTCCTTAAATAGTTGATTTGCCTGAGCGAAAGAAGTAGCAGTCATTTTTTGAATCTTAATTTAAAAATAAGTTTTAGGGACTAAATTCTAAGCTTAAAGTATAAGGCGAGCTGTAGTAATGGAAGGAAAATGTACGCGCTTGGCTGTAAAGCATACCCTTCAATAGATGATATATTTTGTCTAAGTATTTTGTTAGTTATTATGGGCCTTGCTGAATTTAGGGATTAATGTAGAATCTAACTGCAAAAATCACTAACTATACACCACTACCTATGATTTAAACAGGACTTACGCATTTTTTTGTGCACATATAGTGTTGACCGTCACCAGAGATATTAAGAAGTTCAAACCCTACTTCAGCAAACATTTCTGAACTATAATCATAATCCAACTGTCATAATAATTCTTATTGGTTTTTATTGATAACTCTCCTTCAGTTTTTTTAGTCAAATTAATTGGTGTTATTGAATTAAGGGATGAATCTATAAGGGAACAGACACATTCCAAAACTTGTCGAAACTCTTTCATACAATATCATTCCGATACGCAAATACGTAACTCCAATTAATTTAATTCCTTAGTCCATCTATTGGAATTTTTCGGACTTGAAGTATAGTAAAAGTTATACAGCAAATTAAGTCGTATATAGTCAAATTAATATCAAATATTTTCGCGCTATTTTTACTAACCAGCTACTAAAATATTTGACAAAATTTAATAACTATCTCCAATACGTTTAATAGTAGAATCAAACTATCTAAGAATTAAAGAATAAATGACAATAATCATAAAAATTAATAAATACTCAGAGCATATAGTAGAATCAAACTATCTAAGAATTAAAGAATAAATGACAATAATCATAAAAATTAATAAATACTCAGAGCATTTAGTGATTTGAAATCCTTAATTTATGAGATTAGTTAAGAGACATATTATTCAGAAAAATTATCGGTTTTATGCTTAAATTTACCCACTGTATTTCTTGTATAAAAATCTTTATAACTGTGCTAATTATTTAATTCGTAAGTCGGGGGTCCTTGAAAAGACTTATCGTCACTATTATGAGCTACAAAATATACTGCAATCCCAACCATAAACTTAAATTTTTAAGTATTTTTTAAGTAGGTATAATATTTTCCTGATTTTCCTAGTGTGATGTCTTTTTCTATAAATCCTGCTTTTTTAGAATCATAGTATAGGTTTAATAATTGAGTAATTGAAGTTTTACTGTGTGTTGTTCTAATAACTCCTCATTTTCATAAAAAAAATAATCAAGAATAGCATAACATTCATTTTTAATTAATTCAGTAGTCGCAATTCTTTTATTAACAATACCATTATCCAATTTCACTAAATTATCTCCATAAGCATTAAAAGCACTAATTATTAACAGACCTCCTGCTTGAAGATATTTAGAAACAAAATCCAAGCTTTTCTGTATATATCAAAAACTAAAAATGTGGCTAGCCAACATTGTTTCTGATTTGGGATTGCTATTTAAAAAAAAACGTCTACGCAGCACCACGAGAATAAGCCACATCGAATTTTTTACCAATATCTAACTCAGAAACATTTTGAAAATATAAATCAACTTTTTTTCCTAGTCTTTTTTGAGCTTCTTCTAATAAAGATTCACTAGTATCAATTCCAGTTATTCTATAGTCAGGTTCAATTTGCAGTAAATTTTCTACTATTAAAGCAGTACCTATTCCTATATCCAATAAATCTCTAGCTTATCCCATTATTTGAGCAAGGTCAGTAGCAATTTCATAATAATTTCTATTTTTTTTGAACAGCATCACTATAAAATTTAGCAACTCCTTAATATTAATTGTTCATTAGTTCAAATGCTCCTACTTAAAAATTATATTTTTTTCTAGTTTACGGTACTTTTTAAGATAGTAAGTAGAGTTTATTACTAATCTTTTTCCCAGGTTCTCTCAACCTATCAAACTTTGTAACTCATTAACTAAAAAAATGCTGTAAATTAATTTAATTCTTTAGTCAATATATTGAGATTTTCTGGAGTTGGAGTATGAATATAAGCATGTTTTTTAGATAAAAACTTTGCCCCTGTCTCCGTTTCCATTTCTGTAATTATTCTGGCAAAACCAGCATTTTTAGTTACTTCATGAACTTGATAAACAATCGCATTCAAAACCTCATAGCGGAACTTTAGGTGTAATTCGATAGTAAAAATCCACCCTAAATCACAATCTTTTTTCCCTTCTGGTTTATAAGCAGGAATAACAAAAAAAGCTCCCAGAATATTGTTATCTAAATCTAGTGCAATAATATGCTTTATACCTTCTTGATAAGGTTCCCTAAGATTTTTTAAAGTATGTTCTGCTCGACGAGTTCTGACAAAATTATCATTAAACTCTGAATCTACAAATACTCTATATAAAATTGCGTCAATCTCATCCCAACAATTGAAGACAAATTAATAATCAACAACTTTTATTTGATAATCTCTTTTTGATTTATTTAAATGAAATGTATTATTAGTTATCTCTGACATAATTTAGTTTATACCTTTAGTAATTAACATTATTAAAAACTTGATAACTATCTAATTCGATTATAATAATCAAAACTGAAATTTATCACCCAAATAATATTGACGTACTAAGGGGTTGTTATAAAGTTCTTCTGCTGTTCCAGATGCCAAAATTTGTCCATCTCGCATAATATAAGCTCTATCTGTAATTTCCAAAGTTTCTCTCACATTATGATCCGTAATTAAGATGCCCATCTTTTGTTCTCCTAACTTTGCTACTATCTTTTGAATTTCCGAAATAGCTATGGGATCAACCCCCGCAAATGGTTCATCTAAAAACAAAAATTTCAGTCCATCTCGGTTAGAAGCTAAAGCTCTAGCTAGTTCTGTTCGCCGACGTTCTCCCCCTGAAACTTGAGAACCATTAGTAGAAGCTATTTTTTCTAAACGAAACTCATTTAATAGAAACTCTAAGCGCTGTTTCCATTCACGACGAGGCACTTTTGTTTGTTCTAAGACCAAGAGAATATTATCTTTGACACTAAGGTTACGAAAAATACTAGGTTCCTGAGCTAGATAACCAATACCAAGTTTTGCTCTTTTATCCATTGGTAAAGCTGTTATATCTAACTCATTAAAAAAAACAGTACCCAGGGAAGGTTTTTCTAGACCCGTAGCAATATAAAATGTAGTAGTTTTACCAGCACCATTAGGACCGAGTAAGCCAACAATTTCTCCCTGATCAATAAATATATTAACTCGACTCACAACGGCACGACTACCATAATATTTGTGAATATTCTCAAGAACAATTTTCATATTTGAGTTAGAAGCCAACTTTTAAACATAGAATTATATATTAAACCTCAATAATTAAATCCAATGTGTAAATTTTTCAACAAACTATATTAATAATCAATATCCCATCAATTCTAGACTAGTTTAATAAAATTCATTAACAAAAATTGCTAACTATATTAATTACCATATTAGTAATAGTAAGGGTGATAAAGATTTATTAAATAAGGTAGAGATATTACATACAACGTAAGTACCTTAAGACAAGAAAAAGTCAATATTGAAAAAGAGGGATAAAATGATAGAAATAGCTGTCTCAAATGAATTGGAGCAGCTTTTTTTAGCATCTCTGATCGAGATTCTAGACGTACTATGGTCAGGTGCATTCTTTATTCAAAGTATTATAAATAAAAAGACTTTAAGTTTTAGGCAACAGCCCCAGAAAGCAACCTGGAATAGGGAATAATTTAGATTATGGACTAATTGGAGTTTTAAAGGCAGGCTTAGGATTAAATGGTGCACTAACAGCACCTTCTATATCTGCTCCTTGACCAGTAGGAACTACATATACAGACTCTACTTGCCCTTGTGACTGGGGTAAAGCAATAAAACGTCCTTCATCTATTAGATAGGTGACAGTTTCTCCCCGAATTGTATTGCCATCTTGTAGTATAAATACATCTCCACTAAGAACAATTCTACGCTCTCGGCTGAAATATTGAGCTTGAGCTGCTGTTGCTTGAATTTTGCGGGCAGGGTAGTTAATTTGGACGTTACCACGAGCTGTAACAACTCCTGTTCTAGCATCAGCTTCTTGAATATCGGAGCGAACAGTAAGACTACGACCTGAAGAATTTTGATTTCTTGGGGGTTGGTTAGGGTTAATTTGAGCAAAGGTAGGATATGTAATAGAATTGAATATACTTAGAGGCAATATCAAGAATAATCCTTTTAATACCAGTGATTGTGATATTTTTTTATTAAGTATCATTTGTCATTAAAATTAGGTGAAAAATTGTCAAGTGGTCCACCATCTCAATTATTGGGTATATAGCGCTACCCACAAGTCAGAACTCAGACCTCAGAACTCAGAAGTTATTTTTGAGTAAATTTCAGCATTTATAAATGTCCTAATCTTGAGCTTCGACTGGTATAAATTAAGCATCTGTTTATTTTACCGAAAAATTGGGCTTAAAGCCTCCCTGTTCTAGGACTACTTTTTAGTTGTTTTTTATACATCTGCTATTACTTTATTTTCTAACAGCCGGAGAGAATATCAAACAATTTTCAGATGTAGTCACCATAGACTAATACCCACACTAAAGCAACGGAGATTACTTTTAAGATATTTCAGTACTTCTGAGATAGGATTAACTTAGACGAAAAATTTCATTTACCCTTTTGCCAAAACTTCAGTAACTCCTTAAAACCTTTGAATGTCTCTCGCTCTTACAAACTATATAAGTCTGCTCCACAGCAATAATATGTGTATAGCCGATAATAATGAGGATTAAGCTTCATTTGAGTAGCCAACCATGGACTTTATGAGAACTTCTCTGCTTTCAAACTATCCCTACTAAGCATATCTCAAGTGGATTTATAGAACTTATTTGAATCTGTGTATAAATACTCTAATACAACGGTAATTCCTAAATTGTGAGAAAGCTAATTTACTTGTGCTATAAAAGGTTTAGCCATACTTTGATTATATACTCGAGATTTAATAAATCCCTTAAGTCTTCTTGCGGCCACTCACCACAAAATATGGGGTTACCAGACTCCTGCTCTTTTTTAGATGCGCCCAAATTACCACTTATAAAAATATAATTTTTTCAATTTAAATCTTATATTTTGAAATTATTGTAGCATTAACAGGAATGTTTTCTCTCTCAAAATTTTCTTTCAATCTGTAGCAAAACTCACGAGCTACATTCCACTGTTTTCTTGGTTTTGTTTTGACTCTAATTGTAATTTCTACATCCATTTTATTAATACTATTAACGGCTAAAATACTTGCAAAATCTATAATTTTATCTCTCCAATTTGCATCATTTATTAACTCATTATTAACTTTATTAATTAACTTTAGTGCTTGACTTAAATTAGTATCCAAATTAACTTTTATTTTCAAATCAATACTTGCCCAATCTTTAGTAAAATTATTTATAATAGTAACTTTACTATTAGGAATAGTCGTTAAACTTCCTCCAGTATTACGCAATTGTGTCACCCGAAAATTCATATCTTCTACATAACCAATAGTATTATCTAAGTCAATCAGGTCCCCTATTGCATATTGATCTTCCCCCAAAATAAAAATTCCACTTATTATGTCTTTAACTAAATTATCACCACCCAAAGAAACTGCAAAACTAATAATTCCTAAACCAACTAATATGATAATTATAGAAATATTTAATTGGTAAAATATCAAAAGTATACAAATAAAAACCAATATAAAAATTACCATTCCTTGCAATGTATGGGAAAAAGTAATTGCTCTTGATACTGTTCTCTGAATATAAGATTCCATATCTAGTATATGAAAACTATTAATGGTAAACGAGTTGATTACAACTGGACTAATTTTAATTATTAAGTAAGTACCGATGATTATAGTTAATACTGTGGCGTAAGAAAGTAATAAAATTTGTAGCCAACGACTATAAGGAAAATTTCCTAAAATCCAGCTAATACTATACAGCCATAGAATTATTTTAGTTACTTGCAATAAACTTCTAAAAAAAGAATTTTTATATTGCTTTTGTTCCCAGATTAACTGTTGTTTTTGTCCAATGTTTAATTCTGGTTTGACTGAAGTTAATTGTTGCTGATTTCTCAACTCATCTATTTGTGTATAAGAAAATTTTAAACCTTCTATTAACTTTTGGAGTTTTTGATATTTCTCGAAGCAGTATTTTTGCCAAGTTGATATGAGAAAGCTCAACAGTATCAAAGTTAATATTATTCCTGTAGAAATTAAAGTTTGCCTGAATAAATAGTCTGGTTGTCGCTCTCTCTGTGCCCTAATTAAAGCATCTCTCATAAAACCAATAATCTGATTAGCTAAATCTTGTCTAGATATGCCATGAATCTGAGCATCTAAATCTGTAATAGCAATTAATTCTTGATTTTTTAGTTCTTCTGCATCAGAAGCAAATACTAAAGTCTGGTTTTCCAGGATTTCAAGAGTTAATTTTAAAGTATCTGCATCAAAGCAATTTTTAATCGTTTGTATAAGATTATTTTCATACAGTCTGACTCGAATATTTAGAGGAGATGTATTGCTATTTCCTTGAATTTCTTGCCCTGCTATTGCTGCGACTTTTAATATTTCTCTACCGTCTATTTTGATAGGTTTATAAACTATGTTGCTCCGAGGTGTTAATAAGTTAAAAGGGGCGATATTTTCAATATTACTATTTTGTGTTTTTTCTGAATTATTAACTAATGCTAAGTTACTTTTGTTAATGGTAAGAATGAAGATTGACAGACTCAACACTATTACAGTTATAATTTTTGATATTTTATAGCAATTGTAGAATAAATTTTTTTTGATAAGCAGGAGGTTTAATAAAATAAGTTTAAAAATTTGCATAAGCTATTAGATATACATAGGACTTACAAAAAAAACTGGCTGGCTCGACCAAATTTTCCATAAGTGCGAAAAACAATGATCGGGGCAATAAACCTGGTTTCTTATTAGGTATGTAAGTCTTGATAAAATTAGTCTACTGATTGATTTCTATCCGGAAGTAGAAGTATCCGGACAGAAGTCTTAGTGTTTTACTAATTAGTTAATGAGATAAGTAGCTAGGTAAAATTTAAGGTAAAATAGAAGGTAGTGTCATATATATAGTAAGAAGTTAATTAAATCATTAACTTATGATATAATTGTCCTAAATATTACTTGATAATTTGTTGAAAAATAAAATTTTGTTTCTTGGACGATATAGCGGCCAAACTTGCAACAGCTATATCACTTCCTGATAATTTTATTACTACATCTGCAGGACGGGAAAATAGAAAATATTCCTCATATTAATTTGAGTATTCAGCTATTAGTTTCATTGTCTTTAAAGGATAAATTAGTATCCTCATAATTTTAAAAAATTCAAAGTACTAGTAATACTAAGTTTGAAAAAGAATGCACTTCACTAGGTGTCTTTTAATAAAAATAGCTGAAAAAGATCATATCTAATTAATTTGAGATAGTTATATCTATCATTTCTCCTTTGGTTTTAATATTTTCTCCTTCTTCCTTTTTCTTTCGGATGTAGAGACATTGTATCTAACACCTCTACTATATTTAATAAACATTGATCACACTTGGTCTAAAAGCCTAGTTGAAAATATAATTAATAATAATTAGCAAAAAATGATACAGTAGGAAAATAATTATTAAAATTTTGCCGAAAGTAAAATGGTTACAGAAGTTTCTTTGATTGAAATAGCTAAAACCACCCGCCAAGCAGCACAAAAATCAGCAGTGTTATCCACAGAAGCCAAAAATCAAGCTATTGAAGCAGTTGCCCAGGCATTAGAAAAAGCTACACCAAAAATTATTACAGCAAACCAACTTGACTGTCGAATAGCTGAAACTGATGGAATTGCCAAACCCCTATACAATAGATTGAAAATGGATGAGGCTAAACTCAACAGTGCGATCGAAGGTTTACGTAACGTTGCTACTCTTAGGGATCCTATAGGTGTAGTACAAATACATCGAGAACTCGATGCAGGATTAATTCTCAAGCGTATTACTTGTCCCCTGGGTGTTATTGGTGTCGTGTTTGAAGCCCGCCCAGATGCTGTAATTCAAATTTCAGCTTTGGCAATTAAATCAGGAAATGGCGTCATTCTTAAAGGGGGTAAAGAAGCAACTAATTCATGTCTTGAGTTAGTGACAGCAATTCGCCAAGGTTTATCTACAACTTCTGTTAACCCTGATGGGGTACAGTTATTAACTACCCGGGAAGAAACTCTGGAGTTATTGAAGTTAGATGAATATGTGGATTTAATTATTCCCAGAGGTTCTAATTCCTTTGTGAAATTTGTTCAAGAAAATACCCAAATTCCAGTTTTAGGTCATGCTGAAGGAATTTGTCATGTCTATGTAGATAAATTTGCAGATATTCAAAAAGCAGTAAAAATTACTATTGATGCCAAAACTCAATATCCTGCTGCTTGTAATGCTGCCGAAACTTTGTTGGTACATACTGATGTTGCTGCCAAGTTTCTCTCAGAAGTTTTCCCAGAACTAGAAAAACGTCAGGTTGAGTTACGGGGTGATAGAGCTACTCAGCAAATTTTATCATCAGTTAAGGAAGCGACAGATCTAGACTGGGCAACAGAATACAGTGATCTAGTTTTATCAGTTAAAGTAGTAGATAGTTTAGACTCAGCGATCGCTCATATCAATAATTATGGTTCCGGACACACAGATGCTATCATAACTGAGGATGGAAAAGCTGCGGAGATATTCCTCGCACAAATAGGTTCTGCTGGGGTATTCCATAACTGCTCAACTAGATTTTCTGACGGTTTCCGTTATGGTTTTGGCGCTGAAGTCGGAATTAGTACACAGAAAATGCCACCAAGAGGTCCAGTAGGTTTAGAAGGATTAGTCACTTATAAATATCAAATTGTTGGTGATGGTCATATTGCTGCCACTTATTCTGGTGAAAATGCTAAACCATTTACTCACCAAGATTTTTGACGCAGAAATAAAGGCCTTGGTCAATTTAGCTATGATTTTCCTGCTTAGGGGTTAAGGAGCATTGACTTAATCAAAGAATAACTATATAAGTAGAGACGTTGCATACAACGTCGGTACAAATTAGTTCCTTCTTAATTGAAACTTGTACATCATTTGTCCAAAATATGCTGTATAATCAGGTTTATTACCCTGACTATTTTTGTTCAAACCAAGAAATTTCACATTATTAAGACTTACGCAGAGACTGCTTATATAGCGTTCAAAACTATAACGTTATAGTTTTTAGACTCTATATATAGTACCTTGGCGTAAGTCCTAATTATAACCTGACCACTGCATAATATCATGTCCGGATAATCAGTGATCAAAAAACTTTATCCCTTCCAACCTTTTCTTCCCTTCTGCCTTCTGCCTTCTGCATAAGTACCCTCCTTTCTCCAAAGTGTAACTATTCAACTGGACATGATATAAGTCCTGATAATTTTGTTTCTTGTGTGGGTAATTAATGTTAAGTTCAAAACTTGATGGTAGATTTATGTATGATGTATATCCAACAAGAGCAAGAAAAAACTTATGAAGAAAAAAGCTTTTTGCTTCTAGAAAGTCTTCTGTCTCAAAAATAGGTTGCAGCGATCGCCGCTAAATTATCAAGTACCTCTTGGAAAGAAATCCCAGGGACAGTTTTGGAAGAAGATGGCAAGACATTACGAGCAATTCATGAAGTTCCAAGCAAAATGGGTGTATTAGAAAAGATTTCTCAACACCCTAAACTTGTTGAACCTGCAATGCAAATTCTGGGAAGTCAGGTCTACGTCCATCAATTAAAAATTAACTTCAAAGCTGCCTTCACAGAGAAAGTTTGGCCTTGGCATCAAGATTTTATTTTTTGGCATAAAGGAAGACGGAATGCCAGAACCAAGAGCAGTAAATGTTGCTATCTTTCTAGAAGAAGTCAACCAATTTAATGGGCCACTTTGTCTAATCCCTGGCTCCCATAAAGAAGGAATAATTAGCTCTCTAAATCAGATTGAAAGAGATTGGGCATCTATAGAAAATGATGAATGGACTTTGAATTTTCAGGCAAACCTCAAATACACAACCTCTGAAAAAATCGTGAGTAACCTCGTCGAAAAATATGGAATAGAAGCTCCCAAAGGTGTGGCGGGTTCTGTGCTATTTTTTCATCCCAATATTGTTCATGGTTCGACAAATAATATCTCTCCAATTTCAAGAAAAATGGCTATTATCACCTATAATAGCCTTGAAAATATTCCGGTTTCTGTGGAAAATCCCCGTCCCGATTTCATAGTAGGTCGAAACTATGCAGCAATCAAGCCTTTGGCATATCAAGTCCTAAACAATATTTGACCAAACAATTAAAGCAGAGATAGAATTTAAACCTATTTTTTAGTTCTGTTTTGTGTATATCCTACTAACACAGAGGAATATCTACTATGACTAATTGGGGCAATAAATTTAAAACTAAAGATATAGATCCTGAAAACCTTATAGATCACTATAATCAATATGCTGAAGAATTTGATGAACATGTGAAACATGAATTGTGTGGTAATGGAGAAAATATTCCTGTTGTAGTGACAGCAGAACTATTTGCAGAAACTGTTCCCTACCAAGAGTTGATGAAAATATTAGACATGGGAGCAGGTACAGGGGAACAAGGAGAACAACTGACTAAACTGGGTTACAAAAATGTAGAACTTACTGCTTTTGATCCCTCTGAAGGAATGTTAAATATCGCCAAAAAGCGAAATATTTATTCAGAGTTTATCCAAGGTTATTTACCTGATTCTGGTTTGGCTTCTGATTGTTTTGATGCTATTATTTGCGTAGGGACTTTTACTCCAGCACACGCTCCTGCCGAATCTCTCCACGAGCTGGTTAGGATTACAAAGAAGGGAGGCTATATTGTTTATAGTATTCGGAAGCACTTTTATGAAGATATAAATAGTCGCTTTCAAGCCGTAGAAGAAGAACTAACACAAGCTAAAAAGTGGAAAATGATTGCTAAAAGAGAAGATGAATATCTACCTCTTGAGAAAATCAAAGCCTATTACTTTTGTTTTCAAGTGTCTGGAGATTGAAATCTCGGTTTGAAAGCAAAAGTCTTTTCAAAAAGAAAACTAAGAAGAATATGGTACAGAGCAAACATATTGCTATGTGGACAGCTCCGAGAAGCCGTTCTACTCTGATTGCTAGAACCTTTGAACAGTTAGATGAGTGCTGGCTGATTGATGAGCCTTTTTACCCACCATACGCTTTAAAAAACGATTTTGGCGAACCTGAGAGAAAAGCAGTTTTAGAACTGTTTGATACCAAC
Source organism: Trichodesmium erythraeum IMS101 (assembly GCF_000014265.1). Taxonomy (NCBI): domain Bacteria; kingdom Bacillati; phylum Cyanobacteriota; class Cyanophyceae; order Oscillatoriales; family Microcoleaceae; genus Trichodesmium; species Trichodesmium erythraeum. The sequence goes on from NC_008312.1 coordinate 3,545,772, forward strand.
TATCAAAATGTGATTAAAAAGATAACAGGAAAACTGCCGAAGGATAAATCCTTTTCTTTTCAGAAGCAGATGTCAAAGCACGCTTTACCAGAATTTGGATTTAGAATGGTTGCCAAAATTGCATAACTTTTTTTTGATTAGAAATCCTAAAGAAGTAATTCTTTCTTATCAAAAAATATTACATAAAATTTTCGGGAAAGAGAGAAAAGTCAATCAGCACGATGTAGGAATTCACTATCTTTACAAACTATTTAAAGAAGTTGAAGAAATATTAGGAGAACCACCTCTTGTTATTGACTCTACTGATTTAATTAAAAATCCTGCATCTGGTCTAAAGGTATTGTGTGACAATCACCTAGGGGTGACATTTTTTCCAAAAATGTTAAGTTGGGAATTGAACTTAAAAAATTCAAATCTACTCTACACCGGAGACCTATTGCCTTATGCAAAATTCTGGTATTCACAGGTGAGTAATTCTCAAGGATTTATGCCCTATAAAGAGAAAGAAGTGGAATTTCCAGATAAACTTCTTCCTCTTCTAGAAGACTGTTTAGTCTTATACCAAGAAATGTATCAACATTGTACGTTATTCAATAATTAATACTAATAAAAAATGAAAAATTTATTTGAGATGCAACAGTAGTAGTTGGATAAAATATCTGTTTTGGTTGTGAAAGCATCCTTAACTGTAGCTGTAACTGCTTAATCTTTAACAGTCATAAACTCTAACTTAAAAATTGTTCTAATTTTTTAGAACAAATCTGCCACTCCTCACTTCCAGATTTTTTCTATATTTTTCAAAGCATTAAAGGTTTAAATCCATGCTTAACAGATAACTTTCCAATCAATTCCATTTTTTCTACAGTAATTAAATTCCGTCCCCAAGAAAAATTAGTATATAGCTTTTCAAATTCCAGTAGCATTGACTCTGCAAAACAAGCAAATAACTGACGACCTGGTACTTCCATATTGACAATTTTCATAATTTTCCAGTCAATATCAAGAGAATGTTCTACAATTCCACCATTGAGAACATAGATTCCTTCTTGCTGAACCTTAGTAGCCATGTTTTTAGGATAACCCCCATCAATCAATAAACAGGGTTTCTTTAAAACATTCGGGTTAATTTCTAAAGCTTCCGGTATACTAGCTACCCAAACTATAATATCAGCCATAGGTAAAGCTGAATTTAATTCTAATATTTTGCCTCGCTTTAATTCCTTTTGCAGAGCATTAAGCCTCTCTTGTTTACGAGCTATCAACAACAACTCTTCTACTTCTGTCTTAGTATTCAACCAGCGACATACTGCGCTACCAATATCACCAGTTGCTCCACATACTGCCACTGTTGCTTTTGATAAATCAATTCCTAACTTTTGTGCCCCTTGTTCCACTTGCTGACAGACAATATAAGCAGTGTGAGTATTGCCAGTAGTAAAACGTTTAAATTCCAATGTAATGTTCCGAATTTGCTTAAACTTCTGCAAATTAAAATTCTCAAAAACAATTGATGAAAACCCACCCAAAGCAGTTATATCAATACCATGCTTCTGAGCATGGGCCATAGCATTCATTATCTTACGAGTAGCTGCTTTAATTCTGCTAGAGGCTAGCATTTCTGGGAGAAAACAAGATTCTACATACTTGCCTTCAATTTTCTGACCCGTAATACTTGTTACTTTGATTGTATCGACTATTTGAGGAGGAGCACTACACCAGAAGTCAAGACCTTGATCTGCATATTCTGGATATCCTAAATCTCTTGCTACAGATTGGGCGTGTTCTAAGTTAGTTAGATGACCAATTAGACCAAACATTAAAATTGTAAGTTTTGATTATTAGTAAGTTATTGTTGATGGTATGTGGAAATTAGAGTGGAATTTGTGTATCTCAATAAAATTGGAAATTAGCAAGTATCATTTTTACTATGAAAAATTTTTTTATTAAATTCTATACCATTAGTCATTATGATACTATTTTGCTAATATTTTTTGACAATTCACAGTAAAAGTTTATCTAGTTACAACGTCTCTCCCAATGTCTACGAGAAAACCTTATAAAGGCTTTTACTAGTTATCTTCCCTTGTTTATCAATTCAGCAGAGGTAAACACATTGCTTAACTAGATGAGCGGTAACTTATCAGGCATAAGGCCACTTACTGGCCTCATATACAAGCACCCTTAACTAATTAATTTCTCGAACTTTAGCATAATTAGTAGCTTTGGAACCAAAACTATTAATCCCATTCTAATTTCCACATTATTAATTAAAATTAACTATGCAGCAATCAGACCATAAGCTGACATCCGCATAATTTCTCCAGTAGTAAAACCAATATTGTTTAGAGCTTCACCATAAGCAATCATAAAATCCTCAATTAATGCTTCTTTTTCCATCTCCAAAGTCTTAGCATCTTTCTCTACCTGGTTTAGCATTTTCCATACTAGAGGCAAGTTTTGGCGATTTGCTTTTTGTAGCTCTTGTTTAGAGTCTTCAAAATATTCTTTTAGCCATACTTCACCAAAGTTGAGGTGACTATATTCATCTTTGACCACACTTTCAGTAATTTTACGAGCAAAGGGGTCAGCCACAGGTATATAAATATTGTATGCTGCGATCGCGAAGCATTCAATAATTAGAGATTGAATTAACAAACAAGTTACCACATTCCCTGTAGCTGCTGCTGTTTGGAAATTTTCATGAAGTGGCTCAAAGAACTTTTTGGCAAACTCCATATCAGGTGTCACATGAAGATTCCGACCGCAAGCTTCAAAGCCTTTTTTGTGACGATTTTCCATTTTTGATAGCTTAATCAGCTCATCCTTTTCATCTGGAAGCATTTCGGCAAGTTTAATATAATTTTTATAAGCTTCTTGCTCTCCTTCAATTACTATTGCATTGATTCGGCTATAGGCATCTTTGTAAGTTTCAGTTTCAAAGTTTATTTGATCTCCTTCACTTTGAGACTTCACTTTTTCTAGTTTAGTTTCACTTTGAGAATCCATAGTAGGAATTATTTCAAGCTTTGGCATGTTAGTTATCTCCTCATCACAAAATAGCTTCAACAGGGTAAAGAAAAATACTTTATTAATCTTAACTTAGCTTATAGTTTACTGTACTTACTTTCTGGAATAATTGGCTAATATAGCTGTGATTTATCTCTTTCTTGGGCCTAGTTTTTCTGACAACCTCCATTTCTATCAATTTGAGTTTTTGTTTTAGTAAAAATACTTAATAATGGAATTATATATCAATCTATTGACATTTTTTTAATTATCAAACAGTTAAGCTTTAGTTTTATTAGTAATTAGCACTTTTAGCATATCTTCTTTTTTTGTCCATTTTATAAGATATATCCTCATTTAGCACATAATGGCCAATCATTACCATCCTGAACTTTAGTTATTGTCAGTAAATTTTGGTGTAGATACCAAAGGTTTATCTCTCTCATCCGTTAAAATCCTTGATTTTTCTGCCCTCGACTCCTGATATGGGTCTGAAGGTAGAGTCCGATCTTCTACAGGCTCAGAAAGGTTAAGCCAACTTTGCCAAATACTAATTTGACTCTGAGCTGAATTATAAGCTAGAGTACTCGTCGGAATTTTCCTAGCAATTGAGATGGCTCGTGGCACATCTTGCTTCACAACCTCCATAGCAATTAACAATATTTGTTGACTCCATTGATTAATCAATTGAGAAGCTTCTAATTGCCTAGAACTAGAAGTTGGTACTTGTTGTGCTAAACCAATTGCTGTAACATAAGCATCTGTTGTTGCTGTTTGCGCTACTTGACGAGCACTTTCTAATTTAATTTTGGTATCTTGTTGAGCTTGCCACTGTTGAATTTTAGCTCTGGCTTGATTATAGAGGATTCTACCTGATTTGATTTCTTGAGCTTTGGTAATTGCCTGTTCTATCTTACCTGAAGACGCTAGAAGTTCTGCTTGAGCAATAATTGGTTGGTCTTGAAAACGTTCAACTTGTTCTGTCCACCTATTAATTTGACTTTGAGCTTCCTGATATAGAGTTCTACCTCTACCAATTTGACTGGCTTCAGAAATTGCTGCTTGTAGAGAACTCATATCACCAAAGCTTGCTAATTTTTTGGCTTTCTCCAAAAAAGGCTGATCCTCTTGTCTCTGTAGTTCTTTACTCCAAGCTTTTATCAAAGTAGTTGCTTCTTTTCCACGAGGGTTATAGGGAGAAATAGTCTGAACTTTAGCGATCGCTGCTTTAAAATCACTAATTCCTCTAGGTAAGGCTAGTTTTTTTCCTTCTTCAATAATAGTCACATCTGCTATTTCTTGTTCCCAAAGACTAATTAACTCTTGAGCTTTGCTGTAAAAAGGTCGTTCAGCCTTAAGTCTTTTTACTTGAGCAATAGCATCTTTATATCCTGCTATTGTAGATAAATTAGCTGGGGAATGGGCACGAGCTAAAACTTCTATATCTTCTACTAATTCCAGTAAGGCATCATTTTTGGGAACCTTATTGACATCTTCAAGTGCCTCTTGCCAATTTCCTGCGTTTAATTTGACTAAAGCTATATCTATTACTTTTTTTCCCAAATTTACTATTAACTTTTTAGCTTTCTGATAGAGATAGCTATTTTCTTCAATTTCTTGAGCTTGTTTAATCCCATTAGTCAGATTATTTAGTCCACCTGCTTCTCCAAGTTCTCGTACTTCTTCTAATTTAGCACCCTCTTTACGAGTTTTTTTAATATCATTAATTAATTTCTGATATTTTTTTGTTCCCCAGTGAACATTTGGCACTGATAATAAACGAGAAGCTTCTATTGAAGCTTGATGCCATTCTTCTTCACGCAAATATTCTTGAGTCTGCTGGTAATTTCCTTCCGCTTGATTCCAAGTTTTTTGCCACTCTTGAATCTGTTGTTCTACCAGTGAGTAAGCTGGCACTTTCTGGGGGACTCTTTCAGCAATGGTAATAGCTTCTTCTAATTTTCCATCTTGAAAAGCTAAATCTCCCAAGGACAATATTTTTTTTGACCACATTTCAATATAACTATCTACTTGTGGACGCATTGGATGCTCATTGGATAAAACATCTACTAAATCAATTGCTTTAAGCAAACTATCAAGAGTTGGAGAAGTCGCTAACAACTGGGCACAATAAAGACGTTTACTAGCAGATGCAGTACGCCAGTAAGTTGACTCACAATCTTCATTATAGGGTAACTTCAATAAAGCTGAGATAGCTGTTATGCTAGCTCCAGTCGGAACTATCACCAGTAGTAGTATCAATAAAGGCCCATAGATAGACCCTAGATTGTTTGTAGATTTCCCTTTTTTTGACTCAGTTTTTTTGATTTGGGAAACTGATTTTTTTTGTTGATTGGAGTATTTTGCAGGAGATTTGTAAGTCTTGATCTGACTACCATTTGCTCTAATTTCCTGCAGCCTTTCTTGCCGGTTTTTCCGAGGTTCAGACAATTGCCATTGAGTTTCGTCTCTTGGCTTCATCTGTGATAGTATCCGGCCTTGGCCTATAGTTTTGTGCTTTTCATTCATATATGCTTTATCCTGAGCAGCAAGCAATGAATACATTAACGTCTCATTACTTTCCGGTTGATTTAGCCTACAAACAAGCTTTCATCTAAATTCAAATTAAATTAATTTAATTATATGCGGTTCTTAGATATACACTACTTTTGGTCAATATGCAACCTTAATATGTTATGATAAATCTTAATGTCTATTCATAATACAGAAATTAAATCTATTTTTATGAATACTCAAAATTTATTTCTCAAAAAGTTGCTTCAAGACCCACATTATTTTTTCTATAGGAAGTATAGTGTAACCACACAGCTAATTTTATGGGTGAGATTTTCCAGCTAATTTATTTCTAAGAATTGTTAAACTCTTTAATTTAAACTAGAACTCACCCCTACTATTAGGACATTTTAGATACCTAACTCCAATAGTCTTGAAAAACCAATCAATCTAGAAGTAAAATCTGACTTTACTGAATAAATGAGAGTTTACTGAACAAATATTAAAGCACCTGAATTATTCTTAGAATAGACTTCTCCTTTTTTCTAATTATTATAATTAATTTAACTACAATTTTCAATAATTAAACAATACTCAAGATCAGGTTTTTATGCAAATCAAATATAAAATTAGATAAAAAACATCTTTAAAAAAGAAGAAGACGCGTTATTTTTTCTATTAATTTTCTTACCATATTTTAATAGATTTAATTATGCAATATAGATAATATTATCATTAGCGCAGGTTGCATATATGATTAATTTATTTCATTGATTTTTTTTATGTGCTTTATTTATTATAATTTTGTTGTTTTTTTTATCTTCATTTTTCTTTTTTTTCATCCTTCGTTTTGATAATCATATATAAATTAATTTGATGTATGGGCTTCAGCACCTATTCTTTGTCTAAGATGAACCAAATTTGAGGGGTCGAAATTTGGTTAATTACTATAGAACTCAATGGCTATAAAACATTGTCAATACAATCAGTTTTCTCCCCAAAAAAGTTTTACAGCTTCTTTATGACTAAACTCTAAATCTTCTTTAATAATTAACGCCCCTAATGCCATTCTAAAATTTAACTCAGGCACTCCTATTTATATAGAGAAATTGATCGCATATTCATCGACCAAGTCCTGTGAAGCAATTAAACTAGCTATCACTACCCAAGGATTACCTAGAAAATGCTGGCCATTAAATGGCAGCTCAAAATTTTCTGGTGCCATGTCACACTGGCCTACTATTCTGTATGTAGAGCATAAATTATAGATAGCTTATACTTGATACATTTTAGCTAAAAATAGGGTATAATATCTGATGTAAAATACCTTAAATCCTTACTATATCAGTTTTTTAGATTTAATCAGCCAGCCGTAATTAAAATGCTCATCAGGGTCGCCATAAAGCATAATACCAGAAGTTGACTCATATGCTGTTTTCTAAAGTCTAATTTTATAGATAATCCTAGACAAATATCTACAGTAGAGAATGTTTAGTGGGCTGATCAACTAAAATTTTGCTAGAAGACTCATTGCTAAATACCTTTTACAGCTTAAATTTTAGATATCAATATGCACCACATTACACAATGGAACTATTTTAGCAATGTTATTCTAATAAATTGCCCAATAGTTTTTTAATATTAACATTTGATAAGGATACTAAAATCCTCTGGTTCAAGCATCAATAATGGAGTTGACTTGTACTGGGCTGTTTACTACTTCCTAATATATATTTCATAAAAATCCAAGAGGAAATATCACATCCAGTAATTGAGTGGCATATTAACCAACTTTTCCAGTAGGGCGGTGGAAATATAATTCAAAAATCACTTTCACCTCGCTGATGGGAGGCATATTTAGAGATGTCTAGATATTTAGAAGGTATTAATGAGATGACCTACGTAATTGTCCAAGAGGAACTTCTGTAGAAGGTTGTTGTAAGTCTTGAATAATTTGTGTGAGCTCTTTTGGACTTGCTTGATACAATTGTGAACAAAATTCACAGGTTACCTCGGCACCCTTATCTTCTTCAATCATATTTTGTAGTTCGTCTACACCAAACATTCTTAAAGCCCGCAATACTTTTTCCATAGAACAGTCACATTTAAAACGAACTATTTGAGCTTCGGGTAATATATTTAAGCCCATATCTCCCAAAAGTTCTTGGAAAATTTCTGGTAATGTCTTGCCTGAGTGCAGTAAAGAAGTAAATCCTGATAGAGAAGCTATACGAGATTCTAAGACTTGAACTAATTCTTCATCTATAGCTACTTTGGGCATAACCTGCAACAAAATTCCTCCTGCCGTCTGTACTCCTTCTTTATCGACGAATACTCCTAGCACTAAAGCTGATGGCGTTTGTTCTGATTTTGCTAAATAATGGGTAATGTCATCTCCAATTTCTCCAGATACTAATTCTACCGTACCGGAGTATGGATAACCATAGCCGATATCTCTTACTATATATAAGTAGCCTTGATTGCCTACTGCTTTTCCTATATCATGTTTGCCAATTTTATTTGGTAATAGCTCAATGGTAGGATTATTAACATAACCTCGTACAGTTCCATCTAGGCCAGCATCAACTAGTACCTCTCCTAATGGACCATTGCCCTGGACCCTAATGTTAACTCTTGATTCTGGAGTTTTCATACTAGAGGCTAATAATAGTCCGGCTGCCATTGTTCGGCCAAGAACTACAGAGGCTACCCAAGAAAGCTTATGTCGTTGTCTTGCTTCTTCGGTTAAGCGAGTGGTAATTACACCAACAGCACGAATGCCGCCTTCTGCTGCCATAGCTCTAATTAGTTGATCTGCCATTGGAGAAATCCTTACATTGCCTAATAATTATGACTTCTTTATCATAACCCTGTTGGAATACTACAGGTAAAATTTGTCTGGGATACAGCAGATTTTAAGTATATGAATTACAAGGTTTAAGAAGATATCGCTCGAGCAAGCGACTTTTAAATAAAAAGTTTCGTATCCCGGGCATGTTGTCTACTATAGCTGTACCCCACCCTTAGAGTTATCTGCTGTAAATTGATATCTACTGTTACTAGTTACTAGATTATTATGTTAGGTACTTTTCAAAAAAGCCATCTCAGGATTGAGATAGAAGCTGCCGAAGCTACCATAAGAGATAGTTTGTTACGTCCATCTCAGTTACAAACATGGTTATGGCCTCAGAATTTTTCTCCTGGACTACCAGAACAATTATCTGAAGGTGTAAAGTTTCAAACTTCGGTTGGCCTAATAGAAATTAAGCATTATGTTGATGTAGTAGGGCCTAATTGTTTGAGATTACTCCTTAGTCAAAGCATTGATGGATTTCATGAGTGGTACTGGGGAGATGGTTGGATACAGTCTCGTCTAGAAGGAATATCTATGTTTCCTATAAATTTGGGTCAAACTTTTAGTTTGCTTCGTTTGCGAGAGTTTTTGTCTGGAAAAGAATAAGTGGTTAGGTTTTAGGTTATCACAAATGAAAAATAACTAAATTTCCCAAGTCCTTTGGAAATTATCAGCAGTTTTTTACTCATTATATCTCTCCACAAATACCAATTTGGGAACGGGAACATAACGGCGGGAGAATCTTTAAAAAAAAAGTCTATTATTAATCATTAATTTGAATACTATGACTTTAAGTATTTCCTTGCCGGAATGTTCTGCAAAAAATTAGATGTTTAATTCAAAACTATTGGTTATAGCTGTAAAGTATTTCAATTTTTAAGCAGATAGCTTCAAGGGTGAGGTATAGTTTTATCTAGCAATATACTTGCGCTACAAAGGTTTGATAATTCTAATTTTATAGATCAATAGGTAGCAAATTCGTGGAGATGGAAATAGGAGATTTGTGTAAAATTTTAGTCTCCTAATTTGTCTGGAAAATTAGGATAGGTACTATGATCATTTATATTAACTATGCGACTTTCATCATTTGTTGCTGTTAGGTTTTCATAAACTCCTTGATCTCGTTTTACTAATTTACTAAATCCGTGGCTTTTTAGATCACTAATTCCCATTTCTATTATTACTCTAGGGGCACTGATCATACGTTTCACAGGAGTGTCTTCTGAAGTTTCACCGACATCACATCTAGCTAACTTACATAGCTGACCCCAAGTTGTGACATTTTCATTTATGCTGTGCCAAACTTCTAGTTTTTGGTTATTACTTGGACAGAAATAATCATATACAGGCATAGTTATAGCTTCTATATTAACAGTTTAATTTTTAATTATTAAGTAACAGTTAACTTTTTAATTGTAAATGATACTCTATTATAGTAGAAATTATTTATAAAAGTTGTAAACAAAGAAAAATCTAAATAAATTACTTTTTTTACTATTTACTAATAAATTTAAGTTGTAAGATTACAGTTATTATCCATATTATTGGATGGCATATATAACGTTTTTAAATAATATCTAAAAAAAATCTGGTTATTCTGGTTATTTAAGAAAAAACAGTAAAAATTCTGATAAATATTCTTGCCTGTTGCTTATTACATTTTGACTAAAAGCAGCCAGTATTTGACACAACTAAAATTAATTTTCTATAAACATAATATTCTCTTATTTGTTTTTAAGATTAACCAGGAATATTTATTGAGTTGAAATTTTATTTTTATAAGTTTTTCAGAGTTATATACAACTGATAAAAATTTGATTCTATTCTCATCCATAATTGATAACTTAAAGTATCTTTAAAGTTAATATATATCATATAATATATCATATAAATATATCTGAAATAATTTTAGGGAGAATTGATTAATGAGCGATTTTAAAGTAAGGCCACAAAGTGATTTAACTACCATTCAAATGTTAGAAAGATACAACTTACAGGATGAAAAAAACCTAAAAAGTTGGGCTCAATTACATAATATTGATAGTAGTCTGGGTTACTATAGCCCAGATGAAGTTGATTTAATAGATCATGTACACCATCATATTTACAATCTTGGCATGAGCATTATTGAATATCAAACTTTTATAGAACATCGTCAAATTAAGTCACAAAAATCTGTCCAAGAATACAAAAATAATCTGATAGATAATGGTCAATATAATAATTATACCAATGATGGAGTAAATGATACTTTAGAACAAGTTAATAATGAAGGTTATGCAGCAATAGAAATGTTGAAAGATCAGTATTCGGAAGCAATTGATGTAATGGGAGAAAGAATTGCTGATCATTTTATAGATGAATTAGATTTATCTGTAATGCGACATCTAGTTAAAAAAGTAAAAGCACGTCAAAAACTTAATGGTAAAGTTTCATCAAATCGTTTTATGAAAACAATTAAAGCTGTTTTACAACCTCAAAATGGTAATTTTCTTATTCCTGAAGATGATGAGGATGAGTCTAGTATAGAAGTAGAACAAAATCATCGACTTGATTAATTAATTTGTATATCGCTAATGTTTGTTAATCACAGAAAATAAATTTTTGACAATTGTTTTTGTTGGGTAATATCAGTACTTGGGCAAAAAAAAATTAAAAATAGCATCAAACACTGACAGAGTAAATGTTTTATATTTAATTAACCTGTTTCCTGATATATCTAGCTAAGTTTGAGTTATTTTTATAAATAGATGCCTAATAGCTGATTATTTACGTTACCTGAAAAAAAGTAACTGCTTGGCATTTTTACCCTTGAAAAATGTCAACGTACTAATTGAATATCTTGTTCAAGATAATTATACTTAAAGAGAGGTTGTTTTAAGTACATATTAAAAACTATTTGTTACTTATTTTGTTTGACTAATTATTATGTTTTTCACTTTTATATTTTCTAGTGATTTCTAAACTTCAGTAGCTAAATAGTTAAATTTTTTCGCGTTTACTATACAACGATAAACTACAAAAAAAATGATTAAATCTTGGGTAATAATTGGCAGTGTTACTTTCTTAATACCATTTAGTAGTAATTTCTTTATTCGTTCTAGTGATGTTCAATGGTTTAGACGTTTACAAAGACCAAGTTGGTTAACTTTTGAAAGATTAATACCCTTAATTTGGACGACGATTTTTATTTGTGGCGGTTGGTCTGCATATATTATTTGGGAACAAGAACCAGGAACTCAAAAAACTTGGTTATTGATGGCACTATATTTATTATTAGAAATAGTGACAATAGCTTACACACCTGTTATGTTTAGGACACAAAATTTGCAGGTAGGAACAATTATTGGGGGAACTGGTTTTGTATTAAGTATAATCCTAATTTTGAGTATCTGGCAAATTAATAGTTGGGCAATAATTTTATTATTACCCTATATATTTTGGAGTCCTATTGGTACTTATACTACTTGGGAAATGAGTAATATTAATTCTGAGAGTTAGTAATATTGACCAACCTACAGTATTAATATTACTCAAATTAATTAACTAGCTATCAGCTTTAGAGGTAGAGGTTTAAATCTCATTCTTACACATCAAAAAAAATGAACTCAATACTTAAATTTTGAAGGCTAATTTTTTTTGATTTAGAGATATTTTTATGGAAAAAATTGATTATATAATTGTTACAATTTATCTGTTATTTATAGTAATCTTTGGATTTTTTATACAAAGAAAAGCATCGACAGGAATAGAGTCTTACTTTCTCGGAAATCGTAATCTTCCTTGGTGGATTTTGGGTGCTTCTGGTATGGCTTCTAATACTGATTTAGCTGGTACTATGCTATTAACTTCTTTAGTCTATTCTCTGGGAACTAAGGGCTTTTTTATTGAAATTCGGGGTGGAGTTGTATTAATTATGGCGTTCCTAATGACGTTTATGGGAAAGTGGAATCGTCGGGCTCAAGTAATGACTATTGCAGAATGGATGGAGTTACGTTTTGGTAAGAATAGGGAAGGAAATATAGCCAGAATTATTAGTGCGGTTGCTAATATTATTTTTGCTATTGGTACCATGAGTTATTTTGCTCTTGGAGGAGGAAAATTTTTAGGAGGATTTTTAGGTATTGATGATAGAGTTGCTGGAATATTGCTGATTTTATTGGCTCTTATCTATACAGCTGTAAGTGGATTTTATGGGGTTGTTTTGACAGATGTTTTCCAGGGAATTTTGATTTTTGTTGCAATTATATATATCTGTTTTCTGGCTTTTCAAATAGTAAACTTACCAGAGAATTTTGTGGTTTCAATTCCAGGTACGGAACAATTACAAGAATTGAGTTTGAGAGAATGGAGCAGTCTTTTTCCACCAATTAAAATTGACTTACCAGGAGATTATAGTATTTTTAATTTGTTTGGTGGCGTGATGTTATTTTATGTTTTTAAAGTATTTCTAGAAGGCGGTGCTGGAGGAGGTGGTTATATGATTCAACGTTACTTCGCTGCTAAGAATGATCGGGAAGCTGGTTTACTTTCTTTATTCTGGATTTTTTTACTATCTTTTCGCTGGCCTTTGGTTACATCTTTGGCAATATTAGGAATAGATTATGGTTTGAAAAATCAGATAATTTCTGACCCAGAATTAGTCTTGCCTACTGTAATTTCTGAATATATTCCAGCGGGAGTTAAAGGTTTATTGGTTGCCTGTTTTATTGCTGCTGCAATGTCAACTTTTGATTCGATAATTAATGCTAGTGCTGCCTATTGGGTAAAGGATATTTATCAAGCTTATATTAAACCTGAAGCTAATAATCAACAATTGGTTAATCAAGGTCGTTTAGCTTCGGTTGTTATTGTTAGTTTGGGATTAATTTTTAGTTTTAATATTACGAATATTAATGATATTTGGGGATGGTTAACTTTAGGGTTAGGAACTGGGTTGTTTATTCCTTTAGTATTGAGATGGTATTGGTGGCGATTTAATGGTTATGGATTTGCCATTGGTACTGGTGCAGGTTTAGTTGGAGCTATTTTGACAAAAGCAGTTATTTTACCTTTTTTGAATCTGCCTCAACTTCAAGAATATATTCTGTTTTTAGTTCCAAGTATTTGTTCTTTTTTAGGATGTATTTTAGGAACATTGTTAACTCCATCAACTAATTTGGAAGTGATTGATAATTTTTATCGGGTAACTCGACCTTTTGGTTTTTGGGGAGTAGTTAGTAAGAATTTACCAACCAATATTCAAGCAAAAATTAAAAGAGAAAATCGACGAGATATTCTGGCAACATTTATTGCAATTCCTTGGCAGTTGGTTTTATTTTTAATGGGAATAATTTTAATGATGAAACAGTGGGATAGTTTTGGTATTTTATTATTAATGTTTATTTTGTTGTCGATAGGATTATATTTTACTTGGTTTAAGCATCTAGAAAAAATATAGAAATCAAAAATAATTTTTTGAGAATAATTAAATAGGGTTTGTCGAAAAAAAAACTGAAAGTATTTACAAATGAAGCTTTAGCTTTTTTTGTCTGAAAAAGATACAAGCTTTTTGCTATTATCAGCCTAAAATTATCAATTTTTAAGTTATGAAGAGCAGAAAAATTGAGGTAAAATAATTATGACTACATCCTCTGTAATGTCTATTTATTCTAATTATTTGCTGACTACATTCACCCATAAAACTTATTCAGTAAGCTCTAAATTTTCTTGCTCTCTAAACATTCGTTTTTTAATTTAATTTTTTTTTATTTTATAGGTATTCTTTAGTAAATTTTAACAATGCTAAAAATATTTAGGTAATTACTCAAATTAGTAAACACTATATGGTTTTATTAGAAAATTTATGAAAAAAAACTATAGGGGTTTGGTTATATAAATCCCATTTTATAAATTTCATTTTAACTTTAGTTTAGAGGCAAAACTCTCTTTTCTAAAATGTTGCAACCTATCCTAGGAAGTATATATACCGTTTCTGATGTTAATGAAGTATAGTTATTTTTCTTTTTTTTTCTATTCTTATTTCCGATTAAAAGCAAATTGTAAAAATACTTAATACTACTTAATACTAATTGAGTAGAATTTTCGTTAAGCTGTAAATCAGTCGCTAGATACATTAAGGTAAAAGTCGATGACAATTATTTCTCCAAATCTAAAATATAATCAACAACGTTGGCAAACAATAGTTTGTTTAACTCTAGGTTTCTGGTTAAGCGCCTGCATAGTTTTAGACCTAGTAATTATGCCAAGTATGTATGCTTCTGGGATGATGAATACACCAGATTTTACAGTAGCAGGTTCAGTAATATTTTCTGTATTTAACCGAGTTGAATTACTTTGTGCCAGCTTAGGTTTAACAGGTTTATTAGTGTTAAGTACTAAGGCTAGTAATTTTATTAAAAAGAGTAAAACAGCAATTATTTTTTCTATAATATTATTAGGAATAGTTCTAATTGATACCTACGGTTTAACTCCTCAAATGACTGCTTTGGGTATTAATCTAAGTTTATTTGAGTCAGTTAAAGAAGTTCCTGTGGCAATGAACCAAATGCACGGCGGATACTGGTTATTAGAAATAATTAAATTGGTTATTGGTGCTACTTTATTCGGTTGGTGTTACCGACAACCAACAAAGATAGATTAATAATTATTTTTACCGTGCTAGAAAATAGTCAAAAAAATTAGGGTGAGTAAATTTTATTTGAGATCTAATTATCTCAATTAGTAAATATTTACTCACCCTATTAGCTTTAACTAAAAAAAAGAATAGAAAAATAATAGGTAGTTTGTTTTGTGTAATTGTAGAAGTAGATGAAAAACTCTACTACCCCTGTCGCAAAGAAGCAAGATACTCCTCATTTTTATTCAACAAAATAATATAATAGACTACCTTTAGAATGGACAACTACTAAATAAGCAACGTCGAAAAAATAATGTTTTATAAAGGCTAGTAATTTTATTAAAAAGAGTAAAACAGCAATTATTTTTTCTATAATATTATTAGGAATAGTTCTAATTGATACCTACGGTTTAACTCCTCAAATGACTGCTTTGGGTATTAATCTAAGTTTATTTGAGTCAGTTAAAGAAGTTCCTGTGGCAATGAACCAAATGCACGGCGGATACTGGTTATTAGAAATAATTAAATTGGTTATTGGTGCTACTTTATTCGGTTGGTGTTACCGACAACCAACAAAGATAGATTAATAATTATTTTTACCGTGCTAGAAAATAGTCAAAAAAATTAGGGTGAGTAAATTTTATTTGAGATCTAATTATCTCAATTAGTAAATATTTACTCACCCTATTAGCTTTAACTAAAAAAAAGAATAGAAAAATAATAGGTAGTTTGTTTTGTGTAATGGTAGAAGTAGATGAAAAACTCTACTACCCCTGTCGCAAAGAAGCAAGATACTCCTCATTTTCATTCAACAAAATAATATAATAGACTACCTTTAGAATGGACAACTACTAAATAATCAACGTCGAAAAAATAATGTTTTATAGTAGATTTACCCTAGAAGAAGTTCTGGCAAATTTTAATCTCAACTTGGTCGAAAAATTGGGTAAATTTAATCAACTACCAGAAGTTTATCCCAGTAAATTTATTCAAGAAGCTTTAGAATATTATTTACCATTAGCAGTAGCGATCGCTTCGGAAAAAGCTTGTTCAGAATTTATTATTGCGCCGATATTAGCAGAATTAAAAAAATATCTAATAACCAGATAAGTTTATTTTCAGGGATTGAGTTTAATGTTAATCCAGATTTAGGATTAAATGTTTTTTGTGACTTTATTATCAGTTTATCAACTCAGCAAATAGTTCTCAAAGCACCAGTAATAACTTTAGTAGAAGCTAAAAACGATAACCTGAGAAATGGTTTAGCTCAATGTATGGCAGAAATGCTTGCTGCTCAAATTTTTAATCAAAGCAAAGGCAAAGAAATTCCCAAGATTTATGGAGTTATTACTACTGGTAATGCTTGGCAATTTATAGAGTTAGAATCTAAAACAATAGTTATAGATTTAGAGGAATATTCTGTTTATAACTTACCGAATATTTTAGGAATATTAACCAGTTTTGTTTGTTAGTATTTAAGCATTTAGTATTTCCTTGTTTTTCTTGTGGCATTAGTTTTTCATAAATTTGATTGTTAATATACTTATTTACTAGTTTTATTTTTGGCTATTGTAAAAATTATGCGAGAGTAATTTATTTAAGCAAATTCACAACATTAGCATAATTATTTTACCTCAATGAAATTTTTTTCTATATTTGTTAATTATATCTATTTTTGACTACCTACTCATCTATTATCAGACTTAATTAATGCAATTAAAGATGTAGCGTTCATAAATAATTGGTAAAAAAAAATTAGGGTTTTAGTCTTCCAATGTCATTTTAACTTAGGTTTTAAAACTTAACTCCTATGATCAAATATTATACTAAGTTCAGTTATCAAAAACATATTTATTTTAATTCCTTTCAAACCCTTATACCTCCTGTTTGCCCTATAAGTACCTTGCCTTCATAAATATTAATTAGTGTCTCAAATAGATTTAATATTAGAAACTATTTCAGATTGCTATAGCAGTGTCTATACTATTAATACAGAACTTTCCATTGTTATAAAGTAAAGCTACAGTAGTAAGATGCTCACACTACATTATTTTCACTATTTACTGTATACATAATTTGCCAGAAATCTGCTGTAAATTTTCTCTCCTATCAAATTTACTAACCGCAAGAATGTAGAGACAAATGGGAATTTGCTCCTACTTCATTGGATAAAAAATATAGTTTCAGCAAAGGTAAAAGAATAAAATTGTTTTCTTGTTTTTCTATTAGAGAACGTCGCTGCAAAGATTTAATTATGTTCAATAAATCTGAAAGTGGTATTTGTAAATTATCTAATAAAGTTGAAATAGCCACTGCTTCAGTTTTAGTTGCTAAGTGAGAGATTATTTGTTTTTCTAACTCTGATAAACGGGCAAACTGCTGATGTAATAATTCTTTGATATCTGCATCTAAAAATAGGGAGTCATATTGAAATAATTCTGAGACGCTCCCAGCAAATAAATCATTAATAGTAGTAGCAATTATATTTAACCAAGTCGGGTTGCCTTGATAAAAATTAATTAGTTTTTGCCCTTGAGCGTCTACTTCTAGATCTTGGTCTTTGAGAATTTTTATAGCTGCTTCCTCATCTAAACCTTTCAGATGTAATGAGCGAACAGATGTATTTTTACCACTGCTAATTTCTCTAAGTTTTTCTCTACTAATAATTAAGCAACAACTCTGATGAGAGAGTTCGCCAATAAGTTGGAAAAATTGACTGTAGTTTTCATATTCTGGCAGGTAATGACTTGCTAGTTTCCTACTGCTAAATATTGTTTGGATGTCATCTAGTATTATCAGGCAACGGTGCTTTCTCAAATTTTCTAGAAGATAGGAATTTCCTGAAGTTTCAATAGTCAATTTTTGGTTAGAAATAAATTTAATGAGGTTAGTTTGAATTGTTTTAAGAGGTGGGGAGTCTCGCAGACTTTGCCAAATTATATAGTCGAACTTATTTTGAATATTTTTGATTAGTTGGAGAGCTAATGCTGTTTTGCCAATACCAATTATTCCATGGAGAATTACTAATTTTTTTTGTTCTTGGAGAATCCATTTTTTCAGAGTTTTTATTTCCTGATTTCGACCATAGAATTTTTTATAGTCTGGTGCATCTGATAGGTTTATTTTTGGTCGAGGAATAGTCTGGCATTTGTTAATATTTGGCTGAGTCAAATTTTCAGGTTTTATAGTTTCTGAAGAAGGGGAAGTTTCCGGGCAAAAATTTATATTTTTAATTCCTATAAAGTCTTTTTCTATCTTTGGAGATGAAACTATTGAAAACTGCCATCTTTCAAATGTGGTACGTAGATTAGATTTATTTACTTGTTCTCCAAAAGTATCTGAAAAAGTTTTCCATAATTCTGAAGCAACATCCCTGACATGACCGTTAGTGCATTGACATTCTTGAGCTATTTCTGAATATTTTTTACCTTGAAAAACACCCTTTAATATAGCTTGTTGTAGGTCTTCTAAATGTTTTCCTGTTTTGTTAAAGATGAGATGGTCAGCTAAATTCAATATTTCTTGGATATCCATAGATGAGGTTAGGTAAAGGACTTTATATGTATTGTAGTCCTACATTATCCTACACAACAATTTTTTTTACCAAATTTAATGATAAAAGAGACTTTTTTTCATCATTAAATTCCCTACTTATGCCGACTATTCCCTACTGACAATAGAAAAAAAATGTGATGCAATAGAAGGATAGTAAAAATTAAGTCACT
This sequence comes from Trichodesmium erythraeum IMS101, assembly GCF_000014265.1. Taxonomy (NCBI): domain Bacteria; kingdom Bacillati; phylum Cyanobacteriota; class Cyanophyceae; order Oscillatoriales; family Microcoleaceae; genus Trichodesmium; species Trichodesmium erythraeum. The sequence goes on from NC_008312.1 coordinate 3,564,490, forward strand.
AGGTTGATTTATGAAAGAAAGGGAATTATCTCGCTTATTAAAAAAACCATTCTATACAGTTATAAAGTATCTACACCAAAAAGATTTACCAAAAGAAGTAAAAAATGCTTTGAACGATATTTTTAATGTTTTAGAAATTGAACCAGACAATGATATTTCTAACAGACAGGAAGTTTATCAAAGCATTGCCAAATTTCTGCAAAAAAACTTGCCTCAACCAAGATCTGAACCTTTAAGAATTACCCAATGTTTAAGAATTACCTATAAACTTTGTAGAGAGTTTGACGAACAATTAGTAAAAGAAGGATCAGAAATTAACCCGACACTTCTCGAAGCCGCAAAAGCATTAATTTTAACTATTAAAGTAAATTATGAACCTAAAGTAAATTATGAACCTGAATTACTCAAAGTTCAAACTTATAATCGTCAAATAGAAATTTATTACATTAAAGAAAACAAACCAATAGTAACAAGAATAGAACAGGAATTAGATAGAGATAGTTTACCTGAAGATGTACGTTCAGAGTGGTTACGCGAGGGTGAAAAAAAATTAACTTTTAAACTTTATCCAAAGGAGTAAAATTATGCCAATTCCACTATTTATGTGGGCTATAGCAGGTGCTTTAGGGGTTTCAGCAACTTTCGCATTAATATTTTGGGATCAAATTTTAGGCTGGGCAGAAGATAGTCTTTTTCCTTGGATTAAAAATAATATTCCTTCAATTGAAAGTGCAGTAAGAAAAGCATTTAGTGCTTTAGATAATCAAGCTGTTGATACCCGTAAGATCATTCGCAAAGCCTGGAAAAAGTTGCGTAAATTTTTGTTAAAGCAAGTAGTAACACTAGAAAGAAAGTCATCAAACAAATGGATAAGAAGAGTTACATCTTGGGTAATTAAAGTTCTCGAGTCTGGTGAAAAAGTTCCTGTAAAAGTAGAGACAGAAGAGAAAGTTAATTGGGATGAATTACCTGAAGATGTGCGTAAAGAATTTCTCAGCAAAGGAAAAAGTGAAAGTGAAATTGATGTAACAAAAAATCGCGATGACGAAATGGATATGTCTGCTTAGTTAACTAGTATGTTTTGCTCAAAAAAATTAAGTATTTAGGGTAAAAAAAAATGAATCAAATCAAAATTGACTGGCTTGCCATTTCTATTATTGCAGTTATAGGAGTAGGTATAGGTATCTATTTTTTAACTAAACAAAGTGAAGCAGAAAATCGCAGGAATATTGATAGCTGGTTTGAGGAAAAATTATCTATATCATTAGCAGAAAAATTAGGCATACCCAGTCAAGAAATATTACAAACTATTCGGGGTATAGCAAATCCTAAAATAATTGCTAGGATTAACGAAATAGTTGATTATGCTAGACTAACTTTTACTAAATTATCATCTTTTAATGATATAGAAATTCGTCTAAATTTAGATTACAAAAACGGTACATATTTTTCCGTTGCTAGTAGTTGGAAATGGGATGAACTACCAGAAACAATTAGGTCAGAATTTCTCAGAAGTGGTAGTAATATTGTGACTCGTCCCTGGAATTTTCCCTGGGATAACTAATAGATATAGGAGAATAAATATTATGCGTTGGTTAGTCGCAGTAGGTATGTTAGTAGCGGCAGCTGTAGGAACATTAATTGTTGTTAAATTATGGGATGATATACGAGAAATAGTTGCTAAATGGTTACGTCAACAAGGTTTGGCAAAAAGTGATTTAATGGATGCTTGGGTTAAACTAGATTCAATGGTTGGAACTGTGCGTTCTAGAATCTTTATTAAAACTGAAAAAACAGGGAAAACTATCATATCAGAAACTGAATATAATATGAGTGAAATAGATGATGAAGATGTTATAAAGGAACTAGAAAAACAAGGATATTATAAGCGCAAAATTATGGATTTACTTGACTAAAAATAAATTAATCTGTAGCCAGGAAAAAAATTTAATAGTCTAAACTTTTAACTAACTACTTAATTTTTCAATATTTAGCAAATTATTATAAGGAGAATTAATTTATGCCTACAGGATGGGAAAGACAAAAAAGTACAAATACAAAAACAGAGGAAATAAAAACTACAAATATTAACAAACCTCCTCAACAAACTCCCACCAATAATTCCTCTGATAAAACAACTGAAATAAACAGAATGGAAATGTTTATCCCAGAAGAACCTCAGAGAAGTTTAGACGATCTAATAGTTCCCTCAACCGTCAAAAATAGAATTGATACAGCACTGAATAGAATTAAATATCACGATATTTTATATTACCAATGGAACTTAAAAAGTATTGACCCCAGAGGTAAACGTACCGCAATTAATTTATTTGGGTTACCAGGTACAGGTAAAACTTTTTGTGCAGAAGCGATCGCTCACATTTTAAAGAAAAAAATCATCAAAGTTAACTACGCAGAAATTGAGTCTAAATATGTAGGTGAAACCCCAAAAAACATTACCGCAGCTTTTAAAAAAGCCCAAGAAACTGACTCAGTTTTATTCTTTGATGAAGCTGACTCTATCTTAGGAAAAAGATTAACTAATGTCACCCAAAGTTCCGATCATGGAGTTAATGTTAGTCGTTCCGTAATGTTACTTCAACTAGACAAATTTGATGGAGTCGTAATTTTTGCCACGAACCTCGCCAAAAACTATGATGGAGCATTTGTCCGTCGCATTTTAGCACACATTGAATTTGAATTATAGCAATCGAAGCAAAGGTTAGGACGTTAACTTAACAGCATAATCAACTCTCAATGCGAAAATTTTCTATTGTTCCTTCTGACTTTCTGACTCGATTTTTAATTGGAAACCAATAATGTTCTATTTCATTTAAGTCAGGAGAATATGGTGGTAAATATTCAAGCTCACAATTCACTGATTCTATTAATTCTCTAACTTTTTGGGATTTATGAAAACTTGCATTGTCTAATATTACTAATTGTCCTGTTTTTAATTGTGGCAACAATTTTTCTCTCAACCATTTTTCAAAAACTACACGGTTACAAGAGCCTTCAAATGTTAATGGAGCAACTAATTTTCCTTCACACAAACCACTTACAATACTTACCCTTAGACTTCTTTTTCCTGACTTTAAATCGTAATATCTTTTTCCCAATTCATTCCATCCATAACCATAATCTTCTCTATTATCCATACCTGATTCATCTATATACACTAGCTGTTCCGGCCTTTTATCGCGAATTTTGGCCAGAAATTTCTTTCTTTTGTCTTCATCTCTTTCTCTGTAACCGTAAGTTTTTTTTTCTTGTATAACCAATTTTTTTTAAGGCTTTACTTATAGTGCGATCGCTTACCTTATCTGGCCATTCATCAGCCATTTCTTTTTGAGTTTTACTGCCATTAATCTGGGCAAATTTTCTGAATTGTTCTAAGTCTGGTATTTTGGGATTATATCCTTTTTGATAACCTGTTTTTGCTTTTATATCCCCAGTTTCTCTTCTTCTATGTAACCAAGTATTGATGGTATTACGACTAATCTTAAATATAGAACTTACTTGAGTTTTACTCATCCCACCATCAATGGCCTTAATAACTTTTTGTCTTAAGTCATAGCTATAAGGAGAAGGCATAATCTTTCCTAGATAATTTTTCGAGCATTATGTCCTAATCTTTGCTTCGACTGCTATACCAGACAAAGAATGTCGCATGAAATTATGGGAACATTTACTGCCAAAAGAAATACCAACTACAGAAGATATTAATCTAGAATTGTTAGCAAACGAATCTGAAAACCTCGCTGGAGGTGATATTTTAAATGTTGTAATTTCCGCAGCAAGTCGAGCAGTTATCAGAGAAGCAAAAGCTCAAAAAGTTTCCCTTTTTGACTTAGCTGAAGAAATAAAATTTGTGCGAGAAGCAAAGACAAAAATTGGTTCTCCTCACCATCAAACTAACCCACAAAAAGCCAAAGTTAAAGAGACAATAATAAATCCAGATGATTTATCTCCAGAACTTCGCGATCGCTACAATGAAAACATTTCAAAAATAGATAAATCTGAGTCAGATTTTAACAACTAAATAATATACATAAATTTTCATTTTAGCATACAAAAATAGGGAAGTTTCATAGAACATCCCTACAAAATTTTAGTTGTAAAAATATGATTAATTATTATTAATAAAACATCAAATTTAAAATCCCAGAAAATATTACTTAAAACAAAACCTAAACCTAACTATCTTCAGACTCCCCTGACTTCTCCTCACCAGACAATAAAAGACGAAGACCCATAAAAGCAAATCCAGTTGCAGCAGTAATTTTTACTATATTTGTTGGTAAAATTTCTGCCATTCCTTGCCCTACTAAAACTCCTAAAAAACTCGTTAATAATAGAGCAGATGCAGTACCTAAAAATACTGCTTGGGGAAACTTTGAAGACCCACCCAGAGCGATCGCCGCCAATTGACTTTTATCTCCTAATTCAGATAAGAAAACTGCAATAAAACTTAAACCTAAAAGTTGCCAATCCATAGTTAATTAATAAACCAAAAAATTAGAATAAACCAGAAAGAATAAAAAAATTAATCCCATAAAATTTTCACTCATAAATATAGTATATTAAACTAGTAAACTTCATCTCAATCAGGTACACTAATCTCTAGTAAAATGCCCCTACCACTTACTCCTAAATTTAACTAACTAAAAAAAGAAATTCTACACTTTAACAGCTAAAAACTCATTCTTTTCTCAACATTAATGCGACCAATAATTTTCTGTAAATACTTATCAGAAATTCCATATTCTTAATCCTGATAACTGAAATAATACATAATTTATTAACCATGAAAATTTTCATAAAAAACTTCAAATATCAAAGTCAAAGATATTAGCAATAAAATAGCTCCTGCCGACCTTTCTATAGTTTTTGGAGAAAGGTGACTAGCTAACCATTGACCTAACAAAACCCCCAATAAACTTGTAATTACTAAGGCACTACCTGCACCTGCAAATACTATCCAAGGAGCTTGAGACTCAGCAGTCATTAGCAAAGTAGTAAGTTGAGTTTTATCACCAATTTCTGCTAAGAATATTGTCACAAACGTTGAAGCAAATACTGCCCATGCCCCTGCTTTTTGTACCTTTCTTTCTTCTTCTTCTGATTGAGAATTAGTAGGAATTAAAACTTCTCCCTTTTCTGAACTAACTTCCAAAGGTAACCTCTGAGAAACCTTTTTTTCTTCTAAATCTACTTGGTTTTTATCAGTATTTTCGCTAATCTGGAAAAATTTCACTGGCAACTATAATAAATTACTAAATTACTAAATGTATCTAAATTTTTTCAATCTTATTTATTGTTTCAAATAATTATCCTCTATCTCAACTACTTAACTATTTATCCATAACAAAACATCTTACCAATAAACTATAATTTATTATGCCTCTTGAAAATAGAATTTCCCCATATATTGTTTACCTAAATTTCAAAAAAACATATACTAAAAATCAGCAAATTATATCTGTTTACCCTAAATTATCTCTCAAAACCCGATCTAACACCAACTGCATTATTAAACCGAAGCATTTCTAGACTATACTCACCATACATATCTCCAATATGTTGCTGACAACAGTCAATAGCAAATTCATCTAGTTCCTCTGGTTCAACATCGTACATATCCTTAAAAATATCTGCCTGGACTCGACAAAACTTTGGTCTATCAGGGTAAATACGACATTCTCGACTTAAAGAGTCATAATTAATACACCATCCATCTGCCCCTATTAAACTCATATAATACTCAACCTCCTCTGCAGATAAGTATTCTTCTAGATCTGGGCGCTCCGTCGGATCTAAGTAACAACAAGCACCACAACTTTTTATACAACGCCAAGTAACCATTTTTTTTAACTTGAAATTTTCATTTAAAATTCCCCAAAAAATTTTAGAGGACTGGAACTAACATCCCCTTGACTCTAGCAAAACGAAATATTGAGTTTTGTAAAGTTTATTAAATTAAATAGACAATCCCTTGATAAAATAAAAAATAGTTTTTTAGTTCACTATCTATTTTATTAAATTATAGAGGAAATATGGGGTTTTTAACTGATTTTTTCAGCAACATTAACTTTGAAACCATCGCCCAGTTAACAATGCTAGCCATGGTTTTGATTGCTGGCCCGGTAGTAATTGTGTTATTAGCACTTCAGGGAGGCGATCTTTAATCCTTTCCGCCCAGAGCTGATAGTAGTAGATAGTAGGTTTTAAGTCTTAGGAAGTAGGTAGCAGGTAAACTTTTATCCCCCAGAGCTTGCAGATGTGGTTTAGTTAACTCTGGTTACCTAAAAGCTAAAACCTACCACCTATCAATTAAAAATTAACAACGGTTTTGTTCCATGAAAGTAGCCATATAGCTGTTGCTAGGCTCGGCCTTTTATATTAGTTTGAAGGACAAAACCTATCTTCCAGCATCAAACTATACACTACACACCATTTTAGTTATGTAATTTCACCAGCAATTAAAAAATAAGAACTTTAGCAAATTTCAGGGAAATTAGGACATTATCACTCCTCTCAAATTTCATCTAAGCTAAAAATCTACAAAAAAATTGCCATTCCCCTTAATTACTACTACTACTACTACTAGCTCAGAACCGAACTACCTTTATAATTTTGCCATCAATACAGCTTAACTGAATAACCTATAAACCATAAAACCATTCTTCTTTAATTAGCTTAATATTCTAAACCAATAACCTTTCCCATAAACAGTATGAATTAATGGCGAGTCCCCAGCCACCTCTATTTTTCTTCGCAATAACCGTACTTGTGCTGCTAAAACATTACTACTTGGTTGTCCCCCTTCTCCCCACAAATATTCATAAATTTGTTGGTGAGTTAAAAGTTCCCCGGGATAGTTCATAAAATATCCCAACAGCTTACATTCTTTTTCAGATAAGAAAATCACTTGCCCGCCACGATAAGCAACCTTATTTTCTATATCTAACTCTAAATTTCCTACCCGTAAATTTTGATCAGCTGTAGATGTTTCAATAATAACACGGCGACGCAATAAAGCTCGAACCCTTGCTAATAACTCTCGTAACTCAAAAGGCTTAACTAAATAATCATCCGCACCAGCATCTAACCCCCTAACACGCTCATCTAATGTATCTTTAGCAGTAAGAAATAAAACAGGGGTATAGTCATGGCGCGATCGCAACCTTTGACAAATCTCCAGCCCTGTCTTTTGGGGTAACATCCAATCTAAAATCAATAAATCATAGTTACCCTCAACAGCCATTTGAAAACCCGCCTCTCCATGATCAGCAACATCAACATTATAACCCTCCCTATTCAAAGCACAACTTAGAGGAGAAGTAAACTCTGGTTCATCATCCACCAAAAGAATCTGCATTTGATCAATTAAATAACTGTAAATATACCCAGTACTTACCCAAAAAATAAACTTCCAAACAAAATTTAGTAGCAGCAAAAAACAAAAAATCAGAGCAAAAAACCCCTTTTCTTATTTAGGCACCTAAGTATTCATCTATTCATCATATTATCTTTTGATTATCATATAATCCATATAATCTATATAATTAACTTCAACCTATGAAAACTCAATATTGTCAAATTTAATCCTTACTATTTCAATTTCATCAATTGATTATAATTATGTTCTTGGATAATTCTTAAATTGTGAAAAAGCCAGCTAATATGCTACCTTATTATAGCATTAAACTAGCAAAAGCTTAAACATAAAAAATCTATGAGTAGAAACTCAAGCAAAAATAATAATAGCAAATATTACACTAAAAACATTGAAACAGACTGGCAACTAATTCAACGCTTGCTAAACTACACCCGACCTTACAAAACCTTAGTAGCAACATCACTAATATTATTATTACCACTATCAATTGCAGGTACAATTCAACCACTATTAGTCGGACAAGCAATTTCTCTAATTTTAAGAGAAAAAACTTGGCTATTTCTCCAACAAATATCATTATCTCAAGGACTAAATACTTTAGCAATAATATTAACCCTAAGCATCATTGTACAATTCCTATTTCAATCTGTACAAGGTTTTTTAGTAGAAAAAATCGGACAGCAAATTACCGCTGATATTAGAAATGATTTATTTAAACACGTTCTTTCCCTAGGAGTAAAATTTTTTGACACTGCCCCTGTAGGTAAATTAATTACTCGCCTTACCAGCGATGTTGAAGCTTTAGGAGATGTCTTTTCTACAGGTGCTATTGGGATAATAAGGGATTTATTCTCAATTTTAATCATTGCAGTCACCATATTTATTCTTCAATGGCAATTGGCCTTAACACTCATACTAATGATGTTACCAGTAACAGCAATTGTTATCTATTTCCAGCAAAAATATCGGCACGCTAATTACAAAGCTAGAGATGAACTTTCCGATTTAAATTCTCAGCTACAAGAAAACTTAGTTGGCATTGAAATAGTGCAATTATTTCGCAGAGAAAAGTTCAACTCAGAATTATTTAGAGCCAATAATATAAATTATGTAAAAGCATTAGATAAAACTATCTTTTATGACTCTGCTATCTCTGGTATTTTAGAATGGATTTCTTTAATTGCTATCGCTACAGTTTTATTCTTAGGAGGACAATTTTTTTTAGCAGGAAATCTAGACTTTGGTACTCTATCTTCCTTCATTTTATATGCTCAACGTTTATTCAACCCCTTACGACAATTTGCTGAAAAATTTACAGCTATTCAAGCTGGATTAACCGCCATTGAACGCATTGCAAATATTCTCAACGAAAAAATTGAAATTATTGACCCAGAAAAAGAAATTCAAAAGTTATCAAACCTTCAAATTAATAATTCCCAAATAGGTGAAATTAGATTTGAAAATGTCTGGTTTGCCTACAAATCAAATCAATATATTCTCAAAAACATTAACTTTACTATTAAACCAGGAGAAAAAATTGCCTTAGTCGGACCGACTGGAGCCGGAAAAAGTTCTATAATTCGCTTACTTTGTCGTTTATATGATGTAAATAAAGGTAGGATTTTAGTTGATGGAATTAATATTAAAAACTTACCTCAAGCAGAATTACGGAAACATATTGGTGTGATTCTACAAGATGGATTTTTATTTACTGGAGATGTAAAAAGTAATATTACTCTCGGAGAAAAATATTCATTTGAAGAAATTAAAGCATCAGCAAAAAGCACAAATATAGATAAATTCATTGCCGAATTACCCCAAGGATATAATACTCAATTACGAGAACGAGGATCTAACATTTCAGGTGGTCAAAAACAATTATTAGCATTTGCCCGTGCTGCTATTCGTAACCCGAAAATTTTAGTACTTGACGAAGCAACTGCTAGTTTAGATGTCAGAACAGAAGCTTTAATTCAATCAGCATTAGAAAAAATTTTAGCACAACGAACAGGTATTATTATTGCTCATCGACTTTCCACAATTAGAAATGTTAATCGGATATTTGTACTGAAAACAGGAGAATTAACTGAGTCAGGTACCCATCAAGAATTACTACAACAAAACGGTACTTATGCTAGTTTATATAAATTGCAAACGTTAGGAACTTGATCAATATTTAAGTTTAGCTCTAACCAAAAACCTCAGACCTAACAATTTTACCCAGTATAAAAATATATAGAATAAGATGATATCAGAAAAGAACCTACCCCAAGAAAAAAATCAGGCTATCTTGCACCATTACCTTCGTATTATGAGCATTAACATTAGCTCATCAAAATAATATAATTTACCCAGATTTTGAGTCAGAAAAATTGATACATCTTAAATAAGATTAAAAAACAGCATTGATAGATTTTGGCGCCACAAAAAAAATATTTTTTTCACCAAAACTAACCAAACAAAAAGCAAAAAAATAACTATCCCAGTTAACAGAAAAAGGGAGTTAGCAAAAAAAAATTGGCGTGAATTATCAGCATAAGAGAAAAAATTTGCTCATATATACTCATATTAATAATAGTCAAAAAAACAGATTTTCCTAACCTCATATCCCAAGTCAATTACACAACTTAGAAAAGCTTTGAAATAAAGCTTACTGAGGATTATAAGATACCTACTTAAATCAAAATTTAGACTTACCAGGAAAACCAAAATCTGTACTCAAACTTATTAGCCATAGAGACTTAAATACTACTTTGAATCTCCAGCACCGCAGCTAGTTTAACCGCAACATTCTGTCGAAGAAATAACGCCCATATTATCAATAATGTAGAATAGAAAACTTGTTAACTTTCACTCCTTCATTCCTTCATTTGCTTATTCATTTTCTGAAGCTCAAAAAAAATAAAGAAATTTGCTTGCCTTGCATTTCCACCAAAATTTTGATAATATAAAGATATAAGGGGTTATTCGCCCCTACCTATGACTATTTATTCAACACAAAAAAATATTCTTCCCCCCAACAATATGATATTTAATCAACTATAATCATCTGGTGAGCTTACAGAAATCTACAAACACCAAAATAACCCTCAACTATCTATACTCTCCCAAAGCATTCATTCCTTCATTCCTTTATTCATTTTCTGAAGCTCAAAAAAAATAAAGAAATTTGCTTGCCTTGCATTTCCACCAAAATTTTGATAATATAAAGATATAAGGGGTTATTCGCCCCTACCTATGACTATTTATTCAACACAAAAAAATATTCTTCCCCCCAACAATATGATATTTAATCAACTATAATCATCTGGTGAGCTTACAGAAATCTACAAACGCCAAAATAACCCTCAACTATCTATACTCTCCCAAAGCATTCATTCCTTTATTCTTTCACGCCTTCATTCCTTCATTCATTTTCTGAAGCTCAAAAAAAATAAAGAAATTTGCCTTGCATTTCCACCAAAATTTTGATACTGTAAAGATATAAGGATTTGTTCGCCCCTACCTATGACTATTTATTCAACACAAAAAAATATTCTTCCCCCCAACAATATGATATTCAATCAACTATAATCATCTGGTGAGCTTACAGAAATCTACAAACACCAAAATAACCCTCAACTATCTATACTCTCCCAAAGCATTCATTCCTTCATTCCTTTATTCATTTTCTGAAGCTCAAAAAAAATAAAGAAATTTGCCTTGCATTTTTCCTAAATTTTGATACTGTAAAAATATAAGGATTCGTTCGCCCCTACACATGACTATTTATTCAACACAAAAAAATATTCTTCTCCCCAACAATATGATATTTAATCAACTATAATCATCTGGTGAGCTTGCAGAAATCTACAAACACCAAAATAACCTTCAACTATCTATACTCTCCCAAAGCATTCATTCCTTTATTCATTTTCTGAAGCTCAAAAAAAAAGAAAGAAATTTGCCTTGTATTTTTCCCAAAATTTTGATACTGTAAAAATATAAGGATTCGTTCGCCCCTACGCATGACTATTTATTCAACTTAAATTGTATTTAATCACAAATAAAAATTAGAAGGTAACAGTTTTTCACCCCTACAAATGTTATATGATTTGTATTTTGTGCAAATTAAATATCATACTTATATTTAGATAGATAAAAATAGATTTTAAAAATAGATTTTTTTAAAAGTAAATAGCTTTTAATACTACTAATTTTAGCAACCTTTTTTGTAGAAAAAAAATGTAGATATTGACAATTTGTATATTTATAATTAACATCTTAAATAGCAAAATTAAGTAAGTAAAAACTAATAAACATCACTATGTAACGAAACCTTTATCTAGTCTAAAGTCTGGATATTATCTGTTTTTTTAGACTTATTTGCCCTCCCTGGGGAGATAGTTGTAAATTTTCCTACTTACCTACTTAATCATTGCCAATATCTAAAATTATTGAACTATGCCAATATCTAAAATTATTGAACTATAGACTAATTGGAAGTAGTGGAAACGACATATTAGTTGGTGGTAAAGGCAAAGATATTCTCACAGGTGGCAGTGGAGTCGATCGCTTCTTCTTTGAATCTCCCAAAGACGGCATAGACAAAATTACAGATTTTAACGCTTTAAACGAAACTATAGTCATTAACAGTCGCACATTCGACAGCTTGAACCCCGGTAAATTATTAAGTAACCAATTTTCTATTGGATCAAGAGATGCAAAAGCTACCACATCAGACCAAAGATTTATTTACACCACTGATGGGTCATTATTCTTCGATCCAGACGGAAAAGGTGGCATTGAACAAACTAAAATAACTGTTTTTGCTAATCTTCCTTTTCTATCCAGCGATAACTTTGAAATTGTTTAAAGTCCTACAAGAATTTAGCTTTGACCCCAAGTATAGCTAGGCCAGAACAGTGCCTAGACCTCATATGAATCTCAGCCATTGCTTGTGCCCTAATTTCAAAAAACTCCCTATTCTTTACCCGTAGTCCTTTCACATCCTCCCCGTCATAAAAGCACTGAGACTCCTACCGAGCTGTAGCCCCTCCGCGGGTTAACATATCACAGGCTGCTGTTACCTTTTCAGTAGTCTTTTGCTGACCGACCTGTCCGTTTTTTTGTCTCGGTATGTCTACCTGGGACTAATATATTTATTGTGAACTAGAAGGCATGATAACATAACCAGTGGAAAAAAATAAACTAAAAAGTCACCCGCTTATGGGCGAGGCTTTAAACCCAATTTTTCCGTAATATTCAACTGTATATTTAAGTACTTCTATAACCAGCAAGTTACAATAATGAACAACTCCTCCATAAACGAATGGCCTAGTTTATTACAGCAATTACTTGATGGCCAATCTTTATCATCCTCCCAAGCCTCAAACTTAATGCAAGGATGGCTACAAGAAGAAATTCCACCTGTTCTATCAGGAGCAATATTAGCAGCCTTACAAGCCAAAGGTGTATCTGCTCAAGAATTAGCTGGTATGGCAAAAGTATTACAATCTTTATCCTTAACAAAAGAATACCATAATAACAATATTCCCATCACCAACTTTCAATACCCTATCATTGATACCTGCGGTACTGGTGGAGATGGAGCCTCAACATTCAATATTTCCACTGCAGTTGCTTTTGTCCTAGCCGCCGCAGGAGTACCAGTAGCCAAACATGGTAACCGTTCTGCTTCAGGTAAAGTCGGTTCTGCTGACGTATTAGAAGCATTAGGAATACGTTTGAATGCACCCACAGAAAAAGTAATATCTGCATTATCTGAAGTAGGAATTACCTTTCTATTTGCACCCGGCTGGCATCCAGCAATGAAATGTGTAGTTCCTCTACGGAGGACTTTAAAAGTACGAACCGTGTTTAACCTTTTAGGTCCTTTAGTTAACCCCTTGCGTCCCCAAGCTCAAATTATTGGTGTATACAATTCTACACTAGTAAAAACAGTAGCCCAAGCTTTAGGAATATTAGGAGTAGAATATGCGATCGCTCTCCACGGTAGAGAAAAACTTGACGAAGCTGGTCTAGGCGACATCACTGATATAGCCATATTATCTCATGGTGAGGTAAAAGCCACCTCAATTAACCCCCAATATTTAGGCTTAAATTATGCCCCAATAAGTACCTTACAAGGTGGAGACGTAGAGCAAAACGCCGAAATTCTCAAAAACGTTCTTCAGGGTAAAGGAACTTCTCAACAAACAGATGTAGTGGCTTTGAATAGTTCTCTGGCACTACAGGTAGCGGGCGTTGTACCACTAGAAGCTCATCAAGAAGGTATTGGCAAAGCTAAAGATATTCTCCAAAGTGGTGCAGCTTGGTTGAAATTAGAGCAGTTAGTTCAATTCTTATCAATCTTTTGAAATTATTTGAGTCTGCTAAAAATAGGGGAAAAGTTTTAGGAGTTAGGGGTTATATAATGTCTAGTTAACTACTAGAACGTCTCCGTAATTCTACTATATCTGCCTTAATTGTCATATCATAATTACCAAAGAAGCTTTGTCCAAGCAGCCCTATTTTTTTATTTGGCGGTGCGATCGAAACATTAAACTCATTAAATGTTAGGCCACCAGCAGAAATAGAACGAACTAAACCTACTCCCATTTCTACACTGCTACCATCAGCTATAGAATAAGTTTCTTGTGTATAAGGAATAACCTTCAAAGTTTTTGCCATTTCTTGAGTAATAATTGTGTCACTAGCTCCGGTATCTAAAACCATTGGATAAGTTTGATTACCATTAAACGTAACATCAATTAAGAGAGTACCACCCTGACGACCTTTAATTGGTATTTGGTATATTCCTGCTGTTGGACTTGAAGTTGATACTTCCCCTGGTAATTCTTCCTGCAACAGACCACAAACTGATGTTGTTAAATCCTTCTTATTTCCAAGTTCATCAACCATAAAGCATCCTGGATGTTCTTGAGCGATCGTAGCCGTACAAATTAATCTTGTCAGCAACATTGATGGTACTTGCCAAAAAATGGTTTTAAACCGTTGTTTATACTTGATATTATTTTTGTTACTAGAGTTATGCAGTAAAAAAAAATTCATCATAATTACTAAATTTTTTAATAACTTTAATTATTTGCTTACTGTAATATTTATTTGATGACTATTTATCGATGACTACTAATTAAATTAAATTAGTTTAATCTTATTTTATCTTATTTGAAATATAAGTGTAATTTTCACTTGTGACTGCTACATTTTTTCTCAGGATAATAATATATCCTCAATAACCTAAATATTATTCTCAACTGATATTATCTATACTAATCATTAAAATCTCAAACTCAGTTCCTGAATTAGATATTCTGAAGTGATCTGATTTTTTTTATACTAATTAAATAGAGGAATTAAAATGTCAATCTCAGCTCAACCTGCTTTACTCGTCTTAGCAGATGGAACCTCTTACTGTGGCTTATCTTTCGGTGCTCCCGGAACCACCATAGGAGAAGTAGTATTTAACACAGGAATGACTGGTTATCAAGAAGTTCTCACAGACCCAAGTTATTGCGGGCAAATAGTTACTTTTACCTACCCAGAGTTGGGAAACACAGGAGTTAACTCTGAAGATGAAGAGTCCAACAAACCACAGATTCAAGGTGCGATCGCTCGAAATATTTGTCCACGTCCTAGTAACTGGCGTTCTACTAAGTCCTTACCAGAATATCTACAAGAGCATAAAATTCAAGGAATTTACGGTGTAGATACCCGCGCTTTGACTCGGAAAATTCGGACTGTAGGAGCAATGAATGGAGCAATTTCTACAGAAATTCTCAATCCAACTGAATTGCTAGAACAAGTTCAGTTTGCTCCTAGCATGGCAGGATTAAATTTAGTTCAGAAAGTAACAACTAAAGAAACTTATCAATGGTCTGAACCAACAAACCCAGACTGGGAGTTTAACCTTTCTGTCTCTGGTAATACAGGAGAAAAATTTACAGTTGTGGCCATTGACTTTGGAGTGAAAAAAAATATCCTTCGACGTTTAGCTAGTTATGGTTGTCAAGTCATAGTTGTTCCTGCCGATACACCACCAGAAGAAATTCTCAAGCATAATCCTGATGGAATTTTCCTTTCTAATGGACCGGGAGACCCTTCTGCAGTGAGGGAAGGTATTGAAACTACTAAAGAGTTGCTAAAATCATCTAAACCTGTATTTGGTATTTGCATGGGACATCAGGTTCTCGGTCTAGCCTTGGGAGCAGACACTTTTAAGCTAAAATTTGGTCATCGGGGTCTTAATCAACCAGCAGGTTTGCAACAACGAGTAGAAATTACTAGTCAAAATCATGGATTTGCCATTAATGCAGATTCTTTAGTGGCTGAATTAGAAATTACCCATCTCAACTTGAACGACCAAACTGTAGCCGGTCTAAGGCATAAATCTTTACCCTTATTCTCAGTACAGTACCACCCGGAAGCAAGTCCCGGCCCTCATGACGCTGATTATTTGTTTGAACGTTTCGTTCAAGCAATGAAAGATACTCGCAAAGTTAAAGCTTTGAGTTGAGCTTAGTTAACTATTACTGATTTGATAATATTTATTAATAGAAATTTATATATACTGGTACGGCTATACTTATTAAAATCTATAAGTAGGTAAGCCTTAAAATTTGTCACTATGTAACAAAAAGTAAATCTAATCTCAAATCAACTGCCTAGATGAGCTTGTAGTTACCTGACAAAATTTCATATAATTAAGAAATTTCAGTGCTTACCTACTTAGATTATGTATTGGCAAATTAGACCATAAGATTAGTTTGTAGTTTAAAACTAGCCCACTGCCTAACCGAATTTCTGATAAGTTGTCTAACCTCCAGGCCAAGTAACTCCAACTTCTGTCAGCGCCGACAACCCAATTAACATAAATGTTTCAAAGCTCTTGTAGGCATTAGAAGATACTTCCTAAGTAAATTAATCTTACTGTGCATTGTTAATAATTATTAGCACTCATAGTATTGGATCCACCCAATTATTCATGTTAGTTAGGACAGTAAATGCAAAGCCCATCATTCTAGGATGGAGCTTTCCACCCAAAATTTCGGTAGACTATTGATATTCCCACAATCATATTCAAATTAAAAAAGTAGTCTTATAGTAGACATATTTTACTTTTTGAAGTATGATTAGTATTGAATTAAGTAAAATTAAGCTAGGAGGGTGTTATTGCTGATCCTAAGCAATTAAACCTGACTGTTAGCCTGAGAGGCTCTCACGAAGTCAGGGATAACTACCAGCTATTCCGCCTAACAGGGTTATTAGATGCTTTCTCAGAAGGTAGTTTCACAAAAACGCTGAAAACAAAAATTGATAATGGACCAAAAAATATTATTTTGGACTTATCCAAGATAGACTTTGTTGATAGCTCTGGGTTAGGAGCACTTGTGCAACTGGTAAAGCATACCAAAGACAAAGAAGGTACTTTGCAAATAGTTTCCAATGCCCGTGTAAAACAAACCGTTAAGTTGGTTCGTTTAGAAAAGTTTTTGTCTTTACGAAGTACATTAGAAGAAGCTATCGAAGATATCAAGAACTCTCACCCGAACAAGGCAAAGACAGATGATCAAGACAGATGATCTAATCTAGATAGGTGTTATATCCCGTCAAAAAACAAAACTCTAGACGGGAGCTGGTTGCCAGTATTAACCTGGCAATTTCTGGCAATAAATCAAAAAAATCTGAGAAAATTTTAATGTAAAAAAAATTTATAATTGTAGTTAGGAGGTGATTCAATTGTTTGCACTTAAATTTGAGTTAAAACTCAATAAGAAAGAGTGCTCTTTGATGGCCTACTAGGAAGATTCTGCCAGATTTGTTTATAACTATGGTTTGAATATGATTAATGTCACTCAAGCCATGACTAAAATCAATAAGTTTAGTAAAGAATTTAGTTTGAGTTACAATCAACCCATTTTAGGAGTCAAAACAGTCTTTACTAACTATGTCAAAAAGCAAGCAGAATACTCTTAACGCTGGTAAGACAATAAAGATACCAATATTAAAGACCTTTCGATTATTTGAATTAGTTGAATATACTACAGCAAGTCAGACTTTTACCGAAAAATTAATATCTAAAACCTCGCCCTTCTAGGTCGACTTTTTAGTTGTTTTATCACTAAATAGGTAATCATAAATATTTAGTTGAAAGGTTAAATTATGAAAGGGATATCTGAGTATAGTATTATATCCAACACCAGGGAAAAAAATACGGAGCGTGCAAAGCTATTTTGCTATCTTTTCTGTGTCAACATTACGCAAATGTGTTTCCTGGAATTAAACCCTAGCTTTCTGTCAATAAAACTATAAATTAAGAGAGAAAAAACCTGTTAACTCGCTCGCTACAAAAACAGTTTATTATTCAGAGCTAAAAGGACTAAAGATAGAGAATGATGACCAGAGATTTTTATTATACCATTCCAGCAATATTTAAATGATTTAAGTCAAGCTGCTCAAAACTTTTTTAAATCAACCAAAGTTAAGAGGAAAGGAAAAGCTATTAAGCCTCATAAGTTTTAAACTTGAAAGTCACATACAAACTGCTAGGTTGACAAAAGAGAGGTTTAAAGTTGGTAAGATTTATTTAGCTATAGTTGGAAAACTAAAAATACTTTGCTTTAGAAAGTTACCGAGTCTTGCATCATCAGTAACTATTATTAAAAACTCTTCTAATAGACATTTTTTAAGTTTTGTAGTATAAATTAATCCATAAATCTTAGCTCAAACTAATCATTCAGTAGGCATAGAATTGAGGAATTAAAACTTTTGCTACTTTGAGCGATAGTAATAAAATTGATGCACTAAAACCAGAAAAAAAACCAGTTAAGAAATAGCCTGCTTCAGAGGAGCTACGAAGGGCGAAAGTTAAGCAAGTTATTATCATAATAAAACTAAAGAGTCTAAACGATAAAAAATCCCAGGTTAGAGTCGCTAAACCTTATGGCAAATTTAAAGATACAGGGACAGATTTTCTCTATAAATTATTTACCGAAAAATTGGGGTTAAAGCCTCGCCCACCCATCGGGCGACAATCCATGTTTAAATAAGATTAGTTCTTTACTCGTTGTGTCTCAGAAAAGAAGCAGATGCCCCAAAGAAGACCCCCAGGTAACATTCTCATGTTATTCAGATGCCTAGATATTTTATAGATTAGAATATTTTAATGTCAAAGCCATGATGCAAAATAGAAAGTTAGCTCCATCAATAGTATGCTAAGGGTTCTATGAATTTAACAAGGATTAACTAAAAGATTAACTGGGGCGAAGCGTTGTGTTAGCTGACCAGTAGCTGACCTTATTCAAAACTTATCATAATTACAGTATCATTTACTCAGAACTAAAGCTAAGTGACCCCATCTTTAACTGTCTTCATTGTGGAATAATTGATTATACACAAATATATAGACCGGTACTTGAATGTAGCATTAGTTTTGTCCCAATACGAGTTACTTAATCAATTTAGCAGGGCAGGCTCTACCCGAAGTTACTTCTGTTAACCGGAAGTAGCCTACTCTCCTGGTTGAAAAATAAAGCAAGCATTTTTCACTGGCATAATTGGATATTTCCGAATTTTGCCGTAATTGTTTAAGTTTTATATAGTAAAATAATTACTTTGCAGCAGTTAAACCCTATCATCCTAACGTCAGCAGAAGTTCAGAAAATTTCACCGTCAGCTTGGGCCTATTTGGGAGATGCAGTTTACGAACTGTATATTCGGAATTACTATTTGATACCACCAAAGCGGTCGGGTTATTATCATCAATTAGTTGTGTCCCAAGTCAGGGCAGAAAGTCAAGCTCATCAATTACATAACTTAAAACCTCACCTCACTGATGTAGAGTTAGATATTCTCAAGCGAGGACGGAATGCTGCTTTTAGGAAACCAAAAAGATTAGATCCAGAGGTTTATCAACAGGCTACAAGTCTAGAAACTTTAATTGGGTACCTATATTTGACCGATCCACAAAGATTAAATCAACTACTAAGCTATATAGAATTAGATTAAAGTCAAAAGTCAGGTTAATATATATTTTTATTATTTTTAGAGTATGGCCAACTAACAATAATGGCTTTAATTGCTAGAGTTTTGAGTAGATAAGGTATTTTAGCATAAGAGATTTGGTCTTTTAAAATTAAAGTTTGTTGTTAATAAAATACTAAAAAGTAGCAGCTAATTTTATAGTAAAAAAATTTTCAAAAATATGAGTTACTTATCAAAATCAAATTTGAAATAATTAATCTACAATTGTCTTTTACCTATAACATCTCCCAAAGGGATTCAATAAAAACTATAAGTAGTAAAGCAAATTTGAAATAACTTATGTCTACAAAAAATTATAAATTCAATTCTCAAGAAAAACCTCAAAAAAATAAACAAATTCAACTAAAAGATGGGCGATCAAAAAAATATTATTCCCCAACTGTCAAAGAAGAAGATGAGGATCTAATCTACGGACGACACACTGTACAAGCTGCCCTCAAAAGTGAGCGATATTTAAACCGCATCTGGATAATTTCTTCTCTGCGATATGATCCCCGGTTTCATATATTGCTGAACGAGGCCAAAACGAAGGGTACAATTATAGATGAAGTAGATGACAGACGCCTAGATCAAATTACCCGGAGAAAACATCATCAGGGTATAGTAGCTCAAATATGCCCTTATGAGTATAAGGAACTTCACGAATTAATTTCTCAAGCAAAATCGAAAACTGATCGCTCTGTATTGCTTGTAGCTGATGGGATAAATGATCCCCATAACTTAGGAGCTATTATTCGCACTGGTGAAGCTCTTGGAATACAAGGTTTAGTTATTCCGCAAAGACGAGCAGTAGGAATAACTTCCACAGTGACAAAAGTTGCTGCAGGAGCCTTAGAAAATTTTCCTGTAGCTAGAGTTATTAATCTTAATAGTGCTTTGGAAGAATTAAAGAAAGAGGGTTTTTGGATATATGGTACTGTCGCGAAGGACGGGGAACCTATCCATACAGTAAAATTCACTGGAGCTATTGTTTTAGTCGTTGGTAGCGAAGGAGAAGGTTTAAGTCTTCTGATCCAAAAAAATTGTGACGCCTTAGTTTCTATACCAATGTCGGGAAGTACACCAAGTTTGAATGTATCAGTCGCAACGGGTATGGCTATTTACGAAATTCATCGACAACACTGGTCAAAAAATTTACGTATTTAGCTAGAACTTTGACATAGGGAAGTCCTTGTAATATGCTACCTAATCAAATAATTATAATTAAATTTGCTAGTAGAATAGAAATTATAAGCATAGGGATCTTGCTTTACTACAAAGAAAAACATTTTTATCACTTATTATAATTTTGGGACTAACTACTTCAGCTACTTTGTCATCCCGTGAGGTACTATAATTACCATTTTAAGGGCTGTCTAAACGAAAACCATTAGGGTTGACTTAGGCCAAACGAATCACACTAACTCTACCCAGTTTTTGATATCTGTTATAACTTGGTGAGGAATTTCCCAAGGAAATAAATGCGCTGTGTTAGGATAGCATTGCCAAGTAGCATTTTTGAGGTGAAGGGCAGTTTCTTGACTTGACGATAGAGTAATATGCCGATCGCCTGCCCCAGCTAATACTAAGCAAGGAGATTGAATCTTGCTTAACTCAGTTAATCTGTTATAACCACCTCTTAAAGCTTTATTCAAGGCTTTAGTAGCAAATCTTGAAGTTTGTAAATAAGCCGAAACTGCTTCTTTTGCTAAATATTTATAGGTAGCAGGAGTATGGTGTTGGATGAGATATCTAAATAGCGATCGCTTGCCAAAAGTATCAATATTCCATTGCCAACCAGGTAAAAAATAATTTATGACCCCCGCTAAACCTGTATAAAGATTATCCTGCCAAGTTATCGGCGGATGATTACTTCGAGGCCTGGCAGCTGTAGCTATTAAAATTAAACCTGCGACTTGCTCAGGGTTTCTCAGAGCTAACTCCATGCCAATAATTCCACCTAAAGACCATCCTAATATTAAATATCTAGAAATTTGAAGTTGTTCCAGAAGTGTTTCTAAGTCTATTAAATGTTGAGTAATTTCAAAGTTGGTTTTCGTAGAACTTTTCCCATATCCTCTTAAGTCTGGAGCAATGGTTTGAAAGTTTTGGCACAAAGAGTTAGTAAAGACTGACATACATTGACTATTACCTGGATGTCCGTGAAGACAAAGAATAGGAAAACCTTTTCCTTTGAGTTGAAAATGTAGTGTTGATAATGGGAACATAAATCTTATTTTGCCACCTAAAATACTTGACCTCAGTCTCCGTTAAATCAAATAATTAAAAAGTTCAACAATATTCACACTTATCCTTGACAGTAGATATATTATTTTCTCTACACGAGTTGATTCAATATCTAGTAGATTTATTTAAGCAATCTCTAACTTTGTTGTTTTGATTTACTGTAACCCTAAGCTATATACATATATTATCAATGTAATATAAATATTATAAAGCTTTTTGTACTTAAGTATGTTAATTGGTTTTTAATCAAATAAAATACTATTGTAATTATCATAGAAAAATTTGTTGTTGTATTGAAAAGCAATATAATAATATTGGTGCGATTTACCAAGAATTCAAAAGTTAAGCCACAGTTAAGCCACATTGTCAATTTCAAAAAAATTTACTTTTTTTAAGCTACTGGGCAGTTTAGAGGGAAAAAAATTCTTGATTTTGCCTGTAACACAGGTTTTTACACTCAGTTATTAAAACAACAAGCAGCTACCACGGTAGTTGGTGTGAATATCTCAGAAGAGATGCTCAAGGTGGCACGTAAACAAAAAAAGGAAAAGCCACTGGGTATTCAATACCATCTAGAAAATACGACACAATTGGAGCAGATAGAAAGTTTTGATCTGATTATCTGATCACTGCCGTTTATCTTCTGAACTACCCCCAAAACCAGAACATTTGCTCTCTATGCTTGTTAGTGTCTGTAAAAATATGGAAGAGGAAGGATGTTTTGTGGCCTTTACAACTCATCCAGATTTTAAGATAAGCCAATCAAATCCTACTAAATATGGATTAACGGTACTAAACAAGAATCAATTTCCCAAGGCTACTATTATGAAATTGAGTTTCACACTTCTTTACCTTTTATAATTGATTGCTGGGGCTGGAATTGGCCTGGTTATGAAGAGGCTGTCAAAAAAGCTGGATTAAAAAATTTGTCATGGCATCCAATAGAAATTCCACCTCAAGCAATAGAAGATTACGGAGAGGATTATTGGTAGGATTTTTCTGACAATAATCTAATTATTGCTTTAAGTTGTGATAAATAATACCAAATACTGAGCTAGAGTTATGAAATTACGGGAGGATAAAATTAAATTTTAACCTCATAAACAAAATTAAACTACAAATTGAGCGAAGCTAAAATCCAATCTTTGTTTAAAACCGTGATTTGTAAATAATTCTGTGTAAGTGCGTGTTTAATTTCCTGGGATTTTAAAATGATTTTTTTTAGAAAAAAATAGGATTTTTGCAAAATTTATCATAACCACAGCCACTCATTTTACAAATGATATATAGTGCGCAAAAGTCAAACTATTATAGTACAGCTATCTTATCAGCTAAATGTTTACCTATTTTGAAGATTTAAAAGCTCAAATAACTGAGTTTTCTATTTCTTCCCTTCTAGCTTTTACCTTCCTTATTAACTAGATATAATACTATATCCCAGTCACTGCCAACGCTTCCAATAACTCTGACTCACTCAACTCTTTCACCCCTAATTTTTTTGCCTTCTCTAACTTAGAGCCTCCATCTTCTCCCACTACAATAAAGTCAGTCTTAGAACTTACCGAACTTGTAACCTTACCACCAGCATTTTGAATCAAGTTTTTTGCCTCATCTCGCCTCATAGTTGGCAAAGTTCCCGTCAACACAAAAGTTTTACCTCTTAACAAACCACTTTGCACTTCTACCACATCACTTGTAGAGTCTTTGGTCTCCATTGTCACTCCAGCAATTTTTAGACGTTCAACTAAATTCTCTAAATTCTGACGTGCAACTAAATTCTGACGTGCAGCTAAATTCTGAATAGCTAGCACAGTTTCCGTCAACTTTGCCATACCACTTGTAGAGTCTTTGGTCTCCATTGTCACTCCAGCAATTTTTAGACGTTCAACTAAATTCTGATTTGCTGGTACCCGAAACCACTGTTCCACATATTGAGCAATTTCAGGACCAATACCATGCACTGTTTCAATGTCAGTTGCCTTTGCTTGGCTTAACTGTGCCACAGTCGGAAATTTTTGAGTCAACAACTCTGCATTCACCGTACCTACATGACGAATACCCAAACCATAAAGCACCCGCCTCCAGGGTTGAGCTTTTGAAGTCCCCATAGCTTCTATCAACTTATTCGCCGACTTTTTCCCCATGCGTTCCAGGGAAGTCAAATCTTCCATAGTCAAATTATACAAATCTGCCACAGACTTAACCAAACCACTATTAACCAACTGCTGCACCAACTTTTCTCCCAAACCATTAATATCCAAAGCTGCCCTAGATGCCCAGTGTGCTAATGATCCCCGAAGAATAGCGGGACATGAAGTATTAATACATCGAGTTACCGCCTCATTTCTAGGTTTAATTAGAGGTTGACTACATTCTGGACAATGAGTGGGCATTTGAAATCTTTGAGCTTTTTTTGGTCGTAATTCTGGTAAAACTCTGACCACCTCTGGAATAATTTCCCCTGCCTTGCGGACTATTACTGTATCCCCAATGTGTAAGTCCAATTCTGCCAAGCGATCGCTATTATGTAGAGATGCCCTTTGTACAGTTGTCCCTGCCAACTGAACTGGTTTTAATTCGGCCACAGGAGTTATGGCCCCAGTACGCCCTACTTGAACTGTAACTCCTTGGACAATGGTTGGAATTTCTTCGGCAGGGTATTTGAGAGCGATCGCCCACCGAGGGTACTTTTGAGTAAATCCTAACTTCTCTTGTAGTGATAAAGAATTAAGTTTAACAACTACTCCATCAGTTAAATAAGGTAGATTTTCTCGTTGTTTATCCCAGTACTGATAATATGCTTCAACTTCATTTAAAGAGCTACAAACTTGACCGTTAGGATTAACTTTAAAACCTAATTTTTTAAGTAACTCTAAACATTGCGACTGTGTATAAAACTGCAAAAAATTCGATTCATTTTCTTCTAAATAAAGTGTATAAGCAAAAAAATCTAGGCGACGTTTGGCTACTATTTTTGAGTCTAATTGTCTTAAAGTACCTGCTGCTGCATTCCGTGGATTTGCAAATATAATCTCTCCAATTTTTTCTCTTTCAGCATTAATATTTTCAAATACATTTATTGATAAAAAAGCTTCTCCCCTAACTTCTACTAATAAAGGTGGATTATCAACTTTAAGTTTTAAGGGAATACTATTAATTGTCTTAACATTTTGAGTAATATCTTCCCCCATAATTCCATCACCGCGAGTAGCACCTCGTACTAATAAACCATTTTCATAAGTTAAAGCCAAAGCAGAACCATCAATTTTTAATTCACAAATATAATCTACACTTGCTAAATCTATTTCATCAAAATTA
This sequence comes from Trichodesmium erythraeum IMS101, assembly GCF_000014265.1. Lineage (NCBI taxonomy): Bacteria > Bacillati > Cyanobacteriota > Cyanophyceae > Oscillatoriales > Microcoleaceae > Trichodesmium > Trichodesmium erythraeum. The sequence continues at coordinate 3,589,481 of NC_008312.1, forward strand.
GAACCAGTAATTACTGGAGCTAAAGAATTAACTGTAGAGAAATTATCTGACTCATCAATAGAGTTTTTAATTTTGACTTCCCCCCTTAGGGGGAGAGTTAACCTTTGATTTTCAAGAAGTGTTTGACGCTGCCAACGTTCTTGCCAACTTTTTAATTCCTGAATATTAAAAGCATTTTCCAGACTATAAAGGGGAATATTATGTTTAACTGATACAAATTTAGTTGCTGGCTTTTCTCCCACTCTTTGAGTAGGACTATCTGAAACAATTAATTGAGGATATTGACTTTCTAATTCCTGTAACTCTCGAAGTAGGTGATCATAAACAGCATCTTCCATAATTGGTTGATCAAGAACATAGTAAGAATAACCAGCTTCTTGAAGTTTTTCCCTTAAGTTTTGAGTGTATTGCTCAACTTCTAGTGTTAATTTTGCCACAATCTATTATTTCCTTGCCTCAATTTTCGAGTAGATAGAACCTAGCTTAAAATCATAGGGGAAAATATACAGTAAATTCCAGTTATTTAACTATTAAATTATCTTAATTTAATAGTTATAAAAGAGCTTAGAAGCTAATTGCTAATTAAGCAATGAAATTACTTAATAATTTCACTCAAAATACATCATATATAAATGGTATAAATTGATTTATATGATTCTTAAATTGCTGCCTATATCTACTTATAAATTTAAATCTAAAAAATCACTAAATTTCTTTTCTATAGTTGGCAGTTCAATTTTGAAATCTCCATTATGGTGACTTTGATAATCATCATTTTCTGATGTTGTACTATGAAGTTTTGTTTGAGGTCCATGTTCTATTTGAAATACATTTGCATAGAGATTAGCAATAATTTGTTTTCCACTTTGAGTTAATTCCAAATAACTAAGAGCAGCAGGAATATAGGGATAAACTCCATTCCAGTAAAATTTCGCGTAACTGCGTCGGAGATCTCCAGGACATTTATAACCTAAAATTTTATTAGTACCTACTTCTTCAAACTCATAAAACAAAGCACTAATTTTGAGCAAATAATTAGGGTCACTTAATTGACCAATTAAATCTGCAGCCCTTGATAACCCAGAAAAATTATTTCTATCTTGATAAGTTTCTGCTTCTGGAACAGGAAAACGAGTTAATTCAATATTACGTTTAATTTGAGCTGCATCAATTAATCGATGACCACCAAAACGTTCATCTATTGCTAATTTACCCCGGTCAACATGATAAGGTGTTAAACTAGCCGCCGTACTACCATCTGCCAAAGATACCATCCCACCATCTATTCCAGTAGCATATAGACCTAATAATTCTTGGTCTTCTCTACATAGTCCTTTAGTATAACCAATATCATGACACAATAAAGAAATAATATAATGTAACCAATCTTCTGGAGAAACACCACCTTCTCGAATGTGCTTACCCCGCAAAATTTCTTGCCCCACAAGAGTAACTAACATTGTGTGTTCAATATTATGATATAATGCGTCACAATTAGCGATGTTTTCCAAAGCCATATTTCCGGCCCAGGCAATAATTTCTGGATAGTCTGGTTTAAAGCCACCATAGGTACGATGGTATCCTGCTTGTAGCTCTTTGACAAAAGTCTCTATTAAGATTTGTGTTGAATTAAACATTACTATTTTTTTGCACTCCAGTATTAAGTGTTATCCTGATAGCTTGAGCTTTAGCAGTTAGCTATTATTAATTGATTAGAACTTGCTTTTACAATTAATTATTCATTGAGTAGCCAGTCTAAATATCAACAAATTCTTTTTTTTAGTTTGAATATTTTATTGTATACTTAGTTTAAAATTAACAAAAATTTATGGCATCGTCAAAATTAAGAGTATGTATTGTTAGGGATAGTTTCAATTATCAGTTAACAGTTATTAGTTATCAGGGTCTTTTACAATAGGGAGGCAAGAAGATATACAATATTCTTTTTTTACCGCCTTAACAAAAAAGCCTTGAGACCCAAATTTTTAGTTAGGCAAAAAATAAAAGTCAAAAGGCAAAAATTTTCGCTTAAAAAGTTTTTTGGTATCTACCAATCTTCTAAATTGAATGAATAACTCTATAATAGACTGAATTCAATAATTTGTGGACATTGAAATTAATCAGACTTAACATCCACTAATAAAAAAATATAATGAAAAATATGTAAATACTAATTTCATTGGACAAAAAAGTTATTTAGAAAAGCTTTATGGTGACTGCAACAGAAGAAGGTATTTTTATTGGTACTACAGTTGATCTTTTTAGGCCACTTCTGAATAATACTAAAGGTAATACTAGTGAAGGTTCTGGGGGTTCGTTCAAACTCCTAACAGATGAAGATGATGAGACCATTGGTTCAGCAGGATCAGATTCAATTAGCGGACTTAAGGGTAGAGACTCTATAGACGGCAGAGGTGGAAGAGATATAATTTATGGCAACGAGGGTAGTGATACACTTTTGGGAAGAAGCGGCGATGATTCCCTATTTGGTAATCAAGGAAAGGATTCTTTGTTAGGGAATGAGGACCAAGATATATTGTGGGGTGGTAAAGATAATGACTTTTTAGATGGAGATGATGATCAAGACACACTTTATGGAAATAGGGGGAATGATACTCTTTTTGGCAGTTTAGATGATGATTGTTTATACGGTGGTAAAGGTGATGACTGCTTAGTTGGAAGCGAAGGTAATGACACTCTAGCAGGCGATCGCGACTCTGACACTTTAATAGGAGGTATTGGAAAAGATTTATTCATTATTTCTAAAAGTACAGGTGGCCTGAGTGAATCAGAAGCAGATATTATTAATGATTATAATACTGATCAACGTGATAGAATTGGATTAATTGATAGTTTGAGACGTAGTGACCTGGATTTTTTGGACACAATAGTTGGTGAAAGAAATGGAACAGTTATTCGGTTGAGGAATGACCCAGAAGATTTTCTGGCAATAGTTATTGGAGTCGATGAAGAGGACCTTGACTTCATAACTATCTGAGACAACATGATCACAAAAGATTAAGTTTGAAATAACAATATAATGCAAGGATTTCTCAATCTTAACAAACCATCGGGCATGACTTCCCATGACTGTGTAGCAAAAGTACGAAAGCTACTACGTCTCAAGCGTGTTGGACATGGAGGAACTCTTGACCCTGCTGCTACTGGTGTTTTACCTATTGCAGTGGGAAAAGCAACCAGGTTATTACAGTTTCTACCTTCAGAAAAAGCTTATTTTGGTACAGTTAAATTTGGTATAATTACTACTACTGATGACTTAGAGGGAGAAATTGTTCAATCTGCACCAGTACCAGAATTAATGTTGTCTGATATTGAAAAAGTATTACCAAATTTCCTAGGTAAAATAGAGCAAGTGCCACCTAGTTATAGTGCAATACAGGTAGAAGGAAAGCGACTTTATGATTTAGCGCGTCAGGGAAAAACAGTTGAGGTTCCTACCCGTATTGTTGAAGTGTTTAATATAAAAATTCTTGACTGGCGAAGTGGAGATTTTCCAGAAGTAGACTTGGCGATCGCTTGTGGTACAGGAACTTATATTCGAGCGATCGCTCGCGATCTAGGTAGAACTTTAAGTATTGGCGGAACTTTAGCTGCTTTAACCAGAATAGAAAGTAGTGGTTTTTCTGAGGAAAATAGTCTCACTTTTGCAGAAGTGGAAAATCAACTACAGGAAAATAAGTTTAGTCTTTTATCTATAGAAATAGCATTGGCACATTTACCAGTGATAGTCTTAATTACTGAAGATGCAAAAAGATGGTGTCAAGGTCAACGTTTACCCTATCAAGTAAAATGGCAGATAGAAACTAAAAAAGCTGAGCACTATTTCCGAGTATACAATTATAAAGGTGACTTTCTAGGTATTGGGCAGTTAATCAAATCTGAAGAAAATTTATTATTAGCACCTCAAGTTGTAATTAGTAATTAGAGTCGCTTTGGAATTGATAAGGTATAAAGTTTTACGAGTTTAGGAGTTTAGAGAATAAGTAATATTAAACATGGTAGCGTTAGTATAATTCCATATAGAGAAGTAATAAGTTGAAATTCTAGAAACGAGCAAGCTTTTATCCCTACTGAGGATAGGAATTATATTACTCCGAAGGCAACAGATTTGATATAATAGATATCCCCAAAAATACTCAAATGTATAGTCCAGATAGTATTTTCCAAATCGGACTTGTTTAAGAAGCAGGGGGGTGAAGATAGAACATATCTACTATACCATCATTTTTTATACTAAATTTATAAATATGATTATACTAATTTGACAAACTTAAAGCTTCACTTTTCGAAGTAATCTATCAAGTTTGAAAGCAAATCTGTTAAGTAATGTGCAATGTTACTTTATAAAGTTAGTATAACTGTAATACCTTGAAATCAAAGAAAAAATCCAAAACCTAGGCAGTGCAATATTTATCAACACTAATTTAAATACTAATTTTATAAATATGCTCAATACAAATGTATAATCTAACTTCAGAAAATTGGTATAATTGCAATACCCTGAACTCGAAGAAAGAATCCAAAACTTAGGCCGTGCAATATTTATCAATACTAATTTAAATACTGATTTTATAAATATACTTAATACGAATTTGATAAACTTAAAACTTCACTTATCTAAAGTAACCCCTAAAGCTTGAAAGCCAAGATATCAAATTATGTGTAGTCTGACTTTAGGAAATTAATTGGTATAATCGCAATCATGGGAACCGGAAGAAAAAATCTAATACTGAGGGAGTATATGGGTATCTTAAATCTTCCCAGACGAAATAAATATAATATAAATATAACATAAAAGTTAATATTTTGTCCCAAAAGTAATATGAGAAAAATATGAACTTTAGAGATTACTATCAGCAAAAATCAAAGCTACAGTTAATACTGTAAGCGTTGCATAGCTAGAAAGTAAAAGTTAATATTTTATCCCAAAAGTAATATGAGAAAAGTATGAATTTTAGAGATTGCTATCAGCAAAAATCAAAGCTATAGTTTATATCGTAAGCGTTGTATAGCTAAAAGGTAATGGTTAAATTTGCCCTTAACTGAAATTGTTTATCAATCAAACTTTTGGACAGATATCAGAATTATCCCTTAGTGATGCAACGCTAAATTTCTAATTAATTGAGCTTTTAATGATTAGCTGTTCGGGCTTAGTAAGGTTATTTTTTATGATTTACCTAAGAAGTTATCCCTCCTATTCAACTATTCAGCAAACATGAAAATTTCTATCTGTAATAGGTCCATCTGTAATAAAGATCTGGCTTATTCATTGTTACAATAATCTGGTTTTTGTTTTAGGAAGTCCAAGAAAGCCCATTATTATAAATGACGTCGACTCTGTTCTTAGCAAAAAGGATCATTATAGAATTTCCGGTAGTGCGTCAGTAAAGTGTGGGATAAGTAATTAAGTCGTTCCAACTCCAAGGAGCGATCGCGTTCCTCAGCTCTTTGCGCAGCAGTATTTTCTTTGCGACTATGAACCCAAATCCAATTAAAGTAGGCCCTCGCCAACCTTATTGTTACATCAGTTTCTTGCCAGAGCTTGCCAAATTTATTCTGTCGGCGATGCCATCGACCGAGCTGCTGTCTGATAATTCCATTTGTGCGTTCCAATTGCTGTATATAGTTTTTACCAATAATGTATTCTACTTCTGGAGCGAAAACTCGTTCATACCCTCCGCAATTATCAGTTAGCTATTTTTTACAGCTAGTTTTCCCTTCTGTGTTGAGGAGCAATTCTTCAATTAACTTATTTACCTACTCTAGTACTCAGAATTAATCCACTGGATGAAGGGTAGGCACTTGCCAACTCAAGAATTCCCTTCTGTCAATTCCTGATACTGGCACTGTTTTTATTTTTTTGGACCAATGACCAAAACTCATCACTGCTGATCTGTAAGGTATTGATATTCTGGAGATGAACATTATGAATCATGTGTCCTTTTTCACAGCTAGCTCTCACCAAACTAACTACCGTATTATCGGCCCAATTCAATGTTCGACTAATCCCTCTTAAACTACTGCCCTCAAAGTGAGCTGGTATTTCCATGGGCACTTGTTCAGGTTGAATTGTTCTACGATAGTAGAGAGTGTCAAAAGTATCGGTGAAAGTTTGTAGGCATTCAGGACAATAATATCGTTGACAACATTACTGGTCTTTACCATGTTTATGAGTTTTCTGATGGCCACATATAGGACATTTCATGATAATAGAAAGTATTTAAGGACAAGGATTATATTACCATTCCCACACTTTCTTGATGCACTACCAACTATTCTAGTAGAAATAGTAGGAGAAGTTGCATTTTAATTATAGTTGTCTGTTGTGGGAAGAATTAAAATGCTCAAAAGTTTACTATATAAGCTTTTCATGATTTGAAGCATAAAAACCGGTATAAACCTAAACTGACAAAGGTTTTAGTTTTGTTTCTTTAATTACCAATAATTCTATTATTAATCCTAAAGCACAATAGTGATCGCATAAACTAAGTAAAATTACTTAATGCCTAACGAGAGTCAGGTAAAATAACTGAATACCTACTAGAGCTTGCCTGAAACATACAATAGTATTGGATTATATGTATTCCAGGGAATAGCTGAGTTAGAAGCCATAAATTGCATTACAGCAGTGTTTTAAAGATAAATTAAGAAAGTAAACTTGTTAGTAAATTCTGATCCCGAAGTTATAACTAAGGAATCTATTATGAATCATAAAGCACAATAGTGATCGCATAAATTAAGTGAAATCACTGAGTACTTACTAGAATCTGCCTGAAAAAGGAAATATACTAAATAATAAGTATGTCCAATTAGGGAATAGCTGAGTTAGAAGCTATGATTTGCATGAGAGGAGTGTTTAAACATAACAGAGGAGAAATTAAGAAAGTAAACTTGTTGGTGAATTGTGATCCAGAAGCTCTAACTAACGAATAACTAGTAACTGGAGTATTATTAATGGCTTAATGAAAAATTAGTTTGAGTGAGCCACTGTCCCCCATTATGCTTATTAATTTTTTTTATCTAACTTTAAAGATTTTTTCAAAGCAAAAGTAGTTGTCAGGATGAATCAAATAGTGTTATGGTAAATGTATGGTGAGATACAATAGTTGAGAAGATCAATAGGCTCCCATCATTATTTCAGAATCCCATTCTTTATTTATTAGGTTCAGGTTCTACTCAATAAGTAAACTTATAGTTATCTTAAGTTTACTGTATATGTTTTTGACTTAGGCAGTTACAATTATGGCAGTAAGCAGTAAGTAAAAAAAGTTGGATCATCTCCTTACCTAGCAGAAGTTATAGTTCATATTATGACTAATAACTATAGATGTTTGGGTATGCGTGTCTTTAGTAGCTATTGAGTTACTGGCAATTGAAGCAATAATAGTGATAGTTCTAGTAAAAACTTACTTCCAGTATGCTGTAGTTGTTTTTTAGATACTCTAGCATAACTACCAGATCAGGAGAAACTGCAGCTTACATTAATCTCAAAGTCAAATTTTTGGATATTTCAACATAGTATGAGGCAAAAAAGTAATCCCAGGAGTTAAGTGAAATTTCTGATAGCAAAAAAGCATATTTATTAGACAATTGTAGTCCATAAGCTGTAATTACTCAAAAACTATTAACTGTAAGTGTGATTAATGGCAAATTATTTTAAGTCAGCCACTAGCTACCTACTTCTTATTGTTTAACTTTAATATTTTTTAGTTAAAGCTGTTGTTATCAATGAACAGAATAATGTTAAGATTATGAATATTTAATTTTATATAAATACAAGAGTTAAAACTCTAAACAAATAAATAGAATTATTTCAGCATTATGATACTTATTCAGGGTCTACTTCATTAGTAAACTTAAAACTAATTATAGTTTACTGTAGAAGCTTTTAATAGCTTTTAAATAGATGGTACTTCTAGCAAATCAGTAACTAAAAATATGGCATTAGAAAAAATTAATTCATATTCCCGTCTAGTCAAATTTGTAGATCCAATTCTAGATAAAGAAGCAGTGATAGATGCTTGGGTACGTGTTTCTGTAGTAGGTATTGAGTTACTGGCAATAGCAATAAGTTCAACACAAATTAAGTTAAAATTGAAGAATGTTGTTGAGAAAAAATATCAATAAGTTAAATATTTTTAGCATTATCAGTAATGTTTATCAGGGTTGACTTCCTTTTAGACAAAGGTGTAATTGTAGATGCTTGGGTACGTCTTTCTTTAGTAGTTATTGAGCTACTAACAATTGAAGCAAAAATAGTTATTGCATCAGTAGAAGCTTACCTAAAGTATTCAGAAGCATTTTGTTTTAACTACTAACAATTGAAGCAAAAATAGTTATTGCATCAGTAGAAGCTTACCTAAAGTATTCAGAAGCATTTTGTTTTAACTACTTTAGCAGCAGCAACAGGAAAAACAGCAGCTTAATTTATCTGTTGAGATAAGTTTTGGCTTTTGAAGAAATAGCACAAGGGTAAAAACAGGAATGAACTAAAATTACTGTTGCCCAATAAATTACCCAAAAAAGAAAAACTTTAAAGGTTAATTTGTGCTGTGAGATAATAGTTGCTAAGGGAAGCTATGGAGTTTGAAAACAGTATTGGTACTGTTGACAAATAGTACAGCAGGAACATGAAGAAACTGCAGGCAAATGTTGAAGCAGTAGTTGTAACTACGAAACAATTGCTGAGTTAGTGGCTTTAGTGTTCTTACTGGTAGATTAGTGTTTCTCTTAACATATTGTGCTCTAATTAATATTTCTAAAAAATTCCGAAAGGTAGTTGCAAATTAATTGAGATCATGTTAATCTCATATCAGAGTTAAAAAGCTCAACAAATAAAATCACCTCAGCATCATAATATTTACTAAGTTCTAATTAAAAGTAAGCTGTTATTAATTAATAGTTTGCCTAATTAACTGTGTAGAATATGAATCCAATGGTGTTCGTAGAAAATAGTAAAAAGTAAGGAATCAAAATCATGGCAGTAGAAAAAGTTAACTCATCTTCCAGTCTAGCAGAAGTTATAGATCGCATTTTAGACAAAGGTGTAGTTGTAGATGCTTGGATACGTCTTTCTTTAGTAGGTATTGAGCTACTAACAATTGAAGCAAGAATAGTTGTTGCATCAGTAGAAACTTACCTAAAGTACGCAGAAGCAGTTGGTTTAACTACTTTAGCAGCAGCACCAGGAGAAGCAGCAGCTTAATTTATCTGTTGAGATAAGTTTTGGCTTTTGAAGAAATAGCACAAGGGTAAAAACAGGAATGAACTGAAATTACTGTTTCCCAATAAGTTACCAAAAAAAATTAAAGGTAAATTTGTGCTGTGAGATAATAGTTGTTAAGGAAAGCTATGGAGTTTGAAAACAGTATTAGCACTGTTGACAAATAGCACAGCAAGAGGATGCAGAAACTACAGGCAAATGTTGAAGTAGTAGTTGTAACTAACAATTGTTGAGTTAGTGACTCAAGTTTTCTTACTGGTAAATTAGTGTTCCTCTTACATATTGTTCTCTAGTTAATATTTCTAAAAAATCCCCAAAAGTAGTTGCAAATCAATTGATATCATGTTACTCTGATATCATAGTTAAAAACTCAACAAATTAAATCACCTCAGCATCATAATATTTACTAAGTTCTAATTAACAGTAAGTTATTAATTATCAATAAATAGTTTGCTTAATTAACTGTGTAAAACATGAAGTAAGTGGTGTTTGTAGAAAATAGTAAAAAGTAAGGAATCAAAATCATGGCAGTAGAAAAAGTTAACTCATCTTCCAGTCTAGCAGAAGTTATAGATCGTATTTTAGACAAAGGTGTGGTTGTAGATGCTTGGGTACGTCTTTCTTTAGTAGGTATTGAGCTACTAACAATTGAAGCAAGAATAGTTATTGCATCAGTAGAGACTTACCTAAAGTATGCAGAAGCAGTTGGTTTAACTACTTTAGCAGCAGAACCAGCAGCTTAATTTATCTTTTGAGATAAGTTTTTTGAAGTGAGAATAGCTCTACTTTACTAGAGACTTAGCGAAAGTATAGAAACTTGCCTCAAGTATTTTGAAATATTTAGTTTGAGGTATCTAGCCACAGTATGTAGGAAAGGTTAATTCTTAAACGTTACCTACTGCTGTAGCTTAATTAATTGATATATAATAGAAATTAGGCAACAACTATATATATTTAGTGTATGCCAGGTTGTTATCTAAAGCGTTTATAATATATTTATCTCCGTTGCTTAAATTCTAAATTTGAATGCGAATTGGTTAATATATTGGTATAAAGTTTTTATGTCTCTTAAAAGAATTTGGTTAATAAGGAAGAAGCGGGCGATTAAGTGAGATAGCTCTTAGAAAGTAAACAGTTAGCCAAACGATAGAAAAATATCAAAATTAACGGAAATGAATGTCCGACAGTCTTGAAAAAGGATTGAAAGATTTTGGAAGTAATCTTCATTAAACAGGTCTAGAAGAAAGAAAAAACAGGTCTAGAAGAAAGAAAGAAAAGGCAAACAGAAATTACTGAACGCCAAGAAGAGGTTGCTCAAAAAAGAAAACCAAGTCAAAGTGATATGATTTTAATAAGTAGTCAAAACACTATGACTTTGCAAGAGTTTACGAGTAATCTTCGTCAAAGAGGTAAAGAAAAAAACAGCAAAGGCAAATACAAATTGCTGAAGGTAGATAATATGTTTGGGATTATTCAACTAAAGATACTAATGGTGAGATAGAAGGACCGATAGCTTAATATAGTATTGACAGTTAACATCAAGATTCTGACTATCACAATTAATGATATTAGGAGTATGATCATACGAACATTAGGATAGATAAACTAATAGGGTTAAATTCAGAATTTATTGGGGCGGTGCAGATAATATAGTATGGAATAAGTAATTAAGTTTTTCCAACGGGTAACTCTTAATTTTTTCAGTTGTACTTCCTTGATTTCTTTTACTAACTTTACTACTTTATTGTATCTGCTGCTGTTACTTAATTAATAATAAGGCACAGGTTTTTATGGCTCTTATAGATATATGGGAAAAAAGCACTGAAATTAGGAAAGATGAGGTGCTACAGATTCACGAGACAGGTAAAGAAGAGAAGAAGCAAAGGCAAGATGTCATTGTTCAAAGGCAAAATGAGGTGCAAGTTATTCATAATGAAGCTTTAGAAGAGAAGAATCAAAGGCAAGACGTCATTGTTAAAAGGCAAAATGAGGTGCAAGTTATTCATAATGAAGCTTTAGAAGAGAAGAAGCAAAGGCAAGATGTCATTGTTGAAAGGCAAAATGATACAAAAGCTGATCATGAAAAAGCTGTAGCAGATAAGTCCCAAAGGCAAGACGTCATTGTTCAAAGGCAAAATGATACGAAAGCTGATCATGAAAAAGCTGTAGCAGATAAGTCCCAAAGGCAAGATGTCATTGTTGAAAGGCAAAATGATACGAAAGCTGATCATGAAAAAGCTCTAGCTGACAAGAAGCAAAGGCAAGATGAAAAGGATGAACGGAGATCCTACGTTTGGGGTTATAAAGCTGGAATTGAAACAAAACAAACGAGTAGTAATGATTCATATCAGCAAATAGCATAAGCATCATGATCATTGGAATGAATTAATTAATATAGTTTAGTTAAGGATTTCCTTTGACAGGTAGTTAAGAGCACAAAGTGTGGAAAAAGTAATTAAGTCGTTCCAGTTTCCTCGGAGCAGCTTCTGATTTCCCTCTTTGTGCTTCTTTACTCTATCTTCGACTATACATCTAAGTTTAGAATTGAGGTGTGCGCTTATTAAGCTTAATTTTTATTCTTTTGTATGGGATTTTATTAATAAATCTTCTGCCTGAATAATGATATAGAATAGAAGTATGGAAAAACTACAGAGGAGAATAATGATAAGTTTAGGAAACCAAACCTTAATTAATAAAATCCTAGCTAATTGTTATGAACTGTATGAAGTTATAGCGACCATTAAACAAAAAAAAAGATTTACAGTAAAAAAAAATTAATTTTATTACTGTAATAAAATATTATATGTACTATACTATAGGATATAGGAAAGAAAAAGAAAGAGAAACTTTTTTTTGATTAGATTTATTGTTTTCTATGAATAAAAAAAAAATGTTAATTTCCTGTCACCCTTGATTTTAAAATAACTGATGTATTCCTTTGATAATCTGAACTTAGTAATGTTTAGTGGCAAAGGAGGCGTGGGAAAAACTACAAATTCTTGTGCTTTTGCTGGCCATTGGGCAAAAAAATCTCCTAATGAAAAGGTCTTGTTAATTTCTACTGATCCTGCACACTCTTTAGGAGATGTATTGCAAATAAGTGTTACAGATACACCAAGACCTTTAGAAGATTTACCTAATCTTTTAGTCAGAGCTTTAGATGTTAATCTTCTGCTTGAAGAATTTAAAAAACGTTACGGCGATGTCCTAGAAGTAATTGTAGAGCGAGGTAGTTTTGTTGAGGGGGGAGACCTGACTCCAGTATGGGATTTAGATTGGCCAGGATTAGATGAATTAATGGCTTTACTGGAAATACAAAGGCTTTGTAACGAAAAAGTAGTTGATCGCGTAGTAGTGGACATGGCTCCGAGCGGTCATACTCTAAACTTATTCAAACTAATGGATTTTTTGGATACTTTTCTCAATTCTCTAGAGCTTTTTCAAGAGAAACATAAATATATAAAGAAAAGCTTCTCAGGTTCTTATATACCAAATGAAGTTGATGAAGTATTACAAAATCTTAAGGATGAATTAGCAGCAGGTCGTCATTTATTACAAAATTCATCTAATACGGCTTGTTTAGTTGTAGCACTACCTGAACCGATGAGTTTTCGAGAAACTCAGAGGTTTTTAAGTTCTTTGGAAGAGATCAAAATTCCTTACGCTGGTATTGTTGTCAATCAAATTGTTGTAGATAAAGATGGTAATAGCGATCGCTACCACGAACAGCAAAAGTTAGTTAATGACTTTATTAAACTCGCGGGGGATAAACCAGTATTTTTGGTACCCCAAGAAAAAGCTGAACCTTTAGGTGTAACTGCTTTAGAAAAGCTAACAAACCAAATTAATCAAGCAACAATTCAAGAATTCTCAACTTCTATAAGCTTCAATATTCAATGGCCAGAAAAGGTTCCTCCTGGTTTTACCGACTTTATCGGAAAGGGTAAACGTTTATTAATTGTTGGAGGAAAAGGAGGTGTAGGAAAGACTACGATAGCTGCTGCTATTAGTTGGGAAATGGCAAAACGATATCCCGAAAGACAAGTTAGGGCTGTTTCTATTGATCCTGCTCATTCTTTGGGAGATGCCTTTGGTATGGATCTATGTCATGAACCATCTATAATTAGTTCTAACCTTAAGGGACAAGAAATAGAAGCAAATAAAGTTCTTGAAAAATTTCGAGAGGATTATTTGTGGGAATTAGCAGAAATGATGAGCGGAGAAAAATCCGAAAATCAAGCCTCTTTTGAAATGGCTTTTGCCCCTAAAGGATGGCGTCAAATTGTTGAGCAAGCTTTACCTGGTATTGATGAAATATTATCATTTATAACAGTTATTGAGTTATTGGAGGAAAAACAAGAAGATTTAATTGTTTTAGATACAGCTCCCACAGGGCATTTATTACGTTTTCTAGAAATGCCCACTGCAATACAGGATTGGTTAGGCTGGATTTTTAAATTATGGATAAAATATCAAGATATTATTGGTAAAACTGATTTTATGGGACGTTTGCGAACTTTACGCCAACGGGTGGTTAAAGCACAAAAAATTCTCAAAGATCCAAAAAAAACTGAGTTTATTGGAGTAATACGTCCTCAAAAAGGAGTTATTGCGGAAGCAGAACGTCTTTATAAATCTCTTGCAGAAATGCACATACCACAAAATTATTTAGTTTTAAACTGTTTTACCTCTAATAGCGTTATCCCTACTGACCAATTTCCGGGGGTACAATTTGTTTGTATGCCAATGTTACCTCGTTCAATTGAACCTATTGAACAAATTAAAGGAGCAGCTACTTATATATTCTAAGATAGAATGATATGAGTTTTGCTAACTTTTTTTTATGTGGACTTAATGTCTATAAAAATCTTCTAAATGTTTACTAGCCAACAGGTTTATTTATTAGCTATGAATAATTCAGCAAGACGTATAAGTTTTTCAAAAAACCAGAGCATTGTACCTCGGAAAAAATATGACTCAAGTACATATTTAAATATATATCAAAGTGTTGTCAGGAAGGAACATTTAAGCAGAGAAATGAACAGAATACAAGAACGTTGTGATCAAATAAAAGAAGAAATTGCTTTTCTTGATAAAAAAATAAAAAATGAAAAAATGACACTCAAAGATCAAAAAGTAGAAGAAATAAACGAAGAAAAAGAAAGTAAATCATCAGAAATAAATGAAGAAAAAAAAAGTAAACCATCTTATCAACCTAAAATTAATGAGTTAAAAAATCAGACATCTATGCCAGTCCAATCAAAATTCAAAACTATTAATTTCGGGTATTAGTAATTAATTATTACCCCTTCATTAATTAACGATTACCTCTGCTTTTTGATGCTTGATATCTCCAAGTGCATCAGAGCTCTGGTTCAAGTTAATCTTATGGGTATTACGGTATCACCTTATGGGTATTACGGTATCACATCTAAAACGTTTATGATAATGTTTAAATATTAGGAGGAAATAATACTTTGACTACTGTACTTAATGTCTCACCTGATAGATTTGTCAGCACCCCTGGTGTTGAACGTGTAACTCAACGCGCTTCTCGTTATTTAGAATCTGGTTACTCAGTTCACTTGCGCGGTCCCGCAGGAGTCGGTAAAACAACTCTCGCATTACACTTGGCTCATTTACGTCAGCAACCTATTTTTTTAATGATTGGGGATGACGAGTTTAAAACTTCAGATTTAATCGGTAATAAGTCAGGATATACAAGGAAAAAACTTGTAGATAATTACATCCACACTGTATTAAAAGTTGAAGATGAACTGAGAGATAATTGGATTGATTCTAGGTTAACCTTAGCTTGTAAGGAAGGCTTCACTCTGATTTATGACGAATTTAACCGCTCTCGTCCAGAGGTAAACAATGTTTTACTCTCTGTTTTAGAAGAAAAAATGTTGGTTTTACCACCTAGCCAAAATCAATCTGAATATATTCAGGTTCATCCCCAGTTTAGAGTAATCTTAACTTCCAACTCTGAGGAGTGGACAGGAGTTCATGCAACTCAAGATGCTTTATTAGACAGGGTGGTGACAATTGGAATGGAACAACCTGATATTTCGACTGAGCAGAATATTGTCATACAGAAAACAGGAATAAACCCTCTGAAAGCTGAAGTCATAATTAAGCTGGTGCGCAGTGTTCGCCAAAGAGTGGACAAAGAAGATTTAGGTAGTTTGCGTTCTGCTCTAATGATTTCTAAAGTTTGTCACGACCATGATATTCCTCTAGATGGTAAAGATTCTAGTTTTTCAGATCTTTGTGCTGATATATTAATATCACGACCTAATTTGCCTCGGCAGGAAGCTCTGCAGCAACTAGATGAAGTTCTAGAGGAATTTTTCCCCGCTGATCAACCTTCAAGTTCTGATGTTGGGCTCGAAAAAGAGGGTAGTTTATGAAGACAAGCGCTAATATAGCTACATCAGCCAGTGGAAATGGTCTAGCAGATGTACTGGAAAGAGTGCTGGATAAAGGAGTTGTAATTGCTGGAGATATTTCTGTTTCTATTGCTAGTACAGAACTTCTGAATATTAAAATCCGCCTGTTAATATCCTCGGTGGAGAGAGCTAAAGAAATTGGAATTAACTGGTGGGAAAGCGATCCCTATTTCAGTAGTCAAAACAATTCTTTGGTGCAGGCCAATGAAAAACTTCTTGAGCGAGTTGCTTCTCTCGAATCAGAGATAAAAGCACTTCGTAGTAATTAATATTACTCCCTCCCCGGTCGCAAGATTATAATAAGTGTATGATAGTAGCATACACTTAAAATCTAGTTTAGCTAAGTAATCTCTTAGTGGGAAGAGAGTAACATCATACCAATGGTATTTTCTAGATCACTCTAACAACAAAGGTAGAAAATGGTAACTAATACAGCAAAAAAAATCAAAACTAGTTTGAAAAATATCAAAACTCAGGGAGATATTAAAACTCCGGGAGATATTAAAGCTCTGGAAAATATTTTGAGCAGTTCGGCTGTTCGTGGTTGTTTGTCTTGTGAATCTATAAAAGGTGATAAAACTCGCGTGCTTGAAACAGCTAGAATCTTAGTTGCACAAAATAGAGTTTTAAGTCAACAAAAATAACTTTAACAATGGCGACTTGCTCAATGACAAACTTGTTAGGTGTTGTTAGTTGAGTGTTTCACACAGTAAAAAGCCAATAGATAACTAAATAACTTTATATAAAGTTTTAATTGATAGATATTATCTCGTTTCATCTAACTATACCAGAGCGAAGCGCTATATTTTAATATTTTCTTAAGTAGGATTATTTATTATGTCTCTAGAAAATTCCCCAGAGGAATCTTTAATTGTTCCCATTGACAAATCTAAAAGTAACCCCGAAGCCGGATTAGCTCCATTATTATTAACAGTAATTGAGTTACTAAGGGAACTAATGCAAGCTCAAGTAATTCGGAGGATGGATGCCGGAATACTTAGTGATGAACAATTAGAACGTGCAGCTGAAGGTCTACGACAGTTAGAGGAACAAGTGATTAAGCTCTGCAAAGTTTTTGATATTCCCACCGAAGATTTGAATTTGGATTTAGGTGAAATTGGTACTTTGTTACCCAAGTCGGGAGAGTATTATCCAGGAGAAAAATCTGAGAATCCCTCTGTTTTAGAGCTGTTAGACAGAATTTTGAACACCGGAGTAGTTTTGGATGGCACTGTAGATTTGGGATTAGCAGAGTTAGATTTGATTCATGCTCGTTTACGCTTGGTTTTGACTGCCTAGCCAATTTTTTAAGGCTAAAAAACAAATACCCGATATAAAATTAAAGTGCATTCTGGCACACGAGTATAAGAATCAGGAGATTTTTTTGGCGTTGGTAAACAGCAAGATGAACTGAGTGAATAGGTAGAGCAAAATAGAGTATATAGGTTGTGCTGGAGCTAAATAAGTTTATGCAATGTTCAGAGTATGCTAGTAAATATAGAGGAATTAGGGGAGTTACTTGGGTTGCCTGCAGCACAATTATTAACTGGGTTAAACTTGGAGAAAAACTGTTACCTTATACATAAGGTTCTCTAAGTCATCCCAGAATTTCCAGGGTTTGATGAGTTACAAACTTTATGTCTCCCCAAAAAAAATCAAGTTTTGATTGAGATAGTCGTTGAATAACTTTCTCCAGAGGTTCTTGGTCGGTTAATCAAAAACCGTAGTTCCGAAATCTTTATTTAACTCTGGGAAGCGATCGCTTTTTAGCAATACTATTTCTGGGTCAGTGATGAAAACCCAGATTCATGAACATTTATTCCTGAGCAGGAGTGGGTTGTTAGTAAGACCTATATAACAAGAGTGTAAGGAAAAAACACACTCGTTTAGGATACTACTTAGTTAGTTTGACTGCAACGGAAAACGCCGTCCTATTTGAAATCTGTATAAACGCTGAAGCATTCCATAAGACTTTTAAATTCATGATCTCAAATTTGTAGATGTACCCCTTCGGTGCCTGATTGATCTTTAAATTTACCAATGCCATTTTTTTAGCAGCCAACATATGGCTTAAGTAAGTTAGCAGTCAATATATAGTTTAAGTAAGAATAATCAGGCTAATAAAGTAAGTTTATTGTCATAGTGTGTAATTTAAGTTAGCAGCCAATATATAGTTTAAGTAAGAATAACCAGGCTAATAAAGCAAGTTTATTTTCATAGTGTGTAATTATTGATAATTTTTTGTGTGTCTAAATTTGATACTTCCTCTTACTTGTTGTCTGTGAAAAAATTGGATATATGATTTAAGTTCTGAAGATCTTATTTAAGTTTAAAGCAAGTTTATTGTCATAGTGTGTAATTATTGATAATTTTTTGTGTGTCTAAATTTGATACTTCCTCTTACTTGTTGTCTGTGAAAAAATTGGATATATGATTTAAGTTCTGAAGATCTTATTTAAGTTTAAAGTTAGGTATGAGATTAGGGTGCACCGATCAAGTATTACAAAATTTTCAGGATAAATTAGCAACAGGTCATCATTTATTAAAATAACATTTATTAAGATAACTGATAAAAGCTCAAAAATTGATATAATGAAATTAAGGATAATCTGGCTGTTCTTAATAAAGAAATAAAGAAAAAATTTAAGCAAGAATAAAAGCTTAAATAATCTCATCAACTTAAAATTAATTAATTAATTAATTATACATTAACACTACGAGAATCACAATTCCAAGTAATTACTTTAGGGTATTAGTAACTAATTATTAATTATTAACTCTGCTTTATTATACTTGCTCCTTACAAGTGCATTAGAGCTTTGGTGTGAGTTCATCTCATTGAATGCTGTAGCTATGAGTTTGAACTATAACTTGCCCCTACTATCGTTAGTAACATTTTAGGGCTATTACAGTACTACATCTAAAAATATTTATACTTTAGGAGGAAATAATACTTTGACTACTGTACTTAATGTCTCACCTGATAGATTTGTTAGCACCCCTAGTGTTGAACGTGTAACTCAACGCGCTTCTCGTTATTTAGAATCCGGTTACTCAGTTCACTTGCGCGGTCCCGCAGGAGTCGGTAAAACAACTCTCGCATTACACTTGGCTCATTTACGTCAGCAACCTATTTTTTTAATGATTGGGGATGATGAGTTTAAAACCTCAGATTTAATCGGTAATAAGTCAGGATATACAAGGAAAAAACTTGTAGATAATTACATCCACACTGTATTAAAAGTTGAAGATGAACTGAAGCATAATTGGATTGATTCTAGGTTAACCTTAGCTTGTAAGGAAGGCTTCACTCTGATTTATGACGAATTTAACCGCTCTCGTCCAGAGGTAAACAATGTTTTACTCTCTGTTTTAGAAGAAAAAATGTTGGTTTTACCACCTAGCCAAAATCAATCTGAATATATTCAGGTTCATCCCCAGTTTAGAGTAATCTTAACTTCCAACTCTGAGGAATGGACAGGAGTTCATGCAACTCAAGATGCTTTATTAGACAGGGTGGTAACAATTGGCATGGGACAACCTGATATTTCGACTGAGCAGAATATCATCATACAGAAAACAGGAATAAACCCTCTGAAAGCTGAAGTCATAATTAAGCTGGTGCGCAGTGTTCGCGAAAGATTAGAGACAGAAGATTTAGGTAGTTTGCGTTCTGCTCTAATGATTTCTAAAGTTTGTCACGACCATGATATTCCTCTAGGTGGTAAAGATTCTAATTTTTCAGATCTTTGTGCTGATATATTAATATCACGAGCTAATTTGCCTCGGCAGGAAGCCCTGAAGCAACTAGATGAAGTTCTAGAGGAACTTTTCCCGGCTGATCAACTTTCAATTTCTGATATTGGGCTCAAAAAAGAGGGTAGTTTATGAAGACAAGTGCTAATATAGCTAAATCAGCTGGTGGAGATAGTCTAGCAGATGTGCTCGAAAGAGTCTTGGATAAAGGAATCGTAATTGCTGGAGATATTTCTGTTTCCATTGCTAGTACAGAACTTCTGAATATTAAAATCCGCCTGTTAATATCCTCTGTCGAGAGAGCCAAAGAAATTGGAATTAACTGGTGGGAAAGCGATCCCTCTTTGAGTAGTCAAAACAATTCTTTGGTGCAGGTCAATCAAAAACTTCTTGAGCGAGTTGCTTCTCTTGAGTCAGAGATAGAAGCGCTTAAATACTCACAATAAAAGTAGAAAAAAAAATGAAAATTAATAAAGTCAAAAATAATCAACTCAAAAGAATAAAAACTAGGCAAAATATTCTTAATAGTACGGGTCTTCGTGGTTGTTCCTCTTGTAACTCTATTACTGGACAAAATAATCGGGAAGTTGAAAAAACTAGAATCTTAATTGCACGAGCTAAAGTTTCGAGTCAAAAAAGATAACTTCAACAATGGTGCTTTGCTCAATAGTAACCTTATCAGGTATTGTTAGTTGAGTGCTTCACACATAAGGGTTCAGGCAATAGAGAATTAAAAAACTTTATATCAAGGTTTGAGTAATTACTATTGCCTCCTATATTCTAACTATACCAGAGCAAAGCACTATAACTTAACGTTTTCTTAAGTAGGATTATTTATTCTATCCCTAGAAACGTCCTCAAAGGAATCTTTAATAGTTCTTAATTGACAAATCTAAAAGTAACTCCAAAGCCACATTGGCTCCATTATTTATTATTAACTGTGATTGAGTTACTACGGTAACTAATGCAAGCTCAAGTAATTTGGTGAATGGATGCCAGAATACTTAATAACAAACAATTAGACCCTGCTACTGAAAGTCTACGACAGTTAGAGTAACAGGTGATTAAGTCCTGCAAAGTTTTTGATATTGGCACCTAAGATTTGAATTTGAATTTAGGTGAAATTGGTACTTTGTTACCCTATTCGAGAGAGTATTATCCAGGAGAAAAATCTGAGAATCTTTCTGTTTTAGAGCTAATTGCGAGCTAGTTTACCTAGGAAGAAAGCTCTGCAGCAAATAGATCAAGTTCTAAAGCATTTTTTTAGCCCTGCTCAACTATTGTTAAGTCATTTTCAATCGTGGCTAACTTTAGCATAACTCTGTCGTACTGCATGGTTATCAACAGTGATAGCAATTTTCATGATTCAAGAATACAGAGATTTTCCCTTAAAAGCAATTATCCATTTATGAGTCAGGGGGAAGTTTTGTAGTTATGAAGAGAAAACTGTTATCAGTTTTGTTATAATTAATAAGGGGGAAATGATTTAATATCATGTCCCCCTGATTATTTCTACTTTTGTGTCGGGAAGGCGGAAGAAGGCACTAAGACACAAGAGTTTATTCCAATTGTGACTTAGTTTTATACACAAACAATACTACCGGAGTGATATGGCCTAACTTTATACACAGATGTCAGAATCAAAATTATTAGACTGTTTTTGACTCTTCAGAGCGTTGTAAGCATTTTCAAAGTCAGCACTTGTAATCTTGATATCATTTTCCTTAGAAGACTTAATTCCTTGAGCGCTATAACTACGAATTGCGGCTAAAGCAGCTTGATTAGTCAACAATGCCAAATCTGCTCCATTCCAACCTTCTGTACGACTTGCCCAATCTTCTAAATTGACTTCTTCCAGTGGGCGATCTTGATTATGAACCTTCAAAATTTCTAAACGACTAGCTTGATCTGGTAAGTCTACCTTGATTTGCAAATCCAATCTCCCCGCTCGAAGTAAAGCTGGGTCTAGAGCATCAGGACGATTAGTTGCTCCTACTAATAAGAGCTGAGTACAATCTCGCAAACCATCCAATTCCGTTAATAGTTGACCAACTAGGCGATCGCTCACTCCTGAATCTCCCATCGTTTTACCACGAGCAGGAGCTAGAGTATCAATTTCATCTATGAAGATCACACAAGGTGAAACTTGTCTTGCCTTAGAGAAAAGTTCTCGTACTGCTTCTTCTGCCGCTCCTACCCATTTACTTAACAACTCTGGTCCATTTACCGCAATAAAATTAGCCTGTGCTTGAGAAGCAACAGCTTTGGCTAACAAAGTTTTTCCAGTTCCTGGTTCACCCCATAATAAAATTCCTTTAGGAGCTTTAGCTTTAGTCTTCTCATACAACTCTGGGTAGAGCAATGCACCTTCAACTGATTCTTGCAATTTTTGTTTAACAACATCGAGACCACCAATATGTTGCCAACTTACATTAGGTACTTCTACTGCCACAGACCTTAATATAGAAGGTTTAATTTCCTTAATTGCTCTGAGTAAGTCGCTTTGCAATAAACTCATATCTTCTGGAGTCTGAATATTTAAGTTCTCTAGGGATGGAACTTCACGACGGAGAGCGAAATAAGCAGCTTTTTGACATACAGCCTTTAAGTCAGCACCCACTAAACCAACTGCTAAATCAGCAATTTCTTCCAAATCAACAGAATTATCTAATGGCATAGCTTTTGTCAGAATCTGCAAAATTTCTGAGCGTCCATCGCGATCTGGAACATGGAAATAAACCTCTTGGTCAAACCTCCCTGGACGACGAAGAGCTGGATCGATATGGTCTGGACGATTTGTTGCTGCTAATAGCAGGACACCCTCTAAAACTTCAAATCCATCCATCAGTCCCAAGAGTTGAGCGACTAATCGCTTTTCGACTTCTCCCTCAACTTTACTGCGGTCTGGAGCAATGCTATCAATTTCATCAATGAAGATCAGACAAGGAGCAGATTTTTTGGCTTTGGCAAAAATATCCCGTAACTTTCCTTCTGCTTCTCCATAATATTTGCTCATCACTTCTGGTCCGTTGATGGCAATATAATTTAGCCCCAATTCTTCTGCTATTGCCTTAGCCGTCAGAGTTTTACCTGTACCTGGTGGTCCAACTAATAAAACTCCACGAGAAGGTTCAAGTCCTAATTTAGTCAACAGATCAGGTCGTTTGAGTGGGAGTTCTATAACTTCTCTTAATTCTTGAATTACTTCTGACATACCCCCGATATCTCTTAGGGTAGGTCTCAATTTAGTTTCTGGGGATGAGGTTGTAGAATTAGTTTTCTCTTGAGCTCTGTTTTGTGTTACACTATCTTTGTTTGGGGATTGAACAGTAAAATTAGTATCTTGTGAAGACTGTCCTGTTTGAGCTTGATAATTGCTTCTTCCCATTCCCCTCGGTATATTCCCATGCCTGGGAATATTTCTCATCGGTCCAGACTGTACCTCAAAGGAAGTTTTGATTTCTCCTGATTTGGCTTTTTCTTCTAGAGTTTTTGCCAATTCTACTAGGTCTTTTACATCTAATCCAAAAAAATTATTCATTTTTTAATTTTTAATAGTTGAAGTTAATACTTTAGTCTATAAGCTATTCTATCACATTTAAGCGGCTCTAGTAAGTTATGATCATAAGTACAAATAAAATACAGAAAAAATGCAGAAAAAGTGATACCTCTTCTTGATTTTAGTAATGATGTGAACAAATAGACCAGACTTCTCTGCTCACAATTATTTTTTTCAGTGTAGCTTAATCAAAAAATTGTGTTAGCTACACAGGATAAGTATTCAGCTATTAGATGTGAACACATAGACTAGATTTCTCTGCTCACTATCATTTTGTTCAGTATAGCTTAATCAAAAAATTGTGTTAGCTACACAGAATAAGCATTAAGCCATTAGCGGTTAGCTCTACTACTTTTGAATGAATAAAACAAATTACTTTACTCAAAATAGCTTTTATACTTAACTCTTAATTTTAATTCTTCCTCAATTCAAAAGTACTGACCAGTTGATTTGAGAATTGAGCATCAACAGAAAAGGAAACAATAGCTGTCAACAGTAGTATGTTTGCGAGGGTGAAAGTTATGAACCAGTCTTCCTCGCTTTCCACTTAATTATAACGCATTATTATTATTAGTATCTTACGGTTTACCCCCCAAGCTATAACCCATTATGATTATTGGCATCTTACTTGGCCTAAAAACACCGGGATTTTTACCTAGCTGAATATCAAAGGTAGGTTAATGTTTTCGTTACGTAAGGCAACGCATTTCACATACTACTAACCAACCCCTATTCGGAGTGATTTGAGGTTGGTTACTTTTGCCTCTGTGCCCGTTTCTTGCCTTTAACTTCCAGTTTGCTAATAATTAATTTATAATTTACTATAGCACTTATAACATATGTATTCAAAAAAAAACAACTAAAAAGTTGCCTTATACTAGATAGAGAGAGGCTTTCAACCCAGTTTTTTATCAAGACTCAACAGAGAAATTTAGTTGCTGTATAAAGAATTATCAAGGTCAATGGCATTGTAGAAAAAAAATTCACCAAACTCTGAGCGCAAAGTTACATCATAGATTGTAGACTTGTTCTAAGACAATAAGAAACTTTTGAAATTATGAGTAGGTAAGGGTTAAAATTTGTCTCTATCTAATAAAATTTGCATTTTCTCTCAAATCAACTGTATTGAGAAGCTTGGAGTTACTTTTACAAAGTTTAGTATTTTAGTATTATAGTTAGGCTATTTGATCACTATACACTTAACTCGTAACTCCTCACTCAATCAATATTCTATGCATCTTCCTCTTCTTCTTTAAGCTTTTGTTCTTCTAAGGCCTGAATTGCTAATAAAAGCTCCTCCTCCTGATCTTCAAAATCTTCTTCCGAAATCTCCCCCATGTCAAAAGCAAGTTGAAGAGTTAGTAGCTTTTTACTAAGATTTTCTGTCTCATCTATTTCTGTATCAACTTGTTCTTGAAGTTTTTTCCCTAACCACGTAACTCCTTCTAGTGGACCACTAATAGGCAAGGTTAATAAACGTAAAAGCATAAGATAATCTCCTTAAATTAGTTCTATAAGTAAAAACACCCCCACTAGTTACTAACTCTAGCTACTTAACTAATTTTAGCAACTTAAATTAAGGGATTAACTATATGATATACTTATTACATAATCATATGTACTAATGTACCTAAAAATTAGAAATTAAAATTCTAAATAATTATTTTGTCTTAACAATTTGTTATAATTTAAAGATTGACATTCAAGTTGAGATTAAAATAAATTTTGAATAAAAAAAGCATTTAGTTTTGAACACAAAGGGCATTAAGGCATCTGATTGATCACCCAACTAAGTCAAAAAATCATTAAATTATTAATTATGGAATTTGGTTTCTACGTTTATGGTCTAATCCAGGAAAAAGGTAAAATGGATGAATCGAAAGATGAATCGAAAAATGGATTAAAAGGATCGAATGAATCGAAAGATGAGTTAAAAGGATTGGATAAAGAAGATGTAAAAATTCAAGACGTTGATGAATTTGCAGTGCTTTACTCCATTGCCAAAAAGGAACGTTATCTAGCAAGTCGTCGTAATTTAATTACCCATGAAAAAGTTCTTGAGTCAGCGATGGAAGCAGGTTATAGAAATTTACTGCCGATGCAATTTGGTTTAGTAGTTTCTGAGTGGGAAAAATTTTCTCAAGATTTTACTAAACCTTGTGAACAGCAAATTCATGATCTATTCACTAAGTTAAAAAATAATCGAGAAGTAGGGATAAAAATATATTGGGAGCCAGATGCAGAACTGGAAAAGTTACTGGAAAACGACAAAGATCTAAAAGAGGAAAGAGATAGTTTAAAAGATAAAAAATTAACCATGGATCAGGTCATTGATATTGGGCAGAAAATTGAACAAGGAATGAATGAACGAAAACAAAATATTATTGAAATTTTTCAAGAAACTCTAAATAAAATGGCGATTGAAGTAATAGAAAATGAGGTTCAAACAGAAAAAATGATTTATAATGCAGCTTATCTCATACCTTGGGATCAAGAAGAAGATTTTGGTGAGAAAGTAGAAACTATTGATAGTAAATTATGTGAACGGGGAAACTTTACAATTCGCTACAATAGTTTTACTGCTCCTTATAATTTTGCTCGAATTAGACAACAAGACTGATCTGGCGATCGCGAAATTCGACAAAATTAAGGTTATTAAAGACTGAAATCAGCTTGTGGAGTTTTTTTTACTTAAACTATCAGGTACAGGTAAAACTTTGATAGCTGAGGTTATAGCAGAAGAACTGAGGCTAAATTATAATGCTATCAATGATTAGAAATGATGAGCAAATATTATGGGGAGTTAGAAGTGAAATCATGGAAGATGTTTTGACCAATGCAAAAGAAATCTGCTCCTTAAGTCTAAGTATAATTACTCCTAACTCATAACTCCCCATCCACTTAACACTAAGCAGTTAAAATGTCATATTATGTCTACGGTTTTCTATATCTACCCGAATCATGTTTAGCATTGCCAAAAGGTATGGAAAAGGAAGTTGAGCTAGTTCCATATCAAAATATTGCTGCTGTAGTTGAAGCAAATGTATCTATTGAAGCAATACAGGAAACAGAAGAAAAATTACTAGAAGCAATATTAGCCCATGATCGTGTAGTTAGAGAAATATTTCAGCAAGTATCTATGCTACCACTAAGATTTGGTAATGCTTTTGCTCTGCGAGAAAATATTATTAATGATTTACAAAATAATCAGCAACAATATCTGAATATTTTAACTAAACTGCAACAACAAGCAGAATATACTATTACTTTTACTCCAGTTTCTTATCCTTCTACCCTAGAAGTTAGTAAAGTTCGTGGCAAAGCTTATTTATTAGCCAAAAAACAACAGTTTGAACAACAACAAGCTTTTCAAACTAAGCAACGTCAACAGTGGGAAAATATACGTCAGTTAATATTCAAGAATTATCCCAAAGCAGTTTTTAGAGATAGTACGGAAAGTAAAATTAAGCAAGTACATCTGTTGGCCAATCGTGATGCCAGAGTTATAACTACTGAAGAACTATCAACTTGGCAAACTGAGTGTTCTTATTGGCAAATTACTTTGAGCGAACAACTTCCTCCTTATCATTTTGTCTGACTTTTAACTGGGAAAATAATCAAAAAAATCGTCAGGACTAACAAAAAAACTACGTATTGTGGATATTAATTTAGGCGATCGCTATAGGAGAGTAAAACGTAATTGTTGAGTGTAATGGTACTGAACTTATCTGGCTAATATAAAAGTATAGCAAGCAATAGCTATTAGTAAAATTATGTTGGTCAAACCTTAGGTATTAGCCAGAATAATTTCTTAATTATATGGTTATTTTTTATAGTCTTTAAACATAACTTTAATGGCCATTGTCGGCCGATAAATTTTTAGGATATGATCTAAATTGTCAAGATTTATAAAAAATACCAAGGTTCTTTTTCCATTGTGATAATGTAAAAAATACAAAGCTTAAAGTTTTAATATTTTAGTAATTAAAATGTTTACATAAGAGGTATTAAGTTATGAGCGAACATTATCGTCAAGAGTTAGTTCGTGATGGTCAACGTCGTTTTGATGAGTGGCACGGTAAGTTTCTGAAGTATCAGAAAAAATATCTGAAGTATCAGAAAAAATATCTGAAGTATCAGAAAGAATTTACCCAGTCAGTTGATAATGAGCATTATCGTCAAGAGTTAGTTCGTGATGGTCAACGTCGTTTTGATGAGTGGCACACTGAGTTTCTGAGGTATCAGAAAGAATATCTGAAGTATCAGAAAGAATTTATCGAGTCAGTTGATAATGAGCATTATCGTCAAGAGTTAGTTCGTGATGGTCAACGTCGTTTTGATGAGTGGCACACTGAGTTTTTGAGGTATCAGAAAGAATTTATCGAGTCAGTTGGTAATGAGCATTATCGTCAAGAGTTAGTTCGTGATGGTCAACGTCGTTTTGATGAGTGGCACACTGAGTTTCTGAGGTATCAGAAAGAATTTATCCAGTCACTTGATAATGAACAGAATAAACAAAAGTTAGTTGGTGATCGTGAAACTCGTTATAAAAAGAAAGAGTCACAGGACAAACTTAGAGTGAAAAAATCTAAGCAACCAGCTAAGAATAAACCTGATCAACAAAAGTTAGGTGCTGCTGGTAAAAATCCTCGTAAGGAGAAAGAGTTGAACGATAAATTTGGAGGGGAGAAACTTCGGGAGTCAATTGCTGGTGAACATTATCGTCAAATGTTAGTTCGTGATGGTCAACGTCGTTTTGATGAGTGGCACGAGTCATATCACGGATATATAAAAAAGTTGCGCGGGTAGCAACAAGAGTAACGAGGAAGTTTATACTCTAGCTCCTTCCTATGGAAAATTTACTATAATTAGTTGATAATGAATATTATCTCTAAAAGTTAATTCCTGATTTTCAACTTTTCAACTTTCTTTTAATGAGTAACAGGGGGTTTTTTGAGATATAAAAAATCTCCAAGGTAAGCAACGTCTGGTTTAAGGCGTTGCTAAGTTTATCTCTGAATTTGTCTAACTGAAGTACTGGAATACTTCAAACTAGCGATCGCTCACAACCCTCGGAAAATTTGTGATTTATTCAAAAGTTTGCTCCCTGAAATTTTTGTTGGAGCAAGAACATCCTAAAACCGAAAATAGTAAATTAGCAATTGAATTTAGTATTTGAAGATGTCTAATATAAATCTTCAGAAAAGCTTCTTTTACCCTGACCCTGGCTGTTCCCAAATGGGCATTTTGGATAGTCTCTTGATAGAATAACAAATGGTTTGACAATGTATTCGAGCTATTAGGATATCTCCCATATCATATTTTTTCCTTCGACTGTTGCCATATCAGTGTTACTAATAGTTTTGATTTGCCTTTGGTATAACAGAGGAATATACTTTCCCATAAATTAAATCTACTAAAAAATCATTCAATAGCCGAATCATTAATTTTACTCTTCTACAATTTGTTCATCTAGTATTGTTTAATTGCTCTTTGCATAGCCCGTTTATCATCTCTACGTTTAATAGTTTCACGCTTATCATAAAGTTTTTTACCTTGTGCTAAAGCAATATCGACTTTTACCCAACCACGCTTAAAATACATTCTCAATGGTACTAAAGTTAATCCCTGTTGTTCTACTTTTCCAATTAATTTTCGAATTTCTTGTTTATGTAACAATAGTCTTCTACTACGCCGGGGTTCGTGATTAAAAAAATCTCCTGCTTTTTGATATGGGGAAATATGAACGTTAAGTAACCATGCTTCATTATTACGAATTAAAGCATAACCATCCCGTAGGTTGACTTTACCTTCTCGGATTGATTTTACTTCTGTTCCTTGTAATGCCACGCCAGCTTCATAAGTCTCTATAATATGATAGTTAAACCTTGCCTGGCGATTATCACTAATTATTTTTTGTCCTTCACCACTTTTTTTAGCCATAACATATTTTTAAACATTTTTTGAACTTTAATTTTTTATTATACTATAAAATTATTAGCTACAAAAATAGATTAAAGTAAGGGTTAAACCATCAGCTATTATCTATAATTTCTTAACTTATTATACCAAGAAAACTGGAATGTTTGTTACAAATGCTAGAGTGAATAAAGAAAAAATTGGCAATACTGAAGTTAGAGTGAATATTTTCAAAAATGGGAAAATTATAGATCTAAATATCTTATAATTAATAATAACTGCTATTTTAAGCCCCTCTGATTCATCTGGATTTTTTAGTAGTATTTTTTTCCACAGGTGGTATTATTTTGTAAGTACAAAGTACAGAGAAGTATGAAAAAAAAGGTCATCAGATAACCTTATTAGTTTATTCTGTTCAAAAGTTGATTGGGATTCGATTATCCAGGAAAAGCTGAACAATGAATGCTGAGAATTAACTATTCTTTACTATCAAAAGACTCTGGTAATTTTAAAAGCGATCGCTCTAAAATTATCATATAAGAATTAATAACTGAAGTACGAGCTATAGTTCTACCTTGAGAGTTGATTAGTATCAATTTCTTAAAGTCTAAATCTTGCACTTCTTCAAACATTTGATTGACTAATTTATTTTGTTCTTCTTGAGTCATGTTATACCAATCATTGCTCAGTTCAGCCATTAATAAATTAGTGGAAAGATAAAATTTTAAAGACTTAATAATTCCACCAGCATATTGATTAGCTAAATCATCAATCTGATTTTGAATTGACACTAGAAAAGTTTGCTCTGGAGTCAACTCTGGAGGTGGGGTGATAATGGGCTCTGTAGATTCAAGAGCTTCTTGTAATGCTGTTTCCGAAAGTTGTGGATTTTTTGAATCTATTGTAGAACTTAGAGATTCTGGGGCGGGAGTTTCTTCATTTAATTCATACTCTGCAACGACGGGAATATCTTGACTAGGTGAAATTGATACAAAAATAACTACCAGAATAAGGGCAAAAATACCTGTGACAGCCACACTCAAAAAGTTATCAGAAAGATTCTTATTTAGAGACTGTGGTAATAAGGAACGAACTAACCCCAAAACTTGCTGCCAAAGTCGAGGTTTGGCAACAACTGATTCATTATCAGAAATGGGTTGTTCTGGAGGTTGGGTTTCGGATATCATAGAAGGATTTTCTGTCGTTTCCTGAGAAATTGCTTCTGTTTGAGGTTGTTCTGAATTTATTTGCTTTGGTTGATCTTCTGACATTTTTTCTATACCTTTTGGACTAAGTAAATCAACGAATAATGAGTTGGAGAGAGTTTTAACAGCTTTCAAACTTATTGGTCAATTATCCTATTGTTGCGACCCGGAAGTTCAAACTCAAAACTCAAAAATTTTGATTTATCAGGGCTTTAGGACTTTGTAATTTAGTGGATTATTTTGACCATACTAAACTATTTTGATATTAGTCATTAATTAACAAGTATTTCTCTACTATTTTTAAGTTAAAATAGTGAGTATTTCCATCTACAAATAATTTTGCTAACCTTCATTTGGAGGCATTTCTTTGTTGGTAAACCTGTGAATTATAGTTTGTATAGCTAAGGCAATTAAACCTAGAGTTACTATGGCACATATACAGGCGACAAGAGCAATAACTCCTACGACTAAAGTACGAACTGCACCAGAAAGATTTACTACCAAAAAATTATCTGAAGTAATGGGTTTACTTGCAAATGTCTTAGCAACTGATTGCATTAAGGAATAGGTAACGGTTGCTAGACTGCCAGAAATTACAGCACTTGCTAAACATTGTAAAGGGTTAACTTTAGGAGTAGATTTTTTATTAGATTTAGGGGTAGAGTTTGTCATTTCAGTTATTAGTTATTAGTTATTAGTTTCAGTTATTAGTTTCAGTTATCAGTACCTCCTGTAATATAGAATCCGATTATATAATGTATATTCATAATTCTATCTATACTTTATACAAAATTCCCAAAGTGTAAGAGAGTATTTTTTTTAAGTTACAGCCGTTGCTAAGTAAGGAATTTAGGGATTTTTAAAGCCTTTTGTACTGAATTTGGTATCAAGATTCATTTCCCCCATTTCCCCATCGACCACAATTATATACAGAAGATGAGCGATCAAATGACGTACAGGGTAAATGGTAAAAATATTGGCAAGTTTTTTTTATGAAATTCGTGTACCTCACATACTTATACCGAACCGCTGTAATAATTATTTAACCCTATTTCATATAATAGGGAGGTGAGAAATACAGACTTTTCTTTTTGAATAATTAAATTAGAAAGAAAAGTTGATAAAATTGACGATGAATTAGATTTGGCAGTAATTTTTTTGACAAAGTTTTGATGTTATGAATAATTTAATCACTCCTTAAAAATAGCTAATACTTAAATAAATTGCCTGTAAATAAAGCTGTTATATCTAACCATAATCCCGGAAAATTTTGAATAAAAATAATACTTTTTGCATTATTTTTTTTGAGGCCATACCATTTCCCAAGGAATTTTTTTTTGTAGATTTTGATCTATAGTAATATATTTCTTGCTCTATCAATAAATAACTTTGCTTGTTGGGCCCAAAAATCAGAACCCCAATAAACAAAACAACTGGTTTCACACAACAATAACGCTTTACTTTTTTGAACAGAACCCTTGCCCGACTCTACAACCTTTGCATAATCTTGACTCAGCTGTTCAACTGCAGCCAATACCTGTTGTCGTAAATCTCCTTCTTGCCATTGCTGATGACCTCCTATCCATGAGCCCCCTGTTGACTTCAGTCTAACTTCTGTTATTTCCCCTGGTGATAAATAAGTATCAATATATTCACTCACGGTCATAAAACCTACATCCAACCAGCGATGACGCTCCCGAAACAGAGGTGCAAAAGAGTTCTTAAAATATTCAAACATCATTACATTGCCATTCTCCCCATCAGAAGTTGGCACGACCAAACCAGGAGGTTTCATCCCCACTACTCGACTACGATATCGCAGATCATCAATACAACCCTCAGCATTGTGACCGCTTTGTTGTCGAATCCCCATATCGGTATCTCTTACCACACATAGAATACGTTCTGACTCACCACATGATTCTACTACCAACCAATGCACCCGGTTTTCTAACTCTGGGGTACTCCAACCTTGAGGATGTTCTAATGCTGCATTGGGTAAAATAATCCACTCATAACCGCACTTTTTCAACAAACGCACAAATCTCAAGGCTTCAGCAGGGTTGCCACTTACTCCCATCTCCGGTGGCCAAAACCCTCTAACTCTTGATAGTGCTTTTTCACCAAATAAATCTGCAAATACTTTTCGCCATTGCATAATTTGAGCTTCATGGTCTCGTTCAGGAGTAGCGGGAAAATAACAATGACTATATGCACTACCAGTAAATTCTATGGTATCTGAATATTCAGTGAGAACTTCTTGCCAGAGACTGATGACATCTCCTATGCATTTGCCGTCAACATAAATATTGGAAAAAATGCCGTTTTTAGAAAGTTTTGCCATCTCTTCAAGTAATACCCCAGAATAATCTACCATCATTCGGGGTTGATGACCTTCTAATGTGAGTTGTTGAGCATAACGAGCTGGATTTTTATATGCTTGGGCAAACCATTGAGCATTCCAATGTTCTTCTGAGTTAGCTTCGCTATTGAGCATTTTTTCCAAGTTACCCTGTAATTTTCCATTATTCCAAACTGGAGGTTGGTGAAAATGTAACCAGGGGACAAATATAACTTGGGAATTATTAAACATTTTGGGAGCTTTTTGGTATAAGAGTACTAATTTAATTTATTTATTCTTTATACCACAGAAAGTCAACATAGATTTTTAGTTAAATTCCCGGGTGCTTTAAAAATAATTAACTCTGGATGCTTTAAAAATAATGAACCATTTAGGTCTTTATTAAAGATACTAATATATTAAATAATTGAATTTTCTCCAACTATTATGGCTCTTAATTGGTGAATGCTGATTCTTTAAAAACCAACGCTCAAGTCTATAATTATGAATTGACCATCAAAAGCATAAAAAACTACTTTGTAAATCTTTTCAGCATTTACGGTTAGTTGAGTTTTAGGAGAAATCATTGAATTAGAGTTAAGTAAGCTTGAAGTAGGAATTTCGTCTTTAGCTAAGAGTTCTTCATTTTGATTATAAGCTGACACAATAGTTCGGTGGGAATTTCTTGTCAATGCGCTAACAAACTTGGCTGGAGATCTAAAGTACATTTCTATTCTGCCATTTTTCGGCCCTCCTATTAGAACTTTTACACCTTCAGGAACTGCAAAAGCTGGGTTAGATGGTTCGATAATGATTGCATTAGAGAAAGTTATGCCCCAATTTTGAAATTGATTATCTACTTGTTCAAAGCATTTTAAATTGTCTAGGTTAAGGTGAATATAACTAGGCACATTTGAGTCTGATTTAATCTGTTTATATTCATTAGTACTTGCAAATTTATCTTTATTTTTGACGCTGAAGTTATCGGTCAGAGGATTAATATTCTCTATTGTATTACTGTGTAACATTAAGCTTTCTTTATTAAATTATTAACTAAGTGGTTAAACCCCTGAGGTCTATTACACCTTATTATACTCAATCCATTGAAATTAAGGGGATAGTCATCACAAAATTAAAAAATAAATTTTTATAGAATGCTTTGTTTGTTATGATGTGACTGTGCATTATTAAATTCCTAAAATATTAAGAAAATAAGTCAAAAACTACTAACAGTGATTTTGCAAGAGCGAACGACGAAAAATTTCTCAGTGGGTAAACTAAGTCAATTACACAGTTGAAAAACTAAAATCTAATCTTTATATAAACATTCCACTTTATCAATAATTTTGGTCAATGATTTTTTGTGGGTACTTACTGTAAGCTAAATTTATTGAAAATTTAGGGTTATAAAGTACATAGTTGAAGAGAATAATGATTAGTAATAAAATTATTATTTATATGCTGAAAATTACTTGGCAAAATATAAGCCTCATTAATTAGCTATAAGAAAAATACTTTGATCACATCAGTTGCTAACTTTTTCCTAACTTTTAATCCCCTAAAATTTTTCCATATTAGGTATTCAAGGAGATATAGGCATATTTTAGGTTTATGAGCTACGCCTACGGGGGCAAGATGCTGGCGCGGAGAAGATGCTTGCACTATATTGCTTTTACTAAATACAGCCGTACATCATTTCCCCGAAATTATGTTCTAATGTTATAGAGCGATCGCAATAACAGATAGATAAAAACACTTCCTCTGTAAATTGTTAACTATTTTTTTTCGCTCACCGTTTTCTCAAAAAAATTTTTGAGATTAATAACATTGCTAAATACTTATGTTTCTGTTAACAATTTTTCTGATTCTTGTTTAATTTCTTGACTTTCAGGTTCTCTATATAGTCATAAAACAGTGGCCAAGTTTGAATGTTATAAATAGGAATCTAAAAGACCTCAGTCAAGGCCAGAAGTTGACAAAAGTATTCTGGTTTTGCATTGTCGCCTTAATAGTTAAGAGATGGTTTCGGGACTTTCTATGGACTGAACCAAACTCACTTAAAATTTCCTGAAGTAAACTATTGAAATACGAAATGGTAAATTAAGTTAGTAAAATGCCTTTAGCTATAGTTATATTAACTGGAAAAGACAGATCGTAAAAGTAACTTGAGTGAATGGAGTTTTACAATTAACACCTTACTTCATCTATAATTTGAGCTGGAGCTACTGATAACTAATAACTAAAATTTAGCTAAGGGTACTGCAGATACTGATATAGGAAGGTAGTTCTGTGGATGGTGATCTTTTTGGTTAGCTCTTTTTACTATTAAGAGTTTAATTTTAAAAGTCACTATCTGTAAACCAATACCTATAGGAGAAATATTATGGCGTCAGAACAAGAGGAAAGGATTAAACAATTGTTCATAACAGAAGCAGAAGAACATTTAGTAACTTTAGAAAATGGTTTGGTAGATTTGAAGTCTACAATATCAGATGTTGAAGTTATTAATGATATGTTTAGAGCGGCTCACTCTGTCAAAGGTGGAGCTGCTATGTTGGGAATACACAGTGTAAAACAGATAGCTCATCGTTTAGAAGACTGTTTCAAAATAATTCGAGAAAATTCTATTAATGTTAACCAAACGATAGAGTCTCAATTTTTAAAAGGATATGATCTTCTCAAATATTTAGTAGAGCTTATGCAAGGTCCTTACGGCTTGAGGGAAGAAGAGGGAGAAAAAATAGTACAAAATGCTTTACCTATTTTTGCTGAGTTAGAGAATAATTTGAATATTTTAGCTAGTACTGAAACTACTAATCAATCTACGACTACTAGCAATAAGAAAGAAAAAACTAGTTTTGATCAACAGGTAAAAGAGCAATTAAAGGAAATGTTGGAGCTTTTTAAAAAGGCTGATTCTCCATCTTCAAGGAAACAATTAATAGAAAGTTGTAATGGTTTGTTGAAGTTGGATACAAATACAAAAGCTTGGCAGGTTTTAGTTACTACTTCTCAAAAAGCTTTGGCTAATTCTAAGTTGTCTTATCACGTTTTAGCACCTGTTATTATTAGGGAACTTAATCAAGCTGGTGAGTTTATCCAAGTAGGAAAGGTGAAGGAAATAGTACTAAGTAAAGATTTAAAAGAAATTGCAATTTCTCCCAAAGCAAGAACTTGTGAAAATACAAAGGTAAGTTTACCAAAAGAACCGAAAGAAATGGTAAAACTAATTATTAATAATTTTGATTCTCGGCAAAAGGAAGCGATCGCTAAGTTATTAATCAAGCATATAAAGTCGTCTAGAAATCGTTAATTCAGAAATAGTTATATTAACTATCAAAAACTTTGCTAGTCTTAAATTTTATATTTTACATACTATTTATTAATGTAGTTTTTTTATTAAATAACTTCTAAGATTTTTTTAGTGATTTTGAAAATTTTTTAAGTATAGCATTATTTTTGAATAAAAATATCAGAATAACAAGCTTCAGGGTTTTCTACTAGTTTTTTTCATATCAATAAAAAAATTATATAAGTTCAGACAATTTTAGATAATTGAAGCTGATTTATGATATAGTTTATAATTTAATTAAAGCTAATTTAATTTATATAATTTCCTGTTTGATATCATCTATTGATGAATCACCGAAACTATCCTAAAAAAGTGATCCCTTGTTTTGGCTCTACTATTTTTTAAACTATGGGTGATCAATATCTTTGTGAGGATAAAATTTGAAAAAATAGAAAGGTTATAAAAGGTAAGCATTCAGCTATCAGCTATCAGCTATCAGCAGGAAATTAGCCCCCAAAAAAAATTTAAATTCGGACACGAAAAGGATGATAAGCTTTACTTTATCTTTTTGCCCAGCATAACCAAGCAAAAGTCTTTGAGCTGACTGCTAAGGTGGGAGTGCTGACTATAAATAGGATATTTCGGAATAGTAAATATCTTGAAAAATATGTTTTTTTCTGGTGGGTGTAATTCTGCGATCGCTACTCTCCCCCCTGGTCTTCCTGGTCCAGGCTAGAAGTGGGTCCCTATTTCTATCTTAGAAAATGGTTTGAAAAATTCCTGATCACTGATGGCTCAAAAAAGGGGGGACTTTGGAGACTTTTTTGTAGGCTCCTCGCTTTTTAAGGGGATAAAGGGAGGTCTAATTTTATTGGGTATTCTTGGCAGCTATCTATTTGAAATAATAATTCATAACATGGTCGTTTTTTTAGGGCCTGGTTTATTTGATTGATTATTTTCAGATATTCTGTTTTTTTAGTTTGAATTTGATTTTCAATACTTTGGTTCTCGGGAATATTTTCTAGTTCTTTAATTGCTATTTGTAGTTCGTCTCTGGCAATTTCTAATTCTGCTTTTTTCTGGGATGTTTTGGCTTTGTTAATGGCTAATTTTGCTTTTTTAATAGTTAAATTTAAGCTTTTCTTGGCTATAATTTCTATATTTTCAATATCTATTTTTTTGTATAGCTCTTTGCTTTTGTTCAGGTTTATAAAAATATTTGTTGCTTGGCTAAGAATAGTCACAATAATAGCAATAAAAGTTAGGGATATTTGTATTATTAATAATTTGCTATTTTGCATTTTTGAACTGGGTGCTGGAGCTGGATTTTGTAATACTCTGGTTGGTATTAGAGACTGAGGTTTATTTAGTTCGGTTAACATTTCTGTGGCTGTATTGTAGCGATCGCTCAAATTTTCTTCTATGGCTCTACTTAAAATATTGCTAAATTCTGAGTTAATATTCGGTACGTCTTTGCGCCAGGAAAATGGATCTATGGGTAGTTGGTTGCTGAGGAGATAAATTGCTGTTAGCCCTAAACTATATATATCACTAGCATGGGTGGGTTGACCTTTTTTTTGTTCGGGAGAAATAAACCCTGGAGTTCCAATACCGAGGACGGTATAAGGTGTCTTTTGGTTAACTATGGTGTAAATTTCTTTGACTATACCGAAGTCTATTAATATGGGTAATTTTTCTCTGTTGACCATGATATTACTGGGTTTAATATCTCGGTGAATTATTTGATTTTTTTGCAGAAATTCGAGTACTGGCAATATTTTTATTAGTATATCTTTCACTTCTGATTCTGTCAGTTTGCCTTGTTTTTCAAGCCTTTCTTGGAGGTTACCTCCTGCTATCCATTCTTGAATTAAATAAAATTGATTATTTTCTGAAAAATAGCTGTATAAGTCTGGAATTTGTGGGTGGTTTCCTAGTCTTTCTAAAATTTTTGCTTCTTGTTGAAATCTTTGTTCTAATTGTTTTTTTAATTGGGGGTTGTAGGAGCTTTTAAGTTGTTTGATTAAACATAGACGGTTAAAGTTTTTGGTGTCTTTTCCCTGGAATGTTATGCTTAAGTTGGTCTCGTGTAATTTGTTAATAATTTGGTATCGGTTGTCTAGAAGTTGGTTTTTGGTCATTGGTCTTTGGGGTTGGTGCTTAGAGAGCGATCGCTTTTGGGAATGGGATATTTACAGCTGACGCAGAACTACTATATCTAGTAAGGGTTAAGGGGGGTTAGTTACTCCATAGAGATCGTACTATATTTTCATGTTTTGCGTAAGTGTTGGTTTATATAATAGCTGGTAATAATTTCTAGGGGTGAGGAGAGGCCTAATAACCTATTATGTGGCAGGTGTCTGGTTTCAGGTGGCAGGTGGTAGGGTTGAATTTCTACTAAGGTTCATTGGTGCTTTTATTTATTTAATGTAGGCGGCAGGTCTCAGGTTTCAGGCCGCAGGTGGTAGGGTTGAATTTCTACTAAGGTTCATTGGTGCTTTTATTTATTTAATGTAGGCGGCAGGTCTCAGGTTTCAGGCGGCAGGTGGTAGGGTTGAATTTCTACTAAGGTTCATTGGTGCTTTTATTTATTTAGTTGTTTGGCATTGTCAAAAAAGTCTAGTTAGGACTTAGGCAAGGAGACTAATGATAGGGGCGTTATCGGAAAAATGACATTTTTTTTAATTATATATAGTAGCACTGGGTAAGTTTTGAAGGTATTGATTTTTCAGCATTCCCAGATAATATATCAGGCTGTTAGTACCCATATACAGAATACTGTTTGGCTATGAAAAACCTCAAGCCTAATGTTTTTCTTGATTTCAGTTTGACTGTGACCGGGTTAGGTTAGTAATACTGTTTTACGGAAGTTATGCACTCATGCATTCAACTACTCCCTTGAACCCAAGGAGGGAAGTTAAAAGTAAGATTTTAAGATTTGAAAGCTTTGAGAATACATTGGTTTGAGGAAATTATTTGAGGTTTGCTGTTAATAGTCAGTAGTGTCGCCTAAGTTGATGAACTTGGTATCAGGCTTTAGTCCTGAGAGCCTGATTTAAATTGCCAATAGTTTCGGGTTAGTCGACAGGTTAGGTTATTAAGGGATATGATCTTCTAGTTATATCAACCAATAGAAAACAACTCATTATTTAGATATGATTTCATTAAGATCCTCGTAATTCTTTGAGTTGATCTAGAGAGTTTTGATACCATGTTTGATTTCCTTGTTGTTTGTATAAGTCGGCAGCTTTTTCAAAGTCTGATATAGCTTTTTCCATATTTCTTTGATCCTTGTTAGTCAGACCCCTGGTGTAGTAAGCATTAGCATATTTGGGATTAAGTTGAATGGCTTGGCTATAGTCAGCGATCGCCAAGTCATATTTTCCCTGGTCATCGTAAACATTACCCCTGTTGTAGTAAGCATAAGCATCTTTGGGATTAAGTTGAATGGCTTGGCTATAGTCAGCGAGCGCCAAATCATATTTTCTCTGGTCATTGTAAACCAAACCCCTGTTGTTGTAAGGCAGCCAAAGCTGAGGGTTATTTAGTCTGATGGATTCGTTATAGTCAGCGAGCGCCAAATCATATTTTCCCTGCTTACGGTAAACCGCACCCCTGTTGTTGTAAGCTTCAGCCAATTTGGGATTAAGTTGAATGGCTTGGTTATAGTCAGCGATCGCCAAATCATATTTTCCCTGCTCAAGGTAAACACCACCCCTGTTGTTGTAAGCCTCAGCATATTTGGGATTAAGTTGAATGGCTTGGTTATAGTCAGCGAGCGCCAAATCATATTTTCCCTGGTCATCGTAAACCACACCCCTGTTGTTGTAAGCATAAGCATATTTGGGATTAAGTTGAATGGCTTGGTTAAACTCAGCGATCGCCAAATCATATTTTCCTTGGTCATCGTAAACCAAACCCCTGTTGTTGTAAGCTTCAGCATATTTGGGATTAAGTTGAATGGCTTGGTTATAGTCAGCGAGCGCCAAATCATATTTTCCCTGGTTATAGTAAACATTACCCCTGTTTTTGTAAGCATCAGCATATTTGGGATTAAGTTGAATGGCTTGGTTTAAGTCAGCGAGCGCCAAATCATATTTTCCCTGCTTACGGTAAACAATACCCCTGTTGTTGTAAGCATCAGCATATTTGGGATTAAGTTGAATGGCTTGGTTATAGTCAGCGAGCGCCTGTTCAAATTCTTCCCTATCATGGTGTTTATCTCCTTGTTCATAGTAACTTTCGGCATTCTGAATTTGAGATGGAGTAACATTATCAGTATTTCCAACAGCCCGATTTTTAGGGGAAGGTATCGGAGAAGGCAAAGCAGCAGAAGTTGACCTCACCAAAACCCTGCTCACCTGCTGTGGTATATCCCGCAAAAAAGTCGAAACCAAAACCCCCTCCCCATCTCCAGCCTTTGTCAACCCCACATGAATACCCATCAACTGCCCCGCCTTATTCAAAACCGCCCCCCCACTCATACCAGGATATACACCCTCACCAGGTACAGTAGGCTCATAATTTAAAAGATCTCCTGCCCGTGGGTTAGTCACCTTCGCCGGAGTGAACTGAAAACCTTCCCTATTCTCAGCCCCAGGCCAACCCCCCACATAAACTTCACTATTTTTCCTTAACTGACTCGCTTCCCCTACTTCAGCCACCTTATATTGCTTCACACTAGCAAACTTAAACACAGCCAAATCTGCATCTGGATAACGGTAGATAATTTCTAGCTTCAGAATTTCCGCATCCTCCCCCGGTTTTTTACTGCGAACAACTACCCGATAGTCATCTTGGTACTGAAAAATATGCTTGGCAGTGAGCACATAATAAGTAGAACCTTGTTTACCAATAATAACCCCCGAACCTGACGAGCTAAAAGGGTCACCTCCAGAAACAGTACTACGAGCAACAACTTCTACAGTAATATTTTCAGCTAATCTATATATATAAATTTGGTTGAAAGGAGCATTGTCTTGTCTAGGAGTAATAATTGGATCAGGTCTAGAAATTTTAGTAGAAACATCTGTACTTATTTGTGATTCATATTTATTGCAGCTGACCAGAGCAATAGTAATTAACCCAACAGTTAGTTTAGTAATATGTTTCATTATAGTTATTTTCTTCCTTAAATATTTAGAAATTACTTTAATATTTTCTCACCATTCAGCTATTAGCATTTACCTCTCAGGTTTTAAACCTATGCAAGTAACTACTAAAGTTACCTAATGACCAAATTCCCTTCCTTTCTTTTCCCCTCTTTTCCCTTCCTTTCCTAACATACAGAATGCTACACAAACCGAGCTTTACCAACATAACTTTTTAACTATCCTTTGAGATAAACTCCTCCTTCCCACGTAACCAGTTAATAACTCATAGCCGATAGCCGATAGCCAATAGCTGAATACTTACTATCTTTTAAATTTTAGCCATATTATAACAGCAACTCCCACAATAATAGACTTAGTTAACCATTCTTGATTTACTAATATTTCTTCACCATTAGTTTATATATATCGATCCAATTATACCCATCAAATTACAGCTAATTTCCCGCAAACGACCTACAAAGTAAATCGTAAAAATCATCCAGTGTAGGCATCTGGCCCCCGTAGACATCTAGCCCCCGTAGGCCTACCTCATAAACCTGAAACACCCTGTATATAGATTATGGTAAAACCCCACAAACAGAATAGTTTGTAGTAGAAAACCAGGCCACCAAGTAACTGCTCTCCAGATAACTGACCTCAGAGCATAGCCTAACTGAAACCTCCGTCAAGGCCCATAACCAAAAGGAGGCTAGTCCTCTATCATCTCCCTATTCCTGATGTAGAGAGATTATATGCAACCTCCCTACCCACAGTCCTTTGTATGGAACCTCCCTACGGACCCCCTTCCCCTAGTCCTGAAAAATCCTTTTTGAGCCCACCCTACCTTAAAGTTGGGATAAAAAAAAGGAGAATCAAAAAAAAGTCCCCCTTTCAGATAAAGACTTAGGGAGAGCAGAAAAATACCATTAAATTAGGTAAGTTGCCAGAAATTATTTAGTAGGTGAAGAATACCGCAACATTGAATTAATATCAAGAACCTTAATATCCCCATATTGTTCAAAAATAGTAGCTGAATGTCTCAGAGGCTCAACAGAATCTTTGAGATTTAATTCACCCATTTGATTAACCATTTCTTGAGCATTATCACCAGGTTTAAGAGTCATCAAAACATTAGTATTAGGACAGCTACCAGTATAGCCATCTAGACTAGAAAGAGCACATAATACAGGTAAGTTATTTGTACGACTAGGAACAATTTTCCTCAAACTTCCTATACTTTGAAAACGATTAAATCTATTAGAAATTATACGGCAACGCTTCTGGGGATCATATCCAGCATTAATGAAATAATTACTTTCCCAAATAATGAGAGTTATTTTCCCCCGAATGGGATGGTCTGCAATAGTAGCAGACTTACCATTATCAGTACCACAGTAGAAACTAGCCAAGCCACCATTTTGTTGAGCCCGACTATGGTGAGTTAGACCAAAAATTACAGCCAAACTAAAACAACTAATAGTTGCCCATCGTTGGACAAATTTAAAATTCATACATAGCACTCCTTTACCAACAAAGATATAGTAATTATAGTCAAATTTTTCCTTGAGTTGCTATTTGGAATATAGCTTTAAATTTTTTGTAGTATTCTGCCTTTAAAGTTGGTATCAACAAATAGAAACTTTCAGGTAAAAAAAAAGTGGGTTTTTGTAGGATAATTTAATTTTTGCTGAATGTAAAAAAACAACTTATGAACTTGTTAATTATCAGTTTTCCTTTTTTCTGCTGCAATATTTTTCTCAAGTTTTAGCAAAGCCTGATTAACTTTTTCCTCCAACTTTTGAAAACTTTGTTCTCTTAAACTACTCCATTCTGGCAACTTATTAATAAACTGTTGTAAATCAACAATTACACTTGCTAAATCATTAATTTGTTTCAGTTCCGGCCGCTGGTTAAACTGCTGAGAAAATAAATTTAATTCTGCTTGCAATAGTTTTATAGTTTTCTCCTGAATATCTAATCGATTCGACAAAGTTTTAAGAGTTTCCAGCAAAGGTTGAATTTTTTCTTCTACCTGATGAATTTCTAATACTTCAGTTGTAGACTTCAAAGATTTTATATTATTTTGTAACTCAGAAATTATTTCAGAAATTGAATCTTGATATTTGTCTATTTTCCCAGTTGTCTCAAATTTAATTGCTTTAATTTGCGCTCCTAAATTTCGTCTATTCACAAGATTAATTAATAAAGAAATTAAGACCAAACCTAATGGATAAACAATTGGTTTTTGCCAAAAATAATTAACAAAAATTCCAACAGCAGAGGCAAAAATAAAAACATATTCAGCTATTTCTAAAAAGCGAAGGCGGTGCAACATATTTTTAGTTATTAGTTATTAGTTATTAGTTATTCCCCTGAGGAAGAACTAGATTATTCATGTTATTTAAGGAAACAATACCACCGTGAAGCCGGAAGCTTAAAACCTTATTTATTGGACAAGTTGTTTATAGACAGCGATCGCTTATAACGTTAGAAGTGGTTGAAAAACTACAAGCTATATAGCTGAAGTTAAAAATCATACCACCGATAAAAAAATATACTTGACAGTAGTGTATCCTAATAAAAGTAGCTAAAAAAGAATAGCTCTAATACCATTTATCAAAAAGTTTTTAACTTACCTAACCACATAAATTATGATGTGACTTGATTATATATATAAACACAAACAATACTAAAAGATATTATATTATAACACTTTAAAAAAAATAATGATATCAATAAGTAGCTGTAAATTATTAAAATCAGGCATAAAACCTTCTCTATTAGCCACTTTTAAAATTAGTATCAGAAGCTAAATTATCACCGTAATTAAATTTTAAAATAGCAAGAATATTCTAACTAACCTGATAAGTACTATACATGTTTGTGTAAAAAAATTATGAGTCAATAAATCTCTGTAATTTGTACAAGTGCTCATAGATTTTTTACTCCAGTTAGGTTATATTAACTCCCATGTATAAACGCTAGACTGAAGTAACATTTAAATTATTAAGTAACTAACATAGGTAGAATAACCTTTTTTATAATTAATGTTCTTATTCATATTAATTTAATAATATTGTACGGACGTTGCATATACAGACATTGTATGCAGCATCCGTACTTCTCGAGGGTGGCAGTTAGACCTATACCTCCTACTCAATATCAGGGTTGAAAAGTTTTTGAGAAATGGTATTATTCTCAGAGATTAAAGTTTATAATTGTCTTCAGCCTTCATAAATAGTTATCTGGAAATATCAGTAACTTGTGTACATGATTTTTTTTATTTTTGAGCCGGATCAAAATAATAAATAAC
This sequence comes from Trichodesmium erythraeum IMS101, assembly GCF_000014265.1. Classification (NCBI taxonomy): domain Bacteria; kingdom Bacillati; phylum Cyanobacteriota; class Cyanophyceae; order Oscillatoriales; family Microcoleaceae; genus Trichodesmium; species Trichodesmium erythraeum. The sequence continues at coordinate 3,633,655 of NC_008312.1, forward strand.
AGCAGTATCATTAGAGCTTATAATGACAGATTTTCAGGATATAAAATTAGACAAAAGCTACTATCTATGAATAATAAAAGGTGAGTACTTATGATCATAAATCATAACCCACCTTGAGGTTTTTTTCATATTTGTAGAATCATTCGTGCCAAGTTGAAATAAATTAAAACACCGAGAACATCCACAGCAGTTGTAATAAAAGGTGCTGACATTAATGCTGGGTCTAACCCAAATGAGCGAAACAAAAATGGCAAAGCAGAGCCAGCAATAGAAGCCAAAGTTGAGATAGCGACTAAACTTATTCCTACGGTCACTGAGACTTCTAAATTTCCATTAACAATAAATAAGTATGCCCAAGCTGTTGCCAATAAACCGAGAATACTTCCAAGCATGGCACCAGCACAAGCTTCACGGATAATGACTTTCAGAATTCCAATTTTCCAGATTTCATCAGTATTCATACCCCGAATGACAACAGTTGAAGACTGCGCCCCCACATTTCCACCAGTACCAGTTAATAATGGAATAAATGCTGCCAAAGTAACTACCTTTTTCAGAATATCTTCTTGTGCTGTAATAATTCCACCTGTAACACTATTTGTCAGTAGTAAAACAAATAACCAAACTACCCTTCTACGAGCAACAGTAAATAAATTCACCTGGAAATAATTATCACCATCAGACTGCACCCCACCTAAAGCATAAATATCTTCAGTAGTTTCCTGTTCCAAAATATCAAGAACATCATCAACGGTAATAATGCCCACAAGTCTTTGTTCACTGTCAACTACTGGTATTGCTAAAAAATCATAACGCTGAATAACACGGACAACTTCTTCTTGGTCAGTACCAGTTTGCACCGAGACAAAGTCACGACTCATTATTTCCCCAATAGTTTGGTTGAGCTGAGAGGTAACTAAGTCTCGAAGTGATAAAATACCTGTAAGATAACGGTTAGTGTCAGTGACATATAGAGAATAAACTGTCTCGGTAACATTAGCTAGTGAACGAATACGTTCTAAACTTTCGGCAACGGTATATTCTTCTTTAAGGGAGATGTATTCTGGAGTCATTATCCGCCCTGCTGTTCCGGAGTCATAACCCAGGAGTTGGGCGGTAGCTTGGCGTTCAGTAGGACTGAGTTGACCTAATAAACGTCGGACAACAGCTGCTGGAAGTTCTTCAAAGAGTTTGACACGATCATCAGGGGACATTTTATCAACAATATCTATGACTTCTTGGCGCTTAAACTTTTCACATAAAGACTGTTGTACAGTAGAGCCTAGTTGTTCATAAACTTCGATCGCTTCTACTTTAGGCAGTAACCGAAAAGCAATGACTTGCATAGTTTCTGGTAAACCTTCGATCGCTTCAGCAATATCGGCTGGTTGTACTGGTACTAAAAGAGCTTTGGCTCCAGACAAATTATCTTGTTCTAGTAGAGTTTGAAGCTGCGATCGAACTAATTCCCGTAGTTCTTGACGAGAAATAGTGGTTATGGAAGGGGGTGAATATTTATTCTTTTCAATCAAAGTTAGCCCTCCTATGAGATATGTTCCTGAGTTCAGTTTAGAAGCTAAGGGAAATTTTTTTTTCCCTTAGAGTCAATAAAGTCCTAGTTTTTAGGGTGTGGTTTGTACCATTTTGCAAAAACTTTTCTATGTTTTCTTGAGGTAGGGAGTGAAGGACTCCCAATAAATTAGGTATAAAAAGATATTAACTCCTGCTAAAAGAAAAAAAAATAATAAGTTATGCAGAATTAATTATATATGCTTTTAATAGAAAATTTTACTCTCCCTGACATTATAGATGTGGGCTATATTAATTATTTGTTTCTTGAGCCCAATAAACCGAGCTCATCATATCTTAATTATTTCATCATCACAAGTAATTAAACAATTTATGCTTAACTATTCCATTCTGAAAATGACTTATTTTTTGTTTCTATATACAACTATGTTTTTATTTTTTCAACTACCACTACAGGAATTAAACTCTTTTCTAAAACTGCTTGAGAAACTGACCCAACTAACACATTGTCCCATAAACGATCCCCCTTTTTTCCTATGACAATTTCTGCTGCTCCATACTCTTGCGCTATAAAAATTATTTCTTCTGAAGCATCACCCGCAACAGTTATAAACTGATGCCGAATATCTGCCAAAAGTTGCCTAGTTTGCTGTCGCAGTTGCTCAATACTGTTGCGGTATTCAAATTGAAGAACGTGCAAGACTACAATTTCCCCGTCACAACGCCTCGCCAGTTCTGCAGCTTTTAATAACACATCAACGGCAAGAGGTGAGGTATCAACGGCGGCTAATAATATAATAGGACGAGCGATCGCTACTTTTGTCGGATCGACTTCTCCTTTTTCTAACAGTTTTGGTGCTAAGGCAGGTATTGCCCAAGCTCCCAAAGGTGCTGTGACTAATATGGAAAGGGCGGCGATCGCTAAAATTGTTTCTCCTCCCTCAATGCCTACCGCTAGAGGAATAGCACCAATAGCAGCCTGCACAGTTGCTTTTGCAGAATTTCCAGGTAGTAAAAATAGACGTTCTTGCAAATTCCAATTACTGCCCAAGGTCGAGAGATACCAACCAAACATCCGCCCGACAAAAGTACCCAGAGCTAAAATTAATAACCCCACTAAGAAGACATTTTCTAGGACTTGCAAGGGGATACTAGCACCGAGCAAAACAAACAAAATTATTTGCGCTATCGTCCACAAGGTCTCAAAACCATTTCTTAAGCGTCGCCCCAGGGGAGGATCAAATTCGAGCACAAAAAATCCTGTTGCCATGACTGCCAAATAACCAGAGAATATGGGGAATTTTTCTGCTAAGACTACTAATAAGAGGGTCAGGCTTCCAGCAACTAAAGTATCTTGGGTAGAATTTTGAGTCCAATTTTGTTTGACTAATAATAATACTAATATTTGCGCCATCAGCAACCCAGCGATCGCTCCCAAAATTATTTGCAGAGTAACCTGAAAGGGTAATATTTGTAATAAGTTTATAGTGATGCCACCAGGTAAAGTTATGCCAATAGTTGTTCCCTGGGATAAAAATGCCAGTAGTAAACTAAAAATTAACAACAGCAAAACATCTGACAAAGCACTACCAGTTAAAATTGCATCAGGAATACCTTTAGTCACGCCCCAACCCAAACTTTTGAGCCGCAACATTCCAGGAACAATAACTGCAGGAGACTCGGCACCGATGATACAGCCTAATAACAACCCGGTAGCAAAGTCAAAATTAAGTAACCACATAGCGGCTAGGGCAATAACAATAGCTTCACAGGTTGCTGGGAGAAAACCTAGGCGCAGTGCTACACTACCTTGTTGTGCTAATTTTTCTCTGTCTAGACCTAAGCCTGCTTTCATTAAAATTATTGTTACAGCAAAGGTGCGCAGAGAGTCGGCAGCTTCCAAAATGCTAGAGTCGATAGTATTGCTAATTTGAGGACCTAATAATATTCCCACTAATAGCATTCCTATTAGGGGTGGTGCTTTTAACCTCAAGGCAATTTCACCGACAAAAAAGCCAGTTAATAATATCCAAATAATACTTTCTAGCATAGTTTAAGAATTAATAATTAATCTAATAATAGGTTGGAATAAGCTATTGTTAAAACTAACAATTTTAAGTTTTTTGTTGTTTTTTTATCAGGTAAAAATAACCTAAAAAATATTGTTTTTGTTTTTTACTTCAAGGTAATTTTGCTCATAAATTTCACAATTTATATTTTTAAAAAAAACATTTTTTTCTGGCCTGGTATTAGTTTAAAAAGATTATTTTTGGTGAAAATACCAATATTTAAACATTAAAAATGAATATAAATTAGAGCTATTTGTAAATAAATTTTGAGGATAATTTAGCTGATTATAAAAAAAATTGTAATCTAAATATAAGCTAGTGCTAGGTGATTTTTATTTTGAAGTTTACAATTTTTTTATACCTCAAAAAAAATTATTTAACTTTGGTGGTAAGTGATGCTAATAGATTATAATTTATCATCAAAATAAACTGATAAAAATGAATCTAAGGGAAATTCAAGATTTTAGCGATCGCTAACTTCAAGCAAGTCAAACAGCTTCGGATGTGTTTATTGTAGCAAAACCTCCATCTAAAAAATAATTGGGACTTAGGCCAAAACTAAGTTGAGGGACAAAATTTTGTGAGAGTAAAAATTTAGGGCATAAGCATCTGTAGTGTTAAAGTTTTGAGCAGATAAAAGTTAACTTTTGACTTTTTATTTTAGACTTTTGGCTTTTATAAAGTAGTATAAACATCATCAGAACTTGGGCAAATAAACCCATAAACCAGGCTTTTTTGTAAATATCTATTGTTAAAAATAAAGATTTATCCTAGAAACCGGGCCTCCGCCTGGGTAAGTCTTAATAATGATATTATGTATTGTTTAGCTAAATTTGTAATTTAGACAATTATGCGAACCCATTATTGTGGCCAAGTAAATAGTAATAATATTGAAGAAACTGTGAACCTCTGTGGATGGGTAGACCGCCGTCGGGATCATGGGGGGGTAATTTTTTTAGACTTGCGCGATCGCTCTGGTCTTATCCAAATTGTCAGCGACCCAGAGCGCACACCAGACTCCTATCAAATAGCAGGAGATATTCGTAATGAATATGTTGTACAGATCACAGGTCGAGTCAGTCGTCGCCCCGAAGAGTCTCTCAACCCCAAACTTCCTACTGGGGAAATCGAAATTTACGCCGATGATATTCAACTATTGAATGGCTTAGGTAAACAACTGCCATTTCAGGTTTCCACAGCTGAAACAGAAGCAGTACGAGAAGAGTTGCGACTAAAATACCGATATTTAGACTTGAGAAGGGAACGCATGACTCGCAACTTATTATTACGTCATGAAGTTATCAAAGCGATACGTCGTTTTCTGGAAGACGAACAAAATTTTGTTGAAATTGAAACCCCGATCCTAACACGCTCTACTCCAGAAGGAGCAAGGGATTATCTAGTTCCCAGTCGCGTTCATCCTGGGGAATGGTTTGCCTTACCCCAATCTCCCCAACTTTTTAAGCAAATATTGATGGTGTCTGGTTTTGACCGTTATTATCAAATCGCCCGTTGTTTCCGGGATGAAGATTTGCGAGCGGATAGACAACCAGAATTTACTCAGTTAGATATGGAAATGAGCTTCATGTCTCAGGAGGAAATTCTGCAGTTAAATGAGAAGTTGGTAGCTTACATTTTTCAGAAAGTAAAAGGTATAGACTTACCTTTACCATTTCCGCGACTGACTTATACCGAAGCGATGGAACGTTATGGTAGTGATAAACCTGATGTTCGCTTCGGTTTAGAATTAGTGGATGTCTCTGACTTGATGAAAGATTCTGGTTTTAAGGTATTTTCCGGTGCCATTGCTAAAGGTGGGATCGTGAAAGTATTGCCTATTCCTGGAGGTAACGATGCCATCTCCAATGTTAGAATTAAACCTGGTGGAGACTTGTTTAAAGAAGCGAGTGAAGTAGGAGCAAAAGGTTTAGCTTACGTTCGTGTCAAAGAAGGCGGTAAGATAGATACTATTGGAGCTATCAAAGACAACCTCACCGATGAGCAAAAACAGGAATTACTCAAACGTACTAATGCTCAACCTGGTCATTTGCTGTTATTTGCCGCGGATGACGCAAATACTGTTAATAAAACCTTAGACCGCCTCCGGTTGGTTATCGGGGAACAATTAGGATTAATTGATCAGGATAAAATTAGTCTATTATGGGTGACAGACTTTCCCATGTTTGAATGGAATGAGGATGAACAACGTTTGGAAGCTTTACACCACCCCTTTACTGCACCTCACCCAGACGATATTAATGACCTCAAGACTGCACGAGCCCAAGCTTATGATTTAGTGTTTAATGGTTATGAAGTTGGCGGTGGTAGTCTGCGGATATATCAACGGGATGTTCAGGAAAAGGTATTTGAAGCTATCGGTTTATCTGCTCAGGAAGCTGATAATAAGTTTGGCTTTTTATTGGAAGCATTTGAATATGGTACTCCTCCCCACGGTGGTATTGCTTATGGTTTAGATCGGTTAGTGATGCTGTTAGCAGTCGAGGAGTCTATTCGGGATGTAATTGCATTTCCGAAGACTCAACAGGCAAAGTGTTTGTTGGCAAATGCACCCTCTGAGGTTGATAAAAAGCAGTTGAAAGAATTACACGTTAGTTCTATTTCTAAGGCGAAATCTTAGCCAGACTTACAGTACAAGGAGCAGGAAACCCACCCCCTTGCTGAACAAGTCTTTTTCAAGAATAGTAGAGGCCTTGCATGCAATGTCCCTACGGAGAAAAAAGTATATGGTTCGCAGTAGGGTTTTAGCCATTGAAATATTTACCTTAGAGCTAAAACCTTACTGCAAGCTTTAATTATAACTATTCAACCGGACATGATATAAAAACATTGATCATGCTTGATATTCAACATTCTACTATTTCCTTGATTTAATTCCAGTTTGCAAAATTTCTAAAACTTATTCCATTGGTTGTACTCCTACAGGCGTCAATACCCGTCTTCAAATTGGCTTGAGACCAAAACGATGTTCATCCATTGCCCAGAGTTCTACAGTTGCTTCTAGATATTCAGCTTTCAAAAGTTCAAATGAGTGACAGAGTTTTTTTTTCCATTTTCCTTATTCGGCTAGAGTTGCCGAAAATTGAATCTTAGGCTAGAGTTCCATTTCTAGTTGGGCTGGTCGCTCATTTAAACTCGGGTTTTATTTGAGTATTCCCACTTTTTTACTAGAATTACTGATCACTTAATTGAGATGCACTCCATTTGTTCACATTTTGCGCAAATATTATCCAGGAGTTACCAAGGGAGAACCCAGAAACTATTTTTTTAAATCAATTTTTTTAAATCAATTTTTTTAAATCAATTTTTTTAAATCAATTTTTTTAAATCAATTTTTTTAAATCAATTTCCCGGCCTCATTAAAACACCATCGGCATTGAATTCATCTCCTCTTCTTGCAACGCTGCAGACAACAAACCCATTTTCACCGGAACATCATATAACCTCCCCTTGCCAAAGCGCGACCAAAAATGACGCAACCCAGGCACAATAACCTTAACTACTTTTAACTCAATATCCGGACGAGTCTGATCTAATACCAAAGTTTCCATTCCTGCCTCTTGAGCAATTTTCACACAAGTCAAAACATCATCATAAATATCATCGCTCCAAAGCTTAGGATAATCTCCATAAACCTTAGCAGGTATTTCTGGATGGGGAGCTAAATAAGGATGACTTTCTAAAGTTGCTGTGGTCATCCATCTCTGGAGCCCTTCCTCCATCTGACTAATATCTTGCTGATCCATTCCCAACCCAATTTGATTTACTTCCGTTACTGCTCGCAGAATGGCAATTTTCGGGTCAAAATGCGCTCCAAAACCAGTAATAACTCGCTCATATTCTTCATTAACTCGACGAGATACGGCAGTAAAAGCAGGTATCCCTAAATCTGTAGTTAAATCTAATACCCATAACTCCCGCTGATTTTGTTCATAAAATTCTTGCACTTCCAATAAATAGGGGTCGTCAAAACTTGCTAAATCTACTCCCGGACGCTGCAAAGAATTATACCACCAAATTGCCACACTGTCGCGCTCAACTAATTCCATAAATCCTTGCAAAATTGCTTCTTCTATGGTATTGCCCGCAGCATTGCCATTGGAATCAGCTACACAAAAATTATGCTTTTTGGGCAATTTATAAGCATAATAACACCAAGCAGTAGGCAAATATTTGTGGGTCTCCTCCGTCAGTGACCACACTGGAGTCCATTCAATTTCTTGACTGGCATCAAAAGGTTGGGGGATCCAATCATGAGCCACTTTAGAATTAGCATTCAATTCCTCCCGGTTAGCATACTGAGTCGGACTAAAATGTAGACATCTTTCTGGATGAATACCTTGCTTTCCCAATTTGGCTAAAGTTGACTTTTTCCGAGGTTCGTCTCCCTGGAATATTCCCGAATAACGTTCGATCGCTTCACAAAAACCACTGGCTTTAGATTGGCGATCGCTCTTACCTTTACCTCCACTTTTATGACGCAGGGAACGACGCAAAGCACCGAGACTTTTCGCAGCACCAAAACTATGGATAGCACTGTAAGTATGAATTAAAGGATTTTCGGGGTCAGAAACTCGCACCAAAGCACTGACAACTCCTGTAATGGGACTAATCAATTTTTTGTAGCGTTTGGTTGTTTGGTCGGGAGTGAATGCCCGGTGACCGCCATCTGTGGTAAAATGCTTTTTGCGACTGCTGAGACTGAGAGGATAAGATGACATTTCTTGGAGTAACTTGGAATCTCCACAAGCTTCACATTGGGGGCGTTTACTCAAAATGTGAGTTGTTGTGGAGAAGTCGGTTTGGTTGAAAGTAACCACTTTTCCAGCGAGAGTAGTAAACTTTGGCATTTCTACCCCACTTTCTTTGACTATCCATTTCGCAACTTCCGTAGTTATAAGATTAATTCCCGTTGCCAAAGTTGAAGGAAGGAAAACAGGGGGAGGAGGCAAGCACCCAGTAACATCTCTTTTGCTAGCACTGGAGACAACAGATTTTTCTTTTTGTCGCAAAACTGTGGCTTCCACTTCCCGATGTCCCCGTAAACGTTGACTTAAGCATTCCCAACATCCTGTATTTTCTGGTTCAAATATGGGACCCAACCACAGGACTCCCCCTACTGGTTTTGCTAACAACCAAGGTTGGCTAGCTGAGAGGGCGGTTTTATTAATCTCTTTTAATTGTGGTTGGAGGTAGTCGTCGGTGAGAACAACTAATAGTGCCTTGCGGTCTGATGTGAGTGGGTAGTTTTCCCAAGGTTTAGTTTTGATACCCACTGCTGTTAAACTTTCGATTAATAAATCTGTGGTTGTTTCTCCCACTGAGGCGATATAAACCGTATTTTTTTGGAGACAGTCCGAGGCGAATTGGGGTTCGACATTCAGTAATGACCAAAATGCAGCGGCAGGTGGGGGTAGTTCGGGAGTTGCTTCTGTTAAATAACCTTTAGTTTTGAGGCGGTTAAGAACATATTCTACGTCTTCTGGGTATGCTATTTCTGCTAAAGTTTCACAGATTTCCTCAAAGCTATGTTGACCATCTAATAGGGGGATGAGTTGACAGTAGAATTCTCCGGTGAGGGCGTCGGTGGAATTTTCTCCTAGGAGGTAAACGTGCTTGGGTTCGATAATTTCGATGTGAAAGTGGGGTTTGATTTGTGGATTTGACATTATAATTATTTCAGTTAATTATGTGGGTTGGGTTGAGGAAGGAAACCCAACAAATACAAATTGTTAAGTTACCTCAAATCACCAGAAGGCCAGCACTATAATATTTTATGTAGTGTCTAGACCAATTGTCAGTATATAATCATAACATTGAGTCATAAATTATATACACAGGACTTAAGCAAATTGATCTATGGACGCCATTTGTTATAGGACGTGCTCGTGGGTAAGTCCTGATACAAAAACTAATCCGCAAAAATGGAGAACAGTTTTTGAGAAATGCTACAAGTCCTGAATATAATAATCTCATAGTCAGGATGAACGGTTGATTCTAATTAACTTATTTTTTAAGCTTTCAGTAGTTGAAATTGTCCCATGAATTCGGTTGGCAACTCCAACAAAGTTAGAATCTTCTGTACAAACAATTATTCCTTCATGGTTGGAATTAGCAATATGTAGTTGAATGAAATCACGACGATTTCGTGTCAAAACAGCTCGTCCGTTATTAACAGCAAATGCTAATACTTCTTCATCGGGGATTTGTAAATTTGCTTTACCTGCCGCTTGAGCAGTTAAAACATTATAACCCATATTTGTTAAATTTTTGACGACAGGCAATGGAAAGTTTTCATCTGCATAAAGTAGTACCATCTTATTCTACTTCTGTTTCCATGATGACTTCATTCTCTCGAATAGCACTTTCAATCTCTTCTAGATGTCTTTCTGCATAAACCCAAGCATTGACTAGATCAACAGCACTGAGGGTAGGAAATGCTGCCAAAATCTCAGGGTCGCTCATTCCTAAGCGGCGATCGCTCACCAATGACCAAACTGGAATCCGAGTTTTCCCAACACAAGCATCACCACCACACACATTGGGCGTTTTGTTAATTCCTTGGGAAGCAAGAGTTTGAGTTGCTAGTAGTCTCAAAGCTACATTTATAGCTTCATCGAGGGAACAATATTGACCACTTTGTACTTGATTACGAATAAATTTTTCTAGTTCTGGGTCGAGAGTTATTTCCATAATCTTATTATATTTCAAACTGAAAATTCCCAGGGGTATCAAATAAATGGCCAGAAAACCTGGAAACTTTCAAGTTGGGCACTCCTACCATATTACCACCTGTTGCAATAATTGTGAATTCAAACTGATAGATGGGCAAATACAGGGAAGTTTTTCTCTAGATCATCATCAGACTTGAAACAGAGCGATCGCTCCCTTCTACTTCTCTACAGATAGTGCAGAAAATTTGGGTGCAACATGACGGTACTGAAGATGCGATCGCTGACCAATTAGTCGAAAAAGGAGTACCTGCAGAAGATATTGTTTTGGCCTATCATCCACCATTACTCAGAAAATATACAGAATTTGCCGAAAGTTAATTAAAAGTACTTCTGTTGGTTAGTTTATACAACATGTACTATACTGTACTTAGTTTGACTTTGTCTAGTCCAAGTCGATGTCAAACATTTCTTTATTGCCAATACTTGTCTGTTGGCCAAAGACTCGTTGGCCATAAAAGCTATTGATTGACTTTTCCCCGTGGGGTAGTAATGAAAAAAGTAATTAATATAGACAACTTTTGCAACTTTATAAGTTAAAAATTAAAAAAAATTAAAAGTTAAAAGTTAAAACTCAAATGACATCCTCTCTATTCACTCTATCCCTAACTTCATTAGTCACCCTGATCCATGAAGATGACAATATCATATTACAAGCTCCCATCCGCAGTCCACTCAAAAAAACTACTCCAACTCGCCAAGTCAAATTTGAACATCCCTCCTCAGGTTTAATATCGGCATTAAATCATCTCAAGTCTTCCCAGAAAACCTACCCTCAACTTAAAGCATTAGTGGTAGCTGCTGATGGCGAGGAAGCGGGAGAAAGATTTGATGTAGAATTGGAAAAACTCATAAATACAGGTTGGGTTTCCCATTCCCTTTACCCCCTGGCAACAGTTATCCCAATAGTGGAAAAAAACTATCGCTTTAAGTCTCCAGAAATTGCACAACTACAAGGAAAATTTACCTTGTCCCGTTTTGCCTATTTACACCAAAGCCAAGGGAAAACCATCATAGAATGTCCCCTGTCTACTAGTCAAATAATTGCATTAGACTGGCGATGTGGTGCCTTGCTTGCCAAATTATCTCAACCACAAACCCCTAGCAGTTTGAGCGCAGATATTCCCGATATTACTGAAGAAATTGCCCAAAAATTCCTGGCTTTGTTGATGGCAACTCAAATGTTATCCCCAGAAACCGAACCCACCCCGCTGATGTATTGGGAATTTCACGACTTGCTATTTCACAGTCGCTCTCGGATAGGAAGACACAACAACCCAACTGGAGGCACAATGAGATTTTTTGGCAAAACTGAACCTTTGCCTATTGTCAAACCACCAATGAGTGACAAAGTTATTAAACTGGTGCAACCTAACTTAGAATATTTGACTCAAATTGACATTCCCTTGACAAAAGCATTGGAGTTACGCCAGTCTATTCGGGAGTACGATGAACAACCAATACGGTTGCAACAATTGGGAAAATTGTTATATTGTTGCGCTAGGATTAAAAAAATAGAGACTATGGAAACAGAGGAATTCGGTACACTGCATTTAAACTATCGTCCTTATCCTTGTGGCGGTGCAATTTATGAGTTGGAAATTTATCCAGTGGTGAACCGTTGTCAAGGTTTGGCAGCAGGGGTCTATCACTATCAACCTTTGGAGCATTGTCTGTATCAAATTTCGGCTCATGAAACACAAGTGGAGGCATTGATAGAGGATGCTTACAAGTCTAGTGGTGAACAAGATCAACCTCAAGTTTTGTTGGTAATAACAGCTAGGTTTGGGCGAATATTTTGGAAGTATGAATCAATTGCTTATGCTTTGATATTGAAGCACGTTGGTGTATTGTATCAAACTTTTTATTTAATGGCAACGGGGATGCACTTAGCTCCCTGTGCTTTGGGGATAGGAGATGCTGATAATTTTGCTCAGATAACAGGGTTAGATTATTATGAAGAGTCTTCTGTTGGGGAGTTTCTTTTGGGTTCGGTGAGGAACTAGTTATTACGGCGCTACCCCGTTTTTTCGGTAAAAATTTAGTTTCCGGAGATATCTAATAAGAATGTAGAGCACCGAATATATGGAGAGTTATTTTCTAATTATATTTCCCACTCCAAATACCCAAATGTATAAATAAATGGCTAGAAAACCTCGAAACTTTCAAACTGGATATTCCTACCACATTACCACCCGTTGCAATAATCGTGAATTTAAACTGATCCGACGCGAATGCAGGGAAGTTTTTCTCTATGCCATCAAGAAAGCTATTAAGAAGTACAACTTCAAACTGTACGCTCTCTGTATTATGTCTAATCACGTCCATTATCTTATAGAACCCGCCCAACCTGAAGATTTAGCTAAAATTATGCATTTTCTCAACTGGTATACGGCTATGTGCTTTAACCGAATGTTGAAGCGCACTGGACATTTTTTATTGGGAAAAACGTTATTTTGCTGATGGTTTTCCTCCAGGCGATGGGGAGCGAGCTATAAATACTCTTCGATATATCCATGGAAATCCCAAAGCTGCCAAAATACGCGGGGGGTTTTTCTACGACTTTAGTAATTATGGTAGTTACGAACGTTTGACTGATGATGGTCTCACGGAGTGGCATCCAGCTTTTTTGAAATTAGCCAATACTTTGGAAGGGTGTGCCCAGAAGTATAAGGGGTTTTGCAACAAATACAAGCCAAAACAAAAAACTCCCAAAAAGTCCCACTGGGGAAGTAGGCTTTTAGGGGGTATAACTCTCAATTTTGAAAAGCGATCGTCTCAAAAGACAAAAAAATCATCGACTTCCTTTGACTTTCCCCCGTGCCAGGTACCCCCGTGCCAGGTAACCGAAAAGCTAGAAGTAGCAAAGGTAGTAAGTCAATTTGTTGAAGCAAACAGACCGCCGAAGCAAGAGGGAAAGGATTTTTGACATTTTCTTGAGTTATGTGATACGCTAAAGTTCTTACTCGTCGTCTCCGTCGTAAGAACAGCTACAGAGTCTAGGGTGTAACCCATCACCAGAGGGCCCTGGGCCATTTGCCAATGGGCCATGGCCTTGGTTTCCTTCTGTGAGGTTCTCTTCTCTGAGTTCCTCCAGGGCAGGTCTAGCAACTAGGGAGCGAAAAACAGGTTGACTTGAGTTGGGCTGGATATTCTTTTTTCCCATGGATATTACCTCTGTTTGTTTGGATATAGATAATAGTAATAAAGTTTCTTTTTTCTGTCAATTATATTTCCCCCAGTTTGATTAATTTTTGAAACTTTTCTCTACCTGTCAGACTATTGAACGCAGGCGGGGGCGAGCGTGATTACACCAAAATCTGTTGAAACCCTCGCGCGGAGCGACCATAGATAAATTAGATTTTGAGCCCAGGCATTACTTAATGGCATTACTATTAGCAAGAGATCAGTTAACTTCTCCTCAAATAGACTACAACTTTGTAGGGAGGTTGCTTTGTAGGAACGTTCCCAGATAACTGATACAATTAACAACTATATTCGCCAATACTTTGGAAGGGTGTGCCCAGAAGTATAAGGGGTTTTGCAACAAATACAAGCCAAAACAAAAAACTCCCAAAAACTCCCACTGGGGAAGTAGGCTTTTAGGGGGTATAACTCTCAATTTTGAAAAGCGATCGTCTCAAAAGACAAAAAAATTATCGACTTCTTTTTACTTTCCCCCGTGCCAGGTAACCGAAAAGCTACTATTAGCAAGACCTTAGAGTGACCATTATGTACAAAAATAAAAATAATTTTAAATTATTGGTAAAAATTTCAGCACTTACTATGGTAAGTTATATACGATTTATAAAAAAACAGGAGTTAAACATTGGTAACTAATGACTAATAACTGATAACTAATAATTAATAACTGATAAAAGATGCCCGAAATTTCTTCAATTCCTGGAATCAAACAACTATGGGCAAAAACCAAAGGTAACTCTGAGGTTTGCGTGGCAGTGCTTGACGGTCTAGTTGACCTGAAACATCCTTGTTTTGAGGGAGCTAATTTGACTCAACTACCAAGCTTAGTTCAAGGTCAAGCTACTCCTCAAAGCGAGATGTCTCTCCATGGGACTCATGTGGCCAGTATAATTTTTGGTCAGCCAAACTCAAGCGTCTCTGGTATTGCTCCCCACTGTCGAGGTTTAATAGTTCCCATATTCTCAGACTATCATCGCCGAACTTCTCAGTTGAATTTAGCACGGGCCATCGAACAAGCGGTGAATGCTGGGGCTAATATTATTAATATTAGTGGGGGTGAACTGACAGATTATGGTGAAGCTGAAGACTGGCTTAACCGTGCGGTGAGTTTATGCCAAAATAATAATGTTTTGCTTGTTGCTGCAGCGGGTAATGACGGCTGTGAATGTTTGCATGTTCCGGCAGCACTACCCACTGTTCTAGCAGCAGGAGCCATGGGAGAAAACGGACAGCCCCTAGATTATAGTAACTGGGGCGAAAATTATCAGACTCAAGGTATTCTGGCTCTGGGAGAAAATATTTTAGGTGCTGAACCAGGAGGTGGTACAAGACAGTTGAGTGGGACCAGCTTTGCCACCCCAGTAGTGTCAGGAGTTGCTGCATTATTGATGAGTTTGCAGTTGCAAAGAGAGGAAAAACCAGACTCACAAAAAGTGCGTACTGCCTTACTCAAGACAGCTGTTCCATGTCATGCTCAAGAAAAACGCCGTTGTTTAGTTGGCCAGATGAATATTTCAGGTGCCATTGCACATATAACAGGAGAAACTATGTCAGAATCAGAACAAGATAATAGTAATGGTATTGAAGCTAGCTGTGGTTGTGAGTCAACTCCAGAAGCTAGCTTGCCAGGTTCAGTTGGCCTAGAAAATAGTCTACCGACTCCCGCCGACAATGGTGTGGTAGCTGCAGGGGTCGTTGAAGCTGGCGTCACGGCTTCACAACCATTATCATCAACTAATACATCTAATACATCTAATAATCAAATTTCTGCTATGCCAAATAATAGTCAAAGTAACAATAGTAATGGAATCACACCCAGTCAACCTCCTCAAGACGTGACAAATATAGTCTACGTTATTGGTACATTGGGTTATGACTTTGGAACTGAAGCACGGCGGGACTCATTTAAACAGTTGATGCCAGCAGTTACTATTGGAAATACCCAAATTCCAGCTAACCCTTATGATGCTCGTCAAATGGTGGATTATTTGGCGAATAATCTTTCGGAAGCTAAATCTTTGATTTGGACTTTGAATATGGAATTGACTCCTATCTATGCTATTGAAGCTGTGGGGTCATTTGCACGGGAAGTTTATGAAGCTTTGCAAGAGTTACTTGCAGGGGAAGTAGAAGCGGAAGATGCTGAGAGATATATTGAGCGGGTGAGTATTCCGGGAAAATTAACTGGGCGTACAGTTAAGTTGTTCTCAGGCCAAGTGGTGCCTGTGATTGAACCTGTTAGTCCTCGTGGTATTTATGGCTGGCGGGTGAATACATTGGTTGGTTCTGCTTTGGAAGCAGTTCGTGGAGAACAAGCAGAGGCTGACGATGAGCAAATGCGTCGGAGTTTGAGCAGTTTCCTAAATCGAGTTTATTACGATCTACGCAATTTAGGGCAGACTTCTCAAGACCGAGCTTTAAATTTTGCAGCTACTAATGCTTTCCAAGCGGCTCAAACTTTCTCTACAGCAGTGGCAGCAGGCATGGAGTTGGATAGTATTGCTGTGACCAAGAGTCCATTCTGTCGGATGGATAGTGATTGTTGGGACGTGCAGTTGAAGTTTTTCGATCCAGAAAATAACCGTCGGGCGAAGAAGGTGTTCCGGTTTACCATTGATGTTAGCGATTTCATTCCGGTAACTTTGGGCGAAGTTCGTTCTTGGTCTTCTCCTTATTAGAGGAGCGGCTAGGTGTAGGTTGGGTTGAGGAAAGGAAACTCAACCAGCCATCAGCAGCTGAGTTAAACTGATTTAATAGGATATAGTTTAAGACATAGTTAGTAGACTTTCCAAGTAGACTTTACTTCTCCGGTTCTCTACTACGAACTTAAAAACAAATAGCAACGATTTTGGTTATCAATCGTTGCCTAAATTCACAAAATCCTTGGCGGGCTACTGAGGCTCCTCCTTATGCCCAAATGCGCCCGCGACGAGGGAAAGGAGGTTTGCCTTCCCGCTTTTGGTCTTGAAACATTCCCTTCCAACGTCCATAATCTTCTAGACCTGTTGCCAATATAGTGTTCTCTTCTATTTTAAGCTCAGGTTGTTGGACTGGTTGTGATGGTGGAGAAGTTATTTCTGACTTAGCTTGAGGTGTTTTTTTGACATCTTTTTTCGACATGATCATCCTCCTTTTGACATTTCCAGGGATTGAAACACCCTGTATTTTAAATTAGTGTAACATTTAACCGACTCAAAACTATACGCTTTAAATCTGTACGGCATCACCAGTTAAAGTGATTGCTGCTACCTGCAAAGCTCGTAACATGACATTATGAATGCTGTTGCACACCCAGTGTGCAGTATATCCGCACTGAGGGCATTGAAACTTTTTGTGACCACTTAGTTTTTTGTGGTTCTGATCCCATTCAGGGTAGTATAAGACTCCTTTGAATTGGCCATCCTAACCATAAGATATAATCTGAGTTATATGTGGGATAATTATATTGCCAAAGCTAAAGCCTCACTACAAACAAAAATAGTTACCACCCCAACCAGAAGACATGATCTGATTATATGTGGGATAATTATAGGGTGCCGGATCGTTATAGTTAGCTCCGTGCATCAAATCCATACGAATTGCTACTAGGTCTTGACCCCGGCCGTGCTCCACATCTACTGCTAGATGAGGAGAAATAATATCGGGTCTTTTTACCGGAGCTGCTTGTTTAGGTAATCTCATATTTTTGACTAGACTATATATTCAATTAATTCAGTCTATTATACCTTATTAATCATAATAGAACAAACTTGACAATTCTTAATTGGTTGCCTATTTGCCAACTTTAGGTGTAAACTTAGTCTGGAAATGTAATTTATATTGAATGAATTGTGCCAGACTTTGCAGATATTCCCGGACTCACCAAATTATGGACTCACACGAAAGGAGACCCTCGCATCACAGTTGCCCTCCTCGATGGAACTGCTGATATAGAACGTGGTTGCTTTCAGGGGGCCAATGTTACGAAAATCAATTCTTATTGGCAAGAAGCAATAGAGCTTGACCCCAAAGATATAGACACCTACCGAGAAATTCAGAACTCTGATGAAAAAAGTGAAGTTAAACAGGCAAAACTGAAAGAAGCTATCCCAGACGAAATAACTTTACAAATTCTCGGAGCAGCTTTCCACGCGACTCATGTCTTTAGTAACATTTTCGGACAACCAGGAACTCCCGTGGAAGGTATTGCCTACAAATGTCGGGGCATTAATATTCCTCTTGGTTATGGTAATGACTATTATATCGACCCCATAAACTTAGCTCGTGGCATTAACCTAGCAGTAGACTTGGGAGCAAATATTATTCACTGTGCTGCCTGTCGCCCTAACCAAACTGGTATTGGTCACGAAATTCTAGAAAAGGCAGTACGTCAAGCTCAGGAAAATAATGTTTTAATTGTGGCTCCCACAGGCAATAATAAAGGTGAATGTTGGTGTCTCCCTGCTATTTTGCCTGGAGTCATGTCCGTAGGAGCAATGAAGGATAATGGTCAGGTATTCAAATTTAGTAACTGGGGCGGACAATATCAACAACAAGGTATTATTGCTCCGGGGGAAAATATTCTCGGTGCTCAACCAGGAACAGAAGAAACTGTCCGCCAAAAAGGTACCAGTTGTGCAGCGCCAATGGTGACAGCTATTTCGGCATTGCTGATGAGTTTGCAGTTGCAGCAAGGAGCATCTCCAGATGCAGAAGCAGTGAGGGCAGCTTTAACAAACAGTGCTATTCCCTGCACTTTAGAAGATACCGAAGAAATCGAACGTTGTATGTTGGGTAAACTGAATGTTGCCGGAGCTTATCAACTTTTGACAGGAAAGCAGTTAGAAGCAGTGGGAGTTTCTGCGGCTGAAGCGACCTCAGAAGAAGATGTAATATTGGAAGATAGTGGGGTTGATGTGGGGGAAGTTATTGTAGATGAAACTTCAGTAGTTCCTGCCCAGGAAAATGCTCCCATATCTTTTTCTCTGCCAGTGGGAGAAAATAGAGAGAGTCTGACAAATGTGGCAACAAATATCACTGCTGCATCGGGAGTAGAGCAAAACAATATCAAACCCACAAAAGTTTCTCAAACTGCTCATGGTGTTACCCCGAGTGCTCGCTCCAATATGATTTATGCTTTGGGTACCTTGGGTTATGATTTTGGTACTGAGGCACGACGAGACTCATTTAAACAGTTAATGCCAGCAGTGATATTAAACGGGGTACAAGTTCCAGCTAATCCCTATGATGGTCGTCAGATGGCTGATTATCTGGATGCTAATTTATATGAAGGGAAATCTTTAATCTGGACTTTCAATATAGAATTAACTCCTATTTATGCCCTCAGACCTGTAGGTGCATTTGCGGACGATATTTATGAAACTCTGCAAAATATGTTAGCAGGAGAGGTGGAGGCAGAAGACCATGAAGACTACATCGACAGGGTGAGTATTACCGGGAGGTTAACTGACCAAACAGTAAAGTTGTTTTCTGGGCAAACCCTGCCGGTGGTGAAAATAAACAGCCCCCGGGGAATGTATGGTTGGACGGTGAATAGCCTAATAGATAATGCTTTGGAGTCAGTTAGGACAGAACAAACAGAGGCAGAGGAGGAGGCAATACGGAAATCTCTGAGAAGTTTTTTGCAACGGGTTTATTATGATCTGCGCAACCTGGGTCAGGCAGATCGCGATCGCGCCATCAACTTTGCAGCGACAAATGCTTTCCAAGCAACGGCGACTATTTCTGAAGCAGTAGCTATTGGCATGGAGTTGCACAGTATAGAGGTAGAGAAGAGTCCTTTCTGTCGTTACAATAGTAACTGTTGGGATGTTAAGTTGAAATTTTTTAACCCAGATAATAGTAGGAGAGCCAAGAGAGTTTATCGTTTTACTATTGATGTGTCAGATTTAATGCCTGTAACTTTGGGTAAAGTGCGGTCTTGGTCTGTGCCTAAGTGAAGACAGGAGTTTTGTTTGTAGTTTTGCTCTAGCCCTAACAATATATGGGGTTTGAACAAAACTACGAAACTACGAAAGTAATCAAATAAATATTCGATGAAACTTTATTGTACCACACATTGTATCCCCTCAATAATTGGGGGTAGGGAATAATTCTACTGACCATGAGCAACCAAGGGAATTAAGAGAAGCTTGAGCACGGATAATAGAGTTGCCAGAGAAAGAATGACTCCTGCTTCACAGATGGGATCTTTAGATATACTCAAAAAAGTTGATTCCCAACTTACGGGTAGTGTTCACCAGAGACATAAAAATATTCCAAGATGCGATAGTTATAAGTGTCTGGGTAGAATAACTAACCTGGTAGTTCTCTATAGTAATGGTCAAGTAAAAATTGTGTCATTGTAATTATGTATGGGTAGTCTGGATAGTAATGGTAAGATATGAGATCTTGAGAGTAATAAAGTTCAGTTTGTACCAGATGTATTGTCCTAAATTCCAGCCTACTAAAATTATAAAGCATGAACATACTCACTATGGTAAGCCTCGTTTTCGTGCAGATAAAACCATACAGAATATTTAGAGGCTTTCTGGTCCGAAACCCTCTACTAGATATGGTGCTTCTGTGTAAGTTCTATATATTTGAGAATTTGAGAATATTCAAACAATAATCTCGACTACTATACTTTTCTGGAAATTTCTAATAGACCTCTCGAGTAATTCCGTAAACTTTTGTACTGCTATCTGTCAAAATTGAATTTTTGTCCTATCGAGTGAGAGCATCTTTCTCCAGTATGGTAACAAGACGCTCACACTAGTAACCCACCAGGAATATTCCATAGAATTTCCTGAGATTATTTTGCAGAAATTTCTAATACTTAATCCTTTAAAGTCGAACGCATAGTTGGAAACATAATGACATCCCTAATACTTTGAGTATTTGTCAGCAACATCACCAGACGGTCTACTCCAATACCCATTCCACCACAGTTAGGCATCCCCAGTGATAACGCTTGAATAAAATCTTCATCCATTGGGTGCGCTTCATCATCCCCTGCCTCTCTTTGAGCGATCTGTTCCTCAAAACGTTGGCGCTGGTCTTGTGGATCATTTAACTCGGAGAAACCATTAGAATATTCTGTGCCGTGAATAAACAACTCAAATCTTTCCACAAAACCTGGTTTACTATGATGTCTTTTTGCTAACGGGCTAACCTCAACCGGAAAATCAATCACAAAAGTAGGTTGAATTAAAGTTGACTCTACTTTTTGATCAAAAACTGCATATAAAAGATAACCTAAACTTTGAGTTTCTAATTTGGATAATTTCAGGTTTAATTTTTCTGCTGCTCGAATAGCTTCTGGCAACTCTAGGTTATCAAAATCTAGTCCTGTTTCATCCTTAACTGCTTCCACCATTGTTTTTACTTGCCAATGTTTTCCTGTGAAATTAGGATATTTTTGACTATAGTCATATTGACGTTCTAAACTAATAGTTTGCCCTTGATATTCTATCTGTTTTAAATCCCCCAAAATATTGGTTAAACTATAACAAATAACATCCTCTACCAAGCCCAGAATTTCAAAATAATCTGCATAAGCCTGATAAACTTCTAGGGAAGTAAACTCAGGATTATGAGTACTATCAATTCCTTCATTTCTAAATACTCTTCCTAATTCAAATACCCGTTCAAAACCTCCACAAATTGCCCGTTTGAGAAATAATTCTGTAGCAATTCGTAAATATAAATCTACATCTAAAGCATTATGATGAGTAACAAAAGGTCGAGCTGCAGCACCACCATAAATTGACTGTAAAATTGGTGTTTCTATTTCATAAAAATTAGCATCCCAAAGATATGTTCGAATACTTTGCATAATTTTGCTCCGCACTCTAAAACGCTGTAAAGCTTCAGCATTTCCAGCCAAATCCATTTCCCGGTGACGGCGACAAATTTCTGGGTCATTTACACCATAATAAGAGTCAGGAAAAGGAATAATAGCTTTGGAGAGCACATCCAATTTATTTACCTGAATTGATAACTCACCTCTATTAGTACGACAACCTATTCCTTCCGCACTAACAAAATCTCCTACATCTAATAATTTTTGAACTTGTTTAAAGCTTAAACCAGGGTCGCCCTTTACTAATTTTTTCTCAATTTTAAGTTGAATTTTTCCAGTTTCATCTGTTAGGTTAATAAAACCAATACTACCACTATCTCGCTTAGAAGTAATACGACCGCAAACCTTTAAGAATTTTTCATTGGGGTCTGTTTCTCCAGGTTCTAATTCCTTTGCTGGTGGAGAAAATAGATCTATTACTTGCTTAGTGGTATGCGATCGCTCTATGGCTTGACTAGGATAGGGGTCTATTCCTTGGGCGCGTAATTCATCAACTTTTTGTGAACGAACTTCTACTTCATTCCTGGTTTCGCTTTTAGCCATTAGTGATTTTACTCTTTAGATTATTAATCAAGAGGAAATAATACCACATTTTTATATTTTTGGGCTGTCACAAAAATTAAATTATTCCAAAATAATAAAATATATGGTTTATAGTAGAGCTTTAGCCCTCAGTATAGATAGAGCTTTTGCTTTACTATTAGCTTTAATTATAACTATTCAACCAGCAAATAAAACACAGGTCTGAATAAAAATTATCTGGCTTGTTTCCCAGTGACCAAATTGTTAAGATGACAGGACTGACCCACGGATATGAAATTATACACCATTTCTTGTCGGGGTTAACGGCCGAGTGCTCCGCAACATGAAAGCCCCTATCATAATTGTGGTCATGGTCATAGGTAAATCTTAAATGATATAGATATTACTAATGCTTGAGAGTAGTAAAAATAAGCCTTAAAAATTTGCATGAAACTGACAATAATATAACTATTACTTATCTTGAGAAGCAAATTTTTTGTAATCATCTTGAGCATCTGATAGTAACTTTTCAGCAGAAAGAATTCGTTCTTTAATTATTGGTGTGAAACCAGCTATTTTTTCCTTTCCACTGCGAACTTAAATAATAACCTCTTAAATGTCACTTATTCTAGAGACTCCACTACTCCTTGTCAACCTCACTAAATTCCAAATATCTCCACCACCCAATTCTGTAGACCGTTGTGCTAACCATTGAGAATTAATAACCTGAGAACGAGGTACAACTTCAAACAAAAAATATTCCCATAAAATTTTCAGACGACTTAGCTCCGGGAGCTCAAACTCAATAGGAGCTAATAAAATTTCAGACAACCTAGCCCCGGGAGCCCAAACTCAATAGGAGCTAAAATATAATAACTTTAACCATACCGTGCCAACAATAAAGTCAAATCATCATCAGTCCTCCCCGTTACCTTTGGCGAGCGCAAAAAATCCTCCAACTGCTTATTTGCCTCTTCTTCATTAGTAACCACCGTCATAAACTTAAACAAAGGAGCAAAAAACGGACTATGAGGCAACCCCATTGGCATTTTCAAAGCTAACATTTGCAACCCATCCGAAAAAATTGCTAAATGAACAAGTTTTCCTCGCCATATATTCACCTGAGCATTTTCTACACCTTGCTCTGAAATCAAAAAAGTTGTCTCATTAACATGTTCTCCAGTCTGAGGTGATGTCACTGGAAAAATATTCTCCTCTCCATCCCCTACAACTGCTGCACCATCTCCCACTTGAGCAGCAATAGCAAACTCTGGTGTTGCCACCACCAAAATCAAAGTTGCAGCCAACTCCCGCCCCTCAACCTCTCTAACCCGAGACTCAGCCAAAACAGCATTTTTCGCCGCCTTCAAAGTATCAACTAACAAAAATTGCCAACCAACATCATCTACTGGCAACAACTTTTGTTGGGAAATAGCCTCTACTGCAACACCAACAGCTATTTTAGCACCAACATCTCCCAAGTTAGACGAACCTGCACCATCAGCAACAGCAGCAACTAAAATTCCCTCCGGCAAAATCTGCCAATGATGTGCATCCTGACATAGTTGTCCCCGTTTCTCGTGACTCTTACCCGCCACTGATACCGATATCACTCGCCACTTAATTTCTGCTTCTATTGACATAACCTAATATTTACCAAACTTTTTTTTTCTTCAATGCACTAATTTAAGACTTACACACCCATAAAGTAACTCTGTCATTGCTGGGGAAAACACTTACAAAGCAGTCTGTAAAGATAGTAACCTCAAGTGGCCATAACTTTTTCCCAATGCGTAAGTCCAGCAATTGTTAATGAAAACTGCTATCATGACCACAGACAGATAAAATGGTGAAATAAGCCTAAGTTAGGTAACATCGAAAGTAGTAATATCCCACCAAAGTAACCCAAGCACAAAAAAAAGGTCTGTTGGGTTTAACTTCGCTCTACAAGGGTCTACATTGTTAAGTGTATCAGTCCAATAATGCTTGACATTCCAAATTTTAGCTCCAGATCCCAGTTTCTATATAAGTTCTGTTTATATAACTTTTTCTTCTTCCTTTCATAATTAAACTGCTCCCCATCCAGGAGGAGGTAGGGCGACTTGTTCGTCAACTTTAGAATGAGAAACTTGCTGCATACTAGCAGATAGCCAAATAAACATTTCTCGAAAATTAAGTCCTCTCAGTTTTAGGGGCGTTCTCTGAACTATTTCCCCCAACTTATCCATATTTGCTCCTTCCACACCCACTGCAAAGAAGGCAACATGCTTGTTATCCTCCTCCTGTTTAATGCGATCGCCAGCTTCTTTGAAAACTTTTTCTGATTCTCCTTGAGGTTCACCATCAGTAATCAAAAATACCCAAGGTCGATAATAAGTTATACCATTATTCCGATATTCTGACTTCCGGGCAGCAATCATATCTAGAGCTTTATGAATGGCAGTACCCATATAAGTTTGTCCTTGGGCCGTTAATATTGGATTTTCAAATTGGTCAGCGGTAATAAAGTCTTGGACAATTTTCACCTGATTATCAAAAGAAATAATAGCAACCTCTACCCGTTTTTTAGCCAAGTCATCAGTAATTAAATTATCTCTAAAAGTTTCCAACCCATCATTTAAAGCTTTAATAGGTGTGCCCGTCATTGATGCCGAAGTATCTAATAGTAACACACAAGGGCAACGAGGTTCGGGATTTTCTGCAAATTCTACTAATTCATCAAGTCTCATATTAATTTTGTTTTGGGTTATGTTATTTTCTGATTTTTGTCTCTGATTCTGAGACTTTAGTTCTACAATATTAAACGAATATTATCTTTTTTTATTAGTGGTAACAAATATTTTAATAATACTTGGGCTACTTTTTTAATCTTAACTAGAGAATTTAGGTTACCTCCAATTGATAAATTACACTCAGGACAATTATGCTCTCAAAAAGAAAAATGGTTTTTTGATTTTCAAGAACATTCTACTAAATTCAGTTTTTATTTTATGAGGTTTAACCTCAACTACTAAAAAGCCAGACTCAAACAGCTGGCTTTTTAGTAATTGATTTAATTGACCCCTGTAGCTAATTTAGACTTAGCCTCAGTTTTGATATTCAATTTTTTTTTACTGCAATCATGTCATATTTAGATATAACAAAACCCATGCTAGCAAAGCACATCTTTAAACCTCAAAAGCTTGTTTATCAAAGCTTTTAGTGTTTCTAATTTAAGTAGTAACTGCTATAATAATTAGTTAGCAGTTTTAAAATTAAATCTTTTATAGTATCAGCTAATTTTTTATATTTTTTAGCTAATTATTTAATTATTTTTTGTCTAGATTTACTGTCTTTTTTTTATTCTAGATATTTTCCTTTGAACTGACTTAAGTTTTCTTTTTTGACCTTCTCAAATATTTAGGTTCAGGTCAGAACCAATACTTGAAATTACAAATAAATCTATTAAGCCTAAATCTACACCGATTATTTTATCTTGTTTTATATCTGGTTTCATTTCTAGCACGGACTTATATTCTCAACTCAAAGTTACAAACAAGACCATTAGATTTCCTAGTAATTGATGTAGTTTTAATTACAAATATGTCTAGTAAGACTCTATTAACAATTACCTTTACATGACCTATCTTAGATAATTGAACTCTGTTACTTACAACCAAGATGTTGTTGAAACTGAGAATAAGTAAATCTCTTCTCGTGATTCAGATTAAGTCAGAAAACCTTAGCCTAGCAAAATCTTGATCAGACTTATGAGCTTTAAGCCATCTATAGAATAGATATTTTACCCGGCGTATTAAAACCGGGTTAATTTGTGTAAGTCTGATCAGGCAGGAATGCAGCAGCTACATTTGAGGTAAGCGACTAGCAGACAGGATGCTCGTACTACAGAAGCTTGAAAGTTAATACTTATACCTGAGATACTTAGAATCTACTGTAAGTATAAATGTATAAATATGTTATTATTTATTCCTAACTTCTGAGTCTTGACTTCTAACTCCTGACTACTTTCTTAGCAATAACTTTTCAGTTAATTCCTCTTCATCCTCTTCACCCCAGTTTTCCAGCCAATCTCCATCAATATTTTCGACATATAAACTAACATGATTAATACCCCAAGTTAGTCGATCTTCTTGCAAATTTTGGACAGCTTGAAAAGCTTGCCAAGCTTTTTCTAAACGTTCTTTATTTGATAGAGTTGTGCCAGTTGTTACCATATATCCTGCCTACTGTTAAAATGTATAGTTTTATTTTCCAAAATGAAGCAAAACTCAATAGGAATAGATCAATTCCTATCTAAAACAAAACTTAATGTATTTAGCCTCCTTTAAATGTTTGCTGTTATGCAGAATGAGATTTACTAATTGAATAACAGATCTATCTTGACTTGGGTTATAACTAACAAAAATACCCCGTCTAATTTTCCATTGTTGCAATGTATCTTTCCATTCTTTATATTTATAATTACAAAATTCACCTGATATAGTAGTGAGTTGTACACAAAGAGGTTTACCTGTGTTACTACTTACAATTACATCTGTTGCCATCGACAAATCTGCAATATAACGATGTACAACAAAACCATCACGACTTTTAATTTGACGGGCGATAGACTCTATTAATTGAGCATCTTTTTGATTAAACTCTCCTGATCTTAACTTTTGTTTCCATATATAGAATTTATGGTCATTTTTATTAAACCATTTTGGAAAAAGACTTTCATACCAGTATGTAATTGGAGATGGAAGGTGCTGCAAAAATATTTGTCTTTCTTCATTTGTTAAAGATTGTAATTTTAACCAAAATTCTCCATCCTTAATTAATTCTAATAAAAACCCTACTAAAAGCCTCTTTTGAGTTAGTGAGCCTGGTCTTATATCTTTAATCCAACGCCTGACTTCATCTAACCTCTGGGCTAAAGCAGGTTCGGTTGACCAGGCAAGACGGCTAAGTTGTTTTAGCTTAGGCTCGATTTCTCTTGCTTGCAATCACCCTCCTACATCAGACCCATTATAAGAATCTTTAAAAACTCTTATATTATAACTTATATTGTAGCGGTTGATTCTTAATGTTAAGGATATTAACAAACTATAAAAGATCAAAATATTGTCTTTAAAGACATCTGTAGTAATAATACATGATCATCTATTGACTAATTTCATTTTAAGTGGTATAGAACCTTCAATACAACTACAATAAGATTGCACATATAAATCTTAAGGCGGCTTAAAAAAAATAAAGATTCTTATGTTCATTCTAGGTTCACAATAATTATTAGCAGTAACTATAAATACAGAAAAGCAATGTCAGAATTAACTATTGAATCAATCTTACAAGAAAAACGTCTTTTCCAACCACCAGAAAAATTTGTCCAAACGGCCCAAATTAAAGGTATAGAGCAATACAAGGAACTCTACGAAAAAGCTAAAAGTAACCCAGAAGAATTTTGGGCAGAATTAGCTGAAACAGAATTAGACTGGTTCCAAAAATGGGACAAAGTTCTTGAGTGGCAACCACCCTTTGCAAAATGGTTTATTAATGGCAAAATTAATATCTCTTATAACTGTCTAGATCGTCACCTTACTACCTGGCGAAGGAACAAAGCAGCCCTAATATGGGAAGGAGAACCAGGAGACTCTCGCACTATAACCTATGCTCAACTGCATCGAGAAGTATGTCAAATGGCAAATGTCTTTAAGCAATTAGGAGTAAAAAAAGGCGATCGCGTCGGTATCTACATGCCCATGATTCCTGAAGCAGCGATCGCCATGTTAGCTTGTGCAAGAATTGGCGCCCCCCATACTGTCGTCTTTGGTGGATTCAGTGCTGATGCCCTCAAAAACCGCCTTGTTGATGCTGAAGCAAAATTAGTCGTCACTGCCGATGGAGGTTGGCGCAAAGATGCCATTGTTCCTCTCAAAGAACAAGTCGACAAAGCACTCATGGCAGGTGCCCCTAGTGTAGAAAATGTTCTAGTTGTCAAACGTACTGCCCAAAAAATTCAGATGGAACCAGGGCGCGACCATTGGTGGCACGACCTTCAAAAAAGTGCTTCCGGGGAATGCCCAGCGGAACCAATGGATAGTGAAGATATGCTATTTATCCTTTACACAAGTGGCACAACAGGTACACCCAAAGGAGTAGTACACACCACAGGTGGTTATAACCTTTATACTCACGTTACTAATAAATGGGCATTTGACTTACAAGACACAGATGTATATTGGTGTACTGCTGATGTAGGATGGATTACAGGCCATAGTTATATTGTCTACGGTCCCCTCTCTAACGGTGCCACTACCCTTATGTATGAAGGGGCACCACGGGCATCTAATCCCGGTTGTCTCTGGGATGTAGTCGAAAAATATGGCGTCACCATCTTCTACACCGCCCCCACTGCAATTAGAGCATTAATGAAAATGGGAGAACAACACCCTAACTCTAGAAATCTAACTTCTCTACGTTTATTGGGAACAGTAGGAGAACCCATTAACCCAGAAGCTTGGATATGGTATCATCGTGTTATTGGTGACAGTAAATGCCCAATAGTTGATACTTGGTGGCAAACTGAAACTGGTGGATTTATGATTACCCCCCTACCTGGTGCTACTCCGACTAAACCTGGTTCGGCAACTTTCCCTTTTCCTGGTATAATTGCTGATATTGTGAATGAGGAGGGAGAATCTGTTGATGGTAATAATGGTGGTTATTTAGTCGTTAAACATCCTTGGCCGGGAATGATGCGGACTGTCTATGGTGATCCTGATCGTTTTCGTCGCACTTATTGGGAATACCTACGCCCGAAAAATGGAGAATATATTTATTTTGCTGGTGATGGTGCTCATAAAGACGAGGATGGTTATTTTTGGGTGATGGGTCGTGTTGATGATGTGATTAATGTAGCAGGTCATCGCCTGGGTACTATGGAAGTTGAGTCGGCGTTGGTGTCTCACCCTGCTGTGGCAGAGGCTGCAGTTGTTGGTAAACCTGATGAGGTTAAGGGTGAAGATATTGTAGCTTTTGTGAGTTTGGAAGGGGGACGGGAACCTGATGAAAATTTGGAGAAGGAGTTGAAGCAGCACGTTGTCAAGGAAATAGGAGCGATCGCTCGTCCTGGAGAGATTCGGTTTACTGATGATTTACCAAAGACTCGCTCTGGTAAAATTATGCGACGGTTGTTACGTTCTCTGGCAGCAGGTCAGGAAATTACAGGGGATACTTCGACTTTGCAAGACCGTAGTGTATTAGATAAGTTACGCGCTGGTTCATAATAGGGCTACGGGTTCGTCAAAGGTTCAAAGTAATCTCTGAAACTAATAGATTTGTTGGCTCTGGGAAAATTGAAAATGCTCTAAATCTTACTTAATCAGGTTTTTAGTGTTTTAAGTTTGAAAAATACTATCAACTTTTATCTGATATTAGTTTGAGCCTTTTTGTCCTCAGTTCCCAACAATTCTAATATCAGGATAATAAGTTATAAAAAAGTTTTTCTTTGTAATAATGCTTAAGCAATATCTATCTTATTCTTAAAGTTTGTAGTATGAGTTTAATAATAAGAAATGACTGAAATAAATAATATTAATTCCCGGAAGCTACCAATTAAAAATCCACTCAATAAAGCCGAAAATGTAAAAAAAAATTAAAAACAAATTTAAGCACAAAATCCTATCAAAGGAATTAAATTCCTGATGTCAAGCTTAACATAATAACTATTTAACGGGAAACGATATAATATAATATCGGGATAATTAAGTTGTAAAAAAAGTTTTTCTTTGTAGTAAAGCTTAAGCAATATCTATCTTGGCACTAAAGCTCTGCTACAAGCTTTAACAATAAATGATAACTGAAATGACTGAAACAAATGATATTAACTCCCCGGCAGCTAATTCTGAACAGTCTACCCAAACTACTCAGGATGTAAAAACAAAATCAAAAATAGACTCTTGGCAAAGTCATGTCAGTGGAATTTGGAATGATACCAACAAACGTTTCATGAAACTTCTCCCCATTGGTAAGGCAAGGCAAACAATAATGCAATGGTTTACTGTGGATGAAGCTGAAGTTGCAAAGATATTAGTTAAGGTACGCGCCGAACTTCCTACCACTGAGGCTATTTTAATTGGTAAACCCCAAACAGGTAAAAGTTCCATAGTACGCGGTTTGACAGGGGTTTCAAAAGAAATAATCGGTCAAGGTTTTCGCCCCCAGACTCAACACACACAACGTTATGCTTATCCTTCTGATGATTTGCCATTGTTGATTTTTACTGATACTGTGGGGTTAGGAGATGTGAAACAGGAAACTCCTATTATTATTCACGAGCTTTTGGCAGAGTTGCAGCAGGAAAGCAACCGCGCCAGAATCTTGATTTTGACTGTAAAAATTAATGATTTTGCTACGGATACTTTACGACAGGTAGCACAACAGTTGCGACAGGAATATCCAAATATTCCTTGTTTGTTAGCTGTGACTTGTCTGCACGAAGTTTACCCTCACTCCACTGAGGACCATCCCGAATATCCTCCAGAATATGAGGAGCTCCAGCGCGCTTTTGCTACTATTAAAGAAGATTTTGCCGAGTTGTATAATAGTTCTGTATTGCTCGACTTTACTTTGGAAGAGGATGGGTATAACCCGGTGTTTTATGGTTTAGAAGCCTTTAGAGATAATTTAGCACAATTACTCCCAGAAGCAGAAGCACGAACAATTCATCAATTATTAGATGAGCAAACAAGTAAACAACTGGGGAATATTTACCGAGATGTTGCGAGGCGTTACATTTTGTCATTTACTATTATGGCAGCTACGGCAGCAGCAGTACCTTTGCCTTTTGCAACTATGCCAGTATTGACAGCGTTGCAAGTGTCGATGGTGGGTTTATTGGGAAATTTGTATGGGCAAACAATTTCTCCATCACAAGCTGGAGGGGTTGTTAGTGCTATTGGTGGCGGTTTTTTAGCTCAAGCAGTGGGGCGAGAGTTGATTAAATTTGTGCCTGGGTTGGGGAGCGCGATCGCTGCTTCTTGGGTAGCCGCTTATACTTGGGCTTTAGGTGAAAGTGCTTGTGTTTATTTTGGAGATTTGATGGGAGGAAAAAAGCCAGATCCACAAAAAATTCAGGGAGTAATGCAGGAGGCTTTTGAGTCGGCACAGGAAAGATTTAAAGGCTAGCATGGGCATTTTTTTTGTTCCTTTTTTTTAGTTATTAGTTATCAGTACTGACCGCTGAAGTAAGCTGTCACAACTTGGTTATTGTTTGGAGGGTTTGTAGTCTGCAATGTTTATATTTACAAGGCACAAAAAATACTTTATCGTCTTTTGTTAAAAAAAATTAAGTAACTAGTGACAATTTTAAAAAAATATGTTAAGGGCATCAGATATTAAGATGATCAAAATAATATTTGTTCATTTGAGGTAGTTGACAAAAATGTACATACATGAAATTGAGGAATTTTGGGGTTCAATCATGGCCAAGTGATAACTGTGTTATGGGAATAATGATTAAACCAAGAAACTGTTAGGCTAATGATTAGAAAAAGATATCTCAATAGGTTTTATACTATTATTTCCTGATTGGCTAAATCTTTTTCTGAGCTCCCTACTCTAATTGAGATTGATATTATTTAGTTAATAATGCAATAATATTTCGGCACTATTGAGCAATAATAATATTCTGTTATGATATCTGAAGTTCCCCAATTCCCCGAAGCTCTTGCCGAAGCTTTAAATAATTTTCCCGAACTCAATTTAGACCTACCAGACCCAGAAGATGAAGAAATTCCTGACTCTGAGTTTGAAAATGTAGTAGATATAGCCTGGAAAGTTTGCGATCGCTTTGATCTCCAGACCGAAATTTGGCGAGGCCGTATCCTGAGAATTATTAGAGACCGAGAAAAAAAAGGGGGCGATGGCCGGGGTAGCGGATTTCTAAATTGGCTTAAAGAAAGAGAAATTGGTAAAAGCCAAGCTTATGCCTTAATAGAATTGGCCAATAGTGCCGATACTTTAATGGATAAAGGACATTTAGACCCCGACTCAATTAATAATTTTAGCAAAAGGGCTTTTGTGGAAACAGCTAAATCTTCCACAGAAGTCCAACAAATGGTTACAGATGCAGCGAAAAAAGGGGATCGAATTACTAGACGAGAAGTTAAGCAACTAGCAGACGAATGGACGGCCGTTAGTTCGGATTTGCTTCCAGAGGAAATTAGATCCAAGGCTACTTCTGGTTCTATGCCACCACGTTATTTAGCTCCCCTAGTCCGGGAAATGGAAAAATTACCAGATTCCCATTTAAATGCAATTCAAGAGGAAATAGTACAAAGTCCAGAATTAGATACTATCAAGCAACTAACCTCAGATGCTCGTAACTTATCAAAATATCTTGATGCTGCGGCCAAGGTTCAAGCATTGAACGAATCATCATTAGATATGGAAATGGTATTAGAAGAAGCTTTAAGATTAGAGTGTCTCAATATAGTTGCTGACCTGGTCAAACAATCTGCCCAATTAGAAACAACAATGGCCAAACTTTATAGTAGCTGGAGGCGTTTAGGTAATTTATCAGAACGATTATTTGTGGATACTGGTGCTAGTACACCTCATTTACGACATTTATTAGGGTGTCTTGATAAGCTTTCAAGTAATGTAATTGAACTGAGCTTAAATGACCTTAATAATCAAACTGTTCGTTTACAAATACTATCGGAGACTGATTAATTAGTATTCAGCTTTTTCTTTCCTAGGACTTAGGTGGAAACTGAGCATGAAAACAATGCTAGGTTTATCCTATAAATAGGAGTTAAACTAATGCTAGTTTTACCTCAAATATGAATAGTATTGAATACTTTGTTGATTCTATCAGCAATGTTCGATAACCCCTATAAAAACAAAATTAAAATGAGTAGTGCTGTAAACGAAATATTTCAAGATGTTGAATTTAAAGCACAACTCCTAGTTAAGTCTTGGCATAACTTCTATATAGAAATATCTCAGCATTTGCCTGAGACATATCAGCCTGAGATGAAGGAACTCTCTAATAATTTAGAGAAAGCACTAGAAAAACTACTTGGTGAGCTTCGTAGTCCAACACTGACTATTGCAACGACAGGAACTACTAGTAGTGGTAAAAGCACACTTGTGAATTTGTTATGTGAAGCTGAAATTGTTCCTATGGCAGTAAGCGAAATGAGTGCTGGAGTAGTTACTATTGAATATAGCGATAAAATATCTTTAGTAATTGATGAAACACCTGAAGCTACCTGGGAGTGTGGAGAATGACAAGGTATTAGTGAAGAAGAAATTTATCAACGCTTAGAAGAGGTAATGATAAATTACATTGATCAAAGAGAGGAAAACCCAAACTTAGCTTGTCCACAGTCTGCAATTAGCTACCCCTTCAAATTTTTAAAACGATCTGATCTGGAACTTCCTAGAGGCACTAAGGTACGGATAATGGATCTGCCTGGTTTAGCTTATGTAGGTGATGAAGGAAATACCAGTGTCATTCGACAGTGCCGTGAAGCTTTATGTCTCGTCACATACAACAGTGCGGAAACAGATAAACAAAAAGTTAGGAGTTTATTACAGGAAGTCGTTACACAAGTTAAAGACTTAGGAGGTTCTCCGGCACGGATGCTTTTCGTTCTAAATAAAATTGATGTTTTCAGGGCCGATAACAATTGGGAGAGATCAGAAAAACGTTTCATTGACAAGACTATCAAGAGCATAAAAACTGAGTTGAGTGACCGACTGAAAGAATATACAGAAGAAATTGAGAATTTACAGGTTGTCAAACTTAGCACATTGCCTGCTCTTCTGGCTCTTGAGATACAAAATAAAAATAATGACTACATTAAAGCTTGTAAGAAGGTAAAAAAACAGTTTTATGGAATTGTTGAAGATATATTAGATAATTTGGTGGGCAATGTAGAAAAATGGTCTAAGCCTGAGCGTAACAAAGTTGCAGAGGAATTGTGGCAAAAGTCTTATGCAGGTGTTTTTTTTTACAACTTGAAGAATCATATCACTGAACATTTTCCGCAACTGGTGATACCACAAGCAATAGAACGTTTTAATGTTGCTGCGGGAAACGCTGTAGTAGAGTGGGCAAAACAAACAACAACGGCTATTCTTAATAGTTCAGAGGATCGTTATCAACAAGAGTGTAAAGAGATAGAACGCATTAGAAAATCCATTGAACATTTCCTTGACATTCATTCAAGCAACTTAAGAGAACCTTTCGAAGAAGTAGGTAAAAAAATTCAACAGGTTTTCAAACAACAGTCTGAAGATGATCCTGTTGTGTATTTAGAAAACACAGTCATAAAACTTATGGATGCTAAACCCTATGACTCCCTGGGAGAAAAGTTATTCCCACTCTTTGGATGGCGCAGAGAACTGGCACAAGGAATCTCCAAAGTTTTGGAAGCAGTTGGAGAGTCTTTGGAAACAGGAAAAGTAGATATAGAGAGTACAGAACTCAAAAAAGCCAATTACAATTATGTAAATTTACTGGAAGCAAACTTAAAGAGACTTGTGGGTTTAGGCTATACCGCTTCTGTCGCCAAAGAAGGTAAAAATATGGAGGCAAAAACTAAGAGTGAAAAAGAGGAACTTGGACAATTGAACACAGAATTAAATTTATTAGCTACTCATTTGAATCTTGTGCTTGAGGATGTAGCAAACCAGATTTCACACCAAGAATTAAACAGGATTTATCAAGCGGTTGTAGAGCTTTTTAGTTGTCACTTGTCTTATATTGAAAAAGGTTCAAATGATATCGCACCAAATATGGCTATTAAGTTTCCAGATTCTCAAATTAGTAGGGTGACAGCTGATCGACCGCTTAAATTTACCTTTAAGTTTAAAGCAGGATTTCCTATTACAGAAGGAACTTGGGAAGAGCGTGTACAAACAAAGGTTCAGAAAAGGGTTTGGTGGAAGTTATGGTTGGGGACATCAACGTTTTATGAAATCGAGTATCGAAAACGCTCTAGCGATAATGCTGAGATACCTAGCGTGGAAAATTTGCTAGATGGTTGGCTAATTCAATCTCAACAAGCAGAAGGAGAAATTGTTAAGCAAATAGCACATTGGTTACTAGAACAAATTGAAAGTCTTAATAAAAAGGTAAGCGAGGTTCAAAGCGGTATTATTAATGCTTATCAGTCAAGGCTCGATCAAGCTCGCAAAGAAGTCACTATAGATTATGAAAAAGAAAAAAATATCTGGGAACCTATGGGAAAGAAGGCTCAACAACTCACGGATGAATTTTCTAGCTTGGCAAAAATCTTAAGCAAAGGGTCTTAAATGATCGTGACAAATAACGTATATGACAATGATTATTATTATGAACGAGTTGTGGAGGAAGTATATCCACACTTAGAAAAGCAAGAACGAGGTTTACTATATAGAGCAATTCAGATAATACATGGAGAAGAAAAATCACAAACCCCAAAAAATACTCAAGACATATGTAAAAGTCTAGATATAAATGCCAATGCTGATAAAAAAGATGACGTCAAAAAAGCTAAGCAGTTTTTAATAGGAAGGCTAGAAAAATATTATCTAGATAATAAGGATCAAAATATTTTACAAAAGATAGGTAATGTTTGGGAATACAGAGAAAAAACAACATCAAAAAAAATACAAGCAGGAGATGATAAAATGATAGAAATTAGGTTGATTATTATAGGGGCTTGTACATTAGTTGGATTTCTTGCTTGTCGGGATTATCTTGATAAAGAACGAAAAAAATCAGAAAGAAAGAAAGTTATTTCTCAAGAAAGAAAAGAGCAGCCTTCTCCTCCTCCAATTCCCGCTTCGTTGTGTCTTGTTGTTCCAGCGAGGATAGCCAGCACTCTAGAAACCAACTCTAGTTTATTAAGTGTTAATAGTGTAAAATACCTCATAGACAATACTGCATACTTCTTATGTACAACATGTAAAGTAGCTGATTCAAATGAGCAAGAATACTTAAAAATCGCCAAAGAAAAAGAGATTTTACCTAATAGTCAACGAGACGTTTATATCAGGATTGATATCAATTCTGGAGGCAAAAATCTTATTGATAAAAAGAACCGTTTGGCGTTGAAGAACAATCTACCAGAGAATGCAGAGTTTGCTTTAAAAGAAGTGGCTCGTCTCAAAGATTTATCTGGCCTAGAAAAATTTATTCGTATTTAGGGCGTAAAAATGAATGATCAAGCTGCTTATTTATATTATGCAGTTTGTATTTTTCCCCTAATTTATCTCAATTACACACTCTAAAAGTTAAGTTTTTTCTTGATAAATTGAAAATAATTTTGAGCTGGATTAACTGTATTAAATCCAGCTTTTTATTATTCTTATACTAGGTTTAATGGTGTCTTTTTTTTTTGTTTAATTTTCGATTCAACTCTTCTCGATATCGCTTTTTTTTCCTCTGCACTTTCAACAATTAACCATCTTTGTTTAGAAGCTGTTTGAAAAGGGATAGAAGTGTAGCCAATTATGCTAAACGCCATCTCAAGTAGAATTAGCTTACACTCAAGCATAGTAGAGAATATCTACTTACAGTCAGACTAAAGTAGGGGTGAAGTAAGCAATGGTTTGAGAACCTTTTCTGGAGATGTCTAGTTATCAACTGCTTGCTGGGGATGTTCTTAAATATCTACTATCCATACAGGAGTTATGCCAACTCCTAGAAAACAAGCTATCTGTAGGGGTTAAATATCTGCTCTCTCTACTGGATATAGTCATTCTTCGTAAGTCCTACTGACAATAATTTTTAATTTTGCCTAATTTAGGTTTCATCATTTGATTTACCAACGCTTAATTTTTTCTTAACCTGAGTTTTTATAATTATATTTAATCAATAATATAATTGTATCTATATGTTTTGTACGATTATTTCTGACAAGCTTAATAATTTTTAATAATTTTTAATAATTTTTAATTATCAGGGGTAAAATGTGAGAGGGTAAATATAATCATAGAAAATTATATTAAAAAATAAAAACTAAAAACTAATTTTATTTTATGGCTATAAATTATCGAACTGGAAAAGTCATTACTTCAGAAAATAGAGGGAAATGGCAAGGACTAATTATTGGTATTGGCATTGGTGTAATTGCTAGTTTAGTGAGTATGCAAGTTTCTAGACAAAAGCAAAAGACTGAAGCTAATACCACTTCTACCCAAGCCATTAAAGGTGCAATAGAGACTAATTTGGCCCCCACTATGAGCGTGACAGTGGCAAGAGTAGAATTAGCAAGGGTAGAACGCACCCTTAATGCTACAGGTAGCGTTGTTGCCTTCGATCTATTACCAGTGTTACCCCAGGTGAGTGGGTTACAAATTCAACAAGTCTTGGTAGAGGAAGGGGAAACAGTTACTCAAGGTCAGGTAATGGCAATTTTAGATGACTCCGTTTTGAAATCGAAAATTAACCAAGCTAAATCTCAAGTAGCATCAGCTCGCAGTCAAGTAGAGCAAAGAAGGGCTGTTCACAGTAAGACGAAAGTAGGTGTGGAGCAAGCTATTGCTGCTTGGGAACAAGCAAGAGCAGAACGTGATGGTGTCAAAGCTACTATTACTCAGGCTCAAGCAGGTAAAGATGAGGCGATCGCTGCTCTCAAACAAGCTCAAGCAAGTCGGGATGATGCTTTTGCCGCTCTCAAACAAACTCAAGCAAGTCGGGATGATGCTTTTGCCGCTCTTAGACAAACCCAAGCAAGTCGGGATGACACCCTGGCGTTTGTAGCGCAAACTGAAGCTAGGTTATCAGAAGCTCAAGCTAACGAAGAACAAACCCTGAGAGATTTTGAGCGATATCAAACTCTGAGAGGGGAGGGTGTTATTAGTTCTCAAGAATTAGAAACTCGTAGCACGGCTACGAAAACAGCTAGGGAAGGGGTTCGAGTTGCTAAAGCTAATATTAATAGTGCTCAAGCTAAGGTTGACATTGCTGAAGCGAATATTGATAGTGCTCAAGCTAAGGTTGACATTGCTGAAGCGAATATTGATAGTGCTCAAGCTAAGGTTGACATTGCTGGATCAAATGTTAGGAGTGCAGAAGCTAGGGTAGAAAGTGCACAAGCAAGTCTCAGTAGTACAATAGCTCAACTACGGAGTGCAGAGGCTAAAGTTAATAGTGCTAAAGCTAATATTAGTAGCGCTCAAGCAGAAGTTAATAGTGCATTATCCAATATTAATAGTGCTATGTCAAGTGTTAGCAGTGACGAAGCTCGCCTAGAAGAAAAACAAACTCAGCTCTCACAGACTTTAGTGAAAGCTCCAGCAAATGGTATATTAGCAGAACGGATAGCTCGTGTTGGTGATGTGAGTTCTAGTAGTAAAAAATTATTTTCAATTATTAAAGATAATCAATTAGAATTACAATTAGAAGTACCAGAAACTCAGTTACCACAAGTTAAAATTGGCACAAAAGTTAATATTAGTTCTGATGCTGATAGTAGGATAAAAATTTCAGGAATAGTGAGACAAATAGCACCATTAGTTAATGAACAAACTCGCGAAGCTACTGTCAAAATAGACCTACCTAATAGTGATTTATTACGACCAGGAATGTTTTTGCGGGCAAAAATTACAACTGCTACAAATCAAGGATTAAAAATTCCAGCAAAAGCAGTATTACCTCAAACAGATGGGCAGTCTATTGTTTATGTTTTGCAAAGTAATAATAAAGTTAAAGCTATGCCTGTAGAAGTAGGAAAAATTTTAGGTAAAAATAGTGATTTAGCTAATGCTGAAATTGAAGTAAAAAAGGGTTTAGATTTAGGTAATAAAGTAGTATTAGCAGGTGCAGGTTATTTGAAAGATGGAGATATAGTTAAAGTTATTGAGTAAAATTAACCTCTAATAATTGTGAAATAAAAATATCGTCATAATTCCAATAGTTGCATAGTAATCAATACTCAATTAACTCCGTTCATGATTTAGATATCAAATAACATCACAATACTTAAAAGTCAGCTAAAATTTTATATTTTGAATTAACTATGTCATTTCATCTATCAGCTTGGTCTATCAAAAAACCAGTTCCTACTTTGGTCATGTTTTTGGTTTTAACAGTAGTAGGGCTAATGTCATTTTTTCAATTAGGAATAGACAACTTACCCAATATTGATATTCCCCTAGTATCAGTAACAGTAACTCAACAAGGAGCAGGTCCGACAGAATTAGAAACACAAGTCACAAAAAAAGTTGAAGATGCTGTGGCAGGTTTAGGAGATATTGAGCAACTAAAATCAACCGTAACCGATGGACTATCTACAACTGTTATTAGTTTTGACTTAGGAGTAGATAGTGATCGCGCTACTAACGATGTTCGCAATGCCATAGATAAAATTCGCCAAGATTTACCCCCAGATGTTAATGACCCCATTATTACAAGAATAGAAATAGGTGGAGACGGACCAATAATGACTTATGCTGTCGCTTCTGACAAACGGTCTGTAGAAGAGTTAAGCGAATTGGTTGACAAAGAAATTAGTCGAGCTATTCTCAATGTTCCTGGTGTTTCTCAAATTAACCGTATTGGGGGAGCTGACCGCGAAATACTCATAGAACTAAGTCCCCAAAGACTAGAAAGTCTGGGTATTACTGCTACTCAAGTTAACGATCAAATTCGTGCTTTGAATGCTAACATACCAGGAGGACGTTCTCAAACAGGAGGTACAGAAAAAAATATTCGGACTTTAGGGAGTGCTGAGACAGTAGAGGCATTGAAAGAATATCAAATTATTCTGCCTTCGGGTGGTGCCGTTCCCCTTTCCAGTGTAGGAAAAGTCATTGATGGTTTTGAGGAAACTAGACAAACAGCTTGGTTATTAGAAAAAAATAGTGAGGGTAAAGCTTTAGGTTCTGAACAAAACTTAGTCAGAAATAATATTGGTAAACCAGTTGTAGCTTTCGGGGTAGTTCGCAGTACAGGCAGTACCTTAGTTACTGTAGAAAAAAATGTACGGAAAACAGTTGCCAAACTTGAAAAAACATTGCCAGAAGATGTAGATTTACAACTCATTTTTACTCTGGCAACAGATATTGAACAATCATATCAAGCATCAATAGACGCTTTAGTTATTGGTTCCATACTCACTGTCATAATTGTTGGTATATTTTTACGAGACTGGCGACCAACTATAGTGACAGCAGTAGCATTACCATTATCAATACTCCCTACTTTTTTGGTAATGAGAGCTCTCAATTACACTCTAGATGGGATGACTCTATTAGCACTAGCATTGGCAATGGGTAACTTAGTAGATGATGCTATTTGTATGATCGAGAATATCGAACAACATATTAACAAGGGAAAAAATCCGTTCCAAGCAGCTTTGGATGGGTCAGCAGAAATTGGTTTGGCAGTAGTTGCAACAACTGCTACAATAGTTGCAGTCTTTTTACCTGTAGCGTTTATGGGTGGGATACCAGGTAAGTTTTTCAAACCATTCGGCATTACTGTAGCAGTTGCCACCATGTTTTCTACATTAGTTGCGACTACAATGACACCAATGTTGGGTGCGCGGTTATTGAAACATAGACGGCTAAAAACATCTCCTGGTTTTCCAGAACACAATTACAAACAAAGAAAATTTCGCCCTTACAGTCAGTTACTAAATTGGGCATTACGCCATAAAATTATCACCTTAGCTATTGCAGTTATCTTTTTTATTAGTAGTTTGCAACTGATTCCACTACTTCCGAAAGGATTAACTGGTGCTGAGGATCGGGGAGTGAGTATAGTTTCCCTAGAATTGTCTCCTGGTTCAACTTTAGCAGAAACAGAACAAGCCACACAACAAATAATGCAACTGTTACAAGAAAATCAAGTTGTCACTAGCGTATTTGCTAATGTGGGTAGCGAATTTGTGAACAAAAGTAGATTATACGTTACGATCTTACCCAGAAAAGAAAGAAATTTTTCTCAAAAAGAATTTGAAAAACAGGCACGACCATTATTTCAGAATATTCCAGGAGCACGAATTAATTTTGTTAGTATGGGTGCTGGG
Organism: Trichodesmium erythraeum IMS101; assembly: GCF_000014265.1. Classification (NCBI taxonomy): domain Bacteria; kingdom Bacillati; phylum Cyanobacteriota; class Cyanophyceae; order Oscillatoriales; family Microcoleaceae; genus Trichodesmium; species Trichodesmium erythraeum. The sequence goes on from NC_008312.1 coordinate 3,674,585, forward strand.
GGTACGGGTAAGGATTTAACCATTGTTCTGAACAGCGACAATGCAGTTACTTTACAACAGACATCTGATGCTTTAGAACGACAAATGCGAGAGGTTCCGGGGTTGGTGGATGTGACTTCTAGTGCTAGTTTAGTGAAACCAGAAATTTTGATCCAACCATTACCTGCCAGAGCAGGAGATTTAGGAGTTTCAGTACAGGCGATCGCTCGTACCGCATCATTAGCTACTATCGGAGATAATGAGAAAAATTTAGCTAAGTTTGATCTGGCAGATCGTCAAATTCCAATTCGGGTACAATTGGCAGAGGAATTTAGAAATGACTTAGATGTAATTAAAAATTTACGCATTCCCAGTAAAAATGGTAGGTTGGTACCATTATCTGCAGTAGCTGAGATTAGTGTCGGTAGTGGACCTGCGCAAATAAAACGTTTTAACCGTTATCGTCAAGTTTCCTTTGGGGCAAATTTACAGGGTATTTCTCTGGGAGATGCACTAACAGAGGTTAAATCATTACCAGCAATAAATCCACTACCTCTTGATATCAGTGAACAATCTGATGGTAGTGCAAAACTTATGATGGATGTGTTTAATGGTTTTGCAAGTGCTTTAGGTTTATCAGTATTGTGTATTTATGCAATTTTAGTGTTACTATACAATAACTTTCTTTATCCTATAGTAATTTTGGTAGCATTACCTTTATCAATTGGTGGTGCATTGTTAGGGTTGCTAATTTTCCAGAAAGAGTTAGGTTTGTTTGCTTTAATTGGAATTGTACTGTTGATGGGTTTGGTGACAAAAAATGCGATTTTGTTAGTAGACTGTTCCTTAGCCAATGAAGAAAAAGGAATGGCTCGGTTCCATGCAGTCCGAGAAGCTGGTATTTCTCGCTTGCGGCCAATTTTAATGACTACATTTTCAACCATGGCCGGAATGTTACCTATTGCCCTAGAATTAGGAGCAGGAGGTCCAGTCAGAAGTCCCATGGCGATCGCTGTCATTGGTGGTTTAACTGTGTCAACGTTATTAACGTTAGTAGTAGTGCCTGTGTTATTTAGTTACGTTGACTTGGTTGCAAAAAATTATGAAAACCACATTAAGGTACAAAGCTACTCGAGCAAGTAAATATGAGTAAATCCAAATTTACAGCCTATTCAATGGTATAATTAAAGATAAATTAAGATGGTTGTTACAACTTTCATGCTTTAAAATATAGCTAAGGTATATCTAAAGGGTATCAAAAAGGTAGCACTAGGTAAGCTAAAATGAATAGCGCGAACACAACTGGATTTTATCTACAGAAAAAGTAGCCATATTATTAAACCTGCAAACTAAAAATATTCAAAACAAATGCTCTAGGCATAACTTTAAATTTATTCGTGATCTAGAATGAGGTTATATAGTATATGTATATGTAACTAAGAATAAGCAGACATTAAAGCAATGGGAAAGCGTTTGAGTCTCAAAGAGCATATTTCTGCAGCTAGACTTTAGGAAAAAAACGAAATCAAACTACCTTAGTCTATCTCCAAACCAACTCAGTGGGACATTGTCTGGCTATTGGCGGTTCCAAGAGTTAAGAAGTAGCTACAGTGACTGGGTTGAGCTTGCAATGGTAAGAGGCGATATAGCTGCCCATCGGTTCCGCAAAAGCTCAACGGTTTTACAAAGGAAGACCAGCAGCGAATGCAGATGGTCGTCACCAGAACCAGGGAGCAAAACCTTTGCTCCCGGAACAGCAGCAAGCTCTACTGGTACAACTTTTAGAAGGAGTGCCTCCTGGTGGAGGGATATAGAGCGACCCAAAGGTAGCGCTCTGAGGGAGAGTGTAGTACAAGCAAAAGGTCCACTAAACTTAGAAAATAAATAAGTTTTATTTTTTTATTTTAATTAATGTATTATTCAGCTTATTCTCTAAAAGTACCATTGTATCTACCTAAAACCTTGCTTGTAAGCACTTGAGAGTCTGGGGAAACAGCCTTACTCTTAAAACATTTTAGGCGTGTTACGCCACTACTAACTTTAGAGAAAAATTTAAGCTAAACTTTTCAATAGACATCTACAAAAATGCTGGTTTTGTTACGTCAGCGTAAGGGCTTGAAAACCTTTCCTAGAGATGTCTAATATACAAACTTAATACATCTCACTATGGTAAAATTAAAAAAGTGGCACTTAGCAATACTCGCTATTCCCCCTCTTGCTGTAGTAGCCTTCCTAATGATATCCGCTGGCAGACAAATAAATAATTGGGGTATTAACTGGGTCTGGGGAATATTCATCCTTATTTTTGTCGGCTGGCGTAGGTTGCTAGTCAAATGGACTCGACCTACAGTTGCACAAATGGAAGAAGTAATAGCAGAAGTTAACAAAGAAATTCCCGCCATAGACAACACGAGAAACCAACCTTTAGAAAACGAAGCCACTAAACAACTAGAGATCACTCTCCAAGAAATTATCAAATCATGCCGTAACGACCCTCCATTCTGGGAAGACTGGCAAATATTCTGGCAACGTTGTCAAGAAGTGGTGGCTGCTGTTGCTCATGCTTACTATCCCGAAGTCAAATATCCTCTACTTAATATTTATATCCCTCAAGCTTACAGTTTAATTCGAGGTACTGTTGATGACATAGACAGATGGATACAAAAATTATCCCCTACCCTGAATCAAATAACTGTTGGTCAAGCATATCAGGGATATGAAATTTATCGGAAGTTAGAACCCTCAGCTCGAAAACTTTTCCAAGTTTTGGGTTGGGCGCAATGGTTACTTAACCCTGTAGCAGCAGCCGCTAAAGTCGCAAGTCGCGGTTACAATGAACGAGCAAATCAGCAATTGTTGGCTAATTTGAGTCAAATATTGCGGGAAGTGGCGTTGCGAAATTTGTCTCAACAGGCGATCGCTATTTATGGAGGTAGTAAGTTAGAATTTTTAGACTCTGCTATTTCTACTCAGACTCTCCCGAAAGCAGAAACTAAAACTCTCGAACAAATTCTGGCACAAGCTCAACCGACGGAAACTGTTGAGCAAAAACCTGTTAATATTTTATTGGTGGGGCGTACGGGAGCAGGAAAAAGTAGTTTAATTAATACTCTATTTGCTGCAGAGCGTGCTGAGGTCGATGTGTTGCCAAGCACGGATGAAATTAAAAATTATCAGTGGCAAACTCAAATGGGAGAAATTCTTAACCTTTGGGATACTCCTGGTTATGAACAAGTTAACCGTGCCGACCTGCGAGAATTGGTGCTTGACTATGCTAAAACTGTTGATTTATTGTTGTTAGTTAACCCTGCTCTTGACCCTGCCTTGCAAATGGATATAGATTTTCTCCAAGATCTCAAAGGAGAAGTTGCTAATTTGCCTACTATTATAATTATAACCCAAGTCGACCGTTTACGACCGATACGGGAATGGCAACCACCTTATGATTGGATCTGGGGCAAAAATGCTAAGGAAAAATCTATTCGGGAGGCGACTCAATATCGGGCAGAAATTTTGGGAGATTTTTGTAGTCAAGTTTTACCTGTTGTAACGGCGGATATTAAAAATAATAGAAATGGTTGGAATGTTGATGCCATATCTTTGTCACTCTTAGAAGCTATTGCTCCTGCTAAACAACTACGTCTAGCTAAGTTTTTGTGCGATCGCAAAGCTCGTTCTGTAGCAGCAGCTCAAATTATTAACCATTATACTTTTCAAATGGCTACTACTCAAGGATTAACTGCTTTATTGAAAAGCCCAGTATTGCAGTTTATTTCTACTTTAACAACAGGTTCACCAGCTTTAGCTTATGTGCTAGCAGAAAAAATTCCTGTGGAAGATTTGCCTATAGTTATTGGTAAATTACAGATGGCTTATGATTTATTTTCCTTATTGAGTGAGGATACAAATTTGGGCAGTTTTGATCTGTTAGCATTGTGGCCTTTATTATTAGAAAATCCTGCTGCACCAGACCTTAATGCTTGGGCATTTGGTCACGCTTTGGTAGAATATTGGATGCAGGATTTGAGTATTATACAATTGCAACAGCGGTTTAATAATTATTTAAAAATCTAATTATTCTCTAACTAAGAGGCTGTTTGAGAAGTACCACGAGGGGTTGATTAATCCTTTTGACAAACACCTCTTCCCTAACCTCCCACCACAACGGTTTGGGAGGTTAATAAGCCTCTCTTTTTGTAGGATAGAGGTGCGGATGAAATTTCACCATCAAGGACACAAGAGTTAGTCATAAGCAGAAGTTTCCTTTATGTGTTGGCTGAGAACCACCAGTTATATATCTAGTTTCCTAGTTTTCAGGGCTAACAAGTCCCACAAATTCACTAAATTTGTTAAACCTAGTTACTTATTTTGAGCTTTTAATGTTGGTTTATCATACCAATTATCATGCATTATTGCTAACTTTTTGTAAAACTTCAGTTATTAAATAATTAATGTAAAGGAAATAATACCAATTTTATTAACTTAGGCTACACTGCTTATCATTTATATACAACAAATGTGAAATAATTTTATGAAATGACTATAGCATAAAAGTTTTGAGCCTAGAAAATCTTAATGCATAAATGCATGACTTTCGTGAAATGGTATTATTTCCCTAATCAAATATCAAGTTGAAAAGTTTTTGATAAATGGTATAAGTCCTGTTTAAGATACTCCTAATTTTGCCCTTACAAAATTAATACAAGATTCTTTAGCCAGGGTTTCCCTCACCACAGTTTTGAACTTTAAAGATATAGAACTTCAGCAGAGAGTTCTTGAATATTAAGCTGTAGGTTATCGCATTTGATGTTGTGTGGCAGAACGCAATTCATTAAGAGCTTGATCAATTTTGGACAATTCTGGATGTTGTTCCAAATTGGCCATTGCTTTAGCCTTAGGAATTTTTACTTTTTTGGCTTGTTCTAGGGTTTCATTAATAATACGTTCCCGATATTGTTCTAGTCCTTTGATGACTTCTTCTATTTCTTTTTCTTGGGTTGTTGGTACTGAAGTATTAGCTTTTAAAGTTTCAGACATAATAATTTTCTCATTAATTTTGGTATTTTTCTACAATTTATCATCCTAGATTTAGGGATTAGTTGCTAGTATATGTAAAGAAAGGTAAACAAAATTCCCAAATTATTATGGAAATTAAACAAATTCAGGTATACTTGAAAAGTTCTGATTCTCAAGAAAGATTGAAAGCACTGACTGAGTTAAGGAACTACGAGAGTGAAATTGTAGTTCCCCTGCTAAAAACCAGACAACAAGACCCAGAATTTCTAGTCCGTTCATTTGTGGCAATGGGGTTAGGGAATAAACGTACTCCTGAAGGTTTTAAAATATTGCTAGAAATGATGCAAAATGACCCAGACTACAACGTGCGAGCGGAAGCAGCAAATTCTCTATCTAAGTTTGGAGCCCAAGCAATTCCTTTTTTAGTAGAAAAATTTCGCCAAGACAATAATTGGTTGATGCGTCGGAGCATTCTGGCACCTCTGATAGATATGCCATTTCCTGAAGCACTATACGAAGTGTGTATGTGCGCGATCGCTGATGAAGATACAACAGTGCAGGAAGTTGCCATTAGTGCTTTAGGTAAGTTAGCAGGGACAAAGAAGGAAACTGAGGCTTTGCAAAAACTATTAGCTTTTGTCAGTGCCGAATCTTGGAATATCCGGTTACGAGCTGCTCAAGGGTTAGGGAAATTTGACGTTCCTCAAGCAAAAGCAGCTTTGAATTATCTTAGCAAAGATGACAATTATAAAGTAGTAGCAGCTGCTTTAGAGAGCTCGCTATCATAAAAATTATAGCATAGTACTATGCACAAGTCAAAAGTTAAAAGTAATCTCTAACTGAGTTGGAATATTTATAAACGTCCCCACCATATTTGGGTAATGCTGTATTTAATCAACTACTTACAGTAGTTTTTGGGTTAATGAACTAGATTAAAAAATGATAACCCACTCTGGGACGTTGCACACAACGTCCCTACAAGACTATGACTATTTTAGACAACAAAAAAACCCCTTAATTTTTCTTTTTTTTAGTGGCTTTGTTGCATAAAATTGTGATGAGAGAGTATAAATAGTATTAGGATAGAAATTTGTTGCATAAAGATGGCGATATAGCTGCCTAACTTGCTCCATCAATAATGTTGACTATCCCCCTACTCTTCTGCTGAAGATACAGGTTGAAAAGTTTGTGAAAAATAGTATAAGTTACTATAACTCCTACTATTCTTTTATCTTCTCAATTCTCTTCATCATCTTATCCCGTTCTTCTAGCTTTCCTTGTTGCTGGTAAATTTCTGCTGCTTTGTGCAAGTCATCAATACCTGCTTTAAATTCTCCTAACTGAATATATCCTTCGCTACGAAAAGAATAAACGTGAGGCAAATTAGGATTAATATTCAAAGCACTAGTTTGATCCTTGATCGCTTGGGTATAGTTTTTTAACTTCAGATAAATTAACCCTCGGTTAACATAAGCATCAATTTTTCTCGGATATATTCGTAATACTTCATTATAGTCTAAAATAGCTTGCTCTAAATCTCCCATCTCAGTATGAATTAAGCCTAAATTATAGTAAGCTAAACCATACTTAGGATTAATTTTTAGCGCTTGATAGCAATCAGTAGTTGCTCCAGAAAAATCTCCTAATTTCAAAAGTGCTAAAGCCCTATTATTATAGGCTGGAACATATTTGGGATGAATGCGTAAAGTTTCACCAAAGTCCCTCATGGCTCCCTGAAAGTCTCCTGTTTGAAAGCGAGAATTTCCCAGATTATTATATGCTTCAGCGTAATTAGGATTAATTTGTATAGCTGCTTCAAAGTCTTTCATTGCTCCTGGAATATCCCCTCGTCTAAACTTTGTAAAACCACGGTTGTTATGACCTTCAGCATAGTTAGGATTAATTTGTATAGCTGCTTCAAAGTTTTCCATTGCCCCTGAGATATCTCCTCTTCTCAGTCTCACAATACCCATATCGTTATAAGCTTGATGATATTTAGGGTTCAAACGTATAGCATTCTCAAAATCAGCGATCGCACTTAAAATATCTCCCATGCTGCGTTTAGTATTAGCTCGTTGGTAATAAGCTTCTGCATTGTTGGGTTGAAGTTGCACTGCAGAATCTAAGTCTTTGAGGGCACCTTCATGATCTCCAAGATCAAAACGAACTATACTTCGTTTGATATAAGCATCTATATACTTAGGATGGAGCTGTATAACTTTGTTTAAATCATCTAGTGAACCCTGATTATCTTTGGTCAAACGACGAATTATAGCCCTGTTGTAGATAGCTTCAGGATGTTTAGGATTAAGCTTGATAGCATCATTGAAATCAGCGATCGCTCCCTCTATATCTTTAACCTCAAACCTGACAATACCTCGCTGAGTGTAAGCATCTACAACTCTAGGATGAAGTTGTAATACTTTTGTAAAGTCATTCATTGCATCTTGGTTATGCCCAAGAAAACGATAAGCAATACCTCTATTATAATAAGCTTCTGGTTTGTTGGGATTAAGTTTTATGGCTTGATTATAATCTGCTATAGCTCCTTGCTTATCTCCTGCCTTAAAACGGACTACTCCTAAGTTTTGATAAATTTGAGAATCTTGAGAATCTACTTTCAGGGCTTGGGAAAAAAGCTCTATGGCTTCATTAAATTCTCCTAGTTCTACATAAGCTGCCCCTAAATTATTATAGGTTTGTAGGTCTTTTGGTTCTAGTTCTAGTGCTTTTTTAAAATTTTCTATAGCTCCTTTTAAGTTTCCCATTTGGGCAATTGCAATAGCTCTGTTATGATATAATAAATAATTATTCTTTTCTAAGAAAATAGCTTGATTATAATCTTCAATAGCACCAGTATGATCTCTTTTTTGTAGTTTGATTAACCCTTGGTTGTGCAATACATTTACTGCTTCCTGGCGACATTTTTCAACTTTTTCGCTCATAGCTGCTATTTGATATTGCGTCATAGCTTCTTTCCATTGTTTTTTCTTTTCAAATTCTCTAGCTCGACAAAATGCTGCTTTCTGAGGTATTTTTGCTCGGTCATATTCAATAGCAGCTTTTAACCATTGCCTCTTTTTTTCAAGTTCCATAGCACGGTATTCTGCTTTTTTTTGAGGAACTTTCATCCAGCACCGTTTAGCATTACTAAAATCTGGAATTTCTTCCCATTTTTGAGCTGCTTCTGACCATTTGAAGTTTGCTTCTAGCTGAGAAGCTTCACAAATTTTTTGCTTCTTATATTCTCCTATATTTGCCCAAGATTTTGCTGCTTCTTGCCATTTTCCTACTTTCTCAAATAACAGTGCTGCTTCTTGCCATTCTGTTAACTCAACAAAAATTTCTGCTGCTTCATAATAAGCTTGTTTTTGAATTAAAAACTTACCTTGAGCTTGTTTCTCTAAAATCACATCTCCAGATTTATTAAAGCATTCTTTTGCTTGTTGATAAAACTCAGACTTAAGATAATATTCTCCTTGCTGACGCCATCTTTCTGGGCTAGTTTCTATACAATCACTTCTTACTAATTCAGGAATTATTGACTGAAATAAACCTCTTAATTCTGGTTCTTGCCAAAGCTGACTAGGCCTTGATTCCCAAATATTTAAAATTCGACTAGCACGAGTAATTCCTACATAAAGTAAGTTGAATTCTAGTTGTAGTTGTGGTTTTTCTTTTTCTTTTAGTATCCCACCTCGTATTACTTTACTCCAAAGTTTTGCTTGTGGCTGAAAAAAATCTACAATGAAAACTGTATCGAATTCTAGTCCTTTTATTTCTTCAATTGTAAAAACAAAACTAGAATTTAAGTCGGCTCTAATTTTTTCTTTGTCTGATTCTTTTCGGACTAATATAGCATCACCAGGATACAAAGATGTTTCTTTTAATATTCCTATTAATGTTTGATAATCTGCTGAAATTAGCCTTGCTAATTGACCAGAAATACTGTTACTTATTGAATAATTACTTACAGATTTTGCTAAGTATCGAGAACGTAATTTTAGTAGTTGATTTGCTAAATTCACTAGGCTTCCTACACTGCGAAAGTTAAATTTCAAAGTTTGTTGATATACTTGTCTGTGGGGATAAAATTTATTTTTTAGTGTTTCCCAACGAAAACCACTGGGACTAATCATTTGATAAGAGTCTCCTGCAAAAAATAAATTTCCGCTGGGAGCAACTAAATTAAATAACAACTCTAATTGTATTTCTGTCAAATCTTGTACTTCGTCACAAACAATTAAATCATATTTTTTCCTAGGATTATTTTTTAGCAATTGCAAGACTTGTCTGACTATATCTATTTCATCATATAGTTTTTCTTTTTGAAGTTTTTTTTGATACCATTCTGCTATTTTGTATATCTCTCGGCGATTTTTGTTAGACATTGAAATGACACGATTTCTCGTTATTTTTTCATATTCTTTCTCAGATAAAATATCTTCTGTTATGGCTAACTGTTTTCCTTTGATTATACCTCGAATTTCTTCCCATATTAAATTTGTTGGATATTGTTTTTTTCCAGGATGTGCTCTGTACATTTCTGAAAATACTTGATAGTTTACCTCATCTTGTAAATAATATATTTTTTGATGCTTTTTGAGAATTTCTAAACATAGCTTCTGTATATTTTTAAACTCAAAAATTACTTGGTTGTTTGATTTCTTTGATTCTAGTTCTAATTGACAGTTGGTAGTCACTATTTTATAAAATTGTTCTTCAGCATTATTCACAAGCAAATCATTATAAGCAATATATAAACGTCTTCCTAAGTTTTTATACTGTCTTTTTTGGATCATTCTATATAATGCTACTGTAGTTTTTCCTGTGCCTGCACTACCACTTAATAATAGATTTCCTGACAATTTAGCTAATTTATATTCTTCTGGAGTCAGCTTTAAAGGTAAATCTGTATTTTGCTCAATAATTGCTTTTTGCCATTCTGTTTCTGACTCTAATACTCGCCACTGAATATTTCCTAACAATTCATCATCTGTTAAATCTGAGTTTGTTTCTAAGTCTAAAGCTTTCATAGCTTCAATATTTGCTTTTTCTACTGATGAATATAATATATTTTTATCTATATTATTATCCTGGTTTTTGAAATTGTTCGTTTCCAGAATAACTTCAAATTCTGGTGTTTCTAACCATTCAGCATCAGGTCTGTTTTTCCTAGCTTTAGCACGTCGGGATACATCATCATGATCTACACAAATATCTTGAATTGCTAGATAAACTTGCGCTTTTCCTGTTTCTGGCCTTTGTGATTTATCGTAGGTGAAAATTAAGCGACTAGCACTATTAATTCTAGCTTCCCATACTCTTTTGTTTATTCCTTTCAGCTTTTTTACCCGCAACCCACTATTAAATTTTTGCTGTTTCAGTGTTTGAATACATTCCCATACTCTCTTTTGCAAATTACTTCCTATTTCTTTTCGGAGAAACTCAACTATATCGGGGTGTAAAACTGCAGGTAGTGACATACATTGACTTTTTACTCTTGCTTTTTAATTTTATAGATAGTTTAACACAATATTATTTTTCATATAATTTATTTAACATAGATTGATTTTTTCCTCGTTACTTTTTTTTTCTACAATTATTTATAACTACTATCAGTTCAGGTTTTCAGATAACAAATATTACTTCATTAATATTGTTTTTTATGCCTATATAGATGTATTGTATAGTACAGAAATATGTCCTTTTTTTTGTTAAGCATATTACCTGAGTTAAAGTTATTAAAAAATATGACATTTATTCTAACTAATGACGATGGAATTAATGCTCCGGGTATTAAAGCACTTTGGGAAGCTATCAATAATGCTGATTCGGCTATACCGTCTTTCGACAAAAGTATTATTGTTGCTCCTCAGGGACAATTCTCTGGTTGTGGGCATCAAGTTACTACTAACCGACCAATTAATGTGCAACGTTTGTCTGAAGATAGGTATGCGATCGCAGGTACCCCAGCAGATTGTACTCGAATTGCAATAACACATGTTAATACAAATGTCAAATGGGTGCTTTCTGGTATTAACTCAGGTGGTAACATGGGTTATGATACTTATGTATCTGGAACAGTAGCAGCAGTAAGAGAAGCAGCATTTTATAAAATCCCAGGAATTGCCCTTTCTCAATATCGTCAAGGGAAAAAGCCTGTGAACTGGGAAAGAGTAACTGGTTTAGCCAGAAGCGTATTAATAAATTTACTCAAGCGCCCTATTGAGCAAGGAGCTTTTTGGAATGTAAACTTCCCCTATTTAGAACCGGAAGCACCAGACCCGGAAATAGTATTTTGCAAAACATCTATCCAACCATTGCCAATAGCTTATCAGAAGGACGGAGAAGATTTTTCTTATACAGGAAAATATGAAGAACGCGATCGCACTCCTGGCACAGATGTAGATGTTTGCCTTTCTGGTAAAATTGCCGTTACAAAAATTAAACTTTCATAGATATTGCTGTATAGCTTAAACTATTGAAACATTATACCAATTTCATAAACTTAAAACTTCACTTATAAAAGTGATCTATCAAGCTTGAAGTCGAAGATATCAAGCTATGTGTAGTCTAACTTTAGGAAATTGGTATTACTGCTTCATAAAACTGATATAAAACATCATAATAAGTGATATTTTAATCTTTACTTCCTGCTTCCACTGAAGCTGTCGGCAGTTACTCATCCACAAGCATTAACGAGTATTCCTCAATAGTACCTCTCAAATTTATACTGGCGTTTAAATCTCAATAAAATAGATAAACCACACTCTGAGCAGTCATAAGCCCTTAGATGTAATAGCATATCTTGAAAATGACCCCAGTTTGAATAAGTCTTTGATGATGAAAAAAAACTGTCAACTACTACTAACTCCGAGCCCTACCATTGGCACTTGTATTCTAGTTGTCTGCGAAGCTCACAAAATCTTTGCTCTGTAATTGGTTTAGCCAGCTTATGATCAGCTTTTCATGTCGCTGTGCAAAACATCCCACTAACCTTTAAGTCTTCAATGACAACAGCGCCGTGCTTTAAAACTTGCGTATGTTGTCAATTTATCAAGTGCATCTTTACGGATGTTTGCTAATTTTCCATGCAATTTAGGTATCTTCAACCGTGCTTTTTTCCAGTTATTAAAACCTATTTCTTTATTGTGAGGCCTTGCATTCTAGACAGTTTAGTTTCAAATCTGCGATCATATTTCACACTTTCCAATACTTCACCATCACTTAATGTAGCTAAAGTTTTCACTCCTAAACATACACCAACTACATCAGTTTTTTTTGATGTAGTTCTGCCATAAAATTCATAGCTACAGCTAATATACCAGTCAACTTTTTGTCTACTAATAGTGTTTTTTTTGTTGTTGCCTGTGCCAGGGCTCATAAGTTTTGACAATACCAATAAAAGGTAATTTGTGACTCCATCCGTTTAATTCTATTGGTTTTCCGCAATTATCAATGGTCCAAGAATCATACTTACCTTTTTTCTTAAATCTTGGATACTTACCTAACCCTTGTTTGCGAAGCATTCCGAAGGCAAAGAACCTCTTAAATGCTTCAGCTAAGTGGATGAAAACGTATTGATGAACTCTAGACGACAATTTTTTCATCTATAAAGTTTTGTCAATTCCGTCTTGGTCAAATCAAAAAAAACATGTAGTTTGTGCTATGTTAGTCTGGAATTTTCTCAAAAGGTTAGCAGTAAAAATAGGAAAAACTATGTACATAGTCAAACATGAATTACTCTCAGACTATTTGAGCTAAGAATTGAAGAAAACTACAATAAAATTCAGGGTTTCCAATGATTTTGTAAGCATTTTTTACTCTAGTGTTAATAATGGTAATTTTATTAAAGCGATCGCTATAAATTTGTAACCTTTGGCGGAGCATGGTGGCGGCAGCTACATTACTCTATTTAGCATACTCTATATATAGTATCTTTGCCTAAATTTTAAGTTTATAACTGTGATTTTCGGGTTGCCAGAAATAACTATCATATTATACTGCTTTATAATGTAAATTGTTAACTAAGTCAAAACTCCTCCCAAAGAAACCCCCTGACTCCACAGCAAGATTTTAACAACTCAAAGCTTTGATACTCTCCGTAATTTGAAGTAATTATTTCACATATGTATATATTTTAAAACTATTTGTAACATTCTTTTTTAATCCTTAGTATAAAAATACTTTTTCAGCAAACCGTATATAGAAAATGATCTTCTAAAATTTCCCCCTATTGATATTGATAGAAACTCTCACTATAAATTTCCGGATATTCCATAGAGGTTGAGTATGAAGAAAATAGATAGCCTATTTACCAATCTCTAAATCAATGTATCAATATATATTATCAACAAGTATTTTTATCAGTCCTGTTCTTATAGGACTGAACGCAATTCCAGAAACTACTAGTAACTTCACACATATACCACAACTAAAATCTGCGGGGCAAAGCCCTATACAACTTGCTGCTCACAAACTAGAGCAAGAAGACGTGACAGCAGGCACATCACGAGATACTAGAGACTAATAAACAAAAAACATAGTGAAAACTTACCTGTCGAGATAATAAACCAGGTGCTTTACCCTAATTATTATTTTTTTATCTCACGAAATTTCATTAATTAACCTAGTTTTTAATCACATCAAGTATGCCTGCTTTAGAGTGTTATAACAAGCAAGGTTTATGGAAGAGGAACGTCTTTTAGTATATCTATATGCTGTGGTTTTATTTGATAATAAATTAATTGTTCAATAGTTGTAAAAAAAACATCTCAGTTTTCTGTTTTAGTACTTGCCATCAAATACTGTAACCAATTTATTTGAAAACAAATATCTAGAGACTGTCTGGCTAGCGAGAGTTTTTTTGTTATTTTCTGCCAGCACAATACAACCATGATCTCATACTCCATAGTCATTCAATTAAACTGTTTTCACCACTTATTTTTCCTGTAATTATCTGAGTTCAATAGTTAGTCGTCGCTCCTGAATTTTAACTGTAGCGATCGCTTATATCATGCCCCTTTAAATACCCATCGTGTTGTAGAAAAAAAATCAGGGAGTTAGGAGCAATTTTTGTCTAAGGAAAAGCATTTTTATTATCACTCACTAATAAGACTTGATCTAAGCTTGTTCTTGTAAACACACCAAACCTTTCTTTGACTAATTGACTTTGAAGATGTCAGAAATAATTGGAAACTAAAGCTCTGAAATAATTTTCTGAAATTACTGATCACGTCAAAGGTTTGAATTTTGAAAATCTTACTTGCCCCTTTTGGAAGTGGTAAGGGTGGGAGTGAATTTCTAGCTTCCCTGAAACGGTATTAATTCTTGAGAAATTATAGTTAAATTAGATTGATAACACAGCTTTTTTCAGTTCTCAATATCTATAACTAATGACCTCGCAAAAATATAACTAATTCTTGTATTAAAGCATCTATAAAAGCATCAAGTGTCACATATCAGTTATCAGATGTTAAGTTTAAAAATCAACAAATTGACAACATCTGACTACCACATTCATTAATTTTAGCTCGTTAAACCTGAATAACTTTTGACTTAAATCATTTTCTATCTTTGCCTTCTTCCAACAAACCTCAAACCACAAAACCAACAAACCACCAAACCTACTAAAACTAAATAGATGAATAATTACTAATGATCATAATCTATAATATTAGATCATTCGTTTGTCTTGAGTAAAAATTTCAGAGGAAAACTCTCACTATTCATGACTATTGAGACACTATGAATTATTTTTCCCCTCAACATACCTCTGCCACATTTCCTCATAAGCCTTCTCCATCTCCAGGGTAAACTTTTTAGCATTCCACAACGGGGCAGTTTGCCTCGACTTTCTCAACTTCCAGGATATCTCCTGCCGCAACTTTTCATCTTTCCCTAACCTAATACCCCATTCCACATATTCTTCATCACTCCAAGCAATACCTTCAGTGATGCCAGTATTCATCATCATTGTATAACTATTGCGTGCGGCAAACTGTTGACCAACCCTTGTTACCATAGGGATGCACATCCAGAGAGTTTCTAGAGTGGTGGTAGCACCATTGTAGGGATAAGTATCTAAAACAATATCTGCAATACCTAAATTAGCTCGGTGAGTTTGTTCTAGACTGACCTCTTCTATCGGTATAAGACGATCGCTACTAATACCTTCTGACTCAGCAATATCGATCAATAATTCAGATAAAGTGTCTGAGTCACCTAAATTTTTAAATAAGAAGTAACTCTGGGGAACTTCCTTGAGGATTTTCATTTGCAGTCTGACAGTATCGGGATTATATTTATGACCTCTCTGAGCAGTAAAATAAACTACTGCATCACTGGGAATACCTAAATCTTCTCGTTTGATGCTAGGTACGTCTACCTCAAAACCATTTACAGCTAAATAAGTTTGAGGTAGACGCCAAATTTTATGGGGGTAATAGTCTTGAGCATTTTCTGGCAAAACATAAGGATCGGCGATAAAATAATCAACAGTTGGTATTCCTGAAGCATCCCAACCTAGCCATGTTACTTGAATTGGTGCTGCCTTCATTGCCATAATTGAACAACTATTAGTTAATGTTGTACTATCTAAATCAATTAAAATATCTATTTCGTCTTCATAAATATCTTCTGCCATTTCTGTACTGACAATACCGTAAACATGAGCTTTTGTAGCTTGATTAATATACCACTGTTGTAGAGAATCATTGCGATTTTCTGCCCCCTGTAAATAGGCATAAATTTCATATTTTTCTCGATTGTGATATTTAAATAGCCATCGGGCAATCCATCCTACAGAATGTTTTCTTAAACAATGGGATAAATACCCGATTTTTAGAGTTTTTTTTGTCGGATGTATTTGTTTTTGTGAGAATAACTTCTGATGATATTTATTGATTTTTTCAGAACAAGCTTTTGCTAAATTCAGTTGACATAGCTCTGCTACCTGAGTGCGGATTTTCATGTTTTTTTCTGGGCAATCTCTGGCATAGGGGAAGAAAAAAACAGAACTATACAAACGTATCGCTGCTCCGGCAAGTTCTTGGGGAGATTCTGTAATCAGAGATTGTAATAGCTTTTCTTCTTTTTCAACAGCTTCTTGAACTTCTTTGTCACATCCTTTTGACGCTATTAAAGAACGACAAACTAAATAATAATCTATAACTTTTTCAAAGGTTTTTTTTGATAAAGCAGAACTCTTTTGGGCATACTCAATACCTAGATCATACTCTTTTAAGTCTGTGCTAAATTGCGCCATAGTTCTCAAGACTTCCTTATTCTCTGGCACAAAATTCAACAATATTTCTGTATATTTTCTGGCGACTCCTACTTCTGCAAAGGAGTAAGCAATCTGATATATGGGTGGTATTAAACAACTAACAAGCGCAGGTTTATCCTCTATTTTTTCTGCAACAACTGAGGCAAATTCTATAGATGATAAGTTGATGGGGTCGTATTCCATCAGATCTCTTAATAGATATAGCAAGAAAGTTTGATCAAGTTCTTGAGCCCTGC
Source organism: Trichodesmium erythraeum IMS101 (assembly GCF_000014265.1). Classification (NCBI taxonomy): domain Bacteria; kingdom Bacillati; phylum Cyanobacteriota; class Cyanophyceae; order Oscillatoriales; family Microcoleaceae; genus Trichodesmium; species Trichodesmium erythraeum. The sequence goes on from NC_008312.1 coordinate 3,691,106, forward strand.
TATTTTCTAGTTGTTTAATAACTTGATATTCAGTCAATTTATCTGCTGTATAGTTTTCAATAGTAATAGACAAATAAATTAAATGCAATAAATTATGAATATCAGTGGGGTTAATTTCCCGAGTGTGTTGTCTGATGAGCCAAGAAACAGAATAATTTTCTGCTGTTGCTTGTCTATTTGCTTCTGTTACCAATACCTGTACTAATTTTTCTGTCCACAGCTCAATCTCTTCTGTGTCTCCATCCACCATACCTAATAACCAGGTTGTCTGTGCCTCCTGTTCTTTTCCTTGCAATAGTAAAATTAAACCTAACTGCCAGTAGTATGATTTGCATTCAGGATCAGCGTTTATTGCTTGCTTATAAAAATTTGCTGCTTTTGCATAATTTCCATTTCTGAAACAAGCATCAGCTTCTTCTTGCCAAGATTCCATATTGCCGAAAGTATTTTTGGGAAGCATATTACACAATTAAACTTGATTTTTATACAAAACAGGGCCTTGGTGATTTTGGCTATGGCCTTGCATTAACACTAATCACCTAACTATTAACCGAAAAGCATTTTATACTTAGCTAAGTTTAGTTATTATAGCTTGGCTCACCAAAACTAAAAATAGATAGTACTGAATGTACTACCTATTTTTAAGTTTACATTTTTATTAGTCAAGTCTTCTTGAAGTATGAGATATACTTCCCACGTTTGTGGTATGGACTTTAATACCACTGTTTATTATCTTGATGAATTCTCCTGGCCATGGACCAATAGTATAGGGTGGGTAACAACCCAGAGACCAAGATAATAGTAGATTTCTTACGCCCTCTATGGCAGAACTAAAACCAGTACAGAATACAAGGACAAGTAAACCAACCTAATGAGTTAAAATTCTCAGTCTTTGAAAAAAGTACAGGTTTCAGCCTTTTAGAGCGGATACAAACAAGTCTGAAGATTATGCCAGAGACTATAAGGACACTGTGAAGCCTCCTGTATCAGCACATTTAGTTGCAGTAGCAGTAGGAGCGGTTTGATTAGTTGCGGCATCTTTTGATTGATCCCCACTCTCACAAAGGGCGGTTTCGGAAGTCAGGGCTCCAGATGCTTGAGTCAGATATATTAGACCAGCATAATATTTCAAACCCTGTGCAGCGTTTTTGGTCCAAGCATTTACTCCACCTGCGCCGGCTGTAGTTCCTACAAGTTCATATGTGTAATTGTTAGTTCCAGTTCTGATACCTAGGCCAAGCTTACCTATGTCGGCTATGGCAGTTATAAACGTACCTTTCTCTGCATAATAAGCCTGCTGGCCCTTAGCTATAGAAGCTATATATTGCTTCGCTTCAGACTGCTTGGCCTTATTAGCTTGGTTCAAGAAAGAGGGCAATGCAATGGCGGACAAAATACCGATAATGATAATAACCACCAACAATTCAATTAGGGTAAAGCCCTCTTCTTTTCTTTTCTTAGCAACGTGCTGTAAAAACTTAGCCTTAAATTCAGTTTTCATTTTTTCTCCTAATAAGGTTTTAGGTTAACATTTTGTTTTCTTGAATCTAACATACCCACATTGATCAAATTTCATATCACCTTCCAAGAATTTTTTTTTTCAGAGATATGTAAGTACGATTTATCAAGGCTTTTCGAGATTTTCTCAATTATGGGAGTAAAAGATGAGGAAGACTGGGGGGATCTAAAGCTCTAAAAGCACATACAAAAACGGACTTAAAGTATCCAATAACTCCGTAACGTCCTCCCAGGCACTTTCCTCGTCTATAGGTTCCAGAGTAGTAGGGTCTAATGGCTTACCCTTAAACAACCGATCTACTAAAGATTGGACATTACAAACTCCATCCCACAGATGCAGCATACAAGGAGCAATACTACTATCTACACTAATAGGGGACAAAGTAGGTAACTTAACATAAGGTTTAGGTTAACATTTTGTTTTCTTGAATCTAACATACCCACATTGATCAAATTTCATATCACCCTCCAAGAAATTTTTTTTTCAGAGATATGTAAGTACCATTTATCAAGGCTTTTCGAGATTTTATCAATTATGGGAGTAAAAGATGAGGAAGACTAGGGGGGATCTAAAGCTCTAAAAGCACATACAAAAATGGGTCTAAAGTCTCCAATAACTCCGTAATGTCCTCCCAGGCACTTTCCTCGTCTATAGGTTCCAGAGTAATAGGGTCTAATGGCCTAGTCTTAAATAACCGATCTACCAAAGATTGGACATTACAAACCCCATCCCACAGAGGCAGCAGACAAGGAGCAATACTACTATCTACACTAATAGGGGACAAGGTGGGTGACTTAACATAATGACTAATCTCAAAAGGCTTATGGTTATTGATACAGTTAATTAAGTCTTCCTTAGTTTGAGAATTTCGCAACTGGGGATGAAGTTGTACCCTGGCCCTTTCCCAGTCAGAGTCAGTCCATTCTACAACAGGGAGAAAAGGCAGAGCTTGTTGAGGATGGCCACACCAAAAGTCCAGCAGACGGTGCATAGACTGTAAAAGCTCAAATAAATGGAGTCGTTCTTCCAAAGAAATCTCAGACAAGCCCACTGCAAGAAAAACTGGCAAATCATCCTCATTTTCAAACAAATCCAAAACCTCCCACTGTCGCCATTTGAGCATACTAATAAACTCTAAATTCGCACTTTTTAGAGCAGCAAAAACTTCCGGGATAGTATAGCCTTTATCCCCAAGCAACAAGTAATTCGACAGTAACCATTGTGCATCTTTTGCCCTTTCTGGATTCCAAACTTTTTGCTTAAGAATAATTGAGTCTTTCAAAGCATTCATAGTTTTTCGTGCGGCCTCCATCTCCATTTCTCCAGGATTTTCATTCATTAATCCCATCATTTGGAGCGTTTCCTGTAGCCGAAAATAATAGTGGCGTTGGAAGGAACTATGGAGATTTGTTCTAATAATTCCATCAGGTTTTAAAACAGCTTTCATAGCCTTCAAACCGACCACTATATCAGGTAATAAATACAGAGCTTCATCATTATTAATATAGTCAAATTTTAAGCCTAAGCTTGGCAATTCTTCTATAGACAAAACATGAAATTCAGCATTATCAAAACCATGATATTGGAGACGTTGACGAGCTAATTCTACAGACTTTTCGGAAATATCAATACCGACTATCTTTGCTCCCGGATTTGCCTCTGCTAAAACTAATGACTTATAACCACTGCCACATGCGGCATCTAAAATCATTTTACCTTTTGTTTCTATTACCTTTTGATTTCTCAGATAATATGGAGTAATAAAATTATGAAGAAAAAGTAATTCATAGTCATCTTTAGGAGACTTTTCTACAGGAATTTTAGGATAGGGTAGTCCATCAAATTGTTGACGAATTTTTGCTTGTAATTCTGATTCTGAATTGTTCATATTGACTTGATTAGTAAGGCTGAGTTATAAGTATAGTTATTTTGTATCCTTTGTAAAAAAAAGCCCTTGCCCGAGGATAGTTACCCTCTTTTTAAGGCAGTAGGGAGAACCCAACTTTCCATTGGTATAAAATTTAATCATTAAACATTGTAAACTATGAATAATCAAACTGGGTTTATCCTCAAAGTTCTAATGCTTTCTGGGGGACTTTCCCTAGTCATCAAATATGGTGGCCCTTATCTATCCATTCCCTCCACGGCCATTAATGCTCTAATTCCTGTGCTTATGTTTCCCATAGTTGTAGGGATATTATTGGGGTGGCGACTTTGGCAGCAAATTGAAAATGTAGAGTAACAGAATGGTTGAGGCCATAAGGTGCTAATTCCACAAGGTCTTAAATATTTGTACTTCATATACTTGGAGTTTGCTATGTAGCATATCTCAATAATTAGGAAGCGATCGCTCAAATAAAAACATCAAATATCAAGTTTATTTCAACTTCCAAATCATAATTTTTTCGACATTACAGTTTAATAAAATCAGGGGTATTTTGAGTCACGAAAATTAAACTATAAGCTGGAGCGATCGCTAGATTTTTTTTGACGATAAAAACCCAGAATTAGACCATAAATTTCTGAGATATTTTTATAAGTAAAAAAATTAAAATATTAAATATTTGTACCTCATGTACTTGGAAATTGCTATATAGTAAATCCCAATAATTAATAAGCGATCGCTCAAATAAAAACATCAAACATCAAGTTTATTTCAACCTCCAAATCAGAATTTTTTTTCGACATTACAGTTGAATAAAATTAAGAAAATTTTGAGTCACGAAAATTAAACTATAACCTGGAGCGATCGCCAACCTAGTCTTTTTATTAGCTTAAACCGACTTCTTGACTTATAAACATAATTAGAATATATTAATTCATATATTTGCAACCTATACTTTAACTCTAATTCCTGTGAACCTAGGTAATTGGATTGGTATATTTACCATCCTCACTTCTATATACATATTGTGGCAAATTCGTCAATTATTATTGTTAGTATTTACTGCAATGGTAATCGCTACCACTCTTAATAAACTATCCAGAAAGCTCCAAAGTTTAAAAATCAAACGTTCTCTAGCTGTATTAATATCCGTCAGCTTATTTATTTTACTAATTGTCACCTTTTTCTGGGTAATTGTTCCCCCTTTAGCAGAACAGTTTCAACAACTAATCACTATTGTCCCCCAGGGAATTAACAAATTAAATGACTGGTTGAATATACTTAGAGATCAATTACCAAATCAACTGAAAGAACAATTACCAGATATTGATATTAATGAAATTATTCCTCAACTACAACCAATACTTAATCAATTAATTAATAATGCTGGAGAATTTGTTGGTAATACTTTTGGGATATTTCTGAGCTTACTACTAACCTTTGTATTAAGCATGATGATGTTAGTAGATCCAATCTCTTATCGTCAAGGGATGATCAAATTATTCCCCTCTTTTTATCGACAACGAGTGAACTTAATTTTAGATAATTGTGAAATAGCCTTAGGAGGATGGGTACTTCATTCTTTATTGAAGATGAGTGTAGTTACTTTACTCAGTTTTATAGGTTTATCTATATTGAAAATTCCTCTGAGTTCTGCTCAAGCGGTTTTAGCAGGGGTACTAACCTTAATACCACATATTGGACTAATTATCAGTATAATTCCTCCAATGGTGATCGCTCTTTTATATTCACCCTTAAAATCTGCTTTAGTTTTACTAATTTACATTCTCATTCAACAAATTGAACATAATATTTTGAATCCTTACTTCATAGTCAAAAAAGTATCTTTGTTACCTGCGATCACATTAATTTCTCAAGTATTCTTTGCTCATTTTTTTGGTGTTTTAGGGCTTGTACTAGCCTTACCTTTAACAATTATTTGTCAAGTATGGGTCAAGGAATTATTGATCACAGATATTCTTGATAACTGGCAACTTGAAAATATTCCTCCTCAAAGATAGCATATTAATGCTTTACCTAAAAAAAAGCTCAAGTTCTAGAATCAAAAAATTGATTAGAGAATTGAAAAAAAAATATTCCCACTGCAAAAGCTGCCGCAGCAAACCCCAAGAGGGATAAGTGCAGTGAAACGAAAGGAGTAAGTTACCCTAGTCTAGTGCATCTGTTTTTTTGTTTCCGACTGCCCGCCCGCGACTAATTAATGAATAAAATGATACATACAGCCCTTTCCCATGTTATCAAATACAACCACAGAGGTAAGACACCGGCAGCAAGTGATTTCACCAAAAATCTGCTGTACCTATTCAAAAAAAACAACTAAAAACTCGCCCAATGAGCGAAGGAGGCTTTAACACAAATTCTTCAGTAAATATTTTTCCTTGTTCCTATCTTTCAACCCATCCTTTTTACCGCCTATTCTTTAAAACCATCAATAGATGAGAACAATTGCTGAAATTAACCACAAAATCTCCCAGAAAAAAGCTGTTGTCTGGACAATAACAGAACTCAAAGCCAGAATTACCGAAACAAGCATTACCCAAGCTGCAAAAGAAGTTGATGTAATTACAACTGGCGCTTTTGAGCCAATGGAGTCATCTGGAGCCATCATCAACTTGGGACATACTGATCCCCCCATCAAAATTCGCTCCTGTTGGCTAGATAGTGTCCCTGCTTACTCAGGCTTTGGAGCTGTAGATTTGTACCTTGGGGCAACTCAAATAGCTGAAGATACTGAAGAATTTAAAGAACGAGGTGGCGGCCATGTAATCGAAGACCTAATCGCAGGTAAACCTGTTCACCTGAGAGCAATTGGTCAAGTAACAGATTGTTATCCTCGAAGTACTTTTGAAACTACTATTACTCGTGAGACAATTAACCAATTTTATTTATTTAACCCACGAAATTTATATCAAAATTTTATAGTTGGTGTGAATGGTGGCGATCGCCCTCTGTTTACTTATCTTGGTCCTCTAATGCCCAACTTAGGTAATGCAGTTTATTCTAACTCTGGTGCTATTTCCCCATTATTCAATGACCCAGACTTAGAAATAATTGGTGTTGGTACCCGGATATTTTTGGGTGGTGGTATTGGGTATATCACTTGGGAAGGTACTCAGCACTTTCCCCTACAAAAACGTCTTTCTAATCGAACCCCTATTGGACCTGCTGCGACTTTAGCCTTAATTGGAGATGCCAAACAAATGCAACCTCAATGGGTGCGTGGTTGTTATTTTAAAAATTACGGTCCATCAATTATGTTAGGTGTAGGAATTCCTCTACCCGTTTTGAATGAAAAAGTAGTAGCTAACTGTTCTATTCAAGACCAAGATATTGTAGCGCCAGTTGTAGATTTTTCTATTCCCCGGCGGGTGCGCCCAACTTTTGGTCTAGTGAGTTATGCTCAACTCAAATCTGGTCGGATAAAAATAGAGGGCAAACTTGTGAGGAGTGCCCCCCTTGCAAGTATCTTTCTATCTCATCAAATTGCCTTGGAGCTAAAAGAATGGATCGAAGCAGGAGAATTTACTCTAACTGAATCAGTTGCTCAACTTCCGATGGATCGAACTTTCTTACCATTTCTGGAACGTTAAGTTCTCCACAAAAAAAACCGGCATTTTCCTAAACTTTACTGAAAAAATTAATTCCCTTGCTCACTTGAGTTTTGATTTCTTTTAATTGGTTTAGGAAGAGGTTCTTTACGAATAGGAATTGAACTTGTTACATAATTATCACTTTTGTGAGAAAACCCTTGTGAATAACTACTTTTTCTATAATTATCTCTATTATTAAATGTTCTTTTGTCCTTTGATATAAATTGGCGACGATTATTTAAAAACAGACTACCAATATCATTAGCATATTGAATAACAAGAGATGTATTCTGGCGCTGAATATGTAAATCCCAGAAATGATTCAATGGGCGATCGCCTAAATTCCCTTTAAGTTTCAGCTTAAAAAACTTAGAAGTTTCTTCACCTTTGCGGGCTAATTGTTGTACCTTAACTACTACATATTCTTCCTCTTGAGATTGATAAATCACTTCTCCTCGAATAGAAAAATAACCATCACCTAAAGTAACTAAATCATCTATCTCAGTTTCCGGACTAGGAAAAACAGTACTTGGTTGAGAATTATCTATATTTTCTGATACTTCTGGTATTTCTTGACTTTGGTTATCTTCAACGGTGGGAGAAATACTTAGAGATGAAGTTGTTTGTTGCTGTTCTTCATTTGTTAATTCAGTAGAGAATTTTGCCTTGGTTCCTAGAGTTTCTGGTTCCCATACCCCCATAATTTGAATATGTAGGTCATTATTTTCTTGTCTGGTACGAGGATAAACTACCCAGAGATGATCTGACTCTAGATCTAAATGATTTTTTAATAGACTCATTACCCGGCCTAACAATACAGCATCTATTTCTGAATCATCTGGTGTTCGTAGGCTACCTCGTGTAAATTGTTCTGTAGAAGGTTGATAACGACCTCGAACTAAACCTATGGCCCGGTACTGTTGGGGTTCGCTAGGGGGAGCAATTGGATGTTGTCGTACAGTGGTAATATTATGAGTCAGAGTATTAGTTGTAGTTTCTTCCTCGTAGTTAGATTTAGCAAAATTTAATGGTTTCGTATCTGTCACAGCTAAAGTATTAGTATTATTAGTCTCTTGATCCTGTTCTTGGGCCATATCTATGCCTGAAAATTCATTTATTGATTTCACAGAGGTATCATAACTTAAAGCATTAGTTTTTCTAGGAAGACTTTGCTTAATATCTGGTTTATTAATAGCTTGCTCATTGGGATAGGCCTTGTGATCTGTTGTAAACTTATTTGTTTTGTGAGAGTGGTTAACAGAATAATTCATAACAACTCCTATGATCAGAGATATATACCGTGTGAGAATTTAGACAAATATAATCAATAATCTATACAAGAATTATAGTCTTAGATTAAAAAAAAAGTTAATGTTATGGCAGTCCTCAGGGCGGTTAGAAGATTCTCATCCCTCTCAAATTTAGTTCGTGCTGCAAATTTAACTTCTAAGTTCTGACTCTTGCTATAAATTCTCTAAAACAGAACAATAACACGGTTCTTTTGAACTTAACTGTTAATACCGATCAAAATTTTATAAAAATTGGATTAATTAATTTAAACTAAATTTTATAGTAAACAAAAAAGAGCATAAATTATCTACCGAAATAATTAGTGAAAATCAAAAAATTATTTTAGAGGCATAATATCTATTTTGACTGGTTAAAAACCTTAACCTACCCCCAACTGCAAGAGAAGTGGGGAAAAATCAACATGGCTCATTAGATTAAAGCACTCAAAGAATTTATAAAAAAAACTGTATGAATGATTTAAAATTATAAAATAGTATATAATTATAGCATTAACCCATAAGAATTGCTATAAGTCCTTTATTATCAGAAGGAGCATTTAAGTATAAATTGGGGTTTAGCCAAGAAGAAAGAACCAGTAGTCAGATTGAAAGTTTTAGTAGCGCAGAATTTAAGATTGCCCTGATCAGAACTTTATAACTGGAGTCGAACAACTGTAGCTAAGAAAAGATTGATTTCCTAAGTAGGCCTGGAGATTTAGGCCAAGTTAAATGTCCACTCTGAAAAACAGGAACAAGGCCAAATTGGACAACTTACTAATTTGGTCCACACTCCAAAAGTGGTCTTTGTTTTGAGAAGATTATTTCTTTTGTTGAAATCTAATTGTGTTGATTGATTTTCTAGCTTAACTTAGTAAAGTGATGGTTAAGTAAGGCTAAAACCTATGTTAAGGTGGGGAGAATTTAATCCAATGGTAGAAAAAAATCGTGGTTTTTTGATGACGGTGGTGGTACTGCTAATAATTGCTTTCTTAGGGTTTTCTCTATCTCCATTGTTAGGAGGATTATTAGAGGCCAATCAACAAAATAGTCAATCAACTCCATCGCCAAATCAGACATCTGTAGCAGATAAAGAAGCAGATTTACTCGCACAAGCACGGGGTTATGAGTTAGTTTTACAAAGGGAGCCAGATAATTTAACTGCACTCCAAGGGCTTTTACAAGTCAAGTTGGAGTTGATTCAATCAGGTAAGAGTAATATTGAGGATATTTTATCCCCACTAGAAAAGTTGTCTGAACTAAATCCTAGTAGTACAGATTATAATGTTTTGCTAGCTCAGGCTAAGGCATATACAGGCGATCGCGAAGGTGCTGCTCAAATTTATCGTTCTCTTCTGGCCATCAAGCCTGGTGATATCAAGGCTTTGCAAGGTTTAGTTAGTTTATTGTTGGAACAGGAACGCCCTGAAGCTGCTATTGGTTTGTTGCAAGACACACTTAAAGCTGCTCCTGTTAAAAATCAAGTAGAAGCTGGAAGCATTGATATAGTATCTGTGCAGTTGATTTTAGGACAGGTTTATGCTCAACAAAAACGCTACGAGGAAGCGATCGCTGTTTATGATGAAGCAATTAAGCTCAGTTCTAAGGATTTTCGGCCTATTTTGGCTAAGGCCATTATATTACAAGAGCAAGGTAATACTGAAGCTTCTCAAGAACTTTTTAATAAAGCAATAGAAATAGCTCCTGCAGGATTTAAGGATCAAATTAAGCTAAAAGCATCAGCTAATGACTCTGAGGCACAGGCATCTCCAGAGGCAAATTCTACTGAGACTGAAAAACAAGAATAATTTTATTCTCTAGATAGACAAAAAAAAGGGTTTCAAGCCTGCCCCTTCTGGGGCGACTTTTTCAAAGATGGGGGGAGACTCATCAAAATATGTTTTTTATTTTTTGGTTGTGATACTATGTCCGGGTAAATAATTAGATTTTAGTATAAAGAAGGTACTTATAGATTTTTTCCCTATATCTACTCTAACCATGCTACCGGAGATGATATGACTAGACTTGAAGAAACAGGAATATTTGGTAATAAAAGAGAAAAAAACGTAGATTTTAAGAGCTATTTATAGTAACCATAACTGAGGGTTGGCTGAAAAAGTCTGTTATTGAGAGGATTGAAAAAATTCCCATTACCAATAAAAAGAGTTTTTTTGAACTAATAGGAAAAAATTTGGTTTTCTATAGATTTTTGCTATCTGGGCTAAACGACTAGATAAATATGAGCAAATAAATAGTTAGCCAAGAAGTCGCAAATACTCAACCTTAATGCAAATATCCATTGCCAAATTTAAGCCCGCATCTAATGCTTTATTTGCTGACTGCCAATTTGTAACTCCTAGCTGAGTCCAAATAGTTTTGGCGTGGATAGCGATCGCAGCTTCTACTATTTCTGGCAAATATTCAGAACGGCCGAAAACATTAACAATATCAACAGGTTCAGGAATATTTTGTAAGGTAGCATAAGTAGGTTGACTATCAATTTCTTTAACTATAGGATTAACTGGATAAACTTTGTAACCTACCTCTCGTAAAAACTGAGCAATTTGATAGCTAGTACGCTCCGGTTTTTCCGAATTATCCACTATAGCAATTATTTTCGAACTTTTCAATATATCTCGCTTTAAACGATCATTTCTATTCAAATTTGCCATGACTTTTCCAAGAAATACGGGACTATCAATAGAACTATGTTAAAATATAAATATAACCTGATATTTTCCTCTAAATGAAGTTGTATTTTAATGTTCTTATATAATAAAAAATCTTATTTTATTTATTAGTCATTGACTGACTAATAAAATAACCCAAAAGTAAAAGGCCTAGTATATGGTCAGAGAATTGTTCTCCTTTTTTACAGTAACCCTAGGGATATTCTTCTCAATTATCAATCCCCGCTTCCTCTACATACACTATCTACCAGCACTTCAATGCAAGGATTTTTTTTGACTTTTGTCGCTGTTGTTCATCTCTGTGTTGATAACCATAAGTTTTTTTAGGAGTAATTCCCATTTTTTTTTCAGGGGATCGCTCACATTCTACTGCCTGAGTTCCTCTCCCCAGTGACTATCATGCTTGCTGAAACTCTCGGAATTTTTCTAAGTCTTTGATTTTCAGCTTACATCCTTTCTGAAATTCTGTCAAAGCTTTACAGCCTCCTATTTCTTTTCTGCCCTTGAGCCATCCACCTAAAATATTTCTACTGATGCCAAAATTCCAGCTAACTTCGCTCTGGCTTTGGCCATTATTAAAAGCCTTGATCGTTTTTTGTTGCAAATCATGACTTAAGGATGCTAGCATCGGGTATCTGGTTATCTACTCTATTATTTTCTCTTCTATTCTACCTTAACCTTCTCATATCTTGCCTCGTAATGCTATATTAATCGTAAATAGTCTCATAATTGCTTACTAGCTAGTCTAATTAGTCGAGTTAATAATATCAAATCTTGGGTTGACAAATTAACTAAATATGTTCCAATTTTTGCAATGAATATGGAGTTAGCTAGGTTTGATTTTCAAAAGATTATTAATTCAGAAATTCAAGGCAAAAAATATCAAATTGGTGAGTTATTTGGATATGAAGTTAGGCAATAAGAAATTCAAAAAGTTTAATTATACTTACGTCTATTGTGGAACAAAAGAAGCCATATTTAATTGAAACAATTTTTATCTAAGGTCTCATGGTGATATTGATAGAGTATACAATTGAGTTCTAATTTGTGTGAAGTGTAATCAAGCTAAAAGTGCTAAATTATCTGCTCTTCTTTCTATTAAATAAACTATTATTCTTAACAATGACTGTGAGTAGATTAGGAAAGTTCTAAATTTTAAGGATAAAAGTAATTTATGATGCTGGTTGCTTTCTTCCTAACACTAAAAGTAATTTATAATTTTGGGTCTCCAGCAACTATTTATTGATGAATAAACCAATTAATATTTTTGAATATGAGTCTTTAGCACCAAAATATTTATCTCAAATGGCGCTAGATTATTATGCTAGTGGTGCATGGGATGAAGTTACTTTACGAGATAACCGTACTGCTTATGAAAAATATAAACTTCGACCTCGGATGTTAGTAGACGTTAGCCAGCGAAATTTAAGTACAAAAATTTTGGGGCAACTTATGAAAATGCCGATTTTAATTGCCCCTATGGCTTTTCAATGTTTGGCGCACCCAGAAGGAGAGTTAGCAACAGCAAGAGTAGCAGCAGATCATGGTATAACAATGGTATTAAGTACCATGTCAACAAAAAGTTTAGAAGATGTGGCATTAGCGACAAATGTCCCACAAAGTCTGTGGTTTCAACTCTATGTACATCGCGATCGGTTTCTGACTCGAACTTTAGTTGAAAGAGCTAAAGCAGCAGGTTATCAAGCACTATGTTTGACAGTTGATGCGCCAGTTTTAGGTGTTAGGGAACGAGACCGAAGAAATCAATTTACTCTACCATCTGGCCTGGAGTTAGCTAATTTAACATCAATGGCAAATTTAGAGATTCCTGAGACAGAAGAGGAGTCTGGGTTATTTGCTTATGTTGCTAATCAATTTGACCCAGCTCTTACCTGGCAAGATCTTGAGTGGTTACAGTCGTTAACGTCATTACCTGTAATAGTTAAAGGAATTTTACGGGGAGATGATGCTGTTCGAGCAGTTGAACATGGGGCCAAAGGAATTATTGTTTCTAATCATGGAGGTAGACAGTTGGATGGAGCGATCGCTACTATTGATGCTCTCCCAGAAGTAGTTGCAGCGGTAGGAAATAAAGTTGATGTGTTGATGGATGGTGGTATCCGTAGAGGTACAGATATTCTCAAAGCTTTAGCATTGGGAGCAAAAGCAGTTTTAATTGGGCGTCCGGTTTTGTGGGCCTTAGCGGTGAATGGAGAAACTGGGGTACATCATTTGTTGGAGCTATTACGTAATGAATTAGATGTGGCTATGGCTTTGAGTGGATGTGCTAAGGTAGAAAATATAAATCCTAGTTTGGTACGTTAATTCAGAAAGTAAAACTTATATAGAGATTTTTTTTGTTGATATAAGGACTAAAAAAATGAACAAATCTAAACTTGTTAATAATTCGAAAGTAAATGAAACTAGAAATACAGGTATAGCTTACCTTTTATGGTGTTCCTCTTTTTTGGGTATTTGTGGATTACATAGATTTTATTCAGGAAAATATTTCACAGGCCTTATTTGGTTTATAACTTTTGGTTTATTCGGAATAGGTCAAATTTTTGACTTATTTTTTATTCCTGGAATGGTAGAAGAGAAAAATCTTAAACTGCTGAAGAAACAGTTAGATTCTGGGGATGTATTTAATTACTTACCCCAGGAACAAATAGAAAAGATTTTAGACAAAAATCCTACCAAGTCAGACACACAAATTATTCTTGAATTAGCCAAAAAACATCCGGAAGGAATTTCAATAGCAGATTGTATAATTGCTACAAATAAAACAGTAGCAGAAATGAAAGATCTTTTAAAAAGCTTATATAAAGAGGGATTAGTAGAAATGGAAAATCACCCCGAAACAGGAGCAGTTATTTATAAAGTTTTTTAAAAAAAAAATATGTAATACTAAGGGTAAAAAAATAATCTTACAAATAATCGGGAAAATCAATAAATATCTAATAAGATTTATCTTTAATTAAAAAGGAATCTTTAAAATAATATCATAATATTTTAACTATTTATAGGCTTAAAAGCTAGTTAAAAGCTATATATAAAAGTCTTGTTCCTAACTAACTGAATAATACTTTAACTCAAAGAGAACGCTGATTAATAAGAGATAGAAGTATCGTGGGAGGGTAGCTTTGACTAAACTTTTGGTTAATAACTTATTCAGCCAAATAATTTTTAACTTGATGTCCTAGGTGACAAAGTTTGTGCCTACCAAAAATACTTAGTGAGTGATGGTAAGTAAAATTAATTAATATAGCATTCTAGCAGTTAGCTAAAAAATGCTGAGAACTAACTGCTGAGAACTAACTACTAATAACTAACTACTAATAACTAAATGCTTACCATCTAAATTTTTGAAAAATCTTTTTTCTTTTCTACCAATAAAGCTTTAGCTTTTGTCCGCATTTTAGCATGAGATACTACTCCTTCATAAGCATAACGATTATAACCATTATTAACAATTAATTCTTCTAAATAACGGACTCTTTCTGCTGTCTCTGGGTGAGTAGATAACCAAGCAAGAACACCCATATCTTCTTTCCCTTCATTAAGAGTAACCATCAGATTTCTTACCCCATCTGCAGCATAACCTGCTGATACTAAAATTCTGGTTCCTAATACATCTGCTTGACGTTCCATTTTTCGACTATAGTTAAGCACAATTAAATTACTAACTGTAGCCCCAGCATAAGGAACATATTGCACCACGCTATTAATTAAATTACCTTCAGACATTAACTTAAATCCATGGGATAATACAGTATGAGCTAGTTCATGAGCAAGTAAACCTGCTAATTCTGCTTCTGATTTAGTTTTAAATATTGCTCCTAAATTCAGAAATATTTGCCCCCCTGGTAAAGCAAAAGCATTGAGGTTTTCATCATTGACTATATAAAAATTATATTCAAATTCATTTCTACCTGTCATATCTGCAAGTTTTTTGCCCATGTTATTGACATATTTGATAATTTCTTCATCCTCAACTATAGGTAAATTTTTTTGAGCATAATTTGCTATGGTTTTGCCAATTCTTGATTCTCCTTGGAGCATCATTGCTGTTGTTTGAACTGCATTTATAGCCGCAAATGGATTACCAGTAATAGCTACACCTAATGCTCCAGTCACAACATTAGCAATTGTATTTCTTCTTAATCTTGATTTAAGCTGAGATTGAAATTTTTTTCTATAGGTTTCTGCTAATTGATTAAATTCATCAAATTGGGAATTTTGGGTGTTCATTAAAGCAAATTGTTGAGCAGATAAACTTGCTTCTAACCATTTTTTATCATCTGCTAGAGCAGTAATTGTTGCTTTAATTAATTCTGGTTCATTGGGATATAAACCTGTTGCTTGATGTAAGACTTCTAAGGCTAATTCTGTTTGTTCATCAGCTTTTAAATTTTCTGCTAGTTGAATATGGGCAGGAATAAATTCAGGATACTCTTTAACTAATAATTGTAAAGATATAAATGTCTGAGTTTCAATATTTTTGACTAAACCTTCCTGTGCTTGTCGCCAATATACTTGAGCAGTTATGGGTAATTCTGTAGGTTCATATACTGCTTGAGGACGATCAAGTTGGAGTTCAATATCTCCAGTAAATGGTTCTTTTACTTCTCGATAAAGTTTTTCTGCTGCTGCTTTTTCTCCTGCTAAATAAAGTCTGTCTGCTGCTGCTAATTTTTCCTCTTGTGTTTGAGGCTTAGAGTTAGTAGAAAAAATTTTTTTTGACTGAGAATTTTTCGGTTTTTTTTCTAGATTAGGGATTATACTTTCGGTTACTAAATGTGAATCAAGCCGGTAATAATCTATATGTATTGGGTTTTGTTTATTCACCCAATTTAGGGAAGCTAATTTTTTATTATCAGTATTTAACTGGAGGTAATATGACTGGGAATTTCTGGGTTTATTTTCTAGAAAATTGATCTCTGCTAAGGCTAAGTTTTGCTGGGCAAATATGCTGAGTATAATTGTGATATAATTTAGTAAGGGTTTCATAATTTTACATATTTTTTAAATTTTCAAAACATTTTTTTTGTTAAAAATATTATTAACTATTAAAAAACTAGTTGGATAATTGCTTTTTCTATACTTTATAACAACTGGAAGCCCTATAAATACCTTTATCCCAAATAATAATGCTCTGTTTGTTTTGGATATGTTTGATTAATTACGAAATAAAATTAATAGTCTTCTCTGTATTTATTTTTGGATAATCAAAGGGTGATAACAGTTTTTCTTCAATAATTAATTATACCATAATCAATCTGTTTTTTGAATCTATTTTTGAGATGAATATCAATTATAATATTTTTTTCTCCCTAAATATATCTACAAATATTTCCCAAAATTCAATAATACTTATCTAAAAAAAACTATTAATTGCTCTAAATATTGATATATAATTTTTATATTTTAGTCTATATTTACTTTTTTTTCATCCTATCAATATTATCCATTTCTCCTATATTTACATATTTTTTTTGTGTTTTACAAATACAGTGCTACTAATTTTTTAAATAGCTTTTAAAGCATATAATTAAGTCGTCACAATCTTAAATAAACTTACTCAAATTACTTTGCTAAAATTACTTTGCTAAAATTGCCTATAAATAGACTAAAAATTAATGATATTTTTCCAGCAAATAGGGAATAGATTTGGAGACAATAGGAATAAATGATCAATTATTTCTATAGAATAATTCATTTTCTTTTTTATTTTTGGAGATATCTATTCTAGTTAAAATAATCTCGCACAATCTTGATAATTCTCTCGGAGGCATGACCATCACCGAAAGGATTAATTGCCATTGCCATCTTTTTATATTTAGCATTATCACTCAATAATTCTTCAGCAACAGCCACAATATTACTAGAACTAGTCCCAACAATTTTAGCTGTTCCAGCTATTATTGCTTCTGGTCTTTCCGTTGTTTCTCGTAATACTAAAACAGGTTTACCTAAACTTGGAGCTTCTTCCTGTAAACCCCCAGAATCAGTTAGGATTAAATAACAATTTTTAATTGCCCCTACCAACTCACTATAATCAAAAGGTTCCTCTAAAAATATTCTTGGATGACTCCCTAAAATTGCTTTTAAAGGTTCCCTAACTGTGGGATTTTTATGCAGAGGTAAAACCAAAGCAGTATCAGGAAATTTATCTAAAATTTGCAGAAATGCTTGAGCAATTTCTTTTAAAGGTTCCCCCCAATTTTCTCGCCGATGAACTGTTGCTAATATTACCCTATATTTTAACCAATCTAAACCATCAATATGACATATAGCTTGAGATTTTGCTACCTTAAGTAAGGCATCAATTACCGTATTTCCTGTTTGATAAACTTTTCCTAATACTCCAGATTTTTGTAAATTTTCCACAGCTAAAGTTGTAGGAGCAAAATGCAATTGAGCTATCTGAGAAATTAAACGGCGGTTTACCTCTTCGGGATAGGGATTAAATAAATTATTAGTTCGTAAACCTGCCTCCAGATGACCGACAGGAATTTTTTGATAAAATGCAGCTAGGGCAGCAGCAAAAGTGGTACTAGTATCTCCTTGAACTAATACTAATTTGGGCTTTAACTGTAGGAATAATTCTTCTAGTCCTTGCAAACTTCGGCACATAATATCCGTCAATGTTTGTCTAGTTTGCATAATGGCTAAATCCTGGTTAGGATTAATATCAAATAATTTCATTACTTGGGCAACCATTTCTTTATGTTGACCAGTTAAAATTACCAGGGTTTTAAAATCAGGAGAGTTTTGAAAAAGTTGAATAACTGGTGCTAGTTTGATGGCTTCGGGGCGAGTTCCTAAGATAATTGCTATTTGGATCGGAATTTTTAGCATTTAAATTTAACTTTATATGTTTTGAGGCAATAATTATAATTATATAGTATTTTAGTCAAGTAGATATTCTATAACTAGAGAATATAGAGGTACTTATTACTGCAATTATCTCCCAAAAGTGAATCCTATATTTTATATTTCTGAAAGCTGAAAGCTAAGATTTAGTTGATTTATAATATTTTTATTATGAGTTTTTTTTTGCAGTTATAAAAAGTATAGCAATCCCATATTGGTCGCAACAGATATAATAGTAAGAATAACAGATCTAAGAAAAAGACAAAAAATGAATATTATAGATAAACTAAATGATTTTATTAATCAAACAAAAGAGTCTAAAGAAATTAAAAGGGCCTTGGCCGTAAAAATGACCTTGTCAGGAAAATCCTACCATGAAGTCAAAGAATTATTAAATGTTTCTCACAGTTTTATTAGTGAATGGAAAAACCAAGCATTATTTCATGGTGTAGAAAGTTTAAGGCTTCAGTATCAAGGGAGACAAGGTTACTTAAAAACGGTCGAAAAAGAGAAAACAATTGAGTGGTTGAGAGCACAAGATTATCTTAGGTTATCAGATTTAAAAAACTACTTACAGGAGCAATATGATGTGGTTTTTGAGTCTAATCAAAGTTACTATAACTTGTTTAAAGAAGCGGGCATAAGTTGGAAAAAAACTCAAAAAAAGAATCCTGCTAAAAATGATGAATTAGTAGAAGTTAAAAGAAAAGAAATAGAGGAATTTTTAGCTAAATGGCAACCAGAAATAGAAACTGGAAAGCTTACAGTGTTTATGATTGATGAATGTCATCTTCTATGGGGAGACATATTAGGTTATGCTTGGGGAAAAACAGATGAAAGAATAGAAATTGCAATTAAAAATGAAAAAGAAAGACAGACTTATTATGGAGCTTTAGACTATAAAACCAAGGAATTTCTTGTGCAAGAATATGAGAGTGGAAATACTAAAAATACTATTGAATTTATTAAATATTTGCAGAAGCAAAGACCGGGCAACAAATTGGCAATATTTTGGGATGGGGCAACTTACCATAACTCTCAAGAATTTCGAGAATATTTAATGACAATTAATCAATACTTATCAGAAGAAGAATTGTTGATAAATTGTACAAGATTTGCTCCCAATGCTCCGGAGCAAAATCCTGTTGAAGATATTTGGTTACAAACC
Organism: Trichodesmium erythraeum IMS101; assembly: GCF_000014265.1. Classification (NCBI taxonomy): domain Bacteria; kingdom Bacillati; phylum Cyanobacteriota; class Cyanophyceae; order Oscillatoriales; family Microcoleaceae; genus Trichodesmium; species Trichodesmium erythraeum. The sequence continues at coordinate 3,710,141 of NC_008312.1, forward strand.
AAAAATTTCAGTATTACTTTTTATCATCTTTGCAGTTCTTTTAAAGTAGTTAAGTGGCTATTTAAGTTTTTTGCGGATGGTCAAATATTCAATTTCCCAAAACTTTTTCAGTATGAAATTTTGCCGCAACCTACTTAGGATTGCTATATATACTAATAATAGTCTGTCAGGAAAAATATATGGGTTGTTAGCTGTGTAAAGTGTTATAATCAAAAGTATATAAAAATATATAATGATATTATAAAAAATCTCATATGTACCCAAATTAGGGACCATAAATAATTGTAATTTTCCATAATATATCATTTATATTCAAAATAATTTAGGCTTAGTAGATCAAGTCATAGAAGCAAACAATGATGAAGAATGCTGGGAAAAATATAGTCTAAAAATACCTGATTTAATTATAATAATTAAATTTGCTAACTTTGAGGTTTTAACTAAAGTTACTAAATGTCCTGTGTTTGAAGAATATATAGAGAGGGAATGGCAAAAAATGGTCAGGAAAAAAGTACTCATAGTTTTGGTTCTATGTGACGTTGACTATTTTAAGGACTACAACGATGCTTATGTTCCTCAAGTAAGATATAGCTGTCTCTAAATAATTGCTAATGTGATCTGATTAAAGCAGAACTCAAGAGAACAGAAGACTTAGTAGCACTTTACGTCAGGAAAAATTTATAATTTGTAATGGTATTGCCTCGAATAGATGCTCAATATGGATTTTTAATAGCAGAATTTATCTGTCAGATACTTTTAGGTTTAAAGTTATTTCATACTGGTTCTTAAATATCAGAATTTGTTACCATGAGTTTAGGTGTAGAAAGTACTATTCTTTTAAGATATTTTTCCTGGGAAAAATTGCTTAAAATAGCATCTGAAGCCCTCTATAAAATCCAGAGATAAGGACGTAATTATACGATTATTAAAACTTTTTGCACTACTAATTTTTCTAATTATATTATAGATGAAATTTATGGTTTATCGCTATATTTTATTTAATAAGCCTTATAATGTTTTGAGTCAGTTTACTGATAACCGTAATGTTAAGCATCGATCTTCTACTCTTAAAGAGTATATTTCAGTTGATTCAGTTTATCCAGTTGGCAGATTAGACCAAGATAGTGAAGGTCTTTTATTATTAACAAACCATGGACAGCTTCAATATCGACTAAGTGATCCTAAGTTTGCTCATCCTCGTACTTATTGGGTACAAGTAGAACGAATACCAGATACAATAGCATTAAAGCAACTACAAGAGGGTGTAATGATCAAAAATTATCAAACACGACCCGCAAAAGTTAAATTGTTATCTAACGAACCTCTGTTACCATCGCGCCATCCACCAATTCGATTTCGCAAAACTGTACCTACTGCATGGTTAGAAATCACTCTCACAGAAGGTCGAAATCGTCAAGTACGAAGGATGACAGCAGCAGTAGGTTTTCCTACACTTCGGTTAGTTAGGATAGCGATCGCTAATCTTCGTCTTGAGGGACTAAAACCTGGCGAGTGGCGAGACCTAAATTTAAGTGAAATTCAATCTCTCAAGAACTACCTCGGCTTAGGATAACAAATTGATTCTGGTTTCAATTGTGCTTGATGTTCACACTGAAAACCTTTCTGACACCATTGTGTCATATTTACCTGTGAGAGTTTGACCACATCTGTACATTTTGCTTCTATTACCTTACTTGCTAACGCCCACATTAAACTACGAATTACATCTACTGCTGTCTTGAGAGGAGATTCTTGATTTCCTGGTATACCTATTTCCTGAACAATATCAGTTTCTACCCAAATTCCATGAGTACCCAAAATAATTTGTGCCAACCACTTTGCCCTGGGCAAATGACTAGGAGATGTCACCAGTTTAATATGTTGTACTCCCCATTCTTCTAAAATTGGCATAGTAAAAAAGAAATTACTAAAAGTAGATTTAGCGCAATGTTCTAACCAAACTCCATCTAAAGGAACATTTTCCCGTTGAAATAATTTCACAATACAGGGGTCTTTAGAACCAGCAGAAATGAGTATAGGTATATGAGGATATTGTTTAGCCACTTGAGTAATATAAATTTCCCGTTTAATACTACCACCCAAAACTAAGTAAGCATCAACGGGAGCTTTGGCTGCTGAGTTTAGGGAAATAGTATTCCCTACTATGCAAACTAACGTGTAAGAAGCTATGGACAAAAGTATCAGCAGCAGTATGTTTTTAGTTTTCTTGTGCACGACAAATGATTTGACTTTCTCTCATATAAATTGTAGTCATTTCAAATTTTGAATAAAACACTTTTTGACCTGAAACTTTTTTACAAAAATAAAGCTTTGTCTCAGTTTAAACTGAAATGACTATATTTGAAATTCTATCATGTCAAGCAGGTTAAGTTCTTTGGGGCTTACTTAAAATTAAGCTACCAGATCTGATTTTAATATTTTCCTCTAATCTGAAGATTCTGGCAAGAGAAAAAGCTTTTCTCCATTTTCACTCATTTCCACTTTCCCACCAAGTTCGATAATTTCTTGTTGAGCGCGCTCTTTTACCCTTGAGTCTTGTGTTTGATAATATACCCATAACCAGGCGTTGAACTTGATTAATTTACTATCTGGATCTGTCTTGAGAAATTCTGCTGTGTTTTTAAACAGAGAGCTTAATTCTTGGTATGATGTATTCTCAGTCCATTTTGCTGCCATTTCGTGAGAACGAATTGCCCCTGGAATATCACCTACTAATAATAATTGATCGATCCCTTTTAATCTCCATACTTGCCAAGCTTCCGGATCTATTTGTGGGGAAAGTGCATCGGTGCCACGGGTCATATATTCTACAGCTACTTTGGGTTTACCTTGATATATAGATAAAGAGTTGGAAAGGAATAGGTATATATCAACCCATTTGGGATCTAAATGGGTGATGATATCAAAATAATCTTCGCTTAAGGAATAACCTGTTTGATTTCTGGCTACCTCATCCCCGAAATATTGGATGAACTGGAGGAATGCCCAATCTGCAATTAAATTATCAAACCCAAAAGTGGGAGATGTTTTCAATAGCTTAAGCTGAAACTGCAAAGCTTCTTTTTGTTCGGCTAAGGCTGCATCTGTTGAGTCTAAAATAATTTTTTCTTTTAAGGGTGAACCTTCTGGTGGCCAGAGTACTTGCAAGCTGATCGTACCTGTTAAAGCTATGATAGAAATTGCTAGATTTACTAATGAACCTAGCCAATTTAGGGTTTTGGCTTTGGTTTTGATCATTTCTCAAATTTTCCTGTTAATAAAATTAATTATTAAAATTTTTGAGCCCAAAATTAGGTAAATTTTATACCCTGACAAATATCATACGTCTAAATATTTGATATTTTCCATTTTTTCTAAATTATTTACTAATTTTTTTGACTCCGGATGAGCCATCAGTAGGATAATTTTTTAACGTGGATGCCTTCTAAGTCATGCAGTGTAAGATTTTCCGATTTTAACCATAATTCTCAAAGCTGTTAATTTAGTTTTTTCTTAAGGAGGCTAGCTGTTTGTGTTTTTGGCTGTCACTGACATGACATGCTATTTAATATTAATGCCTAGAATCCTCTATATACCTATTCTCCTATCGAAATGCTAAAAACTGATAGCTAGTTAAGTATTTGCTTTGAAAACTCTGGTATAATTAAATAGGTTAGGTTAAGTATTTTTACAATTACTTTTGATATTTTGAGTTTGTTAGCTAAAATATTTATTTGTTAAGAGCTCAATTTTTGGCATTGATCATTAATTTTTTAATTCTAGGTACTATAGTGGTTTCAAATAAAAATAATACGGCCAAAATTGTGATATAAAAGAATTGTATTTATCATTTTATAATGATAAGTGTATCAATCTTAACTGAAATGACCATACAATTTTGCAGATACTGAATTTTCTAGGGACTTACAGATATAATGGTTTATATTCTAATATAGATTTACTGTAAAGTATCATAAGCTTAGTCGAAAAGTCAACTAAATATCTAATTACCAATAAAAATCAATGAACATAGCTTCAATACACTCTCTTTTTAAAAATATTTTATATAGTGGAGCGATCGCCACAACAGCAGCTATATCTTTATTGGCCCCTAGCTTAAGTAAACCTGCTGAAGCAAATTTAGAAAATAGCCCCAAAGTAGTTTTGGACGAAGCATGGCAAATTGTCAACCGCGAGTATGTTGATGGTAGTTTTAATCATACAGACTGGAAAGCTACTCGCAAAAGTTTATTAGAGAAAAACTATACTTCCCAGGAAAAAGCTTACGAGGCATTAAGGCAAGCTCTAGACCAACTCAATGATCCTTATACTCGTTTTTTAGACCCAGAACAGTTTAAAGCTCTAACGAGTCAAACATCAGGAGAAATGTCTGGAGTGGGAATGCAACTGAAGCAAGAAGAACTTACCAAGACGATCGTTGTAGTAGACGTTGTGGAAAATTCTCCAGCGATGAAGGGAGGTTTATTACCAGGAGATCAAATTCAAGAAATTGATGGTAAATCTACTTCTGATTTAAGTGTATCGGCAGCGGCTAAACTGATTCGAGGTGATGTGGGTACAAAGGTAATGCTAGGAGTTATTCGCCCTGGAGATAGGGAATTTGAGGTGACTTTGACAAGGGCAAGAATTGAATTACAGGCAGTTCGTTACGATCTCAAGCAGGAAAAAAATCAACGTATTGGGTATATCCGTTTACAAGAATTTAGCGCCCATGCTGGAGAACAGATGCAAAGAGCAATAGAGAAATTGAATAATCAAAATCCTGATGGTTATGTTTTAGACTTACGGGGCAACCCAGGGGGTTTATTGCGTATTAGTATAGATATTGCTAGGATGTGGATGGATAAAGGTGCTATTGTCAGCACTGTAGACCGAGATGGTGACAGACAAGAAGTGTTGGCAGACCGTTCTGCTTTGACTGATAAACCAATAGTGGTTTTAGTAGATGGTGACTCGGCAAGTGCTAGTGAAATTCTGGCAGGAGCGCTCAAAGATAATGGTCGTGCTACAATTATAGGGGATCAGACTTTTGGGAAAGCTTTGGTACAGTCGGTGCATTCGTTATCAGATGGTTCTGGTTTGGCTGTAACTATTGCTCACTACTATACTCCGAAAGGAACTGATATTAGTAAAAAAGGTGTGACTCCTGATGTGGTTCTTAATTTGACGGACTCTCAAAAACGACGCTTATATCGGCGTCCAGAAGCGATCGCGACTAGTTCTGACCCCTATTATGCTCGAGCTATTAATCTTTTGAGAAATGAAGTATTGTTAAGTCCATTGATCTTAGGGGAACAAGAAAATTAAATTAATAAGTGTTGATTTGATTTAAGGTTCTCCAGGTGCTCGCTGATCCAGGTTTAATTTTTACGCAACTGCAAAACTAAGTGAACTAATTCCGGTAGGATTAAGTTTTTTATAGCTAGCTTAACTGCATTAGTAGAACCTGGAAGTGAAAATACTAATTTACTTTGATAAACACCAGCAACAGCACGAGAAGCGATCGCCCGGGAACCAATTTCTTGATAACTCAACCACCGAAATAATTCCCCAAAACCAGGTAAAGTTTTTTCTAGTAAATGTTCAATAGCATCATAAGTAGTATCTCTGGGAGCTATTCCTGTTCCGCCGTTAAAAATTACAGCATCTATATCATCTCGTTGACATAGAGCTTCCATTTGTGCGACTACTGCCAATTTTTCATCTTTGATAATCAGATATTCTGTTATAGAATGACCAGAACTTCTCAGAATTTCCTGAAGTAACTGACCACTTTTATCTGTTTCTCCTGTGCGGGTGTCACTAACAGTAATTACAGCACAACCCAAGGAAATATTCTCAGGATCAGGATGAGGAATTTGTTTATTCATTCAAATAACCTAATCTGGTAAAGAGTTAATTTAGTCAAGTATATATTGTCAAAGACCCCTTTATAGTTTTGAGAACTTAACGGTGAGTTATTTGTTCTCTGCTTTGCAAAAGTCTATAGAAGTAGCTAGATATTCCCAGGCTCAAAATTGCTCAAAATTTGCTAGCCTGGGGAACTTATCAAGCCTTAGCCTTTTTAAATCCTAAGTCATGCTCTTTAGCATAACTCTCCATAAAGCGCATAAAACGCTCCCATTCTTGCTTAGTCTTCATAACATAAAGTCCCTCAAGGAATTTAGGCTGACCATTAACAAATCTGGCCTTAACGTCACGACTAGTTATTTGGCCTTCTTCATCAATCATATACATCCCTGTAATTTCTTGAGTAACATCTTGGCCTAAAGCCTTGGGATCTTCAAAAATCAATGTAGCTGTTCCCTGGTTACCACTACGAGAACGAGTTAGACGCACTTCTGGTGTTACTTCTTCATCTATTCCTTGAATAAACTGAATTGTAGTCAACTTTTTGTCAATTGTAGTCATTAGTATTTTTGTAATCCTTAACAAATCATTAAAATATTATTATAAACAGAAAAACTCTCTTCTATAACCCTAGATTTACAAGAACCTCTACTTTTAATTTAGGGCAAGGAAATACTGGCAGAGGCAAATAAGTAGATCAACTCTCAAATAATTGCCAAATAAATTTTCTACATAACCCGCAGAAGAACCACCATGAATAGAATTAACTCTTAAAGATTTTCTATCTTTAGATAAATCATACCTAAAAGATTGAATCACAGAAAATAAAATCTTATACTTTCTTGTGCTAGAGATGTAGCTAGAAACTTGAACATCAAATTTTTTCAAAGCTTCAATACTCTTAGATACAGTAGGGTGAGTAGTATCAAGTTCAGCAGTTAGTGTTTGTTCCAAAACTTTTATCATCCTTATACAACCTTCTGACTCAAAGCCTGCCTTTGCTGAATATAAATATCTTATCTCATCATCTTCAAATTCTCTGTTAGGACTTTCTTCAGCCAAGGTTTGTCCCAACTCTTCATTTTTTTTTAGGCAAGAATTTCATCTATTCTTTTTTTTGATTTGCCTTTAACTGTTGATGACTAGCACGACCCAATATAGAATCACTAATTGCCCCTACTCTGTCGCCAAATATTCTTGCTACACCACCTTCAACAGACAGGCCAGTTGCCCCTGCTTGAGTATCCTACTTTTGTGCCAAAACTTCTTGTTCAGCTTCTTGTTTAATTTTTTCAATTAAGCCTGCTTTTTCCACAGGAGGCAAAGCTATGTACTTTTCAGTATGATGTGCTATTTAATGGCCAACCAGACAAGCTACTGTAGGAGATGCTTTTGCAACTTGCTCTAAAATACCATTGTATAGAGGAATAAGGTTAACATATTTTGGCAAAAGCTAATGTCGTATTCTGGAATAATTTAGTATCTCCCAAGGTTTTTCATCTCGTTTATTGGCCATGACAGAGTCTGGGATTTGATACAGTGCATAGAAGTCTTTAGATAGCTCTTCTTTGGCCTATTGGTATATATTTTTTGGTTGTTTGGTCTCAGTTGTTTGTTTTGTTGGGGTATAATTCTCCGATGATATGGGAGATGTGGGGTTAGCTTGAAATGATGTTGATGGGTAGATAGAAAAAGTGTGATTGCTGTTAGTGTACTTAGTATAGTTTTGATTTTTAAAATACAGCACTTTCTATTATTATCAGCTACAGCTACAGGGGAAAGATACCTAAACTACATGATTTTCACTATTTACTGTGTACATCATTTGCTCCTTATTTGCTGTATATTTAGATTCAAAGTTAAACTAATTTTTTTTTCTGCAAGTAATAGGTTAAAAGTACAAAAAGATAGGGTTGCTAATATTTAATGTTAGATATTAGTTTTTCTCAATTTTTTATTACATCCTATTCACTCTATTTTTTCAATTTTTTATTGATTTGGTAATTGGGTATTTCCAATTTAAAGTGTTTTTTTTAAGGGGTATACAGTTATAATGATTGAAGTTGAAAATTTAAGCAAAATGTATGGTTCAAACTCAGCACTGAAGGAAGTATCTTTTATGGTACAACAGGGAGAAATACTGGGATTTTTAGGTCCTAATGGTGCAGGTAAAACTACAACAATGCGAATCTTAGCTGGATATTTGCCGGCTACAAGTGGCACAGCTAAAATTGCTGGTTATGATGTTCATGAAAATTCGATGGCAGTACGACAATTGATTGGTTATTTGCCAGAAATACCACCTTTATATCCAGAAATGACGGTGGAAGGATTTTTATTTTTTGTAACTAGAATTAAGCGAGTTCCTGCGGGGGAACGCTCTTCTAAAGTGAACTTAGCTATACAAAGATGTGGCTTATTAAATAAGCGTAAAGAATTGATTAGAAAACTATCGAAAGGATATAAACAAAGGGTTGGTATTGCTCAAGCTTTGGTGCATGATCCCCAAGTAATTATATTAGATGAACCTACTGTTGGTCTTGACCCTAGACAAATTATTGAAGTCAGAAATTTAATTAAAAGTTTGGCTGAAGAGCATACAATTATTTTATCTACTCATATTTTACCGGAAGTTAGTATGACTTGTAATCGAGTTGCAATTATTAATCAGGGTGAAATTGTAGCTACGGGTAGTCCCGAAGAAATGAGTAATAAGTTAGCAAGTGGGTGGGGGTATGAAGTGGAAATTGAGGGAGAAACTGAGGATATAGAAACAGGATTAAAGTTATTAGCTGAAGTTCCGGGAATTCAATCTATAGAAAAAATTAAGTCAGATCATGAAAGCCGCCTTAGATTACAAATAAAATCTCAACCGAAAATGGAACCAGGAAAAGAAATTTCTAATACTATAGTTACTGCTGGTTTAGGTTTATGTGAACTACGACGAACTAGTGCTAGTTTAGAAGATGTTTTCTTGGGTTTAACTACAGGTGAAGTTCCTATAAATTCTATGGTTGAAATATCTACAAGTTCTGTCATAGATGAGGAAAAATCTGAGGAAAATATTGATTTAAGAAAGAATAAAAATAAATTACCTGACCCTTGGCAAGATGAAACTGAAATAAATACTAAATAGGGTTTCTTCTTTTTATCTTTTTGAGGAGTAAATTAAAGTACTTACCCCTAATATTGATGGTGACGAGGGAGTAAGTAGGGATGTTACATAAAACATCTCCACAAAAGCTATAAATAGGGTTTGCTGAAAAGTATTATGAGTGAGGTTATAACTCATAACTCAGTGGTTATCACTCAGGATAAATGGGAATTAATTAGGAGGTAATTGGATATATTTACACTTTAATTTTTTGGCAATTATTCTTCCAAAAAGGTTTAATTTGTAAGCTTTTATATCTAAAAAATCAGCATTTTTTTTGACCTAAAAAGCTATTAAATTTTATCTATAAATTGTTTAATATTTAATCAGCAAGCCCTAAATATAATATTTCATTAAAGTTAAAAATTAACTATTTATTACCTTCTATAAAGGGAGGAATTGAGGTTTTATATACTCAAAAATGTGAGAGCTTTAGTGATTTTAAGAAACTATTTTCAACATGTTTAAATGAATTTTTATAAGTATGAACAAAATTGAGGCGATCGCTCTGTAGGTCGAACATATTATCTATTAATCTATTAATCTATTAATCTATTAATCTATTAATTTATTAATTTATTAATTTATTAATTTATTAATTAAGACTGTACCTAACTGAGATGAAATTTACACTAAAATAAGCAGAGACAATATTCAAAAATTTACCATAGAATCAAAAACCTTATCAGAAGGTTTCATAAAAGGTTACTACTGTGGTCTAATTAAGTGAAAACTGCTATAAATAAACGTAACTAAGGAAGGAAGTAAATTAATGCTAATAATAATCAGCAACATTATCGCAATTTACAGAAAAGAATTACAAGGATATTTTGCCTCACCATTAGCTTATACAATTACAGGAATATTTTGGCTATTGGGAGGATACTTTTTAGTAGCTATTTTATTAGGACCAGATGGAATTATTCAACAAATTGCTACTAGAGACCAACTAGGAATTACAGAACCGCCAGTCGATGCACCCTACGAATTTTTGAAGGCTTATCTGGGTATTATGGGTTCTCTTTCTTTATTTTTATTGCCTATGTTATCTATGAGTTTATATGCGGAAGAAAGAAAACGAGGCACTTTAGAATTATTAGCAACTTCACCTTTAACTAACTGGACAGTGGCAACAGGAAAATTATTAGCTGTATTAACATTTTATATTTCTATGGTATTGCCATTGTTGGGTTTGGAGGCTATTGCTCTTAATGCAGCAAAGCCACCTATTTCACCACTTTTATTATTGTCAGGACATGGGGGTTTAATATTACTAGCTGCGGCGGTATTATCATTAGGAATGTTTGTTTCTTCTTTAACAGATAGTGCTATTTTATCTGCCATTCTGACATTTGCTTTGGTATTATTTCTCTGGGTAATTGATGTGGTAGCTAATGCTGTTAGTGGTCCTTTTGCACAGGCATTAAAACATTTATCTATGCTGACACATTACACTAATATTATTCAGGGACTTGTAGATACTGGCAGTATAATTATGTTGTTGAGTTATGTTGTTTTGGGAGTATTTTTAACTGCTCAATCAATTGATGCTTTAAGGTTCCAACGTTCTTAATATTCAGGAAGAATACGGAAGTTAAAGGGAAAAAATTAGAGGCAAAAAAAAGGTTCATAAGAGAGAAGTTTTTTTTATGACTATAGGGTTGAAAATTTTGCCTGCTATTACTGTATCTGAATCAGGTAAAATTCTCTATTTCCTATTCTAATTCCTATCTTTAATATACTCAGTAGGGATGTTGTATGCCAAATTTATACTATTCCTTAAAATTATGAATATATATATTTTATAGAGTAGGAAACTGCTGTATTTTTAGTTTGCTTGTTAAACTCTTTTGTATTGAAATAACTTATTGTTGTATAACTCGTTCAAAGAAAAATCCTGATAACTTCTGACTTCTGATTTTAAGTTGCTAAGGGTGTATCTTAAATGCGTATTAGCTGATTCTATGATTCATAATTAGGCAAATAAAATATAACAGTATTACTATTATTTTGATATTTATTGTTGGTTACCCTTCCGGTTTCTTTGAAGACCAAATTTATCAATTTTTTTTCATCTAATAGAAACTATTTTTTCTCCTCATTTTTTTTCATCCATTTTTTTTAATTATACAGACTTGGAAGTAACTTATAGTATTCTATTTTGTTTTGTGTAAACAGTTTAGGGTCAATCTCCATCTTGTCAATTGTTTCTAATAATTTATTCAAAAAATCTGTTCCTGTTCTTTGTATCTGTAAAGTTATTCTTTTAGACTTAGGAATAATTTCAATTTTGGTAATACTTTTTCTGAGTTTAACAAATTCCATAGTTGTTAATTAGTTGATTTTTGCCAACCCCAGATTTCAGTGATGTACTCTGTCAGTTCTCGACTAATTAACTCAAGAGGAGTTTTATTGCTTAAATCTAATTTGTCTTGTTCATTTACCCATTGAATAAACTTGCCTACATATTTCTGGTAAGCACCTGTTAGATTTTCTCGCATTTTTCCCAATGTTTCACGAGTCAGTAAATATCAAACTTGACTCTCCATAAATTCTGTTTCTACTTTTTTACTTTCCGGGTAATTATCTAATAATTGGAGCCATGTTTCTAGCCTCTCAATAAGAAAGTATTTTTCTATAATTTTATCCATAAAAATAGTTCGTTTTATATCGTCTTTGTCAAGAATATTTGAAAGTTATTGCCAACTCATCCAGGCACTAGAATTACTATCTATAACTAACTTACTTAATATTGACGATAATTCAACTTTTTCTGGGGAATTATCTGGTTTTGCTAGAGATTTATCTGGAGAATTTTGCCGGCTAATATCTGGAACGTACCTTGAAGTTAAATATGATTCTAGTGTATCTGAATATTCGTCTGTAAATTTGTCTGAAGACTTATCTTGAAAATATTGGGAATTAAACTGTTTATAAAATTTATCTGGAGACTCATCTGTCAATTTATCTCGATATCTATCTTGAAAATATTGGGAATTAAAAAAATTATCAGCTTCCATAAAATCACATAGTTTAAATTTCACTTTTTCTTCTGGAAAACTAATACTCTTTTCTATTGCAGATTCCAATAGTGGCAAACTTTTTTCATAAGTTAGTGAGTGAGATTTTAGAGAAGTAAGATAAAGCTCACTAGTTTTAGAATTGCTAATTTTTAAATTATTACTAATCTCAGGAATATGGAAAATACTTTTCTTTTTTTGCCATAAATATCAAGTCAAAGAATTGATTGTCTCAATAAAATTTTTATGCCAATTTTACTTGAAATTACTTAGCTCAAAATTTTTTATCTCTAAAATCGAAAAATGCGAAAAAAGTTGTTTAATAAACAAGTCTTTAAAATTATCCCTCGTAATTTTTCCAACTAATGCTAAATCCCATAGTTAAAATTTATATTTCTGAGAATAAAATATCTTTTCACAACCGATTCTTAGTTTTTCCAGTTTGAAATATTTTTGTGTAGAGTCTTGGAAGTATTCTGGATTATTTTGCAAATCTTCAATCCCTTCTTTAGATTTTTTTTCTATCAGTTTTAAACAAACATTTTGTAATACCTTGACAATGTCATACCCGAGATTTTTATCTGCTAAATAATCTATAAATTTATTTTCAATTAAGTTTCTAAAAAGTCAAAAAAACCTGATTATCTGTTTCTACTATCTCTAAAAAATTATCCGGCAAACAAGAAGAGATTTTACATAACAGAGTCTTCGTTAAGCTGCCATTATTTTCAAGTATTGGCAATGCTTTCCACAGGTATAAAAGTTTTAAATTTTTACTATCTGGAATTGATGAATTTTCGCCAAACGTATCCAGAAAACTTTGCGCTTTTTCTTCCATTCGAGGAACTTACTTGCCCAAAATTTTAATTTTTTCTTGTGACTCTGCTGGGCAATTAAAAATAAAATCTATTGATGAATTATTTAACTTCAACCAACTATCTACTTCCTGGAATTTCCAAACTAAATTATCAGAGTTATCCTGAGTAGTCTTATCAAGATACTCACATAAGTAATTAACTTTTCATATTTATCTTTGGTCGGAGCAATTAAATCTTTGACATATTCCTGGTCTAGATTTTCTTCTTTCTCAAACTCCTCTTGACTAAAATCTCACAACACTATATTATCAGGAAAAAAATATTTTGAAAAATTATCTGCCTTAAGTATTATTTGTGCCCACTTGCAATATTCAGGGTCAACCGAACCTATAGCTAAAGATATTTTGCTGCCCAGATGAGTAGACAGGAAAAGCAAAGGAATATCTAGAAGTAATAATGATGATACTATCTTTGGTTGACTAGTTGGTTGACTAGTAAGTAATAATTTTTTACTATTCAAAAGTACATTTAGTCTTTGAAGCAAAATATTTTGCTCAGATTTTTTAAGTTTTTTTCATACCTTTTCTATTAATACAGCGCTTTTCAAATTTATCAACTACATCACCATAACCAAAACTTTGTAGGGAGGTTCCATGGAAGGTTCCTATTTGCAACGTCTCTGCTGTGGTCTAGGGTGATGAAAACTGCTGTAATTATTCTTGGAGGCTAATTTTTTATTCTAACTGATGGCTGATAGCTGACAGCTGAATGCTTACAGTCACTATACCTATTTCCTTCCACCAAAGTATAAGTATTCACCCAGATATGATATCAGTTGAGAGCATCAATAAATTTAAACTTGACATCAGACTATCATAGATTTCAATGTAATACGTTGTAGTATTATATGGTAGCAAAAAAAAATCGACCCGCTAAAGCGGGACAATAAAGGAAAAAGAAAAACAGGGCAAAGGGCAAAAGGGGAAAAGAGAAAAGGGTTAGAGAGTTCTCCCGCCATCGCAGACAAGACGAAAACCAGTAATGTAGTTGTGGACGTCGCGCCTAATAAAGTAGTAGCGAACCGCAGAACGGCAAATATAAGGATAGCTGATCCAAGAACCGCCCCGCAGCGGTGATAGACTTTTATTTCCATTTAGCCAAACACTGCCATCTGTAGGCGCACCATCATAGTTATCATGCCATTCATCAGCACACCATTCCCAGACATTCCCGTGCATATCGTACAAGCCAAAACTATTGGGTGGAAAATTTCCCACATCTGTTGTTTCTTTTCTATATTTTCCTTTTGGCCCATTACCGTAAGTGTACCTGCCATCATAGTTGACTAACTCAGACGTTATGGTTTCTCCAAAATAAAATGGTGTTGTTGTTCCTCCACGACAGGCATATTCCCATTCTGCTTCGCTCGGCAGTCTATAGTCTCTTCCCGTTTTCTTAGAGAGCTTTTGACAGAACTCTGTAGCGTCATTCCAACTTACCCTTTCTACAGGGCGATTTTTTCCTTCAAAACGAGAAGGGTTGTTTCCCATAACTGCTTGCCATTGTGCTTGAGTGACTGGATACTTGCCCATGAAAAATTCTGGCACATTTACATAATGTTGCGGACCTTCATCATCATCTCTTTCTGCTTCAGTCTCTGGAGACCCCATGAGGAATATACCTCCGGGAATTTTTACCATTTCTAGAGAAACTCCATTACCGATGTTTTCTGTCATTACTTCTGCTTTACCTTCACTGCGACTTATTATGTTTCCTCTACTGTTAACTCTCACAGTGGTAAACGTCTGAATGGGAATTTTTGGTCGTGGTGGAGGAGTTTGTTTTTGTCTAACTTGTTCAGTTTCCCTAGAATAATTAGCGATCGCTGTTGATAAATCATTATTCATATCAAGAAATTCTAGGGATAAATTGTTTTCCCTAGCATATTTAATAATCACTTTTTTAGCTTTTTCTACATTCTCTATCCCCGATGACTGAGCTATTTTGAGAATCTTATCAAATTGTTTGGGATAAAGAATCTTATCAGAAGAAATTTGAGCAAGACTTTGAATATTGTCCTTGATAGTTTTATATTCCTCAAGTTCTAAAGAATTATCATATAGTCTACGAGTTTTTTCTGTGGCAAAAATATTTTTACTTTCTATTGCCAGACCTCTTTGAGCTTCCGTTTTCGTATCTTTTCGCCCACTTTTTTGTGATTTTTCGTATTTTTCCTGAGCTCTATCAATAAAAATATTGTTCTTTGCCGTGGTTTTTGATAGTTCTAAAAATTCGTAAATATTTTGGTAACCTAATGTCTCTAAATACCCTTTAATTCTTTTTAATTGTGTTTCATCTAAAGTTTCTAAATTTGGTTCATCGACATCTTGATTAATTTGAATATTGTTTCTGTTGATTTCATTTCTGATAAATGATTCTGGAACAAAATTTTTATATTTTCTAACTAACCCTTGAATTTCCGATTCGTAAATAAATCCTTTACTAGAAATTAAGTCTATTTCTGTTATTAATTTTTCTTGTTCTACTTTGCCTGGAGTCTCTTGCTGGCTAGTCTTTGCCATTTCTGCTTCTTTTGCTCTTTGACCAGGGTCCCCCATAATCTTTTTAATTTCAGGAATTAGAGCTAAATATTCTCGATACTGCGCCCCTTTTCTTCCTGGTAATTTGCTTTTTGCCGACCACTCTGCACGTTTTTGTATTAGAATTTCCTCGAATTTTTCATCAGACCAAGATTCTTTTGGATCTATTCCCAAAAGTATGAAATAATTTTCCCGCTGTTTTTCTGGCATAATAGTCTCAAAACTTTACTCTGCAAATATTCGACTAAATATGATTTTAACCTTATTTTGATTTTTCCTAAAGTCCGGTTAAATTAAAAGTATTTAATTCTTAATGCTATGTTATAATTTTAAGGCTTACGGGAAAAAAATTAATCTCGTAACAAAAAGTTACACATAGTCATCCTAACAGTCCCTACTCTGCTAGAGAGTACAAAGCTCTTCTAAAAAAGGATTTGCTAAACTGAGCTGAAAGTTTTATGGGAAAAGCCTTACAGCATCTATAGTTTTCCATGGAGAGTTGAGAAAACCTGGAATTGGTTATCCTAAAAATAACAGGACTTACGCACCAAGCGCTATATGAGGTTATCCTCCACCAGGAAGAGAATTATTAGTAAAAGTTTGTGTACCAACACCCTCAGTCGTAGGAAGACTTCCGACAACTCCTGCTAAAAAATTACCAACTTTATTAAAAAAGCCCTGATTTTTCAAAGGAAACTGGAGAAACTGAACCTGTTGTTCTGTCGCCAAAACACTATAGTTTAGACAATGATTAATTCTCATATTAGGGTCGGGCGGACCTTCTCGAGAGCCAATAATATATTAATTGCTCATAGCTTTTCCTCAATTAATTGATATTTAACAACTGGCAATTTAATCACCATCACCGTTACCGCCAACCTCTCCACCATCTCCAATATCAGCAATATCACCTATATCCGCAAGTTGTTCGTACTCATATATTTCAGTATTTAAATCATCATTTTGTTTGATTCCACTCTACATATTTTCATTATTATCAACTAGGTAAGATATATTATTAAAGTCATTATTTTATCTGCTTTCATTCCAGACACCTTTATTCTCAATATTATCTAGTTTATTATCCGGTTGTGTTCGGTTTGGCGACTGAGAATTAATAGCAGGGTTTTTCAGGCAACTATTACCATTGTTAGGGATCCAAATTTGGTGATATTTATCCAAAAGCATTCCACCGTATGCTTGAACATCATATTCTTTATGAATCCTTAGATTCTATCAGAAACTCAAACCTAAATAATGCCAATTTTTATCTAGCTTTTTTCAAACGAGCTAATAAGTAAAAGTACAAATTTACAAAAAGCAAATTTAGTAGGAGGATATCAGATAGAAAGCTAATTTTAGTAAGGCAAATTTATCTGGTGCTAAAACTTATGGATGGAAAAGAAAAAATGCAAACTTTATTGATACTATAATGTATGAGGAAAAAAAATTTATTGACACTGAAACATTCATCAATAATTAACCCACAAAATAGACAATAAAAGAAAATATGATAACCCGTAAAATAATCAAAACCGACAAAGCACCAGAGCCAGTTGGCCCTTATAATCAAGCGATCGCTGCCACTGGCCAAATGCTGTTTATCTCTGGTCAAATAGCGATCGACACCAAAACTAATCAAATAGTCTATAGGGAGGATGTAAGTAAGCAAACAGAGCAAGTCATGGCCAATCTCGAAGCTATCCTTACTGAAGCCAACACTAATTGGTCAAACGTCGTCAAAACTACAGTCTACCTGAAAAACATGGACGACTTCGCTACCGTCAATAATGTTTACGCCAAATACTTCGACCCTGAGAACGCACCCGCTCGTGCTTGTGTAGAAGTAGCACGTCTACCCAAAGACGTACTTGTAGAAATTGACTGCATTGCTGTGATATAGGAATTTTAAGCTTAGGCAGGAAGGGTGAAAAAAACATCCTCCTGAGCAAAAAATCATCTCAACATCCGTATACCTTAGAAGTCGCTACTAATGAGTTTTAATTAAGATAGAAAAATTACTGATTTTCCGGAGTTTACTTTACACAACATTGATGATTTTCTGGAGCTTCAGGAGTCGATACTGATGAGTTATTATATGGTTGGGTAACTACACTTTGAAGGATAGAGTTAGCATTTACCAACAGAAAGTTTTTTTCTCAGTGATGATCCGGAGATAGTCTTATAAATAAAATGGAAAGATTGCTGATTTTCTGTGTTTTATCTACACAACATTGCTAGAAAATTACCAATTTTTCGGATTTTACCTACACAACACTGCTAATTTTCCGGATATTATCTACATAACAGTGACTAAGAATACTAAAATCTCACATAATGGTACTTAGTTATGCTCAAGGTAAAAAATCATTTTTTTTCGTGGCTATTTTTTGAGGCTGAAATCTACAGACATAATTGATATAAACTATACATAATCGAAATCTACTCAGCATCTACTAAATAACCCAACAAATATTTCATATATTCTTGACTTATGCAACTTATTTAATAGATGTCAGTAAAATTAAAGTTTTCAGCTTAATTAATCAATTAATCAAGTTAATTTATCGCTTATAAAATTTGATGTATATGTAATTTTTAGTTAGCAAACTTATCATATTTTAGTGATTCAAAAACCACCTAAAAACAAAGATAATTATTGATGAATAAATACATAATTAAACTTGAATAAATGTCTTAAGAGAGTATATAATATTTGGAAATCATGAACGATCAAAATAAAACTAAAGAGGAACTAATTCAGGAACTAGTAAAACTTCGTAAAACTGTTAGTAAATTAGAAGAAGCTAATTCAAATTCCCAGTTAATAGGACAAAAATTAAATAATGTAATTGAAGATCGCAATGCAGCACTAAAAGAATCAAACGATCAGCTTATCCAAGAAATTGTTAAACGCCAACAAGCCGTAAAAGCTTTGAGAGTAGCAAAAGAAAAGTTACTAACTGTTTTGGCAGCAGTACCAGGTACAGTATCTTGGATCAAGTCAGATTTACAGTATATAGAAGTTAATCAGCGTTTAGCTGATATGTTTGATCTACCCAAAGAAGAATTTCCGGGAAAACATATTGGTTTTTTAGAGACAAGTTCTGAGTTTAATGACTTTATCAAAGAGTTTTTTGAGAGTTCGCAGTTAGAAACAACCCGTGAAATTGGAGTAGTAGTTGATGGGAAACCTAGAAACTATTTGGTAGTTGCACAAAAGTATCATAAAAATCAAGCTGCCTTTATAGTAGGTATAGATATTACTGAAAAAAAACAAGCAGAATACAAATTAAGAAAAGCAAAAGAACAGTTAGAAACAGTTTTAGCAGCAGTACCAGGTACCGTATCTTGGATTAGTTCAGACTTACGCTATATTGAAGTTAATCAGCAGTTAGCTAATATTTTTAGTATGCCCAGAGAAGAATTTCCGGGGAAATATATTGGTTTTTTAGGGATCAGTTCTGAATTTAATGATTTTGTTGAGGGGTTTTTTGCTAGTTCTGATCTCGAAACAATAGGTGAGGTTGTATCACAAATTGATGGGGAAGATCGAAACTATTTAATTATTGCACAAAAGTACAATCAAAACAAGGCTGCTTTTGTCATAGGTATAGATATTACTGAACGCAAACAAGCAGAAAAAAATCTGTTAGTTAGTAAAGAAAAACTAGAAACAGTATTAGAAGCTGTTCCAGGAATGGTTTCATGGATTAATTCAGATTTAACCTATATTGAAGTCAATCAAAAATTAGCTGATACATTTAACCTAGCACCAGACGAATTTGTTGGCAAAAATATTGCTTTTATAAACAAAAATTATAAATTTAATTCTTTAATTCAAGATTTTTTTGCTAGTCCTGAGCAGGAAATAACTGCTGAGATTACTTCAGAATACAATAATATATCCCAAAATTATTTAATAGTTGCTCGCAAATATAATCATAATCAAGCAGCATTTGTAGTTGGAATTAATATTACCGAACACAGACAAGTAGAGTTAGAGCTTGGGGTAGCTCAAGAACAGTTCAAAACTATTTTAGAAGCAGTGCCAGGAATCGTATCTTGGATCAGCTCAGATTTACGGTACTTAGGAGTTAATAAACACTTAGCAAAAACTTACAATTTACCCCAAGAGGCTTTTGTTGGTCAAAATATTGGCTTTCTCAAATCTAGTGAAAAATTTAGTACATTTATGCAGCAATTCTTTGCTAGTTCAGCTCAGGATGCCTATGAAGAAATATCTGCTTGGGTTAATGGTACTCTCCGAAGTTATTTAATTGTCTGCCACAAATATGCTCAAGGGGCAGCTGCTTTTGCTGTAGGCATTGATATTAGTGACCGCAAGCATGCAGAGGTAGCACTACAAGAAGCTGAAGAAAAATATCGTACTATCTTTGAAAATGCCATTGAAGGAATTTTCCAAGCATCTCCAGAAGGTCACTTGATCAGTGCTAACCCGGCATTAGCTCGAATTTATGGTTATGGTTCTCCTGAAGAAGTGATTGCTGATCTGGTTTGTTTGCCACATCAACTTTACAGTCATTATAAATACCAGGAGCAATTTATCCAAAAATTAAAGGAGCATGGTCGCTTAGTTAATTATGAATCACAAATTTATCGTCCAGATGGCAGTTTAATTTGGATTTCCGAAAATACTAAAGCTGTATACGATCAAGATGGCAAATTAATTCGTTATGACGGAACTGTCGAGGATATTACAGAACGAAAACAAGCACAAGAAGCTCTACAAATAGCTAATCAGCAGTTAGAAGCCAAGGTTGAGGAACGCACTCAAGCTTTAGTGGAATCAAATCGTTTGCTAATGATAGAAATTTCAGATCGTCGTCGTGCTGAGATTGCCTTAAGAGAATCTGAAGCAGAATTACGGGTGTTATTTGAGGCCATGACTGATATAGTTACTGTCTTTGATTCCCAAGGTAGATATGTCAAAATTTTCTCTACTAATTCTAAGGTATTATATACTCCTACCAATGAATTGATTGGCAAAAGTGTTGATGAGGTTTTGCCCCCTCAGCAAGCTAGCTTATTTATGATTAATATTCAACGGGTGCTGAATACCCAGGAAACTGTGAATGTAGAATATAGTCTATTTCTATCTGATCATCAACAGGATAATGATATACATAGTCTATCATGCGAAATGTCTAATTACCAATCTTACCAATCCCATCCCGATCATTATTCTTCTATTTCTCAACCTAATAAAGCTTGGTTTACTGCTAACGTTTCACCATTACCAGATAACTGTGTAATTTGGGTAGCGCATAATATTACAGAACGCAAACAGGTGCTAGATGCTTTGCGAACAGCAGAGGAAAAATACCGCACCATCTTTGAAAATGCCGCAGAAGGAATATTTCAAACTACTGTTGATGGACGCTTTATTAGTGCAAATCCAGCTTTAGTTAAAATGTGTGGGTTTTCATCAGAAACAGAGTTAAAAGAGAGGGTAACTGATATTGCTAAACAACTATATGTTGACTTAAAGCGTCGCTCTGAGTTTGTTGCTCAAGTTGAAAAATATGGCTCTATATCAAATTTTGAATCAAAGATTTATCGTTGCGATCATAGTGTGATGTGGATTTCTGAAAATGTTCGTGTAGTTCGTAATTCTGAGGGAGAAGTACTTTATTATGAAGGTACTGTTCAAGATATCACAAAACGTAAATATATAGAAACTGAACTGCGCTTAGAACAACAAAAATCTGACAGTTTATTATTGAATATTTTGCCTGCTCAGATAGCTGGAAAATTAAAACAAAATCAACGTGCGATTGCAAAACGGTTTCAAAATGTGACTATTTTGTTTGCTGATATTGTGGATTTTACTAGCTTTTCGGCTCGGATATCTCCCACTGAACTAGTGCATAGGCTGAATCAAGTTTTCTCAGAGTTTGATAAATTAACTGAACAACACAATTTGGAAAAAATTAAAACAATTGGAGACTCTTATATGGTGGCTAGTGGTTTACCCAAAGCCAAAGAAGATCATGCCGAGGCGATCGCTAAAATGGCAATAGATATGCAAAAGGTAATTAAGAAATTTTTAAATGATCGCGGAGAACCTTTTCAAATTCGCATTGGTATTAACACCGGGCCTGTAGTAGCAGGAGTAATTGGTATTAAAAAGTTTGTTTATGACTTGTGGGGTGATACAGTAAATGTAGCATCTCGGATGGAATCAAGTGGAACACCTGGTAAAATTCAAGTTACCGAAGCTACTTATCAACTTTTACAAGATAAGTTTTCATTAGAGTCACGAGGGTATATTCCGGTTAAAGGTAGAGGAGAAATGATGACTTATTGGCTTATAGATCAGGGATAATTCTAATTACAGGAAAAAAATTTCCAACCCTTATTATACTTATCCCACACTTTACTGATCCACTACCTAAAAGTTTTTATAAGGTTAAACACTAATTATTAACCCACATTCTGGACTTCAAGCATACTACCAGTATACTATTAAGGAAGAAGGAGGATTAGAGCTTCTATTATTTCTAATAACTATCAATACTTTTTGTAATATTTTTTTTCACTAACAAACCTCATGGTTATTATCAGGTCAAGCTTTCAATGGCATTTCTTATATGCTACATTTTGACGTGCGGAATGTAAATTATAGGAATTGGCTTACAATATTTTTAGTTTTTTGATATAATTTATAATTTAAGCAGAACTTACGTATTGCTTCTATATGTGGTATGTTTTTGATAGTTGTTTCCGATATTTATACTAAAATTAGTGTCTTTGGGTAAGCTCTGTTAGAGTTATAATTGTCAAAAGTTTTCTTTTCTTAAGGCTAGGAATTAATAAACTAACAAAACTAAATGATTACAGGTGAACTAAAATCAAAAGTAGATAAGTTATGGTCGACGTTCTGGAGCAATGGTATTAGTAACCCATTGTCAGTTATTGAACAAATATCTTACCTATTATTTATTAAACAACTTGATCAGCAGGAAGCAGTTAAGGAGAAAAAAGCGCGACGGCTAAAAAAGGTAAAAGAAAAACTAATATTTTCAGAAGCATCACAAAGCTGTCGATGGTCTCACTTCAAGGAATTAGCAACAGATAAGATGTTTGAGGCTGTAAGGGATGAGGCTTTTCCTTTTATCAAAACTTTGGGGGGAACTTTAGAAAATAATGCCTACTCTCGACACATGAAGGATGCTGTATTTATGATAGGCAGCCCGGCATTATTGGCAAATGTGGTGCAACAAATAGATAGTTTACCCCTCGATGACCGAGATACTAAGGGGGACCTCTATGAATATATGCTTTCTAAGCTGAATACTGCGGGGCAAAATGGACAGTTTAGGACACCGCGCCACATTATTAAGATGATAGTGGACTTGATGACACCCCAACCTAATGATGTCGTTTGTGACCCTGCTTTTGGTACGGCTGGGTTTTTGGTCGCCGTAGCAGAACATTTACAACAACTCAAGGATGAGAATGGTTCCTTAGTTTTGAATGCACCAGGAAACAAAGAGCATTTTTATCAGCATATGTTTCACGGTTTTGACTTTGATGCCACAATGTTGCGTATTGGTAGTATGAATTTAATGCAGCATGGTATTGAAAATGCTCAAATTGAAGCGAGGGATGCTTTATCGGAAGACCACGCGGGGGTTGAGGAAATGTTTACTTTGGTTTTGGCTAACCCACCGTTTAAGGGGTCGATACAAAAGTCAAGTATTGCTAAAGATTTAACTAAAATTGTTAATACTACTAAAACAGAGTTGTTATTTTTGGCTTTATTTTTAAGGTTATTAAAAACGGGGGGTCGGGCGGCGGTTATTGTGCCTGATGGGGTTTTATTTGGTTCTTCTAAAGCCCATAAAGATGTTCGTAAGATGTTAGTTGAAGAGCATAAGTTAGATGGAGTTATTTCTATGCCATCGGGGGTTTTTAAACCTTATGCGGGGGTATCAACAGCGATTTTAATGTTTACAAAAACGGGGGCGGGTGGTACTGATTTTGTTTGGTTTTGTGATATGCAGGCGGATGGTTTTTCGTTGGATGATAAACGGCAACCTGTAGAAGAAAATGACATTTCTAATATTACTAAAAGTTGGCAAAAACGGAATCCTAAAAAAGATAAGGACCGGAATAGTAAGACGTTTTTTATACCGAAGGATGAGATAAAAGATAATGGTTATGATCTTTCTATTAATAGATATAAAGAGGTGGCATACGAGGAGATAGAATATGAGCATCCTTTAGTAATTTTAGGTAAGTTACGAGAATTAGAGGATGAAATTAATCAAGATTTGGATGAGTTGGGGCAGTTATTAAATGGAGATTAATCTGCAAAAGGAGGAGTTTAGTTATGCTTATATTTGAGGGGTTGCTACTGTGGCGGGTTGTGTTTTTCAAGGAACTACTCCCCCTTTAGATGGGTTGGGAATTGATTTAATTTTAACTTGATTAAAATCACGACTACCAGAAAATTTTCCGATTCTTTATGTGCTGGTAAAATGTAATTCTAGGGGGGTTATTAATGATGATATTGTCCCCTTTCCTTTGTCTGTGAAAAACTATAATGATTTGAGGGTAATTAATCGTTATCCGCGGATAATTTTTATTGTTGTGGTTGTGCCGGAAAAGGTGGAGGAATGGCTACTAAAATCTGAATCATCTCTTTGTTTTCTAGGTTGTGGTTATTGGTTATCTTTGGCGGGTGCTGATGTGACGAAAAATCAGGATAATATTACTGTTTCAATTCGGAGAAAAAATATGTTTAATCCTCAAGTTTTAGAGGGAATTATGGAGAAGGTTTGGCAAGGGGATATGTTATGAATTTTATTGTTAAAGATATTAATTTATTTAATAATATTCAGCGGGAAGTTGTGGCTAATTATTTGGAATAAGGAGGTTGGAAGCAGCAAAGACTGATTGAAAATGAGGGGATAATTTGGGGTAAGAATGGGGTAGATTTTTCTAATATGACTTTGGTTTTACTATTGAATCAAGAGGTTGCAGATTTTCTTTTAAGTATTAATTTATTGGTGGAAAATTTGGCTAATTTTGAGGGGATAACTGAGTTGGAAATTTTGCTAAAGTTAATGACTAATTTGCCTAATGTGGAGATACAGGGGTTAATTGTGGGGATAAGGTCACCAGAAGGTGATATACTTAGTGGAGATGTTGATTTTATGGGGGTGGTTATGAATAAGTTGGAGAGGATAAAAATGGTATTATTTGATAGGGATTATGTTGTGGGAATTAGGGCTGATCAGGAGCGTTTGCCTGTGTTATTTGGGGGGGATTTGGTGAAGGGACATAATGGTTTTGTTTTGAAAAATGTTTGTAATTTTGAGGTGGATAAGTAGGATGGGGAAGGAGTTAGGAATTGAGTTTTTTTTTGTTGAGTTGAAGGGATTAATTGGATGAAATGGCAGCGTGTTTTTGTTGAAGATGTAGCTAAAATTGTAACTAAGGGAACTACTCCTACTTCTATAGGTTTTAGCTTTTCTAAAGAAGGTATCCCTTTTCTACGAGTCAATAATATCCAAGATGGTAAAATCAATCTTGGTGATGTTTTATTTATTGACTCAAAAACGGATCAAGCTCTTGCGCGTTCTCGAATTTTAAAAAAAGATGTAATAATTTCAATTGCTGGTACAATTGGAAAAACCGCAGTTATTCCTACTAATGCTCCAGCAATGAACTGCAACCAGGCACTTGCAATAATAAGGCTTCACAATAATGTAGACCCCTACTATTTTAACCATTGGCTGAATACAGGAGATGCGTTTCGACAAATTACAGGTTCAAAAGTGACAGCAACTATTTCTAACCTAAGTCTTGGTTGTATCAAAAAGCTCAAAATCCCCCTCCCCCCAATAGAAGAACAGCGCCGAATAGCTGCAATACTCGACCAAGCTGATGCTATCAGACGAAAGAGACAACAAGCGATCGCTCTAACAGATGAATTATTGCGTTCTACATTCCTGGAGATGTTCGGCGACCCTGTTATTAATCCGAAGGGGTGGGAGGTAAAAAAATTAGAGGAAGTTGCATTAAAACGCAAGGGGGCTATAAAATGCGGACCTTTTGGTAGCCAACTACTTATAAGCGAGTTTGTCAAAGATGGTATTCCAGTATACGGAATAGACAATGTTCAAAAAAATGAGTTTGTTTGGGCCAAACCCAAGTATATTACTACTGAAAAGTACGAGCAATTAAAAAGCTTTTCTATCCAGGATGAGGACGTTCTGATTTCAAGAACTG
Organism: Trichodesmium erythraeum IMS101; assembly: GCF_000014265.1. Lineage (NCBI taxonomy): Bacteria > Bacillati > Cyanobacteriota > Cyanophyceae > Oscillatoriales > Microcoleaceae > Trichodesmium > Trichodesmium erythraeum. Next base: position 3,735,867 of record NC_008312.1, read on the forward strand.
GAACAGTTGGAAGAACTTGTGTCGCACCACCTGATATCCCTAGAAGTATCCTTGGACCTAACTTGCTGAAAGTTTCCTTAAATACTAACAAAATGCTTCCTAAATATTTGTCCTATGCTTTAAATCACTCTAATCCCCTGATTGAAGAGATAAAAAGAATGTCACCAGGTGCTACAGTTGCAGTTTTTAACACAACAAACCTTAAAGCTTTGAGGTTAACAATTCCCCATATAAACCTGCAATCCCAGTTTGTCAACTTTACTGAAAATGTTGAATTGACAAAGCAAAAAGAGTCTAACTACCTCACAGAATCCAACAACCTATTTAACTCCCTGTTACAACGCGCATTCAAAGGCCAACTATAATAAAAGGAAAAAACCCATGACCTCAAACTTTGACTTTCTCAAACCCCACTACCCCAAACTACACCAAACCGCCACCCAGGCAGAAACATTAATCAACAACGCCCCCCGGGCCAGTTGCTTCTACACCCGCTACACCTTAGAACAAGCGGTTATCTGGCTCTACGAAAATAATCCTTACCTAGAGCTCCCCAAGACCTACAACTTAGGGGCATTAATTCACGAGCAAACCTTTAAAGACAACCTCCAAAACAACCTTTTCCCCAAACTCCGCATCATTCACAAAATAGGCAACGCAGCAGCCCACGACCCCAAACCCATCACCTCCAAAGATGCTCGTTACCTCATCCAAGAACTCTATCACTTCCTCTACTGGCTCACCCGCTACTACAGCCCCGACGGCAAAAACCTCCCTAACCTCAAATTCAACCCCGACCTCATTCCCACAAGCACAACTAAGTCAGACCTCACCCTCGATAAACTCCAACAACTCGAAACCCAACTTTCTACCGCCCAAGAAATGCAACGCATCGCCGAACAAAAAGAAAAACAAACCACCGCAGAACTAGAAACAGCAAAAGCCGAACTCGCCCAACTCAAACAACAAAACCAGACCAAAAGCGATCGCCACGACTACAACGAAGCCGATACCCGCACCTACTTACTTGATATTTTACTCAAAGAAGCTGGTTGGCCGATACATCTGCCAGAGTCTACAGAATACCAAGTCACAGGAATGCCTAACGAAACAGGAAAAGGTAAAATTGACTATGTATTTTGGGGAGATGACGGCAACCCTTTAGCAATAGTAGAAGCAAAACGCACTCGCAAGAGTCCCCAAACAGGACAACATCAAGCCAAACTATACGCCGACTGTCTGCAAGCAGAATTTAACCACCGCCCCGTCATTTTCTACAGCAACGGTTATGAGCATTGGATATGGGATGATTTTAACTATCCACCCCGCCCCATTCAAGGCTTTCTCAAAAAAGACGAACTAGAGCGTTTAATATTCCGCCGGAGTCATCGTCAACCCCTCCATACCCTGGATGTCAACCCCGACATCGCCGGACGTTGTTATCAAAAAGAAGCTATCTGTTGCATCAAAGAAATATTTGACAACAAACAGCGTAAAGCATTATTAGTCATGGCAACAGGAACAGGTAAAACTCGGACAGCCGTCAGTATTGTAGAATTATTGGAACGAGCCAACTGGGTGAAACGAGTCTTATTTTTAGCGGACCGCAACGTCCTCTTAACTCAAGCCCAAGGTGTCTTTAACAGTAACCTTAACAGTATTACCACTGCAAACCTAACCGAAAAAAAACAAGACGCAGAAAACGCCACCATTGTCTTTTCCACCTACCCCACCATCAGCAACCGCATCAACGCAACTGATGGAGATAAACGCTTATTCAGTCCTGGATATTTTGATTTAGTTATAGTAGATGAAGCACACCGTTCCATCTATCGCAAATATCGGCAAATATTTCAATATTTCGATGCTCTACTTTTAGGTTTAACAGCTACACCCCGCAATGAAGTAGACCGGGACACTTACAGTATTTTTGACTTAGAGCCTGGGGTTCCCACCTTTGCTTATGAATTAGACAGCGCCATCAAAGACGGTTATCTCGTTCCTCCCAGTGGTGTCGAAGTTCCCTTTAAGTTTATGCGGGCAGGTATTAGATATTCAGAACTGCAACCAGAGGAAAAGACAGCCTATGAGGAACGGTTTGCTGATGCAGAAACTGGGGAAGTGCCGGACAAAATTAATGCTACAGCTCTTAATACTTGGTTATTTAATATTAGTACCGTAGACCAAGCGCTACAGTTATTAATGGAGCGGGGGCTAAAAGTAGAAGGAGGCGATCGCCTCGGTAAAACCATCATTTTTGCTCGCAACCACAAACATGCTGAGTTTATTTCTGAACGGTTTAATGCTAATTATCCCCACTACAAAGGTCAGTTTGCTCAAATTATTGATAGCCAAAGTTCCTACTCTCAAAGTTTGCTGGATGACTTTTCAAATGCAGACAAACAGCCAATTATTGCGGTGTCTGTAGATATGTTAGATACAGGGGTAGACGTGCGGGAAGTAGTTAACTTAGTATTTTTCAAACCAGTCTATTCTCGGATAAAATTCAATCAAATGATTGGACGCGGTACTCGTTTATGCCCTAACTTATTTGCTCCGGGTGATGATAAAACAGAATTTTTAGTATTCGACCTGTGCAGTAACTTCAGTTATTTTGAGCAACAGATAGACGAAAAAAATGTAAAAATTCCTGACAGTCTCACAACAAAATTAGTCAAATCACGCCTTGAACTGAGTCAATTAGTACCCACTGGCGAGTTAAAAAATAACCTCTTAGATGAGTTGCATCAATATATTAACTCAATGCCCAAAGATAACTTTTTAGTGCGCCCCCATTTGCAGCAAGTAGAAGAGTTTTCCCAGAGAGAGCGATGGAATGAGTTAGGAGAAAGCGATCAAGAAATAATAGGGGAGTCATTAGCAAGTTTACCCAATGGTTTACCAAAAGAGAGCCATTTAAATAAACGGTTTGACCTAATATGTGTCAAATTACAGCTAGCATTGTTAAAACAGTCAACAGACTTTATCAGACTCCGGGATAATATTCGAGATATTTGCTCTCAACTCGCCCAAAAGTCTAACATTCCCATGATAGCAGCAAAACTACAAGTTATTGAAGAAGTACAAGCAGAGGAATGGTGGCGAGATATTACAGTAGAAATGGTTTCAATTTTACAGCAAGACTTACGAGAATTAGTAAAATTTATAGATAGCCAAGAACAAAAAATTATGTATGTAAACTTTGCCGATGAAATGGGAGAAGTGCAAAATGTCAACGTTCCCACCCAAACATCAGGGTTTAGTCCTCTCCAGTATAAGAAAAAAGTAGAGGCATATATTCGGAGTAATGAGAACAATGTTGCTGTTGCTAAATTAAAACGTAATATCCCCTTAACCGACGCTGACTTAACAGCATTAGAAGAAATGTTATTTAATAGTGAAGTTATAGAAGATAGGGAAATATTTGCCGAAGTTTACGGTCAAAATATTAGTTTAAAACTATTTATTAGAAAGTTAGTCGGATTAGATAGAAATGCAGCCAAAGAATTATTTAGTAAATATTTAAACAGCAAATTTAACACCAGTCAAATTAGATTTGTTGAGAATATTATCGACTATTTAACTCAAAATGGAGTGATGTCCCCAGAATTATTATATGAGCCACCTTTTACAGATTTACACACGGAAGGATTAGATGGTATCTTTGCAGATAAAGAGGCAGATAACATTATTGAGATATTGACAGAGATTAATGAAAGTGTTGATTATGACGTAGCTTAGAAACCATATTTTGTGAGTCTTAGGGATTAAAATAATAGGGGTAAATAAGCATCCCTATGTTTACCCCAACTAACAGCAAAACCTTTAATAAAAACTAGTTTTACAGTCGTGAAAAATCTTTTAGTTACTGTTTAGCTGATTGACTCTAATGTTTTTTTCTCTTAGAACTTTGTACTGTCCAATAACTAATCTTTTCTACTATTGAATAAGGCACAACCGCCTAAAAACAGAAAACCTCCGACAGTAATTAAATTATTTTTATGACTAATTAAGCCGATATTGTAATTACATTTTCTTGAGAAACGATAAGAACTTTGATACTCACAAATTGTAGTTTTGTAAAACCACAAAGTTCCTAGCATTGTAACTAAACCAATAGTAACGAGACCTTCTGGTATGTGAGTTACCTTAAGCCATTCTGGAATTTTGAATTTACTACTACTAGACTCAAGTTTCCTTATTGGTGTAAATTTTTTCTTACTGCCAGGTTTAGGGCCTGGGCTTTCTTCCAGTTCAGGTTTCAGTGGAGGCGGTGGTGGTGGTGGTGGTAGTGGTAGTTTTTTGCTCATACCTAAAATTCCTCTAACAACTCAGACATTTCAGACTGTGACTTATTTAAGTTATCATTATAAATAATTAGAGTATTGACATCACAATGTCTTGAAAAATCTCTAGCCCTTCTCAAGTTACCTCCATTCCTATCCAAAAGATTTGATTTCTATTGTAAAACCTTCAGAAACTCAGCTAACCATCTAGGAATAGCAGGCCAAGCAGGTCCAGTAACAAGAGAACCATCCACGAACGCTTCATCAACTGAAACTTCAACGTATGTACCCCCTGCAAGAGTCACCTCAGGAGCACAAGCAGGATAGGCAGTGCAGCGCTTTCCTTTAAGTACATCCGCAGCAGCTAAAACCTGCAAACCATGACAGAGAGCAGCAATAGGCTTCTTCTTTGAATCAAAGTGGCGAACAATATCCAATACTTTTTCATTCAAACGAATATATTCTGGCGCACGTCCCCCAGGAACCACCAAAGCATCATAAGCATCATAGCTTTCTGGATCAACATCATCAAAACTAGCATTCAGCGTAAAATTATGTCCCGGTTTCTCACTATAGGTTTGATCACCCTCAAAATCATGTACCGCTGTTCTGACTATATCTCCTTTCTTTTTATCAGGACAGATAGCATCAACTTCATGCCCCACCATTTGCAATGCTTGAAAAGGTACCATCACCTCATAGTCTTCTACAAAGTCACCCACGATCATTAAAATCTTCTTTCCCGTCATCTTCAACTACCTCATAAAAAAGTGAAAGTTTAAATTTTATTTATTCTACAACACCTATACAATTTTCGCGCTCACTAGGTAAAACCTAGTAATGCCTCCTCAAAGATATTTGCTTCTTGCTTCAACCGCAAGAGGCCAACCTCTTCCAATTTACAAGCATAAATTATGGTACAGCCTACCCTATTTCTTTGATTAACTTCCCCGTAGTGATATCAAACCAGCACTATATTTAAGTCCTGGTATATTCCAATTCCAGGGCAGTTAAAAGTAAAGCACTAATTCAGTTATTAGTTATCAGTAGTTTTCTTGCCTCAAAGTAGCGATCGCCAATTTCCGCCTCAAATTCAACCCTCAGAATTCTATCGACCTCCGTATTCGAGACCGATAAAATCCAACTTTTAACCCCTTACCTCTTAGTTCTTACATTTGACTTTTGACCTTTAACTTATCAACTTCCGTATTTGAAACCAATAAAATCTTACCTTTAACTTTTGACCTTTGACTTTTAACACTCCGGTGATAGCTAGTCAGGCTAGATGTCAGAGAACAGTCAAAATAACCAACCACACTACCACCATTACATATTTTAAATCAAGTCTTCAAAAAAAATCAATCTAATCGTAACACCGCCATAAAAGCTTCCTGTGGAACATCAACCGTACCCAAGGACTTCATCCGCTTCTTACCCTTAGCCTGTTTTTGTAATAACTTCTTCTTACGGCTAATATCCCCACCATAACACTTAGCCAAGACATCCTTCCGTAAAGCAGGAATATGCTCACTAGCAATAACCTTAGAACCAATAGACGCTTGAATTGGTACCTTAAACTGATGACGGGGAATTAACTCCTTCAACTTTTCCGCCAAAGCCCGGCCTACCCCATAAGCCTTATCCCGATGCACAATTATAGCCAAAGCATCCACTGGTTCAGCATTAATCATAATATCCAACTTAACCAAAGGATTCTCACGATAACCTATAAGATGATACTCCATACTAGCATAACCGCGAGACCGAGACTTCATTTGGTCGAAAAAATCCGTAACCACCTCTGCCAAAGGAATCTCATATACTAAAGTAGTTCTACCCTGAGCCAGATACTTCATATCCTTAAATACCCCCCGTCGTGACTGACCCAGCTCCATTAACGTCCCTACATATTCCTCTGGAGTAATCATTTCCACCCGAACATAAGGCTCCTCAATTTTTTCTCGCAAATTAGGCTCCGGCAAGAAATTTGGGTTATCAACCAAAATCACCTCCTCCTTACTAGTAGTTACCTGGTAAACCACCGATGGAGAAGTAACAATCAAATCTAAACCATATTCTCGCTCCAACCTTTCCTGGACAATTTCCATGTGCAGCAGTCCTAAAAAGCCACATCGAAATCCAAAACCCATAGCACTCGACGTTTCTGCCTCATAAGACAAAGCTGCATCATTAAGTTTAAGCTTATCCAATGCTTCTCGTAAATCTGGAAACTGGTCAGCATCAGTAGGAAATAATCCACAAAACACCATAGGGTTAGCTGACCTGTAACCTGGCAGAGGATCCTGAGCCTGTTTTTTGGCCAAAGTAATCGTATCTCCCACCCTTGCATCTTCCACCGCCTTAATAGCCGCCGAGAAATAACCAACCTCTCCTGCATGAAGCTCCTGTACTGGTTGTTGAGTTGGAGACAAAACTCCTAGATCATCTATCTCATATTCCTTTTTAGAAGCCATAAGTCGGACGCGATCGCCCTTAGCAATAGTCCCATCCATAACCCGGAAATATACAATTACCCCTCTATAGGAGTCATAATAACTATCAAATATCAGGGCCCGTAATTTTTCACCTATAGTATCTTGTGGTGGTGGTACTAACTGAACAATGGACTCTAAAATTTCCGGAATTCCTATTCCTTCTTTAGCAGAAGCTAAAATTGCACCCGAACAGTCTAAACCAATTATTTCCTCTATTTCCTCTTTTACCCGTTCTGGTTCTGCCCCTGGCAAATCTATCTTATTTAAAACCGGGATAATTTCTAAATCATGCTCCAAAGCCAAATATACATTAGCTAAAGTCTGAGCCTCTACCCCTTGGGAAGCATCTACCACCAACAAAGCACCTTCACAAGCCGCTAAAGAACGGGATACTTCATAAGAAAAATCTACATGACCAGGTGTATCAATAAGATTTAAAACATATTCTTCCCCATCTTTAGCATGGTAATTCATTCGGGCAGCCTGGAGTTTAATTGTAATGCCACGCTCCCTTTCTAAATCCATCGTGTCTAAGAATTGCTCTTTCATTTCACGGTCTGCCACCGTACCGGTTGCTTGTAGTAAGCGATCTGCTAAAGTTGATTTTCCGTGGTCTATATGAGCAATAATGGAAAAATTACGAATATGAGATACAGGAACTTTTGTCATATTTTTTTTTTATAATGTGATACTTTCGTCGACATACCCCTCGCCCTAAGCCGTTGGGGATTCTCTCTTCACAGGGAGAGCCAAGCAGGAATATCAACCCCCACCCCGATCTCTTTACCTTCGGTGACCTTTTTTCCCGTCTGCCCGACGGTACTTTATACTCTTCACTTTAACGAAAAATTAGATTTAAAGCCTTGCCCATCAGAAGCCGACTTTTTAATTGTTTTTTTTTAATACATATGCTATAATAACTTTTAAATAATTACTTGTAGGTTGACCATCCGAAAAAAAATGGACCTAGAAGCAAAGGTAAAACTAAAGTCAACTTTCCCCACTTGCCACATAAAAAGTAGTATAATTAGGAAAGTATGTTAAATGTAAAATGTCAACCCACCAAAGAACCTCACCATTAATAGAATTGACATTGAATCAGATTAGCCTTGAAAAAGAGAAAAAGAAAATAACCCATCTCATCAGTTTCTTAAAATAAAATGACAAATATCTAGCCATGTATAATGGTAAATCCTTACTCAATAGACTTAAGATTTAGATATCAACTTGTACTGATTATTGAGAATTACCACATAAATTAAAACTAACTTAACTCTATTCTCACATTAGCATAGAAATATTAAGCTATCGCAAGAAATACCTTGTCCTCAAGCCAGACTTCGGTAAACATAATTTACTGAGATTTTAATTATAGGCTTGACAAATAAGTAATAATGTAGTATGACTAAACATTGTTTATAAGATGCTATAATTTATAATAAAAAACTATAGTAATAGTAATTCTATATTGACATTGTCCAAAATATAGCCTTGCTACTTTTGGCAAAAAGAGAATAAGAATTAAGGTAATAGTGGGTAAGAAGTTCGGAGTTTATTTCTAGATTTTTGAATTTTCACAACCACTTGATTAGATTGTTATGTATACAGAATTATATTATTTCTGAGTAACATTGTTAAATTAGTTATTGTATATTAATAAATCAATTTAGGATTATTTAACATGGGGATAAATGAGTCTAAAATTAATCAGCGAAAGTCAACTGAAAAAGTGGAATTATCTATACATATAGATTCTAGGTTACTAGACCAAGTTCAGCATTTGACAAATGATCCCAGTAAAGTAATTGAAAGTGCTCTTCGTCAGTGGTTAAGAGGAGGTATTCCCGAAGATGAATTAGCTTTAACCCTTCAGAGAAACCCTCCTATCCCTCCAAGAGGTGAATGGAATGATTGAAACTTAATTTTTTCTCAAGTTTTATATTCTCTAATTTATAATTTAATAGTACAAATATTATTAGTATTTATTGATACTATTAGTATTTATTAATTAAACAAAAACTTGATTTTCATTATTTGAGAATAAAAATATAGTAAATTATCCAAACTTGTGAGAAATTAACCTAACTTCAAAGACAATCTTTGGATATTCTCAATATCAATAGTAAATAATTACAATTGGTGTAATCTTAAAATAAACCAGTGAATAGCTAGATAGCTATTGGTAAAAATGAATTGAATAGGAAATAGATATCAAGAATTTGAAGAATGTCAAAATACACTAATTTGGGTGTAAGTTATTATTCTTTACTTGGACTTCATCCCAAAGCATCTAATCAAGAAATTAGAAGGGCGTATCGGGAATTGAGTAAGCACTATCATCCAGATACTACAGATATGCCACAATTACTCGCCACTGCTAAATTTCAGGAAATTAATGAAGCTTATGCTACTTTAGTAGACTCAAACAGAAGATTAGAATACGATAAAAAGATTAAGCACTTATATATAAATGATTTTGAGCAAAAAATTAACTTCAATACTGACTTTGTATCTAATTCAAAATGGAAAAATTTATCTAGCTACATAGACAGTACAGACAGACCATTATCTCCAGGTGAACTATTTGCCCTATTAATTATGGGAATAACTCTGTTTGGTTGTTTGATAATAGCTATTATTATTGGCCTCATGCGTCCTGAATTAACTATTCAATCCATTAATCTACCAGGAATTTAATTGAGTTAACCAAAATTAATTGTATATTTAATAGTCATTTAAGTTAGAGCAGCAAACCCAAAATTATATGTACAAAACTCTTATTAGTCAAACTTTTGTAGTTTAGGATATTGCCCGCTAGATCTTTAGCTTACCAATAGTTACAATTACTTTTTCAGTTACTTAATACCTCCAGATAAAACCAGAACTTGAAATACCGAAGTTTATTATTCCCACATTTTTGGTCAGAGAATATTTGTAGCCCAATACCATAATTTATCTAAATGTTGGCAGAAGACTCGTGCTCTCCCGTAGGGGAGTGTCCATGTCTGCCAATCATTCTTGTAGCTTGACCAATAATCTGTTCTAATATAGAAGTTAAAAAGTAGGTAGTAGACGCTTGAAAAAGCGTACACAAATTTAGATTTTATCCAACTCCTCAGCACTGTTAGTATGCTTTGTTACATCTACAACAAAGCCTTAGCTTCCAGGACTTAAATTTGGTATGAACACCAAGAAAAAAGTGGGCTACAAACAAAACTTATCTATGCTGAAGAACTGGAAAAAGCAGGAATATTTAGATTTTTTGACTAAAGTAATTATTATACCACTCCAGCAAGGCTTAAGACATTTACAAGCTACTTTCACCAACTTTTTTTGGGGGACAGACTAAATATCCTAATTTCAAGAAAAAGCCTAATGGTCGAAGTTCTGGTTTGCGAAGGCAGCATTCAAGTGTAAAGATACTCAAGTATATCTAGCTAAATGTGCAGAACTATTACCTATTAGATCGAGTAGACAACTACCAGTAGGTTGTATGCCTAGTGCAATAACTGTAAAACTTGATTTTAGGGGTAGATAGTCTGTATCTTTAAGAAATTTTTAATACTATAAATTTGAGACTCAATCCGACTAAGAAACAAGTGGGCATTGACTTGGGTATTACTAGCTTACTAACTACCAGCGATGGAGAAAAAGTGGCCAACCCAAAGAATCTTCAGAAGTTACACAACAAACTGAGATTAACTCAGAAGTATCTGAGCAAAAAAACTAAAGGGTTTAATAATTATCATAAAACTCGACTCAAAGTAGCTAGGATACACGCCTTAATTAAAGATTCCAGACTAGACTATACTCACAAGCTAACTACTCAATTAATAAGAGAAAACTAAGCTATTGTAGCTGAGGATTTAGCAAATAAAAAACATGGTCAAGAATCACTTATTAGCAAGAGCTATAAGTAATGCTAACTGGGGATAAATAGCCAGGCAATTAAAGTACAAAGCTGAGTGGTATGGACGGGAATTATAGCAATTGAACAAAAGCTTAGGACGCTCTCTCTATTCCGGATTTGCGAATATAACCGAAATTAATGTCTTAACCTATACTTCGACTGCTATAATAAAAAATGATAGATATTTCCTCACTTCTAAAGAGTTGTTCTAGTTGTGGTTATGTAGTAGAAAAATTACCTCTAAATATTAGAGAGCAAGATTCTCCTAAATGTAGTAGTCACCATGACAGGGACATAAATGCGCATTTTAAACATTTTGGCTTTGGCTGCGGGACTCGCCGTATCATTCTAGGCCACGGTCTTTATATCTGAAGAGAGTAAATCTGGGAAGGCGGGTGCTATGAAACAGAAAGCCTCTAACAGCAATGAAGTGAGAATCCCTCCCTGTCTCCTAAGAGTAGCGTCAGGAGTATTTCAAGTGTAATAACTTTAGCAAGATCAAGAATTTTTATAGTATAAGATTTTGCTCTAGTGAAAATAAATAAGTAGACCCTGCCTGAAAATGAGAGGCATTTAACCTAATTTTTCCTTGTAAGAACACAAATAAATGAACTTACCCAGCCCAGATACTCCCTTATATAACCATCCTCTACCAAAAATTGAGGAATGGCTTCAAGAAAATGGTTGTCAACAAAATCCTGAAAAACTTCACTGTTGGTGGGTTGAAAAACCTAACTGGCAAGCAGAATTATTACTTGATATCGATCAACTGACTATACGTTATGTAAATGCAGGTGTTGATGGTAGTGATATTCAACGCTCTTTTACATATTCCTTAAGTCGCCGGGATATTGAAGAAGCTATTTTTTCCGGCCCCTAGTTGGACTAGAGTTAATTAAATTTTACCAAATCTACGTTCACGCTTCTGATAAGCACACAAAGCCCGATGAAATTCATAACGATTAAAGTCAGGCCAAAGTGTCTGAGTGACATAAATTTCTGAATAAGCCATTTGCCATAGTAAAAAATTACTAATACGCATTTCCCCACTAGTACGAATTAATAAATCTGGGTGAGAAATACCAGCAGTATAAAGGTATTTTTCAAAAAGTCCTTCATTAATTTCTTCTGGCTTAAGCAAACCTTTTTGTATTTGGGTGCCGATCGCCTTACAAGCGTGTACAATTTCCTGGCGTCCTCCATAATTAGTAGCGACAGTAAATTTAATTCCCTGATTTGGCCGAGTCATCTCCATTGAGTGTTTAATCTCAGCTTGTAAAGATACAGGCAAAGAACTTAAATTACCCACAAATCTAATTTGAACATCTTCTGCGACTATCTCTTGCAGTTCTTGGCGCAAAACTTTTTCAAACAAAGTCATCAGAAAATTCACTTCTTCTAGTGGTCTTCCCCAATTTTCACTAGAAAAAGCGTAAGCTGTTAAAGCTTCTAGACCCCAATCTCTACAACATCGCAGTAAGTCCTTAAGTGTTTCCACTCCCTTTCTATGGCCCATAATTCGAGGTAAACCACGACTTTGAGCCCAACGACCATTACCATCCATAATCACAGCCACATGATGAGGTAACCTTTCTGGTTCCAGATCGACAGGTAAATCTTGTAAGCAAGTTCCTTGATTCATCTTTTCTTTCGAGGACCTGATGGACTTTGATGAAGTACCCATGAAATTAATTGTGATCCTTTTGATCCTATTTGACGTCCAATATTAACTAAAGGAAGTGATTTTGTACTTTTTTCACTACCTGATAGAAATAGACGTTCCTCTAATAACTCTTTTAGTCTATTACTTGTTAAGGGTCGATTCAAAATTCCTTTTTCAGCTAGAGAGATAGAACCGGTTTCTTCAGAGACAACTATACAGAGACATTTTTCCACTTGTTCAGTAATTCCCATAGCTGCTCTATGACGAGTCCCTAATTGCCTTGAGGCTATTTTCTCAGACAAAGGTAGAATTACACCTGCTGATATAATTTTGTGTTCTCTAATTAAGACGGCCCCATCGTGTAATAAAGTTTTTGGCTGAAATATAGTTTGTAATAGCTCCTTAGAAAGTTCAGCATTTAATTTTACACCAGGTACAGAAAAATCTCTTTCATCTATCAGTCCATTTGTTTCTATAATTAACAATGCACCTATCCGGTTTTGGGACAGTTGTTTGATAGATTCTACTATCTCATCAATAATATTATTTGATTCAGGGAGAACTCGGCGATTATGTCCAAACATTTGGATAATTTCTCCCTGTCCCAACTGTTCGAGAAACCTACGAAATTCTGATTGTAATATGACTGCCATTGACACAGCAGAGCCAATAACTAAATTTTGAAGAGCAAAACTTAATAGTTTTAGATCAGCCAAATGACTTAGAGCCGAAGCTAACATTAAGACAATAAAACCTCTTACCATCCATAATGCACGACGTTCCCCTATGATGACCAACACCATATATATCAGAGCGAGAACCAGTCCAATATCGATACTATGTAGCAATAAGGACTTCATATCGATACTATTTCGGAATAAGGACTTCATCAAGCCTAGGTCATTACCGTTTAATTTATTTTTTTTTACATTGGTAGGATACTAGCAAAAAGGAAGATATTTCAACCGAACATTTTGCGTAAGCATGAAATGTTCTAATGGTATGATATCCTTTCTAATAAACTAATTCCTAATTAACGATCATTGATTAAGAATAATTAGCAGACTTATGGGTCAATAAATAGAACTGTTTATATTGGTTATATATACCTTAATAGGAAGGTAGATGGTTGCCCACCACAGACATCAGAAATTTATTTACCTTTGCTTTATTAGTGCAATTATATCATTTTTGTGGGAATACGATTAATTCCAAAGCTATAGAAAGCATCACAGGGTTTGATTAGTAAAAAAAAAATAACATCCTCATGCCTATTAGGCACGGGGAGAGTTCTTGTCAGACAAAACTCCGATGTCCCTTGATGTTTTACTGGCACAAATATACTCCATCGGTCATACTTTTGTTAACGACCTAAACTTATACTATTGGCAGGAAATAAGTAAGACGAATTACCATTGCCTTTTTTGGTGCCTTAGACTATTCAACCCAAGAATTTATTGGCCTTGAAAAGAAGCGGCAAGACTGAAAATATAATGAAATTTACTAAGTATTTGGAGCTTGCTGATTAACTCTCAAAGCATTGACAAAAATTATGCCTAAGGCAAATTTTGAATTTATCAAAGTACAACAAGTAAGGTTACTCAAGCTCATGGATAGATCGGATGAGTGGGCATACCTAGACCGAAAAATCAGGGGACAATTCTTAGTACAGTGGACCTAGTCACCTTGCTATTTATCTGTGTTTCCCTGCCTCTGTACTTTTATTTTTCCGTAGAACAACTCTCATCCCATTAGACAATAGATATGCTAACCCTATTTACATTAGCAAAAGCAGGAAAAAAGATGAGCAATATTTGGATATAGAGCTACTGATTATAATTTGATAGAATTTTGAGAAGATTTAATGACAATTAATACTAAAAAAACTACAGCAGAATAGTGAATAAATTGTACAAAATGTGCTCCGGGGTATTCGGAGCAAAACCTTGTTAAAGATATTTAGTAAAAAGGTACAAATTTCATTATTGATGTACTAAAATAGGTTTAATATATACTTAAATATTTTTTTGATTGTACTGCAAATTACCGTAATTCATGACATTAAATTATCTAGAATTAAGGCTACAAAAAAGTTGTATAAATACCTAGAAAATTGGAAAATATGTGACTACTCTCTCTCTTATTTTTACACTCCGATCAATAGGATTTATAACTAAATTAACCTCATATTTATAAACAAATACGCTTATTATGTATATCTATTAAATCTAACAATTTTCGAGACTCATAGGTTTTTTATTAATATATTTTCTCTCATATTCCAAAGCCAAAATACTTTTTTTCTACTTATATTGAGTTTTTTTAAAGTTCGCTACATTATTGGTACACTAACTTTTATTGCTGCCTGACTTCTTAAATGCTGGGATAGTTTTTTAGATAAAGACTTACTTAACTTTCGTTCTTTATAGATTCTCTAAAAAAGGCTACTTCTTAATTCGTTTCTTTAATGGTAATGGTGCTTTAATTTTTTGACTATGTACGAACACTCTTATGCAATGTCACTACCGTAGCAAAAATTTAAATTCCGAAACCTATACTTAGCTAATGCTAAAACTATTTTTAGTTTTCCAATTTTAGGGTAGTTAGTGACTTTATGTTTAACTACTTTAAATCCAGTAGATGGTAAGTAAATCAGCACAGTTTGTCCGTGAAGGTATTAACATAAGTTGGGTAAGTTACCCTAACCCAACTCGTTTTTATTGGACGTGAGACTTTCTACCTCATCCTGACTCCTTTCCTAGACATTCCTGATCATGGGTACATCCTAATTTGGTGAGTTAACATACCATCAACCCATATATAATTTTCCCGTAGGTTCCATGGCTTACATTTCAGATATGCCTTATTACCTGATACAGTTTTACAGTCGTGGCAATTTTGCTAGAACAGCTATTTATTCTTGTATGTGTTGTCACCACCCTCAAACCTTTGTTTTCTGTGGTCTACTTTCATGAGGTCTGTTGGTTTGAAGTTTCGTCCACAAGATGCCCATTTATTCTTTTGCGGTTACTGTCATTCCAAACCCTGGACGTGTAATTTCCAGCATTCCCCCAGAAAGCCTTGCAAAAACAGACTTAACCAAATAAATTATGGCGTTGATTTTTATCCCGTTGTGGGATAGATACAATACTTCAATCTAGGGAGTCATAATTTGACTTTTTAACTAACATTTAAAAGAACTTATCTATGAAAAACAATCAACTAAAAAGTTAGCCAAGAAAGATAAAAATTTTAACCCAGTTTTTCAGCTATCTAGCTTTTTTATTAAGAAAAACTATCCTAAAGGCTAAAATTAAGACAAATTTTATTTTAGTTAATACTATTCTTTAAAAGAAGAGGTAATTTTTAATTGTCATGTTGTTAACTTTGGAAGTGTTGCTATTCGTTCTGGTAAAGTATCTTTACTAAGTAAATCTTGATAAGTTTCCCTCTGTAAAATTATATTAACCTCCTTTTCAGCAACCAAAACTGCTGCTGGGCGTGGCAAACGATTATAGTTAGAAGCCATACTATAATTGTAAGCACCTGTAGCCATAACTACAAAACAATCTCCTGGTTGAGTTACTGGTAAGGTAGCATTCTTGATCAAAATATCACCAGACTCACAATGTTTACCAGCAATAGTAACTACTTCTGTGCTTGGCTTAGATAATCTATTAGCTACAATTGCTCGATAAACTGATTGATAAGTAATTGGTCGAGGATTATCTGACATTCCCCCATCTACAGATATATAAGTTCTAATTTCAGGAATTTCTTTTTGAGACCCTATAGTATAAGCTGTTATACAGGCAGGCCCAATTATTGAGCGTCCCGGTTCACATAATAGTTTAGGAAGTGGTAACTGTCTAGCTTTACAAACATCTACCATTGCTGTGCTTACCTTATGAACCCAAGTTTCAATACTAGGGGGGTCATCTGTTTCAGTATAACGGATTCCTAAACCACCACCAATATTAATTTCTTTGATTGGCAAGTTATGTGACATGGCAGTTGTCATTGTATCTACCATAACAGTCACTAAATCTTGATGAGGTTGAACTTCAAAAATCTGAGAACCTATATGAGCATGAACACCAATAAGTAGTAGTAATTCTTCTTTACTTATGAAGGCAAAAACATCATTTAGTTGACCTGGATCAAATCCAAACTTGCTATCTAGATGACCTGTACGAATATATTCGTGGGTATGGCATTCAATACCAGGTGTAAATCTTACCATTATTTTTGTCGGATTTTGTACCTGATCTTTTTGTTGCTTCTTTAAACCTGCTAATGTTTCTAATTCTAGCCAGTTATCTACAACAATTATACAATCTGTTTCAATGGCAAAAGTTAATTCTGCCAGAGATTTATTATTGCCATGAAAATATATTTTGTCAGGATTAACACCTGCTTCTATAGCTGTATATAGTTCTCCTCCAGATACAACATCTATACCTAAGCCTTCAGAGGCACATAAGGCACATACTGCTAGACTACTCCAAGCTTTGGAAGCATAAAGTACTAAAGATTCTCCAGGATAGTACTTTTGAAGTCCATCTCTATATTGGCGACAAGCTGTTCGGAGAGTATATTCGTCTATAATATATAGAGGTGAGCCAAATTTTTCTACTAATGCTGGGATATCCCAACCTCCAATTTCTAAATGGTCTAAGTTGTTGACTTTAGCAGTAAGTGGTAAAAGTTCTTGATTGGGCGAACTTTGTCCAACAGAGTCTGTTGATTTTGGCAAATACTGAAGTCCAGAGTTTACTTCTACAGATTGGATTGATACCATAAGTGCTATAAAAATTTATACTTTAGTGGCCTATATAATAAATACAATTTATTATACTTTGTCAATTCTTGATTAATTTTTTATCTAAAATTAAGACTATCGTAAGTATGGCAATTATTACTGTTGAAAAAATGAGTCCAAAGCATATTTCTAGTGTGATTGAATTAGATAGACTTTGCTTTGGCGGACTCTGGAGTGCTCAAGCTTATCAGCGAGAACTAGAAAGTCCCAATAGCGATCTGCTGATTTTAGTGATTAATCATCATACTAAAGATAGAAATGAGGAAGTTATGTTTAAATCCTCTAACTTTCAATTACAGATTAACTATAGTCATCAATCTATAATTGGTGTATGTTGTTTGTGGGCTATCTTAGAGGAAGCACACATTACTATTTTAGGAATTCATCCCCAATACCAATCTTTGGGTTTTGGTCAACTCCTACTATACACTTTAATGAGGTCTGCATGGGAAAGAGGGTTAGAGAGAGCTACATTAGAAGTCGCTGCTTCAAATGTTTCAGCATTGTCTTTATATTATAAATTTGGTTTTCAATATGTAGGCCGTCGTCGAGGATATTATCAACATACTGGAGAAGATGCTCTAATTCTCTGGCTTAGTCATTTGCATGAACCAGAGTTTGAGCAAACTTTGTCTGAATGGTATAGAAAAGTTGTTGATCGTATTAATGGTTATGAATTGATTAGGCATTAACGATAGCACTTATCGGTGCCCGTTAGGTATACTTTTAACGGGTAAGATAATTTTAATATAAGGGTTTTACTATTCATACCTTGTGTATATAATTTAATGTCTAATTTAATGTCCAATACGATACTGTAAAACTAATAAAAATTAAAAATTAAAAATTAAGAGTCAAACTACTGAGCTCTCTAGATTAATAGACAGGATAAGACTATCTAACTATTACTGAAATGATTGACACTAAGCTCTAATAGTTATTGACAATAAATCTACTAGCTATGTGGATGTAATAGTCCATAAAGTTATTGATCTTAAGCGTTAAAGCCTTTAGATTTAATGAGGTAGATTTGTTTTCAGGTAAAAATGTGATTAATTTAGCTTGAAGTTTATTATCCAGAGCTTTCCGTTGTTATCAGGTACGGTTACGGAGCGAAGGTGCTGACACTAAATAATTTTTTACTATTTACTACATACATCATTTGCCCGAAATATGCTGTATGTTTAGTTACAATAAAATAGATATCTACTACAAAAAAATAAACGGTCTCAAGTTGAGGTCAAAAAGAGCAACAGTTACGAGGATTATTTAATCCTATATCAATGGCTGTAAATTTACTATCTAACTTAATTTGTTTAGGTTCTTTTTTAAAACTTTTTTAACGACATAATATTTACCATAACTCGATTGGATTATTCTGACTTCATTTATTTTAGTTAAATTAGTAGAAATTTTCAGATTTAATCTAAAAGTATTGATCAAATCAATATCAGCAAAGTAAGAAAATCCGAGAAAAAGCTTGATAATTATAATTGACTAAATTTTTACCTTTTTTCTTATGTTTGTATTCTGATAACTGAGGCTGGCCTCAAAACTTTTCCGGATTTTTTGGTATTTTTTTTATACTGAAAAATCAGATTTTAAGACTTTTAATACCTCCTTAATTACCAGTGGCGCTACTTAAGTAGGTAAACTTTTATAATCATCACTATTGTTCAGGAGATTCAGAAAGGTTTTGAAATGGTGATAGTTTTTGAATATCAAAAAAATGATGGCCGACAAATATAAACTCTGCAATTGCATAAGTTTTGAGAAGCAAAACAAGTGCAATAAATTTATTGATAATTTTTATTCTTTGGTTGAATCTAGTGTTTTTGTTCTTGTGGCATTTGATTTTTTATTTAAACAGTATTTAAAGAGTTAATAACTAACCTGAGGCACTCATTCAGATGTTAATTTTTAGTAGTTTTGCCTGAAACCTATTTTCCGTCACATAAGTTAAATAATTAAAACCTGCTCTAGTTAATCTATTTTTATTTTCTACAACTATATTTACTCTCTTTGTGCAACCAAGGCGTACAAAACTATTAAAATCATCTCATATTTATGCAACCCAGTAGGCGATAGACGATTAATTTATAAATTTATAGTAGATTAAAATTTTTAACATAGTTTGTTACTAGTATCCCAAGTTAGTTATATGTTAATCTGCTTTAGATTTGTCAAAAATTAAAGTTATAGATCAAAATTTTGAAACTATTATTTATGTTGCATATCTTCTATATAATCAGGCTGAGGACTTCTATTTTGTTACAAATAATGTTTGATTGATTGCTTGAAATAAATGATGTTGAATGAGAAAATTTTATAATTTCTTAAAATAAATAGATGGTTTGATCATCAGCTATTGTAAAAACTTGAGCTATAATTGAGAAACCAAAACTACATAGTTAGCTTACAAAAAAGTAACTTTTAATACTATTAATGGTAGATAGAAGAAAGCAAAGGAGTAAGAGGGTCAGATAGGAGATTCCCCTACCTGAATTTTTTGTTTCTTGAGTTAAACTGTCTAGATAACAGCTCCAAATAAACTCATAAGACTATTTTGTTTTTGAGTAGCTTGGTAGAAAATGTTATTCACTTAGAACTTTGTTATATTACTGGCAAGATTACTATCGCAAAATAAATTTACATTTTGATAAGTATTTCTAGTCTAAATAACGAGAAGTGAAAAACAGCCTTGGTATACAATGTCACGCTAGAATAAGCTTAAGAGCAATTTAAGAGATAGGAACTAATTATGTTTGAACGCTTCACGGAAAAAGCAATCAAAGTGATAATGCTGGCCCAAGAAGAGGCTCGTCGCTTGGGACATAACTTTGTAGGGACAGAACAAATCCTCCTGGGTCTCATTGGAGAGGGAACAGGGGTAGCAGCTAAAGTTCTCAAATCTATGGGTGTTAATCTCAAAGATGCTCGAATTGAAGTAGAAAAGATAATTGGCCGTGGTTCGGGATTTGTGGCAGTAGAAATCCCATTTACTCCCAGAGCTAAAAGGGTTTTAGAGCTATCTTTGGAAGAAGCACGGCAATTAGGGCATAACTATATTGGCACAGAGCATCTACTATTGGGTTTAATTCGAGAAGGAGAAGGAGTAGCTGCAAGAGTTCTAGAAAATTTAGGAGTAGACCTCACTAAAGTCCGGACTCAGGTGATTAGAATGTTAGGTGAAACAGCAGAAGTTACTGCTGGTGGTGGGGGTGGACGCACAAAAACTCCTACTCTTGATGAGTTTGGTTCAAATCTGACTCAAATGGCATCTGAAGGTAAATTAGACCCAGTGGTGGGAAGGCAAACAGAAATAGAACGAGTAATTCAAATTTTAGGTCGTAGAACTAAGAATAATCCAGTTTTGATTGGGGAACCTGGTGTGGGAAAAACGGCGATCGCTGAGGGTTTGGCACAACGCATTGCTAATAATGATATACCGGATATTCTGGAAGAAAAGCGGGTGGTTACTCTAGATATTGGTCTATTGGTTGCTGGTACTAAATACCGGGGTGAGTTTGAGGAACGTCTGAAGAAAATTATGGATGAAATTCGCTCTGCGGGTAATGTCATCCTAGTTATTGATGAGGTCCATACTCTGATTGGAGCTGGTGCTGCGGAAGGGGCCATTGATGCTGCGAATATTTTGAAGCCTGCTTTGGCTCGTGGGGAGTTACAGTGCATAGGGGCAACGACCCTCGATGAGTATCGGAAACATATTGAAAGGGATGCAGCTCTGGAACGTCGTTTTCAACCAGTAATGGTGGGCGAACCTTCTGTTGATGAAACTATTGAGATCTTATATGGTTTAAGAGAACGTTACGAACAGCATCATAAATTAAAAATTTTGGATACTGCTTTGGAAGCTGCTGCTAAGTTATCAGACCGTTATATTAGCGATCGCTATTTGCCGGATAAAGCTATTGACCTGATAGATGAAGCTGGTTCTCGTGTCCGTTTGATTAATTCTCAACTACCTCCTGCAGCGAAGGAACTGGATAAGGAGTTGCGTAGCATTCTGAAAGAAAAGGATGAGGCGGTTCGTTCTCAGGATTTTGATAAGGCGGGAGAGTTGCGTGACCGGGAAATGGAAATCAAATCTGAAATTCGTTCTCTTGCTCAAAATAAAAAGCTCGACTCTACTAATGAAGATGATTCTCCAATGGTGACTGAGGAGGATATTGCTCATATTGTGGCAAGTTGGACTGGTGTTCCGGTGAATAAGTTAACTGAGTCTGAATCTGAGAAACTTCTGCACATGGAGGATACTCTACACCAACGTTTGATTGGTCAGGAGGAAGCTGTCAAGGCAGTGTCTCGTGCTATTCGTCGGGCAAGAGTGGGATTGAAAAACCCTAACCGACCTATTGCTAGTTTTGTTTTCTCTGGACCGACTGGGGTTGGTAAGACAGAACTGACTAAGGCGTTAGCTGCATATTTCTTTGGTTCTGAGGAAGCGATGATCCGTTTGGATATGTCGGAATATATGGAACGTCATACTGTTTCTAAGTTGATTGGTTCTCCTCCTGGTTATGTGGGTTATAATGAGGGTGGTCAGTTAACTGAGGCAGTTCGTCGTCGCCCTTATACTGTGGTGCTATTTGATGAAATTGAAAAGGCACACCCTGATGTATTCAATATGCTGTTGCAAATTTTGGAAGATGGTCGCCTGACTGATGCGAAGGGTAGGACTGTTGATTTTAAGAATACCTTGATTATTATGACTTCTAATATCGGTTCTAAGGTCATTGAGAAAGGTGGCGGTGGTCTTGGTTTTGAGTTCTCAGAAAATGAGGCTGATGCTCAGTATAACCGAATTCGCAATTTAGTGAATGAGGAGTTGAAACAGTATTTCCGTCCAGAGTTTCTTAACCGTTTGGATGAGATTATTGTGTTCCGTCAGTTGACTAAGGATGAAGTTAAGGAAATTTCTGTTATTCTGCTCAAAGAAGTGTTTAGTAGGTTGACAGAGAAAGGTATTAAGTTAGAAATTACTGATCGTTTCCAGGAGCGGTTGGTTGAGGAAGGTTATAATCCTAGTTATGGGGCAAGACCTTTGCGTCGGGCAATTATGCGTTTGCTTGAGGATAGTTTGGCTGAGGAAATTCTGGCTGGCAAGATCAATGAGGGCGATACTGCTGTGGTTGATGTTGGGGAAAGTGGTCAGATTATAGTTTCTAAGGGTGAAGAAAAAGAAAAACGAGAGTTGGTACCTCAAGGTGCTGAATAGGAGTTAGTTTCTTTCGCTAAATTAGTCAATATCTAATGTTGAAACGGCAGTAAGTTTAAATTTACTGCCGTTTCGAGGTATTATATTATTTCGGAAGTATTATAGTATAGCAGTTGAGTTAAACTAAGCCAGGTAAGTTACCCTACCCGACTCGTCTTCAGAACCGGACGTGAGGCTTTCACCTCATCCGGCTCCTCTCTTAAACGTCCTTTTTTTCATAGGTACATCCCTGTTTTTAGAATCAACATATCATTTACCCATAGGTATTCATCAGGTAAGTCCTGTAACTTAGGTTTTGTGTATGTTTTATTATCTAAAGCAGTTTTAGTATCGTGGCAGTGTCGGTGTAGCAGTTGTTTATTTTTAACTGTGTTGTCACCACCTTCAGACCTTGGTTTTATATGGTCAATTTCCATAAGGTCGTTTGATCTGAAGGTTAATCCACAAAATGCGCATTTATTCTTTTGCCGTTTTAACAGCGTTGTTACTTCTTTCCTTATGCCTGGGTGTTTACCGATTCTACTGCTCCAATAAGTCCAATCGCCGTCATAAGGGGATTTATTGCCCTTTACCTTGACGTGTCTTTTTATAGCTACGTCTGCGTGTAGGTTAAGTACGTATTCGCCGTCATTAAGTAACCAGTTTCTGGTCTCTTTGCAGCGAGGGAAATACTTTTGTTTTACCCATTTGGCTGACTTGTTTGGATGCCGTCTACTTCCCCATCTCCATATCCTTTTCCACAGGAGGCAGTCTAATTTGCTGTATACCTCTTTACTGACTACAGTGGAGAAGTAGTTGGCCCATCCCCTGATTATCGGATTTAGTTTAGCTATTAAAGCTTTCGTAGGGGCGGTTTTGTGGCAATCACATATATCCGCCAACTTCCGATAATGAGTTTTAATACTCTTAGATGATGGCTTAATCAGTGTCTTAAATCCTTGTTTGGTTGTCTTGACTTTCCATTGCCTTATTGTAAATCCTAAAAAATTAAATCCGGGTTTGTTTCCTTCATATTCTTCCAGGGTGTGGGCAATTTTAGTCTTTTCTGGTTTTAGCTCTAATCCTACCTGGTTTAACCATTCCTGTATTAAGGTTTTTGCTTGTATTAATACTTTGATGTCTTTGTGTAGGATTACAAAATCATCTGCGTATCTTATTAAGGATAATGCCTGTATGTTGTCATGCTTTCTCCCTGGAAGGGTTTTGGCAAATTCTTCTAAACATTTTTCCATACCGTGTAGGGCGATGTTTGCTCTTTCAGGGTGAGATAACCCCTCCCTGTGGCGTACCTTCCACAGTGTTTGAGAATTGTTTGTTGTCACACACTCCAGATTTTAACCATTGTTTGATTAATCGTCTGTATGGAGATTTTCCTATTTTTCTCAACAGTGCACCATGGTTAATTTGGTCAAAACATTTGGATATGTCAGCATCTAAAACATATTTTGATTTTTTGTTGATGCTTTTATAGATGGCTTCAATGGCATCATGTGCTGACCGACCTGGTCTAAAACCATAGCTATTAGGCTCAAAAAGTGCCTCCCATTCTGGTTCCATACCTAACTTTACCAGTGCTTGAAGGGCCCTATCATACATGGTAGGTATGCCTAGTGGACGTTTTTCTTCTCTACCTGGTTTTGGTATCCAGACTCTACGGGTTGGGCTTGCTTTAAGATATCGTGACCTTAACATTTCTACCAAGTTAAATCTTTGCATTGGGGGAAGACTTTTTATACCGTCTATACCCGCTGTTTTCTTTCCCTGGTTGTCTTGCGTCACACGCCTAACAGCTAGCAACCTAGCATAATAACTTTTGGTCAGAAGTTTTTGATACTTACGCATTTTGCGGATTTCGCCACGGCTGGATGCTCTGTAAATTAACTTTTGCAACTTAAATACATATTTTTCTACCTTTTTCCAGTTAATGTCTTTCCATTTAAGGTTAGGATTGACACTACATAGGTCTGGTATATCGTTTGTATCCCATGCTACGCTTAAAAATGGCTCAGGATTTTCTAAGTTTCTTTTTAGGGTTTTAGCTTTGTTCATAGCTAGTCATTACTTTACATTACGTCTAACAGTGAGTACGTCTGCATCTGCAATGCTTCTTACTCAATCCTACTCTCCTTAAAACCTACAACTTCTGTGTAGATTGACCTTGAATGGCTTCCTAAGTTTTCGACCTATTTACTTAGGTGTTTTTAAAGAGGTTTCCTCGTTCCCTTATTCCTTTATTGCGATTGATTTAGTGGGGTAAATTCTCCCGGGGGTTATGACATGGTTGTTGACATAAACTATACTATATTTATGTCCATTGGCCCCTGACCTTCGTCCAACATCCCATAGCTACCTTCGGAATGGTCCTTAATAACGAGAGTTTGATTACCTTCCTATTTGTCCACTTGTCAACCTTTGCTCGCGGTATCGTTCCTCGGTAACTGGTATTTTCCCGCTTTTAAACCAGCTTCAGGGATTGATGTTCAATCGCTACCCTGTGGTCTACGCTGTCAACCTAACAACAAGGTGGATGGAATTACACCATCAAGGTAATAAGAGTTATTCACAAGTCGAGGTTTTCCTCATGTGGTGACTTGGAATGGTCATTTATACACAGTTTCCTGGTTTTAGTGACCAACGAGTCGCACAGTATAGGTTAAGACATTAATTTCGGTTATATTCCAAATCCGGAATAGAGAGAGTGTCCTAAGCTTTTGTTCGATTGCTATAACTCTTTTTTTACCTGGGTTGTGAGTTAAATGGATTTAGATTTAGTTAGATAGCTGAGAATTTCAATACATATTTACTTAACTTACTAAGATTTGACATCAGTTTTAAAGCGATCAGCATTAGCACTTTCCGCAGTCGCGACATCCCCCTTACCAAAAAATGCAGGAAATGGTTTAGGGATTTCAAGTGCCCGTTGAGTTCTAGGTCTGTTGTCAATACATTCAAACCAAGCTTGAAGATTTTCTAGTCCATCTACTGATACTTTAGCCCAGTAGTAGGAGCGTGCCCAAGGATAAGTAGCTATATCTGCAATGCTAAACTCATCTCCAAGCAAGTAGGTTTTACCTTCAAGTTGCTTATCTAAAACTTCGAGTAGTCTACGTGACTCTTGGACATATCGCTTGATTGAAAATTCTTCATGATGTCCTTGAGGTTCAGCAATCCTTTGGAAGTACATAGCCTGACCCATCATTGGGCCAACACCACCCATCTGAAACATTAACCACTGAAGTGCTTGGGAGCGGGATTTTTCTTCTTTGGGAAGGAATTTTCCGTACTTTTCCGCTAGATACCAAAGAATTGCACCAGACTCGAAGACGACAAAATTATCATTGCTAAGATCTACGATAGTTGGGATGCGTCCATTGGGGTTAAGCTTCATATACCACTCAGATTTCTGATCCTTTTTGCTAAAGTCGATGGGTGTTAGGTTGTATTCGACTTCTGCTTCTTCAAGAAAAATTAAAGGCTTCCAACCATTCATGGTGGATGCTGTGTAAAGATGAATATCAGGTTGTGTTGACATTATATCTCCTTTAAGCTTATTGATTATATTAACAAAAATAGAAACCTAGTATCCCTTTCTAAAAATTTATACAATCCTAGAAAGATTTTCTATCGGTGAGAGAAAGCTATTTTTGACTTAACCTTTCATCGCGCTACTGGCAAAAAAGAAGGTAAATTTTTCGTTCAATTGTCTTGGGTGAGAATTTCCTCTGGATTTTTCATAAATAGTGAAAAGTTTATGCTAGATTTCTCTGGTTAAAGCATTCTTCTCAAGTTTTAATTTGAAATCTTCCACGGCTGTTAGGAGCGAATATCATTACCGTTCCCTAGACCTAATGTGGGTTTACTTTTTATAGGTTGCTGTACCCACCTCTTTTTCTCCCTTCCCACCGAGGGTATCGGGGTGGGTTACGCTTGCCTGGTATATCAGTTTTTTGTTTTGGGCTGCCCGACCCGCTACTAAACTAATTAATAGTTAGAATAACACATAAATTCAAAATAAACTAAACAGTCACCTTAGAAGGACGAAGCTTTAGACCCAATTTTTTTTTAAAAGCCCAATCTAACAACCTAGACATTTTGTAGATACTTTTTAAGATTACTTGAAATTTTAGACTTTTAATGCTTTCCTTAAGGTTCTATATCAATTTTTTAGCTAGTATTTTCTGACAACAAGAATCTCAAAAAGCGATATCAGTATTTCAGTATTAGACCTCTCCAACATAAAAATTAAGGTAAAATTGTAATGGCTAATTATATATACCCTGTTTCCAAATGAATAATGTATTAGAATATATTTATAACTATCCAAAAGAAACAAAAAGAATTATTGGTATTACAGATGAACAGCTAATGAAATTAATAGAAAACCCTCAAAAAGTTGAAAAAAAAAGACAGGTTAGTGCCAGCCAATAAAAAAGGTTAATCAAGGCAGGAGGAGGAAGAAAAAAGTCTTTAAGCAAGACAGAAGAGATAATGTTGACTTTATATTATTTGCATCATGTACCAACATTTGAGTGACTAGGAGCAATATTTGGAGTTAGCTCATCAACAGCAAATAATATTTTTCAGGCTTTGGATAGATATTTTGAGAGAATTATTACTATCTAGTTTACTAGAGGAATTCTCGGGAAAAGAAAACGAATATTTATAGATAAAAGAGGCTTTGACAGAAATATAATTTATAGTTGATAGTACAGAACAGGATAGGAAAATGCTAAAACATGATGATAAAGAGAAAAAGTATTATTTAGGAAAGCCAAAAAGTTATAGGTTTAAAAATAAAATATTAATCACAGAAAAGGCAGAAAAAATAGTAGATTTAATAGGAGGATAAAGAGGTCAAGAAAGTGATACAAAGTTATTCAAAAAAAACACAAAAAAGTTGGATATAGAAAAAATATTTAAAGGATATAAGGGGTATAAAAGTGGTCAAAGATTAACATATCAAATAAAAAAAAAGAAGCCATAAAATATCAGAATAAGTAAAGAAATAGAATAAAAAAAAACTTAGAAAAGAATAAATATTTGTAGAACAGATAATAAGACTGATAAAAATATTTAAAATGGCACGAGAAAGATTGAGATTGAAAGAGAGTAATTATGAAAAAGTAATTTTAATAATATGTGCTTTATTAACATTAAAAAGAGGGAAATTAATATTATTTTAATTCATAAATTTTGCCATAAAAAAAGTAATAAAAAACTAGATAAAAATGGTAAATAACTAACAGTAACTATCTGTAATACTATAAAGCCCGTAAAAAATGACTATCTGGTGGAGCTGGCGATCGCTCCCCAAAAGATAGTTACAGTAAGGGAAGTGATAATTTTTGGAGATGTCTATTATTTATCTGTCAAAAACTCAAGTTTTGATTTTTCTCTGCTACTACTATAGCAGTTATATAATTAGATTGAGAAATAAACTGGTGTAAATACTAACGATAAGCTTTTTTAATATCTTGATTAACACTCAAAAACTCTACAATGCACTCAGGACTTTGTACTGTCAAGTAGTTTAAGTTCATGTTTTTTAAGTATAACTATGAGTTTTAGCTAAGTACAGGACAAAAAATTTAAACAATTAATAAATTCATTTTGTTTGAAATTGATGTCAAGAACGATCGCTTGTAAATGATCCAGCCTATAGGGAAAAATACTTTTTGCCCTAGGATCGTGTTTTTTGATTTCTAAGGGTATTTGTTCATATAACCATTCTCCAATTAAACTTCCCCAACTATAAATCCAAACTCATTAATAGCAGTAGTTTACTCAGTCTTTCGAGTTGATTAAAATGAGTTGGTTCCAAATTGAATTCTCTGGTGTTACATCCTGAACAGTGTTTCATTCCTCTATTAATGAGGATAAAATGTGAGCGCTATGAAAGCTGAATCATTGCTAGTCACAATTAGTAATTCTCCATCATCTAACTGTAAAGCTGAAACATACACTTGTCTGCCCCAAACCTATTGTTTTTCTGAAAGAGTTTGAGATTCTCTTTTACCCATCACAAATATTATGATCTGCTTTTGACTTTAGTCAAAAAGGAGTTTCAGGTTCAATCATTAATTAAGTTAACTACTCTTTATTGATAAACTCTCTATCACTAGAAAGATAGAATACTTGAGCATTGGGAAAAATGTCCGAGAATTTATCTGAAAAATCTATTTTTTTACAAGTGTTGGAGTTCCCTTTATTTTTAAGATCGTCTAAGTTACAGGGAAAGCAACACCGTTATGGATAATTCCTAAAACGAAAATATTAAAACAATTACAGCCAAAAGACTATTGTGTTCTATCAATACTAAAAGTCTAAGGTTGAGGTATGTTTATTAATGAGACAATAGTTTTGGCTCCCACTGTAAAATCTAAGTCAAATTTAAAGTCAAATTTAGGAAAAAAATGTTGTGGTCTTTTGTGGCTATATTCTGGTTTAACGGATGTGGGAAAAGCCAGAGATTAATCAAGTTTACTGTACGAAGACGGATGAGTGCAATTAAAAATAAAGCTAAAAAATTAAGTCGAGCACTATGGCAAGGTAAATGTTTTTCTCAAGTGTGAGGAAGTAAGTTAATCTGATCCAGAGGAGGGTTGTTCTGAATATTGTGGTTAATTTCTATTCCGCTGCGCGATCGCAAATTACTTGTTTCAGCTGTTCTAAAGAATCAAAAACTTTATTCATAATTGATTCGTCTAGTAAGATCCATAGCCTCTCTGCAGGCTATAGTTTAGGAGAATAAGTAGGTAATAACTTTAAAAACAAACCCGGCGGAATTTCTAACTTATCTGTGATCCGCTATCAAGCTCTATTGAGTACCAGTAACCCTTGATTATTCTGATTAATTCCCTGGGCTTGGGCAAAAGCTTCAAGAATCAGAATTATTATCGGGAATTTAGTGAAACAACATAAAAAAAAGGGTATTATATATATATGACAACTATTTTACGTTAATTACTGCCCGGGAAAAGTTCGATGAAAGAAACAAATCCAGTGACCATACTATCTTGTTTCCATCGATGGTGCGATCGCTCAACTGGGTTAAGAGACTATATAGGAGGATTACTCTTGAGAAAGTCAAAGAAAAAACTTGTCTCAAATGTCGAATAATACTATAGATATATCATACCACAAGTTACGGCATTTCTTAGTTGGAGCCAACTGGTCAATTGGTGCTGTCAATGAGCGTCGTCTTCAAGTTATGTGGCAATGTCGTCAAACTAAACCCTCTTGTTCATTTGTTGTGATTATAGATGACTCGGGACATAGAAAAAGTGGTAATTTAACTGCAGGAGTGGGGCAACAATACATAGGAGAAACTGGAAAAACAGATAATGATATAGTTGTCGTTATAACTCATCTTGATGATGGAGTAAAAAGTCTACCTTTAGATATAGCTTTATATCAAAAAGCAAATTCTTTACCTATAGGAAAAAAAGACCGAGAATAAGTTTAAGAAACCAGATGAGCGCAATATCTCTAGTTGACAAATGTTTGTCAGCCCGGATATCAACCAGAAATTGTGTTAATTGATAGGGGATATGGTAATAATACATTATTCTTAAATCAACTAGAGAAAAGAAATTTAACTTATATAGGAGGATTAGCTAAAAATCGAAAAGTCCAAATCCCAAAACAGGATGATATTAAAGAGGAAATTAAATTAGAAAAACTAGCTGAGAGTATATCCCCAAAGGCTTTTAACTTAGTTAAACTAAGTACAAAAAAAATGCGGGGTGTGGGTAGCCATATTAAAAGTAGAACTATCTAGGATGTCAGATCGAAAAACTATAGCTATCGTTATGAATACTAAAAATGTTTCTGAGGCCACTGATATTAACTATTATATTACTAATATTGATAGTAAATATGTAACTCCCCAGTGGATATTGTCTACTTATACTAAGAGAAATTAGGTGTAGGTTTTCTATAGAGAAGCCAAGGAATGGCTAGGGCTGAGAGAATATAAAATCAGTTTAAAAGGGATTTTATTTGAGTATGCAAGTGCTTAGACATTTATTATCTAACATCCGTTAACAGAGGGTATAATAAGATGTTATGATCACAAAACTTTAGAAGTATTTCGTATAGCAATATCTTACCATTTTATCAAGTGTTTAGATTAAAAAAAAGACGTATTTACCGCTTATAAAGAGAGTTTGGGATTTGCTTTGTCTTGAAATTTGATAAGGTCTTGCTAAAGCCTTAATGATGAACTGCCATCCTGTTAATGAAGCTACAAAATTCTGGTTGATATTTAATATAATTTCTTTAAATATTGTCTCAAAATTTCTGATAAATCTCCAAATATTATCTACTTCAACTTTTGTTTTATTGGTAACCATAACCTCTATATCTGGTTAATTTATGTACAATAAATTAGTTGAAGTATGAAAATAATATTCTCAATAATTATTAGGCTTAATGATTGATTATATCCATAATTATCTACTTAAATTATGTGTAAATTATTAGGGTAATTCTGGGAAAATATATCCTAAAATTTTTCCCCAAAAAAAAATTATCTAAATTACTAAAATCATAGAAAAAAAATCTCCTGAATAGAGTTTATGATAACCAATATAACCATAAATATTTATACTCCTATTGTTTAGTTTTTTTATCCTTGATTCCTTAGATTTCAGAATATCTAGTTTAACAAGACACACCATATTATTCAATGTTTTTATGTCGATTGTAAGTATAGTATTAGTTTTGAGAAATACTATTAGCTGGTCAAATTTAAGAATCATTAACTAGTATGCACCATTCCCTAACTTTTAACGGAGAGTGTTTTTTTTCTACCGAGAACTTTGTACCGTCCAGAATATTAATTGTTTAATTTTTTTGTCTTGTACTTAGGGCAGAAATATTTTCTTTTTGGCCAAAATTAATAGATCATGCAAAGCCTTGAAATTTTCTTAGGACTTCTGCCAAGAGACTAATGGTAGTGTAAACATCTAAAATAATTAGCAAAATACACCATATATAGAAGCATGACCTAAGTCTTATTTCTCTAAAAAAAGCCTAAAAAAAGTAGCCAAGTTTTCAGAAAAGAATTATAATATTTTTAATAAAATTGTTGGGAATTAAGGGAAAAAAATGGCTAAAGCCAAAAATAAGTCCAGGTTACCAGGCGTGCTTTTGAGGTCTGAAATTATGAAAATTTTTAAGAGTAAGCTTTTGAGCATTTTTAGTTTTTCCCAAACCAAACAACTCTAATAATTACGTAATTGAGCAATCTCCTTTTCTATCCCCTCTTTATTTAGGGGCCTTGATTAATCTGATCATCATTTTAGTTATACAGGACTTACGCATAACCACCATACCTAGTGAGGTATTTCATGTTCGGAGCACCTGCGCCTGGAAACTAACTATAGATGGTGTGTGATTTGATATGCTTGGGTAACTTCTATTATAAATATTCCCTAAAATCAACTTTAGAAAAGACTTGTTCAAAAAATGTTGTACAGGAATTTATTCTATACAAAAATATACTTTTACAGATGCCAAGATTAAATTCTCCAAGTATTTTTCCTCACTTTGACATTATAGTGGTAGGTTCAGGTGCTGCCGGACTTTATGCGGCTCTTTGTTTACCTGTTCATCTCCGAGTCGCCTTGGTTACTAAAAATACTATAAACATGGGTTCAAGTAACTATGCTCAGGGAGGTATTGCTGCTGCCATTGATCCTGCGGATAACCCCATCTTGCATCTAGAAGATACTCTCAAAGCAGGTGTAGGTTTATGTGACCAGGAAGCAGTAAGGTTTATGGTGGACAATGCGGCCAGAGCGATCGCTCATTTAGTAGAAATGGGAGTTGCCTTCGACCGCAAAGGAAAAAAACTGGCAATGACTCTCGAAGCTGCTCACTCTCATCCCCGGGTGCTTCATTCAGCAGATACCACAGGTAGAGCTATTATTGATACACTCGTTATTGAAGCTCAAGAACGTCCAAATATTCAGATAATTTCCCAGGCAGTAGCATTAAATTTGTGGTTAGCCACACAAAAGGCTCGGGTTCAAGGTATTAGTCTTCTTCACGAAGGTAAAATCCAGTGGTTAAAATCCTCTGTAGTGGTTTTAGCAACAGGTGGAGGCGGTCAAATATTTGCCCAAACTACTAATCCTGAGGTGAGTACGGGGGATGGAATTGCTATAGCGTGGCGTGCCGGGGCAGTTTTGCGAGATTTGGAATTTTTCCAATTTCATCCTACTGCCTTAATTAAACCAGGAGCACCTCGTTTTCTCATTAGTGAAGCTGTTCGTGGAGAAGGAGCGCACCTAATAGACAATAAGGGAAACCGCTTTGCCTTTGAGTATCATCCGGCTGGAGAGTTAGCTCCTAGAGATGTTGTCAGTAGAGCTATTTTCCATCATTTGCACAAAACTGCTACCAAGCCTACCAATGCTCATGTTTATTTGGACTTGCGAGCCATTGACTCAGACCGCGTTCGCGACAGATTTCCCAATATTATCAATGTCTGTCAAAAATGGGGTATTGATGTTTTTCAAGAACCTATTCCGGTTGCTCCTGCTGCTCATTATTGGATGGGTGGAGTGGCTTGCGATCTAATGAGTCAGACTTCAATTCCCGGACTATATGCAATTGGGGAAACAGCAAGTACAGGAGTTCACGGAGCAAATCGTTTAGCTAGCAATTCTTTGTTAGAATGTTTAGTATTTGCTTCTCAACTATCTCAGATTGAAATTGAGCCAAATTTGGTGGCACCTGATGCTGATATTTTTCAGGTAAGTTCTAATTGGAATATGGAAATGGAACAGATAGAGGCTATCCGACAAATGTTACCAAGTTTAATGTGGGAAAGTGCAGGAATTTCTCGTAAAGGAGAGTCATTAAGTCAGGCACTATATCAGGTGGCGCGCTGGCGAGATAGTTTAGCAAGTTTTGAGATAGTTAAGTTTTTAGCTAATCTCTTGCCTAACCAGACGATAAAATTAAATTCGACTAATGCTGAAGAGCAGTTGCGGATAACAGCAGAAACACTCAATATTTTAGACTTGGGTTATTTAATTCTTAAAAGTGCTGCATGGCGAACTGAAAGCAGAGGTGGGCATTATCGCAGTGATTATCCAAAAACTTCTAATGATTGGAAACTACATACTTTGGTTCAGGGCGATCGCTTATTAACTGGTTTTCCAAATGCCTCGCCCCCTGGCCAAGAGAGAGGGTCTTCAGTCAACATTGAAAAATTTTGAATACAGGACTTACGCTGGTGCACTACACCAGCGTAAGTCCTGTAATAGTTACAGAGTTGAGATCTAGTTGACTTCATAAGAGGGAATTGGATGTGTTGGCGGAGCCTAACGGTAGCTATATCACAGCCTTGATGCAACCAAGCTACTTTTTGTCTAAAATAATCGACTAAATCACAAATAAAAGTTATTAGGGCATTGGGAAAAATTTGCTAGAATTCTCTTGAGACAGAGAAGAGCATTTTTATTATGTGAATGAAAGTTCCAACATCTTTTGAATAGGTTTTAATGCTGCTACTCGTGTTTCTTCAGGAATCATAATTTCTGGCGTCTTATTTTTCATTGCTAAATAAAGCTTTTCTAAATTATTCAGCCTCATGTGGGGGCATTCGTTACAAGCACAATTATTCATTGCGGGTGCGGGAATAAAGTTTTTCTTGGGTTCTCTCTTTTGCATTTGGTGAATAATTCCCGGTTCAGTTGCCACAATAAATTCTTGCTCTTGGCTTTCTTGGCAATATTTTAATAAAGCAGTGGTCGAACCAATATAATTGGCATGACGCAATAAATTTGGTTCACATTCTGGATGAGCAATAATCTCAGCTTCAGGATGTTCTATTTTTAATTGCACAATCTTTTTCTCAGAGAATGTCTCGTGAACAATACAACTGCCTGACCACAAAATCAAATCTCGTCCAGTTTGTTCCATGACATAGCGACCGAGGTTCTTATCTGGGGCAAAAATTATCGGTTGGTCTGTTGGTATTTGTTTAACTATTTTGACAGAGTTGGAACTGGTGCAAATAATATCACTCATTGCCTTAATAGCAGCAGTACAATTAATATAAGAAACTACTATGGCATCAGGATGAGCCGCCTTAAATTTGCCAAATTCTTCTGGTGGACAACTATCGGCGAGGGAGCAACCTGCATCTAGATCTGGTAGCAGTACCAGTTTATTTGGGTTAAGAATTTTCGCAGTTTCTGCCATAAAATGAACTCCCGCAAAAACTATTACATCTGCATCAGTTTCAGCAGCTTTTTGAGAAAGGCCAAGAGAGTCACCAATATAGTCGGCAATATCTTGAATATCTGGTTCTTGGTAATAGTGAGCTAGAATAACAGCATTTAATTCTTTCTTTAGGTCGGCGATCGCTTCAAACAAATCATCTGGTATGCTATTAAAATTTTGGTTGATTCGAGTTTGAGTTGCAAACATTATTAAATTAAGTTTCTCTGTAATTTATTTGTAACTAAGTGGCCAATTATAGTTACTTTAGATAGTTTGATGAATTATACTATAATTAGGGTTTGATACAATTAGAATTAAAAAAAAAAGTCTTTTAACGAGCAGGGAACCCACCCCGATACTCTCCAAACGGGAGAGTAACTAGGAATGTTCCATAAAGGCGTCCCTACAGAATAACAGGAAATGTACCCACCCTTAAACCCTCCCGGTCGGGGAAAGGTTGGTAGTCGGATATGTTTGTCCCTTTATTTTTCTGCCATGGGAATGCCCAAAATACTAACTTTTTCATCCTTGTTGGAGCAAAAACCAGGCGCTTTTTTCAAAAAAAAAAGGTTAAGACCAATATGAGTCAATACTTTTGGATTTAATACGCAAACTCTAATTAGTCAAAAACTTAAATTTGAGTAGATATTTTTCAAGTACTTAAACAATACTAAAAACTTTGCCATGTATAATTAAGATTTAGGGGTAGTACTACATAGTAATGGTCATTTCAGTTATTAGTACCTCGTGTTCGGGAGGAGGCTGGAAATACAGAATCTTCTTACAGAAATTAGGCAGTATGGGTATACTAGGTTGTATTTTTGGCTCCAGTTAAGATATTTACACTACAATAAGTGCCTTTGCCTAAGTCCTAATTTAAAAAAAATTATCTTTCCAACTTGTGATATGGTTACTAGGAAAATAACTTAAAAACTTTTTACTATCCACTTTAAATAGAAGATAAATGACAGAAGCAGTAACAATTGCTCAAAAATATTATGATAGTACAGAAACCGACAAATTGTATGCTGCCATCTGGGGTGGGGAACATATTCATTATGGAATATACACTAGACCAGATGAACCTATCCACGATGCTTCCCTGAGTACAGTAAAAACTATCGCCCAAACTCTGAAAAAAATAGACCAAAATTCCCGAGTCATTGACCTCGGAGCAGGATATGGAGGGGCAGCTAGGTATTTAGCTAAAACCTACGGCTGTTCTGTATGTTGTCTCAACTTAAGCCAATTGCAAAATCAACGCAATGGCCAACTCAACCAAGAACAAAACTTAGATCCTTTGGTGGAAATAACTCAAGGAAGCTTTGAGGATATTCCCTACCCAAATAACTCTTTTGATATTGTTTGGTCTCAAGATGCTATTTTGCATAGTGGCGATCGCTGTCTAGTTTTTCAAGAAATCAAGAGAATTTTAAAACCAGGGGGCGAATTTATTTTTACTGACCCCATGGAGAGTGAAACTTTTCCCCCAGGAGCATTGCAAACTGCTTTTGACCGTTTGGGGATAAGTGACATGGGATCTTACCGCTTTTACAGTCAAACATTAAAAGATTTAGGTTTTGAGGAATTAAATTTTATTGACCTTTCGCAAAATGTAGCGATCCATTATCGGCGTTTTAGGGAAGAAGTACAGAAAAGGTACAATGAAGTAGTAAAACTGACATCAACGGAATTTGTAGATAAAACTTTAGATAGCATTCAACCTTGGATCGAACGTTACGAACAGGGATATATGCAATGGGCGATTTTACACTTCCGTTTGCTGGAGAAAAATTAAGGACAAAAAAATAAACTTCAGTACTTCAAACTTTTGGCTGAAGCTCAAGTTTATATTAACGAAGTTCCTCCGAAGGAGGCTAACTGATAACTGATAACCAAAATGACTATTTACTTTTTTGATGAAACAGAACAGCCTTATGGTTGTTTCTCCAACTTTTCCCCCCACGGTTTTGAACTAGATGGACTTTGGTGGCCAACTTCAGAGCATTATTTCCAAGCCCAAAAATTTTTGGGGGTTCAGCATCTTGAAGAAATTAGATGGGCTAAAACTCCTGCAGGTGCTGCTAAAATGGGACGAGAGCGTAGTCGTCCCCTCCGCAAAGACTGGGAGGAAATAAAAGAGGATGTGATGGAGCGAGGTTTACTTTGTAAATTTCAAAGCCATAAAGATATTGGCGAAATTCTTCTGAGTACCAAGGATGAGTTAATAGTAGAAAACGCTCCTGAAGATTATTATTGGGGATGTGGTAAAGATGGGAGTGGTAAAAATCGTTTGGGAGAGATTTTAATGAAAGTGCGCAATAGGTTACAGAATAATTAATAATTATAGGAACCCATGAGGATGGTAAGGTACAGTTGAAAATTAATCTTTATCTTTGTAAGAAAAGTATCCCACTTGTTGCCGGCTCGAAAGCTGTGTTGCCAAAATTACTAAATGAATTTTTGTACCTTACGCCCCTCCGAAATTGCTGTAATAATTCAGGTTAAAAGCCTCCCTTTTTAAGGGGAAAAAATATTTTTTTTTCCTTTTTAGTAAATCTTTTCCCTAAAAGTGAGAGGTAATTATTAATCGTTAATTACTGAAGGAATTTGTAGAATAAGCAAAAACAATGACTCATTTAATGAATGCGGTTATTCTTACTGGATTTGGTGGACCAGAAAAACTGGTCTATACTCAAGTTCCTAAACCAACTCCAAAACCAGGAGAAGTCTTGATTAAAGTGGGAGCTTGTTCGGTAAATAATACAGATATTAATACTCGCACTGGCTGGTATGCTGCAGAGGATAATTTTCAAGCTATCCTCCAAGATAACACAGAAAATGACCCCAATCATTCTGCTTGCTGGACACAACATGGTACCCAGTTTCCTCGAATACAAGGTGCTGATATCGTTGGGAAAGTAATAGAAATTGGGGAAAATGTAGATTCTAAATTTATCCAACAAAGGGTTATAGTTGATAGTTGGATTCGTAGTGAAAGTCCTAATAATTATCAATATATTGGCAGTGAATTAGATGGAGGTTTTGCTGAATATACAGTAGTTCCTATTACTAATGTTTATCCAATTAATTCTTCACTTTCTGATATTGAATTAGCTACATTTCCCTGTTCTTATTCGACAGCAGAAAATATGCTTACTAAAGGAAAAATTACAGCGGAAGATACTGTGGTAATTATAGGGGCTTCTGGTGGTGTTGGTAGTGCTTTAATTCAATTAAGTAAAATTAGGGGAGCAAAAGTTATTGCTATTGTTGGAGCTAATAAAGAAGCTTTTGCTAAAGATTTAGATGCAGATTATGT
The DNA here is from genome assembly GCF_000014265.1 of Trichodesmium erythraeum IMS101. Taxonomy (NCBI): domain Bacteria; kingdom Bacillati; phylum Cyanobacteriota; class Cyanophyceae; order Oscillatoriales; family Microcoleaceae; genus Trichodesmium; species Trichodesmium erythraeum. The sequence goes on from NC_008312.1 coordinate 3,773,844, forward strand.
TTATCGACGAGATAATTTATTAGAGTCTAATTTAGCTCAACATAAAATTACTGTTGCTTTAGATGTCGTCGGAGGAGATTATTTTAATTTGATGATTAAATCTCTTGAGCCAAGAGGAAGATACGTTTCCTGTGGAGCGATTCGAAATCCAATGGTTTCTCTAGATTTACGAGATTTGATTTACAAAGATTTAGAGATGATTGGAGCAACACGCCTAGAATCAGATGTGTTTCAAAGGTTAGTTAGATACCTAGAAGCAGATTTATTAAAACCTCTGGTTGCTCAAGTTTTTCAGTTATCTAAAATAAAAGAGGCTCAACAATTTTTTCAAAGTAAAGGTTTCTTTGGAAAAGTTGTACTTAATATTGAAGAACAAAATATTACAAAAAATTGAGAATATTAAGAATGAATATTGTCTTAAAACTTGTTGATTGTACTCGGTCAAAACATAATTTGACCTTGCTTTACCAATACAACGAAATAACTTTTACAACTACTCTTTGGTATTCAACAGTTGACTTTCATCAGCTAGAATCAGAATATACTCAAGAATACATGGAGAAAATTTATTTCCATATTTTGTTATTTCATGGATTAAAGATATTAAGTTTAAAACCGACTCACCTTGACTTAGGAAAATATAGTAAATATTGGACAAGTAATCTACAAAATATTTGGGATTTAAGCGTCGAAGAATGTTTAGGACAGTGGCGTTATGAAACAAATAATTTAGATTATCAAGGAACTAAAATTATTCATCAGGATATTACTCTTATAAAAAATTCAGCAGTAACTATTATTCCTGGAAAAATCCCCTTACTTGTTGGCAATGGTGGTGGCAAAGATAGCCTGTTAATGGCTATAATTTTAGACGATAATCATATTCCTTTTGATAGTTTTAGCATCAATTTACATACTCATGCTAATCAAAACAAGTTGTTTGAAATGCATGAACAGCATCTTTATCAACTTAAAAATCCACCGGAAAAAGTTCACCGTCAGTACATTATTGAGTCATTCCTAAATTCTCCAGCAGCTCAACTTCATCGCGTAGAAAATTTAGAAATTTCTGATATTAGAAATTATGAAGATTTACCCTTAGCTTATGGAATGTTTGGAATTTTGCCTATTATTCTGCAAGAGAAATATACGCAATTATGTTATGGCAATGAAAAAAGTGCTGATAGGGAACAGGTGACAGTAGGGAATCAAAATATTAATCATGCTTGGTGTAAAAGTACCGAGTGTAAAGAAGTTTATGAAAAGTATATTCAAGAAGAATTTATTAGTAATTTAGTAGTCTTTAGTTTACTAAAACCATGTTCTGATATATTAGTATATCGAATTTTGGCTCACAAAGTTAAAAAAGGCGATTTAAAATTAGTTTACTCTTGTAATACTAAGCCGCCTTGGTGTAAATCCTGTCCTAAATGTGCTTATGTTTATTTATCCTATATGGCTTATCTAACTCCAGAACAGGCAAATGAAATTGAACAAGTTTTAAACAAAGAAAATCTTTTTGATAAACCTGAACTACAGCTTTATTATCGACAACTAATGGGGCTAAAAGCTCATAATGCTTTTGAATGTGTGGGTGAAATTGAAGAGACAAAAGTTGCTTTAGAAAAATGTCTGGAAAAAGGATTTACTGGGAAAGCAATTAATTGCTACACTCAAGAAGCGCGTTTAGATAAAGATGAATATCACAAGCTTTGGAAAGAATATCAACAATTAGATTTATCTTATCAGCGTATGCCACCAAAATTAATGGAAATTATGATAGATGAATGTCAAAATTTAAATTAATAGGATTTACAAAAACTAACCAAAAAAAACAGGTTTATTCCTCTGATATTGCTATTAAAACCAGGAGATTTACTTCATCAACCCAGTTTCTGCATAAGTTCTGATTAATTTGTATTTTTTGATTTTGAACAACTAAAAAAATAGGAGTTTTCCATGAAGAGTACAGCAACTTTAAATAAGACTTTTCTTACAGTCAAAGGCAAACGTTTTCACTATGTTTGGTTGCGGGATAATTGCTTATCTCCAAAATCTCGTCATCCAACTTCTTTTCAGAAACTATATGAAATGAAGCATACTTTATGCCCTGAACCATTATCTGTAGAAGAGAAAGATGGGGAACTGACTATCATTTGGAACGAAGATCCTCCTCACAAAAGTACATTCTCAATATCTTGGTTGTTGAGTCACGCTTACGATGACGGAGAGCAGGATAATGAAAATGAAGACTCTGAATCTAATTCTCAGAACCAGGAATTTTTATGGGATAAAGCTTGGATAGAAGCAAATATATCAAAGTTGCAGGAAGCTCTTTCATCCAATCCCGAATTGTGGCTCGAGCAGCTTTTTACTTTCGGATTCACCGTACTCCATAATATACCAGCCAAGGATTTGCAGGCTACAATAGAATCCATTGGGCCAATTTACAACGGTGACTACGGATTGTTCGCACCATCAAAGACTACAAATGAAGGAAAGGATTTAGCAGAGACTGGTAATGCGATGAGCTTCCATACTGACTATACTTATTGGCACACTCCACCTTTGCTCACCAGCTTGTATTGTGTAGAAAATAGTGCTTCTGGTGGGGAGTCGCTGATCGTAGACGGTTTTCGAGTTGTGGATGATTTTCGTCAGCAACATCCGGATTATTTTCAGATTTTGACTCAAACTCCCATCCAGTTCAAACAGGTGTACACAAAATGGCAATACTTTTATTCCAGAACTCAGCCTATATTAGAATTAGATGAATATGGAAAAGTGACTAGAATCAATTTTGCCAACTCTCACAGCTACACTTGGAAATTACCATTCGATCAAATGGAGGAATTTTATGCAGCTTACATAACCTTCTTTCAATATGTAAAAAATCCAGTTTATGAATACTGCTTTAGTCTAGAACCGGGAGACCTTCTGTTGATGAATGACTCCAGGATTATGCATGGACGGAAAGCTTTTACAGGTAATCGACATCTGGAAATAGCCTGTGTTTCTTGGGATTTTTTGCAGGCACGGCAGCGCTTTCATCAAAATAAACATCTTTTTATGTAGACTTTCAAAGTTATATAGCAACCCTAATCTCTCCTCCTAGAATGGGTTAGGGTTCTATACCAAGTTTATGGCTAAGGACGCTATGATTTAATAGTTATAGTCATTGCAAAAAGAGATGGAAAACTTTTTCTGCTGAAACGCGAGTTATAGCAAGAAATACTTGTCTTAATCTAAATTAAAATAACTATAAGTACTAACAAAAAATTAGTCCTTCCCGATTCAAAACTGATGAGATTTGAACAGAAAATCTCTTGAAAAAATAAGGATTAAAATAAATATGACTACAACTCTAGCTACTCCTGATACTAGTTTAGCAACCATTCAAGCTGCTTTACCTATTGATCCACAGCCCTATATTATAGCCGATCGCCCTACCGGACTCATAGTCGTAGATGTACTTAATGGTTTTTGCACTGTTGGTTTTGGACCATTAGCCCCCCAAGAGCCAAACGAACAAATCGCTACAATGGTCTCGGAAAGCGATCGCCTAGCTCGTACTTTTGTAGAAAAAGGTTGGCCTGTATTAGCCTTTTTAGATACCCATGAACCAGGAAAACCCGAGCCTCCTTATCCACCACATTGTGAAAAGGGTACGGGAGAAGAAGAACTCGTTCCCGAACTTCAATGGTTACACGATAACCCCCTGGCAACATTGGTTTTTAAGGATTGTATTAATGGATTTATAGGTTCTATTGACATAGATACCCAAGGTAATGTATTGTTGGATTGGATAAATAAGAATAAGCTTGAGGCCCTTGTTGTAGTTGGAATTTGTACTGATATCTGTGTCATGGACTTTGTTGTTACTATTCTGTCAGTACGCAATCATGGTTTAGCGCCTACCTTAAAAGATGTGGCTGTATACGATCAAGGTTGTGCTACTTTTGATATGACAGCACAAATGGCAGCCGAGAAAGGCTTACCCAAAACTGCTATTCATCCACAGAAAATATCTCATCATGTAGGGTTATATACAATGGCCGAACGTGGTGCATTTATTGCTTCTACTATTAAGCTTTAGAAGCTGATTCACTTAACTAGCTATTAGCTTTTAGCAGTCCTAGTTGAAATCACTAGTTTCTATAAACCGAAAGGTTTAAGAGAGTTTTAAATACCCTTCTAAATGTTTATCGCCGAGGGCTTATTGTTAGAAATGAAGGTAGAATTTGGCGTTTGAAATAAAATTTTAAAATTTTAGACCTAGATGTTGAATCCTACTTTTATTAAATGAAAATAATATAATTCTTTTTGAAGATACCAACATAAAAAATAGAGGCAAAAAATTTGATGAATACTCAATTAGCAATTGTCACCGGTGCAGGAGGCGCTGTTGGATCTTGCTACCTCAAACACTTTTTAAAACAAGAAAATACAAAATGTGTGGCTCTTTCCCGAAGCCATTTAGAAACAACCGATGTTATACAATTTAAAGTCGATCTGTTAGATGAAAAAAGAACTAGGGAAGCGATCAAACAATTAGACCTTAGTGAGGTTAATGATTTAATATTGGTGCATGGTGTAGGTAAATTTAAATACGAAGACCTCAAGTCTCTACCACACCTAAACCAGGAGCGGCACAAAATAGATGATGAAGTATTCTCATCGAACTATCATACTTTTGTTAACGTAGTCAACCCTTTAGTAGAAAAACTTAATGAAGAACATCAGCGAGGGAGAAAAACAACCCTCGCTCTTTGTGGTTTTGGTTCCATTAGTGATAAATACAAAATCCCATTTTGGCATTCTTATACTTATGCTAAGGATACTTTACGCCAATATATCAAAGACTTAGCTAAGTCAGAAGAGTGGCAAGGATTAATTAGGGGACGTTTTATTAATGTTAGTACCACAGATACAGGTAATGAAAATAAGTTGCGTCCTAATGTCACCCATGAAGAAAAACAATATTGGTTAAAACCAGAAAAAATTGTTTTTCAATCTATGGCAGTCATTGAAAGTTTACAACCTCTATGGCAAGAAATAGATGTTTTTGAAATATTGCCAGGATTTAATCCAGAAGAATATTACAATGATTATCAGACCATCAAAGAAAAATGGCAGCGTCAGATGGCGCTAACTAAAGTTGATGAGTGCTTGATCTAAACTTTGACTTATTCTGATATAGCGCATATTCTTAGTGAAGTTGGCTTGATTCTATTTCCTGGTTTTTCTAGATAGTGTCTTTGCGTAAGTCCTGTTATTGAAAGTCAATGACTAATAATATGGAGAATGCTGCCAAGGCGATCGCTCATCTAGTAGAAATGGGAGTTGCCTTCGACCGCAAAGGAAAAAAACTGGCAATGACTCTCGAAGCTGCTCACTCTCATCCCCGGGTACTTCATTCAGCAGATACCACAGGTAGAGCTATTATTGATACACTCGTTATTGAAGCTCAAGAACGTCCAAATATTTAGATAATTTCCCAGGCAGTAGCATTAAATTTGTGGTTAGCCACACAAAAGGCTCGGGTTCAAGGTATTAGTCTTCTTCACGAAAGTAAAATCCAATGTTTAAAATCCTCTGTAGTAGTTTTGGCAACAGGTGGAGGCGGTCAAATATTTGCCCAAACTACTAATCCTGAGGTGAGTACGGGGAATGGAATTGCTATAGCGTGGCGTGCCGGGGCAGTTTTGCGAGATTTGGAATTTTTCCAATTTCATCCTACTGCCTTAATTAAACCAGGAGCACCTCGTTTTCTCATTAGTGAAGCTGTTCGTGGAGAAGGAGCGCACCTAATAGACAATAAGGGAAACCGCTTTGCCTTTGAGTATCATCCGGCTGGAGAGTTAGCTCCTAGAGATGTTGTCAGTAGAGCTATTTTCCATCATTTGCACAAAACTGCTACCAAGCCTACCAATGCTCATGTTTATTTGGACTTGCGAGCCATTGACTCAGACCGCGTTCGCGACAGATTTCCCAATATTATCAATGTCTGTCAAAAATGGGGTATTGATGTTTTTCAAGAACCTATTCCGGTTGCTCCTGCTGCTCATTATTGGATGGGTGGAGTGGCTTGCGATCTAATGAGTCAGACTTCAATTCCCGGACTAATAGAATTTATCCCTTGATTCAGCAACCCCTGAATTTGAGGCCATAGTCAGCCCAAAATACTAGCTTTTTGCACCGAAAAACTGGCACTTTCCTTTTTGGCATCTACCTACTAAACTTTTTTTTCTACCCTCTTCTTCATTAGTTAGAGTTTTGATATCTTTACCTATGGAGTTGCTTAGAAAAGCCCAATTTCTATGAATAATTTTCCGTTGGTACATTTTTTTGAACTGAGTAGTAAGACTTACACATTTTTTGGGGCAGAAAAATGCTTGAAAGTCACTGTAGACAAGGAAATTGCATCAAAAATCTAAAAGAGACTAGAACCCTTGGTGATAAAGGAATCATACCTTTTTCAAGTAAAAGCCTCTGGTTATATATATTTGAGCCTATTTTTGACTGCTTTTTTGTGTAAGTCCTGGTGGTTAATTTTACTACTTGACAAGGCTAAAACCAAACCGTAATTTCCAAAGTCTTTGATTATGGTTTTGAATCTCACTTCAACTATCTTAGCCAACTACCAAACTCCGTAATAAACCTATCTTTCAAAATAGCATCCCGAATACGTTGGGTAAAACTAATCAATTCTGTAACATTATGCAAAGACAAAAGAGTATAACCCAAAGCTTCCTTTGCTCTAACCAAATGACTCAGATAAGCTCGACTAAAATTTTGACAACAATAACAAGGACAAAACTCATCAAGTGGTCTAAAATCTTCCTTAAACCTAGCATTCTTCAAATTCCACCTCTCACCCCTCACTAATGCTGCCCCATGTCGCCCCAAACGAGTAGGAATCACACAATCAAATAAATCTATACCCTCAGCGATCGCCCGTACCATTTCCCTATAAGTGCCAACTCCCATCAAATAACGAGGCTTATCCTCTGGCAAGAAAGGAGTTGTCACCTTCACAATATGATCTATTAACTCGCCTGGTTCTCCTACACTTACCCCACCAATAGCATAACCAGGCAGATCCAAATCTACCAACTGCCTTGCTGCTATAGAACGAAGTTCAGGATAAACACCACCTTGAACAATACCAAACAAAGCTTGATCCTGACGTTGATGAGCCTCTATGCAACGCTGCAACCATCGATAAGTGCGATTTGTTGCCAACTCCACCTCTTCCCAACTCGCTGGATAAGGTGGACACTCATCAAAAGCCATAATTACATCCCCTCCCAATTCATTCTGAATTTGGATCGAGCGTTCTGGAGTTAAATCAATCATGCTACCATCATGAGGAGAGCGAAACTTAACTCCTGCTTCGCTAATAGTTCGGATATCTCCTAAGCTAAATACCTGAAATCCTCCAGAGTCAGTTAATATTGGCCTATTCCAAGCCATAAATTTATGTAACCCACCAGCACCAGCAACAATACTTTCTCCTGGTTGTAAGTGAAGATGATAAGTATTTGCCAAGATCATCTGCGCACCTGCCGCCTCTAACTGAGCAGGTGTGAGAGTTTTTACATTTGCCAAGGTTCCCACAGGCATAAATCTAGGTGTATTTATACTCCCATGAGGAGTTATAAAAATACCTGCACGAGCTTTTGTATAGCTACAACGAGCCTGAGAATTAAAGGAAAAGTTTTGGGACATAAGATCGATCTTAGATTTTAGTAAGCGAGAAAATTTCACCTATTTTCTCTAGAATGAGAAATTTAGTCAGAGCCAAAATTTGATTTTAACTTCGCGCCTTCACGCCTTCAACCCTTTGTACCTTTGCTCCTTCTGATTTTAATCTTACTTCACCAGGGCGCTTCAGATATTCTTACCTCTCTTAAATTTACAATAGCAAGAATTTAACTTCGCGCTTTCGCCCCTTCTTAGTTCAATAAACATCTCCTATCCCTTATATTTTTCCTTTCTCCTTAAAATGGGCAATCATCATCTAACTCTAGATCCCAGTTAGATGACAAGACTTGATCCATTACTGCATCAAAAGCTGCAGCATTAATGTTTCTGCTATTTTCTTCTTGCAAGGGGTTTGATAGCGGAATTAGCCTTAACTGACGTCCTTCATTAAAAAAATTAAAATAAGTTTCTTGACATGGGGACCTCCTCAGTTCTAGGTAGTCAAAACTAAATACATTCAAATATATTGAGTGATTTGCAATTAAAGTTGACCGTTGATGATCGGCAAATACTTCTAGTATATATCCTTCTCCTTGGCTTTGAATTTGGCCATCTTGAGTATGGATGTACTTAACTCTGCCTAAATCTATTAATAGTCTTTGCATATCACGTTTGTTGACAATAATGCCATTGTCAATTATGCAAGGTGCAGATACCTTGTGGTCAAAATTGTTGGAACTCATATAGCAAAAGCCTCTAATTTAGTAGACAGTTATCAGAACAATTTTTTTATTCTCAGTTGTAAGATATTGCTATTCCTGTTCCAATTTTGGCACAGTTTCTCTGAATATGAATCAATAACAAGCACTACGAATTGAGTTTAAAACATTGCTAAATCCCGAAACCTAGTCAGAGATTACTTTTAACTTTTAACTTTTGAGTTTGGCTATATATCCTTTAGTATCATTCTTCAAATTTTTGCACAGATTATAAATTTAATGTTAACAATTAGCCAAATATTCTTTACTATAGAAAATTTATTTTGTCAACTTAAGATCATGTTTGGATAATTAGTTATAGATCAAATATCTGGCCACAAATTAATGGATTAGTGAGCAAGGTGTTATCAATTTAATTTTTAAATCTGACACCTGACACTTGACACCTGAACCATTAATCAACAACTAATTCTATTTTTACCTAACATTAGCTATTAAATATAATTATAACATATGTTAAAAAAAAATACAATTAAAAAGTCCTACGGCTATAGGCGAGGCTTTAAACCAAATTTTTGAGTAAAATAGTATAAAACTTGTCAAAACTGATTTGGTTGATCGGTTTTCCCGCTATGAGGCTCCCTTATAGAAGAGGGCGAGTCTTCAACCAACTTCAGGATCATAAATCATAAATTTGCGACGGTAAATATTGATGCAACTAATTAGAGAAACTCTTGCCAAGTTCATGGCTGGAATTGCTTTTTACACCTGTTTACCAATTCCCCATGATTGGAATTTAGATTTTCACGGTATTGCTCGTTTAGCTCCATTGATCGGATTGATACTTGGAGGTATTCAAGGTTTAGTAGATATAGGATTACATTCTTTAGGAATGCCTGTACTCACTAGATCAACTGTAGTGATTATATCTGGAATTGCTTTAACTGGCGGTTTACATTTGGATGGGGTAATGGATGCTGCTGATGGGTTAGCGGTACCAGAAAAAAAACGAAGACTCGAAGTAATGACAGATAGCGCTACAGGAGCTTTTGGTGCAATGGCAGCGATCGCTCTACTACTCATCAAAATTACAGCTTTAACAGATTTAGACAGCGATCGCCTTTTAATACTAATGGGAATAGCAGGTTGGGGGAGATGGGGTCAGTTAGTAGCGATCGCTTGTTACCCCTATCTTAAACCTACTGGAAAAGGAGCATTTCACAAAAAAGCAAAATATTCTATTTTGGATTTTTTACTAGGAATACTCTTATTACTGCTTATGAGTGGAATTCTTACTTTATTAGATCCTCAAAATTGGTTGGTAGCTTGTGGAATGGCAATAGGAGGAATAGCGATCGCTCTACTAACAGGTGCTTGGTTTAACCGTTATTTGGGCGGTCATACTGGCGACACTTACGGCGCTGTAGTTGAATGGACAGAAGCATTATTACTATGCGTTGTAGTTACTTTAGAATAAAGGATTGGGTTTTTGTGAAAAAATTTGAACAGAAAACTTACCCTAAACAAAACTATCACAATTTGAAAAAAACTGCTCAGGTCGGAACCTCCTGTATTTTCAACCCATAAATTTAAAAATGTTTCTTCAACTCCTATAACTGTCCACAATGTTTTTCCAGCAATATTTGCTCATACACTCAATAAAAATACTTCACTCCTTAGATTCAAATACTTCACAGTTTAATCAGTGTGAATGCTATTTTCAATCATCTTCTTTTAAAGCTTATTCTATATTTAGTATTTTTCTTCTCAATTTATTCTTGAATTATTTTATCCTCTATATCCAACAACTCTATTAATATAAAATGATCATTTCCTTCAAGCTTACAAACAAAATAGGCAGAATATTTAGAGGAATAGTTATCCTGTTTCTGCCATCTTAAAAAAGTCTAAATACTGAGCCCTAAGTGTTAACTCTTAAATTCTATCCAAACTTTAATTCCCTCTACCCTTAGAGATTTATTGCGAGTACCACAATATTGACCATTTGAATAAACTGGCAAATCTCCCATATTTTGCACATGAGCTGTGTAAAATACATCATAACTGCTAGCTTTATCACCTGTAAGCCGCATAGCAAATCCTTCTAGTCGACGAGCTTTTCCACGTTCTCCAGCTAATTTTCCAGCTTCTAACCAAGGAGTATCGCCAACTCCACCGATATTAGCCATATATTCCAAATTTAATCCAGCAATAGGAGGCTCTATATTAACTTGAAAAGCTTCCACACGGAAACTTTGACCGCGAGTACCTGCATATTCTCTAGCAGCAAATGAGCGATCGCCCAGATTTTGTATATGAACTATAACTTTTAATCCTACAGACACTCCTATTGGTCTTTGAGTTTTAGAAGAATTTTGAGGCATTTCTACACCAGGAACAATAATAAGTTCCTCTAGAGATTTTGCTGATGTAGAATCTTCTAAAATCATTATATCTGGATCATCAATAAGTGTTTGATTAGATTCACCACCACCAGATGGTACAACTATTAAAGGCGATAAATTTTTAGTAGTTGGCTTTTGTAAAGCAGTTGGTTGACTACCAAGATTTTCATCTCGCTCTAATTCTTCCAGTGTAGGTAATATGATTCTAGATTTTTTGCCTAAGGGGGCATTAGAAATTGTCAGTTTTCCTCTTGATATTGCTAAGGTTAGTTTTTTGTCAAAAGCTGCGTTAACTTTTTCCTCCCATTCTAACCACTCTTCGTCATCTAAATTTTTCCCCTGTTTCACAAGTTTTAATACTCCTGAAAGTGGGTGTCTATTTTCTATTAAAGCTTGAGCATCATCAGATAATTTTTCAGATTTTGTCTGAGAAATTGTTTGATATAATTCCTGAGCTTGTGCTTTAACTAATTCTAAAGGAGGAAATTCTGGTTGTTCTTCGTGAGCGATCGCCAAAATTTGATGAAGAATATCTAAAGCTGGTTGATTTATTGATAATTCTGCAGTTTCTATAACTGTTTTAATTAAGTGTTCTAACTCTGTCAAAGAAGATATTACCCCAGTAGAAACTTGAGATTTTTGTGCCAATTTTAGTCCCTGGTCTTTCAGGTCCGTAAAATTTTTACTGTAGTCCATCAGTTCTTCCAGTAAACTTTCTAAAGGAGGAGTACCTCTATTTTGTAGTTCTTTAGCTGCTAGGGAGAGGCGAATACCTAAATTAGAAAAATTTTTTGATAAGGACTCTAGTTTAGGTAATAAGTTATGGTCAGTTATTTCCATGGGTTTTTTAAAGTCAAATTATACAGTGACAATTTTACCGAAAAATGGGGCTTAAAGTCTTGTAAATAAGCAGACCACTTTATATTATTGTCTAGATCATAAAAGCAAAAAAACCTTTAACCCATCTAAAAAACTACCTATCTAGACCATAAACACACCTTAAAAACAGAGTTATAGTCTAATAGTTTTAGTTTGTGCATAGAAAAACTTTAAGCAACAAATGCCAGAAAACCATTTTTTTTGTTTGAAGTGTATTGTAGAGCTCATAGAAATAATCCTACAAGAAAAATAATTTAAGTATTGCCAATTTGAGACTAAAAATGCTACAGTTAATCATAACCTTACTAAGGGCGCGTAGCTCAGTGGATAGAGCACCAGATTCCGGTTCTGGGTGTCGGGGGTTCAAATCCCTCCGTGCTCGTTTTCTCAGATCATTTTTGTAATATAACTTACCAGGGCAAACTTAGAAACACTATTTTTTCCAGTGCCCTTCCAGTGCCTTTGTTAAAAACAAAGATTTATCTATTCTAGAAACAAGTCATATAAATCCGTAAATTCTAGTTATCTAATAGATATTTCCCAAAATGCCAATTTTTATAAAGGTTGAGTAAAGGTTTGAGAATCTTTTGTGGAAGTATATCATGATTATCTCAAGATTTTACTAAACTTAGCTAAACTGACTGACACCTAATTGGATAGACTTTCGATTCTGCCTCAGTACTTCAAAAATTACTACTTACCGTAGTATAAAACTTCTCTTTAAGATTAGGCTTGAAATTAATTTAAACTTAAACTGAAGCTTGTATATAATTTTCAGATTTAATAGCAGCGCTTACCTTCTGATGCTCAACAAACAAGTATCTGTAAGCTGTAAAACCACAGACACTAAATTCCTAGCTAGTTTGGTGTACAAGTAATGATTTTTTGCAGTTAGACTCCTGAGAATGAAAAGAGTTTACTTATAAACATTACTACATTTACAAGCTACCCATTCCTAGACCAAATCTTCCTAACTCAGAAAATCTAGATAACTTTTTTAGAAGAAAAAGAATGGCGTTGCATAATCTAATATAAATAATATAAATTATAAATATTCATCCCCTTTCACTGGTTATCATTATTCCTCGTAACTACTAGAACTACTTCTTACTCCCCAACCCCCAAAGAACTAATTACCACCAAAAGTAGGCGTTGACTCAGAGGGAGGAGCTGTTAGTACAGATTGATTATAGGGATTAATTATATCTGGAGTTCGAATAACTGGGGTACTAGAAAATTGTCGTCTTTGTTCATCTATATATAATTGGTTAATTCGAGTATCATCACTCTCAATAGCTTGCTCTGGATACTTAGGAATACCAAAATAACGACCTATCTGATGCAATAGGTTTCTTTTTCTAAAAAAGTTACCAGAACGTCTTTGAGTTGCTCGATTAAACTGTTCTGCAAAAGGTTGATATGTACCAGCAGTATCTTCTAGATGTTCTCCTTGAGCAACCTGGATAGATGTTAGGTTCGCGATCGCACAAAAAATAATAGTGCCACTGAAACTTTTCCAATTTATGGCCATAAACTCTAATTACGACATAGATTATTGCTAAATTGTTGATATTATAGCAGGGAGATTCTCAAGAAAAAGTTTATCGTTAGTATTTTGGGAAATAGGGAATAGAGATTAGATTAGTATTAAATTGTACCTAACTATCCTTAATCAGTTAGCTACTCACTTTTTTTTAGAGCATTTAAATACCACAGAGCATTTTTCACTCTATAACTACAGCAAAAAGCCTCCCCCAAAAAAAAAGGTGGAAAGCTTTAAACCAAATTGTTCGGTAAGTTTTTTTTACTAGCAGACACTGCCCATCTGTTCTTTTGTTATTTTAATATAACCGTTATTTCTTTCCTTATGCCTAGATATTTACCGATTCTATTGCTCCAATCGTTCCAATCATCCTCATAATGGGATTTATTGCCTTTTATTTTGACATGGCTTATAATACCTAAATCTAAGTGTAGGCTTAGTATAATTCTTTATTCTTTGTCATTTAATACCTAGTTTCGGGTGTTTGTGACAGAATAAAAATACTTCTCTTTCACCCATTTTGCTGACTAAGGTACAAAAGTAGTTAGCCCATCCTCTTATTATCACGTTTAATTTAGCTATTCAAGCCTTTACTGGGGTAGTTTTATATCCATTACATACTTCTGCAATTTTTCCGATAGTGAGTTTTTATACTCTCAGTGGATGATTTTATCTGTATCTTAAATCCTTATTTAGTTGACTTAACTTTTCATTTCCTGATAGTGAATATTAAGAAATCAAACCCGAGTTTATTTCCTTCATGTACTTCAATTGGTGTGGGCAACTTTAGTTTTTTCTGGTTTTAGTTCTAAATCCTACCTGGGCTAACCATTTATGTATTAGGGCTTTTGCTTGTAGCACTACTTCGTCCACTTGTCAGTCTCTTTTAACAGTCTCACTCATTTGGTAGTTAGAGCTTTGACCCCATTTAGACCAGCTTTGAAGATTGATATTCAGTCTCTACCCCGTGGCATGCTAAGCTGTCAACCTAACAATAAGGCAATAGAAATTGCAGCTATAAGGTAATAAGAATTATTCACAAGTCGAGGTTGTCCTCATATATTGACTTGGAACAGCCATTTATATCCTAATTAAAGGCTTAGTGGCCAACAGGTTATACTTAAATGTTGCACTTGATATGACAAACCAAATTAAATCTCTAAATTCATCATCTTTGGCTACTACTGATATAACAACTATTAGACAACAATTACTTGATCTTTTAAGTACATTAGCTTATCGTGAGGGAGACTTTATATTATCCTCTGGGCAAAGTAGCTCCTATTATATAAATGGTAAGTACGTTACTCTTCATCCCCTAGGAGCTCTGATAATTGGCAGATTAATCTTGTCTATGTTACCTGAAGATACTCAAGGAGTAGCTGGTTTAACATTAGGTGCTGATCCAATTGTCACTGCTGTTAGTGTGGTATCTGCTTATGAAAATCGTCCTATACCAGCTTTAATTATCCGCAAACAAGCTAAAGGACATGGTACAATGTCTTACATTGAAGGGCCAAGATTAGATGATAATGCCAAAGTAGTTGTTTTAGAAGATGTCGTGACAACTGGAGCATCAGCAATGATGGCAGTTCATCGACTGCGAGAGGCAGGTTATCAGGTTAATCATATTTTTTCTCTTGTTGATAGACAACAAGGTGCTCAAGAATTTTATCAAAAAGAAGGTATTTATTTTAAGTCAATATTTACTGTCTCAGAATTACAAGAAAATCTCAAAAATATTAATGATAAAAATGACGACTAAAGCAGATTTGAAAAACTCATAATGCTAGTTTTTATGAGAGAAAATTAGTTGAGTTATGATAATTGATTGCTTATTTATTTTACATTTTTATTGAGAGAAATTTACTTACTAAAAAAAATGTGATTATTAAAACAATCAACTTATTTACGGTTTATTAGCAGGTACTTAGAATTCAGAAGAAATAACCTCAATGAATAAGATATAAAATTCAGGAAATCTTGAATATTTTCTCAAAAATTTACTAAAAAAATCTAAGGCTGTTTTAGTGAAACCTTATCTTATACCAATGAATAAAAAACTTTCTTATGCTTGAATTTTATTTTTATAAATATTATTTGTAGATGAATTTTATTGTTAACTAAACTCTGTGATTTATCTGGTTATTTTTATTGCTTTTCTAGAGTCTAATTGCTAAGAAATAGCAAAAAACCTAAATTTAGTCAAAAAAGTTATAGTTCTAGAGTATATTAAAAAAGCTCTAGAACTAGATGAATTGATTGGATTAAATATGAGTGTATGAGAAACTAGACTTAGATTTATCCATTAATCTTCTCGCCATTCTTCTTTACCTATCAAGTCAGTAATGCGGTCTCTAGCAAGAAAATCATTTCTTTCTAATTCTGACTCAACTTCATCCCAATCTCGATGATGAATGTACGAACGAAGAGTATCAATAGATTGATGACGACTAATAAGTTCTTTTCTTAATAATTCTTGGACTTCATCCTTAATAGCATCAAGGGAGTAGATAGTGGCTTGAACCATTGATTTTTTTCCTATAGTAGATATTGTTAAATAGAATTAGTTATTTTAACACAACTAGCACTTTAGAGTGAATATTTTTGTAAAGAATTTCAATCATAAGTACCACTATAAAATTATTTACCTATTCTCATTTTCTGGGATCTTATAAGAAGGTAAAAAATTGAGCTTGTATAGATATAGAATTAGTTTCGTGTACTTGCAGCTCTAAAAAAACCAATGTAAATAATTATCTCAGAAATATTTTGCTTCTGATGTAGCTACTTTGACGTTTTAAAAAAATTATTTTTGGTAAATTTAATAGGTTTGGCTTTAAAAACTGAGATACTTTTAGAGCTTTATCAGTTATTAGTAGACTATTCAAGCTTTTGAGTTAACAAAGACAAAAGGGTAGCGATCGCTAGCTTGGTCACGGAAAGCAAATAGTACCGTACCATATAGGATCGGCCATGGTATCAGATGTACAAGGGGTGAATAGTAAAACTCTTGTTATATGGCCATCTTGCACCCTAAATGTTTACCTCATAGGCCGTGGTAAGTGCTGTAATGAAATAGTCACTCCTTACCTCTCTACTACGAGGAGAAAAGTTTTGAGTTGCTCACTCTATTAAAGTTTCAAATTAGCCAAGTTTATCAATTACCTTTGAAGAGAAATTTAGGAATTGTTTTTATTTAAGCTAACTGAAGCAAATATTTACTCAGATTTTAATGACATTTTGAAATTGAAAAATTAGCAAACTTTAGTAACTTTTTCTCTTTCTTTATCCCCTCTTTTCCCATCCTCTCTCCCATCATTAACTTACAATACTTTCCAACATCTCTACTTTCAAAGTTCTGCTTGATCAACGTCTTTCTTAAAATCAAACTTGACAAAACAGATAAGTTATAAATTTTCGATTAAATGGATATTTTCCAATAGTAAATATATTTAAAAAGGCGATCGCCTAACCAGGAAAATTGAAGGCTTATTGTATCTATTTTTTTCTTTATTAATGTAAGTATTCAGTTATTGAATGCTTACCTATCAACATCTAATAGTTTTGAATTTTATCCATTAAAAAATGCTGCAATAACTTGTGTCTGAAATTTTTTTATCAAACAAAAAAAGTTGAATTCTTTGCCATATATTGAATTTGGCGATGGAATAAGCGCCCTGTAATAAGCGGATTTGTATTAATTACTAAACGAAAATGGTTAGGTTAGAGAATAAAAAAACCCTACCAATACCTCCCCATAACCCCACTTAAAAAAAAGGGTTTTAGGAGTTCCTTAGTAAGGCATAACTTAACAAATTAGAATAGGTGGGATAGAAAGATTTAGATTTTTAGGATTCATCAATTCCATGGAGTATTTCTGAAACAGTTTTTCCAGAAAGCAGGAACACACAAAATACAAAGATTAACAATTAAACCCAAATATTAATTGTTTTCTACCCCACCCTAATTATTTTAAAATTAATATGTCTATTAACTTTGAGTTACAACTTCTTTTTCCTTGGCTAAAAACTTCTCTAATTCTGTCAAAGCGTCAGCATCAACCTTAGTTTGCATCGGACAGAATTTTGGTCCGCACATAGAACAAAATTCAGCAGTTTTATAGATATCCGCAGGCAAAGTTTCATCGTGATATTCTTTGGCTCGCTCTGGATCTAAAGATAACTCAAATTGACGGTTCCAATCAAAATTGTAACGAGCAGCAGAAAGTTCATCATCTCTATCCCTCGCTCCCTGACGATGCCGACCAATATCTGCTGCATGGGCTGCAATTTTATAAGCAATGAGTCCATTTCTGACATCCTCAGCGTTAGGCAAACCTAAATGTTCTTTCGGAGTAACGTAACATAACATTGCTGTACCATACCATCCCGCCATTGCTGCACCAATAGCAGAAGTAATATGATCATAACCAGGAGCAATATCTGTGACTAATGGACCTAAAACATAGAAAGGAGCTGGACCTAGAACATTAAACTTTTCCATCTGTTCATTGGCGTTGGATGCTAAGGGATCTAGATCCAAAGCATTCAAAGGAGGACTTGAACACTCTTCCATTTGTTTTTTCACATTAAACTCAATTTGGTCCATTGGTACATGACCAGGACCTTCTACCATAACTTGAACTTCATGTCCCCAGGCACGGCGAGTTAACTGACCTAATGTTTTTAATTCTGCTAGTTGGGCTTCATCAGAAGCATCATGGGTACAACCGGGTCGTAGAGAATCTCCTAAACTAAAGGAAACATCATATTTTTTGAAGATTTCAATAATATCGTCAAAATGAGTATAAAGAGGATTTTGTTTGTGATGGTGGAGCATCCACTTGGCGATAATTCCACCGCCACGGGAAACTATACCAGTGATACGGCTTCTGACTAGAGGTAGATGTTCAATTAAAATTCCGGCGTGGATGGTTTGATAGTCTACCCCTTGTTGAGCATGCTTTTCAATAACATGAAGAAAGTCATCAGCAGTCAGATTTTCTATTCTGCCATGAACGCTTTCTACTGCTTGGTATACTGGTACTGTTCCGATAGGTACTGGGGAAGCGTTGATAATAGCAGTTCTAATTTCATCCAAGTTACCGCCACCTGTGGATAAGTCCATCACGGTATCTGCACCATATTTAATGGATAGTTTTAGTTTATCAACTTCCTTAGTAATATCAGAAGTATTGGGAGAGGCGCCAATGTTGGCATTAACTTTACACCGAGAAGCAATTCCAATACACATTGGTTCAAGGTTAGTGTGGTTAATATTCGCAGGGATAATCATTCGTCCCCTTGCTACTTCTGCACGAATTAACTCAGCAGGAAGATTTTCTCGTTGGGCCACAAAGTTCATTTCTTCAGTGATGATTCCCTGACGACCGTAGTGCATCTGAGAGACATTTTTGTGTCCACTACGTTTGGCGATCCATTCTGTCCGCATATTTTTTTCCTTAAATAAACAGCTTCCCTCCGCTGGTATTAACCAGTCTCAGGTTCTAAGGGTATTTCTCAGCCTAAATATTTTAGGCACCCCTAGCTTAGTGGGTTACTATAGCACTTTTTTTTTGATTTGGTGGTGAAGTGTAGTAAAAGTCAAAAGTTAAAATCCAAAAATCAAAAGTTAAAAGCTAAAAAAGTTAATTATTTACAGCAGATTCATATGGTATAAACCGTGAAGTAAATATTTTTTTGTGCCCTATTCTACGCCGAATTTTTCGTTATTTCTACTACACTAATGGATATTTTTAGTACCACCTTAATGAGGCTGATTTTGATATTATCTTTATAAGTAGATAGGGGTTAAACTTTGTTGCTATATAACAAAATGTACATTTACCTCAAGTCAACTATTTTTTGTGTGCACCTACTTAATACCAAATATTACTGGTAATATTTTGTAGATGCTGACTCCATTTTTTTTAACGGACTTCAGATCGCATCCAGATATTGAGCATTAATACTAATACCATTTCTGAAAACTTTTCTACATTTTATTGAGTAGAAAAGTAGGGGATTAGATTAGATCAGTAGAGTTGGGGATGTTTCATAAGGACGTCTGCATAACATAAAAATAATTAACATTAATTTAGCTCAAGAGAGTCAAAAAGTTATTGATTTTATATTATTATTTAATAATTGAAATTTTAGATCAAATCTGCTTGCTTTGGAATGTTGCCAGAAACCTGGTTTGTGGGAGAGAAATATCAGTATATTTTATTTACTTATATAAATGGTTCTGGGAAATATTTGTGATAGATATATTGTTCAATTTACTTTTTATTTTTAAAATTTTTGATGATTTCTTTTCTTTTAATCTAATTTTTTTTCCTCTTACTCCAAATATTTTTATTAGCTTTAATTCTGTGTAATTTAATGAAATTACTGTAGGGTTAAAGTTTTAGGCATGAAAAAATCTGAAAAAGTATTAAGGGTATTAAGGGATTACTTTTGAATAGATGATTTAATTTTTGTTAAAGGGTATAAATTACACTACTGGATTGCTATTTATATTGATTGTTTTAGTCACAAAAATAAGCTAATCGCTTTGGTACTGTGGCTCTGATTATATATGCTTTTCTTTGTTCGTCTAACTATCAATTAATATTTGATAGATGAAAGCTAAATTCTTAGGTGAAAATTTGATTTTTTTTTACCGATAAATATTCCAATTATTTAAAGTTTCCTCTAGTTTATGATCACTAAAATCATTAATCACAATACTGGCTCCTATTTCTAATAAAGATTTAGGTTCGTGGGTAGAAGCAACTCCTATTGTATAAATTCCTGCTCCTACTGCTGATTTAACTCCAGAACGGGAATCTTCAAAAACAATTGCCTCTTCTGGGGAAATTGCTAGTTTTTCTAAACATAATTTATAAGGTGCTGGGTCGGGTTTGCCTACAGTCATTTCTCCACCTAATATTACTAATGGAAATGTATCTTTTAGCTTTAAAACTTCGAGCATAAATTTAGCGTTTTCTGGTGGTGCATTTGTTACTACGGCTTTCTGGAGTTTTTGGTTTTTAATCCATTCAATTAAGTCTAATAATCCTGTTAATGGCTGCAAGTTTTTAGCCATTTCTCGAAATTTAACTTCTTTATAGTCTGCTAGTTCTTCTGCTTCTGTAGTTGATAGTTTTGGCAGTAAATCTTGAATAATTTCTGGGTTAGTTCTACCACTAATATATTGTTTGTAAGAGTTATGATTAATTGGTATTCCGTGATTATCTAAAATTTCTTTCCAGGTCTGGTAATGCAAGGGGTCTGTGTTTGCTAGGGTGCCATCAAGGTCAAACAAAATTGCTTTGAGCATTTTAATTTATTTTTATTGATAAGTTGTATTTACTTTGGCGGTTTGAATTTAAAATTCGATGCGTTATAAATCTTTATGAATGTCTTTTCTATATTCAATTAACATATTTTTGACTTATCTGCAAGAATAACGTCTATTGGTAGGGATATAAGTCAAAAGTTAAAATTTTAAAGCCAAAAGACTGGTAGGTGGGTTTAGGGACGAAACCCAACAAATAAGCGATCGCTGCCAGTCAAATTTTAAGTTAAAAATTAAAAATTAAAAATTAAAAGTCAAAAGTTAAAAATTATAGCTGTAGGTGGGGTTGAGGGACGAAACTTAACAAATAAGCGATCGCTACTAGTAGAAAAAGTTATAGGTTAAGAGTTTTTTCATTGTTGAGCAAACTACTTCTAGTGGAAGCGATCGCTATGACAGAATAAACTGAACTTAATATCATCCCACAGGTTTATCAAAGATAGAGCCAGGATGGTCATAATATTTACTTTCAACCAGAAATTTCCCTCACTTCTTCAACTGTTAAACTAAGAATTTGTGCTACTTGTTCGACAGTTATTCCTGTTGCTAATAATTTAGGAATAGCATTTCTTCGTGTTTGTTCTGCTTTTTCTGCCCGTTGGCGTTCCGGCTCTGCCTGTTGGCGTTCTGGTTCTGCTATGTGAGCCAAGCGATCGCCACGAGATTTTTCTACTTTTACTCTTTCTGCTCCTGTCAATAACAGGTTCCGTTCAGGGTCCTACCAAGGTAACCATGATAGAGTTTGATTTTTATAGGAGCCCTGACATATTCCCAGTTCTATTCCTAGGGACTCAGTTAAATAGTGACCCGGGTCATTAGGAGGCTGGCGACAAGAGCCACCCACCAAATGATATATTTCTAAGTGGCCAGTTGTGATGATATACACTCCGCAATAAGATATTTTGATAATACGTTTATATACCCAAAGTTTTCCTGGTCTTGTTGTTTCACCATCCTGGGAAAATCAGAATGACGTTTTTTCTAACTATTCTGTTCCGTCTTCACTGGCAAATTCTAGATAAACTAAAGGTGCCATATATTCTCGCCATAGATAATAGGACGAATTTCACCATTTAACAGTGGTGGGACGTTAGGAATATAAAACTAGTTCGGCGCTTCTGACCTTTTTTCTGGGGGGTCAGTTTTTCGCTGATACTACTATCTTGGCCAATAGGATAATTTTTATCTGGATGTTGCTGTTGTAAAATAGGTTGGATAGAGTTAGTTAGGAGGATACTTTGGGGATGTTCTTGGAAATTTTTTACATGGGTGCTGTCCTCATCTGGTAGTTGAGTATGATCGCGAAAAGGTGGTGGTAGGTCAATTTGGTTTTTTGTCTGGTGAATTTCAGTTATTAATTATTAGTTATAGGACTTACCCAGAGCTACCTTCTAAAAATAGAAAGGGAAGACTTGAGGGTTTATTTATTATAAATCTTGAGAATAGTTAGGATAAATACTGGGTGTAAAATAATAAATAGGGTGACTTTTATTTTTGGAGGAGTAATTTTAATAAAAAGGGAAGGCTTGAGAGTTTATTTATTGTAAGTCTTGAGAATAGTTACTATGAATACTGGTTGTGAAGTAAGAAATAGGGTGGCTTTTGTTTTTGGAGGAGTAAGTTTAAGTGTCTAATGAATAGTTGAATTATTAAAGCAGGTTTTCCTATTTATGAAAGTCAGATATAGATATGTTAAAGTTCACAGAGGAAATTAATAAGTTCAATAACTAAAATTATCTGAAAATAAAAAAAAATAAGTTATAAATAAAGGAGAATTTAGATGAATTATTCAAAGGATAAGTTCTTATTATCTACGTTATTAGCTATCGGAGAGTTAGAGAATTCTTTAGGTTCTGAGGCTAAAGATGCTCTCTATGTTATTGCTGAACAACTATTTGTTAAACCTACTGCTTGGGAAACAGATATTGAGTCTAATTTAATGGGAATAATTAATGAAAATTCGTCTTTAAGTACAATCTTTCAGGACTTTAAATCTAAGTTAGATGAGGTTGATAATATTTATGATTTTATTCCCACTCAAGAAGAATTAGAAGCAGTTATTCCGGCGGCTGCTCTGAAACATACCCGTCCTATTATTAAGCCTAATTCTTCTGATCTAACAAGTGAAGAAGAAATTACTAATATGTCTATGCAGGTTTTATCATCGCCAGAGCCATCAGAAATAGCAAAAGAAATAGTAAAAAAATCTAGCAAGTTGGAGCGGCTATTAAATTTGATTCGTCCAAATAGGTCGAAGAATAAATAATTTCTAATTATTATGGAAAGCAGAAGGTTCTCAGCAGGGGGTAAGAGTGTTAGAATGATTTGGAAAAACTAGCTTTTTATGGATATGATTTGGTTTAGTGCCAATTTCTATAGATTGCATTAATTTTTGATTTAGACAGAAAGTAAATAACTTTTTTGCTGTCTTGGTTTTAGTTAATGTGAATTTTATAAGTGTTTGTTTTTTCCCTACTCTTTGATTTTCTTATTTCTCCTCCTGAGAATTTTTAGGAATGGGTTATTCTCCTGAAGATATAGGTGGAAAAGTTTTTGAGAAATGGTAATTCTATTCCCTAGAAAGGTGGGGGATGAAAACTTTTGTTCTCTGTTTGTAGGAGCTATGTTTTATCAACTTTTTTCTGAACATAAAGTTTGATAAATGAAAAGGAATTTTCTAGTTTTTAAGCCTCTAGCTCAAGTCGGAAATACTAATAACTAATAACTGAAATGCTCAATATTATTAATCCTACCATTGACTTATTTCTCTATGACTTAAGAAATAGTCTGAGTGATAATGAAAAAAGTATAGGGGAAAAACGCGAATATTTTTATCAAAAGTTCGATGAAACTGTTCAGGAAAGGTTAAAAGAAGACGGAAAGGATCTCGACCAAAGGCAGAAGCAAGAGGTTGGATATATTCAACTTCTTAAGGATATTTATGCTCCTTTAGATCCTGATACTCCTATAGAGAATGGTTATTACTATCCAGTACGGTTAGGAGATAGTTATGGACTGTTATTGGAGGTTGCTGAAGTTAATGGTTCTCAGGAAAAAACTCCAGAATATTTTGCTGAGTTAAAGGAAAGAATTCAACGAAAGTTAGGGGATAATAAAGCTACATTAGGTCAGACTTGGATGTTGTCTACTTACTTACCTAATTTCTCGGAAATAACTTCAGCAGAAATAGAACAAATTGCTCAAGAGTCTTACAAAGCTATTTTTCCTAATACAAAAGAAGAAGTTAAGTTTCACAAGAAAGGTGAGTTTATTGGTGCTACAATTTTTGAGTATTCTGACAAGGGTTTTAAGGAGGAGGTAGTTAAGTTAGGAGAGAAAGAAAATTCTATTTTTGTGCAAAATAAACATGTTATTGTTGCTATTTATCCAGATAAAGAAAGTTTCGAGATTTTAAGTGAGTTATATACGGACTGGATGTCCTTATTATATTACCATCACAAAATTATTTGGGCTTATGGTCAAGGTTCTGTTTTAATCAATAAAGCTAAGAAAATGTTTGCTAAAGTTTATTCTATAACTGGGTCTATAGAAGAAAAGGTTACTGAAGGGAATGGTAAGGTTAATAGGTTGGAGGAAATTGGTTCTATTCTGAGGAAAGTTCAGGTTATTATGAATCAATACACGAATAATATGAATAATCTTCAGTTTCAAAAGGTTACAATACAAATTAATTTAAGTAATTATGAGAAAAGATTAAAAACTATTTCTAAAAATGCTACTGAAAAGGTGCCTGGTTCTCGAACTAATATTGATTTTTTGGATGATTTTAGCAAGTTGGTTAAAGATAAGTATCTTTGGCAAATTAAAGAATATTTAGAAAGTTTTGAGTTAGGTTTGAGGTTATTAGAGAATAATATTAATGCTATTCGTAGCCAAACAGAAATAGAAAGGGCTAAGGTAGATCGCGATTTTAAAGGGTTAATTAGTGTGGTAGCTACAGGAGTTGCTATTGCTGGTTTAACAGGAGATAATGCGGCTACGGAATGTAAGTCTATTTTTAATGATAGGTTTTTTCTTTGTCAAAATACGTTTGTATATAATATAACCTTAGTTTTCTTTGTTAGTTTGTTAATTTGGCTTTTGAGAAAGTATATATTAAAGCGATCGTAGAAGTTGGGGGTTAAAATTTAAGGGTTAAAAGGCAATGGTTAAGCTAAATTTTTTTCCCCCCAAGGAGGTAAGTTAGAGGTTAAAAGTTAGAGGTTAAAGGTTAAAGGTTAAGGGTTAAAATTAGTCTTTAAATGAGTTTGAGAATTTACGGCATATTTGGGGCAAATGATTTACATAATAAATGGTAAAAGTTATCTAGTCCGGGCATCTTGCTCCCGTGGGCGTGCCTCATAAGTCTGAAGTATGCTGCATCAGTTTCCTAACCATAATATGTTGTTCTATAATGGTGGCTTACGACGGATTATTAAATACTTTTGATAGATAGTAATTAATGCTGTCTAACCATAAATTCGTCTATTATTTTTCAGCTCCTCCAATACTTCAGAATTAAAGGGATTTTCTCCTTTTTTCAAAGTCTCTATCCAACCCTCAAGTTTTGCTTTTTCATCCTCATCTTTTATGGATTCTACTAATACTTGAAAATCCTCAACTGCTCCCTGATAATTTCCTGTTAATGCTCTTGCTAAATCTTGATAATTCTGGATTTTTCCATCACAGGAAAGTATAACATCCCAATTATCCACATCTATTTCGACATCTGAATCTAATTTTTGTGCTTCATTATAAAGATTAATTGCTTCTTCTATTTTTCCCTCTATTGCTAATTTTTTACCTTATTTTAATTTGGCAGAAGCAGCAAGTTTATTTGCTACAAGTTGGGGGTCTGTTTCTCTAGTTTTTGTATCAGGATCGAGGTCAATTTCTGGTTCCAATTCTAGAGCTTTTTTGAAGATAGAAATTGCCTGTTTGATTTTCGGTTTTTCCCCTGTTTTTGCAAGATTTTTAGCTTCTGCAATTAAACTAGGATGAACGGGAATATTTTTGCAAGTTTTCTGATATGTCTCCAAGTCGCTGTTGATATACTGCTGCCATTCCTCTGCTGTTAAATTCCGACTGAGGCGGCGACAACCTTCTTGAATTAAGCCTTCTGGTGTTGCCCAATGGAGGCGGGCGGTATTGTCAGAACTTGCAGTAGCAATGGTTTTGCCGTCGGGGCTAAAGGCTACTGCAAATACCCAGTCCTGGTGGTTGAGAGTAGCTAATACATTGCCATTCTCAGTATCCCAGAGGCGGGCGGTTTTGTCAGAACTTGCAGTTGCAATGGTTTTGCCGTCGGGGCTAAAGGCTACTGCAAATACCCAGTCCTGGTGGTTGAGAGTAGCTAATACATTGCCATTCTCAGTATCCCAGAGGCGGGCGGTTTTGTCATCACTTGCAGTTGCAATGGTTTTGCCGTCGGGGCTAAAGGCTACTGCATTTACCCTGGACTGGTGGTTGAGAGTAGCTAATACTTTGCCATTCTCAGTATCCCAGAGGCGGGCGGTTTTGTCAGAACTTGCAGTAGCAATGGTTTTGCCGTCGGGGCTAAAGGCTACTGCTATTACCGAGGACTGGTGGTTGAGAGTAGCTAATACATTGCCATTCTCAGTATCCCAGAGGCGGGCGGTTTTGTCAGAACTTGCAGTAGCAATGGTTTTGCCGTCGGGGCTAAAGGCTACTGCTATTACCGAGGACTGGTGGTTGAGAGTAGCTAATACATTGCCATTCTCAGTATCCCAGAGGCGGGCGGTTTTGTCAGAACTTGCAGTAGCAATGGTTTTGCCGTCGGGGCTAAAGGCTACTGCTCTTACCGTGTCCTGGTGGTTGAGAGTAGCTAATTCTTTGCCATTCTCAGTATCCCAGAGGCGGGCGGTTTTGTCAGAACTTGCAGTTGCAATGGTTTTGCCGTCGGGGCTAAAGGCTACTGCATTTACCGAGGACTGGTGGTTGAGAGTAGCTAATTCTTTGCCATTCTCAGTATCCCAGAGGCGGGCGGTTTTGTCAGAACTTGCAGTTGCAATGGTTTTGCCGTCGGGGCTAAAGGCTACTGCATTTACCGAGGACTGGTGGTTGAGAGTAGCTAATACATTGCCATTCTCAGTATCCCAGAGGCGGGCGGTTTTGTCAGAACTTGCAGTTGCAATGGTTTTGCCGTCGGGGCTAAAGGCTACTGCATTTACCCAGGACTGGTGGTTGAGAGTAGCTAATTCTTTGCCATTCTCAGTATCCCAGAGGCGGGCGGTTTTGTCAGAACTTGCAGTTGCAATGGTTTTGCCGTCGGGGCTAAAGGCTACTGCATTTACCGAGGACTGGTGGTTGAGAGTAGCTAATTCTTTGCCATTCTCAGTATCCCAGAGGCGGGCGGTTTTGTCAGAACTTGCAGTTGCAATGGTTTTGCCGTCGGGGCTAAAGGCTACTGCATTTACCGAGGACTGGTGGTTGAGAGTAGCTAATACATTGCCATTCTCAGTATCCCAGAGGCGGGCGGTTTTGTCAGAACTTGCAGTTGCAATGGTTTTGCCGTCGGGGCTAAAGGCTACTGCATTTACCGAGGACTGGTGGTTGAGAGTAGCTAATTCTTTGCCATTCTCAGTATCCCAGAGGCGGGCGGTTTTGTCAGAACTTGCAGTAGCAATGGTTTTGCCGTCGGGGCTAAAGGCTACTGCATATACATCGGACTGGTGTTTGAGAGTAGCTAATTCTTTGCCATTCTCAGTATCCCAGAGGCGGGCGGTTTTGTCATAACTTGCAGTAGCAATGGTTTTGCCGTCGGGGCTAAAGGCTACTGCATATACATCGGACTGGTGTTTGAGAGTATAGAGATGCTTGGGTAGTTGACTTACTCCATTCCGTAGAGTTTGATCCAGTTCAAAAAGTAGGTCCGAGTCAACTTTCCCATAACGTTTTTTGATATCAAAGTATTGCTTCATTGACTCTATGCCCAGTAATACACCTTTATCAAGTAAAGATGGCTTTTGTCTGATCATTGAGTCAGAAAGCATTCCTAATATTCTTGCTGCTTGTTCCTCTACTTTTCTTTGCCGCTCCTTCTCTTTTTCTTCCTCACGAATTTTCAACTCCCGACTCGCCTCAATAAACTCATAAGCAACCCCATCCAATAAAGCCATTTCATCATATTTTTTCAGATATTCTTCTGCCTTAGTTAACCGACCAGCTCGTAATAACAAACCCTCATTTTTTCCATCTTTTTTCCACTCAGCCGCATCAGCCTCAATTTTTCTTTCCACCGGCAAAGCTTCTTGATATTCTTCCACCCATTCCCTCAAAGTTTTCCAACTTCTAATTAAGTCCTCATGAACAATATCTAATAATATTCCTCCCTCGGAATTATCCTTAGTAATTAACCGATTATTTGGATCAGCTAACCTATCACTAACTGCAGATAAAAGCTCTAAACTATGTCTTTTGTTAGGCAACTTTTCCAAAATTACTCGCCGCCGAGTATCCGTTATTTTCCCCGAACTTATTTCCTTTTCCCCAGGCTGAACTAACTCTAAAAATATCCTCTTTGCCACCGACCTTTCCTCATCATTCAAACTCTGAAAAACTGCATCAGCTCGCTTCGTCAAAGTACCCTTAATTCCACCCAACTTTGTATAAGTTGCCAGAGTTAAAAATTGACTTTTATTCTCCCCTTGAGTCGCAAACTTCCACAGAGCATCCAAAGTATATTCCAGCAGAGGTAAACTACCAGGGTTACGCAAAAAATCTTCCCTTATTTGGGCAATTAATCCCGGCTCAACTCCAACTCCAACTAATTCCGCAGGCTTTTTTATAACCTCATCTATTTCATCCTTTTCCAGAGGAGTTACTAATAATTGATGCCGCTTAATTTGATTAGCTAACCTTCCATATTCAGAACAGCGGTCAAGAAAATCAGCCCGCATTCCCAACACCAAACAAAACTTATCACCTCGTCTTTCCAGAACATCCAAAAAACAATCAAAAAAATCCAGTCGTTCTTGTTCTTTTTCCTCGTCACCTTGACAGAGAGTAAAAACCTCTTCAAACTGGTCAATTATCATTACCACTCTTTCAGCTTCAACTAGGTCAATAAACCTAATTAAATTATCAGTAAAATTATCAGTAAAATTCTCCTGTTTTTCCCCCTCTCTATTAATTGCTAGTTCCAAACTTTTCAGAGGAGAAAAAGTCGGAGTAAAAGGATTTAGATAACGCCATCTATCACTTCCAGATATTTTTTGCCCCTGCCTCAGTTGATATAACAAACCCGCCCGCAATAAAGAAGACTTTCCACTTCCAGAAGCCCCCAAAACCGCCACAAAATTATTAGTTCTAACTCGGTCAATTAACTCATCAGTTAAAAGAGTTCTGCCATGAAAAAAAACCGCATCATTTTCCTGCTGACGAAAATAAGATAAACCTCGATAAGGAGCCAAATTTTTCCAGCGTTCATCCTTATATTCAGTCAGAGTATTAGTAGTAAGAATTATCGCATCCCCAGAATTCTGAAACATCGGTGCTTGAGATGTACGAGACATCTTTTTGTTAATAAACTCTGCCAAAACATAATTAGTTACCCAACCATCAACATAATTTTCTGGGTTTAAACCAGCCAGCAAATTATCAGTAAATAAACCATGTTTTCCATCCAATTTTTCTTCCGCAGTTTGAAAAGAACGAGAAGCAGTAATAAAACAACGACTAATTTTTTTTCCTTCAGTACCAGGGTTAGCTTCTCGGTCAAAATTCAAGAATTCACCACTAAAACAACAGTCTAACCAAACAATTTGTTCTTGAACCGGACTATCTTGTAAGAGCCTTTTTAACCAATTTAAAGAAATACCATAAACATTTTCCGAAAGGTGAGCCTCACTAGTAGCCAAAAAACCTTCTCGAATATCTCCCTTTTCATCCACATAACCATGTCCGGCAAAAAACAGTAAAGCCACATCAGGAGTTTCATTTTTTTTACGAGGTTTAAATAGATTAATAATTGCTTCTTGAAGCTCATTAATTTTCACCTTTCCCTTAGGGTCAAATCTTTCTGTACCTTCCTGATCATAGTTTTTTGGCAAACTTGGCAAACTTGGCAAACGTTGAATTCGAAACTTACCATATTTTTCCAAAATATTAGCAATAGCTTCAGCATCCTTAACAGCAGCCTTAAGGTTCAAATCTCCTAACTTTTTCTTTTTCAACAAAGGATAACGGTTAATTCCAACGACTAAAGCTTGCCTTAAATTTTTTTTATCCATAGTTATTATTAATAATTAATAAAATTTGATTTATTAGAGTTGAGAAAGAGGAGAAATTAAAACAATGCCCCGTGTTTTTTTAGATGTTTTATCGATAGTATTCGTTGATGCCCAGAGAGTCTTTGTATCCACCCAAACGGGAGGGTACTTGTAACGAGATACATCTAGAACCAAAAACTGGTCACTTTCCTCATTATAAGCAGCAATAGGAGAAATATGACCCCCTCGTTTTTGTCCGATAGCCTGGCCTAGATAATTAATTAACACAAAGTTGTTATCATTCACCAAATTCTCGCGAATGAGCCCTCGAAACTGCTCCAAACTAATATCGCTACCATAGAAAGTTTTGACTTCAACACTATAGGTAGCAATGAAGTCCGACAGCTGTGCCAGAGTCATTCCCCGTCTAGTAATAACACTACGGGGGATAACTTCCTCAGTTTTCTCATTAAAAATATTATCCTGGGTAAAATAACGTTGTGGCCAGGGAGAAGGAGCAGTAGAAGGAACTTCTAGAGCATTAAGTACCATAACCGCACTCGCCACACCACAAAATGCTCCATTGACTTGGGTAACGAACTGACTCATCAGAGGAATGTAGTCTGTTTGAGCTTTGCTGGTTTGGAGTAGAGTTTGGCCTTCAGGGGAAAGGAGAGAAGTCAGGTTTTCCGATAGAGGTAGGCGTTGAGCTTGGAGAGGAACAGCAGTAACAACCAAGCTCAGGGGCAGAAAGAAAGAAATAGACCAAAAATTCTTAAAAAAAGTCATGAGAGTCATTAAGCTAGCATTTCAAAAGCTTTCAGTAATTATAGCAGAGGTAGGTTTTATTTCAGACTAAATATCAGTAGTAATATTTGCAAGTAAAGCCCTTTCAAAGTTAGGAGTCGAAGCCGAAAAATCACTACTTGTACACCACCACCAAAGGAGGATACTGATACCGTTTATCCTCAAGCAGAAACATCCCTCACCTCCTCAACAGTTAAACTAAGAACCTGTGCTACTTGTTCCGCACTTATTCCCGTAGCTAATAATTGAGAAATAGCATTTATTCATGCCTGTTCTGCTTGTTCTCCTCATTGACCTTCTTGTTCTGCCCGTTCCCTTGCCTGTTCTGCTATGTTAGCCAAGCGATCGCCACGAACTTTTTATACTTCTACCCTTTCCGCCCCTGTCAACAAAAAAATCCCTTCAGAGTCCCACCACCGTAACCATGATAGAGTTTGATTTTGAGAGGAACCCTGGCATATTCCCAATTCTATTCCCAGAGGTTCAATTAAATAATGACCCCGCTCATTAGGAGACATCTAGCCATAAGAGTCATCCACCAAATGATACATTTGTAAATTGCCAGTTGTGATCATATAAACCCCGTAATAAGATATTTTGACAATACCTTCATATACCCAAAATTTTCCTAGTCTTGTTGTTTCATCATCCAGGGAAAACCAAAAAAGTGTTTAGTCTAACTCTTCTGTTCCATCTCCACTGGCAAACTCTAGAGCAACTAAAAGCGCCATATATTCTCGCCATAGAAAATAAGAGCAACAAAATTCACCATTTAACAGTATCTGGTAATTTAGTATGATCAGGAAAAAGTCGTGGTAGGTCAACTTAGTCTTTTGCCTGGTGCATTTCAGTTATTCCTTATTAGTTCAAGACTTAGGGAGAAACGCCATCATAGAGGCAAATATTACTAGTCCTCTACAGATAGAATTTGCTCCCTACAGATCGTATTTCAGGAAAATATTATCTGAAATTATCTGAAATAAAATAGATCAATACTTCCGTTCCTTTGGTTCAAACATAGTTATTGCCACAGGTCGATAACTGATATCAATACCCGCCAACGAATAATAAGCCAAAGTATGCCGTAAAAACTCCTCATCATTTCGCTTAGTAAAATCTTCCCGACTATGAGCCCCCCGACTTTCCTGGCGACTCAAAGCCGAACTTAAAATTGTCTCCCCCACAACAATAATACTCCGCAACTCCAGCGCCTCAACAATTTCCGTATTCCACAACTTACCCTTATCATCCAAATAAACCTGCTGATATTGTTCCTGTAACTGCTCCAATTTTTTAAACCCCTCCTCCATTATAGCCTGGGAACGAAACACACCACAATGTTGACTCATGGTATCCTGAAACTGCTGCTGTAAAAAATTAATCCGATATTCTCCAGAGCGGTCTAACAACCCCTGAACTTGTGCCCGCGCCTCCCTTAAATAACGCTGTTCCTCAACATCAGGCAACTTCCGACCCTCAACAAACTCAGCGATCGCCGCTCCAGTCCGTCGTCCATAAACCACACATTCCAACAAAGAATTACTTCCCAAACGGTTAGCCCCATGTACCGAAACACAAGCACATTCTCCCGCAGCAAATAACCCATCCACCAAAGTATCCGCACTCGCGAAAACTCTACCATCAGTATTAGTAGGAATACCACCCATAGAATAATGAGCAGTCGGGCGTACTGGCATCGGTTCATTCACCGCATCAATACCTAAAAGACGATGACCCTCTTCCCAACAAAAAGGTACCCGACTCATAATTTTCTCCCGACCCATGTGTCGCAGGTCAAGATAAATAAACGGACCGCCCGCACTACCATTCATATTAATTCCCCGACCAGCGCGAATTTCCAAAGTAATAGCACGGGAAGTAATATCACGAGGTGCCAACTCCATACGACTAGGAGCATAATTTGCCATAAAGCGATCGCCCTCGCTATTGATCAGATAAGCACCCTCACCCCGCACTGCCTCCGAAATTAAAACCCCTGCTGGATATAACCCAGTAGGATGAAACTGCACAAACTCCATATCTTGAAGAGGCAACCCAGCCATAGCCGCCATTGCCAAACCATCCCCAGTCGAAGCATAATCATTAGAAGTAGTATTAAATACCCGACCATAACCACCAGTAGCAAACATTACCACCTTAGCCCGAAGTACAACTATGTCCCCATCCCAAATATGATACATAACTACACCCTTCGCCTGAGTATCTTCCAATATCAGGCGCATTACATACCATTCCTCATAAATATGTACTCCATAACGGCGAAGGTTATTAACTAACTCATGAAGAATAGCATGACCAGTTTTATCCGCAGCATAACAGGTACGGTTGTGAGAGTGACCGCCGAAAGCACGTTGAGCGATGCGACCATCTGGCAACCGGGAGAATAACACTCCTAGATGTTCCAAGTCAATAATTACATCTGGTGCCTCCTTCGCTAAAATTTCTACTGCGTCTTGGTCTGCTAAATAGTCCGAACCCTTAACAGTATCAAAAGCATGAGCTTCCCAGCTATCTTTAGTATCTACATTTCTCAGAGACGCCGCTATCCCCCCTTGAGCAGCCACAGAGTGGGAACGAATAGGGTGAGTTTTGGCAACTACTGCCACATTTAAACTAGGATTTTTTCGAGCTATTTCTACAGCAGCGCGACAGCCAGCAAGACCGCCACCAACTATAATTATATCATGTTCTAACATTATAGGTAAATATCAAATAATTTTCAACTTATATTATCTTACATTTATGATAGTAGACTTCTAAAGAACAATTTAGTTTTATATTTTCCCAAAATCAAGTTCCAGTAACGGATGTAGGATTCTTATCATCAATGATTCTACATTCACCCATATGGTTTAAATTAACAATATTTCTATCATCAACCCAGTAAGTAAACTCTCCTGTAGCGCATATAACCTCCTTCCACTATAGGATCAGGCTTTTGACCCCAACTTCCCAATACCCCTCCCCAAGTTTTAACTATTGTTCCCCAGATTTTTAAACTTTAAGCTAAAATATTTCTTGCTCCATTGTCGTCTCTATCAACAATATAACCACAGTGTGGACATTATACGATATCATGGTGCTGGCCTTCTAGTAATTTTAGGTCAAACTTTTACGATACATTAGGATACATATTTACAGCTAAAATTTAGACTAGGAAAAAGATTTAACCTATCCATAACCTAGTGATAGTAAAAATCTTGAATATTTTTCAACAAAAGCTTAACTTACCAAAAATATTATCTACAATTCTATACAAAAAATCTTTTACATGCAGACATCCAAAAACCTACCTGTCATTATCCAGGTAGGTTTTTCACCCTTGTTTGCTGATAAACTCTGAAAGCGTTAACTGATATTGGCAAGTGCATTTTCTTTTTTGTCTTCAAAAAAGTGCCAGCTTTTCAGCTCCACTTAGCTCACCCACAGAACATATTTTAGACTCACCATGCTAGAAGGCAACAAGAGGCAAATATATCCTATCCTACTACCTCCTAATTAATTTCCATTTCTCCTGAGCTTTAAGTTTAACCCCAACCCATCCATACTTTTTCAGCCAGCCCTAACTAGCTATCAACTTTTAGCATTGAGCTAGCTTCCTAATTCGAGCAAACCCCAAGCGCCAAATGCTTGAGTCGGAGTTAAAAAAATACTCTTATAGTATGTTATGAAAATTATCCTACTAATTGCAAACCGCTTTTTTAATACTTTGAGATTCTTGATTAATTGAGAAAATTATTCACTATCACCATCCCAAAGACTCCGAATATTTAACCTAGAAATGTAGCTGTTTGCTGACCAGGTATTAGCATTTGAAGCTGTTCTTCCTCATTAGGCTCTACTGCAGAAAGTTCAACATGATTTAATAGGGTCGTTACAAAAGCAAATAGCAAAAAAGGTAGAGATAGAACTACCACTAGAGCAATAGCCCCCAGAGCATAGGCTTGGCTGCTGCTAGTCCAAAGAGCAACCCCTCCAGCAATACTCAAAAATACTACTATTAACCAAACAATAATTTGGCCATAAATATCACCGAAGGTAAGGGTACAACTAAGCCGATATTTTTTTGTATTATTCATCACTTTACCTCGTTTTTTAATTTATAGGTTAAACTACTTGTTAAACTAGGGTAAGATTGCTTAATATCTTTTATCGTAATTGTTACGATACTTTACATTAATATTCAACAACTTTATGTCTATACTTAAATTATTACATATAAGAAATAGTATAGTTAAGAAAAAAATATTTTATTTTCTCTTGGAAAATAATAAGCATATCCTAAAAATGACTAAGGTGCCCAGTGAGGACTCAAACCAGTCAGAGGTAATTCTTCTGGTTTAAGTTGCCATTTTGAATCATTCTCTAGTATTTTAACGTCTAAAGGTAACATCCATAAACGACTGATTTTTTCCAAATTTTCAGGTCCTTTCCCTTTTATTAATCTAGTCACCATCTGGTCAAATAATAATACTAAGCCATCTGGTGATAAATCCATATTAACTGACCTTTGATTTGGCAAAATAATTAAAGGTATTAAATAATTTTTCTTAAGATCAAATGCTGCAATATAAAGTTGTTTTTTATCTTCCTCTGTATTCTCAATTCCTTCCGTTAATAAGCAATATAAAATAGTTTTCGTCGGGTCAAATTCTGTACTCAGAATATTATCATAAGGACGAGTTCGTAATAGCTCTTTTTCTTCACCTTGATTCGTCACAATATATAGAGATCGTGTACCATCTTGATTATATTTTACCATTGTTGCCATAGAACCATCTTTGCTGAAGCTTAAGACCCTGCCAAACTTTGGTAAAAATATTAAATCTTCTGAATCCGTTTCAGGATTTATAGGTATAATAGACGTACCTTCCCCTTGTAAAATTACTAAACTCTGGCTATCTGGAGTAATTAAAAAGTCTCCACCTTTTTGAACTTCTCCATCTTTATTCGTTAGGGGTCTGACTTTTTTTCCTAATTCTAATACCCAAGGACCAGCATCAAATACATCTTTTCTATTTACTCGTTGAATTACAATTATTTTACCATCAAGAGATAAGTCAAATTTCAAATTTTGGTACTCTGAATTATCCAGAAGTTTTTCAATTTTACCTACCACTTTTTCTGAAGATTCTGATTTTTCTATTGAATATTGATCATTAACACCAGTTGTGACAGTATATATTTTTTGTTCCAAAGAACTTGGGACACCATTGAACTTTTCAACTGCTGAAAACACAACCTTTTTTCCCTCTGGAAAAAACTTAAAATCTAACACTTCTAGATTTTCAGGAGTTAGGAATATTCCCTGTTGCTGTTCAGTTAAATTAACTAAAACTAACCTACCTTTTTCTTTCCCTTCAATACCTATATAAGCAAATGCGCGATCGCGACTTTGAAACGAACCTTCAAAAGGTTCCATTACCTCTCCCTTATCTAACCCATAAAACTTTTCTTTCGCCCCAGATAATTTTAAAGTATATTTATTACCATAGGGAACAGAACTTAAAACAGTATAAGCCATTCTCCGACCTGCCCAACTTACCTTTCCTGGTAAAGGCGGCTCAATTTGTAAATGTTTCTCAACACTAGCATGGTTCATAGGCCGATTAAAATTTAGTATAAAAGCCGTATCTTCAAAACCTATCTTTTGATCTTGCCAACTAAAATCTCTAACTTTTGGAGCTATATTTCCTCCTACTACAAGTACCAGGCAAATTA
This sequence comes from Trichodesmium erythraeum IMS101, assembly GCF_000014265.1. Classification (NCBI taxonomy): domain Bacteria; kingdom Bacillati; phylum Cyanobacteriota; class Cyanophyceae; order Oscillatoriales; family Microcoleaceae; genus Trichodesmium; species Trichodesmium erythraeum. The sequence goes on from NC_008312.1 coordinate 3,810,220, forward strand.
ACAAGGTTATACAAATAATTAAACTAATAGCAACTCGGTCAAGAGGTTCTCGTAATTCCTCTAAAATAATAGTTTGAGCTTCGCGAAATAGGTAGTTGATTTTTTTTCTTAAATTCACCATTAGTTTTACCCTTGTATTTCACAAAAAAATATCCTATTTTTATTGGGAAAATCCTATTTATTATGTTGAACAAAAAAATACATTAAAAAAAATAAAAACAACCATGATCATAGAATATCATAATTGTTTTGTCAATTTTAGGAAATAACCTTTCTCGGGAATTTTTTTGACCAGTAGGTGTAGGCATAAATAAATCAGAACTTACCCAAATATGTGAAATTATACACCATTTGTAGAAGTAGCTTTACTATATAATAGTAAATAAGTAAGTCCTGTAAACATTAAAACAAAAAATATCAAAAAGAAGCCAAAAGTTACCTTTCAAACACTTGGTTTTTATAATTTTTTTAGGCTTCGATAGTATTTAGAGTAAACTTTTGCACTTCCCTTTTCAGGAAAATGCAAAATAGTTTAGATAAAGTTCAATAGCTTTGTGATTCTTTCCATCCCTCCTTATAAGCTCCTTAGCTTTTATAAAATAGTGACTCAATAAAAATCAAACCCCGAAAAATTAGGATTAATTTCTATTGCTTGACTTAACAATAAAATGTAGGGAAATTTATAAAATATTCCTACATTATAGCATGACAAAAATTCTCAAGTTTCAACCACAAAATTAATGCCCAATTCCCACATACTGAAAACCAGCAGCTTCCAACTGTTTACGATCGCAGAAATTCCGACCATCAACAAACAAATTATGCTCCATCGACTTCACCATCTTCCCATAGTCTAACTTTTGAAACTGTGCCCAGTCCGTCACCAAAACCAAAGCATCACAAGTATCAGCAAGCCTTTCTGAGTCAGTCTCCACAAGTACACCTGTTAAACCATCACGTATACCAGACTGAGAAATAATTGGATCATAAGCCTTCACCTTTGCCCCCAACCTATTCAACTCTTGAATCAAATCTAGAGAAGGTGCATCCCGCATATCATCAGTATCAGGTTTAAAAGTCAAACCCAATAACCCAATAGTCTTACCCTTGAGAATTTTCAAATACTGCTGTAACTTATCCACCACTATCATCCGTTGACGCCTGTTCACCTCAACTGCTGCTTTCAACAAATGTGCTTCACAACCATAGTCATCAGCAGTATGAACCAAAGCAGAGATATCTTTCGGGAAACAGGAACCACCCCAACCAAGACCAGCCTGTAAAAACTTATTACCAATACGAGAATCTAATCCGATACCCTTAGCAACCTGAGTCACATCTGCACCTACGCGATCGCATATATTAGCAATCTCATTCACAAAACTAATCTTAGTTGCCAAAAAAGAATTAGCAGCATACTTAATCATTTCTGCAGAGCTCAAATCTGTAATTACCACTGGCACTGGTGGCAGAGACTGTTCATCACCATACTTGCGTGTTACTAAAGGCCTATAAAGTTCCTGCATCATATCTAATGCCTTTTGACTATTACTTCCCAACACAATTCTATCTGGGTTAAAAGTATCAAAGATAGCCGAACCTTCACGCAAAAACTCTGGGTTACTAACTACATCAAACTCTACTTCAATCTCTGTACGAGTTCCCCCTTCTTCTTTTTTATGTTCCTCAACACCATCCAAAACAATTCTCCGTACCCAGTCACCAGATCCAATAGGTACAGTTGATTTATTAACAATTACTTTGTAACCTTTAATCATATGAGCACCTATACCCTTTGCTACTGCCTCCACATAACGAGTATCACTTTCTCCTGTCGGCAGTGGAGGAGTACCAACAGCGATAAATAAAATATCACCATGCTCGACCCCCACTTTCAAGTCAGATGTAAACTCTAGCAAACCAGTTTTAGTACTACTTTGCATCAACTCAGACAGTCCTGGTTCGTATATTGGAGACTGTCCTGATTTTAACAACTTAACTTTTTCTTCATTGTTGTCTATGCAAATTACATGGTGTCCTATATAAGACAAACAAACTCCCGTCACTAAACCAACGTAACCAGTACCAATAACACAAACACGCATATTTATATCCTCTAAAATTTTAACAACAGAAAGAAAAAATATTTTCATAAAGATTAAACTGTAATATTCTTTCTTGTTTATTGAGATCTAACTTAATTTTGCCAACTAGTAGCACAAAAAAGATAACTGAAAATTACTACAGGTAACACTAGATTTAAGCTAACAGTTACAAACTCCTCACACTCTTATCCTTTTAGTTTTTTGGCAATTCATTTTTGAGTCGCTCTCGAAAATCTTCTATAGTCAATTTTAACCCTTCTTCAAGAAAAACAGTTGGCTCCCAACCCAAATATTTTTTCCCACGAGTAATATCTGGTTGTCGTTGTTTTGGATCATCTTGTGGTAGAGGTTTATATATTATCTCTGTACCTGGGTTAACCATTGTTTGAATTTTCTGAGCTAATTCTAATATTGTATATTCTCTTGGGTTTCCCAAGTTAACTGGCCCGATAAAATCCTGATTCATTAACCGAATAAACCCTTCTATCAAATCTGAAACATAACAAAAACTTCTGGTTTGGGAGCCATCACCATAGACTGTTAGAGGTATCCCTTTTAAGGCTTGTACAATAAAATTGCTAACAACTCGACCATCATTTTCTAACATTCTAGGTCCATAAGTATTGTGAGCAAAAACATTGTAGCTTCCCCCTATAAAGTTCTCATAATTTGGCACGGAGAAATCATACACATAATCATCTATTTCAAACTCCTCAATACTTTCTATTTTTCCCCAAGCAATATCACCTGTAGTTAGAGCTGATATTTTCTGCTCAACCTTAGACAAATTATGAATATTTTTATCTTCTAATCCCTCTATTATTATTCGATAAATTTTGGCAATATCTTCCTCATTTACCTCTATTTCTGACACATCTGCTACCAACCCAAATTTAGATAAAATCAATACTAATTTTTCAGCAACTAACTGACTATCAGTTTTAAATTCGAGATAGAAATTTAGTTGATTTTCTAGGTTATTCCCAGCAACGAATCCCTTCAAAAATCTAATTAATTGTTGTTCAGGTAGTTGTAAAATCCAATTAGGAATATCTTTTTCTTGATTCCCAAAATTTAATCCATATCCGATTAAATCAACCAGAATTTTAGACTTAATACTTATATATCCTGAATCATTAATTTCCGACTTATATTCAAAGATTCTTTCTATTAATTCTATAACTTTTTCTAGTTGACTAGGTTCCCCTTTCAACACAACTTCATTTTTGATCAAACTTCCCCGAGCTACATAAAAGCCTAAGAACCATAATAATTCTTCTACATTGTCTATCCAATTTTTAATTGCCTTTTTAGATAAATAGCAAACTTTATCTTTTTCCGATAGAGGAAGTTCTAAATATTTCCATAGATGCCAAGGAATTTGATTTTTTGCTTCATAAGTTTTCAATATCGAATAAAATTGACTAGGGCTTAAACTTTTTGCCAATAAATACTCCCTCATCTTATCTCCATACTTTTCAATATAAGAGATTGTATCTTCACTTTCTACATATATTTCTTCTTGAATTAATATTTTATCTGTAATGTGGAATGGCTCTAAAGGCTGTTCCAAAAAACTGATATAACTAGGAATTCCTATTTCATCTCCTACCTTTATCTCATTTCCGAAAACTGCTTGAGGTTTATTATTTTCATTTCTCGTAAATAGACTATGATCTTCTGTGATTTTTATTTGTTTACCCCAAGTAATTTTTATCTTAAAACCCTTCTTCTTGACATGATGTTTCCAAATTGCAGAAATTGGTTTAATTACCGTTTGATAATTTTCATCAAAACAAGGCACTGATACACTTGATATATCCCCATTAATTCTATCATAGCATTCTGCAAAAGTTTCATAATACAGTTTTTTAGCAATATAATAAAGTACCTTTTGATCTCCAGTCAAACTATTAAAAATTCTAGCCACTCTAATATCAACATTATTTTGGCGATGGTAATCAAAAGCTAAAGTTTCTGCTACTCGCTTCCCCTCATCGTAACATTGACCGCACCAAGCAGCACGCCCATTTCGTCTTACAAAAACCACATGGTTTGTGACATTAACACAATAAACTTTTCCTACATAATGGAACCTTTCTGGCACAACTAAATTTGCATCCTCAGCAGGTCGAATATTAACTTGATAAAGGTCACGCCCCACTGCATGAGAAACTACTGTAGCCGCATAACCACAACGAAGTGCTAACTCTTGTATATCATCAGCTAATCGCTTAGATTTACTATAATAAGTGTAATGATTTTTTTGTTCTGAATTATCACCCATTATCAGTGCTTTAAATAGAATTAATAACTGTCGTTTTGATAGTTTCAATAATTCGCGAGGAATATATTTTTCACCAGACTTACCTAAAGGTAATAACATCTCAGCTAGCTGTTTACTACAAACCCGAAATTGATGTTTATCTGAATCAAATAAAATTTCACTAAAATTAAATCCTAAACGGCGTAAACAACTAGCTATTTTCAAAGCTAATTCAGAGTTTTCTTGACCAATTAATATATTATAGTCTGCTACATAAGCATCATTTCCCCCTACTACTCGCAAGCTTTTTTTTACATCAACTCTACCTTCAGAAATGTAATAACCTAAAAATTCTAGCCAGTCATCCATAAAGATTTTTTCTACTTTTCTATGAGAATTTATAGGGCTTTTTCTTAATTCCAACCATTCTTCTTTTTCTCCCTCAAAATCTCCTCCAGTTAACACCTCTAAACTCTGCCAAAGTTTAGCTTCATCTGCCCTAATAAACTCTAAATTACCAGTTTTATTACGCACATACATCCAGTGATTAGGAGTCACACAAAAATCAAAGTTAGTATTAGCAAAACGGTACATTTCTCCAATATATGATTGTACAATATACTCCTCAGGAATATGATATTCAACTTTACCTTCTGAGTTTAATGTTGCTACTTTAACTTCTGATTGTAGATTTGGAAAAGCTACCCAACCTGCTTCAGTCAAAATTTCAGTTTTAGAATCAAAACAGGAGCGAATTCCAATACAATTAACATTACCTCTATACTCTTCTGTTTGAGGATGTACATCTGGGTCGCCATATACTTCAGATGTAGAAGCCAAAAAGAATTTTGCTTTTACTCTTTTGGCTAAACCTAACATATTTAATGTCCCCATTACATTTGTTTTAATTGTCTTGACGGGGTTGTACTGATAATGTATTGGACTAGCAGGACAAGCTAGATGATAAATTTGATCTACTTCTAACCTAATGGGTTCTGTAATATCGTGGCGAATTAACTCAAAGCTAGGATTATTTAACCAATTATAAATATTATGTTTATTGCCAGTGTAAAAATTATCAAGGCACAGGACTTCATGGCCTTGTTCTATTAATCTATCAATAAGATGAGAGCCCAGAAAACCTGCGCCACCTGTTACTAATATTCTCATAATTTCCACTATTAAAAAATGTAATTTGTTATGGTTTTTAATGGGTGATTAAATAACCATACTAAATTTAATTATACACCAACAAGTACAGCTTCAAAATATAATTCAAAAGATAATTCAAAAGTATTAGATAAACTTATCAAAAACCTTTTATATTTATTGCTTATAGTTTAGTCATAAATTGTATTATCTCTTTGAGGATTATCTACTTTTCTCATGGAGGATTATCTACTTTTCCCATGATAGTTTTTCAACCAATTCTAGTTTCACCTGAACACCAAAATCTAATTCTATTATCATGTTTACCCTAGCCGTTCAATTTTTCAATTACTTTTTCATCCTTTCTGGCATTTTTTAGACTCCTAAACCCCTCTTCAATTTTGCTTCCTACTTACCAGACACCATAATTTTAATTTACCTTTTAAATTGTAATAGACATACCTATGCACCTTTGAATATCCTATATGCTTTAACCATATTTGTAATTCATTATAACTATTGAAGTCTTCTACTTATCTCGTTAGTCTCTGAGTTTTTTTTCCTCTGGAGAATATTTTTTTAGGTCAACTAACAATTTTTTTCTTGTTTAATAAACCTTCAACAGCAAGCTTTCACAACTTTAGCAAACCATAATGATATAGCTATAGGATGACATCCCAATAAAATTGATATATATTTAATAGTATCCCCTGCTCCTATTTTTAGCCTATTAACATACCTCTGCTTTTGGCTTCAGTTGGAATTGCTATCTGTTGAGATAACTTTTATCTCAGTTATTTACCTCATTCAAGAATATCTAGTTTAACAAGACAGACCATAACTATACTATCTACTGTTTTGACATCAGTTTAAATATAACATTCTTTTTCCTAAATTCTATAAGGTTATTTATTAAAAAACTTACCATTAAATGGGTAAGCAAAATAAATTACACACTTTAAAAGCTCAAATCCAACCCTTGCATAAAAATTCTTTGTGCTAATATTTTTTTCTAACTACCTACCAGTTATCTGATAATTACCTCTATTATAGAAGAGTGGATAATTTTTTTATCCACACATCATCTAGAAAAATTATCAGAGTCTCAAAAAAAAATACTTAGAGAAACGCCAGCAATATTTTGTAGAAGAACTAAAAACCATGGCAAATATTACAGAACTCCAAGCAAATCTCTTAAAAATGCAGCAACTACTAAACGCTGCCGACAATGAAACTAAAAAGAAAACTTTTCAAGATATTGTTAATAATTTATCTCAACAATTAGAAAACGAAAAATCTAAATTAAACCCTCTTACAGCAGAGGAATTAAAAGTTAATCAGCCTCCCAAAAGAAAGATAATTAAACAATCAACTCAGCAGGCACAAACTTCAACTCAAAAACCTCAAGAATTACATCCGAAATATAAATCTAAAATTGAACTTAAATCAGAAGTTAAACTAGAAGAAAAATCAGAAAACCAAGAATATGAAAGTTTATTACCAAAGCAGGATTATCTTTTTCAAGGTTTAGGAGTTCTATACGGTAAAATAATTCAAAGATATGAGAACAATGATAATTATTACAACGTAATTATCAACGATAAAACCTATGAATTAATTATTGTTTATCCTAGAGTTAGAGACTTTATTAAAAAACATTATAGCCCTGAAAAAGACAGATACTTAACTGTTTATCCCAACCTGGTACATTATCCACAAACTAGAGAAAAAAATAAGCCTCCTAAAATAAGTTTTACTATTATTGCTGCAAATGACTCACCATACTTAGAGTTGGAGCCCAATGAATTTAAATTATTTGGACTATGGCAATTTATAGCTGTGTCCAAATGTCCTGTAATGAGTATTCATAGAAATCGGGAAAAAGATGGAAACGATCGCGTATGGCCTCTCAAAACAAAATTCAAGGATAATAATAAGTTACACAAAAATCTAACTAGAGCTAATCATGTTCCTTTATTATGGAAAAATGCACCTGTTAAGCCTTTTAGGTTTAACCCTAGACTTGATAAGGATCAACAAGGCGATCGCTATTTCTGCCAAGTGAAAGCTAAATTTCTTGCTGATCGAAGTGTTTGGGGTTTCCACGAGTTACTTGCAGAACCTACTCTCGATATTCCCAAGTTCTATAAGCCTATAAAAGTAGTTTGAACTACCCAAAGTTGACCTAAAAATTTGGTCAATAGCTCACCTTTTCAAGGCTCGATAAAAAAAAATAAACTTTAGTACTTCAAGGCTCTCACTTGAGCCAGAAGTACTTCTAACTAATATACCTATGCTCAACAAGCAGGTAGCCACAGAAGTTGCTTTTTAATTTCAATTTTGTCAAATAACCCCAAGCTTCTCTAGATAGTTTATTTCTTTTTCGCGATCGCTTATTTTCTACTACCATAAGCGATCGCTTTTGAATTTCATTTTCTGAAGCTCAAAAAAAACTGCGGCATTTTCCCTTGCATTCACACAAAAATTTTGATATCATATAATTAGAGTGGAGTAACTCGGGCATTTGCATGATTTTTTCTTCAACCCACTTTTCAGCAACTTAAGAAAATCAAAACATTCAGGAATATGTTCCCGTGGATAATTCATAGTTCATAATTCATCCCCAGAAGTTTAGAGTCTGTTTACCAATAAATCATTGATAACTTCTCATTAGAGATAGTTTTGATTAAACTTTTCCATCTATAAACTCCCTACTGCTGGAAAATCACCAACATTTTCATTTTCTGAAGCTCAAAAAAAACTGCAGCATTTTCCCTTGCATTCACACAAAAATTTTGATATCATATAATTAGAGTGGAGTAACTCGGGCATTTGCATGATTTTTTCTTCAACCCACTTTTCAGCAACTTCAGAGATATTAATAAAAAACTTACTAAAAAAATAGAATAGGTGCAAAAACCGATGAGGAATGAGGAGCAGACGGTTACATTTAATCTTTTGTTTTTTAAAGATGTTATTTATTTGGGTAAGGAGGCGATCTATATTTAGTATCTTAGCTAGACCCTTGAGGTTAGGAGCTAAGTTATTTATCCATTGCTCTTTTTCCTGAAAATATCCTTTTAAATAGTTATTAGTCCAATTGATTAGAGTTTCTAAATCTTCAGCAGATGACTTTTCGACTATAGGATACTGACTATTAGCAGTAATAATAAACGTGATAATTTTGTCTCTGCTGATATACCACTCTATCATAGCAGTATCTTGTTCCATCAGGTTTTGAATATCCCTGAACAGAATAGGTTCTACTCTCTCAGTTAAGGTGAAACTGGGATCTATATCTTTAATTTGATTTAGTACCTCATCTAATTCCTGCCGTGATTTTTGTAATTCTTGCTGTAGGGGTTTTTGTGAAGTTTCAACAGTTGTTGTTCCTGGACTTCTGATTTACTTACCTACCTGATTTTGCTGAACGCTGTTTTATAACTATCTGTAATTGTCTTTCCAGCGATGGAATGTTTCGTCGCAGTCGATCTAGCTCCAGGAGAATTTCTTGAGGAATGTTACCTTTAGGATAGAGTTCGCGTTTGACAAGGAGTTCAACGAGGGTGAGGGCTTTGGTGCGTTCTGCTGTTTCTATGGCTTTATACTATTGCTCTAAATTGATGTATATTTGCACCAGATTTTGATAAACTGATATTACTTCTGCTATAATCTCTTGGTAGCGATCGTCGGTGGTTGCCCAACTGCAGCTGAGTTCCACTACAGTTATGGCTTTTTCATAGTTGTCGGCGGCAAGTTGCCAGTTTTGGTTGTCGAAATATAGGTCGCCTAAGTTGCAGGTAGTGATAAGATGTTGGATAGGGTCTTCTTCTTGGGTGCACACCTGCAAAGTTTGTTCGCATGCAGCAATGGCTGCTTCTATATTTTCAGTTTTGTCTCCCCTTATTCTGTATAAAGTAGGCAATGCCGAGATTATCTTGAGTTCTTGCCCAGTCGATAGGGAAGTCAGTTTGGGTATACACCAGCAAAGCTTGTTGGCATGCAGCAATGGCAGCTTCAATATTTTCGGCTTGGTCTCCCCTTATTCTGTTAATGTAGGCAGCACCGAGATTATTTTGAGTTTGTGCCCAGTCGATAGGGAAGTCAGTTTGGGTGCGCACCAGCAAAGCTTGTTGGAATGCAGCAATGGCAGCTTCAATATTTTCGGCTTGGTCTCCCCTTATTCTGTTAATGTAGGCAGCACCGAGATTATTTTGAGTTTGTGCCCATTCCATGGGGAAGTCAGTTTGGGTAAACACCAGCAAAGTTTGTTGCCATGCAGCAATGGCAGCTTCAATATTTTCGGCTTTGTCTCCCCTCATTCTGTTAATGTAGGCAGCACCGAGATTATTTTGAGTTTGTGCCCAGTCGATAGGGAATTCAGTTTGGGTGTACACCAGCAAAGCTTGTTGCCATGCAGCAATGGTGGCTTCAACATTTTCGGCTTGGTCTCCCCTCATTCTGTTAATGTAGACATTCCCGAGATTATATTGAGTTTGTGCCCATTCCATGGGGAAGTCAGTTTGGGTAAACACCAGCAAAGTTTGTTGCCATGCAGCAATGGCAGCTTCAATATTTTCAGCTTGGTCTCCCCTCATTCTGTTAATGTAGACATTCCCGAGATTATATTGAGTTTGTGCCCAGTCGATAGGGAATTCAGTTTGGGTGTACACCAGCAAAGCTTGTTGCAATGCAGCAATGGTGGCTTCAACATTTTCGGCTTGGTCTCCCCTCATTCTGTTAATGTAGGCAGCACCGAGATTATCTTGAGTTCTGGCCCAGTCGATAGGGAATTCAGTTTGGGTGTACACCAGCAAAGCTTGTTGCAATGCAGCAATGGCAGCTTCAATATTTTCGGCTTTGTCTCCCCTTATTCTGTTAATGTAGGCAGCACCGAGATTATTTTGAGTTCTGGCCCAGTCGATAGGGAATTCAGTTTGGGTGCGCACCAGCAAAGCTTGTTGCAATGCAGCAATGGCAGCTTCAATATTTTCGGCTTTGTCTCCCCTTATTCTGTAAAAGTAGGCAGCCCCGAGATTATATTGAGTTTGTGCCCAGTCGATGGGGAAGTCAGTTTGGGTATACACCAGCAAAGTTTGTTGCCATGCAGCAATGGCAGCTTCAATATTTTCGGCTTTGTCTCCCCTTATTCTGTCTCTGTAGGCAAGGCCGAGATTATTTTGAATAGTTGCCCATTCCATGGGGAAGTCAGTTTGGGTGTGCACCAGCAAAGCTTGTTGGCATGCAGCAATGGCAGCTTCAATATTTTCGGCTTTGTCTCCCCTTATTCTGTAAAAGTAGGCAGCCCCGAGATTATCTTGAGTTCTGGCCCAGTCGATGGGGAAGTCAGTTTGGGTATACACCAGCAAAGCTTGTTGGCATGCAGCAATGGCAGCTTCAATATTTTCGGCTTTGTCTCCCCTCATTCTGTTAATGTAGGCAAGGCCGAGATTATCTTGAGTTCTGGCCCAGTCGATGGGGAAGTCAGTTTGGGTATACACCAGCAAAGCTTGTTGGCATGCAGCAATGGCAGCTTCAATATTTTCGGCTTTGTCTCCCCTCATTCTGTTAATGTAGGCAACGCCGAGATTATTTTGAGTCATTGCCCAGTCGATGGGGAAGTCAGTTTGGGTGCGCACCAGCAAAGCTTGTTCGTATGCAGCAATGGCAGCTTCAATATTTTCGGCTTTGTCTCCCCTCATTCTGTTAATGTAGGCAACGCCGAGATTATTTTGAGTCATTGCCCAGTCGATGGGGAAGTCAGTTTGGGTGCGCACCAGCAAAGCTTGTTCGTATGCAGCAATGGCAGCTTCAATATTTTCGGCTTTGTCTCCCCTCATTCTGTTAATGTAGGCAAGGCCGAGATTATATTGAGTTTTTGCCCAGTCGATAGGGAAGTCAGCTTGGGTGCGCACCAGCAAAGCTTGTTGGCATGCAGCAATGGCAGCTTCAATATTTTCGGCTTTGTCTCCCCTCATTCTGTTAATGTAGGCAAGGCCGAGATTATCTTGAGTTCTGGCCCAGTCGATGGGGAAGTCAGTTTGGGTATACACCAGCAAAGCTTGTTGCAATGCAGCAATGGCAGCTTCAATATTTTCAGCTTTGTCTCCCCTTATTCTATAAATGTAGGCAAGGCCGAGATTATTTTTAGCTTTTGCCCAGTCGATAGGGAATTCAGTTTGGGTGTACACCAGCAAAGCTTGTTGGCATGCAGCAATGGCAGCTTCAATATTTTCAGCTTGGTCTCCCCTTATTCTATAAATGTAGGCAATGCCGAGATTATTTTGAGTCATTGCCCAGTCGATAGGGAAGTCAGTTTGGGTGCGCACCAGCAAAGCTTGTTGGAATGCAGCAATGGCAGCTTCAATATTTTCGGCCTTGTCTCCCCTCATTATGTTAATGTAGGCAGCACCGAGACTATTTTGAGTCATTGCCCAGTCGATAGGGAAGTCAGTTTGGGTGCGCACCAGCAAAGCTTGTTGGAATGCAGCAATGGCAGCTTCAATATTTTCGGCCTTGTCTCCCCTTATTCTGTAAAAGTAGGCAGCCCCGAGATTATATTGAGTTTGTGCCCAGTCGATGGGGAATTCAGTTTGGGTGTGCACCAGCAAAGCTTGTTGGAATGCAGCAATGGCAGCTTCAATATTTTCGGCCTTGTCTCCCCTCATTCTGTTAATGTAGGCAGCACCGAGATTATATTGAGTTTGTGCCCAGTCGATGGGGAAGTCAGTTTGGGTATACACCAGCAAAGCTTGTTGCCATGCAGCAATGGCAGCCTCAACATTTTCGGCTTGGTCTCCCCTCATTCTGTTAATGTAGGCAGCACCGAGATTATTTTCAGTTGCTGCCCATTCCATGGGGAAGTCAGTTTGGGTATACACCAGCAAAGCTTGTTGCCATGCAGCAATGGCAGCCTCAATATTTTCGGCTTTGTCTCCCCTTATTCTCTCAGTGTAGGCAGCGCCGAGACTATTTTGAGCTTTTGCCCAGTCGATGGGGAAGTCAGTTTGGGTATACACCAGCAAAGCTTGTTGCCATGCAGCAATGGCAGCTTCAATATTTTCAGCTTGGTCTCCCCTTATTCTATAAATGTAGGCAATGCCGAGATTAATTTTAGCTCTTGCCCAGTTTATCGGGAAGTCAGTTTGGGTGAACACCAGCAAAGCTTGTTGTAATGCAGCAATGGCAGCTTCAATATTTTCGGCTTTGTCTCCCCTTATTCTGTTAATGTAGGCAGCGCCGAGATTATTTTGAGTTTGTGCCCAATTTTCCCGTTGACTATCAGAGGTAAAGACTTTTAGCATTACTTCATAACCTGCAATACTAATTTCCATTTTGTTTGTTTTGTTACCCAGAGGAAATTGCTGAATGCGGTTACTGAAAATACCAATAGATATAGCTATATCTTCTGCTACATCCGCCTCCACTTCAGAAAATTTAGCAGTCGCCCAGTTTCGCAATATATCAGCAAAGCTATCATCAAGTTTATCTAAGTTTTGCTGTAGGAGTGGGTAGACAACTTTCGAGTCACCCTTGCTTTCTGCAGTTGCCTCCAATACCTCTTCTAAGAAATTCAAATATTCTGCCGATGAGTAATGAGTTGAGGGAGAAAATTCTGAAGTTTCTAGTAACTCTACAAGCTGACTCCTGAGATGGCGTAAAAAATTAGCAGCGTTTTGAGCATTTTCGTCATCATTTTCTGCCAGTTGTTGTGCACAAAGTTCCATTATTTCGAGTAACCCTTCATCTACCAACTCTTGGTTCGTTTGGAGGATTTTTTCTACCTCACTGCCAGGGGAATTTAGCAGTTGGTCGATGAGGTTGATGTATGCTTCTTTGCGTTTGTTGTCCATTTTTAGTTATTGGTTGGTTGATGTCTTTTGTTAGGTTTTAGGCCGCAGGTTTTAGGTAGCAGGTCTTAGGTGGTAGGTTTTAGGTGTTAAGCTTTTGTGCACTTAAATAACTAATTGTTCCATACCTCAGTTCAGAGAAAAAATCCTTCTAAATTCTCAGCTCTAAGTTCTAAGACTTGGCCACCAATATAAAAAACATAGAATTTTATCTCCATATCCTTATGTCCCATTTTGAAGTGAGATAGCTTCCAGAATGTTGATAGCCTTCCTATTAGTTATCTTCAAGATATTTTTTTTTGCAATTATATTATTTTACACAATTAAACAGAAAATATCAATAGTTACCTGCTGTCAAATACCTGTTTGTACATCCCTATAGCAAGAGCAAACTAATTCGTCGCTCTTACCTAAAATCAATATTACTGTTTTCAACCAAGCATTAGCTGACTTAGCTGAAAATTTTGGTGACAGAGAAAATAAGCACATGATATTAGTGCTAGACAGAGCAGGTTAGCACAGTAGTCAAAAACTGAAAAATCCAGAGAGTTTGCACTTGGAGTCAATACCTGCCAATACACCTGAAATACAACCAGCAGAAAGACTCCAGCTAATAATTAATGAACCTATAAGTAATCAAAACGAGTGAAAATTTATCTCAGATAGAAGATATAGTAAATGATCGATGTATCAACCTGATGAAACAGCGATATCGCTCCCAAACAGGTCTCACTTGTTTTCGTTGCTAGCCTACTGATGATTTTTTAAGTGCTTCAAGACTAGCCTTGCCTAGCAATATCGCTCCGGGTAATTATTTTTATTCCTTCCTACTCTATTATACACAAACGATATTACCCGACATGATATTATTTGTTCGGCTATGCCTAAGTTTCAACGTCTTAATGTAGAAGAAATTCCCCTTTTTTTATTAGTTGAGAGTAGAAATTTTAGATACCTTATTACCCCAACGAGTCTCTAAATATAATCTCAGAGTTTTCAGAAAACCTGTATCTAAATTTCGTTCTAAAAAACCAAAACACTGAGGTAATTCTCAGTAGATGGAAACTCCCTCTTTTCCTATTATTAATCATGCTTTGGTAGTGCCTCAGTAAAGCGTGGGAAAAGTAATTAAGTCGTTCCCACTCCAAAAAGCGATCGCGTTCCTCAGCTCTTTGGGCAGCAGTATTTTCTTTGCCACCATGAACCCACATCCAATTAAAGTAGCCATCGCCAACCTTACCGTTACCTCAGTTTGTTGCCAGAGCTTGCCAAATTTATTCTGTCAGCGACGCCACCGACCGAGCTACTGTCTGATAATTCCACTTGTGCGTTCCAATTGCTGTGTATGGTTTTTAGCAATAACGTGTTCTATTACAGAGCAATACTCATTCATACCCTCCCCCATCATCAGTTAGCCATTTTTGACAGCTAGTTTTTCCTTCTGTGTTCACGATCAATTCCTCAATAAACTAGTCAGTATATTTATCTACTCTAGCACTCAGAATTCATCCACTGGATAAAGCTTAGGTCATGCCAACCCAAGAATATCCTTTTATCAATTCCTGATACTGGCACTGTTTTTATTTTTTTGGACGAATGACCAAAACTCATCACTGCTCACTTGTGAAGTATTGATATTCTGGAAATGAGCATTATGGATCATTTGTCCTTTTTCAGAAGTAGCTCTCACCAAACTAACTACGGTATTATAGGCAAAATTCACTGTTCGACTAATCCCTCTTAAACCACAGCCCTCAACGTGAGCCCGTATTTCCATCCGCTGCTTTCAGCCTTAACTGAACCGTATTGACTTATAACAATTAGTAAATTAGACATAAAAATATATATTACATCAACTATTAATAATAATTATCAATAATTTAAATTATTCATACTTAATATTTGTCAAAAACATTGTAGTGTTTATGTTATGCAAAATGTAGGTTTTAATGGTCAACGTGAAATAAATAAATCTGTGAGGTATAAAACAACTTATTTATTTAGGACTTAAAGCACCACAAGGTATTATCCTGATGACTACAGACACCAAGACAATCTAAATCCTAACCTCATGGGTAAGCCCTGTTAGTATTTATTGTCCATTATGCCCTGGAAACAGTTAACTATCAATTGCTTAACCACCAATTTTGATTACTATTTTCTATATTTTTAATAACCTTTTTTTATGCTAATGGACTTTTCCTATGTTTCTTAACAAAAATTAATATTCTAATTATTGATAAAAATTCTGATTTATGTTGAAATAAAATTATTGAAAATAAAAGTCAATATAGTAGTCTAGTTTTAGCTGTGTATAAAAGGTTCTAAAATCAAAAAAAGGTTCATATAAAAGGAATCTAAGATTAAAGCTTAATGCTCTTATTAAGATTCTTTATTAATTGTAGAGGACTACTATTGATACTTTTTAAGTCAATATCCTTCAGATTGAGGATATAATTTATATGCAAACATTAGACAATGAAAACAGAAACACAGTTGAAAAGCCTGAATCTACTAACAGCAGAGGAATCTTCTGGATACCATTATGGCGATCGCTAGGCTGGTCTTTTGAAGCAACAGAAGATGAAGGCGCTCCACTGCTAAGAGGGAATATCAGGTTCAAAGACCTATCCGGGCAATTATTGGGAGCCCACGTAGCACATGCTGGCTTGATAGTGCTATGGGCAGGTGCAATGACCTTGTTTGAACTATCCCACCTTGATCCTAGCTTACCAATGTATGAGCAGAATCTAATTTTACTGCCCCATCTAGCAACATTAGGTATTGGTATAAAAGCAGGTGGGGAAGTAATTGACACCTATCCTTACTATGTTATCGGCATGCTGCATCTCATCAGCTCTGCTGTTTTGGGTGCAGGAGGTATTTATCATGCCGTTTTAGGTCCAAAAAAGCTTGATCCAAAAGGCTTTGGCTACAACTGGGAAGATGGCAATAAGATGACAACAATTCTAGGTATCCATCTAGTGTTGTTAGGACTTGGAGCAGCACTATTAGTGATAAAAGCAACAGCTTTAGGCGGTATTTATGATCCACTAGTAGAAAAGGTACGACTAGTACAGCCAAACCTAAATCCTGTCAGAATTTTCGGCTATCTATTTGGCTATAGCCCTAATGGCTGGACGATCACTGGTATGGCTAGCGTCGATAATCTCGAAGACGTTATCGGTGGTCATGTCTGGGTAAGCCTACTTTGTATTGTTGGCGGTCTATTTCACATTGTCTCCAAGCCTACAAGTTGGGCAAAAAAGATACTAATATGGTCGGGAGAAGCTTACTTATCTTATAGTTTGGGAGCACTAGCGATCGCAGGCTTCAGTGTAGCTGTATTCGTCTCCACAAACGAAATTGTTTATCCTAGCATATTTTATGGCCCTATTGGGGGTAACTATGCCCGGGTTAGTCTAGCCGGTGTTCATGCTACATTAGGTTTTCTAGCTTTACTAGGACATTTATGGCACGCCAACCGAGCTCGTGCTGCTAAACGTGGCGTATCTTATGGAACCTTCTTTAACTATATAGCTCTAAGGGCTCAAGTATCTACAACTTAATAGCTGAAAGTGCAGAAAGTGCAATAAGCGAAAAGGTTATAAAAAATGTGTAAGTATGCCAAAGCACACTTCTATATAGCTAATACCATTTTACTGAAGTCATAGGTTCATGCATTCATGCATGAATACTTTAAAATTTCAAAACTTTGACGCGCTCAATAATTTGAGAGAATTATTTGACACTTAAAATTAGAAACTATTTGTGACATCTTTAAAATGAAAGTGAATTAGTATAAGAAGCTCACACCTAAACCTATGCTGCACGAGCAAAAAGTAGAACTTCCCTCGTTAGTATAATCTAGTTTCAGCTATTCCATAAATACTAACCTTTGTAGTTAAACCAATAAATTCGATGATCTTAAACAAGGAGAAAAATCGCGATGACTGTCGCCACTGATGATAACGTGCAAATTCCTTGGCGAGCAGGTAATGCTCGGCTTGTTAACCTATCAGGAAAACTATTGGGCGCTCATGTAGCCCATGCTGGGTTAATTGTACTTTGGGCTGGTTCTATTACCTTATCTGAAGTCGGGAACTTTGATCCGTCTTTACCAATGTACGAACAAGGATTAATTGTAATACCAAATCTAGCTCGTTTAGGACTTGGAGTTAGTGAAGGGGGTGCGGTTGTAGATACCTATCCCTATTTTGTAATTGGGGTATTGCATTTAATTAGTTCGGCGTTTTTAGGAGCTGGTGGTATTTTCCACGCTCTCAAAGGCCCAGAAAAACTAGAAGAAAAATTTTCCTTTTTTGGTTATAGGTGGGATGATCCAGGCAAAATGACAACTATCCTGGGTATCCATCTCGTATTGTTGGGATTTGGTGCTTTGTTGCTTGTAGCAAAAGCAATGGCATATGGTGGATTATACGATCCAGTCATTCAGAATGTGCGGGTAATTTACGATCCAACTTTGAACCCCACAACCATTTTCGGCTACTTATTTGGTACACAAGGGCGTTTCTGGCTAGCTGGTGTCAACTCTTTAGAAGATGTAGTAGGTGGTCATATATGGATTGGTGCTATATGCATTGTGGGTGGTATCTGGCATATGAGAACCGTACCATTTAATTGGGCAAAAGGGTTATTTGTATGGTCAGGAGAAGCCTATCTATCTTATAGCATTGGAGCAGTAAGTTTAATGGCATTTATAGCCACACTATTTGTATCTGTTAACTCCCTAGTATTTCCTACAGAATTTTACGGACCCACCTTAACTCTAGTCTTTGATCGCTTTCCTGTATTTGTTAGTTCTGATGGAGCCTTAACTGCAAGGGTATGGTTAGCTAATGCCCACTTCTGGTTAGGCTTTTTCTTCCTACAAGGACACATATTCCATGCCTTACGAGCAGCAGGATATAGCTTTATCGAAGGCAGAGTCATTAATTCTACAAGAGGTCAAGTAAGTTAGTTATGAGTGTAACTCAATCAACAAATCCATTAAGGTTTTTAGGATTTTCCACAGACAATAATGTTGATGTTACGAACTATGTTGGTAATTCCCAAGAACCCTATTCCTGGTGGGCAGGTAATTTTCGCTTTGTTGACCTATCTGGGAAATTATTAGGCGCTCACATTGCCCATGCCGGCTTAATTGTACTCTGGGCCGGTGCTATGACTCTATTTGAGTTATCCAGATTCGACCCTAGTTTACCTATGTACAACCAGGGGCTAATTTTGCTTCCCCACATGGCTACTCTGGGTTTAGGAGTTGGAGCAAATGGGGAAATTATCGATACCTATCCTTATTTTGCTATTGGTGTTGTTCACCTAGTTAGTTCAGCAATTTTAGGAGCTGGTGGGATTTACCATGCCGTACTTGGACCTGAGAAACTCGACGAAAAAGGATTTGGCTATCAGTGGAATGATGGTAACAAAATGACTACTATTCTTGGCATTCATCTAGTACTACTAGGGATTGGAGCATTGATGCTGGTAGTCAAAGCCGTTTATGGTAGTGGTTTGTACGATCCGGCGATCGCCAATGTACGAGTGATTACTGAACCAACTCTGAATCCACAAACTATCTTCGGGTACCTGGTAGGTATCACTCCTGATGGCTGGACATTGAAGGGAATGGCTGCAGTCAATTCTTTAGAAGATGTAGTAGGCGGTCATATATGGATTGGCGTCATCTGCATTTTAGGAGGTTTGTGGCATATTAATACTGCCCCTACTAAATGGGCTAAAGGGTTATTTGTTTGGTCCGGAGAAGCATATCTTGCCTACAGTCAGGCAGCTCTAGCTTACATGGGCTTTTTCGCAGCTTACTTTGTCTGGGTAAATGATACAGTTTATCCCTCAGTATTTTATGGTCCTGTGGGAGTGACTAACGTTGATGGAACTATTACTCCTCGTACCTGGTTAATGTTGTTCCAACTTATTTTTGCCTGTCTGCTACTGGCGGGTCACTTTTGGCATGGCCTCAGATCCAGAGCGATCGCTAGTGGATTTGTCTTCAGTAGTCTGAAATTCAATCCCGGTGCTCTCTATGGAGACGCTCAATTCAATAACGAATCCCTAGTTACAGGTATTGTGCAGCCGTACCAAAACAACCCCCAGTTGGGTAACCTGGCAACCCCAATTAACTCCAGTCAGCTAACTCTAACTTGGGTCAGAAACTTGCCAATTTATCGCAATGGTTTATCTCCCATTGCACGAGGGTTAGAAATTGGCATGGCTCATGGATACCTGTTATTAGGACCGTTCTTGAAACTCGGACCATTGCGCAATACTGACCAAGCTCTTTTAGCTGGAGGTGGTAGTGCATCAGGATTAGTAGTAATTTTAAGTATCTGTCTGTTCGTTTATGGGATGGCAGTGTTTCAAGGTTCAAGTAAGCCAGTGGGTGTTTTACCAGAAAACCTACAAACTTATGGGCATTGGAGCATGTTTACATCTGGTTTCTTGATAGGCGGAATAGGTGGTGTAATTTTTGCCTGCTTTATTCTGTTAGAAATTGGCCGAGCAGGAATTGTTTGAGCAAAGAAAACATCAGCTAGAAGACAGGAAGCAGTAAGGGTTTATCCTGACACCGGAGGTACAATATCCTGACGAGCAAACATAGCAGGGTTTGAAATGAAATTTCCCCAAGCTCACTCCACTTCAGTGGCTCCCGTTCAGGAGGGCTCACCTTCTGCGTTTTGTCTCTTATCTCCCGCCTTTTCAATATATTTCTAAGAGTTCCTATGAGGTATGATATTAAATCTGGGTAGAAAAGCAAGCTTGTCACATCGCCTAATTCCTTATTTAGTAACAGTTGTAACTTTAAAAAATACCTTCTCACACTAGACGGGTTTGGTATGAATTGTATCTATACTACCGGAATTGATATTATTTCTGATATCAAATCCCTTGAGTTTAGAGTAGTATAATTTCTTTGCTACTCATACAATGTGTATAGACAAATTGCTATTTAACCCCCCTCTACGATAAAATATGGACTCTTTTCTTTAATAGAGTTGTTTGGTGTTGGAAAAATTAAAATCCTGAAAAGCTTACTATATAAGTTTTTCAGGATTTTTTTATCAAAAATACCCTTAAACTTGGACCTGTTTTGGGTTTTAGCCATGTTTTTAATTCCCAACAACTCTATTATATGCCGACCAATTGCTAAGACGGTACTTGGAGTTATATTTGGAATTGGACTGACTCATCTCTAATTTTGTGTAGGCTACCTAGCTACTTTATGGTGTCATTAGCTACAAGTTTCATTCACCAGTTCCTGTTAACATTAGTTTGTTATCAAAATTATCCTTAGCAAATAAAGGACTAAATGTTGAAATGCGAAATGTGTGTTCATTCGTCGGAGATAAACAAACAACTCTGTGTTAAGAAAGGTCAAAAGAAAGCTAATTTTTCTGTTACAAGTCTTTTCGCAATACTTATAAAACTTTATATATACCCAATTAGTTTTGGTATAAGATAAGTATTAGGACTTCTTGCTTTAATATTTAATCACATTAAAATCCTTGCAAAAGTGAAGGGTTAACAGTTATTAAAGATCCTGGGGAGCGCTGAAATGGTGTCAACTAGTTTCAAAACGAGAATTACTGAAAAGAAAGTAAATTTTTATCTAAATGTCTGCAGAAGACCCGTGCTCTCCCGTACGGAAGTTTCCGGATAAATACCAATCAATCTTGCGGTTTGAAAAATATCTGTTATGGTGTAAACATTGAAAATTAGGCAGCAAATGAATGTTGCTCTAATTGTAGTCATATAATAATAAAATTACCTTTAAATATTAGAAAGTGGAATTGCCTTGAATATCGTAATTACCATGACAGGGATATAAACCCAAGTATAAACATTTTGGCTGCAGGACTCGCAGTGTCAGTCTGGGTCGCGGTCTTTATCCCCGAAGAGAAAAAATCTTTGAAGGCGGGTGCTATGAAGCAGAAAACCCCTAACAGCAATAAAACGGGAATCCCTCGCTGTCTAAAATATAGCAGCGTCGGGAGGATGTCAACTGATGGCAGTATAAATAATAAGCCACTAGCCAAAATTGAGCAGTTTTAGTTTTCATTTTTCGCTAACATTAAGTTATTTTCCAACAACTCTACTAACTAAAATGACAATTCCTTTACTTTACTATCCACTCTCTAGTCAAAATCATCGGGTTCAAGGATTTGAGGTTCCAGGAGATGAACATCCCAGACAGCAAACTCTGGACAAGCTACCAACTGGTACAGAGATAGATGAAATCATCGGGGCAGCCTATCGGCAAATTTTCAACGAGCAGCAAACAATTACAGCTCATCAACAGCTTTATTTAGAGTCTCAACTTCGCAATGGTCAGATTACAATTAAGGATTTCATGCGAGGTTTACTGCTTTCAGACTCATTCCGGCGACTGATTTATGATACTAATAGTAACTATCGTTGTGTTGAACTATGTATTCAAAGAGTTTTAGGACGTCCCGTCTATAACAATAAAGAGAAACTTAGTTGGTCTATTATATTGGCAACGAAAGGACTCCAAGGTTTTGTTAATGCCTTGTTAGACAGCGAAGAATATGAAAAACACTTTGGCTATAATTGTGTTCCTTACCAACGTCGGCGGATTTTGCCCCAGCGCATTAAAGGGGAGTTACCCTTTGCTCGGATGGCTCGTTATGATAGTAATTATCTCAAACAGTTATATCGAACAGGGCAACTACGGAAGTTTAGTGAAGTAGTTGATGAAAGTGTTTATGTTTATCGCAAAGCCCTCATCTTTTTGTCTATATTATCTTTAGCAGTCTTATCTATTACTCTGGTTTTAGTTTTTTCAGCTAAATAATATCAACATGACTTACCCATTGGCATATCCTGACCGTGAGGGCGAATGCCATAAAGCCCCTACGGTTGAAGCTAGGTCAAGCATGGGTAAGTTTTAATAAATTTCCCTATTATAGAAAAGGAATTAGAGCAATGAATGCAAGGATGTGTCAACCGTACGAAAAAAACTGTAGAAAATCGTAACAGCTTTTATCAAGATAATTGGATTAACCTATACAGGCTCTACCGCACAGCTAACTATTCCCTCGGCAGTAAATGCCTCTGGGAATTTCTTGTCTTAAATTTGAAGACTGCCATTGATATCGGCATTAATGACTATACCAGTTGCACTCCTGAATAAACCACGTTTGATTTATTTACCCCCATAAGTTTCATGTTTAATTGGTAGCTCTTGCTCAAGTGCAGAAGTTTGACTGGTGTAACAATATCCGTTTCAATGACTTTGAGCCCAGCTAGTTGACATTTATAAGTTATCTGTTGAATTAGCTTATAGTGAGGTATTTGGGTAAAGTTTTGATGTTTTTTTTGACCGATGTTTGCACCTTGTTTCTAATTATCATTTTTGCCTATGACTACAGTACCAATATTATTTGTGGTTAAAGACTCAACGACTAAGGAATTGGTATTATGCAGATAATTCTCCACAAAACGATTTCGGTAATAGGTTAACGCTTCAAGCTTACGGCTAGTTTTTTTTCTGGCCTTTGAGCTTTGGTACTTAGCTTTACGCTTTTTATATAAGAAGCGCCTTTTTTTCTCCCAGGGCTGCTTC
This sequence comes from Trichodesmium erythraeum IMS101, assembly GCF_000014265.1. Taxonomy (NCBI): domain Bacteria; kingdom Bacillati; phylum Cyanobacteriota; class Cyanophyceae; order Oscillatoriales; family Microcoleaceae; genus Trichodesmium; species Trichodesmium erythraeum. Next base: position 3,833,212 of record NC_008312.1, read on the forward strand.
TCAAATAGGTTGTAAGGGATAAACCCAGTAATGTGACTGGCTACGGTCGATATCAAACAAGATACCAGCTAAATCAAAAGCCGGGTAACACTTAAAGTAGAAAAGAATGTAGAACAATTTCTCTTGATTGTTGCGTAAACGAGCCAACAGGCCTCCTCTAACAGAGCGTTGACAAGGTTTTAAGTGCAATGTTTGCTTATACATTTGATCAAAGGACTCCAACAAAAATTCAAATGCTTTACGGTTTAATCAGTGTTAATGCTCTGGGTAACCTATCTTGTTTTAAGGCTCGTTCAATATTTAGCATTTTTATGGCTAATTTATTCTTGAATGATTTTACCTGATTTCCCAACAACTCTAATATAAATGGGAGCCAAAAGTACCAGGTCGCCCCAATGAGAGACACTTAACATTAAGAATTACTTCCGATACTCTCTCTGGAGTAAAACAACTTACCAACTGGCAAGATCAGGCATGAGCCAAGTTAAAGGAATTGTTAGAAGAGAAAAGCGCGATCATCACTTCCACAGAAACATATCCATTAGGTGGCGGGGCAGTTACTGAAGCTAATTGTTAGAGGGGTACTCATACTATAAGTATTCTTTTTGTGTAGCAGCTGCTCCTAATGTTTCTACAGATCTATCCTTGGATCAGAAATATAGAAATTGATGGATCGATGGATCAGAATCTGTGGATCATGTACGATAAGGCTGAAAATCAGCTAGGGTTTCCCAACTATGGGTTTGTTTCTTAGAGAGCGATCGCTATTAAAAATCAAATCTATATCACGATGCCTGAATGCTTGAGTTATGCAATACTTCTTTACTAATGTTCACATTGCCGTTTGACTGCCCTCCCCAAACTTCCTTCAAAGAATTGGTTTTGAATGATTCTCCGACAACCCTCACTGTTGGAGAATTTGTTCTACAAACAATCACGGCACACTTCTTAATGAGATTCTCAGCCCAAGTATTATAGCCAATAACCAACAAATTACTGGCAATAAAATATTGATGCAAATTAGAGAGCTACTGGATTTAAGTGCCAGTCCATTGCTGATAGATTGTTGGGAAGATGGCTCTTTCTCGGTAGATTTATAGGGTAGGTAAGCCTATGGAGGAAAATTCTCAATTCTTTCATTATATCTTGCCCACCCTACGCAGCCTCATCGTGAGTGATGAAAGCGTAGATTATCTCTACTCAATTGATCCAGCTTGGTCACTCCCATCAATTTCATATCACGCTCAATTTCAGTGCGCATATTACCTAAAACACGCTCAACTCCTGCCCTCCCAGCAGCAGCCAATGCATAAAGATATAATCGCCCACCTGAACATGCTTTAGCTCCAACAGATAGAGCCTTGAGCACATGCGTACCGCGCTGAATACCACCTTCGCAAATGACATCAATTTTATCCCCAACAGCATCACAAATTTCTGCGAGTTGATCGAAGGGGCTACGGGAACCATCAAGCTGACGGCCACCGTGGTTAGAAACTATAATACCCGTACAACCAATATCAATAGCACGCTTGGCATCTTCCACACTCATTATCCCTTTCAGTGCAAACTGCCCGTTCCACTGTGCGCAGAGTTTTTCAGCATCATTCCAATTCATGGATTGATCTAGCATCGTTGAAAAATAATCACCAACAGAGACTGCTAAATTCGTTCCCTGGGAGACATACCCAGACAAATGCGGCATATCGAACTTTTCTTTTGTCAAAAAGTTCCAAGCCCATGCAGGGTGAGTCGCAAAACTCATAAAGGAGCCTAGTGTTAATTTTGGTGGTGAGGTAAATCCTGTACGTAAATCACGTTCGCGATTACCACCAGTAATCGTATCGACGGTTAATGCCAACACATTAAAGTTCGCAGCTCGTGCACGTTCAAGCAACGCATCATTTAAGCCGCGGTCTTTATGGAAGTAGAACTGAAACATCTTTGGAGTGTTTGTAATCTCTGCGATCTCTTCAACAGTTACTGTCGCCAGTGAAGACACTCCAAACATTGTGCCATATTTTGCAGCAGCTCTCGCAACCGCACGCTCTCCTTCGTGATGAAAAAGGCGTTGCAATGCTGTCGGAGCACAGTAGATAGGCATGTCTAGTTTTTGCCCCATCACTTCAACTGACATATCCACATTCTCCACACCGACAAGCACGTTCGGAATAAGATCGCATTCTCCATAGGCTTCAGTGTTACGCCGATAGCTCTGTTCATCATCGGCAGCTCCATCAATGTAATCAAAAATTGGTCCTGGTAATCTGCGTTTTGCTAATTTTCGGAAATCCTGAAAATTGTGACAGTCATTCAATTTCATAAAATACCTCAGTGAGATTTATGTTTACTAAGCAGTTCATACTATTCCATTTTGAGAAATATTCAACCTTCATCGCCAGTCTCTAGAGAATGAACTGTTCCAAAATCACCAGTTTATTCAGAACTCAGTTCTGACAGGTTATTGGAAGTTGTTCGTCTTGCCAAGTACTAACTCCTAGCTGGAATTCATCCCAGGTTTTATGTACTTGCTCGTAGCATTGAGATGGTGTAATGGGTAGGTTTTTCAAGTAAAAGAACATTGCTCCATAGAAAGACTCCAGCAACAATAAAATCTCTGTTGTTGGATAATAATTATCGACAGCTTCCAAGATGTAAGCAATCATAATCATGGGGCAAAATTGCAGTGTCAGGAGCCGCTAACCAGGCATTCAGGAATGGCAAAGGCGAGAACGTCTGACAAAATGGATTTTAAATGATTCTCTGCCAACTCCCACTGTTGTATAATTTGTGCTACAAACTATTGCGCTCTGCTTTTGACTGAGATAACTAGCCCAAGCATTATAGCCAATGACTAGCAAATTACTGGCAATAAAATCTTGATGCAAATTCGATCTATCGTTTATTTCACTCATTAGAGACCTCTATAGCTGAAAAAAAAAGTAGCGATCGCCCTGTTAATAATGCACTATATGTTATATATAGTGCATTTGCGTAATTCCTATAGGTGTTAAAGGATTGAAGTAAATTTACAATTGTGTTGGGTTGGGAGCATTACCATACACTGTTTTCGGGTCAAAAGTTTTCTCCGTTTCGGTAAAAGTTAACTGAATTGGTTCTTGGGAATCAATAGCACTTTTTCCCGTAGGAATACAGCGATAAAAACAAGAACGATAACCCACGTGACAACTAGCTCCCGAACCAGCTACTTCAACCTGCATCCACAGACAATCTTGGTCGTCATCAATAGCTAACTGCTGTACTTTTTGCACCAGTCCACTAGATTGACCTTTATGCCATAGTTGCTGACGACTGCGACTGTAATAGTGACCTTCTCCCGTTTCAATGGTTTTAACTAAAGCCTCTTCGTTCATATAAGCGTGCATCAGCACTTCACCCGTGTTGGCATCGGTGGTAACGACTGGAATCAAACCATTGCAGTCAAATTTGGGAGCAAGGAGCAAACCTTCTTCTACTTGTTCTACTGAATTTCTGGTACTAAATAGGGGATTCATATTAGCTCAACTTTTCAATTTTAATAATCATTATCCTGTGAAGTATCCCAACTAATTGTAAAGCAATATAGTTAGACGGTCATAGATCGCTCAAATCATTCTGAGAACACCTTAAAAGGTACGACCTTGGCTTCCTACCCTGAAAAACTACTGCTCCTGATACAGGATATTTCAGGATATTTCAATCATCTGCTTATGCGTAGATTTGGACACTTCCTACCCTACTATATCCGTCGGAAAATTGTAGCAGACTTTCACAAGCATTGATATCTCTGTCTTAATTTACTTGAGTTGGAACAAATAATAGTGACACTAACTAATGTGCTTGAGATCGATCTTTGGAAGGTGTTCATCTTGCAAATTACTAACTCCTAGCTGGAATTCATCCCAGGTTTTACGGACTTGCTCGTAGCATTGAGGTGGTGTTATGGGTAGATTTTTCAAGTAAAAGAACATTGCTCCATCGAAAGACTCCAGCAACAATACAACCTCTTTTGTTGGATAATAATTATCGACAACTTCCAAGATGTGAGCAATCATAAAATCATGGGGCAAAATTGCCGTGTCAGGAGCTGCTAACCAAGCATTCAGGAAAGGCGTAAGGCGAGAACGTCCGACAAAATGGGTTTTGAATGATTCTCCGCCAACCCCTACTGTTGGAGAATTTGTGCTACAAACTATCGCGCCGCGCTTATGACTAAGATGACCAGCCCAAGCATTATAGCCAATAACCAGCAAATTACTGGCAATAAAATCTTGGTGCCAATTCGATCTATCATTTATTTCACTCATTAGAGACCTCTATTTTGAAAGCAAATCCAGTTGAAGCTTAGGCTACAATAGCTATGCTGATGCCTAGCAATTATCAAGAAAAATTAGAGGCCGCCTAGATAGGGCGACCCCATTCCCAATTGATCTAACTAAGCACTAAAATATCTAGCAACAGGATGATAGATAACAAAAGCAGTAGTTGTTTGCTCTGGATAAAGCTGTTCGCTCTCATCAATTGATACCCCAATGCGATCAGCTCCCAATAATTGCAACTGTGGCACTTGATCGATAACTACCGGACAAGCTGGATAGCCAAAACTATACCGAGAACCCTGATACCTTTGAGCTAATATATCGCGAATGTTATCTGGCTCTAAATCCCCATAACCTAACTCCCGCCGAATCCTGGCGTGACTCCATTCTGCTAAGGCTTCCGCCAACTGCACCGCCATACCGTGGAAATAGAGATAATTGGTGTACTCGTTCCCTTGATAAAGTTCCTGTGCTTTCTGAGTAGCAATTTCTCCCATAGTTACTGCCTGCATAGGCAAAACATCAAATTGATCATGCTCAAGGGGGCGGATGAAATCAGCAATACACAGGCGACGCATGGATTTCTGACGGGGGAATGTCCAAGTGACAAACGGGGTTGCTGTTGTAGGTGTTAAGCCCTGCTCAATAACACTCGGATCGTAAACATGAACGGAATTGCCGATGGCTGCACAAGGGAAATAACCATAAACTAGAGTCGGCTCCAACCATTGTTCAGTGCGAACTTTTTGCTTCCATTCTTCCAAGATCGGATAAACCTTTGATGCCAGGAACCAATCATATTCCTCACGAGGTTGGCCTTTCGGTTTACGGAATTGCCATTGACCAGCGAACAGTGCCTGTAAATCCATGTACCAGAACAGTTCTTCTAGCTTTAGATCACCACTCTGAAGAATTTTCGTGCCCCAGAAAGGTGGTGCAGGACGTTCGATATCAATCGCTACGTCTGTCGAACGTTTAGTATCAATTACAGTGGGTTTATTGGGTTTCTTTCCATTACCATTGACTTCTCCATCGGATTTCTCCCCATCACCGTTGAGTTCTCGTTCTAAATCTTTGATTGCTTTGCGTCCCCTTTGGTTAAACTGAGCAAACTCCCCTGTAAAGCCTTCGGTATCGACCCAGCAATCCTTATCTTTGGCGGGCATCAGCCGATCCATAAAGGTCAAATCTGCAAAAGCATCTTTACCGTAAATGACCTGCCCTTGGTAAGTATCTTGACAATCACCATAAACAAATTTTGGTGTGAGTGCAGCACCACCTAAAATCACTGGTACTGTAATACCTTTAGCATTAAATGCTGCAAGATTTTCTTTCATGAATGCTGTAGATTTCACCAGCAAGCCACTCATAGCAATACAATCAGGTTTATGCTGCTCATAAGCTTCGACAATTGCCTCAATTGCTTGTTTAATGCCCAGATTGATGACCTTATAGCCATTATTGGTCAATATGATATCCACCAGATTTTTCCCGATATCATGGACATCGCCTTTAACCGTAGCAATCAGGAATTTACCTTTACCGCGATCTTCGTCCTCTCCTTCTATTTTTTCCATGTAGGGTTCAAGGAAAGCTACCGCAGATTTCATTGTTTCGGCTGACTGCAACACGAAGGGTAATTGCATTTGACCAGAGCCAAACAGTTCCCCTACAACCTTCATCCCATCCAGCAAGAAAGTATTGATAATCTCCAGGGCTTTATGACCGGCATCTAAAGCTACCTTTAACGCATCTTCCAATCCAATGCGCTCGCCATCAATAATATGTTGCTTCAAGCGTTGGTCGATGGGCAAATCTGCTAAGGAAGGGCCAGATCTAGCATCTTTTGCACTCACTCCCGCAAAAATTTCCGTTAGCTTCGTCAACGGATCGTAGGTGCAAATATCCCCTTCAAATTTGCGATTATCATAAATCAAATCGCAACAGATCTGTTGATGTTCTTCATCAATCTTTGATAACGGTAAAATCTTGGCAGCCGAGACAATTGCCCCATCCATCCCTGCTTTCATCGCTTCATTGAGGAAGATCGAATTTAAGGTGATGCGAGTGGCTGGACTCAAGCCAAAAGAAATGTTAGAGACCCCTAACATAAAATGGACACCGGGCAGATTTTCCCGAATCAGTCGAATTGATTCGATCGTTGCTTTAGCATTTTCCCGATCCTCCTCAATTCCAGTTGAAATTGGTAGAGCTAAGGTATCATAGAAAATTTCATGGGGTGGAATTCCAAACTTGAGGGCATCCTTATAAGCCCGTTGGGCAATCTCAAATTTTTTCTTGGCAGTTCTAGCCATTCCCTCTTCATCGATACAGCCGATGACAACTCCTGCACCATATTCTTTGGCCAATTCCAACACTTTAAAAAATCGCTCTTCTCCATCTTCATAGTTGGTGGAATTGAGCAAACATTTACCCCCAGCGACCTTAAGGCCTGCTTCCATTTTGGTCCATTCGGTGGAGTCAAGCATCAGTGGGAGGGTCGTATTAGTCACCAGTCGCGATACCAGTTCTCGCATATCCCGTTCTCCATCACGCCCGACGTAATCCACGTTTACATCTAGCATATGGGCGCCTTCTTTGACCTGGGATTTAGCGATCGCCAATAACCCATCCCAATCATCTTCATTCAAAAGCTTGCGGACTTTCTTAGAACCACTGGCATTTAATCGCTCGCCAACGATTAAAAAAGAATTATCCTGCTCATAGGTTTGGGCAGAATAAATGGAAGCTGCTGCTGGGGTATAGGAGAGAGGCGTTCTAACCTTACCCACAGCATTTTTTCGTACCGATCGCTCTTTTAGTGGGGTTTCTTCCACAGCATCGGCTAATGCTTGAATATGTGCTGGACGGGTACCGCAGCAGCCACCGACAATTTGAACTCCATACTGACCAATGAACTCAGACATGGACGTTTTAAATTCTAGCGGGGTCATTTTATAATGAGCCTGACCGCCAATATTTTCTGGTAGCCCCGCATTGGGAATACAAGAAATGGGGAATGGTGAATTTTCTGATAGATATTTGATATGAGAGGTCATCAAATTTGGACCTGTCGCACAATTTAGACCCAAAATATCAATGGGGAAAGGCTCCAGAATTGCTAACACCCCAGAGATATCTGTTCCCACCAACATAGTTCCCTGAATTTCCATGGTCACGGATACCATTAAGGGGAGTCTGGATCCTTTTTTGGCAAATACCGCCTCAAAGGCACTCAATGCTGCCTTAATTTGCAGAACATCTTGACAGGTTTCCACTATGAAAAGATCGGCTCCCCCGTCATAAAGACCTTCTGCTTGCACCATGAAGCTCGCTTTTAATTCATCATAGGTAATATGACCGAGGGTGGGTAGCTTGGTTCCTGGACCGATGGAACCTGCGACGAATCTAGGTTTTTCGGGACTCGTAAACTCATCCGCACAACTACGCGCCAATTCTGCTGCCTTTCTACTTAGCTCGTAGGCGCGATCGGCTAGATTGTACTCGGCGAGGACTAAGGGGCTAGATCCAAAGCTATCAGTCTCGACAACATCTGCCCCTGCTGCCAGAAAATCACGATGGACTTTCGCCACTGCTTCTGGCTTCGTGACGACTAAATATTCATTACAACCTTCATATTCCGCTCCACCAAAATCCTCGGCGGTCAAGTTTTGAGATTGGATGTTAGTTCCCATCGCACCATCAAAGATCAGTACTGGGCGATCTGGACTCTGGAGCCGTTGGAGAAATGAAGTCTTTAACTGAGGTTTTGGAATTTCAACACTTAGCATAGGCGTAATGGTTATAGTTGGTCTCAGACTTCTCCTGCAACCTTTTTATTTTTTACCCCAAAGCAAGTCAAAGAATTGCAGATTGCATTCTCGCAGATTACAGATTTACCCCTACTTAAAAGACGGTGGCAAGGGAAGTGTAGATTGTAATTTTTTGGTTAATTGTTAATTTTTGAGGGTAGATTTTAGATTTACCAATGCTTGAACGCAAAGGAACCTTTATCTACTCAATCTCCAATCTCCAATCTCCAATCTCCAATCTCCAATCTCCAATCTCCAATCTCCAATCTTCGGTCAGTTTGGAAGGCTGAGGAGAATATTTTTAAGAATAATAATCATTCTCAAACTTAATATAACATAAAAATACTTTATTATTCATTTACAATTATTTCTAGTTAGGAGCACCACAACCAATATTCATTGAAAAAAAATTTATATGATCAGGTCTCCAATAGTGAAAAGGTCAGAGGTGAGAGTTTGTCCCTTAACTTTTGGCTTTCTTCCTGTAATTGTTTAACTTTCGAGTTGAGTTATTTTACCAGATTTAGTATACTTTTAATTCTTGAAATACTCCGGCCTCTGCAATGTTTGCTGAGTAAAATGTGGGTAAAATGATTGCAGTAATTTGGCCGTTAATTTTTCTGATGATAGTTTTTGTGTCATGGTTTATCTTCTACAACACTAGCTGCACTCCTTCTCTTCTTACTCCGGTTTACGGAGGGGATATTTTTTTCTTATCCATTTACCAAGTCAGGTCTCAAATTTTTTGCCTCTCGTAAATAGGTATGCACAATTTTTTTTGGGTTAGCTTCCGGCATGTTGATATAAATTAAAAATCTAATACAACGTTTTAAACTACCTTTAACATACATTTGCTGCACATCTAATAAAGGTATATTATTCCAGTTGGGACGTTGGCGGGCGATCGCTGCTGGAAAAATAGCATCTAAGTCATGAGTCACAGAGAAAGTTGCACTAATAACTTGCTCTAGATCAAAATCATTCTTTTTTTCTAGCTCATTTAGTAATTCATTCACTGCCTCTCGAATTGCCTCTACAGAATTTTCTGAGACTGTAGTTGCTCCACGAATTGCTTGAACTCGCCACACCACACTAAAATCCTCCCCATTAAAAGCTTTATAGTTAAATTTAAGGTCGATACAGCCACAAAGGTAAGCCACTGGTAGAAACTTCAAATTCCACCCAGCTTTGAGCAGCCGATAATTTTGATGATACCTGATTATTGTTCAAAACTTTATTTAAGAAAGTTTTGGGTTTTTCTAGAGTAAAACTCTCGGTTTTTTCTGGGTCTAAGTCCACCAGATTACAGGCCCATTTCCTAGCATCTTCTTCTGTACCTAAACGGTCTACTACCCCTAATTCTAATGCTTGTTGTCCAGTAAAGATACGACCATCTGCAAAACTTTTAACAGTTTCTACAGCTAAATTTCGCGCTTCAGCCACTGTTTGGACAAATTGCTGATAACTAAAATCTATTAGATCTTGGAGAATTTGCTTTTCTGGAGCAGTCATTTCCCGGTCAAAGGCTAATATATCTTTATAAGGCCCAGATTTTACTACCTTAAAAGAAACCCCTACTTTTTCTAATAGACGTTCTATATTATTGCCTCGCAAAATTACCCCAATACTACCAGTTATCGTCCCCGGATTGGACATTATGTTTTGAGCACCCATACCAATATAAACACCACCAGAGGCAGAAATATTGCCGAAGCTCGCGACAATTTTTACTTTCTCTTGCAGCTTTTTCAGGGCATTGTAGATTTCTTGAGAGTCCGCTACAGTACCTCCGGGACTATCTATCCTAAGTAATAGGGCCGGAAATTTTCTTTCTTCTACTGTTTTAAGTGCTTCTAACACTTGTTTTCGGGTCTCGCTGGCAATGACACCATTAATCTCTATTCGGGCAATTTGTTTACGATATCGGGGCTTAAATGGCCAAATCATCCTGTTTTTTTTCTCTTAAGTCAAAATACAAAAGGCAAAAATAATAAGCAATAAGCAATAAATTTTTTTAGCTCATAGCATATTCAAGTGAAATTGTCAATCAAAATAGTACTAACGAATATTTTGAAATTATTAATATATCTTACTTTATAATTTAACAAATAAGTAACAATATATGTTTTTGCTTAAAGATTGTTATAATTTGTAAAAATATTTTAAGTAATTTAAAATACTAAACTTATAAATTATATAAACTTATGCAGCTAAAACTGACTAACTCAAAACTACCCTTAGCTCCACTTTTGCTAATTGCTCCCTTCTTCTTTTGGGGAACTGCAATGGTAGCAATGAAAGGTGTTATCCCTCAAACAACACCATTTTTTATGGCAGCAATACGTATATTGCCAGCAGGTATATTATTGTTACTTATAGGAATGCTTCAGGGAAGACCTCAACCACAAAATAAATTAGCTTGGTTGTGGATATTATTGTTTGCTTTAATAGATGGTGCTTTGTTTCAAGGGTTTTTGGCGCAAGGGTTAGTCAAAACAGGTGCTGGGTTGGGCTCAGTAATGATTGACTCTCAACCTCTAGCGGTAGCTATTTTATCATTGTGGTTATTTCAAGAGAGAATTAGATTTTGGGGTTGGCTAGGGTTAGGTATTGGTGTTTTTGGCATTAGCTTAATTGGTTTACCTGATGAATGGATATCAAGTTTACTGCACCCGGAAACAATACAAATATCTCTGGGTATGGATACTTTTTCTCAAAGTGGAGAATGGTTAATGTTATTAGCATCTCTGTCTATGGCAGTAGGAACAGTATTAGTGCGTTGGGTTTGCAAATACAACGACCCAGTTATGGCAACTGGTTGGCATTTAATTTTAGGTGGTATTCCATTGCTTGCTATTTCAGCAGGGGTTGAGTCTCAGCAATGGGTTAATATTGATCAGTATGGTTGGATAGCTATGGGTTATGCCGCTGTTTTTGGGAGCGCGATCGCTTATGGTTTATTTTTTTACTTTGCTTCTTCAGGAAATCTTACCAGTTTGAGTGCTTTAACTTTTCTCACACCAATTTTTGCTTTGTTATTTGGCAATTTATTTTTAGGAGAAATATTGAGTCGGCTACAGTCAATAGGAGTTGGTTTAACTTTAGTAAGTATTTATTTAATTAATCAGCGGGATGTATTAGCTGAGAGGTTAAATTTTAGTAGTTCAAGACAAGAAGTTTTTTCCAATATTACTACACGCAATTTATTAAAATAGTCTCAAAAGTAAGCAGTTGAATTGAGGCTACAACTTGAAGTTGAGATATTAGAAAAAAAGTTAACTAACAGAAAATTGGCAAAGCTAAAATGTAGCTACCGATTAGATTTGCCATAACTGAGTCTTTTCAGAGCTGTTCCCATCTCGATAATGAGAATAAACTACAACCAGATTTAGTTTGGCGACAACAGCGCTATGTTTTTTATTGGTAAGTTTTAATAATATCAAAGGTAAAATAATTATGCTTGAGTCTTTTGCAATAGTAGCCAGTGGACAATTAGTAGGTTTTCTCGCTAAAGAAGTTCTGGGAAAATTGGCTAAAGAAGCACTTGAAGATTATGTTAAAGATTTTTTTAAGCAATGTATTACTGATTTTAAAGATAGGATAAGCAATACCAAAAAAAAGCATTTAGAAAAAGCTACTGCAGAAGCTCTGAAAGAATTTTTAGAATTAGTACAGCAAGAGTTAGAAGATGCAGATTTAGAGGAAAATCAGTTACAAGAATATAATCAACCTTTGGAACAGTTTCTCAAAAATAAGTTAGTTAGAGAAACTTTGGGGAGTGCTTTTGATAATAATAGAAAAATTGTAGATACTAAGATATTAGCTAATATTGCTAAAGACATTGTTCCAGATTTGCCACCTAATTTTGACTGGCAAAGAGTCGCAAGAAGATATGGCAAAAAAGTTAAAAATATTAGGAATAATTATGATGAATTACGGAAAATATTAGATTCAGAAAACCTCGCTCAAATAGCAAATCAAAATTATAAAATTACACCAGAATTTGACCTCAGAAAATATCAAGAAGGTATCCAAGAACAATATGGAAAACTCAAATTAGAAAGTTTAGATACCAGTGGTTATGGTTATAATGAACTGAAATTATGGGGAATGTTTATTCCTCAAAATGTTCGAGAATCTCAAGAATTTAGGCCTCAATTATATGAGGTTCCTAAAGAATATCTCCAACAATTAAAAGAGACGGGGCAGTTAGAGGCAGAATTTTCTCTAGAACAATTGGAAACTGTCCGACGCAGATATTTAGAACAGCCGGCTCGCTCGGTTTTAGAACTAATAGAAAATACCAACTATAAATATTTAGTTATTCTGGGAGACCCTGGTTCTGGCAAGTCTACCTTATTACAATATATCGCTTTGGAATGGGCAGAATTACCTCTGAAAGATTTGCCTTTAAAACCAATTCCTCTATTAATTGAACTACGGACTTATGTGAGAAATCATGAGACTAATAAATGCCAAAGTTTTCTAGATTTTCTGGAAAAAGGTAGCGGTTTAAATTGCCATTTTCCTCAAAAAGAACTTCATGCAAAACTACAAAATGGTGATGCTATTGTGATGTTTGATGGGTTGGATGAAGTTTTTGAACCTGCTAAAAGAAAGGAAATAATTACTGATATTCATCGGTTTACAAATGATTATAAAAATGTCCGGGTTATTGTTACTTCTAGAGTAATTGGTTATCAGCCACAACAACTCCGGGATGCTGAATTTTATCATTTTATGTTGCAAGATTTGGGGTCGGAACAAGTTGAGGATTTTATTCAACGTTGGCATGATTTAACTTATCAAGATGAGCGGGAAAAAGAGCGGAAAAGGGAAAGGTTGAAACGGGCAATTAATGATTCTTCAGCTATTAAGCAATTGTCGGGAAATCCTTTGTTATTAACTATGATGGCTATTTTAAATCGTCATCAAGAATTACCGAGAGATAGGGCAGAACTTTATAATCAAGCTTCTCGGGTTTTATTACAGCAATGGGATATGGAAAGGGCTTTAGTTGATGCTAAGATTGACCCGATAACTATTGACTATAAAGATAAGCAAGAAATTTTGCGCCGAGTTGCTGATTTTATGCAACAAAATAAAGAAGGTTTGGCTGGTAATTTGATTGATGAAAGCAGCTTAGAAAGTATTATTAAAAAGTATCTAAAAAGTGTAGATATTAATGATGTGAGATTTGTGGCTAGGGCGTTGATGGAACAGTTGCGGGTTAGGAATTTTATTTTGTGTTTTGTTGGGGGTGGATATTATGCTTTTGTGCATCGAACTTTTTTAGAATATTTCTGTGCTTGGAGTTTTGTTTGGCAGTTTACGGTAACACAAACTCTGGGAAAAGATGGGTTGATAAATGATGTTTTTGGTGGTCATTGGCGGGATGAAAAATGGCATGAAGTATTACGGTTAATTTCTGGGATGATAGATGCTAAGTTTGTGGGAGATATTATTAGTTATTTGATGGAACAAGATGGGGAAGAGGAAAAGTTTCAGAATTTATTTTTGGCGGGCAAGTGTTTGTCTGAAGTTAGGAGTAGTCAGGGTATTGGTGATGTGGAAACTCGGTTATTAAATAGGTTAAAAGATTTGACTGGGTATGACCTTGGTTATTTTTATGAATCTTATGATGAAGATGATGAAGATGCAGAGTTAGTTCGTGAAATTCGTACTCAAGCTGTGGAAATAGTGGCTACATCCTGGAGGGATGACTCTTCAACTTATGCTTGGCTTAAAGAAAGGGTTGTGTCTGATGAAAGTTCGTTTGTGCGACGTGAAGCCGTCGGACAAATAGCTACTGGTTGGAAACACGAGCCCGGAATTTTAGAATTACTCAAACAAAGGGTTGTGTCTGATGAAAGTGAGGATGTGCGAGCTGAAGCCCTCCGACAAATAGCTACTGGTTGGAAACACGAGCCCGGAATTTTAGAATTACTCAAACAATGGGTTGTGTCTGATGAAAGTGAGTCTGTGCGAGCTGAAGCCCTCCGACAAATAGCAACTGGTTGGAAACACGAGCCGGGAATTTTAGAATTACTCAAACAATGGGTTGTGTCTGATGAAAGTCAGCTTGTGCGAGGTGAAGCCCTCCGACAAATAGCTACTGGTTGGAAACACGAGCCCGGAATTTTTGAATTACTCAAACAAAGGGTTGTGTCTGATGAAAGTTGGCTTGTGCGAGGTGTAGCCCTCCGACAAATAGCAACTGGTTGGAAACACGAGCCCGGAATTTTAGAATTACTCAAACAATGGGTTGTGTCTGATGAAAGTGAGGATGTGCGAGCTGAAGCCCTCCGACAAATAGCTACTGGTTGGAAACACGAGCCCGGAATTTTAGAATTACTCAAACAATGGGTTGTGTCTGATGAAAGTCAGCTTGTGCGACGTGAAGCCGTCCGACAAATAGCTACTGGTTGGAAACACGAGCCCGGAATTTTAGATTTACTCAAACAAAGGGTTGTGTCTGATGAAAGTTGGCAGGTGCGAACTGAAGCCGTCCGACAAATAGCTACTGGTTGGAAACACGAGCCCGGAATTTTAGAATTACTCAAACAAAGGGTTGTGTCTGATGAAGACTTGAATGTGCGAACTGAAGCCGTCCGACAAATAGCTACTGGTTGGAAACACGAGCCCGGAATTTTAGAATTACTCAAACAAAGGGTTGTGTCTGATGAAAGTCAGCTTGTGCGAACTGAAGCCGTCGGACAAATAGCTACTGGTTGGAAACACGAGCCCGGAATTTTAGAATTACTCAAACAAAGGGTTGTGTCTGATGAAAGTGAGGATGTGCGAGCTGAAGCCCTCCGACAAATAGCAACTGGTTGGAAACACGAGCCCGGAATTTTAGAATTACTCAAACAAAGGGTTGTGTCTGATGAAAGTGTGCGTGTGCGAACTGAAGCCCTCCGACAAATAGCAACTGGTTGGAAACACGAGCCCGGAATTTTTGAATTACTCAAACAAAGGGTTGTGTCTGATGAAAGTGAGGATGTGCGAACTGAAGCCCTCCGACAAATAGCAACTGGTTGGAAACACGAGCCCGGAATTTTAGAATTACTCAAAGAAAGGGTTGTGTCTGATGAAAGTGAGGATGTGCGACGTGAAGCCCTCCGACAAATAGCTACTGGTTGGAAACACGAGCCCGGAATTTTTGAATTACTCAAACAAAGGGTTGTGTCTGATGAAAGTTGGGATGTGCGACGTGAGGCAGTCAAACAAATAGCAACTGGTTGGAAACAGGAGCCCGGAACTTTTGAAATATTTTATGACAACGCCCTCAACGATCCCTTTGAACGTAAACATGAATTTCAAGACAACCCTCGACAAACAGCACTAGAAGCAATAGTCAAACAATACCCAGACCATCCCCAAACCCTCCCACTATTACAAGACAGAGCCGAAAACGACCCAGACAAAAAACTACAGAAATGGGCAAAAAGGATATTGCAGCAATATACAACATAGCCATTCCCACAGTTCTGATACACATTTACGATCGCCCTCAAAATGCCACTCAGCTCTCAGCAGGAGACAGGACGATAAAATTGGCACTTCAGTGTCATCTAGGGAAATTCCTGCATTACCTAACTCTTGTCTGAGGTCTTCTATTGCTTTAATTACTTCTTCCTTGAAACTACTACAGTAACAAAAAGTCACCTGAAACTTTGTATCTATCTCAAACTTTTTAGCTCTTGACTTATATTAAAAATCCTCAAATAAATGCAACCAACTCAACAAATCTTCCAAATTATTAAAATCTAAAGAGTCTTCCCCTAAATTATCCAAATGTGCAACTGATAAACCCTCAATTTGACTAGTTATTGCCTCCGGAACTTCTCCAAAACGCTTTTTAAGTTGACGTATTATTAATTGCCCTCTCCCTTTTTGTTCGCCTTTTTGTTCCCCTCTTCGCTCTCCTTGTTGTTCCGCATAAGTTATCCGTCCTCTTTCATCTTGCATTGCTATTCCTCGACGCTCAACTATGTCTAACTCTTCCGCTGTCATGTTAATTTTATTAGCAATATTTAAAGCCTTTTCTATTTCCGAAACTTCTCTTAAATTCTCCGGTATCTCATCTAAACGGCTAGCACTTTTGAGAAAATAAATCCACTTATCACTTAAAGTATGTAACTCAGACAAATTTTTCTTAAACTTGGGTAATTCTACAAAAAATAGTTGTAATTCTTGTTCCAGAAACTTAAATTTTTTAGTCTCTTGTTGAAAGACAAACTTATTAATTATATCCTCATTATTTTCAAACAAAATAAAGTCTGTAATTGTTACCCCTATAGCTGGATTCAGCAAGAGATAATCTTCTCCTGTTTCTAATTGATTTGCATAAGCTTTAGCTAGGTTATAAGCTACTCGTTTATTAAAACCAGTCATTCTAGCAACCTGCATTTCAATCACTACAATAGAACCATCTACTAAAACAGCTTTGATATCTAAATATGTATCTTTTAAACTCAGCAATTGACCAGGATTAAAAGGATTAGCAATTGTCAAAGACTGAATAATTTTTTTCCCCCCATAAATTATGGCATTGAGAAAGCTAATCAAGATATCTTGACTTTGTTGCGAACCGAAGATTTTTTTAAAAGCATAATCTATTTTAGGACTAACAAATTTCATGATTTTTTTCTCCTAATTAATAATTAAAATTGTCAAATAGTTATCTACAGACTTTATATTTACTAACATTTTTATGATTCTCGTGTACACCATAATTATAACATTTATAGCTGGAATATGTCACAATTTTTTAGAGACAACTTGAGGATATAATCTCCTAAAATATCAATTAGGTAATTAACAATTAATAGTACACTTTCTCTCGATATATCTACTACTAAATTATCAATTAAAATCATTAATAGTTAATGTGAATATGAAGTATACGTAGATTTACAAAAGGTGCAATATATGTCTAGAGTGTTCAAGAAATCTTCACTTTTATTGGATTAGTTATGAGACTTTTTGTGATATTATATAAATCTTATAAAATCGAACCATTCTTATTATAAATAGGATGGATGGTACTATTAGTAGTTAAATCTAATGGTGTGTGCGATCGCCTTATATTTGGGAGGTAAATAATATGGTAAAAAAAGTAATAGATCGAGAGGTTTATTATACTCAGAAACAATTACAGGACTTACCCATTTATCATAGGCTATATATAGTGTATTTGCGTAAGTCCTGATACTAAAATCTCAAGTTATCTGAGTTTAAATTTTGAATGTTTTATATTTTCCTATTGACGCGATCGCCCTCAAAATGCCACTCAGCTCTCAGCAGGAGACAGGAGGATAAAATTGGCACTTACAGGACTAGGGTAGAACGCTAGATATTGACTAAATACAATACCCTTATATTATAATACATAACTAACATATAAAGGATAAAATAATTATGATTGAATGGTTAGTTGCTTGGGGAAGTAGTGAAGCGGTTAAATTTATTGCTCAGGAAGTTGTTGGAAAGTTAGGGAAGGGTGCTGTTGAAGATTATGTTAAGGATTTTTTGAAGCAAAACATCTCTAATGCTGTTGCCAGAATAGCAAATGGAGAACCTTTAAAAAAAGCTACTAAACAAGCAATTAAAGATTTTGAGAATTTGGGATATAAAGAGTTAAAAAATACTGATTTGAGTGAAAGTAAATTAAAGGAATATGATAAATATTTCAAGTCTTTTATTCAAGAGGGGTCTGTTTTAGAGGTTTTAATTAGTGCCTTCGATAATGATGTGAAAATTTTAGATATTAATAAATTGGCTACTGCCTGGAACAAAATAAATCCACCTTTACCAGATAACTTTGACTGGGATTTTTTGGCAAAGCAACATCAGAGAAGTGTTAAAGATATTATCCGGAGTTTCCCAGAATTACGGATAATATTAGATTCTAAAAACCTCGATCAAATAGCAAATCAAAATTATAAAATTACACCAGAATTTGACCTCAGAAAATATCAAGAAGGTATCCAAGAACAATATGGAAATCTCAAACTAGAAAGTTTAGATACCAGTGGTTATGGTTATAATGAACTGAAATTATGGGGAATGTTTATTCCTCAAAATGTTCGAGAATCTCAAGAATTTAGGCCTCAATTATATGAGGTTCCTAAAGAATATCTCCAACAATTAAAAGAGACGGGGCAGTTAGAGGCAGAATTTTCTCCAGAACAATTGGAAACTGTCCGACGCAGATATTTAGAACAGCCGGTTCGCTCGGTTTTAGAACTAATAGAAAATACCAACTATAAATATTTAGTTATTCTGGGAGACCCTGGTTCTGGCAAGTCTACCTTATTACAATATATCGCTTTGGAATGGGCAGAATTACCTCTGAAAGATTTGCCTTTAAAACCAATTCCTCTATTAATTGAACTACGGACTTATGTGAGAAATCATGAGACTAATAACTGCCAAAATTTTCTAGATTTTCTCGAAAAAGGTAGCGGTTTAAATTGCCATTTTCCTCAAAAAGAACTTCATGCAAAATTACAAAATGGTGATGCTATTGTGATGTTTGATGGATTAGATGAAGTTTTTGAACCTGCTAAAAGAAAAGAAATAATTACTGATATTCATCGGTTTACAAATGATTATAAAAATGTCCGGGTTATTGTTACTTCTAGAGTAATTGGTTATCAGCCACAACAACTCCGGGATGCTGAATTTTATCATTTTATGTTGCAAGATTTGGGGTCGGAACAAGTTGATAATTTTATTCAACTTTGGCATGATTTAACTTATCAAGATGAGGGGGAAAAAGAGCGGAAAAGGGAAAGGTTGAAACGGGCAATTAATGATTCTTCAGCTATTAAGCAGTTGTCGGGAAATCCTTTGTTATTAACTATGATGGCTATTTTAAATCGTCATCAAGAATTACCGAGAGATAGGGCAGAACTTTATAATCAAGCTTCTCGGGTTTTATTACAGCAATGGGATATGGAAAGGGCTTTAGTTGATGCTAAGATTGACCCGATAACTATTGACTATAAAGATAAGCAAGAAATTTTGCGCCGAGTTGCTGATTTTATGCAACAAAATAAAGAGGGTTTGGCTGGTAATTTGATTGATGAAAGCAGCTTAGAAAATATTATTAAAGATTATCTAAAAAGTGTAGATATTAATGATGTGAGAGTTGTGGCTAGGGCGTTGATGGAACAGTTGCGGGTTCGTAATTTTATTTTGTGTTTTGTTGGGGGTGGATATTATGCTTTTGTGCATCGAACTTTTTTAGAATATTTCTGTGCTTGGAGTTTTGTTTGGCAGTTTACGGTAACACAAACTCTGGGAAAAGATGGGTTGATAAATGATGTTTTTGGTGGTCATTGGCGGGATGAAAAATGGCATGAGGTATTACGGTTAATTTCTGGGATGATAGATGCTAAGTTTGTGGGAGATATTATTAGTTATTTGATGGAACAAGATGGGGAAGAGGAAAAGTTTCAGAATTTATTTTTGGCGGGCAAGTGTTTGTCTGAAGTTAGGAGTAGTCAGGGTATTGATGATGTGGAAAATCGGTTATTAAATAGGTTAAAAGAGTTGACTGGGTATGACCTTGGTTATTTTTATCAACCATTGTACTTAAGCTTTAGTTCTATTTCTAGGGAAATTTATAGGAAAAATTTAGACTTAGTTCGTGAAATTCGTACTCAAGCTGTGGAAATAGTGGCTACAACCTGGAGGGACGACCCTTCAACTTATGCTTGGCTCAAACAAAGGGTTGTGTCTGATGAAGACTCGGATGTGCGACGTGAAGCCGTCCGACAAATAGCTACTGGTTGGAAACACGAGCCGGGAATTTTAGAATTACTCAAACAATGGGTTGTGTCTGATGAAGACTCGGATGTGCGACGTGAAGCCCTCCGACAAATAGCTACTGGTTGGAAACACGAGCCCGGAATTTTAGAATTACTCAAACAATGGGTTGTGTCTGATGAAAGTGAGTATGTGCGAACTGAAGCCGTCCGACAAATAGCTACTGGTTGGAAACACGAGCCCGGAATTTTAGAATTACTCAAACAATGGGTTGTGTCTGATGAAAGTGAGGATGTGCGAGGTGAAGCCCTCGGACAAATAGCAACTGGTTGGAAACACGAGCCGGGAATTTTAGAATTACTCAAACAATGGGTTGTGTCTGATGAAAATTGGCATGTGCGAACTGAAGCCCTCCGACAAATAGTAACTGGTTGGAAACACGAGCCCGGAATTTTAGAACTACTCAAACAATGGGTTGTGTCTGATGAAAGTGAGCTTGTGCGAGGTGAAGCCCTCCGACAAATAGCTACTGGTTGGAAACACGAGCCGGGAATTTTAGATTTACTCAAACAAAGGGTTGTGTCTGATGAAAGTGAGTATGTGCGAACTGAAGCCGTCGGACAAATAGCTACTGGTTGGAAACACGAGCCCGGAATTTTAGAATTACTCAAACAAAGGGTTGTGTCTGATGATAGTGAGTCTGTGCGAGCTGAAGCCCTCCGACAAATAGCTACTGGTTGGAAACACGAGCCCGGAATTTTAGAATTACTCAAACAAAGGGTTGTGTCTGATGATAGTGAGTCTGTGCGAGCTGAAGCCCTCCGACAAATAGCTACTGGTTGGAAACACGAGCCCGGAATTTTAGAATTACTCAAACAAAGGGTTGTGTCTGATGATAGTGAGTCTGTGCGAGCTGAAGCCCTCCGACAAATAGCTACTGGTTGGAAACACGAGCCCGGAATTTTAGAATTACTCAAACAAAGGGTTGTGTCTGATGATAGTGAGGATGTGCGACGTGAAGCCGTCCGACAAATAGCTACTGGTTGGAAACACGAGCCCGGAATTTTAGAATTACTCAAACAATGGGTTGTGTCTGATGAAAGTGAGTATGTGCGACGTGAAGCCCTCGGACAAATAGCTACTGGTTGGAAACACGAGCCCGGAATTTTAGAATTACTCAAACAATGGGTTGTGTCTGATGAAAGTGAGTATGTGCGACGTGAAGCCCTCCGACAAATAGCTACTGGTTGGAAACACGAGCCCGGAATTTTTGAATTACTCAAACAAAGGGTTGTGTCTCATGAAAGTTCGTCTGTGCGAACTGAAGCCGTCCGACAAATAGCTACTGGTTGGAAACACGAGCCCGGAATTTTAGAATTACTCAAACAAAAGGTTGTGTCTGATGAAAGTTGGGATGTGCGACGTGAGGCAGTCAAACAAATAGCAACTGGTTGGAAACAGGAGCCGGGAACTTTTGAAATATTTTATGACAACGCCCTCAACGATCCCTTTGAACGTATACATGAAATTCAAGACAACCCTCGACAAACAGCACTAGAAGCAATAGTCAAACAATACCCAGACCATCCCCAAACCCTCCCACTATTACAAGACAGAGCCGAAAACGACCCAGACGAACAACTACAGAATTGGGCAAAAAGGAAATTGCGATCGCTAAAAAATAACCAGCGCTAGCATCTATGGCGCCATACCCAAGTCAAACAAGAGAGCCGTCGGGCTGAAGATCCAAAGAAACCAGAAATCAGATCATATCAACTGAATTCGGCATCAAAAAACACTTCATTTTCAGCCCCTATGCAAACCCTCCTAACACCCAATTCCTCATACTATTCCTCAAAAACTTTCCTACATTTTCTTAACTAGGAAAAGCAAAAAGTAGGGCAATAAACTTAGGAACTTTGCATAAAAGCATCCCGAAAACATAATAAGAATTAACATTAACCTAGCCAAACACAGCAAAAAAAACATTATATTTATGCAAAATATTTAATAACTAAAATCTTCCCAAACAAAGCATTAACCCACAAGAATTAGTATTACTCCTGGTTTATTATTTTTGATTTATTACCTGTAAACTTTTACCCTTAATTATATCATTATTCTTTGATTAAATCAATCCTCTCTCCCCTCTCCAGACACAGCAACCTTCCCTGTCCCTGAAGTACAGTAACAAAAGTTAGTAAACCAGTTTTTTTAAACATTGAATATTCATTAAAACCAGCATCACCACAGATAATTGTATCAACCATTTTAGTCTTCTGTCAGACAAAAACCCCCTCAAAAACACCTCAACTGTAACCACCATAATTCTATAGAATTAAAATATCGCGAGTAAGGGAATAAACTTATAAACACTGATCCTAGGAACTCTATTCTATCTTCAATTAATATTAGTTAATCTCCAACTAAATCATCCATCAAAACCACCCCTTATATTCATAAATCAGACAGAAAAAAAAACCTCAATAAATACCTTAAACATAAGCCTTAACATTGAATTATTGATAAACATTAACCCTACCACCCCTTTAATACTTATTCCACCAATTATCCTAGCCTTCTAACCTCTAATCAGCACCAACAAAAAATTATTTACCCCTCTAATTTTATCTAAGACATACAGCAGAAAAACCTCAATCTGACAAATAAACATAATTCATTTTATATTCCTGCTGCTTTAAAGAAAAGGACTAGTTAGTGAGGTAAACTGAAGTAGTTCATTTACACTGGAAGTTGTCAATGGCTTTGAGAAAAAATACCCCTGTCCTTTGCGACACTTAAGTTGCTTGAGCTGATTCATTTGAGCCTTAGTTTCTATTCCTTCTGCAATTATTTCTAAATCTAAATTATTAGCCAATGCAATAACAGCACTCACAATTTTTAAAGTTTGACCGCTTGTATCCGAATCTAATTGACTCACAAAAGAACGGTCAATTTTAATAGTATTAATAGGAAACTGATGTAAATAACTTAACGACGAATAACCAGTACCAAAATCATCTATTGATAATCTAATATTTTGATTTTTCAGTTTCTCAAAAACTGCAGTAGCTAAATCAACATTTGTCATAATTAAACTTTCAGTAATTTCTAGATTCAAACAATGAGGTTGACAATTTGTTGCCGCCAAAATTTCATTAACTTGTTCCAAAAAATTTGGTTGTGAGATATTCTTGCTAGAAATATTGACACTCATAGTAAAATTATGAGCAATAAAATTACAGTCAGAATATGCCAAACCAGAGCAAACATGTCTCCCTGTCAACCTTTTCTGCCAAACAGCCAACTGATGACAAGCCGTTCGCAATATCCACATTCCTAGAGGAATAATTAAACCCGTTTCTTCTGCCAATGGGATAAACTTTCCTGGTTGAATTAAGCCTTTAGTAGGATGAGCCCAGCGTACCAAACATTCAAAACCAGTAATTTTATTTGTAGTTAAACAAATAATTGGTTGGTAACTTAAAAAAAACTGAGAATTTACTGGATTTTGTTTAATCATTTCTACAGCTCGTCGTAGATCATTTTCCAATTCTAATAAAGATACAACTTCTCTGTGCATTGTCAAATCAAACACCTCATACCTTGCCTTACCTAAATCTTTAGCCCGATACATCGCAATATCTGCAGCTCGCAGTACATCTTCTGGGTGGTTGTAAATAGGACAAATAGGAAAACTATTTTCACCGAGCTGATCACTAAACTGTTTACAATTAGTAACAATGCCAATACTTACTGTAGTAAATATTTCATGTCCTTCAACATAAATTGGTTGAGCAAGTTCTTGATTAATTTTCATAGCTACTTTAGTAGCATAGTCAGCATCGGGTAGAGACCTTAGTAAGATAGTGAACTCATCCCCTCCTAACCTCGCCACAGTATCTGAAGCTTTGATATAATTCTGTAGTCGCCTGCTGATGATGACTAATACTTGATCTCCAATAACATGCCCCAAACTATCATTAATTACTTTAAAGCGATCTAGATCTAAAAACAGAACCCCATACTTATAACTTAGGTCTTTTCTAGACTGATGTAAAACTAGTTTTAGTTCATTAAAAAACAAATTACGGTTTGGTAAACCCGTCAGCCCATCGTGAAATGCCTTATATAAAAGTGTAGCTTGTTTTTGTCTGTGTTTCTTGAGCTTTTTAACAATTACCTGCTTTGCTACCTCATTATTATCATTATTATCATTATAATAAATTTGCATAGAAGAATCTATAGCTTGTTCATTTAGTTTAATCAACTTTTTTCGACCACTAGATAAAACATCATCCACCTTAGACTTGAGCTTTTTCCAAAAGGCAGAGTTGAGCTGAAGTAATTTATAAATATAATGAATAAGCTGATAAATTTTATTAGTAAACTGCTTAAAGCTCTTCCAAATTGATAAATAATCACAGGTTAATAGCAAGGACGTTAACCCTTTCAATAGATGAAAAGTATGAATTCTCGAAATAGTAGCTATTAAATTTAATATCAGTCTCAATGAACAAACCCCTGGTATTTGTGTAACAATCATTATATATAAAGTTTTGAAACAATATTGTAAATAAAGAATACAAATAGACCCTCATAAAAAATGTATTCAAACAAGTCGAGATTATTATATATATTGTGGTTTTTACCTAAAAATTCTACCCGATGAAATCAACAACCTTATCTGTGTGTCTTACCAGATTTTAATACGATATTATGTCAAAGTAAACGGAAAAATATAGATCAAATTACTAACAATTTTATTAAGAAAAATTTACAAAAAAAAGTAACACTAAACCCAGAGCTAAAATCAGATTGATTCCATTACTCAGTATCCTATTTAGCAACACGATAATCTAAAAAAAATACCCTCTCACACTAGGAAGATTTATATTAGATGAAATTATATTTTATTGGGAGCAAGAAGACCTTTAATAAGTTACCTGAAAACAAGATATATTTAGCCTAATAGTTTTATTAAAAACTTTTTGTGTTTCTGGTCTAAGACTACTGTTAATACTTTACCCTCCCAGAATCTTTTATACACGAGCGTGAATATAGCTAGTAAAATAAATACAATCATAAAAGCCAAATATCCGCTATTTATTTATTTTTACTATACTTTAACAATTCTTAACTTATTATATTATAAATTTCAAACTTTTGTTTCATATATTTAGATAAATACGATTAATAGTTTTTATCAAAAAAAAAATAATTATTATATATATTTATGAAAATACTATATTTATCTTAAGTATGATACTATTATTCATTTTTAAAATAGTATGTCACTATAAAATGAAATGTAAAAAAAAAACTAACTGAAAAGAAACTGTTAGTTATCTTGCTACCAACAAAAAGATCAAAAAAAAGGGGCTAGTTTTAGTGACGAATGCTTCCAGTTGAGGTGAGACCTTAACCCATTTGGTGATAGGCAGGGTTAATGTATTGCAGTTGTATAATTAAGATACCAATGAAAATCTTACCCGCAAATCAAAAAAGCTCCTAGAAACTTAATTAATTAGAGTTATGCCCACAGAACCAAGTCCCAAAAATTAATTGGTGCTGCTGAAAACAGGCCAAGGCTTGTATGCTCTTGCTCCATAGTTGTATAAAGCCATACTCAAATAGCCCATTTATAGAAATTAATACCCTAGGTTATTGATGACACCATAGACATTAGAAGCCTCTTGAAAGTCTAATTAATTATTGGGCCTATGATCCTTTCAAGGATAAATCTCCTAATTATGCATCTTCAGAAAAGATTCTCAAGCCCTTACCCCGCCATTCCCAAATCAGCATTTTTAGAGATATCTATTAAAGCTCTATTCAAGCAAATCAAAAATCTGTATAACTTACCAGCACATTGTTAATACACTAGTATTATTAACATAGCTGATGAGGTGCTCTGGATTTCATTTCAACTACAGCAGAAACACCATATCCTTCAGCCTCTTCAATACCTTGAGACGCGATATCCACTCCCATAACCCAAGCAATATATACGCTCAAGGCAGCAATTCTTACAAGAATTCATTTCACAGCTAACTTCTGAACCCAAAACTAGCGCAACGCAAAATCAGAACGCAACCTCAATTCTAAATCATCCTCTGGATAAATAACAACTACCTCCCCTTCTTCCCGACCCAATAACACTCCACCTAAAGCACCTAAACCCGCACCTATTAATATCCTTTCCGTAGCCAGAACCCGATCTCCAAGAACCGCAGATAATAAAGCAGCAGCACCACCACCCACAGCAGCACCCTTCAAGATATCCCCAGCGCTTGCACCTTTTGTTATTTCTTCAGTCTCAGTAATTACTTGAGAAACAGCATTAATAGGAAACCTACGGCGATCGCCAATAATTAATTGTTCAGCAAAAAACTGAGTCCCATTTGAAACAGGTCGTAGTTCACCTTCTATCTCACCACCAAAAGGTATAACCACTCTTCCTTGAGCATCCCTAATATCTTTAGTCACCCTCAACCTTAACCTCATCGACTCATCTGGAGTTATCACAACCTTTTCTGCTTCCTTATATTCTATAGGAATAAGCTTTCCTGCTCGTATCCTTGCTACAGACAACGGCCCTCTTGGGTTACCTGGATATCGTCTGTGTTGGTAGCCTGGATATCGTCTTTGTTGGTAGCCTGGGTATTGTCTTTGTTGGTAGCCTGGGTATTGTCTTGGTCCGTTAAATTGAGCCATAGCTTGTTTTGACATTAAACCAGGAGTTGCTGTAGCTAATGTCATGCCTAAAGTCAACAACAAAGACGTTCCAGAATGCCAGTTTTTTGAATTAACCATAAGTAATATCTATCCTCCAATATTCAGTTATCAGTACAGACGCCTAAGGTCATTAGTTATCAGTTAAGCTCTCGTGCATCTAAATTTTTATTTCCTTTTGCCCGTTTTTTTTCACAAAAATTGAATGTATGATTATTAAGACCAAACCATTTATTAATTATCAGTTCTTGCTTTTCTAGTCTTAAGTTTGAGACCTGATTTTTTGTTCACAAACTGCTTTTAACCTCCCCCTTTAGGAGCTATCCTTAATCAACATTGAAAATCCAACTTTATTAAATAAAAAAGTTATAAATTTTCCATCAAATTGATATTTCTAAACAGTAAATATATTTAAAAATACGTTTTTTTTCTGCCACAGGAAAGAGCAGCGATCGCTATTTCCCCCAGCCCCATTTTCCCATCACCCTCAGCAAGAAAAGAGTTTTAGGAATTGCTACAGGCCCAATAGCTACATGTTAACTTTGAGCTTTTATCGCTTTTATAGCTTTTAAAGCTAAAATAGCTGCCCCATAAACAGGCTCATGTTTAGGCCAAATAACTTGAGCAGTAGGAGCGATCGCTGCTATAGAATCTTCAAACTGACCGCGAAAGTTAATCATACTATTCCAGACACTTCCAATAGTAACCACTTCAAAAATTTCGTGAACCTGAAATAAGGTAGATATCACAATTTTTGTAGCTTTACTTAACTCCTCCACAGCACCCTGAATAATTTTTTTAGCTACCTTATCTTCCTTATCTGCGGCAGCCGAGACAATGGGAGCAAGTGCAGCTATCCGTGTTACATCCCATCTACGGCGATATATTATTTCTATAATACCCTCAATATTTTTCAGGCCTAAGTATCTAGTAAAATCTGTAACCAAAATAGTCGGAGACTCACGTCCATCATAACTTTTCAAAGCCGCCTGTAAACCTCTAATAGCTATATTATAACCACTACCTTCATCTCCCAAAAGATAACCCCAACCACCAACCCGCTTAGTTAAGCCATGACTATTCTGGCCAAATACTAGGGAACCCGTACCAGCGATCGCCACAATACCTACAGAACATCCAAGACCTCCCACCAAAGCGATATTGCTGTCGCTACAAATAACTACAGTATTTGGCTGTAAATCCCATTTGATCGGAATATCCATCATAATTTCTTTGAGAAGACTTTCTACCACTAAAAAATCTTCAGGTCTTCCCACTCCTGCTAAACCCAGGCAAATTCCAGAGATTGGTTGATAACTATTACTATTAGCAACTGCTTGAGTAATAGCAGTTTGAATCGAATTTTTTGCTACTTCAATTCCTACACTGTGATAATTTGACGGACCGCTTTTGCCACTACCAAGAACTTGACAATTTTCATCCATTAAAACCGCTTCTGTTTTCGTTCCGCCGCCATCAATTCCTAAAACATTTAATTTTTTCATATTCTACAATTATTATCTACCCATCCACTTTATAGACAGGAAGAACTTTAGTATAAAACTAACTCTTGACAAAAATCATACTTTACTATTCAGTAGGGTTAGGGAGGTTCTATAAAGACATCATTTCTTTGCCTTTACCTATGCTAATAATTGGTTTAGATAATTATTTTTTTATTTCATATATCATTTTTTTATTAGTTAAATATTTCAAGTAAAAACCCATTATTTTCAAGAACATTAAAAACGAATTTTTCATCATTTATTCTCTTGTGTTGATAATTATTTTATAGTTAACATTCTCAACCATAAACCATATTTAGTACATAGTAAATTTGTATCAGTTTTTTTTTGACCTATAAAAATTGCTGAATAAGCGCTCAAACCTATTCAGCCTTCAAAAGTAAGTTAATAGAAAAAAATCAACCTAAAAACCAAAATTATTGTAGTTGAGGTAAAGCTTTTCTTGCCCTTTCTGCACGAGCATCTGCCGACTCCATCACTTCATCAATTTTTTCCAACATTTCCCCTGGATAATTTTCTAACACCTTAGTAGAGAGAGAAATTCGCTTTCTACCTTCATCTAAATCAACAATCATCGCCTTAACCAAATTACCCTGGGAAAAAATTGTAGATAAAGAATCAACCCGTTTTTGACTAACTTGAGTAATATGTAGCAAACCAGTTAAACCCTCTAAATCTACAAAAACACCAAAAGGCTTTACTCCAACAACTTTTCCTTCAAGTAATTGACCAACAGCTAACTTACTAAAACCAGCAGATTGAGTGGCCAAACGTTGAGACATCACAATCTTCTTTTTTTCTTGGTCTAATTCCAAAAAATTGACAGTTAATACCTGGTCTATCAATGACTCCAAATTATCCCTTGCCAGAAGATGGGAGCGTGGAACAAAACCCCGCAAAGATTGTATATCCACTGTTACCCCACCCTTATTAGTACCAATCACCCGAACTTGAAAAGACTGACCACCTGCTTCTAATTCAGCCAATCTCTCCCATATTTGATTAATTTCTAGCTGCTTAATAGAAAGAAGCACTTCACCGTCTGCATCTTGCTCACGAATAATTAGAAATTCTCTTTCTTGCTGGAGTGGTAGTGCTTCAGATAAATCTTCTATATCCCCCAAAGAAGCTTCTGGAAAAGGTAAGAGAGCTAAAGACTTTCCCCCTACATCAACGTAGATACCTTCAGACTCATAACTATTAACTTTTCCAGTTACTATTTGTCCTTTTTTAAATTCATAATTATACTGAGGTTGTTCGAGAGCTTTGGCAAAATCATCCATTGTAAAGGATTGTTTACTTCCTTGAGAGCTAATTGATTCCGAATTCATATGGAGTAAAAAAAACACTAAGTTACTCAAATATAACTAATCTTGAGGGCATAGTTATAAAAAATCACCAATTCATAGCATAATTCAGAAGTTTGGAGTTAAATTCTTGCTATGACTATTTGAGAGGTGCGAGAATGTCCTAACAAAAATAATGGCTTTTATCATGAGAGTATTATTATTATAATACTACAGTTATATAATCAAATTTTTCATTGCGTTGTTTATTTGCCCTTAACAGCTAAAGAAGATGTTAATCATGATTGCTCTATAATCAAATTATCTGATATAATCCAAAACAAAAAAGTGAGCGATCGCACTATTTATAGAAGCAAGATGGCATAGCATATAGCCACTGGAGTTGTTTCTTTCATGATACTTTCCCAGTTCTAGTAATTAACTTCAAATACTTGACATCTATATATTTTACCCCTTTTTTTACCATTTTTTTTCCCAAAGTCCTGCTCAACCACATATTATTATCAAACAGTAATTCTAATAAGATAAACATTAATTTTAGTACAAAAATGTAAGTACCTCAGCAAAATTATTTACCTATTTTAATTATCTATTCTTTTTATAAGGCCAATCATTCAGCTTGTATAAACGTGTAATTAATTTTGCAAGGCCACTTACTACTTAAAGACAAAAAAGAAATAAGTAAGTAATCAAACATTAACCCATTAACAAGAAATACCTAAAAGACTAATAATAGTGTAGAAATAACAAAATTCCTTGACAATTATCTTGAATATCTAGTCTTTCTTAGAGAAAGACTTGAGGAATTTTTGGAGATGTCTAATAGTCAGTGCTAGATATAACTTTTTTTCCTTATAAATTTTGAAGAAAAAGTTGTTTGGTCAATTCCCAAGCATCAGCAGCAGCTTGAGCATTATAACTACTACGGTGGTCACAGAAGAAACCGTGGTCTGCTTGATAACGAAATACTTGATGTTTAATTTTATGTTTCTGTAATTCTGCTTCTATTTTTTCTACCTCTTCTATGGGAATTAAAGGATCTTCTGTGCCAAAAAAGCAATATATCGTACCACTAATTTTAGGAGTGAGAGTAATAGTAGGCTCACCACCACCAGGAGTACCAACAGCAATACCAGCCCCATAGAAAGAAGCAGTTGCTTGAATTTCTCGCAAAGTAGCTGCTAGATAAGTTACATGGCCTCCAAAACAGAAACCCATACAACCGAACTTATCTGGTTTAACAGTAGGTAAATTTTTGAGATAATTAATAGTAGCTTGAATATCGCTGAGTAGTTCTGAAGCTCGAGTTTGTTCTTTGTACTTGCGACCTAATATTACATCCTCCTCAGTGTAGCCCACTTCAAAACCAGGAGCTTGACGTTGGTAAATTGAGGGAGCGATCGCCACATAACCTTCTTTAGCAATTTTTTCTGTTACTTCCCGAATATGGTTATTAACCCCAAATATTTCTTGAACAACCACCACCCCTGGAAATGGACCAGTTCCTAATGGTTGTACTAAATAGGAATCTATTTGAAGGTCTCCATTAGGGACTTGAATATGAGTTTTATGGATTTCTAATTGTGTCATATACTCGTTAAACTCAGAAGCTTTAAAGTTTTTAGTAATCTTATAGTTAAAGCATTTTCATTTTGATCAACTTACAACTATCTACATAAATCTTTGAATAGCCTTCATTATATCAATTCTATTCAGTAGTTCTACCTGGCCACATCAGTGTGATCCAACTTCCCTGGCGCAGACTTGAGAACTCAACTCCATTGTTAGATTTCAACTAGCATTTAAGTCTCCCTTCACAAGTCAAACCAAAATGTTCACAATTGAATAACCCATACTACTAAACAGATCATCATATCTCAAGCAGGCCAGCAGTTTTGCGGTTGAATCTCAACCAAAAGCTTATGTAGCTCAATGGCAGTGAGAAATTACATCTTAATACTCGCTGAGATTTTTAGAGATGAAAAAAGAATGTTTTTCCTTAAGCACAAATCTCAACTTATTTGTATGACCAGCTACAAAATTTTGTGTTTGGCCAGCAATGTTTTTCACTGGTTATTTGGGTGCTGTTCAATTTTGAATCCAATTAGCATGAATAAAGATAATTACAGCTAAACAAAAATAATACCAGATTATAGAACCAACAGCTTATCTGCCTCCTGCCCCTTGATAGCTGCTACATATTTACCGACTCAGATGATCGCCATACAAGAGTTTGATTATTAACGCCTTCCCCGTAAAATTCCTATGCCATGCTGTAATTTTTGTCAAGCAAAAACTCATATTAAATTTATATCATAATCATATATGTAGCATTACACTTAACAAGCCAAGATAAATTATTAGCTTTTAAATTTTGAGTTTTGACTTAAGCGTAGCGCTATTATTGCTATCCACTGGAGCTTAGGTAATGATTGATTTTCAAATTCAAGCAGATAATGATATTCCCGCATCAAAGCAATTATATAGTCAAATTAGGTTAGCAATTGCTTCCCGTAAATTTCCTCCTGGCCATCGATTACCTAGTACCCGTCAACTTGCGATGCAAACTGGGTTACATCGCAACACTATAAGTAAAGTATACCGTCAACTAGAAGATACCGGTCTAGTAGAAGCTCAAGCAGGTTCTGGTATTTATGTGAGAAGTCAAGGAAATGAGGGAGGGTCAAACTTAAAGTCTCTCACCTTCGATAAATATCCAAATGCCAGTAACATAGTCAAGAGTAGCTTAGATGAATTATTATCCCAAGGTTCTAGTTTAAATGAAGCTAGGGAAATGCTCCTGAGTGAGATTGACTGGCGATATCGTTGTAGTGCTAGAGTATTAGTCACAGCTCCGTTTCATGACATTGGCATTGGAAAGTTGATGACCAAAGAGTTAGAACAAGCTCTGAATATTGCTGTAGAGTTGGTTCCCATCGAAGAACTAAATGAGGTTATAAACCAAATATCTGCTGGCACAATTATCACAAGTCGTTATTTTATTAAGGAAGCTGAAGAAATAGCTGTTCTGAAACCTGTCAGGGTTATACCAATTGATACATATGATTATGCTCAAGAACTTCAATTGCTAAATACATTACCCAAAGGAAGTTACTGTGGTTTTGTTAGTCTCAGTTCAGGTGTTTTAAGAGCTGCAGAATTAATTATTCATGGTTGGCGCGGAAATGATATAGTTTTTATGCCGGCTATACATACAGAAATCGATAAAATAAATGCTATAGTGCGGGTAGCTAGAATAATTGTCTGTGATAGATTTAGCTTTGATATACTTAAAGATGTCTTACAAAAAAATAGGGAAGATATTATTCGCCCACCAGAAATTATATGTATTGAAAATTATATTGTTATAAATTCAATTAATCTATTGAAACGGGAGTTAGGTTTAGGTTAACTGCAAGTATTCAACAGTCAGCTATCAGCTATTAATTAAGGTCTGCTAAAAAAGTTTTATGAGTGAGGCTAGGAGTTAAGGGTAGGTAAGGACTTTGTCTGGAACAGACTTAGGTCTAAATGAGAATTATAGAGTAGGTAGTCAGGCATGTTTATACCTTAATTTTTAAGCTGTTATTTACTTAAAATCCTTGGTGGTAATTTTACAATTTATTATTTTCTATAAATATAAATTCTAATTACAATTAGAGTTAATTTGACCTAAGTTAGGTATGCTAATAGCTGGCAATATACCTGGGATAAATATGTTTTAAGGTTAAATTTGTACATCAGATAATTTGAAATTTAATTACATAATTACCAAAAAATATAAATAAACTAATCAAGTATCAATATAAAAATGAAAACAGAAGTCAGAAACATTAATACAGAAATATTAGAACATAATTTACAACGAAACTGGCAAGATTTAAAAAAATCTAATGATGTTTGTGAAATTAAATGCGACTTAAAGGTAGGAACATTATTGGTTATTTTTCAACATCCAGCAAATGTAGTGATAGATAAGCAAAAAACAATTGCAGAGTTAAAAACTCTAGTTCAAAAACAGGAGTTAGAATATATAGAAAAAGTAGGTATTTGCTTGAATATAATAGGTCATACATATCCTTATGCTTATCATTCATTTTTTACCAAGGATACCTCAGAAGAATCTATGTTCACTTTTCTGCCCAAATGGGTAGATAGAAATATAGATTCTGAAATAAAAATTACACCAGAATTACTAGATTCCTTAGATAATCCATTTAGTTTAAAAGATTTAGAAGCAATATCTATGAGACTAGAATCTGAGGGTATGTCTGATACAAATCCTCATCTAATCAATCAGCATATCTCTCAGGATAAAAGTCAAAATTCAGAAATTAAAATCACTTCAAAAATACTGGATGATTTAGATAATCCTTTTGATATGGAAGGATTAGATTTATCCCCAAAAAAAATTAATAGAAAAACTAGGAATTATGTAGAAAAAACATCGCCTATAATCAAAGAATCAACTATTAATTTAGCTGCCTTTTCTCAAGTAGAATTGATTAGCGCTAGTTTAAGTTTAGCAATTTTAATAGGCTGTTTTTTTGCAATAACTCAACCCTGTGTGATTGGAAAATGTATGATAATATCAACGGCAAAAGAATTAAATCAACAATCACTAGAAACAATTAAAAATGTCAAAAATTCTTTGGCTCCAAAGTGGGCACAAGAAAATTTAGAAACAGCAATTAAAAATTTAGAAAAGATTCCATTTTGGTCAATACATTACTTAGAATCACAAAATTTAAAGTCTACTTACAAAACAGAAAATGAGCATTTGGAAACAATTAGACAAGCTTTGCGTAATGGTGCACAAGCAGCTCAAAAAAGCAAAGGTTTACCACTACCAATAGAAGAATGGATAGAAATTCAATCACTTTGGCAAGAAGCGATCGCTCTATTAGAAAAAGTACCAGAAGATAGTAGAGCTTATCCTTTTGCTAAAAATAAACTACAGCAATATCGCAAGTATTTAGTTGCTATTAAAGGAAGATTAACTAGTGAAGAAGAAGCTAATCAAAAGTTAATAGCGGCGAAAAAATTAGCTCAGTTAGCAGAGACCAGAGAGGTAATAGCTCAATTTCCTGAAAGCTGGAAAAGTGTACATTCAAACTGGAAAGATGCCTTAGATAAAGTATCTAAGATTCCTCAACAAACAACTGCTTATTTAAAAGCCAAAAATTTACTTTCTCAGTATAAACAAAAACTTCAGCAAGCAGAGGAACGTAGAATCGTAGAAGAAATTGGTCAAGAGGCTTATAATCAAGCTATTAGTTACTCTAAACAAGCTGAAGTGTTTGAGGCAAAAGATAATTGGAGAGATGCTGCAAAATATTGGCAAAAAGCTCTAAATTATGCTGAAGACATACCAACTAATTCAAGTTATTTTATTTCAGCAAAACCTCTGATTAAATCTTATGATACTTTGCTAAAAGTAGCACAATCAAACCAAAGGTTATTAGATACTTTAGCAAAAGCTAATCAGGACTTAAATAAGACTTGCAAGGGAAAACAAAAAATTTGTCAATATAGTGTTACTAAGGATTTAATTACTGTACGTTTGACTTTTGATTATGTAGATAAAATCAAAAAAACAGCTAAAGCAGTGAAAAATAGTAAAGACAAAAAGAGTCGTACTGAACTCGAAAAACATTTGAAAACTTTAGAGGTTGCTTTAAAGGCTATTAGTAATAATTCTAAGATTCCTTTAGAACTTTATAACCCACAAGGTTTAAAAATTGCTTCTCATTTTCCCAATAGTTAAAGGAAGAAAAATATCTGAGTATAGTTTTTATAGTGCTTCTCAAATTTAGGTTGTGGAGTCTGTATTTAACTGAGATATAAGGTTGATAATTTCCGAGCCAAACTTATTACTATTTAAACCTATATTTTACACTATAAATGTAGCATGAAAATATAATTCAAAAGTCATGCATTCAAGGCACCCTCTTGATCTTCTCCACACCCCCATGGGGTAAGTTACCTCAATTTGAAAAAAATTATAGTGGTCAATAGGATTTAAGGATTCACTAAGTATTTGTACTTAATATATTCCTAAAAACTTTACTCCTGATCAAGGTAAATGAAAATAATTTTTATAGTATAAATATTTAACCAAGTTACAGATTTTATACTGATTTTTATGTTACAAATTGAGTTGCAGAATGTGAGTTTCAAAATTGAAAACTCCAGAGTTTTAGTTAGGGATACTGGCTCTAGACCACTATGAGTCAGAGAATTCCTGAGCACTCAACTTCATTTTCTGAAGCTCAAAAAAAACTGCGGTATTTTGCCTTGCATTCACACAAAAATTTTGATATCATAAAATTACAGTGGAGTAATTCGGGCATTTGCATGATTTTTTCTTCAACCCACTTTTAAGCAACTTAAGAGATATTACTAAAAAACTTACTAAAAAACTTACTAAAAAAATAGAATAGGTGCAAAAGCCGAACTAACCTGGGTATTGCCAATTAAGAACTTCTGTGGATATATAGGTAATAAGTGATAAATCATGATTCAATTATGAGTCAGAGAATTCCTAAGCACTCAACTTCATTTTCTGAAGCTCAAAAAAAAACCGCGGCATTTTCCCTTGCATTCACACAAAAATTTTGATATCATAAAATTAGAGTGGAGTAACTCGGGCATTTGCATGATTTTTTCTTCAACCCACTTTTAAGCAACTTAAGAGATATTACTAAAAAACTTACTAAAAAAATAGAATAGGTGCAAAAACCGAACTAACCTGGGTATTGCCAATTAAGAACTTCTGAATGGCTATATAGGTAATAAGTGATAAATCATGATTCAATTATGAGTCAGAGAATTCCTGAGCACTCACCTTCATTTTCTGAAGCTTAAAAAAAACCGCGGCATTTTCCCTTGCATTCACACAAAAATTTTGATATCATAAAATTAGAGTGGAGTAACTCGGGCATTTGCATGATTTTTTCTTCAACCCACTTTTAAGCAACTTAAGAGATATTACTAAAAAACTTACTAAAAAAATAGAATAGGTGCAAAAACCGAACTAACCTGGGTATTGCCAATTAAGAACTTCTGAATGGCTATATAGGTAATAAGTGATAAATCATGATTCAATTATCGGGACTTTAGTGAAAAAATAGTAAAAAAAAGGGTATAATGTATACCTGATATGTATTTTACGTTAATTACTGGCCTGGGAAAAGTTTGATGAAAGAAACAACTTCAGTGGCCATGCCCTCTTGTTTCCATCGATGGTGCGATCGCTTTAACAATGTCTTTAAAACAAAAGCCCAAAAAACAGGGTTTAGGGAATATATAGGAGGATTACTCTTGAGAAAGCGATCGAAAAAACTTGTCTCAAATTGCCAACAACACTGTAGGTCACACGTACCACAAATTACGGCATTTTCTAGTTCGAGCAAATTGGTCTGTAGATGCTGTGAATGAGCGTCGTCTTCAAGTAATGTGGGAACGTCGCCAAACAAAACCTTCTCGATCCTATTGCTTTAATTATAGACGATTCAGGCCACAGAAAAAGTGGTAATTTTACTGCAGGAGTAGGGCGGCAATATATAGGAGAAATAGGAAAAACAGATAATGGTGTAGTCGTGGTGACAACTCATCTTTATGATGGAGTTAAAAGTCTACCTTTAGACATAGCTTTGTATCAGAAAGCTGATTCTTTTCCAAAAGGAAAAAAAGACCCAGAATTTGTCAAGAAACCAGACGAGTGCAATGTCTCTAGTAGATCAATGTTTGTCCAGAGGACACCAACCAGAAATTGTGTTAATTGAAATTTGGCTATGGTAACAATACATCATTCTTAAATCAACTAGAGAAAAGAAGTTTAACTTATATAGGAGGATTAGCTAAAAATCGAAAAGTCATCATTAAAAAACAAGATGACATTAAAGAGGAAATTAGATTAGACAAGCTGGCAGAAAGTATACCTCAGAAAGCTTTCAACTTAGTTCAACTAAGTACAAAAAATGCTAGAGAAGTTTGGGTAGCTACATTAGAAGTAGAAATATCTAGGATGTCAGGTCAAAAAACTATAGCTATCGTTATGAATGCTAAAAGTTTTTCTGAGGCCACTGATATTAACTATTATATCACTAATAGAGAAGACAAATATGTAACTCCTGAGTGGATATATTCTACTTATTCTCAAAGAAATTGGGTGGAAGTTTTCTACAGGGAAGCCAAAGGATGGTTAGGATTAAGAGAATATCAAGTCAGAGATAAAATCAGCCTTAAAAGGCATTTTATTTTAGTATTTTGTGCTTATACATTTATTATCTGGCATCAGTTAACAGGAGGTATAAGAAGGCGTTGGGCTAACAAACCATTAAATACGTTTACTGATACTTTAGAAGCATTTCGTACCGCAATATCTTATCGTTTTGTTGAGTGGTTAGATGAAAACATCGACGTATTTACCGCTCATAAAGAGAGTTTAGGGTTTGTTTGGGCTTGAAATTTGCTAAAGTCCCGTTATGAGTCAGAGAATTCCTGAGCACTCACCTTCATTTTCTGAAGCTCAAAAAAAACCGCGGCATTTTCCCTTGCATTCACACAAAAATTTTGATATCATAAAATTAGAGTGGAGTAACTCGGGCGTTTGTATGATTTTTTCTTCAACCCACTTTTAAGCAACTTAAGAGATATTACTAAAAAACTTACTAAAAAAATAGAATAGGTGCAAAAACCGAACTAACCTGGGTATTGCCAATTAAGAACTTTAGATTGTTATTATCAAACTTTATCTACTTGGATAGATAAATTTTTAGAAGGAGGATTAAAGAATTTAGTAGAAACAATCATTCACCAAATATCATCAAGATTAAATATAGAGCAGAAACAGGAATTAAAAACAATGATACTGAAAGAATTACCCAGAGATTATGGGGTAGATATAAACAAATGGAGCTGGTAAAATTATTAGTAATGTTATTGAATTAAGATGGGTAGTAAAACTGAAAACAACAAGAATATATGAAATTTTAAATTAATTAAATTTATCAGCTCAAAAAGCCCATAGGAATTATGCTAAATTTATTTTAAGTCTAAAAAAATTGGCATCTAAAAAAGAGAAGGAAAAAATAGTATTTTTTGATGAATTTGCTGTTTATGAGCGCCCAAGCATTTTTTACGGATGGGCAAAAAAAAATACAGGTCCTGAAGTAACCAGTAATGAGAAGAGAGGTAGAAATAAATTGAATGGAATGATTTCAGTTAATGCCTTTACAGCTCAAGAGTATTTAAAATTAAAATAAAAATCTAAAATAGAGGAAGTTTCGGATTACTTTTTACAATGAGCTTAAGATTTTTTAACAGAAGGATTTGATAAGTTGACTATTATTTTAGATCAGGACTCGACAGATAAAAAGAAAATGAAATCTCAATTAAAATTTCATCTCACTAATGCTCAAATATTCAGATCAAATTGTTGTAGATTTTATTCATACTCCAATATATTCTCCTAAACTTAATTTAGTTGAATATATTATTCATCTTTCAAGACTTAAACCGTTGCATCACCTTTCCTGGGATGTAAAAATTCAAGAAATTCAAGGGTATATTAGAAAAAAAATTCCAATTTAATCAACTTCAGACACCTGAACAAATCAAAAATATAATTCGGCATATTTGTACTTTAGCGTAGCTAGATTAAAGTACAAATAACTACTAATAATTGTTCTAATAAATATTCTTTTTGAGGTTTGTATTATAGTTTTTGCCGTAATTCAGTATCTAAGATCGCGATCGCGATCATTGAACCATTCTATTGGATAAAGGTTTTATCCTTTTGCTGCTCTAATTAGCTTCTGTAATATTTATACTACATAATAGGTAATCTTCTAGCGGGAAAGGAGTAATATATTTCAAGCTAGACATTAGAGGATACTTCCTCGGTAGATAACCCTCTACTGTCCATTGTTAAATATTTGGAAGGCACTCATATATCGGCATCAATGTAACGATCCTAGCTCAAATGACTTACAACTTCGTGGTAATACCATTGACTACGATCACGGTAGGCTTGGAGCAAGTTGGAATAGACTTGACAACCCACTAATGCATCATGCCATCCTTTTGTGTTACAGCTAAAGTGCTTGCTATAGCCAAAGTCGTAGAGTTGCTTACCCAAAACCTTTAGTTCTCGTCTGGATGTCTGCCAACTGTCTATTACAAAGTTAACAGCAGGATGCTTCAGAGTATAAAACTTGCTACTGAAAGGAAAGGCCAGAACTTTACGACCTAATAAGGTGCCCCAGTAGGCTCCATGGTAAGAACTAGTTAAAATAGTTTCCCCTGATCCTAAAAAGTCTAAAACTTTACTAAATTTATGGGTGCCATTAGTCATACGAGGGAACTTATCTAATTTAATCTCAAATTTTTTGTGGGAAAAGATCACAAATTCATGCTGCACCGAACGAGGTTTATCAAACTGATCACTCATACAACTAGCACAGGGAACCCAATGATAATTAGGGTTTGGATGCTCGAAATCACGTATTCCACACAGGTCAAACCCTTGCAAATATTCTGAGTAGTCAAAGTCTTGATAGTAATGCTGACGATCAAGGCCTGTGCGATAAATTTGTTGGCCAATACCCCAGGTTATGATCTTAATAGGGATCTGATTTTGATACTGGGCTTTAAATTGCTGCAAGGCCACAAAATTGTTGACAAAACGGGGGAACAGGACTCCACCTCCACCTACAATAAAGCAAAGACAATTGTAGTCTCCTAGACTACCATTCTGAAGCTGTTGTGCAATTTTTGCTAATTCTTGATCAAGATAACGAATATCAATAGTGATTGTGGTAGATTGAGGAAACTCGAAATATTTCAATGGAGAAGAGAATAAATCTCCTACATTAGTGTCATCAACTACATGAACGTTTATAAGCAGATTCATGGTACTACTTGCTTGTGTTTTTATATTTAAACAACTTTAATTTCATTTGGCCAGTTATTATTTCGCCAGTTGTTTTAAAGTATATCAAGCTCTTCCTTTTGATGCTACTTGATTATTAACAATGACTTTGACAAAAAAGCGATCGCTTAATTATATAACTTTTTTAATTTTATTTTGTAATTATGATCATATCCCACAAATATAAATTTATTTTCCTAAAAACTAAAAAAACTGCTGGTACATCAGTTTAAATATCTTTATCTAGATTTTGTGGTAATGATGACATAATAACTCCTATTAGTTTGCAAGATGAAGCTATCAGAAAACTTCTCGGAAAAAAACCACAAAATCATTTAGATTTTGATGCTCAGGGAAATGTATATCAAAAATATTTTAATCACATTACTTCTCAAGAAGTTCTAAAAATAGAACCTTATATTTGGAATACCTACTATAAGTTTTGTTTTGAAAGAAATCCTTTTGATAGAGCTATATCTGTTTACTATTTTAGTAAACAAAACAAACCTATTAAATTTGATAACTGGCTGAAAAATAACTATTATCCTAATTCATCTACAAACAATAACTGGCACATTTACACAATCAACGATAAAGCAGTAGTTGGTTTTGTTGGTAAGTATGAAAGTCTTCTCTCAGATTTAACTTTTATATGTGATAAATTAAATATACCATTCGATGGATATTTACCAAAAGCCAAAATATTTTTCAGAGATAATCAACGCCCTTATTCTGAGTTTTTAAACGCTGAACAAATGGAAATTATCCGCGAATGTAACTCAAGTATTATTGATTTCTTAGGTTATAACAATGAGAATCAAAATAATCACAATATTTCAGTTGTAGGCAAATCAAAAAAACAACCAGAAAATTATACAGAAGAATATTATAATCAAAGAGGATATCTATTACAAAAGCAAGGAAAATTAGATAGAGCTTTGATTAATTATGCTCAAGCAATTGGAATTAATCCTCAAAAATATTGGGCTTATTATCATACCCTAGGTAGTATTTTTGCAGAAAATAATCTCTACAAAGAAGCAGTAGAAGCTTACTATCAAGCTATCAAAATCAAACCTGATTTTTCCTGGACTCACTATCACTTAGCAGTGCTTTTAGAGAAACAAGGAAAATTAGATGAAGCTTCCACTTATTATCAAAATGCTTTTCAACTTTATCCAAATTTATCCTATTACAAAAATAAGTCATAGCAGTTCTTTAATATATGAGGTACAGTTTTAGAACACCCATCCTTAAAAAGCTATCCATTATCACGAACTCTTCAAGCTTTTTGTCCCTTAATTATCCTTGATGCAAAATTTCCCTCGAAACACTTAATTGAAGAGTTTAGGATCCACAAGTTGCACTTAATATTAGAGTAGGGTAGGTAAATGATCGTAGGTAAATTTCCTTTACCACCACCACTGCTCAAATGTACTCATGGTAAAATTCCCATCTCCCCCATCTGAGTTAAATTAGGTAACTTGTTTGACAAAAAAGACTGCTAGACTACAGACACTTTACCAGTTTACGGTATAATTATATCTCTTAGATATAGCTATATAGACTTACATTAGGACTATCCCATTCAAACAGTGCGCTTCGTATTAATTGTATATTTGGAGGGAAAACAAATAATTCTGCTTTTAACTGATATCACTTTATCTGTAGCAGAAATTTGAATTGCTTACAGTTGGCGTTTCAAAATTGAAGTCACTTTCAGGAACTTGATGCGACTCTTGTCTGGTTTTAGCTATCAGTTTTAGATGAAAGATATAACCTCAACTCAGGGGTGGCCGAAAGACCTAATTCTGAGTCAATATTTGAATAAATATTAACAATACATTGTTTATACTTATTAATAATTCCTCAAACTTATAAATTTTTAAGTTGGGCATCTTGATTAAAAAATTGTCTACATAAACCGTAAGTAACTAATAAAGTTGTAACTAAATTTGCAAAAGTCAAAAGAAACATAATTAACATTTGATATGCTACAGCATCCAGAGGATTAATACCACTTAATAACTGACCAGTAACAATACCAGGAAGGGTGACAATTCCAATTACCATCATTGAATTTAAAGTAGGTATTAATGCAGCACGAATAGCATCTTTTCTGTATTTAACAATTGCTTGTTCAGGGGTTGATCCTAAGCTTAAATAAGTTTCAATTTCTACAGAATTAGAGTTAATTGTACTGACAAGTCTTTCTCCAGCGATCGCTGCTGCATTCATCCCATTTCCTAATACTATTCCCACTAAAGGAATTAAATATTGAGGTTCATACCAATTTTCAGGTTTAATTACCAATAAATTTGTATAGCTAATACTTAAAGTTGTACTCGTTAAAATAGAACTCCAAACTAAAAGTAATAATTGAGGTATTTTTTGACTAATTCTATTTCTAGAAACTACAGAAGCAACTGTTAACATAACTATTAAAACAGCAAGAATTAACCAAGGTTGTTTAATTGTAAATACTATTGTTAATACATAGCCAACAAATATTAATTGTACAATAGTACGAATTGTGGCTATTAATAGTTGCCATTCTAATCCTAATTTTTGCCAAGCTGATAGACCCATAGTTATAGCAATAAGTCCTAAAGCCATAGCTACATCACTAAGTGTTAATCTAATTATATCCATAACAAAATTTCATACAGTTGAAATCAACTATCACTGAACAAAAACTTTTACCAAAAACTTGGGTCTGATATCTTACCCTTATAATAACCTTGAGCAAAATTCTGATACAATCAGATCAAAAAAAACTCCACTTCCATAGATGTGATATTAATATCCGCACCATTTGAGAGAGTATTTTCAAAAGTTATACCTGTTGCAATAAGGTATAGGACGATGGGACAGGCCTGCTTTATATCCAGATTTTAGTATGAGGTTTGTAACATAGAGGATGAAGTTTGAAAAATGTGTAATTAATTTTGTGTACTTACTCAATTATTAATTAATACTAACAATGCACAGTAATATCGACTAAACTCGGGAGTATCTCCAAAGTAATACGAAAATTTTTATGCCACGTTTTTTTTGAGAAAAACCTCTAGATCCTTTAAGATAAAGGTTGAATCGAAAATTATCTTTCCCCGTTACTACTTTATTTAAAACTTAGATTATTGATAATTTCGCCAATTATTACTATAATTTAATACTATAATTCATTACTTTTGATATGGCTAATGTTCCCCCCCTAGATTTAACACAACAGTATGAAATAATCAAAGAACAAGTAAATACTAGAGTTCAAGAGGTACTTAGCTCTGGTCGTTATATTGGCGGTTCTATTGTTGATGAGTTTGAACAAGAATTTGCTAAATACATAGATGTATCTCATTGTGTATCCTGTAACTCTGGCACTGATGCTCTGTTTCTAGCTTTACGAGCTATGAATATTGGGCTTGGGGATGAAGTAATTACTACTCCTTTCACTTTTTTTGCTACTGCTGAAGTCATTAGTGCAGTAGGAGCAACTCCAATTTTTATTGACATTGACCCCCAGACTTTTAACTTAGATCTTCAAAAACTTGAGCTAGCGATAACTGAAAAAACAAAAGCTATTTTGCCAGTACATTTATTTGGTCAACCTTTAGATATGACACAGTTAATGGCGATCGCTCGTGCCCACAATTTAATAGTTATTGAAGACTGTGCCCAAGCTACAGGAGCAGAATGGCACCAGAAAAAAGTCGGGAGTTTTGGTGATGTTGGTTGTTTTAGTTTTTTTCCTACTAAAAATTTAGGAGCTTTTGGAGATGGGGGAGCTCTGACCACAAATAATGCAGCGATCGCTTCTCAAGCGCGAATACTAAAAAATCATGGACAGTCTGCCAAATATTTTTCTCAAGACATTGGTATTAACAGTCGTCTAGATACCATACAAGCTGCAATTCTGCAAATAAAATTACCATTATTAGATAGTTGGAACGAACAACGTCGTAAATTAGCAAATCATTACCATAAATTTTTTAGTACTATAACTGCTGTAGTTCCTCCTCAAGAGTTATCTGGAAGTAGATGTGTTTGGAATCAATACACAATTATGCTTAAAAGTAAACAGTTAGAAACTACGACAAAATCTCATTTTTCTAATTATTTGCGTGATTTAGTTCATGATAATTTACAAAATAGGGGAATAGGTTCAGCGGTTTACTATCCTACACCTTTACATTTACAACCTGTTTACAAATCTTTGGTAA
This sequence comes from Trichodesmium erythraeum IMS101, assembly GCF_000014265.1. Classification (NCBI taxonomy): domain Bacteria; kingdom Bacillati; phylum Cyanobacteriota; class Cyanophyceae; order Oscillatoriales; family Microcoleaceae; genus Trichodesmium; species Trichodesmium erythraeum. Next base: position 3,877,845 of record NC_008312.1, read on the forward strand.
ACTATCAATTGCCAGTAGTAGAACAAGTGTGCCATCAGGTTTTGTCCTTGCCTATTTTTCCTGAACTTTCCACTCCACAACAAGAGCAAGTTATATATGCTTTGAAAGATTGTTTGCAAGAACTAATGCCGAATCCACCAAGAAGTCATAAATTATAAGTTGTTTTTATTATGTGTATATTGAGCAACTTTTGTGATCATAGTTTTAAATTTAATATTTACTTGAGTACCATTACAAAATTATTTTACTTTAAAAATTATCCACCCTTGTGATTAAGGGAAAAAAATCAGTTTGTATAGATGTTTAATTAATTTTGCACAACTACTTAAATAAATATTTATTTGGGAAATTTGTAGTTTTGTATACTATACTCAATAAAAATAAATAAAAGTTAATTTAGGAAAAATGGATCAAATTTTTTTACATATAGAACTAACCATTAAAAGCGCCGACATTGGTAAATCGCGTTAGAAGAAGAATTTTGGCAACTAAAACTTAGTAATTTCAGTAATTAGCGCCGGCCTGTGAAGTCAAAAGCTTTAAATATTGAAGTAGATTTTTTTGAAGCCTTTAAAAAGTTTAGGAGACCTAATTTTTTGCTCAAATATAACTTTTGAGCTTTGAGTTTTCAGTGTTGAGTTTTACAAATGGCTATACCTTCTGAATTACTGAAAATTTACCATTAAAAAAAATATAAAATTATAAGAGGAAAATATTAAAAGTGGGGCAAAATCACCTTAGTTCAACAAGACGGTACGATCCAGAAGCGATCGCTAAGTACTATTATTATCGTCTTTGGTTAGTAATGTGGAGATTTCTGGTTATCTTCTTTTCTTTTACCAGTTTTGTTTTAGGAATTTTGTGGGACAAATGGCGATATAAAAAAGTTGAAGATACCCCTGAGAGAGCAACTCAACTGCGAAAAATACTAACCAACTTAGGACCAACATTTATTAAAGTAGGTCAAGCACTATCCACAAGACCAGATTTAATTCGTAAGGACTTCTTAGAAGAACTAACAAAACTGCAAGATCAGTTACCAGCTTTTGATAATCAGATAGCCATCTCAATTATAGAGACAGAACTAGGCCAAAATATTAACGATATATATAGAGAAGTTTCTCCCAGACCAGTTGCAGCAGCTAGTCTAGGTCAAGTTTATAAGGCACGCCTTCAGAGCGGCGAAAGTGTAGCAATAAAAGTTCAACGACCCAACTTACTGCCAATTATAACTCTTGATTTATTCTTAATGCGGTGGGGAGCAAGTTGGTTATCTCCCTGGTTGCCTTTAAATCTCGGCCATGATTTATCCCTAATTGTAGATGAATTTGGCACAAAACTATTTGAAGAAATTGACTATATAAACGAAGGGCATAACGCAGAAAGATTTGCTACCTATTTCGCAGATGACCCAAGTGTCAAAGTACCATCAATATATTGGCATTATACTACTACCAATGTTTTGACCCTAGAATGGATTGATGGTCTAAAATTATTAGATACAAAACAAATTCAAGGAGCAGGTCTTAATACTGATACCCTAATCACAGCAGGTGTAACTAGCGGTTTACGTCAATTACTAGAGTTTGGCTTTTTTCATGCAGATCCCCATCCCGGTAACTTATTTGCCTTAACAGATGGTCGAATGGCCTACATTGATTTTGGCATGATGGATCAATTGGAGCAAGATATTAAAGAAACCTTGGTTGACTCAGTAATTCATTTAATCAATAAAGACTATCAGGAGTTGGCTAAAGATTTTGTCAAGCTTGGTTTTTTGGCACCTGATGCAGATATTCAGCCAATTATACCAGCTCTAGAAATGGTGCTGGGCAATATTATGGGTGAGAAAGTTAAAGATTTTAACTTTAAGACAATTACAGATAAGTTCTCAGAGTTAATGTATGAATATCCTTTCCGGGTACCTGCTAAGTTTGCTCTAATTATTCGTTCTCTAGTTACTGAAGAGGGATTAGCTCTTTCCCTAAATCCAAATTTCAAAATTGTAGATGTCGCTTATCCTTATGTAGCGAGAAGGTTATTAAAAGGTGAGTCCCCTGGCTTACGTCGGCGTTTGATTGAGGTATTGTTTAAAGATGGAAAGTTTCAGTGGCAAAGGTTAGAAAACTTGATTGGCATAGCTCGAACAGACCAAAATTTTGATATATTACCTACTGCCCAATTAGGTTTACAATATCTTTTGAGCGAAGAAGGTGAATTTCTCCGAAAACAATTAATACTAGCAATAATAGAAGATGATCGGATTCACACAGAAGAAGTTAGTCGTTTGTGGGATTTAATTCAAGATGATTTACAACCAAGTCGTTTGTTTAATTTTGCCCTGGGCGCTCTAGCAGAGTTTTCTACACAGAGAGCAGCGGCAATTTTACCCTCTGTCATGGCCACAACAAATTCTCAAGCAAAGAATTAGGACTCAAAACATAGAAACTGGGGAAAGTATTAGATACTCTATCATACCGATATTTATTTGTATCTCACAAACCCAGTTTCTGATAAAATCCTACTTACAAAGGGGTTTGATATTACAGATAAATATTAATTTAGCTATTTTTGTAGTCAACTCTAGAAAATCAATAAAACACTTTTCTACCTACTAACTCTCTTATTCAGCAGTCTTAATTACTACATAAATAATTAGTATAAATCAAGGAAACAAAGGAAACATTAGTGTACAATTTACCTCAACCTCCCTATCTTTTAATTGCAGTTGGTTTGCTGATGAGCTTGTCTTCAGGAGTAGTATTTGCTAGATTAATTAAGAAATTGGTTCAAGATTGGTCAGAAAATCCTGCTACTTGCAATATAGTTACCATGAGAGGATTAACATTACAAATTCCTTATTTAGGTATTGCTAGTGGAGCATTAATTTTTTTATCCTCAAGCTTGCAGTTATTTGGATTTACTAATTTAGTTGCTTATTCTATCTGTTTACCTTTAACTATAGGAACTGGGTTAGTTGTTTGGATTCAACTTACTAAAATTTTAGATAAGATGGAACAGGGTATAAACGACAAGAATTGAAATTTTCCCATCAACATTAGAATATTTTGAACATATATAGTACCCCTAAAATGGTTAGGAAATTCTTATCACTCTTAAGTTTAGTCCTTGCTCAAATGTACTAAAAAAATTCTGTTAGTACCTAATTATAAGTTATGATCCATCTCAATGTGAATAAAAATAATAATATACCCAAACAAAAATGAGTAATACTATAGTTACAGGAGTAGGTGGATTTATTGGATCTCATTTAGCAGAAACTCTATTAAATCAAGATAACAAAGTAATAGGAATAGATGAGTTTAATAATTACTATAACCCTACTTTGAAGCGTCAGAATATTTCTCAATTTCAAGACCATCCCGCTTTTCAATTAATAGAAAATGATATTCAGTCTTTAAATTGGTCAGAATTACTTGTAGATGTAGACATAATTTATCATCAAGCTGCTCAAGCTGGAGTTCGTGCTAGTTGGGGTGGAGGTTTTTTTGATTATACAGAACGTAATATAGATGCGACTCAAATAATTTTAGAAGCTGCTAAAGATGCTCCTAATTTGAAAAGATTAGTTTATGCTTCTAGTTCTTCTGTATATGGTAATGCTGAAACTTTCCCCACCCCAGAAACTGTTTGTCCTCAACCAGTATCTCCTTATGGAATTACTAAGTTAGCAGCAGAACAATTAGGCAAGTTATATCATCATAATTTTGGTGTGCCCTGCGTCTATTTACGCTACTTTACAGTATATGGTCCCCGGCAAAGACCTGACATGGCATTTCATAAATTTTTTAAGTGGATTTTACAAGATGAACCTATTTCTATTTATGGAGATGCTCAGCAAACTAGAGACTTTACCTTTATCAGCGATGCAGTCGCAGCTAACTTATTAGCCGCTACAGTACCATTAGCAGTAGGTGAGGTATTTAATATAGGTGGGGGTAGTCGGGTAGTATTAGCAGAAGTTATTAATATCATGGAGCAAATAGTAGGACGTCCAATTAAAAAAAATTTTGTAGAAAAAGCTAGGGGAGATGCTCGTCATACTAGTGCCGATGTTTCTAAAGCACAGAAAATTTTGGGCTATCAACCCCAGATTTCTTTGGCCGAAGGTTTGAAGCGAGAGTGGGAGTGGATACGATCGCTTTATTCATAAAAAAATTGCCAACTGCTACAACAAAAAGCAGGGCATCTCATCCTCGAACATAATCGAAAATTCCTTGCACAGATACTTTCAGAGTTTGATAGGGAGAATATCATCACTCCCCAGTACGATATTTTTGATTAAAAACCTGTTGCAGCCATAGTTCAAGTGTTAAGGCCAGACTGACGCTATCGCCTAAGTCTTCGCCGTTTAAATGACGTTGCCAGTTTTGTTTGATTTTTTTGGTTTCTTCAGGAGATAAATATTCAGGATAAAGGGCATTGGGATTTTCTAAAATTGTTTGATAGAGGGAATAAGCGGGATTTTGACGCATCCATTCCGCATAATTGGCATAGTCTTTGTCAGGTTTTCGTTTTTTCGAGGAATTTGCTTGAGGGAAGGATAATCCAAATTGGTTTAATTTGCCAGTGACTTTGGTTTGGAATTGCACTAATTTTTTTTGAACCTGACGTGTGAAATTTGGGGGACTAATCGGTTCTCCAGTACTTTGCCAAGGAATGGTTTGATAGTATTTCGGAAAAAACTGACAAAGCATAGGTTTATAAAGATTAGAATCTTCGGAAAAAGTAGAACTTAGAGTAAATAAAAAGTCCTGTAAAGAGCAATCTATAAAAGGAGCTCTTGTTTCTATACCCTGTACTAAGCTAACATTAATATCTTTGAAAATAAAGCGACGAATGCGATGGTCCATCCAAATAATATGAGGAGAAGAATGGCACAATTTAAAATAATTATTCATTCTCTCAAAAACTGAATTTTTATGCTGTAAAGAAAGAGCAAATTTTTCTAATCCTAAGCGTTTGTTAACTACATCAGGAAATTTTAGACCATCAAAAATATTCATTGCAGTTACATCTCCCCATGCTCCATGTAAATTTATGTTAAATAAGTCTTGAGTTTTAATTTGGGTTAATGATGACAAAAAGTGAAAATGAATAAAGCTACCGTAGGCATCGGTTTCCCAGATGGTTTTTACCCTAGAAAATAGCCAATTTTCAGCATTCATTTCGGCAAAATAACTGTTATCTCCTGCAATTGCAGCAACTTGGGCAGCAATGCGATAATCTTCACAGTCTTTACGACCATGGGTAATAGTATTAACGGGATGACTATGATCGGGCATGGCCGCTAAAATAGCACGGGAGTCTAGTCCTCCACTAAGGGTAAGTCCTACTCTTTCTCCAGGATAAACCCGACTTTGTACAGCATCAACGAATAAATGTCCGAGGGTTTCCACGGCTTCGCTTTCTGGGGGAGGAGTAGTGAGGGGAGTAAGTTCATCCCATCCCCAATAACGATTTCGAGAGAGGGTTTTTCCTGGGATGTCCCAGGTAAAAACGGTTGCTGCAGGGAGGAGTTCGACATTTTCAAACCAAGAGCGATCTCCAATCATATATCGTAGCCCCAAAAAGTCTTCCATCGGAGCGCGGTCGATTTTGGGTTGGTAGTTAGGAAGAGACAAAAGGGACTTCAGTTCCCCCGTCCAAACAAGGGCATTTTGGTACACTGTCCAGTAGAGACGACCCATCCCGTAGCGATCGCTTATTAAATAGAGTTTTTGTTTTCTGCGATCGTACAAACAAGCGACATAAACCCCTTCAACCTATCGCAAAAAGTTTAAACCCTCAGTTTGTCGATACAAAGATGCCAGTAAAACGGGATCTGTTTGTTGAGATAAGTTATACTGACTAAAGAGCTTATCCTGCTTGTAAAACTCCCCATCCAACCAGACTAAAACCTCTCCATCTTGGTATGGTTGGTCATCTGTTTGAATTACATTCACATGGGAACGAGTCGCACAAACTGCTTCATCAGAGAATAACTCATCCTGCCGATAAAAAGAGCCATGGATGGTCATCTCTACCATTTTTTTTAAATAAGTTGGAGAAAAATCGTAAAGCGCATCAGACCGAGTAAAACCAATTAAACCTGGCATAGTATTTTAGAACTTAAAAAAACAACAGTGAAGATCCCAGATGAAAGGGCGACAAGAAAGAAAGAAAAAAAGAAAACATCCTCAACCCGTTCCCTGTTCTTTAAACTCCTCTAAGGAACGAGGATTTATTAACCTCCAGATTTCCTGTACAGGAACCTTTTAGTGAAATACTCAAGGGCCAATATTTGTGGATCATATTTGATCCTTATTCCTAAATATAATTTTGAACGAGTATAATCCACATTCCCCACTTCTTAACATTGAATTTATAAGTTTTATTAATCTATCGCCCTGAATGCTCTCCCTGAAAGCCTTATAGCTATGGGCATTAATTTTAACTATTATAAAGAATTGTAACTAATTTTTTCTGAGAAAATTAGTTATTGATAAATTTTATTGATATTCAGTTCTAGAATGAAGGTTTTTCCTATAAGTTTCTTTGAAAATGTAAATATACATAAAGATGTATGAAGATCTGCGGAATGTCGGTTATAAAGGAATCATACCTTTTTGACGTAAAAGCCTCTGGCTATCTATATTTGAGTCTATTTTTTACTATTTTTTTGTATAAGTACCATTAAGAAGTTCCAAACTTATGTCTTCCTAACACAATAAACCCATTTGCATTTAAAAAATCACTTAAATTTATTTGCTCAATTTCCATAGATATAGATGAATAATTAGTTATCTCTTGATGTAGCCTTTCATAATTTTTTTTCAGTGAATTTTACAAGATAGACCAATTTCTATTTATGGAGATGGTCAGCAAACTAGAGACTTTACCTTTATTGGTGATGCAGTAGCAGCTAATTTATTAGCAGCTATAGTACCATCAGCAATAGGTGAGATATTTAATATAGGTGGGGGTAGTCGGGTTGTATTAGCAGAAGTTATTAATATAATGGAGGGAATAGTAGGACGTCCAATTAAGAAAAATTTTGTGGAAAAAGCTAGGGGAGATGCTCGTCATACTAGTGCAGATATTTCTTCATATAGGAAAATTTTGGGTTATCAACCGCAGGTTTCTTTGACTGAAGGTTTGAGGCAAGAGTGGGAGTGGATGAAGTCGTTATAAACTCAAGAAAATGAATATTTTTAAATCAGTTGTTAAGACAATTATTCCTGAAAAAAACGTGACTCTTTGAGACACATAAAAAATAAATACACCAAACAATTACAAAAAGCTATTTCCCCCCAGTCTTTAGAGATAAATTGGATTAAGAAAGAAGATAGCTGGCTTTTAGATAACTTCAAAGGACCAATTGTCCCCATTCCCAAAGCTTTGATGAGGGAAAAAATAGAAGAATTAGCACATCTTGCTAACCAACTCGGTCCTAAACCGCTTTGGGAAGGATATGAAAATCTGCAAAATTACCCCAGGGATGTGAAAGAAGCAACTCGTACAGCAAATCAAGTGCGAACTCAAGCCAAAGTAGGTGATTTTTATGCTCACCTGGTGCAAAAAAGAAAACCTTCCGTTGTGGTAGAATTTGGTACGGCATTTGGTGTTTCAGGAATGTATTGGCTTTCAGGATTAGAAGGTAATAATTTTGGAGAATTACTGAGTTTCGATCCTAATGAGGTTTGGGCAGAAATTGCTAGGAAAAACTTATCTGGAATTAGCAATAGATTTCAGTTAGTTAATGGAACTTTTGAAGATAATATAGATGCTTATCTGGGGAGCGATCGCCAAATAGATATGGCGTTTATTGACGCGATACATACCAGTGAATTTGTTTTTTCGCAGTTTGAAATTGTTGTTGCTAGGCTAGCTCCTAATGGAATTGTTTTATTAGATGATATTTATTTTTCCGAAGATATGAAGTATGCTTGGAAAACTATTGCACTTAGCGATCGTGTTAAAGCTAGTGCTGCTATTGAAAGAGTTGGTATTGTTGAACTTAAAGGATAATAATAATTGAGGATGGAGTTAGAAAAAATTTCTCTCTCCAATACAAAATTACTATTTATAGTTGTTTTAATTAAGAATAAAACAATTATTCCCCTGAAAGACTTTCAGAGCAATAAAAACTTGTCTCAATTTTAATTGAAACGACTATATCTGTAATTTTAACAAAAATAAAAATTAAATTTCATAGATTCTACCAACTACTAGCCCTAAGTAGTCTAAATTTTTAATTTCCACTGATATTAATAGACCAAAGTATTTATCAAGTTAAGCACGGATTATTGTCAAAATATCTAACCGACCAATTGAAACATCCTTCATTTTAATTGAAGGTTATTTGACTTGAATTACTATTGGTTTTTTGAATAAAATAGTTAGGCGATTGCTAACGCAAAGCTGGGCTAAAGCATGAGACAAAGCGTGAAGTTCGTCGAAATTGTCATGCGCTATATATAGTGTCTTTGCATAAGTCCTGTTTGAGTAAGATTGATAATTACCTACAAGTAAAAATAGTATTGCCTTTTTTAAATCTAGTTTTTTTTATTGAGGTTGATACAAATATTTATTGCTATAACTGAGTTTCAGAAGAAAAAGTATTTCATTCTTATTTTAAATAACTATAAGTCATATACACAACTATCAATATTAAGGGAAGAGAGTTATTTGGGCATATATTTTACAACCTACCTTAGTCTAATCTGGATTTAAACTATGAGTAATCAAAAAATCCTCATTTATAATAAAATTCAAAATCTCTTAAAGCCATTATTCTAGATTTATTTAAACGATAATGATAACCGATTCTTTTTTGTAACCTATCCCAATAAGTTGCTTTTGGTTTACTACGAGAAGCATCCCAGTGCTGAGTCACCCTACTAATTTTTTGCCATGCTTCACTATTAATAACCCATCCAACTTTTGTAGCAGCTAATCCCATTAAACTACCTTCTCCAGCGTGCATTCCTCTCAATTCTGCATACTTAGAAATCTTCCCCCAAGTTTCCAAAAATTCTATTTCTTTACCATTATCTCTAACGATAATAAATAAAGCTTCCCCTATCCATCTACTACTATTAAATGACTCATCATAAATATTTAGCTTATCTGCCAACTTTTGCAATATTGGTAAACTAGAAGCACGATATTTTGAAACATGTTCTACTAAATTTTTATGCCGTCCAGTAATTCCTGGTTTCCATTCAATATCTTCTGGTAGTGATTCTAAAATTCTAGTATCAGCATCTATATATATAGCTACTGGAAATAATGATATTGCTTTTTGGCAGACAACTCTTTTATCGTTATAACAATGTAGAATACCTTGTTGATGATGTTTAAAAGCTATTACATTTTTATGGCTACTAAAATCATTAGGTTTCTCTGTATAAATTACCAGTGAAATTCCTGGAGCATTTGTTTCTAAATCTTTAACTAACTCCTTTGTTATATCGCGATATCTTTGCCCTAGTGCTAAAGTACAAAAACAAAAGTTTTTTTGTTTCTGAGTCATATTTTTACCTGGAAATTTTATAACAACAAGAAATGCTTAAAGTTATTTGGGTTGAATAAGTGGAACAATTAGGAAGTAATTTTAAGTATAACACTGATAACTGAAATGACCTTAACTTCTCTTGATATGCCGAGCTATATTTTTGAGTTTATCAATAAATTTTTCTCCTAGACTTTTATTCTTTTCAGTTGTCTGAGGATAGTAAGTAGGTTTAGCTTCCCCCAAATATCTATAATACTCCCAAATATCCCAATAAGGACAACCTGGTTGAATCCGAATTCCTGCCCAATGTAGATATTCTAAAGGTTGATTCACATTTGAATCTATCAGTCGATCACCTTCTCGATAAAAATGCGATGTACCTGCCCAACTTCCAGGTGCTTTTTCTGGTCTATTAATAATATTGAAACGCTTTTTAATTCGCTTCAATATCATATAATTAATAATTGGTTGATCGGAAGTTTTCTGAGAAAAATCAAAGTATTCTGGATGAGCTGCACATTCAGTAAACGTCTCATACAAATCTTGTTCTGAAATCAAATTTTTTTTGGATGCCCACCATCCTCCGTTAAAAGTTTCCAGAAGTTCTTCTTTGCTAAAAACTTGATAAATCTCTGGAGTAAAGATATTCTTAATCCCTCCTAAATGTTGATAATCAAAACACAAGAAATCATACTCATTTAGATAGTTAAGATTATCAATAATTCTATCAAAAACTACAATATCTGTATCTATATATAAAAACTCATCAAATTCTCCAAACCAACAAACCTGCTTACGAAACTGATTTGGTCGAGCAAAGAATTTATTTCCAAAAATTTGTTGTAGTTTGTTTGATAATCTCTCAATAAATTCTAAATCTTGATAAATTGTAACTCCATAATCTTTTGAAAAAAGTTCTGCGACTATTTGATAATTATCATCATAGGGAATCAAAATAATTGGTGTATCCCTATCATATTTACGGATGCTATTTAATAGGGCAATACCCTGTTCGAGGGCTTTGTCATTTGCAGTAATATATATGCCACGACTCATCAGATTTTTCTCTATTTGTGAGTTAATTTTAGTTTCTTTAAAACACGCTGAAAAAGATTAGGTGTAGTTTTATATGGTTTTGGTTTAGTCGTAAATACTGGGCGTTTTTCTGGTTCATGGAGATATCGATAATGCAAAAATATATCCCGATAAGGAATATCTATATTTTCCCCAGCACAAATTTTTGCAAATGCTTTTGATGAAACTCCAATATAGTGGAGATATGTTAACCGCTTACCACGATCATAAACAATATGGTCTTGCTCTTCAAAATGTTTTGAAGTAACACTGTTACCTGTTCTTTCATTTGGAGACAGACTAATAGCCAAATTATTTACTTTCAAATTTAACCGCATAACCATATAATTGAGAATTGTTTGGTCAGGAGCCATTGGATATAAAACTTCAGCCTCACCATCTTGGAATTTACTCAGTAACCAATCTCTTTTTTCTGCATCAAATATATCTTTTTTACTACCATAAAATCCAGAACAAAATACCTCAGATGCAAGACGTTCTGAAGTAAATAATTTTTTCATTTTAGTAGAAGAGACATCATAAACATGAGTTAAATCTTTATATTGAAAATCATAAATAACCCAATCATTTTGATTAAGTTGCTGAAAAATTCTATCTAAGGGAGACATTAATATAGTGTCAGCATCCATATAAATGAAGCGCTCAAAAGGTCCATCAAATGCAGCGTAACGACGATGAGTACCAATTCGATGATAAGATCTACTACCTACTTCACTCCAACGTTGACGAGCGGTGGGATGAGTGTCCCAAACATCACGAACAAATTTATCCCACTTTTCAATTGACTTGCGATCGCTATACAACTCTACATTAGGTCTCTTAGCAATTTCAGCCTTAATTTTTTCAGTATTGTCATTATAGGGATAAACACATACTGGTACTTCAGGCCCTTGAATTGCTTCTATGCTGTTTAGCAGTGCCACAAGTTGGTCATAAACAACATCATTTCCAAGAGTACAAATACCATCCATTTTTTTGACTCATTCTAGATAATTTTTTTCGGTACGATATGCTTAAATTATACTCCAATATTAAATCTTAATACCATCTGTTTGATTCATTTTTAACAATCAAAAAGTAAATTCTTTGATGGAGTTTAGGTATTCTTTGTTCATTAATAATAGAAAACTCATTTCAATACGCCAATCTCAAGCTATTAAAAACTATGATGGGAAATAAATTTTTCATTAAAAGTAAGTAATTAAGGATCTTGTCAATTTTGAATTATAACTTACTTTTTAAGTTCTCAGACATATTGCCAAAAGTCTCTTGTTTAACTACTAGGATAATCTTTAAGTATAGAAGAATTAAGGTAATATATAAGCCTAACACCGATGAAATTGTATTTTAAAGATAACCAACTAAAAATCCGTTTTATGAGACGTTCTAGAATTGTTTGAGATTTTTTTTCTATGTTATATTGTTGAGCAAAGTATTTTTGCCTAGCCTCTGGTACAGATTGTCCTTTACTGATTTTAACTTTTTCTATTCTATCGTCAAAGAAATCAAGACCATTCATTTCACTGTAGTAAATAGGGAAACCTGTTTTGAACGCTGCTAGAGCCATAGCATAAGTAGGGTGTTTATGCATTCCTAAGATACCAGCATAAATAGCAAGTTCTCCCCACAATTTCAAAAAATCAAGTTCTCGTCCTTCATAAGCTGTAACCACAAACAAAAATTCGTTAATAAATTTCACTTGTTGAGAATAAAGGTCTACACCCACCTGCTCCGCCATTTTATCTATTACAGCTTTTTTCTTGGCCTTAGAAGCTGAAAATAATGGTCTATCAAACTGCGTCTTTAAGTGCTTCTCCATACTTCCACAGCTACGTGCAGTTAAACCTGGATAAAAATCTAACTCAACTGTAAGAGGGGAAAAAATTCTCACGTCGGCATCCAAGTAAATTACAGAATTAAAAATCGAAAGACTATAATAAATAGCAAATCTTCTTTCATTATATGGAAGGACTCCTCTGCACCAGTGCTTAATTGCTTGAACGTTAGATTTATCCTTAAATTCCAATGGATTATCAGTGAAGATAATAAAATTGCGACCTAGTGCAAATTTATGTAAATCATCGGCCAGTAGTTTAGACAAATGTATATAATTTTTTCCAAAGGCTACAGTACAAAAACAAAAAGAGTTATTCTTTTGACTTCCCTGACTCATCTTTTCAGTTACTCCTTTGTTTGAAGTAAGTTTATACTAAATAAGAATAACTTCATTAGGAAAATTTTGTGACCAATTCAGATAACCAATTGAGTAGATTAAGTTTGTGAAGAATAATCTGCCTAGCCTCGGCAATTGCATGTTTAGCCTCATGCCAAGCATCAGGAGTAGAAGTCACATCTTTTATGTATGATAGTCCTTTTTCATCCATACTTGGTAGCCTCAAAAAACTACCAGGCGGCAATAACTTATCTGCTGCTGAACCACCGTAATAAATTGGCAAACACCAAGATAGTAAAGCATCCCATAATTTCTCACTGACATACAAATCACTATCAGCATAATTTTCTATAGAGAGATTATAATAATAAGGGGCCATTGCGTGCCATTTATTTTGAACCTCTCCTGAAGCTTTAGCCCAGTCTGGTAAACCACGACCATACAAATCAAACTTAAACCCACTCTCCTGCAAAAATTTCAGAAATGCCAGACGTTGACGATGGTTAATTGTACGACTAATACCAGAAGTAATCAAACTACAAGTTTTCAATTTTTCTGGCACTCCCATCTCATTCAATTCTCGAAATGAATTACCTACATATCAAATAGCAGGCATATAATCTGGAACTGGTGCAAAATTATCTGGTCCAGAAACATAACTACAATAAATTTTTGCTTGTTCATAATTGAATTTATTGTATTCTACTACTTTATCTAGAGGTGGTTCTCTAAGTGAATAAATAGTTTTTTCCTTAGAGACTCCACGCAATTTTTCTCTAATATCTGGTTCTGTTTTTTGAGGTTTATATAAATGCTTTATATATTCCCGCCATGATAATCCTTGTTTTGTTTTACGGGGAAAATCAAACTGATACATTAGGAGGAAATCTGGTTGGGGATGATTTGCATCCATAATTATATTTCCCCACCTACCAAAACTATGGGGAGTTTGTTTCCATAGCCAGTCACTTTGATTTAAACCTCGGTAACTTGTCAGCATTCCCACAATTTTTTCACTCATTTTTTGCCTATTAAATTATTTTTTCTGAACTTTAATATGTAATATTTTTTTTTCAACTTTAATTTAGATAAATTTTATCTATCTTGGGAAAAATTAAACCTGAAAAAGCTCTATAGCAGTATGAAATAATTCGTCAAAATGCATGTAATAAATAAAAAGGTACCCAACTTTTTCTCATGCCCTATTCACATTTCTGATTTCCTAAAAAGCTCAGATATTTCTTACACAGCTCAAATAAGATTGCTATAGTTAAAAATATTGACACAATACCGAAAAAAATGATACTTTATCAGCATATTATTAAGTAAGCATTATAATTAAACTAATGAGTATTGAGAGCTTAGAAAAAAATCCTACAAAAAAGTCAGTTGCTGTCTTTTATCCCTTGTTTTCTGGTGGAGGTGCAGAAGCAGTTTGTCTTTGGATATTAGAAGCTTTAAAAGAAACATATGATCTGACACTATTTACTGTATTTGATGTAGATTTTGACAAACTCAATTCCATGTATGGAACTCAAATTTCCCAGGAAATGGTAAAGATTAGAGCAATCTTTCCTACAGTAACTAAAACTTTGTTAAGATTTTTATTTGCCAATAATAGAGATTTAGCAATCTTAGTAATGCATCTTCTACTGCGCCATCTGAAAGCTCATAATCAGGAATATGATTTATTATTATCAGGTTACAATGCTGTAGACTTTGGTCGTGTCGGAATTCAATATGTTCATTGGATTAATGTGATTCCTAATGATGGATTGTATGGTAAAATTTCTAACTCTTCCTTGGAGAATGTCAAACTTAATATATCAATTACAAATTCCTTTGCAGTATCTAAAGTTTTAAAAGATACATATGCTATTGATGCTAAAGTTGTGTATCCACCTGTTTTACTTAACGATCAAAATATATCTTGGGAACAAAAAGAAAATGCTTTTATTTGCAGCGGAAGATTGACAGAAGCTAAAGCTCCTCATAAAGCTATTCAAATCTTGAAAAAAGTTCGTCAAAAAGGATTTGATGTTAAGCTTTACATTACAGGAGGGGGAGCCGGAATATATGGGTGGAAATATAAACGAACATTAACAAAAATGGCCAATGAAAATAGTGAATGGGTAAAATTGTATGAAAATCTGCCTTATAAAGAATATGTTAACATTCTAGCCAAGTGTAGATATGGTATTCACTACAAATCAGAACCATTTGGCATTTCAATAGCAGAAATGATGAAAGCAGGTGCAATACCTATTGTCAGAAATAAACGAGGACACTCAGCAGCAGGACAAGTGGAGATACTTGGAGAAGAAAATCAAGAGTTATTTTTTGAGAATCAAGATGAAGCAGTAGAAAAAATCACTAATATTCTCCAAAATTCAGAAATACAGGAAAAACTTCAAGCATCTCTACTTAAGAGAAAAGATATTTTTTCCACTGGTAGATTTATGACTGGTATTCGTCAGGTTGTAAAAAATTATTTTGAACAATATGATGCTTCTGTTATAAGTTAAATATTTAAATTAGATTTTTGAAGCTCAAGTATTCTTAATAGTAGGTTTAAACTGTATAAATAAAACCGAAAAAATATAGCCTATAACAATTATTATAATACTGAAATGCAGCCAATTTTTGCTGATTCTAGCTAGGTCAAAATTTAACTAAGACTTTAGGTTGAAGCAATGAGTTATATCAAAAGGCGATCGCTCATAGTTTTATCTATAATCTTAGAACTAAGAAGTTGTAGTTAAATCAAATATAATATAGCAATCCTATTTTATTCATGTCAAAAATCTTGCCTCTTTTTGAGAATAGATTTGGAGTATTAGTTACATGGCTGAGACTTTCGGAGTTTATTTCTAGTTTTTCAATTGTTAAGCCTAATGGGAGGATTGCTATATTTATAAGGAGATGTTCTCTGTGAATTCTATATGGCAGTTTTAATAAGAAAGCATAATGTTATCTAACACCTGTTCACTCTCAATTTTGGTAGCAAGAACAGACATACCTTTTATGATGCATACAATTCCTCATCTAGTTAGAATGAGTAATTTTAATTTTATTCAAAGAGTGTTGTTTGTGGATACAGCACCTCTATCTGGAGATAAAGTTATGCGTCCTGGTGTTGGTAGTCTAAGTGAACTCAGAGATTGCTGCAGTGCACTCCAAAGTGAAGGTATTGTAGATCGAGTTGTGGATATTAACTATGACCAAACTTATCAACAACAAATGTACCTAAAGCATTTTGGTACTCCGATTAAGCCCACCCATAACTATAAAGGTTATCCGATATTAGGGTCAATTTTTCACATAGAATCTGTACCAGGAAATTATGTGTTGCATTATGATAGTGATATGCTTCTACATCAGCAAAAAGATTATAGTTGGGTAGACGAAGGTATCAAGCTAATGGAGGAACATCCGGAAATAATGGCCATCAGACCATTAACTGGGCCACCAACTAAGGATGGTACTATGTACAAACAAAATAAGTCGCTAAAAACAGAACCAGGGGGATTCTACAAATTCAAATTTTTCAGCAGTAGGGTGTATCTAATTAACCATAAACGCTTTGACAAGTTACTACCATTACCTATTTTGTGGCGTTCTTACAAGAAAAAATTTCTTAATCGACTGCCACTAAGTCTAAAAAACCTCTTAAACTACTATACTGACAAAGGCAAGCTGGATTCTTGGGAGGTTATGGTATCTATGCAATTAGAGAAAACTAATTATGTACGAGCAACTATGAGTTCCCCCAGGGCGTGGACTATTCATCCTAAAGACCGAAGTGCAGAATTTATCGGAGCTTTGCCAAATATTATCGAAAAAATAGAGGCAGGATACTACCCACTTGAGCAAGCTGGACACTATGACTTTATTTCAAAATATTGGCTTTGAGGGAACAAAGTTAACCGAAAATTTGAGTTTTTGCCGCGTTTTGCTAAGGGAACCTTATTTTATGTAACTTAAACGAAAATAGAAATTTAGCTCCCCTTCAAACTCTATGATCAGAAATTTACTATTTAAAAGATATTTTGGTAAAACGTCATAATAATTAGTTAAGTTACTAATCAATTTGGGGTAGAACAAAGATTAAACTTACACTATTAATCAGCAAGCCCTAATTAATAGTGTAAGTTTAATGTTAAAAAGCAATTAATATTAAGTGATTGAGCTCAACTGTTAATCAATTGATATTTGCTCAGGAGGCGATCGCTCAAGCCTGTATCTAAAATCTATAGCAATCCTATTTTATTTGTGTCAAAAATTTTGTCGCTTTTTGGTATGGGGATTTGGGGTAGTGGTCAATGGGCAATAGTTTCGGAGTTTCTTTCTAGTTTTTGAATTGTGGCAACCTATTTCGGATTGCTATAGTAACTAAGACGTTGTAGTTAAGTCTCAATAATATTTAGTAAATTATTTATCTGTATAAATTTTCAGGTTTTATAGGACAGTTTTGTATATGACAATAGCCAACCAAAAAGAATTAAGAAAATAGGAATATCTTCAAAGTCAAAAATTAAATATTCATGCAAGTCAAATTCAATCAGTATATCTAACCTTAGGCCCCTATAGAAATCTTACTACACTGAAACTTAAGGATATTTAATTCTAGAATCAAGTGAATATTTGACTAGCTTTTATAGATTAATTGATATAACTCTCCAATATTTGAAAATGCATATTTTCATTAATCCACAAAAAGTCATAAACTAGAATTAAATATCCCTAAGAGAACCCAAAAGTTCAGCAAATATCTGATACATCTCTTTTGCCAATTTTTTAGGATTCCATAAAGGCGCTAAATTATCTAGATCTTTTGACTTTTGCAAATGCTCCCGCACCGAATTTCTTAAACCATTATCTTGACCCAATTTAATTCCCCATTCAGTATATTCTTCCCAACTCCAAGCAACCCCTACATCTAAATTTACATTCTGCAAAAATGAATAACCCATCCGAGATAAATATTGCTTACCAGCTCTAGTTATTATCGGTAAATTTGACCATAAAGCCTCTAAATTATGAGTACCACCATTATAAGGATAAGAATCTAACAAAACATCAGCTATCTGATAAATTGCTCGATGTTCTTCTTCTGTTTGAGTTTGCCCTAAAAACATAATTCGATTAAAGTCTATACCTAAATTTTCAGATTCTTCAAGGTAACTTTGATAAATGACATCTACATCTCCCTGACCTTTCCGAATTAATATACTTTTTGGGGTATGTTGCAAAATTTTCAGTTGAGCCCTTACCATTTTTGGATTAGTTTTTCGTCCGGGCGCTATACACAAATAAACCATTTGATCTGAATCAATTCCGAGACTATTTCTAGTTGAATTTCTATCAACCGAACAACTATTAAACCCACCCACAGCTACAGATGTTTCTGGTAATCTCACTAACTTTTCTAAATAATATTTTTCTCTTCCTTGAGGATGGGTATGCCAGTCACATAAAAAGTAATTACTTTCAGAAATATAGGGCGCATCAAAACCTAACCAAGAAACACAAACTGGTGCAGGTTTTTCATAGAGAACATGAACATTGACTGGCAATGTAGTTGAATCTAAATCCACCACTACATCTAACTTATCCTCTAATATTTGTTCAACAATTTCTGTATAACATGGAAACCCATTAGGATACTTTTTAGGCCAGTAAGTTTGAACAGACATTTTTTCAAATCTTTGAGTAACATCATCTCTCTTCAACGGACCTGTAATATAAAGATAAACGTTTGGTGTAATTTGAGATAATTCTTTGATTAAATACTCACTACACCAACCCACAGAATGACGGCGAAAATGTTTAGAAAGGAATCCTATTTTTAATGATTGGGAACTAGAAATATAAGTTTTTGTAGTTTGATAAATTTTAGGTCGATTTTGATAATATTGCTGTGCGATTAACTTATAAAAATTTGAATTGTTTTCTAAGTCATCCCGAAGATGATAAACGGCAAACAAGAAAATTTCATAAAGTAGCTTAATTTCTAGTTCGCTGAAATTTTTATAACTCTGATAACAGATTTTTTCGACCTCTAAAAGTTTAGCATTTGCTACCTCACTTACTCCCGATTGAAAGTAGGAAAATAAAAAGGCAGTTCCTGAAAGAATAGGAGCTATTTCTCCACAAGAATTACAGAAATTATCTGCAGCTTTTCTAGCTACAGCAAGTTTAGTTGTATGACTAAGTAAATCACATAATTGTTGATGAGCTTCAACAAACTGTGGTTTAAGTTCAATTGCTTTTTCAAATAAAGCGATCGCCTCTTCCATTTTTTCTTGTTTAATAATATGTCCGATGCGAGAGTATACTTCTGCCCAGCTTGGTTTAAGTTCTAATGCTTTATAATATTTTTCTAGTGCTAATGCTAATAATCCTTTATTAGAAAGTGCTGTTCCTAAGTTAGCATAAGCATCATAAGACTTAGGGTTATATTTGATAGCTTCTTGATAATGAATTATTGCTTGATCATAGTCACCTTTCAGCAATAAATTATTAGCTAGCTTTTCATGTAAAAATTTTAATTCTGGATTGATTTTCAGTGCTTGATTATAATAATTAACCGCTGCTTCTCTATCCCCTTTTTCACCTAAAATATTAGCTAGATTACTATAAGCTTCAGTATAATCTTGCTTCAGATTAATTGCTCTCTCATAACTCTTAATTGCATCATTAATTCTACTCAATTTAACAAGAGTATTACCTAATTTAAAGTGAAAGTCAGCCTCCACAATATCCGGTTGAATTTCTAATGCTTTTGACCAAGCATTAATAGCTTCATCAACCTTTCCTAAACATTGAAATAGTTTGCCAATATTCCAATAAATACCAGCCAAACCAGGTTTTAAGTCAATAGCCTTTTGATAATGAAAAAGTGCTTGTTTATATTGACCTAACTGCAAATAGACACTACCAATATTTCCCTGAACTTCAGCCAATTCTGGGTCAATTTCTAACCCCTGACGATAAGCATGCAAAGCAGCTTCTAAATTATTTTGTTGGTAAAAAGCATTCCCTAAAATTACATAAGATGGAGAATGATCTGGTTGAATTTTTAAAGCTTGTTTACAGGAGGCGATCGCTGATGCTAAATTTCCTTGTTTCAAAGCCAAATTAGCTTGATTTATATAAGCTTCTGCTGCTGGCAATTTTAATATTTGTGAAGTTAACCCTGACTCTAGTTTTTGATATTCAAAAGTCGTAAATTTACCGTTTTTTTTCAAGTTTTCTTCTACGTCATCATGGACAGAAAAATTATCATAAGTATTCTCAAAATTATCTAATTTTTGTTCTGAAATCAAATTGATAGTAGCAAGTTCAATTCCATTTTCCCCATCAGAAATAATAGCTTCTTTATATTGTTTTACTGTCAATTTTTCCTGATCTTTAAAATTCGTTGATTGTTTCTGAATTACTGACTCAACATATTCCTTTATATTATGATTATTTTCCCGCGCAAATTTTTGCCATTGAGTGAATAATTTATCCAATTCCTGATCAGTAATTTCAGGTTTGATTAATTGAGATAATTTCAAAAAAGCTTCCCAATAATTTGGTTTAATAGATAAAGATTTTTGATAATAATTAATAGCTAATTCAATATTTGAATATAAAGCAAATACCTCAGCTAACTTAAAATAAGCTTGAGCATCCTTTGGCTTAATTTGTAGTAATTTTTGATAACAATAAATTGCTTGTTCAAATTCCCCTATCAAAGAAAATACATTCCCTAACATCAACTGCACAGATGCTAAATTTGAATTAATCTCTAAAGCTTTTTGATAATTAGAAATAGCTAAATTAAACTCGCCCAATTTATAATAAACACTACCAATATTAGCATATACTTGTGCAAAATTTGGTTCAATACTTAACGCCTCATAATAAGTATTAATTGCTTTTTCAAGTAAATTCTGACTTTGAAAAATATTTCCTAAAGTCAAATAAGCAGAAGCAAAATGTGGTTGAATTTTAACTGCTTCTTTGCAAGCAGAAATCCCGGCATCAAAATTGCCTTGCATTAAGTATACTTCAGCTAGCTTCTTGTAAGCTTCGACATAATCTGGTTTAATAGCCAAAGCTTTTTGATAAGCAATCATCGCTGTATAAAGTTGTCCTGAATCTTTTAGTTGATTTGCTGTATTGAAATAACTTTTAGCTAACATTTTCATGGTTAACCCTTATAGGTATAATACTTGAGACTGCACTTAACTTTTTGTTAACTATTGGCGACAACTATAATAAATTTATTTGGGCATTACCTAATGTAATTAGTGCTTTTGTTTAGGATGTTTTTTTGCTGGTTTTTCTAATTTTATAAACATCAAAACTATACACTGAAAGCGAATGGAGGATATATGCTTACGTCGCGTCAACTGCATATTATCTACAGTCTAACAAAGAGTAATCTTCCATCCAAAATTATGTCCTAAACTGAGATTCAGTTTCCTGCAATAAAACTTGAAAAATAGACTTCTATTGCTCCCAAATCTCCCAATAAACAAACATAATAACTTCATTACTTTTATAGCTATCAAGCCAGACTTCTTTTTTGAAAAAACCTATTTGTCGGGCTAAGAAGGATGTCCAAATTTATCGTACCCTGAAGATAAATTCTTCTTTTAAACTCTCTTCAATTTTGAATTGTAGCCATTCAATTATCATGATATTTATAGTAATAGACCAAAAGCATACTTAACTTTAACCTGCAAAATAGCTTAGATAAATTAGGTAGTGCTGATAATTCGATCTGGAGTATTAAAGTTATGGTAACAGAACAAGACCCGACCACGTTAATGAAACAGCAAGTCGGCAAAGCTGCTGCTGAGGAAGTAAAATCTGGTATGATAGTAGGTTTAGGCACAGGTTCAACTACTGCCTACATGATTCAATTTTTAGGAGAACTCCTCCAAAGAGGTGAACTCAAAGATATCAAAGGTATCCCTACCTCCTTCCAGTCAACCGTATTAGCTAAAAAGTATGGTGTACCATTAACAACCCTTGATGAAGTTGATTATATGGATATTGCCATTGATGGGGCAGATGAAGTTGACCCACAAAAAAATCTGATTAAAGGTGGTGGAGCCGCTCATACTCGTGAGAAAATTGTAGACTGTTTAGCAGAAAAGTTTGTTGTCGTAGTAGATAGTTCTAAACTAGTAGATAAATTGGGTTCTACTTTTTTATTGCCCGTAGAAGTTATACCCATGGCAATGAATCCTGTAATTCGGGCGATCGAAAAATTGGGTGGTCAACCAGAAGTACGGATGGGAGTGAAAAAGGCCGGACCTATAGTCACAGATCAAGGTAATTTGGTTATTGATGTCAAGTTTGATTCCATTGATAACCCTGGGGAGCTAGAAAAAAGTTTAAATAATATTCCTGGAGTTTTGGAAAATGGCTTATTTGTAGGGGTTGCAGATGTAATTTTAGTAGGAGAAATTGACAATGGAAAACCAATAGTTAGGACAATTTCTTAACAAAAAATATTGAGCCAGACTCTAGAAAATCATATCAACTCTAGGAAGAACAACCGAAGTTTAAAAATTATTGGCAAACCTTTTCCAAGTTGCCAATATATAATTAGTTAACTTTGAAAGGAAAAAAGTTCAAAAAAGTTAGTAAGGAATGAGAATTTTATTATTTACAAAAATTAAATTCCCCAAACTTCATTAGATATGAGTTCTTTCACAAAAATTCAGAATTTTATTTAATTCTCATTCCTGACTT
Organism: Trichodesmium erythraeum IMS101; assembly: GCF_000014265.1. NCBI lineage: Bacteria > Bacillati > Cyanobacteriota > Cyanophyceae > Oscillatoriales > Microcoleaceae > Trichodesmium > Trichodesmium erythraeum. The sequence goes on from NC_008312.1 coordinate 3,900,389, forward strand.
GTTTAACAAGGAAAAACTGCCTCCCCAGTTAGAACTACTATTTTTATTCTCGTCAATAGTGGTATATTGAAGCGACGTTAAATAAATAATTGACCTCTAAAAATTAGGAAAATTACTTCTTTTTTTAAGAAAACTATTGACATCCTCCCCTGCTGTTCTGTTAGGGACAGCAGGAACTCTACCGATACGAAGTACCGACTTTGGTTGAGGCTTCACACACAGTGCACAAAGAGAGCGCTGAGTCCTCCGGGTCTATGTTTTGTCTGGTCACTGCCCCCCACAACTAATTAATTGATTAATTAATTAATTAATGCATGAATAACACAATGTAAAAAAAACAGTTAAAAAGTCGTCTGAGGAGTAGGAAAGGCTTTAAACACAATTTTTCGGAATTGCCTTTACTGTAAAGGTAAGTCATTTATGCTGAAGGTAAAGAGAGAAACTGGAAAAATGCAATACATTTATAACCGGATTTGGTATCATTTGTCCAATACAATACTCTAAAGGGTTATGGCTGCCCTACTTGTTCAAAGTAATAAATTAGACAGATTTTTTCCATTTTTTAGTCGTGTAATGGATATGGCATGAATTCTTTTAACCAATGATAAATGTGATAAACATGAAATATAGATCGCATCTGATATGCAAGTTAAAACTTGAAAAATTCCTGAGTCTGTAGAGGTTTTGCTCCCCACAGTGACCGTAGGAGCACAAAGTAAAAATTGAAATGTTTAAACTTATGAAGTTTTATATCAGCTTCATAGAGTGGTAAAGACATATAGAACAAACCCCGGTGCGAGCCTACCTAGTGGATAAATTCTTGTTTTTAACCATAGACATCTACAAAAAAACCTGGTTTCTGGGTTTGTCTACCCAGTTTGAAAAATAGATATTCCTATATTATTTTCCAGCCTACGAAAAATTCTGAGAAACTCCACACTAAATTCAATAGCTTTTCTCCAGAAAATAAAATTGGCCAGGGAATGATTAATGATAATTAGCTAATAAAAAACCAAAAAATATCTAGATCCAGGGTAAAATCCTCTACTGTAAAGGATTATGAATCATCCAAAATTCTTAATTACACAAAAAATTTCAAATTATTTAACATGATAGATTTATCTACCATTGCAGCTCAACTTAATGCCCGCACCATTCTCCCAGAAGGAATAGTCGTGATCACCCTGCTGGTAGTTCTCGTCGGAGACCTAATACTGGGGCGTAGTTCTACTAAATGGACTCCTTATGCCGCCATTGTTGGTCTCTTAGGAGCAATTGTAGCCTTATATACTCAATGGGATAGTAGCAATACCATAGGTTTTTTAGGAGCCTTTAATGCCGATGCCCTGAGTATAGCATTTAGAGGCATTATTGCTATATCAGCGATTACTACTATATTAATGTCAGTAGCATACATAGAACAAACTGGAACTCCACTAGGAGAATTTATCTGTATTCTGCTAACCGCTACCTTGGGAGCAATGTTCCTATCTGGAGCAGATGAGTTGGTAATGATTTTCATTTCTCTAGAAACTCTAAGTATCTCCTCTTATTTATTAACCGGTTATACAAAACGTGATCCTCGTTCTAATGAAGCAGCATTAAAATATTTACTCATAGGAGCCGCTAGCTCCGCAATTTTTCTTTATGGCATTTCCCTGCTTTATGGTTTATCCGGTGGAGAAACCAGGTTAACAGCGATCGCTTCTAGTATGGCAAATGCTGGTAGTGCTAATATTTCACTAGCCCTCGTCATTGCCTTAGTATTTGCTATTGCAGGTATTTCTTTCAAAATTTCTGCTGTTCCTTTTCATCAATGGACTCCAGATGTTTACGAAGGTTCTCCTACTCCAGTTGTGGCCTTTCTTTCAGTGGGTTCTAAAGCAGCAGGTTTTGCCCTAGCCATTCGTCTTTTAGTAACAGCTTTCCCATTAGTTTCAGAACAATGGCATTTTGTATTTACTGCCCTAGCTATTCTAAGTATGGTATTAGGTAATGTAGTTGCTCTTGCCCAAACCAGCATGAAACGTCTACTTGCTTACTCATCTATTGGACAAGCTGGTTTTGTGATGATCGGTCTTTTGGCCAATACGGAAGCAGGTTACGCTAGCATGATATTTTATCTGCTGGTTTATTTATTTATGAACTTGGGTGGTTTTACCTGTGTGATTTTATTTTCTCTACGTACAGGTACAGACCAAATTAGTGAATATGCAGGTCTATACCAAAAAGACCCACTGTTAACATTAGGATTAAGTCTTTGTTTGTTGTCTTTAGGTGGTATACCACCACTTGCAGGTTTCTTTGGTAAAATTTATCTGTTTTGGGCAGGCTGGCAAGCTGGATTATATTGGTTAGTTTTATTAGGATTAATTACCAGTGTGGCTTCTATTTACTATTACATTCGTGTGGTTAAAATGATGGTAGTAAAAGAACCACAAGAAATGTCTGATGTAATTAAAAATTATCCTCCCATTAGCTGGAAACTCCCTGGTATGCGTCCTTTACAAGTAGGATTAATTTTGTCAGTTCTAGCAACATCTTTAGCTGGAATTTTATCTAACCCTTTATTTACTTTAGCTAATAGTTCTATTGCTAAAACTCCTATGTTAAATTCAGCTTTAGTCAAGACTGTTGAAGCTAATTCAGTAGCCAGTCAACTAGATTTTTCTTTGCCGTCAAAGAACTAGTTGAAGTTGTTTGGAGTAAATAAACTAAGTTCAGAACGAGAAATGTTCGACTTAATTTTAGTCGAGCATTTTTTATTTACCTAGTTTTAATTGAGCAATTTAGGATAGGGTCGCGCAACAGCGGCAATAATAAGGCTTTTTGATTTTGGAGGGTTCTTTAAAGTTACCATTAAAATAACTTGGTGCCTTCTGAGTTATGAGTTCTGAGTTCCTTAAAACACCACTGTATTTTTTGTAGCGAATATCTCAGATAATCACAAATAAATTATAAATTAATAAATAGGATTTAGATAGAGATCTGATTTATCAACAAAATTTCGTGATTTTAATAATAATAATCAGGACGATCAACCTTTTTTTTGTTTAGGTGTGTAAGTCCTGAGAAATTTAATTGTTTATGGCGACCTATACTAACTGAATTTACAAATAATCAGATTAATTAATCGAAACTAAGAAATACTATGCTAAAACTTTGAGAGCTTCTGGTTTAACAATAACTTTAACTCCTGATTTGACTTTAATATGCCACGTACCATTAGGTAATTGATTTAGTAATTCTACAGGTTTACCTTGATCTGCTTCTAATTGTTGGTTGGGAGAATTAACTAAAACAACAGTGCTTGATGATTGATTTAGAGATGTTAGGTTGTTAGGTACAGGAGAAGTTAGACTAGAAGAGTAATCTGAAAGATTTGCTAACTGCATCCTTAGTTGGGTGAGTTTTTTTTGTAGTTCTTGATTTTCTTGTTGATACTCTTGTGCTTTCACTGTTAGTTCTTGATTTTCCTGAGTTAATCTTTGAACTTCTAATTTTAATCTCTGAACTTCTACACATTCATTAATACTAACATTACAAGCTTTTGCTATAACTTTTTTAATTAGAGGACTATACATAATCTTTCAAAAACCAATTAGAGTTAATTCTTTTCATTGATACAGAAGTTATCCTTTTCTTCGACTTCCCTTACCTTTTCTTAATAATATTCTATTTTTCCTATAGAGTAGGTTACCCCTTATAAGATTTTAATGTGATTCAAATCACTCTAAAAATTATGGGTCGGTTTGGAGATAACTTTTTTTGATGATATTACTTTTAGGGACAATCAATAGACCTTTTTTGATATTAATTAATTCATACTTAGATATATTTATAAAGGCTTAAGTTAATTTATAGGTACTTCTACCTGTTATTACCTAATTAATCCGGAAAAAAAAATTAATTTCAACAAGTTAAAAGAGTTAATATAAATTAATAATTTGTATATCCCCTTCATTTCTTATATTTTATATAATCTTTGCATATTATATCTGTTTTGTCAACCTAATTTTGGGGAGATAGTTTTTCTTTTTAGTGCAATATAACTCATTAACCCTTATAGTTGATTATACTACTGTGCATAGTAAATACGATTGATTTTAATATTATTTAGCATTTCGTTAAAGCTATTCTTTTTATATATATGATTCAAAGAATCGACTATTTTTTCTGAAATAAATAAGATGAGGTAAGTTTTGATGTTTACCCTCAAAAGCAAGGAAAATTAACTTTTTTTAAAATAATTTAAATTATATATAATCAAAATTTTTATTTTCGGTTTTGTAGTAAATGTTTATTAAGCTGAGAATTATACTAATTCTCAAAAATAATGCAAGACCCTCCTCAAGGCTTCAGTCCGGTAAACAAGAGTAATCTTTTTAAAGATTCGTTTGTCAAAAGCAACCGTTACTAATTCCATTAGTCAAACCAACCATATCTAAGAACTTTTTGTAGAATGCCCTACCTGCTCTCAAGAAAATACAGCAAGACTTTTGAGATTGAAGTGCGACTCGTTGGCCACTAAGCCTTTAATTAGGATATAAATGGCCGTTTTAAATCAATACATGGGATACCCCGATTTGGAATAACTCTTATTACCTTGATGGTGAAATTCCATCCACCTTGTTGTTAGGTTGACAGCGTAGACCACAGGGTAGCGACTGAACATCAATCCCTGAAGCTGGTTTAAAAGCGGGAAAATACTAGTTACCAAAGGACGATACCGCGAGCAAAGGTTGACAAGTGGACGAACAGGAAGGTAATCAAACTCTCGTGACAAACAACCATTCCAAAGGTAGCTAAGGGATGTAGGACGAAAGTCAGAGGGTTAATGGGCATAGATATTTCGTTGTTTATGTCAACAACCATGTCAAACCCTCCGGGAGAATTTACCCCACTAAATCAATCGCAATAAAGGGATAAGGGAACGAGGAAACCTCTTTAAGACACCTAAGTAAATAGGTCGAAAGCTTAGGAAGCCATTCAAGGTCAATCTACACAAAAGTTGTAGGTCTTAAGGAGAATAGGATTGAGTAAGAAGCATATTAATGCAGACGTACTCACTGTTAGACGTAATGTAAAGTAATGACTAGCTATGAACAAAGCTAAAACCCTAAAAAGAAATTTAGAAAATCCTAAACCATTTTTAAGCGTAGTATGGGATACAAACGATATACCAGACCTATGTAGTGTCAATCCCAATCTCAAATGGAAAGACATTAACTGGAAGAAGGTAGAAAAGTATGTATTTAAGTTGCAAAAGTTAATTTACAGAGCATCCAGCCGTGGCGAAATCCGCAAAATGCATAAATACCAAAAACTTCTGACCAAAAGTTACTATGCCTTGTTGCTAGCTGTTAGGCGTGTGACTCAGGACAACCAGGGAAAGAAAACTGCTGGTATAGATGGCATAAAAAGCCTTCCCCCAATGCAGAGATTTAACTTGGTAGAAATGTTAAGGTCACGACATCTTAAAGCAAGCCCAACCCGTAGAGTCTGGATACCAAAACCAGGTAGAGAAGAAAAACGCCCATTAGGCATACCCACTATGTACGATAGAGCACTTCAAGCACTGGTAAAGTTAGGCATGGAACCAGAATGGGAGGCACTTTTTGAGCCTAATAGTTATGGTATTTTCCGGAGGTCAACACATGATGCTATTGCAGCAATCTATGTCAGCATTAACCAAAAAACAAAATATGTTTTAGATGCTGACATATCCAAATGTTTTGACCGAATTAACCATGATGTACTGATGGGAAAAATTGGAAAATCTCCATACAGACGATTAATCAAACAATGGTTAAAGTCTGGAGTATTCGACAATAAACAATTCTCAAACACTGTGGAAGGTACACCACAGGGAGGGGTAATATCACCTTTGCTAGCAAACATCGCCCTACACGGGGAAAGAAAAATGCCTAGAAGATTACGCTGAAACCCTCCCAGGGACAAAACGCGATAATAAAAGAGGATTATCCATAATACGATATGCTGATGACTTTGTAATCTTACACAAAGACATCAAAGTACTGTTACAAGCAAAAACCGTAATACAGGAATGGTTAAACCAGGTAGGATTAGAACTAAAACCAGAAAAGACCAAAATTGCCCACACCTTAGAGGAATATGAAGGGAATAAACCTGGATTTGACTTTTTAGGATTTAATGTTAGGCAATATAAGGTTAAGACAACCAAAAAAGGGTTCAAAACACTGATTAAGCCGTCCTCTAAGAGTATAAAAACTCATTACCGGAAGCTGGCGTATATATGTGACATATACAAAACCGCTCCTACAAAAGTTTTAATAGCTAAACTTAATCCGGTAATCAGAGGATGGGCCAATTACTTTTCCACCGTAGTCAGTAAAGAGGTATATAGTAAATTAGATTGCCTCCTATGGAAAAGACTAGGTCAATGGGCAAGTAGACGGCATCCAAACAAGTCAGCCAAATGGGTTAAAAATAAGTATTTTCCTCGCTACAAAGTCACCAGAAACTGGTTACTTAACGACGGCGAATATATACTTAACCAACACTCAGATGTTGCCATAGAAAGACACATCAAGGTAAAAGGTAATAAATCCCCATTAGACGGCGATTGGACTTATTGGAGCAGTAGAATCGGTAAACACCCAGGTGTTAGGAAAGAAGTTACAACGCTGTTAAAACGGCAAAAGAATAAATGCGCATTTTGTGGGTTAACCTTCAGATCAAACGACCTCATGGAAGTTGACCATATAAAACCAAGATCTGAAGACGGTGATAACTCAATTAAAAACAAGCAACTGTTACACCGACATTGCCATGATACTAAAACTGCTTTAGATAATAAAACATACACAAGACCTAAGTTACAGGACTTACCTGATGAATACCTATGGGTGAATGATATGTTAATTCTAAAACAGGGATGTACCTATGAAAAAGGACGTCTAAGAGAGGAGCCGGATGAGGTGAAAGTCTCACGTCCGGTTTTGAAGACGAGCCGGGTAAGGTAACTTACCTGGCGAATGTTTAACTATTACCTAACACTATCTGGAAACTCAGCCTTTAAGTTAGGTAAAACTGAACAAGGTTTTTGTTGTTGTAAATTTTCTGGTTTGTTCCAGGTAAAAGGTGCTTGTTTGGCAGCAGACATCCACAACAGCTGTTTTGCTCTAGTCATTGCCACATATAATAACCGAAATTCCTCAGCCATTTTCAAATATCCTGCTTGTTCCCAAGCTTTAGAAATATCTGGAAAATTTTCCTGTTGCAAGCTTGCGCGAATTTGTGCCCTTGCCACTTCAGTTAAGTCAAAATCTCCCAAAAATTTAGCCTGAGGCAATACTCGTAAATTACCAGGAATTATATTTTCATGCAAAAAAGGTAAAAATACAAAATCCCAATCTAAACCCTTAGCTTTGTGCATAGTAATAATAGTAATTTGTTCAGAACGAGTATAATATTTATCTGCATTTTCCCCAACTTCTACAGATTCAAATCTCTCAGAACTTACAATTTCATTTAACACTTCTAAAATAGCATTCATCGAACTATTACCAGCAGTTTGTTTAGCAACTCTTTCTGCTAACTTATCTGCAGTTGCCAAATCTGACTGTTCATAGTTTAATACTAAGGCTAGAAAAGAAATTAAATTATATAAAGGCAATTCAGATTTTGCTCTGAGTAAACTACGACAAAAATTACGACATTCACGTACTTTTTCTGATTGATATGGGTCGAGAGGACCTGGATAAAGAAATTTTTCTAATTGAGAGGCAAAAGAATTATAATCTTGCTGAGGAATTAACTTATGATTGCCCAAAACTTTCAAAGCCGACTTTAAATAATCTGGAGAATGGGGGCGGTGAATAAATTGTATTAATGCTAATATTTCTTCCGGAATTTGAGAGGGACGTGCCCCTTGAGAAACATCATGTATTTTAATACCATATTTTCCTAAATCAATATCTACTCCATATTTTCCAGGATTACTAAAAGTATCTGCGATAAATTTGCCTTGTTTATTTTCCCGTACTAATACAGCAAATTTACCTTGAGGATTTTCTTTAAACAAACTAATTATACGTTTACCCATCAACTCAAGTGTTTGATAAATATTATCAGGTTCATGTATTTCTAAACCACCACCAATAGCTGGAGGGTTATTATTATTATTATTTCCTGATTCTTTCTCTTCTACAGGCTGAATATTTTGGTCTCGAAATGGTTTTTCATTTCCTGCTAATTTTAAATTATTTACCCATTTCAAAACAAAATTAGCTGCATCTATAATAATTTTACAACTGCGGCCTGCTTGTTCCATAACTGCCATTTTTTTTAACTGTTCACAGTCTTCACAAAATCGCCGAAAGTATATTGGATCTGCTGGGGTAAATGTCGAATTAATTGCTTGGTTTGGATCTCCCACACGCATCAGATTTAGATGACTTAATTTTGATAATCTTTGATATTGGGAAATTAAATTACAATTTAAGTTACTATCATTATATTCACTAGATGTAGCGAGTATTTCTAATAATTTTGTTTGCAAAGGTGTAGAATCTTGAGCTTCATCTTCAAACACGGCAAATACTCTATTTTGCCACATTTTTCTAGCACTTTCATTTTGCAATACTCGTAAAGCTGCTAAAATCATTTCATCGTAGTCAATTAATTGATGTTCCTTTAATATTTTCTGATATGTTTGATATAAACTAGCAGCAATAGTCAAAACTTGATAATTATCATTCTTTTGGCTTTGTAGTTGCCATAAATCTTCAGGTTTAAGACCAGAACTTTTAGCCTGTTGAATTGCTTTCCAAGCTAATTGAGGTAAAACTTCAGTACGTAAAACTGACTGCCTTCTTAAACATTCCGTTTCTTCTCCATCAAATTTAATTCCTTTAATTAAAAGTTGATAATGTTTCGGATTATTGGCTATCCAATTTTCTACACAAGCACGAGTTATTTTATTGCTAGGAGTAGGCATAATTAAATTATAATTTTCTAAATCTAACTCAGATAATTCAGGATGACCTACGGCAATACTTAAAGCTAAACCGTGCAAAGTATGAACAATAAAACTACTTTCAAAACTGCCTTTAGGTAAAGATAATTCCTCTAAACATTGTTTGTTAATTTGAGCTTTAATATTAGTAGCTGCCGAACGGGTAAAAGTAACAATAATTAATTGATGGTGGCTATGTAATTGATAACGGGCGATCGTTAAAGCTGCTGCTATTGCCATACCATAGGATTTTCCGGATCCAGGAACTGCCGATACTGCCAAAGGTCCCCCTTGCCAGTTGGCCATTTGTTGTTGTCCTGGTCGCAAATAAGAACAAACTTTTGGAATTACTTGTTTTCTTAAAGTTGCTATAGATAAGTCATTTTCTGTGCTTGTAGCACTCGTTTTAATATCAGCAGATGGAGGTGTAAAATTATCGTTAAAATTGTCAGTCACTTTATTCTCAATCGAAATTTAGCAATAAATATTAATGTTTCTTTTTTTATAATTTAATCTATTTTAGCTACAGGAAAACGAAGGTAAAAAGTTGTACCTTTGCCTATAATTGATTCAAAACAAATCTCTCCCCCGTGGGCATCAACAATTGTTTTCACAATAGCAGTTCCTAATCCTATACCACCCTGTTTTCCATAACTTACAAAAGGTTTAAATAAACTATTCTTAATTTCCTCAGGAATACCAGATCCATTATCCGAGAATGTAATTTCAACCCATGGCTCTTTTCTTTTAGCTTTAATTTCTATCTGGCCTTTATCTTTATTTACAGCTTCTACAGCATTAGCTAATAAATTTTGTAGGGCACGGTTAATTTTGTTTTCATCAGCATTTATGATCAAACTCTCTTCAAAAGAAACTATTAACTCTACAAAAGTCGAATCAATATAAACCTGGTTTAATTTTTGAAAGTTTTGTAATAGCTTGGCTATGTCAACTTGCCGAGAGTATAGTTTTGTATTTCCCTGAGAAAAAGCAAGCACTTCTTCTGCCATATTTAACATCCTCTGAACTTGCATAGAAATTAAATCGCACCACTCTTGACTTTCTTGATCTGGATGGAGTTCTTTTAACATGGAACTTGATAGTTGAATGCCAGTAAAAGGGCTTCTAAAATCATGAATAATAGTGTTGACCATCTCTCCAATTAAAGTCATTTTTTCTTTATAAGCTAATTGGTTGACATATTCCGTTGTTATGCTGCGCAGCCTTTGAGATAAAATACTTAATATCTTTAAAACAACATCCCCTTGTGTTTCAGCTAATATATCGATTATATGGTCATAGTAAATTTGAGCTACAGTTGTTTCCCTAAGTGCAACTACCCTACAACTCCTTGGCTGTCTATCTATAATTCCCAATTCGCCAAAAAAATCATTTGATTTAATTGATGTAATTATAATATAATTATCACATTCCTCACTTTTTTTACTGACTAGAGCTTCACCTTCGAGAATTAAGAATAAGGCATCTGAATTATTGCCTTGGTCAACAAGAATATCCTGGGGACTAAATTTTTTAATAATAGCAAATTGGGAAATTTTGGCAACTTTATCTTTCCCAAAATAGCGAATAAATTGATGTTCTTCTAGTTTCATTAGTAGTGAGATATAGTATATTTTTAGGTTGACTATTATTACTTGTAATAGATTAATCTACAGTCAAAAATATCTGTTGTCAAAAAAAACATTTTTATGATAAAAAAAATTGAGACTAGCAATTGAAGAGTAAATTAGTATGAAAATCAATTAAATTATGATAAAATATTACAAGTGAATTAGAGTATATAAATCATAACAATTGAATTAATATTTGGTAAAATAGTTATACTGTTTTTCATGGCCGTTAGTTATTTAAATACTATTTATTAATATTTATATTTTATGTTTATTCAAAAGGAAATTTCATATAAAATATTTCAATCACCTGTATTCTGGTAACACTTTTTTGATTTGTATTAATGTGTTTATACAGTGATTTCTGCTCGTTATGAGATACATATATTGATAGTTTTAGGGGTTAGGTATTAAGGAATATGACGAGTAGGACACGCAAAAGCAAAAAATATTTATCCTGCCAGTTGTAGGATGTTAGTCCAGAGTCTGCTGTATATTCTGCCCTTAGTAAGTAGATAGGCGTGTTTCCCGCTTGTAAAAAAATGTAAATTTTCTATCAAATCTACTGTCTAGAGAAGTTGAGAGTTAACTTTACAAAATCTAATATAGTTAAGCAATTTCTGTGGGTACCTACTGATAAGTACTGACACAAAATTATTTGCCAAGGGCGATATTTACGCAAGGATTGGATTTAAGCTAATCAATGTGTTTAATTTATGTTGCCCTTTACTTATAGCAGTTCTTATTATCTGTATGTATAAAATATTTGGGGATAAGAATTACTGAAGAAATTAAGTAGAAACGTGGAATTAAGCTAAGAGATTCATATTCTTGCCCATCGGGTGGCCTTTTTGTTGTTTTTTTTGAATACACAAAACGAATCCTATTAAAATATCGTCACCTGAGCTCAGGAAAATTGTCCAAGTATCCTAGTCAAACGGTACGGTTTGTTTGCCCCTGAGTATTTCAACATTACTTGTGGATATTATTGGTCATCCTAGGCAGTATGGGGATTTTTAAAGATTAGAAATGATTTTTGTTCACAGCACCTGACGGATAGTTATTCATTGTATATAGGCCAATATTTGAAACTAGGCAATAAATAATATTGATATCCTTCCCAGGTAGTGCCTTGAACTCGGGGCTAATATTAATTCATGATAAATGGCAGACTTAAGTTGAAAAATTGTTTTGATTGTGTTAAAGTTGATACTAATATAGTAAAAGTAGTGAAATTTATTGTTGTATGCCTTGACCTAGAGTCTATATATATCCGCTCAAAATTTCAACTGTAAACTTAAGGCTCAAAATTGAAGATGTAAAAATGTAAGTTCACAGATAGATATTAACTATGGGGAAACAAGAGAGAGAAATGAATAAAAACAAATATTGTTAAAGTTTGAGACCAAGAATACACAAAAAATCAAAGGTAGTTAACCCAGAGAAAAAACTAGGTAATTGTCAAATGCAAAGATAAACAATAAAAATAATATGAAAAAAACATAGAAAAAGTTTTCCCAATGATATATAATAAAGATTTACTACTAGCTAGCTGAAATTGCTCTATGTTTGAAGCTCTTGCTGACCGCTTAGAAGTGGCCTGGAAAAAACTAAGGGGTCAAGACAAAATAACAGATTCTAATATCCAACAAGCCCTGGGAGAAGTACGTCGAGCCCTGTTAGAGGCAGACGTCAACTTACAAGTTGTGAAAGGCTTTATAGCGGAAGTCAGCAGTAAGGCAAAAGGAGCAGATGTATTAACAGGAGTAAGACCAGACCAACAGTTCATAAAAATCGTCCATGATGAACTAGCGCAGATAATGGGAGAAAGTAATGCTCCCCTAGCGAAAGCCGACCAACCGCCAACTATTGTCCTGATGGCAGGTTTACAGGGAACAGGAAAAACCACAGCCTCAGCTAAGTTAGCCTTACATTTAAGGAAAGAGAACCGGAGTGCTTTACTGGTAGCTACTGATGTCTATAGACCGGCTGCTATTGACCAGTTAGTTACCTTAGGAAAACAGATAGATGTACCCGTATTTGAATTAGGTACAGATATAGACCCTGTAGAAATTGCTCAGAAAGGGTTGGAAAAGGCCAAGGCAGATGGTATAGATATAGTAATTATAGATACAGCAGGTCGGCTACAGATAGACCAAGATATGATGGCAGAACTTGCTAGAATTAAAGCAGCAGTTAAGCCTCAAGAAACCTTGCTAGTAGTAGATGCAATGACAGGTCAAGAGGCTGCAACATTGACCCGTACCTTCAATGATCAAATTGGGATAACAGGGGCGATCCTAACTAAAATGGACGGAGATACAAGAGGAGGGGCAGCTTTATCAGTCCGTAGAATTTCTGGTCAACCGATAAAATTTATAGGGGTGGGAGAAAAAGTAGAAGCCCTACAACCTTTCTACCCAGAAAGGATGGCTTCTAGGATTTTGGGAATGGGAGATGTACTTACCCTGGTAGAAAAGGCTCAGGAAGAGTTTGACATAGCTGATGCAGAAAAAATGCAGGAAAAAATCCTCTCAGCTAAGTTTGACTTTACTGACTTCCTCAAGCAAACGCGACTGATGAAGAATATGGGTTCCTTGGGAGGAATTATGAAATTAATTCCAGGAATGAATAAAATAAGTGATGATAAGTTGCAGCAGGGAGAAACTCAGCTAAAACGTTGTGAGTCTATGATTAATTCTATGACGCGCCAAGAGCGCCAAAATCCCGAACTTTTAGCGAAATCTCCTTCCCGACGACGACGCATTGCTGGTGGTTCAGGTTATGCTGAGAAAGATGTGAGTAAACTAGTGAGTGACTTCCAAAGAATGCGATCGCTGATGCAGAAAATGGGCCAAGGCGATCTATCAGGGATGGGGATGCCTGGAATGCCTGGTATGGGAATGCCTGGTATGCTAGGAGGTAAAGCACCTCCTGGTTGGCGTAACCAGCAAAGTACGGGTAGCGGTAAAAAGAAAAAGAAGCAGAAAAAGAAAAAAGGCTTTGGGCAGCTTTAAAAGAGGAGCAAAAACAAAAGCTGAAGTATCACCCAGATATGCTTAAAACATACATGCTTTTTTCAAAATTTCTTATGGTAGATGTTCAAGAAGCATTTTATCTAAGCTCTATCCAGTCTAGTGAGGTCTTAAAAAAAATAGGTGGAGTTACTGGGGATTTTTAAGTATGTCATTAAGTATGAGAATCTTTGATTACTAAATAGGTTTGTCTATAGACTTTGTATGATATGTAAGTATGAGATAGTAACAGATGCGGTTAGCTTCATCGTTGATGCCTGTGGAGGTCGTGCTGCCGACAGTGACCAAGGGAAGCAGGAAGTAAACATTAAAATATCACTAAATGTGAGGTTTTATATCAGTTTTATAAAGCAGTTAGTAAAAAAATCAAAACGCTATCTAGGTTACCATGAGATAATAGCTTATAATTCTAAACAGGAGTACAATTACTCGAAATGATCAAACTGCGATTAAAGCGATATGGAAAAAAACGGGAAAGTAGCTACCGGATAGTAGCAATGAACAGCGATTCTCGTCGTGATGGCCGTCCATTAGAAGAACTCGGCTTTTATAATCCTAGAACAGATGAAACAAGATTAGATGTGCCAGGAATTACAAGACGCCTTGAACAAGGTGCCCAGCCAACAGATACAGTGCGTGACATATTGAAAAAAGCTAATGTCCTTGAATTATCCAGAACCGGAGTTAACACCCAAGCAAACGTATCAGTTTCCCATGCAGAATCGACCGAAGCCATTACCAATGCTGAACCGATCCAAGCAACTGCCAATACTGAAAGCAACGAAGTCAGTGACAGTGAGTCAACTGCAACAGCAACAATTAGGGAGTCTGAGGAACAACCGCCAATCAGTGAATCCTGATTATGCTGAAATAGTCAGATCTTTAATTGAGCCATTTCTAGAGTCACCAGAGTCTTTACGAGTGGACTGTGAAGTGAACCCCCGGCAAGCAAAAGCATGGATTCGTCTGGCTTTTGATGAACCGGAAAAAGGGCGAGTATATGGTCGTGGAGGACGTAATATCCAAGCAATTCGTACTGTATTAGCAGCAGTAGCTCAAGCAGCAGGTCAATCTGTACATTTGGAAATATACGAAGACCAGTCAGAGATACAACAGTCTTATTCTTCTGAGTATCCAAGTCATCGAGAAGAGGGAGTATACAACCGAAGGACTATATCAAGTAGTCGCCTATATGACAACAGACACAGACTATCTCGTCATCGTGGTACAACTCCAAGTCCAATTAGATACAAAAGAGATGGACATGGAATGACATAAAAATCATAACTAATGCCACCATTAATCTTTATAAGGAATAGTGGGGGCATTTTATTTATTAGTATGGACTTCCCAAGACTATTCGGGATCAGAAACTTCTGAAAACTGGAGACTAACCCCGAAGCTGGAGGGAGAGAGAGGAAGTGGGGGAGAAGAGAGAAAGATTATGGTGGCTAGGGAGGTTAAACTATTTAAGTTCTCTTAA
Organism: Trichodesmium erythraeum IMS101; assembly: GCF_000014265.1. Classification (NCBI taxonomy): domain Bacteria; kingdom Bacillati; phylum Cyanobacteriota; class Cyanophyceae; order Oscillatoriales; family Microcoleaceae; genus Trichodesmium; species Trichodesmium erythraeum. The sequence continues at coordinate 3,915,539 of NC_008312.1, forward strand.
GTGCTCAAAAAAATATATTTTTTCTCATGAAAAAACTTCTTAAACAGATATGTATAACTTGTATATTTTTTCAAATTTTTGGTGAAGAAACTAGCTAATTCCTATAATTATAGAATGAGAATGAGACAAAGAAATATGTTGGTATGACAGAGGCACTGAAAATAGAATTGCCTAATATTGATAGTGCGATCGCTCTTTCTGGTTATCAGGAAGAAAATATTAAATTTCTGGCAAAGCACACAGGGGCAAATGTCGTACTAAGGGGACAAGAATTATTAATAACTGGCACTGCAACTCAAATTGAGAGATGCCAGAAGATTATATGTTCTTTAGAAAAACTTTGGAAACATGGTAAAACTATAACTGGAGTAGAAATTCTTACTGCTCGCCATGCTATTGAGACAAACCGTCAGGATGACCTGGAAGAACTTCAGCAAGATGTTCTGGCAAAAACTCGTCGTGGGCTAGAAATTAGGGCTAAAACTTTTCGCCAAAGAAAATATGTACAGGCCATTCGCCGTCACGATATGACTTTTTGTGTGGGCCCGGCAGGAACGGGGAAAACTTTTTTAGGAGCTATTATAGCAGTCAAAGCACTTTTAGACAATGAATATGAACGCCTAATTTTAACGAGACCTGCGGTGGAAGCCGGAGAAAAATTAGGGTTTTTACCAGGAGATTTGCAACAAAAAATAAATCCCTATTTGCGACCTTTGTATGATGCTCTTTATGAATTAATTGAACCAGAAAAAGTGAATACTTTGATGGAAAAGGGAGTTATTGAAGTTGCACCTCTAGCTTATATGAGAGGTCGGACTTTGAATAACTCTTTTGTGATTCTTGATGAAGCTCAAAATACTACTCCTGCTCAGATGAAAATGGTATTAACTCGCTTGGGTTTCCGTTCAAAAATGATAGTGACAGGAGATATTACTCAAACAGATTTGCCTCTAACTCAAAGGTCAGGATTACTTGTTGCGATGAAGATTCTACGGAATGTCGAAGGTATTTCGATTTGTGAACTATCTCAAGGGGATGTGGTAAGACATCCTTTAGTAAAGAGAATAGTTGCTGCTTATGAAGACTATGAAAAATAAATAATAAAAATAAGTATCTACCTATGAATACTAACTTGAAAGATTTTTTAGAAGTTTGTGAACAACTTGGAACTTTACGTTTAATTGTGACAAGTAATGCTGCGGTATTGGAAGTTAAGGGAAAAATTCAAAAGTTATTTTATGCTGAACTTCCCAAGGGTAAATATGCTAATATGCATAGTGATATTTTTGAGTTCCATCTGAATATGGATCAGATTAAACGGGTAAAGTTTGAAACTGGGGAAGCCAAACGGGGAAATTTTACTACTTATGCAATTCGTTTTTTAGATGGTCAAGGTGAAGTGGCTTTGAGTGCATTTTTGCAGTGGGGAAAACCAGGAGAGTATGAGCCTGGGCAGGTGGAAGCTTGGCAAGGGTTGAAGGAAAAATATGGTGAGATTTGGGAACCTGTGTCAGTGGAAAGTTTAGAGTCTTGAGTTAGTTTTTTGGCGTTGCATACAATATGAGCACTATGATCATCTGCAATGAGGGAGCTTGCATGTAACGTTCCTATATTAGTTGTTAGGTGTTAGTTTGAAAAATTAACAAATTGATAACACCTTACTACCAAGTTCATTGATTTTGGCTTTGGTTTTTTATTGATGGCTTTTTATTTTAATCATTTTCTATCTTTGCTATCTACCAAAAAACCTAAAACTACCAAATCTACTAATACTAATTTCATAAACTTAAGCTACACTTTTAGAAGTAACCTATTATAGAAAATGTCCCCATGTCAGGAGTAGTAAAAATTGAGATAAATGAATCGGTAGAAACTCTCAAAAAACTTTTAAAAAGTGCGAGTACAGCTCAAGAAAAGGAAAGACTTCAAACTATTTACTGGTTGAAAACTCAAACAGTAGAAACAGTAAAAGAAATTGCGATAATGTTAGGACGCAATCGAGTCACAGTACAAAAATGGTTAGGGAAATATCGTACAGGTGGACTGAATCTTTTACTAGAACCAAAGAAAAATCTAGGAGGGAGGCCAAGTTCAATTCCACCAAATGTAATCGAGAAATTAGAAGCAGAATTGCAAAACCCGGAAGGTTTCCAAAGCTATGGTGAAATTCAACAGTGGTTAACGACTTGTTTTGACATCGAGCTGTCTTATCGAACAGTTCATCAATTAGTCAGATATAAATTAAAAAGTAAATTAAAAGTTCCACGTCCAAATCACATAAAACAAAATAAAGAAGCTCAAGAAAACTTTAAAAAAAACTCTCATCTCAACTAGAAGAGAAAATTAAGTTAATTAATAAATATTCGGAAAATCAACTGCCAATTCGCTATTGGTGTCAAGACGAGACTAGAATTGGATTAAAAACTATAACAGGTAAAGTCATTACTGCTTGCGGTGTTAAGCCCATTGGTTTATATCAATGGCTATTTAAATATCTATGGCTTTATGGTTTAGTAGAACCAAAAACAGGAGATTCCTTTTTTTATGAATTTAGTCATCTAGATACTCCTTGCTTTGAAAGATTTTTAGAGCTTTTTTCTCAAACATATCCTGAAGAGATTCATATTATTCAACTAGATAACGGGCGAGGGCATCTAGGGAATGATTTATCTATCCCTGATCACATCATTTTATTATTTCAACCTCCTTATTGTCCCGAAGTTAATCCCATTGAAAGACTGTGGAAAGAGGTGAAAAAATTCTTGAAAAATCGAGTTTTCGATTCCTTAGATTTCTGACGCAGAATCCTGAGAAATATATTAACTGGATTTAGTCAAAAAGATATTGCTTCTTGTACAGGATATGATTTTATTCTTGAAGCATTATGTGTAGTCGGACTTTAGGAAATTGGTATAACTATCTTTGCTCTCTACTACTAAACCACTAAATTTACTAAAACTTAATATATTTGGGAGTGCTAATGGTCAGTTATTAAGTTAAAATTTTAGAACTCAGCAGTTAGAAAAAAGTTTGCTTGACAATTGAAGCGATCGCTAAGTGATAACTGTTGCGCTACGGAATATGAAAAACGCAGTTCCTCGGAAGGAGGTTAACTGATAACTGATTTTATGCTTGAGTCCAACCTTGAAAAGCTGCCACTAAAACATTAGCAATTGGATGATCGAGAGCTTCTTTGAATGCTTCTGTTCCTGCTGATTTTAATACTCCTATTACTCGCTGTTTTAATGTGGGGTGATTTTCAACAACTTCAACGGCTTTAGCAACAACTGCCATTTGCCCTGCGGTAGTTTCCGTAGGGTTTGATAGCTCTAATTGTTGAAGAAGCTGTTGAATTTCTGCTGCGGTTTCAGCTAAAGTTCTTTGTTGAGCTTCATTAATGTTTCCAGCTAGTTTCTCAACCTTGATTTTTCCGTTGTTATAACCTACAGCTATATTAGTGTTTTGATTTTCAACTTCTCCTTTATTAACACCTATACTAAAAGCACCTTGTTGTTTGATATTGTCACCGTATATACTGGTTTTTTTTGAATTATCGTTTTCCATAATGCTTGTCTCTAGATATGTACTACTTAATTTTCTACTGATGTTCTCTCAAGTAGAACAGCTATATACGACTTTTATGTTTCTAATTTGTGGATAAATTCTACAGAACCTCTCTAAATTGTAGAAGATTTACTGGAAAAAATACTGCCTTGGAGATTCCAATATCAATATTGACAAGTATGCTCATTGTCGTTGGAGGATCTTAGATATCATTTGCTAAATAAGTGGTTACCAAATAGTGGTTTTCCAATTCTGATAATTGGTTCTCTTGGCGCGAAATTGTTTTTCATCATTTCGATGTGTTCAGGAAGTGTCAAGTTAGGTATCTTGATTTCTATAGGGTTTAAATTTTCTAATTGTGGAATAAGTTGGTTAATTTTTGGTAATGTTTCACCTCTAGTTTTTTCTTGAAGTTCGTTAATGCTTCCAAGTGTATCAGCTGTGATTTTTCTGTTATCAAAACCTACATCTACATTAGTGTTTTGATTTTCAACTTCTCCTACATTAATACCTGTACCAAAACTTCCTTGTTGTTCTATTTTGTCACCGTGTATGTCAGTGTTTCCCTCTATGTAAAAATGTGTGTTACTTGATATATGATGATGTATAACGTTTGATTCTCCATTCATCATGGAGAGTCCTAATGACCAAAGAGAAAATTCAACACCAGACCCTATTATGTTTGCAGCAAAAGTCTGGGTACTATTTGGGGTTCCGTTTTGATACCCATTCTGGTTTCCATTTTGAGATAGATTACTATTTTCCCTATTGTTATCGTCTTCCTCGCTGTCTTCTAAACTCGAATTCTTCTGAAGTTGCGGTTCATTCATTAAGGGGTTTTGGAAAGAACTTAAACTATATTGATTGGAATATTCCCAACTATACTCATTATTTCCTTGTCTACTATTGATAGAGTAAGAGGAAAAGTTCTCTGAATGGTTTTCCACTCCAGAATTTAGGTTTTGTGTTTCGGTTTCTGGTCTATTGCTAGTAGGAACGGAGTAGGAAGCCTGATTTTCTGGATAATTAGGAGAGTTGTAGTCATGATCAAATGCTGTTGTTTCATAATTATTCCATTCATTGTCAAAGGAATACGGTGACTGATTTTCATAAATATTCTCCCTTGTGGGTATATCGTGCTCTAGGCGATGGGGATCTCCTGAGTTCGGGAAAGATAAATGATCATGTTGATATGACAAGTAGTCACATTCACTTGATATTATATCTGAATATTCATCAGATTCACCAGGCATAGAAGCTGGGTTCTGCGAATTAGGAATGTTCATGGTGACAAAACTTCATTCCATATTAAGTATTATGGAAGGCCAAAATATCTCTGGACTTCCTTCTGGCCACTACATCAAGTTATATCCTTTGATATGTTTGCCTCAATTGTTTGTTTTAATTATAATCAAAGATATTATAGCATTATAAGTACTGAGTTAGTCAAAAAAAAATTATACTTGCTCAAAATTATTGTTGGCTTTTTACTAAGATATTGGAGTCTTAAGGTTCAGATTTTTATGGCTTCCTCAGAGTAAACTTCTATAAATCAAAATGAGAGTTAGATGAATCTTTTACTAGGATGTTTAGCTTATCCTGTTGGCATTGCTGTAAGTAACGTCATAGGAAAATGTATTGACTACAAACTTGCACAGCCCCAAGCTCATGGTTTTCGAGAACAGGAACTAGAAGCACAGCATCAGTTTCGTTTAAAAGAACTAAAACAACAATACGAGCAGAGTATAACTAAGTCTTTTGTAGATTCTGAGATTAGGATAAATGAACAAAAAATCATTGAATATTTAAAGTCAAGTTATTCTATTTCAACAAAAAAAGCTTTGATAAATTTAGCGAGAGAAGATGCAAATAGTCCCTTTTTTGATGGGGTAGAGACGACTTACAAATTTGTAAAGGGTTTGCATGAAAAGACTGGTTTACCAATCATTTTGGTGTCTCCTTTTTGGGATGATACTAGACCTAAAGATAAAAATGACCCAGGTGGCTATGTTGATTTTCGCACGGCTTTTAATAGTTCTTATAGTTGGCATAATTTAGCTTCTAAGCAAGATGGTTATTTTAAGAGGCCTTTATATCAAACAGATCGGGATATAAATTACGTTTATAGTGTGCTTTATGATGTTCCTATTATTTTAGTTCATGGAACAATTCAAGGGGTTCATTCACCTCAACAATTTGTGTAAAGAATTCACCCTCATATTACTTTTTGGAATTTATTACCGGATCAACAGGATAGTTATACAAGTCTAGATTTAAGGTTTTTCCCTTTTCAACTTCCCCTGGGAAATATTCAGAATCCTCATGCTTATCGGGAGATGGGTGAATATAGTCTAAATTTGCAAGATACTGTCAGTAAGTATTTGGCTAAAGCTATTGGTTTGTTAAGTTCTTTTTATCATTTATATCGTTTTGAAACTCGTCCTAATCTACAACAATTTGAGTTAGAAAATGAACAGGAATTAGAGATTTTATTACTTCAGGTAAATAAGATTTATGATTTTCTATCCCAAAAGAATCCTAACAAAGTCAATTATTATAAACTTGAAAAATCTGTAATCTTTTTAGAGCTTGATATTGAGGAAATAAAACCTAAGAAAGAATTAGATACCAAACCAAACTCTAAGGTTAATTTGGAAGTAACTGAAATTTCTTGTTGGTTTGCTGAACGACTAGATAAAATAGCTAGAACAATTATTGAATTTGAACAGCAAGGTGATGTAATTAATTGTCAAGCTGTTGTCACTCTATTAGAAGAATCAATCGAAAAACTACTAAATATAGGTAATCAATTGAGAGTCTTGATGATTGGAGATCTTAATCGTGGTAAAAGTACGATTCTTAATGCTTTGCTTGGAGAAAGTTTGCTACCTATGGGAGTAACTGCTACTACTGCAATTCCTACTTTTGTTAAATATGGTGAACAGGAAAAAGTAGTAGTTTATAAGAAAAATGGTGAACAAGAATCATTAAGTTTGGAGGAATATAAAAAGAAATATACGCTCAATTCAAAAGAAGTCAAATCTCTAATAAAGAAGCTGTATAATAATGTAAAAAGAAAATGGCTTGAACCTCTAGATTATGCTGAACTTTATTGTCCAATTGAAGTTTTATCAAGAGGGGTAGAATTTATTGATACAGGAGGATTTAATCTTACAGAAGCACAGAATCAAAAGACTTTTGATTACATTAAGGAGTGTGATGTTATTTTCTTTATTTTAAGTGCAGACCAACAACTTACTCAACAAGAGAGTAATTATATTAAAAGGCTATTAAGTATGCAAAACGATATTAATCAAATAAAAATAAACCAAAATTTTACTCCAAAAATCACAAAACCTATATTTTATTTAATCAATAAATTGGAAAAGGTTGAAGAAGATGAAAAAAAAGAAGTCCATGACATTTTTGTTGATAAATTCTGTGAATGTTTAGATATAAGTGAAGATGAAGCAGAAAAAATGTGGGGAGATACAATATTTGATGTGTATGCTAAAACAGCTTTAAAAAATTTAGAGCAAGGAGAATCTCTTGATGGTACTGGAATTATAGAATTTCAAAAACGGCTTGATAATTTTTTAAGTAATGAAAAATTAAAAACTAAATTACTACAAGCTGCTCAAATAGCAGAAATCGTTAAAGGTAAAATTGCTTCAAAAGTTAGTAATAGATTAGCTTTGTATAAATATACTGAGGTTGACCATGAGGTAAAAATTAAACATTTACAAGCCTTACAAGATAATATTTCTGCTCAAGTGGAAATAATTAAGGCTAAATATAATCAAATAAGTAGCTGTGCAGAATAGATCACATATACTTTAAAGCCAAAAAGCATATCTTCCCTGTAGTTTGGGAATAAATAATGGTAATTAATTTTGCCTAGGCACTTAGTAATATGACTTTCTAAACATGAAAGTCATACAAGTTAAATAACAATGAGGTAAACGACCATGCAAAATCAAAATACTGGATTCAATTTAGAAGTAACAAAAATCCGCCATGGCTTTGCTGATAAACTTCAAGAAACGGAGAAAATAATTGGTGATTTTGAAAATCAAGCAATAGTTCAAGGAGCATCGGGACAGTTAGAATTATCTGCTGTTAGAAAGTCTTTACGTAATGAAATTGGCAAGCTAAAAAATGGTAAATTTCGCTTTTTAATCATTGGAGATTTTAATCGTGGTAAAAGTACTATTCTTAATGCATTTTTTGAAAAAAGTTTGCTACCTATGGGAGTAACTGCTACTACTGCAATTCCTACTTTTGTTAAATATGGTGAACAGGAAAAAGTAGTAGTTCATAAGAAAAATGGTGAACAAGAATCATTAAGTTTGGAGGAATATAAAAAGAAATATACGCTCAATTCAAAAGGAGTCAAATCTCTAATAAAGAATGTGTATAATAATGTAAAAGGAAAATGGCTTGAACCTCTAGATTATGCTGAACTTTATTGTCCAATTGAAGTTTTGTCAAGAGGAATAGAGTTTATTGATACAGCAGGATTAAATCATACAGAAGAGGAAAATCAAAAAACATTTTCGTATATTGAGAAATGTGATGCAATTCTTTTTGTTTTAGCCGCAGATGAACAATTTACTCAGAAAGAAGAAGGTTACCTAAAAACGTTTTTGGGGTACAAGAAAGAGATTGAAGATATTGAAAACCAGCCACAATTAACACAAAGTCAAAGCTCAGATCCAGAAAGCAGAAACACAAAGGAAGTCAGACCAATTTTTTACTTGATTAATAAATGGGAAAAAATTGAAGAAGATGAAAAAAAAGAAGTCCATGAAATTTTTGTTGATAAATTCTGTGAATGTTTAGATATAACTGAAGATGAAGCAGAAAAAACGTGGGGAGATACAATATTTGATGTGTATGCTAAAACAGCTTTAGAAAATTTAGAGCAAGGAAAATCTCTTGATGGTACTGGAATTATAGAATTTAAAAAAAGACTTAGTGATTTTCTAACTAATGAGAGATTAATGACAGAATTAAAACAAGCTGTTAATAAAGCAGGAATTGCCAGCAGACAGGTAGTGTCGAAAGTTGAGGAAAGATTGTTTACACTTGAAGATGATGTAAAAACATTGGAAGAAAAAATTGAGAAAACTAAGCCTTGTGTTAATCTTATTAACAAAATTGTTCAAAATGTAAAGGAGAAAATAAAAGACAAAAGATATCTCTGTATTGCAAAAGTGGAAGGAGAATATAAAAGCTATTTTAATCAATTAGTTCTCAATTTTGAAAGAGATTTTGAAATGCCTGTAGTATCGGGTATGGAAAATAATCAACGTGAAAAATATACCCAATCTTTAGAGAATAAATTAACAAAATATCGACAAAAAAAGCTGAAAAATTGGCATAAAATAAGTACGGGTATCGTGTATGAGATTATTAATGACTTAAACAATTCATTTAACAAAGAAATTAATGACTACAATAAACAAAGAGATGCTATCAGGGAAATTCTTAATAAAAAAAAGTTTAAAGTTAAAGACCAGACAAGTTTATCCATGGATCAAAGTAGTTCATCAGAAAAATCATCATTAACTCCGGCTGAGGCAAATGTAACAGGAAGAATGTTATTGGGAGGGACTGGTGGGACAGTAGGTACTGCAGCAGTAGGAGCTGGAGGAGTATCATTAGCCCATGTTTTCGGATCACATATAGCTTTAACACATATTGTTGGTTCTGCTGTGGCTTTAACTCCTTTAGGATGGGTTTTAATTGGTAGTAGTGCTGTTGTGGGAGGAATAGTAGCATGGTGGCAAAGAGACGAAGAAGTTAAACAATTTCAGAAAAATATGCAGAACAGGGTCAAAGAAGCATTTAAAAAATTGCTTGAAGAAGATAAAGTCGAGGCTCTTAAACAGCAAGCCAGAGAGGTATTTAACCCTTATGAGGAGTCAGCTAAACAAATGAAAGACGATATTGAGTCTCTAGAAATATCCCTTGATAATTTGTTGGAAAAGAAAAGAACAACTTCAGTTAACATTGAAGAGGAGAAAGAACGTTTACAAACTTTCGTAGATAATATTAATGATAAATTGAAAACAATAGAAGCAAAATACAATGAGATAGCTTTAGCCCAATCTAAAGACAGTTAAACATTGTATGGTTAATTTTTTTTCTCAGGGTAGTTTACTAAGTTTTCTATTCTTTAGTAAGCTACGCTTTCTCGTAATTAACTGATGAAACTTGCAAATTATTTTGTTCAAAATGAAATCTTCTATCACAATTTCAAAGTCTCTTCAAGCTGCCTGTCAATTTATTGATGCCCAAGAAAATCAGCAACTTATTAAAGATGTGGAATTAGCCTGCCAACAATTGGTTAATCCTAATTTTGGAATAGCGGTAGTTGCTCCTTTTAATTTTGGCAAATCTACTCTAATTAATGCTCTATTAGGTAAAGAAATTATGCCAACAAAAATGATCAGAACTACTGGAACATTAATTAGTGTCAAGTATGGAAAAACTTTAACAATTGTTATTACTTTCACTTCAGGTAAAGTAATAAGAAGTAACGATGGAAAAGTTCTCAAAAAGTTTACTGTTTTGAATCGTCAAGGTAAACCTAGAGAGGATGTAGTTTCTGTAGAAGTTTTTTATCCTCATAAATTGCTCAAAAATGGAGTAGAACTTTTTGATTTACCCGGAACAAATGATAGGGAAGAACAGGATATTTTGATTCGTAATCAGTTATTGCGGGTAGATTTAGTTATTCAAATACTAAATGCTAGACAACCTTTTACCCAGGGAGAAAAGGAAACACTTAATAAATGGTTATTGAATAGAGGTATTAAAACAATTATTTTTGTTCTTAACCGGATGAATGAATTAGAAAGCAAAAATGATCAAGATGAAGTTTATAATGATGTTTATTCAACTATTAATACTTTTGAATCAGATTTACCTAAAGGGGTTAAAAAACTCTACCGTGTTGATGCACTTCCTGCTCTTAAGGCACAACAAGAAAGAAACATTTTGAAAATGATTACAAGTGGTATCATAAGTTTTGAATCAACTTTATTGACTATAATTTCTCTTCAAAAGGAAAGAATTAATCAGACTAGATTATTTCGGGTAATTAGTATAGCTTCTCAGGTTAAGTCTGTTTTACAAAAAGAAGCGAATAATTTGCTCAAAGAAATTAGAGATGCTGAATATGTCAGAAATGTTGCTATTGAAAAAGGAAGGCAGCGAGAAGAATATCTCAGAGAAGAGTTTAAAAGAAGAGTAAGAGTTTATGGTAATTGGCTATCTTTAGATATGCTTTTAGGAAGTTATCAAGAAAAAGTAGCACTGGCTTTAGAAACAGGATCTTTTAATAACTGGCAAGATAGTCAATTTAAGTCAACTATTCTTAATTATACTGAATCAATTGAAAAGTGGGCTAATCAATCTTGTGATGAGTTTCAGAAAGGTAGACCAAATAGGATTAAGATATCATTTCCCAGTTATCCTCATGTCTCTTTACCTCAGCTTCAAGAGACTGATTTTGGTCAGTGGTTTGGTGATGTTTTTAATGGTGGAGAAAACCAAAGAAGATTGGATAAAGAATATGAAAGAAAAAAATGGCTTGCTTATAAAAGTGCTGCTTATAACTATTTACATAAATTTCGTACAGCTACTCTAGCTTTTCTCAATGAATATGAAAAAACTGTTGAATTATTAATAGTTTTTACTGTTCCACCAGAGTCATTTACGGTTATTCAAAAACGTTCTTGTTTAAAGGTTTTAAATAATTTACTAAATGCTATTTACAGTATAGAATCATTGAAAATAACAACTAATATTCAGAGATTAAATTTGGGTAAAGATTTTATTTTTTTTATCCTTTTTTGTAAAAATTGTTTTTTGATGTTAATTGTTTAGGTGAATTTTTGACAGATGCTTTAGCACCTCTCAATGAATATGAAAAAAAATGTTGAATCATTAATATTTTTTATCGTTCTACTAGAGTTATTCACTGTTATCCCCCAAGGTTATTATTTAAGGTTTTGAAATAATTCACTAAATGCTATTCAAAGTATAGAATCCTTGAAAATAATAACTAATACTTATAGGTTAAATTGGTGAGAAAGTTTAATTTTTTTCTCTTTTTTTGTGAAAAGTATTTATTTATTGTAATAAAATAAATATTAATTATACTATAAATCTGTGATAATTTCAAGGATAGATATCAGTATTCAATAGAGAATGATGGGAAAGGTTAGGACAGTCTTTCGGTAATACTTTTTTACGGAAGTCAGAAGTGAAATTGAATATTATGTCTTATGTCGAGCTCAATACTTACCTTAATATTTATAGTTTGGTAGATGTTTGCAGAGGGCAGAAGATACTTATTCTGAAGGGTTTTTTCTAATTGTAACTAAGTTTTACAGGACTTCGGCAGAACCACCATATCTAGTAGAGGCGTTTAAGGTTAGGGCTCTAAACGGCTGTTCGCCCCTATAGATGGTGTATAGTTTGATATTTTACTTAAGCCCTCTTTTATACATAGACTATGCTGCTGGGCATGATGCAACATACTAAAAATTTCTGCAGTCAATATAGTTTCAGGTAATTATTTGAGAAATGGTGTGCTAAAATAGGAGCCTACTGCCTATTCTCCATTCCCTTAACAAATGGCAGAACATCAGCCACAGACCAAGGTAAAGGAGGGCGATCGCTATAACCAATAAAATGCTCATACCCCAACTGTTCGTACAACTCATTTACTAGTGTCTGTAAGTCTACTATTGGTTGAGTATCTCCAGCCAATAGAGGTAGTGAAAATTGAGGAATGGGATCGCTCAAATTAAAAGGATACAACTCGGCAATAGGGCGAATGTTATAGGGACTGATCAAAATTCGATAGTGACTTTTAGTGCTAGTTAAGGAAGGTAAAAGTTCTCCCTCTCGCAAAAGGTCAATTTCCACCAGATGAGTCCTACTCTCTAAAAATTGTTTCCGTCTAGTTTCATATTTATTACGACCTTCTCCTTTTTTGTTTACGAAAGAAATAACTTCAATAATTGTAACTACTTCGTTTGTGGTAGTATCCTTAACTTCAATATGATCCTGCTCAAGTTCTTCTCCCATAGGAATAGTTACTATAATAGGCTGACTGAAAGGTTGTGGTGTGGAGGCTTTTGTTGTTAGTGGGAGTGAATTATCTTGATTTTTTTGCACATTAACATCTGTTTGACTAATAACGATCTGTTTTGAGTTACCCATTTGATATACCCATTTATCAGTCACTAACTGATATTTAGGTAATAACTGGGGAGTTAACATTCTAGCGATCGCTGCCACCAGTTGATTATGAAATTCAGGCCAAAGTTCAGGTTGTTCGAGGTATGGGTTCATTCCGGGAAATGGGTTAGGCATAAAAAAAAGGAAAAATTAGTATTTATATTTATTTTAATTAGGGCTTACTGAAATTTGTCTTATGGGTGAGGGTTGAAGTCCGAACTCACGAATAGTTAGCGAGGTTGCATCAGAATTTCTGTAAGTATTTATACTATTCAAAACTGTTTCTACTTTCTCCAGATATCGATATCTATATAATTAATAAATAATGTTACACAAAATCAAGTTGATTTAAGGTATAAGGTGTGAGGTGTCAGGTGCTAGGTTTGAAAATTAACAAATTGATAACACCTTACTACCAAATATATTGATTTTGGGTCTGGTTTTTCCCGTTGAAGTTTTTACTTGAATTATTTTCTATCTTTGCTCTCTACCACTCAACCTCAAACGACCAAACCTACTAATTATCTTTACTCTCTACCTGAAACCACGAAAAGGGAGTGAATTGTATCCAAGGCATCCAGGTCAATGTCAGCGGTTGTTAAGTTCCCTCCTGGGCTATTAGTAGATTTAAAGGTGACTGAATATTCTTGAGAAACTTGAATGACTCGCTCTTCATTACTACCACGACTACTACCACAGTCGACGATATCTGTGTTGCGTCTCTCCGCAGGCGTTTATTTTACAGCATAAGTTCTGGGAGAAGTCACAGAGGAACCTATTTAATCTATGTTTCCCACGACAAAATGTAGCATAGAAAGATAGGTCAACCCTTCCCTTGTTATCTCCCTGAAACGGCGGGCAAGTTAACCCAACTAGAAGAAAATTATAGTGGTCAATTATTCTCAATAATTTAGTAAATATTTATGCTTAATATTTCTCTGATATTTTGACTTCTCATTAAGGTCAAGTAAATAAGGATAATTTTTATAATATAAATACTTAAGCAAGCCACAGATTTTATACTAATTTTGATATGACATATTGAAGTGCAGAATGTGAAATTTAAGGTGTCACAAATAGTTTTAAACTTTAGATGGGAAATAATTTCCTGAAATGACTGAGGGGGTCAAAATTTAGATTCTTTAAAATCTAACTTTTGACTGCTGCTTAGGGATGGTTTTAATCTCTGTCCGCTGGCTCCCGATAGAGTAAATCAATTTCTGTAAATACCTCTGAGGTTTCATCAAAGCGAATACTCTGGGGTTGAGCTGGTACACCATCAATGAGTAAATCATATTCACCAGGACCGAGGGACTCTAAATAATAAATTCCTGCACCATTGGTAATTGATAATATTTTTGCTCCTTCTCCACTGCGGGGGATCGCCTCTACTCGTAAACCACCCACAGGGTTCCCCGCATCATCCAATACCACACCTAACAAAGCATAGGCAGTTGTTAGGGGTATATAAATGGGTGTATAACTACCAGCTTTCACCTCGACAGCAGAAACTAATTGATTACTTTTCAACCCCAGGGGAATACCTATCGGATCAAGCTCAAAACGGTAGGTATCTGGAGGCAAACGCACAAAAATCCCATTTTTGCGCAGGTCTGGACTATAACTACTAAATCGCCTGACATCCTGATCATTAATCAAGAATAAAAATTCAGCTGTTTCATCCTCTAGCCCTTTGGTATAGATTTTTTCTCCTCTATCTTTACGATCATTGCCGTTTTTATCCAAAAAAGGGATTAACACTAGTCCCCCTTCTGTGCGTAATCTCTCAAAACGACTCTTACCAAAACTTACGGAGGATGACAAAAAAGCAGATGAGGATATCTGTAAACTAAATCTAGAGCTGTTATTGCTCATGGAAATATTTTGATACTTTGCTGTGACATATAACCCTGGGATTTTTGCGGTTGTGATCGAAGCTTGCAAGCCTGAACCTTCTGTTCCGATGCCGTAACCAATATCAAAAATCCAATCTGCAAAGCGATCGCCTACTTGGGAACGAGGTTTATAACGCCAACCAACTGTTGCGAGTCTATCGCTAGAGTTGTTATCATTCTGATCCATCTCTAAGTTCAGAAAAAGGGAATGATTATAATCATACAAACTTTTAGACTTGAGGAAAAAATATTCAAGATCTGTATCCCACCGCTGCTTTCTCATGCGGTGTCGGAGGGTGAGATTCTGATAACGAGAAAACAGATTCCAGTTAACATTTTGATCTTCATCGATATCAATGTTATTACGGAACAACAAATTACCAAAAGAACTACTGACATCGAGTCCCCCTACCAAAACTTTTTCGCCCACATCCCAACCTACATTTGTGGTGAGTCCTGGAAAAAGTCGCCACCTAATTCGTGCATCTTGAGCGTTATTATTACTGTTCAATGACAAGCGAACATCTGGACTCAAATCCCAATTTGCTCTAAATCTTTCTGATAAATCATCCTTATCAAACTCAAAATCTATACCCTGCTTCGGTTTAAAACGAACATTCAAATCATAGCGAATATTGCTACGTTTGTTGTCGGCTCTTTCATCACTATTGAGCATTGCTGTCGCTGTAATTTTTAAAGGCAAATTTCCTGGTTGAAAAAATACTTCCCCCATACCTTTCAGTTGCTGGTCATAAAAAAGTCCTGTACCTAGGGTGATGTTGTCTGTGGCACCCCAACGGTACAAAACTCCCCCTTGCATTTCATCCTCCATAGTTCCGAAGAAGGTCTCGCTATTTTGCGATCGCTCAAATCCACCCGATATCAGTAAGGCTGCAGTCCCACGACTGAGCTGACCAGGCAGTGAAAAGAACTCGGCTTCCCGAATTTCTGGGTCTGCGCTCAGTCGCCCATCGGGGTAGAGACGCAATTTATAATTATTGGCTGAAGGGCTACCACGGAGGGAAGAGGAGACTGTAGTCACGTCTTCAAAGCGATAAATACCGGATGAGTCTACTAACTGTTCTGCCAAAACCCTCTTACTGATAGAGTTAACAAGCTGTACCAATGTGCCTGGCTCTGCTCTGCCCCGAATATCTCGTTGTAAGCGACTGGAATTCAATCTTTGTTCTGGGTTGAAGCCTTCGTTTCCACCGGAAGAGGTGATGGGTGGCGCAAACCCGAACCGCCGAATGGCAGTAAATCCGGTGTAGGTACTGCTACCTTCTGGCCACAATGTTTCTTGGTCACCGATGATATAGTCCGTTGTCGGTGTTTGTCGCATATATTGGAGTTCGTTGAGTTTCCATGTTTGGCGATCGGTGAGGTCTTCTTGGTCAATATTCAGGTACCAACTGCCTCCGAATAGAGTCCCGATACCAACGAGTTCGCCAGTGTAGTCGTCGATTTGGTTGCCACTGCCGGAGATGTTTGCTTCTTGTCCGATGATACTGAGGGTGATGGGGGGGGCTGAGATGCGGGGTAAGCCTTCTAGGTTGAGCTGTCGTTGGTTGCTACGGATATTTGTTTGGGGTAGGTTTTTTCCCAGCCAGTCGGGGTTGAGTATAATTGCATATTCTTCTATATCAAATTCTACGGGAACACCTAATAGTTCACGAATTTGTTCTACGCTCAAAGCCATGCCGAGTTGATCATCGATCGCTAATTCGTTAAGGTCAATTTGTAAAGCTAAACCAGGCGACCGCAGTTCTACTTTTCCGTTATCTAGGGGAGTGGTGTTAAACTTTAGGGCTTTGATGACATCATCGTAGGCAATCAGCCATTTGTCAAAGTCAATTGCTTTTTCGCCATCTTCTGCACCGCGGACGAAAGTTCCGGGATTCACTGTGCGATCGCCGACATAGATGGCCAAGGGCATCAGGTCGAAATTCTGACTAATGGTTTCTGTGTCAGGTTCTGATTCTGAAATAACGGTTGAGGGCGGCAGTTCTTGGGCTTGTAGAATTGGTATGTTAATTGCTATACTTATAATTTGCGGTACAATAACAAGACTCAGATAAGCCCCACTGTTCAGCCTAAAAAATTGGGAAACTTGATTAAAAATATTCATAAATTGCTTGATACCAATTCTTAATACAGAGGCCTTTGGTATCTTTTACTATGGCCGGATAAATTGAGCCGGAAAAAATTCCCACGGTTCTGGAGCCTGAGTCATTCTGAGGCAGATAATTTGATGGGAGTTGGTCGGAGGGCTAATCTCACTTATAATATCATGCCCGGTTGAATACTTACACTTTGGAGGCAGTCAGGCAGAGGGCAGATGGCAAAAGACAGAGGGATAGAAAAAGCATTTATGAAAGAAAGTTTTTTAATTATGGCTTACTGATTAAATATTAAAGCATTGACGTATCAAAGCTTCAGCATTTTGAGTAGCTCAAAAAGTGTCTAGTTTTCGGTTCTGAGAGCTGAAAAAGTTAGTATTTTAGACGCTCCCTAGGTATAAAAATCAAGGTACAAATATATCCCCCTACCTCCTCTATCAATTCCCCATTCCTCTGTAGGGACCTTGCACACAAGGTCCCTACATTTCCTCCTGAAAGATATTAAGGGTGGTTCCCCTATTCCTGAAAAAGGCTTTTTCAGCAAGCCCTAATTACTGATGCTCTGGACATGATATAATAGTATGTTAGTTTTAATTATTAGTTTTGATTAAAAGACAAATGATTCACAAAGCCTGTATTTATATTATTGATTTTTTAGTCAATTATATTGATTTAGTGTGGGTTCCTATGAGCTTTAGTGTTAGTTCGAGTAGCTCCCTACTTTAGGGAATGGATAGGTCAAAGGAAAAAGGTATTTTACTAGAATTTTTACCATTGTCCCAGAGCAACTCTCCGGTCAATTGGTATGTACCGGAGGTTAATTCTACTGAATTTTCCGGTAATTCTAGTGGAATTAGGCGATCGCCTCCAGCAATGACAGTAATTTCTTTAACCTCGTTTTTGATAACGGCCTGGCCATTGCGCTGTAACTCCCACTGAACTGCAGGTCGTACTGTGCCGTTTCCTGGATTAGTCACAAGTAGCTCAAGCTGTTTTTTTTCTGAATTATAAGCTGCACTTTCTGGGGCTAAAGCAAAGTTAACTTCACCATGACGGACATAAACAGTTACCCCCAACCGAGCACGAATACTGAGACCACCTTCAGCATTTCGTTCTTTCAGAGGTTCCACAAAAATTACTGATCGATATTCTCCAGGGGCTGTTGTTGGTAACATTCGCATAATTAAACGAACTCGCCGACTTTGACCGGGCTTAACTACCAATTCAGCGGGGGAAAAAATTAAATAGGGGGACAGGTCAAAAGGATCACCTTCCTGAGTAGTGAAACCATCTCTCTTATAGGTAAAGGCTTCTGAGTTCAGTCGTACTCTCTGAGGTTGTGAACTTTTATTACGGACTGAAATTACCCCACTTGCTTTTCCTTGCTTAGTTTCCGCATTGATAACCATCGGGGAAATTGATACTTGAGCTTGCACTGCCTGAGGCAATGCCATGACAGAGGCGATCGCTGCCCCTAACAAGCTTTGCCATAAAAAACTTTTAAATAATTTCATCACCCATCTATCCTAATTAGCTGTGACAGTCACGGTAAAAGTTGCGGAATAATCTCCTGCTCCCAACTCTTCTGCCGCTCCTGTAGTGTCAAAGCGGGAAGTAACCTCAATCTCAATGTCTCCATTATCATCGGTACTCTCCCTTGTCCTCTGATCAATAATACCAGTGGTAAGTTCTTGAGTCAGTGCTTGTAGTTCCGTTGTTGTATTACTAGAAGGATGTGTTTTTCTAGTTTTGACTTTATGATCAACACCATTACTCCCTCCCCCCTGAAGGAGATCGATGTTTGAACTATTGCTAAATATTGGAGCAGTTAAGTTGGTCATCTCCACCGAATAGTCAACATCAGCGGTATTACAATCAAAACCGACAGAATCAGAAGCTTCTAGTATCCTGGCCCTTGGCTCGGGAAGTCCTGCAGACGATGTGGTTGTAACATAAGCCTTCGGGTTACCTGTCTCTGTATATTCACTACTATTTTGCAAACTGCATTCTTTTTCCACATTCTTAGAAATTACAGTAGTATTACTACCCGGGGTTCCCGAAGATGTAGGAGTCGCCGTTATCCTGAACTGTGTCTCATAGCCCCCTGCCGCAAACTCCTCTGCGCCTCCCTGTAAAAAAAAGGTCGACCTCAGATTTATTTTAATCTCACCATTACTATCTAAAGATAAATTGTCCCCCGGTTGACTACTACTAGAAGACACAATATCTACACTATCGTTAGTCGCCGTAAAATTTTCTTTTAAATCAGTATAAGAGGTGTTTTTTCCCACAGAAACTTGATGGGTGATCCCCGGGTCACCCAAATCTAAATTTGCAGGTGCTGGACTAGGGAGGGTAATTGTATCCAGATCCACGTCAATATCAGCGTTTGTTAAATTCACTCCTGAGCCATCAGTACATTTAAAGGTGACTGAATAATCCCTAGAAAGCCGAATGACCCGCTCTTCATTACTAACACCATCCACAGGGGTTGAGGTAATAACATAAGTTATAGGAGAGGTCTCACTTGTACTGATTTGATGGCATTCATTTGCAGCACTAGCCTTGGCTGGATTTAATACTATCCAGGAACTAGAGAGCAAAAAAAGAGTGGCACAGTTTTTACTACATTGCCATAGCCATGAATGCTTAATTTTCATTATTTCTACTTAATTGTAGATTAGTTGAAAACTTATATACATTGAAATTCCCATGGAAAAGGAAATGATGATCAGATGACCAACACTCCCTTTTCAATCTAAACTATTGCTGGAAATATAGCGTTCCTATTGTGCGGTAACAGTAAAAGTTGTCGTAGCACTATATGTTTGTGCCAATAATTCTTCATCAGCTGCTGTCCAAACAGAGCTTACGTTAATTGTCAGGTCTCCATCACCATCAGTATCTATGTTTGTACCAAGATCGCCGTCTGCTACGGTGGTGTCAGCAGCAACATTTAGTCCATATTGAAAAACATGACTTGCCGTAAGGTTACTTGCCGTAGCATTTGTGCCAGTGGGGGCTGTGTATGTAGTGCCAGTACCCGAAATGACAACTTGGACTTTTGCAGTATTGCAATCAAAAACTATGGCATCAGTCGCAGTCAGAACTTTTGTACGGTCCTCATTAGCACCTTGACCAATATCAACAATCGAAAGAGAGTCATTTGTACGATCGTAATCTGTTTTATCACTTGCTGTTACTATCGCACACTCTGGACTTACAGTTTCCGAGAAGCTAACAGCAGCATCTCCTGACCCAGCAGTCCCAGGAGGATCCGCCAAAGCTGAATTACGAAAAGCCAAAACTGATCCACCAGCCAGGGCGATCGCCATTGTCGAACTCAAAAATCTTTTTGCTGTTTTGCTTAAATTCATTCTAATTCCCTCAATATTTCTTGATGTTCTGCCAAACAGTATCAAAGAGAAATAATCATCAACTATTTTAGACAGTTTTACTATCTAATTAAGTTTTCAAGAATCTAGTTCTTAAGAAACTTTATTTCTCTGTTATATAAGTAAGACTGTTTTAGGTAGCAAATTGTGAATTTTTTTTCTTGAGAGTAGACAGAGAAGGAACTTCAACTCTTTCCCTAGGAGACACTGCGCCAATGGGAATACATTTAATATTATTTACCTCAAAATTCTATTTTGCCATAGCAAACTTCCCTTGACCCTATATTAGGCCAAAGGTATTCTGAAAGCGAGCTTTTGGGCACAAAAAGAGAACTCGCCATTTTTCTAGTTAGGAAGTAAGCACAACAAATCTAGCAGCAGTCAAACCAGACTAGAAGCTGTGATTCAACCGTTAATTATTTCTGGCCAAAGGTATCCTATAGGCCTGCTTTTGACCCAAAAAAGCGATCGCGCTATCTTTCTAGTTAGGAAGTAAGCACAACAAATCTAGCAGCAGTCAAACCAGACTAGAAGCTGTGATTCAACCGTTAATTATTTCTGGCCAAAAGTATCCTATAGGCCAGCTTTTGACCCAAAAAAGCGATCGCCCCATCTTTCTAGTTAGGAAGTAAGCACAACAAATCTAGCAGCAGTCAAACCAGACTAGAAGCTGTGATTCAACTGTTAATTATTTCTGGCCAAAAGTATCCTATAGGCCTGCTTTTGACCCAAAAAAGCGATCGCGCCATCTTTCTTGTTAGGAAGTGAGCACAACAAATCTAGCAGCAGTCAAACCAGACTAGAAGCTGTGATTCAACCGTTAATTATTTCTGGCCAAAGGTATCCTATAGGCCAGCTTTTGACCCAAAAAAGCGATCGCGCCATCTTTCTTGTTAGGAAGTGAGCACAACAAATCTAGCAGCAGTCAAACCAGACTAGAAGCTGTGATTCAACCGTTAATTATTTCTGGCCAAAGGTATCCTATAGGCCAGCTTTTGACCCAAAAAAGCGATCGCGCAACTATAAACTTAAAACTGACTCAAAAACAATAGTTTTAGCTTCAAAAAAACCCCACTAACAGCAGAATTTGTACCTCAGTTTCTCTGCTGAAAGCCTTAGCAAATTATCCGCTGCTAACCAATTAAACTGTTTGTCTAAAGCTTTTATTTTTCTGTTGCCAAAGTTGTATAAATGTGTTATGTCTTCTAGACCTTTGTGGATTAACCCCCTGGCCGGTTCCTTATATTGTTGGGCTAGCAGGAAGCCGACTATACTTATATTCATCCTGCCCCTCAGCAATACCGGTACTATATTTGTGCATGTACTCAGTAGACCACATTTGTGTTGTGTCTTATCTTTGTACCTTTTATTAGCATACTTAAATGATTTCACTAACACTGATGGAGCAACAAGCTCTTGTTTCCTATAGCCAACAGTCTCTATTTTCCCTAACTCCTCCTCAGCCGTTGCCTCTACTAAGTGCTTTTTCTTAGCGTCCCTAAGTGATTTCACTAACACTGATGGAGCAACAAGCTCTTGTTTCCTATAGCCAACAGTCTCTATTTTCCCTAACTCCTCCTCAGCCGTTGCCTCTACTAAGTGCTTTTTCTTAGCGTCCCTAAGTGATTTCACTAACACTGATGGAGCAACAAGCTCTTGTTTCCTATAGCCAACAGTCTCTATTTTCCCTAACTCCTTCTCAGCCGTTGCCTCTACTAAAATAGGCTCACTTTTCTCTTCAGATAAAACAGCCTCTTGGGGCATCTCAGTAGCAATAATTTCTGTTTCCAACTCTTGAGCTGGAGAATTTTCTACTTTGTGCTCCTCAAAAATAACTATTTCTTTTTGTTTCTGGTATTCCTCATACCTTTCTCGCAAAATAGCCCGCCCCTGGGAAATACGCTTACGGACATTAGGCTCAGAAATACTTAACTCTGTAGCTATTTCCTTATAAGAGTATTCTTTAAAAAAGAGAGCAAAAGTTTCCCGTAGTCTCTTTGGCAAATTGTCAATAGCCAAGCGACAAAAATCTTCTAACTCTCCGTAGGCAACAGCAAAAAATGGATCTCCTCTTTGAGTCCTCCCATCAGCGCGAGATAGAACCAAGTCTAGATCCTCAACCTTTTGATGATAGCGAGCAGACTGCTTCAGTAGATCCATACAAAGGTTATAGGTGAGTTTTGCCAACCAAGCTTTGAAGTTATCAATTGTTTTGTGACACTTTTGTACTTTTTCCCTAGCCTTCAACATAGCCATACTCAGAGCATCCTCAGCATTTATAGAATTACCTCCCATCCATTTGACACAGCAATGGTAGAGATAGTCTTGATGCTTTTGCCACTCTTGCCAAAATAGCCGGTCAATATTTGCAGTTCTATTGTATCTGTTTAACATTTTTTTTTAATATATATATAATTAATTTTATCTATATACTATATATAATTAATTTTATCTACATTTTTTAATATATATATATAATTAACTTTATCTATATACTATATATAATTAATTTGATCTACATACTTAAGTTAAATAATCTATACAAATTAGATACAATCAGGAAATAAAAAAAATTTTATCATAATTTAATGGCTAAGTTAAGGAGTACATGGCTTTCACCAAGCTGCTTCTAAGGATTTTAGTTGAATATTTTGGTAAGGGTTAAGGAAAAAAATCTGTCTCCTTAAAAGTTTAGTCAAAAATCAAGAAGGCTATTACTAATTCTCTTGAGAACTAGCAAGCCCTAATTAAGAATTAGAAATAAACCGATTTGATTTACAAAAATTCATAAAAAAAAAATAATTCTTACGAATAAATACCGTTTATTGTTTTAGTGCCTAAGTATTCTTAAACTCAAACAATTATTGGCTCATAATTTAGAAAGAACCACCTGATGAGTAGGGATATTTTATGTTGCAGAAAACTCGTAGCTGTTCACTCCTACAGATAGTTTATAACTTGAAGTTTTTTGCAAGTTCTGTTGCTGATATAATACTAATAAATAAATTAATCAATTAATAATTAATTAATTGATTAGCAGGTACTGACAACCATGAAAAAAACTAATAACTGATAACTAAACAAAACTTACGCAGCTATCACCATATATAGTAGGATTTTTAATCTTGCCGAGCACTGGCTGTTAACCTCTCAAACTAGTCTATAATTCCATATGAATACGTAAACCCTGTTGAAAAAAGCAGATAACTGAAAATGACTATATTTCAAACTAACCCATCCAACCTTCACCAATTACTCCAAATGGTAAAAGATGGAGATGAACTTAACCTACAAGCAGGAGATTATAAAGCACCTTTTACCATAGATAAATCAATTACCATTCGTGGTAGTGGTAGCGATACCGTGATTTTTGCTGCAACCGAAACCCCACTAATAATTACAGCTTCAAAAGTACGAGTGGAAAATTTAACAGTAGAGCGAACAGTTGGTGGTGACAATGGGGAAGTTGCTATATTTGCTGAAGCTAATACTAACCCCATTTTGAGTCAGGTGAAATTAAATGGTGTTGCAGAAAATGTAGAATGGTCAGGAGTAAGTTGGAATATCCCCACAATTCTCGACTTTGGGGAAATAGAAATAAACCGACTGGTAGAACGTGAGTGGGAGTTAGAACTAGGTTCAGCTTGTCAGGTTTTGTGCGATCTTAATTGGTTACAAGTGCGCTCCAGTTATCTCTCACCGGGGCGACAAAATTTACAGGTTGTCCTGAATACTGCCAATATCCCTACTGGTACAAATTTATCTGGCTTGATTTTTCTGTCAGCAGCAGATAGTAGACGGGAATTAGAAGTTACTGCCAAAGTTATTTCCCCCCTTCCAGTAACTCCAGTTTTAGCAGCTTCCACAAAAGCTTTGCCAGCTAAAGTTTTGAACTCTCAAGATTGGGGTTATCGGTTTTCTGGTAGTGCCGCAGATAAATTGGTTCGCGCTCAGTTGGGTGAGGCAGCTCTGAAAAAATATCCAGAATTTCCCCAACGTCGAGCCAAAGCAGAAGCATTGATGTCTGAAATATTGGATGGAAATTCTCATCTATATTATGTGCGCCGTCAAGCGCCGGGAAGAGAAGAAGGAGAGGAAATTTGGGAACTGACTATGGCGACTGACAGGGAGGAGCAAGAGTGGGAAAAAACTTTGAAACTTCGCGGAGCAGTAAATATTGATGAAGACAGAGTTTTAAAATTATTATCGGTGCAGTTAATTTCTCAAAAAGCAGAAAAAGATGAATTTAGTTTAGCTTTGCAAATTCGTTTATTGCCACAACATCAGTATCGACGAGGGATACCATTGGGAGTAGTGCGCTCTATGGGTAAAATGCCTTTTTTTGGAGACCGTATACCTACAGAGGAGCAACTACCTATTTGGACGACTTTTGTAGAAATAGAGCAACGTATAGCAGAAAAACGTCAGTTTTGCCTACAGTTTCTGAGTCATAACTATGGTAGTGCAGGGAGAAAGATTACTTTTGAAATTGATGTTTCTTCCGCAACCATTGATGGTACCGCAGAAAGTGCTATAGACGATCTTGAGTTACGGCGACGACTATTTGAGGCTAAGAACGAAGATATTCAGCTTTTTCAAACTTCTCCTGCAGGTGGTGATGCTAGAGATGGAGAAAAGTTGGGAGCGATCGCTACTATTGACTGGAAAAAAGGTCAAGTAGGAGTAATGTTAGATAGTGAAATTGTGGAAATTATTAGTCGTGGGAGTTATAGAATACCATCCACAGGATTTCTATTTTTTATAGCTTCTGGGGATATAGCTCAAGTGAAACGCAAACGCAGAGCTCTAGAAGATTTACAAAGTGGTCGTTGTCAGAATCCATATTTGGGAGATTTTTTCTTTGATGCTACCTGTGCGCGAGCTCCGAAGCAGGTAGTTAAACTGCAACCCCAGGATTTATTGTTACCTGCTGCGAATGTTAATCAAATTGCTGCTGTGGAAACAGTTTTAGCTAGTCCAGATTTGGCTTTAATTCAAGGACCACCTGGCACAGGGAAAACTACTGTTATTGCTGAAATATGTTATCAAGTTGCTTTGCGTGGGGGACGAACTTTGATTGCATCTCAGGCAAATTTAGCAGTTGATAATGCTTTGAGTAGATTAGTTCATAACCCGGTTATTCGTGCTGTGCGTAAGGGAAAAGCAGAAAAGGTGCAGGAAGAAGGGGAGCCATTTTTGGAACACCGAGTCATTGATACTTGGTTGAAAAATACTGCAAACGACTGTGAAAGTGATTTGGATGAGCGGCTACAACGGGTAGAAATTTTACGGAATTTATTGATAGAGTCAGAGAGGTTTAATGCTTATGTGGAGTTAGAGGAAGTATGGGTAAGTCAGCAGCAAGAGTTGAGCGATCGCCAAACTATTTTGGAAACAAGTCGGGAAGTTTTAGCAAGTGAAGTTTTGCAATTAGAAACTGATACAAAGGAATTAAATTTTCTGATGTTGGGATTAGATAATTTGTTAAATTCTGCACCTAATGTTAATTGGCAAGACGAGGAAGTTAAAAGTTTATTACCCCGTTTACAACCTTATTCTCAGGAGGAAAAATCAGTCAAAGATTTAGTAGAGAATGTGCGTTTAGCTCGAAATATTTCCAGAGATATTGGTTGGGAAATTCCAGCATTAGGAGCTTTTGGTTTAGCAACTTGGTTTCAAGAAAATTTAGCTATTTTATTGCCAGAATTTTACAATGGGTTAGCTGTAGCAAAAAAAGTAACTCTGATGATGTCAGAACTAGAAAATTTACAGCAGATATATCAACAGAGTCATAGTAAGTTTGAGCAGCTCAAAAAAGATATTGATAACCAAGATATAGTTTCGGAAAATCTACAAAAAAATCGCCAAGAATTAGAATCACAAAAAAGTCAAATAGATTTAGTTGTTTCAGAAGTAGGTGCTTGGATAAATATTGGTAAAAACCGTATATTTGAGGAATTAAAAAAATGTTGGGAGACTGATCAAGATTTCCAATTAGATTTAATTGGGCTACCAGAAAGTTTGATTAAACTTGTTAATAGGAAAAAATTACAACTTTTGCCAGAATATGCTCAACCTCTTCATAGTTTGCCAGATTGGGAAAGAGTGGAAAAAGCATTAAACGCAGAGTCAAATCGTGGCTTTCAAAATATCCGAGGCCGAGAACATCGTTTTGATAATTTTTTGCAAATTATTCTAAGTAAACCACCAATAGTTTTGTCAGAAAGAGATTATCAAAAGTGGCAAGAATACGCTATATATTTTGAACGTTATTCGCAACTTAACCAAACAAGCCGACAAGGTTTAGTAGAAAAAATCCAACATTTTTTTGATGAAAATAGGAGCAAATATAGTCTGGTATGGAAAGCAGATAATATGTTAAATACTTTGGCAGAAGTAACAGATAAGATATCCAATAAAATTCTCCATCATTCTCGTGAAATGTTACTTCCTATGAAACGAAGAAATCAAAAAGAAATACTAAAAAATAAGGAACATTTAGAAGAAATTAGTGAATTACAGAAAAGCTACAAACAAGAACGAGAAGTAGTTGAAGAAGAAGGAAAAAATTTACATCAAAAGCTCGAACAAAAATATCAAGAGTTTATTAACAAATTAACAGGAATAGAGGTTCAATTAGAGTTTAATCCAGAAATTCATAGTTTAGCTAAAAAGTATCTTGAATCAACACCATTAGAAGTATTAAATGATCAATCAAATTTTGTAGCTAAAGTAAATTCTTGGGAAAATAACCTCAAGCAACTTGAAAAAATAGCCCCTTTATTTGAGCCTTTTACCGTTCTTACAGATATTAAAAATCTTCTCCAAAATAAACTAAATACTGCTCAAGAAAAAGCAGATAAATCTCAGGAAGAACTCCAATCTTCTGAAACAGAAATTAATCAAATTAAAACAGCCTTACAACAAGAACCATCAATAACCCTAATCGAAGAAAGAGACTGGTGGAAATCTGCATGGAAAAAAATCCCAGAAAATATCAAACCTAGGGTTTATGAAACAGAAATATTTGCCATAGAAATTTTGCAGAAAATTAAACTTCAACTGCAAAACTGGCAACAAGAATTAGACACAGAAAAAACATATCTAAATAGCCACCAGAAATTTATCCAAGACTGGATTGAAAAAATCAAAAAACCTTCAGAAAAAGATAGTAACGATCTGAGAAAAATTTATCTTGATAATGCCAATGTTATTGGTATTACTTGCGTCCAAGCTGCCAGTCGGAGTTTTGCTGAAGAATTTAATAGTTTTGACGTAGTTATAATTGATGAAGTTAGTAAATGTACTCCCCCAGAAATATTAATTCCGGCATTAAAAGGCAAAAAATTAGTATTAGTAGGAGACCATCGCCAATTACCACCAATGCTCCATAATAGTACTATTGAAGAAATTGCTGAAGAGATGAAGAGTACAAAAGAAGAACTAAGCTTTTTAGAAGAGTCGCTATTTAAAACTCACTTTGATACAGCAACAGAAAAAATCAAGCAGATGTTAACTATTCAATATCGAATGCACCCGAATATTATGGGAGCAATTAATCAGTTTTATCAACATCGTTTACAATGTGGTATTATTCAACCAAACGAAGAACGCGCTCACAACTTAGGTGGTGAAATTCTGCAAGATAATAAACATATTATTTGGGTAAAAATGCCACATTTAGAAAGTTTTATTGAACAAAAAGAAGGAACATCACCTTTTAATGAAAAAGAAGTTGATGTCATTGAAAAATTATGTGGTGAAATGGAGAAATCTTGGCGTATTAAAATTGCGGAGGGCTTTCCCAGAAAAGAATTAGGAATTATTACATTTTATAATGCTCAGTTACGACTAATAGACTCAAGAATTAATCCAGAAAAATTTCCATCGCTGCATATTAGAACAGGTACAGTTGACAGATTTCAGGGTATGGAAAGACAAGTAATTATTGTGAGTATGGTAAGAAATAATGAGGAGGGAAAAGTAGGGTTTGCTAAGAAGCCAGAACGGGTAAATGTTGCTTTTTCTCGTGCTCAGGAATTGTTAGTTATTGTTGGGTGTCATGGGTTATTTACTCAACATTATGGAATGGTGGGAAATATGTACTCAGAAGTTTCTGATGTTGTGCGTCGTCAAGGAGGGTTGATAGAATTTTCTGACATTTTGGGTGAATAAAATAATTGAGAGTTTGATCAAAATTATATTATAATTTGATTTGCCAAGCACCTATAGTATAGTTACATTCTAAATTAAATATTTTGCTAAATTCCTAAAAATTATCACATATCTTTTAAGATAATGGTAGTTAAATTTAGTAATTCAATTAGATGTCTATCAAGCTAATTGAGGGTCAGTTGGGTTTAAGGCTATTTTATGGCTTATTCTAGGAACTAGTGATACTTACAGCTAAGGATATAATCAGGGTTTTAGCTTATCCAAAAATCAGATTAATTGAGCTAAAATATGGAATTTTGCTTGAGGCAGGTATTCTATAAAATAGGGAAAGTAATCTTTAAATTACTAAAACAAGTTAAATTAGTGGTAGTATCAAAATATTTATAGAATTAGTAATATATTAAATGAGTCTTTTGTTTTAATTAGGAGTGCTCTGGAGAGAAAATAAAATGTTATTGGCACCGGATTTGCTTTTAGTTGGTAAATACCGTTATCAACTAGAATATTTAGATATAAATAAAGTCGGTACTCATGCTAAGTCTATTCTCAAATGTGACCTGATACAACCTGAATTATTACTATTTTTAATTTAGTTGTGCTTTGGTAGATAATATTATTAATAAATAACTACTATAAACAGGGAAGTGGAAAGATAATTTTGCTTTACTCTTTTAGATAAAATTATCTTAATTCGGTGAAAAAAAATGTTTTATCTTCAGCCAAGCCTGCAAATGTTATTAAATTCTCTTTCCTCATAACTCCTAACTTTAATCTTCCTAACTCCTAAGTCCTGAGTCTTCATTAACTATCTAATTATACCAATTAGACTTGATTTAATATTACAAGGAAAGGAGCTGTAACAACAATATCCAATTTTATTAAGTAACGCAAAATTAAGACAAATGTTTTTACAATCTTCTACTAAATATATCAGCCCAGAGTTAAATAATTTAGCCGATAAAATTGAAAAAGATAGCCCTGGAATATCAGTTTTTGCTGCTCGTCAATTTTGTTATAAACTATATCAAACCCCAGTTCAAATTGAGATAATCAAAGAGAGAGATTTGAATATTCTTGAGGAATTTATTCTCAGAGCAAGTATTGAGTTTAATCCTCCACCAACTGAAGTAGAATTAGCACAAATACTAAAGTTAGATCCTATATTTATTCAGAACACTACTAATACTCTTCAATCTCTACAAACTTTAACTATAACACCATCAGATTCTAGAATTAGCATAACTTCTGAAGGAAAAGAATTTTATACAAAAGGTTCCTTGCCACAACCCCCAGAAAATAAAATTATTTATGCTATTACTAACCCTCTTTCTGAAGAAATTAATTGGCAACTTTCGGGTTTAAATTCTAAATCTCCAGAACTGCCAAACTTAGCAGATTTTATAACCTTTGAAAATACAACTCCTGAAATTGCTAATTTTACTATTGAAGAACTAAAAAAGGAAATAATAGACTCTAATTTAGGTATTTATTTACCAGAATCAGGAAAAATAATTAGAGATATTTTCGTAAATACAGATGGGGAAAAATCTATCTGGAAAGCTATTTCTATTTTAGTTATATTTGATATAATTGAAGAAAAGTTGATTTTACAAGCAAGAGAAGGAAATAAAATTTTAGAAAGGGTATCAAATCAGTTACAGGAAATGATAGAACGAGGAGAAATTTTGCTCAATGAATTATGTGGTTTACCTCCTGAATCTATAGCCTCTCAAACAGAATCAATTTTAGATTTAAAGAACCAAAAAGTTGAGGAGAGACTCCAAAAAATTCGGCAACAAGGAATTGAAATAATTAAGCAAACTAGAGAGCAGGGAAAGAAAAAATTACCAAAAAAATCAGAATTTATTTTGTTGCGCGATCGCGAAATTAGACCAGAGTTTTTATCTACTCTAAAAGCAGCAACTCAACAGATTTTAATCTATTCTCCTTGGGTAACTGAGGAAGTAGTAGATGAGGAGTTTATACAGCTTTTACAAAAGCTAGCAAATAACGGGGTGTGGATTTTAATGGGATATGGAATTGCAGAAAAACAGGAAAAAGAAACTCAAGCAATGTCCCCTAAAGTTGAGGAAAAATTATTAACAATTAGAACTCCTGAAGATTTACCAGCAGCTCAGATATTTTGGTTAGGAAATTCCCATGCTAAAGAGGTATTAGTAGATAGAAAAGTTCATTTATCTGGCTCTCATAATTGGCTTTCTTATCGAGGAGATAGAGGTTTTCGAGGAGAGACAGCTTATCGAGTCACAAATCTTGATACTGTTGGGTCGGCTTATGAATATTTGCAGGCCAGATTTCAATTTCATGCTAAAAATTTATGGGAGTCTGCAGTATCAAGTAGGGATATTAATTTGGCTGTTCAATCTGTTTGTATTTGGGGAGCTTTAGGTATGGCAGAAATGGCGTTTCAAGAATTACAATATCATAATTGGATTGAACTTTTTCCAATGTGGTTAAAAGTAGTTATTCAGGGGTTGAGGTCGAAACAAATTTTACTAGATGAGCAGATTTTTAAGCAAGCAATTTCTTGGTTAAATATAGTTGATACATCATATCAAAATATACAAGATTTACGCTCTGGATGGCAAGGAGTTATAGGAGAGATAGCTCGTCAAAATTCCCAAGCAGCTTTAAATTTATTAAATGAGGTAGCATGGGCAGAATTTATCCGTTTAGAAATTTCCTTAACAGACACCCCAGAAAAATTTATAAAAACGCTAAATTAGTTAGAATAAATACTTTGGCATAACTATAAGTATTCTAGGAAATATGATGTTATTCCTCAACCGTTCTGAGAAAGCTACAACTACAACTAATTGAACCTCTTAATAATTCTACTGTTGCTTCTATCTTGATAGATTTTTGGGAAATAATTATATATTGCACCAGATAGTTATAAATTATGTCAAACAATTATACCAATTCAGTTTAAAGATCTCACAAATAGTTTGAGAGTTTAAATGTGAAATAATTTCTATAAATGACTGAGCGCATCACAGTTTTCAAACTTTAAAACCAGACTTTTAACTTTTGAATGTATAACTTCCGTCAAAGGGTATTACTTATCTATAATCCAACAAAACCGGGATTTTGATTATGAACTCGCTACCTTTTCCTAGTTGAGAAATACAATACAATTCTCCATTATGTTGCTCGGTAATAATTTGATGACTTATTAATAATCCTAATCCAGTTCCTTGACCAACTGGTTTAGTAGTAAAAAAGGGGTCAAACACTTTTTCCCGCACTTTTTCGCTCATTCCTATCCCATTATCAGCAATAGAGATTTGGACAGTTTTGTCGTTGTGTACCTCAGTAGTTATCCTAATTTCAGGAACAGCGGGACTGTCTGCCCTTGTTAAAGCATAGATCGCATTGGTAATAATATGCCAAAAGACTTGATTTAGTTGACTAGGGTAGCAGTTGATGAGAGGCAGTTTTCCGTAGTTTTTAATCAGAGTAATATCAGGACGACCCTTTTGATCTTGACAGCGATGTTGCAAGATCATTAACGTGTTTTCTAAACCTTCATGGATATCTATCTCCTTACATTCTGATTCACCAAGACGAGAGAAATTGCGCAAACCGAGGACAATCTGGCGAATGCGATCGCTTCCATTTTGCATTGACTGGAACAAGCGTTTTAAATCCTCACACAAAAAGTCTAGCTCAACCTCTACTAATTTATCTTGTATTGCTGGACTAGACTGGGGAAAGTTCTCTTGATAAAGGTCTATTAATTCCACTAAATCTCCAAAATATTCTTGAGCATGAAAAATATTCCCAGAGATAAAAGTAATGGGGTTGTTAATTTCGTGAGCAATTCCCGCTACCATTTCCCCTAGAGAAGAAATTTTTTCAGCCTGAATTAATTGAGCTTGAGTACGCTGCAATTGTTCTAGGGTAGCCTGTAATTGTTGGTTATTTTCTTGTAGTTTCTGGGTTCTGATTTCCACTTCAGCCTCCAGGTTACGACTATAGTTTTCTAAACGACGATAGAGCAGAGCATTTTGGATAGAAATGGCTGCTTTTGCACTCAAAAGATTGATAATTTCTATGGAAGATGAGGTAAAAACTTGAGTACATAGATAGTTTTCCAGATAGATAATACCGATAAGTTTTCCTTGGTTAAGCATTGGGGTGCAACAAAGGCTTTTCGGCTTCTGTTGAGTAAAATATGGATCGCTAATGTATACATTCTCTTGGTCGAAATAATTAATCAATATCCTTTGTCGAGTTCGTTTTACCTTATTAATAATATTAACTGGTAGAACATTACTTAGATTTGGGGAGGCCTTCAAGAAACGACACTTGTTCTGATCACAGATGACAGAAATTTCCCAAGTACCAAAGTTATCTACAACTAGAACACCTTTATCTGCTCCAGCATTTTCGATAAGAACGTACATTAATTTAGAGAGCAAAACCTCAAGTTCAACTTCCTCAGAAAGAGCATGGAAGGCTTTAATGGCAGACTTTAGATCTAGTAATTGAAGAGAATTTTCTAGGGAGATGCTAGTAGTGGAGCTAATAGGTTTGACCTGTTGAAGGATGGGGTTAAGGAGTTGAGGATAGGTTTGTTCTAGTTGCTCAGTTTTAGCTTTGCTACCCCAATAAGCATATCCATAATAAGCCTCTTGCATATAACCAGCAGCAATTTTCTCTTTGCCCCATACAAGATAAAATTTTGCTGCCAGTTCGTTAGCCAGAGCTTCTTCCTGGAAATATTCATTTTCTTTTGCTCCAGCAATAGCGCGGTCGTAAAAATCTCCTGCTTGATACTTTTTACCTAAAACTCGATACTTTTCAGCTTCCACTAATTGCCATTTATGCAAATAATTCATCGGCGCATATTCTGACCAAAGGTGTAAATTATTCTGATTTTCTTGTACTTGTTGCAGTGAACTCCCAATATCTGAGGCAGACTCTTGAAGAGTAGCTAAAGTAATTAAAGAATCATAAAAATAAAAGCCCGCTTCACCAACCGTTCCCAGTCCTCCAGACAAATACTTTTTAGCTGCAATAGTATCAGCTTTTGCTGAAAGGATATCCCCTAAAATAAACTTTAAAATTCCCCGATGGAGATAATAATGAAAAATTTGAGCTAGATCATGGGATTTTAACATTTCAGTCATCCAAGGCCTTCTATCATTACTGTCCTCAATTTCCAGATGAATATTTTCTGGATTTCCTAAGAGCAATACTGTTGCTTCCCAAAAAATCAAACAATATCTTTCAAAGTGTGACAGCTTGAATTTAACTGTTACCTCAATATATGCTTGGATTTGAACTACTAACTCTTTCAATGGTTTACCACACCAGAAAGAATTGAGACAAAATCCGTAACTATAACGACCGAGATATTCAACTTTGCCTATTTCAAGAGCAGCCTGATAACCTGCTTCAAAAATTGACAATGTTTCCTGGAGGTGATTTTGGTGATGATACAAACATAATCCAAGAGGGATGAAGGTTATAGCGGGAATATTTTTATCCTTGGCGTTAGAAGCTAAACGATAAGCTAATTCGCCCAATTGATTGCTTGTATAAATATCTTTCTTAAAGTTCAGCATAAATATTCCATAAACCACATATCCAGTCGGTGAAAAGATACCATTACCATACTGAATTGATAATTTAGTTTGTAAACTACCCAACAAAGCATACAGAGGAGAACCTGCTAGATAACAGCACGTAATCATTCTGGTAGATATTTTCAAAATCGCTAATTTTTCAGGATTTACCATAACTGGCAGGTGTAATAAATCCTCTATAGATCGATCGCCTATCAAAGCTTGAGTTTCTTCAATTTCATGCTCCAATTCAACAGAGGTAATAGTCTCGGGAAACTTAACTCCAAACTCTTCTAAAATTGACTTACCATAGGCGATCGCTTCTAGCAAATTATTTTGGGTAGTTAAAGCTTGGATTCTAATTATATGACTGTCTACTTGATCTAATAAAGTTTTTCCATGCTCAATAACTGCATCTATCTGTTGATTCATTCCCTGAAAATCCCCATAAATTACAGATGCTTCTGCTACCAATTCATGTAATTGTAACATGGTTACATATTTTCGTTGCCAAGCTTTCCTACCAAGTAAGTCAATGCCAATTACTCCATACTCCCTTGCCGCTTTGTAGGCAGATCCTCCTTTAGCTTTACGACAAGCAACAAGATTAAGTTCCGCTAGTTCATCCCGTGCAACTTGTTCAGTAATTAAATTAACTCCATAATTGAGTTGATTAACAATTTCAAAAATGTATCGTTCTCTGGTTTCTGGAGATATCTGCTCTAGGAGTAATTGCCCAATGTGATAATGGTTAGCTTCCTTTTGATCATCAGGAATTAGAGAATAGGCAGCTTGTTGGACGCGATCATGCAAAAAGCGATACCCCACATTTTCAATATATTCATAATCTACCTCTGTTTCATCATTGCTGGTATAAAATTTATATACTTGACTTTGTAGCAAAATTAACTCTGCCTCTAAAGCTGACCACAAAGCTGTCATCACATCTGATTTCAATTGCTTGGCCACAATTGCTAATGTATCTAAGTCGAATTTGTTGCCAATACAAGCTGCTAATTTAAGTACCTGCTGAGTTTCCTTGGGTAACTTCAGCAACTTTTGTGACATAAACTCCACCACATCATCAGTGAGAGAAAGATCATTAATTTGGATTATATCACATTCCCAATAGCCCTGTTCGCGATTAAAAGTAATGTATCTATCCTGATATAATCCTTTGAGGAACTGAGTTGTAAAAAAAGGATTTCCTTGAGTTTTCCGATTAATTAATTCCGTGAGTGGTTGCGAGATATCAGTTGAACAATGTAAAGTATCAGCTACTAATTGATTCATATCGCGGAAAGCAAGAGATTGAAGAGTAATAGTATTAACAGTTGTACCCAGTTGTTTCAACTCCTCTAGCGCCAAAATCAATGGGTGTACTGATGAAACTTCATGATCTCGATAAGCTCCCAACAATAGTAGATAACTATTATCCTCCATCAACAGTTTAATCAATTTCAGAGAAGCTGTATCCGCCCAATGTAGATCATCCAAGAAAATTACCAGGGGATGTCTTTTATCTGTGAAAACTTCAATAAACTTTTGGAACAAGAAATTAAAACGATTCTCCACTGCATTGCCTGATAGTTCTGGTACAGCAGGTTGTTTACCAATTACTAACTCTAGTTCTGGAATCACATCAATTAATACTTGTCCGTTCTGCCCAACTGCCTCCAAGATTTTCGTTTTCCATGCAACAAACCGAGCATCAGGCTCAAACAACACTTGTTCCATTAAATTTCGCAGTGCTTGTAAAAATGCTGACAAGGGAACATTTTGATTAAATTGGTCAAATTTACCTTGAATAAAGTAACCATGTTGAGCAGTAATTGGTTTATGAACTTCATTGATCACAGCAGTTTTACCAATACCCGAAAACCCTGCCAGCAGCATTATTTCAGATCTTGGAGCCCTATCCCCTTCTCCTTCAGATACCCGCTCAAAAGCAGCTAACAACTGCTTAACTTCCCTTTCCCGTCCGTAGAGTTTTTCAGGAATGAGGAAGTGAGTGCTAAAATCTAGCCTTCCTAATTGAAACTTAGCTATTTCTCCTCTAGCTTCCCATTGTTGCAAACAATTTTCTAGATCATACTTCAAACCCAATGCACTTTGATAACGATCTTCAGGATTTTTCCCCATCAATTTCATGACAATGTTAATTACCATCTGAGGTATTTGTGGAATACAAACCCCATTTCTTAATTCCTTGTTCTCAAAGATTGGTAATTTAGCAATATGGCAATGTACTAACTCCATTGGATCATCCGTGGTAAAAGGTAACTCACCTGTAAGTAGTTCAAAGAACGTAACACCCAAAGAATAAAAGTCCACGCGATAATCAATACCCCGGTTCATCCGCCCAGTTTGTTCCGGAGAGATGTAGGCCAGAGTTCCTTGTAGCACATTGGGGTGGGTAACTTCCTGTTGTGCTTTGGGCAACAAACTAGCAATATTAAAATCAATCAGTTGAATTTGTTGAGTTTTGGGATAAATCAAGATATTGGCGGGTTTAATATCTTTGTGGATGATGCGCTTTTGGTTCAGATAATGTAGAGATTCAGTTAGTTGAATAGCAATTCTCAAAAATTCCCCAAGGTTTTGTTCTAATTCAGTATCAACACTTTTCAAACCCCCATGCCAATAAGATGAAAGGGCGATCGCTCCATTATCTGGCATCACTAAAGCATAACCATTACCGTAACGTTCCAGAGCAAGAGGTTGTAAAATATTGGGGTGTTGCAGATGGCGACTTAGCATATATTGGTTGTGAAATTGTACCAGCTCATTAAATTTGGGGTTAACATTGGCTAAGACTTTGATAATTACAGGTTTGTTGTCACTATTGCGTGTACCTCTATAAACTTCTGTTCTTGTTCCTTGGTAGATAATTTCAGTTATATGGTAACCAGTTAGAGTAATCATAATTATGTTCGAGATAATTGACAATTTGATATTGTTTTATTGACTTTCCAGAATTCTACTTATACGATAGTTTTTTTGACCCTGACTTCTAATCTTTTTCCAAATACCCTGACTTCTAATCTTTTTCTAAATTCCTGATTATTTCGGATTCTAGACAAGTAGACTTTTATCTATAATAGTCTATAATGATAAAATTTAAAACTTCATTCAAATCATCAAGATTTCTCAACAGGTACCAAGCTCGTTTTTCCATAGATCTGATTATATACACCTTTCCAATTTTTAGCCAGTTAAATAAACTACACCATAGAATTCCAAGTACTCAACAACTACAACAGGACTTACGCAAAGAAACTATATATATATATATAATGTATGGCAAAAAAGTGCGATCTTCACTATATCCTTTAGGCTCAGGTGAACCGCCACCCGGAGCGAAGGCTTTACTATTTTTCTTGAAAAAAGCTTCAGTTTTATAATAGAGTTTTTGGGAATTAAGGAAAAAAAAACGACTAAAACCTAAACAAGTTTATTTAGGTTTTAGGGTGCTTTTTAGTATTAAAATCCTAAAAATTTTATATAGTAAGCGTTTTATAATTTCCAATTTGACCACATCCAACAACTCTAATTAAATACTTTTCAATTCAAATGAAACGTATTGCAATTATGAGCTCAGACCCAACCGATAATAATTCGTAGCTTTTCTTTGTAAATACTTTTTTCTATTTTGACAGGAAAATTTATTCAGAAATTCCACACGCTCCATCTCACAAGCAATAAATTTTTCTGAATTATTCCTAAAGGTCACACTGCATGGGTCCTAGACCTGTGAATTGCTTGATTATAGCGTGAAATCATTCTCCAAACTCATTGGCTATGAAATTCACATTTTACAGCTCTCAGTAATGATTAATTGAAGTCATATTTTGACAAGACGTTAGTAAATTAGGGTATAATATTTCCCAAAAGCCCTTATAAGTAAACTTTAATGCAATGCCCTGAATGTAAATCAACCCAAGTTAACAACAGTGAAAAAAAGAAAGGAAAACACCAATTACATCTGTCTACACTCCCTACCATAAACCGCTATGTTTAAGCTCAAAGTGATAAATGGATCTAAGTTGCAACAACGACAATTCGATAATTAAGCAGTGGAGTTATTCATACAATGTGCCAGACTAAACCGTATAATTTAAACAGGTAAACCCAAAAGCTACAAAATTAAAATCTATTCAACTCCAACTAAGGGAAATTCTCACTTTAGCGGAGCAAGTTCAGCAGCTAGATCGCCACTTTCATGAAATAAAGCCATTCACCCTTCTTAAATTCAGAGATGTTCCCGTACCATTAACTCAAAAAAAAAAGTAGCGGTTTAGCGATCGCATACTTTCTTAATCATACCTTCATTTACCAACGCCCTTTTTTCAATTTAATTGAACCTCTTTTGTAATATTTACTAATACTTGGTCACCTCTAGTCAAACTATACTCACCTCTCCATTTACCTATAGGAAGGGACTGAGAATTATTGCGTTTACCCACATACCCCATCCATGTCTTGTGAGCAGATTTCATTTCCTTTTTATTGTCTATAACCCCCTCACCATTAGGAGCAAATAATTGATAATGTTCTTTATCCCCAGGCAAAACCCCATAAATTTGTACCCAAAATATTAATGCCGCACTATTTCCTGCTAAAACAGTATCGTAAAATTTGCCAGACCACAAATCATCCATAGTTGGCGCAACAGTAGCAAACCCACTTCTAATAATTCCAGTTGGTTTATAACTCAACGGTTCTTCCCAAATTGAATTACGAGGAACATTACAACCACTCTTAACATTCACTCCAACAAATGGATCTACAATTTCTCCTTGATATCGAACACTTAAATGAACATGAGGAAAAGAAGATAAACCAGATGTTCCTACTATTCCCAGTTGAGTACCTGCTTTGACAACCGTTCCTGGTTTCACAACAACACTACCATTACGGAGATGACAGTATTGAGCTTCCCAACCATTACCATGATCTATGACTATTCCATTTCCACATTCAATATTCTTAACCGCATCCCGATCTGCTGTATCTATTATTCGGCGATCTGGTATTCCGTCTCTGGTTCGTAGCACTTTACCAGGCGCCACAGCTGTCACAGCTACACCTTGTGCCATAATTTTTTCATCAGGTATAGCAAAATCTGTTCCTTTGTGACCATCGTAAGTTTGCCTGCCACAACCAAAATCTAGTTCTTTCGGACTAGGATCGCGATCGCTATACAACAGAATAAAGCAGTCTTTGTCAAGCTTACATTCAATAGGTAGAGCAAATTTTGGATTATTTGATACCTGAGCAATAGAATTTTCAAAGACAGAATTTTGAAATAGTCGGGTATGAGCATTAGCACTTAGCAGGTAGTTAGTTACTAATGCTATTACTAATGCAGTAACAAAACCATAAAAATAATTTTTCAGTTTCATCAGTATCTAGTTAATAAATATTTCTAATATTAGTTATTTTCATAAATTATCTCAATACTTAGAAAAATCTAGTAATTCAAAGCTTTTTTCAAACTTATAAATAGGAATCTATCCTAATCTCATCTTTCCAATAAAGTCAATTTCAGATGTTTCTCAGAACTAAATTTCTAACAAAAACATCTATAACTATAGACTAAATTCAAAAAATTGTCAACTACAACCAATACAGATTTCGATTAATTTACCCGATATATTCAAGATGTAGATAAAGTTGATAGAAAAAACTATATCTATGCCAAGGTCATCTGAAGCAGTTGCCTCTATAGACCTTGATCATTTGATTTAGCTTGAGAATACAATTGAAAACTTATTGATATTACTTCTTATTTAGCTCTCAGTAAGACTAATCCATAGATGGATTTTAACTGTCACATCTGAAAATCAGCTCAATCAAGAATTGATACCATTAAGTAAACTAGACAATTCTGCAATTAACTTGTTTAATTTACCAAGATATCCTAAAACATCTTGGTCGAGCTAGTACAATTTGCTTTCTCGAATAGATTCAATCAACTTTCATTTAGATGTAAAACTAATCAGGAGTGTCGATAATGGCAAAAATTGGTATCTTTTACGGTAGCACATCCGGCGTCACCGAAGAAATCGCTACAGCATTACACGAAAAAATTGGCGAAGAACTTTGCGATATCTATAGTATGGAAGAAGATTATGATGAATATAGTCAACTTCTTGATTACGATTATCTATTATTAGGTTGTTCGACCTGGGGAGCAGGAGAGGTACAGAATGACTGGCGCGAACCACTTTTTGACATGGATATCGAAAAACCTGATTTTACTGGAAAAACTATTGCCTTATTTGGTGCAGCAGATCAAGTCAGTCATGGAAAGCACTTTGCTGGTGCATTACAAATTATGTGCGACCACTTTGAGAAACTTGGTGCAACTGTAGTGGGAGAGTTTCCCATTGAAGGTTACAGTTTTGAGCACTGCTCTGCCGTCCGTAATGGTAAATTCGTGGGATTACCAATTGATGAAATTAATCAAAGCGATCTAACTGAAGATAGAATTACACAATGGGTAGAAACCCTACGCCCCATTTTTTTAGGTGAAGAAAGTTCTGTCTTATTGGCTGCTTAGGTAGGAAAATTTATATAGCACCCAACACGCAACAGTAGGAAAAATTTTACTGTAAAAGATTTCTCCAAATCTCAATAATTGAAATCTTGATACCAATTTAGGTAGCGATCGCTGTGGAGGCGGCAACCTAAAAAAAACCACCGGAGGAAGTTATTCAGGTAAATTTATCTCTTGGTTAAATAACCGACACCCAGTTTTTAACCCAGATTAATTTAGAATGGGAGTCAAAAACTCTTAGTCTATTATATAAGCCCTAGTAAGGTGAAACTAAAGCTTCCAAAGGATGAGGAGGATGTTTGCCCTTAACAGCTGTTGCCGTAGCATTCCCCCCGTGAAAAGTAAGCATGCAGCTAAAGCAGCGATTTATTGCTCCAATATTGCTCAGTAAAACTATCCGGAAAGTTCAAAAAAGGAAAAAAGTAAGCTCACAGCTAGATTTATGTCTATGTTGAAGACTGTAGGAGTCTGTTAGTAGCCTTGAAGCAAATGTGTATTTCCCATTTGCGATAGGCTAACCGCAGAGTTCCAGGGCGTTTCAAACCCTGGAAATGTTAAATCATCATCTATTGTATCTGTAAAAAATTGTTTTGTTTGCATCAGTTCATCTCCTTTTGGGCTGGGGAATATATTATTCCCCAACTTTTTTTTTATTTATGGTAGTTTTCAAATAGAGTAACCAATAACTTAGAGTCAAACCGAAAAATCCTTACTTTGAGCTATCTTAACTTGCTCTAACTCCTCTGTAATTGTTTCTCTTAGTGTAATGAACCTATCTTTTCCTGTAGATTTTTTTAGCCAATAGCAGTTTGATTAGATAATAACAGCCATTTTTGTAACCCATCAATTAACCCTTGAGTGTAGTTATAAGCTGCCATATTGCCTTGATCACAAAAACACTTTGCAGCGGCTTGCAAATCTTGAATTGCTGCTTCATAAAGTCCACCTTCTTCAAGCAATAACCCTCGGTTTAAATATGCTTGAGCTTCATAGGGATTAATTTGTAGACTTTTACTAAAATCTGCCATTGCTCCTTCAATATTTCCCATCTTCCTACAGACACAACCTCTGTTATAATAAGCTCTAGAATTATCAGCATCTATATAAATAGCATAATTAAAATCTGCCATAGCTTTGTGGGTATTTTTTGACATTAAATATGCCAAACCCCTTTCATTATAAATATCTCCTTGATTAAGGCTAGCATCCTGCTGAATATTTGTTAGAATTAAGTTATAGTTTTCTATGGCTTCGTGATAATTCTTTAGTTCAAAATTAGCCAACCCACGATTATATAAAGCACGAAAATCATTATGCTGATGATTAAGGACCTGATTATATTCTGCAATAGCCTGTTGGTAATTACCAATTTTGTCATAAGCTAAACCTAGGTTGAGATTTGCTTCTATATTTTTTGGATTAATTTTTATGGCTTCGGTACAGTCAGCGATCGCTTCCTCATATTTTCCCCATTGAAGATAAACTAAACATCTATTACTATAAGCACTAGCAAACTTAAATTTCAATTCTATGGCTTTAGTAAAATTTTCAACTGCTTGCTCATAGTTTTTGTTTTCTGAATTAGTAATTCCTTCAGTAAAGACCTTTTTAGCATTTCCAATCTTTAAGTTAGCAGTTGCAATTTTCATCGGTGGAGAGAATGACAAAAATAAGACTGTAACAACAATAATAATGCTGAATAAAAATCGATATAAGCCACTCATTTGTCACCGTATGTATTTACTTAAGATGCCAATATTGGGGCGAATACATAGAGCTATAGATTTAGTATTTCCTTTTGCTCTAATTTTCACCCCTACTATTAAGGAATATATTATCAAGATGAGAAAGCTTTCATTTGTGATTTAGAAAACTTTTCTCTCCTATCTTTTCCTAGTTTAGTATGAATTATTTCCAGCCGCCTTCAGCTTGAGCCATAACATAAGCTGCAACATTTTCAATTTGTTGAGGTTTGAGACGACGCCCAAATGCTGGCATTGCATTTTTACCATTTGTCACCTGGTAGATAATTTTCTCCGCTGCAAACATACCATATTTTTCTAAATCTGACTTTTGTAAAGTCTTTGCAGGGTTAATGTTATTCTTACCTCCGATATGGCAAGCTGCACAGTTACCTTGGAATACCCCCTTCCCACTAGCTATATCAGCAGCAAAAGCTGAAGGTTGTAACGCAACAACAACAAACATTATGGTTAAGACCACAATTGATAGTAATTTTTTCATTTGTTCTTCTCTGTCAGTACGAACACAGATTATTGTTAAATCCGTTTTTATTATTTTCAATGAAGTTTAATATTAAGTCAAAAGACATTTTGTCAAACATAATAATTGGATGAATTACTATTAAATAGTTTTTCATGCTTTTCATTTTTCTTAAAAATTAAAAAATACTTAAGTACCATAATAATATTGTTTACCTAACTTAATTTGATGTAAAAAATACAATATAAAGACTTCAAACTGACAAAAATTATCATTAATTTTGTGTGCCTACTTATTAATAATCAAAATAACTATCCTCACCCTCAAATACTTAACTTTTAGAGAGAGAAAAATTTAATATAGTAACCCTGTAAAATCACTAGACTTCTTCAAAAAATAACTCTAACTCTTGTTACTTTTGCCCTTTACATAAGTGCCCTCTGCCTACTACCTGAAAGCAGCCCATTTATTTCTTTCATTTTTCAGATAAGATTGCTATAATTAGATTTCTATCTTCTTTGTCTGTTTAAGAGCTAGGCTTTTTTTCATTTCTTAAAATCTTCATCGGCCTAAAGTCGCAGAAATTCTAACCGAGCTGGAGCTCAAGGAAATGTCACTTATTAGCTATAATCTTGGCTTATTTATGATAATCTGTAATTACCTTAATTTATCCTACTTGGATTTAAAACAGAACTGCATCCAAATTACCAGCCAAAAACATTGCTAGCTAAACATAAGCTCTGTAGGCCGTCATGCAAATAAATTGAGGTTTGTGATTAACTTTGTCTAGCAG
Organism: Trichodesmium erythraeum IMS101; assembly: GCF_000014265.1. NCBI lineage: Bacteria > Bacillati > Cyanobacteriota > Cyanophyceae > Oscillatoriales > Microcoleaceae > Trichodesmium > Trichodesmium erythraeum. The sequence continues at coordinate 3,959,118 of NC_008312.1, forward strand.
AAGTCCCGCAACATAGTTGACTTGGTGTCAGGATGAATGGGTTATTTCTGAATCATTTTGTCTACTTCTAAACGTTTATCTTTAATATCATCAGGCAAATTATCTATGAAGTCGCTAATTACCTGCGTCATTGTTTTCTATTTTTTTATAGCATATAATCTTAACTTATCTAATCTTTCTTTAGTTGTTCGACAATGCAATAATTATTTCATATTTATATGCTGCAATTATGTATATAAATTATAATAATATATATGTTCAAAAAATAAAAGATAAATGAGAATACCCTACTAATACAAGTTGCATCCAACAAAAGAGCAAGCAGAAAAAATAGACAAGATACTAGATATGTTGCGTTATCAATATAACTATATGTTGGCTATTGGTTTATTTGGTGGGAACAAAATAACTTTCCAATTAATGCTTTTCCTTTTATATCTTATCTACCCGCTCTTAAAGACCAACCAAAAAGATTTAGTCAGTAAAAGTAATTAACTCAATTAAAGTTAGATAGACCCTGGTACAAACAGATTCATAGCTAAGTATTACAAGAAGCACCAAAAAGAGTTGATCGGGCATTTGATAGATGGCTAAAAAGTGACGTTAATAGTAAACACTTAGGCAAACCTAGGTTCAAAGGAAAATGTCAGTACAAAACATTTACTTATCCTCAGTTTAAACAACATCATTTTGTTAATAACAAAGTCAAATTATCTAAAATTGTTGATCTGAAAGTAATTGTACATAGACCTATTCCAGACCGTTTCACTATCAAAACAGCATCATTAATTAGGAAATATAATTGGTATTTTGTCGCTTTCAGCTTAGAAGACAAGTCTATAGCTGAAATTAAACTAGATATTAAGCGAGGTACAATGGTAGGTATAGATGTTGGTATTATAGATTGTTTTATTATTTCTAACAATGAATCATTTGCAGCTCCTAAATACCTGATAAAGGCCGAATAAAAAAATCAAGTTAACACAAAGGAAAGTGTCTATAATCAAGAAAGGTTATAAACCTAGATAAAAGGTCATTAAAAAGTTAGCTAATAAACATATAAAAGTTGCTGATACCAGAAAAATTTTTCACTTAAAAAATGCTAATAATTTGTTATATAAATATGACATTATTGCAGTAGAAAAGCTAAATATAAAAGATATGTCTAAATCTAGATTAGCTAAATATATATATGATGCATGATGGGGAAATTTCAAGACTATTTTAAACTAACAAAGCCGAAAAAGCTCGTCAGTTAGTTGTAGAAATTAAACCTCATGGAATGTTAACTGAATGCAGTAATTGTGGGCATCAAGTCAAAAAAACTTTAGCTCAAAGACAGCACCAATTTCCTAACTGTAACTTATCAATTAGTAGAGACTTAAATACTGCAATTAACATCAAAAATAGAGCCAAAGTATTGATTAAATACTTGCTGCCACAAATCAAACTTAAATCATATAAAGGTTTGAGCCTATTCGCGCATCAATTTGAGAGGTAGGGCATTCCTTGTTAGCTCAGTTTATGTCTATATATTAGAGTTGCTGAGAAGCCCGCTTTGTAGCTTGTCTCAAAGTTTGGAGTATGTCACGGAAAAATATTCCTTTTTCATGACTTCTCAAATCTCAGGAATTCCAATGCCATTGACTTACATAAGCCGTTGGTTTAGGTTAAACCCAAAAACTGTTACCCTGCTTGAGGTATTGTTTTCTACTCGGTAGTATCGGTTATTCAAGTGTGAACACTTTGGTTTGAGTTGTAAGGCAAGACTTAAATGCTTGTTGAAATATAACAATGAAGTTCAGTTTTACAGTCCGTGTCAGGGGAGCTGGATCAGATTGATGTGGCGAGTCTTAGGGAGCGTCTTCAAAGACTTATGTAGATAATAATCATAGGTTTTTCCAAACGGAGAGTTGACCTTTTCCTGATACAAACCTCAGAGATCCATAAGCTAATACACCTATCCCAACCCACCCTCGTCACTTTCCGGGGGAGGATATTTAGGAGTTGGTTACCTTTTCTTCAGCATCCATTTTTGGTCTCGGACTGCCCGTCCACGACTAATTAATCAACAAAATAATAGTATTTGTATTGTCTTCAAAAAAATAACTAAAAAAAATCGCCCTAAAAGGGCGAGGTATTAAACTCAATTTTTCAGTAATGTACAAGTTAAGTTCTGCTATTATTTTACAATCATATGACCAACCATTCCGGCACCACGGTGAGGAGTACAGAAGAACTCATAATCACCAGCCGTAGCATCTGCTGGGATACTTATATCAAAGCTTTCTCCAGTTTTATATGCCAATTCTTTGTGGGAAAGTGCTTTAGACAGATCTGCATTTGGTGATTTAGCAGGATTAAAAATTACATTATGAGGTTGAAGCATACCATTCTTGAATGTAACTGTATCACCTGGTTGAACAGTTACTTTCTTCGGAGCAAATTGTAGCCCACCAGCACCCATTGTTACTTTATAGTTTGCTGCTTCTGCTGGACTAGAGAATACTAGACTACTGATAACTAGCATTACTACGGAAGCTAGTATTGCTATAGACTTAGACAATGAGGAAATCTTACTCATCTTTAACCCCTATTTTTTTAAATTATTCTGTATTTGTACTATGTATTATATAATAACAAGACAAATCGTCATACCTAAATAATTTACTATAAATAATCGGGAATTTTCAACTAGGCCAAACTAAAATCGAAAAATTAAAAATTATGAGTCCTCTACCTAATCACCGTCCACAACAAATGTCCCTTGGCCCTTTGGAAACAGAAATTTTGAATATTGTTTGGGACTTAGGTTGTGCCACAGTCAAAGAGGTACAAGAAATTATTCTAGCTGACCCTGAGCGAGAGTTAGCTTATACTTCAGTAACCACTGTACTACGTCGCCTAACTCAAAAAGGTTGGTTAGTCTGTGATGCAAGTGAGCGTGCCTTTGTGTGGCGACCTTTGATTTCTCGTACTGAAGCCAAAATCTTGAAAGCCCACCAACAATTAAATCAATTTCTGGCAGTAGGAAATCCTGATGTGGTAGCCGCTTTTGCGGATAGTTTAGACTCTGCCAGTATAGACCAAATAGAGGAGATAGCCGAGAAGCTAAAAGCTATACGCAAAGCTAGGGAGGAGAAAAAATAATGCACCTAATTATTATATTTTTAGTTCTAGGTTTAGCTTATAGCCTCAGAACTGTGGATTTTTTTATTTCCCCTCATTGGTTAGTCCGTTGGCAGCGGTCTTTACTATTATTTGTTTCTTCTCCCCTATTACTTATTGCAACAGCTATTGCAGTCATTTGTATGGGGCCTCAAGGGGAAATGCTGGGATTATCAACTGGATGGATTAGTTATATAATAGCCTGGAGCTTTTGTGGATGGATAGCTATTTTGGGTTTGGTTTTAGGCTATCAAGGTTGGCGGTCTATACAAAAGGTTAATGATTATCCTCAAATAAATATTAAAGGTAAATCTGTATTTTTGCTTGATAATCCAATTTTATTTAGTGCTCAAATAGGCTTTTGGAATTCTAAGTTAGTTGTTAGTAAAGGGCTTATAGAAAGGTTAAGTTCTGATCAAATTTATGCAGTTTTGAATCACGAACAAGCTCATTATTATTATCGAGATACTTTTTGGTTTTTTTGGTTAGGTTGGTTAGGGAAAATAGTTCCTTTCCTACCAAATACTAAAGCTTTGTGGGATGAACTTTTGACACTGCGAGAAATTCGTGCGGACCAGTGGGCAAAAAAACAAGTTGATGGGTTGTTGTTGGCGGAGATTTTGTTATTAATGGTAAGCGATCGCCTGACTCAACCAACTAACTTTTATGCAGCATTTAGTTGTACAACTCCCCCTAACCGTTTGACAGAAAGAATTGATGCCCTATTAGCAGAAACAGATTTTTCTATTCAAGGAAATAATTACTGGTTTTGGAGTTGGATATTATTAAATTTTTTCCCTTTAATTACTATGTTATTTCATCAGTAGAAAAGGGAATATGACTTATGAATAGATTTTCAGGATAAAAATACCTTAGATATAGTACTTTAGTTTTCTTCTTCCTATTCTCTTTTACCAGATGAACTATTCGCTAAAAACACAAAATTATCTACTTTATTTATTTGATAAATGCTTAATATAGTCTACAGCTAAAACTTTTTTTTGTCTTTTCTGGTGCTGTAAGTTGTGCATATGTTCAAATAATTTCCAACAGTATTCTTGAGAAAGTCCACAAGTTATTGCACCTCGAAGTACAACGTTAAAATACCAATCATTAGGAGCTAATTCCTGGGATAATTTATCTACAACTACATAAGTAATTACTTTACTATATAATTTGCCTTGGCTATAAACTTCAACTGTTTCTGGTCGATAACCACCGCAGTGAATTTGTTTAACAAAATCAAATTTAACAGTCTCTCTTTCATCAAGGCGATCGCGTAACCTCAAAGGTAAACTATAAAGTACTCCTTCCACAGTTGAATTTGGATCTTTGACTACATCTAATGCTCCACAATTACGCTTTTGTAAATAATTATAAAATCCAATTCTGTACCCTTTAAGTTTCCCAGGACCAATAATATAGGGATGAGTATTTTCACCCAAAGTTCGTTTTAAATCTACAGGACACATACAAGAACCATAAGCAAAATAGTAAAACTTTTTCTCTGTAGAAATTAGCTTGTTCATCTTGGCTATTAAGGAATGATAATTTAAGAAATATATATGTAGTGTTTCCAGAAATATTTATAGCAAATAGCAAGTATATCAGGTATAAACATTAATTAAGCAGGTAAACAAAATAAATTACACATAGTTGAAATTCTAGGAAATTCTTATTGTGTAAACATAGCTATTTGTAAATAATGTTGTAAATAATTTTGTGTAGCTGCTTATTCCTGTCTTTTAGACAACTTGCTACTCACTAGTATACTTTACTGAAATGAAACACATACTTTATACCAGTAACAATTACTTGTTAATATTATCTAAACTCATACTGACACGATTATCAGTGATAAATATTACAGTTTTATTTCTTTAACTACTTAATGGAAAAAAGAGTAGAGAGTATCTTATTCTGTGAAAAAATACCCCCTATATATAGCATATATAGCACTTAGTATTATGATTATGTTTTTTTAATACCCACTGTGGAAAAAATTTAGGGAATTGAGAATAAATAGCAATTAAATTGAGAAAAGCATTTTTATTATGCTTAATTGATGAGACTTAATATTACCGTTGTAGCTGAGGTTATATTATGGGTGATAACAAGATATCTCTACTACAAAAACTTTACTATTTACACCTTGTAAATCTAATTTTTGATAGGATGCTATATCTTTAACAACTTTACACAAGATCTGAAAAATTTATTCGGTACAACCAATGAGGAAGAGACCTGATATTATCACAGTAGCTGAGGTAAACATTATTGAAACGGTAAGACAACTGCACTACAAAAGATTTACTATTTACACCTTGTAAACCTAATTTTTGATAGGATGCTGTAGCCTTAATATTTTAACACAAGATCTAAAACTTTATTCCCACAATCGACGACCAGATACACCCTTAAACCTTTCATGGGTATCTTTCAACAAATTTGGTATATCCAATTTTTCCGGACATCTAGGTAAACACTCACCACACTCAGTACATCGGTTACCTTTCTTACCAGGAAACCAATGACCAGCATTTTCAAACATTCCGTATCGATATTTAGCAAAATCTATCATATCATAAGCTATCCCCAAATTCCTTAATCTTAGAATTTCTGGAATCTGAATATCTTCTGGACAAGGTAAACAAGCATAACATTGGCTACATTTTTCCGTTCCCAAGCGCTTTAAAGCTTGGTTTTCTAAACGCTGAAATATTTCTGTTTCCTGAGAGCTTAGAGGTTCTATGCGATCGCTCATAGTCAAAGGCCATTCTAATTCTTGTGGCCTAGCAGCACCCAAGCTCAAAGTTGTAATTCTAGGATCACTTAATAAAAAACGATAATTTAATTCCAGTGGCAGAAAAGGCTGACACAACTTCTGAAGATTAGGAGGTGGTGTATATAATTGTCCACCTTTATCTCCTGGAGAAATAATAAAAATGCCCATATCTTTCTGGTGGGCTAACTCGACTGCAGGAGCATGACGTTGGAAAAAGTAGTAGTAATGTAAATTAATAAATTCAAAAAAATCTGTATTAATGGTTGCTAAAATTACCTCTAAAGGCCCATGAGTTGAAAAGCCAATATGTCGGACTCGCCCATCACTAATTACTTTATGAAGGGCTCTTATCCCATAAAGAGTAGTTTCTAAATGTTTCCAGGTATTAATGCCATGAATAGCTAGAAAGTCTAAATAGTCAATATTGAGATTTTTCAATGATTCATCTATGGAACTTTCTATCAGACTGACATCTTGTGTCGGCGTAATTTTCGTTGTTATATAAAGTTGATCACGCCGCAACCCAGAGGCCAAGGCTGTGCCCAGATACTTTTCACTTTGACCATAACCCCTAGCTGTTTCTATATGATTAATTCCCATTTTCACAGCTTGTTGTATTGTTTGAATAGCATTTTCCTGAGATACCAAATATCGCATAGTACCCAAGGAAAATACTGAGAGATTGAAATTAGTTTTGCCAAACCTGCGGTAATACACCTGTATATTTTAAAATCTTTAACGCCATCCCCGGCTCTTAGACATGGGAAAACAACTGAGCCCTAAGCTCTATGTTTTTATGTCATTAATGTTATTATGACATTCCTCTAGTACAGAGAATTTTAGCAACGTTTCATGGAGTTTTTGGCTCCAACTTTTAAGAAGGATGAAAACTGTAATTAACTTGCCATAAAAATACCTACCATCATGCTAAAACTAAAAATCTCAAATAGGCTGTTCAAATTCTTTCTTAGGGAAATAAATATTTTTTTGAATTTTAGTTTTTGGATTTCAACTTCTGTAAAGTAATATCAAGACAGTTCACCAGTACTAGATCCACCACGTTTGATCAAATCTTCAGGGCGAAGTTTTGACACAAAATCCCGAAATGCTTGCCTTTCAGCTTCATCTGCATCTCGGTCTACGGGGATCGAGGCATCTGCTATTACTTCTTCCATGACCCAAATTGGGCTATTTGTACGCAAGGCAATAGAGATAGCATCACTGGGCCGGGCATCAATTTCTTTTTTAGTTTCTCCTTGCTTCACAATTAGCACTGCATAGAATGTATTATCTTGCAATGAGTGAATTACCACCTTTTCTAGAACTCCATTGAGTGAATCTAGAATATTGACAGTAAGGTCATGAGTCAATGGACGTGGTGGTAGATGGTTTTCCAGGGCACTAATAATTGCCTTGGCCTGATCTTGACCTATATAAATAGGCAACGCACGTCGCTCTGTACTATCTCTTAACAACACAATTGGATTACGTGTTGCTGCATCCAATGCTATTCCAGCGACTTTCATTTCAATCATAGGCTCGGCCTCATCTTATAAATTATTTTTATTATTTTTGTCAAACTATATAGGATATGAATAATTCTAAGTAAGAAAGAATTGAATGTTAGTGTGCCCTGATCTTTACCTAATATAAGTTATTTTCACATTTATTTATTATTTTTATCTTTTAAGGTATGGTATCTGCCTTGACTAATAGCAAACCAAAGGTTAATACCATCTTATCTTTAAGCTATATGTTGTTGCAACTGCTCTAAAAATTTAACTAAACTTTAATTAATTAATTAATCATAGGGAAAAACAAAAACAGTGTTTACAGGATTAGTTCAAACTTTAGGAAAAATTAAACTTTTAGAAGAAAGCCAAATTTTAGTTTCTCTAGCATCATCTAGCAATAGCAAAATTATTTTAGAAGATTTGGCCATTGGTGATAGTGTAGCTGTAGACGGTGTTTGTCTAACAGTAATAAATATTTTAACCCAAGGATTTTTAGCGATCGTATCACCAGAGACTTTACAACGTAGTACACTAGGTCAACTTTCGGATAGGTATGTTAATCTTGAAACTTCATTAAGAGCAGGCAGTAAATTAGGAGGCCATTTTGTGACGGGTCATATTGACGGGGTTGGATGCTTAGAAACCTCTGTTAAAACTATTAATGCCTGGGACATGAAATTTACAGCTCCACACAAAACATATGAAAGCTGGGAATGTCAGATTGCACCGTATATTGTACCTAAAGGAAGTATAGCAGTTAATGGTATCAGTTTGACTGTAGCTGATTGTGATCGGGATGGCAACTGGTTTCAGGTAGCAGTTATTCCTCATAGTTTTAATGAAACAAACTTGAGTCATTTAAAACCAGGTAGTTTAGTAAATATTGAGGCAGATATTTTGGGTAAATATGTAGCTAAGTTTCTCCGTCATGGGTCTAATAATTATTCAGTTTTACCACCTGCTTTAACAGTAACTTCTCCTGTTAATAATTTAAAAGATATTACACCTGATTTTTTGGCAGAAAATGGTTTTATTTAATTTAAGGTAATAAATAGGGAGTAGGAAATAGGGAAAAATAGAAAGCAGGAAAAAATAGGAAAAGTCAAGAAATAAGTGTAAATAAAATTAAGCACCTACACAAAATCATTTAGGGTTGGCTGAAATTTGTCTTATGGGTGAGGGTAGAAGATGCAAAGGCACTGAATTAGGATAAATATAAATGATAAAGGATGTAGTCGAAATTATTTTCCCTCAATTTTTCTGCCCGACCTACTTCAAAATCATTAATTTTGAGTTGATGAGAGCAAAAAGCTTGTAGCAAAGGTGCTGATATTTAAAGGCTAAAGTATTTATCTGTAAATGCTTTCAGGTTTTTAATATAGTCAATGGGTGAATTTCGCCCCTTCATCTCTCCTTCAAGCTCCGTATGTAAGAGCTTCGCGCCTTATACGGCTGCTGATACTGGATAACTTCTATAATATTAAACTTGGTTATCAGTTACATAGGAAAGCTTGGGGTTTTATATCTAAACTTAGAAACAAAAGCTGTAATTGGGGAAAGTCTTTATAGTTAGGAATAGAGCAAGTACTTGCTAGTGCTTTCTTAGAAAATCAAAGGTCTGTTTAAATTGTGGAAAAAATAGGATTAAAAATTGAAGGAAGTTTAGTTAATTCCCAGTCTCAGAAAGCAAGTTTTAAATATACTTTGATTAAAGAAGATTTTATTATAAAAATCAAAGAAGAAAGAGTAAATAAAAAAGATTGACTAATCTCTTTTTTATACTTTATTTGTAATCAAAAATAATTAAATTATCATGTAAATACCTATTTTATTCAAAAATAATCTAGTAAATTTAAGTCTTAAAACTAATTATTGAAAAAAAACATGAGTAAGACTGACTCTAAGCTAGCCCTGTAGGTGCAAGATCCAGACAAAATAATTGCTATAGCCCAGGTTGCAGCATCATGTGCCAAATCTTCGGTCTCAACTCTACTGCACCGAGTGCTGTGCCGTTAGCCACACTCAAACAGTCATAGTTGGCTGCACTCAGCACTCGCATTCTACAGGGAAAAGGAGCTACCCCCAGGGAAGCGCTACTTAAACAAAAGTTAAAAAAGTGTTGTGGCTGGGGAAGTACAGAACTCGGGGAAATAACTTGATGATTCATGAATGCCCCTGATCGACAATTCAACACCATTCTTGTTCGGGAAACTACTGAGCAGTTTCTTCACTCAAAAAGCCGTGGTTAGGAAAGGTGGTTTCAATTGCTCTGTGAATTTTCTGCTCTGCCCACAAGTCAGAGGCAGTGAGCCAAGTTCCGTCAGCTTTGGCAGAAGGTTGTACTTGTCCTGTTTCTGCTATTAGAGGGCTTCCTACCCGACTAGTTGTGGTTTCAGCGAAGTTGACTACCTTTGTCGAAAAGTCTTTCCTCATAAACCTTTTTTACTTATAATTTTGGCTCAGTTGCTCAATAGTTGGCATTGTATTGTTGGTAACAAACTCCCTCGGGAGAAGCCATAAAAGTTCCTAGGGGTATTTGGGGGTTACAGCTTGCCCCAAAAACTTTACACTGAAAGGGCTTGAAAAACCAACTGAGGACAGCCCAACATTGGGAAGAATGGGGGTCATATCTCTTTAATTTGGGCAGATGGAATTTCACTTCCGCATCAAATTGAACACAGTCAGGGTGTAGTTTCAAGCCAGACTAGTCAGTGGAAACTATCCCCCGCTATTCATAGAAATCATGAGGCTTGTACACTCGGCTGATAGCTTGCATTGCTTCTAAGCTAAGAGAGGCTGAGAGTAATTCTAATTCAAGGGTGGAAAGTTCTGCACGACTATCAACCAGTTGTTATAGTAGCATCAATTTAGCTTTGAGCATGGAAATAGGAGTAACTTCGGCAACAACTAAGGGTTTGCAATAGTAACCAACTAAAAACTGATAGGGTTCCAGTTCAAAGGTAGCAATTAGTTGAGCTGGTGCGATGAATCCATCTATAGGTAAAATTCGGGAGTCCATAATGGCTTTGAGAGTAGGCACAATTGAGATGTGGTTACAATAGACACTAAAGTTGTCAATCTGCTTGGATTATGCTTGTAGAAAAGTCTGGGCTGTTTTGGCAGTGCTGTCTTCAAAGCCTACCCTGAAGAAAATGATGTGTCGCGTCCGTTGTTCGAGAGCGATTTAGAGAGCTTGCTGAGGCGAAGAGATAATCTGGATATCTGCTCCTTGGGTTTTGGCTTCTGCAAGGTTTTGTTGCGAGCCACAATAACTATTCGCGGCTTCACAGGTGGTGAAAATTATCTCTGTTTTTTGGCTGAGAGCTATGGCATGATCGATGCGCTGGGGAGCCAGTGACCAGCTTGCTTCCCCATAGCCTTGGAGGAATTCTAGATACCCGCACTCAATGGTATTGAGATTATATTTAGCAACAATGACAAGGCTATTAGGAGCACATACAGGCAAGAGCTTAATCTTGCGTTTTAGAGTCGCTCCTAAAGAGCTGCCTAGATTTTTGAGCTCATTTAAGAGTAGCTTTCCTTTCTATGATTGGTAAACTTCAGGAATAGAATTCAGAGCTTTAATTGGCTAAAAAGAAAACAAAGATTAAACAGCGAAAAATGCTCCCCTTTGTTCAGCCAAGATGTTGTGGAGTTGTTTTTGTAAACTCAAGAATATCTCTTTTGTAAATTCATTTGCTGTTTAAATAGTTTGTGTTCTACTATACCTTCACGGAAATTTATCCAGAAATCAAGATTCTGGCCCGAGTCATCAAAGCTTGAAGTTAGCGGTTTAGGCGGCTAGAGGAAGAATCCGGTCTAACTCAAGAGACTTTGGCTGCAAGTCTGCTTCAAAAGTGGGCTTAGGAGAAAGGACACGACTAATAGCAAAACGTTGAAGTCCTCAATACAGGCGAGAAAAACTCAACTCGGAATGAAGAGGAGAGACTTTGGGCTGAAATCCGCGTTATAAAACTTCTCGTTCGATGGCTTCAACGCTCACCTGTTTGCCATAAATAGTAACCGAGAGTTTTTGAGGCGTAAATTTTGTAGGAGATGAGTTAGTTTCTATTCTCCCTCAATTTTAACCGTTTTTTTTGGTTTTAGATTCAGTTAGTTGCTCCCCAGCCACAGCCTTTTTTTCCCATCCGGGTAATGACCTGAATTCCTGAGGAAACTAAAGGGGCAAGAAGACGATAGAACTAAGCTACTGTTTCAGGTCGAGAACTAAGAGGATGACTCCATCCCAAAAATTAGCTCGGTGAGCTACACCCTGGGAGTCAACGATGAATTGAAAGGGATTTAATTTTCCTGAAATTAGCCTCATCAAAGTCTGCCAACACCAATAATGGTCGCTGGTTTTCTCCCCACTAATTAATTCCAGAATGCTCCCATGATGTCTTTTGAGGCTTTCTCCCCTATCTGCTTTTTCACTATGGTCTTTCCACAGTTAAACCCCTGAAATTTTCTGGCAATTTTTCGGGAGTAATAAAGTATCCAGACCAGCTAGATATCTTCTGTGGACCTGAAGCTGATTTTCTACCTTCTGGAGCAGGAGAGCGACCAAAGTTTTTCCCACCCTATTGATATCCCAGAGATTTTCAGACATAAAGCGATCGGGCTTTACAGAAACCGTTCCACCCAAAAATAAGAGTGAGCGATGTTGTTCATCGTTTTGCTTCCTCTGATTAACAACAGTCCCCATAAATATCCTTGGAAAGAGACAAAATTAAGTTTCCAGAAGTGGCAAGTAAAAACCAGAAAATAACTAAATAATTCTTGAGAAATAAACTGTTGCATATCTAGAACACACACAGTTGAGAGATCCAGGTTTAGTGTATCATTAGCGCCTCCAATAACTTACAGAGTCATCCCTTCTCTCTAGGGCTTGAGTATTTAAACTCAGTAGTGAAGGCAAAAACTATAAAAGTATAGACTTTATTTGTAATTAAAAATAATTAAATAATTATATAAATACCCATTGTCTTCAAAAATAATCTAGTAAACTTAAGTTGTAAAACTAATGATTGAAAAAAATATGAGTAATACTGACTCTAAGCTCCCCCTGTGGGTACAAGATCGAGACAAAGTAATTACTAATAATGAAGGAGTGGAATGGCGAAAGGGGAAACGACCAGACTATTCTCATAATGATCGGGTTTTCCAACAAGAAAGTAAACACGATCATCAAAAAGGCTCTTTAGAAGCGATCGTTCATAACCTAGTCAGAACTTTTGAAATGGAAGTATCTAATAAAATTGATCCTCAACAGTGGTTATCTGTTGTTGCCGATAAATTTCGCATGAGTAGTAATGGAGGTAAAGAATACACTGCTCAAGAAACAGCAGAGCAAGGAACATATAATCTTTTTATGAGTCAAAATCAATATTATAATCCCAAAGAAGAAACTTTTGAATCATCCTCTGAAGTTTTTAATACAGCTTTTCCTGAAGGGTTTCTTTGGGAAGTAATAGAAGTGCTCTCAGGACCACCAAATGTTACTTTTAAATGGCGACATTGGGGAACTTTTAAAGGTAATTTTAAAGAGCATAAACCCACTGGTAAAACTATTGAAATCATAGGTATTAGCCTTGCTAGATTAACTGAAGATTTAAAGATTTTATCTATAGAACATTATTTCGATAATAGTAAGTTTATTAAAGATTTAACTGCTGGTAGTTGCCCATTTAATAGTCAAAAATAACAAGATTATTTAAAAAAAAGTAGGAATAGCTTGAATATATCTATGGTATAATTTTCTAACAATTATTTCTCAATACAATTTAAGTAATTAAGCACTATTAAACTCCTGGAAAACCTACTTTAGTTTGGCTGATGGTATATGCTATAAGAAGTTCAATATCATATAACACATAGGTGTAATTAATTTTGTGTACCAGCTATACTACTTCCTACACATCTAGTTTTCTCCTTTGTTTGCTCTTGTAGAGTAAATTGATGTTTACGAAACATTACTTGGAAAAATTGCCTCTACTTCCCTAGTTATTTATAACTTTTAAACTAGACTCACCATTCGCTTAAATTTTTAGAGAATAATCTTTAATAACGGTTACACACTAAGTGCACATTTGTTTTCTGCAAATTGGGTAAACCAAATGGAGTAGGTTGACGATATCTAATTTACTGCCTCAAACTATGATAAACTCCTTGATAGTAAATCAGTTGTTTTTGATTAATAAATTTTTGCTCTATACCTCAATTTCCATCCCATAAATGATTTGGGGAGGTTGATCAAATTTTAGGTTGAAGCTAGAGGCGAAGGGTGAGTTAAGATAGTGGCGTTCGCTCAACGGATCGGAGTTCTATGGCATAGATACCTGCAGGAGTTCTATACAATAACTATTCATCCTGACTTGACATAATACTATAGTGTGAGTAAAAAACTCACACTATTAATACTTCACCCATTAAGAAGATAAACCACTAGCGGACAAACTGTGGCATAACTTCAGCAGCAGTAAATAAACCATAAATACCTCTTTGATGTAAACCGACTCCTGCTTTGAAATAGCCAAATGCCGGACCACAAACATTAGCCGCCATGCTTGTTTCATCTCCTAATGTAAAAGTATGAGTAGAAATTTTACCTTCAAAAGTGCGACCAGTTATCTGAACATTTGTACTTAAAGGTTTTTTCGGGTTGCGAGTATCAACAATACCTCCTACTGTTACTCGATCGCGATCGCAAATTCCTGCCAACTCCAACATAATGTCGTCAGCATGTTCCATGTTCTGCAAATTCAACAGACCATTTGTACTTTCCAACAAAGCTTCCACCTCAGCATCAGTCATGGCTTTAGCTTTTTCCACATCATATCCGGGTAAATGACCAATATCCTCACGAATTGTGGCGCGGTAAGCTTCCCAATTGGCAATACCCACTCCAAAAGTAATTTTCACACTATGAATTTCCCCATAACTCTGAGCTGCTATAGCTGCTGCTGCAGTTAATAAACCAGGAGTTGCGCCACAACCTGTCATATAAGTAATACCTGCAGCTTGTAGTTCATCTTTGAGGGCCAACAATTGTTCTACCGCACTCGTTCTTTTAATAGCATCGACTAATACTCCCCGCCAACCAGCAGCAATAAATTGTTTAGCAACACTTGCCATAAAAGTATTAGGTAAGTTAGGAAGGGCCAAAAAATAACCATCCACAGTACCAGCTACTTTAATTAATTCTTCAATACTCTTATTACTTAAAACCCCACCAGTTTCTAAATAACCTAAAGACCCTTGGTCATTATACATAGTCATACAATGGTCAGCATTTAATCCTTGAGAATTGTAGACATAACCTTTTTGGTCAGCAGCAGCAACCAAGGCCATTTCTTGTTTAGGTGCAAGTACCCTAGCTGCAGCTTGCCCCAGACCGCCGAAACCTAAAACACCTACATGGATTTGATTTTTGGAAGTTGTTATTTTCATAGCCCTCATAGTATTTAATTTAACTGGACAGACTTTTATTATCTGCTAAGGTGCATCACTCTGGAAATCATTTTAGTTATCACCAACAGCACTTTCCACTGTATTTAAGGTATAAATTTAGGGGGTAAAATGCCCGCACCATAAGATTTTACTATTCAGGCCTTGTACATCTCATTTGAGTCCGATACTTTATCAGTTATCAGAGTTGACATCCTTCTAGGCAGTTAAGCGTGGGAGGAGTTTTACCGTTAGCTTGCTCAGGAGCGGGTTGACCTTGTAGGGACATTCCATTGAATATCTTTACTGTAATCTAGCCGTAAAAAAAATTATTTTTTCTTAACAATTTATGTTATATTTGTCAATAGTTTGAAGTTAAAAGTTTTAATAAAAGTATTAACTTGTCTAGTTTCTCTTCCCACATTTCCTTATGCCTGGGTTTAGTATCTTGACTGTTTCCAAAATATACGCCAAACTTAACAAGTAATTAAGTTACTGCTTCAGATTATAATAACTTTTGTTAATGATTCGTTATATATCAATTAATAAAAATTGATTTAGATTAAAAGCAAATCATTGAAACAATCAAGAAGCAACTTTAGCAGATATTCAGTTTCAAAAAATTGGTGTCTGTACATAGTCCTATAACTGTTCATCATTGAGCTATGAACATGGAAACTTTAGAGTTCATCATTTATCCAGATGGTCGAGTACAGGAAAAAGTGACTGGCATTGTCGGTAACTCCTGTACAGAAGTAACTGCAGCAATTGAAGCTGAGTTAGGTATTGTCTTAACTCAACAGACAACTTCTGAATATTTTGCTCAACAGCAGCATCAGTCTGATACTGCCACAACGCAAGTTTCTTCTTTTAGCGACTGGTAAAATTATTTTTTTTGTTGAGTTCCGTTTATTGCTTCTCAAATAACTATGTCACACTTTAGTCAAATTAAAACTCAAATTCGTAATTTAAAGTCTTTGCAGTCTGCTCTGACAGATTTAGGTATTGACTGGAAATCTGGCCCAACACAAGTCCGGGGTTATCGTGGACAGACTAGCACTGCTGAAGTGGTCATACCACAAAATAATGGGTATGATTTAGGTTTTACTTGGAATGGTAATGAGTATGAACTAGTAACTGATTTACAATTTTGGCAACAAGCATGGTCTGTAGATCGGTTTATAAAAATGGTGACTCAGCGCTATGCTTTACACACTGTAGTCAATGAAACTACCAAACAAGGATTTCAAGTTACTGAACAGCAAAAAAATCGGGATGGATCTATCCGACTAGTTGTTCAGCGCTGGAGTGCTTAAATAGGAGTAATCTCTTGCTAGTCTAGTAGGGTTCATTATACTCCACTTCCTGTAATGTTACTGAGTTCCTTAAACTATCGCGAAAGGTACCCTACTGGACTATAGAGCTCATTTGGCATCTCGGAGTGAAATAGGTAGAGAAATAGTGACTATAGGGGCATTTTTTGACCTTTTTTCCTTATTTTATTTCTCTAACTCCTAACTTCTAAATGTTGAGTTATAACTCCTTTGCCGACCACAAACACTCCTTGCCAAGAGAGGAAATGGCTTTTATATAATAAATTATTATCAGTGTTTGTTGGACTTTTTTCTGGGACCTAACCTTACCAATTCTCAAATTATAAATCATATTTATTTGTTTTGAAAAAATGCTAGATTTTTCTTCATCCTCCCTAGAAGGTGAGACAGAACGTTCTGGTTTGGAACCTGAACTTGGTGGAATATTACGGGATACTCCAGAACGTTCCGGTTTGGAACCTGAACTTGGTGGAGCATTACGACAAAAGGGAGTTTATGTTGATGAAATTACCTGTGTTGGTTGTAAACACTGTGCCCATATTGCTCATAATACTTTTTATATGGAACCTGACCATGGGCGATCGCGAGTTTTTGATCAAGATGGTGACTCTCAAGAATTAATTCAAGAAGCTATCGATACTTGTCCTGTTGATTGTATTCACTGGGTTGATTATACTAAACTGAAAACCCTGGAACAAGAGCGCAAGTATCAAGTAATTCCTATTGCTGGAGGTCCAGTGGATCATAGTACAGTGCGTATTGCTAGTCATAAAAACAAGCAAAATTTTATAAAAAAAGAAATTTGATTGTTGTAATTAGTGGTAATAATATAGGTTGGCCAATGAGACCTAACTCAACAGACATCTTTTTGTTCGCTCTAGTTGCCTCAACCCAACCTAAAATTTTAGATATAGATTTGGACACATTTCTGTATGGGCTTAAATTTTTAGGCGTATCAGTCCAATACCCTGATTTACAGGGCTAACAATTTGGACTTTGAGATTCTCCCCCGCTGTTAGGGGCGCTTAAAGAACCTAGCTGTAGCTTCTCAACGGGTTGACATTTTGCTGGGGCAAATATCTGCTAACACAGGCTGTTGCACCAACCCCTCAAAACTTACTATATCATTATTTTTTGATTAATTAAGTCAACGCTCTTTGCCATAAATATGTGTTTTAATACATTTATGTGACTGCTTAATTTCTACTTAAGGGATCTTGCCTGCATTAACTCAAGCTTATGTCAGTAGTTTTTCTTTAGTTGATAAGTTTGATAACTTAATCACCTGAAATAACTAGCTCGGGACGGTATTCTTAGATTCTAAAAATTGTCAACTAAATTATTCCTCTAAAAAAGTCTGTACTTGACCATTTGGTCTCAAAACTAATCGAACTTTAGCAGTTTTTCCGCCCTCAATATTAGACACAAAAGTTTGTTCTTCTAGAGGCATATTTGTATTACCATAAAACTCAACCGATGCTCGACTAATGGGAATTACCTTTTTCACAGAACCATCCCCATTTAGTAATAAACTATACTGCAAATCTTTTTCTAAACCTGAAGGCGGTTCCCAGGTTTTTTCAAAGTATTCTCTCACCTCTGCTACTTGAGGAATTTTATCAAGCAATGTATATTTAGACTTGTTTTTCTCACTATTAGATTCAGCAGTAGTTGATATATTACCCATTACCACCGGATCTACATCTTTTAAGGCTGGTAAATTAATTTTTCGGGGAACATTTATCGGAATACTACTCACATCTAAATAGGGTTTGACTCTTCTGCTATTAATATTTGTATTTGGTAATGGGGGTTGGTTTGGAGCAGGTTGAATTTGCAGACTTGGAGGCTGTTGCACAGGGTATCTAGGTTGTACTGTGACTCCATAATTAGGTAGTGCTGCTGGAGGAACTGGCGGAGGTGTTTGTAGCGGTGCTAGAGGAATTGGTTGGGGTGTCTGTAGCGGTGCTGGAGGAATAACAAATGTATTAGAACTTCCTTGGTTTTGGGGAGTGGGAGAAAAATTAGGTTGTCTTAAATTATTAGGAGATGGTGATCCTGGAGGATTTGGTTTAGGAAACAAAGGAGATGGTTTAGGAATGGGAGAAGGTTTAATTATGGTTGTTGTTGGTGATTTTTCTTTTGGTGTAGGTAATGGGGATGGAGGTACTTTTGGTGTTGGTAATAAAGTAGGGCTTGGGGATGTCTGGGAAGGAATTGATTGATTATTATTCCTGATAGCATCTGATGTAGCAATATTTTCATTTTGCTTTTGTTGACTTATTGCATAGCGGTTATAAAGTTTAATTCCGCCAGCAGTCAAACCAGCAGTAAGAGTCATTAGTATTACAGTATGCAACCATTCGGGAATAGGTTTAACTTCACCATCAGACTGAAACTGAGGTAATGTCTGTAAATCATTTTGACATTCATCTAGAGCGATCGCTAAATCATATAATTGTAACATACTCAGGGAAATAAATTCTCCTGATTCTTTGTTTGCTAAAGATCCCAAAAATAAATCATGGGTCAATAAGTCTCGTGGTTGCACATAAATATTTTGATTATTTATCAGGGGTTGGGAAGAAAAATTTATAACTTTCGCATTAGCACCTTCCATAGTATCTTCTGTGCTAGTATCTTTCTGATTTTTTTTATAAGAATTTTGTAACTGTATATTACTATCTTTTTCTACTTCTGTATTTTCCACATGTGAGGGTACAGTCGAAGAGTTATTTAAAAATTCTTGGACATAACTAGTAACTACTTTGTGGAGAAGATCTAGTTCGCTGCGCTCGCCTTTAACTGCCATATGCTCTGCTTCAGACACCCTGGGGTCGTCAAAACTGAGGCTAAACCTTTGTTGTCTTTGTATACCAAACCATGTTAACAATTTCAAACCTTTAGCTGTTACTGTTAATGTACAGGTTGGGGGAGTGTAACTTCGTGAAAACATTTGAATTAAATATCAATTTAAAGCCATACTGAAAAAATTTGAATTAAATATCAATCTAAAGTTATGCCATTAATCGTTTTTCCCTCTTAATGCCTAATTAGTTAATAATTTTATTCATCCTCAAAAATCAATTTGTACCAATTACTATAAACTTATACTATACTTAGTTGATACTTCAATTATTTAGTAATTAACACAGTTGCAATAACCTTTTTAATCATTATTAAATGGGAAACTGTAAATTACTATTATGGCAGTAAAGACGTTGTATACAACGTCCTTACCACAATACTAGCCAGCTCAATAGCCAAATTGAAAAGTTTTTGATAAATGGTATTACACAAAGTTTTAGGAATTAAGTACGGGATACATTGTTAGAGTTGCCATCTAACTCAGGAAAGTCAGAACAGATAAATTTATAGCCTTTATTTTTCTCCATAACTGTTTGATATTATCAATAAAAATAGCTAGTATTTTACAAAACAAATTATCACATTTGCATTTGTATTTTTAGGCTTTTTTTATTAAATTTATTTAACTAGTACTAAATTATAAAAAAACAAACATTAAGGAGCTTTAAATATTTTGCTAATCCTCAACTAATAATTATTAATTATCTTAATTATATACATTTTTTTATCAATTGATTTGATGATTATGTCAAAATAATTTACTTGCCCAACCCCAGCTTTTAATAAGATAATAATCATTTGGGGGGATAATTTCCCAAAATCTACGTCACCAAAACAAAACAACTTTTGATTTATGACCTCTGACTTTTGACTCTAGCTAGTTTTTTTATTATTGAGTTTAAGGCTTAATAAAAGACGATTGCATCCTTGAGGAGCGCTATAAAATAACAAATCAACTAATAACTTTAAAGCTAATGTTTCTGATTTATATGGTGTCGTACTGCCACGATCCCAATAATAATTTTGATAGACTTCTTTAAAGTCATAAAGATATTCCCTTAACAAAGTAACTGATTGAAGTTTACTATTTTGACTATCAATTTGTTCCATTAATGACACTGCACGACGAATTAAACCTTGGTTTTGTTTTGCTAGGTGACAGATAATTAATACAAAACTTTGAGCTTCTTCTACTTTCAGAGGTTGATTTTGAAGTACTACTGATTTTAATCCCTTCTCTGTTTCTACTACTAAAGAGAGCTGATCGGCAATTTTGGTCGATATATTTAATTGACTTGCTACTCGAACTATGGACTCAGAATTAATACCTATTAAAACCTTGAGAGCTAATAGTGTAATGTCCAATTTTGTTCTAATCTTATCTAATGGAACTGTTTGGGCCAGTGGAGGCTGGATATAATCTTGTCTCTGAGGAAGCACGAAAGATTTCGCATCACTGGGACTTGCAGATATCACCATATTATACCTCTGGAAATTTTAAACTCAGCAAATCTATTGTAGTCTTAGTCAAGCAAATTGTGTCTAATATGAAAAAAATTTTTTGTATGGATATTTTCTTGAATGTTTGTTTTTTCAAAAAATAATAGATATTAATAGTCTTTGTTAAGAAAATAAGTTAAGTTATACTCATTAATCAATTTTTGTGGCAAATAAATAATAGAAGTAAGGCAAAAAAGAAGGGGTAAGTTAAAAAAAAGGGGGAAAATGATTAACTTCTTGAGTGAAAAATGAATTCGAGCAGCTCTTTTTAAGTATCTCTAATTAAGTAAGATACATGATGACTTCTGATGACTTCTGATGACTTCTGACTTCAGCTATAGTCCTTTGCAGGGAATTTAATTTCGCTGCTTTGCGCCTTTTGATTTTTATCTATATCTTAATCTTATTGCACGGGTAGAATTTGAGCATTCAACCCATTGTTCTGCAAAGTTCTTAATAATTTATTCGCTTGAAAGCGACTCTTAAAAGCTCCTGCTTGCATTATAGAATTACCATTAATTTTAGTGGAAAAAGCATCTGGTACGAGCGATCGCAGCTTATATTGCTGAGAAATATTATTCACACTTACCACTACCCGATAGCGTAGACCTAAAGCTACTGCATGATTTTGAGAATTAGACCTTAAAGATAGCCTAGAAAGAGGTAATGGATTTTTATTTTGTGCTATACCGGGTGGTACATAACCTCCACGACCAAGAGGAATATTTGCTGTGGGAACAGGTAATACACTAGGAGCAGCAACTGGTGTCTTACTTCCATAAGTTGGGGGAGTGCTTCTTGGTGGTAAATTCGACAAGGCTTCTAATGCTCTTCTTCCTGACTCTGGTGGCGATACTGGTATTTTAATTGTTTGTCTATTATAGTAATTAGGATTAGTTTCTAGCAGTCTTTGTAAATTTCTCTGACCATTAGGTTGTTCGTAGGAATTTGTCCTAGATGTTTTCTGAGTTTCTGGAAGTGGTACAGGGATGATAACTATTTCTCTGGTTGAATTTTGTGTTCTGGCTCGGGAAACAATATTACTAGATATGCTTTGCTCCGGTGGTTTTTCTGCTGAGGGTGAAAAATTTGATTCTTTTGTCTTTACCTGAATGTCTTGTCTTAGAGGTGCAGTTTCCATAACTACTGCCTCCTTTTTCGACTCTCTTTGTACTTGATCTACATTTGGGGTTGTTGGAGTATTTTTCACAGGAGCAACTCGTGGAGGTGGGGCAATTTTTCCCGCTATATCGATGCTACCATAATTACGATCGCCTTCTAAAGAATTTCCATAAGCAGGAATAATTTTACCTTTAACTACAGAATAAATATTATACTGACCATTATTACGAATAGTATTACGACCAGGCTCTTGAGAATTACCTAGATCCGGTAGTGATCGAGCGGTGGCTGCTACTCCATTCTGTCTATTATTCTCTATATAATTGCCTCGCAAAATTGGCTGTGCATTTCCTTGGATAATTATTCCATTTTGATTTTCAATTAAACGGTTTCCTATTACTTTTGGAGCAGCATTATCTGAAATTTTAATGCCCACAGCTGTGTTTTGAAACAAATTATTTCTAATTTCTGGTTGAGAATTATCAGAAATTTTTATACCATTTCTGCCGTTGTTATAGAAAGTATTTTCCTGAATCATTCCTATATTATTACCCACTATAGAAATTCCATTCATACGATTACCAGTAAAAGTATTTTTACTAATAATAAAGTCACTAGATTCGATCCATAAACCATAACCTTGAAGATTAGGATTTGTGACTGTTACACCATTTAACTTTGAGTTTTTAGCTGCTATGATTGTAATATTTTTTTGTTTTATAGTCGAACTATTAAAATTACCACCACCTATAATTAAAACATTTTTACCTCTGTTGAAGAAGTTGCCTTTTATTGTGACTTTTGGCTTTAAAATTAAAGGGAAAACTTCACCTGTTTGTCTGCTATAAGTTCCAGGAGCAAGTAAAATTGTTGTATTAGGTTGAGCAATTTTTAAAGCATAAGTAATAGTTTTCAAAGGAGTAGTTTTAGTTCCATCTCTGTAGTCTCTGCCAATTGATGAACTAACATAAAGCACTTTCATCTCAGAATTAGCTTGATTTTCTGGGACTTGGGCTACTTCTTTTATGGGTGGTACTGCCAAACTTGTAGACGCAAATAACCCTAGTAATACTGTAGCTAAAAGGATTGATAAATAACTGGTTTTATGTAATAAATTTGTGTGATTATTTTCTGATGAAGAAATTATAAATATTGGATTCACAGCTTTTCTCCTGGGAAACTATGACAGAAAATTAGTTATATTTTATAATGGGATGTTTTGAACAAAGATTTTGATTTTTTTTCAAAATGATTTAATTGTTAAAGATTATGGGTAAGTTTTAAATAATCTTCAAAGAAATATATAGCAATCAGGAATAATTTATGAAATTTTTAATAACAATTAAGAAGAATCAAAATTATTCAATATTCTGAGTTTTAATTTTTAATTACTACTAAAACCTTACAATTGACATAAGATGCAATAGTTATAGTTAAAGTAGACTTGCCCCTGAAACCCAGAGCTGTTCTATTTTCTTAAAAGTACAGATGGGGGAGATGGGTGAGATGGTGGCTTTAGGAGAAAATAGGTGAAAAAATAAGGTTTTGACTATTATCAGTAATCTTTTTACCTTAAATGAACTGTTTTCTTGAGACATCATCGCGATCGCTAATATTTGTTTATTCTTGTTATCTGGGAATTACAGCAGACACTGGGCAAATTATGCTCCCCTGCATTTGGTAAAAACTATGTATTAGGGACATCTTGTCTCTGTGGGCGGAGTTCATAAATCTGAAATATGCTGATATAAATGATTAATAAATGCAAAAATTTCTAGCCTGAGATTTAGGATTTTTTCTAAATATGGCCTGACAGTTTTTCCTTTTGTCCTGTGGGAATAAACATTGAGTTCTACAATAATAGAAAAATTATATAAATGATAGTGAATTTCTATATAATAGTAAATTTTTATATTTTAGCCGGGATTATATTACAAAAAAATATATATTAATGGCATAATAGCAAAGTTTGTTTTGGTCTGCCCTCCAGATATTTGAGAGAGCAAATTTATAATTGTTTTGACACAGTAAGATTAAAATTTATAGGATAACTTTTATTATGGGCGATCAATATAATTTGGAAAAAAATGTGCAACCTGCTATTCGCCGAATTCTAGATGCAAATTTAGATAGGGCTCGGGAAGGACTAAGAATTATTGAAGAATGGTGTCGCTTTGGGCTTAATAGTATAGATTTGGCCCATGAGTGTAAAAAATTACGTCAAGAGATAGGTGGTTGGCATGCTACAGAACTGAGAATGTCCCGCAACACCCCTAATGACCCAGGCACACAGTTGACTCATCCACAAGAAGAACACCGCTCAGATATTGAACAACTACTACAAGTTAACTTTTGTCGTTTAGAAGAAGCACTCAGAGTCTTAGAAGAATATGGAAAAATTTATAATTCTCAGATGGCTTTGGCTTGTAAACAAATACGTTACCGAGTTTACACTATCGAAAGTGGTATTCTCGCCTATAAAAGAAATCAACAACTGCAAGACTCCTACTTATACCTTGTTACTTCTCCTGAAGAAAAGTTAGTTGATATAGTAGAGGCTGCTCTTCAAGGGGGGTTAACTCTTGTCCAATATCGAAATAAGACGGCAGATGACATAACAAGATTGACAGAAGCCAAAAAACTTTGTGAGGTTTGTCGCCGTTATGGGGCTCTATTTATTGTTAATGACCGGGTAGACTTAGCGATCGCTGTTGATGCAGATGGGGTTCATCTTGGACAAAATGATATACCTCTTAACATTGCTAGGCAACTGCTTGGTCCCCAGAAACTTGTAGGTCGTTCTACTACAAACCAGGAAGAAATGGAGCGGGCAATTCAGGAAGAAGCAGATTATATTGGAGTCGGGCCAATATATGAAACTCCTACTAAAGTAGGTAAAAAAGCAGTTGGTCTAGAATATATCAGTTATGTTGTTAAGAATTGCCCTATTCCTTGGTTTGCTATTGGTGGAATTGATATGCAAAACTGTGATGAAGTTCTATCTGCTGGTGCTCTTCGTGTATCTGTAGTTAGGGCAATTATGCAGTCAGAGCAACCTACTTTGGTAACTCAATATTTTCTGTCTCAATTAAGTCGTTATCAAACATTACGTTCTCATAGTATATTGCCAGAAAAAGTTTAGGTTAGATCAGAATGTCAAATAAAATTACTCTTATAGTTAATGGAGAAACTCGTACTTGTTTACCTCGGACAGTCCTACCAAATTTTTTAGATGAGTTAGGATTCAACTCCCGTTTAGTGGCTGTAGAATATAATGGTGAAATTCTACATAAACAATTTTGGGATAAAACTGAGATGCAACCGGGGGATAAGTTGGAAATAGTTACTATTGTTGGAGGTGGCGTTGAAGTCAGTAATGATAGTCATTTGAGTTGAGATGGAGACATTTCTTTTTTGCTAGAACTAAGTTTCAGCAGAAAAAGAAAGGGTGTTCTATTTTTCTTTGAAATGACTATAAAAGTCAGGAGTAGGGTGCTGTTAGTGATGGCGTAACGCACCCAAACCCAGATTATTAAAAAGGATGTTTCTCAACTGTTTTATATTGATATGCTCCCGATGTTGGGCTTAGGGGAGAAGGGGGTGTTATTCTGCCAAGGAGCCCCGACCGCAGTTTTGAGGTGAGGTGATATCCTCCCCCTGTGTTGATAATAATCTAATTATAACGCCGTTTGCGATAACTTTTGTATTGAGCCAAAAGGTTTTTTTTATTATTAAGTTTGAGTTTGGTTAGGGATGGATGTTATCTATGACTGAGTGCAGTTTACCTAATGTTACTCTTATTTATATGTTAAGTCTTTATTCTTTGGTTAAGTCAATAGCTCTCTCCAAAAATACTAATTTGATCACTGTAGAAAAACGATTTGAGAACTTGTTCTG
This sequence comes from Trichodesmium erythraeum IMS101, assembly GCF_000014265.1. Lineage (NCBI taxonomy): Bacteria > Bacillati > Cyanobacteriota > Cyanophyceae > Oscillatoriales > Microcoleaceae > Trichodesmium > Trichodesmium erythraeum. The sequence continues at coordinate 3,984,752 of NC_008312.1, forward strand.
GAGAATTCTAATGCTCTCTTACAGCATATTTCAGGTTAATGAGGTACCTCTAAGCAGGCAAGGTGCGCGCACTACTGATTTTTATCTAAATACAGCTCGACATCATTTTCCTGAAATTAGCTGTCATTGAGATGCATATTATCTATTCAACACAAATATTGGTAAAAAATTCGACCCACCAGAGGCAAGGCTCAATAGGGCAAAAGGGAAAAAAGGCAAAGGGCTATTGAAGAGTCTTGGGGGGAACGATCACAACACGAAAACCAATAGAGTAGGAACTCTGGTATGATATATAGCTGCTGCGTGCCGCAGAGCGACATGAACTAGGAGCGGCCTGGCAGTATCCGCCACGAATAACTTTTCTGTCTTTGTCTCCATCAAAATTATCATTACACCATTCGTTTACATTCCCGTGCATGTCATATAAGCCAAAAGCATTAGGAGGAAAAATTCCTACATCTGTTGTCCGTTCTCGATATGCTCCTTGTGGTTCATTAGCATGAGTTTCCCTCCCGTTAAAGTTAGCTAACTCGGACGTTATGGTTTCTCCAAAATAAAAAGGTGTTGTTGTTCCTGCACGACAAGCATATTCCCATTCTTCTTTTGTTGGTAGCCTAAATTGCTCCCCTGTCTTCTTGCTCAGTCTTCGGCAAAACTCTTGTGCTTCAGACCAAGTTACTTTCTCTACTGGTAGTTTTTTTCCTTTCCAGTTTGAAGGAGATCCATCCAATTCTGTTCCAATTTTTTCAAGGTTGGCCACTGCGTCCCATTGTTCTTGGGTAATTTGATATTGGCTCATCCAAAATTCTTCTACTTTGACTAATTTTTGCCCGTATCCTTCTCCCATCATATATTCACCTTTTGGGATGGGCACTAAAGAGAGTTTTATTGATCCAGCAATTACAATTTCTCTGACAAATACACTAAATTGATTTCTGGCTATTTCTTTTCCTTGAGCATTTACTGTTACCGTTTCTAGTTGTTGAATTGGTAGTAGTTTTTCCGGTTTTTTGCTTATATTAATCATTAAATTTATATTGTACCACCATAATTCTTCTAGGCTAAGGAATAATCCTTGTAATGGTATTATGGTTTGAATTGGGTTGCTAGAAATGTTAAGCTTTTTGAGACTTTTCATAACTGTAAATGGTCTCAAATCTGTGATTTTGTTATTTTTCAAATCAAGCTCTATGAGTTTATTAAACTGTCGCCAATAGCTCTTGATATTACCTATTTGATTATTTCTCAAAATTAAGTTTTTTAAGTTACTAAGTTTTTTTAAACAATCAATACTTTGAATTTTATTATTAGCCACTGACAAGTATTCTAAAGCTGTCAATTGGCTAAGAGGTTGTAAATCAGTTATTTGATTATCGTCTAGTATCAATTTATTAAGATGCTGCAAATTCGCTTGTTTGACAAATTTTAAATCTGATAAATTATTATCAATTAAGGTAATTTCTCTTAACTCTTTAAACTGAGACAATAAAGTTAAAGGCTGATAGCTACAAATATAATTAAACACCTCTTTTCCAATAATTGTTAAATGTTGGAGCTTTTTATAATTATTAATAAATTCAAGTTTTGTAATACTATTTCTGCCAACAATTAAAGTAGTAATATTAGGAAATTGTTCAACCCCTTGTAAGTCTTCATTAGTCAGAGTACTGTTACTTAAATCTAAAATTTTTAAATCCAAAGCTCTTTTTTTATCTATATAATCTATGTCAACATAACTCCAATTGTTTTGAGCATAAATTAACTCTTCTAACTTCAGAGTTAAGAAGTCGATAGGTTCTTCTAAATCTAAAACCTCTAATGATTCATTAATTGACTCTAACTTTCGCCATTCTAAGTTATCCTCTATTATATTATTATCCTCAGCAGTTGAAGTTAGGTAATATTGTGCTAATTCCTGCTCAACTTCTGGATGATAAATTTGTGCTTTATTTTCTAAGCTAGTATAGTGAATCTTAAACACTTCTTGAATTTGGCTGTTACCTTTTTCGTTTTTGATATCTATAGCTATTACTTCCTTTTCTCCATTATTTTTATCCCTCAATACATCTCTTTGGAAGACATTAACCTTAATTATTAAAACCAACTTTGAACCAATTTTTTGCTTCTTAACTATGACTTGATTATCTTCATTAATCTGCAACTTTTTGAGCTCAGGATAAGCCAGGACAACTTCGGCAATTTCTCCTCTTTGGGAGCAATATTGGGGATTAAAAGGATACAATTCTAGCTGATAAAGATTATCTGATGAATTTTCATTACTCGATTTACTCAGTTCTAGCAATAATAAATGCTCAGTTTCTTGTGACTCAAACTTACTTGGCTTATTCCAGATTTGTCTTTGAATTGTTAATATTTACTTAAGATTATTTCCAGTAAAAAAGCAATTATTTTTAAAATACTATAGTAACATTAAATAAGTTGTCAACCAAACAGTAAACTGAAGATTTGAACGACTAAAATTTCCTGAATCATATCTCATAATTATAAAATTAAGCTATTTAGATATCATGCTCCAAATGCTCTCACCGTTGAAGAGTTTCTTAATAGTTATTTTCAAGATAATAATTTTGAAATTATCCTTTATTATAATCAACTAGAAGGCTACAGATTTGAGGGTAAAAAAAATGGTCTGACAAGCTATGAGAAGTTTTATCAAATTGTCAACTAAACCTAAAAGAATTTTCTTTTTTGTCCGACCTACAGGAATGGGAAAAACAGAGGTAGCCAAAGCCCTGACAGAGTTAGTTTTTGGTGATGAAAAAGCCTTCGCACGTTTCGATATGAGCGAATACAAAGAACAACATGCCGCAGAGAAACTAACTGGTTCGCCACCTGGTTTTGTTGGTTATGGTGAAGGAGGAAAACTCACTAACAGAGTCTTAGAAAATCCTTATTCTATTTTACTTTTTGATGAAATTGAAAAGTCTCATTCCACAGTTCTTGATAAGTTTTTGCAGATTTTAGAGGATGGTCGATTAACAGATGGTCAGGGTAAGACTGCTTATTTTAATCAGTCAATTATTATATTTACTAGTAATATTGGAGCTTCTAAGTTATTGCAAGAAAAAGCTAATTTACAAACTAAAGACTATACCGAAATTGAAAGTTTTTTTAAATATAAAGTCAGAGATTTTTTTCTAGAAAACAGCCGAGCATAAATTTTTAATCGCCTAGGAGAGAATATAGTTGTCTTTGATATTCTAAGGCTTGATCATATTGTCGTAATTTGTCATAAGTTTCTGAATTACTTTGATAAAGCTGCTTTTAATAAATATCAAATTAAATTGAAATTTAATAGGAATATTGATGACTTTTTAATAAAAGAAATGCAATCCTATGAAATTTTTTTTATGGGAGGAAGAAAAGTTAAAAATCTTTTAGAAATATATGTTAAACGTCCCTTTAATTATTGGTTATTTGCAAGATTATCTGAGATTCCAAGTTTAGAAAACAGTGAGTTATAATTGTCTATTGAACGTCAAAAATTAATTGTCAAGGTTAATAAATAAAATCAGAAATGCAGGAGAGTAATTAGGTAAGCATTCCGCTATTCAATGCTTACCTTTATTCTTTTTCTGAAAAGTTGCGCCACAATATGTATAAGAGTACAAATTACCAAGTATATGGTTGACTTTTTATGATGAATATGGTAATTAAAAAAAATCCCCAAACTCTCTATCTAAAACAACTACCATGACAAAACTAGATTACGACTTAGTTATTGTTGGTGGGGGCATTGCTGGGACTGCTCTAGCTTGCGCTCTGAAAAATTCTGGTTTAAAAGTGGCATTAGTTGAGACTAAACTTAAATGTGTAGCTGCCAGAAAAAAACTTGCTTATAACCTTTCCTTAATTTCAGGCAGAATATTGGATGGCATTGGAGTTTGGCAAAAAATTTTGCCCAAAATTACTACATATAGGCAAATAAGTCTTTCTGATGGTAACTATCCCCATACTGTTCAATTTTATCCTAATTATTTAGCTATTAGTGGTGAGAAACAAACCTCAAAAGAGGGGCTAGGTTATGTGGGAGAACATCAAGTTATGCTGACGGTAATGCAAGAGTTTTTGGCGGACTTTGAGCAATTTACTTAGTTATGTCCGGCAGAAGTTTTGCGGGTAAATTATCAATCTAATTTTCTATAATTCCTATCGATATTTGATAACAGGGCAGGACTTACACAAAGGCTCTAATTTTAGTAAAAATATTAGTAAAAATGTCTGAATAAATTACCAGAAATACATCATATATAGTAATACTGCGTAAGTTCTGTAAAGTATGGGTGGTGGTGTATTGTAATTATTTTTGTTGGGAGAACAGTGAGAGCATTTTGTTTCTATCTAGACATTATGGGAGTAGGACTACCAAATAATGTAGGTTTGAATGTTTAATGGCTTAACTCTCTTTGATCACTTTGCGAGGTCTCAATGGCTGAGAGCATTTCAGAGACTTAATTTCTATTTTTGGCCATAATTTTTAGTTACTGGCGCGAAAATCATGTTTATTGTAGGAGTCATTATTATTTTAATTGTTCTCTATACGCAACCTAAATACGCAACCTAAACATTGTGAGTTAAACTCTCTGCAATTTCACTTCACTAATCAAGGTTACTGGGGTATCTTATAAGTATTATTATTGTTTTTACAGATGAATATCAAAGATTATAAGCTATAAAAACAATAGATATATTATTGACATTTTTAAAATCATTAAATACAATATAGTTATAGATTAAAATAGAGGACGTAGTTATGTTTTTGAACCCTAGTATTCATCAACAAATCCACGATTTAGAATTGGCTATGGAACAGTTAGAATTACAGAAAGAAGCCATTGCATTTGCTAAGAAAATTGATAATGAAGTAGGTAAGATAACTGAGCGTTTAGAAGAGATATTTAAGCAGTTTCCTGACTATAAAAATATAGTTTCAAAGAGGTTAAGGTTTGGTGAAGTAATTATAGATGAGGATTTAAGTATTGAGGATATCAATGACGTTGATGCAGAATTTTACAGTAGTGAGGTTATTGAAGTAAAAGAGATAGAAAAAACTATAGAGACATCTGCAACAGATACATTACAACTAGGTGATTTGGTTGAAAATAATTCAAATGGAGAGAGACTTTATGTGTTGAGTTTAGATTGTAATCATAAGAAAAGAAATCCTTATTATATAGTCTGCGATGAGAATAGGATATTCAAGATAAAAGAAAAAAATGTATTATTCTTGGCTCAATCTAATGATGAAAAAATAGCCTATGTTTATAGTTGCGTAAAAAATCTACTCTTAAAAGCAACAGATAACTACAACTTAAGTCTTGTTTTAAATAATTTGACTGATGAGATTCAAACATCTGTATGGAAAACACTTACTATAGAGGAAAAAAATCACATTGAGTGCGTTCGCGCTTGTCCTAAACTACTTCCTGGAACTTCACTCAGAGAGGTGGGGGTATTAGGAAGTAAAGTTTTATATGTTGGTCATAATGAAAATAAGAAGAAAGAAGCTTATTACATTGGCTATTATCTGAATGGAGAGCATGTAGCAAAAGATAAGAGAGTTGTATTAATAGATGGAGATTTTAAGCCTACTGTTTGTGATCAGAAATATATTAAACCGTTGATGAAGCCTCAACCTGATGAGTTTGATAAAGTACATCAGGAAATGTTGATAGAATTAAAGTCATGGATGGAACCGTCGATATATGGTTTCAAGCCTTTAGTTGAATCTGATGATATTGTTAATGATAAGCATAACCAGAGGTCTCCTATATTATTAAAGTCCTTGGAAATTAGGATGAAAAAATGGCTAAAATTTCTTGGGTAGTCTTGTAGACGTATTGATATTTATAAGTCAGCTCCTTTCACTGTCAGGACTATAACTACAAAAATCACCACTACCTGCATTTTAAAACTTTTGAGCAGGTCATTTATCAGTTTTATTATACTATTATATCAGAGCATAATATAGTTGAATTTTTTTCAGAGACCAAAAATCAAAAAATCAGTGAAGCAATTGTTTGGTTAAAAAAATTACTTCACTGCTAAATACCACCTTAAATAAAGAGTGTCTCTTGATTTTAACTAACTTGATGAATGAGTGACCAAGCTCGTAAAACTTCTGCAACACTCCACGCTTGAGCAATACAACCACGAGGTGTTGTTGGTTCATTACCGTCAAAAATTTCGCTAATACTACCAATACCATGCACCATCAAATGTTTTTCCATTGGTTTCAATAACTCTTTAGCTTTTACTGGATCTTTATAAATTCGTAAATGGGCTATAACATAACTACCGATCAACCAACCCCAAACAGTCCCTTGGTGATAGGCCCTATCACGTTTCTCCATATCTCCTCCATAAATACCCTTATACTCTGGATCATCACTACTAAGACTGCGTAACCCATAGGGAGTTAATAACTTCTGAGTGCATATCTCCATCACTTGTTTTTCTTGTTCTACTGTCAGAAGGGGAGTATAACTATATTTTTGACTTATTGGTGGTAGTGATAAAGCAAATATTTGATTAGGTCGCAAAGAAGCATCATTACCACTAGGTGTATCTATGACGTCGTAACAATAACCACTTTTATTATTCCAGAAACGGGGAAAACCTTTATCTTTGATCAACCTTATTAATTGTTTGTACTTAAGCTCTCTCTTCTTTAACTTTTCGGCAAACCTATACATGATTTGCAAAGCATTATACCACAAAGCACTGATTTCAATTGGTTTCCCAATACGCGCTGTTACTGGCGAGTTATCAACTTTGGCATCCATCCAAGTAATTTGACTACCTGGTTCACCAGCAAAGATTAAACCATCATCAGTATCTAACTTAACGTTGTAACGAGTACCTTTAGAATAGTAGTCAATAATTTCTTCTAGTACTGGAAATAATTGTGCTAATAATTTGTCATCTTCGGTGGCTTCATAATACGCACGAATGGCTTCAAAATACCATAGTGTTGTATCTACAGTATTATAAGTTGGTGTTCCACCACTTTCTGGGAAGTTGTTAGGTAACATTCCCTCTTTGACATATTTGGCAAAGGTTTGAAGAATGGAACGTGCTACATCAAATTGCTTTGTACAGATGGTTAAACCTGGTAAGCTAATCATTGTATCTCGCCCCCAGTCTTGAAACCAATGATAACCTGCAATGATGGTTTTCCCTTCTGTATGTTCAGGAGATTTGCGATCAACTATAAATTGGTTCGCTGCTAATACTAACTGCTTGATCCATTCTGGTGTTCCTTTGTCATTAGCAGAGGATATCGATGCAGAGGATATCGATTTTTTCTGGGTTGATATTTTTGATGGACTTGATAGTGGATCAATTGTTTTTTTTTGTTGTACTTGGGATATTTGAGGGTTAGCAAATTTTTGTATGATCTTTTGTTCGTAAGCCAGACGAGATGCTAAAGCTTCTTCACCATTAGTAGTAGGATTTTCTTTTGTGCTAGCAACTATAGTTAGAGATTTTCCTACTTCTAATTGAGCATTGAGGGTGATAGCGTTTAGGTGGTCTTCTATTTCCTCTAGCCCCCGATATTTTTCTATTGCTAGGTTAAACCCGTAATACCAATTGTTAGCATGTGTACATACTAAGGTTTTTTCGTCTATTTGAGGATGTGTCAGTAGATATAGGGGTGTAGCTTCAGGAAAAGGTTGTACACATACCCCTTTGTTAGCTTTCTTGATGTTGATATACCAGTCATTTGCATTATTTGCATAGGTATGATCATGATGCTCTCTATGGTTAATTAATGCTTTTATAACTAAATTTAATGGTTCGCTACCACTGCGTAGGTTATAATGAATGTAAGTTGTATTTTCTCCTTGCTCCATCCAGATTCGTTTTTCTAATACTATGTCCGCAAATTTAAATTTCCATACTGCTATTGTTCCTTCTAGATAAAATTTTTCGACTTTTTTGTAACCTTCTGGATTTATTGATCCGTTTGCCCAACGGTTACAATATAGTGGGAAGTTTTGATTTTTATATTTAGCCGTTTCGTCTAATTTTGTTAGTAGTAGTGTACGTCCTAATGGGGGCTGGAGAGCTGCTATTAGTAGTCCGTGATAACGACGAGTTAGGAGTTGGGCTATGGTACTGGAAGCGTAACCTCCTATTCCGTTTGTGACTAACCATTCTTGTGACTCAGCTATGTTGAGATTACTACAATTTTCTCGTTCAAAACTTATAACCATAAAAATATTACTTACTTACAATACATTTACATATAGTTGTTCCAGAGTTTTTTTTGACATCTTCCCCGGCTGTTAGACGCACTTAAACAACTGAGCTATACCTCCGATCCGGGTTGATATTGCGCAGGCTGCTGCACCCAGCACCTACCCCGAGCAGAGGTGAGTTACACTTGCCTCCACCTCTGTTTTTTATCTCCGAATACCGCTTTGTGATTAATCAATAAACTCAATTATAACATAATGTTTTTGAAAAAACAACTAATTGTATATAAAAAAAACAATTGGGTGATTTTTTTTACTCTATTTTTCTCTAATATATCTAGGTTTTTTTCTTTCTGATTATTTCTATCTCTTAGCTGCGAGTATTTTTTTTTGCACTTTTATTGTTACACTCTAAGGCTCTTATATTAAGTTAAATTATACTGATCATAATATTATCTATTACAATTTTTTTGGGAATGCAGTTCTTTTTTTTTTGAGCTTCACAATATCAAGATTCTACTTCTTTGATGTTGTTTTTGCTCAGGGATATGAAATTACTTTTTCTTTTTATCAATGAGACTTTTGAATGAGACTTTTGTTAGTTGAATAAAAAGTCATGTGTATAGACAGACTTCCCTCATTAACATCTTTATGTTATCAGATTTTTTTGTGATTGCCAAGTGTTTCTTCTTTTTTTGGTGCTTCATACAATGAGAAATAGATTGGGGTTTTCTTAGTGAATAGCTCCATCAGTTCAATGAGACTTTTGTTTATTGAATAAAAAGTCATATAAAGAAGCAAAGCTATTTTTATAGTAATTAAATCATCAGAAGTTAAATTTTTAAAATCCAAGTTTTTTTGAGCTTCAGGATAGAGCTTAAGAAAATAAAAAAACTCCTGGTCAATGACTAGATGTAGATGTGAATTTTGAGGTTTGCGATCGCTGAATATTGATAGTTTAGTTTCTCAGAGTAGGTTGATGTGCTTTAGGTAAGAAAAAAAAAGAGATTGAAGTTCCCTTGGTCGATGGTTCCATAAGTTCAATGGGATTTTAGGTGAATTGAATAAAAAGTCATATATAGGGGTAAGTTAATCCTTATAATAATTATATCATCAGAAGTTGAATTTTTTAAAATCCTACCCTTTAAAATTTTCTTTTGGGTGCTTAAGAAGATGAAAAAAAGCTAGTCAATGACTAAGGCGGAATGTTGATGGCTTAGTTTTCTCAGAGCAGGTTGGTATGCTTCAGAGAATGAAAAAAAAAAGATTGAAGTTCCTTTGGTCGATGCTTCTATCAGTTCAACGGGACTTTATGTTAGTTGAATAAAAAGTCATATATATAGTCAAGTAGACCCCTATAATAATTATATCATCAGAAGTTGAATTTTTCAAATCCTACCGATTGAAGTTTTTGTTTTGGTGCTTAAGAAAATGAAAAGCCTATTCCATGACTAGATGTGAATTTTGAGGTGTGCGATCGCTGAATATTGATGGTTTTGTATTTTATCATCAGCCTTTTGAGCTTATTGAGTTATCAGTTATATTATGTGTGCTTAAATAGTTACAAATAACGAGTATAGCCAGGAGTTAAAAGTTAGGAGTCGAGAGTTAGGTAGGTGGAGGTATGGGAGGAAAGAGGAGAAAAAGTAAAGTATAAAAATTTTTTTTGAAAACTAATTAAGTAGATATAATATTAATTATTTATTTGAAAAAAATTTGAAAAAAATAAGAGAATGAAACGAATTATTTTTACCTGTCTAATAGGAATAATAACCCTAACTACAACTCCCCTAATATTGTTACTATTACCACAAGGTAGTTATGCTCAAACTTGAAATTCTCAGGCAGAAAAATTAGATAAACTACTAAAAACAGCACTGTAACAAATAGGGCAATACCAATATCAGAAGTCTATAGAAAGGTTTCAACAAGTTTTAGTTATTCCCATGAAAATTCTAGAGGGAGAAAAGGAGGCGATGGCTGACTTTGGTATTGGTTATGTTTCCGACAAAATAGGTCAACCCCAAAAGACATTAAAATATTATGAAAAAGGTTTACCCATTTTGCCAGAAGTGGGCGATCGCTCAGAAAAAGCTACTACTTTGAATAATATTGTCGTAATTTACGGAGATAGTAACCAAGCAGAAAAAAACTATAAACAACTAGAAAAAGTCATTTGGGAGGCTAATTTCTTCTTCTAGCTGATAGCTGATAACTGACAGCTAAATGTTGACAAATCATGAATTAATATATTTTATCTGTGAGGGATAATCTTGTCAATAATGGAACAACCCACTTGGGAAAAGGAGAATTATGAATGTCTTGTTTATCAAAGAGAATTAGTAATAACCAGAAAAAATTAAAGAATGATAAAACCAAAGATATGATTGATAAAATGTTGCTAGAAAAAATTAGCTATTGTAGAAAGGTTTGTAGACGTCAATAATAGATATACCAAGATTTGTAGATTAGTATAGATAGGTTGTCGGCTAGAATTTATAAATTTTCCCGGATAATAAGTATAACAGAAAGGAGGCTTACTATAGTGGGTATGTCTATATTTAATGATTTTAGTAGACTAGCACTGAGGAAAGTTCATCTCCAGAAACTTAACTTTATTATCCTATTTGAATTTCTTAATATTACGGGAGCAGAACTACTAAAATTTGTCAAATATCCCAGAAGTACCTTTTTTAATTAGTTTTTATCGTTTGAAATTTCCTATTGCTATTTTACAGATAATTAAACCTATCTGCTTATTTGTAAATTTGTAACATTATTTTTTTACTTTTGGTGTTATGTCTACTTTGAAGTATTATAAGAAACTAGATCTATAAGAGATATATCTTATAAAATTTGTGAATAGTAATGCTATATTTGGTTGTCATCTCCCCCGGACCCCCGAGCCTCTATTCCCTAATATCACAAAAATATATAGTAAACTTTTTGATATTTGGTATGAGTATGGTAAGGCATCTATACTTTCCCCGGAATAATATACTTTATTGATACCCATACTATGGGATTAATATTACCAGGGATATTTGTAAGATTAGGAGATGAAGTCTGCCCTTAATTATCAAACAGAAAAAAAGTTGTTAAATTCAAAAGGTTGTACAAAAAATAGGTCAGCAAATTTATGCTCAAAACTAATTGGTCATAGTTAATATTTTCATGAATAAAAAAGTTGATAAACCTGGTTTTCTTAACTAATTTGATAGTTGATACTTGATTGGCAATGACAAATTTTAAATAGGCATAAATATTATATCAATTATAAAAATTTGGGAATTATAAGGATGATCAATAATTTATAATAATACCAATTTTTAAGTCAAAAATATCACCATATCATAATTTTAATTAAGAGGTATAGAAATGGGATCAGCAGGATCAATAACAAATACTCAAATAGTTACAAGGAGAATAAATGGTGTTCTCATACGAGGTGTCATTGATGATAATGGTGAGTTTATATCATTACAACCAATACCAACACCGGAACCAACACCGGAACCAACACTAGCGCCAACACCAGCACCAACACCAGCACCAACACTAGCGCCAACACCAGCACCAACACCAGCACCAACACCAGCACCAACACTAGCGCCAATACCAGCACCAATACCAGCACCAACAATAGCACCAACACCACCTGTTGTTACACCAGCACCAACACCAGCACCAACACCAGCACCAATACCAACAACACCAGATGGTAGAGAGATAATTCAAATAGGTGATATGTTCGGTGTGTTTGATGAAAATAACAATTTTGTCATACTAAATATAGTAGAAGCAACAGAAACAGAGGCACCAACACCGGAACCAACAACGGAACCAACACCAGCACCAATACCAACAACACCAGATGGTAGAGAGATAATTCAAATAGGTGATATGTTCGGTGTATTTGATGAGAATAACGACTTGGTCATAGTAAATTTAGTAGAGGAAACAGACGGAGCACCAGCACCAACACCACCTGTTGTTACACCAGCACCAGCACCAACACCACCTGTTGTTACACCAGCACCAGCACCAGCACCAACACCACCTGTTGTTATACCAGCACCAGCACCAACACCACCTGTTGTTACACCAGCACCAACACCCACAGCACCGGGAGGAGGTATTTTGCTTCCAGGGGGAGAAGTAGGGGGCACTGAGGAAGAGGAACTAGTATTTGGCAGTGCTTTCACCGATACATTTTTCGGACTTGGTGGCAATGATACTGTATTTGGGCAAGGAGAAAGTGACTCTATACTTGGCCAAGGAGGTAACGACCAAATTAATGGTAACCGGGGAAATGATACGGTTAGTGGTGGTGTAGGAAATGATAGTATACGGGGTGGAAGAGATGCTGACTCGCTTCTCGGTGATGCTGGAAATGATATAGTTTTAGGTGATCGTGATTTAGATACAATACGAGGGGGAGAAGGTAGAGATACTATTTATGGTGGTAAGGAAAACGATGATGTAGCAGGAGGAGAAGACAACGATTTTGTTTCAGGAGATGTTGGTGATGATATTGTAGTCGGTGATGGGGGGAATGATACTCTTCTAGGTCAGAGTGGCTTTGATACAATTTCTGGGGGTTTAGGTTTTGATATCATTAGTGGTGGTCAAGATGCTGATAGTATTTCAGGAAATGAAGATAATGACTCTCTGTCAGGAAACCAAGGTAATGATACTATTGATGGTGGTACAGGGGATGACTCTTTATCTGGAGGTAAAGATAATGATTTGTTATTAGGAGGTGAAGGTAGGGATACTATCAATGGGGAGCGACAAAATGATACTGTTGATGGTATGGAAGAAAATGATTTCCTCTCAGGGGGTAAGGGAAATGATTCTGTTGATGGAGGTCAGGGTGACGATCTATTGATAGGTGGTAGAGGTGATGATACTTTGACTGGAGGTGAGGGTCAAGATAGTTTTGTAATTATAGATTTTGAGGAATCTGATAATTTATATACTGTTACTGACTTTAATACGGCAGAAGACCTTATTAGTTTGGAAGGTGGTCTAAGGTTTGAAGACTTAGCAATATCTGATGATGGTGGTGACACTGTTATTCGAAATGCCAACGATGATATTTTAGCTATTTTAACTGGAGTTGATAGTACAACTCTTAATTCAAGGAACTTTTTTCCTACTCCAAGAGATATAGAACCAGAGCCGGAACCAGACCCAGCACCGGAACCAGAGCCGGAACCAGACCCAGCACCGGAACCAGAGCCGGAACCAGACCCGGAACCAACACCAGAACCAGACCCGGAACCAACACCAGACCCAACACCAGACCCGGAACCAACACCAGACCCAGAACCAGATCCGGAACCAACACCAGACCCAACACCAGACCCGGAACCAACACCAGACCCAACACCAGACCCGGAACCAACACCAGACCCAACACCAGACCCAGAACCAGAACCAATACCTCCAGATCCAGGTGATATAACGCCACCCGATCTGAATGAACCTCCCACTGACATTCTGTTAGATCGGAACAGTGTGCCAGAAAATAGTGAAGCAGGTACAGTTATTGGTACATTTACTACAGAAGATTTAGATGTGGATGATTCTCATGAATATAGATTAATTGATAATGCTGACGGACGGTTTGCTCTTGATCAGAAGAATAATCAGCTGGTTGTAGGGGAGGGAGCAAATCTTGACTTTGAAAAACAAGAAAGCTTTGATATTCGAGTTAGAACTTTTGACAGTGCGGCAGAAATTTTCACGAAGTCATTTACTATTAGTTTGACCAATGTCAACGACCCACCAGAAATTATAGTTGCGGAGGAACAACAACCTGTTAACGAAGGTGAACAGCTAGAAATTGTTGGTATTGAGGTTACTGACCCTGATGTGGGAGAGGAAGAAGTCGAAGTGACTCTAGAAACTACTAATTCCACAACTAGTCAGAGTAACTTAACCCTTGACTCTAATTCTAGTATCACTTTTACAACTGGTGATGGGGAAGCAGATAGTCGGATGGTATTTAAAGGAACTTTAGAAAATATCAATGAATCTATTAAGACCCTCACTTATACTGGAAAAAAATCTGGTAGTGATTTTATTAGTATCACTGTCAATGACGAAGGAAATACAGGGGAAGGGGATGCTCAAACTGATACTGCATTAATTGATATTAGTATCAATGATTTTCCTGTGGTGGAAACAAATAGGGAGTTGGTAGTAAAGAGAGGGGAAACGACAATAATAGAGAATACTTTCCTAGAAACAACTGATAATAGTAAAACTTCCTTAATATATAAGGTGACAGAGTTGCCAAGTCGTGGTAAACTGCTATTTAATGGAGGGACTTTCACCAGTTTTACTCAGGATGATATAGATGATGGTTTCTTAAGTTATAAACATACTCAAAAAAATACAAAAAATGATTCCTTTAGTTTTAGTGTGTCCGATCAAGTGGGAGCAGAAACAACAGATACATTCAATATTCGAGTCAACGTAGCACCAAATCTGACTACCAATAATTTAACTGCTATTGAAAGGACTGAGGTAGAAATTACTAACGAAAATCTACTGGCAGAAGATCCTGATACTGATACAGATGCAGCAACTCTAATTTATGAACTGACTGAAGTACCAAATGCGGGAATCTTAAAACTAGATAACGATACTCTAGAACTAGCAAATACTTTCACTCAAAAAGATATTAACCGAGGAAATCTCACTTACGAAGGTGAAGAAGTTGGTATAGATACATTTAGTTATGTGGTTACAGACCAAGACGGCGGTACTACCAGTGGGTTCTTAAATATTGATGTTGAAGCTGCCAATACTGCTCCAGAAGCAAAAGATGATGAATTTGAAACAAATGAAGATACAGTAAAAACTATTGATAAATCTGAGTTATTAGCAAATGATGAAGATCTTGAGGGAGGTGAACTTACAATTCCTGAGTTTGCTGACAATACTACTAATGGTAGATTAGAAGAAACAGCAGATCAATTCATTTATACCCCTAATCAGAATTTCAGTGGTTCAGAAAGTTTCACTTATACTGTTGAAGATAACAAAGGGTTAACAGATACAGGGAAGGTAATTATTAATATTATTCCTGTGGCTGATACTCCTAACCTAGAGATATCTACACCTACTGTATCGGGAACAGATCAAGAAGAATTACCACTAGATATAGCTGCTAGCTTAGGAGATACGAGCGGTTCCGAAACTCTATCCATTACTATTTCAGGAGTGCCAGATGGAGTAAGTCTTTCAGCGGGAACAGAGCAAGGTGGTGGTACTTGGGAATTGACTCTGGAAGAATTAGATAATTTAACCATTTTACCTCCTAAAGGCCAAGAGACAGGAACGACATTGCGTTTTGATTTAATAGTGACAGCGACAGCGACTGAAACTGAAACGGCAAATAATAATACCAATGCTCAAACAGGTACTATATCTGTGGAAGTAGAAGCATTAAACAATGCACCAGTGCTAACAGACTCAGGAGATATAACCCTAAATACTATTAATGAAAATCAGTTTAATAATGCAGGTACTCGCATTGCCAAAATTATTGATGGTGCAGTCACTGATGATGATGGTGGAGCGAGCAAGGGAATAGCTATTACTGAAATTGATAATAGCAAAGGTATATGGGAATATTCAGTTGATGATGGGGACAACTGGGTAGAGGTTAGTAATAGTAGTACTACTTTACTAACAGCTACAGATAGCGATCGCCTACGTTTTGTTCCTGAAACCGACTTTTTTGGCAAGAAGAGCATTAAATTCCGTGGTTGGGATACGACGGATGGTAGCAGTAACACAACTCAGTTAACAGAAGTTTTGGCCACAGGTGATACAAATGCTTTTAGTGAAAATATTGGTTCTGCTAACATCTTAGTTAACGACATCCCTGAAATTAGTAGGAATAAGGAACTAGTTATCAACTTTGGAGAAACAAAAATCATAGCTAAAAATTTATTACAAACAACTGACGGGGATAACGGTACAAATACCTTTACTTACACAATAACTCAGGAAGCAACAGCAGGAATATTGCAACTAGAGGATAACCCAACCCAGAGTTTCACTCAAGAAGATATTAATAGTGGTTTAGTTATCTATGAGCAGAAGGCTAGTAATACAAAGGATGATTCGTTTAGTTTCAGAGTTATTGATGTTGATGGGGGTAGAGTTAAAGACACTTTTAATATTCGAGTGAATGATCCTCCTGTTGGGACAACCACAGATCTAAATGTTACTATTGGTGAAACTAAGGTTATAGCTCAAGAAAATCTCCTATTTATCGACCCTGATGTGGAAGATGCTCAACCTGCTTCCCTAGAATATACTCTGACTGAACTGCCGAGTTTAGGGCAACTGCAGCAGGGAGAGGAAATTTTAACAATAGACAGCACATTCACTCAGGAAAATCTGGATAATGGAGAAATCAGCTATGCAACTACTACTGAGAGTATTGGCACTGATAGCTTGAAATTTCTAGTGACAGACCAAGACGGAGGAATTACCAATGAGTTGTTAAATATCAATGTCATCCAGGGGAACCGAGCCCCTCGAGTAGAAGAGGATAAATTGGTCACCTTGGAGGAAGATACTACTAAGACCTTGGATATTCTAGAGCCCATTGACCCTGATGGTGATCTTTTTACTATAACTGTTGACAGTATTCCTGATCCTGAAATAGGGCAAGTAGTATTGAACAATAATACTAATACTGCCCTAACTATTGGCCAACAGTTAAGGACTGGTGAACTAACATCATTAACGTTTATTCCTGTTGAAAATGCTAATGGAAATGCAGGAACTTTCAGCTATATAGTTGATGATGGCAATGATGAAAATAATTCTGCTACTCAAGTTATTAGTATTGATGTCACTTCTATCAATGACCCGCCCATTGCTGTTAATGATGGAGTAGTATCAGTATTTACTAGCTTGGACAATTCACTAACAATTAATATCTATGCCAATGATAGTGATGGACCAGAACCCCTATCAATTATTGGTCTCAGTAACGATGATGATGTTCTGGGTATTTCAGCAATTGTGGAGGGTTCTCAAGTTCAATACACGTCATTAGAAACCAGGGGAACAGGTGTGGATACCTTAGAATACACTGTAACTGATGGTATTGATCAAGTCACTGCCAATGCTATAGTGAATGTTCTCAATGTTACTGATGAGGCTGACTCTTTGCCGGGTGGTGAATTTAATGATAATTTTGATGGTGATCAAGGGGATGATACTCTTGAAGGTTTAGGAGGTAACGACACCTTGACTGGAAATGATGATAATGACAGCTTAGTAGGTGGTGAGGGTGATGACTCTATAGATGGCGGTGAAGGTGATGATACCTTATTTGGCGGTCTCGGAGCAGATATTCTGTCTGATGATAATGGGGACAATACCTTTGTTTATACCAGGGCTGATGATGGCAGTGAGGCTAAGTTTAATGCGGCTAATGCTACTTCTATTAGTACTGCTATTGATAATGGTTTGTTTGATCGCATTACTGGTTTTGATGGCTTAGGTGAAATTGGTGGGGATACTCTTGCATTCTCTAGTGAAATTATTTCATCTCTAGATAATATTGCCACTAACGTACAAACTACGGATATTTCTGAAAATGTTTTAAATTCTGGAACTCCTGGTTTATTTGCGTATGAAGTAGAAGATAAAACTTATTTAATTTATGATGCTAATGGGGATAATACGGTTGGTGATGATTCCCAAATTCTAGCAGAATTAGAGGATGTAAGTGGAATTACTGTTGTGGATGTAAATGATGATTTTACTATTATCTAATATTATTAGCCTCAAATATATTTAAGAGGGCTAAAGGGCAATAACTAATACTGTTTTACGAAAGTTAAAAGTCAACCCTCCTTTATCTCCTAAGGGGGGAAGTGATGGGTTTATGCATTAAGATTTTAATAATTCAAAACTTTGAGGCCCTCAGTTATTTCAAAACTTTGAGGCCCTCAGTCATTTTAGGAAATTATTTGATATTTAAAGTTGGAGACTATTTGTAAAATCTTTAAAGTAAATTAGTATTAAGATGTTAAACATAATTGTTTGACCGAAAAATTGGGTTTAAAGCCTCACCCATAACCACAAAGGGGTGACTTTATATTTGTTTATTTTTAATAAATATGTTATAATTATATCTATTATAATTGCAAGTAAGCAGTCAGAGACAAAAAGAGAGCAAAAATGGATGTGGAAGCAAGGACAAGCTACTCCAACCCACCCCCATCCCCTCCCAGTAAGAAAGCAAGAGAGGTGTGGCAGACCAGGAGCCAGGAGCTTGGCGCCAGCAAAATGTCAACCCGTATCAGAGTTTTGGCTCGGTAGAATTTACCTCGTGTCTAAAATTGGGCAGGATCTTAACAAGCTTAATTAGGGCTTCCTCAAAAGGTTTTTTTAAGGAGTGGGAGCTCCCAGGAGGGGAAGTAGGTCGCAAGGTTGTATGCCACCTCCCTATAAAGTAGGAATTTGTAGAGGACGTAGTCGGATATTTTTGTCCCTTGGTTTTTCTGCTATGGTCAGCCCAAAATGCTAACTTATGTGAGCTTTATGGACAGAAAATCAGGTATTTTTTTGACCTACTAGACCCTAAAAAAGCTTTAGTCTTTATTTGTCAATGCTTTGATATTAATCAGCAAATCCTAACTTAACCATTTCTCAAAAACTTTTCTACTTGGCTATTCATCAGGGGACTCACTTGATACTCTGACCGTGGAGAGGTACTGAGGTTCTATTGCTTTGTCCGTACTAAAATAAAAAGGTTATTTTGCCTATGTTAATTACTTCATAACTAAAGTATTACCTAATTCTTATAGTATTAATAGACAAAAAATAGTATTACTAAAGTTTTAGTTATGAGTATGAAATGATGAATGTAATATCAATTTCATGAACTTAAAACTTCACTTCTAAAAATAATGTATCAAGCTTTAAAGTTAAGATTTCAAGTGATGTTTAGCTTGACTTTAAGAATTTAGTATAATTAATTTATAAGGGTTTTAAAACAATATTATTTTTAATTTTTTGAGCAGAAAATTAATTTGATTATTTGATTATTTGATGAATTCAGCAATTATTTTAATTGAATAAAATCACCTATCTATTATCCAAGTTATGCGTTCAGGTATTGAATTTATTATCTAACGACAACATTGATTATTATTTCTATTCCGAAAACCAATAAAAATTTTTTCTACTCCTAAAATACAATCATTTTAACTACAAAAAATTTTACTTGATGATATCCTTTATTTCATAAAATTTGACTAGTTCTGGTAATTATGGTTGAATCAATACGAAAATAGAACATCATTTTTTTGATAAAATTTTCAAATAAGATTTGCTACTTTAGGGAAACTATAAATAATTATTATTAGTGATTTTTCATTTTCTTGTCTATATTTGAACAAGTTTTAGCTATTTCCATACCAATTTTTTTTAACATTTAACGTTTTTGTGACTTTAGCTATAAATATACCAAAGTTAATCTAAAATTTTCCGGTTGATAACCAATCTTATATGCTATAACTAAACAGTAAACTAAATTGAAAAGTCAAACAAATCATGGCTACAATTGTTGTTAATACTCTTGATGATGAAAATGATGGAAGTCTTGATCAAGGAACAGGCAACTCACTCCGAGAAGCTATTAATTTGTCTAATGCAGGAGATACAATCATTTTTGCTGACACTATTGCCGGAAAAACCATTAATTTGAGCAATAGTGAACTTATCATTAATAAAAACCTCACTATTGATGGGGATGAAAATAACCGAGTCACAATAAATGCACAAGGTAACTCTCGTGTATTTAATATAAATGATAACAATAGCACACAGCAGCAAGTTACCATTGATGGAGTTGTAATCACAGGTGGAAAAGCTTCTGGTAGTGGGCCAAATGAAAGTGATGGGGGTGGTATATTTACTAATGAAGCACTCACGCTCAGTAACAGTGTAGTTACAGGTAACACAGCATCAGGTGGAAATGCTGATGGTGGTGGTATATATATAAATTCCATAGCTAGCGCTGATATTATAAACACTACTATTAGCAATAATACAGCAACTGATGACGGTGGTGGTGTCGTTGGATTTGGCAATACAAATATTACTAACTCTACTATCAATAACAACGCAACACTTACTTCTACTGGCGATGGTGGTGGTGTCTATATAGTTCGCACTACAAATATTACTAATTCCACTATCAGTGGTAACACATCATCAGGTGAAGGTGGTGGTGTCTATGTTAAAGATCAGCGACTCTCCAACGCGACAATAACCAACAGTACAATTACTAATAACCAAGCACCTGAAGGTAAAGGTAGTGGTTTAGCTACTTTAGGAGTTCAAACAACAACTGTTACCTCTAGCATTATTGCTGGTAATGTTAACAGCGACGTTAACGAATTAACTAGTGGAAGTAACGCCATAGAAAGTGGTGGCAACAACTTAATTGGTACAGGAAACACTGCTGCTAAATTTAATGCTACAAGCGATATAACAGGAGTCACTAATCCTGGTCTAGATCCTCTTGCTGATAATGGGGGACCTACTCAAACCCATGCTTTACAAAATGTTAGTCGTGCTATTAATGCTGGCAGCAATCTTTCCAATCTGGATACTGACCAACGTGGTGCAGGTTTCTCCCGCGTTTTTAATGGTGTAGCCGATATTGGTGCTTTTGAGTTTGGCAACCCCATACCTACACCTGAACCTACACCTGCACCTACACCTGAGCCAACACCTGCACCTGAGCCAACACCTGAGCCAACACCTGAACCGACACCTGAACCGACACCTGAACCGACACCTGAACCGACACCTGAACCGACACCTGAACCGACACCTGAACCGACACCTGAACCTACACCTGAACCTACACCTGAACCGACACCTGAACCGACACCTGAACCGACACCTGAACCTAATTCTGGTAATGACACTCTTGACGGTAATGGTAGGAATAACTCTATCGATGGCGGGGACGGAGATGATTTCATAAATGGTAAAGGAGGCAACGACGAACTATTTGGTGAAAATGGTGCAGATACCCTCTTGGGTGACCTTGGCAACGACGAACTATTTGGTGGTAACGGTGGAGACAGCCTTGTCGGTGGTCCTGGTCGAGACCTTCTTGATGGTGGGACTGGTAACGACAGCTTAAATGGCTCATCTGGTCCAGATACTCTTGATGGTGGTGCCGGTGAAGATAACCTCGTCGGTGGTCCTGATGGAGACAGACTATTCGGTGGTCCTCGTAATGACACCCTAGATGGTGGGTTAGGTAGAGATAGTCTTATTGGTGGTAACGGCAACGACAGTCTGATGGGTGGTAATAGTATAGATACAATTGATGGTGGTATTGGTAATGACACTATTGACGGTGGCCGGGGTCCTGATGTTATAAGTGGGGAAGACAACGCTGACACTTTTGTATTGCGTTCTACCTATGGCAACGATCAGATTCTAGATTATGTAGATGGTACAGATAATTTCTTTTTAGATGGTCTGGCTTTCAAAGACTTGATAATAGAACGTGACCCAGATAACCGTAAGAATACTATTATACAGACTAAGGTAACTGGCTCGACAGAAATTTTAGCAACTTTGGTTGACTTTACAAGAACTGATAAGCTAACTGAGGCTGATTTTGAGTCTTCAACACCAACACCAACACCAACACCAACACCAACACCAACTTCAACACCAACACCAACACCAACACCAACACCAACAACTATTTCTCCTACTATTAATAATGACACTCTTGATGGTGATGATCAGAATAACGAGATCAAAGGTTTAGGAGGAAATGATTTAATAAGTGGTAAAGGAGGCAATGATCAACTATTTGGTGATGACGGTGCAGATACCCTTTTAGGTGATGATGGTAAAGATACTCTTAATGGGGGAGTAGGTAACGATAAGCTTGATGGTGGTAAAGATGATGATCGTTTAATAGGTGGTGCAGGAAATGGTGCAGATATCCTCTTAGGTGGTGATGGTAAAGATACTCTTATTGGTGGAGCGGGTAACGATAAGCTTGATGGTGGTAAAGATGATGATCATTTAATAGGTGGTACAGGTAATGATGTCTATACAATTAACTCCCGCAAAGATATTATTATCGAAAGAGCAAGACAAGGTAACGACCATGTCATGTCTTCAGTCACCTATAATCTCAGCAACAACTTAGAAAGACTGACTCTGCTCGGAAAAAACAATCTTACCGGAAGAGGTAATGATCGCGCTAACATTATTCGAGGAAACTCTGGAAATAATAACCTCGAAGGTAAAGGAGGCAACGACCAACTATTTGGTAATAACGGTGCAGATAACCTTTTGGGTGGTGATGGTAAAGATACTCTTATTGGTGGAGCAGGTAACGATAAACTTAATGGTGGTAAAGATGATGATCGTTTAATAGGTGGTACAGGTGATGATGTCTATACAATTGATTCCACGAAAGATATTATTATCGAAAGAGCAAACCAAGGTAACGATCATGTAAGATCTTTAGTTACCTATAATCTCAACAACAACTTAGAAAAACTGACTCTGCTCGGAAAAAACAATATTATAGGAAGAGGTAACGATCGCGCAAACGTTATTCGAGGAAACTCTGGAAATAATAAACTCGAAGGTAAAGGAGGCAACGACCAACTATTTGGTAATAACGGTGCAGATAACCTCTTGGGTGGTAATGGTAACGATGCTCTTAATGGTGGTGGAGGTTTAGACATTCTCAATGGTGGCTCTGGTCAAGACACCCTCATCGGTAGCTCTGGTCGAGATACCCTCATCGGTGGCTTGGATGCAGATAGCCTACTCGGTGGTAGCGATGTGGACACCCTCAATGGTGGTTCTGGTCGAGACACTCTTGACGGTGGCCGAAACCCTGATCGTCTAACTGGTGGAAGCGACGCTGACAGTTTCGTATTACGTTCTGGCGATGGCAATGATAGGATTCTAGATTATGTAGATGGTACAGATAACTTCTTGTTAGATAGTCTGACTTTTGAAGACTTGACAATAGAACTTGACTCAACTGGTAATAATACTGTCATAAAGACCTCGACAGAAACTTTGGCAACTTTGGTTGGCGTTACTGATATTACTGATCTAGATAATGGTGATTTTGTCATCGTCTAATTAGTATTAGGACTCTTTTTTCCAATCTCAGTTTATTCTTGAAGCGATCGCCTCTTTTAAATTAAAGGGGCGATCGTTTTTGTCAATATCCTCGGCACTATTTTGCCACATCAACTCCCCTGTAATATCGTCTTCAGGAAACGTACTTGCTTCTTTTCCTGTTCACAAAAAAACTCCAGTACGCCCCAAAGCCAAAAAATTCTGATTGAGGTATAACCTTTCCCTTAATTTGTTCTAGAGGTGCATAATATGTAGCAACTTTTGTTAGTTGATTATCATTTCGTTTGGCAAAAAAAATAAGTATAGTTAATTTTCCTCGCAGTACCAAAATCAATTGGCACTAAATCTAGATTTGCTTTGACTATAATATTAGTAGGTTTAATATCCCGGTGAATATAATTCTGGTTGTGCAAATAATCTAGAATTTCTAATAATTGTTTTAACCAATTTATTACTAACTCTTCACTAATAAAAATTTTCCCTGTTTTTGACATCCAAGTTATTAAATTATCTCTTGCTATTTTTTCTATAATTAAGAAGTGATAAATGTTAGTTTTAACATCCCAAATAAAATATCCATCTGATACTACTTTGGGAACTATAGGATGATTAAGTTGCTGCAAAATTTGGCTTCTTGCCAAAATAGACAGATCTGTTTTTCTTCACAAAAACTACCTATCACTTTAATCACTTTTTTTCTCGTACCTCTTTCTTCCACTTCCCATACTTCACCACAGCTACCCTCACCAATTTTTCTGGTTGCCCGATAGGGATTTTTTACAATTTAATTTTGTTGAATTATAGCTGCTATTCTTCACCGTCTGAAAAATCTACTTCTTGATAAATCTAATTGAAAGGAATTTCTATTTCAACAGTAGCTAAGTTTAAAACATTATTGTCTCTATTCTACTCGGTAAATAACCATTTATTTTCTTGTGGTTTTTTTTAGGTTGAATATTGTCTGGGTTGGTAGTGGTGGGCGATCGGCTTTTTGTCGCTTTTTTTGCTTTAGGATAGGGGCAAATTTTGCTACAGATATTAATGTCACCAAAAATTTGTGTATCAGAACCAAAATTGGAAATATGGGAAAATTCGATTCGTTCTAACTTAGATTTAATATTTGATTTTTTGGCGTTGGTGAATTAGGGTATGATTTGAGGATAAGGCGATCGCTGTGAGCATTTACAAGGAACTGGAACATCCAAAAATTTTAGATAATGAATGAGTAAGCGAATTGAATGCTTTAACATTTCATGATTACTTGGAATAGCAAAGAGTTTTTCTATGTAATCTAGCTTTGGGGTGCCTCAATCTCGTATTTTCTCCAACTACAATGGTCATATTAGGATAGGATAGTGCTATATATTTGTCAGTATTATGAGTCAAGCAAATTTAGCGACTCCCTTCTACCATTCCCACTCAAATTTCCCAAATATGGAGATAGAACCAATAATTGCCCAACCACAAATCTAACCAATGACCCCCAAAAAGATCTCAAATGGGAGGAACAACAACCGATTAAATACGAATATGTTAACGGAAAAGTCTATGCCATGACCAGGGGCAGTCTTGGACATAACTCAATTGCATTAAACTTAGCCTCTGGGCTGAAAAATCACCTCTGCAGTAAAGAGTGTAAAGTTTTCATAGCAGATGCCAAAGTAGGCATTTCCGAAAAAGGTCCTTTTTATTATCCTGATGTCATAGTCACTTGTGACGATCGCGATCTAAGCGCTAGAAAAATAGTCTATCATCCTTGTTTAATTATAGAAGTATTGTCTCCCGGTACAGCACATTTCGACCAAAACAAAAACTTCAGGAATTATCCTCATATTGATACCTTAAAAGAATATGTTATGATTGAAGCGGAAACTATGAATATAGATACCTACCGACTCAATGACAAAGGAAAATGGGAACTTACAACTTACTCAACAGAAGAACCCACTACCAATCAAATAGACCAAGACGTTCACTTTACCAGTGTTGATTTCTACTGTTTGCTCTCCTTAATTTATAAAGACGTAGTTTTTCCTGAATTAGTTTAATTCAGGACTTGCACCCAGACAAGAAACCGAGCTTATTGCCACGATTTGGGATTGAAAGTTACCAACGCTAATTTACTAATTGTAGCACTTAATGTACTATATATTATAATCTAAAATTGCTATTTTTTTATGAAAAATCTAACTTTACTATCTGCTAAATATGTATTAGTTTTTGGAAAAATACAAGCTACCTTTGCTTAGACAAATGCACGGACTTTTTTTACCGAAGATCTCCATTTGTTTTGTATTAAGTTTGACACAATTGATGAGATAATAAAACTGCCCAAAAATTAACTCAAATTTTCAAATTACAAATTATGTCACAAACTCCCTTTTCTCCAGAAGAAATAGCATCTGAAGGCATCAAACCAGAAGAATATCAAGAAATTCTGAACCGCTTAGGTCGCCACCCCAATAAAGCAGAACTAGGAATGTTCGGAGTTATGTGGTCAGAACACTGCTGCTACAAAAACTCTCGGCCTCTCCTCAAACAATTTCCCACCACAGGTAAACGTATCCTTGTTGGACCAGGAGAAAACGCCGGAGTCGTAGACTTAGACAACGGACTCCAACTTGCTTTCAAAATTGAATCCCACAACCACCCATCCGCTGTCGAACCATTCCAAGGAGCTGCCACCGGAGTCGGGGGTATCCTCCGAGACATCTTCACAATGGGTGCCCGACCCATCGCTGTACTCAACTCTCTGCGCTTCGGTTCCCTAAAAGATGCCAAAACCAAACGCATTTTTACTGGAGTTATTTCCGGCATTTCTCATTACGGTAACTGTTTCGGAGTGCCTACCGTAGGAGGAGAAATTTACTTTGACCACGCCTACACAGGTAACCCCCTAGTCAACGTGATGGCATTAGGACTAATGGAAACCCCCGAAATTGTTAAATCTGGTGCATCTGGTATTGGTAACCCAGTCTTATATGTTGGTTCCACCACAGGTAGAGACGGTATGGGTGGAGCCAGTTTCGCCAGTGCTGAACTGAGCGCACAGTCAATAGACGATCGCCCCGCCGTGCAAGTAGGAGACCCATTCTTAGAAAAATGTTTAGTTGAAGCTTGTCTAGAAGCATTTAAAACAGGGGCAGTAGTCGCAGCGCAAGATATGGGAGCTGCTGGCATCACCTGTTCCACCTCCGAAATGGCAACAAACGGAGGTGTGGGCATTGAATTCGACTTAGACAAAGTACCAGTCCGAGAAACTGGTATGGTTCCATACGAATACTTGCTATCAGAATCTCAAGAACGGATGTTATTTGTCGCCCAGAAAGGTCGCGAACAAGAATTAATTGATATTTTTAAACGTTGGGAACTTCATGCAGTAGTAGCAGGTACAGTCATTGAAGAACCTATTGTGCGAATTTTATTTGAGGGCAAAGTTGCTGCTGAAATACCTGCTACAGCTTTGGCAGACAATACTCCTATTTATCACCGGGAGTTATTGAGCGAACCGCCAGAATATGTCAGAAAAGCTTGGGAGTGGAGTGTGGCGTTACTACCAGCATCTACAGAACGT
The DNA here is from genome assembly GCF_000014265.1 of Trichodesmium erythraeum IMS101. NCBI lineage: Bacteria > Bacillati > Cyanobacteriota > Cyanophyceae > Oscillatoriales > Microcoleaceae > Trichodesmium > Trichodesmium erythraeum. Next base: position 4,011,743 of record NC_008312.1, read on the forward strand.
GGTATTGAAATTAAGGGAAATTTCCAAACCTGGAATGATATTTTACTGACTTTATTAGATACTCCAACTATTGCTTCTAAAAATTGGGTATATCAACAATATGATTATCAAGTACAAAATAATACTGTTATAATACCTGGTGGTGCTGATGCTGCTGTAATTCGGTTACGCTCACAAATTTCTAATATTAATAACCCAATAACAAATTCTGGTGTTGCTGCAACAGTTGACTGTAATTCCCGTTTAGTTTATCTCGATCCATATACAGGGGCAAAGGCAGTAGTTGCAGAAGCAGCAAGGAATCTCAGTTGTGTGGGTGCAGAACCTGTAGCGGTTACAGATAATCTTAATTTTGGCAGTCCGGAAAAACCTGTGGGATATTGGCAACTAGCAGAGAGTTGTCGTGGTATTGCTGAAGGTTGTCGGGAGTTGGGAACCCCTGTTACTGGGGGGAATGTCTCTTTATATAATGAGACTTTAGATGCTGATGGTCATCCCCAGGCAATTTATCCGACTCCAGTGGTAGGAATGGTGGGGTTAGTTCCTGATATTACTAGTATTTGTGGTCAAGGTTGGCAAACTGAGGGTGATGTTATCTATTTAATAGGGAATTTAGTGGGTGCATCTTTAGCTGCTTCTGAATATTTGGCAACTGTTCATGATGTGGTTGCTGGTAAACCGATCGAAGTAGATTTTGATTTGGAAAGGAGGGTACAGGCTGTTTGTCGTCATGGCATCCGACAAGGGTGGGTGCGTTCTGCCCATGATAGTGCTGAGGGTGGTTTAGCGATCGCTCTAGCTGAGTGTTGTATTAGTGGGAAGTTGGGCTCTGAAATTATTTGGGAATTGTCTGATTTTTCTAGTTTTCGATGGGATGAGTTTCTGTTTGGTGAGGGTGGTTGCCGAATTTTGGTTTCTATTGCGCCGGAAAATCAGATAATTTGGGAGTCATATCTTCAGGAAAATTTGGCAGATTTTTGGCAGAAAATTGGTCTGGTGGGTAATGCTGAAAGTGGTTTGCAAATTTTAGTTAATCAGGGTGTGTGTTTGATTAATATAGATATGGGAGAAATGAGCGATCATTTTAAAAATGCTATTGAAAGACGTTTGGATTTTTAGCTTGAAGTAGGAAATATAACACTACACAAAAGTTAAATAAAATTTAATCCCCCTACTCTTTGGGGGGGGGAAGTAAAAAGTTAAAAGTAATCTCACGAGTGAGTTTTTTCTATATTGAAAAGATATAAACTTGTATAGGACCTTACCTAAGTACACTACATATAACGTACATTATTAGTGAAGTTACCTTAATTCTAATTCTTAGTTTTTCTAGACAGATACTATCTTTAATGCCAGTAATTTTCTAGTAGTAATCAGAGAATAAATCCTGGGAAAATCTTGTTTAATTTTATTAAATAAATCCACTAAAAAAATATAGTTTTTATAATCAAAATATCTAAATATTAAGCATAAAGATTTAAAATATGTTGATTATTTTCAATATTTCACAATTATTCAAACTAACTATACTAGAACCAATTTAGCACTATCTAAATCGACAATATTAATCATGATGCAATCAACTGTTATTTAAGATATGAGTCTTTAAATTCACAATATTTATAGTGAAATATTAAAGGATAAATTGTCCTAAATACATCCACATATCTAATTTTTTATCACATAGTAATTCACAAAAGGTATGGATATAACATTTAACTTGGGCGACGACAATATAATGCCAGGGTACATAAGTTTATTTGCGGGCACTTCAGCGATGAAGATCCTGGTATAGAAATAGTTAATTGTATATATTTCAATAATTATGCTGGAATATTCAGTAAAATTATTAACTCAGGCTTCTTAAATTCAGAAATTTTCCTGTACCATTAACTCAAAAAACTCTGACTGTTTAACTATCGTATTCTTGCCTCATCATACCTTCATTTACTAACGCCCAATATACAAATCAAATTATGTCCTAATTTTGATGATTTTTCATTATGTAACAATCAAACAAAAACTTAAGATACTGAACTATTCCCGATTTCTAGAAAAACCGAAATTGATGTCTTAACCTATCCTTCCACTTCTAGATCAATTAGAAATCTGAATATTAGTAATATAACTATTTACTTTATATATAAAAACATTCCTTAAATGCTACATAAAAGTTTACTACAATTATATTTTTTTCTCGACATCTATGATCTTTCAAAAACTTTTTTTGTGTAATTGTTTTAGAGAAAGCTCTATATTAGTAGTAAGTTCTTGTGAAGCTTGCTTTGTAGAATCACCCAAATAATCTTTAACTACTAAAGGAGAACCAATATTAACCTGTACACCACATCGCCAGGGTGGTGGTGCAGGATGATCGTATAAAATACTAATAGGAACAATTTTAAGATTGAGTTCAGCACGACTTGATATTACCTGTAATGCTATACGGGAAACTCCTGGTTGAATAAAATGAATTTCATTATCTTCAGGATATATTTTTCCTTCAGGAAATAATACCAAAATTTCCTGATTTTTTAGGATTTTAACACTATGACGAAGAGCAGATATTCCTGGTGACTCGCGATCAATGGGAAAACCACCCAAGCGACGAATAAACCAACCTTGAAAACCTTCTACTTGTTCTTGGGAAACCATATATCGCAGGTAACGTTTAGTAACCAAACTTACGGTATAAGCGATAACTAGGGGATCCCAACGAGAACGATGAGTCGGCGCCAGAATAATTGCCTCCTCATCAATAGGAATTTTTTCTTGACCCCTGACTTCTATTTGGAAATAAAAGGGCAAAAGAATCTTAGACGTAATAAAGTAACTCAAGGGAGTTAGCCAAGGTGAAAATCCAGATATAATTTCTGGAGATGCTGAATAGTTTTTAGGTTTATTGTCTTGAGTCATTCCTAATATAAAAATAAGAAGAAGTTAAGGCTAGAAAGACTGTTACTCTCCTAAGAACAGGACAAAAAGCTTGACTCATAGAACAGGAAAAGGTTTCATAGAACTTAAACCATAATGTCCATCAACCTGAATATTTGGGAAATTAGTTGATTACAAATAACTTCTAAATTACCACTTTTCTTGCCATGGAGCCAGAATTCAATTTCTCCCTTTATTTATGTAGGCTGTACTTAGAGAAATATCAACTTGCTACAAATAGCAACTGCATTTTCATCTAATGCCCAAGTAAGTTATAATTACAAACGCCTACAAAGGTTTCTCCCCCCACTTTAACATAGATACTAGGGAATTTGTCCAGGCTATGATTGCTATCATGGACTGCTTGAAAAAATGGGTAACGTTGTTTGGTTGCCTTAAAAGTAGAGCTTTTGACCTTGAGTTTACTCATATAAATGAACCAGAACGTCTAACTAAAATGATATTTTTATTAACTTTGACACTGTGTTGAGTACACTGAGTAGGTGTTTGCTTAAATCAGCATCGTCCTGTGCTAGTCAAAAAAGATGAGGGTAAAGCTCAAAGTTTTTTTCCCTATGGTCTAGATTTTTGGTATAATATTCTCTTCAATATACCTAGCAAAATAGCTGATTTTCATATGGCTTGAAAATTTTTTCCTGTACTTAGAGAAATCCTATCTCAAAAGTGAAAGACATGAGCGACTAGAAGGCACTTATGTTGAAAGCAGAAAGAAAAAAGTAAAAGGAGCAGGAGCTAGAGCTATTTTTCAAGAAAACTAGTGATTTTCACAAGTGATTTAGAATTGCTATGATACAGTTGTTAGAAATTATTGATTAATATTGGTTTTAGCCTTTTTATAGCCTGGGAAAATGCTTAGTTTTCCGTCCGTCCAGAGAGCTCATGGATACTAGTATTTTAATTAGGCCTAGGTAGAATAATCTTAGGACAATTCTTCCAACTACCACCTCAGCTTGACCAAGAGGAGTGAGGGAGCGATAAATTCCCTACTCCTCTGTAGGGAGGTTGTATGCAACCTCCTTACCTACTTCCTCCCCCTGGGAGAGCTTAGGGGGAGATACCCTACTCTGATACTTTTTGAACAAACCCTAATAGATCACCAACTACATCTTCATAGTCACAGTCTTAATCTCCGTATACTGCTGTAAACCATACTCACCTAGCTCCCGACCAAGACCAGACTGTTTAAAACCACCAAAGGGCGCAGCAGCATCAAACACATCATAACAATTTACCCAAACAGTACCTGCCCGCAGCCTATGAGCCAAAGTATGAGCTTTAGTCACATCTTGTGTCCATACTCCTGCAGCCAAGCCATACATACTGTTGTTAGCTCGTTCTACCAATTCATCAATATCCTTAAACTTAATAATGCTCATCACCGGACCAAAAATTTCTTCTTGAGCAATTTTCATATTATCTTGCACATCAGCAAATACAGTTGGTGCAATAAAATAACCGCGATCGCCAACCCTTGAACCACCACATAACATCTGGGCACCATCCTGCTGACCAGACTCAATATAACTCATTACTTTATTAAACTGTTCTTCATCAACTTGAGGTCCTTGTTCCACACGTTCAGTAAATGGGTCGCCTACCATCCGAAGTTTTGCTCGTTCTACACTCTTGTTAACAAATTCATCATAACATTTCTCTTCCACAAACAGACGAGAACCCGCACAGCAACACTGACCTTGATTAAAGAATAAAGCAAAATGGGAGCCCTCAATAGCAGCATCCATATCCGCATCCGCAAACACTATATTTGGACTCTTGCCACCTAGTTCTAAAGTCACCCGCTTTAAGTTACTTTTGGCAGCAGCTTCCATAATTAAACGACCTACTTCTGTCGAACCAGTAAAAGCAACTTTATCAATATCCTTATGGTGGGAAATGGCAGCACCAGCAGTTGGGCCATAACCAGACAAAATATTGACCACACCAGGAGGAAAACCAGCTTCTATTACCAGCTCACCCACCCGCAAAGCTGACAATGGTGTTTGTTCAGCAGTTTTCATAACTAATGTATTACCCATTGCTAATGCTGGAGCGAGTTTCCATGCTTGCATTAATAGAGGAAAATTCCAAGGAATGATTTGACCGACAACCCCCACTGGTTCGTGGCGGGTATAGCAAAAGTAGGGGCCACTAATAGGGATAGTTTTACCTTGAACTTTGTCAGCCCATCCTGCATAATAGCGATAACAAGCGATCGCTAAAGGTAGATCTGTATTGAGAGAGTCTTTGAATGGCTTACCATTATCCAAGGTTTCCAGTCTCGCCAACTCTTCTATATTTTTTTCTATCAAATCTGCCAATTTGTATAGAAGTTCCCCTCGTTTGGCAGCAGAGATTTTTGGCCATTCGCCACTGGTAAATGCTTTGCGGGCTGCTATTACAGCTTTATCTACATCAGGTGCATCTGCTTCTGCAACGTTACAAATAACTTCTCCTGTTGCAGGGTTAATAGTTTCAAACCTTTTGCCAGAGGCACTTTCTACCCACTCGTTATTAATTAAGAGTTTAGTGGGACCAATTTTCACTTTTTGTTCTGGTTTTGTAGCAGTTACCATATATTTTTTCTAAAATTTGTGATAAATATTACTCTAACCCATTTACATTTTATATAGTTTTAAATCCTAAAAACTTTAAATATTTTTAAGAATTTTGAGTACATACAGCAATTACTCTTTCTTGCTTTTTCTCAATTTGAACCTATGCAATAACTTGTGTCTAACATTCAAAACTTCTAATACTATATCTAGATAAAACTTCATAAATTTAAGTGATGAACCTAAGTACAGGACAAAAATTTTAAAACCCTATGAAAATCAGATATTTTACTAGGTATATTGAAGAAAATATTATGCCAAAAACCTAGACTATAGCGAAAAAAAACTTTGAGCCTTACAGCCATATTTTTTGATGAATAGAAGACGATGTTCATCTAGCCAAACACCTACTCAGTGTACCCAAAAAAATGCTAAAATTAATAAAAATATCATTTGAGTTAAACGTTCTGCTTCAGTTATGTGAGTAGACTCAAGGTAAAAACCTCTAATTTTAAGGCAACCAAACAACATTTCAATCTGCCAGCAACGATCATAATAGTGAAATTCACTTCGTTTAGTAGTTTAGGAATTTCCTTTTTTCGGCAAAATCTCCCAAATTATGGGAATTGCCAAACCGTGATCAGCAATTCCTAACATGAGAATATTGTATCTATGTTTTCCAAGCTGCCATTAAGTTCAGTAATTACTCAAAACCCATTTTTGTGAGCAGTTCATAATGGCAATTACAGTCTAGAGAAATTCTCTGGTATCTATGTCAAAGTGAGGGAAAATCTTTGTAAGGGTTTGTAATGAAAACTTACTTAGGCATTAGATGAGAATGCAGTTGCTATTTGTACCTGGTTAATACTTTTAACTTGAAATATAGCCTAGATAAATAAAAGGAAAAATTTGATTCTAGCTCCGTGGTAATAAAAGTGTTTTTTTAAAAGTTTTTTGTAGTCAACCAATCTCCCAAATATTCAGGTTTCATAGACATTATAGTTTAAGTCATATAAAACATTTTTATATTCTTAAATTCCAGCTTTTTGTTCTGTACTTAAGTTGCTCTATTACTGTATTTTAAAAGATTTTTCAAACAAGTTATTAATAGAATTTATTGTGGTTCTTTAGCAGTAGTATTACACCGATATCCAAATATTTCCCTAAAAATATTCCAGTCAACTTAACTAAAAAAAAACTAATTTTTAGATAATCTAAATTGAATTTTACTTAAGGCAATAAATATTTCTATATGAAGTTAGGCTATTGTTTCTCAAACTATCGGAATTGAGGACCGCAAACCCAACAAACAAGTGCCCATCTTTTTCCTTTAATAATTGGTGTAACTTCATGGAGAACAAAAGAAGGAAATAAGATCATTGTTCCTCTAGCTTTTGGCAAATTTTCAGCTTCTCTTCGAGTGTATAACTTCAGTTCTGAACCTTCATAATCTTGGGGGTCAGAAAGTTGAATTGAGATAGAAATTTTGCGATAATAATAAGCTTCTCCAACGTCTATATGCTTATTGTAGTGATCTTGAATACTTTCCTGATTTTTACTAGCTTCATAACATAAAAGTTGCATACTATCCATGATACCATAAATATCATAATTCCACCACTTATTGTTAGCATATTTAACACTGTTTATTAACTTTTCCCAAAGCCATCTTGTTGACTCTGAATAACTCAGACCCCACACATTTACTTGGCGAATTTCAGGCTTTATTTTTCCATCTACAATTCCCTTTGATAACTTCATTTCTTTTGATAAAGAAATCACCCTTTCACATTCTTGTGCTGTAAAAGCTCCCCAATTTTCACCTGGTTGACAAAAATGCTCTTTTTGACTAGCGTCATAATAAGCATATTTAATTTGACGATATTTTTGTTGAGGATAAATCCAAACCATATTGTCTTAATTTCACTTTTTAAAACGATTTATACACTTTTGGCGTAGGCAATACAATCAGCAGTTTTTCTCACCTAATCCCCATAATCTATTCCCTACTTAAATTGTAGAAATCATCTAAATTGAGGTCCTCCTACCCAACCAATAAGTGCCCATCTTTTACCGGAAATAATAGGTGTTACTTCATGCAAGATGAATGAAGGGAACATAATCATTGATCCTCTACTTCTAGGTAATATTTTCTGATTTTTTTGTACATATAAATTTAGTTCTGCGCCCTCATAACTATTAGGTTCTGATAATTCCACAGAAAAAGAAATTTTCCGAAAAGACAAAGGATACTCATTATCTATATGTAGATCGCAATTATCTTGAATCTTCTCAGAAGTATTTGTGCTGTCATAACAAATGAGTTGTATAGACTCTAAAATCCCTACAATATCATAGTTCCAGCAATGGTTATTTCCAGATATAACATTATTAATTAATCGTTGCCAAACCCAATTTGTTTCTTGAGTTTGATATATTTCCCAAGCACTAACCTGACGATAGCTAGGGTTAGTAACTTCAGCGATATAATTTTGAGATGTTGCTACATTTTGTGAAAGTGAAATAATCCAGTCACATTCATCTGCCGTAAATACTCCCCAATTTTCACCTCTTTGACAAAAATGACTAGGCTCACTAGCATCATAACAGGTGAATACAGTTTGATTATATTTTTTTTCAGGATACATCCAAAACATTTTTTATGAGTTGTCTATTATCCAATCAATAATTACAGTTTTTGACATTCTCACGACCCTACTCTACAAGATAGTAAATAATTTTATAACATCAAAAAGTCAACAAGTGGGAAGACAAAATAGAGGAAAAAAGTTAAAAATAGAGCAGTCGCTAGGGTAGTGAGGGTCTTCTCAAACTCTCAAATTTATTCCGTACTGCGAATGTAAAGGCAAAAAGCAAATATCCCCTACTGACTTTCCCTTCTAGAGGTAAGGGTCTGGTTGACTTACAACTTCCGCTGTAATACATATCCCGCCTCTCATTTTCGTACTCGTTAAATAGATCCATAACGTTCTTCTGACCAAGGCTCACCACGTTTGTGATAACCATTACGTTCCCAGAAACCTAATTCTTCATTGTCTAGAAATTCTAGTCCATTAATCCATTTTGCACTTTTCCAAGCATAGAGATGAGGAACTACTAATCGTACAGGACCACCATGATTATAAGGTAATGGTTCATCAAATAGAGTGTGAGCAAAGAAATTTTCTTCTCGAAGGAAATCAGACAAAGAAATATTAGTAGTGTAACCTCCATAGCAATGTTCCATAATATGGATAGCTTTGGGGTCTAACTCTACATGAGCCATCAAATCTATAACTTTTACCCCTGTCCACTGAACATCAAGTTTTGACCAACGAGTCACACAATGAAAATCTGCTTTAAAGTGATTTTGTGGCATTGCCATTAAATCTAACCAATTAAAAGTAATTGGTTTAGCCAAACCCCATACTTTTAACTGCCATTTGTCCTGACTAATATTAGGAGTCTCACCATAAGTTAGTACGGGGAAACCTTTAGCCAAGTGCTGACCAGGAGGAACGCGATCGCTTAATTCTGCTTCTGGTTTTCGGAAAAATTTACCTAACATGGTTAACTATTTTCGGTTACTTGCTTAATTATTTCTATAATTGACTTAGTTCACTGATAAATAAGCTTTATAAGCTTTGTCATTATACTTCTCCCAAAATTAATATCAAACGAGGCAAAACAAAGCAAAAACTCAGTGATCCCAAATACATATTAACTATACTATATTATCAATTTAACTAATTCCAAGAAACTACTATAAATAGAATGAATCTTACCTATATAATTCCCTTAAGTCTTTTTTTCTAGCTACTTTTATCAGTTTCAATGCTGAGATCAAAACCTTGGATAGCATTCCTAGGATATTGACACCTTGTATAGAGTTCATTAGATCAACTTGGTTTTTTAACATAATTTCTTGGTTATTTCAGGTTGGATATTCACTACTGTTACTTTCTACCGGTGAAACTTACTCACCAAATAAGCGACTATTCTCATACTCACCAGGTAATATAGTGTGGACTTCTCCCTTCTCAGTCCTGGTATTCCGTAGGACTTAGGCGTACCTTCAATACAGGATACCCAACTGCCCTATTTTTTTCTATTTCTAGCTACATTTTGACCACAACAAATCACAATTTTCCAGGGCAAGAATAAACTTTCTGTGATCATCATTTAGGGACTGTTTCTCAAAAAATTAACCCATCTTGACTGATACCATTTGGATTTACATTTATCATGTTATGTCCAATATTTCTAGAGGTTTAGACTTTTCTAATATAAAGCTTCTGACTGCCTCATAAGTGCATAAATACCTTTAAGGCAAAATTTCTGTATTCAAGAATCATAAAAACTGGTAGAAGTCCCAGGGATAACCTTACCCTAAAGCTTTGACAGTTAAAATACTCAGCAGTTGACTCCCACCTGGATCATAGATTTATTTGCTCAATCTTGTTTTTGCTAATTTTTTAACATTTAAGTTTTCGTAGACAATAATTTTAGACTTTTGAGCATAACCTATTAGCAGGAGAGAAACTGAAAATCCTTTCTTTTTTCCTCTGCTATTTTTTGATTCTGTTTAGAAACTGCCATCAGAGCCTTCAACCTGCTTTTACTTCCTGATTAATTTTTATTATAAAAACATAAACTTTTACTATTGAGGTAAAAAGCATTCATTATCAATTAATGGCACCAAAAAGTCTCATGAACTTATCCTCTATTCATCTCACATCAAATTGAAAATTATCGTGTGATAAAAAATCTAATCCATAAAAAGCAACTTTGTCCAAATCCTTCTAATACTTCTGCCTCCTACCTCTAGTATAATTACCTTATCTTTTTAATGAGCCTCCATTATCAAACAGATTTAGTATTGAGATAATAGTTAAGGGTCAAAACATTCCTAGAGAATGTCCCTATCAATCAAGTATATTTAAACTTTAATGCCCTAAATGTCAAATCTACACCAGTGGATCAAAAAAATAGCAACTTTTACCAATTTTGTAAATTTTGAGATTTATCCTTAATTGACAACACATCTTCTCCTAACTGAATAGTCACATCCGATCTTAAAGAACCCGTACTTTCTACAAAAACTTCTCCAAAACCAAGAGACCTTTGAACTGCTTGTGCGGCCTGAAGATCTCCTTTCTGAGCAATAATTCGAGTTACTTCTAAAGATTTACTCCAGGGTTTAGCAACTTTAACATGCCAATAACCAGTCTCTTTGAGAGACATAACTAATTCATCAACAGCTTCCAAATTATCAGTACTACCTTGAACTGCTACCGTAATATAGTTATAATCTAAATTTTCTACTTCCCAAGCCTGATAACCAAAATCAAAGTGTTTAGACATCATATTATCTAAAGTTGTCAAATCAGGCAACCAGTAACTAGACTTATATTTCTTAGGATCGCTAAACTCACCGGGCACCATCAACATCTGCACATTAGGTCGTTTAATCTTAGCAGCAAAATTCATTAAAGCGACTAATTCCTCTACACTCAAATTTGTATCAATGTGAGACTGAATTACTGAAAGAATTTTTGGCAGTCGGGATAGAGTTTTCATATTGACCGACTGTTCCATAAAAGCTCGCATCAAAAGTTGCTGCCGTTGTACCCGCCCAATATCCCCTAAATTATCATAGCGAAATCTGAGAAATTGTAGAACTTGGTTCCCATTTAGATGTTGTTCACCTGCTTTAAGATTAATATAAAGGTGTTGACTATCATCCTGATATTTCATGTCTAATGGTACATGAACTTTCAGACCCCCAAGAGCATCTATCAACTTTTCCACACCTTGTACATTGACCCGAATGTAGCGGTCTATTCCTATTCCACCTAAAAGTTCACTAACAGCTTTTGCACTTTTTGCCGGTCCTCCATAATAGTTAGCAGCATTAATCTTAGTTAAACCTCGATCTTCTACATAAGTTCGAGTATCTCTGGGAATAGAAAGTAAGGTTAACTTCTGATTTTTAGGGTCAAATCTAACCATAAGTATTGTATCAGATAGTCCTTTAAAAGAATTAACCAAAGCATGGTAACCTAAATCATCATCCTGAGGATATTCTTTTAAATCTGATGTTAATACCTTAATTCCCAACAACAATATATTGACAGGCCGAGTTAACTCTGGCAACCTCATATTGCTTTTGGCCAAGTTTTTTTGAGAAAATACTGCTGCATCTTCTGGAGATAACCTTTGTTGCATTAGTGGAGTGCTAGAAAAAGCTACTGCCAATAGAGCGCCTGCCGTAGCAGAAGTTATTGCCACTCCGACTACACCTAAAGCTAACCCAAACCAATGTCTCTTTCTAAATTGGGTAGGTTGTTTCTGGTGTTTTTCTGTTGTTAAATCTTTATTAGGGGTTGAATTTAAAATTTTATTAGTGGGCACTGTTTTCCTCACACACTAAGTATTAAAATAAAAAGTTTTTTTGTTAGACAAATTTCGCTAAAAATTTAAATAAATTTAAATTTGCAAAATGTTAAATAGAATCTTCAACAATCATAAATGTTTACCGACAACTTTTTCTGCTATCCGGTTAATTCCTGGTAGCCACAAGGGTTGTCTTTTCCATATCCGAACCATTAGTCCAAAACTAATTATAAAATAGCTAGTAGTTAGTAGACTATTTATTAATAATAAGGTAATTATCCCAGATTCCCCTATTTCGACTCCTAATTGCAAGCAAATATTTCCTAATAACCAAATCAAGGTTAAAGTCACAATTAATCTGCTTACTGCTCTATGTTGTATGCTAGCCTTTTGACGAAACAAAATCCATATTGCAGGAAAAAAACCTAATATTGGAGTTACTAACAAAAATAATTCTTGGCGGTTAATGTAAGGATTTTCAAATTGCGCAGTATTTTTCATCATTAGTTATTTGGGTTATCAGTAGAAGTAAAATTTTTGCTAGTATTTACATAATTAAATTTTGTAAGATTATACTTAAGCTAATATATGTTGAGATTGGGAATCATAAAAATAACAGGAAAAAAAGTTTAAGTTATTAGGCGTCTTTTTTTAAATTAATACCTATATTGTTTCTATGCCCAACAGCTTATTATCTATCAGCAGGTAAACAAAAGAAATTACACATTGAGCCAAGCTAAAATCTTTAATATATAAACATTGTACTTTGTCAATAATTGCTGTCTAGGTACTGACCATATTAATAACTCAAATCTTACTGCTATCTCATCTATCTTTACCTAAGATAAGGAAATAACGTTTCTCCAACTAATCACATTTTAATTTTTATATAACGTTTTTCAAGTTCTTGAGGTACAGTTGTTTTCTGATTTTCTAATTCCACTGAACCTGAATTACTACTCAGTAGGGACTTTATATGCCAAGTCTCTACTATCAAACCATTAAACTAAACTAGAACTTCTCCATATATCTGTTCTGATCATAAATAATTAAATTAGTAATGACTTAGGTCAGATGAACCCAGGACTAACCTATCAAGTAGGAGTGTATAACTTAATATGCATGTGTAAGTCCTATTAATGTTAAAATTTTCGGTAATTACTTAATAAGTAGGAGATAGTTTACTATTATGACCACTACCGAGAAGAAACCTATTGTTATTTCCCCATCTATATTATCAGCAGATTTTAGTCGCCTTGGAGATGAAGTCCGAGCTGTAGATCAAGCTGGTGCTGACTGGATTCATATTGATGTAATGGATGGCCGTTTTGTACCTAATATTACTATTGGCCCATTAATTGTCAAAGCACTTCGTCCTGTCACTAAGAAACCTCTTGATGTCCACTTAATGATTGTGGAACCAGAGAAGTATGTTGAAGATTTCGCAAAGGCAGGCGCTGATATTATATCTGTTCATGCTGAACATAATGCTTCACCTCATTTGCACCGAACTCTAGGCCAAATTAAGGAGTTGGGTAAGCAAGCAGGTGTAGTTCTTAATCCTTCTACACCTCTAGAATTAATTGAATATGTTTTAGATTTATGTGACTTAGTGTTGATAATGAGTGTCAACCCTGGCTTTGGAGGTCAAAGTTTTATTCCTACAGTTATATCTAAAATCCGGAAGCTACGTGAAATGTGTGATGCCAGGGGACTTAATCCTTGGATAGAAGTTGATGGTGGTCTCAAAACTGATAATACTTGGCAAGTATTAGAAGCTGGTGCTAATGCTATTGTTGCAGGTTCTGCTGTGTTTAAGGCTAATGATTATGCAGAGGCAATTAATGGTATTCGTAATAGTAAACGTCCCGTTCCTCAACCTCAGTTAGCTACTGTTTAATAACAAAAAATACTGTTTAATAAAAAGTTATTAAAATTAAAAATGGGTTATATCATCCATTTTTAATTTTTTTTTGTTTTGAGATTAATTTAAATCAGGAGCAAAAGTAAAATTTAAATCTTTTTGTAATGGTTTTGGTTTCTGGCATCTTGCAGATAAAATATCTACTGACTAACTTTAGCAAAAGTCTCCTCTATCTGAGATAGTTTGACTGCACCAGAAAAAGTTTCTCCATTCATCACAAAGAAAGGTGTACCAGAAACACCTATTTTTTTAGCTAATTGAATATCTGTTTCAATTGAAATGCTAGCTGCTTCAGATTGGCGATCGCTATTAAATTTATCTATATTTAAACCCAAATTATTAGCAACTTCTAGATATAATTCTTCTCCTAATCTATCTTGTTGTTCAAATAAAGCGTCATGATACTCCCAAAATTTTCCTTGTTGTTGAGCGGCCCAAGCTGCTTTAGCTGCCGGATTTGCTTGAGGATGAATGTTTGTTAAAGGTAAATGCTTAAATACTAAAGTTACTCTATCTTGATGCTTATCCATAAATTCTTTAAGATTTTCCTGTGCTTTAGCACAAAAAGGGCATTGAAAATCAGAGAACTCAAATAGTACTATTTTTTGAGCAGTAGAACCAAAAGTTGGAGATTCACCAATTTGTTCTTGAGGATTATTTTTAAACTGTTGTAATGTTTTTTGTTGACTAGCTTCTTTTTCTTGCTGTTGTTCTTGTTGATAAGCCTGTACTGATTCAATTATTACCTCTGGATGATCACGAATAATCTGTAGAACTTGTTGTTCTAACTCTGGTTTTATTGGATTATTTGTTAGTTTATCCGAAAAAGTACAACCACTCAGACTAATGCAAGTAGTCATAACTATAGATAGTAAGAATAATACTCTCATAATCAGAAAAGTCTATTTTGTAAGTCAGTTATAATAATAAAATTTATATTATACTCCATTGAATATTAAATTATGAATTAGGAACCAAATAGAATAGTAAAAAAATTATACAGACTATCCCTAAAAAAACTTGATTTATTCCCCCTCTTAAGTGCTTAGACAAAATTAATTAATTACACAAAATTAAATCTTAACCCTCGCTCCCCCTTAAACACTAACACCCATAAATTTGACAGAATTATTGACAAATTATTTACTCTTCCTGAGTCATACAACATTCAGGTTGTACACTCAAATTTATGTTTTCACCGCTACGATTCAATTGTATATCAATAGGCAAAAACAAATATGAAGATTGGACAATTTCCTGGACTTGACTCGGAGAAGTAACTGTCCTATTCTTAACTTCTTGAAGTACATCTCCTGGCCTAATATTAGCTTTTTCTGCTGGAGAATCATCAAAAACTTTAATAACTAAAACACCTTGCTCTTCAGTAATGACGTTGCTCCCAATTTCTGTATTTAATTTCTGTTTAACTTCTCGTGTCAGCTCGGCCATTTGAACACCTAGTTTTGGATAGCCACTAAATTCAGCTTCCACTGGTGACTCAAATATAGAGCCATCATCACTGAGAGAATAGTTACGAAACTCAAAAGTACCATCTGGTCTTTGTGCTACGCGAAAATTATCCGCTGAGTAGGCGGAGTCTATTTCTCCAGAATCTAAATTGGTCGGATCACTACCTAATAAAACTAGGCCTTTAGCAGAAGACAAAAGCTCAATCTTTTGTAGGATGGTCTTAGTTTGGTTAATATCACTATCAAAAAACTGAGTGAACATGACTCCTGAAGGTCCTGTCATTGATAACTGGCTTTCATGGACAACAAAGCCAACACTGTAGCTTAATTTCCATACTCCTTTAAAGGCTTCTTTTAGCCTGTCATCTGGTTCAATAAGAGGGCCAAAAATTCTGTTTTCTTTGGTGGATACCTTTGGATATTTTGTCCTTGGTCGAGTGGGAGGTGAAGTTTCTGTTGGAGTTGGTTCCGATATTGTATCGTTATTTGGATCATTGGGTGCCTCAGGAATCATGGCTAAAATTTTACTAGAGAAAAACCCTGCTATGGCTAGAGCAACTAAAGACTTCCAAGGAATAGCTCTAGGTTGACCACTTGCTCTCTCCACTAAACACCTTGCCATAATGTCATGGAGTGCCTGTTTTTCTGGGGTAAAAGCAGCCATCAGATAACCAACAACTAATACAATTAATCCCAGAATAAACAGTATTCCAGCTAGTATCAAGTATGGTGAATCTGTAGACCCTGTCCCTTCACCCATTATGGCCACTATTGTAGCAGCTATCCAAACTACAAGAAAAAATGACTTGCCGAAATATCTTGCTGTTGCTTTGCCAAAAGAAATTTTATTTCCCCGTAAGTCTGTTACAGAAATTCCAACTATCTGTTTACCTAAAGTTCCTTGTATTTGAGAACTTTCCAATATAGCAAAATATAACCAACCTAATACAGTATTTAAAACTAGAAAAATAGAGGATTTTACCGAAGTATTTTCATTTATTTCTTGCTTACCCAAAGTCAAGTAAATTAATAGTAAAAAAACCACTCCATCAATTAAAATATCAACAAATATTTGATTAAAAATTGCATATTTTTTTGAGACATTTTTAAATATTCTTAATAACTAAACAACCATAGATAATGTCATGTAAAACTCGTTTTATTTTGTTAAAACTAGCCAGAATAAAACCTATACCTAAAGTTAAGTATGAAAAAAATTTACTAGAATGTCTTTTAGTAGCTTTATCAAAATAAATTCTCCTTCTTTGTAGATCAGTTACCTTAATTCCCATTAACATTTTTCCAAAAGTTCCTTGTGTTTTTGAACTATCCATTACTGGGCAATAAATAAATCCTGCAATTATGTAAAAGACTAAAATTCTTGCCATAAATTCTGCTTCATCAACAGTAACATCATTAATTATAAAATCAACAATTATACTACCAATAATTATAATAGTTTTATCAATCAAATCAGCAGCAAGTCTCATCCAAAAACCTGCATATTTTTCAACATCGGCAGGTAAAATCCCTTTAATTTCCTGCAATGCTTCCCCAGCATTATGATAACGTAACAAGCAATTTTGTTCCACCATTTTATCTATAATATTTCCTAATTCCTGACTAATCAAAACTCCTTGACGCCATAAAAGTTCAGGGTTATTTTGATTCCTAAGTAATAAATTAGGAGCTAGTAAATTTGGAGATACTCCCATCAAAGCTTGAATGGCTATTTTTCCAACAGCATAAACATCACTGGCGCATTCAGGATGACCTTGACCTTGTTCCCCAGCCATATATCCTGGGGTTCCAATAATAACCGTTATAGTTTTTTGACCTTGCTGGTTAACTAATACTGTACCTACCTCTTTAACTGCGCCAAAATCAATCAAAACTATCTGATTATCTTCAGTACGTCGCATTAAATTAGATGGTTTAATATCCCGATGGATTACTCCATTTTTATGGACAAAATCTAATACTTCTAAAATATCAATTAATAAGTGAATAACTTCTGATTCACTTAATTTATTCCCTGGTTTTAGCTCCTCTGTTAAATCTTTACCTTTAATATATTCTTGAACCAGATAAAATTCGTTATTTTCTTCAAAATTATCTATATAAGTAGGTATTTGCTTGTGATATCCTAATTTTTTTAGACTCTCGACTTCTTTTTTAAATAAACGTTCAGCATTCTGTAAGGTATAAGGGTCATTTTGTTGAGGTTTAAGCTTTTTAATAACAACTTCTTGATTGGGGGGTTGTGAATGTTTGTTTATAGCTATATATGTCTGACCAAAGCTTCCAGCTGTTAGGGTCTTAATAATTTCATACTGACCTTTTTTAAGAAACATATTGATTTAGTTAATTTAGATAAGTATATTTACTAAGTTTTAAGTTTAAAGTTATTACAGTATAATTGAGTTAAAATATTTGCTAGCATTAATATGGGGTCAAAAAAAAGAATGTATAAACTTTCTAGAAGGCTCTTTTACGAGAGTTAGAGAAAATATTTGTATAATTCTATGAAGATTTTGTAATCAAAAAATATACTCAAAGTTATTACTAAATAAATGCAATGAACGAAATTATTATATCATGGGAAGAGCAAGACACAACCAAGACTAAAACAATAAAGGAAATACAACCTAGCAAAAATCCAGGAACAGTTAGGTTAGGTCGAGAACCAGCTAATTGTGATATCACTTTTGATGACCCTAGTGTATCTAGGCTTCATGTAGAAATTTTTTATAACAGTCAAGATAACAAGTTTTATTTGCGCAATCTAAAAGCTAGTAACCCGCCAATAGTAGATAAAAAGCTTATTGTTAAATATGCAGAAGTTGTTTTAAATAATAATAGTTTGATATGTCTTGGTCAAACAAAAATTAAAGTTATCTATAACGCAAATAATATTTTCACCTCTCCTACAATTTTGCAATCTCCAATTCCTTTGAATAATAACAGTACGGTTTTAAGTCCTCCAGATGCTTCTCAATTAAAAGAACTAGCAACTAAACCAAAAAGATCCATATTTGGAGCTAATTATTTGGTTTGTCCAAACCCTAATTGTGGTAAACTTGTATCAATAGAAAAGTTAAATATTGGGTGTAGTTGGTGTGGTACTTCTTTAGCTGATGCCAAAAGTATTATTGTTCCTAATAATAATTAATCAGAATTCAAGTTTAGGCAAAAAGAATATGATTACTGTTAATAAAATAATTTATATATAGTAGGATAAAATAATTTGTAAATAATCTATAGATAAAATGTTAAGTAGGTAAACAATATAAATTACATATTGAACGAATCTCAAATCTAATATTTGTTTCAAAATCTCCCTTTGCCAATTTTTTATAAGTTTATCTGCTGAAAATCTATTGGATAATTGCTATATAGGTTTGCAAGTTTTTCAGAGGAAATAAACTAAAAAAAATATTTATATATAAATAATAGTTTAGAATCTTTATTGAAACCATATAGAGTGTAAAAAATATAATTATTGAATAATTTAAATCAGCATAATTGATAACATAATTAATGGTAAAATTCATCACCTCTGACAATTTTAGTCTTTATTATTAATAGTAAAAATACGATTTATGAAAATTTTAGTATTAAACTGATATGGAAAAAATTAACTACTGGATACCTCAAAAAAAACTACAATATAAATTGCCAGTAGCTATAGTCAGATAATTTAGTAAAATGCCATCCACTATTAGTTAAAATTTAGTTTCTAGTCTTAATTTAAACTACATATAATTTCTGGGTATCATGCTTTAATTAGTTGAGAAGAAGGTGATTTAGCAATAGTTGAATAAAATAGCACAAACAGTATATTTATTAATAGTTTACTTCAAGCAAAATATTTTATTAAAAATTTGAAAGATATAATTATTTAAAATTTGTAAATCACTTAGCATAAATAATAAACATATTAATTTTGAAAAAAAATATGAATTCTGAAAAATTTAGGATTAAATTTATATGAAAAAAAATTAACTATTGGATACCTCAAAAAAACGGAATTTAGAAAAATATAAATTCTGAAAAATTTAGTATTAAACTGATATGAAAAAAATTAACTACTGGATACCTCAAAAAAACACAATATAAATTGCCAGTATCTATAGTCATAAAATTTAGTAAAATGCTATCTACTATTGGTGAAAACTCAGCTTCTAGACTTGACTTAAACTACATAGAAATATTTGGGTATTATGCCTTAATTTATTGAGAATAAGGTAATTTAGTAATAGTTGAATAAAATAGCAAGAACGGTATATTTATTAATAGTTTACTGCTAGCAAAATCTTTAATTAAATATGTGAAAAATATAATCGTTGAAATATTTGGGTATTATGCCTTAATTTATTGAGAATAAGGTAATTTAGTAATAGTTGAATAAAATAGCACGAACGGTATATTTATTAATAGTTTACTGCCAGCAAAATCTTTAATTAAATATGTGAAAAATATAATCGTTTAAAACTTGCAAATCACCTAGAATAAATCAGCAAAATATTAATAGTAAAAAAAATGACTTCTGAAAATTTTAGTATTCAACTTATATGGACAGATTTAACTACTGGATACCTCAGACAACCACAATACAAATTACCAGTAACTATAGGAAGAAAATTTAGTAAAATGCCCTCTACTATTGGTGAAGATTCAGTTTCTAGACTTGAGTTAAAACACACAGAAATTTCTGGGTATCATGCCTTAATTAATTTAGAAAAAGGTAACTTAGTAATAGTAGATCAAAATAGCACAAACGGTATATTTATTAATGGTTTACGTCAAACAAAATCTTTAATTAAAGATGGGGATGTATTACAATTAGGTCCATACAAAATTGATATTAGAATAAATTTTCCGCCTCCTTGGTTTGTTGATGCTGAGAAAGTAAAAGTTTCAGACTTGCGAAAAAGTGGATATACTTTAGATGAAGCTGACTATGGAACTATAGGGGGTGGTTTAGGTAGTTTTATCTGGGTTGATTTTCTGAGAATCTTTGGAGTAAAATCTAATCAAATTGTAGCTCTGGGTATTGTACCTCTAGATGAGAATGGCAATATACCACCCAATGAAACTCAAAAATCTTATTGGCATTATAAACAACTTTGTCTGAATTCTCAAATTCCTGACCATGAAAGATTGAGGTCTAATTCAGATTCTTGTCCCGATAATATTTGGGGTTGGCCTAGTTATGCTCTTAGGGAGGCTTGGCAAGATTTTTCCCATGGTAGAATTTTATCTAGTTTGAAGTGTCTGTGGCAAGTATTTGCAGAGCCAACTTTTGCTCAGACTTATACTCCAAAAGCCAGAAATGTTTTTGCCTCTATAGATAGAGAAGCGAAACGAATAGGTTGGGATCAGATATTTCGCTTTGGTAGAGTTAGAGCTATTCGTAAAACTGATGATGGACGCTATGCGATCGCCTATTCTTTTTCTAGTTCTAAAAGCCGAGACTATGGCTTTTTAATAGTTAGCTTTCTTCATCTAGCTACTGGTTATCCCAAACTCAAATTTCTGGAAGACTTACAAATGTATCGGAGGCAAACAGAAGATTTTAGGGCAGTAGTAAACGCTTATGAAGATCATGCTCATGTCTATGAGCATTTAGAGAAAAATGGAGGGGTAGTATTAATTCGAGGTCGTGGAATAGTTGCATCCAGAATTATTCAACGTATTTATGAAGTACGACAGCGAAGTCAAAAAAATATAGGAATTATACATTTGATGCGTTCAGAAGTAACTAAAGGCAAAAAGTTTGGTGTTGCTCAACGTCAAGTAGAAAATAATTTTGAATTTCAACCTTTTAATTGGCCTAAAGCTTGTTGGGGAGGAGAACTAAGGGTAAAGTTAGAACAGGCAAAACCTGAAAAACGCAAAGACTTACTTAAGGAGTGGGGTGGTACAACGACTGCATCTCGGTCTGACTGGCGACAAATTATTCAGCAGGCTAAGTTAGATAAGTGGTATAAGGTTGAATTTGGTAAAGTGACGCGAGTTGAACCAAATCAGGGAAATGGTATTATTACTCATATATCTACAGAATTTCCTAAACTGGCTTTGGTAACAGATTTTATTATTGATGCTACTGGTCTTGAAGCAAATGTCGATGAAAGTCCTTTAATTTATGACTTGGTTAAAAAATATAATCTTCAACTTAACGCTCAAAAACGTTTAACTGTTTCTAATGATTTTGAAGTAATAGGGGTGAGTAATGAACCAGGTAAGATATATGCTTGTGGTGCTATAACTTTTGGTGGACCTTATGCTGCTGTTGATAGCTTCCTGGGTTTACAGTATACAGCACTGCGTTGTGTCGATCATCTTTTCAAAATTCAAGCCCCTGGAATCAAATATTTAAATGGGTTTAGTTCTATTGGGCAATGGTGGAAATGGGCAACTAATCAATCTCCTTCCTAGTCTTATAGAGTCTTTAAGAAGTTTTTTAACTTTGAAGAATACAAATATTTTTGGAGATTATATCATGAAATAAAAAATCCTATAAGTCGTTTTAGAGTACAATAGTTAGGGTTATTAACTATTGCTGATTTACCAATATTTATTAATGTAGGTTTATATATATATATTGATATAATTATTCTTAACTTAAAATACAATTAATAATCAATTATAATACGAAACCAGATTTCTTGTTTGGTTATTCAGGTCTTGGCTTAATTATTTATTATTTATGATTTATTATTTAGAGTTTTTGGAAGATCAAGACTAAAATTATTTAAAAACTTATTTAATAAACCTTTCAGTTTAACTATTTAAGCTAAAATAAATTATCTTCTTTGACAAATAAAGGCAGCCTTTATGTATTTTTTGAGCTTAGATTTTCAACAAATTTATTATAGTTTTAAATATTAGATAATAAAAAGATAAGGTGAATAGCTTTCCCTTTTTGAAAGGATGAAAAAAATTAAGTTTCAGTATTTAAAGCTTCCTAATTTCATAGAAGATATTAATAATTGTAATGGTGATAATTGAAATGACTCCTACTTTATTTGGTCGTTGGCAAACAAGATTACTATTATTAGCAACAGTAGGTATTTTAATTACTATCCCTTTTGGTGAACTGATATACTTTTTGGTATTAGGCTACATTGCTGTTTTAGGTTTATTTTGGGATATATTATACGACTTGCTTCAAAAATTCCGTTGGGATCGTGATTGGCCAGGAATTTATCAACTTTTAGCTGCTATCTGGGAAGCTATATTCTTATTATTTATCGCCAAAACTATAGATTTACCACTCTTAGAAATGTCTGACTTTAAAATTAAAAACTTTGCATTACATTATAGTTTAGTATGGTTAGGATTATATATAGTATCCCAAACTGTAATGCGAATCTATTTCCCCCGTTGGCGTTTTCGGGGAGGTCGCTGGTTGTAACATTCCCATGTGCAAGCTTGTCTATAGCCTTAACTAAAAAAAATAGATTTTTTGACAAAACAGTCTAATTTTTGACAAACTTAGGGAAGTTACTAGTGTATTATTAATATGCTATCATAGGAATTGAATATACAGAGAATTTTAGTCTAAAAAACCCATCAAGTCTTCACTATTAACCCCATTAGAAGCAACAGGACGATTCATCAATATTTTACTAACTTCTAGATTATTAGTACCAATTGGGCGAACTCCAGAAGCTGTAATTGTATTATTAAATTCTAATCCACTATCTACTACTGGGCGAATTCCAGAGGCAGACATTGTATGATTAATTTTTAGACTATTTGAAACTATCGGGCGATTGGAAATTGTTTTACTATATTTAAGGTTAGTTTTACCTATAGGACGATTTCCAGGTAATGCTAATTTGGTTGTTTCTTCTTGTATTTCTTTTGTTTCTACTGGCTTGGTCTCTACTTGTAAGGTAGTACGTTGTTGAGAGCCTTGCTCCAATTTTGTGGGTAGACTACTTTGAATGCTAGGTTGATTGCTAGTATCACTAGTTGGGTTAGTTTCTGTCATAATTCCACTTGTACTTGTAATTTTACTTTCACATCATTAAAGTTGGTTTATCTCATAAATAATTAGAACTACTACTTTAATGCTTTTTGGCCTTCTAATTAGGATAATTTTTAGTTTTAATAAACCTTTAATTATTCTAACCATACTTTAAAGCAAAAAACATAGCTTTGTGAAAAAATACAATGTCTAATACCAAGTTTGATAAATTTTTGTGACAAGTAGATAGGGATTTTGCTTTTTTATATTTACTTATAGGAAATTAGGCAGGAAGGAGGAAGGGATAAATATAAAAAAAAAGGGTCGGGATAGAGATAGCTGTCTGAATTGATGAGGTTATAACTGAAATGACTATGGCAATAAAAACTCCTACTGTTTTAGCTCTTGACTTTGATGGTGTTTTATGCAATGGATTAAGTGAATATTTTCAAACAGCTTGGCGCACCTACTCTCAATTTTGGCAAATATCAGATGAAATACCATTAAATGATTTGATGGAAAAGTTTTATCGGTTGCGTCCTGTTATTGAAATTGGTTGGGAAATGCCTCTTTTGATCCGAGCTTTAATATTGGGTATTGAGGAAGATACTATTTTTCAGGAATGGCAAGCGATCGCTGAAAAAATTGTTATTCAAGAAAATCTAGATCCATGGAAAATAGGTGCTTGTTTGGATAATACTAGGGATGAATGGATAGTAAAAGATTTGGAAGGGTGGTTATCTTTACATCAATTTTATCCAGGGGTTGTGGAAAAGTTGAAAGAATTGATGGTATCGGAGGTTAAACCTATTATTATCACAACTAAGGAGGGAAGGTTTGCTCGTTCTCTGTTGCATAAAGTTGGTGTTAATTTACCAGAAGCAGATATTATTGGCAAAGAATCTAAACGTCCCAAATATGAAACTCTAAAAATTTTATTGGCAAAACTAGGGGCCCGAACAACTATTTGGTTTATTGAAGATAGATTAAAAACTTTACTTTCTATACAAAAACACCCAGATTTACAAGAGGTAGAATTATTTTTGGCAGACTGGGGTTATAATACTCAGAAAGAACGAAATTCTGTGGCTCAATACCCATCAATTCATTTATTGTCTTCTGCTCAGTTTTGTCAGGATTTTTCTAAATGGAAATTTGGAGGTAAGAAGGAATAAAAATAAATGGAGTTATAAGATAAAATTGTGTTTCATAAATAAGGGATGATTTTGATTATTTTCACCATGTTTATGTTGGTAGTTTCTTATATTTTAGCTCAGATAATATTGCTTATTTAACTGCTTATTTAACTGCTTATTTAACTAAATATTTATCCTTGATTGATCCTTTGATTTACCTGTTGCTTATTTGGTCAGAAGATGAAGATTGACATAGTTTTTTATAGTAAGTTAAGTGACAAGGATATTCTAGAAAAAGCTACAAAGTGGGGGATAATTTTTTTGAATTTAACTAGGGAACTAAAATTATGCTAGACCTAACAAAACTAGCACAACAAATGCAAGGGATGAGTCAACATCTGACAAAAGAGGCGATGGCTGCTAAAAATAGATTGGAGATTGCTCAACAATTATTAGAAGCAGCAAAGGATGAACAAGAAGATTTATTAGCCTTAGAGGAAAGTTGGTGCGACCGTATACTTTTTAATCCTGCTATTCCTATAGAATCTTTAGATACTTATCCTCTAATTAATCCTCCTCCAAAAAGTCATACAGTATTCGCTACGGATGGTTCTCAAATAGCTCCAAGTCAACATGAAATTGCCTATTGTTATTTGTTAAATATTGGTCGAGTAATGTTGCATTATGGGGAAAGTCGTTATCCGCTTTTAGATAGTATTCCAGAAATTTTTTATGAACCAGGTGACCTTTATATCTCTCGACAATGGGGTATTAAAACAGAAGAATGGATGGGTTATCGACGGACTATTTCTGAGGCTTTGGTTTTGGCCCAATTGGGTTGTGAATGGGTAAAAAATAATTCTGATAATTTAGGTTCTCCAATATTAGCAATGGTTGATGGTTCTCTGATTTATTGGTTCTTGGAGTCTTTGCCTTCTGAAGCACGGGATAGGATTTTAAATCCCATAATGGAAGCTTGGAATAAATTAAAGCTGGCTGGTATTCCTTTGGTTGGTTATTTGAGTGCTTCTCGCAGTAATGAAAGTTTATCTTTTTTGCGTTTAAAGGCTTGTATTTATGATGAACCTGATTGTATCAGTAATTGTCCAAATGTTGGTTTGGGGGGATTTGGTTTTACTGAAAAAGCTCCTTGTCAGTCGTTTGAACCGCTGCGAGATGTGATATTTTGGGGTTCAATATTAAGGCCTGGACAAAGAAGTCCTTTGTGGCAATCTTCTGCTAGAATTCTGCATTTATATGGGGATAATACTATCTATTTTTGTTATGTGAATGTTGGTAGGGAAGTGGCTAGAATTGATATGCCAGAATGGGTGGTTGAAAATGAGGAAATGTTGGAGTTAGTGTTAGGAATGATTTTGGCTCAAGTGCAAAAGGGTTATGGTTATCCGGTGGCATTAGCAGAAGCTCATAATCAGGCGGTGGTTAGGGGTGGCGATCGCATCAGTTTTTTTGCTTTGTTGGAGCAGGAAATGATTAAGGCTGGTTTGAAAAATGTGGGGACTTCTTACAAGGAGACTCGCAAGCGGAGTAGTATTGCCTGATTTTAGTCGTTATAGTCTCCATGAATTCACAATCATAAATCTGTGATTTTTTGACTGCGGTTTTTATAGCTGCTATTGCTTATGGGGTGATTTCTCTCATGTCTAAACCTAAATGTTCATAAAGCGATCGCTTCTTAACTAGCAAAAAAAAGTTGTTTTATTTTTAACTAATTGAAGTATAATAAAAAGTAGACTCACTATTTTTTTTGAGCACACGAGCTTCTGACAACTCAATGAGGAAAGGCGATGGTTGTAGGTGAAACTCAGTAAAATTAGAGTCCCTTGCTGCAATTCGCACATCTGTTGTGCTCACACTTTAGGAGTCGTTTGCATCATACAAAGCTATTGAGCACTAAGTACTGAAATCTGCTTATAAGTAAGATTAGGAAAAATTAGACTTTGAAGCTACTAAATATTTATAAAGCGATCGCTTCTTAACTAGCAAAAAAAGTTGTTTTATTTTTAACTAATTGAAGTATAATAAAAAGTAGACTCACTATTTTTTTTGAGCACACGAGCTTCTGACAACCCAATGAGGAAAGGCGATGGTTGTAGGTGAAACTCAGTAAAATTAGAGTCCCTTGCTGCAATTCGCACATCTGTTGTGCTCACACTTTAGGACTCGTTTGCATCATACAAAGCTATTGAGCACTAAGTACTGAAATCTGCTTATAAGTAAGATTAGGAAAAATTAGACTTTGAAGCTACTAAATATTTATAAAGCGATCGCTTCTTAACTAGCAAAAAAAGTTGTTTTATTTTTAACTAATTGAAGTATAATAAAAAGTAGACTCACTATTTTTTTTGAGCACACCAGCTTCTGACAACCGAGAAGGAAAGGCGATGGTTGTAGGTGAAACTCAGTAAAATTAGAGTCCCTTGCTACAATTCTTACATTTGTTGTGCTCACACTTTAGGACTTTGGTCGCATCATCTGAAGCTCCTACAAACTAAGTTAAGTACCGAAGATATAATAGTTATAGGTAAAAATCAGATCGGAAAAATTAGACTTTGAAGCTACTAAATATTTATAAAGCGATCGCTTCTTAACTAGCAAAAAAAGTTGTTTTATTTTTAACTAATTGAAGTATAATAAAAAGTAGACTCACTATTTTTTTTGAATACACCAGCTTCTGACAACCGAGAAGGAAAGGCGATGGTTGTAGGTGAAACTCAGAAAAATTAGAGTCCCTTGCTGCAATTCTTACATCTGTTGTGCTCCCACTTTAGGACTTTGGCCGCATCATCTGAAGCTCCTGCAAACTAAGTTAAATACCGAAGATATAATAGTTATAGGTAAAAATCAGATCGGAAAAATTAGACTTTGAAGCTACTAAATATTTATAAAGCGATCGCTTCTTAACCAGCAAAAAAAGTTGTTTTATTTTTAACTAATTGAAGTATAATAAAAAGTAGACTCACTATTTTTTTTGAATACACCAGCTTCTGACAACCGAGAAGGAAAGGCGATGGTTGTAGGTGAAACTCAGAAAAATTAGAGTCCCTTGCTGCAATTCTTACATCTGTTGTGCTCCCACTTTAGGACTTTGGCCGCATCATCTGAAGCTCCTACAAACTAAGTTAAATACCGAAGATATAAGAGTTATAGGTAAAAATCAGAAAAGTTAGACATCCCCGCTGCAATTCGCATATTTGTTGTACTCCCACTTTAGGACTTGTTTGCATCATACAAAGCTATTGAGCAATAAGTAATGAATATCTAATGCTTATAGGTAAAATTAGGAAAAATTAGACTTTGAAGCTACTAAATATTTATGAAGCGATCGCTTCTTGACAAGCAGAAAAAGTTGTTTTATTTTTAAGTTAATTGAGTATTATAGGAAAGTAGTAACTCTTTTTTTTGAGATCACCAACTCCTGACAATCATGAAAAAAACATCTAATGGTTGTAGGCAAGATGAGGAAAAATTAGACTTTCAAACTACTAACCCAGATAAGTGCGAATGCTGTCTATATTCCTAAAGGTTTTGCTCCAACAGTAGTTTCCCACACCATCTCAAGCTCGTGAGCTGATGTAAAATTATAAAAAAATACTAGCTCATCCCCAGTGATAACTACCGATATTCCCCAAAAGTTGTGCTTCAGCTTCAATTATAGGGTTTTGGTCACATTACTTAAAGATCCAAAAAACCAAGGATGGAAGATCTAATGGTTGTAGGAAAAAAAATTGACATTAGCACTTGGTGAACTTTTAAGAAAGATGAAATATTTAATTCGCGTCTTTGGCTTAACTTTCCTGTCACTAACTCTGACAAACTGTTCCTTATGTCCAAAAAAAATAGTCTCTCTACTAGAGCCTAGTATTTTAAGACTATTTTATACAAATAAACCCCTCATATCTGGAGAAACAGAAGCTTATAATTTACTAACCCCAGCTCATGTGGTCAAAAAGGAAGGGAAAAATTTATTAGAAAATAATGATGGGAAAGTTGCGAATGTGACTAAATTAGAAATATTTCCGAGTAATATAAATTTAGCTTTAGCAACTTTTGAGCAAACGGGAAAAAAATGTAACTGTAATGATCCATTGCTAAGAATAGGTAATTCAAACAGTTTTAAAACCAGTAGTTCTGTCTACACTTTGGGCTTTGCTCTTTGGGGTAGGCAGTTGTTATCAGAATTTGCTTTTGGTAGTGTTTATACTGAGGAACGTCGGCGGCCAGGCGATGGAGTTTATGATCAAGCTTTGAGTGTAAGTGGAAACACTGAAGTGCCTGTTATGGATCAGAGGGTTAAGTTTATGGCAGCTCATAGAAAAAGTGATCAAGAACAAGAAATGGTCGAAAGTTTGGCTTCAAGACCACCAAAGTTGTCTGAGTCAGAATGTCAGAATTTCTTGGAAGCTGTATTTTTGGAGGGTAATATTCAAGGTTTGACTTTTTCCTGGGGTATACCTATTACTTTGAATTTTTTTCGGGAGTATTCTTCAAAGGCGATCGCTGTTGAGATACAAGAACAAGAAGTCGAGTTACCAGAACCACTTGAGGAGCACCGATGGAAAGAGGAAGAGGAAGAACGGGGTGAAATAGAACCAGAAGGACAAAAACAACTTCATAAGGCCGAATATAAGGCCAGACAAGAAGAGCTAGTTGAAATACAAAGCCTACAACTACAAAAAGAATTGATGTCTGAAAAACAAAAGAAAAGGGCAACAATAGGTATCGGGAGCTTTTGGGTAGATTTTTTGATTTTCGGAGTAGGCCTCAATGCTCTAGTACTTTATGGCGTGTTTTCTTATACTAAAAAAGGATGATTTCTCAGACAAATATTTACAACATATTTAGAAATAACGAGATACATGGCAAATGGTAAAAGTATTTATCTGAGTCATTTTGATGGTAATTGATGTAACTTATAATAACGGAAATAACTCTAAGTCGTTTTCCCTGTCTATAGAAAAAAATTTAGCTGCCACTCAAGTAATTAAAATTATTAGTTTAAAGCCTTAATAAGGCTCTCAGACTTGGACAACAAAAAACAGTTGTTTTGTTGTATTTAAAAAAAAAATTAAATAATATTGGAAACATATAGCTATTTTTTAGATATAGTTTTATTATAAAAATAATTAAAATAAAATCTAGATAAAATCTATATTAAGTTAAAATTTTCCGGATTTAAATATTTAAACCTTTACTAATAAAATGTTATTTGGTATAACCTTTCTGTCAACTAATATTCTTTAAACCGATGAAATCTCTACTGCCTATTATCAGTATAACTTTCTTATCAATAACTCTGACAAATTTTTCTTCCTCTGTCAAAAAAACAGAGGTCGAAGACATAGCTTCTCGACTAGAGGATAGTATTGTTAAACTATCTTATAAAAATCAACCAGGAGATGGAACTGGTTTTTTTGTAGAGGTGGAAGGAAAGTCAGAAGTCTGTAGTGTACTAACAGCAGCTCATGTTGTGGAAAAAGAAGGACAAAAAATCTTATGGACTGAAAAAGATGAAAAAGTCTGGGATGTTGCTACGGTAGAAAGATTTCCTGGTAGTATAGACTTGGCTTTGATTACTTTTAAGCCACACACAAAAAGATGTAATTATCCCGCACTAAAAATAGGTAAACCAGAAAACCTGAAGATAGGTAGTTCTATTTTTGTTTATGGTTTTCCTCGTCTGGATCAACATTTAGTGGCCCAGTTTGTTGGGGGTCAGGTTTCAGCTTTGAAGAAAAAAGCCCGGGGTTATGGGGTTGCTTATAAAGCTTTGACTGTTGAAGGAATGAGTGGAGCCCCTGTTGTGGATACAAAGGGTGAGGTTGTGGCAGTCCATGGAAGTAGTAACTCTAAAATGGTGCCAAGTTTGATATCTCAGCAGATAAGTAGGCCTGATATAGAATGGCAGCTTGATCGGCAAACTTTCAATAGAATTAATAATAGTAGTTTGACCTGTGCTTGGGGTGTACCTATTAATTATTTTCGGGAGTCTAAGTTTTATAATGCTAAGTTATATAGTAATCTTCTACCTTTAGACTTGAATAAGTGGATACTTTCGATATTTTCCATTAGTGGGTTGATGTTTAGCTCTGGTATTGTTTCTTTTCGGTTCAAGCGTTTTCAAGCTTCACCAGTTTCGGGACAAGAACAAAATGAGCAGGAAAGAGAGTTTGAGGATGTAGTATTTAGGGGAGAAGAAGAGCACAGACCGTTGAGTTCCCCGGCAAATATTCCGACTCAGCTACAAAATGAGCAGGAAAGAGAGTTTGAGGATGTAGTATTTAGGGGAGAAGAAGAGCGCAGACCGTTGAGTTCCCCGGCAAATATTCAGACTCAGCTACAAAATGAGCAGGAAAGAGAGTTTGAGGATGTAGTATTTAGGGGAGAAGAAGAGTACAGACCGTTGAGTTCCCTGGCAAATATTCCGACTCAGCTACAAAATGAGCAGGAAAGAGAGTTTGAGGATGTAGTATTTAGGGGAGAAGAAGAGCACAGACCGTTGAGTTCCCTGGCAAATATTCAGACTCAGGAGCAGCAAAGGCAAGGAGGGGTTCAGGTTCTTGAACCTCCGTCTTCTGTGGTTTCTGTGCCTCTGGTTTCTGCAGCTGGAGTTGATTATACTAGGTTGCATGAGTTATTGGTGGCTAAAAGGTGGAAGGAAGCAGACGATGAAACATATCAAAGAATGATAGAAGTGGCGGACCGGAAGTCCCAAGGATGGTTGAGAATTGAGGATACAAAGAATTTTCCTAGTCAAGATTTAGGGATTATTGATAAGCTATGGCTCAGATATAGTAATGGTATGTTTGGTTTTTCTGTTCAGAAGCAAGTTTATCAGAGTTTGGGTGGTACCCAGAGGTATAATCCAAAAGTAGTAGAGGATTTCGGAGATAAGGTGGGATGGCGCCTGGAGGGAAAATGGTTGAGTTATGATGGTTTGACTGTGAGTGATAATTATTACAGGGGACACCTGCCGTGTTGTGGGAATGAGGGGTCTTTGTATGGCTGGGCAGCAGTTCTTTGGTCTCTTCTCTCTCATAAAGATTTGTAAACTGTAAGATATAGCCGGAACTCAGGGTTTAGAGGTTGCTTAAGGTAAGAGGTGAGAAGTAAGGGGTTGATATTGATGAGGGATGGCTTCACTTCGGTTATTAGCTAATGTTGTTCCAGTGTTTAAATGGCGAAAATGTTTAGATTTTTTAATTACTAAATAATAGAGCGATCGCTACCTTGACAAATAGAAAAAATTGTTTTATATTTAAGTTAGATAAGTAAAATAGGAAAATATTAGGTCTTTTTTTTTAGGTGGCCATATAATTAGATAGTATAAAATTGTCGGTAAAGTTAAAAAAAATCCTACTAACTCAAGTTCCCAACCTCCGAAGCTGATGAAGTCTCTTTTTTCTATCCTTGGTCTAACTTTCCTCTCTGTCATTCTGACAAACTGTTCCTTATCTCCAGAAAAAATAGCTTCTCGACTAAAACCTAGTATTGTCAAACTATCTTATAAAAATAAACCCGGACATGGAACTGGTTTTTTTGTGCCTGGAGAACTAGGGGTCTGTACTGTACTGACTGCAGCTCATGTTGTGGACGAGGAGGGAAAGGTAAGGTTACGCACTGAAAAAGATGGAAAATTCTGGGATGCGGCTACAGTAAAAATATTTCCTCGTACTATAGATATGGCTTTGGTGACTTTTAAGCCAGAGACGGAAAAATGTAATTATCGGGCACTGAAAATAGGTAACTCAGATAGTCTCAGGATAGGTAGTTCTATTTTTATTTATGGTTTTCCTCGTCGGGGTGGGGCTCTAGTTCCCCAGTTTGTTGATGGTAAGGTCTCAGCTTTGGATAGGTTGGCTCGGGGTTATGGGGTTTCTTATAGTACTTTGACTGTGGGTGGAATGAGTGGAGCTCCTGTTGTGGATGGGAGGGGTAGGGTTGTGGCTGTACATGGAATGAGCGATGTTGAAATAGTTCAAAGTTTGGCTTCACAACAAGCAGGTTTGTCTGAGGATGAACGGCTTTTGAGTCAGCAGGCTCAGGAAAGTTTGAGGGCTGCTGGTGTTCAACGTTTGACTTTTTCTTGGGGTATACCTATTACTTTTTTTCGGGAGTCTAAGTTTTATTATTCTCAGGTTTCTGGGTTGAGTTTGTGGATGTTGTTTTATGGTGGGGCGGTGTTTGGTGGTGGTGTTGTTTATTTTGGGTTGAGGTATTTTCAAGCTCCACGGGTTTCAGGAGAAAGACAAGGGGACTGGGAAAGGCAACTTAAGAATGAAAAACGGAGGCGAGAGGAGGTTGAGGGCAGGTTGAGTTCTCTGGAAAGTTCTCGGGCTCAGGCACGGCAGGAGTTGGAAAGGCAAATAGAATGGGAAAGGGGGAAAAGACGGGAGTTTGAGGCACTGCTTAAGAATGAAAAACGGGGGCGAGAGGAGGTTGAGGGCAGGTTGAGTTCTCTGGAAAGTTCTGGGGCTCAGGCACAGCAGGAGTTGGAAAGGCAACTAGAATGGGAAAGGGGGAAAAGACGGGAGTTTGAGGCACTGCTTAAGAATGAAAAACGGGGACGAGAGGAGGTTGAGGGCAGGTTGAGTTCTCTGGAAAGTTCTGGGGCTCAGGCACGGCAGGAGTTGGAAAGGCAACTAGAATGGGAAAGAGGGAAAAGACAGGAGCTTGAGGCACTGCTGCAAAGTCAAGGGGAGGTTCAGCCTCGGGTTGTTGAGCCTTTGTCTTCTGGTGATGTGCCTCTGGTTTCTGCAGTTGGGGTTAGTTATTCTAGGTTGCGTGATCTATTGGTGGCTAAAAAGTGGAGGGAAGCAGACCAAGAAACATACAAAAGAATGTTAGAAGTTGCGGGCAGGGAGTCCGAAGGATGGTTTAGAGGCTCGGATATAGAAAATTTTCCCTGCCAAGATTTAGCCACGATTGACAAACTATGGGTAAAGTATAGTAGTGGTAAGTTTGGTTTTTCTGTTCAGAAGCAAATTTATCAGAGTTTGGGTGGTACGAATGAATGGGACGAAAAAGTCTGGACAGCCTTCAGTGATCAAGTTGGATGGCGAAAAAGGGGTCGTTGGTTGAATTATGATGAGATTTTCGACGAGACATCGCATTGTGTGGGCCTCCTGCCAGGCATCACACATTGTGACCTCGGCCTGACCGGTGGGCCTGGTCCTTTTGACCTTATTGACTCTTTAAGGATATTAAAAATGGTGGCCATTATTTTTGCTATTACTATTTTCTCGCGCAGAGACTTGTAGAGTATAACATAAAACAGTTTCAGCCGTCAAGGTAAAAAGTATTATCTCTGTTTTTTTAACGAGTTTTCTTGATTTGAGGATTTTGATACCTCACTGATCGCGGGATACCCGTGGGGATGGAATGAGTAGGGAAAAGGGTTTCAGGGGGAAAAGGGAAGGGAGAGAATAAACCAAAAACCAAAAACCAAAAACCAAAAACCAAAAACCAAAAACCAAAAACCAAAAACCAAAAACCAAAAACCAAAAACCAAAAACCAAAAACCAAAAACCAAAAACCAAAAACCAAAAACCAAAAACCAAAAACCAAAAACCAAAAACTAATTTTACTGATCATCAAAAAATTGCATAGCCACCTCCGGGTCATAACAATTAGCCAAAACCAACTGTCTGGCCACCTCCACCACCAAATTTGAGGGAAGTTCCCAGTCAGCCCAAGGGAGTCGCATTTGTCCTGGAGAAGCCTTATTTTTTTTCTTTTTTTTCACCTTAGGCAAAAACCTACTACCCCACCGACGGCGCCTTTGAGACTTAGGTCGAGATTTATATTTCCGGCAAAAGCCCCTATAATTTTGAGCACATTCATCAAGAGTTTTTCCCAGAGACAAAAAAGCTGGATGCCACTGTGTCAAACCATCATCAGTGAGACGGTCATAAGTGCCATAGTTAGAAAAGTCATAGAAAAAGCCAGACTGGATATTAGCAGCTTTTGGGTTAGCATGAATATAGCGAAGAGTATTCAAAGCTCGTTTTTTATCAGTATTGTCAAACCCGGTGCTGTGGTATCTTTTCTCCCAAAAATGCCCCGTACGGTTAAGCATCTGGTTAAAACACATAGCGGTATACCAGTTGAGCCAGTGCATAATTTTAGGTAGTTCTTGTGGTTGGGAGGGCTCTAGTAAATAATGAACATGATTACTCATAATACAAAGAGCATAAAGTTTAAAGGAAAATTTATCTAAAGCCTTTTTCAAAGCAAACAAAAATATTTGGCGACATTGGAGACGAGTCAAATGAAACTCTCGGTTATTGCAGCGAGAAGTAACATGATAGGAATATTGGGGGAAAAGTTGGCGCGGTTGTCTAGGCATTATCGGTTGTCAGTTATCAGTTATGAGCTTTTTTTTTTATTATTTATGAGTTGTGGCTAGTTGATCTTTATTTCAGTTATTTCTGATTTTTTGACGGAAAATTCTCAGATAAAAAATTAGATAAAAAATTAGGCAAAAAATTAGATAAAAAATCAAAAGTACTCAGACAGATATTTCGGTTCAAATATTTTTTTGTGTTTGAGCGATCGCTAATTTTAGCTATTAGCTAAGAGCTGGAAAAATTGAGGAAAAAATTTATCTCAAATATATTAATAAGTCATTTCTCAGGCATCAGCTTTTTGACGGAAAATTCTCAGACAAAAAATTAGATAAAAAATTAGACAAAAAAATAAAAAGTACTCAGCCAGATATTACAGAAAATTCTCAGATGAAAAATTAGGCAAAAAATTAGATAAAAAATTAGACAAAAAAATAAAAAGTACTCAGACAGATATTTCGGTTCAAATATTTTTTTGTGTTTGAGCGATCGCTAATTTTAGCCATCAGCTAAGAGCTGGAAAAATTGAGGAAAAAATTTATCTCAAATAATAAAGTCATTTCTCAGCCGTCAGCTTTTTGACGGAAAATTATCAGATGAAAAATTAGGCAAAAAATTAGATAAAAAATTAGACAAAAAAATCAAAAGTACTCAGCCAGATATTACGGAAAATTCTCAGATGAAAAATTAGATAAAAAATTAGGCAAAAAACCAGAAGTACTCAGACAGATATTTCGGTTCAAATATTTTTTTGTGTTTGAGCGATCGCTAATTTTAGCCATCAGCTAAGAGCTGGAAAAATTGAGGAAAAAATTTATCTCAAATATATTAATAAGTCATTTCTCAGGCATCAGCTTTTTGACCGAAAATTCTCAGATGAAAAATTAGGCAAAAAATTAGAAGTACTCAGCCAGATATTACGGAAAATTCTCAGATAAAAAATTAGGCAAAAAATTAGACAAAAAAATCAAAAGTACTCAGCCAGATATTTCCGTTCAAATATTTTTTCGTGTTTGAGCGATCGCTAATTTTAGCCATCAGCTAAGAGCTGGAAAAATTGAGGAAAAAATTTATCTCAAATAATAAAGTCATTTCTCAGCCGTCAGCTTTTTGACCGAAAATTCTCAGATGAAAAATTAGGCAAAAAACCAGAAGTACTCAGACAGATATTACGGAAAATTCTCAGATGAAAAATTAGATAAAAAATTAGGCAAAAAACCAGAAATACTCAGACAGATATTTCCGTTCAAATATTTTTTTGTGTTTGAGCGATCGCTAATTTTAGCCATCAGCTAAGAGCTGGAAAAATTGAGGAAAAAATTTATCTCAAATAATAAAGTCGTTTCTCAAGCATCAGCTTTTTGACGGAAAATTCTCAGATGAAAAATTAGGCAAAAAATTAGATAAAAAATTAGGCAAAAAACCAGAAGTACTCAGCCAGATATTACGGAAAATTCTCAGATGAAAAATTAGATAAAAAATTAGGCAAAAAATCAGAAATACTCAGACAGATATTTCCGTTCAAATGTTTTTTTCGTGTTTGAGCGATCGCTAAATTTAGCCATTAGCTAAGAGCTGGAAAAATTGAGGAAAAAATTTATCTCAAATATATTAATAAGTCATTTCTCAGCCGCCAGCTTTTTGACGGAAAATTATCAGATAAAAAATTAGGCAAAAAATTAGATAAAAAATTAGACAAAAAAATCAAAAGTACTCAGCCAGATATTACGGAAAATTCTCAGATGAAAAATTAGATAAAAAATTAGGCAAAAAACCAGAAGTACTCAGACAGATATTTCGGTTCAAATATTTTTTCGTGTTTGAGCGATCGCTAATTTTAGCCATCAGCTAAGAGCTGGAAAAATTGAGGAAAAAATTTATCTCAAATAATAAAGTTGTTTCTCAAGCATCAGCTTTTTGACCGAAAATTCTCAGATGAAAAATTAGATGAAAAATTAGATGAAAAATTAGATGAAAAATTAGACAAAAAAATAAAAAGTACTCAGCCAGATATTACGGAAAATTCTCAGATGAAAAATTAGATAAAAATTAGGCAAAAAATCAGAAATACTCAGACAGATATTTCCGTTCAAATATTTTTTCGTGTTTGAGCGATCGCTAATTTTAGCCATTAGCTAAGAGCTGGAAAAATTGAGGAAAAAATTTATCTCAAATAATAAAGCCATTTCTCAGGCATCAGCTTTTTGACCGAAAATTATCAGATGAAAAATTAGGCAAAAAATTAGATAAAAAATTAGGCAAAAAACCAGAAGTACTCAGCCAGATATTACGGAAAATTCTCAGATGAAAAATTAGATAAAAAATTAGATAAAAATTAGAAGTACTCAGACAGATATTTCGGTTCAAATATTTTTTTGTGTTTGAGCGATCGCTAATTTTAGCCATTAGCTAAGAGCTGGAAAAATTGAGGAAAAAATTTATCTCAAATAATAAAGCCATTTCTCAGGCATCAGCTTTTTGACCGAAAATTATCAGATGAAAAATTAGGCAAAAAATTAGATAAAAAATTAGGCAAAAAACCAGAAGTACTCAGCCAGATATTACGGAAAATTCTCAGATGAAAAATTAGATAAAAAATTAGATAAAAATTAGAAGTACTCAGACAGATATTTCGGTTCAAATATTTTTTTGTGTTTGAGCGATCGCTAATTTTAGCCATCAGCTAAGAGCTGGAAAAATTGAGGAAAAAATTTATCTCAAATAATAAAGTTGTTTCTCAAGCATCAGCTTTTTGACCGAAAATTCTCAGATGAAAAATTAGATGAAAAATTAGATGAAAAATTAGATGAAAAATTAGACAAAAAAATAAAAAGTACTCAGCCAGATATTACGGAAAATTCTCAGATGAAAAATTAGATAAAAATTAGGCAAAAAATCAGAAATACTCAGACAGATATTTCCGTTCAAATATTTTTTCGTGTTTGAGCGATCGCTAATTTTAGCTATTAGCTAAGAGCTGGAAAAATTGAGGAAAAAATTTATCTCAAATATATTAATAAGTCATTTCTCAGGCATCAGCTTTTTGACGGAAAATTCTCAGACAAAAAATTAGATAAAAAATTAGACAAAAAAATAAAAAGTACTCAGCCAGATATTACAGAAAATTCTCAGATGAAAAATTAGGCAAAAAATTAGATAAAAAATTAGACAAAAAAATAAAAAGTACTCAGACAGATATTTCGGTTCAAATATTTTTTTGTGTTTGAGCGATCGCTAATTTTAGCCATCAGCTAAGAGCTGGAAAAATTGAGGAAAAAATTTATCTCAAATAATAAAGTCATTTCTCAGCCGTCAGCTTTTTGACGGAAAATTATCAGATGAAAAATTAGGCAAAAAATTAGATAAAAAATTAGACAAAAAAATCAAAAGTACTCAGCCAGATATTACGGAAAATTCTCAGATGAAAAATTAGATAAAAAATTAGGCAAAAAACCAGAAGTACTCAGACAGATATTTCGGTTCAAATATTTTTTTGTGTTTGAGCGATCGCTAAATTTAGCCATCAGCCAGGAGCTGGAAAAATTGAGGAAAAAATTTATCTCAAATAATAAAGTCGTTTCTCAGCCGTCAGCTTTTTGACCGAAAATTATCAGATGAAAAATTAGGCAAAAAATTAGATAAAAAATTAGACAAAAAATTAGAAGTACTCAGCCAGATATTACGGAAAATTCTCAGATGAAAAATTAGATAAAAAATTAGGCAAAAAATCAGAAATACTCAGACAGATATTTCGGTTCAAATATTTTTTTGTGTTTGAGCGATCGCTAATTTTAGCCATCAGCTAAGAGCTGGAAAAATTGAGGAAAAAATTTATCTCAAATAATAAAGTTGTTTCTCAAGCATCAGCTTTTTGACCGAAAATTCTCAGATGAAAAATTAGATGAAAAATTAGATGAAAAATTAGATGAAAAATTAGACAAAAAAATAAAAAGTACTCAGCCAGATATTACGGAAAATTCTCAGATGAAAAATTAGATAAAAATTAGGCAAAAAATCAGAAATACTCAGACAGATATTTCCGTTCAAATATTTTTTCGTGTTTGAGCGATCGCTAATTTTAGCCATTAGCTAAGAGCTGGAAAAATTGAGGAAAAAATTTATCTCAAATAATAAAGCCATTTCTCAGGCATCAGCTTTTTGACCGAAAATTATCAGATGAAAAATTAGGCAAAAAATTAGATAAAAAATTAGGCAAAAAACCAGAAGTACTCAGCCAGATATTACGGAAAATTCTCAGATGAAAAATTAGATAAAAAATTAGATAAAAATTAGAAGTACTCAGACAGATATTTCGGTTCAAATATTTTTTTGTGTTTGAGCGATCGCTAATTTTAGCCATCAGCTAAGAGCTGGAAAAATTGAGGAAAAAATTTATCTCAAATAATAAAGTTGTTTCTCAAGCATCAGCTTTTTGACCGAAAATTCTCAGATGAAAAATTAGATGAAAAATTAGATGAAAAATTAGATGAAAAATTAGACAAAAAAATAAAAAGTACTCAGCCAGATATTACGGAAAATTCTCAGATGAAAAATTAGATAAAAATTAGGCAAAAAATCAGAAATACTCAGACAGATATTTCCGTTCAAATATTTTTTCGTGTTTGAGCGATCGCTAATTTTAGCCATTAGCTAAGAGCTGGAAAAATTGAGGAAAAAATTTATCTCAAATAATAAAGCCATTTCTCAGGCATCAGCTTTTTGACCGAAAATTATCAGATGAAAAATTAGGCAAAAAATTAGATAAAAAATTAGGCAAAAAACCAGAAGTACTCAGCCAGATATTACGGAAAATTCTCAGATGAAAAATTAGATAAAAAATTAGATAAAAATTAGAAGTACTCAGACAGATATTTCGGTTCAAATATTTTTTTGTGTTTGAGCGATCGCTAATTTTAGCCATCAGCCAGGAGCTGGAAAAATTAAGGAAAAAATTTATCTCAAATAATAAAGCCATTTCTCAGGCATCAGCTTTTTGACCGAAAATTATCAGATGAAAAATTAGGCAAAAAATTAGAAGTACTCAGCCAGATATTACGGAAAATTCTCAGATGAAAAATTAGATAAAAAATTAGATAAAAATTAGAAGTACTCAGACAGATATTTCCGTTCAAATATTTTTTTGTGTTTGAGCGATCGCTAAATTTAGCCATTAGCTAAGAGCTGGAAAAATTGAGGAAAAAATTTATCTCAAATATATTAATAAGTCATTTCTCAGCCGCCAGCTTTTTGACCGAAAATTCTCAGATGAAAAATTAGGCAAAAAATTAGATAAAAAATTAGGCAAAAAACCAGAAGTACTCAGCCAGATATTACGGAAAATTCTCAGATGAAAAATTAGATAAAAATTAGAAGTACTCAGACAGATATTTCGGTTCAAATATTTTTTTGTGTTTGAGCGATCGCTAATTTTAGCCATCAGCTAAGAGCTGGAAAAATTGAGGAAAAAATTTATCTCAAATAATAAAGTCATTTCTCAGCCGTCAGCTTTTTGACCGAAAATTCTCAGATGAAAAATTAGGCAAAAAACCAGAAGTACTCAGACAGATATTACGGAAAATTCTCAGATGAAAAATTAGATAAAAAATTAGGCAAAAAACCAGAAATACTCAGACAGATATTTCCGTTCAAATATTTTTTTGTGTTTGAGCGATCGCTAATTTTAGCCATCAGCTAAGAGGTGGAAAAATTGAGGAAAAAATTTATCTCAAATAATAAAGTCGTTTCTCAAGCATCAGCTTTTTGACGGAAAATTCTCAGATGAAAAATTAGGCAAAAAATTAGATAAAAAATTAGGCAAAAAACCAGAAGTACTCAGCCAGATATTACGGAAAATTCTCAGATGAAAAATTAGATAAAAATTAGAAGTACTCAGACAGATATTTCGGTTCAAATATTTTTTTGTGTTTGAGCGATCGCTAATTTTAGCCATCAGCTAAGAGCTGGAAAAATTGAGGAAAAAATTTATCTCAAATAATAAAGTCATTTCTCAGCCGTCAGCTTTTTGACCGAAAATTCTCAGATGAAAAATTAGGCAAAAAACCAGAAGTACTCAGACAGATATTACGGAAAATTCTCAGATGAAAAATTAGATAAAAAATTAGGCAAAAAACCAGAAATACTCAGACAGATATTTCCGTTCAAATATTTTTTTGTGTTTGAGCGATCGCTAATTTTAGCCATCAGCTAAGAGGTGGAAAAATTGAGGAAAAAATTTATCTCAAATAATAAAGTCGTTTCTCAAGCATCAGCTTTTTGACGGAAAATTCTCAGATGAAAAATTAGGCAAAAAATTAGATAAAAAATTAGGCAAAAAACCAGAAGTACTCAGCCAGATATTACGGAAAATTCTCAGATGAAAAATTAGATAAAAAATTAGGCAAAAAATCAGAAATACTCAGACAGATATTTCCGTTCAAATGTTTTTTTCGTGTTTGAGCGATCGCTAAATTTAGCCATTAGCTAAGAGCTGGAAAAATTGAGGAAAAAATTTATCTCAAATATATTAATAAGTCATTTCTCAGCCGCCAGCTTTTTGACGGAAAATTATCAGATAAAAAATTAGGCAAAAAATTAGATAAAAAATTAGACAAAAAAATCAAAAGTACTCAGCCAGATATTACGGAAAATTCTCAGATGAAAAATTAGATAAAAAATTAGGCAAAAAACCAGAAGTACTCAGACAGATATTTCGGTTCAAATATTTTTTCGTGTTTGAGCGATCGCTAATTTTAGCCATCAGCTAAGAGCTGGAAAAATTGAGGAAAAAATTTATCTCAAATAATAAAGTCGTTTCTCAGCCGTGAAGAAATTTCATTTGGGTTGTGCTTTTTCCAGGAATTTCCTTAACTCTACAGATATTACCTTACCACCTCAAACCATTTTTATCTGCCAAAATAAGATAGTAATCAGTTTTTGATAAATGATTTACCTTTCCAAAAACCAGCAGATAATAATCAGTTTTTGATAAATGATTTTTCAATTTACCCCCCAACAGCCAGCAAATAGTAATCAGTTTTTGATAAATGATTTTTCCCATTCAGTTATTAGCTCTCAGGGCAATAAAGGTAGGTAAGCTCAGATAAGGCAACCAAACAACTATAAGTTGCCAGTAGAGTTTGTCTGACCATTCGCCCTTATTAGGTTTTGCTGATAAGAATGTGGTTGCTCCTGAAAAATCCTATAACCCCCACCCTTAGGTTTTCCCTGCTCCTACAAAAGCCTAGATTTTTCAAAATTTTAACTGAAACCGGTCGCCCCCTTGACAACCCAAAAAACTTGTTGTACATTAATAATACGATAACTATCTCGGGCTACTACTACATCATGATTTTTGTTTGTTTGTACATTTTTTATTGATTTATTGCAGTTTTTTTGATTAGTGAATAAATTCTGAAAATTGCAAGTAAGATGAGATGAAAAAAAATCAGATGAACTTATATATATAGAAAATTAAAATCAGAATGTTGCTCGAAATTAATAAAAACAGAAAGAAACTCATAAGCCTCAGCCACATTCTTAACCATAAGCCTCTGCTTTAGAAGCCAGAGTCAAACGCAAAAGAAAAAAATAGTCAGCTTTATTTATCTTTTTGCTTAGCATGAATACAAAAAGCTCTCAGGCTAACCGCTAAAGTACTTGTTAGTTCCGAGTTTTGATAGATAAACCAATATAAAATACATTAATTATTTATTCATTTATCAGCTTTTCACCTCAAAACTATCATATTAAACATCAAAATTACTTACCCAGATATTTCGACTCAAATACAGTATATTTTAGGTAAATGATGTACAGAATAAACAGTAAAAATACCTAGTATAGGTATATTACCCGGGTAACTGTACCATTAAATAATACAAAGGGCTGTATTTTTCCATGTTCAAGCGATCGCTTCATTTCAGTCATCAGTTATTAGTTATTAGTTATTAGTTATTAGTTATTAGTTATTAGTTAAACTAGTGAGCGATCGCTCAAGATCCAATATATAAATATTGTGAGCTAAGACTTACCCATCAAACTTTAATAACCAATTTATTAAAGTAAACGAAGGGCAAGTTCAAACTTTCCTAAAAAATAAGTCAAGCAATAGTTATATTTTTGCCTATAGACACTTATCAGACAGAATTTTTCTAGCATTAGACCATCTGACAAACCCTCCTGGGAGGAGTTAGAAAAATTAGGAGTAGGTTGCTCCGGGCTAGAAATTTGTTAGTCACGCTTAGGGATGGGCTCCTTTAGTACCACCTTCT
This sequence comes from Trichodesmium erythraeum IMS101, assembly GCF_000014265.1. Lineage (NCBI taxonomy): Bacteria > Bacillati > Cyanobacteriota > Cyanophyceae > Oscillatoriales > Microcoleaceae > Trichodesmium > Trichodesmium erythraeum. Next base: position 4,054,790 of record NC_008312.1, read on the forward strand.
AATTTCTTGCCAAGCGATCTTCCTTAGCCAAAAAAGGCTCTAAATAGACCACAGGCAACTCCCTAGAAAAATTAGAGTTTGCCAACCTTGCCTCACTATTCTGTTCAAATGTCTCATCACTGAACAAAGCATTAGTCATATCTACCAAGGCCTGATAACCATCCACACCCTGATCCAAAGTCAATAATAATGGACAATTATTACCACTTTTAAGAGTTTTCGCACAAATAACTTCCTGCAGTGGAGTATTAGGGTCTTTGCGATATTCTAGAGTATATAAACCATGCTTGCGCAAATATTCTAAGCGCCTTTCTACTTCTTCACATCGTCTAGCGGTCGTCCAACCTCCCCCCATTTTTTTGACAATACCTAACCATGGTTTTTTACCTTGATCACCGTCATACATTACAGTCCAAACTTTTGTATTATCCTGTAACTCACAAGAAAAGCGGTCTGTTTTTTTGATCAATAGAGAAGGCGACCAAACTTGCGCAAGATCAATACCAAAACCCACAATATCCATGAACAACCCCATTATAGGAATTACTACAGCTACTATTACTGCTCATATCCCTAAGATTTTTCCATTCTCTTCCATAAGTTCCTCCTTATTTATATATAGGTATCAAGATTTTTTGAGGGAGGTGAATAGATATGGTTAATAACCCCTAATATTTTCTCCAATTTTCTATAAGGAGTTTTCGGAAAAAAGGAAAACCAGAGAAGGAGAAAGGAATATTGTTAATTATTAAATTATTAAATTATTAAAGTTATAAATTAGGTCTTGAGAGTCAGATAAGGAGATATAGGGTACTAGAGAATAAGTAGAATAGTATATATGAGCACATCTTTCCTACTATATAAATAGTAGCACAAATAAATTCAAAATGGCTTGGCTTTGCAGAAATTTTTGACTAGGTGATCAGTTATTAATTACTATTAATTACAGCCCATTTAGTAGTTGATAAAATATAGTTCTTGGAAAGAGCCGACTTGAGACCTGGTTTTTAGTCAAAAGTAGCGATCGCCTATTTATCCAGAGCAAAAATAATAAAGTTTCTAACTTATACTTTAAAAGCTAGCTATTAGCAGTCAGCTCAAGTGCTTTTCCTAAGTCATGGTGAGCCAAAAGCTAATCATCTTTTTGGTGTCGGACTTTTACAGGATATTTCGGGTATGGAGGTAGAGGGTAAACAGTAAAAATTATGTAGCGACTGGGAACATTTTACTCCCGTGGGCATACCTCATAATAATGGAAAGTTTTGTAATTTTTCTTGGAAGCTAATTCCTTTTCTTAGCTGACAGATCAATGCTTAAAGTTCTTAAACTGTAACTCAGTTATTAAACTGTAACTATTGAGTAAATATTATTACTTGAGGGGTTAATTCATGGATGCTTTGATAATTAATTAACTTTGAAATAAGTATATATGAGCGCATCTTTCCCATTATTTATATAATAGCACAAATAAATTTAAAATCAAGACTTTGGGAAAAATTTGTTTTGGGTATTTTGAAGATATAAATTGTATCTAACTGAAGTGCGAAAGGGAAAGATAATTAGACTAGAAAAATATGCCCAGATATCCTTAAAAGCTGCTAATTTGAAGTAAGAAAATTTTTAATTAATTTAATTCCACCTTTAACAACCTCATAACCAAATATCAGAATTAGACCGCTTAAAATTGCACCCATTAAACAGAGTACCAAACCAACCAGACTAATAAAACCATCATCATCTAACAAACCAAAGCCAGTAACAAAAATCCCGATCGCTGGTAAAGTATTAGTACCAGGAATAGGTATCATCATTGAGATAGCCATAAGAGCGATCGCGCAACCAACCACAATTCTACCAATAATACTCGTACAAATATAACTCAAACGAGGACGAGATATCAACTCAATTTTCCGTAACCAAGGAATACCAGAGTTCAAAATTCCTTGTACTTTCTGAAGAGAAATTGTATTATTTAACCAACTCTGAGGTAACCAGGGAGTTGTAGAACCAATTATTAGTTGAACTGCCAATAAAAACAATAAAATTCCAAATGGAATAGAATAACCAGGAGCAGGTATAGGCAAAGCTGAAGGTAGAGACAAAATTACGAATAAAAAGCCAAAAATTCTCTCTCCTGCTAAATCAATAATATCTCTCAAAGTAACTTGAGGAGTTCGTTTTTCATCAAAAAAATATTGTTGTAATTCTACAGATAATTTAGCCACTGATTTATAACTTTAAAAATTAAGATATATCCGGTTAAAACTCCATTATAAACCAGATGCTTTTTGATATTTTTACTTAAAATAAATAATAATTGTTATTTTTGCGAGACTATAAGCCAGATAATTTTTCGGTCTTATTACTTGAAATAAATAATAAACATTGCTCTTACCCTAATACAAACAACATTTTTTTTCTCTTAATATTGGTTATTTATTGAAATCAATAAAACAAGAGACTATTCCCCTAATAAAAATAAAGCAAATGAATAATAATTAATATTAATGGGGGAATTAAATAAAACCCCCATTATATATCCTAAGTAACCTTCAGAAGCTAATAGTTCGTCAGCAAATACTAAGTACTAGTTCAAGCCAATTATTACTTCTGAAAAGAAACAATTAGGTACCAACAGTCCAGGAATTCATGTATTCAAGCTGTTCATCAGTCAAAGTATCAATACCAATACCCATAGCTTGTAATTTCAAACGAGCAATTTCCTTATCAACTTCGGTAGGAATAGAATGTAAACCAGGCTGTAATTTACCTTTATTCTTAACCAAATATTCGCAAGCCAATGCTTGGTTAGCAAAACTCATATCCATAACCGCACTAGGATGACCTTCTGCTGCAGCTAAATTAATTAACCGTCCTTCACCTAATACAATTACAGACTTACCATTCTTAAGTGTGTACTGTTGAGTGAAAGGTCTAACTGTCTTGACATTATCAGCATTCTTACCCAAAGTTTCCAGGTCAATTTCAATATCAAAGTGACCGGAATTACAAACGATCGCTCCATCTTTCATGACATTGAAATGTTCGCCGCGAATAACGTGCTTATTACCAGTCACAGTAATAAATAGATCCCCTAATGGAGCCGCTTCTGCCATTGGCATAACTCGGAAACCATCCATGATCGCCTCAATAGCGCGAACTGGGTCAACTTCAGTTACAATAACATTAGCACCTAAACCTCTAGCGCGAAGTGCTGTACCTTTACCGCACCATCCATAACCTACAACAACAGTAGTTTTACCAGCTAATAAAACATTAGTAGCACGGATAATACCATCAAGAGTTGATTGACCTGTACCGTAGCGGTTATCAAAGAAGTGCTTAGTATCAGCATCGTTAACATTCATCGCCGGAAAAGTCAATACCCCATCATTAAACATTGCTCGCAAACGAACAATACCGGTAGTAGTTTCTTCCGTAGTACCAATAAGTTCAGGAAGTTGATCTTGTCTATTTTTTACTAGAGTAGCGACAACATCACTACCATCATCAATAATAATATTTGGCCTGTGGTCTAAAGCTATTTCTACGTGACGCAGATAGGTTTTTTCATCCTCTCCCTTGATAGCATACACAGAGATACCATGATCTACAACCAAACTAGCAGCTACGTCATCTTGAGTAGATAGAGGGTTACTAGCAATTAATACAGCATCAGCCCCACCATTTTTCAGAGCGATCGCTAAGTGAGCAGTTTCAGTAGTAACATGACAGCAAGCTGCTAATTTAATCCCGCTTAATGGCTTTTCCTTAGCAAAGCGTTCTTGAATTTGGCGTAGAACAGGCATTTCTCTACCTGCCCACTCAATTCTTTGTTTACCTAAAACAGCCAAGGACTCGTCTTTAACTTCGTATTTAATTTTAACTGGTGTTGCAACCATTTAGCTACTTCCTTATAGATCATGATTTTACTTAGCTTAACTAATTTTTTATAATTTTGCAAATCTTTATCAGGAGTGTTAATACGACAAAATTTATTTTGACATTCATACCAATATGTGTTATGTGTATATTTTTTAAATAATTAGGATTAATTAGGAATAAACCCACAAACTTTGTTTTTTTTTCTATATATCTAAAAAAATATAGAATTTATTGTAAAAAGCTGGTTCACGGGTGCTTTCGGTGAAAATATAGGATTTAAATATAGAATTGGTGATGAAAGCTAGGAGCTTCTCACGCCTTTGAAATTTAGTCAGAGTAAAATTTAACTTCAAAGTTAAGACTTCGTACCTTATGACTGGAATTATGTACACATTTCAGGTTTATGAGGCATGCCCAGGGGGAGAAGATGCCTATACTAGATGGTTTTCCCAAAATTAACTGTAGAAAGGGATCGAAGTTGTTCAGATTTGACTTGTAACCAAACTAGCATTAGAAAATATTTCTTTTTTTATGCATAACAATTGAGTCAAATAAACGAAACACAAAAATTTTTCGGCTTTTTTTTTAATAGATCCTAAATGATATCAAGTGTAATTATAGGGGTTTTCAGAAAGATGGAATGCACTTTTTTCAACAAAAACCCTTGTAGGGAGTTTCAGACAACGTCCCTACTGTGGTATACTTAAGTAAAAACTGCTATACAATACTTTTCTCATAGCAATTGCTTTCAAATCCCAGTTTTCTAAGAAAAAGCCAGGAAAATTTATAAATATTTGCAGTCTAAATAGGTAGTGCTATATTAATATTTTCTAGTCAAAGTGTTTTTTTAACAACTCGATAAACGAAACTCAGAGTTGCCCAACTATTAATATCGAGAGCATAATTATCCGTTGATAACTCTAAAGATTGAGTAGCTAATTGACTAGCACTCTGTAAATCTTGTAAAGTTGCTTGTGCGACTGCTAAAGGATTCAATATTTCTTTAATTAGCTGATCATCTCTAATTTGAAACACCTTTCCATCAACAAGAGTTGCAATTGTTTTCTTAAATGGTTGATGGCTACAAATAATTAGGCTTTCTTCTAATCCTTCAGAACCTATTACCCTCCATCCCAAAGATTTTGTATTTTTAGAAGAATTATTAATAACTGGAGGTATATTTACACTATCTCCCGGAGAAACAATTAACTCTGTTAGTGAAAGTTGAGGATCATTCTCAAGTTGATTAGATATAGTTGGATCGACAACAAAAAAGCGCCCACTACTGTCTAAAATGACTAACATAAAATAGACTGGGCGATCGCCATAATTATATAATTGATATTGAATTCGACTACCAATGGGTAAAGTTCCTAATGAATTACTAATTTCAGATTTGTCTATATCTTCATTGATATCAGTTAAAAATTTTGTGGTTCCATCCCTAACCCCCAAAGTTTCTCGCTTAAGAATTAACCTTGCATTTGGAGTAACAGTAGCCAAGTTAGCTCTAAGTTTGATTTGAGTAGATCCTTCATTCTTAGTTAAGCGTAGCATCTTAGCTGCCAGTAAGGTTTCCAATGGGGAACGTAACCTTTCTATTGCTCCCTTGACTGCTTCTCCTTTTTCTCCTATAGTCTTAGGTATAAGTACCTTGCCCAGAGAAAATAGAGCATAATGACCCTGAGAAGTAGAGGGTAAAATAGCAGAAGAACTTTGAGCGATAGTTGTTTCTTCTACTCGACTAAATATATAATCAGCGGCTTGTGTATCTGCTACTACGGTAACTTTAGGTATTGCTGAAAAACCACTGGTAGCATCTACCCGCTCTATTCTTGACATATTATGGTCTAGAGCTATCATCAAATTCAGAGATTGAGGTAAAACTCTAATCTTTTCTTGTACCAGAGATCCTGTCAAAAGTTGAAGATTAGGAAGAAGATTTTGAGAAGTTTTTTGTGTTTGGTCGTTGATATTTTCCTGGTTTATATCTGATAATTGTTGTGAATTATTAGTGTCAATGATAACGGAAGCTTTTGCTTTTAAGCCATTTCGATTCTGAATTTGTAATTCAAAGCTTAAGTCTAAATCAAAATCAGGAAAAGTTTTGAATAGAGAATAAGATGTAACCGTATCAAGAATACTAACTGGTAATCCTCCTAACCATAGGTTTGCTGTTTTGCCGTTATCTTCTACTGAAGTGATTACACCCGTAGCAGAGGGTAATAAAGGATTAAAGATATTTTGATTACTGATAGCTACTGGAATTATAGTAGGTACTTTTGTAGATTGAGCAATGTTCTGTTGTTTTGCTTGTTTAAACTCTGGTTGCTGATTAACTCCAGTTATTTGTTCTACCTCGCCAGCAGCTTGTGAAAAACTAATTTGTAGTCTGGTGGCGGGGGCTGTAGACCATAAATTTTGGGTAAGAGCATAAGTAAATAAACCAGAGCTAAAACCATTCCAGTCAGCTTCAGTAGCAAATTGGTTTTGTTGGCTAGCCTTAAGAACTAAGCCTTTGAGTTGACTTTCATAAATTTCCTGTTCTCCTAAAATATTTTGTTGATGTCGCAGTTGCATTTGCATTGCTTTCTCTTTCATATTGATTTGCTCTGTAGTCAAACTAGGTCGAGAGCGAATTCTGAGATTACCTTGCAAATTTTTACCAGGATATACATAGCTAGTATCTAATATAGTTACTACTTTTTTCGTAGGGAGCGATCGCAATAATAACCAGAGAGTCTCTTCTAAAACATCATTTATTTCTGCGCCCTCATTATTCGAAGCTATACCATCTATTGGAACTAGACTATTTTGAAAAATTAAATTTGAGGTACTTAATTCATTCTGTTTATTTTGATCAATCATCTTAGTCACACGACTACCATAGCCACTAAAATGAAACACAACCAAGTCATCTGGTTTAGCTTGATCAGTTAAATGACTAATAAAAGCTGTTTCTATATTTTCCCTAGTAGCTTGTTCATTTGTGAGAGTCAGAATATCAGCAGGTAAAAAACCAAACCGATGAATTAGCAATTCCCGTTGCATCTCCACATCTGTAACACACCCAGACAGAGATGCATTTAGATATTCATTAATACCTACTAAGAATGCTAATTTACCTCCTGTAGTTTGAGCTAAGGCTTCTGAATAATAATTTTGGAGGCGCCACCACCCTGCTTGATTGATTCCCAATACTCCTAGGGCCAAACTAGCCCTTTGCAGAAATTCCCGCCGCTTTAATCCCATGCTTTTTCCTTAATGTCTTACCTTAAACTAAGTCAAGTCAGAACTTTACATAACAACACTATGATTAATTTTCTATATAATTGACCCAAAAATCAGGTCAATAGCCTTCCCTTGGATAGGGGATGAAAAGAATATTCGATCAAGTATTTAGGGGCACTTGATGCTGGTGCCCAAATTTCTATTTCAATTTTTCATCCGGGTCAGTGTCCACCTTAAGAGTTATAATATATACTAATTGAGACAATAGTATAAAACAATTATAATTATATTCAACAGTTAATTTATTACTTTAAATTAACTTGATTTTGGCAGTTGAACTACTGACAAAGCCAGAGTTTCTTTAACTAACATCAGTGAGGTGACGGGTTAAAAGCTTTCCTTTAAATAAAGTCTAGCTCTTGTAACCCGCCTCTGGTTTATAGTTATTTACTATCTAGTGGAGGTTTCACCGGAAAAGAAATTTTATCAGTTTCTCAGATAAGTTCTTTAATCAACTTTTTTCTTGATATATCTGAGTTTGAGCCATTATTACCAATATTTGCGTATTTCCCTTGCCCGAACAGAGCAATGATAAACACTTTGGCACCTGAAAAATTTCTCAGTAGGGTTAGCTTAACTTCCTTTAGATTTTCATAGCCTTAGCTAACTCGGCTGCTACTTCTGGTCGTGAAAATTCTGGTGGTGGCAACTCACCCCGACGTAACATTTCTCGCACTTTTGTCCCTGATAGATGAATTCTTTCTTCTCCTGTACTTGGACTTGTTTTACTTGTGGCCATACCTTGGGTACGAGTACAGTAAAAAGCGTGTTCAAACTTCATTGGGACAATATCTAACTCTCTAGGTTCAAACTCATCAAAAATATATTGAGCATCATAGGTTCCATAATAATCTCCAACTCCAGCATGATCTCGTCCAACAATGAAGTGAGTACAACCATAGTTTTTCCGCACCAAAGCATGAAAAATTGCCTCCCGCGGGCCAGCATAACGCATTGCTGAGGGATTAATGGCCATCATGACACGATTTTCAGGAAAGTATTTTTCTAACATAATCTCGTAGCAACGCATCCTGACATCAGCAGGAATATCATCTGATTTAGTAGCACCAACCAAAGGATGTAAAAATAAACCGTCTACTACTTCTAAAGCACATTTTTGAATATATTCGTGGGCACGATGGATAGGGTTACGGGTTTGGAAACCAACTATTGTCTTCCAATTTTTTTCCTGAAATAGTTTTCTGGACTCAGCTGGATCTATTTGATATTTGGGAAATAATGGGTGAGGATGACGTTCTAATAACCAAACTGGGCCTGCTAAGTTGACTGGGCCAGCATCATACAGGACTTTCACTCCTGGGTGTTTGATTTCTTGTGTACTATAAACATTGATTGCCTCATGAGCTTTGTTGTAGTGGAACTTTTGAGTTAATTCTAAAACTCCAGCAAATTCTCCTTCTGGAGAAGACAGACCTACCCAGCTTCCTTCTTTTATTGAATCTGCTACTTCTTCTGATACTGATAATGTTACAGGTATACTCCAAGGCAGACCATTTTTAAGACGCATATCAACAACTACACTTTCATAGTCATCTTTGTCCATAAAGCCATTGAGGGGACTAAAACCTCCTATAGCTATCATTTCTAAGTCTGAAAGAGCCCGTTTGTCTAGTTGTATCTTTGGCAAGCTTTCAGCTTTTTCGATAAATTCTTGTCGTTCTGCTGGTGTGGCAATTCGATTAATTAGATGGCCACCGTGTGCTGGTATACCATTGAGATGCTGATTCAAGGTGATTCCTCTCTATATATTGACGACTATAGTTGAGAAAGATTAAGTTTTCCAATGTTGATCCTACATCTTTAGAGGTACATCTATCTTGAAGTTTGATAAATTTACTTTTGACATTCTACTAACTAAAGTCTTGTAAATTATTAAGGGTCATAAACTTGACGGACTGAAGTCATGTGAAATTTTACCTTGAATGGTATAGCCAAAGATGCTTAAGGGTCTGTCTGTGGTAACCATTCAGGTTACTTTTTGCTCTAATATTTGCAGTAGCGTTACAGTCTGCATCTATCAATTTTTCTTACTTAGTTTGGTATAAGCCTGGTTTAATTCGTTGACCACTAAAACTATACTCAGTTCTATTCTCAGGATGGTAAATAAGTATTTTATCTTTTAGGGGAAATTGTGAGGAATGTCAAACTAACTAGTGGTTAAAACCGGGAGCTGTTGTTTTCATCCAGCAGTTTAAGCTGACTGCTTTACAACCAAGGGAATTTTGACGATGATTTTTTTATTTAGAGCAGGGTAAATATATCTAAATGATGAAAGCCTTTCCCGGTAATGGTTTGAGAATTTAATTATCAAAAATACTTTGAGTCATAAAACCTTTGCCCACTTCCCATCTCAAAAATAATAGGACTTACCCAGAGCTACTGTATCTGTATCTATATCTGTATCTAGTAGGGATGTTTATCCTGGAGAATACTACCCAAATATGTTGTAGAGTCTGCAAGGCTTTTTTGCTCTGGATCTTCAATATGAAACACTCCCTAAAAATACTCTATGGTTTGATCTCTGTGGCTAACTCCTGAATAAGATAGGTTCGCCCTGGTGTTTAGAGGGTAGGGAATATTCATAAGGTGAAGTTTTTTACTTTCTAGTTTTGACTAAACTTGGGATATAAGCAGGCATAGAATTTCTTAATACATATAAAAAAAAAATTTTTCCTATTTGTAAAGTTTTGTAAAAAAAGCACTGTTTTCAATGTAAATAATTTGACAAAGACGGGTGAACTAAATTAGTATTATTTAAGTAATATATTAATCTCTTAAACCGCAAAATTTGATTCAGTAAACTATTAGCACTCATGACTGAAGATTGCTAAAAATAAGTCATTAAGTTGTGACTATTACTTCAAGGAATAAATAAAAGTTTTGCATCTGGTTTATAGAGTTAAATAAATTAGCACTCACCTGAAAAGACTGCTAATTTTAAGGGGCTATAATAATCTTAAATCAGTTATAAGAGTTGGAGTTGTTCCTATTTATTTAAAGGATACAATATCTATATTTGATAACTACGGCACTCTTGAGGAGAGTGAGGTATATTTTAATACTAATCTCTATTTCCTATCCCCATATTTCTTAAAGTTGTAAAACTTTGTACCTCATTAACTCCAAAACTGCTGTCAAAGGGATTGCTATACACCATAATTTGAGAAACTTTTAGGAGGAAAAGGGTAAATGCAATATACTTTTGAACTTTTAGGCATTTCTCCAGTACTACATTTTTTTAATCAGCAACAAAAACTACAAGGAGAAGATAACTTAAATGTGGAATATTTAGGAAACCGTAAGTGTTCCCTAGATCTGTTTCTCAAGTCTGTAGAAACTATTTCTTCTCAGCGCAGTTGGAGGGCAGATAAAGTTGTAGAAACGGTGATCAATTTTTGGATGAATAATCCTGATAGCGTTCAGTATTGGAATTCTCGCTTAAAAGATGCTGGAAAAGATAATCTTCTAGTGGCAAGGGTGGGAGATATTAAGTCTTTACGGAAATCTTTTGAATTATTACTGAATAATTGAATAATAAGTTATAACGCTACGGACAACTCAAAAGTTACAAGTAACCACTGAAGTGAGTTTTCTGTGGCTAAATATGGTATTGAAAAATATTTTTCCCCCTAAATGCTGACTGCTATGGTAAGAAGGGGCTGATTTGAGTGAGGTTGATGCTAGTTAGTTGGGGTATTTAATACTAACCTGGTTTCTATCTTTTTTTATACTGAGTACTACTAAATTTGGTACTCACAGGATTTTATTGAGTATGAGGCAAAATTGTCCCTGGCAAGATGTGGGTGCAACAAAGATTTGATCATGATGTGGGTGCAGCAAAGGTTTGATCATGATCGAAAGTTTTTTTTCTTCCTTTATTTAGAAATGAGGCTAGCGGAATTAGTATCTAAAAATAATGTTGCCTGAGATTTTTGTCGCAAAATAGAAGCAGGATATATTGTACTTATAGGATTATACAAAATATTTCTGATGACTTCTGCTTTTCGTTTTTCTGGTGCGAGGCAGAAGATTTTTTTTGCGGAACAAATTGCTGGAATGGTTACTGTAAATGCGTATTGGGGAACTGCATCAAGATGAGGAAAATGGCCTTGATTTACTTGTTGTTGACGGGAGGTTAAGTCAAGTTTGACTAATTTAATTGTTTGAGGATCGTTAAAATTTGCTACGGAGGGGTCGTTAAAGGCTAAGTGTCCATTGTCTCCTATGCCTAGAAGAACTAGATCGATGGGTTGAGCGGATAATAGTTGAGTGTAGCGATCGCATTCTTCTAAGGGTTCATTTGTATCCCCTTGGATATAATGAAATTGACGAGGAGTAATAAATTTTTCTACTTTTTCCTGGAGATAGTAACGAAAACTGGCAGGATGATCTGCGGAAATTCCTAGATATTCATCTAAATGAAATAAAGTTACTTGAGACCAGTCTATACCACCTAAAGTAGTTAAGGCTCTAAGAAACATAATTTGTGAATTTCCGGTTGCTAGAATAACATTTGCTTTTCGGTGTCTAGTAATCAAGTTTTGCAAATATTCAAGGACGCTTAAGGCAGCGTCTTTAGCCATTTCTAGTTCTTGGTGATATATTCTAACAGATAGAGCGTCAACTGAGAAAGTTTTTATTGGTCTATATAGTTTGGGTGTATTATTCCTGAAGTTAGAAGTCATAAGTTAGTAGGACCGAAAGGCCATTTTTTTAAGTTATTGCTTTGGATAAGTTTGAGTTTAGGGTTTGAGAATATCTTCATGGTAATGGTTAACTATAAGGATGTTTGTTGTATGATGATCAATTTTTATACCTAGTATGAAAACAAGAATGCACTGTTATGGTGAAGTGCATCTTGATCAGGGTAGCTTAAGTCTAATTTGGGTTTGGTCTTTTTTGTCTTTTTCAGAAGTAGGAGACTTACTACAAACTCCTCTTAATCTTTTTCTCTTAACTTTCACTTATCCCAGAAGGGGAAGAGGATGGAGTGGGAGAGGGATGTTCGGATAACGGACTTAGGTCTTTGAGGACTGGGAGAGTGAAAAGTTTTTAATGAATGGCATAATTTGACTAAGGTAATGATGGTGCTTTGGATCGGAGAATAATTACATGTTTTCCGCGATCGCTTTGCTGAATGACTAGGACTGGAGGGCTAGCATTTGATGGGGCTTCTGGTGGCAGGGATGGGAAAATATAATATTGGCCGTCTGTCTCAAATTGTAGTCGCCAGATAATTTTGGGAAAGCTGGGGGTCGCTTTTGTTATTGTAATCTTGTAGGAGTAATTCTTCGTATAATTTTATGTTTCCGATAATACGAAATTTGTTAATCTTAGGGTCGTCTATTAATTTATTTTTGTTGATTTTTCTACCTAATGGTAATTAGTTTTCTGCGGCTATTAAGGTGACTACTGGTAAGCGTGATGTTTTTCTACGGGAGTCTCGTATGGCATCCAGATTTATTTGAGTTTTACCGAGGAAAAATAGGGTTGTTAATAAACAGAAGGTGATGATGATTTATTTAATTAATTATTTTTTGTATTTTGGTAGTTAATTTTTTAAAAATAAAGAGATTATTGTAGGTAATTGGTTGTTTTATAGGTTTGATTTTTTAGAGTTAATTTTAATTATTTTAAATGCCATTATTTTAGAATTTTGTGTGTTTTTGCCTGAAAATTTTTATGTTTTTTTTCTATGTTTTTCAGGAAAAGGAGGCGATCGCTATCCATATTATTCTGAAAAAGGCGATTTTTTTTTACTTCCTAAGTTTCCAAAAAATACTTGTTTTGGTACTATTGAAAATGATTCTACGAGCAAATATAGGGTAGTTACTTCTAGTTTAAAATAACTGAATTAAGCCCAATAATAAATCTAACATATAAAATATAAGCCGACTCCTAATACGGTTAATAAATTAGTAATTCTGCTAAAATTTTCTATTTGTTTTGATTTTTTATGATTTTATTTTACTTATATTTTGTTTTTTTAAACCATAATATAAGCATTTAGTTATTAGCAGTTAGCTCTCGGCTTTTCTTAGTTAATGATGGGTAAAAATTTTATAAAGGTAATAAATTACTAAGTTGAGCTGATTATCTTTTTCCTGTTGTACTTTTTTTTAATATTTTTTTTGATGGTAGTTCCTTTTTATAGCTGAATACTGAATGCTTACAAAATATCTATAAAGTTGATCAATTACTCGGTTGAGTTAATTGTATTTTTTCTGGAGAAATTTTAATTATTTTTGGAGGTTAATTTCTTTTTCTAGCTGATAGCTAAATACTGAATTTTGAATGCTTATATCATAATGTGATTGCACATATTGAAGTATTCCTAAATAGATGGTAATATTTTCTTGTGGGGTTTGGTGTTTAAATCTCAGTTTTTGCCCTGGGTTGGGATACTAAACTTGTTTGTTTTCAGAATTTATTTAGCTTGGGTTTGGTGGTTAAATTTCTACTGTTTTTTTCAGATTTCTACTGTTTTTTTCAGAAATAATTTAAGGTTTTTCTCGCAATAATTCATATTTATATCTGATGCATTCTGAAGATAACTCAAATTACAATTATTTTTCTGGTTGCTTGTCTGACTATAGTAGTAGAATAATAGTAGTAAAATATATGACATCAGCGATCGCTAACCCTAGTCTATTGGGGACAAATAAAATTAAAAAATAAAAATTAATTTTAAAACCGATTCCAGTATCTTTGCTGATTTGGGCCAAGGTGATACTAAAAAATGGCGATCGCTAAACTGGTGCATTAGTAAGTATTAATTCTCGATGTATAATGATCAAAAGAGATAAAAGTAGTAAAAAATAAAATATTACTAATATTAACCCCATATAGTCTAACCATAGGAGTGATTTTTAGTATCCAACCTCTGATGGGATAATAGTTATTCCTGGAACAGGGGATAAAGACATAGGGGAGAGCTGACGTTTTGAAGTGCGAGTGGATGGGTTGGTCTGGGAAAATGCAGAGGAGAATGCTATTGAGATTAAACCTGAAAGTGTCATTCGGGTAGATGGCCGAGAGGCTATTCTGAGAGATTTGTGGAATGTTACTAGGAGTCGTTATGTTTTGAGTGAGATGGAGTTTGAACCGTCCCGGCAAATTTGGATTATTACTGCTAGGTTAAAATCAAAAAAGAAATAATATATGATAGCTGATGGTTAAATTCATAAAAGCATAACTCATCCCTATCTCCTCGGTGGGAGGGGATCAATAGGTTCTGGGCTAAGTCTGTGATAGTTTCATTGGAAATAAGTGAGGTAAGGTTTTTGATTAACTGTATTCTATTTTGAGCTATTTTTGGATCGCCTTTAGCTGTTTCATTGAAAGCTACTTGAGAAATATATATTTCAAAATTATTTCGGGGAGTATTCCATTATTCTCTGGTTATTGCTATGTTAGCAGCAACAATTAGATTTTGTCTGGGTCTGGCGGTTGAATAGCTGATAACACTTTTTTCTAAATATAAGGTTTCATTTATGTTGAAAATATTTTCTATTCCTGACTTCCTATTCCTTTTTATTTAAATGTTGGCAGAAGACCCGCGCTGTTTTATCAGAGCAGCGTCGGGAGGATATCAACCTATTTGGTTACAGCAGTTTTCCTGTTGGTAAACTACAGTGGGTATGTTTTGCTACGGGACATGAAACGCATTTTTGTTATGCAAAATTCCTATATACAAGGTCTCTACAAGGTTTTGGTTATGGCGATGTAGTTCATCAATTTGAAAAGCGCTATAAAAAATAGGGCTTACCTAAACTCGTCGATAATACGGTATTTGTAGAAGGTGAATGCCAGCAAGCTACTAAACATGGTGTTTCTGGGTAAGTCCTGAAAAAAAATTGAATGGGAGTTTAAATTTGAGGTGATGCTAGCTTTCCCCATAGTAATAAAAACCAAGGAACTTTGATGTTTGGTATTAACCATGCATATTTTCTGAGGGCAGGAACAGTAATAGGAAGCAAAAAACGAAGAGAACGTATAGATATCGGACAGTTACCATTCTCATCTATTATATTATATTTTTTAGCAACTTCAGCAACAATGCAGACTTTTCCTGTCTGGTCCATAATATTTGCTTTGGTTGCAAGGGTTGCAATGACTCTGCCTATAAAGAAAGGGGTTTCCCAATTTTTTGTATCACCAAATGTATCTAAAATATTGCTATTATCTGACTGATGGGTTAAGTTAATTATACGCTCGGTGCTGACAATTCCTGGCCAAATAGATATGGAAGCAATATTATCTGGTTTTAATTCTACTGCCATGTCTGCAGCTAAACGATCCTTTGCTGCTTTCCCGGCACCATAGGTGGCACCAAATAGATAGGACATTCCGCCCCAGGAGGAGATAGTAAAAATGATTCCGCCCCCACGAGGAGCCATCATTCTGGCAGCAAATACGCTGCTAATATAGTGACTGCGAAGACCTACGTTGTTCACACTATCCCAAAGATGAGGTTCAGATTTCCAGAATGGCTGACTGTAGGCATCTTTGAGGGCTCCTGCTCCTGAAAAGGCGTTGTTAATTAATATATCTAGTTGTCCCTGTTGTTCGTTTTTGATGCGCTCAAATAGTAAACGGACTTGTTCGTCATCGGTATGATCTACTTGAATGGCAATACACTTACCGCCGGCTTTTTCAACGGCTACTTGGGTTTCTTCAAGGGTACCGGAAATGCTATCGTTGATATAAGGTTTTTTGAGGCTACGTCCTGTAATATATACAGTGGCGCTGGCTTCACCTAGAGCTATTGCGATGCCTTTGCCTATGCCTCTGGTTGCTCCTGTAACTAATGCTACTTTATTTTTTAGGTTTGTCATAGTTGCTTGTTTAATAGTTGGCTAAGTATAGTTTAGCGAAAAACAATGCTTTGATTAAATTTATCAGGTATTTTAGGTGAATCTAAATTTGGCAAAATATAAGGTGTTTTTTCGGTTACAGCGGTTTTTATTTCAGGAGACTACTGTAGTGATGTTCCATGGAGGGTGTCTAGAAGGTTTGGGTTGTGATGATGTGGTTTATTAGCTGTAATAGGCGATCGCTATTAAGGTACAGTATTAAAGTACAGTCATAGTTAAGGTCACTTGAATAAGTTTTAGCTATTTCCAGAAAAGTTCAAGACCGAAAATATGAGGCAGATGCTAACTTTGGTCTTGGTTCTGTTTACAATAATATAGGTCAACTGTTTTACTAAAATTATCACATTTATATGATGGCTGATGTTTAAACTTATAAAAACTACATTCTGCTATTGCACTGGCGAGTTTATGATTTTTGAGCATTCTACTGACGTTTAAGTTTTCAATTACAATGGTGCTGTGGTTTTTAGGTAACGATGTTGTCTCATATCAGCTATTTTTTTTTGTGCTTTTTCTATGTTTTCACGGAACGGAACGGAACGGAACGGAACGGAAGGGAAGGTTGGTAAAAGGTTGCTAATGAGCTTGTCGTTTTTTTGCTTGTTTGTGGGCTTTGACGTTTGCAAGTTTGCTTCCATCACTACAAGTCCCTAGAACGTTTATGTCAATATCTACGCCTATAACTGCTCGTTTTTTAGGGGTAGACTTGGGCTGATATTCGTATTTATTTTTTGCGTTGATTAAAAAGTCATGAGTATAAGCGAGTTAACGCAACCTTACTTTTATAATATCAAAAAAAATCTCGTTTGCCAAGGGAATTTCTTTGGGAATTTCGTTTTTCTCAAGGTTAACTAAGGTTAATTGATTCTTGGGATAATTGGGGTCGTTTTTTTTTGCGTTGATTAAAAAGTCATGAGTATAAGCGAGTTAACCCCACCTTGCTTTTATAATATCAAAAAAAATCTCGTTTGCCAAGGGAATTTCTTTGGGAATTTCGTTTTTCTCAAGGTTAACTAAGGTTAATTGATTCTTGGGATAATCGGGGTCGTTTTTTTTGCGTTGATTAAAAAGTCATAAGTATATGCGAGTTCACCCCACCATACTTTTATAATATCAAAAAAAATCTCGTTTGCCAAGATAACTTCCTTTTTCCGGCTATTTTTTTTTGCTCAATAATTACAGCAATTTTTTTAGGAGTCAGAAAATTTAGGGGGTTAAGAGATAAGCATTTAGCTGTTAGCTATCAGGAGGAATTAGCTTTTCAGAAGAGTTAAAGGTTTGAAAGAAAAAAGATAATTACCTCAATTTAGTAATTTATTTTTTTTTGTAGGCATTAGGGCGCTTTTGAAATTGATAAATTACATCCCTATAACTAAAATCTTGTAGTGACTTTATATGCAACTTCCCTACTTCGGTCTACTAAGATAAAAATTGCTGTAAATTTTGAATCTTCAGCTATTAGCTAAAGGCAGTAATTGATCTGCAAAATTATTTTTTCTCGCTTCCTCTCCTGACTGAGCTTCCTTGATAAGTTAATTACTAGAAGTTACTCCTAAAATACATTTTGCTTCTAGTAAAACTAAGTTATGAATATCTAGAACTCGACATTTTTCTGGCACATTTAATAAGGTGGGAGTTATGCCATTTTCCATCTGACTTTTAACTAGGTTGGCGGCGGTATAATTTAATTGTTGAAGACGATGGTTTTTTCTGACATATTCTAAGGTTAATGCTTGAGAATCTAATAACCAAAAGTCAATTTTATATTTGTGGATAATTTTTTTGACTTCTTCTAGGTTCGGACTATATTGGGCTTGGATTAAATCTTTGGCTCGTTGTTTGATTTGATTATAATATCCTTGGTGATAAGGTAAAGCATATTCGGAACTTACTAATATTGAACGTTTGGCAAATGTGGGAATATTATTAGCTTCTAATGCTAAGGAGGCGATGCGAATATCTGAGGGTTGTTGGGCTAAATATTCATAAAGTTGGGGTGCTTTTCCGACTACATAATTGGTTACGGGAAAGTTGTTGGTTAGGGCTGGATATATAATAATTAAGGTTAATACTATATATATAGATGTAGATATGGAGATAGCTCTTATTTTTTGGAGTGGTTGGTTTTTGGATGAATTGTTGAGGAGATGGAGCTTTTTTCTGATTAATTCTATGATTAATGTGAAGGCTATTCCTCCTGCTAAAGCCATGATTATTCTGAGGCTATGTTGACTGTAACGACTGGGATGATGTAGTCGAAATAATAATAGGTGGGCGGCTATAAATATTCCGGTTGATGCTAAGGCTAATTCTGGTAAAAGGATTATTTTGTTGGTGATTTTTTGGGTTATATTTTTTTTGTTGAAGCTTAAGAAAATGAATAATAATAATCCTGCCCAAACTTGGGGGGGAAGAAAAGATTGGGATAGCCATTCTGGAGGAATAATGCCGGAGCGATCGCCTGTTAACCAAAAGTCAAAGTTGTTGTTTGAAAAGAAGGATGCTCTACCACCGGGGAAAAATTCTGGTAGTTTTTTGGCTTGGGTTAATGTAATGATTGGGCTATATTCGGAGGTGTTTAAAGCGTAGGGTAAAAGTATGAGGAATGCTGTGGTTAAACCTATGGTTAATATGGTGAGTTTTTGTTGGTTTGGGAGGTGGAGAAAGTCTAAGGTTAGGAGGGCGGCACTGAGGAAAACTCCTTGGGGATAAAATAATCCTAGAAGGGTAATTGTTATGATTATTCCTAGGGAGGATTTTTTGAGGAAGTAATGGAGAAATCCTAGGAATAAGGGATAGAAAAATGCTCTGGGGGTGCCGGAGATGAGGTCGTCTTTTAGCCAAAGATTTTGATTTAAAAATAATGTACTGAGAAATCCTGCGAGTGGGATGGGTAATATTTGTATTGCTACTTTGAAACAGTAGGCGGTTGTGATTAATCCTAATATTATTGGCAGGATTTTATTTAGTAATAAGGGTGGAATTTTGATGAGGGAAAATAGTTTATAAAGGTGGGTATATCCTTGGGGGGCTACTGATTGAAAATAGTCGGCAATAATGTCGTTGGGAAAAAGTTCGGGGTTGAGAAATTTTGCCATCCAAAAGATGTGGGACCGGGCGTCGTCTTGGACTATATATTGATGACTAAGGGCGGGAATTATTCCTAAAATTCCACAGGTTATGGCTAGGGTGAGGCTGAGATAAAACCAGAGTTTGACTGGGGTTAATGTGGTTAAAGTTTTGGCTGGGTTCATTTTGGTAAATGGGGAGGTGGGCGGCTGGAGGTATGGGGTTGGGGCTGTTTTTTGAGTAGTTATGGTTTTACATGATCTTTTAGGTTGGATATTAAGACTGGTTGCTTGGGTTTGGGCCCTCTGGTATGGTCTTGTCTATTTTATTGGGTGTTGGGGGCGATCGTAAATGTGTGTCAGAACTGTGGGAATGGCTATGTTGCATATTGCTGTAATATCTTTTTTGCCCAGATCTGTAGTTGTTCGTCTGAGTCGTTTTCGGCTCTGTCTTGTAATAGTGGGATGGTTTGGGGATGGTCTGGGTATTGTTTGACTATTGCTTCTAGTGCTGTTTGTCGAGGGTTGTCTTGAATTTCATGTATACGTTCAAAGGGATCGTTGAGGGCGTTGTCATAAAATATTTCAAAAGTTCCGGGCTCGTGTTTCCAACCAGTTGCTATTTGTCCGACGGCTTCAGTTCGCACCCGCCAACTTTCATCAGACAGAACCCTTTGTTTGAGTAATTCTAAAATTCCGGGCTCGTGTTTCCAAACAGTTGCTATTTGTTCGACGGCTTCAGTTCGCACAAACTCACTTTCATCAGACACAACCCTTGGTTTGAGTAATTCTAAAATTCCGGGCTCGTGTTTCCAACCAGTTACTATTTGTCGGAGGGCTTCAGTTCGCACCTGCCAACTTTCATCAGACACAACCCTTTGTTTGAGTAGTTCTAAAATTCCGGGCTCGTGTTTCCAACCAGTTGCTATTTGTCGGAGGGCTTCAGTTCGCACCCACCAACTTTCATCAGACACAACCCTTTCTTTGAGTAATTCTAAAATTCCGGGCTCGTGTTTCCAAGCAGTTGCTATTTGTCGGAGGGCTTCACGTCGCACATCCGAATTTTCATCAGACACAACCCATTGTTTGAGTAGTTCTAAAATTCCGGGCTCGTGTTTCCAACCAGTTGCTATTTGTCGGACGGCTTCAGTTCGCACCCACCAACTTTCATCAGACACAACCCTTTGTTTGAGTAATTCTAAAATTCCGGGCTCGTGTTTCCAAGCAGTTGCTATTTGTCGGAGGGCTTCAGTTCGCACAGACTCACTATCATCAGACACAACCCATTGTTTGAGTAGTTCTAAAATTCCGGGCTCGTGTTTCCAACTAGTTGCTATTTGTCGGAGGGCTTCAGTTCGCACATCCAAGTTTTCATCAGACACAACCCATTGTTTGAGTAATTCTAAAATTCCGGGCTCGTGTTTCCAACTAGTTGCTATTTGTTCGAGTACTTCACGTCGCACATCCGAATTTTCATTAGACACAACCCATTGTTTGAGTAATTCTAAAATTCTGGGCTCGTGTTTCCAACCAGTTGCTATTTGTTCGAGTGCTTCACGTCGCACATCCAAATTTTCATCAGACACAACCCATTGTTTGAGTAATTCTAAAATTCCGGGCTCGTGTTTCCAACCAGTTGCTATTTGTCGGACGGCTTCAGTTCGCACATCCGAATTTTCATTAGACACAACCCATTGTTTGAGTAATTCTAAAATTCCGGGCTCGTGTTTCCAACCAGTTGCTATTTGTTCGAGTGCTTCACGTCGCACATACTCACTTTCATCAGACACAACCCTTTCTTTGAGTAATTCTAAAATTCCGGGCTCGTGTTTCCAAGCAGTTGCTATTTGTCGGAGGGCTACACCTCGTACATTCAAGTCATCATCAGACACAACTCTTTCTTTGAGTAATTCTAAAATTCCGGGCTCGTGTTTCCAACCAGTTGCTATTTGTCCGACGGCTTCAGTTCGCACAAACCAACTTTCATCAGACACAACCCATTGTTTGAGTAATTCTAAAATTCCGGGCTCGTGTTTCCAACCAGTTGCTATTTGTCCGACGGCTTCAGTTCGCACAAACCAACTTTCATCAGACACAACCCATTGTTTGAGTAATTCTAAAATTCCGGGCTCGTGTTTCCAACCAGTTGCTATTTGTCGGACGGCTTCAGTTCGCACATCCGAGTCGTCATCAGACACAGCCCTTTGTTTGAGTAATTCTAAAATTCCGGGCTCGTGTTTCCAACCAGTTGCTATTTGTCGGAGGGCTTCAGTTCGCACCTGCCAACTATCATCAGACACAACCCTTTGTTTGAGTAATTCTAAAATTCCGGGCTCGTGTTTCCAACCAGTTGCTATTTGTTCGAGTGCTTCACGTCGCACAGACTCACTATCATCAGACACAACCCATTGTTTGAGTAATTCTAAAATTCCGGGCTCGTGTTTCCAACCAGTTGCTATTTGTCGGAGGGCTTCAGTTCGCACTTGCCAACTATCATCAGACACAACCCATTGTTTGAGTAATTCTAAAATTCCGGGCTCGTGTTTCCAACCAGTTGCTATTTGTCGGACGGCTTCAGTTCGCACTTGCCAACTATCATCAGACACAACCCTTTGTTTGAGTAATTCTAAAATTCCGGGCTCGTGTTTCCAACCAGTTGCTATTTGTCGGACGGCTTCAGTTCGCACAGACTCACTATCATCAGACACAACCCATTGTTTGAGTAATTCTAAAATTCCGGGCTCGTGTTTCCAACCAGTTGCTATTTGTCGGACGGCTTCAGTTCGCACAGACTCACTATCATCAGACACAACCCATTGTTTGAGTAATTCTAAAATTCCGGGCTCGTGTTTCCAAACAGTTGCTATTTGTTCGACGGCTTCACGTCGCACAGACTCACTATCATCAGACACAGCCCATTGTTTGAGTAATTCTAAAATTCCCGGCTCATGTTTCCAACCAGTTGCTATTTGTCGGAGGGCTTCAGTTCGCACATGCCAACTTTCATTAGACACAACCCATTGTTTGAGTAATTCTAAAATTCCCGGCTCATGTTTCCAACCAGTTGCTATTTGTCGGAGGGCTTCAGTTCGCACATCCAAATTTTCATCAGACACAACCCATTGTTTGAGTAATTCTAAAATTCCGGGCTCGTGTTTCCAACCAGTTGCTATTTGTCGGACGGCTTCAGTTCGCACAGACTCACTATCATCAGACACAACCCATTGTTTGAGTAATTCTAAAATTCCGGGCTCGTGTTTCCAACCGGTAGCTATTTGTCGGACGGCTTCAGTTCGCACAAACCAACTTTCATCAGACACAACCCTTTCTTTAAGCCAAGCATAAGTTGAAGAGTCATCCCTCCAGGATGTAGCCACTATTTCCACAGCTTGAGTACGAATTTCACGAACTAACTCTGCATCTTCATCATAAGATTCATAAAAATAACCAAGGTCATGCCCAGTCAAACCTTTTAACCTATTTAATAACCGAGAACTCACATCACCAATACCCTGAAGACTCCTAACTTCAAACAAACACTTGCCCGCCAAAAATAAATTCTGAAACTTTTCCTCTTCCCCATCTTTTTCCATCAAATAACTAATAATATCTCCCACAAACTTAGCATCTATCATCCCAGCAATTAACCGCAATACTTCATGCCATTTTTCATCCCGCCAATGGTTACCGAAAACATCATTTATTAACCCATCTTTTCCCAAAGTTTGTGTTTCTTTAAACTGCCAAACAAAACTCCAAGCACAGAAATATTCCAAAAAGGTTCGATGCACAAAAGCATAATATCCACCCCCAACAAAACACAAAATAAAATTACGAACCCGCAACTGTTCTATCAACGCCCTAGCCACAGTTGTCACATCATTAATATCTACACTTTCTAGATAATCTTTAATGATCTTTTTTAAACTATTTTCATCAATCAAATTACCAGCCAAACCTTCTTTATTCTGTTGCATAAAATCAGCTACTCGGCGCAAAATTTCTTGCTTATCTTTATAGTCAATAGTTATCGGGTCAATCTTAGCATCAACTAATGTTCTTTCCATATCCCATTGCTGTAATAAAATCAGAGAAGCTTGATTATAAAGTTCCGCCCTATCTCTGGGCAATTCTTGATGACGATTTAAAATAGCCATCATAGTTAATAAAAAAGGATTTTCCGACAATTGCTTAATAGCTGAATAATCATTAATTGCTCGTTTCAATTTTTCTCTTTTCCGCTCTTTTTCTCGCTCATCTTGATAAGTTAAATCATGCCAAGTTTGAATAAAATTATCAATTTGTTCTGACTCTAAATTTTGCAACATAAAATGATAAAATTCAGCATCCCGGAGTTGTTGTGGCTGATAACCAATTACTCTAGAAGTAACAATAACTCGGACATTTTTATAGTCATTTGTAAATCGATGAATATCAGTAATTATTTCCTTTCTTTTAGCAGGTTCAAAAACTTCATCCAACCCATCAAACATCACAATAGCATCACCATTTTGTAGTTTTGCATAAAGTTCTTGTTGAGGTAAATGGCAAGTTACACCGCTACCTTTTTCCAGAAAATCTAGAAAATTTTGGCATTTATTAGTCTCATAATTTCTCACATAAGTCTGTAGTTCAATTAATAGAGGAATTGGTTTTGAAGGCAAATCTATTAGAGGTAATTCTGCCCATTCTAAAGCGATATATTGTAATAAAGTAGATTTGCCAGAACCAGGGTCTCCCAGAATAACTAAATATTTATATTCGGTATTTTCTATTAGTTCTAAAACCGAGCGAACTGGCTGTTCTAAATATCTGCGTCGGTCAGCTTCCAATTGTTCTGGAGAAAATTCTATTTCTAACTGCCCAGTCTCTTTTAATTGTTGGAGATATTCTTTAGGAACTTCATACAATTGAGGCATAAATTCTTGAGATTCCCGAACATTTTGAGGAATAAACATCTGCCAGAGTTTCAGTTCATTATAGGTATAACCACTAGTATCTAAACTTTCTAATTTGAGATTTCCATATCGTTCTTGGATTCCTTCTTGGTATTTTTCGAGGTCAAATTCTGGTGTAATTTTATAATTTTGATTTGCTATTTTATCGAGGTTTTGTGAATCTAATATTTTCCGTAATTCATCAGAATTTATCCGAATTGCTTGAACTTTTTTCCCATATCTTTTTGCCACTCTTAACCAGTCAAAATCAGGTGGCAAAGTTGGAATAATTTCCTTGGCAACATCAGCTAATATCTTAATATCTACAATTTTTATATTATTATCAAAAGCACTACCCAAAGTTTCTCGAACTGACTTCTTTTTGAGAAATTGTTTGAAAGGTGGAATATATTTCTTTAGCTGGTTTTCCTCTAAATCTGCATCTTCCAATTCTTGCTGTGCTAATTCTAAAAATTCTTTAGTTGCTTTTCCTATAGCTTCTTGCAAAGGTTTTTTATTTGTTAAATCTTTAATAACATTACCTAAGCTAGTTTTAAAGAAGTCTTTAATACAATCTTTAGCAGCATCTTTAGCTAAATCTTCCAGAATAGGTTTAAATACAAACCCAACCCCTTGAGTCACTCCCCAAACAATTAACCAGTCAATCATAATTATTTCATCCTTTATATGTTAGTTATTTGTTATTATATATGAATATTTTATTTGGTCAATATCTGGAATTATATCCATGTTTGTTAAGTACTAATTTTATCTTCTTACCTCCTGCTGAGAGTCAGCTATTTTTCTCGTGGCGATCGCGTCAACAATAAACCATAAAAAAAATCAAAAAATTAACTGAGATAACCTGATATTTTAGTGTGTTATATTAGGATATTTTAATTAACTTTAAAATACATTTATAGCGTTGAGTAAATTACCTATTAAAGAAAGAGCCAGCGCAAAAAAATAATTGCACTAGCTCCTAGGGTTCAGCTAATTATGATAAACCCCAAGGGATAGGAAATGGAGAAAAAGCAGAAAATCTGTTTCTCAATTTAAAGCTTCCAACAAATCCACATTAACCCAAGGGTTGGAGGTTTTTATGTGTTTCTAAATTATATAATAACATATTTTTTGAATTTTTTAACCAATCCATATTAACTTCAGGGATGGGGAGACATTCTTAGAGACAGCCACCTAAAATCTATCTCCCATAAATCCGATTTCTAACAGCTTTGAAGCAATGAAAAAATTATTAACAAGTGAGTATTTAAAATATCAAGTATTTTAGTTATAAAACATGGTTTAAAATGCAGTTATAAATGTAGTTTAAAATGCAGTTATAAATCTAGTTATAAATCTAGTTATAAAACATAGTTTAAAATATTAACTTGCAGGGTAAAAAGAAGATACTTAATAATATTATGTTATGCCCGCTGAATTCTGTGAAAAAAATGTTTCATCTTGAGCAACGAGCAAACTTTCTAAATTCTCTTTCCTCCTAATTTATAACCCCTAATTAACTATCTAATTATACGAATGCTAACGGGTGCATCAGAAAACCCTAAATTCCAAGAGCACAACCATCTTTCCTGGGATCTGAAGCCCCTATTAAGACTCCCGATGGGTCACAAATGACCAACTGAGCCCCTCCTATTGGTGCGATGGGTCTTACTATCTTGTGACCTATGCTTGTCAAAGCTTCCGCTACGTTTTCGTCATAGCCCTCTTCTAGTTTTAAAACCCCGTTAAAGAAAAAACTTCTGGGAAAATTTATTGCTGACTGCGGGTCCATACTGTAGTCAAAAAGATTACTAAGAATGCGAGCATGACCATAAGGTTGGTAGTCTCCACCCATAACCCCAAAAGCCATGATCATGTCATTTTTACCTTTAAAAATAGCAGGTATGATAGTATGCAAGGGTCTTTTATTTCCTTCAAGTTCATTAGGATGGTTTTTCTCAAGAACAAAACTAGCTCCGCGGTTATGAAAAATGAGACCGTATTTTTCAGAGCATTTTCCAGTACCAAACGAATCAAAATTTGAAAAAATTAAAGAGATAGCGTTTCCGTCTTTATCTGCAGCAGATATTAAAACGGTATCTTTTGGTTTTTCATCAAAATATTGGATGCCGCTTCCATCTATTAGTTTGTTGAGAGATATTTGTTGAGCAATTTTTTCCAGAAAAGCTGAGTCTAAAAAGAAGTGTTCTTTAATTTGGGAAAACTTAGGATCTCCAATAAAAGCATTTCTGGCAGTATATGCAAGCTTTGCGATCTCTGCCTCTAAGTGTACCCTGTTAGCAGAATATGGAGAATGTTCTTGAATGTTGCAAATTTCCATGAGTTTCCGGATCATGATAGCAGTTATACCTTGCCCATTAGGAGGCAGCTCAAATAATTTACTTCCATCTTGAAAATTGGAGAAAATTGGCTCTACATATTCAAATGTCACGTTAGCAAAATCATCTAAAGTGTGAACTCCCCCCAAGTTTTGTAAAGACTTAACAAGATCTTCTGTAACCTCAGACTGATAAAACCCTTTTGAGCCATTTTTTTGGATTTTTCTCAAAACTTCCGCTTGCTTTGGAGCTCTAAAAATTGACCCAGTTTCAGGCACTTTACCATCAACCAAGTAGAATTTTTTGGTGGTTTGAGAAAATTTCAAATTATTTAAGCGCCAGTCAAAAGCCACTCTAGGACTGACTACTACTCCTTCTTCGGCGTATTTAATAGATGCTTTACATAATTCTGCTAACCCTAAATTACTGAATTTAAGAGCTAATTCCTCAAATAAGGCTACAGCTCCTGGAAGTGTAATTGAATGCACGCTGTTAATGGGAATTTTATTCAAGCCTTTTTGGAGGAGCAGATCACTAGATATTGCCTTGGGGGAGTTCCCGGAGCCGTTTATTCCAATGAGTTTATCACTTTTTTGGGATTTTAAAATGACAAAGGCATCGCCGTAGAGCCCGGTACTTTGTGGTTCACATAAGGTGAGCATCAAAGCGGCGCTGATGGCAGCATCTATGGCGTTCCCTCCATGGGACATGGTATCAAGACCAATTTTGGCAGCTAGAGGATGAGAAGTTGCTATCATTCCATTCTGTGAAAACACTTCTGATCTTTCGGGTTTATGAAAATTACGCATTTTTTTCTATTAGACCCCTCTGAAAATTCATCTCAAACATTTAAATTTAAAAATTATGCATTTTTTTCTATTAGACCCCTCCGCAAATTCATCTCAAACATTTAAATTTAATAGGCTAAAACTTAGTTTCCAGAGAAGTATATTAAAAGAGTACTGAATTTTGACTGTAAAATCCTGTTACTAAGTTTAGCTGATCATCTTTTTTGTGCGGACTTTTAATTTTTCTTGGAGGCTAATTTTTTCCTTTTTGATAGCTGATAACTGAAACCTGAATATTTATGTAGAAACTTGCCATGAAACCTTCCTACAACCGAAGAATAATTAACACATTCTTGGGGTAATAATCATCAAAAAAGTTATGTTAGTTTCTAGCATTCAGCTGAATACTTAAATTATTTATGTTTATTACTTACTTTGATTTAAAATCCAAAGTTCCCCAGGATTATAAACTAACTCCATTCGAGAATTTTCTTGTATTTCTAATCCAGAAATTAAACTCCATGGAGGACGAAATACAAATACATCAGTGAAACCTTTTGGAACTGTAGGAACTTTCGGTTCTTCAATGAATAAAACTTCCACATCAGGTCTCAACATATACCCGAGAGTAGCTAATCTTACGGAATAATTACTAATAATAAGAGGTTTGTTTGTTTGATTAATTATTCTAGCTACTTCCCCATCATAATAACTACTATATTTATTCCACCAAGTCTCAGCTTGAGAACTAATACCACAAGATATAATACCCAAAGAAATGAGAGCTACAGTTGCTATTTTCCAAAATTTATGTTCGATTTTATTAGTAAAGTTAGTCAATTTTGTTCCTAATAAAAAAGCTACAGATAATTGAATTCCTAGGTAAGCTGGAATTAAATAACGAGGAATAGTAGAACGTTGCCCTCCAGATATTAAGTCAGGAATTATTAAACATATTGGGGTAACTGCCATTAAGGTTAAGATAAATATAGTTACCCGTCGAGGTGCATTTTTTAGGAGGAAATAAATAGAGTAAATAACTAATACTAAAATCAATCCCAAGATATAGGGCCAGATAGTATTTAATTGTAACAAAGCATGATTATCAAAAACTAGTTTTTTCACATCAAATAATCTCTCAGAGGAACCAATTTGAATATCAAAAAATGTAAAACCAAGATTGATAAACCATCTTTTGAACAAACTGGATAAAGGTAAATCTTTGGAGACCCAACCAATGCCTTCAAAATGATTAATTATCAATATAAGCCAAGGTAAAAATCCTAAAAATCCCCAGAAAGAGGCTAGTAAATAAGCTTTTAATTTTTGGGTTAGTTTAAATTTTTCAATCAGGATTACATATAATCCATGACCAAGGGCTACTAATACAGAAAAGAGATGAGTATATAAAGCAAAAATGAGACTTGCAATATAAATTTTCCAGCTACGTTTCGTATTAATTCTTATTGCTTGAAGTAAGGCAATACTGGATAGTAAAATAACTAGGGAAAAAAGAGTATAAGCTCGTGCTTCCTGGGAATATAATACTAAAATTGGGGAAGCTGCTGTGAGAGAAATTGCTATCCATCCTACTAATGAGTTGCTAAATAATTCTCGACATAGCCAATAAGTACAGGGAAAAATGAGTAAGCTTGTTATGGCTGAAAAACTTCTAATTACGGTGACAGAATTACCGAATAATTTTACCCACCACCTCAAAAGTACAAAATAAATTGGTAAGTGTTCAGGATTATCTTTAGCTAGAGAGCTGATAATATTAATTGTGTTTTTCTGAGGATTAATTTCTTGATATTTCTGTAATTTTTCGACGGTAATAGTTCCGTCGTTTGAGAGTAGGTCTTCAAGTTCTCCCCTGGTGTAACTAACAATTCTTAAGGATGTAATTGTTTCATCGAACCAGTAAACTTTCTGGTCAATATTGATAAATCTGAAACATATTCCTAAGATTAGGATGATGGCAATAAAGATTTTTAACCAAGTAAAATAAGGTTTTTGTTGGAACATTTTTTAATTAAATTTGAGTAGGAATGCACCACAATAATTTTCCAACGGATGCACAGATAAGGAAGTTAAAAGTGGTTTTAAGCAAGAGGTTATTTATCAGTTACTTTATACATTTGATATAAATTATCCATATAAGTTTTTTCTATTTTTAGACAGTTAAGAGAGTTTTCATTTTCAATAATGACATAATTTATTCTATATTTATCAATTAAGTTCTGTAAAGCCTGACATTGAGCTATACCAGAATTATCATAAAATTGTTGTGCCATTAATAATCTGTTGTGCCATTCAATAACTTCTATATCTTTATAGGGATGAGACTTGAGATTAATTAAAATTGGTGCACCTGTGGCAATTCTAAAGTTAACAAATTTACCTGAAGTTATAGGAACTAAATAAATATCGTCTGGTTGTTTATTTTCTTTGACATATTCCATAATAATTGGTGTATCTTTCTGATTAATAGTTAATTTTTCTAATTGCATTCCCAGCCCTGAAAGAATGAACAGATATATTGCTACGACAGAGAAAATTTCTATGGTTTTTTTGTGTTGCTGAATTTGAGAATGATACTTATTAAAAATAATAGTAATAATATTAGCCAATATCATACAAGTAGAAAGAGGAACCAAAAAAGCAGAGATGCGCCATGGGGTAAGAAATGCTAAAGTATTACTACTAGAAAAAACTTGAGTTATTGTCAGAATAGTTGCGGTGGCAAAAGGAAAAAATAAGATAAAAAATAGTCTGGTTTTGTACAAAAGATAGAGAGCGATCGCTACTACTAAAATTTGAGTTGGAGCAGCGGGTTCAGTCAACCAAATATCGGGGAAGGAATGATGAGGAATTCTATTAACAAGCAAGCTTTCAGATATTTGAAAAAGTTCGGGAGATGTAGGTTGAAAAGTAATAGTCATATAACTGACTACTGGTAAAACTAAGATGAATGAAAATGTACCTATTAATAATGATTTTTGGAGATTTTTTTCATTTTTATAAGTTGTGATCATGTAAGCTAAAGTCAGTAAAGCGGTACTAGGAAGATATGTGGGATGAAAAGTTGCAGCTATCCCTAAAGCTAAGACTGCTAAAAAAGGTTTTTTTCTTAGAAAGGTATAGATAGAAAAGATAATTAATACTCCAAATGTACAGGGTTGAAAATATCCACCGAGAATGTATTGGTCTGCTAAACCATAGTGGAGGTGTACATGAGTTTTAAAGTCAAAAATTCGGATTTTTAGACAGTGAATAGTCAGGATCAGGAGGAAATAAATTAGGAGCTTTATTCGCGAACTATTAATTTTAAAAATTACTGAGGCAATGCCAAGGATACTATAAATATAGATGCCAAAAATTAGAATGTAATAAAAGTAGAAAAAATTTTCATGGAAGTAGGTAGAAGTGATTTTCACTAAAAAAGTAAAAGCAGGTAGAGGGTCTAATGTATTGGCTAACCAATCTTTGTTTAAATAACCATTACCAGCTTTGGCTAATCCTTGTAAAAATTTAGTATGTTGGTTTGAGGTATATAGGGGATATTGGGTATAGGAAATTCCAAAAATTAAGCCTAAGATAAAAATTTTCCAGACGAAAATAATAATTTTTTTTTTGAGTATTTGCTTCATTTTTTAAGTTACTAATACCATTATCTAGAAGTTACAATTAATGGATAAAAAAGTTAATAATAGAGAAAAAATATGAAAAAAAATCTAAATTAATTATTGATTATCAGTTGAAGTATTCTATTGTCTCAAAGTTAAAAGCTTGACATACATCAGACTTTATTTACTATACTTTTCCTTCTTCCTTTTTCCTTTTTCCTTATTCAATACATTTAGCTTCCAAAACCCATAATTTTTCTGTTTCTAAAACTGAACATTTATCTATAGTGTCAACTATGGCAGGAGTCTTTCCATTTTGGAGATTAATTTCAATTTGATTTCCCATTTGATAATACCACTGCCTCAACCAACGATTTTTTATTACATATTCTGGCATAAATGCTTCTCGGTCTAAGATTAAGAAATCAATTCTATAAGTATTAATAAAATTCTTCATCCACTGAATATCTGAATGATACTGAGCCCAAACAAATTCTGTAGCTCGTTGTTTTATTTGACTGTAATAACTAAGATGATAGGGAATAGCATATTCCCAGGCAAATAATACGGAACGTTGAGAAAATGTAGGAATATAATTTGCCTCTTCTGACAGAGAAGCAATCAAAATATCTTTTGGTTTTTGAGCAAAAAACTGATAAATTTCTGGGGATTTACCTTTTTGATAATCAGGGTAAGAAATTTTTTTCCATAAGCTCATATTACTTATTAATAAAATCCCCAAAATCCCAATTATTATTAATCCTAAAATTTTTCTTTTTGGGCAGGATAACTGTTGATTTATCCAGTAAAAAAATCTATCTAAAATTATACATAAAACAATGGCAGTGCCTATGGCTAATACTATCCGAAAACTATGATTTGTGTAACGACTTGGTAAATGTAATTTGAATAATAAAAGATGAGCTATTACAAATAAAGCGACGCCAGCTAACAATATTTGAAATAATAAATTAATATTAGGACTTATTTGTTTTAGCAAGGGAAGTTGTCTGGGGAAATTTATTCCATGATCAAGATTATTATTTTTCCCTTCTTTGCTTTTCAAAAGTATTGGTAATAATAATCCAACTATTAATATATGAGGCAGAAATAATTGTTTAGGTAGAATACCACTACGACCGCCAAGGATGAAAAAATCCCAGTAATTTTGTGAGAAAAAAACACTTCTACCAGCTTCGCCAAATTCTGGCAAAATTTTGGCTTGGGATGCTGTAATTATAGGTGCATAATTACTAGAATTTAAAACATAAAATAAAATTACTAGTAAGCTTACTCCTAAACCTACTCCACTAAATAGATAATGCTGTGGATTTTTGCTCAGATAAAACTGACTCTTTTCCCAGTTAAAAATTCTGATAATTAAAATTAATCCAGTGACGATAACATATTGTGGATAGAATAATCCGAGGAGAGCGATCGCTACTAAAAAAGGAAGTAATAATTTTCGCAATAAATAGTATAAAACTGCTAAAAATAAAGGATACAAAAAAGCTCTTGGTGTGCCGGAAGCGATGTCATCTTGAAACCAAAGATTTTGACTTAATAATACTGAGGCAAGAAAACCTGCAAAAGGTATTGGCAATATCTGAAAACACAGACCAAAACAATAGAAAGTAGTTACCAAACTTAATCCTAAAGGTAAGAGTTTATTTAGGAATATTGGATCTATTCCTACTTGAGAAAATAGCCAATAAAAAGTTTTATATCCCCAAGGTGCAACAGATTGAAAATAGTCGGCAATTAAGTCGTTGGGAAATAATTCTGGATCTAAAAAACGGCGCATCCAAAAAACGTGCTGTCTGGCATCATCTTGTACTATATATTCTCCTCTAAAAGCTTCTTTAATTACTAGTAAACTATAGATTGTTGTGAAGGTTAAACTAAGAATTAGCCAGAATATTGTTGACGATTTTTTTGGATAATTTGATGGGATTAAAATTTGTTTAATCTTTTGAATATACATAATTTTTATTACTCATTCCTGCTCTTGATAAAGACTAAAATTACCACATGTATTTGTTCATACATGTACAGATTAATTATTCAATTATCTCAGCAGGATAAAAATTTTTGATGCATAGAGATAAGGAAAGACTTGATTCTAATTTCGGTAACTCATGTCGTATAAATATACATAAGATCCAGGTTTTTCAAAAGTATCTATTCTGAGACCAATTTCATTTAAATAATAGTTTAAAAATCTTCTTTCTGCTGGAATATGAGTATGAGAAAATAATAACCATACTCTTTCATTCCCCCGCAGTTTGTCTAAGTCTTTTTCATATCTTGTCATCTCAGTAATTGATAATTCTTGACCATCAAACTTATCTAAATCATCCACACCAATAATATAGTCACCTTCTTGATAACCATATTTTTCTGCATAATACTGAAACTGATATATTCCTCGTTGATAGACATACAAAATATCTCCTGGTTGTTGATTTTTTTTGATATAGCTCAACACAGGTTTTATTTCTGATAAATTGAGAGGTTTTTCTATTAATTTAATGGCTTTTACTAAAGGTTGTCTGAGTAATAAAATAATCAAGAAAATAGTTATAATTTTAATTGGTCTAAATTTAGATTTTGTCAAAATATAACTTCCGCCTTCTGCTATGAGAAAAATTACAAATGGTGTGAGAAATAGAACCAAACGACTCCGAAATGGGTATTGATGTAAAAAGGATGCTAAAAAAGTCATCAACAATGGAGAAAGTAGGAGCAGCAAAATTTTTTTTCTGCTCAACCAACAGGAAATACAACCTACTAAAAAAGCGACAATGGCTAATCCATCAACCCATTTGCTAAAGCCTAAGGGTTTATAGAAAAATTTACCGAAAGCGTCTAGCATCCAAATAATATCCAATGGGGAAGTAGGGAAACCATCCTCCCAAGAAGTCGTTAAAGTTTCATTGCTCGTTAAATTTATCAAAGATAGGAAATAAAAGATGGCAAAACTTAAAACCCAAGCTGAATAAATGAGTAATAACTGTTTGATTTTACTGAGTTCTTTCTGCCAAAAATTAATTAGTAAAGCACTACTACCAAAACTTGCCAAAATAAAGATAGAAGGATGAGAAAACCAAATAGCAGTTACTCCCACTAGAGAATATTTAACTATCTGAACCCGGTGCAATTTTTGTTGTAGCAAAGGTATTAATAGTACATATAAAAGCAGAGCGATCGCTACATCACTGGAATATTGTTTGACTTCTGCTGAGTAATACACTAAATATTGTAGGCTAGCAAATAAAGCCAAACTAATAATAATAGCAGATTTAGAACTCCATTTTTTGCCTAATTCATAGAATAAAAACAACGAGCAAACACCACAGATAAAAGGAAAAAAACGTAGGGAATACTCATTATTACCTAATATCTGAACTGCTAATTTTTCTACTATTAAAAAACCTATGGGCGCACCTTGATCATAATCCAAAGGTTGCATTAATTCTAAATAAGAACGATTGACAATATTTAAGGCTAAAACTGCTTCATCTGCCCAGAGAGAACGATTAGATAAATATTGAATAAACCTCATAGCTACCCCAAAAGCAATAATTAAATAAGGTAGTGTTGGCCTGTTAAATAAAAATTTGAAATCTGCTAAACCTAAATTTTGAAACTTTTTATATCTAAGAATTTTCATCCTCAACTCCAGCAAAAAATAAGAAAAATTACCCTAATCAAATAAGGTAGTATTGGCCTGTTAAATAAAAATTTGAAATCTGCTAAACCTAAATTTTGAAACTTTTTATATCTAAGAATTTTCATCCTCAACTCCAGCAAAAAATAAGAAGAATTACCCTAGATAAAATATCAAAATTAATCTCCTATAAAAAAGGTTCAGTAATGTTTTAATAATTATAGGTATTAAGCTAATATATATTATATAATTCCGGATTTTAATTGATAATTTTTTTTTATTTTACGAGATTTAATTATAACTATTCAGCCAGAAATTATCTTATTTATAATAACCCTATTCCCTAGCCTAATGATAATTTTTTTATGAACTTTAATACTAACTATATTCTCTATTATCAAGAAAATATAGCAATACTTTTGATATTTAGTCTAACTTGGTATTATTGAGATTTTTGGAGACTTTTCATCTTATTCATTTCAATTAAATATTTGCCAAAAAATGGTAAACCAGCAATTGCTGGTAATACATAACGGGATGTACAAAGTAATCCTAAAGCTGCTCCAACTTCTTGAGAAAAATAAGGTTTATAAAACATAATAAAAGCTGCGTCACGAGTACCAACTCCAGCAAAAGTTAAAGGTAATAATCCTGCTAAAATTGCTAGAGAAGATAATGCTAAACTTTGAACAAATGGTGCTGAAGCATTTAATGCTAAAGTAAAAAACCAGATTTGTGATAAATGCCCAAACCAGATAAATATAGAGGTAACAGCAATTTTTGTTAACTGTCGTTTGTCATGCCAAAAATATTTGTGCATTTCTATCCAAGAATTTTCTAAGTCATCAATTTTTGAACTAATTTTTTTAGGCGTAAATTTTCGAGCAATGTGAAAAAATATTCTGGCAAATTTCCGAGATGATAATAACAATAGGCAAATAATTAAACCTGATGTAACTCCAGTAGTCATTATCCAAAATAATAAGTCTTTTTCTGGATAAACAATTAATCCAAAAACACACCAAATTAGTAAAGAAACTAAATCACAGGCTTTTTCAAATATCACTATAGATAAAGATAAAGTTCCCTCTAAATTCCCCCTTTTTTTCATAAAATAAGCTTTAGCAATATCTCCCATTTTTGAGGGCAAAATCATATTCAATACACTAGCAGCTAAAATTAATTGATTTGCTTCCCCAAAATTTAAATAAGATGATAATTTTTTATCCTTTTTTGGCATTAACTGTTGTAATCTCCAAGCAGTTAACATTGTCAATGGAATTATCATACTGACGCTAATTATCATCCATATATGGTGAGAGTTTTGAAATACTTTTATGAGTCCAGTAAAATTAATTTTTTGGTAAATTACTATCAGAATAAGTAAACTGATAATTAGAGAAATTAGTCGTTTCATTTACAATGTTTTTTATATCATTTAGGTACAACCTTGCTAGGCAATATGCCTGCACTATAAAGAGTTTATCATTAAAATACCCCTGAACAAATTAAAAACAAAATCCTAAGCATTTAGCTGTCAGTATCACCTATCAGCCAGAAACAAAAGTTAGCCTCTAAGAAGAATTAAAACTCTGACACAGAAAAGATGATCAGCTTGACTTAGTATTTGATTACTTCCATAGATTTTTTTTCGCAACATGACCTAGGAAAAGCACTCGAACTGACTGCTAAAGTGCTGAATGCTTACACAAAATCAATTCTTATCCATCAATTACGAATTACTATTCCCTATTCCCTATTTCCTATTACCTTTTTTATGGAAATCTCTAATATTTGCACCTCAAATTTAGGAATTGCTGATGAAGCATCAAAGCATTGAAAAATAAAGATAAGTACTTTTTATTGTGAAAAAAAATGCGGTTTTTTTTCAGTAGTTAAAGCTCAAAAATTTAGTATCTATTAGCTAATAAGATGTGTTATCCTAACTTTTCTGACAGCCAAACTTACCCTTTCTTTTTTTCAGTAAACCCTAGCTATTTATATCTGAACCCAAAGGAACTATACCCCCTGGGTTAAGCTGATAAAGTATCAAAGTATTTAAAAATAAAGGTAAGTACTTTTTTGTAGTGAAAAAAGTGCAAATTTTTCAGTAGTTAAAGCTCAAAAATTTTGTGCCTATTAGCCAACAAGATGTGTTATCCTAATTTTTCTCTCTGATAGCCAACTTTCCCCTTTGTTTTTTTCAGTAAAACCTAGCTATTTAGATCTGGACCTAAAGGAATTATACCTCCTGGGTTAAGAGGAAAAAGATTACCATAATAATCTTTTTTCACTGCCTCTAAATTGCAAGTCTCTGCTATTCCTGGAAGTTTATATAAATCTTGTAAATAAACACTCAAATATTTATAATCTTTAATTCTCCGTAAGTTACATTTAAATAATCCATAGTAAACAATATCAAAGCGGAATAAAGTAGTAAATAAACGTACATCTGCTAATGTTACTGACTCACCACAAAGATATCGACTTGTAGAAAGCATATTGTCAATTTCATCTAAGGTAGTAAATAATTCTTGGCAAGCTTTTTCATAAGCTTCTTGACTTTGGGCAAACCCACAACGATAAACTCCATTATTTACTGTATGATAAATCTTTTCATTCCACTGGTCTATTTTTGCTTTTAGTTGTTCTGGATAAAGGTCAAGATTAGAATTTTTGGCAAAGTGATTAAATTCAGTATTGAGTATAACAATAATATCTGCACTTTCATTATTAACAATAGTTTTTGTTTGCTCATCCCACAACACAGGTACAGTGGCACGGCCGTTGTAACCAGGCTGTGCTAAATTATATAATTCTGGTAAAGTATTGCATCCTTCTTCTTCTTCTTCAAATACCCAAATGCCTTTATCTCCTGCTGGAGAAGCAATAGTTACTGATATAGCATCTTCCAAACCTTTCAGTGCTCTAACTACAATAGTTCGGTGTGCCCAAGGGCAACCTAGCCCAACAAATAGGCGGTAGCGTTTGGTAGCTGGTTGATATTTATTCTCTGGTTGTATCCCTACTGTTTGTCTAAATAGGCTGACTGGGCGAATGTATTCTCCTGAATTGTTTCTTGGAGCAAGTTTTGACATCATTGTTTGCCAGAGGGTTGTCCAAACCCATTTTCCTAATTTAATTGTTAGAGAGGGTGGAAGTGATCTGCGTTTATTAACCATTTGTTTGATAATACGTTGTTTTAATATTAACAGGGCTTAGGCAAAGATACTATAATATGGTTCAAAGGAATTTAGTTGATTTTTGATGCGATCGCCTGACCTTCGTCACTCTTTTTTAGCAGACAAGGGGGAAATTTTTGAGCTACAAATATATCAGACTATATTCTAGTTGGGTTTTGCTCTTTTTGATCTTTTTAAAGAGTACGGACTAACCCATAACTTTGACCCTAGAGGGTCAGTAGGAAAGTGGGGTACTTTGAGATTTTTTATACAAAAATTGATTAACTACATCACCATAACCAAAACCTTGTAGGGACGTTGCATAACAAAAATGCGTTTCATGTCGCGTAGCGAAACGTCCCTACTTTTGTCTACCGAAATGAAAACTGCTGTAATTATTCTTGAAGGCTAATTTTTCTTTCTAGCTGAATTGAGTAGAAAAGTAGGTAAGTAGAGTAGTAGAAAAAAAGTCAACATAACAATAATTAACTTACCTAAAGAGAGTCAAAAAGTTATTTCTTTTAGATTAATTTATGAGTCATTACCAAAGTAAGATAAGATTAAAAAATGAAAGAGAAATGGTTAGAATATCATTATTTAATGTGGGATTATTTACGAAATTTTTCCGCTTATATTTAGCCTACTGTTCAAACTGTCAATGCAAAATTGATCCAGAACGGATATAAACAAAAGCCAACTCCCTTCGCTCAAAGAGGTGCTGATGGTAGAAAGAGCAATCCATTTTGGGGTACTTATAAAAATGAGAAAATTGCCCTTAATCCCAGATTAGCTAATGTAAAAGTTAATAATGATATATTAAGCAAAACCATATTTACAGGTCCGACTACTGTAGGCATAAAATTAGCTGCTGACTACTTGGCCTCTAAAGGACTTTCTCCTGATGAAATTGATGGGTCTCTCATGCCTTGGCGTTCTCGATTTGAAGATTGGACCACTTGGGAAGGAGATCAGGATCAAACAATTGGGCCAAACAAAAATGTAGGACTAACCCAGTATGAAACACGGTTAGGACTAGTCACCCGTCGTTACGATGCGCTAGATCCTAGTAGTGGTAAAGTAGGTAGAATTAAAATGACTATTGAAGCATTCAATCAACCTCGTCGAATAATTACCACATACGTCTCAGTTTAGGACATATGAAAAACTAGTCATTTAATACCTGAAACCTGAAACCTAACACCTAACATAGGAATGACACAATTAAATTCAATTTCCGTTCGACCTAAATTAGAACCCAATTTTTTATTTGTTGCCTTACATGGCTTAGGAGCTAATTGTAATGATTTAACATCCTTTGTAGCAGAGTTGAATCTCCCTAATTGTTGGTTTGAGTTCCCAGACGCCCCACTACCTCATCCCAAAGTACCTGGAGGAAAAATGTGGTATGACTTATCCAACAAAGAATTCCGAGGTTTAGTGAAAAGTCGCCAAATGTTGATTAATTTCCTAATTTCTCTAGAAAGTAAAACAGGAATACCTTTATCTAAAACTATTCTATGTGGTTTTTCTCAGGGTGGAGCAATGACTATGGATGTAGGGGTCACATTGCCATTAGCAGGGTTAATTATTTTAAGTAGCTATTTACATTCTCCACTTCAACCATCTGTAGAAAAATTACCACCCATTTTGATGGCACACGGTATAGAAGACCCAGTTGTACCTATTGAACAAGGGAGGCGATCGCGTGATACTTTCACAAACTTAGGGGCAAAAATACAATATCAAGAATTTGATATGGGACATGAAGTTCGGCCGGAAATTTTGAAGTTGATACAAAGTTTTGTTATAGATGTTATAGCAAAAGCCTAAAAAGACTATTATATTAAACAGAGTATTGACTTAATGAAAGAATAAAAGTATTCTTCATTAGATATAACTGTACTCAATTTACATGAAATTTATGCCCAACTAAATTAAAATTAAATAATAATTAGAAAACTTGTCATGGAAACTCACATTTGTGTTATGATTTAAGTTTATTTATATCTATATTTAAACTTAAATGCCTCAATTTATTTTTCAAATTAATTGAAAAATACGGTCAACTTGACCGTTGATACCTGTGGAGGTCTTGCTGCCGACAGTGACTGTAGAAACAGGAAGTAAAAATTAAAATGCCACAAACTGTAAATTGTGACATTTGATATCAGCTTTATGAAGCAGGTTGGTTTTGATGCAAACTATAACCCGTTCCTTACAGGAAGTACCTAATTTGACAACAGATGATGTAGCTAAGTTAGCTTTTCGTCTAGAGGAAGATGACTATAAAAATCCTTTTGAGGGTTTAAATGATTGGCACTTATTACGAGCGATCGCCTTTCAACGCCCAGAATTAATTGAACCTTATATCCATTTATTAGATCTAGAGCCTTGTGATGAGGCTTAAGCAAAATATTGTGAATTCCCAGTTATTAATTTAATAATTTGTTGAATTGGGAGTGTTGGTTTATAGCAGAAGGCGCGAAATTAAATTCGGAGCACGAACTATATTTGAAAGGGGCAAGAATATCTTAGCCACCCTGGCAATAGCTATAAGAAGAGAAAAAGCAGGATATTTTTGGCCTAACACTCCTAATTTATCTAAATTAGCTTTTTATCTAATTGCTCCACACCGAAAACTATCAAGTCAGTGTGGCATTAATCTGTTTTTTTCGATAATTTTATCCATTTCTCAACATTTATCTTCAAGGTCATCAGACAAATTATACATTTATCTATAAAATCACTCTAGGTAAAACATCAAATCCTAAAGCATCTTTAGGGACTGTTCAGCAGTTTACCCTGACTACATATAGTACTTATCGGTAAGTATCATAATAAATAAAATTGTAGTCAAAAATAGAAAAAATTAATCAGAATAGCCCACTTTAAAGAGTTAATTTTTATAAATTTTCCAACTCAAAAGTTTTTGATTACTTCTAGTTGATAAAATATTTATCTGCGGTTCAATTATTAATTACAAATATATTTATCAAACTTGAGATGACTTCCTTATTCTTTTATTCTTAACTTCAAATTATTAATTAAAAATATTATAGAAATTATTTAATCTATGAGTTAAACGTTTAGATCCTCCCCGCCCCTATTTTTCAGGTGGAGCTAACAAAAAAACACCCCTTTTTATGGGCAAAAATAGCGGATTATAAATGTACCATTAAACTGTGGAAATTGCTATATGGATAGAAAAGTTTTAATTGGTATTTGTGGTGGTATTGCAGCTTATAAAGTTTGTGAAATAGTTTCTACTTTAGTAAAATCTGGAGCTGAAACTAGAGCAATTTTGACAGACGCTGCTCAACAATTTATTACACCTCTGACTTTATCTACTCTTTCTCGTTATCCCGCTTATACAGACAAAGATTTTTGGCAACCCTCTCACGGACGCCCGTTGCATATTCAGTTAGGAGAATGGGCGGAAATAATAGTTATTGCTCCCCTCACAGCAAATACCTTAGCCAAATTAACCTATGGTTTTGCAGATAATTTGCTGACTAATATCATCTTGGCTTCCAGTTGCCCCATTTTATTAGCTCCGGCGATGAATACTGATATGTGGGAACAAACAGCAGTACAAAGAAACTGGCAACAAATATTAGCAGAAAAACGATTTCATGGTATAAGTCCTAGTACTGGAATTTTAGCTTGCGATCGTATTGGTAAAGGTAGAATGGCAGAGCCCAAAGAAATAATTACAAAGATAAAATCTTTATTATATACAGCAGGCAAAAAAGATTTAGTAGGTAAGAAAATATTAATTAGTGCAGGGGGAACGCGGGAACATTTAGATCCTGTAAGATTTATAGGTAATCCTTCTACGGGTAAAATGGGAATAGCTTTAGCTCAAGCAGCATTGCATCGCGGAGCAAATGTAACTTTGGTGCATAGCATTGTAGGAAAAATACTATTATCAGGAGTAAAAATGATAGAAGTAGTGAGTGCTGCTCAAATGCAACAAGCAATGTTAGCTCATTTTGCTCAATCAGATATAGTGATAATGAATGCTGCAGTTGCAGATGTCAAACCTGCTAAGTATAATGGTGAGAAGTTAGCCAAGAGATCCCTAGGAAATTCATTACCCTTAAAACCAGTACCAGACATTGTAGCAGAGTTAGGAAAATTAAAGCAGTCTCACCAATATTTAATTGGTTTTGCGGCACAGACTGGAGATATTGTTCCCCCTGCTTTGGAAAAATTGTGGGTTAAAAATTTAGATGCTATTGTTGCTAACCCTATCGATCAAAAAGGTGCAGGTTTTGGCAGTAATACAAATCAGGGAATTTTTTTAGATGTTGAAGGGCGGCAGCTAGATATTCCTTCTTGTAGTAAATTAGAGATGGCTCATTATTTGTGGGATTTTGTCTTAGAGAGGTATGGCGCTAACTACTAATGCTGAATAAAGCGAATGAATCTACTTTCATCTCGACATGATCGCGATAGGGGTGCTCCCCATATAGCTCTGCCGTAAACTTCACACTGACCTGCACAATTATTAGGCTGACGATTCAAAATTGGGGTTGTGCTTATTTTTTCTATATTACTGATAGGTACAAAGTTAATCCTTCCCTAATTAAGAATAGTGATCACCCAGAAAAACAGAGATGATCATATTAGAAGGAAAAAACTGCAGTTTCAGACACCTTGCAAGTTAGG
The DNA here is from genome assembly GCF_000014265.1 of Trichodesmium erythraeum IMS101. Classification (NCBI taxonomy): domain Bacteria; kingdom Bacillati; phylum Cyanobacteriota; class Cyanophyceae; order Oscillatoriales; family Microcoleaceae; genus Trichodesmium; species Trichodesmium erythraeum. The sequence goes on from NC_008312.1 coordinate 4,097,147, forward strand.
TAACATCGCAAAACTTTTTTTTATTGAATTTTTTGCTCCGTAACAAAAGTTGAACTTACCCATTCTCCTTTGTCATTATAACTACGAATAATTCGTTGACGAAGTTGCGGCTCAACTAACCAGCCAAGTTCAAAAAATAAAGGTTTTCTCAACTCAACTTTGACAGGTAAAGTAGCAGATGCACCATCAGGAAGCAACAAAACTTTGACAGGTTGAGAACTTTGGTCAAAATGTAAAATTGACCCTTCAATTATAGCGCTAGAAGTAATAATTGTCGGATTCTGATCACCAAAAGTAATTTCCTGAACTAATCTACCTGTATTATCAATATTTAATTCCATTTGAGTTGTATAAGTATTAGGTTCCCGCAAATCAGGATACATCGTAATAGCTTCTCCCTGCCATTTTCCTAATAAATCATCTACTGTCAAAGGAGGGTTTTCTAAAGCATCTGTTCCAGCTCGTTTTTCTCGAATTAAAATTAATTTATCAAAATTACCATCTTGGTTAAAGAATTCAACTAAACGTAGACGACGATTTTTATTAATCAAACAAAACTCAGTAACACATCTTGAAAAGGGTGTTATTTTCATTATTCCTCTAGAAAAAGCACCATTTTCAAAATATAAAATATTTTGATCTGTAGTATTATATTCTATCACTATTTCATCAGCTTTTGACTCAGGATTTTTTACAAAAGAGTTAAAGCGACGTAGTGTTAAACGTACTCGTTTATTCTGGTCATCAAGACCTTCTAAAATCAGAATACTAGGTCTGTCTTGCAGTATTGCTAATTTGTCAGAAATTTTAGTAAATGAACCGTGCCATTCACCAAGATTTTGCAGAAAATTTTCCCATTGTGTTTTCATATTTTTTAGGAAATATTTGTAGTTTTTTATTATTTTAAAAGAGATTAAACAAAATCCCAAGTCTCTACATGAGATTAGCTTTTGGAATTTATTAATAGTACTAATTCAAAATTAATCTAATTCTTAAGTCACACTTCAATTATTAATTAATTAACAGAAAAATTTTAACCTTTTTAATAATTATTAGCTAGTAAAATGAATTATTATTACAGTACTTATTGCTGATGTTTAAGGTACATTTAAAAGTGGGCAATACTATTTTTGGTAAAAACTTATAAATTTTATTAAGTAAGAAACTAGGGTAGTAGGAGAATAGAGATGAACTAAATACAATAATAATGAACATTAACTTAGCTAAAGAGAGCAAAAAAGGTTATTTATTTTAGATTAATTATTTAATAATTAAAGTTTTACAAAAAGTTAGTATTAATGCACGGGAATTGGTATAAGATACCTGTATTAGTAATAATTTTATTATTCACCTCTTCTATATCATTTGTCTGATATGATACCGTATGTCTACTACTCCCCTAGTCTCTCACTTTCTCACTTTGCCACTCTATTCTTTCACTCCCCTATTCCCTAAAACTAAGTGTATTTTAATTAAAATCAATACTTTTTTCATCAAAACTAATGCTACCAGGACCAAAGGAAGTTACCATTAAAAGTCCTCCTATTAATCCCAGATTTTTCATAAAAGCAATTTCTTGAGCAGGCTCTATAAAAATATTATGAAAAACTAGAGTAGCTGGAATTAAAAATCCTACTAATGCAAGTGCTCCATAACGAGCTTTATAACCCAATAAAACAGATAATCCACCTACTAAAAGAACAATAATGGTTGGAATTAATAACCAACCAGGAACTCCTGAAGATTCCATATATTGTTGAGTACTTGCTCCACTAAAAATTTTACCAATACCAGATTTGAGAAAAACAGCAGAGAGAAATATTCTAGCTAAGAGTGAAATCCAAGGCTGTAAATTTTTCATGTTGTTTGAGTAAAAAAATATTCTTTTATCTTCTCATTTTAGTTAAAGCATCCAATTTTTTTTTAATATTTTTTTAATTTAAAATTATCTAAACAAACCTTTAACTTTGCTTACAGTTATAATTTTATTTAAATCTAAATAAATTATATAGGATTCGATTCTACAATATATGTTTAAAATTTCTTAGATTACTTCAATATTCATACCTCCAATATTTAGTTTTTCCATTTCTCCATATTCTTTAACTATATAATAAGTACTCAACCAAATTGGATATAACTTTGATCTTTGAGGGTGGTGAATAGGAATTTGCGAACTATCCCTTCTTGGAGAAATTGTTGGTATTTATGGAATCATAGAATACTAATCTTAAATTATTATCCCTATTCATTATTGTTACTAATTCCTATTTCCTAAGTACAAAAAAATATTTTACGCACAATCTCATTGAAGATCCGTATATAATAAGTAGCAATATAATAGGCCATAAATTGATGTAATCACCTGGTTATTAAGTTTAAATTATTGAGAACTTTGATATGATGAAAAAATTTGCTTTATTTATATCTGTTGCTTCAGTTATTTTGACTAACAACTTAGTTTTAGCAGGAGAACATGGCGCCAAATGTCTCCATATAGCTAGTAGTAAAATGAAAGGATGTATAGTTATTGTCTCTACAATAGAAAATAGCTTAATTTTGAATTTTAGGTCTGATAAATATCAAAATGATAATCTGAGGTTGAAAAATAATAGAATTATTGAAATTTCAAGTGGTAAACACGCTCAAAAAAGAACTAAAGAAACTATTGGAGCAAGTTTAGTGCTTGGTCCTTTAGGAGCATTAGTTGGTTTATTTGGTAAAGAAAAACGGACTCAATTTGCAATTGAATATGTGGATACTCAAAACAAAACAAATATCGCTTTTATTGATATTAAGACAAAAGATAGTGAATCTTTAATACAAGACTTAGAAAGTTTGACTGGTTTAAAAATTCGGAGTATAGAAAATCCTTAATAATGAAGTTAGTAATCAGAGGTAAAAAGTTTTTTCTGTCACGGATATTTTGAGTAACCTTTCAGCAAAATTTTTGCCTAAAAAGTGAAAAAAATGTATAGTTTTCTACCTAAAATGTAGCCTCAATCTTTCAATCTTGAGATATAATTATTATACATTTCTGAAGCTTTTAATTATTTGGCTGCAGTTATGAAAAATAAACTAATTAGTTTTATAGCTGCCTTTTTTTTCCAAACTATTATGAATATTTATCAACTATAGGAATCTTAAATTTTATGTAAAATTATTAGGATTATTAAAAAATGGTTCTCACCCCTGTAAATTTAGCATAATTGCCTTTTACCTCCTCTCTTCAAGCTGCCTAAATCTTTTATTCTTGAAATAAGATTATTATATATTTCTGAAGCTATTAATTATTTTGCTGGAGTTATGAAAAATAAATTAATTAGTTGAATATCTGCTTTTTTATTGGTTTTTCCTATTAAAATTTCCTGGGTAAGAACTCACAGCACTTACTATTTAAATCAGGATAATAGGAATTTAAAACTATCTAAAATGACTATAGATACGGATGATAAAAGTTTAAATATAGAGTTTAGCTAGGAAAAATTTTAAGCTGCTAAGTTTAATTGAAATAAAAATAAAATTACAGAAATTCATACAGGAAAGTATCCTAAAAATCAAGTCAAAAAAAAATCATATTATTGGTGAAAAATTATGGTTATAGTTCAAAAAAATAGAGTAAAAGTAATAGTAAAAATTGAGCTTTTAAGACAATATTTTTCAAGTTTTTGCAATGGATATTTTGAGTAATATTTCCCAAAAAAGTTAGCCTCAAATGCGTTTTTTTAAACGATTTTTTTTGCTAAAGCTATTCTGAGTATTTATAATGAGTATTTACAAAATATAGCAATCTTAAATTTTATGTAAAATCACTAGACTTGTTAAAAAATAGTTCCAACTCCTGTGGCTTCAGTATAATATTGTATCTGGATAATAAGTTATCCAAAAACTAACGACTGTAAATACAAATTTTATCCTTCTGCTGAGAGCCACAGATCCTCCTACCTTATTACCTCTAAAGTGTAATTATTCAACTCGACATGATATAAGTGTCTCCTGCTTGCTCCCTCAGAGCAACCTCAATTTTTCACTCTTGAGATAGAATTATTATATATTTCTGAAGCGGTTAATTATTTTACTGGAGTTATGAAAAATAAATTAATTAGTTTGATCTCTGCTTTTTCATTAGTTTTTCCTGTTAACATTGCCTTGGTAAGAACTCACGGCGCTTATTGTTTAAATCAGAATAATGGGGAGTTAAAACCATGTGCAGTGACTATAGATACAGATGCTAGAACTCTGGATATAAAGTTTAGAAAGAAAGAATTTCAAGATGCTAACTTAAATTTAACAAAAAATGATATTACAGAAATTTCTACAGGACAGTATGCTAAAAGTCAAGTAGAAAAAAGTGTCGCTAAGGGTCTTCTTTCTCCTCTTGGTGGGATAATTAGTGCAATAGATAAACAGGCTAGAATTCAAGTCGCAATTGTTTATTGGGATGACCAAAATAATCAAAATGTAACTGTTATTGATGTTCGTAGTCGAGATGCTCTTTTGTTTAGAACAGACCTGGAACTTATGACTGGATTAAAAATTAAGAGGTAAAGATTAATAAAGTTAAAGGTTATAAGTCAGAAGTTATTTTTATAACAAAGATTTAGAGTAAATATATAAAAATATTTTGTCTTCAAAAGGTAGGTTTATACTATTTATACAAAACTTTTAACCATCGCTTTTGATTAAGGTTAGGGGTATTGAATGTAACCTATTTAGGGAGTAGGGGAGAGGTAAATATTTATTAAACCAACATTAATTTAACTAAGGTAAGTAATAAAATTATTCTTTTTATGAATTACTTAATAACTGAGTTACTACTTAAGTATAGCATTAATTCCTGGTAATTTTTATTGTCTATAATCTCCGTAATTATTTTTTTTATTAACAAGAAAGTCATGAATAAAAAAAATAGACAAAAATGGGAATATTTAAGCAAATAAATTGTTATAGATTAGACCTATTACGATCTGTTTTAATATTTTAAATGGTCAATAAATTCATAATTATTGGTATTAGGAAAATTACCAGTTTTAAGATGAAAAAAACATAATTTTTCATGACTAATTGAGATTAATACTAGCCAATTATTATCTCAATTATTCTAGATTGATAAAATATTGATCACATCCATTACTATATCAATTAATTTATTAATAGCAAAGATAAACTTTAAAACAATCTAAATAATAGCCAATAATAGAGAAAAGAGTTGATAAGATATAAAATTATTTTTTCCTTTGCCAAAAATACCAGAAAGTAGGACTGATTCATGGGGGTACCCGGTTTCTAGAGTAATTTTTTATTTTTAACAAAAGATATCCAGGTTTCTGGGTTCGCCTGGGTAAGTTATGATAAGTTAAAAAAACTGGAAAAAAAATATATTATCTTCTAATATTCAGTTAGTATTAACATTAATTTTGAGAATATAATTAAAGGTATAATTATATGAGTCCAGAAACAATAGTTCAGCAGTCTTTAGAAACATCTAATGCATATACAACATTTAGTGCTGACAACTTTAACACTTATGTAATGAACACTTATGGGCGTTTCCCCATTGCCATCGAACGGGGCGAAGGTTGTCGTGTTTGGGATACAGAAGGAAAAGAATATCTGGATTTTGTTGCTGGAATTGCTACCTGCACTCTCGGTCACGCTCACCCGGTGATGATGGCAACAGTGTCAGAACAAATTAAAAGATTGCATCATGTATCTAATCTATACTATATTCCAGTTCAGGGAGAATTAGCACAATGGTTAATACAACACTCCTGTGCTGATAAAGCATTTTTCTGTAATTCTGGAGCAGAAGCCAACGAAGGAGCAATTAAACTTGCCCGTAAATATGCCCACGAAAAGTTAAACATCGAAAATCCAACAATTTTGACTGCCCATGCTAGCTTCCATGGAAGAACTCTGGCAACTATGACCGCAACTGGACAACCGAAATATCACAAAGGTTTTAGCCCGTTAATGCCAGGGTTTTATTATGTGCCCTACAATGATATTGCTGCGATAGAAAGTGCGATCGAAGAATTAGACAAAGACAAACGACAAGTTGCAGCTATTATGCTAGAAGCACTACAGGGAGAAGGTGGTATTCGCCCCGGTGATATGACTTACTTCAAAAGAATTAGAGAAATTTGTAATGAGAAAGGCATTCTTTTAATATTAGATGAAGTACAAGCAGGAATGGGGCGTAGTGGCAAAATTTGGGGATATGAAAATCTTGGCATTGAACCAGATATTTTCACTTCTGCTAAGGGGTTAGGTGGTGGTATTCCCATCGGTGCAATGTTATGTAAATCTCACTGTGATGTGTTTGAACCAGGCAGTCATGCTAGCACGTTTGGTGGAAACCCTTTTGCTTGTGCGGTAGCATTGGCGGTTTGTCATACTTTGGAACAAGAAAATTTATTGGCAAATGTACAGCAGAGGGGGGATGAGTTACGGATAGAATTAAAGGCTATTGCAGATAAGTATCCTAACTTGTTTAGCGAAGTTCGAGGTTGGGGTTTAATTAATGGTCTGGAGTTAAATGCCACGGCAACTTTAACTTCTATTGATATAGTTAAAGCGGCTATGAATGAGGGGTTGTTAATTGTGCCAGCGGGTCCAAAGGTTTTACGGTTTGTACCTCCACTGATAGTTACTGAGACTGAAGTGAAGGAAGCTATGGATCTTTTGGCAAAGGCGATCGCTAATACTGTTAATTAGGTGGATCTTTCTCAAACCCGCTAAAAGTCTTAGTGTTGTCAGATAAAGACAGCGCTTTTTTTGGTATATAAAAAATGCTAGCTTTTTGATTCAAAAAGCTCACATAAGTTAGCATTTTTTTGAACCCAGATATTGAGGGCGGTTACTGTTCAGCTCCTCAGATAATAACTGACATAACTCCTAACCATAACTTATGTAACTATCAACATATATAGTAGAAGTTTTCATGTTGCGGAGCACTCACGATGGTTAACCCCTACAGATATTCTGTAATTTTCAGATAAGTGGGTAAGTCTTGCTAAACTTACCATCTATATTTTTTCAGTAAACCTTATTTAACAAGAGAAAACTTATGAATGTGATAACTGCAGTTTGAAGGAAGGCAAAGACTTTAATGCTGGGATAAGGAGGGAAAACCCCATGTACAAATTATGTAAAGAAGTAGCTTTATCTTCTTTGTCTGAAGAGTGAAGATAAGTTACAGGCTGCGCTCAGTAGCATCAGCGTGAAACACCGAAGCTAGCTCCAAAGCTTATACAACCACATGTAGGTAAATTTGGGTAATTTTCTAGAACGGCGCGTTTATGAAATGTAACGCACCATCATCAACTTAGTGTTCTAGTGAATTTATAAATTCGTCAATGACCTGAAAAAAATCTATATCTTCTCCTTTATTATTCCTTAACTTCTCAAGTTTTTGGTAAATTTCAATTACCTTTTTGTTTTGAGTTGCAAACCCTGAAGTTTTGCTCAAATCTATTTCTAGAGAAGGAATAATCAAATCATCAAGAAATGCATCTACCCTTGGATAACTTGGATATTGCTCCTGAATAAATGCAAAAACTTGGTTGAAAATGTTAGCTGTAACTGGCTGATTTTTTTGTGTTTGGTAGTCCTATATAGCGGTTCTAACTTAAATGAGCTAAACTAAAAGCTGTAATTAACGAACTGAACTTTTCAGCATAAATAGGATAACAAGGCACACTTACGCTGTGAAATCTACTGCCTGGTGTCTACAGGCAATGTACAAGAGCATTATACAGATTTCTGGTCAGCTTATGATGATCGTTTTCCTAATTGTCAGCATAAATTAGTAGGTAAAGAAACTGCTTTAACTACCTACAACGGAAAGATTAAATTATACTTAACGTCAAATAATTTCTTGGGAATGTCAGAAAAAACTTGATCTTTTTCTAAAAAAGTGCGAAAATAACTAGGGTTTTACAAAGATATTATATTCACCATCACCATTATAATGAAGTGATAGCTTCACCGTAATTTTATCACTACATCTACAGGACTACCCGAAATTGAATCAGTATTAAAATCAATACCTATACAACTATTTTTTCTAGTCTTAACTACTGAAATTTCTTGTAAATTAGTATTTTAGCTTTATTCATTGCTAATTATTGCGATAAATTCAGTCTAGGAGTAGGTAAGTTTGAATATATATACTTCTTAACCAATTTGACCATCCTTCAAACCTAGATTAATGTATAGATTGACCTTGAATGACTTTTATCAATTTCGACCTAATATGCTTAGGTACTCTAAGGATATTTCGTCGTTCCCTTATACCTTTATTGCGACTGACAAGTATGAGTTAAAATATCCTGAGAGACTATTCCTGGTTATTAACATAGGTCACACGATATCCATGCTCATTAGTCCCCTAACTTTCGTCCTACATTCAGTAGCTACCTTGGGAATAGTTATTGTTTAGGATAGTTTAATTACTTTTCTGTTGGTCTGATTAAGAAAAGTATTACTTTGAGGCCAGTAACAAACCAGATATATCGCAACTTTCATGCAAGACAGCCAAAATAATGACTAATAAAAATAATCATAAATTCAAACGATTAAAAATATTGCTAGTAATAGGAGTAGCGATCGCCATCTTCTATGTTTTCCTAAGCACAATATTAACCTTGACAACTCCAGTCACCATCAAAGCTACACCTGAAAAAAAAGAAGTACGTGGAGTCTGGATAACTAACGTTAGTAGTAACGTATTATTCAGTCCGTGGGCAATTAATCGCGCCCTCCGTCAACTTTCTCAACTCAACTTCAACACAGTTTATCCTGTCACCTGGAACCGAGGTAACACCTTTTACCCCAGTGACGTCGCCAAAAAAATCATAGGTCAACCTCAAGACCCAACTCTAACTGCATTTCGCCTTGGTCAAGATGTACTCAGAGAAATATTTCAACAGTCCCATCGCCAAGGTTTACGAGTTATCCCTTGGTTTGAATATGGTTTCATGGCCCCAATAAACTCTCTGTTAGTCAGACGTCATCCTCAGTGGGTGACAACGAGTCTTGACAAAAATAGAAATTTTTCTGAACAATTCTCTGAACTAGAGCTGAAAGATTTACTACCAAAATCAGATGAACAGTCTTTATTAACCCAACTACAGCAGTCGCTATCCATCTATAATGTTTGGCTTAATCCCATTCATCCTCAAGTACAAAACTTTATTCTTGAGCTAATATTAGAAGTTGTCAAAAAATACGATGTCGATGGAATTCAAATAGACGATCGCTTTGGAATGCCAGTACAATTTGGCTACGATCCAATGACAATTTACCTTTATCAAGAACAGCATCAGGGAAAAAAGCCTCCAGAAAATTTTACAGATCCAGAATGGATGCAATGGCGGGCAAATCAAATTACTGCTTTCATAGAAAGACTTTACAAATCTATCAAAGCTGTTAAACCTAACTGTATTGTGTCTTTGTCTTCTAATCCTTATGATTTTGCCTACAAATTATATCTACAAGACTGGCAAACTTGGATCGAGAGAGGTTTAGTAGATGAATTTATTTTGCAGGTGTACCGAGATGATTTGCCTTCATTCTTAGAAGAGTTAGAACAGCCAGACGTTAAAATTGCTAAAAATAAAATTCCTTTCAGTATTGGTATACTCACAGGGACTTTGAAAACAACTATGACAATTGATAAAATTAAACAACAGGTAAAAGCAGTCCGTGAACGACACTTTGCTGGAGTATCTTTTTTCTATTGGGAAACCTTATGGAGTTATATGACTCCAGAGTCACCCCAAAAGCGGCGTGTTGCTTTTAAGAAAATGTTTCCCACTTCTGTACACCGTCCTAAATTTGCTCAACCACTTACCCCATGGTTGCCCTAACAAGGTAGTTGGGGTGGTATTACCCCTACAATTTAGTAGTCCCATAAATTACTAACCCCGATTTGTTCAAAGTATACTTATCAGTGTAGAATCTATAAGTTAGATGTAAAGTTGCTAGAAAATTTTTTTTGATGTCAGTTAGCGAATTATATTACTTTTCTTATAGTACTAAACCCAAAAACACTGGATGGAGTTTTTGTTTGCGGTGGGTATTTTTCACTCTTATTGGCTTTTTGGTCAGCTTAATGTTTGTAGAAGTGGATGTGAAACCTTATGTGGGGGCTATATCAGGAGCTATGGGTGGTGCTGTGGTGGGATTAGCACAATGGTTGGTGCTAAGAAATCGAATTTTCCAGAGCAGATGGTGGGTTGTAGTCAGTATTGTGGCTTGGTTATTAATTGGGGCAAGTAGTTTAGGGGCGTTAGGTTGGATCGCTCCACGAACAGAACAAATTTGGCTGAGGTTGTTTTATGGAGTTATTAATGGTGCTATTATGGGAGGGATTTTGGGATTAGCTCAATGGTTTGTAGTGAAAAGGCAAATTTCTCGGCCACAGCGATGGATAATGGCAAATATTCTAGCTTGGGCAATTGGTTTGCCTCTAGGTTGGTTAGTAGGTGGCTTGATCTATGAAGCGATAGGTTTGTTTATTAGTGAGGTTATTGGTTTATTTGTGACATGGTTTTTTGTTGCCCTAATTACAGGTATTGCTTTGATGCGGTAGTAAATACAAAGCTTGAACTTTTGAGTTTCCTCTAGTTATCGTTTGGCTGTTCATCATCTTTTTTCTTTTTTAGTTGTTCGGGAGTTTCCATATATCAATTTTTACCTAAAATTACCTGAAAGCTAGCACTATAATATTTTATTTAGTACCGATCCCTCTTTCTGGTGCTAAGTAGTAAGTATATAATTATGACATTGAATCACAATTATATACAAATATAAATAGTTTTACCAAGATATAGTTCCTATTTTATTTAAGTAATTCCAGGCCAACATGGCACGAGCAGGGGTTGCATAAAAGGAAAATAATTTTAATACTTTTCTCAAATGAGCATCTTGCCTATTCGTTATATTTTTAGGTTGTTAGAATGTTCGCTCCAATTATATTCATCCCTTAATTTAGCAACACCTTTTTTTTTATACAACTTGAGAATCAAATTTCTCCCTTAATTATCTAAGTAGCTAGGCATGAAAAAACTTAGCTATATTAAGATTTGTATACTGACTTCAAGCTCCTCTACAAAATTAATTTGAGGTGAATTTACATTTTGTTACATAGGGACAAATTTCAAAACCGACCTACTTATCAAAGGAGTTCGGCTTGGGAGACTAATTTTCAAGGAGATATCCCATAATTTTTCAGCAGTCGGAGCATCTTGCTCCTATACATGAACGATCAAAATATTCATGTATGTTGGGTTGAGCTAACGAAACACAACACAGCCAAATATTACCAAAAAATTATTTTTTTAATCAAACCAACCTTATTTTTATAAGGAGCATATCGGAATTTTAAATCAAACCATAATCCCTTATTCAATACACTTTTATAGTGAGAAAAAGTATCAAAACTAGCTTTACCATGATAACTACCAATACCACTATTTCCCACACCTCCAAACGGCAAAAATCTCACAACAAACTGCATCACAGTATCATTAATACAAACATTTCCAGAAGAAGTTTCCCTTAAAACTTGTTCTTGTTTCTGTTTATTTCGAGAAAAAAAGTAAAGAGATAAAGGTTTAGGACGAGAATTAACAAGAGCGATCGCCTCATCCAAATTTTCATATTCTAAAACAGGTAAAATAGGTCCAAAAATCTCCTCCTCCATAATTCCTGAATCCCAATTAACTCCCTCAATAACTGTAGGTGAAATATAAAGTTCTTCCGACTTTGTTTCACCACCAATAAAAATTTTTCCTTCTTCCAACAAATGATTTAATCTATTAAATTGCTTTTCATTTATAATCCGACCATAATCTGGACTATTAGCAGGATTTTTACCATAAAACTTATCAATAGACTGTTTAATTTTCTCCAACAAATCAGACTTAACCGACTTATTTACCAACAAATAATCAGGAGCAACACAAGTCTGACCAGCATTAATAAACTTTCCCCAAGTAATACGTTTTGCTGTATATTCTAACTGAATATCATCATCAACAATACAAGGGCTTTTTCCACCTAATTCCAAAGTAACAGGAGTGAGACTTTTAGCAGCAGCTTCCATAACTATTTTCCCTACTCTTGTTCCTCCAGTAAAGAAAATATGGTCAAATTTTTCGGCTAATAACTGTTGACTTTTTTCCACTCCTCCTGTAACAGCAGCAATATAGCTAGAGTCAAAAGTATGAGCAATTAAATCTGCAACAACCTCAGAGGTATTAACAGCTATTTCCGAAGGTTTAATAATCGCACAATTTCCAGCAGCGATCGCTCCCAATAAGGGATGAATAACTAATTGAAAAGGATAATTCCAAGCTCCAATAATTAACACAACCCCTAAGGGTTCTTGATAAATTTTAGCTCCGGCAGGAAACTGTTCAATTGGAGTAGAAACCCGACGAGGTTTTGCCCAAGATTTCAGCTTTTTAATCCCATCATTTATCTCTGGAAAAAAAGTCAGTTCAAAATATGCTTCAAATTCCGCTCTATTCAAATCTGCTTTAACGGCAGCAACTATTTTGTTTTGATAATCTGAAACTGCCTGTTTTAAACCCTTTAGTTGTTCTATTCTAAAGTCAATATTTTTGGTTTTTCCTGTAGCAAAAAATTTACGTTGTTTATTTAATAAATTACTTATAGATGATTGGTCTAAAAGCATAGTTTTTATCCTAAATTTGAGATACAAGAAAGTTTGAGGTATTAATTCAATATTTGCCCTTGGATATAAGACTAAATTGAGGCATAAAAAGTTAAAGTCTGAGAAATAGGATAGGCACTCTGTAAGTACTTAGCAGTTAGCTATCAGCTATTAGCAATGAGTTATTAAATCATTGTAATTTTCTATCAAAAATTAGTCTTCAAAGAGAATTCAAAGTTACGTTTCATGACATTCCCCGCTGAAATAAAAAGGCGTTCAGCTCACCTTCAGTAATTCCTTTAATACTTAAAAGCTGAATACTTACATTTGACTTTTCCTTACTACTTATTCCTCCTAACTAAAAATACTATTCAACCTGACTAACACGACGTAAATTCAAAATATCACTTATATTTTTAATCTGAGTACAACTACGTTCAAATTGTTGGCAGTCGCTCACTTCAATACATAGATTAATAATAGCAGTATGACCAGGATTTGTTTTAACCTGAGCATTTTTAACATTAACATTATTATCCATCAAACGGGATAAAATATCTTTGAGAACACCCACTCTATCTATAACTTCAATATAGATATTAACTGGATAAGTTTTCGGTCTTCCATTATTTTCATTAGCATTATTCCAACTAACAGGAACTAACCTTTCTCCAGGTACATTTTCTATATTAGAACAACCTTGACGATGAATAGAAATACCATTTATACGAGTTACAGCTCCAATAATAGGCTCACCTGGAATCGGATTACAACAACCTGCTAAATGATACATTAACCCTTCAACTCCAGCGATTGGATGATAATTATTAGGAGACGAAATTTGAGTAGACTTGTGTAAATATTTTTCTGAACAAATATCTGAATTTTCCTCAACTTTTGTGACTTCTCTAAAAGCATCTCGCAATCGATTGACCACTAAATTTAAAGTTATTTCACCATATCCCAAACCAGCCAATAAATCATCTACATTATGATAATTAAATTTTTCAGAAACAAGTCGCATTTGCTCAGATTTGAGTAAAGATTCAAAACCTTTTTTACCCAATTCTTTTTCTAATAATTCTCGACCTCTAGCTAAAATTTCTTCTCTATGGGAACGCTTATACCACTGACGAATTCGATTTCGTGCTCCACCAGTAACCACAGAATTTAGCCAATCTAAGCTAGGATGGCCATTTTTATGAGTTAAAATTTCGACAATATCACCATTTTTTAAAGGAGTATCTAAAGGTACTATTCGTTCATTTACCTTAGCACCTGTACAATGATTTCCTACCTCTGTATGAATACGATAAGCGAAATCTATTGGTGTCGATCCATGTTTGAGGGAAATAACATCACCTTTTGGTGTAAATGCATAAACATCTTCAGAGAATAAATCACCCTTAATAGTTTCCAAATATTCCCGATCATCTTTCAGGTCACTTTGCCATTCTAATAACTGTCTAAGCCAAGTAAACTTTTCATCTTCTGTCGTAATATTAACATTAGTATTACTATAACCAGTCTCTTTATACTTCCAATGAGCAGCTATTCCATACTCAGCAACATGGTGCATTTCCACAGTTCTAATTTGCACCTCTACCGGACGACCTGTAATACCTATTACTCCTGTATGTAACGACTGATAACGATTAGGTTTTGGCAGACCAATATAGTCTTTAAATCTTCCAGGAATAGGACGATAAGAGTCATGAACAATAGCTAAAGTTCGATAACAATCTTCTCTTTTTTCTACAATAATTCTCAGTCCAGAAATATCATATACTTCGTGAAATTCTTTTTGTTTTAAGTACATCTTTCGATAAATTCCATAAAGATGTTTAGGGCGACCACTAATGTCGTAACATTCTATTCCTAAGCGGTCTAATTTTTGTCGTAAATTTTCTGTCATTTTTAATAATCTAGCTTCCCTATCTACCCTTTTATCTGCTACCAACTCTTGAATTTCACGATAAGCATTTGGTTCAAGATATTTGAAAGATAAATCTTCTAATTCCCATTTAATCCTACCAATTCCTAAACGATTTGCCAGTGGTGCAAATATTTCCCGTGTTTCTAATGCTTTACTTAACTGTTTATGAGAAGGTAAATGTTGGAGAGTTCTCATATTATGTAATCTGTCTGCCAACTTGACAACAATGACTCTAATATCTTTTGCCATTGCCAAAAACATTCGGCGAAAATTTTCAGCTTGTAGCTCTGTTTTATTAGAAAAATTAAACTTAGAAAGTTTAGTTACACCTTCTACTAATAAAGTTACTTCTGAACCAAATTTTTCCTCTATTTCTTCAATTTTTACGTCAGTATCTTCAACAATATCATGTAGCAAACCTGCAGCAATCATGGTACTATCACCACCTAAATATTTTAATAATCCTGCTACGGCTACAGGATGACAAATATAAGGTTCTCCTGATTTTCTATACTGCCCTTCATGTAACTTATATGCAAATTCAAATGCTCGACAAATTAATGCTGTATCCACTGAACAACTAGTAACATTATTGCCCTTATTTCTGTTATCTAGACATTCTTGCAACCAATCAGGAATTACACATGAAATTTGAGCTTTCGGTGTGACGGTTTTTGTTTTCATAGTAATTAGTTTAGAGTTAATAAGTATCAAATATTAGTTTATTTCTGTATAAAACAGCTATATATAGCAATCCTACTTTTACAATTCCAAAATCTTCCCACTTTTTATAACGGGGTGAATGAGCAAGAGTTTTGGAACTTATTTCTGGCTTTTTAATTTTGACAATCGTTTGATATGATTGCTGTAATAGTCATGTGTAGTAATAAGTAATAGTAGATAAAAGCTGGAATCATAACTATACCGTTACTACAATAATTGCAATAAACTACTACCAGTTATATTTGTGTATTTTCCTAGTAGTATCTAATTGAATTACATATCTTTATTTTATTATAAAGTAATATAACTATCAACTAGATTTTTACTTAAATTTTCTAGTTTTTCTGTAGATAATCTGTGATTTTTATACTTTCATTTTTCTCCTATGATTTTTTTTACTTTTCACTCTTAACTATAGTACCTTCAAAAATATGCTATTATCCGATTTTTTGACTTTTCACTTTTAACTTATAGTTTCTGGGAAAATCTACTACTATATGATTTTTTAACGTTTAATTTTTTACTTTTAGCTATAGTGCCTTAAAAATATGCTACTGTCTAATCTTTATATTTTTTTACTTTTGACTTTTGAATTTTGACTTTTGACTTCTATCAACCTTTAATACTCTATATGTTAATAATATAGAATAGTATTACTTAATATACTAAATAATATATGACGGTATTACTTCGTCTGTTAATAATAATATATGCAAGTTTCGATTTATTTATATTATGTTACCAAAGAAGTATAATCAGCAGTATCAAAAATTAAGTCAACTTATAAATCAGTTACAACAGAATGTGACAGAAATAGAACTAGAAAAAATATTGGCCAATTTTCAGGAAGCCCAAGGGTGGTTTGAGACTCAGATTATTAATTTAGATAGCTCTGAACTAGACCCATCTATAGCATCCAAGATACAGTCTTATTTGACGGAGATTCATAAGCAATTTAAACTATTGAATCTAGATGTTAGCTTTTTACAAGCATCCCAAAACTGTCAAACACAAAAAACACGGCTGGCCAATATTAGCGATCGCCTAAAAACTCTTAAAGGTTATTGTAGAATTATACTTGGTCAAGACAAATTAATACAGAATCAGGAAAAAACAGGATGAAAAGCCCTAAATGCGATGCAGAGTTAGAAGACGCTATTTTAAATGATATTATCCCGGTAAAATACTGTCCTAAGTCTGAAGGTTTTTGGATTTCGGCAAAAGATTATGAAGCATGGTTATCCAGTTTACCTGTATGGTATGCTCCAGAAGAAACTTTGCCCTACTATAATCAATTTGAAGATTTTGTCCCCTCTTTGTTTGATGGTAAAGCAGGACTGTGTCCTGAATGTGGTACTTATTTATCACGATGCAGAATAAACATTAAACAACCTTTCTATATAGAACGTTGCATGAGTTGTGGAGGTATCTGGTTTGATAATAGCGAAGAGTGGAACATCTTAGAAGAGCTTGGTCTTCACACTAAAATTAACGAGATATTTTCCAGTCAATGGCAAGCAAGAGTGCGAGAGCATCAACAAGAAATGATTAATCGTGAGACTGTCATTGATAAATTGGGAGAAGAAATAGCTGAGTATATTTTTCAATTAACAGATATATTGGAAACTTACCCCCAAGCAGACTGTGCTGCTACTTATATGTTACGCAGATTTGAAAATAAAAGAAAGGAACTAAATGGAACATTTAGTATCAAAAGTCAAAGTGAATAATTTTTATCATGTATTACTACCCATTTAAGATGCCGAGCTAGATTCCATTTGCGGACTTGGGGAGTATTTGGACAGAAAAAACTCAGTCATTTTAGTTATAAGTTACTAGTGATCAGTACCGACTGCTGCAGTCAAAACCTTAAAATACTGAAGTTAATTTTTTTGACCGTCTTAAAAGAGTAGGATACCTGATTTTTTAGCCAGAGATTACTTTTAACTTTTAACCAATGAATCCCTTACTTAGTATAGAAAATCTACGAGTAGCTTATCCTGAAGAAGAGAGAAAATATCATTGGGCAGTAAATAATGTTTCTCTAAAACTTCAACCTGGTGAAAAATTAGGATTAGTGGGAGAATCTGGTTGTGGCAAATCTACCCTTGGACGTGCTGCTATGAGATTATTACCCAAGTCAGCAGAAGTTGAGGGGTCTGTTACCTTCAAGGGAGAATCATTGTTTAGGATGGAACCCTCTCAACTCAGAAAATTTCGAGGTGAAGCGGTAGCATTAGTTTTTCAAGACCCTATGACTCGCCTCGACCCATTAATGACTATTGGAGATCATTGTTTAGAAACTCTTATTGCGCATCAACCCCATCTATCTAAATCTCAGGCACAACAAAAGTCTATAGAAACCCTAGAAACTGTTAATATTCCTGCTAGTCGTTGGTCTCAATATCCTCATGAATTTAGTGGCGGAATGCGGCAAAGGGTGGCGATCGCTTTAGCACTTCTACTGGATCCCAAACTAATAGTGGCTGACGAACCTACTACTAGTTTAGATGTAACTATAGCATCTCAAATTTTGCAGGAGCTAACCAAAATTTGTCAAGAACGTCAGACTTCCTTATTATTAATTTCTCACGATTTGGCAATGGTGGCAGAATATTGTGACCGTATTGCTGTAATGTATGGAGGTGAAATAGTAGAGATAGGTGCAATTCAACAAATTATCCAAAATCCTCAACATGAATATACCAAATCTCTGTTTGCAGCAGCTTTACATATTCAAGTAGTTGAATCTACTGTTCCTCAAATTCAATCAGAAAAATCTGAAGAAATAACAGTTGCCAAAACAGTTAAACCTATTTTGCAAATCAAAGATTTAGTTAAACATTACACCTTAGAAAGTAATTTTATAGAACAGTTATTATTTTCTGGCAAAAGCAAACTTATTAAAGCAGTTGATGGAGTCAACTTAAATCTTTATTCAGGAGAAATATTAGGATTAGTCGGAGAATCTGGTTGTGGTAAAAGTACCATGACTCGAACTATTTTACAGTTAATCAAACCTACTTCTGGCTCAGTGAAATTTCAAGGTACAGATTTAACTACCTTATCACACTCAGCCTTACAACCCTATCGTAGGGAAATGCAAATGATATTTCAAGACCCTCTGGCTTGTCTCAACCCCATGATGACTATTAACCAGATAGTAGCTGATCCCCTATTTATCCATAATTTGGCTAATGCAGAGGAAGCTAAAATTCAAGTTGAGGAAATATTGGAAAAAGTAGGCTTGACTCCAGTATCAGAATATGGTACACGATACCCTTCCCAACTATCTGGTGGACAGCAACAAAGGGTTGCTATAGCCAGAGCTCTAATTACTAATCCAAAACTAATTATTTGTGATGAACCTGTAAGTATGTTAGATGCTACTATTCAAACTCAAGTTTTAAAGTTAATGTTGGATTTGAGAAAAGAATTAAGTTTAACTTACTTATTTATTACCCATGACTTGTGGGTAGCTAGATTTATTTGTGACAGAATTGCTGTTATGAATAATGGCAAAATTGTGGAGGAAGGGAAAACAGAAGAAATATTTAATCATCCCCAACATTCTTATACTCAGATGTTGTTAAATGCTGCACCTCAATTTTGGTAAAACCAGAATTCTACAAGTTACTGAATTTGGAGTGGAAGTGTATCTTACAAATGGAACTGAAATGTTTCTAAATACCTTACTTAAGTATTTTAAAACAATTTAGGAAATAGTTATTTTTCAAAGGAAAAATACATATAGTAGTCCTATTTTTACCTTCTTCAAAATCTGGCAACTTTTTAGGATTGTGATTTTGATGATTTGGGAAAATGGGTAAAAGTTTTGGAGTTAATTTCTGTTTTTTTTGAATCGTGACAACCCTTTGATAAAACTGCTATATAAATATTATCAAATATGGAAATGTTTATGAACTTAAATATCTAATTATGGCTCTTCAGTAGTTGTAATACTAAACTATTAAATGAAATGCTAATTCAATAAATATCTTAAGAAATTTCCAAATTTATAAATCTAGATCCAGAATCCTTAATCAGCTTCAGTATAGTTGCCATTTAGTAAGTATTTTAATGCTTCCAATAACCATATACATAGCTTGAAAAATAAAAAAAATCCTGTATACTAATCCTTTGTTTTATTATTTTTTTCTGATTCAAGACAAAATATTCCTAATCTTTTCTTTCAATTATTATATTTACTTGAAAATAGGTGATATATTTTTAAGTTAAATAAAAGGTCTAAAGTATCAAGTACGTCAAAGAGTACATTATACTATAAAAATCCTATCTGAAAAGTGAAAAATATTGGCGACGAGAAGGCACTTATGCTGAATACAAAAAGCAAAAGGAGCAGGGCTTATAACTATATTATTAAATAAAACTGGTGATTTTCAAGAATGATTTAGAGTTGCTATTTACTAGCTGCAAAAGGATAAATCTTAATAGTCAGTTAGGATTTTTTAAGACACTCGTTAAACAATTTATAATTAGTTTGATATAACAGAATATGAAAGCGTAGTAATACATATTCAGTAATCAAGAAGAGGTCTTTAACTAATATTTCAATTCCCAAATAAAAGCTCGTGTAAAAAACTGCTTAAAAGAAGAACTAAGATAATTAAAGAAAGTCTTATCAAAAAATTAAAAGTGAGTAGAGAATTGTGACCTCAAAAAAACTCTGATAAAAATTATTACAAGTTTAAGAATTAGGAGCGCATCATTGGTCTAAAGCTTTAGAAAGAGTACCCTATAGGTGAAGAATTTGAATAAAAAAAGCTCAGAAAAAGAATAATTTAAAATTATAGATATGGAGAAAAAATTGATTGATATTACTTAGACAAAGTAGGGTTCATTATAATTTCTGGAGTTATAAGTGCCTGGCAGGATATAGGAAATACTCAAGGATTCGGAGTCGCCATCATCGTTACCGTCGGAATGTTAATAGAATCATGAATCTGCAGAAAAATCAAGCAAGTTATGTTTCAACTGTGACAATTAATTATGATGTGATTATTTCTTGTATAAATACTTTTTTTCTACTATAAATAAACCCAAAGTGATTGTTTTATATCAATCACCTATTCATGGAAGTGATGGGTTTTGTATTGACTTGAATAGTGCTCAATTCGGCAAATTACTATCTTTGAATTACTTACTTAATTCTCCACAGTTGAATTTGAGATAAGTTTAGTAGCAGTTTATTAAATAGACCTCTCAAAAAATACCAATTTAGGAACAGTAAGGTAAGGGCTTGAGAATGTTTTTTGGAGATATCTAATATGAATTGCTGGGAATAGATACTGATATCAACTGGAAAACTTTTATCTCATTACATCACGAAAAAATTCTGAGAGAAGAGGGGAGAAAATTATGTTAAGTATGTTTGTCTAACTACTTAATTACCATCACCAATATTAGATTTATTGGGTGTGGAAAAATTTAAAATTATCAAAACTTTACTATATAAGCTTTTCATGATTTTAAGACTTAAAAAGAATATAAACCTGGATTTGTTTTGGGTTATAGCCATTTTTGGGGCTTAATTCCCAACAACATTCCCAACAACTCTATTTATATCTATTTTATCAAATCCCAATCTTTTTATATTTATGGATCATATTTTGGCTGCCACAAGTCAATTACTAGACAGTGGAAAGTTCTGGGAAGAACTATTGCGAGCTTTGGCTGACAGCTATCTTAAGGTTAAAACTTTCTTAAAATAACTATAAATGCTGCAAGCAAATTTTTATAATACTTTCAACTTTTAAAGTCAATAGTTTTTTAGGAGAACTTTGTACTTTCGAGTCAAGTACTGAATAATTGGAATTATTAATACTGTAAAACTTTAGCAACTTTTTTGAGGTATAATCTGACAAAACTGTGACAAAATCATAGAAAATAAGAATTGCAAGACGGAGTTTTTAACTTGAATTTTAAAAGCTCATTCTAGTGAATCAGTTTCTAAATTTTAAACTTATTAAGAGGAGTTTGACTTAATGGATACTTTAGAGGCAATTTATCAGCGTCGCGCTATTAAAGGTTTTGATCCTAACCATAAAATTACAGAAGATGATGAAAAAAAGCTTTTGGAAGCAACAATTCAAGCTCCCACCAGTTTTAATATTCAACATTGGCGTTTTGTTATTTTGCGAGATACAGAATTACGACAAAAGATTCGAGAACTTGGTTTTGATCAAGCCCAAATGACAGATGCTTCTTTACTCATTCTTTTTACAGCAGATATGAAAGCTTGGGGAAAAGGTGTTGAGCGCTATTGGAAAAATGCTCCAGAGCAAGTCAGTAACATGATGGTAGGTATGACAGGCGATTTCTATAAAGACCGTGAATGGCTTCAACGAGATGAAGCTCAACGTTCAATTGGTATGGCAATGCAGACTTTAATGTTAGCAGCAAAAGCGATGGGTTATGATTCCTGCCCGATGATTGGTTTTGATATTGAAAAACTAGCAGAATTGATTAATTTACCTGAAGATTATGTAATAGGTCCTATGGTAGCTATTGGTAAAAAAGTTAAAGACCCTTGGCCTAAACCAGGACAATTACCATTGGCAGAATTAAAAGTTGAAAATCAGTTCACAAAATAAATTAACTATAATTTTATTATTATAAACTAATTTACTTTAACCCACACTCAAAACCTGAAGTGCTAGTGTGGGGTTTATAGTTCATGACAATATAGTCACATAAGACATATCATGGTTTTACAGGTGTTACCCTAACTGGGTAAACTACAACACCTTCTATCCTATGGTCAAATATATAAGGGAGCTGCTTTTTTCATTATGTTCAGAGAAACCCCCACATTACTCTTTTATTAATCTTTTGCTGGCAGTACGATACAAATCTCTTTTTACTGTTATTCCTGAAAAAGGAACTTGATTTTTTTTGCCTTAACACGAAGAAAAATAGAAAATAATTGAGTGCTTAAGGGTACAAAATTATCTGAGGTTATTAGACTTACAAAACTATGATAAGAAATAATATGATGTGCTTTTTGAGTCTAATCACAGTTATTATAACGACCTAAATAGAAGTGGGCATAAGTTAGAAAAAACTCAAAAAAAAGAATCCTACGAAAAATGATGAATTAGTGCAAGCTCAAAAAAAGTTTCCAGAGGAATTGTGAAATATAAGGCAACTAGAAATAGAAGCTGAAAAGCTGGCAGTGTTTATACTTAACCAATGTCATATTCTATGGAGAGATATATTAGGTTATGCTTGGATAAAAACAGATAAAAGAATAGAAATTGCGATAAAAAATTAATTTAAAATCCATACTTATCATGGAACCTTAGATTATCAAAGTAAAGAATTTATTTTGCAACAATTAGAGAAGTAGAAATACTAAAAACACTATAGAATTTATTAAATCTTGGCACTACTCAAAGACTAGGTAAAAGATTTGCAATATTTGGGGATGGAGCAACTTACCATAAATCTCAAGAAATAATTTCGAGAATACTTAACAACAATTAATTAATATTTATCAAAAAAATAATGGTTGATAAATTGTACAAAATTGTCTCAAAATACCACAGAGAAAAATACTGTTAAAAATATTTGCTTACAAGCAAAAAAAATCATTAGATAATTTTATTATATTTGCAGTTATTTGAAAATAGTTAAGTGGTTATTTAAGTTTTTTGTAAATAAGAAAATATTTAATTTACCATTTTTTTTGGTCTTAAATATAACTACAACCTACGCGCGAATTGCTATATTTTTTAATACTTACCACACCAATAAATAAACTTTTAACCTCAAAAAAAAATAGCTTCATTTCATTTATTGTTTGTAGCTATTGAAATTTAATTAGTTATGTTTAAACCTAGCATTATATCTGTTTCATCTATAAATACTAAATTTCATTAATCTATACTTTTCATCAATTACTTCTGATTAATATATTATTTTTTGTACTTTTTTATGCCTCTAATTATCTACTATGCTGGTTTTTTATGACTTAATCTCAGTTTTTATAAAGCTCAAAATATGGCAGTAATACTCACCAAATTTTTAGTTTTAATTGGCAATAATTTACATAGTTATACAATAGTAGCATCTGGATGTTATGATACAATTTGTTTTCAACCCTTATCTACATTTATCAGATAACTAAAGTTTTGTTTCTCACATTTTAATAGTTCTAAATTTCCATCTATTATATGTGGGAATCCCTATTTTTGTACTCAATTTTTAGTAACAGAACATAAGATGGCAACAGATGGAAATTTATATTTTATGTTTCAAGTATGCAGTAACTATTTTTTTCGGAGTTATTTTGGATATAAGTTCATAATTATATCATCAAATTTTTATTTCTAAATGTACCTGATAACCCACGGAAACTTATGTGTTATTGGGAAAAAATATAAATTTTTTTACCTAAATTTATCTTCTCCTTCCTGCCTTCATTGTGACCAATTATCAATTTTTTTATTTAATCATTAATCAAGGTATAAATAATCAAACGAGATATTTTATGGAGATAATCATTGATCAGATAATCATCTTTAATTACAAAGCTTTTTTAGCCTGAGGCTCGATTAATTTTCCCGGATTTGAGATTGCAGGAAATTTTTAAGGTTATGATAATATTGATTGATATATTTTAACGGCCTGTTCTTGATAAATAACAGTTTTATTTCGACTTGATTAAAAGTTAATTTCGCTAAATTGTTTAATTCAATATGAATACTAGTATAAGAATTTTTTTCTAGCTCGTCTTATTTTTAAATGGCTTCATAAGTTACCTCAATTGACTTTATGGTTAAGTCTAGAGATGATATAAACTTGAAGGATATGAAGTAGATATAATAATTTGTAGATAAATTATATTTTTACTTCAATTAATAATTCCAAGTTTTAAGTTGCCTCTTACGGATAGCTTTTTTTGTATCAACTACAATATTTATTCCTGTTATTTGATTTTTATAAACAGGAAGACGAGGAGCATATCTAAACTTTGATAGGTTCTATTTTCAACTTACTTTACTGCTTAAAAGTAATTCCTGTTTCCCTATAAAGTTGTCAATATTTTTTGAGAGACTTTAGTCGGTATTGCTTGATAGTCTCTTTGAAAAGAAAGTGTTTTTATTGAAGCTGATGAAGCAGAATGATAAAGATTTTCAAATATCAAAGACTGACTAACTAAATAATTAGCATAGTTATAGAAATTTTTAAACAAGAAACAGAGTAAGTAAATTTCAGGATAAAACTGATGATTCCCAAAAATCATCAGTCTTTCAACTAATCTCATAAATCAAAGGACTAAAATTACGAAAGGATCCAAATATTTATTAATTTTGATGATTATGATTTGGCCTTTAATGATTAGGTGATTACATTAGCTTTAAATACGATAGTTATTGAATTTTGTCAAATATTTAGTAGCTCTTTTGTACAAATAAACGAAGATATTTAATATTATTTGACCATATACGATTATATTTCTTGAGAACATTTACTATACTTTTAATGTAGTTACAAAAAATAATAAACATGATTAACGCTAACTTTCTCGCTGATACTGACCCCCTAGTAGCAGAAATAATTCAAAAAGAATATGGACGGCAACAAGACCACCTAGAATTAATTGCTAGTGAAAACTTTACCTCACCTGCAGTTATGGCAGCCCAAGGATCCGTACTCACCAACAAATATGCTGAAGGTCTCCCAAGTAAACGTTACTATGGTGGCTGTGAATTTATAGACGAAGTCGAACAAATAGCTATAGATCGCGCCAAACAATTATTTGGAGCTGCCCATGCAAATGTACAACCCCATGCTGGGGCACAGGCCAACCTTGCCGTGTTTCTGACCTTATTAAAACCAGGAGACACTATCATGGGTATGGACTTATCCCATGGTGGACATTTAACTCATGGTTCCCCAGTTAACATTTCTGGTAAATGGTTCAAAGCTCATCATTATGGGGTAAATAAAGAAACAGAAGCTATAGACTATGACCAAGTTCTTGAGTTAGCAAAGAAGCATAAACCTAAACTACTGATTTGTGGTTACTCTGCCTATTCTCAGATAATTAATTTTGAAAAATTCCGGGCGATCGCTGATGAAGTAGGAGCTTATTTATTAGCAGACATTGCTCATATTGCTGGGTTAGTAGCAACAGGCCACCATCCTAACCCAGTCCCTCACTGTGACGTAGTAACAACTACCACCCACAAAACTTTAAGGGGACCACGAGGCGGTCTCATCCTTACTCGAGACTCAGAATTAGGGAAAAAACTAGACAAATCAGTATTTCCTGGAACTCAAGGTGGTCCTTTAGAACATGTTATTGCAGCTAAAGCAGTCGCATTTGGAGAAGCTTTAAAACCAGAATTCAAAACTTATTCCGGCCAAGTTATAGAAAATGCTGCGGCCTTAGCAACCCAACTACAAGAACGGAAATTGAAAATAGTTTCTGGTGGTACGGAAAATCACGTTATGCTAGTGGATCTAAGATCAGTAAGTATGACAGGTAAAAAAGCAGATAAATTGATGAGTGGGGTAAATATTACTGCTAATAAAAATACTGTACCTTTTGACCCAGAGTCTCCTTTTGTTACCAGTGGTCTCCGACTGGGTTCTCCAGCAATGACAAGTCGAGGTATGAAAGCTACTGAATTTATAGAAATAGGCGATATTATAGCGGAAAGATTACAAAATCCAGAAGATGAAGGGATAGCTCAAAAGTGTCGAGAGAGGGTAGCATCATTATGCAAAGCTTTTCCTCTTTACCCTCATATGATGGCTAAAGTTCCTAGTCTAGTTTAAAGGATTTTGTATAGAAGATATAGGTAATCCTAATTCAATTTAGAATTCATTCTATATCTCAAACTAGATAACCGATGGACTAGCCAATTCAAAGGCTTAATTGAATTCCCAAGCTATATATTTGATTAGGAATTAGTAGAGACGTTTTAGACAACGTCTTTACCAATTCTGACTGTTCAATTAATCAAATTTAAATATTAAATATGGAGTGGCACTATAGTTTGAAACAAATCAACTATGTGTCAGCACCCAACTCTGACAAAAAAATATTTTAATTTTCTACAATTATTACCTAGTTGATATCATAATAAGTGGCAAAATATTTTGATGATAATAGAAAAAATTAATAATTTATTATTAACTCTTAATCCTCCATTACTTCAGATACCTAATTATTTCTACCATTTAATTACTTTAATTATTTCGACTTTACTTGTACTTTTAACTACACCAACAATCAAAAAAATTGCTCTCATAATTGGACTTGTAGACCATCCTGGAGGTCGTAAAATTCATAAACAACCAATGGTGCGTTTGGGAGGAGTTTCTATTTTTATTAGTAGTCTAATCGCACTTTTAATTGTTTGGTGGTTAGGAGGATTTATAGATACTAATGGTAATATTCTACCTCCTGAAAAAGAGTTTGAAATCTGGGGCGTGACAGTAGGTGGTATAGCTTTCTTTGTTATTGGCTTAGCAGATGATTTGTTTGGTTTATCACCCCTATTTAGGTTATTTACGCAAATAATTGCTGCTAGTATAGCCTGGGTAGTTGGAGTACAAATTCAATTTCTCACTATTCCTTTTTATGGATTAGCACATATTGATATATTACTCAGCTGGCCTGTAACTGTGATTTGGTTAGTAGGTATGGCAAATGCTATTAATTGGATTGATGGTGTAGACGGTTTAGCTGCTGGTGTTTCTGGTATTGCAGCTTTTATGATGTTAATTGTTAGTATATTTATGGATCAGCCAGCAGCAGCTTTAATAGCAGCAGCTTTAGCTGGTGCAACATTAGGTTTTCTTCGTTATAACTTTAATCCAGCCCAAATATTTATGGGAGATGGAGGAGCTTATTATGTAGGATTTACTTTAGCAGGAGTAGGAGTAATAGGTTTAGTAAAAACAACGATGGTTACTTCTGTTGTTTTGCCTTATCTAATTTTAGCAGTACCAATTTTAGATATGTCTGCTGTAATTTTAGACCGTTTAAGAAATGGTAAATCTCCTTTTATTGCAGATAAACGTCATCTACATCATCGTTTATTAGACGCTGGTTTATCCCAAAGATTGACAGTTTTTTTTATTTATTCATTAACACTTTGGGCCGGAAGTTTAGCAATGGCTTTTTCAGGTATTCCTAGCGGTACAATTTATGCTTTTAGCGCTACAGGTTTACTAGCTTATACAAGTTGGAAAGTTTGGAAACAAAAACAAGCTTAGATATGAGCATTCAGCTCTCATTAATAACATTTTTCTTTTAAATAAAAGGTTGAAATTAGTATAAGATTAACTATCAGGATAGTTTTATTTTGTAGTAATATTTAATTCTGAATAGATAAGTAATTATACGAAACTAATGACACAAATAACTAATAATATATTACTCTATAAATGTTGTGAATTAATTCTGTCATAATCTGATATTTTTCACTCTCAAAATTCTCTTTTTTGCTAAATTTATTGGTCATTAATTGTAAACTAAAGTCGTATTCATAAATCACAATTATGCCCTTTACAAATATTTAATTGCCAACAAAAAGCTCAGGTCAAAAACTAGTCTTAATAATAATTAATACAATTCAATAAAGCCTTAGAAAAAATGTAAAGTGAGTGGCTAATTATGACCTCAGATAAAACTCTTACAAGAATCATTAAAAGTTTAAGAATGAGGAGCAAATCATTAGAGTAAAGCTTTAGAAGAACAACCTTATGGGTGAAAAATATGAAGAAAAAAAATGCCAAGAAAAAGAAGAATTTAAAATTATAGCTCTGGGAGAAAATTTAATTTATATTACTTAGATGAGGTAGGGTTTAGTATGATTTCTGGGATTATAAGTACATAACTGGATATAGGATAATACTTAAATATCCGAGTCGCCATAGTTGAATTTGAGATAAATTTGGTGGCCGTTGATTAAATATTAATCCCTGGGAATAGATGCTTATATCAACTGGGACACTTTTTCCCGATTGGATCACGAAAAAATCGGAGAGAATGAGGGGAGAAAATTATGTAATTAATTTTGTCTAACTACTTAATACCTTTTTCTTATAGTGAGATGGGGAGATGGGAGGCAAAAGAAGTGCTAAATTACTCATCAGAAAGAAAAAAACTTATTCTTGGCAAATCTATCTTGTCAATAAATTAAGATTATTCTTAAGAAACCATCGTTTATGGCTGTTGTTGACAAGATAATTTTCATGATGGTGTTTATTGAATCTTAAAAAAACTATATACAAGAATAAACAAATTATACAAAGCCCTGTTATTAAAGCCCCTTGATAAAAATTGACTTAATTCTTTTCTCTTAAAAGCCTAGGCTATAAAAATAACAGATGTATGAAAACTAGATTTAGTATTAGATACTTTAGTAATGTATATTTTTAAATACATTGACTTTTCCGAAATATGGATTGGATAATAATTACATAAATTTTCTATTTTGTCAGTTTTTATGTTAATAAAAAAATTGATAAAGTATAGCTCAAAAGCCGGGGTTTAAATCAAACTTTTATGGTACACCAAAAGCCATAGCTGATAGGTGAGGACTGAATATTTACCCTTAGATATTCAGTCTAATTCTAATAAGATTGAATTAGTTGTTTTTATAAGGACATTTGCTAGTTTTTTTCACTTAAAAATAAAATTAGGATGACTACATGATTGCAGAAATTATATGCGTTGGTACAGAGCTATTATTAGGAGATATTTTAAATAGTAATGCTCAATTTTTAGCCAAACAATTAGCAAATTTAGGCATAGCTCATTATTATCAAACCGTAGTAGGAGATAATCCAGACAGAATCAAACAAGTATTAGCGATCGCTACAGACCGCTCACAAATATTAATTTTTACAGGAGGTTTAGGCCCAACTCCAGATGATTTAACTGTAGCAACTATTGCTGATTTTTTTGAGACCCCATTAATAGAAAGGCCTGAGATTATAGAAGATATTACCAAAAAATTTGCCCGAAGGGGTCGGATTATGACTGCCAGTAACCGGAAACAAGCTCTAATTCCCCAAGGTGCAAATATTCTACCAAATCCTATAGGCACAGCTCCTGGAATTATTTGGCAACCAGTACAAAATATAACAATAATGACTTTTCCTGGAGTTCCTACGGAAATGAAGTCAATGTGGCAAGAAACTGCTATACCTTATATGCAGAGTCAGGGTTGGTGTGAACAAACAATATATAGTCGGACTTTGAAATTTTGGGGTATTACAGAGTCAAGTTTAGCAGAAAAAGTAGCTCCATTTCTGGAAAAGGAAAATCCTACTGTTGCCCCTTACGCTAATTATGGAGAAGTAAAACTACGGATTTCCGCCCGTGCTACGTCCCTTGAATTAGCAAATAAATTAATTATTCCTGTAGAAGAAGAAATAAAAGATATTGCCGGAATTGACTTTTATGGAATTAACGATGAATCTCTAGCTTCGGTAGTAGGGAAGTTATTATTAGAATCTGGTGAAACTTTAGCTGTAGCAGAATCTTGTACAGGTGGTAGTTTAGGTAGTATGTTGACCTCTATTCCAGGAAGTTCAGAATATTTTTATGGTGGAGTTATCAGTTATGAAAATCAAGTGAAAATTACTCTCCTAGATGTTAATCTTGAAGATTTAATGGCTGAAGGTAGTGTAAGCCATGTAGTAGCAAAGCAAATGGCAAGTGGAGTGGTAAAGAAACTAGGAACTAATTGGGGAATTAGTATTACTGGTATTGCTGGACCTGGAGGTGGAAGTGATACTAAACCTGTAGGTTTAGTTTACATTGGGATAGCTAGATATGATGATATTGTAGAAAGTTTTGAATACCGCTTCAGTAATTTGCGTGATCGTAATTGGATTAGAAGAGTTAGTGTTTCTACAGCTCTTGACTTGTTGAGAAGAAAGTTATACTTATCTAAGCAAAGACCACAACATCATCAAGCTTGATTATAATTGAATTAGATGATAACAAAAACATACTAGAGTTTTTAACTTTAGTCCATAATTCCATAACATAAACTTATTATTAATGAATGGCCATAAAGACCACAGTTCAAGATACCGTGTTAACATAAAAAGATAAATCAACAAAAAGCCAGGATAATTATTTCTTTTGGCTAAGTTGTGAGAATATTCCAAGAACTTGATTTAACAAGGGAAGCGGCATATCCCGCCCCGCTTACCCCTCACTATACAAATAAAAAAAGTAAGTATGGTGAAAGTAACCAGTGGGAATTCAATTTAATGGATTACATTGAAAAAGTACTAGAAAAATTAAAGGAATGGACTCGGAAGCTAGTTGAGGCTTTGTTAGGACCAGAAGCACAACCAGAACCTATTCCTATTCCAGTAAACGACCGTCCCCGTCGTTCATAACTTTATCATTCAATCTGTAGATTATTTGTTTTTGTTTAATATTTTAGTTTTACATGGGCCAAACTTGAATCTCTTGGGTCTGCGTGAACCAGGAATATATGGCTCTGTAACTTTAGATAATATAAATCGACTGTTAAAACAAGAGGCGGAAGCCATTGGAGTCAAAATCTCCATATCACAGTCTAATCATGAAGGTGTCTTGGTAGATTTAATTCACTCAAGTAGTGAGCAACACCAAGGCATACTTATTAATGCTGGTGCATATACCCATACTAGTGTTGCCATTAGAGATGCTATTTCTGGGATTAATATTCCCACAGTAGAAGTTCATCTTAGTAATATATATAGTCGAGAAGAATTTCGACATCATTCTTTTATTGCACCAGTAGCTATTGGTCAAATTAGTGGTTTTGGTTCACAAAGCTATCTATTGGGACTAAAAGCAATAGTTAATTATCTTAAAAACAGGGGTGATTAAAAATAATTATCCAAAATGTATGTTAAAAATTTTTTTCTGATACAAATTACCTAATACCGTTTTGAAAGAAGAATGTATTTGAATAGTCAGGGAGATAAAAAGATTTTACAGGAGATGTCCACTAGAGCCAAAAAGATGATTTACTAATTAATTAAAAATGGTATTGTCATTATGAAAATGAGTTCTGACTTCTGAGTCTTAAAAATTCTCCTAGCTATTTGTAGCAAAAATTTATCACACTTGGTATAAGTTGTGAATTAAAGACAGAAGGCAAGGGTGAAGATGTATCCTATCTCATGTGGGCAACAAAGGAAATATAAGCACTAATTCTAACAATATAGCGACTTATTCTATTGTTGCTTCTTGCCTTCATAATGCTCGATCTATTCTATTCTCCTCAATGCTCGTGCTCCAAAAATTTTTTTTGGCAAATATTTGTTTATGATAAATATTCTTGTTAAAAAGGAAAAGCTATGGTATTTTTGATATTTCTCAATTGACACAATCAAGAAAAGAAGAAAGTAGATAGAAAATTTATTAATCTCAATTATTATTATATTATAGCAGATTTTTATAGCAAATTTCGGACAAATGAGTTACAAGCCGTGAAGAGTAAAACTATTATGATATTATGAATATCACTAAATTTTTAGTGAACTCACCGGTAGGGAAAAATGCTGTATAACTGTTATATAAAAAAGCTATGCTAGTGCAACAATAATTATTTTTAAAATAAATATTAGATTTAGAAGATATCTTTAAATAAATATTAAATCTTGATGTAGGGTAATTAATTCGCAGATTTGCTCGTTAAGCTAAACAATCTATTTGATTCGCCTTAACCCAGATAAATTAAAGTTTTGAGTAGACTAATAGATTGATTTTATGAATAGCTTCGTAAGTTAAATTATCTTGCTTGATTGTTAAACTGAATAATCTATGTGATTCGCCGTAACCCAACGAAATGTAAGTTTTGAGTAGACTAATAGATTGATTTTATGAATAGCTTAGTAAGTTAAATACTCTTGACAAGAATTAAATTATTCTGGATGTACAATATTTTTTTTTAGTGAGTAGTAATATAAATATGTATAGATAGTGTAAGAAGCTTAAATAATAAAAATTGTATAATGAAAAAATAATGCAGTATTCTCTTTTAAAGAAATTTCAAGGTGCTTTACTAGGAGCAGTTTTAGGAAATTATATAGGTTCTCATTTTGAGTATCAGGTCAGAAAAAATAGAGGAAATTATAAATTATTTATTAATCAGCATAAATGTTATCTATCAAATTCACAGAAAAACTACTTACAAAAATGGGGAGAAGCTACATTTAATTGCGCAAAAAGCTTAATTAGCCAACAAGAATTTAATGAAGAGAATTGGCAGAAAGTTTATATAGAATGGAAAAATAAATGGGAGGACCAAAAAGATTATACTGGTGAACCCAACAAAATCAAAGATTCTCCAATAGAATTAGAAAAGTTAGTAAGGAGAGTTAATGATAAGGAGTCTAATTTTCAATACATAAACGATGATGTTTTGATTCCTACAGCCAGTAATGCAATTATTGCTAGCTTGCCAGTTTCTTTGATGTATCATGAAGATGAATTAAAACTCCAACAAAAATTGCGACAATGGGGAAATGTTTGGCAAAATTGCTTAGAAGTAAACCTAAGCAATTTAGTTATTGGATATACAATAGCTCAAGCCTTGACAGAAAGATTAGACCCTCGAACCATCATACCGAAAATTATCAATTATATTGGAGAAAAAGAATCAATAGTAGACCAACTTAGACAGGTAGAAAAATTGATTAATCAGGGAGCAAATTTAGATGCGGCAATAAATATTTTTTCAAAAAATGTTAGTTTTTTTGATAATGGGCAAATATCTAATGAGGGTCAACAAAAATCCCAATCTTGTACTTTTTTTATACCTATTTCTTTGGCCTTATACTGCTTTCTAAGTACCCCGGAGGACTTTGGTTTAGCAGTATTGTGTTCTGCAAGAACAGCATGGTCAACTCAGGTTTGTGCCATAGTAAGTACTTTATCAGGAGCTTATAATAGTATTGCTGGAGTTCCTGTGGAATGGCGACAAAAAATGGGTGTTGAACTGTTGGGAATGAAAGATGAAGTAGAGATTATGAAGTTGGCAAAAAGCCTTTGGGCAGTTTGGTGTGGGGTTTATGATCCAAATAATCTGACACAAAGTCTGGTTCCAGCAGTTGCTGCGAGCAATGTGATTCGTCCTCGCCCTTGCCCAGCTAATGGATATTGAAAACTCTATGATGTTTTGACATCAAGAAATATGTATCTGACACGTTTGATTGGGATATTATTTAAACCCCAGAAAAAAGGACAAGTATCGCGTTGGTCAACTCTGGCAACTTCGCCCATGTTGGTCATACTAGCAATAGTATCTCTAACCGCTACTATGGGCCAGCGATATTATAACCAGCCAGAGTTAAAAGAGGGAACTATTGCTCCTCAAATTATCCGCGTTCCTCAAGATGATACGGTGATAGATCATAAACTTACTGATGAGAGACGTAAGTCAGCTAGACTTGGGGATATAACTGTATTTATGATTGATCAATCAGTTAATCGGAAAGTAGATAAGGAATTAGAAGAAATACTAACAGTGGGTAATAAAGCTAGATATATGGTTGCTAATTTTCCTTTTGTAAATACAGGTATATTATCAACAATTACTCAGCGATACTTACGTCAAGTTTCTCAACAAAAGTGGCAAGCTATTCAAAAGATAGTGGAGGAAGAGTTACAAGAAAGACCGCCTGGACCTGAGTCAGAAAGAAATGTTTCTGCTAGCTCAACTCAAAAAACTCGAAAAGTTACAAATGAAAAGAATGATATTATACGCCCAACTTCAACAGATGAGGAATTGTCAAAGGGAAAATCAATACTGGCAGGTAATCAAAAAAATAGTTCTATAGTGGTTAGTAGTAGAGATAAAAAAGTAATTTCAGAGTTACTAACTTATCGTAAAAAGAGTTTATTTGAAAACTACCTCAAAGTTTTAGAGGAAGTTTCACTTGCTCGCAATTTTTATAAAAATGCTAAAAAACTTTTGGCTCAAGAGCAAGAAAATGAAGGTTATGAGGTATATGATCATACTTTACTAGAGCTGTATGATTCTACTTGGCAGAAAACTCAAATAGGTATTAAAACTGTAAAAGATCGTATGTTGGCTCAAGGAATATCACCAAATTTCCCCAAAAAGAAATGGGTGAATGCAATAAAAGCACAAGTAGTTGGTGTGCTGCCATTGGAAACTCAAGATTTAGCAGTCAATATTTTGAAGAACATTTTGGAGCCGAATTTAGCTAAAGATCAAGATGAAACTAGGAAATTAGTAGAAAAGGAAGCACAAAATGTTAAGCCTGTGCAGTATAAAGTTCGTAAGAATGAAGTTATTGTTAAAACAGGAGAAAAAATTAACCGTAAGGCATTTGTGCTTTTGGATAATTTTTCTTTGAGTCGCCGCAGAGTCAATTGGCGTAGCTTGGTGGTATTTGTGTGTATTGTGAGTGCTTCTGTAGCTATAGTCGTTATAGTAGGAAAAAAATTTCAATCCTGTTTAAGGCGCAGAGATCATATACTCTTATTGTTGTTAAGTTTGAGTGCGCCATTACTGGTGGCATTGAGAATACCCTGGACTAGTAGTTTGCCAGCAATTGGTTTGTTGGTGGGAAATTTCTACGGTTCAACTATGGGAGTAACATTGGTGGGGTTGATATCTGTAGTACTGCCTATTGGTATGGATGTTGACAAAATAGATTGGTTTGCTAGTGCTGTTGGTGGTATTGTTGGCAGTCTAGTGGTAGAAAAAATGCGATCGCGTGAGGAACAGGCACTTTTAGGTGTAGGGGTGGGTTTAACTCAAGGTATGGTGTATTTGTTGACAAATTTGATTGTTCGTGCTAATCCTGGATTGTTATGGTATGCAATCATCGGTCCAGTGGGTTGGCAAGTACTAACAGGTTTGATTTGGGGTATCGTGGCTTTGGGTTTGAGTCCGTATTTAGAGCATTTGTTTGATTTAATTACTCCGATCCGTTTGTCTGAGTTGGCTAATCCTAATCGCCCTTTGTTGAAGCGTTTGGCATCGGAAGCACCTGGTACTTTTCAGCACACTTTGTTTGTGGCAACTTTGGCGGAAGCAGCAGCACGAGAAATTGGTTGCAATGTAGAATTGGTGAGAACGGGTACTTTATATCATGACATTGGTAAAATGCACGATCCATTGGGTTTTATTGAAAATCAAATGGGTGGACCGAATAAACATGATGAAATTAATGATCCGTGGATGAGTGTAGAAATTATTAAAAAGCATGTTACTGAAGGGTTGGTGATGGCTCGTAGACATAGATTACCAAAGGCTATTCAGGCGTTTATTCCTGAACATCAGGGTACAATGTTAATTGCTTTTTTTTATTACCAGGCAAAGCAAAGATCTGAGAAGGAAGAGAAGGTAATTGAGGAAGAGCTTTTCCGCTATGCAGGTCCTATTCCGCAGTCACGGGAAACAGCTATTGTGATGTTGGCAGATTCTTGTGAAGCAGCGTTGCGATCGCTTAAGGATGCGAATCATAAGGATGCACTACAGATGGTGAAGAAAATTTTGCGGGCACGGTGGCAGGATCATCAATTGGTTGATTCTGGTTTGACGAGAGGAGAAATCTCAAGTATTGCAGAAATTTTTGTACAAGTTTGGGAACAGTATAATCACAAACGTATTGCTTATCCTAAAGGGGCAATAAATCCAAATCAGGTAAAGACTGTAAAATCTAGTTGTTAGTTATTAGTATATTTATGATCTTAAAAATAGACAAAACTTATCTATGACTATTTTTCTGAACTATATAACAAAAATGACCTATGGTGTGCTTCATTATATGGTCAATGCGCTGTCTGGTATATAGATTTTGGGTGGCGACTCTGAGTAAGTTTTACCTTCAAATAAACAAGACAAAGATATTTTCAATATTCACTAACCTCTTTGAGGGTAGTCTTCCCATAAATTAGTTATCTGGCGCAGACTAGAATGTTCTCCGTTACCGATAATAATATGATCTAGTAAGGGTATATCTAAAATTTGCGCTCCTGCTAAAAGTTGTTTAGTTAAATTGATATCTTCAGGGCTTGGTTCGACATTTCCTGAAGGATGGTTATGAGAAATAATTACTCTGCTTGCACCTTGGCGAATCACTTCTCCAAAAATTTCGCGGGGATGAGCTAATGTTTCTGTTGCTGTACCAATAGTAATTACCTGAGTTCCGAGTAAGCGGTTCTTTACATCTAATAATAAAACAGCAAATTTTTCTTGGGTTTGCCACATCAAATCTTGACTCAAGGCATCAGCAGCAGCTTGGGGACTTTCAACAACTGCTAATTCTGGAGGGCGAGATTGAAATACTCTTTTTCCTAATTCAATAGCAGCGAGAATAGTTGTTGCTTTCGCTGTACCAATACCATGAATTTGAGTTAATTCTTGAACTGTAATATTACGGAGAATTGAGAGGGGGTCACGCTCATATTGACTTAATTGATTTAATATGTATTGTCCGAGGCCAACAGCAGAGAGTTTTCCTTTTCCTTGACCCGTACCTAGTAGAATAGCAATTAATTCTGCCGTCGAAAGACTTTGAGAACCACAGGCAATTAATCTTTCCCGTGGTCGTTCATTACTAGGTAAGTCTGCTATTCTGAGGCTGTAGGTCATTTCTAGTTATTACTTATTAGTTATCAGTACTTCTAGCTGAATTATAAAACTTGAAATACTAGAGTTAATTTTTTTCAACATAGCATAGTTTAGTCACAGATAAATTCGATAAACACAAAAATTTTATAAAATTCAGTATTATTTATTATATTGCAATATTATTCTTATTTATAGAATCAACTTTAGTTATAAAAAATCAACAGGTTAAATATGGCAATACTCAAACTAGAAGACGGTACAATATACACTCAGCTTCACGATATTTCTCGTGAACTTTCTTCTCTAAACATTCAACTAAATCATTGGCCTGTAGGAGATAATCTAGAAACTCATAATCTACTGGAAAAAGATGTGCTTAGTGATGATCAAAAAGAAGAATTCTTGCAAAGTGTGGATCACTATTTTGAGGAACTAAAAGAAACTGCTGGTTATCAGTCACGAGACTTATTGGCGATACATCCAGAAATTCCTAATCTTGATGCTATCTTATCAAAGTTCGATAAGTGTCATACCCATGCAGATGATGAAGCACGTTATATTGTGGCTGGAATTTGTATTTTTGGTTTTGTACGTCCCGATGATAGTCAAGTCGAACTAACACTACAGCCACAAGAATATATTAATATACCAGCTAATACAGAACATTGGTTTTATTTGACACCAGAAAAACGGGTTAAGGCTGTGAGATATTTCTCTTCCACAGAAGGCTGGACTCCTCATTACACTTCTACGGAAATTCATTTTAAAAAATCATAGTATAAAGTATTAATTGAGGTAAATATAAACTACTCAGGTACTTACTAATTACTACTATAGTATTGTGTATTTTTTGTGATTCTTTCCGATATTTACACTCCCTCATTTATATGGTGTAGTTATGTACATCCTACTACCAAAAAAGATAGTACAAAAACTAGCCAATAAATTTATAGGTAATACCAATTTCCATGGATTAATACTATAGTTAGGCAGCACTTTAAAAATTTAAGTGATTAACACACTCTTGTCATAACTTTTTAAGTGTTTTGATCAAGTGTTAATATTAATGTTAATGTTAATTTTTAGATGTGTTATATGGATGCCTTTATACAACATCCCTAACCCCACTTTTTGACTCCCTCTTCCTAAGAGGGGTTAGGGGTGAGTCTCCTACTATTGAGAAATGTAAAAAACTTTTTTAGAAATGGTATAAACTATTGTAGAGGGTTTGATTTTCTAACCTCTATCATAAATTTGATATTGATTTTATCAAAGAATATGAAAAAATCTATAGGCAATAAGAAATGAATTTTTAATCAGGAATATAGGAAAGGCTTTAGTTCAGCAACTTAAATAAAAAAAATGTCTTGCTAATTGGTAGATTTTATTGCTCTATAAGCCTGACTAATAAATAAGGTCTTAAACCTCATTTTCTAGGGGGTAGAAAAAGGAATTTTTTGATTTTTTTTTACTTTCTGTTAAAGCTCAAGGTAATAATAACTAATAAATGAAATGATAAGCATATCGAGGATCAGCACCATTACACTCATTGTTTAACTCTTCTAGTTTAACCTGAAGTATATAGCATTAGAGGTTTAGTCTTACATATAGGTGTAATTAATTTTGTTTGCCTGTTTAAATCTCATTTTTTTTGCTTCCTATCTTAAAAAAAACAAGTATAAATATCTTCGTTATTCCTATTAATGCTAATCTAAAATTATACAATTCACTAAAAAAAACTATGAAATACAACAAGCTTGGCGATAGTAACCTTAATGTTTCAGAAATTTGTTTAGGCACGATGACCTATGGACTACAAAATACTATTGAAGAAGCTCATCAACAACTTAATTATGCTGTTGCTGAAGGTATTAATTTTATTGATACGGCAGAAATGTATCCCGTGCCAAGTAGGGCTGATACTCAAGGAAAAACAGAGGAATATATTGGTGAATGGTTAGTTAAACAACAACGGGATAAGTTAATTATTGCTACAAAAGTTACTGGTCCTAGTCCTAGAATTACATGGATTCGTGGGGAAAATCGTAAAGTTAACCGAGCTAATATTCAGCAAGCAATAGAAGATAGTTTGCGTGCTCTTCAGACTGACTATATTGACCTTTATCAAATCCATTGGCCTGACCGTTATGTGCCTCTATTTGGTGCCCCAGATTATGATCCAAATAATGAGTGGGATTCGACGCCTATTGCGGAGCAATTAGAAGTATTTGCAGAGTTAATTAAAGCTGGAAAAATTCGTTATTTAGGAGTAAGTAATGAGACGGCTTGGGGACTGTGTGAATTTTGTCATCTAGCAGAAAAATTAGGTTTACCAAAAATAGTTTCGATTCAAAATGCTTTTAGTTTAGTGAATCGTGTTTTTCATATTAATATAGCTGAAGCTTGTCGATTTAATAATGTGGGATTAATGGCTTATAGTCCTCTAGCTTTTGGTATTTTAACAGGTAAATATTTGCAAGGAGTTCCTGAGAATTCTCGTCTAGCTTTTTTCCCCGGATTTGACCAACGTTATCGTAAAACAAATTTGACTGAAGCGATAAAAAGTTATATAGAAATTGCCAATAAAAATAATATGACTCCGGCACAATTAGCATTAGCTTATGTGAATTCTCGATGGTTTGTAGCTAGTACAATTATTGGAGCAACAACTATGGAACAACTGAAGGAAAATATTAGTAGTGTGGAGATAAGTTTGACTGAGGAAATTATTGCTGAAATTGATACAGTTCATGCTAAATATCCTAATCCTACACCTTAGAATAAAATCTGAAGGAGTAAGGTAAAATTTATTAAGTTATAGTAGGTTATACTTTGGGGATACCAATTAATTTTTTAAGGTTTTACAAATAGTTTCTAACTTTAAGTTTTAAATAATTTCCTGAAATTACTGGGTTTTTCAAAGTTTTTAGCTGATAAAATCTTAATGGATAAATGCATGACTTCTGTGAAATAGTATGAGGTAAATTTATCTCGGATAAGTAGGGCTATGGACGTTGTATACAACGTCCGTACAACATAAGAATAATTAAGGCGCTTTTGGTTTTTTATTATCAAAAAATCTACTATTTATGTATTAATTACTGAATAATTAAAGTTTCACCTAGGTAGAAAGTTATTTACTTACTTTGGATATAAATTACTGTCAATTTATTCTGAAATACTTCTATTATTAATAGTGATTTATTTCTCAGCACGACTGCTATAATTCATTTGAATAATTTTTTTTTTGATTTACTTTTTATAGTGCTTTTACTTCAGTTATTTACAATTTACAGCTCAAAGTTGGTTCTAGAAAATATGTAAAAAAATAATGTGTAAATACCCTAGAATGTGATGCTATCTAAATTCTATAAAAGCGAAGGTCTATTTTTGTTTTTATGGAGAGAATGTGGCAACTAAATCTAAAACAATTTTCAGAAAATTACTGGTTTTATAAATATTTTTCTCTAAAATAATCCTGAGTTTATGTTGTAAAATATAACTGTTTTGGTTGATAAATGAAACTGAAGCTAGACAAGTTAAGTAATTTGTTGATCTTGAATACAGTTGGCAATTATATATCTTGAGTTGAACTTAATTTTTTGAGGTTTATCTTTAAGAAAACTAATTTATTGCAAATCCTGTATAAGTACGAATTTCTGGGGGATACAACCCTAATTTTTTTGACTTTTAGGAATACCTACTATTGATTAAATCTAAAGCTGTTCTATGTTCTAATTCATATTCGTAAATCCAATTTTTATGATTAATAATTTCTCAGTTCACTATACAACTATGTACCTTTTTTACTTTTAAATATCCTACAGTTAGTAACAAATATTTTTTGTGGTTTTTAGTAATTATAATTTTTCGAGATCAGTTACTTTAAGCTTATGGTCAATTAGGATATTACCCGAGAGTTTTAGTAATAATTTGATGATAATTATTTATGATATTTGTTCAAAAATAATCTCTTTGAAACTATGTTGACGTTTACTTTTGCTGACATTCGAGAGTTTAACAGTGATATCATCACTAGCACTGGTAATAATTTTGCCATTAGGACTCTAGGCAACTTCACGCAATTTATCTTGATGTTCTCCGATGTCTGTCAGCTCTCCCGTTTCAATATTCCATGTTTTTCAGATGCTCCCCGGCTTAAATATATGGGGGTTGGTTCTCACAAAAAGTGATTCTTTTATGAAATAATATCTTGATCTATAAAAGCCATTTAGGATTTTTTTCAAGAAAAGCGATCGCCTAAAAATACGAGGAAGGGATCAATGAATATGCTGGTTTATTAATTCAAGAAGAAAGGGGGGGTCGGTTAACTTTTGACTTATTCTCCATCCCCTATCAAAATAAAAGGCGACCAATAAAACGGACTCACATCTGACCTAGCATAACTTAATTTCGCCTGACGTAATGCTTCCACCTTGGTCATTCCTTGTTTCAAATTATCATAAAATTTCACCATAATATCCTTTGTTGTTCCATCCTCGGCATTCCATAAACTGGCTATGACAGCATCCGCACCTGCACGCTCAAATAAATAGGCAACTCCTGCTATTTCTTCTCCGTTGGAGTCCGCTTTCATGGCTGTTTGGCATGCACTCAAAGCGATTAAATCTGTATTTTCTAATCCTAAACGTGCTGCATTGGCAATATTAAAGGTTTTATTGTTGGCAAACAAAATAGTATTTTCTTCTAAACCCTGCTCACGGCAACCACCTTTTTGAAAGCAGCCGTGGGTAGCTAGATGCACTAAGGGAAAACCGGGAGATTCGTTTTCAAAACTGCTGAGGGTCGCTTTTTCTCGAGTTAAGGATTTTCCTGATAAGTTTTCCGCGATAATTTTCGCTTCATCTTCTGCACCGCGGAGGTTGATCTCTGTGGGCTGGGGATTTCCAAATGCCAATACTTTCAGGGACTTTGTCGGCTCTTTTGGCTCCTGTCTGGTGGCAGAGATGCGGGTCAGGTAGTGGATGGGATATTTGGCTATTAAATATTGCTCGGTTTGATTATCATATAGGGTTTCAAAGGGAATATAACGCAATTTTCCTGTGGGGATGATGGCTAGTCGTTTGGGGGAGTAGGCGGCTATTTCTGTTTCTATGGGGCGGATGAGATAGTCGTAGAGTTTTTCTTGGTTAGTGGCGTAGTTGTCGGCGTTGGGTTTTTCTAGTTGGCTGCGATATTCGGTGAGGATGCTATCAAATTCTTTAGCATCTATGGGGAGTTTTTTGACGAGGGTGGCTTGGTCTCTGGTCACGAGGAATATAGCTATGCTATCGGGGACACTTTTCAGACCAGTTAAAAGAGCAGGTTGAATAACAACGGTGCCCGGTGGAATATTGGCTTTGAGTTTGTCGATGTCTTTGGGTTCAAATTCAAAAAGCTCGGCAACTTCTGGATATTTCTGGCTAGCGTTTTCTGCGAGTTGGTTGTTTTCTGCTTGTAACTGCTTAATTTGTTGGGAAAGTTGGGTAGTTGTTCCATCTTCTATTTTGCTATAGAGAGCTTGCAATTTTTGATAGTTTTCTTCCCATTGGTTAATCAGTTTTTGGGCTTCTGGGTTTTTGACTTTGGCCTTAATAAGGCGGGTGTAGTCGGCGAGGTCGAAAGTGGTGGCTAGATTATACCATTTCCAAGCGGCTTCGGGTTGGTTTTGGTCGATGAGAAGATCGATCAGGGCGATCGGTGTCCACTTATTATATTGGAAATTTAAAAAAGTTTTGCGATTTTCTTTTTTTAAACCCCCACGAATTTCTAGGGTAATTTTTACTGACTTTTCCAAGTGGTCTATGGCTTTTTCTGGTTGGTTGCTATCTCGGTAAACTTTACCAATACTACTGAGAGTAGTAGATTCTAATGAGCGAGCGCCCACTTCTTGCATGATAGGTAAAGCTTTCTGTAAGTATTCTAATGCCTTTTGGGGTTGACCTATACTGCTGTAAACGTTACCAATATTATTCAGAGTAGTAGCTTCTTGTGAGCGATAGCCCACTTCTTGCCAGATAGGTAAAGCTTTTTCGAAGAATTCTAATGCCTTTTGGGGTTGACCTATATTAGAGTAAACTAGACCAATATTATTGAGAGTAGTAGCTTCTTGTGAGTGAGCGCCCATTTCTTGCGAGATAGGTAAAGCTTTTTCGTAGTATTCTAATGCCTTTTGGGGTTGACCTATACTGCTGTAAACTAGACCAATATTATTGAGAGTAGTAGCTTCTTGTGAGCGAGCGCCCACTTCTTGCGAGATAGGTAAAGCTTTTTCGTAGTATTCTAATGCCTTTTGGGGTTGACCTATATTATCGTAAACTAGACCAATATTATTGAGAGTAGTAGCTTCTTGTGAGCGAGCGCCCACTTCTTGCGAGATAGGTAAAGCTTTTTCGTAGAATTCTAACGCCTTTTGGGGTTGACCTATGTCAGAGTAAACTCCACCAATATTATTGAGAGTAGTAGCTTCTCCAAAGCGATAGCCGACTTCTTGCCAGATAGGTAAAGCTTTTTCGTAGAATTCTAATGCCTTTTGGGGTTGGCCTGTTTGGTCGTAAACATAACCAAGACCAAGGTTAGCCACTGCCTCATATTTTCGGTCTTTAATTTTTCTAGCAATAGCTAAAGCTTCTTGAAGCGTTTCTATAGACTCCTGATATTGGTATTGCCCTATTTGTTGCTGTGCTGTTTTTATTAGTTGCTCTAACTTTTCTGCCTGAGAGTTTGAACTTTGAGCATAACTGCTTTGTGGTAATAGCGGCAGTATTAGGGCAGTTGTAGTCAGGGTTGTTATTCCTATTAGACAGGTAACAATAATTCGTTTCATTTTCTGATTTTCTCCAAATAAATAATTAAATAATTAATCAGGACTTATCCCTAGTCAGAATTCAGTCAGGGATGACTTTTGAGCGCCCCCCTTGGGGAGACAAAGGGGGGTTGAATTGTAACTTTTGACTTGCCCGTAGTAGTGCTATACCATTACTATCCAGGACCACCAAATATTATTCTTTTCTTGACTTTAATGTAGCAGTAATAATCCAAATTTGTCGCTCCGGTTCAAACTCCATCTTACTCACAACATAACGACTATTAATAATATTCCTCATCTCCCTGGGTATACCCTCTCTTTCATCCACCCGAATCACACTTTCTGGTTTAATCTCAATAGGATTCTGATCTGCATTTGTCCATACCAACCCATCCACTCCCACTTCAAAACGTCGAACCGTCCCTATTTCGTCTACACTACCCCCACGAAGAATTATTATCCCATCAGAAGCGGGCCACCAAAGGTCTCCATAAAAGCTAATCTCTTGAACATTAGCGATCGCTTCTCGACCACGACTTCCACCTTTTTTAACAGTAATATATTCAGAATTTACATCTATTACCCTTTAACCAAGTTGCTGACTTTATCACCTTTCTAAAATTTAGAGAAAAGTTAATTAAACTCAACCTAAATACAGAACAATTAGCCCAACTTTATCAAGAATTTGCAGAAGAAGATCGTCAACTTGCCGAAGAAGGAATCAATGAATATGCTGATTTATTAACTCAAGAAGATAGACTATGAAAACTGAACGAGGAGAAATTTGGATTGCCACTCTTAACCCCACACAAGGTTCTGAACAAGCAGGAATTCGTCCAGTTATTATCTTTCAAGAAAACACGATTTCTCAATTTACTACGACTAT
This sequence comes from Trichodesmium erythraeum IMS101, assembly GCF_000014265.1. Lineage (NCBI taxonomy): Bacteria > Bacillati > Cyanobacteriota > Cyanophyceae > Oscillatoriales > Microcoleaceae > Trichodesmium > Trichodesmium erythraeum. Next base: position 4,141,790 of record NC_008312.1, read on the forward strand.
TATTACCATCCCTTTAACTACTAATTTAAGATGAAGTTCTTTACCTAGTTGTTTACTTATTCCCACAAATGAAGGTGGATTAAATCAAGATTCAGTTGCTTTATGTCATCAATTAAGAGTATTAGATAAAACTCGTTTAGGTCACAAGTTAGGAAAACTAAGTTCAACTATCGTAAATCAATTAGAAAGTATTGTATTATTTACTTTAGGTTATAAATGAAAAACATATTTCATAGCTCTAAAATTTTCCTCACCTCAACTAAAACTTCTGTAGTCAGGGTTGTTATTCCTATTAGACAGGTAACAATAATTCGTTTCATTTTCTGATTTTCTCAAAATAAATAATTAAATAATTAATCAGGACTTACCCACTGGCACTACACCAGCGTTAGGACGAATGCCATTCGCTCCTACATATGGCGTTTGCAGAATAAGATCGTCAACTTGCCAAAGAAGGAATCAATTTGAGGTACATTTATGGATAAAGTAGTATTCCCAAGATTCCTGCAACGGGAATTACCAAAATCACATCAACTTTGAAGCGTAAGATAGCAAACAACCCACCCATTAAAATTAAAGCTGAGACCCAATGAATTTTCACACCTTGTAATAAAATCAATGCTGCAGCAAAAATCATACCAATTACAGCAGGACGAACGCCTTTTAATGCGGTCTGAATTGTAGACGAATTCTTAATCTGTTCTAGTAAGTCGGAACAAGTAATCATCAACATTGCGGGGGGGAAAAAGATACCAATAGTTGCAACCAAAGAACCTAGTATTCCCTTGACGGCATAACCAATGAAAGCTGCACTAATGAGGATTGGACCAGGTGTTATTTGACTTAAAGCGATCGCACTCGCAAATTCTGTTTGGGTAACCCATCCATAATTATTGACAACAATCTCTTGAATCATAGGAATGAAAACATAACCACTGCCAAACAAAGTTAGGCTCATCCCTGAAAAAACGATAAAAAGTTTAGCTAGACTAGTATTTTCCAAAAAAGGAAGTGGAACTAAATACAAAACCAAGAATGCTGAGAGAACAAAGGAAGAAAGAAGCAATTTTGTCTTTGAGATTAATGGAGAAGTGATAGGACTAGAGATATTACTAGTAGATAGTTCACTAGCAGTAGCATCATAATATAAAAGGTAACCAAAAATTCCAGACCCTAGTACAATAAGTAAAGTTGTGTAAAATCCACCTACAAACTTGAGAATAATAAAGGCAGCAACAGCAATTGAAATAGACTTCCAATTTTTAAGTGTTCTAATTGTTTTTTTGCTCAGTCGCCATATAGCTACTAATATAATGGCAACCATAGCTGGGATAAATCCAGCAAAAGCTTTACTAATGGCAGAAATTTCACCTACTCGAAAGTAAAAAGCCGTAAAGCTGACAACGAGAAGATAAGTTGGTAGCAATACTCCAGTAGTGCTAGCAAACGCTCCTCTAATCCCTCGAATTTTATAACCTATGTAAGCAACAACATTTACAGCAACCGGTCCGGGAAGAACTGTTGCTAGAGAAATACCATCAAGCATTTCTTCATGAGATAGTAGCTTATGTTGTTGAACAATCATACTTTCACACACTGAAACTAGTGCCATAAAGCCCCCAAAAGCCGTACTCCCAATTTTCAAAAATGCCCAAAATAGGAAACTTTCTTTCTTTAACTTTGATTTAGCATCATTTGGGATTGAAGTATCAGTCATGTCGCCCATTTTACAAACCTCCTTCTAACTGGACTTTTGAAAAAAATAGATTGAAAATAATCTTAAAACCTTATATAGCGCTACGTGCTAAGGTTAGGACATTTTTAGATTCCTTAACAATATTTTTTAATACATGAAAGAAGTTAAAAGTGTCCTAACGTCTTTTTGTACTACTATACAATCATGTTTTTACCTTGAATCAACCGTTTTCTTGATATACCTACGTTTTTAGCTATTTTTAGTTCTTTCAGGTATTTCCCTTGCTAAGACTGGGTTTGGAGCCATTTTCGGTGTAAAAAATCTCAAAGTCCAGCTAATAGGTTTTACTATCGATCAGCGAGCAGCGAGATTTAATGGCCTCTAGTAAAGATAATTGTTGTTCTCGTCGTTTTTTATCTTTGACATCTATCATATCTCTGACTTGAGCTTTAGCTTTTTCATTTTGTAGATCAAACTGGGCAATTTCTTCCTGACTAAAGGTTCTAAATTCTCCCATATTTGTTTGATTTCGCTCATATCCAAGAGAGTCTAGAACATCCCCTGCAACACTTTCAAAAATTTTGACTTCTTCTTTTGTTGCTTTACTCAGAAATTTATTAGAATTTTTCTTGATAATAGGTTTAGATACATTAGACCATAGAGTACTAGATGATGATGTATTACTAGCTTCCCTTGAATTATAGAAATCCAACATTGTCGGGCTAAATTCTAGCTCTAGAAACCCACATAAATTATATAGACTTAGTTCAGGCGAATTAATCAGATCTTCATAACTCAAACTAAAAAATTGTTCACCTCTAAGTTGCTTTTTGATCTTTAAAGCTGCATGTTGGTCTTTTCTCCACTGTTGAGCAATATGAAAAAAATGCTTTTGTCCGACTACTGCTTCCTTGAAAGAAACTGCTACGTCTCGGCCATCTCTGTAAAGATATAAGTATTTGGCATTAGGAAGATAAGCATTGATTTGAGGAAAATAGTGAACATTAGCTAGGCTTTTGCAACACCAAATTTTGGCATCCCAAGCTTCAGCATAAATATCATAAACACTTGAGAAAACGGCAACTAATGTATTTTCCATACAACGAGACAAAATATTATTTCGGTCAAACTTGATCCTTTCCCAGGGAACAGGGTTTAATTTGATTAATTGACAAGTATCATTAACAAGCTGTTTAAAGTTTTTACTAACTGATAAATCACCATAGGTAAAGAGTAGGGGCATTAACCTTTGTATTATATGAGGAGGATGAGGTGCCGCAATGATACTTATTTCATTTAAGATAAGTCTCAATAAATTCGAGCCTGATCTTTGTGTACCAATCATTATTATAGGCAGTTTTGATGTCATATTTTTAAACCAATAAGTCTAGATATAATCCTATCATTCTTCAAAACGTCGAATCTTCCCTATTTTGTCTACATCATCCCCACGAATAACTATTATCCCATCAGAAGCCGGCCACCAAAGGTCTCCATAAAACCTAATCTCTTTAACATTAGCGATCGCTTCTCGACGACGACTTCTACCTTTTTTAACGGTAATATATTCAGAATTTACATCTATTACACTACCCGATCGACTATCACCACTGTTAAGTAACACAGTCCCATTACGAGGCAAAGAAACAGGAATAGGTTTCACAGTTGGTTTAGCTTCAGCTTGGACAATAGATTTAGGATTAGCGATCGCTTCTCTTGTCTCTCGGGCCATCAAAGTTAGGCAGGCCACCAAAAAAATAATTGTAATTCTAGTCATTTTTATTTTCCTGCTTTAATAAAAAGATTATCTATTACTAATCTAATCAATAATTACATTGATTTTATAGATTATTTCCACTTAATTTTTATTCATAAATCTTTCACAACCAAATGCTCAAATTGCTATAATAGATATTTGAATGCTTTAAAAGGGTGAAAATGCTTATTATAATTGCATCCTTTTCAAGATATTTTGATTATTACACGGAGTCAGTTTTTAAATAGTTTATCTTGAAATAAAATGCCAAAAATATGAAAGTTGAAAGCATATAAATAACGAAATACTTACCATAATCTAACTAAAACTATGAACACCAAAGAAAAAATAAATCAACAATTCAACCAATTAAATGAAGAGCAACTTAACCAAGTTGTTAAATTTATCGCCCTTCTAAAAATTTAGAGAAAAGTTAATTAAACTAAACCTAGAAACAGAAAAATTAGCCCAACTTTATCAAGAATTTGCCGAAGAAGATCGTCAACTTGCCGAAGAAGGAATCAATAAATATGGTGATTTATTAACTCAAGAAGATAGACTATGAAAAATGAACAATTATCTCTTACTAATCTATTCAATCATTATATTGATTTGATAGATAATTTCCACTTAATTTTTATTCATCTAAATAGTCAAATTCCTATAGTATATACCTAAGTCAAAACAGAATTTATATTTACAATTATGTTAGGAAAAATTGCCAGTTTATTAAGCTTTTTAGGAATAGGTTTATATTTTACAGGTTGGATTTATCGTTGGACTTACTTTGGTTATTTTCAACTAGAAGTCACCACCCTAGATTTACCTTTTGAATCATTTTTAATAGCACCAATACAAGTATTTTTAGGCAACATATCCATAGGAGACTTTTCCACTATTCTGCGCAGTATAAAAATAGCGATCGCGACTTTTATAATTGTTCAAATAAGTTTCCAAAGCATTAGATTTGCCAAAGAAGAATTAAGCAAAATTCTAGATAAAATCCGTTTAAAACTATTAAAATTAAGCCTCAAAAGTAAATACGATAAAATCTCTCCCTTTCTGCAACTACCCCTATATTTTCCTAAAAATAATCGCCAAAAAAAAGGCAAAGCTTTAATAAGTGAAATTGTCATAGTAACCTGGTTATTAACAGCCTTATTTTTCCTCGGTCAAAGTCAGGGAAAAGTTGATGCTATTCGAGACGCCCGCAACGAAACATCATTATTACCAGTAGTTACCTTAATAGCTCCAAAAGATACACTACCATTAGGCAGAAATATTTTCGATCTCACAGACGATCCTAACAGAAGTAATTTTCGAGCGATCGGAGACATTGAACTATATGAACAGCTAATACAAAGAGACTATAACAACAAAAGCGACGACAACATTCCCAAAGTAGTGTGGCGACTATTATTTGATGGAAACAGTCAATATTATATATTTCCCTCAATACCAAAAAACTCACAACCAAATGCTCGCCCTCCAGTTTTAGTCATTCAACAGAGCGAAGATGGAAAATATATCCTTATTCTCAGCCCTGAAACACCACCTCAACCTAAGCAAAATTAACAACCATTAGAACCTACTGTATGATGTAGTTCATCAATTTGAAAAGCCCTGTCAATGCAAAAATATTGATCTATAAAGGCTTTAGTATTTTTAGACTTAAAAAAACGTCTATTTTTCGGTCCTAAGAGCCCAAAATACTAACTTTTTGAGCTCTTCCTAGGCAGAAAAATAAAGGGAAAAATATATCCCACTACCTCCTCTATTAATTTCCTGTTTTTCTGTAGGGAAATTGCATAAAAAAAATGGGTTTCATCTCCCGTAGCGAAACCTCCTTACTTCTCCTACTGGGAGATGTTAAGGATGAGTCTCCTACTTCTGAAAAAGACTTTTTTAGCAAACCCTAACCTAATAATATTTAGCCTTCAAAAATGAGGCTTTAGACCCAATTATTTTGAGCAAGCAAACTTTTTTTTTGATAAATTTCAAGAATTACCGACTAACTTATCCCGCAAATGTTTAATGCGATCGCGTAACTTAGCCGCCTCTTCAAACTCCAAATTTTTCGCCGCTTCCTTCATCTGACTTTCTAACTTTTTAATCCACTCCGGAACATCATCCAAAGACAAATTATCCACCTGTTCATAAACCTCTTCCAACTGTTGAGAATTTAAACGGCGCGACACATCCAAAAACGCCAAAATAGCATTACTTTGTTTTTTCACAACAGGCCGTGGCGTAATATTATTCATCTTATTATATGCCAACTGAATACCTCGCCTTCTTTCAGTTTCATCAATAGCCTTAATCATACTATCCGTCAAATTATCAGCATATAAAATAGCCTGACCTCGGATATGACGCGCCGCCCTACCAATAGTCTGAATTAAAGAACGTTCCGCCCGTAAAAATCCCTCCTTATCCGCATCTAAAATAGCCACCAAAGAAACCTCCGGCAAATCCAAACCTTCCCGTAATAAATTCACCCCAATTAACACATCAAACTCTCCCTCTCTCAACCCCTGTAAAATCTCAATTCTCTTAATAGAATTAATCTCCGAATGCAAATAACGAACCTTAACACTTTGATCCTCTAAATATTCAGTCAAATCTTCAGCCATCCGCTTAGTTAAAGTCGTAATTAAAACCCTCTCTTCCAGCTTAACCCGTTCCCTAATTTCACCCAATAAATCATCAATTTGACCTTCAGTCGGACGCACAAAAATTTTCGGATCAACAACACCAGTCGGACGAATAATTTGCTCAACAATTCTATCCTCAGATTTTTCTATTTCCCAATTTCCAGGAGTAGCAGAAACCAAAATACATTGATTAACCTTTTCCCAAAATTCCTCAGATTTTAAAGGTCTATTATCCGTAGCACTAGGCAAACGAAACCCATGTTCAACTAAAACTTTTTTCCTAGCTTGGTCTCCATTATACATTCCTCGAATTTGGGGAACAGTCACATGAGATTCATCAATAACTAATAACCAATCTTTCGGAAAATAATCAATCAAACATTCCGGCGGTTCCCCTGCTTTTCTACCCACTAAATGCCGAGAATAATTTTCCACTCCATTGCAATATCCCACCTCCCGTAACATTTCTATATCGTATCTGGAACGCTGTTCTAAACGTTGAGCTTCTAACAACTTTCCGGCTTTTTCTAATTCTTTTAATCTCTCATCTAATTCTACTTCAATATCATTACAAGCAATTTCTAATCTTTCTTCAGGAGTAACAAAGTGACGCGCCGGATATACATTTAAAGACTCTAAACTTTGGAGAATATTTCCAGTTACAGGGTCAATATAACGAATAGCATCTATTTCATCTCCAAAAAATTCTACCCGAATAATTCTATCCTCATAAGCAGGTCCGATTTCCAAAACATCACCCTTAACTCTAAATTTTCCTCGACCTAAATTCAAATCATTTCTAGTATATTGAACTGTTGCTAAATCTCTCAAAATTTGTCGTTGATTAATTTCTTCTCCCACTTGTAAAGAAATAGCTGCTTTTAAATATTCTGACGGAATTCCTAAACCGTAAATACAACTAATAGAAGCTACCACAATTACATCTCGACGTTCAAAAAGTGACCTAGTTGCTGAGTGACGCAACATATCAATTTCATCATTAATAGAAGCTGTTTTTTCTATATATGTATCCGTTACCGGAATATAAGCCTCCGGTTGATAATAGTCATAATAACTAATAAAATATTCCACAGAATTATCAGGAAAAAAATCCCTTAATTCATTACATAATTGAGCAGCCAATGTTTTGTTATGAGCCAAAACTAACGTCGGTCTACCAACATTTTCTATGACAGAAGCTATAGAAAATGTCTTACCTGTACCAGTAGCTCCAAGTAAGGTTTGAAAATTATGCCCAGCTTGAATATTGGTAGTTAACTGAGCGATCGCTTGAGGTTGGTCACCAGTAGGTTGAAAGGGAGCTTGCAAACAAAATTTTTTCATGATTATTTTAAAATTAATTGTACCATTCTTCATGGTATCTTGAATTCGTCAAATTAGGATGAAAAGAAGGAAAAAAAATCGCACATTGACCCACTTTCTAGCCTGAAAGCGCGGATATTTCACTCAACTGCAACTCCAGCGAGTCGCACTTACATTTATCCCCCCCATGTTCGTTTAATGTCAACATTTTTAGGTATATTTATGGATAAAGTAGTATTCCCAAAATTCCTGCGATGGGAATTATCAGAATAACATCAACTTTGAAGCGTAAGAGAGCAAACAACCCACCGATTAAAATTAAAGCTGAGACCAAATGAATTTCAACACCTTGTAATAAAATAAATGCTGTAGTAAAAATTATACCAATTACAGCAGAACGAACGCCTTTTAATGCGGCCTGAATTGTAGATAAATTCTTAATCTGTTATAGTAAGTCAGAACAAGTCATCATCAACATTGCGGGGGGTAAAAACATACCAATAGTTGTAACCAAAGAACCTAGTATTCCCTTGACAGCATAACCAATGAAAGCCGCACTAATGAGCATGGGACCAGGTGTTATTTGACTTAAAGCGATCGCACTGGCAAATTATGTTTGGGTTACCCATCCATAAGTATTGATAACAGTCTATTGAATCATAGGAATGAAAACATAACCACCACCAAACAAAGTTAGGCTCATCCCTGAAAAAACCATAAAAAGTTTAGCTAGACTAGTATTTTCCAAAAAAGGAAGTGGAACTAAATACAAAACCAAGAACGCTGAGAGAACAAAGAAAGAAAGAACTAATTTTGTCTTTGAGATTAATGGAGAAGTGGTAGAATTAGAGATATTACTAGTAGATAGTTCACTAGCAGTAGTATCATAATATAAAAGGTAACCAAAAATTCCAGACCCTAGTACAATAAGCAAAGTTGTGTAAAATCCTTATACAAACTTGAGAATGATGAAGGCGGCAACGGCAATTGAAATAGACTGCCAATTTTTAAGTGTTCTAATTGTTTTTTTACTCAGTCCCCATATAGCTACTAATATAATGGCAACCATAGCTGGAATAAATCCAGCAAAAGCTTTACTAATGGCAGAAATTTCACCTACTTGAAAGTAAAAAGCCGTAAAGCTGACAACGAGAATATAGGTGGGTAGCAATACTCCAGTAGTGCTGGCAAATGCTCCTCTAATTCCTCAAATTTTTAACTTATGTAAGCGACAACATTTACCGCAACCGGTCCGGGAAGAATTGTTGCCAGAGAGATACCATCAAGTATTTCTTCATGAGATAGTAGCTTATATTGTCGAACAATTATACTTTCACACACTGAAACCAGTGCCAGAAAGCCCCCAAAAGATGTACTCCCAATTTTCAAACAATTTTCAAAAATGCCCAAAATAGAAAACTTTCTTTCTTTAACTTTGATTTAGCATCATTTGGGGTTGAAGTATCAATCATTCTGCCCATTTTATAAACATCCTGATCATAGATTTTATTATCTATTGATCAGTGATATTTAATAGCTTTCAGTAAAAATAATTATTGTTCTCGTCGTTTTTTATCTTTGACATCCATAATATCTCTGACTAGAGCTTTAGTTTTTTCATTTTGTAAATTAAACTAAGCAATTTCTTCGTGACTAAACGTTCTAAATTCTCCTAACTTTCAAAAATTTTGATTTCTTTTTTTGTTGCCTTACTCAGATATTGATTAGAATTTTTCTTGATAATAGGTTTAGAGACATTAGACAATAGAATACTAGATGATGCTGTAGTTATAAGCTTCCCTTGACTTATTTGAGGCCATGCACCGAAAGACAGCACTTGCTAATGTCTGAAATCTGGGACTAGGTCCTCACACGGTATCCCCGTGGGAAGTAATTTAACCTTCATAAGTATCAGAGTTATCCTTTTAAAGGACTGAGCAAATGTAAAACGTTAGAGTTTACTTAGGTCAAAGGAATTGCATACCCTCAATAATAGGATTTATCCTGACTTCTGCTGGGGTAGTTCACAGTAGCAAATACATCTATAAAATATCTATTAGAGTTTCTTGTGGTAAACACTACACAAAAAAGACCAGTAAAGTATGTAGGTTCAAATATTGCCCTATTACTGACTCCATACCTACAAAAATTAGCAAAATTGCTCTATCGCACTTATCTCGAGACCCATCCTAGCCAAGTTAGACTTCCTCAAGGTGTGGCCATTAGTCTCATTAGTTATCGAGCTGGTCTAATATTCTCCCAAAAGCCAATTTTATTACCAGGGGAATTTTTTGTCCCTTTAGAGTTGATTGAATCAAAAATTTATTGATAAATTAGTTTTGATTTTATACTCTCCGCCATATAGAACTTGGCTCCTTAAACAGTGAAAATTTCGACTCTTAAAGGGATGATCAAACTCCATCTACGAACCCCCAGAAAATCTCAAAGTTATTCCTATTTCAGGATATAAGAATATTAGTAGCCCTAGATAGTAGTGGTAGATAGAATAATTTGGTGATGGGTTTATTGGAGTATTGGTCAAACTTTTTTCTTTTAAGCCATCAGGTATAGGCTCATGAGCAATTGGCACGATACACTAATTAAGTTAACAAATCTTCACTTGACTGTAAAATTAATTATGCCAGAAGTAATGAGAAAAGATTAGAAGGAAGTAACCTCAAAAGCTAGGAATGTCACTTTGAACTTTTGATAATTATATGGATTTACTTATAATGTGGCCTCTAACTCTAATTGTATTTCCCCTAGGCGCATCTATTGGTAGCTTTCTCAACGTTGTCATTTATCGGATACCTGCAGGATTATCTATTCTGTGGCCTCCATCTCGATGTCCCAAATGTCATAGTAGATTAAAAGCTACAGAAAATATCCCTATATTTGGTTGGCTACGGTTGCGCGGACGTTGTGGTCATTGTCATAGCCCTATTTCTATTCGCTATCCAATAGTAGAATTAATTACAGCCTTACTATTTTTAGTTGTTTTTGGGAAATTTGGAATTACTATCTCTACCCTAGGCTACTGGTTTTTTTTTAGTTGGTTACTGGCTTTGTCTATGATTGACTTGGACACTATGACTCTGCCTAATCCTTTAACTCAATCAGGGTTAATTGTAGGTTTGTTTTTTCAAATGCTTACCACATTTGAAGAAAATTTTCAAGTAAATAATCTAGTAAATTATTTGATAATAGGTATTATTGGAGCGGTAGTTGGTCTATGGCTTTTTGACTTAATATCTATATTTGGTTCCATAGCTTTTGGGCAAACAGTTATGGGTGGAGGAGATGCCAAACTAGCAGCGATGATAGGAGCTTGGTTGGGCTGGAAATATTTATTATTAACTTGTTTTCTGGCCTGTGCTATGGGAGCACTTGTTGGTGGAGGAGCGATCGCCTTACGTTTACTAGATCGACGACAACCAATACCTTTTGGACCATTTTTAGCAATGGGGGCTGGTTTAACCGTTATCTGGGGTGATAATATACTATCTACTTACCTTAATCTTTTTTTTCCTGGGTTCTAATTTTTCCCTGAGTTCTAATCTTGATTTTTAGAGATTAGGGAGTTTGGCCACAGTTTTTTATATAAAAATACACCAAAATTATCAAACTAAATTTTACAATATTACATAGATTACTTGAATTTATAGTCCATGAACAGAAATTAGGATATAGAATTTTAATGGCATAACAAAGTATGTCATCAATGTACTCATCCAGAATTTTCTTATATTGCTCTAACCTTAACTTGTAGAACTAAAGATTTTTTGCCTGAAAACTTATTTTAATAAAAGTATAATGGTGAGCTTTAGCAAAAGTATAATCACAAAATAATTAACTCAAAAATATTTTAATGTCTCTATTTGATTGGTTTGCAAATCGACGGAAATCATCTCAGGACCCTCAACAGAGACCTGAGCGAGAAATTGCTGATGGACTTTGGATCAAATGTGAAGCTTGTGGTACTCTGACTTACACAAAAGACCTACAAGCAAATCAAATGGTTTGCCCAGAATGCACACACCATATACGAGTATCTAGTGAACAGCGAATTCAGCAATTAATAGATTTTAACACCTGGGTGCCAATTGACCCAGAACTCAGAGCAACAGACCCTTTAAAATTTAGCGATCGCAAACCATACAGTGATCGACTCCTTGAATATCAAAGAAAAACTGGGCTTCCAGATGCTGTACAGACAGGTATCGGCAATATTGAAACTGAACCTGTGGCCTTGGGAGTTATGGACTTTGGATTTATGGGAGGAAGTATGGGTTCAGTTGTGGGAGAAAAACTGACCAGATTAATCGAAAAGGCCACTCAAGAAAGTTTACCTGTAATAATTATTTGTGCTTCTGGTGGAGCCAGAATGCAAGAAGGTCTTTTAAGTCTGATGCAAATGGCCAAGATCTCTGGTGCTCTAGAACAGCATAGAGAAGCTAAACAGCTATATATTCCAATTTTAACTCATCCGACTACAGGTGGTGTAACTGCAAGTTTTGCCATGCTTGGAGATATTATTATCGCTGAACCAAAAGCCACAATAGGTTTTGCTGGACGGCGGGTGATTGAACAAACAGTTCGTGAAAAGCTACCCGAAAACTTTCAGACTTCTGAGTATCTATTGAAACATGGTTTTATAGATGCCATTGTACCTCGTACCCAGTTAAAGAAAACTCTAGTTAAGTTAATTCGCTTGCATAAACCTCATTCTCTTACCTTAATTTCCGATGAATCATTAGAAACTGGACCACACTGTCATTTACCCTTTCAGGCAGAGTCACATAATTTATCAACAACTGATAATAAAATTCAACCCACACCTCAGGGTTAAATTCTCAGTTTTTGATGGCTGAAGTAAAAAGGGGTGAATTGGCCCGAGAACATGAAAAATGTCCTTATGGTACTGACAAATTTTCTGAGAGAAAAAATGCCTGGAGAAGGCAGCAGAACTCAGCAAATCTTAGTCTGGGCCAAATCATTCTGTCTATTATCTAAAACTATCTAAAACCTTTGCTTTTCCAAGGACTTATGCTTTTGGGAGATATGGTCCTTTGTCTGTCTATAATTAAGTTTATTTTTTACTTGTCAGTCCCAATAACCCCCCTGAGAACTGTTGTCAAAAATTTTTTTATTAGCTTTATCTAAATTAAATTAAAATATAAATTAACAAAATATTATGGGTTTTGCAGATATATCAATCCAAGAAATAGCGGAAGACTTTAATGTCCATGTAAATGAGGTACTTCGTCTGTGTGACCAAATGAGGATTTCTTATAAACATTCTCAAACTCGTTTGGCCTTAGAGGATGCCAAAGCAATTATGTCTCATTTACTAGCTCAACAACAAAAGTCTGATTCCTAATAAAAGTTATTAAGTACTTGACTAATTGACACCTGAAGACCGATAAATAAAAATTAGAGAAAAGTTAAACAAACCTAAAGTTTTGTAACTTTTGGTTCCTGCATAAATATTTCTAGTAATCAACATACTTGTATTGGTTGATTAACTAACTTGCCAGTTTTAAGGAGAAGAAACTTGAAAAAATTTTTCATATCTGTGGTTTTTATAGTATTGCTGACATTTACAACGTTCATCAACAGTGCCACTGCTGCCAAATTAGATGATAATGTTCGTACTTTACCTCTGAATGAGGACAAAGAAGTTGTACTTACTATTAAAGAATACACACAAGGCAAAAGGGAATTTACTAATGTTTGTTCTCAGTGTCATGTAGGAGGAATTACCAAAACAAATCCTGATGTTTCTTTAGACCCAGAAACTTTAGCATTGGCCTATCCAGCACGAGATAACATAGAAGGTCTGATAGACTATATGCAAAACCCTACTACTTATGATGGGTTTATTGAGATATCTGAATTTCACCCAAGTATCAAGAGTGCTGATATTTACCCAGAAATGAGAAATCTCACTGAGGATGATCTATATGCGATCGCCGGTTACATTCTTGTACAACCTAAAGTTCTAGGTAAACAGTGGGGAGGCGGTAAAATCTTCCGCTAATATTCTTTTTGTTGAAAATATTGATTAATGATTTTAGATTATTGTTTTTTTGATGGGAGATAAAGTTTTCTGTTAATTAAACCCTAATCTAAAATCAGTTATTGATGTTTAATATTTATAAATAGGTAGGCATAAAATTTACGTTTTTACAAAAAATTTCAAAAAGAAACTAGAAGCAATTTATAAACTGTTTCTCACTGTTTTGAATTCATCAATTTTTAGAACAATTAAAACTACCTACCTAGTTACCAAAGTAATTAAAGTATCATGTTGAATAAATCATTACTGATTCGTTTTGTACTAACAATATTAATTATTGTTCAGGTAATAATTTTTGATACTCAACCAGTTCAAGCTGCTGTAGATTCATATGTCAAAAGGTATTTAGATGCAGAAATACCAGTAGGAATTAAATTAAATAAGCAAGGTGAGCTAAAGAATTTTTCTGCTGAAGATTTATCTGAGGGTAAACAAACTTTTGCTAAAAATTGTCTAAATTGTCATGTAGGGGGGGCAAATTTAGTTAATCCTTCAGTATCTCTATCCTTGGAAAAACTTAAGGGAGCAACACCTCCAAGAGATGATCTGAATAACTTAGTTGCTTTCTTGAGAGACCCGATGATATATGACGGTAGTAGTTATACACTTTTCTGTCGTCAAATTACTGAAAATTGGATGTCTCAACAGGAAGTAGAAAATATAGCGGCATTTATTTTAAGGGCTGCACAGAAAGCTCCTTATTGGGGAGTAGAAAATGTTCGCTGATATACTCCCTGGCCTTTACAGTGGGAGTGTTGTGACTTCACTGAAATTGCATAGCAGAAACATTAACTCCTGTCCCTATATTTTGATCCTTCCTCAACTTTTTTCTGGTCTGGGGTGAAGGTACATCAGAGCAATTTTCCTGCGCGGTATACTCCAGTAGGAATTTTGCATATAACCTCCCTACTGGTTTTGGCTGATGATGATCTGGTTCATCAATTTTAAAAATGCTGTCGTCTTTTTTCTTTAAACCCTTGAGCTGCTGTCAACTGTAGTCACAATTCAAACAAGAAGAAAATCACTTAGATAAATGCTGTGATGTATAATATTAATATCGGCTCTGAACCTGTGTCACTTCTGTTGCTGTAGATGCTCCGATACGGGGTGCAGGTGGGTCAGAAAGCTGGGAATTAGATATATCCAAATCATCCAGTGGTTTAACTTGAAAACTTGCAGAAATATCTGCTCCGTTAACAATAACTCCTAAAAATTTTGGCCCAGATGTACTTTCTTCATCTTCTTCGTCATTTGTTAGCTGTTCTATAATTTCTGTCAGTATACCTGATGTAGTATAATATGGTCGAGTTATAATAATCATTCCATCAGTATATGGCTCCAGAATAAAAGCGTCATTATTCTGGTTCAGACAAGAAGTATCTAGAATGACAAAATCAAAACGATGTCGGGAGTCTGAAAGTAACTTTTGCATTTCACTAGATTCTATTATTCTTCCTGGTTGTTTGACAACAGCAGGGCTAGGTATAATATAAAGGTTTTCTACCTCTAATACTTGTCTAATACAACTATTAATATCCCCATAATAACGGAGTGGTTCAACACAGCTATCTGGATCAGGAAAAATTTTGAGGGACTCAGCTTTTGATGGTGACCTTAAGTCGGTTTCAATGAGAAGTGTTCGTTTACCTGCTCGTGCCGCAGCGATCGCTAAATTATAAGCACAAAATGTTTTCCCTTCTCCTTTAACTCCACTACTCAAAAGCACAACTTTTGGAGCTTGACTTCCCTGAAGAGACAAGTTTGTCCGCAACTTTTCATAGAATTCTAGTTCTGGTGAATTACGCTCTATTAACAAAGGCATTTTCTCTAACTTCATATCTGGGTCAAAATTTATCACATCAGGCAATACTCCCAATAAGGGCACCTCTTTTTCTTTTAAAACTATTTTAATTTCTTCCCAATAATAGAACTTACCAGAAAGCATTCCCAAGATAAAAATTAAACCTCCACCAAGAACTATACCTGCAATTCCTCCTCCTACCATCATTAAAGGCATTGCTATTTCTCCTGTCTTACCTAGCTTACTAACATAAGCTTCCTCAGAAACCGTTAAACTGCTAGTTATCTCTGCCTCTGCTACCTCAGCATCTTCTAAGGTAGATCGCATCTGATCAAGACGAGACTTTTTCAGAGCAACTTTTTCTTGCAACTGAGTCAGTTCTAATTGCTTATTAGGAATATTTCTATACTCTAATTGTAATTTTTGCTCAGTTTCAATTGTTGTCTGTAATTGTCGTTGTAACTGCTCTTTTTGAGCTTTTAAAGCAATTAGAGTTTCTGCTAACTGTTGTCTTGTAGGGTCTAAAGAAGCATCAACTCTAATTTGCTCTACTTGTCTCAATGGTGCTGCAATACCATTACCTCCTAAAACTTCTGCGGCACGTTGTTGTAGTTGTTGTTCTGCAACTTGTTTTCGCCTACGCAACTCAACTACGGGTGGATACTTTTCTGTAAAATCTAATAATAATTTATCTAACTCATTTTCTACTTGATACAACTCTACTCGGAGATTTGCTATAATTGGATCTGCTGCTAGTGCCCGGGCTACATAAGCTTGATCTGCAGTTAACCCTAACTGTTCTTCTAAACTATTAATTTGAGCTTCCACCCCTTCTAACTGTAATTTCATCTGAGTTTGTTGTTGTCGGTTACCTGCTATCTCTCCTGGTAAAGCACCTGCTCTTGATGTTATCAACAAAGCTTCTTCTTCTCTCTCAAATTTCTGTAGTTCTTGTTGAGTGTTTCTCAATTCTTCAATGGCTGCAGGCAAGCGCTTATTGACTTCTTCAATAATAGCTCTTTGATAAGTAGTATTAATTTTTCGGCTTTGCTTGACTATTTCTGCCATCAGCATATTTACTATTTCTAGGGCTTTTGCCTTGTCTGTATCTTGATAAGATATTGTGTATATACCTTTTTTCTGTCGTAATTTCAGTATTTTTGGGTCTACCAAAAATTTTTCTGCTACTACTTTTCTAACTTCATCATTTAGCAACCTCTCTGTAGTAACTGCGGCAGCTTGTTCTTGAATTTTAGTACCAGTCTCAGAAAATAATACTGCAGGACGAATATTTATCAGTTTACCTGCAATTGTATGTTTTGCTTTAGGAACTGGCCGCATAGCAACTATTCCTGAAACACCTAATGCTAGTGCAAAAGTTGCGACTCCGACCCACTTGTATAGTTCTAAAACAATTAAATAACGTTTAACAATAGGTATAGCCATAATCCAATTTTTATTGATAAATAGAATATATTACAACTGAGTTTTTGGAGACTGTTTGTTATGCTAAAGGTGAAAAAAAGAATGTGTTTACATAATAAACGGAATAAAAGGACTTTACTTGAGGGCTGCTTTATCAAACTTAGACAAAACGCTACATAGCCTGACTAGTTGATGTTGACTTCTTGCTGCTGCTGATGCCGTCGGTGGTTACTCATCCACAGCTATTCACGGGTTTTTCCTGACTCCATTTCTTAAGTTGATACTTACATTCAGATGGCGGTTTATAGATATCCTACTATTAGGTTTGATATCATGGCGACTTTGTTCTGATGGTGTTTTAATGGGGTTTATTTCTCCACTTTTTTCCCATCTAACTAAAGTGCGGACGTTGACTCCTAATATTTCACCAGCTTCTCTAGGTTTGACGAATTTTACTACATTATTATTAAAGACAACTAGTTTATTATATCACTTGATAACGTAAGTTGTCAACTAACTCAATTCTCTATTTTTCATTGTTTAGCTATGGCGATCGCCTAATTTTTATATCATCTCCTGTTGAATAATTCCACTTTGGAGGAGGTAAGGCAGGAGGCTCTGTGGCTATCAGCAAGAGGATAAAATTGGCATTTACACAGAATTTACCGACTGGCACGTCCTGACGGTGAGGATGAATACCAGAAAGCCTATAAATATTCTGTTTTCAAGGTTATTTGTCTAGGTCCTTATTATACTGCAATTTGATTGATATTCTGCCTAGCATTCTTGAGTAATGTATTAAATATGCTACATCAGTTTTAAAAAAAAATTTCGACCCCCTAAAGCGGGACAATAAAGGAAAAAGAAAAACAGGGCAAAGGGCAAAAGGGGAAAAGAGAAAAGGGTTAAAGAGTTCTCCCGCCATCGCAGACAAGACGAAAACCAAAAGTGAGGCTGTGGTCGTCGCGCCTATTATAGTAGAGGCGAACCGCAGAACGGCAAAAAAGAGGATTGTTGCTCCAAGAACCGCCCCGCAGCGGTGATCGAGCTTTATTTCCATTTAGCCAAACACTGCCATCTGTAGGCGCACCATCATAGTTATCATGCCATTCATCAGCACACCATTCCCAAACATTCCCGTGCATATCGTACAAACCAAAACTATTGGGTGGAAAAATTCCCACATCTGTTGTTTCTTTTCTATATATTCCTTTTGGCGCATTACCGTAAGTGTAGTTGCCATCATAGTTAACTAACTCAGGTGTTATAGTCTCTCCAAAATAAAATGGTGTTGTTGTTCCGGCTCGACAAGCATATTCCCATTGACTCTCACTGGGCAAACTATATTTTCTTCCTGTTATTTGTGAGAGTTTCTGACAAAATTTTATCGCGTCATTCCAACTTACTCTTTCCACAGGACGACTTGCACCTTTAAACTTAGCAGGGTTATTTCCCATAACTGCTTGCCATTGTGCTTGAGTAACTACATACTTTCCCATGAAAAATTCCGGCACATCTACATAATGTTGCGGATCTTCGTTATCACGTCTTCCTGCTTCCGTCTCTGGAGACCCCATCAAAAACCTACCTCCGGGAATTTTTACCATTTCTAGAGAAACTCTATTACCCAGGTTTTCTGTCATTACTTCTGCTTTACCTTTAGTGCGGCTTATTATTTTTCCTGTGTTGTTCAGTTTAACAGTGGTAAACTCCTGGGTAACAGTTTTTTGTTGTGGTGGAGTAGAAATATCTGCTGGTTCTAAAAGTGCTTCTTGGTCAGAAGTAGAAATATTTTCTGTAGATGGTTCCTTGAGAAATCTTTGAGTTAAAACCGTCCCCACAAACCCGCTTCCGGCTAAACCTCCTAATATCAAAAATATGCGGCTTATTATTTCTCCTGTGTTGTTCAGTTTAACAGTGGTAAACTCCTGGGTAACAGTTTTTTGTTGTGGTGGAGTAGAAATATCTGCTGGTTCTAAAAGTGCTTCTTGGTCAGAACTAGAAATATTTTCTGTAGATGGTTCCTTGAAAAATATTTGAGTTAAAACCGTCCCCACAAACCCGCTTCCGGCTAGACCTCCTAATATCAATATTTGCCTTCTGGTTTTTTTGCCTGGGAGTTGGGTTTTAGGTATAGATCTAGTTGGAGTTTTTGCTTTTGGCTTTGGTTCCGACTTTGGTTTCGACCTTCCTTGTGGCTTTCCTTGTGGCTTTCCTTGTGGTTTTGATGGAGTTTGAATATTTAAACTTTCTAATAATTCTGTTGACTTTGGTGGTTGAGTTTCTGAAGTAGGTAAATTCTCAAAATTCTCTGGTTTTGGACTAAATGGAAACTGACTAAAATCTCCCAATTTTTCCTGAATAGCTATCTCATTCAGAGCTTCTATTGCATCTTCATCAGGACCTTGAGCCGCATTAAGTACCATTCTCCAAAGAGACTTAGCCTTTCCAAATTCTCTTTTGCTTTGTGCCCTAAATGCATCAAGTTTTAAAGTTGCAATATCAGCTAAAGTTGCATACTTTGGCATCAAAATTAAATGAGATTTTTCCAGAGGATCAATAGTAATACGAGGAGTTTGTTTTCCCTTATCTTGAGATAATTCTTTCACCCTATATTTTAGGTAATCATTCAGTTTTTCTACAGTTGCTTTTTGACCTTTACTACCTAACCCTTCTAATAATGCATAAGTAAAAGCTCCTTGTTGAAATTCTTCTAATTCCCAAGAATATTCATTAGGACTACAAGAAAAAATAGTAATTACTCCCTTTTCAATAGCTTCCAGTTCTGTTTGTTCTCCTATTCCTTTACCTCCCCTTCTTGCATCACCCTCATCTCTACAAGCATCCAATATCAAAACTACATTATCGGCTCCACATTTTTGAAGTTGTTGAATAATATAATTAACAGAAATTCCACTTTTTTGAACATTTTTATAACCATCAACAGGAATGAGATAATCAATACCATTCTCTCTAAGACCATGACCACTAAAAAAAAACCAAAAATTATCACCAATACCCATAAATGGTTCTTTAAACTGATTTTCTAACAAGAATTCTAAATTAGAACGAGTTGGGCGAGTATAATCACCATTAATCTCTGGAGAATAATCTGAGTAGTAAAGAACCTCATCAAAACCTGCTTCTTCCAGCAAAAAATTCCTCATCTTTTCAGCATCATTAGCTGCATATTTCAGAGGAGAAAAAAACTGATATTTCTGAACACCTATAGTAATTGCTTTATTAGTCATCCTTTCTCTGCTGTCGTTTAAACTTCAGCTTAATAGCACCTTTCCCACCAGCTTGGGCCCCATTTCCTAAAATACTAATTTTTCCTTCTCCATTTACTTCAACTGAAAGCTCAATTTCATCCAAAGCAATTTCATTACGAGTTTGTTTTTCAGCCCTAGTTAATAACCGCTCAACAACGTCAATTAAATGACTCATTTCTGATTCTAGAGTATCTACTTTAACTTCAAATTCTCCAACATTTTGAACTTTACTTTTATCTGATAATTTAGAAGAATTGCTATGAGAAAATTTAGGAGTAGGTGGAATAAAAGTATCAAGGCTTTTAGCTCCATCTTTCTGACTATTTTGATTAGTATCAGGAATATTAGCATCACCATAAGTAATAATTCTAATTGTGTCTGACATAAAAGTTATTTCTCCTTAACTACTTTTTATCTATCCGCCTCAAAAGAAGACCGACATTATAAATAATTTTAGCATAGGTTAAGTTTTCATCAATCCCTAAAAAGTAACTTTTCCTCGGAAGAGAGCTTAACCCACCGCAACTATTTTTGGGAGGGGAGCTTGTTGTCGCCGTGAGGGTACCTGATCAACCTGAAATATGCTGTATGTGTTCTGGTACTTATTATTTAGAAAAATTCCTAAAGCCCCTTTCAAATTGATGAACTGCATCGCCATCACCAAAACCTTTTAGGAACCTTGCATATAGGGAACTTACATCAGGTTGTCTCACTGTGTTCTACCGAGATCAAAACTACTGTAACCACAAGCATTACTCCATGGAACCCCATAATTCTAATTTTCAAACTGCAAACACCACAAATAGGTAGCCGCTTATTTTGAGAACAGTTGAATACCTCGCCGTTTTTTCAAGTTAAGTACAAAGTTCCAAAAAAAAAGAGAGCCTTTAAACCAAATTTTTAGGTAAATAATTTTGTGTAAATACTGAAAACATAATTTATTAATTTCCTTCTTTACTTATTGCTAAAAATTAATTCTTAATTAATTCCTTCTACGATTATTATTTCTACGATTATTTCCACCACCACCTAAAAATAAATTAGAGGCATCCTGTTGTAAAGAACGGAAAAACAGCAACAATTCCAGGGAACTTCTGACAGGAAGTGTATATTTTTCAAATAAATAATTAATTTGATTAATCCAAGTACGGTCAATCACAACTATATCCTCATTCTGAAGTAAAATATTTTGAGAACTATCCCCAAATATCGCTTTTTTACCATTCAGTTCTCGCCTAATTATTTTGCTTTTTTCCTTATCAAATCTAATTAAATTAATTGCCTCCAAATGTGCTGAGTCTACCGCTATACCATTGAGAATATCTATTAATTTGCTACCATTTGGAAGATTAGTAGTAGCCAAAGTATCATTAGGATGACTAAAAATACGAACAGTAATTTGTTGTTGACTCAAAGTTGACTTAGCAACTAACTCCCGGTTATAACCAAAATCTGATCCTGGTTCTAGTGGAGGCACAATGATAGCATCCCCATCCTTTAAAGGAATATTAGGCAAGTCAGTAGAATTTTGCAAAGGAGTATATAAATCAATTATTTCCTCGATCACACTACCATCACCTAAAGTCCGCCGAACTAAAATTCTGCGCAGATCCGCAGTTAGAGAAGCGCCACCAGCAGCGAACAAAGCAGAAGATACCTGACTTGCAGGGTAATAACCAGGTCGAGTCACTTCTCCATTTACAGTAATAATACCAGTAGTTAAAGCCCCTGCCTGACTATAGTTAGTGAGTAGTTCTCTGTCTTTCTCTTCAGGTTTAATAGACTTGAGAGAAGGTATAATGACTACATCCCCATCTTCTAAGCGTAAATTAGGAGGAGGACCACCTTCCTGTAGTGGAGTTAAAATATTTACTATCTGACTAACTATAGAGCCATCAGCTAAAGTCCGACGCACCTCTATATTCCGTAGGTCTGCTGTAAAAGTTGTTCCACCTGCTGCCGAGAGAGCATCTGAAATTTGATAATTTCCTCCTACTGGATAATAACCAGGTCTTGTAATTTCTCCAGCTATAGTGACTCGGACCGGACGTTGTACAACCAAAGATATTGATACTTCTGCATCAATGATAAATTGACTGAGGCCAGAAGTAATTTTTGCGATCGCCTCTGATATAGTTAAATTTTGCAATAGCACAGTTCCGATCAGAGGCATTTGAATTGTACCTTCAGGACCTATAGCTATTGTTACATTTAAATCAGGAAATCTTTGAACTTGAATTGAAAGTTGATCTCCAGGTCCGAGCAAATAACGTCTGAGTCGTAAATTTGGATCCGAGTCGAAATTAGGATCTAAAGGCGGAGAGCCTATAGATGGATATTTTATATTATTATTATTTTGTGAAATATTTGGTTGAGAATTATTAGGTAATTGAAGTTGCCCATAAGCAATTTTGGGAAAAATTAATCCAGCTAAAGTAATGGTTATAGTACTAGAATAAAAGTTTGCTAAAAATAAATAAATTAACTTTCGATAATAGTCATTAATCATAATTTTTAACTAGTTTTGTTTGATGCAATTTTCTTATTACAATAAGTAACTATTCATTGATTTTAACTATGTGATATGTGAAAAGTTAGAGTAACTTAATCTAATTGTAATTTTGATATTTAAGGATTATTTGAATGCGTTTTTTATCAGTGACGCTTGAGTTTTTTGCCCAATAGAAATGAGCTCTGGGAGATAGGGATCTATATCTGTTAGAGGTTCGATAGGAAATATAATACTTACTGCTACCCAAGGCATGCGCTTTTTAGAAGCCATAGCGAATCTATCAGCCCAAAACCAATCCCTAGGTTCTGGACTTCCTCCTCCAGGCCAAGCATACCACTGCATAATTGCATAAGTTTGTTCACTTGTCCAACCTCGAAAGAATCTAGCCTTTATATTAGGATATTGTTTTTTTATCTCTGTAGTTCCATTATCATCTTCTACTGTTTTCAAAGTAAATTTAACAGTCTTTTGGGAATCTATTTTCCAACGATTAAGCCCACTTATATCCATCCATTCTACTTGAGGCTTGTCTTCTGGTCCATTAGGAGTTAACAGTAAAAAAACTATTTCTCTAGTATCATTTTTAACTTTTTGCAGTAACCATTTATGATTAGAAATTATCAATTGTTGACGATATATTATTGGCAAACCAGAAATAGTTAATCCGTCTTTTCTTATTTGTCTTAAACTTTTTAAATAAGGTATAGAGGCTGTATTTTCCCATGACCATTTTCCTGCTATATAACCAGGCAAAGTTCCTACTACTAAAATAATTAGCAGAAATAGTACTAAGATCACTTGTGGAAATTGATGTTTTTGTAATTTATTGAAAGGATAAAGCATAATAAAAACCTCTGATATTTGGTGATAATTTTGATATTAAATCTAGTTAAATTAAATCTCATCAAGAAATAAATAAATAAATAAATACTTCTAATTTAATAAATAACCCTATCTATATATCAGATTTATTGGGAAAATCAAGTGAGCTTATGAGATAATTATCTACCCATTTCATAATTATAATTAATAAAACCAAAATACCAGCAGAATACATATCACCACCCCATCCATCATGTAACCAATGAAAAGCTTCATCCTGACCTGTACCATGAAAAATTGTTAGTACAGTATTTCTGAAAATATTTGCACTGACACTAAGTAATACTGCACTAACCAGTAAAAAAGTAGTCTGAATACGACTCCCTATCGCTCCATTCCAATAAAGTAACATTAAAGAAAAATAGAGACTAGTAAATAACATTTTTAAACCTACACAATGGGGTGCAACCTCAACAATTTTACCACCGACATATAAATATATTTGATCAATAGTAACGTTCATCTGCAACTGAATCAAAATAAACCCAGCAATTCCAGCAATAAACTTTTGTAGAGGTAAAGCATAAGGCTCAATTAAATAGGGAATACTATTAGGACTAGCAAGCAAAATAAATAGTAATGGCATACCCATTAATTTCAATCCAGGCATTCCTTTAAACCAAAGGCAAATTCCTACCAACATTATGATCAAAGATAAGTTGATCAAGTCTGGAATAGCACTGATATACCAAACTCCTGCAATTCCTAATAATACTGCTCCCAAGGGATGAAAAACATTAGCTAAATTTTGCCATTTTTGCCTATTAGTCCAAGCAATATAACCAGCAAAAGGTAAGCCTATTATTCCATGACTAAAATATTCATGTTCTACACTAATACTTTTATTTAGCCATCCATCGTACCAATACATGATCAGAGGAGCATACATCAAAAATATTAAGACAGCGATCGCTACTGTCAGTAAGTTTTGTTCAAGAGCAATAATAAATTTTTGACGAGTTGACATATTTTTTAGTTTTATTGTTTACTATTTCAAAAGTTCAAAATCTGTCTTTAGGATTTAATTAGTAATTATTTTGATAGTTATAGATCAGGACTTTATTCTTCTGATATCGAAAAAAGTGCCAGTTAGTCTAAAAGCTCACAAAATGAGAGTATTAGGATTTTTGGCAAAATAATTATAGAGGACAGCAAAGGACAAAGATATCTGATTACTTCCTCTATAATACCAATTATTAAGCGCTTGGCTCGACTTTAGTTTAACATTAATAAATACTATTTATAAATGGCATTCATTAATTATTATTTATGTGTCATCTATCTAGTAATTTGGAATACATTGGTAGAGCTATGTAACTATTTTTTTTAATGGAAATTAAACCATTTTTTTCTGAATCATAATTTTCTACTTATTACTACCTAAAATATTTTTTTCTAGCTATTTTAAAAGAAAATATTAATTTAAAAATAGTTAAATTATTAGACAATAAAAAGTCATATTATATGTTTCTATTTACCCTAGTTGAAAACTTAAATTACTGATTTTAAATGATATTTTTATAATAGTATCATAAATTTAAAATCAATTAAATAATTAATTAGGGAAAAAGAATTTTTATTATGTATTTCATACAAAGCTGATAGCTTTTTACTTAACACTTACTGACTGATAATTTGAATAATTGTCTCAACAACAAGATTAATTTGTTCTTCACTAATTACAGGATACATAGGTAAAGATAAAATCTGTTGACTCAGAGTTTCACTGTTAGGAAAATCTCCTTTTTTATAGCCTAAGTGTTGATAAGCTGGTTGGAGATGACAGGGTATAGGGTAATGGATACCAACAGAAATTCCTGCTACTCCTAATTTATCTTTCAGAGTATCGCGGTCTATTGGAGACTTGTCAGTAATTCGAATCACATATAAATGATAAATATGCCCAGTACCACTCAAATTCTGTATCGGAATAATACCTTTCTCTTTCATCGGACTGAGGAGGGTATCGTATTTTTGAGCTGCTTGGTTGCGATCGCTATTCCAACCTTTCAAGTAAGGAAGCTTAACATTTAGTACTGCTGCTTGTAAAGTATCTAATCTACTATTAGTACCTAATTCCTCATAGACATATTTACGAGGAGCACCATAATTACGAAGCATTCGCATTTTACTTGCTACCTTTTGGTCACTAGTAACGACCATACCTCCATCCCCAAAACAACCTAAATTTTTACTAGGATAAAAGCTAAATGCAGCAGCAGTTCCAATACTTCCAGCACGATATCCTTCTCTTTGAGCCAAATGAGCCTGAGCTGCATCCTCAAATATAATGAGCTTATTAGCTTGAGCAAAGTCTAGTAATTTACTGGGAGCTACCATTTGACCATAAAGATGTACTGGCAATATTACCTTAGTTTTGTTTGTGACAGCTTTTTGAGCAATTTCTAAATCAATTAATGCTGTTTCCTCATCGCAGTCTACTAGCACTGGGGTCGCACCAGTATGAAGTACACCTATTAAAGTAGCAATAAATGTATTAGCTGGTAAAATTACCTCATCTCCTGCACTAACACCACAAGCTTGAAGTCCAAGTGCTATAGCATCTGTGCCACAAGCAACTCCAATAGCATTTTCAACTCCACAAGTTGTAGCAAATGAGGATTCAAACTTTGCCACTGCTTGACCAAGTATAAAGTCTCCTCTTTCTAATACTTCCTGAATTGATTTTTTGAACTCACTTTCTAGTGGTTGATGTTGTAATTTTAGGTCAATGAAAGGAATATTTTTTAGCATTATGTTCAAATAATATTAATAGTTCAAATCAACTATATTAGACGAGTCAACTAAGTATTTTCACTGAAAACCAAAGTTCATAAGCCTCGTCATCAAAGGAAGGCTTTATCAAATCTATTTGATAGTTCCTCCCTTAACCATTATTACAGTTTCTTGGTTTAATCATTATGGGGATAAATAATTTCCACTCGGCCATTAAAAGCGCCCAAAATTACTTAATCTACTACCTACTTCAGCAAGAGTCTTCAACTTGAAAAAAGACACCAAATAGGTTCTATAATTCTATATTTAAGTTGGTTATGGAAGATTAGCCCTCACTCCTGTGGTAAATCAATTATCAGTAAAAGCTAATATCAAAAGAGCTTTTGATCGGTTTCGGGACTTAAACAGAGGCATTAGTATTTTGATCATGAATTGTGAATGACAAGTTTTTCAAAGCAATGAGGAGATAACTCCCTAGCAGGTTAAATTTTGTTATACATTGTTAAACATTTGGAGCGTACCCATAGTATCGGATCAAGATTTTGCCATTGATAAATAGGTAGCCATGAAAAAACTTAGCTATATTAAGACTTATGTACTAACCCCAAGCTCCTCCAAAAAGTTGACTTGAGATGAATTTATATTTTTTTAGATAGCGAAAAACTTTAACACCGACCTACTTATATGGCTGTATATTCGTCCCTTTGTTTATAACTATCCACTTACAGAGAGAAAATACTGGGTTCACTTCCAAAAATGCCGGGTATATCGCTGCTATACCTCGTTTGAGTACATAATTTATTTCACGAGAAAAAAAAATTCCTAATTATGTGAGTCAGTATCAAGCTCTGACTAAGGCCAACAAAGAGAACTAATATCTGAAAATTCTCCTATCTTAAGTGTTTTTAGCAAACACATATATCACTTGACACCCTATTTGTTTATATGTAGTTCACAGGATGTGAGTTTCCTCATTTCAAGAAGCTGATGCAGCCAATAGATAACTACAGAATAAATTAAGAAAGATTCAAGAGGCTAGCTGAAAGTGAAAAAACAAATTGGGTAGCTGTAGGAAAAGATTTACCTAGCAAGAAAAAATTTATAGTTTTTGACAGCATATCAAAAGTGTAAATAAGTGGGAATAATATTTGCAGAAGATTTAAACCTGAAAGCATTAGGGAAGTTTGCTTGAGAAAATATTTGTTTAGACCCTATTCGTGAGTTTATTTTTGACTATTCTGGGTAAACCGATTATACATTTTACCAAACTAGACGCCAATAGTCAAAGTCAAATATGCCCTAATTGTGGTATTAACCATGGTAAGAAGCAGCTATCTGAGGGAGTTAATTCAAGTTGAGCTGTATCACTGATAGAGATGTGACTAATAGAAAGAGAATTAAGTACCATCACCGCAGATGGGAAAAAAGCTCACGGAGTGTAAAGAGGTAGTGGCAGGGGTTGATACTCATGCTAGGCTCTTTGATATAAAGTGAGAATTCCCTACCGTTAATGGTGGGGAGTATGTCAATATTATCCATAGAAAACAACATTTACTCACCCGGGTATCTATTCTATATTAATAAGTTAGGAAAAAATAAATGGCTTCAGCTACAGATAACAAAGAAAAACAAAAAGCTTTAGATTCAGTCCTCAAAACCATAGAAAAAACTTTTGGTAAAGGGTCAATTGTCCGTTTGGGAGATGCTACCCGCATGAAGGTAGAAACAATCTCGAGTGGCGCACTTACCTTAGATTTGGCATTAGGAGGTGGCTTACCCAAGGGCAGAGTTATTGAAATTTACGGACCAGAAAGTTCTGGAAAAACGACTCTAGCATTACATGCGATCGCCGAAACTCAGAAAAGTGGTGGTATAGCAGCTTTTGTAGATGCAGAACACGCTCTAGACCCTACTTATGCTGCTGCATTAGGAGTAGATATTGAAAATTTATTGGTCTCTCAACCTGATACTGGAGAGATGGCCTTAGAAGTAGTGGATCATCTTGTTCGTTCTGTAGCTGTTGATATTGTGGTTGTTGACTCGGTAGCAGCGTTAGTACCTAGAGCTGAAATTGAGGGAGATATGGGAGATTCTCACATGGGTCTCCAAGCTCGTTTAATGAGTCAAGCACTACGGAAAATTACAGGAAATATTGGTAAATCAGGTTGTACAGTAGTTTTCCTCAACCAACTTCGCCAAAAGATAGGTGTTGTTTATGGTAATCCAGAAACTACTACTGGTGGTAATGCTCTTAAATTTTATGCTTCGGTTAGACTTGATATTCGTCGCACACAAACTCTCAAGAAATCTTCAGAGGAATATGGTATTCATGCTAAGGTCAAAGTTGCTAAGAATAAGGTCGCTCCTCCATTCCGCGTAGCTGAATTTGATATTATTTTTGGTAAAGGAATTTCTAATGTCGGCTGTATTATTGACTTAGCCGAAGAGACAGATGTAATTAAACGTAAAGGTGCTTGGTATAGTTACCAAGGAAGTAATTTTGCTCAAGGTCGAGAAAAAGCTATTGCTTATATGGAATCTAATATTGACTTTGCCAAAAAAATTGAAAAGCAAGTTCGAGATCATTTAAGTCAAGGTGCTTTGGTTTCTGCTAATTCTGTGGCACGGGTTGATGAGATAGAAGAGGATGAAGATGAGGATGAAGCTCTAGAAGAAGAGTAAATTTTAGGGCGTTGGTGAATCAAGTCTATGAAAATTAAATTTGGCCAAAGATAAAATTCTTTTGAATTAATAGTTAGGGGATTATTATTAAACCATAATCACCCGCCAAAATCACCAACGCCAATTTTATCTGTGCCTAAGTGTTTCATCATTGCCTTAATTGAACTTCTAATTATAAACAATTTTGCATAGGGTAGAACAATAGGCACAATTAAATAATTTACCTAAATAATGATTATTTTTTTCTCAAAAAATTCAGCAACTCCCTATTTACTGTGTGGGGAACTTCTTGCTGAATCCAATGACCACAGTCAGGAATAACTTTTAACTGGAAAGGAGCAGCAATTAATTTATCTAAACCTTCTGTAAGTTTTTGGCTTAAAAAATAATCTTCTTTACCCCATAAAATTAAAGTAGGTGATGTAACTAGTTGTGGCTTATTAAAGTTTTTTAGCCAGTTTTGAGGCCAAAGAAATTGACGATAGTGATTAATTGCAGCTACTAAAGCTCCTGGTTTCTCTAAAGCTGCCTGATAAATCTGAGTAATTTCAGCAGTAAAAGCACTTTTACGAATTGCCTGTCCTTGGAAAAGTCCTTTGATAAATTCTCCTAAGTTTTGCTGAATTACCCATTCAGGAATTCCAGGAACTTGAAAAGCTAATATATACCAACTTCTGCGTAATTGATCTAAATTTCCTAGCAGTTCTTGAACGAATTTTTGTGGATGAGCTGCATTTAAAATTGCTAGACGGTTTAAATGTTGAGGAAATTTTTGAGCTAGGTGCCATGCGATCGCTCCTCCCCAATCATGGCCAACAATATGCGCCTTAACATAACCGCAACGCTCAATTAGTCCCCGAATATCAGCAGCTAAAGTATCTAAGTCATAACCATTATCTGGTTTATCTGAATCATTGTAGCCACGTAAATCTGGAACTACAACCTTAAAATGACGTGCTAATGCAGGCATTTGATAACGCCAAGAATACCAGAATTCTGGGAAGCCATGAAGGAGTATAACTAATTCTCCCTCACCTTGAGTCACACAATGCAGGCGAATATCATTAGTGTCTATAAAGAAATGTTTCCATTGAGATTCTAGAATATTCATAGTTTGTTATCAACTCTCCTATCTTGCCAAACTTCTTCAAAATCAATTAGTAGTAATTTGTTGTCAGCTAATGCTAAAAATTTAACTTGTTTTTTTGTACCTATAGATTAACATCTGGCTCACGTAAAATTTGTTCCTTAGTAACGAGCCTAACATTTATTGTCTAAGTTAAGGGAATAGAGAATCCGAAATATATACCACCATTAAGTAGTCTCTAACTATCCTCAAAAATGCCATAATATTAGTTACTTTTTAATTTTTATTCCAGACAATATTAATATATAGAGTTTTTGATCCTTTGTCAGATATACTTATTATATCTTTGCTTTTTCTTATTCCCAGTTAGGGTTTTCCCTAAAAACTAGAACTAAGTCTACCTACTTAATTATTATAGAGTGAGTATTTACAGCTAAAACTTAACCTTTAAAAACTATATTCGGATACCGGAGTTATACGCCATCTTATTTATTTGTGTGCAGTCCACTAGAACGAAGCGATTTTAGAGTTATCTAGTCTCTAATTGCATACATTAATATATTTATTGAGCCCTTCAAAAGCTTTGAAACAAAGGGAAGTCAAATAAAAAATAATACTATTAACTTTTGTAACTAAACACTAGGTTTTTAGATGTTAATAAATAAATATAAGTACCTACAAAAAATTATTTGCAAAGCGTGATGTTTATACAATGATTGAATTTCGGCTTTTAAAGTGTGTAGTTCCTAATTATTTACCCACTTATTCATAAGAAATATAAGAAATACAAAAAATTATGCTACTTATGAATCTCCCTATCTATAAATCACCCAATCTTTTGATCAGTCTTTAGTCGCAAAGATTAATGTATTTCATCTTTCAAGTACATTATCTGCGTTATAACCATAAGGTTTAACGCAGGGTAACTTGATGCTAAATGCCCTTATTCAGGCTTAGATATGCTTGCTGGAGTTTATTGGGTTTTTGACAAGGCTGAATCTGATTTTTCAGCAAATTAGCTAGTTCTTGTAGCTGACTAATAGCTTCAGTTCCTTCTAATTTCATTAATTCACGGTCATCTCGCATCTCTGTCCATGTAATACCATAATCTGAGACGAGAAAGCGAATCTGATGGTTTTCTCCCAAGCTGACCATAAATGATGCACTATTCATTTGACCTCCACAAGTGTAACAGGATGCCAAATATCCTCTCCTCTCTAGCACAGTTGCTAGAGCTTGTAAATTCATTACTAGGTCTTGTATAAATTGACGATGTTGTTCTGTAAGTCTCAGAAACACAGTTATCCTCCTATCATCACATCCTTAGATTCTCAGAGCCAACGAATTTTGTCAATAAACCCTGGTCAATTCTCAATAATCTCTAGTTTATTGTGCTTTTTTATACTTTCCCTATAATGTTTTTAAAATTAAATAAACACTATATATAGGAACCAGTCAATTAGATAGTTTTTTTTTCTTAGATTATAGAGTTTGTCAAATAAATTATTATAAAATTTTAATATTTAACCTATAAAATAGTCTAAACTCAATGATCCTTTCTCGGACATCTTTCAACTAGTCTTACACAATATATACTTTATCTTAACTAAGATTATAGTTGATACTAGTATCAACTATAATCTTCAGCTAAACCATTGTATTTTCAGGCATAAAACCATTAACTTTAAATTCAGTGAAATTACTGATTTAAAAACTCAAAAATGTAATTTTGGATACTAGTCTTAAATACAATAATTTAGCTGAATATTGTATTTTTAGGCATAAAACTATTAAATTTAACTTCAGTAAAATCACTGATTTAAAAACTTAAAATCTGAATCATACAAATAATTAATCATTACTATAAGTAAAAAGATATAAAAACTCATTTAATATTTTAATTTTACAAATTTGTCTGAGTTTATCTTAATTTTTTATTTGAAAAACATCAAAGTATGTGTTTATTTTGACTGATTTATGAGTTAATATTCTCTGCATTTAATACAATCAATATCCTTGAGAATGACTAATACGACTAACAAAGAATAAGTCAAGATTTTTTGATTGCGTAATAATTAGTAATAATTAAATTTATTCAATTTGCCACCATCCAAAAGCAGGGCCAATAAATCTAATTATTAACCAGGCAACAACAAGGAGTCCAATACCTATCCATGCACCAGTTGTAGTCAACTGCATAAATTTTTGACTTTGACTTTTAGTAATTGGTAGCCAAGAAATAAACCTTGCTTCTTGAGCATAATTTTCTCCAAGTGCTTCTTTACGACGCTTTGCTTCACCCATAAATGATTTCAACCTTTATTTAGTAATTTATATCCAATCATAACAGTAGTAAGGGTTTACTGAAAACGTCTTTTTCGGGGGTAGGGAGTCAGAAGAAATGGGAATTAATGAGGAGGTAGTCGGATATATTTGTCCCTTGTCTCCCTATGCTATTATTAGCCTAAAATGCTTTTGGGACTACGCAACCCAGGACTTTTTTTTGCCATAAAATACTACAGCCTAACGTAGGTAGCAAAAATTACTAGCTTTTTGGTAGTTCAAGCCCATATATGGAAATAATTTTGGGTATATCTAGGCAAACAAATTAGGGGACAATTCTTACTACACCAAACCTAGTAACCGGGCTATTTATATGCTCTGACCTGCTCACCTGCTGACCTACAGAAACTATCATCCCATTAGATAATAGATATGCTAACCCCAAATATACTTAAAATTGAATTAAAAATCCTAGTTTTTGGGTTATACAGCAATTTGCTTTAATTTAAATCCACATAATCATTAATCCTACTTCCTAATCCCTATTCCCTAGTTCAAATTAACCATGTAGTATCCAAATAATCAATTTTGGCAAAAGGACTAAGAGCTGTTAAAATTTGTTGACCATAACTACGACGAATCACACGACTATCTAACAGCGCAACGATGCCCTGAGATTCTCGCACGGGTGTAATAGCACGTTGCATATCTTGCAGTGCTTTTGGTAAAAGGTATAATCTAAACCAATCTAAACCTTGTTGCTTGTAAAAATTGACTCGCCCAGAGACTAAAGGATGTTCCAAAGATGGAAGGGGCAAAGTAGCAATTATCAATAATTTAGGTGGTTTGAATTCTTTTTGATGTTGTTGCCAAAACTCCCAACCAGTAATTAAAATTCCATTTTCTTCACTAAAAACAGTTTCCACTTGGACTCGGGAGCCAAATTCAGAGGCCAAAGTAGTTCCCACTTGACTTTTAAGTGGTACATCTCCAATGAGAAGCACTATTAATCTATTAATAACACTGGAGCTAATATGCAATAGAGTCCGAATTTCTGAAATTAATGCTGGTTGAAATTGAGGTGTATTCGGCATTGGTAAGCTATTGGGCAAATATAGTTGAATCATCTCATTGTGACGATCAGGAGAAAATTTAACACAAGTTATATTCCCTAGTCCCATGTTCTGTCTATAGGTATCAGCTTTTGCTTCTAGGTCTAATGCTCCTCCAATAATTACTACAGGTTGTTTAGTCCAAATATTCTTTAGAGCTTCAGATAAATCATAAGGAGTAGAGTATAAAGAAAACGATCCTCTCTGGCGATGAATTTCTGCCCACCTGAGTTGTCCATTGCTTTGCCACTGATACCAAAAATTATGATTTAAATTATGACTCTGTAATTCTTGATTTCTTAGAGTTAATGACAAACCTTCGATGAGATTTTGTAAAATCTGTTGCTCATGTTGTTCAATTAAGTAGCAACTGTAGGGATTAGCTGGATGTTGAAAAAGTGATTTTGTTAAGTTTACCCTTGTTTCACGAATCAAGTCAGCTTGATCGGGATAAAATTGCATCAATTGATTCCAATTAGTGGGTAAAAAGCTTGTGGTTAAAAAGCTTTGTACCCAGTTTTCTAAATAGTCTGCCCAATCAATAATTGTCGGAATACCTTTAGAAAAGTGGTCATCTTGGCATTGGCTCACTAACCAAGCTTTGGGCTTCATCAGTAGTAGTCCATTAAAATCAGGCTCTTGTAGCGGATAGATTTGAATTCCTTTTTTACTAATTGATGAACTAATCTGAGAGTTACTTGCCATTAATTTGGGAATTTCGACAGTTATTAAATGTTCTTGGACTGGCTGAGGAGCAACTAATATTGTTTTTCTTGGCCACATTAATACTGGTAACAGATAACTTAATTGATATTGTTGATTACGGCTACCTGGAGGTGAAGCTGTTTGAATTAGAGCACTACGCCCCAGTCGCAAAGCTCTTGCCACTAGCCGTGCCATTGTTAAATTATGAGGCCAGTGAGGTTGATTTTGCGATCGCAGAAAATTTAACAAGGATTGATGGACTTCTACTTCGATCACAGACTTTAAGTAAAGTAATAAAAGCCGTTAATAAAATCAGCTACTTTATTGTCAGAAGGTAAAGAGAGTTTCATTTTTACAGATTTTTTTCCCAAAATTTAGGATTGCTACTTACTACTCAACTCTTGCAAGTTAAATTATTTAACTGAACTTTATATTGATTATTTACTTATAAAAATTCAACCTCATTAGGGTTAATAATTAGAGCTAGAGTAAGCTTCTTTACCTTTTTAGCCATATAGGTGCAAAACATTGATTTAGCGATTTCTATACAATCTCTAAAATAAGAGAGATAATTGAAGCAAATAGCTCAAAATATACTCCACCTAAGGGGGAATTATCATTTATAACCAATATAAGCAATTATAAAAACTACAATTAGTTTAACCTGGTAAAGCTTTTATTATTTTGATAGGGGTGGGGAAGTTTAAATTTAAAATTAACTGATCAGAGATTGAAAAAAAAGTAATTTTCCTTGGAGAATACTTAATAATTTTTTTAACAAATTTTTCCATAGCAATTTCTAATATCAGCTCCAAATTTTATGGACTCAAATCCAGTTCTTGAAGTTATTCAGCAATTTTTTTGACAAACTAATTAACTAATTAGCAAAAATTATCTAAGATGCGAGAAAAAATAATCGCTGAGAAGTTAGTTATTATATTTTTTTTCTCAAAATCAAAATTATTCTATAGAGATTCAATTTATGGTTTATGAAAGCCATCAATAAAATCAATAATTGTATTGATAGAATATGGTACTGTTTGAGGTACTTGAATTCTGACTTCTCCTTCTGTACTTTTACTAACTTTATTTACTATTCGTTTACCAAATCTAGGGTGATGATAGACATGAAAATTTTTACCGCTAGAATTAATTACAGTTATTTTTGTTGGAGTCTGAAAAAACTGAACTCCCCTACAAAATTTCAACAAAACTTTGTCTTTATTAATTTTATTTACTTGTTGAATTGATTTATTTAAAACTGTACTTAACTGCCGAATTATTTTAGCTACTATAGGAGTTAAAGAATTGAAATCATGAGAGTTAAGTATCTTCATGATTTTGATAATATTTTCTTGAGTTTTATAACCATCAAGAAAAGGTAGAACAGTGATATAAGCAACAGCAAATATTTTTTCATCGCTGTTCATTGAAAAAGAAATAATTGT
The DNA here is from genome assembly GCF_000014265.1 of Trichodesmium erythraeum IMS101. Lineage (NCBI taxonomy): Bacteria > Bacillati > Cyanobacteriota > Cyanophyceae > Oscillatoriales > Microcoleaceae > Trichodesmium > Trichodesmium erythraeum. The sequence goes on from NC_008312.1 coordinate 4,177,243, forward strand.
TCTACAAGAGTTAACTTCTATACAAGGAGGTTGATTTATATCTGGTAAATACTTGCTAATTTGATAATATGTAGCAGCTAGAGCATAATGGCTAGAAATATCTAAGCGAGTATCAACAATTATCTTCACTTTAGGAAGAGTCTCGTGAAAGAAACTTTTAATTTTCAGAGTATTGAGAGTATAAACTTGAGGTTGATCTCCATTAGGGCTCAAATCAAGCCAATCACAGGTGACAGCTTCTGTTTTAATCCCTAGACGAGAGGTACCAAAAATTTTTGCCCCGGTTAAATTTGCTCCTGTTAAATCTGCTCCAATCCAATCTACTTCAATTAAACAGGCACTAGATAAATTAACATGAACTAGGCTAGCATTTAAAAGATTAGCTTGGAACAAGTTGGCTCTACTTAAGTCAGCACCACTCAGTTTTGCATCACTAAGATTAACACAGTTCATTTGAGCGCCAGTCAAAACAGCCCAACGTAGATTAGCCCCGCTTAAATTAGCACCATTCAAATTAGCACCAGTCAAATTACTTTTTCTCAATTCAGCCCCACTAAGGTCTGAACCGCTGAGGTCTGCACCACTCAGGTCTGCTCCTTCCAAATTGGCCTCTATTAAATTAGATTCTGTAATAAAAGCAAAACGTAAGTTAGCTCCCTTTAAGTTGGCACCACTAAGATTAGTTTTTCGGAGTGTGGCTTCAACAAGACTTGCCCCACTTAAATCAGCTAAGGAAAAATTTGCCCCACTCAGTTGCGCTCTAATCAATTCTGCCCTAATCAATTTAGCACCAATTAATTGAGCTCTTTTCAAATTAACTAGAACTAAGTTGGCTACATTCAAATCAGCACCATTTAAATTTGTACCACTCAGATGAGCTCCATTAAGTTTAGTAATATTAAGTTTAGCTTTACTCAGATTAGAATTAGTTAAATTTGTACCACTTAGGTTGGCAATACTAAGGTTAACTCCACTAAGATTTACACCACTAAGATTCATTCCAGCGAGATTGGCCTCAAAAAGATTGAGATTAGTAAAGTTTCTTTCACCGGCTGCATATTTTTCTTGAAGTTCTTCGATTATCATTAGGGCGCACCCTGGTATCAAGCCCATTGTATTATGATTAATATAGGTATTGTTGGATTAGGTTTAATTGGTGGCTCAGTTGGACTCGATTTAAGAACCTTAGGTTATCCTGTTTTTGGGGTATCTCGTCGAGAACAAACTTGTCAAAAGGCGATTGCTCTTGGAGCTGTTGATGAAGCTAGCTTAGAACTATCTTTGCTATCTATTGCTGATTTAATATTTATTTGTACTCCCATATCCTATATTATCCCTACTTTAGAAGAGCTTATTCCTTTTCTGTCTCCCTCAGCAATTCTAACTGATGTGGGTTCTGTTAAGGTACCTATTGTTGAAGGTGTTTCTAAAATTTGGCCTAATTTTGTTGGTGGACATCCTATGGCTGGCAAAGCAGAAAGTGGAATTGAGTTTGCTCAATTGGGTTTATTTGAAGATAGACCTTATGTACTGACTCCTAATGAAAATACACCTCTAGAGTCTGTAAAGAAAGTTGAGGCAATAGCTAAGTTGCTCAAAAGTAAAGTTTATTTTTGTGACCCTTATGAACATGATCGAGCTGTTGCTTGGATCTCTCATTTGCCTGTAATGGCCAGTTCCTGTTTGATATCTGCCTGCATGAGTGAGAGTAATCCTACTATTGTTAAGTTAGCACGAGAGTTTGCTAGTTCTGGTTTCCACGATACTAGCCGGGTGGGAGGGGGTAATCCTGAGTTAGGACGAATGATGGCTGAACATAATTGTCTAGAGGTTTTGCGATCGCTAATTTCTTTTCGTGATGAAATTGATGAATTGATTCAGTATATTGAACGAAAAGATTGGCAGATTATTGAAGAAAAGTTAAGGTATACGGAGCAAAACAGAAGACTCTTTTTCGGTAATAAAAATTGAGATTGAAGAACAGGTTAATTGCAGTTATCACCTTATTAGTACTTCGGTTAAGCAGCCTAAAATATATAGGGGGGAACATTTTTTTACCTCCTGTAAAACTTATTCTCAGAACATAATTTATCAAAATCTTGTTGTGGTTACCCAAGGATTAAAGTAGCAATAAACTGCCCCTAATTTCTCTTTGTAAGGATAAAAGGGAGAAAGAGTATATTATTTAACACCATTTAAATCTTGCAAACATTCCCCACAAAAAAAATGTCTTAAAAATATATCTTGATTTTTTTTAGCCAGAAAAAATATTCTTCAATATCTAAATATAACTTTTCTATTTTGTCAAGTTTTATCTAAAAAAAAGATATTTATAAAGCATAGTTTTAAAGGAGAAGTTTAAAACATTATTTTTTTTTCAAGTAAGGCAGGAGTAGGTTTGGCAAGGTATAGGAGACAGGGAGCAGCAGCAACTGGTGTGGAATTCAAATTTGCCTGCTTGACTCCTAAATCCTTAAGTCTGAGGTCTAAAGTCTGAGGCTTAAGGCTTAAAGTCTGAGGCTTAAGGCTTAAAGTCTGAGTTCTGAGGTCTGAGGTCTCTTAACTAAACTAAATAATTAATTAAGGCTTGTTGATTAAACATCAAAGCATTTAGTAATATTGGCTTTTAGCTTTCTTAAGACCTTTAAAAAGTGTCTGGTATCATGTCCAAAAACTAAGTTAGCATTTTGGGCTAACTATAGTAGAAAAGTCAAGAGACAAATATATCAGAGTACCTCTTCTACAAACTCCTATTCTGTAGGCACAGAGCAGGTCATAATTTTTTTATTTGGTTCATTGAGATGAATGGACGTTATAGCACATTTATAAACCCTCAAACTCAGTCAAGGATTATTTCTGACTTCGCTTCTTGTCCATAGGACTTACTGAAGAGATAATTAACAGTATTTTTGACAAATCCTGCCACAGGTACAGCAATTAATAAACCTAACACCCCCCATACTTGCATCCCCACTAATAAACTCAGTACAATCCAGACAGGATTGAGGCCTGTAAAACTTCCTAATATTCTAGGGGCAACAAAATTTTCAATTGCTTGTTCGATTAAAACTATCACAATTAAAACTTTTATTCCCAGCCAAAAATTTTCTAAAGTTATTAATAAACTGACGATAGTTACACCCAAAGCAGTACCAAAAGGAACTAAAGTCATCAAGCCAATTCCTATGCCAAATAATAAGCCAAAAGGAGTTCCTGTAAATAATAAACCTAAGGTCATAGAAACACCCATCAAACATGCTAGCATTGCTTGGCCAAGAAAATAATTTTGAAAGTTTTGTTTTAATGATGTCCGTACATGAATATCCAGGTGATTAGGTAACCAATTAAATATTCCATTCCACAGGCGATCGCCATGTAGCATTAGATAAAAAGTAATAACTATGGTGATTAAAATATCAAAAATTCTACCTACCATATTAAGGACAAAACTAATAATTTCTCCTGTAATATCTTGCAATTGAGAAGATAAACGTTCTGTAAGTTTATTGGTGATAACTGTTAAATTAATTGGCAGTTGATACTTAGATGCCCATTGGTCAAATGATTCTAATTGTTTATTTCCTGATTCAAGCCAACTAGGAAGTTTTTCAATAAATCCGGTCAGTTGTTCTAATAGCAGGGGAATCAGAATAACTCCCAAGACTAACATAATTACTAATGCTACTAAAAATACTAAAATAACTGCTCGGTGTCTTTTACCTCCATGTTTCTGCAAAAAAAGTACTGGGTAATCTAACAAAAATGATAGTAATGTTGCGGAAACAGCTATTGTAATTATCCGACCAAAATACTGAAATATTTGTAGTAAAGCCCAACCATTTATTACAATTATTGGTAATGCTAAGTACCAAAATAATCTTTGATTTAGTAATTTCAGCATTTTTTATATTTATGATATCTGCAAGTTTTAAATTTTAAGGAATAAAGAATATTAAGTAGCGTATAGGAAAGAAAAAATACTATAGATGGTTAATACTATAACTACTGTTAGCTAAATATTTTTTTTCATGAATTTACAATAAGATAGAGATGTTGAATTAAACATCTCTATTGTAATGATGATTTGACAGAAACTGATATTAATTATATCTGCTGTAAATTATCCAAACTTGATAAAACTTCTTGACTATGAATAGTGGGTTTTACTCCTAGAAATATCTCCTGTAAAATCCCACCTAGGTTAATAGTAAAAGTATGTCTCATAGAAAAAAAGTTTAGCCACGAACCGTAAGCTTTACTTATAGTTCCATCCGTATCAGCTAACAGATGATTTGACAGAAACTGATATTAATTAGGTCTGCTGTAAATTATCCAAACTTGATAAAACTTCTTGACTATGAATAGTGGGTTTTACTCCTAGAAATATCTCCTGCAAAATCCCACCTGGGTTAATAATAAAAGTATGTCTCATAGAAAAAAAGTTTAGCCACGAACCGTAAGCTTTACTTACAGTTCCATCCGTATCAGCTAACAACGGAAATTTTAAACCTTCAGAATCACAAAATTCTTGGTGAGAGTTTATATCATCTGCACTAACACCTAAAATTTGAGTGTTTCGCTCTCTGTATTTTGGTAAGTCTTGCTGGAACCTACGGGCTTCAATTGTACAACCAGAAGTGAAATCTTTAGGATAAAAATAAAGTACTACCCACTGACCACGATAATCTGATAAAGAAATTTCTCTATCTCCTATGTTAGTGGGCAGGGTAAATTCTGGTGCTGGTTGATCTAACTCAGGTAGTTTGCCTCCAAGGGCCCAAGCATTGGGAATAAAATTCAACCAAGTTATTAGAGCTAGACAAATAACTAAAAATATGGTCTGAAAATGCCGACGAGATCTCATAATTGCTAATCAAAATTATACTTTATATAAGTTTACATAAATTGTGGAACAAATTTTATGTAGAAAATTATCTATATATTGTCCCATCTAAACGAGCATCTAATTAAATTACATAAAAATGACAGAAAATTTACCACAAATATCGGGTCTAGCAACAGTATTAATGGTCATTGATAATCAAATAGCTACCATCGAAATTAATGGATTCAATGCACCAATAACTGGAGGTAATTTTGTTGATTTAGTAGAAAGAAATTTTTATGATGGTGTGAGATTTCATCGCATCGAAAATGGGCAACAATTTTCATTAGTTCAAGGAGGGGATCCTTTTAGCAGAAATCCAGATATTCCTTTGGAACTTTTAGGAAGTGGTGATTTTGTCGATCCAATAACAAATGAATTTAGATTTATTCCTTTAGAAATTAAGCCTCTAGGTCTAGGACAACCAATTATTTATAATCAAATAGTTTCTACTCCTGTAGAATTGCCAAACGTAGCAGGTGCTATTGGAATGGCTCGTACAGAGATTTTAAATTCGGCATCTTCTCAATTTTATGTTCCCTTGAATGATATACCAGTATTAGATGGTGGTTATGCAGTATTTGGTAATGTAATAGATGGGTTAGAGGTTATTAGAGCACTAGATTTAGGAGATACTATTACTGCTGCTAGAGTTACTCAAGGAATAATTCCTAGTCGAATTTCAAAAATTATTACTGATACATCCCTGCTGAATAATTTTATTAATATTGTTAATCGCGCTAATATTCCATTACCGATTGATTTTTTTGAAGTCTTAACAGAAGGAGATGATATTTTTGAAATTTCTACAGAGTTATCTCAACAGGTATTTGGTGTATTGGGGCTGGAAGGAAATGATGAAATTATAGGTTCAATAATTAATGATGTTATTAATGGTAATCAGGGAGATGATATTTTAAATGGTAGGGATAGTTCCGATTACCTTCGAGGGGGAAAAGGATTAGATTTATTATTTGGTGGTCTTGATAATGATATTTTAAATGGTAATTTAGATAATGATACTTTATTAGGTGAGCAAGGAGATGATTTTTTACGGGGTGGTAAAAATAATGATATATTAACTGGTGGTGAAGGAAATGATATTTTAATTGGTGATGCTGGTACAGATAATTTGCTAGGAGAAGCTGGTGCAGATACTTTTGTTTTGGCAGTAATTAACAATGAAGAAGATAATGCAGATACGATAGAAGATTTTAATTTTTTGGAAGGGGATAAAATTGGTGTTTCGGAGCAAATATCTGCTCTTTCTTTTACTCAAGAAGGTAATAATACAGTAATTGAAATAGCAACTGAGGAAGGGGAAAATAACATTATCCTTGGTACTGTGAATAATTCAGTAGCAGAGGAGGTTAGAAGTGCAACTTTCTTGTTTGATTTTACTACTATTTCTTTGCCTGATTCGCTACCTTTTGGAGATGCAGCTTTGAGAGTTGGATAATTTTTTATAGCGTGTCTCAAGTCTCTGAAGTCAAGTTTTTTTCTTATTTTCTATACCCTGTTTTCCTTGTTTACTAGTCTTTAGGGAAAATTCTATATATCTTCCCCACTAAAACAAATAAATTTTGTAACTCCACAGTGTGGGAATTGCTATGTACTCAATTTGCAAAGTTTGAGAGGATATTTTTTCAAGTTATAGCTGTTACTAAATAATACCATGAAAATCAATTTGTACTCTTTAATGAATGATCATAACTATTAAGGAATGGTTAAGTAATCAGGAGTAAGAATAAATAGTTTAAATATCATTTAATTGCTTTTAATTTTCCTTTTTATTCTCAGAAAAATTAATCAAATTTTTCTAAATTTACCCAGATTATTTTGAAAATTGTTTTTTAACTCTTGGTATAAGAGATTGGGTGATGGAATAAACCTACTTTTATACCCTGATTTGGTGTTGGCTATCAATTGAAAGGTTTAGTAGAAGTAGGATATATTAATAGAACAAATCTGGAATTTAATGCCCCAATTTTTTGATGATTTAGATTTGTGATACCAAGGGAAATAAATATTTGTGACAAATGGTAAGGAGATTCTATTAAATTTTTCTATCTATTCTCTTATTTATTAGATGGAGAAAAATGTAGAAATTTTTTTGAGAAATTAGTCTTACTTTTTCCATATTTAGTAACTTATTAACTTTAATTATATTTGACTATCTAAAACTGAAAAATTCAGGGTGGTAAATAATTATAAAATAGGAGATAAAATATTATTTTAAAATAGTTTTGTTTTTAATATAATCATTAATTTAATGATCTTTGATCCCCTCATCACTTTTTATGGACAGTTAGATTAAAAATTGAGTATAATTAATGAAGTGGTAAATTATGGATAATTAAGGAGTTAATAGACTAATGGACAAGACACAAAAGTTTTTAGAACAATTGGACTTACCGGATCTATCAGACCAAGATGTGGTAGTGGAAATGGTAATACAGAAGGCATCACAACAGGAAGAAACTGAAAGCCAACAGGAAGATATTGAAAGCCAAGAAGAAGATACTGAAAGCCAAGAAGAAGATACTGAAAGCCAACAGGAAGAAGCTGAGGGTCAAGAAGAAGATACTGAAAGCCAAGAAGAAGATACTGAAGGTCAACAGGAAGAAGCTGAAGGTCAAGAAGAAGATACTGAAAGTCAAGAAGAAGAAGCTGGCCAAAGAGAAAAAATTACCATTCAACTTAATACCTCAAGTGCTCCAGTAACAGCAGCTAACTTTGCTGACTTGGTAGAGAAAAATGTATATGACTCTCTAGCGTTCCACCGATTTGTAGAAGGGTTTGTGATTCAAGGTGGGGACCCTCAAGGTCGAGACCCCGATTTTCCCATTGAAGATTTAGGCGGGGGGGGTTATATTGATCTAGAAACAGATGAGAAACGAGAAATACCTCTGGAAATCAAAATCGCAGAGACAGGAGAAATTGTCTATAACGAGGAAACTGATGAAGCAGTTGCTTTATCCCATGAAGCAGGGGTAATAGCTATGGCTCGTACTCAAGAATTAGATACAGCCTCTTCACAGTTTTACTTCGCCTTAGAAGATATCAGCGACCAATTAGATGGTGGTTATGCTGTGTTTGGTAAGGTGAGTGATGGTTTTGATTTTCTGCAAGAGATTCAAGAAGGCGATCGTATTCTCATAGCTAGGGTAGTAGAGGGAAATATTTCTAGTAGAGAATCAGACCTTGTTACTGATTCTGATTTATTCAATGAATTAGCAAATAAAGATGGCACCAATAAGGTCAAATATCTGATCTCAATGGATGAAAATTCTGAGAATAATGCTGATAGTGATGATAGCACTCCAGACATTGGGGATCCTATAGAACCTGAGAGATCCCAATCTCAAATTACACAAGATGAAAATCAAGCTACTAATGGTGACGATGTAATTGTAATAAATCAAGTGGATGAATCCTCAGTAGTGATGGGTTTAAAAGGTAATGATGAGATAACAGGTAGTGATGGTAATGACCTCATCAGTGGAAATCAAGGTAATGATTCTCTTCTCGGTTTAGAGGGTAATGACTGGTTGCGAGGTGGAAAAGGAGATGATGAATTAACAGGTGGAATGGGAGATGATTATCTAATTGGCGATCATGGTACTGATATCCTGACAGGTGGTGCGGGTGCAGATAGTTTTATTCTGCGAAGTAATACTGCAATAGAGGAAATAGAGGAAGCTGACATGATTACTGATTTTAATGTTGGAGATAATGATCGGATTATTGTCATTGCTGAATTTACCTCTTCTGAGGGCTTAAGTTATGAATTCATAGATAATGATACAGTAATTAGACTGCTTGACAATAGTTTTATATTAGGAGTAGTAAAACAAACTTCTATTGAAAATGTTGAAAATAACATTCTTGTAGTAAATTCTGATGATTATGCTTTACGTCTTGGTTAATTAATAGCAAGGGTCACAACTTTGATTAGTTCGTTAGACAATTTATTTATACATATTATGATTATGTTTTAAGTTGTACTAGCGGACTTTTCATTTTATCTATTTTGGATAAAGTTTGCTGACTCAATTCAAAAAAATTAGTTTAAGTTCAATTAAAATAACTTTAGCAATGAAATTTTTAGCAACTGTTACTTTTGTCATTTCTTTCATATACTTGAGTTTATCTGCGCCAATTATGGGAGCTAATTATGAAGATGTTAATCATCTTTTAGAATATAATTGGTGTGTATCATTCTTATGGAAACAATGTGACCTAACCAGAGCAAATTTTCATGACATTAATTTAAAGAATGCTAATATGTCGGGAGCTAATTTAACAGGGGTAAATTTCCAAGGTGCAGATTTAAATGGAGCTAACCTTTCCGGAGCTAATTTAACAGGAGCTAATTTAGAAAAAGCTAACTTATATAGAGCAGATATCAACAGAGCAAATTTAACAAATACTAATTTAACTAGCACTCGTTTATTAGAAGCTGATTTAACTCTAGCAAATTTAAATCATGCTAATTTAACTGATGCTAATTTGTTAGAAGCAAGACTCTGGGGAGCAAGTTTGGCAGGAGCTAATTTAAACAATGCTAGTCTTCATGGTACTAACTTAGAATATGCTAATCTTGCTGATTCTAATTTAAGTGGAGCGGACTTTCATAGTTTCTCTTTCAGAAGTTATAAACAAGAAACTAATTTAAGTAATGCTAATTTGGAAGGTGCAATTATTACTAATACAGATTTAAGTGGAGTAATTATGAGGGGAACTATTATGCCTGATGGTTCAATTAATGAGTAATTAAATGGGATTCGTTTCATTTATCAGTTAGGGTTTTTCGATGGAAGGACAAAAAATATCTTCCTTCTTATACTACTTATTGAACAAGAGGAATAACTTGTATCCATCCTGAAGAAAATAGATTTGTATCACCTAGAGGATGTACCTGTATTGAATCTTTTGCTTATCCCTTTATATTTAAAGGTACTACAATGGAAAACTATGCACAAATTTGTCATACTGTACCACCCCTTATTACCAAAGCATTTGGCTTTTACATAACTAAGATTTTAATAGGATAAGAAGTTAATCCTATTCATTATGGATATTTCGAGTAGTAATAATCATCACTAAGATTTTAATAGGATAAGAAGTTAATCCTATTCATTATGGATATTTCGAGTAGTAATAATCATCAAAACTGCATTAGAAAAGTTGATACTAAAAGTCAGGATAATCATTTTCCAATTCAGTTAAAACTACAGTTTTAAATTGATATTTTTGTTCTCTAGCTTTTTAAGTTATAGCTAACTAAGTAAAGTTTACCTCACCCTTTAAGAATGAGGTAATTTCAACAAATTAAATCAAATTAGGACACTTAAAACTTACCATACCCAGTCGCACATGAGAACCATCTTTGAAAATAGCTTCTAAGGAAATTTTCGACTCTGGTGCAATCTCAATTACTTCTATTTCTCCCCAAAAACCAGAATGTTGAGCATAAGGATACTCAGGATGAATTTTACCTACATCTGGACGATGTAAATTAGCAGGAACTTCCCGCAAAACTTTACCTGATTTAGTTAAAGAAATTAGTTTAACTGTGACTGGAGAAGATTTTTTTCCAACTACCCACCCACCTATACAAATAGAACTAATATTTTGCTTTACTCCTGGTGATGGTACATCTATAGAACATCCAACTATTTCTGGATCTTTATCATACATAGAAAGAGCAACTTCTACATTTGTTTGAACTCTTAAACTAAAGTCTTCTTGTTGTCGAGTTAAATGAGGATGATAACAAGGATCTTCGTCTATTAAATCTTTCCACCTTTGCTTCATATTCTGAATTTCTTGTTGGAAACGTAGTTGTTTTTCTCCGGTATTTTCTACTCCCCGACTTTTTGACTCGTGGTGATATAAAACGGCGTGAGGTAAATAAATATTTCGATAACCTTTATATATTATTTTTAAACATAAATCTACATCATTAAATGCTACAGCTAACTCTTCATCAAATCCTCCCACTTGCTCAAATACTTCTCGCCGACACATTAAACACGCTGCAGTTACGGCAGAATAATTATTCACAGAAATAATTTGACCTTTGTATCCAGCGTCGGTGGGAGAAAAACCTCGGTGACTATGGTCTGCAACACTTCGCATTCCTAGTACAACTCCGGCGTGTTGAATTGTATTGTCTGGATATAATAATAAAGCTCCGACAGCTCCTATTGTTTCTCTTTGTGCTTGCTCAACCATTGCTTCTAACCAGTCGGCTGTTTTGACTTCCGTATCATTATTTAAGAATAGTAAATAATCACCTTCTGCTTTCTCTACGGCATAATTATTGAGTTTGGAGAAATTGAAAGGAATATTCTTTTCATAACATTTGAAACGTTCTGGTTGTTGATTTTTCCACTTCTCAATAATAGATAATGTTTCTGGTTCATCACTACCATTATCTATTACTATTACTTCATAATTTGGATAGGTAGTTTGAGTAAATATTGACTCCAAACATCTATCTAAAATATTTCCTAAATTCCTAGTGGGAATAATTATACTGACTAATTTTTGTTCTGATATTTGATATCGGACTCGATAAAAACCAGGATGGTTGGGCACACTATAAACTGTTCCCATTTCTCCTCTTCTGGCTAATGCTTCAGTTAATGTTTTTTTAGTAGTTTCTTTTGATATTTCCCAATCTATTTCTCCTCCATTTTCCGGAATTCTGCTGTGATAAAGTACCTTAGGAATATGAAATATTTTTTGACTTACTTCGCTTAAACGGAGAATTAAATCATATTCATAACTACTTTCATATCCGACTCGAAAACCATTCAATTTTTCCAATAATTCTCGGCGATATATACACAAATGACCTGTATACATTCGGGATAAAAATGAATCTGGAGACCAATTTGGTTTAAAGTATGGTTCAATTAATTTTCCTTCACTGGTCAGTTTATCTTCATCAGAATAAATCATATCTGAATCTGGATATCTATTCAGAAATAACACCATTTCATAAAGTGCATCTGGTGTTAAAATATCCTCAGGATTTAATAGAGTAACAAAATCTCCTGTTGCTAATGCTAATGCCGCATTTAAGTCTGTAGCAATATCCCTATTTTCACTTTTTATGACTAATTTAATTTTGTTGTTTGCTTCTATATTTTGCGGAAGTTTATCAGAAATATAGCAAAGTTCCCAGTTAGGATAAATTTGATTTATTAATGATTCAATCGTCTTTTGAATGTATGGAGATCCTGATTTTTCTTGCAGTATAATACTAATCAATGGTTGGTATCGGAAAATCTTTAAATTTTCTGACATTTTCTTGAGTTGGTCTGAGTTAGGTAAGTTTTCCTTAAGCCATAATTGATAGGTATCTTCTTTTTCAATAACAGGACTAGAAGGTAATGGAGAAATAGGAACTTTTTTCTCTTCATTTTTTTCAATAACAGGACTAGAAGGTAATGGAAAAATAGGAACTTTATTCTTTTTCCTATTATCTTTTTTCTTTTCCCTTAAAGTATTTTTTTTCGGTAATATTTTTTCTAGTTGCCCTTGAATTTCTGAATCATCTGGATTAATTTGTAAACCTAACTGATAAAAGGCGATCGCTCCATGAGTTTTTCCTTTTTTTACTAATGTATTCCCTAGTTGTAAATAAAGTGTGTGGTCTTCTGGCTTAACCTCTAACGCTTTGTGATAAAGCTTCTCATTATCGGGGTCATTTTCTATAGCTTTACGATACCATTTAATTGATTCTTCTAAATCTAACTCAGCACGTTTTTTCAGAGCATGTCCCAATTTTTGATAAGTTTCTGGCAGATCTGCTTTTAATTCTAAAGCGCGACTATAGGGGTTGATCGCCTCTTGCCAATTTCCTATTTCCCAAAGAGTATTTCCTAAATTAATATAAGACCAAGTAAAGTCAGGTTTTAATTTTATTGCTTGACGATAGGCTACAACAGCTTCTTCCCGTTTCCCTAGTTTTACTAGACAGTCTGCTAAGTTATTATGAGACCAAGAAAAGTCAGGATTTAATTGTATAGCTTTGCGGTAAGCCATAACAGCTTCTTCCCATTTTTCTAACTTCTTTAGAGCTTCTCCTAAGCTGTTATAATACCAAGAATTATCTGGTTTTATTTGACTTGCTTTTTCATATACTTTGACAGCTTCTTCCCATTTTTCCTGTTGGGAAAAAACTTCTCCTAATTTTCCATAAGGTATATCATATTGTGGATAATTTTCTATTGCTTGACGATAAGCTTTTACTGCCTCTTCTACTTTTTCTTTTTTTTGGAAATATTCTCCATATCTGTAATAAATTTCTCCAATTTTTTGCTTAATTTCTGTAGAATATGGTTTTAGTTTTTGAGCATTTTTATAATTCTGTAAACTTAGCTCTAACTGCCCCTGCTTTAGTAAACTATCTCCTAGTTTTTCATAAGCTTCAAAACTATTTGGATCAGCAGATATTAATTGTTGATAACAAGCGATCGCCTGTTCTAATTTACCATTTTCACTCAGAGTATTGCCAGTGAATAAAAAATCTTGTGCAGTAGCTTTTCCTGGTTCTAATCTTATTGCCTGATATAGGTATTCTGCTGCTTCTTGTGACTTATTAACCTGAGTATAAATTTTCGCTAAGTTTCGATATGCTCCCGCAAATTCTGGCTTAATTTCAATTGCTCTTAGATAATTTTGTATAGCCTGTCCCCACTGTTTTTGTTGAGCAAATATAGTTCCTATATTTGCATATACTTCTCCAAAATCAGGCTTAATTTTTAATGCTTTATTGTACCAATCTAATGCTTCTTGTAATTTACCCATAGCTTGTAAAGAATTACCAATTATTTTATAAGCTTTGGGTTCTGTTTTAGTTTGAATAACTTGCTTACTTACAGCAATTGCTTGTTCCCATTTTTTCTGGTTAACGTAAGTCTCTGCCTCTACCATATAAGTTTCTATATCTTCAGCATTAACCGTCGGAGAAGTTGTTGGGATAGTTGCTCTCACAAGAGTGTTATGACCATTAACTTTATTACTACTTAAACTACCAACTAAAGTATCTCCAGAATTTAACTCTTGACTAGAAATTAAATTGTATTTACTCGCTGCTCCTAAAGTATCATCTGAATTTTCTATTTTCTTACCATTTACCTTTAATTCTATCGCTTTCCGACAACAGACTGTCGCTTCATCTAAGTTTCCTTGCTCTTTTAAAGCTTCTCCTAAATTTTGATAAGCTTCTGATGAATTACTATTTAATTTAGTTGCCATTCGATAACAAGATATTGCGTCATTTAAGCTACCTTCCTTTTCCAGAGTTTTCCCTACATTCATAAATTCTTCAAAGGTAGCTTTTTCTGGTTCTATAGACAATACTTTATACTGACAATATGTAGCTAATTTTTGATTGCCTAAACTTAACCATACTTTCCTCATATTGCGATAAGCACCAGCAAAATCTGGTTTGATATCTACAGCTTTTTGATAATAGGATATTGCTTCTTCCCATTTTTGCTGCATGGCATATAAACTGCCTAGATTAGCATATATTTCCGGCCAATTTGATTTGATTTCTAACGCTTTTTTGTACCAATTTTCTGCTTCTGCTAATTTTCCTTGAGCTTGCCAAGTATTCCCTAAAGTTTTGTAGGCAGGAAAATAATTATCTTCTATTTTTATTGCTAATTCGCAGGAGGCGATCGCTTCGTCAAATTTCTTTTCTGCTAAATAAGCTTCTGCTTTTTTGTGGAAATTTTCTGCTGCAGTTTCCTGAGGATTTATTGATGCCATATTCTTTTTTTTTAGCTACTATTAATTAAGTTTATTTATGGGTTTGACGGTCTCAAAAAAAACACTTACAAACAAAACCTTAAGCACTTGTAGCTTGAGGTTAGGCTAGTATAGAAATCCAATTTTTTGTAATGCTATACAGACCTTAACTTAACAAGTAACAGTTTTTTTCCTTAAGATTTACTTGATCAGTATTTTCTAACTTAACAAAGAAGATGATAAAAACACAAAGAGTAAACTAAATGTTTGCCAGAAAATTCAGTATCAAATATTCTGCTATTTTTGTTGAGGAAAAAATAAAATTCAGTATTTTAACTCTCCTAACTCAGCCTTAGACACTGTTAACTTATCACTCATAATTAAAAACTGAAATAACTTACTTTCTTATTCTATTTCATTCACCTCCCCCCTTTTTTTTTCAAATAAGGATAATCTTAAAAAATATCTACAACTTTTAGCATCTGATTTAATGAATCTAAATTCACTAAAATATCTTCCACTAAAGAACTTTCATACATTATATTTCTCATTGGATAACAACTAAATGTTTCACCAATTAAGTAGTAATGCTCAAGTCCTAATAATTGGCTAATATGCCAATAATAGTATCTGAGATAGTGGGGTGAGAAAAGTTCGATAACTTTTGTCCCTGGGTTACAGAATACTATATTTGTTAAACCACTTCCATGAGGGGCCACTATGATTTTGGCATGGGCAAAAGTGCTAATCTGATTTTCTAGGGATATTGACTCTGGAGTAACATAAGTAAAACCAAACTGGCGTAATATATCTACTACTTCTGCTTCATTCATTACTCGACGATACTTAGCATTACCTCTACCTATATATATTTTTTCCGGAAAGTATGACTTATTATTAGTTATACCTCTAAGAAATACTTCTCTTAAAAATTTTAATCCCCAGGGTTGTAACCATCCCAGATAACTAGGATATGAAGGGACGACTAATTCTGTTGCTTGAACATGAGGATGGCGATCGCTTGCCAAAATTTTCTCTTGTTTGACACCAAGAGTTTTTAATGTCTCTCGTTGAAAAGGTTGTTGATAGTCATTAACTATAAACCAATCTATTTCTTCTAAATTAATACCCTGACGCAATATCTCTATTCTTGGCAGTAGGTCTACCATCCAATGAAAATAGACATTTCCTGATAACACCGATAATACTGCTACCTTACCATTAATTTTCTCTAGGGGGGGCAGTTCTTCAAAACCAAAAATCCGATGTTGACTTGGGTCATGCTTTGTACATCCTGGCAATGGAGATGGATATTCTCTGGACAAGTCTGACAATAAATAGTTATCTGGAGTCATAATAGCAATGCCGTAACATAGTCTCCAGTAATTTTTCTTGGGCATTATCCAAGCTCTTCCCTCCGGTACTGTAGTCACGAAGGTAGGACTCCGGGAAAGTTTCTGAAAGTAAGAAAGCCCTTCTTTATCATTTTTTGTATCTTTTGTCAAACTAAGTATACTTTCCTCCTTACTTACAGATGTTAGGGAAGAAGGACTCATCCTCTCATTTTTCCCAGGAGTTAGAGATTTTTTCCCCTCTTTTTCAAGGGGGTTTAAAAGTGATATTTCCTGACTCAGCAAATCAATATCTTGACTAAACTCACCCTGATCCCTAAGACTATATATCCCTTGAGCAGGAGACTTTGGGTCAAACCACTGATAAATTTGCTTTAAACATGCACTACAATTTAACCCAAGACATTCTAAATCTTTCTTCTTATTTTCAACACTTACTTTAATAGGAGATTTTATAGATTCTTCTCTATATTCTGTTGCTAATTTTTCTAATCTTACTTCTTTATATCGTTTCTGATAATTATTACCATCTAATTTCTGCAACCAATCTTTTGTAGATAAATATAATCCCTCTAACTTTGGATAAGGCAAAAAATCATTATTAAAATCATTATTTAATATATCTTCTACTTTTCCGGATAATACTTTACTATAATAATCTCTTGCTGCCTGCCATCTTTGCTGTTTTTCCATAATCTTACCCAACTCAAAATAAATCTTTGTCGTCTGATTAATTCTATTTTCATTAAGTAAAATTTGCAGAGCTATTTGGTAACTAATAATTGCTGAATTTAACCGTTTTTGTTTAGCCAAATTATTCCCTAATAACCAATAAATATCTGCCGAATTTGGTTTAATTTTTAACGCCTTATGATAAATATTTTCAGCACTTTTATAAAACTCATTTTCCATCAATACATTGCCAAAATTAATATAATAACTCAGCAAATACCGAGATATTTTTTGAGAAGATTGCTGATAATTTTCTGAATTAATATCTAACTTTTTTAGCTCTTTAATAAAATTCAACACAGCTACTTTTGTTAAATACATTTTATCATATTCTATATGCTCCAAATTACCTAACTTCGACTCTAATACCTGCCAACAACCATCAACAAACTTATTATTAGTAATTACATTTTTTAAGTAAACAAAAGCAGTTTGAAACTTTCCTATAGTCATTAGAGAAAAAGCACAATCACTATAAACCAATAAATTATCTTTTTTTCCCTTCAATCTAATAACTTCTTGAAAAGATTTTACTGCCAATTCATGCTCCCCAATTATTTGTAATGCTTTACCCAAATTATAATGGGCTTTGATCAATAATGGGTCTAATTCTATAGCACGATAATAAGCAGCGATCGCCTCTATAGGATTTTCATTTAATAAAGTAAAACCAAGATTATTATATAAACTTGCTGAATCAGGCTTTAAAACTAAAGCTTGTTGATAAACCTCAATAGCTTCTGACCTTCGATTCCAATTAGCTAAAATACGACCTAAATTATTATATCCTTCTACAAAATCTGGGTTTAATTCTATGACTTTTCTATAAATATCAACTGCCGCTTGATAATTTCTTTCCCTTTCAAAAATAATGCCTAAACCCAAATAAGCATTAATGTAATTCGGTTTGATAACAATTGCATTTTCATAGCATTGAATTGCTGATTCAAAATATCGAACTTGATAGAATATATTACCTAAATTATAATATAATTCTGGCCATTTTAGTCCTAAATTAATCGCTTTTTGATATTGATTAGCTGCTTCACTCAGCCATTTTTTCTGACTGTATAACCAAGCGAGAAAAGCATGAACTTCTGCATATTTTGGTTGAATCTCCACAGCTTTTGTATAAGCATACATAGCTTTTTCAAAATTCTCTTCTGCTTGGTAAATTTCCCCTAATATTCTGTAAGCATGAGCGGAGTTTGGTTGTATTTCTAATATTTGTTCACATATTTCTATTGCCTGACTTAAATTGCCTTTAGTCAAATATGATTTTGCTAATCTGAGATATTTTTCTATTTTCATCGTCAAATATCAATATAGGATATTAAAGCATTCCTAAATTAGGTTGTAGCATTTTATTGTAAGTGTTTGGAGACCAAACCCCTTCTGCTAGAGTTTGTAGACCAAACCTCCACAGTTTTTTTCACAAATCATTTAGGATTACTATAGATTAATTTATCTTTTTAGAAACAAAGACTGATGTCAGCCAAAAACTTTTATCACAATACAGTAAAAAATGCTTTAATCAAAGATAGCTGGAATATTAAAGACGACCCTTTAATTTTATCTATTAGCAAAAAAAAATTTATTTGTAGATTTGGGATCTAAAAAATTAATTATCACAGATAAAAGTAACCCAAAAATTGCTGTAGAAATTAAAAACTTTATTAATGCATTTCTAATTAATGATTTAGAAAAAGCTCTAGGTTAATATATTTTATATAGGGAAATTTTAAGAGATAAGCAAGAATCCAGAATATTATATTTAGCAATTAAACAATCAGCTTATGAAGATATTTTTGAAGAACCTATTGGTAAGCTACTTTGAAAACGAAGTATTGTAAATTTGTTAGTTTTTGACCAAGTAGAGTAAGTAATTTTACTATGGATTCAATCACAAACTATGATGAAATTATTTATCCTATTTTAAAAGAATATGCAAACCTTCCTTATCCCTATGGAAAAGTCAAACGTCATTTGATTTTCAGTGAGGATAAGTCGTATTATTTGTTTCTGACTTGGGGCTGGGAAAATAGGCGAAGGTTACATCGTTGTATTGTACATTTAGAAATTATTGGTAATAAAATCTGGACTCATGAAAATAAATGGTTTAGAAGATGGTATTGCAAAATTTTTAGTGAATGCAGGTATTCCTAAAAGTCAAATTGTTTTGGGTTTTCATCCAGTAGAGGTAAGTTCCCATAGTGAATTTGCGGTTAATTAGTTTCTACAAAATGCTGCGCAGAACCAACATATTTAGTAGGTGCATTTTTGTTGGGGCAAAGATTCACTAACGGCTTTCCCCAACATCGAAAGCCGAGCATTCCGTCAGAAAAAAGGCGAAGCCCATGGCGCCAAGCTATATGCCATTACCCCCTACTGTGGTGTACTGAAATGAAAACCGCTGTAAATATTTGACTCAAAACAATTAAAGCAGACTTCTCAACTTAGCTAAAACAAAATTCCCCCCTAAAGTTAGGAGGGACTCAGTATCTTCATTTTTGGGTTATACCCACATTTAAAATCATATTTATTAATTAATAACTAGACTTAGAAGATTTCAAAGTCAGTACCTTGTAATGGGTTATTACTATCAAAAACAGTATTATCAACCCGAGCAATTGGAGTTTCATTACCTGCAACTGCTGATCCGTCTGGGTTGTAGTATACTAAACCAGTATCAGGGTCATAGATGATTGCTGCTGAATTAGCTCCATCCTCATTAGGACTAAAGTTCTCAACAACCGCAAACTGTGCTCCTGATAATGAATCGCCAGGACGTGCTCCTGTCAAAGCCTCAAAGTTGCCGCCACCGAAGTTATTAACAACTATACCTATCTTATCTCCTTGATCCCTATTAAAGTCTGTTAAGGAGTCAAGTCCGTAACTACCATCCTCATTATAATAGAAGAGGAATTTATCAGCTCCAGTGCCACCTGTTAAAGTATCACTACCCTTTCCACCGAATAGGAAGTCATCCCCTACACCTCCAGATAGAATGTCATCCCCTTTACCTCCATCTAGAGTGTCATTACCTTCATCACCCGTTACAGTATCAGAATCTCTCCCTCCCAGTGCGACGTCATCTCCGGCCCCACCTTGTACTAGGTCACTTCCGCGATCGCCGAAGACAAAGTCTGCTCCTTCACCACCTTCTACACTATCATCACCTTTACCACCATAGAGAAGATCATCTCCTGCACCTCCAGCTACGGAGTCATTTCCTTGGTTACCTGAGATGGTGTCAACGCCAGTACCAGCCAATACAGTATCATCACCAGTACCTAATAAAACATCATCATCGCCATCACCTGCTGCCACTAGATCGTCGCCAGCCCCTGTTGAAACAACATCCGATGCAGTAGATCCCTCAATAGCGTCTGCTGTTGGGCCTCCTTGTATGTCTCTGCCTCCATCTCCTCCTTCTATAGGTCTGTCTACAGTTGGGAGTGTATCAAATCCACCATCAGGTTGTTCTTCTTCGGGGATATTATTAATTAGGTCGTTAATGTTGCCGTCAATTAAGCTAGTCACTTGCTTACCTCGTTTTTTAGAGTTTACTATTGCTAATTTATGTGTTATTCGCTCAAAGAGCTAATTTTTAGATTCTGTATAGATGACCTTTTTCGTTCATTTATATCTTTGTTTATATTTGTAGGAAAAATTTAACCCTTGTCAATCAGACATTCCAAGGATTTTTATTGTTCCCATTTACTAACTCTCATCTGATTAGATAATTCCGGTTTCAGAAGGTTAGGGCAGGAAAATTTCTGGGACAACAGATACAATTTTTAGATATTGATAATTATGCACCGTTGGGAATACTTTTACATCTTGAAGAATATATATTATTTTGTCTCTGAATAGATAATTTTCTCAATTAATAAAAATGAACATTTAGTAGTTTAACATAGTTCTGTCTATTGTCAATTGTCTAATTTAACGACTAATCTCAAATTTTATAATCATAAACTTAGCTATTGCTTTCTGCAAAAATATTTAGGTAGTCGCTGGGTCATTTGCCTACTTTTAACTCCTTGACTAAAGTTATGCTTTTGTGATAGGTAATTAATCTATCTCTTCACGGAACAAGTTTAAATTTTATTCGTCTTCTAACTCTTAATGCTTAATTTTGGATAGGCATTTAGTAAGTCAGATAACACTACTGTCAAACCTCAAATAAATTAATTAATATTTTTTTCAGTTATATTATTTTGAGTGATATTATTGGTAGATAACTTATTAACAAAATATTAAGACTCGAATAGTTATGACCACATTCATAACAAATAAAAAAATTAGGAGTTTGGTCTTGCCATAATCAAAAACATTTGTTATAGTAGAAAATCGTAACCCCAGGAGAGGTGGCTGAGTGGTCGAAAGCGGCTCACTGCTAATGAGTTGTACGGGAGAACCCCGTACCGAGGGTTCGAATCCCTCCCTCTCCGTTGTTTTATTTTTCACATTATCACTGCATATCTCTGAGGCCTAAGGTTTAAGGTTTGAATTCTTATGAGGCTGATGTTGAATATTTTTTTCTTACCTTAAAAGGCTATTCCTATCCCTTATCACAAGTAAACTTCTGACAACATTGCGGATATTAGGAGAGAATGGATGAATAATATAGTAACTAAGTGAAAATATTTAAGTACTCAAAAATAAAGTATTTTTCAAGAAACTTTTTTCCAGGTAAAAGGCTCTTGAAGACTTAACAGATGAATTTTGTATAATGCTCAGGTTTTATATCAGTAAAGATACTTATAAAGCATGGCTTTAGAAGGATAAAATTAAGACTAATTTTTTTTGTTAAATTGAATAGTGAAGGCTTTTTTTAAAAGTTTAAGAGTCGATCAAAAGAATAGAAATAGAAGAACTTTTGCAACAATTCGGCTTGTTAATTTATATACATTTTTCCGGCTTCGGTTGAAGGCAAATATCAAGATTAAAGGTTAATAGTATGGTGAAATGTAGATAATAACTTTTTTCCATATCTAGGAATACTTAAACTAATGATATATCAGGATTCTATATTTATTCAGCAAGCTGTAGTTAAATCAAATTATTCTACACAAAACAACTAAACAATTTCGGTAGGTCTTACTGGATAGATAAATATTTGCCAGTTGTATTACAAGAGTTTCCTAATAAGATTTCCATAGCTTAAATGTTAGCCCTAAATACGTAAATGAAATTTCCTAGAACCGTAGCTTAATTTTTTAGTCATTTTAGCGACAATTTTTTCATTGCCTCTACAAACTTTTGAGAAATATAAGGTAATATCCTCTCATTCTTGCTAATCTCTTTGCCTTCTGTAAATATAACTAAAAGATATGGCAGAAGATTTGGTAACTCTATATAAGCAAAATTGTGATGTACATGAGTATCCACAATTTCTCTAGACCATATCTTAGCATTTTGAGGAAGACTTTCTTTTAAAAACCCTATAGTTTGACTTTTGGTTACATATTTTGCATCTTGTTGGCTAAGATTTTTCTGTAACAAATCCATTATTTTTCCTGATGCTTGACGGGATACTGCAATGCCACCCACAATACTATGTAATAGACGAGCTGTTGCATTAGTTGTAAGTATATTTCGATTTTCCATCAATAGTCCTTGGAAAATCCGTTCTCGGCCATAAGGCCCATAAAACCATGTTTTTTGATTAACATTAATAGATTTTAATTCAGGCCACTTGAGAGATTGAAAATAACGGTTGATAAAATTACGTTGATATTTCCAAGTTTGAAAAGGTCCCGGTGATAATTCAGGTCCACTGGTAGTTCCAGTTAAAACATCTACAACTAGACTGGTCCCATCATGATTTGCAGAAAGAATCATATCTCGAATTGCTCTTTCTAGCTCTGGTGAAGTTTTGACCATTCCTTTCTCTAACCATTCATAAATAGCCACAAGGTAAAATAAATGGACCATTCCTCCTGCATACATCTTCTCATCACCGCGATCGCTCCAACCCCGCACTTGCTTTTGCCAAAACTCTGTGGCATTCTGAATATTTCTGGTTATTGGTGAATTGTAGACTAACCAAGTTATAGCTATTGCCTCGGAAGTTAATTCTGAAAATTCTAACTGGGTTGCTTCTATAATATCTTTACCCAGAATATTGAGTTGCTCATCTTTATTAAAGAATGTCATTTCAGTTATCAGTTACAGGAGATTTCATCTAAGTTTATCTTAGAATGTTGAATATAAATGTAATAGTAAATATCAATAATTTATAGCTCTTGAGAATGCAATTATTTGGGAACTAAAGCAGCAAATAGAATGCATTTACCAATTATTCATTAAACTTGTAGTTTAATCACCAAAAAAAACTGACTGCTTTTAACTCTAGTATCAGAATTTATAGTTGTAGATTTGCTCACTTTACTACTATCTCACTACAATACTAATATTCTAATTTTATATGAAAAAAATTTTGTTCCAATGGATGGTTCTACTCGGAACAGTATTTTTATGACTAAAACTCTGAATTAAAAAATTAGTAGCTCTATAGATATAGTGATATTTATAACTAAACTCCTTTGACTCTCAGAAGTCTAATGCCATTTTCAAAAAATTTTGTAGAAATATGGAGATTAACAATGTAAGAACTTTTTTGATTTGGTATAACTGTAAAAATGACTAGCTGTAAACAAAATTGCAAAAATTGTATAAGCCAATTTTTTTATCTCAGTTAATATGTAATTATTCAGCTATTGAATGCTTACGGTGATATAGTTGATATTCAATATTTTTAATAGGTTTATCTCACCTATAATAAAAAAGGAATAGTTTCCTATTTTATTGAGTCTTAATTTTATCCTATTGTTTGTACTTTTACAGAATAAATTTTGGAGGTATATGAATATATTAATTTTTCGTTATTAGGGATAGAAAGCAGATAGCTTTAAATAAAGGAATATTATTATACTATGCTTTTTAAAATCTATGGATTAACGTTTATGATCATCAAGTATGATTGAGAATTATAGATATTATTCTCGCAGTATTATCTGTATATCTAATCTATAGATTAGGTAATTAATTTTTTTACAAAAAAGTTGGTGTTTTTTCCACATTTTCCCTAACTCTTTCTCGATTATTTATCAATCATGCTTAATAAAATAGAGTCTTACTAGTTTTCATATATATGTTAGGCGTTAGTTTGGGTTTAGTAACTTATTATATAACTTCCCAAGGATACATGAAAGGATTATATCACTACATATCAATAGTTCAATTGATTGAAATTCAAGATAGAGGTGAAGTAATTATTTACTCTACATTTCATGGTAATTTTTTTTCTATCAATGGTGATTATTTTCCTCTAGCTTACTATTATTGAGGTTATGATTATGTATATGTTAATAAGATGGAAAAAAAGATAAATTAAATATTCGAGTGGATTTAAAAAATTGGATTGAAACTTTACCCTCTACAAGCTCACGTATATATTTGATATATTATGGAGAATATATGAATCTTTTTAAGTCTTTATCTGCACAGCAATTGATAATTGAATCACAGGAAATTATTGGTAATGCGAATATACTATGGCTGATTCCTAAGCTTAATAAAAAATGACGAATAACTAGATTATTAATATCTCGAAAAAAAATTAATAAACTTGATTAGTGTATAGCTATAGTTGAAAAAAATGATGATTAACTAACATATTAATAGCTCAAAAAAAATCAATAAAATTGATCATAATTTGCCTATAAACACTTATCATCTTTAAGTATAAACTTTTAATTTTCCCTCGATTTATAAATTACTTTTATTTCCTCCAAAAGCAATATTTGTTAGCTGAAAACTTACAGATTTTAGAGGGCAAAGACAAATATTCAGCAGTTATAAACAGAGTTAACAGAGTTATTTGTGTACTTTATGAAAAAAGTTTTGTCGGATATTAAACCTTATCTGCGATGGATTATTTTAGGAGCTACCCTATTTTTTCTAGTTAAAACTCTGAAAGACAACTGGGAACAAGTTCTGCAAATTAGGATTAGTGATTCTGGGTGGATAAGTTTAGGAACTGCTTTTCTGATCACAATAATGGCTCATGTCTGGTCTGGATGGGTATGGTTTTGGATTATTAAAGAATTTAATCAATTAGTTAATTTTCCTTGGGCTATTAGAGTATATCTGCTGACGAATATTGCTAAGTATTTACCAGGAAATATATGGCATTTTTATGGGCGTATTACTGAAGTAAAAAAAGTAGGAGTACCTATTGAAATTGCTATTTTAAGTGTATTAATAGAACCACTGTTAATGGCAGCAGCAGCTTTAATAGTTGCTTTAGTTGGCTCTACTCAAGAAAGTTTTTTTTTACAATTATTCTGTTTTTTTTCAGTTATTTGTATTATTCATCCACGAATTTTAAACCCAATCATTAAGTGTTTAGTTAAAATTAAATTAAAGTTTAAAAAAATTGATTTAGAGCCAGACAATGAATTAGTATTAGAACGTTATCCTATCAAGCCCTTTGTGGGAGAAGTTTGTTTTGTTCTGCTTCGAGGTTCTGGATTTTTGTTGACAATTTTGGCATTTAATTCTATTGAATTTAATCAAATTTTATTGATATTTAGTGCTTTTAGTTTCGCCTGGTTATTAGGTTTAGTTGTTCCAGGAGCTCCTGGAGGTGTTGGGGTATTTGAAGCAACTGCTTTAGCTTTATTGGAGCAAAAATTTGCTCCTGGAATTGTTTTGAGTGCTGTTGCATTTTATCGCTTGATTAGTGTTTTAGCTGAAACTTTTGCTGCTGGTTTAGCTTGGTTAAAACAAAAAATTTAAAACTAAAAATTTAAAAGTTAAAGCTATAAAATTTAGGAATAATTTATGAGATATTTAAGAAGAATTAAGAGAAATAAAATTCCTTTTATATTTTAACTCCTAAGGTCTAACATCACTAATATCTCATAACTGAAATATGATTCCAAAAGAAGTAACAAGTCAAGTTATTGTGGTCAGTTATGGAAAAAAACCATGGAGGATAAAGATATCGGGACAGCGGTTGATATCATGCTAGACTTTTCATATATTGTAATAATCTCTGACTGTTCGCGGTTGGGAGTATATCAACAAAGGTTACAAAATTTGTGAAAGTATTTAAAACACTTGACCCTAAACAACAGCGCAGTCTAATGATTTTATTTTTAGCTGGTTTATTATTTTGGTCAAGTATAACTACTTTATTGCCAACTTTGCCTCTATATCTAAATTATATCGGAGGCACAAAACAACAAATTGGTTTTGTTTTGGGTTGCTTTTCTATGGGACTATTATTATCACGATTTATTTTAGCGCCCATAGCAGATACAAAAAGTCGAAAGTTGGTTCTAATAGTTGGCACAAGTGTAGCAGCGATCGCCCCACTCGGTTATCTACTATTCAAGTCTTTTCTTTTTTTAATGTTAGTTCGTGCTTTTCATGGCATTAGCATTGCTGGAGTTACCATTGGTTATACTGCTTTAGTAGCTGACTTGTCTCCTCCTGGTCGTCGGGGAGAATTAATTGGTTATATGAGTTTATGTACTCCAATAGGTATGGCTATTGGACCTACAGTAGGTGGTTTTTTAGTAGAAGCTAATGAGTATGTGCCTTTATTTATAGTTTGCTCTACTTTAGGAATTGCTAGCTTATTATTTAGTATTCTTGTTTCAGAATCATCTGCAATAGCACAAAAAAATCTCCATTCCCATCAGTTTGAGCAACAAAAGTTATGGCAAATATTGGGGAGTCGTAGGGTTTTGGTTCCTGTTTTTGTGATGTTGATAGTAGGTTTAATATTTGGCACAACTACTACTTTTCTACCACTGTATATTCAGGAAAATAGCATAGCTCTGAATGCTGGAATTTTTTATACTGTAAGGGGCATCACTAATTTGCTCATTCGCATTTTTACTGGGCGAGCTTCTGATAAATTTGGTCGTGGCGTTTTTATTAGTAGCGGTCTAGTATTTAGCTTATTGGGTATGTTGACTTTGTGGACAGCAAATAGTAGGAATATGATTTTACTGGCAGCTATTTTGGGGGGGTCTTCTAGTGGTTTAATCTTACCAATGATGATTACTTTGATGACTGACCGATGCCCTCCAGATCAAAGAGGCAAGTTTTTCTCTCTTTGTATTGGTGGCTTTGATGTAGGAATAGCTATAGCTGGACCTACTTTCGGTCTTGTTGCCGAACAAATAGGTTATAGAAGTATGTTTGCTATTGATGCTATTCTTGCTTCCATAGCGATCGCTACATTTATTACTTTGTCAAACAGTAACTTGCCCCATTCCATCAGATTTGCTTTTGGTCGGGGGCAAGATACTTATGCTATTAATCATTAAAACGGGCCTGGAGGGATTCGAACCCCCGACCTCATGGTCCGTAGCCACGCACTCTATCCACTAAGCTACAGGCCCTTTTGCATATTTTTAGCATCAGATTAAATGAAACTTTTTGGGAATCAGTTTTTCTTTTGCACTTAATAATATAAGTATAGCATAAATAAATAGAATGACAAGGGATTTTTCTAAATTTGAGCAAAATTTAACTCATTTGGACTCTGAGGGTGCAGTTAAAATGGTTGATGTCTCTACTAAAGTGCAGACTATACGTCAAGCTGAAGCAGCGGGACAAGTGCGGATGTTACCTGAAACTTTTGAGGCTATTCAAAGAGGTAATAGTCCAAAGGGTGATGTTTTGGGTACTGCTAAATTAGCAGGAATTATGGCTGCCAAGCAAACTGCTCAACTTATTCCTTTATGTCATCCGTTGCCTTTACAAAAGATAGACATAGAGTTAATTCCTGATCCTCATTTACCTGGATATCAGATTCGGGCAATGGTGAAGACTAAGGCGGAAACTGGGGTGGAAATGGAGGCTTTGACAGCGGTTTCTGTGGCTGCTTTGACTTTGTATGATATGGCTAAGGCTTTGGAAAAGTCTATTTCTATTGAGTTAATTCGTCTTTTGAGTAAGAGTGGCGGGAAGTCTGGGGATTATATGGTGAAATGAAAACTCAAAAGTCAAAAGTTCAGTCAAAACTAAAATTGAAGTACGCAAAATCAATTTTTAATTTGCTGTTTAATTTATGGCCAGGTAATTTCATCTGATTCAGGTATACTACTGCTGGGCTTTGTTAAATACTTTGGGAAGGTTTGAATGTTAATACTTTGATTTCATATATTTGTAATTTACTGATTCTGTTAATTAACTCTAATCTCTAATCCTATAAGGGTCAAAAATGGACTGGTTATTTTTACTGATAGTTATAGCAGTTTTGGTTATGAGGGATTCTATATTTTTTTAGATAAAGAATATTTTCAAATAATCTCCAAATTACTGAGTTGCCTTTACAATGTTTGAATAAATTGAACAGTAATAAATTTTTTAAGAGTATTTTATGCCTCCTCGTTGGCCTCGCAAACCTGACCGTAATGATCCAGAGTTCCGGAAGTTGGATGATCGAATGAATTTTGCTATTCATGTAGCTACCTTTGCTGCTAGTAATTCTGGTTTATGGTTCTTCCGTAATGTCACAGCAGCAAGTTGGCCTTGGGCTATCTGGGTAACAGGTGGTTGGGTATTTTTATTGTTAATTCATGGATTATATATTTTTGTACTTGCAGATTATACCACCACTTCTAAGGATTCTGGATAAGAAAATTAGAGTGATTATGTAGCTTACGAAATTTAGGTTGAATTATTATTATGGCTAATGGTAGTACAACACAAATAATTGAAAGTTTGGCAGCAGAAATAGGGGATAAAGTTTATATGGATATTACTGGTTGGCATCTCTATTTATCTGATGCGAAACTACATTTAAATTTGGCAGAAAAGTTTTATCCTATTCTGACTGAAGAAGTACCTTCAGAGGCTCAGGTTATGGAAATATTACAGGGTGTTCCTGTTAAGTTAGGTGCTGGTAGAAAGCAGGTTCCTTTGATAGATTTATTGCCAATACATTGTCAGAGTGATCTGATGGAGGTTTTGGCAGAGTTTCGAGAAAATATTTAATTTTAACCAATATTCTTAGTAAGCATTCAGCTATTAGCGCTTGCTACTTAAGTTTTTTTGTGAAGTCATTGAAAATCTTTGCTATTAACACCTAAGGTTTATGGATTCACTTTAATTTATATTTGATAATGAGAGCTTGAAATCTCTCAATACTTTTTACAAATTTATTTTAGATAAAGTCAACTGCTGAATGTTTAAAAAGAGGAGCTGAGTGATAAATAATGTCAATTTTAAGAAAGAATAATTGTGACTTTTTTATCATAAAAAATTATCTGAAAAATTAGTTTGGTTGAAGTTATCTATTAATTCCTTAAGCTTTCAATAACTTTCTGGGTAATCTCAGGATTAATTATTAATTAACTTTAACTCTATAATCTTTTATTTTGTTAGTTTACTCTCAGTAAAAATCAATAAAAAATTAAGGTCTCAAGCTTCCTCGTTGAGCTAATAAATAATCTGCTGGTTTCTCAGAAATTACGGATATTTTATTGGAAAAGTTTAAGTTGAGCTAATAAATAATCTGCTGATTTTTCAGAAATTACGGATATTTTATTGGAAAAGTTTCAGGGGAAATTTATAAGTAAAAGGTGGTAGCTATAGTTTAGCGATCGCTATTTTTATCTGAGTTATATTTGAGTTAATATTTTTGATAAAACTTGGGATAAGATAGCCTTAAATATCTATTTATAAATTTAGGTAACTCCAAGTTGAGCTAATAAATAATCTGCTGGTTTTTCAGAAATTACGGATATTTTATTGGAAAAGTTTCAGGGGAAATTTATAAGTAAAAGGTGGTAGCTATAGTTTAGCGATCGCTATTTTTATCTGAGTTATATTTGAGTTAATATTTTTGATAAAACTTGGGATAAGACAGCCTTAAATATCTATTTATAAATTTAGGTAACTCCAAGTTGAGCTAATAAATAATCTGCTGGTTTTTCAGAAATTACGGATATTTTATTGGAAAAGTTTAAGGGGAAATTTATAAGTAAAAGGTGGTAACTATAGTTTGGCGATCGCTATTTTTATCTGAGTTATATTTGAGTTAATATTTTTGATAAAACTTGGGATAAGATAGCCTTAAATATCTATTTATAAATTTAGGTAACTCCAAGTTGAGCTAATAAATAATCTGCTGGTTTTTCAGAAATTACGGATATTTTATTGGAAAAGTTTCAGGGGAAATTTATAAGTAAAAGGTGGTAGCTATAGTTTAGCGATCGCTGTTTTTATCTAACTTATATTTGAGTTAATATTTTTGATAAAACTTGGGATAAGACAGTCTTAAATATCTATTTATAAATTTAGGTAACTCCAAGTTGAGCTAATAAATAATCTGCTGGTTTCTCAGATAAATAATCTGCTGGTTTTTCAGAAATTACGGATATTTTATTTGAAAGGTTTAAGGGGAAATTTATAATTAAAAGGTGGTAACTATAGTTTGGCGATCGCTATTTTTATCTGAGTTATATTTGAGTTAATATTTTTGATAAAACTTGGGATAAGACAGTCTTAAATATCTATTTATAAATTTAGTTAACTCTAAGTTGAGCTGATAAATAATCTGCTGGTTTCTCAGATAAATAATCTGCTGGTTTTTCAGAAATTACGGATATTTTATTTGAAAGGTTTAAGGGGAAATTTATAATTAAAAGGTGGTAACTATAGTTTGGCGATCGCTATTTTTATCTGAGTTATATTTGAGTTAATATTTTTGATAAAACTTGGGATAAGACAGTCTTAAATATCTATTTATAAATTTAGGTAACTCCAAGTTGAGCTAATAAATAATCTGCTGGTTTTTCAGAAATTACGGATATTTTATTGGAAAAGTTTCAGGGGAAATTTATAACTAAAAGGTGGTAGCTATAGTTTAGCGATCGCTATTTTTATCTGAGTTATATTTGAGTTAATATTTTTGATAAAACTTGGGAGAAGACATTCTTAAATATCTATTTATAAATTTAGGTAACTCCAAGTTGAGCTAATAAATAATCTGCTGGTTTTTCAGAAATTACGGATATTTTATTGGAAAAGTTTCAGGGGAAATTTATAAGTAAAAGGTGGTAACTATAGTTTGGCGATCGCTATTTTTATCTGAGTTATATTTGAGTTAATATTTTTGATAAAACTTGGGATAAGATAGCCTTAAATATCTATTTATAAATTTAGGTAACTCCAAGTTGAGCTAATAAATAATCTGCTGGTTTTTCAGAAATTACGGATATTTTATTGGAAAAGTTTCAGGGGAAATTTATAAGTAAAAGGTGGTAGCTATAGTTTAGCGATCGCTATTTTTATCTGAGTTATATTTGAGTTAATATTTTTGATAAAACTTGGGATAAGACAGTCTTAAATATCTATTTATAAATTTAGGTAACTCCAAGTTGAGCTAATAAATAATCTGCTGGTTTCTCAGAAATTACGGATATTTTATTGGAAAAGTTTCAGGGGAAATTTATAAGTAAAAGGTGGTAGCTATAGTTTAGCGATCGCTATTTTTATCTGAGTTATATTTGAGTTAATATTTTTGATAAAACTTGGGATAAGACAGCCTTAAATATCTATTTATAAATTTAGGTAACTCCAAGTTGAGCTAATAAATAATCTGCTGGTTTTTCAGAAATTACGGATATTTTATTGGAAAAGTTTCAGGGGAAATTTATAAGTAAAAGGTGGTAGCTATAGTTTAGCGATCGCTATTTTTATCTGAGTTATATTTGAGTTAATATTTTTGATAAAACTTGGGATAAGACAGTCTTAAATATCTATTTATAAATTTAGGTAACTCCAAGTTGAGCTAATAAATAATCTGCTGATTTTTCAGAAATTACGGATATTTTATTGGAAAAGTTTAAGGGGAAATTTATAAGTAAAAGGTGGTAGCTATAGTTTGGCGATCGCTATTTTTATCTGAGTTATATTTGAGTTAATATTTTTGATAAAACTTGGGATAAGATAGCCTTAAATATCTATTTATAAATTTAGGTAACTCCAAGTTGAGCTAATAAATAATCTGCTGGTTTTTCAGAAATTACGGATATTTTATTGGAAAAGTTTCAGGGGAAATTTATAAGTAAAAGGTGGTAGCTATAGTTTAGCGATCGCTGTTTCTATCCGACTAATACCTTCGCGAATATTTTCAATAGAATTAGCATAAGACAACCTTAAATATCCATCTCCAAATTTTCCATAAGCAGTTCCGGGTAATAAAGCAACTCCAGCTTCAGCTAATAAATAATCTGCCAATTTATTGGAACTTATTGGTAATTGTTTCACATTTGGAAAAGCATAAAAAGCACCTGCTGGTTTTCGACAATTAATACCTGAAATAGAATTTAAACCATCCACAATAACATCACGTCTTTGTTTAAATTCTGCGAATATTTTTTTGACAAACTCCTGAGAATTTTTGATGGCTTCTATGCCAGCTATTTGAGTAAATGAACAAGCACAGGAATTAGAATTTAACATCAATTTATCTAACTTTTCTGCTATTGCTTTGGGAGAAATAGAATAACCTAAACGCCATCCAGTCATAGCATAAGTTTTTGAGTGCCCATCTAATAAAATTGTACGTTCTTTCATACTAGGAAAACTGATGATACTGGTAAATTTTGAGTCGTAGTTTAAGTGGGAGTAAATTTCATCAGAGAGAACATAAAAATTATGTTTAACTGCTAATTTAGCTATGGCTTCTAAATACTCAGGAGTTAACACACTACCAGTAGGGTTATGGGGAGAATTAATAATTAATAATTTTGTTTTTTCTGAAATAGAATTAACTAGATTATCTATACTAAATTGAAAATCTAATTCCTCTAACAAAGGTAATGGAATAGGTTTCCCTCCCACTAAATTAATTACTGATTCATAAACAGGAAATCCAGGGTTTGGATAAATCACTTCATCTCCTGAATTTATTAATGCTAAAAGAGTAAAAAATATGACTGGTTTTGCTCCTGGCATTACTACTACTTCATCAGAATTAACTGATATATTTCTAGTTTGAGAAATATGTTCTGCTATGACTTCTCGTAACTTTAATAAACCTGCTGCTGGAGTATAAGTTGTATAGCCATCATTCATAGCTTGGAAAGCAGCTTCGCGAATATTTTTAGGAGTCTTAAAATCAGGTTGACCTATTTCTAAATGAATAATATTTCGACCTTGAGATTCTAATTGTTTTGCTTTAGTAAAAACTTCAATTGCAGCATCTCCGCCTAAGCTATTCATTCTTGTTGCAAAATTCATCTTAAATAATTGCTGGAGATTCCCACTTTAATTTTTGATGATCGTGGTGAAAGGAAAGCAACCAGCATATAAATTACTTTCCTCTAAAGTATTCGAGTAAACTTAATTACTCAAAATGTAAACTATCAATTTTTTTTACGTTTAGTGCTTTTAGATAATTGTTTAAATTCCGTAAATATTTCAGAAATATCAAATAAGTTTAATTGAACTAGAGTATCTAAAACTTGGGCTAGTTGAGATTGAAAAATTTTGATATTTTTTTGCTTAACTAACTCACGAAAACTATAGGTATAACCCTCAATTTTATGTGTATCTTTGCCAGACTTGTGACTGATACTTTGATTTGCTCTGGTTTTAGATATTTTACAAGAGAAATTTAGCGGAACTGTACCTCATAAACTACTGAATGGGCTGTATTTTTTCTACTTCTATTCATTTACTAATCTTCTCGGGTAATTCCTAGGATAGATTCATCCCAATAATCTTTAAATTTAGAACCAGACATCTTTTTTATATATAAGTCATTGAAATGCTGATTTTGTTCCTCTGTAAAATAATTACGCCAGTCTCCTACTATTCCTTTTCTTAAATGTGGAGCTTCATTTTGATTAATTCTCATCCAATTACAATCAGCTTTATCATTTTTTTTCATTTCTTCTAATTTACTATCAATTGCTACTTTGTCTATAACTTCTGCAGACACTTTGATTTCTAAAAAAGCTGCTAATTGGCTCAGACAAGTTTTGATATTTTTTTTCAATTCTTCGTATGTAAGATATAAGACTTGTTGACGAGATGGTAAAAATTTTTCCCAATGCAAGTGAAAATCAAACCAACTTCCATAATGTACCTGACCTGATAAATATAATTCAAAAAAGTCATTCCAATTGTCTTGATAAGATATACTCTTTTTTCTTCTCAAATGATGGTACATAGAAACAGCAACATCTTTAGGGTTTCTGAGTAGAAATATGTATTTTGTATTCGGTAGTCCTTCGGGTGTTAAATGAGGCCGGCCATAAAAAGTTAAGATTCGAGGAGATGGGAGAGATTAAATATACTCGTAAGAACGTTTTTGAGCAGGCTCTAGACATGGAGACAAACAAAACTCTAGCCTGGAAAAAGCTTCCATCATATTTAAATTAGGTTGATTGCCTTGATGATTTAAAAGTAAAAGGATCTGCTTTAGCCAAGTAGATCCAGATTTTATATAACAAACAAAAAAAATATCCTCATTTCTGGTTTTGAAGCGAGTCAGTATGGTATTTACTTTTTCTTCGGTAACAAATTGAGGATATACTATGCCATCTACTATGGAATACCAAGAAGAATTTTGAGTTTTCATCTGAACAATCTCTATAAACTTTTCAATAGTTTAAAAATAGGATGAATTTTAATTATTGCAATTGGTCTGTTAATTTTTCAAAGGCTGTTTGAGAAGTACTGCGTGGGATTGTTCATTCCTAAAAACCTAGCTCTTTCCACAACTATTCCATATAAGAGAATTGGGGTTAATAAGCCTATGTCCTGGTAGGAGATAGGAGATAGGTTTGACGAAATATTTTTGAGAGGTTGAGAAATAATTTCTCAGCAATACTGGACACAAAAATTATAGTTTCTGCTATTCTATGGCGACTTCTATAAATGTTTAGAATTAAAACATTAATGTAGGGATATTTATAATAGTTGACATATACTTTATATCTTAATACTCTATTTTTTTTGTTTTAACTTTTAACTTAAATAGGAAAATATAAATAGTTGATTTAACGCATTGTTAGGGATTTCGCCAGGGTTTTATATGTCGCAGGATGACCAGCAAAATATCCAGAAAAATAATACCTTGGAGGTTGATAATGATTTTCAGCAGTAAAAGGAGCTAAAAATTTATCAGATACAAGGTCTTTTCTGACAAAAAATGCGTTGACTCCAGATAAATTACAGCCTACAAGACAATAACCTTTTTTCTCTAAATTTATCTCTAGAAACTTCAATGAAACTCCAAAGCAATCATCTTTTTCCCAAGTATGTGTTTCATCATAGTCCATACAAAATAAAATTGGCGGTCTAAACTTAGCGTTATATTCAATTATGATTACTCTTGGCTTAATACAGGTTATTGCGCTGAGAACATGATAGTCATTTCCATCAATATCAACTGACAATAAATCAATTTCATTGGATTTTATCTGGGAGTAAATCAATTCATTTATATTATCTTTTGTAATAAATGATTGAATAAGTTTTAATTGTCCTTTAGTGATTATTTTAGTAAAATGCTTTCTGATTTTCTTGATATAATTTAAAGAAGTATCAATCCATAAACCTTCTCAATCATCAAAAAGCAGAGAAAGAGTATTATTTTCTAAACCATTACCTATGCCAAATTCTACAAATATTTTATTTGTTACACCAATCCTTCTAAATATTTCTCTGATAATTCCATCTTCATCAGTTTGTGAGTATATCTTACACCCAAAAGGAATTAAATTTTTTGGTTCTTGATATCGAGAACTTTCCCTAACACGATCCATTTCCTGAATTATAGGAATTTGTTTAATACGCTCTCTGATTATCAAACTGTATTTTCTTTCTTGAATTATAGAATTGACAAATTTCTTTAGTTTAGCTATTTTCATAAATGAGTTACTATCGCCAATAATTAATAAAGTTGTTACTAAATAGATGAAATAAATCGCTCAAACTTAGACATAAAAATAATGCTAAATATTTTTGATTTTAATAGTTACAATTCCTAAATAACAAAGATTCTGAGAATTGTTTCAGCTATAAAGTGACAAGTC
The DNA here is from genome assembly GCF_000014265.1 of Trichodesmium erythraeum IMS101. Lineage (NCBI taxonomy): Bacteria > Bacillati > Cyanobacteriota > Cyanophyceae > Oscillatoriales > Microcoleaceae > Trichodesmium > Trichodesmium erythraeum. The sequence goes on from NC_008312.1 coordinate 4,213,074, forward strand.
CATTCTACTATTCTAGATTTTGTACTTATTGTCAAGAGTTAAGACCATGCAGTCTACAATGATAGTAAAACTTAAATTTGAACTCTATTTTTGTTTGTACATAGTTATACTTCAGATTGGCGAGGATTCCAACGAGAACAAATTTCTTCAATATGCATATTCTTTCGATCCTTTTTAAGATGTCGTGGGTTACTTTCAAAAGATAAAGAGGATGGAAGAGAATCTGATTCATATTTCTCTTTAATAAATAATTCTATTTCTTTGTAAGAAACAGAAAAGGGAGCTCCATCAGATATCTTCGACTGATAATTTCTCAATGCAGCAGAAAATAGGCCAGTACCATCATCAAAAAATCGCTCAGTTGTAGCTCCGTAATTTTCGTATGGATAAAAAGCTAGGTCAGCAGGAGCTTTTGCTGCTACCCATGAAATGTAAGACCAGTATTCACTAAAGGTTTCAAATTGATTAGCAGAGCGCATCATGAGTAATAACCAGTTTTCCTGTGATTGAAAATAGCTTTTTACTTGGTTTTTAAATGATTCTAAATGTTCTTTTTTAAACCACATATGATGTGGAACAAAAGTACCTTCCTGGTCTGTAAGTGGTTCAACCCCAAGTACGGAAGTAATCCATTCAGCCCATTTGGATACAATATGAGGATTACCATATTGATTGTGTTGCAGAAGGGCAAATTTGTGTTGTGTAGTTTCTTGATGATTACTGATGAGTGGCCAAGTATTAACAGGAAGTAGGTCGCTATCCCAAACAACAAACCATTCACTTAGGTTATCAATACCTTCGTAAGCACCAAGTTTTAATAACTGCTGATAAAACCAACCAGGATTATAAAGTGATTTACCTAAATCAAGTTCTGAACAAATTGCTTCTTTTGTTAGACCATGATTTTGAAAAAAGTATTCTTCTTTGTGAGCAGAAACTGGAGCAACTTGCCATTCTTTAACTTTCTGTTCTAATAATTGAACTTCGGTTTTTGGGGCTATTATGTGGATAGTCTGAGGTTTGTAGTGATGACTAATTCCTTCTAGGACAGCTTGGGTATTCCAACGCACTTTGTAGAGGGGGATAACAAAGTCGAATGTTTCTTTTGTCATAATTTTTGGCAGTTTTCTCTATATAGTACAGACAAGTTAACTTTTTGAGTTTTTCCACTCAGAATACTTTTGATTTTTAGCTAATAAGCTAATATTGGTGCTTTGACTTTTTTCAAGGATAAAAATACCTATCATTGCTCTTTTGGGGTAAGGAAAATACACAGCTATTGTTGAAAATGGCTCAAAACTAGATATGCTAGGAAACAAGTTGATTAGATGTTAAATGATTACTATATAAGTGTTTAATACTATTTCTAACATATTTTTGAGAAGGGTACTAATATTCAACAAGGAAGGAAAGTGTTTGATTTGAAAATGTTCTGTTTTGTCAAATGTTAATCGTTTTTTATTTTGTATTTTATGGCTGCTTCAAAGAATATAGTTACAGTAAACAGGAAGGGAAAAGGGAGCAGGGAATAATAAAAATTATTCTCATATTTTCCCAATTTTTCAAGCTCACAGTTTATGACTTTATTGCGGAAAGCCAAGTTTCTATATTTCAAGTCTATGGTAAATAAAATAAATGAAAATCTTCTTTATTCCACGAATAATATTTTTTTTTATTTTAATGATATTCGTGCTAATTGTTATTACTTTTTCTTCGATGGCGACTTTTACAGGAATAGATATTCAACCGAAACGCCTGGAGTTGATGTTAGCTAATATATTAGAATCTGAACGTAGTGAAAGTACATTAAGTCTGCCTGTAAAAATTCCTTTGGCTAATGTTGAGAAAGCATTAAATCTGAATATTCCCCAGACATTTATGGGTACAGAAGCTGATCCTATAGATTTACTTTCTAATGATAAGCTTACCTATAAAATTAATCGCCAAGATTTGATTATTGGTACTCGAAATAATCTGATAACTTTTTCAGTACCAGTATCAGGTACTGCAAGAATAAAGGGTAAAGTTGATTTAGGTTTTACTAGTATTCCAGTTAGTACGCGTACAGATATTGTGGGTACAATTTTTGGTGATCTTGCTTTAGGAATTGATAATGAATGGAATATTCAACCTAATCTAAATGTACGGACTAATTTAACTAAAGCAGATGTACCAATAAAAAATATTGGTACTATTAGTATTCGTAGTATCTTGCAAAAACAGGTAGATAAAGCTATTAATAAAGAGAAGCCTAAATTAATTGCAAAACTTGTTGAAAAGTTAAACTTAAAAGCAGAAGTAACAAAACAATGGAATAATTTGCATTTGTCGGAAAAGGTCAATCAAGATCCTTCAATTTGGATTAAAACTGAGCCACAAAGTGTTAGCTTTAAGGAGTTTGATTTGACTGATGGTAAAAATGTTCAGTCTGGAATTGGGATTAGGATGCTTGTGGATACTTGTATATGCAAAGAAGCTCTTGCTATTAATTTTAAACCATTACCTAATCTGACTATTCAAGAGCAGATAATAAATAAATTTTTAATCAATTTACCTGTGCAAGTTTCTCTTGATGAATTGAATAATACTCTTCGCTCTAAAGTTAGGGGTAACTCTTTGTCTATTGATGAAAATCTGAAACTCATTGTTAAGGAAATTAATTTGTCTGCATTGGGTGAAAAAATTCTTGTTAAAGTTGATTTTAAGGCTGATAAAAATAGTTTTCTTCAGGAGGCAGAAGGAGTATTGTATCTTTGGGGTAATATTTTCTATGATCAAGCTTCTAATTATCTTAAAGTGGTTGAACTTGATTATGATGTTGATACGAAAAATGCTTTAATATTGACTGCGGATTTGCTTTTGAAACCTATTTTACTTCGGAAAATTGAAGAGCGTCTTTCTTTTCCTTTAGACCAACAATTAAGTCGAGCAAAAGATGAGGCTAATGAATATATTCGGAAGATAAAATTACCTCCTGAGATTGATGCAAATATTGTAGTTAAAACAATTAAAGTTCAAAAGGTTGTTGTGACAAATAATGATATTTACCTTGTTTTATTAGCAGATGGAAATATGTCGGCTATTTTGAACATTGGAGAGTATTGATTTCATCCTAAAATAACGATTTAATAGCTTAAAAAGCATACTATTATATTGCTAATACTGATAAATAAAATCTGTCATAACTAAGCTTAAACTAAATAATAAGCAGAAAAGCTTGATGCTCAAAACACAGGTTATAGCAGATGGTGTTATAACTGGGATTAAGTTTGACTGAATGCAGTACATAAAGATGGTGCGCGAATCAATGTCGGTCAACTCAGAGAGGTTTTTATTAATCACAAAAAACCACTAATACCTTGGATGAAAAAGTTTTATTCTAAAGTGTATCAATACGCTTTTGTCTACTTAGCTGAAGCATTTAAGAGCTTCTTTTAGTTCGGAATTCTTCGCAAATAATGGTTGGGTAAGTATTCAAGATTTAATAAAAAATGTAAGTCTGATTCTTTTACTGTTGATAGTTGCAGAAAACTAATATAATTAAACGGATGGAGTTACAAATTATCTTTTATTTGTATTTTTAAAACTTATGAACCCCGGCAGAGGTAACTACAAAATAAATTACCATTAGTAGATAAGTAGGTGATTGGTATCTTAGCTTTAGCTATTAATTTGATGCACAACTACACTAAAAAAACTGATGTAGTTAGTGTATATTTAGGATTGAAAAATTTGGCTAAATTAAGTGTTGCTAAAGTATGTGAAAGTGTGAATTATTTAATAAGATTTGAAGCTAAAGTATCTAGAATACAATACCTAAGTTGTAATAAACAGATAGGTTCTGCTAACAGTTGAAAAGCACAACTTAAGATAGCCGAACTACATAGAAAGGTAGCTTTTTATGTCGTGCAGGGAAATCAATAGATGACCAAGGATTTTATGAATTTCGCAGATAGCTAGGATATAAATGTCAATGGTACGGTTCTACACTGGTAATGTTCTATATTATGTTTCTGTCATCAAAGACTTGCTCCAACTGTGGTTATGTTTAGGATATGCTCTTAAGTTTAAGGAAAATTCATTTGTCCTAACTTTTGTTTGTCAATTTTATTGATACTTAAACCCTAGTATAAATTTAAGAAATTCGGTGGGCTCGCCTGTGAATGCTTATGGATGAGTAACGCTGACGACCTCAGTTGAGGTAGGAAGTAAACATCAATTTGTTAGGTTATGTGAAGCTTTGTATCAGTTTTATAGAGCAGTAATCAGTCATATAAGTAAATAGAGCAACAGTAAATTCATTTTTTTAAGCACTCTAATTTTGCGGTTGGTGGGAAAATTCCTAACTATTGCGGATAGAGCAACAGTAAATTCATTTTTTTAAGCACTCTAATTTTGCGGTTGGTGGGAAAATTCCTAACTATTGCGGATAGAGCAACAGTAAATTCATTTTTTTAAGCACTCTAATTTTGCGGTTGGTGGGAAAATTCCTAACTATTGCGGATAGAGCAACAGTAAATTCATTTTTTTAAGCACTCTAATTTTGCGGTTGGTGGGAAAATTCCTAACTATTGCGGATAGAGCAACAGTAAATTCATTTTTTTAAGCGCTCTAATTGGGCGGTTGGTGGGAAAATTCCTAACTATTGCGGATAGAGCAATAGTAAATTCATTTTTTTAAGCACTCTAATTTTGCGGTTGGTGGGAAATTCCTAACTATTGCGGATAGAGCAACAGTAAATTCATTTTTTTAAGCACTCTAATTTTGCGGTTGGTGGGAAATTCCTAACTATTGCGGATAGAGCAACAGTAAATTCATTTTTTTAAGCACTCTAATTTTGCGGTTGGTGGGAAATTCCTAACTATTGCGGATAGAGCAACAGTAAATTCATTTTTTTAAGCACTCTAATTTTGCGGTTGGTGGAAAATTCCTAACTATTGCGGATAGAGCAACAGTAAATTCATTTTTTTAAGCACTCTAATTTTGCGGTTGGTGGAAAATTCCTAACTATTGCGGATAGAGCAACAGTAAATTCATTTTTTTAAGCACTCTAATTTTGCGGTTGGTGGAAAATTCCTAACTATTGCGGATAGAGCAACAGTAAATTCATTTTTTTAAGCACTCTAATTTTGCGGTTGGTGGAAAATTCCTAACTATTGCGGATAGAGCAACAGTAAATTCATTTTTTTAAGCACTCTAATTTTGCGGTTGGTGGAAAATTCCTAACTATTGCGGATAGAGCAACAGTAAATTCATTTTTTTAAGCACTCTAATTTTGCGGTTGGTGGAAAATTCCTAACTATTGCGGATAGAGCAACAGTAAATTCATTTTTTTAAGCACTCTAATTTTGCGGTTGGTGGAAAATTCCTAACTATTGCGGATAGAGCAATAGTAAATTCATTTTTTTAAGCGCTCTAATTTTGGGGTTGGTGGAAAATTCCTAACTATTGCGGATAGAGCAACAGTAAATTCATTTTTTTAAGCACTCTAATTTTGGGGTTGGTGGAAAATTCCTAACTATTGCGGATAGAGCAACAGTAAATTCATTTTTTTAAGCACTCTAATTTTGGGGTTGGTTCGGAAATTTCTGACTATTGCGGATGGAACGTAACCTTAAACTAAAGGGGATGTCAAATTCTCAATTTTTGTCTAATTCGACTAATAAAAATATCAACCTCTGGCAAATTCATTTTCATTACTATCAAACCAAAGATACCTAACGCCGAAAAACTTGCTAAACCAAGTTCTAATAACTGCACAAAAAATCCCTCACTTCCCAACACTAACTGACACCCATAAAGCACACTCCAACAAACAAAACTTGCCGCCAAAGTTCCAAGAATTAAACCAGCAAAAGGTATCAACCATTCTCCCCAAGGTAAACCCCCTAATTTTTGATCTAATAACCAGAGAAAAATTACCATTGAAATTAAATTTACCCCCACCGTTGCTAATACTAAACCAGGAGCACCAAAAGTATTGATCAACAAATAATCTAAGAGGGCATTCAGAAAAATATTAAATACACTAACTTTAAAAGGAGTTTCTCCATCTCCCAAAGCATAAAAAACTCTGACTAAAACATCCCTTCCTAAATAAACAAACATTCCTACTGCATAAGCTATTAATACAGAAGCGACAAATTTTGAAGCGGATAAATCAAAAGCATAACGTTCATAAACTACCCTGACAATAGGCAAAGCTAAGGTCACCATAATTGCACTTAAAGGCAACATTGTAATTCCTGTTAATACTAAAGCTTGCCGAATTCGATATTTTAAATCTTGCCAATTTTCTGGTGCAGCTAATCGAGAAAATATTGGTAAAAATGGAACTAAAATTACATTAGAAATAATTCCCAAAGGTGTCTGTACTAATAAACCAGAATAACCTAAGGAAGCGGCAGCTTGGGGAATATAAGAAGCAAAAAATAAGTCTGTATAAACATTAATATGTAACATTCCAGAAGACAAAGTTGCAGGTATCATTACTTTGGTAATTTCTTGTACTCCTGGGTTGCGAAAATTAAATCTGAAACGTAATTTTCCTAAACCTGCTCGCCACAATGAGGGAACTTGAATTAACCATTGTAATATTGCTCCGATGAGGGTACTCCAAGCTAAAATTATGCCTCCTATCATGGCATGTTCTGGTTGAGTAATGTTTTCTCCTAGCTGGAAGACTAGTATAAAAATTCCTCCAATGAGAGCTATGCTAGAAAACAATGGGCTAATAGAAGGTAGCCAATATATATCTGCAGCATTAAGGGCGCCAAAACCAATGCCTATTAGTCCTGCTAGTAAAGCCATTGGGGCCATAATTTGGAATTGTTGGATGGCGATCGCTCGAATTTTTAGACCTGTTGTTGTTTGGCTTAAACCTGGTGCTACTAGGTCAATTAAAGGATCGGCAAAAAAAATCAGACTAACTGTGACTAACAATAAGACTCCACTGACTAAGGTTGTGATGGTTTCTATTAGTGGTGCTGCTTCTGACTTATCGCGCTTTGCTAAGACACTTACTATGGCACTATGAAAGGGTCCGTTAATTCCTCCTAGTAAGACCAATAAAAAGCCGGGGATGACGTAAGCGTAATTATAGGCGTCTACTGCTGCACCGACTCCGAAGGCTGCGGCGATGGCCTGTTGACGTATGAGGCCAAATATTTTACTGATTAATGTGGCTACTGCTACAATGCCAGCTATTTTTGTTAGGGAACGAGAGTTTTTTTGTGATTTTGATTCAGACACAATTATGATTCCAGATATAGCTAAAAATAGTGATGTATTTTCAAGTAAGTTTAGTTAAGATTTCAGTATTAAGTCATAGGAAACTGTAGATAAGTTTTTTTCTATTTTTTAGGATTTAACTAAAATTTTAAGTCATATAGTCTTCTAAGAGTTATGATTTGTCAAGAACTTGTGGAGTAATTAAATCTTGAAGCTGGAACAAGTCTAGAAAGCTAAATCAATCTATGGGTGCGGGGGTATGTTTATTTAGACTCCTAAATTTAGGGTGAAAAATAATTATGTCTTCCCCTATTCTCTATTTATGATCTTATTTTTTATATTTTTTGATACATTCAATCTCTGATTCATATTATTAATTCAATTGATAAAATTATTTAAGTATATATGTATATGTCAAATAAAAATAGCTTAAAATGTAGTATTTCTGGTGTGTTCATTATTGCTTATAAAGAAGATACAACAATTCTAGAAAAAACTTTACAGGAACAAGGTTTTAATTATGAACTTCTTAGGCAAAAATATGAGCCAGAATATAAAAGTTATTCTCCCAGTTATCTGACTCTTCTTAACCATAAAAATGCTTGGATAAAAGCAAGTGAAGAAGAGAAATCAAGTTTAATTATTGAGGCTGACTTTGTTCCTGTCATAAACTTTGGTTTATTACCTTTACCTTTCAATTTAGAAAATTATAATGTTGGTATAGCTTGGCTTTACACTTGTGCTCCTCAAATCTATAGTGTTTCTGATGAAAATTATGCTCAAGGTTTTTCAACTTCTGCAGTGGCTTATATTGTTACACCACGATCAGCTCTCGAATTAATTGAACTAGAAAATGAAGTTCGTCTGAATTCTGGAACTAATAATTATTCAACATGGGATTCTACTATTGATGAATTTTTAAGAGGTAGAGGTTTCCAAAATTTTGTTCCTTTTCGGAATTATGGGGAACATGGAGGATTACCTAATTTAGAACATTATCGTTATGGTTTAAGTAGAGTTCATAGAGCTGACATTCTTTATGATCGACTAGCTTTTATGCCAATATATGCTGGTAGGGATAAGTTTAAAATATGGAGATTATTTAGGGAAAGATTTCAGGGGAGATTGAAAGGTATATTGCGTTTACTTTTTGGTAAATATTTACGATTAAAAATAATCAGGAATTCTAGTTTTCCTCTCAGGCTAATTCGCTTTGCAGTTTGGCGTCAATTATTTTTGAGAATTTAGGGAATAGGTAATTTTAATAGGGAGAAGGAGGAGATGGTAAGGTTTGAACTTTAGAACATTTTTTTGTGTTTTATATTAGTATTTAAATTTTTGTTCGGATGATTTTTTGTATTATCTGAACTTTATGGAATTAAGATAAATATGATTTGTTATCCAATAATTATGAATAATCAACTACAATTCTCTTACAAATAAAAGTAATCAGGAATTCTAGTTTTCCTCTCAGGCTAATTCGCTTTGCAGTTTGGCGTCAATTATTTTTGAGAATTTAGGGAATAGGTAATTTTAATAGGGAGAAGGAGGAGATGGTAAGGTTTTAACTTTAGAACATTTTTTTGTATTTTATATTAGTATTTAAATTTTTGTTCGGATGATTTTTTGTATTATCTGAACTTTATGGAATTAAGATAAATATGATTTGTTATCCAATAATTATGAATAATCAACTAAAATTCTCTTACAAATAAAAATAATCAGGAATTCTAGTTTTCCTCTCAGGCTAATTCGCTTTGCAGTTTGGCGTCAATTATTTTTGAGAATTTAGGGAATAGGGAATTTTAATAGGGAGAAGGAAGAGATGGTAAGGTTTGAACTTTAGAACATTTTTTTGTGTTTTATATTAGTATTTAAATTTTTGTTCGGATGATTTTTTGTATTATCTGAACTTTATAGACTTAAGATAAATATGATTTGTTATCCAATAATTATGAATAATCAACTAAAATTCTCTTACAAATAAAAATAATCAGGAATTCTAGTTTTCCTCTCAGGCTAATTCGCTTTGCAGTTTGGCGTCAATTATTTTTGAGAATTTAGGGAATAGGGAATTTTAATAGGGAGAAGGAAGAGATGGTAAGGTTTGAACTTTAGAACATTTTTTTGTGTTTTATATTAGTATTTAAATTTTTGTTCGGATGATTTTTTGTATTATCTGAACTTTATAGACTTAAGATAAATATGATTTGTTATCCAATAATTATGAATAATCAACTAAAATTCTCTTACAAATATCCTTCTCTTGAACCAGGTATTTTAATTAAACGTTATAAAAGGTTTCTGGCAGATATAGAGTTAAAGTCTGGAGGAATTATTACTGCTCACTGCCCAAATACGGGTCCAATGACTGGAGTTTCTACTCCGGGAAGTAATGTTATGGTTTCTTATAGTAATAATCCAAAACGAAAATTAGCTTACACTTGGGAATTAATTGAAGTAACTGATAATGAACCGACTTGGGTGGGAATTAATACGGCTTTACCAAATCGAGTTATTAAGTTGGCGTTGGCCGAAAATTTATTTCCTGAATTGGGAGATTATTATGAAGTTAAAACGGAAGTTGTTTATGGAAAAGATAGGAAAAGTAGGGTTGATTTTAAGTTAATTAGTGAGACTAAAAATATTTATCTTGAGGTTAAGAATACTACTTGGGCAGATGGAAGAGTTGCTTTATTTCCAGATACGGTTACAAAAAGAGGGCAAAAACATTTACGTGAATTAATAGGGGTAGTTGAACAAGGGGAAAGAGCTGTATGTTTGTTTTTGATAAATCGTGGTGATTGTTATCAGTTTGCTCCTGGAGATGTTGCTGATCATGATTATGGTAAACTTTTGAGAGAAGCTATGATTAAAGGGGTGGAAATTTTGCCTTGTAGATTTATAGTTACTCCTCAAGAAATTAATTATTTGGGGATAGCAGAATTTATCAATTAGGATATTGATTTTTGGATAAAAAAACTTAATAAAATATTCAATCGTTTTAAGTATGAGAAGTTGTTTGAGAAGTACTTTTAGAATTTTATTAATGTTTTTAAAATGTACTTTTTTTCAACTATTTTAAAGAATATATTGGGGGTTTTAAAGTTTATATTATGTTGAAAATAGGTTACGAGATATTTTTTTATAGGTTGATAAGCTGCTTCTGAACTTATGTGATTTTTTTTATCTATAGTAGGTGATTATAAATTTAGTTTTTACAATAGTTAGATACTTTCTATGACACATACTATAATAGTGGTAAATAAATTTTATTTTTGGAATTGATAATTATGGTTTACTGATTAACTATCAAATGATTAACTAATATTGATAAGTGCTCTTTTTTTGTTGAAAAAAATGGCGACTTTTCAGTCTATAAAGCTAGCTTATATTATTTTTTTTAGCTAACCATGGCAGATGGCAGCAAGGAACAAATATATGTGGATACTTTTTAATTATTTTCTATTTATTCTGGCTCCTAACTCTTGGCTTTTACTGTAACTAACACATACTTTTTCAGTAAGCTATAATTAATTTTTTTGGTCGATAGAGATTAATTTATTATAATAGTTTAATCGATGGTAATTAAAGCAAATAAGAGTTTTAAAACTTTCCATTTTTTTGTCTGCTAATATTTGGATATGCTAAGTATCATCTTCACGAAGATAGAAAATAAATGTATAGTAAAAAATATTTTTTATGCTTTATTTTCAATTTTGTTAATTTATGAAAAAAATATTTTAATGCTTATAAAAACCTGTACTTCTCTAGGCTATAAGTATAAAACTTAATTCTTCTAATATATTAATATATAAATTTAGTAGTTGCTATAAATCAAGAATAATCTTATATATTTTTTAATTTTGCTGCACCACTAAATTAATCATTATTGACTTATTTTGCTGTGCCAAGAATACTTCAATCAATATTTTTTCTCTATCAATATGCAAAAAAAAAGGGTTGCCTAAATTATAATTGTAAGTGGATAAAAATACTTTAATCAATATTTTTTCTCTATCAATATGCAAAAAAAGGGTGACTTAAATTATAATTGTAATCAGTTATCTTTTAGTCGTTTCAAGTCTTCAGACATAGAATAAATAGCAAATTATATTGAGAAAAGTTTTGACTATTATGTTGAATATTTATTTGATAAATATCTTCTATATAGATACTTCAATACGTTAGTAAGACTAACATTATAAAAGAGAGAAAATGCTAATATTACCCCGAAAAATTAATCTAGGAATCATAATAATTTTACTCACATTCAGCAGTGGATGTTCTCTATTCCTAAAACCATCTCCCAAAGTTCATATCACTTTAGGAAACCCAAGTAATGCCACAACTAATATGGAGAATTCAGATAATTATTTAATAGAAAAATCCCAATATGTATTGTCATATAACCGAAATAAAGGAATAGCAAACTGGGTGAGTTGGCAACTGAATAAATCTTGGTTAGGATATGTAGAAAGACAGGATGATTTTCGCCCAGATGAGAGTTTGCCTGAAGACTGGTATCATGTTAAAACTAATAATTATATAAATAGTGGTTATGACCGAGGACATTTAATTCCTTCAGCAGACCGAACTGCTAATGAGAATGATAATTCAGCTACGTTTTTAATGACTAATATAATTCCCCAAAGTCCAAATAATAATCGGGAAACTTGGCGGGAGCTGGAAGAATATTCTCGGGAACTTGTAAAGGCAGGAAATGAGCTTTATATTATTGCTGGAGGGTATAGAAAAAAAGGAAATATTGCTGGTGGTAAGGTGACTATTCCTAGTCGGTTATGGAAAGTTATAGTAGTTTTAAAATCTGGTGTTGGTGTGAGAGGAGTTGATAAAAATACTAGGGTTATTGCAGTGGATATGCCTAATTCTAATCGAATTAGAAGTGACTGGAAAGCTTACCGAGTTTCTGTAGATAAAATTGAATCTTCTACTGGTTATGATTTTCTTTCAAAAGTTCCAAAAGAAATTCAAGATGTGATCGAAAGTCGAGTTGATAATAGGTAAATAATAGGTAAATTATATCTCAATTTGAAAGGTAAAGAAGTCATAAGTTAGATTTATTTGATTACGTTTAATATAGATGTTTTGATTAGGGCGATCGCTAATTATAATTAAAGAGGAAGATATGTAAGTATTCAGCTATCAGCTATAAGGAAAAATTAGCTCCCAAGAATAATTAAAAGTTCTACACTGAAAAGATGACAAGCTTTATTTAGTAATTTTGAATTTCATGTATTTTTTTGTGCAGTATGACCAGGGAAAAGCGCTCAAGCTGAATACTAATAGCTGAATTTTTCCTTTAGTACGGGTAATAATAACTAATATTTAAGTCTCAATATAAACTGTAGCTAAACCAGCATAATTTCCAGTATTAGTCCTACCAATTATATCAATATAAATTTCAATTCTACCAACTTTATATACTTTTAAATCACTTAAATATTGCTGCATTTTCTTAACATTTTTTTGATATCTTTTAACCCTCTCATACTCTTTAGAATTATACCTAAAAGTTAGTATAATTTATAATTGAAAAAGCCATCAAATTCTATGACTTTAATTGAAGTATCCAAATAATATCTAGTAATTTTCAAAACAACTTCATTATCCAGTAAAACTTTTTCAGCCAATTCCCAGTTCAAAACTTCAAAAGGATAATCAAATTCACTCATCCATAGTAAACCCTTGAACGCTTCATCTAGGAGCTCAAAAACTTCTAAATTAGTCATAAAGATTTTCCAACTTTCTTCTTACTTCTTCTCTTATCAATAGTTTATTGAGGTAGAATATCTAACCTACATTTACTAACCCAACATTCAACAATTTTATCATTTCTCCAATAATACCTATTTATAATCATAATCCTAATGTTGCTTAGGGATAATCATATTAACTCTCAATAGCTACCCGTTAATATTTTTTTGTGAATAAGCGATCGCTATTTTAATTATCAGTTATCCCTTGTAAAATCTAGATTTCAAAACTGCGAACATCAAGTAATATTAATACTTAAGCTTTTTCCTTATTTTTTTGATTATAAGTTGTCTAAAATACAATCATAAACTGTAAAGTGGAGCGATCGCTTATGACAATGACCATGGTAGAAAAAATCCTGGCCAAAGCATCAGGAAAATCTACTGTTAACCCTGGAGAAAATATTTGGGTGAATGTTGATGTATTAATGACCCATGATGTTTGTGGTCCTGGTACCATTGGCATTTTCAAACGAGAATTTGGTGAAAATGCCAAAGTTTGGGACAAAGAAAAAATTGTCCTGATACCAGACCACTATATTTTTACTGCCGACGAACGGGCAAACCGCAACGTAGATATTTTGCGAGACTTTGCCCAAGAACAAAACATCAAATATTTCTACGACATTATTGAACGGTCAAACTTCAAAGCCAACCCAGACTACAAAGGAGTTTGCCATGTAGCCCTGGCCCAAGAAGGTCATACTCGTCCGGGAGAAGTCCTATTTGGTACTGACTCCCACACTTGTAACGCAGGAGCTTTTGGAGAATTTGCTACAGGTATCGGTAATACAGATGCTGCCTTTATTGCAGGTACAGGCAAACTATTGGTCAAAGTGCCAGCAACTATGCGCTTTATCTTGAATGGGGAAATGCCCAATTATTTATTAGCAAAAGATTTGATACTTCAAATTATTGGAGATATTTCTGTATCAGGTGCTACTTATAGAACAATGGAATTTGCTGGGGAAACTGTTGGACAAATGACCATGGAAGAACGGATGACCCTATGCAATATGGTTATTGAAGCGGGGGGTAAAAATGGAGTTATTGCTCCCGATGAGATGACCTTTGAATATTTGCGGGGTAGAACCGATAAACCATTTGAGTCATTTTATTCTGATAAAAATGCCGAATTTTATAGCGATCGCTCCTATGATGTCACAAAATTAGAACCTGTAGTAGCTAAACCCCATTCTCCAGATAATAAGGAACTTGCCCGTAACTGTCAGGATGTTAAAATTGACCGAGTTTATATTGGTTCCTGTACTGGAGGAAAAACTTCTGACTTTCTTCATGCAGCGAAACTTATTAAAGATCATCAAGTGAAAGTTCCGACTTATTTAGTACCAGCAACTCAGAAAGTTTATGAGGATTTATTTATTATTAAACATGATGGAAAAACTCTCTCAGAAATATTTTTAGATGCTGGTTGTATTGAACCTGCAGCTCCATCTTGTGCCGCTTGTTTAGGAGGACCAAAAGATACATTTGGGCGATTAAATGAACCGGAAATTTGTGTGTCTACAACTAATCGTAATTTTCCTGGTCGAATGGGAAATAAACAGGCACAAGTCTATTTAGCTTCTCCCTATACAGCAGCAGCTTCAGCTTTAACTGGATATGTTACTGACCCAAGAGAATTTATGTAAATTTCCTGTTTATGGGAGATGAACTTTTATGTTGTATCTTTGTAAATTAAGAATTTGTTAGTTATTTAGGAGTTAAAAGGTAGGGATAAATAATTTAGGAAGAAGCTTAAAAAATCCTTCAATATTCCCTATCTATCCTATTTATTAAAATATATCTTTTCTGGAATTAGCTCCAATTGATGAGACTTGATGTTGTATATTTGTGAATTGAGAATCTATTAGTTATTTAGGAGTTAAAAGGTAGGAATAAATAATTTAGGAAAAAGCTTGAAAATTTCTTCAATATTCCCTATCTATTCTATTTATTAAAATATATCTGTTCTGGAATTAGCTCCAATTATTGATATGCTTTTACATCCTCCTTAAGTTCAAATTTAAGTGAGTTATCTATGGGTCATGCCTGGGAAATATTTAGCTAAACTTGTTACATATATGATCAATATTAATATGATCAAAAAGTCGAATTATTAAAGGGGGATAAAAAGCGATGTCTATGTTCTTAGATTAAATAAACAAGTAGACAAAATTAATTACGTATTTTGTCAACCTAAATTTATTATACTGTACATCTCCCATAAAATTAGGCGAGGGTTACAATTAAGTTTTTAGTGGTTATGACGATCTGCAATTTATCAGAATTTATCTAATGACTAATTTTTTTTAATTGATTGATATAAACTATGTGAGTAATCTTGAATTTAAAAATAAATCAACATTAATATCAGGGTGTCGGTTAGCAATGCTCAAGCGACACCCTTACTAATATAATAATTATTATCATTTTTATTATTTATCATCATTTTTAATGGTTGCTTATATTCTTTAAATCCTTAGAATACAATTTTTTGAGGCATTGTTACTATGACATGTAGCATCCTAGGAAAGGTCAAAGTTCTTTTAGGCTTAGACTTGGCAGGAAAGCATATCTAATATCTGGGGAAGATATCAATAGAATTTTTATCAAGTGAATTAGAGTTAGTACTAAAAAAAAAGGAACAGAAATGAAAATTTCAGATTTTAGATTTATTTTACAGATATTTTATATCTATATCTAAATATCTATATTTAATCTTTAAGGAATATTTCCTTATTAACCAATACAGTTTGAATAATACCAAAATTCAGGTATATATAGAGCCATTATATGAGCTTTTCAGATGACATAATTACCAAAAAAAAATCCTTAACTAAACCCCATTATTTTATTCCCCATCTTTCAATTCTTCTATCAACTTAGATTCATCAAAACGCCGAATATAAAATTGTGCAACTTTGTCTTCTGGGTTGATTTGTAAAATTTCAATCATTATTTGTTTAGCTGTAGCAAACTTTTGTTGAAAATAAAGAAAAACTGCTTGTTCAAATTTAGTTTTAGTTTGTTTTTTTAATTCTTTTTGTTCTTCAGGATCTCCATCAAAAATTTCAAAAAGTCCAACGGCTTGTTTTTTTCCCTTCACTTTTACTTTATCAAGGAAACGATAATTATATTTATATGCTTCTTCCAGATTCAATAAAGTATTTTCACTAATTAAAATATTCACTCCATATAACTTAGTTAAACTTTCTAAGCGAGAGCCTAAATTAACAGCATCACTAATCACTGTACCATCAATTCTTCTCTCTCCTCCCACAATTCCCAACATCAAATCTCCTGTATTAATACCAATACCAATTTTAATCATTTCCTGTGATAATTTTTGACGTTCCTGATTAAAATCAGCCAAGTTTTTCAACATATTAATTGCTGCCTGAACTGCATCATCTGCCTTTCTGATAAAAATAGCCATAATGGCATCACCAATATATTTATCGATAAACCCTTCATTATCTAAAATGGCAGGTTCCATTCGGGATAAATAAGCATTAATAAACTTAAAGTTTTCTTCTGGAGTCATACTTTCACTTAAAGTTGTAAAAGAACGAATATCAGAGAACAAAATAGACATTTTTTGCTTAATACTATCTCCCAACTTTACATCTACAATACTCTCAGAATTCAATAATTGCACAAAATTATGGGGAACAAAACGATTATAAGCAGAACTTATTTTACTAAGACGAATATGAATTTTTATTCTGGCAAGTAATTCTTGTTTAGAAAAAGGTTTGATTAAGTAATCATTCGCTCCAGAAACAAAACCTTCCACCAAATCAGAAACTAATGGTTTTGCTGTTAACATAATAATGGGTAATTCAATATGTAAATATTTTTCCCGCAGTTTTTTTGCCACTTCATAACCAGTCATGTGAGGCATCATTACATCAAGTAAAATTAAATCTGGCATCAGGCCTTTTTCAATCATTTCTAATGCTTCAATTCCATTATTAGCTTCAGTAATAGCATAATTTTGTAAAGCCAAATTATTTCTAATAACTTGTAAATTAACTGGTTCATCATCTACAATTAAAACTGTAAAATCTCCCATTTCTGCTTCTAAATATTGTAGTTTAACGTCCTTACTTTTTGGTTCAAAATCTGTAACTAATGGTATTGATGGAGATAATGTAACTTGTGGAAAATTAACTACTTGAGTTTTAGAGATTGGAATAGTAAATTTAAACTGAGAACCCACACCTACTTCTGATAAAACGCAGAGAGAACCTTTGTGTAATTCTACTAACTTTTTAGTAATAGCTAAACCCAAACCAGTACCACCATATTCTCTAGAAGTAGAGCCATTTGCTTGTTCAAATGATTCAAAAATTTGATCTAATTTATCTGATGGAATGCCAATACCTGTATCACTAACAGTAATCTCTAATAAAGAAACGTTATTACTAGAGTTTTCTAGTTGATTTTCTAAGACTTTAGCCGAGACCTCTATTTTACCTGAGTCAGTAAACTTAACTGCATTACCAACTAAATTATAAAAGATTTGCTGAAGTCGATTTTCATCAGCATCAACAAAAGGTATATCATAACTAATAGAATTAATTATTTGTAAAGGCTTTGTACCAATCATGGAACTAGAAAGATTAATTACTATCTCTGCTACTTCTCTCACCCCTACTGGTTTTAATTTTAATTCGATATTGCGATGTTTAAGTTTATAAAAATCAAGAATATCGTTAATTAAATTTGATAATCTTTTGCCAGAAAAAATCACTAGATAAAGATTATTTTTAACCTCAGAAGATAATTCTCCTGCTACCCCATCTATTAATGATTCTGTAATCCCAATAATTCCATTCAAAGGAGTACGAAGTTCGTGAGATGTATTAGCTAAAAATTCGTCTTTTAATTTATCTAAATTTTCTAATTGTTTATTCTTAATTGTCAGTAAATTAAAGGAATTTTGTAATTGAAAAGCCATAGAATTAAAAGCTTTAGCAAGTTCCCCTACTTCATCATCACGATTAAGTTCAATTTTCTGATTAAATTCTCCTTCAGATAAGGCAGTAGCTACATCTTTTAGTTTTAAAATAGGTTGCACAACCCAACGAGATGTTAAGATACCAATTACTGTTGCTAAAACTAATGCCAATAGACAAAGTATAATCGTGATTTTAGTTTGTTTATAAATATTATCTAGAAAGTCTATTTCTGGAATTACTATTACTATTAACCAGTCTAAACCATACTGATCTTGGAAAGGTTTTATATTAAGAAATTGTCGTTGATTATTAATCTTAAATTGCAGATATTTTCCATCATTAATTAATTTATTTAAGTCAAATTCTGTGCTTAAATATTTGGCTGTAGCTTGAGTCAAATCATTATAACTTTCAATGGCTTGAACTCTCTCAGCTCCGTATGCTTTATTTATCGTACGAAAAGGCTTTTCTCCTGTAGAAGTTGCCACTAACATTCCCGAACGCTCAAGAATAAAAATTTGTCCAGTTTTACCAATTTCTAGACTCCCTAAAAAGTCACCAATTTGTGATAGATTAATATTTGTTAATAGTACACCCTGCAATTTTCCCTGGTCATTATAAAAAGCCTTAGATGCGCCAAGATAAGCAGTGAGACCAGCAGTATTAGGATAAATTTCACTCCAAGTAGGTTGACCACTAGCTACAGCAGCTTTGTACCAAGGTCGAGTGCGTGGGTCGAATTTAATACTATTTAATAGTTGGACTCGCTCACCAAATTGATTTGTGGAATAAGTTTCAAAAATATAATTGCTTTCTTGGGTTGAAATTCTCAGATGTAGAGTATCCTGAGTAAGTCTTTCGGCCCCCAAATTAACTTTATTTTCTAATCCTAATCCTGTAAAACCAAGAACATCAAATATTTGTAGTTGTTGCCAAAAGTAATTTTCTAATTGAGAAGTATTTTCTAAATCTAATTGACCATTACGAATAGTAGTAGCATTAATTTGATTAACCTGATGGGGAACACGAAGGTAAGCTTCTAAATTTTGTTCAACTCTAGCAACCTGTTCATTCAAAAGTTGATTAACTACATCATTAATAGCTCTTTGAGAATTTTCTATAGAAATATACCCTATTAAACCTACTACCCCAAATACTTGCACTATAAATGGTAGTATTAAAGTTGTACGGAGGGGAACTTTTCCAGAAATTTGAGCAAATAATCTACTCAGGTATTTTAAAGCCATAATGTTTATTTGAGAGTGGAATTACCTAGCAAACATATTTCCTCTAGCAAGGATATAATAGAGTTTGAGGATACTTCTTTGTGGGCAATATAACAACTCAGTCAAATATATTATAACTCTTCAGTATGATGTATAATATATAGTTGATTGGCATAAGACTTTTTTTACTTTTTACTGCAATGAATCAAAGGTTTCCGTACAATAATATCAATATCCAACTACCCAGTCTAAAATATCTTTTTTTTAGTTATGTACGGCTTTCCATATTCAAATATGACATTGGTGCATAGAAAGATGAAATTAACCTGTCAAAAGCTATGGATAGATTAAAGCATTCAAGTACCTAAGAGTAAAAGCTTCATTAGTCAACCTACCCTTTATTCCCAAGGCTATTTTATTTTAGGTTTTAGATACAGAAAAAATAGTTTAACTTTGTCTGAAAACCTTTAATCGTCAACTGTTTTTTTTATGAAATTATGTATATAAATATTTTAATTGAAAAAAACTTAAAAAAGTAAATTATCCACCAAAATATTAGTGTAAAATACATGGATAATGGTTAATATTAGTAATAACTATTTCTAGCCTTGTGTGAATAGATATCACATAAATATATTGGATATTTCACCTTAGCTAATCTATCAAGTATTATAGAAGCTTTTAATATTTATCCAAGATTACCATTATATTCAACAACCAGGGCAGAAAAAAAAGAGTGCTTTTTATTGACTTACTTCATCAATTCAATGAATAGTCAAGATAATTATCTAAGGATGATTCATTACAAAAGTGGGTGTATATTAATGGTAAAAATTTACGGAATATTGTTACTAAATTGAACGATAATCAGCAAAATTTTGTTAAAATAATTTCATCGTTTAATCGCAATAGTGGAATAATTTTAAATTTAAAATTATTGGGATCATAATTGTTAATAAATTAACCAAGCTCAATAATTTATAAGATCTTCCTCACTAAAGAATACTATTTTTACCATAAGTAATTTACATTGCTATCAAAAAAACTACTGAATTAATTACAATTACAAATAAAAATAATGATTATTTAATTGCTTTAAAAAGAATAAACCTACTTTATCTCGACAGATAGAACAGATCAGTAATAATCGCAATAAATTAATTTTTTCATGAAAAAGATCATAGTCATGATTGAAATACAGAAAGAATAATTTCAGTTTTTTAACCTGCATTAAGCATGGCTAATTTTTGGAAAAATGTTCAAAATTTTATTAAAGTATAAAGACTTTAATTTAGAGGTAAAATATTATAGCAATCCTAAGTAGGTTGCGGCAAAATTTCATACTGAAAAAGTTTTGGGAAATTGAATATTTGACCATCCGCAAAAAACTTAAATAGCCACTTAACTACTTTAAAAGAACTGCAAAGATGATAAAAAGTAATACTGAAATTTTTGGTTTGTAACCAAATATCTTCAACAGGATTTTGCTCCGGAGCATTGGGAGCAAATCTTGTACAATTTATCAACAATTCTTCTTCTGATAAGTATTGATTAATTGTCATTAAATATTCTCGAAATTCTTGAGAGTTATGGTAAGTTGCCCCATCCCAAAATATTGCCAATTTGTTGCCCGGTCTTTGCTTCTGCAAATATTTAATAAATTCAATAGTATTTTTAGTATTTCCACTCTCATATTCTTGCACAAGAAATTCCTTGGTTTTATAGTCTAAAGCTCCATAATAAGTCTGTCTTTCTTTTTCATTTTTAATTGCAATTTCTATTCTTTCATCTGTTTTTCCCCAAGCATAACCTAATATGTCTCCCCATAGAAGATGACATTCATCAATCATAAACACTGTAAGCTTTCCAGTTTCTATTTCTGGTTGCCATTTAGCTAAAAATTCCTCTATTTCTTTTCTTTTAACTTCTACTAATTCATCATTTTTAGCAGGATTCTTTTTTTGAGTTTTTTTCCAACTTATGCCCGCTTCTTTAAACAAGTTATAGTAACTTTGATTAGACTCAAAAACCACATCATATTGCTCCTGTAAGTAGTTTTTTAAATCTGATAACCTAAGATAATCTTGTGCTCTCAACCACTCAATTGTTTTCTCTTTTTCGACCGTTTTTAAGTAACCTTGTCTCCCTTGATACTGAAGCCTTAAACTTTCTACACCATGAAATAATGCTTGGTTTTTCCATTCACTAATAAAACTGTGAGAAACATTTAATAATTCTTTGACTTCATGGTAGGATTTTCCTGACAAGGTCATTTTTACGGCCAAGGCCCTTTTAATTTCTTTAGACTCTTTTGTTTGATTAATAAAATCATTTAGTTTATCTATAATATTCATTTTTTGTCTTTTTCTTAGATCTGTTATTCTTACTATTATATCTGTTGCGACCAATATGGGATTGCTATATAAATAAACTGTTTTTTTATATAAGTATTATAATAGAAATATCAAGTATTTTTTCTTCTAAAATTCGAGAAAATTGGAAGATATCAAATCAATTGCATTAGGTAAAATATTTCATTTTTCAGGAAAATATATCTCTAATTTATGAACATCAACTAGCAATAAACATATCTATTAAAAAAACTATCGCCATTCATTTAATAAGATTAATTTTTTTTCAGTAACTGAAGCTCGAAGATAGCTTAATAAAAAAAATCAAGGTTTTGGTTTTATTTAAATTAAATAATTCTACTGCCCCAAGAATTAAAATTATAGTGTTTAATAAGATTCAACGATTCAGTAAGTATTTATCCTTAATATTTCATTGAAATTTTTACCCCTGATCAAGGTAAATGAAGATAATTTTTATAGTATAAATATTTAAGCAAGCTACGGATTTTATACTATTTCTTATATCACTATTTTAATTACAGAATGTGGGCTATAAGTTCTTTTAGCTATAATTTGTCAATACTTAAATGTGTAGCAATATAGCTCTTGTTTAACAACTTATCCACTTTTTGACCCAATTCATAAAAGTACTGTGGTGAATTTTCTGACTCGAGGATTAAGATTAGTGAAGGGTATCTTGAGCCTGATGGCCTAGAATTATCTCATTGACACATTTCGGTTAAAGATTCATTTTTTAATCATTTTTATGACTTCATCATAGTAGCTCTGATGAAATTGATAACAGTCAATAAATTGACGAAAAAAGTTGAGGCAAAATTTTGTTGTGTTACCTATTGATTTCTGCTATTTTTAGGGATATGATAAAAAATATATTCTGAATACTTACCCATCTAACATCTCAAAAAAAATATTCTTATATTATTCTAAATTCATAGTTCAATTTACCAAAACTATAAATCCTAAGATCAATTTTTCCAGGGATTTTTCGATAAATTAGGATTAGAATATATGACAAAAAATATATTCTAAATACTTACCCATCTAACATCTCAAAAAAAATATTCTTATATTATTCTAAATTCATAGTTCAATTTACCAAAACTATAAATCCTAAGACCAATTTTTCCAGGGATTTTTCGATAAATTAGAATTAGAATATCTGTAATCCTGAGAAACTTCTTCTCCTATCCATTCAGGCAATTCAACTTTTTGGTTTTCATCATCAAGTTCAACTTCAGCGACAATTAAGCCTTCATTGTCTTGGACAAACTCATCAACCTCCCAGACTAGCTCACCATGATGAACCTTATATCTAATCTTTTCAATTAAACCGGAACTACACAAACTATTCAACATCTCTTCAGCATCTTCCAGAGGAATTTCATACTCATATTCCGCTCTAGAATTACCAAATGATGGTCCTTTAATAGTTAAATAACCTTGATCCCCTACCACTCTTGCCCTTAATGTTATACCATCTTCTGTAGACATATAACCTTGACGATAGACTTGTCCAACAGCTTGATTTTTCCATCCATTGCCTCTAACTAAAAACTTGCGTTCTATCTCAATTGCCATTTAAACACTTCAGAAATCTTGAGAATTAACATTTAATATTGTATAATGATTATAATCATAATGGGAGTTTCTGGTGCTGGAAAATCTACCATAGGAAAATTACTAGCCAAATCTCTAGATTGGCATTTTTTTGATGCAGACCTTTTTCATCCCAAAGCTAATATAGAAAAAATGAGCAATGGAATTCCTTTAAGTGATGCTGACCGAACTCCTTGGCTAAAAAGGATAAGAAATGCAATTAATGAATGGTTAGGAGAGCATAAAAATGTTGTCTTCGCCTGTTCTGCTCTTAAAAAGACTTATCGTAATTACCTTGTAACAAACACAAAAAATGTCAAAATAGTTTATTTACAAGGGTCTTTTGATTTGTTTTCCCAAAGACTAACAGCTAGAAAAAATCACTTTATGAAAGTTGAGATGCTAAGAAGTCAATTTGATATTCTTGAGGAACCAAGAGAAGCAATAATAGTAGATGCTGCAAAATCTCCAAAAGAAATTATCAAATACATTAGGAAAAAATTATATGATCTAAAATTTCTTACTTTTAGTAAGTCCTAGGTAGTAGGTGAAAAAGTTAATTTTATTAACATATAATCTAACACCTACAACCTAAGAACTAAAACCTTTCTTTTACTTCAAGAAACCTCTAGCTATTCCCATCAAATTATTTATATCAACATCTCCACCAGCATCTAAAAAACTACTTAAAAAATTATTAGATGCTTGTTCAGGATCTTGAGTATCGTTATTAGTTTTGAATAAATTTAGAATTACCGGAACTATAGTAGGCAGTAAATTCTGAATTTTTGAGTAATCAAAATCTTTTGTTTCAGATATCTTGCCAAGAATATCAGTAACTTTATCACTGGAAAATAGAGAGTCAACTGCTTCGGGGTTGGGAGTTGTGCCTGCAAATTTATTGATAATTTCTTGAACTCCTTCATTACCTAACTCTTCTCGTTTTTCCTGCAAAGCTGAACTTACATAATGCATAACAATTTGAATTTGGCTAGCACCTACTCCTTGAGTTCCGCTAAGTTGATTCACTATATCAAGAATATTGAACTTTTCACCAGTACCCTCTTGATTAAGATTATTGACAGCACCGACAATTTCATCGAAAATTCCCATATTTTTTTCACCCTAATTTAAATTGACAAAAAGTTAAGATAGTTTTGTAGTCTCACTGAACTATTAATATATTTTCCATGTTAGCTATTTGAGATATTCTCCGGCCTTTAGTTAGAGAGATTCTCCTGAAATGAGGATTCTTGGTTCATTGATTCTACTTAAATTAAACATCCTGAAATACTTAATTCATAGATAATCATTTTACCAAGCATTTTATCTGTTTCAAAAGCCTATAGATTTATGTTCTACGGTAAAGTTTAAAACTAAAAGAAACTTGGTTTTTTGGTACTTATTGTTTAAAGTTTTTGTATACAGAAACTAACAAAAATACAAAACCCCATAACTTTAGTTTTTAAGGTGAAGTGCCCTATTAATTAGATAACTACAGGCTCTTAGAGTAGTTGGGTATTTAATACCTTCCTGCTCTACCTACTCATAACACAAATGATAATAACACAAAATGGCCTAGCTTACTTAATGGCGAAACTTTAAAACTAATTTTTTGGTAAATAGCTACCTAAAAAGGCTTCTACTTCAGATTCAGTAGGTTGAGCTGTAACTGCTCCTAATTTAGTAGTAGTTATTGCCCCCACAGCACTAGCATAAGTAACAATTTGTTTTGCTACTCCTGGTTGCTGTAAACGGCGAATACCATATTGGCGCAATTGATGTATAAAACCTGCTACAAAGCCATCTCCTGCACCGGTAGTATCTACAGCATCTACTGAAAAAGCAGGTACTTTTCCTTCATTTTCTGATAAGTAATAAGCGCAGCCTTGATTACCGGCAGTTAATAGTAAACCTTCTACTGAATCTAATCTATAAGTAATTGCAGCAGGGTCGGTACAGTCAAATAGCCACTCAGCTTCTTCTAGAGAAAGCTTGACAAAATCGGATCTTTTTAAGATCGACTGTATCAGTGGTTTAGCATCATCAGGATTAGGCCAAAATGAAGGACGCCAATTGACATCTACCATAATCTTAAGATGATACCGATCAGCCAAATCAAGGGCCTGATAAATAGCTTGTCTAGTTTGAGGATAAGCTAGTCCTAGAGTTCCTAAGATTAAAAATTCACCATTCAAAAACAAAGATTCTGGCAGAAGTTCAGCTTTGAGGTAGGTATCGGCAAACTCTGTTGTTGTCTGTTTTCCAAAACCAGCAAATTCACGCTCCCCAGTTTTAGAACGTAAAACATATACTTTTCGTGTTTGTGCATAAGGATGTCCCTGAATACCTGAAGTATCTACCCCTATTTCCTGTAAAATTTGTACTAGTTTTTTACCTTCTGTATCCTCACCCACAGAACTAATGAGGGCAGCAGTTGTACCCAAATTGACTAAACCACAGGCAACGTTAGCAGGTGCGCCACCAGGGTAGGTTGTCCAAGACTCTACTTTATTAAAAGTTTTCTCAGCTTGGTCCGCTAGACAATCAAATAAAATTTCACCAAGGCAAATAGCATAAGGATGGGTCATATTGATTTGAGTCTTGTAAAAATATAAATCGGTAATAAAAAATTTAAAATCACTAATGATCTTGATGGTGATCAAAATCAAAAATTTATTGATATGTAAATGACAAAAAGAAATTTATTCCATTCTCTGGAGACTTTCCTGTCGTTTTAGCACTTAAATAGATTTCATTAACGTGATTTTTGTCAAGATATCCCTAAAATTATAATTAAGCAAATATACTTTCTGTATATAGGAAAAATTTATGACTCGTTGCAAGTCTAAAACCCATACGTCTCTTTCTGAGAGGGAGCTACAAGTTATAGAACTAGTAGCAGATGGGTTGACCAATGAAAAAATAGCCTCTCGGCTAGAAATTAGCAAGCGAACAGTAGACAACCATATCAGTAATATTCTCAGTAAGACTTCAACTCATAATCGAGTAGAACTTGTACGCTGGGCTTTACAGTGGGGTAAAGTATGCTTCAATAATATTAATTGTTGTAATGTCAAACAGCTAACTGAATAGTTGGTATATCTTAATAGTTAAGAGAATAAAGAATAGTATTACAATCTACCTCACTATCATCAAAAGTTATTTAAATAGCTATTATTAGGTCATTTTACCATACTAATAATACTAATTCTGGTAAGATATTTAGGGATTAGACCTAATATAGTTCTTCAATGGGAAATACTATAATGGAGACTGGGAAACACAAACAACAACGTTATCAAATTAGCTGTAAGGGACTTTCACTAGCAGTCTATAAAGAACTAGAGGCTCATTTACGCCAAGTAGGCAAAGTACAAGTGGGTTTATTTTCTCCTCCTTCCTCAGAGCTGTTTGACTACAACAAAAGCCAAGTAGGAGGATTATGGTTAGAGTATGCTGAAGATGCTGAGGATGCTATTCGTGAAAAAGTTAACCAAATATTATCTTATTATGAGGAAATCTTTGGTTATTGGGAAGAAAATTAGATGATAGTTAGTCAAATACCAGGGACTTTCATTAGTCCCACTGTAACCCTGATTTTTTAGTCATTTTGTTTTCATCTCTGGTTTCAATACCCCTTTAGATATTAAATAAAATTCTTAATTAGGGAATAGGGAACTAAGATTTAATGATCAATTAATCATGCTTTAATCCCACGCCAAAAGCAATAGCTGATCATATCTGCCGAATGCTTACCATAAAAAATTCTACTATGCCACTAATACCATCTTATTTAATACCTCTAATAATTATTTTAGTAATCATACCATCTTTTGTAGCTATCTTACTCAGGATGGTACTTTATTTTGACTTAGCAAATCAGGAAGATAAAGTTAAGAGACTTATTAGTCAGCAGTTAGTAAATAATAAGCCTAAATTTATCAAGTATTTAGAGGAGAGATTTGCTGATGCTAGTAGTAAACTAGAGCAAGTTAATACAGGAGCATTAATAGACCAAGTTTATAGTAGACAGCGATTATTAGGATTAGTTTCTTTAAGGCAAGTTGAATATTTTTGTAGAATTTTACCGAATCTACTTGTATCTTTTGGATTATTAGGTACTTTTGCTGGTATTACCATTAATTTAACATCTCTGAGCCAAACAATTAGTGATACTAATGCTACGGATGTTAGTAGTTTACTGAAGGAATTAGAAGTACCTTTAAAAGGTATGGGAATTGCTTTCGTTACGAGTTTAGTAGCAATATTATTTAGTGCTCTAGTTACATTAATTAATTTAATTTTTAATGCTAGTTTGGCAAAAACTAGACTAATCAGTTTACTAGAAGATTATTTAGATAATATTTACTTACAAACTATCCAAGGTCAAACTCAGCTTGACAAAGTAGTAAAAACTATTGCCTATTCTTTTGAAGAATTTTTAACAACATTTGGTCAAACAGTTAGAGTAGGAGTAGAGTCAGCTCTACAAGATAAAATTCAAGAAATTTATAATGCTAATGCTACTGCAAATAAATTAGCAGAACAGACTTTTGTAAGATTAGGAGAAGCTGCTGCTACTATTGCTAACAGTTCTCAGGATTTTCAGATAGCTTCCGATAAATTTCTAGAGGTCGCACAAATATTTGAACATAGTCAGTTTCCCCAAAGTTTAGCTAATTCTACAACGGAATTAGCTAATATTCAAAGTAATTTTTCTCAGTCAACTTCAACTCTAGCTGCTGCTGTTCAAGCAATTGAAATAGTAGTAATTGAACTACAAGGATATAGTAAAAGACTAGCTAGGTTTGGAGAACAAATTAGTAATAATAATCAAACTTCATTAAGAATATTAGAATCTCATCAAAGTAATCAAAAATCTTTTTCTGAGGTGATTAGGCAACTACAGGAAGCATCACAAAGTTTCCATTTAGCTGTCGGTACTTTGGATACTTTACAAAGAAGAGTAGTATCTAAAGCGGATAATCTAGAGGAAGTACAAATTCAAATCAAAATGTTAGTAGATACCTTCAATAATTCTACAGATGGTATTGGTGAGGGGATTAAATATTTAGGAGATCAAATAAATCAAAGTATAAGCACCCAAGCTAATCTTAATAATTCTCATTTAAGTGTTATTGCTACAAATTTACAGAAATATATTAATGAAATGAATGCAACTAAAAATAAAATTGATAGTTTGACACAAATTATTGATGGCTTAGCTAATCAATAGCTAAGTCAGTTATCAGTTATTATTAGTAATCAAAATCTTATAAAAAACTAGCTATATTTTAATTCAAAACAACAATATTCTGTGATTTGTGAGATAGTTTCAAGTTTTAGGAAAGAGGTAAAAAAAAGTTCAATTATCACACTTAATTTCTGATAGTTATATTTCCTGACAACTTTATCCTGAATAATAGTTTTTTTTAGTGTCTATACTATACTTCTTATTCCCTATTCTTTCTTTGTTATATTTTAATTTCTAATTTAATTATGCGTCATCGTTCACGAATTATTGAGGATAACCGGGAGCTAGAAATTTGGCCAGCTTTTACAGATTTAATGTCTAATTCTTTTATGATATTAAGTTTGTTATTACTCTTAGCTATTATTAAATCTCTGTTCATAGAATCAATTTCTGATGCCAACCAAAATCGCGCTATGAAACTTCAACAAAAGGTTAATAATTTACAAAGTCAACTGCAACAAAAGAGAAATGAAGTGATAGGTTTACAAGGAACAGTTGGAAATTTACAAAACCAAGTTACACAACTTCAAGGTAAATTAACTACTTCTAAAAAAGAGTTAGAGCAAAAATCAAATAGGGTGACAGAGTTAGTAATAGAAATCGACAAGTTAAATTCTCCACCTGTGATAGTAATTAGAGATTTAAAATCTCGGAGATTTGAGTCAGGAAGTGCCAAAATATCAGGAAAATTAAAAGGTTTTATAGAGTCAGATTTAGTTAAGCAAATTGAGAATTTTGCTAAAGAATACCAGGGTTATATTGTTGAAGTAATTGGTCATACTGATGGTCAAATAAATCAAGGAAGTGTTAGTAATTTAGATACCCAGTTAGAACAGGTTACTAAGGGTAATGGATCTGTTAGTATTTTGGCAGCAGGATCGAATGCAGATTTAGGTTTAATGCGAGCTTTAGCAGTAGTACAAAAACTCCAAAACAATTCTCGCCTGCAAGAGTTGGGTTTACAATTTAGAGCTTATTCTGCTGCACAATTATATAATTCTACTGGAGATTATGCTGAGGTAAATAGAAATCCTGATCAGAGTCGGCGAAGGATAGAAGTTCGTTTTACTCCTAGTGCAGTGGAGAGATAGTATAATACCATTGATCAAAAACTTTTCAACTTGACTACTGAGTGGGAGAGTAGGGGTAGACACCTTGTATACATCTGACTTATAACTAAAAATTTTATTCTATTTGTATTAATTATTTAATAACTGAAGTTTGAGAAAAAGTTAGCATTAATGCATCGTAACTTATCTAAGTAAATTTAGAAACAGCGAACTTAAAAACCAAAAGTAATATCTGAGAAAAAAATTAGTTATCCTACCTCTTTTAACTAACCTCTTTGCACGTACTTATTAATATCCAAATTGCTAAAGGAGATAACTTATGCGTTTAGAAATTAATCAAAATTTCGGAATAGTAAATGTATTTAAAAATTAATTAAAATAAGTTTTTTTAGATTCCCTATCTTTATTGCTTTTCTTGCTCTCTATTCCTATATATCCCCACCTTCGTGCTCAAAAAAAGGGTTTAAGAAGTTCCCTATAATGGGTAGGAATAAAACCAGAAGTACTATAATAGTGATAACTGAAATGACTATGGCAAAACACAAACGAGTGTTAATTCTAGGTGGTATTGGGGATAGCTTGAAGCTAACATCTTTAGCCTCTACTATACCAGGGTTAGAGGTAATAAGCTCTCTTGCGGGTCGTACTAGTAAATCAGTTATGCTCTTCAAATGTACACGAATTGGCGGTTTTGGTGGTGTGTCTGGTTTGAAAGACTATTTAAGAGAACAAAAAATAGATTTGTTAATTGACGCAACCCACCCTTTTGCATCCAAAATTTCCTGGAATGCAGCGATCGCCACTTCACAACTAAATATTCCTCATTTAATGTTAGTCCGTCCTGCTTGGAAAAAAATTGAAGGCGATCGCTGGCTAGAGGTGAAAAGTAATAAATTTGCTGCCAAAGTTTTACCAGAATTAGGATCACGAATATTTCTAAGTATTGGTAGACAAGAACTAGCAAGTTATGCTCACCTTAAAGACCTCTGGTTTCTGATGCGGATAATTGAACCACTCCAACCACATACCTCAGTACCCCCTGGAAAAATATTGACTGAGCGGGGACCTTTTTCTCTGGAAGAGGAGCGATCGCTGTTGCAAAAGTATAAAATTGGAACACTAGTCAGTAAAAATAGTGGTGGTGATGCTACTTACCCGAAGGTTATTGCTGCAAGAGAACTAAGTATTCCAGTAGTAATGATACAGCGTCCGCCTCT
Organism: Trichodesmium erythraeum IMS101; assembly: GCF_000014265.1. Classification (NCBI taxonomy): domain Bacteria; kingdom Bacillati; phylum Cyanobacteriota; class Cyanophyceae; order Oscillatoriales; family Microcoleaceae; genus Trichodesmium; species Trichodesmium erythraeum. The sequence goes on from NC_008312.1 coordinate 4,243,786, forward strand.
TCCTGAAGGAGAGCAGGTCAGTGATGTAGAAAGTGCAGTTTCTTGGCTCAGAAATTATAATAATTAGTTAGGGTTTGCTGAAAAAGTTAAAGAAAGAAGGCACCTTTGTGGGAAATAGTTGGAAATAGTTGTACCCTACATTCTTTATCAAGGCATTAGTGAATTAGGGTATAATTTGAGTTCATAGCGATCGCCGTAAATATCTATAAGGAACTGAAAAATCCAAAAATTTTAGATAATGAATAATTAAGGGAATTAAATGCTTTAACATCTCTAGAGATTTTGAGTAGCAAATAGTCCTTCGATGATGTAATCTTGATAGAGTTGTCACTAAATAGATGGAAAAAATTTTCAACTTTAGATACAGCAGTAGTTAGAGAAATTATGATTAATAAAAAGCTAAAATTCTTACATAATTTTGGTTTGCCCAAAAGTTTTTTTGAGTTATAAAGATACAAAATTAATATTAAGCTATTAACAATTTTAGTAAAACAATAAATTTTTTTTTCCTTTCCAAAAACCAACTAATTAGAATAAAATTTAGTAAAACTGCTGGTGTCCTTAAAATACAAGTTTTGAAGTACTTAATTCCTGATACTTCATGCTTTGCTAAGGCTACCTAAAATTGCTAATCCAAGTTTTTAGATGAGATATTGCAAAAGTACAATTACTAATCTAATGGGTAAAGCGATCGCTCCACTGTACAAATTTACAAGCATTATATATTTATTATTCTTTTGCCCCAAAGCTTCCTAAGTGGTATAATTTGTAATTATCAGCAAAAATTTTAAAATTCCATACAGATAGTGAAATAAAATAATCACTCAAACTACTGCTGCTAAATATCGAAGGTTGCTTAAATCACATAGAAAGGCACTATACACAATACATAAACCCACCAAGAGAAGCATCATATTCGGAAAAACACTTTACTAAAAAGTTTGTAAAAGGGAGGGTTTAACACTTTGATACTGAGATAGTAAGTCAAGTTTATAGATTCTTGTAGATTAGTTAAGTTTAGCTGTAGAAACTATTTGGTGTCTTTGTATGCAACGTAGCTTTTTGGCGAAGAAGTCAGGATATCCAGAAATAGAATAGGTAAAAAGAAAAGACTAGAAACATCTCCCTATCCTTTTGGGAATAAAAAAAGAGCAAGATTTTGAGTTGCTAAAGCTCATATATATTATTGTTTTGAGCAGAACCCAACCTCCCCACCTTCTGTTTTTTTTGAGAACCCTACTTATTATTTATTTTGTGATCTGCGTTCATCCAACTTCCGATATACATCCCGTAACTCAACATTATGGTAAGCTAGAGTAACTAAAGTATGGTAAAACAAATCCGCCACTTCTGCAGCGATCGACTCTTTATGATCATCCTTGCAAGCCATTACCACTTCTGCGGACTCTTCCCCTATTTTTTTGAGAATTTTATTATCTCCTCCAGCAAACAATTGGCAAGTATAAGAACCTTCTTGTGGATGGTCTCGGCGATCCCTAATCACATCAAAAAGCTGAGACAAGATATCCGCCGGTGGTGGAACAACCTTCCCATCCACAAGATGAAAACAACTCCTTTCCCCCATATGACAAGCAATATTTCCCACCTGTTCCACTCCCACTAATAAAGTATCACTATCACAGTCATAGCGCAGCCACCTAATATTTTGAAAATGACCAGAAGTTTTACCCTTATGCCAAAACTCTTGCCGAGAACGACTCCAAAAGCAAGTTTGCCCAGTTTCTAGAGTTTTTTGTAATGATTCTTGGTTCATCCAGGCCATCATTAACACCGTACCATCTAAATAATCCTGAATAATAGCGGGTACAAGTCCTTGTTCATTGTAACGAACCTGCTTCACTGGAATTGATTCACTTAAAACTACTGCTTGGGAGTTAGACATTATGTGTCCTCAAAAATTAGTTTACACAAATTTTAGTATATTTTTCAGGTATTTTTTTAATGTTTAATCTTCAATTTTAATTTACTTTTACTTTTTTTTTCATATATATCATAGAATAGATAAATTATCAAAAATTAACTTCATAATTCTCCATAATTTACTGTAAACATACATCCACTGCAATGCTAAAATTAGCCAGATTTCATAGATATAACTTTATATTAATTTGGTGATCATGCAAAAATCCCCCTATTGGGATTGAAATAAACACAAGGAGACTAAAATTGGTAGTTACTACACTCAATACCACTAAATCCGAAGAAATTTTTGCAGCAGCCCAAAAACTCATGCCAGGCGGAGTTAGTTCTCCAGTCAGAGCATTCAAGTCTGTTGGTGGTCAACCTATAGTATTTGATAGAGTTCAGGGAGCTTACATTTGGGACGTTGATGGCAACCAATATATTGACTATGTTGGTACTTGGGGACCTGCTATTTGTGGTCATGCTCATCCAGAAGTATTAAATGGTCTGAAAGAAGTTTTGGAAAAAGGTACAAGTTTCGGTGCCCCCTGTGCTTTAGAAAATACTCTCGCTAAAATGGTTATTGATGCTGTACCTAGCATTGAGATGATCCGCTTTGTCAATTCTGGAACAGAAGCTTGTATGGCAGTACTCCGTTTAATGCGAGCCTTTACAGGTAGAGATAAAGTAATTAAATTTGAAGGTTGTTATCATGGCCACGCCGATATGTTTCTTGTCAAAGCTGGCTCTGGTGTAGCAACCCTGGGTCTACCAGATTCTCCCGGAGTGCCTAAGCATGTAACTAAGAATACTTTAACTGCTCCTTACAACGATTTGGAGACAGTTAAAAAATTGTTTGAGGAAAACCCTGACCAAATTTCTGGTGTTATCCTGGAACCCGTGGTTGGGAACTCTGGATTTATTGTCCCAGATGCAGGATTTTTGGAAGGGCTACGGATGATTACAAAGGAAAACGGTGCATTACTTGTGTTTGATGAAGTAATGACTGGTTTTCGTATTGCTTATGGTGGTGCTCAGGAAAAATTTAACGTTACTCCAGACTTAACAACTTTAGGCAAAATTATTGGTGGTGGTCTACCTGTAGGAGCTTATGGCGGTCGTCAGGATATTATGTCGATGGTTGCTCCAGCAGGTCCGATGTATCAGGCTGGTACTCTTTCTGGTAATCCCTTAGCTATGACTGCTGGTATTAAGACTCTGGAACTCCTAAAGAAACCAGGTACTTATGATCAGCTGAATAAGATTACTAAAAGACTTGCTGATGGGTTATTGAATATTGCTAAAGAAACTAATAATGATATTTGGGGTGGGCATATTAGTGCAATGTTTGGTATCTTTTTCAATAAAGGACCTGTTCACAATTATGATGATGCGAAAAAGTCTGATTTGACCAAATTTAGCAAGTTCCACCGAGGAATGTTGGAGCATGGAATTTATTTAGCTCCTTCTCAGTTTGAAGCAGGGTTTACTTCTTTAGCCCATACAGAGGAGGATATTGATCGGACTTTGGCTACGGCAAAAAAAGTTATGTCTAGTCTTTGAAATACTTTAGACCTTGCGCTTACAAAGGCAAAGCAAAATCCTTCAGTATACGAAACCCTGCCGGCAATTTTGAAGTTAAGCAATTTTCTCCCTCTCTCTTGTGTATTGGTAGTAAATTCTACTCACCCTTTTGGTCTTCTCCCACCGAGAGGATGGGGGTACTTAGGACTGGGTAAGTTATATCCCCTGTCTAGTTCCTGTCCAAAATTACTATACTACAGGAATGCCAGGGTTCATATCAGCTTTTAGAGACTTTACTCAAATATTTCCAACAATATTGAGATGTACCTTTTGGTTTAAATTTGATAACTTGCTTACTTAATTTACTCCCCACATACTCTAAAAACTTAATTAGTATAAAGATAGTCATTTCAAATAAGAATAAAACACTTTTTTATCTGAAACACTTTCACAGTAACAAAGCCTTGTCTGAATCTTAACTGAAATGACTATAATTGCTGCATCTTTTGACATTCTCCTAGGCTGTTAGGCAGTTGGGGAGTTCTGCCGATCCTAAGCTTTTGATGGGATAGCTAAAAGAATTATCGTTAATTATAGTTATTAAAGTTCTCTTATGTCCTAATTAGGCTATTGTAGCGTCAGTAAAAGTGCATAGAAAATCTCAGATAGCTTCTCACAGATAATATATAAGACAAGGCTTTCCCTAATAAAGCTCTTCTAAAAGGGGAGCACCGAACTTCCCAGGAGAGTTAAAAACTATTTGCTACACTTCAATTGGAGTTCTTTTAGCTTATATTTTACTTTATATACTAACCAAAAAAATGTTTCGCAGAATTTGGCAATGGCTGAAAAGTTTATGGGGAAACTTTTTGGGGTTATTCTCCCGACCTCAAATAAAACCAACAGACCCTAAACCACTCTCTGAGTCTCTCCCACCTTTAACAGATACAGATTATGATTTTCTCTTTGGTCAACTATTAGAAGGTATTGCCCAAGGTTGGTACCCTGAAAGAGTAAAGAATTTTTTCGATGACTTGGGGGAGCGAGGCAAAGCTGAATCTTGGCTTGAATGGCTACAACGTTTTGGAAAAAGATTATTAGCATCCCCCAAACCTAATGATGAGTTAGCTCAGAGAATGGTTAGGTTTGCTCACTTGACTCAAACGCTTCCTTCTCTGCATACTCTGGGAGATCTGGCTAATAATATTGGAACTGAACTTTTAAGTCGGGATAATAGTGGAGCAATTTGGGAGTATGATGGGCCTGATTCTAATTTCTCCCCTCCTCCCCAAGCATCTTTAGGAGAAAATCAAGAAAATGAAGATTTGGAAAATTTAGTAGTTAAGCTTCAGGAAAATCCTAATTTATTAGCTACTGTTGCTCAACAATTGGGGATACAGACAAGTGACCCAAGAGTAGTTATTCAGGCAATGGTTAGTGAGCTTGGTGTGGGAGTGGAAATTCAGCAGTCTGCCGAGCAAAATTCGGAAATATGGGCTAAGTTGGGTTTAGAGCAAGCAAAAGCTGGTGATTTTGCGGGAGCAGTTGATAGCTGGGAAAGTGCTTTGGTTTTGAAGCCTGATTATCATCAAGTTTGGTACAATCGAGGTAAGGCATTAGTACAGTTAGGAAGATATGAGTCGGCGATAACCAGCCATGACAAGGCTTTAGAAATTAAGTCTGATGACTATTTGGCTTGGAATAACCGTGGGGAAGCTTTGGGAAAATTGGAGAGATGGGAAGAGGCGATCACTAGTTGTGACAAAGCTTTAGAAATTAATTCTGATTATTATTTGGCTTGGTACAATAAGGCTAATTTTTTGGTTAGTTTAGGAAATTTGACACAGGCAGTTAATTGTTATGACAAAGCTTTAGAAATTAAGCCTAATTTTTATGACGGTTGGTATGAGCGAGGGAATGTTTTCAAAGATTTGGGTTTAATGGCAGAGGCTTATGAAAGTTGGGAAAAGGCAGGGGAAATTCAACCAGAGTAAGTTATCGTGATATTTTTTACCTTTTGTTCCAATTTAATTTATAACTTAAAAAGGTCACCAAACTTTTACCTATTGCTTTTTCCATATAAGTCATCAGCATAGTCACTAACCCTTATTAAAGATTTTCATTATAATTAAATATTAACTTTCCCCCTCTCAAAATATTTGCAGTTCTCCGAAAGTTTATCGTAGTGCTACATAGTTATAGTAATTGTAGATGTGGATGATAAAAACATAGTAAGGGAGCAATATACTCCCATTTCATCCCTTAACCACAATAATTACAATAGACCACCAAGTTGACTCTGGTTAGATATTTCAAATAATAAAAAATAAAACAAATTATCGCTCATAAATCATCAAATTTTTTCCGTTACCCTGTAGGGACATTCCATAAAACGTCCCTACCTGCAACCTACTCCTTCTTTTCTACTCAACGATAGTTAGTAAATTGCAATGGCATGGGAAAATCTTCTGCTTTTAATCTTTGCATTACTGCTTGTAATTCATCTTTAGACTTAGCAGAAACTCTAACGGCATCACCTTGAATAGATGATTGAACTTTTTTAAATTCATCCTTAATCAACTTAGTAATTTTTTTAGCATTTTCTTGGCTAATGCCTTTTTGTAATTTAACTTCTTGCCTAACTCTATTGCCACTAGCAGATTCGACTTTACCAAAATCAAATATTTTTAAAGATAAATTCCGTTTAGCTGCTTTAGTTTGTAACACAGTATGAACCGCATCTAAACTAAATTGACTACTAGTATTAATCGTAATTGTATCTTCGCCTAATTCTAATGATGTATTAGAATCTTTCAAGTCGTAGCGAGCTTTAATTTCTCGCTCTGCTTGGTCTATAGCATTAACTAATTCTTGCCTATCAAAATCGCTGACTATATCAAATGATGATGTAGATGCCATAATTTTTTCATCTATTATTTTGATTTTACCTAATAAAACAAGGTTTACTAAAAATTATTGGCACTAATTAAACTGAGAATAAACAAAATAGCTGTACCAGAAGAACTAATAGCAAACATGAGCGATCGCCCGATAGGTATATCCAAAATATAGAATATCGAATAAAAAAATCGCCCAATTACAAAAGCAACTGATGCTCCTATGGCTAAAGCAGAATCAAGTTCAGTTAAATAAGCCATAAAAGAAGCTGCTGCAAATAAAATAAAAGTTTCAAAAGAATTTTGATGTGCCCAAGTTGCCCTTTTAGCATAACCAGGCAATTTTTCAAACATAGCACGAGGCGCACCCATATCATAGCCTACTGTAACACGACCGTAGGCTACTACCAAAAAAGGTGCATAGACCAGGATTGAACCTAAAACTATACAATCTAAAAAGATTGATGATGGTGGTAATTCCAGGAGACTCATTTTTATAGTAGAATTAACTAATCAAGATAGAACAGAGTTACTACTTTACGTTGTTCCTCAGCATCTTGACAAGTTTTCAATAAAGTATGGCTATCATGAAAAGCAAAACAGATTAACTGTTGACATCTAGATACAATTTCTTGGTTACAAATAGAACTCGCTTCAGCTAAAGATAATTGATTGTTTTTTGGATTTTCCACCACATGAATTACTTTTTCTAATTCTTTACGAGATTCTCTTGGTTGTCGTTCTAGACTTTGAGGTAGAATTACAGTAACTAAATTAGGGTCAGCTCTCATTGCCCCCCGAACCACTGCTAAATTAGTACCCGTTGCACCTGAGGTAATAATATGATTTGAACCTAATACCAAAGCATAACTTAACAACTCAATTAATTGTTGATGAGTAATAGGAACATGACGAGAACCCAACATAGCAATTCTTTTAGAACCTGTTTGTTGGATTGCTAAAAGTTCCTCTAAAAAATCATCTACTTTAGGTATATCAATTGATTGACTCAAAGATTTTATCTATTGTAATAAAACTGTCAAAGGGATTATAACAAGTAAATATGTTTTTGTACAATAAAAACACATCTGAAAAATTAATCAATAGAAAGATGAGGATGGGCTCAAGCTTTGGCCCAACTATCTAGAGAATTTCTTCTTACTCCCCTTTCCATTATTTTCGGTGCAGTAACCCCTGGATAAAAAGGGTCTTTATATAGAAATAGGCCTGCAAGATGATCACGCTATGGACAACAATTAGGACATTGGTTTGATGAAGATGGTGCTATCCTAGTAGTACATTTTAATTTATCTGTTTTGGGAGCTCAAGAACTAAAAGCCATTTACCGCTATATGTAAACATTAGAATATCAAGAAGAAACAGAAAAAGGAATATCTATTTTTGGTGTTCATAGAATGAACCCTTTAGGAAAATTTTAGGATTAATTAACTAAATTTGTCAAAAATGCTGCTAATACTTTGGTTTTGGTTTTGCCAGATAGACTTTTAACTTTATGGGAAGGTGGGCATCCTTATTGTATTAACTGAAAGACTTTAGAAACTTTGGGTATGAAAAATTTAGGGAATTTAGAAAACCACCAAAGCTATTCAGCACATCCTAAAAGAGATAATATTACAGGAAATATCTATAATTTAGGAGTTACTCCTCAATATTTGTAGTTCATTAAATCTATACTGTAGTAATAGTAGGGAAAAAATTCCGCAAAAATTTGTAATACCTATGTCAGGAGTTCCTCTAATTAACAATTTTGTTTTAGCAAGTCTATATCTGATATTTTTGGTTTCACCTGTAAGTTTACAATTATTGTCAGCTTTGACACAAGTAAAGACCCTTAGTGATGCTTGAAGTTGGCAAACAGATAGTAGTTACAAATTTTTATTTGTGAGTGTTAATACCTATAGGTAATTAGTAAGAAACTGAACTTTAGTTTCAGCAGTATTTTGGTAATGGTTATCTAGATCATAGGGCACGGTAGTAATTACTTTAGTCCGCTATGCAGATTTTGAGCAAACAAATAACTACCTTCAAGAAGTAGCTAGTGGTCAAAATCATACTGTTGCTCAAGGCATTTTTTGTCATTGGGTCTTCTAGTTCAAGAGGGTCGTATTATTGATAATTATAAATTGCTAGATATCCCCTGTAAATTTCCCACAGTTGCTCAGAAGTGAAGTAGGAAAATATCCTGCTTTACTTATCTGTGAGTTCATCAACCATCAAGTAGATATTAGTAAAGAAATGTTTGGGGCGATCGCTCGTTTCGACCATCAAACCAATGCTCTCACTAGACTAAACTTACCATCTAACTGTTAGCCAATGGAACCTATCTATGATCCTAATACTGAATAAACCCAGACAGGATGGATCTTAACAGTTGTCTTTGATAGTCAGTATAATCGTAGTGAGGTTTGGATATTTGATGCTTCACACTTAGATGATGAACCTGTTTGTCATTTAGTGTTGCTAGGAATCATACCAATTAGTTTTCATAGTATTTGGAATCTATGCCTATACCTTCTATGTATCTAATTGAATAAGTGAATATACTTATTGAGCCAATAAACAAGATTTTAGAGCCCTTAATTACACTCCCAAAATATAAGATTACTAGTTTTTGCAAATAAACACTAGCTATACTCCCAACTGAAAATGACTGAGCAAGCGTTCAAAATCAAAGTGTTGTGCGATTAGTTTTTTGACGAATTCTACTTTAACAGGTTCGTGTAAACGAACACTTCCGAAAGCTCTATTAATTATTTCTACTGTAGAAAGGGTTTCATACTCTACTGATAATACAGGGACTTCGGCATCATCAGCACGACTTAATACTAACTCATCTGGTGAAAGTTGTCCAGTTAAAATTAGACAATGGGTCGAAGTTTCTAAAGCTGCTAACTGAATGTCTGTGCGATCGCCTCCTGTAACTACAGCCATATTTGTAGCCTTACGAAAATATTTGATAGCTGAACTAACATTCATTGCACCAATTGTCAAGCTCTCTACCATTAAATCTAGGCGGTCAGAACGACAAAGCACATGAGCTTTTAACTGCTTCACTAATTCTTCAACTGTAACACTGCGTAATAGATTACTTCTGGGCAATATTCCTAATACAGGTATATTTCTAGCTTCCAGAAAAGGTTTTACTAAAGTCGTCACTGTTTCTTGCGCTGGGAGTGGCACATCATTAATAATTACACCTATAAGGGAATTACCTAAACGTTGTTTGGCGGAAAGTAAAGAGTCTATATAAGAATGTGAGTTTGGACGAGTTACCAGAATTACAGCAGAATTAAGAATTTCAGAAACTTGTGGCAGTGATAATTCAAACAAACTACCCTCATCTAGGTTGCTAGGTCCTTCTAATATTACCAAATTTTCTCCCTTTACCTGTAGATATTGTGTTAGAGATTTTTGATAATCAGTTTTTTCTTCTGCCAGCAACCGCTTATTTATAATACTTTCATTCAGCATCAACAAAGTTGGTTGAATACTATTGTCTGAAAGTTTGAGAGTGTCAGTTACAAACTGAACATCAGCATCTGTAGAAATGGATCTTGTGGCTAAACAGTTTCCCAAGAGTTTTCCATAACCAATGGCTATACCTTGTTCTTGTAACTTATGAGCTAATCCTATAGCAATTGTAGACTTGCCACTGTAGGCTTCAGTCGATCCAATTAGCAAATAATTTGCAGATTTTGGCACATCCTCACTCCTGCCATAAATATACTTTTAATAATTATTGCATTTTTAGGGCAAGGATGACTGTTTGATATTCTGCTTTATAAAACTTATATAAAACGTCACTAGTCATGATATTTTAATGTTTACTTCCTGGTCAATAAAATTTGTTAATGGAATTTGTACAGGAATTCATAGGTATTGCCTAATCACATTTATCAAGTTTATTTATATTTGCATCTTATCTCTATAGTTTTGTATCTTTTTGCAGCTAAATACCCTTACTTAGGGTTTGCTGAATAAATCTAAAAAAATTACACGATAATGATTTTAGGTATTTTTCATCAGAAATAGTACCCAATTTTTAGCTACAATATACCAAAAACCAAGTATTTATACATAATACATATAACATGTGCAGAAAAGTAGGCTAACGTGAAACGCCACCAGAAAATTTTAAGCTGCCGTTCAATGGCCAATTATCCCCAGAAAATCCTTGGGTAGTGATGGCTAGTTTAATTCCTTCTGAGAAATATGAAGATGTATATGCAATCTTTTTCTGTACCATGCATAGGAGCACCTGGATTAAATTTGAGAATAGAATTAGGGGTGTTAATTATTAAAGAAAAATTAGGTATAAGGGATAGGGAAACAGTAGAAAAAATTAAGGAAAACCCCTATTTACAATAGTTTATTGGTCTGGAATCCTATAAAGACCAGGATACCTTTGATGCTTCAATATTGGTTCATTTTAGAGAAATAATAGGTGCAGATTTAATCAATGAAATTAATTCAGATATGGTGAAAAATTAGAGTAAAAATCAGGAATATGAAGCAAAAAAAAGAACCTTATTAGAAGAAATCAAGGAGTATAAAAATCAAGGTAAATTAATTTAATATGCTACCTGCGCTCCCAGCTATCTGACGGACTTAAATCTATTAAATTGTGGCAGAATTAAAACCAAAATCATCTAAGATATTCTCTTAAAAGGCTGTTAAAAGTCAGTTTCGCTCAAAACCCATTATTCACCGTAAAACAGCAAAAAAAGAATATTTAAAGGTAGGCAAAAAAAAGACGACCAATTCCTAAGGCTATCAGGAAAGCTATCAAAAAATAACTGAAATATGTAAGTAAAAACTTAAGCACTCAAAAGGCTGTTAATCAAGAATGGTGCCCGTCATGAAAGTTTGAGTACTAGACAATATAAAAGATTTTGATATTTCCGTGAAATTTAGCGTCAACAACAATTGATGTGGGATAACAAAGAACAACGAATAGATGACACAATAGTAAGTTTAAATCAACCTCACATGCGTCCAATAGTAAGAGAAAAAAGGGGAAAAAATAGAGAATTTGGAGCTAAAATATCTGTAAGTTGTATAGATAGATATATATTTTTACATAGAATAAGTTGGGATAAGTATAAGGAATCTTGAGATTTAAAGGCTCAGGTTGAAGAGTGTAAAAACTGTATGGTTTATTACCTAGAGTCAGTTCATACAGACCAAATTTAGCTGACATGAGAAAACCGAAAATTCTGTAAAGACAAAGGTATTATAATCAGTGGTTTATTAGGAAGAAATACTCAACAATTTTGATAAAGAACAGAAAAATAAGCTCAGGAGTAATGAAAGATTAGGTCACTATATTGAAGGTAAATTTGGCAGGCAGCAAAAGAGGATTTAGTCATAAAAAAGTAATGGCTAAACTTTCTAAAACTTCTACAACTGCAATCGCAATTACTTTTTTTGCTTTCTTAGTAATCAACCTTTCTACTCTCTTAAAAGAGGTTTTTTCTCTTTTTTTATATTTTTTGTATGGGTGTTTTTAATAATTTTAACTTCTAGTTGAATAAATGATGATAATTTTTGATAAGCATCAATTTTTTATTCAAAAAAAAATCAACTATTTTCCTACTTTTTGCACATAACCTACTTAACTCTGTTGTGTCATGAGCAATTTCTGGGAAAAGTAAATTATAGATAACTAAACTATTTATGCCTATGATAATTCAACTAAGAAACAGGGTCAGATCGTCTGAACAATTATTGACAAATAGTATCTTTTCTGATGTTGGTTATCTTATTTTTTTTGAGATTAATGTAGTGACGAAAATACATTCCAATTGTTAAGCCACAAAAACCGATAATATGAAAATTATGTGATATTTGTAATTCTTTGAAAAGATTACATGGCAAGCAGATCATAAAAATATTTATTTGTCAATAAAATTTTAGATTATCTTGGTCTGAACCAAGGAACTGTAAGTTATTATTAAGCAAGGAAATATAAAATGCTTTACAAGAAACCACGATTGTATTTGAGCAATCAAGGATAAATTGACTTAGTATTATATTCAAAGTTTAACTAAATGCACCCTAACAAAGTTAATGACTCACAAATTGCAAGTTGTTTCTTCCTAACAGACACAAAATAGTTAAGTTTTTATTGATTTAGGTATAGATTGTATGAATATAAAGATTGAGTCTAATTAAATCATAATGTATTTTTTTTAAAAAAACCGTTATTCTTGGGTAATTCAAAATCCTCTTTAAAAGGTAATAGTTTAAATGCACTCTTTTCACTATTCTTTGCTGAAAATGATCATTAAACCTAAATTACTCATAGCGGAGTAGCTTGCCGTAGAAACTCTGAGAAAAATCTATTGTACGAGTACGATTGTAATTCAGTAAAACATCTATTAAAAAATCAATAAATTCGTAATTGGCCATTGTTAATTCATAACTGAGTTCTTGATTACCATTAAACTGCATTCGAAAACGAGTTATATCTGCAGGTAATATAGAAACATTCCAGGTAATAATAAAAGGAATATTTTCGTTCCCTTCAATACTTCTTGCTCCTTCTAAACTTTTTTGTTTATACAAGCTAATAGCATGACCTAAATATTTACGTCTTTTTTCTGGGTAATATGGACTATAAACGGCTATTTCCCCTTTGTCTGCTGGCTTTAATTGATTAATTGACATCTAAATATACTCTATATAATTAATACTATAATTAAACTTTAGTTATTTTTTTATTGATCAACTACACGACTTAGCAAGTATATTTACAATATACTTACACATATAGCAATTTGAGCAAATGGTTGTCAACATTCAAACACTAGCTGGGAAGCTCCGAAACCTTTTCCTGTTGCCCCAATTCCTTCAAACTCCTATCCCAAAAAGCTGTGCGCCTTAGTATGAAGCTCGCCAAAGCTGAATATCAGTTAGTTGAATGCTTGCTATAAATTAGATTATTCCAACAAATTTATGAGTGGCCGAAAACACTAAATAGATATCTCCGAAAAATAATTGTATGACCGTTTAAAACTAAAAGAGACTTAATTCCTGAAACCGTTAAAAACTAAAAGCCTCAACTCTAGAGGTATATCTATAGTTTTTAAGGCGGAATATAGGTTAGTCTTTTAAACATAAGAAAATTATTAGTAGTTGGATATTTTAAGATTAGTTGAATTATGCCGGACAGTTATTTACCCAAAGACAGTTACTATCAGGAAACCAAAATTTATCAAAACGATACCTCAGATAATGAACAGGAAAATTATCAGGTATCAGAAAGGCAGAAAACTTTAGATGTTAACCAGATAGAGCAAAAAATAGAAGTGGTGGAGAAAAAAAAGTTTCAGGATATTTATGATGGTCGTAGATGTAAAGCAGCACTTATGCTATGGCTTATCTGGACTACTACTATTATCCTACATTTGCTTTCGTGGGGATATTGGATAATTCTGGGTTTGACAGGTTTACTGTCAGTTCAATTTTTGAGAATACTATTTGCTAAACCAAAATTAGCTCCAAAAACTCTGTCAGAAGAAAATTTTACTGAATGGCCTTATATATCTCTGTTAGTAGCCGCTAAAAACGAAGAAGCTGTAATCAGAAAGTTGGTAAAAAATATGCTGGCTTTAGATTATCCTACTAATAGTTATGAACTTTGGGTGATAGATGACAATAGTACGGATAAAACCCCTTTATTATTAGAACAATTGGCCCGGGAATATGAACAGCTAAAAGTGATTAGAAGAAGTCCAGATGCTGGGGGTGGTAAGTCAGGGGCTCTAAATGCTGCTATACCTTTTGTGAAGGGAAAAATTTTAGGAGTATTTGATGCAGATGCACAAGTAACACCAGATCTACTCCAAAAGGTAGTACCACTTTTTGCTAGGGAAGAAGTAGGAGCAGTACAAATCAGAAAGGCGATCGCTAATGCAGGTATAAACTTTTGGACGAAGGGACAATCAGCAGAAATGGTTGTGGATGGTTTTTTTCAGGAACAGCGAATTGCCATTGGCGGGATTGGAGAGCTCAGAGGAAATGGCCAGTTTGTACGAATGAATGCTCTGGAAGAATGTGGAGGGTGGAATGAACAGACTATTACTGATGATTTAGATTTAACTATTCGCCTACACTTAAACCAATGGGATATAGATTATCTGGCTTTTCCGGCAGTAACGGAGGAGGGAGTAACTAGCCCTATAGCTTTGTGGCATCAACGCTCGCGATGGGCAGAAGGAGGATATCAACGGTATTTAGACTACTGGAAATTGATTTTGCGTAACCGGATGAGATTTAGTAAAACTTGGGATTTATGGCAATTTTTGGTAACACAATATCTATTATCAGTTGCTGCTGTGCCTGATTTTTTAATGTCAATAATCTTACGTCGTTTACCAATAACAAGTCCTTTAACTGTGTTTACTGTTATGGTCTCTTTGCTAGGTATGTTTATAGGTTTACGCCGAACTCGGAAACAACAGATGAACTTAGCAAAGGAGGAAAAGGTGATGGAGTTTAATTCGAGTAAAGATAATCCATTGTCTTTATTTCTAACTTTACTAGAAAGTGTGCGGGGAACTTTTTATATGTTGCATTGGTTTGTAGTTATGGGTGTTACTATTGCTCGAATGTCTATATTACCCAAGAGACTAAAATGGGTAAAAACAGTTCATAGAGGTGATGAATAAAGTTAAAAATTGAGGTTACTATTATCCTCAGCATTCCGATTTGATATTTATTATAAAAGTTACTGTAACTGTTGACAATTGAATATCAGAGATCAAATATATAGTGTTTCTATTTCTATGTTGTGAAATCTAAATTTTTAGTAACATTAATTAGCTGAAATAATGCTGATAAATTGTAACTGTTAGAAACAGCTTCATAAGGTAAATATTATACTAAATTACTATTTGTTTGTTAATAAAAAAAATGTGATTGTCAAAGTTATTGTAGTCACAATAATGAAGATTGATAATTTCTATAGTTGAATAATGTTTATATTTTTATACTCATAACAAAAAATGAGTTATAAAAATAAAATTGCTATAACAGATAAAAAATCGGCAAAACTAGATAATAGATAGAACCATTTATTGGTAAAAGAAATTCCTAATTTATACTAAGCACAATAATTTTAATAAACTTAGCATTATTAAGACTATTTTATTGATAATTATTTTGCAAAATGTAGTTTTCAAGTTAATTTGCTAAAATAAAATATCTTAACTCTTATTAACTAGAGAAAATTAAAGGTTAAGTTGATATGGATTTATTAGAATATCAGGCAAAAGCATTGTTTAGTGAGATGGGAATACCTGTTTTGCCATCTCAAAGAATAGATTATCCTAAAGATTTAAAAAAATTAAAAATCCCTTACCCAGTTGTACTAAAGTCTCAAGTTCATACTGGGGAAAGAAGTAGCTTAGGGGGTATTAAATTTGTCGAAAATACAATTGATGCTGTAGCAGCAGCTCAGACAATTTTTAATTTGCCAATTAAAGATGAGTATCCAGCAGTTTTGTTGGCAGAGGCAAAGTACAATGCTGACCAGGAATTATATTTGGCAGTTGTTTTAGACCCAATAGTACGTCGCCCTGTACTTCTTGGTTCAAAACAAGGGGGTATTGATACAGAAACAGCGATTAAAAGTATGCAAAAGGTGGTTGTTAATCAAGAATTTTCTCCTTTTTATGCACGTCGTTTAATGGTGAAAATTGGACTGGAAGGAAAACTAATAGAATTAGTCAGTCATATAGTGGAAAAAATGTATCAATTATTTGTTGAAAAGGATTTAGATATGATAGAAATTAATCCGCTGGGTATTAGCCCAAAAGGAGAAGTAATGGCTTTAGATGGTAAGGTTAGTGTTAATGATTACGCTCTAGGTCGTCATCCAGAATTATTAAGTATAGTAGGGCAAAATATTAGTGATAATTATGAAATTAAACAGAAAGAAGTTAAGGAAATAGAGGATAGTTCTTTATTAGTGTTCAACAATATTAATGCTGTCAGTAATAGAAAAATAATTCCAGACTATCGACTGAAATTTAAAGAATTACAGGGAAATATTGGAATTTTATGCAATGGTAAGGGTTTAACAATGGCTACTGTAGATATGGTTATACAAGCTCAGGGAAAACCAGCTAATTTTCTAAATATTAAGCTAGGTGATTATTTGGAAGTTAAGAATAGTTTACGATCGCAAATGTTTACAGCTTTGGATTTAGTTAGTCAAAGAGACAATATTAAGGTGGTTTTAATAAACGTTATAGGTATAGTTGAAACAAGTGATGAGTTAATTACTATAGTATATGAATATTTGAATAAATTAACAAGTATAGACCAGAAAAAAATTCGGTTTGTGCTGCGTTTATTAGGAGGTAGAATTAGCAAAGCTAGGGAACGTTTATCAGATCTACCTGTAGAGGTTATAGAAAACTTAGAGGATGCAGTGAGCCAGGCTGTTTATTTGTCTAAATAGTGATAAGCACCTACACAAAATACTTGATAGAGTTTAATGTTTGCACAAGGATTGGATGTAGACTTCAATCAATATATAATTTATCTTATGTACTTGTTTAAAAAGAGAATAAATTACATGTAAATAATTTGAACTCAAATATAATTGATAGGTTATATAATTGCTGTTGCGTTATTATTTTCTTGTTCTAATTAGGACTTGCTGAATATATTTATGGGTGAGGGTAAGAGGTATAGACCTACGAAATATTAAGGATCACCAGGCACGAACAATGGGAATGACGAACAATTTTTATGCCTTTAATAGCTCAAAATTAATTATTTTGAGACTTGTTTGTCCTAAAGACTGAACATTACATTTTTTCGACAAAAAAAAGCTCAAGTAATATTTGAGTAAGTGTTTTCCAGTTTTTTTGAGCTCATTCTCATTATTTGAGCTCATAAGAAGGCCAAGAATGTAGCTTGTATAGATGTGTAACTGACTATTTAGTAATTTCCATATTGGTAATGTACACCTATTTGTTTTTTGCGTAGTAGTAGGTAGGGAAGTTGCTGCAACTTCCCTACGGTGATAATAGAAAAGAAAAAATAACTTTACCTCAGTAGCTTGAGAAATGCTATAAATAAAAACCTTTGATATGATAAATGATTGTTTGTGTAATAAATGCCTATATAAATAATGGCTAAAGTATGATGAATTTAACTAAATATAGCAAAGTTATAGTTCAGGGTGTTACAGAAAAAATATCTACCCAGATAGCTTTAACAATGAGGTCTTGTGGGACAAATGTGGTGGCAGGTATTAGTCCAGGAGAAGGGGGAGAAGAATGGCTAGGTATTCCTGTCTTTAGTTTGGTAGAGCAGGCAGTGGCAAAGATGGGTGTAATTGATACTAGCGTAATAGTTATGCCTGCTTATCAGGTATTAGATGCTGCTTTAGAGGCGATCACTTCGGGTCTCAAACAAATTGTGATTATTACAGAAGGTGTGCCTCCCCTGGATATGGTTAAGCTATTAAGAAAAGCTGAGACTACGGAAACTTTGATTGTTGGGCCAAACTGTGCAGGTATTATTATACCAGAGAAGCTGTTACTGGGTACTCATCCAACTCAGTTTTATACTCCAGGTCCAATAGGCATCATTAGTCGTAGCAATACTCTGACTTATGAGGTTGCCTGGGAACTAACAAGGTCAAGGTTGGGACAGTCTATTTGTGTGAGTCTTGGTTGCGATCCAATTGTAGGTTCTTCTTTCTTGCAGTGGTTGCAAATATTAGATGAGGATGACCAGACAGAGTTAATTGTGTTAGTGGGAGAAGTTGGTGGTGTAGCTGAAGAACTAGCAGCTTCTTATATTTCAGAGACAATTGATAAACCTGTAATTGCTTATATTGCTGGTACTTGCGCTCCGATAAATCAAAATTATAGTCCTGTTAATTGTTTAATTAGTAATAAAGTTGTTCGTGAAATTGAAAGTGAAAGAACTGGAGCTTTTGAAGGAGCTAATATACCAGTTGCAAAGCGACCCTCTGATATTCCAAGTTTAGTTAGAAATTTACTGTAAAAGAATTACATTTAATACTATTGAATATGGTGTTTAGTTGAGTGGTTATTATTCATAACGATAGAAGATTAACACTAGAATATGTTCATGAATTTTAAGGGGACAAGGTTTATGAGTATATTTAGGATCATTCTCATAATTTTTGTTATTAAGTTTAGTTCAACTTGCACACTTATTTATCTAAAAAATTCACCACAATTTTACTGTCAATAATTCCCTAATGTATTGCAAAATTTAATTTGTTTTTATATCTCATTAGTCCTCACACATTAATTATTTTACAGGGATAAAAAATCATGTTATGAATAATAAGGGCGTATCAATTGACTTTACAGGATATGTCTCTTTGAGTAATAGGATAAATTATAATCTAAAAAATTAGATCGAAGCTATTCCCTTATGACTCTTGAATCCTAACTTATCAAGGATTACCTAACTATTTGTAGTAAATATTTATCACTTTTTGGATTATAGAAACCGGGTTTATGGAAGATAGATTTAAGTGTGTTAGGACATCTAATAAAAAACTGTTTTGTTTTATTGATCTATCTTTCAGGTAGACTATACTTGTAATGATTTTGGGTTAATTTACAATGAGTCAATTTGAGCATTAAACTATATATAGATCCTGATTTAAATTGACTGAATGTTTAACTTTAGCATTATCTTGCTTTAGATTGATCATAATGTCAATCAAAATTCCTGTAGAAATTGTTGATTTAATCGTCAAACTTTTAGTTGAAATTTTCGTCAAAGTAGTCTAAAATACAGACCAGGAGGTAGAAAGTCGTGGGAAAGAGTTTTGGAAAGCTAATTAGAAAAGTCCGGAAGGACAAAGGATATTCCCAAAGGGAGTTGGCCAAGCACTTAGGAGTGGACTTCACCTATTTGTCCAAGCTAGAAAACGATCGCGCTGACTATGCGCCAAAAGAAGAAGTGATTCGCGGATTAGCGAAGAATCTCAATTTGAATCCAGAGGAATTGATTTTCCTGGCTGGTAGAATTCCTCAACAGTATGAGGAGGTTCTCAAACAAAACCCAAGAGAGATGCAAGTATTATTTCAACGAATGAAAGAAAATCCTGAGTTTGCTTATGAAATATCTCAAACGGCAAGGGAGAATAAGCGATGAGTATCCTCAAACCCTATAGCTTTTATGTCAAAGAGTTGATTTAGTATCAGGTAAATTATTTTCTGACGGGAATGCACAAAAGCACAAATTTTTCTCCCAAATGGCCTTTTCATGCTTCTTTAGTGGCTGATTTTTGGGATTTGGGAGTAGTTTAGAATTATATTCCCCCTGATGAAGGGGCAGCGATCGCTGCTTGAATATTAAGAACTAAACAAGTTATTGAAATCAATGAGGAAATTTTAGAAAAGTATCAATGGTTTCAAGAATCAACTTTTGCTTATAAAATTAGTAATTGGGTGCTACATCTGAATCTAGACAAAGGATAGGTGCTTGTAGAACACTTAAAACTCGATTTCAATGATTATGGAAAAGCAAAAGAGTCAGAACAAGCTCGCGGTGTAGAAGGCAATAAAATAGACTCTGTTGAATGGCAAGCACAATATTTTGTAAGTTGTTTATTAATGCCAAAATCAATTCTGAAAGAGAAAAGAGAAAGCAGGAACTTAAGTAAGTGGTCAAAGCTTGATGAAATCAAAGATGAGATAGGTGTAAGTACTTCTAAAATTTAATACTCTCAATAATACTTTTTGTTTTTCACAAAAGTTACTGTTACCTTTTTTGTCTAGATTGGCAAGGTAAATTGGTATAATGTGATAGTGATTAACTAGGCAGACAACTAATAAATTTACGACACTAAATTTAGTCTAATCTAATCATTAGATACAACTCTTCATTTTTTTTAAAGGTCTGATTAACCTAATCTTTGAAAGTAGGAAACTATAAGTTTTAAAACTTGATTTGCTGATCTGATAAAAATCTTTGTAAATTCTAGAGACTCGTCTCAAATTGAATATATTTTTGTATTTTATTAGCCCAAGTTTCCCAGAGTATTCACCTATAGTTTTGGAGTAGAACAATTAAATTTTTTAAATTATCTAGATATTACTGGTTAATTGATTTTAATTATGTTTATGGTATTATGAAAATAATTTATTTATTATTATTAAATAATTATTGTTGACAAAAACTAGGCTTATGTTTTGGTTAATCCTGAATATTGAGTACTTTTGAACTCTTTTGTTATCTATCTAATTGTGGGAGCAATTCCTGTTAAACTACTGCCTTCAATGTGAGCCTGTAGAACTGTATACATTTGTTAAGGTTGAATTTTTCTGCTATGGTATTAAACTGTCGAAAGCGTTACTGAAATTGGTTGACATTTAAGATAATAATATATTTGACTTTCTTGACTCCATGTATCAGAGATTTGTGATGGCCACGTGTAGAACATTTCATGATGATTGAAAGTATTTGTTGACAATGATTATATGATCATTCCCAAACTTTCTTAATGCACTATCCTAGTTTCTAAGTTGCTTGAAAACAATATATAGGAGTATTTTTTTGGTGATGACATAATTGATTTACTTATAGAATATGAAAAGTTATTAATGGTTAACTCAAAGATAGAGGTAAATCTTCAGAAACAATATTTTTTAAGTCTAACATTAGGTTTTCATTACTTCTGTGAGCTTCCCAAATTCCAGAATTAAATCTATTTATTAGCCATTGCCCCTGGATAAAATTTTCATCTTCAGAAATAGTCCCAACATAATTAATAATGTATTGTGAACCTATGAGATATTGCTTTGCAAAATTAATCTTATGTCCAATAACTTTACCGCTTAATGTAGCTTCTCCTAGATAATTACCGTCTAGAATATTGCCACTTAAGGTATTACCACCTTGAATAAAGGTAGCTTCAAATCTTGTAGGATTTGTTTGTTGCCAATAAGTACCTAGCCAAGTTCCACTTAAATTTGCCATGATAACTGAATTTGTATTTAATACAAAATTGGAAATTCGAAAAATAAGCTTACAGCAGTTTTTGTGATATTGGTACAACCAAAAAAGGACTACTATAAGTATCTATATAGAACTATAGGGCAATTCATTTAACTAGTCTTAAGAGTAAGGAAGCAAAATATAATTATATACTTAAGCAGGAGATATAAAAATAATTTGATTTAGTTATAGTAATTTGCCCATTGGTGGTGATAATTTTTATAATGGTTAATTTGAACTAAAAACCTTTAAAATTAAGACGATAACTTCTAATTTTGTACATGATATCTTAATAAATATATTAATGGAAATAGATTATAGTAGAAAGACTATTTGCTGTTCCTAGGAAATTTTTGATAATTATCCTCAGTCAATCAAGTATTTTCTCTTATTTAATTTAATATATGTATAAAGTTTTGAATTTGATGGCAGATTTTAATCCGCCAGAGATGTTGAACAAAATATAAAATTTCAATCTTTCCCTTTTCAGGGGATGAAAAAATCTAACTCTAATTTTTCTTGGTTTCAGTTTTAGAGGTCGGTACTGATAATTAAAATGACGCCTAGAAAAAAT
Source organism: Trichodesmium erythraeum IMS101 (assembly GCF_000014265.1). Taxonomy (NCBI): domain Bacteria; kingdom Bacillati; phylum Cyanobacteriota; class Cyanophyceae; order Oscillatoriales; family Microcoleaceae; genus Trichodesmium; species Trichodesmium erythraeum. Next base: position 4,265,731 of record NC_008312.1, read on the forward strand.
TTTACTACTACAGCTAAGTTGATAAATAGGGCATTTTGGCCAAAAAACTCAATATAGATTCGGGTAGAGAAGTACTTATACTATAATCTAGTAGCCATAATTAATTAAAACCTTAATCAATTTTTATATTTTATTCTCAAGTCGGATATTATAAAATATAGGGTGCAAACTCCTGTCGTATAATTTATTCCTAGTGAAAACCAAAGTATAAAAATCAGGTACAGTTAATCTTAAATATAAAAATCAAGAAAGTTTAAATTATCTTTAAAAATAAATTATTGAGAGAAAAATGAGCAGAAATAAACAATTATTAAATCAACATAAACAATTATCTGAACCTCAAGAAAGTGATTTTTTGAAAGCATTTAGTCAGGCTCCAATAGGTGCATCAACTTGGAATTGGATTTTAAGTCATCCTCGTACTGAAAAAAATCAAATGTTCCTACCTATGTCGACAATATCTGACTTGACGACAGATTATGAACCATTATTTTTATTGAAACTTTCTTCAGGGAAAAGTTGGGATTTAGAAAGTCCTTTGAAAGTGACTGCTAAAGCTGGAGTTTTTTTCACAAAAGTAGGCTCTATTTCTGTTGCACCACTACATGTTCTATTCCAGTTATCGGGAAATGATTATATTTATCAAGTTTGGATTAATCATTATGGAGGAAATATTTTACCAACTCCATTGGATAAGTTGGAAAAAATGCCATATTTAACTTTATTGTTAATAGAAGATAAGTCTAAGCCAGAAAGGTTGATTAAAATTGAGAATCAAATAAATTGGTCATATTTGAAAGCTCAAATAGAATCAGTTGCATCTTGGAATTTGGAAGCTTTTAATGCAGTAAAATCTCTAGGATATTCTGCTCAAAAATTATGGGACAGAATAACAGAGAAAGAAGTTAGGCAAAGAACAATAACTAAGTTAAATGATCGCTTTAGGAATGGAGATAAAAGTCTGGGAGAATATAAAATGAGTCGGCAAGTATTAGCATTGTCGAGAAAAAAACAAAAAGAACTATTTAAAGAAATTCAAGATTTTTGTGATTTTACACCTGAAAATGACCCTGAGGGTCAACATGAAATGGGTAAAGTGATGATGGATGGTGTGGAATATGTTTGGAAAATTGACTATCTAGATACAAGTATGATTATGTTATCAGATGTACCAGAAGATATAAATAGAACTACTAGGGTATTGTTAGTAATACGAGAGGATGAATGTTGATATCACGCACTTATGGCTGAGGTCAGAAGTCATAGCTCAGAAGTTAAATTGGCAGTATTGACTATGTTTGGAGAAGATTGAGAATGTTCTAAAGGTTATGGCAACTGCTATATTTGACGGCTTGAAATTAATGGTTAGTATTCGGTGGAAAAGGAAAAAAAAGAAGTATCTTATTGCTTAGAAAATTTATGTTTTAGTACAAATAAATTTTTTGATAACGTTGTCGTTGTTCTCCAAATCATTTCTGATTTTTCTATATATTTTCTACCTGATCTAAAAAGAATTAATTATCTTGATGTATAAACATTCAGTTTTGAGTCCTTAGCTATTGATACTTAAACATTTTCTGGTTGAAAAAATGAGCAAAGTTTAGTCTAATTACTTCAATGGTAAAAAAATTGTTATAACCTTTGCTCTCTTTGGGTTTATATCTTTTTTAGTTCAAAGGTTTTGTCTGTTTATATTTGAGCCTATTTTCTGACTCCATGGCGGTTTTTGTCCGAGTATTAGTTTCATCGCCATATTCATATGTATATATAATTAATGAGGGTTGAAAAAAAGTGATTTTAGGAAAAGCTACAGCAATAAAAACTAAGCATTATTCTGAACTTCATCAAATAGAATGTCTGCCAGAACACTTCCGAGAATTTAATAATTTTACTGCTAGTTCAATAGGTATCGGTACATATCTAGGTTCTTCGGATACAGCTACAGATAATTTAGTGACAGAAGCTATTCTTAAATCAGTAAAAGGTGGAATAAATTTAATAGATACTGCTATAAATTATCGGTCTCAGCACGGGGAAATAAGTCTAAAAAAAGCTCTACTTAAATTAATAGAATCAAAAACTGTATCACGAGAAGAATTAGTTATTTGTTCTAAAGGTGGTTTTATTCCTAACCGAGCAAGAGAAGAGTGGTTTAAAGGAGAATATATAAATAACTCTAAGTTTAATATTCAAGAAACAGATCTGGTGGCGGGAATTCACTGTATGCACCCAGAATATATTCAAGACCAGCTAGAACGCAGCTTAATTAATTTGGGTATAGAAACTATTGATGTTTATTACTTGCATAACCCAGAAACTCAGTTAGGAATTATTTCTACGGATGAATTTTATCGTCGTCTGAAAGCAGTTTTTTCAGTGCTAGAAAAGGCTGCTCATGCTGGTAAAATAACTTCTTATGGCATAGCTACTTGGCAAGGTTTTCGGGTGCAGCCAACTGATCCAAAACATATTGACTTAAGTAAAACTAAGTCTATTGCTCAAGAAGTAGCAGGGGGAAAAGGCGATCACTTCCAATTCATTCAACTACCAGTTAATTTAGCAATGTTGGAAGCTGTTATTACTCCTACTCAATTTGTAGATGGCAAAATTTTACCGGCTATTACTGCAGCCAATAAACTTGGGATAAATGCGATCGCTAGTGCTTCTATTGCTCAAGCTAAAAACTTCGAGCAGTTGCCAAAAAAAATTATGACTGCCCTTAGTAAGAGCCTGAAAACAGATGCGCTATCTGCTCTCCAGTTTACCCGTAGTGTTCCTGGTTTATGTTCGGCTCTGGTGGGGATGAAGTCTCCTGAGCATGTGGCGGAAAATTTAACATTAACTAGTATTCCTCTATTAAATGCTGCTGACTTTGCTGAGTTGATAGGTGAATAGGTTAAGAACTAGGGAGTAGGGAGCAATTTGTGGTGTTGGATCTTACTGGGTATATTTGTATCTCACGGCTAGCGGTAAGTCCTTTATTATTATGGGAAATTAAAGAAGGTAGCGATCGCGCACCTCACTCTCACAGTAAGCATTCAATAGTAGGAATATTTGCATCCTTGCTGAATATGAAATATTTTTTTTACGAAATTAAGTAAATTTGATATCATATAAAAATATGAATTAACCAATTTGTTAATCTATAAATTATGTAGCTGAAGTCGACACTAAGATGTCTTATAGTCAATTTAATCTAGAAACAGTTGAACAAACTTTTGGGCTGAATATTCTTGAAAGTCTGGAACTTTTCGCTACAATTCCAGAGGTAAAAATTAGCGATTTCTTAAAACAATGTCTGCAATATAATACTCCTATTGCTTTAGAAATTGCTACGGAAAAAGCTAGATCAGAAATGATTATTACACCAATTTTGATTGAGTTAAAAAAACAATTTGAGTCAAATATTAGTCTGTTTTCTGGTAGAGAATTTAATGTGGATAGTCAATTAGGATTGATTGGTTATTGTGATTTTATTATCAGTAAATCTCCTTCTCAATTAATAATTAAATCTCCGGTTGCTATAATTTTGGAAGCCAAAAATGATAATATTCAATCAGGTTTAGGTCAGTGTATTGCTGAGATGGTAGCAGCACAAATATTTAATCGACGGCAAAACAAGAATTATACAATTTATGGCTGTGTTACTACTGGTACTAACTGGAAATTTATGAAGTTATTTGATCAAGTAGTAAGGGTTGATCCTAATGAGTATTTCTTGAATAATATTGGTAAGTTGATGGGAATTTTAAGAAGTTTTATTGAGTCAGAAGGTTAAGATTAGATAGGAATTATATTATTTATCAAAATCTTTTTTACATTTTATTGAGCAGAAAAGTATGGAAGTATTGAGGTAGAGGTAAAAGTAAATATAATAATAATTAATATTAACTTAGCTTAAATTATTAATAAGGTGATTTTGCTTGTATTAATTCTTGAATAAATTTGGTAATTGGTATTACCCATCTACTACGAAAGTATTGACTTGAGATTACTATTCTGATGGACTACGGCTGGAACTCTGTCCCTGGTAATGACAAAAATATATTTTAGGGTATAAGTTCTGATGATAATTAATTTCCTGGTATGTAGGAATGTATATTAGTTGATTTTGAATTAAGTTTAGTTGAAGTTTATGGTGGACAATAGGAGAAAATCTAGATTTGCAATTATTCTGCAGCGGGGAAAGTGATGGCTAATTAGGGTTTGTTGAAAAAGTCTTTTTAAGGAGCCGAAAACCCACTTTTAACTTTTCCTGGGAAGGCTAGTTGGATATATTTGTCTCTTGATTTTTCTGGCATTGTTAGCCCAAAATGCTATTTTTTTAACTTTGAAAAACCGAAAACCAGGGACTTTTTTTGACTAGGAAAAGGCTAGTACCTTTATGTGTTAATGCTTTGATGTTTAATCAGGAAGCCCTAATTACAGTATGGAATTTCAATATGTTTTTTGTTTTTGTATAAGAGGAGGTTATGGCTAAAGTCAGAAAGTAGGAATTTAGAATTTAGAAGTCAGGTTATTAAGTTGTTAAAGGACTTATAGCTGGTTTTGGGCAAATGATGTGGGGAGATCTTGCCCTGGTAGGCGTGTCCTATAAACCTGAAATATGCTGTCTGTAGGGAAACCCAGAAATCCAGTTTTTTTTGCTAAAGTATTCTGAAAAAACAATGATTTATCGTAAAAACTGGTTTTTTTTGGTTGGTCCTAGTTTTAATGATGATCGATAAAAAATTCAAAAATACAATAAATAAATATGAAAAAGTCATTAGAAATTTCATCAATAAAATCTCAAAGTTGGTCTATTGAAAAGTTGCCTGGTTTAAGTAAAAAGGATCAAATATTACTAACAAAAAATGGTATTAATACTACTAGAAAATTATTGGAAATAACTAAAACTTCTGAAGAAAAATTAATCCTAGCAAGTCAATTAAAAATTAATGTTCAATCTGTAAAAAAATGGGTTGCATTAGCAGATTTAGCTAGAGTTCCTACTGTTGGTTGTGAATATTGCGGACTACTACTTCATGGGGGTATTGTTTCAGTTTCTCAACTATCTCAAACTTCTGTCCATAAATTGCATCAACAAATACTTAAGCTACAAATATCAACTATGCAACGTCGTGACCTTTCTCCGGCGTTAGATTTAGTTAATAAATGGATTCAACAAGCTCAGTTTTTATCGCTCTATAGCAGGTTAAGGAAGAAAAAAGAGGTTTAAAAATCAGAAAAAGACTTCAATTTGCAGTGGATATTTTCCAGACACTTAAAATTTTTCATGAGCTTGTTTCGACGGGGGAAAAAAATTTGTAGTAATGCTGGATATCGCTTTTGCTATATTGCTAAGGTAAGCCTCTGCGATCGCTGCTTGTGCAATTTACCCAATAATAGGGCGGTTGTCATTAGAGTAGGGGCTTTCTGGCTATTCGCTTTTGTTTGGTTTTACTTATGACTATGTGGTTGATAAATCTGAAAAGTGCTGTAAAGTGTCTGATTTTCGGTTTTCAAGGTCACCTATTTTAATTATTGTGGGCTGATCATGGCATAAAAATTAAGGGGTAAATATATCCGACTTCCTCTTCTATAAATTGTCTGTTCCTTAGTAAAAACCTTGCATGCAACGTCCCTGCTTTTGTAATTAAAAAATGACAAAGTAAGATTTTTAGGACTTACACAAACTTGTAGATAATACACTATCTGTAGAGGGCAAATGCTATCTGAGGAGGGTAAATACTATTTGCCTCTACTGGAGGTTCTGCCTAAATTCCTGGCAGGGATGATTTTATCGCTCCCATAAGTACATTAATATTTGTTTTCTGTTTGTTAATGTTTAAACCTAAAACCTAAAACCTAAAACTTAAAACCTAAAATTAGCGATCGCTCCCATAAGTACATTGATATTTGTTTTCTGTTTGTTAATGTTTAAACCTAAAACCTAAAACCTAACACCTAAAACCTTAAATTAGCGATCGCTCCCATAAGTACATTGATATTTGTTTTCTGTTTGTTAATTTTTAAACCTAAAACCTAAAACCTAAAACTTCAAACCTAAAATTAGCGATCGCTCCCATAAGTACATTGATATTTGTTTTCTGTTTGTTAATGTTTAAACCTAAAACCTAAAACCTAAAACTTAAAACCTAAAATTAGCGATCGCTCCCATAAGTACATTGATATTTGTTTTCTGTTTGTTAATTTTTAAACCTAAAACCTAAAACCTAAAACCTAACTTGGCTTTGTTTCATTTGAGTCCGGGCAATTTCCACTCGCGGATAGTTTTGGTAACGGCATCGCGAGTAGCCTCAGCTCCAAAACCCCAAGCTAGCAGAGCAAAATAATCTGTCCAAAGATTTGCTCCAAAGGTGGGTTGAGTGACATAAAGTTGTCTAAAGCCTGCACCCGCCAGGAGGAAAATTGCAATTGTATAACTTAATAATTGAAACAAAAATAGATTGCGGGCAGACCCTACAGGATTAAGTTGTAGAGGTTGAACATCAGGAACTGGGTTAGGAAGGCGGGCAGGATAGGTGCTACTAACACCCCTGGAAGTTATGCTGAGGTTACTTTGAGCTTCATTGTTGGAAATTTGTTGTTGTTTAATGGCTTGGTCTAGTTGTTTGAGTTCATTATCAATCTCCTGCTCCCATCTTTGGAAAGCTTCTAGCTCAGTTGGAGAAAGATTATTTAATTCCTGCTGCAAGTATTGAGATATATCTCTAAGTGCTTGCTCTTGTTGTGCTGACCCAGTTAACTCATTTCTAAGATTATCGAATCTCTCTAGTTTAGCTTCACCTCCCAGGTAACGAACCAGTTGTTGCCGCAAATCATTTAACTCTTTCCTCAACTGTTCGGGATTTTCTTTATCAGCTGTTTGTCGCTTAATATTCTCTAAGTAGCTACCTACTGTTTGTACATAGGGAGCATCAGTGGTGAGATTATCTAGATCTAGAAAGGAAGACTCAAATTCGGATAAAGCTAACCAGTCTTCTCTACTTTTTCGCCATTTATCCCAAGTTGTTTGAGCTTTTGCTACAGCTTGCTTTGCCTCATCCCATCGCTTGTTTGTTAAATCGGTGTCTACATCAATTAGATATCCATTGATTTTTACCTGAAATGATTTTACTAGTTCTGGGTCAGCTTTCATCTGAGTGCGAATGCGGCTAACTAGCACCACAATTTCATCACGGTTTCTGCCATCAGTACGGTAGGCAGACATGCCAATACTTACCATAACGCCTAATAGCAAGAGGAATATTGGTCCCAGCCAATGATCTTTTACTCGTACAATTATAGGTATAACCAGTTGTCCATCAGAATGGATGGCTAGTAAAACACCACTAAATTCACCACTTTTGGCATCGTTTAAGTTGAATTCAACTGGGATAGTCAGTGGTTGATTTGGTTCCACTGAGGTTGTGGACAAAATTGGATTAATCGCGCTACCTTGTAAAACGGTGGTTCCATCGGTTCGATCCAAATCTAGGCTGAGTATTTGTAAGTTTGCGATGGCCTGATTAGTTTGTAAAACTAGACGGCGCTTCAGGACAGGACAGTAAAAAAAAACTGGACATTTAGTTCCTACTACGGTTAAATTGGATGGGGTTATGGTAACTTTTGGTTCAGCTTTCACAGGAGGTGCTACCAATACCAAGTTTAGAGCTAGACTCAATAGTACCATCATAGTTTTTTGACCGCGCATCATACTAGTTCTCCTGATTCTTTGATTACCTAACATTTTGTTAAAGTATAATTATTATCTGTTATGATACCCCAGTTTTCCTGCACGGTAAATCATGGTAGGGAGGTTGCATTTATGGAGGTTTCGCTATGGGATATGAAACGCATTTTTGTGATGCAAGGTCCGTACAAAGTTTTAGTTATGGCGATGTTGTTTATCAATTTGAAAAGGGCTGTAAGTTTAGTTTTTGATAATTATCTTTGTTTAATCATGGCTATAGCGATAATCTGCAACTATCATATCCCCTAGTCCTTCTGTCTTGGCAGTTGGTTCTTGAATTTCTTCATCATTCTCGATACTCCAACGACGAAGACTATGGAGCACATAAGTCTTAAGATCGTCTACAGTCACGAAACCCTTTTTCTCCCGGTCTGCATCACCGCTGAGTCCTTCTATTAGGTAGTGGGTGAAGACTCCAGAATTTTTCTCTGGTGACTCTAGGGCTTTTTGCTGTGCTGTACTCGCGGCAATTAAGGCAAAACCTTCAGCTAATTCATAAGCATTTTGAATGAATTGGGGCTCGTCAATTCCTCGTCCGGTTTCGACTCCCATATGACAAGCATCCAATGTCAGTACTAAACGTCTTGCTTTGCTAGAATGCATGGATTTTTTTATGTCGGCTAGAGACAAACCTGTTTTTTCGATGGTTGGTAAACGGGTATCCCTGACTATGAGCATAGGTTGTTCATCGCGCCCAAGTTTACCGTGACAAGCAAAATACACCAGCAATAGGTCATCTACATCGACCATATTGCATAGGTTAATTAATTCAGCTTCTATATTGTTGTGGATGGGGAAGCGGCGGCTATCAGATTCAAGATCATCATGTAAACACATGACTGTGTATCCAAGTTCTTTGAGTTTCTTTTCTAATTTTTGCACATCTTTTACACAGAATTTTAACTTGTGAACTCCTGGATCATTATAGCGGTTGACTCCTACCAAAAAAGCCCAACGATTTTTTATGGGTTGACGTTTTTCTTCTTCGAGCTTTCTTTTTTTTGTGCCTCGAATTGTAGTTTCTGTCTTGGTTTCTGGTTTAAGGTTATCCAGAGTTGAGTTATCTGCAAAAGCATTTTCCAGTTCTATAATTAGATTGACTAGTTGTTGGTGACGTTGATCTTCTTCTTCGATTAAATCTTTTAAGAGACGTAACAGTAAGACAAGAGCATTTTCTTTGGTGTCACTGTGATATTTGTTATGTAAATAGCTAATTACTAAGTTTACTCTACTGGCCATACTGTTGGCTTGGGGTAAAAAACGCCAAGGTCTTAGTGGTTGATAAGTGGAAACAATAGACTGAAGGGCGCGATCGCTCTCAAATTGTTCACAGTCTAACAGAAATTGACGCAATTTTTGATATAGTTCAGGGGGAATGCCAGCCATATTATAAGTCTATCAAGGAATTTTGCCTATAGGACTGCCGCTATTATCGGACAATTTAACGCTGAGATGAATTTCAACCAGCAAGTTAATTGAGCGATACGCGAAACATTTTTTTTTACGTTGTATATTTTATCAAATTCTGAGATAATTTAACACTAGTAGTGATTATTTTAACTGAGTATAAACTTATATGAATATTAAAAAAAATAAGGGTTTAGTCTTAATATCTTTAGAGGGACTAAAGTCGAACTACAAGCCGAATTAATCTATGTTGGGTTTTGTGGCTTCAACCCAACCTACAACTACTATGAGTTGCTGACGGCCTATTTGCTATATTATTTTGTTGAAAAAAAACTACCAATAATATCAATGCCTCTACTGATCAGGGTTTTCCCTTTTTTTGATAGTTCTGATTCTTTTGACTCGCTGCTCTCAATAACCAAGTTTTCGATTATCTCCTTGGTTTCCTTTCCTGTGAGAGGAGTAGCACGACCATTTGCAGCTCGAGGATCTGGAATGCTATTAATGCGGATATTAAGAAAAGCATCTCGAATTTGCGGATGTTCATTACACCAGAGGGCTATGGCATCAGAGATTTTTTCAACATTATCTGGAAGCTTTTGAAGCAACTGCCGCAAATTAGTGCGTTCTTTTTCTTTGAATAAATTAGGTTGTTTTTTTATTAGGTCGACAAACTTTATTATATTTTCTTCGTATTTAGATAATGACATTTTTCCTCCTATTGACTAATAGTACAAAATACAACTCAGTAAAAGGGCGATTCAAAGGGCCGAGCGTTCTCTGACATTTTACAGCATATTTCAGATTTATCAGGTACCCCCAAACCGTCAATATACTGGTAATATATGATTTTTAGCATTTACCCTGTACATCATTCGCCCGAAATCTGCTGTGTCTATATTTTTTTATAAACAATACTTAAGCTTTTCTGCTAATTCAGATAAAGTTTGATTCCGAGTATCTGCTGGATCAATTGTACTACTAAGGGAGTTTACCAAAATAACCAGTACATTCTCATTGGTATCGCTACGATACTTATTTACTAAAAAGCCAATCACTAGTCTGACTCGTTGGGCCGTATTTTTACCTTCTGGTAAGCTATTGGCCCAAGGAGAGAGCCGAGCCTGACCTTTGAAAAAACTTTGTAGTTCTTGATTAGTTTCAAATTGGTCACACTCTAACAGAGCTTTATACAGTTGATGACGAAGTTCGTCAGTAATTCCTCGGGTCTTGTTGCCAGAAGGTGTCTGAGTAAGGTTTTCCTTTATTGCGGCTTTTAGATTTTGCAGGTGAGTACGCTTAGGACTCAGGAATTCCAGATCTGCTTGAATTTGACTTTGCAATTTTTTGCGGATGTAATTTAAAAAATCTTCCCACAAACTTAAGTCAGTATCGGGTAGCTCCCCTAGCTTTTCTAGTTTCATCCTATAATTTTTTTCATTAGTAGCAATGGTATTTTTGTGGGCTTCCAATTCCTCTAAGTAGTCAGCATACTTAATATCTATATCCTGTAATTCTACAAGTAATGGTCTAAGTTGTTCTTGCCTATTTGGTGATCGGGAAATTTGACGGAAGCTTTTCTTGTGCTGTTCTATTTTGCTATACAGTTGTTTGAGCTGACCCTCGCACCCGCGAGATTGATGATAGATATACTGTATCTTATGACGACACCACAAAAGAAGAAGTATTAACTCGGATGCCTTATCCATTTTCTTTTCCTCTGGATCCAGATTTTGGCATTTCAACCAAACTAGAATATGAAGTCGCTGACTAGGGTCTTTATGTCGGCTTTCATATTCAAAAATCGGGTTTCCCAGTAAATGACCTGTATTTATTAGCTCAGTTCTATTTGTTGTTGGCAGTAATTTAGCAACACAAGCATCTGCAAAATCTTGATGGTTTTCCTGTAATTCACTTGGTTGTCCAAAAAGTAATAGGGTTTGCCCTAGAGAAGCTTGAATTTGTGAGGGGAGTAGTAGGTATTGGGGATTAAGTTGAGCTAGTTGAGATAGGAAAAAAGTGCTTTGAGAATGTAGGGTGAAATCTATTGCATAAGTATCGTGTACTCGGTATGGACAGAGTAATCCTTGAAGTTGCCTATCACCAGACTTGGAGGTTATTTCAAAGTCTAATTTGGTTTGTTGATTAGGTAATAAAATTTCATATTCACTTTCTAGGTTATCTTCTGCTGCGGGAAAATACTGGTTATTTTGATAACTAATTAGTTGTTGTTGCAGATTTTGCAGTTCTGGAATATTCAGCTTATTTCCCAAATCTACTAACTGTTCCCACAACCGGGGTGCTTTTGAAGTAGGTTTTAATCCCTGGTTGATACTGTTGCGCAGATGGAAAGCATAGAGTACAAGACTGGGACTATGCAGTCCTATGGTCTGGGGTATTTCTTTCATTATTTGGGCAGTTTGGACTGGTAATCTTAAGTATTTATTGTATTATAATTTTCCAGAAAAGAGGAGGTAGGTAGGAAGTTTACATCTAACCTCCCTAGGGAGTAGGGAAGTAATTGATGATTTCTGTGGTATAATTGACTAGATTTTTTCTTATTGGAGATGTGTGATTGAAGTTTTTTCATTATTAGCCGATCGCGCAAAACCCTGCCCAGTAGAATGGTGATTCAAAGGGCTGATACTTATCTGACATTTGATGCAAACGACAGGCTAGATTCATTTCCAGGGTTGGACTCAGGGGGATTTTATTTTCTAAAATCCATTTTTCCAACTCTTTTTTGGTTAGGTCTCGCAGCCAAAGTTGAGCTTGGTTAAGAGCGATCGCTACATTAGTCTGCTCCTGGGAATTTAGCAAATTTTTATACAACTGAATCATCAAAAGGGCTGTGGAGAGGTCATTAACAGTCCAGAGACTACTAACCACACTTGGACTCCCTGCATAGAGAAAACCGCTGGGCAGACCAATATATTCATCCCCAAGGGATTTAAAATCGCTCAGGCCTGTTTCGCAGGCGGAGAGGCTGGTGAGGCGACATTGACGCAAGTCTAAGGCGAAAATATCCCCTAAAGTTAGGCATTTTTCCAAATTAATCCCATTTCCATCTGCAGTTTCCTGAGGAGTTGGAGTTGTACTCCCTGCCAACAGCAGAGCAGAATCAATAGGCGATTTAAAATTAAAATAACCGCGACAGGCAAAATGAGCCACGTTGGTTTCAGCCAGACGTTCCTGGGTGAGGGCAGTTTTGGTAGCTTGTTGTCGTTCTAAGACGTCATCGTTAGGATAAAAGTCAGCGCGAATAGTGGCAACTTCTGGCTCGGTAAAACTGAGGTCTTCTGTAGGGTTCGTGACACTGAAAAAATGTTTGAGTGAGGAACGGTTCCAGGTTTGACTCAGTTGCAGCAGTTGGAGGCTGGGAGCATAGCTGAGACTTCCAGGAAAGCGCTCCATGAGTAAATCTCCATTGGCTAAAGGCATGGCATGGAGGGGAAATAGGTGTAGGAACCGATGGGGAATGAGGATGAGGCGGTCGCATTTCTTTCCTTGCTGGTAAAAAATCTCGCCGACCTGGGTGAGGAGGCCATCGATATCAAGAATCTCGGCCAACCTTTTGAGGTTGGAGGCTAAATGGTCTTGCCACTGTTTTTTGTCTTCTTGCAAATATGCAGTCAAATAATCATCTCCCCAATTTACTAAGGCTTCAAGCGTTTTTTTGTCAGTTTGTTTGACTAGCAGACTGTTGGCGGTCAGAATAAAGGTGATAATTTTATCCTTCGTAATATACCACTCAATTATGGTAGTGCTTTCATCAATTCGACTTTGGGTATCACTCCAAGAAATCGGCTCTACCCTCTGAGTCAGGCTGAAGCTGGAGTCTATAGGCTTGATCCGTTCAAGTGTCTCCTCTAGCTGTTGCCTTGATAGCTGCAATTCTTGTTGTAGCTGTTGCTGTGATGCCATGAGCGATCGCCGCTGGGGTTCTTCTGGTGGGCTTGTATTTCCAGATAGTCGCTCTAGAACTCCTTGTAACCGCCTTTCTAGTGATGGAATGGTGCTTCGTAGTCGATCTAGCTCGGCGATGATCTCTTGGGGAACATCGCCTTTAGGATAGATGTCGCGCTTGGCTAGAAGTTCGACTAGGTTGCGAGTTTTGCTGCGTTCGGCTGTTTTGAAGGCTTGATCCCATTGCTCTAAATTGATGTATGTTTGCACCAGATTTTGATAAACTGATATTGCTTCTGCTATAATCTCTTGGCGGCGTTTGTCGGTAGTTGCCCAACTGCGGCTGAGTTCCACTGCAGCTATGGCTTTTTCATAGTTGTCGGCTGCGAGTTGCCAGTTTTGGTTGTCGAAATATAGGTAGCCTAAGTTGTTGGTGGTTTGTAGATGGTCGATGGGGTTTGCTTCCAGGGTACGCACCAGCAAAGCTTGTTGGAATGCAGCAATGGCGACTTCAATATTTTCGGCTTTTTCTCCCCTTATTCTGTAAATGTAGGCAGCGCCGAGATTATTTTGAGTCATTGCCCAGTCCATGGGGAAGTCAGTTTGGGTGAGTACCTGTAAAGCTTGTTGGTATTCAGCAATGGCAGCTTCAATATTTTCGGCTTTGTCTCCCCTTATTCTGTAAATGTAGGCAGCGCCGAGATTATTTTGAGTTGTTGCCCAGTCCATGGGGAAGTCTGTTTGGGTGCGCACCAGCAAAGCTTGTTGGTATGCAGCAATGGCGGCTTCAATATTTTCGGCTTTGTCTCCCCTTATTCTGTAAATGTAGGCATTGCCGAGATTATTTTGAGTTCTTGCCCAGTCCATGGGTAAGTCAGTTTGGGTGTACACCAGCAAAGCTTGTTGGTATGCAGCAATGGCAGATTCAATATTTTCGGTTTTGTCTCCCCTTATTCTGTCACTGTAGGCAGCGCCGAGATGATTTTGAGTCATTGCCCAGTCGATGGGTAAGTCAGTTTGGGTGCGCACCAGCAAAGCTTGTTGGCATGCAGCAATGGCAGCTTCAATATTTTCGGCTTTGTCTCCCCTTATTCTGTAAATGTAGGCAACGCCGAGATTATTTTGAGTCATTGCCCAGTCGATGGGTAAGTCAGTTTGGGTGCGCACCAGCAAAGCTTGTTGGCATGCAGCAATGGCAGCTTCAATATTTTCGGCTTTGTCTCCCCTTATTCTGTAAATGTAGGCAACGCCGAGATTATTTTGAGTCATTGCCCAGTCCATGGGTAAGTCAGTTTGGGTGAACACCAGCAAAGCTTGTTGGCATGCAGCAATAGCAGCTTCAATATTTTCGGCTTTGTCTCCCCTTATTCTTTCTCTGTAGGCATTGCCGAGATTGTTTTGAGTTCCTGCCCAGTTGATGGGGAAGTCAGTTTGGGTGTACACCAGCAAAGCTTGTTGGCATGCAGCAATGGCAGCTTCAATATTTTCGGCTTTGTCTCCCCTTATTCTGTAAATGTAGGCAACGCCGAGATGATTTTGAGTTCCTGCCCAGTCCACGGGGAAGTCAGTTTGGGTGCGCACCAGCAAAGCTTGTTGGCATGCAGCAATGGCAGCTTCAATATTTTCGGCTTTGTCTCCCCTTATTCTTTCACAGTAGGCAATGCCGAGATGATTTTGAGTCATTGCCCAGTCCATGGGGAAGTCAGTTTGGGTGCGCACCAGCAAAGCTTGTTGGAATGCAGCAATGGCGGCTTCAATATTTTCGGCTTTGTCTCCCCTTATTCTTTCTCTGTAGGCATTGCCGAGATTATTTTGAGTTCCTGCCCAGTCCATGGGGAAGTCTGTTTGGGTGCGTACCAGCAAAGCTTGTTGGAATGCAGCAATGGCGGCTTCAATATTTTCGGCTTTGTCTCCCCTTATTCTGTCACTGTAGGCAATGCCGAGATTATTTTGAGTTCCTGCCCAGTCCATGGGGAAGTCTGTTTGGGTGAACACCAGCAAAGCTTGTTGGCATGCAGCAATAGCAGCTTCAATATTTTCGGCTTTGTCTCCCCTTATTCTGTTACTGTAGGCAAGGCCGAGATTATTTTGAGTTTTTGCCCAGTCGATGGGGAAGTCAGTTTGGCTGTGCACCAGCAAAGCTTGTTCGTATGCAGCAATGGCAGTTTCAATATTTTCGGCTTTGTCTCCCCTTATTCTGTCACTGTAGGCATTGCCGAGATTATTTTGAGTCATTGCCCAGTCCATGGGGAAGTCAGTTTGGGTGCGCACCAGCAAAGCTTGTTGGTATGCAGCAATGGCGGCTTCAATATTTTCGGCTTTGTCTCCCCTTATTCTGTTACTGTAGGCAATGCCTAGATTATTTTGAGTTGCTGCCCAGTCGATGGGGAAGTCAGTTTGGGTGCGCACCAGCAAAGCTTGTTGGCATGCAGCAATGGCAGCTTCAATATTTTGGGCTTTGTCTCCCCTTATTCTGTCTCTGTAGGCAACGCCGAGATTATTTTGAGTCATTGCCCAAATTTCCCGGTGACTCTTAGAGGTAAAGACTTTTAGCACGACTTCATAACCTGCAATACTAATTTCCATGTTGTTTGCTTTGTTACCCAGAGGAAATTCCTGAATGAGGCCACTGAAATAACCAATAGACATAGCCATATCTTCTGCTACATCCGCCTCCACTTCAGAAAATATAGCAGTTGCCCGGTGTCGCAATATATCAGCACAGTTACCATCAAGCTTATCTAAGTTTTGTTCTAGGAGTGGGTAAACAACTTTCGAGTTACCTTTGCTTTGTCTGGTTGCCTGCAATACCTCTCCCAAAAACTTCAAATAATTTTGTTTGTCTATATCAGTTTTAATAGTACTTTTTAGTTCTTCAATGTCATTATTTGATTTTTGATTAGCTAATTTAACAGTCTCAAGCAACATCTCGTTTATCAGAGTGGGGACTTTAGAGAGATCTACTCCTAGATTTTCCAGAACCCTTACAGCTACTCCTTCTCCTTCTCGAATTAAACCCAAAAGTAAATGCTCTGTCCCAATATAATTATGTCCTAATTGCTGTGCTTCCTCCAAAGAGAATTCTAAAACTGTTTTAGCTCTAGGAGCAAATGGAATTTCTGCTTCTACATCTCCCGAACCACGGCCAATTATTTTTTCCACTTCAATCCGAGCATCCTTTAGGTTTACGCCCATATATTTTAGGACTTTGGCCGCTACCCCTGTTCCTTCTCCAATTAAACCCAGAAGGATTTGTTCTGTCTCTACAAAGTCATGTCCCAAGCGACGGGCCTCATCCTGGGCCAACATGATCGCTTTGATTGGTTTTTCGGTGAAGCGATCAAACATACTTTTAGACCTCTGACGAATATCCACCTCTACCTCATCAGTCTCAAGCAACATCTCGTTTATCAGAGTGGGGACTTTAGAGAGATCTACTCCTAGATTTTCCAGAACCCTTACAGCTACTCCTTCTCCTTCTCGAATTAAACCCAAAAGTAAATGCTCTGTCCCAATATAATTATGTCCTAATTGCTGTGCTTCCTCCGAAGAGAATTCTAAAACTGTTTTAGCTCTAGGAGCAAATGGAATTTCTGCTTCTACATCTCCTGAACCACGGCCAATTATTTTTTCCACTTCAATCCGAGCATCCTTTAGGCTTACGCCCATAGATTTTAGGACTTTGGCTGCTACCCCTGTTCCTTCTCCAATTAAACCCAGAAGGATTTGTTCTGTATCTACAAAGTTATGTCCCAAACGACCAGCCTCATGCTGGGCCAACATTATCGCTTTGATTGGTTTTTCGGTGAAGCGTTCAAACATATTTTCAGACTTTCGTTAGGGTTTCTAGCAAATATAACTACTATGATTTCGCTTAAAACGACATAATTCAGTTATCAATTAATTATCAATTATCAATTTATTATCCCATTTTGAGATGGCTTCGGGGTGTTGATGGCCTTCCCATTAGTGGCCCTCAATATATTCTCTCTCATAATAACAATATTTTACACAATTAAACAACAGAAATTTGCGATCGCTTCACGAACTACATTCATTATTTCCTTTAATTGTTAAATTAATAATTTCGGGCAATGTAAAATGATTAATTATTTATTCTAATTTATTTACAGGTTGAACCAGAGATAGTTTTGCAATATTGCCAAAAATTTTTTGTTGAGAATTATAGGTTTTGTTAGATTTTTGATGATGTTGGGGAACGGAAATATTTTTTATACACAAAAAGAAGTTTATAATTGAAACTTAGTCCTAATATCCTTAGAGGGAATAAAGTCGTACGAGCCGAATTAATCCATGTTGGGTTTCCTTACCTCAACCCTACCTAGGACTGACTAAAACCTATAAATTAGGGGATAGCCAGACAAGGACTATGGCATCCAGGGATGATTTTGGGGTCAGTTTAGAAAAGCAAATTGATACTTATTATCTGGTTGTTAATCTTTAAACCTAAAACCTAAAACCTAACACCTAAAACCTAAAACCTAACGCTTCATTGTTGGGTTTCCTTGCCTCAACCCAGCCTACAAATAAGAGATAGATTTATTTATAGAAATTGGTTAGCGATCGCCCCTCAATTCAGTAATAATTTTTGTTCTAATTAACTAACAAACTGATATAATATAAGTAAGAGTTAGCCATTAGGAAAGAGATTTGGAGGCTTGAGATTGCTATCATGACAGACTGCAACCGGAACCCTGTTCCTCCCAATGACAGAAATGCCTTGCCCGTAGGTAAGTCCTGATCAAGTTCAAAAATAATCAAAAAAATATTATGGTTAAAACAATACCAGCTAGTCAAATTGACCTATATTCTTTAGAAGAAAATTTTGGTTTAAAACGGGCATACGAACCCACTTTTTTCCCGGAATGGCAAGAAAATTTACCAGAATTGACGGAATTGGAAAAACAAGAATTAGTGCAGCTTAAAGCGGATTATTTGCGTCTTTCTAAACGTCCCATGTTAGAACCTCTGGTAAAAATGGTGGTATTATCACCTTTATTGAGGGCAGCAGGTTTTTATCGGGAACCCTTTTTTCTCTCCGCTGAAAAACAGATAAAAATTACTTCCGAAGATGGGGGAGCGATCGTTACAGGTAAAATTGATATATTGGTTTATACCCCTCAATTTTGGGTATTAGTAATTGAGGCGAAACGGGTTGAATATTCATTACAAGTAGGTATTCCTCAAATATTGGCTTATATGTTAGACTCTCCAGAAATCGAACAATCTGCTTTTGGATTTGTGACAAATGGTAGTGAGTTTAGATTTGTTAAACTACTTAAAAGAGATACTATCCAATATGGATTATCTCGTTTATTTTCCATAGATAGTGGGGAAGATTTATATACTGTTGTGAGTATTTTTAAGAGCCTCGCTCAATTCGTGATTCAGCAAAATTAATGGCGCTTATATTATGTTTTAAGAATCTAGAGTATTTATGAAAAAACTTAGAAAAAATTGGGGTAGTCCTGCATATATTAGTAGCTTTGTTGTCTGAAAGTAGCGATCGGCAATATCCTTAGAGGAACTAAAGTCCAACTACGAGCCGAATTAATCTATGTTGGGTTTCGTTGCCTCAACCTAGTCTACAATCTTGAACAAGAGTCAAATAAGATCTTCAAAATTACTATTTATTAAATTAAGTAGAGTGAGCAAAGATTGATCAACCCTACAAAACTATTATCTCAACAATTGATTCAAGGATTTAATACTTCTTTTACACCTTCAATAAGGAACTGAGCAACAGGATGATCAATCATTTTTTCTAAAGCTGCTAAACCTCCTGCTTTTAATCCTCGGATAATTCGATATTTTAACTGAGGATTTTTATCAACTTCATCCATAGCTTTAGCACTTAAAACTCTATAACTATCGTTAGGATAATCTTCTGAAAGTTGATTGAGTAGATTTTTAATATCTTTAGCTGCTTGTGCTAGGTCTTGATTAATTTTTCTGTAGGCATTGCCGAGATTATTTTGAATTGTTGCCCATTCCATGGGGAAGTCAGTTTGGGTGTACACCAGCAAAGCTTGTTCGTATGCAGCAATGGCGGCTTCAATATTTTCCGCTTTGTCTCCCCTTATTCTGTTTCTGTAGGCATTGCCGAGATTATTTTGAATTGTTGCCCATTCCATGGGGAAGTCAGTTTGGGTGTACACCAGCAAAGCTTGTTCGTATGCAGCAATGGCAGCTTCAATATTTTCGGCTTTGTCTCCCCTTATTCTGTAAATGTAGGCAGCGCCGAGATTATTTTGAGTTGTTGCCCAGTCCATGGGGAAGTCTGTTTGGGTGCGCACCAGCAAAGCTTGTTGGTATGCAGCAATGGCAGCTTCAATATTTTCGGCTTTGTCTCCCCTTATTCTGTTACTGTAGGCATTGCCGAGATTATTTTGAATTGTTGCCCATTCCATGGGGAAGTCAGTTTGGGTGTACACCAGCAAAGCTTGTTGGTATGCAGCAATGGCAGCTTCAATATTTTCGGCTTTGTCTCCCCTTATTCTGTCACTGTAGGCATTGCCGAGATTATTTTGAGTTGTTGCCCAGTCCATGGGGAAGTCTGTTTGGGTGCGCACCAGCAAAGCTTGTTGGTATGCAGCAATGGCAGCTTCAATATTTTCGGCTTTGTCTCCCCTTATTCTGTCACTGTAGGCAATGCCGAGATTATATTGAGTTCCTGCCCAGTCCATGGGGAAGTCTGTTTGGGTGCGCACCAGCAAAGCTTGTTGGTATGCAGCAATGGCAGCTTCAATATTTTCGGCTTTGTCTCCCCTTATTCTGTCACTGTAGGCATTGCCGAGATTATTTTGAGTTGTTGCCCAGTCCATGGGGAAGTCAGTTTGGGTGTACACCAGCAAAGCTTGTTGGAATGCAGCAATGGCAGCTTCAATATTTTCGGCTTTGTCTCCCCTTATTCTGTCACTATAGGCATTGCCGAGATTATTTTGAGTTCCGGCCCAGTCGATGGGGAAGTCAGTTTGGGTGCTTACCTGCAAAGCTCGTTTGTATGCAGCAATGGCGGCTTCAATATTTTCGGCTTTGTCTCCCCTTATTCTGTCTCTGTAGGCATTGCCGAGATTATTTTGAGTCATTGCCCAGTTGATGGGGAAGTCAGTTTGGGTGCGCACCAGCAAAGCTTGTTGGTATGCAGCAATGGCAGCTTCAATATTTTCGGCTTTGTCTCCCCTTATTCTGTTACTGTAGGCATTGCCGAGATTATTTTGAGTCATTGCCCAGTTGATGGGGAAGTCAGTTTGGGTGTACACCAGCAAAGCTTGTTGGTATGCAGCAATGGCGGCTTCAATATTTTCGGCTTTGTCTCCCCTTATTCTGTTTCTGTAGGCAATGCCGAGATTATTTTGAGTATTTGCCCAGTCCATGGGGAAGTCAGTTTGGGTGTACACCAGCAAAGCTTGTTGGTATGCAGCAATGGCAGCTTCAATATTTTCGGCTTTGTCTCCCCTTATTCTGTCACTGTAGGCAGCGCCGAGATTATTTTGAGTCATTGCCCAGTCCATGGGGAAGTCAGTTTGGGTGTACACCAGCAAAGCTTGTTGGTATGCAGCAATGGCAGCTTCAATATTTTGGGCTTTGTCTCCCCTTATTCTGTCTCTGTGGGCATTGCCGAGATTATTTTGAGTCATTGCCCAGTCCATGGGGAAGTCAGTTTGGGTGTACACCAGCAAAGCTTGTTCGTATGCAGCAATGGCAACTTCAATATTTTCGGCTTTGTCTCCCCTTATTCTCTCACTGTACCCATTGCCGAGGCTATTTTGAGTTGCTGCCCATTCAAAGGGGAAGTCAGTTTGGGTAAGCACCATCAAAGCTTGTTGGCATGCAGCAATAGCCGATTCAATATTCTGGGCTTTGTCTCCTCTTATTCTGTTACTGTAGGCAATGCCGAGATGATTTTGAATAATTCCCCACTCTTTAGGAAACTCTTCTCGTCGAAAAATTTGACAAGCAATCTGATATCCAGTAATAGCAATTTCTAAGTTTATCGCTATATTTCCCAATGTAAAATTGCCTAATAAATTGCTAAATCTAGTAAGAGATGAACCAATTCTATGTAATTCAACTGGTTCCGTATTTAACAGTATATTAGTTGACCATTCTTGTAATAACCCAATTAAATCTTCATTTAACCTCTCTAGATTTGCTTCCAAAAATGGATAAATTTTCCATTGAGGATTATCATCATTATCAGAAACAATATTTAGTAACTCTTCGAGGAAAGACAACTCAACAGAAATTAGAGGAATTTCATCAGGAATTGACAAACTAACTCCAGCAATTTTAACTTGACGTTCCCACCTAGAAAGCTGAGAGAATTGTTTTGTTGCACCCTCCAAATCTCCACTCGTAAAAGACACCATTCCACGGGCGTAGGTAATCAGTGGTGGTTCAAATTCCGCTAAAGCAGTTGGAAAACTTTCTATAAATAACCCAAATCTAAACAACTCCTTCCAGTTTTTCTGCTTCAATCTCTCTTCAATAGCCAGTGCCAGTTTATGATTAAGCTGATTAGGCTGACTACAAGCAAGGGACATCCAATACTCAGCCGTTCCTAAGTCTCTCCTCCTCAAATCATCACCATCAAGTTGCTGTTTCACATAGTTACTGTAGAAATCTGCTAGTTCTTTTAACCGAGGCTTATCAAAACGCTTATCTTCCTTCAACTCTTGCAACAACAAATTTCGGACATTTACATCCATTTCATAAAGCTCATAGCCTACCTCACGGCACAAGCGAGATAAAAGTATGCGAGCAACTGCCGTCCAAGGAGCTTGGGGGACAAAGCGAAGCCAAATTTGGTAGAGCAAATCAGGAGTAAGTGTCTGTGGAAACGCTGCATGACAAGCTAAATCAAGATGTGTACCGTCGAATTGTTGGGCAAATCCTACCACCCTCTCAACAGCTATTTCCGAATCTATTGCTTTAGTTGAATTCATAATGATTTTTGCCGGCTCAACTCATAAAAATCTTTCCCATACACATAGCGACCACGCAAAGCATTGATAGCAGCATTAAATCCTTGAGGACTCATCTCAAACATTGGCACAAACCGAGCAATTTCCCCAGCAGTCGTGCCTTGCCAACTATCATTAGGCATAGGATTTAGCCAAGCATAATAACGGACTGACTGCCGAAGTTGTTCAATAAACCTCTGGGTGCACTCAATTCGCTCTGGGTTATAATTACTCCTGGCAGCTCCAGCATCACTGACCATAAGTACTCCTGCTCTTTCATCGATAGCTCCTAAAATATCTGTAATTAGTTGAGCTTTGAGGCGAGTTGGGTCACTATAAAAATATATTTCAGGATAATTATAAAAATAATAAACACTCGCCTGCTCAATATTTCCACCCCGTCGAGCTTTATCTATTAATTGACGGGATAAATGATGAAAAGGAATCATTGAGCCACCTTGATCAACCAGTAACACAAGTTTAACTCGATTTACATAATTTGGCATCAGCACCGCTTCAATTAAGATGCATTGCTGACAAATCTTGGCTACCGTAGCTGGTACATTCAACTTGTCCGATATACCTTGGGGGACTGAACGACTTAAAAAACGCCAACTCTGCTTAATCTGCCGAGGGGTCACTGGCAGGTATTGAGCAGCTAGATCTTGGTATTCAGAAATCATTTCATTAGACCTATTATAATGTCGGATAGCTTGAATGACCAGTTCTGGTTCATCTATTTCTAGGGGAATATCAGTCAATGGACTCGGTTTTGACACAGGTATTTCTGGCTCTTTTAATGGAGCTTTTTCCTCAAGTTGCTCAGATATGTTGCGAACAGGCGTCGCTGTAGATGGTAAAGTCGAAGAGTCCATAACTTCCTCAGACTCCTTTGATACAGGTCTAGTTGAAGCGCTAGTTGGGGAGGGATTCGGTGTATCTTCGACAGGTTGTGGTAATTCAGCAGAAGAAGGAGCATTGGTTATTGCCCGACCTAGAAGTTGATGTAACAGGCGGGCCTCCTGTTCAGATTTTGTCCACAAAGTACAACATAGTCGTTCTAAAGAGTCGCGATCGCCTATACCAAACCCACCTTGCAATGCCCTCAGCACTAACATATAGTCTTCAACTCCCAAAGGCAAGCCATATTGGCGCAAACTGTAAAAAAGAGACAGTAAGACCTTCAACAAAGGTACTTCTTCAACGACATTCATTTTCTTTCCTCCTGGGAGGAGTATAAATATTCTCTATAATCATGCCAATACTTAAGTAGAACTTGAGCAAAAGGCAGTTCACCGTTTAGCTTCCCTAATACCTCCTCTTCAGGATATTGTCGTAGAATGGTAAACCAATCAATTAACTCACTGGTACTTACCTTTTTACCAGTTTTGCCACTATCTCTCTCCATCTGTTTTCTCAGTTCACCAAAGCGCCATACTGCTTTTCTCATAACCTCCGGTGCTGCCTCTGGAAAATGAGCCTTAACAATGTTAACCAATTCAGCTTCATTAGGAAATTCGATATAATAAAAAAGACAACGACGTAAGAAAGCATCTGGTAAATCTTTTTCTTCATTACTGGTAATAAATATAATTGGTGGTTCTTTAGCCTTAATTTCGTATTCTTTCTCTACTTCTTTTTCTTGACTTTTTATCTCTGGTATGGTAAAGCGCTTTTCATCTAGCACCTGAAGCAAATCATTAGGGAAGTCAATATCAGCCTTATCAATTTCATCAATTAGAATTACAGTACGCTGGGAATTTTCAAAAGCACGACCCAGTGGCCCTAGTTTAATATAATTCCAAAGATTATCAACCCTAGAGAGTTTCTGTCCATCAAGACGGGCTAGTTGGGCATCGTGGAGGCGAGCGATCGCATCGTAAGTGTAACAACCATCTTTAGCCTTGCTTGTAGACTGAATATACCAAGGTTCGTAGGGTAAACCTAGCTCATAAGCCACAGCCCTCGCCAAGCGAGTTTTACCACTACCAGGTTCCCCCTTCAACAATAAAGGACGTTTTTGTAAAAAAATAGTCAGATTAACTGCCTCAACCAACTCTGGTGAAGGTATATAAGGTTCAAGTCCATGCAGTTCGCACTCCTGTTCCGAAGGTTGTCTTTCCCCCGTATAGAGGCGAGGAATCACTGAATCAACCATTTGGCCAACCCTCCTTCCCAACTACGGCCACAGTAATCACAAATTTGTCTATAAACCAGCTCAGGAACACCTCCTTGAGATTTTTGGAGTAATTCATCAACAGATATACTCTCAGGTACCATATTTTTTCGTACAACACTATTTTTCCATGTTTCTAAATGATAGTATGAAAATTTACCAGTTTCAGGTAAGCATAAAGGGTCCTTAGGATATTTTGAATTTTCAAACTTCCAAGTTAGGGAAACTCCTGATTTACAAACTATTCCTTTATCATCAACCAAAAACATTAATAAATAAGTTTTTTGGTGAGTAGCTTTTTCGACTATTGGCCACCAAAATTTTTTAATTAAATCTGGTAAAAAACCTGTAAAAGTACGGTGGAGTCCTGAAAAAATAAAAATTAAATTTTGAGTTTCTAAACATTGTAAAATTGCATTAATAACCTGTTCGTCTGTAGTATTTGAACCAAAAAATTCAGAAGAAATTTTTCCCCATAATTCCCTAATATCGCTCATCCGAGTTAAATCCCTTTGGATTTTACGTCCATTACTTAATTCTGGCAATTTACGTAATAGCCTAGTAAGCAGAGCTTTCTGACCACAATTTTCATCATACCCATCAATCAGAAAAGCTCCCGTTCGTTTGTGTGATTTTTGGCATTTTATAGCTTTTCTAACAGTATCTTCTTGTTCTGAAAAATCAATATCAATTATTGATTGAAACAACTGGCTGTTATTATTATTGCCTAAAGATGTTGATGAATTTAAGGGTAAAGATGGATTTTCTAATTCTTTTTTAACCTTGTTCCATAAATTATTAATTCTATGCCACATCTCGTCTTCTTCATAGTATTCATCTCTCAAATTTTCCAAAAAAATTATAAATATACACCCATATTCTTGATGTCTTGTTTTTATTAAAATATCCAGATTTAACATCACTAATAACCCTGGTGTATTAGCTTCTTTCAGTTTATTTGATACCACATTTAATTCCTTAATTGCCCCGCAAAAACTACGCAAGTATTGAAAATTGGTAAAAATGTCGCATTCTAAAAGAACATCCCTGCATTCTTTATAAAGTTCTCCTGGTAGCCCACTCATACAATTTTTTATAAAGATTGTATTACACTATTAATATATAATAATAGAAATCTACACCTATAGCATTTTTTTGGCAAACCCAGTTAAAAACCATCTTGATAATTTTGTCCCAACCTTTGAATTTCTTGCCCAGTCACATACCAAAAACTTACAGCAGGTCTACCATGCAGGAAAACTGCTATATGATAATTTTCTGCAATCTTTTCTTAATATTCAACAGTTCTTGTCACAAGATATTATATTCATGACTTACCCAGAACTGCCATATCTAGCATTTACCCCCTATGGTATTTGCCACCTACAGATAGCGCATTATCTAAGAGTTTGTGTAGGTCCTGTATATTTTAGTCATTTTTTTTTGATAATGACACTACATTTACTGTCATAGCCTAAGTCTTGTTAGAAAATGTTCTTGAGTTGCACTACCGCTTAACCAAACCTGTGATACTATCACTTTTTTATTCAAAATATTTGAAATTACTTCAAGTTATCAACTACTCAGAATTCGAGCATTTCACCTTTGCTTCTTCAGGTGTTGAAAATTTGTCAGGAATAAACATGAAACCGGACGGCTGACTCGGACAACGATAAACCCGAATTGAGTTCAACGGTACTTTTTGACGATCGCCAGTCCCTGATTTAAATATAATTTCTCCTGTAGCCCCCTGAACGATGAAATTTTCATCTGCCAATGTCTTCTGAATTCCTTTGCTAGTAGGGCGAGTACCTTGTTCCTGAATACCTTTAAGAATTACCTGCATTGCGTCATAGCTAAAAGCTGTACGGGCGCTAACATAACCTTCCCAAAGTTTGACAGCGGTATCAAAAAAATCAGAATTGTTGAGAGGATGCCCAGGAACAATCAAAATCAGTTTTTCTAGGAGTTGATATCGTGTTTCTTGGGATTGATCTTGAGCAATTTTCAAGGTTCTCGGGCTATAAACTGACCAATTAGCTACTATCCAATTTTGACCACCATTTTCTTCAATAATTTTGAGACTATTATCGAAAGCATCACTTACTTGACCATCTGATATTAAAACAATTGCGAATTCCTGATCTCCTGCTTGTCTGCGGGCCTCATTGATGGCATCTTTAACCTTAAAATTATCCTCAGCAAAATAATCCATATTAAGTGATAAATTAATTATTTCTCCTTTTCCTTCAAATTTTTCTTCAAATTGTTTTTTTAAATCAGCGGAATAATAACTCTTAGGATTATAAAAAATTACAACTCTTGTTTGATTTTTATTCAGCAAAGAGTTAACCATGTTCTCTGCTTGCTCAATAGTCGTTGTGGTAGTCCGGAAAAAAACGTCTACCCTTTCTTCGGCGGTGAGTTTAGAAGTGGTTGTGCCTGGGGAAACCATTACTAGTTTTGCATCATCATATATATCTTTAGTCGCCATAGTCATCTCACTAGCCCAATGACCAACAACACCTAAAATTTCTGGGCGGCCGACTATTTTCTTCGCAACGTTCTCTGCGCCATCCTCTGAGTTAGCATCATTAGCAATAATAACTTTTAAGCCTTTATCATTATCATTATCATTAAACCTTTTGGCTTTTAGATCTACATTTGGAAAAGGCAAAAAAGAGAATTGCTTTTTCTTGAATAAACTTAAGTTAACTTCTGTTTGTGCTTGAGCTACTCCCCGCAAAATTTCTTCAGCAAGTTCTCCATTCACCTGCTCATTTTGATCTATAACTGGAACTACAACTGCAATAGTATAAGGATCAGCTTTTATATGTTCTAAAAAAGCATTATTGATATAAATTAAAGTTTCTGGGTCCCGCCTTTCATTCTTCCAGCTTTCCTTAAGAGTATTTGCCACTCCAGCAAAACAATTCTGTATTTTAGTATTATTTTTCCAAATAGCTTGAAAATGATTCCAGGATTTCTGGCAGTATTGAACTTCTTTTACACCATTTTCTTTTTCTAGAGGTCTAGATGATTCTACCAGAATTTCCTCACCTATACTAATGTTATCACCAAGAGGCTCATGTCTAGGAAGATAAATTAACCAGCGATAAATTGAAAAAATATCAATCAGAATCAACAAAAACGAAATTATCCAACCGGTAGGATTTTGGGACAAAAACAGAGTTATCCCCCTGGTAAGATTTTGGGTTAGCCCAGGTTCATCTCCAATCAGCTCTTCTTTTCCCACAGGGGGTCTGGATGGTATTGAATTAAGACGATCATTGAAAATAGGAATTTCCCATTCTTGGATTTTTCCCCCTTCTCGGGATGCTTCAAGAAACCAAGATTTCAACTGATCCTTGCCTTTAATGAGTTCAAGTTCAATTTTATTAACTGTATAGTAATGCCAAATTTGTTTAGCTTTAGTATCAGTATGGTCACGTAGATAAAGGACAAAGGGGTAACCGGCAGTAATTTTTGTATTCAAGTGCATTTGAGCATCGACAGGATGATCGGTCAGTAACAAACAGGCACGATGTTTTCTAGCCCAATTTTGGGTGTTATTGTCGTCACAAGCTTGGTGAAATTGGTGGGTATGAATAGCCAGTTTGCCCTCATTATTTTCACCAATAAGCTGAAGAAAGCTTGTATTCAAACCCAAAATTCCGAGTTTTGCACTATTCTTTTCGATAGTGGCTGAAAAATCTCCTGGTAGAATACCAGCTTTTAGGTGTTCTGGCTTCCAGGGTTGTCTTTTCCACCAAGCCATATAATTTGCAAAAGCTTCAGCCATGACTAGACGATAGTCTGATTTTGCATCCTCCCAAAATTCTTGTTGTACCTCTGGTTCCTCAGACCACCGTTTTAGAAGTCTTACCGCTGGTTCTTTTTGATTAGGTCTAACTAAATCGTGATTTCCAGGTATTGCTAGTAGCTTAGGAGACGAACCCCATTCTTGGAATTTTGCCCATAGTTGTTCCAAAAGCTGATCGAGCTTTTCAAATTCTTCAGCACTACCCTCCTGAGTCAAATCACCAGTAAATAGCACTAAGTCCCACGGCTCACTTTTCTCGTGGAGCCTGTTTAAATCTTCAAAAAATCTTTTTTTTACGCGAGATGATCCCCCATTCTGTTCTTTTATGACTTGATGAAAGTCGGTTAAGTGTAACCAATTAAAGCTAGTTTTGTTATCAACACTATTCAGCTGTTTATTAAGCTCTTTTTCTAATTTAGATAAAGTGCTATGCCGACTATCTTCTCGGTCAAACGTCTCACAAAGCAACCTTACCAAAATAACGAGTCCATTCTTATTGGTATGATATTTACCCACTAAAAAGCCAATCACGTGTGTTACTCGTTGGTCCGTATTGATACCTTGTGGTAAACTATTAGCCCAAAGGGAGAGCTGACGGTGACCGTTGAAAAAACTCTGTAGTTCTTCATTGCTGTTAAATTGCTCACACCTTGACAGAGATGCACTCAGTTTAGAATAGAGTTCAGGAGAAATTCCGCCCATATTTTTATCGACAAAAATTATTGTACTACACTATTAACATATACACCATTAACATATAATAATCAGGAGCTACAATTACAGCATTTTTTTTTGCAAGTTCAGTTAGAAACCATCTTGATAAATTAGTCCTAACCTTATTACCTGATGATATTTCGATGGAAGAGTTTGAATATTTGTTAGATTTGGCACCGGGAAAAGATGTCAAACTTTTCTCATAAAATGGTTTTGAAAACATTAAATTCCGATTCTTTTAATACCTCATAAACTCAGGACTACCAAAAATTAAAGCCGCCCTTAAATCACCAGGACTTTGATCAATTACCCCACGAGTCTGAGCAGAAAAATTATTACCCAAAGTCCCCATTAACTTTTCTGCACTAATAGGTTTACCCCGACCCAATAAACCACCAGATAAAGGCACAGCTAAACTACTCCGTCGAATCATGGTATCCGAATCTAACCAAGCATCTTTTGTATTTTTATAACCATCAGGAGTAATACAACCATAAATAGGCATTCCTAACTGGTCTAAAATCCCATTAATAGGTCGAAAATTATCAACCTCATTACCAATAGCTCTCATCGCAGAAACTACAAACCGATAAGGATTTTTAAACTTAGAATTATATACCTCTGGTTGCCAAAACTCTGAACTATTGAACAGAGTATTAAGTACCCGAGAAATATCCCCATCACTCTCCAAAAAACTCTGAGATAAAACTTTTACTAAAGACTCAGATGGTTGGTCTAAAACAAAAGTTTGAGCTAATTTATAACTAATATATCTAGCCGTTGAAGGATGACTAGCCAAAATATCTAAAGCTGTTTCACCTTCAGCTATCCCATTCTCTTTAATTGTTTGTCCGAGAAAAAATTTATCTCCTGGTTCGTGACGTTTTTGATCAAAATAAAATCCATCTTTATCTTCTGCTCTTTTGTTATTAGGAGGTAGACCCCAACCAGTCAAAATTTTTGCTAAAGCCATAACATCATCTTGACTATAGCCTCCATCCACACCTAAAGTATGTAATTCTAATAATTCTCTAGCATAATTTTCATTTATTCTACCTCTACGGCTTTGCCAATTATCTAAATAAATTAACATAGCTGGATGATGAGCAGTAGCGCCTAATAATAATCTAAACTTTCCCAAAGCATAGGGTCTAATTGCCTGCTGTTCATAACAGCTAAAATATAAACGATTTAGTCCTTGACGACCAAAAACATTAAAGTGATTATACCAAAAATCTACCATCACCTCCTCTAAATGACGCGGACTTTCTAGATTCCTTAAAAAACGTCCTTTACTCCCCTGTAAAAAAACCTTTTGCTCAAAACGTTGTTTGATTCTATTTAATGCTATTCTATCTAATTTTAATTCTTTTCCCTGTTGTTGAAGTTGTTGTAATTCTTTGATTATTTCACTAGGAGTTAGGGGTAATGTATCTAGATATTTTAGCTTTTGAATTAGTAGTTTTTGGTAGGGTATAGAATTAGGTTCTAGTTGAGATTGAATATAATTTTCTACACCAATATTTTTAATCTTTTCAAGTTGTCCAGGAGTCGGTCCTAAACTAAGACGATTAATTAAGTGTAAAATTTTAATATCAGCCATTTCAGTTATGAATTATGAGTTATAAATTATGAATTATGAATTATTATTTATTATATTATTTATAAACTGTTTTTCAAAAGAATCTTAAATCCAAACTGAGCTTATTAATATTGCTAAAAACCATTTTTCTTTCCCTTGGTCAAGAACGAATAAAAAATCATGATCTGCCAAACAATATTCTTGAAACCTAAGAGACAATGATAATTTCTCAAAAATATATCTTACAGGTTATAAAATATTTTCATAAGCTCTGGTATCCCGTAATTAAAATCAAACAATACCATTTCTCTAACCTTGATGCTACCTTTGGATGGTAGTAACAATAACTGGAAAAATCATAGACATTAGTTAACAATAAAATTGCGTCAATAAATAGTATTTAGAAATAAAAAAAACTAAATTAGCGCCAAGTTTTTGAGAATTGATATAACTTTAATATATTTGAACTTACGCCAAAAAACCTGGTTTCTAGGATAAACTATTGTTTGTAACAAACAATAGACATCCATAAAAAAACCAGGTTCCTAGGTACTTGTGAATAAGTCCTGTTAATAATTAAACTATATCTACTTTTCATTTAAATATTAAAGTAGTTTAGCCATGACCACGACCATTACCATTACCATTCTTGATCAAGACCTTTTCAGCTAACTTATTTGGCACTTCTTGTAAATGATCAAATTGCCAATTAAAAGAACCCACTCCCATTGTTTGCGATCGCAACTCCACAATTAAATCTTGCATTTCTGACAAAGCCAAATAAGCAGAAGTCTTATCCCACCTTTCCCAGTCAGTCATACTTTCATAACCCAATATCTGACCACGACGGATACTAATTAACTGCAAAACTTTTGAAGTAAACTCATTAGGTGCAAAAATATCCACCAAAGCAATAGGTTCCAACAATACTGGTTGGCAGTCACTCATTCCCTGCTGCATTGCCACTCGCGCTGCCTGCTTAAATGCTTGCTCCGAACTATCAACAGAATGATGCGACCCATTAGTCAACGTCACCGCCACATCAACCACGGGAAAACCGAGAGGACCCTGTTGAAGATATTCCCGCACCCCTGTTTCCACACCAGAAATATATTGCTTCGGCACCACTCCACCGACAACAGTTTCACTAAAATTAAAACCTGACCCCCGTGGCAACGGTTGAATATCTAAATACACATCCCCAAACTGCCCATGACCCCCACTTTGATGTTTATAACGACCATGAGAAGTAGTCTTTTTCCGAATAGTTTCTTTATAGGGAACTCGGGGTAAGTAAGTTTTCATCGAAACATTATACTTTCGGTGCAAACGCTCTAAACTTACCTGTAGATGAATTTCTCCTTGACCCCAAAAGATGACTTCGTGAGTATCCCCATGTTGTTCCCATATTAATGCCGGGTCTTCTTCTAGCAACTTTGTTAAAGCGCTGCTCATTTTTACTTCATCTTTACGGTTTTCCGGAGCGATCGCCATAGCAAAAACAGGAGGCAATAGTATTACTCTTGGCAACTTAGTTTTCCCATCTGCATCTATAGTTAAAGTATCACCTGTATGTATACCTTCCATCCGACTGAGGGCAACTATTTCTCCAGTTTTAGCTAACTCTAGACTTTCTGTTTGCTGACCCATCAACCGATATATTCCACCGATGCGCACTCCATTTAAAATCATGCCATCAATAATTTCCCCTTGCCATACCCGAACTAATGAGAGTTTACCACCTTGAGGAGTGTAGTAAGTTTTCAAAACTTGAGCAATAGGTGTTTCAGAATTTGATTTTAAACCTCGACGTTTTGCCGTTTCTTTTGGTACAGGAGTTTCTCGCACCAGAGCATCTAGGAGGGAACGCACACCAGAATCTTTTTCTGCCACCCCTACAAATACAGGTACAATTAAATCTGCACTTAACTCCATTTTGATGTCAGCAACTATTTCTTCAGTAGGTGGTTCGATATTTTCGACCAACTCTTCCAATAAATTATCATCAAAATTAGCTAACTCTTCCAGCATTTGTTCTCTAGCAGCTTGTTCTTCTACTTTCAAAGACTCAGGAATTGTTACAGGGTCTGATGGCGCCCCTGGATGATAATGATAAGCTTGTTCAGTTACTAGGTCAATAAATCCAATAAGTTGGTTATTTTTAGCAATGGGGTATTGATGGGGAACAATGGGGCGGTTGGATACAGTTTTGAGTGCTTCTAATACTTCACCAAAGTTAGATTTACAATGAGTTTCATCCCTACAGACCCGATCCATTTTGTTGATGAAGACTATATGAGGAATTTCCCAGTCATCAAGAAATTTTAATAGTGGAGCAAGGGTTAGAACACGAGCTGGGTCTGGTTCACACACGACTATTGCTGCCCCTGCTCCAATAAGAGCGTTATTGGTTTCTTGAGCAAATTCTATGGAACCAGGGCAGTCTAGAAAGGTAAAGTTAATGCCGTCGTACTTAGTACTAGCGGCATTTATTTCTACTGTCATGGAGCGATCGCGAGCTTCTGGACTACCATCTCCAATGGTGTTACCATCTTTAACACTGCCTTTACGGGATATTGCTTTTGTAATTGATAATAGGCTTTCTAGTAATGTTGTTTTTCCACTTAAATAAGGGCCTACTATGGCAATATTCCTGACATTTGAAGCGACTTTTTCTGACATAATTATCCTCCTGGCGAATGCTTAATGATTCAGCATTGATAATTGACAAAATAGCTTTTTTTGTTAGATTTTATATATTTTTTTTATACTCTACAAGCTATACTTTAAGAGGTTAACTTACTTTTAGCTACCATTAAAAAAATTTTCAATTATTTTAAATTTTAGTTTAAATTAAATAAAGTTTAATAAACTAAGATCAAATATATTTAATTTTTGTTACTAAGCTTTACCGACAGCTAAAATTTATATATAAAGATTAAACTCATTTATTCTCTAGGACTTACCCACCCATCTGAAATTATTAACCTTATGTAAGACCTCTTACTATATATAGTAGTTATGGTAAGTCCTGTTATAAAAGTTGAATTACCAATATTAAAAAAAAAGGAAAAGATACTATATTTATGCCTATCTTTGGTGAATTGCAGAGCTATTTCATTTAACAAAAAAGCACCTATAAATGAGCAAAAAATACTCTAATCTTTATCTTTTCCTGACTAAGCTTAGAGAATAAAACAGGTATGGGTAGATTGCAAAAAAAATCTATAATTATTAATTAATTCTTAACTATTACTATTGGAAGCTGAAATATTTCTAGACAGACTGCCCTTATTACCTGTACTTAATCTTAAAATTTCAAATATAATTGTTGTAGTTATTTTGTGTATCTAAACTCATATCTAGTGTCTAATTGCATAAATTAATATACTTATTGAGCCGATAAAAACCTTTGAACTAAAAGAAGGTAATAAAAAAATAATATTACTAAGTTTTGCAACTAAACACTAGCATTAAACTGAACTAAACTTATTTAACAACTTATTTAATATTAACCGTTTTGATTGCTGATATTATGTCAGAATTTTGTATGAATACAAGTAAGATTTGCATTCATACACTAGCTGAAAATATAAGTGACGGTTAAGATACCTATCCCACAAATCTATTAAAGCCATCCTATATTTATGTAATGCCATAAATTGTCTTTATAGCAGTCAAAATAATTCACTCATAGTGCTGAATAACTTTACTCTTATGGCTAAATTTAACCTGTTCCAAAACTTTTCTAATCCTAATTATTTTGGTGTAAAGCAAACTTCTATTTTATGAGCTGGACGAGCAACAGGAAATGTATTAATTGTCAAATCTTGATTCTCTTTAAATTTCCAACTACAATTATCTAGTAGGGCAGATATAAAGATTTTGATGACCAAATAAGCAAATTCTTTACCTATACACTCCCTGGCGCCACCTCCAAATGGGATATAACAAAGAGGTTTCTTTTTATCTTCAGCATTAGTAGGGTTAAACCTTTCTGGATTAAATATTTCTGGTTGCTTATATATTTCTGGATCTTTAAGAACTGAACTAATGTAATAATATGCATGCCACCCTTTAGGAATTCGGAATCCTTGAAAAGAACAATCTTCAATAATTTTTCTAAGTCCACCACTAACAGGAGGTACTAGCCGTAATACTTCTTTAATTACTTGTTCTAGATAAACCATTTTCTTGTATTTATCTAAAGATAATGGTTCTGAAACATCCATTTTTTCTTGTTCTATTTGAAGTAATTTTAAAACATCTAAATGTTCAGATGTTAAGATGAAAAAAGAACTTAATGCTGAACTTAATTCCTTTTTTCCTAATGATAAAAGATTAACCATTTGCCCTACTATTTCTCTTGGAGTTAGTTCATAATTCATTTGTTCTTGAACTGTCAGTAATATGCCTAATATATCTGAACCAAAATTATTTTCTTTCTTTCTTCTGACAATGATTTGTTCAAATTGATTAAATAACTTATTCTTGCTTTCTAAAGCACTACCGAATTTAGTCCAAGGAAATACTACAGGTATAGTATTTAATCCTGAACTCATATCTTTTAAATAATTACTAATCTCACTTTTTGAAGCATAATCTATACCTAGCAATAATTTCAAAATCATATCTAAAGTATAATTATTTATTTCAGAATATAAGTCTACATAATCAGATTTAATCCATTTTAAAAAATAGCTCTGACTCAAATCATGAATAATATCAATATAATTATTTAAGTTTTTACTTTTGATGGTTTTAGCTAATATTTTTTGTCTCTCTCTATGTTCTTTACCTGCTAAAACAGTAATGTCATTTTCACCGAATATTCTTTGATAATTTCTCAAAATTTGAGAGTATGTGAAGTATTTATTTTCATTAGTTAAAATAAATTTAATAGCTTCATATCCTTGAAAGTAAATAAAATTTTTACCGAGAAAGTTGGTTTTATAAACAGGACCATATTTTTGATAAACTTCTTCTATAAAATTTTGAGGGTTTTTGAAGATTTTTTTGTTTTGTCCAATAAAAGGTAATCCTAAATCCCCAGGGGGTAAAGCTAAAGAAGAAGCTGGATTGGATGATTTAAAATTCATATTCATAAATATTTTATTTGACTTATTTAAATAGATTTTTGATGCTTGAAAAAAACATTAATGTAATTCTATCACCATTAAGTATACAATCAAGTACAAACGAAATTTTTTCGACAATCTTTAGTTTTCAAAAGGTTACAGCTAGAAACATTTACTTATAGAACTCAGACCAACATCAATTTCCTAATACTCCAGAATATAATTAACTTTAGATAAATTGAATTGATTTGATTTAATTACTGATGTTTAGCTTTAAACTAGAAAAGTATACCCAAAACCAACAGAAAAAACCTAAGTAATAATTGGATATGTTGAAAAACTTATTATCTCAAGTTATATTATTTCCTTGCTGGTTTAAAAAATTAATCAGTTCTTTACTGGACAAGGCTAACTTTAATACCCCATTCCCAAATAGCTCGATTCGCAAATCATTAAAATTTGGCCTTTGCGTAACTGTTTTATGTCTCTTCTGTTTTGGCCTTGTACCAATGATGGCCATAGCTAGAGAATATCAATCTTCAGGAGAAATCTCAATCAAACCCTACTTAGACCGAGTAATTAAAAAAGTCACAGAATTTCGCCTCAATAATGGCATGAAATTCATCGTTCTGGAACGACATAGTGCTCCTGTTATTTCCTTTGTCATCTATGCGGATGTGGGTGGAGCCAACGAGCCAGACGGCAAAACAGGTGTAGCTCACTACCTCGAACATTTAGCTTTTAAAGGTACAAAAAAAATTGGCACAAAAGACTATGAAGCAGAAAAACCTATTTTAGATAATTTAGATAGGATATTTGCACAAATTCAGCAAAGTAAAATAGATGGCAAAACTGAAGAGGTTGCTAAACTAAAAGCAGACTTTGAGAAAGCTCAAAACTTGGCATCTGAATATGTTAATCAAAATGAATTCTCGAAAATTGTCCAACAAGCAGGAGGAGTAGGACTAAATGCTGCCACTTCCGCAGACTACACTCAATACTTTTATAGCTTACCTGCTAATAAACTAGAATTATGGATGTCTTTAGAGTCAGAAAGATTTCTAGAACCAGTATTTAGGGAATTTTATAAAGAAAAACAAGTAATTCTGGAAGAGAGGCGATCGCGCACCGAAAATTCACCCGTTGCCCAAATATTAGAAGAGTTCCTCCGTAAAGCTTTTCTGGTACATCCTTATGGTCGCCCGATCATTGGTTATTCAAAAGAAATACAAAATTTAACCAGAGAGAATGTTCGGAATTTTTTCGATCTTCACTATGTTCCTAGTAACTTAAATGTAGCAATAGTGGGAGATGTTAACCCTAAGGAAGTTAAAAAGTTAGCAAAAATATACTTCGGTCGCTACAAAGTCAAACAAAAACCCCCAAGACTTAATGTTGTTGAGCCTACTCAAGCTGAGACGCGGGAAGTAACGATGGAGTTGCCATCCCAACCTTGGTATATAGAGGGTTATCATCGACCAGCAATGAATCATCCTGATAGTGTAATTTATGATATGATTACTAGTATTTTGAGTGATGGTCGTACTTCTCGCCTCTATCAGTCATTAGTTGAGAAACAACAAGTTGCACTTGTAGCTAGAGGGTTTAGTGGTTATCCGGGAAGTAAATACCCACATTTGATACTATTCTATGCTATGACTGCTCCTAATAGTAATATAGATGAAGTAGGAGCAGCTTTGCAAGCAGAAATTGAAAGGTTGAAAACAGAGCTAGTTTCTGAACAAGAGTTACAGCGGGTAAAGACTCAAGCGCGGGCAGGTATGTTACGTTCTCTAGATTCTAACATGGGTATGGCTTCTGCTCTGTTGGACTACGAAGTTAAAACAGGTTCGTGGCAAAATTTATTTAAAGAGTTGGATATTATTAATGCTGTAACTAGGGAAGATATTCAACGTATAGCTCAAAAAACTTTTGTACCAGAAAACCGAACTATTGCTAGACTACTTTCTAAGCAAAATTAAGTTTGGTAGTATCGGTTAAATAAAGTAGATTTGATTCGGGGGAAAGTATTTACTGATATTTGTTATCCCACAAACTGGCTTTCTGATCACATTCTACTCCTAAGCAGAGTTGATCTAATGGTAGAACTCTAGTAGTGGACTGACACACCTAAAAAGGTATTTTTTGAACTAAGTAAAATCTAAGACGCCCCTTATTATGGTTTGCTTATTATGAGGGGAATTGCTACGTTCTATCCTACCAAATATAGGCTGATAGCACCATTTTAGCTTTTTCTGTCTAGCAAGGGTTTTTAGCTGCCTACCACAAACTACGGTTTAACAGTTAAAAATTATGTGGCGCCTTAACGCTCCGTCGATAAGTATACTGGATATAAAGTTTGGCGTGACAAAGATTTCCACTCATACCTGTTACACTGGATATAAAGTTTGGCGTGACAAAGGTTTCCACTCATACCTGTTACAGTTTAAATTTTAGCTGTAAATACGCAGCTGACAATAATGAACTTTTACGTCTAAATCTAACAAAAACAAATTATGCTCTCTCACCAAAAGAAAATTACTAGATCAAAGCTTTTCTTAATAGCATTTTTAGTAATAGTAATCCTATTATATATTTTAGGAAGGATGCCAGCTATAGCTATAACACCACCAAAACATTACACTGAACTAGAATTTCCACCATTACCAAAATTAGAGCTGCCTGAATACACTCGCTTTAAACTTGAAAATGGCATAGTTGTATATTTAATGGAGGACCATGAGCTTCCTCTAATTGGTGGACGTGCTTTATTTCGTACAGGTTCAAGATTTGAACCAGAAAATCAAGTAGGTTTAGCAAACTTAACTGGAACTGTTATGCGTACAGGAGGTACAACTCAACACTCTTCTGAATACATAAACCAACTACTTGAACAAAAAGCGGCAGCGGTAGAAACAGGTATCGGGGGTACTGCTGGTAGTGCTAGGTTTAGTTGTCTTACTGAAGACTTGGCAAAAGTTTTTGAATTATTTACTGAGGTAATTCGCGAACCTGTATTTACTGAGGAAAAACTAGACCTTGCCAAACAACAATGGCAAGGTAACATTGCTCGTCGCAATGATGATCCTGGATCTATTGCTAGTCGCGAGTTCCAAAAATTGATTTATGGAAGAGAAAGTCCTTATGCTAGAACTGTTGAATATGAAACTCTCAATAATATTTCCCAGGAAGATTTAATTGATTTCTATACCAAATATTTTCATCCTGAGAATATGATTTTGGGAATAGTGGGAGATTTTAATACTAAACAGATGCGATCGCTGGTCACAGAAAAACTAGGGGACTGGCAACCAAGTCGTCAAGCATTGAAGTTTCCTCTACCAAAAGTTACTCAGGCTGAAGTTGGTAATATATTTTTTGTAGAACAACCTCAGCTAAATCAAAGTTATATACAAATGGGTCATTTAGGCGGAAAATTAGATAATCCTGATTATACAGCTTTGAGTGTAATGAATAGCATCCTGAATGGTTTAGGGGGGCGCTTGCTCAATAATATTAGATCCCGCCAAGGTTTAGCTTATTCTGTTTCTGCTTATTGGAGTGCTAATTATGATTATCCAGGAGTATTCGTCGCTGGTGGTCAAACTCGTTCGGATGCAACTGTCGCATTTATCCAGTCTATTAATGAAGAAATTGAACTTATCCGCACTCAACCTATTACACAAGAGGAACTTAAGCGGGCTAAAGATTCGGCACTCAATTCATTTATTTTCAACTTTCAAGACCCAGCTCAAACTTTATCCCGTTTGATGCGATATGAATATTATGATTATCCTCAAGATTTTATTTTTCGTTATCGCCAGGAATTGGAAAAAATTACAGTTGCAGATGTGCAAAGAGTTGCTCAAAAATATTTGCAACCTGAGAAAATGGTAACTTTAGTTGTGGGTAATAAAGAAGCAATTCAACCGCCTCTGAGTACTTTGGGAGATGGGATTGAAATTACTTCTATAGATATTACAATTCCAGAACCAAGTTAGACGGCTTAGTAGGAGCGAATAACTCTGAATTCTTCCCAAGATGTTTAGGTAGCATTCTACAGGAAAACGCCCCTACAAAACCTAATTATACTAATGCTACCAGACTTAATATCACTACTGTCCGGTTGAATAGTTATTATAGTAGGACTTACGCCAGGAAACTATATATAGTGTTTAATATTTATTTTCGATCTATATTCTGTAAGTCCCACTAATAAACTAGAAAATTGTGTATAAAGGGTTGCCCGAAGTTAAAATAGTGAAGTTAATTTCGATTTGCAGATAACTCTTATGTCCTTATAGGTAAAATTCCTACTGCTTTTTTGTGTTGAAATGACAAATTTAAAAGAATTTCTTGATTTTTGTACCGTAGAGGAAAAACCAGTAATTTTTATATTCAGCTATGGGATACTGAAGAAATAAAGTTAGACTAAGTGCGGGAGTTGTTTTGGAATAAGCCATCGGTTGATTTGTTGGTATTGTCTGCTTGTCGCACTGCTGTAAGAACTGGAATTTAGACTAAATACTTGAAGGTGCTATTAAGAAAAGAATTAAAAAAAATTGAAACCATCAACAGATGTGAGAAACAAGATTTGACATTAGTTGACATGCATTGAGGGGCATAATAATTTTTTAACCCACTATCATACTCATCAGTGATACTGATACTCAGACTATTCAACTTCTTTGTCAACAATAATCAAAAGAGCTGTGGCTTTATAATTTAAAAATTCTTCAAAACCTCTGTCTCTTCAGGATGGTAGGTATTGTTTATTCAAAATGCTATAAATAATTGCTATGTCTGAGTTTGATGTCTTTTTACCATCTATTTAGGAACAACTCTAAAGATAAAATCAGGCATTAAATTAAAATTATTTTGCTCAAATGCTTGATTTCACGTTAAAATCATTTCGTAATCAAGTTGATCATTTATTGGAAAATGCCAAGGATGCTGTTTTTGAACTGACTGATGCAGTAATGTTAAGCCCTAGTCCCAACTGGAACTGCATAATTATCTTTGTCCCCAGCATATCCCAGACAATGGCACAGCTACCATCAAGGCTCTCGAAAATTGTCATCAATAACAATATAAATTGATTGCAGTTTATATCAACCAAATGCCATTGTTGGTAGGAGATCATAGTGCTTGGCTACGAACAGAAACGAGTGTTTGGTCCGTGAGTGATCAAGGTACATTGGGGTTAATGACAGAGTTTTATACTCATTTGAATAGTGTTAAGATTAAGTCAGAGGCGTTAATACAGGGACAGTTAGCAATGTTGCAAGGGAAGGTGGTTATTACATATCGGGAGTTGAGGGGAAGCAACACTCGTGGTGTGGTGAAATTACCCTCGGCGTTCGCAAATATTAAGAATCAAAATTTATCTCATCTTTATTATTGGGAAGGGTTTACTATTGTTGTTAGTTCTTGGTAATAAATACTACTGAGTAAGTATTTATATTTAATCATAACCTACGCACGAGCACTACATCCAGTCAAGGTAAATGCCATTCGCAACTACATATAGCGTTTTCAAGGTTAATTTGCTTAATTACTATTAATATCTCCCTAATAATTTGACTCCTGCTCAAGGTAAATGAAGATAATTTTTATAGTATAAATACTTAAGCAAATTACTGATTTTATACTAATTTTTATGCTAAAAATTGAAGTAGAGAATGTGGGCTATAATATTATCTCCAGTTAAATGCTTACACTTTGGAGGGTTTTCCTAGGAGGCTCTATGGCTCTCAGCAGAAGGATAGAATTGACAGTTACGGTCCTTAGTTTTTTGATCACTGATGTTCCGGACATAATATTACTTATTATCCGGACATCATATTAAAAACAGAACCGGACGTTTTATGAAACGTACCTACCTGAGTCTAGTGAGTTCAAAACCGTTGTTAAATATACTCCCTAATTTCTAATTTGGAAATTATCCTCAGTAATATTGGGAGCACCATCAAGGATAGCAAACTGAGTAGACTCACCATCTACATTGTAGAATAGACCTCCAGACTTTTCACTATAAACAATGAAAGCATCAGAGTCATCTACACTATTATCAGTGTTAACGGTTTCAAAATCATTATTAACACTAAAACCAATTCCAGCAGTACTATTAAGCTCAGTAAAGCTTGACTTATCAAGAAGAATTAAGTCGCCTTGGTTTCCATCTTCATTTGTCCTGAGGTCTAGTTGGAAATTATTGATAGTATCAATACCAAAATTATCAGACTCAAATTCTTCATTACTATTGAAGATAAAGCGGTCAATACTTGCACCACCAGTCAAAGTATCATCACCAGGACCGCCATTGATGCGATCACGCCCTTGACCACCATTTAACTGATCATCACCATCACCACCCAAGAGGTGATCGTTGCCTTGACGACCTTGAAGTTCATCATTACCATCCTGACCCAACAATAAGTCATTGCCACGACTACCAATTATTTGATCATTACCAATACGACCTGCTAAGGTATCCGCGCCATTCAAACCGATAATAGTATCGTCTCCAACACCACCAATGAGACGCTCTGTTTTAGGAGTACCTTTAATTAGCAAACCCTTATCAACAAGGAGAGGTTGTTCTAGCTCTATCTGAATTATTTCGGTATTATCAATATCATCTCCTCGGCTTTTGGAGAAAGGATAGTTGTTGTCGTTGGCAACCAGAATAGTGTTTTCATCAATAACTAACATATTCTCAATGCTGGAAAAAGGGAAGTTAAAGCTAGTATCTCCATCACCATTAAGGTCATTAGGATCCTCAATATCTAATAAGTCTACAATTTCCTCTTTTTCAACAAAACCCTGATCATCAACTTCATAAATGTCAATTTTAAATATTTTTTTGAACTCAGCTTCATTCCCTTGACGATCATCCAGTTCAATAACTAAAAATTCACTTTCATTAATAGGAGTAAAGTCACCGATAGTATGACCAGTAACATCAGTAGGATAGAAACCAACTAGCTCCTCCTCAAAAGAGCTAGAAACAGAGTCGAACTCGTAAATTCGTAAAGCATTATCTGGATCGCCTTCAACTGTACCCCCTAATAAAGGATAGAAAGTTTGGCGATCGCGACTGAATGCCATACCTTTATAACCGCTGGAAGTAGCCAAATTAGGGTCGTTTTGTTCTAGAACTTTACGACCTGTCCCAGGGAAGTCAGTAAAGAAACCATCTACACCTATATCTATTAGTTGTTGAAATTCCTCCTCCGCAGTTTGAGGTGTTCCTGTGCCAAAAGCTTCTAGATCAGACTTGAGGGTAAGGTAACGCTCTTCATCCCGTAAAGTGTAGGGATGAACCTGTAAACCTGCATCGTGAGCATCTTCGATAAAGGAAGTAATTTCTCCTGTTAACTGGGTACTTATTTCAGCTACACCATCTCCGTTACCATCGACTCGAGTATCAAGGGACTCACGCAACAGAATGTTATTCTTCCAAGTTCCAACACCTTCTGCATATATACCACTAATAACTTTCAGAAATTCTTCACTGTCAAGGTCTGCATAAACTGTATTTTCTGAGAGAGAAACTTCTACTGCATTTAGGAATGCTTGACCATAGATAGCTGCTAAGTCGTTATCTTGAGCAACATTAAACCTAATGTCGAAGGGGGAAGAAAAGGTACTGTTTGGATCTGCTCCTTCTGTAGTATTTCCATACAGTTGAACTAAAGGAATATCACCGAGACTTTGAGCATTCAACTGTTTTTGTAAGTCAATTAAGTTAGCAAACTCAAACGACTGGATGAAAATACGATCTGGGTCAGTGAAACTTGTATTTTGTAGGGTTTGAATTAGAGGTTCTTCTAAGGATAAACCTTGTTGGTCAAAGAACGTAGGATGTTTAGTTTCCGGATAGATACCGACCTCAAACCCAGATTCTTCCATTTTTTGTACCAACTCGATAACTTCTTGGAAGGTGGGAATTTCAAATTGACCGTTAAAAGATTGATCACGGAAATCTCGAGGTTGAACAGCGCGTAATTGTTTGATTTCTTCAAGGGTGAAATCTTCAGCAAAATAGCCAGTAGTTTCTACTCCATCAAGAAACTTAGTGCTTTGACGTTCTGAAGCGAATACTTCAGCAACATTTGTAGTATCGTCTAACAGTGGCTCGTGTCGGGCAATAAGCACACCATCGGCAGTAATTACCAGGTCTGGTTCAATAAAATCTGCACCTTTTTCGATCGCTAGTCTATAAGCTTCTAGAGTATGTTCGGGACGAGAACCACTTGCACCCCGGTGTCCAATGACTAAAGGCGCTTCCCCACTCAGAGAGTTAAAGGAAATTTCTGGGTTTTGGGGAGAGCGAACTTCATCATTAGAGTCGTTTTGTTCTAGAACTTTACGACCTGTCCCAGGGAAGTCAGTAAAGAAACCATCTACACCTATATCTATTAGTTGTTGAAATTCCTCCTCCGCAGTTTGAGGTGTTCCTGTGCCAAAAGCTTCTAGATCAGGCTTGAGGGTAAGGTAACGCTCTTCATCCCGTAAAGTGTAGGGATGAACCTGTAAACCTGCATCGTGAGCATCTTCGATAAAGGAAGTAATTTCTCCTGTTAACTGGGTACTTATTTCGGCTACACCATCTCCGTTACC
Source organism: Trichodesmium erythraeum IMS101 (assembly GCF_000014265.1). NCBI lineage: Bacteria > Bacillati > Cyanobacteriota > Cyanophyceae > Oscillatoriales > Microcoleaceae > Trichodesmium > Trichodesmium erythraeum. Next base: position 4,309,764 of record NC_008312.1, read on the forward strand.
ATCGACTCGAGTATCAAGGGACTCACGCAACAGAATGTTATTCTTCCAAGTTCCAACACCTTCTGCATATAGACCACTAATAACTTCCAGAAATTCTTCACTGTCAAGGTCTGCATAAACTGTATTTTCTGAGAGAGAAACTTCTACTGCATTTAGGAATTCTTGACCATAGATAGCTGCTAAGTCATTATCTTGAGCAACATTAAACCTAATGTCGAAGGGGGAAGAAAAGGTACTGTTTGGATCTGCTCCTTCAGTAGTATTTCCATACAGTTGAACTAAAGGAATATCACCGAGACTTTGAGCATTCAACTGTTTTTGTAAGTCAATTAAGTTAGCAAACTCAAACGACTGGATGAAAATACGATCTGGGTCAGTGAAACTTGTATTTTGTAGGGTTTGAATTAGAGGTTCTTCTAAGGATAAACCTTGTTGGTCAAAGAACGTAGGATGTTTAGTTTCCGGATAGATACCGACCTCAAACCCAGATTCTTCCATTTTTTGTACCAACTCGATAACTTCTTGGAAGGTGGGAATTTCAAATTGACCGTTAAAAGATTGATCACGGAAATCTCGAGGTTGAACAGCGCGTAATTGTTTGATTTCTTCAAGGGTGAAATCTTCAGCAAAATAGCCAGTAGTTTCTACTCCATCAAGAAACTTAGTGCTTTGACGTTCTGGAGCGAATACTTCAGCAACATTTGTAGTATCGTCTAACAGTGGTTCGTGTCGGGCAATAAGCACACCATCGGCAGTAATTACCAGGTCTGGTTCAATAAAATCTGCACCTTTTTCGATCGCTAGTCTATAAGCTTCTAGAGTATGTTCGGGACGAGAACCACTTGCACCCCGGTGTCCAATGACTAAAGGCGCTTCCCCACTCAGAGAGTTAAAAGAAATTTCTATGTTGGGTGTGGCAATGGGAGCCTCAAGCAAAGTTCCCGTGCTATCGAAGTGTAAAATATAAGGTCCAAATTCGTCTCCGACCCAAATATCTCCATTATTATCTATAACAAAAGACTCTGTATCAAAGTCAGCTCCAGTTAAGAAGCGATCGCTTGTATCTTCATTGAAAATATCAAAGGGTATAAGATTATTAGGATCTGCTAGTTGAATAAAATCTTGAACCTCAACCTTAGTATCGCCATTTTCTGCTCCAGCAAAGTTCGGGTTAACTTTATATAGTCTGAGCAAATAATCAGCACTATTTCCTTGAGAGCCAAAACCATTATCAGATAGAAACCAATAAGTACTGCCATCTTCGCTACCGGGAGCAAACTCAACACCACTAAACCCTTGGACTGGTTGACTATCAAATGGTACATCTCGATTATTTGTTTCAATAAATTTTCCTGATGGGGGACCTTCTGCAAATGTATCCGCTGATAATACGGTAAAACTTTTTAATCGTGCCATTTGATTTTTTTTTACCTTGTAAATTGACAACTTGTTAAGAATTATTTTGTCTTACATTAGATCAGTTTTAAGTAAATGTCAATATTTAGTTTATGTGCAATAAATCCTCAAAATAGTTAATATTAAAGATTATGATTTTTGTTACATAATCTAGGAAAATTGCTTAGAAAATTTGTCGCTCCCAGGGAAGACAAAGGTTAGAGCTAGGAGGGTGATAAAAGGGTTAAAAAGCCTTCATTCTTAATGATTGACCAAAACATGGTAAAAAAAGATGAGCTTAGATATTGTTAACAAGGCTGATTTAATAAGAATGAATAAATGACCCTAATAGTACCGTAAACACATAGGAAATTAACTAACCAAAAATATCTCTGTCATGTTAAAATAATAATTTTTCTAATTCAATACCATAAGTGGGTAAGGTTAGAAACCTTAGCTAATCAAATACCAAAATATATTAAATTTCAGAGTTGTTGTCGGAGTTTGCAAAGGTTTTTATCGAATGTGAATATTAAATTTGAAACTTTGTGTTAACATTAGATTAAAGATTGAGTTAATCATAGTTTTCAAGAAAGATAAATTTTGTATTTAGTGATAGATAGGACGGGGTAGGATGTGGTAAATTTGTTAGTTTTTAGTCTAGTCTATCGGCGTCGCAGCATACCAATTTACATCACTAATTTAGAAAAAAAGGTAACAGTAACTTTTCCGAGCCAGAAAAGGTATTATCTATGGTATTAAATTTATTCTCAAATTCTCAAAAAGTAATGTTAGGAGAGAGATAATTTTGTAGAATGGAACTAGCTAAGTGATTAAAAGATCAAGAAAAGACGTATTTATATGTGAGATTGAAAAAAAGTCTGTAAATAGTAAAGAGAAAAAGAACTGTGGATAGCTCTGAAATAATTAGGAAGAAAACCAAGTATATCTATGTATTTACAAGGAGTCAAAGTAACTAAATCCATAAGTTTTGGGCTCGTAAATTTTGTGAGTGAATAGAAAAGAAAATATCGCGGTATAAAAGCAGAATAAGCGTAGTTTATTCTCACGAATTTTTCGGATTTATAAAGGACAATAAATGCTTAATAAAAAATGAATAGGCATTGAATAAATGTTCTGATATTTTAAAAGTTGGGGCTATAATCTCGAAGGAACTTAAGTCAAAGAAAAACGATTATTGAATATTATTGATAACTTTAGCTGACTCTCAATCCTTAATTGTAGGAAAAATAATTTGTGAAAAAGGAGTAGCAAACTATGTAAATTGTCCTACATAAAAAAGGAGAAAATATCAACGACATAGCCATTTTTAGACAGGAAATAGAGGTCAAACTTAGTTTAATTCTTTGGAAATTTTCCAGAAGAAGCTGATAAATTAATAGCTATTTTCCCTCACAAACGGCTTAATTATTAGAAATTTAGAAAACCTGCAAGCTTTGTTAGTTAAGCTTTTTATTCTTATCTGTCACCTCTCCAGAAGTTAGAGTAAATATTGATAAAAAGGGAAAATAATAAAAATAGCTCTCTAACATAAATGACAATAGCTATTTTTAAATATCTCGGCTTGAGATCTACTTCACGATAGTGTATTCTTTTTTTTAGAGGTAGTATACATCCTTATGAAATATAGAAAATTAGACGCTTCAATAATTAATAATTAATAATTTAGTTCTACTGAAAACAAGAGAATTGACTAAAAATTTTCTTTCTTTTTTTTATGATAATTTTTATTTATTAAAAAATGTAATTATAACATTAAATTATTAAACAAACAAGTCTTAAATATAACAATATTATTTCAAATATTTATTTTTTTTATTGAAACAAGTTATGGTATAGGCTAGATAAAAAAACTAAATAGGTTGCTATAAGTTCACTAATTGCTAAAATACAATTAAATCACCGTGAATAATGACAATATAGACTTGTACACAATCTATCTACTTTTTAGTGCTATTAGTGCTAGTAGTTAGTATTAGTTGATTAGTCAAGTAAAGTTACCAAAAAAAGCAATTGTATTTTGTTACAGCTATCCCTTTTAATAGTAGCCAACTTTGTTTGATCAATGTGAAAAAAACTATAAATCCTCAGATAAATTTACTAGGGATAGTTTGCCATATTTGAGGAATTTAAGAATTACTAATAAACTAGACAATGGTAAGTGCTGGGAATAACTATTGCGAGCTTTGGCTTACATCTATCTCAAGGTTAGAAATTTTCTCAAAAAAACTATAAATGCTGCCAGCCAATTCCTATAATAATTTCAGCCTTTAACGCCAATAGTTTTTTAGGATAACTTTTTACTCCCCAGTAATAAACTATCAAAAAATAAATGTAAATATGATCAGTTTATACAATATAAAAAAAATGATAAATATACGAAAAAAACTTCAATGCCAATCTTGGCAAGAAAACATTTACTATATTTTTGAATATTCCAATCCCAAAAACTTTTTAAGCTTACTAGATGATTTGATAATTACTATCTTAACAAGCATTAGTGTGATTGCATTTATTTTAGATACATCTCCCAAATTTTCACAGCATTATCCTGAACAGTTAAAATTAATCGAAATACTTGTAACTATATTTTTTACTATAGAATATTTGATCAGAATATGGATATGTACAGTTAATCCTAAATACAATCATCCAATTTATGGCAGATTAAGATATGTAATTACACCCTTGGCACTAATAGATATTGTAGCCATTTTACCATTTTATTTACAAGTATTATTTCCAAGTTTAGAGTTTATAAAATTTACTCTTCTACTACGTTTATTTCGTCTATTTAAAATTAGTAGATATTCAGAATCATTACGAACTATTTTTAAGGTTATAGCTGCCAAAAAAGAAGAACTAATAGCTACATTACTGGTAGTAATTTTTGTCTTAGTTTTTGTCTCAAGTCTCATGTTTTTAGTAGAAAGTGAAGTACAACCCAATAAATTTTCTAGTATTTTAGAGACTATGTGGTGGGGAGTAGTAACTTTAACAACTGTGGGTTATGGAGATGTTTATCCTGTAACTCATTTAGGTAAATTATTGAGTGCTACTGTAGCTTTTTTAGGTATTGGAATTTTTGCTTTACCAGCAGGTATAATTGCATCTGGTTTTGCCGAAGAAGTTCAAAAAAGACGAGTGAAAAAAATAGTTCATCCAGTCGGAAAAGATATTAAGGTTACTTCGGAAACTGTAGTGGGACCACACCCAGATTTGAGACATCATAATCATACAAAACAAGAAAAAGAAAAAGCGATCGCTCACTATATTGACGAATCATCAGAAATTATGAAACTTTGCATAGAAACAGCAAATAAAAAGTACGGAAATTATTTTAAAAACGAGGAAATTATTAAAGATTTAGCCATACTTCTTTATTACGAAACAACCCATAAATTTCACCATTAATTATCATAGTGCTGGGGGCTACTCTAAAATTAATCTCCCCTAGCCTCTAAGAGGGGAAATTAAAATTTCAAAAAATTTCCCTCGTAAATTTTCGGCACCAAAATACTATGCCAATAAGATTTACCAATGTCAAAAACCTAAATTTGTAGTGCCATAACTCATTTAATTCTCAAGCTAGATAAAATTAAATTATTAATCTTTTTTTCTTACTTCTTACTTTAATAATTAAAAGGTAAATCATAGGATTCAAGAATTGAAGTATCTCGGAGAATATTTTCCGTAGAAGTATCTACTTGAATTTGACCATACTGTAAAATTAAAGCACGTTCAGTTACCTTGCTAACCCAGTTTAAATCATGAGAAGCAATTAAAATAATTTGCATTGGTAATTGTAAAATAATTTCAGCTAAGTTGCGACGCCATAAAGGGTCAAGGCCATTAGTTGGTTCATCTAATATTAAAATTTCTGGCTTTAATGCTAAAACTGCTGCTAAAGCTGCCAATCTTTTTTGACCTCCTGAAAGTTCATAAACAGAACGATGTGCATATTTTTCTAAACCAAATTTTACTAACAAATTTTGAGCAACTTCTTTAGCAGTTTCTAGGGGTAAACCATAGTTAAGCGGACCAAAAGTTATATCCTCTAAAATAGTAGGCATAAATAATTGGTCATCAGGATTTTGGAAACAAAAACCTATTTGACTATGCACTTGAGATAAAGTTTTTTGTTCTAGGAGAATTCCTTGAATCCAAATTTCACCAGATAAAGCTTTTTTCAATCCTACTAAAGTTTCCATAAAAGTGCTTTTACCTGTACCCGTAGAACCTAATAAAGCAACTCTTTCCCCTGGTTTAATTGTCAATGAAAGATTGTGTAAAATAGGATCATTTTGAGAATATTGAAATAATAGGTTTTTAACATAGACTCCAGCTTGTGATTTATCCTCTTGCATTTGATAAATAACTAATTATTAACATAGGAATAAGAATTTTATTAACTACTGAGCAATATTAAGTAGTAAGTTGAGTAAATATTATAACTATTTTCACTTTAATCAGGTACAGTATTTCCATGTAGCACCTTATGTAAACAGCTTTTTTTTGAAGTTCTTAAACACATTTACTATGAGTAACTTAGGTAAAGTAGATTTTCAATCAGGATTGAATAATTTTCAAAGTCTAGCCCAAAAACATTTCTATAACGATCAAACTAACAGCAACTATCAGAGATATAAATAAATATATTACATCAGAGCCAAATTGAAAACCATTTTTGGAAGTAGAGTATTGGGGATGACTTTTATTATTGGATAGATTGCCATAACCACGTAATAACATTGCTTTATAAACTCGCTCTGCTTGTTGATAGCTTCTTACTATAATACTACTCGTAAGAGCAGCATAAACTGATAAATTTCTCCAACTAATTTTGCTCTTTTTAAAACCCCGTAATTTAGTGGCATTCAGCATCATTTTTAGTTGATTGGATAGTTCAAAAAGATAACGATAAGATAACATCAACATATCCGTAATAATGGGAGAAATTCCTAAGTTGCTCATCCCTTTTAAAGTTGTTAAAAATGAACTTGTACCGAATAAAACTAAACAAGTGGTCATAATAGCAAAAAAACGACTAACAATTAATATAACTGCCAGACATCCTTCTTGGCGAATTGTCAGAAATCCCAATTGCCAAACAATAGTTTGACCAGATAGAAAAGGTAATAAAAAGATTACTCCTAACAAAAAAAATCCTGGATAACGTAACCGATTAGCTAAAAATGATAGAGGTAGTTTTGAGATTCCATAAAGAATAATGCTTAGGAACAACATTAATGGAATTAGATACCAACTATTAACTGTAGCGAATGCAAACATTAATGAGATTAAACCAATAAGTTTATATCTTACGTCCCATCTATGTATTGGGGAGTTTAAATTAGCGTATTCATCTAGGGCAAATTTCATTACTGTATCAGTCCTCATTACCTAATCTAGCTTTAAGTATTTCTATTCCGAAATACTCCACAAACAGGTATTAGCTATTAGCTCAAGTCATAACTATTAGTTGTCAAGGATTTCATTTTTTAATTTCCTAACACTTTTTTTGTATTACTATATATAGCCTTACTAAGAATGAAAAAGATAAAAAAAAGGAAGGAATAAACTCCCTAAATTCTGGCTTTTCACTTATTTAAGAAGGTAAAAGTTCTGGCATGACTCGATGCATAAAACTGACTATCATAGCAGTTAAAATTCCTTCTATTCCCATCAAAGGAATATGAGAAATCATTAATCCATAAATTGCTTTCTCCTCTAATGAAGTATTAAATCCAGACGGAATATTTGTAATAATTAAACTAAAAAATATTAAACTAGAAACTCCAATAGCAGTTGCTCCAGCAATAAACCCTAAAATTTTTATTGATAAATTTTCATTTATTTTATTCCCTAAAATGTGACGTAATTGAAATATTTGATAAGCCAAAATTGCTGGTATACCCATAATTATAGCGTTAATTCCTAAAGTAGTTAAACCACCATGCCCAAACACTATTACTTGCAAAAATAAGCCAATTAATATGGCTGGAAAAGCATAATAACCTAACAAAGTTCCTAATAATCCATTTAACACTAAATGAACGCTACCTATTGGCATAGGAATATGAATACTAGAAGCTACAAAAAATGCTGCTGTTAATAAAGAAGCTTTGGGAATACTAGCTTGAGGATTTGCTAGACGATTAATTTTGCGTAGAGAATACCAGGTAATTAGAGAAGTAAATCCATAACCACTAATACAAAGTTGAGCTGGCAGAATACCTTCTGAAATATGCATTGTGACAATTTAAAATTAAAAAACGCGAAAGTCAAATACTTGAGAAAAAATTATAACTGTAATAGACTATTTGGAAAAGTCAGGAACAAAAGTCTAACGATTTTCTTGTGGTTGCTCTTGAGTTGGAAATCGCCAGAAAAATAAAGAAGTTCCTACAAATCCCCATATAACACAACCTATCATTAGTCCTCTTTGTATGGGATTATAATCCCTAGTTGTACTTGCTAAATAATAACTACTTTTACTGATATTTTTCCTAGGAGAATTCTCCAGTTTATCTACTTGAAAAGGAACACTAACTAAATTACCATGACCAGCTTGACGCACCTTGATTTCCCAATATCCAGGTTGATAATGATCAGGAGCAAAAATAAAATTTCCCTCCTCATCAGTCATACCTTGTAACCAAGGTTTATTAGGAAAATTAGGAGCATAAACTGTAACTGAAGCATTACTTAAAGGATTTCCAGAATCATAAATAGCATTAATCTTAATTGCTTTAGTAATTTGATGTTGAATTTTCACTCCATGAGGGCTCGCTTTTCCCTCTAAACTCAGTAAAGATAAAAATATTAAAGGAATAACTAATTGCCATTTCATGTTTTACCTCTATTAATAGTCGCTTCATAAATTTTTCCATTCTTTATTCTTAAATGATTTTTTGTGTAATAGGATTTATTTTATAGAAAATCCTGAATTGCTCAAGTTAATTTTTATTATAAATTTTCTATTTTTGATTTTTAGATAATCAGACTTTATATAATAGAAGTTATACCAAATCTAGCTTAGTGATAGTGCATTTTTCAACTTACAACTGTTGCTCAATAAGGAATTTGGCTATGGGACAAGCCTGCTTTGATACTTTCAAGGCCAATTTCTTGGCACTAGAAAAAAATTGTGTCCTTTGAAATCTCATATATCTTTAAGTACTATAGCAATCCCATATTGGTCGCAACAGATATAATAGTAAGAATAACAGATCTAAGAAAAAGACAAAAAATGAATATTATAGATAAACTAAATGATTTTATTAATCAAACAAAAGAGTCTAAAGAAATTAAAAGGGCCTTGGCCGTAAAAATGACCTTGTCAGGAAAATCCTACCATGAAGTCAAAGAATTATTAAATGTTTCTCACAGTTTTATTAGTGAATGGAAAAACCAAGCATTATTTCATGGTGTAGAAAGTTTAAGGCTTCAGTATCAAGGGAGACAAGGTTACTTAAAAACGGTCGAAAAAGAGAAAACAATTGAGTGGTTGAGAGCACAAGATTATCTTAGGTTATCAGATTTAAAAAACTACTTACAGGAGCAATATGATGTGGTTTTTGAGTCTAATCAAAGTTACTATAACTTGTTTAAAGAAGCGGGCATAAGTTGGAAAAAAACTCAAAAAAAGAATCCTGCTAAAAATGATGAATTAGTAGAAGTTAAAAGAAAAGAAATAGAGGAATTTTTAGCTAAATGGCAACCAGAAATAGAAACTGGAAAGCTTACAGTGTTTATGATTGATGAATGTCATCTTCTATGGGGAGACATATTAGGTTATGCTTGGGGAAAAACAGATGAAAGAATAGAAATTGCAATTAAAAATGAAAAAGAAAGACAGACTTATTATGGAGCTTTAGACTATAAAACCAAGGAATTTCTTGTGCAAGAATATGAGAGTGGAAATACTAAAAATACTATTGAATTTATTAAATATTTGCAGAAGCAAAGACCGGGCAACAAATTGGCAATATTTTGGGATGGGGCAACTTACCATAACTCTCAAGAATTTCGAGAATATTTAATGACAATTAATCAATACTTATCAGAAGAAGAATTGTTGATAAATTGTACAAGATTTGCTCCCAATGCTCCGGAGCAAAATCCTGTTGAAGATATTTGGTTACAAACCAAAAATTTCAGTATTACTTTTTATCATCTTTGCAGTTCTTTTAAAGTAGTTAAGTGGCTATTTAAGTTTTTTGCGGATGGTCAAATATTCAATTTCCCAAAACTTTTTCAGTATAAAATTTTGCCGCAACCTACTTAGGATTGCTATATTTGTAGGTAGGCATGAAAAAACTTAGCTATATTAAGATTTGTATACTGACTTTAAGCTCCTTTACACAGTTGATTTGAGGTTCATTTACATTTTGTAATATTACGACACATTTTAACACCGGCCTATTTACACAAAATTATTTGCAAAGGGCGATGTTTAGACAAGGATTAGATTTCAGCTTTTAAAGTGTGTAATTCCTAATTGTTTACCTGCTTACTAGAATTAGCTAACTAAAAATATAGGGTTGTAAATATTTTCTGATGACAAAAAATTAGCTCTGGCTTTGATACCTGGTGTATTTGGCATCATAACTCAGAGCTCAGAAGTTAAATTAGTAGCATTTATTATATTTGAGAGGCACGAGAATTTTCTAACTGCTGGGGACGACTTTTATCCAGTTTTTTCTTAATTTTATATTTCCTTTTCTTCCTATTCCCTACTATCTATTCCCTCTTCAAAATTTGACCATCGCAATGACCTTCCCCCACATGACCCAAACTAGGTAAAATTGCCATAAATTTTTCATAATTAGTAGGGGAAAGTTTCTTTTTGAATGTTTCCATATCTACCTCAACTTTTCCGGCTGTAGCGATCGCTGCCAGAGGAGCAAAACCTAATGCTTCTGTATTAATTTCTTCATCTGGGTTAGCATTACTATCACCAAAAAGATGGTCAAAGTGAAAAGTAGTTTCCAACTCTGCAGTCTCTCCAGCTTTAAGAATACCTTTACGTTGATCCCCGACAAAATCTCCACAGGTAAATTCTAGTTCGTGGTCAATTTTGACAATAAAAGATATAGTCTTACTATCTTTAGTAGCTGTGCCACTCATTAATAAAGAATAACCTTGAACAGGGCTTTTAGTTGCTTTAAGCATTTTCCAAGAGATAGCATTGTAGTGACCTGGAGGAGCAGATATTTCACTGACTAAAATAGTTTCTGCTGTTTCATTTCCTTCTGCCAAGTTTACCACTTTGCTTTTAGTAAGAATGACTTTTTCTTTTGCCTCTAGTTTTGCCCCTGTTTCAGCTTTGTAGGGTGGGTCTGTTTGATAGGCAGTAACTTCAACTAGATTAATGTAGAGTTTATCAAATGTTATTTTCCACCCATCTTTAGTAATAAAGCCTTTCCTAACAAAATCTTCTCCATTGGCACGGAGCTTAAGATTACCTTTAGTTTTGTCAATTATTTGAGTTGAATTGGTATTATCTTGATCTATTTGGTTTCGACAACTACTTAATAGAGAAGTAGGAGTTACAAAAGTTAGAGTCAATAGCATTAAAAGTAGTTTTCTAATCCTCATTTTCATGGCTTTGATAATGGCAAAGGTTAAGATGTTCAGAGTAAGTGATTATACAACCATTAACTATCTTTTTAAAGTAATTATCTAAATAGTGTAGATATATTTTTGTTGGCCTTTTTGACTGATGTATTTATTTTTCTATGAAACTGCTTAAGAGTAAAATTAGTAATCTTGAGGAGGCATTATATATAATTTTGGTCATTAAGTATCCCATGATAAAGAAAGTTATGTATTCATGTATTCAGAAAAAAAAAGGAATAATTGAAGCTGTGGAAATTGCTTAAGAGTATACCTAGTCATATCTGTCTTGGACTAAGGAAGAAAACCTAACTAAAAATTGTCAATATTTTCCATACCCATTAATATAGATTTGTCTTAGTATTAACAAAAAAATTCTCTCAACTAACTAATATGATAAATTATTTTCATTTTCTATCCTTGTCTGGAATCGTTGCTAGCTTAATTGCCATCAGTTCTTGTGCAAGTACAATTACTCCTAACACCACTCCTAATACTAGTCCAGGTACTTCAAATTCAAATGTATCTATTCCTCCTGGTGCTACAATCAAAATAGATATAAATGATGCTTCAGACTCAGATTTAAAAAAATTAGCAATCAAGTTAAATGTACCTAATTTACCAGAAAAAATAAAAGAAAGCCGTCCTTACAAAGATATTAATGAATTGGCCATCAAAAAAGTTATGAGCCCTAAACAATTAGACTTTGTTAAGAATGATATAACTGTGGTAACACCTCAACAATAATCAAACAATAATTAACTTCAAAAATTTACTTTTTTAAATAAGTACTCAGCCATTAAAAGAATTGTTATTTTTAGGTTTATAAGATAATTTAAACTCCTTCTAAATTAAGTGGAGCTTTGAATTTTCTGGATTTTTTTATGAGGCTGATAGTTTTTAAATTGTATATTTTTCCCCTGCTAATATTACTAGTATTTAGTAGGGGTTGATAAAAATAATTTTTACTTTGATAATCTAGAATTTCAAAAAAAATCAAGTCAAATAGGTCGAGGTTATTTATATATTTTGGTTGAGGTTAAAAATGCTAGCCCATGAAAGAAATAACCTTGTTTACCTTGCCTCTATCCATTGAAAAAGAGTGTTAAAATTTTGATGATTTATAAAAAACTAAATGTCAAAAAAATGGTTGACTATTTATCCTGATTATTAGGAGAAAGTAAACATAAAAATATTGCTCAAATCACTGACAACATTATTGGATATTCATATAATAATATACATTTTTTTATTATCTATGCTCAATGGAAAAATAATTAGACTTATGAATTAAATTTTCAATATTATATCTATTTGCTCTCATTGTTGATTATTTTAGTCCTATAAAAAGTGGTAATTTTACTAATAGAGTAGGTAGACAATATCTCGAAAAAAAAAGAAAACACATTGAAAATTTTGCCGGGAATACTTCATGATATTTTGGTTTAAAATAGTCTTAAGTAAGAAGTAAAACCAGTATCATATGTCACTTGATTTTACTATTTACAGCTTATAAATGATTTGTCAACTTAGCCGATAGTTTTCTATTACCTAGTTTTTATGAATTTGTGGTTTACTGGACAAAACTTGCAAAGCCTAAGCATAGCAATAAATTTAGGTTTTGAATATTTACTTTATAAATTAGCTCTTATACTTTTATAGCGATAGGGAATTCGGTGGTTTATGATATACAGTAGTACTAGCTCTTTAGATAGTTTTTGAAATATGGAATTAAGTTGTTATTCTTGTTGATCATATTTAGGAAAATAAACATATCACAGTTTATTAGGAATAAACTGTATAAATTATCAACAATTAATGAGATGGAACAAGAAAACCCTATGCTAATAAATCTTTGACAAATTTTGCTGAAACATAGTTAAGCATTTTTTATAGGAATTTCTTAAATCTTTTTTTTGTTGACTGCAAGAATATCAAGACGTTTTTGCTAAATATAAAGCGAATCTGGGATTTGTTTGGGAATAGAGTCAGATATTAACCTACTTTTAACCCAAGATTGAGGTGATTTGATTTCCCTTTTTCTTAAAGTTGAATTATCTATATAAATAGTTAATATTTAATATCCTTAAATAAAAGTTAAATCCAGAAAAGCTTAAATTAATCTTGAATAAATATTGGTCTCTAAATAAGTAGTTACTATTAATTGAGAGACATCTAAACTTAAAATGCCTAAAATGAGAGAACTTGACAATACAAAATCTGTAGAGTTATTAAACTCTATTATGGAATTTGAACTCGCAGGCGTAGTACGCTATACTCATTATTCCTTAATGGTGACAGGACCTAATCGCATACCAATTGTACAATTTTTTCAAGCTCAAGCTAATGAATCTTTACTTCATGCTCAACAAGCAGGAGAAATATTAACAGGTTTAGAAGGTCATCCGACATTAAAAGTGGCTTCGATTGAAGAAACAAATAAACATTCAGTAGCAGATCTTTTAAAGGAAAGTCTGAACCATGAAGCTAAAGCTTTAGAACTGTATAAAAAATTCTTAGAAACTGTAGAAAATGCAAGTATATATCTAGAAGAATATGCTCGTACAATGATTGGTCAAGAAGAGTTACATAACATGGAAATAAAAAAAATGTTGCGTGATTTCACTAGCAATGAAGTTAAATCTGATTTAGGGAAAAAAGAGTAATTGGATTGCTTAGGTATTGATTTTTATATCTAGCAATAATAGCTAGGATTAATAATTGAAAAAATATTAAGTATACACCAGTTTTGGAGTTAATGAAGTACAAAGTTTGACGAGTTTAGGATTTGAGATAATTAAGTAATGAAAAGAAAATAAAGCCGGAAAAAATTAATTATATTCAAAAGGTTTCCCAAGGAAAAACCACAAATTTCCGGCCTTATTTAATTTACTTTCCTAAGTAAACTTTGCCAATTCTCATAGGTATCAAATTCAATCCATTCATATTTAATTAATTTCCAGAGAATGTCAATTAAGTTTTGCTTAGGTGAGTAAGTAGGTAACCAAAAAATTTTACGGGGTGAAAAGCTAGTTGAAAGAGATATATAGCAAAGGATTTGTGTGGTAGGATTGAATAACACTTCAATTAAAGAAAACCCTTATTGATAATGAATGGGGTGCAGTACATTAAACCTCCTAGTTGTAGTTGATTATTTATTTACTTAAAGGCTTTTAAAACTGCTAAAAATATGATGTGAGAGGGTTGATAATTACAGGTAAAAATGAAAAAGCTCGAACAAGACTAAAGCTTTTTGAATGGATAGTTAGCGATCGCGAAGTAGAACAGAGTTTGATCCCAACACAATTACAGTTAAAGATCGCTCTGACCTTTTGGGGGAATAATATAAATTCGGTAGCATTGGTGTAACTTAGATAGTTAATTAGGAGTCAGTACTGAGAACTAAGAAGTTAGGAGGAAAGAGAACTTAGGAATATTTGCAGGTTAGGCTCAAGATAAAATATTTTTTTTAGACTGAATTAAGCAGGTTTCATATAAAGAAGGGGTTAACTTAACTAAAACGTTATTATTACACTCCAAAGCGAGCATATTTGTATGAAAGGCTTTTTCTTCCAGGCAATCGACTTTTTTTACCAATAATTAGGGAAACTACCCTAATAATCCAATACGGTTCAGTTAAGATTTTTTTTGCAGTTCTGTAATCTTAAAAACTCATAATTTTGGTTTAAGATCATAATAGTTTTGGTTTTATTTAAGCTATATTATATTATAATTAGTAACTTCAAAAAGACTCCAGCAAAGATTAGAAGTTTACCAACTAAGTCCAGTGGATAACTGTAGCTTTTGTACTGAGGAGATTATTTTGGGATTTGAAAATAAATTGTGTAAAATAAACCAAATTTATCTTTAACATTGTAAAATAAATGTGATTTGATAAAGTTCTTTTGACAAACCACTTTTTACTCCTTAACAAGACAAAAATTATAAAACATGATACTAATACCAATTTCATAAACTTAGGCTACATTACTTAAGATTAATAAGATTATATGATTTTATTCTTGAGTATAATGTGTAGCCATACTTAAGGAAATTGGTATAACTACCACCAAAATTAAAATTTGGTACTAAAATGCAGCAAAAGTTAATTTTTTTTGCTGCTAGGAGTTAATGTTATGAAAAAATCAGCACCTGTGCCAATAGGAATTGTAGGTGCTTCCGGCTATGGCGGGGTGCAACTTGTGAAGCTGCTTCAGAATCATCCCAAAGTAGAAGTTGTTTATTTGGGAGGGGATAGCAGTGCAGGAAAACCTTTTTCTTCAATCTACCCTCACTTAGAGCATTCTGTAGACTTAAAAATAGAATCAATAGAGTTGGACAAAATTGCCAATAAATCTCAGATAGTTTTCCTCTCCCTACCTAATGGTCTAGCTTGGAAGATGGCACCCAACCTATTAGAAAAAGGATGTAAAGTATTAGACCTCTCAGCTGACTATCGGTTTAGTAATCTTGAAACCTATCAATCTTGGTATGGCGGAGAACGTACAGATCAAAAAATAGCAGCTACTGCGGTTTATGGTTTACCAGAATTGTATCGCGATCGTATAGCCAATGCTCAACTTATTGGTTGTCCTGGTTGTTATGTTACTGCTAGTCTTTTAGCGCTTTCGCCACTGTTTAAACAGGGTTTGATAGTACCAGAAACTGCAATTATTGATGCTAAATCAGGTACATCGGGAGGTGGCCGAAAAGCAAATATTAATATGTTACTGGCTGAAGCAGATAACTCTGTTGGTCCTTACGGAGTAGCTAGTCATCGACATACTCCAGAAATTGAACAAATTTGTAGTAACCTGGCAGGTTATGATGTGAAAGTGCAATTCACTCCTCATCTAATGCCAATGGTACGGGGGATATTAGCTACAGTATATGGTACTCTCCGAGACCCTGGATTGGTGCGAGAAGACTTATTGACTATTTACAATGCTTTTTATCGTAATTGTCCTTGGGTAAAGGTATTGCCCAGTGGTACTTATCCTCAAACTAAGTGGGCAAGTGGTACTAATCTTTGTTATCTTGGTATTGAGGTGGATCATCGTACTGATAGAGTGATTATTATGTCAGCCATTGATAATCTAATCAAAGGTCAAGCTGGCCAGAGTATTCAGTGTATGAATTTGATGATGGGTTGGGAAGAGACTTTGGGTTTGCCTCAATTAAGTTTTTATCCCTAATAGGTGAGTGTTTTTGTTTTCTTTCTATATCTTCCCTAATATCTGTCTAGCAATTGGTTAGTTTTTTGGTGGTATTATGCCACCTACTAACCTTAATTAGCACTTTCAAAAAAGATATGATATTATGTTTAGATAATTAGTTATAATATAGTATTTATTTGTACTTTTGCTCTAGGTCCTAAAATATTTATCTATAGTATTAAAAGAATACCCACACTTCAAAATATTTTAGTGTGGGATTAATTTTAATCAATTAATTTATGCTCTGCAAAAAGAAATGATAGTTTAATCAAATTAATTATGAAATATAACTATAAATATCCTATCTATCCAAATCAAATCTATATTAATAAATTAAGTTAACTATGGAGATTAGTTCGGACATTGCGGTTGGTAGTACATAACTATTAGTAAATACCTGAAAACAAAATATCATATTTTATTGATTGTCATGTTTTAGGTATAAAATTCTTATATTACTCAATTATAAATCGAAGCTTTTTCTACGCCTTAAAGAGATAAAAAAGCTCTTTTATAGATCCTGAAAATATATTATATTCAGGAACGCCCTAATCTTGTATTAGCTATTCCTTAAACTTCTAAAAAATTGTACTTCCAAGACTATAAAAATACTGTTATTATACACAGTGGAAATTAAATAATTAGAATGTAAAACGAACAATAGTTATTAAAAGTTATTAAATTATTAGTCGATCTTCATAAAGTGTTTCATAGTAAGGCAAAAAAAAATTAATAAGCTTTCTTTAGATGTTCATTATCTTCAATTCTAATATAATCTTTTTTTCTCTTTCTTTAAATCCTTGACTAGATAATACACAATTATGCCATCCCCCTTCCCATTGATTAATGTCAGGTTGAGATTCAGCTTTCCATTCTAAAGCTTTTTCAATAAATGGTATACCTATAATATTACAATAAGTTTTTACAGTTGCTTTAGTTTTTTTACTAAATCATATGGATCAATTACTACTGTCAGTTTTCCACTAATTTCTTGAGCTATTTCAAACAGCTTATGATGATTCGTAAGTTTACGGACTTGCAAACATTCTTCATAAGTTTCACAAGGCTGTTCAAAATATAAAATAAAATCGGCTCTTTGACGGAGTTGATCACCCGTATTGCTTCATCCACTAGCCAAGCGCAACATCAAAGGTTGCCGTTTCATTCGGGGGCAAATATGTACCGATAGCCTTTAATCCTCTCAATATCTAACGCCACATCTGCACCAATTTTACAGGTATGAACCGCTTCCCCTTTGGCTTGACCCCGTTTAATTGATTCAATCATTTCTTCTGGAGTACCTGTGGGAACAGAATTTTGGATAGTTATAGCTTGGTAGATACGACCCTCAAACTTCACAAAGGGGCAGTTTCGTTGCTTTGCCCAGGATATCCCAACAAGCCATATCCAGAGCTGACTTAATATAGGGGTGACCGGGTAAGGCGATATCAATCATCCGATATATCAAACCGATACGTCGCGGGCACTTCCTCATGATTTAACACTTTGGCAAACGGTGGCTACTTATTTTGATCGTTGGCAACGTAATGGAGTATGGAAACAAATCAATGACACATTACGAAAAACAGTGAGAATTAAACAGGGTATAACTGAAGAAGCATCGGCGGCTATCATTGATTTACAGTCAGTAAAAACGATTGAAAAAGGGGGGTGCGTGGAAAAGAAGCCGGCAAAAATATCAAAGGCAGGAAACGACACAGAAGAGTGGAGACTCAAGGGTTATTGTTAACTGTAGTAGTACACTCAGCCCAGATACAGGATCGGGATGTAGCTAAGTCTGTATTTCTTCAAGCTAAACATGATGCTCCAAATCTCAAAATTGTTTGGGCAGAACAAGGCTATTGAGGAAAACTGGAGAAATCTGTGACAATGGTTTGTGGGTATAAATTAGATATTGTTAATAGAACTGAAAAAGGGTTTAAAGTTTTACCCAGACGTTGGGTAGTGGAAAGAACTTTTGCTTGCTTAGGAGGTTATTGTAGACTTTCTAAAGATTATGAAGAACATCCGGTAGTGCGTCAGTAAAGTGTGGGATAAGTAATTAAGTCGTTCCAACTCCAAGGGGCGATCGCGTTCCTCAGCTCTTTGCGCAGCAGTATTTTCTTTGTGACTATGAACCCAAATCCAATTAAAGTAAGCGATCGCTTACTTTACTTTTACCTCAGTTTGTGGCCAGAGCTTGCCAAATTTATTCTGTCGGCGATGCCATCGACCGATCTGCTGTCTGATAATTCCATTTGTGCATTCCAATTGCAGGGCAATGGTTTTTACTAATAATGTGTTCTATTACAGAGGAAGACTCGTTCATACCCTCCCCAATGATCAGTTAGCCATTTTTTACAGCTAGTTTTCCTTTTTGTGTTGACGATAAATTGCTCAATGAAATAGCGAAGCCTTCATTCATATTTCAATGATTCGTTTAATGCTCAAGCGGTTTTGGTTTTTTTTTGAGCCTAATTATGTCTGTAATTTTTCTAGCTCTCCTACTTGAAGAATTTCTTGAGGAGAGTAAGAAGGTG
Organism: Trichodesmium erythraeum IMS101; assembly: GCF_000014265.1. Classification (NCBI taxonomy): domain Bacteria; kingdom Bacillati; phylum Cyanobacteriota; class Cyanophyceae; order Oscillatoriales; family Microcoleaceae; genus Trichodesmium; species Trichodesmium erythraeum. Next base: position 4,328,557 of record NC_008312.1, read on the forward strand.
GTAATAGTTTTCCTACTTGTTTAATTGAGTTGATAATTGTAGTATGGTGACTTTTTTAACTCTTGATATTCCTCTTAAGCCCATACCATTAACATACACTTTTAAGCATTGATCTGTGAGTTAATCACTATAACCTGTATAAGTTTTATAGCAATCAATAAATTGACGACCAGATTCTACACAGATGTAGTTTTGCTTTTCTTTCTTTTGGCCATTTTTATTGATGTGAGTTGATTGAAATTCTGGACATTCTATAATTTTTCTGCCTAAGATCGCGATCGCTATGAACTCAAATCATACCTTAATTCACCAACGCCCAAAAGATTAATGACAGATTAGGGTCTTCAAGGGAATATATGGCTAATCAGTAGCCCAAAATGAAATTATTCGTAATTATTGTGCCCAATAGTATCTCATTCTTATTTAAAAGAACTATACTACTTGATTTATCATCTTTTTTTCTCAACTACTGTTTTTGTATTTTTTGTTGCCATAACTTTCTGCTAGCCTGTGTTTTTGAAAAGAACTAATAGCATAATTCAGGCTTGGTTAAATATTCAAATATTTGCTACCCTTAGCACATAAGTAGCTTGGATATCACTGAGCAACTTATTGTATTTCTTCTAATAAATGAAAATTGAATTTTATCTATAGTTATTATGAATAAGAATAGTACAATATAGGGGGTAAAATCAACTAGAATAAACTATTTAAAGAATATCTTACAGTCTAGATTTACAAACAAGAGTCATTGATTATATTGAAAATGGAGGAAGTATTTTATCCGCCGCCAGAATCTATAAAGTGGGACGTTCTACAATATATCGGTAGCTAGCAAGAGTATAATTAAAACTGACAAAAGTCACAAGACGCCAGCGAAAACTAGATGGGCAGGCATTAGAACAAGATGTGAAAGAAAATCCAGATTTAAGATTGTCCCCTCAAGCTGTTAAGTTTGGAGTTAATATTAGTTCAATTGGTTATGGGCTGCATCAAATGAGAATTACACAAAAAAAAAGAATTAAGGAATCGAGAAAGAAATAGGCAGCGAAAGAATAAAATACTATAAATTACTCAGAGAATTGAGCAAAAAATATGGGATATAAAGCCTTGTATATATTGATGAGAGAGGATTTGAGTCATTCCAAGAATGTCTATATGCCTGGTCAAAGAGAGGGAAAAAAGTCAGAGGGTAGAAACAAGGCAAAAGGAAAAAAAGAGAAAACTTGGTAGTAGGAAGAAGAAAAAGAAAGAAAGATTAAATTACCCCAATGATTTTTGAAAGAAGCTTAAAGGCTGTTGGATTTGAGGGATGGCTAGAATAATATTTATTACCATCAGTTGAGGGAAAATTAGTCCTAATAATGGACAATGCACCAATTCATAGAAAAACCCTGATTAAAGAATTAGTCAATGAGCAAGGACATGAGGTTATATTTCTCCCTAAATACTCTCCAGATTTAAATTATTAAGAACAGGACTTTGGCACATTAAAGAAGAAAAGAATGTAGGAAAGAAAAGATAAATCCATTGATGATATCATTCGAGATTATTGTGCCTCTTAATGTCCTAGTATTATTCAGAATGACTATATCATCAATAACTTTCCTTAATAAGGATACAAATAGTTATGCTTTTTTAAAGGCACCTGAAAAGAAGATAATAGTCAACAATTAACTTTTGGTTGAATTCCTCAGAAATAGGAAGAAACTCTAGGATGACGCCAATTGAGTTTTTCTCCCTATAATTTTTGGTATTATACGTCAGTTCTTACTAGGTTTATGCTAACTTCTACTTTTTGGGCCTAAACCTATTACACCTGCATAGACAGCGCGATCGCCCAATTCATCTTCAATTCTCAACAGTCGGTTATATTTAGCCACTCGTTCACTACGACACAGAGAACCAGTTTTAATCTGACCTGCGCGAGTTCCTACAGCTAAATCAGCAATAGTTGTATCTTCTGTTTCTCCCGAACGATGACTAATAACTGAGCGATAACTATTACGAGTAGCCAAGTCAATAGTTTCTAGAGTTTCGCTCAAAGAACCTATTTGGTTGAGTTTAATCAAAATTGAGTTACCAGCAGCCATATCAATACCTTTTTGCAGACGAGAACCATTAGTAACAAATAGATCATCTCCTACTAATTGAACTTTGCTACCTAGCTTTTGAGTTAACTGCACCCAACTTTCCCAATCTTCTTCATGTAAACCATCTTCTATGGACACAATAGGATATTGATCGACCAAACTAGCTAAATAATCAATTAATTCACTAGGAGAATGAGTTGCCCCATCATAGATATAGTTACCATCTTTGTAAAATTCGCTAGCTGCTACATCCAATGCTAAGGCAACCTGTTCTCCTGGTTTGTAACCAGCTTTTTCTATAGCTGCAATTAATATATCTAATGCTTCTTGGTTTGACCCTAAGTTGGGAGCATAACCACCTTCGTCTCCCACTCCACCCAGTAAACCTTTGTCTTTTAAAACTCCACTGAGGGTAGCAAATACTTCTGCTCCCCAACGCAATGCCTCTTTAAATGAGGTAGCACCCACAGGTACAATCATAAATTCTTGAATATCTACGTTATTAGCAGCGTGAGCACCACCGTTAATAACATTCATTAGAGGTACTGGCAGGAGACTAGCTTGTGGTCCACCTAAATAGCGATATAATGGCATACCGACAGAATTAGCTGCTGCTTTGGCTGTTGCTAGGGAGACGGCTAGAATTGCATTAGCTCCTAAATTGCTTTTGTTGGGGGAACCGTCTATTTCGATCATTTTGCTATCAACTAAGTTTTGGTTGAGAGCATTGATTTTAACTAGGTTGGGAGTAATTTGTTCTTCTACGTTTTTAACTGCTGTGAGTACCCCTTTGCCACTATAGCGTCCTTTGTCTCCATCCCGAAGTTCATGAGCTTCAAAGCTACCTGTTGATGCACCACTGGGCACTTGGGCCAATCCCATGCTCCCATTAACTAGGTGGACTTCTGCTTCCACGGTTGGACGACCACGAGAATCAAGAATTTCTCTAGCCTGAATTGATTCAATAGCTGTCTCCATACTTTTTATTCCTTATTTTGTCAAGTTTAATGGCATTGGCTAAATACTAAATCTAGGGTTATGGAAAGTTGGTCTTTAGGCCATAACTAGCAATCTTTAGCTATTCCACTGAACAGAATAAGGGTTAATTCTGTTTTTTAGCTAGATATCAAAAATGTTTAATAATTTTATTCGTTATTTTTCGAGGATATTAACACTACTGATATCAAGCAAATATTAAAAATTTTATATTTTTTTTTATACATAAATAATTCATACATAACATTATAGCAGGGAAGGGAAGAGCCTTAATATCTACAAATAGTAAGTATATAATCTTAGACATGTCCGTAAGCCCTTTAGTTATAACAGGGATTACGCAAGCATATATATATAGGGTAAAGTTCTATTAAATTGTTAATACTATAATTTAATTAGTTGTTTTTTGGATATATGACTTTGAAGAAAAGTCATATATATATTATTTAGTAACAGTAAAATCACAAAATCTCTCAAAATAAACTACCACTTTTTAAATTAATTTGAGAAAAATATTTAATGATTAGACAATAATGACAGGATTATATTATACAAATTACCATAAACTCTGCTATATCTAAATTTGTATTTAAAAATATTATTAGTCCGATAAAATGCTTAATACTTGGTGGCTAATATTATAACGATTTACAGTTTTCCCTAATTACAAGTAGGGCAAAAATTTTGAAAAATAGTATTACTTGTAAAAATATGGATTTTAATTATGTTCTAACTCGTCAATATTTACTTAAACTTCACACAAATTATACAATCACGCTCCTTAGCACTCCCCAGATCGAAAATATTAGCCATGATACAATAAACCATCATTTAAAATATTAGTCTTTAAATTCACAAGAATTAGGTCGAAATATCAAATAAGAAATCGCCCCAGATAAAAATGAATAATATAGCTTACCTATCAATTATTAATACTTTAGTTGGTTGTTTCTTTGGATTGTTTTACCTTAATATTAGGATTGAAATTGGTGATTTTGGCGCGTGATTGTACTTCCATGGTAATCATCTAACTATTAACTGAAAATCATTTTATATAGAGTCTCTTAACAATCCCAGAAATATACAACTAATTTTACTTAATTACTTATAACCATTATTGTGATATAATTAGACTCCACTAAATACTACTAGTCAATGAAATCTTAAAAAGAGTACTACAACAAAAACAAAAGTCAGTAATAAAATTTTTATTAAATTTTATTCCTCCCCATCCAATTCCTGAAGCAGGTATTAAGCAAGTCATAAAATTAATTCAAAAAGGAAGACTTTATCGTTACAATTTCTCCAATAATTTTAGCAATTGTAGTGATTCTTATGATCTAAATAATGAAGATGAAGAATTGGCGACTGAGGTAGCCAAGCTAGAATATGAGTTTAGTGTAAAGACTAAACATCAGTATGTTATTACTGTTAACTTATATGGAAGTGCTATCTTCTTAGTACTAAAAGCAAGTGGAGTCAATTTTCGCAACAAAATATTAACTAATGCTTTTACCTTCACAGCAGTTCCTAGTAGTATTATTCATGCTGGTGGTATCCCTATCTATGTGGAGTGTAACTAGAAATATATTATTTAGCTTGGAGATTTAAAACACAAAATAGAAGTTCATCAAGATGCTAAGTTTTTTGTTTTGTCCCAGATGAGAGAACATATATCTAATTTAGATGCTATTAAGAATATTTGCACTCAAGCTAGAATTTATTTTATAGAAGATTGCGCTCATAGTCTAGGAGCAAAATGGAACGGAAACTTAGTTGGACATCATGGAGAAATTGCTTGCTTTAGTACCCAAAGTTATAAGGCACTCAACTCTGGTGAAGGGGGGTTAATTGACACCAATAATGTACAATTTGCTGTCTATTATATTCTAGCAGCTAGTTATTACGAGAGGCTTTACAAGAAACATTTTGTTGTCTTGATAATGATAATTTATTTGAAAAATTTAAAGCATCATATTCCTAATTTTAGTTTGAGAATAAGTAATTTAACGGCTGCTGTTTTAAGACCTCAGATAGAATTTTTAGAAAACAAGATATCCTAAACAGGCAGGCAAAGGTACGACAAATTAGTCAAAATTATTAGCTCTGTTAAGAATATTTATATTCCCTCTCCTCTGGAAACAGTAGAAACAGCCCCTGACAGTTTATCATTTAATCTTTTGGGATTAACTTCACAACAATTAGGTAATATTCGTACAACAAACTAGACAGAGGGGTGTAACTATCTAAATATTTGGCAAAGGTGATAATTATCGTTATTACAAAAACTGGCAATATTCATTTACAGAAACACCTAGTTTAAAAAAACTGAATCAATTATTTTTTCTGCTTGTGATCTGAGATTACCATCATCTTTTAATGTAGATGACCTTAATTTAATAGGCCACATTATCAAAGATACTCTTTATAAAATATTGAGAGAAGATGATCTTCAAGATTATCTCAATGGTTTAACACAATACTTTGAAAATATAGAAGAAGTCAAAAGCAAATACGACAACTAGGTATCATTTTATGACCAAGAACATTACGATAATGGCTGGACAGTTTTACTCAACCATTTTGCTTATACCTTAATATCATATTTAAAGAAAAATGCTTTGATTTTAAATATTGGGTGTGGGAAGGGAATTAGGTCGAAAACTCAATTCTTATGACTTCAAAAACCTCCAAAGTCTAGACATTAGCCAAAAATATTTGGAGATATTAAAAGACCAAGATATATATAAAGCTTTGCATCTAGAAAAATTAGGTGAAACTCTTCCTTTTGCAGATAATCAGTTTGATGTTTTAGTATCAACTGGTGTTTTTACTCGTAATCAAGTTCCTTTAGAAAGCTTTGAAGAACTAATTCAGATTCTCAAGCCGGGTGTTATTTTTGCTGTGGTTCTCAGAGTCGAAAATGATGACTTGTATTACAAACAAATCAAAAGCTATTCTACTATAAATATCTGGGAAGAAGTTTTAAATACAAAAATTAGTATCTTAAAAATTTACAACTACGAGCTATTAATTTTACAAAAGTAGGCTGAAAAATAGATGAAGATACTGTTAGCAAAAGTAATCATTATTGTAACTTCTACCAATTGCCATGGATTAATGCTATACTTAAGTAATACTTCAAAATTTTAAGTCATTAACATACTAAGTAAATAACTTCAAACTATGTTAATTCTTATTATTTTATACAGACATTCCACGCAACGTTTCTACCACGACTCCTCTGCCCAACTCCATCTCCTTGGTAGGAGGGGAGCAAGATAGGTCCCCTGCTATTGGAAAATGTGGAAAAGTTTTTCAAGAATGGCATCATACCCTTTATTAAAAGTAATGCTATGTTTGGGAAGTGGTAAAAATGACTAGAAAAATCACAGAGGTTATTAAAAAAAAGAACTATGTCAATACATAGTATTGATAAATATAAAATTCAACTATAGCAAATTGTTTTGAGAATTTGTACTATGGGAGAGCAAAATGGCATTATACTCTGCACTTTAGTCTACCGAAATGAACACAGGTATCAGTAAAGGTATAAATCTTTACTTGGACTTCTATCTTTAACTGACCAAAGAAATATTCTTTGAGAACAAGTCAAATATTCCTAAGTTTTAAATATGGTCGCTTACTTTGAAGCATTTTTTTCTGTAAAATTTAGGTTTAATTACTCTCTCCCCGCTAGAAAATTACCAAGCAAAATCTGGCTATAAGCTATATGATGCAAAAAATTACTGATTATAATCTTGCACAGGGAAAAAGGTACCTTTTTTTTGCTGCTTCTGCTTTTTTTTAGTATATAAATTTAGTTTTCTAGCTGAGGAAGTGGAAGATTAACAATGATGTATAATAGTTGGATTTTAATTTTAAATTTTCTAAGAAATTGAAAACTATTATACCATGATAATAGTTAGAGACGTTCCACAGGAACGCCTCTAAAAAGTTTGGATTAGTATTAACTAACCAACTGTGTAAGCAGTATTAAGTCCCCAGAAAAGGAGAAAGACTATACTACCTAAGATAAGAATCGCAGAAATAGCGATCGCCCTGGGAGTATCTGCTCCCTTAAATTTCATTATGCCACGGTCAAGGTCAGACATAGTATTGATCTCCTAAATTATGCTTTTTATTTTAACTGATAATTTCTATAAATACCTCTATTTTGATCACTATGGTAGGAGTAACGGAGGGAAAAATCATTTTGTTAGTAGAAGATAATGCCGGATGGCATCGCACTCAAAAAGTTAAGATATAGCAGTCGAAGCATAGGTTAAGACATCAATATTCGGTTATATGAGCAAATCCGGAATAGAGAGAGCGTCCTAAGTTTTTGTATTTATTGCTATAAACACAAAAATTAGTGTCTTAAAAAGTTGGAGCTACCGGCTAGTAATTTTACAAAAGTAGGCTGAAAAATAGATGAAAATACTGTTGACAAAAGTAATTATTATGGTAACTAATAGCAATTTCCATAGATTAATGCTATACTTAGGTAACATTTCAGAAATTTAAGTTATTAATATATATAAGTAAATAACTTCTTTGAGTAATTTAATGTCGCGAATTTTGTGAATCATGTGATACCAATTTTCTTAAGCATGGCTACACATCATACTCAAGAATGAAATCATATAATCTTATTAATATTAAGTAATGTAGTCTAAGTTTATGAAATTGATATTAATTTGTCTGATTTCGTAAGGACATTCATGCAACATCTCTACTCCTACTCCCTTAGTCACCCCCATCCCTTCGGTGGGAAGCGGGCAATATCTGTCCCCTACTATTGGAAAAGATAGAAAAGTGTTTGAGAAATAGTATTATGGAGTATCAATGTAGCCTTATGTTCTGCACTTTGGTCTACCCTATAGGAAAACTGCTGTAAGTAAAAGTATAAATCTTTACTAGGACTTCTATCTTTGAAGTGACCAAAAAAATATTATTTGAGGACAAGTAAAATATTCTTAAGCTTTAAATACGATCGCCGGATCGATGCGAGTTACTTTTTGAATTGCAAAGAAAGCTGATCCTACACACATTACAACAGTTACACCTAATACCCCTAGTGCAGACAAAGGTGTAATTAAAATAATAATTCCTTTACTTGCCACCCAACTACTCAATCCTAAACAAACCAATATCCCAGGAATATAACCCAAAACTGCCATCCAGATTGCCTGTTCCACAATTATTGTGTATAACTCTTGATCAGATGCACCCATTGCCTTGAGAGTGCCAAACTCCTTAATATGGTCAGATACAGAAGAATATAAAATCTGAGCCACCACAACTATCCCTACAATTACACCTACTACTGCCCCCATTCCCAACACTAAACCAATATTTGTTCGTGCCAACCAAAAAAATCTAGTTTTTTCAGATAATTCCTTTCTAGTGTAAGCAGCAGTACCCGTCATTACCTCTTCTATTTTTTGTTTTAAAACTTGTAGATCTTCTCCTGGTTTAGCTTTAACTAATATATAAGCGATTGGATCTGCTATTTCTAATGTTTTGGGTGCTGGTATTTCTTTTAACTTTTGAGTGGGGTCTTTTTTCTCCATTACCCTTGTACATTGAAAATTTCCTGCTCCTACCATTTTGCAGTTAACTTCAGCATTAATACCGGCACTAATGTAGGTATTTGCATTTTCCAGAGATGTAAATAATAAGGTACTTGATACAATTGATTGAGTACCTTTTGTTACTGCAACTAATTTTGCTGGTAAAGAACCAGCGATCGCTGTTGTTCCTATTCCTTTTGAGAGCATACTAGATAATCTGCTCTGGTCGGCCATCACTGCAAAAGGTTGTTTTAAGTCCCTGAGATTACCTTCAACAACATTTCCTGGATTAAAGAGTTGTCCATCTGGGTTAAATCCAATTACCATTAATGGACTCATGTCTCCATTTTGAGGTCGCCATCTAACAGAGCCTAAAATTAAAGCTTCTACTTGCTGGACACCATCTATAGTTTTTGCCTGGTTTGATTGGCCATAAAGTAGGGGGTCTGTCAGCTCAAAATTGACCATTTCATCAGAAGTGATCCAAATATCTGCATTGGATTGATCTATTAATAAGGTTGTGGAACGAGCAAAACCATTTAATATACCTGTTTGGATTGTTACTAAGCTAACTGCAAATAATATTCCTGCTTGGGCTACTATAAACCGAGGAATATCTTCTAATAAATTTTTGCGAGCTATAGAAGCCATATTGTTTCAGTCAAACTATAGAAAGGTGCATCAACAATATAGCAATAGTGATGCTTCCTACACTAAATCAAAATTTAACAGTACTCAAGAGCCAGAAGCTTTTGTTTTCAAAGGGATGGGAGAGTAACCCTACAAAAACATTTCCTTTAAAAGGTCTGGTTGTTTCACCCAATTATTTTAACAAAAAATCTTGTAGTAATTTTTGAGTCTTAGAATTTCAATCGTAATGGTTTATAGCAAACTAAAGAGTTATTATTGTAGAGGGTAAAAATTTTGATTTATTATAATATTGGTATATTCCCCGACTGTTAGGCTAGATGCAGGGTTAGTTCTACCTAATAGAAGTTCTTCAATTGATTGAGGTTTCGCAGTCTAGTGCAATGTTTTGTCGCCAGCGCGAAACTTGACTTTAGTTTTGCCCTTACTCGGTGCGTTTGTTTTTTGTCTGGGGCTATCCGCCTCGCGACTAATACATAAGTAATATATAATACAGCATATTTTGGAAAAATGATGTATGGAGTAAATAGTAAAAATCATGTATTCCTGGTATCTTACTCGCGTAGCTCTACTTTATAACAATGCAAATAACTGTAATATATTTATTACTGCACTTTTATCACGGTCATGTTTAGTACCACAGTTAAGATAAAAGCATCTGCGCGCGAGGGAATTAATACATCTGATTTTCCACTTTTAAATCTACAACTAGAGCAAATTTGAGATATTAATTCCCAACGACTAATTACTCTAAAATTACGACCCATAAGACCTATTTTTCAGCTTTCAGACATTAGCTCTACATCTGACACCCACTCCTCTTAACTATCGGGATAGGTTATAGTTTTTTATCATACCAGAAATATATTATCGTTTTTAAACATAGTTAAGTAGGTATTCACAGGTATTCACAGAAATTACTTAACTATATTAAATTTTCTAAAGTTACTTCAATGGACTCTAGATAGTTGATTGGAATTAATTTGAGAAGAATTTACATTTTGTTAGGCAGCAACAAATTTTAACATATACCTAATTATAGCAGAAACTTCTGACCACCATTATCTATATTCAGTCTTTTCAGCTTAAGTAATAAACAGTTTGTAGCAAGGGAGTTAACAGGTTTTTTCTCCGTTAGAGCATACCTTTCACAGGAAAAAAAATAGACTATCATTAATTGCTTGGGGTTGGTTTAAATTACCATGCTCTTAAACCTAAAACCTATCAACTTCTTTAATTGTTATTGGTTTTGATTTTGTTGTTTTGCTAACTCTTGCTTATTTAATTCTCTATCTTTAATTGTGAGAAGTTCTGGTATTGTTACAAACTCATAACCTTGTTTTTTCAAACCAGAGATGATCTTGGGTAAAGCTTCTACAACATGCTTTCTTGGGCCTCCACCATCATGTAGTAATACAATACCACCGTTGCTAGCTTTATTCAAAACCCTTTTGGTAATTTCTGGAGCTGACCTGTAATACCAGTCTACAGAATCAGCAGACCATAAGACTACAGTATGTTTCCGTTCTTTTACATAGTCAGCTAAACCATTCTCAAGAACACCACCAGGAGGGCGAAATAGTTTAGTCTTCTTACCTGTGACTTGATATATAAGCTTTGCTGTACTTTCAATTTCACTTTCAATACGCTTTTGATTAATTTTACTTTTTTGATCGGGGTGGTTCCATGTATGATTCGCAATAACATGACCTGCTTCTACAATTTTTTTCCCTATTTCTTGATGTTCGTTTAAATATTGGCCGACTACGAAAAAAGTTGCTTTAATGTTATGTGTTTTCAGAATATCTAATATTTGTTCTGTAGTTTTCTTCCATGGACCGTCATCAAAAGTTAAGGCAATAACTTTTTGTTTGTTTTTAAGAGTAATATTTTGAACAGTTTTTCCTTGAAACCTTTTAGGTACACTAAATTGAAAAATTTTTAATTCTAATTCCCTAAGTTTCTGTCGAGTTGTATCAATGTTTTTAGCCAGGATAGGACTGATTTTAGTTATTTCTAATTTGTTTTCTTTACTATTTGCTTGTTGATTAATTGCACTGCTAGTTACTGGTGGGATTTCTCTTGTGTTTAAGTGTAGTTTCGCAGATATATCTGGTATTAGTATCCCAATTAAAAAACTGCCTCCTGCTGCTATAATTGTTGTTAAAGGTTTTCCCGGCTTAGATAATCTATCTAAATTTGTCATCTTTTTCTTTCTTACTATTTTGTAATTTTTGAGCAGAAATTTTGAAAATAGAAATTTTGACCTATTTTTTAGATGATTTTACTTTCATAATTACTGTTTAGTAATGAAGTAATAATAAATTTAATGACTTGATAATTTTTGAGCAATGTATACAATATTTTGACTTATTTTTAATTTTTTTAATTAATTTTCCTCATAAAATTAGACGTTAATTTAAATTATGTTATTTACTGAGGATTTTCCATAGCAAGTTGTCTTAAAAATATCTACAATTTTTTGAGTGACCTCACCTATGCTTAAACCATCTGTACTAATTTCAACAGCATCTGAAGATTTTCGCAAGGGAGAAATTTTTCGGTTAGTATCTTTTTGGTCACGACAAATAATCTCTTTTTCTACTTCTTCTAAGCTGATGTTCGTTTGACCTTTCTGTTTTAATTCAACTAGTCGCCGTCGCGATCGCTCTTTTAGCGAAGCGGTTAAAAAAATCTTTAGTTCAGCATTTGGAAAAACATGAGAGCCAATATCTCGTCCTTCTGCTACTATTCCTCCTTTAGCGCCAAATTGTTGTTGTTGTTTGACCATAAAATACCTCACTGTAGGCTGGGCTGCAACAATTGAAACATTATTTGTTACTTCCCTACTCCGAATTGCTACTGTGACATCTTGGCCATTGATTACGACATGGTTATTTTCAGGACTATTAAAGCTGATTTGGCATTGACTTACTAATTCTGCTACCTGAGCTTGGTCGGTAACTGGCACACCAGATTGTAATACCATCCATGTTACTGCCCGGTACATTGCTCCTGTGTCCAAGTACAAAAGTCCTAGGCTTTGTCCCACTAATTTGGTAACTGTAGATTTCCCCGCACCAGCAGGCCCATCAATTGCAATGATAGGTTTACGGTTTCTCAAAAGTATATTATCTATTAAACGGCAAGAGCCAATATAAGCAGCGATCGCTAATAAACCTATATTTTGAATATTTTCTAAAGGTTTTAAAGTCTCAGGGTCAACTATTTCCAAATACTCTAGTTTTAATACTGGTTGAGATGCTAACTTTTCCTTAACAGCATTTTCAACTGTTTCTAAAATATTTGGGGTATCTTGATTCTCTAAAAATATTTTTCTACCATAACAAAGAGAAGCATAAAGCATAGAAGCTTGCTCCTTTTGTTCAGGAGTTAAATATTGATTCCGAGAACTAATAGCTAATCCTGAAGCTTCTCGAATTATTGGGCAATAAACAATATTAACTGGCAAACTCAGGTCTTTAACCAATTGCTTAATAATTGCCAACTGTTGAGCATCTTTTTGCCCAAAATAAGCATTATTTGGTTTAACTATATTCAATAACTTAGTTACAATTGTTGCCACTCCCTGAAAAAAATTCGGTCGAGAAACTCCACACATAATTGATGTCATATGAGATGGAGAAACAACTGTAGTTGTAGAGTCTTGAGCATCAGTAGATAAAGCATTTTTCATACCCATTGTTTCAGGAGTGGGAGCAAAAATTACGTCTACTCCTTCCTTTTCACAAAATTCTTTATCTATTTCTAACTGTCGAGGATATTCTTTAAAATCTTCCCTAGGAGCAAACTGTAAAGGATTAATAAAAATGCTGACAACCGTAATCGTATTTTCTTCTCTTGCACGTTTAATTAAACTTAAATGTCCTTTGTGCAAAGCTCCCATTGTCGGAACTAAACCAATAGTATCTGGAGATTTTTTTTGTTCATTTCGCAGTAAATTTAAGTAGCAGTTTAACCCTGCAATAGTTGTAAATAAACGCATTTTTCTTGACCAATATAAGCAATTTTGAATTTATTATAGCAATGTTTATTCTACTCTAAAAAATTAGAAATCAATTAACCATTGACATCCCTTTCTAAATGAATGTGCAAGGGATAATTATTGCGGACCTTAACTTCAATGGGGGGGGGTAATATCTGGGTAATGTTAAAAATTTTAATTGCTCTATTTTAAAACTATAGGTGCGATGGATAAAATGAAAAGCTTTGACTCATCAAACACCAAAATATATTAAATTTAAAAGTCGTACTTAGGGTAAAAATTGGTTTTTATTTGCTGATCTTTTACCAACTCAAGCCTTATTTATGATTCACGAGCCATAACCTCTACTTTGACAGGAGCAACTCCAATTTGAATCATATCTAAAACATCTGCTGCAGCAGAGGATAAATCAATAACTCTACCTGGAATAAATGGACCACGGTCATTAATTCGCACAATAACTGAACTACCATTATGTAAATTAGTCACTCGTACTTTTGTTCCAAAAGGTAGGGTTTTATGAGCAGCAGTCATTGCGTATTGATTAAAACGCTCGCCATTAGCGCTTAAGCGACCATGAAATCCAGGGCCATACCAAGATGCCCAACCTTGAAATTGGAACTGAATTGGTTTAGGAGCAACTTTTTTTGCTTTCGGTTGTGGCAATAGTTGTGGTTTACCTCCTATTTCTTTTAAAGGAGGAGCATTATTAACTTGTCGTCGTAGGCGGTTCGTTGCTTGTAAAGTATCTATTGCTAAGTCGTTGGTAGTATCTGGTAGGATAGTCTGCTCATTTATTTCTACTAATTTTTGGTCATTGGCCAGAATTATGTAGCCTTTGGTATCTGCATCCCACTTTGCTGTAATCTTTAAATTGGGACTTTCCTGAATAAATTGGTCTAGTCGGGACGCAACTACTAATGCTTCCGACAGGGGATCTTTTTGTTTGTTTGAATTGCAACATTGAATAGTAGCTGCTTTGGCCGCAGAGTTTGAACCTTGATGATCAGCCTTCTTATTAGTTTTATCAGAGTCAAGAAAAGTCAGAACTGGAATATTGCGAACATAGAGAGTTGCCGCTTGGCGATCAAGCAGTTCATGAGCTTTAATTTTAGTAATGCTATTGGGCTCTTTTTTTGTGTTAAACCTAAGTTTTCTAACTTTTAGTATATCTGTTTGGCTGTTAGCAAAGGTTTTTGGTAAATTATCATGTGTTTCTAAATTTCTATCTATTGGTTCGTTCGGCTGATCAGTTTTGCCTTCCCGGAGAACATAGGTATAACAGTAAGTTGCACCTACATGAGAAAACATTAGGAAAGTCATAAGACCAGTCCAAATTTTGTGCTTCATAAATTTATTTTTTTATTAGCACATCTAGAGTTGTATTTACCTTGGTATAGTCCAGGAATGACTTTTCCGGATAATTCAAACTCTTTGATGTTTAATTATGATTAAGGATCTGAAACACAATATCACAAACTTTTAAGATTGGGAAGCAAATATTAAAAATATTTTGGTTTATTTTCTAGAAACAAGGCTGATGGTAAACTTATAGAAGCTAGATGTAGTTTAAATTTAAATTATTATGTACATCAAGCTGTAGTATCAAAGTTAGTAACTTAGTAGGTATTTATAACATAAAATATTTATGGCTAGATATTTGAGAAATAATTACTGTTTTTACTCTCAGACTTCACTACAGTAAAAGCCATAAAAATAGAAAAATAGTTAAAGAGTTAAGAAATCCAGCTAGAAATATTTAATATTTGATAATTTAATTAGTAGAATCTCGAAAGCATCAAAATGTTAAAGATATCAAACGAGAAAAACTACAGATATGATTAGATCTAAGATTACAACAATAGTTAATAATTTACAGAATCAACGTAATTCCTAAGTTTTCAATAGAGATAAACTAGATTTTAACCTACTTTAAAAACATCAAATATAGTAGAGAAAAACATAAAAATTAATCGTAAGTGAATCATAAATATACTTTTGTCGAGTCATTATCAATTTGCACAATATTTAATTAAAGCATTTATTCACATATCAGGTGATTCTGGTTCGTTATAATAAATCTACTAACTTGAAAAACTTGTAGTAATTGTGGTCATATTCATCATAAACTTGGAACATCAAAAACAATTAATTCCCTTGAATTAATAATAATAATTTCTAGAGATATAAAAGGGTTAGGAAACATTATGGTTCGTGCTTTGCAGGCAACTACCCTTACTGTCGCAAGTAATGTTATACTATCCTCTGATTAGTTTATTTGACTGATTTGAGTAGCTTAAATATTGCAAATGATGGATTATAAACAAGCTGGTGTTGATGTTGAAGCGGGTCATGAATTTGTTAATAATATTCGCAATTTGGTTATTAGTACCCACCGACCGGAAGTTTTAGGAGGTTTAGGTGGGTTTAGTGGATTATTTGCTTTACCAAGTGGTTATAAAGAACCTGTTTTGGTTTCTGGTACTGATGGTGTAGGTACAAAATTAAAACTAGCAAATACTTTGAATTGTCATGATACTGTTGGTATTGATCTTGTTGCTATGTGTGTTAATGATGTGTTAACATCTGGGGCGGAACCTCTATTTTTTTTGGATTATTTGGCAACAGGAAAATTAAATCAACAACAATTAACTGAAGTGGTTGCTGGTATAGCGGAAGGATGTCGTTTGGCAGGGTGTGCTTTAATAGGGGGTGAAACTGCAGAAATGCCTGGTTTTTATCTCCCTGGTGAGTACGATCTAGCCGGTTTTTGTGTGGGAATTGTGGAAAAAAGTTTGATTTTGGATGGGTCTCAGGTAAAAGTAGGTGATGTGGCAATTGGATTAGAAAGTAGTGGAATTCATAGTAATGGTTTTAGTTTGGTGAGAAAGATTATTGATGAATATAATATTTTTCTACAAGATAACCTAGATTTTTTGGAGCAAAAAAGTTTGGGAGAGATGTTGTTGACTCCAACAAAAATTTATGTTAAACCAATTTTAGCAGCGCAAAAGTCTGGTTTAGAAATTCATGGTATGGCTAATATTACTGGGGGTGGTTTACCAGAAAATTTACCTCGTTGTTTGCCAGAAAAAATGTCTATTGATATTGATAAGAGTAGTTGGGAAATTCCTCCTATTTTTAAGTGGATTTCTGAAGTTGGTAATGTAGATAAAGAAGTAATGTTTAATACTTTTAATATGGGGATTGGTTTTGTAGTTTTAGTGTCACCAACTCAGGTAGAAATGGCGATAGATTTCTTTTTTTCTCAGGGAATAAAAGCTTATTGTTTGGGTGAAGTAAGTTAGTTTTTAATTAGACTTTGAGAAAATTATTGTGGGGATTTATTGATCTGGATGTTACGAGATTGTGCTACAGTTTAGTCTTGAAAAATAGTTGAAGCAAACTTTTAAATAATATTATTATTATTAAAAAAAATCACTTTTATTATTTGATTCTCAATCATAAATGATACTCTGATTAAGTAATGTATTTGTCGCTTTAATTCCTTTTGATTAATTTGATTCAACTAGATTTGATGCTCTGCTCGTGCTGACTGTATTATTGCTTTACTTAGCAATCTTACTTTCATCCTGGGAGAAAATTGAAGAAGGGATTTATAAGGATTAAGTCTCTAAAAATTTTCTACCAATTTTTTAACAAAATCATCATTTACTGCTCTTGAAATGACAAGATAAGCAGAGCTAAAAACTGGTGTTTATTTTTTTTACCTGCTATTTAACACAAAAATTATGGAGTAGGGAGTAATGATAATTAACAGGAATTAGAATAAATAGTGAAAGGGGGTAAATCTTTATAATTTATATCTAGGTTATACAAAACCCTTATTTTTTTTTTCACTCCTATTGCGCAACAATTCTCCAACAATTCCTATTCCTCCTGAACCTATAATTAAAATTACACTCAGAGCATTAATATCAGGTTTTACTCCTGTACGAATGCGACTAAAAATTTCCATTGGCAATGTTGTAACTCCACTCCCAGAAGTAAAACTAGCAATTAAAAAATCATCCATACTTAGTACAAAAGCTAGCAAACATCCAGACACAATTCCTGGTAATAATTGGGGTAATAATACTTTTATAAAAGCTTCTACTGGTGTTGCCCCTAAATCAAGGGCAGCTTCCTCTAAATTAGGGTCTAAATCTGCTAATCTTGTGGAGACAACTAAACCTATATAAGCTAAACAAAAAACAATATGAGCTGCAATAATTGTCCCTAAACTTAATCTAATTGCCAGTGCAGCTAAAAATACTAAAGTAGCTACAGCGATCGCTATATCAGGAATAATTAATGGCAAATAAGAAATACCTAAATATAAGGACTTACCACGAAACTTATATTTAGCTAAACCTACCGCCATTAAAGTACCAAGAACTGCTGCAATAGCCACAGCAAAAAAAGCTACAGTTAAACTATTTTGGAGAGCAACTAAAATCCTAATATCCTGAAAAAGTTTGACATACCATTGTAGAGTAAAACCCTCCCATCCTGAACTATACTTAGATTTGTTGAAGCTATAAAAAGTCAGGACAAAAATTGGCAAGTACATAAACAAAAACATGGAAACTGTAAATATTATCTGCCAAGAAATCTGAAGTTTAGGTTGAGATTTAGACATATCTATTGGGAGATCATCTTCTGGATTAATAATAGTATTTGTCATCTTTAACTCTTTAGTTATCTTTATTCTTTGTTGATAGGGAAAAGAGAATGTTAGGGTATTTGAGAGATAGTAATGGTCTAGTAAGAAGGAGAATAAAAAGCTTTTATCTAATCTACATTCCCTAGGAAAAAATATATTTTAAAATCATGATTCAGAAGTTATAGGGGTCTGTGACAGAAATTAGGATAAAATCATAGTTATTAATATAAGTAAAAAATTGATTCATTATTTATGCTTAATATTTTATATTTCTGCGATGATTTTAACTTTAAACAAGGTAATTTTTGGAAAATTTTATAATATAAATAGTTGCTAAAATACTTATTTTTATAGGCTTTTAAGTTCATAAATTAACTAGTAGAATTTAGGATGTAAGCATTCAGCTATGAGCAGTCAGCTGTCAGCTTTTTAATGAATAAATTAAGCATTCGTTTAATTTATATTAGATTTTCATGTTAATAATAACTGATAACTAATAACTGATAACTGAAATGACTTTATTTAGAGGGTTTACCATCACCAAATTTTAGTAAAAGAGCAATGGCTATACTCACTCCTAAGATCAAAACCATACTTAAAGCCGAACCAAAACCCCAATTTTGAGTAGCTCCTAAAAACTGGTTATAAATTAATCTAGCGGCAGTCATACTGGAAGCGCCACCCAATAATTCTGGGTCAACAAAATCTCCCAAAGAACTAATAAAAACCAATAAAGAACCAGCAGCAATACCAGGTAAACTTTGGGGAACTGTCACTTTCCAAAAAGTTTGTGTAGGAGTAGCACCTAAATCATATGATGCCTCTAATAGTCTCCGGTCTAATTTTTCCAAAGAAGCATAAAGAACCGTCACAATATAAGGTAAATAACTATAACTCATGCCAATCAAAACTGCCGGAGTTCGATTCAATAATTCCAAAGGTGGTAATCCAATAATTCCAATAAATGAATTTAATACACCAGTGGGGCGTAAAATTGTAATCCAGGCATAAGAACGTAATAAAGATGAGGTCCAAAGTGGCAAAATAAAACCCAATAAAAGTAGATTTCGCCAATGTTTTGGCGACATTATAGCAATCCAATAAGCCACAGGAAATCCTAACAATAAACATAAAATTGTTGTGCCCGTAGCCAAATATATTGAACGCCAAATTACCTTTAAATTCAAGGCTTCAAAAACTCGTAAATAGTTACCGATACCGTCAGGAATTACTAAATCTCCTGGTCGAATATTTTCTACTAAACTCAGCTCAAAAATTACTAAGGTTGGCAATAATAATAAAAACAATAACCATAAACCTGCCGGACCTAATAAAATTAAAGGGCCTAATATTTTAATAAATATTTGACTTATACTATTGTTTGACTGAGAATTAAGCACCGGAAAATATGGTTTAGTAGGTGTAGTCATATCAGTTATCAATTATCGTTTATCAGTAATTAGCTCAAGTCAAAATTATTGACTGTATAAATATTTTAATTTTATCAATGTCCTAAAAATTTTTTTGGTGTTAGATGAGTTATAAAATTTATCAAGGATTTGGTTATATAGTGCTATACATAAGTTTAAATTGAAAAGTTAAAAGTAATGTATGATTTAGTTTGAGATGCCTAAGCCTGTAATGCTACAGATGTTCAAAGACAAGAAAATTTATTAATCTTTACCTATACCTTAATAAGTCAAAAAAGTTCGTAGAATAATCCTATAAATAAATTCAGTAATTTATCTTCTTTATTCTTTGAGTTATTCACTTCTTAATTGAGTCCAATATCTTTCATAAACTTCTTCATATTTACCCAGTGGAGCTAAACTTTCGCACTTTTCAAGAACTGACTCCGGAGGAAATAAAGTAGAGTCTTCCTTTAGTTCTTCTGGTAATATTTGATAAGCTTTACGAGAAGCTGTAGTAAAACTTAGTCTTTCCACAATTTGAGCTGCTACATCTGGCTGTAACATAAAGTTAATCCATTGATAAGCACCCTCTGGGTTAGGAGCATTTTTGGGAATTACTAATGTATCTGTCCATAGGGAAGAACCACTGCGTGGGGTAATATATTCTAGATCTTCATTTTCTGGTTTAATTTCTGCTGCATCAGAAGAATAACACATAGCAATTAACAAATCTTCTACCAAAATTTGAGACCGCCAACCATCTGTAGTAAAAGAAGCGATCGCTGGTTTGAGCGTGAGTAACTCTTGATAAGCTTCCTTAATGTTATCTACATTGGTAGAGTTGTAAGAATATCCTAATTTTCTTAAAGCACAACCGATCACCTCCCGTACATCATTCACTAAAGTCATCCGCTTCAATACTAAATCTTGATTTTCCCAGAGATATTTCCAGTCATTAGGTGGAGTAGATAACAATTTGCTATTGTAAATTAAACCAGTAGTACCCCAACTTATGGGTACGCTATGGGTATTACCAGGATCATATATCGGGTCTTGAAATTGGGGAAATAAGTCGTCTAAACCAACAATTAGAGATTGGTCTAACTGCGTCAGCAAATTTAGATTAGTCATTTTTTGTACCATATAATCAGATGGATAGATGACACTATAAGCTCCACCCCCCCCTGCTTGGACCCTAGCTAACATTGACTCATTGGAGTCAAAAACATCTGCAACTACTTTAATTCCAGTTTCGTTGTAGAAGCGATCAAGCAAATCTTGATCTGTATATCCTGCCCAAGTATATATATAGAGTAAATCTGAACGACCCCGCATTTTGGGGTTAGATTTCACTTCAGCTAATCTCCAACCACAACCAGAGAGGGTTGAAACTGTGATAGTAGCTGCTGACATTTTCAGAAATTTACGTCTAGAAGTGGTAGTATTTTGCTGATAAATTGATTTAGCTATATCATTGCCTTGGTATTTCTGTAAATTAGTTGGAGGCACAGTAGTTACAAAAAGTTCAAAGTCAAAATTAAGTTTACGTTTTTTTTGATTGTGTTTAACTATTGTTATGATTTTGATTCACTTAAAGCTAAACAATTTTGTTTTGACCAGTAGACATACATAGGAGTATCTAAGTTAGGCAAAGTTCGTTCTGTATTTGGTTGCCTTACCATCATCTGATCACCGGACAACAGATTTACTTGATAATGTACATGAGTTCCCATATACATTACATTCCTCAACCTACCTTCAAAACAATTTTCTGATACATCTGGAGGATATAGACTGAGATTAACTTTTTCTGGTCGCACACTTAGTACTACTGAAGTACCTCCATAGATTTCTCCGTTTTTTCCATTTACTTTTTTGTATTCTGCAGAAATATTCAGACCACTATCTGTCTTAACAACTAGACTGGAATTATTATTATATTCGACACAACCTTGAAATAAATTTGTATCTCCAATAAAATCTGCGACAAATGGACTTTCAGGACACTCATAAATTTCTTGAGGAGAGCCTATTTGTTCTATTCTACCCTCGTGCATCACAGCAATGCGGTCAGACATACTCATAGCCTCTTGTTGGTCGTGAGTTACCATTACAAATGTGACCCCCAAATCTTTATGTATATTGGACAATTCCATTTGCATTTGTTTGCGTAGCTTTAAGTCTAAAGCCCCCAGGGGTTCATCTAATAATAATACTGCTGGACGATTTACTAAAGCCCTTGCTAAAGCCACCCGTTGTTGTTGTCCACCAGATATTTGATTAGGGTAGCGATCAGCAAATTTCTCCATTTTGACCAACTGCAAAGCTTGTGCTACTTTTTCCTCAGTTTCAGTTTTTCCTAAACGTTTTATTCGTAGTCCAAAAGCGATATTATCTTTAACGCTCAAATGATTAAATAAAGCGTAGCTTTGAAAAACAGTATTTACTGGACGACGGTAAGCAGGAGTTTGACTCATAGATTGGCCTCGAATAATTATTTCACCTGCCGATGGGGTTTCAAATCCAGCTATTAAACGTAATGTGGTAGTTTTACCACACCCAGAAGGTCCTAGAATACTAAAAAATTCTCCTTGACGAATATTGAAGTCCACGCCCTTTACTGCTGTATGGCCTTCAAATACTTTGAATACTTTACGCAGTTCAACGTCATTTTTGGTTTTATTTAGGGTCGTCCCAATATTCAGTGCAGTTTGAGTCATAATTGTTATGCCTTGGGAAATTGGGTTTTCAACTAATTTAAATATTAGGTTTTGTAGTATTTTAACAGTTTGCGCTATTAGACTTCATCAAGAGTGAGTCAAGCTAGTCATGAAATATTTCCAGAAAAGGTTCTCAAACCCTTATAGCACTAATGTTTAAAATCTCTATTTTCCCAGAGGTCTGTTGAAGTAGAACTTAGCTATTAGCAATCAGCTTCTCAAGGTATATGTATAGTATAAATTTTAGTCCTATTTCTTACATATCCCTAATTTTTCCTCAATGGGTAAAAAACACTAGGGGGCTATTGCTCTTGAATTATTAACTTATAACTAAATGCTGTTTGGGGAGAATTCTATCAGGAAAAGCTAATAGTTAGTTAACTGTAGAATTCAGCTATTAAGAATTAGCTTCTTAAGGTGACTGTCAACTCTTAGGGATAAAAACCCCCGTTAGATATCAGATTTATTCTGGCTTAATTAATAAAACTTTTAGGGAAAAATTAGTTTTAATGCCTCCCACCCTGATTAGGGGGAATTTTGAGTTGTTTTTTTTTGATACATATGTTAAAATATTATTAATTTATTAGTGGTAGGCGCAGGTTGATAGTTTGAGACAAAAAATGGACACACACTTTAGCTCTCTTCCTGGAGGGGGAACGGTGAAGTTGGGGTGTTTGTAGTAGGTTGTCAAGCCTAGACTGGTCTTTGAACTTCGCCTGGTTATGGTTCTATGTCCTTAACAGTTAGTGAGGATGTCAAAAGGTAATAAAAGTAATAAATTATAACATAATATAATTTTTCTAGCTGCAAATCTATAAATCTATTTATGGGTTAGAACTATTCTTTGAATAAATATTAATATTAATTGGTGGGTGAGGGAGAAACTTCTGAGTTACTAGATGATTTTTCCGATGGTTCTTTGCTTGTTTCTGGTTGCTCTTTTTTTTCGGTAGATTTTTCTTCTTCTTCTGTTTTCTCCTCATCGGAGATTTCAAGTTTTTCCCATTCGGAAACTGGTTTAGTTAATACATTTTTGAAGTTGACAGATAATAACAAAACAGATACCTCTTCTGGTGGTTCTCCCTCCGGTTCTAATTGAGAATATATAAAATTACCATTAAAGTCTGGTTGACCTAAAAATAGACGCATGTTTTTACCGTCTTTAAGTTGAACTTCTAAAGTGATTTCTGGTTTTTCTAAACCATATTCTGATAACCGAGAAATTGAAGTTGATATAGAGCGATCGCTTTTTAAGTTTGTTAGTTCATATAATAAAAATTCTACTGTTTGTAAATCAGCTTTTTTTTCGACAGGTGCAGTTATATTCCAGGCTTTTTCTTCTGCTTCTTTATTGATTTTTAAGGTTAATGTTTCTGACTCTTGTTTGATGGTAATAGTCTGAATTTGTTCTGAATCAAAATTAAACACTTGTTTTTGTTTTTCTTGAGTTTCCGTTTGTTGTTGTTTACCTCGAATTTCGTATAAGTAAACAAATCCTCCTAAAACAAGTGCTGTTAACATTAATATTAAAGTTGTTCTTTTGATTTTCATATTATTTATGCTTTTAGGGAGTATGTAGGGACATAACACGCAACGTCCCTACCCCTAATCAATACTCAAGTAGAAAAGTTTTTGATAATGATAAATGGTATTAGGGGGGAGCTAAATTTTGACTTTTTATCGTCGCTGCCACCAAATTATTCCACCAATTGTCAAGGCTAAAATTGGCAAGATTACAATTGCCATCCAGCTTAAAAATCTGGCTTTTACTAAACTCATTGCAATACGACGATTTGTAGTTTTTTTCGGACTAATAGAAAGTGTTTCTTGTTCTGGTTTACTTAACCAAGAAATTGAATTAAGAAATACGTCTCCATTTAGTTGTTGTTGAAACCAACCATTGGTAGCAAATTGAGAATTTCCTAATACTATTAAACGTGCTTCTTCTAATTTATTTTCTAATTTTACCTCTATTTTACTAGAATCTAATTCATCTGGTGGTTGACCAGGAAGTGGGGAAATAACCTCTGCTGAAGTTGTCTTTTTTTCTGCTTCTAATTCTGAAGTATAAGTTGTAGTAGGTTCATTAGGTGGTTGACCAGGAAGTGAAGGAATAGGAGTCAATTCTAATTCTGTTTCCTGATTTTTTTCCCCAGTAGAAGAACGAGTCAAAGCTACACCTAAAGATAATGGTCCAATACGATCGCGACCTTCATTAAATCTTAACTCACCCCTTAAATCTGTTTCTGCCCAACTTTGGTTACCAGTCCAAATTATAGGACTTTCCTTTATCCCATCTATGGCCTCAGTTTCTATGGGTCGGGCAAAGGGATATAATGAAATGCCATTACCAAAATCTTGGGTAATAGGATGTTCTCCATACATTGTAACTAATACCACCCAGGGGTCAAGACCGACTAATCTACCAATTTTGGGGTCATCTATTGCTAGGCGATCGTCAACTAATACACCCCACTCTTCAAATAAATTATTTAATCCTGGATCGGTGCTTGGGTCTAACATTATCAAAACACCGCCACCTTTTTCTAAATACTCTTGTAAAGCAATAACTTCTGCTTCTAAAAATTTTCTTTGAGCACCAGCAATAATTACAACATCTGCATCTTCTGGTACTTGAGAAATGCTTGCCAAATTGATAGATTCTACTATGTAATTCTTACTTTCAAGAGCATTAACAGCTTCAGAAAAACCTTTTTGGCCTTCTTTTAATTCTCGTTCCCCATGACCTTGAATAAAGTAGATTTTTAAAATTCGGCTACCAAGTATTTTTTCGATACTATTTGTGAGTTTAGATTCTGTTAGAAGCTCTAGTTGTTTACTAATAATAACTTCTTTTTTCTCCCCCACTTCTAGATGAATTTCTCCTAACTGTTTTACTCCAAATTGATTGGCTTTTCCTGGTTGTGTTTGAGGGTCTACTAACTCAAATATAAATTTACCATTTCCTTGTCTTTGATAATTTTCTATTAACTGAGTATATTGGGGATTTTCTCCTCGGTCAAATATCCAAAGTTTGACTGGCTTTTGGAGATTTTCTAGTATTTCTATAGTTTGTGGTGATAATGTAAATTTTTGGTTTTCAGTCAGGTCTATTCTTGTTTGATAACGAACTGCTAGAAAGTTAATTATCCCCAAAATTATCAGGACTGAAATAGTTGCAAAAATTGCATTTGTACCTGCTTCAGTTGCCCGACCACTCCACCAAGTTATGTTTGGGTTTTGTTCTCTAGAATAAGCTTGATAAAAAATCCATAAGCCAGTTATTATTATGGAAATACCTATCAATATTAATGGTATAGGTTCCCAATTTCCTGACACAAATCCTGCTGATACACCGATAATAGCTGAAATTGGTCCAAGCCAAAATAAATAACTCCAAGTACTTTTGATAATTTTCATATTATCTTTTTTTCAATGTCTAAATTCTCTTGAATAGTAAATTAGGAATAACATCGAAACAATATTATAAATAGATTGAGAGATTTCTGCAATAAATGATTGATATCAAATCTGGTTGATAAAAGCTCAGAGAAAATTTTGATGATTAACTTTCTTAATTATCTAATGTCTCATTTAATCCAGATAAAAGATATTCACCTGATAATATAATATCCATAGTTAAAATTTCTAGATATTGATTGTAACATTATTTTGACAATAAGTTTAGACTTGTTTTTTTTGAGAATTAATTAAGTTAATAATAAACCTGATGCTCAATATTATCTAATTTTTAGCTATCAAGGTGTGAATTTATCAGATTGAGGCCGTAATTTAATCATAAAATATCAAGAAATAGCAGGAAAAATCTTTCTTTTCTGTTGAGTAATAGTTTCCCATTTTTCTAAAGAGACTCAAGAAAAATTAAGGGAGCGATCGCTTCCTCCTGGTCAACTAAATATTAAAACTACTCCTAAGTAAGCTTGATAATTCCAGAGACTAATATCAATAATTAAATTAACTTCTTTTTGACCACTTTGCACCACAAGCTGGGAAAATAATAATTAATTCTCTTTGATAATTTATTTTTAATTGTAATTCAAGATAGCTTGACACAGTCAAAAAAATTGTTTTCTATTTAGCTTCGTAATTGGATTAAGATTTAATACTATAGTTATAAGTTAAAATCTTTTTTCGGTGGAGTCCCCAGGGTAGTTGTCTGGAAAGAGAGAAGAGGTATATTGAGATTTGATAGGCGATCGCTTAGGGCATGCTAAAGGTTGAGAAGTACTTTTTTGACATTTTTATCAAGAGCTTCACTATAAAAAAAATTGCCCAACGGCAAGGAATATCCTAGATATATTATTTTAGGGGGATATATTTGGCCAATAACACAGATAAAAGATAAGTTGAGTCACTATTATCTAGGGACGGAGAAGAAAGTAAGTCTGAGGCCAATGGCCCGTAGAAAGTTGTCTATCCTCAGGAAAAATCAGGAAAAGCAGGAGAGAACTGAGTCGAAAGAAAAGAAAAAGTTGGAGACAGGAGGGAAGCAATTTCAATGAGATAAAACTATATTTGATGGCCATTCTATCTCTTCATTACCCCATTACCAGAAGAGGTGGCAGAGCTAGAAAAATTTGATTCTGGGGATAGTTGAGTAGAGTTAGGGGTGAGATAATGTAGGTGAGATTAGATATTCAGGAAATGACAACAGTATCCGTAGAGGTCAAACTATATCTGGTAGTTAAGGCAGAAGAACAAGGGCGCTGTGAAGTCAAAAGGACAAATTAACTAGAAGATGTAGGAAATTGTTAATAATTAACAGAATTATAGTGTGTTGAGGTAGTTGAGGTAGAAAAAGATGGGTGTGTTGAAGGTTCCTTAGAGTGAAAGGATAATAGACATATCCAGAAAATCAGTAATTTTATGAAAGCGTTCTATGGAACAGGAAGTAAAAGTAAACAAAAAAAAATTATTAATTATACAATTCTTAATTATCTGTCTAGTGGCTAAACTAGTTTTTTCCCAATTTCAACTGTCTAGCTCTGGCTAAATTTAAGGTCATCAGAAGCGATCGCTCCCCCCCCATCTTTAGCAATAATATTTATGGTATCAATTATTTTTTTAATATTTCTCTAATATTTTTCTTTTAACTAAAATAGCAGCATCTCTAGTAACTTTTGCCAGGGTTGACTAACTGATAAGATATTAGAAGTAGTAAAAAGGAGCGATCGCCACAATAATTTAAATCTTCATTATCTCCTTAGTAGCTGTTCTAGTCAAAATTGACAGGGCTTTTCAAAGTGATGAACTATATTACCATCACTAAAACCTTCTAAGGAGGTTGCATGAAAACTCCCTACTATGGTCTGCCGTGCCGGAAAACTTCTGTATTGTCATTGATATGCGATCGCTCTCCCTATCTTTAGGAATAACATTCATCACATCAGTTATTTCTCCCACATTTTTCGGTTTAACTAAAATATCAGTATCTCCAGCAACTTCTGACAGGGATGAAATATAACAAGTACTAATACGAATTCGCTCCCATGCATTCTCAGAAAATGTAGATAGATATTCCTGTAGGTTCTGGGGTTAATACTGATGAGTTATAAAGAAGTTTCTTAGACATTAATAGTTAAAGGCAACAATTTTAAAGACTGTAGGTTAGCTCAGAATGTAGCAAGAACTCTTAGAGTCACCCAATATTTTCACTTAACTAGGTTCAGATCAGATAAAAAATTCTCACCCTTCCAAATGATGGAAAGAGGAAATCATGTATTTATGCATTAAAATTTAATAAGCTCAAAACTTTGATGCCCTCTGTAATTTTAGGAAATTATTTCAAATTTTAGCTATATTTAATTAGTTTAAATTAGTTTAGCCTAAGTTTATCAAATTAGTATAACCTTAAGTTAGGTTAAAATTGAGTCGGCAAATTTCTATATAAATAGTTAAGGGACTTGAACTGATGAATGAAAGGAAAAAAAGCAGACGAGGTCGTATTCTGACAGATGAAGGGTTTGAGAAACTAAAAAATGCTGTAAATAAAAAGTTTCTCCTTGATAATATCGAATCCACAGCTATTGAGCTTACAGAAATGTTAAGTCTAGTTATCCAGAATAAAGGAGAATTTAGTCTAAATACTTTAAAAAAAATCTGGAAGCGTGAAGAAAATACTGACATAAAATTTATTAAAGTAATAGCTGAAACTTTTGGTTTAAAATTTGAGGATGGTATTGACTATACCTATAAAGATGATACTGATAATACTACAGAACAAAAAACTTCTTCTTCTCCTGCTACTGCTAAAATTGATACAGATATAGAAGATTATAATTTGCAGTGGGTAGGTCGCTGTGACCTAATTTCTGAGTTGAGGCAAAACCTGTTAGGTGAGTTGCGCATAATATCTATTGTTGGCATAACTGGTATTGGTAAAACTTCTCTGGCAATGCAACTTTCTGTTGACGAGCATATCTCAAATTACCTGACTTCCTCTTGGGTGAATTTTTATGATGCTCCAACTAAAACTTTTGATGTAGTAGCGCGACAGGTATTGGGGGAAAAGTTGGCTGCACAACCTCAGTTAAAACAGGATCGAGAAGTTCTACTGTTAACAATGATAAATGAGTTACAAGTTCGCCCGACTCTATTAATTATGGATATGTTGGAAGGGGTCTTAATGCCTGAGGAGAAAGGTGGTTATCGGTGGAAGGAGGAAGAGTCTATTTTTGCAGATTTTCTAGGAAGAATAATACTAGCTGAAAATATGCCCTCTCGGATAATACTAACTTCTCAATATAGTTTACCTGTGTTAATACAAAGTAGGTATGATGATGTCCGACTCCTACAAGTCACTCTTAAGGGTTTAACTCAGGAGGAGTCTTTGGGACTATTTGAGAGCTGGAAAGTTAACATTGAGAATAATCAAATCAAAAATTTTTTAATCAGAATAATTAATATTTATGATGGTCATCCTCTAGCTTTAAGGTTGATTGCTGGGGATATTATTAATGAACCTTATGATGGAGATTTTGAAGCTTTTTGGGAAGATAATAAACTATATTTTGAAGCGATAGAGTCTCAGAATATAAATGGAGAAAATTTTGAGGGAAAAGATATTATTGATAGGGTTGGCAGTAGAGTGGAGGAAACTTTAAAACGTTTATCTGTTTCTCACATTTTTGCTTATTTAATGTTATGTATGGGAGGAGAATTAGAATGTTTTGTAGAGAAAAATGCCTGGCTTCTGCTTTTGTGTAATCTACCAAAAGAAGAACAGAATTTAGCTTTTGAAACTTTAAATAAAAGGTTTTTATTGGATCGAAAAAATTTTCAAAATAAAGCTTTTTATCGTCTTCATAGTTTAATTAAAAATGTGGCAAATGAATATGATTTGGATAATTTTGAAAAAGATTGATTAACTCGGCTTTAAAAAAAATAAACCTGAAGAAAAATACTTTTATCAAAATATAGATAATTAATTAAATTTAACCATGGATAAAAAATATCAAATACTTGAAAAAATACAGGGATTATCTATTTATCAATTAAGTAATACTTACTATGAAAAATCTGGTAAATTAATCACTGTTAAACCTCAAGAAAAGAAAAATATTTTTCTGAAAAATAGTATAGAAATCATCAAAAAAATTACTAGGTTGATGAAAATTAACTCTCCCCAAAATAAACTAAATTTATTAGAAAATAACTACTCGCCTCAACCAGAAAAAAAATTAACGGTGAGAGAAAAAGCTAACCTCCGCCTCGCCTATTATTGGTTAAAAATATATCAACCAGAACCAGGTGCATCTAACTTGGAAAAAGTCAAAGGATATCTGCAAGCCTTCCGTCATTTTGCCAAAATGGGAGAGTGGGAAAAAGCTAGTCAAATTCTTTCTCTTAAATTACCGCTAGTTGATGAAAATTTAGACACTCAACTAAATAGATGGGGTTACTATGAGGAATGTATGGAA
The DNA here is from genome assembly GCF_000014265.1 of Trichodesmium erythraeum IMS101. Taxonomy (NCBI): domain Bacteria; kingdom Bacillati; phylum Cyanobacteriota; class Cyanophyceae; order Oscillatoriales; family Microcoleaceae; genus Trichodesmium; species Trichodesmium erythraeum. The sequence continues at coordinate 4,358,614 of NC_008312.1, forward strand.
CTCTACAATAAATTATTAGGTAAATTAGACCAAAGCTGGGATGGTATTTGTTTAAATGGTTTGGGAAATGCTTACTTATCTCTCGGAAAATATCACAAAGCTATTGAGCATTATCAGCAGCACTTACAAATAGCTAAGGAAATAGGTGATCTTGGGGGACAGGGTATTGCTTTAGGGAATTTGGGAGATGCTTACCATTCTCTAGAAGAATATAACAAAGCTATTGAGTATCATCAGCAGCATTTACAAATAGCGAAGGAAACAGGGGAACTCGGGGGAGAAGGTATTGCTTTAGGGAATTTGGGAAGTGCTTACTATTCCCTGGGAAAATATCACAAAGCTATTGAGTGTCATCAGCAGCATTTACAAATAACAAAGGAAATAGGGAATATGAAACAGCAGGGCATTGCTTTAGGCAATTTAGGGAATGCTTACCATTCCCTAGGAGCATATCACAAAGCTATGGAATATCATCAACAGGACTTAGAAATAGTTAGGAAAATAGGCGATCTTGGGGGTGAGGGCATTGCTTTAGGGAATTTGGGAAGTGCTTACTATTCCTTGGGAGAATATCACAAAGCTATTGAGTCTCATCAGCAGCATTTACAAATAGCTAGAAAAATAGGCAATGTTAAACAGGAGGGTATTGCTTTGGGGAATTTGGGTAATGCTTACCATTCCCTAGGAGCATATCACAAAGCCATGGAATATCATCAACAGGACTTAGAAATAGTTAGGAAAATAGGGGATCCTGGGGGTGAGGGTAATGCTTTGGGAAATTTGGGTAATGCTTACTATTTTTTGGGGGAATATCACAAAGCTATTGAACATCATCAGCAGCATTTACAGATAGCCAGAGAAATAGGTAGCCAGAAAGGAGAGGGTAATGCTTTGGGAAATTTGGGTAATGCTTACTATTCTTTGGGGGAATATCACAAAGCTATTGAGCATCATCAGCAGCATTTACAAATAGCCAGAGAAATAGGCAACCAGAATAGAGAGGGTAATGCTTTGGGGAATTTGGGTAATGCTTACTATTCTTTGGGAGAATATCACAAAGCTATTGAGCATCATCAGCAGCATTTACAAATAGCCAAAGAAATAGGCGATCGCTCTGGAGAAGGAAATGCTTTGGAGAATTTGGGTAATGCTTACTATTCCAGCAGAAAATACGACAAAGCTATTGAACATCATCAGCAGTATTTACAAATAATTAGAGAAATAGGCGATCGCTCTGGAGAAGGAAATGCTTTGAGGAATTTGGGTAATGCTTACTATTCTAGCAGAAAATACGACAAAGCTATTGAAGATCATCAGCAATATTTACAAATAGCCCAAGAAATTGGCGATCGCTCTGGAGAAGGAAATGCTTTGGAGAATTTGGGAAATGCTTACTATTCCAGCAGAAAATACGACAAAGCTATTGAACATCATCAGCAGTATTTACAAATAGCCCAAGAAATTGGCGATCGCTCTGGAGAAGGAAATGCTTTGGGGAATTTGGGTAATGCTTACTGTTCCCTAGGAGAATATTACAAGGCTATTGAACATCATCAGCAGCATTTACAAATAGCCCAAGAAGTTGGCGATCGCTCTGGAGAAGGAAATGCTTTGGGGAATTTGGGTAATGTTTACTATTCTCTAGGAGAATATCACAAAGCTATTGAACATCATCAGCAGCATTTACAAATAGCCCAAGAAATTGGCGATCGCTCTGGAGAAGGAAATGCTTTGGGAAATTTGGGAAATGCTTACTGTTCCCTAGGAGAATATCACAAAGCTATTGAGCATCATCAGCAGCATTTACAAATAGCCCAAGAAATAGGCGATCGCTATGAGGAGGGTAGTGCTTTGGGGAATTTGGGTAATACTTATGATTTTTTGGGAGAATACGACAAAGCTATGGAGTATCATCAGCAGCATTTACAAATAGCTAGGGAAATTGGCGATCGCTCTGGAGAGGGTAATGCTTTGGGGAATTTGGGAAATGCTTACTATTCCCTGGAAGCATATCACGAAGCTATTGACCATCATCAGCGGCATTTACAAATAGCAAAGGAAACAGGCAACTTTAGAGGGGAGGGTGTTGCTTTGGGGAATTTAGGAAATGTTTACTTATCCCTAGGAGAATATTACAAGGCGATCGAGTCTTATCAGCAGAGCTTAGAAATAGCTAGAGAAATAGGTAACCGTTCTGGGGAAGGTGGTGCTTTGGGAAACTGGGGAAAAACTCTCCTCAAATTAGAAAAGTATGCCGACTCTTTGGAATATTCACAAGCAGCATTAGAGATATTTGAGCAGATAGGAAACCCTCATCACCAAGCAATAGTTCTGAAGAATATAGCAGAAACCTATCAAAATTTGGGGTTTTGGGATATGGCACGGCGGCATTGCGAGGAGGCGTTGGCTATTTTCACAGAATTAGGAGTGCCAGAGTTGAGAGAATGTCAGGAGTTGTTTGAGGTTCTTGAAAAATAACTTCCCCTTAACCTCTCCTATATTGTAGGGGTTTTCTGGTATTTTTCTATAGCTATTCCATAATGCTCGACGGAATTATATTGCTCCCAAGCCAGGGGATGTGGTCAGAGTGATAATTCTCATTTTTTCATTTTTGATTTCCATTGGTTGGCTTGGAGCAATTTTCCGGCAGGGTATACCCCAGTAGGGAACCTATTCTGCAACGTCCTACTGGGTTTCACTAATGACGATGATGCCATTTGCTGAGATATAGCGCTTTTGCATAAATTCTGATTATTTATGCTTTCGTTTTTGTATCATGACTGGACGTAACACCCACAGTAAAAAGGCAACTGCTAAAATAATGCCGGTGGGACTGTTTCCATTTTTTAATAATGGAGTTGGATCTATGGGTAAAATGTTTGTGTTAGGTTGACTGCTACAAAGTATATTTTGTTTAGAAAACATCTTTTTTTTCCTTAAAGTATATTGGGTTTTTTTCAGGACTGACGCCAACTCACATAAAGACGCCATATTTAAGGGCGAATAGCATTTCCCCTCAGGGTCAGGGCCTAGCCGTGGGTAAGTCCTGTTCATATTTCTATCTTATTATGAGGTTTGGCAAGTCAAGGTGCAGTAATAGCTCAGTGTTTCTCATTGGAAAAAAAGTGAGCTATAATTGATCCGAAAAAAGGTTATTTTGGAGGTATGATATGGCGGTTAGTCTCAGAGCTTCTAGAGAGGGGCTGCAAAAGGTTGATGCAGCTAGAAAAAAGAAAGGTTGGACAAAAGCAGAGGATGCTTGGTGGGGACTAGCCCCAACTTCAAAAGCAACTTTAAAACGTTTTTGGCGCAGCATTCCCATTGAACGAGAAGCTTTTATTGCTATTTGTGAGAATGTTGGGGTTAACTGGGAAGAAATAGTGGACGAGACTCCTCCCTCACCTGACAGTTCTACTGTTAAATTTTTTTCTTATGATAATATTTGGGTGGGTAGAGAGGACCTGATAGCTGAACTTTCTACAAAAGTTAAAGAGTCTTGCCGCTTACTTATTCTTGTTGGTCTTAGTGGTATTGGTAAAACTGCTTTGGCTGAAAAATTAGCAGTGGAGCTACAGAAAGAATTTTTGCAGGGAGACTGGAGCAAGTTTCACCAGGAAAATTTGGAAAATACTGAAGCTAGAGATTTTCGTAGTGTTGCTTTTCGGTGGTTGAAAAAATGGGGTGAGTCTCTGACTCCTGATGATTTTAAGGATGTGAATAGGTTACTCTATAGACTGGTTTATCGTTTGCGAGAACATCGGTATTTGATAATTATTGACTCTCTGGAAAATATTTTGGTGGGAAATGAGGATCAGGGATGGAATAATTTTGAGGATAAGTTGTGGGTGAAATTTTGGGAGTTGTTTTTGGCATCTCCAGAATGTCAAAGTCGGATCATTTTGACTTCCCAAGACTTGCCTGAGGAAATTCCTGGACGTTATCAGAATTTCTGGGAGCATAAAGTTTTGACTGGTTTGAGTAAGTCGGAGCAGTTGCAGTTATTTGGGAAAACTGGGTTGGAGGTTGAGGAAAATTCTGTGAATTTACCTTATCTACAAAGTATTGGTAATGCTTATGAGGGTCATCCTTTGGCGTTGCGGGTCATTGCGGGGGAAATTTGTGGCAAACCTTTTAATGGTAATGTGGTGGCTTATTGGAAAAAGTATGGTAAAGAAATTGAAGAGGTGGAAAAGGCTATTGAGGAAGGGAGGACTCAGGGGGTAACTGTTGGTGCTGATGATAAGTTTCAGCTAGACAGATATACCCGTATGTTGCGGAAAAATGTCAGTCAACGACTAGATAAAACTTTTCTCCGGTTGCAGAAAGATGCTGTTAATGCTTATCGGTTAATTTGTGTTGGTGCAATATATAGGTGTGAGGTGCCAGAGAGTTTTTGGTTGAAACTTTTGAAAACTTGGCAGTGCGATGAAGAAAAGCAAGAGGCGGCATTGCAGACTTTGCGCGATCGCTTTTTGGTTGAGGATGTGGGAGTTGATGAAAGTGGTGAGTTTCTATTTAGGCAACATAATTTAATTCGTAGTGTGTCACTAGAACATTTAAAAAAATTGGATAAAGCAAGAGGTGGCATTGCAGAATTTATGCGATCGCTTTTTGGTTGAGGATGTGGGAGTTGATGAAAGTGGTGAGATTCTACTTAGGCAACATAATTTAATTCGTAGTATGTCACTGGAACATTTAAAAAAATTGGATGAGGAAGATGGTTGATACTGAAAATAATACCCAAGGTGGAGTTATTCTACCTTCTGCTGAGTCTGTTTTGAAATTGTTGAACCTGGACCCTGATGGCCTTATGTCCATTAAGCCACTTTCCAAACGTCTTCAATATCAGGCTGTTATTATCTGGTTGAGTGACTACAAATGTCCGCAAAGAGTAAATGATAATTTAGAGGTGGTAAAAGGCTATCTGGAAGCATTTTATCATCTTTGTGAAGTGGGAGACTGGGAACGAGCAAAGCAAATTTATTTTATTAAAGTACCGCCAGTTAATGAAGAGTTACGTACTCAACTAATGAGGTGGGGTTGTTATAAGGAATGTATTCAACTCTACAGTAGACTATTAGGTAAATTAGACCAATATTGGGATGGTATTTGTTTAACTGATTTAGGTAATGTTTACTATTCCCAAGGAGAATATGACAAAGCTATGGAGTATTATCAGCAGCGTTTACAAATAGCTAGGGAAATTGGCGATCGTTCTGGGGAGGGTGGTGCTTTGGGGAATTTGAGTAATGTTTACTATTCCCAAGGAGAATATGACAAAGCTATGGAGTATTATCAGCAGTCTTTACAAATAGCTAGGAAAATTGGCAACCGTTCTTGGGAGGTTGCTGCTTTGATAGGTTTGGGTGATTTTTACGATTCCCAAGGAGAATATGACAAAGCTATGGAGTATTATCAGCAGTCTTTACAAATAGCTAGGGAAATAGGCAACCGCTCTGGGGAGGGTATTGCTTTGGGAAATTTGGGTAATGTTTACTATTCCCAAGGAGAATATGACAAAGCTATGGAGTATCATCAGCAGGATTTACAAATAGCTAGGGAAATTGGCAACCGTTCTGGGGAGGGTATTGCTTTGGTGAATTTGGGTGTAGTTTACAATTCCCAAGGAGAATATGACAAAGCTATGGAGTATTATCAGCAGTCTTTACAAATAGCTAGGGAAATTGGCGATCGCTCTGGGGAGGGTGGTGCTTTGGGAAATTTGGGTAATGTTTACAATTCCCAAGGAGAATATGACAAAGCTATGGAGTATTATCAGCAGTCTTTACAAATAGCTAGGGAAATTGGCGATCGCTCTGGGGATGGTAATGCTTTGATGGGTTTGGGTAATGTTTACTATTCCCAAGGAGAATATGACAAAGCTATGGAGTATTATCAGCAGCATTTACAAATAGCTAGGGAAATAGGCGATCGCTCTGGGGAGGGTCGTACTTTGGGGAATTTGGGTCTTGTTTACTATTCCCAAGGAGAATATGACAAAGCTATGGAGTCTTATCAGCAGGATTTACAAATAGCTAGGGAAATAGGCGATCGCTCTGGGGAGGGTATTTCTTTGGGGAATTTGGGTGATGTTTACTATTCCCAAGGAGAATATGACAAAGCTATGGAGTATTATCAGCAGCATTTACAAATAGCTAGGGAAATTGGCGATCGCTCTGGGGAGGGTAATGCTTTGATGGGTTTGGGTAATGTTTACCATTCCCAAGGAGAATATGACAAAGCTATGGAGTATTATCAGCAGTCTTTACAAATAGCTAGGGAAATTGGCAACCGTTCTGGGGAGGGTAATGCTTTGGGGAATTTGGGTAATGTTTACAATTCCCAAGGAAAATATGACAAAGCTATGGAGTATTATCAGCAGCATTTACAAATAGCAAGGGGAATTGGCGATCGTTCTGGGGAGGGTCGTGCTTTGGGAAATTTGGGTGTAGTTTACAATTCCCAAGGAGAATATGACAAAGCTATGGAGTATTATCAGCAGTCTTTACAAATAGCTAGGCAAATAGGCAACCGTTATGGGGAGAGTAATACTTTGGGGAATTTGGGTAATGTTTACAATTCCCAAGGAGAATATGACAAAGCTATGGAGTATCATCAGCAGTCTTTACAAATAGCTAGGCAAATAGGCAACCGTTCTGAGGAGGGTATTGTTTTAGGGAATTTGGGTAAAGTTTACAATTCCCAAGGAGAATATGACAAAGCTATGGAGTATCATCAGCAGTCTTTACAAATAGCTAGGGAAATAGGCAACCGTTATTGGGAGGGTATTGCTCTAGGAAATTGGGGAGAAACTCTGCTCAAGTTAGAAAAATATGCCGCATCTCTGGAATATTCACAAGCTGCATTAGAGATATTTAAGCAGATAGGAAACCCTCATCACCAAGGAATAGCTCTTAAGAATATAGCAGAAACTCATCAACATTTAGGAAATTTAGATGCAGCACGACAGTATTGCGATGAGGCATTAGCTATTTTCACAGAATTAGGAGCGCCAGAATTGAAAGAATGTCAAGAATTCCGCGATAAATTGGGGTAGGACTAGGACACAGACTTGACCACAGATGCACAAATAGTTAATAGCCAGCTTATCTATTAGTATCGCTACAACCCTTGCATCTGATGTCACCCCTAAAAACTTCCAGCCTTTGCCCATACTGATAGTAAAATCTTCCGAAATTACCCACGCAGCCTCAAAATATACACCATCCCTAGGAGTTAACAGCCCTTAAATTATACTAGATATAGTAGTTTAGCGTCAGTAATGCTACAACCATCAAATTATTTGCTAAAATTAAACAAAATGTCACAGTCAAAATATTATGGTAAACTACAACAAATTACTTAATCTACCATCAAGTGACGAATTACCAGATTCAGATAACAAACCCGTGGATCATGAAATACAAGTTATTATTCCTAACCTGCTCAAACAGATTTTAAATCTATTGTGGGGCGATCGCCAAGATTGGTTTTTTGGGGTCAACATGGGAATTTACCACACCACAGGGTCAAACCCTAGAATTGCCATAGTTCCTGATGGTTTCCTCAGTTTAGGAGTGACACGACTCAAAAATGATAACTTGCGACCCTCCTATATTCTTTGGGAGGAAAATTATATTGTTCCCATACTGGTATTAGAAATTGTTTCTAAAACCTATGGGGATGAATACGAGCAAAAAATGATTGATTATGCTCGTATGGGAGTATTATATTATGTCATCTATAACCCAGATTATTCCAAGCGGGACAAACACAAACAATTTGAAGTATATCATTTACGAAATGGAGTATACGAACCTCAGCTCGGAAATCCCGTGTGGATGCCAGAAATTGGTCTAGGGATAGGGTCTGAAGTTGGTAATCATGAACGTTGCCAAAGAGAGTGGTTGTATTGGTATGACTCTCAAGGGAACAGGCTCATGACCCCAGAAGAGAAAACACTTCAGCAACAACAACGAGCTGAACAAGAACGGCAACGAGCTGAACAAGAACGGCAACGAGCTGAACAAGAACGGCAACGAGCTGAAAAACTTGAACAAATGTTACGTTCTCTTGGCATTGATCCAGAACAGTTATAGTTATAGGTCAAGTTCAAAGTCAAACCAATAAAAACTTATAATTTATGGAAATGAGTTGCGATCGCGATTCATTTCCCTTTCAGAAAAAAATGCTACAACCATCAAATTATTTGCTAAAATTAAACAAAATGTCACAGTCAAAATATTATGGTAAACTACAACAAATTACTTAATCTACCATCAAGTGACGAATTACCAGACTCCGACGACAAACCTGTAGATCATGAAATACAAAACCTAATTCCTCACCTGCTCAGACAGACTTGAAATCAATTAAATTATGGAGCGATCGCTCAGATTATTTTTTGGGGTCAACATGGGAACTTACCACACCACAGAGTCAAACCCTAGAATTGCCATAGTTCCTGATGTTTTCCTCAGTGTAGGAGTGACACGACTTGACCTTGAACTATATAGCTAACAGTTTTGGTGTGGCTGAAATTACAGTATAAGATAAATCCAAGGTTTCACCGTAAGTGATATCTTTACTCTCAATGTGGATCCAGTGGACAGTAGGCTATAAGTGGCGAATGCGATAGCTAACTGTTCTAGGGAGAGTAGTGCTGTGGGGAATTTGGGTATTACTGACTATTCCCTAGGAGAATATGACAAATATAAGGAGTATTATCAGTAGTATTGACAAATAGTAGGTAAAAATTGTCTTTTTTATTCTCCTACTTGAAATAGTTTTCTTATGGCTATCTTTAGCTTTTTTTTTGACAAATAGTCTTTGATTAAGTTAAAATGAAATTAAAATTTTTTGAGAAATTTGATCTTGTTGTGTATGATCAAATTATAAAAAGTTAAAATAAATTAATACACTTAAGTAAAATCACTGTATTAGTTAGTAAGCTTTCAGGGATTTGGTATCTACAGGAAAATTACTCATGAAACCTTAAGTATCACCCGGAGTTCAGCATATTAATATTTACATTAATAAATTGGTTTTTAGGGCTTAAGGCCTAGGTAATAGAAAAATTTGCTCAAATGTTTTAAATTATTTGTGTAGTCATATAGATTATATATTTGTTATAAATTACCCTATCATTAGGAGGAAATGATAAAGATGTTCGAAACAGGTGACATAAATGTCAACAAAATCGATGACCCCCTCGTTCCCTTAGAGGGGCAGTCTGATGTTGAACAGATAATCACAAGCAGTAGTACAAGCAATATAGAACATAATTTCCTTGGTTTATCTTCTGAGTCAGAGTTGCTTGATACAGCTGAAAGTCTCTCTAAAAGTACAGAAACAACCGTAGAAAAGACAGAGATTATAACCCCAGGAGACGTCAAAGGGACAGAGAAAGAGGATATTGATACTATTACTGGTGAAGCACTAAAAAACCTCAATGTTACTCCTCTAGAAGAAGACCTACTAACTAAAACTAGGATTACAAACCGGAAAAGGAGCAAAAAGATAGACCCCGGGAGTGATGCCGAAAATGCTCATGACTTGGACAAAATCGGAAAATCTCCGACTACATATAATGAAAAGATTGGGTATAGATCTGGTGGTTCGAGGGACAAAAGTGACTACTACAAATTCACCCTCCAAGGCCAGAAAAAGCAAAAATTCAACGACTTAAATATTGTCCTTGATGGTCTAAATGCTAATGCTAATATTCAACTTTTTGATGAGGATGGCAAAACTATTATCGACCAGTCGCGAAAAAAGGGCAAGAGGGAGGAGGAAATTAACCAAATACTCAATAATGGGACTTATTACTTGAACGTTCAAGCCCAAGGTAAGGCTAAAACTCAATATAGTTTGAGTTTGAGTTCGGATCAGGTCAAAGACGAAGATGGTAAAAGGAAAGATGCACAAGATTTGGGCTCACTCAAAAAGAAGCCTCAACGCATTAAGGATGACATTGGTTTCCAACTGGGGAGCGTTCGCGACCAAAAAGACTTTTTTGAGTTTTCTGTGAATAGAGACAGTGAAGTTACTATTACCCTTGATGCTTTAAAGGAAGATGCTAATCTGAAGCTCTTGAATAAACAGGGTAGTTTGCTGTTTAGTTCTAGCAATGAAAATCGCGAAAAAGAAAAGATTAATACTATTCTGGAGAAAGGTAAATATTTTGTAGAAGTCGCTCCAGAATCAGGCGATCGTACCAATTATATGTTGAGTCTAAGTGCCGATGATGAAATTGAAGACCCGGACGGTCAAATACCAGGGAAAAACCTGGGAAAACTTACATCTAAAACCATCAGCAAAACGGACAGGATAGGTTCTCAAAGGGGTTTTATAGACAGTGACGACTTCTGGGAATTTCAACTAACCAAAGAGACAGATTTAACTATAAATCTTGACAGCTTGAAGGCAAATGCTGACTTGGAACTGTACGATAGTGATGGAACTACTTTGATTTTTAGTTCCAAGAACGAAGGCAGAGAAGAGGAAGAAATAGAGGCTATTTTAGAAAAAGGTATTTATTATGTTCGAGTGAAATCTGTCGGTGGTAGCAGTACCAAGTACAGACTGAGTTTATCTGGGGATACCGATATAACTGAGGAAGATGACAAACTGCCAGGAACGTCATTGGGAGAATTGGGTGCTGAAGAAGTAACGCAACGGGATAGAATAGGCTTCGGAAGAGGTAGCCTTCGCGACTTTCAAGACTATTATAGCTTTAGCTTAGGAGAAAAAAGTGATGTTAATATTAGCCTTGATAACTTGAGAGCTAATGCTGAGTTAGAGTTATTAGGAATTGATGGTCGAACTATTGAAAAATCGAACAAAAAAGGGCGAGCTAGTGAAACAATTGACAGCATACTCGCTCCTGGAGATTACTATGTTAAAGTGTCTCCCGTAGGGAAAGCGAAAACTAAATACGATTTGGGGTTAACTGCAAATCCGGCCATTGATGATTATTCAAATCCTAAACAGGCTAAAGAAATTGGAATTCTTTATGAAGAAAATACCTATGAAGAAACTAATGAAATTGGTTTTAAACGAGGTAGTGTTCGTGACTTTGCTGACTACTTTCATTTTGAGTTAGCTCAGTCCCAGCAAGTTAATATTTCTCTTGATAACTTGAGGAAAAATGCCGGTTTGCAGTTACTTGGTGGTGAAAACGGTAAGAAACAGATAGAGATATCTAATGAAAAAGGCCGCCAACCGGAGGAAATTAATAAAGATTTGGAACCGGGCAATTATTATGTCAAGGTCTTTTCGGTTGGCAAGTTAAAAACTGGATATGAGTTGAGTTTTGAGGCTTTATCGCCAGATGAAGCGCCTTATGTAGTTGCTCCAGGTATTGAGGATGTCAAGGTAAAAGAAGACAGAAATATTCGTCCTTTTAATGTCTCCAAGTTCTTCAAAGATCCAGATAGCAGAATTGAAACAATAGAGGTGACAGACAATACCAACCCGGGACTAGTAATTCCTTCAGAGAAAAACAAAAATCTCAAAGGTAAGAAATTAGAGTTAGAGTTGGTCAAAAATCAGAATGGTTATGGGGAGATTACCATTACCGCAACTTCCAAAGGTAAGACGGTCTCCGATACTTTCGCTGTCGACGTAACTCCAGTAGACGATCCACCAAAACTTAAGTTGCCGATCGACAATGTTAATGTTGATGAAGATGCTCCTAAAAAGGAAATCACTTTATCTAATCATTTTGAGGACATCGACAGCGATCTTACATATAAGGTCATCAATAACAATAACGGTAGTTTGCTTTCTCCTTCTATTAACGGCAACACCCTCACCTTAGAATTTTCAAAGGACCAGAATGGTGAAGCCAAAATTAAGGTTCAGGCAACTGGTGATGGTAAATCTGTTACTGATACTTTTACTGTGAATGTTGATCCAGTGGACGATCCACTGTTTGTTGACAAACCCAGAGAAAATTTATCTGTTGAGGAAGATAATCCTAACGAGGTCATCGATCTGTCAAAAGTTTTTAAGGACATAGATAGCCAGATAACTTTAGCTTTTAGCGACGATAACAACACCAACCAAAACTTAGTCAAGGCAACTTTAGACTCTGAGAGTCAAACCCTAAGCCTCAATTTTGAGGCAGATCAACACGGCGAAGCTGATGTCACAGTTACTGCAAATTCTGATGGCAAACCTGTGGAGGATAGCTTTACGGTCACTGTCGCTCCGGTAGATGATCCTCCCCGCCTGATTAAGGAAATAAATGATCTCAATGTCCTAGAGGATGCTGATAATACTAACATCAACCTAAGTGAACATTTTGAAGATGTAGATAGTGTTATCAACTACAGCGTTGTTGCTAATAATAATACTGGCATGGTCAAAGATAGTGCTAACGGTAATATCCTGAACTTAGATTATGTGCAGGACAAGTACGGCAGCGGAGATATTACTGTTCGGGCAGAATCTAACGGTTTATCCGTAGAGGATACCTTTACTGTGAACGTGGCTCCAGTGGACGATCCCCCAAAAGTGGTGAATCCGATAGCTGATGTATCAGTAAATGAGGATGCACCAGCCACCTCTATAGACTTATCTAACGTATTTAGCGATATTGATAACGAGGATGCAGCCATCACAAAAGCAGTAATTACTAATAGTAACTCAGGCTTAGTGACTCCAGTAATTGATGGCAACAACCTGAGCTTGAATTATATACCTAATGCTAGTGGTATAGCTGAGATTACAGTAGAAGGAACATCCAATGGTCTCACAGTCAGTGATACCTTTACTGTAAACGTGGCTCCAGTGGACGATCCGATAGTAGTGGTGAATCAGATAGCTGATGTATCAGTAAATGAGGATGCACCAGCCACCTCTATAGACTTATCTAACGTATTTAGCGATTCTGATAACGAGGATGCAGCCATCACAAAAGCAGTAATTACTAATAGTAACTCAGGCTTAGTGAATCCGGTAATTGAGGGTAACAACCTGAGCTTGAATTATATACCTAATGCCAGTGGTATGGCTGAGATTACAGTAGAAGGAACATCCAATGGTCTCACAGTCAGTGATACCTTTACTGTAAACGTGGCTCCAGTGGACGATCCGATAGTAGTGGTGAATCAGATAGCTGATGTATCAGTAAATGAGGATGCACCAGCCACCTCTATAGACTTATCTAACGTATTTAGCGATTCTGATAACGAGGATGCAGCCATCACAAAAGCAGTAATTACTAATAGTAACTCAGGCTTAGTGAATCCAGTAATTGATGGCAACAACCTGACTTTGAATTATATGCCTAATGCTAGTGGTGTGGCTGAGATTACAGTAGAAGGAACATCCAATGGTCTCACAGTCAGTGATACCTTTACTGTGAACGTGGCTCCAGTGGACGATCCGATAGTAGTGGTGAATCAGATAGCTGATGTATCAGTAAATGAGGATGCACCAGCCACGTCTATAGACTTATCTAACGTATTTAGCGATTCTGATAACGAGGATGCAGCCATCACAAAAGCAGTAATTACTAATAGTAACTCAGGCTTAGTGAATCCAGTAATTGATGGCAACAACCTGACTTTGAATTATATGCCTAATGCTAGTGGTGTGGCTGAGATTACAGTAGAAGGAACATCCAATGGTCTCACAGTCAGTGATACCTTTACTGTGAACGTGGCTCCAGTGGACGATCCGATAGTAGTGGTGAATCAGATAGCTGATGTATCAGTAAATGAGGATGCACCAGCCACCTCTATAGACTTATCTAACGTATTTAGCGATATTGATAACGAGGATGCAGCCATCACAAAAGCAGTAATTACTAATAGTAACTCAGGCTTAGTGAATCCGGAAATTGAGGGTAACAACCTGACTTTGAATTATATACCTAATGCTAGTGGTGTAGCTGAGATTACAGTAGAAGGAACATCCAATGGTCTCACAGTCAGTAATACCTTTACTGTGAACGTGGCTCCAGTAGACGATCCGCCAGTAGTGGTGAATCCGATCGCTGATGTATCAGTAAATGAGGATGCACCAGCCACCTCTATAGACTTATCTAACGTATTTAGCGATATTGATAATGATGATGCAGCCATCACAAAAGCAGTAATTACTAATAGTAACTCAGGCTTAGTGAATCCAGTAATTGATGGCAACAACCTGACTTTGAATTATATACCTAATGCTAGTGGTGTGGCTGAGATTACAGTAGAAGGAACATCCAATGGTCTCACAGTCAGTGATACCTTTACTGTGAACGTGGCTCCAGTGTACGATCCCCCAGACTATCCGCCAGTAGTGGCCAATCCGATCGCTGATGTTGTTGTTAATGAGGATGCACCAGCCACGTATATAGACTTATCTAACGTATTTACCGATATTGATAACGACGATGCAGACATCACAAAAGCAGTAATTACTAATAGTAACTCAGGCTTAGTGACTCCAGTAATTGATGGCAACAACCTGAGCTTGAATTATATACCTAATGCCAGTGGTATGGCTGAGATTACAGTAGAAGGAACATCCAATGGTCTCACAGTCAGTGATACCTTTACTGTGAACGTGGCAGTAACTACAGGCAGGTCTAGCTGGGAGGGTACTCTAGGCAGCGATGATGATGATAATCCTACTCGTAATGGCAAGTATTATGATGATTACCTTCTGAATGGAGTCTCTCCAGGGGAGCAGGTCACAGTCGACATGACTGCCTCTTTTGATACTTACTTGCAACTGGTAAACGCTGCAACAGGAGAAGTAATTGCCTACAATGATGATGGTGGTTCTGGTGCTAACTCTAGCTTGACCTTTACAGTAGAATCAAATATTAATTATCTGATTCGGTCTACTAGCTATTCTTCAGGAGCGACTGGTGTTTACACTGTGGAAACATCACGGGGCCTCATGATTCTGAGGGACGATGTTCCGCCAGTAGTGGCCAATCCGATCGCTGATGTTGTTGTTGATGAGGATGCACCAGCCACCTCTATAGACTTATCTAACGTATTTAGCGATATTGATAACGAGGATGCAGCCATCACAAAAGCAGTAATTACTAATAGTAACTCAGGCTTAGTGACTCCAGTAATTGATGGCAACAACCTGACTTTGAATTATATACCTAATGCCAGTGGTATAGCTGAGATTACAGTAGAAGGAACATCCAATGGTCTCACAGTCAGTGATACCTTTACTGTGAACGTGGCTCCAGTAGACGATCCGCCAGTAGTGGTGAATCCGATCGCTGATGTATCAGTAAATGAGGATGCACCAGCCACCCCTATAGACTTATCTAACGTATTTACCGATATTGATAACGATGATGCAGCCATCACAAAAGCAGTAATTACTAATAGTAACTCAGGCTTAGTGACTCCAGTAATTGATGGCAACAACCTGAGCTTGAATTATATACCTAATGCCAGTGGTATGGCTGAGATTACAGTAGAAGGAACATCCAATGGTCTCACAGTCAGTGATACCTTTACTGTGAACGTGGCAGTAACTACAGGCAGGTCTAGCTGGGAGGGTACTCTAGGCAGCGATGATGATGATAATCCTACTCGTAATGGCAAGTATTATGATGATTACCTTCTGAATGGAGTCTCTCCAGGGGAGCAGGTCACAGTCGACATGACTGCCTCTTTTGATACTTACTTGCAACTGGTAAACGCTGCAACAGGAGAAGTAATTGCCTACAATGATGATGGTGGTTCTGGTGCTAACTCTAGCTTGACCTTTACAGTAGAATCAAATATTAATTATCTGATTCGGTCTACTAGCTATTCTTCAGGAGCGACTGGTGTTTACACTGTGGAGACATCACAGGGTCTCATGATTCCTAGTATCGCTCCCAGTCAAAGCTTGAATGGTTACTTAGGCAGCAGCACGCAGGATAACCCCACCCGCAATGGCAAATATTATAATGATTATCTGCTAACTGGTGTATCCCCTGGGGAGCAAATAACCTTGAATCTCAGTGCTGATTTTGATACTTACTTGCAACTAGTTAACGCTCAAACAGGAGAACTAATTACTTACAATGATGATGGTGGTTCTGGTACTAACTCTAGTTTGACCTTTACAGTGGAATCAAATATCAATTATCTAATTCGGGCTACTAGTTATGCACCCGCTCAAACAGGAGTTCACACTCTGAGTGTTCTTCGTTAGCTGACATGACTAAAAATGCCCTGAGTCTGTAATTTCAGAACTAGTTAATTTAGCGATCGCTCTTTCTTAACCATCCCGAGAGCGATCGCTTTTTTCCTAGTATTTTTAGATACCCAGTTTTTCCAAAAAACTGATAGGTGTTTGCATAAATTACAGGCTCGGCCATCAAAACTTTTTTGATCAGCAATTATATTATGTCCGGAACATCAGTCTTCAATATAAATGCCTTGTGTTTTAGCTATGGGATAAATTTAGCGATCGCTTCCTTGACAAAAATGTGATTTGGTTAGCCATAGATTTTTATCGGGGAATATCAAATTCTGAAATATAGTAGTTGATTTAATTAACAACCACTATTTTAATTTTTCCTGATTAGATTTTTCTTAGTCGTATTTAGAAATATAAGTACATTTCTTTTCTCAATCAATACCTCGTCTTTAAAGGCGGGGTTTTATGTCTGGATACTAACATTAAGACTCTATACTATGAAGCAGGAAAATTATATTATTCCCATATTAGTATTAGAGATTATATCTAAAACCTATAGGGAGTAAATACGAACAAAAAATAATTGATTATCCTCAATTAGGAGTATTATATAGCAATTTAACTCCCAAACTGCTGTAATAACAAACAGCCATAATATTTGCCTTATCTACTACTAATTTGGCAAAACTATATCTAACTGCTAAACTTTCCCAAATTCAACCTCTCTTTTTCTGACAAACTTTCTGGCAAGATACTAATATTTTCCACAGGAATATGAACTTTAACCTTCTCACCAACAGAATATTGATTAAGATAAAAAAGATTAATATTTTGTCGGCGAATAACTATCTTAATTTTGTCATTTAAACCCACAACATAACGAGTATCCGTACCAAGATAAACCAAATTTTCTATCCTCCCAGAAAAATTATATTTTGCCGTAAAATTTGGTGGAAAAATTTCGATTTTTTCCGGTCTCACAACCAAAGTAATAACTGTACCTATTGGTAGATGATTAACAGAAGGTATTAACAAACGCAAATCTTCATCTATTAACACCATACTCTTATCCTCTTGATGTGCAATTATTCCCCCAGTTAAAAAATTACTTTCCCCAATAAATTCAGCCACAAAACGACTTTTTGGTTGTTCATAAATCTCCACCGGAGTTCCCACCTGTAAAACTTCACCATGGTGCATAACAGCTATCCGGTCAGACATAGTCAAAGCTTCTTCTTGGTCGTGAGTAACATATATAAAAGTCATACCCAACCTTTGCTGCATTAGCTTTAATTCTAACTGCATTTCTTGGCGTAATTTTAAATCTAAAGCACCCAAAGGTTCATCAAATAATAATACTGCTGGTTGTTTAATCAATGCCCTTGCCAAAGCTACCCTTTGTTGTTGTCCACCAGATAATTTTCGGGGATAAAACTTCTGCATATCTATTAACTTTACTTGAGCCAAACTATCAGCTACCCGACGATTTATTTCTGGGCGTGGGAGATTTTCCATTTCTAATCCAAAAGCAATATTTTCTGCTACTGTGAGATGGGGAAATAAAGCATAATTCTGAAAAACTGTATTAACTGGTCGATGAAATGGCGGACTATTTCCCATTAGTTTATCTTGAATATAAATCTCTCCAGATGTGGGAATTTCAAAGCCAGCTATCATTCTTAATGTCGTAGTTTTACCGCATCCAGACGGACCAAGTATAGAAAAGAATTCAGATTTTTTTATCTGGAGATTGATATTATTTACAGCGATAAATTGTTTTTTATTTTGACTAGAGAATATCTTGCCAATATTGATGAGATTGACTGCTATATTTTCCATTTATGAGTAAATTGTACTTTCTGATGATTTAATTATCAGCGATAAATTTAGCGATCGCTTCCTAGCAAAAAATATGATTTGATTGGTCATCTATTTCTGGATAATTAACTTAACCATAATTGAAGAAATACCCTGCAGCTTATTCCAGCAGCAGAATATTTTCTAGTCTAATATCATCAAAAGACTTAATAATTTTATTAAATTTAAACCGCAAACCTAGATAAATACTAGCATCGTCAAATCCTAATATTTATTCAGATAATAAGTTGCCATTTATCCCTTGAATATTCAATAGACCTTTTAATTATCCTGGGAAACTAATTCCTCTTAGAAGTGTAATAATAAGCTAATAATTAATAACTATCAACTAAGTTTTTTTAGAGTCAGTTTATTAATAGTTGAATGTTAAAAAAAACTATTTACTAACTTCTAACTTAACTTCTGTCCAAGCTTTATCATACAAAACTGTAGCTTCACCAACATCTTGAAGATAATTAAGTTTAGCAAATAATTCTGCTGGTGGATAAATAGCAGAATTATTCAGGTCATTAGCTTCAATTAAACCTTGGTCTTTTGCTGCTTGGTTTGGAGTAGCATACTTAATAAAATTAGATATTTTTGCCCCTATTTCTGGTTCAAGAATAAAGTTAATAAATTTTTCTGCCAGCTCTTTATTTCTACTTCCTTTAAGAATAACCATATTATCAGTTAAAATAATACTTCCCTCTTTGGGAATAGTGTAACGAAGGTCAGCATTTTCTTTCATAACTTGGAAAATATCTCCACTCCATTCACAAGTTAAATCTACCTCACCTTGGTCTAATAAGTTTTGACCAGTATCTGGGGCAAAAACAGCGATCGCCTGTTTATTTTTAATCAGAAAATCTTTCCCTTGAGCAATTTCCTTAGGGTTAGTTGTATTCGGGTTATAACCAAGAGAAATTAAAGCAATAGCAAAGCTACTACGCATATCATCTAATAATGCTATTCTCCCCTTAAATTTCTCATCAAACATAGTTGACCAACTATTAATTTCACCTCCGGTTGCTTTAATATTATAACCTATTCCCATTGTACCCAATTGGTAAGGAATACTATATTTATTTCCCGGATCATATGGAAGATTAGTAAACTTATTATTGAGATTTTTTATATTAGGAATATTCTCTTTATTAAGTTCCTCTAACAGTCCTTCAGATGCCATAGTTTTCACCATGTAATCACCGGGAAAAGCCACATCATAACCAGGATTTCCAGGTTTAATTTTTGCATATAAGTCTTCATTACTTTCATAAGTATCGTACTGAATTTTGACATTAAATTTCTTCTCAAACTCAGTCATTACTCCAGGAGCAATATATGTAGACCAATTGTATATACTCAGAACATTATTTTCTGAAGTATTGGGATTATTACTACAAGCAATAGGTAAAGTTAATGCGATTGTAAATATCAATAAGAAAAGAATAATTTTTTTCATAGACTAAGCGTGATAAATATTTGTGAAAAAAGGCACAAGTAAGAAAGATAAAATTCTCAACAAAGGGGAAAAATGATAGAGATAGACTTCTCAAATTCAACAGTTCAGATAAGACCAAAACAATTATGGTATTCAACCATTAAGTAATTGTACAAAATTAATTACATACTTGCTTCTGCTGAAAAGCCTGCAGTAGTAAAAATTATAGGAATTAAATCATAGTAATTAATTTCGTCTAGCCACTTAGATTAGCTTTTGAGATTACATAAATGCAAAAAAATCTTAACTAAACTGTATTGGTCTATAGACTTATCTACTTTCCTTTTTCCTGCCTCCATCTTCCCTTTTTATTCTTTCTTTTTTTTCGGTAATTTTAGGCATTTTTTTTATTGCCCAATTTATCAATAAAAAGAGAAGATGCCACCAAAATTAAAGAAGCTACTAACATCAAAGTTGATATAGCATTAATGGCTGGAGTTACCGAAAATTTAATCATACCATAAACAAATAATGGTAATGTTGTTGAGCCGACTCCAGCAGTGAAAAAAGTAATCACAAAATCATCTAATGACAAGGTAAAAGCTAACAAAGCAGCACTAAAAATTGCCGGCCAAATTAAAGGTAAAGTAATCTGAAAAAAAGTTTTCCATTCATTAGCACCCAGGTCTAAAGCAGCTTCTTCTAAAGCCGGGTCAAGTTGAGCTACTCGCGCTCTGACAGTTACAACAACAAAAGAGATACTAAACACTATATGACCAATAATTACTGTCGGCAAACCTAAAACTAAACGAATACCTAAAATATTTTCGATTAGCTGAAACCCCAAGGAAAAGAAAACTAATAAAGAAATACCAATAGTAATTTCGGGTATAATTATCGGCAAAAAAAGTATGGCCTCTAAAACATTACGTCCGGGAAAACGAAAACGTTCTAATGCTAAAGCAATCATAGTACCAAAAATTGTTGCTAGCAATGTTGAAATTGTTGCTACAAAAAGACTATTTGTTAGGGCTTCCCAAATCATCACATTGCTAATAGCATTAGCCGAAAATTCTTGTAATAAATTGTCATACCATTTTAAAGTAAAACCTCGCCATACAGCATTAAAACGGGAATTATTAAAGGAGTAAATTACTAATATCAAAATAGGTAGATAAAGAAAGGCGAAACTAAAAGTCGCATTTAGCCATAAACCGAATTTGCCAACAGAACGAATAAATAAATCAATTTGTTTCATTCTCGCTTTTATCTTGAGTGTGATAAATGGTAATAACCTTACAGAAAACTTACCTTAAGGTTAATTAATGAAGCATAAATAAAGTATGAAAGCTACTCTTTTAAAATCATAAAAAAAATCTAAAGTTTTCTTGATTCATAATTCAGTAGGATGTAGTGATAACTAATAGATGATAAATGTTTATCCAAAATAAATTACAGATAATTGCTTTTCCTGAACAACCTTTGTCAAAAATTACAGGTAATAAACAATTGTAATTAATTTTTCCGAGGTACTTAACTGAAATCATCTTTTTCTTTACTGGGTAATAGTGGGCAGATATAAATTTTAATTTTTTTTGGAGACTAATTCCTCTTTCCAATATAATGAGTTAATAATATCAAATACTCTTTCCAATTAAGTGTTTAATAAATCAGCTTTATGGGAGGTAGATATTATTAGTATTGTAGAACATTTAAGAGCTGATTTATAAATTTAGCTGAGAGTCTTATATTACCTAGCTTTTAGTGATTTTGGTTTTACTGGCAAATAAATGGCAAAGCCTCAGCATAGTAATAAACTCAATATCTTAATATTTACTTGATAAATAAACTCTCATATAAACCCAGTTCCTATCCTTTTTTTTATAGATATATTTCATCTGATTGAGGTATAAATATCACAGGCAATATACCTGTGCTATAAATATTTTATTATTAATATTTTTCAATCATATACTTGTAATTATCTGTTACTTATTCCTAATAGCTGAATACTTAATTATTTTCCTCTTCCGATACTGCAAAATAGATGATAACTGGAATTAATACAATTATCATCAAGGCAATTGATAGTGCCGAACCAAACGGCCAATTTCTAGCTTTAATAAATTGATTTTGAATCAAGTTTCCTACCATCATAGTTTTTGCACCACCTAAAATATCAGGAGTAATAAAAGCACCAAATGCCGGAATAAAAACTAGTAAACAACCTGCAACTATACCTCGAATTGTTAATGGTAAAAATATACGAAAAAAGGTGCGTAAATCATTAGCTCCCAAATCTTGAGCAGCTTCTAATAAATAAAAATTAAAGCGTTCAATTGTGGCATATAAAGGTAAAATCATAAACGGCAAGTAGCCATAAACTAAACCAATAGTCACAGCAAAGGGTGTAAATAAAATAGTTAAAGGTTTGTCTGTTAGCTGTAAACTTTGTAAGGCAATATTAAATATTCCTTCAGTCCGAAGCAGGACTATCCAAGCATAAGTACGTACTAAAAAATTAGTCCAAAAAGGAATAATAACTAACATCAATAAAACATTACGCCAAGGTGGTCTAATAGTAGCAATAAAATATGCTAAAGGGTAGCCAATTAATAAACACATTATAGTTGTAGTTAAACTAAAGAATAAAGACCGCCAAAATATTCCCCAGTATATTCCTTGACCTAGTCGTTGATAGTTATCTAGAGTAAATTTCCAAACGACACCGCCATAAGTACCTCGTTCTAGGAAGCTGTAAATTAAAACAATTACTAACGGGATGATGAAAAAAATTAATAGCCAGATAGTTGCAGGGAATAGAAGAATTAGTAATTTTTTTAGTTGAGATTTTTCAATGTTTGAGGTTGACTGTTTTTTCTGAGGTTGCCACATTTTAATTAGCCAAGAAGTCAGAAATTATGAC
This sequence comes from Trichodesmium erythraeum IMS101, assembly GCF_000014265.1. Lineage (NCBI taxonomy): Bacteria > Bacillati > Cyanobacteriota > Cyanophyceae > Oscillatoriales > Microcoleaceae > Trichodesmium > Trichodesmium erythraeum. Next base: position 4,380,996 of record NC_008312.1, read on the forward strand.
CATCATATTTATGTTTATTTGTCAATAATTTTTGGTAGTATTTTTTGAAGCCAGTATAATAATTTTTGATTAGTCTTAATGACACTTTAGGATTTTTTACCCCGAAAATGGTCTCAAAGCCAGTATAAGCGGAAATACTACCAAATATCTAAAAATAGCTGAAGCCTAGATATACTTAAAAAATGGTTTATTTAAGGTTAAAATGTTATTGTATAAGACTTTGACCTGATTTTTAGTATCTTTTTTTCCTAAAACCCTGTGAATAGGACTCATACCATTTTTCAAAAGCTTTTCTAGATTTTTTTTAGCTGAAAAGTACAAGAGTAGGAGATCAGGGGAATAGTAAACATTTATAAAATTAATATTAACTTAGCTAAAGAGAGAAATCAAATGATTATATTTATGTTAATTATTTAATAACTGAAGTGCTACCTAAGTATAGCATTAGTGCATGTAAATTGGTATTCAACAGAATAGAAACACAAAACAGGTTAAAATAAGTATTATAGAGATTAGTCAAATTTTAAATTTTTTATCCTGAAAATTAATTTGTGTGATGGTATAAGGAAAATGTGAAAAGTGTAGGACTTAAAAATAATTCAGCTTTAGTAAAAAATTATGAAAAAAACTGATATAAATAACCAGGAATTTCTTGAGGGAAAAAATATCGTTAAAACTAAAAGAAAAGGATATTTTAGAAACATAGAAGAGGTAAAAGTTGTGACAACAATAGCAAATATTCCTGAAAACACATCTGATTCAAAATCTTTGAAACCAAAGGTTTGGGTTGCTCATACTTTTAGATAAAAACAATATCAGGTTAAGCAAGATGGGTAAAAACCTATCAATATGATAAAAATTAATTACTCAGGACTTATGCAATAAAAATAATTGTAGTGGTTATATCTGGAATAATGACTAAATTATCCACTACACATAGCAATATTATGTAAGCCCTAGTACTATCAAAGTTTCCAAATTTTGGGAACCTTTTTTTTATTGAATCTCATTTCCAATTTTTCGGTAATATATTTATTAGCAAAGTATTTAGGTAAGAAACATTCTACGTTGTATCTGCGGTCATTGAGTGGATTCGCGTTTTGCAAAAGTCACCAATGCTCCCTCGACTCAGTTATCGTATCACGACAGATGAGAAGTTATTTATTGAAGATATTCGCTGGGTTACGTCTAAGGTTTTCACGTTTAATACCCTAGAAGCAAATGTCTACCAGATAATTGATAGTCCCACTTCCTTGAAACAGGTTCTCAGAAAATTACGAGGAACTCCTGGTGAAGAACTGACAACTATAGAGGTTCAAGGAATTTTAGAGCGGTTTATCGAAGCAGAGTTAGTTCTCTACGATCGTACCTTTTATCTCAGCATTGCTATTCTCGATAGTGCAGTGGATCTCCCTACCAATTACACCGTCATCAGTTTGCGAGGGAACCTGCTAATTAACTCTCCCAAAAAGCTCAAAAGGCTAAAGTTCCCTTAAAAATTTAAGTCAGACTGGAGTAATATTATGAAAGGACTGGCTTTAGGATGAACGATCGCGGCTGTGGTTATTGTGGTTGTCGGGGTAAGTATGGCTATTTTCTTCTCCGTCTTCTGGAATCAAATGCAGATTAGTGGTATTGAACGTATCCAAGAGCTTTTCCCTAGGGAGGCAATTGTTCTTTCGGAAACAAGTGCCAATTTCTTGGGTTTGGAATCTCGCGGTTCCTTTCAAATTTGAGGAAATGGGGCATTGGTACTCACACCAAATGAATTGTGGTTTAGTCCCTTTATCAAACGTGATGATATTACTATCCCCACCCAAAGCATACAAGACGTTCATTTGGTTAATTCTCACTTAGGTAAACGAATTTTGGGACATCAATTAATTTATGTTCAATTTCAAATATCTGAGAGGAAAGATTCTGCGACTTGGTTAGTGGCTGATCCTGAGCAATGGAAAATGACAATTTTATCCCAGAATTGATATTTGAAGTACAGAATGTGGGAGCTTTCCAATGTTGATGGATACCTATTTAAACTTACTTACAGCGGTTTTCATTTTAGTAGAAAACAGTAGAGATGTTCCATGGAAAGTCCCTACAAGGTTTTGGTTGTGACAATGTAATTTATCCTGAAAAGCGCTGTATAATAGATAGGACTGACCCATAACCGCCGTCTCTAGTAGGGTTTAATTGCTATTTGCCCTCTAGAGATAGGTTATTATACTATTTCTCAAAAATAATACTATGCTTGATATTGCTATCATATATGTGTAAAAGAATATGTGTAAAAAAACTTTATATATGCGATCGCAAAAACTATGGCAAACATTATTGCTAATTTGCTTAGGAATGAGAATTTATTAACTTCGGTGATTTTCTCCACAGGAGCATTTCAGTGCCATACTCAAACGCCAATATTTGTGGATCATATTTTATCCCCATTCCTTAAACAGTCGGAGCAGGTCAATGAAAATTTCCCGGTATACTTGCTTTTTCTAATGCTTCAATGATGAACTGTTATCCTGTTAATGAAACTATAACATTATGGTTAATATTTAGTAGGATGAAACAAATTCTCAAAAGGTCTGGTAAATCTCTAAATACTATTGATTCAAGAATATCTAGTTTAACAATACACACCATGCTATTTACTGTTTTTCTATCTATTGAAGTAAAGCATTTTTTTTTGAGAAATAGTATAAGTGACTTTTTACTGAAAGGAGGCTGATCAGGTATCATCAAGGATATTAATTTTCAAAAAACTCCCATTACCAGTTTAATATATGATTATGATTTCATCTTGACAGAAATTTAATTTTAATGGCTACAATATCAAAAATTTATATAAATATGGGAAATATTGACATTTGCTGTCTTAAAAACAGTCATATCACATATAGTCAAGCGATCGCTCCACTAGAGTTGAAATAGAGTTTGGAGACCAAACCCCTATAGTTTTTTTCGCTAATTTTGTGAGGGGGGTTTGGAGACCAAAACTCTACAGTTGAAACATACTCTACTAATGCTTATCTCGTTCTTTCTTATTTAATGAATCAAACTAGGAGAAGTTAACACAAAGACATCCCGATATCCCATCTCTTCTATCACAGGTTTAATGGGAGTGGTAAAGTGGAAAAATTCATGGTCATTTGCCAGTAATAAATCTCCAGGATTGAGAATTTTACTAAATACTGGCTTTTCTTTTTTAGCAGTATAAAGATGAGTTGCACCCCCTTGAATATTATGTCTATTCACTACAAATATACCAATAAAATCTGTGCCATCTTGATGAATACCTTCTGGTGCTGGATTACCTAAACTATTAGGGTAGCAAATAGTTCTAATTTGATGTATTCCAATTTCTGCTTCTGGATGTATTTTGCAGGAATCACAGAAGGCTAAAATCATTTTTTTGAAGTTGTCTAAGGCAACAAGTTTATCATCTATTTCAGCATATTCTCTTTTAACATCCCCATAATTTGGAAGAGGATTATAATTTTTGCCTTGAAAAATATAACCATGAGGCTGCTTTATTACTTTTTCCCCTGAGAGAATAAAACGAGAAAGTCTTCTATAACGATACTTAGCTTTCATGTAGGGATCAACAGGAAGGTCGGCAAAAAACGGATCAAAACCTTCCATGCTAATTGAGTTTACTTTTTTATGAGTAAACATAAAAGCATAATCTAAATTAATTGATTCTAAAATTTTTTGCATATATATTTACCCCCCATTTTATTGAGTAAAAGTTGAGTTTTATATTGTTTATATTTTTATTATAGCTCGGCTTTATAAAAAGTACTGCTAAACAGTATACAAACTGTTAACTTTTATGAAAAAATGTATCCTATTACTCAAATAATCATTGATTTATCTTAGCTTGAATATTTATAAAAAAAAGAATTAGATTTTTATTTAAAAGATGTTTTCAAAGTTCCTGATGATGTATAAATAACTTTTTTATCCTCCACTATCTCCGTTAAAAGCTATTCCTGATCAAGAACTTATGAAAACTTTGTGGCTAGAAAGAGAGCATAGAGTAGGGGAGAAAGGAAAAAGGCATAGTAGCTATGCAAAACTACTTAAGTAATCAAAAAAAAGTATTCTTTATGCTAATAAATATATTTATCAAATATAGCTTAAAAATGAGAAATTTTAGGAGTTTACTTTTTTCAGAGTGGTTAGCAAGACTTGTCTTGATTTGTAACAGGTGTAACAGGACTTACGCAGTACTAATATATATAGTTTATTAGTGTATTGGGTAATTTATTCAGAGATTTACACTACAATTATATTCTGAGCGTAAGTCCTGTATAATTAATTAATTATCCGTAATATTAAAGTAACTTGATTTATGAATAGGCAGAAAAAAATGACTCCTTATTATGAATACTGAATGAATGTAAGAGAAAATAATTTATCCTGAAATATTACATCTAATAGCTAAAATATAGCATCTAAAATATAACACCTTATTTACCTCTTACCCCTTTAACTAAAGCTTGACAACCTTGGAGAAAAATACTCACATCTATACCTAATCCAATATACTGCACTCCACAGTCAATCCATTTTTTTGCTGCCTCAGAATTATTAGTAAAAGTACCGACAACTTTACCAGAACTCCGAATAATTTCTACCGCTTTTTGCATTAACTCAACTACTCGAATATCATTAACTTGACCAGGAATACCTAAAGACTGGGATAAGTCATAAGGACCGAGAAAAATCACATCAATCTCAGGAACTTTAACAATTTCTTCCATATTTTCGATGCCTTTTGTACCTTCTACATGAACTACAACTAAAGATTCTGCATTTAATTTATTAGTAATATTGCTACCTGCTGAAGTGTAAAGTCCTGCACGAGTTCCAAATGATAAACCACGGCAACCAATAGGATTATATTTAGCACTTTGTACTACTATTTCTGCATCACTTATTGTTTCTATTTGTGGAACTTGTACTCCCGTACTACCAATATCAAGAGCCCGTTGAATTTGTGCAGGATCGTTTTTGCTGACTCTGACAACAGGAGCAATACCTACACAGTCAGCAGCACGACAAAGGTCTTCTGCAACTAGAATATTTAAAGGTCCGTGTTCTAGGTCAATAACTACAAAATCAAATCCTGCTAGACCACAAATTTCTACGAATGCAGGGTAAGCACAATTCATAAAAGGTCCGAGTACAACTTCACCATTTTTTAGCTTTTGTTTGAGTTGATTTTTAGGCATGGTTAATTGAATATAAGCGAAAAACAATATTAGTAGAGTCTAGAATTTTGGTCTCCCAACTCTTATTTCAAAACCCTACCAGGAATTTTCAATTTTTGGAATATATATTACTAGTTATCAGTTATTAATTATCAATTATTAGTTGTTAGTTATTATAGCAATATATTAATCCTAAATGATTTTGAATATAAATGAGATGTCATGGAAAAGTACACTATGATTATAACTATTTAGCTAGAGATGATATTACAACCTTTGCTTTGCAAAATCAGAAATTGGACTATGGACTAAGCGAGTTTTTATATCATGTCCGGATCATCAGTAATCAATAAAGTATATAGTTTGTAGTAAGGCTTTTTGGGTAGATACAGTTATGTTTCTTGTTTTACGATGAACTTTAATTATAACTATTTAACTGTACATTATATTATACCCTGATTTAGTAAAACTCTTTATTGATTATTTGGAGCGATCGCTTTGGTTCACCCTTTAATTTTTTACCTTTTGACTTACCAAGCTTAGACTTAAATATTAACTACAGCTCATGACTGATCAACCAAATTTATGGAAAAAACCATTCAGATAAAGATTACGAAGAATTAACTCAGCATGCTTGCCTTGGTGATATAAATTAAAAGAGTTAACTAAACATACTCATCTGATATAACTCTGCTCATATCATGTTCAGGGCAAGCTGATATCATATGATTCATCAATACATACTAATTTGAAATACCCCCGATATTGGGCTTACACGACAATGCAAGATTTTTGAGCCTGGGAAAGCCCTAACCGCTGTTTTGAAAGAGGTTAAAGCCTTCCCCCTGTGTTGATAACAATCCAATTTTCTACATTAGAAGTGCCGAGTTATAGTTTCTGTCTAGTTATTGTCAACATTTAGGGCATGAATGCCACAGTTCGGACAAACTTTTAGAGACTTTATTCAGACATTCCCAACAATGTTGAAATGTACCTTTATTGCACCGTTACCACTTCTTCTAAACTTTCATTTGCCAACCTATCAACTGCCCGCAAAGCATAAGTTCCTGGGTTAACTCTCACCGCATTAGTAGCAGAATTTAATACTTGCAACAGCTCCCATTGATTACCATTTTGCTGATATAAAGCCCAAGAACGAACATCTTCAATATTATCAACATTCCAACTAATAACATCAGAATTAACCTGTACTCCCATAGGTGGTGCCGGAGGTTGGTTATCTAACCATGGCATCGCTGGAGGTAATGCTGGAGTTGGGTAAACATAATTTTTGAACACATTATTGACACCCGCCACATTATCTCGAAACATCTTCATACTATAAAAAATATTTCCCAAAGAAAGTTGACTCGCTCTCTGACGAGAAATTGCAACTTGTCTCTCAAACTCAGACACAGGCCAACCAGAAACTTGTAATTGACTTAAAAAGTTTCCCGCATAAATATGACGACGTTGGGGGTTTTGTTGCAACCACCAGTTTAACAACACTGGATAACTCTGTTTAGGCGGGTCGATGCGCCAATAAAGTTGAGGTGCCAAATAATCTACCCAACCTTTTGCTAACCATAACTTCACGTCAGCATATAAACTTTCATATTGATCTAAACCTACAATACCAGGAGGGTTACCAGGGCGATAAATTCCAAACGGACTGATGCCAAATTTGACATAAGGTTTCTCGGCATGAATACCTTGGTAGAGACGTTCCACCATATTATTCACATTCTGTCGTCGCCAGTTAGATAGAGAAAGAGTGCCACCAGATGCTTTATAACTATTGTAGGTTTGATAGTCAGGAAACTCTTGCCCACCTTGAGGATAGGGATAGAAATAGTCATCAAAGTGAACAGCATCAATATCATAACGGCGTACCACATCGATGATGGTGTTAAAAGTTTGGTCTTGAACTACTTTCGCTCCCGGGTCTAACCAAACATATTTGCCATATCTATAGGCATATTGGGGATATTTTACTGCTGCATGGTTAGAGGCAAAGGAACCATCATTAGGACTGAGTTGAGCACGATAGGGGTTAAACCAAGCATGGAGCTCAATGTTACGTTTATGACTTTCAGCGATCGCGAATTCTAGAGGGTCATAATAGGGTTGAGGAGGAGTTCCCTGTTTTCCAGTCAACCAACCACTCCAGGGTTCAATGGTGGAGTTATAGAAAGCGTCTCCATTGGGACGAACTTGTAATACTAAAGCATTAAGGTTTAGTTCCTGCATCCGGTTGAGGATGTTAAGTAATTCTGTTTTTTGTTGGGTAACGGGTAGGCCTGGTTGAGAAGGCCAGTCAATGTTAGCAACGGATGCTACCCAGACCCCACGAAATTCTCTAGGGGAAAAGGAGGAAGGTTGTTGAGCCCTGCTGGTGGGTAAATAGCTAGACATTTGAGTCAGAGTTAGTCCTAATATTAGGAAGCAACTCCAGAGGAGATTTTTGCGTCGAAAGTGAATGTTTTTGGGAATTTTAGCTAATAGTTTGCTGATTAAGTTCATTATTAAATAGTTTAAATAGTTTTGGTAATTTAACCTCATTTTACTGGATAGTCAACTTAATATTTAGGACTGATCCACGCAGATAAAATCATACACGAACTTTAGGATAGATACCTACTAATAAGTATAGTTATATTCATATTCATAATTATAAGAATCTTCAAAATTAGTACTGACTCCAACCCCATTATTATCAACAGTACATACAAACTTATTTCGTTCTCCATACAAATCTACCCATCCTTGCCACTCCCAACCTTTTCTAGTTTTTCTCACATCTTTTTGAGAAGACCAGTTCCCATGTTTCGGAAACCCCATTTCATATGCCATAAATTCTTGACAAGAAGTCACAACACTACTGGCATTCAAATTTTTAGATTCAGATAAATTATCAGGAAAACTATCAGGATATATTTCTTTTTTGTAGGGGTATGCTACGACTTCATTGTTGTCAACATTGCAGAGAAAATTATTTCTTTCCCCATCAAATTCTACCCAACCTTGCCATTGCCAACCGGATTGAGTTTTAGTTATATCTTCCACGGATGACCACTGACCATTTTTAGGAAATCCCATTTCATCTTCCATCAATTCTTGACAAGAACTTACCACATAATTGGCATCAATATTTGTTTGATAATAATTTTTTAATCTCATTTTTCTCTGATTCATTCTATTTGGATAACCATAGTTTCTCAGGTTAATATGACTATTATTACCAACATCACAGGCTGCTAGAAAAACAACTGTAGCTAATGTTATTACTAGTTTTGTTTTCTTCATATTTCCTCTGCCAAGAAATAAATCTTTTAATTATAATACCACTAAAAGAGGACTTACGCAACCAAACAAGAAACTGGGTTTATTGTCCTGATTATTGTTTTTTGCCCCTCACAAAACTTAGTCTCATAACCAGGTTTATGGGTAAGTCCTATAAAAGCTATTTTTGAAGAATATGGTTGGAAAAATAGGGAATATAGGGATAGGGAATAGGGATTAGAGAAAGTTTTATTAATTATCAAATTAAATCGGGAATGAGGAATTAGTGAAAACTAATAGTTGATAGCTAAATTCTTAACTTATTTATCCTTAATTTTCAATTCATAAATGTTCCAAAAAGCACCACTAAGAGCAGAAATTTTTAAATTATCAATATGATTACGAACTGCTTGGAGTGTTAGAGAATTGACTAAAAAAAATACAGGCAATTGTTCGGAAACAATTTGTTGAAACTCACCGTAAATTTCCCGACGTTTATCTTCATCTACAGTCTGATAAGCAGCAATAAACAAACGGTCTATTTTTTTTCCCAATCAGAAACTTGCCAATTTTTCATTCTTGATTCACCAGGTTTAGAACCTAGGTTAAACTGATGAAATGAACCATTACTTAACCAAAATAAGGATAGTAAATTAGGTTCAAAGTCAGCACCACGAACACCAAAAGCTCCGACATAACATTCCCAATCTCGACTATAGAATAGCTTTTGTGAAACAGTATTAAAGTTGAGTACTTGTAAATTAGCTTTAATCCCGATACGACTTAAGTCTTCTTTAATTTTAACTGCTGTATCTATACGTAGTTTGTCTTCAGATTTTACTAAAATTGTAAATTCTACTCGGTTACTATTCTCATCTAATAATTCATTGGCATTATTATATTGAAAACCAGAATTTAACAATAATTGTTTTGCCTTTTCAGGGTTATATTTATAGACCTTTAATCCTGCTTCTGGAGATAAGTAATAGGGGCTTTGTACTCCAAGAGGAGAATGTTGTATTTTCCCCAAACCTCGATAAATAGTATTATTAATTTGTTGGCGATTAATAGCATAAGCAACTGCTTGCCGAAAGGCTAAATTATTAAACCAACGAGACTTAATAGGGTCTAAAAGAGGTTTTCCTTCTGAATTTTTACCTTGATTAAGATTAAAACCAACAAATCTATAGCCTAGAGCACTGCTATTATAAATCTTATATTTACCTCGTTTTTCTTCTCGCTTAAGTAATTGAAATGCTTCGGGATCTACTCCAATACTATCTAATTCTCCTGAACGAAATCTGATTAATTGATTATCAGTTGATGGAATAATTTCAATGATAAGTTGATCAATATAGGGAAGAGAATTACCGGCTGAGTCTTTACGCCAATAGAAAGGATTTTTTTCTAAAATTATTCTTTGGGAAGGAATATAATTTGCTAGTTTAAATGCACCGTTACTAATAATTTTTTGTGGCTGTGTATTTGTATTCCAGGTTGATAAAAATAGAGGTTTACCATCAGCATCAGTTGAGAAAATAGTATCCCGCAAAGCATGAGCTGGTAAAATTTTTAATTTTTCTACATATCTGATAAATGGGGCAAAAGGTTCGGGCAAAATAAATTCTACTCGGCGCCGATCTATTTTTTTAACTGAGGGAAAAGCACCACTACTGCCAATTCTTAAAAAGTCTCTGTAGATAGTGGGAATTTTGGGGTTGAGATAAATATCTTGATAGGTAAAGATAACATCATCAGCAGTAAGAGGTTTTCCATCAGACCATTTTAATTTTGACCGCAAAGTAAAGATAATCCGCTTTTTATCTTCAGACAAAACCCAAGATTCTGCTAAGGCAGGTTCTAATTCTCCAGTTAAGCCATTTTCTGATATTAATCCTTCGTAAATAAATCTAAAAATTTCGTATGGAGAACGAGATATGGCATAGTTAAAAGTGTTAGGTGGACTAGGGTTAACTAAAACTAATCTTGAGTTATTATTCTCATAGTTTAACAATTTTGGCTGACAACCACTGGTCAGAATTAATAAACAACATAATATAACTCCTACTAAAAAACGTACTACCCTAGAAATAGTAAACCGATGAATGTCTTGATTTTTGTTTGGAATTTCTAGCATTTGTTGAAGTTACTAAATAAAAGTTTTCTGGTTGAGATTATTTGAAATTTATTAAGGACTTGTGTAAAAATCAACCAAGTCAATAAAAGCCGAATTTTTGGGTCTAAAGAAAGCGATCGCCAAATAACAAACTCAAACTTATCCTTGATTTTTTCAGTAAGTTTAACAGAAAGAAAATTCTTGCCGATACCTTTTAAACCAAAAATAGTTACTAAACGAAACTTATCTTCAAGGATCCATCTTGTTAGTATTTCTAATTCTTCTTCTATCATAACAAAAGAACTTATATTGGATCTACCACTCCAAACAACTTCATTTTCTGTTTTCATTTTATTAGGTCTATTTTTTTCTTTTTCTATGTCATAGTTACCTCCCTTTTTTTTTGCCTGATAATTAATTTTTTTTGACCTGATATTGAGTTAAAAATTGTTGTTGTAACCACTGCAGTTTAATTGCTCTTTTTTTCTCTCGGTGCGACTTTAAGCTTCTCATAAACAAAATTCATGTGCTTGCTTACCCTCCCAATATCCTAACCTTTTTCATCAACTATTTCCTGGTAAGACTTACTTAACAAAAGAGCCGACATAATGGCTATATCATCTTTTTTAACACCATATTCAAAGGCATATTGCTCAATAAATTTCTCGGGAAAATACTGAAAATAGTCACCCGTACTTTCCTTCACAATATTTATTCACTTTAATTCTCTTCTACTTCTTTTAAAATCATAACTGACTAACTGCAAAACAAAAGCTGTCAACAGTTTCAGGAAGATAGTTTAAAAATGTCCTCAAGACTTGTATAGCCCTATACACTCTCTCTGCTTATTGTTTGTGTTGTGGAAAATTTAGATGCAGTTGCCCAAAATGAAAAATAAATGGTAAAGTTTTGTAAATAACATTAAGAAATATTATTGCTGAAAAATGAAACAAAAACTAACAGAAGGTAAAATAAGCACACTCTTACTAAAGCTAACACTGCCGACAGTTTGGGGAATTTTGGCGCTGCTAGGTTTCAGTATTATTGATACCTACTTTGTCGCTCAACTGGGAACAAAAGAGCTAGCAGCAATAAGCTTCACATTCCCAGTAATAACATTCTTAAATAGTGTATCAATAGGTCTGGGAATAGGTGTTAGTTCTTGTATTTCAAGGGCTATTGGAAAGCGCGTTCAAACTCCTGTCCTCGATCGCGATGACTATAAAGTTAAGCGACTTACTACAGATAGTTTAATTTTATCTTTACTAGTAGGGGCAATTTTAGTCATTCTAGGTTTAGCAACTATTGAGCCGCTATTTACTGCTCTAGGGGCAAAAGCAGAAACTTTGCCTCTAATTCGACAATATATGAAAACTTCGTATTTAGGAGGAATTTTTGCAGTAGTGCCAATAGTTGGTAATAGTATTATTCGCGCTACTGGTAATACATTCGTTCCCAGTGTGGTGATGACTGTAGCAGGTATTGTTAACCTTGTGCTAGACCCAATACTAATTTTTGGAGTCGGTCCAATTTCAGGGATGGGGTTACAAGGAGCGGCGTTGGCAACGGTTATTAGTATGGTAGCTACCTTAGCAGCTTCTTTGTTTTTTCTGCACTATCACCAACAAATGATCTGTTGGAAGCTGCCTAGCTTTAAGCTTCTTCTCCGAAATTGGCAAAATATCCTTTCTATAGCTATACCTAATATAGGTCAAAATATAATCATACCAATTTCTGTCAGCTTTATTACTAGTTTGATAGCAACTTATGGCACTGCAGCAGTGGCAGCTTTTGGCATTGCTTCTAAGATAGAGGTATTTTGTTTTATAGTATTTTTGGCATTATCCAGTAGCTTTATTCCTTTTGTGGGGCAAAACTGGGGAGCAAAACAGTATAACCGTGTGTATTTAGGTGGGAACTTAGGGTTTAAGTTTAGTCTTTTTTGGGGAGCTATAATAGCGATCGCTTTAGCTATAGGCGGGAGTTGGTTAGTTTCAATATTTGATTCAGATCCCGAAGTTATCGAGGTCGCTACTAAATATCTACTGATAATGCCTATTAGTTATGGTACCCTTGGGATCACGTTAATTTCTAGTGCAACTTTCAATGCTCTGGGAAAACCTTTACCTTCTGTAATGATGAGTCTCATAAGAGTGTTATTTTTGTATGTACCTTTAACATATTTGGGAAGTTGGTTATTGGGTATCAATGGTATTTTTTATGGGACTTGTTTTGCGAATTTAGTAGTTGGTATTGGAGCTTATTTTTACTTTAATAAAACTTTTAAATTCAACAATTAAAAATAGGCCAAAAAAATGTTTTTTAACAGTAATTTTAGCTCACATTTAAAAGTGAAAATCAGCATTAACTAATGAATATATAACCTTTTCAAAGGTACTTTTTACTCAAAAATAGATACAGCAATTTTTTTTATTTTTTTTATTGATAATCTATAATTATGAGCAGCAAAATCTAATTAGAAAAAGTTTTAGTCAACAATACTTATCCCTGATAAATTCCTTTAAGCATTATATTTTTAGATGACTCATAGTCAGGTTTTAGCCCCAACATAAATATGGGAAATACTAAAACCTAACTACAAAAAAAATAAACAGCTAATAGACTAAACTTTATTCTGAGTCTTTCAATAAAATTTTAGAAAAAAATTATTAACAAAATTAAAAAACTCAAGCTATACTATAAACTGTAAAACACCCTTAGAAAACTTACCCAAACCCCATGCGGTTGCAACGTCAGTTCAGTGAACAAATTATAACCTTGGATACCCAAAACCCCATTGGTGGGGGTGGTGAAGGTCGTATCTATCCTGTGCTCAAAAACCCCTCCTTAGTGGCCAAAATTTACCATAAACCGACAGACGAGGACGCCGATAAACTGACCGTAATGTTCTCTCATCCACCAGATGTACCCATAGGAAGCGGACATGCAGCGATCGCATGGCCTATAGATCTATTGCGCACTACTAATAACAAACATCAAATAGTTGGTTTTTTAATGCCTCGGGTTTCCAGAGCACAACCCCTACATATATTCTATAACCCTCGCAACCGTCGAGAACAAAAACCTCTTTTCAACTATCGTTACCTCCATCGCACAGCTCGTAACTTCGTCGCAGCCGTGAACGCTTTACATAACAGTGGATATACTATTGGTGACATCAATGAATCAAATATTCTCGTCACCGATACTGCTCTTGTTACCCTAGTTGACACAGACTCCTTTCAAGTGCGCGACCCCTACACCAAAGAAATTTACCGTTGCCCCGTCGGCAAACTAGAATTTACTCCCCCAGAACTACAAGGTCAGAGTTTCCGGAAAATTGACCGCAAACCTGAACATGACCTATTTGGCATGGCAGTATTAATATTTCAACTTTTGATGGAGGGAACTCACCCTTTTGCAGGAATTTACAAAGGTAGAGGAGAACCCCCCAACCTTGAAGCTCGGATCCAGGCTGGTCATTTTCCCTATAGTCAAAAGCGAGTTCCCTATCGCACGACTCCAACGGCACTACATTGGGAAATTTTACACCCCACTATACAAGAGCTATTCATTAACTGTTTTGAGTTAGGGCATGAACGCCCAGAGTTGCGCCCAGATGCTAAGGCTTGGTTACAGGGGTTGCGAGAGTCAGAAGATAGTCTAGTGCACTGTCAAAAAAATCATCAGCATTGGTATGGAAACTACCTAAAGTCTTGTCCTTGGTGCGCGCGGACTAAACTTTTAAAAGGACGAGACCCTTTTCCATCAAGGGAAGCAGTTAGAAATAAGCAACATTTGGAACCTGCTCTCAAAAAAGGGAAACTTTTACCTTTAAAGTCACCAAAAGCTACTCCTTCTCAAAAACCAGCTCCACCAAAACCAATTGTGATCACTCGACCCATGGGGCAATATCAACCTTTACTGACTCCTGTTGTTACTAAATTTAAGCCCCCCTCTTTACCAATAATTCCTTTGCCAGGGGGTGGTAAAGGTCTTCTTGGTATTGCTCAAGATGCTATTTTTGGTGGTTTTTGGGGAGTTTTGCTGGCGGCGGCAGTAGCAGGTCTGGTCTTAGGCATAGTTAACAGTAGCATTGCTATTTTAGGTGGTGTTGTTATGGGAATATTTTGGGGTGCTTTTTTCGCGATCGCTTGCCAATATGTTATCCCTATGAACTCATCTAGTGCTAGTTTAGGTTTAACAGGGGGGCTCTGGGGAGGGTTTCTGGCTGCTGCTATTACTGGTGCTGTTTATGGAATAGGTAACCGTCTTGGTGCATTTGGCCAAGCAGTCGTATTAGGAGGATTTTTAGGTACTATTTGGGGTAGTGTTTGGAGTTATTTTAAACCACCTTTAGCGTTTCCTGTTCCTGGGCGAGTTTTGGGTAGACGAGGTTTATTTTTAGGTGTAATTTGGGGTGCTTTTTTAGGTACAGTTATTGGAGCTATTTTAGCTGGAATTTTTGTCTTTCAGGAAGCTATGAATGATAATAGTAATTCTTGGGATGAATTGGTATCTATATTAATAAGTAGTATGATTTCGGCAATGGGTGTCGGTGCTATGGGTGGAGTTATAGGGGGTGTAATTTTAGGACCAATTTTAGGTGCTCCTACTTTGCCTTTGTCTAATAATTTATCCGGGGCTAGAGGTGCTTTATTAGGTGGAATTTGGGGGTGTTTTTTAGGTACAATTATTGGCATAATTTGCGGTGGTTTTTTACCACAAATAGTGTCAATAGACTTAGTAGAAATTATGCGAGTTAATGGAGACTGGACTTCAATTTTTTCAACAATTTTTGGAGCTGGTTTAGGTGCTCTTTGTGGCTGTTTTTCTGGGGCAACTTGGGGTTCTATGGGGAAATGGTAATTAATAGTAAGTCTGGTTTACAAAAGTTTATTAAAAAGGTAAGCCAGAAGCCAGGAGCCTGGAGTCAGGAGCTAAGACTCAGGAACTAGGAGCGGGAAAGCTGTCTATTTGTGTCACAAATTTGCTGTATAAAATTAATAATCTAAAATATTACTTACTTTTGCCTGAGCATTTAAGTGTTTATAATTAATAACAAATAATTGATAATTCAAAAAATTATGCAGTCTGAACAAATTCTGAGAAACCGTTATAAAGTCATTAAATCTCTAGGAACTGGAGGGTTTGGCTATACCTACTTAGCTGAAGATCTAGACTTACCCGGATATCCCAAATGCGTGGTCAAACATCTGAAGCCAAAAAGCCCGGACTCTACAGTTCTAAATATTGCTAGAAAGTTATTTCTAAGAGAAGCAGATATCTTATACAAATTAGGTAATGACTCAGACCAAATACCAAGATTATTTGCCTATTTCCAAGAACAAAGAGAATTTTATTTAGTACAAGAATATATAGAAGGGCAAGATATAAGTCGGGAGCTGACTCCGGGAAAAAAATTAAGTGAGTCTGACACTATTGCTTTACTCAAAGGAATATTAGAAGCATTAACAGTTGCTCATCAAAATAATGTAATTCACCGAGATATTAAACCCCAAAATTTGATGCGCCGTAGGTCAGACAATAAAATAGTATTAATAGACTTTGGGGCGGTAAAAGAAATAGATGTATTGACTATAAACCAACAAGGTGCAACAACTTTAACTGTTGCAGTGGGAACTCCTGGCTATATGCCCAGCGAACAAAGCAATGGTAAACCGAAGCTCAGTAGCGACATATATGCAGTAGGAATGGTAGGGATAAGAGCATTGACAGGTAAGGAACCCCAGAGTTTACTCACAGACCCCAAAACAGGAAATGTGATCTGGCGAAATGAAGCTCAAGTAAGCAACCGTCTGGCAGATATACTAGATAAGATGGTGCATGAATATTTTCCCCAGCGTTATGAAAATGCCATGGAAGTCTTAGATGTTTTACAAGAAGCGAGGAAAAAACCTAACCCACCTAAGCCAACACAGAGACCAGCGGCAGAAAGCACACTCAACGTCAACCCATCCCAACCCCGGGGTCAAGGAGGAAGTTGGTTTGCGGGGAGATTTTTCAATCAAAAACCAGCAAAAATTTCTATTCAGACATTTACTACTGTCACAGTTAACCGAAGAGGAGAAATAATAAGTCGCGCTCAAGGTCAAGCAGAAGTAATAACAGAAAATATTGGTAATGGAGTTTCTCTAGAAATGGTAAAAATTCCCGGAGGTAGGTTTTTGATGGGGTCTCCAAAGAAAGAAGCAGAAAGACTTGACAAGGAAGGTCCGCAACATTATGTAGATGTGCCAGAATTTTTGATGGGAAAATATGCAGTTACTCAAGCACAGTGGGAAGCAGTTATGGGAAATAACCCTGCTAGGTTTAAAGGTGCAAACCGTCCTGTGGAAAAAGTAAGTTGGAATGATGCGACAGAATTTTGTCGGAAACTCTCACGAATAACAGGAAAACAATATAGTCTACCCAGTGAGAGCCAATGGGAATATGCTTGTCGAGCCCGAACAACAACACCATTTTATTTTGGAGAAACTATAACGCCTGAGTTAGTTAACTACGATGGCAACTATACTTATGCTGATGCTCCGAAAGGAAAATATCGAAAAGAAACAACAGATGTGGGAATTTTTCCACCGAATGCATTTGGTTTGTACGATATGCATGGGAATGTGTACGAGTTTTGTCAGGATGTTTGGCATGAAAACTATAATGGAGCACCTACTGATGGCAGTGCCTGGGAAACTGGAGGTGATAGTAGTAGAAGAGTCTGTCGTGGCGGCTCCTGGGTCAACTATCCTGGGAGGTGTCGCTCTGCGGACCGCATCAACTATGACTCGGTCGGGGCGGACTACATCGGTATTGGTTTTCGTCTTGTGAGTTTCCCCCCCAGGACTTTTGAATAGCCCTTTGCCCTTTTGCCCTCTTGCCCTTTGTGGTTCATTCCCGCTCTGCGGGAAAAATTTTTTTAGACTCAGAGACAACGTAACAAATTATAAAAAACAAATATAAGCAAACACTGTTAACCCCCTATAATATTAGGCTGATGAAACATGTAGTGTGTAGTAGAACTTTGGCCCTACCCATAGAACCACATCTTGTAGTCAAGAGAACTTATTAGGTTAAATAAAACATGACAGCATCAGTGTTATTTAGCATTATTGTAGGGGGTTTCTGGCATTTGCCCATAGCCATTGCATAATGAACCACAGAATAAGACCCTTCAGAACCCAGGGCATTTGATATGAGATAAAAATTCCCCAGTAGCGATCGCCGCTCAAAAAAACAGTCAAACAATACATCCAACTTTTGCCCATCCAGGAACTTCAAAAGACAACTGATAAGATAAAAATTCCCCAGTAGCGATCGCCGCTCAAAAACCAATCAAATAATACATCCAACCTTTACCCTACTAGGAACCTCAACAGATAACTCATTAATTTTTGGGAGCTAGCAACAGTGCTATTGGTAACTATTTATCCCAGGTAAGTTGGGGAGCTATGGGGAAAAAGTGATAAACACTACATCTAGTTAACATCAGAAAATTTATTAAAAAGGCAAAAAAAACCGCCAAAAGACAAAAATTAGCAGCCAGAAGACAAAAAAATCTCAACACCACCCATCCGTCTCACAAATATGCTGTATAAAATTAATAATCTGAAACATTATCTACTGCTAGCCGATCATCAAAACCTTTATAATTAAAAATAAACAATTGATCACTCAAAAAACTATGCAGTCTGGAAAAGTCCTGAGAAACCATTATAAAATCATTAAATCTATTAACAATGGAGGGTTTGGGGATACCTACTTAGCTCAAGATATAGACTTACCAGGATATCCAAAATGTGTCGTCAAACACCTTAAACCAAAAAACTTAGATCCTAGAGTTCTAAATGTTGCTAGAAAACTATTTGAAAGAGAAGCAGACACCTTATACAAACTAGGCAACGACTCAGACCAAATACCAAAATTACTTGCCCATTTCCAAGAACAAAGAGAATTTTACCTAGTACAAGAACATATAGAAGGGCAAGATATAAGTCGGGAGATGACTCCCGGAAAAAAATTAAGTGAGTCTGACACTATTGCTTTACTCAAAGGAATATTAGAAGCATTAACAGTTGCTCATCAAAATAATGTAATTCACCGAGACATTAAACCCCAAAATTTGATGCGCCGTAGGTCAGACAATAAAATAGTATTAATAGACTTTGGAGCAGTCAAAGAAATAGACGTATTGAGTACAGACCAAAACGGTCAAACAATTTTAACCGTTGCAGTGGGAACCCCTGGTTATATGCCCAGCGAACAAAGCAATGGTAAACCGAAGCTCAGTAGTGACATATATGCAGTAGGAATGGTAGGGATAAGAGCATTGACAGGTAAAAAGCCCCAGAGTTTACTCACAGACCCCAAAACAGGAAACGTGATCTGGCGAAATGAAGCTCAAGTAAGCAACCATCTGGCAAATATACTAGATAAGATGGTGCATGAATATTTTCCCCAGCGTTATGAAAATGCCATGGAAGTCTTAGATGTTTTATTAGGAGCAAAAGGAAAAATAAACCCACCTAAACCAAAACAGAGACCAACAGCAAAAACGACAGTAAACGTCAACCCATCCCAACCCCTCCCTAATAACACCATAACACAACTAAGAGATCCAGCAGAAAGTAAGTTGATGGGGAGATTTTGCAATCAAAAACCACCAAAAACCCTCACTCAGAAATTTACTACCGTCACAGTTAACCGTCAAAAACCACCAAAAAATTCTATTCAGACATTTACTACTGTCACAGTTAACCGAAGAGGGGAAATAATAAGTCGTACTCAAGGTCAAGCAGAAGTAATAACAGAAAACCTAGGTAATGGAGTTTCTCTAGAAATGGTAAAAATTCCCGGAGGTAGTTTTCTGATGGGTTCTCCAAAAACAGAAGCAGGAAGATATGACGATGAAGGTCCGCAACACTATGTAAATGTGCCAGAATTTTTCATGGGAAAGTATGTAGTTACTCAAATACAATGGCGAGCAGTTATGGGAAATAACCCTTCTTGTTTTCAAGGTGCAAGTCTTCCTGTGGAAAGAGTAAGTTGGGATGAAGCGAAAAAATTTTGTCAGAAACTCTCACAAATAACAGGAAAAAAATATAGTTTACCCAGTGAGAGTCAATGGGAATATGCTTGTAAAGCCGAAACAACAACACCATTTTATTTTGGAGAGACTATAACCTCTGAGTTAGTTAACTATTATGGCAACTTTACTTATGCTGATGCTCCCAAAGGAACATATCGAAAAAAAACAACAAACGTAGGAATTTTTCCACCCAATGCATTTGGTTTATATGATATGCATGGTAATGTCTGGGAGTGGTGTGCCGATGAATGGCATAACAACTATTATGGTGCTCCTACAGATGGTAGTGTTTGGCTAAATGGAAATGAAAACCTCTCACCGCAGCGGGGTGGTTCCTTAGTCAACTATCCTGATCTTTGCCGTTCTTCGTTTCGCCTCTACTTCAATAGTCGTGGCGAACGCAGCAGCACTACAGGTTTTCGCGTTATCTGCGATATCGGGAGAACTCTTTGACCCTTTTCTCTTTTTCCCTTTTGCTCTTTATCCTCTCTTTTTCTTTTTCCTTCCCTGGTGCTCTGGAAAAAAAAATTTTTTTTGAGATATTGAAACTAAGTAACAAATTATCAAAAAAAATTAGAGGCAAAAGCTGTTAAACCCCTATAATACCGACTCATCAATATAGTGTGTAGTAAAACTTTTGCTCTACCTATAGCACTACCTCTTGTGGTCAGTAAAGTTATTGGGTTAGATAAAACATGGTAGCATCCGTATTATTTAGCATTATTGTAGGAGGTTATGGCATTTGCCCATAGCCATTACATAATGAAGCAAGGAATAATATAGCTTTGAACCTAGGGGACTTGATATTAAATAAATTTTCCCCAGTAGCGATCGCCATCAAAAATTAATCAAATATAACTTCAGGCTAAAGCTCTACTACGAACTTCAACTTACAACTCATCAGATAAATTTTAGATAAATTTTAGATAAATTTTCCCCAGTAGCGATCGCCACTCAAAAATTAATCACACATCACTTCAGGCTAAAGCTCTACTACAAACAAAAAACTTTTTTATTAATAAAAAAACCTTTGACTAAGAATTAGAACTTATAGTTTTTGGGAAACAGTAACAAAATAATTGAACTCAGAAATAGTCACAAAACCCCAACTAGAAAACACCATTGATCTTTCTAATATCATTTATGTAATTATTTAGCAGTTTTCCAGAGTCATCACAGTTATTCCCCTCCTATTATACCATTAGAACATCAATTATTTAGCCGAAAGCATCTAGAGTATTTTTCAGTATAGTTCTGTACTTTAGGTACTTTAGATAGTTAAAAATCTTAACTACTCCGGCTAATAATATATGATAAAATAGGAAAGCCATCAACTCCCCTTATGTTCCAGTGTGATCAGAAACAAAACTAATCAAAAATTAGCCTTATGATCATAAACATTTCACATAAACCAAATTTCTCCGCTATATTTACACCAATGCTACCAGACTAGACATCAATAGTGTTACTAGTCCCCTAGCTTGCCATTTAGCCTACCTTTTCAACAAACCTCCTTTATCAACCCAACATAAGCATAATATTTTTGTCTAGTGTATCAAACTCATGTTAAAAAGATAAAGTACAGCTAAAAAACTTATAAGTAGGAAACTAAAAATGCCCGAAAAAAATCAATTGATACAAAATTTATTAGAAAACTTACAACTATTACCCCATCCAGGAGGTGGGTTTTATAAAGAAGTATATCGTAGTCAAGGGATCATTCCTAAAACAGCATTAAGCCAAAAATTTTCAGGCGATCGCTCATATTGTACCAGTATTTATTCTTTATTAACCTCAGAAGACTTTTTTGGCTTTCATAAAGTCAAGCAAGATGAGATATACCATTTTTATGGAGGAAGTTCACTTACCGTTCATACTATCAGCCAAGAAGGAAACTATCTTAAGCGTAAACTTGGTATGGATCTAGAGAATGGAGAACAACCCCAATTAGTTATTCCTGCCGAATGTTGGTTTGCTTCTAACGTAGAAGCAGAATATTCCTACGCTTTGATAGGTTGTACAGTAGCTCCAGGATTTCATTTTGATGATTTTGAGTCAGCACAAAGAAAAACACTATCAGAGAAATATCCTCAACTGAAAGATATTATCCATAAATTTACTAAAGAATAAAAAAATATCCCACCGTTTCATCATACAATTATCCCTATTAGGGATAATACTAGAAAATTAAACCCTCACCCCTTTAGAAAAAAGTACTCAGAGATTTTTTAGTGAGCCAAGCAATAGTAGATGTATACCACAGTTAGAACATAGTTTGATAATTAAAATACTATTCGTCTCAAACTTTCAGGACTCACACAAAAACACTAACTGTCTCCCGTAAGAGCCTCCCATCAGTACCTTTTTTTTTACTATGCCTCCTGCCTCCTGCCTCCTGCCTTGATCCATATATCCATCCTCAATTTAAGAACCATTCACCCCAGTCTGTAACTTATCCCTCCACAGCCTGAAAACCCCTTGAAACAGCAAGTTACTAGTGCACATAGTTTTCCTGGCTTCATCGTAACATTAAAATCTCTATCTACATGAAACCCACAAGCAGCAAACAATTAATCAGGAAAGATACCCCTCATGCTCCTGCCAATATTCTTTCTTACTAGTCGTTAGCATTTCACTTATCTTTATTTATTTCATTAAAAGCGATCGCTTGTCTCCCCTCATAAATTAGAAATAAACCCACAATATCACCACGAATATTTAATTATTTAAACTATATTAAATTTTTTAGTTAGCACCTTACGCTAAACTGTAATTAAGAATAAGTGAAAACCTTTAGTTGTATAGCTTAATACTATAATGATTAATTCGCAGTACATCTCAACACCTTTCAAAAAAAATAGTATATATTGAAAATGTAACCAGATTTAAAATAACTTTGACAATTTAAAAAAGTTGTATTAATCTGACGAAACTCTGACCAAGAGGATAAAAATCAATGGAATTAGATGTAATTTATAACCAACAAGAATCAGGCTTTCTACAGTTAACAATTACTGAATATTTTCAACGGTCTACTAAAGGTCAATGGAATTCCCTAGGACGTCATAGCGTTTTGCGGATATTAAAATCTAACTCTCCCTCTACTTCTACCCCCCTCAATAGGGGAAAGAAAAAACGAGATTATCAGTTTAAAACTTTTACCCTTTAGCAATATGTTTTAGTAACGTGAAGAACTATCTCATATTATCAGTATAATAATATTCCTTACAAGTCATTCTATGCTGGGAAGGTAATCAAAAAAATAACTAGACAAATCACGAAAACTAGTTAACAATCAAATTATTCTAATAAATTACCTCTCTCAGCATAGCAAAACTTGAGATAATTTCTATAGGAATTATCAGCAAAGATTTAGATAATTTCTATAGAAACTGTAATATAACCTAAATTAATGAAAGAAGTATTACTCTGCTTTACCTGAAGAGGATACCCGAGAAACAATTAATCATTTAACAATCAAACTTTCCCACACAGGAAACCCATAACTTATAGAATTAATTCAGCTCCATAAGTTAAACAATTCTAAAATAGTAATAATTTATAGTTCTCATGTAAGTTGGGTTATTCACTCAAGAACCCATATTTATTAAGAAAAAACAGTCTTAAAGTCCAACAGTATTATTCAAATAGAGAAGATTCATGTTAGTATATTTAGGACTATTTGGCCATATTTTTTTTCTATTATATTCAGAAAATAATCTATTCTAAACTTAACACATTAAATCTAAAAATCAAGTACAATAGACCCAGATTTGAAAAATAAATTCAAAAAAATCAAGCATAAATACTAGACAGAACAAACTTTTGTTTCCCGTACTAGCAAAAAAAGATCCCTCAAGATCTAGAAAAACGTATTTTAAATAATCAAAAAACGTGAAGCGACGGAATTTTTTAATTGGGGCAACGGCAATAACTTTAGCTGAATTTTTAGCAGGATGTGAAACACAAGCAGACTTAAAAGTTAAACTGTTAAAAAATAGTATTCCGGCTCAAATGGCATCAAAATTTCTAGGGGAATTACAATCTCCTATTAAATCAAGTTTTCAACCAATAGAAAGCTTAAATGAATTATTTTATTTACTGCAAAATTGGCAAAAAAAACTTTTATTAGAAAAACAGCAATCATCTATAAACAAAACAGAAAATATAAATATAGCTAATCTGGTTACCTTAGGAGATTATTGGTTAGCAAATGCAATTAAACAAGAATTAATTCAACCTTTTAATTCTCAATCTTTAGCAAATTGGAATAAATTACCAGAAAAATGGCTCGAACTAGTCAAACGTAATAATCAAGGTTATGTAGATCCCCAAGGAAAAATTTGGGCAGCACCTTATCAGTGGGGCACAACTTTAATTGCTTATCGAGTTGATAAATTTAAAGCTTTGGGATGGGAACCTAAAGACTGGAGCGACCTATGGCGACCTGAATTGAAAGGTAATATTTCTTTGCTAAATCAAGCCAGAGAAGTTATTGGTTTAACCCTAAAAAAACTAGGTAAATCCTACAATACTAAAAACATTGATCAAGTAGAAAAATTAAAAGCAGAACTAGTTAAACTCAATCAACAAGTTAAATTCTATAGTTCCAATAATTATTTACAACCATTAATTATTGGAGATACTTGGTTAGCAGTTGGTTGGTCCAATGATATATTACCATTACTCAAAAAACGTAAAAAAATTGCCGCTGTTGTTCCTCAGTCAGGAACAGCTTTATGGGCTAATTTATGGGTTAAACCTGCTGCCAGTCCAGAGAATTCCTTAACAGAAAAATGGATTAATTTTTGTTGGCAACCCCAGGTAGCACAACAAATGTCAATAATAACCCAAACTAGTTCACCAATTATGCCAAAAATTAATCCCAATGAATTAATTTCAGACATCAAAAATAATCCCTTATTATTACTCCCACAAGAAATTATTGAAAAAAGTGAATTTCTGGCTCCATTAGCAAATAGTACAATTGAACAGTACCAAAAATTATGGCAAGAAATTCGTCAACCCGTCCATATTCAATAAACAATTATTGATCCTTTCATGACCGATTTTTAATCCAATTTAACTACTCCTTACTCCCTAAAATGAAATAATATTTTATCCAAATTTTGCAAAGTATCCTCTATACTATCATTCACCAATTGGATATCAAACTCTGTAGCAGCCTCAAGCTCTTCAGTCGCCCGTTGTAGACGTTTAGTGATCGCCTCCTCCGAATCTTGTCCCCTACCCCATAATCGTTCTTCCAATTCAGCCATCGAAGGTGGTAAAATAAATATGCGTAAGGCATCAGGAAAAGTCCTTTGAATTTGTCGTGCACCCTGTAGCTCAATTTCTAAGATCATTGATCTACCTTGTTCAATATTTTCAATCACAGGAACACGTGGTGTACCATAAAAATTACCTGCATATTCTGCCCACTCCAATAATTCTTCACTTTCAATCATTTCTCGAAATTGATCATGGTCTACAAAAAAATAGCTCTTTCCCTCCACCTCCCCTGGTCGAGGAGAACGAGTCGTAACAGATACAGAAAAAGCCAATCCGGGATGGCGATGTAACAAACAGCTTAACAAAGTTCCCTTACCTACACCACTCGGTCCAGTTAAAACAATTAATTTACCAGTTTGCATAATTTTGCTTATAGTAAAGTAGTCGCCAAAACATTTTAAGATATCCTCAAGTTCTCAAATTTCTTATCTCTTGTGAATTTCACTTCTGAGTTCTGGGTAGTACTGAAGCCTTATGCCTTTCAAAATTAGCCATCAGTCATCTTTATTAAATAAAAATCTATTTGCCACTGTCTCAGGTTGAATAGAAGAAAGAATAACATGATTAGAATCTGTAATAATTACAGCTCTAGTGCGTCGACCATAAGTAGCATCAATTAATTGGCCTCTTTCTCGTCCATCATTAATTATCCGCTTAATAGGAGCTGATTCTGGACTAACAATTGTCACAACTCGATTAGCAGAAACAATATTACCAAAACCAATGTTAATGAACTGGGTATCCATAAGAGATTATAATGACATAGATTGAAATGAAATCTTCCTGAAAATAAATGGGCAATTGCGACATGGGGACATTCCCCAACTTCACAAAGCTCAAGAGCTTTCTTAACAGGAGGCTTCAGGTTTTTGTTTCATAGTATCAGCAAAACCAAGATTTACTTTAACTAAGATTTTTTGATTGTTACCTAACTGTGCAACCTGTTGATTATACCACTCTTATAGCTTCTTGTTCTCAACTCCGGTCTCAATGGTTACCGGCCAGGTTAGAACATGTTATACAGCGCGATCGCTTTACCATTTCTCTTGCCCTGCGAACTCTCAAAAAAAGAGGTTGGTTAGATATTTCCTGGCATCCTCAAGCAGCTCGCATCTGTATCGGCGATCCTCCTCCTCGCATCCCTGATACATTTACCTTTAGCCAACAACTAAAACATCAGTTAAATGGTTTAGCTTTAATAGCCATTGCTGAAGTTTCACCATGGGAGAGGGTGTTGGATTTTCAATTTGCGAAACGCCCTGGAGAAAAACCTCTTTGGCATCTTTATGTAGAAGTTATGACTAAATATAGTAATGTTATTCTAACTACTGTAGATAATTTAGTTATTACCTGTGCTCGTCAAATTAATATTCAACAGTCTAGCGTCCGTCAAATTCAAACTGGTCAACCTTATGAACTGCCACCATCTTTGACTAACTCTATTCCTAGAGTGTCAGAAACTCAACAGCACTGGCAAGAACGAATTAGCTTAGTTCCTGGCTCATTATCCCGAAATGTCATTAAAAATTATCGTGGTTTGAGTAAGGCATTGGTAGAACCAATGATTAAAACTGCCGGTCTAGACCCACAACAACTGACAAATAGTCTTAATAACTCAGACTGGGAGAAATTATTTCAACTTTGGCAAAAATGGTTACAAGCTCTTGATAAGTTAATCTTTAATCCTGGTTGGACATCTACAGGTTACACAGTAACGGGCTGGAAAGCTATTGAATGTGTTGATAGTGTTGGTGAATTATTGAATCACTATTATACTCAACAGCTTAACCAGCAAGAGTTTACTCAACTACATCATCAAATTAGTCAAAAAGTTAATAGTATTACAGCTAAGTTACAGCTAAAGGCCCAGACTTTCACTCAACGTTTAGAGCAGTCCGATGGGGCAGAGTTGTTGCGATCGCAAGCTGATTTACTTATGGCCAATCTTCAGGAATGGCAGCCAGGGATGAAAAATATTTCCCTTCCAGACTTTGAAACAGGAGAAATTATATTTATCAAGTTAGACCCAGAAAAAAATGCAGTGCAGAACGCTCAAAGCATTTATAAGAAGTACCAAAAATTGAAAAGGGCACATACCATAGTTAAGCCACTTTTAGCAGAAGTTCAAAATGAAATTCACTATTTGGAACAAGTAGAAGCTTTTTTATCTCAGTTAAATAATTATCGCAGTCCAGAAGATTTACAGACTTTGGAGGAAATTCGGGAAGAGTTGATCCAACAAGGGATACTTAATGCCCCAGAACATCATCAGCAAAATAATAGAAAAGATACAGAATTTTATCGTTACCAAACTCCTAGTGGACTAGAATTATTAGTAGGTCGTAATAACCGTCAAAATGATCTCTTGACTTTTCGGGTAGCAGGAGATTATGATCTATGGTTCCATACTCAGGAGATACCAGGGAGTCACCTCCTGTTGCGACTGGATGCAGGTACTATACCAGACGAAGTTGACCTCCAGTTTGTTGCAGATATGAGTGCCTTCTATAGTCGTGGGCGTCAAAGTGAAGTAGTTCCAGTTATTTACACCAAACCTAAGTTTGTATATAAACCAAAGGGAGCAAAACCTGGTATGGTCATTTATAATCAAGAGCAGGTTTTGTGGGGTAAACCACAAAGTGCAGCAGTCCACATCAATCAAAAGTCAACTACACCCTTTAATTAAATTTTTTTTTATAAAAAATTGATCAATAGTTTGTTAATATGATGTAAGTGAGATAATTAAAACCCCTAAAGTAAAAGCTGCAGACTTGGGAATGCGTAGCTATAGCTATAGGTTAATCTCACAGAAACAACAACGGAAGATATAATAAAATTTAAGCCAGTTTTCTCAAGCTGGTTTTTTTATTATATCGATAATATCACAAAAAAGCTTTCTTTACCTATTTCATACCAAAGAAGAGAGGCCCGAACTAGCCCCCTATCCCGACGTATTATGACCAAAATAACGTTTATTTCCAAAACAGTGGGCTAAACTCAGAACTTAAACACAAAGTATGGGTTTTAATTAGATTTGTGCTTAGTCTTTGTCAGACAAGGTAATCCATAGATAAAAAACGGTATAAATAGTCTCTTATTGAAGGGTATTAATAAAATAGGATCAATGATAATCCTTTTAACCCAATATACCCAGTTTTTTTATTGGTAATAACTATGCTACAACAGAGTTTAATCAGACTCAATAAAAATGGACAATACAATTATCAAGATTACAGGTATTTACCAGAACTAGATCTTGGGGTTGTTAATCAGGAACTTAGTCAAGCAGATCCTCACACTTTAGTACAGTGGGGGTTAAAAATTTTTAAGGAAGGTCTGGTTATGAGTACCAGTTTTGGTATTCAGGCTGCTGTTATGTTACACCTAGTTACAAGTGTTATACCTAATATTCCTGTTATCTGGATTGATACAGGATATTTACCAGCCGAAACCTATAAATTTGCTGAAGAGTTGATAGAACGACTGAAACTTAATGTGAAAGTTTATCAGTCACATATTAGTCCAGGTCGGATGGAAGCTTTATATGGCAGACTTTGGGCAGAAAAAGATCTTGAGGCTCTTAACCGCTATGACCAAATTCGCAAAGTAGAACCCATGCAACGAGCATTGAGAGAGCTGAAGGCCACTGCTTGGTTAGCTGGGTTAAGGGGAGAACAAACCAAGCACCGCCAAAGTTTAGATCGCATTAGTAAACAGTCGAATATATATAAAATTTTACCAATACTCAATTGGAATGCACGGGATATTTATCAATATTTAACTGCTCATAATTTACCATATCATCCATTTTTTGATTTGGGATACACTACTGTAGGAGATTGGCATTCTAGTCGGCCTCTTACTACTGATGATCAAGATGAACGGGATACTCGCTTTTATGGTCTTAAGCAGGAGTGTGGGCTACATTTGCCTCAAACACAAGAAGAGGCTCAAAGTCTTGATTCTAGTTTATTGTAATTACAGTCAACTCTCAGCAGATTAATTATCAGGGTTTTTATTAAAAATCTTTGTTTATTTGGTTTCTAACCGCCTACAGGTGTACCTCACTGAATCGAAAATATACTGTAATTTGAGCAGGATGAGATGATTATTGCCATACCCTAAAGGCCTTAGGTTTGATATTATTCCTGACTGTTAGGTACAGAGAAACAACCCAGGCGTCCCTCTGATGCGGGTTAAAGTCTCAAAACCCTGCACTCACCCCTATTGCTGGGGATGTATTAAGCGGGTCTCTGCCTTCATTTAGAGCCTCGGAATTCCCGAGGGCGACTTACCAAAAATTCTTGTGGGTCTTTAATTTGCCTTTAGGGCACAAACTGCTCTAAAACCTGAAAGCTTCCCAAGTTAGACTTAAGGGCCCACGGATATTTTCAAGGAACCTCTTTTTCTACAGTATTTATCAGAGAAGGCTGGTTGCGAAACCAAATTTTATTTAAACATGGATTTTCCCTGGATTATTGGCCAGGCTTGAAACTCAATTTTTCCTATTTAAGTTGAGTAGGGTAAGTTAGAAGGTTAAAATTATTTGCTGGGAGTTAGTCTCAAACAATGTGTAAAACATTAATAAACCATTGAGTATAAGTGAAATCTACTATTTGATTTGACAGTGGTTCACAGTAGGGGTTTCCTACAAAGTTTTATTGATACAACGTAGTTCATCAATCTCAAAAGTGCTACATATATTGAGGAGTTACCCATAAACCAAGTTTATCGACTAAATTTCCTGATTTGACAAACAATAAATAATAAGGGTAATAAACTGATTTTCTTGTAACGGTGGGTAGTCATACTGGAATATCATCATCTTAAAAAAAAAGTCTGTTTTTTTTACTTTTGCTATTAAGCAGGTGGATAAAATTAACTACACATTTTTCCAAGCCGAATTACTTATACTATATCTCTCACATCAAATTAGCCGAGGCCTGCAATGAGTGTTTAAGTGCTTATAGTTTTGATTCAGTTTAAAAATTCAGAATGATAACGAATATGATCTTCAATAAAAGATGTAATGAAATAATAGCTATGATCATAATTTTTTAGCATTCTTAAAGTTAGTGGTAAACCAACTTTTTGACAAGCACTTTCAAACACTTCTGGGAGTAATTGCTTTTGAGCTAAAAAAGGATCTACAGTTCCTACATCAATTAAAATTGGACGATTATACTTATAAGTTAAAACTAATTCACTAGCATCATAATCACGCCAATTTTTTGTGTTTGTACCTAAATAATTCCTAAAAGCTTTCTTTCCCCAATAACAACGCATAGGTGCTGCAATTGGAGCAAAGGCGGAAACAGATTGATATTTTTCAGGATTTTTCAAAGCACAAATTAGTGCTCCATGACCTCCCATAGAGTGACCGAAAATACTTTGCTTATCTGGTTGTACAGGAAAATTTTTGGCAATAATTTCTGGTAGTTCTTCGACGACATAACTATACATTTGATAGTGCTTTTTCCAAGGTTCTACAGTAGCGTTAATATAGAATCCTGCACCTGTACCTAAATCCCAATCATCATCCTCTCCAAAAGTACCAGTATTTCGTGGGCTTGTATCTGGTACAACTAAAATTAACCCATATTTATTAGCAAATTGTTGCGCTCCTGCTTTAGCCATAAAGTTCTCTTCAGTACAGGTTAAACCTGAGAGAAAATACAGAATAGGAAGAGGTTGTGATTTTGCTAGCGATGGTTGGTAAATTGAGAAACGCATTTCAGTATTACAGGTGGAAGATGAGTGGAAATAATAGCTTACTGTACCACCAAAGCATTGATGTTTTTTAACCAATTTAATTTTTGTAGACATAAGTCATTTCAGTTTTCTATTATTAATGCTGACTTCTGAAGCCGGAGGTTTGAAACATGATTTTTTTTATTTCCTTGAATAAGAGAAAGCGCATAAGGGAAATACAGGTAAAAATAGGCTTGTATGATAGCACGAAGCTTTATTTACCAAAGGCTGTAACTTTAAAAAATATCCTCTTACTAAGGCTGATTTTTATGAAAGCTCTCTTTCTTGGTGACAATTTATTCAATAATCAAAAACAGTAGAATTACTGAGAAATGCATAGCTTTTTTCATGAAGACTCTCTTTCTTGGTGACAATTTATTTAATAATCAAAAACAGTAGAATTGCTGATAAGTATATAGCTTTTTTTATGAGGGCTCTCTTTCTTGGTGACAATTTATTTAATAATCAAAAACAGTAGAATTACTGAGAAATACATAGCTTGAAGTTAATAGATTGTTTATCAACTATATATTAAAGTTTGAATTTGTCAGAGATGTCAAACCAACTGTATATCAAAAAAGTAGGAGTTTGGTTATGTAAATTACTATTTTTTTGAGATAAATCTTATTAAGTTATTAGCTATTCCGTAATTATTTGGTAGACAATTGTAGTAAAAATCAATTAAATTAGAATTTATATGGAGAATTGGATAATATTATGGGCTTAAATGTTGAAGCTTTCAAAAAATCGAGCATCCCGATATCCAAATTTAAACATCCTGAACTATTGGAGATTGCTCTAACTCATCCAAATCACATCTATGATAGGACTAATATTATCAGGCCACAACAAAAACAACAGGTTCTGGAACATCAAGGTTTGGCCAACCTCGGCTATGTAGTTTTTAGTCGAGTGATTAGTAAGTATTTATCAAAAAATTTTTCTAGTTTAGGCAAGGCAACCCTGATTATTATAGAAAGCGATCTTGTTAGTATAAAGATGCTTTCTGAATTTGCTAAAGATTTAAAATTGAGGCAATTTTCTCAATTAGGAAAAAGTTATAAATGGAAACATAAAAGTGAGAAAAATAAAATGTTAGCTCAAATGTTTGAAGCTCTAATAGGTGTAATTTATTTGGAGTTTGACAAGGATTTAGAACGGACTTCTCATTGGTTAGTTGAACATTTTATTGCTGAGGCAGTGAATCAACTCTTAACTCTTGCATTTAAAGATGATTCAGATTTAGAAACAGATTTTCAACTGATAGATTGGATTGAGGTTTTACAATCACCCTTATTAAATCCAAATAGTTCATATAGAAAAAATAATTCCTTTCTTGAATGTTAATCAAATTATTGTTAATTATTGACTTAACTGTATAAACTTTTGTAACCTGGGCACTTTGTCTACCTCTCTCATCTGAAATCTGCTGTAGCATTTCTCAAATTACTCAGTTACAGTTGTTTTTCTTCTTTTCTATTCTGACTATGACCTAGGGATATTGCATATAATGTCCCTAACTACTTCCTCCCAACGAACCAATGCAATTAACTCACTGCGGATAAAAACTGCTATAATCTTAAGCTAATAAGCAAATTGTAAAATTTATAAAACTCTATTAGTTTCATAGACTCTATCTTTTAAGATTTAACTTTTAATTTTAAGTTGATAATTTTGGTTTTTTTTACCTCAACCAAATCTACAAAAATAATCTTTCTTGCTTTGCTTATCTAGAAAGTTACAACACTACGAATAGACTTACCTTCGTGCATTAAATCAAAAGCTTCATTAATTTTTTCCAATGGCATAACATTAGTAATTAAATCGTCAATATTAATCTTTCCTTCCATATACCAATCAACAATTTTTGGTACATCTGTACGACCTTTTGCTCCTCCAAAAGCTGAACCTTTCCACACTCTTCCTGTTACTAACTGAAACGGACGAGTACTAATTTCTTCTCCTGCACCTGCTACACCAATAATTACACTCATACCCCAACCTTTATGACAACATTCCAAAGCTTGACGCATAACATTAATATTACCAATACATTCAAAAGTATAGTCCGCACCTCCCTTTGTTAAATCTACTAAATAAGGAACTAAATCTCCTTCTACTTCCTTGGGATTAACAAAATGTGTCATCCCAAATTTTTTTGCTAGTTCTTGTTTTGCCGGATTAATATCAACCCCAACAATCATATCAGCACCTACCATTTTGGCACCTTGAATTACATTTAAACCAATTCCTCCTAAACCAAATACAATGACTTTTGCTCCTACTTCTACTTTTGCAGTATTAATAACAGCTCCAATGCCAGTTGTAACTCCACAACCTATATAACAAACCTTGTCAAAAGGAGCATCTTTGCGAATTTTTGCTAAAGAAATTTCAGGTAAGACTGTATAGTTGGCAAAAGTTGAAGTTCCCATATAATGATGTATTATCTCCCCATTTAATGAGAATCTACTTGTACCATTTGGCATAACGCCACGACCTTGAGTAGTTCTAATTGCTTGACATAAATTAGTTTTCATGCTGAGACAATATTCACACTGACGACATTCTGGGACATATAGAGGGATAACATGGTCTCCTGGTTTAAGATGAGTAACACCATGCCCAACTTCTACAACAACTCCTGCCCCTTCATGGCCTAAAATGCTGGGAAATAAACCTTCGGGGTCAGCACCGGAAAGAGTATAAGCATCAGTATGGCAAACTCCAGTTGCTTTAATTTCTACCATTACTTCTCCAGCTTTGGGGCCTTCTAAATTAATGGTTTCTATGGTTAATGGTTTTCCTGCTTCAAAAGCTACTGCTGCTTTGATTTCCATTTTGCGGTTTTCCTAAAATTGACATTATGAAAATAATGGGTGATAATAGTTTATGTAAAGTCAAAAAAATAAGCAAGAAAAAAATATAATAATATTTTGTAATTTAATGACCTCAAGAAGTAATAAGCAATAGAATAAAAATTGACTTCTGCAGATTTCAGAGCATCTTAAAAAAATAGAGTAAACATTTAGGTATTAGCATTTAACTTTTTCTTTCTAAAATTTACTAATAGCTTTTTAATCAGATGTGAATATTAGCTTTTAGTCTTGTATTTTCTTTTCTAAGCTTTTGATAGGAGGGATTTATCAGTTATTAGGTTTAGAATTTCAAGGTATCTCTAAACTCAATAAAATTTAGCTGATTTTTAGAGCAGGACGAAGATAAAAAAGATCAGTTATTCATCCTTAAACTTCTCAATTAAATTTTGATTCTCTATATCAAATTTATTTGCGAGAAATATTTTTCCATATTCCGTTTTAGTCCCTAATCTTCTACTCTTTGAAGAAGCCAGGAAATGGTATGACTACCTCTTCATAATCTCAGTAGGTAGGCACAAAAAAACTTAACTATATTAAGTTTTGTAAATTAACTCCTAGCTCTGACCTATAGTTGATATAAGAAAAACTTACATTTTCTTATATAGTGAACATAGTGATAAATTGTAACGGCAACCTACTTAAGCACTCAAGCTGATCATAATAATTCAGAACTTAAGTAACCTTGAGATCGCTTTTGGCAAGATATGCGACTCCGAGAAAATAGTATCTAGAAACTTGATCAGCTTTTGAGGGATGAGCAAGCGATCGCCACTTATAATAATAAGTCTTTCTATCCCTATGCTAGTGTCCAACTGCGATTTGGTGTTTCTGAGTGAGTGATCATCATGAAATTATTGACAACATTTTGGAGTGGGGAGACCAATTTACAATCTCAGTGTAGAGGTTGTGTTTAGACAACTTGCCTGATTTCAACTTCCCATAGACTCCTATCAACTAGTTGGTACTTTTGCAGCAGGAGGAACTTCTGCAACTGTCTAATGCCAATGAATTTTTACACTTCCCCACGATCGCTTTCATTACACAGTGGAGAAAGCCATAAATTATGATCTCCACTATTATCTGGGTTCATCAATGTTTAAGTGTGTTGGAGAAGAAAAATACTGAATAACTATCATTACTCAGAAGTACCCACGAGCAAGTTATCTTGGAACTAATTACAAACAATATGGAAAAGAAAAGCAAATTAAAGAGGCAAAGGAAACCTTAAATTCCCTCACCAAAAGTCTAACATTAGTATAACATAGCAGATGGGCAACAGATATGAAATTCACTTCATATGACTGACTTTTCCATTAACTAAACATTAGCAGAAGTTAATTGAAACTGTCGATATTGCACCTCTAAATAAACTAATAAAGCATTAATATCCGCCGGATTTACTCCACCAATTCGAGATGCTTGACCAATAGTTAAAGGCTGAACTTTCGATAATTTTTCCCGTGCCTCTAGGGATAAAGTAGAAATAGATAAATAATCTAAATTAGTAGGTAACCTACGATTTTTTTGACGACTAATTTGATCAATTTGATTCTGTTGTCTTTGCAAATAACCGGAATATTTAATATCAATTTCTGCGCCCTCTTTTTCAACTAATTTTAAATCTAAATTCCCCAGATTATACTTTTCCAAATCTACATAATGGAAACCAGGTCTACGCAACAGATCTGCTAAAGTAATCGAACCCTTAATTTTTGTATGAGTATCAGCGACTATATTAATAGCAACCTCATCTAGTTCTTTAATTCGAGTTGAATTTAACCTAGATTTTTCAGAATTAATATTAGCTTGTTTACTCTCAAATAACTCCCACCGACGGTCATCAATTAAACCAATTTCTCTACCCAAAGGAGTTAATCTTTGGTCAGCATTATCCGACCGTAAAATCAAACGATATTCCGAACGACTAGTTAACATTCGATAGGGTTCTCGCAAATCTTTTGTACATAGATCGTCAATTAAAGTACCAATATAACTTTGTTCCCGTGGGAAAATAATCATCTCTTCATTCTTAACAAATTTAACTGCATTTATTCCCGCCACAAGACCTTGAGCTGCTGCTTCTTCATATCCAGTCGTACCATTAATTTGACCAGCACAAAATAACCCTTCAATTTTCTTAGTCATCAACGTCGGATAACATTGGGTAGCAGGTAAATAATCATATTCTACCGCATAAGCAGGTCGTAACATCAAACAATTTTCTAAACCAGGTAAACTCTGCAACATTTGCAGTTGTAATTTCTCTGGCAAACCAGTAGAAAACCCCTGAATATAAAGTTCAGGAATATCACGACCTTCGGGCTCAATAAATATTTGATGACTATGTTTATCCGCAAACCGGACAATTTTATCTTCAATACTCGGACAATAGCGCGGACCTTTCGCATCCACCCACCCACCATAAACAGGAGACAAATGCAAATTATCGCGAATTAACTTGTGAGTTTCTGGAGTAGTGCGTGTCAGGTAGCAACACATCTGTTCTCTTTCCACCCAGACTTCTGGGTCGAAGGTAAACCAACGTACTTTTTCATCTCCTGGTTGAGCTTCCAGGTCGGTGTAGTCAACAGAACGTTTGTCAACTCTGGCAGGAGTACCTGTTTTTAGTCGTCCGGTTTCAAAACCAAGTTTATTTAGGGTTTCACTCAGACCAATAGCAGAAAATTCTCCGGCGCGGCCCGCAGGCATTGACTTATTGCCTACCCAGATAACTCCACCAAGGAAAGTTCCTGTGGTCAGGATGACAGCTTTACATTTAAAGGCGACGCCGAAGTAGGTTTCAACTCCAATAATTTCCTCGTTATCTCCCAAAACTAAGTCTGTTACCATACTTTCGCGAACTCTGAGGTTTTCTTGGTTTTCGACAATGTTACGCATAATGGTAGCGTATTCTCGTTTGTCGGTTTGAGCTCGTAACGCCCAAACGGCAGGTCCGCGAGAAGAATTGAGAATACGTTTTTGCAGGTAGGTGCGGTCTGCCATTTTACCTATTTCTCCACCCAAGGCATCCACTTCATGGGTAAGTTGAGATTTTGCAGGTCCCCCAACAGCCGGGTTACATGGTTGCCAAGCAATTTTGTCAAGGTTTAGAGTTAGTAGTAGGGTGTGGCAACCGAGGCGTGCAGTAGCGAGAGCAGCTTCACACCCAGAGTGGCCTGCGCCTACTACGATGATGTCGTATTCATCTTGGAAGTCAAAAGTTTGGTTCATTTCAGTTATCAGTTATTAGTTATCGGTGCCGACCGCTGAAGCCGGAAGCTTGAAAACCTGAATTTTCTTTTTCATCCCCTTGAAAGGGGAAGCTTGAGATATGATTTTATGGTTATGGTAAATGTTTTATGGCAATATATCTTAATTTAAGTGTTTGAATATTGGACAAAGTTACTTTAGTTATACTAAATGCAAAAAAGGTTGTTACAGTATTAATTTCTAAATTACCATTAGCATATCAAACTACTGTAGCAATATTTTATGAAATTATTATTATTATTATTTAAGCTTATATTATAACATTTATGGTTATATTATTAGTAGTATATAATTTACGAAAATATTTTTTTATATTGATGAAGGAGGTAGAGGATGAAAAGACAAATAGACATATTTTTTTAAGAAACACCTATATTATTTCTAGATTCTCGTTCAACTCAGCATGCATATGTTCAATATGGGTGACTACTAAGAAAATTTAAATATTTGCTAGAAGAGTAAGGATATTCTTCAAATGTTACAGAATCACCTTTCTTTTAAATTAAATAGAATAAAATTTTATCAAATTTTTAAGATGGTAAATAAACTTTTTGACGGTGATTAATTAGAGGTTTTATGCAGATATATTAAAGACGAATCTGTGGATTTATGTTTATAGTTCTTCCCTTTAATTATAAGGGTAACTATAATCAAATTTATAATAATTTTGTTCATAATAATAGAGCACAAACACAACCATTGATACTTTGATTTGGGATGATTTAGCTAATCAAGGTTGAGCAGGAATTATGGAAATTTACAAATGTAAGTTTAAATGTACATTGACTTTTAAAAGTCTTGATTTAATCCCAGGTTTAATAAAAGTTTTAGACAAAGATATTTTACTTGCTTATTTGATTAGTATGACTCTACTAGCGGCATAAATTTATTTAGCTTTAAAACGAATGGTTAGTTTTTATCTCCATTGCAACCCCACAGCGAGTCACTATTTAAGATTAGTATTAGATGTAGTTTTTTGTCCTCAAGGTGGAAATTTTCAAAATTAAATTATTTGGTGTTAGAAATTAGGAGGTAGACTGCGACATGGTTTTCTTAAAAAACATGAGATAATTTTTTTATATACTAAAAGCAAAGATTTTAAATTTAGTAAATATATGAGTAAAATTGTGGGTAAAATTTAAATAGTAACTATTCAAGAAATTTTATAATACACAAAACGCCTAGATATTAAGCTGAATTATGATTTTTTAAAACCTGCGGAAAAACAAAAATAAACTCAAGGTAATCAGTTAAATTTTAACTGAGATATTGAAGGTTTTAATAAGTCATAAAAAAAGTATTATTTAATAATATTCAATATTATCTAAATTTTCTTCAGTTAACATATCAATAATTACATCACAATTTTGTGTTTTTACATCAATAAAGTTTTGAATATTTGTTTCAAAAACCTGATAATTTTTACTACTTCCACCTTGTATTGATTACTGATTATTAGATGTTTGGATAAGTAACATTAATAACATCACAAAAGTTGGGGATTTATCATGAATTATTTAGTAAATTTAGCACCAATATTTGACCAAATATCTAGTCTCAGTAGACAATTACTAGATTCCAAAAAAGAGAATAAAATAAATAATAAAATTGTCAAAAATTATGTAGCTAAATTAAGATTAGTAATTTATGATAAAAGATGAAATAGAAAAGCTATGTTGACACTAGATGTGTTTGAAAAATCAGCTTACCTCCACCTACCAACAGTACCATTACAAATTAGATTGCTTTGTGATTGAATGGTGAAACATGATAATTTTTAACCTTTTTCTAGTGAAATATATAAATCTTTAGCTGTACCAATTTTTAGTTAAGTTTAATCATACTTATAGTAATTATCAAAAGTATTGCCATTTTTGAAAAATTGGAAAAATAACTTTTTTTTCATCCAACTAATAATATGTTCAAAACAGAAAAATTAAGTATAGCAAAGTTTATCGTAATTAGTATTAAAAAGAAACCGTTTTATGAGAATAAATTCCCAATTTTTGTTAGCTTGAATCTGTAATACTCGGTTTGGAATGAATTATTGTATAACCTTGGCAGTCGCTGAAATTTTCAAGGTTATAAATTTTTAGATAGTCTCAATAGATATTTTTTTTAATGTTATTGCTCAAAGAAAAAGTAGGCTTTACAAATTATTTTATAGGAAAAAAGTGTTAGGTTTTAGGTCTCAAAAAAATTATCTTAGAACTTACGAAGAAACAGGCTTATGAGACGAAATTTCTCATGAGCGCTGTATAGAATAATTAGAGCAATAAATCTGTTTCCTTGTTTAAGAGCCTAAGTCCTGAATTTTTCATGAGTGTCTTACTGATAACAGGTGACTAACTACCTATTACCTAACACATAAGACAAAATCTGTCTCTAGGACTAAATTGCGTCTGTATTATCTTCCCCAGTCCGAATTCGGACAATTTTATCTACTGGAGAAACGAAAATCTTACCATCACCGATCTCACCTGTACGGGAAGCATTAATAATCTTATCAATAACCGTTTGTACCTGATCATCCTCAACTACAACTTCAAGTTTAAGCTTTTGCAAAAACTCAACTGTATACTCAGAACCCCGATATCTTTCAGTTTGACCCTTCTGACGCCCGAACCCTCTGACTTCAGAAACAGTCATACCTACGATACCAGCATTAACGAGAGCAATTTTCACCTGGTCTAATTTAAAAGGCCGAATAATAGCTTCTACTTTTTTCAAGTTATTCACTCCTCATACTATAAATTTTAAGTTTACTCGTTTATCAGGATGCCATCCTTTAATATCACCACCAACTGGGCCTTGTTTATCAATAAATATAGATTTATCAAACAGGCTTTTCAACAGGGTGTCAAAATTTTAAAAATACCAAAAACATTAGATACAAAATCTTAAAGTTTTCTAGAATTTATCTCAAAAAGACCTCATATACATGAAAATTTTCGATTAAAATTATAATAAGGTCATACATGAAATTATAAAAGTATCTTGAGAGGAACTACCCGTGCAGTTACAAACTAAAGTAAGCATCAAGCAAGCTACTGGTGCCTTTGCACTAATAGATAGTCTTAAGCGCCATGGAGTTAAACACATATTTGGCTACCCAGGTGGTGCTATTTTGCCCATCTATGATGAACTTTACCGCGCAGAAGCAGCAGGAGACTTACAACATATCTTAGTCCGACACGAACAAGGAGCTTCCCATGCCGCTGATGGATATGCCCGTGCTACTGGTGAAGTAGGTGTATGTTTTGCTACATCCGGTCCTGGAGCAACAAACCTAGTAACAGGTATTGCTACTGCTCATATGGACTCAATTCCCATGGTTATAATTACAGGGCAAGTAGGCCGACCAATGATTGGTACTGATGCCTTCCAAGAAACAGACATTTATGGTATTACCTTACCCATAGTCAAACATTCTTATGTCGTCCGAGACCCCAGGGATATGGCCAGAATTGTGGCTGAAGCATTCCATATTGCTAGTACAGGTCGTCCAGGTCCAGTTTTGATTGACATACCTAAAGATGTGGGATTAGAAGAATTTGAGTATGAACCAGTAGAACCTGATTCTATCACACTACCTGGATATCGTCCCACTATAAAAGGGAACCCTCGCCAGATTAATCAAGCAATTAATTTAATCCAAGAAGCACGTCGTCCTTTATTATATATAGGTGGTGGTGCAATTTCTGCTAGTGCTCATGGAGAAATTCAAGAATTAGCAGAACGTTTTAATATTCCTGTGACTACTACATTGATGGGTAAAGGTGCTTTTAATGAACATCATCCCCTATCAGTGGGAATGTTAGGAATGCACGGCACTGCTTATGCCAACTATGCTGTGAGTGAGTGTGACTTGTTAATTGCTGTTGGTGCTCGTTTTGATGACCGAGTCACAGGAAAGTTGGACCAATTTGCTTCTTACGCGAAAGTAATTCATATTGATATTGACCCCGCAGAAGTGGGTAAAAACCGGAGCCCTGAGGTTCCTATAGTCGGAGATGTGCGCCAAGTTTTGATCGATATGCTAGAGCGTTGTCAGAAGATTGATACTAATGTTAGTTCTAATCAAACCCAAACTTGGTTAGAACGTATTAAACGTTGGAAACAAGATTATCCATTAGTTGTTCCCCACTACTCAGATAGTATGTCGCCCCAAGAGGTGATTGATCAAATAGGTAAAATGGCTCCAGATGCTTACTATACTACTGATATTGGTCAGCACCAAATGTGGGCAGCTCAATTTCTCAAAAATGGTCCTCGGCAATGGGTTTCTAGTGGAGGTTTGGGCACGATGGGTTATGGGATGCCTGCTGCTATAGGTGTGAAAGTAGCACTGCCAAACCGAGAGGTGATTTGTATTAGTGGTGATTCTAGTATTCAGATGAATATTCAGGAGTTGGGTACTCTGGCCCATTATGGTATTAATGTTAAAACAGTGATTATTAATAATGGTTGGCAGGGTATGGTGCGCCAGTGGCAACAGGCATTTTTTGGCGAGCGTTATTCTTCGTCTAATATGGAAGTAGGAATGCCTGATTTTGTTAAGTTGGCTGAAGCTTATGGGGTGAAAGGGATGATGATTTCTCATCGTGATCAGCTCAAGGAGGCGATAGAGGAAATGTTAGCATACGATCAACCTGTTTTGATGGATGCTCATGTGACCAGGGATGAAAATTGTTATCCAATGGTTGCTCCTGGTAAGAGTAATGCTCAAATGATTGGTTTACCTATTCGCAAACAGCTTGAGCAAGCGGTGGAATAATTACTTGCAATAATTGTAACTCTGAAAATGTTGCTACTAATAATTTTTGTCCTAAATGTGGCAATAAATTTTAATTAGACATCTCCAAAAAAGAATGTAGGGATGTTTCATCGAAGACCCCTAAAAGGGTTTTAGAAAAGAATATTTAATTTCTGGAGATGAAAGAGTACATTTTTTTGATATCAGAGAAAATTTCTGTGGGAGTGAAGTGTTACCAGAAACCTGGTTTATAGACCACCTAAAAGTATCTCAAGAAATTTAGGCGATACTACTAACACAATGCTTGAGATTTCATGCCGCTCAGGGAAACGTTTATTTCTTAAGTATGAGACGGACAAAACAAAAATTGACCAAGACTATAGTATTTTCTAGAGTCCCCATTAATTTTTTTGGTCAAGCTCAAACATATTTCCATTCAAGAGTTGGTTATGTACCATAGATAATCTAGATCGCTTTGACTCGAACAAATCCTGTTTTTCTGTTTTTCCATCTGTTTTCTTTTTCTGCTTTTGATGGTTTCGGCGAGGTTGACGAGGAAATCTTGGTAATAATTGACGGATAAATTTTCTTGAACTTGAGAACTCTTTTTTTCAGGGTGCTATCTATAGTCAACTTGCGATAGTTATTTTAGGAATTTTGATGTGGTAATTATTTAAAGTAGTTGATATTGTCTGATAATATTTTAATTAATCGGAGATATCAGATACTGATGCTTTAGTACAATGGTTAAAAGTTGCTAATCCCTAATTATAAACATGGCGCGCAATTTTTGTGTGTTTAGCAAGTATTGTTTGATGCTGATTATTAACTTTTAACCTGGTTTTGATTGACTTAATATTTATTGTTTATCTACCTCTAATAAATCTCTAAAATTGATTAAATTAGATGAAAAAAATGTACAATTTATGTACAATATTGAATTATTATATAATTATTTAGACTTAGTAATTAGCATTATCTTATCATACATCTTTTCTCTCTATTTCCTACTTCTTAAAACTCTAAATATAACCACTATAAAAATTTAGAAATTACTGTATTAAATTCAAATGTAAAAACTTTTTATACTTCCCCTGTCAAAGCATCAGTAAATGGGTCTGGCAAAGCCTGTTGTATTTCCATTTCTTCATTATCTTTATCATAATTTTTAACAGATAAATTATCACTATTTATATTTTTTTTTAAAATATGTCTACTATTTTTCCGCCGACTATAATCCTGTAATCTCAGCAATTCATCTTGATAAACAGAGATAATTCTGGTTAGAGACTCAGCTACTTCATCCCAATTTTCATCATCTACAATTTTTTCCGCAATACCTTGGAATAAATCCCCTGTTTGGTTTTTTTGAACATACTCTTTTAATAACTTCCCAGATTTTTGTAAAGCTGCCTGATATGCCTCTCCATCAGACCACCAAAGTCCAGGCTGGTTTAATAACCAAGTTAAAATATATTCTTGAGCGTGTTGTTCTTTTACCCAATTAGCAAGATACTTTAATTCATCCATATATTCCCTCTTTAATTTTATCAATTAAAAACTACTTTAGTTCAGTTTATATAGTTTTTTTTCAGGTGCCAAAACAATCTTCTAAACATAAAGGCCACAGTATGAGACTGAACTAAGTTTGTAAACTTCTGACCTTGAGTGGGGTCTTTATGTTATCGTAATGTTTTTTCGGTTCTCAATTCAACAAATTGATAAATATTCAGTACTTACCACTGCCCGTTAGGTAAATAATTAACAGACAAGTAGCTGCAAGATAAGAGTTTTATTATTAACCCCTTATAGATATTATGGCGGAATTAGATGCTTTATAAGCATTTATAAGGATGTTTTACTTTAGCTTTTGCTCTTTCGCCTATTAGATTTGAGACTTTTCTAATTATAGGTTTTCAACCTACTTGATACTGATCAAAAAAGGGGGTTATAGGGAGTATTTTCAACCTTTTTTTCTTATTGCTTCTTCCCACTATAAATGAGAATACTCAAGAATTAAGAGTTGCTCAAGAGTGGGTATGATGATGGAAAATAGCGATCGCTTTTCAAATCAACTTATTAAAATTAAAAATGATGCAATGTCCTAAATGTCAATCAGATCAATAAAGATGGTCATAAAAAAGGAAAACAAAACTATATTTATGTCCATTGTGGCCGAAAATTTATATGGCCTACATTCCTCAGGACGAAATGCAATATCAAAATATAAGTCCAAAGTCAACCCCCCTTTATTCCGCCAAGGGGGGGGGGAAGTGACCACAATTTAAAGAAAATTATAGTAGTCAATAAGAGTTAACAATTTAGTAAGTATTTATACTTAAAATTTTTCTGAGAATTTGACTCCTAATCAAGATAAATGAAGATAATTTTTCTAGTATAAATACTTAAGCAAGCTACAGCTTTTATACTAATTTTTATGTTAGAAATTGAAGTACGGAATGTGGGATAGAATTTTAGGAGCCTGGTAAAGGTTACTCTCAAGATTCAAAAAAAAGACTGTCTAAAAATGTATGAAAATGGGATGGGATGAGAAATT
Source organism: Trichodesmium erythraeum IMS101 (assembly GCF_000014265.1). Classification (NCBI taxonomy): domain Bacteria; kingdom Bacillati; phylum Cyanobacteriota; class Cyanophyceae; order Oscillatoriales; family Microcoleaceae; genus Trichodesmium; species Trichodesmium erythraeum. The sequence continues at coordinate 4,425,215 of NC_008312.1, forward strand.
GATTGACAAATCAAAGAAAGTATGATAATAAAAACACATTAATTTTGTGTGGCCAAGTATGGAAACTCTCACCTGATCTTTATGACCCAGAGGAAGCTCCAGAGGTGGGAGAACTAGATGAGTTGGAAACATTTATAGGATCAATTTCAGCAAAATTTGGCTATAGATAACATGGACGACTTTAAATGGGGTATTTTAGGATAGGTTTTAGGAGACTAATGTGCCTAAACTTTGACTCCATGATGGGAAGTTATTAATAAATTGAAGTCCTATTTTTATGTGACAGATGGATGGAAAGTTTACCCAAACTTTATTCAGAGCTTGAGATCACATTATTAGTAAAACATATATGGTTTAAGTTTGTTGGTGAAAATACTAGATTAATAATATATCTCAAGCCAAAGTGATATCGTCAAACTCTGTGTTATTTTATCCTCAGCATAAATGCTCAGATATTCTATTCAATTATTAATTCACTATCTCAAATTTAGAGATGTGCTAACTCCTTATTCAAATAATACAAATTATCTGATAGTGAGAGCGATCGCAACTTTTATAATATCATACTTTAATTGAGCAAATTATATTTCCTAAAACCCGAATTACTATTAATAACGGCGTTAGATGTCAGGTCTCTACTTCCTCAAAAAAACGACAATAATTAAACTACAAATTAACACTATCGGCACTACTGGCAGAAATCCTAAAGCCCAACTTTTAGGAATAATATTTACCTGAAAACCAATAACTGCTATTTCTCCAAAAATAATGGAAATTATACAACTCAAAGGTGAAATATTTTTCCCATATAAAGCGGCAATAACTGTGGGAAATAATACTGCTAAACCTGTAAAAGCTTGAGTAGCGATCGCTGCAATTGTTGCCGGAGGATTTGCTGCTAAAATCAAACCAATTATTGCTAAAATAACAATTAAAATTTTGCCCACAAAAGTTTGTTCTGTCAGGGTTGCTTGGGGGCGAATATAAACAATATAAATATCCCTAGTAATCATAGAACTTAATGCTAAAAGTTGAGAATCAAGGGTTGACATAAACGCTGCTAAAGCTCCTACCATTACTAATGAAGCCATGGTAGTTGAGGTATATTCAGCTAACATCATGGGAAAAATTTTATCTGCTTCTTTTCCAACTAAATCAGGAAAATTAATATGACCCCACATTCCAATTAAAACAGGGCAAATAAACATTATGCAAGTAATTAATGGATATAAACTAGCAGAAAGTTTGAGGGAATTAGGATTTTTAGGAGTATAAAAGCGCATAAACATTTGGGGGAACATCGGTACACTTAAACCCCAAAGCAACATATAACTAAACCATTTGTGGGGAGTGAAAAAATCATTGGTACCAGAACGAGAAAAAAGCTCTGGTTTGAGTTTATGAACAGTTTGATTAGCTTCAGTCAAGCCACCGAGACTTTGGGAAATAGTCACTACTGCAACTATCATTAAAATCAACATTAATACTCCTTGTAAAACATCGGTTAAAGCTACACTTTTCATTCCCCCGATAAACACATATAAAACAATGATGAAAGTTAAAAAAGCTGCTCCCCAAAAATAGGGAATTTGCCCATTAGTTAAATTTTCAATCATATAACCCCCACCAATTGGTTGTAGGGTTAAATAAGGTATGGTAAAAATTACCATCACGGCTAAAAATATTAGTTTTAGTGGTTGACTTGGGAGGCAATTTGCGATTAATTCTGAGGGAGTAATTAAACCTTTTTCTTTACCTAAAAGCCAAACTTTATAACCGATAAAATAAAATGTAATTCCGACAAGGGCCGTACCAAATCCTATCATCGGATAATAACTTATACCAATACGATAACCAGCACCAGAAAGTCCGAGAAAAGCAAAGGCACTAAAGTTGGTAGCAATGAGGGTAAAAAATAGAACTATGGAACCGATTTTTCGCTCTGCTAGAAAGTAATCTTCTGGTGTATTTTTTTGGCTACGATAACCAATAATTCCGATGACTAAAGTCAGGAGTAAATATGCACTAATAAATAAGTAGGGAATTAGGTTTTTGATCATGATTAATTTTCCTCTTCAGTTTCAGATTTCCAGAAAGTTTGAGAGAAGATAAAAAGAGCACAGGCGAGGATAATTTGCAAAGTAATAAAGTAGAAAACCCAGGGTGGGAGATGGAGAAATGAAAAGGAAATTGTTTGTTTCCATGACCAGAAGTCTAGGGAAAGTAGGAAAATTATGGTGAAGCAAAAACACCAGAAATAGGGAGATTTGAAAATCTTGAAGTTGTTCATATCTGAAAAATTGTGATAAATTATTTGTTGGATATAGCCTAACTTTGAATGATTGAACCTCGATTAATTTTACTTCCTATAATTATGATATAGTATAAAGAGAAATGCCTAAACCGACAGACATATTAAGGAGTTAATCAAATGAATGAATGCTTACAAAAAATATGTAATAATTGATAATCCTCAGCAGTTAGTTTTATCAGATTTGCCATTTTCAGCAGGTCAAAAAGTGGAAATCATTATTTTAGCTGAAGAACAGAACGAAGTTGATAGTCAATTAGAGGAATTACGCCAAAAAATTGATGGCGCAACTGAGCAAATTTTAGCAGGGAATGTAACAGATGGCGAATTAGTTTTTGAGCAGTTACAAGCTAGATTAAAAAATGAATATGGATTAGAATAATGGTAAAGTACAAATTTTCTGAGGATGCAATATTTTTTCCTTCTATTATTTTCTGGCTTGGTCTGGATTAATTATTATCTATTAGTTAGTTAAGTAAGTGCTAAAATTATTCCTCAAAACCTGCTTTAGCAAGACATTGGATATAAATTTTTGTGGCAATGTCTACTGCCAATAAATAAATTTCTTGGCTCGCAACAGAAGTCATGTTTAGATGACTAATTACCATTATTTGCTATAATACTCAATAAAAAATAATTGACAAAGCTCAATTTTATCTAGTTAAAAAAAAAGCTCAATGCTTGCCAAACAACTTTATCATAATACTGTAAAAAAAGCAGGAAAATTTTTATAGCTGAAGCTGGTTTTCCCCTGTTTAGTTTTGATGTTTTGATGGAAAAAATTATTCAATGGAAACCACAGTTCGACTCTTAGATGTAGAGGGGTGGCGCGACACTCTCTCAAAAATTTTGCCATACTATGCTGATATTTATTACTGCTATGGTGATGTGAAAACTTTTGTAATTATTAGTCAAGAACACAACCATTTTATGTTACTTCATTAAGGATGGGAAAATCGTCGTCATGTTTATGGTACTATTATTTATGCAGATGCTGAATTTAACTGTAGTTTGATTTTTTGTCAACTCAGGGAATATTTATTGAATGATACTAGATTTTAATTGGTGAGGCGATCGCTTTCACCTGAGTCCTTACGAATTTATGGAAATTTCTTCACCTTATTTCTTTCTCTTTTAGAATGTTGTATAAAATGTCTCTACCTATTACCTAATATTTGCTAGAATAAATTTTTAGATAGGGTTTTTATAACTTCTTTATTTCTTCTTTCATAATATGTCTTACAGTGAATTTACTCTCTCACAATTAGAATCTGAATTTAATCTTATACTTCAGCAAAGAGTAGAATTATTCAAGTCAATAGAATCTGTAAATCCTAGTGCTTTACTGAAAGAAATTTTAGCTGAAAATATTCCTTTAGCATTAGAAATTGATACAGAAAAAGCACGTTCTGAATTGATTATTTCTCCAATTATAGTCGAACTTAGAAAATATTTTAATCGCCAAATTAGTTTATTTTCTGGAACAGAATTTAATGTAGATAAATCTAAAGGATTAACAGGAAGATGTGACTTTTTAATTAGTTATTCTCCCAAACAATTAGAAATAACTGCCCCTGTGGTGACAATTGTTGAGGCAAAAAACGATAATATTAAATCTGGAATAGCCCAATGTATAGCAGAAATGCTCGCTGCTCAGTTATTTAACCAACAAAAAAACAATCAAATTTCTTGTATTTATGGAATTATTACAACTGGCAGTAATTGGAAGTTTTTAAGGCTGAGAAAAAACCAAGTTGATATTGAAGCATGGGAGCATTTTATTGGTAATTTAGAGGATTTATTGGGGATTTTAATTTACATAATTAAAGAGGCAGTAGGGTTCAAAAATTAACAATTACCTATTCTGTTAATATAGCCAACTTTTTTTCAGGATAAACAGTAATTTTTTCAAGGAAAGTCAATATATTTATAGCTGAAATTATGAGGAGTATGAATATATTTGTTATAGAAATATAAGCTACTAATTTTCTATAAAAATAGGGTATTTAGTTGATTACTTTAGAGGGATTTTGAGAGTAGTATCCTGATAGTTATGGTCGATTTTAATTAAGTAACGGAGAGATTTTTCAACTGCAAACTACTGGAACCCATGAAAAAGTAGCTGGTTTTCTGGCTTTGGAACTAGGTGTGGAAATTAAACGCTTAAACTTGCCTTTTTTTACCCTATACAGGAATTAATTAAAGCTATATATTCCGATAAATATGCTTATATTTCTGAGGTGATGGTTTTGGATAAAAATGCTATGGCTCAGGAGTCAATGTGGAACAAGCGATCTACTATTACTAAAGGTATGAGTATTAAATTAGCGGAAGAAGTAGTAAGTACTAATTGGCAAAATAGTTATTTAATTAAGCTGACAGAATATGAAAAGTTAGGTATAAACGAATATTGGATAGTTGATTATTTAGGGTGGGGAGGTAGGCGCTATATTGGAGACTTGAAACAAGCAACTATTTCGGTTTATAATTTAGTTGAAGCTGAATATGTGCTGAATTTATTTAGATATCAAAATGTGGTGGCTTCACCTACTTTTCCAGAACTTAATTTGATTGCTGAACAAATTTTTTAAGTTGGACAGTAGGAGTGTTATAAAAATAACGGGGAATAAGAAGTTAGCTAGTCTATGAAAACGGATTTAGTATTATCATTTAGCTAAAGCAGAATATATGCTAAATTTATTTAGAGGTGAAGATCATGTTTTTTTACTAATAAGTTCCCTAAAGATTAGTATATTGAAAATGATTTACTAAAAGCTATCTATATTGAATTTTCTAAAGATTTTAAGATCGACTTTAAAGTTTCTGAAAAAAATTCAGGAGAACATTCAGTTTGAACTCGCTTTATGGCATTTTTTCTCAGTTTATTCCATAAGCTTGAATCTTGATAAAGCTTGACACATTGTTGAGTAAAATTTATTGGATCATCGCTAACTAATAATTCTGTTTCATGTTTCCATCCTAATTGTTGAGCAATTAAGGATGTGGTAACAATAGGTAAACCGTAAGCTGCTGCTTCATGTACTTTATGAGGAATTCCTGCTGCATATCGAGTGGGAGCTAGAAATAATCTCGCCTGATTATAAAATGGTCTGATATCATCTACTTTTCCTAAAATTTTGATTGATGTATTGTTTAAACTATTTACTTTTTGTTGAATTTCTTCTACAGTATTATTCCCAATAATTATTAATTCAACATCTTGAGTTAGTTGTTTCTGAATTAGAGGAAATATTTCAGAAGTTAGCCATAAAATAGAATCAGCATTGGGAGATTCTTTTTCATAAACTGAACCCACAAATAAGAAATTTTGTCTTGACAAAAAAGATTGAGGTGTGGGATAAACAGACAGAGAATGACCTAACAAGCTGACATTGGCATAGTTTTGCTCAATAAATTGTTGTTTTTCTGGGGAGGAAACGGTGATAATATGATGGCTATTTTTTGCCAGTTTAATTTCTTCTTTAATGGCTGTTTGACGTTCTATTTCAGTAAAATAAGTTTGATTTAAACGTTTATATTCATAGTCTCGAATGCTAAAAATTGCTTCAGCATCATAAATAATTTTTGCTGATTTGAGTAAATTTTCTTTAACTAAAATAGAGTTTAAATGTTTGATATTGTGAGGGCGACTAATAAAAACTAAATCATAGTATCCTTTGCGTTCTCTTAAAAAATCTTCTAACATAATTAACCCATATCCTCGCATAACTTCAACAGTTTGGGGAATATCGGCATAAACAGTTGACCAATCTTCGAGATGACGCAGATCCCCTGGGTAAAGGGTAACAAAATAGCCTAATTTAACAAGATTACAGAGAATAGAATGACTGCGAGTATAACCTGGACCTAACCAAGGATGAGGAATTCTATCATCAATAAATAATATGGGTTTTGGTCTTTCTCTAGCTTGAGTTCGAGCAAATATTAAATTCTTGAGTTCGGTAAGATATTGAGATGAAAACCAGTCTTTGTGTTTTTGTTGAAATATCTTTTGATTTTTTTCCATCAGAGCGCTCGCCTGCTCGCTTGAACCTGTATGACTGGAACTAGCAAACTCATAATGGAGAATATTTACATTGGGGTCGTAAATAATTTTTTTTCCTAATTTTTGCAGTCGCACACAATAGTCGGTTTCCTCAAAATAAGCTGGTTGATAATCTTTATCAAACCCTTCTAATTGTAAAAACAAATCTCGTCGAGTTAAGAGAAAAGCTCCCGAACAATAATCAACAGCACGTTGAAATTGATATTCTGGTGCAGTGGGTAAGTTTCCACGTCCATATCCTAAGCAAGTTCCATCTTGCCAAATAATACTTCCTGCTTCTTGGAGAGTGCCATTGGGAAGGATTAGTTTTCCACCCACTGCACCAATATCATCTGAAGATTTAATAGTTTCGAGAGCGGAGGGGATACTATTACCTAAAACTTGAGCATCATTATTTAAAAATAGGAGATAGTCTCCTTGGGCAATTTTGCTACCTTGGTTACATCCCAGAAGATAATGAAGATTTTGATGATTCAGGGTAATTTTGGCCCCGTTTATCTGTTGTAACAGTTGACGGGTGGTATCAGTGGAGTTGTTATCGACTAATATCAGTTCAAAAGATTGAAAGGGGTTTCTCAAAAGGGAATATAAGCAGCTTAAAGTTATTTCTGCTCGGTTATAGAGAATAATAATGATGCTAATTTCTGGATTTTCAACCAGGGGAAAGTTTAGTTGAGAGTTGGTATTGAGGAAGCTATCAAGAGTGATTTGGTTAAGAGTATCAAGAGTTTGTTTTGCTTGGTCTAGTTGGGGGGTTTGGGGGAGAGAAGGGTCTGGGGATCTAATGGTGGAATTTGGAGCACATTGAAAACTCTCTGCTAAGGGATGGTGGGGTTGCAGTTGGAGAACTTTTTGATAGGCGAGTTGAGCTTTGTCGAAGAATCCTTTTTTGGTCAACGCTTTTCCTAAGCCCAGGTAAACCTCGGCGTCATTGGGAGAAATTTCTAATGTTTGATAGTAGGTTTGTAGATCGTCTGGGTTTTGTTGAATTTTCTGTTTGTAATAGTTCAGCAGATTGGTTTTTTCTGCTTTTGCTTGTTGTTGTAGAGCATCCCCGATTTTTTTGTGTATTCCTGGGAGGTTGGGGTTGAGTTCGAGGGCGCGTTGGTAGGCAGCGATCGCTTCTGACCAGCTCTGATTCTTGTAGAAATCTTTGGCTTCTTCTAGGTAATTTTCACAAGTTTTCATATTCTTAAATTTTAGTCAAAAAGTTCCACATCCCTTTTATTACAAGGAGGAAATATAAGTGCGAATAAAAAAATAAAACTACTTCATAAACTAGGTTGATAGCTGTAAAAAAAAAGATAATGCTTTCAAAACTTATTTTGTATCAAATATTAAGTGAATATCATCCCTATTAGACAACCTCTTTCAAGACTTCTTGCCACTGTGCAATAAATTTATCAATATGAAAAACATTTTTTGCCATATTACGAGAATTATGACCAATTCTTCTAGCTTCCTTTGGATTATAATAGAGAAACTTTAAATATTCATAAAGCTCAGACATATTATTAGAAGCATAACCATTTTCACCATTAACAATGTACTCACTTTCACCATGAAAATTAGTCGTCACTAGAGCCATACCACATAACATTGCTTCAGTCCTAGCTCTTGGATTTGGTGATGCGTATGAGGGGCTAAATAGGATTGAGGAGGTAGAGAGAAAAGTCCTATATTTACTAAATGAGCTAAATTTGTAATCTCTTCCAATCCAGTCAACTTTTATGCCCGTTTTTTCTTCAAATTTAATCACTGCATTGTTGTTACGATATTCATTATGTATTTTCCCTGGAGGTTGATTAACAACTATATTTCCACGACCATAATTACTTTGAGGCCATTCTTCAGGACTCATCCCATGACGAATAAATCGGGAATTTTCTATACCCCAAAGGTGATGAGCCGTGCTGCTATTACACACCATAAAATTATCGCCTATTAACTCTTTAATTTCTTCAGAAGTACAACCATCAACCATGTTACAGCCATGATTAATGATTATTTTTTTGCCTTTGTACATATTACGATAACGCAAAAATAGTAACCGTTTATCTAATTCATGCCAAGTCCACTGATCTACATGCAAAATCATTAAATCTGTTTCTACTGATTCTATATTATTGGCAAATTTTACATATGGTGGAATAGGTCTGTAATTTACATTCCAGCGACGATGAGTGTTCGTTAAAAATATCATATTGTGAGGTAATTTACACAACTCATAATCATGGGCAACATGCCAGGGATATTTAATAATATTCAACCTTGCTTTAAGCGATATTTGCATCTTGTTATGATATATTATTTGTTTTTTATTATTTGTCTAAAAATCACTCTAAAAACTAAATTTTTCTAGCCAATATTCTAATAGCAGAGGCAACACGATTTTGATTCATTGCCTCATCTATTGTGTCAAATATATTTCTATATTTAACTTCGTACTTTGATAGTATGTTTTGTAATAAATAGCTAATAAATATAGCCAAAAGTGGTTCTGCCTTAACTTTAGCATATATACCCGAACTTCTAATTATTTTTAATAATTCTGTATCACCTTCATGGTATGAATAATACCCGCTATCTATGATTTCAAATCCAAGATTGCCTAATCTATCAATCATTCTTTTTCGAGAAAAACCTAAATGGTAGTGCTTATGTTTATCCCACTGCCTTTTTCTTTCGTTTACTAAATAATCCGAAGATTCTTGTTCATCCTTTTCTGAATAATGTGGAGTATCTACATAAATATATCCTCCAGGCATAACACAAGAACTTAAGTTGACAAGCGCACTTTGATAATCTTCTATGTGTTCCAAAGTTTGTATTGAAAAAGTATAATCAAACTTTGATTGCAAATTGCTCCACTCATAATGATCTAAATCTACGTCTACAAACTCAATATTGTTATTCTCAAGTATATAATTCCAATTATATTTAGGTATATATTTTGAAGATTTATCGAAACAAAACATCTGCATATTAGGAAATGCTTGACTAAGAAATACTTCATGTGAGCAACTTCCAGAGCCAAAACTTCCAGCTTTTCTTGGTTGGATATTATATTTAGTTATATAATCAAGCATTGGCACATAAGATAATAGTAACCTGACCAAAGTTTCAGTAAAGAAACAAGACATATGGTTTGATGATTGTTCTATACATTTTTTGAATACTTCTATATTATTTCTCTTAATTTTTTGCATAATTTGATATTTTTTTTATTTAATAAATTATTAAAAACTCTTACAAGGTAATGTTTAAATCTTCTTCACCACCATACCAAACAATTTGAAATATAACTGGTAGGTAGAATTGCGAGCTAAATCACTAATTTTCCAAGGCCAAGCACGGTAAACATTAATATACCAAGTGTCTAAAGGAAAAACCTGAGACAGCAGATTAAACATCTTTTCTGGAGTCATTGCTGTTTTATGATGATGTGGATTAGTAGATTTTGGTTTGTAGTAAGGAAAATGATCTGGAATATACCTACATTCTTTAACTTCTGGCAAGGGTTTTAGGGTTTCATCCCAATGCTCAAAATTGGGAGTTGTGCAAGCAAACATTACATTGGTAGCTGCTTTAATTTTTTCCAGAAAGATTAATAAATCATTTTCTGGTATATGCTCCAAAACTTCCAATGCCAAAGTTAGATCGGCTATCTTCAGAGGTGATTGTATAATATCTGAGTATGTATTAATATTCCTTGCAAGTAACTTACTTGATATATTATTGTCAAGTTCTATGCAAATATAATCTTTAGCATTTTTCGCCTTATTGTATTTTTTAAACCAATCATGTAACGGGTTATTGCCAGGTCCAAACTCAATACAAGAAGAAAAGGATAAATTTTTCTCTTTAGCAGTTTGGTCGATTATTTTAATCAGGTTATATTCTGATGTTTGCATAATATATTGTTTCATTTGTCTCTCTTATTCTTTTTATTTTTTTTTGTTGTAGATAACCCTGTGATTCCACTATAAAATCTCTAATTTTCCACACCGTTAGCAGGATTAGACAAAATTTTCATCTTGATTTCTTTTTGAGTCTGTTAAGTTCATCATTTAATATATCTATTTTTTCTAGTGCAGATGTGAAAGATATGGGTAAAACATCAGGAAAATTGGTAACTATATCCTGAATAATATCATGCTTGATTCGCCTCCACTGATTTGTGATATCAGGCATCTGTGGCGGAATTTTAGGAGGAAATATTTCCAACCATTTTACATATTGCCTAGATAAATTACTATCTATATCACTGTTTCCTCTCAATACTACAGGAATATTTACATAACAACAGTTATTTTTCTGTTGATTATTTAATGCCAAAAGTGTAATGTTCCAACCCCAATAGTTAAGTTGTGTTTGAATTAGAGGAATATAAGGTTTTACCCAACTACGCTTAATTAGCATAACATCAGGTGTATTCGGATTGATCATGAATTTAATCCCATCAAATATTGAATTTGATTGAATATCTGGCAAGCACCCATAAGATTGAACCTTTAGTAGTAAAACGGGTTCTGCATCTGATTTACTTAAATGTCGATCTAACTCTTCATAGATACCTTGAGTTAAAATACAATTTCCAGAAACTAATAAAATCCAATCTTGGTTTGCTTCTATTATAATTTGTTGAAAATATTTGAAAATTTCTAAGTAATCATTTTCAGGGAATAAATACTGAAATCCGTGCTTTTCTATTTTTAGTTCTTGCTCATAAGGAGTAGTAGCTACAATATATTGACTACCAAAATCTGACCAGTTGACCTCTGACTCCTCTATGCAAGTAGTAAAAGTTTTTGTCACAGAGTAGTCATAAATCAAAACTGCAACTTGGGATAAAAAGTTTTTTTGATAAGTTTTAGTAAAATTTCTTTTTACTTGAGTTGGTATCCAGCGTTTTCGACTACCAAGCACATTATTAAACCAGTTTTTTGTAATCTTTTGAGTTGAATATATCTCTAATGCACGTTGACGTGCAACCAATATTTCTTCTTGTACCTGGGCAAAATTTGTTTTCAGATAAGTCAGCTTTTCATTCCAATTACCATCGTAGTTCACTAAAAAATGGTTACCCAAATTAAATTCTCTAGCTACTCTCCTATGTTCTGGTGTTGCAGTTGCTAATACTGGTACACCTAAAGCAATAGCTTTAATCATGCGATTGGCATTTTTAGCTAGGTTCCATTCTGTAGGTTCAAGAGGAAATATCAGAAGATCGAACTCCGTCAAAGTCTGATCGACAGTATTGATCTCAAATTCAATATCCCCCCCTTTAGTAATGGTTGTAATTTTTTCCTCAATGTTTACATTTTTAATCTGTAAAATCCCCTCAGGAGCGCCAAACCAGGCAATATTTTTCAGCTCAGGAGTTGGTTCTCTAACTATATCATCTGTGTTGATATCGACTGGGTTCTCTAAAACAAATACATTAGGATGATATTTATTGGCAAAATCAGCTAATAATTGACTACCAACTGTAACTACATCAACTGAATTCATAAATGCTACTAACTCTTCTTGTGTTCCTTGATTAGGTAAAACATAATTATCATCAAAATCGTAAACAACCACTTTGTTTTCATGTTTGAGTTCTCTAAGTTGCATTTTTGATCGATCATTAAGTTGATCGAAAAGCCGAAGTTTCTGAAATACATAAACATCACTCTTGTCACTATAACCAATAGTGACTAGATGACCTGCTTTGCGAAGGCAATCTACTAGTTTCCAAGTCCTAAGTCTAGCGCTAGCTTTAGAGTAATTACCAAAAGGAAAAAAGGAAAAATTAATTGGTTTAAAGCCACTACTTGCATCTATAACTATTAATTCAGAAAATGCTAACCACAAATTTCCAGCACTGGTTGTCGGTAGGTTAATATAAAACCCTATATGTACTTCTTCAGGTAAATTCTTGACTACTTTGTTGAGGTTAATTGATATATTTGTGGTTGACCAGCCGAAATTACTATGGACTTTAGTAGAGAGTTGATAAATTTTATTAGTCAATTTATCGTCAGCAAAAATAGCTATGACTATTTCCGATCTATTAGTATTTTGCAAACAAAGTTGTACAGAGCTTGTAATAATGGTATCTTCAAATATTTTAATACCTCTAACAATTTGACGTAAATAAGATCTGGGATTAGTTTGTTTAACATCTTGAGTTTTAATATAAAAAAAACTATCATTATCAACCAGTTCTTTGTTTATTTCAGGTATCTCTTTATTACGAACAAATTGAGTTGCAACTTTCCACTCAGGTCTTATTACTAATTCCCAGTCTCTAGGAGCAATATTACCCTCACAAATGTTAAGTTCTTCTAAATTAAGGAATTGTGGATTAGATAAAAGATTTTTTTTTGTTGTAGAAAAAACCGTTTTTGTTTGGGTGTTGTTTTGAGTATCAAACTGTAGTGAATCTTGTTTGTTTTTTTCTACTTCCTGAGTTTGAAATTGAGAGTTTAATTTAGCTGCCTGACGAAATGCATGGAACGCTTGTTCCAATCCTCCTACCTGCATCGTTTTTTTTAAGTTGTGGCGAGACCAGACGAAAATATCGGGATTTTTATCTATAGCTTTTTGATATGCTAAGATTGCCTTTTCTGATTGACCTTTTGCAATCCAAGCATGACCTAATCCCAAATATAATTCAGCATCATCTGGCTTAATTTCTAAAGCCTTTTCATAACTTTTCACATCTGTCGGATCGTTCCTGATCCCTTGCCGATAATAACTTAATGCTTGCTCTAATTTCCCTTGAACCTGCTGATGCAATGCTTGATTTAATTTTTCCTCTACTTCAGGAGAAAAATCAGGCTGAATCTCCATGAATCGACGATAAGCATTCACTGCTTCATCCCATTTTTCTAAAAGGAAACAAAGCTCTGCTAAGTTATAATAAGACCAAGCAAAATTTGGTTCTAGATAGATGGCTTTTTGATAATATTTTATTGCTTCATTCAACTTCCCTAACCTGACTAAAACATCCCCTAAATTATTATAAGACCAAGAAAGATCGGGCTTTAATTCTATCGATTCATTATAAGCAGCAATTGCGTCTTCTAACTTTCCTATTTCTTGCAATAAATTACCTAATTTATGATGTACTTCCCATGATTCCGGTTCCATTTCAACGGCTTTTCTATAAACCTTTATTGCCTTTTCTTTCTCTCCTTTTTCTACCAAAGTATCACCTTGTAAATGGTAATATTCTGCAAAATTTGCATCTACTTTAATTGTGTTATTAACAGCAATTTTTTCTAAATCTGACTTACTTTGTGTAGCTAATATTTTCCCAAACTGCCCCGCCTTTGTTAACTTCTTATTAGCTTCTTGCTGCTGTTTAGCATTAGCTATTTTTTCCTGAAGCTGATTTTCCGCATCTGCTAAATACTGTTTTATATCTTTCCTGTCAGGATCTAATTTAATTGCTTTTTGGTAAGCAGCGATCGCCCCTTCCCAATCTTCCAACTTCACCAACACATCTGCCAACTTATAATAATTCCAAGGAAAATCAGGATTCAACTCAATAGCCTGATGATAAACACTCTTGGCTTCTGGCCACTTCTCTAACTTAACTAAAACATCCCCCAAATTATTATAAGACCAACAAAAATCAGGATTTAACTCAATAGCCCGACTATAAACACCAGTCGCCTCCGACCACTTCTCTAACCTAACTAAAACATCCCCCAAATTATTATAAGACCAACAAAAATCAGGATTCAATTCAATAGATTTCCTATAAGCATTAGCAGCCGTTTCTAACTCCTCTGTTTCCTGGAACAAACTACCTAATTTATGATGCACTTCCCATAATTGAGGCCGAATTTCAATGGCCTTTCTGTAAACCTTTATAGCCTCTTCTTTCTCCCCCTTGTTTCTTAAAGCATCACCCAAATACTGATAAGCATCAACAAAATCTGGGTCTATTGCAATTGCTTTGTAGTAAGCATTTATTGCTTGGGAAAGTTCCCCTACCTTGGCCAAGATGTCAGCCAATTTAACATAAGACACAGAAGAGTTGGGATTTAATTTTATGGCATGACCATAAGCCGAAATGGCCTCGGAAAATTTTTCTTGTTTAATTAAAATATCCCCTAAGTTATGATGAGGTTCCCAGAGATTTGGTTGAATTTCAATTAATTTTTCATAGAGAATTACTACTTTTTCTAATTGGTTTTGGTTGACTAAAATATTAGCTAAAGAGTAGTAAGCCTCTGTCAAGTATGGCTCAATTTCAATAGCTTTACGGTAATAAGAAATAGCCTCTTCTAATTTTCCTGGTAAAAGAGCTAATATATTTCCCATCTCATAATTAGCACCTGAGTCGTTAGGATTTAGTTTCAGTGCTTGAGCATAACAATTAATAGCATTATCTAATTGATTTTTCTGTTGAAAAGCTTTCCCCATTATCTGATAAGCTTCTGAGTTTTTTTCAACTTTAATTACTGAATAGCAGATAGCGATCGCCTCAGAAAACAATCCTTCTAAATAATAAGTCTTAGCTTGTTTTAATAGTTCTTTAACTTCTGCTTTTTGAGAATAATTAATCTGATTTGTCACTATCTGATTCAACTGCAGTAATTCACCACTTTTCCGTTCAATTTCTGCTGCACTTAGTTGATGACCATTCTGATATTTATCTTCTAATTTTGCTGAGATATTAAAATTCACATCACCCTTTAAACTCTTCTGATTTTGATTTTTATTTTCCCAAACTTTATCTTTAATTTCTGCTGAATTTAGTTGCTCACCATTCTCGTATTCAGCTTCTAACTTAGCTGAGATATCAGAATTCATATCAACCTTTAAACTCTTCTGATTTTGATTTTTATTTTCCCCAACTTTATCTTTAATTTTTGCTGAATTTAGTTGATAACCATTCTCGTATTCAGCTTCTAACTTGGCTGAGATATCAGAATTCATATCAACCTTTAAAGTATTCTGATTTTGATTTTTATCTGCCCAAATTTCCTTAGCTTTATGGTAATAAATAACTGCTTCATCCCATCTTCCGAGACATTTTAATCCCAAACTAAGATTATAGTAAACTGTACCCAAATTAGGATTTAACTCTATAGAATTTTGATAACAAGATACTGCCTGAGCAATTTTTCCTTTCTCATACAATTTATTTCCTAAATTAAAATGGTCATTAGCAGTTACTTTTTTAGGTTCTAAAGAGTAAGCTTGGTACCAAAAATCTAGAACTCCTAATGTTTCACCTAACTCAGTCAAAACCATCGCTAATTTGTAATAATTCTCAGCCACCTTTAGTTTTATTTCTAACGCTTTTTCATAACAATAAATCACCAAATTCAAAATTTTATACTCAACATATAAATTGCCTAATACTATATAAATTAAACCATAACTTTGCTGAATTTCCAGAGCTGTTTTGTAACTGCTCTCAGCTTGTTTTATTTCCCCAATTTTTTTCTGAGAATCTCCGATAATTATGTAAGCTGCTGCTACATCTATTTTAAGAGAAATCGCTTGCTGACATTGAGAAATTGCTTTTTCATAAAATCCCTCCTCATAATATTTTTGAGCTTCCTGAATATAAACATTAGGAATATTTCTCACACCATTAGATGTCATATCTTTTAAAAGAAACGTTGAATTTATTTGTTTTACCTCATTGACTTTGGAAATTTCTTTCAGTTTTAAAGTGGAGTGAATAATCTGATTATTATTAGCTTTTTTTGGACTATTCATAACGGTTTTTTCTCCCTCTATATTCCCATAAACATTAGTGACATCTGCTTCGATGATTAGAGGTTTATTGGGAGCTAAAGTTTTCGTAATTTCCTTATAGTTTGTAACCCTTTTATCCTGACTATTTTCTAACACAGATAAAGATGATTCTAGATAATTAACAGAGTCCGATAAATCACTTTTTAAATCAAAAGTTGATATCACTCTACTAACTCCTTTACTAACAACTCTTTGAAAATTTTCAGGTTTCTGAATAATATGAATTGTATCATCAGCCCGAACCTGCTGAATTATTCCCTGACTATTTTGGTGATTTTCTCCTATTAGTAAATTGAGAGAATTTTCGAGATTTTGCCAATAATTAGGAAACACTTTTGTAGTAGGTTTCTTTGTTCCTTGCAGTTTTAATGCTTCCCCTAAACTTTCATAAGCTCCTAATAAATTAGGATTTAATTCTATCGCCCGACAATAGCACGATATTGCTTGAGAAATTACCTTTTGTTGCAGCAGACTATTTCCTAATATTAAATGTTCTTCTGCTGTAGCTTTTCCAGGCTCTAAACTGTAGGCTTGATACAAACAGTTATCACCTTTTGTCTTCTTACCAACTTTTCTCCAAGCTATAGCTAGTTGACGGTAAGCATCAGCATAATTTGGCTGGATAACCAAAGATTTTTGATAACATTTAATTGCTTCTATCCATTGTTCCTGTTGAGCATATAAACTACCGATATTCAGATAAATTTCTGGGTCATTTTTTTCTAAAGAAAGAAATTTTTTATAGGACTGCCAAGCTGCTTCTACTTCCCCTTGAGATTGCAATCTTTTGCCTAACTTTTTGTAGTATAAAGTTAATTTTATGGCTTGATTTTCTGGAGTTATTTTTTGATTAACAGGTTCTAAATATTCAGCCTTTATCGAAAATTTTTCCGCCTCAGTATAGCTGCCAATTTTTTGATAAATTCTGGCTAAGTTTCGGTAAACTCCGGCAAATTTTGGTTGAATTTTTAGAGCTTTTTGATAATAACTTATTGCTTCTTGCCACTGTTCTTTTTTTACAGATAATGTGCCTAAGTTAGCATAAGCTTCTGCAAAATTTGGCTGATATTCTATAGCTTTTGTATACCAATACCAGGCGGTTTCTATTTGACCTTGAGCATAAAAAACATTCCCTAAAGTTTTACAAGCTGGGCTATAATCTGGTTGAGATTTTAAGGCTTGAGTACAGGTAGTTTTGGCTAATTCTAATTCTTTTTGCTTTAAGTATAATTCTGCTTGTTTATTTAACTGACCAGCTATTTCTTGGGAGTTAACTTTTAATGATATTTTTTGACCTACCTGTTTCATCGGTAGCTTCTTCTTTTCCTGAGATATTTTTTTCCTAATACCTACTTGTTGTTCTTTCTGAATAGACGCTTTTATCTCACTACTGAAAACTGTTTCTAGTATTTTTTTCTTCTCAATAATGCCAAGAACTTTTAGAGCTTTTTCTAAAGAATTAAGATTCAGGATAATATCTTCTGTCAGAGGATTTTGATACATTAATTTCCGGATGGGAGCACAACCAAAATCTTCTCCTTTTAAATAGTAATGTTCCAGTCCTATTTTTTGGCTAATCCCACAATAATAATGTCTAATATAGTTAGGTGATACTAATTCTATAACTTTAGTTCCTCTAGGAGAAAATATAATATTTGTCAGTCCACTACCATGAGCTCCAATAATCACTTTGGCATGAGAAAATATGGCTATCTGCTCTTTCAAATTCATTGAGTCTGGCTGAATACAAACAAAACCTATTTCACTTAATTTTAAGAGTACTTCTTCTTCATTGAAAACTCGTCTATATCGTGAATTATTTCTACTTATATATATCCTTTCTGGATAGAATGAGCTGGTTTTATTTTCTGTAAATATCTCCTGTTTTATTCTTGATAAAAATACCTGACGGTGAAATTCTAAACTCCAGGATGTTAGCCTACCTAAATCTCCAGGAAATGAGGGAACAATTAATTTTTTAGCTTGGATATAAGGGTGCTGTTCGCTGGAGATAATTTTATTTTGGGGAATACCTAATACATTCAAACTTTCCCTTTGAAATGGCATCTGATAATTACTAACTAAAAAAAAATCTATTTCTTTTAAGTCTATGCCATGAAGCTTTAGAATTTCTAACCTCGGCAATATATCTACCATCCAATGAAAATATACATGGTCATATAATCCTGATAATACTGCTACTTTACCATCTATTTTTTCTAATTCTGGTAGTTCTTCTAAGTCAAAAATTTCTTGTTTATTTTCATCAGAATTTTGACATCCTAGCTGACCTGCTTCGTTCCAGGAAAGCTCTTTTACAAGTTGATTATCTTGATTGATAATTGCTATTGCATTATTAATCATCCCATATTTTTTCTGGGGTACAACCCATGCCCTACCTGATAGTAGTTGAGCTACAAATGTTTCTGTTTCTGCTCTTTTTAATGAGTTATTTTGGCTGAGAATATTTGTCGTTGTTTGATTTTCTGAACAGCTATAAATTCTACTGCCTAAGTGGAGCATATTAAATTCTTGAAAATTTTGTTCCCACCATGGTCTACTGTTTAATCTTTCACAGGATGATGATAAAAATTTCGGCTTTTTCTGAGCTTTTTTTGATTTTGATAAACTCTGCAAATTCTCTAATATTTCGGGATGCTCTGGATAAGTTTCTAATCCTAGATTAGTAATAATAATTGCTGAATTTATCAGATTTTGCTTGACTAAACTCTTACCTAGCTTGACATATTCTTCTGCTGTTACTGTTTCCAGTTCTAAAGCTTTTTTATAATAAATTTTTGCTTGTTCATCCTGGTCAGATTCTCCTGATACATTCCCTAAATGTAGATAGATTTCTATCAGGTATTGAGAAATTTCTTTCAGAGATAATGAATTGGGAAAATTAGAGTTTTTTAGAGCTTTTAAAAAGTTGGCGCCGGCTACTTTCCCTTTGTCTAATTCATCTGTACTTTCTGCTAATAAATTACTCCATTTACAGTAACCTTCCACAAAAGAATTGTTCTGAATAGCTTTTTGTAAATTAGTCATGGCTTCTGAGAGTTTTCCTTGTTCCATTAGGGAATAAAAACTCTCACTATAAGCTGTTAGATTTTCTGGTTCTAGTTCTATGATTTGCTGAAAATATTTAACTGCTTTTTCATGTAATCCCTGACTTTGATATACTTGACCAAGATGATAAAGAGATATGGTAAATTGAGGTTCTAACTTTAGGGATTTTTTCAAGTAAGTTATTGCCTGGTCTAATTGACTTTTTTGTAATAGGGCTTGACCAATATTATTGTAGATAGTAAAGTCGTCTGGTTTCAGCAATAAAGCTTCTTTAAATACAGCAATTGCTGCATCTGATTGACCTTGATGCAATAAAATACAACCCCAATTACTGTAACAATTAACTATAGTTTCATGAGAGTTACTTTTCTCACTTTTTGATAAGTTTATTGCTTGCTGATAACTATCAATTGCTGAAATTAATAAACCTTGATTTTGCAAGACAATGCCCAGATTATAATAAGCGTTAATATCGTCTGGTTTTAGGGCAATTGCTTTTTTATAGCTCTGATATGCTCCTAATAAATCTCCCTGTTGATAGTGTATAATCCCTAAGTTATAGTTAACTTGTTGTAAATTTGGATTCTGATTTAGTGCCTGTTGATAATAAAATGCTGCTTCTTCTAATTGGCCTTTTTCCTGGCACAATGAACCTTTAATTGCGATGTTTTTAGCTTCATCTATCAGTTGAATAACAGGAGTATTTTGCATGTATTATTTTTCTCCATTATTTTCTAAATATGTTTAGTCATAACTGAACCATAACTACTGTCTTTAGTTGGTGTTTAATAGCCATGGATGAATGGTCTACAACATATTCGTGTAGTATTCTGTAGGAAAACACATCTACAGATAGTGTATGAATTGATATTTTACGACTGACCACAATGTATAATCAACATTTTACGGGTTCCAGTCCAACTGACAGTTTTGCAAGTTATAGCTTCTGAAACATCCAAGATAATTTTGTTGTATTCACCAGCTTTGTGTTTCAATAAAAGTTTAAGTCTGTAATATGCCCAATTCAAAATCTGTTTAACTGACTTACTAAGGCACAGAAATTACTTTACCTAACCAAAGGTTTTCGTGGGTTGAGGGTTCGCAGGCTGCTGCTAGCTTGACATTGGTCTTAAGCTTGCCTGGTGCGTCCATTTTTTGTCTGGTGACTACCCGCAGGTGACTAATTTATAAAAAAAACATATATTATGTATATTATATTTATTTTAAAAAAATCAAATATCCACCCTAGAAGGATGAGACTTTCAACCCATTAATTTACTTGAATTTTAATTTAGTTTCCGGAAATATCTATTAAGTCAATACTCCACTGTTCGTTTCCTTCCTCTGGATGTTTCCGGTTTGGCCACAGGTAGTATGGGAGCCATTATTTTCAAAAGCTCCTGATTAATCAGTTCTATGGAAAAGGTTTTGAGTAGAAGAGTGAGATTCATATACTTAATATTTTATATTTTCTCTATTTTCTCCCTTTATAGCAATCGAAGCAAAGGTTAGGACGTTAACTTAACAGCATAATCAACTCTCAATGCGAAAATTTTCTATTGTTCCTTCTGACTTTCTGACTCGATTTTTAATTGGAAACCAATAATGTTCTATTTCATTTAAGTCAGGAGAATATGGTGGTAAATATTCAAGCTCACAATTCACTGATTCTATTAATTCTCTAACTTTTTGGGATTTATGAAAACTTGCATTGTCTAATATTACTAATTGTCCTGTTTTTAATTGTGGCAACAATTTTTCTCTCAACCATTTTTCAAAAACTACACGGTTACAAGAGCCTTCAAATGTTAATGGAGCAACTAATTTTCCTTCACACAAACCACTTACAATACTTACCCTTAGACTTCTTTTTCCTGACTTTAAATCGTAATATCTTTTTCCCAATTCATTCCATCCATAACCATAATCTTCTCTATTATCCATACCTGATTCATCTATATACACTAGCTGTTCCGGCCTTTTATCGCGAATTTTGGCCAGAAATTTCTTTCTTTTGTCTTCATCTCTTTCTCTGTAACCGTAAGTTTTTTTTTCTTGTATAACCAATTTTTTTTAAGGCTTTACTTATAGTGCGATCGCTTACCTTATCTGGCCATTCATCAGCCATTTCTTTTTGAGTTTTACTGCCATTAATCTGGGCAAATTTTCTGAATTGTTCTAAGTCTGGTATTTTGGGATTATATCCTTTTTGATAACCTGTTTTTGCTTTTATATCCCCAGTTTCTCTTCTTCTATGTAACCAAGTATTGATGGTATTACGACTAATCTTAAATATAGAACTTACTTGAGTTTTACTCATCCCACCATCAATGGCCTTAATAACTTTTTGTCTTAAGTCATAGCTATAAGGAGAAGGCATAATCTTTCCTAGATAATTTTTCGAGCATTATGTCCTAATCTTTGCTTCGACTGCTATATTATTTAATTTTAATTTTTTTTTACTTTTATTTACAATTTTAGATTTTGAACATAGTATTGCTTTTCACTATTTCTATCCACTTCCTTGTCAACTACATTAATACTCACATTCTACACTTCAATTGTATGACAACAGTTTACAGGCAACCTCTCCATTTAATTTACTTAGAATTATTTATGGTGTTTAGTAACTACAAGTAAGATCATAAAGCTGATGATAAAATGGCCTTTTCGCGATAGCATTATTATTTAGTTTTCAAAAAATGTTTTTATAGGTATTATAAATACAAATATATTTATTAAGAATAATATTTATGTCAACCACTACTACCACTCCACGGGTAAGTGTAATTATACCCGTATACAATTGCGATCGCTATATTAATCAAGCTATAGAAAGCATTTTCGCCCAAACCTATCAATCTTATGAAATTATTGTAATTGATGATGGCTCCACAGACAATACCCGCAAGACCATGGAACCTTATATGGAGATGATCCATTATGTATATCAACAAAATCAAGGGGTTTCAGCTGCCCGGAATCATGGCATTAATTTGGCGCGGGGAGAATTAATCGCTTTTTTGGATGCAGATGATTTTTTCCTACCAGATAAACTGACTGCTCAAGTAAAAGTATTTGACGCTAAACCAAATTTAGGAATTGTTCACAGTGGGTGGCGCAGAGTGAATCAGCAGGGTGAAACTATTAAGGATGAGACGCCTTGGGATTATGTGCCTAAGTTAAATTTAGAAGGTTGGTTGCGCTGGAAACCAATTGGCACAATGGGTACTTTGATGTTTCGACGCAGTTGGTTGCAAGAGGTGGGGAGTTTTGAGGTAGGATTAGGTCAGGCTGAGGATGTAGACTTAGTATTGCGTTTATCTGTAAAGGGTTGTGAGGCTGAGTGGTTGCGACAGTCTACTATTTGTTATCGTCAGCATGACCAGAATACAATGCGGGATGGAGTGTCTCAGGTGCAATCTATTAATCGGGTTTTGGATAAATTTTTTGCCTCGGAGTCTCTACCCTTAGAGATTAGGTTATTGGAAAAACAGTTGCGCTACAATACTTTAGTCTGGTGTTCATGGTATTTGTACTATACAGGTTTTTCTGCTGAGATGGTGGAATATTTACAAAAGTCTTGGCAGTATACTCCTTTTTTACCTGTGGGAACGGTAATTAATTGGATTGAAAGTTTTACAGAATTTTCTGAGAATATGGGGGATGATTTGGATGCTGATAAATTAGGGAAAACTGATGAATGGCAACAGTTAATGGGTTGGGTGATTAGTAATAGTGGGGCTAACTACTGAAGTCAAATAATTGGATCAAAGTTGACATCATTGTACATTATTTGTCATTATATCAAATGTAGGTCCAATTTATTCATAAGAAGCAAATGACTAATTGAAATGAAATTCATTACATAAACACCCGATGCCATTGAACCTAAGAAGTTATAATTGTTTTTGTTGGAATGGGTAGTTTTGAGGTGATCGCCTAGAGTAAAATAGGTGAATACAACCCAGGAAAACTATCTGTATCAGTACCTTGAGTTTCAAGGATTTTTAAGCATGCAAAGAATTATCAGTTAAAGACTGCGCTAACTTCCTGTGAAACACCGAAGTTAACTCCAAAGCTCATGGAATTCCGGTATGGGTAAGTTTGGGGAATTTTTGTCAAACAGTTTCGTGAGAGGTCTATTATAGCATATACCAAGAGGGTTAGGATATTCTCATATCTCTCAAATCTAGTCGCACCAAAATTTAACTTCTGCCTTCTGTATTCTATTATAGCAGTTATTTTTCACTTGTGCTCAAGATACGTTGGAGATATATTTGAGCCACTTGATCCCTGGGATTCAGTTTTAAGCATTGTGCAAACATTTTTCCGGGTTCCAATGAATGACCAGAAGCATAAAGGGATCTGGCAAGTTGAAATTGTTTGAGGGTATTTAATTTACCTTCTTTAACTGCGGGTGGATCGGCATCAAAAACTTCATAAACAGTTATTTTTTGCGATTTACCTTTGACTTTTAACGTATCTATGGAACGAATAGCGTAGTTGCTAGGTTGTGTCAGTTGTGAAAAAGTTTGTTCGGTAATTAACAACGACACTCCATAGCTTTTAGTCAAGCCTTCCACTCTCGAAGCCAAGTTTACAGCATCACTGATCACAGTACCATCCATACGATTTTGGCCACCGACAGTACCTAACATCAAAAGACCAGTATTAATGCCAACACCAATTTTCACAGGAGAATGACCAGAATTAGCACGATACTGGTTATATTCCTTAAGCTGGTTGAGCATAGAAATTCCAGCTTTCACTGCATTATCTGCATTTCCAGAAAATAAAGCCATTATGGCATCGCCAATGTACTTGTCGATAAAACCTTGATTTTCTAAAATTGCTGGTTCCATCCTTGATAAAAAAGAATTAATAAAGCAAAAATTCTCAGCGGGAGTCATGGCTTCCGACATGGTAGTAAAATTACGAACATCAGAAAATAAAACTGACATTTTTAATTGTACTTGGTCTCCTAATTCTACATCTACTATGCTTTCTTTATCCAAAAACTGAAGGAACTGTTTAGGAACAAATCGTTCATAAGCTTTATTAAGTTTATCTAACCAGGCTTGATTTTCCAAAATTTGTGAATAAAATTTTGAATTGTCAATAGAGATAGCCGCTTGAGCAGACAGTATCTTTAAAAGTTCAACTCGTTCTGAAGTAAATGCACCTGTAGTTAAATTATTCTCTAAATAAATAACTCCTCTTAATTCACCTTGATTAATTAAAGGAGTACAGAGAATTGATTTATTTTGTCTGGCAATAATATAAGGGTCATTAATAAATGGTCCTTGATAGGTAGCATCGTTGAGTAAAATATTTTTTTTAGTGCGGAGTACATAATTGATAATCTTGTTTGGTAAAACAGGAATTGATGTTTCTGGGTCGATAAATTCTATGGGAATTGATTGTAAAATATTAACTTGGTTACTGTCTATTTTTCCTTGGGCTTCAATAACCCAACTACCTTTATGGTTAAGAATTAAAAAGCCTTTTTGAGCCCCAGCATTTTCAATCACAATTTTCATTAAATTGTGCAGGAGATTTTCTAACTTAATTTCACCAGAAATTGCTTGAGATGCTTTAATAACTGTAGTTAAGTCGAGAATTTCTCCATCATTTCCTGTTGTAGAGATCGTGGTACTTAACCCTTGAGATTTATTCTGATTCGTTATTCCTAATAAATACTGAGGATATTCTGATTCTAATTGTTTAACTTTGGCTTTTGCCCCCCAACAAACGTAGCAATGATAAGCATTTTTTAAGTATAATTGACCGATTTCTTCTCTCCCAAAGGTGAAATAAAATTCAGATGCTCGTTCGTAAGCTAAAGCCTCTTCGTGGATAAATTCATACTTTTTTGCTCCTTGAATCGCTTTTTCATAAAATTCTTGTGCTCGCCAATTTTGCCCTAATATTCTGGCTTTTTCTGCTGCCACTAAATCATATTTATGTTGAAAGTTTTCTGGGCAACATTGACTCCATATTTTCATACTCTCCTGATTTTTGCCTACCTGTTCTAGTAATTCTTTTTGCTGTTTTGTATTAGCATTATTGTAATAAGCTATCAAAGAAAGAGAAGAATAGAAATTATATTGTGGTTTTATTAAATGCCCCATCTGTTCCATCACATATTTTCTAGCATCTTGACTACTCTTAAAAGCTATCAAGTAATCTTTCAAAAAATAAGAAACAAGTGTTTTACTAAAATAGTAAATAAACAAGAAATAAACATTCCTCTGATTCTCATATATTTCTAAAGATGCATCATCTTCATCTTGAGAATTTCCTAGTAACAAACAGTATTTATATTGGCTTTCATTTCTTAAGTTTGTCGTAATATTTTTCAGCATTTCTATCTGATTGATAGACATTCTTTGATCTATCTTTTTAACCACCTCAGTATATGTTATAAAATCCTCCTCAACTTGCTCTAAATTAACTCCTCTAAAAAACCTGACAAGGCAATATAACAAACAGGTATAACAAACATATTCATTACTTCCTATATTGATACCTTTCTGTATAGTATTAAGTAATTTTTCTTCTACTATCTTGTCATTTATCAGCTTTCTCCAATGCCATATATATGCAAAAAAGTTATGAATTACTAAAGGTTCAAATTTAGTAACATTGTATTTCTCTAGTAATCTGAGAGACAGTTTTCCAAACTGATACCCAGAATCAATATCTCCTATTACTCCATATAGAAGCGCTCCATAAGAAACATAAATAGCAGCAGCTTGAGGAGGATTATTATATTTTATACAAAGACTTAGTTGAGTTAAAAGTATCTCTACAAATAATGACATATTTGTTGTCACTGTTGAACTCCTAACTTGCTGCAATATTGATATGGCTGCTAGTTTATAAGGATCAGTTAATTCTGGCAAATCAGCTAATTCGGCAATTGTTTTTCCTTTTAATTTCAATTTTAGTGATTCATTTTCTTGTTTAATCCTATTTTTTATTTCACTTTCACTAACAACTTCTTGGGATAAAGATACACCCAGTTTTGTCAAAGCTTTCAAAGCAATATTAATTGCTTTCTGTGTCTTAAATTGAGCAAAATAAGACATAATAATTAACTCATAAACTTTAACCTGATCAAGAATATTTTGACTTTTTTGCAGAATAGTTCTAGATAATTCTTCAGTTTGCTCCCACTTGGCATTTAAATATAAAATTTCTAGGGTTTCTACATGAAGTTCTAAAGTCAATTGATAATGATTCTGCCAGCTATTTTCCTCTAATAGTTCTAAACCAGTTTCTAAGTATCTTAAAGCTGGTGCATAAGCTGTTGAAGCTTTAGCTTTTTTACCTGCTTTAAAATTAAGTTTAACTAATTCATATCTTTCTGATTTTTTAGTTATTAAAGCACTCCCTTCATTCAATTGATTAACAATATCAAATATCTTCTTTTCTAACTCATATTCTCCAAGATTTCTCAATAGTAGACGACCTATTTGTAAATGTAATTTATTTTTCTGATCTTCTGGAATTAAAGAATAGGCAGCTTGTTGAACTCGGTCATGCAAAAATTTGTAAGGGACGTACTTGGCTGATTCCAAATAGTTTTCTGGCAGCTCATTTGATAATTCTTCAGCATTCCAAAGTAAAACGATTTTATAGTTATTATCCAGAGGATTTATTAGTCCTTCCTGAATTGCATATTCTAATTCTTGGGCAGTAATTGTTTGAGATTTTCTATTAATAATCGAAAGAATTTCTAAATTAAATTGGTTACCAATACAAGCTGCTAATTTGAGAATATTTTGAGTTTTTAGCTCTAGTTTTTCAATTTTACTTACCATCAATTCTACTACATTATCGGTAATAGATACCCTTTTAATCTCTTCTATATCCCATTGCCAATAACATTTTTGATGTTTTTTTGTATTAATTAAAGACTGAGGCTCCTGAAATACTAGCAAACTTTCTTGATACAAATAATAGAGAAGTTGAGTTAGGAAAAAAGGATTACCATTGGTTTTTTTCCTAATTAACTTAGCTAAAGGTTTTGAAATTTCTGAGCTGCAACTGAGGGTATCAGCAATTAATTGATTAATGTGGGTAAATTTTAAGGGCGAAAGGCTAATTTCATTAACTATAACTTTTCCTTGCTTAATTTTATTTAAGGTATTTACTAAAGGATGGGTTGAACTAACTTCATTATTTCTATATGCCCCCAGCATCAGAAAATATTGGTTGTCAGAATTTGACATTAATTGCTCTATTAAATTTAGAGAGGGTAAGTCTGCCCATTGTAAATCATCAATAAAGATAACTAGAGGGTGTTCTTTCTCACAAAAAACTTTCAGAAATCTTTGAAAATATAAATTAAAACGATTTTGACTTTCACTTCTATCTAGGTGTTCAACTGGTGGTTGCTGCCCGATAATTTTTTCGAGTTCAGGAATTACATCAATCAGAATTTGACCATTATTTCCTACAGCTTCTAGAATCTTTTTTTCCCAAATTTTTAGGGTTATTTCTGCTTCACTTAGTAGTTGATAGATTAAGTCGTGAAAAGCTTGAGAAATAGCTGAATAGGGAATATCTCGCTGTAATTGGTCGAATTTTCCCTTAATAAATTGTCCTCGTTTTTGTGTAATAGGTTTGTGAATTTCATTAACTAAAGCAGATTTACCAATTCCTGAATAACCAGAAATTAGAATCATTTCTGTTGTTCCTTGAGTAACCTTCTCAAATGTGTTTAAAAGTTGAGCTATTTCCTGTTCTCGACCATAGAGTTTTTGGGAAATATGAAACTTTTTAGAAATATCTTGACTACCTAAAGTAAACTCAGAAATTTTTCCTAAAGATTCTAACTGACTGAGACATTTTTTTAAGTCAGCTTCAATTCCTAAAGCATTTTGATATCTTTCTTCTGGAGATTTAGCTAACAATTTGATGATGATATTAGATAGAGAATTAGGAATATTAGGATTTAGTTTATGGGGTGGTAAAGGTTGTTGTGCAATATGACAATGAACTAACTCTATTGAGTCATTTGTTTCAAAAGGAAGTTGATTGGTTAAAAGCTCATAAAAAGTCACGCCAAGAGCATAAAAGTCACTGCGATAATCTATTCCTCGGTTCATTCTACCTGTTTGTTCTGGGGCGATATATGCTAAAGTTCCTTCTAGTTGATGAGGGGGAAAAACTTTGATAAATTCTTGGGATAAGCGGGTAGAAATGCCAAAGTCGATGATTTTTAGTTGACCTGTTTGAGGATTATAGATAATATTGGAAGGGTTGATATCTTTGTGGATGATATTATTTGTATGAATTACTGCTAAACCTTTAGTTATCTGAATAGCAATAGTGAGAAATTCTTCTAATGTGAATTGAGTTTGGGGTAATAATAACTTTAAAGATTTACCGCCAAAGTCTTCTAAAAGTATGACTAAACTATTGTTATATCGGTGTAAATCATAAACGATAATTATCTGCTCTCTCTTATTTAAAGAACGAGTAATTTCATATTCTTGTTTATAACGAGTTAGTTCTGAAGGTGTAGGATAGTTTTCTTTAAGAAACTTTAGAATAATAGGTTGATTATTTGGTTTTAATAAGCCTTGAAAAACTAAGGAATTAGGACTTTCATATATTTGCTTAGTAAGTTTATAGTTAGTTTCCATTTTATTATTTATTGAGCTTCAATAATCTTTTCAATAAGTCAGCTATTATTTGAGTTTCTTAGAAAAATTTTATTACTCTACTTGACTAACGTAGCAATCCTAAGTTATCACCTAGAATCATCAAATGCTTTGTAAAAAAAATAGGTATAACTCCTGTTAATTCTACCTCCTGTATCTTGCTTTCCAGCCACCAATTTCTATCACAAATCATATCATATTACTACTAATTTTTATTATCAATTATATAGCAAGCAGGGATAAAACGTAAGAAGATAAAAAAAGTAAATATCGGCAAACATGGAATATTTAGATAC
The DNA here is from genome assembly GCF_000014265.1 of Trichodesmium erythraeum IMS101. NCBI lineage: Bacteria > Bacillati > Cyanobacteriota > Cyanophyceae > Oscillatoriales > Microcoleaceae > Trichodesmium > Trichodesmium erythraeum. Next base: position 4,454,405 of record NC_008312.1, read on the forward strand.
CTTTATCAAGTCAAATTAAGACTCCAGAGAGTTAAAAGGAGCCATGGTAGTTATAGTTAACAACTCTAATGGGTTGTCAAATAGTTAAAAAAGGAAAAGGTAAATTTAAAAGTCAGAAAAAACACAAAAAAGGGCAAAGATGCTTAATGGAGATCAACATTTGTTTTTCATGTCTGGTGATAGCATCAATTTTGTAAATTCTTGATTTGACTATATTTTTAACTATTTAATCGAAACTTCAATACTAGAAGATGTTAAATTGTGTCAGCAAATTGTTGATAAAAATGACATATAACTGTTAGTATTTAGACCAGAATTGTAGTGATATTGGATTGAGGATAACTAAAGTAATTATGCCAAGAATGTGTTATATATGGAAGCGGTTATGGCTAGAAAATTTATATGATCTTTCTGTTAAAATAGGATAGTTGAAAGAGTCTTTAACAGAAGATAAATTAAATCCTTTTTCTATGTCAATGTCAACTTTTAGTCAGACTTAACCACAAAGGAAAGTTGTTGCTATTATCAGCCCTTTTAAGACACCATTAGCTTTCATTTATTAAGTTTTTTTAATTCATCAAAACTTATCTCAAAACCTCTCTCCTAGGAGGAGAGGAGATTATAATCCCCATTCCCTTCTTAGTAAGGGTTGTAGAAGGGGTTAGGTTTTTAGGAATGATTAATCATACAGCACTTCTCAAATAACTTCTAAATGATTCCTAATTTACTAAAAAATTTATTCATCAAAACTGTATAACTTTTTTCTTTATTTCAGCCTAGCATAGCCGATATTATATTAATATTTTAGCTGTTGCATTCTCAAAATTTATGAAAACTTGAAAAAGGAAATAAAAATCATGAAAATTTTACCTAATATCAGGTATTTAATGTCCCCAAAAATCATTATATTTTAGACTTATTAAACTTAAAAACTGATGTAGCTTCAGAGATTTCTTGTTAAAGAATATAAGAGAGAATATCCTCCAAAAAATAGAACAGGAACTGCTATCATCACAATTATTGAACCTAAAGGAGCTTCAGAAGAAATTACATAGACTAATATTGCTGTATAGGGAACTAATACTCCAATTCCAGCAAGAGTTAATTTTTTAGGAGTCCATTTAATCTCTTTTTTCTGAACTTTTGTCAGCATCTTTAGGTCTTTCCCTTTTAAAATCTTACCTCTTGGCATGAGTTACTCCTTTGACTAATAATTATCAGATACTTTGATTTTATTTACTTTATTCTAACTATTCCACAAAACTGAAGCAACTTAAGTATTATTTCCAATCAAACTGCATTCCTAAATATTCCTCTAGCCTTTGATTATGAGGTTGAAAATATTCACTTAATTTCTGGCGCATATCATCACTTATTGGTGAATAATGTCCTGGATTTAACTTTCTATATTCAGGCAGTTTATGTTCTGGTAACCCTAGAAATTTAAATACTTTTTTCATGGTATTTACAGGTTTTTGATAAAGGTCTTCTGCTTTTAAAATCAGTATTTGCTCTCTAGGAAATACTCCTAACCATTTATTAATAAACTCTACATAAATACCACGCCCTATATAATTCCCTGGTTGCTGCCAATAAATTTTTTCTCCTTGGGGTTTTTGGGGATTTTTGCTGAGTATTTCTAACTCGTAATTTATAGCTGTTTCAAAAGAGCGATCCTCCCAATTTAATCTAATACAATGATTGTATTGAGAGAAGGCTCTATCCACAGGATTTCTTAATATTATTAATAGTTTTACTTTTGGAAATACGTTATATATTCTCTTAGCAGTCTGATAATTTTCTAGATAGTTAGGAGTTGCTTCTCCAGTAATAAATTTTTCTGATTTAGGAATAGGAGGAAAATGTGCTAGATACCAATTAATTCCTTTGTTGAAGTCTCTATACCAAAAATGCGTTTCTTTTTTAATTGCTGGTATTACCCAGGGATGTTGAGCAATATAATTTTCTAGTGAAGTTGTACCACTTTTTTGAGCGCCAATAATAATAAAGTTAGGACCATTAGTATTTTTTAAATCCCAATTTTGTTCAACAAAAGTAGGATTAGATTGGCGAGTTTTGTTGTAGGAAGCAGTTTGATAATTTTTGATTGCTGCGTCTAAATTTCCTGTTTTTGTGAGAATTTCTCCGAGGTTAACATAACACCAAATACTTTCTAGATTTTCTTGAGTGGCTTTTTGAAAAAATGCCAATACTTGTTGTATTTTTCCTTGTTTAATCAGAAAATCTAATAAATCAGAATAGAAGAAAAACCAGGGATATTCAGGTTTAATTTTAATTGCTTTTATATAAGCTTCGGCAGCTTGATTCAACCTCTGAAGTTTAAGTAAAATATTTCCTAGTTTATAATGAGATATGAATTGTTTCGAGTTTTTATTAATAGTATTTTGGCAATTAGTTAGTTCCTGGTATAAATCTTTCTTTTTGTTTTCTAGTTGGGCAAGTTGCCAAGTAATTTCTGGATGATTTGGCTCCACCTGCAAACCTATACTATAAACGATTATCCCTGGATTAAATAGATTCTTTTTTCCTAGTAAACTTCCGAGTTTTAAGTAAAATTCTGGAGCTTCTGGCTGAATTAATAATTCTTTAATAGGGGTAGATTTCTGTTGTTGATAATTTTGAATAATCTCAGAATAATAGTTAATAGTTTCTTTTAAATTTGATTGAGATTGTTTTTCCAGAGCGTATCCCAGTCGTTCATAGATACTTGGCAAATCTTGATTAATTTTAAAGGCATAAAGATAAGCTACTACTGCTTCATTCCATATTTTAAGTTGGATTAATGTTTCTCCTAAACTGTAGTAAGACCAGAGAAAATTAGGATTGAGTTTAATAGCTTTATGGTAGGCAACAATGGCAGCATCTAACTCTCCTTTTTCTTGGAAAATATTAGCTAACTTATGATGAACCACCCAAGTTTCTGGTTTTAATTCTATAGATTTTTGATAGGCACTAATAGCTGCATCTAATTGTTTGTGTTTGACTAGAGCATCTCCCAAACAATGATAAGTAACGGCATCTTGAGAATTTAATTGAAGTGCTTCTTGATAAGAAGAAATTGCTTTTTCCCACTGCTGAGTATTGGCAAAAGCTTTACCTAAACTGTGATGAGACCAGGAAAATTTCGGGTTAAGTTTAATAGCTTTTTGATAACTTGATATAGCTGCTTGCCATTTTTCTTCTTGACTATAAAATTCTCCTAAATTATGATGTGCTTGATAGAGGTTTGGATTGAATTTAAGTGACTGTTCGTAACAAGCGATCGCTTCTTTTTTTCTGTTATACGTTAATAGAGTTTTTCCCAAATTCAAATATTCCAAATCTGTTGCCAATTCTGGTTTTAAAATAAATGCTTTATACTGACAAGAAGCTGCTAATTCTGGCTTGTCTATTTGATGGTATATTTCTGCTAAAGCACGATAAGCACTGGCAAAATTTGGTTCTAGTTTGGTAGCTTTTTGGTAGGAAGCAACAGCTTGATCCCACTCCTGTTGTTTGACATAAACACTCCCTAGATTAGCATGATTTTCAGCTAAATTTGGTTGTTTTTCTATAGCTTTTTTATACCAAGTAATAGCAGCATCTAAGGCATCTATTTTTTCCATGATTTTCCCTATAGTATTACTAACTGGGGCAAAATCTGGAACTAATTCTAAAGCTTGTAAAGAGGTAGCATAAGCTTTATCAAAATCTCCTTGACTTAGATAATATTCTGCTTCTTGATTTAATTTTAATGCTGCTGTTTCTGGATTTTCCATTAACTTTACTGTTACTCCTACTCAGCTTACTGATAATTATATCATTAATCTTATTCTATGCCTATTTTTTTATTCTAGCTTTGAGCCAAGTAAATCAGATTATTTTTGCTAATTTCATTAAGTTTAGTAGTTTTTGTAAATCAACAATAATATCTTTATTAGCTGATTTACTAGAGAAATTATCATCAAATTCCTCACCTATTAACTGGTAGTATTCCCAGCCACATATATTACTCAAAAGCCAATAATAATTCATTACATATTCTGGGTGAAAAATTTCTATAACTTTAGTTCCAGGATGGCAAAATACAAGGTTAGTTAAACCAGAGCCATGGGTTGCTACTATAATAACTTGACTATAAGGTAGTAACGATGCCTGTTGTGTCACTGAAATTGATTCTAGATTTATACTTTTAAAACCAAATTTTTCTAATAAATTAACCACCTCTTGTTCATTAACTATTCATCGGCTTGATGCTTTTTTCCGGCTAATATATATTCTTTTAGCCTTACTAGATGATTGTTCTCCAGTCTTTACAGGTAAAAATAAACCTCTCAAAAATGCACAACCCCATTGTGTAAATCTCATATTTTTACCATGATGACTAGATAAGGAAGGAACTAGTAATTTTTTAGCTTTTATGTGAGGAAAATATTGGCTTTCTATAATTTTATTTGATGAAATTATTAATGCTTCAATAGTTTCTTTTTGAAAAGGTAAATCGCAGCGACTGAAAACAAATTTATCTATTTTTAAATGGCTGTGACGTAACAAGTGAACTCTCGTTACTACATCAAATACCCAATGAAAATAATTTTTTTGACCCCATTTTGTCGATAAAAAAGCAACTGTTCCATCTATATTAATTGCATGAGGTAATCGTGAATAAGATATAATTAACTCAGGAACACCAGAGGAAATATCTGATACTAATTTATTATCTGAAGTCATTATAGCGCTATTAAAATTATCTCCCCAAGCTCTTCCATTTTCCAATATTACTAAAAATGCTTCTTCAGAGTCAATTTGACACCGTTTAAAAGCACGATGAATATTTTTATTTATAGTCTGAGATAACAATAAATTTATTTGACTAGAAGGGTATATATCAATTCGAGTTATTGTTTTTGCTGAAAGTGTAATAACTTGCTAATCTCCTGTTAATTGACAAAACTTTTCCAGTAAATTTTTTGGTAATTTCTTAGAAAATCTACACTTAAACGCAGTATTAATATAATTTTGTTTTTCCAAAACTTTAGCTATTTGATGGTAGACATCTATATAGCTAGATTTAATCTGTAGAGATTGAACAAAACAGGCGATCGCCTCTTCAACTTTCCCTACTTCTAATAACTTATCTCCTAAATTTAAGCATTCTGTTGCTGAAACTGATGTTGGCTCTAAAATAAGTGCTTTATATCTGCATTCTATTACTAATTTATTCTCACCTAAACCCTCCCATATTTTCGCCTATTCCTATTGCTTTTGTATAGCAATTATACTACCTAAATTTGCATAATATTCTGCTAAATTATGATTTTTTATATGGCTTTTATATAGTAGTTTTTAGCTAATTCTAGCCCACCCATTTTTTGCATAATATTACCCATAATATTATGTAATTCCCTGCATTTGGGTGAGCTTTATCTAGATTTTAAACAAGTAAAATAAGCTTCATCTAACTTTCCTTGAGATAAATATATTTCAGCTTTTTGCTTTCCATTAAATACTGCTATTTTTTGATTATCTATATCTGCCATATTTTCCCTAACTTCTAAGATAATATAGTTAATAATTAATATTTAATAAGCAATTACCAATTATTCTCTAAATATACAAGCCTTAAATAATTACCAATTAAACTTTATACCCAAATACTCTTCTAATCTCTGATTATGAGGTTGAAAATATTTAGATAATCTTTGACGCAGCAAATCAGAAATTGGTGTATAAGAACCAGAATTTAACTTTTTATATTTTGCCAGTTTATGTTCTGGCAAACCTAAAAAATCAAATACTTGCTTCATGGTATTATCGGGCGTTTGATAAAGGTCTTCTCCTCTCAAAATTAAAAATTGTTTCTTAGGAAATAATCCCATCCATTTCTGTATAAATTCTATATAAACACCTCTCCCTATATAATTTCCTGATAGTCGCCAATATTTTCTATCTCCTTGGGGTTGTTTAGGAGTAGTTTTCAGTATTTCTAATTCCTGATTAATTGCAACTTCAAAAGAGCGGTCTTCCCAGTTTAATCTCTGCCAATGATGATATTGAGAAAAAGCTCTATCTACTGGATTTCTTAAAATCACCAATAGTTTAATATTAGGCAGTAAACTATAGATTCTTTCTGGAATTTTATCAGTGACTAAATAATTAGGAGTAGCTTCCCCAGTAATCAAATTTTGCGACTTAGGAATGGGAGGAAAATGAGCCAGATACCAATCTATTCCTTGATTAAATTCCCGTGACCAAAAATGGGTTTCTTTCTTAATAGCTGGTAATACTTGGGGGTGTTGACTAATATAACTTGCTAAAGAAGTCGTACCACTTTTTTGAGAACCAATAATAATGAAATTAGGACGCGCTACATTATCAAAGTTCCAATACTTGTCGACAAAGGCAGGATTTGATTTTTTTGTTTTGTTGTAACAAGCTGTTTGATAGCTGTTAATTGCTTCTTTTATATTTCCTTTTTCTGTAAAAATTTCTCCTAGGTTAAGATGACACAAAATACTATTTGGCTCTTTTTTTGTGGCATCTTGATATAAATTTAATACTTCCTCAAGCCGACTTTTTAGTAAGTGTTTCCATAATACTGAATGATGAGAATACCAAGAATGTTCTGGTCTAAGTCTAATAGCTTCTAAGTAAGTAATAATAGCTTCCTCTTTTTGAGAATTGTGTAAAAAAGCATCAGCTAAATTATAGTATGTATTAGAGAAATTTGGGTTAATAATAGTTGCTTTGTCGTAAGCAGCGATCGCTTTATCCCATTTTTGTTGTTTAGTATAGACATTACCTAAACTATGGTAACTCCAAAAGAAATTTGGATTTATTTCTATAGCTTTTTCGTAACAGGATATTGCCACATCTAGCTTACCCATTTTTTCCCAAACATCTCCTAATTTTTTGTGGAATAAATGATTTTCTGGTTTTAATTCTATAGCACGACTATAATCTGAAATTGCTAACTTATATTGTCCCTGTTTTTGCCAAACTTCCCCGAGTAAGTAGTAACATCTAGGGTTTTTAGCATCTATCTTAATTCCTTCGCGTAAAGCTATTAATGCTGACTCTAATTCCCCATTTTTTACCAACAATTCTCCTAAATTTTGATATCCTGCTGACAAATTAGGATTAATTTTAACAGCATTACGGTAACATTTAATTGCTGCCTCTATTTTGTTTAATTCTAATAATTTTTTTCCTATATTCAAATGCTCTATAGCTGTAGCTGATTCCGGTTCTAGGATAAGTGCTTTATAAGTATATTCTGTGGCTAATTCTTCTTTTTCAGTACACTCGCAGACTTTCGCTAAATTTCGATAAACTATCGCTAAGTTAGGCTTAATATGGATAGCTTTTTGGTAATAAAAAAATGCTTTTTCCCAGTCCCTTTGTTTAGCGTACATACTACCAATATTAGCATGGGCTTCAGCAAAATCAGGAAATATTGTTATGGCTTTAAAATAATAATTTTTGGCTGCCTCTATATCTCCTTTGACCTGTAAAATATTGCCTATAGTTTTGTAAGCTGGTGCAAATTCTGGTTGGCTATTTAATGCTTTTAAACAAGCTGCATAAGCTTCATCCAATTTTCCTTGGGCTAGACTAGATTCTGCTAATTGATGAAAATTAATAGCTACTGTTTCTACCTTTTTATTATTAGACATATTTTAATCACTTTATTATTGAAACGCTTGTTTTTAAGTTTTTTTGACTGATTATAACTATTCCATTATTTACCGTATTTAACCAGAAATTTTATAAATTTATAAATAATTAGAAAAATTTCCATGAACTTCATTTTTACTTTAGCTACACTATCTTCTGCTAGCTGATTAAAATTAATAGCTACTGCTTCTATTTTTTCATTATTAAAATATGTCTAATAATTTTGCTCCAGTTATTTTGAACTTACTTTACCCAAAGTAAGTGAGTACTAGAAAATACTCAGATCACAATTCCTAACTACTGTTTTTTAAATCCCTTTTTTAATTTATCAAAAATTAACTAGATACAACTCCCAAAATTAATCCTTTGAGAGGGAGAAACATTTTCTATCTTGCAAAATTCTTGGTTCATCAATAAGGCAAAACCTTGAACCTTAAACTTTTAAATATATAAATTCCGCAAAAAGGTTGACAAAACAATAAACTTAATAGCCTCCACTTTCAAAGTTAGGGAAAAAAATATTTGCCATGGGTATTTCAAGCCTGTAGCTTTAGCCAGAGATATTAATAACTAAAATTACCTTTTTATTTAAGATTATAAATTATCTTTATTTCTCCATTTTTCTGCAGCTTCACTGTCACCTAGCTGCTCAAAGATATAGGCTATTTTTTCGTAAGCTTTATCATAGTCTGGTTTAATTTGTATTGCTTCTCTAAAACATTCGATAGCATCAGACCAATTTTTTTGTTGAATATATACTTTTCCTAATGATGCGTATAACCAACAAGAATTAGAATTAATTTCTATAGCTTTTCGATAACTAATAATAGCCTCATCTAATTTCCCAAGCTCCTGCAAAGCATTTGCTAAACTACGATGAAATAAATGATTATTTGCTTTTAACTCTATCGCTTTACTATAAACTTTAATTGCTGACCCCCATTTTTTTTGTTTACCCAGTGCTTCCCCTAATAGATAGTGAAACTTAGCTAAATGTGGGTTAAGTTTGATACCTTTACGGTAGACAACAACTGCTTGATTTATTTTTCCTTGTTTGACCAATATTTCTCCAATTTTACAGTAAGCATCCCAAATATTAGGATCATTTTTAATCAGTTTACGATAACAAGTAAGGGCTTGATTTAACTTACCTTGTTCATACAAAATATCTGCTAAATTTTTGTAAGACCAAGGAAACTTTGGATTAATTTCTATAGCACGTTTAAATACTTCTACTGCATCATTTAACTTACCTGTTTCTCGGAAAATTTTTCCTAGTTTATGAAGAATTAACCAATTTTCAGGTAATAGTTTACTTAAACTTTGATAACAATCTATTGCTGCATCTAATTCTCCCTGATTTACTAAAATTTCTGCTAATTTCGAGTAAGCATCCGATAAAGTAGGATTTAATTCTATAGCCTCAAAATAATCAGCGATCGCCTCTTTTATTTTTCCTTTACTAAATAAAACATCCCCCTTATTTAGCTTTTCTAATGCTTTTTTTTCTGATTCTATTTTTTTTCCGTAATACCAATATTTTTTGGCTAAACCCAAATCTCCTAACTGTTGATAAAGCCGAGATAAATTACGATAAGTACCAGTAAAATTTGGTTGTAATTCAATAGCTGTTCTATAACAAGCGATAGCTGGTTCCCACTCTTTTTGTTTAGCATATAAACTACCAATATTTGTATAAACTTCCGCCCAATTTGGTTGTTGCATAATTGCTTGTACATAGTAATTTATTGCTTCATCTAACTTTCCCATAGCCTGCAATACATTTCCCATACTTTTGCAAGCTAAAGCATAGAATGGTAATATTTCTAGAGCTTTTTCACAAGCCAAAAAAGCCTCATCTAATTTTTCTGCTTTTAAATGAGACTCTGCTTCTTGACATAAACTAAAAGCCGACATTTCTGGAGTTAAAGCTGAATACATATTTTTTTGATCAGGAAAAATGAAAAAGTAAAAATAGAATAGAGAATACTTAAATTATTAGTTCTTATTAGGTTCGACTTCACCAGAAAACTTAAAATCCTAAATTTCCTTTTTTATTCCCTAAAAAAGGAAAGTTTGAAGCCTTATTTCTTAGTCAAATCTCCCAGAATAAATCTGATAGCTTTAACCAAGAGGTTCAAACTCTTAGTCTTTATCAGTCCTATAAAAGCTTTTAGTCTAACTGTACAGAAAGTTTCTTCGCTTTATGACTGTGCCCTCTGCCTCTTACATTCCCTATTAAATTTTTTAACATAAAATTTATGATAATTTAAAAAAGCTGTTAGTCTAACTATACAGAAAGTTTCTTCCCTTTATGGCTGTAGTCTCTGCCCTGACATTCTCTATGAAATTTTTCAGTATAAATTTTTTTGATAATTTCAACAAAATAACAACAATTTATCCATGTAATTTCCAGCTATAACAAAGCAACTTCTAGCCTATTTTTTATTTCCTATGTAAGTATTATTTACCAGAAAATTGCCATACACTAACTGCAAAAAATCAATTTTTTTAGATTACTCCCAGTTAAATTTTATCCCTAAATATTCTTCTAATTTTTGATTATGAACTTGGAAATAATTACTTAATTTTTTATCCATTAATGGATCGATTTGTGAATAATTACCAGGATTATAATTCTTATACTCTAATAGTTCGTATCTTGGCAAATCTAAAAACTTTAAAACTTGCTGTACAATTGCTTGTGGATCAGCATAAAAATCTTCACTTTTCAAAATTAGTAACTGTTCCCTTGGGAATAAACTCATCCATTCTTTTAAAAATTCAATATATACTCCCTTTGCCAAATAATTCTGTTCTCCCATCCAATAATTAACTTTTTCTGGATTATTGATTAGCTTATCTAAATCTGATTCAATTGCCTCTTCTAAAGATCGGTTTTCCCAGTTGAATCTTCTCCAGGTATAATATTGAGATATAGCTCGAACTACAGGATTTCTCAAAAGTATAATCAACTTAATTTTTGGAAAAAATTGATAAATTCTCCTAGCAGCATCAGGATGATTAAAATAACTAGGACTAGCTTCCCCAGCCAAGATTTTTTTTCCATCTGGAATTACTGGAAAATGAGCCAGATACCAATTAATTGACTCATTAAATTTCCAAGACCAAAAATCAATTTCTTTTTTAATAGGAGACATTATTTGTGGGTGTTGAGTCAGATAACCAAAAAGGGAAGTAGTACCTCCTTTTTGCACTCCAATAATTATAAAATTCGGTCCCTGCACTTGTTCTAAATTCCATGGTTGCGATACTAAACTAGGGTATTTTTTTGTAGTTTGCTGATAACAAGCTGTTTGATAATAAGGTATAGCTTCATCAATTTTACCCAAACAAGTTAGAGCTTCTCCTATATTTAAATAAGACCAAAAAGAATCGGGATTAGCTTTCTGAAACATCTGAAAAAAATTGAGTATTTCCATTAGTTTATCTTCCCTAGCAAAGGCTTCCCATATATTGTGATAAAACCACCAATGAAAATCCGGTTCAATTTCAATACCTTGACGGTAAGCAATAACTGCTTCATTCCATTTTTTTTCTCGAGTTAGGGCAATACCTAAATTATAGTAAGACCTACTATTTTGCTTTAATTCTATTTCTTTTCTTACTTCTAATATTTCTCGTTCTAACTGATTTTTTTTCTCTAATACTTGCTTGAGTTTTTCAAAAATTTTTAGGTAATCTTGATTAATATCTAGAGCTATTTTATATAAAATAATTGCCCCATTAATTTGATTCGCTTTAGTTAAACCATCTGCTACTTGTACAAGTAAATCAGGGTTTTGTTGTAAAAGTAGTAGTGATTTATCGTCAATATAATATTGCTTAATATCTTGAATATCTTTGTAGAAATCCTTAATTTTTCCATCTAAGCTTGATTTATGTTTTTCTTCTATAGCATCTCCTAGTTTACTATAAATTCCTGGTAATTCTGTCTGAAGTTTAGTAGCATAGAGATAGTTATATATAGCTTCATCCCATTTTTTTAACTTGATTAAAGCATCACCTAAATTGTAGTAAGACCAAGAAAAATTTACATCGACTCTGATTGCATTTTGGTAAGCTTTAACCACCTCATCCCATTTTTCTAGCTTACTTAACGCATTTGCCAAATTATAATAAGACCAAGCAAAATTAGGATCTAACTCTATTGCTTTATCATAATTTTTTATAGCTTTTTCCCAATCTTTTTTTTGAGATAAAGCTTGTGCTAAGTGATAGTAATACCATGAAACATTAGGTTTTAGTATGATAGCTTTACGGTAGTTTTCAATTGCTAAATCCCAATTATTTTCTTGAACATATATACTACCAAGGTTTGCATACTCTTCAGATGTATTCAAATTTAAATTATTTTTCGACGACATTTTTGATTTAACATTGATCAATAAAAATTTACAGTAGTTTCCTACTTAATAAAGTATATATATTGGTAGTTTTAGGCAATAGGCAAGATGGTTAGCAAAATATGGAAAAAGCAAAAAATACTTACCCCGTCAGTTGTGGAATATTAATCTAGAATTTTATGTCTTAATTATATAGAGATTTTCATATTAATCAGTATAGTATTTTTACCTATTCCGTGTTGCCTAAAACCAAAAATTTGTCACCTAACCTAGATTTATAAATGCATTCTTCTTTTCCATTCCCACCGAATTCTAATTATTTAATTGTTATGCATTTCAACCACATAATTAGATACACAAAATTTATTATACATATCTTACATAATAGTATACTCTAGTATCAAAATAACAATAATGATAATTTTTCATGGTTTTTATTAGGGAATTAAACAACAAAACTAGAAAATTTTTATAAAGAATTAGTCAACACAGTAAATTTCTTCATGTTAGAGACAGAGCTAAATATATAATTTAGTTATCAGAGATTTTCTATATATAAATTAGAATTAATACTTAGAGTGAATAGAAAAACCATATATAATTGGTCTACTAGATAGAAAGTTTTCGCATGGAATAGACATCTATAATCACAAAGATAGAGTTAGCACGGAAAATCTAAGTTAAATCAGGATCAGAATAAAATAGTAAAATAGTTGGTAAGTATGAATCTGAAAACTTTAAAAAAGTTATAGCTAAAATTCAAACTGGGATGGCAAACTGATATAAGTAAAGAAACAATAAGAAGAATCTGCAAAGTTGAATATAAAATAGAAAATAATGAAGATAGGAATGAGCAAAACTATTAACGCATGAGAGTTATAAGTGAAAATACTAAGATGATAATAATTCCCAAAAAAATCAAGACCAATTTCCTTAATACACTTTCAAAAAGTTGATTTTATTGAATACAGAATATTTTCTGTAAATTGCCTTAAAATCATAAATAATAACTAGGAAAACCTACCCAAGTACAATCATTAATATTCTGGGATGAATAAATTATAAAAATAAATGATATTTTGATATATATGAAGTAGTAATTCATAGTTAAATAGTTATTAACTGCCTGGATAACTTCAGTAAATATTTATCAAAATCTACATCTACCTTAGTAGTCATAAATAAAGTTCCAATAATTACCACGGATAAAACAAAAAAACAATAGGAATGGAAGCAAAAAAAATTAGATATATTTTGGTTATCTATCTACTCACAAGTCAGAAAAATTGATTGAAATATTATGAAAATTTATGAATTATGAATTAATCAAAGTTAATGCATAAGAAAGTTGGAGTAGCTTAAAAAATAGCTCAAAAAATTACTTTGAAATTTGGGCAAATTATATGTAAATAATTGTTTGTAGGTGTTTAGCATGTTGTGTACCTAATTAACAACACAACTCTTATGACTTTTGATTCCCGAAGACGCATTTTAAATAAATTATTAGCTTACTCCATACTCCCTAACAAAATTTTAACTTCTATTTTGCCAAAAATTTCCTTGATTCAGGCATAATAGTTAATAATACAAAATATTCTAATTCTAAGAATTCAATGGGCGTTTCTATAGAAGTTGACAATACAAACTTTGCTACCGAAGTATTAAAAAATTCTCACAAAAAACCAGTTTTAGTAGACTTCTACGCTACTTGGTGTGGTCCATGTAAAATGCTAAAACCAATCTTAGAAAAGTTGGCTACTGAATATGACTTTATCTTAGCTAAAGTTGATGTCGATCAGAGTCCAGACTTAGCTCAAACTTATAACATCGAAGGAGTACCAGATGTAAGAGTCGTAACTCAAGGAGAAGTTAAACCAGGTTTTGTAGGAGTTCTCTCAGAACCAAAACTCAGAAATTTTCTAGGGGAATTTAATCTTCACTCAGAGCTAGAAAAAAATTTACAGCAATTACAGGAGCTGATAAAATCACGTAAACTTGAACAAGCAAAAAATCTTTTAGATCAGCTCTTTCACAAGTATCCTAATAACGTTACTATCATCATAGAAGCTGCTAAGTTTTTGGTAAGCTCAAATAAACTAAAAGAAGCAAAAAAGCTTATTGAAACTATTGGCGAGCATAAGCGAGAATTTTATCCTCAATTACAGGCCGTAAAAGCGTTAATTCACTTTAAAGAAGAAGCTGAAAATCCAGGTGATAGTACACTAGATAAAACTTATGCTAAAGCTTGTAGTCTAACATTATCAGATAACTACGAACAAGCACTAGAATTATTTTTAGAGCTAATCACTAAAAATCATAAGAATAAAAAGGATGACCGACCCCGCAAAGCAATGCTAGCAATATTTCACATCTTAGGAGATAATCATCCGATAAGCAAAGAATATCGCAATAAATTATTAAATTTGTATTAAAGTAATTTCTCATATCAAATTCCTACTGGTAGCACTAAACCTTCTATGGCCATAACTGCCATAGGAAAAGCTGCTTTAACTTTTTCTGCCATCCCATCCAGAAAATCATCACTATGACCTGGTTCATGGTGAAAAATTACTAGTTGCTTTACTCCGGCAGCTTTAGCAACTTTGATTGCTTCCTGCCAAGTAGAATGTCCCCAACCCACTTTAGAGGACTTGGGGTTATGATACTCATCATCAGTGTACATAGCATCATAAATTAGAACATCAGCACCTCGAGCTAAATAGACTACGTTTTCATCCAAACCTTCAGGAAAATGCTCTGTATCAGAACAATAAACCGCACTCCTTCCATTCCATGTCACCCTGTATCCTATCGCCTTATTAGGATGATTCAGAGAACCCGTTTCAATCTCTATATTATGGAGCATCATTTTTTGCCCATGCTCAAGTTCATAAAATCGCAAGTCCGCCTGCATATCCTTGAGAGGAATAGGAGAGTTATTATGTAAAACTCTATCCATAAAATGCTTTTTCATTGACTCCCCTTTAGGAGGAATTGCCCCATAGATGTGAAAACAATTTCCTCTAGTAAAAGCCGGAGTGAACAATGGGAAACCTTGAATGTGATCCCAATGATAATGAGTAAAAAAGACATAAGCTTCAATTGGCATTTCCTGCATCAGTTCTTTCCCTAATTCTCGTATTCCAGTACCTCCATCAAATATCAAACGATTATTAGCAATTTGCATTTCTATGCAGGAAGTATTTCCTCCATATCGAACAGTATCTTTTCCAGGAGTCGGAACACTACCCCGAACTCCCCAGAACTTGACTAGAAAATCTCTTCTATTTTCAGACAACTCTGCAGAATCAATATTATCTTGGGTAGGCACTATAGTAGAAGATTTAGTTTCCATATACATTTTCTGACTTTAAGGTATTACATTGTCCATAATGACGCAATAAATGATCACATAGAACTATAGCTACCATTGCTTCTACCATAGGTACAGCCCTAGGTAAAACACAAGGGTCATGTCTTCCTTTAGCCGCAAGAAATGTCTCTTCACCTTGACGACTAACAGTACGCTGCTCTTTCCTTATTGTTGCAGTGGGTTTAAATGCCACGCGCAATACAATATTTTCTCCATTAGAGATGCCACCCTGTATTCCACCAGAACGATTTGTCACTGTGCGAATCTCACCAAGTTTATCTGTATAGAGTTCATCATTATGCTCGCTACCTGTCATAGTAGTACCTGCAAAACCAGAACCAATTTCAAATCCTTTGGTTGCTGGCAAAGACATTACACCCTTGGCTAAATCAGCCTCTAGTTTATCAAATACAGGAGAACCCAAACCTTTTGGCACATTCCGGACTATACATTCTACTACACCCCCCACAGAATCTCCCAAATCCCGTATTTTTTCAACTAATTCAATCATTTTCTCCGCACATTCACTATCTGGACAACGAACAATATTGCTTTCTACTTGTTCCATTGTTACCGTTGTTGGATCAACAATAGCTTCTAAATTTTTGATCCGCTTCACATAGCCTACAATTTCCACACCAGAATATTGTTGCAAAATTTTTTTAGCGATCGCTCCTGAAGCCACTCGTCCAATTGTCTCTCTGGCCGAAGACCTTCCCCCACCTTGCCAATTTCTGATACCATATTTAGCATCATAAGTTGCATCAGCATGAGATGGACGATATTTAATAGCCATATCTTGATAATCTTGGGGACGAGCATCCTTATTTCTGACCCAAATCATAATTGGTGTCCCCAAGGTTTGACCTTCAAATACCCCAGACAGTATTTCACAAGTATCACTTTCTTTACGGGGTGTAGTAATTTTGCTTTGCCCTGGTCGCCTACGATCTAACTCATATTGAATTTCTTTAACATTTATTTCTAGCTTTGGTGGGCAACCATCAATTATAACTCCTACTCCTCCCCCATGGGATTCACCAAAGGTTGTTACCCGAAACAAATGTCCAAATATGTTGCCCATTAAACTCCAACTATAAACTGCTTAAAAAATCACTATTACTGCTTTTTCTTCAAATTCTCATGCTTCTAGACTCATGTTTAATTAAGCCTGGTAAGTTAACCTATCCGACTCGTATTTTGGCTTTCCTTTTACATTACCTAGCTACCTTTGGAATTGGGAGATTTTTACTGGAGTTTTATTACTTTCCCCAACGCGCACAAGTCACCCTAGGTATCGCGGTATTGTCTCTGGTCACTGCAGCTTTTACCACATTTCGACCGCCTTTTGACTGATATTTAGTTACTCTACTCTAGCATAAGCAGTCAATAAAGCTGATTAGCAGGTATAAGTTTTACCTACAAAATCATCAGAGTTTTTCCCAGACGAAGCGATAAGCTGCAATGTACTCAAAAAAAAGGCCTATTATACTTAGCTTGAAGCTAGTTTTTCAGCCTACGAGTCCCACTAAGCTTTAATCTTCATGTTCATCAAAAGGGTCAACCAACTCTTTTGATGGAGGTCCAAAAGCTGTATAAATTGAAAATCCAGTAATGGCCACAACCATTACACCTATCGAAATGCTAAGAACTGTTGCAGGTTCCATATAATTCATTAAAATTGTGACTGTTATACATATACAATATTACAAAACATTAAAATTTTCTGCTGAAAATAGTAAAAATCGAAAATTATGTCACAAAGAACTGGATTAGGAGACATCCTCAAGCCCTTAAACTCAGAATATGGTAAAGTATCTCCCGGTTGGGGAACTACATGGGTGATGGCCGTTTTTATTGGCTTATTTTTTGTCTTCTTGTTAATTATTCTCCAAATCTACAACTCTTCCTTGTTATTAGAAAATGTTGATGTAGATTGGGCAAACTTAACTAAATAGAGTAAATTTAAACCAAAGGGGCTAAGAAGTTCAGTCAAGCTGAATTTTTCTAGCCCTATACATTAAACTAATACATATACTATATTAAAGTAAATTTTGAGAAGGAAAAAAAGGTGAATATATTTGGTATAGGCCTCCCAGAAATGATTGTTATTTTGGTGGTAGCCCTTTTGATATTTGGTCCGAAAAAGTTACCTGAAATTGGTCGGAGCTTAGGACAAGCAATAAATAGTTTTAAGGCAGGAGCACGTGATTTTGAGAATGAATTTAAACGGGAAGCAAAACATTTAGAGGAAGGAGTTAAAGTTAGTACCTCGGCCTCAGAACCAGAAAAAGTGGTAGATGTTTCTTCTGCAACAAATACAAACAAGAATTAAGTAAGTGAAAGTTAAACTATAGAAAAAATTAACCAGAGCCAATCTAAATCAAGAAGATTATTGCAATTGTGGCTTTAAATTTTATTTAACATTTAACTTTTAAAGGAATGAAAGAGGTTGCACCAGCAGCAAATTTGGTGATTCCCAAATTAATTGTAGGTTTGGGAAATCCAGAGCCAAAATATGATCAAACTAGGCATAATATAGGATTTACTGGGATAGATACTATAGCTAATATCTGGCAGGTTTCTTTATCTGAAAATCGTAAGTTTAAAGGAGAATTTGGAGAAGGTAGGAGACCAAAAGCAGAAAAAATTTACTTGCTTAAACCCTTAACCTATATGAATAGATCGGGAGAAGCAATTAGTGCAGTAGTAAATTGGTATAAATTACCTCCGTCTTGTGTGCTTATAATATATGATGATATGGATTTACCAATGGGACGACTAAGATTACGGTTGTCTGGTTCGGCAGGTGGCCATAATGGAATGAAGTCCGCGATCGCTCATTTGGGAACTCAAGAGTTTCCTCGTTTGCGGATAGGCATTGGTAAGCCAAAAAATATTACTGCTGAAAGAGGGGAAGCAAAAACTATTAGTCATGTTTTAGGAAAGTTTAGTCCTAAAGAAAACAAATTAATGACTCAAGTGCTGGAGCTGGTTGTAGATGCAGTAGAACTTTCTTTAAAGCAAGGAATTGAAAAAGCTATGAGTCTCTATAATAATAGAACTATTACCGAAAATCCTGTGTCTAAACCCCCGTCATAGAAGCTATATCTGATCAGGATGAAACTTCTGAATGAAACTTCTGAAAAGTTTGAGGAGAGATGGGTATAAGGGATATGGTTATGTAGGTAGGTTGACATATTTCCCAGACGTTAGGCGCAGGTGGAGTGTGGAAGAACACTTAAAGTAAAGCCTAGATTTTTCTTGACCTTTCATTGGCTGCTCTACCTATCCCTAAAAATAAGGCCAGCACTAACCCTGGTTAACACCCCTTGCAGTGTGCGTCTATTTTTTGTCTTGGACTTCCCACTTATAATTAATTAATAGTGATTATGTGACTATAAAGTACATTGTATTTAAAAAAAACAAATAAAAATCTACGCGCTTGTGGGGCAGACTTTAAACCTAGTTTTTCTGGTATACCCATTTTTCTGGCTGAAGTTCTTACCTTACAAGGTAAGGGTTTGAGAATTATGAATATATGTACTTATGACTCCTATAAAACTTAACCCCAGAAATTGGCAGATTCTTAGATGTATTGATTATTTATACAGGGAGGGCAAGATTATCTTTTTGAAATATTCCTGGCCTCTAAGGCTTATGGTAGCTTGTGTTCCTTAGTATGATAGGAGTTGACCAATATTTTTGGTGCAGCAATTTATCAAAAGCGAGGGCTAAAAAAAGACCCTAGTCTTATGTTTGCGGTGTGCGTTCGTTTTTTATCTGAGACTGTCCTCCAGTCTAACTAATTAGTAATTTATAAAATATAAAATAAAAAAAACAACTAAAAAGTCGCCCGATAGGTGGATAAGGCAGTTGTGATTATAGAAATTTTTACTTTTGAGTGATTGACTTAAGTGACTTTTAACTATTAATGATTTCTAAGGGTCTACCAGAAACTACTGCTTACATCAGAGTAACTCGTCAGTCTTGGCAAAAAGGCACGATCGAAGGAGAGGTTAGTGCCGGTTCTTTTGGTTGGCAGTTTAAATGGCGTTTTAGACAGGGAAAAACTCTTTCTATTCAACCTTCTCAAGGGCGTGCCCTAATTCAAGAACCTTTGGGTAGATTTCTAGAAAAATGGGATTATCAACTAGAACCTGGTGGAGATTACTCCTTTACTATTAAGGCTAAATTTTAACAAAAATTAAACCTTAAGTTATATAAAGAATAAGGAATAGTGAAATGTTCTAACCTCTGTATGGTAGTGCTATGTATATGATATTTTTGAAGCTAGCTAGAGATTAGCAATTCTTGGTAGTTAGGTAAAGTTAGGTATTTTAGATAGAAAGGAGTAAAACTTAATATTGACTTCTTCGTTCTTAAAAAAAACATGACTAAATTTGTATTCATAACTGGTGGAGTAGTTTCCAGTATTGGTAAAGGAATTGTCGCAGCAAGCTTAGGCCGTTTGCTCAAATCACGGGGTTATTCTGTTTCTATTCTTAAACTAGACCCCTATATAAATGTAGACCCAGGGACAATGAGTCCCTTCCAACATGGAGAAGTATTCGTTACAGAAGATGGGGCAGAAACTGACCTAGACCTAGGCCACTATGAACGATTCACAGATACCTCAATGTCTCGCCTTAATAGTGTTACCCAAGGTTCGATCTACCAGGCAGTAATTAATAAAGAAAGGCGAGGGGACTATCAGGGAGGAACTGTTCAGGTTATTCCTCATATTACCAATGAAATCAAAGAAAGAATACATAGAGTAGCCAAAAATGCTAATCCAGATGTGGTAATTACAGAAATAGGGGGAACTGTAGGAGATATCGAATCTCAGCCATTTTTAGAAGCAATTCGGCAGTTTCGCAAAGATGTAAGACGGAATAATGCTTTGTATATCCATGTGACATTAGTGCCTTGGATTGCTTCTGCAGGAGAAATGAAAACTAAGCCGACTCAACACTCAGTCAAGGAGTTACGTTCAATTGGTATCCAGCCAGATATTTTGGTCTGTCGTTGCGATCGCAAACTGAGTGAAGGCCTGAAAGAAAAAATGTCGGAGTTCTGTGATGTACCTGTAGAATCTGTAATTACGTCTCAAGATGCTCAAAGTATTTATGAAGTACCTTTGATGTTAGAAACAGAAGGGCTAGCAGTACAAGCTCTAGAATTATTAAAAATGGAGCAACGTCAACCAAACCTTAGTCATTGGAAAACTTTGGTCAATCGTCTTTATCATAGAGATAAGCAAGATATACGGACTAGCCAAGGTAAATTATCTATTACTGCTACTGTAGAAATTGCCATAGTAGGTAAATATATTCAACTAAGTGATGCTTACCTGTCAGTGGTAGAAGCATTACGTCATGCAGCGATCGCTGTTGGTGTAGATTTAAATCTGCATTTGGTAAATGCTGAAGATGTGGAGACCAAGGGAGCTAGGACCTACCTGGAAAAAGCTAATGGAATTATTGTTCCGGGTGGGTTTGGCGTGAGAGGTATTGATGGGAAAATAGCTACAGTTGAATATGCCAGAATAAATAAAATTCCTTTTTTGGGATTATGTCTAGGAATGCAATGTGCAGTAATTGAGTGGGCACGCAATATAGCAAAATTAGATGCTGCCCATAGTTTTGAGTTTGACCCTCAAACACCAAATCCGGTGATTAATTTATTACCAGAACAACAAGATGTAGTAGACTTGGGCGGCACTATGCGACTTGGACTTTATCCATGCCGTCTTCAAGGGGATACATTGGCATTTAAAACTTATCAGCAAGAAGTAATTTATGAACGCCATCGTCATCGATATGAATTTAATAATGCTTACCGAAACTTGTTCAAAGAAACAGGATATATTATCAGTGGAACTTCTCCGGATGGTAGACTAGTAGAAATTATTGAACTTCCTGCTCATCCTTTTTTTATTGCTACTCAATTTCATCCAGAGTTTCAATCTCGACCTAGTACTCCCCATCCTCTATTTCATAATTTTTTTCAAGCAGCTAATTCACAAGAAAAATGTGATAATTTATCTGTGAATAATACTGAAGAAACCCCAGACAATTTAGTTAGTAAAAGTTCTATTCCTAATTGAAGAAAATTAGGGATAGCGCATTCGGTAGTTTCTGAAATATATTAGCAGTAGCTTTTTCAATGTTTTTGAAGTATGAAATTAAGCTTTTATTTTTGCTGAGTTAATCTACGATAATTACTTTACTATGTTTAGATGAAATAGATTGTAATAGTTGGTAGTAAATATTTCTTCTTTGAACTTGATTTATTGTTTGTGATCAAATTTAATAGGCTGAAGCAGAGTAAAATTAATTATCTGAGTCACTATTAACCACTATAAGTACAATTGGTGGATGATATAGCAATACTCATAAGCAAGGTACTTGGAGCTGACCTCCAAGTCTATTTCAAGTATCGGAATGCCTGAGGGCGACTTACCAAAAATTATTGTGGGTTTTTATTTATGCTTTGGTGGAAAGAAGTTGATCCAAAACCTGAAGGCTTCCCAAGTTCTGCTCAAGGGCACGGGGAGAGTTTTGAGGAACCTCTTCTTTTCTAGAGTATTTATGAGACAAGGCGGGTGAAGAACCAATCTTATTTAAACATGGATTGTCCCCCAATGGGTAGGCGAGATTTTAAACCAAATTTTTGGGTAAATAAGATTTGCTGAAAAATTATGCATGGCTTTGGGTAGGAGTTAGGAGTCGGAAGTTAGGTGAAATGGGAATTAATTAGGAGGTAGTCGGATATATTGGACCCTGATTTTTTTTGCTGTGGCCTGCCCAAAATTTTAACATGGGTGAGCTTGAGTGGCTGAAAAGCTTGCACTTTTTTCTACCTAAAAAAGCTAAAGCTCAAGTTCAGCCAGTCAATTTGTAACATTAAAAGTAGTACAAAATTTTGGTAGGGTAGTTCTCTAAGTATTTATAAGCAAGCCCTATTTATGCATAATGCCTGATGCTAGGTTTTGAAGTGAGAAATTTAGGCTAAAGCTTTTATGCATAAATACTTTACGAGTTAATCAGCAATTTCTAAGTATAAACATTCAAGCGCTTAATATCCCTGTGTTGTCAGAACTTTAAAATTAAGATGCAGTTTGCCTTGAAAAAAGAGCCTTGTGTTTGAATTGTTGTTAGAGCTATTTCACCAAACTGTTTTTATACCTATCTTTCAGCTTACTTGTCACCCTGTGAGGTTAGATCTCTATGATTTCCACTATTTGCTTAGATAATCGTTCAGCATTACTTAATATACTTTGAGTTTCGGTACGCATCGTCTCTAGTTCTCGCTGTTTGGCTTCATTTAAGACTACTCCTCGTTCGCGATCGCCTCGTAATTGAGCAAGTTTATTTTGAGTATTATCCAGAAGGGCTTCTAATTCTTGGTTTAAGCTTTTTTGAAGATCTGCAAAAGGTTCTGAAATTAGATTGCTAATTTCTTGTTCAAGATGTTTTTCTCGCAGTTGCTTATCAATTTCTTTGGTAATTGCTTCTTGAAAATTACCTTTAAAATTGCGCTCCATTTCCTTAGTAAAAACTGCTTTAGCTAACCAGTCTCCTGCAAAAATGCTAGCAATTCCAGTAGCTAAAAGAAGAGGAAAAGCAATATCCTGTAAATGCAGCTAAAGCAGCAGTAATTGCTTGTGCATGAGAAGTTGTCTTTTTCTCAGCATTAAATTCAATATCAACAAACTCCATTTCAATCTTATTGAAAGCTTCATCTACTGAAGTAGTAAAATCTTTAAGACGATCTACTTCTCGGTCAATTCCCTGTTGAATTTCTGTTTGTATGTTCTCGGAAAATTTACGACTTGCTTTTTGTACTGCATTAGTAACAGAACGAGAAATTTTTTCTTGTAAAACTTTTTTTCTTTTGACCTCTCCTTTTTCAATTGGAGTTTCTTCAATAGCTGTTTCTGCTGCTTGTTTGAGAAGAATTGGAAGCTGATAAATTAAAGGCTGAACTCTATATCTTACATTTTCTGCTGCCTTATTAATCAACTCCATTTCTGCTTTTTTCCGCTTACGAATACCTTCTATTTCTGCAACACCAATATCGTAATTTACTATAATACCTTTTCCGTCGATAACAATAGCTCATTGATTTGATATTCAACTATTTAGTCTAAACTGGAGTAATTGTGTAGAATATAAAAAAGTGAGAGTTAAAGTATTGTTGCTGAACCAAGGAGTTCTGTTGGCAGCAAAAAATATAGGAGCAACTTAACTCCCGTCGATAGCATGAATAATTTTTCTTAATTGGTGTTAGTGCGCTCGTCCTCCAGGCGATGCAGAGCACTATCACGTGCCATTAAAATCACTGATCATATCAGATGCTACATTGGATATCATTCTGTAGCTTCAGCTCAAAAGTTTTGAGAATTATTAGCAATGCTGTAGAAGTCCTGCTCACTAAAAAACCATAGTTTCATCCTTTCCTTTTTAGGACTACCGGAAAATTATCTCAAGGATAGTGACCATTACTATCATCAGAATCATCTTCTGCAAAAGATGTTTAGTTTAATAGTAGAATTGTATTGATTTATAGTAATCTTTTGTCTAAACAGTATTGAGTTATTATCAAAATTTCCTTCCTCCACCAACTATTACCTATTACCTTCCAATTCAAAAATCTCAAATCATTGATCTGAAAACTTAGTCCAAGCTAACTTAGCAGCTCCAATAACACCAGCTTGATTACCTAATTTAGCAATTAATAATTGTAACTTTAAAGAAGAAGTCAGAAGAACTCGTCGCTTAACTTCTGCCTTAGTCGCAGGTAAAAAAAGTTTTGCTGCAGCACTTATTCCACCACCAATAATCACTGCTTCTGGAGTTAAAATATAAATTAAACTTGCTAACCCAGCTCCTAAAAGTCGTCCGTAATTTTGCCAAAATTCTAGAGCAAATTTATCTCCAGCCAAAGCTAAATTGGCTAATTCTAAAGGTTCTTTTCCTGTCTCTCGACGAACTGCTTGAACAGAAATATATTGTTCCAAAGAACCATTATTGCCACTATTGCATTTAGGTCCATCGAGGTTTAAAGTTATTAAGCCTAACTCTCCAGCGGCACCTTGATGACCCACAAATAATTGGCTATTTAATATAATTGCTCCTCCGACACCAGTACCCAGGGTAAGCATAATCAGATTTTTATACTGACTACCTGCCCCTAACCAAGCTTCTCCTAAACCAGCACAGTTAGCATCATTAGCTATAACTACTGGTAAACCAGTTTTTTCCTCTAACAATTTAGCGAGAGGAACATCTTGCCAATCTGTTAAATTAATTGCTATGATAGAAGTTTTACCTTCAGCATCAACAGGACCTGGTACTCCAATACCTATTCCTTGAATAGGTCCTAAGTTGTATATTTGAGGTTCTTTTATCATCATAGATATTACCTCTTTTATTAGATCAATAACTGCTTTTGGAGTAGCAGGTCGAGGAGTTGGAACAGTTAAAGATTGATGACATACTCCATCCCTACCGAAACATCCCAACTTGATAGATGTTCCTCCTATATCAATGCCTATAACTAGAGAGTTCATTTAATATCTTTCAATACTAGAATTAAATATTGGTTCAACCCGAATGGCAATTATAGCTGAAGGACGAACTACCATATATTCGCCTTGAATAGTCTTAATTGGTACATTTACAAACTCTTGAGAGTCATGTTTTGGGACTACAACCCCACTATACCAGGTTTGAAAGTCTTTAAGACTTAGAAAACGTACTTCTTCACGGGCGCCACCTTCTAATAGTAGGTGTATAGCAAATTCATCAGGATTTCTTGGCATATCTCTTACAAATCAAAAGTTAAAATTATTAATTCCGACTCCTATGAAGTCAAATATTTTATAAGTAAAAGGTCAAAGTTTAAAAGTTAAAATTATTAACTCCGAATCCTATCAAGTCATATTAATTAATCCTAATATAGGAACGTGAAACAATTAAGAACTAATCATTACCTCTTCTTTTTTATCCTTAGTATTTATGAGTATTTAAAACTTATAATTTTGAATTCCCAAATATAAAATTGGTATGTATATACTAGCACAGCCATTATACTAACCCTTAAAATACTCTGGATTAAGTTTTAATTCTCAAACAAATACAAATAAGTCTATGCCACGACGCCAAGATATACGTAAAATCCTACTAGTTGGTTCTGGCCCCATTGTTATTGGCCAGGCCTGTGAATTTGATTATAGTGGAACTCAAGCTTGTAAAGCCCTTAGGGAAGAGGGTTTTGAGGTAGTATTGGTAAATTCTAATCCGGCTACAATTATGACAGATCCAGAAATTGCCGAATGTACCTACATTGAACCTCTAACCCCGGAACTTATAGAAAAAGTTATTGCTAAAGAAAGACCAGATGCTTTATTACCAACAATGGGTGGTCAAACTGCTTTAAATATAGCAGTTTCTCTGGCAAAAAATGGCACTTTAGCTAAATATGGTGTGGATTTAATTGGGGCTAAACTACCAGCCATTGAAATGGCCGAAGATCGTCAATTGTTTAAGGAAGCAATGGGTCGGATAGGCATCCAGGTTTGTCCATCAGGTATTGCTAGTAATTGGGAAGAGGCCAAGGCGATCGCTCAAAAAATAGGAACATATCCTCTAATTATTCGTCCTGCTTTTACTTTAGGAGGGACAGGGGGAGGTATTGCTTATAACCAAGAAGAATATGAGGTAATGGCACAAGGGGGGATAGATGCTAGTCCAGTATCTCAAATTTTGGTGGAAAAATCTCTAATTGGTTGGAAGGAATACGAACTGGAAGTCATGCGAGATTTAGCAGACAATGTGGTGATTATTTGCTCAATTGAAAATATTGACCCAATGGGGATACATACGGGAGACTCTGTTACTGTTGCTCCGGCGCAAACATTGACGGATAAGGAATATCAAAGACTACGAGATGCTTCGATTAAAATTATTCGGGAAATAGGTGTGGAAACTGGAGGGTCAAATATTCAGTTTGCTGTTCACCCGTTGAATGGGGATGTTATTGTGATTGAAATGAACCCACGGGTGAGTCGTTCTTCTGCTTTGGCGTCAAAAGCAACTGGTTTCCCTATAGCGAAAATGGCGGCTAAGTTAGCAGTTGGTTATACTCTTGATGAAATTCCAAATGATATTACGAAAAAGACTCCAGCTAGTTTTGAACCTACTATAGATTATGTAGTTACGAAAATTCCTAGGTTTGCTTTTGAGAAGTTTCCCGGTTCCCAACCAGTGTTAACTACTCAGATGAAGTCGGTTGGGGAGGCAATGGCAATAGGTCGCACGTTTCAGGAGTCGTTCCAGAAAGCTTTACGGTCTTTGGAAACTGGTAGAGCGGGTTTTGGTGCTGATCGCTGGGAAAAAATACCCAGTTTAGAACAAGTAAGATCGGGGTTACGCACGCCTAACCCAGAAAGATTATTTACAGTTCGTCATGCTTTATTACTGGGAATGAGTTTAGAAGAAATCTATGAGTTGACTGGAATAGATATTTGGTTTCTTGATAAGATGCGGGAGTTGATAAATACAGAAAAGTTAATTAAGTATACTCCGCTCAATGAATTAACAAAGGAGCAGCTCTGGGATATTAAACGTCAAGGTTTTAGCGATCGCCAAATTGCTTATTGCAGTAAAACTACCGAAGATGAGGTCAGAAGCTATCGGTTGAGTTTGGGCATTAAACCTGTTTATAAAACAGTGGATACTTGTGCTGCAGAGTTTGAGGCACTGACACCTTACTACTATTCTACTTATGAAGAAGAGTCAGAAATTTTACCATCGGAAAAACGGAAAGTAATGATTCTTGGAGGAGGACCTAACCGTATTGGTCAGGGAATAGAATTTGACTATTGTTGCTGTCATGCTAGTTATGCTTTGGGAGCGGATGGGTTTGAAACAATAATGGTCAACTCTAACCCGGAAACTGTTTCTACTGACTATGATACAAGCGATCGCCTCTATTTTGAACCTTTGACTAAAGAGGATGTACTGAATATTATTGAAGCGGAAAACCCGGTAGGAATTATTGTTCAGTTTGGCGGACAAACACCTCTGAAATTAGCGGTTCCTCTGCAAAAATATTTAGAGCAAGTAGATGCTCAAACCAAAATATGGGGTACTTCGCCAGACTCTATTGATACTGCTGAAGACCGGGAACGGTTTGAGAAGATTTTACGAGATTTAGATATTCGTCAAGCAGCAAATGGTCTGGCTCGTAGCTTTGAGGATGCTTTGACAGTAGCACATACAATTGGTTATCCAGTTGTGGTAAGACCTTCCTATGTTTTGGGAGGTAGGGCTATGGAAATTGTTTATTCTGACCAAGAGCTGGAACGTTATATGAAGTTTGCAGTACAGGTGGAACCGGAACATCCAATTTTAATTGACAAATTTTTGAACAATGCTGTTGAGGTAGATGTGGATGCTATTGCTGATAGCACAGGTCGGGTAGTTATCGGTGGTATCATGGAACATATTGAGGAGGCAGGTATTCACTCTGGTGACTCTGCTTGTTCTATTCCTTATCAAACGTTAACTTCTGCTGCGGTGGAAACAATTCGTCAATGGACTGTTGCTCTGGCAAAGGCGTTGAATGTGATCGGGTTAATGAATATTCAGTTTGCAGTCCAAGGAGAAACAGTATATATTTTGGAAGCTAACCCCCGCGCATCAAGGACAGTACCTTTTGTCTCTAAGGCAATAGGAATACCTTTGGCAAAAATAGCATCCCGGGTTATGTCTGGGAAAAATTTGGAGGAATTGGGTTTTATAGATGAACAAATACCTGATCATGTTTCTGTGAAAGAGGCAGTGTTACCATTTGCTAAATTCCCTGGTATAGATACAGTATTAGGACCTGAAATGCGCTCGACAGGTGAGGCTATGGGTATTGATGTTGACTTTGGTAAAGCTTTTGCTAAGGCACAGTTATCTGCAGGTCAAAAGTTGCCTTTAGAGGGAACAGTGTTTGTGTCAATGAGCGATCGCTATAAAGAAGCAGTTGTACCAGTGGTTAAAGATTTAGTTGATTTGGGTTTGAAGGTAGTAGCGACTGAAGGAACTCGGAAGATTTTGCGTTTGCATGATTTAGAAGTGGGTTTGATGCTGAAGTTGCATGAAGGGCGACCTAATGTTTTGGATGGAATTAAAAATGGAGAAATTCAGTTGATTATTATAATTCCTTCTGGGGATGAAGCCCGTGCAGATGGGATTAAAATTCGGCGGAGTGCGTTGGATTATAAAATAACGTTAATTACAACTATTGCGGGGGCGAAGGCGACGGCGGCCGCAATTCGAGCATTGAAGTCGGGAGCGTTGGAGGTGAAGGCGATACAGGATTATTATTAGAGTTGGAATTATTTGTAGGGTGCGTATTTACTTCTGAAATTCATACTCTCAAAGGTATTGATTAATCCGTATCCTGCACTATTTTAGCTGTGTCACTCCAGTAGGATGCATGGTGGGCAATGATCAGATTACGATGTGTTATAACGTTACCAAAAAAAATAGTCAACCCTAAAGGGAAGTTCAATAGAACAACCCTAATTTTAAACTTTTGACTTCTTTTTTATTATGCTTAAATTGCGATTGCTCTTTTTGAATAACTACTGATATAATGGGATTTCTTATGAGGCGATCGCTACTTTTTCATTGCTACATTAGCACAAGCTTAATTTTTTTTAATAAACTTTAGCATGAGTAGCATGAGTGTTTTCCGAGGAATTTTAGGTCAGTTTAGTTCAACAAATAGTTCATGGATTTTTCTAAGTTTCAGTAGAATTTAGTTTCTTTTTAAGTTCTGAATCGAATTTTAAATTAAATTTTGCCTCGTTACAATTTTTATTTAGCTTGGCGTACCTAAAGATCGCGATGATACAACAAATGTCTATCTTCAAAATGAAAAAAATTATTATTAATTAGACAACAAAGAATTGATATATAGCTTTCAATAAATAAATTCAAACTATAGCAAATTTCATCTTAGTCAGATACATTACTAAGGGAAAAGATACCCGCACTAGGGAGCAATATGTTTAAAAATAGTTTCCCCAATTCATTTTAGATAGCTATAATTTTTATCTTTTTTATTGAATACTGCTAGCTTTTATAATAAATATGTGTAGTCATCAAAATAAAATTAATAATCCTACATAAACTATTAATTATTTATCCTTAATTTCTATTCCCTTTTTTCTAGAAATATCTAATATTTAGATTATCAACTTAAAGCCAAAGCTCCTTGGTAAAAAATGAAACTAGATAACCAAGCTAAAACTAATGGAAATACTAAAGAAAGTAAGGAAAATTTCCATGATTTTGCTTCTTTAATTAAAGTTGCTAAAGTAGATAAACATGGGGTATAAAGTAAACAAAAAATACAGAAACTATATCCTTGAATAAAAGTAACTGTCTCAGCAATATTGCTACTAACATTCTGTTCGCTCATGCTATAAATAACTGCTAAAGAACCGATCACAATTTCTTTAGCAATAAAGCCAAAAAATAGGGATAATGTTAAATAAGAATTGATACCAATAGGATCCATAATAGGACTCATCAATTGACCAATTTGACCACCAATTGTATCTAATCCTGTTGCCCCTGAAGGTAAACTTGTCAGTATCCAAACTCCAATACAACCAACAGTAATGAAGCCAGATGCTCTAACTAAAAATTCTCTAACTTCTCCCCAACTTCTTAGTAAAACTTGTTTCCATGTAGGAAAACGATAAGGAGGCATCTCTAAAACGAAAGGTTCTTCATTTTTATATACTCCTTGAAATAATGCTGCAGTAATAATAGCAACCAGAAAACTTAGAATATATAAAGAGAATAAAACTATCGCTCCCTTGCTATTAGGAAATACTGCTGCAATAATAAATACAAATACTTGTAATCGTGCTGAACATAAACCAAAAGGAATAATTAACATGGTTAATAGTCGTAAAGCACGCGATCGCATCACCCTAGTTCCCATTAATGCCGGAACATTACAACCAAACCCCATTATGTGCAGTACAAAGCTACGTCCATCTAAACCCAATCTTGCCATAAAGGCATCCATTAAATAAGCAGAACGTGATAGATAACCACTATCTTCTAACACCGCCATAATTATAAAAAATACTATAATTAAAGGTACAAAAGAAGCAACAGTAGTTACCCCTGCCCAAAGCCCATTAATTAGAAAATCTTGAAGTACTTGTGGAAACGGTTGAACTAGAGGTTCAACAATTGATGACTGTACCCATTCAACCCCAATTTCAAGAAGGTCTACTGAAGGAAGTCCGATATTCCAAATTGCCAAAAAAACCAGGAACATTCCTAGGAAAAATAAAGGTAAACCCCAGACAGGATGCAGCAGAATTTTATCAACTTGAGCTGTGAAATTTTGTGCCATTTGAGAAGGCATAATCACAGTTCCATTTAAAATACTATCTATTTCCCTAACAGAAATATTTTCCTTGATTTTATTCGTATCTAGTTGAACTGAATTTTTACTCTCTTTTAACTGTTCAGAAATTGCCATGTAGGCGTTCATATAGCCTTTACCATATTTAGCACTTATTAAAAACACTGGCATTGACAAACGTTTGGATAATTCTTCTTTGTCTATTTTAATCCCATATTGTTTAGCTTCATCTGACATATTTAACATCAAAACTGCTGGTAAACCCAAAGATTTTACCTGTAATGGTAGCATAATTTGACGGTCGATTTGTGAGGAATTAATAACGACTATTACTAAGTCAACAGGATTATTTTCCAGAAAATTTTGAACAACTTTTTCATCTTCAGAAAAACCATTGAAATTATAAATTCCTGGTAAGTCTATAAATTGTGTAATTTCCTTATTTATTTTGACCTCAGCTTGAAAAAGATCAACTGTTATTCCCGGCCAATTTCCTACATGGGCCGAAACTCCAGTAATCCGATTAAAAAATGTAGATTTTCCAGTGTTTGGCATCCCTATTAAAGCCACTTTTTTTGTGGCATTAGTAGGTTGAGATATTGTTACTTTATTGTTATGACAAGTCATTATTATTAAGCAAGAAAACCGATAATATAAAAATTATGTAATATTTGTAATTTTTTGAAAAGATTCTTAACATTTGGTATCATAAAAATATTGATTTGTCAATAAAATTTTAGATGAGCTTGCCATGCTTAAGGAATCATTTAAGAACCTTCAGAGAAATTTATTTCATCATCCCTATCTGTTCTAATAACTATCATTTCCGCTTCATGGGGTCGGATAGCTATTTCTGTAGTAGCTCCGACTCGAATGTGTAAGGGCCCATTAAATCTAGCCTTTCGCAAGACTTGTACTGATTTATCAGAAACTACTCCCATTGCTGCTAATCTCTGAACAGTTCCTTGTCCGCCATCAAGGTTGAGGACTTTATCTACTATCGCTATTTGTCCTATTTTCAAATCAGCTACATTCATTTCAACTTTGATTTTATTGTTATAATTTTATTTTGGCCTATTTAAACCAATATAGGTTAGGTAGAATATGGCACTGTTTAACCTCCAGAATGTAGGATTAAACACAAAGTATTTTATTAACGGTACTTTGAGATTTTTTACACCTAAAATAGCTTCAAACCTAATACTAGTAATAAAATATAACTTGATAGTTTTTAATTTGTCTAACTTTAAATGTAGTAATCTACCTATTGTTTGTGCCAAAATTTTATACTGAAAAAATTTGGAAAAATTGAATATTTAACCATAGCGCCAAAAACTTAAATAGCCCCTGAACTATTTTCAAAGAACTACAAAGATTATCAAATTATCTGGTTAAATTTTTTACTTGTAACCAAATTTATTCTATGGGGCTTTGCTTTAGGATATTAAGGTAAAATTTTGTACAATTTATCAACCATTCCTTTTCGGGTTTTTCTTGATTAATTGTCATCAAATATTTTTGAAATTGTTGAGAAGTATCATAAGTTAGTCTATCCTAAAATATTGCTAATTTTGCTTCCAATCTTTGCTGTTGTAAATATTCCATAAATTCCATAGTATTTCTTAATTTGTACTTTGATACTATTTAATTATAAAGTCTTAAATTCTATAATAATATCCTCTATCATATTTATTAATTTAGTAATCATTTTTCATAATATTTTATCTGTTAAATTTCAAGCATAACCTAATATATATTTTTATAGTAAATACATTTATAAATCATAAATAATACTAGGTTTATAGCTTCTATTTTTGGCTGTTATTTAGCTAGTTTTTCTTCCAGATTTTTTTCAATTTTACTAATTATCATTTGAGTATAATTATTCTTTGAGTTTTTTTATAAACTGAACAGTAAAAAGTTTTTTGGTTCATAAAAAAGTTGTTGTCATCTGACAAAATGCTCCATTTTCCACAACCTCGTAAATAGTGATCTAGCATTTAATAATTTTGGCAAAATTAGTCCTCACCTACTTTTGACTAAAATATACTTCCTCTGTTCAGCAAGTGTTAGCAAAACTATCCGTTCACTCCGATAACTATTAGAAGGTAAAGTACAAAACTAACCGGAGAAATGTTTCGAGACAGTCATAGGCATCTCTAAACTCAGTAATTGTAACAGCTAGAGCTATAGCATGAATAAATACAAACCTCTCCATTGCTTCAATTTTTCTGTGAAACTGTTGCGGCCGTTTCTGAGGATATCGACTGAGAATTAACTATTTCAGCCACCCCTGAGTTGAGAGCATATCTTTCATCCAAAACTGATAGCTAAAACCAGACAATAGTTGAATTAACTTCCCGAAAGTGACTTCAATATTGAAACCCCAACTGTAAGCAGTAAAAATTTATGCTGCCGAAATAGTGATATCATTGAAAGCATAATTATTTGTTTGCCATAAAGCCATACAGCTATTACAAAGCGCACTTTTTGAACAGGAGAGCCTCAATGGAAATCATAAGTGCCATATCTAAGTGTTACCATCTTACCGTAAAGTAGTCTTTCTCATCAAACAGTTGCGTAATTTAACTAATTTACTCCAGATGTAAGGTCTACCAAGAATGTATTTGAGTGTTGCTAGCACTAAAGTATATTTGCTTACTGCATTGATTTATACTTTGGTAATTAAGTCTACCTTCTGCTGTCTCAACTCTTAAATTAACTGTTTTGAAGCAAGTTTGGCATCAATAATAATATAACTACCAGCATGGATAAGTTCTACTCACAAATTCTTTCTACTATTGTAATTTCATCATCATATTTCAATTGCTAAAAAAATTGAGTCAACTTTATATTATTAAGCATAAGTTTAAAAACACCAATGTGCAGAGGAGTTAAATAGAGATTCTTAAGATATGGAAAAGAATAATTTAGACCAATTATCCTTATGATAATTTCTAATCGGTAATCCCTGATACTTATAGAAACTTTTAGCTATATAGGAGTTGTATCCATGCCTTTAAAAGTAGCCATCAATGGATTTGGTCGTATCGGACGCCTAGTTTTTCGTGCTGGACTGAACTACCCGGACTTAATTGAATTTGTAGGAATTAACGACTTGGTACCACCACAAAACCTAGCTTATTTATTAAAATATGATTCAACTCATGGACGTTTCCAAGGGGAAGTAACCGCCTCCGACGATGGTATAAAAATTAACGGAAAATTAATTCCCTGTGTGTCAGTGAAAAATCCTGCTGAATTACCCTGGAAAGAAAAAGACGCACATTATGTAGTTGAGTCAACAGGATTATTTACCACTTTTGATAGTGCCTCAAATCATTTGGCAGCAGGTGCAAAACGTGTAATTATTTCAGCTCCTACTAAAGACCCTGACAAAGTAAAAACTTTGCTGATGGGTGTTAATCACGATTTGTTCGATCCAGCTGTTGATACAATTGTTTCTAATGCTAGCTGTACCACTAACTGTTTAGCCCCTATTGCCAAGGTTATTGACGATAATTTTGGTTTAACTGAAGGTCTAATGACAACTGTTCACGCTATGACCGCTACTCAACCAACTGTAGACGGTCCTAGTAAAAAAGACTTCAGGGGTGGACGTAGTGCTGCTCAAAATATTATTCCTGCTGCTACTGGTGCTGCAAAAGCAGTAACTCTAGTTTTGCCACACTTAAAAGGAAAACTAACTGGTATGGCATTCCGAGTGCCTACTCCAGATGTGTCTGTAGTTGATTTGACTTTCAAAACTGAGAAGTCAACCAATTACAAAGATATTTGTGCAGCAATGAAAACGGCTGCTGAGAATTCGATGAAAGGTATTCTTAGCTATACTGAAGATCCTGTAGTTTCTACTGATTTTACAGGTAATTCTCACTCTAGTATCTTTGATGCAGGAGCTGGAATTGAACTTAACTCCAACTTCTTTAAAGTTGTTTCTTGGTATGATAATGAGTGGGGTTATTCAAATCGAGTCCTAGATTTAATGTTATCAATGGCAGAAAAAGAGGGTAAGCCTAAGTAGTAGTCTCAAAAGTAAAGGCTCCTAGTACATACTAAACTTAAGAGGTGTGAGAATGTGCTAATCACCCTAGTGACCCCTATGTACCGATCCTAAATCATTTGTGAAAAAACTTTAGGGGTTTGGATAACAAACTCCTATGATAAAATATTATAATCTATTAAAGGATAGCGATCTATCTTAAATAATACTTAATAACTGAAAAATTAAGTTATCAGGAATTATCCAGAAATAAGGTTGATGGGGCAAAAATTACTCTAGGAGCAGCCAATAATCAGTCGTTAAAAACCAGTTTATTAAGGAAAAGATGTCAGTTTAGTATACCAGAGACGCTCTCTGCCATACATAATCTAAGCACAGAATCATCTAAATTAAGTTTTAAGGAATCAGGTTTTATGTCTAAACTACCAACTCTAAATATAGAAACTATTCAGGCAATTATTGATGAAAAAATTGAGGATGAAACTGTTAATCAATTAGTTTGGTATTATCTTGGTTATCGTTATGATAATGCTACTTGTAAATGGGATATTTCCAGAGTAGCACCAGAGTGGCGAGAAGAATATCCAGAACCTCCAAATTTTATTGAATTTCGGCCACCTACTGTTAAATTGACTCGCTCTATTCCTAAAGAAAATAAACAATTGTTGAAAAGAAAATTGGGTTTTAAAGGCTATAAAATAGGCGAATTTACTCCTGTACAAGCACGTCGTGCTACTATGGCTAATTGGCTTTTAAGTTATATGGCAATTAATGATAAAAGAGACTAGGAAGTAGAGGGCAGAGATTAGCTATTTCTCAATGCTTGATTAACCAACGCCCAAGACTAATAAACATTTCCAATAAAAATATCCAGAAAATAAAATTGATTTTGACTAATGCATAGCACAGCCATCTACTTGCTCTAGTTTTACCTTATAGAGATTAATGATATCTAAGCTATCCTCAATTTTAAATAGTCGAATTAAACCTACATTTTTTGATTGTAAGTAATAGGTAAATTCTGGATTTAGTAGTTAAATTTTTTTAGTTGAATATACTGCTAACTCTCACCAAGACTATTGAGGTTGATAAAATTTTCTGGTTACTTTGAGAATACTACTATTAGTAACTCTCTACTACCAACATTCTGCACTTCATAACTTAGCAGAAACTATGCAAGCATAACTTTTTAATTATCCTTGGAGACTAATTCCTTATTGCACTATAATGAGTTAATAACTCATAGCTGATCACTAATAGATAACCACTGAATGCTTACCATAGAAATTAAAAAAAACAAAAGAAAAAAATAGAAAGAGACTCACATATCAAACCAATATAAATAGTTCATTAATACTCAACATATAAAAGACAAGACCCAAAACAATTGATCATAAATATGATAGCAATAGGACATAGGAAAATAACATTATATTTATAGCAGACGCTAAACTATTCTCAATAATTCCGATAACAGAAATGTTATCGGAATTGATGAAATTTCAATTTTAGTATTTCAAGCCTCTAAATGAAGCTAGAGAGACTGATAACTGATAACTAATAACTGAGATAACATTGCTATTTAGCTTCAGCATCAACATCTACTCTAGGTAGTCCCAGACTATAGTTATTGACACGACTACCAAGGTTATAACTAATTTCACCTGATTGTAATAGTGATCGGACAAAATGTTCTAAATCAGAACCCATACAACGCAGATTATATTCAGTTAAATCTGAACCACTATAAGATTCTACCAATTCATCAAACTTTCGGTAAACCTGCTCCACAGCAGTATCATTCCAGTTAAGTTCATTGTCGGGATCAATATCTAAAGTTAATGCCTGATCATCAGGAACAAGTTCATTATTTTCCACAGTTCCTGCAAAAATACGAATATGTCTAGTTGTTGACTTTAATAGCATAAGTAATTTTTTCTGGCGTTAGTTTTCGTTAAATTCTATCTTAAGTACTGTATTACCTAGCATGATAATATATCCCTAATTTATTAATCAGATACTAAACGATAGTCTATATTTTCTTCTCTAGATAAAAATTCAGCAAATATTCAGTGCAATGCAAGTGGGACCAATAATAAACTTACCTCGTAATTGCCATTGACCTAAGCTGGGATCATCAACTTCTAACAATGCACTAAGAGTATGATACCAAATCCGGCTATGAAAAGCTTATTTTTTAAATCCTTCCAACTCTCTAGTACAAGTGCCTTAACCTTTATAATAAAGCGTAAAGCGGATTTAGTCTGACTCACTCAATTTCTAGTCTTAAATGCAAATAACCCACATAATTCTACTATCGCTTGAAATCTAACCCTGCATTTGTCAGATGACTAAACCTTGATTTCCCACATTTTAATGGTTGTAAATTTATATCTGTTTTATTTTGCAATGCCTGAGACTGAATAAACTTTTACTGATAGTAAATATAAGGGCTACTACAGAGCAATTAATATTTTCTAGTTCAAATATGCCAGAACTATTTTTTCTCGAAGATATGTTGAATATAATTTCATAACTATATACAGCACTCTGCATAACTAATTATTACAGTAATAACAGTGAATAAACTAATTTAGGATTTGCTTAGAGGAAAACAACTTAATGCCTAACTCTAAAAGTTTAGTTACTCCGTTCAAGTTTTTGGGCACAAATGCTGCGGAATTATGCTTTGAGTTCCAACCATTAATACTCAATAGGTTTAAATTCTGGTGAGCAGGGAGATAGATATATAACCTTAGCTCCCACAGACTCTAATATTTTTTTCAATACCCTTGACTTTATGAACCATCAGAATTGTCCATAACGACCACTGCTCCTGGCCATAATTTTGGTGCTAATTCTTTCTGGATAATATTGAAAATCTTCTCCCTTAATTAATTTTCATCAGGATTAGATTTAAAACAAAGGTTTTGATAGCGATCGCATGACCACATTTGATAGCCCCAATGAAAGTGACTTGGCTACCTCTATAGTAACGTTTGGACCCATAAAATCCTTCTCCAATAGACTCCTGGCCATTGGTCTCATCATGCCCAGTCAAATACCCATTTCATCCAAAAAGGCCAGTTTTTCGGGATGGCAAATCTCTAATTACTTTCCAATACTCCAACCTTTTTCTTTGATTTTCCTGTCTTAGAGCCTAAGTGCTTCTTAGGGTTCTTTTCAGGGTCAGTTGTATTGAATCAAAAAACGGCACATTGTACTTTCACTGACTATGATTCCAGCTTTGTCTTGCAAATATTCACAGCATTCTACTAGTATCAGGTCAGGTCTCAATAAGTCTTTCTAGAATCTTCTATTTCATTTTTATAATTTAATAATTGCTTGGGCTTACCTCTTATTACTCATCGAGGCAGTAATTGGCCTGTTTATGGTTTTCGTTTTAATAGCTCTTGTACCCTACTTTTGCACTCCTTGAAATCTTTGAGCAACTTTCCCAATAGATAGTATCTCCAGCTTCGTAAGTGCTGACCATTTTTTGAGGTAAGTCTAAAGAATAAGGTTTCATTTTTATCAAAACAATTCAGAAAATATCATTACACCTAATAGTTATGCAAAACAGTGTAATCAAATTTTTATTTCTAACTTTCCCTGATAACACGTGCAAACCACTGTATTAACATTTACTTATATTCTTGTATCTTAATATTTACTTATATTCTTGAAAATTTATATTTTTGAATATCTTGAGTAAATAATTTTATGTAAACTAATGTGATATAAATCACTAATTTGTAGGATAAATATCATCTAAATTCAACTTATTTATCACAATTATTAATTTTGATATAAGTAATATTAAAAGTAATGGAGTTATTGGAAAAAACTATGATGAATTATCTAAATCAATCTTTTCTACCGGCAATAGGAATCACAGAATTAATGTTTCAAGTTTATCGTTCTGGTATCTTGACTAAAGACCAAAGAAAACAACTCAAAGATTTATTTTTATACCACAATCTGACTGAAGAAGATACCACCGCAATTAATCGATTAATTCATGCAATTCGCCGTGGATGGTTGAAAATGGTATAATTCAGAATATCCTTTTTATAATTGTTGAAAGTTTAATTATTTTTGAAAAATGCTATACTTAACTATGTTCTAATAATCCATATAATAAGATATTTTTATCTTTAATAATTCTCAAATAAAAGTTATTAGCATCTTATTCATAGTTCCTGATGTCTAATCCTTAACCACTAATTATATCTAACAAAGATAAATAACACAGCACTTTGCAAAACTAACTAGTACAGCAATAATAGTAGGTCAAATAATTTTTGATTTGCTTAGAGAAATATCACTTAATACCCCATTCTAATAGTTTAGTTACTGCTTCTAAGTTTCTAGGCGTAACGCAAAGTAAAGTTTGCTGATAAATGCTAGGGTGTTCTTACCATAAACTCTCCATTGGAGAGAGCTCCGATGAGTAGGGAGATAAATACATAATCTTAGTTCCCACAGACTCTAACATTTTTTCAATACCCTTGACTTTATGGACTTAAAAGTTTTTCATAACTACCACTGCTCCTGATCATAATTTCAGCACTAACTCTTTCTGGATAAATTGTTAGAAATTTTTTCTCTTCATTGATTTTCATAAAATTTTGAAAGAATTAGTACTTCTAAAATTGATAGCCCCAATTGACTTTGACTCGACTACCTTAATATTTTTGGTTATTAATGTTAGCCTGTTCTCCAATATACTTCTCCAAAAATGCCGATTTTGGAACGGCGTTTCAAAGAGTTAGTAACCTTTTATGAAGATATCTAATAAGCTCCTGAACATTAGTCTCATCATCCCCAGTCAAACACCCAAGTAATCCAAAAATACCAGGTTTTCGGCATTGCACATCTCTAATAAATCCGAATTATCCTCCCTTTTTCTTTGATTTTCCTCTCTTAAGGGTTGAGTACTTCTGAAGATTTTTTTCCAGAATTCTATTTGATTCAAAAAAACAGTACATTGTACTCTCACTGACCCTAATTCCAATTTTCGAGTACATCTGAATAGATGTCTGTGAGGCTTAATAAGTACTGACAATTTTTTGACTTAGGTCTAAAGATAATGTTTTTTTATCAAGAAAATTCATATCTTTGATTACCTAAAAGTGTAATGCAAAATGCTTTATTTAGTATAACTAAAATATTTCTTTCAGCATTTTTATAAATATCAACTTATATAACAATACAACTATATCACCAAAAACTTTTTATCAAATCTTTAACTCATAAATTTTTATATACTATAGAGTAAATTCTCACCATAAGAAGTATAAATATTAAAGAATATCTAACCTGAACAACCGTAGTTTAAATAAACTTTTGTAGTATATAATTTTGCCAGGCATTACTTTATCTTACTCTTAAGCAAAAAAGAAGATAAAAATTGTGGTAAAAAAATAGTAGTTTTAGCTAAAATTAACCTACTTTATAAGTATCACTATTATTGTAAAGTTTACAAATGAGCGATATTTATATTTCTTGGTCACATTATCATCAAACAATTGAACATCTAGTAGCAAAAATTTATCAATCCCAATGGGAGTTCAATCAAATTGTCTGTTTAGCTAGGGGAGGACTACGAGTAGGAGATACTCTTTCTCGTATTTTCAGCAAACCTTTAGCAATTCTAGCTACTTCTTCTTATGGCGACATTAAGGGTCAAAAGCAAGGTAATATTAAAATAGCGAAAAGTTTGACTATGACTACAGATAGTTTAGGTAGTCATGTTTTGTTGGTTGATGACCTAGTAGACTCAGGAATTACTATTAAAGAATCCATTAATTGGCTTCAGAATAATTATGGTCAAGAAATTAAAGAAGTAAAAACGGCTGTTTTGTGGTATAAGTCTTGCTCAATATTTGAACCTGATTACTATGTTGATTATTTGCTTGATAATCCCTGGATTCATCAACCCTTTGAAATATATGAACAAATAAATCCTTCTGATTTAACAAATGTCTACATAGATAGTCAAATTAACTTGGATTAAATACTTAATTTACTAGGGATACAGATTTAGGAAAAAATTTTTTGTGCTAAGTTAAAAAAATGCTGATATTAACTAAACTCATATATCATCATATTCAAGCTAAAGCTAAATTAGTCAAAAATAGCAAATGCCTAATTTTTTGGCTTCAAGTAGTAACTTGAGCTTTAGTTTGTGTGATATACTTATCCATTAATAATAGTCTTTATATATGTATAGCAATCCTAAATTATTTGTAAAATCACTGAACTTCTTGACAAGAGTTTCAACTTCTGTTTATCACGCCTTCTGATTCCTGTCTCCTCCCTTCTAGTCGCTTATTTTTTTCACAAATTATATAGAATTGCTACATTTGTCTCCATGTTTCCTTTAGTGTTAGATTGCTGAATATTAAAGGTAGAAATAGATTTTTTAATAGCACTATCAAAAACACTATTTAGGAGCAGCCTGGTCATTAACTCCGGGGTTTTTAAAGTATCGAAACTTAATTAGACTTGAATTCTTTTTCAATTGAACCATTAACCTATAATCTTCTTCAATTAAATTATTTATTTATTATGTCTACTTCTAAACTAACTTTGAATCTAGTAGAGGGATCTATATCTTTTGATTTTACCCCTGAGGCGGCAAGAAATTTACAAAGTGCAATAGCTGAATTAATAAAGCAATTAAAATCTGTTGCTGCCAAAACGGCTACAGGTAGTTCTGGTAAACCAACTCCACAAAAACCTACGGAATATCGGTATACAGGAGATGTCTTTTTAGAAATCTTTTGTAACCCTAATATTTGGCCTAGTCCTTTTGCTGCTAAATTATTAATTACTTTGCGAGATGAGCGAATTCGGATAACCACTGAAGCTGAACTTACTAGAGTTTATGATGATATTAATCAATATTTAGACCAAAGAGGCTGAAAGTGTTCAAACTAATTTTGAATGGCAATTACATGAAGCATAATTCATCGGTTAAATTACAAAATTATTTACCTAATTTTTGTGTGAAACTAGTTCTGCAAAGATAGTTTGAATTTTATGATATGTTAAACGTTCGCCATATAGGTTACCCTATCCGACTCGCCTTCAAATTCAAAACCGTGCCTGACTTTCACCTCACACTGCTCCTCTCCTAGACATTCCGGCGTTGGTGAATTAAGGTATGATTTGAGTTCATAGCGATCGCGCTCTTAGGCAGAAAAATTATAGAATGTCCAGAATGTCAATCAACTTACATCAATAAAAATGGCCAAAAGAAAGGAAAGCAAAACTACATCTGTGTTTATTGTGGTCCTCAATTTATTGATTCCTATGAAACTTATACAGGTTATAGTGATCAACTCACAGATGAATGCTTAAAAATATATGTTAATGCTATGGGCTTAAGAGGAATATCAAGAGTCAAAAAGCTACACCATACTACAATTATCAACTCAATTAAACAAGTAGGACAACTATTACCACGTTCTTACTCTCCTCAAAAAACTCCTCAAGTAGAAGAGCTAGAAGAATTACAGAGATAATTAGGCTCAAAAAAAACCAAATTTGGGTATGAACCGCAGTAAATCATTTTAAAAAAGGAGTTTTAGAATGGGTTATTAGAAATCTTAGCGGAAAAACATTTTATCCTTTATGGGAACAAGTTAAAAAATAGGAATGTCCTCCTTTAAATTACAGATGGATGGAAAGTATATACCAAGGCCTATTAATGATGGGGATAAAATTATCAGCAAAACCTATATGACCAGAGTAGAAGAAGAAAATACTAGACTTCGGCACTATCTTGCCATATGACATCGAAGGACTCTTTGCTACTCAAAATATAACGCGAAGTTAAAGCATTCAATTCACTTACTGATCCAGTAAATATCAATTTTGGGATGTTCCAGTTCCTTATAGATATTCATAGCGATCGCTATGAACTCCAATCATAACTTAATTCACCAACGCCGACATTCCTTGTCATGGGTATATCTCTGCCTCAATATCAACATATCATCAACAGTTGTTTATTCTTGTATGTGTTTTCAACACCTTCAGACTTAGATTTTATATGCTCTATTTCCATTAAGTCTGTAGGCTTAAAGGTTGCCTGACAAAATGTGCATTTATTTTTTTGTCGTCTTAACAGCGTCGTGACTTCTTTCCTTACCCCTGGATATTTACTTATTCTGTTGCTCCAATAACTCCAGTCACCTTCATAATGGTCATTTATTACCTTTAACTTTAATGTGCCTGATCAAATAGGAACATCTGAGTCTTGGTTTAGTATATATTCGCCATCATTGAGCAACCAGTTTTTGGTCTTTTTAACATTGGGGAAATACTTTTTCTGTACCCAGAAGGCTGCCTTATTTCGATGTCTTCTACTCTAGGGGAATTGACCTATTTTTTCTATTTATATATATTATCATTTTTGGGAAAAGTTCACTAAGACTCAGAACGAAAAAAAAATGAATATGTATTGATATATGCGAATTTCAAAAATGTTGTTTTGCAAGTTGAGAATAAGTTAATAAATTTGGTTTGATAAAAGGTTATTATTAAAATATCGTGTCAATTACATAATAATTACAAATTGAGTTTACTTTCAAAATAAATTAGCTTTTAAGTTTCTAGCTATTCAGATTAAAAAGATCTAGATTCAGCTATAAAATATACATTCTAGCTAAAATATTTTCCAACAACTTTTCACTTGCTTCTATCCACGTTATATTAACATAAAATTTTTTTTATCTATAATTTAAGATCGAAAATTATCTTTAATATTGAGTTAACTTAGAATACAATTTGTTTATATTTTATTTCTGATGTATATTTCTAAACTAACCTTGAATTTAGCAGTATAATCTATATCTTTTGATATTATTCCTGAAGCTAGAATAAATTTGCAAGGTTTTATCGCTCAATTAATACAGGGATTAAAATATTCGGTAAGTTTATTTATTCTGAACAAAAAAATAATTTTTTAAAAGTAAAGTCTTAAAAATTTTCTAGTAGATAAAGATGAAGTAAATAATTATATACTCTTCCTTATAAACCAAAGTCTAACGGGAAAGTATCAGTACCAAATCATAAGTTTTTCTATTCTTCAACTCTATGCTTCTCTGTTTCCTGAATCCTAATTCCTCAAGAACTAAATCATAAAGAAAATATATTATAAGAGAGTATTTTTCAACACAATATTAAGATTATAATCAGTGGGATAAATTTACTGAAGAATTAATATATTGTAGATATTGTTAGGTAGATAAATACAGTTAATATAAGCAACCTAAAAGCATCTTCTGAACCCAAATCTGGTTATCAAAAGTAACTTTTTCCAATTTCTCTCTAACCTTT
Organism: Trichodesmium erythraeum IMS101; assembly: GCF_000014265.1. Classification (NCBI taxonomy): domain Bacteria; kingdom Bacillati; phylum Cyanobacteriota; class Cyanophyceae; order Oscillatoriales; family Microcoleaceae; genus Trichodesmium; species Trichodesmium erythraeum. The sequence goes on from NC_008312.1 coordinate 4,498,647, forward strand.
GCTGCATAAGTATCCTCTGCATTCTGTTTTACCTTTATGGGGTAAGCTTTCTGTCTAAACAGGATTTACCATGACTTTCCTAAAATCATTATTTTTCCCTTATTTAGGTAGAACGAGTCTATAAAAGATTTTTCAATATCAATAAATCTAACATGTGAAACCAATGGAATTAATTACAAATAGTAATGTGTATCAAGAGTATCAACTTTCAAAATTTGATCTTGAGATGGGAGTTTGGCCTTATTATGGTGTGATAAATTGGTACAAACATCAAATAGATTCTCATAGATTGAAAGTAGCAATTCAACAAATAGTAGATAGTGTACCAATTTTGGGAGGAAGATTGGTAAAGAAATTTTTTTCCCCATTAAAAGTCGTATGTAACCCACAAAAATCTGGTGTTGGTTTTATTCATATTGATCTAGATGAACAGGAAATAAATATTGATAATTTATTAGATGCAAGAACTTATATAAAAAATCAATTCAATATTCCCAAAAAATCTGCAGATGCTATTAATAAAGATATTCCATTAATATATGTGATTTTAAATCATAATCAAAATTATTATGGCGTAACTCTACTTGTTAATCATTTCATAGCAGATGGTGGAACATATTTTAAATTATTAGAGTATCTTTCTCAAGCATACGAAGACCTAGAATATGTCTCTAAATCTGAACCATTATTTACAATAAATTTTAATAAAATGGATGATTTTATATCTGCAAGCTTTAAAAAATTATCATGGAAAGATAAACTTTTCAGTTCAACGTCTTTTATTGTTTTTATACTGAACAGTTTTTTTCAAAATAAGAATAATTGGAGTTATCTTGAATGTATCTTAACCAAAGAAAAGTTAGATTTAATCAAGGGTAAAAATAAAAATATTTCTAATGAAAAAAGTGCTTATAGCACAAACGATGCTTTATTTGAATTTTTATCAGTTGTTCCTATTAAACGATTTATTTTTCCTTGTAACTTAAGATATAGAAAGGTTGGCATACCAGAAAATTATTTAGGAAATGCTGAAGCTTTCGTCTTGGATTTAACTAAACCAGAAAACAATTATATGTTAAAACATACTAATGTCAGAAAAGCAGTCAATCAACTTCCAAAAATATACAGTTTTATACCTACTTTTAATGGCAAATATATGGCTCATAATTCATGGGTAAAATTGCAAAATAATCTACCTGGTTTTGGTGGTAAATTAATTCTACAAAAAATATTTGAATTTGATGATATACCAAAAGATATATTATCATTATTTTGTAAATCATCCCTGATATACAGATTGACAGAAAATGAATATTTATTAATATATATAAATTTAAAAAATGTTGTTTTACAAGTTAAAAATAAGCTAATAAGTTTGGGTGTAGAAAGGGTTATTATTAAACAATCTTAATCAAGTATATAATAATTACACATTGGCTATACCTGATAAATAAATTCAATTAGCTTTTAATCTGCTAGTTATTAAGATTTAAAAAATATAGATTGAGCTCTTAAAATATCAAAAAATTAGCATAACTTCTTTGCACTTGCTTCTATCCATCTGGGTTATTTTAACAGTAAAGTCTATTTATAATATAGAATGATAGAGAAATTACTATTTAATATTGAGTAAACTTACATTTATGAACCCTGATGATCTAACCCAAATAATGCAAAAAGCATTCCGTACTACCCTAGGTGCAACCTCCTTTTTCATGGAAACTTTGCAAGACTCTAGTAAGCGGGATGAAAATTTGAATAAATTAAATTCTGATTTTAATCAACTAACTGAGGAGTGGGCTGAAAGAGGTGAGATGACTGAGCAGGAAGCTCGAAGCTTTGTTGATATAATTTTGAATCAACAAAATACTCAAGCCAATACTGATAGCACAACTGTTTCTTCCAGCCCTAATTCTGCTTCGGGTTTGGCACAATCAGATATACAAAGAGATTTATTAGAGCTAACTCAAGAAATAGCTAACCTACGGAATGATTTACAACAATCTCAAGAGTTAGACTCTCAGAACTAAAGTTTTTCTTAAATTTTTGGAAATAAAAAAATATCTGGAACATTATAGGATTCTAATCTATATTTATCTTATTTTCTTATTAAGTTCTGAAAAAGTAGGATAAATCATAGTATCTAACCTAGATAAAATATAGTTTAACTAGGTTAGATTTTTATTTAGTCGTTGTCCCATTTTTCTCTGCCTATTAGGTCACCAATTCGGTCCCTAAGTAGAAAGTCACATTCTTCTAATTCACATTCTACACAAGCCCATTCTCTGGCCGGAATATATCGACACAGAGTATAAATAGGCTGCTGACGACTGAGAACTCCTTTATGTACAAGTTCTAGTGCTTCGTCCCTGATAATGTCTAAAGAATATTGAATTGTGGTGTAAGTCATGGTCACCCTCTTGGCCTAGCTTAAGTAATTTTCTGCGCTACGGTACTATTTATAATATAATGCAAAATTTGTAATTATGAACATTAAATTTGTCAGTATATATAGTTACAATTTTTTATCTTGTTTTGATAAGAATTTTAAAAGTAAGAATGCCAACACATTACATTACATTTAGTGTTGTCTAAATTACAGTTATGTGCTAATAAAATTGTAACTATAAGGTAGTAGCTAATAATCTAAACTTTCCCAGCCTTCTTACCTGAAATCATCATCTGGCCCATATAAGTTTAATTTTGTTTAATCAAAAATTAGGTGATATTTTTTGATATTTTAGACAGATACTTGTGAATCTTTAAATATAAAGATCCAGATAGCTTTGGGGCTTTTAGTATTTGTCCATAACAGAAGATATAAGATCTCTCTGATAATATTTCTGGGGAAAACCTTTTCAATGTTTACTGACTACTGTATATGATTATACCTTATAGTTTGCCATTTCTTAATAATCTCTTCATGAAATCCTCTGCTACTTGTGTTAGACTAATTTTTTGTCCAAAACAATGACCATCAATATATCAATGAGAAGTAAAGGTTCTGATAACCTGAGAAATAAGTGTTAAGAAGTATATCCTGTACAAATGCTAAATTACGTAAATGATGATTATCTGTACTTGGAGTCAGATAACTTCCTTCTACTTGAATAGAGCCTGGCAAAATTTGAGCAACACTTTCTTTTCTTGTGCCGAATTCGCTAAATTTTTAACTAAATTGTATGTAGGAGCTAAGAAATAATCTGGTATGTTTTCATTTCCAGGTTGCTAGGTAGGAAAAACCTTGATTTTAGCTTACCAAATTCTCTGCAAAGATTTATCAATTCGTAATTCAGAAATACGGCCTGGAGCCACCGCGTCACAAACAGTATTAATTGTCTGCTCAGGATCTACAGGCATACTTAAAATATCTGCATTAGGCAAACCATAAAAATTAGCGATCGCCCCCATAACCAAAACATCAGTCACAACTAATTCACCAAAACCCAACTTTTAGCGCAACTGACCCATAATAATTTTGTGGAGTAAACTTACTGATATTTTTCGTCCTTGCTCAGGATCAACAAATGGTTACTCATCACAGAATCTATCTCTGAAGCGCTCGCCTTCACAAAAGGAGATAATTCAACTGTTACCAATCTACTTTCCGAGTGAGATATAACTGGTAAATTAAAATGAGAATCAACTGTCGTATCCCCATGACTAGGAAAATATTTAGCCGTGGTCAACCCTGGATATTTTTGAGCGCCTCAAAGAAAAACTCTTGAGAATTGACCAACCGAAGCCGTCGTTTCTCCAAAAGCTCGAATATTAATGACTGGGTTATCAGGATTATTATTTACATCTACCACTGGAGCCAATACCAATTCCAACCAATAGCCACAGCTTCTTGAGCTGTAATAGCTCCCATAGTTTCAGCATAACTGTTGGGCTCTTCTTTCAGATCAGTTTGAACAATAGTAGCGATCACCATTAGTGGAGGAAACTAAGTTACCCCAGAAAGCCTTTTAGCAACTCCTTTCTGAACATCAGCAGCTAACAGCAAAGGAATTTTTGCCCTATACTAAATTTCTTGGATAGGAGTTACCAAGTCTATAGCACTTCCACCCGCAAAAACTACCTCTCTAATGCCCAAGTCTTCTACCCAAAATGAAAGCTTGCTTTAATGCCCAAGTCTTCTATCCAAAATGAAAGCTTGCTTTTCGGGAGATCTCAGTCTGAATAATGAATTTGATAGTCAAACCAATAGCCAGAGGCCATCAATGCGGCCATAGGATCAACTTTTTATGCTAAATTCATAGTTTAGTAATGGATAATTTAAGAATTATTTACTCTATTGTGTCTTGGTGGGACTCTTTATGGGTAATGTCTTCTATTTCCTGTTGTTGTCGTTCTTGAGAAAGCTTATTTAAAAGTGATAAAATTTCTGTCCCACGCTCTAGAGAACGGTCTTCAACAAAGATAACTTCTGGAGTTCTACGCATACGTATTCTTTTACCCAATTCACTTCGGACATATCCAGTTGCAGACCTTAAACCTGCCATAGTTTGCGATCTTACTTCGTCAGATCCATAGATACTTACAAATACTTTAGCATGTTGTAAGTCTCCAGAAACATCTACATCTGTGACGCTGACCATACCAATGCCTACGCGGTTATCTTTGATACCATGGAGCAACATCTGGCTGATTTCTTGCTTGATTAATGAAGCAATCCGGGAAATGCGACGAGCTATAGCCATAATCATTACCCTCTATAATTTTATACTAACCATATTCATTTTAATACTTTATGCTCGTTCTACAAAGATTTTATTTAAACTCCATTCTAGCAGGCAAGGTTTTCTTCAATGTTTGCAATTCATGTACTTATAATCTGCTGTATAAACTTTTGATTCCTTGACTTACTCACCCCTCAATTATAGCATTGGCTAATAATATTATTAAAGCAATAAGATATAACACAAAACAAATGTGGAGATAAATAAATGGAAACAGAATTTTTGATTGGCCAGAAAGTCAGACTAGTAGGTCAACCACCATACATTAAAACTGCTGAATCAATGCCGATATTACGTCCTCCTAATGTAGTGCGTAATGGTGAAGTAGGAACTGTTTTAAGTTGTAAACCAGGAAATTACTGGGCTGTTCGTTTTGAGAAAGGAGCATTTCTCATAGAAAGTCAATATATAGAAGATGCATCAGTTGATTCGGGAACTTCTAAGCCAAATAATACTGATGAAGATAGTGAAGTTACATTTAAGTGTTAGAGAATTGAAAGATATTGAGGTTGATATCCTCCTGACGCTGCTATAGGTAAGAAGATATGATTCCCTCAAATCAACCATGGGGATTTTTGCTTCATCACATCTGCTTTCTGACACTTGCTGTTCAGTGCTTAATAATTACAAACCTAAAAGCATGAGGTTTAGAAATCTCTCTGTGTCGAAGTTCCTGTCAGGCAGAACTTAATTAAATAGTTTTCCTAAATTACCTATAGTATCTTTAAGTTTTTCTACAATTTCGTTGATTTTACCAACGTCGATATGCATTTCTTCGGTAGGATATTTTTCGAGAATTTCTAGGACTGATATTCGGTTATCATCTGCTGCTGCTAGGATAATAGCAGAACGTAAGGCTTTGTCACTTTCATAGTTGTGTTTCGTTTGAAGTACTTCAGCGACACCTTTTGTTACATTTTGACCTAGGTTACTATACAGAACTTTGGCTAGGTTCGTCACACCTGCTCCTACTTCTAATGTCATTAATCCACGAACTGTATTAGGGTTAACTTTTGATATGGCTAGAGCTTGAGAAATTGTTTTGGTAGTTTCACCAGTTTCTGCAAATAGTCGTAGATCCTTAACTTTTATGGATGCTTTTATTGGCCCAGCTATATCTATGACGATTTTGCTGGTTGCGATCGCTCTTTGATGAGAGAGCATAACTCCAGCGAGGGCGCCCAAGATAATTAATGGACTACGGGACAGCAAATTTTGTAATTGCATGGTTAATATTGAGTTAGATTTTAATCTAAGCTTTTAGATACAAATTTCTGGATAATTTGTCAACCTATTTTTTATTAGACTAATTTTATTAACTTAGGGCATATCATCAGTTTAAAGTTTGACAAAATTAGCATTGTATGCTTTAGGTCGATGGCGATCGCTATGCTAATAAAATGACTGAGGCAACATTAAAAAATTCCTCCGGTGAAAGTTTACGAAACCCTTGTCATATTGCAAGCATCTCTCTGAGGAAGACCTGAGGGAACGCAACGCTTTTAATTTTTTACTTGAGCGCAGAAATTTTCTATGAGATAGGGTGTTTTTTACAATATCTGATGGTAGTTATGGAGTTCACTCCCAGTTTTTTTTAGAGGTAATTATTAATCATACTCCTCTGTTAGTTAAAAACCGAATTTCCCGTTAAACTAAATTTCCCGAAACTTACATAAGGGTTATTGCATAAGCTTTAGAGCTAGCTTCGGTGTTTTACCGATATACCACTGACCGCAGTCTATAACTTATTTTCAAGAGTAGGCTTCAAACTGCCAGGAAACTCAAGCTAATTATTTATATGGTTTTTGCTAATTACTCATACTGCTACAATATCGCTATTTATGTGTAAGTTTAAATAAGTATATTAGATTTTTTATTTAACTTTCAAGTCCCCTTAAAAACTTTGGTTTGGCTCGCTTTTCACAATAACTAATCCTAAGCTTGTTTGCATAGTACTACGGTTTTTTTCAAGGTTTCAAGCACGAATGCATAATTGGTGGGGTAGGACATTTTGCGTCTGTCCTATTGTAGTGCAAAGTTTGCCTCCCCCAGTGACTTTAGCTTTTGACACTCGGAACACTAGCTCTTCAAATTTATTTCTTTGCCTATTTAACTTTAAACAATAGTTTATGCTGGCTTCCCTTGAGAGACATGTTTTGAGAAAAACTCAGGTTTACTTGAAAAAAGTGGGCTGGACTTACTATTTAAAAATAAGTGTAGGGTTTTGATTATATTTATGGCTGATTTATTATCACAATAATTATAATTTGTCAAGTAAATTTATATTTAACTGTATTATCCCAACTATTGTGAAATGCCATATTAAAATACTGGAAAAAAAAATTACCAGATTAATATTGCTTATCAGTTGTTTTTGTGACCGCTATAGTGTATAATTTCAACTCAGTTTCTTACAGCCGTTTTTTCTGAAAAACTAAAATTGTAGGTATGGCCAAATAAATTATTTGTGACTGGGTTGAATTTAATCAATATATATAACTGTTTTGACTTAAGTAAAATTTACTGATTAACTCTCAAGGAATTGAATCTTCAAGGTAAGTAGCTTTTTTGTTTGTGTTGAAAAAGTAAAAGCTTTTTAGCTCCACTGACCTCACACACAAAAAGTATTTTAGCCATTTCCATGACAGAAGGCCGCAAGAAACAAACATATTCGACTGCCTCCTGATTAATCACCATTTCGACCTAGGAACTTTGTATGTAAGATATCTACTTACTCCTGAGTTCTACCCAAACATAATCATTATTTCTCAGCAAGCTCTAAGGAGTTAATTTAATTACTAGCAACAATTCATGTATTGAAAAAATTATAAAGTTATCTCTACCAAAATATCAAAGTTGAGAAAGTCACAATACTTTTATAGATGTGGTGTCATTTCAATTATTAGTTATCAGGGTAATTTATGTAACCAACTTGATAGCCCCTTGCCTAATCATCAGCCTGAAAATTTCTGGGTTTAATTATTATTTATTCCCATAGATAATTCCAAATCGGCCATAAAAATTTTCTGAAATTGCTCAATATACTAGCTATTTCAGCAAGCATATTTAGGTTGAAAAAGATACTAAATGGATTCTATATCTTTTTTCTAAATGCCTTTGTTTTAATAAACCTTAATAACATGAAACAAAAGAAGTCATCCTTCAAGTTAAGTAGTAAAATCTTAGGACATTTACTATGTTATCTTGCCATATTTGCACCGAATGCTTACTCTCAAACCAAAGTAGAAAATTCAGCTTATTACACAAAACCTAGTGCAGTAGAATCACAACAGTCTCCATTATTAATATCCAACATAGCCCAACAAGTTACGGTAAGAATTTTTACAGACAATAGTGCTGGTTCTGGAGTAATCATCAAACAGAAAGGTAACACCTACACTGTTGTCACAAATCATCATGTAATTGAGAACAACTCGAATAAATTGTATCGAATTATAAGTGGAGATGGGATAACTCATAAAGCTGCCCTAGTTTATACTCCTCAAATAGGTAATTTGGATGTAGCGTTATTAGAATTTACTAGCGATCGCCCCTATCAAGTAGTAGAAATAGTAAAAACCAATCAACTCTTAGTAGGAGAAACTGTTTTTGCTGCTGGTTTTCCTAACTGGTATCAACCTGACTCTTTAGAAATAAGTAGTACCCTTGCTTGGGGTAGTCGAGCTTTTCAATTAACAGTAGGGTCTGTAGAAATGCTAACCAGTCGCACCCTCAGCCAAGGATATCAATTAGGTTATACCAATGATATTAAAAGTGGCATGAGTGGTGGACCGATTTTAAATAGCAAAGGTCAGTTAATTGGTATTAACGGACGGTCAAAATATCCCATTGCTGGAATTGGAGCATTTCGTTTTATAGATGGCTCTCGACCATCCATTGAGCAATTCAAAAAAATGGAATCTTTAAGTTGGGGAATTCCAGCTTCTAGAATCAGCAATTAACTCACAATTAATACTGGTTAAAAGTCTGTAGCAAAAGAATTCCATTTTTCTTCAAACCATACTTTCTCTCTTTTCCATCTAGCATCTCTATTGTTCTGCATTTGTAGATTAATATTATTTGTTACCTCATCTAGCTCGCCTTGAGATAGCCCATATCTACTTCTAGTTGTTGTAGATTCTTGAGTTAAGCCAATACTTTTATCCCTTGAAAAACTATTAGCATTGTTACTCAATAATTTTTCTGAGGGACTAATATTATTAGTTGCTGGTTTTTCTTGAGCTTTTGCCGGATTAGCAGTTAAGCTAACAGTGAAAAACATTGTTATTGTTGCAGTAAATAAAGTTGAAGTAGTTATAATTTTCATGGCTTTCCTTTTAGTAATTAATTGAAATACTTGAACAAATAAATTAATGCTTAAGCATCATTTGATTATACCATCAATTAACTATATTATAGTAGTATGCCTTGAGTTTAAAAATAATTTTGATAGTTGATATAATTTGGTTCTAAATTTATTTCTCAAGTTTATTTTTAAAGTTGTTAAAACAGACACAAACTTAAATAATAGTAAGTTATTAGTGTCTGATAAAATTATCTGTGAACTATCTACAAATTTTGATTAATTATTCCCCAGATTCATATATTTCAGAGATAATTTTACTTCCCTATCTGAAGAATGAAAGGTTGAGGTTGCTTTAAGGCAAGATGTTGTAGGCGCTTATGTTGAAGAAAAACGAGTAGGAGCTATTTTTTTAAGAAAGGATGCGATTTTATAGCATTTCTCAAGTTACTGAGGTACATTTTTTTTTCTTCTTTTCTATAGTCTGTTTTCTTTGCTTACTACTCTTTAAGGAACGTTACATACAGCTTTTTTACTAAAAAAAATAAATTTTGTACTTCAACAGTGTGAAAATTGATATACACAAGGTTTAAGATTACTATAGCAATCGGATCAAACGGTTGTAAAAATTCAAAAACTAGAAGTAAACTCCGAAACTTTTGCTTATTGCCCCTACTTCTCCAAACCTATTTCTAAAAAGCAGTCATATTTTGGATATAAATAAAATAAGATTGCTATAGTTTTAGACACTATTCCAGTCAAATTAATAGCGATATAATAAGACCAATTCTCATGTATTAATGCTAACTTTTTGTCAAACTTCAGTTATTAAATAATTAACACAAATAGAATAAACTTTTTGCAGGATAAAAGCGCTTGTTAATGTTAATTATCCTTATATTGTAGGGACGCCTTTATGCAAAACTCCTTCTCCTCTTGAGAAGGGTTAGGGGTTAGTTTCCCTTTACCATCCCGTCAGGGTTAGGAGTGGGTATCCTGTTCAACAGTCAAGTTGAAAAGTTGTTGAAAAGTTTTTGATAAATGGTATAAGACCTTTGTAGCGATGCATCTATCTTACCCAAAGGTGTACCTCACCCTTGATGAAATTTGCTATAAGTTAATAAAAAGAAGTGAAGAGGGAAGATTTATTCCCTTAGTTATTCCCTCAACACTTATATTCAAATAACTTATTCGTAGATAGGCTCGTCACTAGCAGTACCTTGTCCGAAATCCTTAAATTGAGTGAGAATTTCTTCTGATTTTTCACGATTTTCTGGCTTTAAAGTGAAGACTACATTATCAAAGCTAGGCTCTTCTTCTGGGGAAACATAGACCACTTGCTCATAATTGACGACACCAATTTGACTGATATCTGCGAAAGTTGTCATCCCTAGGGCATAAGCAAGGTTAGTTAGACGAGTGCTAACGGATTGACAACGACGGTCAGGAGTATAGGCACCTTTAGGATGATCAGAAGAAAGAGTTGCAGTCCATACAATCATTGGTTTAGAGGAAACTTGAATGACTTCTTGTTTCACGAGAGGATATCCACCTAAAAGCCCAGGTTCGCTTGTATCCCTTATTTCACGAACTATTTGAGGAACAGTTGCATATTGATTTTCTTCAGCGTTAATTGAGACACAAGAGAAAACTACTTTATCCGTAGCTTCCAGTTGTTCTGCTTTTGCTTCCGATTGAGGCATTATACCCAAGAGACCAACGGTTGCTAAAATACCTGCTAAAGACACTCTTAATTGGTTGTTCACAATCTTGACCTCTGAACCTAATATTTGCTTTGGCAGAGAAGTTAACTTATTTCTTCTCTATACTTTTACAGTAGAAGAATTATTAATAGTTGTCAGTAAGAATAAAGTAATATTCAAACGTAAAATTTGTTGAGAAGAAGTGCTATAAAAGTTAGAAAAAAGTAATATATATTAATTTATTGTCTAATGCTTTACTGTTTTTATGTATCGTTTTTGCTTGAGAGAATTTTAGATATTTATAAATACTATTTTAACTGATTTTTTTTGATTTGCAACTTTTAATTTCTAAGTTTCTAGATTAAATAAATCTACATCAAGGTTGTGGCTGAAAAATTATATAAATTATATGTACTGTAATCAGTGATGAGTCATAAGTTATCAAAAAATCTAACCCTCCAACCCCCCTTCTGAAGGGCTCTCCTTGTCTAGCAGTCCCCATTATTTTTAGGACATTCTTGCGCTTCTTAAATTTAGTCCGTGCTGCTAATTTATAACTTCTCCTGAGTTCTGAGTTCCCCTCTTAGGGATTTTAAGAGGGGTTGACTTCTGGGTGCTAACTACTCTCTATCCTCTATTTATCATGAATAAACTCTAGGTAAGAATTACTTAGTTCTTTTACTGCTAAGGAATAAAACTGCTTACCATGTTCAGGTGTAGCTAATGCAGGGTTAGAACCCATGCGACCATCAGGATATCGGCGGCGAAAATCTGTGGCACTATATATTGAATATCCACTAGCGACATTTTCTGACAGCGTCGCTTGTTTAATTGCTTCTGGATAAATATACTGAGTCAAAGCTACTTCACTAGGTGTAGCGTGAGACCCTTCTTGATGGCCGTACAACTCTTTTGCTAGTTTGTAAACTGAGCTACACATAAACCAATTTCCGATTTTGCACTTAACTTGATCTGCATTGGCAATGTTAAAATCAGCTAAGTGGGCATAGGTTTCTGAGAATGCAGCCCTCAGAGTAGAGATATTACCTCCGTGACCATTGATGAAGAAAAATTTGGTAAATCCTGATTTAGTTAAACAAACTATATAGTCACGAATCACTTGAATCATTGTAGTAGGCCGTAAACTAATCGTACCGGGGAAATCTGTATGGTGTAAGGCCATTCCTACATTAATTGTTGGCCCTACTAATGCTTGTACTGTTTCTCCTACTCCTTTAGAGATGGCTTCTGCACAAATAGCATCTGTACCAATCAATCCTGTAGGTCCATGTTGTTCAGTGGAACCAATTGGTAAAATAATACTTTGAGATTGATTTAGATAAGCTTCGACTTCTGACCAGGTACTTAAGTGTAGTAGCATATTTATATTTAGATTTTGATTGATTTATTTATACTTTTAATGTTTGTTATTAGTATAAATTTTTATGGTGTATTGAATTAGCTTTAAACTATTTAATGTACTCTAAATTATTCAATTTTGAGAGAATAATTAAAGTTTATAAATTAACCTATAGTTTTTGTAAACAGCAGTTTTGAGTAATATTCTATTAAATTGGTATGATATTTTCAGATTTAATATTTTGACAATTATCATCATATTTAATCTTTTGATAACCCAAAGTTAACCTTTTCTTAACCTGTTAGCTGTAATGTTAATGCAGTATAAGTTTTCTATTCAGAACAAAAATGCAAAATTCAACTTTGTAACCCTTGCTTAATTAGTATATATTCCTAATAAACGACAAAAAACTAGACTGTAGTAATATGTAGATTATATTGGTAATATCGTTGTTATACTAATTATTGATAGTAAAAATGCGTTATATCAATGGAATAAAACCTAGTTTTTTTAGCAGTTTTAAAAGCTATAAATCAATTAATTAAGTTAATTAGCTAAAAAATTTGCGGGTAGCTTAATTGATCAGTAAAGTCCAATTAATAATTTACACATCCTAATTATCAAAAGCAATATTTATGTTTTCCTCAGATCTAAGCCAAAGTTTTTCTAGGTCTGCCGTCAGAACAAATAGTAAGATTTTATTATTAGAAACTGAAGAGCTATTTGGGAATATGTTAGCCCTAGCTCTAGAAGAACAAGGTTATGAAGTGGTTATTACTCGAGATAGCTGTAAAGTTATTCCCATTTTTGAGAATTCTTTATCGCTCAAAAGTGAACAATCTTTCAATCTGTTAATTCTTGACTCTGTTAATAGTTTGGATGTGTGCCGAATGTTAAGACATCAAGGTAATTTAATACCAATAATGGTTTTAGGAGCAAAAGGCAGTGTTAATAATTGTGCTTTTTATCTAGAAGCTGGAGCTGATGATTATCTAACTAAACCCTTTGGGATACGGGAATTTATTGCTCGTTGCCAAGCTATGATCCGTCGCCAACGTTTAAGTCAACTATCTCAGGCACTAATACTTCAGTATCAGGATATAATTTTCTATCCTCAAGAATGCCGAGTTATAGTCAGAGGTCAAGAGGTGAAGCTTTCCCCTAAGCAATTTCGCTTACTTGAAGTATTTATGAATTATCCACAGAGAGTTTGGTCTCGCGAACAATTGTTAGAACAGGTTTGGGGACTAGATTTTATTGGGGATAGAAAAACGGTTGATGTTCATATTCGTTGGTTACGAGAGAAATTAGAGTTAAATCCTAGTAAACCAAGGTATTTGATTACTATTAGAGGTTTTGGATATAAATTTGGTTAGTAATACCAAGTCCGACAAATATTTATTACAGCGAAGTTGAAGTAAATACAACAAAAAGAGAGGATCGCGATAGAGATAGTTATCTGAAATGAATGGGAGCTGCTCTTTTTAGGCATCTATGATTATGCATGTGTTTTATAGTATTCTTTTTTTTACTAGTGTTATTTCAGAAAAAATTATAGTTAGATGATGATTTGATGATTTCTGATAACTATAATTTTTAGTGGCATTGATATCTAAAGAATAGAGAATAGATATTATCAAAAAATCTGTGCTTGAATTTAATTTTTTTCATTTTCTCGTGCTATTTGTAAATAAACTTAACTGACTATCAAAATGTTCCTCTGATAAGTCTGCTCTGTCTACTAGTAACTTATCTGCAGCTTCTAACATTTCCTCTTGAATATCTTGAATATCTTCGCGACTTTCTAAATAAGTTTTTAAAGCTTGTAAAGGATCAATACTATTACCTGTTGATAATTCTGGTAAACGTGGTCTTGCCAACTGACTGACTAATTCTGGTTGAATAGTATAAGTATGTGCCTCACTTAAAGCCTGGTGTAAAATGCTATTATCTATTAAGTCTAACTGTTCAGAACGTAACTGATAAATTAATCTAACTACTACATTTTTTATCTGATATTTACTAATAGTTTTTAATAACTCAGTTTGTGGATTTTCTACTTCCGAAACATTAACTTTAATAGTCTGGAAATTTCGTACAGGCAAGGCACAAAATTTCCATATAGCTTTACCTTTTTCTAGTTCAACTAAAACAAAACCTTTCTCTTCCTTCTCCTCGCTAAAGTCAACTCTTTCAATACTTCCGGGATAAATAATTGGTGGGTTATTAGAATTATTCAAATTTTGATGTTTGTGAACGTGACCTAAAGCAACATAATCAAAATAAGGGTGGTTTAACAGAGAAACAGGAATATTAAAACCTTTACCAACTGCTAAAAAACGTTCTGCTCCTAAACTAGCTCTATCTGCCATTAAATGACCTAAAAGTACCGTGGGTATTTCTGGGTTTAATTTCCGAATTTCTGATTCTAATATCAACCGCAATTTTTGAATTAGTGACTCATTTACCTGACCCATAGATTTACCTTCGGTCTCAGATTTTGTCATTAAACTAGAAGCAGTTAACCAAGGCAAAGTAATAATTTGAATATAACCATTTTGAGTTTGAATTTTGTGAGTTTCTAAGCGATCGCCTACCACGACTCCGGGTATTCCTAAAGTCCGATAAATACCTAAACTTGCACCTCCTTGGCCTTGGGAATGTTGATCATGGTTTCCTACTAATAATACTATGGGAATTTGAGCATCTACTAAACGGCGTATTTCACCAGCAAAAGCTTGTTTTATGTATGGTGCAGGAGTAGCATCTGGAAAAGCATCTCCACCGAATAAAACTAAATCAACTGGTTCGGAAATTGCTTTATCTATACAAAGTTTTAGACTGGAAATAAAGTCTTCCAGGCGAGTGTTTAAACCTGTTTCTGGGTTGATACGACCATGAGAAAAACCACTGCCAATATGAATATCAGAAAGATGGATAATTTTAATCATTTTATTTTATTTAGGGAGTAGGTAAGCTTCTGGAGTTTTGACTAAATTTTGGGGTATTCAAATAATAAATATGAGAATGATGTTAACCCAAAACTTAGAATTCAATAGTAATATAAGCTTTGGGTATGTAATAAGTAATCAATATTATTTGTCTTTTTTAGTGAGTTTGAGTTAGGATTGTCTTACTTAAACTCTTTCAAAAGTTTTATGATCGCTTAAATTTTGCCATTGCACAGGCTCTAGAAAATTAACTTAAAAGTTATTGCGATGCTGATGCTTAAAAGGGTTTCAGTTAATTTTGTCGATCTCCTTATTTTGGCTCGACAAATTTTAGGGAAGCTTACATTAGTCTAAAGTCGAGTAGGAATGTTATATGTAAGGTCTTTACAGGGTAATTAATAATTAGGGAAAGAAATAGGGAAGGCACAAGATAAATTTTTTACACGGATATACTGATGAGATGTACTTTATTAAATAGGAAACTTGGGTATGTAATTAATCTTGTCATAGCAAAGGGTCTAATTTCTGACAATATTGAATATTAATTCCTCAAAATAATTCTATACTTTAGTAACACTTCAATTATTAAGTAATTGATAGATTATACCAATAACCTTTTTGATAATTAGTATCCTCCCGAATGTGTTAATTATTCTTATGTTTTATGGAAATTACATTCAATACCCCTACCTGATCTCCTACTCTCTATCTCCCCTTCCAAGGTTTGAGTTAAGAATGGTTTCCCTGCTTCGCAAAAATGTAAAAAAAGTTTTCGAGAAATAAATTGTATAACTCATTTTACTTGGAGAAGGAAGGAGAAAAGAAAGGTATTAATCTTCAACCCTATTTTCTTATTTATATCTTTTTTTTTAAAGGTTTAAATTGTACTTATCCTTATAAAGATTCTGGTTCTTGACCAGAAACAACTGGTGCAGTATTATTTAATTTTAACTCTGGATGCTCAGATTCAACCTGTTGACAATTCCACTGATTTTTAAATAGCAAAACAGGTCTACCCCAGCTATCTTTGACCGCCACAGTATTAAATAACCTACCCACTTTTTGCAGTATTTCCCAACCACCATCTACCCAACGTGCGACAGTAAAAGGTAACATTTCTACTCTAGTTTCTACTCCATATTCATTTTGCATTCTAAACTGAACTACCTCTAATTGTAACTGCCCAACAGCAGCTAAAATAGGGTCTCTTTTTGCCTCATCTGCTGAGTACATAATTTGCACTGCACCTTCTTCTCGTAATTCATTAACTCCCTTACGAAATTGCTTAAATTTAGAAGGGTTAGGATTTCTTAAATAAGCAAATATTTCTGGTGAGAAACAGGGGATACCTTCGTATTCTATTTTTTTGCCATTATAAATAGTATCTCCTATGGCAAATACTCCAGGATTATTTAAACCAATTATGTCACCAGGATAGGCATTTTCGATAGATGCTCTGTCTTGAGCAAATAGCTTTTGGGGACGAGATAATCGTACTGTTTTACCTGTTCGAGCATGACTAACTGTCATGTCTTTTTCAAATTTTCCTGTGCAAACTCTAATAAATGCAACTCGATCTCGATGTTTTGGATCCATATTAGCTTGCAATTTAAACACAAATCCAGTGAAGTTTGGATAAGTAGGAGAAACTTCCCCAACTGTACTTTTATGAATACCTGGTTTAAGAGCATATTCTAAGAAAGCATCCAGGAATAATTGCACCCCAAAATTAGTCATTGCACTACCAAAAAATACAGGGGTCATTTCTCCTGTATGTATCTGTTCTAAGTCTAAAGCTGAGCCTAATTCGTCTAGCAATTCTAAATCTTCTTTGAGTTGATAATAAAGGTCTTGATCTAATAGTTTTTCTATTTGAGGATCGCCTAAATTTACTACTGTATTTACTGCTGCTTTCCTACCATGAATACTCCGCTCAAATAAGTGAATTTGTTCTTTTCTTCGATCAAATACTCCTTTGAAGCGATCGCCCATACCTATAGGCCAATTTACCGGATATGTTTTTAAGCCTAATTCCTGTTCAATTTCATCTAAGAGTTCTAATGGTTCTCGTCCTGGTCTATCCATTTTATTAATAAAGGTAAAAATGGGTAGTTTTCGCATCTTACAAACTTCAAATAATTTGCGAGTTTGAGGTTCTAAACCTTTAGCACTATCTTCTAACATTACAGCATTATCGGCAGCTGCTAATGTTCTATATGTATCTTCACTAAAATCTTGGTGTCCTGGAGTATCTAGGAGGTTTATTTGACAGTTTTGATAATCAAATTGTAGAACTGTGGAAGTGATAGAAATGCCTCTTTGTTGTTCCATTGCCATCCAGTCTGAGGTGGCATGACGTTGTGCTCTTTTAGCTTTGACTGCACCAGCCTCTTGAATAGCACCTCCGTACAATAATAGTTTTTCTGTAAGAGTGGTTTTACCAGCATCAGGATGGGAGATAATTGCAAAGTTACGCCGTTTATCTACTGCTGTTTGCAATTCTGCTTCAATTTCAATGGACATAAGTTAACCTATATTTATAGAATCTAGAATCGTTCGTAATATTATATATTTATATATATTTATCTAGGCTAAATTTAATATATTTCTCATTATGATATAATTTATATTAATAATATTTATATTAACACATATCTGACATCATAAATAGAATAAATATTTTGAGAATAGGAAAAATATCAACTTAATAAAAATTAATACTTAACTTCTTTAGATCTGATAGGTTGATATTTTTTTACAATAAAAGCCATATAAAATTTTGATCAAATATTTGGGCTATGGGAAGTTTTATTGCTTACCCATGTTGTTATATTTAGCAACCTGAATTAGTGTGGCTATTCATATTGTTATAATCATTAATTGAAGCACAGAATAAATTATACTAGTAACAAAAAACTTTAACAGATATTTTACCGATTTTTATGGTTAAACTATTACTTATTAGTAGTGATATTTGTCTAGAATTATCTAACTGTTATCCATTTATTTTTCATCTACTATAGTTACAATTTTGTTGATATAGAGGTAAAAAAAAGTAATGATTTAGTACCCGGGAATAGGGAATAGTGTAATATCCTTTATACTTAATTATTTTAAGACTATCCTCCTTTAGCTATCAAAACTATTTTATTCTCCAAAAACGTAGAAAATAATATTTTAGCAATTTAATATTCTGTTACTTATTACAATTTATTCATAAATTCATTCATGTTAGCTTTATCTGTAGCTCAACTAATTTTCTCAATATTATTCCATATTTCTAACGCATTTCAGGTATTCTATTACTATTAGAAGAAGTACTACTTTCCTTAGCATTAAGCCTTTGGTTAAATTCACGAATACGACGAGACAATAGACGAATAATATTAATTGCAATTTCTGGTGTTTCATCAATTGCGTCATAAAGTTGTATTTGAGTTAAAACTAAACATTCACAATTTTCTAAAGTAGTAACAGAAGCAGAGCGAGGTTCAGCATCAAACAAAGACATTTCACCAAAACAAGCTCCTTGTTCTAAGTGTGCTAACTCACGGTCTTCCAAATGAACTTTAACTTTACCAGATACTACGATATAAAGAGATCTTCCTTCTTTCCCTTCAGTAAAAATAGTATGGTTAGTAGGGAAAGATAGCTCGTTCATCACAGAAGCTAAACGTACTAGAAAATCATCTCTTAATTCTCTAAAAATTGGTACAGCTCTAATAAACAAAAGACGCTCGACACTTGTAAGCATAATATTTACATCCTCATTCTTGACAAAGAAACAAATTTAATAATTATTGTTGTAGAAGCCAGTTTTTATGGTTAATAATATTTTAGATGAAATTTGATAGATAGCTAACTGAGTTTCTTTAGCTTACACCATTTCCCTAGCTTTAATACAAAATAATTTATACATCATACTCATTTTATAAAATAATTTTACAAATAGGATGAGGTCAAAAAAATAAAGTAGGAAATAAGGGTGGATATTGCTGTCTATCATTTATCAGTTTTTTCCAATATTGTTAATTCTTCTTAAATCTATAAATACTAATTTTTATTATACAGGTAATGAATTAATAATTAATAGCTGAATACTTACCTGATAATAATTATTATGATATATAGCAAATGTTAATAATAAATAGTATGAATTTATATTTGATTAACTACTACTACCTTTAGTCTCCAGGATTAAAAAAAACTCATTAATTTATCAGTTTATTTAGAAAATTAAAATGGAATTACAAGACAAAGAATACACAGTAGATACTAGTCAGTTATTAGTGGCTAGTGAAAAATTTGGCAGTGCTGATATTTACGGACAAAATGCTAAATCAATATTAAATAAAGCTACTGGTTTTATTAAAGCTTATGATTTTACTTTGAATCCTTATCGGGGTTGTCAATATGGTTGTACTTATTGTTATGCTGCGGCTTTTAGTCCTAATGAAAAAAAACGAGATGAGTGGGGAAAATGGGTTTTAATTAAAGAAAATGCGGCGGAAGTTGTAGAGAAAGAGTTGATGAGATGGCAGAAGAAAAATTATGATAAATTACCTAGTATTTATATGAGTAGTGTCACAGATCCTTATCAACCAATAGAGTCTAAAACTCAATTAACTCGGAGATTATTAGAAGTTATGTTAGAATATCGACCAATTTTAGTTATCCAAACTCGTAGTCCGATGATAACGAGGGATATTGATCTTTTGCAACGGTTTAAAAATCTCCGAGTTAATATGAGTATTCCAACGGGTAGTGAGCTAGTAAGAAAAGATTTTGAACCTCAAACACCTAGTATTAAAGCTAGACTTAATGCTATGAAAAAAATCAAAAAGGAAATTCATAATTTCACAGGTTATTTGCCTAAACTTTCTATTACTATTACTCCTTTACTGCCGACTTTACCAGAAGAACAAGAAAGTTTTATTAGGCAACTAAATTTTGTAGATAGAGTTGTCATTCAAGATTTTCATGTTAGTCATAAGGGCTCCCTGGTAGCTAGCACTCGTGATGCAGCTATAGATATGAAAAAAAAGTACGAATGGTGGTACAGTAACCAACATGAAAATTATCAACAATTCAAAGGTAAGTTGCTAGAAATACTCAGTGATGTAGAAGTTAAGGAAGGTAAAGCTGGATTTACTTATGAATGACTAGGTCACAAATTTTTGGCAGATTTATAAGTTTATACTTTATCTGGAAATAAGGGGATAATTCTCTGGCAAATTAAATACTAAAAATAATTATATCTTCTACTGAAAGGTCCAGAATATGGAAATTATAAAGGTAAAAAAATTAGTAATTTAATCAACATAAAAATTATCAACAATTTTCAGATAAGTTAATACAGGTGTAAATAATTTAGCAATAAAATAATTTGAGAGAATATTTACTAATGAATAATAAAATCACAAATTTTTGCCGTTCTATCAAATTTTGGTTTGCCCTAAAACAAGGAAATATTTTTTTGGCAAATAAAACACTAAAAGCTATTGAAAGTTCGGGAGCAAAATTATCTCCTTTAGAGAAATTATATCAAGACAAGCTGAAGTTTCAAGAATCTTTAAATGATAAAGATAGGGAAATTAGCTATTTAAGCACGGATCTTAGAAAAACTGTTGATAAATTAGATTAATTAGAATTAAAACTTAATTTTAATGAGCCATTAATTAGAAAAATTGATGACTATATATTGACTCCGAATACGAAGTTTATTGAGTTTGTAATTAATAGTTTTCAGTTGATTGAAAAAGATGAAAATTTATTACAATGTACGGGAATTGATGAACAGATATTTTATGACTTAGAATCAAGTTTAGCAAACTATATTAAATCTGAAGTTGAAACCATACCTGAAGATAAACGAATACTAGAGTTAGAAAAAGCTCACAGGGATATAGGAAAGTTAAAGGTTGGCGCTGATCCTGATTATAGTTTTTATTTAACTCCTCATGTTTATTTTATAAGATACTTTTTAGATAATATTTATTCCAATTATTTAGCTTGGTACTTGGTCTATCAAAGTGGATTATTACCAACAAAAATTAATATATTGGATATTGGTGCCGGTCCAGGAACAGTTGCTTATGGACTAGCTTTGTTTCTGCAAAGTAGTAGTAGCTTTTTTGCGACTCATCCTATGCATATTTGTTATTATTCTCTGGAAAAACAAGCTCAGTTTCAATATCGAGGTCTTCAGTTTTGGCGGCAATATATAGAGCAACAAATAATGCCTACAAATTTATATTTTCGATTTGATACGAGGGATCTTTTTACATACAATGAACAGTTGAAAGTTTTGCCAAAAGGATTTTTTAATTTTATAACTATTTCTCACTGTTTATTTTTTGACCAAGAAGAAAAGAAAAAGTCTTTCAAGGTTTATCGGAAAATATTTCAGGAAAGCTTGAGTAATGATGGTTATGCAATTATCATAGTGCAAGGCAGAAAAATTTTTAGGAATTATTATCTAGAATTTAGTGAAAATAGAGACATAGAAAAAAAACTAATTGAAAATTTGATGGCAGATATAGGCTTGAACTTAGTTTGGTATAAATATTTAGCTTCTACTGGTCAAAGAATGCCGAGTAAGAGTCGTGAATATGGCATATTTGCTAGGGAAAACTTACCTCATCAAAAATATATGGAAAAATTAAAAAGACAGTATCTTCAAAGTAAGCATTATTCAAGTTACGGAATAGATGACTATATTATTCTAGGCAAAAAATAAAAATAGCTCTCAAAATTTTATATAAAAAATGCTCTACAAAATCAAATGCTGAATATTAAATATTACTAAATAAAAAACTTAGTTTATGGACAGAATACTTATTAGTTTATGGACAGAATACTTAAATGAATAAATCACAAACATCACCTATTAATAGTATTTGGCTATTTATGATAATTTCAGCTACTGTTATAGCTGCATACAATAATAGAATGATGGAAATAACTGAAGCATCATTTGAAGCTGCCAAAAATGCCGTTACTTTAGCCATCGGACTAATTGGTAGTATGGCATTATGGTTAGGGATAATTCAAATAGTTGAAACAGCAGGAGGGATGAAAATAATTGCCCGTTTTATTTACCCTATAATGGTAAAGCTTTTTCCAAATATACCTGCATCTCACCCTGCTATGTCTGCCATTATTTTCAATATAGCTGCTAATGCTTTAGGATTAGGAAATGCTGCAACACCTATGGGTTTAAAAGCTATGGCAGAAATGGATAAATTAAATCCAGAAAAGGGAACTGCTACAGATGCAATGTGTTTATTTTTAGCAATTAATACCTCTTCGGTAACTATAATTCCTATTAGTGTAATAACCATTCGAGCGAGTGCAGGTGTTACTAATCCTGGGGATATTATTTTACCTACAATTATTGCTACTTTTTGTTCTACAATTATGGCAGTTGTAGCAGCAAAATTTTTTGCAAGTCGGCAACCAATGCCAAGTATAAATCAATCATTTACTTCAGAAGATTTGGAGAAAAATGATTTGTTTGACAGAGAAGAAAAAATCTCAGAACTTACACCACCATCCAAAATTGGAAAGTTAGTTTTTGCTAGTTTAATTGGCGTTTTTTTAGGTGCAATAATTTATCGCTTAAGACTCAGAGGTATACCTTATATTTTTAGTCTTACTTTTCTCCAAAGTTTGTCTAATTGGTTATTACCAATACTAATTTGTTCCTTTCTTTTGTTTGGCTATTTCCGAGGAGTTAAAGTTTATGAAACAATGACTGAAGGCGCAAAATCTGGATTTGAAGTTGCTATTAGAGTAATTCCTTTTATGGTGGCAATTTTTGTAGCAATTGGAATGTTTAGAGCTAGTGGTGCGCTAGATATTATAGCTGGAATTTTATCGCCCATAACTAATCTAATTGGAATACCAGCAGAAGCACTACCTATGGCACTAATTCGACCTTTATCTGGTAGTGGTGCTTTTGGCATTATGTCCGAAATAGTTACAAATGAACCATTAAGTTTTCTATCCTATTTAGTATCAACTATCCAGGGTTCTACAGAAACAACTTTTTATGTATTAGCTGTTTATTTCGGCAGTGTTGGAATTAAAAAAACTAGATATGCTTTGCCTGCTGCTTTATCTGCTGATCTGGTAGGAATTTTGATATCTGTGATAGTTTGCCGAATTACATTTTAATAATTAAATACTGGAATAAAGTGACTTTAAATTTAGTTGATTTTTTCCTATTATTTATAAGTATCTCAACTAACATCATTAGGAGTGATGAACTAAAACAATAAACTGAGTTTATTTATATCATTATTATTTTTATATATCAGGAAAATTTCTATCATAATCTCGTTTATTTGTAGGTTATAATGATATAATTTATTTGTACTATACTTGAATTAAAAATTCAACAACAAAAATCTATGAAAGCAATCACTATTAATCGATATGGTTCCATTGATGTCTTAGAATATTCAGAAATTCAAGAACCATTAATTACATCAAATCAATTATTAGTAAAAATTCACGCTACTAGTGTTAATCCTGTTGATTGGAAAATTAGACAAGGGCAATTACAATTATTATCAGCTTTTAACTTTCCAATTATTTTAGGTTGTGATTTATCTGGAGTTGTATTAAAAGTAGGAGAAAAAGTAGAAGACTTTAAACCTGGAGATGAAATTTATACATTCGTAAATCCATTATTAGGAGGTGCTTATGCAGAGTATATTGCTGTACCTGCAAATACTGTTGCATTAAAACCAAAGAATATGAATTATTGCCAAGCTGCAGCAGTACCTGTAGCAGGTTTAACTGCTTTTCAAGCATTACTTGATTTAGGTCAAATTAGACCAGGAAAAAAAATATTAATTAATGGTGCTTCTGGGGGAGTTGGAACTTTTGCCGTACAAATTGCTAAGGCAATGAAAGCTGAAGTAATAGGTGTTTGTAGTAGTAAAAATATTACTCTAGTAGAAAGTTTAGGGGCTGATCGGGTTATTGATTATAATCAGGTTGATTTTACTAAAGAATTTGAACAGTATGACATTATTTTTGATGCTGTGGGAAAAGAAACTTTTTCTAGTTGTGAAAATGTATTGAAATCAGAAGGAGTTTATATTTCTACTCTACCAAATTTAGAAAATTTACCTTCTACTTTATTGACTTTATTTGTACCTGGTAAAAAGTCTAAATTAATTCTTGTTCAACCTAATCCTCGTGATTTAATTTCTCTCCGAAAATTGATTGAAGATGGATTAGTTAAATCAGTGATTGACCGAACATATAAGTTGGCAGAAATAGCAGCTGCTCATACTTATAGCGAAATGAATCATGCTGTTGGAAAAATTGTGATTATCAATGAAGAGATAAGTCTAGTTGAATAATTTTTTTATACTTTAAGAACAGCAGTAGCTTTGAAAAAATAGGATATTAATATGTTGATTAAAAATGAACTTTTAGAAATAGAAACTGCTCCTGGAATTGAAATATACAATATTACTCCCCAAGTTATTGATATCTTAACTGCAACTGGTATAAATGATGGGCAGGTAATTGTATTTTCTAGACACACAACTACTGCTTTAGGGATTAATGAAAATGAGGAAAGATTAATTGAAGATTTGAAAGTATACTTAAGAAAGTTAGCGCCAGAATCTGACAAGTATCTTCATAATGATTTGCATTTGCGAGATGTTCCTCCGGATGAACCAATTAATGCTCATTCTCATCTTATAGCAATGACTTTAAATAATAGTGAGGTGATTCCTATTATGGATGGAAAATTAGCTTTAGGAACTTGGCAGTCAGTATTATTTTTTGAATTAGATGGACCTCGAAAAAGAAATGTATTAGTGCAGGTTACTGGTAGATAAAGTTTGATTATCTCAGTGTCTAATAAAAGGAAATAGGCAGTAGTAAAAATCCTTACTCTTGATTTATTTTTTTCTTTTTTGAACTGGTATTATTCTCAGACAATATATATTCTAAATTTCCACTTCAAGCAAGTTGGACGAGTTGGGAAATTATTAGTTTTCGCCAAAGTTTTAAGAGAGAGAAATTTTTATCAGGAAATTAGCAACTATATTTTGAAAAACTCAAAAAGTTACTGTTATTGTAGAGGATATTCAAATACTTGAAATTAAAGAGGCCTGTTTTGAGTATATCTGAGCACACCTTTTCCATTATGTTTATAGTATCATGTCAAGTGTTTTTAATCAACCACTTTGAGGATATTTTTAATTGAGTTAATTTAAATTTATTCCCTGGTTCATAACAGCCCAAAAACTGGCGAATTTTCTCTAAATTTGTCCCCAATTAGGGAAGCTTAAGTTTATAAAAAACTTTTAAATACTGACTAAAAATAAATTCAAGTGGAAGAGATAAATAAGGAAGGCTTTATGTTGAAACAAATAACTTTGGAAAACTGGAAAAGTTTCCGTCATGCAGAATTATATATTGACCCATTAACGGTTTTAATTGGTACAAATGCTAGTGGGAAATCTAATGTTGTAGATGCCTTAGATTTTTTGAATAGTATGATGCAACGTGCTTCAGTAGAAACAGTATTAATAGGCGATCGCTTTACTCCAGGTATTAGAGGAGGAATTGAGTGGGCAGCTAGAAAACCAGAAACAAAATTTAGTTTTCAAGTATTAGTAGATGGGAAAGATAAAGGGAATGATTATCTTTATAAAATCACTGTAGAAAATACAAATGCTGTACAGGTAGTAGATGAATCTTTAACTTTAATTGATAGTCAAAATATCTCGGATAATAATTCATGTCAGCAACTTTTTTTTATATCCTTTACTTATGAAAAAAATAGAATAATTTATAAACATTATGAAGCAGAAAAAGAAGTTATAAAAAAATTTTATCCTACTCCTAATCCTTGGTTGGGTCATTCTACAGATAAGATTCCATTCTATGAATTTGATGATGTTAATCAAATGATGTCTGCGCAAATTATGGTTCCAGAGATTCTCAAAAATATTTTTATTTTAAATCCAATACCTTCGCAAATGAGGTATCCTTCACCTCTATCAACAAAGTTAGAAAGAGACGGTTCTAATATTGCTGGAGTTTTAGCAGCATTACCACAACCAATAAAAGCTCAAGTAGAGGAAAAACTATTAAAATATCTGGCAAAATTACCAGAAGGAGATATGCAAAAAGTATGGTCTGAATCTGTGGGAAGATTAGGTAGGGATGCCATACTTTACTGTGAAGAAATCTGGGATTTTAACAAAGACCCAATGATAGTTGATGCTAGTGGAATGTCAGATGGAACTTTGCGATTTTTAGCAATTTTAACAGCAATGTTAACTCAACCAGAAAATAGTCTAATTGTCATAGAAGAAGTTGATAATGGTTTACATCTTTCTCGCGCTAGATTACTATTAGAAATGCTAAGAGAAATTGGTCAACAGCGTCAAATTTATATCTTAGTTACAACCCATAATTCTGCTTTATTAGATGAGCTAACTCCAGATTTTATTCCTTTTGTAATGGTAGCTTATCGAGATAAACAAACCGGAGAAAGTCAGTTAATTCCTTTAGAGGATATTGGAGATTTACCGAAGTTAATGGCATCAGGAACTTTAGGTAAAATTGCTAGTAATAGTTTGATTGAAAAAAGTCTTAAAGTAAATTAGATAGCCGGAGAAAGTCAGTTAATTCATTTAGAGGATATTGGAGATTTACCGAAGTTAATGGCATCAGGAACTTTAGGCAAAATTGCTAGTAATAGTTGATTGAAAAAAGTCTTAAAGTAAATTAGATAGCCGGAGAAAGTCAGTTAATTCATTTAGAAGATATTGGAGATTTACCGAAGTTAATGGCATCAGGAACTTTAGGTAAAATTGCTAGTAATAGTTTGATTGAAAAAAGTCTTAAAGTAAATTAGATAGCCGGAGAAAGTCAGTTAATTCATTTAGAAGATATTGGAGATTTACCGAAGTTAATGGCATCAGGAACTTTAGGTAAAATTGCTAGTAATAGTTTGATTGAAAAAAGTCTTAAAGTAAATTAGATAGCCGGAGAAAGTCAGTTAATTCATTTAGAGGATATTGGAGATTTACCGAAGTTAATGGCATCAGGAACTTTAGGCAAAATTGCTAGTAATAGTTGATTGAAAAAAGTCTTAAAGTAAATTAGATAGCCGGAGAAAGTCAGTTAATTCATTTAGAGGATATTGGAGATTTACCGAAGTTAATGGCATCAGGAACTTTAGGCAAAATTGCTAGTAATAGTTGATTGAAAAAAGTCTTAAAGTAAATTAGATAGCCGGAGAAAGTCAGTTAATTCATTTAGAGGATATTGGAGATTTACCGAAGTTAATGGCATCAGGAACTTTAGGCAAAATTGCTAGTAATAGTTGATTGAAAAAAGTCTTAAAGTAAATTAGATGGCCGGAGAAAGTCAGTTAATTCATTTAGAGGATATTGGAGATTTACCGAAGTTAATGGCATCAGGAACTTTAGGCAAAATTGCTAGTAATAGTTGATTGAAAAAAGTCTTAAAGTAAATTAGATAGTATGAAAAAAGTGCTGATTATTGATACTTCAATTTTCTGTGTTTATTTAGGAGTAACTGGCAAAGAAAACTGTGGTTCTAAGGGTAATAAGTTGATAAAATTCAAGTAGATGAAAAACTGAAAAATTAGGAAGAAGAAAAAACGACATTTGTTTTACTTTTAGCAACAATTATTGAAATAGGTAATCATATTGCTCAAGCATCAACAAAGCGTTATAAAATAGCAAAAAAAAAATTAGCTAATCTGATGAAATTAACTGCAGATAACCCAACTCCTTGGGCAGCATTTATAGAACTATTAGTTTTATGGAATAGCAAAAAAAATTAGCTAATCTGATGAAATTAGCTGCAGATAACCCAACTCCTTGGGCAGCATTTATAGAACTATCAGTTTTATGGAATTCAGAAAATTTGAAGCAGTTAGCTGATGAATTTCCTAATTTTGCTAATCAAGGATTGGTCCTAGGAGATGCTACAATTAAACAGATTGCTAACTATTATAATAAGTGAGAAAATCAGGTAGAAATTTTGACAGGAGATAAAAGTTTAAAATCATATTAACTTCCCGAACCTCGGCTAATTCCTAGACGCAGAAGAGACAAGAATTAAAACAGCAATATCTAGATTTTTTTCAATTAACTAGATTTAATTTATAGCTATAGAAATGAGCTAATTTTTACAGAGATAACTATCAACAAAAAAACTCTGCAACTCAGATTTTGTGCATTTAAATGACAAATTGATTGTATGCCTCCCTTGAGAAAAAACCTTTCTAAATTATAAATTCTCAATTTTAGCTAATACCAGAAATTCCTCCAGTAACCAGAGCAATTTTTCCATCAAATTCGTTACTCATAATTTATGGTTGTGTAAATAACATTAAATTTGGGCAAAATTATCTAATCATTACTCAGATAAAATTAGTAATTATTCAAAAATAATCACTAATTATAAAAAATTTTTCTCCCAAAGAAAAAGGGCAAATCAGAGATTTTTTTTTCGGCTTCAATAGCTCAAAAAATAAATCAAAATACTCTCATAAAATACTCTATCTTAATCAAATAATATAACTGCAATTATTGCGCAATCAAACCTCCATCTATTCTGAGAGAATGACCAGTAATAAAACTAGCTGCATCAGAACATAACCAGACAACAGCATTGGCTACTTCTTCTGGTTGACCAATACGACCAATAGGGTTTGCTGCTACTATTTTTGCTTTAGCTTCACTATCACCTATTTGGGCAAAAGCACGCTCAATCATATCTGTTTGAATGAAACCAGGACAAACAGCATTAATTCTAATACCTGCTGTTGCTTGTTCCAGAGCAAGGGCTCTTGTTAAGCCTATTACACCATGTTTACTAGCACAGTAAATTGACGAATTAAGAGTACCAATTAGCCCTGCTATAGAAGCATTATTCACTATTGCTCCCCCGCCATTTTTTAACATTTCAGGAATTTGATATTTCATCGATAACCAAACTCCTTTAAGATTAATATCAATTACCTGATTCCAATTTTCTTCAGTTTGCTCAATACTAGGTCCTATTATCCCTTCTATACCTGCATTATTAAATGCATAATCTAAACTACTATAGGTATTAATTGTTTGATTCACTAAATTTTCAACTTCAATAGCTTGAGTAATATCTGTTTTGAAAAAGATAGCTTCGCTGCCAACTTCTTTAATCATTGCTACTGTTTCTTCACCTTCTTTTTCCCGGCGACTGGCAATAACTACTTTGGCTCCTTTCTTAGCAAAAGCTATAGCAGTAGCTCTACCAATACCAGAACTTCCTCCAGTAACTAAAGCAATTTTTCCTTCAAATTCTTTACTCATAATTTATGCTTGCGTAAATAACATTATATTTTATGTAAATTATCTTATCATGCCTCAGATAAAATTAATAATTCTTTTTTAATGGTCACTAATTATTAAAAAAATAATTCATTATAAAAAGGGCAAATTAGAAACTTCTAGCTACTTCAATAGCTCAAAAAATGAATAAAATTTATTTGGTGAAGACTTGATTAATCATAGAATAAAAGGGAGCTTTACTGCCTAGTTTTTTTAAAGTTATTTATACTGTTTCTTTACTTTCTTTTTCCCTACGACTGGCAATAACTATTTTGGATATTTTTTTAGCAAAAGATATAGCATTAACTATACCAATAGCACGACTTTCTCCAGTAATTAGGGTGGCTTTTCTCTCAAATTATGTAATTATATTTATGATGTATTTGTTTCAAAATATGATAGTATATAAAACTAATTAGCTATTAGCTTGTAGCATTTTTGTACCGAGATGTTCCGTAAATATCTAGCCTTCTGGCTTAGAACTACTTTAAAAGTTGTTAACAGCTCTTGATTCAAGCTTACGGCTATCATTATACCAGATGTTTTAGGAAGGTTTAAAATATATTTCTAAAGGTCACAATAAATAATCCTACTAACCAAAAAAATAAGGTCTCAAGCTTCCCATTTGGATGAAAAAATACTCAATTCAGTATTTCAAGGCTATGGCTTCAGTCAGAGGTACTAATAACTGATAACTTAAATGACTACTGATTTAATTTTCAGCATTTATCTAGTCTTTTAACTATGATATAAAAAAATTATCCTCAAATATATTTATAGCTACATCGATGCAGTAAATTGGTTAGAGTCTAAAATCAATTATGATGGTAGTTATTCTCTAGGAACTGAGGATTTAGCTTGTTATTATAAGGAGACTTATCTGTTGTATATATTTTGACTTCCGTAAATAAAATCATATAGCGATCGCCCTATTTGTCCCATAATTAATTTTGCCAATGTCCTACTCTGTCCCAAAAATCTCAAAACCTGTCCTAGCTGAACCGGGGTCATCTTACAACAGCCATTCCCCAGAGTTGCAAAAGTTGGTAGAAGTCTTAGTTGATGTTCCTGTTAAAACTTCAACAGAAAATGCTGAAGAGTCTGTCCAAATACTCTCAAAATCTGTCCTAGCTGAACCGGGGTCATCTTATAATAACCATTCCCCAGAGTTGCAAGAGTTGGTAGAAGTCTTAGTTGATGTCCCTTTTCAAACTTCAACAGATGATGCTGAAGAAGAGGAAAAATTATTTACCTACAAAATACCTCCTGAACTGGACATTCAACCAGGAGACATTGTAATAGTACCTTTTGGCAGACAACAAGTAGGAGGGATCGCTATCCGCAAAACCTCTAAACTACCAGAAGGTTTAAGTAGCGATCGCTTGAAAAATATATCAGATATTATTACTAAAGGTTTTTTCCCTGCCACTTATTGGCAACTCCTGGAAAAAGTCGCTATCTATTATCAAACACCACTTATTAAAGTAATTCGCGCAGCTCTACCACCAGGGCTACTCAAAGGTAGTCAACGACGCATTCGCATCATCGAAGCAGCAATACCAACAGGAGGAGAAATTTTTCTCAATGCAAATGCTCAAAAAATTCTGGAAATTCTGCAAAACTCCAAAACTAAAGACTACACCTGGAAATACATTCAACGTCAAGTCAAAGGTGCTGAAAGAGGATTAAAAGATTTACTACAACGAGGTTGGGTAGAAAGTTATCTCGAACCCCCTTCCCCACCAAAACCAAAACTCAGACAAGCAGTTACTCTAGTTGCTCAAACCCCACCCAAAGATTTAACCCCACGCCAACAAGAAGTCATGGAAGTATTACGCCAAAGTGGAGGGGAAATGTGGTTAACAGAATTACTTAACACTTGCAAAACTACGACTTCTGTGGTAAAAAAACTGGAAGAAAAAGGCTATGCTGTCATTCAGGAACAAGAAATATTACGCCGAGAACAAGGCAGAGGTAATACCAGAGATGAAATAAAAATGCTTACATCCTACCAAACAGAAGCATTAACAACAATTACCAAGATTCAAGAATTTGCTCAAGTTTTGCTACATGGAGTTACAGGATCTGGAAAAACAGAGGTATATTTACAGGCGATCGCTCCCATCCTCGAAAATGGTAAATCTGCTCTTGTACTAGTTCCCGAAATTGGTCTCACTCCTCAACTGACCGATAGATTTCGCGCTCGTTTTGGCAAAAAAGTATATGTTTACCATAGCGCCTTATCTGCTGGAGAACGTTATGACACTTGGCGTAACATGACCTGGGGTATTCCACAAATTATCATCGGTACTCGTTCAGCAATTTTTGCCCCCCTGCCAAAATTAGGTCTAATTGTTTTAGACGAAGAACACGATAACAGCTTTAAACAAGACCGCCCTGCACCTTGTTATCACGCTCGCACTGTAGCGAAATGGCGAGCAGAATTAGAAAACTGTCCATTAATATTAGGTTCAGCAACTCCCTCTTTAGAAAGTTGGTTGGAAACAAGAAAATACTATCAAGACAAAAAGATTCAAGCATCCCCCTATCTACTAGAAAATATAGACAAAAATGTTTCCCCAACAGGCAACACCCAAAATTTAACACCTAACACTTACTACCTATCA
Source organism: Trichodesmium erythraeum IMS101 (assembly GCF_000014265.1). Classification (NCBI taxonomy): domain Bacteria; kingdom Bacillati; phylum Cyanobacteriota; class Cyanophyceae; order Oscillatoriales; family Microcoleaceae; genus Trichodesmium; species Trichodesmium erythraeum. The sequence continues at coordinate 4,530,723 of NC_008312.1, forward strand.
TTACCAGAACGGATCCACTCACGACCGATGCCACCTGTCGAAATAGTAGATATGCGTCAACAACTACGACAGGGAAACCGGACAATGTTTAGCTATCCTCTACAAGAAGCACTGCAAGAACTACAGGAAACAAAACAACAAGGAATTTTATTCATTCACCGTCGCGGTTACAGCACATTTGTCTCTTGTCGCAGTTGTGGTCATGTAATGGAATGCCCCCATTGCGATGTTTCCCTTTCCTATCATTATACCCACGAAGGTGCAACTGAACTATTACGTTGTCATTACTGCAATTATAACGAATTACAACCACAACGTTGTCCTAAATGTGGTTCTCCTTTTTTCAAATTTTTTGGCAGTGGAACTCAAAAAGTAGCGCAGGAGTTAACAAGACAGTTTCCTGGCTTACGATATATTAGATATGATAGCGACACTACTCGCAAAAAGGATGCCCACCGAAATTTGTTAAATCAATTTGCTAATGGTGAAGCAGATTTATTGATCGGTACCCAAATGTTGACAAAAGGCTTAGATTTGGCACAGGTGACATTAGTAGGAGTCGTCTCTGCTGATGGGTTGCTACATTTTTCAGATTATCGCGCTAATGAACGAACTTTTCAAACATTACTGCAAGTAGCAGGTCGTGCGGGTCGTGGAGATAACCCAGGGCGAGTAATTATTCAGACCTATACTCCAGAACATCCTGTGATTCAAGCAGTGCAACGTAATGATTATGAGTCTTTTGTGGAAACAGAATTACAAGGAAGAGCAGAATTGCACTATCCTCCTTATGGGCGGTTGATTTTATTACGTTTGAGTAGTTATGATCCGACTGAGGTAGCTGTGACTGCTCAAGAGTTGGCAAGTGTGTTGAGGGAAAAAGAGGGAAAGGAAAAATATGATTTATTGGGTCCTGCACCGGCTCCTATTGCTAGAATAGCTAATCGTTATCGTTGGCAGATTTTGTTAAAGTTATTGTCTGGATATGAGAATGTACCTGATCTGACTCAGTTGAGTAATTTTTGTCGTCCTGGGGTAAGTTTGACTGTAGATGTTGATCCTATGAATTTGTGATCAACAGGACTTATATCAAATCCGGATAATTTCTATTCCTGAGATAGGCTTTGTTGTAAAAAAGATGATTGAAAGGGTACATATAATATTCAAGATAGTACCAATTAGTAGATATGAGTAACTCCAAGTCCAAGTCTCAGTCTCAGTACAAGGTTAAAAATTTGTCTGAGTACGATGCCTCATTGAAGTAAGGAGGAAGTTTGACATTTTGCCTAATTTCAGATACTATAGACTGATGGCTTAACTAAGAGAAAAGAGGACGCAAGGGAGGATAAAACACCCTCTTCGCGTTCAACAGGGCCGGATTGAGTATAATCTACAGTTTATTGAGCAGTTGAGCGATCGCTACTTGAAAGCCACCCTATGCTTTAAAGCTCTACGGATTCTTCTGAAACACCCCTACAGTCGCCGCCAAGCTCACTCCACAATTAGCTATGCTGCCAGCAATTTAACACTCCAGAAATATTTGCAAACCAAGCTGCCATTTCCTCCGGTCTGGGATGTTTTTGGCGATCATAAATATGACAAATAATTCTTTGAGTTATACTACCACCAATTGCTTGAGCAAGAGTCTGCCACGGAGCCAACTCCTAGTCCAGTCTCTGAAGTCCCCAACATTAGGTTCTCAGCAGCGGACTTGGAGAGTCACGAAGTGGCCCCCATGTGCGCCACTGCTGAATCTGGATTTTCTCAATCAATGTCTGCACCGACCCGAGTCCCCAGGGATGACCTTCCAGAGCTCCTCTGAGTCTATACCAACCCAAGCTTAAGCAGTGTTGAAAATACTAACCAGTAGGATCGAGATGAATTGTTAAGCGATCGCCTGGACGAGCTAGTACAAGTTACCCAAGCCAATGATACTTGAGACAGCATTGGTGACAAGTTGCAGGAAAAGACTTTGGTTAATTTACACCCCAAGCTAGAATATCGGGCGGTTTTGCGCAAGTTTTACACGTCTATCTTCAGCCAACAGCAGCCCCTAACCCTGATGAAACCGAATCGCCGCTATGGGTTTGCCTACATGGGCAGTCGTCGTCACTTTACCACCCGGTTGCCGTTTGCCATTAATGTAAGCTGCTCTATGGAGACGGAGGGGCTAAAGAAAGAGTTTTCGTTGGTAAATCGCTTTTTTAATTACGGCGTGCCTACGATCGATGTGATTCAATTTGATGCTGAGATTACAACTGACCTAATGACCTTCCGTCCGGCTCTATGGGAAATCCAGTTAACCAGAAGAGGTGGGACTAATTTCGGCCTTATTTGGGCTTATCTAAAAGAACATCGGGATTACGATGGCCTGATTATCTAAACTGATGGTTATGCCCTTTGCCCCGCTCAGCCACAGAATCTGCTCGATCCCATTCTGTGGTTGTTTGTGAGGGAAGTGCATTACCGGAGTTATTATCCTAATCTACAGCAGATGGGACAAGAGGCCCCTCTTAAGCCACCCCTGTACCAAGGTATGTAATAATTATGAAGCTTTAAGGAAATCCATATAAAGGTGATTAAATAGATAAAATCTGTATAATTCATAATAAACAGAATAATTTTGGGTCTACAAGTCTATAGCCTTGTAGAACTGTTGATTGATTTAATTTTGTCTAAATTTAGGAAAGGAGTTTAACATGATTAAAGGAGTTCTGGGAAGTATCTTAGCCTGGGTTTTTCTTATGAGTTCCCCGGCAATTGCACAGCCAATTACAGAAGCCGAGGTCGAGGAAGCACAGAAAGTCTGGGCTCAAGGTATTGTTGCCATTGGAGCTGCCTATTTAAACAATGGCGACTATAAGAAGTTGGCAGAAAATCATGTAGATACACTCTATGGCTACGACGAAGGTGCCGTGCTTTTCAAGCCGACTAAGGCTTCGGCTGATCAGTTTCGCCTCACTGAGGATGAAGCAGTCTCCTATTTCGTTGGCGGTATAGTGCAGGAAGACACTGGCTTCGCATTGCAGCCATGGATGGCCGTTCGTTTTGAAAATGCCGACATTATAACTGACAGTGACTCTGCTGTTGCCATGGGTAACTACTATTTTAAGGATGTAAAAACTCAGAAAGAAGTGAAGGTGGAGTATACATTTGGGTATATTCGTGGTGAAGATGGCAAGCTCTTGATCAATGTTCACCATTCAGCACTTCCGTACAAACCGACGAAGTGATTCATTCAAGAATCCGAATCGTTGAGTAGTAGTTTGGGTTAGGGAAGCGCGTCACCCAAAAATCCTAAGTCTTTAGATCTGAAACTTTTATCGGAGCGGATGTGAAGGCGAAAACATCAGGTTTTGTTGTTAAATAGTCTCACACCGCTCAACTTGCGGTTAGAAAACTAGATCTGTCAATAGTATTTTTCCCTGTCCTTTTGTCTCCTCCTTGCATTAGGTTCATAAAGACAATAATCAACATAGTGTGTTACTCTGTAAGCATAGAAAAAAGTACGCGCAGATAGGATACTTTTGTCAAACTTTGTTTAATTATTTAGCTTTAGTAGTTATCCTTTTGAAACCGCCGATATTCTGACTGAATTCGGGGTTGCTTTCTAATCTACTTCTCTCCAGCTCCCAAAGCAGCAGCCCCTAGACCCCACCCATTGACCAAAAATGTCACTCATTATGAGATTTGATGTTAGTTTTATCAAGCAGATCGAGTATAGCACCATCAATGCAGCCGAACAATTAACCACTATAGTTATAAGTGGTTAACTTTGCGCTGCACCAGATAGCTTGGCTACTGCTTTGGTTTTCCCAAAAGATTCATGCCCTGTTAAACTTGATTGTTAGATTAAAAATAAAATAGGGGTTATTAATGGCTTTTAGTGATTATAAAACTATTGCTCAAGTTCAAGAGGAGTATAATATCAAGTATTTAGAAGCAGAGTTTATTGAAATTACCGATTTAAAACCTTCCGCTCTGTTTGTCAAAGAATTGAAATTCAGCGAACAGAACATGGATATATACACATCTGAATCATCAAGATGCGAAAATATTATTTATCCAATTTTAAGAGAAGTTTATAAGAACTTTATTGATAGATATACTCTTTGGAGCCACAAGTCTATAACTTATGATGCTAAACTAAATGGAACTCCTGATTACTTGTTCTCAACAAAATCAGAATTAGGTAAAACCGTTTTGGGTTTTCCAATTATCGTTATTGTTGAAGCAAAAAAGAATGATTTTAGCGAGGGATGGGGGCAATGTCTAGCTGAGTTAATTGCTGTGCAAAAATTAAATAAGGCCGAGGAACTTCCCGTGTATGGGATAGTAACAGATGGAGAATTATGGCAATTTGGCAAATTAGTATCCAATGAATTTACAAAAAGCAAGTTGAGAATTACTATTACTGATTTAGATAAAATTTTCGGAACGATAAGTTTTTTATTGTCAAGCACAACGGAGGCAGATTTGAATTAAATTCGGTTTTTTCTTATTCAGTTTGCCACCTTGACAGAGCTCCCTGAAAATCCCCCTAAATAACCCTAGTAGTACTTAATATTTATGAATAGAGGAGTATAAAGTTACTGTTGTTCATTTATGCCGACCTCTCCAAAGTATGAATCTTCAAAAACTCTCAAAAATGATCATATCCATAACAGTAAGTAGCAGTTCAAGTACAGCAAATGTGGACGACAATTTGTGGAAAACCCTACACAAAAGCTAATTTACCAAGCTATTCCCAAGCTGATTCATAGACTATTGCTAGAAAGGATTTCACTAGCTGGCATTCCTCGTGTAGTCTAAGTTTCAGAGAAATAGCTACAGGCTTATTATGTAAACCAGAAATGTGCACAAGTTCCAAGAACACTGGAGGTGCAGGAAAAAAAAGGTAAGCTCACAATTCAATGTAATAAATTATGGCCATTCCCTGACAACAAAGATAACAAGCAGTAGGTTTGGTTCGCCATGGAAGTAGAAACTTATGAAATTATTGGTGTTTATATTCGGTCACGGGATGAAGATGCAGCCAAGGGTTTTATGTTAATTTACTCTGGCAAAGTAATCACAGTTTTCACTACACCTGCTCGTTCCGCTTTTGCTGTCACCTTAATCTCACTATTAGCAACACCTTTGACTACCCACTCTAAATGACAACGATAACCTCCAAGTTTAGTAAAAAAACTGAAAAAATTAAAAGCTTCACTTGCTCGCCCCTCTAAATGTTCAATTTCCTGCTTTTGTTTTCCACTCACCAACGTTACATTACCAGGTAAATTTAATATTACCTCTATTGGTTTCACACTTTTTTGTTCCAAAGCTTTTTCACTAGTATAGGTAGGCAAAAACCCTTGATTTTCTAACTGTACTACCAGATGATACATATCACCACCCTGATGCTCAACAACTACCTGACTTACTGCTAAACGAGGTGACATCAAAGCATGAGAAATAGCAAACTGACATTGTTCCTTACACAACTTTGGTAAATATTCAACAGGTGGGTTGTACCAAATTTTCCAATTCCACCCACCAATTTCAACCGTACCCAGTTGGGGATGTTCAAATGTTTCCCAGTCAATAAAACCTGTGCCACCCAATTTTTCATCATTCCACTGCATCATTTTTAGATCGTCTGTAACAGGATGGCGTTGTAACCACTTAATATAATCATTCTTCTTAACACCTGCTTCTGTGGGTGCATCCCAAAGCTCTATAGAAAAACCAAACCAACCAAAGCGATCATAACAATAGTCAACCATTCCACCATAAATTTTTTCACTGTTAGGGTACAAAAAGTTATGATAGATTGAAATGCATTCATAACCGGTAATTGCAGTACCTTTCTCCCCTATCAATTTGTAAATTTCCAAATCTTTTACAGGAAAATGTTCGTCTGGATAAGTACAGTAGGAACGTAAAATTACTCCAGAAAACGTATGATAGTTAATAAAACCATTAATATTAGGATGTTCTCGCCAAAATTCTGCTACAGCAAGAGTTTCAGGTTCAGAAAAAGGAAAATCCCCAGCACCTTTTTGTTTTCCCTCTGGCTGCCATTCGTGGGGATAGTTACGATTAAAATCTATTCCTCCCTTACTAGGGGCGACTTTAATATTGTAACCATCATAGTTTTTAATCATTCCCTCTGGTAAAATACTGTAGTAGGTACCTCCAAATTCATCGGGTTCGCGAGGCACCATAATTCTTGGGTCTTCTGATGAGATTTTCCAAGCCCCACAGTTATCTTTGAGTCGCATTTGCAAAATTAATCCATCTCCATTTATGTCTTCCCAGTGAAGACCATCCTTTTCTTCAGGATAGGGATAATGACGAATACTTGAGCGCACAATATAAGGAGTTGTTAAATATTTTTCGGCCCCATCAACAGCAATTCGAGGTAGTATATAAATTGTGTGGTTGTCCAATAGATAAGTGACTTGAGGATTGCTATTATAATTATTTAGTAGATGATAAATAATATATAGGGCAACTGCTGAACCTGTAACTTCTACCGCATGAATGTTACCATCAATCCAATATCCAGGTTTTTCCCGAGCTTTTCCTGTATTTTGATTGGTAAGAGTAGCTAAGAAGATATCTAGTCCGCCGTAGCTTTTTCCAATAACTTTTAATTCTATTAAATGAGGATTTTTTTCCCTCATTTGATGTAGAAAATTTACTATTTCTTGATATTTATAGTAGTGGCTAAAATCAAACCCTGATTTTGTCATATTAAGTTATTTAATCCTTAAAAATTAAGTTTGTATTTTTCAGCATTATTAAACTAAGTGTGAAGTTAAAATTATGAGCTTTGAGTATAATTATTAGCCCATTTCTTACTTCTGATAATTATGTTCCCACTTCCACACGCTACTAGAAATCAAGTTTGTTAATATATGGGCAATAATTGGTATTAACAGATTACCTGTTGCTAAAGCACTGTATCCTAATACAAGACCAACTATTGTTGCCCATATCATATAAGGCCATTGTTGCTTACCATTCAGATGTAAAACACCAAAGAAGACACTTGAAGCAATTAATGCCACCGTATCTAATCCCAAGGCGGATAAGGCTACACCTCTAAATAGTAATTCTTCACTTAATCCTGGCAGTAAACCCAACCATACTAAATCAGGCCATAGTAGTGGACTTAGCACTAAAATTAAATATTTGTCTGCACTACTACGATAAGCTGGCCAAATACGATAAATTATAGCACTGGTAGTAGTAATACTTAGGGCGATCGCTATTCCCCAAAACAACGCCTTTAAATTCCAACTTACAGGCAATAAATTCACACCAAATAGCAGGCAGATTTTAGAAATTGCCAGTAATACTAATGCTGTTACTCCCATTGCCACCAACACTTGGATGCGAGTTAGTGGTTCTATGTCCGGATTTTCAGGAATTTTGTCTGTCACTTGTTAGCTATCAAATAGACTAATGGTTTTCTCTCTAGTATATTGTATAACAATTTTCAGACTGCTGAGTTATAAAGTTATAGTCAGGACTTAAGCAAGAACACTATATATAATAGTGCCTACTAATTTAGGGTATCTCTTAAAAAATTATAGCGATCGCCTCAAAGTAGATACCATATTTAAAACCAGGGTAAAAAGCACATAAAAAATCAAAATAGCCATGAATCTTATTGTGGGCTCCTTCAATTCTTGGATCAAATAGTCTAAAAGTAATTTCTGTTTTACTTGATTAATAGTTTTTTCTATTTTTACGGCTAATATTTTTAATATTTTCTATAATCAAATGGCACAATTTATGTGATTTTTATTAATTTTTATAAGACAATATTGACAAGATTAAATACCTGTTAATTTACTTAATTATGGTGTGAATTTTTCAATTTTATATCTAGTTTTAATCTCAAAATTATACAGCTCATACTGAAGAGTAACTTAAGTCATTAATTATCAAACATTATGTTCTATTTGTGGAAACATTTTCCCAAAATAGCTTGACTTTTTTTATCTCAAAATAATTCCTTTAATTTTAATTATTTAATCTAATATTTTTTCTGATTCATTCCAACTTAACTATCCTATATTTTTGACTTTTATACACTACGAGTATCATCTACTATATAGTTTATTTTTAAAGACAAGTAATAGATTTTTTCGATATTATATTAGTGCAATTAGTCTTTTTGTTACATATCAACTATCCATTAATACTATTTAAAATAGTAATTTCTTCTTTTTTACTACATTTAATATCATTTATTAAAAATAATATATTTCGTTTTTTAAATCATTATCTAGAACATAAATACGATAATATATTATCCCAAATTATTCAATTTATGGATTAAAATATATATAATTTACCACCCTAATACCAGGAATTAATTTGTACTAATTAATACTGTAATGTTGCCTGAGAAACTTAATTTTAACACCATATCCCTTGTTAATAACTGTATAATCAAAAATCAAATAAACTTCTGTGTTAGTAACAATTATTCTTTTTGAACATTTTGAAATAATTATTTGCGGTATTTTTTTCTATTTTTCAATAAATATTTATCATGTGATGGCTAATATTTTAGATTTAGTTTAGCTAAATCTGTGGTGGTTTAATTTGTATAAAAACCAAGTAAATATTGACAGTAATCAATATATTTAAAATTAATATAGGAGCTAAATTTTAGCGTTATATAATAATATAATAAATACTAGTATTTGGGTAAAAATTATTTATATAGCAGTCGAAGTATAGCACTATAGGTAAGTAAGAAGTAAAAAGTAATCTCTGACTGAATTTTCAGATTTCGCAATTTCCTAATCTTTGTTTCGACTACTATAATTAGTAACATTTATAATTATGAAAATAAACTATATTAGCTAGTCTTTATATGAGTTATAATGATTTTATAATTCAGGCGTTGGCGAAGCAAAGAGGCAGTTATATTGCTTAAAAAACTATAGAGATAGCCTAAATTAGTAGATACTATATTTAGTAGATACTATATATAGCAATCCCATATTGGTCGCAACAGATATAATAGTAAGAATAACAGATCTAAGAAAAAGACAAAAAATGAATATTATAGATAAACTAAATGATTTTATTAATCAAACAAAAGAGTCTAAAGAAATTAAAAGGGCCTTGGCCGTAAAAATGACCTTGTCAGGAAAATCCTACCATGAAGTCAAAGAATTATTAAATGTTTCTCACAGTTTTATTAGTGAATGGAAAAACCAAGCATTATTTCATGGTGTAGAAAGTTTAAGGCTTCAGTATCAAGGGAGACAAGGTTACTTAAAAACGGTCGAAAAAGAGAAAACAATTGAGTGGTTGAGAGCACAAGATTATCTTAGGTTATCAGATTTAAAAAACTACTTACAGGAGCAATATGATGTGGTTTTTGAGTCTAATCAAAGTTACTATAACTTGTTTAAAGAAGCGGGCATAAGTTGGAAAAAAACTCAAAAAAAGAATCCTGCTAAAAATGATGAATTAGTAGAAGTTAAAAGAAAAGAAATACAGGAATTTTTAGCTAAATGGCAACCAGAAATAGAAACTGGAAAGCTTACAGTGTTTATGATTGATGAATGTCATCTTCTATGGGGAGACATATTAGGTTATGCTTGGGGAAAAACAGATGAAAGAATAGAAATTGCAATTAAAAATGAAAAAGAAAGACAGACTTATTATGGAGCTTTAGACTATAAAACCAAGGAATTTCTTGTGCAAGAATATGAGAGTGGAAATACTAAAAATACTATTGAATTTATTAAATATTTGCAGAAGCAAAGACCGGGCAACAAATTGGCAATATTTTGGGATGGGGCAACTTACCATAACTCTCAAGAATTTCGAGAATATTTAATGACAATTAATCAATACTTATCAGAAGAAGAATTGTTGATAAATTGTACAAGATTTGCTCCCAATGCTCCGGAGCAAAATCCTGTTGAAGATATTTGGTTACAAACCAAAAATTTCAGTATTACTTTTTATCATCTTTGCAGTTCTTTTAAAGTAGTTAAGTGGCTATTTAAGTTTTTTGCGGATGGTCAAATATTCAATTTCCCAAAACTTTTTCAGTATGAAATTTTGCCGCAACCTACTTAGGATTGCTATATATTGTCTTTGCATAAGTCCTGATATTAATAGAAAAGAGTTTCATAAGAAAAAGGTACGGAATATTAATACTCAATTCTAGGAATTGATAATATTTTTGGTCTTAAAGCCTCTGGACTAATACCTGCCTTATGAGCAACTAACACCCCCAAGGCTTCTAAATATGAATTTACCTCCAGCGCCTTGATCCCCAACTTTTCAGGTGATACCTGCATATAGGTTTTATTTTCTTTGACGGCAATAATTTGTGCTTTAGTTTGACTGAAACTTATCACCGCACTACCTCCACAAGCTGTCGCAGGTACAACCACCGCATCAACTTGTTCTGCCCAGATGCTGTTAGGAAGTGCCAAACCATCTCTGAATGTGACTAACTGTGGCGCACGACTCAAACCAACTAAAACACAAGGCAAAAACGTATAACCCATTTCTTCCGCGGCAGACCGGGGTGATAAGTTAGGGTCTAGAGGTAGGGGTAATAAAGCAGGAGCATGAGCACAGGGTATTTGAAAAGTTTTGACAATTAAATGACTAATAACCGCCTCTGCTCCTGCCAGAGGGTCAACTCCTTGACCATAACGATATTCTTGCAATGCTGTACTACCTTCGTCATCCGGAAATCTAGCAACAACAGCGATCGCCTCTGCCTTTCCTTTGTGAATTAGGGTATATGCTGCTCGTAGCAAGCTATCAGGATTAGCTATTGTGCCCCAGGACGCCCCAGACTCAGACTTTCGTAGTTGTACTCCTAATGGCAAGTCAGTCACAATGTAATCTGTAAGATTTAGACCTAAAGTTGCTCTCGTAGCATCGGCAGCTTGTAAATGGCGCAGTTGTAATTCTGGCTCAATGGCCTGGTCAAGGATTAAACCCACTCGGTTTTGATGTACTGGTTGTAAGCCATACCATCCTTGAGCAAATTTGTCAATAGCATACCCTTCTACATAGAGAGCATTAGGTAATGACCAATAAAGTTGTGCCCCATTGAGAACATTAGGGTGAGTTATCAGAAGATCGCAGGTTTGTGCGATCGCTCGTGCTACTGGCAAACCATCACCAGCATAACCCCCAATAGATGCACCGATACCAGTGGGTATAATTAAGACTACTGTATAAGGACGTGGTGTCAAGTTAAAAGTCAAAAGTCAGAAGTTAAAAATTGATTATTGTAGTGGACTAACACATCTAAAATATTGCAATAGTAGTGGTGGGTTCTAGTTTCAATTAGTGAGTTTAACCATCAGATTAAATAAACCGACCCCAAAATCTAGGATAGTTATTTAGGGCTAAAACCTATAAGTGGTTGTGCAAAATTAATTACAAATTTACACAAGCTGAATTCTTGGCCTTCTAAAAAGCACAGATAATTAAAATAGGTAAATAATTTTCCTGAGGTACTTCTCATGTTTCTTGAAATACTTAACTATGGAAAAATTTTAGGTAATTGGGAGCAATTGATGTTATAAAAACATTTTTATTATGGCTAATTAATGAGACTTGATATTAGACAGTGAAAGCTATCTATAGGGGTTTTAATATCAATATTCTACCTAAATTTAAGAGTACATAAGTGCATAAGTTTCAAAATCTCTGTCTTATTTGAATAATAAAAACTGCTATAAAATCTTTCTATACTTATCATTGAATATGTGTAATACTAGTTTCTATACATTAACACTATACTATATACTAATCCTAAATAATTTTGAATATAAATCAGGTATCATGGAAAAGTACAATTGTTGAGTTTATATGATTTTACATATTATACTTTCTCTAATATAATAATAGATTGCTATAGACTATACTTTAGTTCTTAAGTAATTAACACAAAGGGAATAACCTTTTTGCAAAATTCAGCTTTGTCAGTGTTGAAATTTGTCGTCATGTCACAACATATAGATTTATCTCAAATCAACTGTGTAGAGTCTCTTGAAGTCAGTATATAAATCTTATCATATAGCTAGTTTTTTTTCATTCCTACCTACTTAACCCTAAGTTAATGTTAATTATTCTTATGTTGTAGGAAAGTTTTATGCAACGTCCAACAGAGAGGCATGGAGGTTGTATAAAACTTCCCTAGCTACTCTCCCTCCAAAATCTACATTAGGGGTGAGTCCTCTAGTCAACAAAATGTAGAAAAGTTGTGAAGAAATGGTACTATTTATATCCAATACAGGCAAGATGCCTGTACTACAAATAAAATTATTTTTCTCAGCTGTGGGTTTCATCAAGGGTTAGGCACTATTGTAGGCCATATCCTTATGTAGATAGGTCTAAAATTAGTAGGTACTTTGGCTTGTTTTACAAAACATAAAACTAATTAAAATTAATGAGACAAATTGTTTATAGTAAGAGAGTTTATTTTTCACTAAAAAGAAAAAACATTATTGGAAAAATTAATTAATGTTTATGAAACCTAATTCCTAAAAAAACATCGTAAAGAAAACTCCAAAAGTTTTTTCCTTGCAAGAGTCCCAAAGATTGAGGAGAGCCTTTAACATCTAAAAGTGGTTTCATTGCCTCATAAGCAGGTTTGTAATTATACCAAGGGATAGAAGGCCATAGATGATGAATTAAGTGATAGTTTTGTCCACAAATCAGGATATTGAGAATAGGACTGGGATAAACTCTAGCGTTGTGCCAGCGATCGCGCTCTTGAAAGGGGCGGTGAGGCAAATAATCAAAGAATAACCCTAGAGCTATACCTACCACCAAAGCGGGGCAAAACCAGAAATTCAAAATATAGCCCAGAAAACCATAATAGATAGATAACCCTACAATAATAAAGACTACTAAGCGACTGAAAAACCATTCCCATAGCTCAAACTTTCGCCACAGTCGTCTTTTAAAAAAGAATATTTCATGGTAAAAAAAACGAGCTGCAATTAGCCATAGTGGCCCACCAGTAGAAACGAAATGATCTGGGTCATTTTCTGGATCGTTAACGTGAGCATGATGTTGTAGATGTACTCGTGTAAATACTGGAAAAGCAAAACCTAAAAGTAAAGCACTCCCATGACCTAAAATAGCATTAATTAAACGGTCTTTGTGAGCCGAATTATGGGACGCATCGTGAATGACTGTTCCTGCCATATGTAAGGCTACTACATTCATTAAGAAGCAGCACCAGCCAGGAAAGTGCCAGTAAAAGTAACCACAGGTTGAGAAAATTACTATTCCTAAAGCACTCAAAAACATTAGTAAGTTAGTATTTAAGCCTCCAGATGAGTGAAGTAACTCTCTTGGGACTGTTATTTGCACTCCTGCCTCTAACATTATTATTTTTACTCCTTAATATTAATTAACATTTATTTTCGTAGCATAGGTTAAATACAAATTTTTGTAAATGTATGTAAAGCAATATTAAGTAATATAGTATGATTATTATTTTTGTCAAGAGAGAAAATCAAAAAAGTTAAGGATGAACCCCATACCTTTAACAGAGAAAAATATTTTTATTGTGGCTAACTCATTGAACTTTTTTCCAGAAGTAAAATATATTCACAACAATTTCTGTAAGTATAGGAGGTTATACCTAAGTTTACCCCCAGACAAATTTTATAGCAGTTCTTAAATCTATGAGTTACAATTCATACATTAGCGCATTTTTTTAGTTATCCTTTATAAAAAACTTCTAAAACCCTCTTCTGAAGTGGGGGAAAGGAAGATGGCGGGATAATGATCGCAAAATTAAGTGGGCAGCTATATCGCTCCTTGGGACTTGAATGACTTAATCATTTCATCGAATGCTTTGCTCTCTGCATTACCTAATCTTTCAACACGGCTTATTCATAGTATATTCTTCTCCTACATGAATATCCAGGAAAATCATGTATGTAAATGAGACCAAGATTTAATAACATTGTCTGTCATTTGAGTAATGTTTTGGCATTTACTTTCTCCCTACAGTCCCCCTAAAGAAGAACGATAACCTTTCTTTTGAACCAAATTTTTCCAGAAGTTACCATATTTATAAAACCATTTTTAGTCGGGATAGATGTAAAACAGACTACCTTTATTTAATTCACGGAACAGGTATTTTTAGGTATAGGTCAAGCTAGATGATGGATATCAACTAATTTAGTTCATTTTTTCCAAAAGTCCAGCTAATAAAACGTAATATGAGATATCAATATTACCCATGAATATAATAACTAATAAATTAGAAAATTATGTCAAATTAGAACTTGCCCTAGAAGTTGACTAGCATATGTATTTTTAGCATTTGTGTGCTGAGTACTTCTTTTATGTTTATTTGTTAAATAAATCTGAAATTTTTTTTTTTATGACTATTTCTGGCGTAATTACTATCATAAATAATTAAAAATCAAGATATTTATCCTACTTCACCTATCTACTAATACCCTAAACTCATGGAACTACAAAATTATCTGCGTCGCACTAAAATAGTAGCCACTATTGGCCCAGCCACAATTAAGCCTGATGTACTTCGGGAGCTAATTAAAGCTGGTGCTACAACCCTGCGACTCAACTTTTCTCATGGAACTCATGAAGATCATCAGAATAGTATTCGCCTTATCCGGCAAACCTCTTTTGAGCTGAATCAAACGGTGGCTATTCTACAGGATCTTCAAGGACCAAAAATTAGATTAGGAAAATTTGAAACAGGCTCAATATCTTTAGAGGATGGAGACCCTTTTATTTTGACGAGTCACTTGAAATTAGGAACTCAAAAAATTTCTTCTGTAACTTATGAACCTTTGGCAGATGAAGTGCCGGAAGGGGCAAAAATTCTCCTTGATGATGGCAAAGTAGAAATGTTAGTGGAGAAAGTAGATAAAACAGAGAAAGAACTACATTGTCGTGTTGTAGTCGGTGGTACTCTTTCTAATAATAAAGGTGTTAACTTTCCGGGAGTTTATCTGTCAATTAAAGCACTGACAGACAAAGACAGAAAAGATTTAATGTTTGGTCTTGACCAAGGAGTAGACTGGGTAGCGCTTAGTTTTGTTCGTAACCCCCAGGATGTTATAGAGATTAAACAATTAATTGCTAATGCGGGGAAAAAGGTTCCTGTAATTGCTAAAATAGAAAAGCACGAAGCTATCGAACAAATGGAAGAAATTTTGGCTTTGTGTAATGGGGTGATGGTTGCCCGTGGTGACTTGGGGGTGGAGTTACCTGCAGAGGAGGTACCTCTGTTACAAAAACGACTAATTTCTACTTCTAACAGGATGGGAATACCTGTAATTACTGCTACCCAAATGTTAGATAGTATGGTGAATAACCCCCGCGCTACTCGTGCCGAAATTTCTGATGTGGCAAATGCAATTATTGATGGTACTGATGCTGTCATGTTATCAAATGAGACAGCAGTGGGTAAGTATCCTGTGGAAGCTGTAACAACAATGGCAACTATCGCCAAACGCATTGAGCAAGAAGTTATTACTTGCAACGTTTCGAGTATGAATGATACAGGTCATTCTATTCCCAATGCTATTAGTCATGCAGTTAGTCAGATTGCACAAGAGTTAGATGCAGCAGCTATTATGAGTCTGACAAAAACCGGTGCAACAGCACGCAATGTATCTAAGTTTCGACCAAAAACTCCTATTTTAGCAGTGACTCCCCATGTGGATGTGGCGCGACAGTTACAACTTGTATGGGGAGTGAAACCACTATTAGTATTGGATTTACCTTCTGCAGGTCAGACTTTCCAATCAGCCATTAATGTAGCTCAGGAAAACGAGTTATTGGTTGATGGAGATTTAGTAGTTATGACTGCGG
The DNA here is from genome assembly GCF_000014265.1 of Trichodesmium erythraeum IMS101. Lineage (NCBI taxonomy): Bacteria > Bacillati > Cyanobacteriota > Cyanophyceae > Oscillatoriales > Microcoleaceae > Trichodesmium > Trichodesmium erythraeum. The sequence continues at coordinate 4,546,587 of NC_008312.1, forward strand.
GTACTTTACAAGGCATAGCAGGTTCAACAGATTTAATTAAAGTTGAGGTTGTAACTGCAGTTTTGGGTCAAGGTACTGGAGTTGGTCAAGGTTCTGTGAGCGGTCGTGCTCGGGTTGCTCGTAATTCGACGGAGGTTCGGGATTTTAACCATGGAGAAATTTTGGTGGTTAATCAGACAAATGCTGAGTTTGTGGAGGCAATGCAAAAAGCTTCTGGAGTGGTGACGGAAGAGGATAGTGTTACCAGTCATGCTGCAGTTATTGGTTTACGTTTGGGGTTGCCAGTGATCGTGGGAGTGAAGAATGCGACTAATGTAGTTCGGGATGGAACAATTTTGACGTTGGATGCTCAAAGAGGTATGGTTTACTCTGGAACTAATCGAAGGTAATCAGTTATCAGTTTCTGATGCCAGGATCGGAGTAGCAATCAAAAAGTATATGCTTTGTACTAGGGTAAGAGCGATTTCTATCTTATTGCTCAAGCTCTATTACAAGCTTTAGTTATAACTCTTTAACCGAATAAAATATTATAGCACTACGTTAATTGGTTAGGATATATAATTACTACTAATTAATTAAACTATAAGAAAGACTATGTCTGCACCCTATAGCCAGACAAAACACATCTAATTTTTTTGACAAATGACCAAGTCAGAATATAATTTAAGAATAGGCTCTGGGAGCATATTGGATACTTCCTAAAATAAATACGAACGCTATCAACAATTATAACCATCAAAAAAAGCTCAACAATAATTAACATTGTTACATACAAATAGGCTTTTAGGAGTCGGTGAGTTGAGCTATGAACGATAAGGAACAGGAATATCTTTCCAATCAAGATCATTAATCAGTAAACCGACAGAATATTTCAATATTTCCACCGACTTGTGACTTACACAAAGTTTTTCGGTGTAGCCTAGCTAAATAGTTCCTAACTCTTGTGTTTTCTCTTTCGACTATGGTCATATACGTTTTACTAATAATCTGATTCCATTTGAGTTTAACTGTGGATATACTTTCCACCCATCAGCTCACATAGAAATAACAGTTCTACTTTTCGACCTGTGCTCATAAGGGTTCAAAGGTTTCTGCAATGTGCTCTCCAATCACCCACTCCAAAATACCTCTGTTAAAATGATCTACAGCGTTCCAGATCCAAATCTTGTTTTTTTTCTCCAGTTCATCTAATTCTCCTACCTGGGGAGTCCTAGGGAGGAGAATAACTGTTAGGTAATAACTCACCCACTTGTTTAATTCAATTGATTATGGTATTGTAATGATTTTTTTTAAGAAAGAGCGATCGCTCTTTACCCAATTCCATTAACATACATTGTCAAACATTCATATTTAAATTCATCAGAATAACCCTGCGCTAATTGATAATTATCAATAAATTGGTGAGAAGAATTAACACAGATGTAGTTTTGTTTCCCTTGTCGATATATTCCGTTTTTGCGGATATTATCAGATCTACATTCTCGGTATTCCATGATTTGAGACTATAGAGTTAAAATTTATTTTAATAATACATTAACTCATATCTTGATTCACCAACGATAGCTTTTAAATTAGAAAGTTATGAATGATAATTGTTATCTAAATACTCTCAATATTTAACAATAAAAGTTCTGAAAAAAAGAGTATTTATGAATATTTTAGTAAATTATAAGACCCCAGATTTGAGAGAACAAAACACCAGAAATTAATTGATGTTATTACAATTATATTTGTGATGTAATTTGTGTCACGGATACCTGGATAGATATAGAATTTTTAGGTAAATCTAAAAGTGAATAGCTAAATTTTTTTTGAGAACTGCCTAATGGAACTCCATCTCACCATAAAGCTTGGGCGAGTTTTTGCAAGTCTTGAGCCTATTAATTACAGCAATGTTTTTTGCCATTTAAGTCATTAAGTCAAATAACTGAAGTAGAAATAATAGCAATTGATGGTAAAACTCTCAACAGGGTTTGGTTAATGTATAAGATCATTGGAAGCTTGTGCTACAATTACATAAAAATTATTTTACAAATATCTTAATCACCGATGACTCAATCTTTCAAAACTCCTACTCAAACTCCTCTCCTTGGTTTATCCTTAGCTAAGTTAACTGAGTGGGTGCAACAACAGGGACAACCTGCTTATCGAGGTAAACAACTATATCAATGGATTTATCAAAAAGGGGCTAAGTCTCTTGCAGATATTACTGTATTTTCCAAACAATGGCGTGAGGAAATTAGTAATTTTCCTATTGGTCGTTCTGTCATACATCATCGCTCTGTTGCTCCAGATGCTACAGTTAAATATTTGCTAAAATTATCAGATGGCAATATAATTGAAACTGTGGGTATTCCTACTTATAAACGCTTAACTGTTTGTGTTTCTTCTCAGGTTGGCTGTCCAATGGCCTGTGATTTTTGTGCTACTGGTAAGGGTGGTTTTAGCCGTAACCTAGAAGCACATGAAATTATCGATCAAGTACTAACGGTGCAAGAAGATTTTGAGCGACGGGTCAGCCATATCGTGTTTATGGGAATGGGGGAACCTCTGCTGAATACTAAAAATGTTTTGGCTGCAGTTAGGTCTCTGAATCAAGATTTAGGTATTGGGCAACGTTTGATAACTATCTCGACTTCGGGGATTCGTGATCGCATCCGGCAATTAGCTCAACATAAATTGCAGGTGACCCTTGCTGTTAGTCTTCATGCTTCTAATCAAAGATTGCGGGAACATCTGATTCCTAGTGCTAAGTTTTATCCTTTAGCTGATTTGATATCAGAATGCCGTGAATATGTCAAGATAACAAAGCGGAGAATTAGTTTTGAATATATTTTGTTAGCAAGTTTTAATGATTTACCAGATCATGCTAGAGAATTAGCAAAAAATATGCGTGGGTTTCAGTGTCATGTTAATTTAATTCCTTATAATCCTATTAGTGAAGTTGATTATCAACGACCTACTCAGGAGATGATAAAAACTTTTGCTAATGCTTTGGCAGAACAAAATATTGCAGTTAGCATTCGTTATTCCCGTGGTCTAGAAGCTAATGCAGCTTGTGGACAATTACGGGCTTCGCGGGTTTAAAATCAGTTATTAGTTATGGCAGTATGTAAATAAGTTAGGACATTTATAAATACTCAAACTCAGTCAAAAATTACTTCTGATTTCTGATATTAAGTTTCGTATCATCGGTGTTATTGTTATGAGCGTTGGGGGTAATGAGTTAGTGAAGTTTGGTATCAGGTTGGGCAAGCTAAACCTCTATAAAAGACATAATCTAAAATTTTGGTAGATCAGGACTTACGCAAAGACACTATATATAGTGCATGATAAAAAAGCGCGATCTTTACTATAGTTTTATGCGCACCTGGCGATACGCCACGCGGAGCAAACGCTTAACTACTTTAATTCAAAAACACTTTAGTTACTGGACAGTACAAAGTTCTCGGTAGAAAAAAATATTCCCCGCTAAAAGTCGGGGAATCGTGCATACTGGTTAATGATTCTTAAATTTGACCAGCTCTAATACTTTCAGGATGCACGTAATACGTTGTCTAGAGCCAATCTTGACCAACTTACGTCCAGTGTTTAGTAGTCATGCTACTTATGAATGTTTCGTTATACGTACGAATTTGGGGAATTCTTTTATGCAACCAACATCAGGCAGTTATGAGTTATCGACTTACTGTGGGACTAACACAACATTACTACACCTAAACTTTGCACTGGTTCCATTCCCAGGGTGATTAGTGCCCAAAAATTATCCACCATGTAGAATGAATGTCTAGTTTGTAGTTAGAACTTATCCATACTGGTAGCTATATCATCCTTGATGCTTATTTTGCTTCTAAAGAGTTGATTAAAGAGTTGAGGATTTACTTGCGACACTTAATTAGAGTTTACTGAATAAATATAAAAAACTTACACAGTAATGATTTTAGGTATTTTTCATCATAAATAGTATCTAATTTTCAGCTAAAATAAACCTCTATAATGCACACACTATGTACAAAAAAGTTGGCCAACCTGATACTCCACCAGAAAATTTTCAACTGCCGTTTAATGGCTAATTATCCCCAGAAAATCCTTGGGTAGTGATGGCTAGTTTAATTTCTTAGGAGAAATATGAAGATGTATATGTAATCTTTTTCTCTACCATACATAGGAGCACCTGGATGAAATTTAGAATGGAATTAGGGGCGTTAATTTTGTTTCATTTTAGAGAAGGAATAGGTACAGATTTAATCAATAAAATTAATTGAGATGTGGTGAAAAATTAGAGTAAAAATCAGGAAGATGAAGTAAAAAAAACAACCTTATTAGAAAAAATAAAGGAGTGTAAAAATAAAAGTAAATTAATTATAGATGCCACCTGCGCTCTCTCCGATATCAACTATCTGATGCACTTAAATCTATTAAATAATGGCATAATTAAAACCGAAATTATCTAATATATTCTATTAAAATGCTGTTAAAAGCTAGTTTCAACAAAAAATTATTACTCACATTCAAACAACAAGAAAGGAATATTTAAAGGTAGAAAAAAAAGACGAAAAACTCCTAATTCTATTAGGGAAACTATAAAAAAAACTGAAATATTTAAGTAAAAAATTAAGCAATTAAAAGTCTGTTAATTGAGAATTTTTCAGTTATGAAAATTTGAGTACTAGACAATATAAAATATTGTTGGATTTTCGTAAATTTTATAATCAACAACAATTAATGTGGGATAACAAATAACAACGAATAAATAAAAAAATAGTAAGTTTAAATCAACCTGATATGCGTCCAATAGTAAGAGGAAAAAGGGGAAAAATACAGAATTTGGAGCCCAAATATCTGTAAGTTGTATAGATGGATATATATTTTTACATAGAATAAATTCGGATAACTATAAGGAATTTCAAGATTTAAAGGCTCAAGTTGAATAGTGGAAAAAATACACGGGTTATTATACAGAGTCAGTTCATACAGACCAAATTTAGCTAACATGAGAAAACGGAAAATTCTGTAAAGACAAAGGTATTAGAATCAGTGGTTCATTAGGGAAGAGCACCCAAAAATATTGATAAAGAACAGAAAAAATAAGCTCAGGAGCGATGAAAGATTAGGTCACCATATTGAAGGTAAATTTTGCCGGTGGCAAAAGAGGATTTAGTCATAAAAAAAGTAATAGCTAAACTTTCTAAAACTTCCACAACTGCAATCGCAATTACTTTTTTGACTTTTTTAGTAATCAACCTTTTTACCCTCTTCAAAGAGGCTTTTTCTCTTTTTTTATAGTTTTTTGTCTGGGTGTTTTTAATAATTTCAACTTCTAGTTGAATAAATGATGATAATTTTTGATAAACATCAATTTTTATTGAATAAAAAATCAACTATTTTCATACTTTTTCAGCAAACCTTAATTACCAGAGTCCGATACAATGCAGTTGGGAAATATCCTCCACCAACACCACTCCTCAAACGCAGTCGTCGCAGATCTTGCGTTTGGGGTTAACAGTCAAATTACGCAACTTGTTTGACGAAAAAGATTGCTTCATGACAGAAACTCTACTACTTTACACTAAGATGGTGACTCTCAGATATCGCTGTTGTGATTTGCATTGGGACTCTTCTATTGAAAGAGTTCGCTTTATACTAGCTGTGTGGGCATAAGGCCAACAAATAATCCTGCTTTGGAGTATTTTTTCAAATGAAACCAACTGTTTTATGAATACAAAAACTTTTTACTGTCCAGTTTAGTTATTTAGGTTAAAATTTGCTTCATTTTACAGCAGTTTTCAGCGGAGCAAGTGTGCCAGCTATATCGCTCTAGATAAGTATTTTATCTTGAGTTACATTTTACACTTTTGTGGTTCACTCATATGAAAAGCGCTGTAATGGAGGAAGTATAGCAGTCGAAGCATAGGTTAAGATATCAATCTCGGTTATATGAGCAAATCCGAAATAGAGAGAGCGTCCTAAGCTTTTGTTCGATTGCTATAACAGTTAAAAATCTTGACCATCACGGGGCGAAAAATAGCTGAAAGCTATATATATAAATGGATGTGCATTCGAGAATTAAATTATACTTCAAATAAAAAAAATCCTTATTGAGAAGAAATGGGATGTAGTGCATTTAACTGTCTAGCGATCGCATTCTTTCCTCATTATACTTTTATCTACCAACCCCAGAAATATAAAATCTAAGTATAGCAAAGTTTTTGAGAATTAGTATCAGACCTTTTTTTGTATAAAAAGTTGTCAAAGCCTGTCTAAACAAGAGAATTACGTCGACGCCATAAAAAGGACTAGACCCCTTGGGAATTCAGGATTTATACCTTTTTGAAGTCAAAGCCTTTGAAAATATATGTTTTAGCCTTTTTATGGGTCTATTTTTTGAAGTCCCACTAATAAACTCCCTAAATCAACTGTGCTGAAGATGGCCTTCATCTTTTAATGGTTTGCCTTAACTCAAGAAACCAAACTTACTAAAGAAATAGTTATAGTTATTTAACTGAAAAATGATAAAAAGTTAAATGTTCAAAGTCTTGTATACCTTAAGGTATTGTACTTTCAAAAAGTCTCTCATGCCTCAAGTTCGATGACTATATATTAACATTTCCACACTTTCTTGAACCACAACCAGAATTTTCTTATTAGGAATGTAATGCAAACCATAAATTTGAACGTAAAAGTAATAACGATCAAACCATTCCTACAATGGCATCATTGAGTTAATTACTTCTGGGTCATGCTCATCTAATGACTAACCATCATTAACTTGTTGAGTTGATAAAAAATTATGACGTTGATAATATTAATTCGTCTAACTCTTGCTGCATTTGGGTGAGAACTTTTTGATAGCAAGCATCAACATAAGCGCGATCACTAGCTGCCTTACGTCCATAACGTTCAAACACAATGGGGGGACAAACCCGAGTATGGATCTGTACTGGAAAGGGGAAATTAGGCAAAGGCCCAATAGCTAATCCCCAAGGCAAACCTATATAAATAGGAAAGACCTCTGGGTCAAGATCAAATAACCACGGCATCCCCCACTTATGAAGTTGTTTTGCTTGTTCATAAAAATCAGCTAGTACGATTAAAGTATCATGAGCACCATTAGAAATCATTGGTACAATAGGAACTTCTTCACGCAAAGCTAATTTAATAAAGCCTTTACGTCCAGCAAAATAAATTTTGTTTCGCATAGAATGGGGACGGAAAACATCAGGACCCCCGCCAGGATAAACAATTACAGAGGCATTTCTTTGGAAGGCAGCGATCCCCATTTTCGGATGGGCTCTAACTGCTCCACATTGTACAGCTAAGGTTGTTGTACTAGGGAAAGCTGACCAGGCATTCTGGTGCATTAGTCCATAAACCAAACGTTTTGGACCAAACCTTTTAAACCAATCATACATACACATATGCATATCTGGAGCTGGTAAACCACCATTATGAGAGCCAACTATAAGAATTTTCTCATCAGGAATATGATGCCAACCATCAGTTTGAACACGAAAGTAATAACGATAAAACCATTCCCACAATGGCATCATCGACTTAATTACTTCTGGGTCACGCTCATCTAATGACCAACCATCATAAGGTTGACGCATATTTTGTTGATTAGCAGTCATTTCAGTTATTAGTTATTAGTTACTATATTACTATACTAATCCTAAATGATTTTGAAGATAAATAAGTTATCATAGAAAAGTGATCATGATTTGACTATAAGAGTACTTTCTCTAATATCATGATATATTGCTACATCATATTAATTTAAGTATTCAGCTTTTAGCAGCAACTACTAGGGTTAGATGATGACTTTTTTTCTTTCCTGGGGAATACTGAGCAAAGACAACTTTTAGTTCTCCTTGGAGATGAATTTCTCCTTTGAAGATAATGAGTTATAATTCATAGCTGAACTACAAAGTTTATACCCAGGATACTAGCTAATAACTGAAGGCTAAATACTTAAATATTAATTATAGCAGATTCCAGTTATCTGATTTTAAATGCTGATGAATAGTTTTAGTAAGAAGTAGCTATTTAATGGTAGGAAATGGAAATTTTTTTGGTCTATCAAACAAACTGCTACTAAATCTAGATTTAATTTCTACATAACAGTTTAATGGAGCAGTTTCAAATTCACAAAAATAAGCAGCAATTGGTTTTTTTTGAAGAGGTTGACATATTTGCAAGTTGTAACCATATTCTCTAGCTATCCTACCAAAATGATTTATAAATTTATAAATATCCATATATTCTTGCTTTTCCCAAGTTAATTGATTTACTACCAAAATTACCCATGTATCATCGGGGTTAACAAACCAAGTCTCAAGAAGTTTAGCACCAAATAAATCCTTAGTTAACCAGAAACTAGGAATGCTTGGTTTAGTTTGGGATAAAGGAGGTTGAGGTAGTTGAGAAATTGAACTTCTCGGACAGACAGGAAAAATAACTTTAGGTTTAGCAGTTGCAGGTAAAAGGAATAGGAGATCAGAAAGCAAGAAGAAGGAAAGATATAGTAATAATTTTAGATTCAACATATTAAGTAAGAAGGAATAAGGAAAAATATCTTAATATTAATTAAATCAGAAGTAAGAATGATAAATGTATTGAATCAATGAAAAAAATATTAATTATTTTAATAACGTATTCCTGGTAATTGAGTCATTAATCCTAATAATTCTAATTGTAGAAGATAACTAGAAAATTTTCCTGATGATAAATCAGTTTTTTGAATGATTAAATATCAAACAATAAGTTCAGTATAAATATGTTTAAAATCTCAGATAAAATTGGTTATAAATTTAGCTGATAAGTTTGCTTTTTATCATTAAAAAAAGATAATTTTTCCGAATATTATCCTACATCAATATCTAAAAACGGCATTAATATAAATGAGAAAATTATTAATTCTTTTGATAACGCATTCCTGGTAATTGAGTCACTAATCCTAATAATTCTAATTGTAGGAGAGAACTAGAAACTTCCCCTGATGATAAACCTGTTTTTTGAATGATTAAATCTAAAACAATAGGCTCAGTAGAAATATGTTTAAAAATCTCAGCTAACATAGGTTCTAAATTTGGCATATCAGTCTGGTTTTTATCGTTAAACAAAGATAATTGTTCCGAATATTCTTCTACATCAATATCTAAAGATGGCATGGCTCCTAACATTTCTAATAATCTATCCATAGTAATCGGAATTACCTCGGCACCTTTATTAATTAGCTGCAAAGAACCATAAGATTTTTGGTCATCTAAACGAGCGGGTAAAACATACACATCTCGACAGAATTCATTTGCCATATCTGCTGTAATTAAAGCACCAGATTTTTGTGGAGCTTCCATAATTAAAACCGCTCTACTTAATCCCGCAATAATTCTATTTCGCTGGGGAAAATGTTTAGAATTTGGTTTAGTTCCTGCGGGATATTCACTAACAGCTAAACCCTGTTTAACAACTTGTTCAGCTAAACTTTTATTTTGCCTAGGATAAACAATATCAACCCCGTTTCCAAAGACAGCAACAGTTCTTCCTCCTACTTCTAGACAAGCACTATGAGCTTCTGTGTCAATTCCTGCTGCTAATCCTGAAACAATTGTAAAGCCACTTTTTGCTAAGATTGAACTTATTTTTCGAGTCCAACGACGACCATATTCCGAAGGGTTTCTGGTGCCAACTATTCCTACTGTGGGAGTAATACCTAGTATTTCTTGCAAGTCTACTATACCTCGATAATATAGCAGAGGCGGAGGTGTGGGAATTTCTTGCAGGAGACGAGGATAGTCTGGGTCTGCTGGTGTCCAAAAATTGGGATTTTTCTCTATGTGTTGTTTGAGGAGTTGTTCGGGGTTGATGCGCGATCGCTCTTCAACTATTTTGTCTATTGTATGACGGCCAAACCCTGATATTTGGCCTAATTCTTTTGGGGTTGATGTCCAAGCTATGGCCAGGGTGTTGAATTTTTGTTTGAGTTTTTGTAGAGCAATTGGACCTAAACCACTAATGTTTGCCCATGCTAACCAATAGGCGCGTTCTTCTGTCAATTCTTTTATCCTTTGGAGTAATGATCGGTTTTGAATTTATTTTAGGCTGGGTTGAGGGAGGAAACCCAAAAAACTTTTCATAACTCAGAAGTAATTCTTGACCAAAAAAACAAGGTCTTAGGTCTACCCTTTCAAGTTGAATAAGTTATCGTATATGGTAATACTATTTTATTTGTGTGTAAAATCTTACTGCTTTTTAACATAGGGGTTTGGGAGCTATAGTCAATGAGTAAGAGTTTCGGAGTTAATTTCTAGTTTTTTAATTTTCACAACCTAAAGAAAGTATGGCAATGATAAGATGAGTATTATCCCTAAATACTATCAATTATTATGGGATATCCTCTGTATGCCCATCACAAAACTCATAAACATGGAAAGACTAGTAATATTCTCAGCGATATTATCGTTCTGAATGCCTACAAACTTTCACTAAAATTTTTCAGACTCTCTACTATCGGCGAAAATTTGAACCAGAGCAAATGCCCTAGGTTGCTACAGCCTCATGTTGAAGGTAGTAGTTTAAGATGAATTAGTCGAACAGTGAATCTCGCCTATAATACGATAGTCAGTTTGTTCAGGGCGGTCTCTCAAAAAGGACAAATGATTCATAATAGCCATGCAGAAAATCTCAAAACCTCACAGGTTAGCAGTGATGAATTTTGGTAATTTGTTCAAAAAAACAAAAACATTGTCATATGAATGAATTGACAGAAGGTGACTGTTGGATAGGCATGACTCAAGCCTCATCCAGCGAATTAATTTTAAGTGAAGTGAGTAAGTAAAGATACTGACCAGTTTATTGAAGAATTAATTTTCCACACAGAAGGGAAGACTAGCTGCAAACAATAGTATACAGATGATTGGGGAGGGGATGAACGAGTCATACACCCAGAAGTAGAGCAAATCATTGGTAAAGACCAAACCCACCATAAGGAGCGAACTCAAGGAATTGTCAGACAGCTTCTAATATCAAGTCACATTAAATAACCTTAATATCCACATTCCACACTTCTTAACATTAAATTGATAAGTTTGATCAATAAAACGCCTCGAATGCACTCCCTGAAAATCTTATAGCTATAGGCATCAATTTTCACTGTCATAAAGAATTGTAACTGATTTTCTCATAAAAAATTAGTTATTGATAAATTTTATTGATATTAAGTTCTAGAATGAAAATTTTTCCTATAAGTCTATTTGAAAATTTAAATATACATAAACATGTATGAAGATCTGCATGTCGGTTAATATAGACTAAGCAAAAAATAAAACGAATATGACTAATGCCCAAGGGAGTCAGTATAGAAGATCACCTAAGTGTTGAAGAATTAGAAAAACGCTATCCTCAAGCTAAAGAACCTATTGAACGTTCTCACTATCAAATAATCTGGTTGATAGCTATGGGCAAAACCAGTGAAGAAGTGGCTCAGGTAAAAGGATATAAGCGTAGTTGGATTTACGAGTTAGTATGGCGCTACAATCGTCAGGGAGCATAAAACTTAGGCGATAGTAGACAGACTAATCAGGGAGTCCCTCCGATGCTAACTGATGAGCAACAAGCCCAACTATATCAAATTTTGTCTGATAATGCTCCAGATGGTGGACTTTGGAATGGCCGTAAAGTGGCAGATTATCTCTGTGAATTGTTAGAACGTCCCGTTTCACCTCAACAAGGATGGCGAATTTTAAAGCAAATGAATTTTACTCTCAAAGTACCTAGACCTAGCCTAGGCAAGTCTAACCCTCAACAGCAACAAGATTGGAAAAAAAACTGACAACAGAAGTAGAAAAGTTACAAAAGCAGTACCCTGAAGCTAAACTCTCTGTATGGAGCCAAGATGAACATCGTATAGGTCTTAACCCGATACTGAGACGAACTTATGTAGAGACTGGCCAACAACCACTAGGGAGTGTCAATTTGGAAACGGGAATGGTTATGGTTGTATGCCTTCCTAGAACCAGAAACAGGCCAAACCTATTGGTGGATATTACCACAAGTCAGGACATATTTGTTTAGTACCCTACTGCAAGATTTTGCCAACCACTTTGAGATTGGAGCTAAAAAGCTAGTAATTCTAGTATTATATCGAGCTCGGTGGCATACAAGCGATCGCTTGGAGGTGCCTGATGGTATTGATTTATTCCCCCTACCTCCTTACTCTCCTGAGCTATAGCCAATTGAGAGATTATGGCCTTTGGTCAATTAAGTTGTGGCTAATCAGGGGTTTGACTCGATCGCAGAGGTAGAAGAACTGATTGAACAACGTTGTTGCCATTTACTGAGAAGACCAGATTGGCTCCGAGGAATCACTTTCTACCATTGGTGGCCTCAAGTCATGTCTAAAGATACTTATATTATGGTTAATTAATATGACTTGATATAAGTAGGTGGCATCGCCGATATGCAGAAATTTGGTAATATCTGGCTACACCCGAGAGATAACGGTTAGGTTAGCTAACGCTTACTTCAATTGGATTTGGATTCATACTCGTAAAGACAATACAGCAGCACAAAGGGCAGGATTAGCCGCACCCTGGATTTGGAACGACTTGCTAACTCATCCCACACTTTGTGGCCTGCACTACTAAGGATAATTACCCCAAGCTAGGGTTAAGACAGTTTAATAGAATTCGTGTGCCTATCCATGACAGAAAACTTTTCCAGCTTCAACTATAGTCCTTGAGCTTTTACTTATATTTAGGCCATGCACGATCGAGTAATGGACGCTACTCAATTAAACCTGACCTACGAAGTTACTCCCGAACTTTGAGGAGAGGAATAATCTAGCCTAATTAGCAGTTATCAGCTATCATCCCTGATGACTATTAATCATTTTGAGAGATGTGAACCATGATATTGAATGGCTTCTTTGCCTCAACGAATCGCACTCAGCAAACGCTAATGACTTTAATACTACTAGATTTGATATATATCTCTCCACAAAAGGTTCTCACACCCTTACCCTAATGTTCCAAAATTGGAATTTTTGGATAGGTCTATTGCTAAGAGCTAAATACTTATTACTTTGTACCTAAATTAAATCTGGTGTATTCTCATCAAAATCATCATAACCATCATAAACATCATCCTCTAAATCTATTTCATGCTCTAGGTCATAATTATCAGCTGGGAAATCTGAATCAAAATTACCAGGAGGGAAATCTGAATCATCTAAAACTGACCCAGACTTATCTTTAACTGGAGAAAACTCAGACATACTATCATCTATAAATGAACTTTGACTTTGAGGTTTGCCCTGAGAATCTACAAAATTCTGATTCGCAGATGACAAATTTAGACTGTTTTCAAATTCTAATGAACGAGCTGTCTGATCATCTAAAACCACACTCTGCAAATCACCTTCCTCAAAAATATCGAGATCATCATCCCAATTTTGTTCCAAACGATTAATCTCTGCACTCAGGGCATCTTCATAAGCATTAAAACCAGTACCAGCAGGAATCAATCGCCCAATAATTACATTCTCTTTCAATCCCCTTAACCAATCAGACTTACCCTCAATTGCAGCTTCCGTCAACACCCGTGTAGTCTCTTGGAAACTTGCTGCTGAAATAAAGCTATCTGTATTTAGGGACGCTTTTGTAATCCCCAACAACATTGGTGTATATTGAGCAGTGGCTCCACCCGTAATAGACATAGCCTCATTAACCTGTTCCACTTGTCGCAACTCTATCAATTCCCCAGGTAACATAGTAGTATCACCACCATCATCAATCCTCACCTTAGCTGTCATCTGACGCACAATTACCTCAATATGCTTATCAGAAATATCTATACCCTGAGACTGATACACTGCTTGCACCTGATTAACCAAAAACCTCTGACACGCCTCAAAACTCCTCAGGCAGGCTTCATAAGCGCTTTCATGTTCTCGGTAATAGTTGAAGAAAGTCTCCAGAATTTCATGGGGATTCTGAGGTCCATCTGTCAGAGCTTCACCCACGTTAACATTTTGTCCATCAGCAACAATCACATTCTGGCCATGACCTAGAGGATAATCTGTGATTGTGCCATCACTGGAGACCACGCTCACCTCTACATTATCATCATTAACATTAACCTGAGCTTGACCAGGATATTTTACTAAAATACAAGACTCTTTGGGTTTACGTGCCTCCAACAACTCTTCAATCCGAGGTAAACCCTGAATAATATCCCCAGTCTTAGTCCGCTCAAACACCAACAGTACCAAAATATCTCCCCGTTGCACTAAATCTCCATCCATAGTCAGCAATACTGCTCCCGTAGAAACACGATAAGGTCTGCCTTTACGCAAGATTACCTGATAACCTTTACTACCATCATTTAAAACAGTTTCCTCAACTTTTGACACCAGACCAGACCTTGGAATAACTATTCCCGGAGCAATTTCGGTACCAGCAACCAACAAATCACCTTCAACTACAGAAGGTAAAGTATTTACTGGTATTTTAACTAAATCTGCTTCTCGAACTATCAAAATACGACGAATAGCTTCTGAACCTTCTCGGATACCGCGAACCTCACCAGATTTTTTAGATAATATCTGTGTGCGAGATACTACCCCTCCAGCTTCAATAACATCTCCATCTTTAACTAATAATCGAGTACTTGTACTACCTTGAGTTGTATCTGCTACCACATCTCGTCGAATGACTAAAGACTCTAGAATTACCAACTGCAAACGCATTATTCCCTCTTCCTCTAGGTCTGGTAATAACTCAATATCAGCAGCTAATTGAGGGGCTTCTTCTCCAATCTCCAATACTAACTGGGTGCGCAGCAATTCTATACCTTCTACAGATTTAACTCTTTCCCCATCCTTAAAAGGAATTCGTTGTACTGCCCGTAACTCAATAGAAGAATTAATTGATTTCTGAGAAGGCACACCAGGTTCATCCGGCACATGAAATTCAGTCACAGGTCGCAATAATAAACCAGGACCCTCTGGTGTTTCTATATACTCAATGTACTTTAACTCAGATGTTACTAATCCTGGAATTACTTCCTCTCCCGGTGTAGCAATTTGACCATCCATCAGGGTTAAATCCCCTAAATCTATTTCATAGTTCCCACTATGTAGTTTGCCTGGTTTAATTACAACTTCTCTGAGAATATCATTTTTCTGGTGTACTTCTGTTACTCCATTAGACTGACAGAAAATATCCTTAACTATTTCTGTACCAGCTTCCACATATTGACCGTCTTCTACCAAAAGTAAAGATATGTCTTTATTAACTTCATGGCATTCTTCAGGAATCCATAGCAACGTACCACCTTTTACTACCTCATAGCCTTGTTTCGCTTTACCACGTTTGAGAACTTCTACTCCAGCATATTTAATGATACCACCTGTAGAAGTTTGATAATTTTCGTCTAAAAGCTCAGCAATAACTTCGTGGTTGCCAACCTTACTACCAGGGGTAACTTTTAGGGCAAACCGTTGATCATTTTGGGTCTCAATGATATATTGCTCGCGGTTGGAAATACTTTCCAACCGAACTTTCGCCTGGTCTAGTCGCACACTTGCCGTAATCACCTCAATCTCACGAGGCAAATTATCCGGCATTTCAGTATTTATTGGCAGTTGGGCAGAAGTTCCCGTCATTGAGGCTTCTAACTCATCTATTGTTGATTCTTGAGTAGCTTGGGCCAAAACATTTGTCTCATTTTGCTTCTCAGGACTGTACAAAGGAGAAGAAGAGATTCTGATCACACCACCATGTTCGGTTACTAATTTAGTTTCCGCAAGTACGCTGTTAATATTAATCCTAGTGCCATTTTTTACCATTGCTTCTGCACCTGGTGGCAAATTATATACTTCTCCTTCTAATATCCATATCAAACCACCTCTTTGAGCAATGCGAGTTGTTGTTCCTTGTTTATCTACCTTTTCTTCTTGCACCAACTGAGCAAATTTAAGTTCTCCTGCTAGGTCTGAAGCAACTTCTTTTGTTACTTTTTCAGTGGTTTTTCTGACCTGACCTACCTTTGGTACTTCTGCTAAAACTATGCCTGCTGATACCTGCTGGTTATTTTGCACCATTAAAATAGAACCTTGAGCGATAGGTATAGTTTCTTTACGACCATCAACTCCTAATATTATCATATCAAAATTATTCTCTGCAATCATTGCTTCATCCCCATGACGAGTTCGGAATGATCTGGTACGCACATTAGATGGATATTTGACTACACCTCCAAAAGATGCTACGAATTGACGGGCCACTTCTCCTGTAAAGACTCCTCCAGTATGGAATGTTCGCATAGTTAATTGGGTACCTGGCTCACCGATCGACTGGGCAGCAATAATCCCAATAGCTTCTCCCATGTCAACCATATGACCGTGAGCGAGACTCCACCCATAGCAAGTTTGACAGACAGATCGCGGTGATTCACAAGTTAAAGGCGATCGCACAAACACATTTTCTACACCTGCTTTACCTATAGCTTTTGCCAAATCCTCGGTTAATACTTGATTTTTTACCGCCTGAATATGGCCTTGAGTAACAATTTCTCCTGTTTTTGGATCCTTGACATCATCAGCTAAAACTCTTCCTAATAGTCTATCCTTGACCGGAATCAAAACACGATCACCATCTTTCATACTAGTTACCATCACTCCCCGCTTAGTGCCACAGTCTGCTTCCCGAACTATTACATCTTGAGAAACATCAACCAAACGACGTGTCAAATAACCAGAGTCAGCAGTTCTCAAGGCTGTATCAACTAAACCTTTCCGCGCACCGTAAGAAGAGATAATATACTCAGTTACAGTTAAACCCTCCCGGAAATTCGTCTTAATTGGTAAGTCAATAATTTCCCCCTGTGGATCTGCCATCAAACCACGCATCCCAACTAACTGGCGAACCTGAGATATATTACCCCGCGCTCCAGAAAATGCCATCATATAAACTGAGTTCAAGGGATCAGTTGATCTAAAGTTACGAACTACTTCGTTTTTGAGATTTTCACTAGTACTATTCCAAGTATCAATTACTTTTTGAAAGCGTTCTACTTCCGTGATTTTCCCTTTAGTATAACGTTCAGTTGTATTGCGAATTTCTTGCTCTGCTTCATCTAAAAGTTGTCGTTTAGAAGGAGGTACTTGTAAATCATCTACACTAATAGAAACTCCTGCCTTTGTTGCATAACGGAATCCTAAATCTTTCAGCTTATTTGCCATTTGTGCAGTTATTGCTGTACCGTAATTATTAAAAGACCAAGAAATTAGCTTTTTCAGTTGACCCTTATTGATAACTCTATTATAGAAAATCATGTTTTTTTACCTTTATTTGTTAGTTGACGGGGAGTAGTTAAATAAAACATCCCTACCTATTTCCTATTTCCTATGGAGTTACGTAGAAACCAGGTTAATCAAGGAAATTTCGCATAGTTACAAAAATCAGGCCATACAGTGCACCCGGTTTCGGTTTCCTGTTTAGGTCTGTAAGTTCTGCCATGAACTAAAGCACACTTTGAATTGTTTGATTGATAATTATTCGACCAGGCGTTGTCACAACAAACTGTGTAGTCACTAATCCATTACTCTGCCGAACTTGGCGAGATTTAATATAAACTTTCTTAATCTCTCCCTCTTGACTATAATGGATTCTATAAAGATTATAAGCCTTCACCAAATCCCCATTTTCGCACTTTTGCTCTGATTTCAACTCTCCTAAAGTATTAGGTAATACTTTACTATCCAATGGCATCCAATAAGTATGAACCACTAGTTCATCAGATATTTGTTGTATATCAGGAGGTATTTCTTCTGGTTTATCAGTTTCAATCTCCACATCAGGAGCTAACCTCAAATAAACATAAGTATGCAAATCTATCTTATCTTGTTGATAAGCTAAAATTACATCATCAGGGTTAGCAAAATAAAGTGCTTTACTACCTTGGAGTTTATGGTTTTCTGCCGTTAGATAATAACAACCCAACACCATATCTTGAGAAGGCGTAATAATTGGGCGACCAGTTGCCGGAGACAAAACATTATTCGATGCCAACATCAATAACCTAGCCTCCGCTTGCGACTCCAAAGACAGTGGCACATGAACCGCCATTTGGTCTCCATCAAAATCAGCATTAAATGCTGGACATACTAAAGGATGTAGCTGAATTGCTCTACCTTCGACTAAAATAGGTTCAAAAGCTTGAATCCCTAATCTATGCAAAGTTGGAGCGCGATTTAACATTACTGGATGGCCGTCTATAACTTCTTCTAGTACATCCCAGACGTTGGGGTCTCCTTTTTGAATTAGTTTTTTGGCAGCCTTAATATTATTCACTAATCCCTGACGAATTAACCGATGAATCACAAATGGTTGAAACAACTCAATTGCCATTTCTCGTGGTAAACCACATTGATTAATAGCCAACTTAGGTCCAACAACAATTACGGATCTCCCTGAATAATCAACCCGTTTACCTAACAAGTTTTGCCGAAAACGACCCTGTTTTCCTTCAATAATATCGCTCAAAGATTTTAGAGGCCTGTTATTTGCACCTACCACAGTTCTACCCCTACGACCATTATCAATCAAAGCATCAACTGCTTCTTGCAACATTCGTTTTTCATTGCGGATGATAATCTCTGGAGCCAATATTTCCTGTAACCTCGCCAAACGATTATTTCTATTAATTACTCGTCGGTAAAGATCGTTCAAATCACTAGTGGCAAACCTACCCCCATCCAACTGTACCATCGGACGTAGGTCTGGAGGAATAACAGGAATTGCATCCAAAACCATCCATTCTGGTCTTGAACCTGTAGCAATAAAGTTGTCAATTACCCGTAAACGCTTGATTAACTTCGCTCGTTTTTGCCCTTTAGAATTAGCAATTTCTTCCCGTAGTTTTTCCGCTTCTACTTCTAGATCCAGATTTGCTAACAAAACCTGCAAAGCCTCAGCACCAATACCAACATCAACCCCTACTATTTCAGAATCTTCACTATAAATTTGGTCTTCAATTTCTAACCAAACATCTTCACTTAACAGTTGTTTATAACTTAAACTTTCGTGATTTCCTGGTTCCAATACCACATAAGCATTGAAGTAAACAATTTGCTCCACATCCCGCAATGGCATATCTAATAAAATTGCCATGTAACTCGGAATACCTTTGAGGTACCAAACATGAGTTACTGGTGCTGCTAACTTAATATGTCCCATGCGGTGACGACGCACCCGTGACTCAGTTACTTCCACTCCACATCTTTCACAAACAATTCCCCGATGTCGGACTCGCTTATATTTTCCACAATGACATTCCCAGTCTTTCGCCGGACCAAAAATACGTTCGCAAAATAACCCATCCATTTCTGGTTTTAGAGTCCGGTAATTGATAGTTTCTGGTTTAGTTACTTCTCCTACCACAGTACCATTTGGCAGAGTTCTTTCTCCCCATCCACGAATTCTGTCTGGAGAAGCTAACCCAATTTTCACATAATCGAATCTTTGTTCAAGTTTTGGCATTTCAGTTATTCATGTATCAGTTATCAGTTAGCCTCCTGCGTCAGAGTTTAATTAATATTACCGACAGCTAAGGCTAGAGGCTTGAAATACTGAGGTTTGTTTTTTTCGTCCCCTTATAGGAGTCGCCAGGGCAGAATTTGATATTCTCAAATATAGTCACAGCAAGAATTTAATTTCTGACTTTCGCCTTCTGACTTTTGCTATAAAAGGGGGGCTATTGACCTCATTATTTTGTCAATTTTTATCAATAGCTATTAGCTTTTCCTTTCGGAATACTCTGCAAAGAGGACTTAGCTATCAGCTAAAAATTCAAGAGTAACCGTCTCCTACTATATTTGAAAGAAAAAAAATAGTGGTGCATTTTCAAAGTAGTTTTAATTTCCCATTATACATGAAAAACTCATAGCTGATCCCTGAATGATCAGTACTACTTCAGATTTCACTCCTCCTCACTCCCTGCTTTTAGTCTTGGTTCCCTTCAGTCGATAATGATTCATATATAGGACGAGATGGTGTTCGCTTTCCTGGCAAATCTGCCATTAAATCAACCTCCACATCCTGAGTCGTACCATCATCAACAGTTTCTACTTTATGGGCTGCAATATCCAAACATAGGGACTGTAACTCTCGCATCAATACCTTGAAAGATTCAGGAGTACCAGGTCGTGGAATTGCTTTTCCTTTCACAATTGCATTCAACGCTTCATTGCGACCCTGCATATCATCAGATTTCACAGTCAACAATTCTTGTAAAGTATAAGCAGCACCAAAAGCTTCTAATGCCCATACTTCCATTTCCCCAAAACGCTGACCACCTTGTTGCGCCTTACCCCCTAAAGGTTGCTGTGTCACCAGAGAATAAGGTCCTGTGGAACGAGCATGAATCTTATCATCAACTAAGTGAACCAGCTTCAACATATAAGCAATTCCCACAGTTACCGGGCGATCAAACCTTTCTCCAGTCCGCCCATCAAACACCCAAATTTTTCCAGGATGCTTCTCATCAAATACCCAATCTTTACCAGAATTATCCCTGGCTAATTTTAACATTAGATGTACTGTTTCCCTGGATTTTTCAGGACCATGCATCTCATCAAAAGGTACACACTTAAACCGCACGCTTAAAATTTCACCAGCCCATCCTAACAAACACTCAAAAATCTGTCCTACATTCATTCGGGAAGGTACGCCCAAAGGATTTAACACCACATCTATAGGAGTACCATCAGGCAAATAAGGCATATCTTCAATCGGTAAAATTCTTGAAATAATACCTTTATTTCCATGGCGCCCTGCTACTTTATCCCCTACCTGAATCTTCCGCTTTTGAGCTACATAAACCCTGACCACCATATTTGCTCCTGGTGGTAGTTCATCTCCTTTTTCCCTAGTAAATACTCGGACATCAACAATACGACCTTTTTCACCATTAGGTACCCGTAAAGAATTATCTCGAACATCTCTTGCTTTCTCCCCAAAAATTGCCCGCAACAGTTTTTCTTCTGGGGGTTGGTCAGATTCTCCTTTGGGGGTGACTTTACCTACGAGAATGTCCCCTGATTGTACCCAGGCACCAACACGAATAATTCCCTGTTCGTCCAAGTTCCGCAGACCGTCTTCTCCAACATTCGGAATTTCTCTAGTAATTTCTTCTGGTCCTAATTTTGTCTGTCGAGCCTCAATTTCAAACTTTTCAATATGAATAGATGTATAAACATCATCATATACTAAACGCTCACTAATCAGAATCGCATCTTCATAGTTATAACCTTCCCAAGGCATATAAGCTACTAGAACATTTTGCCCCAAAGCTAACTCAGCCCCTTCAGTAGAGGAACCATCAGCTAATACCTGACCTGCAACTACTTGGTCTCCCTCAAACACCAGGGGTCTTTGGTTTAAGCAGGTGTCTTGGTTAGACCGCTGATATTTACATAGTGGGTAGTCGGCTTGGTTGCCCTCTTTGTCAATGACGGATATCTTAGTTGAATCTACATAGCTAACTTCTCCATCTGTCCGAGTAACAACTACCATACCAGAATCTCGGGCAGCTTGAGGTTCTAAACCTGTTCCTACAAGAGGTCTATCTGGGTTTAATAATGGCACTGCCTGTCGCTGCATATTAGAACCCATAAGCGCTCGGTTAGCATCATCATGTTCCAAAAATGGAATTAATGATGTAGCCACTGAAACAACCTGTACTGGGGAAACTGCTACATAGTCTACTTGTTGGGGATTGGTAGTGGTAAAGTCTTGTCGATAACGTACTGGTACAACATCCCCTAAAATCTTCCCTTCCGCATCAGTCATAATATCCCCTGGTGCTACTCGCAAATCGTCTTCTGCATCTGCTGTCATATATATTGGGGTGCGATCGCGCAACACCCGACCATTTTCTACTGGATAATAGGGAGTCTCTATAAATCCATAGCTGTTGACTTTAGCATGGTTAGCTAGAGAACCAATTAATCCAGCATTCGGGCCTTCTGGTGTTTCAATAGGGCAAATCCTGCCATAGTGGGAAGGATGGATATCTCGAACAGCAAATCCAGCTCTTTCTCTGGTTAATCCTCCAGGTCCCAAAGCTGAGATTCGTCTTTTGTGGGTCAGCTCCGCCAATGGGTTTGTTTGATCCATAAATTGGGACAACTGAGATGAACCAAAGAATTCTTTGATAGCTGCTACTAATGGTTTTGGGTTAACCAGTGATGTTGGAGTTAATGTCTCTGATTCAGATACAGTCATTCGCTCCCGAATAATTCGCTCTAAACGGTTTAACCCGACTCTGATTTGATTTTGCAGTAGTTCTCCTACACTTCTGACTCGTCGGTTGCCTAGGTGGTCAATATCATCTGTCTGACCAATGTCATACTCCAAATTAATTAGATAGTCAATCGAAGCTAATATGTCTTCTTTCGTTAATACTCGTACTGTGTTTGGTAAGTTTAACCTTAGTTTATTATTAAGTTTATATCGTCCTACTTGCCCTAAGTCGTATCTTTTCTGGTCAAAGAATCGACTGTGGAGTAGTTGTTCTCCACCAGCTATGGTAGGTGGTTCCCCTGGGCGTAGTTTCCGATATAGTTCTAATAGGGCTTCTTCTTCTCCGTATTGTCCTTCTTTTTCTATAGTTTTTTGGAAATAATCCGGGTGTCTCAAGGAGTCAAAAATTTCACTGTCTCCTAATCCCAAAGCCTTAAGTAATACTTGAGCAGAAAGTTTACGAGTTTTATCTATTCTAACCCAAACTAGGTCATTTTTATCTGTCTCAAATTTAAGCCATGCACCTCGGTTAGGAATTAAACTAGCATTATATGTCCGTCGACCACTCTTATCTGTCTCAGATTTATAGTAAACTCCTGGAGAACGAACTATCTGATTAACAATTACTCTTTCAGCTCCATTAATAATAAATGTTCCCCTATCTGTCATTAGGGGTAAATCTCCAATAAATACTTCTTGTTCTTTTATCTCCCCAGTTTCTTTGTTAATTAAGCGGGTGGGAACATACATTTGCACTGCATAGCTGCTGTCTCGGCGTTTGGATTCTTCTACACTATATTTTGGTTGTTTTAGTTTGTAGTTTTTGGCAATAAAGTGAAGTTCTAATTTACCTGTATAATCGGTAATTGGAGAATAACTGTCTAGTTCTTCTATTAGTCCATATTCTAGAAACCAGCGAAAGCTAGCCCTCTGAATTTCAATCAGATCGGGCATATTGAAAATTTGTAGGTTACTGTAAGTATTTACATTTAATTTTTGATAAGTCATTCTTGAGTATCCTATTAGGTAGGGAGACATTTTTTATCAGTAGATTTTTAAGTAAACAATCGTGGATTAATATTCCACCAATTAATTGACTATAGATAGCAGATTTAAAGTACGTGATAAACAAATATTAATAATACAACCTTTGTGGGACAAATATCTTCTTTAGCACAACTATAAATTACTGAAATAAAATCTGCTGTAGACTGACAAATTTTTAAGGCAAGTAAGTAAATTTTTCACTATTAAGTTATTTTGTAGTAATTAAAAGTTTATATTTTAACTGATATAAATCTTATTTTTACCAGTCAAACCTATCCAGTTAACGGTATTTTAATCAGATTAAAACTCATATTTAATTTCTCCTTTCACTATAATAATTGTTTAAGGGATAATTTTTTTTTTGTAATTTTTCTACTGTTTACTCAGATTGATCTCTAGTTTTTTTATTTTCATTTTTGATATACATTCTCATGAAATTATAACTTTTCCCTTTTTCTTGTGCCACAACAACTAACAACATATTTGCTATACTCACTGAATCGGTTATGAACACAAATATTTATTTAATTTTTTAACCTGTTAATATCAATTATATTAGTAGTTTGTTAAAAATTAGATAAACTACAAAACAATTATTTGAATCTAATATGATAAGTTTTGCTATCTATCCTTGCTTATATGTTATAAGGAATTAGTTATTTTGTTTCTAGTTACTAAAATTGTACTGTTACTTATTAAATATTAATAATATATCTATTAATTCATCTTAATTATCATTAATTAATAGTTATGATAATATTGTATATAGATTTGTTTCGGCTAATAAATACACTTGATCAATAATGTGTTTATAGATTTACAGCAACAAACTTAGCATAAGTAATGTATATTTGAGATATGAACTTCGTTTGAGTAATAAATCATACATATTAAAATAAAATCCAAGAATGTAAGTTAAAATATGAGTTTTAGTAGGATATTATCTTAACTATATCTACTCTACAGAACTTACACTTAAGATCTGAACTTACTATTAATTAAAAACTTTACCTGGCAAGCAGCCCACCACAAGAGAGCATAAGAGAGTTTTTCCTAGTATGAAGAATGGCGATCTAGTTTCAAACTCATTTGTCAATAAATATAATCATAATTAAATCATTAACCTACTCCTCTAAAATAAGTGGAGCTGGGTTATTGAAAATGAATAGAAAAGCCAAATAGTTCGCAAGCATTTTTGCTGGTTTGTGCTGCTAAATTTTCTAATGTTATACCTCTAAGTTCAGCAACTTTTTTGGCCACATATTTTACATAAGCAGGTTCGTTGCGTTTGCCCCGCTTTGGCACTGGTGCGAGAAATGGACAATCTGTTTCTATTAACAGGCGATCATCAGGTACTATTTTAGCTGATTCTTGAATTTGTGTAGCATTTTTAAATGTCACAATTCCACTAAAGCTAATATAAAACCCTATATCTAAGAACATTTTAGTTTCTTCTGGAGTACCTCCCCAGCAGTGCATAACCCCTGTAACAGGCCTGTGATTTTCTTGAAAATCGTACAAAATCTCTGCCATTGAGTTAGCTGCATCACGACAATGAATAATTAATGGCTTGTTAAGTTCTTGAGCTATAGTTAATTGCTGTTTGAAG
Source organism: Trichodesmium erythraeum IMS101 (assembly GCF_000014265.1). Taxonomy (NCBI): domain Bacteria; kingdom Bacillati; phylum Cyanobacteriota; class Cyanophyceae; order Oscillatoriales; family Microcoleaceae; genus Trichodesmium; species Trichodesmium erythraeum. The sequence continues at coordinate 4,571,547 of NC_008312.1, forward strand.
ACAAATTTCTGTTGCTCTTGATTATCTGCTTTGTAAAAATCTAATCCCGTTTCACCTATAGCTACTACTCTAGGGTCTGATATACCCCAGTTTTTAATTTGATTAGCAGTGGCAGATGTCCACTTGTGAGCATCTAAGGGATGTAAGCCAACTGCATAAGAAAGTTCTGGAAAGCGATCTGCTATTGCTTTTATAGAAAGGAACTCCTCTGGTTCTACACAGGAGTGAACTAGGTGAACTACTCCTGCTTCTTCCCAACGTTTACGGATCTTTTCCAAGTCAGAATTGAATATATCAAAGTTGATGTGGACGTGAGTATCAATTAGCTGCATTTGGCTTTTATAGTTAATTTTACTACTCCCCATACTAAAGTTACGGAGATTTTTAACGAGTTAAAACTGCGTTTTTCCACATCTACTAGCTGCCACTGGACGCATCCTTGAGGCTATTACATAATACTGCACTATACTGTCAAGTTAACGTGGGCATCCTATTTTTTCGTCTTGGTATACTATTTAGATACACATAGACACACAGGTTATCTAAGAACAGATGTGCTTAGAGCCCTATATTTTGTATTTATAGATACGCTTTAATAAAGACACATTATAATTCTACAAATCGGACAGGAATTTATTTTTTCTGATAGTTTTTTTCAGAACTGACTAAATGATAATGATTTATGATAGCTAGACTATTATTCCCTTAGGAAGCTACAGAAGTATCTTTAACCCCAGAGTCTGTCTGACTTTTTTGACTAATTAAATGTCTCTTATAAAATCTCACTAACCTAGCCTTTTTACGAGAACCATTATTTTTATGTAGAACACCACGTTTCACAGCTTTGTCTATCTTACTATAAGCTTTTGACATTTGCTGTTCAACTTCTATCTTTAATTCATCTGTGGGATTGGAGGCATACTTTTCAACAGTAGTGAAGTATTTTTTCATCAAAGTTCTAACTGCAGATTTATAACTTTTGTTCCGCAGACGGTTGCGCTCAGCAACTTGGATACGTTTAATAGCAGACTTGATATTGGCCATAGTTTAATTTTATTTATATTCAGAATTTTTGACATCCTCCCGATGCCTTTTATATCGCACGGAACTTAAGGCTCCCTATAATTATCCTTAGTCACTATTAGTTTATAGTATATAACACTTTTATATAATAGCATTGACTTTGTCAATAGGCAAGGTATTTTTTGGCATTTCCATCAAACTCAAAATGTATAGCTCAACTCTAGACTCCTTTAACCTCTAATATGATGGGTTAGGTTGAGTTTGGCATAAATCTTAATTTTCTGAAGGCATTAAGATTGGGACTTATGCAGGATAACCCAGAAACCTAGTTTTTTTAGCAGATGTCTATAGCTATTCATTCATAGTTTGTCAAGGTTAAACAACTAGAAATAAACTATTAAACTCTTGCCCATTAACCATTACCTATTCTATATTTCCTAAAAACCCCAAAATTTTGGACAAGGTTAAAATAGGATTGCTATATTATTAAAAACAAGGATTTATTCTAGAAATCTGACTTTAGTGGATAAGTCTTAAAATATGTCAAAAAGTATTAAAGATGCCAGTGTTATGACTTCACGCTATAACAAAGAGTAATGGGTGATTGGGAAATTGAAAGAATTGTTTGACTCTTATTCCTAGATCAAGTCAGGGTAATTACAAGACAATTGACAATCAGCAGGAATTTTATTTCTAATTTGTCAGCGTTTAATATTATAGATAAATAGTTTTAAGATTTATCCAACTCTTTTGGTTCTCAAACTACCCTCTACTGGCGAACTTTATTTTTTAGTTGGCATTCCTAATCTCTATGCTGCGAATAATTACTGAGTGGGTTGAGGCACAAGCTGAATTAAAACGGATTACAGAGCGTACCCACGATGATATGGCTATTCATAAAGAAACAACGGTGCGAGAAATTTTGCGCAACGTTAGAGAAAAAGGTGATGAGGCTCTATTAAACTATACTTCTGAGTTTGACCATATCACCTTGACTTCAGAAGAGTTAAAGATAAGTGGTTCTGAGTTAGATGCAGCCTATCAGCAAGTCAATAAGGACTTATTAAGTTCCATTCGTTTGGCTGCTAAACAGATAAAGGCTTTTCACCGACAACAAATTCCTAAGTCCTGGGTTCAGTTTGGTGATGATGAAGTGGTCTTGGGCAAACGTTACACTCCTGTGGATAGAGCTGGACTTTATGTTCCTGGTGGTCAGGCTGCTTATCCTAGTACAGTTCTGATGAACGCTATTCCAGCTCAAGTGGCTAAAGTCCCCAAGATTGTTATGGTGACACCACCCTCTCAAGGAAAAAAAATTAATCCTGCGGTACTGGTGGCTGCTCAAGAGGCAGGTATTCAGGAAATTTATCGAATTGGAGGTGCTCAGGCAATAGCGGCTCTGGCTTATGGTACAGAGACTATACCCAAAGTGGATGTGATTACTGGGCCTGGGAATATATATGTAACTTTGGCCAAAAAAATTGTTTATGGTACAGTAGGTATTGATTCTTTGGCTGGGCCTTCAGAGGTGCTGATTATTGCAGATTCTGAGGCTAATCCAGTTTATGTGGCAGCAGATATGTTGGCCCAAGCAGAACATGATTCTTTGGCTGCTGCTATTTTATTGACTACAGATTTAGAACTAGCACGTCAGGTGGTGGTAGAGGTGGAACGACAACTTGAAGATCATCCACGTCGCACTTTGACGGAAAAAGCGATCGCCCATTATGGTTTGGTGGTTGTTGTTTCATCTTTTGAAGATGCTGTTGAACTTTCTAATCAATTTGCTCCAGAACACTTGGAGTTGGAAGTTTCAGATCCTTGGGAACTACTGGAAAATATTCGCCATGCTGGTGCTATTTTCCTTGGTTATTCAACTCCGGAAGCTGTGGGAGATTATTTGGCTGGGCCGAATCACACTTTACCTACTTCTGGTGCTGCTCGTTATGCTTCAGCATTGGGAGTAGAAACTTTTCTGAAGCATTCTAGTTTGGTTCAATATTCTCCTACTGCTTTGCAAAAGGTTGCTTCTGATATTGATTTATTGGCCACAGCTGAGGGTTTGCATTCTCATGCTAACTCAGTTAGATTGAGGATGAAAGCTCATGAACATGAACAACCTGAGTTAGTAAAACAAGAAACAATTAGTCAGGAGCACGACGGTAAAAATTTATAAATGATGCTAGGTGACTCCCGTTAGAATCTTTAGATCGCGGGAGAATATGTTATTTCAGTTATCGGTTATCACTTCATCAGTAACTCTGGCTACAGTATCCAACTCGAAATGCTAATATTGTTTTTTTGTCAATTAGACTGTCTTTCATCCTTTGGTATTCCCTAGCTAGATTTTGTTTTTTACCTTCCTAGAATAATACTACTTCCTAAAAAACAGGTTTGGGGTCTCGGCTATTGCTGACATTAAAGTTGGAGCAAGTACAGTAACTATATTACTCTCTTGGGAAGTCGAATGAACTAATACCTATTCCACACGGGATCGTGCTCTGCACTACCAAATCAATAATAATTTGAAATTAAAACAAATTTTAATATCTAAGTCTTAAATACCTAAGAAAGTTAAAAAAACCAAATTTTCTCACTTGAGAAGATTTAGACTAAATAGGGTTTGACAAATATTTAGGTAAGGTACGAAAATTAGTTTTCAAATTTCTTAAAATTTACAACATTCTTGGATATATCAAATCAGACAAAACAACACGGATGAAAACTTTTTTCAAAAGGTCTATAGCTGCACTTACAACTTTAGGGTTATTGACTTTATCTTCTATAATTCCCGCGAAGGCAAATTTGTTTAACCAAAAAGAAGTTGAACAATCTAGATATGTTGCAATTGCCATTCGCCGTGATTTTGGGCCACAATTACTAATTTTAGAGCAAAAAACTGATACCAGACAATGCTGGAGTGAAAGTGGCGATCGTCCTACGTTGGTCGATCCCCTGTTACTAAATTTCGATTTTACAGGCATTTGTGGCCGTGCTACTGACAGTAATGGTTATTCTATCCGAATGGCTAATACTGATCTAGCTCTTGACTATGCTCTCTCTTTACAAGAGAGTGGGGGTGATATACGACTGATGGGTATTTCTCGTGTTGATTCTAATGCACCACGACTACTTATTGGTAGAACTTATGGTTTGGCAAATGGATTTACTAAGATTATTCTTGAACCTGGGTGGCGGTTTGCTAAAAGAAGTTATCAGGGTAAAGAGTTAGGACACATATATGTTACTACTGACTGGATGCCAACAGAGTTAGAAAGCTACAATTCCCAATAGATGTATCTCGATTAATTTAAATTATTTGAAATTTAAATTTCAAAAAGCGGTCATTAGAAATGACCGCTTTTTGATAATGTTTAACAAAAATTAAAAGAGATGTGACACAACAATAGTGTCTGAATTTTACTAGAGATTTTTAACAGAATTTAAAATTATTATTCAGAAAGAGCATCGACGACTGGCCGTGTTTCGTCTCGATGCTCTCGCTGATTTCGCTCCTCACACGACTAATATTATAACTTACTAAGTTAATTTTGTCACGACTATTAATATATTTTTTTTTATTAATTTTATAAGTTTTACATATTAATCATTTTAGCTAACCAATCTAAAATCAAAGAGTTAACTATTGTAGGCCTTTCATCATGGGCACAATGACCTGTGTTTGGTATGGGTTCAAATTGAATAACTCCACTTTTGTCTGCTAAGTCTTGATAAATTTGGGCACCAGATATTGGTGTCCAAGGGTCTTTTTCTCCCCAGATCACTAACAATGGAGCTTTAATTTTTGGTAACAATTCTGAGGGATGAGGTCCAGCCGGTGCGGTGAGAATTGAAGCAAAAACTTTTTGGGCTCCAGCATCGCAAGAGGGACGATGAATTATTTCTACTAATTCTTCTGTGACAGCTTCTTTATTTATATAGACTTGTTTGAGAGTATTACGGATGCGATGTTTTTGACGGACTTGGTTAAAAATAAATGGTCCTAAAACTGGGGAGCTTACTAATTTGGTAAACATCCCCATGATGAATCTTAGGGGCAGATTTAATTCTTGGGGTCGATGGTTTAAACCTCCTGCACAATTAATGAGAATTCCTCCTGTGGCAATTTCTGGGTAACTCGCTAGTATCATTAGACTGAGTAATGCACCTATTGAATTGCCTACAAAGACAGTAGGTTGGCGAATATGTGCGCTCCAGAAGTCGTATATTAGTTCTTCCCAGAGTTCCATTGAATAATCTATGGAAGGCTTAGAAGATGCTCCAAATCCTAGTAAGTCCAGGGCAAATACTTGGTAACCAGATTTAGCGAGGAGAGGGATATTATTACGCCAGTGATTTATGGATGCACCAAAACCATGGGTTAATAGTAAAGGTTGTCCAGTTCCCATCATGGTATATTGGATATTATGGTTTTTCCAACTCCAGTTATACTGCCTTAGCTGGTTATCTAAAGTTGGGTTTGATGTAATTACGTTCATTTTATAAACTTTTGTAAAGTTGCATAATTATCATAATAGAAATATTGGTAAAATAATAGTCTATCTATAGCTTTAAGCGTTTATATATTAGCTATCAGCTCAAGTAAAAACTATTGGCAGTAAAGGATTCTAATTTTATCAATTTTCTAAAATTTTTTTGTAGTACTCTAAAATGATCACTAAAAGCTTTAGCTGGCAATAGTTATTCTCATAAACTCCCACTGTCTAGTTTATACTCATCTTTCCTGATTTTTTTATTCTCCTAAACTTATTAAAATAGAGCTTTTTAAACTCATTTATAGTTAAGCGATCGCCTTTTATAAAGGTATTGTTTTGTTTTTGTATAATTCTTCTTAATCATAATGTTATTATAAATATGGTTTATAGCAGGTATATATTAGTATATGCATCTAATAAAAACTATGAATAATACTTTATTTAGGTCAAAATTTTTGGCAAATAATTTTATTTATATACAGTTTTATTTTTATTTAGTATAAGCCTGAAATTAATTGATATATACATTATTATTAAATGAATGCCAGTAAAATATTTTATCTTAATTTTAACGAAAAATAAAAATTGTATACTAACAACAATCTATTTTTTACATATCACTAAAAATATGCTGATTGTTTGCCTTTATTATTTTATTTTTTTACGACTTTCAATAATTTCTAAATTAGCCATTCTATCCTTAAGCATCATCCGCACAACATCTGGCATTTTATAATCTGCTTTCCATCCTAATTTTTGTTCAGCTTTAATTGGATTTGCCTTACTAACAAAAATATCAGTAGGACGATATAAACCCTTATCTATCTCTACATAATCCTGCCAATTTAATCCTACAGCGGCAAAAGCTTCTAATACAAAATCCTGCAAAGAATAAGTTTTTCCAGTAGCAATTATATAATCATCTGGTTTATCTTGCTGTAACATTAAAAACATTGCTTTTACATATTCTGGTGCCCAACCCCAATCTCTTTGTACTGAAATATTTCCTAAAGATAATTTCTCTTTACTACCTTGAGCAATTCTAGAAACAACTGAGACAATTTTTTGAGTAACAAAACGTTGAGGTCTGAGAGGAGATTCGTGATTAAATAAAATTCCAGAACAAGCAAATAAATTATAAGCTTCTCGATAATTTGCTACTTCCCAAAAAGCTGCAGATTTAGCAACAGCGTAAGGACTTCTAGGGCGAAATGGAGTAATCTCTGTCGCAGTTTGACCTTCTGTATCCCCAAAACATTCACTGGAACTAGCATTGTATAGTTTAATTTTTTCTCCAATAAAACGAATTGCTTCTAATAAATTCAATGTACCAGTAGCGATACTTTCTAGTGTTTCTACAGGTTGCTCAAAAGATAAACCTACTGAACTTTGACCAGCTAGATTATAAATTTCATCTGGTTGATATTTGGTTAATATTTGTAAGACACTTCTAAAGTCATTTAAAGACATAGAATCTAACTTTATCTGTTCACGAATACCTAAATAAGATAAGTTTTTAAAGGTAGACATTTGAGCATCTCTGGAAGTGCCACAAACATTGTAACCTTTTTCGAGTAACAATTTAGCTAAGTAGGAACCATCTTGACCGGAAATTCCTGAAATTAATGCTGTTTTCATAATCTTAAAATAAGGAAAAAAGAGGTAAATAGTAGGAGATAATGTTTAGGGATTTTTTTTGCTAAAAAAAATCTCCTAATTTAAATTGTCATTAATAAAGTTGATCAGTATACCAATAAGCACTTTTATTAGGATAATACTAAGGCTTAAAACTTATTTATAGATTAATTTTTATTATAACTTTTCCGTAGTTATATTATATTAATCTTGGATTGTTTCTGCGAGTATTTTCGCCAGATTTTTGATATGAGCTGCATAGTTTTTTGTATTTTTATTTAGTAATATTTTTTCCTGATTTTCCTGTTTTAATTTTGTTGTTTCTAGTTCTTTTTTAGTTTGCTTAAGTTGGGATTGATAGGTATTGAGTTGTTCCTGATGTTTGGATAACTGAGATTGAGATTGTTCTAATTCTGCTTGTACTTCATCTAATTGGAATTGAGTAATTTCTAATTCTTCTCGTATATCGTGTAGCTCGGAGTGAGATTTATCTAATTCTGTTTTAATATTTTGTAATTCTGATTCAGCATTTTTGGCTTTTTCTTGATTTTGCTGAAGTTGAGACTGGGTAGATGTTAATTGCTGGGAAATTTCGTCTCTTTGTGATTGAGTATTTTCTAATTTTTCCCGAGTTTTTTGTAATTCTGATTCAGCATTTTTGGCTTTTTCTTGATTTTGCTGAAGTTGAGACTGGGTAGATGTTAATTGCTGGGAAATTTCGTCTCTTTGTGATTGAGTATTTTCTAATTTTTCCCGAGTTTTTTGTAATTCTGATTCAGCATTTTTGGCTTTTTCTTGATTTTGCTGAAGTTGAGACTGGGTAGATGTTAATTGCTGGGAAATTTCGTCTCTTTGTGATTGAGTATTTTCTAATTTTTCCCGAGTTTTTTGTAATTCTGATTCAGCATTTTTGGCTTTTTCTTGATTCTGCTGAAGTTGACAGTGGAACTTTTCTAATTCTCCTAATATTTGGTCTCTTTGATATTGGATAGTTTCTAATTCTGTTTGATTTTGCTCAAGTTGAGACTGAGTAGATACTAATTTTTGGGAAAGTTCGTTTGTCTGATACTGACTATTTTCTAAGTTTGTCTGGGTTTGCTGAAGTTGAGATTGTATCTGCCGAAATTGTGCCTCAGACAAAACACTTTTTCCTACTTCATCAATATCTATATCTCGAAAAACAGGAGTACTATTCCAAGGTTCAAAAGGTATAAGTTTTGCAGTGGAAAAATGGGGGCGAAAGAAATATTTTCCTGTTTGATTTAAGAGGCAAGCACCAAAAGCAAAAGCCGTATTAGAAATAGCAACAAAATCACACTTACTCAATAAGAAAAAATTCAGATATTCTAGATTAACCTCTACCTCCAAATCTCGAACCGTTATAGGATTATATTCAGCAAAATACCCCTTATTTATTTCTTCTATATTATCGCTGGCGATAAATAAAACTGGTTCCTCTAAAGTTTCCCATAAACCATGTAGCCAAATTTTATACCATTCATTAGGAGCAACAACAGAATTATTATTTTCATCTGAGTGTAATTGTAAATGTAAACCAATAATAGTTTTGCCAAGAGATCGCAACTTTTCCCAAGCAACTTTTACTAGAGTTTCTATTTCTGCTACAGGTTGAAATAAAGAACAAAAATATTCTTTGTGATTTCTGTAATAGCTAGTGTGATATAAAAAATATCCTTGAATATCTACATTTTTCCAAATTTCTCTATTACCAGGGAAAATTTCATTATTATTCTCAACAACTACAGGCAAATATTCATGAATTTCTCTATCTTTATGTCCAAACAAATGTTGACCTAACCATTTAGGAATCTCTACAGATAACCTATTTTCTTGAGCATATATTTTTAAGAAAGCATACTGAAAGATTTGATTTCCAAATCCGCCATTTTTGCCAAAAGTAGACATAGTAACGACTTGTTTTCTCACATAAAAAGCATTTCCCCAAGATGGGTGAAAAGGTTTTGCTATTGCTACCCTACTAAAACCAGTCTGTGCTAAAAATTCATCAATTTTTTCTGCTAAAGCACAACCTTCATAGAGTTCTTCATAATTAACTTTGGTGTAAACTGCATCTATATATTTAAGTAGATTAGTTGCTCCTTGTAATGCTAAAAGTTCTGCTCCTTGAATATCAAGATTAAGGATATTAAAATCTTTTGGAGATAACTCTAATTCTTGTAACAAAGTATCCAGAGTTTTTGCTTCAACTATGAGTTGATGAGCTTCTTTAATATTGGGGTAAATATCTCGATAATATTTCAATGGAAAAATAGAACTATTTTGCTCCATTGAGTTAACATATAATCTTACTTTTCCATTTTGATTACTAATAGCATAGTTAACAGCTTGTACATCAATAGATGCTGTGGCGATATTTGCTTTTAATTTTTCAAATACTATTGGGTTAGCTTCAATAAAGAGAATTTTTGATATGCTTAAATTCTCATAAAGTTTGATATCTTTACCATCATAAGCACCTACATGAATAATACCTTTAGGGACGACTGAATTTTGAGTAAAAAGATTCCTTAAGTCTAACTTCATTCTGATTAATACTTAAATTGATAAATAGTTTTTGAATGTGTAATATATTTTAGCTTAATATAGTGAACCGTAAAAAAACTATACTTAACTGTGAATGTGTTAGAAAAACAGCAAAAAGCAGCAGAATATTTGGCCAGAGGTGAATTTGACCTAGCGATCGCTCTATGTCATCAAATTATAGAGGTAAAACCAGATTTTATTCTAGCCTATCAAACTATAGGAAATGCTTGGGAAATTCAGGGAAATTTAGAAGCTGCCATGAGTTGGTATGCTCAGGCATTAAAAATTCAACCTAATAACCCAGAATTATACAAAATTACTGGTAATTTATATTCTCGAAAAAAACAGTGGGATGAAGCGATCGCTTACTATGAAAAGGCTATTAAACTAGAACCGAGTTTAACAGAAGTATATGAAAAGTTAGGGCATATTTTTAAACAACGTTATCAGGAAAATTTACAAGCAGCATTAAATAATTATCGTCAAGCAATAGAATATTCTCCAGGGGATGAAAGTAATTACTATAAAATCTTAGAAATTCAGCCATATCATCCAGAAATATGTCGGAAATTGGCGAATACTTTATTGAGCAAAAATAAACTAGGAACGGCAATAATTTTTTATCAAATTGCTTTAATAACTGAACCAGAAAATTCAGAAATTCATTTTAATCTAGGCAAACTATTGACAACACAAGGTTATTTATTTGAGGCGATATCTGAATATAAACTTGCCTTAGAGGTAGAGAAAAATAATCCAGATATTTATCTACAACTTGGCATAGTTTTGGCAAAACAAGAAAGGTGGTCAGAAGCGATCGCCTCCTATCGCCGTACTATTGAAATTAATCCTAATTTAGATTCTGCTTATAACTATTTAGGAGAAATTTTAACAAAAGTAGGAGAGTTGGAAGAAGGAATTTATATGTTTCAAAAAGCAATAAATATCAATCCCAACTCATATTTATTTCAGAAAAATTTGGGTGATGCTTTAGCAAAGCAGGGAAAAATAGATGAAGCAAGTGTAGCTTATAGTCGTGCCATTGAATTAGGGTAAAAAGTAAAATAAAAATTTCATCTTTTAATTTACAATATCTGAGGAAATTATATGAAATAGGTTGATTTTTTCTACTGGTATATTTGGTATATTGATAGGAGAATAGTCAGATAGGAAAATTCATGGATAGCATCATTTTTTTTTGTATTTGATATTAGATGATATATGTAAGTAGTTAGGCAAAATTATTTGTGGTAGTTTTGTACAAATCGTGAGATTTTGATAACAATTTAAATAGGCAAGTAATTACTATTATTTGGAAATAAGTTATCTAAATTTTATCAACGTAAAACTTTATTTGTAAAAGTAATTTATCAAGCTTAAAAAACCAATGCCTCAAGGTATGTGTAGTCTGACTTCAGGAAATTGGTATTAAGTAGATAAAAAAAAAGGCGTTACATATTTAGCCATAAAACATCTCAAGGGACTTATATAACTAAAATTGGCACTAATTTACAGTTTGATACATAAAGCATAAAACTTACCACCCTCTACTTAATTGGAAGATTTTTATGTTTAGATATTCTCTACTTTTATCCTAAATAACTATCATTGAAGCACTAACTGTAGATTTTCATCAAAGGTCGGGTAGAGAAATAATTACTATTCTTTGGAAACCAGATAATTGAAGTATTTTCTATTTAGCTTTTTCCTATAACTACCTTAAATTAATATACTCAACGGAACAGGGAGCATATAATATAAAGTATGTAAGAAAGGAAGGAAAAAAATATTTAATTTTGACAATTTATACAAAATAGAAAGTTTTGTTTTATAGACGAAAATTAGAGATTAATATATTAATACCATTAGACATCTCCAAAATAGAAAATAAGGTAAAATCATCAAAACCATTTATCGGGACTTTAGTGAAAAAATAGTAAAAAAAAGGGTATAATGTATACCTGATATGTATTTTACGTTAATTACTGGCCTGGGAAAAGTTTGATGAAAGAAACAACTTCAGTGGCCATGCCCTCTTGTTTCCATCGATGGTGCGATCGCTTTAACAATGTCTTTAAAACAAAAGCCCAAAAAACAGGGTTTAGGGAATATATAGGAGGATTACTCTTGAGAAAGCGATCGAAAAAACTTGTCTCAAATTGCCAACAACACTGTAGGTCACACGTACCACAAATTACGGCATTTTCTAGTTCGAGCAAATTGGTCTGTAGATGCTGTGAATGAGCGTCGTCTTCAAGTAATGTGGGAACGTCGCCAAACAAAACCTTCTCGATCCTATTGCTTTAATTATAGACGATTCAGGCCACAGAAAAAGTGGTAATTTTACTGCAGGAGTAGGGCGGCAATATATAGGAGAAATAGGAAAAACAGATAATGGTGTAGTCGTGGTGACAACTCATCTTTATGATGGAGTTAAAAGTCTACCTTTAGACATAGCTTTGTATCAGAAAGCTGATTCTTTTCCAAAAGGAAAAAAAGACCCAGAATTTGTCAAGAAACCAGACGAGTGCAATGTCTCTAGTAGATCAATGTTTGTCCAGAGGACACCAACCAGAAATTGTGTTAATTGAAATTTGGCTATGGTAACAATACATCATTCTTAAATCAACTAGAGAAAAGAAGTTTAACTTATATAGGAGGATTAGCTAAAAATCGAAAAGTCATCATTAAAAAACAAGATGACATTAAAGAGGAAATTAGATTAGACAAGCTGGCAGAAAGTATACCTCAGAAAGCTTTCAACTTAGTTCAACTAAGTACAAAAAATGCTAGAGAAGTTTGGGTAGCTACATTAGAAGTAGAAATATCTAGGATGTCAGGTCAAAAAACTATAGCTATCGTTATGAATGCTAAAAGTTTTTCTGAGGCCACTGATATTAACTATTATATCACTAATAGAGAAGACAAATATGTAACTCCTGAGTGGATATATTCTACTTATTCTCAAAGAAATTGGGTGGAAGTTTTCTACAGGGAAGCCAAAGGATGGTTAGGATTAAGAGAATATCAAGTCAGAGATAAAATCAGCCTTAAAAGGCATTTTATTTTAGTATTTTGTGCTTATACATTTATTATCTGGCATCAGTTAACAGGAGGTATAAGAAGGCGTTGGGCTAACAAACCATTAAATACGTTTACTGATACTTTAGAAGCATTTCGTACCGCAATATCTTATCGTTTTGTTGAGTGGTTAGATGAAAACATCGACGTATTTACCGCTCATAAAGAGAGTTTAGGGTTTGTTTGGGCTTGAAATTTGCTAAAGTCCCGTTAGGAAATTCTAATTCATTTTTAAGCGTGATATGAAATACGAACAATTTGAAGTCTTACTTAAGTATAGCTTTAATGCATGATAATTGGCATAAGAGCTAAATAATTACCATTCTACTTTTTACTTTTTCCTTGTTCTTGACCTTTGCTATAATGCGCTATTCGTGCAGTATTACTATTAGATTAAATGCCTATAAACAATTTTCCCAAAGTTACTGTTTGTTTGCCTACTTATAACTCTGGAGAATTTCTTAGATATGCAATAGACAGTATTCTTGAACAGACATTTACAGATTTTGAGCTGATTATTTCTGATGACTGTTCTACTGATAATACTCCAGAAATTATTAGGAGTTATTTGGAGAAAGATAGTAGAATTCAATACTTACAAAATTCTCACAACTTAGGACTTTTTCCTAATTGGAATCGTTGTTTAGAATCTGCTTCTGGAGAATATATTACTGTCTTTGCTCAGGATGATGTGATGTTGCCAAAAAATTTAGAGCAAAAGGTAAAAATTCTAGAAAAATACCAAAATGTTGGTTTAGTTACTTCCTCTATTATGGTGGTGGATAGTGATAATAATTATTTGAATTGGGATTGGGCAAATTATGATGAGGATAGCTTAGTTAATGGTGAGGAATGGGTTAAGAAAAATTTGGGAAAAGCTAATCCTATTTGTTGTCCGTTTGTATTGATTAGAAGATATATTTTAGAAAAAGTTGGTGGAAAATTTAATGACAATTATCTTTTTGCTGGAGATTTAGAATTATGGTTAAGAATTGCTTTGGTTGCTGATTTGTATTTTGTTAAAGAAATCTTGGGATATTATCGCTGGCATAAAGAAAATAAAACTCATAGTTTTAATGATTTTGATCAGGTTAAGGAACATTTACAAATTTGTAGTAATTTAATTGATAGTTTAAATTTATCAGATTTAGAATTAAATTATTGGGAGACTGAGGTGTTATCTCGAACTGTTAAATGGGTTAGTTATTATCGAATTTATCGTCATTTAGAAATTTCAAATTTTGATGAAGCATTAAAATTATGTGAGTTACTGGAAAGTTGGCGAGGTAGGTCGGGAAAATTAGGTATTTCTGTGCAGGAATTAGGTACTAGAATACAGAAAATTTTGCAAGTAAATTCTCGCCTCCATTCAGAGATTAATGAATATAGTACCTGGGTAAATAATCTTGAGGGAAAAAATTCTGCTTTAGAAAGAGAAAAATCTTGGCTAGAATCTCAGGTAAAAGCTTGGATGCAAACTGCACAAAAGTATTATCATAAAATAAAAGAAAGTGGGAATTGTTTATAGGTAAATTAGATTAAATTTTAGGTATTGATACTAAGTCAATCATAAAAAATAGTAAGATTAAAGACCTCGACAGAATCAATTTCAAATTTGGAGGAAGTAGGTAAAAGTTTTTAATTAGTAGGTGTTGTATTTGATGGGAATTTTTATACATTAATACTATTTTTTTATAAAACTTTAGTTATTCAATAATTGACAAAAAGGGAATAACTATTTTGCGGGATGAATCATCTTGAATTGTGTTAATTTTAGGTAGTTTTGTACGAAGGTTATAGCAACGTACCTACCTATTCCTCTACTCCTCTACTCTCCTACTCAATAACCAAATGGTATTGGGGGGGTTCAGAAAAAATATCAAAGTATAAAGTGATTTTCACGCTCAAGCATTACTTTTGATAAATAGACATCTCCAAAAATACTTAAACGCTTATACTAACTATTTTTAGTGGAGCGTTAGCTCACCTTGAAGATAGTTAATTTGTACAGTTTTATGGGTATCAGAGATATTTCGTGTTACTAATTCAAATATTTATTAGACTTTTATTTATTATTTTTATCTCAGTTTTTGATGATTTTTACTAACGGGACTTTAGTGAAAAAATAGTAAAAAAAAGGGTATAATGTATACCTGATATGTATTTTACGTTAATTACTGGCCTGGGAAAAGTTTGATGAAAGAAACAACTTCAGTGGCCATGCCCTCTTGTTTCCATCGATGGTGCGATCGCTTTAACAATGTCTTTAAAACAAAAGCCCAAAAAACAGGGTTTAGGGAATATATAGGAGGATTACTCTTGAGAAAGCGATCGAAAAAACTTGTCTCAAATTGCCAACAACACTGTAGGTCACACGTACCACAAATTACGGCATTTTCTAGTTCGAGCAAATTGGTCTGTAGATGCTGTGAATGAGCGTCGTCTTCAAGTAATGTGGGAACGTCGCCAAACAAAACCTTCTCGATCCTATTGCTTTAATTATAGACGATTCAGGCCACAGAAAAAGTGGTAATTTTACTGCAGGAGTAGGGCGGCAATATATAGGAGAAATAGGAAAAACAGATAATGGTGTAGTCGTGGTGACAACTCATCTTTATGATGGAGTTAAAAGTCTACCTTTAGACATAGCTTTGTATCAGAAAGCTGATTCTTTTCCAAAAGGAAAAAAAGACCCAGAATTTGTCAAGAAACCAGACGAGTGCAATGTCTCTAGTAGATCAATGTTTGTCCAGAGGACACCAACCAGAAATTGTGTTAATTGAAATTTGGCTATGGTAACAATACATCATTCTTAAATCAACTAGAGAAAAGAAGTTTAACTTATATAGGAGGATTAGCTAAAAATCGAAAAGTCATCATTAAAAAACAAGATGACATTAAAGAGGAAATTAGATTAGACAAGCTGGCAGAAAGTATACCTCAGAAAGCTTTCAACTTAGTTCAACTAAGTACAAAAAATGCTAGAGAAGTTTGGGTAGCTACATTAGAAGTAGAAATATCTAGGATGTCAGGTCAAAAAACTATAGCTATCGTTATGAATGCTAAAAGTTTTTCTGAGGCCACTGATATTAACTATTATATCACTAATAGAGAAGACAAATATGTAACTCCTGAGTGGATATATTCTACTTATTCTCAAAGAAATTGGGTGGAAGTTTTCTACAGGGAAGCCAAAGGATGGTTAGGATTAAGAGAATATCAAGTCAGAGATAAAATCAGCCTTAAAAGGCATTTTATTTTAGTATTTTGTGCTTATACATTTATTATCTGGCATCAGTTAACAGGAGGTATAAGAAGGCGTTGGGCTAACAAACCATTAAATACGTTTACTGATACTTTAGAAGCATTTCGTACCGCAATATCTTATCGTTTTGTTGAGTGGTTAGATGAAAACATCGACGTATTTACCGCTCATAAAGAGAGTTTAGGGTTTGTTTGGGCTTGAAATTTGCTAAAGTCCCGCTAACTTTCTTTTGAGTAATTAGCTTTATTCATTGCTATTGGTTACCTTACATTACCTCTAACAGTGGGGAAGCCTCCTCGTAAGCTTCTTAGCTAACCCTATTAACCCTATACCCTTTCTCTCTTAGACCTAAAGCCTTTGTTGACATTGACCTTGAATGATATACCTTAGTTTTCAAGCTATATCCTTAGGTATCAAGGGAGATATTTCCTCGTTCCCTTATACCTTTATTGCAGCTGATGAGCGTGGTATAAATTATCCCGAAAGGTTCAGTATAGTTGTTGATATCGACACCAAAATGTTCAGTTCCATTGACCCTTTGACTTTCTTCCTACATCAGCTAGTTACCTTGAGAATTTAATTATCTTCCTGTTTGTCCACCTATCAGTCTCTACTAAAAGCTTGACTTATCTGCTAGTTAAAGCTGTAAACCCATTTCGGCCAACTTCACAAATTGATGTGATGTTCAGTTCTTACCCTGTGGCCTATGTTGTTAGGGCAGATGGAATTTCACCATAAAGGACATAAGAATTTTCTAATGGCTTTATGTTTAACCTCCTTATAAGATTAGCCACAGAAAACTTGCTATACATACTTGAGAGAGGTTTTTACTAGCCAATGAGTTGCCCTTCGCCATTCTTGTTAGTAAATTCTTGCGCCTCTCAAATTCTATCAGTACTGCGAATTTAACTTTTGACTTGAGCTATAGCCTCAAAGTTTACAGTCTATAAAATCTTACTTTTAACCTTTAATTTCCCCCTTGGAAAGGACAAAGGGGAGTTTACTTTTGACTTTATAAATTTCCGGGCGAGTATAACAATTTCTTGTAATAGAGAAGCAGACTCCATACTGAAATTAGGTAGAAAATTTTTTCCTCCACAAAAATCAAAAAACTGCTCCTGTACTTCAATGGAATATTTGCTAATAAAAATCAACTAAAAACTAACCTTTATTATATATTACATAGATAAATAAACAAAATATGAATCTTTCTAAGACAGCCATCTTAACCCTTACTGCCCTCAGTTCCCAAAATTTAGCTACAGAGGCAAAAGTTACTCCTAATACTAATCCATATTTTCAGACAACTGCACCAGAGAATATTAATCTTACTAACTCTATTAATGTTATTACTGTGCCTTCCACAAAATCAATTAGCCCCCCAGAAATATTAGTCAGCCAAGCCTATAATAACCTTAACCTTAAGACTACTTTATCAACTCCAAATATACATCAAATTAAAAGAACTTTAAACAATAGTTGGTTAGGGAAAATAGTAAAGTTTTCAGCAAAAAATAATTATCAATTCCAGCAATTTGCTGAACAAATGGCTTTAAAAACAGATTTAGAATCAGAAGCTAGTCTCAATCTTAATCCTACCCTAACTTTATTGAATACTTTATTATTAGTTGCAACTTTATTACCTCCTATAACTATAGGTTTTTTTTGGCTCATCAGAAGATTGGTAATTAAAGAATTAGTAGGTGAAGTTAATAAGAGGTTAACAAAAATAAGTCAATTAGAATTAAGTCTGAATCAATCTCAAAAATTATTTACTGAATTAGAGAGTCATATAGTGACTGCAAAACAATCAATTGATTTTCTGCATCAAGAAGCTAAGATATCAAAATCATCTGTAGAACAAATAGAAGTTCTGAAGTCTCAGTTTTTAATGCAACTGCAAGTGATTATTTCTGAGGCTCAAGAAGCCAAACATCAAGCTATTCAAGAAATTAATTATTCTGTCAATTCAGAAACTAAATCTGTTAAAAATACCCAGAAATTAAAATCCTCTGAAAAGCAGCCTACTATGATTGCTGATGATTATTTTAAACTAGGAGAAAAACAATTTTATGATGGTCAATATAATCAAGCTTTAGCAAATTTTGAAAAAGCTATTTCTCTTAATTCTTATTTAAGTGAAGCTTGGTTTAAGTCTGGTAATGTATTTGTAAAATTGCACCGTTATTCTGACGCTCTTGCTGCTTACGATCATGCTATTGCAATTCATTCTGATAGATTTGAATATTGGTTTAATCGTGGCAATGTATTTGTCAAGTTAGAACGTTATTCTGAGGCATTAGCTTCCTATGATAAAGCTCTTTCTCTTAATCAAAATCATGTAGAAATTTGGCTAAACCGAGGTATTTTATTCAGGAAATTACAACGGTATAATGAAGCAGTTGTTTCATATCAAAAAGCTATTTTAATCCAGCCTAAAAATGTTGATATTTTGCATAATTTGGGTGCTTTATTAGGAAAGTTAGAGCGCTATGAAGAAGCAATCACTACTTTTGACCAAGCTCTGAAAATTCAACCAAATAAATTTGAAATTTGGTATAACCGAGGCAATTTACTGGGAAGGATACAATCTTTTAACGAGGCAATTAATTCTTATGACAAAGCACTAAAAATTAAACCAGATAGGTATGAAATTTGGTACAACAAAGGTGCTATTTTATGGCAAATAGAAAAATATCAAGAAGCAGTTAATTGTTACGACCAAGCAATTAATTTAATGCCAGATGATTATGAAGTTTGGCATAATAGAGGAGTAGCTTTAGGTGCTTTGGAAAAGTATCAGAAAGCAGTTAATTCTTATGATAAAGCAATTAAAATTTACCCCCAATGTTATCAAGCTTTTATCGGTAAAGCAGAAACATTATTGAAGTTAGAACAATATGAGGAAGCTTTAAGTTCTTGTAATCATGCTATTGCTATTAAAAAGGAACGTTATGAAGGTTGGTTATGTCAAGGTCGGGTATTAGAAAAATTGACAAGTTATGAAGAAGCTTTGATGGCTTATGATCAAACAATTGCTATTAATGATAATAGTTATGAAGCTTGGGCAAGAAAAGGTATGGTCTTAGAAAAAATTAAACGCTATCAAGAAGCTTTAATGTGTTATGACCGGGCTATTGCGATTAAACCGAATGATTCAGAATCTCAGCTAAAACGTCGTAAATTATTGTCAGAATTACAAACAGAAGGAATTTTCACTGAGGCAAATAAATATAATTTACAACTCAATTTAGATGTTAGTAATAACCAAGATAAAAAACTCAAAAAAAATCAAAAAAATTATCCGTATCTTGCACAGAAGGGAAGAAAGAGCTAATAGTTATCCCTAGATTATTATATAAAAATTACTATAAAGAATGAAGTTTAACTCAATGTTAAATTGAAAATAAAAAAATGGTTATAACGATAGATATAACTAATTTAAATAAATTATATTTACTGTTTTTAAGCTACTATAATCATCCAAATTTACCCAGGATTATGCTTTTATTTTACTATTGATTAAGAGGCGATCGCTCAATAGATGCACAGAATTACTACTGCTAATTAAGGAATAAAAACTAAATAAAACTGGAAAAAATTAATTCTGTTCAATAGGTTTTCCAGATACAAACTACAACTTTATCGTCTGATTTAATTTATGTTCCTAACCCTAAAAATGACTCAAAAAATACCTAATACTAGGGGAAAAAAGGATTGTAATTTCCATCAAGTTATGATATAGTAATACCAATTTCCTAAAGTCCGACTACACATAATGCTTCAAGAATAAAATCATATCCTGTACAAGAAGCAATATCTTTTTGACTAAATCCAGTTAATATATTTCTCAGGATTCTGCGTAAGAAATCTAAGGAATCGAAAACTCGATTTTTCAAGAATTTTTTCACCTCTTTCCACAGTCTTTCAATGGGATTAACTTCGGGACAATAAGGAGGTTGAAATAATAAAATGATGTGATCAGGGATAGATAAATCATTCCCTAGATGCCCTCGCCCGTTATCTAGTTGAATAATATGAATCTCTTCAGGATATGTTTGAGAAAAAAGCTCTAAAAATCTTTCAAAGCAAGGAGTATCTAGATGACTAAATTCATAAAAAAAGGAATCTCCTGTTTTTGGTTCTACTAAACCATAAAGCCATAGATATTTAAATAGCCATTGATATAAACCAATGGGCTTAACACCGCAAGCAGTAATGACTTTACCTGTTATAGTTTTTAATCCAATTCTAGTCTCGTCTTGACACCAATAGCGAATTGGCAGTTGATTTTCCGAATATTTATTAATTAACTTAATTTTCTCTTCTAGTTGAGATGAGAGTTTTTTTTAAAGTTTTCTTGAGCTTCTTTATTTTATTTTATGTGATTTGGACGTGGAACTTTTAATTTACTTTTTAATTTATATCTGACTAATTGATGAACTGTTCGATAAGACAGCTCGATGTCAAAACAAGTCGTTAACCACTGTTGAATTTCACCATAGCTTTGGAAACCTTCCGGGTTTTGCAATTCTGCTTCTAATTTCTCGATTACATTTGGTGGAATTGAACTTGGCCTCCCTCCTAGATTTTTCTTTGGTTCTAGTAAAAGATTCAGTCCACCTGTACGATATTTCCCTAACCATTTTTGTACTGTGACTCGATTGCGTCCTAACATTATCGCAATTTCTTTTACTGTTTCTACTGTTTGAGTTTTCAACCAGTAAATAGTTTGAAGTCTTTCCTTTTCTTGAGCTGTACTCGCACTTTTTAAAAGTTTTTTGAGAGTTTCTACCGATTCATTTATCTCAATTTTTACTACTCCTGACATGGGGACATTTTCTATAATAGGTTACTTCTAAAAGTGTAGCTTAAGTTTATGAAATTAGTATAATATAAATTTTAGGTTGCTTGCTTTTAAATCTGATTTTTGATTCAATATAAAATTTTATCAATAAACAAAAAAACGGACTAGCATGTCATCAAAAAAAACCCTAGTCATTAAGAATAGAACGATATAAAACTTCACCCAACTTGATCTAATTTTTATTTTTCAAAATTAACAATAAAAATTACAACCTTAATAATCAAACAACTATGGCAATAATAGTGCGGTGACGGTGAGTATTACAGATTATTTTTGGAGGTTCAAAACCAGCATCAACTAATTCCCTTTCAATATCCAAAGTAAAATATTCATCCAAATAAGGTTCAGTACTCTTCAACAAAGTAAAAATATGAGGATCCATGGTAGTATAAACTTCCGACTTAGGATTCATATCCATAATAGCAATAGTACCATTTGAGCGTAATAATCGCCTTGCCTCCCGAAATATTTTTCTAGTAGCAAATTGTGGTAATTCATGGCACACCAAAAAGATAGAAATCAAATCAAAAGAATCATCAGGTAAACCAGTTGCTTCAGCTGCAGCATGAACCCAATTAATATCCAAATTTTGTTGTTGAGAACGATACAAAGCAACTGCCAAAAAATAAGGTGATAAATCTACTCCTGTAAATTGAGCTTCAGGAAAAAGTTTTTGCAGAGGAAAAGTATTTAAGCCCACGCTACATCCTAAATCTAAAACATCTTTTGGCGTAGAAATTTCCGCTTTTAAAATATCAAGAAAACTTTGACGAAGTCTAGCATCTCCACCAATACCTTCTTCCGGCCAAATACCTGCATGAACTGCCAATGATGCGACTTCTACCTCCGTAGCTGCTTGCCAACTCATATTACCTTTTTCATAAGCATGAAATGAAGTAAGATAATATTTGGGATATCCTAAATTAGGGTTATTTACTACCTTCCATTCTCTATCCCAATTATGTTTTGAAAGTTCTTTTACTTGTTGACGCCAAGGGATACCAATTTTTTCTGCACGTTTAATAATCATTTTTCTTGCTTGAGTTTTCGCAAAATTAGCAAGTGGCTTAATTGAGAGAATTCCATTGACTAACTTTGTCGCTAAATTTTGTTGATATTTGAGAGTAGTAGTCATTTTTTATCCTACAAAAAATGTGTTAAAAATTAGTTATATTTCTGCTGTGAATCGAAAAATTAAATTGATTGATTAATAGATTTATTCTACTATCTAGATTTAGAATATTTGAAATTTTTATATAATTATTAATGATCAAGAGGTAAAAATAAAGTAAACATAATTAATTAAACATTTTTTTATTTGTTATGTAAAAATAACTGATAAATATAATTAACCCTATTGAGTTATTAATAATACTAAGATAATTATTTCTCCGTTTAAACTATTAACTAATATTTATTATTGTTGTAAATTTCTGGGATCTAAAGCATCTCGCAACCCATCTCCTAATAAATTAAATGCTAATACCGTCAGAATAATCAATAGTGCTGGAGGCCATACTAACCAAGGTTGTAATACTAAGATAGAAGCGTTTGTAGCCAAAGATAACATATTCCCCCAAGAAGGGTCTGGCTGTTGAATACCTAAACCAATCAAACTCAAAACTGATTCTGAGATAATAAAGCTAGGAATAGCTAAAGTTGCTGAAATAATCACATAAGTTGCTGTTTGGGGTAATACATGGCGAACAATGATATAAAAAGAACCTGCCCCCATCGCCCTAACTGCTTGAACAAATTCTCGTTCTTTGATAGATAAGACTTCTCCACGAATAACTCTAGCTAACCCTGCCCAACTAATAAATGAAGTAATCACCACAATTAAGAGAAATCTTTGGGCACTAGTTAAACCAGGAGGTAATATAGCAGCGAGTGCCACTAATAAATAAATACCCGGAATAGTCATTAATACTTCAGCAAAACGCATTAAAATACTATCTATCCAACCACCAAAGTAACCAGAAATTCCACCAATAATCATTCCCAAAGGAAAATAGATTGTAATTCCTACTAAACCAATAAATAAACTAATCCTACCACCAAAAATTAAACGACTAAATTGGTCTCTTGCTTGTTCGTCAGTACCTAATAAATTAAATTTTGCTTGACCTATCGTTCCAAACAAATGTCGATTCCAGGGCAAAATCCCCAAGAGTTTATAGGATGGTCCTTGGACAAATAAACCTAGAGGGGATGGTTTACTCAAATCTACCTTTAACTCCCGGAGTCCAGTTTCTAAATCTACCGGTCCTTGAGTCGTGGGGTAAACATGAGGTCCAATAAACTCACCTGCTTGGTTTTGCCAGTAAATTTGAGTAGGAGGTAATAGGGAACCGTTGGGTTGAGATGTATAGGCGTCATAGGGAGCAATAAAGTCAGCAGCAATTACTACCAAATAGAAAATTAATAGCAATAATCCACCAAATTTTGCTAAAGGATTTTTTTTAAGATTTTTCCACCATTTCATTGATTTTATCTAATAGAGAATAAGAATAGTTAGAACCTGTTTGAAAAGTAAAAAAACAACTATCCATAATTGTATTTAGGTTTTAATCGTCAAACCATCAGATGTACCATAGCAGCAAAAATCATTATTTTACTAGTCGTTGGTAAAAATTCATAATCTTTGCTAAACAGGGCATTTTTTTATCCTCATTATTCACAAGGAAAATATAACCTTAATTGGCCTGGCATAATAAATATATTATAGCAAATGAAGCAAAGCTTAGGAGGTCAACTTAACAGCATAATCAACTCTATCTTATTAATCTTCTATTGTTCCTTTTGACTTTCTGAGGAGGTTTTTAATTGCAAATTAATAATGTTCTATTTCATTTAATTCAGGAGAATATAGTAATAAATATTCAATTTCTATATAGCCAAATATTGATCGTATTACGACTAATCTTAAATATAGCACTTGCTTGGGTCTTACTAATCCCATTATCAATGGCATTAATAACTTTTTGTCTTAAATCGTAACTATCATGAGCAGGCATAATCTTTTTGATTTTTATCTTTCGAGCATTATCTCCTAATCTTTACTTCGATTAATATAACTGTTGCAACTAGACACTAGAAATGTAATATCGTCAAGCAATTTCCGAGATCGCTCCCACCTACTACCAAGTTATCTGGTTATTAAGCAGAGGTAAAATTACAGCATAAGTAGCAGAAATGAATCATTTCGGGTATAATTGAATTTATGAGATAGTCCTTAGCTATAACCGAAATCAATCATCACTTGGAACTCATGAAAAAGATTTTGTGTAAAAATAGGAAAAAGTATTTATCAAGAACAGCCAGGAATTATTATCGGTTGGGTCTAGTCTGAGAATTGAAATATCCTTCAATTAAAATAAAGCAAATTGTAACTTAAATAACTGAAGTTTTTTTGAATAAAAATAGTTAAGCGATGGCAGATAGCGACAGAATATTCCCGGGCGCGCATAAAGCAAAGCGTAAATATCATCTGAATTATCATAAGCGATATATAGTGTCTTTGTGTCAGTCCTGCTCTATTAAAATCTAATAAAGTTTTTTTCATTCTTCAACCTGATATCCTAACTCAGCTAACTGAATTCGAGACTGTCGCCATTTAGACTGTACTCTTACAAATAGCTCCAAATACACCTTACCTGCAATTAACTTTTGAATTTGTTGACGTGCCGCACTACCAATAGCTTTTAACATATTCCCACCCTTACCAATTAGAATTCCTTTTTGAGATGAACGTTCCACATTAATAGTGGCAAGAATACGAGTAATAGTTGGTTCTTCATCTACTCTGTCAATAGCAATCGCTACTGAGTGGGGTACTTCCTCACGAGTCAACAATAAAATTTGCTCCCGGATCAGCTCCCCCATAATAAAGCGTTCTGCTTGGTCTGTTACTAAATCAGGAGGATAATAATAAGGTCCAGTTTCCATCTGTTCAATCAATAAATCTTGTAGTATTTCTACTCCTTCTCCTGTGACAGCAGAAAATTTGATTATTTGCCAGGGGTGAGGATGGATTAATTGATAATAACTAGCTTCTATTTTCCAAGCATCTTGAGGTTGTAGGTCTAATTTATTCATACCTAAAATTACAGGAGTTTGGATTTTATCCAGTAAATTTATAATATAGCGATCGCCTCCACCTGCTATTACTGATCCATCTACTATCAGCAAAACTAAATCTACAGATTGAATTGCTACTTTAGCATTTTGAACTAATACTTTTCCTAGTTGGTGCTGAGGCTTATGAATACCTGGGGTATCAACAAAAATTATCTGAGCTGCTTGTGTAGTCAAAATACCACGCAGACGATTACGAGTAGTTTGAGCAACTGGGGAGGTAATAGCAACTTTTTGCCCCACTAGTTGATTCATCAAAGTAGATTTTCCAACATTGGGTCGTCCTATTATGCCAACAAACCCTGATTTATACCCCGCAGGTGCTACGGGAATAGTTATATTCGTGGACAATTCCATTTTGAGATTTTTTTAACTTTTGTTTCCTAGATAATAGCTGATAAAGTCAAAATTCTTGATAGGAAAAACAGGAGTCTAAGAAAGCAACAGCGTCTACTGATAGATACTATACATTTTTCTGATTGTAATAATAATATTATCAAAATATGAAGAAACTATCACATAGCATTTCTCAACTTAAATATATGAGGTACACAAGTTTTATCTTGTAGGAAACAGGGAATAAAAAAAATCAAAATACTGTATCTCATTTGTTAGATAACTACTATTATATTATTCTCTGAGTTTGAAGTGACTCGTCTATAGAAACCATCTAGAATATTGGCATATGGTACGGTTTTTTTAGAATAGGAGTCAGGAGTAATAACTCAGGAGATCGAGAAATAGAATAGGGAAAAAAAGGTATAGAAATATTCCCATATTCACCATCTTTCCACCTCCCGATATTTAAAAATAAATCCCAAATGGGTTCTGAAAGTAAGATATCAGCTCTACTTCTTACATTAACCAAATTAATCTATGACAAAG